>NZ_CM139246.1:87500-4915000 GCF_054817845.1 Methylobacterium sp. CM6241
CCATTCCCGGAGAAGTTCGCGCTCATAGGGAAAGCTGCCGGCTTGCGTGGTTCGGGCACCGAGCAGGAAATTGATATCGCTCACGCGCTCATCGTTCGTCGCGATGCGCTGACCCCGTTGGTTCAACAGCGAATATCGCAGCCGAAAGGAGGGCGGAGTCGCATCGGTGACGACCCGCAGGCCGTATGGGAAATTGGCTCCGGGATTGGGGAAGCCCGCGAGATCCACGTCCAACACATCGATGACCAGTCGCTCGCCAGGAGCGAGGTAGGGGGATGCCGACTGCTCCATCAATCTGCGCAGCTCGGTGAGCGTCGCCTGGGGCCCAATCCCTGAACTGAACCGGTTGTTGGCATCGACGTAACGGTCGGGCTCGATGAAGCGTATCTCGACCGATCCGCCGGGTGCCGCGATCGCGGAGCCGGCAAAGCCGATCAGAACCAGGGCGAGCTTAACGAGGGCCGCTTGCAAGGTTCAGTACCCCCTCTTTACATCCGCCAATGCCCGCGTCAGTCCCTCGGCGATCCGCTCACGGACCGGCGGAGAGGCATCGCGTGCCACCACCACGTATTCCCGGCGCGACACCAGCGTCAGGGTCTGGAGGCCGTATTCCTCATCCTCGACCTTGGTCAGCTTGGTCCACAGGGGATTGAAGCGCCATTCGCGACGCTCGCCGCGATGGGTCACTCGGGCCAGCATCACCTCGATCGGCGAAATCATGACCTCTTCGAAGGAGCGCCCGCGCTTCAGGCTCGTCTTCAACGCCATGTAGAGCGCGATCATATCGAGACCGAAGAACCCGGCCACCGGCCAGAATCCGGCTTGAACGCAGGCGATGGACGTGACGAGGGAAGCCGCCCCGCATCCGATCATCACATTGCGGAAGCCGATATGGCTCAGCGATTGGTGCGGACGGATGGTGGCCTGGAAAACCGGGACGTCGACGCTGTTGGGGTCGAGCCCGTCGGGATGGGATGGGATCGTGTCGCGAACCATGTTGCCGCTCTCCATGGGACACATATAACCCACCAATGAAGAGCCGACAGTCGAAGCGCCCAAAGAAGTCCGCGACCGCGACGACATCACCCGCTCCGGGAGCTCCTCGGACAAGGAAGAAGATCGCCGCGACCATCACCGAGCCGCTCATTGCGAAAGTTGAGACGGCCCCCTCCCCTGTCGATGCCGCGACAGTCACCGAGATCTTCGCCCGGCTACGCGCCGCCAATCCGGAACCGAGGGCGGAGCTGGAATATCTCAACCCGTTCACGCTTCTGGTCGCGGTGGTGCTGTCGGCCCAGGCCACCGACAAAAGCGTGAACCTCGCCACCGCACCCCTCTTCGCCATTGCCGACACGCCGGCCGCAATGCTGGAATTGGGGGAAGAGCGCGTCCGCGCGTTCATCCGCACGATCGGACTGTTCAACACCAAGGCGAAGAACGTCATCGCACTGTCCCGCATCCTGGTGGACCAGCATGACGGGCAGGTCCCGGCTTCGCGAGAGCATCTCGAAATCCTACCGGGTGTCGGCACCAAGACCGCAAGCGTGGTGATGAACGTCGCCTTCGGAGTGCCTACCATCGCCGTCGACACCCACATCTTTCGGGTCTCGAATCGCATTCCCCTCGTCGTCGCGCCGACGACCGACAAGGTCCAGGCAGGTTTGGAAGCGATCGTGCCGGAGCCGTTCCGCCTGAACGCGCATCATTGGCTGATCCTGTTCGGACGTTACGTCTGCAAGGCGCGGCGCCCCGAATGCCCGACCTGCCTCATCGCCGACCTCTGTCGCTATCCCAGCAAGACCGTCGTCGCCTGAGGGGTTTGGCTCATCCATCGGCCGTGGGATTCGCGGGACTGCGTGGTCGCCCACCGCCATACACATCCGGCTCGCCCTGCAGGGCCGGGCTGCGGGCGGACGCGTTGTACTGCAAACCCGCTTCGGGTAGTTTGCGCCACGGTCGTCGAGGCTTTCGACAAACGATGTGTTCTCGCGGCCCGGTCTCAATCGAGACCGCCACGCCGCGGATTCCGCACATCGACTGTCCGAAGGAGTCACGGCCATGGACTTCCTCAAACCACGGTATACGCCTATGAACCGCCGCCGTCGCATCTACGAGGGCAAGGCGAAGGTCCTGTACGAAGGACCCGAGCCGGGAACGCTCATCCAGCATTTCAAGGATGATGCCACCGCCTTCAACGCGCAGAAGCACGAGGTCATCGACGGCAAGGGCGTGCTGAACAACCGGATTTCCGAGTTCGTTTTCCAGCACCTCAACGATATCGGCGTGCCGACCCACTTCATCCGCCGGCTCAACATGCGCGAGCAGCTGATCCGCGAAGTCGAGATCATTCCGCTCGAAGTCGTGGTGCGCAACGTCGCCGCCGGCTCGCTCGCCACCCGCCTCGGCCTCGAGGAAGGGACGCAGCTGCCGCGTTCGATCATCGAGTTCTACTACAAGAACGACGCGCTCAACGACCCGATGGTGTCGGAAGAGCACATCACCGCATTCGGCTGGGCGACGCCCCAGGAGATCGACGACATTATGGCCCTGGCCATCCGCGTCAACGACTTCCTGTCGGGCCTCTTCCTCGGCGTCGGCATCCGCCTCGTGGACTTCAAGATCGAGACCGGCCGCCTCTGGGAAGGCGACCTGATGCGCATCGTCGTGGCCGACGAGATCTCCCCGGATTCGTGCCGGCTGTGGGACATCAAGAGCCAGGACAAGCTCGACAAGGACCGGTTCCGCAAGGATCTCGGCGGCCTGATCGAGGCTTACACGGAAGTGGCCAAGCGTCTCGGCATCATGTCCGAGAACGAGAAGGTTCAGTCGGGCGGTCCACGCCTGGTTCAGTAGAAGCTTCTACCGGAACGGTATGAAAAAGGGGCCCCGCGCGAGCGGTGGCCCCTTTTTCCATGCGTGATCGATCGAAGCTCGTGGCCGAAGGCTACTGCGCCGCTTCGGGACTGGTCTCGGCCTGGGCGGCAGCCGGCGCGGCTTTGCGCTTGCGCTTTACCGCGGCCTTGCCCGGCGCTCCGTGAAGCGAGACGCCGATGTCGTAGCTCTCGCTCAAGGGGCGCGGGACCACGAGATTTTCCTCGATCACCGTGAACAGCCCCTGCGCCTCATTCGGCCCGATCGACACCGACACCTTGCGCGCCCTGGTCGCTATGATCTGGTCCCCGGCCTTGATGGTGAAATAGACCGGGGCCTCGAACCGACCCGGTCGGCCAGCTGGTCCGAGGAGGACCTGCCCCTCGACACCGACCTTCACGCTCACCGAGCCATCGGCCAGCCGCACGCATTCGCGGGCGAGTCGTCCCAAGGTGATCTGGCTGCGCAGGCCCGCATTGTCGTCGGCCCGGCCACCATAGCTGCGCAGGGCGGCACCGTTTTCCGCGACATCGACCGTGGGGCAATAGACCTCGCCGAGGTCGGCCGGCTGCGACGGCGGGACTGTGGTCCCGCCGTATTTCAGCATATTGGTGAACCAGTTGCCGTCCTCGGCCTTGGCTGACCAGGGCAGGAGGACCGCCATCAGGGCGATGCCTACCGTTTTCGCGCGTGTCCGCATCCTCAGATCCCGCTGAATTGCCGGCGCGGGGCGCCGGAACAGACCTATTTCAAGCTGGTGAACCCGTCGCCGAAGCCCTTCATCGAAAGGGGGATGCCGACCCCCTCCTCCGGGGTCTGGAACACGATGAACGTGGCCTGCACCCCGGCGCTGAACTGCTTGATGAGGTTCTCGTCCATGACCACCTCGGCGACGCAGCCAGTGGTGAGGCAGCGCACGAACCCGGCCCGCCCGACATCCGTCTTGTCGATCTTCAGCCCGAGGCCCGAGGGCAGCAGCACGCCGAGCGGTGCCACCACGCGCAGCAGGTACCCGCGATTGTCCGCTGTCTTGAGGACGATGACGACGAGGGTCAGGTTCGGCCTGTCCTCAGCCGCCAGATATTGGACCAGGGCGCATTGCTCGGCCTTCGCCCCCGCCGGCGTCTCGCAGCGAAGCTGCCAATCACCGAATGTGTTGCGGACCATGCCCTGCGCCTCGGCGCGGTCGCTCCCCGCCAGCATCGCACCGGCCAATCCAGCCAGGCAAAAGAGGCCGATCCGTGCGAGACGCCCCGCATCGGTCGCCCGCCCCTTGGCGACCCGCCTTGCGCGCCTCAGCATTCCTCGAAAACCCACGCGCCGATCCCTCTCGCCTCACCCCTTCTGGCCAGGGGCACCGGATGAAACCAGCGGTGTTCCGACCATGCGCGGCTATTCTGTGTCAAGCGTGACCACTAGTTTACGAACACGGACTATCGTTTCGCGGGAACACGCCCTAGTTCCGAGTGTAAAGCCACCAGTTCCAACGGACCGAGCCCATGCGATATCCTGCTACCGCCGCGTTCCTGATCCTTTCCAGTGCCTGTCTGGCCGGCGGCTCTTTCGCCGGCATTACTTCCGCCGCGGCTCAGTCGCTGCCGGTGGACGAGACCACCTATGTCGAGCGGTCCCTCAACCGCGACGGTCCGCTCGTGGTCGAGCATCGGCCGATCCGGCGCATGCCGGGCGGCCGCGTGAACAGCAATTCGGCCGAGATCGCCGGTTTCTGCCGTGATGGTGGATATGTCCGCCGCCTCGACGAGTTCGGCAACCCGACGATCCTGCGCCAGCGTGAGGTCTGCGACAGCGTCGCCCCTCGCACCATGCGACCGGGCGATGTCGACGCCCGCCCGACCTGGCCGGTCGAGCAGGTCGAGCGACGCCGGATCTTGCGCGCTCGCGGGTAGCCTCCCAGACCCGACGACGGACATCGTCCGCCTCGGATGGGTTCTCGCCAGTCCGTGTCCAGATTGGTTGCCAGTAAGCTACCATCCGTATGCGGTCGTATGAGTACGGAGCGAAAGCGGCGGCTCATGACGCGTGGTTTGCTGATCGCACGCGTCATACAGCGACATACTCTGGAAGCCGCCGCACGAAGCGCCTGCCAGGCTAAGACCGATGGGACCGGTCACACGGCTCGATGCCGCGCGAGCGCCATTAGCAGTTCGGCAGGCCGGGATGGCTTGCGAGCCAAGGTCGCCAGCAAGCCGAAATGCCGGGAGATCGCGGGATCCAGCCGGACGACCTTCAACCCTTTCCGCGTCTCGGGCAACGTAGATTCCGGTACGATGCCGCTGCCGAGCCCCTCTCGTATGAAGGCGATGGCGCTCGACCAGTCCCGAACCTCGATCCGAATATCCGCCAGCGACAGACCCGCTTGCTCGGCGAGCGTACGCGCATGATGATGGCACCCACCCGTAGCCAGGACGAACGGCTCGGCCACAAGCGTAGCGAGCGACAGTTTGCCATGTCGTCCGAAACGATGAGCCGCCGGCAAGACGCCGACCCACGCGTCCTCCCCAAGGGGAATCGCTTCGACGTCCCGCGGCGGGTTGAGAACAACCCCGAGATCGACGGCGCCACTCTCTAGCCACGTTTCAACCTCCCGGTCATCCGTCTCCAGGATGACGGTCTCGATGCCAGGATGTAGCGCGTGGAAGCGCCGCAGGAGCGGAGGTAAAACGGTCGCGATGACGCTGGGAAAAGCAGCGATCCGCAGCGATCCATGCTCTTGGCCGGCAGCCTCTCGCGCTTCGCGCCCGATCGCATCGAGATGTGCGCAGGCGGTCCGCGCATGTTCGAGCGCCCGCTCGCCGAATGCGGTCAACTCGACCCCTTGCCGCTGCCGCACGAGGAGCTTCATGTCGAGCGCCTCCTCGAGGGCGGCGAGCGCTTGGCTTAGGCCGGATTGGGTGATGCCCATGGCGGCCGCTGCCGCTGTGAAGCTGCCCGCTTCAGCGACAGCGATGAAGCCGCGGAGTTGGGTCAGGTTCATAGTAGCTCAGCTTATGAGACATTCTCTCCAATTAATTTCCCTTCACCAGAATCGCTAGTCAATGTCGAGTACGTTCCTCTTCTCGTCAGGCGATCCTATGAAGCTGTTCTTCGCACCCGGCACGTGCTCGTTCTCGCCGCACATCGTATTGCAGGAGTTGAATCTGTCCTACGATCTCGTGCGGGTGGACAATCGCACCAAGCGGACCTCGGAGGGCCGCGACTTCCTCGCCGTCAATCCGAAAGGATATGTCGCTGCGCTCGAACTCGATGATGGGGAGGTGCTAACGGAGGGACCGGCCATCGTTCAGTATCTGGCCGACCTCCGGCCGGAACTAGGTCTCGCGCCGGCGAACGGAACGCTGGAACGGGTCCGTCTGCAGGAATGGCTCAACTTCATCACGAGCGAGATCCACGCGGGTGCTGCGCCCCTGTTCAACCAGACCCTGCCCAAACCTGTACGAAGCACCTTCGAGACACGCCTTTTCAGGCGGCTCGATCTGATCGATGCGACATTGCTCAAGAAGGCATATCTCTTGGGCGACCGCTTTACGGTCGCGGATGCTTACCTCTACACGGTCCTCGGCTGGATGCCGGGCTTTTCGATCGACCTCATGCGTTGGCCGAGGATCGACGACTACCATAGCCGGATCGCGAGGCGACCATCGGTCGTCCGAGCTCATATGCGTGAAGCACAACTGTCGTCCGTTTCTTGATCCAAGCCAACTGTCTCCATGAGATTCCCGTACTCGTGGACCAAACACGGCTTCGTCGAGGACACGCATGGTAGGCGCACGCCCGACGGGATCCGCAATGCCCCGGATGTGCAGTGGGGATGGCATACGTTCGCTTGCGGACAGGTTTCGCGAACGCGCTCATCGGTTTTACGTTCGAAAATCCATGATGCTCCAAAGGTCTCCGCGAGGTGAAGCATCGGCTTGCCAATACGAACCTGCATCCGACGGTGCTTCACTGCCTCGAGACGCATTGGGGGCGGAGGCGGGTGGTACCAGATGCCGGTTCCGGACCGACGGGTGTCCGGTTGCGCCTCAGCCGTAGCGATGGAGGCTGGCGCCGTTGCGCTTGAGCCAGCACTCGGCCTCTTCCACATGCGGGCACAGGGATCCCACCAGGGACCAGAAGCGTGAGGAATGGTTCATCTCGCGCAGGTGGGCCATCTCGTGCGCCACGAGGTAATCGAGCACCAGGGGTGGCGCCAGGATCAGGCGCCATGAGAAGTTCAGCTCGCCGCGCGCGGTGCAGGATCCCCAGCGCGAGCGGGTGTCGCGGACGGTGATCCGTTTCGGCCCCTGCCCGAGCTTTTCCGTATACTGGGAGACCGACCGCGCGAGATCCTTGCGCACCTCCCGTTCGAGAAAATCCATGACACGGCGCGGCAGGTGGGGAGCTTCGCACGCCACGGAGAGCGCAGGTCCGTTCTCCGCCTCCGTCACGAGCGTTATCCCGCTGCGCTCGCTGCGATGGAGAATGCGATGAGGCACGCCGCGCAAGGGAAGCTCGGCCCCCGCCTCGAACGCCACCCGATCCGGAACCTTGGCGAGCCGCATGGCGATCCAGCCACCATGGCTCACCGCGAAAGTGCGGGCCACGGCCAGGGAGGTCCGCGCCGGCAAGGTCATCACCACCTCGCCGGTGGCGCTCGAGACGCGCAATGTCAGCCTGCGCGCCGTCGGGCGGCGGCGCAGGACGACACGGAACTTCACGCCCTCGTGGAGGATGTCGATATGGTCGGGATCGGACCCGCGCAGCAGGGCGACTCTCATCGGGTCAGCTTAACGGCAGCCTCCCGCCACCGCCATCTGTGCGTGGTTCACGTCCAGAACTTTCGCGCGCCCCGCCCGCATCACGCTGCCGGGCGTTCTTCGATGGCCGGAAGGGCCTGCATGTCGCGGATGAAGGAAGCGATCCTCGGCGCGATGATGGTGCGATAGCGCGAGCCATTGAACACCCCGTAATGCCCCACGCGTTCCTGCAGGTGATAAGCCTTGCGCTCGGGCGGCAGGTTCGGAGTCAGGTCGAGGGAGGCCTTGGTCTGCCCGACGCCGGAAATATCGTCGTTCTCGCCCTCGATGGCGAGGATCGCGCAGGTCCGGATGGCAGCAAGGTCCACTCGCTCGCCGCGATGGAGCATCTCACCCTTGGGCAGGGCGTGGTCCACGAAGACGGTCTTGACCGTCTGCAGGTAGAACTCGGCCGTGAGATCCATCACCGCTAGATACTCGTCGTAGAATTCTCGATGTTTCTCGGCGGAATCGCCGTCGCCGGTCACGAGATGGTCGAACATCTCGGTATGGGCGTTGACGTGGCGATCGAGGTTCATCGCCATGAAGCCGCCGAGCTGGAAGAAGCCGGGATAGACGCTCCGCAAGGCGCCCGGATACGTTAGCGGCACGATGGTGATGCAGTTGCGCTCGAACCATTCCGTGCCGCGCTCCTGCGCCAGGCCATTGACGGCGGTGGGCGACCGGCGGGTATCGATGGGGCCGCCCATAAGGGTCATTGAGCGCGGCACCGGCGTGATGCCCTGCGCCTCCATCAGTGCCACGGCAGCGAGCACCGGCACCGCCGGCTGACAGACGGCCATGACGTGAAGGTCCGGCCCGAGAGCGACGAAGATCTCCTTCAGGTAGTCGATATACGTGTCGAGATCGAACCGCCCGCTGGTGATCGGCACGAGGCGCGCATCCGTCCAGTCGGTGATGAAGACCTGATGGTTGGGGAGCATCGCCTCCACGGTTCCGCGCAGGAGCGTGGCGTAGTGCCCAGACATCGGCGCTACGATCAGGAGCTTGGGCTGCGGCTCGGAGGGACCGCGCGCGAACGAGCGGTCGAAGGTCAGGACCCGGCAGAACGGCTTTTCCCACACCACCCGTTCGCTCACCGGCACGCTGGCGCCGTCGATCCAGGTTCCGGTGAGCCCGAAGGCCGGCTTGGCATAACGGCGGGTTCCGCGCTCGAACATCTCGCAGGCGGCGGCCATGGACTTCGCGTAGGGCGAGTAGGCGAGCGGGTTGGCGGGATTCTGCAGGCTGTGCTTGACCATGTCCGCGGTGAGACGGGCCGGCGCCGTCATCATCCGCCCGAACTCATACCAGGTGTAGGCCAAGCTCATATCCGCCCCTCCTCGTCGTCCCGCGTCGCGTCGTCCCTCGCGACCGGGCGCGCTAGAGAACGCCGCGCGCCGGGAAACGTTCGGATCGACGCGTGTGCGAGGTGAGACCGCGCGGGGCATGATTGCGCAGGGACGGGTGCAATCGGAGGGCGAGCCATGGATTCCCGCCAGCCGAGCACTATCGTTGAGCAGACATGATCGACATGAGCACCAACGGCTTCGTTCGCGATGCCCGGCATCTCCGTCTCGACACTTTCGTGCGCCTGCGCTGGCTCGCGATCACCGGGCAGAGTGCGGCCGTGGTCGGCGCGCAATTCGGCCTTGGCCTGCCTCTGCCCTTCGGCTGGTGCTTCCTCGTCATCGCGGCGTCGTCCTGGCTGAATCTCGCCCTGAGGATCCGGTTTCCGGCGAGCTACCGTCTCAGCGACGATTCGGCGGCCCTGCTCCTCGCCTTCGACATCATTCAGCTCGCCGCCCTCCTGTTCCTCACCGGCGGCTTGCAGAACCCGTTCTCGCTGCTCTTCCTCGCCCCGGTCCTGATCTCGGCGACGGCCCTGCCGCCGGAGCGGACCCTGGCGCTCGGACTTCTCGCTGTGGGTCTCGCCACCATGCTGGCGCTGATCCACCGGCCATTGCCGTGGTTCGCGGACGGGCGGCTCGAACTCCCCTTCCTCTACGTCTCGGGGGTTTGGACGGCGATCCTCCTCGGCACCGCCTTCACCGGCGTCTATGCCTGGAAGGTCGCCGACGAGACGCGGCAGCTCGCGCAGGCCCTCGCGGCCACGGAACTCGTGCTGGCGCGGGAACAGCACCTGTCGCAGCTCGACGGGTTGGCGGCAGCGGCCGCGCATGAACTCGGCACGCCACTCGGCACGATCATGCTCGTCACCAAGGAACTCACGCGCCAGCTCGCCCCCACGGCGTCCCCCGCAGTGAAGGACGACCTCAACCTCCTGCGCGATCAGGTGGACCGCTGCCGCGGCATCCTGTCGAAACTGACATCCCTCGATGGCGACGAAGCCGGCATCCTCCAGACCGTCACGCTGAGCCATCTCGTGGAGGAACTGGTAGCGCCCCAGCGCGCCATGGGCATCGCGCTCGACGTCACCAGCCGTGGCGACGGGGTCGAACCTGCCTGCCGGCGTAATCCGGGGGTCCTGTTCGGGCTCGCCAACATCGTCGACAACGCCGTGGACTTCGCTACCAGCCGCGTCGTCATCGAAGCGCGCTGGACCCTCGACAGGGTCTCCCTGGAGATCAGCGACGACGGCCCGGGCTTCTCGAGCGAGATCCTGCTGAGGGCGGGCGAGCCCTATGTCACCACCCGCAGCCCCGACAAAACGCGTGGCGGGAACAGCGTCGGCGCCGGCCTCGGCCTTGGATTGTTCATTGCAAAGACACTGATCGAACGCTCCGGCGCACAGCTTACGCTCTCAAACGTATCCGGACACCAAGCAACCGGAGCCGTAGTCCGCGTATCCTGGGCGCGCCACATCTTCGAGCGTGACACGATTCCGAGGCGCGGTACCGAAATGAGCGCTCAGGTGCCCCTGACGGAACGCAGTACGGCCCCTATATAAGTTGCTAACAATTCGATCTTGGAAAATGGAGGAGCGTCAGATGCTGACGCAGAGTGGAAGTCCGGCGCCTGCCGCCGATGTGCTGCAGACTTCGGAATCCGATCCGCTGGCGGCTTTTTCCGACCGTTCGCTGCTGATCGTGGATGACGATCGGCCGTTCTCGACCCGCCTGGCGCGGGCGATGGAAGCGCGGGGCTACGACGTGCAGGTGGCCGAAAGCGTCGCCGAAGGCGTCTCGCTCGTCGAGAACCGCGCACCCGCATTCGCGGTCATCGACATGCGGCTCGGCGACGGCAACGGCCTCGATGTGATCGCGCGGCTGAAGGAGAAGCGCCCCGAAGCGCGGGGCGTCATCCTGACCGGCTACGGCAACATCGCCACCGCCGTAACGGCGGTGAAACTCGGCGCGTTCGACTATCTCGCTAAGCCGGCCGATGCGGACGAGATCCATGGTACGCTGATGGCCCAGCCGGGCGAGCGGGCCGACCCGCCGGAAAACCCGATGTCGGCCGATCGCGTGCGCTGGGAGCATATCCAGCGCGTCTACGAGTTGTGCGGCCGGAACGTCTCCGAGACTGCCCGCCGGCTCAACATGCATCGTCGCACGCTGCAGCGTATCCTGGCCAAGCGCGCGCCGCGCTGATCCAACCCCGACGACGGGCTCGGTGGCGTGATGTTGCGTGGAACCGGACCGGCGCTGTAAAGCACCGGTCTCCCGCCGCAATCGCTGCACCGGGGCCGACGGAGACGTATCCCCGTGAACACGCGCAACCTGATCACGATCGTCAGCATGATGGTGCTGGTGGGCACCGAAGTTTTCGCAGTGGCTATCGCTGCCGGCTGGGCATTGGCCGGTCTGTTCGATCTCGGCGACACCGTTGGCCATGTGCTGATGGTCCTGTTCAGTTCGATCGCCGCCTGGATCATGCTCCAGCTCTGGCGCCGGGCGGTGAGCATCGAACCGATTCGCAACGCCGCGCCCGCGGCACGCCGCTGATCGGGCGATACGCGTCGTATCTCGAACTCGGGTCCGCTCTGCGTCTCTCGCTGGACTGCGCACCACCGCTACGATGGCCCCGCCGCGTTGCATGGTCGGCATTTCCCGACTATCGCCTGACGGGCCGAGCCACAGCATCGAGTCCGAACCCATGAAAGCCCGCATCATCGTCACCCTGAAGACCGGCGTGCTCGACCCTCAGGGCAAGGCGATCGAAGCCGCGCTCTCGTCCTTCGGCATTTCAGGGATCGAAGGTGTCCGCCAGGGCAAGGTGTTCGATGTCGAGATCGCCGACACCGATCCTGCCAGCGCCGAAGCGATTCTGAAGAGCGCCTGCGAGAAGCTTCTGGCGAACACGGTCGTCGAGAATTACGAGATCGAGATCGTCTGATGCGCGCCGCGATCGTCGTCTTTCCCGGCTCCAACCGCGACGGTGACGTCGCCCGCGCCCTGCGCCTCGCCGGCGCGGAGGTGGTCAAGGTCTGGCACACCGATACGGCGCTTCCCGCCGGAACCGATCTCGCGGTCCTGCCCGGCGGCTTCTCTTACGGCGACTATCTCCGCTGTGGCGCCATTGCTGGCCGCGCAGCCGCCATGGACGCCGTTCGTGACCATGCCGCGCGCGGCGGACTGGTTCTCGGCATCTGCAACGGCTTCCAGATCTTGTGCGAATCGGGCCTGCTGCCCGGCGTGCTCATGCGCAACGTCGATCGGCGCTTCATCTGCCATCGCCAGATGCTGCGGGTGGAGCGCGCCGATACCCGCTTCACCTCGGCCTATACCAAGGGACAGGTGATCGACGTCTGCGTGGCGCATGGCGAGGGTAATTACTTCGCGGATCCCGAGACCATCTCCCGGCTCGAAGGCGAAGGCCGCGTGGCCTTCCGTTATGCCGATGCGGCTGGCGAGCTGACCGTGGATGCCAACCGCAATGGCTCGCTGAACTCCATCGCCGGCATCTACAGCGAAAAGCTCAACGTGCTCGGTATGATGCCCCACCCGGAGAACTTCGTCGAAGGTCTCATCGGCGGGGTCGACGGGCGCGGATTGTTCGAAAGCCTCGCGGCTTAGTGCGAGAGCCCCTCTCCCCTTTGCGGGAGAGGGTGCCTGCGAAGCAGGCGGGAGAGGGGAAGACTTCTTCCGAAGATGGCACTTCCCTGATCCGACCCGCCGGCGCGGGCCACCTTCTCCCGCACAGGAGAGAAGGAAGCGTCGCGCACTCAATGCCCGTCGAATTCCATCAGCGTCCGCACCGGAACGTCGAGGTCGCGAAGCTTCTGCGCTCCGCCGATCTCGGGCAGGTCGATGACGAAGCAGGCAGCCACCACCTCGGCGCCGATCTGGCGCAGCAGGTTCACCGCCGCGCAGGCCGTACCGCCGGTGGCGATGAGGTCGTCCACCAGCAGCACCTTGTCGCCCGGCTTGATGGCGTCCACGTGGATTTCCATCTCGTCGGTGCCGTATTCCAGCGCGTAGGCGATGGAGACGGTCTTGTGGGGCAGCTTGCCCTTCTTGCGGATCGGCACGAAGCCCGATGAGAGCTGATGCGCCACCGCGCCGCCGAGGATGAAGCCCCGCGCCTCGATTCCCGCCACCTGATCGATCCGCCCGCCCGCGAAAGGGTGGACGAGCGAATCCACGGCCCGGCGGAATGCGCGCGGGTCGCTCAGCAGCGTGGTGATGTCGCGAAAGACGATGCCGGGCTTCGGGTAATCCGGGATCGAGCGGATCGAATCCTTCAGCGCGGAGTGGCGGCGGGCTTCCATTCGGGTGGCTCTCTTCAGCAAATTCTGTCGCGGCTTAGATCAGATGCGGTGCCCCGGGACCAGAGGGGCATACCCGTCCGGTCGCCGATCCCGGCGCCGCATGGCGCCATCGCGGTCAGTGTTCCCCGCCCTCGCCCCCTTCTCGTGGACAGTTGGAACTGACTATGATGCGCCAGCGAGGTGAAACATGACGGATTTACTGGAGAAGGCGGTCGAAGCAGTCCGGCGGATGCCGCCTGCAGATCAGGACACGATTGCACAGGCCATCATCAGCATGACGGAGATCGGCGGCGCGGACGATATCGACCCGGACCATCTCCAAGACGTGCTGGACGCCATGGCGGAGGTCGGCCGCGGTGAATACGCCTCGGCCGAAGAAGTCTCAGCGGCTTTTCGGAGCTTCGAACGGTGAAGCTCCTCGTCTCCGCAACGGCCACGCGGAGGCTGCGAGAGATCGCGGATTATATCCATGCACGGCATCCCGCTGCCGCGCGAAGCGTCGGTAGGGCCATCGAAGATGCGTTCGACCTCGTCGGCCGCTATCCGGAGGTGGGGCGGCGTCTGCCGAAGCGCGTGCGCCGGTTCGCAGTGCCTCGCTTGCCCTATCTTATCTACTACACGGTCGACGAGCGCGCGGACGCGGTCGTCATCCTGACAGTCAGACACGGAGCCCGGCGCCCGAGCACATGACCTAGGCCCGGCTTCGCACCTTCAAGCGTTGGCGCGACGCAGGATCTTCACGAGGTCGCCGTGCAGGCTCTCGTTGCCGGCGGCCACCGAGCGGGCGGCAAGAGGCTCTGCGCCGCCATCCGCGCTGGTGACGAAGCCACCGGCCTCGCGCACCAGGATGATGCCGGCCGCGATGTCCCAGGTCTGCAGGTCACGCTCCCAGTAAAGGTCCGAGCGACCGCAGGCGACGTAGGCGAGATCGAGGGCGGCCGAGCCGAAGCGGCGGGCGCCGCCGGTCACCGCCATTACGGCCGCGACCTCGCGCAGGAGCTTCGGGTGGTCGCCGCGTCCGAGATAAGGCGAGCCATAAGCCACGAGGGCGTCGGCCATGTCCGTCCGGCCGGAGACGCGCAGGCGGCGGTTGTTGAGATAAGCGCCCTTCCCGCGTTCGGCCACGAACAGCTCGTCCTTGGCCGGATCGTAGATGACGCCGGCGACGATCTGGCCCTCGCGTTCGAGACCCACCGAGATCGCGAAATGGGGGATGCCGTGGAGGAAATTGGTGGTGCCATCGAGAGGGTCGACATGCCAGGTGTGGCTCTTGTCCTGCCCTTCGATGTTTCCCGATTCCTCAAGAATCAGGCCATAGCCGGGACGTGCCTTCATCAGGGCGTCGCGCAGGACCTCCTCAGCCTTGCGGTCGGCGGCGGAGACGAAGTTGCCGGGGCCCTTGCGCGAAACTTGGAGGTTCTCGATCTCGCCATAGTCACGCTTGAGGCCGCGGGCGGCCTTGCGGACGGCGTCGACCATGACGGTCATGAGGGGTGAGCTGATCATCGATGCAAAGGTCCGGGTCGATTCAAAGAACGGTCTCGCGCGGCCATAGCATGTTTGCGGCGCGTCTCACCCCTCGCCGATGCGGGGCAGAAGAGAAACGCGCGCAGGCTCTCATGGATGCCGAATTGACACTTGCCCGCGTTGCGCGGGCTTACTCCACCTTCATCCGCGCCTCAGCCAGTCGCTCGGCCCGGCTTCGCTCTTCGGCGGTGAGGCCGGCAAGGGTCTCGTCCAGCTTCGGGTCGGAGCGCCCCTGGGCTGCGGCGGCGAGATTCCAGGCAGCCGCCTCGACAGGGTTCTTCTGGATACCCCGTCCCAGGGCATAGAGGATGGCCACGCGATTCTGCGCGATGGCGTTGCCGCGCGACGCGGCGTGGAGGAAGTAGCGGGCCGCGCGGGCCTCGTCCTTCTCGACGCCGATGCCGTTGAACAGCAGGATCGCGAACTCGACCTCGCCGGCGAGATCGCCGTTATCGGCCGCGCGCCGGAACCACTCGGCCGCCTGTTTGGGATCCTTCGGTACTCCCCTCCCCTGGAGGTAGAGCACGCCAAGATCGTGCTGCGCCGGACCGATCTCGCCCTCGGCCGCCTTTCGGAACAACTCGGCGGCCTTGGCCTCGTCCGGCTCAGTTCCCGTCCCGATCAGGATCAGGGCGAGGTTGTAGGCGGCAGTGGTGTCGCCCTTGAGGGAGGCCTGTTCGAGCCAGCGTCGCCCGGCTTTCGGATCTTTCGTGCCGCCACGGCCATCGATCGACATCAGGCCGAGAGAGGCCATGGCGTGGGTGTCGCCCTGGTTGGCGGCGAGGCGATACCATTCCGCCGCCTTCACCGGGTCCTGCTTCACACCGAGGCCCTGGTTGTAGAGCTCGCCGAGCAGCGTCATCGCCGCGGCGTCCTTATTGTCGGCGGCGATCCGCTTCGTCGCCTCGCGGAAGGCGGTGGTATATTGCCCGCGCTGGTAAGCGCCGAACGCGATATCCGGCTCCGTCTTCGAGCGGGGTGGCACGGCGCCAGCCGCGCCGATGGAATACGGGGTCGGGAGGTCCCGCAGCTGCCCCTTCAGAGTTTCCTTGGGACGAGATGTCAGGGATTGCGGCACGGCCGGATCGGTCGGCATCACCTTCGGCGCTTCTGCCAAGGCGGCGGACGACCAAGCCTCGGCCATGGCGAGAGCGAGGGCGAGCTTGCGAAGCGCCCTCACGTATCAGCCTCCGAAGCTGCGACCTGTGCCTGGATGGCGCGGATATCAGCCCCTTCTCCCATCCACAGATGGCTCTCGAGCCCGAGGAATTCCGCTCCCGTCGCCAGCAGCCCCTCCACCTGTGCGAGGTCATGGGCAACGGCGATGCACGGTGTCTCGAAGATCTCGACCCACCATTGCGCGCGCTCACGCACGGTATCGGCATCGGGTGCGATCCCGTCCGAGTAGATCCCCCCGAACATCACGTAATCGACACCGGCCTCGCCAGCCTCCATGGCCGCATGCTTCTGCTCATGCCCGCCGGCCCCGAGGATGCGACCGTCGCTGAGGCGTTCGCGCAGATCCTGCAGGGCACCATCCCGCGCCTTGTCAAGGTGAACGCCGTCCGCCCCGCCCCGCGCGGCCACGCTGACGACATCGCCGGCGAAGTCGGAGACCGTGATGACCAGGGCGGCGCCGGTCGACTGCGCCGCCGGAGCGAGGCGCTTGACGAGGTTCACGAGGCTGCGCTCGTCGGCCGGGGCGAGCCGCAGGAGCACCGCCGCCACGTCTCCGGCCGCACAGGCGGCGGTCAGCGCTTCGGCGAGGGCATCGGCCCGGTCGGAATCCACCCGATGGGGAGACAGCAGGGCGAGGCGGGTGCGGGGTTCGGCCATTCTTCTCGTCCTAACAGCATCATCCCGAGACGCGTGCTCCGCGTCTCGGGGACAGGCGATGCGAGATCACCGCGTCACGGCATGGTTCCGGATGCGGACCGGCCCCATGATACAGGGGCTCAGGCCGCGCCGATCTTCGGGTCGAGCGAGCCGTTGGCATAGCGCTTGGCCATCTCGGAGACCGAGATCGGGCGGATCTTCGAGCCCTGGCCGGCGGTGCCGAACTCCTCGAAACGCTGGCGACAGAGCTTCGTCATCGCGTCCATGGCGGGCTTCAGATACTTGCGCGGGTCGAACTCGGCCGGGTTCTCGGTGAGCACTTTCCGGATCTGGCCGGTCATGGCCATGCGGTTGTCGGTGTCGATGTTGATCTTGCGCACGCCGTGCTTGATGCCGCGCTGGATCTCGGCCACCGGCACGCCCCAGGTCGGCTTCATCTGGCCGCCATAGGAATTGATGATGTCCTGCAGGTCCTGCGGCACCGAGGAGGAGCCGTGCATGACGAGGTGGGTCGTCGGCAGGCGGCGGTGGATCTCCTCGATCACGTTCATGGCCAGCACGTCGCCATCGGGCTGGCGGGTGAACTTATAGGCACCGTGGCTCGTGCCCATGGCGACGGCGAGCGCGTCGACCTTGGTGGCGGTGACGAACTTCACCGCCTCTTCCGGGTCGGTGAGGAGCTGGTCGTGGCTCAGCACGCCCTCGGCGCCGTGGCCGTCCTCGGCCTCGCCCTGGCCGCTCTCCAGCGAACCTAGCACGCCGAGCTCGCCCTCCACCGAGACGCCGGCCCAATGGGCCATGCGGGTGACGTTGCCGGTGATCTCGACATTGTAGGCGTAGTCGGCGGGGGTCTTGCCGTCGGCCTTCAGGGAGCCATCCATCATCACCGAGGTGAAGCCGTACTGGATGGCGGTGGCGCAGGTGGCTTCGTTGTTGCCGTGGTCGAGATGCATGCAGACGGGGATGTGGGGATAGATCTCCACGAGGCCGTCGATGAGCTTGGCCAGAACCACGTCATTGGCATAGGCGCGCGCGCCCCTGCTCGCCTGCAGGATCACCGGCGAATCGGTGGCATCGGCTGCCGCCATGATGGCCAGCCCCTGCTCCATGTTGTTCAAATTGAAGGCCGGCACGCCGTATTCGTATTCGGCGGCGTGATCCAGGAGCTGCCTCAGGGTGATGCGTGCCATTGGTGTCTCCTCAAACGATGGGGCCGACGCAATGGGCCGCCATCCACTGAAATATGTCTGCCTTGTCGGACCTTACCGGGTCCGTCGCAACTCCATCCCGAAGCCTTCGGCGACAGAACGCTGTGTCGTCATCCCAAAATCCGACCCAAACACCTCATCCTCAGGTGCCGAAGCGGAGCGAAGACCTCGAAGGAGCCCTCCAGTTCGCCCGGAGGATGCCGGAGCCCTCCTTCGAGGCCCGCTGCCGCGGGCGCCTCAGCGCGAGGTGATGAGACCTGGGATGGAACCGGTCACCCCTTGACGCGCAGGGCCTCGACGCCGGGCAGGACCTTGCCTTCCAGCCATTCGAGGAACGCACCACCGGCGGTGGATACGTAGGAGAAATCGTCGGCGACGCCGGCATGGTTGAGGGCGGCCACCGTGTCGCCGCCGCCCGCCACCGAGACGAGCTTGCCGGCCTTGGTGCGTTCGGCCGCGTGGCGCGCCGCCGCCACCGTCGCGGCGTCGAAGGGCGTCAGTTCGAAGGCGCCGAGAGGGCCGTTCCAGACCAGGGTCGCAGCCTCGTCGATGGCGGCATCGATCTCGGCGACCGAGGCCGGGCCGGCATCGAGGATCATGCCGGTCTCCGACACGGCGTCGACACCCACGGTCTCATGCGCCGCGTTGGCTTTGAACTCGGCCGCGACCACCGCGTCGACCGGCAGGATGATGCGGCACTTGGCGGCTGCAGCAGCGTCGAGGATGCGGAGCGCCGTCTCGGCGAGATCCTTTTCACACAAGGACTTGCCGACGGCTTTCCCTTGGGCGTGCAGGAAGGTGTTGGCCATGCCGCCGCCGATGACGAGCATGTCCACCTTGGCGACGAGGTTCTGCAGGAGATCGATCTTCGACGACACCTTGGCGCCGCCGACCAGAGCGATGACCGGCCGTGTCGGCGACTCGAGCCCCTTGGTCAGGGCGTCGAGCTCCGCCTGCATCAGCCGGCCGGCATAGGCCGGCAGTACATGGGCGAGGCCCTCGGTCGAGGCATGGGCGCGATGCGCGGCCGAGAAGGCCTCGTTGACGAAGACGTCGCCGTTGGCGGCGAGCGCCGCCACGAAATCGGCCTCGTTCTTCTCTTCGCCGGCGTGGAAGCGGGTGTTCTCCAGGAGGAGGACGTCGCCATCCTTCAGCGCCGACACGGCCGACGACGCCGTCTCCCCGATGCAATCCTCCGCAAAGGCGACCGGGCGGCCGAGATGCTGGGATAGCGCGGAGACCACCTGCCTGAGCGAATCGGCCACCACCGGCTTGCCTTTGGGGCGACCGAAATGCGCCAGGAGCACCACGCGCCCGCCGCCATCGGCGATCTCCCGGATCGTCGGGACGATCCTTTCGATGCGGGTCGCGTCGGTGACGCGCTCCCCCTCCATCGGCACGTTCAGGTCGACGCGGAGCAGTACGCGCTTGCCCTGAAGAGAGCCGGCATCGTCGAGGGTGCGGAAAGCGGTCATCCTGGCCTTCAATGTCGTTGAGGAAACTATCAGCGCGGAGGGAGAAGCCCGTCGAGATGGAAGCGCTGTGCGGCGATGGTCAACGCCACGGTGAGCACGGCCGTGATGACCGCGGTCAGCACCAGCGCGCCGGAACCGGGCAACCGGCGGGTCCTGTCGGCGACGGCGCGGACTTCGCTTCGCAGGGCGGCCAGATCGGATTGGCGCGCCGCCTCACTCATGCGAGTGGTCGCACCTTCGATCTTCTCCTCCACGCGGGAGAGCAGAGCCTCGGAGCGGGCGTACTTGTCCTCGATCCGCGCGCACTTGTCCTCGATCCGCGCGAGTTGATCGCTGCCGGGCGAGGAGGACACAGGCTCGGCCTTGCCGACGACGGCGGGCGGTGTCGCCTTCTGGTTGGCGATGGCCTGGGTCTCGGGCACGATACCGGTCGACGGGGGCGGATTATTCTCGAGTGGCTTGTTCTCGAGCGGCTTGGCGCCCGGGATGAAGGTGTTTCCGGTGGACGGGGTCGGCGAAGGCTCGGTCATTTCAGACGCACCGTTGCTGGTCGATCACAGGATATCGTTGGCGAGGCTTGTCGGGCGGCCCGAAGGCCGCCCCGGAGCGCCGCTCTCAGAGCAGCTTGCCCATCGCCACGGCCGTGTCGGCCATGCGGTTCGAGAAGCCCCACTCGTTGTCGTACCAGGACAGGATACGCACGAACGTGCCGTCCATCACCTTGGTCTGGTCGAGGTGGAACGTGGACGAGTGAGGATCGTGGTTGAAGTCGATGGAGACGTTGGGCTGGTCGGTATAGGCCAGCACGCCCTTCAACGGACCATCGGCTGCGGCGCGGATCGCGTTGTTGATCTCCTCGACGGAGGTCTGGCGCTTGGCGGTGAACACGAGGTCGACCGCCGAAACGTTGGGGGTCGGCACGCGGATCGAGGTTCCGTCGAGCTTGCCCTTCAGCTCCGGCAGGACGAGGCCGACGGCCTTGGCGGCCCCCGTGGAAGTCGGGATCATCGACAGCGCGGCGGCACGGGCCCGGTACAGGTCCTTGTGCATCTGGTCGAGGGAGGGCTGATCGTTGGTGTAGGAATGGATCGTCGTCATGAAGCCGCGCTCGATCCCGACGAGATCGTTGAGCACCTTCGCCACCGGCACGAGGCAGTTGGTGGTGCAGGAGGCGTTCGAGATGACGAGGTGGTCGGCTGTCAGCTTGTCGTGGTTGACGCCGTAGACCACGGTCAGGTCGGCACCGTCAGCGGGGGCCGAGACGATGACGCGCTTGGCGCCAGCATCGAGATGGGCCTTGGCCTTGTCCTTCGAGGTGAAGATGCCGGTGCATTCGAGGGCGATGTCGACGCCGAGCTCGCGGTGCGGCAGCTCGGCCGGGTTGCGCACGGCCGTGACCTTGATGCGCTGACCGTCGACGACGATGAACTCGCCATCCACTTCGACCTTGGCGTTGAAACGGCCGTGGATGGAGTCGAAGCGCAGCAGGTGGGCATTGGTCTCGACGGGGCCGAGATCGTTGATCGCGACGACTTCGATATCCTTGCGGCCGGCCTCGTGGATGGCGCGCAGGATGTTGCGGCCGATGCGTCCGAACCCGTTGATGGCAACCTTCACCGACACGGCGTGAATCCTTCTATGTACCGGGCGCCGACCTCGCGGAACCCGTAAGCAGCAAGAGCGAGACAGCGGGCCGGAGGGGCGGAGCCGCCATTCGGCGTCGCTGTGTCATGTGCACCGTTGAACGTCAGATGAACCGCATCGCCCGTCCTCGACCCCTCATGCGCCCATGAATGGACCGATGCGGGAACGAGTATTGAACGGGTCACGGGCTCGAATTCCCAATCTGACGGTCGGTTCGAGGAGCGCGCGGTCTCTAACATGAGGGAAACCGCTGGCAAAGGTTTTGCCTGATCGATTCGTTCTCCTTCCCCGCATATGATGGCAAAGCAGCGATTTCGCGCGCGTATCGGTAGCGATTTGGCTACAAATCCGATTTTCCGAAACAAGTGGACGGGCAGATCCATGACCCGGCGGAAGGTACAACGATGACCCCGACGCCCGAGCGGCCGAACGTCGACCACGCCCTTGCCCGGCTGGAGACGGCCCTGACCCGGCTGGAAGCGTCGGTGACCCATCGCCTCGAAGCCGAGCGCGAGCCCGGCGACCTGGAGACGGAACTCGCGATCATGGCGGAGGACCGGGCGCGCCTCGCGGCGGAGCTCGACGCTGCCAGCGCCCGCCTCGCCACGGTGGAGGCGACGACCAGCGATGTCGGCCACCGCCTCGGCCGGGCGATCGAAGCGGTGGAGGGCGTGCTGGCCCATCCCCGCGCCGCGCGTTAAACCCGCCTCTCTCACACCAACCCTATCGGACATGCCTCAGATCAGCGTCACCATCGACGGCAAGAGCTACCGGATGGCCTGCGCCGAAGGCGAAGAGGCGCATCTCTCGGCGCTGGCCGCGGAACTCGACACCCGCGTGACCGGGATGCGGAAATCCTTCGGCGAGATCGGCGACATGCGTCTTCACGTCATGGCCGCCCTGACTCAGGCGGACGAATTGGCGGAACTGAAGCGCCGTCTCGCAGACCTCGAGACAGAGACGGCGGCCCTCCGGGACCGCGTCGAGAGTGCGGATTCCCTCCGTGCCGAAGAGGAGGCTCGCATCGCAGACGGGCTCGGCCGTGCGGCGGACCGGATCGAGCGTCTGGCTCACGCGCTGGCGGCGGGATGAGGGCCTCTGGCGCATGATTGCGCGCGCTCCCCCCTGGCGCCCACGGCCGGCCGACGCTACATGAGTGATGCGGTGCTGCGGGGTTCGTCAGGAGTACTTTTCCCCGGGGCCTTATCGACTCCCCAGGGAGCTGTCCCTGGCCCTGTCCCTGGACTTGGCCAACACGGCGCCCACCTACACTGTAGGTTTCCCGGGATCGCAACTCCAACGGCTCACGTGGCTCCGCACTCTGATTTCCCCGCCCTGAAGGCCGCTCTTCGCAAGGATGCCCTCGCCTGCCGCGATGGCCTCGACCCCGAGACTCGCCGGGTCGGCGGATTACGGATCGCCGAGAGCGTGATGCAGGTCGAGCCCCTCGCCCAGGCTCCCATCGTCGGTGCCTTCTGGGCGATCCGCAGCGAAGTCGATCCCCTCCCTCTCATCGGGATGCTGTTCGCGCGCGGCCAGCGAGTCGCCCTGCCGAAGGTGACGCCGGAGGGCCTCGTCTTCCGCGAATGGCGCGCCGGTGAGGCGCTGGTTCCGGGTTCCTTCGGTCTCAGCGAACCGCGCGACGACCTCCCCCCCCTCGATCCTACCGCCCTCATCGTTCCGCTCGCCGCCTTCGACCGGCGCGGGCACCGCATCGGCTACGGACGCGGCTATTACGATCAGGCCATCGACCGGCTCTCCCGCAACGGCCCCGTCCTGACGATCGGTATCGCCTTTTCCGTGCAAGAGGTGGAGCACGTGCCCTCCGAGCCGCACGACCAACCCCTCGACCACCTCATTACGGAAGCGGGACCGGTTCCGCTCGTCCGGGACTGACAGCGACGCATGCGACTTCTCTTCCTCGGCGATGTAGTGGGCCGCCCCGGCCGCAATGCGGTGATGGACCGGCTGCCAAAGCTGCGTGAGCGCTGGCGCCTCGATTGTGTGGTCATCAACGGCGAGAACGCGGCCGGCGGCTTCGGCATCACCGAGGCGATCTGCGACGAACTCCTCCAGGCGGGCGCCGATGCGGTGACGCTGGGCAACCATTCCTTCGACCAGCGCGAAGCCCTCGTCTTCATCCAGCGGCAGACGCGCCTCGTCCGCCCGGCGAACTATCCGCCTGGCACGCCGGGACGCGGCGCCACCGTGGTGGAGACGCGGGGCGGCGCCCGCGTCCTCGTTCTCAACGTCATGGGCCGCATCTACATGGATGCGCTGGACGATCCCTTCGCCTCCGCCGAACGCGAACTCTCCGCCTGCCCCCTCGGCGAGGTGGCGGACGCCGTCATCGTCGATGTCCATGCCGAGGCCACCAGCGAGAAGCAGGCTTTCGGCCACTTCCTCGATGGCCGCGCCAGCCTCGTCGTCGGCACCCATACGCACACGCCCACCGCCGACCACCGCATTCTCCCCGGCGGCACCGCCTACCTGTCCGATGCGGGCATGTGCGGCGATTACGATTCGATTCTCGGCATGCAGAAGGACGAGCCCATGAGGCGCTTCCTGCAGAAGACCCCCGGCGCGCGCCTGGAAGCGGCGCAGGGTAAGGGCACATTAAGCGGGATCGCCGTCGAGACCGACAATGCCACGGGGCTCGCCACCATGGTCTCGGCAGTACGCCTCGGGCCTCATCTGGAAGAAACTTGGCCTCGCGCCTGGGATTAACCCTGTTGAGCTGGTGATGAGTTTCGCGGCGGCTTGATCGTGCGGTGGCATGAAGCCAATGTGCGGGCACATTCGCCCCGCCCGTTTTATGCCCCAGCGCAGAAGAGTCCCAGACAACCCATGGCGACCCGCTCCGCGACTGCCCCCCTGAGCCGCCCGGGCATCTACTTGGTCCGGATGCTGGTCTTCCTGACCCTCGTCGGGTTCCTTGCCTTCGTCTTGTTCCGGCAGATCACGCCGGCTTTCCTGGCCAATGCCGGGTTGAACGGGCTGATCCTCGGCGTCCTCCTCATCGCCATTCTGCTCGCCTTCGGCCAGGTGATCCGCCTCTTCCGCGAGGTCGCCTACGTCAACGCGGTCGCAGCCGGTGAGGGGTCGGCCAAGCCGCCCTCGCTGCTGGCGCCGCTCTCCCCGGCGATCCTGGCGCGCCGTGAGGGGACGACTCAGGCCGGCGTCCGCTCCTATCTCGACACCGTGGCCGCCCGCCTCGACGAGGGGCGCGAGATCCTGCGCTACGTCGCCGGGCTTCTCATCCTGCTCGGACTGCTCGGCACATTCTGGGGTCTCATCGACACGCTGGGCGCGGTGGGCAGCGTGATCCAGAGCATGCGCGGCGGCGGCGAAGCCAGCGCGATGTTCGACGAATTGAAGAGCGGCCTCGCCAAACCGCTTTCCGGCATCGGCCTCGCCTTCTCGGCCTCGCTGTTCGGCCTCGCGAGCTCGCTCATCACCGGCTTCCTCGACCTACAGGCAGGCCAGGCTCACGCCCGCTTCCACAACGAGCTGGAGGATTGGCTGGTCTCCGGCGAGGAGCAGGCCGCGGTGGCGCGTCCCGTGACAGCGCAAGAGCCGGCCTCGGCCCGTGAACTCACCGAGGCGGTAGACAGGCTGGCGGCCATCATCTCGGAGGGCGCCAACGGCCGCGTGGCGACTCAGGCGATGACCAACCTCGCCGAGGGTATCCAGGGTCTCGTCCAGCACATGCGGGCCGAGCAGCAGATGATCCGCGACTGGGTCGAGGCGCAGGCGACGCGGGAACGTGAACTCAAGCAGGTGCTCGACCGGCTCGGCCGCGAGAAGGCCTGATGGCTTCGCTGCGCACGCGCCGGGACCGGAGCCTGAACGTCTGGCCGGGCTATGTCGATGCCCTGGCGACGCTGCTGCTCGCCGTCGTCTTCCTGCTGACGATCTTCGTGGTCGGACAGTTCTTCCTGTCCCAGGAGATCACCGGCCGCGATTCGGTGCTGAACCGGCTCAACCGGCAGATCGCGGATCTCACCGATCTTCTCGCCCTGGAACGCTCCAATCGGCGGGCGCAGGAGGAGAAGGCCTCGAACCTGCGCACGACGCTTCTCGGCACCGAGGCCGAGCGCGACAAGCTGAAGGAACAGGCGGGCGCTGCTGCGAGCAGTGACGGTCGCCAGGGCGAAGTCGACAAGCAGTTGGTGGCCGAACGTGCCACCAATGCACGCGCCGCGTCGCAGATCGATCTCCTCAACGAACAGATCGGCGCCATGCGCCGCCAGCTCGCCGCCCTCGAGGACGCGCTCGCCGCGAGCGAGAGCCGCGACCGCGAGAGCCAGGCCCGCATCGCCGATCTCGGCAGCCGGCTGAACGTGGCGCTCGCCCAGAAGGTGCAGGAACTCGCACGCTATCGCTCGGACTTCTTCGGCCGCCTGCGCCAGATTCTTGGCAACCGCAGCGATATCCGCGTGGTCGGCGACCGTTTCGTCCTGCAATCTGAGGTGCTGTTCCCGGCGGGCTCGGCGAGCCTGAAGCCCGAGGCGGCGCCCGAGCTCGACCGGATCGCCACGGCCATCCTCGATCTGTCGAAGCAGATCCCGGCGGACATTCCTTGGGTCCTGCGTATCGACGGGCATACCGATGCCCGTCCCATCGCCAGTTCGCAATTCCCATCGAACTGGTCGCTCTCGGCAGCGCGCGCCATCGCGGTGGTGCAGTACATGGCCGGCAAGGGCATTCCGCCCCAACGTCTGCTTGCCGCCGCCTTCGGTGAATTCCAACCCATCGAGGCCGGTACCAGCGACGATGTCTACGCCCGCAACCGCCGCATCGAACTGAAGCTCACCGAACGTTAAGGCAGGGCCCCTACCGTAGTGGTGCCAGCGCCACTGCCCACACGACGAATGCGCCGGAGAGCAACCCGAAGGCCATGAATTCCACCGCGCCGGTCAGGATCATCCGCTTGAGCATTGTGATCGCCTCTCGTTGACGCGACGATCTTTGTTCTTGTTTTGTTCTGTGTAAAGCGGGCATTCAAGGCGGTTCGAAACTGGGTTACCGGCCCCTTAACAAAGCTCGGACGTCTTCCCTAACGCGATTCGCTCGGCCAACGGCGTCGTCGAACCACGCTCTCAGACGCCGATATCGTTTCGACCGCGCAGTCTTGGCGAACGATTCCGAGTCTGTCCGAAATCTTACCAAGAGCGATCGCACGGCAACTCCGTGGCCGGCGAAGCAATTGACAGAACAATCAGCGCGAAAAATCTCTGGCGCTACTTCATCTTCGGCTGATTTTTCTGTCAAATGTGAATGACCGGATGCGAATACATCTCATCGCCCTTGGTTCTTATGGCGACGTTCTTCCGTTTCTCGCCATCGGCGCCGAATGCCTGCGTCGCGGGCACGATGTCATCCTCGCGGCCCCTGCCCCCTTTGCCGACCACGCAACGCGCATCGGTCTGCCGTTCCACTCCCTTGGCGATTCTGACGATTACCGTCAGATTGTATCCGATCCCCGGCTCTGGCATCCGAGGCAGGGGGCGGCCGCGTTGTTCGGCAACATGGCGGCGGCGACGGAGCAGACCTATCGCTGGATCGCCGAGAATGCGCGCAAGGGCCGTTCGATCGTCGTCGCTTCGACCCTGGCCTTCGGGGCGCGGGTAGCGCAGGAGAAGCTGCGCCTCCCCGTCATCACGATCCACGCGATGCCCATGGTGATGGAGAGCCGCTACGCCTCCCCGATCCTACCGGGCGTACCGCTCCCCTCTTGGGCGCCATCCCGACTTCGGCACTGGATCGGCCGGGGCGCAGACAGATACGTGATCGGCCCGGCCGCTTTGCCTTCCATCAACGCGTTCCGGCAGGAACTGGGCCTCAACCCGGTGCGACGGCTGCGATACTGGTGGAATAGCCCTTCCCGTATCCTGCTCCTGTTTCCCGATTGGTTCGCCCGTGCTCAGCCGGATTGGCCGCAGCAGGCCGTGCATGTGGGCTTTCCCATCGCCGACCGGTTCGGCGACACGGATCGCCTCGGGCTCCATCTCTCACGGTTCTTGAAGGCGGGTGATCCCCCGCTCGTCTTCACCTATGGATCGGCGATGCGCCAGGCGACCGCCTTCTTCCGTACCGCCCTCGCGATCTGCCAGCGCCTGGGACGGCGCGGGGTGTTCCTCGCACCGGAACAGGGACAGGTGCCCGAGATCCTCCCGGAAACCGTGATCCATGTCCCCTACGCGCCGCTCAGCGCTTTGCTGCCGCACGCGGCGGCGCTGATCCATCATGGCGGCATCGGCACCGTGGCGCAGGCTTTGGCCGCCGGAACGCCGCAGATGATCGTGCCGGTGGCGTTCGACCATTTCGACGAGGCGGCGCGGGTGAAACACCTTCGTGCCGGCACGAGCCTCAGCCGGCGGCGTTTCACGCCCGGGCGCGGCGCGCGCCGGCTCCGCCGCCTCCTCGCGTCGCCAGAGGTGGCCCAGGCCTGCCAGGAGCTCAGGTTGCGCTTCAACGGGGTGGACGGCGTGTCGGCCGCCTGCGACGCGATCGAACGAATGGCGCCCCGCCGTCGCTGACGGGGGCAGCTCCATTATACAAATGCAGCTGCAGATTGGGCTTCAGGCCAACTGCTCGATCATGCCGTCGCGGATGGTGACGCGTCGGTCCATGCGGGCGGCGAGCTCCATGTTGTGGGTGGCGACGAGGGCCGCGAGGCCGGAGGCACGCACCAGCGAGACAAGAATGCCGAACACATGAGCCGCCGTGTGCGGGTCGAGATTACCGGTGGGCTCATCGGCCAACAGCAGGCGCGGGCCGTTGGCGACCGCACGAGCGATGGCGACGCGCTGCTGCTCGCCGCCCGATAATTCGGCCGGGCGGTGAACAAGGCGCTCCTTCAGGCCGAGGAAGCTCAGAAGTTCGGTGGCGCGCGCCTTGGCCTCCTTGGCGCCGAGGCCACGGATGAGCTGGGGCATCACCACGTTCTCCAGGGCCGAGAATTCCGGCAGGAGATGGTGGAACTGATAGATGAAGCCCATCTCTTCGCGGCGGAACCGCGTGCGCTCGGCATCGGGCATCGCCGCCGTGGGCTGGCCGCCGATATAGACCTCGCCGCCATCGGGTCGCTCCAGCAGGCCCGCGAGATGCAGAAGCGTCGATTTTCCGGCCCCTGAGGGTGCCACCAGAGCCACGAGTTCGCCCGGCCAGATCGCGAGATCGGCCCCCCGCAGGATGTCGAGGGCTCCCGTTCCTTGCGCGTAGCGGCGTTCGACTTTGGCGAAGAACAGGGCCGGGACCGGCGGCGCGCCGGCCTCGTCGGCAGAGGTGGTCATGATGGTTGAATCTCCCCTCAGCCGTAACGCAGGGCCTGGACCGGATCGAGCCGGGCGGCGCGCCAGGAGGGATAGAGCGTCGCCACGAGCGACAGGGCGATGGAGGTGAGGACCACCACGGTGATCTCACTGGAATTCATCTCGGCCGGAATCTCCGCGAGGAACCGCACGGTCGGATCCCAGGCGGAGGGAAACAGGACCCGCTGGATCGGCTTGATGTTGAGGGTGATGAGGACACCGAGGGCGAGTCCGCTCAGCGTCCCGACGACGCCGATCAGCGCCCCGTTGATGAGGAAGACCCGCATCACCGTGCCGGGCGTGGCGCCCATCGTCCGCAGGATCGCGATATCGCTGGACTTGTCACGCACCAGCAGGATCAGGCCGGAGACGATGTTGAGGGTCGCCACCACAACGATCAGGCTGAGGATGAGGAACATCACGTTCCGCTCCACCTCCAGCGC
The DNA here is from genome assembly GCF_054817845.1 of Methylobacterium sp. CM6241. Classification (NCBI taxonomy): domain Bacteria; kingdom Pseudomonadati; phylum Pseudomonadota; class Alphaproteobacteria; order Hyphomicrobiales; family Methylobacteriaceae; genus Methylobacterium; species Methylobacterium sp. CM6241. The sequence goes on from NZ_CM139246.1 coordinate 116,291, forward strand.
CCCGAAGAAGGTTCGGTTGCGTTGGCGCCAGTCGGTGAGAAGCACGGGCCGCTCGGCCGCCATTTCAAGGTCGGGCCGCAATTGCGCCACCGCATCGGCGTTGTCGAGATAGACCTCGATGAGGCTGACATCGCTGTCACGGTTGAAGAAGGCCTGGGATTCGGCCAGCGGCATGAACACGAAGGTGGCGTCGAACTCGGTCATGCCGATCTCGAAGATCGCCTTCACCGTATAGGCCTTGGTGCGCGGCGCGGTGCCGAACGGTGTCGTCGCCCCCTTCGGGGTGGATAGGGTGATCTGGTCGCCGGCCTGGACGCCGAGGGACTCGGCGAGCCTTCGGCCGATGGCGACCCCGGTTCCGTCGTCGAATCCGTCGAGGGTGCCGCCCCGGATGGTCTTGGCGATGGACCCGATGGACCCGATGTCCTCGCCGCGGATACCCCGGACCAGCACGCCACTGCCGCCATAAGGCGAGGACGCGAAGGCCTGCCCTTCCACCAGCGGGATCGCCGAGCGGACGCCGGCCACCTTGGAGAGCCTGTCGGAAAGGTCGACGTAATCGGTGAACAGCTTGTCGATGGGCGTGACGAAGACGTGGCCGTTGATACCGACGATCTTGGAGAGCAGTTCGGTGCGGAACCCGTTCATCACCGAGAGGACGATGATGAGGGTGGCGACGCCGAGGGCGATGCCCAGGACCGAGAAGAAGGCCACGACGGAGACGCCGCCGCCGCGCCGCCGGGCCCGCATGTAGCGCCCGGCAATGATCCATTCGAAGGCCGCGAAGGGCGGCGTGCTGCCGCGCTTGAACAGGCCGGAGAGACCCGCCAGCCGTTCCCTCACCGTCTCTGCCAGAGCCATGCCGGCCTCAGTTCCGCTTCAAGCGCGAAATCAGGTCGATCGGTGCCACGCTCTCACGCTCGCCCCCGGCGCGGCGCTTGATCTCGACCTTGCCCTCGGCAAGGCCGCGCGGGCCCACCACGACCTGCCAGGGCAGGCCGATCAGATCGGCGGTGGCGAATTTCGCACCCGGACGCTCGTCGCGGTCGTCGTAGAGCACCGTCAGGCCGCTGGCCTCGAGGTTGGTCTGGATCTCGGCGCAAGCGGCATCGGTCGCCGCGTCTCCGGATTTCAGGTTGATGAGAGCGACGTCGAAGGGCGCCACGGAATCCGGCCAGATGATGCCGGCCTCGTCATGCGAAGCTTCGATGATCGCCGCCACAAGCCGGCTCGGGCCGATGCCGTAGGAACCCATATGAACGGGGCGATCGACTCCGTCCGGTCCGGTCACCTTCGCGCCCATGGCCTCGGAATACTTGGTGCCGAAATAGAAGATGTGCCCGACCTCGATGCCGCGCGCGGCCATCTGCTTGTCCTCGCCGACCTCGGCGAAGGCCGCCGGCTCATGCATCTCGGAGGTGGCGGCGTAGAGCGAGGTCCAGCGGTCGACAGTGCCCTGGAGGCCGGCGACATCATCGAAATCCGTAGTCACCGGCGGGACGTCGAAATCGAGATACTGCCGGTCGCAGAACACCTCGCTCTCGCCGGTCTGGGCCAGGATGATGAATTCGTGGCTGAGATCACCGCCGATCGGTCCGGTATCGGCGCGCATGGGGATCGCCTTGAGGCCTAGGCCGGCGAAAGTGCGCAGGTAGGCGACGAACATCTTGTTGTAGGCGTGCCGGGCGTTGGCCTGGTCGAGATCGAACGAATAGGCGTCCTTCATCAGGAATTCGCGCGAGCGCATGGTGCCGAAGCGCGGGCGTACTTCGTCCCGGAACTTCCACGAGATCTGGTAGAGGTTCTTCGGCAGGTCCTTGTAGGAGCGAACGCTGCCGCGGAAGATCTCGGTGATGACCTCCTCGGCCGTGGGGCCAAACAGCATTTCACGGTCATGCCGGTCGGAAATGCGCAGCATCTCCTTGCCGTAAGCCTCGTAGCGGCCGGATTCCTTCCACAACTCCGCCGACTGGATCGACGGCATCAAAAGTTCGATGGCGCCGGACCGATCCTGCTCCTCGCGGACCACCGCGCAGACCCTGTTGAGCACGCGCAGCCCCAAGGGCAGCCAGGCATAGATGCCCGCCGCTTCCTGACGGATCAGGCCGGCCCGCAGCATCAGGCGGTGGGAGACGATCTCCGCCTCCTTGGGCGTCTCGCGCAGGGTCGGCAGGAAATAGCGGGAGAGACGCATCGGGGGCCCTGGATCGTTTTGGAGCGCGATCGTACCGCGCATCGTTGCGGGGCACACAACACATTGCGTCGGGAAAATACAAGCGTCCTGCGGCGTCGAGAAAAACGCCGGGTGGTCCGAAACTCGGGCATTCCGCGAAACGAGAGCGAAAAACGCTCAACTCTTGCAAAAAAACGCCAGGAACCATCTCCTGAGACGTGACAATGCGCAATCCAGTTCCTATAAGCGCCACCGTGATGGTCGCGACGCCCGGAGAGGCAGCGCGAGGTCCGAGTCTCGGGAGGAAATTTCAGCCGCCACGCCGTCAGAAATGCGTGAGATAAAATAGGCTGACACGTCATCTGTCGTCTCAAAAAGCAAGGCGCGAGCCTTGCTTTTTTTATGGCCGACGTGGTTCTCCGGGTGTGGACGCAGGACGATCCGACACCTCGCCGGATCGCGGCGCTAGAGCCCCGACAACTCGAAGATCGGGATGACGACGAGAAACACGACGCTGGCGAGGAGCGTCGTCCAAATCGCCTTCTCGCGCAGCCGCGGCGCCGCGGGCGCCCCCGGGTCCTGTCCCGGCACGATCAGCGACGGGTCCGTCTCGACCTGATTGCGGATGGGCAGAATGACGAAGAGCAGCGTCCACCAGACCACGAAATAGAGGGCAAAGGCTCCGAACACCGTCAGCTTGAACAATACGACGGAGAGGATCGCCACCGCCGAGACGATGACGATCATGGTGGCCAGCGTCCGCCAGATCGTGGCCGAGACGGTCTGAACGAGGGCGGTCACGCCGCTCACACCTGCTCCAGTTCAACCAGGGTGCCGAGGAAATCCTTGGGGTGGAGGAACAGCACCGGCTTGCCATGAGCGCCGATCTTCGGTTCGCCGGTACCGAGGACGCGGGCGCCCTGAGCCTTCAGTTTGTCACGGGCGGCGATGATGTCGTCGACCTCGTAGCAGACATGGTGCACGCCGCCATTGGGGTTGCGCTCCACGAAGCTCTCGATGGGCGAACCCTCGCCCAAAGGCGACATCAGCTCGACCTTGCTGTTGGGCAGGTTCACGAAAACCACCGTGACGCCGTGCTCCGGCTGCGGCAGGGGCTCGGTGAGCGTGGCGCCGAGGGTGTCACGATAGATGGCACAGGCCGCGTCGAGGTCGCGCACGGCGATGGCCACGTGGTTCAGGCGTCCGATCATGGTCTGCTCCCTTCTCTGCGTCATCTGTGCGCGCATTCCCCTCCCCCTTGCGGGGAGGGGTTAGGGGTGGGGGTGGCTCCGAAGAGGTTGCGCCCTGTCCTGAACCACCCCCACCCTCATTCCCTCCCCACAAGGGGGAGGGAGGCAGCATCACACCTCCACGACCTGCACGTGGCAGGCGGGCTTCTTGCCCCAGGCTTCGTTCACGGCCGAGCGGATCGCACGATCGACGGCCTTCTCGACCGCTTCGGCATCCTTACGCTTCTGCTTCGACAGGCCGCTGAGGGTCCGCGACACGGCTTCGACGGCGACGTCGAGCATCGGCTGGCCGTTCTTGCCGCGATTGGGCAGGCCCATGATGTCGATGGCCGGCTCACCGAGAACCTCACCTTGGACGTCGATGGCGATGGCGACCGAGACGACACCGGCCTGAGACAGCTTGCGCCGCTCAGGGATCGCGCGATCCTTTGCATCGATCAGGATGTTGCCATCCTTGAACAGACGCCCGGCTTTCACGTGGTCGGTGATCTCCGGCGTGCCGGGGGCGAGGCGCACGACACTGCCGTTGCGGGCCTTGACCACGTTGCCGACACCCTGGGCCAGGGCGAAGCGGGCATGCTCGTCGAGATGGAGCGCCTCGCCGTGGACGGGAATCGCCGTCCTCGGCCGGGTCCACGCATACATCTCGGCCATTTCGTCGCGACGGGGATGGCCGGAGACGTGGACGAGTTTCGTCCGGTCGGTCACCACCTCGATGCCGGCATTGACCAGATCGTTGATGATCGCACCCACCGCCCGCTCGTTGCCGGGAATGGCGCGAGACGAGAAGATCACGCGGTCGCCGGCGGCCAGCGTCACGTCGGGATGGTCGTCGCGGGAGACGCGGGCGAGCGCAGCGCGCTCCTCGCCCTGCGACCCGGTGAGCAGGCAGACCACCTTGTCGCGCGGCAGGTAGCCGTAGCTGTCGGCCGAGCGGAAATCGGGCAGGCCGTCGAGGAAGCCGCATTCGCGGGCGACACCGATCACCCGGTCCATGGCCCTGCCGACGGCGACGACCTCGCGGCCGCAATCACGCGCGGCTTCCGCCACCGCCCGCATGCGGGCAACGTTGGAGGCGAAGGTGGTGACGGCGACCCGGTGAGGCGCTTCTGCGATGAGCTCACGCAGGGTGGCGGCGACCTCGGCCTCGCTCGGGCTGCGGCCCTCGCGTACGACGTTGGTCGAATCGCTGATCATGGCGATGATGCCCTCGTCGCCCAGCTTGCGGAACGAGGCTTCCGAGGTGACGTCGCCGAGGATCGGCGTGGCGTCGAGCTTCCAGTCGCCCGTATGCAGGACGAGGCCATGGGCGGTGCGGATCGCGACAGCGTTCGATTCCGGGATCGAATGCGAAACCGGAACGTATTCGATCTCGAACGGTCCGACCGTTACCGGCTTGTGCGCCGCGATCTCGCGCAGGATCACCTTCGGCGCGCCCGGCTCACTCAGGCGACGCGCCTCGAGCAGGTTTTTGGCGAAGCGTGTGGCGTAGACCGGAGCCTTCAGCTTGGGCCACAATTCACCGATCGCGCCGATATGATCCTCGTGCGCGTGGGTAATGAAGATGGCGAGGAGATCGTCCTTGCGCTCCTCGATGAAGCTGAGATCGGGAAACATCAGGTCGATGCCCGGGAAGCCCTCTTCCCCGGCAAAGCCCATTCCGCAATCGACCATGATCCATTTCCGGCGCTTTTCCGGCCCGAAGCCGTAGAGTGCCGCATTCATGCCGATCTCGCCCACGCCGCCGAGCGGCACGAAGACGAGTTCGTCTTGCCCTGTCGTCATCACTGTTCAACCTCAAGCCGCCGTCGCGGCCGAACCCAAATGCACCTCGCCCGCCGTCACGGTCCGTCGCGTCCCATCATCCGATCGGACGACGAGCCGCCCCGCCTCGTCGATCGTCTCGAAAATTCCTTGCACGATCTCGCCGCCCGTTCGCACCGAGACCGGTGCGCCGATCCCGGCGGCGTCATCGAGCCAAAGCTCACGGATCGATAAAAACCCGCGGCCTCGATTCCATCGTCGCGCTGCAACGACGATCTCATCCGACAGATGGTCGAACAGATCCTCGGCGCGCGGTTCGTGCTTTATCTGACTGAGGCTTGTCGCGGGATAAGGCAAGTCCTGCGGTGACGCGGCGACGTTGACGCCGAACCCGATCACCGCGGAGCGACGCCCGCCCGGATGAGTTTCCGCCTCCAGGAGAAGGCCCGCGAGCTTGGCACCCGATGCCAGCACGTCATTGGGCCATTTGAGGCGGAAGGGGCTTGCCCGACCGGACTTCCGATCCTCGATCCCATCCTGAGGTGTCATGCCGGCCGCCTCGAGGTGGCGTGGCCCGATCGTTCTCTTCAAGGCGGAAATCAACGCGACGCCCGCCACGAAGCCCAAGCTCGGAACCTGTTCCGGATCGACGTCCGAAACCGGCCAGAGCAAGCTGGCACTGAGGTTGCCCGGCAACGACGTCCATGCGCTCCCCCTGCGGCCACGCCCCGCTTCCTGCCGGAGCGCGACAACCCACAGGGGGCCCCTTTCACCCTCGCGTGACAGCTCCATCGCCCGGGTGTTGGTGGAGCCGAGGCTCTCGTAAACGTGAAGCCGATGCCCGGCCGCTCTCGCAGCCGGGCCGAGCCGATAATCCGGCCTTTCGAGAGACAAAATCCTAGAACAGCGACTTGGCCGCGGCGCCTGCCGCGCTGACAAGGGGAGAGGGCACCAGGAAGAACAGGACCACGACGGCGCTCGAGAGACCGAGCACGATGCGCAGGCCGGGCGGCATCACTTCGTAGGGAGCTTGCGGCTCGTCAAAATACATCACCTTGACCAGACGCAGGTAATAGAACGCGCCGACCACCGAGGTCACGACACCGATCACCGCGAGGCCCACGAGATCGGCCTTGATGGCGGCGGCGAAGACATAGAACTTGCCGAAGAAGCCGGCGAGCGGCGGAATGCCGGCGAGTGAGAACATCATCGCGGCGAGGCAGAAGGCCATGACCGGATGTGTCCGGGAAAGACCGGAAAGATCGTCGACCGTCTCGTACATCTGGCCGCCGCGACGCAGCGAGAGAAGCACGGCGAAGGCGCCGAGCGTCATGGCGAGATAGATGATCATGTAGATCACCACGCCTCGGATCCCCTCCTCCGAGGCAGCGGCGAGACCGATGAGGGCGTAACCGATATTGCCGATGGAGGAATAGGCCATCAGACGCTTGATCGAGCGCTGGCCGATGGCCGCGAAAGAACCGAGCGTCATCGAAGCGATGGCGACGAAGACGATGATCTGCTGCCAGATCGCGGTCACGTCCGGGAAGGCGCCGATGAAGACGCGTACGGTCATGGCGACGGCGGCCATCTTCGGCGCCGAGGCGAAGAACGCCGTCACAGGAGTGGGCGACCCTTCGTAGACGTCCGGTGTCCACATGTGGAACGGCACGGCCGACATCTTGAAGGCGACGCCGGCGGCCACGAACACGATGCCGAGCACGATGCCGAAACCGGCATTGTCGTTCAACGCCGAGACGATACCGGGGAAGGAGACGGTGCCGGTGAAGCCGTAGACCAGTGACGAGCCATAGAGCAGCATGCCGGAGGACAAGGCTCCGAGGACGAAATACTTCAGCCCGGCCTCGGTGGATTTCAGGTTGTCCCGGTGGAAGGCGGCGATCACGTAAGCGGCCAGCGACTGTAATTCGAGGCCGAGATAGAGCGCGATCAAATCGTTGGCGGAGGCCATCACCATCATGCCGATGGTGCAGAGCACGATCAGGATCGGGAACTCGAACCGGTCGATGCGTTCGCGCTGGAAATAGTCGCGCGAGAGCAGGATCGTGGCGGCCGAGCCGAGCAGGATCAGCGCCTTCATCACCTTCGAGAAGTTGTCGATGATGAACGACCCGTTGAGGGTCGTGACCTTGGCACCCGACTGCGACACGACCACGAAGAAGGCGAGAATCAACAGGATGAGTGCGCCGACATTGATGGTCTCGACAGAGCGCTCGCCGCGGAAGGCGCCGTAGAGGATCAGCCCGAGCACGCCGATCGCGAGGATCAGCTCCGGCATCACCGGCGAGAGCGAGGGCAGGACGGCCTGGATAGCGGTCATCTTACGTCGACCTTCAGCGCGCCACGGGCGGAAGAACCGCCGCGGTCTGCGTGTTCGAGAGCGCGGACTTCATGCTCTGCATCAGCGCCTCCGTGGAGGGGGCGAAGGTGTCGAGGATGGGCGCGGGATGCACGCCGTAATAGATCGTCAGGGCGACGAGAGGCGCGAGGATGAGCTTCTCCCGCAGGTCGAGATCGAGGATGCCCTGCAGGTTGGGCTTCTCGAGCTTGCCATAGATCACCCTGGAATAGAGCCAGAGGGCATAGCCGGCCGAAAGGATGATGCCGAAGACCGAGAAGAACGCGACCGTCGGGTTGGCCTTGAAGGCCCCCATCATGGCCAGGAACTCGCCGACGAAGCCCGACGTGCCGGGCAGGCCGACATTGGCCATGGTGAACACCATCATCGCTGCAGCATAGAGCGGCATCCGCTTCACGAGGCCGCCATAGGCCGCGATCTCGCGGGTGTGCATCCGGTCGTAGACCACGCCGACGCAGACGAAGAGCGCGCCCGAGACGATGCCATGCGAGATCATCAGGAACAGGGCGCCCTGGATGCCCTGCTCGTTGAGGGTGAACAGGCCCAGCGTCACGAAGCCCATATGCGCCACAGACGAATAGGCGATGAGCTTCTTGATGTCGGTCTGCATCAGCGCGATCAGCGACGTGAAGATGATCGCGATGACCGAGAGGGCGAAGACCATCGGCGCGAAATAGGCGCTGGCATCCGGGAACATCGGCAGCGAGATCCGGATGAAGCCGTAGCCGCCCATCTTGAGCAGGATGCCGGCGAGGATCACCGAGCCGGCGGTGGGCGCTTCCACGTGGGCGTCGGGCAGCCAGGTATGGACCGGCCACATCGGCATCTTCACCGCGAAGGAGGCGAAGAAGGCGAGCCACAACCAGTATTGCATGCCGACGGGGAAGCGGGTTTGCAGCAGGGTCGGGATGTCGGTGGTGCGAGCGTGCCAGTACATCGCCATGATGGCGAGGAGCATCAGCACCGAGCCGAGCAGGGTGTAGAGGAAGAACTTGAAGCTCGCGTAGATCCGGCGCTTGCCGCCCCAGATGCCGATGATGAGGAACATCGGGATCAGGCCAGCCTCGAAGAACAGGTAAAACAGCACGAGGTCGAGAGAGCAGAACACGCCGATCATCGTCGTCTCGAGGACGAGGAACGCGACGAAATACTCCTTCACCCGCGTATTCACCGAGAGCCACGACGCACCGATGCAGAACGGCATCAGGAACGTGGTGAGCAGGATCAACGGCATCGAGAATCCGTCGACACCGAGTTTAAATTTGATCGTCTCGGCGAGCCAGCCATGGGTCTCGACAAGCTGGAAGCTCGATGTCGACGGGTCGAACCGGCCCCAGGCGACGAGGCTGAGGAGGAAAGTGACAATAGTGGTCGCGAGCGCCGCCCAGCGGGCATTGCGCTTCACGCTCTCGGATTCATTGCCGAGGGTCAGGATGAAGGCCGCGCCGCAGAGCGGCACGATCAGCAGGCCGGAGAGAATGCCGAGGCCGAACATCTAGCGGGCACTCCGATACGGGTTGGCGGCCGTCATTGCGCGCGACATCAGTGTCCGACCTTGGGCAGGCCGGTGAGCATGTACCAGCTGACAATGGCGGCGACGCCGATGAGCATGACGAAGGCGTAGTGATAGACGTAACCGGTCTGCAATCGGACGACCCCGCGAGTGACGTCGAGCACGCGGGTGGCGATGCCGTCGGGGCCTAGTCCGTCGATGACCCGGCCGTCACCCTCTTTCCAGAGGAACTTGCCGAAGTTCTTGGCCGGGCGCACGAAGATCCGGTCGTAGAGTTCGTCGAAATACCACTTGTTGAGCAGGAACTGGTACAGGCTTGGCTGCTGGGCGGCGAGCCGGCCCGGCAGTTCGGGACGGCGGATATACATCCAGAAGGCCAGCAAGAAGCCGATCACCAGCATGATGAAGGGCGAGTAGGCCACAAGAGCCGGCACCGAATGGATGTCGTGCATGATGTGGTTGTCGGGACCGTGACCGAGGGCGTGGCCCCAGAACGATTCCATGCCCTCGCCGATGAAGCGGTTCTTGAAGAGCAGACCGGCGAACAGGGCACCGAAGGCCAGGATCGCCAGGGGAATCGTCATCACCAACGGGCTCTCATGCGGCGTGTGCACATGGTCGTGATGCTCGATAGCGCTGTGTGACGCCGGCTCTACGTCATGGCCCTTGTCGTCGTGCGCGACACCCTCGTGGTGTCCCGGTGCGCCGTCGGCGGTAGCAGAGGCGGCGTGAGCCAAAGCAGGTGCAGCGTGATGATCGTCATGATGAGCGGCGCCGTGGCCCGCCCAGCGGGCCGGACCCTCGAACGTCATGAAGAACAGGCGCCAGGAATAGAACGAGGTCATCAATGCGGCCACGACCGTGCACAGGAAGGCGAGCGTGTGGCCGGGCCGCGTCGAGGCATAGGCCGCTTCGATGATCGCGTCCTTCGAATAGTAGCCGGCAGTGAAGGGGAAGCCGATCAGCGCCAGGGTGCCGATGGTCATCATCGCGGAGGTGAAGGGGATGTAGCGGCGGAGCGCCCCCATGTTCCGCATGTCCTGCTCGTGATGCATCGCGTGGATGACCGAGCCGGCGCCGAGGAACAGAAGCGCCTTGAAGAAAGCGTGGGTGAAGAGGTGGAACACGGCGGCCGAATAGGCGCCGACGCCCAGCGCCACGAACATGTAGCCGAGCTGCGAGCAGGTCGAGTAGGCGATGACCCGCTTGATGTCGTTCTGCACCATGCCGATCGTGGCCGCGAAGAACGCGGTGATACCGCCGATGATCGTCACGACGATGAGAGCGTTTGGCGCCACTTCGAACAAAGGCGACAGGCGCGCCACCATGAAGACGCCCGCCGTCACCATGGTGGCGGCGTGGATCAGGGCGGAGACCGGTGTCGGTCCCTCCATGGCATCCGGCAGCCAGGTATGGAGCAGGAACTGCGCCGACTTGCCCATGGCGCCCATGAACAGGAGCAGGCACGCCAGGGTCATGGCGTTCCAGTCATAGCCGAGGAAGTGGAACGTGGCGTCCTTGAGCTCCGCGGCGCGCGGCAGGATGCCGTCGAAGGCCACCGAACCGAACAGGACGAAGACGAGGAAGATGCCGAGCGAAAAGCCGAAATCGCCGACCCGGTTGACGATGAAGGCCTTCATCGCCGCCGCATTGGCTGAAGGCTTCTCATACCAGAACCCGATCAGCAGGTAGGAGGCGAGGCCGACGCCCTCCCAACCGAAGAACATCTGAACGAGGTTGTCCGACGTCACCAGCATCAGCATGGCGAAGGTGAACAGCGACAGATAGGCGAAGAAGCGCGGCCGGTGCGGATCCTCCGCCATGTAGCCCACGGAGTAGAGGTGGACGAGGGTCGAGACCGTCGTCACCACCACCAGCATCACCACGGTGAGCGTGTCGATCCGGAAAGCCCAGTCGACCACGAGGTCACCGGCGGTGAACCACGTCGCCACCTGCACGCGGGTCGCGTGATCCGAGCCAGGCACCTCGAAGAAGGCGCCCCAGGACAGGAGGGCGGAGAAGGCGAGGAAGCCGGTGGTGATGTACTCGCACACGCGAGGGCCGAGCTGCCGGCCGAACAGGCCGGCGAGCAGGGCGCCGATGAGCGGGAAGAAGACGATCGCGTGATACATCGCTGGCTGGCCCGGCCTCCGGAAGCGTGCCGGATACCCGGCATCGCTCCATTCTCGTCAATGGGATCGCGCGGGAAGCCGCGCGGCTCGGCTTGGGTGAAGCTCAGCCCTTCATCATGTTCACGTCCTCCACCGCGATGGAGCCGCGGTTTCGGAAAAACACAACGAGGATGGCGAGCCCGATGGCTGCCTCCGCCGCCGCCACCGTGAGCACGAACAGGGCGAAGATCTGGCCAGTGATGTCGTTCAGATGGGTGGAGAACGCCACGAGGTTGATGTTCACCGCGAGTAGGATGAGCTCGACCGACATCAGGATGACGATGATGTTCTTGCGGTTCACGAAGATGCCGAGCACGCCGAGCGTGAACAGGATCGCCGCCACCGTCAGGTAATGGCTCAAGCCGATCATGAGCGCTGATCCTTGTGTTGAGCCGACATCAGACCTCGACGCCCTGGCGAGACGGCACCTTGCGGGTTTCCACCGCCATCCCCTGCGTCCGTGCATTCTGCACGGCAATGTTCTGGCGCTTCACGCCGGGCCGGTCACGCAGGGTGAGCACGATGGCCCCGATCATCGCCACCAGCAGAATCAGACCGGCCAGCTGGAAGAAGAAAACGTAGTCGGTATAGAGCACGCGCCCGAGCATCTGGGTGTTGGTGACACCCTCGACATTGGCGAGAGGACCGAGCGGCGCCTGCATCAGGCCGGGATCGATCGTCCAGGAGCCGACCACCAGCAGGAGCTCGATGAGGAAGATCGCGCCGATCAATGCGCCGATCGGCAGGTACTGCTGGAAGCCCTGGCGCAGCTGCGCGAAATCGACGTCGAGCATCATCACGACGAAGAGGAACAGCACGGCGACGGCGCCGACATAGACGACCACCAGGATCATCGCCAGGAACTCGGCCCCCATCAGCACGAACAAGCCGGCCGCGTTGACGAAGGCGAGGATGAGGAAGAGCACCGACGCGACAGGGTTGCGCGAGGTGATGACCATGAACGCGGACGCGATCGCGACACCGGCGAACAGGTAGAAGAAGGCTGCGGCTGCACTCATGCGATTATGGAGATCAGCCGTCCCGAGGACGGCCCCTTCTGCCTAAATTCAAACCAGCCCGTGCAGGCCGCCCGTCTATAGAACCCACCCCTGCGGCGCACAACCGCCGGAGCGCCGTGTCATCACCGGTATGGTGCGTCCACTGCGAGATTGCGCGCGATCTCGCGCTCCCAGCGGTCACCGTTCAGGAGAAGCTTCTCCTTGTCGTAGAGAAGCTCCTCGCGGGTCTCCACGGAGAACTCGAAGTTCGGCCCTTCCACGATGGCATCCACCGGACAGGCCTCCTGGCACATGCCGCAATAGATGCATTTCACCATGTCGAGGTCGTAGCGTGTGGTGCGGCGCGTGCCGTCGTTGCGGCGCGGACCGGCCTCGATGGTGATGGCCTGCGCGGGACAGATCGCCTCGCACAGCTTGCAGGCGATGCAGCGTTCCTCACCGTTCGGATAGCGGCGCAGCGCGTGCTCGCCGCGAAAGCGCGGCCCGCGATGCCCCATCTCGAAGGGGTAGTTGATCGTGGCCTTGGGCTTGAAGAAGTAGCGCATGGCGAGGGCGAACCCCGACACGAACTCCTTCAGCAGCAGACCCTTTGCGACTTGATCGAGCTTCATGGCTCGGATCTCCGTGAGGGGTTGTCAGACGCCCGGCGCAAGGCCGGTCAGCTTGAGGACGAAGGCGACGACCACGACCGAGACGAGGGAAAGCGGAAGGAACACCTTCCAGCCGAGCCGCATGAGCTGGTCGTAGCGGTAGCGCGGCACCATGGCCTTCACCATGGCGATCATGAAGAAGAGGAAGCTGGCCTTCAGGGCGAACCAGATCAGGCCCGGCACCCAGGTGAAGGGCGCGAACGGGATCGGCGAGAGCCAGCCGCCGAGGAACAGCACCGTTCCCAATGCGCACATGGTCATGATCGCCACGTACTCGCCGAGCATGAACAGCAGGTAGGGCGTCGAGGAATACTCGACCATGTAGCCGGCCACGAGCTCCGATTCGGCTTCCGGCAGATCGAAGGGTGGGCGGTTGGTCTCGGCGAGCGCCGAGACGAAGAACACCACGAACATCGGAAACAGCCAGAGCCAGTACCAGCCGAGGATGCCCAGTGAGGTGTCCTGCGCCATCACGATGCGCGAGAGGTTGAGCGACCCGGCGCAGAGCAGGACGCAAATGATGACGAATCCGAGGGAGACCTCGTACGAGATCATCTGCGCTGCAGAGCGGAGCGCGCCGAGGAAGGCGTATTTCGAGTTCGAGGCCCAGCCGCCCATCAGCACGCCGTAGACGCCGAGTGACGAGATCGCGAAAATGTAGGTAATGCCGACATTGAGGTCGGCGATGGCCCAGCCTTCCGCCAGCGGGATCACCGCCCAGGCGGCGAGAGCCAAGGTGGCGAAGACAAGCGGTGCCAGCAAGAACAGGCCCTTATTGGCGCCTGCCGGAATCACCGGCTCCTTCAGCACGAACTTCAGCAGATCGGCGAAGGACTGGAACAGGCCCCATGGCCCGACGACGTTAGGGCCGCGCCGCAGCTGCACCGCCGCCCAGATCTTACGATCGGCCAGCAGCGCATAGGCAATGAATACCAGCAGCAAGGCGAGGAGCACGAAGCTCTTCAGGATCAGCAGTAGGACGGTGCCGACGATTTCCAGCATGGTCGGCAGCCCTTATTCCGCCGCTTCGAGACCGCGCGTCTGCGCGAGGCTCGAACATTCGGCCAAGACCCGCGAAGCGCGGGCGATAGCGTTGGTGAGGTAGAAATCCGGAACGGCGGACACGAAGGCCGAACGGCCCGGCTCGCCTCCGAGCCCCGCAAGCGTGTCGACAGTGGCGGCCACGTCGCTCGTGGCTATCGCGTCGAGGGCAGCGAAATGCGGGTACGCCGCATAGAGGTCGCGACGCAGGGCCCCGAGCGAATCGAAGGGAAGACGCTTGCCGAGGACATCGGAGAGCGCCCGCAGGATCGCCCAATCCTCGCGGGCGTCACCCGGCGGGAAACCGGCGCGGTTGATCGTCTGAACACGGCCTTCGAGATTGACGAAAGTGGCGTTCTTCTCGGTATAGGCCGCGCCCGGCAGGATCACGTCCGCGCGGGTCGCGCCGCGATCGCCATGGGTGCCCTGGTAGATCACGAACGCGCCTGCGCCGATCTCGACCTCGTCGGCTCCGAGGTTGAACAGCACGTCAAGCGCTCCGGGCTCGACCATCTGCCCGAGAGCCAAGCCCCCCTCCCCCGGCACGAAGCCGAGATCGAGCGCGCCGACGCGGGCTGCAGCAGTCTGGATCACGGCAAAGCCGTTCCACTCGGCGGTGACCGCACCGATATCCTTGGCGAGCGCCGCCGCCGACGAGAGGATGGCAGCGCCGTCGGGCCGGGTCAGCGCGCCGGTTCCCACGATCACGAGGGGTCGGCTGGCGCTTTTCAGCACCTCGGAGAAGCTATGCTTTCCGGCGGCGATATCGGCCAGGGTTTCGGGGCCGGCGCCGAGATAGGTATGGGGATAGGTAAGATCCACCGCCTCGCCGATCAGGCCCACCGCCAGAGGCGCCATGCGCCAACGCTTGCGGATACGAACGTTGAGAAGCGAGGCTTCCAGGCGCGGGTTCGTCCCGACGAGCAGGATCGCATCCGCCTCCTCAATACCCGGAATGGTGGGATTGAACGTGTAGGCGGCGCGCCCCCAAGCCGGGTCGATCGCCTCGCCGGCCTGACGGCAATCGAGATTGGTCACGCCGAGCGACCCCATCAGGGTCTTCAGGGCATAGATCTCCTCCACGGCGGCAAGGTCACCGACGATGGCGCCAACACGCTTCGGGTCGGCGCTCTTCATCCGGGCGGCGATGGCGGCGAACGCCTCGCCCCAGGAGGCGGGGCGCAGGCGGCCGTTCTCACGCAGGTAGGGACGGTCGAGACGCTGCGCCCGAAGCCCGTCCACCGCATGGCGGGTCTTGTCGGAGATCCACTCCTCGTTGATGTCTTCGTTCACCCGAGGCTCGATCTGCATGACCTCACGGCCACGGGCGTCCACACGGATGGCGCAGCCGACTGCGTCCATCACGTCGATGGATTCGGTCTTCGACAGCTCCCAGGGCCGCACCTCGTAGCTCTGTGGCTTGTGGACGAGGGCGCCCACGGGGCAGAGATCGGCGACGTTGCCCTGAAGCTCGGAGCCCATGGCACTCTCGAGATAGCTCGTGATCTCCATGTCCTCGCCGCGGCCGATGGCGCCGAGATCCGGCACGCCGGCCACTTCCGCGAGAAAGCGGACGCAGCGGGTGCAATGGATGCAGCGGTTCATGGCGGTCCGCACCAGCGGGCCGATATATTTCTCTTCGACGGCGCGCTTGTTCTCGCCGTAACGGGTCGAATCCACGCCGTAGGCCATCGCCTGATCCTGCAGGTCACAATGGCCGCCCTGGTCGCAGATCGGACAATCGAGGGGGTGATTGATGAGGAGGAACTCCATCACCCCCTCGCGGGCCTTTTTCGTGGTTCCGGACCGCGTCAGGATCTCCGGCGGCTCACCATTGGGTCCGGGGCGGCAGTCCTTTACCGCATAGGCGCATGAGGCGACGGGCTTAGGCGCCCCCTTCAGCTCGACGAGACACATCCGGCAATTGCCCGCGATGGACAGCCGTTCGTGGAAGCAGAAGCGCGGGATCTCCGCGCCCGCGACTTCGCAAGCTTGCAGGAGGGTGTACTCGGCCGGAACATCGACCTCGGTGCCGTCGACGATGAGCTTTGTCATGCGTGCTTCTCGGTAACGAATTTCGGTCCGAACGACATGGCGATCACTCCGCGGCGATCCGCACAGGATCGCTGTGCGGGTTGGCGCTGTAGCGGTCGATGCGCTTCTCGATCTCGGGACGGAAATGGCGGATGAGGCCCTGGATCGGCCAGGCCGCCGCGTCGCCGAGCGCGCAGATCGTGTGGCCCTCGATCTGCTTCGTCACGTCTAGGAGCATGTCGATCTCGCGGCGCTGGGCGCGGCCTTCGGCCATGCGCAGCATCACACGCCACATCCAGCCCGTGCCCTCGCGGCAAGGCGTGCACTGGCCGCAGGATTCGTGCTTGTAGAAATATGCGATGCGGGCAATCGCCGACACGATGTCGGTGGAACGGTCGAGGACGATGACCGCCGCCGTGCCGAGACCGGAGCCGAGATTCTTCAGGGTGTCGAAGTCCATCTTGGCGTCGATGATCTGCTCAGCCGGCACCAGGGGCACTGAAGAGCCGCCAGGGATGGAGCAGAGCAGGTTGTCCCAGCCGCCGCGCATGCCACCGCAATGCTTGTCGATCAGCTCGCGGAAGGTGATGCCGAGTTCTTCCTCGACGTTGCAAGGCTTGTTGACGTGGCCGGAGACGCAGAACAGCTTGGTGCCGGTGTTGTTCTTGCCGCCGAGACCGGCGAACCAGGCCCCGCCCCGGCGCAGGATGGTCCCCGCTACCGCGATCGACTCGACGTTATTCACGGTCGTCGGGCAACCGTAGAGGCCCATATTGGCGGGGAAAGGCGGCTTCAGCCGCGGCATACCCTTCTTGCCTTCGAGGCTTTCCAGCAGGGCGGTTTCCTCGCCGCAAATGTAGGCGCCGGCGCCGTGATGGACGTAGATGTCGAACGGGTAGCCGTGGACATTATTCTTGCCCACGAGACGGGCCGCGTAAGCTTCGTCGACCGCCTTCTGCAAGGCATGCTTCTCGGCCACGTACTCGCCACGGATGTAGATGTAGCAGGCATGGGCCGCCATGGAGAACGAGGCCAGCATGCAGCCCTCGATCAGGAGATGCGGATCGTGCCGCATGATCTCCCGGTCCTTGCAGGTCCCCGGCTCGGATTCGTCGGCATTGACCACGAGGTAGTGCGGACGCCCATCTGACTTCTTGGGCATGAAGGACCATTTCAGGCCCGTCGGGAAGCCGGCACCGCCGCGCCCGCGCAGCCCGGACGCCTTCATCTCGTCGATGATCCAGTCGCGGCCCATTTCCAGCAGGAACTTGGTGCCGTCCCACGCGCCGCGCTTCCTGGCCTCTTCCAGACCGGGCGAATGCAGACCGTACAGATTGGTGAAGATGCGATCCTGATCTGAGAGCATGTCAGATCTCCTTCGCGTTGGCGGACGGCGTCTTCGGCTCGGTCGGTTTCGGTGAGGATTCGTCCGCGCTCGCGCCGGAGGCGACCGGCTGCGGCGGCGGTTCATCGCGTGGCATATCGGATTGCGTACCCGCCTCGGCTCCAGCGGCCTCGGCCTCGGCGATCGTCTCGGGCGCGGACGGAGCCGGCTTGTTCGGCTGGGCCGTCGATTCCTTCGGGTCAGCCGCATCGGCCTTGTCGCCCGGCTTCACCGGCGTCTCGCCGGATGCGTTACGCTGAGCTGGGGCGTCGGTCGGCGGCTCCTCCACGGCGCGGCCCGAATCGGGCTTAGCCGGCTTCGGGTCGGACGCCGCGCGCTGCTCGGACGAGACAGCTTCGGACTTGCCCACTGCATCGTCGGATTTCGCGGCCTGATCTTCGAACCGCTTCCGCCATGCGCCCACGCGCGACCCATCGAACAAGGTCTCGTCGCTCAACGTGTCGGCCCCGCCCATCGGCTCGGATGACGTGCGCCCGACCTGCGAACCGATCTTGACCGGGCGTCCAGCCGCGAGGTCGTCCATCAGTTTGCCGAGGAGCTCGGGCGTCAGGTCTTCGTAGTAATCCTGATTGATCTGGGCCATGGGCGCGTTGCAGCAGGCGCCGAGACACTCGACTTCGAGCCAGGAAAAATTGCCGTCGGCGCTGACATGGCCGGGTGCGCCGAGGCGCTCCCGAAGATAGCCCTTCAATTCGCGCGCACCGCAGGAATCGCACGGCACCGTGCCGCAGAGCTGGATCCAGAACCGGCCCACCGGCTCAAGGGCGAACATCGTGTAGAAAGTCGCGACTTCGAGCACGCGGATATGCGGCATGCCAAGTTCGGCGGCCACCGCCTCGATGGCCTTCTGCGGAAGCCAGCCGCCATTCTGCTCCTGCGCCTTCCACAGCAGCGGGATCACCGCGGAGGCCTGACGGCCTTCGGGATACTTCTCGATCTGCCCTTTGGCCCATTCGGCGTTCTCAGGCGAGAAAGCGAAGCTGGCCGGCTGCTCGGAAGCGGGGGCGAGTCTGCGATTGGCCATCAGTGCGAAACCTCGAATACCGTCACCGGTCCACCTCGCCGAACACGATGTCGAGCGTGCCGAGCACGCAGGACACGTCGGCCAGCATGTGGCCGCGGCACATCCAGTCCATGGCCTGGAGATGGGCGAAACCCGGAGCGCGGATCTTGCAGCGGTAGGGCTTGTTGGTGCCGTCGGCCACGAGATAGACGCCGAACTCGCCCTTGGGCGCTTCGACGGCGGCGTAGACTTCGCCGGCCGGCACGTGGAAGCCCTCGGTGTAGAGCTTGAAATGATGAATCAGCGCTTCCATCGAGCGCTTCATTTCCCGGCGCGGCGGCGGTGCGAATTTGCCGTCCGTGGCGGCGATCGCCCCCATTCCCGCCGGCTCGCGCAGCTTGATGCAGCACTGGCGCATGATCTTGGCCGATTCCCGCATCTCTTCCATGCGGATGACCTGCCGATCGTAGGTGTCGCCGTTCCTTCCCACGGGGACGTCGAATTCCATCTCCTCGTAGCATTCATAGGGTTGCGACTTACGCAGGTCCCACGGGATGCCGGAGCCGCGCACCATCACGCCCGAGAAACCCCAGGCCATGGCCTCGTCCACGGTGACGATGCCGATATCGACGTTGCGCTGCTTGAAGATGCGGTTCGACATGACGAGGTCGTCGAGATCGTCGACCACCTGCAGGAACGGGTCGATGAAGGCTTCGATATCGTCGATCAGCGCGGGCGGCAGGTCCTGGTGCACGCCGCCGGGCCGGAAGTAATTGGCATGGAGACGAGCACCCGACGCGCGCTCGTAGAAGATCATCAGCTTCTCACGCTCCTCGAAGCCCCAGAGCGGCGGCGTCAGCG
This sequence comes from Methylobacterium sp. CM6241, assembly GCF_054817845.1. Classification (NCBI taxonomy): domain Bacteria; kingdom Pseudomonadati; phylum Pseudomonadota; class Alphaproteobacteria; order Hyphomicrobiales; family Methylobacteriaceae; genus Methylobacterium; species Methylobacterium sp. CM6241. The sequence goes on from NZ_CM139246.1 coordinate 135,555, forward strand.
CGCCCACATCCATGGCCTGCGTGGTGACGTTGAGGAGATGAGACAGGATGCGGCCGATCTCGCAGAACAGCGTGCGGATCAGCTGAGCCCGGCGCGGCACCTGGAGCCCGAGCAACTTCTCGATGCCGAGACAGAAGGCATGCTCCTGGTTCATCGGCGAGACATAGTCGAGCCGGTCGAAATACGGCGTCGCCTGCAGGTAGGTCTTGTGCTCGATCAGCTTCTCGGTGCCGCGATGGAGCAGGCCGATATGCGGGTCGACGCGTTCGACGATTTCGCCGTCGAGTTCCAGCACGAGACGCAGAACGCCGTGTGCCGCCGGGTGCTGCGGCCCGAAATTGATCGCGAAATTGCGGATATTGTGCTCGGTCATGGCCTCGCTCCGCTGCTCAAGCCGACTTTTTCTCATCGCCCGGGAGCACGTATTCGGTGCCCTCCCACGGCGAGAGGAAGTCGAAGTTCCGGAATTCCTGGGTCAGCTTCACCGGCTCGTACACGACACGGGCCTCGTCCTGGTCGTATCGAACCTCGACGAAGCCGGTGAGCGGGAAGTCTTTGCGCAGGGGGTGGCCCTCGAAACCGTAATCGGTGAGCAGCCGGCGCAGGTCCGGATGTCCCGAAAACAGGATTCCATACAGGTCGTAGGCTTCGCGCTCGAACCAGTTTGCCGCCGGGAACACCTCGATGACGGAGGGTACGGCGGTCTGGTCGTCGGCCTGCACCTTCACCCGGATGCGGCTGTTATGGCGCAGTGAGAGCAGGTGGTAGACCACGTCGAAGCGCTTGGCCCGGTTGGGATAATCAACGCCGCAGATATCGATGAAGCAGCGGAACGCGCAGGTCGGGTCGTCGCGCAGATAGGTGAGCGCATAGACGATATCGCTCGCCTGAACGTTCAACGTCAGCTCACCGAAGGCGATGGCGCGCGAGACGATGGCCGGCCCGAGGGCCGCGCCCACATGGTCGCTGAGCGCCTGGAGCGAACCGTCGGCGGGGGCGGCCGTATGCGCGAGGATCGAGATGCCGTTGCTCATCGCGAATCCTCAGCGCTCGATCGTGCCGGTACGGCGGATCTTCTTCTGGAGCAGAAGCACTCCGTAGAGTAGCGCCTCCGCCGTGGGCGGGCAGCCCGGCACGTAGATGTCCACCGGCACCACCCGGTCGCAGCCGCGCACCACCGAGTAGGAATAGTGATAGTAGCCGCCGCCATTGGCGCAGGAGCCCATGGAGATCACGTAGCGGGGCTCGGGCATCTGGTCGTAGACCTTGCGCAGGGCCGGAGCCATCTTGTTGGTCAGCGTGCCGGCGACGATCATCACGTCGGATTGCCGGGGCGAACCGCGCGGAGCGAAGCCGAAGCGCTCACAATCATAGCGCGGCATCGACATCTGCATCATCTCGACGGCGCAACAGGCGAGGCCGAATGTCATCCACATCAGCGACCCGGTGCGGGCCCAATTGATGAGGTCGTCCGTCGAGGTGATCAGGAAACCCCTGTCGGCGAGTTCGCTGTTGATCGACAGGAAGGTCGGATCGTCGGCGCCGATAGGGCGACCGGTATTCGGGTCGATGATCCCTTTCGGTGCCGGTGCAACGGCGGGGATCCGGGTGATATCGGGGCTGAAGGCCATCGGTTTCTCGGGATCAGGCTTCGGGCAATGCGAATGTCAGGTCGACGGGATAGTTAGTCCCATTCGAGGGCGCCCTTGCGCCACTCGTAGACGAACCCGACCGTGAGCACGCCGAGGAAGGCCATCATCGACCACATCCCGAACCAGCCGAGCTCACCGAAGGTGATCGCCCAGGGGAACAAGAATGCCACTTCCAGGTCGAAGATGATGAAAAGAATAGCAACGAGGTAGAACCGCACGTCGAACTTCATGCGGGCGTCATCGAAGGCATTGAAGCCACACTCGTAGGCCGAAAGCTTCTCCGGATCAGGGCTGTTATAGGCCACGAGAAAGGGAGCCACGAGCAACGCCACAGCAATGAAGAGCGACACGCCGATGAAGACGATGAGGGGCAGATAATCCGCCAACAGGCCTGTCATGCGACACCTCTCGTGTTCGTGGCGAGCGAAACGCCTCGCGAGCGCCGGGATGGTATGGAATTGCTCCAATGCCAGACTGCGCAGGCGCGAGGCTTAGACGACCCCCTTGAGCGAAACAAGGGCGACCTGCGTCGCACAAATCCAGGCATGACACGGAGGTATGCCAAGGATCGCATCCTTCAACACGACCGATCCGCGCAGGCCCCTCCAAGATGGGCATCACCGGGCCTGCCGACCGGGAATTCTGGCCGGCTTCCTGCATGGCACCGCGCCTCGCCGGACCGGGTCGATGGGCCGGGTGGAAACGAGGATACCGGGGACATCCAAGGTTAACGCAAAGGTAAACATGGCGCTCGGCAAGCGCTCGGAACCATAACCTTGGCCGTGAGTTCCGTTCATGTCCCACTCAGGCCGGCTGGCGTTAGGTCGTCGCAACATTCGACCTTACAGGAGACGTTTCGTGCGCATTGCCCAGATTGCTCCGCTCTCGGAGGCCGTGCCTCCCAAGTTCTATGGCGGCACCGAGCGCGTCGTATCGTGGATCACGGAAGAACTCGTCCGCCAGGGCCATGACGTCACGCTGTTCGCCAGCGGTGATTCCGAGACGTCGGCTAAGCTGGCTGCCTGCACGCCGGAGGGCCTTCGCCTTCTCGGCTACCGGGACCATACCGCCAGCCATCTCGCCATGCTGCACAACGTGCACAAGCGGGCCCACGAATTCGACGTGCTGCACTTCCACATCGATCTGCTTCAGTATCCGATGTTCGAAGATCTTTACCATAAGTGCGTGACGACCATGCATGGTCGCCTCGACGTGCCTGATTTCATGCCGGTCTACCGTACCTTCACGGGCATGCCGCTGGTGTCGATTTCCGACAATCAGCGTGAACCGATGCCCTCCAACTCGAACTGGCAGTCGACGATCCATCACGGTCTGCCGGCCGAGAACTGCCCGTATTACCCGGACGCCAAAGGTGGCTACCTCGCCTTCCTCGGTCGCATTTCTCCGGAGAAGCGTCCCGACCGCGCGATCCAGATGGCGATCCAGTCCGGCGTGAAGCTCAAGATCGCCGCGAAGGTCGATAAGGCAGACCAGGATTACTGGGACGAGGTCATCGAGCCGATGATCCATCACCCGCTCGTCGAGTTCATCGGCGAGATCAACGAAGAACAGAAGAAGGACTTCCTCGGCAACGCGCTGGCGCTCGCCTTCCCGATCGACTGGCCGGAGCCTTTCGGCCTCGTCATGATCGAGGCGATGTCAGCAGGTACGCCGGTCATCGCGTTCCGCAACGGCTCGGTTCCCGAAGTCATCGCCGACGGCGTCAGCGGTGTCCTTTGCGACACGATGGATGATGCCATCGCGGCCGTGCACAAGGTGAAGACCATGAGCCGCGCCGGTGTCCGTCGCCACTTCGAAACCCAGTTCACCGCCGAGTGCATGGTGAAGAAGTACGTGGCGGTCTACGAGCAGTTGATCGCGGGTCAGCCCAACGTGATCACGATGCCGCATGCGGGCGCCTTCACTCCGCATTATGGCGACTTGAACGGTTCGGCCCGCCCCTCGCTCTCAGCCGCGGCGATGCCCGCCTGAAAATCTCTAGCGAAAGGCTGATGCCATCGGGCATCAGCCTTGCTAACCTTCCCCGTATCGGTGCCGCTTCGAGCGGATCCGCCGAGACCGGTTCCAGAAGGCCGCCGAGTCGCCTGGTCGCGATCGGCGGCCTTTTGATTCGCGGGCTACGATCGAGCGTATCGGGCCGAAACGCATGGCCGCGTTTCATGCGAGTCCGAACTTAAACAATGATCTGCGGCATCGGGCCGGGTATGGCTTCGCCTCGATGCTGCAGGTCCGGCAGCCCACTTCCCGGAGACGTTCAGGCATGGCGGCGAACACTTCCACGGCGACGACACAGGACGGTTCCAGCGCGAATGGCCTGGGGCAAGGCTTCCAGGATGCCGACGCGGTGCTGCCGCAATATCATATCGAGGCGCAGACCTCGCTGGTGGAGCGTCCCTTGCGCTCACTGAAGTACGGAGAGGCCTTCGCTGTCCTCGACAGTTACGGCGATATCGGCGTGCTACCTGGGCCGGAAGGCCTGTATTTCCAGGATACGCGCTACCTCTCGCGCCTCGGCTTCACCATCGAGGAGCAGCGGCCGCTGCTCCTGTCCTCGGTGATGCAGGACGATAACGGTGCGCTGAGCGTCGACATGACGACGCCCGACATCCGCATCGACGCTCACGACGAGACCACGATTCCGCGCGAATTGATCGCGATCGAGCGTACCAAGTTCCTGTTCAAGGGGGCCTGCTACGACCGGATCGGCCTGCGCAATTACGATTCTCGGCATTGGAAGCTGAAGATCGGCATCACCTTCGACGCCGATTACCGCGACCTGTTCGAGGTGCGCGGAATGGACCGTCCCATCCGGGGCAAGCGTAGCGTCCAGGTGGCGAGCGAGACCGAGGTCCAGTTCCGCTATGTCGGACTCGACGAGGTGGTCCGCACCACGAGCCTGCATTTCGGGCCGAAGCCGAAACATATCGAGCCGGGCCGGGCCGAGTTCGAAGTCTCGCTGCCCCCTGGCGGCCGGACGTCGCTGTTCATCCGCGTGGTCTGCGAATCGCACCGCGCCTTCACCAGTGCCCCGGCCGCCGAAAAGGTGGGCGAGGATGCAGCGGCCGGTCTGTCGCAGGCGGCGGGCAGCGGGGCCGGTGCACGGCACCCGAAGGGCCTCGGCGAAGGCGTGATTTTCGCCCGCGCCTATCGCGACGCGCGGCGGGACCTGCGCCAACTCACCGCCGGCATCACCACGATCATCTCGTCGAACGACCAGTTCAACGAGGCGGCCTGCCGCGCCACCGCCGACCTCTACATGCTGGCGAGCCGCACGCCCGAGGGGATCTACCCCTTCGCCGGCATCCCCTGGTACTCCACCGTGTTCGGCCGCGACGGCATCATCACCGCGATGATGGCCCTCTGGATCGACCCGAATTTCGCCAAGGGCGTCCTGCGCTACTTGGCTTCGACCCAGGCGAAGGCCGTGGACCCCGCCGCCGATGCCCAGCCGGGCAAGGTGCTACACGAGACCCGGCGCGGGGAGATGGCGATGCTCGGCGAAGTGCCGTTCCGCCACTATTACGGCACGATCGACGGCACGCCGCTCTTCGTCATGCTGGCCTATGAGTATTATGCCGTCACCGGCGACCGGGAGACCATTGCGCGGATCTGGCCGGCCCTCGAACTCGCCGTCGAATGGATGAACAAGTACGGCGACCGGGACGGCGACGGTTTCGTCGAATACGCCCGCGACACCGACAAGGGCCTGGAGAACCAGGGCTGGAAAGACAGCCACGATTCGATCTTCCACACCGACGGACAGCTCGCAAAGGGGCCGATCGCTCTGTGTGAGGTCCAGGGTTACGTCTATGCCGCCAAGAACGGCATGGCCAAACTCGCGACCTTGCTCGGCCATGACGCTCTCGCCACCCGCCTCGGAGACGAGGCCCGGCACCTGCGTGAGAATTTCGACAAAGCATTCTGGTGCGAGGAGATCGGCACCTACGCGCTGGCCCTCGACGGGGCGAAGAAGCAATGCGCCGTGCGCTCGTCCAATGCCGGCCACGCCCTCTTCACCGGCATCGCCCTGCCGGAGCGGGCCGCGAGCGTCGCTGCCAATCTCCTGTCGAAGGACGGGTTCAACGGTTGGGGCGTGCGGACCATCGCGCGTGGCGAGGCCCGCTATAATCCGATGTCGTATCATAACGGCTCGATCTGGCCGCACGACAACGCCATGGTGGCGATGGGCCTCGCTCGCTACGACTTGAAGCCCGAAGCGTCGCGCATCTTCCAGGGCATGTTCGATACTGCGCTCTACCAGGACCAGAAGCGCCTGCCGGAGCTGTTCTGCGGCTTCATGCGGCGCAACCAGCGCGGACCGGTCTCCTATCCGGTCGCCTGTTCGCCGCAGGCCTGGGCGGCGGCGGCACCGTTCGCCTTCCTCTCCGCCTGTATCGGCCTGGAGATCCAGCACGACCGCAACCGCATCCGGCTCCGCAACCCCACCCTGCCGGACTTCCTCGAAGGCGTCTCGATCTTCAACCTCAAGCTGGGCGAATCGCGGATCGACCTGCGTGTCCAGCGCTACGGAAGCGATGTCACGGTCAACGTGCTCAGGCGTGTCGGCGACGCGCAGGTGTCGGTGGTGAAGTAACCCTCGGGGGCGGTTCACACGCCGCCCCTCCCCTCTCCGCGGATGCAAAGCCGTGCCGAATCACGGGATACCGTGAGTGGCCACGAGGCGATAAAAAAGCCGCTTCCCGGATCGGGAAGCGGCTTTCAATGTTCTCAAGTCCAGTGAAGGGACGGAAAGCGTCTCAGCGCGGCGCCAGGATCATGATCATCTGGCGGCCTTCGAGCATCGGCTCGCTTTCCACCTTGGCGATTTCCTGGGTCTCGTTCTTCACCCGCTCCAGCAGGCGCAGGCCGATATCCTGGTGAGCCATCTCACGGCCGCGGAAGCGCAGGGTGACCTTCACCTTGTCGCCTTCCTCGAAGAACCGGATGACGGCCTTCATCTTGGTGTCGTAATCGTGCTTGTCGATGCCGGGGCGGAGCTTGATCTCCTTGACCTCGACCGTCTTCTGCTTCTTACGGGCCTCGTTCTGCTTCTTCTGTTCGTTGAAGCGGAAGCGGCCGTAATCGAGCAGCTTACAGACGGGAGGAACGGAGTTCGGCGCGATCTCCACGAGATCGAGGCCCGCCTCTTCGGCGAGGGCCAACGCGTCGAAGAAGGCGACGACACCGCGGTTCTGCCCGGTATCATCGATGAGCTGCACTTCGCGGACGCCACGGATGTCCCTGTTGGCGCGCGGCCCGTCCTTCTGCGGGGCCGGCATGGCTCTCATTGGTCTACGAATGGCTTCAATCTCCTCGTGAACGACGAAACGGCAGCCTGCGGACATCGCCCCGAGGGCTAGACCTGGCCACCAATCGCTCCGGCAATCCGGTTGCGGACACCATGTCCGAACTGCGTCCCGTGTCAACAGGCTCGAACCGCTTTGGTTCACGAACCCGTCGATACGGCATCATCGCGCGCGGCCCGCAAGGAGCTCCGCATAGATGTCCAAAGTGGCGCCCACCATGCCGTCGAGGGAGAAATGCGCTTCCACATGCGCACGTCCCCGGCGGGTCATGGCGTCCCGCGCACTAGCCCCGAGATTCAGCGCCTCGAGCAAGGCCTCTGCCAGGGCCGGTGCGTCGCCTGGAGGCACGCGCCAGCCGGTGCGCTGCGCGGCGGGCACTTCCGGCGGGGCAAGCACCGTTTCGGGCACCGCGCCGAGGTCCGAGACCACCACTGGAGTTCCGAGAGCCTGGGCCTCCACGGCCGAACGCCCGAATGCCTCGGGCTCCACGGAGGGGACGGCCACCACCGAGGCCGCCCGGAAGGCGGCCGGCATGTCGGTGCAATGACCGACCCGCAGCACGATATCGCGGAGTCCGCGGGCCTCGATCAGCGCATCGAGCTCACGTTCGTAGGCAGAGCGACCCTGCGGGTCTCCGGCCAGGATGAAGGCGACATCGGCGACACCCCGGTCCCGCAGGACGGCCGCCGCTTCGATCAGTACGCGCTGGCCCTTCCAGGCCGTCAGCCGGGCGGCGAGAAGAACAACGCGCTGGTGCGGGGCGACCCCCCAGGATCGGCGCAGGGTCTCGACGCGCGCCGGTGCCACAGCGCCGGGCGAGAACTGGGCGAGGTCGGTACCGCGATGGACGACACGCACGCGGTCACCGGCCTGCTCGGGATGAAGCAACCGGATGAGATCGGCGGTGTAGTGGGAATTGGCGATGACCACGTCGCCCCGCGCCATGACCGAATTGTAGAGCACCTTCACCCCGGTCCGGCCCGAATAACTGCCGTGATAGGTGGTCACGTAGGGGATCTTCAGCCGCCGTACCGCGCCGAGTGCCACCCAGGCGGGGGCACGTGAGCGGGCATGGACGATCTGAACTCCCTCGCGCCGGCACAGGCTGGCGAGGCGGCCGATATTCACGGCCATGGCGAGGGGATTCTTGGAGGCAGCCGGAAAGGGGAGCCAGGTTCCGCCCTTGGCCTGCATCTCGCCCACGAGCCGCCCGCCTTCCGTCGCCACCAGGGCACGGGCCCCGACGGCGGCCAATGCCGCTGCTACATCCACCGTCGTGCGCTCCGCGCCGCCGGCATCGAGGGCGGGAATGATCTGCAGGATCGTTGCGCCCGCCAGAGGCTGGATATCACCGGGAAAGCCTGCGCCCGACCGCTCGCCGCCGTTCACTCCGGTGATCCTTTTCGGAACCGGAGACACGACGGACATTGGTTTTCGGCGCAGGCCCGGTATTCGTCTCGTGTCTCGATCATGGTCTCCAGCATCGGGGGCACGCTTTACGTCTCGGTAAACGAAAAGCGACTCCGAGGCATTCAATTCTCGTTTTCTTCGGATTACGGATGAAGCATGGATTTCGCGACCCGCCAGAACCCGATCTTCATCTCGGTTGGAGAGGGAGACGCCGCGCGCCGCATCGCGATACGGATCCGCGAGGGGGACGGGCCTCCGCTCGTCTGGCTCGGGGGATTCCGATCTGACATGGGGGCGACCAAGGCGACAGTCCTCGACGCTTGGGCGCGGGACCAGGGCCGTGCCCTCATCCGGTTCGACTATACCGGACATGGAGAATCGGAAGGCGAGTTCGCTGCCTCAACCATCTCCACATGGCTGGAAGACGCCATGGCGGTGCTGGACGCGACCGTGACGAGGCCACCGATCCTCATCGGTTCGTCGATGGGGGGCTGGATCGCCTGTCTGGTCGCGCGAGCCCGAGCCTTGCGCGGCGACGCCGCACCGGCCGGAATGGTGTTGATCGCACCGGCCGTCGATTTCACCGAGACGCTGATGTGGGAGCGTTTCCCGCCGGAGATCCGGGCGACGATGGAACGGGACGGCGTCTGGTGGCGGGCGACGGAATACGGGCCCGACCCTGTCCCCACTACCATGTCGCTGATCGAGGACGGACGCCGGCACCTGCTGCTCGATGCGCCGATCGATCCGGGCTGCCCCATCCACATCCTGCAGGGCATGAAGGACCAGGATGTGCCTTACGAACACGCGATCGCGACGGTGGGCCGGCTGCCGGCCGCCGACACAGTCCTCACCCTCATAGCCGATGGTGACCACCGGCTGTCTCGTCCGCAGGATCTAGCCCGGCTGACGGCAGCGGTGGCCGAGATCGCCTGAGCGCCCCCTTGCGCCTCAGTGGAGGCTGACGGCGAAAAGGTCGTTGGCCATGGCGTTGGCGACGATCGCATCCCGCGAATCGGCGAGGAGGATCGGAGCCCCGCTGGCCGAGAGCAGGGCGAACAGGTCGAGGCCTGGCGACAGTTCGGGAGCCTGCGGGAACAGCCGCTTCACCTCATCGGAACGGATCGGGCGCACATAGGCAATGTGGCCTTCGCCGAGGGCGGCGAGATCGGCAGCGTTGAATTCGGCCGGGTCGAGATCGGCCTGGGTGATCGGGTTCGCATTGAAATCGGTCATGATGCCCTCCTTTCGAGGCAGAGCGTATAGGATCGGCGCCGCGTTCGGCCCGTATCCGGGTGAAAACTCAGTGTGCCCTTAGACCTCGTCGCGCGACGCGATGGTGATCTTGCGGACAATCCGCTCCGGCTCGGGGCGGGTCAGATCGATGGACAGGAGCCCGTTCGAAAGGTCCGCGCCCATCACCTCCATGCCGTCGGCGAGAAGAAACGCACGCTGGAACTGACGCGCGGCGATGCCTCGGTGCAGGAATTGCCGCGCCTTGTCGTCGACTTGCCGCCCTCGCACCACGAGTTGGTTCTCCTCCAGCATCACGTCGAGCTGGTCCCGGGTGAACCCGGCCACCGCGAGAGTGATCCGCAGCCGCTCCGGTTGATCGTCGGAACGGGCCACCCGCTCGATATTGTAGGGCGGATACCCGTCATTGGCCGCCTTCGACACGCGGTCGAGGGCCTGTTCGATTTCGTCGAAGCCGAGAAGAAACGGATGTCCGAACGGTGAAGGCCGTGTGGTCACGTGATCTAGTCCTTGGCGAAGCCCCGGGGTCGATAGATGAGGCACTTCGATCTGTCGGAGCCCGCCTGAAGCAGCACTCCTCCCGGCGGTCGTCTGCCGGTCACCGCGATATGGAGATGTGGAAAAGCGGCATCAAGGGCACCGCTCTCAGACCGGTCCTCGCGTCGACTCGCCTCCCTGACCGCACGGAAATGTCGAGCCCGAAGATCAGCGGAGCGGACAGGAAGAGGCTGTGGATGTCGCCAAAAAGGGAAACCTGGGATGATCAAGCAATGGACATGGGAGCATTAGGCAATCCCTTCGCTGCGCCGAGCGTCGCAGTAACAGTTTGGAACTGCTCTGATTTTCAGCGCAAAGCTTGATCTTACAGGGACAACTCGGATACTCCGCGCCACGTCGAACGATGCGGCGGTGCGAGCGCCGGGCGTCATGCGTCAGGTTGGAGCGGCACCGCACCGCGAGCGTCGCCTTCAATGCCAGAGGAACCGCCGAAGACGATCCCCCTGGGGGTCTCTGCGATTGCCGTTCGCGAAGGCGCATCGACGCAGGCGACCTGGGCAGGCAACTTGGGCATGCGACTTGGGACTGCCGTAACCGAGGAGAATCGGACCGTTATGAACGAGGCGCACTGCGTGACCGAATTCCCATCCGTCCCGGCCGGCCGTGCCATTGGCGCCGCACTGGTCGCCGCTGCCCTTTCGGTGGGATGGGGCGCGCCCGCCGTCGCCCAGGATGCGAAACCCAGCCCTCTGAAGCTCGAACTCAACCGTCTCGAGCCGGCGGGCGAGGCGTGCCGCACCTATCTCCTCGTGGACAACAGCCGCGGCCCCGCGCTGAAATCCCTCAAGCTCGACCTCTTCGCGTTCGATACGGAAGGCGTCGCGCAGAAGCGCCTCGCCGTCGAACTCGGCCCCATCCAAGACCGAAAGACCATGGTGCGGCTGTTCGATTTCCCGGCCCTTTCCTGCCCGAAGATCGGCCGCGTCCTCCTGAACGACGTGCTCGCCTGCGAAGGCGGCGAGGCCAGCCGCGAGACATGCCTCGACCGGATCGAGACCGAGAGCAAGACGAGCGCGAGCTTCACGCGCTGACCCCACGGGCTGACACGCCGACCTTCTGATTGCCGATCCGGTCGCCCCTCGGCGATCGCCACCACCCAACGAACCCCGAGGAGCCCGCCATGGATCCGACTTCCGCGCCGGCCGCTGTCGCCCACGACTTTTCCTTCATCGGCCTGTTCCTTCAGGCAGACCCGATCGTCAAAAGCGTCATGATTCTACTGGTGATCGCCTCGATCGCCTGTTGGACGGTGGTGTTCGAGAAGCTGGTGCGTTTCGCCGCCGCCAAGCGTCAGGCCAAGGCCTTCGACACGCTGGTGCGCTCGGGCGGCTCCCTCGAAACGACGGGATCGGGTATCGATGCCGGTATCGTGCAGGCCGGGCTCGAAGCCTGGCGCGACCAGGACGCCACCGAGACCCGCGCCGAGCGGCGCGAACGCATCGAGCGCGCCATGCGGGCCGCCCTGACGCTGCGGATCAAACGCCTTCAGACGGGCCTGCCGCTCCTGGCGACCTCCGGTTCCACCGCCCCCTTCATCGGTCTCTTCGGCACGGTCTGGGGCATCATGAACTCGTTCTCGTCCATCGCCCAGAGCCAGGACACCTCGCTCGCCGTGGTGGCCCCCGGCATCGCCGAGGCCCTCTTCGCCACGGCGATCGGCCTCATCGTCGCGATCCCGGCGGTGATGGCCTACAACAAGCTCACGAACGATCTCGGCCGGGTGCAATCCGCCTTCGTCGCCAGCATCGGTACCCTCGGCAACCGCCTCGCGCGGGACCGCAAGAGCGTGCCGCACGCCGCGGCCGCCGAGTAGCGCGGCGACTCCCGAGCAACGAACATTCCATGGTCGGCGCGGACGCGACGGCACGATGACGACATGCGGCGGGCCGTCGAGCCGGCCGCCGAAGCCCCGGAGGGCTAAACGATGGGTATGGGTTCGGTCCGCGCCAGCGGCGGCGGCGATGACGAGGATGACCTCGATTCCGCGCCGATGTCTGAGATCAACGTCACCCCGATGGTGGACGTGATGCTGGTTCTGCTGATCATCTTCATGGTGGCGGCACCGCTGATGACGACGGGCGTGCCGGTGCAATTGCCCAAGACCACCGCCGCCAAGGTCGCACAGGCGAAGAAGCCCCTGGAGATTTCCATCGACAAGGAAGGCAAGCCGTTCCTGGCCAAGGACGAGCTGACAGCGGAGACGATCATGCCGCGCCTGAAGGCGCTGGCGGCGGAAGACCCGTCCCAGGTCATGCTGGTACGCGGCGACAAGGACGTGCCCTACGGCAAGATCATGGAAGTGATGGGCCTCGTCGGCCAGGCTGGCTTCACCAAGGTGTCCCTCATCGCGCAATCCCCGGGCGGAGCGCTTCCGGCGGCCCCTGCGGCGAGCGGAGCGACGCGGTAGACCCGATGAACGCCCTCGTCTCGACACGTGAGCCCGGACAGCGAGGTCCCACGGGCCTCGCTGCGGCCTTCCTCGTGGCCTTCGTCCTGCACCTGACGGTTCTGGCGGGCATGATGCTGTTCGGCCAGCCGCCCAAGGCGCCCCCCGGCGAGAACACGATCACCATCGATCTGGCGCCGCAATCGACCGAAGCCGAAGCCCCGTCCGCCCCCGCCATGACGGAGGCGGTGCCTCCCCCGGCGGAAGAATCCCCCGTCGAGACGCCGGAAGTCCTCGAAGAGGTGCAGCCGCCGGAGATGGCGGAGGTGACGCCGCCCGAGACTGCGGAAGTCCCACCCGAAGAGACTCAGCCCATCGTCACGCCCGACACGATCACGGAGGTGCCGCCGGAGGAGCAGGTGGTCACCTCCACCGCCGAGGTGGCCGAGCCCCTCGCTCCCCCGCCGCCCGTCGTGGCCAAGCCGCCCGAGCCTGTGAAGCCGCCCAAGCCAGTCGAGATCGTCAAACCGAAGCCGAAGCCCGATCCCAAGATCGAGGCGAAGCGTCGGGAGGAACTGGAGGCCAAGCGCGAAGCCATTCGCGAGGCGAAACTGAAGGCGGCCAAGGAGGCCAAGCTCAGGACCGCGCGGGAGACCAGCCGACGCGCCGCTCAGGAGGGAGGTCCGAGCAGCTCGGCCTCGTCCGCGAGGCAGGCGAGCACGGGCTCATCCGCCTCCGGCAACGATCCCAGCGCCCTGCGTCAATGGCAGGGAGCCCTCGCCTCGGCCATCAATGGGCGCATGAACCGTAACGCGGCGGCGGGGACGGCGGGCGGTACCGCCGTGGTGCGCTTCACCGTCTCGCGGTCGGGTCAGGTGCTCAGTGCCGGGCTGGCTAGCAGCAGCGGCATCAGCGTCATCGACGGGGCGGCGCTTGCCGCCGTGCGCGGATCGCTGCCGGCGGCTCCTCCTGGCGTCACCGTGAGCAGCCTCGCCGTCACCGTCCCCATGCGCTTCCGGCCAGGCGGCTGAGCCGGGAGGGGCGGTGGCGGTCTGGTTCACCAGCGATACGCATTTCGGCGACCGGCGTGCGCTGAATATCGACCGCCGCCCTTATCCGGACCTCGCGACCCATGATGCCGAGTTGATCGCCAACTGGAACGAGAGGATCGCACCCGACGACACGGTCTGGCATCTCGGCGACGTCGCGCTCGGCCCCTCCGACACGCGCATCGCCGAGATCGTCGGCTTACTCAACGGCGTGAAGCACCTCATCATCGGCAACAATGACGGGCCGGGCACGCTGGTGCTGCAGGACTGGGCCTCGGTGGGCCATTATGCCGAGATCGACGTGGACGGACGCCGGCTCGTGCTCTGCCATTATGCGTTCCGAACCTGGAACGGCATCGGGCGTGGCGCACTCAACCTACACGGCCATTCGCACGGCAAGCTCGCGCCGGCCCCGCGCCAGTACGATGTCGGGGTCGACGTTCATGCCTGCGCCCCGGTGCGACTCGACGAAATTCTGGTTTCTCGCAGACGCAGGAAACCTGCGGAACCTTCGCCGTGAGTTCGCCGTTTGTGACGCAGACTGGACGATAGGGACGTGTCTTTGGCGCTAACCTTGCTCTGGCACTGAACTCGAAAGACGGACATCCGCCTTCAACGAGACGCACAATTGGATTTCCCCATGCGCTTCGCTCCTGCAACGCCCATCGCCGCATTTGGCTTCGTGCTGTGCATGATCACTCCGACCCTGGCGGCGCCGTCATGCCTCCAGGGTGAACGGAAGGTCCAGGAAGCCGCGGCCCTTCGCTATCAGGCCCGTGAAGAAGCGCGGCTTGGTAATCGCGACCGGGTCTGCGAAACACTCGATGAAGTGGGCGATCGCTACGAGGAGGCCAAGGACGCGTTCGAGGATTGCGGTGCCGGCATCGTCGCCATCGACCTGCGCAGCGAAACGCGGGCTTTGCGCGCAGCAAAATCTGTCAATCGCTGCGACTGAACTCTGCGGCCGGGATGCCGATACTTCTTTCCGACCACGCGCTACCGAATATCAGTATCTGACAACACTTTCCCATATGCGGATATTTTCCGCACGTGCCGACCCGGTGCGGCCACGCACACCCACGCTTTTCCGTTCACATCACAGATCAAGGAACGACGGGGGACTTGTCCGTCGGGAGGCCAAACCCATGAACGCATCCGCCCAGCATAGCGATCTCTCCCTGCTTTCGTCCCAGGCTACACATTCCGCCGCGACCGGCCCCTCCTTCGCCGCAGCCTTGTGCGGCTTCCTCTCGACGACGGTCGCTACGACGATGGTGATGTTCCTGCTCAGCAGCCTCTGATCGAGCGCCGCGGCTACGGGGCGACGAACCAGAACCGTCGCCTGGAGAACAGCATGTCCGCGTTGCCGACGCTCTGGTCCCCCTGGGGACGAGCCGGTACCAAACTGCAGGGAGGCTCGATCCGCGGCGGTGCAGCGGGGAGCAGAAGCGCCGACGAGACCGGATGAAGACCGAGCTTGGTCTGTACCTCCGGATGACGCACGGCGACGATGGTTACGATACCGGCGATGAGACCTCCGGCGAGCGTACCGAGCAGAAAATTCATCATGTCAGTGAAGGGGCGTACCCATCGGGGGCCCGACTCGGCCCGTCTCCATGATGCTCGCAAAACCTGACGGATGCGTTGCAAAAAGCCGGATCTCGGTGACTATGTGTTGCAATGCACGCCATCGGTATAGGTCGCCCCCACCGGATTGATCAGGGTCGCGGCCCCATCGATCCGTCCTCCCCCAGCTTCCCGGCATGATTGGGGCGATCCCGCCACCTTACCGTCTTTTAACCTTACCTCGACTACGGTCTGATTCGAGCGGCACGAATCGGCATGGCCGCGTCGGGAGAAGGAGCGATCATGTCCTATGGAGCCAATGCCTATGCGCGGGTCGCGCAGACCGCGTTGACGCCTCGCGGCGCCGAGGCAGCTGTCCTTATCAAGGCGGCAGGTAGGCTCCAGGCAATTCAGGCCGATTGGGACAATCAGCGCCCGGCTTTGAATGACGCCTTGAACTTCAACCAGAAAGTCTGGACCATCATCGCTGGCTCCGCGACCGAACCGGAGAATCCGTTGCCGGATTCGATCAAGACGAGCATCGCCGAACTCTCGACCTTCGTGTTCAAGCGCATGATCGACACGATGATCGAACCCAAGGCTGAAAAACTGACGGCACTCATCAACATCAACCACCAGATCGCGGCCGGCCTACGGACCTGACACCTGGCTGGGCCTTTACGACCCGAAGTGAACGCCCATCACTGCCGTCGCAGCGGAACGTACCTCGCTACGAGGTCGGCGGAGCCCGGATAAGTGCGGGCTCGAGCGGCGAGCCCGCCGCGCCTTGTGACGCACACACCGCCCGAATGCATCCATTTGGGAGACAGGGTTCGTCTCGGCCGCAGCAGATCGGCTTCGATCGTTCGCAGGCTCAGCGAGCCTGAGTTGGACGTGCTGCGCAAGTACCAAAAGACCGGAGCCTTCGCTCCAGCCTTACGTGTTTCCTATCGATGAATGGGGCGATGCGTCGGCCCTGATCAGGCGGTCCGATCCACGGGCTGCTCGTCTTCCGTCGCCCGGAAGGCGGTGGCCCGATTCGCCGTCGCCTCCGCATAGGCGCGCGCTCTCAGGAGAGTGGCCTCGGGCAGTTGCACGACCACGTCGCCGGAATCGGGGTCCACCACCTGATACACGATGCTCTTGGTATCCTGATCCACGGTGACCCGACGCTCATCCGCGGTGGGCAGTCCAATATCCGACTTGGACGCCGGTTCATCGGCGGCGGGTGTTTCGTCCCGGCGAACATCGAACTTCACAGGCGGGTCCAGAGGCGTGGCGACGCGCGTCACGGGCGCAGCCTTGCGCACCGGCGTCGGTGAATTCACGGATGGATTATTTGGAGCGACGGGAGCCGTCGACACCGAAGAAATACTCAGGATCGTCATTGCACGCCCTTTCGAAGGTGGTCGTGTCATGCAACCAAAAACGATGGCGAGGATGAATCGCTTCTTAAGATGGTCCGGTTACTCACGGCTGTTCACCAGAACGGTAAAGAAGTCGTTCAGAGAAAGCATGAAATTTTAACGATCCTACCAGCCCGCCATCAGATCTCCACCGGCGCGGGCCCGGCCGTCCCCACCCCATGGGGATCGAAAGCGATGCTTTTCACCACGGCATAGACGGCGCGGCCGGGCGCAAGGGCGAGATCGCGCACCGAGGCGCGGGTCAGGCGGGCGGCGAGCAGCACGCCGTGGCAATCGATCTGAACCATGGCGGCCGCCTCCCCAAAGGCATGGATCGAAACGACGTGCCCTTCCAGAATATTGCGCGCGCTCAAGCCGACAGGGGCTTGCGTCGCGAGGAGAACGTCCCGCGCCGGCACGCGGATGCGGACGGCTGTGCCGATGCTTCGTAGCAAGCGGGGAACCCACAGGCGACCGACGCGTCCGCTCAGACGGGTCAGGCCGGTCTCGGAATCCGTCTCCTCCACGATCATGTCGAGGATCGCACCGGCTTCGGCCTCCTGCGTAGCGAGAAGATCGGCCTGCCGGAGGACGGTATCGGCCGCTCCAATGGCAGCGACGCGACCCGCTTCGAGCACGACGACGGTGCGCGCCAGTCGCGCCACCTCCGAGACCGCGTGGCTGACATAGACGATGGGCAAGCCGGCCTCGTCGCGCAGGCGCTCGATATAGGGAAGGATCTCCGCCTTGCGGCCCTCATCGAGGGCAGCGAGGGGCTCGTCCATGAGCAGGAGCCGGGGCCGGCTGAGCAGGGCCCGGCCGATCGCTACTCTTTGCGCTTCACCACCCGAGAGACCCGCCGGTCGCCGTTCGAGCAGATGGCCAAGCCCCAGCAGGTCGACGACGCCCTCGAAGGCGATGCCGTCGCTGCGGCTGCGGGCGAAGGCTCGGCCATAGCCGAGGTTCCGGCGTACCGAGAGATGCGGCATCAGTCGCGCCTGCTGGAACACCACGCCGATACGCCGGCGATGAACCGGCACGGCGATCCCGCGCTCCGTGTCGAGCAACGTCTCACCGGTTACCGCGATGCGACCCCGATCCGGTCGCGCCAGGCCGGCGATAAGATCGATCACCGTGGTTTTGCCCGAGCCCGAGCGACCGAACAGGGCGGTCAGGCCAGGGCCGGCGGCAAAGGCGACTTCGAGGCTGAAGGCGCCCCGGTTCAGCGAGACGTCGATATCGAGCGTCGCGGACATAGGGGGCCTCACCCGGTTCCAAGGCGGCGGGCGAGGCGGCGGGCCAGCAGCTCGGACACGAGAAGAGCCGTCATCGACAGCGCCACCGAGATCAGGGTGAGGCGCAGAGCACCCGCCTCCCCGCCCGGCACCTGTGTCAGACTGTAGATCGCGGATGGCAGTGTCTGGGTCTCGCCGGGGATGTTCGAGACGAAGGTGATGGTGGCACCGAACTCTCCCATCGCCTTGGCGAAAGCCAGCACCGCCCCGGCGAGAATCCCCGGCATGGCCAGCGGAAGGGTGACGGTGAGGAAAACCGCGCTCGGCCGTGCTCCGAGCGTGGCGGCCGCCTGTTCGAGGCGTCGGTCCACCGCCTCGATGGACAAGCGCATGGCCCGGACCATGAGGGGGAACCCCATGATCGCGCAGGCCAGGGCTGCTCCGGTCCAGCGGAACGAGAACACGATCCCGACCTCGGCGAGCGCCGCACCGAAGGTGCCGCGCCGCCCGAACGACAGGAGCAAAAGATATCCCGTCACCACAGGCGGCAGGATCAGGGGAAGGTGGACGAGGCCATCGAGCAGGGCGCGGCCGGGAAAACGCCCACGCGCCAGAAGCATGGCGACGAAGAGACCGGGGATCAAACTCGCCAGCGTGGCCACGGCAGCGACCCGTAGGCTGAGGCCGATGGCTGTCCATTCGTCGGGTGTCAGAGCGATCACCGGCGACGGATCAGCGCTGGCTCTCGGGGGACCGGGTGCCTCTGCACTGGATCATGACGACGCGCGCTCCCTCATCCGCCGGAGGCGTCGATAGCATGGAATCCTGTCTAGGATCAGGGCTTCGAGACGTCGTCCTCACTCGCTGCCTGACGCTCGGCGCGATGCAGCCGGCTGAGAAGCACCAGCATCGAGCCCGGGACAGGCTCGAAATTCGGCTCGGAATCCAGGAGGCCCGACGTTCCGTTGCGACGGAGACGCCTGGCGGTCCTCTTGCCGACGATGGCCACGGGGGCCCGGGTCATGTTTTTCTTCTGGTTCGTACTCAACACCGCACCCTCGAACGCCACGGGGACGACAGGAGAAGCGCAGGAAAACGCCGATCGCGGCGCACGGTTCCGTGACGGTGGCGGGGAATCCTCACGGATGCTAGAGCCCCTTTCATGCTCGAAGGCCTTCACCCCAACCGTCCGACCCACGTGCTGCGCCTCCTCACCGACGAGAGGTCGGCGCGGGCCATGACCGATATCCTGGGCGAGATGTTCGACCCGACGGAGACGGCCGTCGCCGCTTTCGAGGCGGAGGATGGCAAGACCTGGCGGCTGGAGGCCTATTTCGCCGATGCACCGGACGAGGAGATGGTCCGCGACCTGATTCGCCCCCTCGTGGGCGAACAGGCGGACGCCGCCATCTTCGAGACGATCGACCAGCAGGATTGGGTTCGAGCTTCCCTGGAGGGGCTGAATCCGGTCCGCGCCGGGCGGTTTCTCGTCCATGGCTCGCATGACCGCCACACGATACGTCCGAACGACCTCGCCATAGAGATCGAGGCGGCTCTCGCGTTCGGCACCGGGCATCACGGCACGACGCTGGGCTGCCTCAAGGCCCTGGTCGATGTCATGAAGAAAGGCCGACCGGCGCATGTGCTCGATGTGGGCACGGGCACCGGCATCCTCGCCTTCGCGGCGGCCAAGGCCCTGCACCAGCCGGTCCATGCCGGCGACCTCGACCCCGAGGCGGTCTCCACCGCCAAGGGCAATGCCCGTTTGAACGGACTCGGTGGCCTCGTCCGGCTCTATGTCGGACCCGGCGTGCGCCATGCGAGCGCGAACCGGAGCCGGCGCTTCGACGTGGTCTTCGCCAACATCCTCGCCCGGCCCCTGAAGCGCCTCGCACCGACCCTCACCGCGACGGTGGCGGATCACGGCGTGCTCATCCTTTCCGGACTGATCGAGCGCGACGTCCCCGGCGTTCTCTCGACCTATCGCCATCGCGGCTTCCATCTCGCCCGGCATGGCCTGATCGAAGGCTGGGCGACGCTCGTGCTCAAGCGCGGCGGAGCGGCACCGCGCCCGCTCTGAGGGCGGTTGCCGCCTCGTCCGGCGGCGCGTAACTCTCGGTGCCATGAGCCGCGCCCGCTTCCAGACCTTCGACGATCCGAGCCACCGAGAAGGCGCGACGCGCATCGCCGCCCTGAGAGAGGCGATGCGGCGGGCGGGGATCGACGGGTTCGTGGTGCCCCGCGCCGACGAGCATCAGTCGGAATACGTGCCCGCGAATGCCGAACGCCTCGCCTGGCTCACGGGCTTCACCGGCTCGGCCGGCACTGCCGTGATCCTTGCCGACGAAGCGGCCCTGGTGGTGGACGGGCGCTACACGCTGCAGGCCCCCGCCCAGGTGGACACCACGATCCTCACCCCGGTTCAGCTCGCCGAAACCAGTGTCGAAGCCTGGATCGGCCGGCATCTGAGGCAGGGTTCCGTACTCGGCTACGATCCATGGCTTCACACCGCCGAGGGCGTCGCCAAATTGGAGAAGGCGGCGACCAAGGCTGGGGCCCGCATCACGCCGGTCCCTGAGAACCTCGTCGATGCGGTGTGGACCGGCAGGCCGGCCTCTCCCGCAGGCGCGGTGGTGGCGCATCCCCTCGAACTCGCCGGGGAATCCGTCGAGGCCAAGCTGAGCCGCATCCGCGAGGCATTGGGACGCGGCGGCTGCGACGCCCTGGTGATCTCCGATCCGCACAATCTCGCCTGGGCCTTCAACCTGCGCGGCGGCGACGTGGCGCATACGCCCCTGGCGCTGGGCTATGCCGTCGTCCCCCGGACGGGACGCGCCGCCCTCTACCTGACCTCGTCCGCCATCGATCCCGCCTTGCGGGACGCGCTCTCGTCCGCCGCGGACATCGCCGGGCGGGCGGATTTCGACGCCGCCTTCGCCGCTCTCGCTGCCGGAGGGTCCAGGATCAGGCTCGATTCCGCCACCGGCGCGTCGGCGCTGGCGACACTGGTGGAACAGGCCGGGGGCCGGGTCGATCCCGGCCCGGATCCGATCACGCTGATGAAGGCGGTGAAGAATGCGGGCGAGATCGCCGGATCGCGCGCGGCCCATCATCGCGACGGGATCGCGGTGACCCGCTTTCTCGCCTGGCTCTCGCGGCAGGCGCCGGGCGGCCGCCTCACCGAGGTCGCCGCTGTGGAGGCTCTGGAGGATTTTCGTGGCGAGACCGGCCTGTTGCGGGACATCTCCTTCCCGACCATCTCGGGCAGCGGCCCCAACGGCGCCATCGTGCATTACCGCGTCACCCGCGACACAGACCGTACGGTCGGCGAGGGCGAACTGTTCCTCGTGGATTCGGGCGCGCAATACGCGGACGGGACCACCGACATTACCCGCACAGTCGCGATTGGAACGCCAACGGACGAGATGCGCGACCGCTTCACGCGCGTACTCAAGGGCCATGTCGCCATCGCGCGGGCAATGTTCCCGAAGGGCACCACGGGTGCGCAGATCGATTCCTTCGCCCGCGCTCCGCTCTGGGAGGCGGGGCTCGATTTCGATCACGGCACCGGCCACGGCGTCGGTGCGTTTCTCTCCGTCCATGAAGGCCCGCAGCGCATCGCCAAGACAGGCACCACCGCCCTCTCGCCCGGCATGATCCTTTCCAACGAGCCGGGTTATTACCGGGCCGGCGCCTACGGCATCCGCATCGAGAACCTCGTTCTCGTGGAGGAGCGCGCGATCCCCGGCGGGGACCGGCCGATGCTCGGCTTCGAGACCCTGACGCACGCCCCTTACGATGCCAGCCTCATCGATCTCTCGCTGCTGGACGAGGCCGAGATCGCCTGGATCGATGCGTATCAGGCGCGGGTGCGGGACGCCCTGAGCGCCGATCTCGACGGCGAGACGCGGGCGTGGCTCGAGGCAGCAACGCAGCCTTTGCAGGCGAGCGGGCGCCGCGCTTGATGACGAGGCTCATCGACATATCCACGCGGGAACAGAGCCGATGACCGCCCAGACGGGTCTTCACGTGGTCGTCATCGGCTCCGGCGCGGTCGGGATGGTGAGCGCCATCGAATGCCTGCGGGCGGGCCACCGGGTCACCGTAGTCGATCCCGGCTCGCCTGGCGGCGAGCAGGCGTCGAGCTATGGCAATGCCGGCTGGCTCTCGTCGCATTCGGTCATCCCGCCGGCGGAGCCCGGCATGTGGAAGCGGGTGCCGTCCTTCCTCCTCGATCCGCTCGGGCCACTCTCGATCCGGTGGGCCTACCTGCCGAAGGTGATGCCCTGGCTCACGCGGTTTCTGCTCGCCGCCTCCACCACGCCCCGGATCGAGCGGACCGCACGCGCCATGCGGACACTCCTCGTCGATGCGCCCAAGCTCCACGCGACGCTCGCCGAGGAGGCGGGGGTTCCGCAGCTCGTCGAGCGGCGCGGCGTGCTGCATGTCTATCCCGACCGGGCGGCCTTCGAGCGCGAGGCGCGGTCCTGGGAGATCAGGCGCAGGGTCGGCATCACGTGGCTCGAGCTCTCGGCCGATGAGTTGCGACAGAGGGAGCCGAGCTTGCATCGGCGCTACACGTTCGGCCTCGTGGTCGAGGAGGCCGGCCATTGCCGCGATCCCGGCGGATACGTCGCCGCCCTGTCCGATCTGGCACAGGCGCGCGGCGCCACCCGGATCGCCACCCGCGCGACGGGATTCCGGCTTGAACGCGGGCGCCTCGCCGCCGTCACGACGGAAAAGGGCGAGATACCCTGCGACCGCGCCGTCGTCGCGGCGGGCGCCCGGTCGAAGCCTCTCGCCGCCTCCCTCGGCGACACGCTCCCCCTGGAGAGCGAGCGCGGCTACCACGTCATGGTGACCGGTGCCGAGGCGGGGCCGCGCACGCCCGTCATGGCATCGGATGCCAAGATGATCGTGAACTTCATGAATGGCGGCCTGCGCGCGGCCGGTCAGGTGGAGTTCGCCGGGCTGACGGCGCCCCCCAACTGGAAGCGCGCGGAGATCCTGCGCGACCACCTGATCTCGATGTTTCCCGAATTGCCGAACCCGATACCGGCCGACCGCCTGAAAATCTGGCTCGGCCATCGCCCGAGCATGCCGGATGGCCGACCCTGTATCGGCATGGCGCGCAAGACCACGGATGTCGTCTACGCCTTCGGGCATGGCCATGTGGGTCTCGTCGGTTCGGCGCGGACCGGACGCCTCGTCGCCCAGCTCGTCGGCGGCGCGACACCGGAAATCCCCCTCGCGCCCTTCGACCCCCGACGCTTCCTGTAAACATCGCCGACCCAGGTGAGGCACTCCAACGCGGCGATTCCGTCGCGGGCAATCGCGTGCCGCTGGTTTTACCCCGGCACCAAACGGCCATATCTAGGCGTCAGAGTGCCATGTTCGGTGCCCCCTCCGCCTCAAGGTTTCGATGATCCGGCCCCTCGCCCTCCTGCTCCTCGCGCTGATCGGTGCCACGGGCGCCTCGGCGCAGGGGCTCAAGCCGCCGGCCGACCTCGTCAAGGCGAATCTCGTGGCCGAGCCGGGGGCGATCCGGGCCGGTGAGCCCTTCACCATCGGCATCCGCATGGTGATGCGCCCGCACTGGCACGTCTACTGGCGCAATCCGGGCGATTCCGGTCTTTCGCCGGAAGTCGCCTGGTCGCTGCCGCAGGGCTTCACGGCGGGCGCGATCCAGTGGCCGACGCCGAGCCGCATCCCGGTGGCTCACCTGGTGAATTTCGGTTTCGAGGGTGAGACGGTGCTGCTGGCCGAGGTGACCCCGCCGGCGGTGCTGCCGCCCGGCAAGGCCGTGACACTGACGGCCAAGCTCACCTACCTCGTCTGCGAGCGCGAATGCATTCCGGGATCTGCCGACCTCAAGCTGAGCGTACCGGTGGCCGCTCCAGGAACCAGCACCGGCAGTTCGGCCACCAACATCCTGCTGTTCGAGGATGCCCGCGCGGCCCTCCCCATTCCGGCCCCCTGGCCGGTGAAACTGACGAGCGAGGGCGAAAGGCTGCTTCTCACCGCCGCCGCGCCCGACCTGAAACCCGACGCGATCCGCGACCCCGCCTTCTTCCCCTATTCCGAGACGGCGATCGAGAACGCCGCTCCCCAGACCCTGACTATCGACGACAAGGGGTTCAGC
The DNA here is from genome assembly GCF_054817845.1 of Methylobacterium sp. CM6241. Lineage (NCBI taxonomy): Bacteria > Pseudomonadati > Pseudomonadota > Alphaproteobacteria > Hyphomicrobiales > Methylobacteriaceae > Methylobacterium > Methylobacterium sp. CM6241. The sequence goes on from NZ_CM139246.1 coordinate 159,540, forward strand.
CTCAGTCTCGCGCGAGCGACACCCGGCGAGCCCGCCCCGGCGGAGCTTCCCGGCGTCCTCACCTTCGACGAGCAAACCGCCGATGGCACGGTCCAGCGCTCCTATGCCATCGGCGACGCGCCGGCGGCGTCTCCCAGTGGGGCAATTCCGGGGGAGACAGCGCCCACGGCGCGACAGGCGTCGCCGGAGGAGAGCCTGACCCTGTGGAGTGCGGCCGGCCTCGCCTTCCTCGGCGGGCTCCTCCTCAACCTGATGCCCTGCGTCTTTCCCGTGCTGTCGATCAAGGTGCTGAGCCTCGTCAAGCATTCGGGCGAGCCGGCCTCCCGCGTGCGCCTGCACGGTCTCGCCTATACCGCCGGCGTCCTCGCCGCCTTTCTCTCCCTGGCGGGGCTGCTCATCGCCCTCAAGGGCGCGGGCGCCGGGATCGGCTGGGGCTTCCAGCTGCAATCACCCCTCGTGGTGGCGGGCCTCGCCTACCTGCTCTTCGCGATGGGCCTCAGCCTCTCCGGTGTGGTCCATCTGGGCGGCGGAATCGCCGGGCTCGGCGATGGGCTGACCCGGCGGGCGGGGCTCGAAGGTTCGTTCTTCACCGGCATCCTGGCAACGGTGGTGGCCACCCCCTGCACCGCCCCCTTCATGGGCTCTGCGGTGGGATTCGCTTTGACGCAGACGCCGCCGGTGAGCCTCGCGGTGTTCGCGAGCCTCGGCCTCGGCCTCGCGCTACCCTTCCTCGTCCTTACCACATGGCCGGCGGCTGTACGGCGCCTGCCACGTCCGGGCGCCTGGATGGAGACGCTGAAAGGGGCGCTCGCCTTCCCGATCTACGCCACCGTGGCCTGGCTCGTCTGGGTGCTGTCCCAGCAGGTCGGTTCGGCCGGCCTTCTGGCCGCGCTGATCGGCCTCGTTCTCGTAGGCCTCGCTGCCTGGGCCTGGGAGCGGGCTCGCCACGCGGGTGGCATAGGCGCCGGGCTCGCCCGCTTCACCTCCGTCGCGGCCCTGGCGGCGACGCTCGCGCTGATCTTCGGCCTCGACCAGGATCGGGCCTCGACGGATATGAGGAATGCGACGGCCGAGGGCATCACCCCGTTCACCCAGGCCCGCCTCGATGCTCTTGTGGCGGAAGGCAAGCCGGTCTTCGTCAACATGACGGCGGCCTGGTGCATCACCTGTCAGGTCAACGAACGCACGGCGCTCCGCACGAAGAGCGTCGAGGCCGCGTTCAAGGCGCGTGACGTGACCTATCTCAAGGGCGACTGGACCAACCAGAACCCAGAGATCACCGCCCTCTTGGAGAAGCATGGCCGCAGCGGCGTGCCGCTCTACCTGCTCTATACCGGGACGGGCGAGCCGATTGTGCTGCCGCAGATTCTGACATCGGGAATCGTCCTCGACGAACTCTCCAAGATCCCTGAGAATACCGCCAACCAGCGCGCCGCCCTGGAAACCACGAAAAGGTGAGAGCCATGGCCCTGCCCCGCCGGATGTTTCTCAGAGCCGCCATCGCCGCCGCACTGGCCGGTCCACTGTGCATGCACGCAGCGATGGCGGCAGGCCCACAGGTGGGTAAACCCGCTCCCCTCTTCACCGGCACGGATGCCGATGGCCGGACCGTCCGGCTCGAGGATTACAAGGGCAAGACCGTCGTCCTCGAATGGACCAACCACGATTGCCCCTTCGTGATGAAGCATTACGGTGGCCAGGCGATGCAGGCCCTGCAGAAGAAGTGGACCGAGGCCGGGATCGTCTGGCTGTCGGTCATCTCGTCTGCTCCCGGCGAGCAGGGCGCGGTGGACGGGCAGGCAGCGAACCGTCTGACACAGACCCGCGGCGCCTCCCCCACCGCTGTCATCCTCGACCCAACCGGCACGATCGGTCGGGCTTACGCTGCCCGGACGACGCCGCACATGTTCATCGTCTCGGGAGACGGCACCCTGCTCTTCCAGGGCGGCATCGACGATAAGCCCTCCGCCAATCTCGACGACCTCAAGACCGCGAAGAACTACGTGGACCTTGCCCTCACCGAGATCGCCGCCGGCAAGCCGGTGAGCGTTAGGACTGCAAAGCCCTATGGCTGCACGGTGAAATACGCCTCGTAGGGACGCCGCCCCGTCACGAGAAATCTTCGGTGACGATCCGCGCCCAGGTCTCGCCGGCGATACCGCCGAGAAACACGTTACCTCCGCGAAGTGTCGCCGCCACCTCCGGATCGCGCGTCCAGGCGATCGTTCCCATGACGTGGTGATAAAGAAGGCCCTTCTGGCGGAAGAGCCCCTTCATCAGGTCGGGTGAGGTCGCCCCGCGTACGGCCACGGCCCCGAATTCAGCCGCATCGACGAACATCTGGCCGACGACGAGTTCCTCGCGGTTGGGCAGTGCCAAGATCTGGAGCGCATAGGCGACGCCGTCGCGGCGGGCGTAGAGGAGATACAACCCGATCCGGCGGCCGATCCGATCCACCACCTCGCGGATTTGGAGGGGGCCATACTTGGTCTGGAGACCGGCCTGTTCGACGAACCAGCCGAGTTCGGCCGGGTCCGGCTTGAGATCGTAGTGAGCCAGGAAGGGACGGGCAGCCTCTGCGAAATCGGCGGCGGTGATGGGGCGCGAGACGATACCGTCGGGGCGCGGGGAGCCGAAGGGCAGGAATCGCCGGAGCACGCTATCCGCCACGCGGGCGATCGGGATGATCCAGAGCGCGAGCCGGGGCAGGCGCTTACCCAGGAAATACGCCGCCGTCCCCACGGGCCGATGGATCTTCACCCATTCGAGGCTCTGCGCCGGCAGGATCACGAAGCGGGTGGCACGGGCGATATCGAGGGACGTGCGGTTGGCCGTGTCGGTGAAGAGGAGGTCGAAATCGCGGGCGGTGACGCCCCGGATGAGGCTAACGCCGATGCCGGGGTTGTTGTCGGGATCGGCGGCCATGTAGGCGCTGAGGATGCCGGCGCGCAGGGTCCGCTCCCCGACGACCATGGTCATGGAGATGACGCCCATGAAACCGTTCACAGCCCCGTTTCTATCCAGATGGACGATGGAGCCGGTGCCCTCGGTATAGCCGGGCGAATCGAAATAGGTCGCTTCCAGGCAGGCCGCGAGCTTGGCCGCCTGATAAGTCTTGCCGAGGCGGAACGTCTGCGAAAACAGGTGACAGACCTGCGGAATATCGCTCCTCTGGAACGCACGGATCGAGCCGCGTGAAGACGAAGCCACGATATTTTGAACGTCAGCCGGAAGCTGAGCTTGGCCTTCCGGGTTCAGCCCAAGGCTAGTTTGGTTCATGCTGGCACAACCCGATGACGCTCCGTCCCGACCAGCAATTATTCGGCCGATAGATTAGCAATTCGACAAGGCCGCACTTCGCATGCGGCATAGCTGCGGCATCACTGTCGCACCCTCGGCGTTGTAGAGACGATGCGGTGCGGCTCTCCCTTCACGCCCTTGGCCCATCGCTCATGACAGCATCCGCCGCGCCCCGCTGGTCAGTCTTCCGCAACGGCGATTTCCGACTGTACGGAGCCGCACGGTTCCTCACCGGCCTCGCCTACCAGATGCAGGCCGTGGCGGTCGGATGGTTCGTCTACGACCTGACCCGCTCGGCTCTCGCCCTCGGCCTCGTGGGGCTCGCGAGCTTCCTTCCGGCGATGCTCTCCGCCCTGATCACCGGGCACGTGGCCGATACCTACGACCGGCGTCTGGTGACGGCGGTCGCCTATGCGACCCTGGCCGCGGCCGATCTCGGCCTCGTTGCCATCGCCCTGTCCGGCACCGGTTCGATCTGGCCCATCTATGCCCTCGTCGTCGTCATCGGCACGTCGCGCGCCTTCGCCAACCCGGCGCTCCAGGCACTTCTTCCGACCTTGGTTCCGCGTCCCCTGTTCGGATCGGCCATCGCCTGGAACGCCTCGCTCTGGCAGAGCGCGTCGATCCTCGGCCCGGCCGCCGGTGGGTTCCTCTACATGCTCGGCCCTGCGGCGGTGTTCGGGGCAGCGGCGGCGAGCTTCGCCCTGGCGAGCGCCCTCGTCGTCGCGATCCGCTTTCGCCCCGCTGCCGTGACGGAGCGTCAACCCGTGACCTGGGCGACTCTCTCGGCCGGCCTGTCCTACATCCGCTCGCAGCCGGTGGTGCTCGGCGCGATCAGCCTCGATCTTGTGGCCGTGCTGCTGGGCGGCGCCACCGCTCTGCTGCCGATCTTCGCCGCCGAGATCCTTCATGTCGGCCCCCTTGGGCTCGGGGCGTTGCGAAGCATGCCGGCGGCCGGTGCGGTGGTCACCGCCATCCTCCTCGCCTATCGCCCCCTCGAACGCCATGCCGGTAAGCGGATGCTGCAGGCCGTGGCCGTCTTCGGCGTCGCCATCACGGCGTTCGGCCTGTCCACATCCCTGCCGCTCTCGATGGCCTGCCTGTTCGTCACGGGGGCGGCCGACATGATCAGCGTCTACGTGCGGCAGACCTTCGTCCAGGGTGAGACGCCCGATTCCATGCGCGGACGGGTCTCGGCGGTGAACACGGTGTTCATCGGCGCCTCCAACGAACTCGGCGAGTTCGAATCCGGCATGCTCGCCGCACTGGTCGGCGCGGTACCCGCGGTCGTGGCGGGCGGGCTCGCGACGATCCTCGTGGCGGTGCTGTGGGGCCGCTTGTTCCCGGCGCTCAAGGCGCGGGACCGGCTGTTGGCGGCGGAGTGATCGGGACACCGTAGCCCCGGGGTACGTATCCCCACCACGTCCTGTGGTGGCATTATCCCTTTCCCGTCACGCAAGGGCTCGACAAGGGATAAAGCCTTTCGACGGAAGCACTTGGCTTGGGGGGAATGCCGGTCGAGATCGTCGCCAGCCGCTCCCCCTATTTCCCCGCGAGCAGCGGCGACCAGGTCGGGTCGGAGGCGTAGGACGGCGTCGGGACGGGCTGCTCCACCTTGCCGGTGATGTCGACCATGTAGAGCTTTCCGCCACCCTGGCCGCCCGGATCGCGGAAAAACAGCACGTACTGGCCGTTCGGCGCGAAGGTCGGCCCTTCGTTGTGGAAGCCTTCGGTGAGCACACGCTCGCCGGAACCGTCCGGCTTCATCACGCAAATGGCGAAGCCACCCTTGCGCTGGCGGGTGAAGGCGATGAGGTCTCCCTTGGGCGACCAGGCCGGTTGCGAGGCCGAGCCCTCGCCGAAGGAGATACGGGTCGGGTTCGACCCGTCGGCGCCCATCACGTAGATCTGCTGCGAGCCGCCGCGATCCGATTCGAAGACGATCTGCCGCCCATCCGGCGAATAGGTCGGCGAGGTGTCGATGGCGTTGCCGTTGGTGATCGGCGTCTGCGCCTTCGAGCCGAGATCCATCTTGACGATGTCGGCGTTGCCGCCCTGCTGTACGCTCATGACGAGGTGGTGACCGTCCGGCGCGAAGCGCGGGCTGGTGCTCATCGAATCCATCCGGCCGATGGCCTGGCGCGCGCCGGTCTCGAGGTTGATCACCTGGACACGCGGCTGCTGGCCGGTGGACTGGGTCATGAACGCGATGTCCTGCGTCGAGGGCGAGTAGCGCGGCGCCACCACGGCGGATTCGCCGTTGGTGAGGGCGCGAACATTGGCGCCGTCCTGGTCCATCACCATCAGGCGCTTGCGGCGGTTCTCCTTCGATCCGGATTCGTCGACGAAGGCGATGCGGCTGTCGAACCAGCCGCCGAGTCCGGTGATCTTGGTATAGACCACGTCGGAGATGAGGTGGCCGGTGCGGCGCGCATTGGCGACATCCGCGCCGTATTGCTGGCCGGTGAGCTGCTGGCCCGAGGTCACGTCCCAGAGCCGGAATTCGACCTTGAGCTTGCCCGAAGGATCACGCCCGACCCGGCCGGTGATGAGGGCCTGGGCTCCGGCGGCACGCCACTTGTCGAAACCCGGCACTGCATCGAAGCCGGGGTTCTCAGGGAACTTCCCCTTCTCCAGGGGCACGAAATAGCCGGACCGCCTCAGATTGTTCGTGACCACGCTCGATACCAGCAGGCCGAGGCTCGGATCGCCGGAGAAATCGGCCACCGCGATGGGCATCGGCTGGAACGAGCCGCCGCCGATCCGCAGGTTCAGCTGCGCCTGGGCGGGCACGGCGAAGGCGAGCACGAGGGCCAGCACCGCGAGGAGCGACGCCAGGGGCGAGGCGAGCCGCCGATGGAGAATGTCGGTCATGAAGAGATTCCGAAAACCTTGAACAGGGATTCTGGGAGCGTCGGTTCTTCCTATCCTCGACCTCACCCTGAGGTGTCCGCGTCAGCGGGCCTCGAAGGAGATTTCCAGACAGCACGAGGGCCCTGGAAGCCTCCTTCGAGGCCTTCGCTCACGCTTCGGCACCTCAGGTCGAGGGAGAGGGATTGGACGAATCCGAAGGAAGGATCACCGACCTGTATCACACCCGCGAGAACTCGAATTCCGCGTTGATCGCCTTCCAGTCGTCATAATACGGCGCGAACTGGGGCGGGATCTTGTAGGGCGCACAGCGCTTCACGGCACGAAGCGCAGCCTCGGCGAGGGAGCGGTCCACGGCGTTGGCGCCACCGCGCATGATCCGCGGCTCGGTGCTCAGCGAACCGTTGGCCGAGAGGCGGATATCGAGCATCGGCAGCACCACGCCCTGCGACGCGCCGGGGGGCGCCGAGTAGCAGCGCTCGATCTGCTGGGTCAGCATCCCGATCAGCGAATCGCGCATGGAGGGCGACAGACGCTGCGAGGTGCCGCTGGCGGCTCCCAGCGAGGCCGTGCGCTGGACCTCGTGGCCGGTAGCGCCGGTGGATTGCGAGGGCGCCCGCGAGGCGAGCAGCTGCTTGATGTCGCCGGAATTGAACTTGTCGGCGAGCTCGGCCTGCTTCTTCGCCTTGGCCTCCGCATCGGCCTTGGCGCGCGCATCCGCCATGGCTTTCGCCTTGGCCTTGGCGGCGGCATCCGCCCTGGCCTTCGCCTCGGCCTGGGCCTTGGCATCCGCCGCAGCCTTGGCCTCCGCGGCCGCCTGCTGACGTTCGGCCTCGGCCTTCGCCTTCGCTTCGGCCTTGGCTTCCGCCTCGGCTTCGGCCTTCTCCGCCTTGGCGAGCGCTTCGGCCTTGGCCTTCGCATCGGCCCGCGCCTTCGCCTCGGCCAGAGCTTTGGCTTCGGCCTGGGCCTTGGCTTCCGCCAGGGCCTTGGCTTTCTCGGCCTTGGCGGCTTCCGCCTTGGCGATGGCCTCGGCCTCTTGGCGCTCGATGAGCTCGGCGAGTTTCTCGCGCTTCTCGGCCTCGACCTTGGCGGCCTTCACCGCCTCGGCCTTGGCTTCAGCCTTGGCCGCTTCCGCCTTGGCAGCCTCGGCCTTGGCGGCGGCCTTAGCCTCCGCCTTAGCTTCCGCCGCAGCCTTGGCTTCCGCCGCTTTCGCGGCATCGGCTTTGGCGGCTTCCTTGGCGAGCTTCGCCGCTTCGGCCTTGGCGGCGGCCTCTGCCGCCTCCTTCTCGGATTCGTGGTCGGGCATGCGCAGGGGCATCTCCTCGGCGCTGGCGACCTTCATGTCGGCCGGGCGTTTCGGCGGCGCGGGCGCATCGACCTTGGCATTCTCGGGCTCGCGCTCCTCGACCTTCTCCGCGACCTTGTCGGCGCGGGGCTTGGCGTCGGGCATCGGCTTGTCGGCGTTCTTCTCGCCCTTGGTCAGTTCCGAGAATTGCTGCTCGGTCATCACCTCCACCGGCACACCTTCCTGGGCGTCGGGCAGGGCGGGAGCGGCGACGGACATCAGCGCCACGGTGAGCACGGCGACATGCACGCCGCTCGACACCCAGACGCCCGGTTCCCGGAATTTGGAGGGAAGCTTCACGATCCGCCGCGCCCGTTACTTCTGGTCCGGCTCGGTGACGAGGGCGACCTTCTTGAAGCCGCCTCCGGTCACGATCGCCATCACCTGGGCCACGCGGCCATAATCCACCCGCTTGTCGCCGCGCACGAAGACCCGCTCCTCGAAGCCGGATTTTGAGGTCTCTACCAGCTTCGGCACGATGGTGTCGTCGGTGAGTTCGGCCTCGCCCATGAAGACCTGGCCGGTCTGGCGGATCGACAGGGTCACCGGCGTCGAATCAGAGTTGAGAGGGCTCGCCTTGGATTGCGGCAGGTCGAGGGGCACGCCCACCGTCATCATCGGCGCGGCCACCATGAAGACGATCAGCAGCACGAGCACGACGTCGATGAACGGCGTCATGTTGATCTCGTTGATGGCGCCGCCGCGGCGCGCACGACGCCGCCTGCTGCCACCCTGCGCCGCTCCGTGGGCCATGCCCATGATCGTGCCTCGCTCTGTTGTCGGTCGGGATCAGGCGGCGAGCGACAGGCGCTCGTCGATCTGACGCGAGAGGATGGCGGAGAACTCGTCGGCGAAGCCCTCGAGCCGCGACTGGGCCTTGGACACGTTCGACTGCAGCTTGTTGTAGGCGAGCACCGCGGGAATGGCCGCGAACAGGCCGATGGCGGTAGCGAACAGGGCCTCGGCGATACCGGGTGCGACCACGGCCAGGGACGTGTTCTTCGACGCCGCGATGGCGGTGAAGGAGGTCATGATGCCCCAGACCGTGCCGAACAGGCCGACATAGGGACCGGCCGAACCGATGGATGCGAGGAAGAGCAGGCGCGACTCGAGACGCTCGACCTCGCGCTGGATGGTGACGTCGAGCACCTTGTCGATGCGCTGGGACAGGCTCTGGATCTGCCGGCCGGAGCCCTCGAACGAGCGCTTCCACTCGCGCATGGCGGCCACGAACAGGGCGCCGAGATTGGTGGCGGGGCGGTCGTTGAACGAGCGGTAGAGTTCTTCCAGCGAACGGCCGGACCAGAACGCCTCCTCGAACGCGTCCATCTCGGTCTTGGTGCGGCGGAACAGCAGGGTCTTGTCGACGATGATGGCCCAGCACCAGACGGAGCAGCCGAGCAGGCCCACCATTACCAGTTTCACCACGAAATGGGCGTGCCAGAACAGGTTGAACAGGCTCATGTCCGGCGGCGGCAGCGCCTGCATGGCATCGGCGGGATTCATGCGTTCGTCCTCGTCCCGGGTCGACCGGGCGGTCGACTCCCGCGCTCCACCTGACCCGGGCGGTATGTTCCCCAGATCGCTGGTGAATCTGTCGAAAGTATGGGGTGCGTCGCAAAATGCACGCCGCACCTTCCTCGGCCGTCAAGGTTAATGAACCATGAGGAAGTGTCGGATTCTCTCTCGCCGGACCTCTCGCTGTCCTGGGCACATCGCTTTACCGACCGAAAGCCGGGCCGGCCCTGCCGGAGCCTAAAGCGACGGGGTCTCGAAACGCTGCGCCATGGCCCGGCGGAGGCTATCCGGAAGACGAACCGCGCGGCCATCCCGCACCGCCGCCACGGTGACCTCGGCCTTGAGCAGGACCTCGTCGCCGCGCCGCACTTCTTGGATCATCGGCATCGAAGCGCCGCGCAGTTCGACGACGGTGGTCATGATGGCGAGCATGTCGTCCATCCGCGCCGGCTTCAGGAAGTCGAGCACCATGCGCCGCACCACGAAGATCAACCCGGCATCGCGCGCGAGGTCGACCTGCTCCATGGCGAGGGCGCGAAGCAGCTCGGTGCGGCCGCGCTCCATGTAGCGCAAGTAATTGGCGTGGTAGACGAAACCGGAGAAATCGGTGTCCTCGTAATAGACGCGGATGTCGATGCGATGAGAGGTCATACGATGGCTTCCGAGGATAGGTCGACCACGACGATCTCGGGGGGAACGCCGAAGCGAACCGGCGCGATGCTGTTGCCGAGGCCGCCGGATACGACGAGGTCCGCCTGCTCGCGGACATGGCCGTAGGCGTAACGGTTGGCGTAACGCGACGGAACCACGGGAGAGTAACCGAACAGCCGCACCTGGCCGCCATGGGTATGGCCGGACAGGGTCAGCGCCACATGGGCCGGAACCTGCGGAAAGATGTCCGGCTCGTGCGCCAGCAGGACTGTCGGCGCGCCCTGCGGCACGGCGGCGAGCGTCTTGTCGAGATCGTCGACCCCGATGCGGGCATGGCCGTGACGCTTGGCGCCCGGCAGCAGGGCGAGCTGGTCGCCCAGCCCCGCGAGCCAGAACGCGCGCCCGTCCTTTTCCAAACGGATCGCCTCGTTGTCGAGGACGCGGATGCCGGCGCGCGTCAGGGCCTCCCCGGCGATGGTCGGGCCGGCGCCACGTGCCTGTGCCGTACGGTCCTCCCACCAATCGTGATTGCCGAGGATGGCGAAGGTGCCCAGCGGCGCCCTGAGGCGGCCGAGTTCGGGCGCCCATTCGGCGGCCTCGACAGTGCGTGTGACGAAGTTCTGCCCGGTGACGTAGTCGCCGAGGAGCACCGTCAGGTCGCCGCCGAGCGCATTGGCGGTCTCGACGATCCCGGCGATGCGGGCAGCACTCATCCACGGCTCGCAGGCATGGATGTCGGCCAGCGCCACGATGCGGAGCTTCAGCCCGGCAGGCCAGTGGCCCTTCGGCGTGATGGCGTAGCGCGTGACCGACAGGCGCATGGGCTCGATACCGACGCCGTAGGCCGCCGTCGCGCCTCCCACCAGGGCCATGCCGCCGAGACCGGCGAGGACCGTTCGGCGCGTGATCCTCACCGCTTGTGTCCTGGAGGGCAGAGCCTTCTCGCCGATCCAATCGTCAACCGGGTTCATGCCATGGGCTCCGAGGACAGGTCGACCACCACGATCTCTGGCGGAACCCCGAAGCGCACCGGCAGGCCGCTCATGCCTAGGCCACCGGAAACCACGAGGTCGGTCTGCTCGCGCACATGGCCATAGGCATAGCGACGCCCATAGCGGGAGGGGACGACGGGGGCGTAGCCAAGGAACCGGACCTGTCCGCCATGGGTATGGCCCGAGAGGGTGAGGGCCACATGGGCGGGCACCTGCGGAAAGATGTCCGGCTCATGGGCGAGGAGGATGGAGGGCGCGCCGTCGGGGATCGCCGCGAGAGTGGCCGGCAGGTCGTCGCTGCCCTTCCGGGGGATACCGAAGCGCCACCATGTGCGCTCGAAGCTCAGTTGATCGCCGAGCCCGGCGAGCCAGACTTCGTGTCCCCTCACCCGAAGCGGCAACGCCTCGTTCTCAAGAACGCGGATGCCGGCGCGGGTCAGGGCCTCCCCGGCAAAGGTCGGGCCGTGCCCTCGCTCGCAGGCGGCGCGATCCGCCCACCAATCGTGATTGCCGAGGATGGCAAAGGTGCCGAGGGGCGCCTTCAACGCCCCGAGGACGGGCGCCCAATCGGCGGAGTCCACGATGCCGGCGAGCCGGTCCATGCCACTCACGTAGTCGCCGAGCAGCACGATCACGTCACCGCCGAGGCCGTTGGCCGCCTCGACGATCCGCCGAATATGCGCGGGGGTCATGAACGGATCGCAGGCATGGACGTCGGAGACGGCCACGATCCGCAGGGTCAGGCCGGCCGGCCACGGCGCCATCGGGGTGATCCGGTAGTGCGTGATGGCGAGACGCATCGGCTCGACCCCGATCCCGTAGGCCGCCGTGCCGCTGCCCGCCAGCGCCATTGCGCCGAGGCCGAGCACGACGGTGCGGCGGGTGATCCGGACCGGGGAGGATGCGGGGTCGGAACTCATGGGGTGGAAGTCGCCTTTCGGCCGGTTCTATCGCGGAGGACTTGCTGTTTGGACCGACGTTATCCCCCCTCTTCCCGCCCACGGGGAGAGGGGATGTGCACACATCGTCTCACTTCAAACACGCTGCCCATCCGTCATCGCACTGTCTTTGCAGGGAGCAGAACGCAGACGCCATCGGCTGCCTCAGCCCTCCGGATCCTCCGACCCGAACAGCCCGAACTGCGAGGCCGGATCGCGCCGGGGCACGGCAAAACCCATATGCTTGTAGGCGTGCGGGGTCAGCATGCGCCCACGCGGCGTGCGCTGGACGAAGCCCTTCTGGATGAGGAAGGGTTCGATGATGTCTTCGATGGCGTCGCGCGGCTCGGAAAGCGCCGCCGCGATGGTCTCGATCCCCACCGGGCCGCCGCCGAAGGAGGTGGCGATCATGGTCAGGTATTTGCGGTCCATCACGTCGAGGCCGGCCGGGTCCACGTCGAGAAGCTGGAGCGCCCGGTCGGCGATGGCCCGCGTGACGGTGGGAGCGTCGGCCACGATGGCGAAGTCGCGCACCCGGCGCAGGAGGCGCCCAGCGATGCGCGGCGTGCCCCGCGCCCGTTTGGCGATCTCGTTCGCGCCCTCCGCCGACATGCCGATGCCGAGCACCCGCGCGCCGCGCGAGACGATGAGCTCGAGTTCGTCGACATCGTAGAATTCGAGGCGGATCGGGATGCCGAACCGGTCGCGAAGCGGCGTGGTGAGCAGGCCGGCCCGGGTGGTGGCGCCCACCAGCGTGAATTTCGGGAGTTCGATCTTCACCGAGCGGGCGGCCGGCCCCTCTCCGATGATGAGGTCGAGCTGGTAATCCTCCATCGCCGGATAGAGGATTTCCTCCACCGCCGGATTGAGGCGGTGGATCTCGTCGATGAAGAGGACGTCGCGTTCCTCGAGATTGGTGAGCTGCGCCGCGAGGTCTCCCGCTTTGGCGATGACCGGGCCGGAGGTGGAGCGAAAATTCACCCCGAGTTCGCGGGCGACGATCTGCGCCAGGGTGGTCTTGCCCAGGCCCGGCGGCCCCACGAACAGGACGTGATCGAGGGCGGAACCCGTCTTCTTCGCGGATTCGATGAAAATCTGCATGTTTGCCCGCGCCGCGCGCTGCCCGATGAATTCGGGAAGGCTCAGCGGACGGATCGACTGCTCCACATCGTCCGGCCGCCGCTCCGGCGTCAGGAGCGATTCCGGCAGCGGATGAAGGGTGGGCGATTTCGGCGATCTGGGGAGCTTGCTCACACGGGCTCTCGGTCGGGGCCCGGCACAGGGCCTGCTCCGGTGGATGGGCGTTTCGCCCGATGTCGCACAACGCCGCCGCGCGCGCTACTTCGCCGGCCGGCGACAGGCGCCCGGCGCCACGAAGGCGGATGCGTGGCACGAGGGTCTCACGGTGACCCTGCGCACCTGAATGCGTGACGGATCGGCACCCTCTCGCCTTCTTCCCGCAAGAACAAAGCAGAGTGGCCTCGGTCCAGCACGACCTCGCTCCAAGCGTCACGGATCAGCAACGCCTATGACGAGCCCGAACCGGGGTAGCGACTATCTTATGTAAACACAGCGCATGATCCAGGTTAACGCCGATTTTTGCTATGTCTTATGCCTGACACAACGACAATTTTCTGGAACTCTACGCTTCAGAGAGATTTATCAAGCCAGGACGATGGGCGATTGCGGCAAGACAACATGGTCTTGTCTACAACAACCATGGCAGTTCTGGAGATCGTGGCCTTACCGGCGATATCTCCGACACATCTGCTCGCGACTTGATGACCGGAGACCGTTGGCGCTCCGGGCAGCATCGCGGCTGGCGGATTCACCTCTGGGCCAGGGCCGGCCGAACGACTTTACGGCCGCTTATAGGACTAACTTCTTAAATTGGCGATCCGTCGGCGGCCAATCCGCCGATGGCCGCATCATCTCACTCGAAAGGGCCGACCAGCATGTTCTATCTCGACAAGCGTCTGCAATATCCCGTTCGGGTCGAGTCTCCGGATCCAGTCTATGCACGGATGTTGCAGCAGGCCATCGGCGGGATCGAGGGTGAGATCCGCGTCTGTATGCAGTACTTCTTCCAAGGCTGGGGTGCGCGCGGCCCGACGACCAAGTATCGCGACATGCTCCTCAACACCGCGACGGAGGAGATCGGGCATATCGAGATGCTTGCCACCGCCGTCGCCCTCAACTTGGAGACAGCTCCGACCAAGCTGCAGGAAGCGGGCGTGAAGGATGCCGTGGTCGGCGCCGTGATGAATGGCGAGAATCCGCGCCATGTGGTGGAAGGCATGCTCCACCGCCACATCCTCTCCACCGGCATGGCTGCCTTCCCGGCCAATTGCGACGGCGTTCCCTTCGACATGTCCCACATCTACGCGAGCGGAAACCTCGCGGCGGACATGTATTGCAATGTCGCCGCCGAGACGACGGGACGAACCCTCGCCGTGCGCCTCATGACCGCGACGAACGATCCGGGCATGCGCGACATGTGGAGCTTCCTCATCGCGCGCGACACGATGCACCAGCAGCAATGGCTCGCCGTCATCGAGGATATGGGCGGCATGGAAGCGAACCTTCCGATCCCCAACAGCTTCCCGCAGAGCGAGGAGAGCCAGAAGCACAGCTACAGCTTCTTCGTCTCCACCGCCGACGATTCGCCTCTCCCCGAAGGACGCTGGACCAGCGGCCCGTCTCTCGACGGAAAGGGCACGTTCAACGTGGTCAAGAACGCCCCCATGGGCGAAGAGCCGGTTCTTGGTCCGGCACGCCCGGATAGTGGCGCCCAGACGCAGCAGATGTCCTGAATGCAAAAAAGGCCCGCCCCATTCCGGGCCGGGCCTTTCCTTCATCGTCCCACGAAAGCCCTCGGAATGCCGCCTGCATTCCGGGGTGTTGGTGTGATGTCAGTCCTTTTCGGGAGCGATCGCCTCGAGGCCGCCGATATGCTTCTGGGCGTAGAGCGGCAGGCCGATCTGAGCGATCAGGGTCTGCTGGGTCTCGAGGAAATCGATATGACCCTCCTCGTCGGCGGCCAGCTCCTCGAACAGGATCTTCGACACGCGGTCGTTGATCGAATCGCAATACTGCGCGGCTTCGAGATAAAGCGCGCGGGCCTCGGTCTCGGCCGCGAGATCAGAAGCAATGATCTCTTCGATATTTTGGCCGATCCGCAGCGGATCAAGCTCCTGCAGGTTCGGAAACCCATCGAGGAACAGGATCCGGTCGATGAACCGGTCGGCATGGTTCATCTCTTCGATCGATTCCTTGCGCCAGAACTTGGCGAGGTCGATGTAGCCCCAGTCGTTCAGCATCCGGAAATGGAGCCAGTACTGGCTCACGGCCGTCAGCTCGCTGCGGAGACCTCGATTGAGGTACTCGACGACCTTCACATCACCCTTCATAACACTCACTCCCGTTCAGCTTCTCAAGCATGAAGGGGAGCGTGGAGCCTCGCACAGGCCCTCAGGCGGCGATCCCCTCCTCCGCAGTTTGGAATTGAACCAAACTACAAGCGCTGGCGCAACCCGTTCCGCACGCATGGCCGGCTTCCGCCACGGCGTCTTGCAGAGCACCCTGCAGGGCCGCCTGCATGATTGAGCGGATCGTCCGGGCGCAGCGACCGCATTTCGGGCTGCAACCGAGACAGGCCTGGACCTGTGCCGGCGTGCGCGGACAATCAGGCCCATCCTTGAGGCAGGCGCGGACGGCGCCGTCGGACAACACGTTACAGGAACAGACGATCATGACAGCTCGCTGGACGGGATGAGAGGCTTCGATCGACCACGAAAGAATCGTGCGCGAGGCAGATTCCCCGTTTCGTGCATCGACTTGAGCGCCTCTTTAGAACTCTTAAAATCTACTGCATTCTCAATAACTTAACTGGCATGGGATTTTTGCGCAAGGCGCGCGGACCTGCCTGCGACGACAGGAGCCAGCCCCGTGGGCGTGCAACACCGTCTCTGGGGCGCAGTCTCTCGGGTCGAAGTCGGGCAGGTCACACAGCCGTGGCCATCGGTACCGCGACCGTCCTCGCGGCAGCGATATCCTGGCGGGGACGAACCCGCTCAGAAGACGTGGAACGCGACGCCGGCGAGGAAGCTCTTCTCTTCCGTACCCTTCAGGGTCGCCGTTTCGAGATTGCCGAACTTGTTCAGCCAGTACTGGAAGCCGATGAACACATCGACGCGGTTGGGCTGGTCGTAGACGAGCTTGCCGAGGTCGAGCACCAGATTGGTGCGGGAGACGAATTCGAGCCCCGTCTCTCGATTGAAGGCGAAGATCGCTGGATTACGGACACCGCGCCCCTTGGGCAGGACAATGTTGTTGATGCCGGTGACGCTGAGCGGCAGGCCGGTGAAGGCCAGCGGGAAACTATAGGCGATCTCGATCTCGGGGACGGTATCGTAGCTGATGTCCCGGTTCGGATAGGGATTGAAGCCGTTGCGGTTCCACTCCTTGTAGGCATGGACCGAGGCGTTGAGAAAACCGGCCGGCACGTCGAAGGAAAAGTTAAGACCGCCGACGACATTGCGCTTGCGGGGGCCGAAGGCGGTATCCTTCGTGTTGGCGTCGAACCCGTAGGACAGGGAGATATCCTTGACGAGGCCGGGCACCACGAACGCCTTGGTCCCGGTGAGCGCGTTGAGGCTGAGTGTGCCGCGGTAGAGGCCGTAGACTTCCGTCGCACCTTCATCGCGAAGCAGGAACCCGCCAGGCGCGTTGGTAGTACCGGCTCGCTCCTGCGTTCCGGATTTCAGGATGTCGAGCGAGAACAGATTGGTGCCGTAGGCCCAGGCATTGGCATGCGCGACATTGAAGATCTGTTTGGGGATACCGCGCGAGCGGAACGACCCGTCGGCGTCCCGCACCCGTATACCCGGCTCGGCGGCGGGGAACTGGTAGTGATAGCTCACCTGGGTATCGGTAAAGAGAAAGAACGTCGAAGGCGCATCCGGAACGGGTGGCTGCGCGCCGGCCGGATCGGCTGCCAGCGCCGGTGCCACTGCCGCGCAGGAGACCAGCGCGGTCGCCAGGAATGTCCAGAAGCCCGTCATATTCAATCCCGGAGCGCGGTCCGCCCAGTCGGGGCTCCGGTCGATAGCGGATTAGACAGTTTACCGGAAGGACGAAAGCTGGTTCTCCCGTGGGACGATGGGCAACTATGTAGCATAAACCGTTAAAACAGGCGTCGAGCCGGACGCGGATTTGCACCTTGGACCATCCGATTCACCGGGCGAGTTCGCGCAGGCCAAGGCGGATAAGGGTCTTGGCTTCGGCGCCCTCACCGGCTCCCTTCATCGCGGCGGCGATGGCGGCGGAGGCCTGGACCGGGGCGTAACCGAGATTGACCAGGGCCGAGATGGCATCGGCGGCGGGCTGAGGCGCGGTTCGATCCTCCACCGCTCCGGAGAGGGCCAGGACGGCGGGGTCGATCGGCGCGAAGGCGGGGGCCTTGTCCTTCAATTCGGCGGTGAGGCGGGCTGCGAGGCGCGGCCCGACCCCGGGCGCGCGGGCGATGGCGGTCTTGTCACCCATGGCGATGGCGGTGGCGAGAGCCTCCGGCTCCAGCACGGAGAGCAAGCCTAGCGCCACCTTTGAGCCGACCCCCTGCACGGTCTGAAGCAGGCGGAACCATTCGCGCTCGGCATCGGAGCGGAAACCATAGAGCCGGATCATGTCCTCGCGGACATGGGTCTCGATGGCGAGGGAAGCGGCCTCGCCCGCGCCCGGCATCCGCTGCAAGGTCCGGGCGGAACAATGCACCACGTAGCCGACCCCCTGCACGTCGAGGATCACGAAATCCTCTCCGTAGGAATCCACCACACCCTTCAGCTTGCCGATCATGCATCATCTCGTCATCAGAGACAGGGTCTTATCAGGGACCGGCCCTCCTGTCCGACCAGCCATAGAGAAAGTGACCGCATGATGCGCACGCGCCTCCTCGCCCTCCTGCTTCTGGCCTCGCCCTGCGCCTATGCGCAGGAGACGCCACCTGATGCCGGTCCGTCGCGCGACCCGACCCAGGTCAAGCCCGGCACCTACGTGCTCGATCCGGCACACGGCAAGATCACCTGGTCGGTGATTCATCTCGGCTACTCGACCTATTATGGGCAGATCACCGATGTGGCGGCCAAGGCCGTTCTCGATCCGAAGGAGCCGGCAAAGAGCCAGCTCAGCGTCACCATCGGCATGGCCAGCATCAACGGCCTTAACGATGCCTTGAACAAGCATCTCCAGGCCCCCGAGTTCTTCGACACGGCCAAGTTCCCCACCGCCACCTACACGGCGACCCTGGTGGAGCCCACCAGCCCGACCACGGCGCGGATCACCGGCACCCTTACCCTGAAAGGTGTGACGAAACCCGTCTCCTTCGACGCCACGTTCAACCAAGCCGGCACCAACCCCGTCGACAAGCGCTACACCGTGGGCTTCGATGGCTGGGCCGTGATCAAGCGTTCGGATTTCGGTGTCTCGGCCTTCGTGCCGGCAGTGAGCGACGAGGTGAGCCTGCGCCTGGAGGGCGAGTTCAAGGCCCAGTAAACCCGCCCAGGACGTAAAGCCCCCTCTCCCCGCGCCCAGCGCCGGGAGAGGACATGCTCACCTCTTCGCCAGAGCCGCCGCGATCCGTGCGGCGGCAAGCCCGCTCACCCCGGCGACGGGAGCGTGGAGCTTCTTCAGCGCATGCGCACCGCGATGATTGGCATGGGTGACGGCGATGGCGAGGGCATCGGCGGCATCCGCCGTCTTGAACTCGGCCTTGGGCATCAGAAACTTCACCATCGCCTGGATCTGCACCTTCTCGGCATGGCCCGAGCCGCAGACGGTCTTCTTCACCAGGTTGGCGGCGTATTCGGAGACCGGCAGACCCGCCAGAGCCGGCACCAGCAGGGCGATAGCGCGGGCATGGCCGAGCTTCAGCGTCGCCTGCGCGTCCTTGTTGACGAAGGTCTCCTCCACGGCGACCTCGTCGGGCGAGAAACCCGACACGACGCGGGTGATGCCCTCGTGCAATTCCCGCAGGCGCAGGGCGAGAGGTAGGTCCCCATCCGACGTCACCACGCCGCAATCGACATAGGTCAGCTTCGTCCCGACGACGGAGATGAGACCCCAGCCGGTCCGGCGCAGGCCGGGATCGATGCCGAGGATGCGGACGGAGCCGGTCATGCGCTCAAAACCAGAGGTGACAAAATCATGGGTTGGACAGGTCCGGGCGCGAGCGCCGCGCCGATCTGAGCGTTAAGGACATATCGTGAACGAAGTCTTGTGCCAAGGCATGGGCGATGGCATGGGCGATGGCATGGGCAAGACATTGTCGCCCTCGTCGCCTGAGCTGGCGGGAAACGATCCTATCCATGGGGGGACGGCGCCACAGCGTCGTGGTCACCGCCGTCCCACCGGATCTCGTCGCCCGTCTCTACGTCTCCAGCGCGTAGCTCGTCGCGGATACCGGCGACGCGCACATAAGCTCCGGTGCCACGAGTCCGGCGTATCCGAAAGATCAGAATTCCGATGGCGGATATCGAAACTTGCCGGCGGAGCTCCGACTGATTCCTGAGCATCTGGCTCTGGCTAATCCTGCCGATCGCCGGGCACGGAGCTCAGTTCAGCGGGAACGTTCCGACAGGGCCGATCCTGGCGGCAACCGTTCTGGCGGGACTCGGAACGCTGACGCGCTGGCGTTGGTCAACCGCTTCCTCGACACCGTAAAAGCAGCCTGATCCTGGCTCCGCTCGAACGAAGCGGATGCCGGATCAGCCGAGCACGCGCGGCACCGGACCGAATCCCGGATCCGCCATCACGAAGGGGACTATCGGATCTGGAATGATCGCTTGTGGCTCCGGGCCGCTCACCCTTCGAGCTTGGCGACCAGAGCGTCGGAGAGAGCGAAATTGACGTAGACGTTCTGGACGTCGTCCTGGTCTTCGATGACTTCGACGAGGCGGATCAGCTTCTCGCCGGTCTCGTCGTCGACCTCGATGGTGTTCTGGGCCTTCCAGATCAGGGCCGTGCGGCGCGGCTCGCCGAAGCGGGCCTCCAGGGCCTTGGAGACCTCGCCGTAGGAATCCTGGGCGCAGGTGATCTCGTGGCCGTCCTCGGAGGAGCGCACGTCGTCGGCGCCCGCCTCGATGGCAGCCTCGAGCATCGTGTCGGCATCCGCCACCTTGGCGTCGAACTCCACCACGCCGACATGGTCGAACATGAAGGAGACGGCGCCGGTCTCGGCCAAGCTGCCGCCGGACTTTGTGAAGGCCGAGCGCACGTCGGAGGCGGTACGGTTGCGGTTGTCGGTCTGCGCCTCGACGATGAGGGCAGCGCCCCCCGGGCCGTAGCCCTCGTAGCGGATCTCGTCGTAGCTTTCGGCGTCGGCGCCCGAGGCCTTCTTGATCGCGCGCTCGATATTGTCCTTGGGCACGTTCTCGGCCCGTGCCGCGATGATGGCGGCGCGCAGGCGCGCATTCATCGCCGGGTCGGGCATGCCGAGCTTGGCCGCAACCGTGATCTCGCGGGCGAGCTTGCCGAAGATCTTGGAACGGACCGCATCGACGCGGCCCTTACGGTGCATGATGTTCTTGAACTGGGAATGGCCGGCCATAGCGTGACCTTGGGTCGTGTCAGAGGTGGAGCGGAAGTGCGCGCGCGCGTCACCGCAGCGGGGTTGGGCCGGGTTATAGGCCGGGTCCGCTCATCGAGGCAACGCGGTGAGGGCCCCGGCGTTGATGCGGCAGGGGAGTTTCTCTCCTCGCAACGGGGACAGAAGCGATGGCAGACGAAGGAAACGGCGGCGCGGTGCGGCCCTGCTGGCGCCTCGCCTTTACCGCCTGCCTCGGCATCGTTGCGGGCTCGACTTTGTTTCCGCGGCCCGCGAAAGGGGTCACCCCGCGTGCCGGGCGTGCCAGTCCTTCAACGCCGCGAGAGTGACGACGTCGCCGGGCCATGCCGATCCGGCGAGATGGCTATGCGGCGCCTCCCTCTCGCCGAGATCGGAGACGGCCGAGAACGCGCCCTCCAGGCTGTGACCACCGGTATAGAGGCTGCGCGTGGCGATGACCGGCAGGCCGGCATCCAGGGCAGAGCGGATGCCAGGGGCGGAATCCTCGAAGGCAATGGCCTCGCCCGGCTCGACTCCGAGGCGCTTCAGGGCGAGCACGAACACGTCTGGATGGGGTTTCTTGCGCTCGGCCTCGTCGCCGCAGGCGATGGCGTCGAACGGATTGCCCTCGGGGAAATTCACGGCAATCAAGGTATCGATATTGGGCCTGCTCGTGGTGCTGGCCACCGCGAGACGTAGGCCCGCGCGTTTCGCCTCCTCGACCAGGCGCGCAATGCCAGGGCGCAGGGCGAGCGCCCCCTGCGTGACGAGATCGCCATAGATCCTGGTCTTGCGGTCGTGGATCTCGCTCATCTGGACGCGACGCTGCGCATCCGGCTCGCCATGCTCGGTCCGCACGTAATGCGCGAGCCTCTCCTTCCCGCCCATGACGGTGAGAAGGTCGGCATAGGCCTCCGGCGACCAGTTCCAGTCGAGCCCCAGTTCGGCGAAGGCTCGGTTGAATGCCTGTCGGTGCAGGTCCTCGGTCTCGGCGAGTGTCCCGTCGACGTCGAAGATCAGCGCCTTCAGCATGCGACGGTGCCGCTGGCGCCCGCCCGGATGGCGGCGATGCGCCCGGCATAGCCGGCGGGCCCGCCCTTGAATACGGCACTGCCGGCCACGAACGCGTTGGCTCCGGCGGCAGCGGCGAGGCCCACATTCTCGGGCGTGATGCCGCCATCCACCTCGATATCGATGTCGCGTCCGGCGCTCATCGCCTTGATCCGGGCGATGGTCTCGAGCGTCGAAGGGATGAAACTCTGCCCTCCGAACCCTGGATTCACCGTCATCACCAGGACGAGGTCAACCATGTCGATCAAGGGTTCGATGGCGCTCGCAGGGGTGCCCGGATTCAGCGCGATTCCGGCGCGCTTTCCGAGGTTCAGAATAGTCTGGAGCGAGCGGTGAATGTGCGGGCCGGCCTCCACATGGACCGAAATCGCATCCGCTCCCGCCTCGGCGAACGCCGCGAGATACGGGTCGGCCGGCGCGATCATCAGATGAACGTCGAACACCTTGTCGCTGTGGGGCCGGAGCGCTTTCACCACATCGGGCCCGAAGGTGATGTTGGGCACGAAATGCCCGTCCATCACGTCGAGATGAATCCAGTCCGCCCCCGCCTCGGACACCGCGCGAACCTCCTTGCCAAGGGCGGCGAAGTCAGCCGAGAGGATTGACGGGGAGATGATGGGGCCGGTCATGCGGGTCGTCATTCGGACTATCTCGTTCACTCTGTCGGTCCGGCAAGAGCATGAGCCCGGACGTTCGGCGGTCTCAGGCAAGCCGGCGCTTGCGCTCCACCAATTGCATGATGATCGGCGTGAGGATGAGTTGCATGGCGATATCGAGCTTTCCGCCCGGGATCACAATGGAATTGGCGCGGCTCATGAAGGAGCCCTGGATCATCGATATCAGGTAGGAGAAATCGATGCCCTTCGGGTCCTTGAAGCGGATGACCACCATCGATTCGTCGGCGGTGGGGATCCAGCGGGCGATGAACGGGTTCGACGTGTCGACCGTGGGCACGCGCTGGAAGTTGATGTCCGTCCAAGTGAATTGCGGGCAGATCGTCTGCACGTAATCGGGCATGCGCCGCAGGATGACGTCGGTGACCGCCTCGGTGGAATAACCGCGGAACGAGCGGTCCCGGTGCAGCTTCTGAATCCATTCGAGGTTGATCACCGGCACTACACCGATTTTGAGATCGGCGTAGCGGGCCATGTCAACATTGTCGTCGACCACGCAACCGTGGAGTCCCTCGTAAAACAGCAGATCTGAACCCGGCTGGAAATCCTCCCAGGGGGTAAACGTGCCGGGCTCCGCACCATACGCCTGAGCGTCGGCGGCGTCGTGGACGTAATGACGCGTCCGCCCGATGCCTGATTCGCCATAGGTGCGGAACACCTCCTCCAGCTCGGGGAGAAGATTGGCGCGTGGCGCGAAATGGCTGAGCGTCGGCTCCTCCGCCATCGCCTTGCGCATGGCATTGCGATCGAGGGCGTGGAAAGCGTCGCCCTCGATATAGACGGCACTGACATCCTCGCGGCGGAAGATCTGCTCGAACGTGTTGCGTACGGATGTCGTGCCGGCCCCGGACGAGCCGGTCACCGAGATGATGGGGTGACGCGCCGACATGAACGATGCCCGACCGGTTCCAGTCTCTGCCCTGTCAGCCGCGCATCAGGCCGCGCTGGCCGAACAGGGGTGAACGGCCGGCAGCGGGATTGCGGCCGCCGTAGTACTTCGCGACGCAGGCGACTTCCTCGGTCGATCCGAAGACCAAGGGCACGCGCTCGTGAATGCCGGTGGCGCTGATGTCGAGGATGCGGTTGGCACCGTCCGTGGCGGAGGCTCCGGCCTGTTCCATCAGCATCGCGATGGGAGCTGCCTCATAGAGGAGGCGCAGACGACCCTGGGCATAGCCCTTCCGGTTGTCGCCTGGATACAGGAACACTCCGCCGCGGATGAGAACCCTCTGGGCGTCCGCTACCAGCGAGCCGAGCCAGCGCATGTTGAAGTTCTTGTCGAGGGGGCCGTCAGCGCCGGCCAGACAATCCTGGATATAGGCCTTGACCGGCGTGTCCCAATGACGGGCATTCGAGGCGTTGATTGCGTATTCCTTGGCTGTCGCCACGACTTCGATCCGCGGGCTGGTAAGGCGGAATACGCGCTCGGCCCGATCGAGGGTGTAGATTTGCGTGCCGAAGCCCAGGGTAACGACAAGGGACGTCGCCGGGCCGTAGGTGACGAAGCCGGCGGCGAGCTGTGCCGTGCCGGGTGTCGTGAAGGAACTGGCCGGATTATCCGGGGTGGCGGCGACCGGACGGATGCCGAAGATCGACCCAACCGCCATGTTGACGCCGATGTTGGAAGAGCCGTCCAAGGGATCGATCGCGACGGCAAGGGGGGCGCCCGCGTTCAGGAGCATGATCCCCTCCGCCTCCTCCGAGGCAACCTCCGCCACCGGCGCACCGCGCAGAGCCTCGGTGAAACGCTCGTGGGCGAGGACGTCGAGGGCCTTCTGAACGTCGCCGTCGCTATTCTGCTCGCCTTGCGCAGCGAGATCGCCACCGCCCAGGGCGCCGCGACCGATGACCTCGCTCACATCCACGGCCGCTTCGGCGCAGGCCGCGATCACGGCCGCCACATCGGTCAGGGCCGGATTGGCCGCAACGGCCTGAGCGAGGCATGCATCGAGACGAGACCCGATCTCCAGAGACCCCAACGACATCGGCTCACGTCCTCTTCATCGACCTGCCGGGAGAACCCGGCCATTCAGCGCCTAACCCAGCATCAAGCTTCCACGGCCTGATAGCGCCCTTTGCACGATAGCGCTGCCATCAACCAGAGCGCCAGACGGGCAATCCCCGTGCAAAGAAGGAATTATGAAAAAACTTGCGGGCAGTTCCAAAAAAACTAAAAACGGCGAATGCGCAACCTCTCGCTCAAGCAACTCCAGGCCGTCGCAGCGGTCGCCCG
This sequence comes from Methylobacterium sp. CM6241, assembly GCF_054817845.1. Taxonomy (NCBI): domain Bacteria; kingdom Pseudomonadati; phylum Pseudomonadota; class Alphaproteobacteria; order Hyphomicrobiales; family Methylobacteriaceae; genus Methylobacterium; species Methylobacterium sp. CM6241. Next base: position 183,732 of record NZ_CM139246.1, read on the forward strand.
CCTCGGAACGATGACCCGCGCGGCCCAGGAACTCAACGTCACCTCGGCGGCGCTTTACGCACGCATCCGCCAGCTCGAGGAGGAGGCGGGGCTGCTCCTGTTCGACCGCACGCCGACGGGCCTGAAACCCACCGATGCCGGGCGCGAAATGCTCTGGGCAATCGACAGCATCAACACCGTGCTCGAGACCTGCGCCGACAAGCTCCAGACACTCAAGGGCGGGAGCGGCGGCCGGGTCGCCATGGGAGTGGTCTCGACGGCCAAGTACTTTACGCCTCAGATCATCGCGGGCTTCGTCGCGCGCTTTCCAGCGGTGGAGATCAACCTCGTTGTCGGCAATCGCGGCGCCATGGTCGAGGCCCTGCGCAACTACGAGATCGACTTCGCGATCATGGGCCGGCCGCCCCGCGATTTCGCTATCGAGGCCGAGATGTTCGGCGCACATCCGCTCGTCATCATCGCCGCGCCAAACCATCGCTTCAGCACGCGCACCAATCTTACGCGGGCGGATCTGGCCGAGGAATCCTTCCTGGTTCGCGAGGAAGGGTCCGGCACCCGCACGGTGTTCGAGGAGTTCATGTCGGGCATTATGATTCAGCGCGCGAAGCTCGGAATCGATTCGGGATCGAACGAGACGATCAAGCAGGCGGTGATGGCCGGACTCGGTATCGCACTCATCTCCGCCCACACGGTAGCGGCCGAGGTTGAAAGCGGTCGCATGATCCTGCTCGACGTGCAGGGACTGCCGATCCGTCGCGACTGGTACGTGGTCCGCCGCGCCGACAAGGTGCTAGGTCCGGCGGCGGCGGCATTCTGGGATTTCACGGTGAAGGAAGGCGGACGGAAACTGCCGCGTCTGGCGCTGTCGCCAGCCGTCAGCCCGGTGACCGCGGAGTTCGAGGCGTGAACGAGAGCGGGATCGTCATCATCGGTGCCGGTCAGGCCGGCTTGCAGGCGGCAGCCTCCCTTCGGGAGTCGGGCTTCGACGGACCGGTGACGATGATTGGCGACGAGCCGATCCTTCCCTATCAGCGACCGCCGCTCTCGAAAGCCTATCTGGCTGGCAAGGTGGACGCCGCCGGCCTATTCCTGCGTGCACGCGAGTTCTATGTGGAGCACCGCATCAGCTGCGAAACCTCGTCCATGGCCGTCTCGATCGACCGTGGCGGGCGCCGAATCCGCCTCGGCGACGGACGCGAGATTGCCTACGATCATCTCGTCCTCGCCACAGGTTCGCGGAACCGGCCTCTTCCCGTATCGGGAGCCGAACTTACGGGCGTCTACCAGTTGCGCTCGATCACGGATGCAGATCGAATCCAGGAGGCCATCGGCGAGGCGCGCAACATTGCCATCGTCGGTGCGGGGTTCATCGGGCTCGAATTCGCCAGTATCTGCGCCGCCCGTGGTCTTTGCGTCACTGTCATCGAAGCCGCCGACCGACCCATGGCGCGGGCCGTGTCCGAACCCATCGCCGCTTTCTTCCGAGAGACTCACGAGAAAGCCGGTATCCGCTTCTTGTTTGGCAGCGGCGTCCAGGCCATCGAGGGCCGCACCGGTCGGGTTGAGGCCCTCCGCCTGTCCGACGGCACCGCGTGCCCGGCGGATCTGGTCCTGATCGGCATCGGTGTGCTTCCGAACCAGGAGCTCGCAGCCGAGGCGGGGCTCCGTGTAGAAGACGGCATCGTCGTCGATCCTGTCCTCGTCACCGACGATCCGTCGATCTCGGCTATCGGCGATTGCGCCAGGTTTCCAACACGTTTCGCCGCGCATGGCGTGGCGCGCGTAGAATCCGTCCAAAACGCGATCGACCAGGCACGTTGTGTCGCCGCCCGCATCGCCGGACGCCCGGCGCCCTACGATGCCGTCCCGTGGTTCTGGAGCGATCAGGGCGGACACAAACTGCAAATGGTGGGGTTGCCATTGCCAGGCGATGTTTCGGTACGGCGCCCGACCGCCGGAGGCTTCGCGGTGTTCCGCTATCGCGATGCATACCTGACAGGAATCGAGACGGTGGATTCGGCGACCGAGCACATGGCCGCCCGTCGGATCATCGCGCGCGGCCTTTCACCAACGCCAGACGAGGCCGCCGATCCCGCGTTCGATTTGAAAGCTCTCGCCATGGGACGAGGCGGCGCGTAACGCATTCACTCAGTACCGATTCCCGGAGCCCCGAAGGTTTCCTTTGTGGACTTCAGTGATCGTTTTCGGTGGTCAGCGAGGAGAGCCGCGTACCTTCGTCTCCGCCCTTAGCGCGTAGGCTCACACCGTTCTCGCGCCCCTCGTGAAAGACGATGCCGGCGCTCATCAGAGCACTTCTCAGCGCCTCGATCTGCCCCGAGGCAGGATCGTTGGCTCCGCTCTCGAAATCCTTCACATCCTGCTCTGCGAGTCCGACCCTGCCAGCGAGATCCGCTTCCGACCAGCCCAGCATTCCGCGGGCGGCCCGCGATTGCGCAGGGCTCATCGTATTCAGCCCTGATCCACCACGCCCGCTCTCGTCCAGTCCCGACACGGAAACTCTCCCCTTCCTCGGCGGCGCTCCACCTGCCGCAGCCTCTAAGCTGGCTTAACGAGGCTGGCATCGGGATAGTTCACGTACAGCAAGCATGGAACGTCGTTTAGGAGGGGATGATCATGAAATCTCGCCGCCCGCAGTCTTGACCATATTTGTGCTGGAATCTTATCCGATGGGCGGTTGCACCCTGTCCACGCGACGCATCGGCCGACGCCGACCCTGGTGTGTGGCGCACGGTCCAAATGATCACGCCTCGAAACCGGGGTGAGGCGCGCGACGACGCGAGTTCGATTGATGATGACGAAGGAGGGCCTGACGATGAGAGCGATGCTGTTCGCCGTGATGGCTTTTGCCGCGACGGCAGGGATGCCGATGACGGAGGCAATGGCGCAGGGATCCAACGTCACGGGTTTCGGCAAGGACAATCGCGAGAAGCCAGAGAAGAAACAGTATGTTCCGGCCGCCAAGGCTCAGGAAAAGATGTTTCCCCTCGACGCGACTTGGACTGCCGTGAGCCTGAACGGCAAGCCGTTCAACGGCACCGACCGGCCGAGCTTCATCATCGACAAGCAGTATCGCGCACGCGGCTATGGCGGGTGCAACACCTTCGCCGCCACGGCCTTCCCCCTGCGCGAGCAGCATCTTGCGGTCGGCCCCCTCGCCTTGACGAAGAAGCCTTGCGACAAGGGTACCGGAGCGAGCGAGCAGGATTTCTTCATCGCCCTGCGAACCGCTGCCCAATGGGACCTCGTAGGCTCGCAGCTGGTGATCAAGAGCCAGAAGGGCGAACTGAAGTTCGACCGCGCGCTCTAAATCTCTGCGCTTGACCGGCAATCGCCGACCATACCGCCCCTCGTGAAAACGCGGGCCGGCAAGACACTCACTTTTTACGGCTCGTCTCACGAGCCGTAGAGCGGACCATGAGAGATTTCCCCGGGGCTGGCAGTGTCGTGACAGTCTGCGACTTGCTTCAGCGACTACTGCTGATGCGGGCTGCCCCGCACAGCCGAGCCATGAGCCCTGCGACCACGGCGGTGCAACTGGATCGCCCGGACGAAGCGCATCCCATGCTCTCGGGAATCGGCATGCAGACAGGTACGGGCCCGGGCGCGCGGGTCGTTTAGCATCTCGGCTAAACCTCCGAAGTCTTCGGGTCTGGTAGAGGCGTCGCAGAGAACGAGACCGGGCCGGGCCGGGCCGGGCCGGGCCGGGCCGGGCCGGGGCCAGTGCCGACTCCTTCGCAATTGTCAGCCTCTCTTTAAGATCGCATTGACGACGATCCAAGGTCGCGGCTTCAGCTTTACCCCTCGTTGAATGCCCCTGTCGCTTTCTGCCCATCACGGCTGAGCGCAGGGGACGCGAAATGGTGAAGCGGCTTGAATGGGCGACCGGCAGTATCGTCCGGCATGGCGTCTCCGAAGAGATGATCTACACTTGCTCGCCGAGCCTGCATCCGGCCGCATTCCGGATCGCATTGTCGGCACCGCTTTGTGCGACTTTTCTCGTGCTCTCCGCGATGATCCTGTTTACGTAGACGCCGCCTCTTCGCCGCCATGGCTGGGGCGCGACCGAGCAGATACTTCACGGGACGGGATAGAAGGCGGCGCCGGAGAACAATGTCCCACAGACAACGCATCAAGCAAATGAAAATGTCTACTGGCAACACTCGCACTTGACGACAGAGAAGATTTGTCTTTGCGTTAAGTCTATGAGCGATTGCTTCGCCTAGGACGACGCGATATCCCGGCGCGCACCGTGTGCAAGGTCGATCGACGCCTGCACAACGCATAAACGCCGCTCAGGAGATTTCGTCATGGCCGACACTAGCCCCTCGCAGTCCCGCAAACCCGGCCACGGCCATATCTACGGCTCGATCACGGAGACGATCGGCAACACGCCCCTCGTCCGGCTCAACCGGATCACCAAGGAGCGCGGCGTCGATGCCGAAATCCTGCTGAAGCTCGAGTTCTTCAACCCGATCGCGAGCGTTAAGGATCGTATCGGCGTCAACATGATCGACGCCCTCGAAGCCTCCGGCCAGCTGAAGCCCGGCGGCACGCTGGTGGAGCCTACCTCTGGAAATACCGGAATCGCCCTGGCCTTCGTGGCGGCGGCGCGCGGCTACCGCCTGATTCTCGTCATGCCCGAGACCATGTCCCTGGAGCGCCGCAAGATGCTGGCCTTCCTCGGCGCGGAACTGGCCCTCACGCCCGGTCCGCAGGGCATGAAGGGAGCGATCAGCAAGGCCGAGGAGCTTCTCAACGAGATCCCTGGCTCGATCATGCCGCAGCAATTCTCGAACCCGGCGAATCCCGAGATCCATCGCAAGACGACAGCCGAGGAGATCTGGAACGATACGCAGGGCCAGCTCGACGCCTTTGTCGCCGGTGTCGGCACGGGCGGAACGATCACGGGCGTCGGCTCCGTGCTGAAGCCTCGCCTGCCGAACCTCAAGGTCATCGCCGTCGAGCCGACGGATTCCCCGGTGATCTCCGGCGGTCAGCCTGGCCCGCACAAGATCCAGGGAATTGGCGCCGGCTTCATCCCGGGCAATCTCGACCGTGAGGTCATCGATGAGGTCATCACCGTATCGAACCAGGAAGCTTTCGACACAGCGCGGCTCCTCGCCAAGCTGGAAGGTATTCCCGGCGGCATCTCCACAGGCGGCAATGTCGCTGCCGCATTGAAGCTGGCGGCACGTCCGGAATTCCAGGGCAAGCGCATTGTCACCGTCGCGTGCTCCTTCGCCGAACGTTACATCTCGTCCGCACTCTTCGAAGGGATCTGACCTCTTCTTGGACCCATCCCGATCATCGGCGCCCCCTCACGGGAGCGCCTTTTTTCTGCGCGTCGTCCCCCGAAGGGAGTGAGCTCTCCAAGCGTCAGGCAACCTCACGAGCCTTCGACAGGTTGAACCTCCAACATTGGAGGAAACCATGAGCAACGAGCAGCGCGAGCGCCCCTCGCTGAAGGATTTTGACGCTTACAGCGATCGCAACGGACAGGGTCTCGGCCAGGACGATGCCCGCGACATCGGTACTCCCGCCCGGACCCAGCACGACCTGAAGAGCGATCCGTCAGGCCAAGCCGAAGCTGCGCGCATCGCATCCGGCACACCGCGCCAGGACGCCACCGAGGCCACCGAGGCCACCGAGGCCGAGACGCCGCCAGAGAACCTGCGCCACATCGGCGATGCTTCTCAGACGAGCACCGTGTCGGAGGCTCTCGACCGCGCGACCGCACCGGTCGGCAAGGATTCGGAGGACGGCGCGTGAGCGAGAAGGACAATCCCACGGATGCAGCGACGCGCAAGCCCGACGACGATGTCGGCTCGCAGGGTGCACCCGCCGTAGGGGGCGGCCGACAAACGCCTGAACAGGAGGCAGCGCGCGATCAGGGGGCCGGTGGCGTCACAGATGCCGAGCGTAATCAGAACTGGAACGAGGCCGGCGGTCAGAAGGGTCGAAACCCGGCGCCGGTAGGCGGCTCGTCTAACGGGCAATCCGATCGCCGGCAGGATTGAAGATCACTCGAGAAGGTGGGCAGTCATGAGCGAGACCGAGAGCAACACCGCAAAGAATACGGGTAAGCCAGCCAATTCGGCCCCCGACGCCGTCATGGATCCCAATGAAAAGACCGACGGCAAGCCGGGTGAAGGGCCCACGCCCGGCAAAGGTTCAAAGGGCGGCACGACACCCGACGACGAGACTGATCCAGGCGGGGGTTGAGAGTTAGTGTCTTCCTTCCGCTTCTCGCAGCATAGCACGAGCGAACTATAGGTTTCGTTCGGTGTGGCGATCCAAGTCGGTCCGTCGTATCGAACGGTCGATTGTCGGATGTCGATCTCCTGATACGATGCGCGACAGGGAGATACATCCATGGCGACCACTACAGCCTCACAGGTTGAGCTTTCGATCTATGATCGAGACCTCGACCGGAATCCGGCGAACTATCAGCCGCTGACGCCGCTGAACTACCTGGACCGTTCGGCGCGTGTCTTTCCCGAACATATCGCCGTCATTCATGGCCCTCTGCGCCGAACCTATGCCGAATTGTATACACGGAGCAGACGACTTGCTGCTGCACTGACGGCGCACGGTATCGGACGCGGGGACACGGTCGCCGTGATGCTCGCCAACACGCCCGAAATGATCGAGTGTCATTACGGGATACCGATGACTGGCGCCGTGCTCAACACCTTGAACACCCGCCTCGATCCTGCAGGTCTCGCCTTCTGTCTCGACCACGGCGAAGCCAAGGTATTGATTGCGGATCGGGAATTCAGCCGCGTCGTTAGTGCCGCCCTGGAACGGGCGGGAGTGAGCCCACTGGTCATCGATGTCGACGATCCGGTCTATACCGGGGACGGCACGATCCTCGGACAGATTGGCTACGAGGCGTTTCTTGAAAAAGGGGATCCGGCACAGGACTGGGCCATGCCGGCGGACGAGTGGGATGCGATCTCGCTGAACTACACCTCCGGCACGACGGGCGACCCTAAAGGCGTGGTCTATCACCACCGCGGTGCGGCCCTTCTCTCGCTCGGCAACGTCATAACCGGTCAGCTTGGGCAGCACCCTGTCTATCTCTGGACGCTGCCCATGTTCCACTGCAATGGCTGGTGCTTCCCGTGGACGTTGTCCGTCGTCGCTGGCACCCATGTCTGCCTCCGGCAGGTCAGGGCGGGCGCACTCTACGCGGCACTGGCGGAGCACGGTGTCACCCATTTGTGCGGGGCGCCGGTCGTGATGCAGCTTCTGCTAAATGCGTCCGAGGACGAGCGTCGCCCCCTCCCCCGCCGGGTCGCCTTCCTCACGGCGGCTGCACCCCCGCCACAGGCGGTGCTCGCTGCCATGGGCAAGGCTGGCTTCGACGTCACGCACCTCTATGGCCTTACCGAGACGTACGACCCCGCAGTCGTGAATGCTTGGCATCGCGACTGGGACGCTCTTGATGACGAGTCGAAAGCGGCCAGGATGGCGCGACAAGGCGTGCGCTACTCTGTGCTCGAAGGCTTCGACATCCGAGACCCGGAGACCTGTGAATCCGTCCCCTCCGAAGGTGAGACCATGGGCGAGGCGATGTTTCGCGGCAATGTGGTGATGCGTGGCTACCTCAAGAACCCCTCCGCCACTCAGGCTGCCTTCGCCGGTGGCTGGTTCCGCTCTGGCGACCTCGGAGTGAAGCATCCTGACGGCTACATCCAGCTCAAGGACCGATCGAAGGACATCATCATCTCAGGCGGCGAGAACATTTCCTCCATTGAGGTCGAGGATGCTCTGTTCCGCCACCCCGCCGTCTCGGCCACCGCTGTAGTGGCGCGACCCGACGAAAAATGGGGCGAGACCCCGATGGCCTTCGTGGAGCTCAAAGCCGGCGCGACCGTGGAAGCCGATGCCCTGATTGCCTGGTGTCGCGAACGACTCGCTGGCTACAAGCTGCCCCGCAAGATCGTTTTTGGCGAGCTCCCCAAGACCTCGACAGGCAAGGTGCAGAAATACCTCTTGCGAGAGCGGGCGAAGGAAGAGTGAGGCCTCTATCCACTCCAGCCCCTCGTGTTGAAGCCCACGTCCGAGCCCACCTCACGATCGGGGAAGGCGAAACGGCATCGAGGCGATTCTTGTTGGCAGTATGAATGGAAAAGGCCGGGCGATGCCCGGCCTTTTCGTTACTCTTCGAATGCGTGGCGTTTTACGCGACGCCGCCCGAACGCTCGAAGCGCTTGCGCTCGTTGGGATCGAGGTAGGTCTTGCGCAGGCGGATCGACTTCGGCGTGACTTCCATCAACTCGTCGTCCTGGATCCAGGCCAGCGAGCGCTCGAGGGTCATGCGGATCGGAGGGGTGAGGCGCACGGCCTCGTCCTTCGAAGTGGTGCGGATGTTGGTGAGCTTCTTGCCCTTGAGCACGTTCACCTCGAGGTCGTTCTCGCGGTTGTGCTCGCCGATGATCATGCCCTGATAGACCTTGGCGCCGGGCTCGATCATCATCGGGCCGCGATCTTCCAGGTTCCACATGGCGTAAGCCACGGCCTCGCCCTTGTCGTTCGAGATCAGCACGCCGTTGCGGCGGCCGGGCATCTCGCCCTTGTAGGGCTCGTAGGCCTTGAACAGGCGGTTCATGATCGCGGTGCCGCGCGTGTCTGTCATGAGCTCGCCCTGGTAGCCGATGAGGCCACGGGTCGGCGCATGGAAGACGAGGCGCAGGCGGCTACCGCCTGAGGGCCGCATCTCGATCATCTCGGCCTTACGCTCGGACATCTTCTGCACGACGACGCCCGAGTATTCCTCGTCCACGTCGACCACGACCTCCTCGACCGGCTCGAGGACATTGTCGTTCTCGTCCTTGGAGAGCACGACGCGAGGACGCGACACGGCGATCTCGAAGCCTTCGCGGCGCATGGTTTCGATCAGGATGGCCAGCTGCAACTCGCCGCGGCCGGAGACGAAGAACGAATCCTTGTCGGCCGCTTCCTCGATCTTGAGCGTTACATTGCCCTCGGCCTCCTTGAACAGGCGGTCGCGGATCATGCGGCTCGTGACCTTGTCGCCTTCGGTGCCTGCCAGGGGCGAATCGTTGACGATGAAGGACATGGTGACGGTGGGCGGATCGATCGGCTGAGCCTGGATCGGGGTCTCGACCTGCGGGTCGCAGAAGGTGTCGGCCACGGTGCCCTTCACGAGGCCGGCGATGGAGACGATGTCGCCCGCCTCGCCGATGTCGATGGGCGCGCGCTCCAGGCCGCGGAAGGCCAGGATCTTCGAGACGCGGCCGGTTTCAACCAGCTTGCCCGTGCGATCCATGACCTTGATGGCCTGGTTCGGCTTCACAGTGCCGGACGCGATGCGGCCGGTGATGATGCGACCCAGGAAGGGATTGGCTTCGAGCAGGGTGCCGAGCATCCGGAACGGACCCTCTTCGACCTTGGCCTGAGGTACATGCGTGAGCACGAGGTCGAAGAGCGGCGCCAGACCGTCTTCCTGAGAACCATCGGGGGACGTCGCCATCCAGCCTGCGCGGCCCGAACCGTAAAGGATTGGGAAATCGAGCTGGTCGTCGGTCGCATCGAGAGCGGCGAAGAGGTCGAACACCTCGTTGACGACTTCCGTGATGCGAGCGTCCGGACGGTCGACCTTGTTGATCGCCACGATCGGCTTCAAGCCAATCTTGAGCGCCTTACCGACCACGAACTTGGTCTGGGGCATCGGACCCTCGGCGGCGTCGACGAGCACGATCACGCCGTCCACCATCGAGAGGATACGTTCCACCTCGCCGCCGAAATCGGCGTGGCCGGGGGTGTCGACGACGTTGACTCGGGTATCCTTCCAGACGACCGAAGTCGCCTTGGCCAGGATCGTGATGCCACGCTCCTTCTCGAGGTCGTTCGAGTCCATCGCGCGCTCTTCGACGCGCTGATTGTCTCGGAACGATCCCGACTGGGACAGCAGCTTGTCGACGAGTGTCGTCTTGCCGTGGTCGACGTGGGCGATGATGGCGATGTTGCGAAGCTTCATAAGGTATCCGGAAGCGAGTAGAGCCCGTCACGCGACGGGCCGCAGGAATGCGGCCGGCAGCGCCGGGTCACGGGATCGAGCTATCGCGTCGCAATATAAGGTGTAGAGCGTTCCGGCAAGGGGTGTGACTGCGTGTCTGCCTCTCATCTCGCGCCGCCGCCTCTCAAGATCGCCCGGAACCCGTCGAACGGCACCTATCCCACCGGATACTTATCCGTACGGAAATAGGGTGAATCCGGGTCGGCGCACGATCGCGCGGATTGGCGTATCGCATCGGAATGAGACGGCGGTCGAAGGAGCGTTCCGTCATGGATCATCGAGGCGAAGCGAGCATTCTGATAGCGCCTACGCATCTGCCCCAGGGGCGCCGGGCTCTCCACCCGACGCATAAGCGGCCATGATCGCGGCGAGTAAGCCCGGAAAACGTGCGTTCACCTCCGCGCAGCGCGAATGGTTTCGCATCTCGACGCCGTGACGCTCGCACCGGATCAAGCCGGCTTCGCGCAGTACCTTGAAATGGCTGGACAACGACGATTTCGGAATCGTCCGTTCCCCGACACCCGACAGCGCCGAGCAGGCCTCAACGCAGCCTGCCGTTGCGATTGCGGCGAAGATCGCTGCACGGCGGGGATCCGACAAGGCATGCAGAATTGCCTGTGGCTGGACGTCCTCGATCGCCGGGTGAAACAGCGGCCTCATATTTCATCCATTTGGGGCTTGACCTTCGCTCCATTAGTTCCGAATTTCCGAACTATGGAACTGAGGCCAACCAGTCCGAGCCAGTTCCCGTCGAAGGATAGCACATATGTCGAAGCTTGACGGAAAGGTCGCCGTAGTGACCGGCGCATCGAAGGGCATCGGTGCCGCGATCGCCAAAAATCTCGCACAGCACGGTGCCGAGATCGTGGTCAATTACGCCTCGAGTAGGGCGGGTGCCGACGCCGTCGTCGAGGCCATTACGTCAGCTGGAGGCAAAGCTATCGCGGTGAAGGCCGATGTCTCCAAAGCGGAAGAGGCACAGGGGCTGATCGAGGCGGCGGTAAATCAGTTCGGCCGCCTCGACGTGCTGGTCAATAATTCCGGCATCTACGAATTCGCGACGATCGAGGACGTGACCGAAGAGCATTATCGCCGTCTCTTTGACGTGAATGTGCTCGGCGTATTGCTCACGACCCAAGCGGCAGTGAAGCATCTTGGAGAGAACGGAAGCATCGTCAATATTTCTTCGGCCATCACCCATGTCCATACACCGGCCGCAGGGGTTTATGCCGGGACCAAGGGGGCATTGAACGCTATCTCGGGCGTGCTGGCCAACGAGCTCGCGCCACGCAAGATCCGGGTCAATGTGGTCAGCCCCGGCTTCGTAGTGACCGAAGGCACCCATACGGCCGGAGTCGTCGGCTCCGACATGGAGGCCGGCTTCATCGCGCAGACACCGCTAGGCAGGGCGGGCCAGCCGGACGACATTGCTGGGGTAGTCGCGTTCCTCGCCTCAGACGATGCCCGCTGGCTGACCGGCGAGGTGATCACCGCCAGCGGCGGTATTCGCTAAGCACGACACAACGCCCGCGCGCTTACAATCGGGTACGCGCGGGATCGATGAGCGCGATGTCGATGCCTACCTCACATGCTCGAGCGGTTCGGTCCCGCACCACTCGGCCACGAACAACGCAATGGCTTTGGTGATGCGCTTCACCGAGGCGAGGCTCACGCGCTCGTCGGAACCGTGGATGTTCTCGCTGATCGGCCCATAGCAGAGGGCCGGAACCCGGTCGTAGAGGGCGTGGACGCGGGTATCGAGATAGCTCGGTGACATGAAGCTCTGAAGATCGACGCCCACGGCCCGCTTGTGAGCGGCGGCGAGTACGGCCTCGGCCTCCGAGCCTTCGTCCAACTCGTAGCCTTCCGCGAAGAACCCGTTGAAAGCCACCACCGGTGGCGACTTTGCCAGGAACGGATCGGATCGGGCGAAAGTCGCCACCGCAGATTCAATCTCTTCCGCCGCATCCGCCGCCTTCACACCGGGATAAATGGCGATACGGCAATCGATCCGGCACCAGGCGGGGACGGAAGACGCCCAGTCTCCGCCCTCGATCCGGCCGACATTGAGGTTGATCGGATGGGCCTCGCCTTCGAAATGGCGGCGGCCTGCCTTACGGGCATTCCAATTCTCTTCGAGTTCGCGCAAGGCACCGATCACCCGATAGGTGGCATCGATGGCGTTGGCGCCAGCACCCATCTCGCGAACATGGACCGGCGTGCCCTGCACCTCGACCGTGAACCACAGCACGCCGGTATTGGCCCGCACGAGCGTCTCGTCCTCCGGCTCGGGGATCAGCACGGCATCGGCGCGGTAACCGTGCAGATGTGCCATGAGAGCTCCATTGCCGGTGGATTCCTCCTCGACCACGGACTGGATCGTGACCGTCGCCGCCGGCTGAAGGCCGATCCGCCTGAGCGCATCGAGCGCGAACAGGTTGGCCGCGTGCCCGGCCTTCATGTCGGCGGCACCTCGGCCGTACATCCAATCGCCCCGTATCACCGGATCGAAGGGCGGCTGGCTCCAGAGGTCGAGTGGGCCCGGTGGCACCACGTCCACATGTGCCTGCAGAATCAGGGAGCGTCCCGTCTCGTGGCGAGGCCGGTGGATGCCGACAACGATGGGCGCATCCGAGTGTCCCAGTGCGATCCTGCCTCCGCCAGGATGCGCGGCGATGGCCGTAGAATCCATGCGGATACGCTCCATCGCATAGCCGCGTTGCTCCAGGCATCGGAAGACATGGTCCTGAATCGCGTGCTCGGCGCCGCGCACCGACCCGAACCGGACGAGGTCCTGGATATGGGCGACCTGATCGGCAAATCCCTGTTCGACCGAGGCGGAGATGCGATCCGCGAGAGCGGGGTCGAGCGCCATGGATACTCCTCGTGAAAGCCTGTCGGGCAACCCTTCAGATAGGCCTATCCGGACGGTCGGAAAATCGGCCCCGGTTCAGACGAAGAACGCGGTGGCCATGGCGAGGGGAAGAGCGGCGATGGCTGCCGGACGGATCCAGGCCGGACGATAAGACATCAGCGCCACGACGATGAGCGCGGCCCCGGTGAGCGAGCCGAGCCATTGCACCGGACCGAAATTCCAGTCCGCCGTGACGACGGCGGCCGCGAAAGCCAGGGCGATGAAAAGCCAGCCCGCCACACGGAACGCTGTGTCGCGCCGCCGGGAGGGGCGCCCTTGGAACAGGGTCCGGCCATGCCGGTCCATGCTCAGGCAGAGGCAGGCGAGGCCGGAGAAGCTCAGGAGGGAGGTGAGGGAGACGGCAAGTGGCGTCATACGCGGGCGAAATCTCCGGTGGTACGGGCCGCTCTCCGCGATCCCTCATGGCGCCCGAGCTTTCGCGCGCCGAAGAGGAAAATCAGTGCGAGTGCCACCATGGCGGCGTTGAAACCCAGGAACTCGGTGCGCCATCCCGTCTGTGCCCAATCGACCAGAGGAACGGCCAGGAACAGCAGCGCGGCGGCATAGCTCATCTCGCCCCATGCCTGGCGATGTGGGCGAGCGTGGGAGACCAGGGCGGCGAGGAACCAGGCTGCAAAAAACACGCCACCCTCCCAGGATTCACGAGCGGCCCATCCTGCAGGAATCAGACGGTTGGCGAGGAAGAGCGCCGCCATGCCGATGGGAAGGCCGAGGATCGTACCGATATTGAGGGAATGGACGATGCGCCAACCGAGAGTGGGCCGCACGACCGCCTTCGGCGCCCGCGCCACGGTCCACAGGACGAGGCCAGTGGCGATGGCGGCACAGCCCATTAGGCCCGACAGGAAGAACAGGATGCGCAGGGCCGGCCCGGCGAAATGCGCCTCGTGCAGGCCGACGAAGCTCGTATAGGCATGCGCCGCCGGCTTCAATGGCCCGGTCCGTTCGACCACCTCCCCGGTCACCGCGTGTAAGGCGATCTGCGGATGGCGATGGGCGAGCCCGTGGGGCTCCTCGAACACCGCCACCACGGTGGCATTGGCATCACCGGGATTGTTGATCGAGACCATCTCGAGCGGCTCGCTCACCTCGGCCTGGGCGCGGCGGATGAGAGGACCGAGCGGCGCCGGCTCGGCCGGCTTGCCCTCGGCGGCTCGCCAGGCCGGCATCTGACCGGACTCCACGTAGAAGCGTAGCTCGTCGCCCTTGTAGGCGCTCACCATTCCCCACGGCATGTACATGAGCGCGAGCGAGACGATGCCCGTATAGATGATCATCAGGTGGAACGGCAGCGCCAGAACACCGGTGACGTTGTGCGCGTCGAGCCAGCCGCGCTGGGCGGATTTCGAACGCCGGAAGGTGAAGAAATCGGCGAAGATCCGGCGATGGGTGACGATGCCGCTGATGAGGGCGACGAGCAGGACCATCGCGCAGATGCCGACGATCCAGCGGCCGATTGCCGGGAGCATCTGCAATTCGAAATGGAAGCGGTAGAAGAAGTCACCGCCCTGTGTCGCCCGGGCCTCTGTCGGCGCGCCGGTATTCGGATCGAGGAGAGCCTTTCCGAACTCGCCGTCCGGCGTGACCATCCAATAGGCACCGATATATGGCTTGTCGGGCTGCGGCACGCCCACATACCAAGCCATCGCCTTTGGGGCATGGACCTTGAGATACGCGACTCCGAGTTCGGTCGCGCGAACCACGTCGTATTCCGCCTGCGCGCGTAATTCGGGCCGCATCCAGAGAGAGATGTCGGACTTGTAGTAGGTGGCAGTGCCGGTGACGAAGACGGCGAACATCACCCAGCCGGTCACGAGCCCCGCCCAGGTGTGCAGCCATGCCATCGATTGGCGAAAACTCTGCTTCATGCAGGCTGCACCGCGTTGCCGAGGGCGAGCCAGAGACCGGCGCCCAGGCACAAAGCCGGAAGCGCCAGCCCTATCGCCGCACGGGCGAGGGTGCGGGCGGAGAAGACCCAGATCACCGCACCCGCCATGATCGCGAAGCTCGCCAGGGTGGCGGCGGCAACGGCCTCCGAACGGTCGAGGGGCAAGGTCAGGGACAAGAAGGCCGTGGCAACGGCCGCCAGGGCATAACCGCCGAAGATCGCAAGGAGGGTCCGGCCGGCCACTATCAGGCGGTAGCGACCCTGCGATGGCGGTATACTCGGCTTGGTCATATCCGTCATCGGCGGTCGGCCCCGGTTTGCGAGGAAGCGGGCGCTCCCGGTCGAGGAGCGAATGACAAATGGGCTCAGCAACGCAGCGCCAGCAGAACCGATGGCCTCGGCGTCACGACGGTCGGCATCTTTGCTGAAACGCCGAACACCGAACGCTATACAAAGCCTCGTCTTCCCCGGGCAATCGCTATGTTGTGGAATGATTCCAAGTACAATGCCTGGACGAGCCTGCAGACACGCGAGCGACGGGCAGGCGGCGCTTGCGAGCACGCGCGGCGCGCTTGTAGAACGCTGGCGGTGACGGAGAACCGGGCGCGATGACCGATACGCTCGAGGCCTCCGACAGGGTCCGCACGCGTTGTGCTCTCGCCTGCACGGTGGTCGATCATGCCAGCGTCGCCTCTTGGCAGAATGGGGTTCCGCTCATCCGGGACATCACTCTGACCAATGGCGGTGATACCGATCTCGCCGATGTCACCCTCCATATCAGCGCGACGCCGCCGCTGTTCCGACCTACCACCCTGCCGATCCAGCGGATAACCGCAGGGGGCGTGCAGCGCATCGATGCACCGGGTCTGCGGATCGATGGAGCGATCCTGGCCGGACTACTGGAAAGCCGCCCCTGTACGGTGACGCTGACACTGATGAGCTCGGGCGAGGAGAGCGGGTTAGCCCGAGAGGAGTTCGACCTGCGGCTCCTGCCGCCCTCCCATTGGGGAGGCGCGGATGCGGCGCCCGAACTGCTCGCGGCCTTCGTCAGGCCCAACGACCCGGCCGTGGACGGCATCCTGCGCTCCGCCGCCGCGATCCTGGAGCGGGCAAGGCGGAGCACCGCCTTCGACGGCTATCGCAGCGGAAGGAAGGCCAGGGCCTGGGAGATGGCGGAGGCGATCCACGCGGCGATGGCGGCCCTGCGGATCACCTACATCCTGCCGCCCGCGAGTTTCGAACGGTCGGGACAGAAGGTCCGCGAGCCCGGAGCCATCGTCGAGCGGCGGCTCGCCACGTGCCTCGACCTCACCCTGCTCTGGGCGGCCTGCTGTGAACAGGCCGGGCTCAATCCGCTCTTGATCCTCACCCGCGATCACGCGCTCCTCGGGCTGTGGCTCGTGGACGAGACCCTGCCGGAAAGGGTCGGCGACGACGCTCAGTCCCTGCGGAAGCGCCGTGACCTGCAGGAACTGATCCTGATCGAGACCACCCTACTCACCGCCGATCCGCCAGGGAGTTTCGCGGATGCGGTGGCGGCCGGCGCGCGCTTGATCGATGTGGATGCCGAGTCCCCCCTGGAGATGGTCCTCGATCTGCGGCGCGCCCGTCTATCCGGCATCTCTCCCCTCGACACGGGCGAGCCCGGCGCACAGGCGCCGGCTCCGGAGATGGCGGCTGCGCTCGTCCAGGCGCTCGGCGCGCCCCCGTCCTTCGTCGAGGATCTCCCCGCTCCCCGCCTCGATCTGCCCCGTCGCGAGCCCCGCGACCGGCTGGAAGCCTGGAAACTACGCCTCCTCGATCTGACCCTGCGGAACAAGCTCCTCAACTTCAAACCGGGCAAGGGCTCGCTGACCCTCGATTGTCCCGAGCCGGGCGCTTTCGAGGATGCCCTCACGACGGGCCGTGCCTTCCGGCTCGTCGCTCGGCCCGCCCCCGAGGCGCCAATCGACGGGTCGGGGCAGGAACGCGGCGAGATCACCGTCGATGTCGGATTGGAGGAAGTGGAGGCGCGCCTCACCGACCTGTTCCGGCTCGCCCGCGGCAGTTTCGAAGAGGGCGGGGCCAACGTGCTGTTCCTCGCCTTCGGCTTCCTCACCTGGACCCGTGGCAACGGCATGCCGCCTGCCCGGGCACCGCTGCTGCTGGTACCGGCGGCCCTGACCCGCGCGAGCGTCCGCGCCGGCTTCCGTCTCGTCCGGCACGACGAGGAGGCGCGCCTCAACCCGACGCTACTGGAGATGCTGCGCCAGGATTTCGACCTCGACATGCCAGATTTCGCCGAGGGCTTGCCGGGCGATGAATCCGGCATCGATGTCGAGGCCGTCTGGCGTATCGTGCGCACCCATATCCGCGACCTGAAGGGGTTCGAGGTCACGACCGAGGTGGTGCTCTCGGCCTTCTCTTTCACCAAATTTCTGATGTGGAAGGATCTGAGCGAGCGGACGGACCTCCTGAAGCGCAGCCCGGTGGTGCGCCACCTCCTCGACACGCCGAAACAGGCCTACGGCGACGGCATGGGCTTTCCCGTGCCGGAACGTCTCGACGCGGAGCATCCGCCCTCCGGCATCTTTGCACCGCTGCTCGCCGATTCCTCTCAGCTCTCGGCGATCCTAGCGGCGGCCTCGGGCAAGGATTTCGTGCTCTTCGGCCCCCCCGGCACCGGCAAGAGCCAGACCATCGCCAACATGATCGCGCATTGTCTGGCGCTCGGGCGTACGGTGCTGTTCGTCTCGCAGAAGAGCGCCGCCCTGGCGGTGGTGCGCCGGCGCCTCGACGCGGTGGGGCTGGGCGCCTGCTGCCTCGAAGTCCATGCGGCTAAGGCCCAGAAGACGCACGTCATCGCGCAGCTACGCGAGGCCTGGACCGCGAGGGGCGGCGAGAACGTCCCCTGGGAGGACGCGGCCACCGATCTCCAGCGCCGCCGAGAGGGCCTGAACGGCGTGGTTGAGAGCTTGCACACCACACGGGCGAACGGCCTCAGCGCCCATACGGCCATGGCGCGGGTCATCGCCGACCGGCAGGCCGGCCGGGAGGGTCTCAGCCTCGTCTGGCCGAAGGACGCGACCTCCGCGCCCGGCCACCGGGATAACCTGCGCGTTCAGTGCGGTGAGCTTGCCGCCCTTCGCCCCATCGTCGGGGACATCGCGAACCATCCCCTCCGGGGCATCGGCGCCATCGCTTGGTCGCCCCTGTGGCGGGCCGAGATGGAACAGGCCGTTCCCGAACTCGCCCGCACGCTGCCGGACTTCGCGACATCCGGCCAACGTCTCGCCGAGGCGATGGGCCTGACGCCCCTCGGCCGGACCTATGACGGCCTGCGCGCGCTGTCCTCCCTCGCCATTGCCCTGTTCCGGCCGGAGGCGCGAATGGGCCTGCGCTTCCTCGGCCCCGAAGGCGCGGCCTTGCGCCAAGCCGTCGAGGCGCGTCGCACCCGACAGGACGAGCTCGCCCGGCTGAATGCCCGGCTCTTCGTCCCTTACGCCTCCTCTGTGTTCGGCAACGACCTCGACCGCCTGCTGGCCGAGTGGCGCGAAGCGAAAGCCTCGAACTTCTTCCTGCGGGGGTGGCGCCTCGGCCGGGTCCGCGACCTGCTCGCCCCCTTCGCGCAAGGGAATGCACCGGAGGATATCGGGCCAGAGCTCGTCACCCTCGCCGAGATCAAGGCCCTGCAGGCGACAAGACCCGCTCCGACGGAAGTTCTGGAGAGCGCCACCGTGGAACTCGGGCATCCCTGGTCGGATCCGGCGGCCCCCGCCGACCTTTTCAGCGCTCCGATGGCCTGGGCGACGCGGCTCGCACCGGTCATCACCTCCATGGCGCCGCTCGTCGGAGGCCCGGACATCGTCCGCGCGAGGCTCGCCGCGTTCCTCGACACAGAGGATGGCAGGCTCGAACCTGGCGGCAGCCTGGCCTTGGCAAAGGAGGATTTCACGACGCGGAGAAGCGCCGCCGTGAAGGCGATCGAGACGCTCGGGCGTCTGGCCGGCAGGGCCAAGCCCGACCGCCCGGTGGAGACGGAGGGCGATTGGGTGGCCGGCACCCTCGCCGTTGCGGAAGGCTGGCGGAGGGCGCTGCCCAAAGCGCAGGCCTGGGCAGGTTGGCAGGTGGCAGCGAGCGCGGCGACGAAGGCGGGGCTCGGGCCGCTCGTCGCCGAGATCGAGGCGGGAACGCTGAGGGACGACGCCATCCTCCCGGCCTTCGAGGGCGCCTATGCGCGCTGGTGGATCGACCACGCGGCGACCGAAGACATCCGCCTGCGCGACTTCATGGGCCAGCGCCACGAAGAGGCGATCCGGGGCTTCGGCGAGGCAGATTCCCGGCTCTCCGGCCTCGCCGGGGCGGCGGTGCGTGCCCGCATCGGTGGCGGCGTACCGCTCGCCGGCGCCTTCGGCACCGATCCCGAATGGGGCACGCTGGCGCGGGAAATTACCAAGCGCGCCCGGCACATACCCCTGCGCCAGCTCTTCGCGCGGATGCCGAACGCGCTGACCCGCCTGACGCCTTGCTTGATGATGAGCCCACTCTCCATCGCCCAATATTGGCCGGCCGAGGCGAAGCCGTTTGACATTGTCATCTTCGACGAAGCCTCGCAGATCGCGCCGTGGGATGCCATCGGTGCCATCGCGCGGGGCCGGCAGGTGGTCATCGTCGGCGATCCCGAACAATTGCCGCCCACCAATGTGGGCGATCGCGGGGTCGACGAGATCTCGGACGGTCTCGACGTCGCCGATCAGGAGAGCATCCTCGACGAGTGTCTGGCGGCGCACCTGCCGCAAAGGCGCCTCGCCTGGCACTACAGAAGCCGGCACGAGAGCCTCATCGCCTTCTCCAACCGCCACTATTATCGCGGCGGGCTCGTCACCTTCCCCTCCCCCGTCACCGAGGACCGGGCGGTGCGGCTCCAGCTCGTGGCCGATGGGCTCTACGAGCGCGGCGGGGCGCGGGTGAACCGGCCCGAAGCGCGCGCCCTGGTGGCAGAGGTGGTCGCCCGCCTTTCGGACCCCGCCTTCGCGGCGGAGGAGCGCTCGCTCGGCATCGTCACCTTCAATGGCGAGCAGCAGCGCCTGATCGAGAATCTGCTCGATGCCGAGAGGCGGGGTAGGCCAGAGCTGGAGCAGTTCTTCGACGGGCGGATCTGGAAAGAGCCGGTCTTCGTGAAGAACCTCGAGACCGTGCAGGGCGACGAGCGCGACGTGATCCTGTTCTCGGTGGCGGCAGGGCCGGATGCCACGGGCCGGATCACCGGACAGATCAGTTCGCTCAACCGCGAGGGCGGTCACCGACGCCTCAACGTGGCGATCACCCGGGCCCGGCGGGAGCTCGTTGTCTTCGCTTCGATGCGGGCCGACCAGGTGGATCTCGGCCGTGGCAGCGCCCGTGGCGTGCGTGATTTCAAGCACTTCCTCGCCTTCGCCGAGCACGGTGCCGGCGCTCTCGAAACGGCGGCCGCTCCCACGGGGGGAGACATCGAATCGCCGTTAGAGGGCGCGGTGATGGCGGCTTTGGCTGCACGGGGCTGGAGAATCGTACCTCAGGTCGGGGTTTCCGCCTTTCGGATCGACCTCGGCATCGTCCATCCCGACGCTCCGGGGCGCTACCTCGCGGGCGTCGAATGCGACGGGGCGACCTATCACCGGGCGGCGACGGCGCGGGACAGGGACCGACTGCGCGATTGGGTGCTCACCGATCTCGGATGGCGCATCCACCGGGTCTGGAGCACCGATTGGTGGAACGATTCGCAAGGCGCCCTCGACCGGCTCGACACGGCGTTGCGGGCCGATCTCGACGCCGACAGGGCGAAGCCGGAGCCGGTCGCGACCGAGCCGGACACTCCCGATATCCCCCGAGTGGAGCCCCCCGGCCTCTATCAACCCGCCGACCTGTCGGGCTTCTCTCCCAATGCCGCGCGCTTCCAGGATGTGGCTTACGAGGCCACGCTGGCGGCGATGGCGAGCGAGGTGGTCCTGCGCGAAGGTCCTGTTTTCGCTGACATTCTCGCCGAGCGCTTGCTGCGCGCCCACGGGTTTGCCCGGATCACGGCCCGCCTGCGCCAGCGCGCTTTAGCGGCCGTCGATCCCCACTGCCCCCATACGAGCGAGGGTGAGCGCATCGTTCTCTGGCCGGGGGGGGCACCCGCCGGGCCGGTGAGGTTCCGGCCGGCTCGAGGGGATGGGCGAGCGCCCGCCGACATCCCGCTCCAGGAACTCGCCGGCCTCGCCCGCGACCTCGATCCGGCACCCGGCGTCGAGGGGCGGATGGCCGCGCAGCTGGGCCTCGGCCGGATGAGCGAGGCGGTCCGCGCCCGGTTCGCCGAGGCCGCCTCGCTGGCGCGGGAGAGTGAAGCATCGGCCCCGAAATCCGTCGGATGAGACGGGCGGATCGACCGCCACGCGACCCCCGTTTCGACCGTCATGGGACAGGGGTTTATGGCGGTACGCGACGTGAAAAAGCCCCGCCTGGTAAGGCGGGGCCGATGACGGTGCCGCTGGAGCCGTGCGCGTAGATTTAGGCCGCGAGCTTCAGGGCTTCGGGAGCGTTGTCGTTGACGAGAACGAGCTCGCCCGCCGTGATGGTGGAGGTGTTCGAGGTGGGGGTCAGGCGATCGGCGACGAAGGCCACCAGGGAGATGTTGGCGGCAGCGGCGACAGCGACGGCGGTGAGAATGAGAGCGGTCATATCGGTGTTCCTCGGGGCATTGCGTTTGCGTTGCAGCATGTATGACAGCCCGCCCGCCGAGCTGGTATACCAAACGCCAAATACCACTCATGCAGTCCGCGCATGGAATGCACGATATCCTGCGAAGCCCTGCATTTAACGCACTATGGTGCATGCTGAGCCGCAAGCTCGATCCGCCCCTCCCCCACCCGAAGGTCCCAGCCAGATGCCCCGCCCCACCACAGCCCTCGTCGCCCTACTTCTCGCGGCATGGTCCTTCGACGCACGAGCACAGGATGCGAACCGGGTGCGCGCGATGAACGCGGTGAGCGACCTGGCGCGGGCGCATCGCGAGCAGACGGAGACGCTCCGGCGAATGGAGACGGTCCAGCGCGATCGGGCCCGTGCCGATGACAGGATTCGGCGCAACGCCGAACGGGACAGCCGTTCGATGCGCCGCTTCGACCGCTGAACCGGCATCGACGGCAGCCAGCGCCCTCCTCCGTTACCCGCGCCCTGTCGTCGTCAAACTCTGACGGTTGGTACCCGCCCTGGGTGTCCGAGATGGGTGGTGAGCGGATCGGCCGTTCTCCGCGAAGCTCGAGGATGGAGCTGCCGTTCCGGTTGGATCACCGAGTTACGTTCGACATGTCCGCACCGCGCGCAAGGTGAACAGCCACACGAGCAGGGCCGCAGCGCTGAACGTCGCTCCGAGCGCCGAGACACCGGGCCAGCCAGCCCGGGCATAGATGGACGTCGCAGCAGCGGCGCCGAGGGCGCTGCCCACTGAATAGAACACCATGTAGCCGCCGATGAGCCTGCTGCTGGCTTCGGGACGCAGGGAGACGATGAGGCTCTGGTTCGTGACATGAACGGCCTGCACGGCGAGATCGAGCAGGACGACGCCAAAGATCAGGGCCGGAATTGATACCGGTAGTAGCGCAATCGGCGCCCACGATACGAGCAGAAGCACGAGAGTGGCTCCTGTCGTCCATTGACCATGGCCCCGGTCCGCGAGCCGCCCGGCCCCCGTCGCGGCCATCGCTCCCGCCAGGCCTACGAGGCCGAACAGGCCAATCCAGGTATGGGAGTAGGAGAAGGGCGGCGCACTGAGCGGCAGCACCAGAGCGGTCCAGAATGTGCTGAACGACGCAAAGATCAGAAGCGCGAGAACACCCCGAACCATCAAGACCGGCTCGCTGAGGAACAGGATGGGGACCGAGCGAAGTGCAGCGACGTAGCTGCCGGTTCCGGCCGGGATCCGATGCCGTGGCAGGACGCGCACGAGCAGGCCGACGAGGGCGAGCGACAGGATCGCGGAGACCAGATAGACCGCTCGCCAGCCACCGATATCGGCCAGTATCCCGGCCGCGAAGCGCGCCGCCAGGATGCCGATCACGATGCCGCTCGTGACTGTACCGACCACCCGACCTCGTTCGGTCGGTGTCGCGAGCGTCGCGGCGAATGCGACCAGGACCTGAACCACGACGGCGAGCAACCCAACCGCCGCCATGCCGGCGAACAGGATCGCTCCGGACTTGGCCGTGGCCACTGCCACCAGCGCGAGCACCGACAGAAGCCCCTGGCCGAGGATGAGGCGACGGCGGTCGATGAGATCGCCGAGCGGCACGATGAAGATCAAGCCCAGCCCATAGCCGACCTGGGTCAGGGTCACCACGAGCCCGATCGCGGCAGGCGAGATGCCGAACTCCTGCGCCATCGCATCGAGCAGGGGCTGGGCGCAGTAGATGTTCGCGACGCTTAAGCCGGCGGCGACGGCGAAAATCAGGATCGTCGTCCTGGGCAATGCCCCCTCCGGCTCGGTAGAGGTTCGCTCATCTCTTCCGTGCGGCATGGCGGTCCTGTCGATGAAACCCAATCTGGTTTCATCTTGAGACCACTTGTACCCGGCCCATTCCAGTTCTAAATTGAGACCAGTTTGGAACGGGAGCGTACCTTCGTGGCAAAGCGCGTCAGCCTCTGGAACGCCGGGTGCCCGGTTGCGCGCGCGCTCGATGTCATTGGCGACTGGTGGTCGCTCCTCATCATCCGCGATGCTTTCGACGGTGTTCGGCGCTTCAGTGAGTTCCAGAATGGTCTCGGCATCGCCAAGGGTATGCTGGCGACCCGCCTTTGCGACCTGACCGAACGGGGAATTCTGGAGACGGCGCCCGCCTCGGACGGGACCGCCTACCGGGAATACGTCCTGACCGAGAAGGGGCGCGGCCTGTTCCTCGTCATCGTCGCGCTTCGACAATGGGGGGAGGCTCATCTCTATGGGCCGACCGATCGCCGGTCTCGCTTGGTCGATCGTGAAGTCGGGGCTCCGGTCGCTCAACTCACCTTGCGATCCGCCGATGACCGTCGTCTCGGTTGGTATGACACGCGGGTGTTGAAGCCAGACGTCACCTGACAAGGTGACGTAGCGACGTCGAAAGCGGATAAACCGCATAGCGGAGCGGTCGTTTCCGCCCATGATCAATGTCCGCTCTCAGCGGATGGCGGCGGCCGCTGGATCCGTCGACGTTGGGCCGAAAGTGGGCCCGGCAGCGGGCACCAAACGTCGGATTTCCGCCCCCAGGGCTGACGGATTCAGACATCTGCCCAATGGCTGTTCCCTCTATCCAGGAAGATTCGACAGGCGCGCCCGCCACCCGTCCCCTGTAAAAAGAGGGGGACTCAGGCTGCCCGCCAGATGGGTGAATGCCTGAGCCCCCCGGGGCGAGCACATGCCGGAACGGACAGACGTCCGAGATCGAACGCGCTATCTCGTGGCGGCCGGAATGGCATCGGTTCGCGAGGATCGCCCGGAGGCAAGGCGACCCGCCATCGTCACGATGGGGACGCTCTTTCCGGACTGAGCGGCGCGAAGCCGGCCGTGGCCTCACTCGTCCGTGGAGAACATCTCGTCGAAGGAATAGCCGGAGCCGCGCACGGTGCGGATCGGGTCGCTCTGGCGCGGGCGGTTGATCGCCTTGCGCAGGCGGCCCACATGGACGTCCACCGTGCGCTCGTCGATATAGACGTCGTGGCCCCAGACCCCGTCGAGCAGCTGCTCGCGCGAGAACACGCGGCCGGGGCTCTGCATCAGGAATTCGAGGAGCTTGAACTCGGTGGGCCCGAGATGGATCTCGCGGCCCTGCCGGCGGATGCGGTGGCTGACCCGGTCGAGTTCGATATTGCCGGCCACCAGCAGGTCCGACACATGGGTCGGCTTGGCCCGCCGCAGGAGCGCACGCACCCGCGCGAGGAGCTCCGGCACCGAGAACGGCTTGACGATGTAATCGTCGGCGCCGGTGCCGAGGCCGCGGATGCGGTCGCCCTCCTCGCCCCGCGCCGTCAGCATGATCACCGGCAGCCGCTCGGTCTCCCGCCGTGCGCGGATGCGGCGGCACAGCTCGATGCCGGACAGGCCGGGCATCATCCAATCGAGCAGGACGAGATCGGGAACCTGCTCCTGAAGGCGCAGATCGGCCTCGTCGCCCCGCGCGGCGGAATCAACGACGAAGCCCTCCGCTTCCAGGTTGTAGCGGAGGAGGAGAGTGAGGGCCTCCTCGTCCTCGACGATCAGGATGCGCGTGTTCATGCGGATGTTTTCAGGGTGATGGCGACCGTCCCGGATGGACGCGACGGCCGCGCCGAGCGTGTGCTGGAGCGGCCGGCAGGGGCAGCGATCAGGCGCTGGCGGGCATCGACACGGTAGCGTAGTTCGACGCGTCGTTCTTCGGGCGGTCCCGCTCGGCGAGCTCGTTCGTGCCGGTGACGAGATAATGGATCGTCTCGGCGATGTTGGTGGTGTGATCGCCGATCCGCTCGATGTTCTTGGCGCAGAACAGGAGATGCGTGCAGAACGAGATGTTGCGCGGATCTTCCATCATGTAGGTCAGCAGCTCGCGGAAGAGCGAGTTGTAGAGGGCGTCGATGGAATCGTCGCGCTCCCAGACGTCGAGGGCGGCCTTCACGTCCTGGCTGCCATAGGCGTCGAGGACGTCCTTCAGCTGCTCCTGCACCAGGTCGCCCATATGCTGGACGCCGATGACGATCTTCTGCGGCTGGATCTGATCGGCGATGGCGACCACGCGCTTGGCGACGTTCTTGGACAGGTCGCCGATCCGCTCGAGATCGTTCGAGACGCGGATCGCCGATACCGTCTCGCGCAGGTCGATGGACAGCGGCTGGCGCTTGGCGATGAGCAGGATCGCCCGCTCCTCGACCTCGTGCTGGATCGCGTCCAGACGCTTGTCGGCGGCGATGACAGCCTGGGCCAGGGGCACGTCCCGGCGCACCAGGGCATTGCCGGAATCGGTCATCATCTTCTCGGCGATCCCGCCCATCTCGGAAATCGAGCGGCGCAGGTTTTCCAGTTCCGTGTCGTAGGAACTGACGATGTGGTTGGGCATGCTCGCACTCCTCGACCGAGGCCGCCCCTGGCAGCCCGCATCGCATAGGATCGGGACCGGTGCCGCGGAACGCGGCCCCGGCGGGCTCAGCCGAAGCGGCCGGTGATGTAGTCCTGGGTCTGGCGCTTCTCGGGGTTCATGAAGATCCGTGTCGTCGGGCCGAACTCGACCAGTTCGCCAAGATACATGAACGCCGTGAACTGCGAGATGCGCGCGGCCTGCTGCATGTTGTGGGTCACGATAACGATCGTGAATTCCGAGCGCAGCTGCTCGATCAGCTCCTCGATGCGGCCCGTGGAGATCGGGTCGAGGGCCGAGGTCGGCTCGTCGAACAGGATCACCTCGGGACGCTGGGCGACGGTGCGGGCGATGCAGAGACGCTGCTGCTGACCGCCGGAGAGACCCATGCCGGATTGCTTGAGCTTGTCCTTCACCTCGTCCCAGAGGGCGGCCTTGCGCAAGGATTCCTCGACGCGCACGTCGAGATCGGCCTTGGGCAGCTTCTCGTAGAGACGCAAGCCGAAGGCGACGTTGTCGTAGATCGACATCGGGAAGGGCGTCGGCTTCTGGAACACCATGCCGATGCGCGAGCGCAGCTCGTTCAGATCGACCTTCGAATCGAGCACGTTCTGCCCGTCGAGGAGGATCTCACCCTCGGCACGCTGCTCCGGATAGAGGCTGTAGATGCGGTTGAAGGTCCGCAGCAGGGTCGACTTCCCGCAGCCCGACGGGCCGATCAGGGCGGTGACCTGGCGGTCGTGGAAGTTGAGGTTGACCGACTTCAGGCCGTGGAACGAGCCGTAATAGAAGTTCAGGTCCTTCACGGCGATGCGGATGGGGGCCTGATCGTCGGCCTGGTGGCGACCGGTCAGCTGGGCCTGCGTGATCGCGGGAGCGGCGTTCATCGGATGCGTGTCCTTGTCGAAAACGGGGTGGGACGGGGGCGCGGGATCAGCGCGCCCGCTCGCTCTTGATGACGAAGCGGGCCACGATCGACAGGGCGAGGATCGTAGCGGTGATGAGGAGGGCGCCGGCCCAGGCGAGCTGCTGCCAGTTCGAGTAGGGCGAGAGCGCGAACTGGTAGATCATCACCGGAAGGTTGGGGATGCCGCCCATGAGGTTGGGCGAGAACCAGCTGTTGTTGTTGAGCGCGGTGAAGAGCAGCGGCGCGGTCTCGCCGGCGATGCGGGCGAGCGCCAGGATGATGCCGGTGACGATGCCGGCGCTGGCGCCGCGCCAGGTGATGCTCTTGATGACGATGGAGGGCGGGGCACCGAGGGCCGCGCCGGCCTCGCGCAGGGTCGAGGGCACGAGGCGCAGCATGTCCTCGGTGGTGCGCACGATCACCGGGGTGGCGATGATGGCGAGAGCCACGCCGCCGGCCCAGCCCGAATAGGTCCCCATCGGCCGCACCATCAGCGTGTAGACGAACAGGCCGATGAGGATCGAGGGGGCCGAGAGCAGGATGTCGTTGAGGAAGCGGATCACGTCGGCGAGCTTCGAGTTGCGGCCGTACTCGGCCAGATAGGTGCCGGCCATGACACCCACCGGCGTCGCGATGACGATGCCGATGAGGGTGAGGACCAGGCTGCCGAGGATGGCGTTGGCGATGCCGCCGCCTTCGGAGCCCGGGCCCGGCGTCGGCTCGGTGAAGAGCAGCGGCGAGAAGCCCTTCATGCCCTCGACGATGAGCATGAGCAGGATCGAGCCCAGCACGACGATACCGATCAGCGTGGCGACGGTGCTGCCGACGATGAGGAGCTTGTCGGCGACCCGGCGGCTCGACCGGACCCGGCTGACATGCGCCGGGGCCGCGGTTGTGGGGAGAGTGGTGACGGCGTCCATGATTCGGGCTCCCGGGGTCAGGCGACCTTCACGCGCCGGACGAGCAGGCGCGCGATGATCAGGACGATGAAGGTGATGATGAAGAGGATGCAGCCGAGCGCCATCAGCGAGTTGAGCTGCAGGCCGTCGGCCTCGTTGAACTCGTTGGCGATGCGCGAGGCGATGGTGGAGCCGGGATCGAAGATCGAGCCGGAGAGGCGGTTGGCGTTACCGATGACGAAGGTCACCGCCATGGTCTCGCCGAGCGCACGGCCGAGGCCGAGCATGACCGCGCCGATGATCGAGACCGAGGCCTGCGGCACCAGCACGTGGCGCACGACCTCCCAGGTGGTGCAGCCGATGCCGTAGGCGCTCTCGCGCAGCACGGTGGGGATCTGGTCGAGCATGTCGCGGGTGATCGAGGCGACGAAGGGCACGATCATGATCGCCAGGATGATGCCGGCGGTGAGGATGCCGACGCCCGAGGGGACGCGGGCGTAGAACAGCGTGCCGACGATGGGCATGCCCTCCACTACGCTCGAGACCGGCATCTGCACGTAATGGGCGAAGAGCGGCGCGAAGATGAACAGGCCCCACATGCCGTAGATGATGCTCGGCACCGAGGCGAGGAGCTCGATCGTCATCGAGACGGGCTTGCGCGCCCAGCCGGGGCAGAGCTGCGTGAGGTAGACCGCAATGCCGATGGAGATCGGCACGCCGATGAGGAGGGCGAGGACGGCCGAGACCAGGGTGCCGACGATGGCGACGAGAGCGCCGTACTGCTCCTGGCCGATGTTCCAGGAGCTGGAGGTGATGAAGCCGAGGCCGAATTCCGCGAAGGCCGGCCAGCCACCATAGGCGATCGAGGCGAGGATGCCCGCGAGGAAGAGGAGGACCAGCAGCGCCGACGCGTAGGAGGCGGCGCGGAAGAGCTGGTCGCCGAGGCCGCCCGGCTTCTTGCGAGCGGGGGAGCCCGTGCGGGCCAGCGAAATCTGTTCAGTCAAGGCGGCCATCCGACGTCTACTTCTTCACCTTGAGGGGTCGTATCGCGTGGGGAGACGGGTGGCGAGGTGTGTCGCCATGTCTTCTCGTGGAGCAGGCCCGACGCTTTCGCCGGGCCTGAGAGGGTGGTTCGGTCCGTGAGGACGTGCCTTAGAAGACGGGCTTGCCGTCCTTGCCCTTGATTTCCTTCCACTCGCTGTGGACGAGGGCGACGACGTTGTCGGGCAGCGGCACGTAGTCGAGATCGACGGCGAGCTTGTCGCCGTTCTTGTAGGCCCAATCGAAGAACTTGAGCACTTCCGCGGACTTGGCGGCGTCGGCCGGCTCTTTGTAGACGAGGATGAAGGTGGCCGCGGTGATCGGCCAAGCTTCGTCGCCGGCCTGGTTCACGAGGGAGATGCCGAAGCCGGGAGCGGCCTTCCAATCGGCGGAGGCGGCGGCAGCCTGGAACGCCTTGTCATCCGGGGCCGGGAACTTGCCGGCCTTGTTCTGGATCAGAGTGTAGCTGAGCTTGTTCTGCTTGGCGTAGGCCGATTCCACGTAGCCGATGGAGTTCGCGACCTGCTTGACGGTGGCAGTGACGCCCTCGTTGCCCTTGCCACCCTGGCCGGCGGGCCAGCTGACCGTGGTGGCCGCACCGAATTCCTTCTTCCAGCTCTCGGAAACCGCGCTGAGATAGGTGGTGAAGATGCTGGTCGTGCCGGAGGCATCCGAACGGTAGACCGGGGT
Source organism: Methylobacterium sp. CM6241 (assembly GCF_054817845.1). Taxonomy (NCBI): domain Bacteria; kingdom Pseudomonadati; phylum Pseudomonadota; class Alphaproteobacteria; order Hyphomicrobiales; family Methylobacteriaceae; genus Methylobacterium; species Methylobacterium sp. CM6241. The sequence goes on from NZ_CM139246.1 coordinate 213,233, forward strand.
GATCGGCGCGTCGGGGAGCTTAAGGCCATTGTTGAGGGCAGCGATCTTGGGGTCGCTCCACTTGGTGATCTTGTTGGCGTAGATGTCGGCGACGAGTTCGCCGGTGAGCTTGAGCTTGCCCGGCTCGACGCCGGCGATGTTCACCACGGTGACGACGCCGCCCATGACGGTGGGGAACTGGACGAAGCCGTCCTTCTCAAGGGCGGGGCCCTTCAGCGGGGCGTCGGTGGCGCCGAAATCGACGGTCTTGGCCTGGATCTGCTTGATGCCGCCGCCGGAGCCGATGGACTGGTAGTTCAGGCCCGTGCCGGTATCCTTGCGGTAGGCTTCAGCCCATTTCGAATAGACCGGGAAGGGGAAGGTCGCGCCGGCACCGGTGATGTCGGCGGCCTGGGCGACGGCGCCGAACTGTGCGGTCGCGAGCCCAATGGCGAGGGCGAAGTGGAAGGGTTTCACGGTGGCTCTCCGTAATCTGTCCGGGCGCTGTGCGTGCCGCGCTGCAAGAGCAATCCTGCTGCAGCGCACCGTTACCCGCCCGATCATGCTGGCTCTATGACGGAGCCATGACAGATCGATGACAGGAGCCGGCCGGCGACCGCTCAAGCGCTGTAGGACAGGGGGAAAACACGGTATGGACCGGGGCTCGAACGAGCGCGGCACGGTTTGACGGGCTCGTGCGTTATACGATTCGGCGATGTCGACGACGGAGCAGCCCGTCTCGCCAGCCGTCCTGGAAGGTCAGCATCTTGGAGAACGAATCGAGCATGACACCCGCCGGGGGTGATGGCGATGCCGATTTCCTCGCCCTGCACGAGCGTAGGGAGGACCTCGAACGCGACCTGGCTTTCGCCCAGCAGCGCCGGCAATTCGGGACCGATCCGGGCGAAGTGGAGAAGGCGGGCCAGGACGAGCGCGCCCTGCTGGCGGAGCTCGACGCGGTGATGACCCTGATCCGCGGCGCCGAGTATCAGCGCATGCCGGGAGCTCGCCGCTGGTAGCGGCGACCTCCGGAGAACGGGATCAGCCCACGCGGCGGCGATCGCGTTCCTTGTGCCGGAGGCGCAGGAGAAGGTCGATCTGACCGTCGGGGATCGGCTGCGTGTCGAACGTGTCTTCGTAGATCGCCCGAAGAGTGCCACCGAGATGGTGACGGGTCGGACTCGACAGGATCGGCATCCCATCCGCTTCGTTCACAGGCCGGGGATCGGTCTCACCGTCACCCAGATCCATCACGCGATCTCCCGATGTGCCGACGCGTTTCGCTAAGATTCCCTGCGTCGTGCTCGCATCATCGGCGAAGATGGTTAACCAAAGGTTAAGGTCGCGCCTCACGCATCCGTGGATTGAAGAAGTCGCGCCGCCGCCGCGCGGGCCTCGTCGGTCACCGTGGCACCGGCCAGCATCCGGGCGATCTCCTCGCGCCGCGCCGGGGCTTCGAGGGGCGAGACGCGGGTGGCGACCCGGTCGCGGCCCTTCACCGGGTCCTTGGCAATGAGGAAATGCGTCTCGGCCCGCGCGGCGACCTGAGGAGCATGGGTCACGGCCACGACCTGCACTCCGGCGGCGAGACGGGCGAGGCGGGCGCCGATGGCATCGGCCACGGCGCCGCCGACGCCGGTATCGATCTCGTCGAAGATCAGGGTCGGGGCCGAGCCCTTGTCGGCCAGCACCACCTTGAGGGCCAGCATGAAGCGCGAAAGCTCGCCGCCGGACGCAACCTTCATCATCGGGCCGGGCCGCGTTCCGGGATTGGTCTGGGCCCAGAACTCCACGCGCTCGTAGCCCGCCGGGTCCCGCGATTCGGGATCGGTGACGATCTCGGTGATGAAGCGGGCGCGCTCCAGCTTCAAGGGCGGCAATTCGGCCTTCACCGCGAGGTCGAGGGCCTTGGCGGCCTTGCGACGCCCCTCGCTGAGCTTGGTGGCGGCCTTAGCATAGGCGGCCTCGGCCTGGGCGAGGGTCGCCTCCAGGCCAGTGAGAGCCTCCTCGCCGGCATCGATGGCGGCCACATCCGCCTCGTAGCGCTGGCGCAGGGCGGCGAGGTCGTCCACCGGCACCTGATACTTGCGGGAGGCCGCACGGAGGGCGAACAGCCGCTCCTCGACCTGCTCCAACTCGCGCGGATCGAATTCCGATTCGCGCAACGCCGTGTCGAGGACGGAATGGGCCTCGTCGAGGGCGGCGAGCGCGGCATCCAGGGCGGCGATGCAGGGCTCGACCAGGGCCGGGATCTGGCTCGCCCGCCGCTCCAGCTTGCGCATCGCCGAGGAGAGGTGGGACACGGCCGAATTCGGGCCGCCCGCCGCCTCGATCGCCTCGGTCAGCTCGCGGGCCACCTTCTCGCTCTGCTGCATGACCAAGCGGCGCTCGGCCAGCGAGGTTTCCTCCCCGGCCTGGGGATCGAGCGTTTCAAGCTCCGAGGCCGCATGGCGCAGGAAATCGACCTCCTTGCGGGCGGCCTCGACCCTGGCGCGATGCTCGGCCAGGGCGGAGCGGGCGGTGCGCACGCGCTTGGCCGCCTCCCCCACCACCGCCAGGGGCGCGTGCAGGCCGCCGAACGCGTCGAGGATGGCGCGGTGGGTGCCGGGATCGGCCAAGGCGCGATCGTCGTGCTGGCCGTGGATCTCCACGAGCGTGGCGCCGATCGCCCGCAGCACCTGCACGCCGACGGCCTGATCGTTGACGAAGGCGCGGGTACGGCCGTCCGCCATCTGCACGCGGCGCAGGATCAGGTCGCCCTCGGTATCGATATCGGCCTCGGCCGCGAGGCGGCGGGCGGGATGGTCGAGGGGCACATCGAAGACGGCGGTGACGCCGCCCTGCCCTTCGCCATGGCGCACCAGGCCGCCATCGCCGCGCCCGCCCAGGGCCAGCGCGAAGGCGTCGAGCAGGATCGACTTGCCCGCGCCGGTCTCCCCGGTCAGGACGCTGAGGCCTTCGCGGAAATTCAGGGCGAGCTTATCGATGAGAACGATGTCGCGGATCGCGAGCTGACTCAGCATGCCGCGGGTTTGGCCTCGTTGGATACGGTGGCCACGTCTTACGGCGAAGCGGCGGCGGCTTCACTCGAAAAATGGCCCGCGAACGAAAGCGTGTCGTCGCGGGCCGGATCGAGCGGCTAGGGCTCGTTTGTCGCCGAACCGGTATCCGCTTCGGCGTAGAGCGCTCAGCGGGCGTCGGCGGTGCGGCCGATGACGCCGCGATAGACCTTGCTGAGCCAGGAGGACTTCTCCTCGCGCGGCTCCAGGCCACCGTTCTGGAGGAGCGCGAACGCATCCTTGTACCAGGGGCTGTCGGGGAAGTTGTGGCCGAGCACGGCGGCGGCGGTCTGTGCCTCGGCGGTGATGCCGAGCGCCATGTAGGCCTCCACCAGACGCTCCAGCGCTTCCTCGGCGTGGCGGGTCGTCTGGTACTTGCTCACCACGTCGCGGAAGCGGTTGATCGCGGCGGGGAAGTTGCGGCGCTCCAGGTAGAAGCGGCCGACTTCCATCTCCTTGCCGGCGAGCTGGTCGCGGGTGATCTGGATCTTGGCCTTGGCATCGGCCGCGTATTCGGAGGTCGGGTATTTCTGGACGAGCTCCTGCAGACCGGCCAGCGCCTTCTCGGAGCGGTCCTGGTCGCGGGTCACGTCGGGGATCTGCTTATAATGCGACATCGCCATCAGGTACTGGGCGTAGGCCGCGTCCTTGCTCGCCGGATGGCGCTGCAGGTAGCGCTTCGAGGCGTTGATCGCGTCGTCGTATTTCTGGCCCTCGTAATTCGAGTAGGCCGTCATCAGCAGCGCTTTGCGCGACCAGTCCGAATAGGCATAGGCCTTGTCGAGTTCGCCGAACTTCTTCGACGCGCCCTCGAAATCCTTGTCCTCCATCTTGGCCAAGCCCTCGCTGTAGAGCTTGTCGGCCGGGACGTCGGGAATGATCTCGGGCTTGTACTTCTCGGCGAAGGGATTGATCGAGTCGAGGGTGTCGCAGCCGCCGAGGCCGAGGCCGCAGAGCGCCAGGAGCACGAAAGCCGTCGCCCCGCGGTTACGATCGTTGAGACGCATTCCGGTTCCCCCAACAGATGCGCCCGGCAAGGGGGCCGCATCGTCAAGCCATACAAATGTCGGTCGAGCGGCTGACGGCACGGTGCCACGGCCCATGTGCCTCTATGGGGCACACGCGACCTCGCCTCTTGTCACGGACGCTTTACCAGTGGCGTCCGATTTGGGCGTGAAAGCGGCGGCCGAGAGGCTGACGCAATCGAAGCGAGGGTGTTGCTGAGAGGTTACAGGTCGCTGGCGAAGGCGGCGAGGCCGAGACCGACGCCGAATTCCGGGCGGGAGGTCTCGCGGCGGGCGCCGGCGGCTTCGAGGATCGTGTAGTTGGCGCGGTCGGCGAAGAGCGCGTCGAGGACGCCGACATTCATCCGGTGGCCGCCGCAATAGGAGCGGTAGGCGCCCTGGATCGGCAGGCCGGCGAGGGCCAGGTCGCCGACGGCATCGAGATACTTGTGCCGCACGAACTCGTCGGCGTAGCGCAGGCCCTCGGGGTTGACGACGGCGTTGTCGCCGACCGCCACGGTGTTCTCGAGGGAGGCGCCGAGCGCGAAGCCGGCTTTCCAGTAGCGCTCCACGTCCTTCATCATGCCGAAGGTGCGGGCATTGGCGATTTCGCGGCGGTAGGAGGCGGGGTTCAGGTCCATCGCCTTGCGGCTGCGGCCGATCACCGGGTTCTCGAAGTCGATCTCCACGTCGAGGCGGAAGCCGCGGTCGATGGGGCAGAGTTCGGCGAAGGCGCGGCCTACCTCGATGCGGACGGTGCGGAGCACCTTGATCCAGCGGCGGGGCGCCCCGCAGGTGGTGATGCCGATGGCGTCGATGGCTTCGACGTAGAGGCGGGCGCTGCCGTCCAGGATCGGCATTTCCGGCCCGTCGATCTCGACGAGGACGTTGTCGATGCCGAGCCCGTAGAGGGCGGACATCAGATGCTCGATGGTGGCGACCGCACCGCTCTCCACGTCACCGATGACGGTGCACAACTCGGTGGCGGAGACGCAGGCGTGGTGGGCCTTGATGAGCCGGTCGTGACCGGTGGGCATTCCGGTACGGAGGAAGCAGATTCCGTGATTGGCCGCAGCGGGATGGAGAGTGATCTCCACCGGCTTGCCGGAATGGACGCCGATGCCACGAAGCGTGGCCGGGCCCTTGAGAGTTGTTTGTTGGTTCGTCCGCATTCCCTAGCCCTCGGCCGTGATCAGGCTCGCTCTCCCTGGATTACGGGATTGCGCCGCCTCTGCGATCCGTCCGCTGCTTGAAGCCCCTGCGAGCGCTGACGGCGAAACCGCCGCGCCTTTTTCGTTCCAAAAATTGTATACGCGGGGCCCGAAGCGTTAGCCAAATCACGCTTTCTTACGCTCTGTTACAGACACGCTTTCCGGAGACGTTCTGGATAACCGTTTTCGGACAAGGACTTAAAACGAGGTTAAGCCCGGGGTCCTGAGACCCCGGGCTTGTTGCATAAACACCGCTACGGACGCTTAGCGTGGCGTTTCAGTTCGCCTGACGACGCAGGAAGGCCGGGATTTCGAGCTGGTCGTCATCCATCAGACGGGGCTGGGGGGCCACACGTCCCTGTGGATCGAGGTTGCCCTGAGCCGGACGGTAGGCCGGAGGAGCCGCCACGGGTGCCCGTTTGGCGTATTCCGGCTGGGGCGCCGGCTGCGGGGCAGGCGCGCGCATCTGCGGCAGCGGGGCGGTCTCGGCCTCCTCGCGGCGTCCGCCGAAGCCGACGGTGGCAAGGCGGCGCAGCAGCGTCATCCGCTTGGAATCCCCTGCCGGCTCGGCCGGCTCCACGGCGTTCCTGGCGCGAAGCTGAGCCTGGCCGGGCATCGGCAGATCCTGGATCTGCGGCATGCGCGGGGCGCGGGCCACCGCCACCGCCGGACGCGGCGGCACGAACGGGCCGGCGGCCTGCTGCACCGGGGCCGGAGCCTGGACCGGAGCCGGAGCCGGCTCGTAGGCCACGGCCGTCCGCGACGGCATCTGGGTCAGGACGACCTCGTCGTGAACGATCGGGGCGGCGGGAGCTTCCATGCGCACGGATTCGGGGGCCATGGCCACCGGCTCGGACGCCACCGGGCGCGGAGCCTGCGGCTGGACCGGCGCCTGGGGCGCGGGGGCGTTGCCGGTCAGCGGCTGCTCTTGTCCGGGGGCACGAAAGGTGGGGGCGGGCTGTGCCGCCCTGGCCCTCGCTTCCGCACGCAGGCGCTCGGCCACTTCAGCGATCCGCTGCTCGGTCTGGACGATCTCGGGGTTGTTCTGCGAATGCGCGGTGATCAGCGCCGGCTCGATGCCGGTGGCGACCACGGAGACGCGGATGATGCCGTCGAGGCTCTCGTCGAACGTGGCGCCGAGGATGATGTTGGCGTCCGAATCCACCTCTTCGCGAATCCGCGTCGCGGCTTCGTCGAGCTCGTAGAGGGTGAGGTCGTTGCCGCCCGTGATCGAGATCAGCAGGCCGCGCGCGCCCTTCATCGACACGTCGTCGAGGAGCGGGTTGGCGATGGCGGCTTCGGCGGCGCGGTTGGCGCGCTTCTCGCCGGAGGCCTCGCCGGTGCCCATCATGGCCTTGCCCATGCCGCGCATGATCGCGCGGACGTCGGCGAAGTCGAGGTTGATGAGGCCTTCCTTGACCATCAGGTCGGTGATGCAGGCGACGCCCGAATAGAGCACCTGGTCGGCCATGGCGAAGGCGTCGGCGAAGGTGGTCTTCTCGTTGGCGACCCGGAACAGGTTCTGGTTCGGGATCACGATGAGGGTGTCGACGGCGGCCTGGAGCTCCTGGATGCCGGCTTCGGCGGTGCGCATGCGGCGCACGCCCTCGAACTGGAACGGCTTCGTGACGACGCCGACGGTGAGGATGCCCATGTCACGGGCGGCGCGGGCGATGACCGGAGCCGCACCGGTGCCGGTGCCGCCGCCCATACCGGCGGTGATGAAGCACATGTGGGCGCCGGAGAGCTGGTCACGGATCTCGTCGATGACCTCGTCGGCGGCGGCCGAACCGACTTCGGGATGCGAGCCGGCGCCGAGGCCCTGCGTCACGCCGAGACCCATCTGGATCACGCGCTCGGCCTTGGAGGAGGTGAGCGCCTGGGCGTCGGTGTTGGCGACGACGAACTCGCAGCCGAGGAGGCCCGATTCGATCATGTTGTTGACGGCGTTGCCGCCGGCTCCGCCGACACCGAAGACGGTGATGCGGGGCTTGAGTTCGCGGATATCCGGCGCTTGCAGACTGATGGCCATGGTGTCGAGCCTCTCGTGCCTTTCACGTTTCATTTGACGACCTCTCGGTGAGACCGCCGATGTGCTTGTGTCGGGTCCGGCGCCGATCCCCTTCTGGGGCGTCGGGCAACCGGTCCCGGCGTTCCTAGAAACTCTCGCGCAACCAGCGGTACACGCGGGGGATGTAGCCGTCGGTTCCGGTGCCCGCGAAGGCGCTGTGCCCGCGCGGCTCGAAATGTTCCGCATGCGCCACCTGCGGGTAGACCAGCAGGCCGACCGCGGCGGAGAAGGCGGGGCCCTTGGCGGCCTCGGGAAGGCCGCGGATGCCGAGCGGCCGGCCGATCCGGACCTGACCCTGCATCACCCGGCGGGCGACCTCCGGCAGTCCGACGAGCTGGCTCGCGCCCCCCGTCAGCACCACCCGGCGGCCGGCCTGGGCGGCGAAGCCGGCGTTGCGGAGACGATCGCGAACGAGTTCGACGATCTCCTCCACCCGGGGCTTGATGATCCGCACGAGGTGCGAGCGCGGCACGTGGGTCGGCGCGTCGCCCTCGTCCTCGCCGACGCCGTGGACCGCGATCATGTCGCGCTCGTCGGAGGCGGTGGAGATCGCCGAACCGTAGAGGGTCTTGAGACGCTCGGCCGCCACCACGCGGGTGGAGAGGCCGCGGGCGATGTCCATGGTGACGTGGTGGCCGCCCACCGCCAGGGCGTCCACATGGACGAGGTGCCCGCCCTCGAACACGCCGAAGCTGGTGGTTCCGCCGCCCATGTCGACGACGCAGACGCCCATCTCGGCCTCGTCGTCGACGAGGGCGGAGAGGCCGGCGGCGTAGGGGGTGGCGATCACCGCCTCGACGCCGAGATGGCAATGCTCCACCGCGAGCATCAGGTTGCGGGCGGCGGCCGCCTCCGCCGTGACCACGTGGAGGTCGACGCCGAGCGACTCGCCGATCATCCCGGTGGGGTCGATGACCGCGCCCTGGCCGTCGATGGCGTAGCCGGTGGGAAGGGCATGGAGCACGGTCCGGCCGTGGCTGACGCCGTGGGCACTCGCCGTCTCCAGGGCGCGCTCGACATCCGAGCTCATGACGGTGCCGGTGCGGACACCGACATGCGCCTCGAAATGCTGCGAGCCGAGGCGGCCGCCGGACATGTTGACGATGACCGACTGGACCTCGACCTTCGCCATCCGCTCGGCGGCGTGGACCGCCTGGCGGATCGCCCCTTCGGCGGCTTCGAGATCGACGATGGCACCGCCCTTGAGGCCGTGAGAGCGCTGATGTCCGATGCCGATGATGCGGGCGAAATGGGTCCGTCCGCGCAGGGTGGTGAGAGCCTCGGCCGGCTGGAGCTCGGCGATGAGGCAGACGACCTTGCTCGTGCCGATGTCGAGCACCGAGAGGATGGTGCTCCGGCGCGCGGAGAGCGGTTTCATACGCGGCGTCAGGCCGTGTTGCGCGTGCATCGGATTACCGGGCGAAGGAGGCGGGAAGGGCGGGCTGGCGGGACGCGAGAGGCGCCGGACGAATCGTACGGCTCATGTCTCTGTCCCCTTGCCCTTCGGCTTCTTCTTCTGGGATTCGGCGCGGGTGGCGGCCGCCTCCTCCGTGAGCCGCACCACCACCCGGTCGGGCAGTCGCAGGTCCACGGCGATGATGTCCTTCTCGAGGATGCGGCTGTCGCGCTCGAGCTTGGCGAGGCGGGCCAGGGCCTCTGCGGCCCCGGTCTCGGGCAGGCGGATGTCGACGCCGTCGAGCTTCAGGGTCCAGCGCCGGCCGGAGACGTAGGTGCCGGCCTTGACCCGCTCGCCGAGATCGCCCGCCGCCTCGATGAGGGCGAGGTAATCCTTGAGGCGCTCGTTGGCTTCTTCACCCACCACGAGGGGGAGCGCGGCGTAACGGTCGTCGCGCATCTCGTCGATGACGGTGCCGTCGGCGGCGATGACCGAGATCTCGCCGTTGCGCTGCCACAGGGCGGCGGGCTCACGCTCGACCTGGTTGATGACGATCTCGTTCGGATAGACCTTGCGCACCGAGACGCTGGCGATCAGCGGCACGTCGAGGAGGCGCTGGCGCGCTTCGGCGACGTCGAGGAAGACCACGGAAGAATGACCGTCGATGCCGGCGGCCTGCAGCACTTCCCGCTCATAGAGCCGGGAGATGCCCGAAATGGTAACGCGCTCGACGCCGAAACCGGCGAGGCGGGCGAGGACGTCGGAGGGACGGCCGTTCTCGAGCACGAAGCGGTCGTAGCGGCCGCTGGCGACGAAACCGGTGATCGACAGGGCGGCGAAGGCCACCGTGACGGTCAGCGTGCCCGCATGACGCGGGATGCGCCGCTCGATCGGCTGGGCGAGCCGCGCACGGCGCGACCGCATGAAGGGGCGTACCAGCCGGGGCAAGCGCGCCGCCAGACCGGCGACGAGCGAGCCCGGACCGGGCGCGGGGGTTCCGTCGACGCCAGCCTGACCGGCTGCGTTCAACGACCCAGAGTAGCGTCCTCCACCATCCATCGGACGAGCTCACCGAAACTCAAGCCAGCGTAGGCTGCGATCTCCGGCACAAGGCTCGTCTTGGTCATCCCGGGCTGCGTGTTGACCTCCAGGACGACGAGGGCACCGGTTCCACCCGGTGTGTCGTCGTATCGAAGGTCCGCACGGCTGATGCCCCGGCATCCAAGTGCTTGATGCGCCGTTAACGACAACTCTTGGACACGCTGGTAAATTTTTGGTTTAATTTCTGCCGGGAGAACGTGGATCGACCCCCCCTCGGCGTACTTCGCATCGAAGTCGTACCACTCCCCCGAGGCGGGCTTGATCTCGATGACACCGAGGGCCTTGTCCCCCATCACCGCGCAGGTGAGCTCGCGGCCCGCAATGTAAGTCTCTGCAAGGACTTGCTCCCCATAGACCCACTCGTCCGAGGCGAGAATCTGGGGCGGATGGGAGCGACCGTCCTGGACGATGATGACGCCCATGGAGGAGCCCTCGGCGATGGGTTTGATCACGTAGGGAGGAGTTAACGGGTGTGCCTTCGCGGCATCATGACGGTTAACGATCAGCCCCTCCGGTACGCTCACCCCGGCCGCCTTCATGATCGTTTTGGCACGTTCCTTATGCATCGCCAGGGCCGAGGCCAGGACGCCCGAATGGGTGTAGGGGATCGCCAAGATCTCCAAAAGTCCCTGGATCGTGCCGTCCTCGCCGGCCGGGCCGTGCAGGGCGTTGAGGGCTACGTCGGGCCGCAGCTCCGTGAGCACGGTGGCGATGTCCGGTCCGACATCGACCTGCGTGACGCGGAACCCCTCCCCTTGGAGGGCTTCCGCGCAGGCGCTGCCCGAGTTCAGGGAGACCTGACGCTCGGAGGACCATCCGCCCATCAGGACGGCGACGTGCTTGGACATTTCCAATTCCTTCCGATGCCGCGTCGTTGGCCATGGCCGTGACGCGCTCGCCCTTGGTTCTGCTCGGCAGACGGTCTCGTGGTTCCGAGAATCGTTGTGCCGAGAATCGTCGTGCGATTCGGGCCACCTCTAGCCGGGTGTCGAGGCCGGGACACCGATTCGCTTGATCTCCCAATGCAGCTCGACGCCCGAATGCTCGCGCACCCGGCGGCGGACCTCCTCGCCGAGCCCCTCGATATCGGCGGCGGTGGCGCCGTCGCGGTTGATCAGGAAGTTGCAGTGCATCTCCGAGACCTGGGCCCCACCCATGGTGAGCCCCCGGCAGCCGGCCGCATCGACGAGCTGCCACGCCTTGCCGCCCGGCGGGTTCTTGAAGGTCGATCCGCCGGTGCGCTCGCGGATCGGCTGGGCCGCCTCGCGAGCGGCGGTGACGCGGTCCATCTCGGCCTCGATGGCGTGGCGGTCGCCGGGACGGCCCCGGAACAGCGCACTCGTGAAGATCACGTCCTCGGGCGAGGCGCTGTGACGGTAGGTGAAGCCCATTTCCGCATGGGTGAAGCACCGCAGCTTGCCCATGCGGTCGATGCCGCGCGCCTCCACCAGCACGTCGGTGGTCTCCCCGCCATGGGCGCCGGCATTCATGCGCAGCGCGCCGCCGATGGAGCCGGGAATGCCCCGGAAGAAGGCCAACCCATCGAGGGACGCCTCGGCCGCCGCCTTGGCGAGGCGCATGTCCGGCACCGCGGTCCCGGCCCGCAGGGTCTCGCCGTCGATCTCCACGGAACCGAAGGCCTTGCCGCCGAGCCGGATCGTGACGCCGGGAATGCCACCGTCGCGGACGATCAGGTTCGAGCCGAGGCCGATCACGGTGACCGGAGTTTCCGGGTCGAGGGCGCCCAGGAGGTGCGCGAGGTCCTCCTCATCGGCCGGCGTGAACAGAACCTGTGCCGGCCCGCCGACGCGGAACCAGGTGAGGTCGGCGAGCGACGGATTCGCCAAGAGCCGCCCACGCAGGGCGGGCGCGGCGGCGCGGATGGCGGGGGTGATGTCGGGAAAGGCGGTCATGGGAGCACCTCCCCTCTCCCCGCTTGCGGGGAGAGGGCCTCGTCCCCCTTGTCGGGGACGAGGCGAGCGGAGCGAAGGTGAGGGGGCGCCACTGGAAATGACTCTCCGGGAATCGCCCCCTCACCCTCGCCCTGCGGGCTCGTCGCGCCGACGACGAGGTCGTCGCGACCCTCTCCCCGCAAGCGGGGAGAGGGGGGCAAAGCGGCTCGGATCGTGTCCATGACGCCAGCGATGTTGTTCATGATCTCAGCATTCCAAAAGCGCAGGACGCGATAGCCCCTCGCAGACAACCACGCATCCCTAACGCGATCCGGCAGACTATCCGCATGCTGGCCGCCATCGGCCTCGACGATGAGCCTCGCTTCGCGACAGGCGAGATCGGCGATGTAGGGGCCGATGCTCTCCTGGCGCGTGAACTTGAAGCCTGCGAGGCGTCGATCGCGAAGGTGATGCCAGAGACGGCGCTCCGCATCGGTCTGCTCCCGTCTCAGATGCCGGCGAAATCCCGTTCGTCTCGGATCGCCGGCACGCATCCCATCCTCACCCCTGCAACGCCGCCAATTCGCCCGGCAGGGCGTAGGCCCATTGCGTGATGTTGCCGGCGCCGAGGCACACGACGTAATCGCCGGGCTTGGCGCGGGTGGCCACGAGGCCGGCGAGGTCTTCGGTGCGCTCCAAGGCGAGGGCGTCGCGGTGGCCGCGCGACTTCAGGCCCGAGACGAGGCCGTCGCGGTCCATGCCCTCGATCGGGGCTTCGCCGGCCGCGTAGACGGGGGCGACGATGACCGTGTCGGCATCGTTGAAGCAGGTGCAGAAATCGTCGAACAGCGAGGCGAGCCGGGTGTAGCGGTGCGGCTGGACGATGGCGACGACGTTGCCCTCGGTGGAGGCGCGGGCGGCCTTCAGCACCGCCTTGATCTCCACCGGATGGTGTCCGTAATCGTCGAAGATCAGCGCGCCGTTCCACTCGCCGGTCTTGGTGAAGCGGCGCTTGACGCCGCCGAACCCGGCCAGTGCCTTGCGGATCGCCTCCGGCTCGACGCCGAGCTCGTGCGCGACGGCGAGGGCCGCGGTGGCGTTGAGCGCATTGTGCTTGCCCGGCATGGGGAGGACCAGATCCTCCATCTCCATGCGGAAACCGGGGCGCCGGTCGCGGATCATGACGCGGAAGCGGCTCTGGCCGCCGCGCAGGTCCACGTCGATGAGGCGGACATCGGCCTGCGGGTTCTCGCCGTAGGTGATGATGCGGCGATCCTCGATATGCCCCACGAGGTCCTGCACCACCGGATGGTCGATGCACATGACGGCGAAGCCGTAGAAGGGGATGTTGTCGATGAAGCGCCGGAACGCGTCCTTGACCGCCTCGAACGAGCCGAAATGGTCGAGATGCTCGGGGTCGATATTGGTGACGATGGCGACGTCGGCGGGAAGCTTCAGGAAGGTGCCGTCGGATTCATCGGCCTCCACCACCATCCACTCACCCTCGCCCATGCGGGCATTGGTGCCGTAGGCGTTGATGATGCCGCCATTGATGACGGTGGGGTCGAGGTTGCCGGCATCGAGCAGCGTCGCCACCAGCGACGTCGTCGTGGTCTTGCCATGCGTGCCCGCGATGGCGACGCAGGATTTGAAGCGCATCAGCTCGGCCAGCATCTCGGCGCGGCGCACCACCGGCAGGCGGCGCTCGCGGGCGGCGATGAGCTCGGGATTGTCGCGCCGGATCGCCGTGGAGACCACCACGAGGGCGGCCTCCTCCACGTTCTGCGCGGCATGGCCGATGAAGGTCTTCATGCCCTTCTCGGCCAGCCGCCGCACATTGGCGTTGTCGTTGGCGTCCGACCCCTGCACCGTGTAGCCGAGATTCGACATGACCTCGGCGATGCCGGACATGCCGATGCCGCCGATGCCGATGAAATGGATGGGGCCGAGCTTGTCGGGCAGCTTCATGGTGTGACTCAGTCTCGTCGTGTCGCGGAGCGCGTGAGGGCGCCCCGGCTCGGAATCAGGTGCGGGCCGCCGTCTCGAGGACGACATCGGCCAGCCGCTCGGCGGCGTCGTGGATGCCCGCGCTTTTGGCGGCTGCGGCCGCCGCGGTCAATTTTGCCGGATCGGTGAACAGGTCGAGGAGCTCGGCCGTGAGGCGATCCGGCGTGAAGGCGCTCTGCTGGATGGCGAGCGCCGCGCCGATCCGGCTGAGCGTCGCGGCATTGGCGGCCTGGTCCTGGTCGAGGGCGCCGGGCAACGGCACCAGGATCGACGGCCGCCCCATCGCGGCGAGTTCCGATACAGTGGACGCGCCGGAGCGTCCGACGACCAGATGGCTGCGGGCCATGCGGGCCGGCAGGTCCTTGAAGAACGGCGCCGTCTCGAGACCGGCGAGGCCGAGGGAGAGGTAGAGGTTCTGGACCTCGGTGAGGTCTTCGGCCCGCACCTGCTGCACCAGCATCAGCCGCGCCCGAAGGTCGGCGGGCAGTTGCGCAATGGCTTTCGGCACCACCTGCCCCATCACCGCCGCGCCCTGGCTGCCGCCGAAGACGAGCAGATGGCGCTCATCCGCCTCGCCCACGGGCGGGTAGGGCGTCCGCGCGGCGGCGAGCACGGCGGGACGGAGCGGGTTGCCGGTATGGGTGCGCGGGGCGGTGGCCTTCAGGGGGATGCCACGCACCTCCGCGAAGCCGGTGGCGATGGCGCGCGCACCCCGCGCGAGGAAGGCGTTGGCGCGCCCCATCACCGCGTTCTGCTCGTGCAGGATGGTCGGAACACGCAGGATCTGCCCGGCGAGAACCGGCGGCACGGTGGGATAGCCGCCAAAGCCCACGATGGCGGCCGGGTTGATCCGCCGGATCTCGCGCGCGGCCACGCCGAAGCCGCGCCCGAGGGTGAGGAGCGCCCCCGCCCGCTTCAGGATGGAGCGGCCGGACGGCGTCGCCGAGGCGATGGTGACAATCTCAGAGGCCGGAAACTCCCCCGCGATGGAATCGACGCGGGCGTCGGTGGCCAGCACCACGCGGACGCCCCGCGCGCGCAGGGCATGGGCGAGGCTCTCGGCGGGGAAGAGATGACCGCCCGTGCCGCCGGCACAGAGCAGGATCGTCGGCGTCATCACGGTCACCGCATCACTCCGGCGACGGTGGCGGGCGCAGTGCCCGGGGGCTTCTGGCTCAGGGTCGACATGCGCGGCCGCTTGCGGGTGAGCGCCACGAGGAAGCCCATGCCCAATGCCAGCGAGATCAGCGAGGAGCCGCCATAGGAGACGAAGGGCAGGGTCATGCCCTTGGCCGGCATCAGCCGCACGTTCACCGCCATGTTGATGCAGG
The DNA here is from genome assembly GCF_054817845.1 of Methylobacterium sp. CM6241. NCBI lineage: Bacteria > Pseudomonadati > Pseudomonadota > Alphaproteobacteria > Hyphomicrobiales > Methylobacteriaceae > Methylobacterium > Methylobacterium sp. CM6241. The sequence goes on from NZ_CM139246.1 coordinate 228,284, forward strand.
CCTGCAGGCCGAACAGGGTGGTGAGACCGGTGATGGCCAGGCGCGAGAAGGTGTCGTCGGTGCGGCGGGCGAGCTTCAGCCCCCGCATGACGATATAGGCGAAGAGGCAGACGAGGCCGAGGCAGACGATGACGCCGAATTCCTCGCCGGTGACGGAGAAGATGAAGTCGGTATGGGCATCGGGCAGGTGGCGCTTGGCCACGCCCTCCCCCGGGCCGGTGCCGAACCAGCCGCCGGAATTGAACGATTCCCGCGCCCAGTATTCCTGGAAGCTGTCGCCGGAATCCTTGTCGAGGAAGCGGGTGATGCGCTCGCGCACGTGATGCAGGAACTGGTAGGCGAAGCCGACGCCGACGAGGCCGGCGACACCCAGGCCCGCGACCCAGAACCAGTGCAGGCCGGCAACGAAGAACAGCGAGCACCAGACGATGGTGATCAGCATGGTCTGGCCAAAATCCGGCTGCAGGATCAGCGGCACGATGGTGACGGGCAGGAGCAGGATCGCCAGCAGGCCGCCGGGCATGTCACGGCGCTGCGCGCCTTCGGAGAACGCCCAGGCGGCGACGACCACGAAGGCCGGCTTCACGAATTCGGAGGGCTGCAGGCCGAACGGGCCGAACTGGATCCAGCGATGCGCGCCCTTGATCTCCGGTCCGAACTTGCCGGCGAGGATGCAGAGGGTGACGCCGACGATCCAGGTGGCCAGGGCCACGCGGCGGATATGGCGCAGGGACAGGAACGACACCGCGACGATGATGAGGATCGTCGGGGCGAGGTACATCGCCTGGCGGTTGAGGAAGTGGAAGGTCGGCAGGCCGATCTTCTCGGCCACCGGCGGTCCGCCGCCCATGAGGAAGACGAGGCCGGCCACCATCAGGGCGGTGAGGCCGGCAAGCAGGCCGCGATCGACGGTCCACCACCAGTCGGTCAGGGGCGTGCGTTCCGCGCGGGACATCATGGGGCGTCGCTCTCCGTGAGCCTTACGGCGCCCGGAAAGAGCAGCCGACAGCCGCCGGCAGCATCAAGCCGGCTCGGATTCGATCCTGTGCCGGAATGGTAAACCAAGTCTTTCACGACGCTCGACTGAACGACAGCCATGCGTCGCCGAACCTGGGTCGTGGCGGGACGCGCCGCGCTACCGCCTCATCGACTTGAACCCGCAGGTGGGGCCGTTGTCGCGGTAGCCGGCGGGGCAGCGGCGGACGCAGGCGCCGGCCGCGAATTTAAGCGGCGGGCGGCAGGCATTGCGGACGCTCCGCGGCCGGAACTCGTAATCCTGTGCCGGACCCGCCATCGCCTCTCCACCGAGAGTGAGGGAAGCGGCGAGCAACAGGGCGGCGCGAAGGGCGAGACGCGAGATCATGGCGGTTTCCGATGGACGAGACGTGAGCGTATCCCGCCGCGACCTCGCCGATTCGGTCAAGGCCGCTTCATCGATATGACGGCGGGATCTCAGCGGTTCATGTTCTTGAAACGGCAATAGCCCCGGCCGGTATCGCGATAGCCGGCGGGGCACCGCTTGACGCAGGTCCCGGCCGCGAATTTCAGCGGCGGCTTGCAGAGGCCGCCGAAGCGCTTCTCGCGATCCATAGAATACTTCGCCTCGACCGGCGTGGAGAACGCGACGCTCCCGAGGGGGGCCGCCACCGTCAGCACGAGGAGGGACGCGAAGGCGAGCCGCAGGGTCATCGGGACATCCGGACAAAAGGAAGACAGGCGGACAATGCGCCCGCCCCCGATCGGTTCGATTCCGGACAAAGCCCGTCAGGCCGCTTTGCAGTCGTAAAATCCTTCGCGGATCGCCTCAGGGTCGAGCTTGCGGCCGATGAAGACGACGCGGGAGACGCGGGCCTCGTCCTCTTTCCACGGCCCCTGGAGGTCGCCGTCGAGGATCTGGTGGACCCCCTGGAAAACGAAGCGCTGAGGCTCGTTCGGGAAGGCCACGATGCCCTTGCAGCGCAGGATGTCCGGCCCCTGGACCTGGGTCAGGGTCGAGATCCAGGGCATGAACTTCTCCGGGTCCACCGGGCCGTCGATCCTGGCGGAGACGGACTGCATCTCGTCGTCATGGTGATGGTGGTGGCCCTCTTCGAGGAAGTCGGGCTCGATATCGAGGATGCGCGAGAGGTCGAAGGCGTTGCGGTCCAGCACCTGATCGAGGGCGACGTCGCAGCGGCTGGTGCGGTGGACCTTGGCATAGGGGTTGATGGAGCGGATCAGGCCCTCGACGCGGTCGAGATCGGCGGGCTCCACGAGGTCCGCCTTGTTGAGCAGGATCACATCCGCGAAGGCGATCTGGTTCTTGGCCTCGGGCGCGTCCTTGAGGCGGTCGGCCAGCCACTTGGCGTCGGCCACCGTCACCACCGCGTCGAGGCGGGCGGCGGCGCCGACATCCTCGTCGATGAAGAAGGTCTGGGCCACGGGCGCCGGGTCGGCGAGGCCGGTTGTCTCCACGATGATCGCGTCGAACTTGCCGCGCCGCTTCACCAGCCCGTCCATGATGCGGATGAGGTCGCCGCGCACGGTGCAGCAGACGCAGCCGTTGTTCATCTCGAACACTTCCTCGTCGGCGCCGATGACGAGGTCGTTGTCGATGCCGATTTCGCCGAATTCGTTGACGATGACGGCGTAGCGCTTGCCGTGGTTCTCGGTGAGGATGCGGTTGAGCAGCGTGGTCTTGCCGGCTCCGAGATAGCCGGTGAGCACGGTCACGGGGATCTTCGAGGAGGCGGGTGTCGGGCTGTCGGACATGCAAGGCTCTTCAGGTTCGCGTAATCGGCCGCGTTGGCTGTGTGGCGCCTGTTATATTGTATCATCGCCCTGCGATGAAAGGGCGTTTCCTCACCCCGTCCGAGCTGGCTTGAGACTCTCGCACAACGCCGCCAGGGTGAGGCGGAAGCCGGCCGATCCGGCGAGCAGCCGCTCCAGCATGAGCGCGCCCTCCAGGGTCGCCACCACCATCCGGGCCGTGGCGGCCGGATCGAGACCGGGGCGCAGGCTCCCGTCGGCACACCCCTCGGCCAGAACCCGCTCCAGCCAGGCGATGTGCTTGTCGAAGAACCGGGCGAGCTCGGCGCGCAGCGCGTCCGGCAGCGTGTCCCTCTCGATGGCGAGCACGGCGCAGAGACAGCCGAGCCCATCCTCGACCCCGGTGAGATAGTGCCGGCCATACGCCTCGATCCGCGCGATCGCGTCCGGCTGGGCCGCGACGATGGCGGCGAGCGCCGCGTCGTAGCGGGCGTCGTAGGCCTCCACCAGAGCGAGGGCGAGGTCGGTCTTCGTGCGGAAATGGTGATGGATGCTCGCCTTGCGGATGCTCACCGCCTCGGCGAGGTCGCCGTAGCTGAAACCGGAATAGCCCCGGCCCCGTACCAGGATCTCGGCCTGGGCCAGCAGCTCCGCTCTGGTGTCTCTCATGGTCGGTCGATCATGGTCGGGGGCTTCGCGAAACCGGGGAGGGAGGCACGAAGGCGTGATGCGCAACTCCGCGCGTCAGCACTTATGCCGTTGACGGCAGCAAAAATCTACCTACTAGATGGTAGCCATAAAAATGGGAGGATAATTCATGAAAGGTCGCTTCGCCGGGCGATCCTCGCAGGATATGCCATGAACCCGCAGCCTCTGCGGAGCTTGGCCACGCGCCGCGCCGCTCTGTTCGGCGGGCTGTGCCTGTGCTGCCTGCCGAGCCTCGGCCGGGCGGCGGAATCCTTCCCGATGGACGAAGTCGGGCCGGGCATCTTCATGCGGCGCGGCCTCGATGCCGAGGCGACACCCGAGAACGGCGACGCCATCGCCAATATCGGCTTCATCGTAGGCGAAAAATCCGTGCTCGTGACGGAGTCGGGCGGCAGCCTCGCCGATGGGAAATGGCTGCGCGCCGAGATCGGGAAACGCACGTCGAAGCCGGTCAGCCACGTGGTGCTGACCCATGTCCATCCCGACCATTGCTTCGGCGCGCAGGCCTTCGCGCAGGACAGGCCGGTCTTCATCGGCCACCACGCCCTGCGGTCCGCCCTCGATTCGCGCGGCGACTTCTACAGGACGCGCCTTGTGGAAATCCTCGGGGCCGACAAGGCCGGATTGGTGGTGTACCCGACGATGGAGGTGGCCGACACGGCCGAGATCGACCTCGGCGGACGGAGCTTGCGCTTCACCGCCCACGGCACCGCCCATACCAATTGCGACCTCTCCATGGTCGATACCCGGACGGGCATCCTGTTCCCGGCCGATCTCCTGTTCGTCACCCGGGTCCCGTCCCTCGACGGCAGCCTGCTCGGCTGGCTGAAGGAGGTCGAGACACTGACCGGACTGGGTGCGACGAAGGCCGTGCCCGGCCATGGCCCGACCCTGGTCGATGCCGCGCCCGCCTTCGCCGACCTGACGCGCTACCTCACGGTGCTCCGCGACGAGACCCGCAAGGCCATCGCCGCCGATCAACCCATCGACAAGGCGATCGACAGTATCGGCCAGTCGGAGCGCGAGAAATGGGTCCTGTTCGACACCTATAACGGCCGCAACGTCACTCAGGCCTACAAGGAGCTTGAGTGGGAATGAGCCAGCGCCACATCATCACGACGAGGAGAGACGCCATGACCACCTACGCGCCGACACCGATCTCCGCGACCAAACGGTCCTTCACCGCCGCCCTGTGCCTGTCCGCCGCCATGCTGATGGGCGGCTCCGCCCTCGCCGCCGGCTCCAGCGACACCGATGCGGAGCGGCTGGAGCGCTGGCGGGACATCTCCAAATCCATCTTCGGCGACCGCACGATCGAACCGACCGATGCGCTCATCAAGGTCGACGCCCCGCCGCGCGCCCTCGACGCCTCCCTGGTGCCGATCACCCTGATGATGCCGGAGAAGGACAGGATCGCCGCCGTTCATCTCATCATCGACGACAATCCCTCGCCCTATGCCGCCCACATCACCTTCGGCCCCGCCGCCGACCCGAGCGAGGTGAAGCTCCGGGTGCGGATCAACAACTACACCAACGTCCATGCCGTGGCCGAAACCAAGGACGGCAAGCTCTACGAGGCCGTGAAGTTCGTCAAAGCCTCGGGCGGCTGTTCCGCCCCCATGGGGATGAGCGACGAGGAGGCCCTGAAGGGGGCCGGCGACATGAAGATGAAGTTCGCCGAGGGCGGCCAGGGCAAGCCGACGGAGGCGACGCTGATGGTCCGTCACCCGAATTTCAGCGGGATGCAGATGAACCAGATCACCCGCGATTACACGCCGGCCCGCTACATCAACAAGCTCGACGTCTCCTCGAACGGCAAGCTCGTCTTCTCCATGAACGGCGACATCTCCATCGCGTCGAACCCGGTGATCAATTTCGCCCTCGCGCCCGACGCCAAGGGTCCGATCAAGGTGGTGGCCACGGACAACCAGCAGAGCCGCTGGGAACACAGCTTCAACACGCCGACCCCGAGCAACTGACGATGAGGATGCCGCGCATGATCCGACTGTTCGGAGCCGCCTCCATCGCCCTTGCCGTCCTGTCGGGCGCCCCGGCCTGGGCGGCGAGCCCCGCCGATTCACCCGTGAACGTGCCGGAGCCCGAAGGCTTCTGGACCGGGCCGCCGAAGGCCTACACCCCCAAGACCCTGACGGGGGCGACAGTGGTCGATATCGACGCCCTGGACAGGCTGGTCGCCGCCGAGAAACCGGTGATGATCGATGTGGCCATGGCCGACCAGAAGCCGGTGGGCTTTCCCACCGACCGGCCCTGGCTGCCCGCCCACCGCTCGATTCCCGGCAGCGTCTGGATGCCGGGCGCGGGCGCGGCGCCGATGGCCCCGGCGCGGGAGGCGCAGTTCCTCGCCCGCGTCGCCGACCTCACCGGCGGCGACAAGACGAAACCGGTGGTCACCTTCTGCCATCCCGAATGCTGGGGCAGCTGGAATGCCGGCAAGCGCCTGCTCCAGAACGGCTATACCCGCGTCTACTGGTTCGCCGACGGGGTCGAGGGCTGGCAGGACAGGCACGACACCACGATCCTGAAGGTCGATGCCGCCTGGGCCGCCAAGCCCGCCGGCGAGGCACAGAGATAGTCGCCCGCCGGCGAGGCAGCGCCCGAACTCGGGTCAAGGGGTTCGGCATGACGATGGACAGGGCACACCGTCATTCCGGGGCGCCGAAGGCGAGCCCGGAATGACGACTTGGGTATCAAAGCCAGTTTGTACGTTTCCATGGGTCAGGTGACATGAACCCCAATTCGGGTCTCGGCCCAGCGATAGAGCAGCAGTTACCGACGTAACCAGCCTCGGTGACGCGGCCGGCTTCAAGCCGCCTACACCTCACTGTCGAGACATTCCCGATGATCAGCCGTCGCGCCCTCCTCTTCACGACGGCCCTTCTCGCCATCGCCGGCGAGACCCTCGCCGCCGAACCGTTCGACGAGGCGGCCTTCGCAGCCGCTCAAGGTGCCGGCCGGCCGATCGTCGTGGAGGTGACCGCCCCCTGGTGCCCGATCTGCAAGGCGCAGCGGCCTCTCCTGAAGGCTCTCTCCGAACAGCCGCGTTTCAAGGATCTGGCGATCTACGAGATCGACTTCGACACGCAGAAGGCACTGATGCGCCGGTTCGATGCGCGCATGCAGAGCACGCTCATCGTCTTCAAGGGACGCGAGGAGGTCGGTCGCTCCGTGGGCGAGACGCAGGGCGAATGGATCGAATCCCTGGTGGAGAAGGCCCTTTAGAGCGGCGCCGGGAATCCAGCGGGCATCCCTGTCATGCATACGTCCCTTCCATGAATGCGTCCCTTCTATGAATACGTCCCTCACATGAATACGTCCCTGGGCCTCGCCTTCCTCGCCGGCCTGCTCACGATTCTCTCTCCCTGCGTGCTGCCGCTACTTCCCATCGTTTTGGGGGCCGCGGCCTCCGAGCATCGTTTGGGGCCGGCGGCCCTGGCGGCTGGGCTCGCCCTGTCCTTCGTGGCGCTCGGCCTGTTCGTGGCGACCGTTGGGTTCAGCCTCGGTATCGACGGCGACGTGCTCCGCCCGGCGGCGGCGCTCCTGCTCGTTCTCGTCGGAATCGTCCTCATCGTGCCCGCCTTGCAGGTCCGTCTCGCCGCCGCGGGCGGACCCCTGAGCGACCGGCTGGAGCGACGCTTCGGCGGGATCGCGACCACCGGCCTCGCGGGCCAGTTCACCGTCGGTCTTCTGCTCGGCGCAGTGTGGAGCCCTTGCGTGGGGCCGACCCTGGGTGCCGCCTCCCTCCTCGCCGCGCAGGGGAAGGATCTCGCCGAGGTCGCCCTCACCATGCTGGTCTTCGGCCTCGGCGCGGCCCTGCCCCTGCTCGGCCTCGGCCTGCTGTCGCGCCGGGTGCTGATGGCGTGGCGGTCGCGGATGATGCGGGCCGGCGCGGGCCTCAAAGCAGCGCTCGGAATCGTTCTCGTCCTCACTGGATCAGCGATTCTGACCGGGCTCGACAAGCGTCTCGAGACGGCTCTCGTCTCGGCCTCGCCGGACTGGCTGACAGCTCTGACCACCCGTTTTTAAGGTATACCAAGCGACACTGAGCTGAGCGGCGAAGAAAGCCGACGAAATCAGCAACGTCAGGGGCTTATGAAACGAAGTAGCCCGTTGACAAGGCTCCGGTTGTGGCAGAATAAAGGCACCGGAGACGGCCCGACGTCTAGGGAGGAAACGCCCGGCAAGGGTTGCGACGACAGGCGACGCCATCGCCATATCGTCAGCAGGATATCGGTCAGCCGCTCCAGTTCTTTACCCTACAAGCGTCGAAGACCGTCATCACGACGGGTGATTTCAGCATGCCGAGCGTATAGACATCCCCGACATGCCTCCGGCCTTCGCGCCGCCGGCGAAACCGGGTTGAGATCGATGTCGCAAGTCGTTGAGTCACGCCGCATCCGTGCCGTGGACCTCGCCAAGCGCAAGGCCGAAGGCGCCAAGATCATCGCGCTGACGGCCTACCACGCCCATACCGCCAGCATCCTCGACCCTCATTGCGACTTCATCCTGGTGGGCGATTCCCTCGGCATGGTCATGCACGGGATGGAGACGACCCTGCCGGTGACCCTGGAGATGATGATCGTCCAGGCGCAGGCCGTGATCCGCGGCACCTCCAGGGCCCTCATCGTCGTGGACATGCCGTTCGGCTCCTACGAGGCGAGCCCGCAGCAGGCCTTCATGAGCGCCGCTCGCGTGCTGAAGGAGACCGGCGCCGGCGCGATCAAGATGGAAGGCGGCGCGCGTTTCGCCGAGACCGTCGCTTTTCTCGTGGAGCGGGGCATTCCGGTGATGGGCCATATCGGCCTCACCCCGCAATCCGTGAACACGATGGGCGGGTTCCGCGTGCAGGGACGCGGCGAGGAGGGCGAGCGCAAGCTGATGCAGGACGCCCAGGCGATCAGCGATGCGGGAGCCTTCGCCATCGTGCTCGAAGGCATCGTCGAGCCGGTGGCCCGCGCCATCGCCACGAACCCCTCCATCACCACGGTGACCATCGGCATCGGCGCCTCCACCGCCTGCGACGGCCAGATCCTCGTCCTCGAAGACATGCTCGGCTTGAGCGACCGGGTGCCGAAATTCGTGAAGCGCTTCGGCTCCCTGCGCGGGCAGATCGAGGGCGCGGTGGAAGCCTATGCGGAAGAAGTCCGCGCCGGCCGTTTCCCGGCGGACGAGCATACCTACCAGCCCATCTGAGCGAGACCGGTGCGCCGCCTGGGGCTCGCCCGTTGCCGAGCGCCCGCGAGCGGGGCCGATGTCGCGCCGAACCCGTTGACCACCGCGGCTTGAGCGGCGCCCGAAAGGCGTCGTTCAGGTCCTCGATCGGTATCGTGACGGTCCTCTTCGATCCCCGCTGTCGCATGCTCGAAAGGAGACGGCGTCAGGCTGTGCCGACGCTGTTTTTCCGTGACGCCAAATTGACGCAGAAGACTAATTGTTCGTCGCCTGAACGGTAGTTCTTAGAAGATTATAAGCACTTTGCATAAAGATTAAGCGTCTTGAATGATGGGACGTGGACCCATTTATGGATTCGCGACATCTCATCTGCATAGTTTGAAAGCATTACTGATGAAGATGACGATCAAGCTGAGGCTTGTAGCACTTCTGGCTTGTATCGGCCTGCTTCTCCTCGCAACTTCAGGCATTGCTAACCTTGCACTGCATTGGAGCAGCCAAAGCCTCAAAACCACCTTCGATGATCGTGTCATCCCCCTCCGGCAATTCATCGTCATCCGGGATTCCTATGACGACCTGACCAACGTCTCGCGCGCGTTGCGCGGCCGGCAGATCGAGCCGGCCCAGGCCAGGGAGAAGATCGAGCGCGACCTTTCGAACATCACCACGCAATGGTCGGCCTATCTGGCGACCTACCTGACACCGGAAGAGGACACCCTCGCCAAGGACCTGCAGGGGCGGATCGACGGAAACGGCGTCGTCATGGCCGAGATCCTCAAGCGCATCGCTGCCGGGGACGGTTCGGAATTCGAGACGACGCATGCGGACTTGCTGAAAGGCTTGCAGGCCACCAACCCGATGCTGACGAAACTGGCCACGCTGCAGGTGCGCGAGGCGGAGGCGGAATACCGGCGCTCCGAGGCGACGTCCGGTTGGACGCGGCTCACCTTGCTGGCCGCGCTCGGTCTCGCCGCGCTCACCGTTGCCTACGGCGTCTACACGATCATCGCGCAGGTCACCCGCCCGCTCGGCAACCTCGTCGGCGTTCTCCAGCGCATGGCCCGGGGTGAGATCGATGCGGAGATCAAGGAAGCCGCCCGCGGTGACGAGATCGGCGCCGTCGGCAAGGCCGTCGAGGGCATCAAGGCCATGGTCGCCCGCAAGGCCGCCGAGGAATTCGAGATCAAGCGTCGGGCCGACGAGGCTGCGGCGGCCGAGCGCAAGCGCACGATGATCGAGCTGGCGGACGGCTTCGAGCGTGCCGTCGGCGGTATCGTCGGGACCGTGTCCTCATCGGCCACCGAACTCCAGGCCACTGCCCAGCAGATGACTGCCAGCGCCCACGAGACGGCGGCTCAGTCCTCCACCGTCGCGGCCGCCGCCGAGGAGGCTGCCACCAACGTCAACACGGTCGCGGCAGCCGCCGAGGAATTGGGCTCGTCGGTGCAGGAGATCGGTCGCCAGGTGTCCGGCTCGGCCATGCTCGCTCAATCGGCCGTGGGCGAGGCCGACCAGACCGTGCATCTGGTCCAGGCCCTGCAAACCACGTCGGCCCGGATCGGCGACATGGTGGGCATGATCTCGACCATCGCCAGCCAGACCAACCTGCTGGCGCTCAATGCCACGATCGAGGCGGCGCGCGCCGGCGTGGCGGGGCGGGGCTTCGCGGTGGTGGCGAGCGAGGTGAAGGCCCTCGCCGCCCAGACCGCCAAGGCGACCGAAGAGATCGGCCGCCAGATCGGCGAGGTGCAGGCCGTCACCGCTCAGGCCGTGATGGCGATCGGCGGAATCACCGGGCGGATCCGCGAGATCGACGACATGGCGGCCTCGATCGCCGCTGCGGTGGAGCAGCAGGGCGCGGCGACGCAGGAGATCGTCCGCAACGTCGCCCAGGCATCGGCAGGCACCAACGAGGTGACCGGCAATATCGCCGGTGTGGCGCAGGCCTCGGAGGAAACCGGGATGGCAGCCGGACAGGTCCTGTCCGCCGCCTCCGAACTGTCGCGCCAGTCCGAGCATCTCGGCGCGGAGGTCTCTCGCTTCCTCTCGACCATCCGCGCCGCCTGACCCGATGGGAATCGGACGCGGACCATCGCCCATCCACTCGGGAGCGGCGTTCCCGAGAGAGGCCGGGCGCGGGTGTCCCTAGCGGACCCCGCCTCCGAAGGCCGTGGCGATCTCGAACGTGCCGCCGAGCAGGAAGTCGAGGGCCAGGATGAGCCCGAGGGCCGCGATGTAGACGACCGTGAACAGGTCCTTGTCCTCTTTGCCGGCCAGTATCAGGCCAGCGAAGGGAACGGTCTGGAGCGCCAGGATGGCGGGAAGGTGCATGACGATCCTCGAGGGGGCGGGGGTATTCCCGCCCCCTCCCCGAGGAGGCCGGGTCTTCTGAGGCCGGACCGGTGACGCGATCCGGACGGATCAGACCGGTGTCCGCGCGAGGCGGGCGGGGCCGGATTCTTCGATCGTGTCCGAAGCCAGCGCCGGGCCTTGCGCGAGGTAGCGCGCCCGTATCGGCCGGAGCACGAACATCGCCATCGCCGCTGCCGCCACGTTCAGCCCGATGATGATCGAGAACACCGCCGACCAGCCGTAGGTTGCCGAGATGACGCTCGCCACCGGCACGAGGAACGAGGCCGTCCCCTTGGCGGTGTAGAGCAGGCCGGCATTGGTGGTGGCGAAGGTGGAGCCGAACGTGTCGCCGCAGGTGGCCGGGAAGAGCGAGTAGATCTCACCGAAGACACCGAAATAGATCGCCGTCGAGAACACGAAGACCAGCGGGTTGGTGCCGTAGCTCAGGAGCAGGACGATCGCCGCCGCCGCCGTCGCGAAGGCGATGAACATCGTGTTCTCGCGCCCGATCGTATCCGAGACGAAACCGAAGAACGGACGCCCGAACCCGTCGAAGATCCGGTCCAGCGAGATGGCGAAGGTCAGCGCCGCCATCTGCAGGCCGAACAGGCTGACGGGCACGTCGGCGACTCGGAAGTCATGGGCGATGGGCGCGATCTGCGCCGCCGCCATCAGGCCGCCCGAGGCCACCATCACGAAGATGGCGTACATCACCCAGAAGACGGGGGTGCGCACCACCTCGCGCGGCGTGCGGTCGACCCTGGTCTGCGGCAGGCGCAGGCTCTTGCGCTGGATCGGCACGGCGACGGACGGCTTGCGCAACAGGAACGACAGCAGGACCACGATGGCGCCCTGGCCGAGGCCGAAATACAGGAAGGCGTCCTGGTAGCCGCTGCTGGCGATCATCTTGGCGATCGGCACCACCGTCACCGCGGCGCCCGCGCCGAAACCGGCCGCCGTGGCACCGGCCGCGAGGCCGCGCCGATGTGGAAACCATTTCAGGGCGTTGCCGACGCAGGTGCCGTAGACCGACCCGGCCCCGATGCCGCCGATCACCGCCGCGCCGTACAGCATCCACAGCGACGAGGCCTGGGAGTTGATGAGCCAGGCCAGCGCGATCATCACCCCACCGAAACAGACCACGATGCGCGGGCCGTAGCGATCGACGAACCAGGCTTCCACCGGCACCAGCCATGTCTCCGTGGCGACGAAGATCGTGAAGGCGAACTGGATCGCCGCGCGGCCCCAGTGGAACTTGGCGTCGATGGGATCGACGAAGAGCGTCCAGCCATATTGCAGGTTGGCGATCATCGCCATGCAGAGAACGCCGAAGGCGAGTTGTCGCCATTTGGCGGATGGTGCGTCCTGTCGTTCCATCCCTGAATCCATTCTTGTTTGGGTGTGCCGTGGAATCCCCCCTCCATCATGCATCAAAATTCAAGGCATACAATATACCACGGATTAAAATTCCTGCTCGTTCGTACGCATGGCCCGATGGCTAGTCTGTGTGCGGGTGGGACCACCACGGGGCGGGTCGATCGCCTCGCCACGCTCGCGATCCACACCAGAATGGAGGGCAGAACGGCCATGCTTCCATTGCGGGACTGCGCCGCGCGGGCGGGCGAGATTCACGCCAAGCGCCATCGCGAAGGGTAAAATCGTCTGCCGACGCCGTCCGCGAAGGAGTAACCTATTATAAAATCGGAGTTTTTATCTAAAACAGTTCTAGAAGATAGCACTTGCATGCAGAATAGCTTCTTTGCCAGATGATTTCACAACACGAATTAGAGAGCAGTCTTTCTTTGCAACGCTTCTAATTCGTCAAATCCTGGCAAATCGGGTTTCGCTGTGCATCAGCCCTCGCTCAATTATCGCGGCCATTCTGCGATGTCGTCCGTTCGCGCGCCAATCATCCTTGCCCTGCTATCGAGCGTGGCGGTACTGGCTGTACTGTCGAAACCAGTCATGGCGCAGGGCGCGGACCACGCGGTGACCCTCGATACCTTGTCGGTCGATGGTGTCGCGGGACGTCCGAGCGCATCCGGCGCGGATGCCGGCGGTCCCGTCGGTCCAGTGCGCGGCTATACTGCCACGCGAAGCGTCGTCGGCACCAAGACGGATACGCCTATTCTTGAAACGGCCCAGTCGATTTCTGTCATCTCTCGAAAGCAGATCGAGGATCAGAACGCTCTCACCGTCAACCAGGCTCTGCGCTACACGCCGAGCGTCACCACCGAGCAGCGCGGCGGCTCCGGCTCGACCCGCCTCGAACAGTTCCTGATCCGCGGCTTCACGGCTCCCCTCTTCCTCGACGGCATGCGCCTGCCGAGCAGCCGTGACGCTGGCCCGTCCGTCGATCCGTTCCGGCTGGAGCGCGTCGACATCATCAAGGGACCGGCCTCGGTCCTCTACGGGCAATCGGGCCCGGGCGGCATCGTCAACCTCGTTAGCAAAGTTCCGTCCTTCGTCCGCCACGGCGAAATCTTCATCCAGGGCGGGGATTACAACACCGTGCGCGGCGGCGTCGATGTCGGCGGCCCGATCGAGGGCCACGGCGTGCTGGCCGACCAGTTCGCCTACCGCATCATCGCGGCGGGCTGGAACGCCGATGGCCCGGCCAAGACCACCTCCATCGAGCGCAGCTTCATCAACCCAAGCGTGACGTGGCGTCCGTCCGCCGACACCTCGCTGACGGTCATCGGCCTGTACCAGCGCGATCCCTATTCCGGCTATTACGGCGCCCTGCCCGCCAAGGGGACGCTGTTCCCGTCGAATTTCGGTGTCGCCAACGGACCGCTCGGCCGCCTGCCGCGCAACTTCTATGACGGCGACCCGAATATCGAGCGCTCCGACCGGACACAGGCTTCCGCGACCTACATCTTCGATCACCGTTTCGACGAGGGCATCCGCGTCCACTCGTCGGGGCGCTTCCTGCGCACCCTCGGCGATTACCGCAGCCTCTACGACGCCACCACGAACAACCTCGCCTGGGGTGGCCGATTCCTCAATCGGGCCATCGGCGGCACCAACGTGGCCATCGACGCCTTTACCAACGACAACAACATCGTGGCCGATTTCCAGACCGGCCCGCTCGCCCATACCGTCCTCGTCGGGCTCGACCACCAGACGCTTTATACGAAGACGTTCAGCACACCGTTCCCGACAGTCCCCCAGAGCCTCGACGTGCTCAACCCGGTCTACGGACTGACCAATATCTCTTTCCCGGCCTTCTCGGGTTATTCCGACATCACCTCCCACCAGACCGGGATCTACTTCCAGGATCAGGTCAAGGTCGACCGCCTGACCCTGACCCTCGGCGGACGCTACGATTGGGTGAGACAGAGCGGCCCGACCCGGGACATGGCGGGTCAGCTCGTCAGCGATCAGGACGCGCCGAGCGAAGCCTTCACGGGCCGGGCGAGCCTGCTCTATCTCTTCGACAGCGGCATCGCTCCCTATGTCAGCTATTCGGAAGCGTTCGAGCCGCAATTTTCCGGGCAGATCTTCACCGGCGACCCGAGCTTCGGCCGCCTGCCCGATCCCATCACCAGCCGGCAGTTCGAGGCCGGCGTGAAATACCAGCCTCCCGGCACGGACATCCTGCTCACGGCGGCGGCCTTCGACATCAAGCGCCAGAACTCGCTGTCTCCCGATATCGCCAACGGTCCGCGCTTCTCAATTCAGAACGGCGAGGTCAGCGTTCAGGGCGTCGAGTTCGAAGCACGGGCCAACGTCACCGAGAACCTCACCGTCGTCGGCGGCTTCTCCCTCATTGACGCCATCAACTCCGCCGGCACCGGCACGACGCTGAACGAGACGACCCGCCAGACCGTGGGCCTCGTCGGCCTGCGCCCGATCCAGGTGCCGGACACCACGATCTCCCTGTTCGGCAACTATCAGGTCCGCACGGGCATGTTCGCCGGCCTCGGCTTCGGCGGCGGGTTCCGCTATCTCGGCGGCTCGCAGGGCGACGCCGCCAACAGCTTCAAGGTGCCAGCGAACCTCGTCGTGGATGCCGTCGCGTCCTACGACTTCAGCTACCTGTCGCCGAGCCTGAAGGGCATGCAGTTGCAGGTCAACGCCCAGAACCTCCTCGACGAGACCTACGTGCAATCCTGCGCCTTCCAGGCCTGGTGCTGGTACGGCGCACCGCGCACCGTGCTCGCGACGCTCCGGTATCGCTGGTAGAGAATGGCCGCGCGCCCGTCGGTGCCTCGACCGAGACCGCTTGAGAACGACATGCCAGAAGGATATGCGGCATGAAGAACGGCCTTCGCCAATCCATGGCCTGGTTGCACACCTGGTCCGGCCTCGTGGTCGGCTGGGTGCTGTTCGCCGTCTTCGTCACCGGAACGGCGAGCTATTATCGCACCGACATCACGGCCTGGATGCAGCCGGAGCTGAGGCAGGCGGCGCGGGCCGAGCCGGTCCCCGACCTCGCCCGCGCGGCGGAGATCGGGCTCGCCCATCTCCAGGACCATGCCGCGGGCGCGCGGTCCTGGTCCATCGGCCTGCCGCAGCCGGACCGGCCGATCATCGACCTGTTCTGGCGGACGAAGCCGGGCACGCCCCCGAACATCGTCCAGCTCGACGGGCAGACGGGGGAGCCGGCGACCTTCCGGAAGACCAGGGGCGGCGACTTCCTCTACCGTTTCCATTTCGAGCTGCACATGCCGCCGCTCTGGGGGCGCTGGATCGTCGGCATCTGCGCGATGGTGATGCTGGTGGCGCTCATCAGCGGCATCATCACCCATCGCCGGATCTTCGCCGATTTCTTCACCTTGCGCCGGGACAAGTCGGCCCAGCGCGGCTGGCTCGACGCGCACAACGTCACCGGCGTGCTGGCGCTGCCCTACCACCTGATGATCACCTATACGGGCATCGTCACCCTGGCGATGATCTACATGCCCTGGGGCGTCACTGCCGCGTATAACGGCGATGCGACGCGCTTCTACGCCGAGACCGCCCAGATCACGGCCCAGCGCCCGCCCCTCGGCCAGCCCGGAACCCTGGCCCCGATCGGGCCGATGGTCGCCCGCGCCGTGGCGACGATCCACGAGCCGCTGGAGCGCCTGTCCATCGTCAATCCGGGCGATGCCCGATCCACGGTGATCGCGATCTTCGAGGAGCCGCACGGACTCGCCCACCAGCATCCGCAGATCGCCTTCGACGGCACCACCGGCGAGATCGTCGAGATCCTGCAGGGCGGGCTGAAGCCGGCGGCCAAGACCTTCACCACCATGGTCGGCCTGCACGAGGCTCATTTCGCCGGGCCGGCTCTGCGCATCCTGTTCTTCCTCTGCGGCCTGATGGGATGCGTCATGGTGGCGAGTGGGCTGATCCTGTGGTCCGTCGCCCGGCTGCCGAAACCCGGCGAGGCCCCGTCTCTCGGCCTTCGCGTGGTGCAGGCCCTCAATATCGGTACCGTCATCGGCCTGCCGGCGGCGATCGCGGTGTATTTCCTCACCAACCGCGTGCTCCCTCCCGGCCTTGAGGGCCGCCTCGACTGGGAGGTCCGGGCCTTTTTCGGCGCCTGGATCGTCATGAGCGTGGTTCCGCTGTTCCGGCCTCACCGCGCCGCCTGGCGGGAGATGGCCGTCGTCACCGCGATCCTGTTCCTCGCCGTGGCGCTGGCGGACCTCCTGGCCGCCGCCGCGCCGTCGCCGAGCGCCCTGCTGCGGCACGATCCGGGCTTCCTCTGGTTCGATGCCGCCATGGTGGCTCTCGCAGGGCTGTTTGCGCTGGTCGCCCACAAGGTCGCGCATTTCCAGACGCGCAAGCGTGCGAAAGCCGCCCCCGTCGGCGCGCCGAGGACGGCCTGAACCAAGGAGACGAAAGCGGGAGCAAGAACCGGGATGCGGCCGGCGAGCCTCGGCGCCAGTATGATGGCCTGAAGCGGCGGCCCGCGCCGTCGTCGCCCGATCAGGAGATCGACGCCGTGTCCGCCCCCGAACCGATGCCCCGCCCGGACGTCCCATCTATCGCCGATCCTGCAGGATGCCGCCTCGAAGGCGGCGACGCTGCGAGATGGGCCGCCCTCGCCTCCCGCGACGCGGCCGCCGATGGCAGCTTCGTCTATGCGGTGCGCACCACTGGGATCTATTGCCGGCCGAGCTGCGCAGCGCGCGCGCCGCGACCCGAGAACGTGAGCTTTCACGCCACCTGCGCCGAGGCGGAAGCAGCCGGCTTTCGCGCCTGCAAGCGCTGCCTCCCCAACGCGCCCAGCCTCGCCGCGCGCCGGGCGGAGGCGGTCGCCCGCGCCTGCCGCCTCATCGACGAATCCGAAACCCTGCCCGACCTCGGGGCACTGGCGAAGTCCGCTGGTCTCAGCACGTTCCATTTCCACCGGGTGTTCAAGACGGTCACCGGCGTGACGCCGAAATCCTACGCAGCGGCGCGACGCGCGGAGGCTCTCGCCTCGGGCTTGAGCCGGGCAGCGTCGGTCACGCAGGCGATCTATGAGGCCGGATACGCCTCACCCAGTCGCTTCTACGCGGAGGCGACGAACCGCCTCGGCATGGCGCCCGAGACCTACCGCCGGGGCGGCGAAGGCGTCGCGATCCGGTTCGGGATCGGCCAATGCGCCCTCGGCGCCATCCTGGTGGCGGCGACAGTCAAGGGAATCTGCGCCATCCTGCTCGGAGACGATCCCGACCAACTATCCCGCGACTTGCAGGATCGGTTTCCGAAGGCCGACCTGCTGGGTGGCGACGCGGCTTTCGAGGCCTGGATGGCCCAAGTGGTGGGGTTCGTCGCGACGCCCGCGCGCGATCTCGGCCTGCCGCTCGATATCGGCGGCACCGCCTTCCAGCAGCGGGTCTGGGACGCCCTGCGCAAGATCCCCATCGGCACCACCGCGACCTATGCGGAGATCGCCCGCGCCATCGGCGCTCCGGCGGCGAGCCGTGCGGTGGCGCTGGCCTGCGGTGCGAATTCCATCGCCGTGGCGATTCCCTGCCACCGGGTGGTCCGTTCGGACGGGTCGCTCTCCGGCTACCGCTGGGGCGTCGCACGCAAGCGCGCCCTGCTCGCCCGCGAGGGCGTTGTCGTCTGAATCTCGATACGCCCGACCGATACCAATCACCGCGCTACCCCATCCGGAGGATGTGGCGCGGCCCGTCCCATGGCATGACCGTCCCGGAGAGGGAGAATGCCGTGACGACCGCCGAGACGCCGGATTTCTACTGGATGGGTTTCGAAGCCTACGGGCAGGGCCAGACCATCGATCACGCCCCGGGCGCCGAGGATTCCACCGACCGACTGGATTGGATCGACGGCTGGGAATTCGCCAAGTTCGCCTCCGCCGCCAGCCCCGACCTCTACGATCGCGATGAGATCGAGCCGCCGCGCCGAGCCGCAGAAACGTTTGTTTTGTCGAACGAACCGACCCGAACGAGCGCCGGACGGATGAAGGCCGACCGGGGGTGAGATTCGCATTCCCCCTCTGTTTTGAGCCAACGGGAAAGGACTTTCGCTATCGGGACGGATGAACGGCAAGAGCCTTCTCCGATCCTTCGTCCTTAAAAAAGAACGTTCCCGTTGACAGGGCGGGGTTTCGGCAGGACCATTGCGGCACTTGGTGAGGGGTTTTCGCGGCGTATTCCGTGAGCCCGGCGATCCGACGCGTCCGAAGAATCCTGTCTTTTCCGAATGATCCTCTCCCCGCCTCTGCGCGACACCGCCGATGGGCTCGCCCGGCTTTTCGCCGAACGGGCCGACGGTCACGACCGCGCCGGTCGATTCGCGCATGACAACATCGCCGATTGCCGGAATGCCGGCCTGCCGGGGCTGACCGTGCCGCGCAGGCTGGGCGGCGCCGGCGCCGGTCTCGGGCAGGCCGCGATGGTGATCGGCACCCTGGCGCGAGGCGAGCCCTCCACCGCCTTGGTGCTCACCATGCACTTTCTCCAGCATGGGCTGATCCATGCGCGCGCGGCCTCGCCGGACGAAAGCTGGCCCCTGGCGATCGCCGATGGGCTCGGCCGCGCGGCGGTGAAGGACGGCGCGCTCATCAACGCCCTGCGGGTCGAGCCCGAACTCGGAACCCCCTCGAGGGGCGGCATGCCGGAGACGGTGGCTCGGGCGACCTCCACCGGATGGTTGATCAGCGGCCGAAAAATCTATTCCACCGGCAGCCCGGCCCTCACCCATGGCCTCGTCTTCGTCCGCACCGATGAGGCGGAGCCGCGCATCGGCAACATCCTGGTGCCGATGGCCTCCGATGGCGTGCGGATCGAGGAGACCTGGGACCATCTCGGCCTGCGCGCCAGCGGCAGCCACGACGTGATCTTCGAGGATGTGGCGGTGCCCGCCGACCATGCGGTGGACCTTCGGCCGCCCGAGGGCTGGCGCAAGCCGGATCTCCAGCAGCAGGCCTGGAGCACGGCGATGCTCTCCGCCCTCTATGACGGCGTCGCGCGCTCGGCCCAGGCCTGGTTCATTGCCTTCGCGAAAAACCGCAAGCCCGGAAGCCTCGGCCAGAGCCTCGCGACCTTGCCGCGTTTCCAGGAGGCCATCGGCGAGAACGAGCGACTGCTCGCCGTGAATGCCCGCCTGATCCGGAGCTTCGCCGCGGATGTCGACGGAGGCGCCTGCCCCTCGGTCGCCGAATCCGGCTTCCTCAAGACCACCGTCACCGAGAACGCGATCCAGCTGGTGCAGCGCGCCGTCGAACTCGCCGGTAATCCCGGCCTGTCGCGGGCGAACCCGCTGGAGCGGCACCTGCGCGACGTCCTGTGTGGGCGCATCCACTGGCCGCAGAAAGACGCGGTCCGCATCGCCGCCGGTCGCGCCGCCCTCGGCCTCTGACCCCTTCCCCGTTACGGACCCAAGGAGATCGCGATGAGCTTTCCGTCGCCGGACGCCGTCGAATTCATCGGCTTCGCCGCCCCGCGCTACACCTCCGAGACCCATGCGGCCTCGGGCCCCGCCATCGACCGGGACTATCTCCGGCTGCTCGCCCAGGCCCATGAATGGGGCGGGTTCGACCGTATCCTGGTGGCCTTCTACGCGACCCAGCCCGACGCGCTGCTGCTCTCCGCCCAGATCGCGGCGGTGACCGACCGGATCGGCCTGATGATCGCCCATCGCACCGGATTCACCGCGCCGACAGTGGCCGCGCGCCAATTCGCGACCCTCGACCAGCTGACCGGCGGGCGCGTCGCCATCCACGCCATCAGCGGCGGCGACGACAGGGAGCTGGCACAGGACGGCGACCACCTCACCAAGGACGAGCGCTACGCCCGCACCGACGAATTCCTCACCATCGCCCGGCAGGTCTGGACCGCCGAAGCGCCGTTCGATTTCGCCGGCGCGCATTACCGGATCGAGCGGGGCTTCTCCGAGGTGAAGCCGGTGGACCCGCGCGGCATCCCGGTCTTCTTCGGCGGGGCCTCCCCGGCCGCCATCACTGTCGCCGGGCGTCACGCCGACACCTACGCCCTGTGGGGCGAGAGCCTCGATCAGGTCCGGGAGGCGATCGCCCGCGTGCGAGCGGCGGCTTCCCCCCATGGCCGCGATCCCCGGTTCAGCCTGTCGTTCCGGCCGATCCTGGCTGCGACGGAGGAGGAAGCCTGGGCCAGGGCCGAGGACATCCTGGCCCGCACCCGCGCCACCCGCGCCGCCAGGGGTCTCGGGCCGGCGCCGGTGCCGGAGAACGAGGGCTCGCGCCGCCTGCTCGCGGCGGCGTCCCAGGGCTCGCGCCTCGACAAGCGCCTCTACACCGCCATTGCCCGAGAGACGGGCGCCTCGGGCAATTCCACCGCCCTCGTCGGCACGCCGGAGCAGGTGGCCGACGCCCTTCTCGATTACCACGACCTCGGGGTGCGGACCTTCCTGATCCGCGGGTTCGACCCGCTGGAAGACGCCATCGCGTATGGCCGTGACCTGATCCCCACCTTCAAGCGGCTCCTCGCCCGGCGTGGCGAGCGGGCGGAGGCAGCCTGATGCGCGCTCTTATCACTCTCCTCGCCGTGCTGGCGTTCGCCGGCATCGCCCGCGCCGACGAGACGGTGCTTCGCGTCGGCGACCAGCGCGGCAATGCCCGCGCCCTGATGGAGGCGGCCGGCGTCCTCGCCGACCTGCCCTACCGGCTCGAATGGAGCGAGTTTCCCGCCGCAGCCCCTCTTCTCGAAGCCCTCAATGCCGGGGCGATCGATGCCGGCGGCGTCGGCGACGCGCCCTTCACCTTCGCGGCCGCCGCCGGGGTTCCGGTGAAGGCCTTCGTCGCCTTCCGCAACAAGCAGGACGGCCTGGCGATCCTCGTCGCCAAGGATTCACCGTTCAAGACGGTGGCCGACCTGAAGGGCAAGAGCATCGCCACCAATCGCGGCTCCATCGGCCATCAGGTGGTGCTGGCCGCGCTGGAAGAGGCGGGCCTGCCGGCCAATGCCGTGACCCTGCGCTTCCTGCCCCCGGCGGATGCCAAGATCGCGCTCGCGGGCGGCAGCGTCGATGCCTGGGCGACCTGGGAGCCCTACACCTCCACGGCCGAACTCGCCAACCTCGCCCGTGTCGTGCGCGACGGCAACGGCATCACGCCGGGCCTGAGCTTCGCGGTGGCGAGCGACGCCGCCCTGAAGACCAAGCGCGCGCAGCTCGCCGATTTCGGCCGGCGCCTCGTGAGCGCGCGCGAATGGGCGCTCAAGGATCCCGCGCCCTACGCGGCGGTCTGGTCGAAGCTCATCGGCCTGCCGGAGGCCGTACCCCTGCGCTGGTTCTCGCGGGCGGAATATCGGGCGGTGCCCATCGACGACGCGGTGATCGCCGACGAGCAGCGCAACATCGACCTCTATGTCCGTTCCGGGCTGATCCCCGCCGCGCGGGCACCGCGCGCCGACATCATCCTCGATCGGAGCTTCGAACCGGCCGCGATCGCGGTACGTTGAACAGACCGCCGCCGAGGACCGGACCCATGCACGACCCTTCCGACCACAGCCACGATCATGCCCATTCCGACCACGACCACGCGCATGACCACGAGGCGGCGCCCGCCGCCGAACGCTGGAAGCATGACGGCGTGCGGGTGATCCCCGGCGACAAGCTCGATTCCAACACCGCCCAGACGCCGGGCATGTTCCGGCAGGCGGCGATCAACCATGCCCGCGTCGGCGCGCAGAAGATCTGGGCCGGCACGGTGGCGATCGCCCCCGACGCCAAGACCGGCGTGCACCATCACGGGGCGCTGGAGAGCGTGATCTACGTGGTCTCCGGCCGCGCCCGCATGCGCTGGGGCGACAAGCTGGAATTCGTGGCCGAGGCCGGACCCGGCGACTTCATCTTCGTGCCGCCCTACGTGCCGCACCAGGAGATCAACGCCGATCCGGACCAGCCCCTGAACTGCGTCCTGGTGCGCTCCGACAACGAGGCGGTGGTGGTCAACATCACCGATGTGGAACCCGTGGAACGCCCCGAGACGGTCCACTGGGTCGACCCGATCCACAAGCATCCCTGATTTCGCGCCATACCGAGAGACGCCGTCCCATGATCCATCGTCGCCACGCACTGCGGGCCGCCGCCGCGCTGAGTCTTCTCGCCCTCGCTCCAGGACGCGTGCTCGCCGCCGAGCCGAGGACGCTGCGCATCGGCTACCAGAAATCCTCGACCCTGATCGCCCTGCTGAAGCAGGATGGCAGCCTCGAGAAGGCGCTGGAGCCCCTCAAGGTCGGGCTCACCTGGCACGAATTCACCAGCGGCCTGCCGGTGATGGAAGCGCTCAACGCAGGCCAGATCGACCTGTCGGCCGATGTGGCCGACACGGTGCCGATCTTCGCCCAGGCCGCCAATGCGCGGATCACCTATGTGGCGCAGGAGGCCGCCTCCCCCGCCGCGCAGGCCATCCTGGTGGGGGCCGATTCACCCATCAAGACGGTGGCGGACCTGAAGGGCCGCAAGGTCGCGGTGACGAAGGGCGCCGGCGCGCATTACCTCTTGCTCGCCGCCCTGAAGGCCGAAGGCCTTCCGTTCAAGGCGATCACGCCCGCCTACCTCACCCCGGCCGACGGGCGCACGGCGCTGGCCAGCGGCGGGGTCGAGGCCTGGGTCGCCTGGGACCCGTTCCTCTCGGCGGCCGAACTGCAGACGGGCGCCCGCGTCCTGAAGGACGGAACCGGCCTATCGCTCTACAAGCGCTACTACCTCGCCTCGGACGAGTACGCGGCCAAGCACGGCGACATCCTCGACATCGTCTTCGCCAAGCTGCGCGACACCGGAACCTGGGTGAAGGCCAACCCGGACGAATCCGCGAACCGCCTCGGCGCGCTGTGGAAGCTCGATCCCGCCATCGTCGCGAAGGCCAATGCCCGCCGCACCTACGCGGTGGAGCCGGTGACCCGGGACGGTCTGGCCGAGCAACAGACCATCGCGGATGCGTTCCGTGCCGAGGGCCTGCTGCCGCGCGCCGTCGATGCCTCGGCGCTCGGCATCTGGGCGCCGACCAAGTCCTGACCGGCGAATGAAAAATCCCGATGAGCCTGGCTCATCGGGATCGAAACGTCCCTCATCGCAGGAGGGGCGGGCTCACCACTTGTACGAGACGCTCGCGACGATCTTGCGCTGCGTGCCGTAGAAACAGGCTGTCGCGGACGAGCAGGACGAGACGAAGCGCTTGTCGCCGACATTGATCATGTTCACGGCGGCGCGCCATCCGGCGTAATCGTAATGCACCGCCGCGTCGAAGGTCACGTATTCGGGCACGACGAGGGTGTTGGCGACGTCCGCGTAGGACTGGCCGACATAGTTCACGCCGCCACCGAAGCCGAAGCCTTTGAAGGTGCCGACCGGGATGGTGTAATCGGCCCAGAGCGAGGCGAGGGTCTGCGGGATGCCCACCGGGACCTTGCCGAGATCGAGGTCCGTCCCCTCGATGGTGCGCAGACCGTAGAGCGTATAGGCGGCCGTGAGGTTCAGGCCTTCGGCGAGGGTCGCCGTGGCCGAGAGTTCGAAGCCGCGTGAGCGCACCGAACCGATCTGAAGATTGGTGAAGAGGCTGACCGGGTTCGGCGTCAGCGTGTTGTTGCGGACGAGATCGAAGGCCGCGAAGGTGAAGAGCGTGTTCCAGCCGACGGGCTGGAACTTGGCGCCGATCTCGACCTGTTCGCCCGTCTCCGACTTGAACGGCCGGTTTTGCGCGTCGGCGCCCGGCGTCGGATTGAAGGATGTCCCATAGGTCACGTAGGGCGCCAGCCCGTTATCGAGATTGTAGATGAGGCCGAGCCGGCCGGTGAAGGCACTTTCGCTGATCTGGGTCGATGTCCCGGCCGGGATCTTGCTGTCGATGTTGTTGTCGACGAAGTCCTGGCGACCGCCGATGAGGAAGGTCAGGCGTTCGGTGAGCGCGACTTGGTCCTGCGCATAGAGGCCGACCTGCTGGAGCTGCTGGTTCAGCACGCGATAGGGGGCGGGCGCCGCGGCGGCCTGGAAGTATCGCGGAGCGAGGATGTTCAGGGACGGGGCCGGGAAGGTCGAAGCCTGGTTGTCCGAGAAGCTGTAGCGCTTGTAGTCGAGGCCCATCAGCACGGTATGCCCGAACGTTCCATCGTTGAACCGGGCCTCGGCCTGATTGTCGACGGTAAAGATGCCGGCGCGGGGCGTCGTCAGGAAGCCGTAGCGGGCCAACTCCGTCTGGGCGGCATTGTTGTAGCCGTTGGCGACGTAGCGGGAATCCGAGACTTCCGTGAACGAGAACCGGAAGTTCTGGCGCACGGTCCAGACGTCGTCGACATGGTGCTCGAACTCGTAGCCGAGATTGGCCTGGTTACGGGTGTAGCGGTCCACCAGCGGATCGCTGGCGTTGAGCTTGCGGTCGATCCTGAGACCGGAAGCGTTGGTGCGCACGGTCCCGAAATACGGAAGGAACTGGCCGGCCCCGCCGGTCTCGTCGCGCTGGAAGCTCGTCAGCACCGTGAAGGTGGTGGCGCCGTCGGGTTTATAGGTGAAGCTCGGGGCGATGTAGTAGCGGTCCTCCGGCGCGAAATTCACCTGGGCGTCGCCGTTCTGGAAACGGCCGGTCAGGCGGTAGAACCAGTGGCCGGACTCATCCACCGGGCCGCCGAGATCGAAGGCGGCGTAGCGCTGGCTGAACGAGCCGCCGCCGAGTTCGAGGTAGCGCAGGGGCGTGAAGGTCGGCCGCTTCGAGACGATGTTGATGAGACCGCCCACGGGGCTGCCGCCGAAAAGGGTGGCGGCGGGGCCGCGCAGCAGCTCGATGCGTTCGGCGCCGAACGGGTCGATGCGGAAATTGGCGAAGCCGGTCTGGAACAGCTGGAGCCCATCCCGGAACAGGCCGGATTCCGTGGCCGAGAAGCCGCGGATCAGGAACCAGTCGAGGCGCGTGTCCGGGCCGAACTGGTTGGCGTAGATGCCCGGCGTGTAGCGCACGGCCTCGGACAGGGTCTGGGAGCCCTGTGCCTTGATCTGATCGGCGCTGACGACGCTGATCGATTGCGGCGTGCGGATGATCGGCGTGTCGGTCTTGGTGGCAGTGGCGCTGCGAGTGGCGACGTAGCCGTCCACCGGGCCACGGGCGGTCTCTGGCGCGCCGCGGCCATTCCCCCCTCCCGTGCCGTTCCCCGCGCCCGACCCTTCGACGCTCAACGTGTCGAGGGTCACGGCCCGTTCCTGTGCCGAACCGGCTCCCGTCAGGGCGAGCACCGTGATCGACACCCCGGCCGCGAGGACGGCGGAACGGGCGAATGGGGACGACGGCATGGACGGCCTGGCTCCGGATGACGGGCAGCAGAACGGGCTCGCGCAAGTGGCGAGACGTGGCCTGCAGTGTTCTTTAGAATTATGATAAACTACTGTAATACAACATGTATTCGCCCTTCCGCCGTAGCTTTCGGCTCGGTCGGTGGCAAGATACCGAACACTCTTCGTCGTTCGCCGTTGCTGCTTCGACACAGGCCGCGCAGGTTGTAATGCTTGTGCGCACTCAGCCTGCCGGAGATGTCACAGGCAGGAACGCTACGGGATCGGGGCGTGAGCCAGCGGATCGAAGCGGTGGAACCGGATGAGGGCCGGGGCCCGTTCTCGACGCGACGCTTTGCGTGGCGGAGTGCGGCCCGTCTCGGACGACGGCCGATGGACCCATCCCCGGGCGCGGTTGGCCGGGGATGGAGTGCGTGGTGGATGCCTTACTTCAGACGCGCGGCGGCCCAGGCGATGTGGTCGGCCATGAAGGTCGAGATGAAGTAGTACGAGTGGTCGTAGCCCTCACGCATGTTGAGGGTCAGCGGGATGCCGGCTGTCTTGCAAGCCTCTTCGAGCAGCCAGGGCCGCAGGCCGTCATCGAGGAAGCTGTCGGCCGTGCCCTGATCCACGAGGAACTCCGAAAAGCGCTTGCCGTCCTCGATCAGCGCGGTGGCGTCATGCGCGCGCCAGGCCGCCTCGTTGGTCCCGAGATACTTCTCGAAGGCGGGCTTCGACCATCCGGCCGTGGAGGGCTGGGCGATGGGCGCGAAGGCCGAGCAGGACCTGAAACGGTCGGGATAGGTGAGCGCGATGGTCAGCGCGCCGTGGCCGCCCATGGAGTGGCCGAAGATGCCCTGGCGGGACATGTCCGCCGGGAAGTTCTCGGCGATGAGGGCGGGGAGCTCCTCGGTGACGTAGCTCCACATCCGGTAATTGGTGGCGTAGGGCGCCTCGGTCGCGTCGACATAGAAGCCGGCGCCCGAGCCGAACTGCCAGTTGCCGGCCTCGTCGGGAATATCCGCGCCGCGCGGGCTGGTATCCGGCGCCACGATGATCACGCCATGCTCGGCGGCGGCGCGGCGGTACTCGCCCTTGTCCATGACGTTGGCATGGGTGCAGGTGAGGCCGGACAGGTACCAGAGCACCGGCACCGGGCCGTTCTCGGCCTGCGGCGGCACGAACACCGCGAAGGTCATGGGGCAGCCGGTGGTCTTGGCATCGTGCTTGTAGACGCCCTGCATGCCGCCATGGGCGCGGGCCTTCGAGATGGTTTCCATGCGGTGATCTCCTGATGGGCGATGGTCGGTGCGGGCTCTTCCCTCCCCCCTCTGCGGGGGAGGGTGGGCCTCGCGTCAGCGAGGGTCGGGAGAGGGGAGCGCCGTATCCGGAGAGGGGGCCCCTCTCCCGCCTGCTCCGCAGGCACCCTCCCCCGCGGAGGGGGGAGGGTCCAGGCGTTTCGTCTCGATGGGATCAGTAAACCACCACCGAGCGGATCGACTTGCCCTCGTGCATCAGGTCGAAACCGTGGTTGATGTCTTCGAGCGGCATGGTGTGGGTGATCAGGTCGTCGATGTTGATCTTGCCCTCCATGTACCAGTCGACGATCTTCGGCACGTCGGTGCGGCCGCGGGCGCCGCCGAAGGCCGAGCCCTTCCAGACGCGGCCGGTGACGAGCTGGAACGGACGGGTGGAGATCTCCTTGCCGGCCTCGGCCACGCCGATGACGATCGATTCGCCCCAGCCGCGATGGCAGCATTCCAGCGCCTGGCGCATGACGTGGACGTTGCCGGTGCAGTCGAACGAGAAGTCCGCGCCGCCATTCGTCGCGTCGAGGATCGCCGCGACGACGTGATCGTTGCCGACCTCCTTCGGGTTGATGAAGTGGGTCATGCCGAACTTGCGGGCCATCTCCTGCTTGTCCGGGTTGATGTCGACGCCGATGATCTTGTCGGCACCGACCATCCGGGCGGCCTGGAGAACGTTGAGGCCGATGCCGCCGAGGCCGAACACCACGACGTTCGCGCCGGGCCAGACCTTGGCGGTGTAGATCACCGCACCGATGCCGGTGGTGACGCCGCAGCCGATGTAGCAGATCTTGTCGAAGGGAGCGTCTTCGCGGATCTTGGCGAGCGCGATGGCCGGCAGGACCGTGAAGTTCGAGAAGGTCGAGCAGCCCATGTAGTGGAACAGGCTGTTCGAGCCGCCCGGGCTGCCGCCGGTGGAAACGCAGGAGAAGCGCGAGGTGCCGTCCGGCATCACGCCCTGGCCCTGCGTGGAGCGGATCGCGGTGCAGAGGTTGGTGCGCTGCGACAGACAGGACTTACAGCTGCGGCATTCCGGGGTGTAGAGTGGGATGACGTGGTCGCCGACCTTCAGGTCCGTGACCCCGGCGCCGAGCTCGCGGACGATGCCCGCGCCCTCGTGGCCGAGGATCGCCGGGAACTTGCCCTCGGAATCGAGGCCCGACAGGGTATAGGCATCGGTGTGGCAGATGCCGGTGGCCATCAACTCGATGAGGACTTCGCCGGCCTTGGGGCCTTCGATGTCGATGGTCTCGATGGTGAGGGGCTTCTTGGCCTCCCACGCGACCGCAGCGCGCGTCTTCATATCTCTATTCTCATGTCTGGACGATCACGGACGGTGTCGAACTGCCGACTCTTCGACTTCGCCTCATCCAGGGGAGGGCAAGCCGAACGGCCCGAAAATCTGTTTCGTGCAATGATGGTTCTGGAGACGAGATGCAACGCCCTCGGGCCGCGCGGGAGGTCGCGTCGCCCCTGTGTTGTCGCGGAAGCATACCCGCCGGCGCCTCAGCGATAGCCGGCGGCCTGCAGTTCGAACAATTCGGCGTAGCGCCCGCCTCTCGCCTGGAGTTCCTCGTGCGTTCCCGCCTCGATGACCTTGCCCCCGTCGAGGACGAGGATGCGGTCGGCCATGCGCACGGTGGAAAAGCGGTGCGAGATCAGCACGCAGCTGCGGCCACGGCTGAGATCGCGAAAGCGCTGGAACACCTCGAACTCGGCGCGGGCGTCGAGGGCGGCGGTGGGCTCGTCGAGGATCAGGATCTCGGCCTCGCGCATATAGGCCCGGCTGAGCGCGATCTTCTGCCATTGGCCGCCCGAGAGGTCGACACCGTCGGCGAAGCGCTTGCCGAGCGGCTGGTCGTAGCCCAGCGGCAGGCGTTCGATCACGCCGTCGGCGAGGCTGCGCCCGGCGGCGCGGGCGATGCGGGCGGCGTCCTCACGCTCCTCGATGCGCCCGACGGCGACGTTCTCCGCGGCGGTGAAATCGAAGCGCACGAAATCCTGGAAGATCACGCCGATTCGGGCGCGCAGGTCGTCGAGGTCGTAATCGGAGAGCGGCCGGCCATCGAGCAGCACGCGGCCCTCGGTGGGGTCGTAGAGCCGGGTCAGGAGCTTGACGATCGTGGTCTTGCCGGCCCCGTTCTCGCCCACCAGGGCCAGCACTTCCCCGGCGGCGAGGCGGAAGCTCAAGGACCGGACCGCCCAGGTTTCGGTGCCGGGATAGCGGAACCCGACCTCCTCGAAGACGATGCCCTCGGTGATCGGCTGCGGGAACGGCACGGGCCGCTCCGGCGAGCGGATCAGCGGCACCACCTCGAAGAACGAGAACAGGTCTTCGAGATACTGCGCCTGCGAGGAGATCTGCGAGAAGCCGAGCAGCAGGCCCTCGATCAGGCTGCGCAGGCGCTGGAACGAACCGGCGAGGAAGGCGAGGTCGCCGATGGAGAAGGCGCCCGCCACCGTGCGCCAGACGATGGTGGCATAGGCCGCGTAATAGGCGAGCGTGCCCAAGGCTGCGAAGAGTCCGCCCCAGCCGGCCCGCCGGATGGCGAGGGAGCGGTTGTCGTCCAGGAGCTTGGCGGCCACGATCCGGTAGCGTTCGGCGATATAGGCGTTGAGGCCGAAGAGCTTGACCTCCTTGGCCGATTCCACGCTGGCCCCGAGATAGCGCAGATAGTCGATCTGCCGCCGCTCGGGGGTGCGGGTCCAGGCGAGGCGATAGCCCTGCCGGTTGAAGTAGAGCTCGTTCAGGAAGGCCGGGACGAGCGAGCCGGCGAGCAGCAGGATCAGCCAGGGAGCGTAGGCAGCCAGACCGATCCCGAAGGCGACGAGCGTGATGAGGTCCTGCCCCTGCCCGAAGAGCTGGAACAGCAGGTTGGAGCGCCCGGTCACCTGCCGGCGGGCGCGTTCGAGCCGATCCTGCTGGGCGCTGTCCTCGAATTGCTCGAGGTCGAGGGCGGCGGCGTGGCGCATCAGCCGCAGGGTGGCGGCATTGGCGTAGCGGTCCGCGACCAGCCCATCGGTGAGGGTGCTCAGCCGCCCGAGCAGATCGGACAGGATGGCGAGGCCGAGCTCCACCGCCACGAGACCGGCCAATCGGGCGAGGGCCGGGTCCGCCATCCAGCCGGCGATGCCAGTTCCGGCGGGATGGGGACGGGCATGTTCGGCGACGATGGCGTCGAGGATGAGCTTGCCGAGATAGAGCATCAGCACCGGCAGGCTCGCCCGCGCGAGACGCAGAGCGATGCTCGCCATCAGCAGGCGCGGGCTCGCGGCATAGACGAGGCGAAACAGCGCCGGCAGGTAGCGCAGGGCGCCCACGCGCTCGACGACGAACCGGTTCAGCAAGGGGGCGAGGGAGGCGGTGGACATCGCGGCGGACCATGACGGGAGCGACCGCGCCCGTCGATGCGTCGTAGGGTGCACGATAAGCTTCCCACGCGGTGTCGGCGCGACGGCCTGAGGCGACCGGCGGGCTCAGTCGATCCGCTTCATTGTGCACACGCCTGAGGACATCGGGCATGACGGCAAGACTTTGCTTTGTGTCCCATGTTAGAATCTCGCCTGCATTGTGCGCGTGAGGCGGGTTGGATGCTCAGCGGTTCGACTCTTCTACGGGTGGTGGTGCTCTTCGTCGCGGCGGCGGCGCTGGCGGGTCTGGTCCAGGCCTTCTGGCCGCAGGGTGCCGACGCTCCGCCCCCCGCGCCGACGGTGCAGCGCACCGAGCCGACCAAGGCCAGCCCACCGAGAACCGTAGCGACTGCGCCGCAACCTCGCGCGGAACCGGCACCCGCCGCCCCGCAGGAAGCCCCACCAGCCTCCGTCCTGCCACCCTCGCCGATCCGGCCGCTGCCCCGGCAGTCCGCACCGGCCGGCTCGCCGGAAGGAACGGGGAATTCCACACTGAACCCGCCCCCCCTCCCCTATGGCGGCCCCGTGGCGCCCCTGGCCGAGAGCCCTCCGCTGAACGCGACCCCGTCGGAAACGCAGCAGGCCATCGACAATGCGGGGCCGGCGGCGGTCTCCGTGGTGGATCTCAACACCGCCTCGGTGGCGGAACTCAACGGCCTCAAGGGTGGCGGCATGATCGGCCGCGCCATCACCCAGCGCAGGCCCTACGCCTCGGTGGATCAGCTTCTCTCGAAACGCGTCCTCAGCCGGTCGACCTATGAGCGGATCAAGAACCAGGTGACCGTGCGTTGAGCGATGGAGGCCGGCTTCGTGCTGGCATCGAACGCCGCCGCTCCGTAAGATCGGCGAAACGACGGTGGGTTGCAGCCGTGCGACCCGCCGGAGGGACAACAAGGTGTCGGGGCCGGATGGGTGAGGTGCGTGCCATGGCGGCTCGGCGAGGGACAGCCCGGTTCACCGGCATTGCGCGGACCGTTTTCGCAAAGCCCGCTCCGCCATCCACGGGACAAAGCCGCATCCCACGCGCCCGATGCACCGGAAACGCTTGAAAGGACCCGATATGTTGACACAGCCCAGCAACATCACCCTGCGCGACGATCTCGGGGTGACGGAGACCTCCGAGACCGACAATGTGGTGCGGTGGGATGGCGAGCGGCTCTATGTCGAGCACGACATTTATCACAACGGCCAGCTCGTTCATAAGAAGTACCGCAAGAACGTCACCGAGCCCGTGGCGAGAGCGCTCCAGGCGCTGATCAATCGCGCCAAGCAATAGGCGAGCAAGCAATAGGCGCGACGGCATCAGGCCCCCCGTCGCAGGAGACCGCCGCGCCACGGGCGGGATCGGCCCTGCCGGGGCCGGTGATGGGGCCACCGATCTCGGTCGCCGCACCGCGTCACATCCCGCGACCGGCCGGGCGCGAGGTGTGACTTGCGGCAGACAGCGAGCCTTACCTCAGTAGCGGGCCGTCACGCTGGCGAGGACGGTGAGCGGTGCGCCGGGGAGATTGTTGAACTGATTGAAGGGCTGCTCGATGTAGCGGCGATCCGTGAGGTTGCGGCCGTTCACGGCGAAACGCCATGTCGGGTCGATCTCGTAGAACAATGTCGCGTCGAGGCGTGCATAGGCGCCGACCTTGTAACTGTTGGTGATGTCGCCGAAGCGCTCGCCCACATAGGTGACGCCGCCGCCGAAGCCCCAGCCCCGCATCGGGCCGCTCTGGAACTGGTAGGTCGACCACAGGCTGGTGCTGAAGGTTGGGGCAGCCGGGAGCCGGTTGCCGATGGCGATCGTCGTATCCTGCGTCACCTTCGCATCGAGATAGCCGATACCGCCGATGATCCTCCATCCGGGCAGGATCTCGCCCGCAATGTCGGCCTCGACGCCCTGCGAACGCTGCTCGCCGGTGATGATGGAGAAGCCGGTATTGATTGGGTCGGCCGCGGCGACGTTCGCCCGAACGATCCGGAAGGCGGCGGCGCTCAGGGTGAGGCGATCAGGGATAAGATCGACACGCGTGCCGATTTCGACCTGCTCGCCGGTCTCCGGCGCCGGCGTCAGGCCACCGATGACGTTGGCGGTCTGTGGGGTGAAAGAGGTCGTGTAGCTTCCATAGACGGTGAGCGGCTCGATCGGCCGCCAGACCAGGCCGACGCGCGGCGAGGTTCCGGTGACGTCCTGAGTCGGAGGCACGGTGTTGTTGGTCAGGGTGCGCTGGAAATACAGCTGGTTGGCCGTATCCACACGGACGCCGAGGACGAGTTGCAGCCCCTGGGCCAGCTCGATCTGGTCCTGCATGTAGGTGCCGACCATGAACAGGTTCTGCCGCAGGTCGCTCTGGAGGGCGAGCGTTCCGATCTGCGGGATCGAACCCCGGATCGGGTTGAGGAAGGAAACCGCGCTTGCTGTCCCCTGCTGCGTATAGGGATGACGGTAGCCGTCGACGATTTCGACGCCGAACAGGGCCGTGTGGCGGAAGCCGAACAGGTCGAAACGGGCGACGGCCTCCGTCTGGCTGTCGATCGAGTTGTAGATGGACTCGACCTCGGAGAGACGCCGCGTCAGCGACGCCCCGTTCGCGCTCACCCCGGTGGCGCGGGTGGCCAACACATCGAACTGGCCCCATTGACCGTTGATCACCTGCCGCAGGGTCAGGCTTTCGTTGACGTCATGCTCGGCCCGCAGGGTGATGGAGTTCGATTCTCCGTAATACCGGGACCATGACTCGCCGTAGTAACGGCGGATATTGTCCAGCGGCACCCGGCCCTGGAAAGCCGTGAGACCTTCGTCATACTGGCTGTGCTGGCGCGAGAACTCGGCATTCAGAGAGATTCGCGTCGATGCATCGGGCGTCCACAGCAGGGACGGCGCGAAGAAATGGCGCGAATTGGAAGGGCCACCGAAATCCCGGAAGGTGGGGTCGTCCTGCGTGGCGAAGCTGAAGCGGGCGGCGAGCCCTTCCGTCCCGGGAACGGCCCCCGTCACCGAGCCTTGAAGCCGCCGGAATGCGTAAGACCCGCCCTGCAGGGTGAGGTCTGCGGAGGGCGTGAGCATGGGCTGGCGCGTCACGATGTTGATCAGGCCACCGGGATCGCCCCTGCCATAGAGAACGGAGGTGGGGCCCTTGAGCACTTCCACGCGCTCGACATTGGCGAGGTCGCGCTGTGTCGGTTGGAAGGTGTTAGCCGGGTTCAGCAGCACGCCGTCGATCGCGTAGGTCTGCGTGTTGAAGCCGCGCAGCACATAGGTGTCGGACCGGCCCTGGATGGTGCCGGCGGGCTGGACATTGCTCACATTGGTGAGCGCATCGGTCAGGCGGACGTCCTGCTGGTCGATGAGCACGTCACGGGGCACGACCTGGACCGATTGCGGAGAGTCGCGCAGGGCGGTGTCCGTCCGGGTCGAGGTCGCGGAACGGCTCGCCCGGTAGCCGGTGACGGGGCCGTTCGCCCGTTCGCCACTGCCGATCACCGACAATTCCGACAACACCACCGCCTGCTCGGCCGGGAGCACCTGGGCTCGCGCACCGGAGAACGGCACGACACCGATCGCCAGGATGGTCGTCATCTTCAAGACGACGAGCGGGCGCAGCACTGTGCTGCAATATAATTCTTCTTTTAGCTTATTCATGATGTCGTCGTCTCAAGTCTCGGCATGTCTTGGCCGGCATCGAGATCTGTAGAAGGACAAAGCTGTTCGCTACAAGCACGCCTCATCCATCATGAGTTGGCGTAATCAAGTTCTTAAACACCTGTTGTAATTCCACTACTATCTGGAAAAGCTCCAAACTATTTCTTATCGACAAATTAAAGACGTTAATTGTAGTATATAAGTAAATATTTTTCTGAAAAACGGTACCAAGCGCGACGCCCTCTGCCTAGCGAAGACTTCCATGACCGACAATGTCGTACGTTGAAAGGACGCGTGGGCCGATAAGGAACACGACATTCGGCACAACGGTCGGCTCGGTGATGGAAAGTGCCGCCGGAACGTCACCGAGGGTGGCGAAAGCACTCCGGGCACCGATCGATCGTGCCGAGTAAGAGCGGACATCGAACGCAGACCTTCGATCACCGGCCCGGCGGACAGGCGCATCCCTGCGTCGCGATCGTGGCCGCTCGCAGCGAGGATTTGGTAAGGCCGATTCCGGTCATCCCTGGACGAGGGTCCCCTTCTGCACGATTGTGGGATGGCTCGCGTTCTGGTCGTCCGCGATGCTCCGTATGATGTCGCTCGCAGCGTGATGCAGCGGAGGTTCCCGGCGATGGTCCTGTCTCGATGCGTCGCCGTCTTCGCGGCGCTGTTCGCCGCCCTGCTGATCTCCGTTCCGGCGACCGCGCAGCAGGCCGAGACGCGCATCGCCCTCGTGGTCGGCAACGGCGCCTATGAGGGGGCGCCCATCGCCACCGCCGCCAACGATGCCGGCCTCATCGCGCAGACGCTGCAGGCGGCGGGGTTCGACGTGGTGGGGGCGCGCGACCTCGACGAGGATGCCCTGCGCAAAGCCCTGCGCGACTTCCTCGACAAGGCGGCGGCGACGGGGCCGGACACGGTGGCCTTCGTCTATCTCGCCGGATACGGCCTACAGCTCGAGGGCGAGACCTTCTTCGCCCCGGTGGATGCCCGCATTGCCACCGCCGTCGACGTCCCCGTCGCGGCCCTGCGCATGTCGGACTACATCAAGCGCCTCTCCACCGTGCCGTTGAAGGCCCGGTTCGTGGTGCTCGACGCGGCCCGCGCCAACCCGTTCGTGAAGACGGGCGAACCGCTCGCCGGCGGTCTCGCCCTGGTAGAGGCCGAACCCGGTAGCCTCATCGCCTACAACGCGGCGCCCGGCACCGTGGCGCCGGGCGAGACGGGGGCCTATGGCGCCTATGCGCAGGCCCTGGTGGAGATGATCCGCGAGGGCGGCCTCCAGCCGGCGGTGCTCTTCGACCGGGTGCGCCTGCGGGTGAACGAGACCACCAAGGGCGCGGCCATGCCCTGGGACGACGCCCGGATCGAGGCACCGTTCGTGTTCTTCGAGCGCAATGTCGACGCGCCCGCCCAGGCGCAGCCCGAGCCGATCGCGTCCCTCCGCGACCGCCCATTAGGCGACATCGGCGCGCGGGACGCCTATTCGGTGGCGGTCGAGCGCGACACGCTGCAGGGGTACCAGGATTTTCTCGGGGCCTATCCCGACGACCCGATGGCCAAGCGCGTGCGCGCCATCCTGGCCGCCCGGCGCGAGGCGACGACCTGGCGTCGCGCCCTGTCGTCCGGCACGCAGGACGCCTACTGGTCCTACCTCTCGCGCTACCCGCGCGGACCGCACGCGGCGGATGCGCGCCGCCGCCTCGCCCGTCTCTCCGCCCCGCCGCGTCCGTCCGAAGCCTTCACCGCACTCGCCTTCGACCTGCCCCCGCCGCCGCCGGAGGAAGAGAGCTATTTCGACCGGCAGGTCGTCGCCTTCGACGACCCGGCCTATGCCCTGCCCCCGCCGCCCCCCGGCGTGCTGGCACCCCGTCCGGCCTATATCGTCGACATCGCGCCCCCGCCGCCCGAGGACGAGCTGTTCGCGCTCCCCGTCCCCCTCTTCGAGCCGGTCCCGGCCCATGTCAGCGCGCCCGCCTACATCGTCGCGCCGCCGGACAACGTCATCTACCGGAACATCCACAACACGGTGGTGATCAACGAGATCAACCGGCGCGTCATCGAGCGGCCGCGCGGACCTTCGGCGGCGGCCCTCATCGGCGGTGCCGCCGGTCTCGGAGCGGCGGCACTCGCCGCCCGAGTGGCGCTGCCGCCCTCCCTGTTGCACCGCACCGGCCGTCACGACGCCGGTGACAACGCCGACGGCCCTCGCCGCGACCGCCCCGGCCTGCAGCCGGGCGCCCGCGACGAAAGACCGAACGATCCCCGCATCGGCCGCCCGCTCCCCGCATTGAGCACCCCAGATCCGCGCGCCGCACGGCCGGCCCCGAAGGCTTTGCCCGAGCCGAGGCCGGTCGCGAACACGCGCCCGTCCGGCGACGTCGGCGGACCGCCCGACCGCGTGCGCCCGGGGGACGGCAAGACCGGGCCGGACCGGAAGGCCGCCATCGACCGTCGTGCCCCGCCCGATGCGGTGAACCCCGCCGGCCCCGGAGCCGGGCGCGGCAACGCCGATCCCGCCGACCGCGCCGCCTTGCGCCGGGAACGGATCGAGCGCCGGGAGGCGGCCCGCGCCGCCGCCAATGCCGAACGACCGCAGCTGCGTCCCGCCCTCGACCAGCCGCTCGTCGACCGCGCCCGCGAGGGGCGTCCGGGGCACGATAGAGTGGCCCGGTCGGGTTTCGAGCCGAACGGCCCAGAGCGCGTCAGACGGGAGCCGGCCAACCCCAATCGCGAAGTGCCCGGCCAGCCGCCGCGACGCGGCCCGGATTCCGATGCCCTGCAACGCCAGCAGCAGAGGCTTCAGATCCAGGAGGCCCGCCAGCAACAGCGCATGCAGATGGAGCAGCAGCAACAGGCCCAGCGCCAGCAGATGCACCAGCAACAACAGATGATGCAGCGTCAGCAGATGCAGGCCCAGCAACAACAGCAACAAGCCGCCCAGCGGCAACAGATGATGCAGCAGCAACAGCAACAGCAGGCGGCCCAGCGCCAGCAGAGGCAGGCTCCGCCATCGGGCGGGAACCCGAACTGTCATCCGGGCCGGCCCTGTCGCTGAGGCGGGTTATCCCGGGAACGGGAAGATAAGCCCGGACCTCGTGTCGGTCCTCGCTGAGATCGACTTGCATCCATCGGCGCTGATCCCGACCGATGGTCGTCCTCAGCGCGTTCGGCGGAATCCCGCCGCGCCTGAGGTCAGTCGAGGTCTTTCGAGAATGCGCGTGCGAGCCGCTCGACCGTGGCATCGTCGACTCCGTCGGCGACGAAGTCGGCACGCCAGGAGCGCATGCGGATGGCGAGGGTGGCGACGATGTCTCGGGCCTCGTCCCGCGAGAGGTCGAAATCCTCGACCCGCGTCAGGCAGTTGCCGGTGGTCGGGTAGCTCCCGGATCGACCGACGCCGATGGCCTGCTGGGGATCCATATCCGGTTGGGGGACCACGTCGAAGGCCCGGGACAACCGCCACCCGTCGCCGCATCGGAAGAAGGCGTGGTTCTTGAGGTGATCGTCCCGGTTGCCGCACAGGACATTGAACACCATGCGGCGGAACAGTTCATGGCGGTCGGACACGTGACGCACCCCGTGCCGGAGGAGAAACATGGCGAGGTCGGGGTAGGAACCGGAATCGGAGGTTTCTTCCAATCCGAGCGCAGTCAATCCGCTCATGTAGTGGCATGTCGGGTGGTAGGGGGCCGCATCGCGGTCAAAGCGCTTCACCAGGACGACCTTGCGAGGCCCGACGGCGAGAACCCGAGTTTCGGCGGCGTCGATCCCGCAACGGGATGCCAGACGCATCGTCGCGTGCTCCGCGCTGCATTGGTCGTAGGTGTCGTCCCGCCTTTGGAACTTGGCGATCCATAAGGTCCCCTCGTACTCGATGACGGCTTTCGGTCGGGCGCCCCCCATGCTCATGCCCGCCGTCCAGAGGTGGGCCGCCAGCCCTTCGACCGCCTCGCCTCGTTCGAGACGCTCGAACCCGTCCGCGATGCCGTCGAGATCGGCCGTGGCCGCGTAGCCCGGACGCGGTGACGGGGGAGCCGGGGTTTCGGAGAAGGCGAGGCAGCCGACGCGCTCATCCCCGGGGGCGAGCAACCAGTCAGACGGCATCATCGGGGGAGAATCGTGAGGCCGACGATGTTCGACGAGCCGTCGCCCCCAACGGTCCGGAGTGGCATCCGCCAGGACGCCCGGAAGTCGGCCACGGATGGTGCTCCTGAATGGCCCCGGCTGAAGCGGCAAGCGTTCCGGGTCCAGGGCGAAAGCCCGGCCATGACTGTTCTTCAGCCAGGACCCGACATAGGCGAATTCGCCATAGGACCGACCGGCCGCCGGCATGACGAGCCGGTAGCGGCCGACGAGGTCCGTGGCCCCGTCCTCGCGGCGGACATGGACATAGATGTCAGAGGTCATCGAGGTTCACGTCGCGCGGGCGACGCGCACGGCTGGGAAGGCGGCTGGTCTCGATGGAAGCGGCGAGGTGGTCGTTCTCGGGGCTGACCGCGCGCCGCACGGCCGGGAACAGGCCGAGAGTCCAGACGGCCCTGGCGAAGACGCCGAGCGAAACCGAAGGATCGCCTTTCTCGAGCTTGCGCAAGGTCGGGAGGGAGACCCCCACGCGGGACGCGAGGTCGGATGCGGGCTGACGTCGGCGCAACCGCGCGGCCCTGATGGCCTGCCCGATCTCGCGAAGACCCTCCGAAACCTCGAAGGGCGCATGTGCCGAGCGTTCGTTCGTCATGCCGCCATCCTTGCATCTCAGGCAGCTTAGATGAAAGTATGTTTTCTATTCTGGGTCGGTTTTCCTGCCGAAGGGGGGATCTGGGGTCTCTCTCGACGGGGAACGAACCGGTATAGGTTCATGCCGTCAAACAAGGGCGGGGAGACGGCCGGTCAAGTTCGGAACGGTGGCATCGGCTGCGGCAACGTCCGCAGGTCGCCGGGCTGGCTCGGGTCGATCTCACCGACGAGGGCCGGCTTCATGTCATAGAGACCGGAAATGGCTTCAAGGGCGGCGATCGCGTCCTGATTGACGCCCCAGCGCGTCACTGTCGCCACGAGGGCGCGTGTCGTCATCAGCGTCACGGGGAACTCCACGTCGAGGAAGAGGGTCGCGACCTTCCGATCTTCGTAGAGCACGACCGCCGAACTCGCCTCGGTCGGCTGCCAATGCGCCACGAACTCGCGCAGAGCCTGCTCGCCGGAATCGCGCAGGGCTGACTTGCGCAAGGCATCCCCCGCTGGAGTCCGCGGCCGGGCGCGCAGGGCCGCGACACCGATGCCGACCACGGTCTCGACCCGGAGCGCGGCTTCGCCGAGGCCATCGATCCAGGCGGCGATCTCGGCAGCAAAGGACTTGGAGAGGTCACCGACCACCTCTTCCTCGACCCGGTCCACCAGTACGATCCGCCGGTTGAGACCGCGCAGCGTATCGAGGATGCCCGCTGCGGCGAGCCGGATCAGAGGCCCCGCATCGGCCACGACGATGAGCTTCCGGTCCGAGGGGGCGATCATGGCGACACCGTCCAAGTGGTGGTGCCGTCCTTGTTGTCCTTCACGGTGACGCCCATGGCGGCGAGGGCGTCGCGGGCGCGGTCAGAGGCGGGCCAGTCCTTGGCGGCGCGGGCGGCGCGGCGGGCCTCGATCGCGGCCTCAACGGCCGCCACGTCGACGCCGGCAGCGGCGATGGCTTTATCCTCCCGCGCGGATTTCGTGCCTGCGAGCAGGCCGAGCAGGCCCGCACCGGCCTTCAGCGTCGCCGGGTCGTCGAGGCGGTGCAGCTCGGCGAGGGCGGCGGCGGTGTTGAGGTCGTCGAGGAGTGGCTCCACCACCGAGGCCGGCGCCTCGGGTCCGGCGGTCACGTCGCCGACGATGCCGTACCAGCGGTCGATCATCTTCGCCGCCTCCTCCAGCCCGCGCACGGTCCAGTCGATGGGCTGGCGGTAATGCGTCTTCAGCATGGCGAGGCGCACGACCTCCCCGGGCCAATCCTTCAGCACTTCGCGCAGGGTGACGAAGTTGCCCAGCGATTTGGACATCTTCTGCCCCTCCACCTGGAGGAAGCCGTTATGGAGCCAGACATGGGCCATCACGTCCGTCGAAAAGCAGCAGCGCGACTGGGCCACCTCGTTCTCGTGATGGGGGAAGATCAGGTCGAGACCGCCGGCATGGATGTCGAAGGTCTTGCCCAGATGCTTCCACGACATGGCCGAGCACTCGATGTGCCAGCCCGGCCGCCCCGGCTCGGCGATGCCGGCCGGCGAGGGCCATGACGGCTCG
Source organism: Methylobacterium sp. CM6241 (assembly GCF_054817845.1). Taxonomy (NCBI): domain Bacteria; kingdom Pseudomonadati; phylum Pseudomonadota; class Alphaproteobacteria; order Hyphomicrobiales; family Methylobacteriaceae; genus Methylobacterium; species Methylobacterium sp. CM6241. Next base: position 268,595 of record NZ_CM139246.1, read on the forward strand.
CCGGGCTTCGAGGGCTTCCACAGGACGAAATCCAGGGGCGAGCGCTTGTAGGGGGCGACCTCGACCCGCGCGCCGGATTCCATCTCGTCGAGGGGCCGCTTCGAGAGCGCGCCGTAATCGGGCATCGAAGGCACGTCGAACAGCACATGGCCTTCCGCCACATAGGCATGACCCGATGCCACCAGCCCTTCGATGATCGTGTGCATCTCGGTGATGTGGTCGGTGGCGCGGGGCTCGATGAAGCGCGGGCGCTCGCCCGGAACGTTCACATCCTCGGCCATCAGCACGCCGAGGTCGCGGATATCGCCGTGAAAGGCGGCGAGGGTCCCGTCGGTGAGTTCGCGGATGGTGATGCCGCGCTCGGCCGCGCGGGCGTTGATCTTGTCGTCTACGTCCGTGACGTTGCGGGCATAGGTGACATGCGCCTCGCCGTAGAGATGGCGCAGCAGCCGGAACAGCAGGTCGAAGACGATGATCGGCCGGGCATTGCCGATATGGGCCGCGTCGTAGACCGTCGGCCCGCAGGCATACATCCGCACATGCGTCGGATCGATCGGCGCGAACGGCGCCTTCTCGCGGGTCAGGGTGTTGTAGAGCCGCAACATCGGCGCCATGAAACCGTCTTTCGTAACCCTGGAACGCGACCGTGCCGCCACCTGTGGAGGCCGCCCGTCCCCATGCCCTAAATCCCGAGAACCGATCAACTTTTACGATTCGCGAGGCACGTGCCCCCGAAACGAGGTGATCGGACGGGCCGGATGCCAAGCTCCCTGCGTGTTGCACGGAGGCGACGGACCCTGCCGAGCAACTGGGCTACCCCAAAACGGTGATGAATTCGAGAACGACGCCGGGAGAGGTTCGGTCAAGGTCGCGACGATCCGGAAAGGATTTGTTTACCGACGAGGCTGAGATTTTCCCAAACGCGAATCCTCCCATTCGGTGAATCCAGCCTTTCGCGGATCCCGTCATCAAGGTCTTGCCCATGCGACGCTCGGCTGCCGGTCTCGGCGCTCTCTGCGCCTTTGCGCTCATTTCCTCCGCTGCCCTGGCCGTCGATGACGGCGAGAAGCCGGCCCGCGTGCCCGGTCAGGTGGAGAAGACGTTCCTGATTCCCGCCGGCGAGGGTTACGGCGTCGGTGAATGCCTGGTGGCGGGCAGCGGCTCCTGCGGACAGGTCGTGGCCGATGCCTGGTGCGAGGCGCAAGGCTTCGCCGTCGCCGGCTCCTTCGGCGTGGCCGCTCCCGAGGACTATACCGGCACCATCGATCAGCCGCCCGCGCCGAAGCCCGTCGAGCCGCCGATCCGCATCACCTGCAAGGACTGATCGGCAAGGACTGATCCGCAAGGATCGATCCCGCTCGTTCGAGGCGGCCCGGCCCGATGCCGGCGCCGCCTCCGGAGCCGGATCAGCTCTTGAAGAAATCGCCGCAGCGGGGCGGCGCGTCGGTGGTGCCCCAGGGCATCAGCGGCACCGCCGTGGTGGAGTTCTTGGGCGAACCCTGGATCACCTTGTCGGAATAGACCATGTAGATCAGCGTATTACGCTTCGTGTCACAGCCGCGGACGATCTGCATCGACTTGAAGATCAGCGACCGTCGCTCGCTGAAGACCACCTCGCCCTGTTTCAGCTTGTCCTTCGGGTTCTTGAACGCCACCGGCCCGACCTGCCGGCAGGCGAGGGAGATGTCGGAGACGTCCTCCGCGAGGCCGAGCGTGCCCTTGATGCCGCCCTTCTCGGGTTGCGTGTACCAGCAGGCGATGCCGGAGACCTCCGGGTCGTCGATGCCGTAGACCACCAACTTGTCGTTGGGGGTGAGCGGACGCCACACCGTGGACTTGTCGAAGATCCGGTCCGTATCGTCGGCGCGGGCCACCGCTCCGCCCATCGCCAGCCCGGCCAACCCCACAGCCACCGCCCTGCTTGTGAGACTCCGAAGACACATCATCACACCATTCCCCTCAAGTTTGTCGATGGGCATGTGGGAACACTGTCCCGCTCTCGCGAGGGCGGTTAGACAACCTTTGCTAAAGCGCTCTTCCGTACCCTGTCCGAGGGACGGAACCGCCCAGCTTCACACCCGTTCCTGACAGGTCATGCCGCTGATCCCTCCACAGATCCGCAAGCTCGTCGCAACGTTCGGCGCCGCCATGGCCGCCATCACGTTCGGGACAGCCGTGCAGGCACAGGCTCCCAACGCCCAGTGCCAGCGATACCGCTACGAGCTCGCCAATCTCAGCGACGGCGCCAACACCGCCCGCGCCCTGCAGAACGAGATCGGCCGGTTGGAGGCGTATTACCGGACGCTGAGCTGCGAGGGCGGCAAGTTCCTGTTCTTCGATTCGCGCCCCCCGCAATGCGGCGCGGTGGAGCAGCGCATCCGAGCGCTCCAGGCCGGGTACGGCGCGGAGAACGGCGAAGTCACCGCCGCCCGGCGGCGTCAACTCACGGCGGCCATTGCATCCTCCTGCGCCGAGACCGGGCAGAAGGTCGTGGACGGCCCCGCGGGCGAGCAGCGCGGACGGGGCGGGGCGCAGGTCGTCTGTGTCCGGACCTGCGACGGCGCCTACTTCCCGATGAACAATCTGCCCGATGGTCGCGAAGGGGCCAACGAACTGTGCCAGGCTCTCTGCCCCGGCACAGAGGCAGTGGCCTATTCGATGCCTCATGGCGATGACGGCCTGAAACAGGCCGCGTCGATCAAGGGCAGCCGTGCCTATGTCTCCCTCGCCAACGCGTTCAAGTTCCAGAAGAGCTTCACGCCCGATTGTTCGTGCAAGAAGGCGAACCAGACCTGGGCTCAGTCCCTGGTGAAGGCCGAGAGCATGCTCGTCCGGCACAAGGGCGACATCTTCGTGACGCCGATGCAGGCGGAGGCCATGTCGCGGCCGAAGGTACGCGTCACCCTCGCGGGCCGCGCGGACAAGACCGTGGCCGCCATCGCCGCCGATGCGGCGACCCGGAACGGGGCCATCCTGTCCGAATCCGGCTCGGTTCGCGACGGAGCCACGGCTCAGACGCCCCCCCCTAGCGGCGAAGAGCGCGCCAATATCCGCATTATCGCGCCGAACATGATCGCGACGCCGGCTCGGTCGATAGCGCCCTAGAGGCCATCGCCGAAACGCCGAACCAACGAGGGAGCATTCCCCCATGGGGGCGCCGATCGCGCATAGCGTCATGGGCGCAACTCGCTGACGGTGAACGGTTTTCCCTGCCTGCCACAACTTTGAGGCCGCGCAGGGCGGCAGAGTACGGGCGAATGATCCGGGAATGAATTTGGAACCATCCCGGCTCCATTCGGTTCCGATGGCCACATCAACCTTTGTGAGTGACCATCCATGCGGAACCTCCGCCTGCTCTTTCTGACCGGCACCATGCTGCCGGCCCTGATCCTATCGGGCCCCCTTTCGGCCAGCCCCGACAATGGTGGGCCGGGCGTGATGCTGCTCGCGCAGGCAGGTCCCGGAGCCGAGCGCGGTGATCCGCGCGGAGGCGGCGATGCTCCCCGTGGCGGCGCGGCCCGGCCCGAGAGAGCCGAGCGTCCCGAGCGGGCGGAGCGGCCTGAGAAAGTGGAGCGGCCCGAGCGCACCGAACGTCCTGAGAGGGCCGAACGTCCCGAGCGCGCCGAACGTCCTGAGAGGGCGGAACGTCCCGAGCCGCGCCAGGAGAAGCCCCCTGCCCGCGAGGAGCGTGCCCCGGCCGAGCGGCCCGCGCGCCCTGAGCGTCCCGAGAAGCCCGACCGTGCGCCGGCCGAACGGCCGACCCCTCCTGCCGCGCGCGAGCGCGATGCGGACCCGGCCCCGGCCCGTCCGGCGCCCAAGGAGGCTCCGACTCCCCGCGAGCGTGCCCCCGCCACTCCCGAGCGCGACGCGACACCCGATCGTCCCGCCCGCCCGGACCGTCCTGCCCGGAACGAGAAACCCGATACGGGCGCCAAACCCGAGCGCGGCGACAAGCCGGAGCGCGCCGAGAGGCCCGACCGGGAGAACCGGCCGGAGCGTGGAGACAAGCCGGACCGGAATGAAAGGCCGGACCGGAACGAGAAGCCCGAGCCAGGCCGCCGCACCGGACCGGACAAGACGCCGGATGCCAAGACGCCTGACACCAAGGCGCCGGATGCCAGGACTCCTGACACCAAGGCGCCGGACGCGAAGCCTGCTCCGAATGCCCGTCCCGGGGTTCCGGGAAAGCCGTTCGTCCCGCCGGGTCAGGCGCAGGACAAGAACGACCGTGACGACAGGCGCGGGGACGACAAGCGGGGCCCTGACGATCGGCGTGGCTCCGATGACAAGCGTGGCTCCGACGACCGGCGCGGCCCGGATGACCGGCGCGGCACGTCGGACGACAACCGGCCCGGCACGCCCAACCGTCCCGGAAATACCGACCGCACCCCGGCAGCGGGCGATTCCGATCGGCGCAGCGAGATCGAGCGCCGCGACCGTGAACGCCGCGAAGCGTTCGAGCGCAAGGACGAGCGGGATCGCCGTGACGTCTTCAACCGTCCAGGCCGGCCCGGCTATGTCGAGGGCGGGTTCCGCGGCAACGATGTCCGCAGCTACGACGAAGTCCGCCGTGACCGGCGCGAGTTCAACGAGGGCGGCCGGACCTATATCCGCGAGCCGGGCCGCATCATCGTGCGGGACCGCGACAATTACTTCATCCGTCACGACGAGAACGAGCGCTTCCGGTACCTCGACCGCGGTGCCTACCGCAGCGAGCGCCGCGGCGGCGACACGATCACCTATCTCGACCGTCCGGGCGGCATTCAGATCGTCACCGTGGTGGACGATGACGGCCGCCTCGTGCGCCGTTCGCGCCGCTTCCGCGACGGCCGCGAGGTCGTGATCATCGACAACGGCTTCGGCGGTCCCCAGCGTCCGATCTACGAGGATGTCGTCGACCTGCCGCCGCCGGACATCCGCATCCCCCGCGAGCGCTACGTGGTGAATTACGAGGGCGCCGACGAGCGGCAGGTCTACGAGGCCCTGTCCGCCCCGCCGGTGGTGGCGGTGGACCGCCGCTACACGCTCGATCAGGTGCGCTACAGCCCGCAGCTGCGGGCACGGATGCGCAGCGTCGACATCGATACGATCACCTTCGATACCGGATCGTTCGACGTCACACCCGATCAGGCCTCGCGGCTCGGCAACATTGCGGCGGCGATCAACCAGGCGGTGAAGGCCAACCCGCAGGAAGTGTTCCTCATCGAGGGTTACACCGATGCGGTGGGCAGCGAGGTCGACAACCTGTCGCTCTCGGATCGTCGCGCCCAGTCGGTAGCGACGGTACTCAGCCAGAACTTCCAGGTGCCGCCGGAGAACCTGACCACCCAGGGCTATGGCGAGCAATCTCTGAAGGTGAACACCCAGGACGCTTCGCGGGAGAACCGTCGGGTCACGGTGCGCCGCATCACCCCGCTGATCCAGCAGCAGGGCGAGGCTGCGGACGCTCCGCCCAAGTAAGTCGGCTTAGCTGCATTGTCGTGACGTCACGGGCCGCATGTCTCGAAAGAGGGGTGCGGCCCGCGCCGTTCCGTGCTTCTCCAACACTCCCGCGAGCGCGCGACATCGAGGAGACCGGCGATCATGGCCGAGGAGAGCGACCGCCTGATCACGGCGGGAACGCCGATCTTTCGTCGGACCACCCTCGCTCTGTTCGCCGCAGGCTTCTCCACCTTCGCCGTGCTCTACGGCGTCCAGCCGCTGATGCCGGTCTTCGCCGATGAGTTTCACGTCTCCCCGGCCGAGAGCAGCCTGTCGCTGTCGCTCCCCTGCGCGATGCTGGCCCTGGCGCTCCTCGTGGTCAGCCCGCTCTCCGAAGTGTGGGGGCGCAAACCCATCATGGTCGCCTCCCTCTTCGCGTCGGCGATCCTGACCCTCATCGCCGTGGTCGTGCCGAGCTGGCATGGCTTCCTGGCATTGCGCGCGCTCACCGGGCTGGCGGCGAGCGGCCTGCCGGCCGTCGCCATGGCCTATCTCAGCGAGGAGATGGATGCCCGCGCCATCGGCCTGTCCATGGGGCTCCTCATCGGCGGCAACGCGATGGGCGGCATGGTCGGGCGGCTGATCGCCGGCATCATGACCGATCATCTGTCCTGGCGCGTGGGTCTCGGGACCATCGGAATCCTGGCGCTCATCGCCGCCATCCTGTTCTGGCGCGGTTTGCCGCCGTCGCGGCGCTTCCTCGCCAACCGGATGCGCTGGCGCCAGGTGCCGGGCACGTTCGGCCAGCATTTCCGCGATCCGGGCCTGCCCTGGCTCTTCGCGGAGGCGTTCCTGCTCATGGGCGGCTTCGTCAGCGTCTACAATTACATCGGCTTCCGCCTGCTCGATCCGCCCTACAACCTGAGCCAGTCGGCCATCGGCGCGATTTTCGTGGTCTATCTCGCCGGCACGTTCAGTTCGGCGGTGACCGGAGAGATCGCCAGCCGGCTCGGACGCCGCCGGGTCTTGTGGCTCGCCATCCTGCTCGGGATCGTCGGTATTCTGCTGACCCTGTCGGAGCACCTTCCCGTCATCATCGCCGGCATCGTCGTCGTGACGGTGAGCTTCTTCGGCGCCCATTCGGTGGCGAGTTCCTGGATCGGGCGACGCGCCCTGCGCGACCGGGCGCAGGCCTCCTCGGTCTACCTGTCCCTATATTATCTGGGCTCGTCGGTGCTCGGGACGGCGGGAGGCTGGTTCTTCGATCATGCGGGGTGGACGGGGGTCGTCGCCTTCTTCGGCGGGCTTTACGGGCTCGCGCTGGCCATCGCGCTCCGTCTTTCGCGCCTGCCGCCCCTCGTCCCGGCCACATCCTCCAGCCACGACCGTTGACCCGCCCGCCGCGACGGCCCATCTAGGCGATCGTCGTCGCTCACCGGAGCGACAGGCGAGCAATCGCCGCCGACAGGGCAACAGGCGAGCGATCGCCGACAACTGAGGAAGTCCGGCTCGCTTGGTCCAAGCGGCTCCGGCTTACGGAACCGAACGTGTTCGAGCTCGCCGTCGCTGTCGCTCTGATCGCCCTCAACGGGGCCTTCGCGCTGTCCGAACTCGCCGTCGTCTCGTCGCGGAAGTCGCGGCTGCGGATGATGGTGGAGGCCCGCCGGCCCGGCGCCCAGGCCGCCCTCACCCTCGCCGAGAATCCGGGGCGCTTCCTTTCCGCCGTCCAGATCGGCATCACCCTCGTCGGCATCCTGTCGGGTGCCGTGTCCGGCGCGGCCCTGGGCGAGCGCCTCACGGAAATCCTATTCGAGGCGGGCCTGTCGAAACCCGTGGCCGATCCTCTCGGATACGGGATCGTCATCGCCATCATCACCTACCTCTCGGTGATCATCGGCGAATTGGTGCCCAAGCACGTGGCCCTGCGCGATCCTGAAGGCATCGCCTGTTTCGTCGCGCGCCCGATGCGTCTCATCTCGCGGATCGCGCTTCCGGCGGTCTGGCTCCTCGACGCCTCCACGCGCGCGGTGTTCCGGCTGTTCGGCCAGGAAGCCTCCAGCGCCAGCGCGGTGACCGAAGAGGAGATTCGCACCATCGTCGCGGAGGCCGAGACGGCGGGCGTGATCGAGACCGACGAGCGCAAGATGATCGCCGGCGTGCTGCGCCTCGGCGACCGCGCCGTGCGGGGCGTCATGACCCCGCGCACCGACGTCCACTGGATCGACCTCGACAAGGCGCCGGAGGAGATCCGCGCCATGCTGGTCTCGAGCCCGCATTCGCGCATCCCGGTCGGCGAGGGCAACCCGGACAACATGCTCGGCGTCGTGCAGGTGCGCGAACTGGTCAAAGCGCTCATCGAGAACGAGCGGTTCGACCTGCGCGCCTATATCCGCAGCGCCCCCGTCCTGCCCGATACGCTCGACGCCCTCGACGCACTCACGGCCCTTCAGGCGGCGGAGGTGCCGATGGCCCTGGTCCATGACGAATACGGCCATTTCGACGGGCTCGTGACGCCGGCCGACATCCTCGACGCCATCGCGGGCGCATTCCATTCCGAGGATTCGGAACCCGAGGCGGTGCAGCGCCAGGACGGGTCCTGGCTCATCGCCGGCTGGATGCCGGTGGACGAGATGGCCGACCAGCTCGGCATCAAGCTCGAATCGAGCCGCGACTACGAGACCGCTGCCGGCCTCGTCATCGCCAAGCTGCAGCGCCTGCCGGAGACGGGCGAGACCTGCGACATCGCGGGATGGCGCTTCGAAGTGGTGGATCTCGACGGTCGCCGCGTGGACAAGATCCTGGTGTCGCGGATCGCCTGACCTCCAGGGCGGGGCCCCTCCCCCAAAGCCGCGGGCGCGCTCAGGCGTAGCGCTTGGCCCCCGCCACGCAGAGGACGACGAGGCCGGTCACGGCCAGCATGCTCGGGGCGACGGGCTCGTGGAGCAGCAATCCCGCGAGAGCCAGGCCGAAGAACGGCTGCAGCAACTGCAGCTGCCCGACGCCGGCGATGCCGCCCAAAGCGAGCCCGCGATACCAGAACACGAACCCCACCAGCATGCTGAAGACCGAGACGTAGGCGAGGCCGATCCAGGCCGGCAGGCCGATATCGCTCCATGCCGAGGGCAGGCTCATCAGGGCGATGGCGGCCATGACCGGCAACGACAGGACCAGGGCCCAGGAGATGACCTGCCACCCGCCGAGGCGACGCGACAGGGTAGCGCCCTCCGCGTAGCCGAGGCCGCAGAGTACGATCGCGGCGACCATCAGGAGGTCGCCGGTGAGCGAGCCGCCCCCGCTTTGGAACAGCGCGAAGCCCGCCACCGTGAGACCGCCGATGCCGGAGAAGAACCAGAAGGCTGGGCTCGGACGCTCACCGCCCCGGATCACGCCGAAGATGGCGGTGGCGAGCGGCAGGAGGCCAATGAACACGATGGAATGCGCAGAGGTGATGTGCTGGAGCGCCAGCGCCGTCAGGAGGGGAAAACCGACGACGACGCCAAGGGCGACGATGATGAGCGGAACGAAGTCGCCGATTGCGGGACGGCGCTGACGCAGGGCGAGAAGCATCGTCGCGCCGAGCAGGGCCGCGATCACCGCCCGCGCCGAGGTCAGGAAGAGCGGCGTGAACCCGTCGACCGCCACCCGCGTCGCCGGCAGCGAGGCGCTGAAGATGATGACGCCCACGAGGCCGTTGCCCCACCCCGCCGCATTCCGCTGCATCGCGTCGTCTCGTCCCGGTTGGTGTCCCGGGATCGAACAGGACCCGGCTTAGGCGGCTTGACAATCATCCCGCGCCCATGCCGTCAAATGCTTACCTCTTCGATATCCATGCGAAACAGGCATGATGAACCCGGCTCATCTCGATCTCTTCCGCGCCGTCCTGCGCCATGGCGGGATGACGCGGGCCGCTGCGGCTCTCGGCATCGGGCAACCCCATGTCAGCCGCGCGATGGCGCAGCTCGAGGCCGATCTCGGCTTCGCCCTGTTCGTGCGCGGCCATGGCAGCGCGTTGCCGACGCAGGAGGGTGAGGCTTTCGCCCGAGAGGTCGAGCGGACTTATGCGGGGCTCGACCATCTGTCCCAGGCGGCCCGCCAGATCCGCGACCTCGGCACGGGTCCGTTGCGCGTCGCCTGCCAACCGTCACTGGCCTCGCGGCTGCTGCCGAGGGCGATCCGGCGGCTGAGCGAGGAATCCCCGGGCATCCGGGTCTCGGTCCATGTGCCCGCGCCGGAGACGATCTGGTCCTGGGCCGCCTCCGGGCAATGCGACCTCGGCCTCGTGCGGCCTCGTTCCGGCTATTCGGGGGTGATCTGTGAGCCCTTCCTCGCCATCGACGCGGTCTGTGCCCTGCCCCGGGGGCACGCCCTCGCGGCCAGGCGGGTGATCGAGGTGGGCGATCTCGCCGAAGAGCCCTTGATCGCGGGTGCGACGGGGGTGTTCCAACAGGCCATCGAAGCGTCCTTCGCGGCGATCGGCCTCGTCCCACGCTTCGGCCTCATGGCTCAGTACACGGCGGCGCGTTGCGGCCTCGTCGCCGAAGGACTTGGGATCGCCATCGTCGATCCGCTTCCCGCCCGCGCGCTCGCGAACCTGCCCATCGTGCTGCGACCGTTCCGGCCACGCCTGCCCATCGAGACGCTGCTGATCCGCCCGGCGGGCCGACCGCCGGGCCAGGCGGCGGAACGGCTCGTGAGACATCTCCTCCGGGAACGGGACGCGCTCGTGCCGAAGGCGGTCGGCGGAGGTGACTGAACCCGAGCCGCGCCGGATCGGGACGGGGCCACCGGCGCCGTCCTGCCGGTCAGGAGCGGGTCGCCGTCGATCTCGGCCGTATACCCGGATCGAGCACGAGAGCGCCGTGCCGACCTGAAAACAGTCGGCGCGACGGACCGTGCCGCCGTTTCACGGGCAAGCCCCCGCGATCTCTGTTCAATGCCAAGCTCCGCTCGATGACGTTCACCCGAACCGCAAGATTGCTCGCATCACATCTAAGTCATATCGCATACCGATCTTGGGATCTGGCATGATCGCTTCAGTTCGAGCGGTATTTCACCCGCTTTTGCTTAGTCAATACGAATATCAACGATCTTTCCTCCAATAATTCGATCTCAAGCTTATATTTATATGAATTTGTGTAAGATTGATTTGCAACATTCTGCGTCTGGGCAGATATTATTCCGGAGTTCGAGATGAAAGTCGTTAGGCAAGCCAGCGTGATGCTGAAGATCGCCGTCCCGCTTGCTCTGATGGGCATGATGGCGGTCGGGCTGGTTTTCTATTCGCGCATGGCCCTGAACAGCGTCGCGGAACAGACAAAGACCTACGCCGACGTTCTGTCCGTTCGCCAGGAAGTCTATCTGCGGGCTCAGTTCAAGCTCGCGGAAGCAGCACTGCTGAGCCGCAACATCCTGCTGGAGAAGCGGCCGGAAAAGATTGCCGATTACAAGAATCGGTATGAACAGGCCGCCAAGACGACGATCGAGCATATCGACAGGCTGATCCTCCTGGCCGATACCCCGGAACGTCGCAAGATCGGCCAGGACGTCCGGCAGCTGGCCGAGGGGTATTTTGACATTCTACGCCGTTCGACGGCGTTAGCCCTGGAGAACGAGATCGCCAAGGCGCTGCAGGTCGTGCAGCAGGAAGGCCAGCCGGCTCGGACGAAACTGAACGGCTTGATCGAGCAGCGCACCCAGCGAATCACGGAGGAAATGCAGGCCGGCAAGCGCGCCCTCGAAGCGGAGGTGGCCGAGACCATTCAGCGCCTGATCGCCACCGCGGCCCTCGGCCTCACGGTCGCGGCGATCCTGGCCGGCCTCATCGTCACCTTCGGCATCACCCGTCCGCTGGCGAGCCTCGTCCTCGTCCTGCAGCGGATGGCTAAGGGCGACATCGACGCCGAGATCGCGGAGGCCAAGCGCGGCGACGAGATCGGCGCCGTGGGCAAGGCGGTGGAAGGCATCAAGGCCATGGTCGCCCGGAAGGCCGCCGAGGAAGCCGACATCCGGCGTCTCGCCGAGGAGGTCGCCCAGGCGGAGCGCCAGCGCACGATGATCGCCATGGCCGACAGCTTCGAAGGCGCCGTGGGCGGCATCATCCAGATGGTGTCGGCCTCGGCGACCGAACTCCAGGCCACTGCCCAGACCATGACCTCCACCGCCACGGAAACGGCGAGCCAATCCATGACCGTGGCGGCCGCCGCCGAAGAAGCCGCCACCAACGTCAACACCGTCGCGGCGGCGGCGGAGGAGCTCGGCGTTTCCGTCCAGGAGATCGGACGGCAGGTCAGCGGATCGGCCGATCTCGCACAGGGCGCCGTCTCGGAAGCCGACCGGACGGCGGCCCTGGTGCAGACACTGTCCCAGGCGGCCTCCCGCGTCGGCGACGTCGTGGGACTGATCTCGAACATCGCGGCCCAGACCAACCTTCTCGCCCTCAACGCCACCATCGAGGCAGCCCGCGCGGGAGAGGCCGGCCGAGGCTTCGCCGTGGTGGCCACCGAGGTCAAGGAACTGGCCAGCCAGACGGCGCGGGCGACTCAGGACATCTCCAGTCAGATCTCCCAGATCCAGGGGGCGACCGACGAGGCGGTCTCGGCCATCGCCTCCATCACGGCCCGCATCCGCGAGATCGATTCGGTGGCGACCACCATCGCCGCGGCGGTGGAGCAGCAGGGGGCCGCGACCCAGGAGATCGTCCGCAACGTCGCCCAGGCCGCGACGGGAACGAGCGAAGTGACGAGCAACATTTCGGGCGTCGCGGGGTCCGCCGAAGAGACGGGGGCCGCCGCATCCCAAGTGCTCGGCTCGGCGGGCGAGCTCTCTCGCCAATCCGAGCACCTGAACGCCGAGGTCCGCCGCTTCCTCGCCAGCGTAAGAGCAGCCTGAGGCCGTCTCCGGCTGCTGCACTCGGTGTCTGGCGAGCGCGGGTCCCCTCTCCCACACGGGAGAGGGAGCCGGCTCCGGCCAACCTGACCGAAGCGACCGACCGGAGGGGGTATGAGGCCGACCGGCATCGGTCTGAGACCGGCCGACGATGAGGAGAACTCATCGTCGGCCGCCCGCGTGACTGCGCGGCGGCGGGCGTCCGCCGAACGCGCTGAAGACGACCATCGGTCGGGATCAGCGCCGCTTGGTCTAAGAAGCGGGATCCGCTTTTCGAGCCGATTCTGTCAGCCTCGACCGCCGAGCCGCGCCGCCACAATGTCCCGGCCGATGAGGGGCAGCAGGCCCGAGAGGTCCGGGCCGTGCTCCAGCCCTGTCACCGCGAGGCGGAGCGGCATGAACAGGGCCTTGCCCTTGGCGCCGGTCCGCTCCTTCACTGCATTGGTCCAGGCCTTCCAGGTCTGGCCGTCCCAGGGCTCGGGCGGCAGCACGTCCAGGGCGGCAGCGGCGAAGCCCGCATCCGCGATGACCGGCGTCACCTCCCCGGCCACGATCCGCCACCATTCGGCGGCGTCCCCGACCTTGGTGAGGTTGGGCTGGATCACCGCCCAGAACGCCTGCGCCCGTTCCTCGGGGATGCCCATTCCGAGGAGGCGTTCGCGTGCCTCCTCATACGGCATGGCATGGATCAGGCGGGCATTGAGCCCGTCGAGTTCCTGCGGATCGAATTTCGCCGGCGCCCGCGAGATGTGGGAGAGATCGACCAGGGCGGCGAGTTCGTCGAGGTTAGGCACCGCGCGCACCGCCTCGGCCGAGCCGGTGAGTACGGCAAGCGAGCGCACCGCGCCGGGTTCATAGCCCGCCTCGCGCAGGCCCCGGAGAGAGAGGTGGCCGAGGCGCTTCGACAGACCTTCGCCGTCGGCGGTTGTGAGCAGGTTGTGGTGGCCGAAGATCGGCACCGGCTGGTCCAGGGCCTCGAAAATCTGCACCTGCACGCCGGTATTGGTGACGTGATCCTCACCGCGGATGACATGGGTGATCCCCATCTCGGCATCGTCCACCACGGAGGGCAGCGTGTAGAGGTAGCTGCCATCGGCGCGGATCAGCACCGGGTCCGAGAGGGAAGCGCAATCCACATGCGCCGGCCCGCGCACGAGATCGTCCCAGGCGACGGTGCGTGCGTCGAGCTTGAAGCGCCAATGCGGCGTGCGCCCTTCGGCCTCCAAGGCCGCGCGCTCGTCATCGGTCAGGCTGAGCGCGGCGCGGTCGTAGATCGGCGGCTGGCCACGGCCGAGCTGGCGCCGGCGTCGACGCTCGAGTTCCTCCTGCGTCTCGTAGCAGGGATAGAGCCGGCCCGCCGCCTTCAGGCGCTCGGCCGCCGCATCGTGGATGGCGGAGCGGTCCGACTGGCGGGCGAAGAGATCGGGCACGATGCCGAGCCAGGCGAGGTCCTCCTCGATGGCGTTGGCGAATTCCTCCGTCGAGCGCTCGCGGTCGGTGTCGTCGAGGCGCAGCAGGAAGCGCCCGCCATGCGCCCGCGCGAACAAAGCGTTCAACAGCGCCGGACGGGCGTTGCCGATATGGAGATACCCCGTGGGAGAGGGCGCGAAGCGGACGAGAGGGGCGGATGTCATGCCTGCCCGTCTACAGCATCGACGCGAACGGTGGGAACCGGCTTTCGGGAAGACCGGGGCAGGTCGCACATGATAAGCGCCGCCGTCGCACTGGCCGCGATGAGCTCCGCCCGAGCGCGCTTGCAGCCCGGCCCAAACACGATCGCGACCAGAACGAATTCCGGTCCTGATCGCATGTCATCAGGAGGCAAAGTCGCGGCCGACCTGCGCCTTGCTCTCTACTCTGGGTCAGGTGGCCACGGCTTGGACCTCAGTCTGAATCTAGTCCCAGTATCCGACGGAGCCTGGACGTTGCGGGAGACCGGACCGGCCCGTTGGCGCAGAAGCTTGCTCGGTGTTCCGGCCCCACGGCCCCTCCAAACCCGATAAGTCCAAGCTTATACATCGCAGGCTGCAGGTTTCATTGCTGTCGCGATAGGATGACGGGTCGCGCCGCGCCGGCGCATCAGACAAAGAGTACCCAATGCGGCAAGGCTCATTGCCCCTGCCAGGATCCGTGAGGGTCTGACTCCCATGCGCCTGGCCGAGCGATCCAAGGCGACTTCGAAGCCACCGGCGAGATTTGCGACAAGCGGCACGATGGTCGTATCCAAGAAAAACTTCGGCGCCGACGGTCCAGCCGGCTTCTTTAGAAGGTAATCTCGATCAATCATCATCGTAACCTCCGATAATGCCGCACCTGATTTTGCAACTATACATGGATGCATGGGCCGGACGTAGAACCTGACGAGACGGCCGATGTTCCCGCAGCTGTATTGGCACGGAGATCGTTCATTGGATAAGCCCACCTACAAGCCGTACCGCCTTCCATCAGGGGGATGGGGGTCGGCCCGCTCCGTCGGCAACATCCTGCGGCGCGAAGGGGTGCTGGCGAGCGTGCCGATCGCGCTGACCCGCCACAACAAGGTCGACGGCTACCAGTGCAACAGCTGCGCCTGGGTGAAGCCCGCGAGCCCCCTGCCGTTCGAGTTCTGCGAGAACGGCGTCAAGGCGGTCGCCTGGGAGCTGACCGCACATCGCTGCACGCCGAAGTTCTTTGCCGAGCACACCGTCACCGAACTTCGGGGCTGGGACGATTTTCACCTCGAACAGCCGGGCCGCCTGACACACCCGCTCCGCTACGACGCCGCCAGCGATAAGTACGTGCCCGTCTCCTGGGGGCATGCCCTGGAGGAGATCGCCCAGGAGCTGCGCGCAGTCGAGGACCGTCACAAGGGCACGGTGTTCTATAGTTCGGGCCGCCTGTCGAACGAAGCGAGCTACCTGTACCAGCTTTTCGCCCGGCTTTATGGCAACAACAACCTGCCCGACTCGTCCAACATGTGCCACGAGACCACCTCGGTGGCGCTGCCCGCCAGCATCGGACAGGCCGTCGGGACGGTGACCCTGGAGGATTTCGGCAAGTCCGACTGCATCCTGTTCTTCGGCCAGAACCCGGGCAGCAACGCTCCCCGCATGCTGCACCCGCTGCAGGAGGCGAGCGAGCGCGGCGTTCCGATCATCACCTACAATCCGCTGCGGGAGCGCGGGCTGGAACGGTTCCTGAACCCGCAATCGCCGACCGAGATGCTGACCGGCAAGGACACCCGGATCAGCTCGCAGTATCACCAGGTCAAGGCTGGCGGCGATCTCGCCGCGTTGGCGGGCATCTGCAAGGCGGTGCTGGACACGCACGAGGCGTCACGGGAAGCGGGCGGCCCGGCCGTGCTGGACGAGGCCTTCATCGCCGAGCACACCCACGGCTTCGAGACTTTCGCCGCCTGGCTTCGCCTCCAGAACTGGGACGAGTTGGAGCGCCGTTCGGGCCTCCACCGCGCGGATATGGAAGCAACGGCGCGCGTCTATTGCCAATCGCACGCCGTGATCGGCGTCTACGGCATGGGGCTGACCCAGCACCGGGCCGGGGTCGAGACCGTGCGGATGCTGGTCAACCTCCTGTTGATGCGCGGTAATCTCGGCCGCGTGGGTGCCGGAATCTGCCCAATTCGCGGACATTCCAACGTGCAGGGCCAGCGCACGGTGGGGATCACCGAGAAGCCCGAACTCTTTCCCCTGGACCGGCTGGGCGAACAGTTCGGCTTCGAGCCACCGCGAGAGGCCGGCTACAACACCGTGGAGGCCTGCGAAGCGATCCTGAAGGACGAGGTACAGGCCTTCTTCATGCTGGGCGGGAACTTCGTGCGGGCCATCCCCGACCACGGCCAGATGGAGCCGGCTTGGCGCCGCCTGCGGCTCACCGTCAACGTGATCACCAAACTCAACCGATCGGCCCTGCTACCGGGCGCGGTCAGCTACATCCTGCCGGTGATCGGCCGCCTGGAAATCGACGAGACGAAAGCGGGGCAGCAGGTCCTCTCGATGGAGGACACCTCCGCCTGCATTCACGGCAACCGGGGCCTGCGCCGCCCGGCCTCGCCCCACCTCATCAGCGAGGTCCGTCTCATCTGCGAGTTGGCCCGGCGGGTGCTGGAGCCTAATCCGCGCGTGCGCTGGGACGCCTATCAGGAGGATTACGCCGAGATCCGCAAGGAAATCACAGAGACGCTGCCGGACTCTTTCTGGGATTACGAGCGGCGCATGTGGGAGCCGGGCGGCTTCCAGCGTCACCTGCCTGCGAACAAGCGCGAATGGCATACGGATACGGGCCGGGCGAACCTCGTGACGCCGACCGGCCTGGACGAGGACGCCGACATGCCCGACGTCGGTCACGGCGTCCTGCGCCTGATGACGCTACGCTCGAACGATCAGTTCAACACCACGGTCTACGGCTACGACGATCGTTTCAGGGGCATCAAGAATACCCGTAAAGTGGTGCTGATGAACCGCTCGGACATCGACAGGCTCGGGCTGAAGATCGGACAGGCGGTGACGTTGAAGACCGTCGCCGATGACGGGATCGATCGCCGGCTCTCCGACATGCTCGTGGTCGCCTACGACATCCCCATCGGCTGCATCGGTGGCTACTATCCGGAATGCAACGTGCTGATGCCGATCTGGCACTATGCCATCGGCAGCAAGACTCCGGCGGCCAAGACCATCCCGGTCACCCTGCATGCCGATGACGCCCGCGTGCTGGCGCCTCAGCTCGAATACGCCTCCGGTTGAGGGCGGCCCCACCCCGCTTCCCAGCCAAGCCCCCCGAGCATCGCGACCTTCGACGGGTAAGGGCGGCGAGAGACCGCCGCAGCCGCGCGACGTTCCGTCGTGGGCTGCGGCCGGCGGGCCCCGCTGCCGCTCGGTCACGCGCCGGGATGACGGGGGTGTCTCGCGACATCTTGCCGGGACCGACCGGCGTCCGGGCCTCGCTCACGGCATCGCCCCGACGACGATCTGATCCGGCGTCGACGAAAGTAATGAGGGTTAATTCAAATACTTAGCAGCACTCATTTGGCCTCAACCCATGTTGTTGTATGCCTGATTGAACTGCGCAAGTCTTCGTTGAATTCCGGCAAGGACGAGGCTGATCGTTGGCTGACTCAGCGGCATGCGCATGATGGCGAAGCTCCCTTCGCCGACGATCCGACGGCGCATCCGTGCCGCCTCACCAGCCATCGGAATAGGTCTCCTCCTCGGGGGCTGCCAGCCGAGCATCCTCGACAGCAAGGGACCCATCGGCGCCGCAGAGAACAACATCCTGCTGATCGCGACGGTCATCATGCTGGCGATCATCGTGCCGACGATGATCGCCACCGTCATCTTCGCGTGGTGGTACCGGGAATCGAACCCGAAGGCGCGCTACCGGCCGGACTGGGCCTTCTCGGGGCGTATCGAACTCGTGGTCTGGTCGATCCCGTTGCTGACGATCATCTTCCTCGGCGGGATCGCCTGGATTGGCGCCCATGATCTCGATCCGGCCGTTCCGATCCGCTCGGACAAGAAGCCGATCCAGGTCCAGGTCGTGTCGCTCGATTGGAAATGGCTGTTCATCTACCCCGAACAGCGCGTCGCCGCGGTCAATCAGCTCGTCGTCCCCGTCGATACGCCGATCCAGTTCCACCTGACCTCGAGCAGCGTCTGGAACTCGTTCTTCGTCCCCGGCCTCGGCAGCATGATCTACACGATGCGCGGGATGGTCACCCGGCTCAACCTGCTGGCCGACCGCGAGGGCGACCATCTCGGCCTGTCGACCCATTTCAGCGGCGACGGCTTCTCGGACATGAACTTCACCATGAAGTCGGTCTCGCCCGCCGGTTTCGACGCATGGGTCGCCTCGGCCCGGGGCGCCGGTTCGAGCCTCGACAAGGCGGCCTACGGCGTGCTGGCCCAGCAGAGCGTCGCGGACAGGCCCCGGACCTTCGGCGACATCGATCCCGAACTGTTTCAGGGAATCGTCGATCAGACCGTCCCTCCGGGGCCGGGGCCGACTGAGAAAGCGGACGGTGCGCCGCCGAACGTCCGGCCCAAGGGGGGATCGTAGACATGCTGGGCAAGCTCACCTGGGAGGCCATTCCCCTCAGCCAGCCGCTTCCCCTCGTCGCCTCCGGCGTGGTCGCCCTCCTCGTCCTGGGCGTCCTGGCCTGGATCGTGATCGGCGGACACCTGCCGTATCTCTGGCGGGAATGGATCACCAGCGTCGATCACAAGCGCATCGGCGTCATGTACTGCGCCCTGGCCCTGGCGATGCTCATCCGCGGCTTCTCGGACGCGATCCTGATGCGCACGCAGCAGGCGCTGGCCTACCAATCCCCCGGCTATCTGCCGCCCGAGCATTACGATCAGATCTTTTCGGCCCACGGCACGATCATGATCTTCTTCGGCGCGATGCCGTTCATCGTCGGGTTGATGAACTTCGTCGTCCCCTTGCAGCTCGGCGTGCGCGACGTCGCATTTCCGACGCTGAATTCGGTGAGCTTCTGGCTCACGGCGACAGGGGCGCTCCTCGTCAACATATCCCTGGTCGTCGGCGAGTTCGCCCGCACCGGCTGGTGGCCCTCGCCGCCCTTGAGCGAGACGACCTACTCACCCGGCGTCGGGGTCGATTACTATCTCTGGGCGATCCAGATCTCCGGCATCGGCACCTTGCTGTCCGGCGTCAATCTCGTGACCACGATCCTGAAGATCCGGGCGCCGGGCATGAGCTACCTGCGCATGCCGATGTTCTGCTGGACCTCGCTCGCCTCGAACCTCCTGATCGTCGCGGCCTTCCCGATCCTGACCGCGACGCTCGCGATGCTCACCCTCGACCGCTACCTCGGCTTCCACTTCTTCACGGACGAGTCCGGCGGCAACTCGATGATGTTCATGAACCTCTTCTGGGCCTGGGGGCATCCGGAGGTCTACATCCTCGCATTGCCGGCCTACGGCATCTTCTCCGAGGTCATCTCGACCTTCTCGGGCAAGCCGCTCTTCGCCTACCGCTCCATGGTCGGCGCCACCATGGCGATCTTCGTCCTCGCCTTCATGGTCTGGCTGCACCACTTCTTCACGATGGGCGCGGGGGGCGACGTCAACGGCATCTTCGGCATCACGTCGATGATCATCGCGGTGCCTACCGGCGTGAAGATCTTCGACTGGCTTTTCACCATGTATGGCGGCCGGATTCGTCTCACGACCCCGATGCTGTGGTCGCTCGCCTTCATGATCACCTTCGTGGTCGGCGGTGCGACCGGCGTCCTCCTGGCGATCCCGCCCGCCGATTTCGTGCTTCACAACAGCATGTTCCTGGTGGCGCACTTCCACAACGTCATGGTCAGCGCCGTGCTGTTCGGGGCGTTCGCCGGCTACACCTACTGGTTCCCGAAAGCGTTCGGTTTCCAGCTCGACGAATGGTGGGGCAAGGTCGCGTTCTGGTTCTCGGTGGCGGGCTACGTCATCGTGTTCACGCCGTTCTACGTGCTCGGCCTGATGGGCATGACCCGCCGCATGCAGCATTACGACATCGAAGGCTGGCGCCCCTGGATCCTGATCGCCGGTTTCGGCGTCGCGGTGATGCTCATCGGGGTGATCTGCCAGATCGTCCAGCTCGTGGTCAGCATCCGGCGGCGGGAGAGCCTGCGCGACCTCACCGGCGACCCCTGGGACGGACGCTCCCTCGAATGGGCGACGGCCTCACCGCCGCCGGTGTTCAACTTCGCGGTGATGCCCCGGGTGGAGGGCGAGGAAGCCTACTGGACCATCAAGCAGCGGGCCCGCGAGCAGGCGCGCCTGCGCGAGGAGCCGGATTACGAGCCGGTGGAGATGCCGCTCAACAGCCCCACCGGCTTCATCTGCGCCTTCTTCGCGACGCTGATCGGGTTCGCCATGATCTGGCACATCTGGTGGCTGGCCGGATTCGGAATCGCCGGCGCCTTCGCGACCTTCGTGGTCTTCGCCTGGCGCGACCGGCTCGAATACGAGATCCCGGCCGACCGCGTCGCACGGATCAACCGCGCCAACCGCGCGACCCGGATGCAGGCCCTGGAAAACGCACGGCGGAGAGCCGCATGACGGACGGCCTCGCTCTCCCGGCACAGGCCCGGATCCGGACGGACCCTCACCATCTCGGCCACCATGCCCGGTCGGGCGAAGGCCACGCGACGGCCACGGGCCGGGGAACCGGCGGCCCTTCTCCCAAGCGGATCGTCGTCGGTTACGGGTTCTGGATCTTCCTCCTCAGCGACATCGTGATGTTCGCGGCCTTCTTCTCGGCCTACGCGGTGCTGCAGACGGGCACCGCGGGCGGCCCTACAGGGGCGCAGCTCTTCGACCTCGACAACGTCGCGATAGAGACCGCCTTCCTGTTGGTCTCCAGCTTCGTCTGCGGCGTCGCCGGCCTGGCGCTCACGGCCAAGCGGCACCTGATGTTCCAGGCCGCGATGGCGGTGACGTTCCTGTTCGGCGCGGCCTTCCTCGCCCTTGAACTCCGGGAATTCGCGGACCTCATCGATCGGGGCGCGGGGCCGACCCGCAGCGCCTTCCTCTCGGCCTTCTTCACGCTCGTGGGCTGCCACGGCCTGCACGTCTTCGCCGGCCTCCTGTGGCTCCTCACCATGATGGCGCAGGTCGCCACCAAAGGCTTCCGGCCCGACATCCTGCGCCGGGTCATGTGCTTCTCCCTGTTCTGGCATGCCCTCGACATCGTCTGGGTGGCCGTATTCACCGTCGTCTACCTGATGGGGTCGATCGCATGAGCGCCGAGAATCGCCACGAGACGGACACCGCGCCCGGGGACGAGTTCGGCGGGGAGGATATCGGCAAGGGCCTGCGCGGCTATCTCATCGGGCTCGTCCTGGCCTCGCTACTGACCGCCGCGTCCTTCGCGATCCTGCGTGCCAACTTCGTCTGGGCCCCGGCCATTCCGGTGGCGCTCCTCGTCTTCGCCATCGCCCAGATGGGTGTCCACCTCGTCTTCTTCCTGCACATCACCACCGGGCCGGACAACACCAACAACGTGATGGCCCTGGCCTTCGGCGTCCTGATCGTCATCCTTCTGTTCGGGGGCTCGATCTGGATCATGAACAACATGAACCACAACATGATGCCGCAGACCCATTCCGCGCCGAAGCATCATTAAGTCCACCGCCGCTCGGCCATGCGCCCGATCCCGCAACCACGCAGCAGTTCGGACAGGACGTGAACGGCGACCGTCCCATCATAGCCGCTCTTCAGTTCGGCCTCGGCCTCACGCTCGGTGTCGTGACCGCGATCGCGGCCGACCTTTTGCTCTGGATGCTGATCTGAGCGACAGGGAGCCCGAACCGGTCGGCGTTCGACGATCCGGCTCTCACAGCGCCTGGACGAGCCTGATTTGTCGAGGCCCGTCCGCCGGACCTCACCGAGACTGGTTATCAGGCGGGATGGGCGTGTTCCGCCACCGCCGCCTCGGCATCGCCGGCGTCATGGCGGTCGTCGGGAAGTCCCTCGGCCTGCAGCCGCCACATCCGCTCGAAGACGCCGCCGGCGTGGCGCAGGAAGGCGGGGCTGCCATCCTCGACCACACGGCCCTGGTCGATGACGAGGATGCGGTCGAAACCCGTGAGGGTGGAGAGCCGGTGGGCCACGCTGACGACCGTCCGGTGGCGCATGATCCGCACCAGGGCGGCCTGGATCGCCATCTCGGATTCGGTATCGAGGGCGGAGGTCGCCTCGTCGAGCAGGATGATCGGAGCATCCTTCAGGAAGGCGCGTGCAATGCCGATCCGCTGACGCTGGCCGCCCGAGAGCTTGGCACCGCGCTCGCCGACGATCGTGTGATAGCCCTGCGGCAGGCGCCGGACGAAACCGTCGCAGGCCGCGGCCCGGGCGGCGGCGAAGACGGCCGCGTCGTCGGCATGCGGGCGGGCGAAGCGGATGTTCTCCATCACACTGCGATGGAGGAGGCTGATGTCCTGGGGCACCACCGCGAGGGCGTCGCGAAGCGAATCCTGCGTGATGGAGTCGATGGGCGTCCCATCGATGAGGATGGCCCCCCTTTGCACGTCGTGCAGGCGCTGCAGGAGTTGAATCAGCGTCGACTTGCCCGCGCCGGAAGGGCCGACGATCCCGACCTTCTGCCCGGCCGGAATGGTCAGGCTGACACCGTCGAGCGCGCGCGCGCCCAGTCCATAGGCGAAGGAGACATCCCGCAATTCGATCCGGCCGGCGCTGCAGAGCAGGGCGGGAGCGCCCGGCGCGTCGCGGACCGTCCGGGGCTTGGCGATGACCGCCAGGGTTTCCTCGATGAAGCCGAATTGCTGCGCCACGTCCACGAGCGAGAGGGCCATGTCCTTCGAGCTGTGCAGGATGCGCAAGGTCAGGCTCGCGACCATCACGATGTCGCCGGGGCTCGCCTGCCCTCGCCCCCATAGAACGATCGCCCAGGTCAGGATGCCGGCCGCCATCACCCAGAGGGCGAGGTCGTGAAGGAGACGGGCAATCTCGAGATACATCCAGCTCCGTCGCTGGGCGGCGGCCTCGGCCTCGAAGCCGGTCCGCAGGCGCATCCATTCGCGGCGGCGCGCCGAGAAGGCCTTGACCGTCCACATGTTGGTGATCGTGTCGACGAGGTCGCCGGCCACGGTCGCCGCCTCCCCAGAATAGGCCCGATGAATCGGCCGGCCGCGCTCCCCGAACACGATCAGGCCAAGGGTCACGGCGGTGACGAAGACGAGGAGGGCCGCCGTGAGCGCGAGGTCGATGGTGGAGAAGATGATCACGGCCCCGCCGACATCCACGAGCGGCGGAATGATCCGCCAGATCAGGGTGTTGATCAGCGCTCCGAAATTGCCGGCCGTGGCCGTGATGCGCTGACCGAGGGAACCGGCGAGGTTCTCGGCGAAGTAACGCATCGATTGCGCGCTGAGTTCGTCGAAGAGCTCGAGGCGCAGGCCGACCCCGACCCCGACCGTCGTGCGGCAGGCGAGCCAACCGGTCAGCCGGGCGAGCAGGCTCTCGGCGGCGATCAGGCCGAGAAACAGCATCAGCACCCCGGTGACGGCCGACGCGGCGTCGGATGGCAGCGTCATCGCATCGACGAACCGCTTGAGCACGTATTGCTGGCCGACGCCGCAGGCCGCCGAGGCGATCACGAGGGCGAAGAGCAGGCCGAAATGCCAACGCCAGCGCGAGATGTGATGCAGGATGAACCGGCCGGGACCGGACAGGTGTGGGGAGACGAAGGGAGCGTCCGTCATGAGGTACCTGATATGTCCGCAAACAGGCCCTGCTGGCGGGCGAGTTCCGCGGCGAAGTCCGGGTCGCAGGACCGTCGTCCATCGGGATCGGGCGTCGAGAACAGACCGACCGCGCAGGGCCGCTCGTTGTCCCATCCGGGATAGTCGACGACCGGATAGAGGCAGATTCCTTCCACCGGAACGCCCATTCGGCGGGCGGCCCGGACCTCGCCGCAGACGTAATGCAGCCAGGCAGGGCGGGCGCTGCCTTCGGCGCCCGTCTCGGCCACCAGAATGGGGCGTGCGAACCGGGCATGCACGTCGGCCAGCATGTGGCGCAGGGGCCGGTAGGCGTGGTGCCCGAGGGGGATCGTCCCCCCGCCATGGACCCATTGGTTGTCCGGATAGAAGTTCACGCCGACGATATCGAGGCAGCCAGGATCACCGCCGAGTTCCGGACAGAGGCGTCCGCTCACCATGTCCAAAGCTTCGTATTGCACGCTCCGGTAGGCGTTCGCGGCCGCCTCGCCCTCGGGATGCCCGGAAATCACATGGATCAGGGGTTCGGCATGGAGGAAGCGTGCGTCCGGCACGACCTCCCGGATGGACCTCGTCGCGGCAATGGAGGCTCGCACGAGTTGTCGCTTCAGCTCCGGCCCCCGTTCCAGCGCCAGGGGCGCCATGCGGGCGACGTCGCCTCCTGCCCAGGCCCAGTACGAGATCTCGTTGACGGTACAGAAGGCGGGTGTCCCGTCGGTCTCGGCAGCGACGACCCGTGCGGCGTGGGAGGCGAAGGCGGCGAAGCGGGCAACGAAGGCATCCGACCAGATGTCGATGTCGTCGGGCCAGCCGTAATGGCAGAGGTCCCAGATCACCCGCAGGCCGCTGTCGCGGGCCGCCCGCAGCATCGGCAGGGCACTCGACCAGTCGTAGCAGCCAGGGGCGACCTCGATCCGGTGCCAACGCAGGCCATCGCGGGCACCGCCCAGCCCGCGAGCGCGCAAGGCCGCGTAATCGGAGGCCGCCCAGATGTCGTGGCCGGTGGCGGCGATCAGATCGAGGCGGCGTCCATCGGCGCGGCGATGGGTCGAACATTCGAACCCGCCGAGAAACGGCGTCGGGGTGATCGCGCGCGCCCTCCCGCATGCCGGTTCCTCGCGGAACACGCTCACGGCGCCGGTCATTCCGCGGCCTGGCGCGCGGGGAGCGGCGGAGTGGCGCCGAGGGCGTCGCGAAGGCGCTGCATGGCGCTGATCCGGGTCGGCATGAGGAGGCCCCGTGAACTCGTCAGGGCTCGGTTGGTGGTCGGCGCTCCACCCTGGATGGCAGGCGGCGCAGGACTCGACAGAAGGCTTGAGATTTCCGCGGCAAAGCTGTCTCGCAGGACCGCACCGCGATTGGCGAGATGCCAGGGCCCGGCCTCGCCATCGATGAGGAGGTCCAGCGCCGCATGGGCGAGATCCGGCAGGTAGCTCAGGGACAGGATCTCGGTCGGCCGGGGCAGTCTTCCGCCGCTCTCCCCGAGGGCTCCGAGAAACTGCTCCGATCCGCTGGCCGGTTCGGGCGCATCGAACACGAGGCCGGGCCGCACGATCAAGGCGCGCGGGGCGTGGGACCGGATGCGCCTTTCGGCCTCGGCGACGCTTTGCGCATAGAGGCCCTCGGGCCTGATCGGATCGGCCTCGCAGGCGGGGCGACCGAGGCTGCCGTCGAAAACCCGGTCGCTGGAAAAAACCAGGAGTGGAATGTCCGCTGAGGTGCAGGCTGAGGCGACCCGCCCTGCCCGGCCGGCATCGACGAGAAGCGTACCGCCGGGATAACGCCTTGCCGCCGCATCAATATCGAGGCCGGTGGCGTCGATCACCGCCCAGGCTCCGTGCAGGGCGATCAGTTCGGCGAGGGCCGAGACCTCTCCGAACGCGGCCGGAGCGCCGATGTGACGGAGACCACGCTCCTCGCAGATGCGAGCCAGCCCGCGCGCCCGCGCGCCATCGGAACCGAGGATCAGGACAGGCCTGGCCCGCTCCGAATGGGCGACTGTAGGGGTGTCGACGGGCTTGTCGTAATAGCGCGACGGTCGGCGCCACCAGCCGGGCATGTCGAGGACCGGATGATCGAACCGTCCCGTGCGCGCGAGCGATGCCGCGGCTTTGGCCAAGGCCGTCGCGCGGGGCAGCGGTGCCCGGATGTCGTAGGCGCCGGGCTCGTAGGTTCCGGCCCGGGCGACGAGCAGACTGTTCCAGTCCACCGCTCCCATGAGGGACCATAGGGTCACGGCTTTGACCGGAATGTCTTTCACACGGAGAGCCGTGGCGGCATTCCAAAGCTCCGCCAGCCAGCGCAGTTGTTCATCCCGGCTGCAACCGTGATGCGCCTCGGTGATCGCCATGGGGGTGCGGTAGCGGTGCCAGACCTCGGTGAGGCGGGCGGCGGGACCCGTACCGCCGTCGCAGAGAGCGACGCGTACGGCCTCCGCATCGGCGTAGCGTTGGCGGCCGTTTCCGCCCCGCAGATCCTTCGGGTACGCGCCGAGCCGACCGTCGAGATAGCGCTCACTCGTGAGATAATGGTTCACACCGATGATGTCGGGCGCACCTTCCCCCTCGCCGAGAAGGGCCAGATCGTCCAACGGGACGCCATGATCGATGAGGCGTCGAAACCAGGGATGGGTAGGATCGACCCGCCCGCAGAGGAGATCGAGGCTGAGCCAGCGTCGCTCGTTCTCGTAGGCCGCCTGGTTGGCGAGGGCGGGCGTGCTGAAGGTCCGCCCGATATCCTCGGTCTGGACGAGGCGGGCATCCGGGATCACCCGGCGGATCGCCCGCATGGCGAGGAGGGTCGCCTTGCATTGGTTGACGACCATGCGCAGGAAAACGGCCTCGCTGCGCAGGTGAGGGTACCAATGGCCGTAGAGACCGCTGAATCGCGCCGTGGTCAGCGGTTCGTTGACCGGCGTGACGTCGCGTAGCCAGGGGAAGCGCTTGGCGACCGAGCCGGCATAATCCGCCAACAGGCGAGGCAGGGCCGGATCGAGGAGGCTGGTGTAGCGCGGGCCGCTACCGTGATGAAGCAGGCCGACGATCGGGACGATGCCGTGGCGCTGCAGGCGGGCCAGCCGCGCGTCGTGCCAGGACCAATCCCGCGCATCCGGATCATGCGGGGCGACCGTCTCCCACAGAAGAGGATAGCGCAGGGTACGGATTCCGAGCCGCGCGACGGCATCGATATCCCCCATGCGCCAGCGATGGCCGGTCTCGCGGATCTGATCGCGGAACCGGTCTTGAATCCGGGCAACCGTACATTCGAAACCACCCCACAGTTCAAGGGGTGCGGCTGATGAATTCATCGTCCAATCCGCGACCGCCAGTTTAGGCATTTGTCGGGTTTCATACTAATCATGACCCGATATTTGAAAAGATGTCACATGTTATTCGAATAATAATATGCATCGGCCACGGTAATATCATTAACTTATGCGATAGACGGCATGTTTAGCTGAAAATATTGGTTTTTTATTGATCCTGATCTGCCTGTGCTGCTTCGCTTGAGCGATTGCTGGCGGAGTTGAGGAGGGAATTTATCTGTGAAGCAAGAAGCTGGACCGACGCCGCCTTCATCTATTGGACAGGGACTTTCCGCCATCAATGCGATCCCGACGTTGCGGCATTCGCGCCTCGACTTCGAGTATCGGGGTGCGTCGCAGAGCGATGCTCGCCCATTGCTGGTCTGTTTCTCACATCTACGCTGGAATTTCGTCTGGCAGCGTCCACAGCATCTTCTCAGCCATGCGTCCGAACGGTTCGATGTCGTCTTCGTCGAGGAGCCCATCTTCGAGGCGGGAGCCGTAGCGCGGCTGGATCGCAAGCGGATTGGGCCGTCCCTGCAGCTCCTCGTCCCGGTCATCGATCCCGCGGATGCACATGAGGCCGTCTCGATCCTGCAAGGCCTCCTCGCACAAGAACTGGACGCCCTCGGCCATACGACGCGGATCTTCTGGTACTATACGCCGGCAGCCATCGCCTTCACTTCCGAACTACCGCGCGATCTGACGCTCTACGACAACATGGATGAGCTGTCGGCCTTCAAGGGTGCGTCGGATACGCTGGTCGCTCAGGAGACGGCTCTGCTGGGACAAGCCGACCTCGTCTTCACCGGCGGGCATAGCCTCCATGCCGCCAAATGCGACCGGCATCCGAACATCCATTGCTTCCCGTCCTCGGTCGATGCGGCGCATTTCGCCCGCGCTCGGGGAAGCGTCACGGCTGACCCTGCCGATCAGGCTGCGATCCCGCATCCGCGCCTGGGGTTCTTCGGCGTCGTGGATGAACGTTTCGACGCCGATTTCCTCGCCGAACTTGCCGACCTGCGGCCGGACTGGCAGTTCGTCATTCTCGGTCCGGTGGTCAAGATCGATCCGGCCGGATTGCCGAGAGGGCCGAACATCCACTGGCTCGGGCCGAAGTCTTACGCCGAGCTTCCGGACTACTTGGCGCATTGGGATCTCGGCCTGATGCCCTTCGCCCTCAACGCCTCGACACGCTTCATCAGCCCGACGAAGACACCGGAGTTCCTGGCCGCCGGACTGCCGGTCGTCTCGACGCCGATCGTCGACGTGGTACGCAGCTACGGCGAGATCGGTCTCGTCGAGATTGCCGAAACGCCGATCCAGGCCGTCCTCGCAGCCGAAGCCTTGATGGCGCGCCCGCGAGAGCCCTGGCTCACCCAGGTCGATACTCGCCTCGCGGGCGGTTCCTGGGAGCGGACCTGGGCCGACATGGAGGCGAAAATCATGGCCGCCCTGGGCATCCCGATACTTGCTTCCTATTCTCCGCCGCTCCGCGAGACGGCCTGATCTTCCTTTTCCACTTTGTCGCGCGCCTCTCCACGCCGCCGCCCGGGCGACGGCGTCGGGCCGCTGCATGAGGGCTTGAAAGCGATGTATGACTGGCTGATCGTTGGAGCGGGTTTCGCGGGCAGTGTCCTGGCCGAGAGGATCGCACGGGAGCGCGACGAGCGGGTCCTCCTCGTCGACCGGCGCAACCACATCGGCGGCAACGCCTATGATTGCCTGAATAAAGATGGCTTGCTGATCCACCAATACGGGCCGCATATCTTCCACACCAACGCGAAATCCGTGTTCGACTATCTCTCAGGCTACACCGCGTGGCGCCCCTACGAGCACCGTGTACTCGCGGAGGTAGATGGCCAGCGCGTACCGATCCCTATCAACCTCGACACGATCAACCGGCTCTACGGGCTCGATCTCGATTCCTCACAGCTCGAAGCGTGGCTCGCGGCACGGGCGGAGCCGGTGGAGGAGATCCGGACGGCGGAGGATGTCGTTGTCTCCACAGTTGGGCGCGAACTCTACGAAAAGTTCTTCCGTGGTTACACGCGCAAGCAATGGGGGCTCGATCCCTCACAGCTCGACAAATCCGTGACGGCACGCGTGCCGACACGGACGAACCGAGACGACCGCTACTTCAACGACATCTATCAGGCGATGCCGAAGCATGGCTACACGGCAATGTTCACCGCCATGCTCGATCATCCGAACATCACCCTGGCTCTCGATACCGATTACCGGAGCCTCAGCCGTTCCGTGCGGGCCTGCCGCACGATCTTCACGGGACCGATCGACGCCTTCTTCGACACCTGCTACGGCCCGCTGCCCTATCGCAGCCTGCGCTTCGAGCATGTCACGCGAGACGTGCCCTGGCACCAACCCGTCGGCGTGGTCAACTATCCCCAGACCGAGGATTACACGCGCGTCACCGAGTACAAGCATCTCACGGGGCAGCAGCACGCTCATACTGCGCTGACCTACGAATATCCGGTCGCGGAGGGTGAACCCTACTATCCGATCCCCTGCCCCGAGCATCACGCGCTCTACAAGCGGTATGAGCGCCGAGCCTTGGAAGAGCAGAGGGTTTGGTTCGTCGGACGCCTGGCGACCTATCGTTACTACAACATGGACCAGATCGTCGGGCAGGCTTTGGCCACGTTCCGACGGATCGATGCGGAGGTGTCGCGGCGCGACGGGCGAGCGCGCCCGTCGGCGGGCCATGAACTGGCCGCGCCGAGCCCCGCCTGAGGGGCCGGATCGCGACCTCCGACGGGAGGCTCAATCAGAGACCGCTGCGCCGCCATCCGCTTCTTCTTCGGTCGGCAATTCGCAGCGGTTGTGGATGTCGGTGGCCGCAATGGCTCCGTGGCCCATGGCGACGACCACCTGATCGAGGCCCCGCACCACGCCGCCGGCCGCATAGAGACCCGGCACCGTGGTCCGGTTGTGCTCGTCGACGATCAGGGCGCCCGTCCCGTCATGGCGCGCACCCATGGCGAGGGCGAGTTCGGAGCGGATCGTCAAACCCAGGGCCGAATAGAGCACCTCGAAACGGTGCTCCGCGCCGTCCGCCGTTCGCAGCACGGTGATCCGGCCGTCCCCGATGTCGAGGCCGAGCACCGGCTCGTGCACCACCGTGATCCCATGTTGTTCCACCTGCTCGCGCTGGCGCGCGTCGAGCGCCATGCCCTGGCCGAGGGTCAGGAGGGTGACGTCCCGGGAATAGGTTCGAGCGACGAAGACGGCCTCGCCGAGGCCGCGATCGCCATAGCCGATGACGGCGATCCGCTTGTCCTTCGCTTCGTAGCCATCGCAGATCGGGCAATACCGCACGAGCCCGCGCCGGATCGCGTTGGGCAGGTCCGGCAGGTTCGGCTCGATGTCGTCGGCACCCGTGGCGAGCAGCACGCGGTGCGCGCGGATCTGGTGTTGGGCGCCCCCGCCCTCGACCGTAGCGATGAAACGGCCGTTGTGTCTTTCCAGCTTCGTGACCGTCCCGTCGACGATCTTCGCACCGAACCGGAAAGCATGCTCGCGCTGGCGGATCAGGATCTCCGGGCCGGATATTCCTGCGCTGAAGAACGGAATATTGTGGCTCGTCGGGATCCAGGACGTTCGCGCCTGACCGGAATCGACGACCAGGAAGCGGCGTTCGAATCGGGCCAGGTACAAGGCCGCCGTCAATCCTGCCGGACCACCGCCGATCACGAGGCAATCGAGGCAAGTATCCCGGCTCACCGGTGATGCTATCGTCATCCCGTCATCCGTCCTGAAAGTTACCCCCGATACGCGCCGCGCCGCTCGATTCCCCATTGTCGCCGCACATTCGAGAGGGGTTCACGGCTCCATCGCAGGCCATCGCCGAGCCCTGCCCACGAGAAGTAACGCCATTCTCCGGAGGTGCGGGGGGCAGAACAACAACCTGAATCAATCGGCGCGGCGAAGCTTGGTAAAAGATCGGTGGCGACGAATGCTGTCACGTTGAGATGTCGTTGTATGCCGCGTGACGGAGGAAGCCCTGATTTGGCGCCCGTATGACGAAAGGGGCGATGGAGGATCGTGCGCCCTGTCGACCATCGCAGAGTCTCGCGACCGAGACGGGTTGCGCGACGAAAATTCGATGACGACAACACTTATTAAAATATGTTCTTATCATTGTTGAGGGATGATTTTGCGCGGATGCCAATCTATTTTAACGCTCGGCCGGATCGGGGGTGATAGTCGGTAGAGATTGTCCGCCGACGGTGCGTGGTCGTGCGTGCAGGCTCGCTGTCTCTCCGCGGGTGGCAGAGGCGGCGCTCCGTCGAGCGTCAAAACCGCCAGTGATCCGATGCCGCTGATCCGCAAGCTCATGAATGTCATGACTTTGTCCGAGGATGAGCGCCATGCCATCCAAGGGTTACCCAGGACATACCGCCGCCTCGCTGCTCGCCAGGAGATCACGTCCGAGGGTCACGGTTCATCGCAATGCTCCGTCATCCTCGACGGGTGGGCGTGCCGTTTCAAAACCCTGCAGGACGGTCGGCGACAGATCCTGTCCCTGCATCTCCCAGGTGATATCCCCGATCTACAAAAGCTCCATTTGCCGGCGATGGAGCATAACCTCGGCACCCTGACGGAATGCACGGTTGCCTTCATTCCCCATCACGCTCTGCGTGGTCTGACAGAGCATTTTCCTGCCATCGCGGCGGCCCTTTGGCGGGATACTCTGCTCGACGCTGCGATCCTCCGCGAATGGATGGTCAATATCGGCCGACGCTCCTCGACGGGGCGGATCGCCCATCTGCTCTGTGAGATCTACACGAAGCTCACCGCCATCGACTTGGCGCAGGATGGTCGCTGCAGGTTTCCCCTGACCACGGGAGATCTTGCCGATGCCACCGGACTCACGGCGGGCGATGCCGGTCAGGTCCTGCGAGACTTGAGAGCCCGCGGCCTGATTTCTTTGGCCGGTAATGAACTCGTCATCGAGAACTGGCGAGCCTTGAGCGAACTCGTCGGGTTCGATCCCACCTATCTGTATCTGGCACCCAGCATGGCGGGCCGGACCGGATTACCGGATGGAGCGGCCTTCACGAAGGAGCCCTCCGTCGAGCCGGCGAATCGAGAGCGGTGCCTTCCAGACGCCATCAACGGCATTAACCAAGGTCAATGCAGGCTATAATATCAGCGTTCATAAGGATCTCTCATACTCTTTGCGCCGTGAGACCCGCGAGTTTGAAGTGAACAGGTGCATCGTTTCGGCTCTGCTTCTTGTGTCCCTCTGGACGCCGGGGACGCCTGGATCAGCCCAGGGTACGATCGCATCGGCTCAACCGAGTGGCTCCGCCAAGGTATTTCCGGTTCCGCCTTCGTCCGCAGCGCCTCCCGAAGACGGCCAATGGACGATGCCGGCCAAGAATGTCGCGAGCACCCGTTACAGTGAACTCTCCGAGATCACGCCGCAGAACGTCGGAAACCTGCGCGTCACGTTCACCTTCTCGGTGGGCGTCAATCGCGGTCAGGAATCGTCACCGCTCGTGATCGGCGGGACGATGTACGTCCTCTCGCCCTACCCCAACATCCTTTACGCGCTGGACCTGACGAAGCCGGGCGCGCCCTTGAAATGGCAGTACAATCCGAAGCCCGAGGCTGCGGCCCAGGGCGTCGCATGCTGTGATGTGGTCAATCGCGGGCCGACTTTCGCGGATGGCCATGTCTTCTTCAACACCCTCGACGGCAACGTCGTCTCGGTCGATGCCGAGACCGGGCGTGAGGCGTGGAAGACGAAGGTCGGTAACATCCACATCGGCGAGACCATGACGATGGCGCCTCTCGTCGCCAGGGGCAAAGTCTTCGTCGGTAATTCGGGCGGCGAATTCGGTGTGCGCGGCTGGATCCAGGCGCTCGACCAGCAAAGCGGCAAGGTCGCCTGGAAGGCCTTCAATACGGGGCCGGACAAGGACGTGCTGATCGGGCCTGCGTTCAAGCCATTTTACGACATGGACAAGGGCCAGGATCTCGGGGTGACGTCGTGGCCGCCCCAGGCCTGGGAGCAGGGCGGCGGCACGGTCTGGGGGTGGCTCTCCTACGACCCCGATCTCGATCTCCTCTATCACGGCACCGGCAATCCCGGTCCCTGGAACGCCGACCAGCGGCCCGGCGACAACAAGTGGACGTCCGGCATCTTCGCGCGCGAGGCGGAAACGGGTCAGGCGCGCTGGTTCTACCAGTGGAGCCCGCACGATCTCTACGATTGGGACGGGATCAACGAGCAGATCCTGCTCGACATGACCTGGCAAGGGCAGCCCAGGAAGGTGCTCGTCCGGCCGGAGCGCAACGGCTACGTCTATATCCTCGACCGGGTGACCGGCGAGGTTCTCTCGGCAAAGCCCTTCCACGCCATCACGACCACGACGGGCGTCGATCTGAAAACCGGTCGTCTGCAATACATTCCCGAGAAGAAGCCCGAGATGGGCAAGGTGATGCGCGACATCTGCCCCAACGCCTCCGGTGCCAAGGACTGGAGCCCCTCGGCCTACTCTCCCAAGACCGGCCTCCTCTACATGCCGCATACCAATCTCTGCATGGACGAGGAGCACATGCAGGCGAACTACATCGCCGGCACGCCTTATCTCGGCTCCGAGACGCGGATGAAGCCGGGGCCCGGTGGCCACCGGGGCGTTTACACCGCCTGGGACGTCGCCAACGAACGTGCGGCCTGGTCGATCAAGGAAAACTTCCCGGTCTGGAGCGGAACCCTCGTCACCGCCGGCGACGTCTCCTTCTACGGGACCATGGACGGCTGGTTCAAAGCCGTGAACGCCAGGACGGGCGAGGTCGTCTGGCAGTTCAAGACCGGCTCCGGGATCATCGGGCAGCCGACCACCTATCGGGGTCCGGACGGGCGCCAGCACGTGGCGATCCTGTCCGGCGTCGGAGGCTGGCCGGGCGTCGTCGTTTCCGCCGATCTCGACCCGCGCGACGGCACCGGTGCCCTCGGCTTCCTCAACGCCATGCGAGACCTCAAGGAGGCCACCACCAAGGGGGGAATGCTCTATGATTTCGCCCTTCCATAAGAGCGGGGCAGCCCTCCTGTGCTGCTTGGCGATGGTTGCTGCATCCGGCGCACAGGCGCGTGAGCTGCGGGTCTGCGCGGATCCTAACAACCTGCCCTTCTCGAACGAGCGCGGTGAAGGGTTCGAGAACCGCATCGTCGAACTCATCGCCAGGGATCTGAAGGCGACCGTCGCCTATACGTGGTGGGCGCAGCGGCGCGGTTTCTTGCGCAACACGATCCGCGCCGGGACATGCGATCTCGTTCCCGGCATGCCGGTGGGGCTCGGGGGACTGCGTCCGACGCGGCCATATTATCGTTCCGCCTACGTCTTCGTGTCGCGTGCGGATGGGCCGGCGGTCGCCTCCCTGGACGACCCGACCCTGGCCCGCCTCCGGATCGGGGTGCAGCTGGCCGGCAACGATGCGGCGACCACTCCGCCCGGCCTAGCCCTCGCCCGGCGCGGCCTCACCGACAACGTCCGCGGCTTCGTGCTGACCGGCGATTACGCCGAGCCCAACCCGCCGGCTCGGATCATCGACGCTGTGGCGAAGGGCGAGATCGATGTGGCGATCGCCTGGGGGCCGATGGCCGGGTATTTCGCGGCGCGATCCGATGTCCGGCTGCGAGTCACACCGGTCTCGCCGCTGATCGACGGCCCGATGCGTCCGATGGTCTTCGACATCGTCATGGGCCTGCGTCGGGAGGACGAGGCGCTCCGCCAGGAAGTCGGCGCGTCCCTCGCCGGGCGTCGCCAGCAGATCGACGCGATTCTGGCCGAGTACCACGTGCCCCGTGCCGAGGAGGCGGTCGCGCAACCCGTCGCGGCGCGATGACGGCGCGTCTGCCCGCGCTTGTCCGTCGTCAGATGATTTGGGACAGTCTGCGGTGTTCAGGAGCGGAGGTTCTGGTCCATCTGGGGTGAGAGGTTAGGCGGCCTGCGCGTGGTGGCGCAAGCGGCGATCCATCAGGGTCTGGCGCTTGATGCGTTCGCGCTCGGCCAGGATCCCTTCGCCGCGTCCAAAGTAGACGTCAGCGGGCGTGAGGTTGCTCAGGCTCTCATGGGCTCGGGCATGGTTGTAGTGTTCGACGAAGTCGGCAACCTGCGTCTCCAGCTCGCCGGGCAAGTAGGCGTGTTCGAGCAGGATGCGGTTCTTGAGCGTCTGATGCCAACGCTCGATCTTGCCCTGCGTTTGAGGATGGCATGGCGCACCGCGGATGTGGGTCATGCCCCGAATGCCGAGCCAGTCAGCCAGGTCGCTGGCGACGTAACTCGGCCCGTTGTCGGAGAGCAGGCGGGGCCGCTGCATCACCCGCGCCTGATCGAGTCCAGCCGCACCCAGCGCCAGGTCGAGCGTGGCGGTGACGTCGCTGGCCTGCATCGTCGTGCACAGCTTCCAGGCGACGATGTAGCGCGAGAAGTCGTCTAATACGGTCGACAAGTAGTACCAGCCCCAGCCAACGACCTTCAGATAGGTGAAGTCCGTCTGCCAAAGCTGGTTGGGAGCGGTGGTCTTATCGTGGAACTCGTCGGCGGCCTTGATGACGATATAGGCCGGGCTGGTGATCAGGTCCTGAGCCTTGAGCAGCCGGTAGACGGTCGCTTCCGAGACGAAGTAGCCCCGCTCGTCGGTGAAGCGTACCGCCAGTTCACGCGGGCTGAGTTCAGGCTGCTCCAAGGCCAGGGCAACGATCTGCTCGCGGATCTCCGCAGGTAGGCGGTTCCAGACCCGGCTCGGCCGCGAGGGATGGTCGCTCAACGCCTCGGGGCCGCCGCGCTGGTAAGCGTCGTACCAGCGGTAAAACGTCGAGCGCGTGATGCCGAGCTTGTCCAGGGTGGCACGCACCGGCAGGTGGGATTGCTCGACGAGTCGGATGATCTCCAGCTTCTCGGGGGCCGGGTACCTCATGCCTCGTCGCCCCCAGCCCCGCTCATGCTTTTTTTAAGCAGACGGTTCTCCAGGACGAGATCAGCTACGACCTCCTTCAGCGCCCCCGTTTCGCGACGTAGATCCCGCACCTCATCCGTGGTGGCCGCACGAGCCGTATCGCCCGACAGGCGCTTCTTGCCAGCCTCCAGGAACTCCTTGGACCAGCCGTAGTACATCGAGGCGGCGATCCCCTCACGTCGGCATAACTCGGCGATGCTGTCCTCGCCACGCAAGCCTTCCAGAACCACGCGGATCTTCTCCTCGGACGAGAACTGCCGACGTGTGGCCCGACGGATGTCCTTGATCACCGCTTCTACCGGCTTCTTGGCCGGTCCGGATGTCTGCTTCATCTTCGCTCCTCAGGGGCTACGATGAACCAGCCATCCTCCGTTCGTGAAGACCCTCAATCTGTCCCACAGGTGCTGACGTCGGACAGAAGGGCACGCCGACGACGCCCTCCTTGCCGTCCAGCACGGGCGTGTTCACGTACTGGCCGTTGATCTTAAACTCCTCGGTCACCGTCCCGCCGGCATTCCCCGACAGCGCCCCCCTGGTGACCTTCTGGAACATGGCTCGAAGCTCGGGGTCCATGTCGGGGAACCAGGTCGGGTCGGCGTAGGTGTAGGCGTTGAGGTGGTAGAGGCCGCAATACTCCATCACGTCGTAGCCCTGGGCGTTGGGCAACGCGTAGTCCGCCTCGCCGAGGTGCCACTTGCCGGTGAAGTAGGTCTTGTAGCCGCCCTGCTTCAGCATTGAACCGAGCGTCCATTCGGCCGCAGGCAGGCCACCGCCCTGACCCTGGAACGCGACCGTGGTCATGCCACTGCGGTTGGGGATGCGCCCGGTCTGCATCGCGGCGCGCCCCGGGGTGCAGCTGGGCTGGGCGTAGAAGGAGAAGAAGGTCAGCCCGTCATCGGCGAGGCGGTCGATGTTCGGCGTCGGCATGCCGCGCCCCTGTCCACCGCCATAAGGTCCGAGGTCGCCATAGCCGGTGTCGTCTGAGACGATGAGGAGGATGTTGGGCCTCTGTTGCTGCGGCGCCTGGGCGAAGGTCGGCACCGCCGGCATCGTCGTGATCAAGGCCGTCGCCCCGATCAGCGCCGCCCTCATGGACCGCTTGCGGTTTCGGCCTACGGTACCCGGCGTAAATGCTTTGTCACGGGTCATGGAACGCTCCTTTCCCTGATGATGCAGCGGAAGCCGACATGGCTCGTGGAGGTATCGACGGGCTCTGGAAGGCGCGCTGCCGGTCGGTAGCGGCTGCAGAAGTTGGGCGCGCACAGGTGCGAGCCGCCCTTCAGGACCCGACGGGGGATCCGGCTCTCGGGCTGGCTCGGATCGTAGCTTCGCTCGACCGGGCCACCGCGCGGATTTGTCGGTATGCAGCAGGCCTTCGGCGCGTCGGCCGAGTGACGATCGGTGTAGAAGTCGCTCGTCCACTCCCAGACGTTGCCGGTCATGTCGTATAGGCCGTACCCATTAGGTGGGAAGGCCTTGACCGGCGAGGTGCGCTCAAAGCCGTCCTGCGCCAGGTTCTGCCAGGGGAACTGACCCTGCCAGGTGTTGGCCATATGCTGCCCGTTCGGAGTGAAGACCTCGCCCCAGGCGAACTCCGCTTCGTCGAGGCTGCCGCGGGCGGCGAACTCCCATTCAGCCTCGGTTGGTAGGTCCTTATCCGCCCACCGCGCATAGGCGAGTGCGTCGGCGTAAGTCACGTGCACCACGGGATGGTTGTCGAGGCTGTTTATGTTGCTCTTCGGGCCGTAGGGACGTCGCCAGTTGGCCCCCTTGAGCAGGGTCCACCACTCGCCCCAGAGCCGCAGATCGACTGGTAGGTCAGGCGGTACGAACACGAGCGAGCCGGCGTAGAGCATGTGCGGCATCGCGCCGGGATGGTCCTTGGGATCCGGCGTGATCTCGGCGGCGGTACGATGGGAGGTGGCCTGAACGAACGTCTTGAACTGCCGGTTCGTAACGGGGGTCTCGTCGATCCAGAAGCTGTCCACCGTCACTCGGTGTGCCGGTGCTTCCTCCGGAAAGTGCCTGTCCGATCCCATGCGGAACGTCCCGCCGGGGATGTAGCGCATGCCCAAGCAGGTCTTGGGCTTCGTCGCTGGAGCGACTTCTTCGAAGAGCCAGGTAGACATGTCCCCTCCCGTCAGTGCGCTTCGGTGCCGGTGTGCTCCTTGGGAGGGCGAGCCAGCTTACATTTGCAGGCAAGTCAGCAGGTCGACGTAGCTTGGCGTGCCCCCGATACTCTCCTCCTGGATGCACTGGTCGCGGCGCTTCTCATCGAAGCCGGCCCATTGCTGCCCGAGTTGCGTGCGGGCCTGCGTCTCATCACGCACGCAGGTCTGGTCGGTGTTCCGGTCACCAACCTCCAGGCTCGGAGCGGCGCGACACGTGGCTTCCACGTTGTAGCGCGGAAGCTCGCCAGCCAGTGCAGCGATATTGGTCAGAAGCAGGAATGCGAGAGCTGAAGAGCGAAACATTCGGCGGCTCCTGAATTAACTCCCGCAGAAATCGCGTCGCAAGATTATCCCCAAATTTATCTCAAAGCGCAACTCATCTGTTACTATAGAAGCAGATTGAGCTAAGCCGCGAGGGTCTCACGGGTAGTCTCGGTCAGCTCGAAGGGTACAGGCCGGCCAGTCTTCTGCCGGACGATGGTGGTGCGCAGGCGGACGCCGTCGCCGAGATGGACATCGGCCACGCGCAGGCGGACGAGATCGGAGCCACGCAGTTTGCTGTCGATGGCGGTGTTGAACAAGGCGAGGTCGCGCGTGCGGCTCTCGTGCTGCAGGAGAGTGCGGATCGAATAGATGAGCTCGGGCTTTAACGGCGGCTTAGGGCCGATGAGGCGGCCGAGATTCCACGGTCGGCGGGTGGTGTCGTTGGTCGAAGTCATGATTGAACTCCGTTTGAGGAGCCATCAGCATCTCATCGCGATCGGCCCGCGCCGCAGCTGCGCGCTATGGGCTGAAGACGCGTCTTTTCCCCGAAGTAGGCGTGCTGCCACGAAAGGCATGCACTCGGCATCGGCCGCGCTTAGAAGTGACCCATGCGCGATGCTTTGTTCTCGCCGGCCGCGGCCCGCAACGCCGCCCCGATCGCCGAGGTCCTCGAACGCGTCTTCCCGCCCAGCAGTCTCGTGCTCGAGATCGCGAGCGGATCGGGCGAGCACGTCGTCCATTTCGCCCGTGCGCTGCCCGCCCTCGACTGGCAGCCAAGCGATCCCAATGAAGTGGCCCGTCGCAGCATCGTCGCCCATGCCCACGCCTCCGGGCTGGCCAACATCCGGTCGCCGTTGGCGACCGATGCGATTCGTCAGCCGTGGCCGGTGCCGCGGGTGGACGCGGTCGTCGCGATCAACATGATCCACATCGCACCCTGGGATGCGACCATCGGGCTGATGGCTGGCGCAGAAGCGGCGCTAGCGGGGGGTGGTGTGTTGTACCTCTACGGTCCTTTCCGGGAGCATGGCGCGCACACCGCGCCAAGCAACGCCACGTTCGACAACAGCCTGCGCGCGAGGAATGCCTCCTGGGGGGTCCGCGACATCGAGGCGGTCGTGGCTGCTGCAAAAGCGCATGATCTTCATCTGGCAGAGCGCATCACGATGCTGGCCAATAACCTCAGTCTGATCTTTCGCCGAGGGCGCCGAGGCTCCGCCGTTGACCGGGAGGCCGCGCCTTGACCGCTTCACGCCCAACCAGCGCGGTTGTCATCGGTGCGTCCGGCGGCATCGGTGGGGCCGTGGTCCGCGCGCTCGCCGAGGGCGAAGCCTACGCGCCGATCTTCGCGCTCTCACGCTCGGGACCATCTGTTCCCGCGGGTGTCCGACCCCTCCCGATCGACCTGAGCGATGAGACAACGGTTGCTGCGGCGGCGGCCAGGGTCGGCGAAGCCGGACCGGTGGGTCTGGTTATCGTCGCTACCGGCCTTCTTCACAGGGCGGGCGTCTCGCCTGAGAAGACGGTCAGGGCGCTCGACCCCGCCGCGATGGCCACCATTTTCGCGATCAACACGATCGGCCCTGCGCTTGTCGCCAAGCATTTCGTGCCCCTGCTTGCGCGACGGGAGCGATGCGTGTTCGCGGCCCTGTCGGCGCGGGTCGGATCGATCGGCGACAACCGACTTGGCGGCTGGTATACCTACCGTGCCTCAAAGTCGGCACTGAACCAGATCCTGCGAACGCTCGCGATCGAGGTCGCCCGAAGCCGACCGGAGGCGATCGTCGTGGGCTTGCATCCCGGCACGGTCGCCTCCGGCCTGTCGCGGCCCTTCCGGCCGGACCCGACGGCCGACGGCGTCTTCTCGCCCGAAGTGAGCGCGGCTCATCTCCTGCGCGTGTTGAACGGCCTAAGCGCGGCCGACTCCGGCAGCGTTTTCGCTTGGGACGGTTCGAAGATCCCCGCCTAAGCGCGGTTTCGGCCCAAACGGATAACGGGCAGCTGCCTCGGCCGCTACCAGGATGTGAATGTTTCCCGCAGGATGCGTGGCGCGAGCTTGACCATTGGCATACTGGTTCCTCCAACGTTTAATTAGCCTATCATCCGCCTGAAAGCGGATGAGCAGAAAGCTGTCCATTCCCTTCATAGCCATCTGATAAATTGAATAGCCCGGTAGCGGACGTTCCTAAGGTCTGAGAAGGGTCAGCTTCGGCCGACTAATAAGATCTACTTAACCAATTGACCGCCCGGAAGCAGGCGGACTGTCCTGGCGCCCGTACCGTTCTCCGTTCCGGCACGGCAGATGGTTCGCAGGCGGCCAGCCTAGTGGGCCTATCGTCGAAGGGGCGTGCCATCCGGCCGTGAGATCGATGGACGGGCGAGCCACCACGGTTAGATGCGACGCGGGTTCCGGCATGCCGCATCATGACGGCCACACGATGGGGCATCTTCGACCGCGATGGTCTCTATGAATCCTTACAGTGGGGCATCAAGGCCTTACCAACTACGAGCTTCGGGATAGGCACTGATAGGCTCATGATGCCGTTCGGCCGTAGAAACGACGAGAACCGCAAGCCCTATGGCAGCGGCATTTTCGATAAGGCCCCTGGGCACGACCAGGGAACTTGCGCGAGTCCGGTCCCCGGGCCGCTCGGCCGATACGTGTACCCGCGACGGCGTCGGCCTGGGCCCCGGTCCTGGGTGACGATTGACGGCCGACCAACGCTCATCCGCCGATTGCGAGCCGAAATGCGAACGAGGGCGGGATGCGGCAATCCGCTGGGAACGACATCTTGTCCCTTGCCATCTCACCACGCGGCAGTGTCGTCACAATGGCTCGTGCTCCCGCGCCGGCCGGGATCGAGGCGCCCCGTGTCCCGCCCTCCGAGGTGGCCCACGTCACTGCGGCACAAGCCGACATGCTGTGCATTCCGGCTACGGAGGCGAGCCCGAACAAGGTCGCATATCCGTACATTGTCCCTGCCGTTCCCCGTAGCTCAGGCTGCGTCGGGCATGCGGTCAAGGAACTTGTCGAGGGTAAGCGGGTATTCCCGCACCCGGATACCCGTCGCGTTGTAAACGGCGTTTGCCACCGCCGCGCTGACGCCGCAGATGCCGAGCTCGCCCACGCCCTTGGCTTTCATCGGCGAAGAGATTGGATCGACCTCGTCGAGGAAAATCACATCCTGGTGCGGGATATCGGCATGTACCGGCACCTCGTATCCGGCGAGGTCGTGGTTAGCGAAGAAGCCGCGTTTAGTGTCGACCGCAAGCTCCTCCATCAGCGCAGCACCAACACCCATAGTCATGCCGCCAATGACCTGGCTGCGGGCCGACTTCGGGTTGAGTATGCGACCGGCGGCGCAGACCGCAAGCATGCGCCGGACCCGGATCTCCGCCGTGTGGACATCGACGCCCACCTCGACGAAATGGGCTCCGAACGTTGATTGCTGATAGGTCTTAGAGAGTTCGCCGAACTCGATGGCGTCCTCGACCGTCAGCCCTCCCCGCGCCGCTTCGCCGAGCGGCACTGCGCGGTTTCCGGAGCGGACCTGGCCGTCCTCGAAGACTGCGTCGGCCGAGTTGATGCCAAGACGCTGCGCCACGGCCTCGCGCAGCTTCACGCAGGCCGCGTAGACCCCGGACGTCGAGGAGTTGGCGCCCCATTGGCCACCCGATCCCGCCGAGGCGGGGAAATCGGAGTCCCCCAGCCGCACCACGACCTTGTCCAGCGGGACGCCCATCATCTCGGCGGCCGTCTGGGCGATGATGGTGTAGGTACCCGTTCCGATGTCGGTCATGTCGGTTTCAACCGTGACCGTCCCTTGTTCATCCAGACGAACGCGTGCGCCGGACTTCATCACCATGTTGTTGCGGAACGCGGAGGCGACCCCGACACCAACGAGCCACTGCCCGTCCCGGACGGAGCCAGGTTTGGCATTGCGCTTCGCCCAACCGAACCTAACAGCCCCCAGCTTGAGGCACCCGACGAGGTCACGATGCGAGAAGCGGCGATCCGGGGCGTGGGGGTCGACCTGGGTGTCGTTGCGAACGCGGAACTCCACGGGGTCGATCCCTAGCTTTTCTGCCATCTCGTCCATGGCGACTTCCAGGACCATCAGGCCCGGAGCCTCGCCGGGCGCGCGCATCGCGTTGCCCTCGGGCAGGTCGAGGAGTGCGAGCTTCATCGCCGTGAGCCGGTTGGCGCCCGCGTAGAGAAGCTTCGTCTGGCTCACCGCCGTCTCGGGATCGCCGTCGGGCAGGTTGCCGGAGGTGCTCTCGTGGGCGATGGCCGTGATGGTGCCGTCCTTCGTCGCCCCGATGCGCACGCGCTGGATAGTGGCGGGCCGATGGGTGGTGTTGTTGGCGATGAGGGGACGGGTCAGTGCGACCTTCACCGGCCGTCCCGCCGCCTTGGCACCGAGCGCCGCGAGGACCGCGTCGGCGCGCACGAACAGCTTGCCGCCGAATCCGCCGCCCACGTAGGGAGATTCGATCCGCACGTTCGCCTTCGGAATACCAAGGGTCTTGGCCATGCTTTCATGGGCCCAGGTGATCATCTGGTTCGAGGTCCAGAGCGTGACCTTGTCGCCCTCCCATGCCGCGACGGTCGCGTGCGGCTCCATCATCGCGTGGCTCTCGTCGGCGGTCGCGTAGATCTCGTCGAACGTGACCTGTGCCTTTGCGAAGGCACCCTCAAAATCACCGACACGCTCCTCGCCGTTGCCACCGCTGCCCTCGCCGCTGTCGCCCTTCACCGGCTTCGCAGACTTCGCTTCGGCGGCCAGGTCGAACTTCCCCGTTTCAGGGGTATAATCGACCGTGATCAGGAAGGAGGCCGCGCGGGCCTGCTCGAAGGTCTCGGCCACCACCACGGCGATGGCCTGGTGGTAGTGCTGAACCTGGTCGCCGCCGAACAAGTAGGCCGTGTTCATTGTGCCCCGTTCCATTCGGGGCGTTTCGAGCGTCGTCACGATGGCGAGGACACCTGGGGCCGTCCTGGCAATGGAGGTGTCCATGCCGCGAATGCGGCCCTTGGCAATGCCGGCACCGAGCACGTAGCCGTAGGCCTGGCTCGGCGTCACGTCATGGCGTTCGTAGGCGTAGGGCGCGGTGCCAGTGGTTTTGTACTTGCCGTCGATCCGGTCGGTCGGCTGGCCAACGACCTTAAGACGGTCGATGGGGTTCTGGCCTGCGGGGGTGTCGAACTTCATGGCTCAGGCCCTCGCTTCGTGGATCGCCGCCATGAGCGTACGCTCGGCGAGCTTCAGCTTGTAGGCGTTCTGGTGAGTAGGCTTGGCCCCGGCGAAGGCCTTGTCGGTCACGGCCTTGGCGCCGCGTGGCAGATCACCCTCTGCCGCCTCGACGCGCCATGGCTTGTGCGAGACGCCACCGAATGCTGCCCGACCCGTGCCGTCCGGCTGCAGCACTGCAGCGACCGAGACGAGGGCGTATGCGTAGGAGGCCCGGTCGCGGACCTTGCGGTAGACATGCGTGCCGCCCAACGGCTTCGGCAGGGTAACGGCGGTGATGAGCTCGCCGGCCTTGAGGGTCGTGTCGATCTCGGGCCGGTCGCCGGGCAGGCGGTGGAATTCCGCCATCGGGATTTTTCGCGATGAGCCGTTGGCATCCACGGTCTCGACGGTAGCGTCGAGCACCCGCATAGCCACCGCCATGTCACCCGGGTGGGTGGCGAT
This sequence comes from Methylobacterium sp. CM6241, assembly GCF_054817845.1. NCBI lineage: Bacteria > Pseudomonadati > Pseudomonadota > Alphaproteobacteria > Hyphomicrobiales > Methylobacteriaceae > Methylobacterium > Methylobacterium sp. CM6241. The sequence goes on from NZ_CM139246.1 coordinate 312,566, forward strand.
GCAGGCCTCGCTGCCGCCGATCACCGCTAACTGGCGCGAGACCCCGTCCAGGGCCGAGCAGCCAGAGCCGGGCTGGCGCTTGTTGCAGGCCTGGGCCGTGTCGTAAAAGTATGGGCAGCGGGTCCGCTGGAGCAAGTTGCCGGCGGTGGTGGCTTTGTTGCGCAGCTGGCCCGACGCGCCCGCCAGGAGCGCGCGGCTGAGCACGGCGTAGTCCTTGCGGACCCGGGCATCGGCGGCCAGATCCGTGTTACGCACCAGGGCACCGACCCGGAGGCCGCCCTCGGGCGTCGGTTCGATGGTGTCCAGGCCTAGGCCGTTCACGTCGACGAGGTGCGCCGGTGTCTCGATCTGTAGCTTCATCAGGTCAAGCAAGTTCGTGCCGCCGGCAATGAACTTCGCGTTCGGGGTGCGCGCGACGGCGGCGGCCGCCTCGTGGGGCGAGCTTGGGTGCTCGTAGGTGAAGGACTTCATACGGGCCTCCCGGCAACCTCGGTCATCGCCTCGACGATGTTGGAATAGGCGCCGCAGCGGCAGATGTTGCCGCTCATGCGCTCCCGGATCTCGGCCTCTGTCACCTGGAGGGTGGCATTGAGATCGGCGGTGACGTGGCTGGGGATGCCGGCCTTGATCTCGGCGAGCACGGCCACGCCGGAACAGATCTGGCCCGGGGTGCAGTAGCCGCACTGGTAACCGTCATGCTTAATGAAGGCCGCCTGCATTGGGTGTAGATTCTCGGGCTGGCCGAGTCCCTCGATGGTGGTGATCTCGGCGCCCTGGTGCATCACCGCGAGGGTAAGACAAGAGTTGATACGCCGCCCATCGACGATCATCGTACAGGCGCCGCACTGGCCGTGGTCGCAGCCCTTCTTGGAACCGGTCAGATGCAGGTGCTCACGGGCGGCATCGAGCAGGCTCGTGCGGGTGTCGAGCTCAAGGTCGCGGCGCTGGCCGTTCACCGTCAACGACACCTTCGTCAGCACCGGCTTGTCGATGCTCACGGGGGCGGCGCCCGCCGCCGAGGGTACGGCCGCGAGGGCTGCCGTGGCGGATGCTCCCACCATCAAGTCTCTCCGATTCAATTCATGATCTCCAGATCGTCCCATCTCGGCCTCCGTAGGGATGCGGGGGCGGCGCTTCGAACCGTCCGGCGCGAGCGGGTTGTGCGGAGGAAACACTCACACCTTGGATAGGCTCCAATGTACGGCGCACGATCTCGTCGATTTGCCCTGCAAACCCACATAGGGTCATGCGCGTGGACTATGGGGCCGGATCGGCACGCCGCAGGTGCAGGATCAACCCCTTCGGATGCGCGCGCCGGGGACCGTCGATTGCGCGTGAGAACCTGACCGACCTCCGGTCCTTTGCGACGGTATCGCCGCAGGACAGCTTCGCCCTTGCCGCGGCACGACTGGGCGTGCCCCAATCGGCCCTGAGTCGCGCCATGACGGATCTTGATGAACAGCTCGGGATGCGGCTGCTGACCGATCCACGCGCGGTGTCTTCCCGACCGAGGCGAGCAAGCGTCCGCTGGACGTCGTCGGTTCCCAGTTCGCGCAGGTCGAGGTCGAGCTCACTGCCCTGGCCGAGATGAAGGACAAGCCCGCGGGAAACATGAGAGTCCCAGCGCCCGAGCACGCGTCCAAGACGTTCCTGTGGCCAGTCCTGCATCCGCTCTTGTCGTACTAACCCAGCATCAACATCGTCGCCTTCGTCTGCCTCATGCTTAAACAGGTCGCTCAACTGGCACGGTTCATAACAGCCTCTAGCTTCGGGTAGGCGCTAATTAATCGACGGTCACCTGGGTGAACACGACGGTCTCAAGCTTGACCGACCGCGAAAACTTAACCCGCGACGTCTGCTGTCCGACAGTTTGGCTCACTAGGTGAAGCTCGAAACCCATTCCTCCTTCAGACGGATAGATGCGACCCGCCCAGCTCCTGATTGTGTGCGATGCTCCTGATGCCGTCACGAAACCAATCACGTTGCCTTCCGCCATACCGACCAGTATGCGACCACGATGCGGCGGCATCGCCTCCGCTTGGCCAGCAGCATACGTGCCGGATACCGCCTCCCCGAATTGCCATAGTCGGAGCTCGGCACCGGCCGCGCTGCGCCACGTCCCTTCAAACATCGATGCGTCCACACCTGCTCGCTCAGCCGACGCAGATTCGCGGCACACGAGATATGTGCATCGGTATATCGATGTCGGCTATGTTTCCCAAGAAGCCGAGAAGAACTCCTCCGATCTGCGACCGTCTCTAACGCGCAGCTTGGGCGATTTCATGGAATATCGCCCCATCGGAATTTGCTAAGTAACTCATCCACCCTGCAAACATCTGCTCGGCGGATTATACCACCGGCGTATAAGCACGCTCGAAGGGGCCGTCACGACCGACCAATACGTTCCGTACAAGGCTGGAACGCAGCGGTCCTCGTTCGTTCGTATGCGAGTAGATTCCAATTTCTAGGCTGGTCCAACGCTAGCCCACTCGACCACCGCGAGGTTGTATGAGCCTGCCCGCCAAATCGCTTGCACCGAGCCGTCTGCGGCTCGTCGTCGAACTCGTGAACCGGGGTCCAGTGATGCCCCATGATAACGAGCATCTGGCTCACCACCGCCCTGCAAAGCTCAAGCTCGTCACTTCCCGGTCGGTCCCGAGCCATGCTCCCAGGGCTTGCCCCCGCAACGCAGCGCCAGTTCGAAACCATTGCAAAAGCGATATACCATATGAAATATATCGCGTATTAACGGGTAGCCAGAGGCAGAATGCCGAGTTACCGAAACAACGGGCACGCCATGCACCGCCTTTTTGCACCCTTGCGAGCCCAACCATGACCGAGCTTCCCATCCTCCCGGCGACCGATCAGGCGCATGCTGTGACGCAAGCCTATGTTGAGCAGGCCAAGCCGCCACTCACGCAAGAGTTGATTGAGCGGCTTCAAAGCGTACTGACCGAGGCCCTCGATTCAAAAGGCAAGTCGGGATCGGACGAAAGCCCGACGGACCGTCTCAACGCCGCCCTGGACGCTTTCGAGTCGGAACTTCGGTCCATCGTCGGCCCACGGGTCGCGTCGCTGGAGACGTCCACCGGTGCTGTGACGATGGAACATCGCTCCGAAGCCGGTCAGCCGCTACGTGCCTTTGGTGGCCAATAGGCAGCGCTCGTACCAATCACCGCAAGAACGAATGGAAACCGGATCGCCCATGAGTGAGGCACCAGGGACAGTCAGGAATTTTTCTCATCCTGGCACGGGACGCAACAAGGTCCGAGCCGTGCCAAAGGGCCGTCAGGTCGAGCCGAATGCCAAAGTCGAGATTGAGCAACTCCTTGGGACGCGCTCGCGCCAACGCGACCTGCTGATCGAGCATCTCCATCTGATCCAGGATACCTACGGCCAGATCGGGGCACACCATCTCGCGGCGTTGGCGGACGAGATGGACCTCGCCTTCGCCGAGGTTTTCGAGACGGCGACGTTCTACGCCCATTTCGACGTGGTGAAGGAGGGCGACGCCGACATTCCGCAACTGACTGTCCGCGTCTGCGACAGCATCACCTGCGCGATGTTCGGCGCCGACGACTTGCTGACAACGCTCCAGCGGGAGCTTGCGTCGGACCGGGTCCGTGTCGTGCGTGCCCCATGCGTCGGCCTCTGCGACCACGCGCCCGCCGTCGAGGTCGGGCATAACTTCCTCCACAAGGCCGACTTTGCATCCGTGCGGGCGGCCGTCGAGGCCGGTGACACCCACGCCCATCTGCCCCAATACATCGACTACGACGCGTACCGGGCGACCGGCGGATACGCGACGCTGGACCGTCTCCGAGGCGGCGACCTTTCCATAGACGACATATTCCAAGTGCTCGACGACGGCGGCTTGCGTGGCCTCGGCGGCGCGGGTTTCCCGACGGGGCGCAAGTGGAGATCGGTGCGCGGCGAACCTGGGCCGCGGCTGATGGCGGTCAACGGCGACGAGGGTGAGCCTGGCACCTTCAAGGATCAGCTCTACCTCAACACCGACCCACACCGCTTCCTCGAAGGCATGCTGATCGGCGCCCACGTGGTCGAGGCCACGGACGTCTATATCTACCTTCGCGACGAGTATCCGATCTCCCGTGAGATCCTGACCCAAGAAATCGCCCGGATTCCTACCGGCGGACCGCGCATCCATCTGCGCCGCGGGGCCGGGGCCTATATCTGCGGCGAGGAATCCTCACTGATCGAGTCGCTCGAAGGCAAGCGAGGGCTGCCACGGCATAAACCGCCCTTCCCGTTCCAGGTCGGTCTGTTCAATCGTCCGACCCTCATCAACAACATCGAGACGTTGTTCTGGGTGCGCGACCTGATCGAACGCGGCGCTGGCTGGTGGAAGAGCCATGGCCGTAACGACCGTCTCGGCCTGCGCTCCTATTCGGTGTCCGGGCGCGTGAGGGAACCCGGTGTGAAGCTGGCGCCCGCCGGCCTCACCATCCAGGAACTCATCGATGAGCATTGCGGCGGCATGCTGGAGGGCCATACGTTCTCGGCCTACCTGCCGGGCGGCGCGTCCGGCGGTATCCTGCCGGCGTCGATGAACGACATCCCGCTCGATTTCGGCACACTTGAAAAATACGGCTGCTTCATCGGATCGGCGGCCGTCGTTGTCATGTCCGACCGGGACGACGTTCGGGGGGCCGCCCTGAACCTAATGCGATTCTTCGAGGACGAGAGTTGCGGGCAATGCACGCCCTGTCGCTCCGGCACCCAGAAGGCCCGTATCCTGATGGAGGATGGCGTCTGGGACACCGAGCTTCTGGGGGAACTTGCCCAATGCATGCGCGACGCCTCGATCTGCGGGTTGGGCCAGGCGGCCTCGAACCCCCTAAGCAGCGTCATTCGGTTCTTCCCCGATCTTTTTCCTGCTCCCAAGGCGCTGGCTGCCGAATGATGGTCACGATTACCCTTTCCACGCGCAAGCCAGGAGCGGACGCATGAGCAACGCCCCCGAAACGCACGACGATACGTCCGTAAGGCACAAAATCCGGGCCGACGGCGCGCAGGATGCCGGCGGCCCTGCGCAGGGGTCGAAACCCGAGGCGGGCGGCGCCTATTCGCAAGGGGCGAAATCGGGGGGGCAGGCCGCCCCTGATCCGACCGGGACGTTCGGCTTGAGGGACGGCCCGGTCGCCCCGTCGTCGATTGCGTTCGAGCTCGATGGTCGGCAGGTCGAGGCTCAGCCCGGCGAAACCATCTGGGCGGTGGCCAAGCGGATCGGGACGCACATCCCGCACCTTTGCCACAAGCCCGACCCAGGCTACCGCCCGGACGGCAACTGCCGTGCTTGCATGGTCGAGATTGAGGGCGAGCGCGTGCTCGCCGCCTCGTGTAAGCGTACCCCCGCCATCGGCATGAAGGTGAAGTCGGCATCCGAGCGGGCGACCAAGGCCCGAGCGATGGTGCTCGAACTGCTCGTCGCCGACCAGCCGGAGCGCGAGACCTCGCACGATCCAACGTCGCATTTCTGGGTGCAGGCCGACTTCCTCGACGTCACGGAAAGCCGTTTCCCGGCGGCCGAGCGCTGGACCGGAGACTTCAGCCACCCTGCCATGAGCGTCAACCTCGACGCGTGCATCCAGTGCAATCTCTGTGTCCGGGCCTGCCGCGAGGTGCAGGTCAACGACGTTATCGGCATGGCCTACCGCTCCGCCGACGCCAAGGTCGTGTTCGACTTCGATGACCCCATGGGCGGCTCGACCTGCGTCGCCTGCGGCGAGTGCGTCCAGGCCTGCCCGACCGGCGCGCTGATGCCCTCGGCCTACCTCGATGCCGAACACAATACCCGAACGGTCTATCCCGACCGGGAGGTCACCTCGCTGTGCCCGTATTGTGGCGTCGGCTGCCAAGTCTCCTACAAGGTCAAGGACGAGCGGATCGTCTACGCCGAGGGTGTGGACGGGCCGGCGAACCATAACCGGCTCTGCGTGAAGGGGCGCTTCGGCTTCGACTACATCCACCACCCCCATCGCCTAACGGCACCGCTGATCCGACTCGACAATGTCCCGAAGGACGCCAACGACCAGGTCGATCCCGCCAATCCATGGACGCATTTTCGCGAGGCAACTTGGGAGGAGGCGCTCGACCGGGCAGCCGGTGGGCTGACCAAGGTCCGCGACACGCACGGGCGCAAATCGCTCGCCGGATTCGGCTCCGCCAAGGGTTCGAACGAGGAAGCGTATCTCTTCCAGAAATTAGTCCGGCTCGGCTTCGGCTCGAACAACGTCGACCATTGCACACGCCTGTGCCACGCGTCCTCAGTTGCCGCACTGATGGAAGGCCTGAACTCCGGTGCCGTTACTGCACCATTCTCGGCGGCGCTGGACGCCGAGGTCATCATCGTGATCGGTGCCAACCCGACCGTGAACCACCCGGTCGCGGCGACCTTCCTGAAGAACGCCGTGAAGCAGCACGGCGCCAAGCTGATCGTCATGGACCCGCGTCGTCAGGTTTTGTCGCGGCATGCCTTTAAACACCTCGCCTTTAAGCCGGGCTCTGACGTCGCGATGCTGAATGCGATGCTCAACGTGATCGTCACGGAGCGGCTCTACGACGAGCAATACATCGCGGGTTACACCGAAAACTTCGAGGCGCTGAAGGAGAAGATCGTCGACTTTACGCCAGAGAAGATGGCTCCGGTCTGTGGCATCGACGCCGAGACCCTGCGCGAGGTCGCCCGCCTCTACGCAAGGGCTAAGTCCTCGATCATCTTCTGGGGCATGGGCGTCAGCCAGCACGTCCACGGTACCGACAACGCACGCTGTCTCATAGCGCTCGCGCTCATTACCGGGCAGATCGGGCGCCCAGGTACGGGGCTACACCCGCTCCGAGGCCAGAACAACGTCCAGGGCGCGTCTGACGCAGGCCTGATCCCGATGGTCTACCCGGACTACCAGTCCGTCGAGAAAGAGGCGGTACGCAAGCTCTTCGAGGAGTTCTGGGGGCAGTCCCTCGATCCGAACAATGGCCTGACCGTTGTCGAGATCATGCGCGCGATCCATGCGGGCGAAATCAAGGGCATGTTCGTTGAGGGTGAGAATCCGGCTATGTCGGACCCTGACCTCAACCACGCCCGTCACGCGCTGGCGATGCTCGACCACCTCGTCGTGCAGGACCTGTTCCTGACCGAAACCGCGTTCCACGCCGACGTTGTTCTGCCGGCTTCGGCCTTCGCCGAGAAGGCCGGCACTTTCACGAACACCGACCGTCGCGTTCAGATCGCCAAACCCGTGGTCTCGCCGCCGGGTGACGCTCGCCAGGATTGGTGGATCATTCAGGAACTCGCCAATCGGATGGGGCTTGTGTGGAATTATGGCGGGCCCGCCGACATCTTCGCCGAGATGGCGCAGGTGATGCCATCGTTCAACAACATCACCTGGGAGCGCCTGGAGCGAGAGGGCGCCGTGACCTACCCGGTCGACGCGCCAGACAAGCCCGGAAACGAGATCATCTTCTACGCCGGCTTCCCGACCGAGAGTGGCCGGGCCAAGATCGTACCGGCGGCCATCGTACCGCCTGACGAGGTGCCGGACGCAGAATACCCGATGGTGCTCTCGACCGGCCGGGTGCTGGAGCATTGGCATACCGGATCGATGACGCGGCGTGCGGGCGTCCTCGACGCACTCGAACCGGAGGCGGTCGCCTTTCTGGCACCAAAGGAGCTTTACCGACTCGGCCTCGAACCCGGCGATACGATGAGACTGGAAACGCGACGGGGCGCTGTCCACTTGAAGGTTCGATCCGACCGAGACGTACCAGTCGGCATGATCTTCATGCCGTTCTGTTACGCCGAGGCCGCGGCAAATCTTCTGACCAATCCGGCACTTGATCCGATGGGCAAGATTCCGGAGTTCAAGTTCTGTGCGGCTCGAGTATCTGCCGTCGGTGTAGCGCATATGGCGGCGGAATAGCTGCTGGGCAAACCTGCATGCGGGGCAACGACATGATCCGGTCACGGTCGAGCCGGCACTCACCGATGACACAATGAGAGCCCGGCGAGCCAGCGCCGCATCCAGCCAAACAAAGCCGCAAGTGCACTGGTCTATCAAACTTTTGATGGTTGGACTGCTACGGTTCCCGTAGAAAACGGTACACCTGCATGCGGAAGTTGGCCAACTCAGTTGCAATCGCCGCAACACTATTGCCTGCCTCACACAGGGCCTTGATCCGGTCGCTGTCGAGGCAGTGCCTGCCGCCGGCATAAGCACCGTTGATTTTCGCGCGCTCAATGCCCTCGCGCTGGCGCTCCTTGATGAACCACCGTTCCATTCGCGCGACCATGCCGAGTACCGTCAGGACGACGTGGCTTATTGTGGCTTATTGTGGCTCATTTCGCCCCGCGTTGAGATAGGGGGCAAGCATGATGACAAAGGCCCCGCGCTGCTCGGCCTCGTGAATGAGGTTGAGGACGTTACGGGTGTCGCGCCCAAGGCGGTGGAGGCACGTGACCATGGGTTCGTTACCGAGTCGAAGGAACTCCAATACGGTCGCCAACTCGGACCGGCCATCGCGGTTGTCACCAGAGACCTTCTCCGAACGGATTACGCCGCAGCCTTCAGCCTTCAGCCGGGCGACCTACCCATCAAGGCCCTGATCGAGTGTGCTGAAGTGGGCGTAACCGATGCGGGCTATGGTTTGTAACCTCAAGCTTTAGGTCCGAGGCTACCTTGTCACAAATAACCCGTGTCAAACCAGATGTTGCGACGTTTTATGCCAGTTACGTTAAGTCATGCTAGGGTGTACCCCGATGTCACTAGCTAAGCTGGCGTTCGCTTTGCACCAACAGCGGAACTCGTCTGCCTGACCGTAAACGAACGTTCCGCATCCGACCCGACCCAGTCGTTCGGATTCTCTGACGCGACGCCCGAGAACGGACGTTGAGCGAGACATAGCCTGTCCGCAATGGACCGCGGCGCTCCGCAAGCGGTCGCGCTTACTTGCCGCCCGTGACGTCGAGGAAGGTACCGGTGACGAACGAGGCTTCTGAGCCGGCCAGCCATAGGATCGCTCGCGCGACCTCCTCGGGCTCGCCACCCCGTCCCATCGGAATGCTGTCCTTCACGCGATCCACGCGCCCGGGTTCGCCACCGCTCGCGTGCATCTCAGTGAAGATGTGGCCGGGCCGCACGCAGTTCACCCGAATGCCCTGACGTGCGACCTCCTTCGCGAAGCCGATCGTCATGGTCTCGACCGCGCCCTTCGAGGACGCGTAGTCCACGTACTCATTGGGACTGCCGAGGCGGGCGGAGGCCGAGGAGACGTTGACCACCGCGCCCCCACGCCCGCCATGGCGATGCGACATGCGCTTCACGGCATGCTGCGCGCAGAGGATCGGGCCGATTGCATTCACTGCGAAGACGCGCCGCACGCGCTCATAGTCCAAGTCTTCGAGACGAGCCTGTCGTGCGATCATAGCAGCATTGTTGACAAGGACATCGAGCCGACCGAACCGGCGGTCGACGCGATCGAACATCCGCGAGACCTCGGCGGGATCGGCGCTGTCGGCTCGTACGGCGATCGCGCTTCGGCCCTCCATCTCGATCGCAGCGACCAGGTCCTGGGCCGCCGCCTCGTTCGACAGGTAGCTGAACACGACGTCGTAGCCCCGCCGTGCCGCAAGACGCACGGTCGCGGCGCCGATGCCACGGCTGCCGCCGGTGATCAGCATCACTGGTGCAGTTCGCGCGGCGTCAGGTGCGGCAGGGGCATCCGGGCGGTCGCCATCGGTGGCATCGGGGTTTTGGACAGAGTTCATGGTTTCCTCGCGAGGTGCGGTGACAGAACGAGCATGATCGGGACGACAGCGAAGGCCGTGGCCGCGGCCGCGGCCCAACGTGGTCCGACCGCATCGCCAAGCGGGCCGTAGAGTAGGGGCGTCGCAAGCGCGCTGCCTCCGAGCGTCCAAGTGTAGAAGACCGCAAAGGCGTGCTCGACACGACCGTGCGGGGCGAGTTCCGGCACGGTTCCGTAGAGCACGGAGGACGTGCCGTTCAGCATCAGGCCGAGGACCGGCAGCACCGCGAGCGCGGGGGTGAGCGGGAGCGCAATAACCAGCAGGATCGCGACCGCCGTGCCTGCTTCCGAGAGGATCACGCACCGCGTCACCCCGAAGCGTTCCCCGAGCCGGCCAAAGATCGCCTTGCCCAATGCACCGCCGACGGCCGTTAGGCCGAACGCGACACCCACCGTCGCGAGGACCGCTCCCTTCTCCTGCAGCAGGAACGGGAGGTAGACGAGAAAGGCCGGCCGTGCGGCGTTGTCGAGCATGCCGACTGCCACGAGGAGTCCGAAGTCGGTCCGGCCCGTCGACGGGTCGCTGGGCACGGCCGCTTGGGTGCGTGCCGATGGTTCCTCGCGCGGGACGGGCTCACGGGGCAGCAAGATGGCGACCCCGAATGCGACGACAACCCCAAGGCCGGCAACGAGCCAGAGCGCGAAGCGCCAGTCGGCGTGGCCGAGAAGGAAACCGGCGAGTGCGGGCAGCGCTGCCTTTCCGAGATCACCGGCGAAGTTGTAGGTGCCGAGCGGCCCCCTTGCCCCTTTCCCGTAGACCCGGGCGATCATCGCCGAGGCGAGGGGATGTTGGGTACTGCTGCCCGCGCCGGAGAGCGCCAGGGCGACGCAGAGGCCGACGAGACCGCCCGAGGCACCAGCCAGCGCGTAGCCGCCCGCACCGAGCGACGTGCCGAGGATCAGAACGACGCGTGCACCGAGCGTCCTGGCCAGGGTGGTGGCAGGCATCTGCAGGCCGGCCAGCGCGCCGACATAGAGAGAGCGCACCAGCGCGAGCGCGACGTAGCCGAGGCCGAACTCCGCCTGCCAGACCGGCAGCAGTACGTAGATCAGGTCAGTGTAGCCGTCGTGCAGGGCGTGGTTGACGCCGATCGTGGCGAGGGTGCGCGTCCGCCGAGGCGCGTGGATGTCACCCGCCCCATCCGTCGCGCTCGCGGCCCGCCCGTCCGTTTCCGCGATGGTCGTCGGCATCGATCACCCTTCCACGGCCGCCAGCAGCCAACGCCGTGACGGCTATACCCGTGAGCCTTCGGCGATGAGAGGTGTTCGACTCACGCTACCCGTGCGCTAAACTCACGGATGCGAGCCCAGAGGTCCGATGCGCCGTCTTCCACCCCTCCACGCGCTACGCATTTTCGAGGTCGCCGCCCGGGCCGGCAGCCATGCCGCCGCGGCCGCCGAACTCGGGCTGACCCACGGGGCCGTCAGCCGTCAGGTCGCCGTGCTGGAGGCGTGGTTCGGCCAGCGCCTGTTCGTACGGGTCGGTCGGAGCGTCGTCCCGACGCCCGCGGCCCGGGCATTCGCGGAGGCGGTCAGCCTCACGTTCGACAGGCTCGACGCGGCGGCCGAGATCTGCGGCCGGCCGCTTGCGCCACGGACCCTGCGGTTGAGCACGCCCACGACCTTCGCGATGCGCTGGCTGATCCCTCGCTTAAACAGTTTCCATGCAGCGCGGCCGGAGGCCGAGGTGGTCGTCACGACGACCACGACCCTGCACAATGCCTTGCGCGGCGGCTTCGACCTCGCGGTCCGGCGCGAGCCGCGTATCGGAACGGGGGTGCATCATCCCTGGGGCGCCTACCGCGCGGTCCCCTTCCTGCGGGAGGCCAACACGCTGGTTGCAAGCCCATCCCTCCTCGCGGCCCGCCCCCTGCGCACCCCGAACGACCTCGAAGGCGCCACGCTGCTGACGAGCGAGACGCGCCCGGGCGACTGGAGCGACTGGCTGAGCGCCGCAGGTCTCCCCCCTGATACGGGCAGCCGCCGGACGTTCGACCACTACTTTGTGGCACTGCAGGCGACGGCGGACGGGCTTGGCTACGGCCTGGGGCCTTTGCCCGTCCTGTCCGGCGACCTGGCGTCTCGACGGCTCGTCGCCCCGTTCCCGGAAATCGTCGTCCCACGCCCCGGCTACGTGGCCCTCGTTCCGAACGACGCGGACAAGACGTCGACCCTTACGGCATTCGTCGACTGGCTCGTCGCCACGGGCGCGCAATGAGATTAGACGACCATCAGGTCGAGCCGGAGACGGCTTCTCTCCTTGCGAGAAGGGCGACTGCGTTCGGCATAATGACCGATCTGTGCGTGAAGTGGCCCCCTCGTGTTCCCCGAGCAAACGTCCGTTCCGGCGACCCAGCCTCTCGGAAGCGGACCGACAAAAATCCACCCGACGCGGTCGTAGAGCTGTAAGACCGGTCCCGACCCAACCCGGGCGTTCAACGGACATTTTTGCGTTCTCGAAAATGGACCTAGGCCAAGCGGCTCCTTGGGCAGGACTACACCTGATCTGGAGCCATTGAGCTGTTTCCAAAACATGACGCGGTAAGCTCTATCCCGCGCGCTTGAGTGGTTCCTTCCCAGGACTGGAACGCACGGTAAAATGAGTTCGTGTCCTCATAACCCAGTACTGGCTTTTTGTTGTAGTGAACGGTGCCTCAGTTGATGATCGACTGCGAGTCGACGAAGCCAGTGAAGGTATATCGCTACAGGCGCCGACGGGTCAGGCCCCAGAAGGAGCCCTGGATATTGTTAAGGAGGCGGTTGAGCGTGCCGTGGCGATGATGCTGCGTGCAGTGGCCGAGCAAGGTACCGTCCAGGACGTTGAAGGCGGCAAACAGCGCTGCCGTGTATGCCCATCTCTTCATAAAGGAAGTCGCTGTGATGGCTGACTCACTTCCTCGAATGCATGGGCTATGCAAAGCAGCGCCCTGTCCTGTCCCGGCCTTCCGATGAGCTGCAACCCCGATGATCGTCCGTCCGGTGCCCATGGACCTAACGGCAGGCAGATTGTGGGGCATCCGGACAAGGTCGCTGGCACCACCACTTCCATCCAACGATGATACGTATCCATGGACGTGCCGGCGATGATCGTGGGCCAGGGCTCGGCCTGAGCAAACGGAAAGACCTGAGCGCTCGGCAGGGCCAGCGCGTCGAAATCGGCGAAGAGCGCAAGGAAGCGCTGGTAGAGGCGCGTCCGCGCCACCGACGCTCGATAGAGATCGTCGGCGGAAAGACCGAGGCTGCCTTCGATCTCCCAGATCAGTTCCGGCTTCATCTGCTCGCGTTTGATTAGATCGTCATAGAGCGGTCGGTAGCGGCTGCCGACCAGGACGTGGCGCCAGACCAGCCAGGATGCCCAGATCTCGTCCCGGCTGATCCCGAGACCGGTCTCCTCGATGCGGCATCCCGCGGCTTCGAGGGCGGAGAGGCCCGTCTGGGACAGCGGCAGGATGCCGTCTTCCAGGGGAAGAGCACCGACGAAATCGCCGAGCCAGCCGATGCGGGCACCCTCCACTCTGCCCGGCAGCAACTCGGCAGTGAGGCCCGGCTCTGCCAGGGAGAGGGGTGCACGGGGATCGGGCCCACTCATCACCGATAAGAGGAGCGCGAGATCGGTGACGTTCCGCGCCATGGGACCATCAGTGGCAAGTTGCTGGATATAGCCCTCCGGGCCCGGCAGCGATGGGACCCTGCCCTGAGAAGGCCGGAACCCGAAGATACCGTTCCAGCCGGCAGGGTTACGGAGGGAGCCGGCGAAGTCGCTGCCATCGGCCATGGGCACCATGTGGAGGGCCGTTGCGACAGCGGCGCCGCCCGAGCTTCCGCCAGCACTTAGAGCGGGATCATAGGCGTTGAGCGTGGTGCCCCAGACGGGGTTGTAGCTATGCGAGCCAAGGCCGAACTCGGAGACGTTCGTCTTGCCGATGAGGATCGCCCCTGCCGCGCGCAGGCGTTCGACGAATAAAGCATCTTCCTTCGGAACATGATCCGCGAAGATCGGTGAGCCGAAAGTGGTGCGAAGTCCGCGCGTCGGCGCCAAGTCCTTCACCGCGTGGGGCAATCCATGCATCGGCCCGCGCCACAGCCCGCGCCGAAGGTCGGCATCGGCCGCGTGGGCCTCGGTTAAAAGCCTCCCCCGGTCACGCAGGGACACGATAGCGTTCACTCGCCCGTTCACCAGCGCGATGCGATCGAGATGAGCCTCCATCACCTCCCGGCAGGAGATGTGCCGGTCGCGGATCGCCGCCATCATCTGTGTCGCGTCGAGGCCGACGATCCCGCCCTGCGGCAGACTTGGCATCGTAGAAGTCCCGCTCATCCCATCACTCCAGGTTGGCGCACGGCTTGCCAGAACGCCGAATACAGGATGGAATTGCATACATGATGCGTGCCGCAGGCCGACAACACTGTACGAAGCCGCGCCGATGGAATCCGTGCTGATGGTGACGCCACCGAGCTTGGACGGCCCTGCCTTCTCCATCGAAGGATTGGCTGCGCCCGCCGAGATCCGTCTTGACAGATGGGGCGTCGCCCATATCCGGGCGGAATCGCAGTACGATGCGTTCCTCGTGCAGGGGTTCAATGCGGGTCGTGACCGACTCTGGCAGCTCGACCTGTGGCGCAAGCGCGGATTGGGCCTGCTCGCCGCAGATTTCGGTCCGGGCTACCTCGCCCAGGATCGGGCCGCGCGGCTGTTCCTGTATCGCGGAGACATGGATGCCGAATGGGCGGCCTATGGCCATCCCCGCGCAAAGGGCATCGTCGAGGCCTTCGTCCGTGGGCTCAACGCGTTCATCGTCCTGACGCGTGACAGGGACGATCTACTGCCGCCGGAATTCGCATCCATGGGCACGCGGCCCGCCTTTTGGGATGCGGAGGACGTGGTGCGGATCCGCAGCCATGCCCTCGTGCGCAACGTCGCCTCGGAGGTCGCCCGCGCCCGTGTCCTGGCGCGTTGCGGCCTTGCGACGGATGTCCTGCGCAAGTCGTTGAGCCCGGACCACCATCCCGTGATTCCCGAAGGGTTGGCGCCCGAGCGATTGCCCCAAGACCTCCTCACGGTCTTCCGTCTCGCCACTGCGCCGGTGAGCTTCGATCCGGCCCGCCTCGCCGCCCAACGCGCCGATGCCTGGGTATGGAGCGAGGTCGATGCGTCCGGCGCCGTCCATCGCTCGGATCGCCAACCTGTCGTGGCGCCGGCGGAGGCCAGCGAAGGCTCGAACAACTGGGCGGTCTCGGGGGCACGGACCGCCACCGGCCGTCCGATCCTGGCGAGCGACCCGCATCGCGCCTACCAGCTCCCCTCCCTGCGCTACGTCGTTCATCTCACCGCGCCGGGGCTCGACGTGATCGGAGCCGGAGAACCGGCGCTGCCGGGCATCTCCATCGGCCATAACGGCACCGCCGCCTTCAGCCTCACCATCGCGCCGATCGATCAGGAAGACCTGTTCGTCTACGAGACCCATCCGGATGATCCCGGCCTCTACCGCTATGGAACGGGCTGGGAGGCGATGGCGCGGGTCGTCGAGCGCATTCCCGTGCGCGACGGCTCCGACGAAGAGGTCACCCTCGCTTTCACCCGTCACGGGCCGGTGATCTGTGAGGAGGTGTCCGGGCGCCAGGCCTTCGCCGTGCGGACGGTCTGGTCCGAGCCGGGGACAGCCGCCTATCTCGGCAGCCTCGCCTATCTCGGCGCCACCACGGTGACGGAATTTCGTGAGGCGTTGCGCGATTGGTCGGCACCCTCCACCAACCAGGTCTATGCGGATACCGGTGGCACCATCGCATGGTTCATGGCGGGCAAGGCGCCCGTGCGCCCGAACTGGGACGGGCTGCTCCCGGTGCCCGGTGACGGGCGTTACGAATGGGCGGATTTCCACGATCCGTTCGTGCTGCCGCACCATGTAGACCCCGAATGCGGCTTCGTCTTCAGCGCGAACGAGATGAACCTGCCCGCGGATTATCCGGCTGAGACGCGCAAGCTGAGCTTCGAGTGGCTTGAACCCTGGAGGGCCCGGCGCATCCGCTCCGTCCTCGAGGACGATGCCGGGCATACGCTCGACGCCTCGACCCGCCTTCAGGCCGACGTGTTCTCGGAACCCGCCCTCCGCCTCGGCCGACTCGTGGCCGCCCTGCCCCCGGCCGACGATGCTGCGTCCCGCGCCGCCATCCACCTGCTCCTCGGTTTCGACGGATACCTGCATGCGGAGAGCGCCGCCGCCTGCCTCATCGAGACGCTCTGGCTCCGTCACCTGCGGCCGGCCCTCGTCACCGCCCTGGCGCCCGAGCCGGCCGATGCAGACCTGTTCCGGCCCGGTGACACAGAGACACTGCTCGACGCGCTCGACCATGGTCACCCGCACCTCGACGAAGCGACGCGCACGGCGCTCGTCACCCGCGCCCTCGCCTCGGCCTGGCTCGATTGCGAGGCGCGGTTCGGTACGGATCCCGCCGGATGGGAATGGGGCCGTTTCCATCATGGATTCTTCCGGCATCCCCTCTCCGGCATCGGCGGCGCGGTCAGCGAGAATGTCGGTCCGCTGCCTGTCGGCGGTTCGGCCGCCTCCGTGATGCATGCGGATTACCACCCCCATGACGGTGCCCTCACCACGGGCGCTTCGTTCCGCATGATCGTCGATGTAGGCGATTGGGACGCCAGCGTGTTCGTGAACGCGCCGGGCCAGTCGGGCCGCACCGACAGCCGCCATTACGCCGACCATGCCGTATCCTGGGCGGCGAGCGCAACGGTGCCCCTGCTCTATTCCCGCGAGGCCGTGGACGCGGCCACCGAGAGCATCATCACCCTTCGACCCAGCCAGCCCCTTCGACCTAGCCAGGAGTTGCCGAGCACGTGAAGATCTTCATCGCCGGCCTCGCCACCGAGACGAACACCTTCGCTCCCCTGCCCACGGGCAGGGCCGCCTTCCTCGCCGATTACGCCCGCCGCAATGGGAGCCTCGGACCGCCGAGCCTCAGCAATATCGGCCTCAAGGCCTGGCGGGAGATGGCCGAGAGCGACGGGCACATCGTGGTCGAAAGCCTGTCCACCTTCGCCCAGCCCGGTGGCATCACCCTGCGCGCGGTCTACGAAGACTTACGCGATACTCTGTTGTCCGATCTCGAAGCGGCGCTACCCGTCGATGCGGTGCTGCTGTTCATGCACGGCGCCATGGTCGCGCAGGGCTATGACGATTGCGAGGGCGACACGCTGGAGCGAGTCCGCGCCCTGGTCGGGCCGAAAGTGGCGGTCGGCGTCGAACTCGACCTTCATTGCCATCTGACCGAGACTATACGTCGGGCGGCCGACGTCGTCGTGATCTATAAGGAATACCCGCATACGGACATCGTGGCGCGGGCGCGCGACCTCTATCCGCTTGTCATCGGCACGGCCGAGGGGACGATCCGCCCGGTCATGGCGATCCAGGATTGCCGCATGGTCAATATGTGGCGCACCACGGCGGAGCCGGTCGCTGGGTTCGTGCGGCGGATGGAGGCGCTGGAGGGCAGGGATGGCATCCTGTCCGTCTCGTTCGGACACGGTTTTCCATGGGGGGACGTCGCCGAGGTCGGCGCCCGGATGCTCGTGGTGGCCAACGGCGATACGGCCAAGGCCGCGTCCCTCGCCCGAATTCTCGCCGCCGAGATCTGGGCGATGCGCGGGGAGGCCGCGACACGGGTCGATACGGTCGATGCCGCGCTCGACGCGGCGCTGGCCTCCACCGATCCGCGCCCGATGGTGCTCGCGGACATCGCGGACAATGCCGGGGCGGGCGCTCCCTCCGACAACACCGCTCTCCTCGCCCGGATGGTCGAGCGCGGCATCCGCGACGCCGTCACCGGCCTGTACTGGGATCCGGGCGCGGTTGGCATCTGTCACGAGGCCGGAATCGGCGCCACGTTCGATCTGCGCATCGCCGGCAAGTGCGGTGTCACCTCCGGCGATCCCCTCGACCTGCGCATCACCGTGCGCGGACTCTCCGAGGCTCATAGCCAGGGCGGCCTCAGCGGCGGCCGCGCGCAACTCGGTCCCTGCGCCTGGATCGAGGCGGACGGCATCCATATCGTTCTGGCCTCGCAGCGCCAGCAGCCCTTCGCCCCGGATGCCTATACTGGCCTCGGCCTCACCCTCGACGACAAGCGCATCGTCGTGGTGAAATCGATGCAGCACTTCCACGCGGCCTTCGCGCCCATCGCCAGCGAGATTCGCTACGTCGCCGCCCCCGGCGCGGTTCCACCGGATTACGGAGCGATCCCCTACACCAAACGCGACCCGGCCTATTGGCCCCGCATCGCCGACCCGTTCGCACAGGATTGATCGATGGCTCTTGAGGATCTCGCTCTGACCGACCTTCCGTTCGAACTCGGCGACCTGCTCGCCGGCCTTCGCCCCTGGATCGAGTGCGAGAGCCCGACCCATGACAGGGCGGCGGTGAACCGGATGATGAGCCTTGCCGCGCGCGACCTCGCCATGGCCGGTGCGTCGGTGGAGTCGATCCCCGGACGCATGGATTTCGGCGATTGCGTCCGCGCCCGGTTACCGCATCCGCGCCGGGACGAGCCGGGCATCCTCGTCCTCGGCCATCTCGACACGGTCCATCCCCTCGGCACCCTGGCCGCCCTCCCCTGGCGGGTGGAAGGCGATCGCTGCTACGGCCCGGGCATCCTCGATATGAAGGGGGGCAACTTCATTGCCCTCGAAGCCGTCAAGGCGCTGCGAAAAGCCGCCGTCGAGACACCGCTCCCGGTCACTTTCCTGCTCACGAGCGACGAAGAGGTCGGCAGCCCTTCGACCCGCGACTTGATCGAGGCGGAGGCCCAGCGCCATCGCTACGTCCTGGTGCCGGAGCCCGGCCAGCCGGGGAACGCGGTGCTCACGGGCCGCTACGCCATCGCCCGCTTCGATCTCACCGCCACCGGCCGTCCGAGCCATGCGGGAGCGCGACTGGGTGACGGACGCTCGGCCATCCGGGCCATGGCGCAGCAGATCATCGCCATCGAGGCGATGTCGGATGCCGATTGCACCTTCAGCGTCGGCATCGTCCAGGGCGGGCAATGGGTGAATTGCGTCGCCACCACCTGCCGGGCCGAGGTGCTGAGCATGGCCAAGCGCCAGGGCGATCTCGACCGCGGCGTCGAGCGGATGCTCGCCCTGTCTGGAGAGGCGGACGGCGTCGCCTTTACGGTGACGCGCGGTGTCACCCGCCCGGTCTGGGAGCCCGATGCCGGGACGATGGCGCTCTACGAGACCGCCCGGATGATCGCCGGCGACCTCGGCTCGGCCCTCCCGTACGAGAGCTTCGGCGGCGGCTCCGACGGCAATTTCACCGGCAATCTCGGCATCCCGACCCTCGACGGTCTCGGCCCCTGCGGCGCCGGCTACCATACCCTCGACGAACACGTGTTGACCGCCTCACTGCCGCATCGCGCCAGGCTACTGGCCGGCCTGATGGCGAGGCTCGACGGACGGTAACGGCCTGCATCCTGCATGCACTTCGTCACGAGAGCCGCATCGCGGCGTTGGGGAGGAATTCCATGGACAAGGCGTTCAGGACGGGTTTCCGGGCGGCGCTGGCCCTCGCTGCGATGGCGGCCGGAGCGGTCACGACCGAGGTGATGGCGCAGGCCAAGCCCGTCACCATCCGCGCCGTGATGCATTCGGGCCTGCGGATCACCGACCCGATCATCACCACCGCCTACATCGCCCGTAATCACGGCTACATGATCTACGACACGTTGTTCGCCACCGATGCGACCTTCAAGGTCCAGCCGCAGATGGTGAAGGATTACAGCGTCAGCGACGACACGCTGACCTACACCTTCACCTTGCGCGACGGGCTGAAGTTCCACGACGGCACTCCGGTGACGTCGGCCGATTGCATCGCCTCGCTGCAACGCTGGGGCAAGCGCGACAGCATGGGCCAGAAACTCATGGCCTACACCGCCTCCCTCGACGTGGTCGACGACAAGACCTTCACCCTCAAGCTGAAACAGCCCTACGGCCTCGTTCTCACCTCCCTGGGCAAGCCGTCCTCGAACGTGCCGTTCATCATGCCCAAGCGCATCGCCGAAACACCGGCGGACAAGAACGTGCCGGAGGAGATCGGCTCCGGCCCGTTTCGCTTCGTCAAGGCCGAGTTCCAGCCCGGTCTGAAGGTGGTCTACGAAAAGAACCCGGATTACGTGCCGCGCAGCGAGGCGCCGAGCTGGACCTCCGGCGCGAAGGTGGTGAAAGTCGACCGGGTCGAGTGGCTCAACATCCCCGATTATCAGACTGCCGTGAACGCCCTCATCAACGGCGAGATCGATTACATCGAGCAGCCGCCACATGACTTCCTGCCTATCCTGAAGGCAGGGGCGGGTGTGCAGATCATCAACTACAATACGCTCGGTGTCTCTGGAATGCTCCGGATGAACTGGGTCAACCCGCCCTTCGACAACGAGAAGATGCGCCAGGCCGTGCTGCTAGCCGTCAACCAGCAGGATTACCTCGACGCCCAGATCGGCGACCCGGACTACATGGTGCCGTGTCTCGCAATGTTCGTCTGCAACACGCCCAACGCCACCGATGCCGGTGCGCCCAAGACTGATCTCGCCCGCGCCAAGCAACTGCTGAAGGAGGGCGGCTATGACGGGAAGCCCATTGTCGTGATGCAGCCGACGGACCTCGCCATCGCCGCGCCGCTGGGGCCGGTGACCGCCCAGGCGCTGCGCAAGATCGGCATGAACGTCGATCTGCAATCGATGGATTGGCAGACCCTTGTGGGACGCCGTGCCAAGCAGGATCCGGTGGACCAGGGCGGCTGGAACATCTTTCACACGACCTGGGTCAACGCCGACATGCTGAACCCGGTGAGCAATGTCGGCGTCAACGCGCGCGGCCGCAACGGCGGCTTCTTCGGCTGGGCGGAGGATGCCGAGATCGAGAAGATGCGCGACGCCTACGCTTTGGAGATCGATCCGGCCAAGCAGGTCGCCATTGCCAAGATGGTGCAGGAGCGGGCCTACGCGGTCGGGATGTACTACCCGACCGGCCAGTTCATCAGCCCGCTGGCAGCCGGCCCCAAGCTCAAGGGCATCCTCGAAGCCCCCGCGCCGGTGTTCTGGAACATCGAGAAGAAGTGACGTTCGCACGGCCTCCCCTCCCCCGCGGGTGGGGGGAACCGCACCTCGATCCGAGAACCCGGAGATCTGAATGGGTCGCTTTCTCGCCGGACGCCTCGCCGCCACGCTTCCCGTCATGGGCGTGGTGGCGGTCATCGTTTTCCTACTGCTGCGGCTGGCGCCGGGTGATCCCGCCGCTATCCTCGCGGGGGATGCCGCGAGCCCCGACCAGATCGCTGCGATCCGGGCGCGGCTCGGCCTGGACCAGCCGATCCTGACCCAGTTCCTGTCCTGGATCGGCCGTCTGCTTCACGGCGATCTCGGCGCGTCGATCATATCAAACCAGCCCGTCGCAAAGCTCATTCTGGAGCGGATCGAGCCGACGCTGGCGCTGGCCACCACCACCATCGTCTTCGCCGTCCTCGTGGCAGTCCCCCTCGGGGTGCTGGCGGCGTGGTGGCACGGCACCTGGGTCGACCGGGCGGTGATGGCGGCCTCGGTGCTCGGCTTCTCGGTGCCGGTCTTCGTCCTCGGCTATCTCCTCATCTTCGGCTTCGCCATGCAGCTGCGGCTCCTGCCGGTGCAGGGCTATGTCAGCATCACCGAAGGCGTCTGGCCGTTCCTGTCGCGGCTGATCCTGCCGACGCTCACGCTCTCGGTGATCTACATTGCCCTCATCGCCAGGACCACGCGCTCCAGCGTGCTGGAGGTTCTGGGCGAGGACTACATCCGCACCGCCCGCGCCAAGGGCATCGGGGAGACGCAGGTGCTGTGGCGCCATGCCCTGCGCAACGCGGCGGTGCCGGTGATCTCGGTGATCGGGTTGGGCATCGCGCTCCTCATCAGCGGCGTCGTCGTCACCGAAAGCGTCTTCAACCTGCCCGGCCTCGGCCGCCTCACCGTCGATTCGGTGCTTGCCCGCGACTATCCGGTCATCCAGGGCGTGATCCTGCTGTTCTCCGCCCTCTACGTGGTGGTCAATCTCGCCATCGACCTGTCCTACCTGCTGTTCGATCCGAGGATACGCTATTGAGCGGCGAGGATCGGACAATGCCCTCCCCCATCCCCTCCCCCCTTGCCGCGCGGTTCGCATCGCTGCCACCGGCCCTGCGCCATCCGGGCGTGCTTTTCGGGCTCGCCGTCCTGCTGGTCGTCGGGCTCGCGGCCCTAGCAGCACCCATCCTCTGGACCGGCGACCCGATCCTGCTGCGGCCCCGCCTGCGCCTAAAACCACCTTCGAGCGTGGCCTGGCTCGGCACCGACGCATTCGGGCGCGACGTCTGGACCCGTGTCGTTTACGGCGCCCAGGTGTCGCTCACCATCGGCTTCTCGGTGGCCGCCGCCGCCGTACTCATCGGCCTGTTCATCGGGCTCGTGGCGGGCTACCTGCGCCGCCTCGACGCGGTGGTGATGCGGATCATGGACGGCATCATGGCGATCCCGTCGATCCTTCTGGCCATTGCCATGGTGACTCTGTCGGGAGCCGGCATCAGCACGGTGATCGTCGCCATCGCCATTCCCGAGATCCCGAGGGTGGCGCGCCTCGTGCGCAGCGTCGTCCTGTCGGTGCGCTCGGAGCCCTATGTCGAGGCCGCCATCGGTGCCGGCACCCGTCTGCCGATGCTACTGATCCGCCACGTCCTGCCCAACACCATCGCGCCGCTGATCGTCCAGGGCACCTATGTCTGCGCTTCGGCGATTCTGACCGAGGCGATCCTCAGTTTCCTCGGCGCCGGCATTCCCACCGAGATCCCGAGCTGGGGCAACATCATGGCTGAGGGGCGCCAATCCTTCCAGATCGCGCCCTGGGTGATCCTGTTCCCCGGCCTCTGCGTTGCCGCCACGGTGCTCGCCGTCAACATCATCGGCGACGGCCTACGCGACGCCCTCGACCCGCGCACCGCGCGCCGCTTCGGAGCCTTGCGATGACGGGAGCCTCGGCGAGCCTGGAACCTGTCCTATGCATTACCGGCCTCACCGTTCCGCTGCCGCGGGGCGCCGACCGGACCAACGCCATCGAGGGCCTGTCGCTCAGCGTCGGTACGAACGAGATCGTCTGCGTCGTCGGCGAATCCGGCTCGGGCAAATCCGTCACCGCGAGCGCGGTGATGGGGCTCCTGCCGCCGAACCTGTCGCCGTCCGCCGGGCAGATCCTGTTGCAGGGCGAGGATGTGCTGAAGGTCGGCCCCGCGCGCCTGCGCGCCCTGCGCGGCAGCCGCATGGCCATGGTGTTCCAGGAGCCGATGACAGCACTGAACCCTGTGCTGAACGTCGGCGACCAGATCGCCGAGATGCTGGAAGCGCATTCCGGCCGGGGCGGCCGCGAAGCGCGGCGTCGCCGCGTCCTCGACCTTCTCGGTGATGTCCACCTGCCCGATCCACCGAGCCTCGCGAAGGCCTACCCGCACCAGCTGTCCGGTGGCCAGCGCCAGCGGGTGTTGATCGCCATGGCGCTCGCCAACGACCCGGCCCTGATCATCGCCGACGAGCCGACCACTGCGCTCGACGTCACCACCCAGGCGCAAATCCTTAAGCTGCTGAAGGAACTCCAGGCCCGCCGCAACGCCGGCATCCTGTTCATCACCCACGATTTCGGTGTGGTCTCCCAGATCGCCGACCGGGTGGTGGTGATGCAGAAGGGGCGTCTCGTGGAGGAGGGCAGCGTCGAGGATGTGCTGACCAAGCCTCGCGACCCCTATACCCGCATGCTCATCGCGGCGGTTCCTCGGGCCGAGCCGCCGCCTCCCCGGCCACGCAGGCAGCCTTCGGCGCCGATCCTCGCCGTGCGTGACCTCACCAAGACCTATGGCGGACGCGGTCTTTTCGGTGGCGGTCGCGCGGTGACGGCCCTGGACGGTGTCAGCCTCGCGCTGCAACCGGGGGAAACCCTCGGCATCGTGGGAGAGTCGGGCTCGGGCAAATCAACTTTGGCGCGATGCGTCGCCCGCTTCGTCGATCCGTCCGCCGGTCATATCCGTATCGGTGGCGACGACATCGCCCTGTTGCCGACGCGGGAACTTCGCCCCTATCGGCGTCGCGTCCAGATGGTGTTCCAAGATCCCTACCGCTCGCTCAATCCACGCCGGACGGTGGGGCAGTCGATCATTGAGGGGCCGATGAACTACGGTCTGTCGAAAGAGGCAGCTTGGGCGCGCGCGACGCGCCTCCTCGATCTCGTACATCTCGATACCGGCGCGCTCGACCGCTATCCGCACGAATTCTCCGGCGGCCAGCGCCAGCGCATCGCCATTGCGCGGGCGTTGGCCATGGAACCCGATGTGCTCATCGCGGATGAGGCCGTATCGGCCTTGGACGTCTCGGTGCAGCGCCAAGTACTGGAATTGCTGGAGGATATCCGCGAGCGTCTCAACCTCTCGATCCTTTTCATCACGCACGACCTGCGCGTGGCTGCACGCCTCTGCGACCGCCTCGTGGTCATGCTCGGCGGACGGATCGTCGAGGAAGGGGCGACCGCCGCACTTTTCGCCAACCCGCGCCAAGCCTATACGCAGGCACTGTTCGCAGCGGCTCCCAAGCTTCGTCTTGCCCAGGAGTGATCGAACATGTCCTCCCTGAGAATTCAGCTGCGCCATCACAGCTCAGACGAAGATTCCCCAGGGTACAAAGAGGAAGTTTGCTACGGCGCCTAGTTCGTGCCGGAGAGCAAGAGGAGTGGCTCGTCGTCGACACGGCGAGGGACACAACGGACTTGACCGTTCTCCACGTATACGTTTGAGGCGCCGCCCATCGCCATGGACGAGCTGGGGCACCGGATGCCGCCAAGGATGCCACGGAAACCGGTTTCCGAACCATGAGGTCGAATGACGATCTCCAGTGACGCGGACGCCGACGCGCGCGTTCACGTGCCGCAGAATGTCCGGTAGTCCGCCCCGCCGCCCTCGGGCGCCTCGGCATAGCGGGCGTGGGCGGGCTGGTCGTCGTAGGGCCGCGACAGCACCGCCAATAGCTCCTCGAACGGGCCGAAGTCGCCTTGCTCGACCGCCACCGCGATCATCGCTTCGACGTGGTGGTTGCGCGGGATGAAGGCCGGGTTGATGGTGCGCATCGCTGACGCCGTCGCCGCGGGGGTCCGTCCCTCTTCATCCAACAGCTTCCGCCAGCGTACGGCCCAGGCGTCGTACTCGGTCGGGTCGACGAACAGGTCGCGCACCCCGGCGTCCGCCTCCGGCCGCTCGGCCGCGTCGCACAGGCGGCGGAAGGTCAGAGTAAAATCCGCTCGGTTCTCCGCCATCCGCGCCAGCAAGTCGTCCGCGAGCGCGACGGCTCCGTCCCGATCCGCGGACAGCCCGAGCTTGTGCGCCAGGCCATCGTGATACGCTTTCTCGAAGCGCGGGCCGAACCCGGCAAGCACCGCCTCGGCCGCTTCGACCGCCGCCGCCTCGTCCTCGGCCAGCAGCGGCAAGAGGGCCTCGGCCAGACGGGTGAGGTTCCAAAGGGCGATCCCGGGCTGCTGGCCGTAGGCGTAGCGCCCGTGCGCGTCGATCGAGCTGAAGCTCGTGCGCGGATCGTAGGCGTCGAGGAAGGCGCAGGGACCGTAGTCGATCGTCTCGCCGGCCACCGACATGTTGTCGGTGTTCATCACCCCGTGGACGAAGCCGACCAGCAGCCAGCCCGCCACGAGCTCGGCTTGGCGGGCCACGACGCCGTCGAGCAGCGCTCGGTAGGGATGTTCCGCGGAGGATGCCTCGGGATAGTGCCGGACGAGAGCATGATCGGCGAGCGCCCGCACCGCCTCCGCGTCGCCCCGGGCGGCGAAGTATTGGAAGGTGCCAACTCTGATGTGGCTAGCCGCCACGCGAGCGAGCACCGCCCCGGGCAGCCGGGTCTCACGCATGACCAACTCGCCGGTGGCAACCGCCGCCAGCGCCCGTGTGGTGGGGATGCCGAGCGCGGCCATGGCCTCGCTCACGAGATACTCGCGCAGCACCGGCCCAAGCGCCGCCCGGCCGTCGCCACGGCGGGAGAACGGGGTCGGGCCCGCGCCCTTGAGCTGGATGTCACGGCGCTGCCCGTCACGGTCGACGACCTCGCCGAGCAGAACGGCGCGCCCGTCACCGAGCTGCGGCACGAAGTTGCCGAACTGGTGCCCGGCGTAAGCCGTCGCGATCGGCTCGGCGCCTTCAGGGACGCTGTTCCCCGCGAGCATCCCCACCCCAGCGGGTCCGGCGAGCCAATCCGGGTCCATGCCGAGGTTCGCCGCCAGCGCGCGGTTCAAACGGATCAGGCGCGGGGCTGCGACAGGTGTCGGGGCGTGGCGGACGAAGAAGCGGTCCGGTAAGCGGACGTAGCTGTTGTCGAAAGGGATCTTGGTCATAGTCGAGAGCTATGAGCGATCGCGCCGGCGGACAAGCGCCTTCCGGAAACCCGGTGGGTCAGTATGCGCGAGAAGGCGCGTGTCCGCGTCGCCTCCTCTACTTCACGGCCAATGCCAGCATGGTCGAGCGACAGTCATGGGCTTTATCCGGCCACGCGGCTTCGGAGGCTCTCTCCGCATTGCCGTCGAGGTGGCTCGCTCTCTGATTTCGGTTCCTTCTACTAGAGCGAACGCGTCTTCGACGTCCATATCAAGGTAGCGTACCGTACTTTCGATCTTCGAATGCCCGAGCAGAATCTGCACCGCGCGCAGGTTGCCAGTTCCCTTGTCGATCAACGATGCCTCTGTTCGGCGTAGCAAGGGAACTCCTCGTGCGCTTCGTCCAGGCAAAGGCCGACGGCGATCTGCCAGAGGTCGCGGATACTCTGGCGCTGGCGCGATTTGCTGTCGACGGTGGCCTCCGCCATGGGCGTCATCGCGTCGTCCGAGGCTAATCGCGAGGCCCTGCGAGAGGTGGCGCGCGTCTCGCTCGGGCCCTTCGCCAGGAGCGGTAGGGACTGAACGCTCGGACAATCAGGGCTGCAGGCAGGCGCCGTCGCGCTCAGACCAAACCGCCGTTGGCCCGTAGAATCGGGCCGTTCACCCAACCGCCGTCCGGTCCGACCAAAAACGCGATAGCGGCGGCGATGTCGCCGGGTTCGCTCGGGCGACCGAGCGGGATCATTCTCGTCCCTTGTACAATCTGCTCCTTGGTCCGCCGCTGAGGAACAGTTCGATCGCCTCCAGCCCCGGGTCTGTCGCGTTGGCCGCGACTCTCCTCGGGTCTGGCTCCTTGGCAAGGGCATGCGTCATCGCTGAGAGCACTCACCTGCCCCCGTCGAGTGGCTGCGATTGGAGCGTTGCGCCCCCCTTGTGGCCCGAGCCACCGTCTGTTTCTTGTGTTTTGCTCTCCGAGACCGGACAGGCGGAAAACCACCCTGTTCGGTCGTGGAGTGGACGGGCGGATCTCGACCTAAACATGACGTGGCGAGGGATTCGGCCGACGCTCGAATGCGGAATCTTACCGCGGCATTCCGTTGGTGTGGGTCGGTCCCATCGCCGACATCCTAGGTCGTGTTCATTGCAAATCGCGACGGATTCGCGGCTGAAGCGTTGATAGGGGCTCCGGAAACATGTGCCCGAACTATCTGGACAACACCCGCGCCGCCACTCCGAGCGCGCGCACGCCAAAGGCGAGATCTGTATCGCTGGTATCCTCTGTCCAGTGATGGCTGATGCCGCCGACCGACGGGACGAACAGCATGGCGGCCGGCAGGATACGGGCGATGTTCTGGGCGTCGTGGCCGGCGCCTGAGGGCATCACCTGCCAACGGCCGGGGCAGACCTGCTCGGCAGCCTCCGAGAGGGCCCGCATCAGGTTCGGATCACACCGGGCGGGGATCGCCTTCGACAAGGGTATGAGCGTGGCAGTGCAGCGCTCACGCCGGTTCGACTCTTGCACCAGTGCTTCGAGGCAAGCTTCCATTCGCTCCAGCACTGGGACCGACACGTCGCGGAACTGGAAGGCCACCTCTGCGCGGCCCGGAATGATGCTGTAGCCGCCGGGATCGAGCGTGATCCGCCCTGTCGTCCAGGTGCTACGCGGGCCGCAGACCTTCGGAAATTCCCGATCGATGGCCGCGAGCAGGCGTACCGCGGAGAGTCCCGCATCCCTGCGCTCGGCCATGGTGGTGCCTCCGGCATGGTCCTGCTTGCCTTCGAAGACGATCTGAAACTGCCAGATCGCCACGATGCCGCTGACGACACCGAGATGCAGACCTGCGGACTCGAGTTGCGTGCCCTGCTCGATATGCAGTTCCAGAAAGCCCTGGTAGCGCGCGGGATCCAACTGCATCCGAGGTTTTCCGGCCAGTCCGGCCGATTCGAGCGCCACGCGCAGGGGGGTGCCGTCGGTGCGGTTGCGGGCGGCGTCGATCTCGGCCTCGGTCAGGTCACCGATCGCCGAGCGGCTACCCAGGAAGCCGCCGGAAAAGTGTCCCTCCTCATCTGCGAAGGCGACGACGTCGACGGGAAGCGCGGCCCGGGCCAGCGCCAGTCCGGCGACGACGCCGAGCGCCCCGTCGAGCCAGCCGGCCTCGTTCTGGGTCTCAATGTGGCTGCCGACCAGGAGGTGGGGCCCCGGGCCACGATGCCGCCCAAGCACGTTGCCGATGCCGTCGATCGACGCCTCGAGACCGCAAGCCTCGATCCGGCCCATCAGCCAGCGACGCGCCTGCATATCTTCAGGCGAAAAGGTCGGCCGGTGGACGCCGGTGCGGAACCGCCCGATCTCGCGCAAGGCGTACAGGTCGTGGAGGAAGGTGTCGGTCTCGATTTCGGTCATGCTGGGTCCAGGCGGTTGATCGCGTTCGGTAGTCACCCCCCGCCCTCTTTCAGAGTTCGAGGGTCACGCTGCCCTGAGCGCGCGAGACGCATGGCGTCATCCGGTCCCGGCGTTTCCCGACCGAGAGCACGGCATCGCGATGGATCACTGTGCCATCGTGATAGCCGCACTCGCAGGCGCCGCAGACTCCGAGTTCGCATGAGGAGGGTTGGGAGAAGCCGTGCTCCCGCAGGACGTCGAGGAGCGAACGGTTCGCAGCTACGTGGAGCTGGGCGCCTGTGGATGCGATGCGAACTTCGAACGGCTCGGGTTTGAAGGTTTCGTCCGACAGTGGGGCGAAATGCTCGACATGGACCTGCTCCGGTGGCCAGCCCTGCGAGTCGAGGGCAGCTTGGACGGAGTCGGTGAGACGCTGCGGGCCACAGGCATAGACATGCGTGTCCACCTTGACGTCGCCGAGACGCATCGGATCGAAGCGTCGACCTTCAGCGGCGAACCAACCCTGAAGTCGGTCACCGCAGATCGCGCGGACGTCCGCGAGGAGAGGCGCGTGGGTGGCCGACGACGCACAGAAATGGAGCACGAAGTCCGCTCCTTCCGCCGCAAGCGTGCGTGCCATAGCGAGGAGCGGCGTCACGCCGATGCCGCCCGCCACAAGGATGTGCCGACGTGCGGCGGGTGCGAGGGGGAAGTTGTTGCGGGGCGCTGAGACATCGACGACCGCGCCGACGGTGAGGTTGCCGTGCACCCAAGTCGAACCCCCGCGTCCCGCCTCCTCGCGCTTGATTGCGATCTCGTATCGCGTACGATCTGCAGGGTCGCCGCAAAGCGAGTACTGGCGCACGCGTCCATCCGGCAGTCGGAGATCCACGTGGGCGCCGGCTGTCCAAGATGGGAGCTCCGGCCGCCGCGGATGGACCAGGGTTAGATGCAGTACTTCGGACGTTGTCGCCATAGCCGCCGAGACCTGCAGCCTCATGACCAGACGTGCGCTCACGACCTAGTCCACCATCTCGATCGTATCGCCGACCCGGATGATTCCGCCGCGCTCGATTCCGCAATTGAGGCCCGAGCGGTTGTAGAGAGGCAGGTAGACCGACTGGCCCAGGAGTTCCTCTAGGTACTTGCAAGGAAAGTTGAGCCGTCCACCGCGCAGGATCACCTCGCCCACCCGAAATCGACGCCCCACGAGGTGGTTCAGTGGGACGCCCCGAACCGTGAGATTGCGGCGGTGGTCGATCGGCGCGATGTGCAGAGGACCGCTTTGGAGCGGCGGGTCGTTGCGGTTGATCGCATCCAGCGCCTCCTGCTCGATCAGGGTCACCTCGCGGGTGTCGGGCTTGGGCGAATAAGTGCCCAAACCGAGAAAGTAGCGGTCGCCCTCGATGCCGCGCCCGGCGACACACCTGGCCTCGGTGCGTTCCTCCATCTCGTAGCTCGCCGCCGAGGCCGTATGGATGTTGAGCAGGCTGCCCCGCCAGCCCACCGCGCCTCCCTGAACGCCGACCGCTATCGAACCGGCCGGATGTGCGAACGCCTCGACCATGCGGGGTGCTGATGCGTCCGTCATCGCGTGGTCTCCGACTGTGTCGCGAGGGCGATGGCTTCGATTTCGACCATGGCGTCGCGGGGCAACCGGGCGACCTCGATCGTCGAGCGCGCCGGGGCATCACCGGGGAAATGCTCCGCATAGACGGCATTCATGGCGGCGAAGTCGTTCATGTCCTTGAGGAACACGGTCGTCTTGGCGACCGTCGCCAGGCTCGCACCACCCGCCTCGAGGACCGCCGCGAGATTGGCGAGCGAGGCCATGGTCTGCGCAGCGATCCCGTCGGGAAATGCGCCGGTCTCCGGGTCGATCGGGAGTTGCCCCGAGGCGAAGACGAGATCGCCGACACGGGTTGCCTGCGCATAGGGTCCGGCGGCCGGTGCGGCCTTGTCCGTCTTGATGATGGTTCGGTTCATTCGTGTTCCTCGGGGTGAACGGGGCTGTTGGGATCAATCTACGATACTAGAAAAATATCCACTGTGAAGGATCGGCGGTATCGAAGTTCCTAATCATGCACCGAGTTCGGGCGGTCCAGCGGCTCAGTCGATCTGCCGGCGAGCGGTTTCGGGCGACAGGAACGCAGCGACCAGCGTCACGCAGGCCAGCACGATTAGGTAGACCGAGATCGGCCATGTCGCGCCGCTGCTCCAGGTCAACAGTGCGGCGGCGATGAGCGGCGTGAAGCCTCCGCTCAGGGCTGCTCCGACCTGGAATCCGAGCGAGGCGCCGCTGTAGCGCAGGCGCGCATCGAACAGCTCCGACATCCAGGCCGCGCCCGTCCCGAACATGATGCCCTGGCCGAAGCTCAGGGCCACCGCGACGGTCAGCGTGATGACGGTCGGATCGCGGGTGTCGAGAAGCTGGAACAGCGGGAAGGCAAAAACGATGGAGAACAGGCAGGCGACGACGAATAGGGTGCGTCGGCCATAGCGGTCCGACAGCCATCCGAAGACGGGAATCGTGAAGAGCTCGATGATTGCTGCAATCAGGATGCCGTTGAGGATGACGCTTCGCGGCAAACCGAGCTGCCCCGTCACGTAGGAGATCGAGAACACCGTGACGATACTGACATAGGCGATCTCCGACACCTTCAGGCCGACAGCCTTCAGGAAAGTGCGGGGATGCTCCGTGAGGATCTCGACGACCGGGATCTTGGCCACGGCAGCGCGCTGCTTCACGCGCTGAAAGGAGGGTGTTTCGTGCAGGCGAAGCCGGATGAAGAGCCCGACACCGACGAGGAAGGCGCTCGCTAGGAATGGAAGGCGCCAGCCCCAAGCCAGAAACTCGGCCTCGGGCATCAGCCCGGCCAAAGCGAAGGCTCCGATGGAGAGAATGACGCCCAAAGGATAGCCGAGCTGGACGATGCTTCCGAAGAAGCCCCGCCGATGGGCCGGTACGCTCTCGACCACCATCAGGACCGCGCCGCCCCACTCCCCACCGATACCGATGCCCTGGACCAGTCGCAGGGTGACGAGCAGGATCGGTGCCCAGACGCCGATCTGCGCATAGGTCGGCAGGCAGCCGATCAGGAAGGTGCCGAGGCCCATGATCATGATCGTCAGGGAGAGCATGGCCTTTCGACCGATCTTGTCGCCGAAATGGCCGAAGACGATGCCGCCTAGGGGGCGTGCCAGGAATCCGACAGCGTAGGAACCGAAGGCGGCTATCGTCCCGACGACGGGGTCGATGCTCGGAAAGAAGAGCTTGTTGAACACCAGGGCACTGGCGGTGCCGTAGATCAGGAAGTCGTACCATTCGACTGTCGTGCCGATCACGCTCGACCAGACAATCTGTCGTCGGTCCGCGAGCGAGACCTCATGCCGGTCGAGACCGCCTTCGGTCTCCATCACAATCGCCGTACTCGCCATGGCCTTCGACCCTCCACCGAACTGGAGAAAATTCCACTGATGTGGAGGCAATCGCCGTGCCAGATGCGGCAGCGATCGTTTGGCGCACCCGGGCGCGCACGACGGCGCCCGGCCGTGCGGCGAAAGCCGGGACGTCGCGGGATGGGGCGCGTGCAAACGTCAGGACGATCCCCTATTCAGGGGCGAAGCTGACCCGCACGGCCCTACTTGCCGGTCTACCGGGAGGATGGGAGTGGATGACGGCATGTCGGTGAGGGAGATGGTTGCCCCGGCGCAAACAGCGGTCGAAACGAGTTCCCAGGCCTACGTGTCCGAGGAGATCCGTCGCCGCCGCAGGGAACTCCACCTGTCCCTAGAGGCGCTGGCGACGCGCTCCGGCGTGAGCCGCTCGATGATCTCGAAGATCGAGCGCGCCGAGGCGGTGCCCTCGACCGCTGTACTCTCCCGCCTGGCGGAGGCGCTCGGCGTGACCTTCTCGCGCTTGATGGCCCCGGCGACCGAACTCGAAGTCCTGCTGATCCCGGCGCGTCGCCAACCCATCCTTCGGGACGAAGAATCGGGCTTCCTGCGTCGCTGCCTGTCGCCGGTCCTACCGGGCCGAGGCATCGATCTGGTGCTGAACACCTTGCCGCCCGGTGGCAGCACGGGCGAATTCACGGCCCATCGCCCTGGCGTCTCGGAATACATCTACATCCTGCGCGGCCGCCTGCGCGCCGTGATCGGCGACCGGACCGTCGTCGCGGAGACGGGGGACAGCCTGTACTTCGAAGCCGATGCCGGGCACGCGTTCACGAATCTCGGCACGGACCCGTGCGAGTATATCCTGGTGATCGATCCCTCCCGCGCTCGGTAGCGATCTTCCGTCGGAAGCTCGGGGTTTCGCATCCGTTGCAGAGAATGGGCTTGAGAACGAACCGGAGCGCATCCTGCGATGGAAGACCGTTTTGACATCGCCGTCGTCGGCCTTGGCGCCATGGGAAGCGCGGCCCTCTATCAACTGGGGCTGCGGGGCGCGAAAGCGGTTGGCCTCGATCGCTTTGCCCCGCCGCACATTCTGGGGTCGAGCCACGGAGAGAGCCGCATCACCCGGCAGGCCGTCGGGGAGGGCCGCGACTACGTCCCCTTCGTCCTGGCTTCGCACCGGATCTGGCGAACCCTGGAGGCGGAGACCGGCGAGACGCTACTGACGGCATGCGGCGCCTTGGTGATGGGGCCGGGCAGCGGTGACACCTCCCATCACGGCAAGCCGGATTTCGTCGGGCGTTCGATCGATGCCGCACGGGTCTTCGCGATCCGGCACGAGGTCCTCGACGGAGGCGAGGTCGCGCGCCGCTTCCCGCAATTCCTGAATCTCGGCGGCGACGAGAGGGCCTATTACGAGCCTGGTGGCGGCTACGTGCGCCCCGAGCGCTGCATCGCTGCGCAGCTGCAACGGGCCGGCGAGCTCGGCGCCGACATCCGCACCGGGACGACGGTGCTGTCGATTATCCAAGAGCCGGGCGGGGTCCGCATCGAGACCGAAAACGGCGTCGTCCTGGCCGATCAGGTGGTGGTCTCGGCCGGGGCCTGGACCGCGCCTCTTCTCGGCGCGCCGTTCACGGAGCTGCTCACGGTCAGCCGCCAACTCCTGCACTGGTACGCCCTCGACGACGCCTCGGCCTACGGCTCCGAGTCGCCGGTCTTCATCTGGATGCACGGTTCCGGCGACACGGACTACCTCTACGGCTTCCCGCCCCTGCCGGGGGAGGTCCAGGTCAAGGTCGCCACCGAACAATACGAGACCGCCACGCGGGCCGAGGCCTTTGACCGCGCCGTAAGCCCCGAGGAATCCACCGCCATGTACCGGCACCACGTGGCGGGCCGGCTCGCCGGCGTTACGGGGCGAGCGACCAAGGCCGCCGCCTGCCTCTACACCGTGACCCCCGACCGCGGCTTCATCATCGACCGCCATCCACAGATGAACCGGGTTCTCGTCGTCTCGGCCTGTTCGGGGCACGGCTTCAAGCACTCTGCCGGGATCGGCGAGGCCGTGGCGAACGAGATGGTGCAGACCAGCGGGCGGATCGATCTCGCACCGTATTCGCTCGGACGGTTCGGCTGAGCCCCCCAGTGATGGCCTGCCGATTGCTTGACCCGTTCGGACCGGACAAGGCAATCTGCTCGAAGAGGGATCGTCGGGTCTCGGTTTTGATTTCCGGTCGATCGGCATGAACCAAGCAGGGATGTGGTGCGATGCGTAAGCTGACTAGGGCGTACCTCGGTTGCGGCCTGCTCGCCGCCACCGCATTGCTCCCTGCCTCCTTGGCCTCGGCTGCGGATGGGATTGAGGCGATCAAACAGCGCGGGACGCTCATCGTCGGCGTGAAGGCGGATTACCGTCCCTTCGGCTTTCGCGATCCGAGCGGAGCGATCATCGGGATGGAACCGGATCTCGCCGCCGACGTCGCCAAGCGCCTCGGCGTGAAGCTCGAACTGGTGCCGGTGGTCTCCTCCAACCGGATCGAGTTCCTGCAGCAGGGCAAGGTCGACCTCCTCATCGCCACGATTTCGGACAAGCCGGAGCGCCGCCGCGTGGTCCAGGCTATCGACCCGCAATATTATTCCGACTTCGTCAACGTGATGCTGCCCAAGAAGGCCAATATCACCGACTGGGCGCAGCTGAAGGGCAAGCCCCTCTGCGCCACCTCCGGCGCCTGGTACAACAAGGACGTGGCCCGCACCTACGGTGTCGAAATCGTCGCCTTCGACGGCTCGGAGAAGCCGCTCTTCGCCCTCAAGCAGGGCAACTGCCTCGGCTACGTCTACGATCAGAGCATGCTGCAGGGGAAGCTCCTCGACGCCGACTGGAAGGCGGATTACGCCCTGCCGCTGAAGGGTATCCTCGACGCCCCCTGGATGATGGCGGTGGCGCCCGGCAACGGCTCCCTCCAAACCATGATGGAAGTTACGACCAAGGACTGGATGAAGTCCGGCTTCATCGTCGAATCAGAGAAGAAGTGGGGCATCGAGCCGACGGAATACTCGAAGGCGATGCACGAGAAGTACAAGAACGCCACCAACTGAGCCGCGCCGGGCCGAATGACCCGCCGTCTTGAGGAACACGATGGACGCCGTCCCAAACTGGTTCCGGACCCTTTACGACACGACGGGCTTCAACTTCACGGTCTTCTACGACCCCTATGATTGGGACCGCTACGTCAACGGCCTGAAGACGACGCTGCTGCTGGCGGTGACGACGATCCTGGCGAGCCTCGTCATCGGCGCAGTCGGGGCACTTCTCCAAGGAGGCCCGTCGCGGCTCATGCGCGGATTCCTCAACGGCTTCGTCGTGGTGTTCCGCAACACGCCGCCCCTGGTGCAGATCTTCTTCTTCTACTTTGGGCTGGGCACCCTGCTGCCGGCCACCCAGACCGCAGACGGGTTGCGCGTGCCGATCCTCGACAACGTGCAATGGGCCATCGTCTCGCTGTCCCTGTTCGCCGGCGCCTTCAACGTCGAAATCTTCCGCTCCGGAATCGAAGCGGTGCCGCGCACCACCATCGAGGCGGCCGAGGCCCTCGGCTATACCCGCCTGAAGGCCTACCTCTACATCGTGCTGCCGCTCGCGCTCCGCGTCTGCCTGCCGGCCCTCAACAACAACCTCATCAACCTGCTCAAGACCACCACCCTGGCCTACGCCATCGCGGTGCCCGAGACGCTCTATGCAGTAAAGCAGATCTGGTCGGAATCGCAGAACGTGCTCGAGATGATGATCGTGCTGCTCGTCACTTACGCGGTCCTGGTCGGCGTCCTCGTCTGGATCATGCATCGCTGGGAGCAGGCCTTGCGGATCCCGGGCTACAGCCGGTGAGGGCGCCTGAGCCGCCTGCAAGCGACCTGCCGGTCCTGCTGCCGTTCCGGGTGTCGCGTACGCGGACCCTGTTCACCCTCCGCCCGGCTCTAGGGTGGCTTCTCGGGGCGTGGCTCACCGGCCTCGTCCTCGTGGTACCAGCCTTCGCGCAAGGGCCGGACGCCGTGCTGTCGCCGCTCCAGGTCGTCCTGCGCTGGGCGCCGCTCCTGCTGACGGGCTTTGCCTTCAACGTCGCGATCTCGCTTGTGGCGATGCTCCTCGGCACGGGGGCGGGTCTTGGGCTGGGGCTCGCCCTAGTGAGCGAGGGGCCGGTCCTGCGCCGCATCGCCTGGGGCGTGACACAGTTCTTCCGCAACGTGCCCTGGCTGGTGCTGCTGTTCTTTGTGATGTTTCTCGTGCCGTTTCAGGTCACGGTGTTCGGCCTGCGCGTGCCGCTGCCCGACTGGGTCAAGGCGACGGTGGGGTTCGCGCTGCCGGTTATGGCCAACGTCGCCGAGATCGTACGCGGCGCTGTGAGCTCAGTGCCGGCCACCCAGTGGGAGGCGGCCGAATCCCTGGCCTTCACCCGGCGCCAGACACTGTTCCGCATCATCCTGCCCCAATGCCTCAAGCGGATGCTGCCACCGTGGATGAACGTCTACGCTCTGATCGCCATGGCAACGGTGCAGGCCTCCATCGTCGGTGTCACCGAGATGCTGACATTGACGGCGCAGGTTCACGCCGCCGAAGGCGGGCGGCCCGAGCTGTTCGCCCCCCTCTACGGCTTCGCCCTGCTGTGCTTCTTCCTATACTGCTACCCGATCGACCGGCTGACCGCGCGCCTGGAGCGGCGCTTCGAAACAGCGTGAGGCCCGGGTGTCCGATGGTACGTTTCTGATGGTGCTTTTCTGATGGTGGGTGTCTCGTCCTCCGGCCCACCGATCGTGCAGCTGATCGACGTGCACAAGTCCTTCGGTGAGGTGGAGGTCCTCAAGGGGATCAGCTTCGACGTGCGCCGGGGCGAGGTCGTCTGCATCATCGGCCCGTCGGGATCGGGCAAGTCGACGCTGATCCGCTGCATCAACGCCCTCGTTCCGGTCACGTCCGGCACCATCCGGGTCGACGGGATCGAAGTGGTCGACCCGAAGCTCGACAAGCTGGCCTTGCGACGCAAAGTCGGCATGGTGTTCCAGCAGTACAACCTGTTCCCGCACAAGACGGCGTTGGAGAACGTCATGATGGCGCCGATCCACGTGCTGGGCCAGGACAGACGCGAGGTCGAGGTCCGGGCACGCGCTCTCCTTGCCAAGGTGCGTCTCGCCGGCAAGGAAGCGGCTTATCCCGGCGAGATGTCCGGCGGGCAGCAGCAACGCGTGGCCATCGCCCGCTCGCTCGCGATGCGGCCGGACGTGATGCTGTTCGACGAGGTCACAGCTGCACTCGACCCCGAGACGGTCAAGGAGGTTCTCGTCACCATTCGCGAATTGGCAGAGGAGGGCATGACCTGCCTTCTCGTCACCCACGAGATGAACTTCGCGCGCGAGGTCGCCGGCCACGTCTACTTCACCGATCGCGGTGTCATCGTCGAGCACGGGCCGCCCGAGACTTTGTTCTCGTCCGCCGTCGATCCGCGCACGCGACAGTTTCTGTCCCAGGTTCTGTAGGAACCGATTCAAGTCAATTCAGACGAGCTGCGAGTATCGCCCAATTACCTGCTCGGAAACGGGCCAGCTACTTGCGACTCTTGCTGGTCGCCCGACCGGCCTTGGGTCCTACCCGATAGCGGTCATTCTTGATGAAGACGCAGGATCTTCATCGTCTAACCTGGGTACATCGAACTTGCGGCCGGCAACGACGCGAAACTTCATGTGGAAGCACCAATGCCCCTGAACGGTCTCGAACTCTCGAAGCAGCTCATCCGGTTCCGATCGATCAATCCTCCAGGCGATGAGAAGGAATGTTCCGAGTTCATTGCCCGGCTGCTGACCGAACACGGGTTCGACGTTGCCAGCTACGAATTTGCCAAGGACCGACCAACACTGGTCGCGCGCATCCCTGGGACGGCCGGTGGCAAGCCGCTCTGCTTCACTGGGCACATCGACGTCGTGCCACTTGGGTCGAACGAGTGGCAATTCCCACCCTTCGAAGGGGTCGTGCAAGATGGCCGGTTGTACGGCCGCGGTTCCAGCGACATGAAGGCCGGCGTAGCGGCGTTCATCGCGGCTGCATGCAACCTGATCGGGGACGGGCTTAGCTTCCACCGCGGTGTCACGCTCGTGATCACCGCCGGAGAAGAGACGGGAAGTGAAGGCGCATTCCATGTCGGCCGTGAGAAAGTCCTCGGGCCAGCCGAACTCCTGATAGTGGCCGAGCCGACGTCTAATGCCCCCATATTCGCCCATAAGGGCTCTCTCCGCGTCATCGTAACCGCGCGCGGGAGGACAGCGCATTCCTCAATGCCGCATGAGGGCGAAAACGCCATCAGCAAGGCGGCGGAGTGGATCCGGAGACTTGAGGGCCACGAGTTCGGCGCCCGCCACCCACTGCTCGGCAGCGCCACGGCCTGCGTCACCACCATCCGCGGCGGAGAAAACATCAACTCCGTCCCTGACTTCGTCGAGTTCACCGTGGATATCCGGACCCTGCCGGAGCAGAAGCACGAAACGCTGATCGCCGAACTCAGCCGCCTGTTCGGACCGGAGGCTGAGATCCGGGTTGTCACGAGCTTCCCTGGGTTCGCTACCGAGCCGGACGATCCGTCCGCCGCCCTGCTCCTGACGCTGCTGCGCGAGCGGACTGGGGCGTCGGCGGAACCAGCTGGGGCACCCTACTTCACCGATGCGTCGGCTCTTGTGCCGGCCTTCGACGGAGTCGCCACGGTGATCGTAGGACCCGGCGAGCCGGCGCAGTGCCATAAGACGGACGAGTACTGCCTCGTCGACCGGATCGAGGAGGCGCAGGCCATCTACAGGGCCTTGATGCTCCGCATGTGCTGCGACCGCGCGGGATGAGGCGCATTGGCCGACGCCGCTGCCGCCGTCCGGCAGGCCTGACGTCAGCGCTTGCGCGGTTGCTTCACACTGCGCCTAAGAGCCAGCCCAGGTCCGTTCCGAAAATACCGCTGCAAGCCAGCGAATAACTGGGTCGGGTGCAACTCCATCGAACAGCTTGGCCTAGGTGAAAGTCCGGTCTTGTGGCTACGGCCTCGAAAAGCGGATGGGCAAAAATCCACCCGACCCGGTCGTAGAACGGTCGGACAGGTCCCCACCCATCTCGGGCGTTCAGGGCGGATACAATCCGTCAGACATTGACCACTAGATAGCCGACGCTCAGACGCAGGCGAACCGGATGGGCACTTCCATGTCCCAGGCGGCGCGCGGCACCTCGCGGCTTTTCTAGGCTGGGAAGCGGCTCGGCGACACGACGAAGAACGTTAGTTCCTTCACCTGCGCCATTACAGAAGCCGCCGCGTCGGCTGCCGCTGCCGCATGTTTCGGCACCAGGTCTCCGTGCCCACCGGCGGGCGGAGGTGGTGGCGATGCGTCTCCGCCGACGACTCCTCTACTCGCGAG
This sequence comes from Methylobacterium sp. CM6241, assembly GCF_054817845.1. Classification (NCBI taxonomy): domain Bacteria; kingdom Pseudomonadati; phylum Pseudomonadota; class Alphaproteobacteria; order Hyphomicrobiales; family Methylobacteriaceae; genus Methylobacterium; species Methylobacterium sp. CM6241. The sequence goes on from NZ_CM139246.1 coordinate 352,024, forward strand.
CCAGGTTGCTCCGACGATCCTCCCGCCAGCGTCTTCCCCCTCACCGGCCCCTACGTCCCAGAACGATACCTTCACCGCCGGTACCCAGCAGAACGCCGCGCGTATGGCGAGCTTGCTTCAGGCCGCACGTGTCGCCTCTGCGTAGTTTGGGCAGGAGGCATCGAACACTGCCACGAAGCTCCGTGAAGCGAGTGGGGCCGCAAATGACCTTGGAGGCACCGCCAGCGGCATCAGAAATCTGGCGACTAACCCTGTCACCCTAACTGCCAATGCCTCTATATTCGCCTCCCTGCGAAAAGAGGTTGCCCGACTGGGCACGGCCCTGGCCTCCACCGCGGACCGCGGAACCTATCGGGCGCAGCTCACCAGCCTCAATGCCTCGCTTGTCCAGCTTCAGGGCGACTATCGGAAGGTGATCGCGCTCGGCAACTTCATGCTGGTCGCGGTACCGAACATCATTGGCGTCGGCGTGCCGAAATGGACACGGTTCCGGATCGGGCTGGCCTGGGCAAATGCGGTCGGCGTCGTCGCGGGATTGGTCGCTTTGTCGCCCGACCTACATTGGGTGGCTGAAGGACTTCGACCGGTGCTTTGCTAAGAAGCGGCCTGCCAGCGACCTCCGCCAACGCCCGGCACACCCCGTGCACGGCGCTGAGAGAGCTTGTCCTCCCTTATGCTCCTCTGAACAACTGACCCGCCCGGCTCACGCTGCGGCGGGTTTTTTCGTATGGTGTCCGCGACCCAAATACCTAAGTACTGGATTCCACTTTTCGCATAGGGGGTATGCTGCTAGGGAGGGGCTCCCAAAAAGAAGGGCCGCCCCGAAGAGCGACCCGAGTCTAGGGAGGAAACGTCAAAAAGGGCTGCTGAAACGCGACGCCATCGCGTTCCCGCAATGTGACAATGCATCGAATGCTAGATGGCCTCAAGCCTCTGGCCTTGGAGACCGACCTTGCCCGCCCGGCTGACGCCGCGGCGGGTTTTTCGTTTGGATTGCCCTACCTCTGCAGTTCCACAACTGGAGGAAACCTCTTGCAGAATCGTATCGGCCGTTTGGGCCCCCTAATCGCAGGCCTTTCCCTGTGCATTCCGCTCGCATCGGAAGCGCTTGCCCAAGCAGCAGCGCCAGCGGCCAAGCCTGCTGCAACGGCGGCACAAGATCCGGCGACGCTAAAGGTGGCACGTGAGGTCGTGACCCAGATGCAGGGGGATCGCGCGACTACGCTATCCTCAATGGCCGCCCCCATGGCCGGCATGATGCAGCAGATGGGAATCAAGGAAGCTGATCGGGCTCAGGTCATCGTTCAAGAGGCCGTACTTCCAATGTTGACGGCCCATTACGACGAGCTCCTCGATATCCAGGCACGCAGCTTCGCAGGTGTCCTCAGCAAAGAGGATCTGCAGGCGGTGGGGACGTTCTATGCCTCTCCGGCTGGCCGCCGCCTTGCCGCAGCACAACCCCAGCTAGTTCAGGCTCAGATGGCCGGCACGACACAGTGGATGCAGGGCCTGATGCCCGAGATGCAGACGAAGATCGTGCAGATCATCAAAGCGAAGGGATGGGGGCCTGGCGACAAGCCCAAATAATGGCTCTCGTTAGGGCTATAGTGCTCTGAGTAATCATGACCCGTCGGCTGAGGCCGCGCGGGGGCTTTTCATGCGGCACTGGTCCACCCGACGCGCTACCCCGTGTGCCGGTCGTCCCGAGAGCACAATATGACTCCGCCCGGCGAAAGCCGGAGCGGGGTATTTTCTTTCGATTCGGTCCATGCCTTTCCGGCGGTCGGTCTTCTTGATAGAAAAGCACCGTGAATTCACAAGATTCACCTCGGTCGCGGCCTTGGCATTTGACAATCGCCGCGACTGCTTTCGGGAAGCATTAGGCCGATGACTGAGCAAACCCCACCGGTCCGTTCACCTGATGCTGAAGCGAAGCGCGCGAGTCCAGGCAATTAAGGAAGGACGAGCCAAAATTCGCGCAGCATTGCGTAAAGCGAAGCGCGCGGACGAGGAAGCTCAGAACGAGTGTAACTCGGACGGGACTTAGCTATTTACGGCCCGATCGGGGCGTACAGATGAATTTCTGCAAGAACGGTTATTGACCCGCCCGGCTCACGCCGCGGGTGGTTTTTGGTTTTGACTAGGGCGCCTTAAACTGTCGTGCCGCTCTCTTGACGGTAAGGCGGCGAATTGCGGTGAGTTGCGATTCAGACGTGCCGGTAGTCGAGGTCGTCCCTTCAGCGGCGACCTCTCGCAAGATCACCTCGAAACTCTCCCTCGAAACACCGAGGCTCTCGGCTAATGCCTTAAAGCCGTGAAGTGCCGCGATGTAGGCGGCGTGTTTCAACTCTTCGTCGTATCCGGTCACCATCCGTTCAGTGCAGTAGCAGCCGGCTCTTAATTTTTCTCCTCAAGCCCCGCCGCTGTCATGGCGCGCCGGGCTTTTTGTTCTCGCCGCCTGGAACGCCTGCCCTAAGGGTCGGCCTGGGCGGGGCTTCCTGCAAATTTGATTGGTTGGCACAAGCGATGCCATAACTAGATTGAAATATTGTATTCATTTTTGAAACCTAGATGATCCGCCTGCCGTACCAGCGCGCATGATGAATGCGAAAGCACGCCCGAGGCCCGTCCCTTTCTTATCGGTTACAGCTAGTCGCCTTTATGCCGCTGACGAAGCCTGGGCCACAGAGCTAGCGGCACGTTTTGGTGACGAGATGGTCAATGCAATCTCGGCCCAACCAGAGGGCCGTGGGGAAGAGGGAACCAGACTTCGCGCGCTTTACGATGCCCGAAGCCGTGCCCTGAGTGATTGGCAGCGCGTCCGAGGTCTGAGGTAGCGTTACGAACGCCCCTTTACCAATCGACTTCCCAATCTCAGCGTCTCAGCATTACGTCCGGCCGCCGGTCGTTCAGGAACGCGCTTAAGCCCTCGTTAACCATTCCCCCGGCATCTTTCGGACTACGCCCGGAGGCCACCATGACGCTCACCGTTTTCGATCCGATCTCGGGCAAGCTGGTGACGATCGAGGTGCCGGTCAGGAAGCCATGTCCCTGAGCCTCTACCGCATTGGACCTGACGAGCATCACCTAATCCAGGCTGGCGAGGTCGTCGGCAATCTGGCGCGAGAGGAAGGCAAGTGGAGTTGGCGGGTGTCGCCGCTTGAGGACGCCGGGACGATCCGGCAGCGTCTTTTCAGATCGTTCGACGCGGCGTTGGAATGGCTGGGCCTGCCCGCTCTGGCTGAGCCGGTCTAAGGTTATCCGGGAACTGATGGTGAAAACGCTTGCTGCTGAGCGAGCGGACAAGTCCAAGATTTGATAGTTGAAGCAAAGAAGTTTGGCCCGGACGGATTGCGGCACGCCACTCGTTTGCGTTCTCAAACCGGAACGAAGGACACGGTAAGTCTACCCCCATCCCACGTGAGGCCAGTCATCGAGCTTCTGAACCGCCTTTAGAGAGGCGCCAGAAACCAGACAAGCGGGGAGGACATTAATTGAACGTTGACGCTAAATCTGAGGTATTGATTCAGCCTGTCGCCTTAGGCGTAAGCGCCGTACCGCTTCAAAGTGTATGTATGTCATGCCGCTTATCCGCAACCCTCTTAAAAAGCTACGCATTGCGTCGAAGCGTGATCTTCAATTTTATATGATCCGAACGACAGCCTTCTGCATTGGCGTCGCGCTTCTCTTCGATGTGGTTCAGCAGCTTGTATTTTTTCAGAGCTGGACATCCGCAGTTCGGTCTTGGGTCATCACCGTTTTAGTTGTAATCGTCGTTGCCGCTCCCGTCACTAGAGCTATCGGCAAAGCGCACTTAGCACTTTTCAGGGCAAGCCAGACTGACCCGTTAACTGGGCTGCTGAATCGGCGGGCCCTTCTCGAAGATGTTGAGGAGCGCTCGACGCTGATGGCACTTATGATCGTCGATATAGATCATTTTAAATCAGTGAACGATAATCACGGCCATTTGGTTGGCGATCAAGTTCTTCGTGTCGTAGCCGAAATTATGCAGCGCGAGCTCGGCGCCATTGGACGAATTGGGCGACTTGGAGGCGAAGAGTTCGCGCTGATCACCGACGGTTGCTACGAACGAAGCCTGCTTCAGCGACTTGACGAATTCCGGGAAACCATAGCTCGAACACTCGTCCATGCTGGCTCGGCCGTCGTATCGGTTACCATCTCAGCAGGTGTTGCAACCCGCACGCCAGATCAGCCCTTTCAGGCGCTATTCATTGAAGCAGATCAGGCACTCTATCGTGCCAAGGCGGCGGGCCGTAACCGCATCGTGGTCGCGCCCACTAGAAACTTTACAAGTGACGACGGGCATCAAAAGCAGTTGGCGTCAATCCGCTGACCGGTAGTGAAGATTGGAAATCTTCCGATCAAATCTGATCGCGTTTTGCGCGCCTCCGCTCCAAGATTACGTGGTACCGATGAACAGCGCTTGGTGCTCTGCAGGCGGAAGGGCATGGGCCAAATGCCGTGTGCATCATCGGTATTGTCGCCTCTTCTCACGCATGCGCCGTTGGCAGCTCTGATATCTGTGTCGTGTAGCGCGGGCTCCGCATCTCGAACTTCGTCGACCAGGTCCGCTTCGTTTCCAGGCCCGCCCGGGCCGGCACGACGGCACCGCGCCCAAAGCGCCGATTGCACTCGTCCATCGCGGCCATCAACGGAGCGCTGCGCTCACGGTCGAGCTGGCCGATCAGGGCGCGCTGGGATTCCTCCAACAGCTTGAGGTCGGTGGTGATGACGCCAGCCTTGCTGTAGCGCCACGGCCGGTCGCCTGGTGCCTCGCGCCAAGTGCGGGTCACACCCTCGAGCGCCGCTTTGATCAGCGCCAATGTGTCGTTCGTCGCCTCCGGTAACGTGACAGTCGTCGAGACCGAGCGCATCGGGTCGCCGCGGTCGTGCTCGGAGGTGTGGTAGAAAACCGAGACGTGGTTCGTGCCGAGCCCACCCCGGCGCAGTTTCTCACCCAATCGGGTCGCGTGAGCGGACACCGCCTGCTCCATCGTGGCTCGGTCCTCGATCCGGCTGGAGAACGAGCGCGTCACGGCACACCCCTTCCGTTGGGCCGGCATCAGTTCGAGCGGCAGGCAGCACACGCCGCGCAGCTCATGGATGATGCGCTCGCCAACCACCGTCATCGCCTTACGGACCGGACGCGGGTCGAGGTCGCGCAGATCGGCGATGGAATCGACGCCCATGGCTTCTAGCTTCGCCAGCGAGGCCCGGCCGATCCCCCAGACCTCGCCGACGTGGATGCGACAGAGCCAAGCCGCCCGCTCGTCCTCGTCCGAGAGGTCACACACCCCGCCGAGATCCGGAATCGTCTTGGCGATGTGGTTGGCGAGCTTGGCCAGCGTCTTCGTTGACCCAATCCCCACGCATGTCGGAATGCCGGTCCAGGCGCGCACCGTCGCACGCAGGTCACGCGCGAGCTCGACGCGCCGATCCTCGCGCACGTCCGACAGATCGAGGAAGCTCTCATCGATGGAATAGATCTCCACAGCCGGCGAGAAGTCGCGATAGACCGCGTTCGCCCTGGCGCTCATGTCGCCATAGAGCGTGTAGTTCGACGAGAACGCCCGCACGCCCTCGCGCTTGCACAGGTCGCGGATCTTGAACCAGGGCTCGCCCATCTTGATCCCGAGCGCTTTGGCCTCGGCGGTGCGGGCCACCGCGCAGCCATCGTTGTTGGACAGCACGATCACCGGGACGCGGGCGAGCTTCGGGTCGAACACCCGCTCGCAGGAGCAATAGAAGCTATTGCCGTCGATCAGCGCGATGGCACGGCTCATCGAACCAGGCCGGCCCGGGCGATGTGCCAGCGAATCGAAAACCGTACGACGCCCCAGATCTCGGCCTCGCCGCTCTCCTCAACCGCGAAGGCCGGCAGGTCCGGGTTCTCGAACGAGAGCCGCGCCACGTTCCCGTCCACGAGGAAACGCTTGATCGACATCTGGCCATCGATGGCAGCGACCACGACGCTATCGTGCACAGCTTTGAGGCTCCGATCCACGACGGCAAGATCGCGGTCGAAGATGCCGGCGCCGCGCATGGAATCTCCGGGGATGTTCCAGGCGAACGTAGCCGGCGGGTTCGGTGCGAGCCACCGCGGCAGTTCGAGCGAGCCCTCGAGGAAATCGTCAGCAGGCGAGGGAAAGCCAGCGCAGAGTGTCAGCCCCATGATGGGGATGTGGACAACGTCGGTACCGCCCGGCGTCAGCTCGTCGATTCGATAGACGCCCATGGCCCTCTCCGTTAGAACGAAAAGAGAACAAACAGGCTGGCGGTTCCAGGTCAATCTTAGCCGTATGCGGCCTATTCGAGCCTGTGGAGAGCTGTGGATGGCGCGCCAGACATATCGATTTCACTGCACCGACGGACACACCGCGATCATCGACGAGACGGGTGTGAAGCTGCCGAACACCGGCCTGCTCTGGCACCACGCGGAGCGCGCGGCTTGGCGGGTGATGGAGCTGACCGGGCGCAATCTCGACTGGTCGGATTGGGTCGTCGACGTTCACGATGGCGCCGGCCGGCACGTGATGACCCTTGGATTTATGGACGTGCTCAACGTCCCGATGGCGGCGTGAGAATAGGCGAGATGGGGTAGTGGGTCAGTTTAAAAACTGAAGGCTCGCCGGCATCTCAGGTGCTGCTGTTTCTGTTTGGGCCACGGATAATCTTTGCAGACCCAACACAAGTAAATGCAGGGCATCAAAGGCCAATGCAGCAATTCAGCCTTGAGCTTTTCCCCCAGCAATCCAGCGATCGGCACGATATGCCCTCGCTCTTAATCTGTTATGGGAAGTTAATGGCGCAAATTATTAACCTGAGCAGTAGGTATATCCCTCTGTCAGATCCCGAGCGCGTCCGCCATTCGGTTCGACTGGTGTAGGAGATGAAAGCCGAGATCGCCCGAAGCCGTGCCCTTCTGAGCGAAACGAAGGAAATCCTCCGCAAAATGCCGGATCTAAGGCCGAACTTCGACTAGCGCCAGCCTCAATCAACCGGCGAAAATCTCTCGATAAAGCGCAAGCCGTCCCAAAGCTCGACGGTCTCATCACCCACCATCGCTTTAGCTTGCTGAACGGCGCGCTCCTCCTTGTCGGCTGCGAGCCGCATCGCGTTCACGACTGTCCCGCTCTTGGCTACCACGATGGCACGGTAAACCGCCGATTGCCGATCACCTAAACCGCTAAGATGGAGTTGAGCTGAGCCCGACACGGCTTTGCTCCTTCTATGGCGGGAGCATTCTAATCTCAGCAGTCGCCGCCTGATTCGCTAGCTGATTAGAAACGATATCGACGACCCAATACGGTCGCAGCCACATATGTCAAATTGTGGCAAGATTAGGAACTTCTCATAATTTGGCCCTTTCTGGTCTAAGCAGTTCTGTATGAACCCAGACAGAAACCCTAGCTGGAGATGCGCGGTTGGCCTAGCAAACCGAACAGGGAGAGCCTATGCCCCGCTACTTCTTTGATCTCCACATCGACGGCAAAGCCCAGCGTGATGATACGGGGGTGATTTTGGAGACGATGGCGGAGGTGCGTAGGGCAGCACAGAAGCTCCTGCCCGCGATCGGATACGAGGAAATCCCCGCAGATGGAGATCGCATGTCGATTGTCGTCTTTGTGACAGATATGGATAGTCGTCCTGTCTACTCCGCTACGTTAAGTTATTCGGGGTTTTCGCTGCTGAGGTAGCACGCTCCCCTTGGTGCATTTGCTCAATAAGACTGATTTTACAACAGGACGTACGAACCACCGATCAAAAAAACTAATCAAATGACAAATTTTCGAAGTTTGAGATTCCGGTCGACACGTTGTTACATGCCTTTTCCTCAGCAATCTTGGCCGACCTGGGGAAAGGCGGCTCGCTGCCAACGCATCATTCGGTGCATTTCTAATTGAGGTGTAGGGGTAGGCGAGGAAGGAAGACTCCATGCCGTGCGGAACGACCCTGCTAAAGCGCTCTGCGATCCTGGCCTTTGCCGTGGGATGCTTGTGGCTGCCCACTGGCACCGCTTCGTCCCAACCGTCATCAAGCGTGTCAGACGCTGATCGGGAGAAGCGGATGGAGGCCATGCACCAACAGCAAGTGGAGAATTCGGCCAGCCAGGCAAAGAAGGACAAGGACCGCGACGCCCGCACCGACCGTCTATCGAAGTCCGTTTGTATCGGATGCGGCGGTGGCGTCGTGCCGTTCGATCCGTCTGGGCGCGCTGCGAAGAAGGAGCCACGCAAGGCTCGGGCAGTGAAGCCCCGGCGTATTGATCCAGCACAAGCGGGTGGCAAAGGCGGCGATTGACGAGCCCGACCACCCGGCGAGCCTCCGCCGAGTTGCCTCACGGATCAGATCGAACTCTCGCACAGTGACAGTCCATGGCAAAGCTAGCTTTCAATTTGATGCTGGAGGAGCCGCGTGAGACATACATTGTCACCAGCGCGGCCCTGATCGTCGGAAGGATCGATTGTATTCAAGCCGAACCTGTGGCGGACCAGCAGTGGGCATGGGCGATGCACCTCGATATTGGTGTGGCACCGTTCCGGCGAGGCGGAAACGCTGGCTCTGCCGACGAGGCGGCACTCAAGATGCGTGAGGCTTGGGAGGATTGGAAGGTCTGGGCCGGGTTGCGGGATGTCGAGGGAGCCGAAGGCACCATGGCAGCGACCGTTCAGATGCCCCTCAAATCGTTGACGTAGAGCATCGCATTCGTTGTCCGGCCCATTGCCGCAGCCAATTCGGATACTCGGCGACCCAAATAGGGGCGTAGCCTCGAGCACACCAACAGCAGGCCCTCTCATGGATGCTAGCGAGAGGTTCTGTCGCATCCCCCTCGCGCCGTTCTCGGCGTTGGCTGCTGCCGAACAAGGCGACCCTCGTGGCAGCGAATGACAATGCCACTAGCTACACCCTGAAACCCGCTTTCGCGGCGAAGGTTGGCGACCACATCAAGCTCGCGGTGGAAGCCGAGAACGGGACCAACTTCAAGATCGTGGCGACCGCCGAGCAGTTCGACGCGCTCAAAGGCGATCTACAAAGCATCCTTGCCGAGGGCGACGCAAAGGCCGAAGCTAAGGAGTAGCGGATTAGGCATGCTCATTGATCGTTAACCATATGATCCCCACATGAGGGCTAGGCCGATCGCGACCCACGTCGCTTGATCGGAGACGGCCACGATGCCGGGACAGGGTGACGCCGGATGTACGCGCACCTTGGCTCGGTGTCCGTGGCCGTTAGCTTTTCGGGTAGCTGCTATTCTCGATGCAGTTCGACCTTCTCCCGCTTTCCTCTGTCCAACCGCGGGTAGGGCCTAGCATGCGCCCGGCGCCCTTCAAGGCTCGTCAGGCAGCGACAGCAGCCTTGCGTGGCCGCCCGGCCTTCTTGGGCTTCTCAGGGGCCGGAGCGGCCTCTTCAACGACGGCCTTTTCTGGAGCGGCTATCTTCGCGTTGGCTGCACCCTTGCGCTGCTGCCCAAGGCCAAGGGACCGAGCAAGCTCCGAGCGCTGCGCCGAGTAGCTTGCGGAGGTCATGGGATAGTCGGCGTGTAGGCCATGCTTCGCACGGTAAGCCTCAGGGCTCAGCCCGCGGAGCGTTAGATGCCGGCGCAGCGTCTTGTAGGGCTTGCCATCCTCGAAGCTGATGAGGTGGTCTGGCGTGATCGACTTCTTGATCTGTGCCGGCGTCGCCTTCTCGATCTTGTCCACCTCCGGCGCGCTAGATCCACCGCTGGTAAGGCCGCTGATGGCGGCGTGCACGCTGCTCAGCAAGTCGGCCAATGATCCTACCGGAACCGAGTTGTTGGAGACGTAGGCGGCGACGATGTCAGCCGTAAGCTCGATATGGCTGGTCGGCAGTTCGGGAGTCTGATCTGTCATATCGCTGTTCTCAAGAGGAGCCGTGGAACCCCCATAGAGCAATGTTTCGAGGCGTTCTCAATAGCATTATTATCGGATAGAGAAATAGATAGGTGATATAAACGCTCTTCGAAGCCAGCCGCGCCGACCTGGAATGAGAAGCAATAGGCCATCGATGACGCACGAACTCCCGCCCTGGCGCGAGATCATGACGGATGACTATGCACCCTGCCTTTTCACGGATCTGGGGGCTTCGGAAGCTTGGATCGCTTCTTCGGAAACCCTCAGGGTCCTATTGGTTCGCAAGCATGAGGGGGAATTCCGCCTGCGCCTGGTCCTTCGAGAGGGTGTCGATCTGAGATGGGGCCAACCGCAGACCCGAGCTGGAGGTGGGATTACGCCCATGGGCCAGAGCTCGCCCTCGACGCTACTGAGGTTTGGATCAAGCGGGCCGATGGCCGACGCGAGCGTGTGAATCAGACGGAGACGCGACCGCCCCCTTGAGGAGGAGCAATAATTCAACGATCTGGTGGAAATTGTTGCCGTGATTGCCGGGGCAGGATACGGCCAGCGTCATGTCCAAGCTTGTCGCTCTCCTTGACCGTCTGAAGGCCCATCAGCACGTTCTGATCGTCGCCGCTGCGGATCACGACACTATGCCAGCCGATAGTGTGCTGAAGCGCGTCGCCGAGTTGGAGAATGCGATTGCTGCCGTCGAGGCAGTGATGGCGGAGGAAGATGGGAACTAGGTCCCGATACCAACGAACGAACCCGCGACAATGAGCATGGGAGGCTCGAACTTTCGAACCTCCGGATCATGGTCACCGACTTACTGCGTCCCAATCGGACAGTTCCTGAAGCTGGAACCGATGCACCGGATATGCTGATTGGCAGCTTCTGAGGAAAGCCATCCGTTCCTCACGCGAATAAAATTTAGGCCGTGAGGCGCTTTTCGTCTTTGGAAGAGAATTCCTCGGCGATCGTCATTGAGATCTTCGACAGCCACGCTTCTGCTGTGCGAGCCCGCTCTTCCGCTTCTCTAACGCGCGCATCGGCGGCTTTCAGCAACGCATCGGACCGGGTTTGAATATCCTTGGCATGGCTCTCGGCTGCTCTGATGCGCTCATGCGCGGCCGTCATATCCTCACGAACCCGGTCTAGAAGCTCACGAACGCGGATCTCCTGCTCCTGAGTTTCGGCTTCAGCCTCCCTTACCCGATGCGCAGCGTCCCTGACCCTATCAATCAGGTCCGACCAATCCTGTGGGGTGGCGTGATGATTAGGGGGGGAGTCAGTGGTTTGCCTGTCCGTCGAGCCAATGACCCGCAGAATGCCGGCCAGTGAAGGCGCAGAAATCTGCTTCGTATCGGATGCCTGCCGCTCGACTTCGAAATCCCTGGTGAGATCACGCATGATCTTTTCGATCTGATCCACCTTATGATTCCTTACAATCAACCTAAGCACATCGTTTCGGCCTCTCGCATGCCGAGCCGGGAGCACTCCCTAAATTTTTTATAACCGTCAAGCGCGATAAAATTGTCTAATTATACTTTGGAAGAACCAACTGCTCGGTGTTGCTCATATATCTCTCAGCATCAGATGCGCGACTTCCCCATCCTGCTGCTTGCGCAGATCACGTGTGCCGCTCAACCCAAGTAGCGTAGGTCGGACAGCCGGCCTTTCCCAAACGGCTCAGCAGGGCGCGGCCCGCGCCTGCCACCTGTCGCGGTCGCGCTCGGCTACGGCAAGCCGCCACTGTAGCCGTTCCACCTCGGCGTGAAGCTCGCCCGCATCCACTGCCAGCTCGACGCACTGCTCCTGAACCTCCGCGAGCTGGGCGCGTAGCTCGGCGTTCTCGGTCGCTAGGGTGAGCAAAAGAAGAGCGTCGGAAATGGCGGGCCTCCCAGGGATTGAGCAGGCCGTGGGCGTCGCCGACGCGGGTTAGCGTTGAATTAACCATCTCGAACATATGGCCTGTGTGCCCTGTGATGTCAGGTTTTGAGATGCAGAGCGGACCGTAGAGGCGGCTGAAGTCATTTAGTAGCGACATCCGAGAAAACGGTATGGCGAGCAGCGATCAATCCTAACGGGAACGTAGAACTGCACACACTCTCGCCGACCTTTGGGTCGATCGTATCTACAACGCACTGCGGAGCCTATGCCGCTGTACGCCGGAGTGAGCACGCCTATGATCAAAATCCTGACGGCAATCCTGTCGGTCTTCGTTGTCCTGGCGCTGGGCGCCTGTGTGACGATGTTGATGCTTCCGTTCAGAGCCCTCCGGGGTCTGATGCGCAGCCCAGCCGAACCGGCTTAACCTGGTCGCCCGTACCGGCGGGATGATCGAGGCTTGCCGCACGACCCTCAGCTTGGTGATGCGGGGTGCCGTGTTCCGGCAACAGACGATCACGTCGATATGCCAGACCAGGATGTGACAGCTGGACCTCCCCTAATGGAGCTTACCCTCAGGGAGCCTGGCAGCTCATGGCATCCGCAGCCCCGACAACGCTCAAGGCTCGGCGACGTATTTCTAGCGTGACGTCTGGTCTTTCCGAAACCGCAGTCGCCTCGCGCCTCAGCTTCTTGTCACAAGCGCACGAGCGATGTCCGGCCATATCGTAGCATGCGTCATGGCGCTGACAGGCGGCATCTAGGGCGTCAGTCGGCGGAAGATCCGCGCCACGCTGGCCCGAGCCGCAATAATTGCCATGGAACAGATCCTTACCCGCGATGACGTTAGCAAGATCGCCCTTCGCGGGAGTCTCATCCTCGTGAGTCCCGCTCGGGTTGAGTTCGTTGGCGGGTCCACCGGCTTTGCTGGCCGATCCTCGCAGGACCTTCGGGATGCCGGAGCGCGCATCTGGCTCGGCGAGTGCCTCTCCGGTGCGAGAGTTCGGATCCGACAGGTCCGGGAGCGGCGGAGGCGGCCCCGGCCTTACGTCATCGATACTCTCCACGGCCTGATCCTGCGACAGGGTTTGCGCCATGGCGTCTTGTGCCAGGAGCAAGGTGAGGGACAGGATGATCGCGCCTATGGTTCTCAAATATGCCTCCTAGGAGGTGACGCGGGAGGGTGAGACGCCCCCCCGTTCACCGAGCCCTTGCAACCGCTTTCCCACGTATGATCGGCGAAGCCGCTCGCGCGTCGGCCATGGGTTACCCACGACGCACTCACACCTCAGTGTGGGGGCATTCGAAGTACGCGAAGGTCTCGTTGTCTGGGCCTGACCTTCAGCCGCCTAGGTACGGTGGAGACCGTAAAACCGTTCCCCGTAACTTCGTAGGGCGAAGGTATTTTGCAGGAGGCGCACACGAATACCCAGCACGACCTCGGCGCTCTCGGACGCCAGGACGAGCAGGAGCAGGGGATCGGAAACAGCGGGCCTTCGGAGATGAGGCCAAGGGAGGCGGTAACCTACTCAGTCATAAAACTTCTCAGAAACGGCGATTAGTCGCCGCAAACATTTTCTGGCGTATCTCATCCATTATGGCTGAAATCTTCTCCGGATCTATGCCGGCCTCAATCAGTGCTTTTGGTATTACCGCGGCGCCCGCCACCCAGCCGCTTTCGCTTCGTCTTCAGAGCAGAACATGCGCTCGCCGTCCTTCTCGCTGATCCGGGTCCGGTCTGCCGATATCGAGGGTGTCGCCGTCGATCACCGAGGCCCGGCCGGCGATGGGCTCGGCTGCGAATGCGGGAGCCAGTGACAAGGCAAGGAAGAGGGCATGAAGGTACATCGATTTCATCAATATCGACTATCGATCCAATCTGTTTGAATGATGGTGCACTGCAGCGCATATCCCTCTCATCAGACGGGGCGCAGGCCCCGAAACACCAGAGGGATTAGTACCATGACCGTCCATAAAATCGTTCTTGCCGCTTTCGCCGCCATCACCCTGACCGGTACGGCAATGGCTGAGGATCGCGTTAACCTCACGCCGACCCTCTACCGTGAACAGGCTCGCGTCACAGCATCGGTTCGTCCGGCTTCCGAGCTGACGACCACGCCGTCCCTGACCCCGCGTGCCCCCACGACCCGGCGCCTCGTTGCCGACGCTGAAGCCACGGCCCGTTAGGACGGCTTCCCGGGCGGCCTGTCCCAGCACCAGGCCGGCCGCGATGCGATCCTGATTCTGCAGGGTCCTTCCGCGCCCCGGTCGCGACTATCCTCATCTTGGCGTCCCGGGGGTGGCCTTAGCCGCCTGTGAAGCTATCAGGGGCGCTGCGGTGATACGGGTGCCCCCAAACCCTCGAAAAATCGGTCGCATCGGCTTTCCCTCGCCACGCGCTAGCTCATGGTCATGGATCGCATTTTCCCTATGACCCGCGCCGCCGGGCTCGACCGTCTCGCTGCCTTTCTCGAACATGAGGGAGCCGAGTATGCCGGGGCTCGCAATTTCGACCTGGGTCCCGAAGCACGGCCAACCACCTCGACGCTTTCGCCCTATCTCCGCCGACGCCTGATCACCGAGGCCGAGGTTGTGGGTGCGGCCGTCGCTGCTTTCGGCGATGAGGGCGCCGAGAAGTTCGTCAGCGAGGTATTCTGGCGGACCTACTTCAAGGGGCATTTGGAAACCCATTTTGCCGCCTGGACGGGGTACCTTGCGCTGGCCGCCGAGGGTCATGAGCGTCTCGCCGTCGAGCCTGGCCTGCGGCGGACCTATGAGGCTGCGATTGAGGGGCGGAGCAGCATCGACTGCTTTGATGCCTGGGCCCTCGAACTCGTAGAGACAGGGTGGCTCCACAACCATGCGCGCATGTGGTTCGCCTCGAACTGGATCTTCACCCTGCGCCTGCCCTGGGCCCTCGGTGCCGAATTCTTCATGCGCCACCTCGTCGATGGCGATCCGGCGAGCAATACGCTCTCCTGGCGCTGGGTCGCCGGCCTACACACCCGGGGCAAGCACTACGTTGCCCGCGCCGAGAATATCCGTCGCTATACTGATGGACGCTTCGACCCGGTCGGCCTCGATGAGTACCCCGACGCCCTCGACGAGCCGATGCCGCCCCGAGAAATGCCGTTGCCGCTGGTCGATGCCATGCCCAACAGCGAGGTCGCGCTCCTCCTGCACCTCGACGACCTGCACCCGGAGAGCCTCTGCCTTGGCACCGCGCGGGTCGTCCGTATCGGTGGGCTCGTTGCCCATGCCGAGAGCGCCTCAGACCGGGTCAAGGCCGCGGATGAAGCCGCGATGGCGGATGCCCTGGCGCGAGCCGAGGTCCATTTCGGATGCCCGGCATCCCTGATCGAAAAGGACTGGGCCGCCAGCCTGCCGGTTGTGACCGCTTGGGCCCCGGTCGGACCATCGGCGATGGTGCTGCCAGAGGGTTGCCTACGCGTGCGGCGGGCTTGGGATGAGAAGGCGTGGCCGTTGGCCACCCGCGGCTACTCCCGGCTGAGGAAGGCGATCCCTCAGCTCATACCGAGCTGATTTGCAGAACGTTTGGCGAGATCCCGCGGCGCTCGCCTTTCTGGCTGGGGAAAGGGGCGTCTCACAAATCCATTCGACATGGTGACGGCGTTGCCGCTGACCTTCAACGCTGGCGGAGACCACAAACCTCTTGTGCGCCACGCTTCATGTAAGTCGCATGCCTCGAAGTAGGCTGAACAGCACTACTCCGACGACCAGCTGAAGAGAAGTTAGGCTGCAAATTCCAATAGCGCCCCCCGACCCGCCATGCTGCCTCTCTTTTGCTTTCGAATTCGCCCCCAAGACCTCAGGTAAACAACAGCAGGTTCGCAATCGCGCACTTGCTCATGATGCTTGTTAAAAACGGGCAGAGCATCAAAACCCGAGGCTACAAAATGAAAACCATTAGACCGCTGACTATTGTTACCAGTGAAGAAAAGGCATTGAGTTATCTGGCCACAGGCGAGTTCTGCGTTCTCGACGATGATACGGATACGCCGGCAGCTATCGCTCTGGTGGCACTTTTTCACCATCTCAAGCCTGCTGGTAGGCAAGTGAAAATATACCCAGGCGCAATGAACGCGATGACCAATCAGTTAGTCGCGATCATCAAGGGCGATGCCATCAACGAATACGACATCAACTGGAACAGTCTGCTCATGCAAGGAGTAGCGTGGAAAAAGGACATTCGAGCAACCGGCCGCTGCAACTTGGCCCTGCTAAAGTTCTTCTGCCATTTAAGCGATGCGATTCGCATCGCCAAGCGTAATTCGATCTCAGCCAAGTGGGCCCTGTATCTGATGAACGATTTCGCCAAAGGCGAGGAACTGTTTAAACCCGGATTTCTGGAGGATAAGTTTTCATTGATAACTAATGCCTCCGGTCGCCGGGTCTTGGGGAAGCCCTCCTGCTTTTCCTATCAGGATATCGTATCGGGGTTTGACGAGCGTGATACGTTTGAACTCGTCTTTGCTCGGTTTGGTAAAGCGTAGTTGCTTTATTGAGAGTTGATTTCGCCTTAAAAATGTTAGAGATATGGCGCGGTCTTTGACCCTCAATGGACAGGTACTGCTCAATAAGTCATGGAGCCATTTGATCGATAAGGCGGCCCACGAGCCGCCTTTATTTTTAGATCTAAAGACTGAGAGTGCACCGGCATAATCCACACGGTACTACCGCCTCTTTGACAACACTTCATGCGTCTGGTCCGGCATCTACGCCCCCACGAGCGGGATGTCGGCAATCTGGGTGGTGTAGCGCGGCGAGCGCATGTCGAAACGCGTAGACCACGTTCGCTGTGCCCCAAAGCCCGCCGTGCCGGGCACAGCCGCCCCGCGCCCCCAGCGGCGGTTGCAGGCGTCGAGAGCATCCATCAGTGCCCCACCTCGCTCGCGGTCGAGACCGTCGAACAGTGCCCGCTGTGAGGCTGCTAGGGGCACAAGATCGACGGTGATGACCCCTGCTTCGAATATCGATAGCCCGCCTTCCAGATCCGCCGCACGCCCGCTGTCGCTGCCTTGATCAGCACCCGGGCATTCCCACGCCTGAACGCGGCGTTAGGTACGATGTGATGAATGATGGCGGAAGGGACCTGCGGTAAGTCTCCGATCAGGTTTGATGCCCTAGATACCAGAGCACAAAACCCACGCTTGGAATAGCTTGACGACGATGGGGCTTCAAAAGCTATCGATGGTATTCCGGTCCGCTCGGACTTGGACCGCACTGAGTGTCCTGGCGCCAGTCGGTATGCTCGTCGTCTCGAGTTTGATGCTGATCGACCTACGCCGCGACGCCTGGGACAAGGCTGAGCAGACGTCGCACAACCTGCTTCAGGTCATCGAACGCGACATTGCCCGTAACGTCGAGATCTTTGACCTTTCGATCAGCGCAGTTGTCGAGAACCTCCACGCGCCGGGCATCGACGCAGTCAGCCCCGCGATGCGCCAACTCATCCTGTTTGATCGAGCGTCGATGGCCCGCGACATGGGCGTGATGCTTGTGATCAATGAACGCGGCGACGTTGTCGAAGACGCAGGCGCTGTACCGCCGCGCAAAGGCAGCTACGCTGATCGGGAGTACTTCCAAGCCCAACGGCTCCGGGCTGACCGAGGGCTCTACATCGGCAAGCCCATTGTCTCGCGGCTGACCGGCGAACCCATGCTGCCGTTCAGTCGGCGCGTTTCCAAGCCCGACGGCTCATTCGGAGGGGTCGTGCTCGGGAGCCTGAAGCTCACTTACTTCACCCGCCTATTCGATCAGATCGGTCTCGGCCGCGAAGGTGCGATCAATCTCTATCTGCGCGACGGCACGCGGGTGATGCGCTATCCCTACGAGGCGGCGGACATCGGTGTGAATATTGCCGGTGCGCCAACCTTCATGCGGTTCGCAAGTGCGCGCAACGGTTCATTCGTAGACATTTCGGTCCGAGACGGCGTCGAACGCTATTACACCTTCACTCAGGTCGGCGACTTGCCCCTGATCCTCAACGTCGCCCTTTCGACGCGCGAGGTGGAGGCAGAATGGCGGGCCAAAGCCCTCGGCATCGGCACGGTCGTACTGATCCTTTGCGGCCTGACCGTCGCGTTATCGCTGCTGTTTGGGAGAGAGCTGCGTAGCCGTACCCAGATGCAGGCGGAACTCGCTCGGCTATCGGAGACCGATACCCTGACAGGCTTAGCCAATCGGCGGCGCTTCGATGAGGCATTCAGCCGTGCATGCGCACAGGTTGCCCGTTCTGGCAAACCGCTCTCACTGCTTATGATTGATGCCGACCATTTTAAGCGTTTCAACGACCGCTACGGCCACACGGTCGGGGACGAGGTGCTGAAGGGTTTGGCCCGCTGCCTTGCGGCAAGTGTGCACCGTCCCTCCGACTTGGTCTGCCGGGTCGGCGGAGAGGAGTTCGTCCTCCTACTACCTGACACCGACACGGCCGGCGCCCTACGCGTTGCCGAGGCGGTGCATACCCAGATAGCGACCTTGGCGGTCGAGGCTGCAGGGATCGGCCCTGGCGGCATAACAGTCAGCATCGGCAGTGCTACCGGCACTGCCGATGCGCGCAGCCTGTACGCCCGCGCGGATGCCGCGTTGTATGAAGCCAAAGCAGGCGGACGCAATCAAACCCGCTGCGCACCATCTATCACCATCCAGTCCGTCGAGAAGCCATCCTTGCGCCTTGTGGGACGCTGATCAGACCAAGCCCCGCAAGGTGCAGAGGGATATGATGAAGGCATCACAATGGCTACAGCCCATGGGCATTTGCACGCCTACTACTATTCTCGGATTAGGAAGGGCATCCTTCCGACTTTCTTTGCCGGTCATGCGATGGGCAAGCTCCGGTTGACCGACTGAAGTGATCGCAGTGGTCATTCCTGCGACCGCTCGAAGGCTTTTGTGCCTTGGAGTACAATAGCATGCGCCGCCTCGGCGTCACCACGCTGGATTACCTTAAAAGCCCTACCGGCGATTTGGTTGTACTGGGCGAAGAAGGCCTCAACCTCGTCCAGCATGCCAGGGCGCAAATCAGCAAGCGAGTTGATATGCGCGTGCGTCCGAGCCTTCACCGCCACGCCAACCAACCGGTCGT
This sequence comes from Methylobacterium sp. CM6241, assembly GCF_054817845.1. Classification (NCBI taxonomy): domain Bacteria; kingdom Pseudomonadati; phylum Pseudomonadota; class Alphaproteobacteria; order Hyphomicrobiales; family Methylobacteriaceae; genus Methylobacterium; species Methylobacterium sp. CM6241. The sequence goes on from NZ_CM139246.1 coordinate 370,894, forward strand.
TGCGCTCCCACGTCCCGTCGTGCTCTTGCTGTTCAGCCTCAATGACGCCGAGCAAACGCGCCTCTAACAAGCATCCAGGAAAAACTGATGCGTCCAAGAGGAGAAGGATATCCAGCGGATCGCCGTCAGCACCCTTAGTGGATGGGATCATCCCAAAGTCGTAAGGGAAGCTCATGCCTTCAGGCAGGACCATCTTGAATTCGAAGGTCCCGAACACTTCGGAGTAGGCGTACTTATTTGGGCTGCCCTTTGGCGTCTCAATGAGGACGTGGACGCTCCCTGCTTCACCGAAGGTGGGCAAGCGGGTTAGGTACGGTGGGGCTTGCGACATTGTCGGGGGCTCCGGGTCGCGACCTAGGTGTACGGTCCCGGGATGAGGTGTGACGGATCGATCCTGAAGCGATCGGGCTCTTTCGTCCAGGCATTCAGGATGAACTCGGTGGGCGTCAGGCCGCGCAGCGTCTTGAGCCTGCGGGCATGATTGTAGGCATCGACGAACAGATGCAGATGCGCTCTCAGCTGAGCATGGCTGTCGTAGTGGTAGCGTTTGACCGTCGCGTCCTTGATCGTACGGTTCATTCGCTCGACTTGCCCGTTGGTCCAAGGGTGGTTCACCTTGGTCAGACGGTGCTCGATGCCATGCTCGTCGCAGACACGATCGAAGATGTGCTGACTGTCGTAGATATCCCGCTGGCGTGATGTGAACTGAATGCCATTGTCCGTGAGCACAGTGTGGATGCGGTAAGGCACCGCTTCGATGAAGTCGCGGAGGAACTGAGCGGCCTCCATCTTGCCGGCGCTCTCGACCAGCCGCACGAAGACGAATTTGCTGGTTCGGTCGATGGCCACGAACAGCCTGAGCTTGCCCTCAGCGGTGCTGACCTCGGCGATGTCGATATGGACGTAGCCGATGGCGTAACTCGCAAAGCGCTGCTTTTTGGGTTTGTCGCCGTCGATCTCGGGCAGTCGGCTGATGCCGTGCCGTTCCAGACAGCGATGCAGCGAGGACCGGGTCAGGTGCGGGATCGTCGGTTGCAGGCCATAGAGGCAATCGTCGAGCGGGAGCAGCGTGTGCCGTCGGAAAGCGACGATGATCGCCTCCTCCTCGACCGTGAGCACGGTGGAGCGCGGCTCCTTGGGTCCCATCCGGGCATCCGCCGTCGTCGCCCGTTTGCGCCACTTCTGCACCGTCGTCGGACTGACGCTGTAGCGCCGGGCCAGCGCCCTTACGCTCTCTTCACGTAGCTGGATCGCGCGACGGACTGCCTCCGTCGTGGTGGCGCTTCCATGGAGAACTTGGCCCATAGCGCTTCCCTCGCAGCATGATGCGCAACCGTATCACCACACCGCGGGATCAAACACCTAGTGCGGCCGCAATGGGTGAACCCTGGAGGGGCCGAAGGGGTCCGCGTCCAAGCACGGAAACCTACACACCCTTGTGTCACTGAATCCCGCAGGCAGCCATGAGGCTGTGCAGTACGTTCACACGGCTATGCATCCTAGAGCGGCATCCGATCAGGTTGGATCGAAAGCATCGTAGCCTGCGGCCACGAGGTAGTTGCGGCACTCATTCGGTGTGAAGCGCCTGAAGGCCTGCTTGATGGTGTCGCAGAGTTCCACAACCGTGCGGGCGCCCTGGGCTCGCAAACAGGCCTTGAGCTTGGCAAAGGCCAGTTCGATCGGATTGAAGTCGGGCGAGTAGGCCGGCAGGTAGAGCAGGCGGGCACCGGCCGCCTCGATGCGTTCGCGGATGCCGCTGACTTTGTGGGCGGGCAGGTTGTCGAGCACGACTGTGTCACCCTGCTTCAGAGTCGGCGCCAGGGTCTCATCGACATAGCGGCGGAAGCGGACCCCGGTCATGGGGCCGTCGAAGAGCGCGGTCGCCGTCAGGCCGCTGGCCCGCAGTCCCGCTGTGACCGTGATGGTTTTCCAGTGACCGAACGGCACGGCCACCCGGCAGCGCTTGCCACGCAGCGCCCATCCGTAGCGACGCGTCATTTTCGTGTTGGTTGCGGTCTCGTCCAGGAACACGAGCCGGTCTGGATCGAGGTCGAGCTGGCCCTCGAACCAGGCCAGGCGCGCGGCCTTCACGTCCTCTCGATCCTGCTCTGCGGCGTGGCCGGTGTTTTTTTACGCGTGATGCCGTGGCGCTTGAAGAAGCGGGACAGGCTGCTGACCCCGACCCGCAGGCCGCGTTCGGCCAGATGGGTGCGTAGCTCCCGCAGGAACAGTTCCGGTTTGGCCTCATAGGTCCGCCGGATCAGGCCAGCCTGGGCCTCGATGGCGTGCGAGCGCTGATCGCCGCCCATCGGCTTGGCCCATGTGCGTCCTTCCCGCATGAAGGCCTCGTGCCAGCGCACGGCGCTAGCCGGACTAACCTCGAACCGTCTGGCGGCTTCCCGGCGCGAGGCTCCTGCCTCGATCGCCATCACGACCCGTTCACGCAGATCGACTGACAGGGCTGAGGGCATCCGGCTCTCCTCCTCGGAAAGCCGCGCATCGAATCACATCTGCGCCGCCCCCGAAACCCCGGTCGATTCAAGCCGATCGGACACCGCTCTAGCCTGGGCGCTCAGTCACCGACAGCGAGACCGTCCCACCGCGTTGCAGGCCCCGACCGGAAAGCGCTCCTCCATCATGGCCAGATTCAACGGATCCGACGGTGCGGAGGATAAGCTCTACCAGGACGAGTTGTCTCTGGAGGATCGGGATGCAAGGAGGCGGAGCGTCTAAACGCGAAGCTGCGGCAGCACGTGGCCGCCGAACGCATCGATAAAGGCCTCCTGGTTTCGGCCGACTTGATGGACGATGATCTCAGCGAAGCCAATCTCCGCAAGCTCGGCCAGCCATGCCGCTTGACGTCCAAGATCCTCGGAAACCCGTACGGAGAAATGGACATCTTCAGGGCGCACGAATCGCGAAGCCGTCTCAAAGTCCTCGGGCGTCCGCAGGTCCCAGTTGACGTCGCCTTCTAGCATGTTGCTCGACCACTGCCCGTGAGCCTCAGCCAGGGCACGTTTTGAATCGGTATCCCAGCCTACCTTCGTTTGGAGTAAAACCGGCTTACCGGCGCCTCCGCCATCGCGAAAAGCCTCAACCACGGGACGGAGCTTGTCCGGCTCAATGCCAACGGTCACGAGGCCATCTGCCCAGCACGCCACCTTGCGTGCAGTTTCGGCCGTGACTGCGCCAGCCAACAGGAGCGGTGCCTTTGCCGGCCGCGAGTATAGCTTGGCATCGACAACCGTGACCCGTCCGCGATGCGACACGGTCTCGCCCTCGAATAAGGCTCTGATCACTGCGGCGCATTCGGCGAGACGGGCTGTCCGCTCAGCCTTCTCCGGCCACGCCATACCAGTGATGTCCTCGTTCAATCGTTGGCCACTGCCCAGAGCAAGCCATAGGCGCTCTGGAAACATCTCGAAAAGGGTTGCCGCAGATTGCGCGAGAACGGCTGGATGATGACGGTAGCCGGGCGCGGTTATGATGCCGAACGGTATGTTCGTCGTTGCGAGCGCTGCACCAAGCCACGACCATGCATGCCCGGCATGGCCCTGTGCATTGCTCCAAGGCTTGAAATGCTCAGACGACATTGCGCATGCAAACCCAGCGCGCTCGGCTGCCTGCACGTAGGTGAGGAGCGTAGAGGGAGCATATTGCTCATGTGAAGCGTGATAGCCGAATAGCGTCAAGGTTCTGACCTCCATCGCCTAAGGCGCGTTGAACCAGTCAAGCTGATCGCGGCCAAAAGTCCGCGGCGGCTTTAGCCAAACCGTCTTCGCTCGAAGTATGTTCATTCACAGCGCATCAGCCCGACCGGTCACACATGCCCGGTTGATAGAGGACGCCTCTCGAGGTTGCTCTTGCAATACCTCGAGGGTCGGTCGCGACCAGCTACGAGCAGCTCGGGCGAGCCCGACATGGCCCGGGCGGGCTAGGAGGCGCAAATCTAACCGCCTGCGATCACAACGAGGCGCTGGACTTCGCCTCGCAGGTACGCCTGCAGGAACTTGTCGTAATCCTTGAACGAAACGCAGCCATTCGAGGCACCGCTCGCCCCGAGCATGTAGGTATGAGCCAAGAGTCCAACCCGACCGTGCACGGCCTCAGGTCCACCAAGGGGATTGAGGCGAAGAGCGCGAACCCCATGGAACGGCTTCTCCCGCTCGCTGATGTCGTAGGTCCCCACCGGAGTAGGTCCCTTCATTCGGACATGCACGTGACCCGGATCGTCCATGCTCTCGCCTAACCCCGAATGCGCCTCGAGCTTCTCCCCATTCGGAAGTGTGACAACCCTGGCGCGGATATCGTAAATCGCGACTCCACCCGTGCTGCCATCCGGTACTGCATTCAGCGCTCTGCGAAAGACGTTGTCGATGGGCTTCGTCTCCAGTGCGGCATAGGCGAGCCGCGGTGGCTCAGGGCTCTCGATGCCGAATAGTTTGTCGATGAAGGACCTTGTGTCCTCCTTTGGAGCTGATGCAACGGCGAGATCGCGGCGCACTGAGACACGCGGCGCCGAAGATTGTGCCCTATTCGGCCGAAACTCGGGCGGACGTGGCACAGGAAGCGGTACAAGTCGCGACGCACGAGGTGCCGTAGCTGGCACGGTGATCGAAGGGGCGGGAAGGTCGCCCGGCGTCGAAGGAATGATCGCGGCCGCGTAGGTATTGGGTTGCTGGGACTGAGGAGGCACCGCGCCTTCCTCGACTGTCGGAGGCTCTCTAGGTGCTGCTGTGACGATTGCCGCCTCATCCTCGGTGCCGGACGCTTTTGGCACAGCCGGCAATGTCACCATCACGTCAAGCTGTGAGGAAGATGGAAAGGGAAGCCAGTATCCAGCTTTGATCAGGCCTCCACCAAGGAGACCTACCATCGGCAGGACGCCCATGAGGGCAAAACCCTTCTGCATCCTCGTGAAACGCTTTGTCTCTTCCGCCATGGTCAGGCACATCCGCTACCCTGGACTGGCTGAGATGCCAGTCCTTCGTCCCACGCTGTCAGATGCGCAGGCGACGGACCGAAAATTATTGAGCCGCCACGATCTTCATCTCAGTCGGGCGAATCGGCATTTCTGCGGCAAGATTGCGGCCCAATGCAGCAGCAGATTGGCGTGTTGGGGCGAAACCGGTCTCGACTCCTCATGAGCACTTGGAACGTCTGCTTACTGGCAGTCTCATGAGCCTCGCACGGCTTGATAGGGCCCAAAGCGGCATAGCTGCTTCAGAGCAAATCTGGCTGCAAGGCGAACGTGGGCGCGTCGTTCGGCGGCCATATTGTGTCGTCAGGTCGCTGGCATTCGTTGACGCGTAGACGGATGCTGAACCGACCCGGGGGAAAGGCGTTGTTTGGCCAGAGGAGCAAGCGATGTCAAAGCTGACCACCGAAGACCGCAAGTCCCTTCCAAAAAAGGATTTTGCCCTCCCCGACGAGAAGCGCTTCCCAATCGAAGACAAGGCGCATGCCCGGAACGTTAAGGCTCGAGCCGCGCAATCCGAGAAGGCCGGCAACTTATCCAAATCCGACAAGGCGAAGGTCGATGCCAAAGCCGACGAGGTGCTCGGCAGAGACTGATCCCCATACCGTCACCCGTTCCAGATTGACCACGAAATCTCATGCCCGATCTTTTGCGACGCGCCGGCCCGCCCGAGCCTGTTCCGCATGTCGATCCGCCGCGCGCGTACGACCGAGTCTTCACCGAGGTGGTGCCTCACCACGCCCTCTTGGTTTCGCTCTACGATCAAGCGAGTTTCAGCGAGGGGCCGACATGGTGGCCTGCCCGGGACATCCTGGTGTGGTCGGATATCGAAGGACGTCGCGTCCTTGGCTGGCATCCTGATGGCTCCGTTCGGGTTGTGATCGACGCCACGCCGTTCATCAACGGTAATACTATCGACCGTGACGGCAACCTGGTTCACTGCGAGCATGGCAACCGTTGCCTATCCAAGACAACACCGGACGGTCACTACGAGGTGGTGGTCGAGACCTACGAGGGGCACCGCTTCAACTCGCCGAACGACGTAATCTGCGCTGCCGATGGTGCCCTATGGTTCACCGATCCCGCCTACGGCTTGCGGCAGCCTAAACAAGGGGTATTGGCCGAGTCCGACCTCGACCATCACAGCGTCTACCGTTTCGACCCAGCAACTGGTGAGGTGGGACGCATGGCTGACCTTGGCCAACCAAACGGCCTTGCATTCGCGCCGGACGGTCGCACCCTCTACGTCAGCGACACCTCCCGAACAGAGGGCGACAAGGGGCACACGATCTACGCCTTCCCCGTCCGCGATGATGCCAGTCTAGGAGAACGCCGGGTCTTCGCTGAGGTCGAGCCCGGCGTACCAGACGGTTTTCGCGCAGACCACCGTGGCTGGATTTGGACAAGCTCTGAGGCTGGGGTCCAAGTGTTCTCCGCCGATGGGCACCGGCTCGGGCTGATACCGACGCCGCAGGCTTGTACCAACCTTTGCTTCTCCCCAGACCAGCGGCGTCTGTTCATCACCTCGAAGCAGCATCTTTACGCACTCGATCTCGCGTGCCCGGCAGACTGAGGTAAGATCAGCGGATCATTAGCTTGCAGGCGATACCGCCAGGAAACGGAATTTCTGATGCGGGCATAACGACGAGTATACTGCTCTTGCCTGCAGCACCCATCGCGTTATAGCTACCCTCCGCGCGTGTACCCAAAGGGCGGCTGGCGCCGCATTTTCCGGTGCATCGGGTGCAAGGTGTCCACCCGCGACCCAGATCGGAACGGTGGCCGGCCGATACGACCGTTAGCGGGTATTTGAAATCGATATTCCCCCTGAATGAGGTCGTCGGCCGGTCTCGATGAAGCGGTCCAAAGCAACCGACGTTCCCGAGCGGCATTCTCCTTGCTCGCATCGGCCGGAGGCCCAGCTTGGCGAGTCATCCCTCGGTTGCGGTGGCTCGGTACCAATAACGAGATGAGGGGAAACGCCCATGAACGGACTCGGTGGACTCAACAAATCCCCCAACGGCGTAGTGCTTGGCCTCGTCCAACTTCAACTACCAACTGTCGTCACCAAAGCCGACCTCACGGCCCAAACCGAGCGCATCGTCGCCATGGTTGGCAAGGCTCGGCGCAACCTCGCGACAATGGATCTGGTGATTTTTCCCGAATACGCCCTGCACGGCCTATCGATGGACACGACCCCTGACATCCTATGTCGAATGGATGGGCCGGAGGTGGCCGCCTTCCGACAGGCCTGCATCGACAACCGGATCTGGGGCTGCTTCTCGATCATGGAGCTGAACCCGGGCGGAAACCCCTGGAACACCGGCCTCATCATCGACGACCAGGGTGTCGTGGCGCTCTACTATCGCAAGATGCACCCGTGGGTGCCGGTGGAGCCCTGGGAGCCAGGCGATGTCGGCATCCCGGTGATCGATGGACCGCGCGGCGCGAAGATCTCGCTCATCATCTGCCATGACGGCATGTTTCCGGAGATGGCGCGCGAATGCGCTTACAAAGGCGCCGAGATCATGATTCGCACGGCGGGCTATACCGCGCCGATCCGCGAGTCCTGGCGCTTCACCAATCAGTCGAACGCGTTCTGCAATCTGATGGTCACGGCCAATGTCTGCATGTGCGGAACGGACGGCTCGTTCGATTCCATGGGCGAGGGCATGATCGTTAATTTCGACGGGGCGGTTATTGCCCACGGCACCACGGGGCGCGCCGACGAGATCATCACCGCGGAGGTCCGGCCCGATCTGGTGCGGGAGGCGCGCCTTCACTGGGGCGTCGAAAACAACATCTATCAGTTCGGCCACCGTGGATACACGGCGGTGAAGGGTGGCGCGCAGGACTGCCCCTACACTTACATGCACGATCTCGCCGCCGGTCGTTACCGCCTACCGTGGGAAGACGATGTGAAGGTCGTGGATGGCACGTCCTGCGGATTTCCCGAACCGACCCGTTCGTACGGTGACGCACAAATTCCAGGAGCAAAGAAGTTGGTGGAGTAAGTGGTGGCTCCGTGCGTTGAAGGTGGCGCCATCGGGGGCCCTCAGCCCCGGTTTTTAGGTACCGTGCCAGTCGTCTTACTATGAACTCACCGGCAGGATTCTGCTCGTTCCACATCGTTTCCACAACTACGCTTGCTTTACTTCAGTTTGGATGGACAGGAGCAAACACCGCCCCCACGACCGGGATGTCGGCGATCCGGGTCGTGTAGCGTGGCGAGCGCATTCCGAACCGCGTGGACCAGTTTCGCTGCGGCCCGAAGCCCGCCGTGCCGGGCACCACCGTCCCGCGCCCCCAGCGGCGGTTGCAGGAGTTGAAAGCGTCCATCAGCGCCTCGCTTCGCTCGCTGTCGAGACCGTCGGATAGTACCCGCTGTGAGGCTGTCGGCGCCTACGTTAGCGAGCTGTTTCGCGTATGGGCTTCTAGCTTCAGCCAAAAAAATGGCGGGCCCGAAAGCCCGCCGATCCATTACCGTACGACGACAAAGTAAAGGACATACGCCCCACGCAGGTTCGGATCAGTTACTGTCGCAAACAGCCCTCTTCGTCGTTGGCGCAAGGGCGACACGCCATTCCTCCGGACAGCGGTCACTGCGCGGGAGAACAGTGCTTGCATCCGCCCCGACAGAGCGGATGCATCGAGTTGAGGTCGGTCAGTTCGGCAGCGTGAAGACCGTCAGCTGACCGCCGAGGTTGGTGTAGCTCGACAGGGCAGCGTAGCCACCCACCGCGCCGAGCCCGGCATTGGGGTCCGTGAGACCGGCTGCGAGGCCGATGCCGGCCCAGCCACCGACACCTGACAGGATGGCGAGGTGCTGCTTGCCCTTGTGGGTGTAGGTCATCACGTTGCCGATGATGCCGGAGGCCGTCTTGAACTTGTAGAGTTCCTTGCCGGTCTTCGAATCGACGGCCTTCAGATAGCCTTCGAGGGTCCCATAGAACACCACGTCACCGGCGGTGGCGAGAGCACCCGACCATACCGAGAACTGCTCCTGGTTTGACCACTTGATCTGGCCCTTCAGGTTGTCCCAGGCAATGAAGTTGCCCATGCCGCCGTGGCTGTTGGGAGCCGGGTACATCGAGACGGTCGCACCGACATAGGGCTGGCCCGGCGTGTAGCTCACCCGGAATGGCTCGTAGTCCATGCAGACATGGTTGGTAGGCACGTAGAACAGCTGGGTCTTCGGCGAGAATGCAGCGGGCTGCTGATCCTTGGTGCCGAGGGCGGCTGGGCAAACGCCTTTCGTATTGGTGTCCTCACCATTCTGGTCGGTGGAGAACTTGGCCTGGACGAGGGGGCGGCCATAGGTAGGCGACGCTTTGTCCAGGTCGATTTTGGAGGCCCAGTTCACCACCGGATCGAACTTCTCAGCCACTAATACCTCACCCGTGGCGCGGTCCAGGGTGTAAGCGAAGCCATTACGGTCGAAGTGGGTTAGGAGAGGGCGCTCCTTGCCGTCGATCTTCTGATCCGTGAGGATCATCTCGTTGATGCCGTCGTAGTCCCACTCGTCGTGCGGGGTCATCTGGTAGACCCACTTGGTCATGCCCGTATCGGGATTGCGAGCGAAGATCGCCATGGTCCACTTGTTGTCGCCGGGACGCTGCTTGGGGTTCCAAGTCGAGGGGTTGGCGGTGCCGTAATAGACGAGGTCGAGCTTCGGATCGTAAGAATACCAGCCCCAGGTCGCGCCACCGCCGGTCTTCCACTGATCGCCCTCCCAGGACTTCAGGGAGGAATCCCGACCAATCGGTTTGCCGAGCGACGTCGTCTTCGCCGGATCGACGATCATGTCGTCATCGGATCCGACGCTGTAGCCGCGCCAGACGCGATTACCGGTCTTCGCATCGTAGGCGGTGATATGGCCGCGAATGCCGTACTCGGCACCGGAGATGCCAACGATGATCTTGTCCTTCACCGGCAGCACCGTGGCGGTGTTGGTCTCGCCGATTTTCGAATCCCCGTTTTTGACCGACCAGTTCACCTTGCCGGACTTGGCGTCCAACGAGACCAGGGTGGTGTCGGCCTGATGCAGGATGATGGCGCCATCCGCATAGGCCAGGCCGCGATAGACCGTGTCGCAGCACATGACCGGGATCACGGACGAATCCTGCCTCGGCTCGTACTTCCAGAGGATCTTGCCCTCGTTGTTGAGGTCGAGGGCATAGACGATATTGGGGAAGGGAGTGTGGACGAACATCATTTCACCGACGACGAGCGGTGAACCCTCGTGGCCGCGCAGGACGCCGGTTGAGAAATTCCATGCGACCTGTAGGTTCTTCACGTTCCCGGCGTTGATCTGGTCGAGCTTCGAGTAGCGGGTGTTGGCGTAGTCGAGCGTCTGCAGCACCTGCTGGTTGGGGTCTTGGCTGCGCTTGAGCACGTCGTCATTGGCGAGCCCGGCGGTGGCACCCGCAACCGCGAGGCCCAAGCCGAGAAGGCAAGCATGTTTCATGGAATTCCTCCCGTCGCCGGCTGCCTTCTTCGACTATTTCGCGGAGCAGCCCGACGACGGAAACGCTATTGGCCCACCCGGTCTCCTGGTAGGGCAGGATCCCCGTCGGCAGTCGGGCATTTTGCCTGATCGTAGCCTTGACCACTTGCCAGCATCCGGCAGTTGCGTCCCACTCCCTCGCTGGATGCGGGGAACACCACGGCATGGGTCTGCTCATCGGATTGATCCTGCGCGTCCTGGGCGTAGTGCTGCTTTGCCTGGCCTGTGCCACAGCCTGGGTCGTCGCCGAGGTGCACCAAGGCATCCGTGAGGAGACCGCGGCCTCCGCCGACAGGGTGGTCCGTGAAGCGCAGGAACTCGCTTGGCGGGAACTGACCTGGCGCGGCAGCGCCGGTCGCTCCGCCAAATATGCCTTCCCGGATTGGCGCAGCTCGCACACCCTGCGATTCATCAGCCCCGGGAACTGCGTTGCCCTGACATGGGAAGGCGAGGCCACGCTTCAGCAATGCAGTGGCCTGGAGACCGCGGGTAGGCCAGCTCCGGCGTGGTTCGAAACGTTGTATCGCGAGGCTTTCGGAGTGATCCCGCCGATCCGCCGCGCGGTGATCCTGAATCGCAGGGAAGCGGGGATCGTGGTTACTACGCCCGACCGGGGCGCGGCCGTGCGCCAGGTCTGGCGACAGGTGCGGGTGCTGATGGCCGCCGCCGCCGCCATGGCTGGCGGTATCGCCATCCTGGCCACCTTCGTGATCGGTATCGCACTACAGCCGGCGCGGGTGATCACCCGTGGCCTCGGCAAGATGGAGAGGGGCGATCATTCCACCCGCCTACCCCCGTTCCGAGCCGGGGAATTCGACCGCATAGCGCGTGCCGTGAACGCGCTGAGCGAGCGTCTCCAGCACACTACGGCCGAGCGGACGGCGCTGACCCGGCGCCTTTTTGCCGTTCAGGAAGAAGAGCGCCGTGCACTCGCACGTGAGCTTCATGATGAGTTCGGACAATGTCTGACCGCCACGGGAGCCCTGGCGAGCGCAATCGAAGCCGAGGCCGGCGAACGTTCGGAGTTGCGTGACGACGCTCGCTCGATCAGCCGGATCACCCGTCATATGATGGGTACGCTGAAAGGGGCGCTGGCACGCCTGCGGCCTCCCGACCTCGAAGAGTTCGGGTTGGAACATAGCCTCCGCCGCCTCGTCTCTACATGGGAGGGACGAAGTGTGAAGCCCGCCGCTTTCAGCCTGAGCTTCGCCGGTGACTTCTCGACATTGAGCGCACCGGTTGCGCTCAGCATCTACCGGATCGTGCAGGAATGCCTCACCAATGCAGTTCGTCACGGAAAGCCGACTCAGGTGAATGTCAGCCTTGTTCGGACGCCGGACATGGTAACGCTCGGCATCGTGGATGACGGCGGTGGCGACGCGGCGCTGGTGGAGACCGGCAGCGGCCACGGCGTTCTCGGCATTCGTGAGCGGATCGGGGCTCTCGGCGGGACTTTGGCCATCGTCCCCGCCCAAGGCGGCGTACGGATCGAAGCGACGATTCCATGTCCGTCGGAGGCCGATCATTCTAGCCCAAGGAACGATAGGAAGATCCGTCCCGAAATGAAGCTAGAGGGGCTTGCCGCGTGAGCGAGATTGGCATCCTCCTCGTCGATGACCATCCTGTCGTTCGGGAAGGGTATCGTCGGCTACTGGAGCGTCAACCTGGATACCGCGTTGTGGCCGAGGCAGAGACGGCATCCGATGCCTACCGGGCGTATAAGGCCATGAAACCGACATTGGTGATCATGGATCTGTCGCTGCCGGGTCCTAGCGGCCTCGAGGGAGTCCGTCACATCAGGCAATGGGACTCGCGCGCCCGCATCCTAGTGTTCACCATGCATCAGGGGGCGGCCTACGCCCTGAAAGCCTTTGAGGCGGGAGCCTCGGGTTACGTCACCAAAAGCAGCGCCCCCGAGGAACTGGTTAGATCGGTGGCCATCGTGGCACGTGGCGGACAGGCAGTCAGCGCCGACATCGCACAGGAGCTTGCAGCGGAACGTCTCAGCGGCAAGCGCTCGCCGCTCGACGAGCTCGGCCCCCGGGAAGTCGAGGTACTTCAACTCGTGGCATCCGGCATGGCCACGGAGGCCATCGCCAAGGCGCTCAACCTAAGCCCCAAAACCATTCAGAACTACCACTATGGCATCAAGGCGAAGCTGGGTGCCCGCAATGACGCGCACCTCGTCTGGCTGGCAATTGCCGCGGGCCTCATCCGACCAAGTGGATTACCTGACAACGCCTGATGCAAAAGCAAAACGACAAGAGTTTGCTCATTGCTATGACTGCTCCGCTATTATTAAAGAGACCTGGCGGCATAACTCATAGGTAGCTGCGCCAGCTGAAAGCCAACCTAAGCTTGACATTAGGATTATAATCTTATAATGTGAGGTTCGCTGCGGGCTGTTTCGCAGCTAACCGGATGCCCCCAGTGCCGCTGCTGTTGCGACGCCTGCCACCACCCGAGCCTCACCGGCAGCAGGCGGGTGCATCCTTCCCCTCACACTCAACGCAAGGCGGCCTCCGGGCCGCCTTCGTCGTTTCTGGAGCCTGCTCATGACCCTGAACACCGCAACCACTACAACCACCGTGCCGCCGGGCCTGATCCTGTTCGGCCGCGACGAACGACACCGCCCCCACGCTTCGCGCTTTGCCGCCGGTGAAAAGGCCGAGGCCGAGCGCGCCGCCGGCCTGATGGGCATGCACGTGCTTGAAATCAGCAATGACACCCATCACAGCCTTGCCGTCGGCCTGCCGCAGGGACGCCTGTTTGAGAGTGGCAAGGCCTTTGTGCCGTTCGTCAAAGCCGAGGTGTTCGACCGGCTCGTGGCGGCGGCGGGCCTGCCTGACATTGCCGCACCCGTCATGGCCTCAGCCAAAGCCGCTGGCGCCCCTCCAGCCTCGGGGGGCGGGGCAAGTGGCGACGCAGGTGCCGGAGGCCCTGGCGGCCGTTTCAAGGCACCCGCCGATTGGCCCGGCATCGAACGGGGCTGCCTCGTGCTCGCTTGCGCCGGCCCGCAGGAGGGCTGGTTCGAGGCGATTATCATGTACACCAAGGCCGACGACGCGTTCGAGCTTCAATGGCGCGACTGGCCCGACGATCCGCTGATCACCCGGCACCGCAGTGAACTCGGTTTGCTGCCGCCCGGCGCGGTTCAGGGTGCGAAGCCACGGGCATGAGCCGCTCGGCACCCATCGGCGTCGAGGCGGATCCCGCCTCGACCACCCGCACCGACCGTGTGCGTGCCCTGAACGATGCCTTCCGCCGGAGCTTTGCCGGCGGCCATGTGATGCTGTCGCGCGGGATCGCTATCGGCGCTTCCCATCAACGGTCATTCCTCGGCAGTTCCGCAACTTCGGCTCGGGGTGGCAACCGGACCATGGCCTTTCGCCCCGAAGCGGACGTTCCGCATTCAGCCTTTCGCGAACCCCATGCCTCGTAACTTCATGCTTTTGCGTGCCCGAAGTCCGACGTTTGCCGCGCGGGGCCAGTGCGTGCACCTCGGCGTAAGCTGGATTGAACCCGGTCGATCATCTCGCTCCGACGGTACGGTTTGCCCAAGACATCCATCGCGTGGATCTGCGGGCCCTTGATGGACATCTCGTCGTTATAGCCGGTGGTCAGCAATACGGGGACATCTGGCGCACGCTCCCGAATCTGGTTGGCTAGCGTGATGCCGTTCGCCCCGCCGGGCATGATCACGTCCGTGAAGACAAGCTTGAACCCGTCTCCCCTTGCCGCAGCCTCCTCGAACCGCTTGAAATTATTGCAATGGGAATTCAGGAATTTTCTCTTGCGGCTATGATTTTTTTGAAACTTCACCTCTCGCAGGGCCGTACCGAGCGATGATCCCACATTACGGGTTCGGAACTTGGAGATACGTATGACCAGCATGTTTAAGGTCGCCAGCTTCACCCTCGCCATGGCGCTTACCGGCGCAGGCGCGTTTGGCACGGCGGTCCAGGCGGCGGAAGAGAAGACGGTGATGGTCGGCGGGGCGCCGATGTACCCGTCCAAGACCATCGTCGAGAACGCGGTCAACTCGAAAGACCACACTACCCTGGTTGCCGCCGTGAAGGCCGCCGGCCTCGTCGAGACGCTCTCCGGGAAGGGCCCGTTCACGGTGTTCGCGCCGACCAACGCCGCCTTCGCCAAGCTTCCAGCCGGCACCGTCGACACCTTGGTGAAGCCTGAGAGCAAGGCGACGCTGACCAAGATCCTGACCTACCATGTGGTGTCCGGCACCATGACGGCGGCCGATCTCCAGAAGGCGATTAAGGCCGGTGGTGGCAAGGCCATGCTGAAGACGGTCGAGGGCGGTAGCCTGACTGCCGAGGAGAAGGGCGGTAAGATTGAGCTCGTCGACGGCAAGGGCGGCAAGTCGACCGTCACTATCGCCGACGTGATGCAGTCGAACGGCGTGATCCACGTCGTCGACACGGTCCTGATGCCAAAGTAAGTTCCGAATTTAGAGCGAAGCAAGGCTGTCCGGGCACGGTCCGGGCAGCTTTTTGTTATCCTGATCGTACCTCGGTGGAAGTTATAATGGGGGCCCTTGGGCCCGCTCACAGGTACGCCCGGCGGTTATTTTGGATGTAATGTGAGATTGATCGCATCCTTGCGCTCAATGAGAGCTTGAGTTCGGTAAACCATCTTATTTCGGGCGATACGCCTCATGCACTCATTATCGACGATGAAACCCGTCATCATGATGGGTGACGACCAGCATTCTGGAGGACGCGGGTTCCAAGCGCTGGAGGCCATGCACGTCGCCAATTGTAGCACCCAAGGCGGAAAGGCACGTCCGCTTCGCTAAGCGTCTGTCAATAAGCGGGAAGACTGAAAACCACCCATCACGGACGTTTGATGGAGGTAGCAAGGGCTGATTTGCTATAGTCAAATTTATGGGCAGATCGCGCTGTTCTAGGTCGTCGAGCTGCGCCATCTAACACGGCCGTGTGATTTCTCATCATCCCAGTGGCACTATCGGTCGTCCTTTGGTCATGGCGTTCGACCGACCACTGCCCATAGTGGATCGCTGAGGTCGCCCTCCGGCACTACGGCATAGGCCTCTACGGTGGGGAACCCGGCATGTCGCAAATAGAGGTCAATGAGCCGTGCTTGATCGTCCCCGCCCAGCGCGCGCCAGATTGCCACCGCCTTGGATGCGAAACACCGATTCGAGAAGGTGATGATCACGGGGACGTCCGGCACCAACACCCGCGCGACCTCGCTGAGGACCGCCACAGGGTCTTGGAGGTACTGAACCCCGACGCAGATGAGCGCGGCGTCGATGCTTGCGGTTTCGAGTGGCAGGATCGGATCGGCGTTGAGATCCTGCACGAAATGCTGCGTCAGGCGCGGGTTGGCGGCAAGCTCGCGTTCGTTCAATCCATGCCCGATCACAGTGGCGTAAGCGGCCTTCCCGGGCAGGTGGCTGACCCAGCTCGACATTAAGTCGAGGATGCGACCGCCGGGCGGCAAATGCGAGCGATAGAAGTCGGTGACGGCTTCGATGGCTGCGTCGTCGATATGGGTGACGAAGCGGGGCTGCGCGTAGAACAGGGTATCCGGCGTAGGATCCTGCTTAGCAAACGCTTCGGGGGGCAATCCGGGAAGGCTGGTCATGATGGTCCCCGTTTGCCTTTCTTACCATCCGACAAGACTCCGCGCCTCAGGCGAAGCCCGCTCAGCCGCACTTCCCTTATTTTGGTGACGATCCTCGACATTGCCCTGGGGGTGATCGTCGCGCCCTGCTGGTATGCAATGGTGAAAAACTGACGCTCGGCACCCACCCTGAACGTCTGAGAAGGGTGGGGAGCAGTCTGGCTGCTTTCGGTGGCGTGCTGTCCTTAAGCAGACAACGGTCTAGGCGTCGGGTGCCAGAAAACCGGCTCAACTGATCTCATCGGCAAATCCAAGAATACTACGAAGCCGCCACCATCGAAGATGGCATAGAGAGGTGCTCTAGCACTTACTACGAACCCAAATATTAGCATCACCAATATCATCGCGCTCGTGCGCCACGGTTGAGCCGATAGGCCTACATTAATAGCGGAACCAATGATCCGCTTTTGGGCACCTAAGTCCTGCGATCATTCAGCCTAGAGTAAAGAGGGCATCCGGGGAAAGCCGGATGGCCTTTCCGTTTCAGGGCACCATCTTAGCTTCGCGGCCGGACATGCCAGAGGGATAGGGCAAGTGTGACGTTCGCTACGGCGAGTACGCTGAGTAGGGCGTAGGTGGCGTTCGCGCCACCGTGGGCGAGGACCACGGCCCCGACGGAGGGGGCAAACGCCTGCGCCACCAGCCCCGGACGGGCGAGCCGGCCGACGAGCGCGGCGTAGCGCTCGGGACCGAACAAGGCCAGGGGGACCGTACCCCGTGCAATCGAATAGATCCCGTTTCCAGCCCCGTAGAGGATTAGCGCCAGCCCAACCAAGGGTAGGCCGGTGGTTAGCATCGCGACCCCCAGGGCCACCAGGACCATGGCCGCGGTGAGGGTCCAGAGGGGATGGTGCCGACCCTTTCCGACCATCTCGACGATGCGGGCCCCCACCTGTGCCGGTCCGATCATTGCCCCGTATGCAACGGCCGAGGTGAGAGCCACGCCACGGGCTTGAAGCAGGGTGATGAGGTGCACCGAGACCATGGCCATCACCGTGCCCCCGAGGGTCAGCACCCCTGCCATGAGGAGGAATGCACGACACTCTCGTCCCTCAAGCCGGATGGTAGGGATCGCGCCTTCCAATCGTGTGACGATACGTATGGGCGGCTTGGGGATCACAAGCAGGACGAGGGGCAACGTGACCGAGAGGTGCAGGCCTGCATAGGCGAGACAGGTCCCCCGCCAGCCCACCTGCTCGATCAGGAACGCCGAGAGCGGCCAGCATACCGTGCTGGCAAAGCCGCCCCACAGGGTTAGCGTGGTGATGGCTGGCCTGGCCTCGGCACCGTAGAGACGCCCGAGGGTGGCGAAGGCGGGATCGTATAGGCCGGTGCCCATTCCGAGGCCGACGAGGAGCCAGGCCCCCAGGTAAGCCGTAACGTTCGGGGCCAGTGCAAGGCCCGTCAGGCCCAGCGCCAGGGCAATGGCGGCAAAGGCCAGCACCGGCCGGCCGCCGTGCTCGCCAATGAACGCTCCGACCCGTGGCGAGACCAAACCCGCGACGAGGAGGCCAAGGGACAGGCCGCCGATGACCCAGCCGAGGGGCCATCCCGTGTCCTGCGTCATCGGAGCGGCCAGCACCGACAGCAGGTAGAACGAGGAGCCCCAGGTCAGGATCTGGACGACGCCCAGTGCCGAGATCACCGGCCAGCGGCGCGTCGGGGCCATCGGCGCGCTACCGAGCCCCGAGCATGGGAAGCCAGAGCGCCAGGGCAGCCAGTGTGATGAGCAGCACCGGCGGCGTGATGACCAGACCCACCCGCATGTACTGGCCCCACGTGATGTGCTGGCCCTTGGTGTCGAGGACGTGCAACCAAAGCAGGGTCGCCAGACTCCCGATGGGGGTGAATTTCGGGCCGAGGTCGCAGCCGATGACGTTGGCGTAGACCATGAGCTCGCGCGTCAGGGGCGAGAGATCCGGGGCCTGCTGGATTGAGAGTGCACCCACTAGCACGCTCGGCATGTTGTTCATGACCGAGGACAGGATGGCGGCGGCGAACCCGGTCCCGATGGTGGCGACGAACGGGCCAAAGCCCGAGAGCCATACGAGCCCCTGCGCCAGGTAGTCGGTCAACCCGGCATTCTTCAGGCCGTAGACCACGAGGTACATGCCGAGGCTGAACAGCACGATCTGCCAGGGGGCGCCGGTCAGGACCTTGCGAATGGGGATGACGCGGCTGCGGTTGGCCAGCGCCAGGAGGATCAGTGCGCCGGCGCAGGTGACCACCGAGACCGGCACGCCGAACGGTGCGGTCACGAAGTAGGCGACTAGAAGCAGACCGAGGAGCGGGAAGGCCGCCCGGAAGACCAGCGGGTCCTTGATCGCGTGGCGCGGCGCTTCGAGCTCGGCCACCGGGTACGTGGCCGGAAGGTCGCGCCGGTAGAACAGCCACAGCACCACCAGGGTCGCGGCCAACGAGACCAGGTTCACCGGCACCATCACGGCCGCGTAGCGGCTAAAGGAGATGTCGAAGAAGTTCGCCGAGACGATGTTGACGAGGTTCGAAATGACCAACGGCAGGCTCGTCGAGTCTGCCACGAACCCGCAGGCTACGATGAAGGCCAGCGCCGCCGCCGGCTTGAAGTTCAGCCGGAGCAGGATCGCGAGCACGATGGGGGTGAGCAGGAGGGCCGCCCCGTCATTGGCGAACACCGCCGCGATGGCCGCCCCGAGCAGGATCACCATCGGGAACAGCAGGCGTCCCTGGCCGCCGTCCCAGCGGGCTATGTGGAGCGCCGCCCAGTGAAAGAAGCCGGCTTCGTCGAGGAGCAGCGAGATGATGATGAGGGCGACGAAGGTGAAGGTGGCGTCCCCGACGATGTGCCAGACCACCGGGATGTCACCGGGGCTGATGACCCCGGCGGCCAGCGCCACGGCGGCCCCGATGAGAGCGCTCCACCCGATGCCGAACCCCTTCGGCTGCCAGATGACGAAGACGAGGGTGACCACGAAGATGGCGACCGCGAGCATCGGGACCGTTTCTTGTTCTTAGGTACGTGGAGCGGATCAGGCGGTGGCGACGCGGCGCCCGTGCTCGTCGACGACGCGCTCGCCGTCTTCCTTCACGAACTCGCCCTGCTGGGCCGGAAGAAGGTCGAGGACCGCCTCGGAGGGGCGGCACAGGGCGACACCCTTCGGGCTCACCACCAGGGGGCGGTTCAACAGGATCGGGTGCTGGGCGATGGCATCGAGTATTTGGTCATCCATCAGGCTCGGGTCCGATAGCCCGAGCTCAGCATAGGGCGTCCCCTTCTCGCGGAGGAGGTCGCGGACCGTGAGGCCGGCGCGGTCGGCTAGCTGACGAACCAGGAGCCGGTTCGGAGGCGTCTTGAGATACTCCACCACGTGCGGCTCGATGCCGGCGTTGCGGATGAGGGCCAGGGTATTGCGGGACGTGCCGCAATCCGGGTTGTGGTAGATCACGACGTCCATCAGGCGTTCTCCTTGCAGCAGGCGGACAGGACTGCGACGACAGGGGCGCAGACCTCCGGGCGCCCCTGGCAGCAATCGCGCATCAGGAATTGGATCAGGTCCGACAGATCCGGGTAGGCGGCGCTGTAGATGATCGAGCGTCCCTCCCGTCGCGAGGTGACCAGCCCAGAGCGGCTCAACTCCTTCAGGTGGAACGACAGGTTGGTGCCCGAGACCCCGACCGCCTCGGCCAGTACGCCCGCCGCCATGCCTTCGGGCCCGGCTGTCACGAGCTGGCGCACGATGCTTAGGCGATGTTCCTGCCCGAGGGCCGCGAAGGCCGCGACGGCTTGCCGTTCGTCCATCATGATATCAATATCTCAACCATCATTGAAACGTAGAGGACCAAAGCGTCTTGGACAAGCCCCAACAGCCTTTCGCCGACGGATTGCCCAACCTGAGCGAGGGGCACTTCAAGGTCCCGACGGCGGCCGATCTTCAGGTTCGAACTCCGTTCACCCACGCCCCACGCTTCCTGATTCTGTACGGCTCGCTGCGGGAACGCTCGTTCAGCCGCTTCCTGGCCTACGAGGCCGCGCGCCTTCTGGAAGCGATGGGCGGCGAGGTGCGGATCTACGACGCGCACGGCTTGCCGTTGCCGGACGACGCGACCGCCGACCACCCCAAGGTTCAGCAACTGCGCGACCTCTCGATCTGGTCGGAGGGGCATGTCTGGGTCAGTCCGGAACGCCACGGAAACATGACCGGCGTCATCAAGAGCCAGATCGATTGGCTACCCCTGTCGGAGGGCTCGGTGCGCCCGACGCAAGGGAGGACTTTGGCCGTGATGCAAGTGTCGGGCGGCTCGCAATCGTTCAACGCTGTCAACAGCCTTCGTGTCCTCGGGCGTTGGATGCGGATGATCACCATCCCCAACCAGTCGTCGGTGCCGATGGCCTACAAGGAGTTCGACGAGGCCGGGCGCATGAAGCCGGGGCCCCTCTACGACCGCGTCGTCGACGTGTGCGAGGAGTTGATGAAGTTCACGATACTGACCCGCGAACGCGCCGACGACTTTGTAAATCGCTACAGCGAGCGCAAGGAGCGTGAGCCGGAGCGATTGAAGGCCGTCGCCGCCGACGTCGGGTTTGCCAAGCGCTGAGACATCGCCCTGTGATGGCGGAGCGGGTTGCATACCTCGCCAGCACAGAGCGCTAGAGGCTGACTCTGATCAGAGGCAGTCATTATCGAAATCGTATAGATGCCTCTCCTAAATCACCACATAGTTTTCTTAGCCTTTTCGCCCCAAGTTAAATCATAGATTTCCCCTCCGACCCGACCATTGCTAAGGTCGGCCAAAATCTGCCCAGGAGAAGGTAGCGTCTTTGGATCTACGTGATTGGCCTGCAGCCACAGGCCAGATCGGATCAAGGCACGGGCGCACTGGAAGTAAACTTCCTTGACGGTAATGACCATCACGGTGCGAGGCGCTTTTCCATCTACGGCGAAGGACGCGCAGAGTTTTCGATCATCGTCGATGACCGCTTGGCCATTCACGCGAAGGGCGTTGCCGATGCCGGGGATCAAATACATGAGGCCGACCCTTGGATCACGCACGACGTTGCGTAGGCTGTCGATCCGGTTGTTCCCTCGGCGATCGGGCAAGAGAAGCGTGCGCGGATCTGCAACGCGCGTGAACCCTGGACGATCACCACGGGGAGAGCAGTCCAGTCCGTCGGGACCAGCGGTGGCGAGGGTTGCGAAAGGCGCAACCTCGATGAAGCGCCGATAATGCGGGGTGATGTGATCTGCGACCTTGGCGGTGGAGGCTTCACCGATGGCGCCCCACTCACCGTAGATGCGCTCAAGTCCCGCCACCGTTTCTACCACTGCCATCGCTCGTTCACCTCTTGCCGGATGGAAAGGCTTCGCCCCGTCGCAGGAAACGGGGTGATTGAAATAAATACGACAGAATTACGCCAGCGATACACCTTCCGAATAGGCAAAAATCGCCAGGTTTATCGGGCACCAAGAGGCGGAGCACGAACCGAGACTGAATAAGATCGGAGCTCAACTTGGGCCTGCGGCCTCCATAGAGTGTGAACCAAGCGCCTGAAAAGGACCTCAGGCCGCCCGCTCGCGCAGATAGGCGATCAACTCGGCAGCCGCATTGACCGGGTCGGCATCGTTCCGAATCGTGCACTCCGCCTCGATCGGTGCGACGCGGTCAAGGCGGGCGCGCAGATCGCCATCCTCCGGCCGGCCCCGCGCGGCGAGGCGGCGAGCGAGGATATCAGGCGAGGCGGTAATGGACACGACGCTGACGCACCGCTGGACGCAACGGGCTGTTTGGACGATGTGGCGTGAGACGTTGCAAATCACCACTCGCCCGGCGTGTACTTGGTCCAGGGTCTCGCCGGGGATCGCGTAGCCAAGGCCGTGCGCTCGCCAATGCAGGGCGAAGGTGCCGGAGGCTGCTCCGACCGTGAACGCATCCTCCGAAATCTCGATGTTATCTTCGTGCACGGAAGGAGCCCGGGTCACGAGGCGGCGCGGGAACACGAACCGGGAATCGCGGGCGAGAGCCTCCCGTGCCAGCCGCAGCAGCGTGTCCTTGCCGGCCCCGCTCGGACCGACGACGAGAACGAAGCCGCCGGGCATCACACCACCCGCTCGCCGGCGCGCCAAACATGGCGAACCACCGGTACGCCCCGGGCGAGGTGGACACGAACGAGATCGGCCCGCAGACCGGACTCCAGACGGCCGCGATCGGTCAGCCCGGTCGCCCGAGCGGGATTGGCCGTCACCGTGGCGATGGCGTCCGGAAGGGAGATGCCGGGCACGCGGTCGGGCAATCCGAAGGCCCCCATCAGCAGGCTTGCCGGCACGTAGTCCGAGGAGAGGATGCTGAGATAGCCAGCCTCTGCCAGGGTCTGGGCCGCGACGTTGCCCGAATGCGAGCCGCCCCGGATGAGGTTCGGCGCCCCCATCATCACGGTGATGCCGGCCACGTGCGAAGCTTCCGCCGCCTCGAGGGTGGTGGGGAACTCGGCGATCGCCACCGATTCATCCCTGGAGAGGGTCACGTCGGCCAAAGTGGTGTCGTCGTGGCTGGCGAGCGGAATGCCGAGCTCCCGGGCCAGGGCGACGAGGGCCGGGCGGTTGACGGCATTGAGGGTGTGACCGTCGCGCATCTTGCGCTCGGTGCTGAGCTTGATCTCCTCCAGGGAGCGGCCGCCGCGCCCCGCATAGACGTAGTACTTGGCCACATCCCGGAACTGGCGCTGGCCCGGCGTGTGGTCCATCAGCGAGAGCAGGCCAATGGCGTAGCGCCCGGCGAAGGCGCGCACGGTCTCGACCACGTCCGCGGAGGGGATCTCGCAGCGCAGGTGCGTGCGGTGCTCGGCCCGGAACAGGTTCGCGTCTTGCGCCTCCGCCAGCGCGGCGGCGAGGAACTCGAGTTCGGTGCCGAGGCCGCTGCCGTCCGGGTCGGTGCCAGCGCGCAGCGAATCGAACACCGTGGTGATGCCCGACGCCGCGATCTGCGCGTCGTAGGCCAGGACCGCCCCAAGGGGGTGCCAGCGCACGCCGGGCCGCGGGGCGTAGTGGCTCTCCAGGTGGTCAGTGTGGAGTTCGACGAGGCCCGGGATGAGGGTGTCGCCTTCGCAATCGAGGCCGCGCTCGGGTGCCGAGCCGGTCCCGATCTCGGCGATGCGCCCATCGACCATGGCGAGCCAGCCGATCTCGACCCGGTCGGGCCGAACCAGGCGCGCGTTCTCGAGGATCTCGACCCGGTCCGTCATGCTGGTGTTCTCCCGGTCGATCGATGTCTTGCTCATGCCGCCAAAGCTCCACGGAAGGCCGAGACGTCAACGATGCGCGTCGCCACCGCCTGGCGCACGTCCGCATTGTGGAAGATGCCGAGGATGGCGGTGCCGGCCGCGCGCTTCTCGGCGATGAGGTCCACCACCACAGCCCGGTTCGCGGCGTCCAGGGATGCGGTAGGTTCATCCATGAGCAGAATCGGCCGCTCCGCGATGAGGCCCCGGGCGATGTTCACCCGCTGCTGCTCGCCCCCCGAAAAGGTGGAAGGGGGAAGCGCCCACAGGCGCTCGGGCAGGTTGAGGCGGGTCAGGAGGTCGCCGGCCCGGGTGCGGGCCGCCTCCGGGGTAAGCCCCCCCTCGATCCCGGCCGCCTCCACCACGGCGCGGGCGCCGACCCGGGGGATCACCCGCAGGAACTGCGAGACGTAGGACAGGGTGGTGCGGCGGAGGGCCAGGATTTCGCGCGGCGCGGCCGTGGCAAGGTTAATCTCGCGAGCTCCGTCGCGGACCTGGATCGCGCCGGTGGCGCAGCGATAGTTGCCGTAGGCCATCTTAAGGAGCGAGGATTTACCCGCGCCCGAGGCGCCGCCGAGCACGACGCACTCGCCCGGATAGACCGCCAGGGTGGCCCCGGAGATGACGGGGAGCACGGCGCCGCCGCGCAGGTGCAGAGTGAAGCTCTTGGCGACGTTGTCGAAAACCAGGAGGGGCGTCGTCGGAGAGGGCGTCATGCGGCAAGCACCGAGGAGACGAGGAGTTGGGTGTAGGCGGCCTGAGGGTCGTCGAGGACTTGGTCGGTCAGACCGGTCTCGATGACCCGGCCAGCCCGCATGACGAGGACGCGATGCGAAAGCAGGCGTGCCACGGCCAAGTCGTGGGTAACGATGATCACCGCGAGGCCGAGCTCGGCCACAAGCCCCCGGATCATGTCGAGGAGGCGGGCCTGGACCGAGACGTCGAGGCCCGACGTCGGCTCGTCCATGAGCACGAGGCGGGGGGCTGTGACGAGATTGCGGGCGATCTGCAGCCGCTGGCGCATGCCGCCGGAGAAGCGCGTTGGCGGGTCATCGACCCGGTCGGCGGCGATCTCGACGCGGGCGAGCCAATCGAGGGCGGTGGCGCGGATGCGACCGTAATGGCGATCGCCCACCCCCATAAGGCGCTCGCCGACATTGCCTCCAGCCGAGACTGCCATGCGCAGGCCCTGCGCCGCGTCCTGGCGCACGAAGCCCCAGTCGGTTCGCATCAGAGCCCGCCGCTCGGCTTCGCTCAGGGTCGCGAGGTCGCGAGTGGCGCCATCGCGCATGCGGTAGGAGACGGAGCCGTCATCGGCTGTGACCTCGCCGGCGATGAGCGACAGCAGGGTCGACTTGCCGGAGCCGGATTCGCCGACCACCGCCAGAACCTCGCCGGGATCGAGGGTGAAGCCGATGCCATCGCAGGCGAGGCGGTGGCCGTAGTGCTTGGTCAGGCCTTCGACCGTAAGCAGGGGCTCGGGAAGCAAAGGATCGGAAAGCAAGGGCTCGATCACGCGACCTCTCCGGTGTGGCCGTCGGCGCGGCGGGTCTCGCAATGATCGGTGTCCGAGCAGACGAACATCCGCCCGCCGGCATCGTCGAGGACGACCTCGTCGAGGTAGACGCCCTCGGCCCCGCAGATTGCACAGGGGCGGTCAAAGCTCTGGACCCGGAAGGGGTGGTCCTCGAAGTCGAGGCTGCGCACCCGGGTGTATGGCGGGATCGCGTAGATGCGCTTCTCGCGGCCCGCCCCAAAGAGCTGGAGCGCGGGGCAGTCGTCCATCTTCGGGTTGTCGAATTTCGGGGTCGGAGAGGGGTCCATCACGTAGCGGCCGGCGACTTCCACCGGGTAGGCGTAGGTGGTGGCGATGTGGCCGTGTCGGGCGATGTCCTCGTAGAGCTTGACGTGCATCAAGCCGTATTCGGCCAGCGCGTGAAGCTGGCGCGTCTCGGTCTCGCGGGGCTCGAGGAAGCGCAGAGGCTCAGGGATCGGCACTTGGTAGACGAGAACCTGCCCCTCGGTCAGCGGCGCCTCCGGAATGCGGTGGCGGGTCTGGATCACCGTGGCCTCTCCCGTCCGTGTTGTCGTCGCGACCCCGGCGGTGGCGGTAAAGAAGCGGCGGATCGAGACCGCGTTGGTGGTGTCGTCGGCGCCCTGGTCGATGACCTTGAGGACGTCCGCCGCGCCGAGGATCGCGGCGGTGACCTGTACGCCGCCGGTGCCCCAGCCATAGGGCATCGGCATCTCGCGAGCGGCGAAGGGCACCTGGTAGCCAGGGATCGCGATGGCCTTGAGGATGGCGCGGCGGATCATCCGCTTCGTGCCCTCATCGAGATAGGCAAAGTTGTAGCCGGTGCCGGCCGAGACC
This sequence comes from Methylobacterium sp. CM6241, assembly GCF_054817845.1. Lineage (NCBI taxonomy): Bacteria > Pseudomonadati > Pseudomonadota > Alphaproteobacteria > Hyphomicrobiales > Methylobacteriaceae > Methylobacterium > Methylobacterium sp. CM6241. The sequence continues at coordinate 396,668 of NZ_CM139246.1, forward strand.
GTGACGGTACCTTGCGGGTTCATTCGGCGGCCTCCCGTAGGGTGGAATCATCCGGGACCGGCTCGGCCACCCGTGCAGCATGCTCGGCGCGCAGTCGCCGGACGAGTTCGAGTTCGGCTTGGAAGTCGACGTAGTGCGGCAGCTTCATGTGCTCGACGAACCCCGTCGCCTGCAGGCTGTCGCAATGAGCCAGCACGAATTCCTGGTCCTGGGCCGGGACCACCACGGCCTCGCCGAGTTCGGCGGCCCGGAGCGAGCGGTCGACCAGGGCCATCGCCATGGCCTTGCGCTCGCCCTGGCCGAAGACCAAGCCGTAGCCCCGCGTGAATTGCGGCGGCACCGCCCCGTGGCCGTGGAATTGGTTGATCATCTGACACTCGGTCAGGTCGACCGTGCCGAGGCTGACCGGGAAGCCGAGCTCCTCCGGCGTGAATTCGAGCTCCACCGCCCCGACCCGGATCTCGCCGACGAAGGGATGGGTGCGGCCATAGCCGCGCTGCGTCGAGTAGCCGAGCGCCAGGATGAAGCCTTCATCGCCTCGCGCCAGCCCCTGGAGCCGGACCGCCCGGTCGGCGGGATAATCCACCGGCTCGCGGGTGAGGTCGCCGACCGGGGCACCCGCGTCCGGGGGCGAGGGCTCGAGCAGGCCGGCCTGGCCGAGGAGATCGGTGACTCGCGGGCAGGCCGCGGCATCCGGCTCCGGCTCGGCCTCGTTGGCAGATTCGGGGACGGCGCCGTCGGCTAGGGCGAAATCGACGAGGCGGTGGGTGTAGTCGAAGGTCGGGCCGAGCACCTGGCCGCCTGGCAGGTCCTTGAAGGTGGCGGAGATGCGTCGCGCGAGCGTCATCGCCCCGGTGTCGATGGGTTCGGTGGTGCCGAAGCGCGGCAGCGTGGTCCGGTAGGCCCGCACCAGAAATACCGCCTCGACCACGTCGCCTCGCGCCTGCTTCAGTGCGAGGGCGGCCAGATCCGGGTCGTAAAGGGAGCCCTCGGTCATCACCCGATCGACGAGGAGGCGCATCTGCTCGCGGATCTGCGCCACCGTGAGTTCGGGCACGGCTAGGTCGCCGCGCCGGACCTCGGCTAACAGCCGGTGAGCGTTGTCGATGGCGGCCTCGCCGCCCTTCACCGCTACGTACATGGCAGAGCCTCCGGAGCGACGGGACGCGCCGAACGCGGGAGCCCAGCGAGGCGCGCGGAAGCGACGAACAAGAGGTCGATCCCTTGCGGGAAGCCCGCATGGTTCGTGGCCCAGCGTGAAGCCCAGTCGGCGGGCAGGGGGCCGGCATCGAGGCGCACGGTGCCGCGGATACCCGGCCCCGCGAAGGCCGGCCCGGCCGCGTCGGATAGGGTCTCGACGGCGAGGATCATGGTGGTGGAGGCATCGGGATATGCGAGGGTGCCCTGCGCAAATTCCATGAGGTCCGGGCAGCAGACAGGATCGGCGATCAGCGCGAAGGCTGCCTGTCCCGGCGCGTCGACGATCGGTGCTCCGGTATGGAAGCGCAGGAAGTCGGCGACCGCCGGCTCGGCCCGCAGCGGCGCGTCCAGCCAGACTGGCGTGTCGGCATCGGTCAGCGCCAGGGCCAGCGCCGCGAGCTCGGGAATGAGGGGAGCAGGTGGCACCAGCTTCGTAGCCAGGGGCCGGATCCGGCCCGGCCGGCTCAGGGCCTCCATCGCGGCGCGGAATACAGCCTGACCCTCGTGGACGGGATCCGCGAAGCCGTGAGCGAGGGTGTGCGCCATCAATCTTCTCCCCGCGCCAGGGTGAAGAAGTTCACCCGCGTCGCCGCGGTCTTGCGGGCGGCCTGCCGCACCGCTTCGGCCCGGCGCCCGGCGATGGCCTCCAGCGCCGCCTCCAAGGCGGGCCGTGCTTCGGGGCGCTGCCAGTGCGCGTCCAGGATGGCAGCAAGTCGAGCGCGGACCCGGTCGCGGCCGAGATGGTAGGCGAACCCCGTCTCGCCGCTGGGCAGGCGCACTGCCGCGCGCGTCACCGTGGCCTCACCGGCGTTGAAGGCCCGTCCATCGCCACCGATCCGCCCGCGGACCATCACGAGACCGGTCTCGATCGGGCGCAGGTCCTCCGCCTCGGCGGCGATGCCGGCCTGTGCCATCGCGACCCGTAATTCGCCGGAGGTCGCTTGGCCGGTCCGCGCCATTGCGCATCTGCGCGCGGCGAGATCTGGCATCGCCGGCTCAGGTGGTGTTTTGCTGCCACCAAACATCATTCCGTCTCCAGACTTGTATATATGTATAGACAAGTGGATGGGAGGAAGCAAGTGCTTTCGATGACAACATGCAGGCAATCCGCGCGAGCAACCCATGAATGAAGCAGGCGACAAGGGCGTGACGGCACTCCAGCGCGGGGGCGGCTTGGCCGCGTGGCGGCAGATTGCGGATGCGTTGGCGGGGGAAATCCGCAGTGGAGCGGTCGCAGCCGGGGCGCAGCTGCCGGCCGAATCGGCCCTGGCCGCTCGCTTCGGAGTGAACCGGCACACGGTACGGCGCGCGCTCGGCGTGCTCGCTGAGGATGGGCTCGTGCGCACCACGCAGGGCAAGGGCAGCTTCGTCGAGCAGGGCCCGATCCCCTATCCGATTGGTCCCCGGACCCGGTTCTCCGAGATCGTCTCCCGCACCGGCCGCGAGGCCTGGGGCGACCTGATCGCGGCTACAACCATGCCCGCCGGACCGGACTGGGCTGAGGCCTTGGGGATCGCCCCCGGCACACCGATCCTCGAACTTCACACCATGCACCGGGCCGACGGCGCTCCGATCTCGACGGCCAGGACCTGCCTGCCCCTGCCACGCTTCTCTGGCTTCGACGCGGCCTATGCTGCCAGCGGCTCGATAACCCGCGCCTATGCGGGCTTCGGGGTCGCTGACTACACCCGTCTTTCGACCCGGATCAGCGCTCGTGCCGCCGAGGCCGAGGAAGCCTTGCGCCTTGATATCGCCACCGGCCGCAGTCTGATCGTCCTGTCGAGCGTCAACGTGGACGGCAACGGCCAGCGCATCCAGGCCACCCGCAGCCTGTTCGCCGCCGACCGCGTCGAGTTGGTGGTGGAGTGAGGCTACAGCGCCGCGCCGCCGATTAGGGCCCGGCGTAGGCGCCCGGAAACGGCGTCGATGATCGCCACAGTCACGAGGATCATCAGGATCAAAAAGGCGACTTGGCGCAGTTCGAGGACGCGGATCAGTTCGGTAAGGTATTGGCCGATGCCGCCCGCGCCGACGATGCCGATGATGGTGGCCGACCGAGTGTTCGACTCGAAGAAATACAGCACCTGGCTGCCGAGCACCGGGAGCACTGCCGGAATGATGCCGAAGCGGATACGGTGAAGCTCGGCCCCGCCGGAGGCGGAAACACCCTCACCGGCCTTGCCGTCGACGGTCTCGACGGCTTCCGAGAACAGCTTGCCCAGCGCCCCGAAATCCGCGCAGGCGATGGCGAGCGCACCCGCGAAGGGGCCGAGCCCGACGACGTTGATCCAGATAAGCGCCCAGATCAGCACGTCGACGGAGCGCACCACGTCAAGGCCGCGCCGCACAGTGAAATGCACAAATGGGTTCGGCACCACGTTGCGGGCGGCCAGGAAGGCCACCGGGAACGCCAGGAGCGCCGCCGTCAGCGTACCGATGAAGGCGATGCCGAGGGTCTCGGCAAGCGCTTGCAGGAAGGTCCAGGCCCGGCCGCCGGCTTCGGGGGGCAACATCAGTAGGCTGAACTCGCCGAGGCGGCCCAAGCCATTGAGAAGGCGGGCGGCGGAGAAATCGAGCCGCACCAGCGCATAGCCCGACAGCGCCACGAGGGCGACGAGGGCAAGGCCCGTGAGGAGGCGGGCGCGCCAGGCCGGGCGGAAACTTTCGGGGAAGCGCCGGCGCAGGGCGGCGATCTCGGCCGTATCGATCTCGGGTCCGGTCATCGCAGGCTCCCGAGGAGGTGGTGGCGCAGGCGCTCGGTGCCGAGGTCGATCGCCATCACGGTGAGGATGATCAGGACCAGGATCGCACTGACGTCGGCGTAATAGAAGTTGCGGATCGCCACGAGGAGCTCCTGCCCGATACCGCCGGCGCCGACGAAGCCCATGACGCCCGCGCCCCGCACGTTGATCTCGAAGCGCAGCAGTCCGTAGGAGACAAAGTTCGACAGCACCTGCGGCAGCACAGCGAAGCGCAGGGTCTCGATCCGGCCCGCCCCGGCGGCGGTGAGGCTCTCCACCGGCTTCATGTCGATGTTCTCGACGACCTCCGAGAACAGCTTGCCCAATGCCCCCGTGGTGTGGATCGCCAGCGCCAGCACGCCCACCATCGGCCCAAGGCCGAAGGCGATGACGAAGAGCAGCGCGAACACGATCTCGGGCACCGTGCGGCAGAATTCGAGCCCGCGCCGCACCAGGAAACAGGCCGTCCGGCTGCCGGTCACGTTGGCGGCGGCGGAAAAGCACAGGAGGACGCCGCCGATGCCCCCCAGCAGGGTGCCGAGATAGGCCATCAGCAGGGTCTCACCGAGGAGCCCGAGCCATTTCGGCCAGCCCCAGTACCATTCGGCGAGGTCCCCCGGCAGGTTCGCCAAGGTTAGCGGCGGCAGTATCTGGGCGATGTAGTCGGTGAATCGGCCAATATTGGCCGCGAGCACCCAGGGGCGCACCTCCGCGGCCTGGGCGGCGAGCCCAGTGACGAGAACGAGGACCGCAATACCGGCCCAGGTCCGGCGCCGGGTCGCGGCGACGGCGGTATCGTAGGCCCCCGTGAGGGCGGCAGCCCGGTCGGGGGGCAGGGACGTGATCCGCTCAGGCATCGTTCGTCACAGGCGGCTCGCACGGACTCGGGTCAAGACTTGCGGCGCTGGTCGTCGTTAAACTTCAGCATCTCGATAATCGGCTGGTAGTCCTTCAGGGTCACGGCAGTGAGCCCCTGGTCCTTGCCGTCCGAGAGCCGGTCGAAGGCCGCCTTGTCGGCCGTCGGCAGCGCCACGAGGGCGTCCCGGATCCGCGCCTTCAAATCGTCGGGCAGGCTCGCCAGCATGGCGAAGGGCCCCTCGGGCAGGAAGTCGGACTTGAACACTACCCGGAAATCGCCCTGGCTCATGGGCGAGCCGTCGGGCTTCTTGAGCATGCCCTTGGTGGCCATGCGGGTGACCATGGTGTCGGTGTCGGTGTTGTAGAGGTTCGCCGCCGCATCCACCGTGCCCTGGACGAGGGCGAGGACGGCGTTCTCGTGGCTACCGGCATAGACGGTCTTGCCGAAGAACGCGTCGACCGGGTGGCCGGCCTTGTGCAAGAAGAAGCGCGGAGCCTGGTTGCCGGAGGTGGAGTTGGGGTCGACCAAGGCGAGGTTCTTGCCCTTCAGGTCCTCGATCGACTTGTAAGGGCTGTCGGCGCGCACGTAGATCACCGAGTAGTATCCCGAGGCGCCGGTGTCGTGGCGCTGGTTAACGATAGGCTCGATCTTGACGCCAGTCATTACCGCGCGGGCGAAGGAGGCGGGGCCGTAGAAGGCAAGCTGGGCGTTGCCGGCGCGCTGGCTCTCGATGACGGCGGCGTAGTCGTTGGCGATGCGCAGCTTCACCGGCACGCCGAGGGCCTTCGACAGGTAGGCGGTCATCGGGGCGTAGCGATCGGTGGTACCGGAGGCGTTCTCGGCCGGAATCACCGCCAGGGTCAGCTCGGGATAGGTCGTCTTCCAGTCCTGCGCGACGGCCGGGACGGCGAGGAGGGCGAGCGCCAGGGCTCCGGCGAGGGTGCGACGGGTCAGCATGGGAATCTCTCGGATGGGTGCGTGAGGAATCAGGCCGAAGGATTAGGCGACAAGGGCGGCGGGATAGGCCTGAAGGCGTGCGGGCGCGGCGGGGGCGTCGAGCACCTCGCCCGCCTCCAGCCCGTAGAGTTGGCGGGCGACGTCCTCAGTGAGGTCGGTGGGGGCGCCGTCGAACACGAGGCGGCCGTCCGCGAGGCCGACGAGGCGGTCGCAATAGCTGCGAGCGAGATCGAGGGAGTGCAGGTTGCACAGCACGGTGATGCCGTGGCGCCGGTTCGCCTCCGCGAGGGCATCCATGACGATGCGGGTGTTGCGCGGATCGAGGGAGGCCACTGGCTCGTCGGCCAGGATCAGGTCGGGGGCCTGCATCATCGCCCGGGCGATGGCGACGCGCTGCTGCTGGCCGCCTGAGAGCTGGTCGGCCCGGTGGGCGGCGAAGTCCCCCATGCCGAATTCGTCGAGGGCGGCCAGCGCCAGGGCGCGCTCGCGCTCCGACCAGAGCTTAAGGAGGGAACGGTGCCGGGGCACCTCGGAGAGCCGGCCCATCAAGACGTTACTCAGCACGTCGAGGCGGCCGACGAGGTGGAACTGCTGGAAGATCATGGCACAGCGGGTGCGCCAGCGCCGCAGGTCGCGGCCCTTGAGGGCGGTGACGTCGAGGCCATCGAACAGGATGCGCCCGCTCGTCGGCTCGGCGAGGCGGTTGACCATCCGCAGCAGGGTCGACTTGCCGGCGCCCGAGCGCCCGATCACGCCGACGAAGCGGCCGCGCGGGATGGCGAGAGAGATCCCGTCTACCGCTCGACGGTCGCCGTATCGACGGCTCAGATCTTCGAGGATCAGCATGCTGTTTCCTGGCGATTCATGTTGAACGCCGGTAGACCCGTCACACGCGACAGTAAAATGACAGTTGTCCGGCTAATCGATAGCCGGCATTATTGTGCTTCGGCTTCGTAGCGCTCAAGGAATGCTTCGATTGTCAGGGTGCGGAAGTCCGGCAGGGCCAGGCGCAGGCGGTCGTGGTCCCAGTCCCACCAGGCGAGGGCCAGCAGGCGCCCGGCCACCGTCTCTGGGAAACGGCGCCGCACGACGCGGCCCGGATTGCCGACCACGATGGTGTAGGGCGCCACGTCCCGGGTCAGGATCGTGCCCGCGCCCACCACCGCCCCGGTGCCGATAGTACGCCCGGGCAGGATCACGGCCCCATGCCCGATCCAGACGTCGTGGCCGATGGTGACGGGCAGGGCCCGGCGCCGGGCGAAGAAGGCCGGCTCGTCCCCCGCCTGCCCAGGCCAGTAGGCGCTGGCCCGATAGGTGAAGTGCGACTGCGAGGCCCGCTCCATCGGGTGGTTGCCAGGGTTGATCCGCACGTGTGAGGCGATGGAACAGAACTTGCCGATGGTGGTATAGTTGGCCTGCCCGTCCTCGACGATGTAGGAATAGTCGTCGAGCTGCGTGTCGCTGAGGCGAGTGCGCGCGCCGACCTCGGTGTAGCGGCCGAGGCGGCAATCCGAGAGATGGGCCGTAGGGTGGACGGCCGGTTCGAGGCCGAGGCGGTCGGAGGCCATGGCGGGGTCCTGTCAGTCGGCGAAGGGCAGGCGGCGCAAGAGACGGAACGGCGCCGCGCCGTCCCGAACGACCACGCTTACGGCATCGATCACGAGGTCGGGCAGACCAGCGGCGGCCTCGGCGAGCAGGGGTAAGGCCGTCGCCAAGTCCTTCGGCCCGAGGGGGCCGGTGAGCGTCATGTGAAAGCGGAACGCCTCGAACACGTGCGGGTAGCCCCAGCGCTCCAGCAGTGCCCGGCCGCGGGGGTCGAGGCGCTCGGGGCGGCGGTGGGCGCGCTCGGTCTCGGTGAGGGGCGCGCGCAGCGGATCGAGCGCGGCGACGTATTCGGCCGCGAGGAGGCCGAGGGCGGAGGGCGGCGCCGTCGGCACCAGGGCGACGAAATTCCCCAAAGCGGCAACCCGCAGAGGGCCGACGGGCAGTGGGAGCCGGTGTGCCGCCAGCGCCGCGGCCGCGGCGAGGAGTTCCGCTTCGGTGGCGCCCTTGGCAAGGCGCATTGGCGCCTTCAGGGTGGCGTGGAACCCGTAGACGCGCTGCTCCGCGGTGTTGGCGGCGAGGATTGCCTGGAGCGCATCGGGACCGGGCGCTGGGTCTAGGCCGAGAACCGCATCGCCGAAGGCGGCAAGGGCCGAGCCAGGGGCGGGGGTGAAATACAGCGCGTATCGGGCAACTCGATCCAAATCAGCTTCTCCTTGTCTGCGCCGTGCAGGTCAAAGCGATCCGTAATAACTCGCTCAAACGCTAATGTGACACTCTTCGCGTTTTGAATGGAAACGTTGCCGGTATGTAGGCCCAGAGGCAGTCTTTCCTCATCCTGATCGCTGGAACGGCCAGCAAAGCCTGGGCTGATGACGAGCGCAATAATGATCGCATCCATCGACAGACGATCAGGTAGTATATAATTATCCTATAAAAATTTATAATATTGACCTATTTAATACAACTTCGGTCAAATCTTTATATTTTAATAAACAGTAAAATTCAAGAAATGTATTTGTCTTATCAGCGCACGATACAAAAGCTTTCAGGACGCTCGATCATCTAAGCCTAGTTTTTTGGAGTTGCCACTGCGCTTGCGTTTGCGAGTGTCCCGAACGTCCGTTTCCGGGCACTTACGCCGGAGCGCTGAACGACCAAGTAGGGTCGCAGGCGGAACGTCCGCTTCTGGGCGAAAGGCCAGGGTCCGCTCCCCGTCCTTCTAGGACGCACAGCATCAGCCCTCGCCCTCGGTTTCGACGCCGAGCAGAGCGATGGCGACCATGGATTTTGTCAGTCCGTGGCCTGGGTCCGTACGGTGAGCTTGCTTCCGTCTGGATCGCGAAGGTAAGCAACAAAGGACCCGTTCGGGCGCTCTGCGGAAGGGCTTTCGATGGCGGCGCCACCGTGCTCGGTGCCGGCCTGATGCCACGCCAGAACATGCTCGCGGCTTGATGCGGCGATACCGATGGTTCCGCCGTTGGCCACTGTCGCCGGCTTGCCATCGATGGGCTTCGTGATCATCAGCCGCCCGCCCTCGTGGTCGTAGATCAGCCTGTCTCTGGGGTCCATCACGCCGGGCTTCCCTCCCAACGCGACGAATGTGGCATCGTAGAAGCTCCGAGCCCGGTCCAGATCGTTGCTGCCGATCATGACGTGGGTGAACATAACTTCTCTCCATAGGAGGGCAGCACGGGATAGCCGTGGTAGAGCGTGGCAACGAAACGTTGCCGATGGCATACCCACATGTATCGGGCGGCTCAACGACCACTTGTCGCCAAACCAAGAAACCGGCATGGCCCGATACAGTCGGCCCGTCAGGGCTCTCTGATTACCCGATACACCTGCATACGGGAGCAGGCCAAAGCGGCGGCAATCGTCGCGACCCCATCACCTGCCGAAGCCATCGCCTTGATCCGCTCGCGGTCGAGGCGGCGCTTGCCGCCGGCATACACGCCACTGCCTATCGCGCGCTCAATGCCTTCGCGCTGGCGCTCCTTGATGAACCGTCGCTCCATCTGCGCGACCATGCCGAGCACCGTTAAAACGACGTGCCCCATCTCACCTCGGGTCGAAACGTGCGGGTCGAGCACCGTGACATGTGCACCGCGTTGCTCGGCCTCGTGAATGAGGTTCAGGACGTCTCGGGTATCGCGGCCCAGTCGGTCAAGGCGCGTGACCATCAGTTCGTCGCCGGGCCGCAGAAACTCCAGCACCGTCGCCAACTCGGCCCGGCCGTCACGGCTGCCGCCCGAAACCTTCTCCGACCGAATGACCCCGCAGCCTTCGGCCTTCAGCCGGGCGACCTGCCCTTCGAGATCCTGATCGTGGGTGCTTACGCGGGCGTAACCGATGCGGGCCATGGTTTGTAACCTCAAGCTTTAGGCCCGAGGCTACCTTGTCACAAATAGCCGGTGTCAACCCAGATGTTACGACGACCGGCGCCAGCTATGTTACGTCACGCCAGGGTATACCCTGATGTCACCCGACTACACTGGCACCGCGCGCCTGAACCAAAGACAACTGCTCTTTTGGTGGGGCCAGGGCTGCGCCATTTTCAGGGTCACTTGTACCACCCGATTGTATTGCACGCGCTACCCTAAGGCGCTGATTTTGCTGTTTACTTCAACGGATCAGCTTACTAGCCGGTTGATGGTGCCCAGGAAAGGACTGGACTGGCAAACCGCTAAGTTGTTGATTTTAAAAGGTTCGCGAGATTAACGAAACGCCTTTGTGGCACGGTTCAGTAGCACGGGCTTGGCGGTGGGCTCAAGGCATTAAACGGTGGTCCCCGATGCACTCTCCGGGCACGGACACGGCGACAGTATCGAGCGCGGCCACGAGGGCGGCTTTGGGTTAAGGGCGCTGGCGAATGCTCAATCCCTAAAGTATGATGGGCGAATGTCTATGCAAAGCCCGCCCCGGCTGTATTACAGTGCCCGCGCTTCGAGCGACCGGGAGGTTCCTCGTATCGACCTAGATACCCTCAAAACGCTATTCCTCAGCTCATACGAGCATTTAGCCTCTAATGGCTACTTCGATGAAGCTTTTGGCTCACACTGTGTCGATGCTGGGTTCACGGAGGGCACCATCGGGAGCGCAGTAGATGCGTACGTTCTTTTTACCCTTATGAAGAAGGATATCTGGCCAATAAAAGAACACATATCAGCCTACAACGAGAGCGACTTGTTTGATGTAGTAGAATTTTTGCACGACCACGTCAGCCGCCCTCGTCAAAAGGACTGGCACTCATGGGACAATTGCGGCTATCATTATAGCGACTTCGACGCCGCGCTTGGGAAGGCTGATTATCGAGAACGGATCAACAAATTATTGCAGCGATATGGTGATACCTACGAGCTAAATGAGCGCGGCGAGATCATGACGCTTGCACCTCATGGCGTATCAAGCCTTTTGAATGCTCAGCTTCCAACGAAAGATAGTACGGTCACCGACAAGGTGCGCCGGGCGGTCGAGCGCTTTCGGCGCTATGGGAGCAGCATGGATGAGCGGCAAAATGCTGTACGCGATCTTGCCGATGTGCTGGAATGGTTGAGGCCTCAGATTAAGGCAACACTGCTTAAGAACGACGAGCAAGAATTATTTAAACTTGCCAATAATTTTGGAATTAGACATCTTAGGCAAGATCAAAGGGTCGATTATGACCGAGCCGTATGGCTTAGCTGGATGTTCTATCATTATCTTGCAACCATCAATGCCTGCTTACACCTAATCGAAAGGCAGAAATCCCTGCTTGAAATATCCAGTAGATTGAGCGCTCCAATTCCGAATAAATAGATATATCTATCATCAGCCCAAGTGAGATAAAGCTGTTGCTTTGGCAGAACGGTATGCAATAAAAGCTGGGAGCGGCCCCTATGCCCACGCTCGGCTGCCTATTGGCCTACCTCGGCTTCTCCCGCCCGGCCGAACCCCTTGCTCCTCCGCCCCGCTGTATCCGGCCGTACAGTGGCCTTGAACCCCTCGACAGTCGGCCTACCTGTCGCTTCCTTTCTGGTGCATCATCACCTGACTGACAGAACGCCATCTGATCGGCCCTCTCTACCTGTGATCCGTGGGCCGAAGAGGAGGAGCACTTGAGTACGAACGTTGGTTACGCCCAGCTCATCCCGATGGTTCAAGGCGTTCTCGATACGCTCGACAGCGGGATTGAGGCTGAGCAAGATGCGGCGGCTGGGCTAGGCCGCCTAGCACGCGCAATGGGCGATGGTCACAGCGAAGGGGAGGAGGCCCTGCTCCAAGCAAGCCGTCAGCACGCTATCAAAGCCATGCAGATGAGGGCCAAAAGGGCGGCATTTCTCGCTCAATACGGGCTATCTTAGCCCGAGGTTACGCGGCGCATTCCTCAGGCACCGCTACGGGCTCTGCAAGACCCCGAGCATAGAGCTTGGCGACGGCCGCCCAGAAGCTGACCCCGTCTTCGCCTGAAGACATCTGCAAGCGGAGGTCGATGGCCTCACGCGCGGCCTGAGCCATGGCGGCCAACTCGTCTTCGGCGGCTTCGAGCAACGACGGCATCGCGGTATCCTCATGCTGTCACGCACCATGTGAAACGTCGGCACTGCACAAAACGATCCATAGGCGTATTCAGAAGGATGAGCGTCCCGCTCTGCGAGAGCGTACTCCAACGCCTCCACCCTCGACGGAAGCCGCTTGCTTCTCGGATGCCATCTCTTGCGGGGCCACTGGTGCAGCTTCCTGTTTGGGTACTTTGGCTGCCTTGCCGACGCGTTCGATCTTGACGCCTGCATAGTCGCCCCGCCTCCAAGCAAGCCTAACCATGCAGATGAAGTCTCGACCGACGATGCGCAGCAGGAAGGTGTCGGGCAAAACTTGCTGGGACGGGATGCCCAACCGCGCACCGGACTTCGAGACATCCTTCACAGTACAAGCGATTTCCGAGCCGTCAGAAAGGCGAAGGGTAGCGATCCAACTTGTAGGACTGCGCTCCTCGCTGCGCACCATTTGGCCTAGGACTGGACTGGAGCCTTCCTCCGACATTTGCCGCTCCCGCTCGCCGCAACTCTGTATGCTTTCATACTTTCAAGTGTTTAATAAGTCACATACCGAGGGCCAGGCCTTGCGGCAGCGGGGAGCAAGCACCTCATGCCCACCCCCGGCCGCCTCATCGCCTAACCTAAAGCCCCTCCCGCCCGGACCCTTAGGCTGGCTTCCGCCTCACGAACTGAGGACCGGCACCTCAAAACGCTCACCCTCTCTGCGATGCCACCCACCCCTAATGCGGCGCGACTGAGAGGATTGTCGTGTGCAGGTCTCGAGGCGCGGGCGAGGGGGATTGAGGTCTGCGAGGACGGGGCCGGCACCTTCGCCACCCACGCCGAGACCGCTTGGAGCTTGGTGCATTTCCTCCAAGATGGGCTCCAGGGGCCGTGGGACGGCGCGATAGGTGCTGCGCGCAAGGAAGGGCATACCGCATGGCCGTTTGTTGCTTGATCCAGGGTCACTTGACGGCCCGGGGCAGGCAGCTCCGCGCCGCCACCACGCCAAACGACAAGCCCCCGGCCGGCGCGAAGCCAACCGAGGTCAAATGGGGCTAAGTAGTTGATAAGGGGCCGGTAGACCTCTCGCTCCTTTCAAAGCTAATCTGCTGAAACGGACTTGGCCGAATTACCCGACAAGGTGTCTCAGGCCTCGCGACGCAACTGTGGCGTTTGTGCATCGGCCGTTCAAAAGACCTAGGCGGCCAGAGATATGCTCTATTCGGCTGAGCGACTTCGGATATGCTCCCGGCGCTTCTCAAGATGTGCCGCAGGCCCATGAAAATAAAGTCCGTTCGTATCCAAAATTTGCGGTCGCTCAGAGACCAAATTATTGAGATGAGCGAATACACCTGCTTGGTCGGAGCCAATGGTGCGGGCAAATCAACCATCCTATGTGCCCTGAATATATTCTTCAGAGACAGAGAACAGTGCAACAAGTCTGAGCCATCTCGACGCAGAGGACTTTTATCAGAAGGATACCTCTCGGCCTATAGAGATCACGGTAACCTTCGAAGACCTCAATGAAGCTGCTCAGGCTGACTTCAGGGATTACTACAGGCAAGGGCAGTTGGTTATCACGGCTCGCGCCAGCTACGACACGGCGGCGGGCCATGCGGTCGTGGTCCAGTACGGCAACCGGCTGGGTATGGAGGCCTTTGCGCCGTACTTCGAGCGGGCCTCAGACGGCGCCAAGGCGTCGGAACTGAAAGAGATTTTCCTGCGCCTTCGAAGCGACCACGATGGCGTGAAGACCGCAAGTTCGATGGTGGATATGGCCGCCGCTCTACGCGAGTTCGAGACCAGCCATCCTGAGCTATGCGCCCTTCTACCGAGTGAGGATCAATTCTACGGGGTGAGCCAAGCGGTAGGCCGGCTCAGAGCCTATGTGCAGTGGGTCTATATCCCGGCCGTCAAAGATGCGGCTGATGAGCAAGCCGAAGCGAAGAACACAGCATTCAGTCGGCTTCTAAGCCGAACGGTGCGGGCTCGCGTCAACTTTTCGGACAAGATGAAGGGCCTTCGGGACGCTGCCGAAGCGCAGTACCGCGAGATGGTCGCCGCCGAACAAGGCGCCCTTGATGAGATATCGGCATCCCTACAAGGGCGTTTGGCCGAGTGGTCTCACCCGGAGGCAACGGCGAAACTGCTTTGGCATCAAGACGCTAAGACCTCCGTCCGGCTTGAGGAACCTTCTGCGAGACTGCTTGCCGGAGATGGCGAATTCGAAGGCCAGATATCGCGCTTCGGGCACGGCTTGCAGCGCTCCTACATTATGGCGCTGCTGCAAGGCTTGGCGTCTAACGACGATGAACAGGGTCCGAAGCTGATCCTCGGGTGCGAGGAGCCGGAACTGTACCAGCACCCGCCGCAAGCTAGGCACCTGGCTTCGGTTCTGCAAAAGCTCAGCGATACTAACTCACAGGTCATCATCACCACGCACAGCCCATTCTTTATCGAGGGCCGGGGGTTCGATAGCGTGCGCCTTGTTCGCAAGGATAGGGCTCAACGGATGTCGCGGGTGAGCAGCGCTAGACTTGAGGATGTAAGCCGACGCTTGGCGGAAGTTACCGGAGAGCCATTGCTGGCGAGGGATGGTGTTCTCGCAAAGCTGCACCAGGTCATGCAGCCGATGCTCAATGAGATGTTCTTTGCGCCACGCATCGTTCTTGTCGAGGGCTTAGAGGACGTTGCCTACATCAATGCCTGGATGGTGCTGACAGGCCGCTGGGAGACCATGAGAAAGCACAGCTGCCACTTGGTGCCCGTGAACGGAAAGAGCGAGATCATTCAGCCCCTTATTGTGGCCGATGCACTGGGCATTGCGGCTTTCGTCGTCTTCGATGGTGACGGAGATAAGCTCACCCACGCCAATGCAGACACGGCCCGGTCTAGGCGAACCGCGCATGAGCGAGATAATCAGGCGCTTCTAAACCTGCTAGGCGCGGCAGGCTGGGACCCTTTCCCATCCAATACCCATTGGCACGACCGGTTCGTGATGTGGCCCACGGACCTTGCGAAGGTCACAGAGACAGAGGTGGGTGCGCAGCGGTGGTCTCAATCCGCAGAGGCCGCGAGCCGCATGTACGGCAACGCTGGTGGTCTGAAGAAGAATTCTTTGCACGTAGCGGCACGGCTCGACGCGCTTCTTAAAGACCGGTGCCAGCCGGCCTGCTTGGAACGGATGTGCGACTCGATCTTGGCGTTCTGCACAGCTCATTAGGCCGTCTCGGAGCCATCGTGCTCGTCCAGACCACCCCGCACATACCCTCGGGAGATAAGACGGCTGAGGCCCCGGGTCCGCATGTCGGCGGCCATGAGGTCGGCCATTGCATCGATGATGGCGAAGCGAAGAGCCTGGGATGCATCGCCCTCGGTGGTTCTGAGGTACGCCTGTGCGATGGCCTCTACGGGGCAGCCTTGGGCTGATGGTGGTGGTGGCCGTGTGCTGTCTCTCGGTGCCACTCTGTGCCTTCCCCTTCCGACTCACTATGAGAACAGAAAGTGAACACGCCACGGCCAGGGGGGTTCAGTCAAGGTGCGCCAACGGCCTCGATGTCGAGCGAGAGGTGGGCACGGAAGACCACCCTCCTAGCATCGTCTCGCACCACCGCAAGGTAGTCGTGGCGGTCGTTGGCCGGGTCGAACCCTTCGGCCACTCTCCGCATGATCTGCACAAGCCTTGCCCGTGCGGCGTCGGGGTCTGGGAGATCGAAGCCAACCGTATCTCTGACGTGCGTGGCTCCGTCGTGGATGTCGATGAAGTACCGTGGCATTGCCCGTGGCCTTTGAATGGGCTCCCCGGAGCGGTTTGTACTCCCTAGGTGGCTGCCTTCGCACGATCCCTGTAGCCGCAGGAGGCGGGATACCGTTCGGTGATGCTATCGTGCCGCTACGCTTGATCGGGTTAAAGCGGGGCCGCTGGGTATGACACGGCGGTGAGGGTCGTCGGTGCTTGGTGACATAGTCCCATCACGCGGTGGTGAACCTGCGTTGCCCACGCCCGTTGACCCAGCGGTCATTCTTACCCGCATGCCAGGAGTGCTGATGCCAGATGCCCCCATCCTGCCACCTCAGGCCCCGATGGACGTCACCTTCAAGGGACGTGGGCTGGGCCGCATGTTGGGCTTAAAGCTTGCTTTACTGATTTGCCCAAGGTGCTCCCAACGGAACGCTCCGAAAATCGAGGCGAAGGGCTACTGCAACTGGTGCTCCTACGAGGCCACGCGGCAGGACGCGGAGCCGGCTGGAAGAGGGTGAAGAATAACGGTTCGGGGGCCGTCTATCCGGCGCGAAATATACAACGACTCACGAACGAGATCGAAATGGCGAACCACACTCGCAAATAGTTCCTCATATCTAGCACCGTTGAGGAAGCCCGCTGTGAGCGATTTCGGGATTCCAAGTCATTTGCGGGGTCGAGCAGGCGCAACGGCACCGTAGGCCGCAGATGCTACGCGGGATGGGTAGAAATTAGTTCACTGCCCTATCCAATTCGGCATCGGTGATGCCTACCGTCGCCCCGAGTGGAAGCGGTAGCGCCAGCCCTCCTCCAGCCTGCGCTCATCCGCGCTCTCCTCCGGGGGTAGTTCTAGCCTCAGCAGGATCATCGTGAAGCCGTTCTGCTGGCGGTACACCTGCTCGAAGAGGGCCGGCGCGCGAAGGTCGCGCTTCACGTCGATCCAGAAATCGGGACTGCACGCGGCGATGTCGCTCGCGATGTTCGGCCGATGCGGACCGCTGTGATAGAGCGAGTGCACTGGGATCGGGCTTCCGACCGCGCAGGTGATATCCGGGAAGGAGAGGCTGCGGTAGGAACGCTGCACCCGACCGTTGCCGGCCACGACGATGGCGATCCGCTCGGGGTGGTACTGCACGTAGGCCCGAGCCGCCGTCTCCTTGCCGACCGCGAAGTCACGCGCGACCGTGAGAACGTGCTGCAGATTGGGTTCGGGAAAGGCCGCCATGGCCCCTCGCAGCAGGTGCGGGGGCATGAGCAGGAGAGCGGCGAAGCGGTTGGCCTCGACCTCCCTGCGCTGCCGCTGCTCGCCCTCCTTCGCTTGCACGCGCAGTAGATCAGAGCTCGTGCACAGGAACCGGCCAGGCTGGTCCGGGACGTGGTGCGCCATCAGGAAGTGGCCGAGTTCGTGCGCGATGGTGAAGCGGCGACGCGGTTCGCCCCCGCGCTTGACGAGGATGGTTCCTTCGGACCGCTTCGCGTTGGTGACGAGGCCGCCCTCGAACTCGTCGCTGTCCAGGTCCTCGATCCTGAGGATCCCGAGGCGTGCACACATCTCCTGGATCGGCACGGGCACCGGCAGGTTCGGTTCGGCCTGTAGAATGCGTTTGACGAGCACCTCCGGCGAGCCCGCACCCCCGAGGTCTATCTTGCTAATCGCCATCCGCGCAGCCCCTTCCCCTCCCTGAGCCGATTCATCACGCATCCGCGATCCCAAAACCGGACTGCGGGGAGTTCGTACAGGCAATAAGCCGAAATAGGCTTCGTAGCCGATTGAGTGGCATGTCAAATTTAAACGGGCCGCCCCAAAAGGCGGCCCTATCAAACCGGAAGCTTGGGCTTTTTACGCGGATCAGAAATCCATGCCGCCCATACCGCCGCCGCCACCGGGCATCGCCGGCGCTTCATTCCTCGGAGCGTCGGAAATCATGGCTTCAGTAGTGACAAGCAGGCCTGCGACTGACGCAGCACCTTGTAGTGCTGCACGCACGACTTTTGCGGGATCAACGATACCGGCCTGGAGCATGTCAACGTACTCCTCGGTCTGGGCGTTGAAGCCATAAGTCGCTGAGGAGTTGGCAAGGATCTTCCCAACCACAATCGAGCCTTCGACGCCCGAGTTCTGGGCGATCTGACGGATCGGGGCTTCGAGCGCCTTCAGCACGATCTTGATGCCGGCCTGAACGTCAGGGTTGTCGTTGGTAAGACCCTGAGCCGCGGCCTTGGCGCGAAGGAGCGCTACGCCGCCGCCGGGCACGATGCCTTCCTCGACCGCCGCACGGGTCGCATGAAGCGCATCATCAACGCGGTCCTTCTTCTCCTTGACCTCGACCTCGGTCGAGCCGCCGACGCGAATGACGGCGACGCCGCCGGCGAGCTTGGCCTGCCGCTCCTGGAGCTTCTCACGGTCGTAGTCCGAGGTGGTGTCCTCGATCTGCGCCTTGATCTGCGCCACACGTGCTTCGATGTCGGCCTTGTCGCCGGCACCGTCGATGATCGTGGTGGTCTCTTTGTCGATGCGCACCCGCTTGGCGTGGCCCAGCATCTGAAGGGTGACGTTCTCGAGTTTGATTCCGAGATCCTCGGCGATCATCTGGCCCTTGGTCAGCAGGGCAATGTCTTCGAGCATGGCCTTGCGACGGTCACCAAAGCCCGGAGCCTTCACAGCGGCGACCTTGAGGCCGCCGCGCAGCTTGTTCACCACGAGGGTGGCAAGCGCCTCGCCCTCGATGTCCTCGGCGATGATGAGCAGCGGCTTACCCGTCTGCACCACGGCTTCGAGGATGGGCAGTAAGGCCTGAAGCGAACCGAGCTTCTTCTCGTGAATGAGGATGTAGGGATCCTCGAGATCCGCCATCATCTTCTCGGGGTTCGTGACGAAGTACGGCGAGAGATACCCACGGTCGAACTGCATGCCCTCGACGACGTCGAGCTCGGTTTCGGCAGTCTTGGCCTCTTCGACAGTGATGACGCCTTCCTTGCCAACCTTCTCCATGGCGTGGGCAATCATCTCGCCGATTTCCTTGTCGCCATTGGCAGAGATCGTGCCTACCTGGGCGATCTCCTCGGAGGAGGCCACCTTGCGGGCACGCTCGCCGATGTCCTTCACGACCGCCGCAACAGCGAGGTCGATGCCACGCTTCAGGTCCATTGGGTTCATGCCGGCGGCCACGTACTTCACCCCCTCGCGGACGATGGAGGCAGCTAGCACGGTTGCTGTTGTAGTGCCGTCACCGGCGATGTCGCTCGACTTCGAGGCCACTTCGCGCACCATCTGGGCGCCCATATTCTCGAACTTATCGGCGAGTTCGATCTCCTTGGCGACGGTGACGCCGTCCTTGGTGATGCGGGGCGCGCCGTAGCTCTTCTCGATGACGACGTTGCGACCCTTGGGCCCCAGCGTGACCTTCACGGCGCTGGCAAGAAGCTCGACACCGCGCAACATTTTCTCGCGGGCATCGACGGAGAAACGAACGTCTTTGGCAGCCATGGGGGTGATCTCTTCAGTGATGTAAGGCCCTGAGGCACGCCACAGCGGGCGCCTCGAAAGAGCAGGTCATCGGGTTTGCGAGCGACGCAACCGACCTAGGCGACGACGCCCATGATGTCGGATTCCTTCATGATCAGAAGGTCCTGACCGTCGATCTTGACCTCGGTGCCAGACCACTTACCGAACAACACCCGGTCACCAGCCTTCACATCAGGCGGGTTGATCCGGCCGGCTTCGTCCCGAGCGCCAGGGCCGACCGCGATGACCTCGCCCTCTTGCGGCTTCTCCTTGACGGTATCCGGGATGATGATGCCACCCTTGGTCTTCTCTTCGCCTTCGATGCGGCGGACGACGACACGGTCGTGTAGGGGGCGAAACTTCATGTTTTGGATCCGGTTTCCTAGCGATCAACCGTCGCCGGTAGGGCGCGGTATCGCAGGGGAGGCAGCTGTCCGAGATTCCACAGCTTGCCCCGCGGCCGAGGCTTAGCACTTAATGAGCGAGAGTGCTAACGAGCCCCGTTCAAGTATGTTTGCCCGCACCCAATCACATTGAACGGAATCTGCGATGGGTGAGAAATCAGGCAGGCCATAATACGACACAAGCGCCCCTTGAACCCATCGTCGATAGCGAGCCCTTTGCAGCTTCTCGCGTCCCGCGGAAACGCGAACTGTGAAAAGCCCTGCGTTGATGCTCCTACTTTGCACGTGGCTTGCTGCCTGCTGAGCCTTGCGGAAACAACTTCGTGAAGGCAGCCTGCATTTGCTCCGAGCTTTGAGGAATCAGCGTCATCCAGCTTTTCAGGAGCGCCTCAGGTGAAAAGCGGTTCATTTCGTCTAGAACCCGTTTTTCCATCTCAGCCATAACGGCCGCCTGCATCGGCTTGACGTCTGGAAGCCCCATAAACTGCCTCGCCTCTTCCGGAGTACAATCCACCTCAACCGTGACTTTCATCTCGTGAATCCCCCCAAAACCTCAACGCCGTTGAAATGCGTTCCATTGGTGAAGCATGTGCCTGTGTAAGGCTCAAGGTGCTTGCGAGGCCAGCCATGGGAACGATGGGTCCGGGCGGCAGACCTTCCCGGCGGCACCGAATTTGAAGCGGGCCACAGGCTCAAGTTGCCAGCACCAGAAACGTTTCTAGTACAGCTGAAGATTTCTCATCGGTTCAGTCTATAGGATTGTACAATTAATAGGGGGCACGAAATAAATGCACATACGACCCTACAGGTGCGGAGATGACCAGGCTACTGTAATCGCGGTCTTCGAACGGACCTTCCACACTTCCCATTCATTCTTAGATAGCAGCGAGCAAATAAAGGCTCGCCAGCATCTCGCACTTCTGCTGAGCCGCCCGGAAACCCTGATTGCAGAGGTGGATAGTTCCGTGATTGCCTTCATTACCGTGGATGACGGAGATTACATTTCAGCATTGTACGTAGACCTCCCACATGTCAGCCGGGGTGTGGCATCGGCCCTCCTGCAGGCGGCACAAGATCGTCACCAGATCCTTTGGCTTCACGTCTTCGCGCAGAATGTTTCTGCCGTTCAGTTCTACAAAGCTCGGGGCTTCGCCGTAGTGGATGAGGATAGGCAAATCGATAGCTCAGGTCGCCGGCACCGACGCTTCGAAATGGAAAACGCCAACGGTTTCGCCACGTATCGTTGACTGCGAGCCACGCGATGAAGCTCTAGTTTGCGTTGGCTTAGCTCAGGCAGTTAGTCCGATGCTTCGGGGTTTACCCTTATGGAGAACCGATCACGCGCCGTGATGCGTTCGGTGGGGAGGTCGATCACTTCCCCCTGAAATATTTCCTGGCTTAGGAAGCAGCGCTCAATGTCGGACCGCTCTTCTTCGATGTCGATATACCAGCACCGCCTCCGACTGCTCCAGCGATAGCTACGAGCTTTCAGGACGTCCTTTGTTGCGATGGGTGAGCCAGCGGCCCAAATGCGAAGACTGGGCTTGCGCGCGGTTTCGAGCAGGTACGCCAGCGCAAGCCGACCGGACGTCTTCAGGGGGACTGCCAGCAGTGCAAGAAGGGCATGGCAATCGTCGATGGCACGGTGGCCCTTATGGAAGAAACCGTAATCGGTCAGCAGGTAGCCGAGCTTCATGCCCTCGTGGCCTTCGTCACGCCATGGCACTTGATGGCAAGAGCAAGCCCAGTTCTTCTCAACGAAGATCGGCCAGCGGCTCTCACAAAACTGGCGGTCGAAGCTTGCGTTATGGGCGATCACCACGACGGCATCGCCAGCCATCGCCTGTACCGCCGCGTCATTAATCCGTTGACCGGCCACGTCAGCGTCCGTGATGCCGGTCAGTCGCGTGATCTCTGGCGGAATCGGCTTCTGCGGCTCTTGCAGTTGGTTGAAGACCTGGAGCACCCGGTAGATGCGGCCGCTCGCGCCGTACTCGAACTTGATCATGCCAAGCTCGATCACCTCGTCGTGCGTGTGATCGACCCCGGTTGTTTCGGTATCGAGGATCAGGCCAATGAACGTAGGCTCGGTCGGCTGATCGGTGCAATCGACGAACGGTCCGACCCTCCTAAGCACGCGGTATTCGCCTGTGCTCTCCAGCACAGAAGCAATGCTGTCGAGGGGGTGCATCACCGCTACCGTGTCCTTGCCTTCAGACTCACCGTCGCATGGCATCTAGGGGCTGCGTCCCGCTCGTGGAAAGACACGGTTGCGTTGGCTCAACTCGACGTGCTGAGCCTCGGTGCCGAGGGAATCAGCATGTGTTAGGGTTTATGCCCCCAAAGGCAGAGCGGTCATGCGGCCCTACGGCTTACCCGCAATAACGCTGCCACGCGCCTCAAGCGCTCGGCCTCGCGTGCGCGAGGCGAAGTACAGCAAGATCCAGATTTAGCCGACACAAGCCGATACAAAATGTGGGGTAAATTGAGGGCGACTACCCAAAGCTAAGCTGGGTTTCCGAGCAAAAACAATGACTTAGCAATGGTAAATGGCGGAGAGGGGGGGATTCGAACCCCCGATGGGCTTGCACCCATGCCGCATTTCGAGTGCGGTACAATCAACCGCTCTGCCACCTCTCCGCGGGGCGCCTCGATGAGACGAAGGCTCGTTAGCACGAGTGCGGCGGAGATCGCAAGACGAGAAGCGCGAGTCGAGAACCGCATCGGTACTCATGGCTGGCCAACGGAGGCGCCTGCTCCCGGCAGGCGCCTCCGGTCGTGCGTTCAGGCGCCGGGGGCCAGGGCAGCGGCGACCTTGCGGGCGAAGGCCACGGGGTCGCGCGGGGTGTCGCCGTCCTGAATGCGGGCGAGATCGACGAGGGTGCCGGCGGCCTCCGCCACATCCTCCCCGGCTTCCGCCTTGGCGCCGAGGGAGGCGATCAGCGGGTGGCGCGGGTTGATCTCGAGGATCGGTAATCCGCCGGCTCCACGCCCGGCCCGGCGCAGAAGACGCTGCATCTGCAGGTCGGGTCCGCTACCTGAGGCCGAGAGCACCACGGCGCTCTCCACCAGCCGGTCGGTGGTTCGCACGTCGGCGACGTCCTTTGCGAGCGCCGTCTTGAGGGCGGCGACGAGGGCATCGACGGAGGCGGGCGCCTCGCCGGCTTCCTCGGTGGCGGCGATCTTCGAGAGGTCGAGGCCGCCCTGGGTCACCGAACGCAGGGGCTTCTCCTCGAACCGGCCGAGCTGCTCCGGCCAGAACGCGTCCACATGGTCGGAGAGCAGCAGAACCTCGACGCCCCGGGCACGGAACCCCTCGAGCTGCGGCGAGGAGGCCAGGGCGTCGGCATCGTCGGCCACGAGGTAATAGATCGCCTCCTGGCCGTCCTTCATGCGCGAGACGTAATCGGGCAGCGAGGTCCAGCCCTCCACCGCCGAGGAGCGGAAGCGCAGGAGCGGAGCGATCTCGCCTCGGCGCTCGTAATCCTCGTAGATGCCCTCCTTCAGGACGGGCCCGAAATTCTCCCAGAAGGACTGGTAGCCCTCCGCATCCTTGGCTCGGGTGCCGAGTTCGGAAAGGACGCGACCGGTGACGGCGCGACGGATTTTGGTGAGGACCGGTGTCGCCTGCAGCATCTCGCGGGAGACGTTGAGGGGCAGGTCCTCGGTGTCGACCACGCCCTGTACGAAGCGCAGCCAGGTCGGCAGCAACTCGGCCTCATCGGTGATGAACATGCGCCGGACGTGAAGCCGGACCTTGCTCGCGCGCTCGCCCTCCACCGCCTGGAACGGCTTCATGCCGGGGATGAACAGCAGCGCCGAGAATTCGAGGGCCCCTTCCGCCCGCCAATGCAGGGTCGCCCAGGGCTCGTCGAAGTTCATGCCGACATGGCGGTAGAACTCGGTGTACTGCTCCGGGGTGACCTCAGATTTCGACTTGCGCCACAGGGCCGTGCCCTGGTTCGCGGTCTCGGTCTTGCCCTCGGCGACGATGGCGACCGGCACGGTGATGTGGTCGGCCCATTTGCGCACGACGTGGTCGAGCCGGTAGCTCTCCAGATACTCGTCGGCATCCTCCTTAAGATGAAGGACGATGTCGGTGCCGGGCTCGTCGCGTGTCGCCTGTTCCAGGGTATAGCTGCCCTGGCCCTCCGAGGCCCAGGTCCAGGCTTCGTCGGAGCCGGCGCGCCGAGAGGTCACGGTCACGCGGTCGGCCACCATGAAGGCGGAGTAGAAGCCGACGCCGAACTGGCCGATCAGGCTGGGTTTGTCCTCGGCCTTCGCGTCTCCGAGCGACTGGCTGAAGGCGCGGGTGCCGGAACGGGCGATGGTGCCGAGATTCTGCGCCAGCTCCGCCTTGGTCATGCCGATGCCGGGATCGGAGATCGTCAGCGTGCGCGCGGTCTTCTCGGGGGTGATCGTGACCTTTGCGTCGGCAGGCGGCGCCGAGACCGATTGCGTCAGCGCCTCGAAACGGCGCCGGTCCAGGGCATCGGCGGCGTTGGCCACCAGTTCCCGTAGGAAGATTTCACGGTCGGAGTAAAGGGCATGGACCACGAGGTCCAACAGCCGGCCGACCTCGGCACCGAATTCGTGCCGTTCCAGGGTATCGCTCAAGGGTTTGCCTCCGGGGATCGAACGGTGCGCGATATGATCCCTACAATGGGGAAATTCAATGCGTGCAACCGAGTGCGGGCAAACGGATGCTGCGAGAAGCGAACCGGTGTGCCGACTCGGAACGGAGCGAAAAACCGGCAGGTGGTGCAATCGATGGGTCGGCGGCTCCCCCGGGATGCAACCATGTCGGCTTTCAGGCGTAGCCGTGCCAGACGCGCGACCCTGTATGGAGGATGACGATGGAACCGATGAAGCCCATGGAACCGATGAAGCCTATGGAGCCGATGAAACCGATGTCCGGCGGCGAGGCCTGGTGGCCGCAGGAGCTGGGCCAGCCCTCCACCAGCGGCGGCCAGAACGGAATGCGGTATGCGTTCTTCCCCGATGCCCGCCGCCTCGTGATCGATACCGACGGCAAGCGCACCACCTACGATACCGGCGATCACCAGATCAGCGGCGTCTCGCAGAGCAACGGTTCCGCGCCGACCTTCTCGTCGCGGCAGGGCGACGTCTCGGTCAAGGACCTCAAGACGGTGGACTGACAGGTAAGGGCGGCGCGGGAGAGCGCCGCCATTGCACCCCGCTCGGCGCGCCGACATACTCGTCGGCGGCGTGACGACAAAGGCGCAAAGCCAGTCCACGACGCCGGAGGGAGCGCGACGGTGGAGGAGGACACGCGGATGCGTGGGCATCTGTGCGGGATCAAGACCTCCTGGACGATGGCGACGGCGGAGGCCGACGCCGTGGCGGACATCGCCGCCCATATCGGCCCGGCCGGCCTCTCGCACATGCTGGCCTTCTTCTCCCCCGATTACGATGTCGGCGCCCTGAACGCCGCCCTGGGGGAGGCCTTCCCCGGCACCCCCATCACCGGGTGTACGATGTCGGGCGGGATCTGTCCTGCGGGGGGCCTGGAGGGCGGCCTCGTCGTCGTGGCGTTTCCGGCCAAGGGATTTCGCGTCGTCTCGGCGATCCTCGATGCCATCGACCATCTCGACGTGGCCCGCACGGCCTCGTCGGTCCGCACGCTGCGCCGGGCGCTGGCGACGGACCCCACCGACCACGCGACGAACCGGCTCTTCGCCCTGTCCTTCATCGACGGGCTCGCCAATGCGGAGGAGACGGTGGTGTCGACCATCGCCTGGGCCCTCGACGGCATTCCGCTGGTCGGGGGATCGGCCGGCGACGATCTGCATTTCCGCGAAACGGTCCTGCTCCACGGCGGCACGATCCATCGCAGGGCGGCCGTGGTGGTGCTGGTGGAGACGGATCACCCGTTCCAGACCTTCAAGAGCGATCATTTCGAGCCGACATCGACGAAGTTCGTGGTGACGGCCTCCGACGACGAGCAGCGCATCGTCCATGAGTTGAACGCCGAGCCCGCCGCCCGCGAATACGCCATGGCGGTGGGGCTCGATCCGGAAGCGCTGACACCGATGAGCTTTGCCGCCTATCCGCTCGCCGTGAAGGTCGGCGGCGAGTATTTCTGCCGCTCGATCCGACGCATGAACGCCGACGGCTCGCTGACCTTCTTCTGCGCCATCGACGAAGGCGTCGTGCTGACCCTGGCCCAGCCACGCGACATCGTGGAGACCACCCGCAACGACCTCGCCCGCCTCGATGCGGCGTTGGGTGGGATCGACCTGATCATCGGCTTTGATTGCGTCTTGCGCCGCCTCGACGCGGAAAGCCGACAGGTCCGCCAGGGTATCTGCGATCTCTACCGCCGCTACGACGTGGTCGGGTTCGAGACCTACGGCGAGCAATACAAGGCGATGCATCTCAACCAGACCTTCACCGGCATCGCCATCGGCCGGCCGCGCGCCCGATGAAGGCCGATCATCCTGACGATGCCGCCCGCCGCATCGCCAAGCTCGAGCGCATCAACGCCGCCCTCATGGCGCATGTGGAACGCAACATGGACCAGCAGGGCGGGGCCTATTCGCTGTTCCAGACCGCGATCATCCTCGAAGGTCGGGTCCGCTCGCGCACCGAGGAGCTGACCGGGCTGATGCACAGCCTGGAGCGCTCCAACGCCGCCCTCGTCGCGGCGAAGGAGGAAGCCGAGACCGCCAACCGTTCGAAGACCCGCTTCCTCGCCGCCGCCGGCCATGATCTGCTTCAGCCGCTGAATGCCGCGCGCCTCTCGGCCTCGGCCCTCTCCGACATGCCGCTCAGCCCGGAAGCCCTGGCGATGTCCGGGCAGGTGGAGCGCGGCCTGCAGACCATCGAAGATCTGATCAAGACTTTGCTCGACATTTCCAAGCTCGATGCCGGAATCGTCCGCCCTGGTATCCGGCCGATCGCCCTCGCCGATCTGCTCGGGGGCATCGCTGCGAGCTTCATGCCGATGGCCGAGCGCAAGGGCCTGCGCCTCGCGGTCCGCTGCCCGGAGCTCCGGGTCGACAGCGACCCGATCCTGCTTCGTCGCATCCTGCAGAACCTCGTCTCCAATGCCGTCCGCTACACCAGCCGCGGAGGTGTGCTGATCGCCGCGCGGCGGCGGGACCAGGCGTGCCGCATCGAGATCATCGATACCGGTTGCGGCATCGAGGAGAGCGAGCGGCATCTCGTCTTCGAGGAATTCTACCGGGGCGGCAGGGAGGAGGGTGACGAGGGTGAGCCCGGTCTCGGTCTCGGGCTCTCCATCGTCCAGCGCATGGCAACAGCCCTCGATCACGCGCTCACCCTGCATTCCCGGCCCGGCCACGGAACGCGGATGAGCCTGACCGTCCCCATCGGCACCTCTCCGGTCGAGCCGGTGGCCGGCCCCACGCCGATCGCGACGCGGCTGACGGGCGCGCGCGTGCTCATCGTGGAGAACGATCCGGCCACCGCAGATGCACTGACGCGCCTGCTGCGGAACTGGGATGCCGATGTGAGTGCTCATCGCGATCTCGCCAGCGTCGGAGAGTACGTCTCCGCCGGACGTCCACCACCGGACGTGCTGATCCTGGATTACCACCTCGACAACGGCGCCTGCGGCCTCGACGTAGCCACCTACCTGCGGGGCGTGACCCGCGCGGACCTGCCAGCGATCGTCACCACCGCCGACCATTCCGCCGCGATCGAAGCCGACGTGGCGAGGCTCGGGGCGGAGCTGATGCACAAGCCGATCAAGCCGGCGCAACTACGCGCCCTGCTCACACATCTGCTCGGCTGATCAGGCCGGGTCGGCGTCGATGCGCATCCTCAAAATCGCATAGGGCGGCTGCCTGAGGTCGCGCCCGTTATTGTAGTCGGGGCTGCGATTGACCTGCGCGGCCGTGATGTAGAGCCAGCGGTCGGGGGTGATCCAGAACGTGTCGGCCCAGATGAGCCGGGGATCCGTGGCGAGGATCGTGACAGTGCCGTCCGTCTCGCGCCGGCCGACCGCGTTGTGCTCCTGCAGGGCGAGATACACGCGGTCCTTGGAATCGGCGATCAGCCCTCCGGTCATGCCCTTCTCGCCGAGATCCTCCACAGCGGCGGCGACCTCGGCATCGGACACCGCCGGGTCGAGGAGAAGAGCGGTCTCCACCGCATAGAGGCGCCGGCCCATCAGTGGGGCGTAGTAGAGGCGTCGGCCGTCGGGGCTGAGGGCGATGCCGTTCGCGCCGCCCTGGACCGGACGCGGCGGCCCCTCGGCCTTGCGCTGCAGGATCTGGCGATTCTCGACTACTTTGACGATGCCCTTCTGGGACTCGGTGCTGGCATGCCGGGCGAGTCGCCGGGTGACACGACCGCTCGCGAGATCGACCGCGAGGATGGCACCATGGCCGTCCTGGCCCTGGTCCGTGATGAAGGCCACCGCCCGTCCGTCCCGGATATCGACCCTGAGGTCGTTGAGCGAGGAGGTGGCCGTGACGCCGGCCTCCAGCGGGACCACCTGGGCGATCCGGTTGGTGGTCAGATCGAACCGAACGAGCTTGGCACCTCCCGGCATGGGCGGGCCCGACCCATCCGGCAATCCGGCATCGAGCACCCAGAGCCTGTCGTCGCGGTCCATCACACCATTGGGCACGTGAAGGAGCCGGTGCTGAGAGGCCTTCGGGTCGGGCTGATTGGTGGCCTCGTCGGGATAGGGCGTCACGCTCCCGTCCGGCATGACCTCGCCGAGGGTGAAAGGGACCTTGGCGTTGAAGCGCGGCATCATCACGAAGACGCGGCCGCTTCGCGACAGGGTGATGCCGGTGGGGTTCGAGGGCGCATTCGCCACCATGGCGAGTTCGAGCCCGGGAACGCCCTGATCGCTGGCGACCCCCGTGCCGGATTCCGCTTGGGACACACCCTTTTGCTCAGCGGAGGCCTGGCTGGTCAGTGCGGCAAATCCGGCGAGGCCGGCAGCCAGCATGTCACGTCGAGCGAAGGTCATGGATGCTGCAATCCTGAAGGATTTGAATGCGGTCAGCGGGCTTTCACCGCGCCCCGGACCTTGAGATCGATGGCCGCCACCACGGAGCCCGCCGAAATGAAGAGGCGATTCCCGTCCTGCCCGCCGAACTCGACATTGGAGGCCGGCGTCGCGGTGGCGATCCGGCCGATCAACGTCCCGTCGGGGAGGTAGACGCGCACGCCGTCGTCACAGGCCGCGTAGATCCGCCCAGCTTCGTCGATGGCGAGCCCGTCCGGAGCGCCCGTCTCGAGCGAGGCGACGACGCGTGGATCACCGAGGCGCCTCTCTTCCACCGGAAAGGCGAGGATAGCGCGGGCCCCTTCCGCATTGTCGAGGGCGGCACTGGTCTCGGTGACGTAGAGCGTTCGCCCATCCGGCGAAAAGGCGATGCCGTTCGGTTGGCCGACCGCGTCGGTCATGGCCAGGATCTCACCGGCCGGATCGATCCGGTAGACCCGCCTCGCGGACTGGGAAGGCGTGGTCTGAATGCCTTCATCCGGCACGGTGATGCCGAAGACGGGGTCGGTGAACCAGATCGCACCGTCCGGCGCGAGCGCCGCGTCGTTGGGGGAATTCAATGGCTGGCCGCCATACATGTCGGCCAATACCTTCATCGATCCATCGGATTCGCGGCGAACGACGCGACGGGTGCGGTGCTCGCAGGTGACGAGACGTCCCTGGCCATCGAGGACGTTTCCATTGGCATTGTTGGACGGATCGCGGAACGGCATCACTCCGCCATCCTCGCCGATCACCAGCATGCGGTTCGATCGCACGTCACTGACGATGAGCCCCCCAAGGTGCGGCGCCCAGCACACGCCTTCGCACCACCGACCCTCGCGGTAGAGGGTCACCGGCCGGGCGGAGGGATCGACCAGTTCGGCGAACCGGGGATCGTCCGAACGAAGGATCGGGGCCGCCGAGGCCGGCGGGCTCCAGAGGGAAGATGCGGCGAGGCCGCAGAGGATATCGCGTCGGCGCATGGAAAAGCTCGCAACGGAGGGCAGCGGCGAGGCCCCGGCCGGTCTCGTCGACAGGCCAGGGCTGCGGTCTCAGCGAGACGATGGGCTCGTCGTCGAGCCGGCGGCGTCGCTCGTCGGTTTGATGCTCCACAGGTCGGTCGGCAGAGCCGCCGGGGCGTCGGCCTTGTAGAAGGCCGAATCCTGGATACGAGAGGTCGTCACGTAGAGGGTCCCGTCCGGTCCCTCGGCGAAAGTATCGGGCCAGCGCAGGCGCTTGTCCTGAATCAGAATCGTGAGGGCGGAGCCCTTGGCGGATAGGTCCCGAACTTTGATCGAATCGTCCTGGGGCGAGGTGACGTACATCCGCCCATCCTTGCGCGAGATGATGAGGCCGTCAGCGGGACCGTTATCGCCCACCGTCTCGACCTTGGCCGACAGGCTCCGGTCGCTGAGCGCCTCCGGCACGAGCGACGAAGTCAGCCATCCGGTGAGCGCGGATGTCGGCAGGCTGTAGAGGCTTCGCCCCTTGATCGCCTGCCAGTAGAGGGTGCCGCCATCGGGCGAGAGGGCGATACCATCGGCGGCGAATTCCACGCCGCGCCCATCGGGTCGCCGCAGCGGCTTGCCCTCATAGGTCACCGTGACGCTCTTGTCGGGTTGGGTCGTCGGATCGCCGTCGAGGAGGCGACGGGCCTTGCCGCTGGCGAGATCGACCACGACGAGGGCACCGCTCGCACCCGAATCGGTGATGTAGGCGGTCTTCCCATCCGGCGAGAAGCGGACGTCGTTGAGGTAGGAGCCCTGCGGGGCCACCGCCTCGTCGAAGGCGATGATGCGAGCGGGCTTGTTCGTCTTGAGGTCGATCTCCACGAGCTTCGGCCCGTTCTTCACCAATGCGGCCATGGCGGGAGCGGCCGGATCGAGAACCCAGAGATTGCCGTCGGGGCTCGCCACGACACTCTGGACACAGACCCAATGGTCGCCCGCCGAAACCTCGTCCTTGCGCGCGTTGCGCCAGGCGTTCCACTCGGCATCGGGAAAGGGCGTGATCCGACCGTCCTTTACCTCGGCAACGGAGACGGCGCTGTCCTCCGTCCAACGGGGGAAATTGACGAAGACGCGTCCGTCCTTCGTCACGGTAACGCCGGTCACTTGGTGCTCGAAGCTGGCGACCTTGGCGAGGGCGCCGGCGGGTGCCGAACCGGTCTGGGCTTCGGCCCATGCGGAGCCCGCGACGATCGTGCCGGAGAGAAGCACCGCGGCCAGGGCGGCGCGGGTGGTCGTCGATGACATCATGGGGCACTCGTGGCGGGGAGAGAGAGGTACTGCTCCCTCCGGCAACGCAACGACCGGCGGCCAAGCTTCAATCAAATTTTCAAGGATGACGCGTCTTCAGGCGGCGAGCGCGCGCCTCACGGTGGAACGCAGGTCCGCCAGCGAGAACGGCTTCGTCAGCACGTCGGTGACGATGGCGTCGAGACCGCGGGCACGCTCGCGCTGGTCGGCGAACCCCGTCATCAGGAGGATGGTCAAGTTGGGAAAATCGCGCTTTGCCGCGAGGGCGAGGGCGATGCCGTCCATGAGCGGCATGCGGATATCGGTGAGCATCAAATCGAACGCCCCGTCCGCCTCCGTCAGCCGATCCAGTCCGTCACTGCCATCCGACGCCGTCACGACGGAATGACCGTCAATTTCCAGGCCCCGCTTCAGGAAACCACGTACCGGCTCTTCGTCATCAACAAGGAGAATTCGCGCCATCAACTCTTTGTCTCTGCTGGACCGCCCAGACTGCGCTTCTACTCAGCCCCTATGTCAAGGGCTGCTTTGCATCAAATAATACGTAAATGTTGCGCAATATGTGGCCGCGCGCAATTGTCGCCATAAACCCACGGGTGAACCCTCGCGAACCCGATTCATCGCGTGCCTCGCCTCCCTGAAGAGGGGGGCTCAGGTTCCGCCGAAGAGATCCGGCTCGCTGCTCACATGGTCCACGAGACCGACGAAGGGAAGTTGCCGATATTCGTGCGCGACATCCATGCCGTAGCCCACCACGAACACATCGGGGCAGGTGAAGCCGACAAAATCGGCATCGATGGTCACGGCCCGCTTGCCCGGCTTCTCCAGCAGAACGGCGGTCAGCACCCGCTTGGCCCCACGCGCCATGAGCAGATCCTTGGCAAAGACGACGGTGCGTCCCGATTCCAGGATATCGTCCACGAGCAGCACGTCGCGTCCGCGAACCTCGCTCTCCACGTCCCGCAGGATCGCGACCTGCCCCGAGGATACCGTCCCGCTACGGTAGCTCGACAGGTGCACGAACTCGACCTGTGGCGACAGGCCCGAGCGGTGTAAGGCCCGCAGCAGGTCGGCGGCGAACATGAAGCTGCCTTTGAGAACCGCCACGACAAGGAGGTTCTCGGGCTTGGCCGCGACGATGGCTGCGGCTAGCTCCTCGTTGCGGTTCGCGATGGCGGCTTCGTCGAAGAGGACGCGGACGCGTCGGGTCGGGCTGGTCATACATTCTCCCTACCACGAGCAGAGCCGGCTGGCATCGGTTTTTGCCCTCAACCAGCGGCAATGTCAGGGGTCAGTGAGCGACATCCGCTTCCGGCGCTCCACGTTCCGGCGCGAACCCGACCTTGATCGTACGCCCCTGTGCCGGAGGAGACGACAGGCTCGCCCTGAACCGGGCCGTCTCGCGGTCCTCGAGGCTGGAACGCGGCGGCGTCACGGTCCAGCGGTAGATGGTCTGGTCCTGCGCGTCGCGCACCTGGATTTCGATCGGCGGTACCGGGACGGTGGTGCCCGCCACACCGACCACGTCGCCTTCTATGACGAGTTGGGACGCCGCCCCCTCGCCCTGGGTCTGGTAGGCCGCGAGATCGCGGATCTCGATGCCGCGAAGGTTCACCGGCATACCGATCCGGGCATAGAGCGAGGCGCTCTGGGGCATGGCCCGCACCACGGTGCTGCGTGCGAGGAGCGCCAGGGGAATGCCGGCCAGCAGGGCGAGCCCGAAGGCGGCGGCCGGCGACGGGGCGCTCCAGCGCTTCTTTGGCGGCGTCCGCCCCCTGGCCTTGCGAACCGGCTTATCTTCGGACACCGGCTCCACCGTCGCGGACTGGGCCTCCTCGGCCAAAGCCGCTTCCCATGCATCGAGATCGGCCTGCGCTTCGCCGCGCCCCTCCACAGAGCCCATCGCCGCCTGAATCTCGGCCATCTCCTCGGCAAGAGCGGCGGCGACCTCGTCGGGTGAGATGAACCAGGTCTCGCGACAGGCGGCGCAGCGCACGGAGCGACCCTCGACGCCGACCCTGTCGGTGGCGATGTCGTATTCGCTTGCGCAGGAGGGGCATACGATCAGCATGGCGAATCGTCGCCTCGAATATCTCGATCGGCAGTTGCCGGCTCGGTGAAAAAGACTCACACCGTCATCGCCGGAAGCGGTTAATCCTCCGTGAAGCGGCGGATATGGGAGGGCAGGCTTGTCAGCAGAATCGCGCATCGACGGATCCGGGACCCTAGCGTGAGCCGTGACAGCCTCCTGTCGGGCGTCGAGGAGCCCGTGGTTCAGTTCGAGAATGTCGGCATGCGCTACGGCCTCGGGCCGGAAGTGCTGAGCGACGTGAGCTTCCAGATCGCCCCGCGCTCGTTCCAGTTCCTCACCGGCCCTTCGGGCGCGGGAAAGACCACCCTGCTGCGCCTGATCCTGCTTTCGGTGCGGCCGACGCGCGGATTGGTCTCGGTGTTCGGGGAAGAGGTCAGCGATATTTCCAACGAGGCGCTCACCGGCCTGCGCCGGCGGATGGGCATCGTGTTTCAGGATTTCCGCCTGCTCGACCACCTGACCACCTACGAGAACGTCGCCCTCCCCCTGCGCGTCCAGGGTCGGGCGGAAACGAGTTACCGCGCCGAGGTGGTGGAACTCCTGCGCTGGGTCGGCCTCGGCGAGCGCATGCATGTGCTGCCGCCGCTTCTGTCGGGCGGCGAGAAACAGCGCGCGGCGATCGCCCGCGCGCTGATCGCCCGGCCCGACCTGCTCCTTGCCGACGAACCCACCGGCAATGTCGATCCCGGCCTCGGCCGCCGTCTGTTGCGGCTGTTCATCGAACTCAACCGCCTTGGCACCTCGGTCCTGATCGCGACCCACGATTTCGCCTTGATGGACCTCGTCGACGCCCCCCGGCTCGTTCTGGGCCAGGGCCGGCTTCAGATCGAACGCTGATGGGCGAGGCTAGCCTAGACCCGCGTCCCGCGATGCCCGTCACACCCGACCAGGAGGCCGGCCTGCCGGCGACCCTGCGACGCAACGCGCCCCTTGTCCCCACCGATTCGGCGGCGAGCCGGGCGCTCGCCGCGGTGATCGCGATCCTGACCTTCCTGGCCGCCCTGTGCGCCGGGGCGGCCGAGATCGTCGCGTCCAGTGCCAACCAGTGGCAGGGCAGCGTCGCGCAGGAAGTGACGATCCAGGTGAGGCCCAGCGTCGGCCGTGACATCGATGCCGATGTGGCGAGGGCCGAGTCGCTGGCCAAGGCCACGCCCGGCATCGCCAGCACGCGGATCTTCTCGAAGACGGAGGCGGAGCGCCTGCTCGAACCCTGGCTCGGGAGCGGCCTCGACCTCTCGGACCTTCCGGTACCGCGTCTCGTCACCCTGAAGCTCGCGGAATCCCCTCCCCCGGATTTGAAGGGATTGCGGGGGTCGCTCAGCGAGGCGATGCCGGGGGTCGCGAGCCTCGACGACCATGCCCTGTGGCTTCAGCGGCTCTCGACCATGGCCAATACCTTCGTCGGCGTCGGAGTCGGTATCGTGACCCTCGTCCTGATCGCCACCGGCCTCGCCGTCGTGTTCGCCACACGAGGAGCCATGGCCGGCAATCGTGAGGTCGTGGAGGTGCTGCATTTCGTCGGCGCGAACGACGACTTCATCGCCCGCGCGTTCCAGCGTCGGTTCTTCCGCCTCGGCCTGCGTGGCGGGATCATTGGCTCGTGCTTGGCTCTGGCCGTGTTCGCGCTCGCCGGACTGCTCGCCCAGGTCTGGCGTTCGGGACCCGCCGGGGACGAGATCGAGGCCTTATTCGGTGCGTTCCATATCGGTTGGCGCGGCTATGCCGCTGTCCTGCTCATCGGCGTCATCGCATCGGTGGTCACCGGCATCGTCTCGCGGCTGACCGTCCGGCGTTTCCTGCGCTGAAGCCGGTTTTCCGGTCGCCGGACCCGCCAGATCAGCGGTTCCGTATGACATCATAGGACTACAGACATCCGCGCCGGATCCGCGTTAACCATTCGTAAACCCATCGGGGCGGAAATGTCGCCTCGCGGATGACGCATTCCGCGCTACCTTTGGAGAATGGCCACGCGGATGTCAGGACACGGCACCACTCGCCCTCCAGAGGCGTTCGGTTGGGTCTGGCCACGGGGTCGGGCGGAATCGTCGGTGCCTCCCGCGCGGATCGCCATGGTGATGTCTTCAACCCTCCGCCGTCTCGGTCAAATCGCTCTCGGACTCGGTGCCGTCGCTACCCTGGCCCTGGTCGCCGGCTTCCTGGTGTTCGCGGAATCGATCGCCCGTGACGAGCGCACTCTCGACGGCCGTGCGGACGGGATCGTGGCCCTGACCGGGGGTGCCCAGCGCATCGGCGACGCGATCGACCTTCTGGCCGGTGGCTATGGCCGACGTCTTCTCATCACCGGCGTGAACGAGCGGACCAGCCGCGACGAGATCGCCCGGCTCAATCCGAGCCAGCGCCACTGGATCGAGTGCTGCGTCGATCTCGATTATCGGGCCCGCAACACGATCGGCAACGCCATCGAGACCCGTCGCTGGATGCGCCAGCACCGGTTCAACACCGTGGCCGTGGTGACGTCGAATTATCATATGCCCCGAACTCTGGTGGAGCTCGACCACGCATTGATGGGCAAGGACCGCGTCCTCCCCCATCCGGTGATCGCGGAAGGTTTCGACGCCGACCGCTGGTGGCGTCATCCGGGAACGGCGAAGCTCATCGGTTCAGAATACCTGAAGTTCCTCGTCGCCTGGTTGCGGACGCGGTTCGAGGCCGACCCGGAACAGTCGCGGGCGGCGATCATGATGGGCAGGGGAAAGCCGATCAAGCTCGTCTCCGAAGCGGTCCTGCGCGCGCAATACTGACAAGGCTCTGTCTTCAGCGCGAGCTGGTGCGCTCCATGCGCAGGGTCACGACCTCCGCGCCGGCCTGATGGTGTATGGCAAGAGATGCAGGATCCGGCTTTCGCGCCTTACGCGACACAATGCGCGGCCCGGGATTGCGGGTCTGGCGCATGACCCGGCGGGCGGGCGTGTCGATCACGTATACAACGGGTGTCCCTACTGAGGCGGGACGGATGCCGGTCGCGGTGGGAATGCCGTAAGTTCCATAGCCCCAAGCGCTCGGAACGAGTTCGGTCGGACGCGGGAACCGTACCAGCGGAGCGACACCATACGCCGCAGCCGGATACGGTCCGGCGTAGCGATCATCGAACCGGAGATCAGAATGACCGTAGCCGGAAGTCACCGCTCTCTGCGCATGGGCAACGGGCACAATGAGGAGGGTGAGCACCAGCATTGCTGAATGCGCTGACCATCTCCTCATCGCCAACATGCGAACCTCGTAGCGCGTAGGCCTGAGCCGGGAACGATGGCTCGACTGACGAACGAGCCATACGGTGGTCGGATAGCCGGAATGAACGAAACGGACGAGACCCCATGCATGAACCGGTCCCGCACGACTGCAGCGGCGATCACCTCAGCGGCAGGTGGTGACCCGGCGAACGATCCAGCCCTCGCCATCGACGAACAACCGCTTGCGCGATTTCGTGCAGGCCAGGGCATCGTCCTCGGCCTCTACCGTCAATGCGACTTTGCCGACTTCCGCGTCCCGCTGAACACTCGTGGACGAGGCTCCCTCGGTTCCCGGCATCGCGGAGGCCGGGATAGAGGTGGCGCCGACGATGAGCGCAACGCCCAACGCAGCGGAAAGACCGAATCGTTTCGCCATCGCAACCTTGCCCGCGCGCCGTTGTCCGGAGCGCCTTAAAGACCCAAGCCAGTGCGCTCACCGCAGCGCTTGGTCTATAAAGTCGCGTGAGGGCGAAACAGTTGCAGTGCGATGACGCAACGCACTGTGAAAGTCGTCAGCATGGGTCGATTGTGTCGAACCGCACAGCCAGCGCCATGATCGTCGCCTGAGGCGATCACCTCAAACATCGACTGCCGGGTCGCAAATCCGGCGCGAAACCCTCAATGTGCGGCGGTGACACTGAGCAAGGGCAGGGTCACGGCGAGTTCCGGAGCGCCGAGTATCCGGGGCGCCAGCGAAGGAAGGGCCAAGGCCGCGATGCCAAGGACCAGGGTGAGGCCGAGGAGCGACGTTTCGAGACCGCGGTAGATCACGTCCATTCCCACCTCCACCCTGCAGGATCGCCCCAATCATGCGGGCTGGTGGGTTAACCAATCCCTTCCGCGATGTTGCGTCTCGATAGGTGGGACGGTGGATCGACGCCCCGGCGCGCCAGTGACCCCGATGGGACGTCACGCTCGTCCGAGCGTCACCATGTGGGCGAGGTCTGGTTCGGGCGGCTTCAGCAGGGAAGCGGCCAGATTGGCTTCGAGCACGATGAGATCGCTGTCCGGATCGGGCTCCCAACCGCAACCACAGCCGCCGGGGCCTTCATGTGCCTGGGCAATCTGTCGATACAGGGTCCCGATGGTCCGTGCCGCCGTGGCCAGCGCCTGGAGCGCCGGAAGGGGATGTCGGTTCAGGCTGGTCCAGAAGGCGCGGCGCAAGGCCTCGTCCAGTTCGCTTCCCTCTTTGGGCGGCTCGATACATGGCCGGGTCGATCGGAAGGCGCTCACGCAATCTCTCCTTTTACAATCGGAATCGGCTCGTGCCTAAGCACCGGCTCCCTCGCGGCAGCCAGGAAATCGATGAAGTCGGCAAGGCGGTGAAGGCGCATGTCGACGGCACAGCCATCCCACCACGCCAGCCGTGCATAGCCGCGGACCAGTTCCAGCATCCGTTCCATTTTGGAGGGCCTTCTCATCACGCATTGCCCCGATAACCGACATAAAGAGGCAATCACCCCAATCAATCAAGAGTAAGCTGGAATATTGGAAAGACTATAAAACGCGAGCAGCGGAAATATTCCGCAGTCTTGATTTAGAAATATTCGAATTCGTGAGCCATCACCGCCCATCAGCGGTAGCACGGGAGAGCGCCAAGCTGCTCCACGTCCGGTTCCTTGTATCCGCATCCAGCACCAGCGATGGCCGTGACGGCCCATGCCGTCAGCCGGTCCTTCCCCCATAGGCCGGAATCCATGCGCAGCCTCGGCCCTCATCGTTTCCCGGACGATAGACCTCGGTAAAGCACGTGCCGATCAGGATCGGGAAGTCCAAGTGTCGGAGACCGAAGAGTGCAAAGGTCGATGGGCCGAGCCGAGAAGGCTCCGGCAAAGACATTTCCCGATTTTCTCTGGAATCGCGACGGAGATGCTGTCGTCAGGATCGGGCACGAACTCGTCACGAGGGCCGGCTTCGCCGTCTCGTCAACGCCACATTGGCTCTGCCCGAAACAACCGCCGCCCGGAGCGTCGGCCATTTCACGCAGGCGAATATTGGGCTCGCTCCGATTGAAAGCTGGCCGGTGAGCGCGGTTTTGCCGAGGACGAGCGTCTCCAAGCTGTGTGCGTGGCCGCACATCGATGTCGGAGGGGGCTGACTACCTCATGGTCAACCCCACTTCGATCCTGGCAACCTGTTTGTGACCGTTCTCGCGAAGAATGGATCGCATCGGTGCGCCGAAAGGCACCGGGTCTCAGGCGGATCGGGCAATCGGTAGTCGAACCATGAGTATGACGCACACGCCCTCGACCGAAGACGGCCTCTCCCTACGCTTCTGGGGCGTCCGCGGTTCCACGCCCGTTAGCGGGCCGGATTATGTCGAGTTCGGCGGCAACACCCCGTGCCTGGAGATCCGCTGCGGCTCGCGCCTGTTCATCGTCGATGCCGGCTCGGGCCTGAATGCCTGCGGGCTGCATCACCGCGAGGAGATGCCGAAAGAGATCGACCTCCTGTTGAGCCATCTGCATCTCGACCACACGGCGGGTCTGCCGTTCTTCAAGCCGGTCATCTTCAACCCGGAACGGACGATCAACACCTATTGCGGCAATCTCGACGGAGCGAGCGCGAAGGAGACCCTGGACCGCCTGTTCTCGCCGCCACTCTTCCCGGTGACCTTGGACATCCTTCCCTGCACCCTCGCCCATCACGGTTTCAAGGCCGGCGAGGCGCTCGATTTCCCCGATGGGTCGCGTGTGGACACGATCCTCCTCAACCACCCGCAAGGATCGGTGGGGTACCGCTTCGACCATGGCGGAAAACGCCTCTGCATCATCAGCGACATCGAGCATTCCGACCCGTGGCCGGACGAGTCCCTGCGCCGGTTCGTGGAAGGCTCGGACCTCCTCGTCTACGACGGCATGTTCACCGAGTCGGAATATCCGCGCTGCTGCGGCTGGGGTCATTCCACATGGCAGAAGGGCGTCGAACTGGCGAAGGCCGCCGGTGCCAAGGCGCTCGCGATCATCCATCTCCATCCCGCCCATAGCGACGCCATGCTGCGTGCCGTGGAAGCCGAGATGCAGTCCGAAATGCCGACGGCGTTCGTCGCGCGCGAGCGGCAGATCGTCCATGTGGGCGAGGTGATGGTGGAGAAGGATTCCAAAAGCCCTCTCTTGTCGCTGATCAAGACAGCCTGACGGATCAGGCCGCCCTCCCGAGCACCGGATCCCGTTCCCCGGGGACAGCCGAGACTACTACGGTCAGGCCGCCTTCTCCCGGCCGAGACGGCTGTTGCGTCGGCTCCAGGCGAAGTAGATCACAAGTCCTACCGCGAGCCAGGCAATCAGTCGCAGCCAGGTCTGGCCGTCGAGGGACACCATCATGGCGAGGCAGCTGACGATGCCGAGGATCGGCACCAGCGGCACCAGCGGCGTCCGGTAGTCCCGTCGCGCATCGGGCTGGGTCCGGCGCAGGATGATGACTCCCGCACAGACCAGGATGAAGGCGAGCAGGGTGCCGATGCTGGTCATGTGGCCGAGCTGGCTGATCGGCAGGAAGCCGCCCAGAGCACTCGTGAACACCATGAAGAACAGGTTCGAGCGATAGGGCGTCTTCCAGGTCGGATGAATCTTGGAGAAGAAGCCCGGCAACAGCCGGTCCTGGCTCATGGAATAGAACACCCGGCTCTGGCCGAGCAGCAGGACCAGGATCACGGTGGAGAAGCCGGCGATGACGCCGAGCGTCACGAGGCTTTTCAGCCACGGGAACGGTGTCTGGGCGATCGCCGTGTTCACAGGCGCAGCATCGCCCTTCATGGCGTCGTAATGCACGAGGCCGGTCAGCACACCGGCGAAGGCGATGTAGATCACCGTGCAGATGGCCAGCGAGCCGAGGATGCCGATCATCATGTTGCGCTGGGGGTTCTTGGCCTCCTGCGCCGCCGTCGAGACCGCGTCGAACCCGATATAGGCAAAGAACACCACGCCGGCGCCGCGCATGATGCCGCTCCAACCGTACTCGCCGAAGGTCCCGGTATTCTCGGGGATGAACGGCACGTAGTTCTGCGCCTTGATGTAGAACAGGCCGACGCCCACCACGACCGCCACCACCGCGAGCTTGATCGCCACGACGACGGCGTTGACCCGGGCGGATTCGCGGATGCCGATCATCAGCAGGGCCGAGACGGCGACGATGATGAGGATCGCCGGCAGGTTGACGATGCCATGCGCCGTCACCCCGTCGACCGTGTAGGTCTCGAAGGGGGAATTGACGAGGCTGGGCGGCAAGTTGATGCCGAGGGTGTCCCGCAGGAACCGGGTGACGTAGCTCGACCAGCTCACCGAAACGGTGGCCGCGCCGACAGCGTATTCGAGCACGAGGTCCCAGCCGATGATCCAGGCCACGAACTCGCCCATCGTGGCATAGGCGTAGGTATAGGCCGAACCCGCCACGGGGATCATGCCCGCGAGCTCGCTGTAGCACATCCCGGCGAAGGCGCAGGCGATCGACGCGATGGCGAAGGAGATCACGACGGCGGGACCGGCATGCTCGGCCGCCGCGATGCCGGTGAGGGAGAACAGGCCGGCTCCGATCACCGCGCCGATGCCGAGGGCGACGAGGCTCCAGGGGCCGAGGGTGCGCTCGAGCTTGTGCTCTCCCCCTTCGGCATCGGCATTCAGTCGCTCGAGGGATTTCGTCCGGGTGAGATCGCCAGCGAGGCCTGATGCCATGGATCGATGCCCTTCATGGTTGGAGCGAGGAAGTCCGGCGGCCAGCGCATCGCGACCATGCAGCTTTCTCGCCAGGGGCTAAACCTTGGCCATTCAACGGAGTTCCGGCAAAATGATGCGCCGTCGCGGGGGAGGGAGACCATGTGCGGCCGGAGGCCCTGAGCCCCGGACCTCATCGCGGCGCGTAGCTCGCTGCCGCCGCGAGAGACCCATCCACCAGATCCTTGAGAATCGCTCCGGCGCCAGCGGCGATATCCGGCCCGGCAGTCTCGGGCGTGCCGGCGGAGAAGGGCGGTTCCGGCGCATATTCGGCGACAAGCTGGCTCGTCCTCGCAGCATCGTCGCCGTGCAGAAGGGCGGCCAGGACGAGAGCGAAGTCGAGGCCGGCGGAAATGCCCGCCGCCGTGATCCGGTTGCGATCGACCACCACGCGCCGGTTCACCGGAATGGCGCCGAGGCGCGGCAGCACGGTCTCGCGCACGCACCAGTGCGAGGTGGCGCGGTAGCCGTGGAGCAGTCCCGCCGCGCCGAGGATGAGCGAACCGGTGCAGACGCTGGTGACCCAGGACGCTCGTGCCGCCCGGTCGCGCAGGAAGGCGAGGGTCGCCTCCTCGCGCATCTGGCCGGGGGTCGCGTCGCCGCCGGGCACGAAGAGTACGTCGATCTCGCCCGGACAGGTCTCGAAGGACGTATCGGCCACCATTGTCAGACCCGTATCGCTGGGGATCGGGCCTGTCTGGCGAGCCACGAGGTGGAGCCGGCCGCCGGCCAGACCCGCCAGGATCGCCTGCGGCCCGACGAGGTCGAGAGCCGTCATGCCGGGAAACATCAGCATCGCAATGCTGACGGGTGGCCTGCTACGAGCCGACGCGCGAACCGCATCGCCCGGCCCGGCCAGGACGGCCGCCGTGAGACTCGCCGTGAAGGCGCGACGATGCATGGACGATTCCTTTCGCGATGGCAGAGAGACAGGTGAGACAATGGCCGGATATGGGGCGCAAGCAGAGGCGGCCCTCCTTCCTCGATATCGGGAAGATGTCGCCGCCGCCGATGCCATCCGCCGCATGTGGACGCGAACGGCGCAGGTCGCCATTTGCGTGGCTTGGCGGGGTGCGTGACCGGGTATGATGCGCTACAACCCGAGACACGCTACGGCCTCGCCGTCGATGTCAGGCGGACCGATCCGATACGGCCGGCCCGAACCGGACGATTTCCTGCCCAACGACCAGAATACGACGAGCCATGACACGCGACGTCCTTGAAACCAGCGACGACCTCCTGAGCGACACGAACGACGATGGGCGGCCGGGCCTGACCGCGACCATCCGCTCACATCTCGGCGACCAGCTCCGCACCGTCTACGACCGCCTTGGCGCGGACGAGCCGGCAACGCGCTTCGCCGAACTCATCGAGAAGCTGGAAGCCGCCCTGAAGGCCCGTGGCGAGCAGGTGGAACCCGAGTTCCGCAACGGTCTGCTCGCGGCGGTGCCGTCGCTGCGAGCCTTCGCGCTCTCGCTCACCAGCAACCCCGCCCGGTCGGACGATCTCGTGCAGGACACCCTGCTCAAGGGCTGGCAGCATCGCGCACGGTTCCAGCCGGGCACGAACCTGAATGCCTGGCTCTTCACGATCCTGCGCAACATCTTCTACTCGGACCACCGCAAGCGCGTGCGCGAGGTGGAAGACCAGGACGGCTCCTACGCGGCGCGTCTCGCGACGGCACCGCACCAGGGCGACCGCCTCGATGTCGAGGATCTGCAGACGGCGCTCGCCAAGCTTCCGCCCGATCAGCGCGAGGCCCTCGTCCTCGTGGGCGCCGAGGGTGTG
This sequence comes from Methylobacterium sp. CM6241, assembly GCF_054817845.1. Lineage (NCBI taxonomy): Bacteria > Pseudomonadati > Pseudomonadota > Alphaproteobacteria > Hyphomicrobiales > Methylobacteriaceae > Methylobacterium > Methylobacterium sp. CM6241. The sequence goes on from NZ_CM139246.1 coordinate 439,228, forward strand.
TCCTACGAAGAGGCCGCCACGATCATGGGCTGCAAGGTCGGCACGGTGAAAAGCCGCGTCAGCCGTGCCCGCGGGCGGCTCGCCGAATTGCTCGGCTACGACGAAGAAGACCTCAGCTCGGACCGGCTGATCCAGTCGGCCATGCCGAAGGACGCCTGACGCCGCCCGGTGGGCGGTCGGGATCGGCTCCCCACCATGCTCACCGAGCTACCCGTTCCGCGACGCCTTGCGGACGGGGAATATCGTTCTCCCATCGGGGGCATGATCGGGACATTCCGGCAAAATCGATTTTCGAGGCATCCCTTTTCCGAGATGGGGCGTTACTGCCCCGAACCCCGCTGAGCGTCACCGTTCGCGGGTCATCGGATACGGAGATCTCGATCATGAACATCAAGACCCTTCTCGCCGCTTCGGCGATCGCTCTGTCCCTCCCCCTCGCCGCCCAGGCCCAGGGCCTCGTGCGCGGCGCTGAGCGTGGCGCCCAGGAAGGTGCCGATGCAGCTGGTCCCGTAGGTGCCATCGTCGGTGGTGCCGTCGGCGCTGCGACCGGAACCGTCGGTGGCATCCTCGGTGTCGACGACCGTCCCCGCTTCCGCCAGTACGTCACCCGCGAGCGTCACAGCTCCTACAATTACGACGGCGACGTCCGCGTCGGCGCGACCCTGCCCGGCACCGGCGTGACCTATTACGACGTGCCGTCCGAGTACAATGCCCGCGGCGCGCGCTACACCATCGTCAACGACCGTCCGGTCCTGGTGGATCGCAGCCGCCGCATCGTCGAAGTCATCGACTAATCATCGTCGATCGCAGCTGACCATTCGGCAAGAGCCCCCGGTGCCACGGCACCGGGGGCTTTTTCGTGGATCGGAAGATCGTCGGGGTTCGCACGAGGAATACCAGAAATACCGGCGCTGAATCGGGTACCATCAACATTTGTGAGTCGGGGCACGCAACACTCTCCGCCCCGGCTGGTTATTGCTCTTGATTGAGGAGAGACCCGATATGGCGAACGATCCGTTCTTCCGCATTGATAAATCGCCCCCCGGTCAGGCCGGCGGCGCGGATGTCGATCCGGCCTTGCCCGAGCCGGTGCGGGATCATCTCGGCCAGCAGCTGCGCTCCGTCTTCACCACGCAGGACGATGCGCCGAAATTCCTCGGCGATCCGGCTGTGCCGGAAGAGTTCGAGCCGCAATTGCGCCGTCTCGAGATCCGTCTGAAGACCCATGAGGAAGGCACCGGGGCGGTGGAGCAGGCCCTGGATGGCCTCCTCGACGACCTGAAGGTACCGCCCGCGACGACGATCTGATCTCAGACCTTGGGTCTGGCCGCGAGGATATCGCGGATCTCGCCCAGCAGCTTCACGTCCGCCGGGGTTTCGGGAACAGGCTTCGCCTCCTCCTGGGACTGGAGCTTGTTCATCGCCCGGATGACGAGAAATAGCACGAAGGCGACGATCATGAAGTTGAGCGCCACCGTGATGAACTGGCCGTAGCCGATCACTGCGCCCTGTTTCTTGGCGTCCGCGTAGGCCGCCCCCTTCTGCACGCTCGACGAGAGGGCGATGTAGTAGTTCGAGAAGTCGAGCCCGCCCGTGATCGCGCCGATGACCGGCATGAACACGTCTTGGACGGCGGAGGTGACAATGGAGCCGAAAGCGGCGCCGATGATCACGCCCACCGCCAGATCGACGACGTTGCCGCGCAACGCGAATTTCTTGAATTCTTCCAGCACCGTCGCCTCCAAAACTTGCGCCGCCCGCATTCCCGCCGGGACGTTAGGCGAGGCGATCAGGTTTCGACAGGCGCCGTACCGATCTGTCCACGGTCGGTTGCGTCGAGGCGCTCCTCGTGTTTCGCCCGGCGCCGATACTGCGCCGCCCCGATCGGCAGGGTGATGAGGTAGCCGGCCGCCATCACCACCATGGCCTCGAACGGGTAGCTGATGAAGAGGCCGAAGGCCGCGACCACCACGAGGAAGATCGGCAGCACCCATTCGCGGGGAACGCGCTTGCCCATGGTCTTGCCGGAGAAGGTCGGCACGGTGGAGACCACCAAGAGCGCGATGCAGAGCGTGTAGCCGAGCACCACCGGCGCGGCCCAACGCTCGATCGGCAGGCCGAGGAAGTGGAGATAGAGCGGCAGCAGAGCCGTCAGGGCCCCGGCCGGCGCCGGCATGCCGACGAAGAAGTCCTTCTTCCAGGCGGGCCGGTTGGGATCGTCGAGCATCGCGTTGAAGCGGGCGAGACGCAGGGCCATGGCGATGGCGAAGATCAGGGCGACGATCCAGCCGAGCGAGCGCAGCTCCTTCAGGGCAAAGCCGTAGAGGATGAGCGCCGGCGCGCAGCCGAAATTGACGAAGTCGGCGAGGGAATCGAGCTCGGCCCCGAAACGTGACGTTCCCTTGAGCATGCGGGCGACGCGCCCGTCGATCCCGTCGAGGAAGGCGGCCGCGACGATGGCGATCACGGCCGGCTCGAACTTGCCCTCGAATGCCAGACGGATCGCGGTCAGCCCGAGGCACACCGCCATCAGGGTGATCATGTTGGGCGCGATCATCCGGAAAGGCACCGCCTTGAAGCGGCGCGGCTTCGGCTCGTTGGCATCCGGCTCGAAGGGCGGAAAGAGATCATCCATGACGCGCCTTTTCAGAAAGACGGGCGAACGGGCCTCAAGGGCACCGTCCGCGAAGGATCGCGACCCCGCCAGGGCGGGGCCGGGCGGGATCAGATGCGGCGGAAGCTGCGCTCGGGGCCGCCGCCGAGATCGGCGAGAACGGTCTCGCCCGCCACCGCCTTCTGGCCGAGGCCGACCAGCACCCGAGTCCCCACCGGCAGGTAGACGTCGACGCGGGAGCCGAAGCGGATGAGGCCGAAGCGCTCGCCCACGTTCAAAGTATCGTTCGCCTGCACCCAGCCGACGATGCGGCGAGCCACCAATCCGGCGATCTGCACGACGCCGACGCGCAGGGGGCTGCCGCGATGCGTGGTCTCGATGACGAGGCCGTTGCGCTCGTTGTCGTCGCTGGCCTTGTCGAGTTCCGCATTGAGGAACAGGCCGGGCGTGTAGACGATCTGGCCGATCTTGCCGGTGACGGGAACGCGGTTCACGTGGCAATCGAACACGTTCATGAAGACCGAGATCCGGGTCATCGGCTCCTGCGGCAGGTCGAGTTCGGGCGGCGGCAGCACGGTGGAGATCAGGTTCACCCGGCCGTCGGCCGGGGAAACCACCAGGCCGTCCGCCACCGGGGTCACCCGCTCGGGATCGCGGAAGAAATAGCAGACCCACAGCGTGAGGATCAGGAAGATCCAGCCGGCGAACTGGGCGAAATAGCCGAACAGCACGGTCAGCACGATGCCGATCAGGATGAAGGGGTAGCCCTCCTTGTGGATCGGCACGAGGGTTCTGCGGATCGTCTCAAGCAGATCGGACATGAAGATTCGGTACTCCTGCGGACCGAGGGAGCGGCCGCGCCCGCAATGCGGCCGGGTTGGCAGTCCCGACGGCCGGCGTCAACTCTCGGAGCGGATCGGCGGCGCCCGGACGGCCTGCCCGGTGCCGGGCCGGACCTTCGTGAAGACGGACGAAGAATGGATGCGTCCTTGGGCGCGCGCGACCGCTCCGCCCCGGCATCCGGCTTGATGATGCCTTAAGCACAGCGGCGCTAGGCAGGAAGGGAATGAGGCGAAGAGCGAGGACCGGATGCTGGATCGGGCGCTGATGCATGTGCGAGCGGCGATCGCCCTGCGGGACTGTGCCGCGAGCGCTCCCTCGGACGTCGAACGCCGCCTTCTGATGAAGGTGGCCGCGATCCACGAGGCGCGGGCACGCAAGGTGCTCCACACGAAACAGAGCCAGGTCCGCCGTCGCTGAGGCGAAGCACGGGGGGAAGTCCGTGCCGCCCAGGGGATCAGGCACGTCCGGGGGGTGAAGCGGCCTCGAACCGGAGCGGCACGGCCCCCACGCGCCGGACGAGGGTGCGGGGCGCGAAGCGCCAGAGCCGCTCGGCTCGCGGAAAACTCGCGATCTCGGGAGTATCGAGGAGCACCTCCGCCCGACCCGACATCTGCAGCAGGTCACCGCTGGTAAAGTCGATGAAGACGAGCCCGGCGCGAGGATTGGCGCGGATGTTTCCAAGTGTATTGAAGAATCGGTTGCCGGAATAATCCGGGACCGTCAGCACGTCGTTTTCGCCGATCCGAACGAAACCTTTGGGGCCGCCGCGATGCGAGACATCGACTTGGCGGTTCCCCTCCTCCCCGTCCGCATAGGTCGCGACGAAGAACGTATCGGCGCCTGCGATGAGCGCCCGGGCGCGGTCGTCGAGGCCGCGGCCGATCTCCGGGGCAGCCGCGACGGGAACAAGTAAACGCTCAGGCTGCTGCCGGACCCGGATGTATTGCGGGCAATTGCCGAAGCTTTGCTGCACCCGGACCTCGAATTCGTCGCCCTCCTCGCGCCGGACGATCCCGTTCAGGCGATTGCGGCGTCGCGTCGCCAGATCGATTCCGAGAAGACCGACCGCCGATGCGCCCGCCAAGCCAGCCTCGGCAGGATCGTGGGGATCGGCGGGGCTCCGAACGCGCAGGCGGAAGGGGTCCGGCGCGTCGAGAAATCCCGGTTCGCCGGCCCGGATCGTCGCCCAGACCTCACCCTCCAGGTCCACAGCCCCCAGCACCACGAAAGGTAAGTTCCGGAAGAAGTCGCGATGCTGGTCGATCATCCGGTCGCGGATGACGCGGGGACCGATCTCGGCCATGCGCTCGGTGACGCCCGCATGATTCTGGATCGCGATCTCGCCCGAATGCCAGGGTGAGGCGCGGTGATGGACCAATGACACGGGAATCTCCCAGTAAAAGGGTTTCGTGACAGGGTGTGGTGTCAGCCCACGCGCAGGCCGGCCGCCGTCGTCGGAAAGGGCACGAAACCGGGCAGCGCCTCGATGCGGCCGAGCCAGGCTCGGATCTCGGAATAAGGGCCCAGATCGACATTTCCCTCGGGGGCTGCGGCGACGTAGCTGTAGAGGGCCACATCCGCGATGGTCGGATGGTCGGCGGCGATCCAGTCGCGACCGGTGAGTTCCGCCTCGAGGCGGCCGAGGATTTGATGTGCACGGGCGATCACCTCCCCGGCGTCGAAGGGAGCGTCGAACAGGGTGATCATGCGGGCGGCGGCGGGGCCGAAGGCGATGGGTCCGGCCGCCACCGAGAGCCAGCGCTGCACCCGCGCCGCCGCGAGGGCATCCTCCGGCAGCCAATCCGTGCGCCCGAGTGTCTTGGCCACGTAGACCAGGATGGCGTTGGAATCCGGAACCACCACGTCGCCGTCGACGAGCACCGGCACCTGTCCGAACGGGTTCAGGGCGAGGAATTCCGGCGTCTTGTGCGCGCCGGCGGCGAGGTCGACCTCGACGATCTCGCAATCCGCGCCCACCAGGGACAGGAACAGACGCGCCCGGTGCGCATGCCCGGACAGGGCCATGTGGAACAGTTTCATGATGGATCTCCGCCACGGCCGGACGAGGGCGCCGGCCACGGACACATCAGAGACCCTTGCGTGGAAGGCGTGAACCGGCATTCTCCGCAATCGACTATTCCGGTTTTTGGAATAATCCGCGGGTGAGGAGGAAGCCGGCATGGACCGGTGGCAGGCGATGCGGGTCTTCGTGCGGGTGGCGGAGAGCGGGGGATTCGCTGCCGCGGCGCGCCAACTCAACATGAGCCCACCCGCCGTGACCCGTGCGGTGGCCGCCCTGGAGAACCGGATCGGAGCCCGGCTGCTGACGCGGACCACGCGCTCGCTGATGCTCACCGAGGCGGGCGGACGCTATCTGGAGGATTGCCGCCGCATTCTCGCTGACATGGAAGAAGCAGAAGCACTCGCGGCCGGCGCCTACGCGACACCTTCCGGAACCTTGACGATCACCGCTCCGGTTCAGTTCGGGCGGCTTTATGTCTTGCCCGCCATTACGGATTTTCTTGCGCGTTACCCGGCCGTCAGCGTGCGCGCGCTGTTCCTCGACAGGGTGGTCAACCTGATCGAGGAGGGCGCCGATGTGGGAATCCGCATCGGTCATCTGGCCGATTCCGGGCTCGTCGCGGTCCGGGTCGGCACCGTCCGCAGGGTTCTCTGCGCCGCGCCGGACTATCTCGACCGGAACGGGACACCGCAATCGATGGGGGATTTGCACCGCCACGCGACCATCGGTTTGATGGGAACGCGACTGTCCTACGAGCGCCATTCCCCGGCCGAAGGGCCGACGCGTGGCGCCACGCAATCACGGTTGATCTGCAACACGATCGACGCGGTCCTGGCGGCCGCCCTTGCGGGCCAGGGGATCGCGCCCCTGCTGTCCTATCAGGTGGCGCCATCGGTCGCCGAAGGCCGGCTCAGGCTGGTCCTCGACGATCCGGACGCGGTGCCGCTCCCGGTCCATATCGTGACCCTGGAGGGAAGGCGCGCGCCGGCCAAGGTGCGCGCCTTCATCGATCTGGCCGCGGCGAGGCTCCAGGCCGACCCGATGGTCAATCCCGATCGTGGCTGAGAGACGGGCGGACCATGTTTCCCACGTCCCCCGAAGGGCGGAGGCTCAGGAGACCGGGGGAAGGCGCATCTGCTTGCGGTAGCTCTTGTCGAACTGCTTTGCCGGCACGAAACGGCGCAGGAGGCTGGCCTGCCGCGCCATCGATCCGGCGGTGTAGCGCAGATGGGGCGCCGCCGCGGTGGCGGCTTTCACCACGACCTCGGCGACGATCTCGGGCGCGTCGGCCGTGGCCATGACCTCACGCGTGAAACGCTCCCGGCCGGCGCGATCGGAATCGTAGAGGCTCAACGGGGCATCGGGGGAGACCAGGTTCGCGTCGAAGGCCGTGCGCGTATAGGCGGGCTCGACCAGCACGACGCGGATGCCCTGGCCGCGGACCTCGTGGTCGAGGGATTCCGAATAGCCTTCCAGCGCGTGCTTGCTGGCCGAATAGACAGCCATGTAGGGCGCCGGGACGAGCCCCAGGATGGAGCTAATGTTGACGATGCGGCCGCCCGCCTGCGCCCGCATCAGCGGCAGCACCGCCCGGGTCGTGCGGATGACGCCGAACAGGTTGACGTCGAAGAGTGCCTGCGCCTGCGCGACCGTGGATTCCTCCGCCGCGCCGCTGATGCCGAAACCGGCATTGTTGACCAGCAGATCGATCCGCCCGGTCTCGCCGTGGACCGTCTGCACCAGGGCCTCGACGGAGGCGTCGTCGGTCACGTCGCAGGCCAGCATCGTGACGTCCCCGTCCCGCCTCTGCGCGGGTCTGCGGCTCGTGCCGTAGACCCGGTAGCCCGCCGCTTTCAGGGCCTTGGCCGTTGCCAGTCCGATGCCGGATGCCGCTCCGGTGACGATGGCCGTCTTGATGTCCGTCTTGCCCACGACGCTCTCCCACGATGCGTCCCCTCGGGGGACTGCTTCGGCTTATAGATTATAATCATAATCTATAATTGCAAGACGTGTCGGGGGAGCCGTCCCATCCGCGATGGCGTGCGTCGACTTCACGTGGCCACCGCCCAAGTCGCCGGCAGGCAAGGGGCGGAAATTTCACGGTTGTTACCGTTCGCTCACGACCCTTGGCAGACGCTGGGAAGGTCTGCTTCCAGGCGGCCCAGCGAGCCAGAGAGTACGACTGGAATCGGTGGATTTAAGCCTGACCGCTTACGATCGACCAAGCATGGAAGCGGACCTTGTCTTCGTGCGGGCTTTTGATCAGTTCGGAAGGAGTCCTGTCTCTCGATAGCTCCTGACCAACGAGTCGAACAGATTTATATCCGAACGGCTTCGAGCGATGATCTGAGCTCCGGCTACAGCAGCATAGATGGCAAGGGCTCTCGTATTCCCGTCCTTCGCCTCGACTAGTTTTGCAGCAACGAGCTGCTCGCGTAGCCATGCCGTATTGACGTCTGCAAAAGACTGGACCTCCTTCAGAACCTGCTCAGGCAACGCGTCATACTCTGTCGCCATGAAGCTGCTGAGGCACATGCGATTATTGCGCTCCAGAGAGAGACGAAAAATGCTGGGGTATTGCCGCAGCGCTTCCATCGGACTTTGCGCATCCGTTGAAATAGCTTCAAGATCGCGGGCAATGTCTTCCCAATAGCGGCGCGCGACTGCCTCGCCGAGGATGGCCTTATTGGCGAAGTAGTAGTTGATGCTGGCGGCCTTGATGCCAACGGCCTGAGCGAGGTCGCGGAAATTGATGCCGCCGTATCCATAGGCCATCGCTGCTTCCCTCGCGGCCACGAGGATCGCCTCACGCACATCCCTCTTCAACGTCGCTGCCATTCTCAACCTCCTCCTGTCATATGGCAGACAGGGGTTGACGACACAAGATATCGGTCGTAGTTCGATGTCTGTCATCTGACAGACAGGCAAAACCCTTAGGAAAGCGAGATACCGATGTCCGACAAGCTCAAGCTCTTCACCTCACCCTCGGCCTTCCCGAACCCGCAGCGCCTGCGGATTTTCATGCACGAGAAGGGCATCGCCGATCACTTCGACGAGACGGTCTACGACATGTCACCGGTCGGCGAGCAGCGGGGTTGGAAGCACCTGAAGATGAACGCTTGGGGCGAGACACCGACCCTCGCGCTCGCCGATGGCTCTTACTTGAGCGAGACCTCCGCCATCGCTCGCTACCTCGACGACACGTTCGAAGGCCGCAAGATCATGGGCGAGACGGCGCACGAGCGTGGCCTTGATCAGATGTGGGACAACCGGGTGTGGGTGCACATCCTCTATCCCATCGTCACTGCATTCCATGTCCTGCATCAGGGTCTGGGCCCGAAGCTCGAACTGACCAGCAATCCGGCCTGGGGCGAGCACTCCCGCAAGGTGGCCCTGGCGCATGCCGGCTTGGTTGACCGGCACCTCTCCGACGGCCATGCGTGGCTGCTGGGCGGCGATCAGCCGACGTTCTCGGACATCACGTTGGCGACGGCCATCGCGTTCTCCAAGTTCCCGGTGAACGCCACTCCGCTCGATGAGCGCTTCGAGCATCTCGATGCCTTCTGGCAGCGCTGGCAGTCTCGGCCGGCCTTTATCGCTGCCTATTCGGACAGGAGCAGCGGTGTGCCGGAGATCGACAACCGGACGTGAGCGCAAAGCGGTCGGTCCCGGTGGGGGGCCGACCGCAATCTTGCCCCAGGAAATCATCATGCCTTTTGCACGGATCGACTTGATCCAGGGGAAGCCCTCCGAGTACCGCGCTGCCGTGGGGGACATCGTCGATCGAGGCATCGTCGACGTTCTCAAAGCACACGATGGCGATCGCTTTGGGGAAGCGCCGACTTCATCGTAACGACTGGCATGGGCCGGGAGCGGAATGTCCGCTTCAAGGCAAAGGCTCAGCGCCCGCCCTCACCCATCTCGGACGTCTAGGAGCCCGTCCGAGTAATCCTCTCGACGGCGAGGCCAGAGGGTGATTCACTCGGCTCATGGCCAAGGTGTTTCGCTCCTGGGATGTGGATCAGGGCTGGTTGCTGCCGCCCTCGCTGCACGAGTTCGTGCCGCCCGGGCACATGGCGCACTTCGTCCGCGACACGGTGCGGGAAGCGCTCGACCTCTCGGCTATCCTCGACACCTACGTCGAGGAGCGCGGCTACCCGCCCTACCACCCGGGCATGATGGTGGCGCTCCTGCTCTACGGCTACAGCCGTGGCCTGTACTCGTCGCGTCAGCTCGCCCGGGCCTGCGAGGAGCGGGTCGACGTCATGGCGGTGACCGGGCTGAACCGGCCGGACTTCCGCACCATCGCCGACTTCCGCAAGCGCCACCTCGTGGCCCTGTCGGACCTGTTCGTGCAGGTGCTGCGCCTGTGCCGCGCGGCCGGTCTGGTCCAGTTCGCCCACGTGGCGGTGGACGGGACCAAGGTGAAGGCCAACGCCTCCCGCCACAAGGCGATGAGCTACGGACGCATGAAGACGGCCGAGCCGGCGCTGGCCGCCGAAGTCGACGCCTGGCTGGAGCAGGCGCGGGAGGCGGACGCGGCCGAGGATGCGGTGCAGGGCGCGAACCGACGGGGCGACGAGACGCCGGACTGGATGGCCGACAAGCAGCGACGGCTGGAGACGATCCGCGCCGCCAAGGCCGCGCTGGAAGCGGAAGCGGTCGATCCGCCCGACCCCGAGGACGAGAGCGGGCCGGGTGCATCCTCGGGCATGCGCCGGCAGGGGCGGCCCCTGCGCGGTGAGGACGGCGGTCCGCCGGACCGGGCGCAGCGCAACTTCACCGACCCGGACAGCCGGATCCTGCCGACCCGCGACGGGTTCGTGCAGGGCTACAACGGGCAGATCGCCGTCGATGCCGCGCATCAGATCATCGTAGCCCACCGCCTCGTGACGAACGCCGCCGACGCTCGCGCCCTCGTGCCGCTCATCGACGACGTCCGCGCTCATCTCGGGCGCAAGCCGCGCGAGGTCTCGGGCGATGCAGGCTTTGCCAACGAGGCGAACCTGGCCGCGCTGAAGGAGCGGCGGATCACCGCCTATCTCGCTCCGGGGCGGGCGCGTCACGGCGAGGCGGATGCGGCCGGGCGTCGTAAGCTGACGAAGACGCCCCTGATGCGTGCGATGGCCGCGCGGCTGAAGCGGGCTGGCCGCCGGAGCCGCTACCGCCTCAGGAAGCAGGTCGTCGAGCCGGTATTCGGGCAGATCAAGCAGGCCCTGGGCTTCCGCCAGTTCCTGCTCCGCGGGCTCGATCAGGTCCGGGGCGAATGGGCGATGATCTGCACCGCCCACAACCTCCTCAAGCTGGCCAAGGCCGGGCGCTGAGCATGACGCGGGCGGGCTCGCCTTGATCTCAACCCCGACCTCAATCCGAAAAATCGTTACTCGGACGGGCTCCTAGGGGTTGGTACCTCCACCAGGATGGGTTCGGGCTGTCCCGCCGACATGGGCGCCCGCCCGCCGTGGCCATCCCGAGCGCCAGGGCGAACATGCCCGGCTTTCACGATCGACCCGTATCCCCTCATCCGGGGACCATTCGCCCGATCAGCGAGACGCGACCACGGACCGGAGGAAGGTCTCCACCGTGCTCGCGAGGTCTTCATTCGCGGACACCAGTTCGGTCGCGACGCTGGCGACGTTTCCCGAGGCCACCGTCGTCAAGTTCGCAGCGCCCACCAACTCCTCCATGGCGTTGGTGACCCGCGCCGTCCCCTCCGAGGCGCCGAGCGCGCTGTCGCTGATCCCTTTCGTGGCCGCGCCCTGCTGAGAGATCGACTGTGCGATCAGGCTCATGCACGCGTTGGCCTCGTGCATCGACACCGTGATGGCTTCGATCGCGACGACGGAGTCCCGGGTCGATGTCTGGATGCCATCCACCTGCTTGGCAATTTCCTGGGTGGCGGCGGAGGTCTGTTCGGCCAATTGCTTGACCTCACTCGCCACCACAGCGAACCCCTTGCCGGCATCCCCCGCGCGCGCCGCTTCGATGGTTGCATTCAACGCCAGCAGATTGGTCTGTCGGGCGATCGTTGAGATGACCTGAACCACGTCACCGATGCGGGCCGCGGCCTGGGAAAGGCCCGCAATCATCGTGTTGCTGGACAGGGCACTCTGGCTTGCGCGGCCAACCACTTCGGCGGAGTAAGAGACACGGTCGGCAACCTCGTTGATCGACAAGGCAATCCTGCTCGCCGAGTCCGCAACCGTGCTCACGCTGTCTGCCGACTCGTTGGCTGCGTCAGTCGCTTCATTGGCTTTGCTGAGGGATGCTGCCGCGATCCCGCCAAGACTTGCCGCAGTAGCCTGCATTCGGGCGGCATCCGACGTCGTCTTTTTCCAGCAAGGAGCCGACATGGTTCCGGAAGTCGTCAATCAGTTCTTCGGTTTTCGATTGATGCCGAATGCGCATCTGCTCATCGGCCCGCGCCTCGGCTTCGAGGCGTTGGCGTTGCGATGCATTCTCGCGGAAAACGTTGATGGCCTGGCCCATCCGCGCGAGTTCGTCCCGCCCTTTGCTGAAGGGAATCGCGACATGGATGTCGCCGCGGGCCAGATCGAGCATGGTCTTGGTGACGGCTTGAACCCTGACGATGACGAGCTTGTGGATGAGCCAGAACAGGCAGCCGAACACCAGCGTAATCATGACGGCGAGAACGGAAGCGACGGTCCTCGCCTCGCTGTCGGATTTTGCGATCGCCGATTTCAGCGGGGCATACGCATTGATGGACCCCAGAACGGTCTTCGATCCGACCGGTAAGTCATGACAGTTCGCACATCCCGGATGTGCGGAGGCCGGAAGTGGAGCCGAAATCTTGAGGAAGCCGTCTTCCTCGGTGACGATCGGTTCATTGCGACCGTCGATGAACTGCTGCAGAGCTTTTCGCTCAAAATCCGTTTCGACCGCCGTCGCGGTTCCGCCCGACGATGGTATGCCCGTGATGGCGGGATCATTCACGAGGCGGACCCGTAGATTGTCGGGGCCAAAATCATGGATGACAGCGTCGTCGACGGCGCGGATCGTCGTCGTCCACGTCTCTCGGACAGCGTCCTTATCTTGTTTGGAAGAGGCCTGTTCGAACTCGGCGTTGAATTTCTTTGTCGAAACCATGAACATTTCGACGGATCGGGCGATGCCGGTCATGGCCGAAGTCATTGCGGCGTCCCGCGCCATCGGCCGTAGCGTAAACGCGCCGATGTATATCGCGAGTGTCGAGCACAGCACGACAAGCGACACAGCCATGAGTGCAAAAATCTTATTCCTCACGGGCACCCGCCTTGATCAGCAACGATTGATGCCATGCGTAATATATATAGCGGATTAACGAAATTATAACGCAGAAAATGACTCAAAAAACTCGATATCTACAGTCTTGATTGGCCAGTAGTGAGTTATATTTCAATTTTCTCAGATAAATCAGGCTGCGCGACGACGTCCGCACAACCCCGCTCGGGCATTATGGATACGAGTCAGAGATGTTCGGCGCCGGGATGTGTAAGAGCGGGTCTGTTTCGAGCCGTCCAGCCTCGGCAGACCATGCATCGAATATGGCTTTGTCAGATGTAGGCCTTACCGCACCTTTAGAGCGGCCCGTGATCACCTGCCGCGCCGGCGACGGAGCCAGCGCCGGATTGCGATGACGAGTGCCGCAGCGAGCACCAGCAATCCCAGGACCGGGTGCACGATGGCGCCGGCCTGGAACAGGACGAACACGCCGAGCACCACCATCCAGGGCTTCAGCGGAGTGTCCTCTCCGACATCGCCGCCGGGCGGCGATCCGGGACGCGGCTGGTCGGAGGCCGGCTCGGGGCGACGGCCTATGGAGGGCAGGCCGCTTCGTCCGGGTATGCTCATGGCGGGCCGCTCCGCCTCCAACAGGATGGGATCGGGCTGCGGCGGCGGGCGTTCGGCCGGGCTCCACCAGCCCTCGCGCGGCGGCACACCCCGGGCGGATTGCGCGCGGAAGGGGGTGATCCGGGGCTGGGCCGATTGCTGCGGCGCCCCGTGTTTCTCGGCGAGCCGCCGCGCCTGCGCGACCAGGGGAGCACCGGCTTCGGGCGTGACCATCCGGACGAAGCGGGCAAAGCCCAAAGCCGCCCCGAGCACCGCCTGCCCCTCGCTCCGGCCCCAGCGGCGGCCGGCGGGTCCGTGCCCCTCGATGCCGTGCAGCAGGGCGCGGAACCGCCGCAAGGTCTCGCGCGGCACCGCGACCCGCTCGTTCACCGTGAGCCCGGTGACCTCCTGATGCCGCCCCCGCCGCATCACCCGCGTCTTGTCGGGATGGATTGTGAAGCCTTCGGCGGCAACGATCTCGTGCACGAATTTCAGGAGCGCGCCGGTCTTGCCCGCCGCTTCGCCCGAGGCGGAAAACGTCATGTCGTCGGCATAGCGCGTGTAGGTGAAGCCGAGCGACGCGGCGAGGCCGGTGAGGCGCGCGTCGAGGCGGGTGCAGACGAGGTTGGTGAGCGCCGGGCTCGTGGGCGCCCCCTGGGGCAGGCGGCGCGGTCCGCGCGCCGCGTAGAGACGCTGCCCGTCGATCTCGACCTCGTCCACGTCCGGCTCGGTGCAGAGCAGGGCGAGCACCGTAGCCACCGGCTCGGCATAGCCGAGGCCCCGGAACTTGCCCTTGATCCGGCGGTAATCCAGCGTCGGGAAGAAGTCCTTGAGGTCGAGGTTGACCACCACGTCCCGCCCCACATGAAGGGCGGCGTTCGTCAGGATCGAGCGGCCCGGAACGAAGCCGTGGGCGGCCTCGTGGATGCCCGCATGGGCGAGCACGGCATCGAGGATCCAGTATTGCGCCCGCTTGAGCCGGGGCATCGGCGCCGAGATGGCACGCAGCCCACCGGTCTTCTTCGGGATGGTGAAACGCTGGTAATGGCTCACCGTGGCAAGCGCCCGGTCATAGGCGAGGAAGCGCAGCTCGCCGAGGCCGATCCCCATGGCCTCGGCCACCGCGCCAGGACTCGCCAGTTCCGGCAGGCCGTCGGCTCGCGACACCGGAGCGTCTCCCCGCGCCGAGAGACCCGCCGAGACGCCCTCGCCGAGATAGAGGATCTCCCGGTTCCGGCGCCCGTGCCAGGCGAGCGCGCGTTCGTGCCGCCCGCGTGCGCCGTTGAGCTTGGTTTCGCGCCGCCGTTCCAGGGCCGCCTTCTTGCGGCGCTTGTGCATCGCCTTGAGGGCGGCGTCCGGATTCTTCCAGAGCGCCGCGCTGCGATGCAGCTCCGTCAGTTCGCGGGTGAGCTCGCCCCGGCGGCGGATGACGTCCTCGGGGAGGTTCGGCTGATCCGTCCCGGCCGGCCAGTAGCCGAGCCGGATCATCTCTTCGAGGACGACCTCGTCCTTCGAGCTCTCGCGGATGCGGTCGTAGAGCTGCTGCCGGGTGAGCGAGCCGGGCTGGACGCTCATGGGCGGCGCGCCCGGACGGGAGGACGAGTGAGGGACGCCGGGCGGAAAGCCTTCGTCAAGTCTCGGGACTGGTCCGGTCCACTCGATGCCGGCACGACCCCTACCGCGCGTTTGGGTTCAAGGAACCCAAACAGAAAGCGCGCGGTAGGGGTCTGTGCCGGCCCAGTGAAGAGCGGGCCAGTGACGCTTTGCCGGGCAGGGTGCAGGGACGGCGAAACGCCGCCCAGAATGCAAGGTCCGCTCCGCCCGACGTCCCTCAGGGGGTGAAGCTTAACGCATGCCGGGGAGGGCATCAATCGGTTCCCGACGCGGTTCCTCACGCCTGACTCCTCATCGGCTTGCCCTCGACCTGCGCGTGGACGATGCGGCGCAGGGCCAGCATGTGCTCGCAGGGGCCGCGCATCAGTTTGTTCCGGATGTAGAAGCCGCAGGTGCAGCGGCCTCCGACCATGCGGTCATCCGCGTCGATCTCGACGGCGGTCGCCATGGCCCGGCCGTCGTCCAGCACCGAGCCGGTGAGGCTGCGCCGGCCCTCGGCGCGGGTGATGGGGCCGAGGGTCACCAGCCCGGCGGCGACGAAACGGTCGGCCTTGGCCTCCTGCTCCGAGGCGAAGCGCAGGGCGCTCGCATCCAGCGGTTCGCGGGTGAGTTCGCGCAAGCGGAACACCCGCTTGTCGAGGTCGAACATGACGCGGCCGGCCTGGACGTAGCCGCCGAGCGCGGCCTCCACCGTCGCCCGGTCGAGGCCGGTCTCGGCGGCGAGGGTCCCGGCATCGGCGAAGAGATGGCGGCCGAGCGCCGCGAAGACCCGCGCGGCGCTGCCCGCATCGACATCCGTGCGGGGCGCGAGGAGGTCGAACTGGCCGGCGCGGGACCAGTCGTTGGCGGTCCAGCCGGACAGGCCGAGGGTGAAGCGCAGGCCGCCGTAATCGACCACCGCGAAGGAGGGCAGACCGGTGCCGAGGAGATGGAGGCGCACCGATCGGGCGAGCGGCAGGGCGCGGGCGAGGATCGCCAGCCGCCGCCGGCCCCAGAGCCGGATCTCGGCGCTCGCCGATCCCCGGTAGATCGAGCGCCGGAAGGTCAGCCGCTCGTTCCAGGGTTCGATCAGCACGCTCACCGGCCGGTCCGGTTCGAGCAGGAAGCGCAGGGAGCGCGGGCCGTGCCGCTCCCGGCGGGCGGCGAGGCGCGTCAGGATCGCGTGCATGTCGACGGGGTGGAGATCGACCACGCTGGCGGGCTGCGTCATGGCGCTCGAGACCTGGAGGAAGCCCCGCATCCAGGAATCGGGCAGATCGATCTTGTCCTCGCGGTATTCCTCCGTGCCGGCGGTCTGGACGGAGAAGCCGGTGGGGTCGATGGCGAGTTCGGTGTTCCGGTCGCTGCGGATCTTCTGGAACTCGTCGTACAGAGCGTGGCTGTAATCGATGTTGGTGGTGCCGAAGGCCATCTCGCCCATGCGCGCGAACACGTCATGGTCGCAGGAGAGGCGCCCGTAGGTGGATTCGTCGAGGCTGAAACACTCGAAGAAGATCTCGTCCGGATGCACGGTGATGACCGGGTCGAGGACGATCCAGGCGTCGAGATCCTCCTTGTAGAGGCGGTCGAAATAAAGCTGCCGGGCCTTGTAGAACGGCCGCATCACCGTCTGGGACGCGGCATCGATGTCCCTGAGTTCGCGGCGCAGGGACTCGATCTCGGCCTCCAGCTCGTCCCGCCCGGCCAGCGCCTCGGCGAGAAGCTGCTGCTCGTTGGCCTGCAGCCAGGCGAAATAGGCGCTGCGGTCCTTCGGCTTGAAGCGCAGGTCCGACACCACGACGTGGTGCAGCGCCGAGATCGCCTCACGGAACGGCAGGTGGCAGGCGACCCTTCCGTTGAAGAAGGTCGGCGCGCGCAAGGTATCGGGCGCGAAGCCGAGCCGCGTCGTGCCCCCTTCCGTGACGGCGCGGCTCTCGCCGAGGTAGCGATGGACGACGTTCATCGGGCACCCTCCGACAAGGTTCCGGCGGCTTGCCGCGCTACGGAGGGGCGACGGACGAGGGGCGTATCGAGATCCGGATAGGCGTTGGCGATGTCGCGAAGCGCCAGGATCGCGGCGTTCCGGTCGCGCGCCGTGACGCTAAGGGACAGGTCGGCGAAGAGGGGCAGCAAACCTTGCGCCCGCTCGCGGCTGCGCAGGGCCTCCCCCTTCAGGAAGGCCGCCATCCTGTCCTTGGCGGTCCGCCCCGTCAGCACCTGCAGCATGACGATGCGGGCGAGCGGCACGAGACGCGCGAAGGCCTCCTCGCTTTCCACCGCCTGCGCCGTCAGGAGCTCCGTCACCAGGAGGTGCATCGAGGGCGAGGGATGTTCGAGGAGGCGCAGGATCTGGGCATCCGCCTCTCCCGGCCGCAGCCGGCTGCGCAGGAGCCGGCGGGCGAAGGCCAGGACCTCCGGCTTGACGCTGTCGGTGACGACAGCGAGCGCCTCCGGCGTCCAGGCCTCCTCCGGCCAGGTCGCGAAATGGCTCTCCGCGAAGGCGAAGGTCTCCGGCCAGTCGCTTTCGACGAGGAGGACGGCCTCGGCCGCCTCGGCCTGGAAGCGGGCGGGCTCCGCGAGATAAGCGGCCATCGCCCATTGCCGCACGGCGAGATGCGAATGGCCCCCGAGCCGCGCGATCTGGCGCACGCTGAAGAGGCCCGGCGCCCGCTCGGCCAGCACGATCGCCCCGAGGCGCTGCGCGCCCTTGGCTTGCGCCTGCAGGAGGCGCCACAGGGTGCCGGCGTCGAGGGCAGCGAGCTCGCGGGGCATCGCTTCGCCCAGGAGCGCGACCACGTCGGCGACGAACCGGTCGTCCGGCGCGGTGCGGAACAGGCTCGCGATGAGGGCTTGCGCCAGCGGGCCGGCGCTGGCCGGATCGGCATCGACCAGGCGCCTCACCAGGGGCCGCGCCGCCTGTCGCAGGACGGGCGAAGGCCCGCAGGCGAAGGCGAGGATGGGGTCGGCGTGCCGGCGGAGCCGCTCATCGTCGAGGCGCGACAGGAGGCCGATGGCGGCGTCCCGCACGTCCAGGGAGTCCGAGCCGATCAGGGCGTACCATTGCTCGGCGGGCAGGCCATCGGCATCGCTGCCGGACAAGGCCAGCAACGCGACGCCCGCAGCCATCATCTCCGGGGCCGGATGCGCCATCAACGCGGCGATGTCCTGCCCGGGCACCGGCATGTCGTGGTCCGGCCAGAGCAGCGGCAGGCCGGAGCGCATGGCCCGGACCGATGCCGCCGCCTCCGCGTCGAGGACCGGCGGCATCGCCCGCAGCCATGCCACCAGCCGCTCGGCCAAAGGCCCGGCGACGCCGGCCGGAAGGCCGCGCTCGCGGGCGAGGGGGAGGAGCGCCGCCTCGACCTCCGGCGCGGCACTCGTGAGCAGCGCGAAGGCCAGCGCCACGTTCGACCAGGGCAAATCCGCCTCGGCCTCGATCCGCCGCAGGGCCAGCATCCGCGCCTCCGGGAACCGGGCCTGGACCAGGACGGCGAGGAGTTCGGGATCGGCCCCGCCCCGGGCGAGCCGCTCCCGCGCGATTTCCAGGCCGAGGGCGGCGACGGCGGGAAGCGATGCGCCGAGCAGGCGACCGACCGCGGCGGCATCGAGGGCGGCGCAGGCGGCGGCGTCGGCCCTCAGGACGCGCAGTCCCAGCATCGCCACGGGGTCGATCCGCCCCTCCGTGGCGAGACGGAGGGCGAGGTCGGGCCGGGCGCTCCAGAGATCGGGGAAGGCCTCGTCCCGCGAGTCGAGGTCGGTTTCGGCATCGAGGAAGAACGTGGCCGAGCCCGAGCGCGGCCGTGCCTGCGGGGCATGGCGGAACAGGAGATGGCTCGCCGCCCAGTGGGTCGCGAGGGGGCCGCGCAGGCGAGGCTCGCGGCCCCAGGTGCCGTTCGCCTGACGCCGCCACAGGGTCGAGACCGTGCGCGGACCCAGATCCTCGGGCCGCACTGTCAGCAGCAGCCCGGCGGCCATCTCGGCGAAGGCCGGATCGCCGACCTCGCCGCGCTTGCGCAGGGCCCGCCAGATCCGGCGCTTGAGGTAGAGCGACGTGGCCGAGGACAGGCCGATCCACGCGTCCGGGCCGCCGCGTGCATCGCGCACCACGAATTGCCGCCGCAACTCGGCCGAGTAGACCAGGGGGTCGCCGGATTTGTACATCGCCTTCGCGGTCTCGAGCCGGAGGGCGGTGGCGCCGAAGAGGCCGGCATCGTCGGCCATCTCGGCATGTTTGAAGAGGCGGCGCAGGCCGATGAGGTAGGGAGGCCGGGGGGCCAAGCGCGGGAGCGCGGCGCAGAGGCAGGCATGCAGCGCTACATCGTCCTGCGTGCAGCGGCCGAGCGCCACCAGCGTCGGCCCGACGGCGAGGGGCTTGGCCCTGGCGAGGGCGGTCAGCGCGGCGACGAGGCCATCCGCGTCGTTGGCGCGGGCCGGTCGGGCGACCGCCTCCGGCAGGTCCGCCTCCTCGCCCGAGGGGCGTCTTTGCGCGCCCATCAGCGGTGAGACCAGGGCGAAGCGGGCGAGATCGCGGATCACGACGCTGCTCGTTTCGGCCGCCACGGCCTCGAGGATCGGTGCGGCTTTGCCGCCCACGGCGCGGGCCAGCGCCCAGACCAGGGCGTAGCTCGCCCCCGCCGGCCCGACATCCTGCACCATCGCCACGAGGGCCGGCTCCGCTTGCGCGATCCGGAGCTGGCCGATGCGCCAGAGCAGGCGCTCGCGATCCTTCTCCGGCCACGGCCCGCGCCGGCAGGATGCCAGCCGCGCGAGAAGGATGCCGTCGCGGCCCTCGGCCGGGGCCCCGGCCGCGCCCGTCACGGATGACGCGACGGGTTGGTCGCTCCGGCGGTAGCCGCCGTTGATCTTCGCGACGACGACGCTGTCGAACACTTTCGCGGCGGCATCGGCCGCGATCGGCTGCGGCGTCTTCGATCCCTCGCGCAGGATCGCGCCGCGTCGTCCGTAGCGGATGTTGACGAGGAACCGCTCGGGTGCTGCGACCGCGTCGTTCTCCACGAGGTCCACCTCGTAGACCTTGTCGGAGGCTCCCTCCTTCAGGTGGAGGCGCGCCGCGCGGACGACCCTCATGCAGCGGACCCGGAGAGGGCGACACTGCGATCCTTGGGTCTCTGCATCGTGGCTCCTCGCGAGACGGGGAAGAGGCGGCGACCGGCCCGGTGACGTGCGGCGTTCCGGTCGCAGGGATGTCTAGCCTCCCCGCGATCGCGGGGGCAACCCTGGCGGGCCGGAGCGGACGGTCATGGGCGCGTCCCCCATCCGCCCCGCCTGCTCAGCGCGGAACCACCGAGGCGGCGACGCGCTCGGCCCGCGCGAGGGCGTCCGGCTGGTCCGCGCCGGCGAGGCCGATGACGCGCAGGTAGGTCTTGCCCTCGAAGCGGATCGTCTGGGTCACGCCGACCGTTCGGCCGGACCGCACGTCCTTGCCGGTGGCCCGCAGGCGGATGACGACCGCGCCGCCCTCGGTGGTGCGGCTCTCGTCGGTGACCGCGATGTCCTTCACCTCGCGGATGGTGCCCAGCGCCTTGCGGGCGAAGGCGCTCTGCTGGCCGGCTGCCACCGGAGCCTTCCCCAGGGAAGGCGCCACGATGACGAGCGGCTGGGTGCCTTCGGGATCGACGTCCTTGGGGCCGTCGGTGAGCAGGAGGGTGTTTCCCATCAGCGTCCGCACCGGGCGGAACCCGGCCAGGTCCCCCACCGAATAGGGCATGGCCGCGATCTGGTCGGCGACGCTGCCGGGGGAGCGGAAGGCGATCGTGCCCAGCGCCGCCTCCACCGCCTGGTTCGGCACCTGCCCACGGGCCGCTTCCGGAACCTGCACGGTGACGAGGCCGGTGCCATCCCCGCCCCGCACCACCGCGACCCACTTGGTATAGGCGATCCCCCTGGCCGACTGGCTGCCGCGCAGGACCCGCCCCTCTCCGCCGGCGACGGACAGCGGCTCGGCCGCTCCCACGGCGGCAAAGCCCGTCGAACGCAGGGAATCGGGGGTGAACTTTTCGGCGAGCTGCCCATACGCCTCGGCCGGCATCGCGACGATGACGATGGAGGCGCCGGACGGATGCTCGAAGCCGGCGAAGCTCTTAGCCAACGTCATGCCGGCGGGTGGAACCAGACCGATCCCGCCGGCAGGCGGAAAGACCGCCTCGGCGGCACGGGCCGGCAGGAGCGGGGCCGAGACGAGCAAGGAGACGACAAGGCCGAGGAGGGCCAGCAGCCGGCCGGTGGCGCGGCGGAAACGGGGAAGACGCATTCCGGAAGGGTCTCTCGAGAGTGGGACGTCGGCGTCGGCGGGGAATGCCCCGACGCCTGCTCGCAATTCCCGAGAGCTTGGCCGGCGGAGGCTCGGAGCGTCAAGCCACCGGGATCCGTGCATGAGCCGTCCGCCCTGCTCCGCGTCGCCGCTGACACCGCACAACGCCCGCCCGCGCTTCGTTGGCATCGCGCAAAAGAGCGCGAAGGGCGCAACGCCGCTTTTGTACCGAGAGCACCGCGATATCCTGTACGCCGATTGGGAGTTCAGGGATCGCGCCGAGACCGCCGTGCTCAGTCACGCCGGATCACTGGGACGATGCAGGCTGTACCGAAACCGCAGATAACGAGCAGCTGACCCAGCGGGCTTCGATCTCTTCCGCGCATGTGAACGAAGTGCGGGAAGCGAGGCTGGAAACTAAGTCGATGGGCTACTTAGTTTTTGCTTGGTGCCCAGGAAAGAATTGAACAGGATAACCGCTAATTTGTTGATCTTAAATGTATTGGAGATTGGCAGAGCGTCTTTACGGCACGGTCCTGCAGCACAGGCTTGGCAGTATATTAAGCTGATTATCCTTAGGTGCAGATGCCCGTCATCACTCCGGCGATACGATTGGAGCGGCACTCACAATGAACGAATGGCCATCCCATCCTGTAGCATACTCAACTCGTGATACAGTAAAACCTTGAATCTCATACTGTTTCGCAAGGACTTCGAGATAGGCGGAGGGGGTTGTAAAATCGCCGAGCTTGACAAGCTCAACTCCGATTCTACTAAGCACTAAGACCCCTAAAGTAGCAGATTTTTCTTCATCAGAGGACAGGACAATCCCGACATTCTTATGCATTTTAACTAAGGCCCTTTGGCCCGCCTTAACTGTAACAGTAAATGTTAAACCCAACCCAATAGCGCCAGTCATGACGCCCATCTCTTCAAGCGCAAGTAAAGACTGAAATCCCAAATTACCGACCGACTTCTCATCGCGCGGCTTAAAAATGTTGCTGCCATTAAAAACAAAGGGTGCGATTTGTTCTATGAGTTTGGCGTCCTGCTGGTCGAGCGTTCGCAGGAAGTTTAAGGTTCTCAATGAAAATGAACCAGCTACTTTAGCTTCGCCTACGAGGACCTTTGCCCATAGTCGTTGAATTTCTGCCTCAGATGTGCGCTCAGCTCCCTCGCGCCAATCGTTTAGCCAATCTGGGCTGATTGGCGGCGGCTCAACACCTAGCGGCGATTCCGGTTCACTATCAACTTCACTCTCCGCCATTCGCACGGTTTCGCGAAGATTGACCAATCGTTTGAAGGCATGCAAATCCCTTGAAATGCACGCTTGCTCCACAATTTCCCGAGCGGAGGAAATAGAGTGCTTTAGCTCGCCATCGTTACCATTTTCGTTATACAATAGCATTGATGAATCAGCTTGGTCAGACATATCCTCTAAAAGAAGCGGGGATTCTTTCGGCGCTACTTGCAGTCTAATTAGTTCGCCGGCACGGCCAAGTCGGGCTCGACCAGCAAGAACTTCTGCTACGTCTTGTTGCGCGGTGGCCTCATTCAACAGTTCGATGCGGCGCACATCCGCTCTTGCCAATCCTTCACGCCGTATCTGCGCTGGACTTAGCCGGCCTGTTCCAAACTTCTCAACGCTTTCCCAGACACGTTTGAGCAATGCTTCGCCTGGTACCCAAGTCAAATCTGCCCCCTCGCGTTTTCTTGGACGAGCATAATGCTCAGCCGTACGATGTCGAGGGCATGCAGCAATCGAGGGGACCAACATCGACAGCGACCGGGAGCAGACTTCATGCCCACCCCCGGCCGCCCTTTTGCCGACCTCATGCTCGACCGCCCGGCCTCCTGAACGGCAGCACGTTGCTGCCCAACGTCGCCTCCGTGCGGTCGAACGCCTCGCCCATCAGCCTCACGGTATCCGGGTGGGCCGCTCCCTTGGCCCCCGTCCGGCTAGATACGACCTCGTCGAAGGCCCGCTCGATGCCCGCCCTCACTTCTCCAGAGGCCACCGCTGGGTCCGCTTCTTCCTTGGTCATCATCGTCACGGTGCTGTCTTTCCGCTTCCGTGTTGCCGTGTCGCCTACTGTGCTTAAGCCGTCACACCCGAAGACCCGTCCCAACCGGTCGAGCGTACTCACCTGGGCCTGAGGCCCAACTTTAGGCACCACACCCTACGCCTTCACGAGTTTCTGTTGGACCGCCTCCCATTTGCCTCCGCCTTTGTGAACGATGACGATGGTTCGATCTCCGCCACTATCAGCCCAAGACCGATAGAGGTCTTCGGCCAGACTTGTAGCCTGCTTATGGTCGAGCGTGGCGGGGCGAGCGGTGCGAAGGGTGCCCAGGATCGCTGTACCGCCGCCGCAGCCGCCCTTTGTCGCGCCTTCGCCTCACTAGGGTCACGGGTCCTCAGAGAGAACCGTATGGTGCCCATCGTCGGGGTATGTGGATGGTCTCGGGGCCCAGCGGCACCAGCAAAGTACGGCCTATCGCCGCCTCGCGCACATCAGCAAAGTGCGCCGCTCAACCTGCACGAGCTAGGAGTCTGACCGCTTCATCGGACGGGGAAGCCTGAGGAGCATGTGGCACACCGTTGTGGCACGGCCTGCCTGTCGCAACTAACTCATCCGGCTTGAGTTTCTGAGGGAAAGACGCTTCTCAGAAAAATGGTGCCCAGGAAAGGACTCGAACCTTCACCTCTTGCAAGACTGGTACCTGAAACCAGCGCGTCTACCAATTCCGCCACCTGGGCCGGTCGGCAGATGTTTGCCGACGCGGAGGTTCGTTTAGGCGGACGGGCCGGCCGCGTCAATCGCGATTCCGGCCCGTTTCGCGGATTCCGCCCAAGCTGGGCGCTCAGGCCTCGCCGCGCCACTCGCGGATGTCGACGAAGCGGCCGGCCACGGCGGCGGCGGCGGCCATGGCGGGGGAGACGAGGTGGGTGCGCCCGCGATGGCCCTGGCGGCCCTCGAAATTGCGGTTGGAGGTGGAGGCGCAGCGCTCGTTGGGGCTGAGGCGGTCGGCATTCATGCCGAGGCACATGGAGCAGCCCGGCTCGCGCCAGTCGAACCCGGCCTCCTTGAGGATGAGGTCGATGCCCTCCGCTTCCGCCTGGGCCTTCACCACACCGGAGCCCGGCACCACCATGGCCGAGACCGACGGGTGGACCTTGCGGCCCTCCACCATCTTGGCCACGGCGCGCAGGTCCTCGATGCGGCCGTTGGTGCAGGAGCCGATGAAGACCCGGTCGAGGGTGATGTCGGTGATCTTGGTGCCCGGCGTGAGGCCCATATAGTCGAGGGCCTTGGCCTTCGACTGGCGCTTGTTCTCGTCGGCGATGGCGGCCGGGTCGGGCACGAGACCGGAGATCGAGACCACGTCCTCGGGGCTGGTGCCCCAGCTCACCAGGGGCGGCAGGCTCGCGGCGTCGAGACGGACCTCGCGGTCGAAGAAGGCGCCCTCGTCGGTGGCGAGGCTGTCCCAATAGGCGCGGGCCCGCTCGAACGCCTCGCCCTTGGGGGCCTTGGGGCGATCCTTGACGTAGGCGTAGGTGATGGCATCCGGCGCCACCAGACCGGCGCGGGCGCCGCCCTCGATCGACATGTTGCAGATCGTCATGCGCCCCTCCATCGAGAGGGCGCGGATCGCCTCGCCGGCATATTCGATGACGTAGCCGGTGCCGCCGGCGGTGCCGATCTCGCCGATGATGGCGAGGATGATGTCCTTGGCGGTGACGCCCGGCGGCAGGGTGCCGTCCACGGTCACGCGCATGTTCTTGGCCTTGCGCTGCAGCAGCGTCTGGGTGGCGAGCACGTGCTCCACCTCCGAGGTGCCGATGCCATGCGCCAGCGCGCCGAACGCGCCGTGGGTCGAGGTGTGGCTGTCGCCGCAGACGATGGTCTGGCCCGGCAGGGTGAAGCCCTGTTCGGGGCCGATGACGTGGACGATGCCCTGGCGGCGGTCGAGGGCATCGTAGAACTCGATGCCGAAATCGCGCACGTTCTCGGCCAGCGTCTCCAGCTGGAGGCGGCTCTCCGGATCCTCGATGCCGAAGCGGCGGTCCGAGGTCTGGACGTTGTGGTCCACCACGGCCAGGGTCTTCTCCGGGTGGCGCACGCGCCGTCCGGCCACGCGCAGCCCCTCGAAGGCCTGTGGGCTCGTCACCTCGTGGACGAGGTGACGGTCGATGTAGAGGAGGCTGGTGCCGTCCGGCTCGACATCGACCACGTGGTCGTCCCAGATCTTGTCGTAGAGGGTGCGCGGGGCAGTCATGGCGTGGCTGTTTCGGTTTTCGTCGTTGATCGGATCGCGGGCGGATATGTGACTCTCGCCCTCTTTAGTAATGTTCGAAAGGCCCGCTTGGAAGTAGGCCGGCGCACACGGCGCATCGCGGTCATGACTGCCGCCCGCGCGCCGCATGGCGACCTTGGCCGATGCGGACCCGCCGCGATGGCTGGACCCTGCCGGGACGGCGGATTACAGCCGTATCGTCTCTTGGCCACGCCTCTCTTGGCCACTTCCGGGGACGGATGACGAGCGCGACATGCAGCCTGCCGACCTGTTGCTCCTGAAGCCGATGCAGCCCAGCGTGATGGAGGCGCTGGCGGGCGCCTTCACCCTCCACCGCGCCGACACCGCGCCCGATCCCGACGCGTTCTATCGCGAGATCGGACCGCGCATCCGCGCCATGGCGACCGGGGCGCAGGCCCCCGTCGACCGCGCCCTCATCGAGAAACTGCCCCAACTCGAGATCGTGGCGAGTTTCGGCGTCGGCTACGATACGATCGATGTCGGCGCCGCGGCGGAGCGGGGTGTGGTGGTCACGAACACGCCCGACGTGCTCTCCGACGAGGTGGCCGACCTCGCCCTCGGGCTGCTCCTGGCGACCGTGCGCGAGATCCCGCAGGCGGACCGCCACCTGCGCGCCGGGCACTGGCCGACACGGACCTACCCGCTCACCGCGACCCTGCGCGGCCGGCATGTGGGCATCCTCGGCCTCGGCCGGATCGGGCGGGCCATCGCGCGCCGCCTCGAAGGGTTCGGCGTGGCCCTCTCCTATCACGGCCGCCGCCGGCAGGACGACGTGGCCTATGCCTTCCACCCGACCCTGCTGGAGATGGCGCGGGCCGTGGATGTCCTGATGATCGTGGCGCCTGGCGGCCCGGAGACGAACGGGATCGTCAATGCCGAGATCCTGGAGGCGCTCGGCCCCGACGGGATCGTCGTCAACGTCGCCCGCGGCAGCCTCATCGACGGGCCGGCGCTGATCGAGGCCCTGCGATCGGGCACGATCCACGGCGCGGGGCTCGATGTCTTCGCCGCCGAGCCCGAGGTGCCGGAGGCCTTCCTCGGTCTGGAACGCGTCGTCCTGCTGCCGCATGTGGGCTCCGGCTCAGTCCAGACCCGGGAGGTCATGGGCCGGCTCGTGGTCGACAACCTGCTCTCCTGGTTCTCCGGCAAGGGACCACTGACGCCGGTGCCGGAAACGCCGACGAACGCGCCCAGCACCGGAGCGGCCCGATGATCCGTCTCGCACGCCCCCTCGCCGGTCTCTTGACGGCAGCGGCCCTGGCCGGTCCGGCGCAGGCCCAGACTATGACCCAGAATGGGGGCCAGGGGATGGCTCAGGGCGCTCCCCAGGCCCCCTCGACACCGACCACGCCCTCGACACAGACCGCGCCCCCGGCCGCGACGCCCGCCCCGACACCGGCGGAGCCCCCCGCCGCCTCCGGCCCCTCGGAGACGCCAGCCGCGGTGAGCCCACCAACCGGCTTCGTGGAGACCTTGCCACCGACCATCGAAGGCGTTCCCGGCACCTGGGACCTGTCGCGGGACGGCAGCACGCGGCGCTGCGTCATGACCCTCGCGTCGCAGAGCTTCGAGAGCGGGCGGCGCCTGTCGTTTCCCGCCGGGTGCCGCCGTGCCCTGCCGATCCTGAACGAGGTCGCCGCCTGGCTGTTCGTGGACGGCGTCGTCCGCCTCGTGGACAAGAACGTCCGGCCGGTCCTGATCTTCAAGGCGCGGGACGACCGGCGCAGCCTCATGGCCAAGACCGAGGGAGGCGAGGTCTACAGCCTCGTTCCTCTCCAGATCGTGGCGATGTCGCCGCCTCCCGCGCCGGCGCCGGATGGCGGCTCCGGGTACAAGCTCGAGCGGGACGATCCGACTGCGGCAGGCGGCCAGAATATTGGGGCGCAGACGAGCGCAGCGACGCCTGCCGGCCCGCGGCCGACGGCCGGCATCTACGCCCTCGACCGCTACCGCGAGCAGGACGTCTGCCGCCTCGAACTGAAACCCGCGGAGGGAGGCGGGACCGCCACGGTCCGCCTGCTCGAGGGCTGCCGCGACAGCGGGCTGACGACCTTCGATCCGGCCGCGTGGCTGGCGGCTCCCGGCCGGCTCACCCTGGTGGCACGGCGCGGCCATGTGGTGGGGCTGGTGCCGGCGGGGGAGAACCATTGGCGGCGCGAGCCCGAGGTCGGCACCACCTTCATCCTGCGCCGGATCGAGGCCGCGGCGCCCAGCGGTTCCCCCTGACGACCACGCCTGATAGACCCTGCCGCCGATGCCCTACACCGTCGCCGCCCTCTACCGCTTCGTTCCCCTGCCCGACGCCGCAGACCTGCGTGACGCGTTGGAGCGGCGCTGCGTGGAACTCGGCATCCTCGGCACGCTCCTCCTGGCGCGCGAGGGGATCAACGGCACCATCGCGGGAAGCGCGGCCGGCATGGCCACGCTCCTGTCGGAGCTGCGCGACGGCCCGCTCTTCGGCGAGCGCTTGAGGGATCTGGACGTGAAGCTTTCGAGGGCGGAGGCCGCGCCTTTCGCTCATCTCAAGGTGCGGTTGAAGCGGGAGATCGTGACCTTCGACGACGGCGCCACCGATGCGGGCGAGGCCGGGACACCCGTGCCGCCCGAAGCGTGGAACGCTCTGCTCGATACGCCGGGCCTGCTCCTCCTCGACACCCGCAACGCCTTCGAGGTCAATCTCGGCACGTTCGAAGGCGCCACCGACCCGCATCTGTCGCGGTTCTCGGATTTCCGGGCCTATGTCGACAGCCTCGACCCCGCCGAGCATCCGGCGGTGGCGATGTTCTGCACCGGCGGCATCCGCTGCGAGAAGGCCGGGGCGTATATGCGCGCGAAGGGGTTCGCCACTGTCCACCATCTCGAGGGCGGCATCCTGCGCTATCTCGAGACGATCCCGGAGGCCGAGAGCCGCTGGCGCGGCGACTGCTTCGTCTTCGACCACCGCATCGCGCTCGGACCCGGCCTCGTCGAGCGGCCCGACCACGATCCCGAGATATTGCGATGAGGCGGGGCCAGCCATGACCGACGACGATACGCTCTCCGCCCGCATCGACGCCCTGGAAATGCGGCTGACCGAGCAGGACGTGGTCATCGACGACCTCAACGCGACGATCACCGCGCAATGGCGCCAGATCGATGCCCTGACGCGGCATCTGGCCAAGCTCGTTGAGCAGGTCGAGGAGGCCGGCGCCCGCACCGGCACCGGCGCCCCGGAACCGCCCCCGCCGCATTATTGAGCCCCTGCCCGGCCGTGGTCGGGCTGAGGAGGGGGCCGCCGCCACCCGCGCCGAGGAGGCGGCCTTCGGACATGAGAAGGGGCTGCCTCGACAGCAGCCCCCCTTTTGATGGCGAGTGGATCAGACCACGAACGATCCGTTGTCCAGGGTCTGATGGCCCTGGAGCAGAACGGCGAAGTCCGCCGCTCCATCGCCATTCGTGTCGCCCTGGATGAGGGTGTTGCCGCCACCGAACTTCGTGCGCAGTTCGCCGGCCTGACCCGAGAAGGCGTCCGTTCCGACGAACTGGAAGCCCTGATCTCCGGCCTGTCCGAAGTCCGCGTCGATCCCGCTGAGGTCGATGCGATCGCCCTCGGCGAAACCGAAGTCCTTGATGATGTCGCGTCCGGAAACCGCGACGTCACTGTCGGTGATGGCCTTGAACACGAAGGTGTCGGCCCCGTCGCGGCCGAAGAGGAGATCCCGGCCGTCATCGCCGTAGATCGCGTTGTCGCCGGCATTGCCGTAGATCTGATTGCGACCGACATTTCCGTTGGCGGTCAGATCGTCCGAACCGTAGAGCACCAGTTTCTCGATGTTGGTTTCCATCGTGTGGCTGACGCTGGACCGAACCGTATCGAAGCCTTGGCCCGGCTGCTCAAGGGCACGATCGCCTGCGTTGTCGATGACGTAGGTGTCGCTCCCGGCGCCACCGATCAAAGCATCGGCTCCGGTACCGCCCAGCAACGTATCGTCGCCGTCGCGACCCACCAGCGTATCGTCTCCGGCGCCGCCGCTCAGACGATTGTCGCCGTCATTGCCGGTGATGCGATTGTCGAGGTCATTGCCGCTGCCGCTCAGGTCGCCATTGTCTCTCAGGACGAGGTTCTCGACATTGTCCGACACGGTGTAGCTCACGGACGAGCGAACGGTATCGTTGCCCTCGCCTGCCAACTCGATGACCTGATCTCCTGCTCCATCCACGGCGTAGACATCGTCGCCGGCACCTCCCTGCAGGATGTCGTCGCCGACGCCTCCTTGCAGGACATCGTTGCCAGCGCCACCGGTGAGACGATCGTTCCCGGCTCCCCCATCCAGCCGGTTGTCGGCGATATTGCCGGTGATGCTGTTGTCCAGCGCGTTACCGGTGCCGTCGACGGCGCCCATCCCGGTGAGGACGAGGTTTTCGATCGTGTCGGGCAGGGTGTAGGTGATGGAGGACAGAACGGTGTCGGTTCCTTCATCGGCGCCTTCGACCACCGTGTCGCCGAGGGAATCGACGATGTAGCTGTCGTTGCCGAGTCCGCCGATCATGGTGTCGTTACCGGCACCGCCGACAAGGAAGTCGTTACCGGTGCCGGCGGTGATCGTGTCGTTGCCCTGACCGGCGTTGTAGTAGAAATCCTGGCCGGCACGGAAAGGCGGGAAGAACGTCAGCGCGTCGTCCCCATTGGTCCCGAGCACGACGCCCTCGAACGTATTGCCACGCTGTGTGCCCGAGACGAGGTCGCGGACGTCGAAGGTGATGCCCTGCGTTCCGGCGACGAAGGTGATGCCCTCATCGTCGTAGCGGGAGATGGGCCCCGTCAGATTGCCGTCGGCATCCTCCGCCTGGACGCGGACCGCGAGCCCGCCATCCTGGTTGGTCAGGCTGCCGGCATCGTTGGTGTTGCCGTTGCCCACTTCGGCCGAGGTGAAGGTCAGGCGCACGTTGCCGGCACCACCGTCGGCGCGATCGAACCGGACGGTGTCGTTGCCGTCGCCGAGATTCACCTGGTCACTGCCATCGGTGGCGATGCTGACGCCGAAAGTATCGTCGCCGTCGCCGCCGAAGACGGTGTCGATCCCGGAGCCGCCACCGATCGTGTCGTTGCCGCCGCCCGTCGAGATGACGTTGTCGCCACCGCCGCCATACACGACATCGTCCGCCGACCCGGTGGTGAGCGTGTCGTTCCCGTTTCCACCCGTCAGCTGCGCCCGGACATTGCCGGTATCGACGACATTGTCGCCGGTGTCGGACAGGTTGAAGTTCACCGACTCGAAGCCATAGATCACGGTACCGTCGGACGCCCTGCCCGTGCCGTTTTCATCGAGCGTCAACCTGATCGGGGTTGCCGAGCCGGCAACCGGTCCGTTGAAATTGAAATTCACCGACAGGGAATCATTGCCCTCGCCGCCGACCAACCGATCGAGCTTGCCGCCGGTCACCGTGTCGTCGCCCGATCCGGCGCGAACGACATCACGCACAGGATTGATCGAACCTGCGAAGATGTTTGCGGGGCGATCGACCGAGTCGATCGTATCGTTGCCGCCGAGGCCATTGATGGTGTCTTCGTCTTCGGTGCCGTTCAGGACGTTGTCGCCGTTATCGCCATTGATCGTAGCCATTGCGTCGTCTCCCTTACGCGCTGCCTGAGATGCATATGCGGCTCGCAGGCTTGCGGTCGGGCTGGTACGGATGGCTAACCACGAAGGTTTCAGAATTCGAAAATAATATCCGGCGACCCCTGATCTTATCTCTTGTTAAGCGTGGCAGTTTACTCCCAGGAGAGAATGAGATGAATTCTACGCATTGGATGGATTAAAACGAAGATTGCTCATGAACGGCAGCCGCTAGCGCTCGTTCCCCGTGTTCCGCCGGCAGCGGACCAACCACATCGTCACCGCCGCTATTCTGCCGCCGGCCGATCCAGCCTGAGGAGACGCGCGGACCGCGTCCGCAGGGGCCGGCGCTCGGGCTCGGCGCCGGTGACGAGGGAACGGCGGGCATCCGCGATGGCGCCGTGCACCGCATCGATGGCCAGGATCAGGGCGTTCATCGCGCGGGTGTCGACATTGCGCTCGCGGGCGTGCTGGACGACGTCGGTGACGAGATCGTCGGTCTCGCGAACGAGGCCGTCCAGCTGCTCCCTCGTGGTGGCCGAGCGGATGTCCCTGAGGATGTCGAGCAGCCGGTCGAGGACCACGTCCACGCGCTCGCGGCGCTGGCGGGCGAGGCGCTGGCCGAGCCAGGCGATGCCGGAGCCGATCGTGCCGCCGAAGAAGGCGAGGAGGTAGACGTAATCCTCGTAGCGTTCGAACAGGGTCTGCTGCTCGCGCTCGAAATAATCGACCGCGCCCGGATGGTTGGGCAGGCGGGCGCTGGTGGCGGCCACCGACGTCTCGAAATCCGGAGCCTTCATCAGGTTGGCGATGGGGGCGTTCGGCGCGAGTTTCGAGCGCCATTCGAACAGGTGCTGAGTCACGGACGCCACCGAGTAGCGGCTCACCGCGCCCCGCGCCATCAGCCGGTAGGAGGCGCCCACCGTCTTCACGTCCTCATCGGGGCGCTTGGGCCGGCCGCCGAACGTACCCGCTGGGATCGTCGCCGATTGCAGTTCCGGCATCCGCTGCACGATCGCGTCGCCATCGGGGACGGAGACGATGGTGATCTTCTTCTCGTGGGACGCCATCTCCACCGCCCGCACCGTGGAAATCGCGGCCTTCGAGGTCGGGGCCGCGATGACGGCGACGGCATCCACGGTGCCGGCCTGCAGGGCGGCCGTGACCTCGCCGGGCTTGAGCGGCACGAGGGCGATATGGCTGGCGGCGAGCGTCTGACCGGGTTCGGGCGCCGGCACGGCCGTGAAATCGTAGAAGGCGAGGAGATTGGTGACGAAGGGCCGGTCGGCGGCGTGGCGCTCGACGATGCCGAGGCGCTTCTTCGCAAGGTCGGGGAAGCTCTCGATCTCGCTCGCTTCCGGCGTGGCGATGAGCAGCGTCTCCTCGTGCAGGAGGGCCAAGGTCAGGCCGTTATCGGGCAGGAACACGTCGGGTCGGACCACGGCGAGGTCGGCGCGACCCGCCTGGAGCGCCGCGGCGCTGTCGCGCACGTCGTCATAGGCCCGCACGTTGAGGCGCACGTCCTCCCGTGCCCGGCTCAAGGCCTGGGCGTAGGTTTCGAGCAATTGCGCCTCGGCCCCGTCGCGAGGACCGACCGCCACCGTGAGAACGGTCGGGCGCGACAGGTAGACCACGGCGGCCGCCAGGACGGCGAAGCCGAGGCCGAGCGCGACCAGGAGCCACTCGCGCTTCAGGAGGAATGCCGGCATGACATGCATGCGTCCTCTCGGGGTAAGACAGGAAACCGGTTCACGGTCGAGACGATGCGCGACATGATCCTGAAACCTGTCCGAAGCGTGATGAACCGATGAACGCTCGAAACGTTGCAGCGGGTCGGCCTGGGCCCTCTCGTGAGGCAAAAGCTACGCCCCGCGAGGCAAAATCTGATACCCGCGAGGCAAAACCTACGCCGCCGGTCACGGCCGCGTATCTGGAGCGCGTCGCCCTGCACTATCTGGAGCGCTACAGCGCCTCCGTGGCGATGCTGCGCCAGACCTTGGAGCGCCGGGTCGCCAAGAGGTGCCGGCTCCGGGACGAAGACCCGGCCGCCTTCGCCGAGACCGTCGCCGCCATCGTGGAGCGCGCCCGTTCCTCCGGCCTCGTGGACGATGCCCGGTTCACCGCCGCGCGGGCCGCGACCCTGCGTCGGCGCGGGACCTCCGCCCGCGGCCTCGCGGCCAAGCTCGCCGCCAAGGGGGTCGACCGGACGCTGATCGCCGAAACCCTGGAGACCGAGCGCGACCGGGGCGAGGAGGAAGGCACCAATGCGGAAGAGGTGGCGGCCCGCGCCTATGCCAAGCGCCGCCGCCTCGGCCCGTTCCGCCGCCCCGACCTCCGTGCCGCCCACCGCGACAAGGATCTCGCCTCGATGGCGCGGGCCGGGTTCTCGTACGGATTGGCGAAGGCGGTCGTCGATGAGGAGGTGAATGCGGAGGACGGGCTCGACCGGTGATGGAGGTATCTCCGTCAGCCGAGCGGTGCTTCCGCCTCTCCCCGCACGCCTAGGGCATTCACACCTCTCGCGCGCTACGCGGCCCTCCTCCCCAGCGGATCTCGGGCCTGCCCGAGATCCGTCGAGCTTGTGGGGAGGAGTTGGAGGTGGGGGTGGTTGGGCGACCCTCACGCTGCGGAGGCTGGCGGAGCCACCCCCACTCCTAACCTCTCCCCACAAGGGGGAGAGGGACGCGCGATGCCTGCTGAACGCGGCGGCTCCACGCGCGGGGAAAGGGGCCTGCGCACCCTGCGGCATTTCCGACCCGGCCCGACAAAAACTTGAACGAAACACGAACGACGCGCATGTCCCTGTCATGGACGAGACCCTCGCCAAGAAGCTGCGCATCCTGGCCGATGCCGCGAAATACGACGCCTCCTGCTCCTCGTCGGGGGCACCCAAACGGGTGGCGGGCAAGGGCGAACTCGGCTCGACCACGGGCGCCGGCATCTGCCACGCCTACACGCCGGACGGGCGCTGCATCTCGCTCCTGAAGATCCTGCTGACCAATTACTGTCTGTTCGATTGCGCCTATTGCGTGAACCGGCGCTCCTCCAACGTCGCTCGCGCCAAGTTCACCGTCGAGGAAGTCGTGACCCTCACGGTGGAGTTCTACAAGCGCAACTATATCGAGGGTCTGTTCCTCTCCTCGGGCATCATCAAGTCGCCCGACCACACGATGGAGCTGCTGACGCGGGTGGCCAAGAGCCTTCGGCGCGACCACGGCTTTCGCGGCTATATCCATCTGAAATCGATCCCGGAGGCGAGCCCATGGCTGGTGGAAGAGGCGGGGCTCTATGCCGACCGGCTCTCGATCAACCTCGAACTCCCCACCGATGCCAGCCTGCACCGGCTGGCGCCGGAGAAGAACGGCCCGGTCATCCAGAAGGCGATGAAGCAGATCGGCGCGCGGATCACCGAGGCGAAGGCCGAGAAGCGCCGGTTCTCGCCCGCCGGCCAGTCGACGCAGGTCATCGTCGGCGCGGACACCACCACCGACGAGGCGCTGATCCGCAAGAGCGCCCTTCTCTACGGTTCGTTCAACCTGAAGCGGGTCTATTACTCGGCCTTCAGCCCGATCCCCGACGGCTCGGCCATCCTGCCGCTGAAATCCCCGCCGCTTCAGCGCGAGCACCGGCTTTACCAGGCCGATTGGCTGATCCGGTATTACGACTTCTCCGCCGACGACGTGGCGGATGCCGCCGAAGACGGCATGTTTTCCCTCGACATCGATCCGAAACTGGCCTGGGCCCTGAAGCACCGGGGGCGTTTCCCCGTGGACGTGAACGTCGCCGACCGCGAGATGCTGCTGCGGGTGCCGGGCCTCGGTGCGCGTGCGGTGGACAAGATCGTGAAGGCGCGCCGCCACACACGGCTGCGCCTCGACGACGTCGCCCGCCTGACCTCCGGCCTCAAGCGCGCCCGCCCGTTCCTGATCGCCGCCGATTATCATCCGGGCCCCGGCGGGACCGACCGGCTGGACCTGCGCGCCAAGCTCGTCGAGCCGGCACGGCAGCTGAGCCTGTTCTGATGGACCGCGATGGTGAGCATCACCCTCCCCCCTCTGCGGGGGAGGGTGCCTGCGGAGCAGGCGGGAGAGGGGACGACCTTTCCGGAGATGGCGCTCCCCTCTCCCGACCCTCGCTCACGCGAGGGCCACCCTCCCCCGCAGAGGGGGCAAGGTCGGGTGGATCACTCCAAACGATCACCCTCCGCGAGGGCGCCGATCTCGACGGGTTCCGCACCGCAGCGCGCCGGCTCGCCGCCGCATCGGTCCCGCCCGATAGAGTAGTCTGGTCCATCGGGCAGGCCCCCGGCCTGTTCGGACAGGTCTCCCAGCCAGAATCCGGCTCCGATGCGCCACTAAGCCTGCCGCGCGCGGCGGCCGACCTGATCCGCATGGTCGTCCCGCATCGCGATCCCGAGCGCTACGCCCTGCTCTACACCCTGATCTGGCGCATCACTCACGGCGAGCGTGGCCTGCTGGAAGTGGGAAGCGACCCGCTGGTCCATCGGCTGGACCGGATGCGCAAGGCCATCGCCCGCGACCTGCACAAGATGCACGCCTTCCTGCGGTTCCGGCGGACTGAGGCCGACGGTGTCGAGCGCTTCGTCGCCTGGTTCGAGCCGGACCATCACATCCTGGAGGCGGCAACCACGTTCTTCGTCTCGCGTTTCCGGTCGTTGCACTGGACGATCCTCACGCCGGACGGCTCCGCCCATTGGGATGGGGAGACCCTGACCTTCGGCCCGCCGGGACGACGCGAGGATGCGCCCGAGGCCGACGGGTTCGAGGCCGGCTGGCGCGATTATTATGAGAGCACGTTCAACCCCGCCCGCACCAACCTCGCCGCCATGCGGGCGGAGATGCCGAAGAAGTATTGGCGCAACATGCCGGAAACAGCGGCGATTCCCGGCCTCGTCCGCGCCGCCTCAGCCCGCACGGAAGCCATGATCGAACGGGAGCCGCAGATGCCGACCAAGCGTAACCCCGCCAAGGCCGTCGCCGCCATGTCCGACCAGGATCCCACCTCCCTGGAGGAGCTCAACGCCATCATCCGGCGCTCGGAGCCCCTGGTGCCGGGCGCGACCCAGGCCGTCCTCGGCGAAGGCCCTGCCCATGCCGCCATCGCCTTCGTCGGCGAGCAGCCGGGCGACCAGGAGGATCGGCAGGGCCGCCCCTTCGTGGGACCGGCCGGGCAGCTCCTGTCCCGCGCCATGGCGGATGCGGGCATTCAGCGGAACGCGGCCTACCTCACCAATGCGGTCAAGCATTTCAAGTTCGAGGAGCGCGGCAAGCGCCGCATCCACCAGAAGCCCACTGCCGGCGAGGTGAGCCATTACCGCTGGTGGCTCGACCGGGAGCTGGATTTCGTGGCCCCCAAACTCGTCGTGGCCCTGGGCGCCACCGCCGTCCTGGCCCTGACGGGCAAGGCGATCCCCATCACCCGCGCCCGCGGCCCCGCTTCTTTCGGCAAGCCCTATGAGGGCTTCATCACGGTGCACCCCTCCTACCTCCTGCGCCTCCCCGACGAAGCCAAGGAAGACGCTTACGCGGCCTTCGTGGCCGACCTGAAACGGGTCGGGGATCTGGCGCGCACGCTGGGGGGATAGCGGCTTGGCCACGGGATCCGGCGCTACGATCGATGACCTTGCCCTAGCTGCGGGTACGACCTGCGCATTCGGGTGTCACGGGTCCGCCTGAGATGCCTCGGGTAGGATAGAAAAGTCTGATGACCGTAGCGACCCCGGAAGAAGGATCGTCCGCCCGAGTGGACGTCACGCAGCGACCCAGCCAGAGCATGGCGTGTCGGACCGTCACCCGACGATCGGCAGCATGACGAGATGCGAGATCGGGACATACGGACCAAGAGACCTTGCCGACCAAAAGACCTTGCCGACCGAAAGATCTTGCCTCCTCATCCCAGATCTCTGAGGCCTGTGAGGCTTCAGGACGAGAGGGTGCCCGAATCCTCGGCCCCCTCTCGTACGCCGGCCTCCCGGTACGGAAATGCGAGCACGACCCGTGTGCCGGGCTGCAGATCCTGCCATTCCGGTTGACCGCCGAGTTGGCGACCGAGCCCGGTGATCACCGTCATGCCGAGGCTCTTCGACCGCGACGGGTCGAAGCCCGCTGGCAGGCCGACGCCGCTGTCGCAGACTTCGAGACGGAGCCGTCCCGGCTCCTCCCGCGTCACCGAGACCCGCACTTCGCCGGCCCCATCGGGATAGGCATATTTGAAGGCGTTCGTGACGAGCTCGTTGACGATGAGCCCCAACGGCACGGCATGGTTCGTCGCCACCATGACCGGTGCGACCTCGCAGGTCAGTCTGTGGTTCGGCCCCACCGATGCGCCCAGATGTTCGCAGAGCTCCGCCAGGAACTCGGCCAGATCGAGGACCTGGACCTCGTCCGTGCGCCATAGCCGGTCGTGCACCGTCGCGATGGTCAGGACCCGTCTCCGCGCGTCGCCCAGAGCGGCGCGCAAGACGGGATCGGTCGCCATGTCGCCCTGCATGTTCAGGAGGCTCGCCACGATCGAAAGGCTGTTCTTCACCCGGTGGCTGATTTCCCGCGTGAGAACCTCCTGATGCGCCAAGGCCTGCCGTAGACGGGCTTCCGTCTGTTGCAGCTCCTCTTCCGTGCGGTGCCGGTCGATCGCGCCGCCCAGCAGGTTGGCGAACCCCTGGAGGAACGCGATATCGGCCTCGGTGAAGCGCCCCTCCGTCGGACTGTCGACTTCGAGGACACCGAACGGCTCGCCCTCGCCACGGATGATGACGTTGATCGCCCGCTGGATCCCATGGTCTTCGAGCACTTTGGGCGTGCGGAAGCGGCTTTCGCCCCCGAGATGGTTCGAGATGACCGGTTGCCCGGTCTGAAAGGCGTAACCGGATGGGCTCGCCGCATCGGCCCCCGTCCTTGCGATACCGACGATTCCGGGTTTCCAGCCGATCCCCGCCTGCACCACGAATTGATGCTCGGCGGGCAAGTATTCCATGATCTTGCAATACCGGCTCTGGAGCCCCTGCGCGCAGACACGCGTCGCCTCCTGCAGGAGCGTGTCGATGACGCGCGTCCTGAGCGCGAACAACCCGAACTCGGCGGTGAGTTCCTGCTGGCGAAGCCGGTAGGCCAGCTGCTCCGCGGCTCCGCCTCCCTGCTCCATGGGCACCCCCGGAGGCGTCGATCGATCTGCCGTCATGTCCGGCTTTCTTCCCAGCGGGGCCGCGGCCTCAAACAGCCAAGGCTTTCCCTGCGATCCCAGTGTGATCTCACGAGATGTGACTCGTCGAGCGCCCTCGATTCACGCGGTCGTGCCTCCATCAAACTCTTCAGACGCTGCGGGGATGCATGGTGGCGGACAGACGGTTCCCACGGGCAGGCATGCTTGCGCCGTCGCCTGGATTGTTTCCGCGAGGATTCGGGATTGCGAAAAGTCGCGAAGGCCGGACCCGAGGGGGTTCGAGAGGGGACGATCCCGCATTCCCGATCCGGGCCAGTCGCCCGATGGGGAGTTTGCCTTCTGCTAACCGAAGCGGTGCATCCTGATGTCGAGCCAAGTTGCGT
This sequence comes from Methylobacterium sp. CM6241, assembly GCF_054817845.1. Lineage (NCBI taxonomy): Bacteria > Pseudomonadati > Pseudomonadota > Alphaproteobacteria > Hyphomicrobiales > Methylobacteriaceae > Methylobacterium > Methylobacterium sp. CM6241. The sequence continues at coordinate 477,881 of NZ_CM139246.1, forward strand.
ATCGGCTCCCGTCGTGTGGACACGACACGATGCACCCCGCCGACCCCGTGAGCAGATCGGGGCGGCGGGGCTGCTTCAGGATAAGACGACCGTCGACCTCGCCCCTAACCACGCAGCCGCCGCGCCTCGTCACGCGTTCGGGCTTCGCACGGGGATCATCATCAACCCGGTCAGGATGAGGGCCGGCACGAAGATCGACCAGAAGGACAGGGCCGCCACGCCGAAAGCCCCGGCCAACGCCCCCACGGCGAAAGCCAGCACGGCCGAGAGCGTCCGCTTCAGGCGGGTATTGGTCTGAGCAGTGGCGCGCGCGCCGCAGAAGCGATCGGTCAGGTCGATCACGGCCTGCGTGACATTCACGGTCATCACGGTCGTCGCCGCCAGATGACCGATGACGAGACGGCCGATCCCGTTCTGAATGCCCATGGCGGCGACGCCCAGCATGCCCACGGTGATCGCCGCGATGCCGTCCGGCGATCCGAGGGGCGACAGGGCGATGCCCGCAACCGCGAAGGCGATGAGAACGGCAGCCTCGAAGGCCAGCAAAGGCCGAAGCGGCGCCACCCCTCTCCGCTCCAGGACCAGGGTGACCAGTCGCGTCAGGGCGACGGCCAGGATGAAGACCGGCAACGCCAGCAGTTTGGCGATGACGCCGCTGGATGTGGACATCAGCTCCGCACCGATGAGCACGAAATTGCCGGTCACATGCGCCGTGAAGAGGCCGGTGAGGGCGATGAAGGCGGCGGCGTCCACGAACCCCGCAGTGAAGGCGAGGCCGGCACCGATCAAGGTGTCTCCATGATCCCGAACGGGCATTCCGCGCCTCTGATCTTCCCGGGCCTTTGATCTTCCCCGGGCGCAAGGCCTGCCGAAGGCGAGCGCGCTCACCTTCGGATCGGCGTCACTCGAAGCCGATCGCGCAACCGGCTCGGGCCTGTCGCGTGCGGATCGGCTTCGACCGGGCCTCGGCTCAGGCCGAACGTGTCCCTCAGGCGGTAGCGGCCTTGCGCGGACGGCCCGCCCGCTTCGGCTTCTCGGATACCGGAGCGTCGTCCTGAACGACCGTCTCCTCCGGTTCGGGCGCAGGGGCCCGGCGCGGCTGCCCGAGGCCGAGCGACCGGGCGAGTTCCGAGCGTTGCGCCGAGTAGCTCGCGGAGGTCATCGGGTAATCGGGCGGCAGGCCGTATTTCGCCCGGTAGGCTTCGGGGCTGAGACCACGGAGGGTCAGATGGCGGCGCAGCGTCTTGTAGGGCTTACCGTCTTCGAAGCTGATCAGAGCGTCCGGGGAAATCGATTTCTTGATCTGCGCCGGTGTCGCCTTTTCGATCTTGTCGGTCTCGGTTGCCTCCGATCCTCTGGAAGCCAGACCACTGATCGCGGCGTGAATGTTGTTTAGCAGATCAGGCAGCGCGCTTGCAGGTATCGAGTTGTTGGAGACGTAGGCGGATACGAGGTCGGCCGTGAGTTCGATATAATCGGCCTGAAATTCTTGGGCATCATCGCTCATGTGGTAGGTACTCCTGCCAATCCATCAAAGGCTATAGATTGACTTCGGCGAGAATGACAATCTTTCAAGAGCTATAATTCCCTGGGCAGGAACCGTTGGTATAAAACCGGACAGAGCGCTGTTTTTCAGTCATCGCACACAAACATTTATTAACGAACGTCTTATTTTCGCCTCATATAATCAGTGCCCATCTCATAATACTGACTTTTCCCGGAAAAGACTTTTCCATATTTTTCAATTCTCTCGCAGCACAAAAGCAAGTCGCCAGAATGCATATTGAATTACAATGCGATGGAAATGATAGACTTGATCGCGCGGTGAAGTGGAAAACATGACACTCAAGTAAAACTACGCCGGACCGCCCCGGATAATGGTCGATCCGCAAGTCCGGCGGCGAGGTTTCGAAAAGGGGCCCGGTGCGGCACGGGATCCCGATGACGAGATCGTTCCGGTCAGCGCGGAGAGCGGGATACGACCCGGTAGAAGATCCCGATCGCGATCAGAAACACGGCGAGGCCCGCCGTTTCGGTGACGGTGGAAAGCTCGGGACCGGCGATCGTCAGGGAGGCGCTGCGTCCGGTGACGGTATCGGCGGCGGCGAGCAGGACGCCGACGAAACTCTCGCCCACGAGAAAGCCCGATGCGAGCAGGATTCCACGGCGACGCACGGCCTCATAGGCGGACTCGGCCCCCTCCCCCTCGAACCGCTTCCGGAACGACCGCTCGCTCAGCCACGCGATCACGCCTCCGATCGCGATCGTCACCACCACGTTCAGCGGAAGATAGATGCCGATGCCCACCGTGAGGGCCGGGAACACGCGCCCGCTTCGGCGCAGCCGCGCCTCCACGGCGACGAGGGCGGCGCCCAGCCCCATACCCGTCAGCACCATGTTCCAGGGCAACTCGCCGTGAACGATGCCGCTGGCGATCTGCGTCATCAGCGCCGCCTGAGGCGCCGGCAGGGCCATGCTCGCATCCATGCCGTCTCGCGGCAGGGCGCCGACGAACCCGTAAGCGTTGTAGAGGAGCGCCAGCAAGGGACCGATCACAAGGGAGCCGACGCCGACACCCGCGACCAGCACCGCCTCCTGCCGCCAGGGCGTGGCGTCCACGAGTTGGCCGGTCTTCAGATCCTGCAGGTTGTCGTTGGCGATCGACGCCATGGTGACGATGACCGAGGCGACCAGAAGCGCCAGGCCGATGACGAAACGGTCGCCTTCGGGTCCCGCGCTCCGTCCGATGAGGAGCGGCAGCAGGAGAGCCACCAGCATGGTAGTGAGAATGCCGATCCCCGAGATCGGGCTCGACGACGAGCCGAGGAGGCCCGCGAGATAGCCGCACGCCGCCGCCATCAAGAAGCCGAACCCCGCCGCAAACACGGTCGCCACCACGATCAGCACGGGATAGAGCGCGCCGAGTTCGGCCCCGGCCGAAAACTGGTCGAGCAGGAGCGCCATCGGCAGCATGAGGGTCACGGCCGCTCCGCCGACCCAGGTGATCGGAATGTCCCGCTCCTGGCGCGGCAGGTCGCGCAGGCCCCCATGGCTGCCGCGAGCCGATGTCAGGGCGGCGCGGATGCTCGCCAGGATCGGCCGCGCCAGCGTCGCCACGGTCCAGGCGCCGCCGACCGCGATGATCCCGGCTCCGATCAGGCGGACGCGGTCCGACCACACCGCCTCGGCGGCCGCGCCAGGGTCCATCCCCTCCCCCTGCCCGAGGGTCGTCAGGACCGGGACCGCCACCCCCCAGGCGATGATCACGCCGGTGAGCAGCGCGAGGCAGGCACCGATGCCGACGAGGTAGCCGACGCCGACGAGGGCAAGGGAAAAGCCGGTCCCGAGCCGGAACACGGCCCCACCGGCCTGCAGGGTGGTGTGGAGACCCTCGCCGAGGACGCGCAAGCCGCTCGTCGCGACTGCGATCAGGGCCGCCGCCCCTCCGGCGCGGAGCAGATCGCGCAGACCGTGCCGGCTGCCGTCTCCGTCCTCGGTTCCGGCACCGGCCTTCAGCACCTCGGCGGCGGCCACGCCTTCGGGAAACGGCAGCCCGGCCTCGGCCACGAGCGCCCGCCGCAGCGGGATCGAGAAGGCGACGCCGAGCAATCCGCCGACGAGGCAGACCCCTCCGGTCTGCCAGAACGGAAATCCCTGCCAATGGCCGATCAGCACGAGGCCGGGCAGGACCAGGATGACGTTGCAGAGCGTGCCGGCGGCCGAGGCCTGCGTCTGCACGATGTTGTTCTCGAGAATCGAGGTCTCGCCGAACAACCGCAGCAGGCCCATCGACAGCATCGCGGCGGGAATCGACGACGAGAACGTCATGCCGGTCTTCAGGCCCATATAGACGTTGGCGGCCATGAACACGATTGTGATGGCCGCTCCGAGCACCAGGCCTCGGAGGGTCAATTCCCGGAAACGCCGCTCTTCTCCGTGAAGCTGTCGGCCGGTCCGCGCATCCATCGATCATGCCTCATCGGCCCATCGGGCTCGTCATCGGTGAGTGAAGCGGCGGCGCGCGATACGTCCGGGATGGCGCTCTTCGGGTCATCGGCCTCGCCTGAACCCAATCCAGTATCAGGCAAGGCACCTTGATTAACATCTGCATAATGCTTGATCGAAGTTAGTTTTAACCGAGGTTACCAATGCAACGCCGCCATAACTAGGAACAACCACAGTCAAGCCCGGTTGTGGTCGCGTATATTCAGCCTGGATCGCGCCCCATCGACGCAACATTGGCCGAACACGGATCGCTTTTCCTTTCGGACGCCGCCCGCTGGTGAACCGAGATCTACGCCGCCCAAGAGGGGGCCAGCGCGTCCACCCGCGCGACGAGCCCGACGGCCGGCGAACGAGGAACCCGATACGGGCGGATGCGCGATCCGGCTCCGATGCGAAAAGATGGGCCGAACCCGGCAAACAGACCATGGGAGATGACCGGAGTGCAGAGTGTGGGACCTGAAACGGAGGACGCCCTCGTCGATCTCATCCGCACGGTGCGGGACACGGGCTACACGTTCACGACCGTGACGCCGGCGAGCCATGCCCGCGTCAATGCACGCCCGGAAGCGGCGCGCGCCCGCCACCTGCGCGACGTCCTCGGCTGGAGCCGCCCGTTCTCGGACGACGCCGTGCCGTCGGACGTTCTCGCCGCCCTGCAACGGGCGGGCGTCGTCGACAGCGAGGGTGAGCTCCGGCGCGCCACGATCCGCCTCTCGAGCCTCGACGACGAACTCTTCCTGCATTCGGCCTATCCGCCCGATTCGACGGACGCGGTCTTCTTCGGCCCCGATACGATGCGCTTCGTCTCCGCCGTCATCGCTCATCTCGCCCAACGCGAGAAACCGGTTCACCGGGCGGTCGATATCGGCTCGGGATCGGGAGCGGCCGGGATCGCCATCGCCAAGCGCGCCGCGGGCGCCGAAGTACTCCTCGTCGACATCAATCCGGCCGCTCTGCAGGCCGGGCGGATCAATGCCCGGGCCGCCGGGGTCGCCGGCATCGAGCCGAGACGGAGCAACCTCCTCGACGACGTCGAGGGCGATTTCGACCTCATCGTCTCCAATCCGCCCTTCATGATCGACCGGAGCGGCCGCACCTACCGCCATGGTGGGGGCGCCTTCGGCGAAGGGCTGTCACAGGCCGTGGTCGAGGCGGCGGCCGAACGCCTGGCACCGGGGGGCAGCCTCGTTCTGTTCACCGGCTCCGTCATCGTCGATGGCGCCGATCCCTTCCGCGACGCCGCGTTGGCGACCTGTGAACGACACGGGCTGCGCACGCAGTATCGCGAGTTCGATCCGGATGCTTACGGAGAGGAACTCGAGGACCCGGCCTATGCCGAAGCCGATCGCATCGCCCTGGTAGTGTTGACGGCGACGCGCCCAGCCTGAACCGAGGAAGGCCCTTCCATGATCGATGGTGACGCCGCCCTGTCCCCGAACCAGGCCGACCTGCTGCAGGACGTTCTGGCGGGACTGGCGCAGCCGCAGAAGCGTCTTCCCGGCAAGCTCCTGTGGGACGAGACCGGCTCCGACCTGTTCGACCGCATCTGCAGCAGCGGCGATTACTATCCCACGCGCACCGAGATGGCGCTGTTGCCGGCCGTATCGGCCGAAATCGCCCCCCTGATCGGACCCGGCGCCACCATCGTCGAATTCGGCAGCGGAGCGAGCCGCAAGATCCGCACCCTGCTCGACGCCCTCGACCGGCCGGCGCGCTTCATCGCCATCGACATTTCAGGGGATTATCTCGACGCCGCGATCCGGCGGCTCGCTCGCGATTATCCGCAGATCGAGATGATCCCGGTCTGCGCCGATTACTCCGAACCGGTCCGGCTACCGGTCGACCTGTCGGGAGGGCCGGTGCTCGGGTTCTTTCCCGGCACCAGCATCGGCAATTTCACGCCCGCCGAGGCCGAACTGTTCCTGGGGCGGGCACGCGCCACCCTGGGGCCGAGCCGTTTTCTCATCGGGGCCGACCCCAACCGGGACGCGGACCGCCTGCGCCGCGCCTATGGCGATGCCGACGGCCTGATGCCGGCCCTGCACCGCAACCTCCTCGAGCGGCTGAACCGGGAGTTCGACGCCGATTTCGACCTGGACAACTTCCGGCACGAGCCCCGCATCCTGCCCGATCCCTTCCGGGTGGAAGCGCATCTCGTGGCGCGGGAGCCGGGCCGCTACCGACTCGCGGGGACGGAAATCCGGTTCGAGGCCGGCGAGAGCATCCACACCGACAACTCGCACAAATACGCGCCCGATACGTTCCGGACGCTCGCCGAGCGCGCCGGGTGGCGGCCGGACCGGGTCTGGCTCGACCGAGCGGGCCTCTTCAGCCTTCACCTGTTCGCCGCCGGATTTCCCCCAGATCACCCGGACATCCTCATGACAACCGACGATGCGCGTCCGACCGGCTTCCCGCTCTCGGCGGCCATTCTCTTCGGCCTGGGTATCGGCGGGTTCTTCGATGGAATCGTGCTCCATCAGATCCTGCAATGGCATCACATGCTCAGCAGCGCCGGATATCCCGCGGACAGCGTCGAGAACCTGCAGATCAACACGCTCTGGGACGGTCTGTTTCACGCCTGCACCTATCTCTTCACCCTCGCCGGACTGTTCGTGCTGTGGCGTTACTCGAGGCAGAACCATCTCCGATGGTCGGGCTGGCTGCTTCCGGGCGGCATCCTGATGGGCTCCGGGATCTTCAATCTCGTGGAGGGGACGATCAATCACCATCTCCTCGGCCTTCACCACGTCAACGAGACCGTGCCACGGGCGCAATGGATCTATTGGGACGTCGGCTTCCTGCTATGGGGCGCGGCGATGCTCGTCGCCGGCTGGGTCCTGTACCGGCGCGGCCAGGCTCGCGCAGCGGTGTAGGCGACCTCGCACAGCGATGTAGGCGGGCTCGCGTAGCGACTGAGGATTGCCAGCCTCAGCTTCCGTCGATGCCCTCGCGTCAGGCCCGAAACAGATACAGCGAACCGCCGATCACCACGGCCGCGAGCACCACGAGGCCGATATAGAGCGGCATGACCCAGGAATCGCGTCCCGTCGCTCGGGCGGTGGCCTGAACCCGTGGCGAGGCCGCCTCCGTGCCCCGCGCCATCGCGATCCGTTCCTTCGAGGGCGTATTCCCGGCGGCCTCGTCATCGGTCCCGAGCGGCGAAAGGCCGACATCGTAATGGGGGATCTTGTCACCCGTCCTGCCGGAATCGATGTCGGCTTTCAGCATCGCGCTGGTGGGGCGATCGGAATCCGCAGGCGATTCGACCGCGAGGTCGGCGGGCGGCGGAGGCGTCTCGGATCGTAGGCCCATGAGAAAACTCCACTGGCGGTTCATGGCCCGCACACGCGACGCCACCTCGTGCTCGACGTCCCAGCGTCGAGGCAGCGGGGGCCGGATCGCCCCCGCTGCCTCGTGAAGACCGGAGCACCATTGGCTAGGTGAACGATCGAAACGGGTTTTAGTCCCGGTCCTGGCTTTTCAGGCTGCTTTCCCCGCCCGAAAGATCGGTTTTCGGATTGGCCAGGCCGCTCGTGTTCCCGGAAACACCGGATTCGATGGCATCCGGGGAGATTTCGCGGTTGGCCGCATGATCCTGGTATTGCTCGGTCTGGACCGTCTTGCTGTCCAATCCGCGCTGATCGGTATGCCGAGACTTGTCGCGGTTACTCAAGACCATGTTCTCTTCGAGGATTCCCTCGGGCAGATCCGTCATCGCGCCCGTTCCGGTGCCCTTGCCCTGAGCACCCGGCCCCATGGAATGGCGATCGGCCTTGGCCATGAAACATCTCCTCCTGTGTCCGAGTTCGAAGCCCGATATCGTCGCTCAATGCGAGCGGTGACCGCCCTTCCCTTCCGCGTCATGCGCATGGTGGCGGTCGCGCTCGCCGCCGCCGCCCGACACATGCGAGATGGGATCGTTGGTGGGACTGCCCGGGCGCGGGCCGCGATCCGGTTCGGACCGAGGTTCCGTGGCATCCTGGTGGCTGCTACCGGGCCCGCCATGATGACGATCGGCAGCCGGAGTTTTCTTCGAGGTGCTCATCAGCGGTCCTGTTGATAGCCTTGATGCGTCGTGTTGACCTTGGAATTTCCGGCCTGACCCATCTTGTCGGGATTCTGCGTCTGTGCGGAGCCCTTCGGTGCCGTCGACACGGGCGCCTCCGGCGCGCTGCCGGGCCCCTTTTCGGATTGGTTGGCAGGTGGAACGGGTGGCGGCTTAGCAGTCATTCGGTACACCTATCGAATAGCGTTGCCTTGCAGAGAGAACGATTCATCGCATTGTCAGTTCCGATATTTATCGCTGGCAAATCATCGCGAAGCCTGAATCGTATTTATCTGCATGTTTATTGTCAGAGGCAGGCAACAAGATCCAGCCGCGGTTTCATCGACTGACGCAGGAATGCAGGCGGCACGACGAAGCCGCCTGCTACCGCCGCGATGACGGCAGGGATCTTTCGTGGGTCTCGCGGACGGTAAAGCCCTCGGGGCAGCGTTTGGGGCCGCCTCCGAAGTCCGGTCCATCCGAGACCGGGTGCGTCTCAGATGATCGGCTTGCCTCCGGTCACCGCGACGGTGGCGCCGGAGACGTAGCTCGCTTCCGAGCCTGCCAGCATCACATAGACGGGGGCGAGTTCGCAGGGCTGCCCCGGTCGCTTCATCGGCACCTGCGATCCGAAGCTCTTCACCTTCTCCAACGGCATCGTGGCGGGGATGAGCGGCGTCCAGATCGGACCCGGAGCCACGCAATTCACCCGGATGTCTCGTTCGGCCAGCATCTGGGCCAGACCGCCGGTGAAGTTCTGGATCGCCCCTTTGGTGGTCGCATAGGCCAGGAGCTGCGGGCTCGGTGTATCGGCATTGACCGAGGTCGTGTTGATGATGGAACTCCCGGGCTTCATATGCGGGAGTGCGGCTTTCACCAGGTAGAACATCGCGTGGATATTGGTCGCGAAGGTAATCTCCCACTCTTCGTCGGAGATCTCCTCGGGGCTGGCGAATGTCTTCTGGTGGGCCGCGTTGTTGACCAGGATATCGACCTGGCCGAACTCGGAGACGGCTGTCTCGACGATGGCGCGGCAATGCCGGGGATCCTTCACATCACCCGCCATCCGCACCGCCTTGCGGCCGGCGGACTCGACCAGCCGGCAGGTCTCGTCGGCATCCTCGTGCTCGTCATAATAGCTCACCAGGACATCCGCCCCTTCGCGGGCATAGGCCAGGGCCACGGCCCGCCCGATGCCGCTATCGGCGCCGGTGATGATCGCCTTGCGACCGGAAAGGCGCCCCGACCCTTTGTAATGCGCCTCGCCGTAATCCGGGCGCGGGTCCATATCGGCATCGCGGCCCGGTGGCGTCAGGGGCCGCTGATTCTCGAATGGCGGCTTCGGGAAATCGGTCATCTCAAGCGATCCTTGCAAGAACAATCATATCTGCGTTGGCGGCGCATGAGGTGACCGCAAGCTTTATCCGTCAGCCCGGCAAGCCATCAAAAGCCATTATCCATTCTTATTCAGAAATGACGGCTGAAACACACAGCATTAACAAAAACAATAGCTATGTTGCCATGGGCCCTGCTGTCGATCACCTCACTCGACGGGACAATTCATGGCGAAGGCTATTGTTTCGAAAGCGAAGACGGTTTTAAAAATCAGGCGGTTCTAGAGCGGCATCCGATCAGGTTGGATCGAAAGCATCGTAGCCTGCGGCCACGAGGTAGTTGCGGCACTCATTCGGTGTGAAGCGCCTGAAGGCCTGCTTGATGGTGTCGCAGAGTTCCACAACCGTGCGGGCGCCCTGGGCTCGCAAACAGGCCTTGAGCTTGGCAAAGGCCAGTTCGATCGGATTGAAGTCGGGCGAGTAGGCCGGCAGGTAGAGCAGGCGGGCACCGGCCGCCTCGATGCGTTCGCGGATGCCGCTGACTTTGTGGGCGGGCAGGTTGTCGAGCACGACTGTGTCACCCTGCTTCAGAGTCGGCGCCAGGGTCTCATCGACATAGCGGCGGAAGCGGACCCCGGTCATGGGGCCGTCGAAGAGCGCGGTCGCCGTCAGGCCGCTGGCCCGCAGTCCCGCTGTGACCGTGATGGTTTTCCAGTGACCGAACGGCACGGCCACCCGGCAGCGCTTGCCACGCAGCGCCCATCCGTAGCGACGCGTCATTTTCGTGTTGGTTGCGGTCTCGTCCAGGAACACGAGCCGGTCTGGATCGAGGTCGAGCTGGCCCTCGAACCAGGCCAGGCGCGCGGCCTTCACGTCCTCTCGATCCTGCTCTGCGGCGTGGCCGGTGTTTTTTTACGCGTGATGCCGTGGCGCTTGAAGAAGCGGGACAGGCTGCTGACCCCGACCCGCAGGCCGCGTTCGGCCAGATGGGTGCGTAGCTCCCGCAGGAACAGTTCCGGTTTGGCCTCATAGGTCCGCCGGATCAGGCCAGCCTGGGCCTCGATGGCGTGCGAGCGCTGATCGCCGCCCATCGGCTTGGCCCATGTGCGTCCTTCCCGCATGAAGGCCTCGTGCCAGCGCACGGCGCTAGCCGGACTAACCTCGAACCGTCTGGCGGCTTCCCGGCGCGAGGCTCCTGCCTCGATCGCCATCACGACCCGTTCACGCAGATCGACTGACAGGGCTGAGGGCATCCGGCTCTCCTCCTCGGAAAGCCGCGCATCGAATCACATCTGCGCCGCCCCCGAAACCCCGGTCGATTCAAGCCGATCGGACACCGCTCTAGCGATGCTCAACCACCACGCCGCCGCGTATGGCGGCTGCCGTCCTTTGACGACAGCAGGCGGAAGGCCAGAACACCGAGGGCCAGAACGGCCCCTGAAACCGCGGCCTTTCTGACCAGCCCGGCACGGTTGTGTCGGAGTTCCGAACGGAAACCCATCTCGGCGGGGATGTTCGGAACGGTGCCGCGACCGAAATCCTGCACCAGACCTTCGACGACATTCACCCGGTCGGCCGCCATCAACATCAACCAATGAGCCCATTCGGACTCACTGTATTTGAAGGCCTGACGCCGCATGGCGCCACTGACGCCGCTCGGCGGTGTCGAGGTGCCGAACACCGCCGTGAGGTTGTTCCGCTCGATGGATTGCAGGATCTCGACCGTCTGTCGCTGTTGCGGCGGCCGCGGCCAGTTCATCCCGCCCTTGTCGTCGCGCGATCGGTCGCGCATCGGGTAGGTCGGATTGTTCTCCGGATTGGCATCGGCACCCCAGCCGGGGATCTTGGATGGGTCGATCGGAAGGTTTCGCATGTCGGTCTTCCTCACCCGCGCGCCGAAGGGGGGACGAGTACGGGTTTGATGCATCCGTCGAGCTTGGCCGAGAAGATGTGATACGCGTCTGCGATCTCCTCCAGAGGCACTTTGTGCGTAATCAGTGCTTTCGGGTTCAGGCGTCCGGCCTCGATATGCTCGATCAGTCTCGGCAGGAGGCGCTTCACCGAGGCCTGGTTGGCGCGAATCGTGATGCCCTTGTTCACGACATTGCCGATGGGGATGAGGTTGCCCGTGGGACCGTAGACGCCCACGATCGACACGACGCCGCCCTTCTTCACCGAATTGATCGCCCAATGGAGCGCGGTCGCGGCACCCGCCTCGAGCTTCAACTTCGTACCGAGGAGGGTATGCAGGGCGCTGCCCGCCGCATCGCCGCCGACGGCATCGATGCAGACATCGGCACCGAGGGAATCGGTGGTCTTCTTCAGGAAGACGACGGGATCGTCCATCGAGCGGAAGTTGTAGACTTCGGCCGGACAATAAGTCCTCGCGAAATCGAGCCGGTAGTCGATGTGGTCGATGACGATCACACGTCCGGCACCGAACAGCCACGCGCACCGGGCCGCCATGATCCCGACGGGACCGGCACCGAAAACCACGACCGTGTCGCCCGGCTGAATGCCGGCCATCTCGGCCGCCTGGTACCCTGTCGGCACGACATCGGTGAGAAGCACCGCGTCGTCGAGATCCATGGTCGATGGGATCTTGCAGGGGCCTATATCGGCATAGGGGACACGGACATACTCCGCCTGCCCGCCATCGTAGCCGCCGGCCGTGTGCGAATAGCCAAAGATGCCCCCGAGCGCGCTCGCCTGCGGGTTGGCTTCATGGCAATTGCCGAAGAGACCCTGCCGGCAGAAATGGCACTGGCCGCAAGCGATGTTGAACGGGACGATCACGTGGTCGCCGACCGAGAGGTTGCCGACCTGCGAGCCGACCTCCTCGACGACACCGATGAATTCATGGCCGAAGGTCATGCCCACCCGGGTATCGGGAACGAGACCATGGTAGAGATGAAGGTCCGAGCCGCAGATGCAGGTGCGGGTCACCCGCACGACGGCATCCTGGACATGTTCGCAGACCGGAACCGGCTTCCTGTCGACCCGAACCCTGTAGGGCCCGCGATAGTTCATCGCCAACATGTCTCGGATCCTCCCCTGAATCCTGATCCCTGGACCGTCCGCGGAGGCTCCCCGCGGCGACAGTTCGCAGCCAAGCCGGACGGTATTCGGCTCACACGGATTGGCGCCGAGCTTCCACCGTTCGCCAAGGTGATCGTCGACCCCATGGCGCCCGGCGAATACTCAGCGCCCAGTATTCAGCGGTCGGCTTTTTCGTCGGCTGCGCTGAGTTCCAGATAGCGCAACGTCGTCGGCTGGATGAGTTCGGCGACGGTCTTCGCCATGGCCTGCTCCTCCCTCAGGGATTGCTCGAACGCCGTGCGGTGCGCACTCTGCCCGGCGGCATCCCCGATGGTCACCAGGGAGGTATAGGCCGCGATCTCGAAATTCTCGAAGGCATGATTGGCGAAGGTGTTCTTCAGGATTTCGTCCTGAGCCGGCACGTGCCCCAGCGCCATCATGTTGCCGACGAAACCGAGGAACCCTTCCTTGATCGCCGAGGGGCCATCGCCGAGGGATGACAGCGCCTCTTCGAGCCGGTCACGCTGGCCATGCGTCTCTTGGATATGGCGACGCAACGCCGCTTCCATTTCAGGATAGCGCTGCAGGCGTTCGACCTGCCTTTCCATGATCTGAAGCGCCTGCAACTCCAGGGCATGCGTGTTCTTCAGGGCAGTAACATAGATGGAGCGCGGGTCGAGTGCCATGTAGACTGTCTCCGAATATTAAACTGTGTTATGTTTCGATTGGACGAAATCCTTGTCTCTCTAACTGTTAACGCTGCAGCCGGTTGCTTAAAGCCTCGCTCAAAATGCGGATACGCTTGCTCGGCGCCCATAAGCTGCGGCGAATGCGATCTCATTTCCTGAGATACCCTCGAGCGGATCGAGCTTGGCCGGGTCGGACCGGGGTCGCTCGTCGTCGCGACATCGCCGGTCTCGCCACCTCGCTCCGAAAGCGAGCCGGCAGGCGGCACATGCGCCGACGACTTGCACCGACAGTTAAAGGCGGACAGTTGACCCGCATCGGATCGGCGAAGAGGTCGGAATGGCTCAGGCGAGAGGGAGGCCGGCGGCGTGGATCGGACTCGCGACGTCAGCGCGCATTCCGTGATCGCGCAACGGCTTAGCGCGGCCTTGGATATCCGTGAGGCTCGCGCGGGGGATGACGCAAGGCGCGCACTGGAACGCTTCCGATCCAAGGGGCTTTGCTCCCTGCAACGACGAGGGAGCACATCCGTGAAGACAGCCGACACACCGCAGCCTGGCGCCGATCTGCAGCCCATCGACACTCCGCCGGCTGCCCCCGAAAAGCCTGAGCGGCAGCCGCCCTCGATCCCGGAGGAAGACGATCCGGAGATCGAAAAGACAGAAGAGCAGCCGAGCTGACTCCGCATCCTTCATCGGTGTGTTCAACGCGCGAAGCCCCGGACCTCTCGGGTCGCCGGGGCTTCGTCACATTCGCTCAACCTGCGGTTACCGAGGCGCACAGCCTAATCGTGCACCTGACAACCCTCCGCGTTCTACGGACGGATACCGATCTCGGAGGGATGGCGCAGGCCGTGCCGGATGCCGTTCGGGAGGAAGGCCGAACTGGTCATCGCCGCCATCGGCGACATCAGATGCCAATGCGCCGCATCCCGAGGAGTCCCGCTCGATCCGCAGCGTGACGACGGCCGGCTCGCCAGCGTCCCGCCCATCGCGGCTTCCAAGGCCTGCAGGGCCTTCGCGATACGGTCGGGGATTTCCCCCTCGACTGGCGGAAAAGCCTTTGCCATGGCCCGGTCGACGCCGTCCCTGAACGGCATAGCCTCGCTGGCATGGCTGCGAAGCTGCCAGATATTGAGCGGGTTGTCGTTCATGGGGTAAAACTGTCGGCTACGGCGCCGGTTCGCTGACGGGCAGTCCATCTGCCCGCGAAACTGCTTAAGTCCCCATCTTTCACTTAGTTCACATTCTCATCCGAGAAAGCAAAAAAAGCCGCCCGAGGGGCGGCCTTTCTGCGCGACGATCCGCGTTCGAGCCGGAGTTCAGACGCTCATCAGAACGCTTGCCGAGCTCACCAGCGTCGCTGCCAGCATGAGGGTGGCGGCGGCCGCCATGGCGTATGAGAAGATCTTCATTCAGCAGCGATTCCCGCCCGAGGTCTGGCCATATTGCTGGACCGGAAAGTTCTGCTGGTTCGCATTGCCTTCGGCGGCGGAGCTCATCGGACAGGTGGCCGGGTTGCGCCCGGCATTGCCGTCGCGGAGACCGAGAGACCCCGTGACCTCGACGTCGTAGGCATTGAACGAGCTGTAACGGGTCGGGCGCTCGAAAGCCATCGCGGACGAGATCGAAGCAGCGCCAAGAACAAACGCAGTGGCGATAGCGGCGATACGGGTCTTCATCTGTATTACGAGCTCCTTCTTGACGCCGATGCCGAACAACTCGGCTCGTTCGTCTTGTGTGATCTGAATATGGGGCAGCAATCTCATTCCTGACGTGCTGAGCCGCACTCAGCATCGTGGATTAGACCCAGCTACTCTTCTGTCAGTGATATACCAGAGGCAAAACAACTGCTTGGCCGCCGCGCGACCGGCGATCGAAGAGGACGAGCAGGTCGCGAGGGGCCGATGAGGCTCGACGATGTCAGCCGGCAGCGCGACATCGGCACCGTGGCCCCAGCGGACCGGGAGGAGCGAGCCGGACGGTTTCGGAGGCGAGCCGGATGTCGCGACGACGAGGATCGACCACGAGGCTGCGGAGAAAAGCTTTCACGTCCCGTCTCCATCGAACGTCGAACGCAGACTCCCTGGTACGAAATGCCTCACGCGGCCCGTCCATCTTTGGCGAGCGCCGCGCCCGAAAGCTGAGGGATGACTTGTTTTCGTTTAACCAAGTCGTGCCAAGGGTAGCGGAACGCCACCGATGCTACAGGAAATGAGACCTGTGTTATTTTTCGATACAGACCGCCGCGCGCTCATGACCGCGATAGACGAGTCCAGCGCTCGGGTCGAATTCAACCCAGACGGCATAGTATTGGATGCCAATCCTCTCTTCCTCGATGCGATGGGATATTCTCTCTCCGAGTTGAAGGGTCGGCATCACTCACTCTTGGTTTCTTCCGAAGATCAGAAAAGCGACGATTACCGGTTGTTCTGGGAGGCCTTACGCCGCGGCGAAGCACAGACGCGCGAGTTCAAGCGCATAGCCAAGCATGAGCGCGAGGTATGGATCCAGGCGACTTACTATCCCGTGTTGGACCGGGCCGGGAAGGTCAGCCGAATTGTCAAGTTTGCGACCGATGTCACCGCTCAAGTGTTGCGCAACATCGAACATGACGGGCAACTCGACGCCCTCCATCGCTCGCA
Source organism: Methylobacterium sp. CM6241 (assembly GCF_054817845.1). NCBI lineage: Bacteria > Pseudomonadati > Pseudomonadota > Alphaproteobacteria > Hyphomicrobiales > Methylobacteriaceae > Methylobacterium > Methylobacterium sp. CM6241. The sequence continues at coordinate 493,638 of NZ_CM139246.1, forward strand.
GGCCGTGATCGAGTTTGCCCTCGACGGTACCATCCTGACCGCCAACGCGAACTTCCTGTCGGCGATGGGCTACACGCTCGAGGAGATCGGCGGGCGGCATCACAGCCTCTTCGTCGACCCGTTGGAGCGGGTGAGCGCCGCCTACCGCGAATTCTGGACGTCGCTCGCCCATGGCGAGTTTCGTTCGGGCGAGTTCAAACGGATCGCCAAGGGCGACCGCGAAGTATGGATTCAGGCGACCTACAACCCGATCCGCGACCGGAATGGGGTCCCGATCAAGGTGGTGAAATTCGCCAGCGACATCACACGGCAGAAGCTGCAGACCGCCGATGCCATGGGGCAACTGGAGGCCGTCAATCGGTCCCAGGCGGTGATCGAGTTCGCGTCGGACGGAACGGTCCTCGACGCCAACGAGAACTTCCTGAACGCGGTCGGTTACAAATTGGACGACATAAGGGGGCGCCCGCATGCCATGTTCGTCGAGCCCAGCTATGCGCGGACGCCGGATTACGCCGCCTTCTGGGACCGCCTGCGGGCAGGACAATTTTCCTCCGGCATGTTCCAGCGCTTCGGCAAGGGAGGCCGCTCGGTCTGGATCCAGGCGAGCTACAACCCGATCTTCGATCCCAGCGGCCGGCTGACCAAGATCGTCAAATACGCTTCGGACGTCACCGCCAACATGGAGGCGCGATCCGTCGCGGTCGAGGCGGCGGAGCGGACCCTCGACCACGTCCAGTCCGTCACCGACGCCGCCGACGCCATGAACGCGTCCGCGGAGGCCATTTCCCGCAGCATGGCCCAGTCCAAGACGGTGGTGGACGACATCCATGGGCGTGCCGGCGAAGCGGATGCCGCCACCGAGCGGCTGCGAACCGCCACCGAGGCCATGGGCGGCGTCGCCTCGGTCATCGCCGGCATCGCTCAGCAGATCAATCTGCTGGCGCTCAATGCGACGATCGAGGCGGCGCGGGCCGGCAGCGCGGGGCGCGGCTTCGCGGTGGTCGCGACAGAGGTCAAGAGCCTCGCCAGTCAGGCGGCATCCGCCACGAACCGGATCAGCAGCGAGATCGCCGGCATGCAGGCGGTCTCGACCGAAGTGGCGGCGACCCTGGCCTCCATCACACAGGCGATCGGGACGATCAGCACGCATGTGGCCGGAGTCACCGAGGCGGTGGATGAGCAGGCACGGACGACGGGGGACATCCTGGTCAGCATGCGGCAGGCGGCCGATGGCGTGTCGAGCATCAGCACGGGCCTCGACAATTGGACCGTCGGCATGGAGGAACGCCGCGCGGAGCGCCGGAGGCGCGTCCTGCTGCCGGCCCATATCCACCTCCCCGGCGGCGAACGCATCGCGTGTTCGGTCCGCGACCTGTCGGAGGGAGGCGCGCGGTTGCATGTGTCGCGACGCGCCGACGTTCCCGACCGGTTCGCCGTCACCATCGACGAGGACGGACGCCGGTTCGATTGTGAAGTCCGGCATCGCTCGGGCGCGGGCTTGAACGTTCAGTTCCGCGACGCCACGGAGACGAGCCTCGACCGCGTGGCGTGACGCCGATGCCTCAGGGCGTTCCGCGCCGGGCCGGCCATCCCGACACGCTCCGGGGGCCCGTCCGGCGGCGGGATGGCCGATATCTGTGTCCGCAGCGCAACAGGACAGGGGCTTTCGCGCCCAGTGAGAAGCAGGGCGTCCCGGCGGGCAAGGCCGGCCGGCAAGATGTTTCCGACAGAAACACAAGGGCTTGATCCGTCAGGGGCAGGACATTTTAGAAATCATATAAACTATTGACGTGCTTGCATAATTTTGAATCCACCCGCTTGTTTCGGCGCCAGGAGATCGTGCGGTCCCGCGGTGATCCCAAGGTGGTGGGAGCTGGTTTTATGCAGCTGGTATCGATGGATGCGCTGCATCGTAGCCAAGGCGCGAAGCTTCAGCGTTTCCTCCTGCGCCTGCTCGGCAATTCCGCCGACGCGGCCGACGCCCACCAGGAGACCTACCTGCGCATGCTCGCGGCGCTCTCGCGCACCAGCGTCGAGAACCCCTCCGCCTTCCTGTTCCAGGTCGCCAACAACGTCGCCCTGCGGATGCGGAACCGGCAGCGGCTGGAAGGAACGCTGTTCCATTCCGTGAGCGACGCGGAGATGTCGGACATCGTCGATGCCTATGCGTTGCCGGAACGGCAGGTGATGGCGCGCCAGGAGCTCCGGCGGCTCGCCGCCGATATCGACGCGTTGCCGCCCCGGTGCCGGGAGGTGTTCCTCCTCGTCCGCATCGACGGCCATTCCAACGGCGAGGTCGCCACACGCCTGGGCATCAGCCGCAACATGGTGGAGAAGCACCTCATCAAGGCCCTCCTGCATTGCCGCAGCCGGAGCCGCGAACGTTCGTGACACGCGACGTCAGGGATCGGCCGCCTCGTTGATCAGAGACGGTAGGGACACACGGCTCGGCGATCCGAGCCGGGATCGGGTCCGGAGAGCAGAACCGTGACCAAGGACAAAACCACAGACGCGGACGCGCGCGACGACGAGGATCCCGTCTTCGAGGCCGCGGCCGGCTGGGTCGCGCGGCTCTCCTCCCCCGATGCGACGGACGAGGACCGCGAGGCCTTCGCGGAATGGCGCGATGCCGACCCCACCCATGCCGAGGCCCATGCCGAGATGGATGCGCTCTGGCGCAGGCTCGGCCATGTGCCCGACCCACGCAGACGCCGCACCTCGCCGACAGGACTCGCCGCCCTCGCCGTGGCGGCCATCCTGTGCGCGGCATTGATCCATCAACTCGGCCTCATCGACCGGTTCCGCTCCGACCTCTGGAGCGGCGTCGGCGAGATCGGCCATTCCGTCCTGGCCGATGGGAGCCGCATCGATCTCAACACCGACACGGCGGTGGCGCTGCGGTTCACGGACACCGAACGCGGAATCGAGCTCCTGCGCGGCGAGGCGTTCTTCGACGTCGTCCCGGATTCCCGGCGCCCCTTCGTGGTGCGCGGCAATGGCTTGAGCGTGCGGGCGATCGGCACGCGCTTCTTCGTCCGCGCGGACGGTGCGGACAGCCCCGTCGGGGTCACCGAAGGACGCGTCGATGTGGCGGACGAGCACCGGCACATGCTGGTATCGGCGGGCGAGGCGGTTCGCCGCGAGGACGGGGCGTCCTTCGGCGTCGTCACGGCGGATCCGAGCCGGAGCGTGGCCTGGCGGGAGGGTCGCCTCGTCTTCTCGGGCGAACGGCTCTCCGCCGTCCTGGGTGAACTCGACCGCTACCGCCACGGCCGCGTCGTCCTCATCGACGCCAAGGCCGGCGAGCGGCGCGTCACCGGGGCCTTCGACCCCCACAACACGGACGATGCCCTGGACGTGATCGCGGCGACGATGAACGTGCGCGTCACCCGTCTCACGCCCCTCCTCGTCCTGGTCGGGTCGCCGCTATAGGAGGCCGAAATAATTCCGTTCTCGGACGTCAGGAGATCGCGGGCCCGTTGATCTCAATCGGTAAGGGACGAGAGAGCGCGAAGCGCACCGTCCTGTTCAACCGACGGATGGGGCGTGCAATGGCGGCGCGAGAGCTTGGGTTTGCAGGGGAGCGGCGCGCGAGGGTGTTCCTCGCCGGCGTGTCGATGCTGGTGATGGTCCCCGCCGCCGCGCAGAGCCAGGAGGCGAAGCGCCCGCCATCGGCCAAGGACCGGAAGGCGAGCATCATCGCCCTCGCTCCCGAAGCCTCGGCCCCGCGACAGGGGGACAGCGTGTCCCTGTCGATTCCGAAAGGGCCTCTGGAAACGGCCCTGGTCACCTTCACCGAACAGGCGAAGGTCAAGCTGGTCTATGCCACCGAGCTGACGGCGAGACTGAACACCAACGGCGTCGACGGCGCGTTCCCGCCCCTCGACGGCCTGGCCAAGATCCTCGAAGGCACCGGCCTGACTCACCGGGCGGTCGGCCCTTCCACCATCACCCTCGTCAATCCGAGCTACGTCCAGCTCGGCCCGGAGCCGGCCGGGGCGGTGACCCTGGCCGAGCTGAGCGTCGAGGCCCAGCGCCTGAACCGGGCGTCGCATGCGGGGCTGCCCCCGTCGAGCGGAACGGTGGGCCAGCCGCCGGTTCCCTATGCCGGCGGCCAGGTGGCGACGGGAAGCCGGCTCGGCCTCCTCGGCAACCGCTCCGTGCTGAACACGCCCTTCAACGTGACGAGCTACACGGAAAAGCTGATCACGGACCAGCAGGCGCGCACGGTCGGCGACGTCGTGCAGAACGATCCCTCGGTGCGCAACGACGCGCCGCCCTATAGCGAACGCGATTCCTTCTTCATCCGCGGCTTCTCGGTCACCAACCTCGACACCGCCTTCGACGGGTTGTTCTACATCGCCAATGCGCGCCGAACCTTCACCGAAGGCCTCGAGCGCGTCGAGGTGCTGAAGGGCCCCACCGCCTTCCTCAACGGCGGCGTCGGCCGTGTCGGCGGCACCATCAACCTCATCCCGAAGCGCGCCTTCGACGAGCCGCTCACGCGGATCACGACGAGCTATTTCAGCGATTCCCAGGTCGGAACCCATCTGGATTTCGGACGCCGCTACGGCGCCGCCAAGGAATGGGGCATCCGCTTCAACGGCGCCTACCGCAACGGGGGCACCCCCCTCGACAAGAACGCCATCGAGGTGGGCATCGCGGCCCTCGGGCTCGATTATCGCGGCGACCGGTTCCGCGCCTCGCTCGACCTCAACCATTCCAACCAGAACATCACGGCGCCGACATCGCTGTTCAACGCGGCCGCACCGAACATCGCGGTGCCCCGCGCCCCGAACAACCGGCGCAACACGGCGAACACGAACGAATATATCGACACCACCTACGGCATGGCCGCCGGCCGGGTCGAATTCGATCTCCTGCCGGAGACGACGATCTACGCCGCGGGCGGCATCAGCCGCTACCGCGAGGATTCGCTGAGTTCCTATTACCTGATCACCGGAGCCTCGGGGCAGGCCACCAACACGCTCGCCATCGCTCCCCTCGAATTGCAGGGCCTGACCGGCGAGATCGGGCTGCGCTCGCATTTCCACACCGGCTTCATCGGGCACCAGGTCTCGGTCTCGGCGACCGAGGCCGTGAACAAGAACTTCTCGCGCGGCTACTTCCCCCCGAGCCTCCCGAGCTTCCAGACCAACATCTACGCTCCGACCTACCTGCCGTTCGGGTCGGTCGCCACGGGGGTCTATCCCCGCTCCAGCCGGCAACCCCTCTTCACGGAGCTGAGCGCACGCAGCGTGGCCGTGGCCGACACCCTGTCGCTGGGTGAGGATCGCTTCATGCTGACGCTCGGCGGGCGCTTCCAGGACATCGCGGTCAACAGCTACGTCACCCGCCCGGTGGCCAATCAGGGGTCGCTGGCATCGAGCTACGACCAGGGCCGGTTCAGCCCCGCCATCGCCCTGGTCATCCGCCCCTTCGAGAACCTGTCGTTCTACGGCAATTACATCGAGTCCCTCGACGCAGGCCCGAGCGCGCCGGTCACCGCGGTCAATGCCAACGAGATCTTCGCCCCCACCGTGAGCCGGCAGAAGGAGGTCGGCGCCAAATACGATTTCGGCACCGTCTCGGTCACCGCCTCTCTGTTCGAGATCGAGCAGCCGAGCGCCTTCACGGATCCCGGCACGAGGCGCTTCTCCGTGAGCGGGCTGCAGCGCAACAGGGGCGCCGAGTTCACCGTGTTCGGCGAGCCCGTCACGGGGATCCGCCTGCTCGGCGGCATCGCCTTCATCGACGCGGAACTGGTGAGGACGCTCGGAGGGCAGTTCGACGGAAACGCCGCTCCCGGCGTCCCCGACATGGCGATCAACCTCTACGGCGAATACGACCTACCGCCATGGCTGGCCCCGGGCCTGACCCTCACCGGGCGGGCCATCCATACCAGCCGCCAGTTCTACAATCAGGCCAACACCCAGTCGGTCCCCGACTGGACCCGCTTCGATGCCGGCCTGCGCTACGCCTTCGAGGGCGTCTCGGGCAAACCCGTGGTGCTGCGGGCTACCGTCGAGAACCTGTTCGACGATTCGTACTGGGCCTCCGCCGCACGCGGCTTCCTCGCCGTCGGCGCCCCCCGAACCGTCATCGTCTCCGCCTCCGTCGATTTCTAGAGCGCTCTCCGCCGAAGTGGATGCCGGTTCGGCGAAAAAGAGCGCGGCAAACAGAGGCTTAGAGATGTGTCCCGACCCAACGTGGTCGGGCGCAGCTCTAGGGGCCGTGCCCTTTGCTCGACGCGCCGGCGCGTCGGGCAATGTGTACGAAGCTTGCAAACCGTCGGGCGGTCGATCACGAATCCGAGGTGCACCGCGTGACCGATGAACGCAGATGAAGCGCTGGGGTCAGATCAAGGGCGATGTCGATTACAAGGCGGTGGCCGAGAAGGTCTATCTCGCCACCGATGCCGCGAGATTGATGAGGGAGGCCGGCCTCACCCCGCCGACGGCGACCACCAAGACTTTCTCGGTGATGGGCAAGGCCTTCGATCCGGCCAAACCCGAGGAGTACCTGAACTCCTTCGCGATCAAGCGGGCGGGCTGAGCCATGGAGGCCTCCCTCCCGCCCCGCGCCGGAATCGTCCCCCCGATCATCCCCATCGGCATGGTCGGATCGCACAGCCGGATGCGACATGTGGTCGAGCGCCGTCAAAAAATAACGCAAGAAATAGCAGCAACAAATATAGTTGCCTAATGTCAGGGCAATCGCGCGCCCTATCCTAGGCATGCCCGTGAGTGAGAGCGTCATCGCTCCCGCCTCCACCAGGATGAGGCGGGACATGCCGCGCTATCATTTCAACGTGTACGATGGAAAGAGCACCCTCGATCAGGAGGGTACAGAGCTCAACAGCATCGAGGAAGCCAGGTTTGCGGCAGTGTGCCTAGCCGGCAGGATCATTCTCGAAAACTTCAAGCACATTTGCTCGAGCGATGAGTGGCGCCTCGAGGTCGCGGATGAAAATGGGCTTTTGCTGATCTGGCTGGATTTTACGATGATCGAGTCGCCCATCGTCGAAACCATGAGAAGACGGCCAAGCTATCAAACATGAATTTCATCTGATCTGCACGGCTTCGATATCGGCTTTAACACACGAACAAAGTCCGCTTCATCCTCGCTCGCCCCGGCGTCACGGGCGGCTTCGATGAAGCGGCGCTACTTGTTCCTCACGCGTCGACGACCCCGCCCCGCTTTGCGGGCGGCCTTGGTTCGGTCTCAGGCTCGTCCAGAATCGCCCTCGTTTCTTCGACCACCGCTTTGGATTTTGCGGCGGACTGTCGGGCGTCCGCAGCCGATTGCAAGATGAAGTCGAGGAACTCGGCGTCACTGGCTTGCATGGCCTGTCCTGGCGTCAGCGGGTACGCTGTCCGCCCCGGCTTGGAGGGTGTGTCGGCGGTCATGACTGTGGCTCCTGCATCGTCGAGGAATGTAGAGCCAACGCGGCGGACAGCAAAAAGCCTCCGAACCCGATCCGGCAGCCCCGCATTTGCAGTATCCGTGTCCCGTGATTCATGACGTGCCGCCCTGGGAGGACACGTTACGGCGAGCCTGGCTCGTCGCCCTGTGCCTGTGAGCGTAGCCACGGACCGTCTTCTCGCCCTTCGGCTTCACGGTGCCGTCGTTGCCGACGAAGGTCTCATCGCCCTCGACAAGGCCGTCACCGCTGCCGACATGCCGCCGTGATGAGGTTATACGGGGCCTTCCGCCTAAAAGAGTCCCTCCAGCGTCTCGAAAGCTGCGGCCTCGTCGTGAAAGAACTTGGCGGAATGGGCGGATATCGGGGCAACTCTACGAAGAGGAAGCCAGACCGTCAGGCCGTATGGGCGAACGGTACGATCGCCAAGCAAAGGTTTTGAGATGTGCCCCGCCCCAACGCGGTCGGGCGCAGCCCTGGCACAGTCCGGCGAAGTTCAGCCGCAGGCGTCCCATCTCAGCATCGCCACCTGCGCCACGCCCTCCAGTTCGGCCCGGCTCGCGCCGTCGCGGGCCAGGATCGACATGCCGCTCTGGACGGTCTGCACGAAGCGGGCGAGGGCGTGAACGTCCGTCTCGCCCGCAAGCTCGCCCGAGGACACGGCCCCGGCCAGGCACGCCTCCAGACGCTCCAGCGTCACGGCACGCGCCGACCGAACCAGATCGCCGAGGTCCGATCGCCCTTCGCCTCCGACGGACGAGAGCGTCACCATGCAGCCGAGGGGATTGTCGGCGAGCGATCCGGTCAGGGCCGCGGCCGAGTCCATGAGTAAGGACAGCACCGCCTCACGCGCCGTCCCGGCGGATCGGAACCTGCCCCAGACCAGCGCCTCGTAGGTCGTGTTGTAGTGGCGCAGGGCCTCGGTGAAGAGCGCCTCCTTCGATCCGAAAGCGGCGTAGAGGCTGGGCGATCCGATCCCCATCGCCTCGGTGAGGTCGGCGATGGACGTCGCCTCGTAGCCCTTGCGCCAGAACAGGTGGGTCGCCTGCGTGAGGGCGGCCTCGCGGTCGAAGGCACGAGGGCGTCCGCGCCCCCGGACCGACCCTGCCGCGACGCGTCCCGGTTTCTGCTCTGATTTCTGCATCGATCGATATATAAATCTCTTGACCCCGATCACCAACACGCCTAGCTATTTTTGTGTCGATCGATACATAAAGGTTGAGTGATGCAGGAACTGGCTGGAAAGCGCGCACTCGTCACGGGTGGTTCACGAGGCATCGGCGCCGCGATCGCGCTCGATCTCGCGGACAGAGGGGCGGACGTGGCGATCACCTACGAGCGGTCGGCCGACCGCGCGGCCGAGCTGGTGGGCGCCATCGAGGCGAAAGGCCGGCACGGGCTCGCCATTCAGGCCGACAGCGCCGATGCGGCGGCCGTGAAACGCTCGGTCGACGAGGCCGTGGCGGGACTGGGCGGTCTCGACATCCTCGTCAACAATGCCGGCATCGCCCGCTACGGCGCGGTCGCGGAGATCGGCCTCGTCGACATCGACGCGCTCCTGAACGTCAATGTGCGGTCGGTGGTGCTGGCCTCCCAGGCCGCGATTCCGCATCTCGGACAAGGGGGGCGCATCATTTCGATCGGCTCGTGCCTCGCCGAGCGCGTCCCCTTTCCCGGCGTGACCGTGTACTCGATGACCAAATCGGCGCTTCTCGCCTTCACCCGGGGGCTGGCCCGCGAACTCGGGCCTCGGGACATCACCGTGAACCTGGTCCAGCCGGGTGGAACCGACACCGACATGAACCCCGCCGACGGTCCCCAATCCGATGGTATCCGCGCGCTGACGCCGCTCGGCCGCTACGGTACGCCGGAGGACGTCGCCGCCGCCGTGGGCTTCCTCGCGAGCCCGGCCGCGCGGCAGATCACCGGATCGGTCGTCACCGTGGATGGCGGCGTGAACGCCTGAGCGGGGATCCGACCCCGCCGCGCGCATCCGAGACACGGCCTTGGAGCGCTCTCCGCCGAAGTGGATCCCGGTTCGGCAAAACAAAGGCCTGGAGATGTGTCCCGACCCAACGTGGTCGGGCGCAGCTCTAGCGGAAAGACCGAGGCCGCCGGCATCAATCCGTCGTGGATCGCGCGCCCCGTTCGGCCTCGGTCGTCCCCGGCACGATGCCCTTGGCCGAGACGTGCCGCACGAAGGCGTCGACCCAGGAATCGAAGCAGGCCATGGCGTCGCGTTCCTGAACCATGTCGTCGGCCTGATCGTCGGCATAGGGCCGCTCCAGACCGACCGAGGCATGCCGCCAGAGCTCGTCCGGCACCTCGATGCCGCTGTAGCGGCACTGCCAGACCAAGCCCTGGTAAGCCTTGCGCTCATCGCCCTGGTAAGGCTCCCGCGCCGGGTCGAACCAGTCCTTCTGCCGGAGGATGCGGGGGCGGCGATCGACGTCGAGTTCGTTGCCGCCCTCGTTGCCGTAGCAGAAGAACCCGGCCGTGCGCCCCTCCAGGTGGTTCCGGGTCAGCTCCCGCCAGAGCGGCGATTTTTCCAGCGCCTGCGCCTTCAGGGTGCTCTTCTTGTCGATGAGGTCGGGGCGCGGGTTACCGCCGCTCATGCAGACGAGGCGGTCGAACATCGCCTTGAGGTTGGTGGAGGGACCATACCACCAGACCGGCCCTATGATCGCCCAGGCATCGGCACGGGCGAGGCGCTGGTAGAGCTTCTCGTTCCACATCAGGTCGGGCTGGTGGTCGCTGTCCGGCCCGTAGCAGTTGCAGGGCCAGACGCAGAGCGCCATCGAGGAGCCGACGCAGCCATTGCAGCCCTGGATCTTGGGCTTGCCGTGCTGGTTGCCGATATCGACGTGGTCGACCTGCCAGCGCGCCGGCAGGCGCCCGAGCATCCGGTGCATCAGAAACCGGGCCTTGCCGTCCATGCCGGGGCATCCATCGAGCCGCCTTGCCGATCCGGCGACCACGAGGACCTGGAATGGGCGTGTCTCCAGTGGCAACGTTTCGACTTCGGCTTGCAAGTGATCCAACGTTTTCCGCTCACCGGCTGAAGTGTCCATACGGTCCCGGCACCGCACCGCGACCCCGCCCAACAAAAACAGGAGGCGCAATGGCAGGTTCCTGATCGCCTTCAACCTATGCCTGATCTTCGACGTGCCGACGCCATGTCCTGGTGTGAAGGATGACAGAGCCTCCACCATTGTTCCGGGCGATGTGTCCAATCCGACCTATCGCGCCGACACGGGCTGATGCATGATAGATTCCGACAGAAGGCCATGGGCCGCCCCCTCGATGGGCGGCCGCCCGATGCGCCTCTCCCGCATCATGGTGACCATGCCAGACGACAGTCAGCCTACCGCCCCGACCGGCTCCCGCAACGCGCTCTCCACCGGCATATCCGGGCTCGACGACGTCCTCGCCGGCGGCCTCACCCGTGACCGGCTCTACCTCGTCGAGGGCAGGCCCGGCACCGGCAAGACGACCCTGTCGCTGCAGTTCCTCCTCGAAGGCGTCGCCCGGGGCGAGAAGGGCCTCTACGTCACGCTGTCGGAGAGTGCCGACGAGCTCCGGGCCGGTGCGGCGTCCCACGGCTGGTCCCTGGATGGCATCGACGTCTACGAACTCGTCAGCGAACTCGGCCTCGACCCCGATAGCGAGCAGTCGATCCTGCACCCGTCCGATGTGGAGCTCGGCGAGACCGTGCGCGAGGTCATGGAGCGCGTCGACGCGCTGCAGCCGGCCCGGATCGTGTTCGACAGCCTGTCCGAGCTCCGGCTCCTGGCCCAGAATCCCTTGCGCTACCGGCGTCAGATCCTTGCCCTGAAGCAGTTCTTCGCGTCGCGCGGCTGCACGGTGCTGCTGCTCGACGACAACACGGCGGACGTCCAGCTCCACAGCATCGCCCACGGCGTCATCGTCGTGGAGCAGATCGAGCGCGAGTTCGGGGCGGAGCGTCGGCGCATCCGCGTCGTCAAGATGCGCGGCGTCAAGGTCCGTGGCGGCTTCCACGACCTCGTGCTCCGCACCGGCGGCCTCACCGTGTTCCCGCGCCTCGTGGCGGCCGAGCACGCGGACGAGTTCGACCCGGTCACCACCTCGACCGGTTTGGTGGAGCTCGACCTGCTGCTCGGGGGCGGCCTCGTGCCGGGCACCAACACGCTGCTGATGGGGCCGTCCGGCGTCGGCAAGACCACCACCGCCATCCGCTGCCTGCTCACCGCCCTGGAGGGCGGATCGCGCGCGACCTACTTCCTGTTCGACGAGGGCAGGGCGACCCTGCTCGCCCGGTCCGCGCTCCTCGGCATGGACCTGCGTCCCCATATCGCGAGCGGCGCGCTCGACCTGATGCAGATCGACCCGGCCGAGATCTCGCCGGGCGAGTTCACCTGCCGGGTGCGCGAGGCCGTCGAGGCGCAGGGATCGTCCTTCGTGGCCATCGACAGCCTCAACGCCTACGTCCACGCCATGCCGGGCGAGCAATATCTCGTCCTGCAGATGCACGAGCTCCTGAGCTACCTCAACCAGAAGGGCGCCACGACCGTCCTCGTGCTGGGCCAGCACGGGGTCATCGGCGAGGTCCGCACCGACGTCGACCTGAGCTATCTCAGCGACGGCATCGTGCTGTTCCGGTATTTCGAGGCCCAAGGCGCGGTCCGCACCGCGATCTCCGTAGTGAAGAGCCGGGTCAACGCACACGAGCGCACCATCCGGGAATTGCGGATCTCCCCGACCGGCCTGCAGGTCGGCGAGGCCTTGAGCGACTTCCAGGGCGTGCTCACCGGGCTGCCGGCCTATGGCGGCAAGGTCGCGATGCTGGACGGCAACGCCGAGACGTCCGGACCCGCCGCGTGATGCCATCGTCGGAGATCGAGGAGCGGGTGCTGATCCTGGCGCCGCGCGGGCGCGACGCCGGGGTCGTCCAGCAGCTGCTCGCCAAATCGGGCACGCCGGCCGCCATCTGTGCGGATGCGCCGGCATTGATCGCCGGCCTGCGGGCGGGCGCGGCCGCGGCCCTCGTCACCGAGGAGGCCCTGGCCGAGGCCGATACGGCCGCCCTCGACGCCTGGGTCGAGACCCAGCCGCCCTGGTCGGACTTCCCATTCATCATGCTGGCGACCCGACAGGTCGGTCGCCGCCCCGCGCGTGCGGCCGCGATCATCGAGCGGCTCGGCAACGTCGTGCTGCTGGAACGGCCCATCAACGCCGAGACTCTGGCGAGCGCCGTCGCGTCGGCGCTTCGGGGCCGGCGCCGGCAATATCAGGCCCGCGGCCACATCCTGGAGCGGGAACAGGCGCAGGAGCGCCTCCGGCACGCCAACGAGACGCTGGAATGCCGGGTCGCCGAGCGCACCCGCGAAGTCGATGCGGCGCGCGAGACGCTCCTGTTCGCCCTCGATTCCGCCGGCATGGGCTCCTGGGACCTGGACCTCGTCCACGATACCTCCCGGCGTTCGAGACGCCACGACGCCATCTTCGGCTACGACGAGCCTCTGCCCTTCTGGGGATGGGCGGACTTCCTCCATCACGTCGTCCCGGAGGACCATTCCATCGTCGCGGCGGCCTTCGCGCAGGCGGTCGAGACCGGAAACCTCGACATGGAATGCCGGATCCGGCGTCCGGACGGCGCGATCCGATGGATCGCCGCAAGGGGCCGCGCCGAATACGGTCGCGAGGGAAACCCCGTCCGCCTCGCCGGTATCGTCATGGACCGCACCGACCAGCGGGCGACCGAGGACGCCTTGCGCCAGGCCCAGAAGATGGAGGCCATCGGGCAATTGACCGGCGGGGTGGCGCACGATTTCAACAACCTGCTCACCGTCATCGTCGGCGGCCTCGACATGGTGATCCGCAAGCCGGAGAACACCGAGCGGGTGGTGCGCCTGGCCGAGGCCGCGATGAACGCGGCGCGCCGGGGCGAGCAGCTCACCCAGCAGCTTCTTGCCTTCTCGCGGCGGCAGATGCTGCGGCCCCAGACCCTCAACCCGAACCGCCTCCTCCTCGACTTCCGGCCCCTGGCCCAGCGCGCGGCCGGCGGCGCCATCGAGATGACGTTCGATCTCGACCCGGCGCTCGATCCGATCCGCATCGACCCCGCCCAGTTCGAGGCCGCGGTGCTGAACCTCGTCGTCAACGCCCGCGACGCGATGGAGGGCAGCGACCGCGCAGCCCGCATCGACGTACGCAGCCGCAACGTCCGCCTCGACACCGCCGCCGTCGCCGACAAAGGCGTGCCCCCCGGCGACTACGTCGAGGTCTCGGTCGCCGACACCGGCAGCGGCATCCCGCCCCAGACCCTGGCCCGGGTGTTCGAACCGTTCTTCACCACGAAGGAAGTGGGCAAGGGCACCGGTCTCGGGCTCTCCCAGGTCTATGGTTTCACCCGCAGCGCCGGCGGCTACGTCGCCATCGAATCCACCGTCGGGGCCGGAACCACGTTCCGACTTCTCATCCCGCGATCCTCCGACCCGGTCGGCGAGGAAGCGGGGACGGGCTCCGGCACCGCGCTCCCGCTCAAGCGGGCGGGGGACGGCGACACCGTCCTTCTCGTCGAGGATGACGAGCAGGTCCTCGGCATGGCGGTCGAGAGCCTGGAGGAACTGCGCTACCGGGTGATCGTCGCGCGCAACGCCGCCGAAGCGCTGGAGCATCTGAAAGGGGTCGAGCGCATCGACATCCTGTTCTCGGACGTGGTGATGCCGGGCGGCATGAACGGCTCGCAGCTGGCGGTCGAGGCGCAGCGTCTGCGACCGGGCCTGAAGGTGCTCCTCACCTCCGGCTACGTCGCCAACCTCGACGAGGGACAGATCATCGGCAAGGGCGAACTCACCGTCCTGAACAAGCCGTACCGCCGCGATGAACTCGCCCGCTCCCTACGGCTGGTCCTGACGGGCGGAACCGGCTGATCCATACGAGCCACGGGAATTCCGGCGATCCGAGAGGCGGTTCGTTGACGAGCGCGCGCGACGAACCGGCGACCGTACGGCCATCACCACGGCGCGGGACCGCCCCCTAGAACTCCATGCCCAGCTTCACCCGAAGGGCATGGCGTTCGAACTGGTTCAGACCCAATCCCCGGTTGGCGAGGGCCTTGTCGGTGTCCCGGCCCCAGACCTGACCGGCATAGGCGACGGTGATCCAGGCCTTTTCGGTGAAGCGGTGATGCAGGGCGGGGCCGAGGGTCAGAGCTTCGCTCTGCAGCCCGTTCAGGAAAATTCCCTCATAGCCGCGAAGATAGCGCAGTTCCGGTCCGAGATAGGTCTTGTCCGCGACCTCCCCAACGAGGGCGTTCGACCACAGGAATGTCGAGGAGCGGTACCCCTCCCCGGAGCCGCGCTGGCGTCCGGCGGCCGGATCGTAGCTGATGTTTGTGCCATACCAGAGCTTGTTCGGCACGATCTGCCAATCGACGTGCACGACATTCTCGAAGTCGAAGATGTCGGCTCCGCGCCCCTCGATGGGCAGAACGCGGGCAAACCGCGGCCGCGATTCCAAGGCCAGGCCGAAGGGCTGCTCGGGCGTGCTTTTGACGAGTTGATACTTGAACTCCACCGAGACGCCGTCGAAATTGCCCGCGTTCCTGTCGTCGAGATCGAGGATGTTGCGGACGCGATGGTGGTCGCCGAAGAGCCCGACCTGGACGCTGAAACCGTCGACGAGATCGATCTGATAGCTGAGTTTCGTGCCGACCGCGTCATAGGATGACGGACCCGGTCCGGCCCGGCGCTTGCCGATACGGGTGACGGTATCGAGCACCACCTCCTGTTCGCCCTTCTTGCCCACATCGGCCCCTTCGGTGAAGCCGAACAGATGTTCGGTGTCCACCTCCTCGGCAGAGGCTGTGTCGACGAGCGAGGGCTGCGCCAGCAAACAGGCCGCCAGCAGGCAATAGATTGAAAGTCGCATGATGATGTCTTGGCAACTCAACGCTGCATGAGCCGAATGGGCTCGGCCGTTAGACCATGCCGAGCCGGTCCATGACTGCGATTGTTCTGCCACAGGACGCGCGAAAAGTGGCATCCGGCCCCGGCGAATGCTTTTTCGATGGAATAAGACGTGGGGATTCGTCGTGCCGGCCCGGTCCTCCACGATCGCGCGGGCACGATCGCCCAAGCAGCATGGGGGCGAGCCCGCATCGCCGATCCGTCACCCGACGCGGCCACGCAGGCGCGTCAGGGTTCCTTGTAGGCCGATCCGTCCTCGGCTCGGGCCGGCTCATCGACATACATGCCCTGCCTCGGCATCGCGACCGCATCGAAACGATCCGCCAGCAGATGAAGCGCCTCGCGAAGGGCCGGCCCTTCCAGCGGGCGCCCATGGCCCGTGATCGCCCGCTCCGGCTCGAGAGCCGCGAGAATCGCCACCGAACGGCCCGCCGCCTCCCAATCGGTGGTGAGATACATCGGCGGACCGTGGATCTCGGGCTCCTGGACGATGACCGCGTAGGCCGATTCCTGAGCGGTCGTCACGAAGGCGTCGCCCGCGATCAGCGTGCGGTCCGCCTCCCGCCAGAGGGCGACCTGACCCACCGAATGGCCCGGCACGTGGATCCAGCGCCAGCCCGGCATGGAGGGCACCGAGCCGTCTTCCGGCAGGTCCCGGAGATGGGCGGACACGTCGACCGGCGCGAGCGGATAGAGGGGCGAGAGCCGGGCCATCAGGCCGCCGCCGACGGAGGGGTCCGGCGGCGGGTAGGCGGCGGTCCCATCGAGATACGGACGTTCGAGCGGATGGGCCCAGACCGGCACGTCCCATTCGCGAGCCAAGTCTTCAACGACCCCGACATGGTCGAAATGGCCATGGGTCAACACGATGGCCGCCGGACGGGCATTCGGGCCGAAGCGTTGCTCCGCCACTTTCCGGATCGCGGATTTAGACCCCATGATCCCGGCATCGATCAGCGTCCAGCCACGGTCGCCCGCTCCCGGCGGACCATGGAAGATCACATTCACGATGGCATGGCGCTGGTAGACGAGATCCTCCGTGATGGTGTGGGTACCGTCCGCACCCAGAGGCGTTTCGATCTGCGCAGTCGCGTCGACGGGAACCTGTTGCGCCATGGGGCACCTCGTAAAAGGGTTTGCATCGCTGCCCGGTCGATAGGCCAATCGATCCCGCGGATGCCGGTTCCCCTAGAGCTGCGCCCGACCACGTTGGGTCGGGTGCAACTCTAGGCCTTTGTTTTGCCGCGCTCTTTTTCGCCGAACCGGCATCCACTTCGGCGGTGAGCGCTCTAGGGCTCCGGCAGCGCCTCCCACTCGACCACGGCATAGTCGACCGGGGCAGAAGTGCTTGGCGCATGTAGGGGGACGGCGGATAATGGGTTAAACATCTGAGGGGGGGAGAACATTTGTCATGAACGAGAGCCCGGACCCGTCCGCCAACGCCACGGATCCCATCGGTCGGTTGTCCGAAGTCTCGCGGCTCGCCAGTCTTCTGGCCGACCGCGTCCTCAGCGCACAGATCGCCAGTCAACCCATTCCCAAAGCGCATATTCACGCCCTGCTCGATGCCGCCATCATCCTCGAAAAATACGAACGGGACTTGCCGCCGCTGCTGGAGCAGATGATCGGCAAGCTCGAGGACGAGGATTCGGCAAAACCGGCGGCCGACCGCGAAGACGAGGAGGCCGTGCCTGAACCCGCCGAGGGCGAGGAGGCGGACGCCAAGCGCTTGGCCTGGCTGTTCCGCCCCTTCAAGGGAACGAAGGGCTGATGCCGGGCTCGGTGATGGTGGCCCGACCGGCGACCGGTCGCGTCAGCGCCGATCCCCGATACGCGGACTGAAAGACCGTGGAGGGAGTGGGCGTCGCCGGCTCTCAGCGACCGCCCTGACCCCCACCGGCACTTCCATTCGGAATGGCCTGCTCCGGTCGGCTCGCATTGCCGCCCGCGGCGGAATTGGTCGTCACGGTATCGGCCCCCGTCGCCCCATAGGAGATGACGCGATCACGGCTGTTGCCGGTCGTGTTCGGCTGGTTCTGGATCACCACGCCACGTTCCCCGTTGGGAGATATCAACCCCTGTGCGAAAGCGGGCATGACCGACAATGTGAGCGCTCCCGCGCTCACGACGATGCGTAGGCTATTCATCGAACGTCCTTGTTTTCCAAGAGTGACGCATCAATCCGGTTCGACGGCGAATGTTCCTGCGGTGAAGATCCGTCCGAACAGAATAACCGCAAGTCACGCTCCCCGGATGCGTGCCATCGCCCCAAGGTGAAATACGTAGAACGCGCCATCGAAATCTATGCGGGATGAAATGTCGCAGGCATTCGAATGGTGCGAAGCGATGTGCTCCCAGGCAGGTCGAATTCTCGATATATCTTTATACTATGAGAAAAACGGAGGTTAAATATCCATCTGTACTGCAAAGCATGTTGCGGCGCCGCAAACAATTGTTTTCATGATGAGCAATGGACGATGTTTCAGTTGCCTCTATAAAAACCCTGCGATCACGCATGAAGCGGAGGCAAACGCCATGGCTAAGCTGAACGGTACTCTTGGAAGTGATGTTCTGAATGGTACGGATGATGAAGATATCATCCTCGGTCTCTCAGGCGACGATGTCCTCAATGGTAATGGCGGGTTCGATCGCATCGACGGCCAGGACGGCAACGACCGGATCACGGGCGGTGACGGTATCGACTACATAGCCGGCGGCCTCGGCAACGACGTGATCAGAGGAAATGCCGGTAGCGACCAGATCATCGGAGAAGACGGCAACGATATCCTCTATGGCATCTTCGGCGACGATTACATCGCCGGCAATGCGGGTGACGACTACATAAGTGGCGGCTCCGGCAATGATTTCCTTGTCGGAGAGCTGGGGCGAGACACCGTTCTCGGAGGCAGCGGCAACGATTTCGTCACCGGCGGCGCTGACGTCGACCGTCTCGACGGGGGCGAGGGCGATGATCTGGTCGACGGTGACGCCGGCAACGACATTCTATTCGGTCGCGACGGCTCCGACGTCCTGTTCGGCGATGCCGGCAACGACAGGCTGTTCGGCGGCACCGGCAGGGACGAACTCCTCGGCGGCGCCGGCCTCGATGAGCTCAATGGCGGTGCGGGCCGTGACGTGCTCGCGGGCGGCCAAATTAGGGATATCCTGACGGGTGGCGGTGGCGACGACACATTCGTCTTCGATACGGGACTGGGCCCGACGAATGTCGATCGGATCACCGATTTCACCCACGATCTCGACACGATCAGCCTGTCGCAGGAGATCTTCGAGGCGCTGGCCCCCGGCGAACTCACCGAGTCCGCATTCAAGGACATCGGCACGGCGGGTTCGACCGTCGATGGAGACGACCGGGTTCTCTACGACAGCAACACCGGCGCCCTTTACTACGATTCCGATGGCAGCGGCAGCCAGGCCCAACAGCAATTCGCCACGCTGGAGAACCTCGCCACGCTCACCCACACGGATGTGCATGTCGTGTGATCGGCATACGAGCGTCCGTCCACGGCCGGCCGCTTTCGTGATGTGAGACGTGTGACGTGAGACTTGTGACATGACGCTTGGCCTCGGTGAGCTCGCCTCATCGAGGCCTGTCCGCGCGAGCCGGGAGGATTTTCGAGAGGCGCGTGCCCGAATCCCGACCTTCGCATCCGGTGCGGCGACGCAAAAGCATCGGGCTGGAGGAAGCTATGTCTTCTTTCATACAGCAACTTGGGCTAGAGCCTGCCGTTGACTGGTATGCCTCGTTTTTACCTCAACATTCGCGACGGCGACGATCTCATCGAAGATCAGGAGGGGAGCGTTCTCGTCGATGTGGATGCGGCTCGCCTGGAGGCGCTGGCATCCGCACGGGACATCCTCGCCGAACTCGTCCGGGCCGGGCGGCTCGTGGACGGGCAGTGCTTCGAGATCATGGACGATTCGGGTGAACTGCGCGCCGTCGTGCCGTTCAAGGAGGCCCTGAAGCTGGATTAGCGGCCCTCCCCCCGGGGTCCGGTCATCGAGATTGCTTCGGTCGCCCTACGGGATCGGGGACATCTCCCTCCCGGCGACGGAAATGCGGTCACTCGGTCGGCAGGAACTGCTCGATGAAGCGCAGACCATCCCAGAGCTCGAGGGCGTGCCCGTCCACCAGCCTTTGCGTGTGCTGGATGGCGTCGTCGTCGCTATCGACGGAGATCCGTCTCACGTCGAGGATCGTTCCCTCCTTGGATAGGACGAGCACCCGGTAGGCCGGTCGTGGCTGTGTTCCCACGATCGTGGCTGGAGGCTGGGGCGGATCGGACATCAGGGGCCATCACAGCACAGGGGACCTGATGCCTTTCGAAAGCACACGAGGCCTGTCCGGCAATAACTTAAGTTTTTTTCCGACCTTTCGTCCGGTCTCGTACCATCCGGCGGACCGGGGCTGCGCGTCGGGGGCCGCGTCGAGACACGATGAGGTCGTGGTCCGACGACGCAGGGCGTCTCGCACGCGAACCCGTCCCGACAGTGGATTATGTTAACCATCCATCGGCAAGAAAAGGCAGCGCGGATCGGAAGTGCTCTTTCCCGTTCGGCCCATCAGAGACGGAAGCGAAACCGATGCGGATGCGTGTTGCGGTGGGTGTGCTCGCGGCGTTGAGCGTTGGGACGGCCGCCCACGCGCAGGGCCTCGCCCGAGGGGCGCAGGATGGCGCGGAGCGCGGTGGAAACATCGCCGGGCCGCTGGGCGCGGCCGTCGGCAGCGTCATCGGAGGGGCCGTCGGAACCGCGAACGACATTCTGGGGATCGACCGCCGGGAGCGGTTCCGCATCTATACGCGCGGCGAAAGGCGTCCCTCCTTCGCGTATCGCGGCAAGGTCCATGTCGGCACCGTGCTGCCCGAGAACGGCGTCGTCTATTACGACGTGCCCCCGGAATTCGCCCTGAAAGGGTACAATTACACGATCGTCAACGATCTCCCCGTCTTGGTCGAGCCGGGCACCCGCCGCATCGTCGAAGTGATCGACTGAGCGCCGATCCTCCCCTGCCGGGGCCGATGTGACGGCCGTCATGCCATGAGCTGCGTCCGTAATGCGACGCAGCCGACATCGCGTTCGGTATCCCGTATGGTGGGCCCATGCCCGATGATTCAATCCATCACTCTGCAATGCCCGAGCAAGTGCTGAAGGCCTCGCAAGCAAGCAATGCATCGATTGTAGGTGACGACCGGTATCGTCTACTAGTTGAGAGCATCGTCGACTATGCCATCTACATGCTCGACATCGAGGGGCGGGTGTCGAGCTGGAATCGCGGCGCCCAGCGCTTCAAGGGCTATACCGACGCGGAGATCATCGGCGAGCATTTCTCGCGGTTCTACACCGACGACGACCGGGCCACCGATCTTCCCGGCCGCGCGCTGAAGATCGCCGCGACCGAGGGGCGATTCGAGCAGGAGGGATGGCGCGTCCGCAAGGACGGAAGCCTGATGTGGGCCCATGTGCTGATCGACCCGATCCGCGATGAGGACGGCGCCCTCCTCGGCTATGCCAAGGTCACCCGCGACCTTACCGAGCGGCATGCCGCCCAGGCCGCGCTCAGGCAGAGCGAGCAGCATTTCCGCCTGCTCGTCCAGGGCGTGCACGATTACGCCATCTACATGCTCGATCCGCAGGGAAAGGTGACGAGCTGGAACCGTGGCGCGCAGCGGTTCAAGGGCTATGCGGATGACGAGATCATCGGCGAGCATTTCTCGCGGTTCTATACCGACGAGGATCGCGCCTCGGACCTGCCCGGCCACGCCCTGCGGACGGCGGGGAAGGAAGGCCGTTTCGAAGCGGAAGGCTGGCGCGTCCGGAAGGACGGCACGCGCTTCTGGGCGCATGTCGTCATCGATCCGATCCGGGGCGAGCACGACCAGCTGATCGGTTTCGCCAAGATCACGCGGGACGTCACGGAGCGGCGAAACGCCGAACAGACCCTCGAAGAGACCCGCGCGCGCTTCGTCCAGTCACAGAAGATGGAGGCGATCGGCCAGCTCACCGGCGGCGTCGCCCATGATTTCAACAACCTGCTGGCGGTCGTCCTGGGCAATCTGCATCTCGCCCGCAAGCGTCTGCCGCCGGATGGCAAGCTCCTGCGACTGGTGGACAATTCCATTCAGGCGGCCGAGCGCGGGGCGACGCTGACCCGGCGCATGCTCGCCTTCGCCCGCCAGCAGACCCTGGAGACCGGCCCCGTCGACGTGCCGGCTCTCGTGCGCGGCATGGCCGAGCTGCTGCAGAGCTCCATCGGCTCCGTCGTCCGGGTCGACACGCAGTTTCCCCTGCAGCTGCCCCTCGCTTGCGCCGATGCCAACCAGCTGGAACTGGCCCTGCTCAATCTGAGCGTCAACGCCCGCGATGCCATGCCGGAGGGGGGCCGGATCACCATTTCGGCCCGCGAGGCACAGATCGGCCCCCACGAGATTCCGGGACTCGCACCCGGTCGCTATGTCTGTCTTTCGGTCGCCGATACCGGCGAAGGCATGGATGAGCGGACCCTGGCCCGCGCCGCCGAGCCGTTCTTCACCACCAAGGGCGTCGGCAAGGGCACCGGGCTCGGCCTCTCCATGATCCATGGGTTCGCCGAGCAATCCGGCGGACGGCTGATCCTCAAGAGCGTTCCGGGCCAGGGCACCGTCGCGGAGCTGTGGCTGCCCGTGGCCCAGGCCGGCGGCCCGGACAAGAGAGCGCCCGAACACGGGCTTCCCCTGCCGAAGACGAGGCCGTTGCGGGTGCTGGTCGTCGACGACGACCCGCTCGTCCTCATGAACACCGCGGCCATGCTGGAAGATCTCGGTCACGGGGTGCAGGAGGCGGTGTCGGGCCCGCAGGCCCTGCACGTCCTCGGCAATGCCGAACCGTTCGATCTCGTGGTGACCGACCAGTTGATGCCCGGCATGAACGGCCTGCAGCTCATCGCGGCGATCGAGGCGGTGTATCCGGGATTGCCGGTCATCCTCGCCAGCGGCTACGCCGAACCGACGGAGCACGCGCAGACCGATCTCGTGCGCCTGACCAAGCCGTTCGACCAGGCGGATCTCGCGCGCGCCATCCTGACGCGATTGCAGGCCGATCCTCAAGTGCCGGCGTTCCAGCCGGTCAGTGCCAGGACGGGCGACGATTCCGGCTCACCCGCCCATTGAGCGGGGATCCTATCGTCGCCCCTTCGTCCACCGATCAGCAGCGGTTTCCGCCGGAGGTCTGGCCGTATTGCTGGACCGGGAAGTTCTGCTGGTTGGCATTGCCTTCGGCGGCGGAGCTCATCGGGCAGGTGGCCGGGTTGCGCGAAAAGAGATCGTCCCGAGACTGGATCGAACCTGTCGTCTCGACATCGTAAGGCGAGACCGTCGTGTAACGGGAAGGACTATCGTAGGCCATTGCCGACGAGATCGGGGCCACACCAAGAACAAGGGCGGTGGCGATGGCGGCAATACGGGACTTCATGAGGATTGCTTGGCTCCTATAAGCTGCAGACCTGAAAGGGTGTCTGCTTGTTGCTGTTGGAAACCAATATGGGGTGTCATCGCGATCCTTGACGTGCCGACCCGCACGCGCGATCGCGGATTATAAGATGCGCCGCCGGATCTCGCATTCCCGCGCGTCTCCCGGACCGAGCCGCGACGAGAGCGCTCTCCGCCGAAGTGGATGCCGGTTCGGCGAGAAAGAGCGCGGCACAACAAAGGCCTGGAGATGTGCCCCGACCCAATGGGGTCGGGCGCAGCTCTAGGCGACGAGGCGCGCCTCGATCAGGTCGATCTCCCGGACGAGCCGCCGCAGAAGAACGTCGTCGATGGCTTGCGAACGGCGCAGGCGGTAGAGCGCCTGGCGCTCGGCATCGATGCCCGCGAGGCGCAGGCGCTTCTCGGTGAGCGCCAGTTGCTTCACACGGCTGACATCCTTGCGGGGCGTCTCCGTCGGCGATTCCAGACCTTCGTAGCGATCCATGGCGCGGGCGCCGGCTTCCACCGCGATGGAGGCATCCTCCTGCTCCTCCACGAGGCGATGCTGCAGGGCCTCGATCGCCTTCACGGCGTCGTCGCGCGCGGCGGCCCGGGCCGCATCCTCCTCGGAATCGTGGCTGGGCTCGGGCGGGAGGCGAAGGCCGCGCAGGAGCGGCGGCAGGATCGTGCTCGCGATGAGAAGGGAGGTGAGGATCACCCCCATCGCCAGCAGGATGGAGAGGTCGCGCGCGGGGAACGGCGTGCCGTCCGCCAGGGTGAGCGGCAGGGTCAGGATACCCGCGAGGGTGATCGCGCCCTTCACGCCCGCCAGGGTGGTCGCGGCCACGAGGCGCAGGGTCGACGCCTCTCGCCGGTCGCCGTTCCGGCGCGCCTTCATCAGCACGAACTGGAGCGAGACCCAGACCCAGACGAAGCGGATGGCCATCAGGCCGCCGGTGATGGCCAGGATCCAGGCGACGAGCCAGCCCGCGCCCTCCACATCGGACTGTTTGGCGGCCTCCCGCAGGACCGCCGGCAGCTGCTCGCCGAGCAGGACGAAGATCGAGCCGTTGGCCGCGAGGGCGACCGTGTCCCAGACGGCGGTGCGCCGGACGCGCGTGGCCCCCAGGCTGCGCCCCTGGATCTCCACATAGGTCATGGCGATGCCGGCCGCGACGGCGGCGAGGATGCCGGAGGCGTGGACATGCTCGGCGGCGAGATAGGCGCCGAAGGGCGTGAGCAGGCTGAACAGGATCTGCAGGCCGGGGTCCTCCCCCGTGCGCCGGCGCAGGAGGTCCTGCGCGCCCATGAGGAGGAAGGTGGTCGCGGCGCCGATGCCGATGCCGCCCAGCGCGAGCCAGACGAAGGTCGTCGCGGCCTGGGGCAGCGAGAAGGTTCCGGTCAGGGCGGCGGCGATGGCGAAGCGCAGGCAGACGAGGCCGGTGGCGTCGTTGAGAAGCGCCTCGCTTTCGAGGATGTGCATGAGACGCCGCGGCACCGGGGCCTGCGCCGCCACGGACGAGACCGCGATGGGATCGGTCGGGGACAGGACGGCCGCGAGGGCGAAGGCCACCGCGAGGGGAATGCCCGGGATCATGACGTGGATCAGCGTTCCGATGCCGAGCACGGTCAGGACCACGAGGCCGAGCGCGAGAGCTAGAACGGTCTTGCCGTCCCGGAACAGGTCGCGCTTGGGAATGCGCCAGCCGTCCAGGAACAGGAGCGGGGGCAGGAAGACCAGGAAGAAGATTTCGGGGTCGAGGGACGTGCTCGGCAGCGGACCCAGGGCCAGGGCCACGCCGATGGCGATCTGGATCAGCGGCAACGGCAGCGGAAGCAGGCGGCCGAGGGCGCCGCTGACGAGAACGGACAGCAGCAGGGCCAGGACGACGGTAACGCTTTCCATGCGCCTCTTTCATGGTGGAGCCGGTGGCGGTGTCGATGCCCCGGCGGTGTGGCGTCATAGGGGCGCGATGGCGCGTCGTGGCCATCGTCACCTGCGGGGCACCGTAGGGCGCAGCGGCGCGAGCCTCCTCGGATTACCCGCATCGGCGATCGCACGACAGCGATTGATGTGACGGTTTTCGGCGTCCGTAGGGAGGAGAGAGGCCGAAATCGTGAGCCCCTCTAAAGCGAAGGCGATATTGCACTTGACGTGCCTAAGTCATCGCGTGCCGCTGGGACTATGGCCCTGCTCTGGATCTAGTGCTTTCGCAATCTCGGGAGCTTTGATCCAATCATCGCCTGGAAATGTTGCCATCCATGAAGCTACGCTTTGCTGCGGCGAAAGGCCACGATCTGAGGTGGCTTTTATGAAGTCTGTTTTAGAATTGATATCCGAAATATCCCATCTGCCAGCAGCCGGAATATTAGCAAAATCATTGCCAATTCTTTGTGGTAAAGTTCTTTATAAAAATCTAAATTTTGGACTGACTACGGATTGCTCGTATCGTTAGGAATAGAATTTGTAATTTCAATCCGAAACCGGCTTTCAGCCTGTTCCTGCAAGGTGTATATGCCGTAAAATATTGTTAGAGCCCTTACCGCTAGCGTCGAAATAACTGACATCACCGTCCACCGGGCTTTGTGCTCTTCGATCTGAGCTTTCGATTTTTCCGTTTCAAGCTTCTCTTCTTTAATCTGAATTTTTGTTCCGCAATCTCCAGGTGCTTCGATTCTAGTTGTGACGCGGCATTAGCGCAGTCAAATTCACCCACGGGATTTCTCCGTTGACACAGTCTTTGCCGGGACGATCTTCCCGAATACCCGGTCCAGCATCTCGCCGTTGTCCGTCCCTAGCTCGCGGGATAGCTCTTCAAAGCGACGGCCCTGCTCGGTTGGCGTCAATGGCTCAACATTCTTTCCGGGCGGCCTTGGGCGCTCCCACTCCGGCGCCATCTTGTCGGGGCGGAGCTTTGAGGACGGCTTGGGCTTGGTGGGTGTCTTGGCGGTCATAGTTTGCTCCTTTCAATGACGCCTCAGGCATTTAGCAAGCTAGTTATGGCTCCACTCGAGGATCTCTGATCTGCGGCGTGGACGATGAACCACCTCTGCCTCCTGCGGGGAGTTTTCAGCTATACTATAATATCCCCGCGCCTCATTGCGTATTATGTATCCAGCCTCCACCATTCGTCTGAGATGAGATCGAAACGTAGACGATTTAAGGCTTGGATCAGCGTCACGAATTAAATCAAAAATATCTCCTGCCCGTAAGGGCGCGTTATTTTGTTTTAGAATACGTCTGACAGTACTTTGCACGGAGAGCTTTGATACACTGTTGCTACGCAGCTTAAGCCGCGGGTCAATAGCCCTGATTTCAACGTCGGCCATCATCTGCTCGACCATGGAAATCTCTGCCGCAACTTCGGCCGCACGCCGACGCAGCCGCTTCAGCCTTGCTGTCAGCTGCTTCTTCACCGCCTCGTCTGCACGCATGTTGCACTCCTGATTTTTTGCAACATTCCGTATATTGGCAAAAAACGCAAGGGAATGCGTCGTTTGTATGGATTGCACATTTGTTGCAAATATGGTATTTGCGCCAAACTGGTCTCAGTTTGGCGCAAGCCGGTTTCACAATAGCGCAATCCGATTTGCAACTTTTATGTCATAAGGGGGCTGTCTAACGCGAGATCAGGAGGTCTGCATGGCGCGCGAGAATGCTGACGACCTTCACCGGTCGATCGAGGAATTCATCAAGGGTGGCTTTGATGCTGGCGACATCATGTCGGTCAAGGTCGATGATGATCGTGTTCGTGATGAGATAGCGGTTCTGGATATTACGGTTGTTTTTCGAGGAACTCCTTCCGACTTCGCCCAGAAGGGACCTCTTGGCTTCCTTTCGAAGCTGCGGGCGCACGTCGATGAGGCGTATCATGCCTTCCCGGTCGTTCGCTTTCGGCCCGCTCCCCTTTAGGACTGAGATAAATTGCCTAACGCAACGCTCCAGACTGCTCGGTATTTAACCGAGCGGCCGGGGGGAAGTACGCGCGAAGATCTTTGTGCTGCTATAAGCACAACATATTACGCATTGTTTGAAGCGCTCGCGAAGGTTTCGGCCGACCTATTTATAGGCGAACCTAGTCCAAATAGACCGGAAAGTGCTTGGCGTCACATCTATAGATCTCACGATCATACGCGCATAGCGACGAAGTGCGCGAGTCGTCACATGGCAAAATTTCCGCCTGATATTGTGCATTTTGCAGAACTGTTTCTTCAACTTCAATACAAAAGGCATCAAGGCGACTATGAGTATGGCTACTCGCCGGACGCAGGCGATGTTATTACAGATATAGAATTAGCAGATGCCCAGATTATTAAACTTCTTGCAGTTGAAGAAAGGCACCTTCGAGCATTTTGTGTGCTGATTATGTTCGAAAAACACCGCCATGAAGAGCAATCAAAGACGCTATCGCCGGAAGCAAGACGCGCGAGAGGCGTTGGGGGTTAGCAATTACTCATAATCTGCCTGCGAATACTCAAGTCGCTTGCCAACAATACCTTCCTGCGCCCGCTCGGCCCGCTACACGTCGCCGCAACCGAGCTTCACCCGGTTGTTATGCCGGAAACCGAACTCGGCGAGGTAGCAGTGAAAATACTGCTCGCCGCAGTGCTGGTAGACGCCCTTCATGCCGCGCTTAACGACGGAGAAGTAGCCCTCGGCCGTGTTCGTGTGGACGATTCCGCGAACGTACTCCTTGGCCGAATGCATCGTCATCTGGTGGTCGGGAAAGGTGGCGCCGACCTTCGTGTAGATGCTGGACTCGTCCGTGAAGAGGCTAGCTTCCTTGAGGATGTTCGCTTCGATGATCGGGCGGATGGTCTCGGGCTTGAGATTGTCCACGACAATTGAGCGGACCTGACTGCTATCTCGGTCCACCAGGGACACGCCCTTCATCTTGTGATGATGGGCGCGGGCCTTCGGCATGCCAAGCTCGCCACCGATGAAGGTCTCGTCAGCCATAACAATACCACCGGCGCCGGGCATGGGAGCCAGGGAGCCGTCACGCATGGCCTTACGGATGCGGTGGGACATGAACCATGCGGTTTTGAATGTGACGCCTAGCGTCCTGTGAAGCTGGTTGGACGATACACCTTTCTCGGATGAGCACATGAAGTGCGTTGCCTGAAGCCACAGATGCAGGGGGACGTGGCTGTCCTCGAAGACCGTTCCAACCTTCACGGTGAAGGGCTTGCGGCACTCGTAGCACTTGTAGGTGCCGATCCGGGTAGACTTGCCCTTGAGCTTACCGATGCGTCCGAAGGTGCCGCATTTCGGGCAAGTCGGGCCCTGCGGCCAGACATGCGACTCGACGTAAGCGTAGGCCTCTTCCTCGTTGTGAAAGTGCTTGGCGCTGAAAACAGCCTTGGACATCGGTAACCCTTTCTGTGGATTGCCTTGCCTCAATCAATGGGTACGTAAAGTATAATATGGCCCCCGGATGACCCGCGTCGGCGATCACATGACAGTGATCGATGTCACGGTCTTTGGCGTCCGCAGGGAGGAGAGAGGCCGAAATCGTGAGCCCCTCCAGGGCGAAAGCGTCTCGCGACCCGATCGGGCTCCCAATCTGCCTGACCAACAGGCAGAATGCCTATCGAGATTGCAAATCTCGATGCGGCCTGTAAAACTCCATCTGGTATACCAGAGCTGTGAGCCTGCGAGGCGGCTCTGATCGGCGGGGCGGGTGGTCGCACGGGGGGAGAACGAGAGGATGTCCAACATTGCCGGTCCTGGACGTCGTCTCGGCGACCTGCTCGGATCTCGCCTGTTTCGGCCGATCCTGGCGGGGGCGACGCTGCGCGAGCGTCTCATCGCCTGCCTCGGTGCTCTCCTGGGCATCGCGCTGACGGGCCTCGTCAGCGGCTGGATCGTCGGAGAGGGGCCGCACATTCCCCTGATCGTCGCCCCGATGGGGGCGACCGCGGTACTCCTCTTCGCGGTGCCGGCGAGCCCGCTCGCCCAGCCCTGGCCGATCATCGGCGGCAACACGATCTCGGCCCTGATCGGCGTCACGGCCGCCTATTTCATTCCCAACCCCGTGCTGGCCATCGGTGTCGGCGTCTCGCTCGCCATCGCGGCGATGTCGTTCACGCGCTGCCTGCATCCGCCGGGCGGTGCCGCCGCCCTGACGGCGCTCATCGGCGGGCCGGCCATCGCGTCGTCCGGCTTCCTGTTTCCCTTCGTCCCCGTCTGCCTGAACTCCCTCATCCTGGTCGGCCTCGGCATCGCCTTCCATCGGCTGTCGGGGCGTCAATATCCGCATGTTCCGCAGGCGGCGCCCGTCAACGTCCATGGAACGGCCGATCTGCCACCTCCGCTCCGCGTCGGCTTCAATGCCCGCGACGTCGACGCGGCGCTCGAGTCCTTGAACGAAACCCTCGACATCGACCGGACCGACCTGGACCGGCTGCTTCGCGAGGTCGAGAGCCAGGCCATGTCCCGCGCCCATGGGGAGCTCGACTGCGGCACGGTCATGTCGCGGGACGTGGTCACGATCGGCGTGAACGATTCCGTCGCGAAGGCGCGCGAGCTGCTGCTCAAGCACAACATCCGGACCCTGCCCGTGGTCGACGGCGCGGGCCGGCTCGCAGGCACGCTCGGCCTGCGCGAGCTGGCCTTGCGGGGCGACGGGGCCATCGCGCAGGTCATGTCCGAGGCCAGGACCGCTATGGCGGACGAGCCGGTGCTCTCGCTGGTGGAGCCGCTGAGCAACGGGCGCACGCATGCGGTGGTGGTCACCGCCGAGGACCGCAGCATCCTCGGCATCGTCACCCAGACCGACCTCGTTGCGGTCCTCACGCGCCTGGTCTCGAACAAGGCCTTCGCAGTGCCCACGCCGCACGCGGCGTGATCTATAGGTCGGAGAGCATGGCCCGATTGTTGCGTGGAGAGGGTGTTTCCCCCTCACCGTACCAGCACGGGTTCGGGCCGATGCACGACACGCCGCTTCTTCTCCACCTCCTCTACGTGATCCTGATGGCGTCGAGCATGATGATCACGTGGCAGGTCCACCGGCTTCTCGGCCGCGCCTGAGAGCGTTACCCTCCGGCCCGAAGCGCCGCCGCCTCGTCGGCGAGGTTGGCACGGGCGGCACTCTCCAGGCGGTCGTGGAAATGCCCGGTCTGGTAGAGACGGGGCCGGTCGAGAAACCGATCGAGCACGCCCGCGCGCCCGATCCTCCATGCCGCGTCGGGAACCATCGCGTATTCCCGCCGGATCGCCGCCGCATAGGCCTCGTAGATCGCCCGCGGTGCGCCGAGCACCGCAAGGTCGAGATCGAGCATCAACCGCGTTTCCGGGTCCTCGCTGGGTCCATGCGCGGCGGTCGCCCGGATCATCGCGACGGCCGAGCGAATGCAATCCCGGCCGAGGTCGGACCCCGAGCAGGTGACGAGCAGGTCGGCGCTCCGCACCTCGTTGTCGGAGCGGGCCGGATCGTAGACGGCGTCGTGGAAGTAGATGGCGAGATCGATGGCGTCGCCGTCGAGCCCCGAAACGTCGGGCAGCCCCCGCACGGCATCGTGCCCCGCGAGCAGAGCCCTGACATGGGGCCAGCCATGGTAATGCCGCGCCGCCTCGCCGTAGCCGGCATCGAGCGCCCGCCATGCGGCCTCCGCGCCGGACCCTCCCACCGCCCGTGTCCAGACTCCGTCGAAACGTTGGCGCAGGCATCGGTCCATGCGGAACCTCGGTTCGGATAGCGGGGGCGATGGGGGCGTGAGGTCCGTCGCCCACCTGTGTGACCGGAACGCGGCGCGGTTTGCCGTCATCGGCGCAACGCCGCGCCGATCCGCCATGGTCGCGCCACGCTCAGGGTGGCTCAAGAGCTTGCCGGATCACGCGTTTTCCCGCGCTCGGGTCACTGCCGCCCCCTCGCGCGTGGCGCCATCCGTCGCCACGACGAAACACGCCGAAGGCCCGCCGCGTGGCGGTGGGAAACGGGGTCGCGTCCGACCGAAATCCCGGCTCGCGCGACCGGTCCCGCCGTCAAAGGCCCCCCGAGGCCGCCCGCCGGTTGCGGACCATTCCGGCGATCGCCAGCACGATGATCGCCGCGATGGCACCGGTGATCGCCAGGAAAGTCAGGGTGCGATTCCACAACCGGTCTAGGCCGAGATCGGTGGTGACGAGGTCGGGCCGGGCCGGATCGGCCATCACCCGGATGCTGTAATCGCCCACATGAAAGCCACTGAACACGTAGTTCACCCGGCGCGCGACGGCTCCGGTGGAGGTGCGCAGGCTCAGTGTCGCGTCGCAGATATGGAGCACGATCTTGGCGCTGCACTTGCCGTCCGTCACCCGCGCGTCGGCGACCGGATGGGCCGTCTCGCGGACCTGCCAATCCGAGAGCAGCGGCGGCGCCGTGTAGACGAGGCAGGCGGCCAGAAGACCCGCCAACGCCACGAGGCCGAACAGCGTCCAGAGGATATTACCCCAGCCCTGACTCGGAGGGGGAAGGCGCAAGGAGGCCGGGCTTTTCGCAGGGGCAGTCATCAAAGCGAGCCTCGTCTGGCATCATGTATGGGAGGGGCCGGAGACGAACCGGCCTCCGCGAGGATGCGGCGCGCCTCGGCCGCGTGCCGGTAGCGGCCGATCAGGTCGGCGAAGTCCTCCAGCGTCATCTTTCGCGGAAGGCTGGCCCTGATCGTGACGATGCGGCGTTTGGGATCGAGGCGGATCTTCCGGCCCCCCGGCACCCTCTGCGGAAAGAGCGCCTCCGGCGGCAGGAGCAGGCGCGTGACGATTCCCGTCTGCTGTAGCGTCATGTCGAGGTCGGCCATGTCGTCCCACGGAATGGCCCGGTCCAGGCCGGGGATCACCAGCGCTTCGGGCCGCAGGATCATCGTGGTCCGCTCGCCCCGCCACAGCCTGAACAGGCCAAAGCCCCCAAGCATAGCCCCGCAGGCAAGGGAGACTGCCGCTACGAGGCGCGCCTCCCAGGCCGACAATCCCGGGAAGCCGAGGGTCACCAGGGCGAGAGCGAAAGTGGCGAAGAGCAGGCCGGTGACCGCGAGGACGATGGTGCCGGGCCGGCTGTTCTCGCGCAGGATCCGCTCCTCGGTGTCGATCGCCGCCACCGCCGCTTCGAGATGCGCCCGCACGGCCGCGTCATGCTCTTCCACCGCCCCGCGGAAATCCGCCGTGGCCGCCCGGCACAGGCCGGTGGGGTCGGCGAAATAGGCGGCGAGCTGGCCCAGCGCGCGCGGCGGCGGCACGATGGCAGACGCGGCCAGGAGTTCGGCATCCAGCGTCCTGCCGAGGGCGGCGATGCGCTCGCGGGTCGGCGGATGGGTGTCGGTGGGGTGGGGCTGCTCGGCCTCCAGATGCGCGGCCGGGTCGTCGAGCCCGCGCGCGATCACATGGTCGAGGATGGCGGCGACGAGATCGGCGGGGGCCGATCCGGGCTTCTCGGCGGCGGCATCGAGAACCTCGGCGATGCGCGGCTGAACCGCGCCGGTGCGGAGCAGCGCCCGCGCGGCGGCATCCGCCGAGGTCGGCCCAGCGCCGGCGGCGTCGGCGGCGAATTCCCGCGCCCGGCTCCAGTGCCGCACGGCGAGGTGGAACCGCTCCATCACGAAGGCGCCGAGGCGTAAGGACGGGGTCAGCAGCCCGAAGGATCCGGCATGCCCCTCCTCCACCGCGTCGAGGGAGCGCCCGACCCCGGCATAGATTGGCAGGAAGCGCTGGCTGTAGGCGGTGTCGCCCCCGGCGTAATGGGCGAGTTCGTGGCCGATGATCGCCGCCACCTCGTCGCCGCGCATCAGGGCGAGATAGGGCAGCGGGAGATAGAGGATGCGGCCCGTCAGCCGCTCACCGCCCGGCTCCACCACGGCCGGCCCGGCGCTGACGAAGAAGCCCCCGGTGAGGCCCACCACCACGGCCTCGGGCTTGAGCGCTCCGAGCCGTTCGGCGAGCCCCTCGGTGAGACGCCACAGGCCTGGCGCCTCCGCTGGCGAGACGGTCCGGCCGAGGATCGGCAGCGGGTCGGGCTCGAACGCGGCGAGGGCCCGGCGCAGACCGAGAACGGTCGCACCGGCCGTGATGAGCACGGCGCCGATAGCTACGGCGGCGACCAGCAGCAGCTTGATCTCTCCGCTGCCGAGGCCGGGTCGGGCGAGCATACCGGCCTCGACGATCACGGCGACAACGACCCCTCCGGCGGTGAGGAGGACCTGGACCGCGAGGATGGGAGGCAAGAGTCGTCGCACCAGGGAGAAGCCGACGACCAGCACGTCCCGCGAGCCCCGGCCCATCCATCCCAGGACGGCGCCGGCGAGCAGGACGAGGATCGACAGAGCGGCCGCGATGGCACCGGCCGCGACGACGAACGGCGGCAGGCTCCTGCGCCAATCCATCAGCATGGTCAGGGTGGTGGCCTCGTCGCGGGCCGCGCGGGCCTGAACCAGGGCGAGGGGGCCGCCATAGACTTGGCCGTTGCGGCGGAACTGCATGCGGAAATCGATGCGGCCGTCCCGAGGCTGGCGCGCCTCAAGGTCTTCGACGACCCGTATCAGCTGCAGGCGTTCGGCATCGAGTTCGGCCCAATCGGCGGCGGCGCGCTCCTGTTCCCAGAGGCCGAGGAGCATGATGGCCAGGGGCAGCAGGACGGTGGCGGCCACGAGGCCAGCGAGAGAGCGTAGCCGCGACGGGGCGCGCGTGATCGTTGCGTCGGCGATGCCTGCCTCCCAGGATGCGTTCTAGCGCAAACGGGCATGCAGATAGGCCACTTCCTAGGAAAAATCACCCGTCAGGCTGCGGACACGATCCGGGCGACTCTGGCATCTCGATGTGGAGGGCGGCATGGATCGTGTCCGGGACGGGTTGCTCCATCAGCATTCGCAAGGAGTCCCGGAGCAGGAACGCTGCGGAAGCGCCAGGGTGGCCCCTGGGATGAGGTATGAAACTTCATTATGTGCCGCTCCGTAAGGAGGCGGATGAATCTCGACGTCTTCCCAGGTTTCTCCACCCCGGCGCTCGCCTCCACAGAGGCCGATCTCATCGCCGCGGATGCTGAGTGGATCGCCGAATTGGCAAGCGTGTTCGGCTCCGACAGGATCGACGAGATGGCGGCTCAGCGCGCGGGCCGGGGCGAGGGGGGAAGTCGCCTCCGGCATCTCTACGACGCCCGTGAGAGCGCCTTGGCGGCATGGCGTGCCGCGCGCGGCATGGATTAGCCGCGCCGGCTCAGCTGGGTCAGAAACGGGGACTGGCCGTCATTCCCAATGCTGCACCCGACCCCGCAAGGCTGACGCCCTTCTTCGACACACGGTGTCCGTCGCCGTAGGTGGGAGGCGTGTAGCCCTGTCGGGATTGCCGGTGGATCGCGTCGCCGAGGTCGCCGGCGACCTGTCGCAGGGTGGTTGCTTGGCAGGATGCCGCGACCTGCGTCGCGAGTTCACGGGTATGGCTCCGGCCATAGAGGAAGGCGGCGAGGCGCGCCCGGGTCCTCTCGGGAATGCCCGCCACCAAATCGGGGATTGCGTCCGCGTGAGCGCGGTATATCTTCCCAAGCTGATCGCCTGAGACAGGGCAATCGTCGTTAAAATCTTCGATGCCGATCGAACGGGCCTGGAACACTCGGGTACCTGCAAGTTGGGTTGCCCCGACACTGCGATGCCGTGGTTAATGAATGGTACTCACGCCCTCCGATCGGTGAGAAGTCATTAACAGACAGTGGGGCGGCAAATCTTCACAGGCCGCGTCTCAATCGATCCCGTCGTCTCGGGCTCGCCCCTGAGCGTGGCGTGATTGCCCGGCTGAGGCGCGGTCTTCGGGATCTTCATGAGCTGGAAGGCGCAGACGCAACAGAGGGCCAGCGAAGCCAGCCAGAGTGCGCATCGTGCGGTTTTGACGGTTTGTTTCGACATGGCAGCCAGGGTGGGCCCGATTGGTTAGCCAATGTTGAACACCGGTCGGCGGCCGATCGAGGCGTCATCCCTGCCGTAATTCGGCGGCCAGACGCTCCGCGTCGCTGCGCATCAGAGCCAGGAAATTCCGGGCCATCGGCCCCGACCGCAGATGATAGAGGGCGTGGACATCCGCCGACAGGATCGGCGAGACGACGGGCCGGTAGGTGACGTTCGCATGGGCGAGCTTCGCCACGAATTCCGGGATCAGGGCGACACCGAATCCCGCCGCCACGAGGCTGGTGAGCGAGGCGGCTTCCACCGCCTGCTGCGAGATCGTCGGGTAGAAACCGGCGCCGATGCAGCATTGCAGGATGTGCCTGGCAAAGAGCGAATCCCGCAAACGCAGGAAGACGAACTTCTCGTCCTTCAGACAGCTCAACGTCACCGATTCGGTGGTGATGCTGTGGCCTTTGGGCAGGACGACGTTGATACCCTCGCTCCAGGCCAATTCGCTCGTGAGGTCCGGGTCCTGCGGCGGAGTTCGCAGGAAGTTGATGTCCGTCTGCCCCGATTTCAGCGCGGCGATCTGCTTGTCAGGCGACATCTCATGGATCTGGATGTCGACTCCGACGAAGGTTTCCTGAAACTTATAGATCAGTCCGCCGAGCGGTCCGGCGAGCATCGAGCCCGTCAGGCCGACATTGAGCACACCGACGCTGCCGCAGCCGATGGCATGCGCCCGCTCGGTGGCGTCCTGCGCGCTGTGGAGAATGGCTTTCGCGCGAACCAGAAAATCCTGGCCCGCCTGCGTGAGCGACACGCGGCGCGTCGTCCGCTCGAGCAGTCGGGTTCCGATCTCGGTTTCGAGATCGCGGATCTGCTGGCTCAGCGGCGGCTGCGCCACGCCGAGAGCATCCGCCGCCGCTGTAAAGCTGAGCTTTTCTGCGACGGCCACGAAGTAGCGGAGGTGGCGAAGTTCCATGACCGCCATTCATACCCTGAGCCTCTTAATGGCGATGAAAGATATATTTGACGGCTGCCTCGGGTCGAACAATGCTGCGCTCGGCGATTGGCGAGGACATGTAATTCCTGCATGACTCCGCAGGACGTCCCACCTCCTGTCAGTGAATCTTCCGATGCACCGGGGCCGGGCACGCGGAGCGACGAACGGCCTGAAGCAACGGTTGGAGGTTCGCATGCGGCGCTTTTTTGCGTCCCTGTTCGGTCAGGTGGTCGCGGCCCTCGTCCTCGGGATCGTCCTCGGCATCGTATGGCCGGATTTCGCCGTCGCCCTGAAGCCCCTCGGCGACGGGTTCATCAAGTTGATCAAGATGGCGATCGCGCCCCTGGTCTTCGGTGTCGTCGTGCACGGCATCGTCGGGGCGGGGGACCTGCGCAAGGTCGGCCGGGTCGGTCTCAAGGCGCTGATCTATTTCGAGGCGGTCACGACCCTGGCCCTCGTGCTCGGCATCGTCCTCGCCTACGTGTTCGCGCCGGGGGCCGGCATGAACATCGATCCCTCCACCCTCGATGCCAAGGCCATCGCCAGCTACACCGACCGGGTCGGGCAGGTGACAGGCACTGTCGACTTCCTGATGAAGATCATCCCGACCACGATCGTCGATGCCTTCGCCAAGGGCGACATCCTCCAGGTCCTCATCATCGCGATCCTGTTCGGTTCGGGATTGGCGTTACTCGGCGAGCACGGGCAGCCCCTGGCGCAGAGCATCGAGCGGATCACCGCCGTCCTGTTCAAGATCATCGGCTTCATCGTGCGGCTGGCCCCCCTCGGCGTCCTCGGCGCCGTCGCCTTCACCGTCGGCAAGTACGGCATCGGCTCCCTGCGGCAACTCGGGATGCTGGTGGCCCTGTTCTATCTGGGCGTCGCCTTCTTCGTCTTCGTCGTGCTCGGCGCGATCCTGCGCGCGGCCGGCTTCAGCATCCTGAAGCTCCTGGCCTATCTGCGCGAGGAACTCATGGTGGTGGCGGGCACGGCCTCCTCCGACAGCGTGCTGCCGCAGATCATGCGCAAGCTCGAACGGCTCGGCATCCGCGATTCCACCGTCGGCCTGGTCATCCCCACGGGCTACTCGTTCAACCTCGACGCCTTCTCCCTCTACCTCACCCTCGCCACCGTCTTCATCGCGCAGGCCACCAACACGCCCCTGTCCTTCGGACACCTGATGCTGATCCTCGGCATCGCCCTCCTGACCTCCAAGGGCGCGCACGGCGTCCCCGGATCGGCCATCGTCGTCCTGGCGGCGACCCTGTCGGCGGTGCCGGAAATCCCGGTGATCGGGCTGGTGCTGGTACTGTCCATCGACTGGTTCGTCGGCATCGCCCGGGCGCTCGGCAACCTCATCGGCAATTGCGTGGCGACGGTGGTCATCGCCGCCTGGGAGGGCGATATCGATCGGGCTCAGGCCCATCGCGTCCTGAACGGAGAGGTCGCCACCGACACGGCGGCGGTGCTCGATAGCCCCCTCGCCAAGGCGTAAGCTCCGGGGCGACATCCGGCGCGCCCAGGTCGGAACAGGCCAATCCAGGTCCGCCCTGGCACGATCCGCGCTGGGCCCGCGACGTTAACGGCTCGAACGAGTCGCATGAATTGTTGGAGACGAGCCCGTGACCGCCTCTTCCTATAACCCGCCCTGCGGTGGACTGCCGCCCCAGACCGCGCTGATGACCGGCCGGGCCGTATTCACGGAAGCCTATGCGGTCATCCCGAAAGGCGTGATGAGCGATATCGTCACCAGCGTGCTGCCGTTCTGGGACGACACCCGCGCCTGGATCCTGTCCCGCCCGCTCTCCGGCTTTTCCGAAACTTTCGCTCAGTACCTGATGGAGGTCGCGCCCGGCGGCGGCAGCGAGCGCCCGGAACTCGACGACCGCGCCGAGGGCGTGCTGTTCGTGGTCGGCGGTCATGCCAGCCTCGTCCTGGAGGGGGCCACGCATGCCCTCCGCCCCGGCAGCTATGCCTATCTTCCTCCGGGCGCCGCCTGGACGTTGCGCAACCAGGGCGACGAGCCGACCCGCTTCCACTGGATCCGCAAGGCCTACGAGCACGTATTGGGCATCGACATCCCGCCGGCCTTCATCCGCCACGACTCGGAGATCGAACCGCTCGGCATGACCGGCACGAACGGCGTTTGGGCCACGACCCGCTTCGTCTCTCCCGACGACGTGCGCCACGACATGCACGTCAACATCGTCACGCTTCAGCCCGGTGCTTCGATTCCCTTCGAGGAAACCCACGTGATGGAGCACGGGCTCTTCGTGCTCGAAGGCAAGGCGGTTTACCGGCTCAACCGCGACTGGGTCGAGGTGGAGGCCGGCGATTTCATGTGGCTGCGCGCCTTCTGCCCCCAGGCCTGTTACGCTGGCGGCCCCGGTCCCTTCCGCTACCTGCTCTACAAGGACGTCAACCGCCACCCGGCCCTGACGCCGCGCAGGATCGGGTGATGAGCGCCCGCCACATCGTCGCCCGCCCGCTCACGCCCGAGGCCTTCGCCCCGTTCGGGACGGTCATCGACAGGGCGGCCGTCGATCCGCGCCCCATGAATGCCGGCATGGCGCGCCGCTTCCACGATCTGGCGGAGGTCCGTACCCTCGGCGAGGACGCGCGCGTGGTGATCGGCCTCGTGGAAGCCGAGCCCTATCCCCTGCCGCTAAGGGTCGGTCTCATCGAGCGCCATCCCCTCGGCGCGCAGGCCTTCGTACCGCTGAACGACGCGCCGTTCCTCGTCGTCGTGTGCCCCGACGAGGACGGGCGGCCCGGACCACCACAGGCCTTCGTCACGGCGCCGGGCCAGGGGGTCTGCTACGCTATCGGCACGTGGCACGGCGTGCTGACCCCCTTCGGTGCGCCCCAGGACTTTCTGGTGATCGATCGCGGCGGGACGGGCACCAACCTGGAAGAGGTTCGGCTCGACGAGCCTTGGACGGTCGCTCTGCCGACAATGTCGGAGGGATAAGCCGCCGCGATGCCCCGGAGGGCATCGCGAGCCGGATGTCCCGATGGCTCAGGAGCCGAACTTGTAGTTCAGCCCGACCCGGACGACGCTTCCCTCCGACCGGAAGCGCGAGGTCGCCTCCACGAGGGACTGGGCGAGTCCGCTGGAGCCCGTCAGCGGGACGCTGCGCTTGCCGAGATCGTAATGCAGGTATTCCACCTTCAGCGTCACCGCGGAGGAGGGGAAGACGTTGAGGAAACTCTCGGTCGGCAGGGCGTATTCGATGCCCCCGCCATAGGCGAAGCCGGTCTCGAGACGGTCGATCCCGCCGGCGAAAAGGTCGAGGGTCGAAGTTCCCCCCAACTGCAAGCTCGACGCGTTCTGGTAGTTCACGTTGCCGTAGGCGAGACCGCCGGTGCCGTAGACCAAGACGCGATCGAACGCGTAACCGAGCCGGCCGCGCACGGTGCCGAGGAAATCGAGGCTCTGACGCGTGGTGGTCACCACGGCCGAATCGCTGCCCGACCCGAAGATGCCACGCGACCTGCGCTTGGTCTCGTCCAGGTCGGTATAGGCAATGTCGGTCTCGACGCCGAGGACGAGGCCCGCGCCGGGGGTGAACTGGTAATTGTACCCGGCCTGACCGCCGGCCACGAAGCCTTCCTGCCGGGAGGACAGGGAGGCGATGCCGGCGCGCTCGATGAAGAGATCGGCGTTGCTGCCATTCACCGAGGTCGCCGCCGTGCGGACGGTCTGCCGGTCGGCGAAGCCGTATCCGGCCTGCACACCGGCGTAGAAGCCGGTCCAGCTGAAGCTCGGAAGCGGCACGAAGACGGGTGGCGGCGCAGCGCGGCGGGGTAGGTCCGCCGCAGCCGCGGTCCCGGTCATCAGCCCGATTATCGCGCCGACACCCAACAAAACTTTCGCCATCTTCCCCTCGCCGCCTCCATTGACGGCAGCGACGTGAATCAACGGAGCGATCCTGGGATAGTGCCGGGAAGACACAATTTCGGACCGATCGTCCGAAATTTTTAACCATGACGCGACGTGGCTAACTCCTCCTCGGGGAGGTACAAAAATGCCACTGCCGTGAGTCTGTCGACCGGTTTCCACAGCCCATTAAAGCCGCTCCTCGACGAAGGCACGCATGAGCAGATGAGCGATCGCCATAGGCGGCGGCACGGTCAGTCCCTCGCCATGGGTGCCGGCGATCATCGCCGCCACCTCGTTGCGGGTGAACCAGCGGGCGTCCGCGAGCTCTGCCGGATCGATGGTGATCGCTTCGTCCAGGGCCTCCGCCGCGCAGCCGATCATCAGCGACGACGGGAACGGCCAAGGCTGCGAGGCGTGGTAGGTCACCGCGCCGATCCTCAGCCCCGCCTCTTCGAGGGTCTCGCGGCGGACCGCGTCCTCGATGGTCTCGCCGGGCTCCAGGAAGCCGGCGAGGCAGGAATACATCCCCTCCTTGAAGCGCGGCGAGCGGCCGAGCAGACAGGTTTCTCCACGGCGGATCAGCATGATCACCACGGGATCGACACGGGGGAAGTGGTGGGTCTCGCAACTCGGGCATTCACGGCGAAAACCGCCGGCGGCGAAACGAGTGGCCGTTCCGCAATTGGCGCAGAAGCCGTGGCGAGCATGCCAGGCCAGGATGGATTTCGCCGTGGCAAGGAGGCCGAGTTCGTGCGGCGCCACCGCGTTCTCGGCGGCGAGGCTGCGCAGGTCGGTGGTGCGGAAGCCGGGATCAGACTCGTACCCGTCGGCGGCCTCCGGTGAGACCGCGCAGGCGAAGACCGGAGCCCCATCGAGGCGGCCGAGGAACAGCGTGAGATCGGCGTGGCAGGCACTCGCCGCCTGCCTAGAGGGGAGGAGCGCCGTATCGCCGGCAAGGACGATGCGGTCCCCCGCCACGAGCACGATCCGTGCATCCGGCGCGTCCGGCTTCGGCACGAGGTCGCTGCTCTCGGCCGAATGGCGGACGAGCCGGCTTTCCGCATAGCCGAGTTGGTCGAGGCGCGCGCTCATCAGGCGGCCGCGAACAGGGCGCCGATGCGCTCGATCATCTGGGCGCGGGCGTGGTGCGGATAGGACTGGCGCGTGCCTACGCCCCAGACCGGCGAGGGCCAGGCCGGATCGGACAGGAAACGCCCGATCACATGGACATGGAGCTGCGGTACGACGTTGCCCAAGGCCGCGACGTTGACCTTGTCGGGCTTGGCGAGGGCCAGCATCACGCCGGTGGCGATCCGGATCTCGTCCATGAGGTCGCGCGCATCCTCCGCCGACAGGTCGGTGAGTTCGCTGGCAACCGCCCGGCGCGGCACCAGGATCAGCCAGGGAAACCGGGCGTCATCCATCAGCAGGACACTGCACAAGGCGAGGTCGCCCACCGGCACGGTGTCGGCGACGAGGCGCGGGTCGAGGGTGAAATCGTCTGTCATCGCCGCTCAAGCTGGGATACGTCGGGAATGCGGAGTTCTCGCCGGTTCGGCGTCGTAAGTCACGCAAGCGCAGGCCGCTCGGTGTCGAGGAAGCGGAACAGGGCCGGCGCGTTGGCATGCGCCACGTTGAAGCGCAGCCACGGGGTCGGCTCCTGATCGGCGCGGAACAGGTGTCCGGGGGCGAGCATGATGCCCTTCGCGGCGGCCCTTTGCGCGAGGCCGGCCGTGTCCGGATCGCCGCCGAAGCCGGCCCAGAGGAAGAGCCCGTTGGCGGGGCGGTGAAACAGCGACAGGCCCACCGAGAGCAGGGCCTCGGCCACAATCTTCTGCTCGGCGGCGAGCTTTTCGCGGAGCCTCGCGATGTGGAGGCGGTACTGGCCTTCCGTCAGGATCGAGTGGACGATGCTCTCGGAGATTTCCGAGCTCGTCAGGCTCGCCGCCATCTTCATGCGCAGGAGCCGCTGCGCATTCTCGGGGTTGCAGGCGAGATAGCCGACCCGCAGGGCGGGCGAGATGGTCTTCGAGAAGCTGCTGATGTGGATGACGCGCGCGAGCTGGTCGAGGCTGGCGATGCTGGGCGCCGTCTCCTCGACGAAGCTCGCATAGATGTCGTCCTCGACGATCTGGAAGTCGTGTTTCTCGGCGATGCGGAGGATCTGGTAGGCGGTGGCCGGCGAGCAGGACGTCCCGGTGGGGTTGTGGAAGCTCGTATTGGTGAAGAACAGCTTCGGCTTGTGCCGCTCCGCCAGTGCCTGGAGCGCGTGGATCGACGGCCCCTGGAGGGTCCGCTCGACGCCGACGATGGTCACCCCCATCGCGTGGAGCGAGGGGTAGAGGTTGCAATAGCCAGGATCGTCCACGAAGGCGACGTCGCCCGGCTGCAGGAAGGTCCGCATGGTCAGGTCGAGGGCCTGGCTCGCCCCATGCGTCAGCAGGATCTGGTCCGGCTCGCACTCGATGTTGCGCTGGGCGAGGAGCAGCTGGATCGCCCGGCGCAAGGGTGCGTGGCCGAGGGGATGCCCATAGCGCGAGACCAGCCGGTCGGGGCGCCGCGACAGGGCAGCCAGGGCCTGCTTGATCCCGTCGGCGAACAGGTGGCTGTCGGGCAGCCAGCCGCAGCCGGCTTTGACGGTGAAGGCGTCCTCCTCGTAGACCCGCTGGAGCAGCCAGCCGGAATCCACCGAGATCTGTACCGGCTTCCGCCGGGGGACGGCGGCTTTGCGATCGAGCAGCCGGGCCGAGACGAAGTATCCGCTCGCGCGTCGGGCTTCGAGCAGGCCGTCCGCGACCAGCCGATTGTAGGCGTTCGAGACGGTGAGCGTGCTCACGCCGCATTGAACGGCCAGCTTGCGCACCGATGGCAGGCGGGCGCCCGGCGCCACGCTCCCGCTGCGGATGCGCTCGG
This sequence comes from Methylobacterium sp. CM6241, assembly GCF_054817845.1. Lineage (NCBI taxonomy): Bacteria > Pseudomonadati > Pseudomonadota > Alphaproteobacteria > Hyphomicrobiales > Methylobacteriaceae > Methylobacterium > Methylobacterium sp. CM6241. Next base: position 536,125 of record NZ_CM139246.1, read on the forward strand.
ACACGGCCTCCACCAGCTGGGCGACGAGGGGGGCGGTGCTGGCGGGGTCGAGGCTGATCATGGGCCGTCATCCACGGGCGAGGCCGGTCTCGGCGATCCGACTGTATGGGTGGGTGAACAGATACAGCTGCGCGTGCCAACCCGCCAACTGTCGATAGTCGGTGAGCCAGGGCCGGGCGATAACGCAGCGCGGCGAGGGTCGGGATCTTGCATCGCGGATCGGCGGAGAGACACATGGATCATGCGATCATCGATCAGGCGGCGGACCGGCAGCTCAATGTCGAGCCGTACTGGATGCCGTTCACGCCCAATCGCCATGTGAAGGCCGACCCGACGCCGCGCATCATCACCTCGGCGAAGGGCGCCTATTACCGCACCGCCGAGGGGCGCGAGCTGTTCGACAGCCTGTCGGGCCTGTGGTGCTGCCCCCTCGGCCACGCCCAGCCGCGGATCGTCGAGGCCCTGCGCCGGCAGGCCGAGACCCTCGATTACTGTACCGCCTTCCAGATGACCAACCCTGTGACGCTGCGGCTGGCCGAGCGTATAGCCGACATGGCCCCGGACGGGCTGGACCGGGTGTTCTTCACCAACTCCGGCTCGGAGGCCGTCGATACCGCCCTCAAGATCGCCCTTGGTTATCACCGCCTGCGCGGCGAGGCCGGCCGCTTCCGCATGATCGGCCGCGAGAAGGGCTATCACGGCGTCGGCTTCGGCGGCATGTCGGTGGGCGGCATGGTGGCCAACCGCAAGATGTTCGCCACCGCCATGATCCAGGGCGTCGACCACCTGCGCCATACCCACGATTATGCCGAGATGGCGTTCTCGAAGGGCCAGCCGACTTGGGGCGCGCATTTCGCCGACGACCTCGAACGGATGGTGGCGCTCCACGATGCGGGCACGATCGCCTGCGTCATCGTCGAGCCGCTGCAGGGCTCGGCCGGGGTCATCGTGCCGCCGCTCGGCTATCTCCAGCGCCTGCGCGAAATCTGCACGCGCCATGGCATCCTGCTGATCTTCGACGAGGTGATCACCGGCTTCGGGCGGCTCGGCGCGCCCTTCGGCGCGGACCGCCTCGGTGTGATCCCGGACATGATCACCTTCGCCAAGGGCATCACCAACGGCATCGTGCCGATGGGCGGCGTCATCGTCCGCAAGGAGATCTACGACACGTTCATGACCGGGCCGGCCGCGGCGGTGGAGCTGTTCCACGGCTACACCTATTCGGGCCATCCCCTGGCGGCGGCCGTCGCCCATGCCTCCCTCGACCTGATGGAGGAGGGCGACCTCTTCGCCCGCGTGCGCGAGTTGGAGCCGATCCTCGAGGGGGCCGTCCACACGCTGCGCGACGAACCGGGCATCAAGGACATCCGCAATTTCGGCCTGACGGCGGCCGTCGATCTCGAACCGACACCGGGCCAGCCCGGCGCGCGCGCTCTGCGGATCTTCGAGCGCGGCCTGCGCGAAGGCATCCTCCTGCGCTTCACCGGCGACACCATCGCCATGGGCCCGCCCTTCATCTCGACCCCCGCCGAGATCACCGGCATGATCGAGATGCTGCGCGGTCTCATCCGCGCCGAAGCCTGACCGGCGGCCGGCGCACTCCCGATAGACGGCCCGTGACCCGTTCCATTCTCTTCAAAGGTTGAACCGACATGCCCCTGATGCGCTTCGATATCCTGGAAGGCCGCACCGATTCCGAACTGAAGACGCTCCTCGACGCCGCGCACGAGGCAATGCTGGAGGCGTTCAACGTCCCGCCGGGCGACCGCTACCAGATCGTCACCGAGCACAAGCCCTTGCGGATGATCGTCGAGGATACCGGGCTCGACATCCCGCGCACCAAGGACGTTGTGGTGGTCCAGATGATCACCCGGCCGCGCGGCAAAGAGAAGAAGCAGCTGTTCTACAAGCTGCTGACCGAGAAGCTCGAAGCCGCCTGCGGCATCGCCCCGGCCGACGTCATGGTCTCCACGGTGGAGAACACCGACGAGGATTGGTCCTTCGGCCACGGCCGGGCGCAGTTCCTCACCGGCGAACTCTGACAACCGTTTGAGTTCTTATTCTAGAGCTTAACCTCATCCTGAGGTGCCGCGTAGCGGCCTCGAAGGAGGCTTCCAGGGATCGGGAGACGACTGGAGGGCTCCTTCGAGGCCCTTTGCTCAAGCAAAGGGCGCCTCAGGATGAGGTGGTCTGCTGGGATGATCTGCTCTGGCACAAGCATCCGCTGGAAAACCCGATCGAACAGGCCCTGGGCGGGTTTCGCAACGAGTGTCGCCGCTTCTGCGGCCTGAAACCTGCGACACGCCATAGGGACTGAGCAAGGTGACGTGTTGGCCCGCCCATGCGAGCCCGCTCGGGGTGCCAAGCTCATTCCGGACCCTAACCCCGACCCTCTACGGAACGCCGGCCATGCATGTCCTGATCCTCGGTGGCGGTGTCGTCGGCGTCACCTCGGCCTATTACCTGGCCAAAGCCGGCCACCGGGTCACCGTGCTGGAGCGCCAGCCGGCGGCGGGGCTCGAGACGAGTTTCGCCAATGCCGGCCAGGTCTCACCGGGATATTCGGCGCCCTGGGCGGCGCCCGGCATTCCCCTCAAAGCGATGAAGTGGCTGATGATGCGCCACCGGCCCCTCGTGGTCTGGCCGAGCTTCGAGCCGCGTTTCTACGGCTGGCTCGCCCGGATGCTGGCGAATTGCACGGAGGAAGCCTACCAGCGCAACAAGGGCCGGATGGTGCGTCTGGCCGAATACAGCCGCGACGTGCTGCGCGACCTGCGCGCCGAGACCGGCATCGCCTACGATCACCGCGAGCAGGGCACGCTCCAGCTGTTCCGGACGCAGAAGCAGCTCGATCATGTCGGGGACGACACCCGCGTCCTCGACGCCTATGGCGTTCCCTACGCGGTGCTGGAGCCCGCCGGTTGCATCATGGCCGAGCCGGCCCTGGCGCGGGTGGCCGGGACCTTCGTCGGCGGCCTGCGGCTCCCCGGCGACGAGACCGGCGACGCCCACCTCTTCACCCAGCGGCTCGCCGCACTCTGCGAAGACCTTGGTGTGGTCTTCCGCTACGGCACGGCCATCACAGGCCTGCGCAGCGAAGGCGACCGGATCAGCGGCGTGGCGACGGCAGCGGGCGAGGTGCTGACCGCCGACGCCTATGTGGCGGCCATGGGCAGCTACACCCCGGCTCTGCTCCGGCCCTTCGGCATCGACCTGCCGGTCTATCCGGTGAAGGGGTATTCCCTCACCCTGCCGGTCACCAATATCGACGCCGCCCCGGTCTCGACGGTGATGGACGAGACCTACAAGGTCGCGATCACCCGGCTCGGCGACCGCATCCGGGTCGGCGGCACCGCCGAGCTCGCCGGTTTCAGCGCGGTCCTGCGGGGACCGCGCCGGGAAACCCTAGTCCGCTCCGTCGGTGATCTGTTCCCGGCGGGCGGCGATCTCTCGCAGGCCACGTTCTGGACCGGCCTGCGGCCGATGACGCCGGACGGCACGCCCATCGTCGGCGGAACGCGCCTGTCGAACCTCTACACTAATACCGGCCACGGCACCCTGGGCTGGACCATGGCCTGCGGCTCGGGCCGGGTGCTGGCCGATCTTATCTCCAGCCGCACGCCGGACATCGCCACCCCGGACCTCGCCGTCAGCCGCTACGCACGCGGAGCCTGACAACGGGGTAATGCCCTCTCGCGCCGGGCGCGAGAGGGTGAGGCGAGGCGGCCTATTCGGCCGCGTCGACGTAGAGCTTGCCGCCCTCGGCCTGGAACTCGGCGGATTTGGCCGCCATTCCCGCCTCGCGTTCGGCCTGGCTCATGGGCGTCGCCTCGCCCAACACCTGACCGGCCGCCTCCATCGCCAGGACCTCGGCGCGCAGATCCTGCGTGATCTTCATCGAGCAGAATTTGGGGCCGCACATCGAGCAGAAATGCGCAACCTTGTGGGCGTCCTTCGGCAGGGTCTCGTCGTGGTAGGCGCGCGCCGTGTCGGGATCGAGCGACAGGTTGAACTGGTCCTCCCAGCGGAAGTCGAACCGGGCGCGTGACAGGGCGTCGTCGCGCAGCTGCGCCGCCGGATGGCCCTTGGCGAGATCGGCGGCATGGGCCGCGATCTTGTAGGTGATGACGCCTTCCTTGACGTCGTCGCGGTTGGGCAGGCCGAGATGCTCCTTCGGGGTGACGTAGCAGAGCATGGCGCAGCCAAACCAGCCGATCATGGCGGCGCCGATGCCCGACGTGATGTGGTCGTAGCCCGGTGCGATATCGGTGGTCAGCGGGCCGAGGGTGTAGAACGGCGCCTCGCCGCACTCCTCCAGCTGCTTTTCCATGTTCACCTTGATCTTGTGCATCGGCACGTGGCCGGGACCCTCGATCATGGTCTGGCAGCCCTTGTCCCAGGCGATCTTCGTCAGCTCGCCGAGGGTCTCGAGTTCCGCAAACTGCGCCGCGTCGTTGGCATCCGCGATGGAGCCAGGGCGCAGGCCGTCGCCCAGCGAGAACGAGACGTCGTAGGCCCTCATGATGTCGCAGATCTCGTCGAACCGCTCGTAGAGGAACGATTCCCGGTGACCGGCGAGGCACCAGCGCGCCATGATCGAGCCGCCTCGGCTGACAATGCCGGTGACCCGGCGCGCGGTGAGCGGCACATGGGCCAGGCGGACGCCCGCATGGATGGTGAAGTAATCGATGCCCTGCTCGGCCTGCTCGATGAGGGTATCCTTGAAGACCTCCCAGTCGAGCTTCAGCGGATCGCCGCCGACCTTCTCCAGCGCCTGGTAGATCGGCACGGTGCCGATGGGCACGGGCGAGTTGCGCACGATCCACGAGCGGATGTTGTGGATGTTTCGACCAGTGGAGAGGTCCATCACCGTGTCGGCGCCCCAGCGGGTCGCCCAGACCAGTTTCTCCACCTCTTCCGCTGCCGACGAAGTCACGGCCGAATTGCCGATATTGGCGTTGATCTTGACGAGGAAGTTGCGGCCGATCGCCATCGGCTCCACCTCGGGGTGGTTGATGTTGGCCGGGATGATGGCGCGGCCGCGCGCCACCTCGTCGCGCACGAATTCGGGGGTGATGAAAGCGGGGAGCGAGGCACCGAAGCTGTTGCCGTCGGCCAGCGCGGTCTGCGCGCCTTCCAGCATCGTCTCGCGGGCGAGGTTTTCGCGGTGGGCGACGTAGATCATCTCCTCGGTGATGATCCCGGCTTTGGCGAACTCGTACTGCGTCACCATCTGGCCGGAGCCGGCCTTGCGGATCTGGCGCATCGCCGGACAGGGGGCGACGAGCTTGTCCTCCGGCACGAAGCCGTTGTCCTCGGGCTTGACCGCGCGCGGCGTGATCGTGGCGTAGCCGCGCTTGGCGATCCACGGGTCGCGCAGCAGGGGCAGGCCGGCATTCAGGTCGATCCGGGCATCGGTCTCGGTATAGGGGCCAGACGGATCGTAGACCCGCACCGGCGCCTCCTTCGGATCACTCGACGTGACCTCGCGGAACGGCACCCGGATGTCGTCACGGCCGGCCACGCTCGCATAAACCTTGCGCGAGCCCATGATCGGGCCGGTGGTCACCGCTTGCGGCTGCCCCTTGGCGGGTTCTTGTCCGGAAAGGTCTTTGGGAAGGACGGGTGCGTTCATATCGGATTCGCTCCTGGCGTGGGAGGCGATCCGGTTCGCAACGGTACGTCAGGACGACGGGCACCCGCTCGTTTGGAGCAGACAACCCAAGCGTAGTTCCCGTCCCTCCGCCGGTATGAGCCGGATCAGGTTCAAGGGTCAGGGCTGCGGCCCTATCTCAGCCCCCTGAACGGGGCCCCCCTCGGAACGATTCGAAAGTCTGCGTTCGCCGCGCCTTTGTCAATCGCCGGAGCCGACATCCCCAGTCGAATGCAAGGACTCCCACCACGGCAACGATGACGTCGCGCCGATCGCGGATCGTTCGGGTCGGGCCGTTAAGCTCTCCGCGACCGTAGTGTTCGATTTCATCCGCAAGCACAGTCCATTTTCGGTGCGGCATATTTCAGTCCGTCAAAGGCCCTCCCATAATGGAGCCTTCCCTGCTGACGGCGCGTTGTCAGTCATCAATTCCAAAAAACAATCAGGCTGGCGTTCCATGAACAAACTCATTCTCGCATCCGCCGCATTGCTCGGCGCGGTCGCGTTCGTTCCGACAACCGCCGACGCTCGCGGAGGCGGCTGGGGTAGTGGCGGTGGCAGCGGTGGCATGAGCCGTGGCGGCGGTGGGCTCGCCGCGGGTGGTGGAGGCGGCGGCTGGGGCGGCGGTGGAATGAGCCGTGGAGGTGCTGGCGGCGCGGGACTCGCGGCTGCGGGCGGTGGTGGGCGAGGCTGGGGCGGTGGCGGCTTGAGCCGTGGCGGTGCTGGCGGCGGTCCCGCTGCCTTGGGGGGCGCTGGCCAGGGAGGCTGGGGCGGTGGACGCGGACAGGGCGGGATCGCCGCCGGTCCGAACTCCGGCGGTGGCTTCAACCGTGGCGGCTACGGTCATCACCGCGGGTATGGCTACAATCGTGGCTACGGCCGGGGATACGGCTACGGCGGACTCGGTCTTGGTTTGGGGCTAGGCTTGGCTGGAGCCGGAATCGGTTACGGCTATGGCAGCGGTTACTACGATAACGGTGGCTATTACGGCGGCGGCTATGCCCCAGCCTATTATGGTGGCGCCGTCGAGGTTCAGCAGGATGTCGGCGGGTCCGATCAGGACGTCGCCTACTGCATCCAGCGCTTCCGCTCCTACGATCAGCGATCGGGCACCTATCTGGGCAATGATGGTCAGCGTCACCGCTGCCCGCAATAGCAACTGCACGGAAGACCTGCACCAAGAGCGAAGACATTTCAGCCTCATCCGACAAGAGAAGCCCCGCATCACTCGTTGCGGGGCTTCGTCGCATCTGGGCCCAGTGGCGCCTGCCTTACTTATCCGCGCCGTCTTTACCATCGGTCCATCGGCGGAGATGATGATCTATACCTGACGACCCCGCCTCCACCCCGTTCGAGGGTCTGGGTCTAGGAACGGCGGTCGCAGCGAGGAGGGATCTTCCGGGGCTGCTCGGCATGGCGTAACGCCACGTCATGGTGGCTTCCGGTTCTCTCCTCGCTCCCGACGACATCGCCCACGTCATTCAGGTCGCGCTCGCTCCCGCTTTCCTGCTGACGGCGCTGGCGACGCTGCTCAATGTCTTCTCAACGCGCCTTGGGCGGGTGGCCGACCGTGTCGATGATGCCGCCGCCAGCTTGCAGAAGGCGGATGCGGCCGAGGCGGCGCACCTGTCGCGCCAACTGGCCTATCTGCGTCAGCACTCCTTCATGCTCGATGTGGCTGTGGTGCTGACCTGTTTCGGCAGCATCATGACCGGCGTCGCGGTGCTCACGCTTTTCGTCGGGGCCTTGCGCGATGCCGCCACGGCCTCCGTCTTGTTCGGATGCTTCGGCGTCGCCCTGGTCTGCACGGTGGCGGCCATCGTCGCCTTCCTTCTCGAGATCCTGATGGCGGGCCGCCGTATCAGGGACGAGGTCGACCGCCAGACGGTGCAGGCCTCGGATCGGGAAGCGTCTGGACCCGATCTCCCATAGCGGTCGCCGCGAACAGCACGGGCTTGATCCAATGTTGCGGACCGCCACCTGCGGCTTCAATCCTCGACGATCCCCTCGCCATGCGCGTCGAGCCAGCGAATTGCGCCGCTGAGGTCGAAGCCCCGTTCCCGGCCATAGGCCGCGACGTCATCGCGCCTCAAGCGTCCCGCCAACACCTCGCTCAAAGCCCAGAGGGTGAGCGAGCGGGTACCACTACGACAATGCGCGAGGACTGGGCCGGACGCTCCTTCCACGGCGTCGCGGAACTGCGCGATGTCGTCGAGTGTGATGCCTGGGCCGGTAACCGGAAGATGGAGATAGGCCAGCCCCGCCGCCCTAGCGGCTGCGGCTTCGGCCTCCGTGCCCAATTGGCCGGGTTCTTCCCCCTCGGGCCTGTTGTTGATCAGCAGGGCGAACCCTTTTCCCGCCAAGTCGGCGATCTCGGCTTCGTTCGGCTGGCCGGAGACCGAAAGTCGGGATTCGATGGAGGTGATGGTCATGGAAGATCGTCCTTGGGGCTGCCTTGCGGCTCCCTTGGCGCTGCACGGACCCGCCACAGATCGTGTCCGTTCCGTGCGGCACAAGCGGGGCAGGCTGATTCCACCGCACGGCCCGCCTTGAACCCGGGATGGGTCTCGTCCGTTTCTGGTCTGATCCTCAACCCGCCTTCAGGATGACCACCATGGCCGATGCAAGACAGATCGTCGACGCGCTCGTGCGCTCACGCAAGGGCGGGATCGCCGCCACGGCCGCCCTCGGTGGGCTCGCCCTCGTCGCGGGCCTGGCTCTTCTAGCACTCCGTCCTTCCCATGAGCCCGAAACCCCCGATCTCAGCCAAGTCGGCGAGGACGAGGCCCGCATCATGCTGCGCGCCATGGTGGCGGCGACCTTGGCCGACGGCATCGTGGACACGCAGGAGCGCCAGCGCCTCGACGAGGTGGTAGAGGCGGCCGGTATCGACAAGGATGGCCGCGCCTGGCTCGAAAAGGAGCTGGCCGACCCGGCCGAGATCGACGAACTCGCCGAACGCGTGGATTCGCCGGAGAAGGGTGCCCGCCTCTATGCGGCAGCGCGTCTGGCCATCAATGCCGATACACTGCAGGAGCGGGAGTTCCTGAAGCGATTGGCCGAGGCCCTGGACGTCTCGCAGGACGTGGCGGCGAGGGTCGATGCCGGGCTCGAAAATGCCTGATGGAGAGCGATGTCGCGGGAGTTGACGCGCTCCGTACCGGCCCGATGGGGAAGTGCTACTTCCCCATCCAATCGTGCCCTGCCACCAGCGCCTCAACCGATCGTGTCCAGGTGCCGGGCTGGTCGGTGGCGCCGGTGCCGAGTGCCCGCTGGACCATGACGCTGTCGCTCCAGCGGCCGTACTTGTAGCCCACCGCCGGCAACAGGCCGACACGGACGAAGCCGCAGGTCTCGTGGAGCCGCAGGGACGCTTCGTTCTGCGCGTCGATATAGCCGATCATCTGGCGGTAGCCGCCGGCGGCGCAGGCCTCGATCAAAGCCGGCAGCAGGCGTCGCCCGATGCCGGCGTTCAGGTGCTCGTGATGAACGTAGATCGAGTGCTTGAGCGTGTAGCGATAGGCCGGGCGCTTCCGGAACGGGACAGCGTAAGCGTAGCCCGCCACCACCCCATCGCGGTCGGCCACAAGATGCGGCAGACGCCTCTTGCGCATGGCCTTGCGGCGGCGCTTGAGGTCGTCGGGATGGAGCGGATCCGCTTCAAAATCCCCCACATCACCTACGCCCCGCCGGATATGGTGGGCGTAGATTGCCACCATGGCCGGCACGTCCGCATCCGAGGAGGGCCGGATGATGATCCCGGTATCGGAGGCGGCGGGCGGCCCTTCCGGACTCACGGGCGATTCTCGCGCATGACATAGGTGTAGAACCGGATCGTCCCGTCGGGATCGACGTTGCGGAACACGCCCTGAATCTCGGCCTCGAAGCCTGGGAACAGGTTCGCGGAGCGCTCGAACATCTTGAAGTAGTCCAGCATGGGTTTCGCCCGTTCGTCCAGTCGCTCGCCCGGCAGCACCGTGCCGATGCCCGGCGGGTAGACCAGAAGCAAGGTCGTCGCCACGCGACCTTCCGCTTCCGCGATCGGCACGTAATCGACGTTGTTGCGGGTGAGCTGCTGCACCGCCTCCTTCGGAGTCATGACCATCTCGGGCAGGTGGCCGGGTTCGAACTGCTTGCGTTGAAGGGTGCTGGTGCCGTGCTCGCGGTGGAAGGCGTGGAAATCCGCGCAGAGGTCGCGCAGGCGTACGCCCTTGTAGCGGTTCGGCCGGCGCCGGACGAATTCCGGCATGGCATCCTCGAGCGGCACATTCTCGTCATGCAGGCGCTTGAAGGCCACGAGGCCGGAGATGAGCGTGCCGGCCTTGGAGGATTCGACGCCCGGCGTCAGCAGGAATAGGAGCGAGTTGAGGTCGTTCTTCTCCGGCACGATGCGGTTTTCGCGCAGGTACTGGGCCACGATGGGCGCGGGCACGCCGTGCTCGGCATATTCCCCCGTGCGCCGGTCGAAGCCGGGGGTGAGCACGGTGAGCTTGTTCGGGTCGGTCATGGCGTAGTTCGGCGCCACATGGTTGAAGCCGTGCCAGGCGGCACCGGGGGTCAGCTCCCAGTATTTCGCGTCGCTGGCGAGCTCGTCCGTCGAGACGCTCTCCCACGGCACCTTGCCCTCCGGGCCCTTCACCGTGTCCGGCACGAAGGGGTCGAAGAACCAGCGGCGCAGAGGATCGCCCTCCTTCTCCTCGAATTCGCGGCGGATGGCACGGACCTTCTTGCGCCATTCGATGCCGAGCCGGATCGTGTCGTCCCACAGGACGACGCCCGAGCGGCCCTTCATCATCTGCGCGCCGACATCGAGCGAGGCGAAGAGCGGGTAGAACGGCGAGGTCGAGGCGTGGACGAGGAAGGTCTCGTTGAAGCGCCGGTGCTCGATGCGCCGGGTCTGGCCGCGAATATGGCTGTCCTTGGTATGGATCTGCGAGGCTTGTGAGAAGCTTGCCAGCTGCTTGTGGGTCGATTGCGTGGCGATGATGCCCGGCGAGGTCTCGTCGAGGCCCTTCAGTCCCATGGCGAAGCGACCGGCGAAGAGCGGGTGGAACTTCATGAAGCCCGCCCAGGCCTCGTCGAAGAGGATGTAGTCACAGAGATGCCCGATCTTCTCGAGGATCATCTGCGCGTTGTAGATGGTGCCGTCATAGGTGCACTGCTCCACCACCGCCACGCGGAACGGGCGCTCGCGCTTCCAGGCTTCCTTGTCAGTGATGAGGGGGTTGGTGCGGATCTTCTCACGGATGGCCGCCTCGTCGAGGGCCTCGTGATACATCGGGCCGATCAGGCCGAAGCAGTTGCGGTCGGTCTCCAGGAAGACCGGAACCGCGCCGCCGAGGAACAGGGCGCCGTGATGGGCCGCCTTGTGGTTGTTGCGGTCGAACAGGACGAGGTCGCCCTCCGCCACCAGGGCCGAGAGCACGATCTTGTTGGAGGCCGAGGTGCCGTTGAGGACGAAATAGGTTTTTTCGGCGCCGAAGATGACGGCGGCTTCTTTCTGCGCCTTCAAGGCCGGGCCTTCGTGGACCAGAAGGTCGCCGAGATCGAGCACGGAATTGTCGAGGTCGTCGCGGAACACGGCCTCGCCGAGATGCTCCACAAAGATACGCCCGATCGGCGAGCGGTTGTAGAAGATGCCGCCGTTATGGCCGGGGCAGGTCCAGAGCTGGTTGCCCTGCTCGGCATAGTCCACCAGCGCGCCGAAGAACGGCGTCTTCAGGGTCTCGGCATATTGCTTCACGCGGCTCACCAGGCCGCGGGCGATGTAGTCCGGGGTCTCTTCGGCCAGGAAGATGTAGCCGTCGATGAAGTCGAGCACTTCGACGGGGATGTCCTCCAGGCGCTTGCGGCGGACCATGATGACGATGGGCATTTCGAGCCCACGCTTCCGCATCAGGTTGATGAGGGCCGCCGCCTTGCCGTCGAGGCCGCGCTTGCCCCAATCCACCACCATGCAGCCGATGGCGGCATCGGTCTGGACCGCGATGGCTGCGTCCTCCACGCGGCGGGCGCGGACCACTTCGAAGCCGAGCTTCTCCACAGAGCCGATGATCTGCTGGACGCGCACGCCCTCGAGGTCGTCCGGGTCGAAGTTAGGCGCGCACATGAGCACGGTGAAGCGGCGAAAGAAGTCCATGCGGGGGAAGGCTCCGGTGGTCGGATGAATCGAGGGTGTGTGGGCGCGTTCGCGTTCGGGATCAACCAGGCCGGCCGGCGAGATTGAGCCGGCGGATGACGACATAGACGGCCAGCGCCGCGAGCGCGCCGATGATCAGGGCGATCATGGAGCCGCTGTCGGATTCGGAAAAGAACAGGCCCTTGGTGTTCATGCCGAAGACGCCCGTGACCAGGGTGGGCGGCAGAAACAGGGCCGTGAGGATGGAGAGGGTGAAGAGCTGGCGGTTGGTCAGCGCGGTCGTGCGGGCGGCGATCTCGTCCTGGAGAAGCCGGCTGCGCTCGGACAGGACATGCATGTCCCGGTGGAGCGAATCGAGGCGCTGGACCACGCGCGCCGCCATGGCGCCGACGGCTTCCGGCAATTGGTCGCCCTCCATGGCGGCCTCATCCTCGAGCCGGTGGAACACCGCGCGTAAGCCGGCGAGTTGACGGTGGGAGCGCACGGATTGGCGGCGGATCGGTCCCAACGGCCTGGCATCGTCGGCCTTGGCCTCGTCGAGCATGTCGTCCTCGATGGCATCGAGGGAGGAGGACAGGCGATCGGACGTGGCATTGAGTGATGCGATGGTGCTGCCGACGAAGCGCTCCAGTAGCTTTGCCGGGCCGGGAACGAGGGTGCCGGACAGGACCGCGTCGCGGGCGGCGACCGCGCAGGCCGTGGCATGGCGACGGCCACTGACCAGATAGCCTGGACCGAGAACGCAATGGAGGCGGCCGTTCGGCTCTTCGCTCGACGAGCCGTCGAAAGCGCGTTCCCGGTCCGCGATGACGAAGCCGGCATGAGGGCCATCGACGACGACACGCTGATGCTCGTCGCGGGCGAAGGTTGCGGCGGCGAGACGGGGCGGGCCGAGGCGTCCCTCAAGGATCAGCGCCTCGGTCCGCGCATCGACGAGATCGACGTGAAGCCAAACGAAGCCGTGTTCCGGGTCACCGAGGGAAGGAAGCTCGTCCCCCAGCGCAACCTGGCGTCCCCGTCCATCCGTGTCGAAGGCGAGGGCGAAGATCAGCCCCGGGAGGGACGATTCCTCAATGAGAAGATGCTGCATAATGCGTTCGCGGCGAACATGGCCGGCAAAATACCGGCTCACTATCGCGCTGGATCGCAAGGCTGGGCGACACTGTGATGACGACGAGGCGCGTCTGCTGCCATCGTATTCTCCCGATGGATCAGACGACTCACAGGGACGGGGCGAAGCGACGACGTCGATGGTCGAGCCGTGATTGGCCATCATGACGTGCATTCGCGAGGGATCGCGCTGAGCGTCACCAGTCGCCTTCGCATCACGGTCGCGTGCGCGACATTTTTCGGCGGGCCGTGCTGGGCCAAGCGCTCGTGGAAGGGCATGCAGTGATGATGAACATCGCCTGTGCTTGCCTGCAGCATCTGCACTTCGCCAAGGTTCGTCGGACTGGGCGGAAAATAACGTCGCGTCGTCCGAGGTCTTCATCGTCGCTATTCGCGTCCAGCGTGCGGCAGGCCGTCGCTGGACATCTCTTCCGTTAGCTTCGTTCCGCCCCGTCCTGCATCCTCATTTCGTAAGACGATTCAGACTACCCTCTAGAAGTAAATTACCGACATACTACTAGATCAGGAGTCCAAAGTCCGCCCCACGCAAGGATCCCTTAGCAACATTTCTCAGGATGATACTGTTGCCAAGAGCAACATCATCGAACGTGACAAGAGTGTCCGCACCCCCCGTTCAACATAGTAAGGTTGATATCCTCGAAGCTGTTCACAAGGGCTGACACGTCGAAATGATCGAAGCCCTTCGCAAAACCATAGACGTTATCCATCCCGAAATTCATTTTGAAAGTGAAGGTATCAGCTCCCCCACCAGCATACAGCTTGTCGTTACCGGTGCCGCCATCGATCACCGTGTCACCCTCGCCGGCCCTGATGACATCGTTCCCCTTTGTCCCCGACACCGTGGCGAAGGTATCCTTGGCGTTCTGCAGGTTGACCGTGGTGCCTGCGGTCACGCCCGACAGATCGAGGGTCAGTGCTCCGCGCACATAGATCGTCTCGATACTCTTGAAGCTTGCGTCTGTGAACGTGAAAGTATCGGGTCCAAGAAGCAGGAGCCTGTCCTGCCCATCTCCCCCGTCGACCAGCGTTGGTGCATTGGTAACTGCCAGCTTATCATTGCCGTCGCCGCCGATCAGTGTATCGGATGCTCCTACTCCCCGGAGGAAATCGTTACCGGCCAAGCCCGTCAGGATATTAATGCCGCTATCACCGATCAGGACGTCTTCGTATCGACTACATGGCCGGCGAGGCACTTTGAGCCCGCGCTCCGCAGACGAATGACGCAGGATGGTGCCCCGCCGACATCGAATGCCATTCAGAATCGGTCATGGCTGCGGAACGCTCGTCCGCTCCGACCCTGGACGATGTCGTTCCGCCGGGCCTCCGGCGGTTCGAACCCGGATCGCCACGAGATCGGGGCCTCTCCCGCGTTGAGGGTCCGAACAGCGTTGAACCGAGGGCCGCGGCAAGGTGCGGGTTGGGCCGGAGCCCGCATGGGGAGAAAGGACATCCGCCGTCGGGAGATCGCCGGGCGGCACCGACAGGATCACCCCCGATCCCTGGATCGGATTTAGCCAGACAGGATCTAACGGTCCCTGTCCGCCTCCAGCTGTTTCATGAGCTCGGCAAGGCGAGGGTCGAGAGGCTCGTCGATCACGGGCTCGTAGAGGGCCTGCAACTCCTCGCCGAGACGCCGCCGGGTGGTCTCGGTCAGCGCGCTGTTGAGATCCCTGGTGCGCGGCCGGGGCCGGGCTGGCTCGCGATAGTCTTCAATGAGCATCGCCACTCCTTCGATAACACAAGAAATGTGAACGCCGGGATCGAAGATAGGTTCATATGTCGCGGTGAACGGGGTTTACCGCCCGAGGGAACGAGCGCGACGGAGATAGGCCCCTGAGTGCGAGAATACCTCCCGGCAGAAGTCAGCGCCAGCGTCGATCAGAAAGTCACAGCGTTGAGACTGCCCACAGAACTTCCGGTCACGGACGGGTTGCGCTCAGACCAGAATGACCCGTCGGGAGATTTTTTTGAGAATACCGAACCATCGTTTTTACTTCGCAGACGACCATCGAACGAAACTGTAGCTAAGATATCGAGAGCACCTTTCGAGGTCGAGCGACGGCGGCGGGCTTGCTGATCGTTGACGAACGGACACCAGAGCACTGCCATCAGGGATGGACAAATACACCTCTGCGCCGCTTTTCTCATATATCGGCATTTCTGCTGCCTCTTTCTCACAGATGAAGATTTGTTTTATTCTTATTATAAACTTGAAATACAGATTTATGCTTGCGTTGCGGCTCGGGGCGGCTAGGCTCCCTCGAATCATCCAGCTTCGGAATCGCCGTCCCATCGCCATATGAGCCTCACTTCCGCGCAAATCCTCGACCTCGCTCCCGATGCGTCGAGCCGCAAGGCCGGGCAGGATCAGGCGAAGGCGGCCAAGTGGAGCGGGCTCGGGCGGGCAGGCGCCGTCGTCTGGGGCGAGATCAAGGGAAGCGGAGCGAACCCTTATCGCACGGTGGCCGATCTCTCCGGTCCAGCCTCGAAATGCACCTGCCCGAGCCGGAAATTTCCCTGCAAGCACGCAATCGGCCTGATGCTGGTAGATGCCGCCGCGCCGATCTCCGAGGCAGAACCGCCGGATTGGGTCGCCGCCTGGATCCGGGGGCGCGAGAGCCGCGCCGTCTCCGCCGAAACGCGGTCCCAGCAAGCCTCTGCCCCCGTCGACGAAAAGGGGCAGGCCAAGCGCCGTCAGGCCCGCGAGGACAAGGTCTCGGCGGCGCTCGATGAACTCGATCTCTGGCTCGGCGACCTGATGCGGCGCGGTCTCGCGACGGTGCGGCGCGAGCCCTATGCCTTCTGGGACCGCATGGCAGGACGCCTCGTCGATGGACAGGCCCCGGGCCTCGCCCGCAGGGTGCGGGCCATGCCGGGCCTCATCGCGGCCGCGCCCGGCTCTGCCGCACGTCCGGAGGCGGCCCTTGCCCTCGCCCTCGGCCGCCTGTCCCTGCTGGCCCGGGCCGCCCGGCGTCTGGAACGGCTCACGCCCGAACAGGCAGCGGGCGTCCGCGCGGCCATCGGCTATCCCGTGACCACCGAGGAGATGGCGGCACGTCCGGGTCTCGTCGACGAGTGGGCCGTCCTCGCGCATGCGGTGGAGGACGAGGACAAGCTCACCGCCCGCACCGTCTGGCTCGCCGGACGGACGAGTGGCGCCATGGCCCAGGTCGTCGATTACGGCACCTCCGGCTCGCCGCTGCCGCCGGTCCCGGCGGCAGGACAGGATTTCTCGGGCGCGCTCGCCTTCCATCCCGGCGATCCGCCGCTCAGGGCCGCGTTTCGCGAGGGGCGCGCCAGTGCGGCACCGGTCGGCCCTCTGCCTGGCGCGACGAGCGTCGCCGAGGCCCTCGACGGGTTCGCCGGGGCCCTGGCGCGGGCGCCGTGGATCGACCGTTGGCCGCTTCGGCTGTCCGGCCTACGCCTCGGACATCTCGCGGATGGCGCCATGGGCGCGGGTGACGCCACCGGCTGTTTGACCCTTGCCGATTCCGCACATGTCCTTCCTCTGATGGCGGTGGCGGCGGGGGGCTATGTCGATCTTTTCGGTCTCTATGACGGGTTCGCGCTCACGCCCCTCGCCATGGTGGCCGGCGGGCATCTCTACGCGGTTCCGGCCCAGGATCCCCGGCCGATCCTGGTGAGGGCGGCCTGATGGGCCTCGACGTCTCCGCCCCCGACGATTGGGAGTCGGCCCTCGTCTCCGCTCTGCTGGGGGCCGACCGCTCCCCCTCCCCTGTCGATCTCGAGACGGTCGCCGGTGCGCTGCCGCGCGCAGAGCCGGGCATGACCCTGCTGGCGCGGGTCGCGGTCGCGGGCATCCACCATCTCGCCGGCAGCGGCTTTCCGCCAGAAGCCTTCACGCCGACGCCCCCTCACGAGGCGAAGGGCCGTCCCTGCCCACCCGAAGCGGCGGCGCGGCTCGGGCTGCTCCTCGCCGCGGGCACGGAGGCGCGGGGCCGCGTGAAGGAGTGGTGCGAGATCGCGGCGGAGCGGGGCATGCGCGCTCCGCCCTGGCTGCTCCCCGCCCTCGCGCCCTACCGGCGCGAGTGGGACGAGACCATCGACGCGGTCGCGGGCGAGGAGCTCGCCTGGCTGGAGGCGGCCTGTTCCGCCCGAGGCGCCGAGGCGGCGATTTCGGCCCCGGATGGCGCTGAAGCGAGCCCGGCCGAGCGCCACGCCGCCTTCGCCGACTTCCGCTTGCGCGATCCCGAAGGAGCCCGCGCCGATCTGGAGGCTGGGTTCCGCGCCGAGAAGGCGGAGATGCGCGAGCGCCTCGTCTACATCCTGGAGATCGGCCTGTCGGAGGCGGATGCGCCCTTCCTCGAAACCTGCCTGGACGATCGCGCGGGCGGCGTGCGCGCGGCAGCGAGAGTCCTGCTACCGCGCCTCACCCACTCGCTCTTCGCCTCCCGCATGGCGGCGAGGGCGCGAACCGCGCTCGTGGTCGAAAGCAGCCGAAAGCTCCTCGGCGGGACGAAACACACTCTGGTGGTGACGCTGCCGGAGGAATCGCCGACGCTCGCGCGGGACGGGATCGAGCTGAACGCCTACGAGCGGAGGCGCGGCGGCGCGAAGGCCGGTCTGCTCGAGAGCGTCATCGCCGCCGCTCCCCTCCACGCCTTCGCCGATCATCCGCCGAGGCTCTGGATCGAACTGGCCCTGCGCAGCGAATGGGCGATCCAGATCGTCGATGGTTTTCTCACCGCCGCGCGCCGCGAGCGCGACCTCGACTGGGTACGGACGATGGTGTCGGTGCTGGCCGAGGCGTCGGCCGGGCGCCTCTCCGGCATCGAGCCGGGCGATGCGCTCCGTGAGACCTGGGCCCGCGCCGTGCGGTCGCTCCCCGATGCGGAATGGGAGGCGACGGTGGCGCAGCTCCTCGGCAAGGGGGAGATCGATACGATTCTGACCCTGCTGCGACAGGCACCCTCCTCCCTGTCCGAGGCCTTCACGGCGGCCCTCCTCGATTGGCTCGCCTCGGTGACGCGGACCTCGCAATCCGACCGCCAGGACCTCGCCTCCGCTTACCTGCTCACCCGCCTCGCCGAACGGGCCTGGCCCGACGAGGACCATGCGGCCTCCGCCGCCGCCATCCTCGCCCGGCTGCCGGACGAGGCCGAGGACAACCTGCGCCGGCAGATCGAGGATTTTGCCGAAACCCTCGCGCTGCGCGCCACCATCCGACGGGAGTTCGCCTGAGGCATGAGCCAGACCAACGGAACCAAGACGACGCAGCTCCGACGGGCCGCCGAGGATGCCTTCGCCGAGGAGCTGGAGGCGCTGCGCGCCGCCGATGACAGGCCGCGCCCGCCGAACTGGCTGCTCTCGCCGCAGGCGGTCGTCACCTACCTCATGGGCGGGCGGCTCGACTCCGGTTTCGAGGTCACGCCGAAATACATCGGCGACCGGCGCCTGATGGAGGTGGCGGTGGCGACGCTGGCCACCGACCGGGCGCTCCTCCTCCTCGGCACGCCGGGCACCGCCAAGAGCTGGGTCAGCGAGCATCTGGCCGCCGCGATCTGCGGCACCTCCCGCCTCATCGTGCAGGGCACCGCCGGCACCAGCGAGGAATCGATCCGCTACGGCTGGAATTACGCCCTGCTGCTGGCCAAGGGGCCGAGCCGCGAGGCGGTGGTGGCGAGCCCGATCGTGCGCGCCATGGAGGAGGGCAAAATCGCCCGCGTGGAGGAACTGACCCGCATTCCCTCCGAGACGCAGGACAGCTTCATCACGATCCTCTCCGAGAAGACGCTGCCGATCCCGGAACTCAACGAGGAGATCGCCGCCGCCCGGGGCTTCAACCTCATCGCCACCGCCAACAACCGGGATCGCGGCGTCAACGAATTGTCGAGCGCGTTGAAGCGCCGCTTCAACACCGTGGTGCTGCCCTCGCCGGCCACGATCGAGGCCGAGATCACCATCGTCGAGACCCGCGTGGCCGCCCTCGGGCGCGCCTTCGAAATCCCCGCCGAACCGCCCGGCGCCGACCAGATCCGCCGCGTGGTCACCATCTTCCGCGAGTTGCGGGAGGGCGTGACCGCGGACGGCAAGAGCAAGGTCAAGCAGCCGTCCGGCACGCTCTCCACGGCGGAGGCGATCAGCGTCGTCGGCAGCGGGCTGGCGCTGGCCGCGCATTTCGGCAACGGCCAGCTCTCGGCCCACGACCTCGTCTCCGGGATCAGTGGCGCGGTGATCAAGGATCCGGTGCAGGACGCCATCGTCTGGCGCGAATATCTCGAGACCGTCGTGAAGGAACGGTCGGAGTGGAAGGACTTCTACCGCGCCGCCCGCGAGAGCGCGTGAGGGCGTTCTCACCCTCCCCCCCTCTGCGGGGGAGGGTGCCTGCGGAGCAGGCGGGAGAGGGGGCGACCTCTCCGGATACGGCGCTCCCCTCTCCCGACCCTCGCTGACGCGAGGGCCACCCTCCCCCGCATAGGGGGGAGGGAAAGCCCCGCGCGCCATCCACCGCGACACCCCACCCAAGAGTAACGAGCGTGCCATGAGCCCAAGCCCCACCACCCCCGGCCGCGATGCCTGAGGTTCGGATCTTCGGCATCCGCCACCACGGGCCGGGCTCGGCCCGCTCGCTGCGCGCGGCCCTCGATGCGTTCCGGCCCGATTGCCTGCTCATCGAGGGGCCGCCGGATGCCGACGCCCTGATCCCCCTCGTCGCCGACCCGGCAATGACACCGCCGGTGGCCCTGCTCGTCTACCGGGCGGACCGGCCGCAGACCTGCGCCTTCTTCCCCTTCGCGGCCTTCTCGCCCGAATGGGTGGCCATGCGGCACGGCCTCGACCATGGGGCGACCCTGCGCTTCATCGACCTGCCGCACGCGATCCAGCTCGCCGACGGGTTCGAAAGGAGGGGAGAGGCGCCCGAAGGCGAGACGGCACCGGCCGGGCTCGATGCGCCTGCGTCCGATGATGCAAGCGAGGCGCCCTCCCTCGCCCTGCGGCGCGATCCCCTCGGCGAACTGGCCGAGGTCGCGGGTTTTCCCGACGGCGAGCGCTGGTGGGACGCCTTCGTCGAGAGCCGCGCGGGCGAGGATGGCGACGTGTTCGCGGCGATCCAGGAGGCCATGACGGCCCTGCGCGAGGGCGCGGAGACCGCTCCCGGCCAGGACACCGATGGGGAGGCGTTTCGAGAGGAGGCGCGCGAGGCGCATATGCGCACCTGCCTCCGCAAGGCGGCGCGTGAGGATTTCGCCCGCATCGCCGTGATCTGCGGCGCCTGGCACGCCCCGGCGCTGGCGCGCCACGATGCGAAGGGACAGGTCGGCCTCGATGCGGCGACCTTGAAGGGACTGCCCCGGACCAAGGTCGCCGCGGCCTGGGCGCCGTGGTCCTACGAGCGCCTCGCCACCGCCAGCGGCTACCGGGCCGGGGTACTGTCGCCCGAATGGTACGACACGCTATGGAACCACGAGGGCCGTGTCGCAGCGCGGTGGCTGGCGCGCGCGGCGGCCCTGCTCCGCGCGGAAGACCTCGACGCCTCGCCGGCCTCCGTGATCGAGGCCGCCCGCCTCGCCGAGGCGCTGGCCGGGTTCCGGGGCCGGGCACGCCCCTCCCTCGACGACCTGCACGAGGCCGCGCAGGCGACCCTGTGCTTTGCCGATCCGGCCCCGATGGTGCTGATCCGGCGCAAGCTCGTCATCGGCGAGCGCCTCGGCGCGACCCCGCCGGACAGTCCCGGCACGCCGGTGGAGGCTGATTTCGCCGCGACCTGCAAGAGCCTGCGCCTCAAGCCGGAGGCGGTCGCGGGCGACCTCGTCCTCGACCTGCGCAAGGAGAACGACCTCGCCCGCAGCCATTTCCTCAACCGGCTCCACCTCATCGGCATCCCCTGGGGCCGGCGTCAGCAGGCGCGCGGGCGCGGCACCTTCAAGGAGGCGTGGTTCCTGTCCTGGCAGCCCGAATGGGTGGTGGATCTGGTCGCCGCCTCCGCCGATGGCGGCACGGTGGCCGAGGCCGCCGCCAGCCGGGTGCGCAGGCGGGCGCGCGAAGCGACCCGCGTCGCGGAACTGTCGGGCCTCGTCGGCACGCTCCTCGACGCCGATCTCGCCGGAGCCGGGGAGGACGTGATCCGCGCCCTCAACGACCGCGCCGCCGTCTCGGCGGACGTGTTCGACCTGATGGAGGCGCTACCGCCGCTCGCCGAACTGGCGCGCTACGGGTCGGTGCGCTCGTCCGATACGGAGCCGGTTCTGGGCGTGGTGCGCGGGCTCGTGCCGCGCGCCGCCGCGGGGCTGACGGCGGCCTGCCAGAGCCTCGACGACGATGCCGCGAGCGCCGCCAAGGCGCGGATCGTCGGCGTCCACGCGGCGATCTCCCTCCTGGAGGAGCCCGACCTGAAGGCGGTCTGGCAGGAGGCGCTTCACGGCCTGGCCGACCAGAGCCATGTGCATGGCCGCGTCGTCGGGCGCGCCGTGCGGCTGCTGTTCGACGACCGGGCCCTCGATGCGGAGCAGGCCGGCGACCGGCTTCGCCTCGCTCTGTCCCGCGCCTCGGGCACGATGGCGGCGGCCGCCTGGATCGAGGGGTTTTTGGAGGAGAGCGGCACGGTCCTGATCCATGGCGGCACCCTGCTCGCGGTCATCGACGAATGGCTCGCCGGCCTCGACGGGACGCTCTTTGCCGAATTGCTGCCCCTGCTGCGACGCACCTTCGCGACGATCTCGCAGGGCGAGCGACGCGCCATCGGCGAGGCCTTGAACCGCCATGGGGCCGGTGTTTCCGAGGGAGAGGGATCGGGCCGCCTCTTTGACGCCGAACGCGCCGCAAGGGTGCTGCCGGTCCTGCGCCTCCTCCTGGCGCCTGTGGAGAACGAGACGACGGAGGACACGCCATGAGCGACACCGAGCGTCTGCGCCGCTGGCGCCTCGTCCTCGGCGGGGGCGCGGCGGATGGCACCGGCTGCGGCCTGTCGGGCCGCGATGTCGGCATCGACCGGGCGCTCGGCGCCCTTTACGATTCCGACCGGAAGGGCGGGCTCGGTGCCTCGTCCCCCTCCGTGCCGCGCTGGCTCGGCGACATCCGCGACTATTTCCCGGCCTCGGTGGTGCAGGTGATGCAGCGGGACGCCTTCGAGCGCCTCGATCTCAAACGCATGCTCACCGAGCCCGAGATGCTGGAGGCGGTGGTCCCCGACGTCGCCCTCGTCTCGACCCTCATCTCCATGCGCGGGTTGCTCGGCGGCAAGACCAAGGACACCGCCCGCCTCGTGGTGCGCAAGGTCGTGGACGCTCTGATGCGCAAGCTCGAAGAGCCCCTGCGCCAGGCGGTGACCGGGGCCATCGATCGCGCCAGCGTGAACCGGCGTCCGCGCCATGCGGAGATCGACTGGAACCGGACCATCCGGGCCAACCTGCGCCATTATCAGGCCGAATACCGCACCATCATCCCCGAGACCCGGTTCGGCCATGGCCGGCGCCAGCGCGCCAGCCTCAAGGACGTGATCCTGTGCATCGACCAATCCGGGTCGATGGCGAGTTCGGTCGTCTATTCGAGCATCTTCGGCGCGGTGATGGCCTCGCTCCCGGCGGTGACCACCCGGCTCGTGGTGTTCGACACAGAGGTGGTGGATCTCTCCGACGAGTTGGAAGACCCGGTGGGGGTGCTGTTCTCGGTCCAGCTCGGCGGCGGCACCGACATCAACCGGGCGATGGGCTATTGCGAATCCCGCATCACCCGCCCCGAGGACACGATCCTGGTCCTGATCTCGGACCTCTACGAGGGCGGCGTCGAGGCCGGGCTCCTGGCGCGCGCGCAGCGGATGGTGGCGTCGGGCGTGCAGGTGGTGGCGCTGCTGGCCCTGTCCGACGAGGGCGCGCCGTCATACGACCGGGCGCTGGCGGGCCGGCTCGCCGCGTTGGGCGTGCCCGCCTTCGCCTGCACGCCAGACCTGTTCCCCGACCTGATGGCGGCGGCGATCCGGAAATCCGACCTCACGGCCTGGGCCGCCTCGGCTGGCATCGCGGCGATCCCCGCGGCGGGCCCGCCCGGCTGAGAGCTTGTTTGAGTTGTTGTCCAGGGCGTTACCTCAAGATGAGGAGGTCTGCTTGGATGATCGACTTTGGCAGACGATCGACTTTGGCATGAGCATCGGCTGAGACATCCGATCAAAAGGGCTCTGAGCGGGACGCATCTAATCCGAAGCTGTTTCGTCGGCCGACGCATCGGCCGGGAGCCTGACTCTTTCGCGAAGCAGGCCCGGGTGGAACGCCCTCGCCCTCCGCAGCCTGCGTTTCAGCATCCGGCGGGAGCGGGAGCGGATCGGCCACAAGGCACGTCTCATAGAGTTCTCCCTACCCGAGATGGAGCGGCGGCGTGGGCCGGCCGGCTTGGCTGGCTGCGGCGATCTCGTTCAGTCGCCCCGTGGTGACGTCGTAGACGAAACCGAAGATCGGGATGCGGCTCGGCATGAGAGGATGCGCGCGGATGCGCCGGACGTCCGAGGTGACGGCATGGCTCTGCTCGGGGATGGTCAGCCAGTCGATGGCGTAGCCAGCCGGCGAGCCGCCGCCATGATGCGGGTTCGACCAGACCGTGCCGTCGAAGCTCGCGGTGTCGAGACTGTCGGTGAGGAGGTCGCCGATGACGGCATCGGTGAACAGCTCCATCCCGCAATCGGTGTGGTGGATCACGAAGAACGCCTCGGTGCCAAGGAGCTTGTGGGAGATCACCAGGGAGCGGATGGCGTCGTCGCTGGCCCGCCCGCCGGCATTGCGAATGACGTGGGCGTCGCCTTCCCCGAGGCCGGCATATTTCGCCGGATCGAGGCGCGCGTCCATGCAGGTCAGGATGGCGAAGCGGCGGGCCGGCGGAAGGGCGAGGTCGCCCTTGTCGAAGCTCTCCGCGTAGCGGTCGTTGGCCGCGCGGATGTCTCGATAGGCCTGTGGCTCCGGGTCGGAGACGGCGATGTCGGCTGCCATGGAGGGGAAACCTCGGTGAGGAAGGTGGCGTGGCTGAACATGGCGGCGACACCGCCGAGATGAGCGGTGTCAGGGGTGCCGGGCGGACTATCGCCGTGCCAGGGCGGACCGCGCAGGAACGCGTTCAGCAGGCCGGAGATCACGCGCCGGGGGCCGCCAATCATGCGCCCCCCGTCACGGCGAGGTCGCCGTAGAACCGCGCCGCCACGTCGGGATGGGAGCGCAGGCGGCCCTTGAGGTAGTTGCGGCCGACCTCGTGGAAGAGCGGGTTGTCGGGGTCGCTCGCCGGCCCGCGCGCCTCTGCGGCGAGGTCGGGCGGCAAATCGAGCAAGGGAACGGTGGCGTCGTGGCGGGCGCCGAGGAAGAACGCGACCGAGAGGCGGTCGCGCCCCGGCGGCGGGGTAACGACCCGGTGGATCGTGGCCCGCAGGTAGCCGTTGGAGGCGAGTTCGAGGAGTTCGCCGATATTGACGACGAAGCTCCCCTCCACCGGCTCGGCCGCGATCCAGCCGTTCGTCCCCTCGACTTCAAGGCCGCTCTGCCCGTCCTGGACCAGCAGGGTGAGGAAGCCGCTATCCTTGTGGGCGCCGACGCCCTGCTCTCCCTGCGTGGCCTCACAGCCGGGATAGCGGATGATCTTGATGTGCTGGTTGGGCGCGCCCTGGTAGATCGGGGCGAAGACGTCCTCCGGCTGGCCCAAGGCCAGGGCGAAGGCGCGCAGCAGGCGGATGCCGAGCTGCGTCACCGCCGCCTGCCAGCGCAGCAGGCCGACGCGGAGTTCGGGCAGGCCGACGGGCCATTGGTTGGGGCCCTGCAGCCGGCTCCAGGGGGGCGAGGCTGCGGTTTGCGGAAGGGCTTCGCGCTCGGCGCCGACATCGAACTGCTCGCGCCAATCCGGTGCGCCGCGCGTGATCTCGCGGCCGGCCGCCGTATAGCCGCGAAAATGCGGCGAGCGCACCATGGCCACGGCCTGTTTCTCCGGGAGAGGCAGCGCGAAGAAGCGCCGGGCCAGGGCCTGGACCTGCGCGATCTCCGCCGCCGGAATGCCGTGGCCGACGAGGTGGAAGAAGCCGACATCCCGGGCGGCATCACGCAGTTCGACCAGGAAGGCCTCCCGCTCGGCCGGTCCGGTATCCAGCCGGCGCAGGTCGAGACGGGGGATCGAGGCGGCGGAAGCAGAGGATTCCGGTGCCGCCCACGGAGCCAGCGGGGAAGCCGCCATGGTCAGGCGGCCTTCGCGAAGGACCCGACCGAGGCCAGGGCCTGGTCGAGATCGGCCAGGATGTCGTCGATATGTTCGAGGCCGATGGAGAGGCGGACATAGCCGTCGGACACGCCGGTGGCGCGCTGGTCCTCGGGCGTGAGCTGCGCGTGGGTGGTGGTGGCCGGATGGATGGCGAGGCTGCGGGCATCGCCGATATTGGCCACGTGGTAGAACAGCGACAGGGCTTCGATGAAGCGCCGGCCGGCCTCGCGCCCGGCAGCGAGCTCGAACCCGACGAGGCCGCCATAGCCGCCCTTGAGGTACCGTTCCGCCCGCTCGCGCGCCTTGCCGGTGGCGTGCGAGGGGTGGATGACCCGCTCGATCTCGGGCCGTGCGGCGAGGTAATCGACCACGGCCTGCGCGTTGCGGCTGTGGCGCTCGATGCGCAGGGCCACGGTCTCCAGCCCCTGCAGGGTGAGGAAGGCGTTGAGCGGCGAGACGGACGGGCCGAGGTCGCGTAGCAGCCGGACCCGGGCGCGCAGGATATAGGCGATGGGCCCGAGGGGCTTGGCCGCCTCCGTCCAGACCGCGCCGTGATAGCTCGGATCGGGGGTGTTGAGGGCCGGCTGGCGCTGGGGGTTGGCCGCCCAATCGAACCGACCGCCATCGATGATGGCGCCGCCGATGGCGATGCCGTGGCCGCCGAGATACTTGGTGGTGGAATAGACCACGATCGCCGCGCCATGGTCGAACGGGCGCGCCAGGAGCGGCGCGGCGGTGTTGTCGACGATGAGCGGGATGCCGAAGCCCCGGCCGATCTCGGCCACCTCCGCGATGGGGAAGACCGCGAGTTTCGGGTTGGCCAGCGTCTCGCCGTAATAGGCGCGGGTGCGGTCGTCGGTGGCGCGGCGGAAATTCTCCGGGTCGGCCGGATCGACGAAGCGGACCTCGACTCCCTGCTCGGCCAGCGTGTTGGCGAAGAGGTTCCAGGTGCCGCCATAGAGGTCGGTGGAGGCGACGATGTTGTCGCCCACCCGCGCGAGGTTCTGCACCGACAGGGCGGAGGCCGCCTGGCCCGACGCCAGCGCCAGCGCCGCCGCCCCGCCTTCGAGGGCGGCGAGGCGCTGCTCCAGCACGTCGACGGTGGGGTTCGTCACACGGGTGTAGAGGTGGCCGAGTTCCTTCAAGGCGAACAGGTTCTCGGCATGGGCCGTGTCGCGGAACTGGAACGAGGTGGTCTGGTGGATCGGCACCGCCACCGAACCCGTGGTCGGATCGGCGCGCCAGCCCGCATGCAGGGCGATCGTCTCGGGGTGAAGCGAGGCGGGCCGGGGCGACTTGGGCCGGGGCGACGTGGGCGTCGTGTTCTGGTTCGACATGGGGTGGCTCCGGGAAAGGGAACGGGACGGGGGCATTGGCCGAGGGATATCGGTCACCGCTTCGCAGAAGCGGCGTGATCCCGGCATCGACCGAAATGATCGGAACTACAGTTCCGTCGAAGATGAAGTCTATTCCGGCTTTCGACTATGCCGCTCGGCGACTGCTCAAGATGACATCCGTATCATGAGGCACGGGCCGTCCCTGTCAACGAAATGGAATTTCGATTTTCGAGGTGGATCGACACAAAGTCTTCGGCGGCGAGGGTGAGAGAAAGAAGAGACCGTTCAAACCCGGCATGAGCCCGCCTACCACCGCCGATGCGCGGGTAAGGCCAAGACGGCGCGGACCGTCGATGGGCTCCCTACTGCCAATCCGGCCCGCCCCTCATCCCTGCCGCCGCTCGAACCGGAAAGGGCGGTGCTCGACCTCGAAGGCCCGCATCTCGACGGTCCACAACCCGCCATCGTCACCGTCCAGGGTGAAGTGGAACGCGTAGGCGGCACCGCCCTCCCCGGCGGGGTCGCGGAACTCGATCTCGTCGAGCCACCACGGCTCGTCTGCGAGGCCGCAGGCTTTCGTCTTGTTCACGAACAGGTCGAGATAGGCCGAGGCCGCGTCCCGCACGCCCGGGAGCGAGGCTGCGACCTTGGTCGCCAGGCCAGCCTGGACGTGACTCACCTCGCCGTTCTCTTCGCCGAGGTAGAGGGTGATATGGTCGATCCGTGCGACCCAGGTGGCAGGTCCCATCCGGGTGAAGTTCAGGGCCACGGCGTCACCTCCCCTCTCACCTCCCATGCGGGGGACCGCCGCTCCCTGCGGAACGAAGGTACCGGCCAGGATGAGGTGGGTCGGCTCGTTCAGTCGACGGCGATCATCACGTCGGAGGATTTGACGACGGCATAGGCTTCGCCGCCCACGGCGAGGCCGAGCGCATCCACCGAGTCATTGGTGATCGAGGCGGTGACGACCGTGCCGTCGGCAATCTCGATCTTCACATGGGCGGTGGTCGCGCCCTTCTCGACGGCGACGATCTTGCCCTTGAGGGTGTTGCGCGCGCTGATCTTCATGACGTTTCCTATGGTTTTGCTGCGTTGGGGCCGAGGAGCGTGAAGCCCTGCGCCTCGAAGAACGGCCTCGCCTCGGCGCTCTTCAGGAAGGCGAGGAATTTCGCCGCCCCCTCTCCTTTGGCTTCGGCGGTGACGGCGAAGGGGTACACGACCGGGGGATGACTGTCCGGCGGAAACACGCCCACGATCTTCACGCCCGGATCGGATCTGGCGTCGCTCTCGTAGACCACGCCCAGCGGCGCTTCACCGCGCGAGACCAGGAGCAATGCAGCTCGCACGTTGTCGGCCTGGGCAAGGCGCGGCTGCAGGCCTCCCCACAGGCCGAGCTTCTCGAAGGCGGCTTTCGCGTATTTGCCGATGGGCACCGAATTGACCTCGCCGGTGGCGAGACGCCCCTCGGGTCCGAGTGCGGCGGAAAAGCCCTCGGCGGTGAACGGCAGGTCGGCGGTCGCGGCGTCCTTCGGCGCGATGACGACGATGCGGTTGCCGAGCAGGTTCACGCGGGTCTCGGGACGGATGAGGTTCTTCTTTGCGAGGTAGTCCATCCATTCGAGATCCGCCGAGGCGAACAGATCGGCCGGGGCACCGGATTCGATCTGCCGCGCCAGGGCCGAGGAGGCAGCGTAGCTCGCCTTCACCTCGACGCCGCTCCTGGCGGTGAAGGCCTTGCCGGCATTGTCGAGGGCGTTCTTCAGGCTGGCGGCGGCGAAGACGGTGGTCGTCTCGGCCGCCCTGGCGGCAGGCGCCAGAACGACGAGGCCGGCGAGCATGAGGGCACGGAGGGCGTGGCGCATGGAGGGGAGCTTCCCGAAAGCAGACAGGGACGGGTCGTCAGGCGGCTTTCGGCAGCGACGCCATGTCGATGACGAAGCGGTATTTCACGTCGCTCTTGAGCATGCGGCCATAGGCCGTCTCGATCTGGTCGATGGGAATGATCTCGATATCCGAGGTAATCCCGTGCTCGGCGCAGAAATCCAGCATCTCCTGCGTCTCGGCGATGCCGCCGATGAGCGAACCGGAGAAGTTGCGGCGCCGCCAGATCACGCTGAAGGCGTTGACGGCGAGGGGCTTCTCCGGTGCGCCCACCTGCACGAGGGTGCCCTCGCGCTTGAGCAGGCCGAGATAGGCGTTGATGTCGTGGTCGGCCGCCACGGTGTCGAGGATGAAGTCGAAGGTCTCGCCCTGCGCCGCCATGGCGCCGGGATCCTTCGAGATCACCACCTCGGAGGCGCCGAGCCGCCTCGCATCGGCCTCCTTGCCGGGCGAGGTGGTGAACAGGACCACATGCGCGCCCATGGCATGGGCGAGCTTGACGCCCATATGGCCGAGGCCGCCGAGCCCCACGACGCCGACCTTCTGCCCGGCCTTCACGCCCCAGTGGCGCAGGGGCGAATAGGTGGTGATGCCCGCGCAGAGGAGCGGGGCGACGGCGGCGAGATCCAGGTTTTCGGGGATGCGCAGGACGAAGTGGCTGTCGACCACGATATGGCTCGAATAGCCACCGAACGTGTGCCCGCCGGTCTGCGGCTCGGGACCGTTATAGGTGCCGGTGAAGCCGGGCACGCAATACTGCTCCAGGCCCTCCCTGCAGCTGTCGCACTCGCGACAAGAGGCGACCATGCAGCCGACGCCGGCGAGGTCGCCCGCCCTGAACGCCGAGACATTCGCGCCGACCCGCGTCACCTTGCCGACGATCTCGTGGCCGGGAACGCAGGGGTAGAGCGTGCCGCCCCATTCGTTGCGGGCGGTGTGCAGGTCCGAGTGGCAGACGCCGCAATACAGGATCTCGATCTCGATATCGGAGGCGCCGGGGTCGCGACGCTCAAAGGTGAAGGGCGAGAGCGGCGCTTCCGCGCTGGTGGATGCGTAGCCGGTGCAGGTGAACATGCTCGTATCTCCGCGATCTGCTGGCCGAGGCGGCCCTGTGCCACCCCGCCCCATCCTCGCCCGACCCCGTCATCGACGGAAGTCCCGGCCAAGCGCTATATACATTCGGATATATCGGTTGCTCAAGGATTGATCGCCCGACCGCCTGGCCTATCGTCGATCCTCACCGGAACGGTTCCAGGGCGTGGGCCGGCGAGGGGCAGATAGATGGCGACATTGAGCATCCGGATCGATCTCGGCCCCGGGAACCGCCTCGGCCCCGGCAAAGTCCGCTTGCTCGAAATGGTCGCCGAGCACGGCTCGATCTCCGCGGCGGGACGGGCCATCGGGATGTCCTACAGGCGCGCCTGGACGCTGATCGAAGCCTTGAACACCGGTTTCGGCCGACTGGTGGTCGAAGCGCAGATCGGCGGCAGGAGCGGCGGCGGGGCACGGCTCACGGCCTTCGGAACGGCTCTGGTCCGCGATTACCGTGCCATCGAGGCGGCGGCGGAGAAAGCCGCCGCGCCGTACCTCGACGCCCTCGACCGGGAGGCGGTTGCGACGGGACATCGATGAGCGAGTAACGCTCCCCAGCGGCACCGGTCACGTCTCGTCTCTCCGCCTGCGCTCGATGTC
The DNA here is from genome assembly GCF_054817845.1 of Methylobacterium sp. CM6241. NCBI lineage: Bacteria > Pseudomonadati > Pseudomonadota > Alphaproteobacteria > Hyphomicrobiales > Methylobacteriaceae > Methylobacterium > Methylobacterium sp. CM6241. The sequence goes on from NZ_CM139246.1 coordinate 566,138, forward strand.
CAGCGCCGCGTCCATCACCGCGTCGACCTCGAAATGGTGCAGCATGTGGCCGAGCCCATGCAGCCAGCGAAAGGTCGCGCCCGGAATCAGGCGCGCGGCCTGACGCCCATGGACCAGCGGGTTCGTGACGATGTCGGCACTCCCGCACAGGATGGCGACGGGCACGCGGCAGGTCGCGTAACTGATCGCGCTGCGGGACAGATCCCCCCATAGCAGATTGGCGTTCTCGCCATCGGCGACGAGGCGGCGGTGCTGGCCCGCGAGCCGGAAGGGAAATTCGGCGGCGAAACGCTCCGGCATCCGCTGCGGCAGGAACATGGCCCGCCACAGCAACGGCATCAGCATCGCGTCGCTGCCCGATAGCATCCGCGACAGTGCCTCCCCGCCCACCGGGCTGGCGCGCGGCCCGAACAGGATCTGTTCGAGGCGCAATTCGGGAAAGCAGATCGGCGAAATGGCGACGACACCGCCAACGTCGTCGGGATGAGCCATGCCGAAGGCGAGGCAGACCGCGCCGCCGAAGGAATGGCCGACCAGGATGGGTCGGGTCAGCTGCAGAGCGCGCGAGACCTCCCGCAGGATATCGGCCTGGCGCCAGAGCGACGCGTCGCTCTGGCGGACATGTTCGCTCTCGCCATGGCCGGGACGGTCGACGGCGACCACGTGGAAGTGCCGCGACAACACTTCCATGGGCCCGAGCCACATGTCGTCCAGGGTCATCACCGCGCCGTGGACGAGGATGAGGTCCGGCCCCGACCCCGCTTCGACGTAGGCGATCCTCGGCCCGTCCGGGATGTCGAGGAAGCGGCGTGGCGGCACAGCCCCCCATCGCGTCACCGGCGGGGGAGACGCTTCGAGGAGAGCTGCATCGCGGCTTGGTTCGGCATCGATCGTCAACGCCACCTCAGTATCGTCTTCCGGGCAAAGACTTGCGGCCAAGGATCACGGCGGCGGTGGCGGCGAGGCCCGCCACGGTGCCCATGGCCACGAGGGGATGCAGGGTCGCCCGGGTATAGGTGCTCGTCCGCATGACGGGATAGGGCGGCGCGCCCCTCACCTCGCCCGCGCCGCGCGGGGCGTGCAGGGCCCCCTCGGATTGCTCCGCCGGCTCCGAGCGCTTCTGGAGCGCGATGATGGAGGAGGCCAGCCGGTCGTAGGCGCCGGGGGCGAATTCCTTGCCCATGACGAACAGCTTGCCGCCACCGCCGACGATGATGTCGCGCTGGCCATGCTCCGCCGCGTGAAGGATCGCGTTGGCGACCTCCTCTGGCGGATAGATGGGCGGAGGCAAAGCCGGCCGCCGGTCCATGTAGTTGCGGGCCCGGTCGGGGAGTGGCGTGTCGATCGAGGCCGGCTTGATCAGCGTGACGGAGACCGGTGCGTCCTCGGCGATCAACTCCATGCGCAGCGTGTCGGTGAAGCCCTTCACCGCGTGTTTCGAGGTCGCGTAGAGGCCCTGGAACGGGAAGGCGAGGTCGGAGGCGATGCTGCCCACATTGATGAGCGCGCCCCCGCGCCGGCGCAGGTGCTCGACCGCGATCAGGGACCCGTTCACCGTGCCCCAGAGGTTGGTCCGGATGAGCCGCTCGTGGTCCTCCTGGGCGATCTCAGAGAGCGGCCCATAGACGGTGAGGCCGGCGACGTTCACCCAGGTGTCGAAACCGCCGAAGGTCGCGATGGCGGCGTCGGCGATGGCCTGGACATCCTCGCGGCGTCCCACATCCGCCACGACGGAGGCGGCACGGCCGGCGCCGCCGAACTCCTCGCGAAGGCGTGCGAGGACGTCCGCGCTCCGTGCCGCGAGGACGACGCGGGCGCCCCGCGCCGAGGCCATGCGGGCCGTGGCGAGGCCGATGCCGCTCGATGCCCCCGTGATCACGATAACCTGCTCGCGCAGGGGTTTATGTTTCATCGGCGCGTTCTCCCGGTCACTGCAGGGGTTGGAAAATCTCCAAACCTACGCATGAGTCGGGAATGCGTTGCCGGCAGCGCCGGCCTGCGCGGTTTTCACGCGCGCGCCAGCATCGGCCGCCGGTGAGCTTCTCAGCCCCCGGTGAGACTCTCGGCGAAATCGTCGGGCACCTCGCCGAACTGGCCGAGGATCGTCGCGCTTTCGAGCTCGCCGGTCTCGTCGTCGGCGACCACCTTCAGGGCAGCGGTGCCGGGCAGGCGGCCAGACATGGCCTCCGCCTTCTTCAGGGCGCCGCTCTCCGTGGGTGCCACCTCGCGGTCACCGGGCACGAGGCGCTTGCGCTTGATCACGAAGGTCTGGACCACGAACGTCGTCTTCAGGGCCATAGCCGTCTCCGTGGGCCGTACCGCCCTCCCTGCCTCATAGGCCGGGCGCGGACACCTTACCAGAGACGGATCAGGCCGTAGCCGTCCCGCGCGTCCACGATCTCGATGCCGAGAAGGCCGATGAGGAGGAGGCTTACCCGGAACACCACCGGGCCGAAGGCGCCGGAGAACAGGAAGAGACCCGCCAGGATCAGGCTGACATGTCCCGCCAGCGGATCGGCGAAGCGCCGCACCGGCTCGGGCAGCCAGGGCTGAAGGATGCCGTAGCCGTCGAGGCCCGGAAGCGGCAGCAGGTTGAGGATGATGGCGGTGCCCTGGAACAGGGCGGAGACGGCGAGAACCGCCCGCAGCGTGTCGGATTCCTCGCCCGTGAGGGAATAGAGCACGGCCAGCGCGAGGAGGACGAGGCCGTTCATCGCCGGGCCGGCCGCCGAGACTGCCGAGATCCAGAGCTTGCTGGACAGGAGATGGGTGTTCACGAACACGCGCCCGCCGGGAAATCCGATCCCCCCGAGGATCGTGAACAGCAGCGGCAGGACGATGGAGGAGAGCGGGTCGGCGTAGAGACGCGGGTCCAGGGTGAGGTAGCCGCTCTGCGGGATGTCCGTATCGCCTCCTTTCCAGGCGACGAAGGCATGGCCGAATTCGTGCAGGCACAGGCTGAGCAGCCAGCCGGCCATCACGAAGACGAACGCCACACCCGAGCCCGCCACGGCGCCGGTGCCGATGGCGAGGCCGGTCCCAAGGAAGATCAGGGCGATCAGCAGGAAGTTCGCACTGGGGCCGACCGGAAGGGTGGCGGCGCGAACCTGGCTTGGCGGAAGCTCTGACGACATCTCACCCCCGATGGAATCTGTGACCGACGGACGGGCGGCGGCCGGTGAAGATCCCGGCCTTCGTTACGCACGTAACCCCGCGCGAGGCACCGTCGCATCGCGGGAGCTTCGTGCGCATGACACGATAAAGTGGTGGTCTCAACAGCGCACCGTCACCGACCGCCCTTCTCGACCACTCTTCCATGAGCCAAGCCCGTCACGCATGACCCTGCTCCGCGTCATCCTGCTCCTCGCCCTCGGGCTCTCGGCCTCGGTCCTCGGCGCCCTGTTCCTGTTCCAGCGTCATCTCATCTATCCCGGCGCTTTCGGGAGCGGTTTCGGCGAGGGCGAGCGCGGGGTGCCGGCCGGGACGGAGGCGATCACGCTGAATACGGCCGACGGCCACCGCCTCTACGGCCTGTGGTGGGCACCGGAACCCGGACGCGGCGTGGTGCTGACCTTCCACGGCAACGGCTCGCTTCCCGAGCCGCATGCCGCGCGGTTCTCGAACGGGGTCTGGCGCGCCGCCGGCTGGGGCACCCTCGCCATCGCCTATCGCGGCTATCCGGGCTCGACCGGCTCACCGAACGAAGCCGGCCTCATTGAGGACGGGCTGGCGGCCTACCGCCTCGTCCGTGACCGCGCCCCGGACGCACCGATCCTGCTTCACGGCCATTCCATGGGGGCGGCAGTGGCCGTGGCCGTGGCCGCGCGCGAGCCTCATCTCGGCCTCTATCTCGAAGCCCCGTTCGTCTCCCTCACCCGCCTCGTCGGCGAACACTTCCCGCTGCTGCCCCGGCTGCTCCTGCGCGATACCTGGCGCTCGGATCGCCGCATCGGCGAGGCGACGGGGCGCATCCTCATCGTCCACGGCACCGGCGACCCCGTGATTCCCGTGGCGCATGGGCGCGACCTCGCGGCCCTCGCCGGGACCAGGGCGCGCTTCGTCGCCGTGCCGGGCGATCACGTCTCGCTCCTCGGCCAACGCGACGCGGAGGCGGAAGCGACGTTCCGTCCCGTCAGGAGTGCCGAGCCCATTCCGGCAATGCCGCGTTGATAGCGGCAGGATGGGAGACGGGAATTTGGGACGACGCGCCCGGCAATGGCGGGAGGACGAGGAGACCGGGAACCTTCCGTCCGGCCCCACGATCTGCCCGCTCTGCGAACGGCCGATCCCGCCGCGCGCCAAATCGAGCCTGCACCACCTCACGCCCAAGCTGAAGGGCGGCGCCAAGGCCGGCACCGTCCGCCTGCACCAGATCTGCCATTCCGCGATCCACGCCCGCTACAGCGAGGCCGAGATCGCCCGCCGCCTCGCCGATATCGAGGTTCTGCGGGCCGATCCCGAGATCAGCGGATTCCTCGCCTGGGTGCGGACCAAGCCGGACGATTTCCACGCCGCGACGCGGATGACGCGGGCGCGCAAACTCTCGCGCCGCAAGGTTTCCTGACGCCCCGCCATCCGCTTCGATGGTCGCCCCCGCACGGCCGTCGGGCGGGTGGTCGCCGCTCCATAAAGTCGGCTGTTTTTCTTTAGAACAATTCGTTTTTGTTGCTCTGGAAGCACGCAGCCTGAGCAACGATTCCCAAGTACTTGCTCGGTTTCATGTAATAAATTATTCGCTTGCGTATACACAAAGTCGTTCCCCCAAATTTTTGAATCTTCCATGCGCCGGCCCCGAGCCGAAAGCTCGCGTGCCCGTCGCAAAAGCAGGAATGCAACGGTGCGTAAGCGCGTCTCGACACTGGCGACAACCCTGAGTTACTCCGCAATCGGCGCCGCTTCGCTCGGTCTCGCTTGGATGGGATCATCCTCGAGCGCATGGGCGCAGACCGCGGTGCGGCTGGACGAGCTGTCGGTGGAGGCCTCGTCCGGCGCCGCGGGCCGGGGCAGTTCGGGGTCGGGGCGCCTGGGAGACCTGCCGCCCCCCTATGCCGGCGGTCAGGTGGCGCGCGGCGGGTCCCTCGGGATCCTCGGCACCAGGGATGTGCTGAACACGCCCTTCAGCACCGTCAACTTCACGCAGCAGGTGATCCAGGATCAGCAGGCGCGCACCGTCGCCGATACGCTCATCAACGATTCCTCGGTGCGCCTGACGACGGGCAGCAACGGGTTCGACGATACGTTCCAGATCCGCGGCTTTCCCGTTCAGTCACAGGATGTGGGCCTGAACGGCCTGTACGGACTGGTCCCCTCCAACCGCGTGGCGGCGCAATACATCGAGCGCATCGAGCTGCTCAAAGGGCCCGGTGCCTTCATGTACGGCATCCCGCCGGGCGGGAGCGTCGGCGGCAGCATCAACATCGTGACCAAGCGCGCGCTCGATATCCCTTTCGTGCGCGTCACGCCGCAATTCATCAGCGATGGCAATTTCGGCGTCCATGTCGATGCCGGTACCCGCGCCGGCGAGAACAAGGAATGGGGCATCCGCTTCAACGGCCTGGGCCGGACCGGCGAGGCCTCGATCGACAACGGCAACCTGCAGAGCGGCATCGGCGCCCTCTCGCTCGACTATCGCGGCGAACGCCTGCGCTGGGCCCTCGATGTCATCTCGCAGAACGAAGACACCAAGAACTTCCGGCCCCAGCTGAGTCTACAATCGGATATCCCCTTCATTCCCCGGCCGCCCGATGCAAGAGGCAATTGGTTTCCGGGGACGCAGCTGAAGCAACGCGACAACACCGTCGCCTCCTTCGTGGAATACGACCTGACGGATTGGCTGACCGCCTATGGTGGAATCGGCTATCGCGCGGGCTCCAATCAGCAGACCTTCCCGGATACGCGCGTCTTCGGGTACTCGAACGGAGTCGATGCTCTCGGCAACTTCCGGCTCATCGACGCTTTTTACGATTCCGAGAGCAGCACGATCAGCGGCAACGCCGGCGTGAAGGCCCGTTTCGTCACGGGCCCCATCAACCATTCGCTGAACCTCGTCTTCACCGGGTTCAATCGGGAGGACAGCTTCGCCTATGTGTCGAACACACCGGGTGAATCGGTGCCGTCGAACATCTACCGGCCGGCGCCGCTTCCCGTGGTCACCGGGGCGCGCCTCAATCCCCAACGCTATGCCGACACCTCGCTGACGAGCGTCGCCGTCGTCGACACGATGTCGGCCTTCGACGATTCTCTGCTGCTCACCGCGGGCGTCCGCTACCAGATGGTGAACCAGAAAAGCTACAACACCATCACCCAGGCACGGACGAGCGAATACGATTCCGATGCCACATCGCCCCTCGCCGGCATCGTCATCAAGCCCTGGCAGAACGTCTCCCTCTACGCGAACTACGCCGAGGGATTGACGACGGGCACCATCGTCGGTCCCGGCTTCAGCAATGCGGGCGCGATCCTCAGCCCCTACAAGTCGGATCAGCAGGAAGTCGGGATCAAGGTCGATTGGGGGACCATCACGACGACGGCCGCCCTCTTCCAGATCAGCCGGCCCGATCTGGTCCAGACCGCCTCCGGTGCCCAGGCCTACAATGGCGAGCAACGCAACCAGGGCCTGGAACTGTCGGCCTACGGTGCCATCGCACCCAACCTGCGCGGGTTCGCGAGCGCGACCTTCCTTCGCCCCGAACTGACCAAGCCGATCGATCCCCTGCGGCGGGGGAACGACGCCGCCGGCGTGTCCGATCTCACCGTCTCCGCCGGCCTCGAATGGGATACGCCCTGGGTACCGGGCCTCTCCCTCAACGGCCGGGTGATCTACACGTCCGGCGCATACCTCACCGACGCCAACACCTTGCGCTTCCCCGACTGGACGCGGGTCGATCTCGGCTTTCGCTACGCGACGCTGGTCTATGACAGGCCGATCACCTTCCGGTTCAATGTCGAGAACGTGGCCGACAACCGCTATTGGCTCACGACCGGCACCTTCGTGACCGTCGCATCGCCCCGGACCTTCATCCTGTCCGCCTCCCTCGACTTCTGATGCCGTAGAACCGGGCGGGGCTCGGCGAGCCCTGCCCCCGAACCTGCCCAGGACGGGGCTATCATCGAGGGTACCGCTCCCAGACGAGGGTGAGAATGCTCGTCTTGCCGTCGACGTTGAACTTGAAGGGAGGGGTCGTCAGGATGATCTTGCCATCCTTCAGTTCCACATCCCTGATCTGCGAGGTTCCGCTCCACGCTTCGTTCCACGACGTGTCGATCGCGTGCGTGATCCTTTGTCCATCGAGCGTGTACGTGCCGGCATAAGCGAAGAACGTCTTGTGCAGATGGATACGATCTTCGTCGGTCATCTTGTCGTTGGCGATGGGTTTCGTGCGGCCCTCGAAGGCGCAGATGACTATCATGCGCCCGTCCTTGCCGTAGGTGAGCCAACCGCTGGGGCGGGGTCCGCCATAAGCATCGAGCGTCTCGTTCGTATCGACGATCTTGCGGGTGGCGCTCGCGAGGCGCCACGTTCCATGAATGTCGTGCGCTTCGAGCGCGACGGCAGACGAGGCGACGAAGCACCACGCCGCGGCGGGAACGCATAGTTTCACGAATCCCTCCCATGTCTTTCGATTCGCCACCGGCGAAGCGCAATAGATTATGCGAATACTTGACATTCCGCCATGACATCGAGGCCATCGCGATGCGAAACGGCATTATGGACCGCTCTGCGATCCGAGCCTTCGCGTTGACCGGGCCTTCGGCATCGATCAAGGAAAGCTGCATCACAGGCAGCCGGCCTTGATTCCGGATCGGCCATGCTCGTTCCCGGATTTCGACGGAGTGCAGCTTTGGCCCCAGCGACCCAGATCCCAGGCCCCGGCGCCGAGGAGGCCTTGAGACTCGCCTGGGTCGACGTCGCCAAGGGCCTGTGCATCATCCTCGTGGTGATGATGCACTCGACCCTCGGCACCGGCATGGACATGGGTGGCGAGGGCTTCCTCCATACCGTCGTCGCCTTCGCCAAGCCGTTCCGGATTCCCGATTTCTTCCTGCTGTCGGGCCTGTTCGTCGGCCGCGTGATCGACCGGGACTGGCGTCTCTTCGCCGACCGGCGGGTCGTCCACTTCGCCTATTTCTACCTGCTCTGGGTGCTGATCCAGTCGACGGTGAAATACGGCCAGATCGTCGACGGCGGCGGGCCGGGGGCCTTCCTCGCCCATCTCGCGCACGCTCTGGTGGAGCCCTATTCGACCCTCTGGTTCATCTATCTGCTCGCCGTCTTCTCGGTGCTGACGAAGCTCCTGCGCCGCCTGCATCCGGCGCTCCTCCTCGGCGGGGCCGCCCTGCTGCAGAGCCTCCCCCTCGAAGGTCATTCGGATCTCGTCACCGAATTCTGCGGCCGCTACGTCTGGTTTGTTGCCGGCTACTTGTTCGCGGCCCGGATCTTCCGGTTCGCCGACCTCGTCCGCCGCCACCCCCGCGCCGCGCTCGGCGGCCTCGCGGCCTGGGCATTGGTGAACGGCCTCTTCGCCTTCACCGCTACAGGCCACGAGACCTTTCCGACCCTGGCCAGCCTGCCCCTCGTCAGCCTCGCCCTCGGCGGGGCCGGGGCGCTCGCCATCGTGGCCGTCGGCGCATTGCTCACCCTCGCCGGGGGGCCGGTGACGGCGGCGCTCAGAGCCTGCGGCGAGCGCTCGATCGTGATCTACCTCGCGTTCTTCCTGCCCATGGCGGCGACCCGGACGCTGATCGTGAAGACCGGCGCCATCGCCGATATCGGGCTGGCCAGCCTCGTCGTGACCCTCGTCGCCGTGCTCGTCCCCCTCGCCATCGAGCGGGTGGTGCGCCACACGCCCTTCGTCTTCCTGTTCCGTCGCCCGGCAGCGTTCCACATCGTCGCCGAGACGCCACCGCGATCCGCGAGGACGGCGGCAACAGGCTGAAATCAGGCCTGATCGTCGATGTAGCGGGAGGCGATCATCGAGGCGGCGGTGCGGTTCTCGACGCCGAGCTTGGCGTAGATGCTCTCCAGATGCTTCGTCACCGTGCGCGGTGACAGGCCGAGGATGTCGCCGATATCGCGGCTCGCCTTGCCCCGCGACAGCCAGAACAGCACGTCGGCCTCGCGGGCGGTGATCGGCAGGTTGGCGCGCAGGCGCTCGATGCCGCTGGCGGAAGCATCGCGGGAGAGGCGCAGCAGCACCTCGTCGCCGGTGGTGCCGATGAGGCTGAGGCTATGGGCGGCGCCCTCCGTATCCGGCAGCGTGACGGAGGCCGCGTTGCCGCCCTTCAGCTGTTCGGCGAGCCAGGAGCGGCCGGCCTCGGGCAGGCGCGAGCCCCCGTCGCCGAGCTTGGCCAGCACGCGGGCGGCCTGTGGCGTGCTCCACAGGACGGTGCCCTGGCGATCCACCGCGAAGAGCGTGCGGCCGGTCGTGTCGAGGGCGGCACGCGCGCTCTGTGCGGCCCGCGCGCTCGCCAGATGCACGCGGATGCGGGCCAGGATCTCGTCGGGGGCGATCGGCTTGGTGACGTAGTCGCTGCCGCCCGCCTCCAGGCCCTTCACGATATGCTCGGTCTCGGACAGACCGGTCATGAAGATCACCGGCACGAGGGCGAGGTCGCTGCGCGCTTTGAGCCGCCGGCAGGTCTCGAACCCATCCATGCCGGGCATCATCGCATCGAGCAGGATGATGTCGGGGGTGATCTCCTCCACCAGCGCCAAGGCGAGGTCGCCCGCCACCGCCACCAGCACGGTGGCGCCGGAGCGCTCGATCGCCTCGGTGAGGAAGCTCAGGGTCTCGGGGGAATCGTCGACGACGAGGACGATGTCGCGCTGCGTCTCAGCCATCGCGCATCCCTTCGAGGATGCGCACGTAGCGCCGGAGGTCGTAGGAAGCGACGAGCCCGCGCATCTGCGCGGCGATCTCGGCGGGCATGGCCGACTGGCCTTCGAGCTCCGTCAGCTTGGCCTCGATACCGCGGACATGGCCGATCCGGCCGAGGCGGATCAGCTCGGCGATGTGGTCCTGGCGCAGGGATTCGCCGCCTTGTCCGCTCCGGGGCGGAGCCTCCACCATGGCGGGCGCGGAGGGGGCGGGCTGGCCCAGCGCCAGCAGCCGGTCGATCCGCTCCAGGAAATCGCGCAGGTCGAAGGGCTTCGGGATGATCTCGTCATGCGGGGCGTCGTCACCCCGGATCGGGCTGATCTCGTGGACGTTGGCGGACATGATGGCGATGCGGGAGGAGAGCCCGGCATCGCGCAGGGCCTTGGCCACGGCCCAGCCGCTCATCCCCGGCATGGCGATGTCGAGGAGGATGATGTCGGGCCGCCGCTCCATCGCCAGGTTCAGGCAATGCGGCCCGTCGGGGGATTCCAGCACGACGAGGCCGAGCGGTTCGAGCACCTCGCGCATGAGGGCGCGATGCGCGGCATCGTCGTCGGCCACCAGCACCACGCGCGGCGGCCCGACATGGACCGGCCTCTCCCGCCGGCTGCCGGCGGCGCGCTCGGACGGTTCGGCGGGCTTGGGACCGGCCGGGCGGTGCACCGAGGCCAGCATGAGCCGGAGGCTGAAGCAGGTGCCACGGCCGACTTCGCTCTCCACGCTGACCTCGCCGCCCATCACCTGGGCGAGGAGATGCGCGATGGTGAGCCCGAGCCCGGTTCCCGGCGTGTTGCGGGCGGCGGGCAGCGAGCCGCGCTCGAAGGGTCCGAAGATCCGCTGCAGGTCGCCCTCGGGAATGCCGAGGCCGCTATCGCGGATCGAGAACACCGCGACCTGGCTGCGATACGTCATCTCCAGGGAGACCCAACCGGTTTCCGTGAACTTGATCGCGTTGGAGAGGAGGTTGAGCAGGATCTGGCGCAGGCGCTTCTCGTCCGCCGCCACCACGGCCGGCAGCACGGGCGGGCGCGAGAACCGGAATTCGAGGCCGGCGGCGTTGGCCTGGAGCCGGACCATGTCGACGATCTGGTCCAGGAATTCGGCGAGGCGGAATTCGTTGCGGTGGATCTGCAGGCGCCCCGCCTCCATGCGCGAAATGTCGAGGAGACCGTCGATCAGGCCCGACAGGTGCTGGGCGCTGCGCCGGATAACGCGGATGCCGTTGCGGCGCGGGGCCGGGATGTCGTCGTCCCCCTCCAGCAATTGCGCGTAACCGAGGACGGCGTTGAGCGGCGTGCGGAGCTCGTGGCTCATGCCCACCACGTAGCGGCTCTTGGCGAGGTTGGCGGCCTCGGCCGTCTCCTTGGCCTGCTGCAGCTTGGCGTCGGTGATCTTGTGGGCCTCGATCTCGGCCTCGTAGAGGGCGGTCTGGCGGGTGGTCTCCTCCTGCGCCACGCGGCGGCTCTCCTGGGCGAGCACGAACAGCCAGGCGACGATGCCGAGGATGACCACGAGGATGAAGAACACGCTGGTCAGCGCGGCGCGCAAGGTCTCGCGATGCTCCGGCTGCGTCGTCGAGATCCCACCATGGACGATGCCGAGAATGAGCCCGATCACCGAGACCAGGGTCAGCATGAGGGCGAGGTAGCGGCCGAGGGGCGCCCCGATCCAGGCGGCGGTCTTCTCGGGCATGATCCGGGACAGCACGCCCTGGGCCTGCGCCTCCAGGCGGCCATGCGGCTTGCACAGGTCGCCGCAGCGGGCGTCCAGCGAGCAGCAGAGCGAGCAGATCGGCCCGGCATAGGCCGGGCAATGGGCCATGTCCTCGCCCTCGAACGGATGCTCGCAGACGGTGCACTGGATCTCAGGCAGTCCGCCCCATTCGGCGGTAGCAGGCCTGGCGAGGTAGTACCGGCCGCCGGTGGCGTAGGCGATGGCGGGTGCGGCGGCGAAGGCTGTGACGAGGGCGAGCAGCGGCGCGAAGTTCTGGAGCCCGCCCCCAAGCAGACCCACATAGGCGAGGGAGCCCACCACCAGCGCCAGCGCGGACGCTCCGGTGCCGACCGGGTTCACGGCGTAGAGATGCGCGCGCTTGAACTCGATCCCCCGCGGCGACAGGCCGAGGGGCTTGTTGATGGCCAGATCCGCCGAGAGCGCGCCGACCCAGGCCGAGACCACCACCGCATAGAGCGAGAGCGTGCTGGCGAGGGTCTTGTCGATGCCGAGTTCCATCAGCAGCAGCGCGATGGCGACGTTGAAGACGAGCCAGACCACGCGGCCGGGATGGCTGTGGGTCAGGCGCGAGAAAAAATTCGACCAGGCGATGGAGCCGGCATAGGCGTTGGTGACGTTGATCTTGAGCTGCGAGATCACCACGAACAGGCCGGTGAGGAGGATCGCCCCCTCCCGCGACGGCATCACGTAGCCGAAGGCGACCCCATACATCTGCGTCGGCTCGGCCGCCTGATCGTAGGGCACGCCCTGCCCAAGGGCCAGCACCGCCAGGAAGGCGCCGAGCATGATCTTGAACATGCCGGGCAGGATCCAGCCCGCGCCGGCCCCGAGCACGGCGAGCCACCAGCGCGGATTGCTCCCCGATTCGGACGTCTCGGCCGGCGGGACGAAGCGGAGGAAATCCACCTGCTCGCCGATCTGCGCCAACAGCGCGAGGAGGATGCCGGAGGCGAGGCCGAACTGGGCGAGGTCGAAGCCCGAGATCGGGTAACCCATGAATGTGGAGATCGAGCCGACGGCTTCCGATGCCCCCGGATAGGACAGGAGGTCACCGAAGGCGGGGCCGCTCTTCCACGCGATGAAGCCGAGGGGCAGGAGATTGAGCCCGATCCAGAGCGGCTGGGTCCAGATCTGGAACCGGCTGATCAGGCTGATCCCGTAGATAACGAGGGGGATCACCACGACCGCGCTGACGATATAGCCGATCCAAAGCGGCAGGCCGAGGCAGAGTTGCAGCGCCAGCGCCATGATCGACGCCTCGATGGCGAAGAACAGGAAGGTGAAACTCGCATAGATCAGCGAGGTGATGGTGGAACCGAGATAGCCGAAGCCGGCCCCGCGTGTGAGGAGATCGATGTCGACGCCGTAGCGGGCGGCATAGAGGCTGATCGGCACGGCGGTGGCGAAGATCAGCACGCCCACGAACAGTACCGCCGTCACGGTGTTGGTGAAGCCCGTGGCCAGGACCAGGGTGCCGCCGATCGCCTCCAGTGCCAGGAACGAGAGCGACCCCAGCGCCGTCTGCGCCACCCGCAGGCTCGACCAGCGCCGCGCCTTCTTGGCGGTGAAGCGCAGGGCGTAATCTTCGAGGGTCTCGTCCGCGACGAAGCGGTTATAGGCTCGCCGGATCGGGGGAATCTGCTGGCGGCCGCTCATGGGGTCGTTCAGTCTGCCCGGTAAGCGTCACGTGTGGGAGGAGCCGGCCCGCATGCGGTCACGGGCAAACGGCGGTCGATCAGCAATCCCCGTGCCGCGGGGCCGGGAGACATTGGTACACCAGGAGAGCCGCGTCGAGGCCCCGCTCCACAGGGAAGGCATGCCTCGCACAGGGAAGACGATTCTCCGAAGGGGGCGAGAGGCGAGGCGCACAACCTCTCTCCCTACGCAAAACAGCGTATATGCTGCGCCGCGCCATCACGCCTAGCTTCCGCCATCCGCAACGGCCCGCCTTATGCAGGAGCCGGCGGGACATTTCCTGGAAGGGGTTCACGCAGGATGGCAGCCGACAACGAGCACGGACCGCACTCGGCCCTCCGTCGCAAACTTCTCATGGGTCTGGCGAGCATTCCGGCCATGGCCATGATGCCGCGCAGCGCCTTCGCTGCGGCTCCTCCGACCTCGGCGGTGAACACCACCGGCCTCGCGGTGACCGACACCGAAGTCACCGTCGGCATCCTCCATTCCGCCACCGGCACGATGGCGATTTCCGAGACCGGATCGATCCAGGCGGAGAAGCTCGCCATCGCGCAGATCAACGAGGCCGGCGGCGTGCTGGGCCGCAAGATCAAGATCATCCAGGAGGACGGCGCCTCCGACTGGCCGACCTTCGCCGAGAAGGCCAAGAAGCTCCTCGTCAACGACCATTGCGCCGCCGTGATGGGCTGCTGGACCTCCGCCTCGCGCAAGGCCGCTCTCCCGGTGTTCGAACAGTATAACGGCCTGCTCTACTACCCGACCTTCTACGAGGGCCTGGAGCAGTCCAAGAACGTCATCTATACCGGCCAGGAAGCCACGCAGCAGATCCTGGAATCGCTCAACTGGGTGACCAAGGAGAAGGGCGCCAAGACGTTCTTCTTCATCGGCTCGGACTACATCTGGCCGCGCACCTCGAACAAGATCGCCCGCAAGCACATCGAGAACGTGCTGAAGACCAAGGTCGTCGGCGAGGAATATTTCCCGCTGGGCCACACCCAGTTCAACTCGGTCATCAACAAGATCAAGCTGACCAAGCCCGACGTGATCTTCACCGACGTCGTCGGCGGCTCGAACGTGGCGTTCTACAAGCAGCTCAAGGCGGCCGGTATCGACCTCAACAAGCAGACCCTGCTGACCATCTCCGTGACGGAAGACGAGATCGACGGCATCGGCGGCGACAACATCGCGGGCGCCTATTCCTGCATGAAGTACTTCCAGTCGCTCAAGAACGCTAACAACGAGAAGTTCGTCGCCGCCTTCCACAAGATGTGGGGCGAGAAGACCGTGATCGGCGACGTGACCCAGGCCGCCTATCTCGGCCCGTTCCTGTGGAAGATGGCCTGTGAGAAGGCCGGCTCCTTCGACGTCGACAAGGTGGTCGCGGCCTCCGCCGACATCGAGTTCAAGGAAGCCCCCGAGGGCTACGTCAAGATCCACCCGAACCACCATCTCTGGTCGAAGACCCGCGTCGCAAAGGCTCTGCCGAGCGGCCAGTTCGAGATCGTCTACGAGAGCCCCGCGCTCATCGAGCCGAACCCCTTCCCGAAGGGCTACCAGTAGGACTGCGCTACCGGCGTAGATTTCTTCGTCGTCCAGACGGGACAATAGCTGGCGACGAGAGCCTCCACCGGAAACTCGGACACTCCGTCATCCCGGGTCCACGCAGTGGAGCCCGGGATCCAGAAACGCAGGTTCCACAAGGTTCTGCACCGTCGGCGGCTCTGGATTCCGGGCTCGCCTACGGCGCCCCGGAATGACGGGATGCCAGATACCGTCGCCCATTCGGAAGGGAAGACGCCGGCGGCCCAAGGATTGCACGACCGTCATTGCCTCCCTCGGAGTACGAAAACATGCTCGGTGACTATTCCCTCGGAGATCTCGGCGCGATCTTCGCGATGCAGGGTTTCGCCGGCCTGATCCTGTTCTCGGTCTACGTGCTGATGGCGCTCGGCCTCGCGGTCATCTTCGGTCAGATGGGCGTGATCAACATGGCGCATGGGGAGTTCATGATCCTCGGCGCCTACGTCACCTATCTGTGCTCGACCTTCTTCCAGACCCACCTGCCCGGCCTGTTCGGCGTCTACTTCTTCGTGGCGATGATCCTGGCCTTCCTGGCCTCGGGAGCCCTCGGGATGATCGTCGAATGGACGCTCATCCGGCATCTCTACAAGCGCCCCCTCGATACGCTGCTCGCCACCTGGGGGCTCTCGCTGATCCTGCAGCAGGCCTACCGCACCATCTTCGGGGCCCGCGAAGTCGGCGTCGAGCTGCCCTCATGGCTCATCGGCTCGATCCAGGTCACCGACACGATCGAGGTGCCGATCAACGGCTTGTTCGTGATGGCGATCACGACCCTCATCACCGTCGGCGTCGGCCTGCTGATGTACCGCTCGCGCTTCGGCCAGCAGGTGCGCGCGGTGATGCAGAACCGCCCCATGGCGGGCGCGGTCGGCATCGATACCGAGAAGGTGGATCGCTACACGTTCGGCCTCGGCTGCGGCATCGCCGGTGTGGCGGGCTCGGCCTTCACCATGATCGGCTCCACCGGGCCGACCTCGGGCCAGCTCTACATCGTCGACACCTTCCTGATCGTCGTCTTCGGCGGCGCGGCGAGCCTCCTCGGCACCATCGCCTCGGCCTTCTCGATCTCGCAGACCCAGTCGACCCTCGAATTCTTCCTGTCCGGCTCCACCGCCAAGGTTCTGACGCTGCTCGCCGTCGTCGGGATCCTGATGGTCCGCCCGCAGGGTCTGTTCACCCTCAAGGTCCGGCGCTGAGGAGGCCATCCCGATGACAAGCCCCGTCCAGACCCTGTCGAAGTCGCTCACCGTGAACGACAATCCCTTCATGAAGCCGATGGAGTGGGTGAGCCTCGCGCTCCTCGCCGGTCTCATCCTCTTCGTCCTGCCGGCGACCCTCGACGCGTTCCGCCTCAACCTCGTCGGCAAGTATCTCACCTACGCCTTCGTGGCGCTGGGCCTCGTCATGTGCTGGGGCTATGCCGGCATCCTGTCTCTCGGACAGGGCGTGTTCTTCGGGCTCGGCGGCTATTGCATGGCCATGTACCTGAAGCTCGAAGCCTCCAGCGTCGAGAACACCAAGATCCAGTCGACGCCGGGCATCCCGGACTTCATGGACTGGAACCAGATCACCGAACTTCCCCTGATGTGGAAGCCGTTCCAGAGCCTGCCGCTGACGCTGATCCTCGTCGTGGCCGTGCCGGTGTTCTTCGCCTTCATCATCGGCTTCGCGATGTTCACCCGCCGGGTCGGCGGCACCTACTTCGCCATCATCACCCAGGCCATCGCCGCGATCCTGACGATCCTCATCGTCGGCCAGCAGGGCTATACCGGCGGCATCAACGGCATCACCGACCTGCGGACCCTGCACGGTTGGGACATCCGCACCGACAGCGCGAAGTTCATCCTCTACTTCGTCAATGGCGGCCTGCTCCTCGGCTGCATCCTGGCGGCGCAATACGTGAAGAAGGCCAAGCTCGGGCGCATCCTCCTCGCCATGCGCGACAAAGAGGACCGGGTCCGGTTTTCGGGCTATTCCGTGGCCGGGTTCAAGGTCTTCGCCTTCTGCCTCGCGGCCGGCTTCGCCGCCATCGGCGGCGCGATGTTCACCCTGCAGGTCGGGTTCATGTCGCCGTCCTTCGTCGGCATCGTGCCCTCCATCGAGATGGTGATCTACGCCGCCGTCGGCGGGCGCCTGTCCCTGTTCGGCGCCGTCTGGGGAACGCTTCTGGTCAACTGGGCCAAGACCACCTTCTCGGAGAGCTTCCCCGAACTCTGGCTCTTCGGCCTCGGCGCCCTGTTCATCGCCGTCGTGCTCGCCTTCCCCAACGGCTTGGCCGGCATCTACCGCAGCTATGTCGAGCCGCGCCTGACCCGCAAGGTGAAGGCCCTGGCGCCGGTGGGTGCGCCCGTCCCCCACGGCACCCCCGCCGAATAGGAGCGAGACTGACGATGAACGCTGCCATCCTGAGCTCGCCGATCATCGGCGAATCCCCCGACGCGAAGGACTTCCTCCTCTCGGTGGAAGCCCTCACCGTCTCCTTCGACGGCTTCAAGGCGGTGAACGACGTGTCGTTCTACGTCGATCCCAACGAGATCCGCGTCATCATCGGCCCCAACGGCGCCGGCAAGACCACGGTGCTCGACCTGATCTGCGGGCGCACCAAGGCCAGCGCCGGGTCGATCAAGTTCAAGGGCCAGGAACTCACGAAGATCTCGGAGAGCGCCATCGTCCAGGCCGGCGTCGGCCGCAAGTTCCAGACGCCGTCGATCTACGACGACCTCACGGTGTTCGAGAATCTGGAGATCTCGTTCCCCCGCGGCCGCACGGTGTGGGGCGCGCTGACCTTCAAACGCGATGCCGAGGTCCGCGACCGCATCCACGAAGTCGCGACCATGATCTTCCTGAAAGATCAGCTTAAAGAGCGGGCCGAGTTCCTCAGCCACGGCCAGAAGCAATGGCTCGAGATCGGCATGCTGCTGATCCAGGACCCCGAACTCCTGATGCTCGACGAGCCGGTGGCCGGAATGAGCGTCGGCGAGCGCATCAAGACCGCCGAACTCCTCAACCAGATCATCGTCGGCCGCTCGGTGCTGGTGATCGAGCACGACATGAAGTTCGTCGAGGACATCGCCCACCGGGTCACCGTGCTGCACCAGGGCAAGGTGCTCTCCGAAGGCTCGATGGAGCGGGTGAAGAACGACCCGAAGGTCATCGAAGTCTATCTCGGCCACTGAACAGGACCGGCGCCATGCTTCAGACCAGTTCCGCCTCGGCTACCCTCCCGCCGGCGCCCGCTCTCGGGGCTCAGCCGATGCTGGCGATCCGCGACCTGCACTCGGCCTACGGCCAGAGCGAGGTGCTGCACGGCCTCGACATCAGCATCGCACCCGGCGAGATCGTCGCCGTGATGGGCCGCAACGGCATGGGCAAGACCACGCTGATGAAGACCCTGATGGGGATCGTCCCAGTGAAGTCCGGCACCATCACCGTCGACGGCCGGGACATCACCGCCCTCAAGAGTCACCAGCGCGTGGCGGGCGGCCTCGCCTATGTGCCGCAGGGTAGGATGATCTTCTCGGCCATGACGGTGCAGGAGAATATCGAGACGGGCCTGACCGTCACCAAGGAGCGCAAGGTTCCGCAGGATCTATACACGATGTTCCCGGTCCTGCTGGAGATGAAGGCAAGACGCGGCGGCAACCTTTCCGGCGGCCAGCAGCAGCAACTGGCCATCGCGCGGGCGCTGGCCAGCCGGCCGAAGGTGCTCCTCCTCGACGAGCCGACCGAAGGTATCCAGCCCTCGATCATCCGGGAGATGGGACGGACCCTGAAGAAGATCCGCGACGAGCGCGGCCTTTCCATCGTCGTCTCGGAGCAGGTGCTGAGCTTCGCCCTCGACGTCGCCGACCGGGTGCTGGTCATCGAGAACGGCCACATCGTCCACGAGGCGATGCGGGCGGATATCGACGAGGCACAGGTCGCCCGCTTCCTCTCGGTCTGATCGCCGGGGCAGCATCCGCCCGCCGTTCCGCAACACAGCTCCAGGGAGCCCCCATGGCGGATTACGAGATCTTCGAACTCGGCGACTATGTGCTCCAATGCGGTAAGACGCTGCGCAAGGCCAAGCTCGCCTTCAAGACCTTCGGAACGCTCAACGCGGCCAAGGACAACGCCATTGTCTATCCGACCTGGTATTCGGGCCAGCACACGGAGAACGAATGGTTGATCGGGCCGGGCAAGGCCCTCGACCCGGACAAATACTTTATCATCATCCCGAACATGTTCGGCAACGGGCTCTCGTCCTCGCCGAGCAACACGCCCGCCCCCTGGGACGGGCCGCGCTTTCCCAATGTGACGGCCTACGACAACGTCGTGGCCCAGCACCGCCTCGTCACCGAGCATTTCGGCATCGAGACGCTGGTGCTGGTGACGGGCTGGTCGATGGGTGCGCTCCAGACCTACCATTGGGGCGCGCTCTATCCCGACATGGTCCCGCGCATCCTGCCGTTCCAGGGTTCGGCCAAGTGTTCGCGGCACAACTTCGTCTTCCTCGAAGGGGCGAAGGCCGCCCTCCAGGCGGACGCCGCTTTCGCGGAGGGCTGGTACACCTCGCCGCCGAACAAGGGGCTGCGCGCCTTCGGCCGGGTCTATGCCGGTTGGGGCCTGTCGCAGACCTTCTACCGGATCGAAGCCGACCTGACCCATATGGGCTACGCGTCCCTGGAGGATTTCCTCGTCGGGTTCTGGGAAGGCCTGTTCTACTCGCGTGACGCCAACGATCTGCTGGCCATGCTCTGGACCTGGCAGAACGGCGATATCGGCGCCAACCCGGTCTTCAAGGGCGACACCAAGGCTGCGCTTGCCGCGATCCGCGCCAAGGCGATCCTGATGCCGGCCTCCACCGACCTGTACTTCCCGCCGGAGGACAACCGGATCGAGGCGGAATCGATGCCGAACGCCGAGTTGCGGGTCATCGAGACCTGGTGGGGCCATTTCGCCGGCGGCCCCGGCACCAGCCCCGACGACATCGCCACGCTCGACGCCGCGCTCAAAGAGCTGCTCGCGAGCTGAACGCCGGGCCGCGCCGCCAAGGGCGCCGCCGGCCATCGTCTACGGCCCGCCGGATGAGCCGGCCGGCCCAAACGGGGCGCACGCCCCGGTCACGCCAGAGGGAGTCGAACAACGATGGCTGAGACCCTGATCAAGGTCGACCTGACGCAGTCGGCCTACGACAACGACATGGTCCACAATCGCTGGCACCCGGACATTCCGATGGTGGCCATGGTCAAGCCCGGCGACGACTTCATCGTCGAAACCTATGACTGGACCGGCGGCTTCATCAAGAACAACGATTCCGCCGACGACGTGCGCGACATCGACCTGTCCATCGTCCACTTCCTCTCCGGCCCCATCGGCGTCGAGGGCGCGGAGCCCGGCGATCTCCTGGTGGTCGATCTCCTCGATATCGGCGCCAAGCCCGAGAGCCAGTGGGGCTTCAACGGCTTCTTTTCCAAGAAGAACGGCGGCGGCTTCCTCGACGAACACTTCCCCCAGGCGCAGAAGTCGATCTGGGATTTCGAGGGCATGTTCACCAAGTCGCGCCACATCCCCGGCGTGCGGTTCCCCGGCCTGATCCATCCCGGCCTGATCGGCTGCCTGCCCGATCCGAAGATGCTGGACACCTGGAACACCCGCGAGAAGGCGCTCTACGACACCAATCCCGGCCGGGTGCCGGCGCTCGCCACCCTGCCCTTCGGCCCCACCGCCCATATGGGCCGGCTCAAGGGCGAGGCGAAGGACAAGGCCGCGGCGGAAGGCGCCCGCACGGTGCCGGGCCGCGAGCATGGCGGCAATTGCGACATCAAGGATCTGTCGCGCGGCTCGAAGATCTACTTCCCCGTCTACGTTCCGGGCGCCGGCCTCTCCATGGGCGACCTGCATTTCAGCCAGGGCGATGGCGAGATCACCTTCTGCGGCGCCATCGAGATGGCGGGCTGGGTCCATCTCAAGGTCAGCCTGATCAAGGACGGCATGTCGAAATACGGGATCAAGAACCCGATCTTCAAGCCGTCGCCGATGACGCCCAAATTCGACGATCACCTGATCTTCGAGGGCATCTCCGTCGATGAATACGGCAAGCAGCATTACCTCGACGTGACCGTGGCCTACCGCCAGGCCTGCCTCAACGCCATCGAATACTTGAAGAAGTTCGGCTATTCGGGCGCCCAGGCCTATTCGATCCTCGGCACCGCCCCGGTCCAGGGCCACATCTCCGGCGTCGTCGACATCCCCAACGCCTGCGCCACGCTCTGGATTCCGACGAAGATCTTCGACTTCGACATCAATCCGGGTGCGGACGGGCCGATCAAGCATATCGACGGCTCGATCCAGATGCCGCTCTCGCCGGATCTTTGAGAGGCGGTTCTGCCCTTCAGTCGAGCGCGTCCCCCTCCTCCTTGTGGGGAGGGGTTAGGGGTGGGGGTGGCTCCGCCAGCCTCCAGAGGTCGAGGGTCACCCAACCACCCCCACCCTCGATCCCTCCCCACAAGGGGGAGGGAAGGCGCGCGACGCATGCGATGCATGAGACCGAAGGCCCTTTAGGGGGAAGTACGTTTCCCCCGTCGCGTCGCCCATTGTCGATCCTTCGAGAGGCCCCCATGCCCGTCTACGATTATGCCTGCGACGCCTGCGGGCCCTTCACGGTGCTGCGCCCGATGGCGCAGTTCAAGGACCCGCATGACTGCCCCGATTGCGGCTCGTCCTGCGGCCGCGCCTTCCTCACCGCGCCCAACCTCGCCTCCATGGATGCAGGCCGGCGCAAGGCGCATGCGGTCAACGAGCGGAGCGCCCACGCGCCCCGCAAATCATCGGGGCACGGAGCCGGCTGCGGCTGTTGCTCGGGGGCCTCGAAAACCAAGCAACCGGCGGCCGCGAAAAGCTTCCCCAACGCGCGGCCGTGGATGATCAGCCACTGAAAGCTGCCACACCCTCCCCCCTCTGCGGGGAGGGAAACGGCGCATTGCACTCCCGAATCCAGGAGAACCCCACCCATGATGCACGGCGACATTTCCTCGAGCAACGACAGCGTCGGCGTCGCGGTCGTCAACTATAAGATGCCGCGTCTGCACACGAAGGCAGAAGTGCTGGAGAACGCGCGAAAGATCGCCGACATGGTGGTGGGCATGAAGTCCGGCCTGCCCGGCATGGATCTTGTTATCTTCCCCGAATACTCGACCCACGGGATCATGTATGACGGCAAGGAGATGTACGAGACCGCATCCGCCGTGCCCGGCGAGGAGACCGCGATCTTCGCCGAGGCCTGCCGGAGGGCGGGTGTCTGGGGCGTGTTCTCGCTCACCGGCGAGCGCCACGAGGAGCATCCGAACAAGGCGCCCTACAACACCCTCATCCTGATGAACGACCAGGGTGAGATCGTGCAGAAATACCGCAAGATCATGCCCTGGACCCCGATCGAGGGCTGGTATCCGGGCGATTGCACCTATGTCTCGGACGGGCCGAAGGGCCTCAAGATCAGCCTCATCATCTGCGACGATGGCAATTACCCCGAGATCTGGCGCGACTGCGCCATGCGGGGCGCCGAGCTCATCATCCGCTGCCAGGGCTACATGTATCCGGCCAAGGAGCAGCAGATCCTGATGTCGAAAGCGATGGCTTTCGCCAATAACACCTATGTGGCCGTGGCCAATGCGGCCGGCTTCGACGGCGTCTATAGCTATTTCGGCCATTCGGCGATCATCGGCTTCGACGGCCGGACGCTCGGCGAATGCGGCACCGAGGAGATGGGCGTTCAATATGCCGCCCTCTCGAAGTTCCTCATCCGCGACGCCCGCGCCAACATGCAGTCGGAGAACCATCTCTTCAAACTGCTGCACCGTGGCTATACGGGCATGATCAACTCGAAAGAAAACGAGCCCGGCAAGGCCGATTGTCCCTACGACTTCTATCGTCGCTGGATCGAGGACCCAGCCGGCACCCGCGAGGCGGTCCGCGCCATCACCCGCCCCGATCTCGGCACGCCGGAATGCCCGATCGAAGGCATCCCCAACGCCGCCAAGTAGGATTTTGCGAAAAGCCTGTTTGCGGTGGTTGTCCAAGATCTTACCTCATCCTGACGTGCCGCGTAGCGGCCTCGAAGGAAGGGCTCCAGGGATCGCGCGATGACTGGAGGGCTCCTTCGAGGCCCGCTGACGCGGGCGCCTCAGGATGAGGGGGCTGATTGGATGATCGATTCGGGCATGAGCGTCCGCCGAGAAATTCGATCGAGCAGCCTCTAAACCAGGTCTCGATGAGCCCGATCCATGCGTCGCGCTGATCGAGACTTGGTTTGAGTAGATCAGTGGAAGCGGACCGTCGGCGCGGTCTCGATCGGCACGTCGATCCGGCAGCGCAGGCCTTCGGCTTGGAAATCGAGCTCGACCGAGCCCGCGAGTTCGCGGGCGATGCCGCCGGTGATGAGCCGGGTGCCGAAGCCGCGGCGCTTCGGCTGCGCCACGGCCGGGCCGCCGCGTTCCCGCCACTCGATTTCCAGCCGCCGCCCACCCATGCCATCCTCAGTGACGCGCCAGATCACCGACAGGCGGCCCTGGCTGCCTGACAAGGCGCCGTATTTCGCCGCGTTGGTGGTGAGTTCGTGGGCGGTCATCCCCAAGGCCAGCACGTAGCGCGGCGGCAGGTCGATATCGGGGCCGACGAGTTCCATATGGTCCGCCGAGCTGCGGTAGGGGCTGAGCTCGTTCTCGAGCACGGCGCGGAGCGGCGCGCCGGTCCAGTCGTCGCGGGTCAGGAGATCGTGGGTCTTCGACAGAGCGAGGATGCGGCCCTCGAACTGCGCCGCCTGCTCCTCGCCGCCGCGCGATTGCCGGGCGAGGGACTGGACCGTGGCGAGGGTGTTCTTCACCCGGTGATTCAGCTCGTGCATCATCGTCACCTGCTGCTCCTGCAGGCTGCGCGTGCGTTCGAGTTCGGCTCGCAGACCGTCCTCGTGCTTCTCGAGCGTGGCGGCCATGGCGTCGAAAGCCTGGCCGAGCTGGCCGAATTCGGAGCGGCCCGTCAGGCCCGACCGGGCGAAGAGCTGGCCGGAACGCCAGGCGCGGGACGCCTTCAACAGCCGCCGCACCGGCTTGCGGATGAAGACGCGGCCGCCGATCAAGGCCGCCACGATGGCGACGAGCGTCCCGAGGAAGATCAGGATCACGCCGCGCCGCGTCGCCGCATCGATATCGGCGAAGGCGGTATCGCGGGCGAGGCCCACAGCGACGGTCATCCCGTCGAGGGCGCCATCGGGACGGACCACGCTGGTGATGCGGCGGATTCCGTTGAGACCGGGCATCTCGACGGCGCTTCCGAGGGTGCTGGCCCTGTCCAGACCGGACGCGAAGGCGGCCGGCATCGTCTGACCGACCCAGGAGCCGAGATCGGGATTCTGGACGATGATGGTGCCGCTGCGGTCGGTCACCGTCACGGCGGCGTCCTTGGGCAGCCCGGCATGGGCCAGCCGCTCGCCCAGCCAGGCGGGATCGAAGCCGAAGATGAGCAGGCCGGAGGACCTGTCGCTGGAATCCCGGATCGGATAGGCGAACTGGATGGTGGGAACCCGGCTGCCGCGACCGACCACATATTCCCCGATCACCGGCACGCCCGACTGCATCGCTTTCTGGAAATAGGTCCGGTCTGCGATGGAATAGGCGCCCTGCTCCATTCCCAGGCTGTTGCAGACGAGCTGCCCCTTCGCATCCGCCACGATGAGGATCGTGGCACCGGAAAGCTTTCGGATGATGGAGCGCAGGAAGCTGGTGCACCCCGCCGCTTCCTGGTCGCGGATGAACGGAGCCTCCGCGAGGATATCGAGGAGCTGGCGCATGCCGCTGGCGAACTGGGTGAGGTCTTCCGCCACCGCGCGGGCGTTGCGCATTGCCGAGGCCGTCACGGCATCCTCGCGGGCGCTGCGCAGCGCGTGCTCGTTGAAGCTCTGGACCGCGATGGCAGGGACGAGGGCGAGCACGACCAGCGCGACGATACGGGATGTGAGCGTCATGACGGGAGGTCGGCCATGGGGAACGTTTCAGCCAGACGGACCCGGTTCGGCCGACCGAATCAGCTTGGCCATAATACTGTATGCCTGACTTGGCGGACCAGCCGTATGGGCAATTTGGCGCGGCGCCGGGATTTCTCCGTGACGGTGAACGCTTAATCGTCCCTGTCGAGGCTGGACCGGCGCTCCGGCTGCGGCCACAACCGCGTCAGCGTGAAGGCCCTGAGCGTGACAGCACCGAGGAAGATCACATGAGCGACCGCATCACTCTCAAGGCCGGAGACGGCACCGTGGCGGTGGTCGCGGCGTCCGGTGCCGAGCCCGTCTCCTGGCAGGTGGGTGGGCGGGAGTATCTCTGGAACGGAGATCCGGCGCATTGGAACCGGCATGCGCCCTGGCTCTTCCCGGTGGTCGGCGCCTCGTCCGGCGGCGTGGTCCGGGTGGATGGCATGGCCTATCCGATGGGCCAGCACGGCTTTGCCCGCGACCTGCCCTTCACGATCGTCTCGCAGAGCGACGACAGCGTCACGTTGCGCCTCATCGAGAGCGAGGCGACGCGCGCCCGTTACCCCTATCCGTTCCAACTCGACATCACCACGCGGGTCGGCCCGGCCCATCTCGATTTCGAGATCTGGATCGAGAATACCGGTGGGACGAACCTGCCCTACGCCCTGGGCTTCCATCCGGCCTTCCCCTGGCCCTTCGCCGGCGGGGAGCGCAAGGCGGGTGGTGGCTACGCGGTGGAGTTCGAGCACCCCGAACGGGCGCTGGCGCCGGAGGTGGGGGATGGCGGCCTGCTCCTGCGCCAGGAGCGTCCGTTCCCCCTCGAAGGCCGCATCCTGCCCCTCGATCCCGACCTATTCGCCGAGGCCATCGTCCTGCGCGATGCGGCGAGCGCACGGATGCGCTTCACCGCGCCCGACGGAAGCGCCATCCGCATGGATGTCTCGGATTTCCCGCATCTCGCCATCTGGACGAAGCCCACGGCGCCGTTCCTGTCCCTGGAATGCTGGACCGGCCATGCCGATTGGGCCGGGTTCGACGGCGACCTGACCCGCCGGGATTCACAGCGCCCCATCGCCCCCGGCCAGCGCGTCCGCCACGGGGTCAGCCTTACCCTGGAAGGTCCCCGCTCATGATCCGCCCCGTCGACGAGAACGGCTTCTCGGCCGAAGCCTGGGCGCGCAACGAGACGGCCTACGAGGCCATCCGGACGATGCCGTTCAATGCCGAGCTCGCCGCCGGCACCCTCGGCGAGGCTCGCTTTCGCCACTACATCCTGCAGGACGCGCATTACCTCATCGGCTTCGGCCGGGCGCTGGCCCTGGCGGCGGCGAAGTCGCCGGAGCCCGAGGGCATCGTGCAGTTCGCCAAGGCCGCCGAGACGGCGATCGTGGTCGAGCGCTCCCTCCATGGCGGCTTCTTCCGGGATTACGGCATCACGGCCGAGACCTTCGCGGCGACGCCGCTCTCGCCGGCCTGCGACCATTATGTCTCGTATCTCCTCGCCACGGCCTATGCCGAGCCCTACGAGGTCCTGCTCGGCGCCCTGCTCCCGTGCTTCTGGATCTATGCCGAGATCGGCACCGACATCCTGTCACGGGCAGGCACCGGCAATCCCTACGCCGCCTGGATCGACACCTACGCGGGCGAGGAATTCGGCACCGCCGTCGCCGAGATGATCGCGACCACCGATTCCGCGGCGCTCGGGGTCTCGGCCTCGCTGCGTGAGCGGATGCACCGCGCTTTCTCCCGCGCGACGCAGCTCGAATGGATGTTCTGGGACAGCGCTTACCGCGAGGCGGCCTGGCCGGCCTGACCGTCGGGACGCCCGACCCCGGAACAAGGCGGAGGAATTCGCACCGGCTTCGGCACTCCCGGCTTGACGATGCGGACGATGCCGTCGCGCAGGGAGAGCATGTGGCCGCGCTCCACATCGGTCCAGCACTCGTCGCGGGTGAGCGCCTTGGTGGCGATGACGGTCACCACGTCGTCGGTCCGCGTCTCCTGCGCGAAATCCACGTGCCAATCCTCGTCGATGAGGGTCGCGGTGCCGAAGGGCGCGCAGCGGGTGAGGTAGCACAGGCGCTTGCCGCAATGGGCATAGAGCGTCCGGCTGTCGCTGAGCAGCATGTTGAACACGCCGAGCCCGTGCAGCTCGGCGCAGAGTTCAGCGACGGCATTGTCGAGCCGCGCCGGGCTCGGCAGGCTCGGATAGCGGGTTTGCAGCCGGTCGAGCATCCAGCAGAACGCGTATTCGCTGTCGGTGGAGCCCACCGGCTTGAACCAGGTCAGCGGCCACTTCTTCACGCCCTTGAGTTGGCCGTTATGGGCAAAGGTCCAGCGCCGGCCCCAGAGCTCGCGGCTGAACGGATGGGTGTTCTCGAGCCCGACCCGCCCGCGATTGGCCTTGCGCACATGCGCGATCACGATCCGGCTCTTGATCGCGTAGTCGCGCAGCAGCTTGGCGAGGACCGAGCGCGCGCTCGGCTCGGGCTCGTGGAAGGCGCGCGCGCCCCGCCCCTCGTAGAAGGTGATGCCCCATCCGTCGGCGTGAGGCCCGGTCTCCCCGCCGCGCCGGGCGAGGCCCGCGAAGGAGAAACGGATGTCGGTGGGCACGTTCGCGCTCATGCCGAGCAATTCGCACATGGAGGTTCGGGGACTTCGCGTGGGAGGAACGGGTGGGCTTGCGGAGGACGGAGTCCTTGGGGAGACCGCCAAGCTACCCACTCTAGAGGATTTTCCCACCCGCGGGAGCCGGTAATCCTTCCGAAACGCTCCGCTTCACGCAAACAGCCTTCCTCGCGCAGAAAGCCTTGGTCGGCACCGAGAAAGCGCACGACCTTCGGAGGCCATTTCCTCCTGGGATGTAAACGCCGCCGGACCCGCGCGGTCCGGCGGCGCAATGACCGCCGTAAGGTTCAGAACCGATAGGTGAAGTTGCCCTTCACGGCATGGTCCTGCGCCCGCTCGCCCACCTGGCCCGTATAGGACACACCGAGCGTGGTGCCGCGCGCCACCCGCACGTCGAGCCCGGCTTGTGCCACCAGGGCGTCCCGGCCGATCGGCGTGCCCGTGATGAGGAAGCTCGGCCCCGTGCCGAAGCTCAGGAGGGCTTTCGGCACCACGTCGCCATAGGCCCGGCGATAGCCAACCAACCCGTTCAGCGAGACCGGCGCACCGGACCCGAGATCGAAGCTGGTCTGGCCGCGCAGGCCCAACGTCGAGGTCGCCACCTCGGTGGTCTGCGCCGCGCTCGTCAGCGCCGCGAGCCCACCCGCTTCGGTGAAGCGGTCGCGCCCGATCGACACGTAGGCCCCGCCCAGGAAGGGCTCGATATAGGTCGGCTGGACCGGGGCCGGAGCCGCCCCGCCCTTGGCGACCAGGACGGGCTGGGCAGCGCCCAGGAAGAAGCGGTAGCCCACCTCGCCGAAGCCCTGCACGGTCGAGCCGCCGTAGCGGGCCGTGTCGTTGTCGGAGAACCCGGCGAAGCTCACGACCCGGCTCATGCGGCTCGACTGGTCGGCATAGACCGCACCGAGGCGTAGCGCGAAGGCCCCCCGCTCGAAGCCGCCATAGACGCCGCCGAAGCCGCTTTCGATCGTGCCCGATGAGAGGCGCCCTGCGCTGTCGAGGCTGGTCGCGGTGTAGCCACCGGCCACGCCGAGGCGGAAGCCGGTCTCCAGACGGAGATCCGCACCGAGCACGAAGCCGGAGGTCTGGCGCGAGAGCCCGGCGGCGTTGCCGTCGCTCCGGGCCTGGCCGAAGCTGCCGAAACCCTGTCCCCAGAGCCCGAACACGCGCGGGTCGAGAACCCGCACGGGCACGGGCGCCACCGGAGCGGACCGACCCGGCAGGTCGGCCGTGTAAGTGGCCGGCAGGCTGCCGTAATCGGCGACCTCCGCCGCGCCCCAGCGCAGGCGGTCGAGGATGGCCTCGCGCACGAAGAAGGCGGTCTCGAACTGGGCGCTCGCGGCACTGGCGTGGATGTCGCCGGTGAGCGCGCCGAAGGCGGCGCGCGCCTCGGGCGTGGTCAGTCCGACGGTGCGCCCGTAGAGGGCGGAGCCCGCGCCGCCCGCCTGGATGGCGTCGGCGACGCCGGCCTGATTGCGGGTCTGGGCGATGGTGGAGAAGGCGATGTCGTTGCGGGTCAGCGTCAGGTCGACCGCGCCCGCGCTTTAGCGGAGGGTCGGGGTGAGGAAGGCGAAGTTGGAGGTGACGCCGGCGAACTGCCCCGTGACGCCGCGGGCGGCGGTCAGGACGGTGTAGCTCGTGCGCGGGTCGTAGCGGCCCGCACCGGCCAGCACCTGGACGGTGCCGCCGTCGAGGGTGGCGGTGCCGGTCGCCGCGACGCGGTCGGACTGGCCGGCGGCATTGGCTTCGACCTGCAAGGTGGAACCGGGCGCGAAGCTGGCATTGCCGGCCACGTTGAGGGTGCCGATGGAATTGCCCGGCGCCACCGCCGCGCCGGACCGGGCCACGAGCCCGCCCACCGTGCCGGTGCCGCCGATGGCGGCGCCCGCGCCCACCGTCACCACGGAATGCGCGAGGCTGCCGTTCACGTCCAGACGCCCCTGCGCGACGCCCGTGAGGCCGCTGAACGTGCTGGTGCCGGTGAGGTTGAGAGTACCGGATCCGGCCTTGGTCAGGATGCCGGTGCCGGCGATGGAATTCGCCAGCGTTCCGTCGGTGGCCTGGTCGAGGATCAGGCTGGCATTGTCGGTGATGGCACCCGAGCCGAGGCTGGCGGCGGAGGCGACGAGGGTACCGCCCGCGATGGTGGTGCCGCCCGAATAGGTGTTCGTGCCGGTGAGGGTGAGCGTGCCGGTGCCGGCCTTCGTCAGGGAGCCGGTTCCGCCGATATCGTTCCGCCAGGTGTCGCTGGCGTCGTACCCGCCCTTGGCGGCGTCCATCGTCACCGTGACGGCGCCGTTGAAGGCGCCGTAGCCGTCCGCCGCCGCTACGAGATTCAGGCGGCCCCAGCCGTCATAGGTGTTGCCGTCGAGCAGCGGGTAGCCCGAGGACAGGCCCGTCGTCGCCAGCACCTCCCGCCGCTGGGCGTCGCTGAGATAGGGGAAGCGGGTGAGGAGCAGAACCTGCGCCTGGACCGGCACCTCGGCGGCCGTCAGGGGCGTGCTGGGTCCGGTCGGCTGGAAGCCGTAGGTCATCCGGGCGGTGTAATCCGCCTTGTTCTGCGCGGCGTTGCCGAAGGAATCGGCCGCTCCGGAGGCCGCGCCTGCGGCGAGGCACCCCGCCACGGTCCCCGCCCCGCAGCTCGCGGCCAGGTAGGATTGGGTCTGCTGGTAGGCCTGATACACGGCGTAGGCGCCGGCATTGGCCGGGTTGGTCCAGTCGATCCGGTTGCCGGCCGCGTCGTAGAGGGCGGCGTAGATGTTGGTGGCGGCGATCGCCGTCGACTGCATGCGGCCGCCCATCACGTCGAGGGGCGAGTGCATGCCGGTCAGAATGCGGTTGTTACCGAGCTCGGAGGCACGGGTCAGGAGTTCCTGCATCCGCTGCGGGACGAGGAAGCCGACACCGAGGCTCTGGAGATAGCCCGAATTGGTGTGGCCGCTCGGATAGCCACCATCCGCGTAGGCATTCGTGGTGTTGGTGCGGGGGTTGAGCAGCGTCGGCACGTCGACCGCCGTGCTGACGCGGAACGGACGGGGCGAGGTCCCGATTCCCGGAACGTACTCGCCGACCCCGAACGTCGTCGGGTTGAAGGCGCCGGTGGAGCCGAAGGAGCCGACATTGGGAGCCGTCAGCGGTCGTCCGCCATTGGCATCGATCATCTCCTGGGTGACTGTGAAGCCCTTCACCCAGCGCTCGGTCGTTCCGTAGACCGCTGGAACGGGGAAATTGGAGAGGTAGCCGGGCACGACGAAGTTCGCCGTGTCCGCGGTGGTCAGGCCCGCCTTGTTCGTGATGGCGTTGTAATCGTTGAAGCGGGGCGCCAGGGGGTCGATGGCCGGATTGGGGCCCTGGTAGCGCCCGAAGACCCGCTTCGACGGTTCCGTCGAAGCATTGGCCCGGACCGTGTTGTCGATGAAGCTGACCGCCGCCGCGAGGGGTGTCGCCGTCCCGTCGCCGAAGCTCGTCGCGCCTCCGCTCGCGCTCGCGCCGGTGCTGAGGTTGGCCGCGTAGTCGGCCAGCGTCGTCGTCGCATAGGTGGTCGGCGTGAGGCTCGTCGGCCGGGTGCCGGTGAACGAGGCCCCGGCCCCGGTGAGGTAGGCGGAGGTGAGGGGGCCGAGCCCGTTCAGGATGCTGTAGGCCTGTACGGTGCGGTCGTCGTGGATCGCCGCCAGGGTCTGGTCCGCATTCCGGGCCTGCGTCATCCCGACCACCGTCTGGTAGTTCTGGATCATGACGGCGGGATTGGACGTCATCAGGCCGATGTAGCTGTCGAGGACGCGCGGAATGACCGTCCCGGGGACGACCGAGGTGCTGTTCGTGAAGCCGATGCCCGGCGAGGTCGGAATCTGCTGCGCCTGCGCACCGACCGGCAGGAGGCACGTCGCGGCAAGCAGGGCGGTCTTGAGTGGTGTGGACACGGAAGCCTCGCACGGAAAAAAGCAGCAGCCTGTTGGCGGCGCGGTGCTAGCTTGGCCGTAAGACGATGCCGTGACGAAAATCGCCTGGCGCGAACACGGCAGGGCATTCGTGGCGCGCGTGTAGCGCCGGATGGCCGTTCCCGGCGCGATGGACGAAGGCTGAAGAACGGCGCTGGGAGAATGGCGGCATCGCCCGCCGAGGTGCGCGCCAGCGCTTTCGCCGCCGCGCCCGATCCTCTAAGCCGCTCAGCGAGCCTCGGTTTCCCGGGGCGATTTGCACAGAGTGCCGATGGACCGGGATCCGATCGCCTTCACCTGGCGGACCGCGCGGAGCGAGCATGTCGCCGCGGTCGGGCTCGCGCTCGGTCTCGGGGGCCCACTCGCGTTTCTCGCGCTGCTGTGCATGCGCGACCTCGTGGGCGTCCAGGTCCACGATACCGAAACGGCGGGCCGGTTCCTGCGAATCACCGCGACGCTGCCGTGGCGGACGGGCGACGCGGAGCCGTTCGTCGCCTTTGCCGGCTGGGCCCTGCCCACGGCCGATCTCGTGCGCGCGGCCTTCCTCGGCCTGGCGGCGGCGGCCCTGGCCTCGGCCGGCCTCGGCTGGGCGGTGGCGCGCCTCTGCTTCCAGGCGCAGGCGCGCACGGTGGCGGCCCTGCATGGTCGGGTCACCGAGGCGATCCTGCGCGCGCCGCCGAGCGCCCGCGACGAGGCGCGCGCCCTGGCGCAGATCCTGGCCGACATGCTGGGCCGCCTCGACACCCTGTTCGGACTGGCGGTCCTGGTGCCGGCGCTGGCGATCGGCAGCGGGATCCTCGCCCTGATTCTCGCCGCGCTGGCCGCCCCGCGCCTGATGCCCACCGTGGCCGTCGGCCTCCTGGCATCCGGGCTCGCCCGCGTCCTGATCCAGCGGCGTGTGCACGATCGCGCGGCTTTGCGTCTACGGGCCGGGGGGGCGGCGGGGCGGGCCCTCGCCGATCTCATCCGGCGGATGCCGGCGGTACGCGCTCACGGCGCGGCGGCCTTCGAGCGCAGCCGCCTCGCCGCCAAGGGGGCCAGCACCCGCGACGCGTTGGCGGCATCGGAATCGCGCCTCGCCTATGCGCGCGCGCCGTCCACGGCACTCGTCATCCTGCTGCCTGCCATCGTCGTGGCGGTGGCGCTCTGGCGCGGGCACGACGGCACGACGATGCCGGTGGAGCCCGGTGCCCTGGTGGCGGCCGGCGGCGGCTTCGCCCTCGCCGTTCTGGCCCTGGCGGTGACGCTACGCCTGCGCTCGATCCATGAGGCCGTGGCGCCGGTCTTCCGGGATCTGGCGGCGACGCTCGTGTCCCTCGAAGGGCGCGGCGGCAACAGGCCCGGCGCCTTCGCCGCTCTGCCGAAGGGAGGGAAACTCGCCGCGTCCGGCGTCGGCGTCTACGATCCCGCCAGCGGCGAACGCCTCGCCGGCGTCGACGTCACCGTGGCGATGCCCTCCCACCTCGCCATCGTGGGCGAGCGCGGCAGCGGCGCGCGGGCACTGGCCGCCCTGCTGGCCGGACAGCTCGAACCCACCGCGGGCGCGGTGACCTATGACGGGATCGACCTGCGCAGCCTCGACCCGGCCGAGCGCGCCAGCCACATCGCGCTGGCCGGCGCCGAGGCGATCCTGATCGAAGGCACGCTGGAACAGAACATCCTCTACGGCGCCGCGCGGCAGGAAAAGCCGTCCGAGGCGGACCTCATCGAGGTGCTGCACCTGACCGGGCTCGACACCTTCGTCTATGCGCGCGGCCTCGAAGGAACGGTGGACCCGAACGCCGAGCCCGGCATCGCCGATTCCATCGTCTCCGCCCGCCACGCCGTGCGCGAGGCCCTGGCTGAGGACAAGGCGGCGCGGCTGGTGGAGCCGTTCGATCCCGCCCGCTACAACCATCAGGCGACGGTGGGCGAGAACATCCTGTTCGGCGAGGCCGTGGGACCGGCCTTCTCCGGCAGCCATATCGCGGCCCATCCCTACCTGCGCGCCGTGCTCGAGGCCGAGGACCTGACCCGGCCATTCACCGAGATCGGGCTGCAGGTGGCGCGCAGCACCATCGAGATTTTCGCGGACCTTCCGGACGACCACCCGCTCTTCGACGCGTTCTCGCTGTTTCCCGCGGCCGAGCGCGGGTTCTTCGAAGATCTCGTCAGCCGTCAGCCGGAGGCGAAGGGCTGGCGCCGGGGCCCGGCGGGCCAGCGCGACCGCAAGCGCCTGATCGGATTGGCGCTTCGCTACAGCGAGACGCGACACCGGTTCGGCCTCATCGACGCCGCCTTCGAGGACCGGATCGTCGCCGCACGCCACTCTTTCGCGCGGCTTCTGCCTCAGAACCTGCGCTCGGCAGTGGAATTCTACGATCCCGATCGGCTGAACCCGGCCGCCAGCCTGGAGGAGAACCTCCTCTTCGGCCGCATCAACGGCGAGGAGGCCGGGGCGGAGCCGCGCGTGCGAGCCCTGGTGCGCCGGGTCCTCGTGCAGCAGGGCCTCGAATCAACCGTCTACCGGCTCGGCCTCGCCAGCCGCGTGGAGCCGGGCATGGGCGGCGGCGGGGCGAGCCTCGGGGAGAACGCCATCGGCTCGCGCGAGCGCATCGGCATCGACCTCGCCCGCTGCCTCGTGCGCAAACCGGACATCGTGGTCGTCGCCATCGCGCTGGACGACGGCAAGGCCGCCGAGATCAGGACGCGCCTCGCCAGCCTGCGCGCGGCGCGAGCCGGCCGCGGCCTCATCGTCTGCCTGCCGAGTACCGATACGCTCGACGCGAACGATCCCTTCGGCGCGGTGCTGCATGTGGAGCGCAACACGGTGATGGCCGCCTGACGGGGCCATGACATGCCCCCCCTGGTCGCCGGTGGCCCGTCCGACATTGCCGGCCGCTGTCCCCTCCGGTCCGCTTCGCCACGCCGCTGCCGCTCAACGGCGGCGAGGCTAGGCGGGCAGGAACGCCATCGCATCCACCTCGACCAACATGTCGGGGAATGCCAGCGCCGCAACGCCGATCAATGCGCTGGCCGGTGGGCATTCGGCGTCGATCCAGCGATCGCGCACCGCCCGGATGATTGGGAGCTGGCTTGGATCATAGTCCCGGACATAGATCGTGAGACGCGCGACGGCGCTGAAATCGGCACCCGCCGCATGGAGCGTCGCCTGCATATTCCGGAACACCCGATCGAGCTGAGTCGCCAGATCCCCGCTGACCACTTCGCCGGCGCCATCGAAGGGGACATGGCCCGAGAGAATGAGCAATCGGCCCTCCGAAACCAGCATTGCCTGCGAGATGCCGGGAATCGAGGGACCGGGCGGATTGATGGGTCGCAGCATCTCGATGCTCCATTGCCGGCATGGGGTGACAACCCACGAATGCAAGGCCGACGATATCTCCCTCCGATGTGATCTTCGCGACAGAGCGTCCCTCGACCCGCCGAACCTCCGCATTTCGGCCGGCGTCGGTGATCGTCGGTCGACCAAAGAAGAAAGGCCGCGGCGCTTCCCCTATTGCCGCCCCATTGGGATGGGATAAGCAAGGCTTCGTGCACCCTGTTGCACGGTGTCGGCGGTCGGTCGGCGCATCCCTCTCCAGGGCCGGGCATGGTCGTTCTACCCTCGCCAGTCGTACAGCGCCGCGCCGTCGCCTGGCTTCTCCTGCTGGCTCTGGGGCTCGCCGCGCCGGGCATCGCACGGGCGCAATCGGCCAAGGCCACGGCTCCGATCCCGGCGGCGACCCTCGCGCTGATGAGCCAGAAGGGCACCAGCGCCTCGGCGCCGGTCCTGTTCAGAGCCTACAAGAAAGAATCCGAGATCGAGGTCTGGAAGAAAGCCGCCAGTGGGCGCTTCGTCCATATCAAGACCTTCCCGATCTGCCGCTGGTCGGGCCAGCTCGGCCCCAAGCGCAAGACCGGCGACCGCCAGACGCCGGAAGGGTTCTACTCGGTGCCCCCGCGCCAGATGAACCCGAATTCGAGCTACTACCTCTCCTTCGATGTCGGCTACCCCAACGCCTATGACCGCGCGCACGGCTTCACCGGTTCGGCCGTGATGGTCCACGGCGTCTGCTCGTCGATGGGGTGTTTCGCCATGACCGACCAGGTGGTCGGCGAGATCTACGCCATCGCCCGCGACGCCTTCGCCGGCGGACAGGCGGCGTTCCAGTTCCAGTCCTACCCGTTCCGGATGAGCGCGGCGAACATGGCCCGCTACCGGACGGACCCGAACATCGCCTTCTGGCGCCAGCTCAAGGAAGGCTCGGACCGGTTCGAGGCGACGGGCGAGGAGCCGAACGTCACCGTCACCGCCGGCCGCTACGCCTTCCTTCCCTATAAGGACCCCGCCCTGGAATCGCTGGTGACGGCGCGCCGGGTGCAGGAGGAGGCCCGCATCGCAAGCTTGGTGGAGGATGGGAGCGCTGCCGTGCGCACCACCTATTCGGACGGTGCACAGCATCCCTTCTGGGCCGCCCTCTCCGCCAAGGGCGTCTCGCTCGGCGATGTCAGCCGGCCCGAGGCCCTCGCCTATGCCGGCCAGGACGTGATCGTGATTCCGGCCCAGCGCCGCCCGGTCCTCGTCGCCGAGGCGGTCTGGTCGCGCTGGATGGTGGCGGCTTCGGTTCCCGCGCTCATGCGGGTGCGCGGGTTCAAGCCGGCCTACGAGACCGAGCCGTCGCGCTTCGCCGCCCTCGTCATGCGCTACGATCAGACCCTGCCGACGATGCTCTCGGCCTCCCTCACCGGACAGATGCCGCCCCCCGCCCCGCCGGCCATCATCGAGACCCTGGCGCAGCGCTAACCCTACGGATAAGCGGGTTCCCCTCTCCCCGCAGGCGGGGCGAGGGGATGCTCACGCCCGGACCGCACGTGGTCGATCAGCTCAGCCGAAGGACTCAGCCGCCGCCCCTCTCACGGTCCCGCGCTCGACAGCCGCGCGGGTGGCGCTCCCCGCAGGGCGGTGCTGACGGGGACGAGGCGAACGCCGCGGGCTTCGAGGTCACTCGCCCAGCGGGCGATCCGCTCGATCGTCATCGGCATGGCGCCCGCCGAGGCCAGCGCGAACCCGGTCGCCTTGGCCTGGGCCTCCAGCCGGGCGAGTTCGCGGTCGATCGCATCCGCCTGCGGCAAGGCATCGAGGACGATCTCGGCGCGGGCGACGGGGATCTTGAGCTTGCCGCCGAGAGACGTCGCCAGCGAGCGCGACGACGCGCCGTCATCCACGAAGCCGAGCCCCCTGGCGCCGATCTCGCGCAGCACCGGTTCGAACGCGGCGGCATCGCCTTCGAGCTTGGCTCCCATGAAGTTCACGAGACCGACATAGCCCCCGAACCGGCTCATGACCCAGGACAGCCGGTCCAGATTTTCCGGCGGTCGCGAACTCGTCAGCATGGTCTGCGGGCCGGGATCGCTGTCGGGATAATCGAACGGCTCCATCGGCGCCTGGACCAGGATCTCATGGCCGAAATCACGGGCGCGGGCGACGCTGCGTTCGAGATCGCCGCCATAGGGTGAGAAGGCGAGGCTGATCGCCGGCGGCAGCTTGGTGATGGCGCCCGCCGTCGCGGCCTGCCCGACGCCGAGGCCCGTGACGAGAATGGCGATGCGCGCGCCCGGCGCGCCCGCATCGGGATCGGGGCGGGCATAGACGTCGAGGGGCCGGCGGCGGCCGTCGCCGATCTTCGGCACGCTGCCATGACGGCCCCGCTCCAGCAGGCGAGGATCAGGGGCGGCCAGGCGCACGGGCTCGCTGTCGGGCACGCGGATGATCACCGCATCGGTGGCGGCGGCACCGGCCGGCCGCACCACACGGACGCCCGAGGCAGTCTCGACCTCGCCGGCCGAACGCGGCGCTGACGACGCGGGCGGAGGCTCGGGGGCCTTCGCCACGGGAGCAGGGGCCGCCGGTTCGCGCAGGGTGATCGCCGCGAAGGCGGCGGGCTCGCCGCCCTGGGGATCACCGGTCACGGCGAGGATCGTGATTCCGATGGCGAGGCCGGCCGCCGCGAGGGCGACCAAGGTCGGCGGGCTCATCCGGGGCATCGAGAGACCGCGCAGCCGCTGGCCGAGCGTGCGGGACGCCGCAGCACTCTTGGTTCCCAGCGGACGGGTCAGGATGTCGTCGGTGGCCACGGTCAGCCGTTTCCCTGAGGGCTCGCGAACGACCGAGGCGGGCTTATCGTGTGAGAAACGAAGCGGCCCGCCGAGTCGGTCTGACCGACATTGCGGGCCGCGCTGGTTAACGTTTCTTTAAATCCCGCGACGCCGGCGGCGTTTCAGGATGGAGCCGTGATCTTCAGTTCGGAACGGCGGCCTTCGGCGTGTTGGCCGCGCCCTTCTGGATACCCCGGATGAAGTCCACGGCCGCGATCAGCTGCTTGTCCTTGGCCGGATCCGGCGGGACGTAAGCCGAGGAACCACCGCGCTCCTCGACATCCTTCTGCTTCAGGTGCCCCTTCAGGCCGGCCTCGCCCTTGGTCTCGTCCTTGCCCTTCAGCTCGTCCGGGATCTCCTGCAGGACCTCCTGGTCCGGCTCGATGCCCTTGGCCTGGATCGAGCGACCCGACGGCGTGTAGTAGCGCGCCGTTGTGAGGCGCAGCGCGCCGCTGCCGCCGAGCGGAATGATCGACTGGACCGAGCCCTTGCCGAAGGAGCGCGTGCCGAGCACGGTGGCGCGCTTGTGATCCTGCAGGGCGCCGGCCACGATCTCGGAGGCCGAGGCGGAGCCGCCATTCACCAGGACGACGATGGGCTTGCCCTTGGTGAGGTCGCCGGACTTGGCCGAGAAGCGCTGGGTCTCGTCTGGGTTGCGGCCACGGGTGGAGACGATCTCGCCCCGGTCTAGGAACGCGTCGGAGACCGACACGGCCTGGTCGAGGAGGCCGCCCGGATTGTTGCGCAGGTCGAGGACGTAGCCCTTCAGCTTGTCCTGGCCCACTTCCCCGGAGAGCTTGTCGATGGCGTTGCGCAGGCCGTCATAGGTCTGCTCGGTGAATTGCGTCAGGCGGATGTAGCCGACATCGCCGCCCTCGGCGCGCGAGCGCACCGGCTTGATCTTGATGACGTCGCGGTTGAGCACGACGTCGATCGGATCCTTGGATTCCTTGCGGGAGATCTTGAGCTTCACCGGCGAGTTCACCGGGCCGCGCATCTTGTCGACGGCCTGGTTCAGGGTGAGACCCTGGACCTGGTCCTCGTCGATCTGCGTGATGATGTCGTTGGTGAGGATGCCGGCCTTGGAGGCGGGGGTGTCGTCGATGGGGCTGACCACCTTGATCAGGCCGTCCTCCATCGTGACCTCGATGCCGAGGCCGCCGAACTCACCCTTGGTCTGCACCTGCATGTCACGGAAGCTCTTCGAGTCCATGTAGCTCGAATGCGGGTCCAGGGAGGTGAGCATGCCGTTGACGGCCGCCTCGATCAGCTTGGCCTCGTCGGGCTTCTCGACATAGTCGGTCCGCACCTTCTCGAACACGTCACCGAACAGGCTGAGCTGGCGGTAGGTCTCGGCGGAAGCCGCCACCGCGCTGGTCCCGGAGAGCAGATGCGTCTGGGTGGCGAGGAGTGAGGAACCGACGCCAAGGAACGCGCCGGCCAGGACTAGGGAAATCTTGCGCATTATCCGCGAACCTTCTCGCTGGGGCTCTTCGCCCACCAAGGCTCCGGATCGATGGAGCCGCCGTCTTTCCTGAACTCGACGTACAAGACCGGTCTGTCGCGGTCGCCCGGTGTGGCGCCCTGGCCGCCCTCACCCATAGCTGCCACCGGTTCCCCCGCAAGCACGAACTGTCCGACCTCGACGTTGATCTGATCCATACCGGCCAGCAGCAGATAGTAGCCATCGCCGGCATTGATGATCAAGAGTCGTCCATACGAGCGGAACTGCCCGGCGAACGACACCCACCCATCGGATGGAGAGGAAACCACCGCCTTCGGGCGGGTCGCGAGCGATATGCCGCGGGTCGTTCCGCCATTGCCGTCGGGCTGGTTGAAGCTGCGCAGCGTCGTGCCGCTCACCGGCCTCGGCACGTCGCCGCGTGTGTCCACGAAGCGGATCTTGGGGGCGAGCCGCGCGGGATCGCGCGTGCCGGCCGCCGCGAACCGCTCCTGGGTCGCCCGCGCTTCCTTCGTCTCGGCGGCGCGGGCCTCCTCCGCCGCCCGGCGGGCCGAGGCGACCTCGTTCTCCATCCGGTCGAGGAGTTCCTTCAGGCTTTTCGCCTGGACACCGAGCTCGGCCGTGCGCGCGCGCTCGGTGACGAGACCACTCTCGACTTCGGCGAGCCGGGTGCGGCGCGCCGTGATCAGGGCGTTGAGCCGCTGCTGCTCCCTGGCCCAGCCGGCGAGGTCGTTCTGCAGACCCTCGCGATCGGCGGCGATGAGCCCCTTCAGCCGCACCATCTCGGTCAGGTCGGCGGCCAGGGTCTCGGCCTCGCCACGCAGTTCGGGCACCACCGCGCCGAGCAGCATCGAGGTGCGGATGACGGCGAGCACGTCCTCCGGCTGGACCAGGACCGCCGGGGGCGGCCTCCGTCCCATGCGCTGCAGGGCGGCGAGGATCTCGGCGATGACGCCCCGTCTGGCTTCGAGGGAGCGGCGGATGCCGGCTTCGCTGGCGGTGAGCGTCTTCAGGCGCTCCTCCAGCCGGCTCATCCTGCCCTCCGTCGCCTGCGCCTGACGGGCGGCGTCGAGGAGGGCCGCATTCAGCTTGGCCCGGTCTCCGGCGACCGAGGCGACCTCCGCTTCGAGCTTCGCCCGCGCACCGGTGGAGGCGGCGAGCTGCTCCTCGATCCGCTTCAGGTTCTCGGCGCGGCGGGCTTTCTCGTCGATGGCGCGCTGGATCGCGTCGGCAGAAGCATCCTGCGGTTTCGGTGCGTCCTGCTGCTTTGGAGCGTCCTGTGCGTAGGCCGGACCGAGCGTCAGCACCGCCATCGCCGCATAGGCAGCGATACGGATCGCTCCGCCGTCAGGCCCGCGCCGCGCGTGTCCGCCCCTCATGCGTCGATGTCGCCCCGATGATAGGGATGCCCTGCCAGGATCGTCAGCGTTCTGTACACCTGCTCCAGCGCCAGCACGCGCACAAGGCCGTGAGGCAGGGTGGCCGCCCCGAAGGCGAGGGAGAGGTCGGCGCGCGCGCGCACCGCCGGCGCGAGCCCGTCGGCGCCGCCGATGGCGACGACCAGCGTCGCCGTGGCCGCGTCGCGCCAGGACGCGATCCGCTCGGCGATGCGTTCGCTGGTCCAGTCCGAGCGCCCGCGCTCGTCATAGACCAGCAGCACGCTCGAGGAGGCCGGGGCATGGGACAGGATCGCTGCCCCCTCCTCCACGCTGCGGTCGACGGCACGCCGGGCGCGGCTCTCGGGGATCTCGACGACGTCGCAAGCGGTGAGACCTAACCCGCGACCGAGCTGGACCGCACGTTCGCGATAGCGGGATGCGAGGTCCCGTTCCGGTCCGGGTTTGAGGCGGCCGACCGCCGTGACGAGCAGACGCACGCGTCAGGCGCCCCGCGCCATCGATCCGATGCTCAGCCGGCCAGCAGGTCGGTGGTCGGACGGTCCGCGCCCCACATCTTCTCGAGATTGTAGAAGCCGCGGACTTCCGGCCGGAAGATATGGACGATGATGTCGCCGGTATCGATCAGAACCCAGTCGCAGGCGGGCATGCCTTCGACCCGGGCCGTACCGAAGCCCTTGCTCTTCATTTCCTGCAGGATGCGGTCGGCGATGGCGCTGACATGGCGCTGCGAGCGGCCGGAGGTGATGATCATCGTGTCGGCCAGCGAGGTCCGACCGGCGAGATCGATCTCGATGGTCTCCTCGGCCTTCATGTCTTCGAGACAATCGAGCGC
Source organism: Methylobacterium sp. CM6241 (assembly GCF_054817845.1). NCBI lineage: Bacteria > Pseudomonadati > Pseudomonadota > Alphaproteobacteria > Hyphomicrobiales > Methylobacteriaceae > Methylobacterium > Methylobacterium sp. CM6241. The sequence goes on from NZ_CM139246.1 coordinate 607,424, forward strand.
GAGCGTCTTCAGATCACCGATCCTCTGATCGGCGGCGTGGTCGGAACCTGTGGTTCCAGAATGGTGCGAATCGGTCAGTGTCTCGATTCCCGAAGTGACGGCGGTCATTGTATCTGAACAATCTATAGTCTGGAGAGAGTGGAACGATCACTCTCCGTTTTCAAGAGTCGCGACGCGCTCGTCACCGTCCCGCCCTCAGGGCGGTGGACGACAAGGTCGAGCGCGGGCCGTGGAGAAACACCCAGGCCGGGGGTTCGAGATCGGCGAGGAGGCCCGCATCCGATTCGTCGATGCGCCACCGGCCCATGGCCTGCGCCCCTCGGGCACTCGTCGCCGTCAGGGTGAAACCGGGCCTATCGATGATCGCGATCGGCATCATGGCGGCGATAGCACGAAAATCGCGCCAGCGGTGAAATGCCGCGAGAGAGTCGGCGCCCATGATCCAGACGAAGCGGACGCCTGGATGCCTGGCCCGGAGATAATCCAGGCTCTGGCGCGTGTAACGGGCCCCGATCCGCGTCTCGAAATCGGTGATGGCGATGCGCGGATGGTTTGCCACGGCCTCGGCGATGGCGATCCGGCGATCGAGGGGGGCGAGCGCCGAGCGGTCCTTCAGCGGATTGCCCGGCGTAATCATCCACCACACCCGGTCGAGGGCGAGCCGCTTCAACGCCACCAGGCTCACATGCCGGTGGCCGAGATGGGCCGGGTTGAACGACCCGCCATAGAGCCCGATCCGCAGGCCGGGCGCGGCGGGAGGCAGCCGGGCGAGCCCGGCCGCATCAAGCCGCATGGAGAATGCCGGCCATCCGCATCAGGGACGAGTCTGCCCACGGCCGTGGACCCGGTACTTGAAGGTCGTCAGCTGCTCCACGCCCACGGGACCGCGCGCATGCATGCGCCCGGTGGCGATGCCGATCTCGGCGCCGAACCCGAACTCGCCGCCATCGGCGAATTGCGTCGAGGCGTTGTGGGTGACGATGGCCGAATCGACCTCCGCCAGGAAGCGCGCCGCCTCGGCGGCGTCGGCCGTGACGATGGCGTCGGTATGGTGCGAGCCGTTGGCCTCGATATGGGCGATCGCGGCGTCGAGCCCGTCCACCACCTTCACGGCGATGATGGCGTCGAGATACTCGGTGCGCCAGTCGATCTCGGTGGCGGCGGTGACCCGTGCATCCACCGCCTGCGTCGCCGCATCGCCGCGGACGCTGCAGCCGGCCTCGATCAGTGCCGTGACCAGGGGGGCGAGGTGGGTCTCCGCCACGGCGGCATCGACGAGCAGGGTCTCGGCGGCGCCGCAGATGCCGGTGCGGCGCATCTTGCTGTTGGTCACCAGCGTGCGCGCCATGTCGAGATCCGCGCCGGCGGCCACGTAGACGTGGCAGATGCCGTCGAGATGGGCGAAGACCGGCACCTTGGCCTCGGCCTGGACCCGCTCCACGAGGCCGCGCCCGCCCCGGGGCACGATGACGTCGATGCAGCCATCGAGGCCCGACAGCATGGCGCCCACCGCCGCGCGGTCGCGGGTGGGGACGATCTGCACCGCATCCGCGGGCAGGCCGGCGGCTTCCAGCCCCTCGCGCATGGCACGCGCGATGGCCATGGCGGTGCGGTGGCTGTCCGACCCGGCGCGAAGGATCGCGGCGTTGCCGGCCTTGAGGCAGAGGGCACCCGCATCGGCGGTGACGTTGGGGCGGCTCTCGAAGATGACGCCGACGACGCCGAGCGGCACGGCGATCCGCTCGATCAGCAGCCCGTTCGGGCGCTCGAACGCCGCGAGTTGGCGACCGACGGGATCGGGCAGCGCGCCGATCTTGGCCACCGCGTCGGCCATGGCGGCGAGACGGCCTTCGTCGAGGGTGAGGCGGTCGATCAGCGCCTGGGTCTGGCCGCTCGTCGTGGCGGCGGCGACATCGCGGGCGTTCTCGGCGAGGATCGCGTCCCGGCTCGCCCTCAGGCAATCGGCCACCTGGCGAAGGGCGACGTCCTTCGCCTGAGCCGAAGCCTGGGCGATCTTGCGGGCGGCCGCACGGGCCCGGTGGCCGATCTCCTGCATCTGCTCGGTAAGATCGGGAGCGGCGGCGAAATCGGATCTCAGATTCAGAACGGGCACGGTCTGTTTCCTCGCAGCTCACCGTTCAAGGCGATGGCGGCATGTTGACTGTGCCCTCATGCCACGCGTTAAGGCAGCAAAACAAGCACATTGCTCAATATTCGAGCCTATTCCCCGACCATTGCGAGGTCATCGCGATGCACCATTTCAGAACGACCGGGATGAGTAAGCAATTCCGCGATCTCCCGACTCGGGCGACCGATGATCTGCGCAGCCTGTGCACTGTCATAGGCCACGAGGCCACGCCCCAGGGTGCGTCCCTGCACGTCCCGGATGATCACCGCGTCCCCGCGCCCGAAGCTGCCCGACAATCCGGTGACGCCGACCGGCAGAAGGCTCGCGCCGCCTTGCAAGGCACGGGCCGCCCCGGCATCGACCACGAGGACGCCGCGCGGCTCCAATGACCCGGCGATCCAGGCCTTGCGGGCGGCGACGGGGTTCGAGCCGGACAGGAACCAGGTGCATCGCCCGCCCTGCAGGATGGTGCGAAGGGGGTTCTTCTCGCGTCCGTCGGCGATGACCATGTGGGTGCCGCCGCTGGCGGCGATCTTGCCCGCCTCGACCTTGGTGCGCATACCGCCGCGGGACAATTCCGAGGCCGGCCCGCCCGCCATGGCCTCGATCTCGGGCGTGATGCGCTCGACGAGGGGCAGGTGCCGCGCCTCCGGGTCGGTGGCGGGGGGGGCCGTGTAGAGCCCGTCGATATCGGAGAACAGCACCAGGACGTCGGCCCCGATCATGGTGGCGACGCGGGCGGCGAGACGGTCGTTGTCGCCGTAGCGGATCTCGCTGGTGGCGACCGTATCGTTCTCGTTGACCACCGGCACGGCCCGGACTTCGAGGAGCTTCAGCACCGTGGCGCGGGCATTGAGGTAGCGGCGGCGCTCCTCGGTGTCCTGCGGCGTCACCAGGATCTGGCCGGCGGCGATGCCGTGATGGCCGAGCGCCTCGGCCCAGTAGCGCGCGAGCGCGATCTGCCCCACGGCGGCGGCGGCCTGGCTCTCCTCCAGCCGGAGCGTGCCGGGCGCGTAGCCAAGCACCGTCCGCCCCAGAGCGATGGCGCCCGAAGAAACCACGAGGACATCCACGCCCCGCGCATGCAGATCGGCGATGTCCTCGGCGAGAGCCGCGAGCCAGGCATGGCGCAGGCGACCGCGCGCGCGGTCGACGAGAAGCGCCGAGCCGACCTTGATGACGACGCGGCGAAAATCCTGAAGGACGGGGATCTGGGACAAGGCGGTTTGGGCAGAAGAGGTCATGGCACGGGGGTGTAGGCGAACGCGATATCCGTGTGAACGAAGTCCTCACCCTTGAACAGCAGCGGCAGCGCATGGGTCGGGGCGATACCGACCCGTCGCCTCACGTTATCGGACTCGGCTTTCCGCGCGAGAGAGGAATGAGGGTAACGAAAGCGGCGAATCCATCCTCCAGCATCCAGACGGTTCGGATCATGGGGTGGCGCCCATCCGGTGAAGTGATCGGCCCCTCGCACACGATCTTGGTGTCGCCTTGCGCAGTCGAGATCGTCCATGCGTCTGGAGCGAGCAGAAGGTGATCGGCGAGCGAATCCTGCAGGACACGCGGCTCGCCAGCCTCGAAACCGAAGCGGAACAGAAATCTCGCCTTCGGGCCGCCGCGCGGATGATCGATATTGAGACAGTAGCGAGTCACCTTGTCCTCGCTGATCGTCAGACCACGGATCGAAGGTAGATCTCGGCTCAAGAGGCGCTACGCCGCGTGCGGGTCAACGCCCCGGCATGCACCGTCGCCACTGCTCCCTCGGGGAGCGCGAACTCGACTTCAAACGCTTCGCCGTCACGCCAGACGCCGACAATCGTCCCTGCCGTGCCGACTGGAATCGTCGCACCGTCATCGGTCGTCACATCCGCAAGCAGGGTCACGTCGTCCAAATCCCGGAGCGCGGCTCCCGGATCGTCTTTCCTCAGCAGATAAAGGACTTCGATAGACATCGAAGCACTCTATCGCGAGTCGCGCGGCAGACAAAACGCTCGTTTATGGCTGCCAAGCCTCCGCCGGCCGTGCCTCGGCCTCGGCGGCCTTGGCTTCCATCATCTCCCGGGTGATCGCGCGGAGGGCGTCCTGCACACCGAGGCCGGTGGCCGAGGAGAGGATCAGCGGCTTCGCCTTGGAGGCCCGCTTCAGGCGCGCGACCTGCTCTTTCAGAGTGTCGGGATCGACGGCATCGGACTTCGACAGGGCGACGATCTCGTGCTTGTCGGCGAGCCCGTTGCCATAGGCTTCGAGTTCCTTGCGGACGAGCTTGTAGGTCTTGCCGGCATGCTCGCTCGTGGCCTCCACGAGGTGGAGCAGCACACGGCAGCGTTCCACATGGGCGAGGAACTTGTCGCCGAGGCCGACGCCGTCATGCGCGCCCTCGATCAGGCCGGGAATGTCGGCGAGCACGAATTCACGCTCGTCCGAGCGGACCACGCCGAGACCCGGATGCAGGGTGGTGAAGGGATAATCGGCGATCTTGGGCCTGGCCGCCGTCACGGTTGCGAGGAAGGTCGACTTGCCGGCATTGGGCAGGCCGACGAGGCCGGCATCGGCGATGAGTTTCAGGCGCAGCCAGATCCACTGCTCATGGCCTTCGAGGCCCGGATTGGCGTGTTTGGGGGCGCGGTTCGTCGAGGTGGTGAAATAGGCGTTGCCGAAGCCGCCATTGCCGCCCTTGGCCAGGCGCACGCGCTGCCCGATATGGGTCATGTCGGCGATCAGGGTCTCGCCATCCTCGGCGATGATCTCGGTTCCGGCGGGCACCTTCAGCACCACATCCGCCCCATTGGCGCCGTGGCGGTTCGAGCCCATGCCGTGCTCGCCCTTCTTGGCCTTGAAATGCTGCTGGTAGCGATAGTCGATCAGCGTGTTGAGGCCGTCGACGCACTCGACCCAGACATCGCCGCCACGGCCGCCATCGCCGCCGTTGGGGCCGCCGAACTCGATGAACTTCTCGCGCCGGAACGCGACGCAGCCGGCGCCGCCGTCACCGGAGCGGACATAGACCTTGGCTTCGTCGAGGAATTTCACGGGTGTTCTCGTCTCTGTCTTGGGTTCGCTTGTGCCCTGCCCCCCATCTGGGGCCGGACCTTACGCGAATCACATGCGGGTTCGGGTTCAGGCTGCGCCCTGACGGCACTTCCCGTCGAGGTTCAGGTACTGCACGCTGCGCAGGCCCGCCTCGAACCACGCCCCACCCGACTTCGTCCGGTCGTAGGCGTAGAGATTGATGACGATGGCGCCATCCGGAGACGTGAGCGTCGCCGGCACCTGCGCATCGTCGAAAGCCCAGATCGGGCGCGGCACGCCCTCACCGAAATCGGCCCGGCTACCGTCCATCTCGAACTGGCTCACCTGGGCGAAGACCGGCCGCTCGTCCTGGTCGGAGATCGCGAAGGCGAAGCCGACCTTGGGGCTTCGCCCGACGAAATTGTAGAATTCGCAATAGAGCGTCGGACTCTTGCGCGACGGCCCTGGCACCGGTCGGGGCACCTCCGCGACAGAGGGTGCGGGCGGTTCGCGCCCCTCACCCAGAACGAAGAGGGCGAGGACGACCGAACCGACCACGGCGAGCCCCGCGAGACCGAGACTACCCTTCGTCATCGCGGGTCCGCTCCCGAACGCCACACCTCCGGGCGGGACCGATCGTCGAGACGACGAAAGGGAGGATGGCGCGCCATCCTCCCTTCGCTGTCGGACGATCGTCGCGCGGCCTGCCTAGGAAGGCACGCCGCTCCGCCGTGGGAGACCGTGGATTACTCCGCGGCTTCCTGATGCGGCACGACGGTGACGAAGGCGCGGCCGCGCTTCGTCAGGAACAGCACGCGGCCATCCGCCTTGGCGAAGAGGGTGTGGTCCGTGCCGATGCCGACATTGACGCCGGGGTGGAACTTGGTGCCGCGCTGACGGACGATGATGTTGCCGGCGATGACGGCTTCGGCACCGAACTTCTTCACGCCGAGGCGCTGGCCGGCCGAATCGCGGCCGTTGCGGGACGAACCGCCTGCTTTTTTATGGGCCATGGTGGCTTAAACTCCGAAATGTCTCGATCAGAACGTCAGGCGCTGATGCCGGTGATGCGCACCACGGTGTGGTGCTGGCGATGACCGCGCTTGCGGCGCGAGTTCTGACGGCGGCGCTTCTTGAAGGCGATGACCTTGGCGTCGCGGCCGTGGCTGACGATCTCGCCGGCGACGCTGATGCCCGACAGGAGCGGAGCGCCGACCTGGGTGGCGCCCGCGCCGTCCGTGAACAGCAGGACTTCGCCGAAGGTCACGGCGGAGCCGGGTTCGCCCTCGACGGTGGCGATCGTGATGGTGTCGTTGGCGGCAACGCGATACTGCTTGCCGCCCGTCTTGATGACTGCGAACATCGTTCTCTCTTCGTGTTCTCTGCCGGCCTCCAGCCTAGCGAGCCTGGACCGTCTTCTTGTTCAGGTCATCCGCGACACCGATCGAGCGATGCTGCGAACGCGAAACGCGCGGACTTCGTCGAGGAAGCCGCGCGAGCGTCGGTGGATAAGCGTGGAGGGGGTGATTTGTCAATGCAACGATGCCGGAGCGCCGCTCACCCCGGCTTGAATCCGATGTCGTCCCGTTCCGCGAGCACGGCTTCCACGATGGAGGGATGGCGCGCGATGATGGCGAGCAGGATGCGTGCGGAGGCGTCGGGCCGGTTGCGGCCCTGGTCCCAGTTCTGCACCGTATCGAGCTCGAATCCGAATGCCGTCGCGAAATCCGCCTGGGACAGGTTCATCCGCGTCCGGATCTCCTTGGGACTGACGTCCGGAATTCTCAACTCGACGGCCTCGATTCCAAGGTCCGAGAACCGGGCCACGAGAGCGCCGGAATCCTCGCTCCACATTTGAGCGGCGACCGTATCGCCCGCGGCGATCCGCTGAAGGAACGCATGTGCCCGCTTGAGGGACACGCCCTGCGAGACCAGGAGGCGCGCCACGTCGACCGGCCGGTCGATCTCAGCGTTCATGCGCAGCCGCAGACGAATGGGGGTACCGAAACGGGCGCTGGATGCGACCTTTGGTACGCCCCGTCGTGCGAGTGCTTCCTTCAACGACAAGGCCATCGGATAACGAGCCGCTCTTTCCGAATGATCACCGCTTCATCAACCCGCCCAGCACGTTCCGCAGGATCGCGTTGCCCACCTGCGTTCCCACCGTCCGCGCCATGGAGCGAGCGGCGTTGCCGATGACCTGTTCGGCGAGGCCCTGCGGCGGGCGTCGGCCTCCCTTCGCGGCGGGTTTGGAGCCGAGGACTCCGCCGAGGAGATTGCCGAGCATGCCGCTCAGGCCGCCTTCCGATTGCTGCGCCGCCTCGGCAGGAGCGGAATCCAGCCCCTTGCGAGCGGCGAGGATCTCGTAGGCGCTCTCATTGTCCACCGCCTCGTCGTATTTGCCGCGCAGCGGGCTTTTCGCGATCAACTCCGCGCGCTCGGCTGGGCTCAGCGGCCCGACCCGGCCCTGCGGCGGAGCGATGAGGGCGCGCTCCACCATCGAGGGCGTGCCCTTGGCCTCGAGGAAACTCACCAGGGCCTCGCCGACGGCGAGTTCGGTGATGGCGGAGGCGACGTCGAAACCGGGATTCTGCCGGAACGTGTCGGCGGCGGCTTTCACCGCCCGCTGGTCGCGCGGCGTAAAGGCGCGCAAAGCGTGCTGGACCCGGTTGCCGAGCTGGCCGAGCACCGATTCCGGCAGGTCGAGGGGGTTCTGGGTCACGAAATAGACGCCGACACCCTTGGAGCGGATCAGGCGGACCACCTGCTCCACGGCATCGAGGAGGGCCTTGGGCGCATCGTCGAACAGGAGATGCGCCTCATCGAAGAAGAAGACCAGCTTGGGCTTGTCGAGGTCGCCCACCTCCGGCAGCTGCTCGAACAGTTCCGACAGCATCCAGAGCAGGAACGAGGCGTAGAGGCGCGGCCGCTGCATCAGCTTGTCGGCGGCCAGGATGTTTATGATGCCGCGCCCGTCGCGGTCCCGCTTCATGAAATCGTTGAGGTCGAGCGCCGGCTCGCCGAAGAACTGGTCGGCGCCCTGGTTCTCCAGCATCAGCAATTGCCGCTGGATCGCCCCGACGGAGGCGGCCGAGACGTTGCCGTATTTGCCCGAGATCTCCTTGAGGTTCTCGGTGCAATAGAGCAGCAGCGCGCGCAGGTCCTTCAGGTCGAGGACCGGCCATTGGTTGTCGTCCGCGACGCGGAAGGCGATGTTGAGCACGCCTTCCTGCGTGTCGTTGAGTTCGAGCAGCCGGGCCAGCAGCAGCGGCCCCATCTCGATCACCGTGCAGCGGATGGGGTGCCCTTGCGCCCCGAACAGGTCCCAGAAGACGGTGGGGAAACGGTCGGGCTCGTACGTGATCCCGAGTTCCTCCGCGCGCTTGACGAAGACCGGTTTCGATTCGCCCGCCGCCGCCAGCCCCGAGAGGTCGCCCTTGATGTCGGCGGCGAAGACCGGGACGCCGGCATTGGAGAACCCTTCGGCCAGTACCTGGAGCGTCACCGTCTTGCCGGTGCCGGTGGCCCCGGCCACGAGGCCGTGGCGGTTGGCGAGCCTGAGCGTGAGGGCTTCCGGCTTGGTGCCGCTTTTGCCAACGAGGAGGGTGCCGTCGCTCTGCATGGTCGCCTGATCCCACCGCCTCGCGTCGCGCCCAGCGCTGCGACCCCGCAGTTATGACGCCCGGGGGACGCATTTTCCAGCAGCACCGCACCCGGCGCTTGATTTCATCGCGGACAGACCAGATGGACTAGGCACACTCATGCGTTGGAGCATCGTTACATGGAAGAGTTGATTGCCCGCGTCACCACCAAGACCGGGCTCGACGCCGCGACGGCCCAGACGGCCATCGGCCACATCCTCGCCTTCCTGCAGAAGGAAGGCCCGGCCACCGAGGTCGCCCAGCTCTTCGCGGCGATGCCCGGCGCGGATGCGGCGGCGGCCCAGGCGAACGAGGGCGAGGGCGGCGGCGGCCTGATGGGCATGCTCGGCGGCATGATGGGCGGGGGCGTGCTGGCCCTCGGCCAGAAGCTGATGGCGGCCGGCGTGCCCATGGGGCAGATGCAGCCCCTCGGCCGCGAACTCTTCGCCTTCGGCCGCGAGAAGGCCGGCGAGGACGTGATGGGGCCGATCGTCGGTTCGATCCCCGGCCTGAACCAGTTCGTCTGAGACCGGTTCGGCTGGCCTCTCTTCCCCGGTGCCTGAGCCGGAGAAGAGGAGAATGGGAAAGGTTCGGCGGCTACCCATGGAAGGGTCGCCGGCGAACCATTTCGGCGCGACACTAACCGTCTCTGGATTCACGCAAAAGCCTGTCATAAAAGCGTTCGGGCTTCGTGGTGATGTGACCTCGCGGATATGAGGCTCCGGCGCTCCATCGGGAGCCGGCCTCGCGGGTCCGACAGAGCGGAATGGACTGATGGTCCCGAACTTCGCACGCGATGCCTCCACGGCGTGGCTCAATGGCTGGGAGGCGCATGTCCATGCTCCCATCGCCCGGTTCAAGCAGAAACGCCTTGAGGCGGGGCATGCGGGTTTCGCGGGCATTCCGGGATTTGCCGGCCTTCCCGGCTTCGGCGCCAGGGCGCTGGTTCCCCCCGGTGCGACGCCGATCCGGTTCAAGCCGCGCCTGAAGAAGCCCCTCGCCGCACCGGGGCTCGACCCGGTCCTCGGACGCATCGGCGATCTCGAAGTCCGCCTCGCCACCACCGTTTCCGAGATCCGCCGCGCCCAGCGCCTGCGCTACCAGGTATTCTACCAGGAGATGTCGGCGGTGGCCTCCGGCATGTCGCTGCTGTCCCGGCGGGACATCGACGATTACGACACGGTCTGCGACCACCTGCTGGTGATCGACCATGCGGCGACGGAGGCGAAACCCTTCCGGCGCCCGAGGCCGAAGGTAGTCGGCACCTACCGCCTGCTGCGCCAGGACGCGGCCGACCGCAATTTCGGCTTCTACACCGCCGGCGAATACGACATCGCACCGCTGCTGGCGGCGCATCCCGGCAAGCGCTTCCTCGAACTCGGCCGCTCCTGCGTGCTGAAACCCTACCGGACCAAGCGTACGGTGGAGCTGCTCTGGGCCGGGATCTGGGCCTATGTCCAGCACCACCGCATCGACGCGATGCTGGGCTGCGCCAGCCTGGAGGGGACCGACCCGGACAGGCTCGCCCTGGCGCTCAGCTTCCTCCACCACCATGCCCGCGCCCCCGAGCCCTGGTGCGCCAGGGCGCTGCCCGGGCGTCACGTCGCCATGGACAGGCTGCCGCGCGAGGTGGTGGACCCGAAGGCGGCGCTCCAATCCCTGCCGCCACTGATCAAGGGCTACCTGCGGGTGGGGGCCACCTTCGGCGACGGCGCGGTGATCGACCACCAGTTCGGCACCACGGACGTGTTCGTCGTCCTGCCGGTCTCGGCCATCGCCGCCCGCTATATCGGCCATTTCGGCCCGGCCGCGAACAAGCGCGCGGCCTGAGCCCCTCAGCAGGTTTACATCGCAGAACCGGGGGCCACTTCTGCGAAGCCTGCTTAGGCCGCCGCGCTCACGCGGCGGGATTTCAGATAGGCCGCGACCTCGTTGGCGGGGAGCGGCCGGCTGAATAGGAACCCCTGCACCTCGTCGCAGCCCTCGCTCCTGACGAGTTCGAGCTGCTCGGTCGTCTCGACGCCCTCGGCCACGATCCCCATGCCGAGCCGCTCGCCGAGGCCGACCACCGCGCGGACGATGGCCGCCGCGTCCGGCTCCGCGATATCCTTGATGAAGGCGCGGTCGATCTTGATCTTGTCGAAGGGAAACCGACGGAGATAGCTCAGCGACGAGTATCCGGTGCCGAAATCGTCCAGGGCGATCTTGACGCCCAGTGCCCGCAGGCGGTGCAACGTCGCCACGACGCCCTCCGGGTCCCGCATCAGCGCGCTCTCGGTCACTTCGAGTTTGAGCCGATCCGTCGACAGGCTCGCCCCGTCGAGGGCACTCGACACCGAGCGCTCGAGGTCGTGCTGGAACTGCACCGTCGAGACGTTGACGGCGACGCGGATCTCGTCCGGCCACGTCATCGCCTCGCGGCACGCCTCCGCCAGGGCCCAGGCGCCGAGCGACACGATCAATCCCGTCTCTTCGGCCACCGGAATGAATTCGCCGGGCGAGATGAGCCCCCGCTCGGGGTGATGCCAGCGCATCAAAGCCTCGAAGCTCGTGACCCTGTCGGTCACGAGGTCGATGACCGGCTGATAGACGAGGAAGAAGTCGCCCCGCCGGATCGCCTCCTTCATGTCGAAGGCGAGAAGGTGCCGCGAGGAATGGCGCGCGGCCAAGGCGGGCTCGAACAGCCGATAAGTATCACGCCCGGTCGTCTTGGCCTCGTTGAGCGCGATATCCGCCCGCCGGAGCAGGTCGTCGGCGGTGATGGTCTCCTCCGGCACCATCGCGGCGCCGATGCCGACACCGATCTCGACCACCATGCCGTCGATCTCAATGGGTGCGCCGAGAACCGCGATCACGTGCTGGGCAATCGCATCGGCCTCGTGCGGACCGCCGAGCCCTTCGAGCACGAGCGCGAATTCGTCGCCCCCGAGCCGCGCCACGGTGCCGCCGTCGCCCACCGCCTGGAGCAGGCGGTCCGCGACGATGCGGAGGAGACGGTCGCCGCCGCTATGGCCCAGCGTGTCGTTGACCGCCTTGAAGCCATCGAGATCGCAGGTGAGGACCGCGACGGTGGAGCGGCCCTCGCGGGGGCGCATCACGACCCGGTCGAGATGGTGGCGAAGCAGGCGGCGGTTCGGCAGGCCCGTCAGGTCGTCATGCAGGGCCAGGTATTCGGCCCGCGCCTCGGCTTCGTGGCGATGGGTGATGTCGATCTGGGTTCCGACCGCGCGCAGGGCCCGGCCGGTGCGGTCACGCTCCACGACGCGACCGCGGGTCAGGACCCAGAACGACGTGCCGTCGCGGCAGACCACGCGATGCTCGCACTCGCAGGTGGAGGTGAGGCCTCTGATATGCTCGGCCATGGCGAGGGTCAGGCGCTCACGATCCTCCGCATGGACGATGTGATCCATCGGTTGGCGGGCCTCGATGGCATCGACGGCGTAACCGAGCCGCGCCAGCCAGCGTTCGGACATCCAGATCGTCCCGTTGGCGAGGTTCGAATCCCAGATCCCCTCTACGCCGCTATCGAGCGCGAGCGCGAGACGCTCCTCGCCCAGCCGCCTTCTCTCCTCGCTTGCGCGCAAGGCCCGCACGGATCTCGACCAGCCCTTCAGGACGATGCGAAGGCCGGACCGTCCCGCATCCGCGCCGCGGAAGGCACGGCCGGGGAAATGAGTCCGGCGAGACATGTCCGTCGGCAGATCCCCGCTGGCGGGTCGGGCATCGGTTGCGGACGGTCGCAGCCGCCAGACCATCGTTCGAAGCCACGCGGCCATCTTCAGCGGCGACGTCATCGCTTCACTCATCGACCGGCAAGTCCGAGGCGGATGCAAGTCTGAGGCGGATGTGAGAATCGCCCGCACCCTTGCGGGGTGAACGAATTTCGCTCTGACCATGAACCGTGTGCCGCCACGACCCGCTTTCCATTCGATGGCGATACTTGCGCAAAACCGCCAGAATCAGCCGGTGCCCCTCATGCTTCAAGCATCGTTATGCGAAGAGCGCCTTAATGAGAAGTCAATGTGATCGTGAAATAGCGCATTTGACTTGCATTCAAATTGTCGCACCATATTTTAAGGCAAGTTTCTACAACAATATAGAAATCTACCGATATAGATGTACTAGACGTGACTTTGCCTATACGACACATTTATTATAAACCGATGTTAGTATGCAGAGGATGGGGCCAAAATTGATCGATGGCCGGATCGCACACGGCTCCGATGAATCAAGACATGAATACCGCAATTCCATAGATCAGCGTGAATTCGAGCCGAGATGAATTCTTCCTCCTCAGATAGAGAAAGTCTTCGCAAGAAACCTAGCAGCCCGCATCGAATTTTTTTACAGCCCGATCCGAAAACCGGTCGCGCAAGGGGGATTCCTGCGGTCGGGGGCCGACTAAAAATAAACTGAAATCATTCATTCCGCCGTAGATCATCCATGCCCGAGCAAAGACGCAATCGCGACAACAGACGCTTCGCTGCCATTCGGCTCCCTCCTGTGAGGGAAATGACCGAAATCTGCGTCGTCCTCGCGATGGGATATGTTCTCGAGCGTCACGCCCTGGCATCGGCGACCAGCGCGGCCAGGCCCTCGCGGTAGGTCGGATAGGCGAGATCGACGCCGAGCTCCTCGCGGATCAGGCGGTTCCGCACGCGCTTGTTCTCGCCGTAGAAGCTGCGCGCCATCGGGCTCAGATCCGCCGTCTCGAAATCGATCTCGGGCGGCAGCGGCAGGTTGGCGAGGCCGGCGGCGTATTCGGTCACCACTTGCGGCGGCGTCGGCTCGTCGTCGGTGACGTTGTAGACCGCCTGCGCCCTCGGCCTGTCGATGGAGGCGAGCAGGGTCGTGGCGATGTCGTCCACATGGATGCGGTTGAACACCTGACCCGGCTTGATGATGCGCTGCGACTTGCCCTCGCGCAGCTTCACGATGGGGTTGCGGCCCGGCCCGTAGATGCCGGACAGCCGAAACACCTGCACGGCCTTGCCGGTCTCTTGCCCGAAGGCGAGCCAGGCCTTCTCCACGGCGATGCGGCCATGCGAGCGCCCGCTCGTGGGGTTGGGCGGCGTCGTCTCGTCGATCCAGGCACCCTGCTGGTCGCCGTAGATCCCGATCGTGGAGAGATAACCGATCCAGCCGATCCGGCTGCCGGCGATGGCGTCCCGGTAGCGGGCCAGCACCGTGTCGCCGTCGCGGGACGGCGGTGCCGAGACCAGCAGCACGTCCGTATCGGCGAGGTCGCCCGCGATCCGCGCGTCGTCCGTCTCGGGGCCGAAGCCGCGCAGGGCGACGCCGTCGAGGCCAGCGCCCGGCCGGGCCGGGTCGGTGACGGTGGCGCGGATCTCGCCGAACCGCCCCGCCGCGCGTTCGACGAAGCGGCGCGCCGTGAAACCCAGACCGAAGACGAAGAGGTTCATGCCGACGTGTTTCCCGCGTGATCGAGTGCCGCGCGCCATTCGGCGCCGACCTCGGCATCGGTTTCGCCGATGGCGTGTCTGTTGAAAAGGCCGCGCATCGCCGCCGCGTCGGTGAGGCGGCTCGACGCCCATACGGCCATGCCGCGCACCAGGGGCGACGGATCGGAGAGACAGCGTTCAGCTTCTGGAGCGAGCGCCGGATCGCCGGAATTGCCGATCGCGATGAGGACGTTGCGCAGGAAGCGGTCGCGCCCCGTGCGCTTCACCGGGGTTCCGGCGAACCGCGCCCGGAAGGCCGCATCGTCGAGACGCGCCAGTTCGGCGAGGGGAGGCGCGGCGAGGTCGGCCCGCGCGCCGAGGCGCGCCTCCGAGGCGGCGGCGGCGAACTTGTTCCAGGGGCAGACGGCGAGGCAATCGTCGCAACCGAAGACCCGGTTGCCGATGGCCTCGCGGAATTCGGGCGCGATCGGCCCCTCGTGCTCGATGGTGAGGTAGGAGATGCAGCGCCGCGCATCGAGCTGGTACGGGGCGGGGAACGCGGCGGTCGGGCAGATGTCGAGGCAACGCCGACAGGAGCCGCAATGGTCGGACTCGGCTGAATCCGGCACGAGATCGGCGGAGGTATAGATCGCCCCGAGCAGGAGCCAGTTGCCGTGCTCGCGCGAGATCAGGACCGTGTGCTTGCCCTGCCAGCCGAGGCCCGACGCGGCGGCGAGCGGCTTCTCCATCACCGGCGCGGTATCGACGAAGACCTTCACCCGCACGTCGCCCTTAGCGGAGAGGTAGCCGCCGAGCTCCTTCAGCTTGCCCTTCACCACATCGTGATAATCGCGGCGCTGGGCATAGGCTGCGATGGCGCCGCGATCCTTCAGCGCCAGCAGCGCAAGCGGATCGGCCTCGGGGCCGTAGTTCATGCCCAACATCACGATGCTGCGAACGCCCGGCCAGAGAACCGCCGGATCGGCGCGCTGGTCCGCGCGCTCCCCCATCCACTCCATCTCGCCGTGATGCCCGGCGGCGAGCCAGGCCGGCAGCCGCTCGCGCAGGGCCGGCACCGCATCGGGGGTGGTCACCCGCACCGCGTCGAAGCCGAGATGCCGGGCGCGGGCCTCGAGCGCTTGCCTCAGGGCAACGCCGGAGAGAATTTTGCGCTGCTCACGGCGGCCGGCGGCCTGCTTGCCCTCTGCCCGGAACTGGCCCGAAGGGGCGTTCAGAAATCCAGGTCCGCGTAATGATCCGCCGGGGCCATGCCCGGAACCCGGTCCGCCAGCAGCGTCCGGAAGGAGGGGCGCGATTTCAGCCGCGCGTACCAGTCCCTCGCCGTCTCGTCCTCGTCCCATGGCACGTCGCCGAGATAATCCACGCAGGAGAGGTGGGCCGCGGCCGCGAGATCCGCATAGGTCAGATGGTCGCCGGCGATCCATTTCCGGCGGGACATCAGGTAGCCGATATACTTCATATGGTAGCGCACATTGGTGCGCGCCGCACGAATGGCATGCATGTCCGGCGGACCGCCGCCATTGGCGCTGGTCATGAAGCGCTTCGAGATCTTCTCGGTGACGAGATAGCCGGTCACCTCGGCATCGAACTTCACCAGGAACCAGTCGAGCAGGCGGCGGACCTCCACGCGATCGGCGGTGGCCTCCGGCAGCAGCCGGCGCCCGGACAGGCCGAGGCCGCGGGTCTCGTCCAGATATTCGGCGATGATGCCGGCCCCCGGCACCGCGAGCCCGGTCTCCTCCACCAGGACCGGCGTCGTCCCGGCCGGATTGATGAGGAGGAACGCCTCGCGCCGGTCCCAGACCCGCTCTTCCACGAGTGCGGGCTCCATGCCCATCTCGCTGAGCACGAGACGGATGAAGCGCGAATGCGGACAGAAGGGGGAGTGGTGAAGCGTCGCCATAGAGGCCGTTTCGAAGGGGATGGAACCGCGGGACGCGCCGTATCGAGACCGCCGGTGGGTGAGGGTCGCCAGTCGAGACTTATTGCCCGATCATTGCCGCCTCATTAACACGCTGGACATGTTCCGGTAACCGCTCGTCAACTCTGATCGCCGACACCGTCCGGCGACCCCGCGCTCCCACCCCACAACAACCGAGGCGAGACATGATGGATGCCATGAGCATCGTGAAGGCGGTCGTGCTCGCCGTCGTCGAAGGCGCCACCGAGTTCATTCCGGTCTCCTCCACCGGCCACCAGCTCCTGGTCGGCCACTTCATCGGCTTCCAATCGCCCAACAACACGTTCGAGGTGCTGATCCAGCTCGGCGCGATCCTGGCGATCCTGGCCGTCTATTTCCGCCGCCTCCTCGGAATCGCCGTGGCGTTTCCGAGCGATCCGAACGCGAGACGCTTCGTCCTCGGCATCCTCCTCGCCTTCCTGCCGGCGGCGATCATCGGCGGCCTGTTCTCGAAAGCCATCAAGTTCTACCTGTTCAACCCGTGGATCGTCTGCGCCACCCTGGTGGCCGGCGGCCTCGTCCTCCTCGTCCTCGACGAGACCGACCTCGAGGTGAAGAAGCGCGACGTCTTCGACTTCACCCTGCCGATGGATTTCAAGATCGGCCTGTTCCAGTGCATCGCGATGATCCCCGGCGTGTCACGCTCCGGCG
Source organism: Methylobacterium sp. CM6241 (assembly GCF_054817845.1). Taxonomy (NCBI): domain Bacteria; kingdom Pseudomonadati; phylum Pseudomonadota; class Alphaproteobacteria; order Hyphomicrobiales; family Methylobacteriaceae; genus Methylobacterium; species Methylobacterium sp. CM6241. The sequence continues at coordinate 624,239 of NZ_CM139246.1, forward strand.
CCACCATCGTCGGCGCGATGCTGATGGGGGCGGACAAGCGCTCGGCCACCGAGTTCTCGTTCTACCTCGCGATCCCCACCATGGCCGGCGCCTTCGCCAAGGATCTCCTCGACAATTACAAGAACCTCTCGCAGGACGATGCCGGTTTGATCGTCATCGGCTTCGTCGTGGCCTTCCTCTCGGCCTTCGTCGTGGTCCGCACCGTGCTCGACTACGTCTCCTCCCACGGCTTCCGGCTGTTCGCGTGGTGGCGCATCATCGTCGGCTCGCTCGGCTTCGCGGGGTTGATCCTGTTCGGCTGACGAACCCGCCTCGCGGCTCCGGACCCGCGCTCGTGCCGGGACCCCGGGGCCCAGGCGCGGGCAGCAGGCTCGGGATGCAGCAGGTTGGGGACTTGGCTCCGACCTTCGTTTTTCTTTGAGTCCGCGCTGATTTCTTTGATGAGTCGGGCGTGTTGCCCGGCAAGCCTCGCCGTGCGAGGGCTGTCGCCGACAGCGTCCGGCCACGCGCGGCCGGCGGAAGCGTGCGCCAAGGCCCTGACGATGGACAATCGCCCCCTCGCCGACCTGTTCCCCACGCCCACCCGTGAGCGGTGGCTCGGCCTGGTCGAGGGCGTGCTCAAGGGCGGCGATTTCGAGAAGCGCCTGGTCTCGAAGACGGCGGACGGCATCCGGATCGAACCGCTCTACGAGCCCGCCGCGCCGGTGGCGCAGCCCATGCGCGCGCCCGGCCCCTGGCGCATCGCCCAACGGGTGGACCACCCGGACGCGCAGGCCGCCCGCGATCTCGCCATGGCCGATCTCGAAGGCGGCGCCGATGCGCTGAACCTCGTCTTCGCGGGCGCGGTCTCGGCGCGCGGCTTCGGCCTCGCCGTCGACGACGTCCCGGCCCTCGACACCGCCCTGTCGGGCGTGATGCTCTCTCTCATCGCAACGCGGCTCGATGCCGGCGGGCGCGGGCTGGAGGCCGCCCGTCTGGTCAAGACTTTGGCCGCGCACCGCAACGAGGATCTCGGCAGCCTCGACCTCGATCTCGGCCTCGACCCGATCGGGACGCTCGCCGCCACCGGCCGCCTCGACGCGACGCTCCCTGAGATCGGCGCGGCGGTCTCGGCGCTCCTGTCGGAGTTCGACGGAGCCGGCTTCACGGGCCGGGCGATGCTCGCCGACGGGCGCCCCTATCACGAGGCAGGGGCCAGCGAGGCGGCGGAACTCGCCGCCACCCTCGCCACGGCCGTCGCCTATCTGCGCATGCTGGAGGCCGGCGGGCACGACCTCGCCCGCGCCCGGGATGCCGTCGCCATCCTCCTCGTGGCCGATGCCGACGAGTTCCTGACCATCGCCAAGTTCCGCGCCATGCGCCGCCTCTGGGCGCGGGTGGAGGCCGCCTGCGGGCTCGACCCGAAGCCGCTGCGCCTGCATGCCGAGACCGCGTGGCGGATGATGAACCGGAACGACCCGTTCGTGAACATTCTGCGCACCGGCATGGCGGCCTGTTCGGCCGGATTGGGCGGTGCCGATTCCGTCACCGTCATCCCCTACACCGCCTCGCTGGGCCTCGCCGACGCCTTCGCCCGGCGTGTCGCCCGCAACAGCCAGATCGTCCTGATCGAGGAATCCAACCTCGCCCGCGTGGCTGATCCGGCGGCTGGGGCCGGCGGGTTCGAGGCGCTCACCGAGGAACTCACGACCACGGCCTGGGCCGCCTTCCAGGCGATCGAGCGGGAGGGCGGCATCGTCGCCAGCCTGCAGGCCGGCGCGATCCAGGCCCGGATCGGCGAGACCCGCGCCACCCGCGCGAAGAACGTCGCCACGCGCCGCGAGCCCCTCACAGGGGCGAGCGAGTTCCCCTTCCTCGCCGAGAAGCCGGTGACGGTCCTCGACCTGCCACCCTCCGATGTGGTGGCGCCCGCTTTCGCCCTCGACGGGGCCAGGACGATCACCTGCGAGGCCCTGCCCTCCTTCCGCCTCGCGGAGCCCTATGAGGCCCTGCGCGACGCGTCCGACGCCCATCTCGCCGAGACGGGGCGGCGCCCTCGGGTGTTCCTGGCCAATCTCGGGACGGTCGCCGTCTTCAACGCCCGCTCGACCTTCGCCGCCAACGCCTTCGCGGCCGGCGGCATCGAGGCGGTGAACGAAGAGGGCTTTTCGGAGAGCGACGCACTGGCCAGGGCTTTCGCCGCATCCGGCGCGCGCATCGCCTGCCTCTGCTCATCGGACGCCCTCTACGCCACTCACGCCGTCGCGGCGGCCGAGGCTCTGAAGAAAGCGGGCGCGACGACCGTGTACCTCGCCGGCAAGCCCGGCGATCTCGCGGAGGGGCTCAAAGCCGCGGGGGTCGATGCCTATCTGCACGCGGGAGGTGATCTCCTCACGCTGCTTCAGGCCGCCTTGGGCGAAGCCACGACAGCGTGAACCGCAACCGATACGCGATCAGGGACGTTCCCAGCCCCGATCACGTCCTTGCAGAACAGGCTACGATGCGACGCTTCCTTCTTGCCGCCGGCACCCTCGCCCTCCTCACGACGTCCCTCGGGACCACCGAGGCGGCCACGCGGAAGGTCTCGGTGCCCAACCGCTACGACGGCGCCTGGAGCATCGAGGTCATCACCCAGGACGGCCCCTGCGATCGCGCCTATCGCTACGGCGTCCGGATCGCCAAGGGCGAGGCGAGCTATCCCGGCGGCGATTTCGACATCCGGGGGCGCGTCTCCGGCAACGGCTCCGTGCGGGCGACGATCATGCGCGGTTCCGACGGTGCCACCGTGGTCGGCCAGCTGGATCGCGGCGGCTACGGCAGCGGCACATGGACGAGCAACGGCGCGATCCGCTGCTCCGGCCGCTGGAACGCCGAGAAGCGGGGCTGATCCGGCCCCTGTGATCGGCCGGGCACAGTCGGCTCACGAAATCTCGCATCGCAGGTTTCGGGGCGCACCGTGCCCTGTTCCTGTCCAAGTCTTCGATGAATACTTGGGGCGAATCGATTTCGATCGACCTCGAGGTATGTGCGCGATGAAAGCTCGGCTGCTTGGCGCTCTCTTGACCCTTGTCGCGACGGCGGGTGCCGCGAACGCGGCGCCCCGCACACCCGGACACGCCCATGCGACCATGGCGCCGCTTGAGCGCGCCGCCACGGATTGCTTCGCCGAGACGGTGATGGCCAACCCGGCCGCCATGCGCCACGCCCGGGCGGGCCGCTGGTACGAGGCGGCGGGAATCATCGGCTTCCTCTGCCGCCCCGAGGTGGATGCGATGATCCGCACCCATGACCGGCTCTTCGGCAACGGCACCGGCCAGCGCTATTTCAAGGCCGCCTATACCCGCCATCTCGGCGGCGAGCTCGCCATCCGCCTCCAGCCGATGCTGGAACGCACGGCGGTGGCGACCGCCGAACCGCCCGCCGACAGGACCGCCCCGGAAACCGGCGACAAGGCCCAGTAGCGGCCTCGAACCGAGCCTCGCCGGGTCGGCTCACTCAGGCCTGTCCGCGCGGCGGCGGTCGTCCGCCGGGCCTCGGTATCAGGCGTCGACGGTCTCCTCCTCGTCGCGGGCAGGAACGGCCTCTTCGTCCGGTAGGGCGAGGCGCGGATCAGGCCCGAGGAGCGTCTCCACCAAAGCGTCGATACGGGCCGACACGCCCTCCTCCCGCAAGGCGTCCCGCACCAGGGCCCTCGCCTTTTGGAACGAGGCCCCCATGGGCAGCGCGACGTCGGCCGCCACCTCCTCCGCCACCGCGCCCTCCGCCGCCAGCGCGGCATGGACCGCCTCGCGCGGGTCGAAGCGGGGGATCGGAAGCGTGAACATCAGCTTGTCGAAGTCCCGCGCGCCCTGCTCACCCCGGCTCTGCAGATGGGCGATGCGGATGCGAGCCGCCTCGCTGTTGAGGATGGCGATAAGGAAGCGGGCTTCGTCCTCGGAAGGAATGTCCGCCCAGTAGAGTTTGTGGTCGATGATTCCCCGGCGATCCCTGACGATACAGGCCGCGGGCCATAATCCGGCCTTGGCGAAGACCACGCGAATGGGCGGCAGCGGAAATTGCGAGCACAATCCGCGTTGGAAATTCCATCGCTGCTTGAGGGTGATGCGTCCGGCGCTGTGGTGCGCCCAGCTTGCCTCGGCTTGTCGCATCCAGGCTCCGAGACGGTTCACACCACGATCGCTCGCCTGTTTTGCGTCGAGAACATCCCCATCGGACGCCACGGGCACGATGCCCTCGAATGCGTTCAGAACGCGGAACGACGCGATGGATTCGCCCAGATAGACCGGCCGGACGTAACCGCTTTCGACAGCCCCCTGTTGAGCGGGCAGGTCTCGCCAAGGAGCTTTCTCCTGTGGGGACCGCCTGCTTCTCAAGAGCGGCGCTGCGGCGTTGCCGCCGAGACGGCCGGACTGAACGCGATCCACCAGACACAGCATGCGCGGAACGAGGGTCGCCCCTTGATGGAAGAGCGGGCGATAGGGCGAGCCCGCCTCGAAACTCGCCGCCACCGGCGCATCGGCCTGATCCTGCCGCAAGCAGCGATCCGCCACCTCCTCGGGCACGTCCTTGAAGGGAAGGCGCCCGGCGAAAGCCGTGACCCGCATGGGCGTCGGCCGGGCCTCCCCCGCCGTGACATCGGCGAACAGGACGCAGGTGGGAACCCTGAACAGGGGCGAGACGGCCTGGTTGTCGAGAACCCAGGCGTCCGAGAACGCGACACGGACCTCGGTCCAGTCCCCGGTGCGGAAGGCGCGGAACTGGCCCCGGCTCATGGCGGCCAGCGGCAGCACCATGGCGACCCGCCCGCCCGGCCGGTCGCCCTCCGGCGGCCGGACATAGAGTTCCGCGGCGCGTGCGAAGAACAGGCCCGACAGATCGGTCTGCGTCACCAGCCGCGCCTCGTCGGGGCCGACCCAGATGCCGAGCCGGCGCGCGGTATCCCGGAACAGCGCCTGCAGGGCGGGCGCCATGTAGCGGTAGGACAGCCAGGGCGGGTTGCCGATGACGACATCGACCCTGGCGCCGTCCGAGAGTGCCACCGGTCGGCTGAGGTTGCGGGCGAAGAAACCCCAGACATGGTCGCGGCCGGCCCGGCGCAGGCGGTCGTAGATCGTGAAGGTGGTGACGAGCGTCGCGTGCTGCTCCGCCGCGACGCCGAGCCCCGCGAGCCCGCGCGCGAAGGCGTCCGCCGTGCGGCCGGCCTCGCTGGCATCGTGCATGGCGGTGACGACGCGGTCGAACAGGGGCGGATCGGCACAGAGGCCGAGGGGAAAACGCAGGGTCGGCGCGCCTTTGCGGCCCTCGCGGGGGTCGCGCGGCACCTCGACCACGAGGTCGCTCTCGAACGCGTCGCGCTTCACGTTCCATTGCAGCGCATCGCCGAGATAGACCGGCAGGGAGATGTCGCCGCCTCGCCCCGGCAGGGCGTCGCCGAGCGCCAACAAGTTTGTGACGCGGGCGAAGATGACGGCCACCGGATGGACGTCCAGCCCCGTGACCGAGGCGCAGCAGCGCGACGCGATCTCGGTGAGGGGCACGCCCGCCGCGATCAGGGCCTCGCGCTTGAGGCGCACGGCGTGGAACAGGAAGCTGCCCGAGCCGCAGGCGGGGTCGAGGCAGGTCTGCTCGGCCGGCCGGTCGAGGGCGCGCCGCACCACCTTCCGGGCGAGCCAGTCGGGGGTGTAATATTCACCGAGATCGTGCCGCTGCGCCGGATCGATGAGGGATTCGTAGAGCACCTTCAGAAGGTCGACATCGACGCTGCCGAGGTCGAACCGGGCGGCATGCGCGGCCAGGCTGGCGACGATGGCCTCCCCGCCCGGCGCCTGGATCACCCAACCGAAGAAATCCGTCTCCACCGCGCCGTGGACCCCCGCCTCGTGGAAGGCGCGCCCCGACAGCAGATCCTCGGGCGAGCGCCCGGTGGCGCCCATGGTTCCGGCGGCGATCGCCTTGGCGAGGATGACCAAGTAGGTGTGCTGGAGCCAGAGCGTGTCGTCGTCGATGGCCTTGCCGTAGACGAAGCCGAGATGGCGCGACCAGAGCTGCCGCTTCAGGACCGCCTCCGGGTCCGCCGCCAGCGCCTCCCAGGCCTTGGCGAGAAGGCCGAGGGTCCGCGCGAAGGCGGCGCTCTGGCGGCCGAGCTCGTTGGTGATCCCGGCCGCGTCCGCCGGCAGCCAGTCGAGGACGGCGATGACGCCTTCGAGCCAGGCGGTGAGGTCACGGGCATCCGCCAGCCTCACCTCGTGCTCGGTGAGCCGCACCAGGACGCCGTCCCGCATCTCGTAGGCGACGAAGCTGGCGCCGTCGGTGGCGAGCCCCACGTAACGCTGGCCGGTGGCCCCCTCGCGTTCGGGCAGGTAGCGGGTGAGCTGGGCCTCGGCCTCCTTGCCCTCCCGGCGCAGGTCGGACTTGATCTCGATGATCGTCCGGCCGAGCAGGGCATCGAGACGGCCCCTAACCTCAGGTATCTTTCTCTCGAAGAAGATCTGCTCGCTCTTGGCGCCCAGCGCCTCGGTCAGCAAGCGGTAGAGCAAAGCCCTGACCTTCTCATGCCCCGGACGGATCGAGAGTTCCGCGACGATCGCGCTCAGGGAATCACCGTCGATCGACATCCACGCCTCCTCAGGAGAGAGGAGCGGGTTAGTATACCTCAGGTTGTCCATCAAGGGTCGAGCGCACGATGCCTGTGGGGAGGCCGCCCTTGCCGATGGGCGAAGGGCGAAGGGCGAAGCGCGGAGAGGCGATCGAGGATGGCGAGGTGAGCCTGGGGGAAACCCGTCGCGGGTACGTTCCGAATTCCGCACGGACCGGAACCGCCATGAACTCCCGGCACCGTGGGCGGTCGCGCCTGATCTTTGATGAGAATTTGCGCAGGATTGATACCAAATTACCCAGTCGCGCGGGATGAACCGAAGGCTTGATCAAGGAAAGGGACGCTAAGAGCGTCTAACAGAACGGCACGAAGCTGGAAGTTCAGCGTTGGTTTGGCATGGCCAGACCGCTTCTCCCCGATGATCTCTGGGATGAGATCGCTCCGCTCCTCCCGCCACCTCGGCCCCGTCCGAAGGGCGGGCGTCGTCCGATCGAGAACCGGGCCGCCCTGACGGGCATCCTGTTCGTGCTGCGCTCGGGTCTGCCGTGGGAGATGCTACCGGCCGAGATGGGCTGCGGCTCCGGCATGAGTTGCTGGCGGCGGCTGCGGGACTGGCAAGCGGCGGGCGTATGGAGCCGCCTGCATCACGTGCTGCTGGAGCGCCTGCACGCAGCGGGTGAGATCGACTGGAACCGGGCTTGCCTGGACAGCGCGTCTGTCCCGGCTAAAAAAGGGGGTCTGCCACCGGCCCGAACCCGACGGACCGGGGGAAGCCGGGCACGAAGCGCCACCTCGTCACCGACGCGCGCGGCACGCCGCTCGGCTTCTGCCTGAGCGGGGCCAACAGACACGACACCGTCATGATGGCGGCCACCCTCGATGCCATTCCGCCTCTGCGGAGTGGTCGACGAGGGCGACCGCGACGCCGTCCGGACAAGCTGCACGCCGACAAGGCCTACGATGCCCGACCCCGCCGCCATGAGTGCCGGGCGCGGGGCATCGTCCCGCGCATCGCGCGGAAGGGTATCGAAAGCAGCGAGAAACTCGGTCGGCATCGTTGGGTCGTCGAGCGTACCCACGCGTGGTTCAACCGCTTCCGCCGCCTGCCCGTCCGCTACGAGCGACGTGCAGACATCTACGAGGCCTTCACCAGCCTCGCGACCAGCCTCATCACTCTCAACCAGATCAAACGGTTCTGTTAGGCGCTCTAAGTTCCGGCTGCAAAGAGGCTGCCGACCGAGCCCGGCTTCCGGTCGCCCGGACCGACAGGCTCGCAAGGCTCGCATGAGGGTTTCATGGTCAGGTCGATCGTCGACGGATGGCTCGGCAGGAGCGGTCGGCGGCGGGAAGAGAACCCACCTGCGGCCGGGATGCTGTCTCACGACCTCGGCGCAGTGCTCGCCTTCCTGAACGCGATTTCGCGCGCCTGCACCAACGCGCCGACGCCGGAGGCCGCTATCGTCGATTGCCTCGCCATCGTCGGCCGCTTCACCGAATGGCCGATCGCCCATGCCTACCGACGCATGAATCAGGACGGCGTGGACGCCGGTGGAATGGGCGCCGCGGGCGGAATGGTGTCGATGAGGGCGTGGTACCTCGCCACGTCCGACGAGCCGGGGCCGGCGGACGCCTTCGTCGCAAGTTCGGAGCGGGCGGTCTTCGCCCCCGGCCAAGGGCTGGTGGGGCGCGTCTGCGCGGAGGGACGCGCGATCTCCTGCGAGGACGTGACGGTTGTGCCCGGCTTCGTGCGCGCGACGGCGGCGCGGGAAAACGGCGTACGCGGCTGCTTCATGTTTCCGGTCCGCATCGGCGACAGGGTCGAGATCGTGCTGGAATTCTTCTCCCGCGAGAAGGCGGAGTTGAACGAAGCCCTGCTCGAACTGATGGCCTACGTGGCCGACCGCCTCGCCATCACGATCACCGACCATGCCCAGCGCGAGCGCGTCCGCTCGCTCATGGCGGCCCTCGACGGGATCGCCTCCGGGCTCGCGGACACGACGATGCAGGTGGAGGCGGGCGCCCGCACGGTCCTCGCCGTGGCCGAGACCGTGGACGAAAGCCGGGCCCAGGCGGACCGGGCGAACCTCGCCGCCTCCCGCGACATCGACGGCGTGTCGGATGCCGCTCAGGGCCTCGTCGCGCTCTCGCGCGAGGCGAGCGCCCATGCCGGACAGGTCGAGATCATCGCCGACCGGACGGGCGGCATCCTGGATCAAGCGGTGGACGTCTTCTCCGAACTCCAGGAGCGGATCGCCGGCATCGGGCAGATCAGCGACCTCATCGGCACCATCGCCGCCCAGACCAACCTCCTGGCCCTCAACGCCACGATCGAGGCGGCCCGCGCGGGCAACGCCGGACGTGGCTTCTCGGTGGTGGCCGCGGAGGTGAAGGATCTCTCGAACCGGGTCAGCACCGCCACAGCCGAGATCTCGCAGCAGATCGGTCGCCTCAGGGAGGTCGCCGCCCAGTCGACCGCCTCCCTCGCCTCGGTGCGGAACGAGGTGACATCCGTCCGCGTCAACGCTGCCGACATTTCCCGCGTCAGCGCCTCCCACCAGGAGGCTGCGGGCGGCATCGCCGAAGGCGTGTCGCGGGTGCGCGGCACGATCCTCGAAGCGACCCGCCACCTCGACGCCCTGCGCGCCACGACCGAGGAAGCGCTGGCCTCGTCACAGGCCCTCGGGGCGACATCCGGCCACCTGCGCGACCAAGGTCGCGACCTCGGCGAAGCGACGCGGCAACTGGCCGTCTCGGCCCGTTGAAGGCCTGTGCCAGGATCGCGGTCCCAATCGCTCCGCATCGACCGGGGGTGGTGATGCGCTCTGTCAGGCGCCCGCCAGACGAAAGCTCGCCTGCCGCCGGTCCGCCTCCCCGCGACGGCGCTCGACGCAGCGGGTCTGATTGCGGCCGTTGGCCTTGGCCTCGTAGAGGGCCGCATCGGCGAGACTGTACAGGTCCGATGGCGCCAGGGGATCGGTCGCGGGCGCGCCCATGGTCGCGACGCCGATGCTCACGGTCACCGATCCGGCTTCGATCCCGGCCGCCTCCACCGACAGAAGCGCCACCCTGGCATGGACCCGTTCGGCGATGCGCAGGGCTTCGTCCTTGTCGCCGTCCTGCAGCAGGATCACGAATTCCTCGCCGCCCACTCGGCAGACGATGTCGGCGGGCCGGTGGATGCTCTCCAGCAGGCAGCGGGCGAGGCCGCGCAGCACATCGTCACCCACCGCATGCCCGTAGCGGTCGTTGAAACGCTTGAAGTGGTCGGCATCGATGGCCAGAAGCGCGAACGGACGGGTCGCGAGGGCGGCGTCGCTGCGCAGGGCGGCCAGGGCCTCCTCGAACCGGCGGCGATTGGGCAGGCCGGTCAGCGCATCGGTGCGCGACTGGCGGGCGAGTTCGATCTGCATCGCGGTGCGACGCTCCAACTCCCGGCCGAACAGGAGCGAGAGGCCGATGGTCAGGCCGCACAGCACCACCACGATGGCGCTGATGACGATCGCCTTCGCGCGCCATTCGGCCTCGATCTCGTTCACCGCCAGGGCGACGTTGAGGATCAGCGGCAAGGTCGCGACCTGCGTGAAGGCATAGTTCCGCTCGACCCCGTCGCGGGCGGATGGGGCGACGAAGCTGCCGCTGCCCTCCCGCACGAATCGTTGCAGATTGGACGAGCCGGCGATGCTCAGCCCGATGTGGGAATCGATATACGGGTAGCGCATGATGCGCGTGCCATCGCGCAGGTACAGGTTGATCGCGCCCTCGCTCCCGAGGCCGAGGCGATCGAACAGCCGCGTGAAATACGACAGCTTGAGCGTGCCCAGCACCACCCCGCCGAAGGACCCGTCCGGCTTGTCGACACGGCGGCTCAGCACCATCACACGAGCGCCGGTCAGGCGCGACAGCAGCGGCCGGCTGATGAGGAGGCCGAGGCCGGCCCGGGCTTTGTGGGCCTGGAAATAGTCGCGGTCGAAATTGTTGACGGGGCGCGCCGGGATGGCCTGGCCGTCGAGGATACTGTCGCCCTTCTCGTCGAGGACGAGGATCACGCCCATATCCTGCGCGGTGATGGCCCGGTCGAACAGGATCAGCTGGCGCAGGTCCGGCGAGAGATTGGCCAGAGCGGGCAGTTTCAGGTTCTCGATGACGCCTTGCAGCGAGAGATCGATGATCTCGATGTTGCGGGCGATGTCGCGTTCGATGACCTGCAGCAGGTTCTGGGAGGTCTGCTCGGCCTTCTCCCAGGCATCCTGCCGGAGGTCGAGCAACATGATGGCCGACACGACGAGCATGCCCACAGGCGCCAGGATTCCGAAGGCGATCCACGTATGCGCCGACTGGAACCTGCGAGCGAGTCGTCGCACCAGGATCATCTCACCCCCTCCCAAGCCCCCCTCGGGGTCTTGGTTCTGACAACGCCGCCCTCGCTCCCGCCAGGACGCCGTCCCTGTCACGATACCTAGGACGAGGCATCGTAAGCCGGATGTCTTAAGGCCAGGTTGCCGAACCCGGCAGCGCTACCTGGGGTTGAAAATAGACGGTGCCCCACCTCCGGCCTTCCTCAATCGTCCATCTTCAGCGCGGCGATGAACGCCTCCTGCGGAATCTCCACGCGGCCGAACTGGCGCATCTTCTTCTTGCCCTCCTTCTGCTTGTCGAGGAGCTTGCGCTTGCGCGAGATGTCGCCGCCGTAGCACTTGGCGGTCACGTCCTTGGAGAGGGCCTTGATGGTCTCGCGGGCGATGATCTTGCCGCCGAGCGCCGCCTGGACCGGGATCTGGAACAGGTGGCGGGGGATCAGGTCCTTCAGCTTCTCGCACATGGCCCGGCCGCGATGCTCGGCGCGGCTGCGGTGGACCAGCATCGAGAGGGCGTCCACCGGCTCGGCATTGACGAGGATCGACATCTTCACGAGGTCGCCCTCCCGGTAATCCGAGATGTGGTAGTCGAACGAGGCGTAGCCCTTCGAGATCGATTTCAGGCGGTCGTAGAAGTCGAACACCACCTCGTTCAAGGGCAGGTCGTACACCACCATGGCGCGCTTGCCGACGTAGTTGAGGTCGACCTGGGTGCCGCGCCGGTCTTGGCAGAGCTTGAGCACGCCCCCGAGATACTCGTCGGGCGTGAGGATGGTGGCGCGGATCCACGGCTCCTCGATGGCGGTGATCTTCATCACGTCCGGCATGTCGGCCGGGTTGTGCAATTCCTTGATCGTCCCGTCGGTCATCTGCAGGCGATAGACCACGGAAGGGGCCGTGGAGATCAGGTCGAGGTTGAACTCGCGCTCCAGACGCTCCTGGATGATCTCGAGATGCAGCAGCCCGAGGAAGCCGCAGCGGAAGCCGAAGCCGAGCGCCGCCGAGGTCTCCATCTCGTAGGAGAAGCTCGCATCGTTGAGGCGCAGCTTGCTCATGGCGCTGCGCAGGGTCTCGAACTCGGCGGCATCCACCGGGAAGAGCCCGCAGAACACCACGGACTGCACGTCCTTGAAGCCCGGCAGCATCTCCTTGCAGGGGCGCTTGTCTTCCGTGAGCGTGTCGCCCACGCGGGTATCGGCGACCTCCTTGATCGAGCCGGTGAAGAAGCCGACCTCGCCGGGGCCGAGCTCGCCGATATCGGCCATCTTCGGCCGGAACACGCCGATCTTGTCGACGCCGTGCACGGCGTCGGCCCGCATCATGCGGATGTTCATGCCCTTCTTGAGCACGCCGTCGACGATGCGCACCAGCACGACGACGCCGAGATAGACGTCGTACCAGCTGTCCACCAGCAGGGCCTTGAGGGGGGCGTCGCGGTCGCCCTTGGGCGGCGGCAGGCGCTTGACGATGGCCTCCAGCACCGCCTCGATGTTGAGGCCGCTCTTCGCCGAGATCGCCACCGCCTCGGAGGCGTCGATGCCAATCACTTCCTCGATCTGGGCACGGATGCGCTCGGGCTCGGCGGCCGGCAGGTCGATCTTGTTGAGGACGGGCACGATCTCGTGGTTGGCGTCGAGCGCCTGGTAGACGTTGGCCAGCGTCTGCGCCTCGACGCCCTGGGACGCGTCCACCACCAGCAGCGAGCCCTCGCAGGCCGCGAGCGAGCGCGAGACCTCGTAGGCAAAGTCGACGTGGCCGGGGGTGTCCATCAGGTTGAGGACGTAGTTCTTGCCGTCCTCCGCCTTGTATTCGAGGCGCACGGTCTGCGCCTTGATGGTGATGCCGCGCTCTTTCTCGATGTCCATGGAGTCGAGCATCTGCTCGCTCATGTCACGGAGCGCCACCGTGCCGGTGGTCTGAATCAACCGATCCGCCAGCGTCGACTTGCCGTGGTCGATATGCGCGACGATGGAAAAATTACGGATGTTGTCGATGGGGACGGTGGTCATCGAGGGGTCTGTCTCCGGCGCGGTCGCGGTCCGTCGGCGTAAGGACGGGCCCGGCGCACGGCTTTTCGGTGTGTGGACGCGTGTCGGGAGATAGCAGTGTGGCCCCGGCACGCCAAGCGGAGCCGCGTCAGCACGTGGTCGCGCCCCTCGGCTCCGGGTGCGGCGGGTCTCATAACAGCCGACGGTGAGGCGACGTCATCGTCGTCTGGTAGAGACGACGTCCCGTAAGGCGACACGCTCGGTCTCCTCCGGAGTCCCCTCGTTTGGCGGCGGCATAGGAAGGCCCCAGCGCTCATGCCCCCGCCGGACGGCCAACAGGGCCTCGCCCATTTCATGCAATGCCTCCTCGCGGGTCGCCCCCCAGGCGATCGCTTCCGGCACGGCAGAGCAATAGGCGTGGAGCGCGCCGTCCTCCTCTCGGCGAAGCTCCACCGAATAGATCCGTTCGCCCGTCATCGCGCCAAGTCTCCTGTACCCCTCGCCGAGTCTCCCGCGTCCCTCGCGAGGGCTTCGTGCATCCGCGTCTGCCAGCCCGCGCCGCTCGCCTTGTAGGCGTCGAGCACGGCGGGATCGACGCGGAGCGTCAGGTTCGCCTTGGGGGACTCAACGGGCGGCCGGCCGCGCCCACGCTTCGTCATGAGTTTGAAAATCTCCGGTGCCCCTTCCTTGAGAGGCTTGAGTTCGGCGAGTTCGGCGTCGGTCATCGAGGGCGAGTCGGACACCTCGTCCCAGTCCTCCTGGGAGAAGCTGACGCCCTCAGGCTTGGGATCGACGATCGTCATAGGTCGTCCTCTCCGTCGTATCCGACTGGATTCACCCATCTGCTCGACGGCTGTTCTTCCATCCAGGAGGGCGCGACAGGCCCCCTCTCCTGGAAGGCAGGGCTATGGCATATGCCAATTTGCTTGTCAGAAACCCGCTGGCACCACCCCGTCATCCCGGGTCCGCGCAGCGGAGCCCGGGATCCAGAAACACGAGTGGTGCAGGACTTTACACTGTCAGCGGCTCTGGATGTCACGCCTCTGGCGCGGCCCTCCGGGTCCGGGCTCGCCTGTGGCGACCCGGAATGACGGTGTGGTGTCATATGCGATCGCCCCGCCTGGAAGGAGAGGGGACCCGCGCATCCCGCAAAATGTGTGAATATCGTCGCCTTCGTATCTGCGGGGCGAATGCTGACGATATCGAACGTCCCTCTCTCGCGGGGGCAATACGATGACGACGACGAGAGTGTCGTTCCACTCGCCGATCAATAGGTAGCGGGAGCGACCGGTAAAGCACGACGGCGCAGCGGAGGGCGCGCGCAGCCTTACAGCAAAGCCACCGTTTGGCGGATCTCGGGCATGGTCGGCCCCGTGATCTCGTGGACCATGCGGTTCATCAGGTCGCGGGCGACGCGGCATCGCCCCTCGGCCTCGTCGCGCGCGGCACCGGGGGAAAGCGCGGCGAGGGTCCGGTAGGCCTTGGCGAGGTCGCGGAATCCGGTCCTGTCGGCCTCGGCGGCGAGTGATTCCGCATTGGCCGCGCCCGGGTCCACCGCGGAATGGTCGAGGCGCCTGACGAAGGCGCGCACCGCCTCACGGGCCGCCTCCTCGCCGATCTCGGCGATCAGGGCGTCGAAAGCCGCCCGGTCGAAGATCGGCGGTCGTTCCGGCATCGGCATGCTCTCGTCCCGCTCCCGCAGCACGATGGACGAGATCTGCTCGGCCACCGCCCGCGACAGGGTCGGGAGATCGAACGGCTTGCCGAGATAGCCGTTGGCGCCGGCTCCCGTGAGGTCGCGGACCCGATCCGGCATCAGGTTGGCGCTCATGGCCACGATCGGCACCCGACGCGCCGGGTGCTGCAGGGAGCGGATGCGCCGGATGGCCGTGGTCCCGTCCATTCCGGGCAGCGACACATCCATGAGGACGAGGTCGTAGGCGCTGGCCTGGACCGCGCGGATGCCCGCCTCTCCGTCGGCGACCATGTCGACGCTGTAGCCCAGACGATGCAGCATCGCATGGACGACCTCCCGGTTGATCGGGTTGTCCTCCACCACGAGGATGCGGCCCGCCCCGGTCGCGGCTGGGCTGGGGGCCGGGGCGGCGTCTGTCAGGACGAGCGCCGGCGCCAGGGAGAGGGAGAATCGATAAGCCGCCGCCTCGCCCAGCGGTGTGCTCCGGTCGATGCGCCCGCCCCCCATCAGGCCGACGAGGCGCTGGGCGATGATGAAACCGAGGCCGCTGCCATCGAGAGCCACGGTGCGGGACGCGGCCTGTTCCGGGTCTTCGTTGGCCTCGGCGGTGACGGAGACGCGCCAGCGCTCGACGGGCTCGCCGCCGCGCGGACCCTGCAGCGCGAGCGTGACGTTGCCCCGGCGCAGCGTGCCGATGGCGTCCTGGAGCAGATTGAGGAGGATCTGCCTCAGGCGGCGCTCGTCGCCGAGGACGTGGCGGGAGCCTTCGCAGGTGACGGTCACGTCGATCGCGACACCCCTCGCCTCGGCCATGGGCCGCACCAGATCGGCGGCCCCGCTCACCAGGGCGGGGAGGTCGAGGGAGACCCTGTCGAGGCGAAGCTCGCCTTCCCCGGCCCGGGCATAGTCGAGGACGTCGTCCACCGTGCCGATGAGGGAATCGGTGGCCGCCCCGACGAGGGCGAGATAGCGGACCTGCTCGGTCGAGAGCCCGGTCGTGTGCGCGAGGAGGTCGGTGAAGCCCTTGATCGTCGTCAGGGGGGTCCGGATCTCGTGGCTCACGAGACCCATGAACTCGGATTTAGCCCGGCTCGCATTCTCGGCCTTGGCCTGGGCCAGTTCGGCGGCGTCGCGGGCCATGCGCAGTTCGTCGGCCTGATCCTGCCGCTTCGTCACGTCCCGCAGGGTGGAGATCACGTTGGGGTCCCCCGGCTCCGCCGAGGTGAGAAGGTCGTTGACCGCCTCGATCCAGATGCAGCGGCCATCCGCATGGCGCATCCGGAACAGGGAGACGATGCTCGGCCGGTCGGGGCCGAGGCGGGCATCCGCGGCCGAGAAGGCGGCCAGGTCGTCGGGGTGCATGCGCGCGCGCGGATCGAAATCCGGCCCTTCCGTACCGAACAGCGCCGCGCCGGAGGGCGACACATAGGCGATGCGCCAATCGGCATGGCGCAGGATGACGACGTCGGTCATGGTCTCGGCGAGGAGCTGGTAATGCGCCTGGCTCGCCGCGAGCTCACGACCGCGCTCGGCCACCCGGACCTCCAGGAGGGCATTGGCCTCCGCGATGGTGGCGCGCTGCTCGGCCGAGACGCGGGCTGCCGTCACGAGGGCCAGGCCGATCTGGTTCACCTCGCGGATCTGGCTGGAGGGCGGCTCGACGGTCTCGCCCCGCCCGATCGCCTTGACGGCCCGCCGCAGCGCTCGCACCGCCTTCGCCACCTGACGGGCATAAAGCCAGGCGACGATCCCGCCGCTGCCCAGCAGCGCGAAGGCGAGGAGGGACAGGATCACGAGGGACCGCCGCAGGGGAACCTCGAACGCGTCCCGGTCCAGCCCGGTCACCACCGTCCAGTCGGAGACGCCGGAGCGATGGCGGAACTCCATGACGCTCGCTTCCGCCTTCTCCCAATCCTCCAGCAGCTGGAGCTTCGACATGGGTGGAAACGGGCTGCCGGCCGGCGATGCGGACGGTTTCGGCACATCGCTCGTTCGCGCGATCACGTGTTGCGCGCCATCGACGAAGACGGCCGCGAACGAATCGTCGATCGCCGCCTGGGCGATCAGCGGGGCGAAGTGATCCACCCGCACGGCGACGGAGACGTACATGTCCGGTGGGCCGCCGCGCAGGACCGGGGCGCAGATCAGGATGATGTCGGCCCCGGTCACCGCGCTCTTGACGGCCGACGAGATGACCGGAAGCCGGGTGGCGAGCAGCGCCGCGACGATGTCGGGCCGGGGAGAGGTCGGCATGGACTGACCGGCGGGCACACGCGTATTCACGATGTGACGGCCGTCGAAGCGGGTGAGGGACACGGTGAACTCGGTGGTGTCCACCAGCGCCCGGCCCTGGGCGTCGAACCGCGCCCAATCCTGGGCGTCGATGGAGGGCGAGGTCGCCAGGGTCCTGGCCATCGCGCTCATCTCGGAGAGATCGCGGTCGAGGCGCTCGCGGAGGTGGTCTCCGGTGAGCTGCCCCATCGTCTGCAGGCGAGCGCGTTCCGCCGCGACATACCAATCCGTGGTGGTGACGGTGAGCACCATGAGAGGGAGCGCGATGGCCAGGGCAAAGACCATCATGGTCGCCACGGCCGAGTGTTGCCTCCGCTCTCTGCCTCCGATCACCGCTCGCCACCCTGCCGATGGGCGTCCCGACGGGAGGCCTGCCTCGCCTCACCTAAATGCGGAGTCGTTTCGATTGCGTAGCGGCAGGCCCGTCGCTTGCGTGGCGGAAGGCCCGGTTCAACCGCCGCTCGGAACCGGGCCGCGATCCTCCTCCGCGCCGCGGGCCTTCGCGGCCATCTCCACCAGGACCTTGCGCAGGCTGCCCATGTCGGTGACCGGCGCGGGGTAGCGGATGCGCGCGGTCCGGTCGCCGGCCAGGAGGTCCATCCCCTCGGGATCGAGGCCGGTCAGGCGCCAGGGTCCGTCGCCGCCGCCCTCGCCCTTGGCGTAGAGGGCGAGGGCGTCGGCATGGTCGGCATTCATGTGCTCCACCGCCCCGCGCTCGCCGGCGATCAGGGCCTCGGCCCCCGACAGGTCGAGGCGGAGTTCGGCGGGCGTCAGCGTGGCCGCCTTGGCAAAGCCCCCGTTGAGATGCCCGGCGCTGGGTTCGAGGGCGAAGAAGCCGAAATCGGGGAAGTCCGCATAGAGCTTCGCCTTCGGGTGGCGGGCGACGAAGCGCTCGCGGATGCGCGGCTCCGTGGTCCGGCTGACGCGGCCGGTGACGGTGAGGCGGGGATGGGCCAGGGGATCGCCCTTGCCGCCGGCGCTGAACAGCAGCGACGCGCGGGGATCGGCCAGGAGGTTGCGCGTATGGGCCGAGAGGCGCGAGAGCAGCATCAGGGGCGTGCCGTCCACATCCGTGGCGATCGTCACCAGCGAGGCGAAGGGCGTCCCGTCCTGGGCGTCGAGGCTCGCCAGCGCCCCGGAGCGGATGCTGCGCAAGAGATGCCGGGCGAGGCCGATCGCATCGAACGGGGACTCGGAGGCCGGGAGCGGTGCGGCGGGCCCCCGCCGCTGCGGCGGTGCCTCTCCCGCCTCGCCCCGACCCTCTTCGATCCGGTTTCCGTCAGCCATGGTGCACCCTGCCCTCAAGAGGTCTCGGACCGGACTTTTCGACCGCCGGCCTTCATTCAGAATCGCGATGATAGGAGTACTCGGACCGCTTACGCGAGGCCGCCGCACTGCGGCACGACGGCCTCAGTCAAGCGTCAAACCGATCTATCCACCGAGCAAGCTCGCTTTTTTCAACCGAAGTCTTTACACAGCCTGACTCTCCGCGCGAATGCGACCCTGCTTCTCGAATGGTTCGCCAGCGCGTCTTGCCGGCCCTCGTCTTCGGAGGGCGGGATGCGGAGACGACATGAGCGAACTGACGTCCGCGAAGGCCGCATCCGAGCAACAGGGAACGCGAAATGCCCACCATCGCCCTCGTGGACGACGATAGAAACATCCTCACCTCCGTCTCGATCGCCCTCGAGACCGAAGGCTACCGGATCCAGACCTACACCGACGGCGCCTCGGCCCTTGACGGGCTGAAACACTCCCCGCCCGACCTCGCGATCTTCGACATCAAGATGCCGCGCATGGACGGGATGGAGCTGCTGCGCCGCCTGCGCCAGAAATCCGACCTGCCGGTGATCTTCCTCACCTCGAAGGACGAGGAGATCGACGAATTGTTCGGCCTCAAGATGGGCGCCGACGACTTCATCCATAAGCCGTTCTCGCAGCGCCTCCTGGTGGAGCGGGTGAAGGCCGTGCTGCGCCGCTTCGCCCCCAAGGACGGGCCGGGCGCTGCCGCGCGCGAGGCCGATGCCGCCGCCCGCTCCCTGGAGCGCGGCCTGCTGATGATGGACCCGGAGCGGCACACCTGCACCTGGAAGGGCGAGGCCGTCACCCTCACGGTGACCGAGTTCCTCATCCTGCAGGCCCTGGCCCACCGGCCCGGCGTCGTGAAGAGCCGCAACGCCCTCATGGATGCGGCCTATGACGACCAGGTCTACGTCGACGACCGCACCATCGACAGCCACATCAAGCGCCTGCGCAAGAAGTTCAAAGTGGTCGACACCAATTTCGACATGATCGAAACCCTGTACGGGGTCGGCTACCGCTTCAAGGAAGGCTGAGCGCGGCGCACGGACGCCGAACTCCCGCCCGCCCGGCACCGCCACGCGCCGCCCGCTCGAACGGACGGGTTTCGCCGTCGCGTGGCGGTGGTTTCGGGCGTTCCGTGGCGGTGCTTTTGCTGCAACGATGGCGCCCATTCCGGGCCGACTCTCCAACCTCGGACGATCGTGGATTCCCAAGACCAAGCCGACGCCCCGCAACGCGGCCTCCTGGCCCTGCCGCGCACGATCTGGCGCGGCATCGGCCAGCGCGCCTCGTCGAGCCTGACCCGCCGGATCGTCGTTCTCAACCTCGTCGGGCTGATCGCCCTGCTGTTCGGCTTCCTCTACCTGAACCAGTTCCGGCAGGGGCTGATCCAGGCACGGGTGCAGAGCCTGTTGATCCAGGGCGAGATCATCGCCGGTGCGATCTCCTCCTCGGCCTCGGTGGATACCGACGCGATCCGCATCGACCCCGACAAGCTGCTCCAATTGCAGGCCGGGGAAGGTGGTGCAGGCGACGACAACCCCTCCCCGCTCACCTTCTCCCTCAACCCCGAGCGGGTGGCGCCGCTCCTGCGCCGCCTCATTACACCGACGGGCAATCGCGCGCGGGTCTACGACCAGGATGGCGGCCTGCTGTTCGACACCCGCACGCTCTCGGCCCGCGGCGAGATGGGCCGCAGCGACGGCATCGTCGTCAGGAGCAAGCGCAACCTGCTGGAACAGGCCTGGGAATTCATCCAGGCCAAGCTGTTCGGCACCGCTCGGACGCCGGTTCTGGAGGAAGTCGGACCGGCGAGCGGCCACAGTCTGAAGGAAGTCCAGGTCGCCCTCGGCGGCGCCCGCGGCACCCTCGTCCGCCGCAACGAGGCCGGCGAGACGAACGTCTCCGTAGCGGTTCCGATCCTGCGGTCAGGCACAGTCCGGGGCGCCCTGATGCTCTCGACGCAAGGCGGCGACATCGATCGGGTCATCGCCTCCGAGCGGTTCGGCCTGCTCCAAGTGTTCCTCATCGCCGCCTCCGTCATGCTGGTC
Source organism: Methylobacterium sp. CM6241 (assembly GCF_054817845.1). NCBI lineage: Bacteria > Pseudomonadati > Pseudomonadota > Alphaproteobacteria > Hyphomicrobiales > Methylobacteriaceae > Methylobacterium > Methylobacterium sp. CM6241. The sequence goes on from NZ_CM139246.1 coordinate 644,497, forward strand.
CTGTCGATCCTGCTGGCCGGAGCCATCGCCGGGCCGGTCCGCCGCCTCGCGGATGCCGCCGAGAAGGTCCGCCTCGGCATCAAGTCGCGGGAAGAAATCCCCGATTTTACCGGCAGGACCGACGAGATCGGCCACCTGTCAGGCGCCCTGCGGGACATGACCCAGGCCCTCTATCGGCGCATCGACGCCATCGAGAGCTTTGCCGCCGATGTCAGTCACGAACTGAAGAACCCCCTCACCTCCCTGCGCAGTGCTGTCGAGACGCTGCCCCTCGCCAAGACCGACGATTCCCGCTCGCGCCTGCTCGCCATCATCCAGCACGACGTGAAGCGCCTCGACCGCCTCATCAGCGACATCTCGGACGCCTCGCGTCTAGACGCGGAACTCGCCCGCGCCGAAGCCCGCAAGGTGGATCTGCACAAGCTGATGACCACGGTGGTCTCCGTCGCCAATGAGCGGCGGCGCCCGAAGGACGCCCTCATCCAGTTCGACGTGGATACGCCCCCCGGCGATGTGGAGGCGCCCTTCATGATCTTCGGGCATGACAGCCGGCTCGGTCAGGTCGTCAACAACCTCCTGGACAACGCCCGCTCGTTCTCGCCCCCGGACGCCAAGGTGCGGGTGGCCCTGCGCCGGGTCCGCGGCGATGTGGAACTGATCGTCGAGGACGAGGGGCCCGGCATCCCGGAACATGCCCTGGAGCGGATCTTCGAGCGCTTCTACACCGACCGGCCGGAGCAGGGGTTCGGCCAGAATTCCGGTCTCGGCCTGTCGATCTCGCGCCAGATCGTCCAGGCCCATCGGGGCACCATCAGGGCGGAAAACCGCCCCGGCCCGGCTGACGAGGAGGGCGAGGCAACGGTGCGCGGCGCGCGGTTCGTCGTGCGCCTTCCCGCCGCTTCCCGCTAGACGAGCCCGCCCGTGGAACGGCCAACTTCCTCGCGGGCTGTCACGATCCACGCCACCTGCCTCGTCATGGGAGAGGCGGGGCTTCTCATCAGGGGCGAATCGGGGGCCGGTAAATCGAGCTTGGCCCTCGCCCTTCTCGACCGGGCTCGGCAGAACGGCTCCTATGCCGCGCTGGTAGGCGACGACCGTATCGGGCTCGATCGGCATCACGACCGCATCGTCGCGCACGGTCATCCGGCCCTGCATGGCCTCATCGAAGTCCGGGGCCTGGGCCTCGCACGCGCACTCCCTCTGGCGGATGCGGCGGTGATCCGGCTCGTCGTCGATCTCGTCGAGACGCTGCCTCGGTTGCCCGAAGCGCCCGTCAATTCCGTCGATCTCATCGGCGTGGCGATTCGCCGAATCATGCTGGACCGCAGCATTCGCGACCGGGGGCTGGCGCCTGGAATCGTCCTCGATACCCTATTGGAGCAGGCGAGCGTTGCCCCATGGACGCACCTCAGCACCGTCTCATGCGAATTCGGCTCTCCCATGTAGCGTGGCGACGACCCACATGACATGATCAGGGGGCTAGGAGGCGTGAGAACGCAACTCTCGTCTTGCGCCCGACCTTGCGCTGCACAAAATGGCGGCTCCCACTGGGTGTCGGAACACGTGTCTATGATTGGAATGGTGCTCGTCACCCACGGGCTGCTCGCCACGGAGTTCAAGGCTGCCCTTGAACATGTGGTCGGTCCGCAAAAGCAGATCGAGACGATCACGATCGGTCCCGAGGACGATATGGAGCTGCGCAGGCTCGACATCGTCTCCGCCGTGGATCGCGTCGATTCCGGTAAAGGCGTCGTCGTGCTCACCGACATGTTCGGCGGGACGCCGTCGAATCTGGCCCTTTCCTGCATGAATGGCGGGACTGTCGAGGTCGTGGCCGGTATCAACCTCCCGATGCTGATCAAGCTTGCCAGCGTGCGCGACGCAGAGCCCCTGGGCGATGCGGTGCTTCATGCCCAGGAAGCGGGTCGTAAGTACATCAACGTCGCGTCTCGCGTCCTCGCCGGCAAATAACACTTCCGCGAGACGATCGGACTTTCCCAAACATCCCTTGTCGGCCTATCAGGCAAGCGTGGCGATTTCGCGCGGCCTTTCCTCGGCGCGGCCGTGCCATCACTGAACGAGGATCGGACCGGTCGCCTCGGGCTTACCGTTGGCGCACCGGCGACAGGGACGGCACAGGCCCATGAGCGACGCTTACGACGATGATGCCGAGGCCGAAGTCCCGGTTCCCGATGGCGGCCACCTGAAGGTTCTCCCGGTCATCAACCGGCGAGGCCTGCATGCGCGGGCCTCGGCCAAGTTCGTGCAGACCGTGGAGAAGTTCGAGGCTGCAGTGACGGTGACGCGCTCCGGCGAAACCGTCGGCGGGCGTTCGATCATGGGGCTGCTCACCCTCGGCGCGGCACAGGGTACCTCGATCACCGTGGTAGCATCGGGCAGCGATGCCGAGGCGTGCCTGGCGGCCATCACAGACCTCCTCGCCAACAAGTTCGGCGAGGACGAATAGGGCCCGCTCCGAGAGACGAACGTCGATTCTCGAGACGATCGACGTCGCGGGTCCCGCCCTCGGCATCAACTGGGCCGGACGATCCGGCGGATCGCGTCAGGCCGCTCGCGCTTCGGCCTGGCGCCACACGATCGAGCCCGGACCGGCGCCGAGGCGCAGGGCTGCCGCGACGATGACGCCGTCCTTGCGGGCGAAATCGACGCTGGTCTGGCGACGCTGGGCGAAGCGCCGCGTGACCACCCTGACCATGGACGAGGCGGACGGATCCGCGACGATGGGGTTTCCAGACACCTGCGCATCGAAAGAGAGATAGGCTTCGACGGCATCGCGAATGCTGCGGGGTTCGGTGATGCGCTCGATCTCAACGCCATCACGGGCCCAAGGTCCGACAAGGCGGATGCCGACTCGATCCCTCGCCGGAACGACCTCCGCAGGCACCGGCTGTGCGAGAAGGGCCGCCTGTTTTGGTGCGGGCGCAGCCGGCGACGGCACCATGATCAGGGTCGAGCGGGGATGGACCGCCTTGATCGCGGCCCGCAACGCGGCTTCGACCTCATCGAGGAAGCCGGGTTCGATGGTGGGGGCGAGAACCGGACCGGGCGGATACCAGGCCTGTACCCGACCATTGCCCCACAGACCGTGCGGCATGGCGAGTGGAATGACGCCGCGCAGGCGAGCGCGCTCGCCCGACCCGCTCCAGGCAAAGGCAAAGACCAAGTCACGGCCGGCGGACTGGTGCACGGCAGCCGTGAGCAGGTAGTCGGGATCCGCGTAGATCGGTTCCGGCCAGCGGATGCGAGTGAGCAACGCACGCCACGCCTCGGCTTCGATCGGCTCCACCAGGTTGGGCCGCCGCAGGTCGATGTGCCACTCCGCCGGTTCCTGATCCGCCCCGATGCCACCCGCCTCTATGAGCAGCCCGCCCTCAATGATGCTCAGCCCCTGTTTCATTCGGCGATCCCGCTACCGCTCCGTCCCGAAACGGGACAGAATTCTTCGCCTCGCGGCGAAGTATGGTATATAGAATCAAATCGAATGCCGCCCGATTATTCCTGAAACGGGACGGTCTTGGCGGAGATTTCTGGTAGATCAGGCCCCTGGGATCGCCAATGGGTTGGCGGTCAGGGCTGCGGCATCGGGCGCGTCAATTCTCGGCCGTCCGAGGAAGGCATCCCATAAGCCGGTGACGAAGGCGGGCTCCAGATCGCGCACGATCAGGACGAGACGCGAGCGATGGTCGTCGTCGGGCCAAGCGGCGAGTTGGACCGGCATGTGGATCACGTGCTGGACACCGTGAACCACCACGGGACGATCCGGCTCGTCGGCAAGCGCGACGAGCCCCTTCAAGCGCAGGAGCTTGGGGCCATGCCCGGACCGCAGCAGGTCGAGGAACATCTCGAAAGCCGCCCGCTTTACCGGCACGTCGCTGGTGAGTGTGAAAGCGCGGATCGCGGCATCGTGCCGGTTCACGTCGTGATGGTGGTGGCTATGATGGGGATCGTGATCCAGGAAGGCTTCAGCGCCGAGCCAGGCCCGGACCTCCTCGCTCTTGCCATCGAGGCCGAAGAACCCGCCAAGCAGATCGGTCGGAGCGATGTCGGGGCCGTGGATCGGCGCCATCGGGTTCACGGCATGAAGCCGGGTGCGTAAGGCTTCGCTGCCACCCGAGAGGAGATCCTCCTTCGCGAGAATGAGCTGGTCGGCTACGGCGACCTGGCGCAGGGCTTCGGGATGAACGTCGAGTGTGGCGGCGCCGTTGATCGCGTCCACAACCGTGACGACCGCCTGCAGCCTGTACCGCATGGCGAGATAGGGGTGATAGATCAGGGCATGGAGGATCGGAGCCGGGTCGGCGAGGCCGGTCGTCTCGATGACGACCCGGCGGAACGGCGCGATCCGTCCGTTGTCGCGTTTGCGCAGCAGATCCTCGAGGGTAGCGATGAGGTCGCCGCGCACGGTGCAGCACAAGCACCCGGCGCCGAGAAGGATCATGTCCTCGTCCACCGTCTCGATCAGCAGGTGATCGAGACCGATCTCGCCGAACTCATTGACGATGACCACGGTGTCCGACAGGGCCGGATCGCGCAGCATGCGATTGAGGAGCGTGGTCTTGCCGGCCCCGAGGAAGCCGGTGAGGACCGTGAGCGGGATCGGCTCGGGACGACGGGAAGCGGTGTCTACCGGAGCGGTCGAGAAAGGATTCGGCATGAACCCGCCCTACCCCGGCAACGCCGCCGGCTCAATCCTCGGCCGAACTGGCAGCGGACGTCTTATTGTTACCGGACGTCCTGGTGGCGCTCTTTGCAGGCTTGACGCCAGGCTTTGCACTGGGCTTGGCCTCAGCCTTCGCCGCGGGCTTATCCGACGTCTTTTGGCCCGGCTTTGCAACGGCTTTTCCAGCAGGCTTTTTCCCGGCCTCAGCCTTGGTCGACGGCTTTCCGCCCCCTGCGATGACAGGCGTCGTTTCCACCGGAGCGTAGGCGCTGGCGCTGGCAGGCACGGCGGCCTTTCCACTCGCAGCCTTTGACTTCGCGTCCGGCCTAGTGAGCCTGGATGCCTCGCGCTTGGCGTTCGCAGCATCGACCTTGGCCTTGCGGAGTTCGGCGAGCTTGGCGGCCTTTTCGGCTTTCTCCGCCTCGGCCTGCTCGTTCAGGGCAATGGCACCTTCGGCCGGATCGCGGCCGATCCAGACCAGGATGGGCTGCAGCGGGGCGCGCGGCGGCAGGGCGCGGCCCTTCATCGAGCCATTGTTCAGCGTCGCGAAGGCCAGGGCCGAGCCCACGGGTGCCGCGGCGGCCAGGATCGAAGCGTTCTCGTTGCCGGCCTGCGAGGCGATGGCCCCCGGCCCTTCATCGACCGGCATCGGCCTACGCTTGTCGCAGATATAGGGACGCATATCCGGCGGCTCGGAGATGGACGAGGATGGCAGCGCATCGAGCGTCTGGGCGGTCCAGCCGGCGGACTGGCTGAACCCGTGGTCGAACAGGTCGGCGGCCTTCAGGTCGCGCTCGCGCGCACTCGGCTGGCCCATCACCACGGTGATGAGACGGCGGCCGTTGCGAGTGGCGCTCGCCACCACGTTGAATCCACCCGCGCAGATGAATCCGGTCTTCATGCCGTCGGCCCCGGCATAGCGCCCGAGCAGGCCGTTATGGTTCGCCATGATCGACTTGCCGAACTGGATGGCGCTGATGGAGAATAGCGCGCGGCTCTCGGGAAAATCGCGGATCAGCGCTCGTCCGAGCACTGCCATGTCGCGGGCCGAAGTCCATTGCCGCGCATCGGGCAGGCCGTTCGGATTGGTCCAGCGGCTTTCATGCATGCCGATTCGGGCGGAAGTCTCGTTCATGATGGCGGCGAAGCCTTCGACCGAGCCGCCGAGATTTTCGCCGATCGCCCAGGCCACGTCGTTCGCCGACTTGACCATGATGATCTTCAGGGCGTTGTCGAGGGTCAGCTTCGTACCCGGCCGGAACCCCATCTTCGAAGGCGGCTCCGCGGCCGCGGCAGGCGAGATCGTGATGAGGGAATCGAGGGAGACCTTACCCTGTCGCACCATGTCCAAGGCGACGTAGGCGGTCATCAGCTTGGTTATGGAGGCGGGGAACCACGGGTCGGTGGCGCCCTGGGCGTAGACGACCTTGCCCGAATCGACCTCGACCACCAGGATAGGCGACGTCACCGCGCCGGCCGCACCTGATCCGAGAAGTCCCGCCGCGACCGCTAGACCAAGGACAACGCGGCTCAACACTCGGTTCGACATCGGGCCTGTCTCGGCTGGGAACGCTCCGACGCCATAACGGCCGGTGCGTCCGGAAAAAGTTAGCGCAACGGCCGAGCTTTGGCGAGGGATGCCAATCGTCGATCGTCCTCTCGACCGTTCCCCATAGGAGGGACCCGGCAACGGTACCAACGCCGTTTCCGTGGCAACAGCATGGCGGCGCAGCCAGGATCATGGTGCGCCGCACGGTTGGCATGAAACGACGTTGCCGTAAGTGCATGGATGCGTTGGGCCTTGCGCCATGGCCTCGGAGCGGCGGTGAGTCTATGGGCTGTCTCACCGCGTTCAGGCGATGAGGATGGCCGCGCGCCATCGCGGGACGGAATTCCATACGGGTTCCACAAGGAGATCGGCCGAGGAATCGATGGCTTACGCGGTCAAGGAACTCTTCCATACCCTTCAGGGTGAAGGGGCCCAAGCGGGCCGCGCCGCGGTGTTCTGCCGGTTCTCCGGCTGCAATCTCTGGTCCGGCCGCGAAGAGGACCGCGCCACGGCCGCCTGCACCTTCTGCGATACGGATTTCATCGGCATGGACGGCGAGGGCGGCGGACGCTTCTCGACGTCGGAGGCTTTGGCCGACGCCATCGCCGCCACCTGGGAGGGCGGCGCCTCCCGTCATTACGTGGTGTTCACTGGCGGCGAACCGTTGCTGCAGCTCGACCCCGCACTTATCGCGGCGGTGCATGCGCGCGGCTTCGAGATCGCGGTGGAGACCAACGGCACCTTGGCGGCCCCCGAGGGGATCGACTGGATCTGCGTGAGCCCGAAGGCGGGCAACGCCCTCGTCCAGACTACGGGCCACGAACTGAAACTCGTCTATCCGCAGGCTGCAGCGATGCCCGATCTGTTTGCCGCCCTCGGCTTCCGCCACCATTGGCTCCAGCCAATGGACGGGCCGGACCGGGTTGCCCATACGCAGGCTGCGGTGGAGTATTGCCGTCGAGACGCGCGCTGGCGGCTGTCGCTCCAGACCCACAAGATCATCGGTATTCCGTAATCCCGAACCGGTCACGTCAGCGCGTGAGGAACCCCAGAGTCAGTCGATGAAGATCACCCAAGCCTTTACCTTCGAGGCGGCGCACCGCCTGCCCAACGTGCCGGAGACCCATCGCTGCCATCGCATGCATGGGCATTCCTACCGGGTCGAGCTGACGATCTCGGGGGAGGTCAATGCCGAAACCGGCTGGGTCATCGACTTCTTCGATGTGGAGCATGCCTTCGCGCCGATCCTGCTCCAGCTCGACCATTACTGCCTCAACGAGATCGAGGGGCTCGAGAACCCCACTGCAGAGAACATCGCGGCCTGGATCTGGCATCGGACGAAGCCGGCTCTGCCCGGCCTATCTTCGGTCAAGGTGTTGGAGACCCCGATGTCCTGGGCAGAATACGAAGGCTGACGATGAACGACGAAGGCGCCCTGGTCCTGTTTTCCGGCGGGCAGGATTCCACGACCTGCCTAGCCTGGGCACTGGAGCGGTTCCCGCGGGTGGAAACCCTCGGCTTCGACTACAACCAGCGCCACAAGGTCGAGCTCGACCGGCGGGCGACCTTGCGCCAGAGCATGGCCGGCATGAAGTCAGGCTGGTTCCGACGTCTCGGCCGCGACCACACGATTTCGCTCGATGCGCTGGGAAAGGTGTCGGAAACCGCCCTCACCCGCACCACCGAGATCGCCTTCGAGGCGGGGGGGCTGCCCAACACCTTCGTGCCCGGCCGCAACATCATTTTCCTCACCTTCGCCGCCGCTCTCGCCTACCGGCGATCCCTCGGTCACATCATCGGCGGCATGTGCGAGACGGATTATTCCGGCTATCCCGATTGCCGCGACGATACGATCAAGGCGCTTCAGGTGGCCCTCAATCTCGGCATGGACAGACGCTTCGTGCTCCACACCCCGCTGATGTGGATCGATAAGGCCGAGACTTGGAAACTCGCCGAGGATCTCGGCGGCCCGCCGCTGGTCGACCTCATCGTCGAGGACACTCATACCTGCTACCTCGGCGAGCGTGGCCAGCGCCATGCCTGGGGTTATGGCTGCGGCACCTGCCCCGCCTGTGACTTGCGCGCGAAGGGCCATGCGAAATTCGTGGCCGAGGCGGTGGCGAACGCTGCCCGTCCGTCCGGTGACCTCACCGCCCCCCAATCGCCTGAAGCTTGAACTGGCGAAATCAGTCCTAACCAGGACTATGGTCACTAGCCCTCCTAGACTTCAACCGTGGCACCATAGAATTCGCGGGGCAATTGACAGTCAATCCATCATCCGCAAAAGATATCCGGTGCCACTGCAGCACCGGAGGGTGCCTTGCTGGAAATCATATTTTGGATCTCCGCCCTTGTGTCCGTGTTCGGCAGCATTGGGTTGATATGTATATTTCTATGGCCCGAAAAACGCCAACGCATCGAATGGGATGATCATTCGACCAATTAGATCACAGATATGCAAGGGCCTGCTTCAAGGAAATCAACTTCACGGCAAGCGCACCACCAAGACAAAGTCGTGACGAGAGCGAAGGACATGACCGTGTCACGGCGGTGGGAAGCTACCGGGCACCCTTGGCGCCAAGGACGGCCGAGACCGTTGCGAGCAGGATGTATAAGTCGAGCCAGGGTGACCAGTTGCGGATGTAATAGGTGTCCTGGCTACGCTGGACCCCAAGATCTCCGTCGCTTCTCGACGAAATCTGCCATAGGCCAGTCAGCCCGGGCGGGACGCTGGTGCGAAGAGTTCGAAAATCGGAATCGAACCCGTCCATGTGATAGGCGGGAAACGGCCTCGGGCCGACGAGGCTCATATCGCCGCGCACGACATTCCAGAGCTGAGGCAGCTCATCCAGGCTCGTTCGCCGGATGAAGTTCCCGATCTTCGGCAAGATTCGCGGATCATCGGAGAGTTTGAAGAAGCGCCTCCATTCCTCGCGGGCGGCCGGGCAGGCTTCGAGATGGGCATGCAGCCGGCGCTCGGCGTCGGAATACATGGTCCGCAGCTTCAAGACCCTGATGGGTCGCCCGTCCCGTCCCACGCGGATCTGGACATAGAACGGGCTGCCGGGATCGAGCACACGGATCGTCGAGGCGAGGATCGCGATCACCGGCAGGGCGAGGATCAGGCCGATCCCTCCGAGCGTGCAGTCGATCACCCTCTTGAGGGCCAGGTTTCGCGACCGGTAAAGTTCGCGCCGGATCTCCAGGCCGATGGCGTTGCCGAGGGGCTGAACCTGGACCCACATGTTCTGCAACTCGTGGATCTGCTGAACCAGGACGGTGCGCGGAGCGGGAAGCTGGCCCGTGCCTTTCCCATCATACAGGGCAAGGGTCGCGCAGGACGAGAACAGCAAGACCTCCGCGGGCACCGCCGGGCTCTCGTCGATGCCGCCAAGGACGGGCAGTCCCTCCGTCCGGATCGACTCCTGTCCAGGCTCGACGAGGAAGCCCACCGGACGGAACCCCAATTCCGGCTGGGCGAGGAGCGTATTGGCCAGATCGCGTCCGGCAGTGTCGGCCCCCACGATCACGGTGAGAGCCCCCCAAAGCTTCCAGCGGATCAGTGCGCTCCTCAGCGCGGATTCACCATAGAACCCGATCACGATGAGGAGCGCCGACACCACCGCGATATCGGCGACGCCACGCGCGGATGTCCCGAGAGCGCTTGCGACCAGCAGGCAGCTGATCGCGTAGATTCCGATACCGAGAACGCGTAGCCGGAACCGCTCCGGCGGGCTCGGCCCGTAGCTGGAATAGAGCCCGAACGCCGCCAGGACGAACACAAGAGCAACCGGGGGAATCGGCACCGGGGTAGACGATCCAAGCCAATGCTCGGCAGGTAGCCAGCCGGTGATCAGTTGGGGAAACAGACCGGCCAATCCGGAAAAGAACAGGTCGCCTCCGACCAGAACGGCGGTGACGATTGCCCGCCGCCGTCCCGGCCGGAGTTCTGCTCGCACCGGCACGGTACGCTCGACCGTAGGGCCCACGAGAACGATGCTGTCGGTGGTGCTCATGGGAAGCCATTCCGGAAGCGCGAGGCCATGCCGGCCTTGGAACGAGAGGAGGCGGGACACCGTCGCGACTAGGCTAAAAACCCGGCACGGCGCAGGAGCAGGCATCACCCGGGACGATGAGGCGCCGGTGAGGCTCCCCCCCGGAAGCGAGCAGCGAACCAGCGCCTCAAAAGTTGGCCGGCGGCGAGCAGAAGAAACAGGGGTACGATCTTCATGTAGCGGGCGAAGAGCCGCCTCGGTTCGGTGACGAGACGAAACAGCCATTCGAGGCCCCGCTTCTGCATCCAGACCGGGGCCTGGCGTTTGGTGCCTGCCAGGAAATCGAAGGCGGCGCCGACGCCGATCATCACCGGCGCATCGATGCGCCCGAGATGCGAGACCATCCAGTTTTCCTGCTTGGGCGTGCTCAGGCCGACCCAGACGATGTCGGGCTGCGCGGCATTGATCTGCGCCACCACTGCCTCGTCCTCCTCCCGCGAAAGGCTGCGAAAGGGAGGGCAGCACGTTCCGACCACGGACAACCCCGGATGCGCGTCCTGAAGGCGTGCGCTCAGCGCCTCGGCCACGCCGGGCGCTCCGCCATAGTAGAAATGTCGATAGCCGCGGGCCGGAGAAAGGCCCGTGATGGCACGCATCAGGTCGGGGCCGTAGACCCGCTCGGTCGCCTTGTGGCCCAGCAACCGCGACATCCAGACGAGCGGCATGCCATCCGGCGTGACGAGATCCGCCGTGTTGTGGATGGCAAGCAATCGCGGATCGCTCCGGCTCTCGATCACCCCATGGGCGCCGGTGATGCAGACGTAATGCGGCGTCCGGGAGCGGACGAAGGCATCGATGGCAGCGATTGCATCCGCGAAGGTGATCGCGCTGACCTTAAGGCCGAGCACCTCGGCGCGGGGCAACTCCCGGTGCTCCACCGAGGCCGGCGATGCTCCCCCTGTCGCCTCGACCGCGTGGTGCAGGTGAGTCGCTGGGAGCACGGATCGCGCCCAGCGATTCAGGTCGGCGCCGGTCGGCGAGAGATCCTCGGTCATCACACGGCCTGCGTCAGGGGTTCAGAACGAGCCAGTTCGCGCAGAGCGTGAATCGGCGAACCTTTCTGGATGAGCCTCGCTTCGAAATACGCGATGGTCCGCACCAGACCAGTGTCGAGATCGACACGCGGCGACCATCTCAGCTTCTCGCGGGCGCGGGAGATGTCGGGGCAACGCCGTTTCGGGTCGTCCTGCGGCAAGGGTCGGCATTCGATGGTCGAGCGCGAATTGCACAGCTGTACAATGCGTTCGGCCAGAGCGAGGACGTTGATCTCGGAAGGGTTGCCGAGATTGACCGCGTCGCCGGGCTCCTCATCCACCGCCATCAGCCGGAGCAAGCCTTCGACGAGATCGTCCACGTAGCAGAACGACCGCGTCTGGGATCCGTCGCCGTAGATCGTGATCGGCTGATGCGTCAGTGCTTGGACGATGAAGTTCGAGATGACCCGACCATCCTGCGGATGCATGTTCGGTCCGTAAGTGTTGAAGATTCTCGCGACGCGCACCGACATCCGGTGCTGCCGCCGGTAATCGTGGAACAGCGTCTCGGCGCAGCGCTTGCCCTCGTCGTAACAAGCCCGCGGCCCAACGATGCTGACATGGCCGCAATAGCCCTCGGGCTGCGGATGAACGTCCGGATCGCCATACACCTCGCTGGTCGAGGCCTGGAGGATGCGAGCATGGAGGCGCTTGGACAAGCCAAGCATGTTGATCGCGCCCATCACGCTGGTCTTCGTCGTCTGAACGGGGTCACGCTGATAGTGAACCGGAGAAGCCGGACAGGCGAGATTGTAGATCTCGTCGACCTCCACATAGAGCGGGAACGTCACGTCATGGCGAAGTAGCTCGAAGGATTGATGCGTGAGCAGTTTATCCAGGTTCGAGCGCGCACCTGTCAGGAAATTATCGACGCAGAGAACTTCATTTCCCTGTTTGATCAGCCTTCCACAGAGATGAGACCCTATGAACCCGGCCCCACCCGTTACGAGGATGCGCTTCATTGTCGGTGCCCCTCCGGCTCATTCCCTGGACTGACGACGGTCTCGTCCGGGCGTTGAATGAGCGTTCCGTCGGTGATCTCGCCCTACCGCTCCCTTGCCGGGAACTCGGAGCGTTGTTGAACCATGGCGGGCAAAGACCGTTGACTACAAGTGGCGCATCCGGTGCATTTGACAATCACATGCCCCGAATAAGGAATAGTACTATCGAATAATCGTGCGAAATGGATTAGGAATAACTGTTTTTCCTTCGCATAAATACGTATTTTCGAAAGGATTACCTCGTCGTAGAACCCAGCTTGTCCGAAAGGCGATGCCGAAGCTCGAATTCCCGACGTTTAGAATATCGGCGAACGTGCGGGATGGGCCTCACGAGACGAGCGGTCGGTTGATCCAGGATGAAACAGCATCAGCGGACGCGCTCCGGGCGCGTATCCCATCGCATTGCAGCGCTTGCCCTATGGGTCGCCCTCGGCGGGGCGGCGCTGGCCCAGGATTCGACCTATCGCCTGGCGCCCGGCGACCGGGTCGGGTTATCGGTCTATGGGCAGGCCGAACTGTCGGGCGAGTTCGTGGTCAATGGCAGCGGCGCTCTGTTCCTACCCCTGGTGGGTGAAGTCTCTGTGTCCGCCATGACCTTGCCGGAGGCGCAGAAGCAGATCGTCAGCCATCTGGCCGACGGCTTTCTGCAGCAGCCGGTGGTGAGCCTGCGCATCACCGAGATGCGGCCGATCTACCTCCTCGGCGACGTGCGCGTGGCGGGGAGCTATCCCTTCCGCTACGGCGCCTCGGTCCTCAGCGGCATCGCCCTGGCCGGCGGCTTCGCCTTGCCCGAACAGGCGCAGATCGGCCAACGCACGGAGTTCCTCAGCTCAGACGAGCGCGTCCGTGTGCTGGAGGCGACCCAGCGCCTGCTGATGCTCCGGCGCGAGAGGCTGGAGGCGCAACGACACGACCGGGAGGACTTCACGCCACCGCGCAGCAGCGGGCACGACGAGGGCTTCTCCCGCCTGCTTGCGGAGGAACGCGGGATCCTGAAGGCGCAGCGGAGTGCGTTCGTGCAATCCGCGGAGATGCTGCGAGCGCAGAAACCGCGGATCGAGGCCGAGATCGGCGGCGTCGAGGCGCAACGGAAGGCGGAAGAAACCCAACTCCGGCTGATTCAGTCCCATCTCGAAGATTACGAGAAACTCATCAGCAATGGCTTGGCACGACGATACCAAGGCATCGAGCTGCAGCGGGAGGAGGCCCGGAACAAGGGTACGATCGCTCGGCTGAACTCCGAACTCGCCCGGCTCGACCTGGCGATCGGTGATCTCGGACTGAGGGTGCAGGAACTCACCGACACCTATCATCGCCGAATCCTCACCGAGTTGCAGGACGTCACCACGCGCCTGACCGAAGTAGAGATGCAGCTGCCCAGCGCCCGCGAGATCCGGGAGGCGCGCCTCCAATCCGGCGGCACGCTCGGTGCCGCCAGCCCCGGCGCCCCGGCGCGAAAGGTCTTCATCACGCGAACCGTAGGAGAGCGGACGGAAACCTTCGAGGCCGATGAGCGGGCGCTCCTCCAGCCAGGCGACATCATCGATGTGCGTCGCGAGCCGCCGACGGCATCGATCAGGACGAGCCTTGTCCTACCCGAACCGAGCGCCCTCCCCCCGCGCTGATCCAGGACGCAGACTCTTCCCAGCGAAGACCGGCTCGCCCCGGATGCCGCTGGCGCGTCGATGCCGAGACGGCGATCCTCCAACTGCTTACTGAACCCACATCGGCACAGGCTGGCACCGGACACTTCCTCGGACGTATCGGTATCGCAGCTTCACCTCGACACCCGAACTGCTCAGACACGCGGCGCATCTACAAACACATTGAAAAAAATTGCTCTACTACAGAAATTATAGTACTTAATATTGCATTATTTTACTGGAATTTTATTCATTACCCTGCAGAATACTAGCTCCCGCCTACGCGGATTTCGATTTCCTTGAAAGTACAGGCGAGATGCTTGGCGGAGCGTCATTGATGAACTCACGACTCCAGCCACTCCAGGCACCATTGGTCGAGAACCGTCTCCTGCGGGCGCTCCCCATCGAGGTCTTCAACCAGATGCTGCCGCAGTTGGAGGAGGTGGCTCTGGTCGTCGGCGAGCGGATCGTCATCGCCAACGAACCCATCCCGCACGCCTATTTCATCGAAAGCGGATTAGCGTCCGTGACCATGGCCATCGCCGAACGCGGCACCGTGGAGATCGCCGTCGTCGGGCGCGACGGCATGGTCAGCACCGCCCTGGTGCTTGGCATCGAGCACACGCCGCTCACCGTGGAGGTCCGCGTGGCGGGCCGGGCCCTGCGGATCGGCGCGGGCGCCCTGCGCCAGGCGATGGCCCAGAGCAGTGCTCTGCGTGATATCCTTCTGCGCTACGTCCAGGTCGTCATCCTCTGGACCAGCCAGATGGCGCTGGCCAACCGTCACCATTCGGTGGAGGAACGCCTGGCGCTCTGCCTCCTCCTGGCTAGCGACAGGCTCGATGAGGGCCGCGTGGTCATGACTCACGAGATGCTGGCGCTGATGCTCGGCATGCACCGCCCGCGTGTCACCGTCGCCCTGCACGAACTGGAGCGCACGCGCATGATCGTGATGCGCCGCGGGCAGATCACGATCCGTGACCGGCTCAAGCTCGTCGAACTGGCCGGAGACAGCTATGGTCTCGCCGAGGCCGAGTACGAACGGCTGATCGGCCCCTTCATCTAAGACTAGGTGTTTGATCCCGCGGTGTGGTGATACGGTTGCGCATCATGCTGCGAGGGAAGCGCTATGGACCAAGTTCTCCATGGAAGCGCCACCACGACGGAGGCAGTCCGTCGCGCGATCCAGCTACGTGAAGAGAGCGTAAGGGCGCTGGCCCGGCGCTACAGCGTCAGTCCGACGACGGTGCAGAAGTGGCGCAAACGGGCGACGACGGCGGATGCCCGGATGGGACCCAAGGAGCCGCGCTCCACCGTGCTCACGGTCGAGGAGGAGGCGATCATCGTCGCTTTCCGACGGCACACGCTGCTCCCGCTCGACGATTGCCTCTATGGCCTGCAACCGACGATCCCGCACCTGACCCGGTCCTCGCTGCATCGCTGTCTGGAACGGCACGGCATCAGCCGACTGCCCGAGATCGACGGCGACAAACCCAAAAAGCAGCGCTTTGCGAGTTACGCCATCGGCTACGTCCATATCGACATCGCCGAGGTCAGCACCGCTGAGGGCAAGCTCAGGCTGTTCGTGGCCATCGACCGAACCAGCAAATTCGTCTTCGTGCGGCTGGTCGAGAGCGCCGGCAAGATGGAGGCCGCTCAGTTCCTCCGCGACTTCATCGAAGCGGTGCCTTACCGCATCCACACTGTGCTCACGGACAATGGCATTCAGTTCACATCACGCCAGCGGGATATCTACGACAGTCAGCACATCTTCGATCGTGTCTGCGACGAGCATGGCATCGAGCACCGTCTGACCAAGGTGAACCACCCTTGGACCAACGGGCAAGTCGAGCGAATGAACCGTACGATCAAGGACGCGACGGTCAAACGCTACCACTACGACAGCCATGCTCAGCTGAGAGCGCATCTGCATCTGTTCGTCGATGCCTACAATCATGCCCGCAGGCTCAAGACGCTGCGCGGCCTGACGCCCACCGAGTTCATCCTGAATGCCTGGACGAAAGAGCCCGATCGCTTCAGGATCGATCCGTCACACCTCATCCCGGGACCGTACACCTAGACGGAGGTGAGGGAACTCATCACCCGCCGCCCGTGCGACGGCGGGCGTCCGCCGAACGCGCCGAGGCCAAGCATCGGACGGAACTAGCGTCGATTTCCCTGTCGGCGCGTTAGGTCTGCATGTCCAAACCGCCGAGGCGCGCGCAGTGGTCTCGAAGGGCGCCGGACGATGAGGCTCTCGGATGGAAGTGACCCACCTCGCGCGTCGGCCGGATGGAAGTCCTCGCAAAAGCTGGTCGGACAGGTACGGCGAGGCCCTGCGGCACCGGCGGATGCACTCGTCCGCCGGTGCCGGATTCGGCGAGAGCGCCGATCAGGTCTGCCTCAGTTTCGAGGCCGGCAGCGCAGCCACGCGTGACGCCACGGCGTTGCCTATGGCCTCACCCTGATCGTCCGCGGAGCGGGCCGGGACAGCCTGGTCCCGCACCCGGTCGGAGGAAGCGTCGGCGGTGTCGGTAGCGATCATCCTGGTGAAGAGGAGGTGAAGCACGACGAGGCGGACGGCGTTGGCGAGGCAGAGGGCGATGCAGGCTCCGTTCAGGCCGAACCCGATGATGAGCGGGATGGCGATCGGGATCGTCGCCACGGCCCCGGCCGCGTTCACGATCAGGGCCTGCTTGGCTTGCGAGACGCCGTGAAAATAGGCGCACACGATGTCCGTCACGAACGCGGCGAGGGCCGCGATGGCGAGGAGCCGGACCGGGGTCGCGATGTCCGCATAGGGCGAGTGGGCACCGTAGATCAGGCCCAGCACCTCGTGGGGGAATGCCACGATGGCCGCCAGAAACACGATCACGATGGGCATCCCCGACAGGGCGAGGGGGTGGGTGGCGCGCCATGCCTCCGCCTTTCCCCCGGCATGCGCCCGTGAGGAGACCTGAAGGATGACGTTGCCGAGCCCGATCATGAGCGGGTTGAGCAGGTTGACGATGTTGAAGCCGGCCTGGAGCAGCGCCGGCAGAGCGGCCCCGGACAGGGCGGCCAGGAACCAGAACAGGAACTGGACCCGCAAGGCGGCGCAGAGGTTGTTCGCCAGCGCCCATCCGCCGAGGCGCCAGAATTCCAGGGCGACGGTCTGGATACGGATCATCGCATGCCGGCGCAGGGAGAACCCCACCTGTATCCCCTGGAGGACGGCCGCCGCCGCCGATGTGACGGTCATGGCATAGAGGGCGGTCTCCAGGGTCAGGTCACCCCGGAGCGCGAGCCAGAGGGCGATCAGGATCTGCCCCATATAGCTGACGATCTCGCCGGGGACGGCGGCTCGGAAGCGCAGTTCCACGAACAGGTAGCGCCGGAACGCCTCCTGCACCTGCCAGACGAAGAAGTAGACGAGCAGAGCCGCGATGAGATCCGGCCGGCCGATGAGGAAGGCCGTGACGGCCAGGACGAGACCGGCCGGAACGCACAGGCCGACGAGCAGGATGAAGCTCACGCTCATCAGTTCGCCGATGCGGTCCCTGTCCGCGGGATCGGCCAGGACCGACATCGGATAGAACAGCACCGACGCCATGACGGTGTAGAGGATCATCAGGATCCCGAAGAGCAGCGCGAAGGCACCGTATTCCTGCGGCGGCAATGTCCGCGCGAGGGCGATCGTGAACAGGAAGTTGCCGAGGCTCGCGACGCCTTGATCGATCAGGGGCCAGGCGATCCGTGCAGCCCGCACTCTAGCGAGCACCGGCCGGCTCCACC
Source organism: Methylobacterium sp. CM6241 (assembly GCF_054817845.1). Classification (NCBI taxonomy): domain Bacteria; kingdom Pseudomonadati; phylum Pseudomonadota; class Alphaproteobacteria; order Hyphomicrobiales; family Methylobacteriaceae; genus Methylobacterium; species Methylobacterium sp. CM6241. The sequence goes on from NZ_CM139246.1 coordinate 662,234, forward strand.
GCCGACGGCGTCGGGCAGGCCACGGCCGCGCGGGACAGCGGCGCGCCGCCTCCGCCGACAGGCGTGAACACGATGATGATCGAAGCCATGATCGACATCCGCTGGATGGCCGCCGAGAAGAAGTCGTGCAGAAAGGGAACGGGCCGTTGGGCCGGTCCTATGAGGACAGCTTGGACGGCAGCAGGTTGCCGCGGGGGTGATGCGACCCTGCTTCCTCGAAATGCCCCCGGTAATCGTTGTAGTGGGAGCATTGGTCGACCACGCGGAAGTCCTTGTGCTCCGTCAGATTGACATGCGTCAGGACCAGGCCGCGCAGGCGCACGGAATTGTCCTGCAGCCGCCGCAACGCCGCCTGGACCGTCTCGCGCGGGGTCCGGTTCCAGTGAACGGCCATGACCGTGACGTCGGCGAGACCGCCCATCGTCAGGGCATCGATGGACAGCATCACCGGGGGAGCCTCGATGAGGACGAGATCGAAGTTCTCTCGAGCCCGCTCAATGAAACTCTCGAAAGCCGGCGTCAGGAAGAGGTCGTGCGAGTCGCCGTTCTCGGCGCGATGCAGCACCACGACCCTGCCGGGGTCGTTCCGCATTGGGAATCCCGCCGGGTCGCCGAACACGACATCCTCGAGGCTGGGCTGGTCGGCCTCCGCGTAGCGGCGCGGCGTGCTGTCGATCACGAGGGTCCGGATGCCGCGCTGAGCCAGGAGACTCGCCATCGCCATGCAGAGAAGCGACTTGCCCTCGCCAGGTACCGAGGACGTCACCATGACGACCCGGGGCTCGGCCAGAGCGCGGGCTCCGGTGAGCGATGCGCTGACGAGGCGTATCGATTCGTCGAACATCCGGACCTCGGCGGTCGACGAGCTGCCGGTGAGTTCCGGTACCATCCCGAGGCAGCGGTGGGCGGTTTCGTGCGCGATCTCGGCATCGGACCGGAAGCCCGTGTCGCGCCGGTCCATCATCACGGCGTAGCCGATCCCCACGCCGCTCGCCCCGAGGACGCTGAGGCAGATCAGCATGAGTCGGTTCGGCCCCGACGGGACCGTCACGGGCTTGGCCGCCATGACGATCTGCGTGGTCGACGACTTCATCCCCGTGAGCGCCAGCGCCTGGGCATGGCCGTCGCTGAGCAACTTGAGGCGCTCGCGGATGGCCACCGCGTTGGTCTGCAGGCTCTGCAGCTTGGCGTCCTGCCCCATCCCCTCGACGAGGTTCGCCTTCAGCACGTCGACCCTGTCGGCGAGGTTCGCCTCGTCGGCGGTGGCCGCCTTGACGTCGCTCTCGAGATTGCCGATCGCGCGCTTGATCTCCTCGCGAAGCCGCGATTGCGCGGCCTCGATATTGGCCTTGGCCTGCAGGTAGGCCGGATGACGCGGTCCGGTCGCGGCGACGTTGGCGAATTCCCGCGTGGCCGATTCCGCGCTCTCCAGCATCCTCTGGATCAGGGGCGCGCCGGAAAGGTCCTGCGCCGATGGAGTGCCGCCGGCGGCGAAGACCTCCTGCGCCCGCGACAGGCGCGCCTCGGCGGCGATCCGGGTCTGGCGAGCGGCGGCGAGGTGGGCCACGGCATCACGCACCTCCTGCTGCGGCAGGCTCATGCCCTGCGTGCCGCCCTCCACATAGCCGGTCTGCCGCCTGTAGCGATCGACGGCAGCCTCGGCATTCTCGAGTTCCCTCCGGCTCTCGCCGATCTGCTCCTCGAGCCAGGTCCTCGTCCGCTCGGCCGCCGCCACCCCCATCTCCAGGCGGTTGCGCAGATAGGCGTCGACCACGGCATTGACGATCCGCGCCGAACGCTCCGGCGAGGTCGAGTTGTAGGACACGTTGATCAGGTAGGCCCGCGTGTCGTTGGTCACGGTCAGGTTCCGCGAGACTTCGCGAGTGACCGCCTCCACCGAGGCGGTGGAATCGGCGGGCTCCTTCGCCGATCCGGGTAGTACCGTGGAAAGGATGCGGGAGACGAAGCCCGGCCCCCGCGCGAAGGCCGGGTCGTCCTGGAGCTTGAGGTCCTCGACCGCATGTCTGACGGTGGCCAGCGAACGGATCACCCGCGCCTCGCTCTCGACGATGGCCCCGGCGTCGAGACTGGTCGCCGCCTGCTGGTTCGGCGACGTGGCCTGTGAGGCAGCGACGCGGCTGAGATCGACCTGGATCAGGGATTCGGCGCTGTACTTGTCGGGCAGTGACCAGCAGATGGCGGTCGCGAGCACCAGGGCGGCGGCGGCGAGCCCGACGATCACCCGGCGATGCCGAAGGATCGCGGTGAGGAACCCCAGGGTCTGGGCTTCGTAGGTCTGGCGGAGCACGACGCTGACCCCGCTCTTCGAGTGGTCCAGAACCCGGTTCATTCCGTCCTCGTTGATCGTGGCATGTGCGGCGCTCCGGTCGGAGGATCGGCCGTCTTCCGGGCATCCGGACCATGACGGCGGAGCTTTCATCCACCATCCGGCCGATCCACCGTCTGGTCGGTGTGATTGAGCGGGATTTCGACTTGGCTTGGGAAGTGAGATCACGGACTAATTCGTTCGCCCCGGCGCTCTAGACCGTTTTTCACCTTCCTTTCGGCGAGAAGTAGCCCTCACTGTTTTGCAGAAGCCGGTACAGGGCCGGCGGCATTGAGATCTCGTGCCGGCCGCAACTGTAACGGAAGGTGATAATTGCTCCCTGCAGGATCGAACTGGTGGATGACCGCTCGGCACAGCCCTCACCGGCAGCGATCCCCGTCGCGCACTTCGCTCACCGGACGGCGGGAGCCATGACGTGGCGCGCGCTCCGCCATGCGCTGCCCCTCGCCGGGCTGATCCTCTGGCAGGGGGGCGACTCGGCGCGGGGAGAGGGCGCGGAGGGCGGCTGCCCCGGCAAGGCCGTGCGCGTCGCCGCTGGCGAGTCGATTCAGCGGGCCGCGATCCGCGCCGGAGAGGGCGGGACCATCTGCATCGGCACCGGCCTCTACCGAATGCAGGAGATCGCGCCCTTGCGGGGTCAGACGTTCCTCGGCGGGCCCGGCAGCGTCCTCGACGGTTCGCGCATCGTCCGGCAGTTCGAGCGGGCGGGCCCGTACTGGTCCCTCACCGGATTGTACCCGCGCCATGTGGGCGCCGGCCGGTGTCGCGGCGGCGGCTCGCTCTGCCTCCTGTCGCTGGCCGTGTTCCTCGACGGACAGCCGCTCACCCGCGTCGCGTCGCGCGGCGATCTCGGTCCCGGACGTTACGTGGTGGAGGCGGCGGCCGGCCGCGCGATCCTTGCCGACAACCCGGAGGGACGCCGCGTCGAGGTCAGCGCGGCGCGCTTCGCCTTCCGCAGCCGGGCCGCCGATGTGCGGATCAAGGGGCTCGTCGTGGAAAAATACGACTCGCCGACCCAGATGGGGGCGATCCGCGGCGGCGACGGCACCGGGTGGCGCGTGGAAGATTCGCAGATCCGCCTGAATGCCGGGCTCGGCGTCGATGTGGGCTCCGACGGGGCGATCACCGGCAGCACGATCGAGCGGAACGGCCAGCTCGGCGCGGCCGCGCAAGGCCAGCGGATCCTGATCGAGAACAACCGCATCGCTTGGAACAACACGGCCGGCTTCGACCCCGAATGGGAGGCCGGCGGCCTCAAGATCACCCAGAGCCAGGAGGTGGTCCTGCGCGGGAACCGCGTCCACGACAATGCGGGTCCGGGCCTCTGGTGCGACATCGATTGCCGCGACGTCCTGTTCGAGAAGAATACGGTGGAGAACAATTCCACCGCCGGGATCTTCTTCGAGATCTCCTACGACGCCGTGATCCGCGGAAATACGCTGCGCTTCAACGGCGCGGGCCATCCGGTCTGGTTCTGGGGGGCCGACATCCAGGTGGCGGCCTCGAGCGGCGTCGAGGTCTTCGACAACACCATCACCGTCCGGCCCGACGGCCGCGCGATCGTGCTCGTCGACCAGGGCCGCGAGAAGGACGGCGGCGGCTTCTACAGGACGACCGGAAACCGCGTCCACGACAACCGGATCCTGTTCACCGGCAGGGGCAGCGCCGGCGGCGTCACGGATACGGACGAGGCCGCCCCGAATGCCCGGATCATCGAGGAGGGCGGCAACAGTTTCGACAGGAACACCTACGCCGCGCCCGCCGACGTGAAGCCGGTCTTCATCTGGGGGCGGACGCCCATCGACTATGCCGGTTTTCGCGATGCCGGGCAGGAGAAGCTCGGCCGCCTCGTCACGCGGACGGCACCACCTTGAGAAGCCCCCTCGTCGGCCAGCGCGACGTGTCGCCCCTCGCGGATGCGGCGCGGGACTTGAAGAGCATCAGGTTGTGGCCCGACAGGATCATCTCCCGCCGCTCGCGCAGGAGGATGTCCTGCAGCGGAAAGCTGGTTCCGTCGCCCGGCAGCATCCAGTCGTGCGGTTCGACGATGATCGCATGCGGCTCGGAGACCCAGCCGATCTCGCCGGAGAACACGTCCTTCTCGAAGCCCTCGACATCGATCTTGACGATCAGCAACTCGCCATTGGGGAGCAGGTCCTTGAGTTCCGCGATGACGGTGATGGGGATGCCGTGGTCCGACCGCTCGGTCCGCCCCCTGTCGGCGTTGCCGTTGCCGTGTTCGAGGTTCACGCAGCCGCTCCGGCCGCCGAGGGCGGTGGGGACGACGCAGATATTGGCGCAGACCTCGGTGTTCTGCCGGCAGACGACGAGGTTGTCCTCGTCCGGCTCCACCGCCAGCACGACCGCCCTCGGATAGGCCCGAGCGAAATAGCGCGCCGCGATTCCCACATTGGCGCCTCCGTCGATGATGATCGGCGTGTGTCCCGCCGCGCAGATCCGCTCGTACTCGCTCCGGGTGGCCGCCCCCTGGCGGACCCGGTCGAGGTCGTAGACCATGCGGCCGAAGACGGATCTCAGCACCTCCATGTCCGACGTGTGCGGCCGGATGTAGAACGCACCGTGGACCGTCCGGACCAGACGGGCCTCGCGGGAGGATGCGCGGCGGTGCAGCCCGCGCAGGAGCACGGGCAGGCCGAGTTGCTTGACGTCGCTGTAGTGCCTGTAGGCGCGATCGACGAAATCCATCTTCGGTCTCCCTGCCGGGCAACGGGGTGTCGTCCATCGCGGAACGGGACGGCACCGACGGACGATGCGGCCCCCGGATCAGGCGCTCTTGCGCACGGGATAATGCATCAGGCCGTCGAGCCTGCGCCGGAGGATGGCGGCGAGCTTGTCGACGGCGGGCTCCTGGAACAGCGTCTCGTGCGTCGCCGCGATCTTGTGGATGTCGATCCCCCCCCGGACGAGACCGCCCCAGCCGAGATCCGGGCCGGCGAGGAGATAGGGGACATACGCATCCGTCGAGCGGAACAGCAGCATGCTCCCGGCGTAGGGCTCAGGCGTGTAGCGGCTCTGCGCGACGAGATAGGCGTTCATGATGAACTGCGCGCGGTACATGTCGGGGATCGGGACGTTCGGGTCGAAGCGCTCCCGCGCGAATTCCGCGGCGCGGCGGCGGCGCTCGATCAGGCGGGACGGCCATCCCAGCGTGTAGCCGAGGCTCCAGCGGCGGACCGCCCAGAGCCGTTCGACCGTGCTGTGCTGCTGCGCGACGCTGGTGGTCGACAGAGTGTCGAAGAGGACCAGGAGCGCGATGGAATAGCCCGCGCGGGTCAGCTGCTGCGCGACCTCGTAGGCGATCACCCCGCCGCCGGAATAACCCGCGATCCGGTAGGGACCGTGCGCATCGACCTCGCGGATGGCTGCGATATAGGAGGCCGCCATCTCCTCGATGGATTCCAGCGGCGCGAGCCGCCCGTCGGCACCGCGCGCCTGCAATCCATAGAAGGGCTGGTCCCGGCCGAGGCGCCGGCTCAGCTTCTCGAAGTTGAGGACGTTGCCCTGGCCGCCATGGATGCAGAAGATCGGGGCACGGGTGGGCACGCCCCGGCAGATCTCCACCAAAGGCGACCAGGCGACGGACGGCATGACCAGCACCTTGTCCGGCTCGCCTCCCCCGGCGGTGCCCTCGTCCGTGGGTTCCGGCGCGACCATTCCGCCGACCAGAGTCGCTAATTGGCGCAGGGTCGATGCACGAAACAAGGTGGCGATCGGCAGATCCACGTCGTGATTCTTGCGGATCCGGGCAAACAACCGCACTGCCAGCAAGGAAAAACCGCCAAGCTCGAAGAAGTCGTCCTGGGGACGCACGACGGCGATGCCGAGCAGGTCCGCCCAGTATCCGGCGATCTGACGCTCGAGAGCGTTCGCGTAGTCGAGATCGCCGCCGACCGGCTTGGCCGAACGCTGCGCCGACATCGTTTTCGGGCGAATGGCTGCAAGGGTTTCCCGGCGCAGGTCGGACAGGGCGATCGACGAGGCCACGATCCCGGCGCCCCGGCAGTCGAGCACCCGGCGGAGCAGTTCGGGAGCGTCGGCCGCCATGATGCCGGCATTGAGCCGGGCCTCCAGGCTCGGCGGACGGGCATCTGCCTGCGAGGACTTCACCGATCGGGACACGCTCTGCAGGGTGAAGCCCTCGAACACGGCGAGCGGTACCCCGTTCACGTCGCCGATCACCACGTCGAACCGAGCGGAGGCACCGTGCTGAAGCGCCGTCAGTCGTACGTGACTGCGGATTCGGCGAGGCCAGCGCCCCGGGGGAAGCCGCATGCGCTCGATCGACGTAGGGACGTAGACCATGTCGTCGGCCGGGGGCGCGAGGAGATGCAGCCCGAAGGTGGTCGCGAGATCCGTGAGCGCAGGGTGCGCCGTGATGCCGTCGAGGTCGGCAGCGAACTCGGCGGGCAGTTCCAGTTCGGCCACGGCCTCCCAATCACCGCGCTCGATCCAGCGTATCGTGTGCCAGCGCGGCCCGAACGTCACGGTCTCACCCTGCGGAAAACCAAGGCCCGGAAGCGCGTGCACCCCCTCCCGACGCGCCGCCCGGCGGGCCACCCTCCGGACAGCCCAGGGCAGGGCCGATCCCGGCCACAGGGTGGCGCGCGCATGCTCGACCCATTCTTCGCCCAGGAGGGGACGGCTCTCGACGGACATTCTGTACCAGCCGCTGGCAAGGACCGTGAGCGTCGTCCGTACGAGACGCTTCACCCCGGGTTCGAACACGAGGGGAAGATCGACGGTGAGCCCGCGCAGGTCGACACCCGTCGATGCGAACCCCGCCGTGGCGGCGGCCAAAGCGATCTCGGCATAGGCCGCGCCGGGCAGGATCGGACGTCCGTCGAGGACGTGCTCCGCCAGGACCCACATACGCGCAGGATCGTAGAGCGCCTGAAAGGTGATGGTGGTCTCGGTGCGACCCGTCTCGGCCCCGAGGAGCGGGTGCCCTTCCGGGGTACCGGACAGGGACGCTCCCCCGTGGATCCGGGCCGCCATGCCGATGTCGCCCCAGATTCCCCATGCCACCGACAGGCCGTCGCTACGGCGGGCGGCCAGGGCGTCCAGGGCGGTGTTGGCGGCGGCGTAATCGATCTGTCCGGGAGGCCCGATCTGGGCACTCGTGGACGAGAACACCGCGAACAGATCGAGGCTTCCCTGGGGTAGCAGTGCATCGAGGACCAAACCGCCGGCCAGTTTCGGCGCCATGACCCGACGACTGGATTCCAGGGTCTTTTCCAAGATTGGGCCGTCGTCGATGGAGCCCGCAGCATGGAAGACCCCGTGGATCGCGCCGAAACGCTTCCGCGCGGCGGCGATCACCCGCTCCATGGCAGCGTGGTCGGTCACATCGGCGCTTAGCGACAGGATCTCGGCTCCCTCCGCCTCCAGAGTGTGGATCGCTGCCGCATGCGCGGAGGCATTGCGCCCCACCAACACGAGGCGCGCCTTCACGTCGCGCACCAGCCACGCAGCGAGGGTGAGGCCGAGTCCGCCGAAACCGCCGGTGATGAGATAGACGCCGCTCTGGCGCAGGCGGTGCGGTAACCCGGCAGGATCCTCGACCCGCGCCGGGACCATCCGCTGAACCAGGCGTATGCCGGCGCGATGAGCCACTAAATCGACGCCGTGCTCCGCATCGCATTCCGCGAGGATAAGGGCGGCCTCCGCCACCGGATCCGCGTCGCGGATGGGGCCATCCTCGCCGCCGAGATCGATGACCTGCGTCGCCAGGCCCGGCATCTCGCGGGGCAGGACGCGGCACAAGCCAAGGAGTGTCGCGCGCTCCGGGTGGCGGGCCGCATGGTTCGGGGGCGACTGGCTCTCCCGCGTCACGATGGTCAGGCGCTTGGGCAGGGCGACGTCGCAATATTGCATCGCCTGGCAGAGGGAGAGAAGGCTGTCGAAACCCAGCACCTGTTCGGCCGAGGGGCGATCCAGGGACGGGTCGGGCATGCTCATCGACCAGAGGTGGAGGATGTGATCCGGCACCATTCCTTCGCGGTCGAGGGCCGTGATCAGGTCCCGGTATTGGGTCGGCTGGTCGGGCCGCAACTGGAACAGGCGGTTGCGGACGGTGAAGGTTTCGCCGGAGCGCACGACCGCCACGCTGGCGCCCCGGTTTTCGAGAGCCGTGAGGATCGCGGTGCTCAGGCGCGACGCGTCGGCGAAGACCAGCCATGTCCGGTCCGGCGTGGCCCGGTTCGGCGCGACCGACGCAGGCAACCATTGCGGCACCGAGAACCAGTTTTCCATCGCGTCGAGGCGCTGCAGCACAGGCGCCTCGGCCTCGGCGACGACCGGCGTCGCAGCCGACCGCGTCGGCTCGATCCAATGCCTGTGCTTCTCGAAGGCGTAGGTCGGCGCGGACACACGGCGCGCATCGCCGCCTCGGATCGCCGCCCAATCGACGGCATGGCCGCAGGCCCAGAGCTTGCCGATCGCGGTCAGCGCGACGCAGACGTCCGATTCCGTGTCCCCCGGCTGGCCCATGGTCGGAGCGATGGCCAGAGGCGCGAAGGCCCCGCCCTCCGCAAGACGCGCGAGGGCACCGAGGCTGTGGCCCGGCCCGATCTCGAGGAGCGCCCGGTCCGGCTCCGCCAGGATCGCCGAAACGCCGGCCGCGAAGCGGACCGTCTGCCTGAGATGCGACACCCAATAGTCCGGCCGCGTGAGTTCACCCGGACCGACGAACGCGCCGCTGAGGTTCGAGACGAAGGGAAGCTTGGGCTCGTGGAGGGCGATCGATGCCAGGCATGCGCGAAACCGGTCGAGGAAGGGGTCGAGCATGCGCGAATGGGCGGCGACGTCGATGCGCAGGCGGCGGAACTCGATCCCGTCCTCCGCCAGCCGCCGTTCGAGGGCGGCGATCTCGTGGACGGACCCGGTCGCTACGGTCAGCGTCGCGGCGTTCTCCGCCGCGATGTCGAGAGCGTCGCCGATCCGGTCGCGCAGCTCGGCCGAGGGTAGCGACACCGCCAGCATGGCGCCCGCGGGCGCGGCTTCGAAGATCTGCCCGCGCAGGACGACGACGGACAAGGCATCGGCGAGGGACATCACGCCGGCGATGCAGGCGGCGGCATACTCGCCCATGCTGTGCCCGATCACGGCGGCGGGGCGGATGTTCCAGGCGAGCATCATGCGCGCCGTGGCGTATTCGACGATGAACAGGGCAGGGATGGTGTAGCGCGGCCGCGCGAGGAGGGCGGCGGCGGCCGCATCGCCCGGTTCGCTGTCGAGGAGCAGCGTCCGCAGGCCGTCCGGGGCATCGGGCGGCAGCAGCGCCAGACAGGCCTCCAGCGCCTCCCGAAAGGCCGGGACCTCCCGGTAGAGATCGCGGCCCATGCCGGGATACTGCGCCCCGCCGCCGGGGAACATGAAGACCGCCCCGACGGTCCCGGCGCCGACGCTCCCCGTGCCCATGCGGCGATGCGTGTGGCTGGCCAGGATCTCGCACGCCCCCGCGCGATCGCGGGCGATGACGGCGCAGCGATGCGGGAAGGCGCGGCGGCCGGCCTGGGTGGTGAAGGCCGCGTTCGCCAGGGTGAGATTCGGCGAGGGATCGGCCAGCGCCTCCCGCCATTTGCGTTTCGCCCCGTCGAGAGCCTCGGCGGTTCGTGCCGACAGGGCGAGGATCTGCCAGTCCCGCGCGGGACTCGGCACAGGCACGGCCGGGGCCTCTTCCAGGATGACATGGGCGTTGGTGCCGCCGACCCCGAGGGAGTTCACCGCGGCGCGCCGGGGCGCGCCGGTGCGGGGCCAGGGCCTGGCCGTCGTGACCACGGAGAATGGGCTCGCGGAAAAATCGAACCGGCCATTGGGCCGGGCGCAGTTCAGGCTCGCGGGCAGTTCCTCGTGATGCATCGCCAGGGCGACCTTGATCAGGCCCGCCACCCCGGCCGCCGTGTCGAGATGCCCGATATTGGTCTTCAGCGAGCCGATGCCGCAGAACTGGCGCCGGCCGGGAACGGAATAGGCCTCGCTCAGGGCCGCGAGTTCGATGGGGTCGCCCACCGGCGTGCCGGTGCCGTGGGCTTCGATGTAGCTGACGCTGCCGGGGTCGATCCCCCCGACGGCGAGAGCCTCGGCCGCCGCGCGTGCCTGCCCCTCGACGCTGGGCGCGAGGTAGCCGGCCTTGGTCGAGCCGTCGTTGTTGACGGCGGAACCGCAGATGACCGCGTAGATGTGGTCGCCGGCGGCGACGGCGTCTTCCAGCCGGCGCAGGGCCACGATACCGGCCCCGCTGCCGAAGAGGGTGCCGTTGGCCTCGTCGTCGAAGGCACGGCAATGCCCGTCCGGCGAGAGAATCTCGCCCTCAGCAGCCCGGTAGCCCTGTCGGTGCGGTACCTCGATGGTCACCCCGCCTGCCAAAGCCATGTCGCACTCGCCCGACAGCAGGCTCTGGATCGCGAAATGGACCGCCACCAAGGATGTGGAGCAGGCGGTCTGCACCGAGATGCTCGGCCCCTGCAGGTTGAGGAGGTAGGAGGCTCGGGTCGCGAGGAAGTCCTTGTCGTTGCCCGTATGACGCAGGAGGAAGAGCCCCACCTGTTCGAGGAGCTCGGCATTGGTGAGCAGGTTGTTGGCGAAATAGGCCTGCATGCCGCAGCCCGCGAAAACGCCGATGGCTCCCTCGAACGTCTCGGGACAATGGCCTGCATCCTCCAGCGCCTCCCAGGTACATTCGAGGAAATGGCGGTGCTGGGGGTCGAGAATGGCCGCTTCCCGAGGGCTCAGACCGAAAAACCCCGCATCGAACGCTTCCATGTCGGGCAGGACCATTCCGGCCTTCACGTAGCGCGGGTCGCGCAGATGCGTGGCCGAGACACCGGAGGCCAGCAACTCCTCGTCACTGAACCAATGCGTCGCTTCGCGCCCCGCCCTCAGCAGGCGCCAGAGGTCGCCCGTCGTGGCTGCGTCCGGAAACCGCCCCGCCATGCCGACGATGGCGATCCTGCCGGTTGCATCACCTGCCGTTTCAGGGGTCGGCGAAATCATGACGTACCTCACGTTTCTCTACTGGCCGACGGCTACGCGACGGGCGCCGGCATCTCCTGGCGCCGTCTCAGCGCCTGCCGCGCCTTGGCCCGATCGTGTCCCCGGTCGGTTGCCGAGGGGCCGGTGGCGAATCCTCCGAGATGCAGCGAGAGGGTGCGGATCGTGGGGAAGCGGAACAGGTCCGTGATCGCGATTTCCCGGCGGAGCTCCTCGCCGAGACGGCGCTGGACCTGCACCACGAGGAGGGAGTGACCGCCGAGGTCGAAGAAGTTCTCGGTTGTGGCGACGACCGGCCGGCCGAGCGCTTCGCCCCAGATGCCGGCGATCAGCGCCTCCACTGAACTCATCGGCACTTCGGGCGGAGCAGCGGCCCCCGGTGCCTGATGCGGCGCGGGCAGCGCGCCTCGGTCGACCTTGCCGTTCAGGGTCATCGGGAGGGCGGGCAGAACGACGATCACAGCCGGGACCATGAAGGCGGGCAGGGTCGAGGCGACTGCCTCGCGCAGAGCCTCGGGCCGCAGGGTCGCGCCGTCCCTGGCGGTGACGTAGCCCACCAGGCGCTGGTCGCCGTCGCTATCCTCGCGCGCCACCACGACGGCGGCGGCGATGCCGGGCTGGCGCGCCAATGCGGCCTCGATCTCGCCGAGCTCGATCCGGTGCCCCCGCACCTTGACCTGGTGATCGAGCCGCCCGAGGAACACGAGCCCTCCAGCGGCGTCCCGGCGGACGAGGTCGCCCGTCCTGTAGAGCCGCCCCGGACCGAAGGGGTTGGGGACGAACCGCTCCGCCGTCAGCTCGTCGCGGCCGAGATAGCCACGGGCGAGGCCCTCGCCGCCGATATGGAGCTCGCCCGCCACATAGGCCGGGCACGGGAGCCGGTGCGCGTCGAGCACGTGCAGCACCGTGTTGGCGATGGGTTCGCCGAGGGTCACGCCGCGTTCCACGCCGTCGATCTCGACCACGGCCGACCAGATCGTCGTCTCCGTCGGGCCGTACATGCCGAGGAATTTTCCGGGCAGGAGGTCGCGCAGCCGGCCGGCGAGGTCCGCGCTCAAGGCCTCGCCGCCCACCATCATGGTGCCGAGTTGCGCGAGGGCGCGCCGGCCCGCCGCATCGGCCACCAGCATCCGAGCCATGGAGGGGGTGCATTGGAAGTGGGTGACCCGGTGCCGGACAATCTCCTCCGGGACCGAGGCGGGCATTGTCGCGGTGAGGGTTCCGGCCAGAACCATCAGCCGTTTCAGGTGCTCGAGATGGTCGAGGGCTAGATCGGTCGGCACCCCGAAATCGATGAGGCAGGCGATCTCGTCGGTCCCGATGCGCCGCACCGCCTCGACCATGCCGAGGCAAGATTCCGGGGTGCCGAACAGGCCGCCGGTGCTGTGATAGCGCTCGAAGGCGTGGTCCAGCAGCGCGTCGCGATCGGCGGGTGACAAATCCTCGGCGTCGAGGATCTCGGCCGGCGTGCGACCGTCGGAGGCCGCGCGCTGGACGAAGGTCGGGAAGGTCCAGGCGGCCTGCCTGACCAGATCCATCGCGCTGCCGAGGTAGCGCTTCATGGGCTCGCGGACGGTCTCGCGGACCGCATCCTCGTCCTCGCCCACGAAGGTATGGAGCATGAGGGTCACATGGCCCTCGCCGGCATGCCCGGCCTCCCGCCAGGCTTGGCGGTATTGCCGGATCTTGTCCGCCAGTTCCTCGAGGTTCTGGCCGAGGAGATGGGTGAGGACGCCGCATCCCAGCCGCCCGGCCTGGACGAAGGTGTCGGGGTTGCCGGCCGCCGTGAGCCACATCGGCAGTTCGGGCTGGATCGGCCGGGGCATCGTGCCGATCTCCACGACCTTGCCCAGCGGGTTGGGGAACGGCAGGCGCTCGCCGCGCCAGAGGCGGCGGATGTCATCGATCTGCCCCGCCATCTTGTCCTTGCGCTCGGCGAAGCGCTCGGGCGCCAGGACGAAGTCGTTCGGCTGCCACCCCGACGCGAAGGCGATGCCGGCCCGGCCCTTCGACAGGTTGTCGATCATTGCCCAGTCTTCGGCGACGCGCAGGGGATGGTGCAGCGGCAGGACGCAGCTGCCCGCGCGGATCTTGACCCGCTCGGTGCAGGCGGCGAGGGCGGCGGCGCTGAGGGCGGCGTTGGGGTAAAGGCCGCCGAAGGCGTGGAAGTGCCGCTCCGGCGTCCACACCGCCTCGAAACCGTTGCGATCGGCGAAACGTGCGCCCTCCAGCAGCAGGCGGTACTTGTCCTGCGGGTCCGCCGCGTCGTCGTTCGAGAAGTAGAACAGGCTGAAGCCGGGACCGGAACTCGGCTCGGAGCGCTGGCCGTGCAGCACCACCGAGAAGCCGCGTGCCAGGGTCCAGAGGATTTCGAGCACCGAGATGTCGAAGGATAGGCTCGTCGCCGCGAGCCAGGTGCCGGGGGGATCGTGCGGGATGCGGGCATCCATGCCGGCGCAGAAATTCATGAGGTTGCGATGGGTGATCGCCACACCCTTGGGCCGGCCGGTCGAACCCGAGGTGTACATGACATAGGCGAGATCCTGCCCGCCGGCGCGACCGGGCGGCGGCGCGGCCTCGCCGCTGGCCTCCGCGGTGTAGAGCACCTGCGCCGGAGCGAAGGCGAGGCGATCCTGGATGGGGCGGCTCGTCAGCAGGACCTCGGCGCCCGAATCTTCGAGCATGTAGGCGAGGCGCTCACGCGGATAATCGGCATCGAGGGGCAGGTAGGCCGCACCGGCCTTCAAGGTCGCGAGGACGGCGACGACGAGATCGGGCACCCGCTCGTGGCAGATGCCGACGATGGTCCCCGGCCCGATCCCGGCCGCGACGAGGCGGCCGGCGAGTTCCCCGGCGGCGCGGTCGAGCTCGGCATAGGAGAGGCGGGCCTTCCCGGCGACCACGGCGTCCCGCTCGGGCAGCTCGGCCGCCCTGGCGGCGATCTCGTTCTGGATCGTGCGATTGTGCGGGAAAGGCAGGGTGGTGGCGTTGAGCGCCGCCACGATGGCCGCCTCTTCCTCCGGCACGAGGGGGAGCGCGCCGAGGCGAATCTCGGGATCGGCCAGGAAGGCCTGGAGGAAGGCCGCGAACTGTCCCGCCATGGCTTGCGCCACCTCGGCATCGAAGGTCCGGCCGCAGACGAGGAGCTCCGCCCGGCTTTCGCCCTCGCTCAGAACCAGCAACAGTTCGGAGCGGGAACGCGCCAGGAGACCCGGTTTCGCACCGCCATGGACCAAGCCTATCTTGCGCCATGCGACGGCCCTTTCGCGCATTTCGGGAGAGGCGGCGCGTTGTGGTAGATCGGCGGCCAGAATGCCCCTCGCGGCGAGGTCGGCGCGCTCGGCTGCGAACGCCGCCCGGAGCTCCGCAACCGAGCCGTCCCGGTCGACGGCCAGGGTCAGGGGACGGTCCGGCAGGAACCACGGCTCAAGCCCGGTCCCCGTTTCGTCCTGGGCCTTGGCGGCCTCGCTCAACGCCAGCGTGACGCGAGGTGTGTCGCAGACGAGGCCGATCCAGGCGAGGAAGGCCGCCGCCGCATCGTCCGGGCTCGCCGTGCGGGTCAGCGGGATCGCGATCCGGTGAGGGGCGGCATCGGAACCACCGCCCCCGCGACGGGGATAAGGCAAGGTCGGCGCGGCGACCGTCTCCAGGCGCTCGATCCAGAACGCTTCGTGGACGGCGGCGAGGCGCTGGGCGGACGCGAGCGCCTCGGCGCGCGGCCCTTCGATCTCGGGCAGGACCGTGCCGGGACTGAACGAAGTGCCGGCCGGCTCGCCGCGCAGAGTGGTGAGGCCGGAAAGGACGATCTCGCGATCCGCCGTCGCGACGGAAATGAGATCGGGGCCCACCCGCGTGATCGTGCCGGGTGGAAGACGATCGGAGGCGGGACCGATCTCCGCGCCCCGGACCAGGACCAGATCCTGCCCGGTGAAAATCTTCGGGCGCGCCAGCGGATTGTGCACCGGGCCAAAATCGAGGGCGCGGACGAGGGCGGCGATCCGGGCGGCGGGCTGGCGGAAATCCAGGGTCGCGGCGCGAGCCGGGCGCTTGAGCCGGCCATGATAGAGGCGCTCGCCCCGCTGCGGCATCGCTTCCACGCGGCCCGAGACGAGCCCGTCGAGGAGGGCGGCGAAGCTCGAGGCGCCGGCCTCGTAGCAGCGGCCGTTGAGGCTGAAGACGGTGTCGCCGGGCAGGATATCGAAATGCTCCTGCGCCAGGATGGCGCCGGTATCGATGGTCTCGTCGATCTGATGCCAGGTGACGCCATGCGAGGTCTCCCCGGCGAGGATCGCCCAGGTCGTGGCATGGAGGCCGGCATGCCTCGGCAGGGGGCCATCGTGAAAGTTGATCGCCCGGCGCCGGACCCGGGCGAGCACGGCCGATGGGATCACGTCGAGATTGCCGACGCTGAACAGGAAATCCACCGGAGGATCGCGATGGCCGGCGGCCAGGAACGCATCCTTGTCGATGATCGCGATACCGGCGCGGCGCGCCCATTCGGCAGCGCGCCGATCCCGCGTGATCACGGCGGAGATCGCATGCCCGGCGGCCAGGAAGAGCTCCGCGCATCGGATCAGCAAGGTTCCGTCGCCGATGAAGTAGGCGGTGGACCGCCCATCGTCGTCGGCCTGACGGATATCCGTTTCGTCCTGGGAACGGTTCTCGATGAATTCCATCTCGACAGGCTCCGGCATCGCTGCGCGTCACAGAGATCGATGTTTGGCGATGACGCATCCAAGGCTTCGCATTCACCGCGCAAAGACGGCGATGCATCGCGCCGTCATTCGAAAAAATCACGAATACATCGACGCAACCAAACTATAAATGCATCATCGCGGAATATAACCGACACAAATCTGCCGTTAAATCACCTGGATAATGATTTTTCACTCAGCGTGACTTAGAGAATGACTTTAATCCAAGCTCGGCAAGGAGAATGCGGCGCGAATGCGCCCAGGAGAAGCACTACTTGGGATTACTTAGCTTTTTCTCCGCGGATACTCCCTCGCCACGGGCGGGTTTCTGTTGCGGCGCGGCCCGGACCGGTGACGGACGCAAGAGGGCGGAGACCGGCATACGCTGTGGCGCGCCGTCCGGTCCCGGACCGGCCTCACCGTCGTCGAGGCCCCCTTTCGCCACGGGCTGAGCGGCGGAGGAGGCCGGCATCGACACCGCGTCGCTCGCCTGAGGCCGCCCACGGTTCGGGCGCGGCGGCGCGCGGCGAACAGCGGAGGCCGTTGGTTGTGGCTGGGCCTTCAGAGGCCCGAGGCCACGGGAATGGGTAACGGCGTCGAGGGAAGCGAAGGTGGCGCTGCCATGCGTCAACCATCCCGGGCGCGGATCAGCCACGGGCGGGACCGCCAGCGGCGCGGCCTCCACTGACCTGTCCATGGCGACCGGCAGCGCAGCGGACCGGACATCGCTTTTCGCGTCGTCATCGATCGAGGCCAGTTCCGTCCGTGCCGGCGCATCGCCGTCGCGGGCGCCCCCGGCATTCGCCAGAACCGCTTCGGCCGCCCGGCGCGCCTCATCCGCCGCGGCCTGCGCACGCATCGCGGCATCGGTGCGCGCCAGGAGATCCGCGGCTTCGGACCGGAGGGTCGAGGCTTCCCGACGGCTCGCCTCGAACTGCTCTTCGAGACGCCGGAGCGCCAGTTCGCGGTCGTCCGCGCGGGCGGCCTGTGCCTGCCGCTCGGATTGCGCCCGCTTGAGATCGGCTTCGACGGTCTCCAATGCCCGGCTTCCCTCATCGAGCTGCCGGCTCAGGAGGGAGCGCGAGATCTCGGCCGCGTCCTTCTCGGAGCGGAGTTCCAGGGCGAGCGTCGCGATCCGGTCTTCGGCCTGCTGCAACGCGACGCGATGTCCGTCCTCGCTCTGGCGCGCCTCGCGCGCACCGACCGACCGGGTCGTCTCGACGACGAGACCGAAGACCAGCGCGGAAAGGATCGATGTCGTCGCCAGCAGCCAGGTGAGACTGCCGGGAATACGGGGGCCCGGCCGGTGCGGGCCAATGAGCTCGGCATGGTCCAGCCTGAACGACTCGGCCCAGCTTCCTGCCCCGCCGGACCCTGATTCTACGCCGGCCGACGAGGATGCCGAACCAGCCTGCGCCGCATCGGCCAAGCACCGCCCACCGGCACCCTGCGCGCCTTGAGAGCCGGCAAAGCTGTTTTGCTTGTCTAACCACCTGCCCAGCATAGCGAATCCTACATCACCGCAACTGAATGCCGGTGATTGTACCTCGCGCTGCCAGACAACGGAGATCGAAAGAGACCTACTCCGAACGGTCGATCTGGGACGAGGAGCGAGTCCGAACGAACACGAGGGAATCTATACAATCGATGACTTCGAGATATGCCAGGAATCCGCGGGCACACTCCCCAATGTTCGCCCGTAGAACCATCCGCAATTAACATCCGTATAGAGCTTTCGGATGGCAGATCACAGTCGGGCGCGGCTATCGATCAAATGGGATGACCAAAAAAGGATTATTTAATCGTTTTTTCATTGACGGTCAGATTGTTCCGATCCATACCAGACTCTCACTTTAATGTATCGATTTGTACATTACTTGTAAGTGGAGCGGTCGACTTTATCAGTACGAATTGGTGGGGGGCTGACGATGATTCACGTTTCCGGAACTACCTTTCCACGACCCAATTTTGCATCTACGGCGCGACCCGCAACCGTGATCAGCGGTGGAACGGCGCTCTACAGAGAAGGGTTACGATACATATTGCTGAAGAGCGGGTTCGACGTGATTTCCATGGTCGGAAATCTCGATCAGGCCCAGGATTTACCTGAATCTTCCGACTCGAACCTTATTGTCATCATGAGTATTCCCTCGACGGCGAACGCCCCGACCGAGGAAATCTTGAACGCTCGTCTTCGTTTTCCCAACAGTTTCATCATCTGCATTTGCGCGACCTGCGAGGCCGAGCATGTAGCCCCCATGCTGGAATGCGGTGCGGCGGCTATTCTTCTGTACAGTGCGTGTTCTGATACTTTGGTGCAGGCCCTGGAACTGATCCTGCTCGACCACTGCGTGGTGCCCCATCTGTGCATTGGGGCCGAGGCCGACCCCCTCCCCGGTGAGGAGGAAAGCGGGGAACCTGAGGCCGACGAGCCGTTCCCCTCTCAGGATCAGACACTTCATCTGTCAGACCGGGAACTCAGTATCATCGCCTGCTTGATCAAGGGCGATTCAAACCGCGCCATCGCCGAGCGCCTGTCCATCGCCGAAGGACGGGTGAAGGGTAATGTGAAGGCGATCCTCCGAAAGATTAACGTACGGAACAGGACACAAGCGGCCCTCTGGGGTATCAAATATTGTAACTCGGGCGACCGAGCGAGCTTCGCCAAGCATCATCCCGGCGCGGCATCGCTCAACGATACGCTCGAAGGGATGGCGGCCGTATAGAGGCGCCGCCATCCGGGCGGATCCATCCCGTTCGACGGGGTGGATCTCGCAAGACATGACCCGCGCCGAGCAGAGGCGCGGATTCGATTGAGACTAATCCCATCTCTCGTCTCAGATCTCTTGTCCTTCATTTATCGTCCTACATCTCTCTTCGGACCCGTGCCGTCTTACGCGGTCCCCTGGCCAATCATACTTGGCCCGGTGCCTTTCGACGCCTTCGGCGTCCGGCCTGACGCTCCTCCCGCTCGGCACCATTGCCACGCTCTCACGCCTGGGAAACCCCGCCTCCCGCGAGGTCGGCTCCCCGTGAACGACCATGCGCTCGCCGAAATCGTCGAAGGACGGCCCGTGCGCTGACGCGCGTCGATACCGAGCGCGTGCGCTCCTTGTTCAGTCGATCGTCGCCGACGAGACGCGCCACATAGGAAACACCCCCGGCTAATCCATTCGCGCCGCGGCATCTTGATTTCGTATTACTGAACTGCACCCCGAACCATCGTTGCTAGTCCCATTGTTCTTTTGCCTTACGAAATTCATCACATTAAATTGAACATGAAGACTGAAGCATTGTTCTCAAGACTGCGATGGATGACAATCATGAACGCGAAAGTTGCTGTCACGGGAGCCGGCGGTTACATTGGCTCCGTCATGGTCGGAGAATTACTTCGGAACGGGTACAAGGTCAGAGCCATAGATGCCTTTTATTTCGGAGACCTTGCTCTCTCGAAATATGATGGCCACCCCAAGCTTGAGATCGTCAAGCAGGACATCAGGCTCATCGACCATCATGCCTATGACGATTGCGATTATGCCATCGATCTGGCCGCTTTATCGAACGATCCGTCCGGCGACCTCGACCCGGAGCTGACACGGTCGATCAACGAGAAGGGCCGGATACGGGCCGCCATGGCCGCCAAGCGCGCCGGCGTCCGCCGCTACCTCTTCGCCAGTTCCTGCGCGGTCTACGGCGCCGGCCAGGACATGTTCCTCACCGAGGACGCGGTTCTGCGGCCCCTCACCATCTACGCGCAGACCTGCGCCAGGGCCGAAGAGGCGGTGCTCGACCTGAATACCGGCCATTTCGCCGCCACGGCGCTCAGGAACGCCACCGTGTTCGGCCTGTCGCCGCGCATGCGGTTCGACCTCGTCGTCAACCAGATGACCTTCGACGCCCTGGATCTCGGCCGCATCACGGTGGGGGGCGACGGATCGCAATGGCGTCCGGTTGTCCATGTGCGGGATGTGGCCGCCGCCTTCCTCAGCGCCCTGCGCGCGCCGTCAGGCGTCGTCGCCGGTGCGGCCTTCAACATCGGCTGGGACAACCGCCAGATCGTCGACATCGCGCTCGCGGTGAAGAACACCGTCACCAAGGCGAGCGAGATCGAGTTCATGCCCTGCGGGCTCGACCGGCGCGATTACCATGTGAGCTTCGCCAAGGCGCGGGAAAGTTTCGGCTTCAGGGCGAGACACCGGATCGAGGACGCCGTCATCGAGATCCAGAACGCGATCGACGCCAAGCTCCTGCGCAACACCGCCGTCTGCAACACGGTCAAGTGGTACAAGATGCTGCTCGCCGACCCGCTCCAGCGGCTGAGCCTGCCGATCCCGGCCGAAGAGGCCATCGCCGCGCCTCCGGGCGTGTTTCCCCGCCCGGCCTTCGAGGCCGGCGCCGAGGCGGCGCGCGCCTGAGACGAAACGGGTCCGCGTCCGCCCGGACCCGCATCTCCGACCGGCCGGCCCGAGAGGACATCCATGCGAGCCTATGACGTGCCTCCCTCGTCCACGGTCCGACGGCCGGATGGTGGCTCCCCCTTGTCCGTCCGCCACGTCATCATCGAGAACAAGGAGGGATATCCCTCCTTCGCCAACGGTATTCACCAGAATACGCGCTCCCTCGTCACGGAGCAGACCGTGTCGGGCGAGGCATCCCGCATCCTGTTCCTGTCGCGCGATCCCAACGGGATGACGGTGCCGGCGGGCATCCGGATGGATCATGTCCCGCTGGACGGGCTCAGGATCCTCGGCCGAACGGTCAGCCTGTCGCGCCGCTCCTGCGAGGCTTTCCTCGATGGGGCCGACACGCGGACGATCTTCCACTTCCACGGCGCGCGCCAGCCGCTCCTGGTCTCGCTGACGCGGATGCTGCGCCGTCGCGGCATCCCCTACGTCATCAGCCTCCATGCCTGCTTCTCGCATTTCTACGACCGGGCCGGCCGGCTGGTGAAGCCGTCGACGGCCCTCTACGTCCGGCTGCTGGAGCGGCGGGTTCTGGAAGGCGCGCGCTTCGTCCACGTCATCACCGCCCTGGAACAGGCCGAACTTCGCCGCCTGGCGCCCAAGGCCCGGTCGGTCCTCGTGCCCCACGGGGTCTATTCGAGCGCGCTCAGCGGACGTCCGGGATTCGTAGACAGGTCCGGCCCTGCCGGCGGGTTATCAGGCCCTGCCGGCGGGTTATCAGGCCCTGCCGGCGGCTTGCCCGTCTTCGGCTTCTGCGGCCGGCTGGCGGTGTTCCACAAGGGGCTCGACCTGCTGATCGAAGGGTTCGCCCTCTACCGGCGGCAGGGCGGCACCGGCCGCCTCGTCGTCATGGGCCCCGGCGACGAGCGAGACGAGCTGATGGCGACGACCCGCCGCCTCGGCATCGAATCCGCCGTGACCTTCGAGGGGCCGCGCTACGGGGCCGAGCGGGACGACATCGTCCGGTCTTGGGACTTCTTCGCCTTTCCCTCGCGCCTCGACCGCTGGCCGACGGCGGCCCTCGAAGCCCAGATCCTCGGCGTGCCGCTCCTCATCACCGCCGAGGCGGGGATGACCGAGGCGATGACGCGGCACGGCGCCGGCCTCCTCATCGAAGATCTGACGGCCGAGGCCGTGGCCCGGTCGCTCGCCCGGGCCGCTTCCCTCGATTCCGCGGAATGGCGGGCGATGTCGCGCGGCGCCCACCGGATGGGATGCTCGGCCGACTGGACCGTGGTCGCGGCGCGCCTGCACGCCCTCTACCGAACCACACCGGCATCGCCGGCTCTCAGCGAAGACATGGAGGCAACCGATGGCAGTCCCGTTCTATAGGCATGCGCTCTCGCCCGATTACGCCGTGCGGGTGGCCTCGGTCCTGGGGAGCGCGTTCCTGACGACCGGCCCCGAGGGCGCGCGCGTGGAGGACCTGCTGCGGGACTTCTTCGCCGTGCCGCATGCCAAGCTCACCTCGAGCTGGACGCAAGGGGCGGTGGCGACCCTCCTCGCCATGGGGATCGGCCCCGGCGACGAGGTCATCGTACCGGCCATGACCTTCGCGGCGACGGCCAACGTGGTGCGCCTCGTGGGCGCGACGCCGGTCTTCGTCGACAGCGACCCGAACACGCTCTTGATCGACCTGGGTCTCGCGGCGGCGGCCGTGACGGAGCGGACGCGGGCGATCATCCCCGTCCATCTCTACGGGCAGATGGTGGACATCCCGGCTCTGCGGGCGGCGATCCCCTCCTCGATCCGGATCATCGAGGACGCGGCCCATTGCTTCGAGGGCAGCCGCAACGGGCGCCGGCCGGGGCAGGACGGCGACGCGGCGATCTTCTCCTTCTACGCCACGAAGAACGTGACCTGCGGCGAGGGCGGCGCCGTCGTCACCCGCGATCCGGTCCTCGCCCGGACCCTGGTCCAGACGGTGCTGCACGGGATGTCCGCCGGCGCGGCCCAGCGTTTCCAGGGCGGGACCTACAACCATTGGGACATCGACCGCCTCGGCACCAAGGCCAACCTGCCGGACCTGCTGGCGGTCCTGCTCGCGCCCCAGATCGATCAGGTGGAGGTTCAGTGCGCCCGGCGCGAGGCCTTGAGCCGACGCTACGAGAGCGCGCTCGCCGGCACCCCGTTCACCTGGCCGGCCATGGAGCCGGGCGTGGTCTCGGCCCGGCACCTGTTCCCGATCCACGTGCCCGACGGGCGCCGCGACGACATGCTCCGGGCGCTGGGCGAGGCCCGCATCGGCACGACGGTGAATTACCGCAGCGTGCCCACGCTGACCCTCTACCGCGACGTGCCGGAAGCATCGTCCCTGCCCGTCGCGCAGGAATGGGGCGAGGGCACGCTCTCGCTGCCGCTCTTCCCGGATCTGCGCATCGACGAGCAGGACGAGGTGATCGAGACCGTGCTGGCCCAGGCCTCCGCGTTCTGGCCGAAGCCCGCCCTGAGGACCGCGACCGGACGGTGAATAGGCGCCGATAGCCGGAGCCTCGCTCCCGCATCGACTTTGCCGAGCTCCGTTTTCCCTTGTTCTTCCAACCTCTTACCTCATCCTGAGGCGCCGCGAAGCGGCCTCGAAGGAGGTCTCCAGTCCTTGCTCAGCGAACTGGAGGGCTCCTTCGAGGCCCTTTGCTTGCGCAAAGCGCGCCTCAGGATAAGGTGAGAGGGCGGGAAGATCCGTCGTCTTGCAACGATACAGACTTCCCCAAGTACCCCCAAGTAGAACCGACACACGAAAGCCGCCCCGCAGTCGCAGGGCGGCTATCGCTCGGTCGGTGCCTTCGGGGGATTACCCAGCGGCGATGGCGAGCTCCGGCAGCACCGCTCCCTGCGGCTGGGTCAGGTCGATCCGTGGCGCCGGGCGCTCCGCCGTGACGCTGCGCCGGCCGATTCCCACATGGCGGAACCCGGCCTCCGTCGCCTCCGCCACCGGGATGATGTTGCGGTAATCGACGAGGACCGACCCCGCCATGCGGGCCCGGAGACGGGCGAGGTCGAGGGTGCGGAACACGCTCCATTCCGTCACGATCGCCACGGCATGGGCGCCGGCCACGCAGGAATAGGGGTCGGTGGCGTAGGCGATGTCGGGCATGAGCGCCCGAGCCTGGTCCATCCCCTGGGGGTCATAGGCCCGCACCTCGGCGCCTTCGTCCTGGAGGGCAGTGATGATCGAGGTGGCCGGCGCCTCGCGGGTGTCGTCGGTATTCGCCTTGAAGGTGAGGCCGAGCACCGCGATGGTCAGCCCCCTGACGGAGCCGCCGCAGGCCTTGATCAGCCGCCGCGCCATTAATCGCTTGCGTTGCTCGTTGGCGGCCGCCACCGTCTCGATGATCCGGGAGGGGACGCCGTAATCCTGCGCCGACTTGATCAGCGCCTGGATGTCCTTGGGAAAGCACGAGCCGCCGAAGCCGGGGCCGGGCTGGAGGAACTGCGCGCCGATCCGCCGGTCGAGGCCGATCCCGTAGGAGACCCCTTCCACATCGGCATCCGCCCGCTCGCACAGATCGGCCATCTCGTTGACGAAGCCGATCTTCATGGCGAGGAAGGCATTGGCCGCGTATTTCACCAGCTCGGCGGTGCGCCGGGTGGTGAAGAACAGCGGCACCGCCGCCTCCGCCAGGGGCCGGTAGAGGTTGGTCATGATCGCCCGCGCCCGCTCGTCCTGGGTGCCGATGACGATCCGGTCGGGATGCTGGAAATCCGCGATGGCCGCGCCCTCGCGAAGGAATTCGGGGTTCGAGACGACGGCGAAGGCGCCCTGGGGCTGGACGAGGCGCATGATGTGCTCGACCCGGTCCCCCGTGCCCACCGGGACGGTCGATTTCGTCACCACCACGGCGTAACCCCGGATCGCTTGCGCGATGTCGCGGGCACAGGCGAAGACATGGGCGAGGTCGGCATGGCCGTCGCCGCGCCGGGCGGGCGTGCCGACGGCGATGAACACGACTTCCGCGTCGCCCACCGCCTCGGCGAGATCGGTGCCGAAGCTCAGGCGCCCGGCGGCGACGTTGTTGGCGACGAGCGCGTCGAGATGCGGCTCGTAGATCGGCATGCGACCCGCGCGCAGGGCGGCGATCCGCTGCGGATCCTTGTCGACGCAATGCACATGATGCCCGAATTCGGCAAAGCACGCCCCGGATACGAGACCGACATATCCGACGCCGATGACCGCCACCCGCATTCCAGCCTCCATGGATCATTCAGATGAGCAAAGGCGGTCACGGGTTTGGAACAGCAACCGCCGCAAGCGACAACCTTAAAATATCATCTTGTCCTGGAGAACATCTCTTCCGAGTGGTCGGAAACTAGTCCGAAAGCTACAGGATCGGCGATAATGATTGATTCCGAACACGCGATCCGACATTTCGTCATCCCGATTCGGTGGCCCGACAGGATCCGCGCGGGACGGAATTCAGGACCTCTTCGCGTTGTTGTTCCAAGGCACGACCTCATCCTGAGGTCAGAGATCCGAACTCGGGTTGATGTCATCCGATCTGCGGGAAAGTTCACATCGGTTTTGACACCCAGCCCGTCATTCCGGGGCGCCAAAGGCGAGCCCGGAATCCAGTGCCGCCGGGCGTGCCAAGTTGAGCTTGCGCGGCGGCTCTGGATTCCGGGCTCCGCGATGCGGCCCCGGAATGACGGCGTGGTCTGCTCATGGTCTTGTCGACCCCCCCCATTGACCAGAAATCGAAGCCCCGATCCTGAGATGGTCGGCTCGGATGATCTGCTCTGGCAGATGACCGACTTCGGCATGAGCATCCGCTAAGAAGTCCCATCAAGCAGGGCATCCGGAGGATGGCGGAGGCCGTGGGCTCACATTTGCCCGGCACCTCCGACCGCCAAGTCGCCACGTCCGGCGCAAGGGTACTATACGCGACACCGTGAGCGCGTTCGATCTAACCCTCAAGGTTCCTACCAATACATTCGGCGATCATGCAGTTCTTCTGACGACACGCATTGAATAAGGGCTGTCTGTCATGAAAAAGATACTTGTGACCGGGGCCGGTGGTTTCATCGGACATCATCTCGTGAAAAGCCTCGTCAACAAGGGCTATTGGGTCCGCGGGGCCGACATCAAGCTCCCGCAATACGAAGCCTCGGCCGCGCACGACTTCATGCAGGTCGATCTTCGCATGCGGGACAATTGCGCCATCGCCGTCAAGGACATGGACGAGGTCTACCACCTCGCGGCCGACATGGGCGGCATCGGCTTCATCAGCGGCTCGCATGCCGAGATCACGCTCAACAACACCCTGATCAGCGCGCATATGATCGAGGCGGCGCGCTATAGCGGCCTGGAGAAGTTCCTCTTCTCCTCCTCGGCCTGCGTCTATCCCCAGCATCTCCAGCTCTCGCCCGACGTCACCCCGCTCTCCGAGGACGTCGCCTGGCCGGCCCAGCCCGAGGAAGGCTACGGGCTCGAGAAGATCTACATGGAGAAGATGTGCCAATACATGACCGAGGATTGGAAGATCCCGACCCGGTCCGTACGGTTCCACAATGTCTATGGTCCGCTCGGCACCTATGACGGCGGCCGGGAGAAGGCGCCGGCGGCAATTTCGCGCAAGGTGGTGCTCTGCCCCGATGGCGGCGAGATCGAGGTCTGGGGTGACGGCCTGCAGACCCGCTCGTTCATGTATATCGACGATTGCGTCGAGGGCCTGTACCGGCTGATGCATTCCGATTACTGCGCGCCGATCAATCTCGGCACCGACGAGATGATCAGCATCAACGACCTCGTCGATATCGCGGCGGAGATCGCGGGCAAGACGATCACCAAGCGCCACGACCTGACGAAGCCGCAGGGCGTGCGTGGGCGCAACAGCGACAACAGCCTGATCCGCAAGGTTCTCGATTGGGAGCCCAAGATCATGATCCGCGAGGGGCTCGTGCCGACCTACCGCTGGATCGAGGAAGAGATCGCGCAGGCTCAGCCGGTCCTGCATTCCGTGGCGGCCGAGTAACGCCGCGCCCGCGGCCGGACGAAGACTGACCAGCGGTCACAGCAACGATTGTGAGGCGATCGAGATGTCGAAACGCGTATTGATCGTCCACAACGAGTACCAGTTCCACGGGGGCGAGGATTCCGTCGTCGCCCAGGAGATCGGCGCCCTCGAACGGGCCGGCTGCGACGTCCGCCTCTTCACCTTGAGCAACAAGTCCATCGTCACGCCGGTCGACCGCCTGCGCGCGGCGTTCCAGTCGGTGAATTCGCCCAAGAACATCGGCCTCGTCCTGAAGGAGATCGATCTCTTCCGGCCGGACGTGGTCCACGTCCACAATTACTTCCCGCTGATCTCGCCGATGGTGCATGTGGCCGTCCGCAAGACGGGAACGCCCACGATCCAGACGCTGCACAATTACCGGATCATGTGCGCCAACGCGATGCTGACGCGGAACGGCTCGCCCTGCGAGGTCTGCGTCGGCGGCTCCGCCTACAACGCGGTGCTGCACCGGTGCTACCGGGATTCCCGGCTCGGATCGCTCGCGGTGGCGCGGTCCATCCAGCATCACAGGCAGACCGGCACCTGGGCGAACCATGTCGACCGTTTCATCGCGCTGACCGAGTTCGAGCGCAGCCGGTTCATCGCGGCGGGCCTGCCCGGACACCGCATCGCCGTGAAGGCGAACGGGCTCGCCGATCCCGGCCCGGTCTCGGCAGATGCGCGGGAGGGATTACTGTTCGTGGGACGCCTCACCACCGAGAAGGGCGTCGAGACCCTCGATGCCGCGGCCAGGATCGCCGGTTGCAGGGTCACGGTCATCGGAACGGGGCCGCTGGCCGCGCAGGTCGCCGCCTCGCCCGATCTCGACGACCGGGGCCAGGTCACCCCCGCGCAGGTTCGCGCCGCGATGAGGGGGGCAAGGGCCCTGATCGTCCCCTCGCTCTGGTACGAGGGATTGCCGATGGTGGTGGTCGAAGCCTTCGCCATGGGCCTGCCGGTGATCGCGTCGCGGATCGGCTCGCTGGCCGAGATCGTCTCGGACGAGGTGACCGGCCTGCACGCCGCCCCGGGCGACGCCGCCGATCTCGCCCGCGCCATGACGCGGATCCTCACCGATCGCGCCGCGTCCGAGCGCATGAGCCGGGCGGCACGGCTGAAATACGAAACCTGCTGGAGCGAGACCGTCACCACGAACCAGCTCCTGGGGATCTACGCCGAGGCGATGGACTCGCACCGGACGATGCCGATCGCGGTCTAGAGCGCTCTCCGCCGAAGTGGATGCCGGTTCGGCGAAAAACAGCGCGGCAGAACAAAGGCCTGGAGATGTGCCCCGGCCCAACGTGGTCGGGCGTAGCTCCAGGAGCCTCTTTGAACCGTTTTCCAAGGCTCGACCTCATCCTGAGGTGCCGCGTAGCGGCCTCGAAGGAGCCCTCCAGGGATCGCCTTGGTGGCTGGAGCGCTCCTTCGAGGCCCTTTGCTCGGGCAAAGGGCACCTCAGGACGAGATGGTGCGGTGGGACGATCGACCTTCGCAAGTGAACCGGCCGAAACATCCCATCGAACGCCCCTCAGAGTGCTCGCATAACTCCCGGCCCGTCGAATGAGGTCGCCCGCGTGATCCAGTCCCCTCTCGACACCGCCCTCCCCCTCGGCCGGTCCGCCGACGACTTCACCGAACGCTACTCCCGCGCCCTCGTCATCGTGCTCCTGGGCTACGCGGTGCTGGGGAAGACCTTCGCCTATCTGGGAATCCCGCCGCTCTTCGTCGGCGAGATGGCCCTGGCCGGGGGGCTCATCGCGCTGCTGCGGTCCGGATGCTGGCTCGCCATCCTGGCGACGCCGGCGAGCCGGATGCTCATCGTCCTGATGGGCTGGGTCCTCTACCGGACCGTGCCGTATCTGGGGCCCTACGGGATGGACGCCCCCCGGGACAGCGTGCTGGCCCTCTACGGCCTGTTCGCCCTGATCGTCGTCGCCCTGCTGCTGGGGGAACCCGGCCGGTTCGGGCGGGCCATGGACGCCTATGGCCGGTTCGCGCGGTTCTATGCCCTGGCCGGCGGCATCGTGTACGGCCTGAGTTCGGCGTTCCTGAAGATCCCCGGCACCGAGATCCAGATCCCCAGCGTCCGGGCCGGCGAGGCCGCCAGCCACCTCGCGGCCATCGCCGTCTTCGTCCTGCTGGGGCTCGGCCGCTTCTCGCGCCTCTGGATCGCCGTGCTGATGGCGAGCATGATCGTCGTCACCTCGAGCCGCGGCGCCATGCTGACCTGCCTCGCGCCGGTGGTGGTCGCGGCCATCGCCGGGCGGCGGCTGCGGCAGTTCATGCCCATCGTCCTGGTGTTTTTCGTCGCCGCGATCATCGCGACGCTGTTCGATCTCAGCGTCCAGCTTCCCGGCAACGAGCGGGCGACCGGACCCAAGCAGATCGTCGAGGGCTTGAAGAGCGTGGTCGGCGTCAGCGAAGCCTCGAATTTCGAGGCGACGAAGGAGTTCCGCCTGCGCTGGTGGGCGACGATTCAGGACTACACGTTGCGCGGGCCGTATTTCTGGACGGGCAAGGGCTTCGGGGTGAACATCGCCCTCGAGGACGGCTACAAGCAATGGGTGACGGCCGACGCGGTGCTGCGCAGCCCCCACAACGTCAACATGACCTATCTGGCGCGCTCGGGCGTCCCCGGCCTCGTGCTGTGGCTCGGCGTGCTGGCGACCTGGTTCACGATGCTGTTCCACAGCCTGCTCTGGGCCCGCCGGCGCGGGGAGGAGCATTGGGCCAAGCTGTTCATCTGGATCGGCTGCTACGGCCTCGGCATGTTCGTGGACGCGTGTTTCGACGTGGCGCTCGAAGGACCGATGCTGGGCATCTGGTTCTGGTGCGTCTTCGGCTTCGGCATCGGCGCCAGCATGATCTTCCGCTCCCCCCTCGGGCGCAGCTTTCGGCACGGCGAGGATCGCGCCGGTCCATGAGAGCCGGTCCATGAGGGCCGGTAACCTGCTCTAACCTTGGACAATCCCTGGTTCGGACCGGATCTAAGTAGTCATACCACGGTACGGCCTTTCACAGGTCTCGACTGTTCCAGGCTTCGGAGGCCGGCATGATGGGGGCCGCTCCAAGACGTCGGTTTCGGCTTCCACGCCTACGTGCAAGAGCGTTTTACCACCCGAGGCTTGCTGAAATCGAGGCTTCAGCGAGCGCGGCATCATTGACCTACAGGCAGTCATACGCACTCGACGCGACAGATTTGAAGTGTTCATTTTTCCTTGTTGCACGCGATGTCTCCATGTTATTCAATCGTCATAGAATTCGAAACTGAGGGAGGGGGCAACAACGATCCGCTGATATTTGCAACCTGAAATAATAACATTTGTTTCATCACGATCACCTGCTCAGCACGACGACCCGATTTTCGATCGACTGCTATGAGACTGCGTCTCGCCTTCGCAGCAGGACGACAGTGCGACGTTCATACGGCGGCATTTCATTCATGCCGGCAGAGCGATGGCCATGCCATCTATTTCCAAGTCTTCATTGGAGTTAGCCCGATGCCACTCAGTATCACTGCTTCTTCCGAACCTCCCCAATCCGATTTCCTTCCCAGCATGATCGTCGGACCGGATAGTCTGACCTCTGCGACCACGACCATACCCGCCATCGTCATTGGCCCGAGAGGGCTCGAACGGGACGGTCTCGTTGGAATATTGAACCAGAACGGATATTCAGTCCTCGATTCGATAGACGATATTGCAGATCTACAGATCGGATACATGCCGGATCTGATCATCCTGAGCGAGTTCGGCCAGGATGAGATCGAGGGAGCGCTGGTTCCCCTGGTGCAATCCCACTTTCCCACGGCCCGGATCGTCGCCCTCACGGCCGAGACCGATCCGGCGGTGCCGCGGTACCTGCTGCAGCGGGGCATCCAGGCCTGCCTGAACCGGAGCGCGCAGCCGATCGCCTTGATCCGATCGTTGAACGTCGTGATGGGCGGCAACATCGTGATCTCCATCGGTGCCGCCTCGCATCTGACCGGGGGCAGCAACGGCTTCCCGAGGCCGGCTCTCATGCGGTTCGCCAAGGGCGTAGAGACGGCGCCCGCAGCGGCATCGGATCTCTCGCATCGCGAGATCGAAGTCCTCGCCTGCTTGTCGACCGGGCATTCCAACAAGTCGATCGCCCGGGAATTGCGGATCTCCGAGGCGACGGTGAAGATCCACGTCAAGAACGTCTTGAGAAAGATCAATGTCAGCAACCGGACCCAGGCGGCGGTCTGGGTTTCGAAACACGGCACCCCGACGGTCGGCTGCCGCCGGAACGGCCGGGCCGCGTGACCCGGACCGGCGGCGCGCCCGATGACGGTGCGCCGCCGGTC
Source organism: Methylobacterium sp. CM6241 (assembly GCF_054817845.1). Lineage (NCBI taxonomy): Bacteria > Pseudomonadati > Pseudomonadota > Alphaproteobacteria > Hyphomicrobiales > Methylobacteriaceae > Methylobacterium > Methylobacterium sp. CM6241. The sequence continues at coordinate 693,067 of NZ_CM139246.1, forward strand.
CCCTATGCGCCGGCGACGTGCAGGACGATGTCGCGCCGGTGCGGCCGGTCGCGGTGTTCGATGAGATAGATGCCCTGCCACGTGCCGAGGACGAGACGTCCATCGATGACGGGGATCGTCAGGCCTGAATCCGTCAGCAGGGTGCGGATATGCGCCGGCATGTCGTCGGGGCCTTCCGCCGAATGGATGTACCCGCCACCGGGATGGCGCGGGGCGAGCCCGTCCAGGGCCGTCATCAGGTCGCTCTGCACGTCGGGATCGGCATTCTCCTGGATCGTCAGGGAGGCCGAGGTGTGCCGGCAGAAGAGCGTGAGCAGGCCCTGCGCGATGCCGCTGCGCCCGAGGAAATCGGCCACTGCCGCCGTGACATCGGTGAAGCCCTGGCCCCGCGTCGAGACGGTGAAGCGGGCGCTGGCCTGGCGCCGGATCTCGCCTTCCTGAAAACCTTCGATCCCGCCGATCCTGCCTGCAGCCATCATGATGCCTCCTCGTCGATCGATGCGCCCGGCGCGATTTCCCGCTCGCCGCGCGCCAGGATGGTCTCCAGAATTCCGATCCCGTCCGCCTCGGCGGCCGGCTTGTCCCAGCGGATGCGGTGGACGCGGGGGAAGCGCATGGCGACGCCGGATTTGTGCCGGGTGGAGCGCTGCACGCCCTCGAAGGCGATCTCCAGGACGAGGCCCTCCTCCGGCCCGTAGGCGACTTCGCGCACGGGGCCGAAGCGTTTGGTCGTGTGGTTGCGGACGAAGCGGTCGAGCTTGGCGAGCTCCGCATCGGTGAAGCCGTGATAGGCCTTGCCCACAGGCACCAGTTCCCGCCCGCCCTCCGGCCGCTCGCGCCAGACCCCGAAGGTGTAGTCCGAATAGAAGGACGAGCGCTTCCCGTGGCCGCGCTGGGCATACATCATCACCGCATCCACGAGATGCGGCTCGCGCTTCCACTTCCACCACGGACCCTTGGGGCGGCCGGGCAGATAGGGGCTGTCGCGCAGCTTCAGCATCACCCCCTCGATGGCGTCGGCATCCTCGCCCGCCCCCACGCTCGCGGGATCGGCGCGGGCCTCGGCGAGGTCGTCCCAGGTCTCGAACGTCACCAGCGGCGAGAGATCGATGCGGGCGTGATCCAGGGCGGCGACGAAACTCTCGAGCCGCGCGCGGCGGGTCGCGAAGGGCAGCGGGCGAAGATCCTCGCCCTCCGCCGTGAGAAGGTCGTAGGCCCGCACATGGGCCGGGAATTCCTCCAGCAGCTTGGGCGTGACGGCCTTCCGGTTGAGGCGCTGCTGCAGCACGTTGAAGCTCTGAACCCGCTCCTCCCGCAGGATCAGCAATTCGCCGTCGATCGTGCCCGTGAAGGTGATCGCCTCGGCGAGATCGGGGAAGGCGCCGGTAATGTCCTCGCCGGTGCGCGAATAGACCCGCGCCACCTGCTCCCCGGCCTCGTCGCGCCCCCCCGCGAGTTGGACGCGGATGCCGTCCCATTTCCACTCGCCCGAGAAGGCGGCCGGATCGAGCTTGTCGAAATCCGTCTCCTCGTCGATCGGGTGGGAGAGCATCGGCGGGCGGAACGGCGCGGGGTTGAGGGTGGTGGGGCGCTCCCCCCTCCCCTCGACCCAGGCGAACAGGCCGAGATACGGCGGCTCCAGCCCGTGCCAGACCTCCTCCACCGCATCGGCCTCGTGGCCGCCGAGCGCCCCCACCGCCGTCTTGGCGAGGCGGGCCGAGACGCCGACGCGAAGCGCCCCGGTGATGAGCTTCAGCAGCGCCCAGCGCCCGGTCTCGTCGAGGGCATCGAGCCAGCCGGCGATATGGGCCGGCAGGTCGGATTTCTTCACGGTGGCGAGGGTCTCGACCACTTCCGAGAGGGTCGGGATGTGCGGCGGCGGGTTGTTGTGGCCCGGACCGGCCGCTGCTGCATCCCCTACCCCCTCTGCGGGGGAGGGTGCCTGCGGAGCAGGCGGGAGAGGGGACGACCTTTCCGGAGATGGCGCTCCCCTCTCCCGACCCTCGCTCACGCGAGGGCCACCCTCCCCCGCAGAGGGGGGAGGGTTTTGAGACGGCCAGATCAGCGCCGTGGTCTCGGCGAGGTCGCCGACATAATTATGGGAGAGCGCGAACAGCACCGGGTCGACCCGCGCTTCCACCAATCCGCGAATCATGGCCGGCTTGGCCTCGCGGAAGCTGAGATTGCCGGTCATGGCGGCCAGCGCCCAGCCCCGCTCCGGGTCGGGCGCATGGGCGAAGTAATCCTGCAGCAGGCGCAGCTTGGCGTTGCGGCGCGGCTCGTAGGCGAGGCGGTCGAGGAGATGGGCGAAGTCGTTCACGCGGCGGCCTCCTCGGCCGGCGCGGCGGTTTCGCCCTCGCCGTCATCGCCATAGCCCAGCATGTGCAGCGGCTTGGCCTTGATCCCTTGCGTCCCGCACCAATGCACCAGGGCGTCCTCCTGCCCGTGGGTCACCCAGACCTCGCCGGCCCCGGTCTCTCGGATGGTGCGGCAGAGGTCCGGCCAGTCGGAATGGTCGGAGATGACGAGGGGGAGTTCGGCGCCCTTCTGCCGGGCCCGCGCCCGCACCCGCATCCAGCCCGAGGCGAAGGAGGTGACGGGATCGGGGAATTTGCGCGACCACACGTCCTGGATCGCCGAGGGCGGGCAGAGCACGATGGCGCCGTGGAGTTTTCCGCGCTCCGTCGCGACGACCTTCGGCGTCTCCCCGAGCGGGATGCCCTCGCGCTTGTAGAGCTCGGTCAATTTCTCCATGGCGCCGTGGAGATAGATCGGCTGGTCGTAGCCGGCCTCCCGCAACAGGGCCATGACCCGCTGCGCCTTGCCGAGCGCATAAGCGCCGACGATGTGGGCGCGCTCGGGGAACAGGGCGACGGAATCGAGGAGCTTGCGGACCTCGCCCGCCGTGTCCGGCATCCGGAAGACCGGCAGGCCGAAGGTCGCCTCGGTGATGAAGACGTCGCAGGGGACGACCTCGAAGGGCAGGCAAGTCGGGTCGTAGGCGCGCTTGTAATCGCCCGACACCACCACCCGGACGCCCTGGGCTTGGATGGAGATCTGGGCCGAGCCGAGGACATGGCCGGCGGGCGCGAAACGCACCGTCACGTCGCCGATGCGGATATCCTCGCCGAGCACCGCCTCCTGGCGCGTCTGACAGAAATCCTCGCCGTAGCGCACGGCCATGATCCGCAGGGTCTGGCCCGTGGCCAGCACCTTGCCGTGGCCAGACCGGGCATGGTCGGCATGGCCGTGGGTGATGAGGGCGCGCGGCACCGGCCAGGTCGGGTCCACGTGGAACCCGCCCAGCGGACAATACAGCCCCTCGCGGGTCAGGGTCAGGAGGTCGCTCGCACTCAGGCTCATGCGGGATGCCGAACTGCGAAGGGCCGAACTGCGAAGGGCCGAACATGGGGATGGCGGATCATGCGACGTGATATAGGGCGCTCGCATGAACCCGCGAGCGCAGACGTCACTTCAGAACAGTTCGGGCGATCTCCTCGCCGACCGGCGCTACGCCTATGCGGAGGCCTGTCTCTGCGAGGGCGATGCGGAGGGCGCGGCCGAGATGGCCGAGCAGGTCCTGGAGATCGCGCCGCGTTACGCGGCGGCGTGGTTCCTGCTCGGACGGGCGCGAGAGGCCCGCCACCTCGCCACGGCGGATGTCGCCCACCACCATGCCGCCTTGCGGGCCTATGGCAACGCCCTCGACCTCGACCCGCATGACGAACTCGGGGCCCGGCTGCGCCTCGTCCAGATCGGCGAGGGCGCGGCTTTGGGGGCGATCTCGCCGGCCTATATCCGCGCCCTGTTCGACGGCTACGCTCCGCGATTCGAGCGCCACCTCGTAGGCGAGTTGCAATATCGCGGGCCGGAACTGCTGGTGAGGGCCCTCGACGGGCTGGACGGCGCGCGGGCGGATTTCGGCGACGTGATCGACCTCGGCTGCGGCACCGGCCTGGTGGGCGAGGCTTTGAATGGGCGCACGCGAACCCTGACGGGAATCGACATCTCCCCCGGCATGCTCGCCGAAGCCGCCCGGCGGCGGCGCTACGACAGGCTCATCGAGGGCGATCTCGTCCCCATTCTCCGAGGCGAGAAGCAAGACAGCGCCGATCTCGTCATCGCGGCGGACGTCTTCATCTATGTCGGCGGCCTTTCCCCGGTCATGGCCGAGACCGCCCGCATACTCAGGCCCACGGGCCTCGTGGCCTTCACGGTGCAGTGGAACCCCGATGGCGGCCTCGTTCTCGGTGCCGATGCGCGCTACGCCCATGGCGCGCGCTACCTGCGCCGGCTGGCCGACGAGGCCGGTCTGGACATGCTCGGTCTCGAACCCGCCGTGATCCGCCGCGAGCGCGGGAGCGAGGTGGCGGCGCGCGTCGTCCTGTTGCGCAAACCGGGTCCTCCGGCGCCTTAATCCCAATTGCGCGCGATTGAGTTGAACCGAAGCGGGCCGGCATGTGTTGCACGGCACGACACTCCCCCATTCATCCGCACCAACGCGGCGCAGGCGGTTTATCCGTCGCGTCCGATCGGTAAGGTCCGGCCTTCTCCCGACCCTTACAATCCTCTTCCAGGAGCCTGTTCAGACGCATGGCCGATAAGACCGACAAGTCGTTTCCCGCGAGCCCGAGCACGCGCATTCCCTTCGCACTCGCCCTCTCGGCACTGGCCGGATGCGCCGATTCCATCGGCTTCCTCGAATTTTCACAGCTCTTCATGTCGTTCATGAGCGGCAACACCACCCGCTTCGGCGTCTCGGTGAGCAAGTTCGATTGGGAGAGCACGGCCCGCGTCAGCTCGGTCATCGTCATGTTCTGCTTCGGCGCCTTCATCGGCACGCTGATCGCGGCCTGGGTCGGGCGCTGGCGGCTCTCGGTGATGCTGCTGCTCCAGGCGGTGCTCCTCGCGATCGGCCTCGTCATGCCCTACGGCACCTTCTCCTGGCCGCTGCACGTCTATCCCATCGTCATCGCGCTCGGCCTCCAGAACGCCACGCTGCAGGACGAGGCCGGGCGCAGCCTCGCCCTCACCTATGTCACGGGCGCGGTGGTCCGCTTCGGCACCGGGCTCGCCAACCTGCTGATGGGCAAGGTCGCACCGTCGTTCTGGATCCAGGCGCCGCTCTGGGGAGCCCTGAGCACCGGGGCGGTGATCGGCGGCTTCCTCCAGACCCGTTTCGGCGAGGACGCCTTCCTGTTCCCCGCCGCCCTGGCGGCGCTCCTCGCCCTGATCGCCATCGCCCTCACCGTCCTGAAGCCCGGCAGCGCCTATGTCACCGGCGCCGAAGAATACCATCCGCCGGATGCAAGGGGACCGGTGAAGTAACTCAATCGCCTCCGCCGTCGCTGCGCAGGCGCTTGGTGGCGCCGCGCCGGGACTTCTCGTCGAGGCGGCGCTTCTTCGAGGCGAGGGTCGGGCGTGTCGCCCGGCGCGGCGTCGGCGGCACCGCCGCCTCGGCGACGAGCGCGGCGAGGCGCTCGCGCGCATCGGCCCGGTTGCGGTCCTGCGTGCGGAACTGCTGGGCCATGATGACGATGACCCCGTCCTGAGTCAGCCGCCGCCCGGCGAGCCGCATCAGGCGCACCGCCACGGCGTCGGGCAGGGAGTGCGAGCGCCGCGCATCGAAGCGGAGTTGGACCGCCGTGGAGAGCTTGTTGACGTTCTGCCCGCCAGGTCCCGAGGCGCGCACGAAAGTCTCTTCGAGTTCGGCCTCGTCGATGGCGAGATGCGGGGTGCATTGCAGGGCCATCGCCACCATATTCCTCGTGTGCCGGAGCCGTTCAGGCGGCCTCGGACGGCGCCTTCGCCTTCACCGCGAGGGCGTGGAGCCCGCGCTTGAACGCCTCGTCGAGAACGCCGTTCACGATCCGGTGGCGCTCGACCCGGCTCTTCCCCTCGAATGCGGCGGAAACGATCTCGACACGGAAATGCGTCTCGCCCTCGGGCCGTGCGCCCGAATGGCCCGCATGCAGATGGGATTCGTCCACGACCACCAGGGTTTGCGGCGCCAGTCGCGCGTCGAGCGCTCCGGTGATCCAATCCTTGAGCGTGCCGGCCATCGTGTCCTCGTCTTTCCGTCGCTTCGTTCCTAGCCTGTAGGCGCCCGGAGGCTTCGGGGTCGTCAACCCCCGATCTCCGCATGCGTCATCAGGCCCGCCGCCCTTGTGTCTCGGACCCGCCCTCTCATAATCGCCCCACCATGGATCTCAACTCGCGTCTGTTCGACAGCATCCGCATCAAGCGCAAACCCTCCTGCGACGAGCCCAAGGCTGCGTCCCAGACGGGCTGCGAGACCCCCGGCTGCACCAATGCCGGGCTCTACCGCGCTCCCAAGGGTCGCAAGGCGGAAGGCCAGTACTGGCGCTTCTGCATCGACCACGTGCGCGCCTACAACGCCACCTACAACTACTTCGACGGCATGAACGACGCCGCCGTCCAGGCCTACCAGAAGGACGCCGTGATCGGGCATCGCCCGACCTGGGCGATGGGCGTGAACCCGGCGACGCGGGCCGCCGGAGCGAAACCGGGCGACCCGAAGCGCGACTGGGCCTATGTCGACCCGCTCGACATCCTGCGCAGCGAAGGCGTCGGCGAGACCTCGCGCCGGGCCAAGCCCGAGCCGAGCCGGCCGCGCCTCACGGTGGCCGCCCTGAAGGCCCTCGACGTGCTCGGCCTCGACGAGAACGCGGACACGGCCGCCATCAAGGCGCAGTACAAGGTGCTGGTGAAGCGCTTCCACCCCGACGCCAATGGCGGCGACCGCTCGTTCGAGGAGCGGCTGCGCGACATCATCCGCGCCCACGACACCCTGCGTGCCGCCGGCCTGTGCTGAGCCGGGTGCCGCGAACCGGCACGAACGATGCACGTTTTTGCAAATGACGTGCGGTGGGAGGCGGCAAACCGCGCGGGAGGCCCTATATCGAGTTCTCGCACCCCTTGGCGTCCGCCGACGCAGCCCCTTAAAGGTGGTATTCCACGTCTCGCCCCGTGCGGGACCCGGCAATGCCCACCGAGATAGATCCGCGAGCCCGGCCCATGCCGGCGCCCGCCCCGACGAGGTCCCGTATGCTTTCTGACGACACCCCCGCCTCGCTGCCCGACCGGATGGTCTCCGTCCGCGAGGCTTTCGGCATCGATCTCGACCTCAAGGTGCCGGCCTTCTCGCAGAGCGAGGAGCACGTTCCCGATCTCGACCCGGATTACATCTTCGATCGCGAGACCACCCTGGCGATCCTGGCGGGCTTCGCCCGTAACCGGCGCGTGATGGTCACCGGCTATCACGGCACCGGCAAGTCGACCCATATCGAGCAGGTCGCCGCCCGCCTGAACTGGCCCTGCATCCGGATCAACCTCGACAGCCACGTCTCCCGCATCGATCTCGTCGGCAAGGACGCGATCGTGCTGAAGGACGGCAAGCAGATCACCGCCTTCCAGGACGGAATCCTGCCCTGGGCGCTGCAGAACAACGTGGCGCTGGTCTTCGACGAATACGATGCCGGCCGCCCGGACGTGATGTTCGTGATCCAGCGCGTGCTCGAAGTCTCGGGCCGCCTGACGCTGCTCGACCAGAAGCGAGTGATCCGCCCCCACCCGGCCTTCCGCCTGTTCGCCACCGCCAACACGGTGGGCCTCGGCGACACGTCCGGCCTCTATCACGGCACCCAGCAGATCAACCAGGGCCAGATGGACCGCTGGTCGATCGTGACGACGCTGAACTACCTCGCCCATGACCGCGAGGTGGACATCGTCCTGTCGAAGGCGCTGCATTACCAGCGCGACGGCGGCCGCGACATCGTCAGCCGCATGGTCCGCGTCGCCGACCTGACCCGCAACGCCTTCATGAACGGCGATCTCTCCACCGTCATGAGCCCGCGCACGGTGATCACCTGGGCCGAGAACGCCGACATCTTCCAGGATATCGGCTTCGCCTTCCGGGTGACCTTCCTCAACAAGTGCGACGAGCTGGAGCGCACCCTGGTGGCGGAATTCTACCAGCGCGCCTTCGGCAAGGAACTGCCCGAGAGCGCGATGAACGTGGCGCTGAGCTGAGGATCGACGCGGAGGACGCGATGGCCGAACCGGCCTTGAAGGGTGAGACACGGGAATCGTCACCGTCCGAGCGCGCACCGAATCGTGCGCGCTACGAGGATGACTTCTATTCGTGGCTGATCCAGCAAGCCGATCTCCTGCGCGCCCGTCGCTTCGAGGAGCTCGATCTCGAGCACATGGCCGAGGAACTCGAGGATTTGTCGAAGAGCGAGTTCGCCAAGCTTCAGAGCACCCTGCGCGTCCTCGTCATGCACATGCTGAAATGGGACCAGCAGCCGGAGCACCGCACGCCGAGCTGGATCTTCTCGATCCGTGAGCAACGGCGGCGCTACGGGCGGATCTTGTCCAGCAATCCCGGGCTGAAGCCTCGTATCGACGAGGCGCTGAGCGACGCCTACCCGGACGCACGCGATTGGGCCGCCGACGAGACCCATCTGCCGCCGGATGAGTTTCCCGCGGAATGCCCCTACGGCTGGGACGACATCCTGGACCGCCCCTTCGATTTCGACTCGGTGAAGAAGTAGCGATCGTGGCCATCTCGAACCGCAAAGCCGGCGAACGCCGGGAGCCCATCGCCGAACCGCTGAAGCGTTCGGTCGCCGGATGCCTGCGCGCCATCGCCAAGCGTTCCGAGATCGAGGTGGTCTATGCCAGCGACCGGCCGGCGCTCACCGGCGACAAGGCGCGCCTGCCCGAGCCGCCGCGCAAGCTGACGCCGGAGGATGTGGCGATCCTGCGCGGCAACGCCGATTCCATGGCGTTGCGCCTCGGCTGCCACGATGTGGCCGTCCATCGCCGCCTCGCCCCCGAGAATGCCGGTGCGCGCGCCGTGTTCGATGCCGTCGAGCAGGCCCGCGTGGAGGCCATCGGCTCGCGCCGCATGGCCGGCGTGGCCTCGAACCTCACGGCCATGCTGGAGGACCGCTACCATCGCGGCGGCAAATACGAAGACATCACCGACCGGGCCGATGCCCCGATGGAGGATGCCGTCGCCCTGATGGTGCGCGAGCGCCTGACCGGCGAAGCCCCGCCCAAGGCCGCGCGCAAGATCGTCGACCTCTGGCGCTCGCATATCGAGGAGAAGGCCGGCCCCAGCCTGGACGGCCTCATCGGCAATCTCGAGAACCAGCGCTCCTTCGCCCGCTCGGTGCGCGAGTTGCTGTCCTCCCTCGACATGGCGGACGAGACGCCCCTCGACCCCGAGGACGACGACAACGAGGACGACAACGAAGGGCAGGACGACGAGCAGACCCCGAGCGAGGGCGAGGCCGAGGAGCAGTCCCAGGGCGACAAGTCCGAGATGGAGACCTCCGAGGAAGCCTCGGACGAGCTGCAGGACGGCGCCACGGAAGCCGCCGACGCTCCCTCCGGCGAATTGCCGGACGAGTCCGAGAACGCCGAATCCGAGGAGGCCTCCGAGGCCAAGCGTCCGCCCAACAACCGGCCCGTCGAGCCGCGCGGCCCGGAATACAAGGTGTTCAATCCCCGCTTTGACGAGATGATCGACGCCGAGGATCTGTGCGACGCCGAAGAGCTCGCGCGCCTGCGCACCTATCTCGACAAGCAGCTCGCCCATCTCCAGGGCGTGGTCGGCCGGCTGGCCAACCGGCTGCAGCGCCGGCTCCTGGCCCAGCAGAACCGGGCCTGGGAATTCGACCTCGAAGAAGGCCAGCTCGATCCGGCCCGCCTCGTGCGGGTGATGACGGACCCGTTCCAGCCGCTCTCGTTCAAGCGCGAGAAGGACACGAATTTTCGCGATACCGTGGTCACGCTGCTGCTCGACAATTCGGGCTCCATGCGCGGCCGGCCGATCACGGTGGCCGCCACCTGTGCCGACATCCTGGCACGGACCCTGGAGCGCTGCGGCGTCAAGGTCGAGATCCTCGGCTTCACCACCCGCGCCTGGAAGGGCGGCCAATCGCGCGAGGCGTGGCTGGCGGCGGGCAAGCCCAACGGTCCCGGCCGTCTGAACGACCTGCGTCACATCATCTACAAGAGCGCCGACGCTCCCTGGCGCCGGGCGCGGAAAAACCTCGGGCTGATGATGCGCGAGGGTCTGCTGAAGGAGAATATCGACGGCGAGGCCCTGGACTGGGCGCACAAGCGCCTGCTCGCCCGGCCCGAACAGCGCAAGATCCTAATGGTGATCTCGGACGGCGCGCCGGTCGACGATTCGACCCTCTCGGTCAATCCGGGCAATTATCTCGAGCGCCACCTGCGCTGGATGATCGAGGACATCGAGACCCGCTCACCGGTCGAACTCCTCGCCATCGGCATCGGCCACGACGTGACCCGCTACTACCGCCGCGCCGTCACCATCATCGACGCCGAGGAGCTCGGCGGGGCGATGACGGAGAAGCTGGCGGAGCTGTTCGAGGAAGATGCGGGTGGTGCCATGCCCGTGCGCAGGGCTGCGGGCGGGCGGCGGTAGACGACAGGCGTCGGCGGACGGGGCCTGTTCCCGGGGCGGCTTTGGACCCGTTGTGACCCTGGGAACGTCTGTTTCCAGGCGATCTATGAGGCGGAGGCCTGCGACTAGGTTGGGTAGAAAGCGGAAATTCCTACACAGTTGTATGTGCGCTGATCTGCGCGAAGCCATCGTGAATTTTTGCCATTAGGTCTCGTCGGACCATGTCGTGGCCAAGCTTTATCGCCGCCGCAAAACCGTCGGGTGTTGTGTCTCCATGGCTCTTGATCACGATGCCATCGAGCCCGAGGAAGACAGCGCCATTCGCTCTATTTGGGTCCATTTGCTCTCGCAGAGAACCGAAGGCTCTTCTGGACAGCGCGTAGCCGATCTTCGATCGTAGGTTCTGGCCCATGACGGATCGAAGCACCTGGGCCATCTGACGGGCTGTTCCCTCGGCAGTCTTCAGCGCAATGTTGCCCGTGAAGCCCTCCGTGACGATGACATCGACCTGACCATCGCCCAGCGCATCCCCTGAAATGATCCCGCGAAAGTTGAGTTCTGCGGGATCAAAGTCACGCAAAAGCTGGGCAGCCTCGCCAACATCACACGCACCATGGACGTCTTCGGCATCGGTATGAAGTAGCCCAACGCTTGGTCGATCGATGTTGAACACGATACGGGCCATCGCCGCTCCCATAACTGCGAACCCGACAAGCTGCTGGGCATTTGCTCCGATCGTTGCGCCAGCATCCAAGACGATGCTCGTACCGCGCCGTGTTGGCCACAACACTGCAAGACCCGGCCGCTCCACGCCTAGCATCATGCGAAGGCAAAACCGCGACATCGCCATCAGCGCGCCCGTATTCCCCGCCGAAACCGCAACATCGACCCTGTGGGTTTTCACGGCGTCAAGCGCCAACCACATCGAGGCTTTACCACGGCCTTTGCGCAGGGCAGCGCTAGGCTTGTCCCCCATGCCAATCGCGACATCTGTGTGTAGGACGTCGGATACGGCGGCGAGCTTAGGATTTGCGTCGAGTATCGGTCGAATTCGAGCTTCATCGCCAACGAACAAGAACGACACATCGGGGTTTTTAGCATGCGCGATCGCTGCGCCCGGTAGGACGACATCGACCCCATGATCCCCGCCCATCGCGTCGAGCGCGATTCGAACTCTGTCGGCCATAAGTGGTTGACCCGTTTGTAGTTGCTGCTGAGTATTTTGCTTGCGCATACCCGAGAAGCACAACGACGCAATGTTCGATAAGGGTTGGTGACAGAACGTCCGCTTCAGGGCCAGGGGACAGGGTCCGATCCCCACCCATTACTGCCGTTCCGAGCGGGTACAACCTGATCGGATATCTCCCCTACGGCACCAACCGCATCTCCAACCGCCCCAGCATCCGCCCGAACACGGCCGGATCGTCGAGGGCGCGGGCGAGGACGAGGCCGCCTTGGATCGCCAGGACTGCATCCTCGGCGAGGGAATCCGCCTCGGCGGTCGGGCGCCCGGCGCGGATCAGCGCCTGTGCCAGGGCCTCACGCCAATCCCGGAAGTAGCCGGCGATCCGGTCCGCGAACCCGTCGCGTCCCTCGGTGAGGGCGAAGGCGCCGACAAGGCAGACCCTTCGGCCGGAGCGGAAATAGGCGTCCGTCTCCGACAGCATGAGCCGGATCGCCGCCCGTGGATCGGGATCGTCACGCAGGGGCGCGTAGACCTTCTCGTCGAACCACGCGCCGATGACATCGAGGACGGCCTCAGCCATCTCGGCCTTGCCGCCGGGGAAGGCGTGGTAGATGCTGCCCTTGCCGAGGCCGGTGCGGGCTCCGATGAGGGTGAGGCTCGCACCCTCGTAGCCATATTCGCGAAAGACCTCGGCGATGGCGGGCAGCGCGTCCTCCCGCGCCCCCGGCTTCTTCGTCATGGTCCTGTCAGAGCCCCAGTTCGGTGAGGCCCGGATGGTCGTCGGGGCGCGGCGCGGCGCGGTCCCAGTGGAACTTGCGCTCCGATTCGGAGATCGCGAGGTCGTTGATGCTGGCATGGCGCAGCCGCATCAGGCCGTTGGCGTCGAACTCCCAGTTCTCGTTGCCATAGGCGCGGAACCAGTCGCCGACCGCATCGTGAAACTCGTAGGCGAAGCGCACGGCGATCCGGTCCTCGGTGAAGGCCCAGATCTCCTTGATGAGACGGTATTCGTGCTCCTTCGCCCATTTGCGGGTGAGGAACTCGACGATGGCCGCACGGCCTGAGAAGAATTCCGAGCGGTTCCGCCAGCGGCTGTCGGCCGTGTAGGCCAGCGAGACCTTCTCGGGGTTGCAGCCGTTCCAGCCGTTCTCGGCGGCGCGGACCTTCTGGATCGCGGTCTCGCGGGTGAAGGGGGGCAGCGGTGGACGGGATTCAGACATCGGCTAGGGCTCCTGCGCTTGTCTGTACCGATCGGTACAAACACTCCGCACGTGGGTCAAGGTGTCGAACCGTTCAGGTGTGACCGAGGATCGCGAGCCACGCCACGGTGGTGGCGACCGCGAGCAGCGTCGAGAGCATGACGGCGGCGGCGATCAGACCCGTCTCGGCCTTGTAGCGGACGGCCAGCAGGTAGGAGTTGATGCCCACGGGCATCGCCGCGAACAGGGTGGCGACCCCGGCATAGGCGGGCGGCATGGTGAAGACGTGGAAGGCCAGCACCCAGACCGCCAGCGGATGCAGGACGAGTTTCAGGGTCGTCACCACCATGGCGCCGGGCAGGTCGTGCAGCACCCGGTAGCGCACGAGGCCGGCGCCTAGCGCGATCAGCGCGCAGGTGGAGGCGGTGCCGGCCAGCGCATCCACCAGCGACTTGACCATGCCGCCAGGGGCGAGACCGAACGACTTGAGGCCCAGGCCGATCATCAATGACAGGAAGATCGGGTTGCGGAACAGGACGAGGACGAGCCCCTTCAGCCGCTTGAGGATCGATTGCCGTCCGTCCGATTCGATAAGGAAGGTGGCGCAGCCCATCATCAGCGGCAGGTGGACGGCGAGCAGCATGAAGAGCGGAAACGCGCCTTCGTCGCCATAGGCCTGCAGGATCATCGGCACGCCGATGAAGATCGTGTTCGATTGGCTGGCCGCGAATCCGTGCAGGATCGCGCCCGTCCGGCCGACGCCCTCGCGACGCAGGCCGATCAGCGAGCCGACGAGCCAGGACAGGCCGGCGCCGCCGAAATAGCTGAACCAGTACGCCCAGGTGACCTCGCCGGTGAGACCCGGCCGCGTCAGCGTCGCGATGATGAGCGCCGGCACCGCGATGGCGAAGACGTATTCGGAGAGGCCGTCGCTGACCTTCTCCGACAGGAACCCGGCGAGCGCCGCGACCCAGCCGATGAGGATCAGCCCGAAGATCGGGGCGATGAGCGACAGCACGGTCATCGGGAAGAGCCGGATAGTGGGTCAGTCGGAATCAACGCGAACGGCCGCCGCATGCACAAAGCATGCGGCGGCCGTTCGAGATTAAAATGAGACGTCGAGCGTGATCGAAGCGGGCTCTCGCCGGCGCTTCGATATCGCAGCCTCAGGCGGCGGCCGGGGTCTCGACTTCGGCGAGCTTCTTGTGCAGCTCGCGCTTGATCAGACGGGCCGTCTGCGACAGCTCGATCTCGCGGGCCTTGATGAGGAAGGCATCGAGGCCACCGCGATGCTCGACCGAGCGCAGGGCGTGAGCCGTGACGCGCAGGCGAACCCGACGCTTCAGGGCGTCGGACTGCAGGGTGACCTGGCACAGGTTCGGCAGGAACCGGCACTTGGTCTTACGGTTCGAGTGGCTCACGAGGTGGCCGGTCTGCACGGCTTTGCCCGTGAGTTCGCAACGGCGCGACATTGTTCTAAATCCCGTCTCGTTCCGCGTCTGATCGGGCAATGGCGGAAGACCGGTCGCAACGCGCCACGGGCCTCACGCACGCCAAACTCCGATCGAGCGGCGTCTCATTGAAGGCGCGAGCCTATAGGTGACGGGCAGGGCATCCGTCAAGGGCGGCGCTGCGTTTTGCCCATCGGAATAACCGCGCTCCGAGGCCGGTGCAGCGCCATCCAGGCGCCCCGCGCCGCGGCATCCATACGATGTATTAACCACGAACGGGGACGATGACGGAACGATGCCGCCCGGTCTCTACTGCCGCGCGGCTCCAAGCCTTGGAACATCAGAGCCTCACGCCATGTGCGCCATGCGCCTCCTCCGCGCCAGCCTCCTCGCCGCCCTCGGCGTGATTCCCGCCTCCGAGGGATTCGCGCGGCCGAAGGCCACCTCCGCCAAGACCGCTGCGCCGGCGACGGTGACGGTGGATTACGGCATCGCGCTGGCCGGCATCCCCATCGGCACCGCGCAGGTCTCGGGCCTGTTCGAGACCACGCGGTACCGCATGGACGTGTCGGCCCGCCTCACCGGCCTCGTCGGCGCGGTGACCGGGGGCATGGGCTCGGCCCGGGCCAACGGCCTCATCGCCGAGGGGCCGCAGCCGAACACCTTCGCGATCTCCACCAAGACCTCGAATTCCGGCATCGCCGTGCGGATGGCGCTGGCGCGCGGCAACGTCACCCAATCCGAGGTGACGCCGCCCCTAATCGACATGGGCGACCGCGTGCCGGTGACCCCGGCCAACAAGCGCGGCATCGTCGATCCGGCCAGCGCCCTGATGATGCCGGCGGTGAGCCGGGGCGAGCTCACCGACCAAGCCAATTGCAACCGCACCATCCCGATCTTCGACGGCGCGACGCGCTTCAACGTGGTGCTGAGCTACGGCGAGACGCGCAACGTCGAGAAGCCCGGCTATTCCGGGCCGGTCCTCGTCTGCAACGCCCGCTATCAGGCCATTGCCGGGCATCGCCCCGACCGGCCGGGCGTGAAGTTCATGGAGGACAACCGCGACATGTCGGTATGGCTGGCGCCGGTCGAGGGCACCCGCGTGCTGCTGCCGGTGCGCATCGCCGTGCGGACGACGCTCGGCACCAACATCATCGAGGCGACCCGGTGGAGCCGTGGCGGGGCGCCGAGCCAGGTGGCGCAGGCGGCTTCGGTCGATCCATGACGGCGAATCGGGGCTGAACCATGGACCAGGCCATCGACATTCCGGTCTCGCGCCCTCGCTCGGTGGGCATGTTCGTCATCGCCCTGTGTTTCACGGTCGGCTGTGCCTCGATCCTCTACGCCCGGCCCGGAATCCACGGGCACGCTTTCGAGCCCGGCAGCTTTCACACATTCCTGATCTGGTTCGGATTGTTCTTCTTCGGCGCCGCCAGCGTCGTCAGCGCCCCCCGGATGTTCCGTTCGGGCACGCTGGTTTCCATCGGGCGGCAGGGGATCTTCGATCGCCGCCTGTCGAGCGGCTGGATCCCCTGGGACGCGGTCGAGGACCTCAAACCGGTCATGCGGGGACGCCAGCGCTATTTCGTGCTTCGCGTCGATCCCGAACGCTCGGCCGGATTGCCGATCTTCAAAGGGCGGCGCAGGATGGCCCCCTTCACCGGGCTCGGCGCCTATGGCTATGCCATCGGCGGCGCCGATCTCCAGGGCGGGTTCGCGGCCCTCGGCGACGCCCTGTCCGGCACTGCCCTCTGGCGGGCCCCCTCGGGTACCGGGACTCGCTGATGTCGCCTCTGCCCCGCTCTCTTCGCTTCCTCGCCCTCGCGGGCTGCCTCGTCGCGGTGGCGGGCCATGCCGGTCCCGGCCATGCGGGCGAGCTCAGCTCGGACATCTCGCCCTGCGGGGGCGACGCCTATTCCTCCGCGGAGGTGATCGAGGGTCGCCCGCCACGGCGCGGCCCTCTCGTGGCGATGCCGGACACGCTCTGCGCCGATCTCGCGCCGCAGCAGCCGGCGAACCCGGTGGAGATCTATGTCGATCCTTATGGGTACCGGGGCGGTGGCTATCGCGGGGGTGACGCCCCATATGGCGGGGAGACGCAGCGTGGGGTCCGACCATCCGGACGGCCCCTGCGCAGCGGCGACTGACCCGAGGCGGCCATCTCGACGGGCCGTCATGAGACCCTGCCGCCGGCCGCTTTCGCCGAAGGGACCCGTCCCGCACACATGACGCGCCGCTCCCTCCCCCCGCAGGCCCGCTCACGCGGCGTCACGGCGGTGCTCGGGCCGACCAATACCGGCAAGACCCATCTCGCCATCGAGCGGATGCTCGCGCATCCGACGGGGATGATCGGGCTTCCCCTGCGCCTGCTGGCGCGGGAGGTCTACCTGCGCGTCGTCGCGCGGGTGGGGGTCGAGCAGGTCGCCCTCGTCACCGGCGAGGAGAAGATCAAGCCGGACCGGCCGCGCTACTGGATCTCCACCATCGAGGCGATGCCGCGCGACCTCGACGTCGCCTTCGTGGCCATCGACGAAATCCAGCTCGCCGCCGACATGGACCGCGGCTACGTCTTCACCGACCGCCTGCTGCACCAGCGCGGGCGCGAGGAGACGCTGCTGATCGGCTCCTCCACCATGCTGCCCCTGGTGCAGTCGCTGATTCCCGGCGTGCACACCACCACCCGCCCGCGCCTGTCGAAGCTCACCTTCGCGGGCGAGAAGAAGCTCGGGCGCCTGCCCCGGCGCACGGCCATCGTCGCCTTCTCGGCGGAGGAGGTCTACGCCATCGCCGAGCTGATCCGGCGCCAGCGCGGCGGGGCCGCCGTGGTGCTCGGTGCGCTGTCTCCGCGCACCCGCAACGCCCAGGTGGAGCTCTACCAATCGGGCGATGTCGACTACCTCATCGCCACCGACGCGGTGGGGATGGGCCTCAACCTCGATGTCGATCACGTCGCCTTCGCGGCGAACTGGAAATACGACGGCACGCGCTTCCGCAGGCTGACGCCCCCGGAGATGGGGCAGATCGCGGGACGCGCCGGACGCCACCTCTCGGACGGCACCTTCGGCTCCACGGGGCGCTGCGCCCCGTTCGAGCCCGAGATGATCGAGGCCCTGGAGAACCACGATTTCGAGCCGGTGCGGGTGCTGCAATGGCGCAACCCCGATCTCGACTTCACCTCGCTCAAGGCGCTCCAGGAGAGCCTGGACGAGCATCCGAACGAGAAGGGACTGACCCGCGCGCCCATGGGCGAGGACCAGTCCGCCCTCGAAATCCTGATGCGCGAGGACGACATCCGCGACATCGCCACCAATCCGACGGTGGTGCGACGCCTGTGGGACACCTGCGGCGTGCCCGATTACCGCAAGGTCCACCCCCAGACCCATGCGGATCTCGTCGCCCAGCTGTTCCGATTCCTCACGCGGGGCATGGCCGGGCGCATCCCCAACGACTGGTTCGCCAAGCACGTGGCGATGATCGACCGCACCGACGGCGACATCGACGCCCTGTCCCAGCGCATCGCCCAGGGGCGAACCTGGACCTTCGTTGCGAACCGTCCGGACTGGCTGATTGATCCGGTGCATTGGCAGGGCGAGACGCGTCGGGTAGAGGACAGGCTGTCTGACGCCCTGCACGAGCGCCTTGCGAGCCGTTTCGTCGATCGGCGCACTAGCGTCCTGATGCGGCGCCTGAGAGAGAACACGATGTTGGAAGCTGAGATCACCGCCGGCGGGGACGTTACCGTCGAGGGCCAGCATGTCGGCCACCTGCACGGGTTTCAGTTCGTCGCCGACCCGGGCGCGGAAGGCCACGAGGCCAAGACCCTGCGCAGCGCCGCCGAAAAGGCGCTGGGCGGCGAGATCGAGGCGCGTGCCGAGCGCTTCTCGGCCGCGGCGGATTCGTCCCTGGTCCTGTCCCATGACGGCATCATCCGCTGGACCGGAGACCCGGTCGCCAAGCTGACGCCGGGCGACAAGCTGTTCGAGCCGCATGTGCGGCTGCTCGCCGACGAGCAGCTGACCGGCCCGGCCCGCGACAAGGTCGAGGCCCGGCTGGTCGCCTGGCTGAAGGCCTATGTGGTCCGGCTCCTCGGTCCGCTGATCGAGATCGAGACCGCCGCCGACCTCGTCGGCCTGTCGAAGGGCATCGGCTACCAGGTCGTGGAATCGCTCGGCGTCCTCGAACGCTCGAAGGTGATGCACGAGATGCGCACCCTCGATCAGGAGGGCCGTGGCGCGCTGCGCCGTCACGGGGTCCGCTTCGGCGCCTATCACATCTTCCTGCCGGCCCTACTGAAGCCGGCCCCCCGGACCCTCGCCGCCCAGCTCTGGGCGCTTAAGAACGGTGGCCTCGACCAGCGCGGCCTCGACGAGATCGCGCATCTGGCCGGCTCCGGCCGCACCTCGATCAAGGTCGATCCCGAGATCGCCAAGGGCCTCTACCGCGCCGCCGGCTTCCGCGTCTGTGGCGAGCGCGCCGTGCGCGTCGACATCCTGGAGCGTCTGGCCGACCTGATCCGCCCGGCCGTCACCTACCGCCCCGGCACCACGCCGGGCGAGGCGCCCGCCGGCACCGCCGATGGCGACGCCTTCGTCGCCACCGTGGGCATGACCTCGCTGGTCGGCTGTTCGGGCGAGGATTTCGGCTCGATCCTGAAATCCCTCGGCTATGCACCTGAAACGCGCCCCGGCCCGGCGATCACCGTGCCGCTTCTTCCGGCCGCGTCGACCCGCCCCATCGTACCCGCAGCCGCATCGACCGACGACGCGGTGACGGTGTCCGAGGAGGCCGCACCCGCGACCGAAGACGAGGCCAAGCCGGACGCCGAGACGCCTTCGGAAGGCGAGACGGCTTCTCGAGACGGGACGACCACCGAAGACGAGACCTCGCCCGACACGGCCGAGCCCGTGGCGGAAGGCGTGCCCGACCCCGAGACGGTGTCCTCTGAGGCCGCACCCGCGGAGGACGAGCCGGCACCGGCCGCCGAAGCGCCGGTCGATGCCGCTGAGGAACCCGAGGCGGCTCCCGTCCCCGTGGCGGAATCCGCAGCCCTCGCCGGCATCGAGCCGGAAACGGCCGAGACGGCCTCTCCTGATGCGGCCGAGGGCGAAACGCCCGTGGAATCCGCCCCGGCCGAGCCAGTGATGGTCGAGGTCTGGCGCCTGCAGCGGCATCAGCGCAGCTCCGCTCCGCGGCAGAACCGCCCGCGCGGCGGTCGCGATAACGCTCAGGCGGGCGATCGTGGTCCCGGCGAAGGCCGCCAGGACCGTCGCCCCGCTCATGCCGGCGGCCCGGACGGCGCCCAGCGCAACCGTGGCGGCCAGGGCGAGCGGAGCGGGCAAGGCGAGAGGCAGGATGGTGGGCGTCGCGATGGCGGCCGGCCGGACGGCGGGCGTCCGCCGCGTCGCGAGCGTTTCGAGCCCGGCCGGGTCCGGCCCGAGCGTCGGGACGAGGGTCGTTCCGCCGCACCGCAGGAACAGCGTCCGCAGCGGCGCGAACGGGCTCCGGATCCGGATTCGCCCTTCGCCAAGCTGGCCGCCCTCAAGGCCCAGCTCGAAGCCGGCGACGGCGGCAAGCGCTGAACCGGGAATCTGAAGAGGGCGGATGAAGCCGGGGCGTCAGCGTCTCGACAAATGGCTCTGGTTCACCCGCTTCGCGCGGAGCCGCTCTCTTGCCGCCGCCTTGGTGGAGGACGGCTTCGTGCGGGTGAACGGGACGCGCATCGACAACCCCGCCAAGGGGATCGCCATCGGTGACGTGGTGACGGTCGCCGCCGCCCATGGGACGGCGGCGGTGAGGGTGGTCGATCTCGGAGAGCGGCGCGGTCCCGCGCCGGAGGCGCAACGGCTCTATGCCGACCTGTCGGCGGGCCGGAACGCCGTGCCCGACGATCAGGATTGATCGTCGCCGCGAAGACCGAGCGGCGGAAGTGTGTCCCGGTAACATCGCCCGAGCGGCCATGATGCGGCCACTGCTTGTCAGCCCCGGTGGCAGGGGCTAGAGCCGTGCGGAAATAGTGAGGCCTCGCGCGACCCACGGGCGCGTTAACGAGGCCGTGCAAGGGCCGGGTCTAGGATCGCGCCCGAACGGGCCGAGGTGGTTGACTCGCCCGACCATGGATTGAGGCTGAAGGGCACATGACCTACGTCGTCACCGACAATTGCATCAAGTGCAAGTACATGGACTGCGTGGAAGTCTGCCCCGTGGATTGCTTCTACGAGGGCGAGAACATGCTCGTCATCCATCCCGACGAGTGCATCGATTGCGGCGTCTGCGAGCCGGAATGCCCCGCCGAGGCGATCAAGCCCGACACAGAGCCGAGCCTGGAGACCTGGCTGAAGCTCAATGCCGATTACGCGCGGAGTTGGCCCAACATCACGCAGAAGAAGGACGCGCCTTCGGATGCGAAGGACTGGGACGGCGTCAGCGGCAAGTTCGAGGCTCATTTCTCCGCCTCGCCGGGCAAGGGCGACTAGGCCGGCTCCCGAGCAGGCGATATCGAGCGAAGGCTCCACCCGGATGGCGTCTCGCAGGTTTTGGTCCGCGCGTTGGTGAATCGCGCGCCTGCCCGCGATGATGCGTCCGGCCCTGTCGGATTTCGGTGGATCGCATGCGCCTCATGACGTCGCAGGCGGTCGTGCAACCCACCGCCTGAGGCCGTTGCGATTGCGCTCTCCGCGCGGGACCGACTCCCTGCGGATATCCCTCCGGCAGATCGCGCACGCATGCCCTGCGTCGGCAATCCTTTGATTCGGTGCCCGGTTTGTGGTACATCAAGGGTCTGCCGTCGTTCGTGCCTGACGTGCTGCCTTTGGCCACCCAAGCGGTGGTTTCCAAACCTTTCGACAGAGTCGGCATCCCATTCCATTGGGACGCTACCTTTCCGAGACGAGGCGGCATGTGATCGACCGCTGGAGGCGCATGCGCTTCCCGCGGCACCGGTCGCATGGTGTGGATGATCGGCTAGCCTGGGACCCGCCCGGCCGATGCATGCTGCATCGATGGCCGGCGGACAAGAGGCTCAAGCCGGGTCACCCACCCCGGGAATGAAGGTTCGGCGCGATTCGACCCGCGCGATGTTCTGGAGGCGCTTCTCGCATGACCACAGCCAAGAAGACGACGGCAGGCCGCCAAGGCTTCAAGACCGGCGAAGCGGTGGTGTACCCAGCTCATGGCGTCGGCCGCATCACTGCGATCGAAGAGCAGGAAATCGCCGGCTACAAGCTCGAGCTTTTCGTCGTCTCTTTCGAGAAGGACAAGATGGTCCTGCGCGTTCCGACCGCGAAGGCCAACAGCGTCGGCATGCGTAAGCTCGCCGAGCCCGAGCTTGTCAAGAAGGCCCTCGACGTTCTGACCGGCCGCGCCCGGATCAAGCGCACCATGTGGTCGCGCCGCGCCCAGGAATACGAGGCCAAGATCAATTCCGGCGACCTGCTGTCGGTGACCGAAGTGGTCCGCGACCTCTATCGGTCGGAGGCTCAGCCGGAACAATCCTACAGCGAGCGCCAGCTCTACGAGGCCGCACTCGACCGCGTGTTGCGCGAGATCTCGTCGGTGAACCGCATCACCGAGACCGAGGCACTCAAGCTGATCGAGCAGAGCCTCGCCAAGTCGCCCCGCCGCGCCAAGGGCGAGGCGGAAGCCGAAGGCGATGCCGAGACGGACGGCGACAGCGACGAGATCCGGGAAGAGGCCGCCTGAGCGGCCCGCCGATCCCAGACGGATCCGTTCGACGATCGGGCCCGGCGCACCAGCGCCGGGCCTTTTTCTTTGTCGGCACTGCGTCGGCCGGCTGCTCCGATGCGCCGCAGGGTCACGGCCCCCCTGTCAGCCCCGGCCTGCGGAACTATCCACGCAACGGCTCCGTTGTTCGGTGCCTGGGCGATGCCCCCGGGCTGGTGCCCTCGCTTTCTGGACCATTCGGGTCGATCGACCCCGAACGTCCGTCGCGGCGCGCGCACGCAACGGACGAAAGGCGGAGGCGGGAATGGCGGATATCGCGGGGATACGGCGACAGTTCATTCGTACGGCCATGGAGGCGCCCTTCCTGGCGCGGGACGAGGAACGCGGTCTCGCCGTCCGCTGGAAGGATGAGCGCGACGAACACGCTCTCCATCGCCTGATTTCGGCGCATATGCGTCTCGTCATCGCCATCGCGGGGCGGTTCCGGCATTACGGTCTGCCCATGGCCGATCTCGTTCAGGAAGGGCATGTCGGCCTGATGGAAGCGGCGGCCCGGTTCGAGCCGGAGCGCGAGGTCCGTTTCTCCACCTATGCGACTTGGTGGATCAGAGCCTCGATCCAGGATTATATCCTTCGCAACTGGTCCATCGTCCGCGGCGGCACGAGCTCCGCGCAAAAGGCCTTGTTCTTCAATTTGCGCCGCCTACGCGCCCGGTTGATGCAATCCACCGAGGAGCATGTGGGCGACGAGATCCATCGCCGCATCGCCACGGCCATCGGCGTCTCCCGCGAAGATGTGGCCTTGATGGACGCGCGACTGTCCGGGCCGGACATGTCCCTGAACGCTCCGGTGGGCGAGGAAAGCGAAGCCTCATCCGAACGGATGGACTTTCTGGTGGACGGTTCCGACCTTCCCGACGAGACGGTCTCCGCCTCGGTGGATGGCGAGCGCAGGCTCACCTGGCTCAACGAGGCGCTCACCGTCCTGTCCGAGCGCGAGTTGCGGATCCTCCGCGAGCGCCGGCTGACGGAAGACCAGGCCACCCTCGAAGCCCTCGGCCGCCGTCTCGGGATTTCGAAAGAGCGCGTGCGCCAGATCGAGAACCGCGCCCTAGAGAAGCTGCGCCGTGCCCTGGCGGAGCGTTTTCCACAGAGTGCCGGTAACGTGTATGTCTGACCGGATGTCGCTTGCCGCCTGACTCAGTGCGCTGCACATTAACGCTTCGGCATCCCGTCTGTGGGAAGCCGGGGCGTGATGGCACGTAGACGGGCAGGTCGGCAGAGATGGACGTCGCGACACAGAGGCCTCTCCTCACCCTCGCGATGATTCTCGCCTTGAGCGTCGCGCTCGTTGGAATCATTGCCGTCAGGCACAACCTGTCCTGGCTGGCCGCCGCCGGGACATTCTACGGCATCGTCGCTCTCTGTCAGATCGCCTATCTCGCCCTCGTCGTCGCCTTCACGCGGGATGGAGCGCCCGAGCGACCTATGCCGGGCGCGTCCAGGCCGCCCTCGCTCCGAATAGCCCCACGATGGCATCGGGAACGATGACATCGGGCGGCACGGCATCGAGCCGCTAAAGTGGCCGTCGACTTTCACCACACGCGTTCGGGGAACCGGGCATCGGATCGAGCCCGCTCCGACGAGTCTGTCACGGTCTGGGATGTCGATCTGACCCTCTCGGACGAGCATCGCGCGCGGTGCCGGGATCTCCTCATCGATGACGAGAAGGCTCGCGCGGACCGATTCGTGCGCGATGCGGATCGATGGCGCTTCGAGGCCAGCCATGCGGCCCTGCGCCTCACCCTCGGCCATCGTCTCGGATCGGACCCGCGCGGCATCGTCTTCGGCGCGGAGCCGTCGGGAAAGCCGTATCTGGCGGGGGCGGCAGCTGGAGCATGCCGTTTCAGCCTGTCGCATTCCGGCAGCCGCGCCCTGATCGCCCTTTCCTCCTCCGCCGAGATCGGCGTCGATGTGGAAGAGGTGCGCCCGATGCCCGATCTCCTTCGCATCGCCCGCGCCCATTTCGCCGGATGCGAGATCGCAGCCCTGGAAGCGCTGGAGCCGGGCGAGCTGACGGCCGCGTTCTTCGCCTGCTGGACGCGCAAGGAGGCCGTGGCGAAAGCCACCGGCCAGGGCCTCTCCCTGCGCCTCGACAGCTTCGCCGTCTCCATCACGCCGGACGAGGCGGAGCTGCTGGCCATGCCGGGGGGGACGAAGGAGTGGAGCCTGCACGCACTCCCCGCCGCGCCGGGCTATTCCGCGGCCCTCGCCATCCGGGCAGCGGATATAGGCTGCCTGTACCAGACCCTCCCGCTCGACTGGCCCACCGGGCGGGCAGCTATATGGCAACAAGGTCGATGATGACGCTTGCGGCTCCGCGTCGGCCTCGCTATACGTCCGCTCGCCGGTGGTGATGCCGGCCGTCGGAGTGTAGCGCAGTCTGGTAGCGCACCACGTTCGGGACGTGGGGGTCGCAGGTTCAAATCCTGCCACTCCGACCAAATTTCCCGAGAGTTTGCAGTCTCTTACTGCTTCCCTAAAAATCGAAGCCCGACAGCGTGGACCGAATGGCGAGCGTCGGTTTCCGCGTAATGTTGTCCGCCGCCTCCTGCTGGAAGCCCGGAGCATGGTGGCGATAGACCCGCGTGAGGGTCTCGATCGTCATGCCGAGGAAGTCTGCTGCCTTCTCGAATGGCGTGCCGTTGGCGACAAGCCACGTTGCTGCGGTGTGGCGCAGGATGTGAGGCGTCACGTCGTCGAGGCGAGCATCGAGGCAGGCGCGGCCGAACGCTTTCTCGATTCCCGTCCCGACCGGCTTGCCCAGCCACTCGACGGCATAGGTCTGGCCGTTCGCGTGCCAGCGGCGCATGCGCGCGAGGAGGCGAACCGGGATCTGCACCGGCGGCTGCCGTTTCTTCGTGGACCGGTCCACGGCGGCTTTCCGGTAGAAGACACCGCGTTCCAGATCGATCCAGCCCGATCCCTGAACGGGGCCGAGCGACGCGCCGCACACCGCTCCCGCGCGGGTGCCGGTGTAGAGCGCCACCAGGATGAAGCGCGCGACGTGCTGGCGCGACCGACGACCGGTTGCCTTTCCTTTTTGCACCTCGCGATAGCGCCATGCCGCCCAAATGAGCCGGGCTGCCTCAGATCGGGTCAGCCAGCGGTCGCGCGGCTGGGGTGCGTCGGGGAGGGTCACCTCGACGATCTCGCGGCAATACCCCTCCTTACGGTGATAGTTGATCGCCGAACGCAGGTCCTCCAGTTCGCGACGGGCCACAGGCTTTGCACGAAACTGGACGTACTCACGGCAGGACCTGCCGGTGACGTCCGAAAGGCGACGCTCGCCCCAGAAGGTGAGGAGAGCCTCGCAGCGCTGGATCACCTCCAGCGGGCGGGCCTGCTTCTTGGCCCGCTCCTCAAGGTAGATCGCTATGACGTCTGCGACCTGGACGGCATCGGCACTACGGTGCTTCTCGCGCGGGATTTCGCGGCGCTCGAGGATGTAACGGGCAAGGGCGTCTTGAGCTGCTTGCGGAGGCTTTCCGCCACGAGCCGCGCGGACGCCAGTGCTGACGCGGATGTCTCCATCGTCTTTGATGGTCCAGGTTCCAGGCCGGCGCTTTCCATCGGCACCGACATTCCCCCGCTTGAACCAGAGCCTTGGACCTTTGGCTTCCGCCGACATAGCGCGCGCATCTCCCTGATCGCCGCGAGCGTGGTGTAGAACTCCTCGCCACGGCGGCGGGCATCGTCGCGTCCTTCCTCGCCATCGCCCTGGTTCTGATCGTCCTGAAGGCCTCGGGCGCCAGTATCGGCTGGGGCATCCAGTTTCAGGCGCCGTGGTTTCTCGCCGGCATGGCCCTGCTCACGGTGCTGTTCGCCGCGAGCCTGTTCGAATGGGTCACCATCGGGCTACCCCGTCCGATCGCCGCGCTCGGATCGCTGCGCGGGTCCGGCCGCCTGTCGGAGGCCTTCCTCACCGGCGCCTTCGCCACCCTGCTGGCCACGCCCTGCTCGGCCCCGTTCGTCGGAAGCGCGGTGGGCTTCGCGCTGACCCGGGGACATGTCGATATCCTGCTGGTCTTCACGACGCTCGGCCTCGGAATGGCGCTCCCCTTCGCGCTCCTCGCGCTAAAACCGGGTTGGACGCGCCTGCTGCCGCGACCGGGCTTTTGGATGATCCGGCTTCGGAGCGGGTTCGGCCTGCTTCTCCTCGGAACGGCCGCGTGGCTCATGACGGTCTTCGCCGAATTGGCCGGCATTCCTCGGGCGATGGGGTTGGCGGGTATCCTGATCCTTCTCCTTGGCTGGCTCGCCCTGAGCCGACCGCCGCGCGTTCCCTATCGTCGCCGAAGCCTGGTCACGGCGGCCCTCGTCCTCGCGCTCGTCCCCGTCACGGTGTGGCCGTCCGGCTTCGAACCCTCCCCGGTGGCTCGGACGGAGGGTGGACCCTGGCGCGCCTTCGCCCCCGAGGCGATCCCGGCCCTGGTGGCGGAGGGCAAGGTCGTCGTCGTGGACGTGACGGCGTCCTGGTGCCTGACCTGCCGGCTCAACGATGTCACCACCCTCGATCGCGCGGAGAACCGTGCGCGCCTGTCGGCGCCCGACACGGTCGCGATGCGGGCGGACTGGACCCAGGCCGACCCGGCCATCCTCGCTTTCCTGCGCCACTTCGGACGTTTCGGGATTCCGCTCGTGGCCGTCTACGGGCCCGGTCTACCGCGCGGAGAAGCCCTGCCGGAATTGCTGACGCCGGCAACGATGCGAGCTGCCATCGTGCGGGCGGAGCGCGAGAACGCAAACAAGACAACGACGGAATTTTCGCCCTGACCTGTAACCGTCGTCGGCGCCCTGCCGAAACACAGTCCAGTACCGCCAAGATGTTCGGTACATCCCAGAAGGATAACCTCACATGAGCATTCTCTTCCGCGTCGCCGCTGCTCTCGTCCTCGCCACCGCCGTCTCCGGGGCCCCGGCTTATGCCGTCGATTCCATGGCCAAGGACAGCATGGCCAAGGACAGCATGGCCAAGGACAGCATGGCGAAAGACTCCATGGCCAAGGACGGCATGAAGAAGGACGGGATGAGCAAGGATTCCATGGCCAAGGACAGCATGGCCAAGGACTCGATGGCGAAAGACAGCATGGCCAAGGACTCCATGAAGAAGTAAGTTCGGACTCATGCGGACGGCGCGGGTCGGCCTTCCGGGCCGCCCGTTCCTCATGCCGGGTTTCTCGCCGGCTCTCCCCGCAGCGTCCGGAATCCCTGCTCCCATGCCTGTTCAATCAGCGGCATTGTCCGGCGAGGCGTCCCTGTCCGCCGCGATGCAGGCGGCGCAGGTCGGCGATGCCGCCGCTTACCGGGCGCTCCTGCGCGATTGCGTGCCGGTGATCTCCGCGATGGCACGGGCAAAGGGGGTTCAGGGCGCAGCTCTCGACGACGTTGTGCAGGACACCCTGCTTACCCTCCATCAGGCACGGGCGACCTACGATCCGGCCCGCCCGTTCCTGCCGTGGTTGCGCGCCATTACACAGCGGCGGGCGGTCGACGCGTTGCGCCGCAAGGGGCGTCGTCCGAAGGAAGTGCATGAGCCGCTCGCCTATGAGGCGCGTGCCGACGCCGGTCCCATGCCGGGTGACGACCTGGAGCGTCGCGAGCGCGCAGCGATCCTCGCTACGGCCGTCGCGCATCTCCCCGAAGGACAGCGGGAGGCGATCGAGCACATCGCCCTACGCGAATTGTCCCTCGACGAGACATCAACGCTCACAGGGCGGACCAAGGGTGCGCTCAAGGTCAACTTCCATCGCGGTCTGAAGGCCCTCCGCGTCTCTCTCTCATCCCGTAAGGAGGGCACGGATGCCTGATCCGGCCACCCATGACCGATCCACTCAAGTCCCGTCCACCCACGACCTCGTCGAGGATCTGGCTCAATCGCTCACGCCGGTCCGCCGGCTCCCGAGCCCGGGGCGCCGGACCCTCATCTGGTCCGGTGCGGTGCTCACGGTGGGGCTCCTCCTCGTGCCGATGTCCGACCTTTCGGGATTGCGGGCGCGCCTCGCCGTGCCGGACCTGCACTGGGCGGCCGTCGGCGCGATCCTCACGGCTATCGCGGCCGCCCTTGCCGCCTTCCAGAGCAGCGTGCCCGGCCGAAGCGCGGCCTGGTCATGGCTCCCGCTTCCCCCGCTCGTCCTCTGGCTCGGCGCCAGTGGGCTCGGCTGCCTTCGCGGTTGGCTCGCGCCGGCCGCCAACCTCGCCGAGCCGGAGGAGATGCGAGGCTGCTTCGTGTTCCTGATGGGGGTCTCGCTGCCGCTATCCGTCCTGCTGGTGGTGATGCTGCGGCGAGCCTGTCCGTTACGCCCCAATCTAACGGCGGCCCTCGGGGGACTCGCCGCAGCAGCGGCTGCCGCGGCATTGCTGGTACCGTTTCATCCGCACGACGCCACCGCGACGGATCTGTTGGTTCACCTCGTCGCCGTCCTCATGGTCGTCGGCCTGAACGGTCTCTTCGGCGGGCGCCTTCTCGACGGGACCGCAGGGTCGCGAGGCCGGCACCGCGAGGCCGACCTGTAACCTGCTCGATCCACAGGGCGAATGACAGTCCAGGGCCTCGGCAAGGAACTCGCCATCATGGAGCTCGGCATCATGGACCGCAGACAGATCCTCACGGCCGGCGTCTCGGCGCTCGGCATCCTGACATTCCTTCGCGCCGCCGGAGGGGCCCTGGCCGGAACCTTCGCCGTCGTGAAGAGCGAGGCCGCCTGGCGGGCCCAGCTCGGGTCCGCCGGCTACGCGGTTCTGCGCCAGCACGGTACCGAACGCGCCGGCTCGAGCCCGCTCAACGCCGAGAAGCGCGCCGGTCGTTTCGTCTGCGCCGGTTGCGACCAGCCGCTCTTCGCCTCCAGCGCGAAGTTCGAGAGCGGAACCGGCTGGCCGAGCTTCACCGCCCCCCTCGTGGAGGCCGTGGGCACGACGACGGATTCCAGCCTGGGGATGAGCCGGACGGAGGTGCATTGCCGCCGCTGCGGCGGGCATCTCGGTCACGTCTTCGCCGACGGACCGAAGCCCACGGGGCAGCGCTACTGCATGAACGGCATCGCGCTGCGCTTCGAGCCCGCCTGAAACGATCCCGCTTTTCGGGTCCAACGCTCCGCAAGCCAGCAACCCTTCAGGACGGTCCCGATGCATCCCCCTTCGCCACGGGCCGAGCGCCCGATCCACCCCCTCGTCGTCCGGATCACCCATTGGGTGAACGCTCTGGCCATGCTGATCATGATCACCAGCGGATGGCGCATCTACAACGCTTCACCGATCTTCGGCGACTGGGCGTTCCCGAAGGCCATCACCCTGGGCGGCTGGCTCGGCGGGGCCCTGCAATGGCACTTCGCGGGAATGTGGCTCCTCGTCGCCAACGGCCTCGTCTACCTGACCTATGGTCTCGCCTCGGGCCACCTGCGCCGGCGCCTCACGCCCCTGCGGCCGCGCGAGATCGCGCATGATTTCGTCGCGGCCCTGAAGTTCCGGCTCCCCCACGACCCGGGCGTCTACAACGCCGTTCAGCGCCTCCTCTACGTTGCGGTCCTGCTCATTGGCATCGTCATCGTGCTCTCCGGTCTCGCGATCTGGAAGCCGGTCCAGTTCGCGCCACTGACAGCGCTGCTGGGCGGCTACGACACGGCCCGGATCGTCCATTTCCTCGCCATGACCGGCATCGCTGGCTTCGTAGCGGTGCACCTCGCCCTGGTGCTCCTGGTTCCGAAGACCCTTCCGACGATGATCATCGGCCGGGAGATCCATCTCGGCCGCAACCACGTGGTGAAGCCATGAAGCCCCTCGATCGCCTTCTCCGCCGTCCACGTCCGGATATCACGATTCCCGAGACTCACCTTATTCGGGCCGACCGACGCCTGTTCCTCCGCGGCGGCCTCGTCGCGGCGGGAAGCCTCGCACTCGGCGGGTGCGACCTCTCGGACAACCCGCAGGTGGAGAGCATCCTCGGTGGCATCTCGCGGCTGAACGATCGCGTTCAGGGCGCCCTATTCGGAAGCACGCGTCTTGCCCCGACCTTCGATGTCGCGGACATCACCCCGGACTTTCCCTTCAACGCCTATTATCCGGCGAGCAAGATCCGGGTGATCGACGGTTCGACCTGGAAGCTCGAACTCGCCGGTCTCGTTTCTGACAAGGCGCCGTGGACGCTCGACAGGCTGAGGACCCTGCCGCAGGAAGCGCAGATCACCCGCCACGTCTGCGTGGAGGGCTGGAGCGCCATCGGGCAATGGTCTGGGGTCCCGTTCCGCACCTTCCTCGAACGGATCGGGGCCGACACGACCGCACGTTACGTCCGCTTCGCCTGCGGCGACGACTACTGGACGAGCATCGACATGCCGAGCGCGCTTCACCCCCAGACGATCCTGGCGCTCGACTACGCCGGCGCGCCCCTGCCACCGAAATACGGCTTCCCAGTGAAGCTGCGCATCCCGACGAAGCTCGGGTTCAAGAACCCGAAGCACATCATGGCGATTACGGTGACGAACGATTATCCGGGCGGTTACTGGGAAGATCAGGGCTACAACTGGTTTTCCGGGCTGTAGTGAGTCTGAACGTGAATCGCCCGACATCCATCGATCGATGACATGTGGACCGCAGCTAAACGGGTGTTGCCGAGCGGTTTGGCGGCCACCGGCTCCCGGAACGGCATGAGGTTTTGAAATGCTGAAATTCTTTTTCAATGGCTCTCCGAACCCGACGAAGGTCGCGCTGCTGCTGGAGGAGCTCGGACTGCCCTACGAGCCCATCCCGATCGACACCCGCAAGGGTGACCAGTTCGCGCCTGATTTCATGGCCCTCAATCCGAACGGCAAGGTGCCGGTCCTCGTCGACGACGCGGACGTGATCTTCGACAGCAATGCTATACTGCTCTACCTCGCCGAGAAGACCGGACGATTCCTGCCGCCCTTGGGTAGCGACCGAGCTCCGCTCCTGTCCTGGCTGATGTTCGTCGCGACGGGCGTCGGGCCGTTCTCCGGCCAAGCGGTCCATTTCCAGCACTTCGCCCCGGAGCAGGTGCCCTATGCCCAGGCGCGTTACAGCTTCGAGGCACGCCGTCACTACGACGTGCTAGACGCACACCTCGCGCAGCGCCGCTATCTCGTGGGCGACGAGTATACCATCGCAGATATGAGCGCCTGGGGATGGGCCCGCATGATCCCCTTCGTTCTCGGCGAAACGGCCTGGGCGGAGTTGCCCCACCTCAAGCGCCACCACGATGAGATCGCCGCTCGCCCGGCTGCGGTGCGTGCGGTCGGTCTCAAGGACCGCTTCGCCTTCAAGCCAGAAATGGACGACGAGGCCCGCGCCAACATGTTCCGACACCTCAAGTCCTGACGATCGTCATCGCCCTGGAACGCCCCCATAGCTGGTCGTCGCGCCGTCTCTGTCGTCTCGCCGCCGCGAGGGAAACTCCGGAACGTTCAACCAGCGAACGTCCGCTTCCGGGAATGTTGCAAATCGGCCTGTTCGGCAATGTTAGGTCGGACGCAGCAGGGCTGCATTTCAAGCCTGGCAGCTGCGTTGCACACATCCCGAACGTCTGACCGGTAATGCGCAGGCTACGTTCGCAGCGCCCCTTCTCTCTCTGCCGGCATGGGCCGGTTGGGAGATGAGAGATGGGACATTCAGAGCACGACCCAGCCTTCAAGAGCCGCCGACCGTGGAACGTAGGACGCAAGCTCGGCGCCAAACGTGCGCTCAAACCACAACAGGTTTGGGCCATCCGTTTCTGGCTTGATGGAGAGCGGCGCGTACGCGACCGGGCCATGTTCGACCTAGCCATCGACAGCAAGTTGCGCGGTTGTGACATCGTCAAATTGAAGATCGGCGAGCTTGTCAGTGGCGGGCATGTGCGGGCGCGCGTCATCGTCGTTCAGCGAAAGACGGGGTCGCCCGTGCAGTTCGAACTGCTTGAACCAGCACGTACCAGCATTCTGACTTGGTTGGGGTGCCGAGGGGGCGGGCTTGACGATTACGCCTTTCCCAGCCGGATCGACCATGAGGCGCACATAAGCACCCGGCAGTACGCCCGCTTGGTCGATGAATGGGTGACGGGCATAGGGCTACGGCGCGAAGACTACGGCACACATTCTCTACGCCGTACAAAGGCGGCATTGATCTACAAGCGAACCGGCAACTTACGCGCTGTGCAGATTCTGCTTGGGCATACGAAAATCGAGAGCACGGTACGCTACCTCGGCGTGGACGTTGAAGACGCGCTCGCTCTGGCAGAAGCGACCGAAATCTGAAGCCCGGCCTCCTCAGCGGCAATGTTGAGGAGGCCATGCAGGCTCCAGGAATGCGGCGCATCTGAAGCCGTCGTTTACCCCGACATGATGCCGTCCCAGATATAGGCGTTCTCGAACCAATCCAGCCTTTCCGCCCCGGGTGGAAAGCAGTCATCAAGCCAAGCAATCGCAACAGACTGCATTACAACCAAGAGCGGATATGGTGGAAACGAATTTTTAACGATCAGCTTTGCACGAGCTTCGCGACAGCCTGCAACAGCTCCGCATCGTTGATCGGCTTCTCCAGCTTCGGCCGCGTGCGGTAGTCCGAACCATCGGCGATCTGCGTTTCGCCCGTGGCAAACAGGTACGGCACGCCCCGGTCGCGGAGCTGGTCTGCCACTGAGTATGCCGTCCTACCGTTGAGGTTCACGTCGAGCACTGCCGCATCGAGCGGTCCGGTCGCAATCAGTGCAAGGGCCTGCTCCACGTCTGGAACAGGGCCAACCACTTCAGCTCCCGCGCTCTGTAGCCATTGCTGCATGTCCATGGCGATGAAGTACTCGTCCTCGACCAGGAGGATGCGTCGTCCAGCAAGCGAGACAAAAGGATGTAGCATGCGAGGCTCGCTGTGAGTGAGTGAAGAGACTAGTTGACCTGGCGACGAGTATCCTTTCCTAATGTTATGTGACCGGCAGTTCGATCCGGCAGCGCACCCCATCCGTGCCCAGCACGAACTCGGTCCGTCCGCCAAGCGCGTAGGCGAGCGCCTGTTCGATCAGTTCACGTCCGTAGCCGCGCCGTGTCGCAGCCTCCGGCTGCACATCCACCCCGCTCTCGATCCAGTTCAGCGCCAGTTGCTTGTTGCTGTCGGCACCAAGGATCAGGTCCCACGTGACCGAGAGACAGCCCGTTTCGTCCTTCAACGCACCGTATTTGACCGCGTTGGTCGCCAGCTCATGCATGGCGAGGGCAAAGTTCTGCACCTGCTGCGAGGTGAGCAGCACCTTCGGCCCAGAAATCGTGATCCGTGATGGGGCGTCATCGGCATGGGCTGCCAGTTCCGCATTCACAAGTGCTCGGACTTCGACGGTGTCGGCGCCAGACTGGCTGAGCAGCGCTTGCGCCCGACCCAGTGCCTGCAGCCGCGTCGTGAAGCTTGCTACGGGTGAGCCCTTTCCAACGGTGCGGTTTGCTAGAGAGCTGACGACACCCAGAAGGTTGCGCGAGCGGTGCTGCAATTCCTTGACCAGCACCTCTTGGCGCACCTGCGCGTTGCGCAGTTCGTCGATGTCCATAGCCGCACCGAACCACTGGATGAGACGCCCGTCCTCATCGGTGATCGGCGTCTGCCGAATCAGGAACCAGCGGTAAGAGCCATCCTGACCACGGATACGGTGCTGCACCTCCACCAGTTTCTGCTCAGCATGCCCGACGCTGAAAACCTCATATGTTGCCGTCCGGTCATCGGGGTGGACGGCGTCGAGCCAGCCCCCGTCCTGCGATTGTTCCAGGCTCTGGCCGGTGTAGTCGAGCCAGGGCTGGTTTGCGGAATTGTGCACGCCGCTCGCGTCCGAGCACCAGAGTAGAACTGGAACGAGGCTGGCCAGGGTCCGGAAGCGTTCTTCACTCTCGCGCAGCGCCTCATCGATCCGGCCCCGTTCCGTGACGTCCTGGCCGATCTTGAGGAAGCCGCGCAGCGATCCGTCGGGGTGATACAAAGCCGTGACGCCACCATCGATGAACACCTGCGCGCCGTCCTTGCGTTGATGCCAGCGTACGTTCGGCGCCCAACCCTCCCGGTGAGCCGTCTCGGTCTCGATCCTCGGCTGCTCTTGCGCCTGATCCGCGGGCGTAAAGATGATGCTGCCGAGCTGACCTCGTGCCTCCTCCGCCGTCCAGCCGAACACATTTTCAGCTCCGGGGTACCAGTCGGTAATCCGATCCTCGGGGTCGCAGATGAAAATGGCGTAGTCGCGGGCGTTCTCCGCTACGAGGCGGAAGCGCTCCTCCGAGGCACTCAGGCTGATCACCTTGTGGAGGCGGTCGATCACCGGGCCCAAAATCGTGGCGTAGGTGCGCAGGAACTCGATGTCGTCCTGCTGGAAGTCGCGTGGCTCGTTCGCGTCCACCTGGAGAAGTCCATAGGCTTTCCCGCCCGGCACGAAGATCGGCACGTTCACCAGCGCCTGCACACCGGCCTCCTGCAAGAAGGCAGGAAGCGCGAAGCGCTCCTCCTTGGCGATGTCCTGCGTGATGACAGGCTTGCCCACCTTGATCGCGAAGGTCTCGGAGGATCGCTCGCTCATGGGCAATCGCAGATGACCGACGATACCGGAGTCCCAGCCGACGCCCGCCCGGACCAACAGGCACTGCTCATCCTCCTCGATCTCAAGGATCTTCGCGCGGTCCGTATCGAGGGCCTCTGCGATGAGACGGCAGGCTTCGATGAGGAGCTCGTCGATGTTCTGGCTACGCAGGGCGAACTCGCCGAAATCGGCCAGCACCCGCTGGCGTTTCGGTCTTTGCTTTTCGTCCTGCATCACTCGCCTCGCTATCGGTGAGCACTGGTTCGCCAACGAGGGTCAATGTGTCAGAGCCTGTGCAGCACCGTAGCAACATTTGTGAGCGCGCAAGCCTGCGCCACTTACGACGCAGTCCGTCAGATGTCCGCTATGCATCCGTCAGCTGGCCTTCGCTGGCCACACGTCGAATGGCTTCTCCGGGTCGAGAACCGCCGGACCGTTGTACGGCCAGGTCGGGTGGTTTGTTGCCGGTCTGCTTTTGGGAATCAGAATCAACAAATCAGACGTTCGCGCGAATTTTAAGGGACGACCGCTTCGCGCCAACACCGGTCATGCAGTGATGGCGATATGCTCTATGACGTGTCGAATCCTAGGAAACTCACGGTCGTTCTGATTTATTGATGCACTTTGAAGGCAGTGATGGGAGCGCCATATGAACGAATACCAGGTCAGGCTTGCTTCGATCGTGGAAAACTTCGGCGTTCCCAAGGACGGAGAAGCGGTCGACATGGAACGCCATAGGGGCCAAGTCCCGGACGCCATGATCGAGTTCTGGGAGCAGTATGGGACCGGGATCGTATTGGATGGATATTTTCAGTTTTGCGATCCCGCTCGATTTGCTTCGATCATGAAGGTTGTTTTCAATGGCGACAACGAGATCAGACCCGAACAGACACATGCCCTAGGCTTCGGGGCGTTTGGAACGATCGTCGCATGGAATGAAGTGTATCAGGACGTCGCCATCAACCTCGTGAGCAGCCAGGTGTCGTGCCCTTCTCTTGTAAGCGGCAAGACCTTCGATCCCAATATGGCCGTCACCAGCCAATTGATGATGATCGATGATCCGACCCTCGATGAATATGACGCAAAGGTCAAAAAGCTTTTCAAGCCGACATGTGCCAAGCTGGGAAAGCTCGGCGTCGGGCAGATCTATGGCTTTAACCCGATCCTGGCACTTGGCGGCAACAGAGCCCTGGAAAGTCTGACGATCTACGACGCGTTGCCGCATATGGCGGTCCTGGCGCAGGCGCATGAGATGCAGTTGATGGACAACGCCGCTTTTCCGCCTCGCCCGGTGCGGGTGATTTGTTCATGAACTCGGCCTAATGACCGCATTGGGCCGAATTTTGCCGTTCGGCAGAGCCTGGGTCTATGACCGCTTCCAGGCGACGCTCGCAGCAGCATGTATGACTATGTTGGGTCGGACGGGGCCGTCCGCCATAGGATCGGATCGGGTTGAATTTGCGATGGTTCGCTTCTGCTTAGAATGTAACGGAAACGACGACCCAGAGTTGTCACAACGTGCCTCGAACGCGACTGAAGTCCTTCGAGCACCTCGATCTCCCCTTTACAGAGCCTGCGTCGCAGCCCCCTTCGCGCGGCCGATGAACAGGATCCGGCCCGTCGGGCGACCGATGGGAGAGCCCGCCTCGGGTTCCAGCGTGATCTCGAAAAGCTGCCCGTCGCCGATGGCTTCCAGCCGCTCCGGTGGCAGTCGGATCGCTCCCCCCGGGGGCAGCACGCCGAGGGAGACCGGACCGCGCGCCTGATCCCACAGGGTCCAGAGCTGCAAAGCGCGTCCGCTTCCTGGCCGCACATCAGCCAGCGGCAGGGACTGGACCATACCGTTCTGGGCAACTTGGATGAGCCATCCCGGCCCGCTCTCCTGCCCGGAGGCGTCCCGGCTCTGCAGGATTGCATAATACCGCGTCGGGCTCTCGGCCGGCGCCGAGACGCGGCTCGGCAGGATCGCTAGAAGTATCGCGGCGGCTGTGGCGAGCCCTGTAGTGGCCCGCCACAGCGCAGGGCTGCGCCATGCCGCCCTCAACATACCGTGTCGCATCCCGGTGAGGGCGGGAGCTGTGGTCGGGCCGAGCGCCTGCCGGCGCGTCACGAGGGCCTGCTCGATCCGCGCCCATTGTGCTGGATCGACATCGGCCTTCCCGAGTGCCGCAGAGGCCGGCAGCAGGCGCTCCTCCCAGAAGGCGACGCGGCGAAGGAGGTCGGCATCCGAAGCCAAGGCGCGCTCGATCTCCGCCGTGGCTGCAGGGTCGAGCAGACCCAGCACGTATTCTCCCGCCAGGACGTCGCGGTCTTCCGGCTGGCTCGGGATCATGACAAGCAATCCTTCAAGGCGATGAGGCTGCGGCGGACCCACGCCTTCACGGTCCCGAGCGGTGTCCCCAATCGCTCGGCGATCTCAGACTGCGACAGTCCATCGACATAGGCGAGCAAGATGACCTGCCGCCTTTCGGCGTCGAGCTGCGCAAGGCAACCATGGAGGCGTGTCCCATCCTGCAACGCCGCCAGCGCGGCGAACGGATCGGGCGTGTCGTCCGCGATCTCTGTCGCTGCGGCCGCGTCGAGGTCCGTCTCCCGGCCGGCGACCCGGATGTGTTTGAGCGCGCGGTGTCGCACGATGCTGGTGATCCAGGCGCGGCCCGCGCCGCGGCTACTATCGAAGGTGCCGGCGCGCTCCCAGATGTCCATGATAGCATCGTGCAAGACGTCGGCGGCAACATCACGCCGCCGCACGATCCGTAGCGCGACGGCGAGCAGGAACCCGGCCTCATGGTCGTAGAGACGACGCAGCGACGCCGGATCTCCACGGGCGCAGCCTTCCAGCGCGGAGGCGTGATCGAACGGCTCCATGACCCTCCCGGCGATCGGATGGACCGGCCGCCGGGCCGGTCCTGTAGTGACGGAGCGATGTTACATTTTGGGCAGAATGGCGATGTCTCGGACCTTACCAGAGACGCCGGTGATCTTGGCGGCCATCTCGCCCTTCCCGGTCGCGAGATCCACCTTGTAGAGCGTGTCGCCGGCCATCGCCCAGGCCTGGTTACCGCCCTGGCCATCGGACAGGATGTCGAAGGCCACGGCCTCGCCCGACATGCCGAGCATGCCGACCGTGTTCAGGATGCCGTCATTCGGCGGAGCCTGCTTCAGCAGCGCGCCAGCAGCGTCGATGTCGAACAGGGCCGTCTCCTTCGTGCCCTTAAAGGCATTGGTGTAGGCGCCAGCCGTCACCTTCGGGGTCTTACCCTTCATCGAATCCGTCTCGGCAAACTTGAGTTGGCCGTCCTTCGTCACCTTGCCGTCATCGACATTGGCGCGAAGGTTGGTGCCGTCCGAACCGATGATGCGCAGGCGGTCGGCGACGGGATTGAAGTCGACCGTTGCCGCGGTGCCGGCGGCCAGCATCGTGTCGAGCTTCGACTTGGCCGTGGCCTTGCCGGACATCGGATCGATCGTGACGACGCTGCCATCCGAGATCACGGCGTAGAGCATGCCGTCGGCCGGCCGCACGTCGATGCCGAGGACGCTGCCGCCGATCCCGGTGATCGTCATCGTCTTCGTGACCGTCTTCGCGGCCGTGTCGACATGCGCCAGCGTGGCATCGCCGACGAGGGCCGCGACGGTCTCGGCACGCGCGGCGGTTCCAAGGCCGGTGCCGGCCAGCAGGGTAACGGCGATGAGGCTCAGTCGCATGGCGTTCTCCATCTGCCGCGAAGGCGGCATCGACAGCGCTAGCCATGAGCCGGAGGATCGGATGCAGCGGATGTCAGGTTTTTTCGCCCTCCAGCGGACCGTCCGCTTTCAAGAGCCACTCCAAGTGTCGGCTACGACGTAATTGGGTCGAAAGCGGACAGTTCCGAGTAATGGAGGCTGCGTCCTGTCACGCCTTCTTGCGCTGATCGATGACGAGGCCGGGGACTACCCGGGCGCCATCGCCGAACGCCCGCATGACCTCCTCGCAGAAGTTGGGCAACGCCTCGGCGTCCTGCTTGGCGGCGTAGGTTGCCTCCCCTTTCTCGCGCCGCACATCGTATTCCGCGCCCTGCCTGATCTCTTTGGCGGAGGCGCCGGGCCGAAGTCCGTAGCGCTTCAGGTGCGCCTCCCAAGCATCGATTCCAGTAGCGATGATCTGCTTGGCCAAGCCCTCATTCAGTGCCGTGCTCGGGCACAGGGTTGTCACGTGTTCGGCATAATGGGCCGTGAATACCGCGCTGAGAGAGTTGGTCACTTGGCCCTCTGTGTTCGGCTCCAGGCCGATGCCGGCGACGATGTCCTTGGAGGTGCAGCGGACGATGGTCTGCCTCCTGCCGGCAACGCCGGGGATCTCGAAGACGCCAGGGGCAATCTCTCGAAACTGGTCGGTCGACTCGACGCCTGAGAACGTCCCGATCGTCTTGAGCTTATACCCGCTCGCCGTCTTGGTGGTGCTGACGATCTTCGCCTCGCAGCTCGATCCGCCACAGAAGGTATAGGTATCCCGCTCAATCGAACGGACGTCGTCGGTCTTCCTGTTGTAGGAGCGGCACTGCGCTGGCGAATTGCCGTAGTGGCCGATGAGGGCCGGAGGTGCGCCCTTCGTCGTCTGGGCCATGGCCGGCGCCCCGATCGCCGAGAGGAGGATGGTGGTCAGGATGGTTCGTCGCATGGGCGCAAGATGGCGCGACCGGGCAGCTTCGGCAATCAGATGGTGGTGCCTTCGCACCCTCCGAAGAGGGCGCGAGAGGCGGGGGCCTTAAAACAGACCGAGGTGGTGGGCGAGGAGAATGCCGGAGCCAATAAACACTGCGATTTCTAGAAATATCATTTATTAACAGTCACATAATCGGAGATTTTGATTTCTCGGAGCTAACCAGAGCCGGGGTCCGGTCCTTCTTCCGGCACATAGGCAGGCTTTCCTCCCCCAATTTTGCTGACTTGGCCGTAAGCGCGCCCTGCCTGCCCCTACAAAAACCCACTCCCCGCGTGCCCCTTGAAGGCATTCGCCCGGCGGATGTACCCAACGACCGTCCTCGGATCGCGATGGCCCGACACGTCCATGATGCGGGCCATGTCAGCGCCGAGGTCGGCCGCCCTCGCGGAGGCTTTTATCGGATGTTGAGACGCTCGAGGGCCTCCGCCACCTCCTCGTGGAGCCGCCAACGGAAGAACCCTTCAATAGGCTTCCAATCAGGATCAACCGAATCGGCAAGTGCCGACGTGGCAATGGGCTTCCCGCTCAAATGCTTCGGAAGCTCTAACTCGAGGGTCTGCGCGACCTGGTCGCCGAGTTTCCCATAGTGGAGGTTCGCAGCACCGAAATCCGCCCACCCAGCAGCGGCGGCTAGCTCGCCCGCGGTGAGGGTTCGATCTGGCGCAGAAGCGTGAGCGACCAGCATAACGCGATGGTGCTCGGCAAGTGGTTGCGCGGAAAAGAATGCGACGTACTCTTCGACCGTGCCGACCCCAGCCGACCGCCTGTTCTGGATGGCTTCTGAGCGCTGCGTATCAACCCAGGAGCGGGCTCGGTTGACCGCATCGTCGAGAGTGTCACCGGCGAAGCGCTCTCGGGTCGCCAATGTCTTCCCTACATAGACCTGCGCGAGGGGTGCGCCCTTTATCATCGCGGCGATGATCTGATGGCCTCGGTAGGCAAGATTGACGTTTCTCGACACGACCTGTCCCTGTTTCCATTCCCTGATTCAAGCGGTTGTGATGCCACCGTACAGCGACGTCGTTAAGAGGGGCATGCCTCGCAGCGCCTGAGTTCCACAGTTCAGAGCGCCACCACATAGACCGCGACGAGGACAGCGGCGGTAATGACGTTGCCGCGCCCTGCCTCGTGGCCGGCACGCTGCAGGACGCCGCGGCGCCAGCGGCGGGCCCGGCCAAGGAACCGGGCGATGTCGGAATAGCCGAGGGCGACGGCGGCGCGCATGAAGAGACGGAGCTTCATCGTGTGATGTTCTGCTGGGAGATTTCGCGATCGGAGTCGGAGCCGCGGAGCCAGACGACCTGGCTGCCATGATGCTGTTCGGGTGCACCGAGGGACGGTTCGGCATCGCCGCCGTCCTCAAGGTCTTCGTCGCCGTCGAGGCCGTCGAGGATGGCAATCAACCGGTCGGCAGCATCCATGGCAGCCACGGCGGCCGCCTCGATCTCTGTGCGGATCATCGCCGGGGAGGGACGAGAGATTTGCGCCGCTGCGGAGCGCGGGCGGAAGATGTGGACGTTGCTCATGGTCATGCCACCGCCGCCTGAACGTCACGGGCAAAGGCTGCCGTTTGGGCAGGGTCACCGTTGTCGATCACAGCTCGCGCGATGACACTCAGCCGTACATCTGCCTCCCAAGGTGTCACCGGCTTGCGTCCCTCGGCCTCGCTTTCGCAGGCTTCGACCATGCGCACGCACTGACCCAAGATTCGCTCGACGAATACGCCGGCCGGCTTGTCCCCTCCCTCGTAGGTCCAGCACCGCGGCTGGCACTTCAGTGCGTGGCAAACGCCGTGGAGCAGATCTGCGACGTCATGGAGGGAGCGAAGCTCGGGGAGTGCGATTGCCGCAATGTCGGGTAGTGATGCCGGCTCAACCAAGGGAATGGCATCGTCGGTCGCAGCCCCCTGAACCGCGTTATGGATGTCGAGGCAGAGGCGCCCGTCGATCCCGTAGCCGTCCCTGGGCATTCCACGTTCCCAAAGTTCGGCATATCCGATCCAGGCAAGGGCAAGTGCCTTCGCAGGGGCATTCTCGCGCGAGGCTGGTAGGGCCTCAGCAGCGTCAATCAGTTTATCCCTAAGTTGAGCGTGGCGCTCCCACTCTGCTTCGTCGACGCGCCCGGCCGAGGCTGAGTTGGTTTTGGACCATTCAGCCCACCCGGCCAGTATCTGGCTCACGAGCTGAGGCGCGACTGCACCGTGGCCTATACGATGATCCTTCGCAGCCTCGAACACCGCCTCGGGCCGGAACGCCAGATCGTATAGAGCGTCGAGCCGGAGATCCCAGCGAAGGCCATCCTCCAGAGGGCGGTTGGCCTCCTGGCCAGAGACGGACTTCGCCTTGAAAGCCCGACTCTCCTCCTCCTTCGCCACGAGCCACATGCGGTGCGCCATGAACCCGATCCACCGCGCAACCGGCTCATGGTGGACCTTGCCGGTCACATCCTCGAAGGCGATGTTGCCGTCCCCAGGGATGAACTCCGTTGAAATCGCACGCTCTGGGTCAGCGGCGCGGGCCAGCTCATCCAGGCGGAGGCGTCGCCGCGCGCGGTCGAGGGCACCCGCCAGATCGGGGCCGGTCAGCCCATCTGCATATTCCTCTGACCGGCGAGCGAAATGGGTCGAGGCCACGTTGTGGAGGCGCTCGGCCTCAAGGCGTAGGTACTTCTCGATGCTGATGAAGCTGACAGGTGCATCAACCGGGTAGGGTAGACAGCCTTCAGGCGGATCGCTCCAATCCGGTTCCGGCTCGGCCTCGATCGGTTTGACGGGACGGATCACTCGGACTGCCGATGCCCTCAGGGAGGCTGCACGCTCGCGGAGGGTGGGTTTGTCGGGATCGTGATGGACGAGGCGGGCGAGGGGATTTCGCATGGCTTGACCTCTTGGGGGCTTGTGGCTTTGCAGGCTTGTGGGCAGGCGGCCAGGAAGGCAGATCAGGCGAGGGTGGCGAGGCCGACGAGAAGCGTCCCGCCAGCGACGAAGGCGACGGCAGCCAGGGCCTCGCCGAGGTAGTCGAGTAGGCGCGGCGCGCGGACATGGGCGGTGTCCGGCCGGACGGGAGCCACGGCCTCCCATGGCTCGATTGATCCCGGCATCATCTCGGCGGGGAACTCGGCGAAGGCCGGGCCGTCGTAGCGGGAGGCCGGCCGAGAAGCGGCAGTGAGGGCGCGCAGGACCGGGGCGACCTGGGAGCGCGGCATGTCGCTGGGCGGGAAGTCGAGCTGCAGGCTGCTGGCGAGGCCGGCGGCGCAGGCCAGCACCGGGGCGTCCGTGATGGCATCCTGCTCTATATGCCAGCGCAAATGCCGAAGCAGCGCGATCGATCCGAACTCCGTGACGCACGGGGTGGTGAGGAGGCGGCCGAGGGCTGCGCCCATCTCGGAGAAGGCAGCAGCGCGCCGGTGAGCGGAGGACACCTGCCAGGCCGTCCAGGCTGCGTCGCGGGCATCGATCGCCGCCAGGATGGGGTCGGCGCGGAAGGGCGTCCGCTCGACGGCGCGGGGCGTCAGAGGCTGGCTGAAATCGGGGATCCGGACATAGGTCATCGTTCGGGCTCCAGAGGGCTCGTGGTGGCAGGGCTGAGGAGGGGGGCTGGCTACCCGTTGGAATCCCCAAGGGTAGAAGGTATGAACAAGGCTGCGCTGGTTGTTATCAGCGTCAGACTTGTTATAATACCAATGCCTTGGTTTCGTCAACAGGGCGCTTGTTATAAAAACAACCGAGGGCCTGATGCTATCGACCGGGAACCAGTTGCGGGCCGCCAGAGGGCTCGTTGATATGGATCAAGTCACGCTCGCTGAACGCTCGGGCGTCAGCGCGAACACCATCCGGTCTATGGAGGGGAAGAGGGCAAGCACGCTGACGAGCGGTTTCGATACTGTCAGGGCTGTTCAGGCAGCTCTCGAAGCGGCCGGCGTCGAGTTCCTAAACCATGGACGACCGGGCGTGCGGTTGGCGGCGCCGGCCGATGGTGGCCGGTGAAGGCCGAGCTGGAGTTCACCCAGCAGAGTACAGATGGTGCCCACATCCGGTTCTGGAAGCGGAAGTCTGCCGACCCGATCTCGGGTACCCCATAAATGGCACCGCTTTTTAATCAGCAGAGGAGTGGCCGAAAGAGAAACGCGTTGAGACGCGCGGCATAAAAGCCCTATTTTCGAGGGCGACACGCCGCGCGAATACAAGGACAAAGGACCGCTGGCAACAACGACGAGAAGTGCGACGGCCACGACCATGTTTTCGCGGTCGAATGCGTCGCATGGGCCAAGATCTGCCAGCGTGACAGGATGAACGTGCTGTTCCTCTTATCTTTCCCCCTCACATGAGGAATTTCACGTTAAGTCGATTAAATCGTTATTTTGCAAATAATATTCCGCATAAAAATAAATATCTTTTGCCAAAAAGTATTAGTATCAAATAATATCTCAATACTCACATTTTATTATTTGTTCTTCTCAGTATGCCTCTGTATGCTCGAATGAAGCATGATTGCGAACTGAGCGGATGCGAGTTCGTAGCAAGCGAGCGCAGTACGTTCGAGGCCATTGCAATTGTCGATACGGCGATAAATTTGAGGTGGTATCGTGACCGGGACATTCGATGGCGCCACCTACAATGGTGATGACACTGACGAAACCGTCGTTGGCACGAATCTTTACGAGATCCTGTTTGGAAAGGGCGGAAAGGATTCGTTGAATGGGGCCGGCGGCAACGATGTGATCTACGGTGGTAGCGGTACCGATTTGATCCACGGCGGCACTGGTGACGACTACTTGTTTGCCTTCGCCAATGAGCGATGGAGTCCCGGTATCGATGGCGATAAGCTCTATGGGGATTCGGGTAACGACCTAATTGTTGCGGGTGTTGCCCGAACTTCACTCCGGGGCGGCCTCATCGACGGTGGCGCTGACGATGACACGGCCGAGATCTATGCGTCCAGCGACAGCAGCCAGACCGACAACTCTGAAACAATGACGTTCACGCTCACTGCGGCGACGTCAGGTAGTTACGTCCGCGTCGGCTCCACGAACATGCTTCTGGTCAAGAACGTTGAGCATCTGTCCTTCTTCGGCAGCTACGAGAAGGACATCGTCACCGG
Source organism: Methylobacterium sp. CM6241 (assembly GCF_054817845.1). NCBI lineage: Bacteria > Pseudomonadati > Pseudomonadota > Alphaproteobacteria > Hyphomicrobiales > Methylobacteriaceae > Methylobacterium > Methylobacterium sp. CM6241. The sequence continues at coordinate 737,441 of NZ_CM139246.1, forward strand.
CGGAGCCTCGTCTGATGTCATCCAAGGTGGTGGGGGTGACGACGTGCTCAAGGGCGGAGCGGGTGATGATTATCTCGACGGTGGGTCTGGGTTGCAGGATCTCGACGGTGGTAGCGGCTTCGACATCGCCTCGCTCAACCTCGCGGATGCAACGGAAAGCCTTTCGTTGATAGCCGGCGGCACAATCGCAATCGGCGCGCACGGCACGCTCACCGGCATTGAGGGCTTCGCGGCCATCTATACGGGTTCAGGCTCCGATAAAATCGCGGTCGGGTCAGTGAAAGACTTGCCACCTGATGACGGTACTGCAGATGGTTACAAGTTCACTACCTCCGTCGATGCAGGCGCCGGCGACGACGTCATCACAGGTGGAAATAGACGAGATACTGTCTATGGTGGAACCGGGGCCGACAAGATAAAAGGCGGCGATGGTAACGACAGGCTCTACGCGGAGGCCGGTCAGACCTACGAAGTCGCCGGCAGAACGTCGAATGATGTTCTGCAAGGCGGCAACGGCAACGACGTGCTGGTCGGCGGCTGGGGCCGTGATCGTCTCTACGGCGATGCAGGCAATGATACGCTGACCTATCAGGTCAACGGCACCGACAGCTTTGCAGATACGTTCAACGGAGGGGCAGGTGACGATACGCTTGGCGTCAATGGCACTTCCGGCGCCACCACGATCGAACTGATCCTCGGTGCCAGCACGGCATTGAAATTCGACGGGATAAGCGTCCTCACCGCAACATCGGTGGAGGCGGTTACGTTATCCAGTTACAGCAATGGAAAAATCACCATCACGGGCGGCGATCTGACCGATTCCATCCGCTTGTACGGCCCCAGCGACGACACTGTGAGGACGTTTGGCGGCAGTGACACGATCTACGCCAACGGCGGTACGGACATCCTCGATACCGGGACCGGGGACGATGTCGTTGGCGTAAACATTGGCGGCAAGGACATCGTCCGGACAGGAGCCGGCAACGACACCCTTACTGTTGTCGACGACACGTTCGAGGCTAGCCGCCGTACCGCGCTCTACGATGCCGGTGCCAATGACGATACGGTGATCTTCCGGGCCACCGAGGGCGGATCCTTCGACGGAACCTACGTGCGCCACGGTACGACGATCGTTGGTAGGATCGTCAATTACGAACATCTGACCTATGTCGGGTCCAGCACCGATACGACCTTTGCCGGCACGGAACACGACGATACGCTCTACATGGGCCGGGGCAACGATACCGCGAGCGGCGGAGTTGGCAACGACATCATTCGGGGTGGTGCGGGTAGCGACACGCTGGACGGCGGCCTCGGCAAGGACACGCTCGACTACAGCGACAAGGTGGGATCGTTCGATGGAACCCTGGCGCCCAACCTCGCTATCACCTTGAAGACGGCGGCTACATCGAAAGTGATCGTTAGCTCGACGGAAACTGACTCAATCAAAAACTTCGAGAACGTCGTCGGGGGGCACGGCAACGATGCAATTACCGGTGCGTCGGATGCCAATGTCCTCGACGGCGGCGACGGCAGCGATGTCCTCAAGGGCCTGGGCGGCGCCGACACCTTCGTGTTCTCCACCACCCTGAAGTCGAGCAATGTCGACACCATCGTCGATTTCTTCGCTTCCACGGCCTCAATCCACGACACGATCCGGCTCGACGACGCCATCTTCGGTGGATTACCGCTCGGCGACCTGGCCGGTACCGCCTTCAAGGATCTTTCCAAAGGCGCCCTCGATGCCGACGACCGCATTCTCTACGACCACCACACCGGCGTGCTCTCCTACGACGCCGATGGAAGTGGCACGGCCAAGGCGGCCCTCCAGTTCGCGACCCTCGCCAACAAAGCGGCCCTGACTCATCTGGATTTTGAGATCGCGTGAAGGGATTGCGACCTGCTGATGAGTTCTCGTCTCAACCCGGGCCAGTCGCCTGACCGTTGGGTTGTCCGCCCGCTAACCGATGCGGACCATCCTCCCGTCGAGTCAAGTTGCGTACCGGCTCCACGTGAGATGGACGACCCTCCCCGCCGGCCCCGTGATGAGATCGGGGGGCGGGGTTAAGTTCGCCCCCAATCAACCTAGAACGCGCATGGCGTCGCCCAAGCCTCTTCAGGCAGCGACAGCAGTCTTGCGAGGCCGACCGGCCTTCTTGGGCTTGTCAGGAGCCTGAGCGGCCACTTCAACAGCAGCCTTTTCCGGAACAGCGGCCTTCGCCTTTGTCACGCCTTTACGGAGCTTCCCAAGTCCGAGCTCCTTGGCGAGGGCGGACCTTGCAGCCGAGTAGCCAGCCGACGTCATAGGGTAATTGGCGTGTAGGCCATGCTTCGCACGGTAAGCCTCAGGAGTCAGGCCGCGGATCGTCAGGTGCCGCTTCAGCGTCCTATAGGGCTTGCCATCTTCGAAGCTGATCAGCGCATCCGGTGTGATGGACTTCTTAATCTGAGCCGCCGTGGCCTTCTGAATTTTATCCGCCTCCGCCGCGGCAGACCCACCGCTGGTAAGGCCGCTGAGGGCGGCGTGCACGCTGCTTAACAGTTCGTGCAATGAACCTACCGCGACTGAGTTGTTGGAGACGTAGGCGGCGATGATGTCGGCCGTGAGTTCGATGTGGTTATCTTGGTATTCTTTATTGCTGTCGGTCATAGTGATTTTTCCGTTTATCAAAAAAGATCCCATAGGGCGCTTTCGCGCGCTTTCACAACAGGACGAACTAAATAGTGATCAAGAAAACCAAGCAGTTGACAGATTTTTGAAGTGAGAAATCCCACCCGACACGTTGTCACATGGCGTATCCCCGGCAATCTTGGTCGACTTGGCGAGGGGCAACTCGCTGCCAACACGCCATTCGGCGCATTTCTGATTAGGGTGTAGGGGTAGGCAAAGAAGGAAGACCCCATGCCGTGCGGAACGATCCTGCTAAAGCGCTCTGCACTTCTGGCACTTACCGTGGGCAGCCTGTGGCTACCTTCTGGCACCGCTTCGTCTCAACCGTCGCCGAACGCGTCCGACGCAGATCGGGATAAGCGAATGGAGGCCATGCATCGGCAGCAAGTCGAGAATTCGGTAAACCAAGCGAAGAAGGACAAGGACCGCGACGCCCGCACCGACCGTCTATCGAAGTCCGTTTGCATTGGGTGCGGCGGAGATGTCGTTCCGTTCAATCCGTCCGGCGGCGTTGCAAAGAAGGAACCGCGCAAGGCTCGGGCAGCGAAGCCCCGGCGTATCGATCCAGCAAAAGCGGATGGCGAAAGCGTTGATTGACGAACCCGACCACCTAGAGAGCTCCGCCGAGTTGCCATACGGATCAGATCGAACTCTCGCACAGTGACAGTCAATGGCAAAGCTAGCTTTCAATTTGATGCTGGAGGAGCCGCGCGAGACATACATTGTCACCAGCGCGGCCCTGATCGTCGGAAGGATCGATTGTATTCAAGCCGAACCTGTGGCGGACCAGCAGTGGGCATGGGCAATGCACCTCGATATTGGTGTGGCGCCATTCCGGCGAGGCGGGAATGGCCGCTCTGCTGACGAGGCGGCATCGAAGATGCGTGAGGCTTGGGAGGATTGGAAGGTCTGGGCCGGGCTGCAAGACGTCGATGGAGCCGAAGGCACCGTGACAGCGGCCGTTCAGATGCCCCTCAAATCGTTGACGTAGAGCATCGCATTCGCTGTCCGGCCGGCCGCTGCAACTCATCGGGCTGCGATCGAACTTCTCAGCACAGCAAAAGGCCCGGCCGGATCACTCCGTGCCGGGCTTTCGATCATATCAGGGCCACGGATGATATTAGATTAAATCGATTCCGTTGTGAGGCGGTATCGGCTTAAACAGAAGATCCTTTAATGCTATCGAATCATGAACGATGATCTTATTAGATAATTCTACCCCGGCAAAGGTAACAACGGAGTTGCCATTTTCTAAGATATCGATCCGAACATCTTCGGCGGAACTTGCAACGCCGGAAACATCGAAAAAGTCCTGGCCAGACGTGAATTTATAGACGTTATCCCGCCCAAATTCCTTCTGGAACACAAAGACATCGCGGCCGTCGTTGCCGAACAGCTTGTCACCGCCCGTGCCACCGTCGAGGCGTGAAGATAGTACGAGGCTGTTGGGATCCGATATGCCCGCCTTCAGCGTGTCGCTGCCGGCGTCACCGTATAGGTTCATGTTTCCCCCGATGCCTCTCAGGGTATCCTTGCCGTCTCCGCCATGGAGTTCCGAGAAGACATTGACAATGCCCACGATACTGCCGCCCTTCAGGACGTCATCTCCACCACCGCCGTTGATGTAGTCGTTGCCCTTGCCGCCGACGATCCTGTCGGCAGCGTCGGTGCCCGTGATATGGGTGGGAGTGATATCTTTGAAGCCCGTGCCGTAGGTAAACGCATTCCGCGAGACGATTGTCACGCCTTCCTCGATACCTGTCAGGTCTAGGCTCGCGCCGTCGGAAACGTAGACCCTCTCGATGCCGCCGAAGCTATCGTGACTGCCGAACTTGAAGGTATCCTGGCCCTGCAGGAACAGCTTATCGACGCCTTCACCGCCGTGAACGATGACGCCGGCCATGGCCTGAGTGATCACCAGACGATCGTTTCCGTCTCCGCCGCGCAGCGTATCCGCACCGCCATAGCCGCGAAGAGTGTCGTCGCCAGTTCCGCCCCTCAGGACATTGGCGTTTGCGTCGCCCATCAGAATGTCGCTGTGGTTGCTGCCACCGAGATTCTGGATGTTGACGAAGGTATCACCCTGGGCATCGCCGTTCGAGGCGGTGTTGGCTCTCAGATTGACGATCACGCCCATGCTGGATCCTTGATAGCTGGCGGTATTGTTGCCTTCGCCACCATTCAGGATGTCCGCACCACTTCCACCAATCAGATGGTCGTCGCCGCCGTTCCCAAAAAGCTCATCATCGCCAAAATTGCCGTACACCAAATCAGCGCCGCGACTTGCATTGATAATATCGCCACGTCTACCGCCAATGATCTCCATTTCATTTTGCGCAGTTGTATAATCTAGGTAATATCCTGTTGTATTGAAATCAAGAAGCTTGCCGGTCGAATCAGTAAATGCATTTATATCTTGATCTGCATTGTACTCTGTAAGCCCGATCGTGTTTTCTACTTGTGTGAATTCAACTTCTTTTACGTCAATAAATCCATTTGGTGTCGGCACGCTGCCGACCGGGGATAGTGTGTAAAAACCCTGTTTGTCATTTGTGGAATTATAGCTTCCACCAACAGTATATCGGAACGTGCCCACGATATCTCCCCTCACCCAACGCCGCGAGGGATTGATCCGCGCTTGCGCCAAACATTGCCCCTCTGAGACAATCTCAGCCGGTTTGAGGACCAGAGGCGCTATCGCGACCCGACATGCAATGGCGGACCGCTACGTACCCGCCGAAAGAATTGTCGGAGCGTCTCACATCGGTCACCCGACGCGCGATGTACACAAAAAGCTGGTATATCTGGCTAGATCTGGTTCAGATTTACTATCCATCCTGCTTGGCCCGCACCTCCGCCAACTCCCGCCGCAGTGCCTCGACCTCGGCGTGCAGCTCGCCGGCATCCACGGCCAGCTCGACGCATTGGTCATGGACCTCCGCGAGCAGAGCGCGCAACTCGGCGTTCTCGGCCGCCAGGGCGAGCAGGAGGATATCGCCGGATACGGCTGGGCTCCTGGGAGTAGTCGAAGCCAGCCGCCCATCAGACGGCGGGATATGCCTTCGTGTTGTAGTGGAAGCGCGTCACCGCACTGTCCCGCAGTTCGTTCGGGTACTGCTCCGCATAGTGCCGAACGGCGATCAGGCACAGGTCCAACATGTCATACTGCCGGCCGTCGTGCTCGATGTGCCTGCCCCCGCGGTCGTCGAGCCGCAGGTCTGCCCATAGGCTCCCGAAGCCCGAGACCAGCCGCTCCGGGTCGGAGCCAGCCGCCATTGGCGGTGCCTTCCCATGCGTCGCCTCGCGGTGCTTGGCGGCATTGCACATCCGGTCGAGAGCTACGAACGGGAGGCCGAGGGCGGCCTTTCCATTCGTGCGGGCCGTTGGGCTGAGATAGTCGCCGAGATGGTACGAGACGATGCAGGCCAGATAGCCGCGCCGCCTGCTCGGATCCGCCATGAACTCACGGATCGTCGGCTCGACGATTTCGTCGGCGAACTCGCGTGCGGTCATCGTCACAATGAGCCTGCTATCGCACGTTCAGATAGGCGCTTGCTACCTGCAACAGGGCAGCGAGGCCGGCACAAATTGCAGCTTGGGCACTGCGCCTCGACTGAAGATCTAGAGCGATGTCACGGCGGGAGCGAACAATGCCCCTAGCGTCCTGCTGCATGCTGCCGTCGGATGGCAGAACGATCGCAGCCGACCGAAACCAAAGCGCAGCCGCTCCCAGAGCAAGCATCCCTGAACCTATTCCGCAGATGTCGCTCAGAGCCATCACATCTCGTTACCGTTGACTTAACAGCGCTGCCCGGCCGACATGCCAGGATCGGCTTCGTCTCGACCTATCCGATCCGTGAGCCGGCGTCCGGGGAGATCACCGCGGCGCCCGCCACCCCGCCGCCCTCGCCTCCTCCTCCGAGCAGAACATGCGCTCGCCATCTTCTCGCTGATCCGGGTCCGGTCATAGTCGCGCGATCCGGGGACGTGGAAGACCTTCTCGCCTTTCCGGCTGATGTTGCCCTTGATGGCGCAGCCCCCGGACTGGATGGCCGGCTGCGTAGGTGCTGGCGAGGGTATGGGACCATCCGGGCCGCCGGGAGCTGCGAACCCCATCGTCATCGCCCGCTCGCCCTTGCGCCAGTCCCCCGGCGTCGTGAAGGACCCGGCCCATATCCCGAGCTTCCCCGCCTTCGTGGTGTCCTCGGCCGGGACGTAGTCTTGCGAGTACCGGCGATAGGCGACGGCATGGCCCTGCGCCACCAGCTAACCGTTCAGGTCCTCCGCGCCCTTCCGGCAGACCGCGACGGTGCGCCCGCACTTGTCGGTGTACCTAGGGTCGCAGGAGATGGGCGTGGAGCCGATCCGGTCAGCCAGCGCGAGGGCACGGCCTGTCCGCATCGGAACGCCTCCCCTGCCCTGTCTTGGCAGAGCTGTCCGCTCTCCGGCGCATCGATCCCGTGGAGCCGGATACGGGTGCCGATGAACCGGGCTTTCGCGCTGATCGACGGCAACAGCTTCTACTGCTCATGCGAGCGGGTGTTCGACCCGAAGCTCGCCGGCGTGCCGGTGGTCGTGCTGTCCAACAACGACGGCTGCGCGGTGGCCCGGACCGCCGAGGCCAAGGCGCTCGGCATCAAGATGGGCGAGCCCTGGTTCAAGATCCGCGACTTATGCAAGCGTGAGGGCGTGCGGGCGTTCTCTTCCAACTACACCCTCTATGGCGACATGAGCGCCCGGGCGAACGCGGTCTATCGCGACTTCTCGCCGGCGGTGGAGATCTACTCCATCGACGAGAGTTTCCTCGATCTGTCGGACGTGCGCGACGATCGGCGCCTCGAGCTCGCGCGGGACCTCCGCGCGACGGTGCGGACCTGGACCGGGATTCCGACCTGCGTTGGGATCGGGCCGACGAAGACGCTGGCGAAGCTCGCCAATCACATCGCCAAGACGATCCCGGATCTGGGTGGTGTCTGCGACCTCTCGGACGAGGACGAGCGAGCGGCGTGGCTCTGCCGCATCCACGTCGGCGAGGTTTGGGGCATCGGCCGTGCCTCGCTGGCGAAACTGGAAGCTATGGGCGTCGACTCCATCGCCGATCTGCGCGACCTCGATCCGCGTCCCGTCCGCAAGGCGATGACGGTGGTGGGAGAGCGCATCATTCATGAGCTGCGCGGCGTATGCTGCCTGCCGCTCGAGCTGATGCCGGCCCAGCGGAAGGGCTGCGCCGTCACGCGCTCGTTCTCCAGCCGGATCGAGGACCGGGCGACGATGGAGCAGGCGGTCGCCGCGCACGCCACCCGTCTCGGCGAGAAGCTGCGCCGGGGTGGGCTCGGCACGACTCACGTCTCGGTTTTCTACCACACGTCGGAACATGACCGCGGGGACCCGATGCGCTCGGTCTCGACGACCGTCACGCTGCCGGAGGCGACGAACGACACGCTGGCCCTGATCAAGGCTGCGCGCGAGGGTGTGGCCCGCACCTGGCGAGAGGCATCGGGCGACCGGCCGTGGCGCTACAGTAAGGCCGGCGTCATCACCACCGATCTCAAGCTGCTCGAAGACACCCAGCGGGCCCTAATTGGCCAGCTTGACCGCGAGCGTAGCGCGCCGCTGATGGCGGCGATGGACGAGTGTAATCGGCGCTTCGGACGCGGTGCCGTCGTGCCGGCCCGGGCAGGCATGGAGAAGAGGCGAACCTGGTCGACGAAGTTTGAGATGCGCAGCCCGCGCTACACGACGCAGGTGTCCGAGCTGCCGACCGCTCACGCCTGACCCTTAAGGTGCCGGGCCGCCGCGCGGAACGCTCCACGAACCTTTGCAGACCGTGGACCGGAACGTGGACCGAATGAGTGTATGAAGCGGTCCACATGGACCGGTTTCGATGACTGAAAAGCCAATGAAATCAATGCTTGCGCTATAGCGCACCACGTTCGGGACGTGGGGGTCGCAGGTTCAAATCCTGCCACTCCGACCAATACTTAGCTCGGTTTCTGATAGCTGCCCCGACAGTTATCCCGACAGAAACCCGGCAAACCAACTCAGGACGAGCGGATAGGAGTTCGGCTTAGCGCCGCTTTCGCATTGCGTCTGGGGGTTCGCGAGTGTGAAGAAAGCATGGCATGCGGATTAAGGATCACGGTCCCAACCCAGGTCTAGGTGTCGCGATTGCGATCGCCATGGTGGTGACCATCGCGCTCGGGTTCATGTTCGGGCTTATTGGTTGATGCTGTTGTACCGCCGCCGGTGACGCTCCGGGCGTAGCTACCCTGCGCCACCTCCCCTATCCCGTCCGGCCCATCACTGCCGCTGGGCCTCATGTCAGCTTCACCAGCCTTCAAGATCGAACCGAACTCCCCGCAGGCATGGCGTGAAGCCTTCCTCAACCTGAAGCCGAGCGTGGTGTCCTGCTCTGGGCTGACGCCTACCAGCTGGCCGGCTATTCATGCTGCGTCCCTGGATTTCCTCGACAAGCATGCCGACGAGGCTGGCCGGCTTGGCTGGACGACGCTGCAGCTTTTTGGCGTGCATTCTGACCTCGGCGTGATCCGCTCCGACTTCTGCGGGGCCATGGTCCTGAGTGGCGATCTCGTGACCGAGGTTCATCCCGACTTCATCCGCTTCGCGCGGACGCGGTACTTTCGGTACGTGCCGGGCCGGCCGACGGGCGCGGTGCCGATCTGGACGAAGAGGCAGTAGGCGGCCCAAAGTCCTGCGCTATCTCCTCGCGGGCACCGCCAGGAACCCGATCATGAGCACCGAACGCGCCGAGGGATACATCGAGGCTTTGGCCGGCATGAGAGCAACGATCCAGCGTCGGATCTACGAGCCCGACATCACGAACGACGGCAAGCTCGAACTCCTCGGTTTGCTCTCGATGTTGGACGATATGCTGAAAGGCGGGACGCCTCCTGAGGATCATGACAACGATGCGCCGGAGCCGCTGAGTGGCAGCTCCTGAGCGCCCCACGATCCGCTTTCCCCTTCGCATCACCGAGGTAGGCGAGGCCATCGCCGTGCTGGACGCGGTGGGGACGAATTGCGCCTATCTGTACTACGAGTACGAGCCGATCCGCCGGCAGAGCACGAAGCGCGTCACGCGGGCTGAGGCCGTGGAGATGGCGAAGGTGATCGCCAGGGCGTTGACGGCGGAGTTTGGTGGTGAGCGCTAAACCGGCTCAGCCACAGTCGGCAGGCCCAGCCATTCCAGTGCGGCGTCGAAAGATCTGAAAAGACGCTGCCGGATCGTCCCGGCGTCCTCAAGCAGCGATACCCGCCAACTCGACTTGCCTTCCTCTCGCGCCAGATTGCCGACGACCTCGCCACCCTGGATCAGATGATGCTCGTCCGGTCCAATGCGGTAAAGGCTCAGGGACATGACTTCCTGACCGGCACCTCAATCGTCACCAGCTTGCCCGAGATCGGAGCGAAAACGGTGAGCGTCATGGCGGCCTCCGGGCGTAGTCCGAAAGATGCTGGGGGAATGGTTAAGAAATCCTAACGCTGATTTCCCTCACTCCCCCGCACCGGGCTTCGGCTTGCGCTCGCGGCGCTCGAGTTCGGCCGAGGGCGGTGTGACCATCCTTCATATGAGATGCGCGAACTGAGTTCCGAGCTCTGAAGCTTCTGCCTGAATTTCATGCTCATTCGTAGCAACCTGACCGGAAAGGCGAGCAACAAGCATCGGCAAACGCCAAGCCATGACATCCTCCCTGCTAATCATGCTCAACCGGCAATACTGCCAAATATAAAATTCAGCTAGAGCTTTGCGGATAATTCTACTTGCCGCTCTCCTTAGCGTACGAGTTTTGCCGACGCGCCCGGATCGGATGATGAGGTCGGTACGGGCGACATCTGCCGCAGGATGCCCAGATGTCGACTTCTCCCAGTCTATGACGACCAAGCCGTTAGAGGTGTGCAGAACATTCTCCGGGTGGAGATCCCCGTGACAGAGCCTGTCACCATCCGGTAAGCGGTCAAGAACCGCAAGGGTCGTTTGTTTTAACCAGGGCGGCACCCGCGCTCTCAAGACTTGAATGCGGATCGCATCTTGCTGGCTTGGAAGCGGCGGTTTCCCAACTTTATGAATGCTGTGCTGAATATAAGCAAGCTGCCTTAAAGCACCCAGCATTCCAAGGGGGCTTCTATTATATTGCTCCAAGACTGTCTTGCCGTGAATATGCTCAAAGATAACGCCAGTTCGTCCATCTCGCTCGATAATACCCAAAGCAGCCGGGACACGCAGGCCATGGGAATGGGCAAATGACGTTGCGGCGAACTCCTTCTCCGCAAGACTCTTCCCCCATTTTGCTTTGTAGAGCTTGATTATTCGCCCGGACCTATCGGCAAAAACTTCCGCGCTGCGTCCTTCGCCCACACGATCAGCTTGCTCAAAAGCGATTTCTTGCGTCGCCGACATGTCAATCCAGCTCAAAGCCCCCTCGGCGCCAAGCTAGGAGTTAGGATCAACGATTGTGAGTTGGCAATCCATGCTTGGTTGCGAAGACTTCCGGCGTCGGCTTGATGTGCTTATGCGCACCCCCTTCAACGAAAAACCCGCCGCGGCATGGGCCGGGCGGGTGAAAGGCATATGGCCATTAGGCTGCGTTCATCAATTTGGCGTATGGCTTCACCAAGGCGCCGGCTCAAGGCTTTTAAAACTGCCCTGCCGAAGGCCCCTTGGACAAAAATGATGACGTTTAAAATGCTCTCAGCAGTCGCAGTGCTGGCAAGCGCCATTGGCGTCGGCACCGCCGCTCAGGCTGCACCGATCGCTGCCGCACCTATTGCGGGCCTCTCGGAGGATGGGTTTGTAACGAATGTCGCCGGCTATTGCGGCCTTGGATATTACCCGGATCGGTTCACCGGCCGCTGCCGTGGTAACGGCTCAATCAACCATGGAGCGGGACGCCGCTATGCTCCGGCCTATCGCCGTCCGTATGCTCGTCCGTATGGACGCCCCGCTTACGGTCGTCCCGCTTATCGCGGCTACTGATTAACAGACACCGCCGAGCCAAGGTGCAATAAGAAAACCCCGCTCCGGTTCTCACCGGGCGGGCAAGGTCGGGCTCCAGGGCCAGTCGCCCCGGAAAGGCACGCTTCGCTTGGGCCGCCCGAAATGAAAAGCCCCGCCCAGCCGAAGCTGAACGAGGCCCTTTCGTGCTCTTAAGGGGCCGTTAGATCGTCCACAACCGACGATTTCGGGCTTACTCGGAACCACCCTCACTCGATTTCAGCAATTCGCGTTGAGTCTTGCGATCGGCCTTGCGAGCCTCGATCTTAGTCGAGCGGCGGGCAGTGATGCGCGCCTGACGCTTTGCTTCGGCCTTCTCGGATCGAACGACCGCTGCTGTTTCGCTGATTGATAAGTCTCCTGGTTTAACGCAGGACGAAAACGCCCTTTTCGAGCGGAGTTGTAGAAATACATCCCGCTCATTTGGAATGCAACCCGCAAACCGAAGGACCCAAAACCCTACGTGTCGTGAGCCGAGTAAGCAGTGCTTGGGGCATCAAGTCAGGTGTTTGGGAAACTCTTTTCCGTATAGATATTCCCAAAAAGCCTTCACATCCAATGACCAGCTGTCGTCTTCACCAATTTGAGGCTCAAGCCAAGCGCGGTAATTGTGCCCTCGCAATAGGCTCAATCTTGCATAATTAAATCGCAGCTTATGTGTGCCATCGCTAATGGGAAGTATTTCAGTCACCTTCGTTCCAGGTGAGCACATGATTAGGTGCGACAGCCCGGCTCCATGTGGAGCAACGATTTCCGTAGCCGAAAGAGCTATGAAGAACTGTTGCCAGAGTGGCATCCCGGTAAATGAGACGATTTCATAATCGTCGGCAGCCAGAAGCGCCTCGATTTCCTTTTCATTTGACATAGGACGCCGCTTCGCATCGCTACGTGAGATGTAGATCCTCTCTGAAGCTACGAGGGAAGCGTCTTCTGCCCTCTCCATGACATACTGTTTTATCTTGTCAAAGATTGGGGATACCTGATCCCAGTACATCATACCCTCGAAACCAACGCGCGGCACGATGAGCTTTTCGACATACTCGGGCCCCCCGATGGGGCAAACTAACCCACCGATGCCTACCAGCTTTAGCGTCTCCGCCTCGAACGGTGAGGCTCGATCGCTCAACAAGATTGGCAATACCGCATCGTCTCGGTCAACCATCCATGAGAACGCAGCAAGTCTGTCAACGAGCCAATGGTAGATGCCGCGGGTTTCTTTGATCCCAAACATTGCCGTATAGTGATTTGGAACATCGCCTTGTTTCACCGCGACAATAGGCTTTCCAGTTGTTTTTATAATAGCACCGTCTTCGCGCCAAATCTGGCCATGACGATCCACAAAGACGCTTTTGTATTCACGAAGCACTGGCTTCTTTGCTTTTGAAAGCGTAGCACGAGTACGCTCCATAGCGAGATCAAAGGCTGCTAGATGCCTCGGAGCCGTTCGCGAGCCGAGCTTGGCAACTGCGCTGCCTAATAAGGCGGGATCTGATTTTCCGTTCGGAAACCGGAATTTTGATGGTGTCGGTTTGATCTCGGCGCCCCCCTTTAGCGCCGAGACAATGACCGCTTTTATTTCATTCTTGAGAGTTTCATCTTGCGTATAGGCGATTATGCGGCGCGCCTGCTTAACGAAAGCAGGATCAGTCTGCAGGTCGGGATTGGCCTGAATGGTTTTCCAGGCGAGGTCACACCGCTCAGAGGCGACGAACGACCGCGCAAAAGAGTAGCGATGGGTCCGATCCCAGCGGCTGGACAAAGCTATGTCAGCCGCTCGCCTGAGTGCATTCTCCTCGGAGAGATCGAAAGCCGCCGCGATGTACGCGTTCAGGATATGATGGCTCTGAAGGAGGAAGGCGTCATCGCCTCCCCATTCGAGGATTTGCTGCCATTTCCCGTGAGAAGTGGCCTGGCGCGCATCCGCCAGGGTTGCCAACGAAGGCTTGCCATTTGTGGCCATTGGAACCGTGATCCTGTTTGCCAACGCGTTGCCTCGCAATGCCGCAAGCGCGAAGGGTTCGCAATCCACGAGGCCTGCAGAACATGCGAACGAAAAACCCGCCACAGCGTGAGCCGGGCGGGTTGATGGCGTTAGGGGATGCCTAGGCGGATGCAGTTGGCTCAGTATCCGTAGCGTCGAGCGCGACGGTAGTTTTGATCCTGACGGCGCAGGTGTGCGCCATAGCGGCGATCCTGTAACATCTGACGGCGAACACGCTTCCGATACATGTGCTGCGGAGAATGGCCATAACCGGACCGGTAGCCGTACTGGACCGTTTCAGCCGCTGCGGGCTGCTCCAACGAGGTGGCGTTGGCGGTTAAGGGCGCGGCCTGAACGGTAGACGTCAGGCCAGCACAAACGAGCGCAGCGGCGAGTGCGATGGAGCGCAGGTCTTTCATCGGGTATCCTTCCTTGTGGGTAGGACGGATGCATGTAGGCCGCTGAAGCTTGGCTTCAACAAAAAACCCGCCGCGGCGTAAGCCGGGCGGATCAAAAACCATTCTCGCAGAAATTCATCTGCACGCCACGATAGGGTTGGAATGAGCTAAGTCTCGTTTGAGTTAGGGGCGCTCTCAGCCACCTCGTCCGCGTGCTTCGCTTTACGCAATTTTCAAACTGAGACACTACCCCCGAGGAGGCACAATGGAGAATTGGAAAGATGGTGTGGACCCTGCAATCTTCCGCCTCAACAACGGCGCCGACGACAAAGTGCTCATGCTTGAAGATATATCTGCAATGCACCCAACTGGCGGCCGCGTATTACTGGAAAAGGAATCACAGTATCGTGCTGGCATGAGGGGCGGGTTTCTATACTGTCACCTTGGGGGTAACAAATACAACGAAGCCGTCATATTGCCCACTGACTTAGCGAAGGTTCGCATCGTACGTAATCCGCCTGTGGTGTGAAACGAAAAACCCGCCGCGGCGTGAGCCGGGCGGGTGAAGGACTTTAGGATATGTCAGGGTGGATGCGGCGGCCTAGTACCCGTAGCGGTAGGCGCGACGGTAGTGCTGCGCCTGGCGACGCAGATGCGCATCGTAGCGCCGCTCATGAAGGAATTCGCGACGAATGTGTTGCCGGTAGCGGTGCTCCGGCGAGTGGCCGTAGCCGTAGCCGTAGCCGTAGCCGCCACCGTAGCCATAGCCGCCGCCGTAGTACTGCACGGTCTCGATTTTTGGCTGCGGGGCATCATTTACCCCGGCGATAGGCATAGGCGCCGCTTCGGCGATGGAGGCCAAGCCGACACAGGCCGCGATCGTCAAAAGGATCTTGCTTGAACGCATCCGCACGATTGCCTCCCTGAATTTCAACGACGCGGTTATGGGCTTCGCAAAATGAACGTTGGATTGCCGAGGCTGTCGCGCTCAACCACGTTCTCGTGAGGCGCGAGAACGAAATCGGCCCCGCCCAGCCGAAGCTGAACGAGGCGTGGGGAGATGAGGAGTCAGACGGTGTGCCTGGAATGCATCATAAGACACCCTGAATATTAGCGCGACGCAAAATTAACATTCGATGGTTGTGTTGCCCCTGCGATTTCGATCAATCTCGCGTGATCTCACAAATTCGTGACAATGCGGGGCTTACGGGATGGGCGCGGTTCTTTCTGAGCAGGAGCCGGACGAGGTGCCCACCGCGGAGAGTGCCAGCCCGAGCCACCGACCTAGTCCTGAGGTGCGCAAGGTAATGCGGCAGGCGCAGGCTCTCGCCGCGCAGGGCCGCTGGCGTAAGATCATTCAGATCGCGGAAGTGAGCAATTTCGCAGCGCGACCCGAAATTCTCGAGTTTCGGCTGCGCGCCGCCATCGAGCTCGATGACAAAGACGAGATAGGGCGATGCCAGCCTCTGGTCATCGCGGTGGAAAGCGAGGCCTATCGAGTCAAGCTGGCTTCGACTTTGGTCAACGCCCATCTGCCGAACGAAGCAGCGGCGATCATAGGCTCACTGCCGGCTGATTTCAGGTCGTCTCAGGCGTCGAACGTCGTCCGCCGCATCCGAGCGACAACCAAGGATGCAACAGCCCTGAAGCAGGTCCGGCACCTCGTCGCTCCGCGCCCCAAGAAGAAGATGGGCGCCGACGAGGTGATCCGGCACCCCGGCGACGGCGACGATTTCGCTATCCCAACCTCCCAGATGAAGACCGTGGCGCTCGAAGGCGTTGGCCCCTCCTTTGAGGCTTACATCCACGATCTGTGGAGGCTGTTCGAGAAGCGGATGGAGCGAAAGCCTTATCCGTTCGTGCGAGAGTTCACGGACGTCTTCGTCAACCAAGAGGGACGGATCTGGACGCTCGATGGAACGGACCTTCGTGCGTCCAGCGCTCCGAAGGAAGAGATCGCCGATCCGGCATCTGTGCCGAACATAGACGAAGCCTACCTCTGCATCGGCGGGAGCAAGGGCTATTACGACTGGATCGCCGATCGAGTTGCGAAACTGAGCTGGTGCTTGGCGCCCGAAACGCCGGACTGCCCAATCCTCGTCAGGAAAGAGCAGCGTGGCCTTGCCTTGGATGCGCTCGGCACCTTGGGCGTTCCAGCAGACCGGATTGTTGCCCTTGAGGGTGTCGTATTCTGCCGGAAGCTGTACCTCGGAACCTCGTCCACACAGGCCATGACCCGGAAGGCGGCGTATCACCATACCTATGGGCGACTGATCGAGGAGGCGGTGAAGAGGAACAATGGATCGACGCCGCGCCGCTTCTATATCTCCCGGCGCGACACTCCTCGTCGGGCCATGCTGAACGAGCTGGAGTTCGAGCAGGCGATGGCCGCCAATGGCATCGTGCCGGTGGTTCTGAGCAAGCTCAGTCTCATCGAGAAGGTCGACCTCTTCCACCATGCCGATGTCGTCGTCAGCGCCCACGGCGCCGGCCTAGCGCACCTCGTGTTCGGTAAGCCCGGCCTGCAGGTGATCGAGATGATGCCAGCGGCGATGAGCCAAGTGACTCAGATGAACATCAGAACCTGCTTCTCGATGATATCGAGGGCATTCGGGCTCGACCACACGATGATCCTGTACCCGGCAAACCCGACTGTTTCCAATTGGACCGCCGACGGCGCGCTCATCAAGAGCGTTCTGGAACATGCCGGCTCTTATGATGGGGCTGTGGCTCGCGCGGCTGAGTAAGAACATCGGAACAAAAAACCTGCCGCGGCGTGAGCCGGGCGGGTTTATGGATCATGCCGACTCAACGCTTTCAGCCAGATCGCCTGGGTTCTCGCCGAACTGGCCTAGGTCGTGGTGACGATTTAACTATTTGAGCCATATGGCGATAGCAGCGATTTTGACGAAGCCCATGTGGCCTGCCCCCATGCAGTGGCCCAAGTTCGAAGTTAGTGCATCGTCGGTCGCGTGACGATGGCGGGGTGAGCGAGCGGCGCTGAGCCACTTGGTTCCGTTGGCCAGATAACAACCTCTGGTGCAGGTGGCTGGTAGCCCAGCGACGAGTGCAGTCGGATAGTATTGTAGTCTTTCCGCCACTGCTCGATGACGACACTGGCTTCCTTGAGGGTGTAGAACACCTCGCCGTTGAGGAGTTCGTCCCGCAGCTTCGCGTTGAAGCTCTCGCAGTACCCGTTCTCCCATGGACTGCCCGGCTCGATGTAGGCGGTCACTGATCCAACCGCCGCGATCCAGTCCTGAACAGCCTTGGCGATGAACTCCGGCCCGTTGTCCGAGCGGATGTGACCGGGCACCCTGCGAAGACTGAACAGGTCTGTGAGCACGTCGATCACATCCAGCGCCTTGAGCTTACGAGCGACCCGGATTGCCAAGCACTCGCGGGTGAACTCGTCGATCACATTCAGCATTCGGTACTTGCGCCCGTTGTGCGTGCGGTGCTCGACGAAGTCGTAGGACCAGACGTGGTCGGGGTGCTCCGGTCGTAGTCGCAGGCAGGAACCGTCGTTGAGCCAGAGACGCGCTCGCTTCGGTTGCCGAGCCGGGACCTTGAGCCCCTCTCGTCGCCAGATCCGTTCGACCCGCTTCACGTTTACCGTCCAGCCGTCACGCTGGAGCAAAGCCGTGATCCGACGGTAGTCGTAGCGCCCATACTGCAGAGCCAGGGCGATGATGGCGGCCGTCAGAGTGGCCTCGTCCTCGACCAGGACGGCGACCCTGCGTTGCGTCGAACGATGCTGAACCAGGACACGGCAGGCGAAACGTTCGGACACACCGTGCTCGGCAACGACGTAGTCGACACAAGCCCGGCGGCGAGCCGGGCTCAGAAGTTTCCCGATGCGGCCTCCTTGAGGATGAGCTTCTCCAAGGTCAGGTCGGAGATCGCCCGACGAAGGCGTTGGTTCTCCGTCTCCAGGGACTTCAGCCGTTTGACCTGGTCACCCTTCAGGCCGCCGTACTCAGAGCGCCAACGGTAATACGTAACCTCTGTTACCTCGATGGACCGGATTGCTTCGGCAACCTTGCGACCCTGTGAGACCAGAACATCCACTTGGCGCAGCTTGGCAACGATCTCTTCAGCCGTATGCTTCTTCCGTCCCATGACAACATCCTCCACATGGCTCAAAGCCATACCTTAGGGAGGACCACTTTTCAGGGGGCAGGCCAGGATGTAGTCGGCGAAGTCCTCCTCGCGGTATCCCTCCGGCGGCTGGATCGGCAATCCGTTCGGATCACCGCGACAAGAGCCGCAGCCACAAGAATTCGCCCGGTCATGACGTTCCCCAATGCCGCGTGCATTGGCGGCAAGCGGTTGTGCCGGTACCGCGAATGCTACGCAAGACTTGGACACTGCCGCGCGATGCGTAGCTGTGAACTGTTGCACGGAAACTTCATCGACGTGGCGTAGCGCAGTCCGGTAGCGCGCCAGGCTCATAACCTGGAGGTCCTCGGTTCGAATCCGAGCGCCGCAACCTTCATCCCACCAGATCATCGATCGTCAGCGATAGCGCATCGGCAATCTTCCGGAGGGTGTCCACGGTTCCCTCACGCTTTCCCGTCTCGATCTGAGAGAGGAACGGCTTTGCGATACCGGCCTTCTCGGCGAGCTGCTTGGCAGACATGCCGCGATGCTCGCGCCAAACGCGGACACGGTTCTCGCCATCAAGAAGGCGGTCTACGATATCGGAGGGGATTAGCTCCTCCTCACCAGAGGCGAGACGCTTCTCAATGCGGTCAAATGCAGCGTTGTCGGCGGCATCCTCGGCTGCAGCGACAAGGGCGGCATATTCAGCCTCAGGGATGAGCACGAGGCGTTCCCCTGCAGGGGTGACGATGGTCTGGGCGTTCATGGCGTCTCTCCTATCCAAGGTCGTCTAGTCATAAGCTCCCCCTCTCGGAGCAACCCTCAGAACGGCGACGACCTCGCCGTTTTCGTTGAAGAGGACGCGCCAGTCTCCAACGCGAAGACGCAGGCGGTTCTCGTGGCCTTGCAGCGTCTTGACGTTGTTCGCCAGCGACTTGGGGTCCTCGGCGTACTGTTTCACCTTTGCGCGGATCAGCTTGGAGACGTTGGCCGGCGTCCGGCTCAGCGTCTTGATCGCTTCCTTGGTATAGGTGATCTGGCGCATGCTGATTATGTAGCAGATCGCTATCGATCAAACAATAGCAAAGTGCTAACTTACGTCCGCGAGGCCTAGCATGTAAGGCAGGTCTGACCGTGTCTCGCGTGGTCAAAGGGCTGGCGGCCATCGGAGGTGCAACGGTTCAGCCCAAGTCAGAGTTCTTTACTTCGACCCCAGCATCTGGGGTCGAGGGAGCAGAACATGATCGGACGTTTTGGGTTGAGCCTCATACTCGCGACCGCTGCGGCCAGTGCCGCGATGGCCGCACCGATGTCCGCTGAGGACAAGGCCGCTTTACAGATGCAATGCGCTGGCGACTTCACGACCTTCTGCGCCGGCATGCCCCCTGAGGATGGTCCCGAGACGCAGGCTTGCTTCCAAAAAAACATGTCGAAGCTGTCGCCAGGATGCCAGAACGCGATCCAGGCCTACAAGAAGAAGGGCTGACCTGGTCGGTAGGCGATCCTACGCTTCCTATATCCGTCCTTCGGAAGCAGGCGTCGTTTGATCAACCGTTGACGCCATCCAGGAAGGGCAATGAGCTCCGGGCTTCTGCTACTAGGCACGCTTCCTACTGATGCCACCGGACATGCCCTCGCAGCAGCAGCTGCCCTTCCTGGCCTTCATCCCGCTATGGCCCATCGCCATCGAGCCTTTGCCGCACATCGGCGCCTTACCCTTGGCTCCGCCGCAGCAATCCATTGCCAGCGTTGGGGCCGAGCCCATTACGACCATGGCAGCGGCCATCAGAATCAGCTTCTTCATGGAACTCTCCTCCTCGTTGATCCCTGGCTTACCAGCCCATACAGCGCTGGCGGAAGTGGCCCATCGCACGGCAGGTAGCGATCACGGCAGAGATCGAGTTCGGCAACAAGTTCGGATGTGATGCAGGCCAAGCGCACGCGCTCCCTGGATGACGGGCTTCAAAGTGCGAAGCCTACGAGATTTCCCCTTCACCTATCGGCCTGCGCTGGGCGCAATCAGGTCTCCAAAGCCTCAGATCAGGGTTCGACTCCTTGGGCCGGTGCCAATCACGCGGGACGGCAGCGCATCCTCATGAAGTAGGTGAGACGCGCGCGCCCCGTGAGCGCTTCGCCGTGCTTAATCGAGTCCTCGCTTACGATGACGGCTGCTGGGCACTGCGCAGCGATGGTCTTGAGGGCGATGTCGTCCCGTTGAACCTTCACATCAGGGTCATACCCGAAGTCGAGGCCGTTCTTGATCTCAACGGTATGGTCGTACCCAGGCCCCGCGGTCGGTGTCAGCTTAATGCCGCCGTGGGCCTCGATCGACACCCGGTGGATCTCTGACCCGCCGCAGCCCGCCAGGGCCACGACCAACGCGAACATGGTGGGAAGTCTCAGCATCGGATCCTCGTAGGCACGCATCGAAGCTGATGCGCTTTGCCACGACGGCCCGCTAGGGCGAACAAGCCACGCCCGCTCCACAACCCGCCGCATGGGCGGCATCCTTAAGAGGCGGCCATGACCAAGACCCAACGCGACGCGCTCGCTGACATGATGCGCGCGATCCTCGCCGTCGATCATTGCCCGCCTCACATCGGGTTCCCGAGCGATACACCCCGAGCAGCGCCGTCTATGCTCGCAATCTCGCCATCGGTAACGCCAAGACCCTCGTCGACATCAAGGTCGTCGGCATCACGAAGGATGGCGGGCAGGGCAAGGCCGTCACGCTCAGCAATGGCGACACGATCACCTGTCGGCAGATGATCAGCGCCAGCTATAGCGCGGAACTCGGCATGGCCCCCGGTGTGCCCTACGGTATCGGTCGCTCAGAGTCGCGCTTGACCTATGGCGAGTGGCAGGCCGGCTCGATGGTGACCGGCGGCAACCTGAAACCCGACCACATTCGCAATGCCAAGGGCGACATCTGGCGCGGCTTCCAGGGGTATCCGCACCATCTGCCAGGGCAGGCGGACGAGGGCATCCAGGGCTACGATTACCGGATGACGTGGTGCATCGACGAGCGTCGGCGCGTGCGGAAGCATTACCCGCGGTACATCAGAGAAGATGGCCTTCCAGACAGAGCCGCCCGGCGCAACGATGACCACCACCAAGGGCTACGCCTGCCCTGCAACACCCTGCTCCCTGGATGTCGACCGGTCGGACGAGTTTGATGTCACCTTCGTAAAGCCAGGCTACCGCCCCGAAGTCGTTCCTGTGCGCACGAAGGTTGTGGGGACCGGCGCTGCAGGAATGGCCGGCAATGTGCTGCTCGGCGGCGTCATTGGCATTGGCGTAGATGCTGCGACCGGCGCTGCATTCGACCATTTCCCGAACCCTGTAATCGCAACCCTCGTTCCAGATGCCCTCCCGTCGGCACAGCGTGTGCGCGGTCGGCGCGGCCGGCCTCAGTCTTAAGTATTGAGGCAGGAGCGGGACGATGCGGCCAGGGATCACTCACCCTGGCCAGAGGTGCACCACCGACGGATGCTGGCAGCTTCGACTGATGGCCGATTGGTGATGATGGTTGCGGCGCTCGGTCGTGGACCTAGGACGGCGGGGAGGATGCGGCGCGCTCAGTCGTCGCCACCACCACACGATCCGCCATCACAGCGTTCAGAGCGTAGTGTCGCCACGCTACATCACGTCGCCGCGCATCGTGGCTGCGGTTGCGATCCATCTTGGTTGTACGTGCAGTCATCGGTTAGGTGGTCCGTTCAGTCGGGGATCGGGCACCCATGAAATCGAAGCTGATCGTCACTCTCTGTCTCGTCGCGGTGGCGGGATGCTCCAACAACACGCGCTTGTCGCTGATAACGCGGAGTGGCGAGGTGCGGGTGGACCGGACACCAACGGCAACCCACGACTACACGGTGACCGTGCGCAACGTGTACGAGGCCGAGTATGATGCCGACATCCAGCAGGATCGCAATACGATGTCGCTGGCTGCCATGAAGGGCGAATGCCCGAACGGTAGGGTCGTGGGCGAGGATTTCGTAAAGGTAGGCGAACAACCCGACGCTCGTAGGCGTGGTGACTTTAAGATCTTCGTGCGCTGCAATCCGACCTAGAGCGGCATCCGATCAGGTTGGATCGAAAGCATCGTAGCCTGCGGCCACGAGGTAGTTGCGGCACTCATTCGGTGTGAAGCGCCTGAAGGCCTGCTTGATGGTGTCGCAGAGTTCCACAACCGTGCGGGCGCCCTGGGCTCGCAAACAGGCCTTGAGCTTGGCAAAGGCCAGTTCGATCGGATTGAAGTCGGGCGAGTAGGCCGGCAGGTAGAGCAGGCGGGCACCGGCCGCCTCGATGCGTTCGCGGATGCCGCTGACTTTGTGGGCGGGCAGGTTGTCGAGCACGACTGTGTCACCCTGCTTCAGAGTCGGCGCCAGGGTCTCATCGACATAGCGGCGGAAGCGGACCCCGGTCATGGGGCCGTCGAAGAGCGCGGTCGCCGTCAGGCCGCTGGCCCGCAGTCCCGCTGTGACCGTGATGGTTTTCCAGTGACCGAACGGCACGGCCACCCGGCAGCGCTTGCCACGCAGCGCCCATCCGTAGCGACGCGTCATTTTCGTGTTGGTTGCGGTCTCGTCCAGGAACACGAGCCGGTCTGGATCGAGGTCGAGCTGGCCCTCGAACCAGGCCAGGCGCGCGGCCTTCACGTCCTCTCGATCCTGCTCTGCGGCGTGGCCGGTGTTTTTTTACGCGTGATGCCGTGGCGCTTGAAGAAGCGGGACAGGCTGCTGACCCCGACCCGCAGGCCGCGTTCGGCCAGATGGGTGCGTAGCTCCCGCAGGAACAGTTCCGGTTTGGCCTCATAGGTCCGCCGGATCAGGCCAGCCTGGGCCTCGATGGCGTGCGAGCGCTGATCGCCGCCCATCGGCTTGGCCCATGTGCGTCCTTCCCGCATGAAGGCCTCGTGCCAGCGCACGGCGCTAGCCGGACTAACCTCGAACCGTCTGGCGGCTTCCCGGCGCGAGGCTCCTGCCTCGATCGCCATCACGACCCGTTCACGCAGATCGACTGACAGGGCTGAGGGCATCCGGCTCTCCTCCTCGGAAAGCCGCGCATCGAATCACATCTGCGCCGCCCCCGAAACCCCGGTCGATTCAAGCCGATCGGACACCGCTCTAGCCTCCGAGTTCGCTCAGGCGCCTGCTAGGTGTCTCACCGATAGTACGGTGTTTTAAGCGATGAGAATCAGCAGAACCGGGCTAGCCCTGGTTTCAATCTACGCAGCGTTGTCGCTTGTCTCATGGGGGTACGCGGCGGCGATCCAAGGCAATGACGGGTCATTCTGATCGGCCCCCACGCGGTGGTCCAAGGGTAAAGTTAGTGCGCGGTAGGCTTTGGAGTTGACCCGCTTTGTGGTCCACGGCCAATGAAAGTTCTCGGGCTGTGACAGCTTGGTTGGCGAAGGCTCGGGGGGCAAGCCGCCCAAGGCCGTGTGGGGTCGATCTTCGTTGTATTGGCACCTCCAGATCTCGATGCGCTCGCGGGCATCGGCCAGCGACAGGAACCACGAGGCGTTCAGGCACTCCGCCCGTAGACGACCGTTGAACGACTCGATGTAGGCGTTGTCGGTCGGCTTACCCGGCCGGGAGAAGTCGATCTCGACCCCGTTCAGGTAAGCCCACTGGTCGAGCATGCGGCCGGCGAACTCCGGCCCATTGGCGACCCGCAGGCTCTTGGGCCGCCCCCTCAGCCGGACCAAAGCATCGAGAGCCTCGGTCACTTGGAAGGCGCGGAAGTTGGCTCTCGGCGTGAGTGAGAGCGCCTCTCGCGTGTGGCAATCGACGACCGTCAGGATCCGGAACGGACGCCCGTCGAAGATGCGGTCGGATACGAAGTCCATCGCCCAGACCTCGTTGGGCCCACCGATCGCTGGTCGCCCTTGGCGATATCGCCAGGCCCGCTTGCGCTTGGGCAGCTTGGACCTGATCGACAGTCCCTCGTCGCGGTAGATCCGGTAAGTGCGCTTGTGGTTCACCTTCCAGCCCTCCCGTCGCAACAGGATGTGCAGCCGCCGGTAACCGTAGCGGACCCGTGCGGCAGCCAGCTCCTTCAGTCGCATCCGCAGCGCGACCTGCGGATCAGAGCGCTTGGTATAGCGCTGGGACGAACGGCCGAAGCCGGTGGCCAGACAGGCCCGACGCTGGCTGATGTCGTAGGCCACCTGCAGGTGACCGGCGATCTCACGGCGAACGGCGGGCCTCACCACTTTTGCTGACGCTGCCCTTCGGGTCGCTTGAGCACGTCCTGCAGCATCGAGCGGTCCAGCGTCAGGTCTGCGACCAACCGCTTGAGTTTACCATTCTCGTCCTCCAGCTGCTTCAACCGCCGAATCTCAGGCACGCCCATGCCGACGAACTGCTTCTTCCAACGGTAAAACGTCGACTCGGATACACCCATCTTCCGGCAGACCTCGCCCACCGTGCCGCCATTCTCCGCCTGTCGCAGGGCAAAGGCGATCTGTTCGTTCGTGAAGCGTTTGCGAGGCATGGCATCCTCCCTCCTTCAGGGTTCAAGATGCCCGAAAAACTTGCGCTCAGCGCGGACCACTTTGCTGGGTCAAGGTCAGGCCGCTCCACCACAGGTAGCTTGGCCGGCGGAGCTGGTCGGGCGAGCGCAGCTGGCCAAGCGGAGAACGCTGGCACGAACACCTCTGGTGCCGGCAGCACGCTGACCAGCGGGGTCGATATCATGCGCAAGGTACAGGTAACTCTCGAAGCGGCAGGCGTCGAGTTCTTGAACCACGGGCGGCCTGGTGTGCGACTGGCTGCGCCGGCCGAGGGCAACCGGTGAGGACCGACCTGGAGTTCATCCCCGAGAACGGGGGAGGTGCCGGCATTCGGTTCCGAGCCACGAGGGTATGCGATTCCCGGCCTATCCGAACCGTGTCGATACTGCACACCGCAAAGGCAGTAGCCCCTTCGACACCATTCTCAAGACCGTCGAAGCTTAAGCACCGCAATCACGACCGTTGGCAAGCGCCATCAAGGCTGTGGCGGGAGCGGAGATGATTGATCCCGGCAGATGGCCGCCGTCCGGCGAGCATTTCAACCTTGGCTCACACCCGGAACGCTGCAATCCGACGTTCTACGTCCTCATTAAACGCGCGGGCGGTCTCACGAATGTCGATGGCATTCGGGTGCCAGTCGATCTGATCCAGATCTTCGGGCGTATGGACGCGTATAAGCGTCTGTAAGAATCCAAAGCGCGTATCGAGATTCTTTCGCACGACCACCACCGGCACACCCATAGCAAGACAGGGTGACGCCACGTGGAGCAACGGGGTGATGACAAAACTGGCTTCGTTGCGATAGCGGTCGAGAAGATGCTGCTCGTAGTGCTCGATCCATGATCGGGATTCCGAGGACAGTGGAAGTTCGTTCACCGGGAGCCTATGAAAGATGAACTCGGCCTTGTCCAACAGGTCGCCCGGAACGTGTTTTAAGACGGCTGAGGGAAGCTGTCCCGCCTGTAGCCCGTGAACGACGAAGACGCGCCCACGGCGGGGTAGTTTGGTGCGTCGGGGGAACGTTGCCGTCACGCATCCGGTGACATAGGCCACAATCCCCTCCGCTTTCAGAAGCGTGGTCGTATGGATGTCGCGGCACCCGATGGGTTCGAATTGTTTGAACCAGTCGCGATTTCTCCGCACCGCATCGGCGCTCTTCGTGCAGAAGCCCACGAAGATCGGGGTGATTTTGTCGGAGACCGGAAAGTTGCGGTCGAAGAACACCCCATTCATCAAGAGGGCGACGGGCGCGCCTGAATAGGTCGGCAACGTATCCCGGTCGATGGTTTCGACCTGCGCAGCGTCGACACCAAGTCCGTCGAGCAACTGCCGCATGGCGATAGTCTGCGCGCTATCGCCGAGGTTGATCGTGTAGAAGTGCTCCTCGGCGAGCTTGTGCGCCGACTTTTCGGCATTCGCATAGCTGAAGCCCAAGA
Source organism: Methylobacterium sp. CM6241 (assembly GCF_054817845.1). Lineage (NCBI taxonomy): Bacteria > Pseudomonadati > Pseudomonadota > Alphaproteobacteria > Hyphomicrobiales > Methylobacteriaceae > Methylobacterium > Methylobacterium sp. CM6241. The sequence goes on from NZ_CM139246.1 coordinate 763,564, forward strand.
CACCGAGCTTCTCGATCCGGCACGGCGTCGACGGGCTGCCCGAGCCGCCGGATTGCTCGATCACGCTTGGTAGATCCGGGGCCGGCGCTTCGACGGCATCCGGTTCGGCGTGGCGGACTACCTTGAGAATTCGTCGGGCCCAGACCTTCGATGCGACGTCGTTCTGAAGATGGTGATCCAAGGGATCGGTGTTCCGGAACGTCTCATTTAGAAGGCCGGTTTGGGGGTCGGTGAAATCGGGCGTTAGATTGACGAAGGTGAAACCCTCGCTTTGGCAGATGGCAGCAAGGCGTCGGTTATAGTCGTGTGTCAGATCGCTGCGTTCGCGGTAGGTCGCCTGAACCTCGCGGCGCAGGTGCGCTACGTCTCCGTCCAGTTCTCCATCGCGCAGGGTTGGAGGTGTTGCGCTTGTGACGATCAGGTTGTCGTAGCCGGCAGCCTTGATCTCGCAGAGAAACCCTCGATAGGCATCGAGGGCCTGCGTGATTTGGTCCGGCACGCTTTCGCCATAGCGCTGAGATCGTACCCAGGCGACGAAGCCGCAATCCACTTCGCCGAGCTGAAAGATCGGAATGACCTCCGGGTCGAAGGGCAGCAGGCAGGACCGGTATCGGACAAGGGCCTGCTTCTTCGACGTGGGATGACGCAGTCCCACCGCCGTCGCGCCGCCGACGGCCTCGAAGCGACAGTCGAACGGAGCGAACAGTCCCCGTTTGAAACCGTACTTGACCGGCAGGAGGTGACTATCGCCGCAAAAGTGGAGAATCGGCATGTTTCACTCTTGTCCCAACCCATTGCCGAAACGTCGGACCCGCCGGATGCCGGGATCGCACCAGACGGGCGCGAAACCGTATATGGCCTGCCCAATCCCGGCCGGCGATCCGGTCGCGGATTTCTCTATGGCGCCCAGCGCGGATATTCGTCCATCCAGTGGAAGAATTCGGTGAACATTCCCCGGTTCTCGAGCGCCCAATGCAGCGTCTTGCTCGCTTCACGGATGGATGTGACCACCGGGATCGGAAAGCCCGATGCCGCGATCAGGCCCTCGATCTTGTGCGTATTGCCGGTCATGGCGACGAAGGGTCGACGCGCCACGCAGGCGGCATAGACCGCGTGGTGTCGTCCCGTCACGACGAGACGACAGGTTCTGAGGGACCTTACCAGAGACGACCAGCTATGGTCCCGCATGTCGAAGTAAGTTCTCTGGGCCAAGGGGCCGCGCGTGATGCGATACCAGAAATCCTGCTCGCGATGATGAAAGTCACTGACGACGATTTGCTTGGACCAGTCTGTAACAGGCGCGTCCTCGTCGATCTCCGCATAGTAGGAGAGGTCGAGATGGACGCGCGACGAGACCTGATGCCTGCCGAGAAGGTCAGCTTGACTCTTCGGCTCTCGAACGACGACTTCGTGAAGGCGCCTCAGTGTTGCATCGAAGGTACTGCCATTTTCCTGCCAGACCGTGTTGACGAGGGCGGCTTTCCGCCCGTCGTCGAGAGCGGTCTTCAACGCGGTCATTTTCTCGACGTAGTCTTTGCAGTTGTGATGCATTGACCCTTCGCCATTGACGAATAGGATATCGTAATCGTCTTTTTCGGTGATTTCGTGGCTCACGCTCACGGTTCGCTTCAGGGTGAGGAAAGCAGCCTCCGAACCGGAGTGATACGCCGAGTGGTCCCCCAGGAGTCTCGCTTTCATCACCGGCCGGCCTCATTGTCGAACAAACTATCGAAAAGGTCGCGTTCGTTTTTCCATTGATGGACGAAGGAGGGTTTGGCCTTCTCAAAGTAATGGGCCGAACATTGGCTGGATTCGATCTGGTCGGTGAACGAGAACCCAAAGAAATCTTCTCGCCTCAACTTCGGTCGAAGCTGGTTGAGGAGGTAGATGAATGAAATGCCCGAGCTCGGGCTGCCCTTGATCAGGCCAGACAGTTCGGTGTGAAATCGCTGCGGAAAAACGCAGAGGGTGCGGCCGTCGTCATGCAACCGCTTGGCAGCCCGCCATGCGCGTCCTCGATAGAGGATGCTCCCCGAGGAAATGATGACCAGGGAGGCACCGTCGTCCCTGAGTTCGAAATCCGTCTTGTCGGCACCGTGACGGACGAGAATCGTGGTCTTCCGACCATAATCGACATCGTAGGGAGGATCGGTATCGAATCTGTTGAACCGAACGACGTCGTCATGGGCATCGATCCGCTGACCGTTGTTACGGCCGATTTCGCAGCTGGAATTACCGACGACCGCGATCGACCGACACTCGTCGGAAAGACGCTCTCTCAAAACCGCCTCGCTGCGCGCGAGTTGGCCGTAGAGATCGGCATATGCTTCGACATCGGCCGCGGCTTCAGGCGGTACCGCAAGGCGATGGCTCTGGATGAGTTTGGCAACCGACAGGCAGCCACGAAACTTGGATTTCAGCGCCGGCCGCTCGTCGAGCGTCACCAGAGCCCTGTCGTCCAAGCCGAGTTGAACGAGGAGCGAGATCCTCATCAACAGGAGGCTATCTTGGATATCCGCCGGATGCCGGGCAACATGCTCATCGATCATCTCGACCAAGGCGATCGACGGGCCGTCCAACCGCCATGTGAAGTCGACATAGTCTTCGATCAGGTCTGCGCGCTGAGCAAAGTTATCTATCGCGAGCAGCTTCTTAAAGAGGCGATAGGTTGTCGGATTGTCCGCGGCATTCCCGGTTCTGATCAGAAGCCGATCGTACAAAATTTCGTGGTCGACGGATCGACCGACCCGTCCGATCCGGCAGATCCAGTCGGCTGTGTCCTCATGACCGAAATTATAGATCCGCTTGGCGAGGCACCTGCGGATCGTCTCCGCCACGGTCTCATTGTCCGAAAGAGCCATCGCTTTTCTCGCATGGCGCTTGGCACGCTCGATATCGCCATGCCAACAATACGCAACCGACGCTCTTGCATGAATAGCGCAATGGTCAGGAAAAATTTTGAGCTTGCGCTCGACGAGATCGAGACATGATGGAATAGTATAAGTATTATAATCCAGTAAGGCATACATTTGTACAATCTTCGCGCTTGGCGATCCGAGTTGATAATATTTTTCGGCAATATCTTCGGCAGTAGACGTGTCTTTATTTTTTATAAGAACACGGATATATTTTATATTTACTTCTTCGTTGTCGCTATTAATGGAATATAGCTCTTTCAGATATTGAATGGCCAATTCGTTCTGGCCGAGCTCGTCTGCTTCTTTGGCTAGACGTTTGAGTTTTTGGGGCGAGGGCGGAACAGTGGGTCGTATGCGCAACATGTGACGTGTCCCTCCGCGCCTCTCGTGCCCGACGCCGGTCTTCCGGAAGACGTGCCGACGCGAGGCAACCCAGTCGCGACTTTACGTATCCCCTCTTTGCGGATGGTAGGGTTATAGAGGCGCCAATCCAGGCCGACAATCCTGGATAGAGCCTCGCTCGCCTCGATAGGTTCGAACGCTTCGTCCACCGCAACAATGACTGCGAAGACCCGAAACGGACCTTGCCAGCCAGGTGTGCAATATCGATCCGGCTGCCCACGGCCTCATGGGCCTTAGCCCGAAGGCGTGAGCTGTGCTAAGTGTTCGAGATAATTTTTTTTGTTTGTGTGCTTCAACGCAGCCATTTCTGGCATGGAGGCGGCGATCGCGGACCGGTTCTGGCTTTCCTACGCGCAGTAGGCAGCAATGGCGCCGTTCGTGCCGATCCACCAACCGATCCCCGCTACAATGCTCATTCCGCAGGATCTTTTCGCGCACCGGCAGTAACGATCTTCATCATGGCGTCGGGCAGCGGGCGCTGTAGCTCAAGGGCGATCTCGGTCGGCGCCTCGAGCCATGTCCGCCATTCCTCCGGCGTCGTCAGCAGGACCGGCATGGCCTTTGGGTGGACCGGGCCAACTATCCCATTCGCATCGCAGGTGAGGAACGAGAACAGCCGGTGCTCGGCCTCCTCCCTATCGGGGTTCTCGGCCTTGGTGCCGCGCACGCCGGTCCAGGGACGCCAGATGCCGGCGAAGGCGAAGAGCGGCCGGTCGTCATCGAGAGCGAACCACGTGGGCGTCTTCTTCGGCTTGGTGTCCGCGTATTCGCTGAAGGAGGAGACCGGGACGAGGCAGCGGTATTCCGGCTTGAGCCAGGGCCGCCAATGCGGACTTCTCACGTTCCGGACGTTCGTGACCGGGTGCTCCCCGTACTGCTTCGGACCCGGGATGCCCCACCGAAACATCTCGAGGGCCCGCCTGCCATCTTCGATCCGCACGATGGGCGCCATCTGGTCGGGGAAGATGCCGGACAAGCTTGGAAGGTTGCCGGCGCGATCCTCCGCAGCGCCGAATGCCTCACGGATGTCCGCCTGCGAGGTGATGAGACTGCAGAGGTTGCACATCGTCCACGACCCTTCATGTGTGGACGCCCCTTCGGGTGCAAGCAAAATCTCTGGACGGGTGCGGTGCGTGATCGGGTGCTGCCATGTGTCCGGCCTCTGATGCGGCGGGTCACATGCCGCGGGCCCGTATGGGAGTGCGAGAGTCGGGACCACATCACTACAGCGCGCTCGAAGCGCTCCCCGTGCGCCTGGTTCTCCCAACTCCGTCTCACCGACGTTGCGCCATACCTGTCCGTCGACCTCCTCACGCCCTCCGACAGCCTCGCGTCCGCCCCGCCTACGCGGTGACGGCCGGAGCTCGGTAGATCCCACCCTTCGTCAGAAGGGCCCACGCGATGCGCGCGTTCTTGTTCGCCACAGCTACGATGGCCAGCATCGGCGGCTTGCGAGCGAGCATTTGGCCGAGCCATGAGTCGGCCGGCACGCCCTTGCGCTTGGCCCAGCGTACCACCGCGCTGGCCGCGATGATGAGCAGGCGTCTCAGCGTCCGCTCGCCCATGCGCGAGGTGCGACCCAGGCGCTCTTTGCCGCCGGTCGAGCGCTGCACCGGTGTCAGCCCGACCCAGGCGGCGAAGTCGCGGCCCGAACGAAACGTCTCAACGGGCGGGGCCAGGGCCTCGATGGCAGTGGCGATCAGCGGGCCGATGCCCGGCACGCTCATCAGCCGCCGTGCCGTATCGTCGGCCTTCGCGCGCGTGGCGATCTCAGCATCCAGGGTTGCGGTCTGCTCCTGCAGATGGCGGAGCGCACAGACGAGAACGGCGAGGCTGGCGCGGGCGGCTGGAGGAATGTCCGAAGCGGGATCCTCGATCTGCGCGATCAACCGCTCGATATGGGCGGGCCCCTGCGCCGCGATCAGGCCGTACTCGGCAAGATGGCCGCGGATCGCGTTGATGAGCTGGGTGCGCTGGCCGACCAGCACGTCGCGGGTCCGGAAGATCACCGCGGAGGCCTGCTTGGCTTCGCTCTTCACGGCAACGAAGCGCATGGTCGGACGCTGCGCAGCTTCGCAGATCGCCTCGGCATCGGCCGCGTCGTTCTTCTGGCGCTTGACGAAGGGCTTCACGTAGGCAGGCGCGATCAGCCTGACCGTGTGGCCGAGCTTGCCGATCTCGTGGCCCCAGTGATGCGCGCCGGGGCAGGCCTCCATCGCCACGAGGCAGGGTGGTTGGGCCGCAAAGAAGGCCAGCACCTGCTCACTGCAGCTTCTTGCGGAAGATCGGCGCACCGGCAGCGTTCGCGCCGTACGCCTGGAAGACGTTCTTGGCCAGATCCAGGCCGATGATGCTAACCTCTGTCACGGACGCCTCCCTCGGGTGGTTCACAACACCACCAGTCTGGCACGTCGATGCCGTCGGGGGGCGTCCGCCCCATCACTACAACAGCATCCGACCGCACTCGTCGCTCCGCTACCAGCCGCCTGCGCCCGAGGTCATCATCTGGCCAACGGAACCGAACGGCTCACCGCCGCTCGCTCGCCCTGCCATCGTCACGCGACCGACGATACACTAACTTCGAACCTGGGCTACCGAATGGGGGTAGGTCAAAACCAGCCTCACCAAATGCCGGAACCAAACATCTACCCCGACGTTGTCCAACTGGACCGTCGACGGCGCGCTCATCAAAAGTGCGCTCGACCATGCCAGCTTCAATGATGGGGCCGTGGCTCGCGCGGGCAAGTAAGGGCATCGGCACCAAAAAAATCGCCGCGGCGTGAGGCGGCCCTCACCGAAAGGGCGTGCAAACCGAGGCGGAGTTCTCGAGCAAGAACGCCGAACTCCTCGCTTGGTTGCCGGTATCTCAGTGTCGCGCCGCCGGGCCCGGATCAGGAGCCGGCCATGTCGTGATGCCCTTCAGGCGATGGCGCTCGCGCGGTCGCGCGCATCGTCGAGCAACTGGGCGATGCCGGCATCGAGGGTCACACGAGCTTTCCAGCCAAGGTGTCTCAGGACCGAGACGTCGGCTACCATTTCTGGCGGTTCTCCCGCCCGTGGCGGCAGCGACTTCTGCCATGGTTGGCCGTAGCCGCTCGCGAGGATGGCACGCTCGATGAAATCGCCGAGCGGCACCGCCACGCCGGACCCGATCGGCACATCCTGCTAAGCCGGAAGCTGCGCACGGGAATCGACGAGTGTCAGGATTGCCGCGACGGCATCGTCCACATGGATGAAATCACGCCGCTGGGTGGCCGGCGTGGTCAAGAGCGGCTTTACATTCGCGATCAGTTGCCGCGCGAGGCCGGGCACGAACTTATCCGGATCGTCTCCCGGCCCGTAGATCATCTGGACTTCTGCATTCGCCATATGGACGCCGGTTCGTCCCTGCGAAACGAGAAGGCGGGCAAGAGCGACGAACTGGTACTTGGTCAGGGCGTAAAGGTTCACGTCTGGCGGAAGCGTCGTCGCGGTGTTGATGAACAGCGTTCCGTCCCGCATCGCTCCGAATAACGCGGCACTCAGGGTCACGTTGCCATCCACCATTGTCGCTGGGCTTTCGCCTCGCCGCCCCTGAGCAGCCGCGAGATGAATCAGCACGGCGGGTGCAAGCGAAGCCGCATGGCGGCCCGCTTCCTCCGCATTCGAGAAGCGAAGGACGGATGCTCCGCCAGATTCCACCTCCGACGAAGGACGGGAGAGGCATGTGACCTCGTCGCCCCGTGCGACGAGCGCGGCGGTAACTCTCTTGCCCAGGAAGCCGGACGCTCCGGTTATTGCGACCCTCACCGTTCCGGCCTCCTCACCCAGTCCACATCAGGCCACATCACTCTATTGGCGTGCGGCCATGTCGGCCAGGAACAGGTCGATCTCCGCTTCGCTCAAAGCACCGACCTGCTCGCCGGCGAGCCGCCGCTGCGACCATTCGACGATCCGCTCCAGCGTCCGGTCCAGCCGCCATGTCGGCCGCCAGCCGAGCCGCTGGCGTGCCTTGGAGCAGTCCAGCGACAGGGCATGCGCCTCATGGACATGCCCGTCCTTGTCCAATTCCCAGCGCGCGGTGCCGCCATACAGTTTCACCATGCGGTCGACGATATAGCCGACCGGGCGAATGTCGTCCCCGTCACAGGCGAAATTCCAGCCCTCGGCCCAGTCATGGCCGTCCTCGTACAGATGCTCTGCAATGCGGAGATAGGCGCCGATCGGTTCGAGCACGTGCTGCCACGGCCGGGTCGCCCCCGGATTGCGGATCACGACGGGCTGGTCGGCCTCGAAGGCCCGCAGGATGTCCGGAACTAGGCGGTCCTCCGCCCAGTCCCCGCCGCCGATGACGTTGCCCGCCCGCACCGATGCGACCCGCGCCGAATCCGGGGCGGAGAAGAACGACTTGCGCCATGACGCGATGACGATTTCGCACGCGCCCTTGCTGCTGCTGTAGGGGTCGTGCCCGCCCATCGGGTCGTTCTCACGATAGCCCCAGGGCCATTCGCGGTTCTCGTAGCATTTGTCGCTGGTGACAGAGACGACCGCCTTCACCGACGGCGTGGCGCGGACGGCTTCCAGAACGTGGATCGTCCCCATGACGTTGGTGGCGTAGGTTTCCGCCGGCTCACGATAGGACAGGCGCACGAGAGGCTGTGCCGCGAGATGCAGCACGATCTCCGGCTGTGCCTCAACAATCAGGCGCCGGACGAGATCGGCATCACGGATGTCGCCGATATGGGAGGTCATCCGCTTGGCTATCTCGGCCTCCTCGAAGAGGCTCGGCTGCGTCGGCGGTGCCAGGGACAGGCCAGTGACCTCCGCACCCCAACGGGTAAGCCACAACGACAGCCATGCCCCCTTGAAGCCGGTATGGCCGGTCACGAAGACGCGCTTGCCGCGCCACCACGCGGCTCCCCCACGCTCGGCTGCGGCGCTCATGCCCATACCTTCCACGGAGCCTTGCCGGACGCCCATAAGCTTTGGAGCAAGTGCTTGTCCCGCAGCGTATCCATCGGCTGCCAGAAGCCGCGATGCTCGTACGCCATCAATTGGCCGTCGCTGGCGAGACCGCGCAGCGGCTCGTGTTCCCAGACGGTGAAATCGTCGGTGATGCGCTCGATGACCTTCGGCGAGAGCACGAAGAAGCCGCCGTTGATCATCGATCCATCGCCCTTGGGCTTCTCCTCGAAATTCGTGACGACCTTGTCGTGGATGCCCAGGGCGCCGAACCGACCCGGTGGGTACGCCGCCGTCAGGGTGGCTCGCCGGCCATGCTCCCGATGGAAGGCGAGGCTCGCGGTGATGTCCACATCGCCCAGCCCATCGCCTTAGGTGAAGAAGAATTCCTTCTCGTCACGGACGTGGTCCGCGGTCCGCAGCAGTCGGCCGCCGGTCATCGATTCCTCGCCGGTATCGACCAGCGTTACGCGCCAGGGCTCGGCCCAGCGACGATGGAACACCATCCCGTCGCTCGAGAGATCAATCGTCATGTCGGAATTATGAAGCGCATAGTTCGCAAAGTATTCCTTGATGACGTAGCTTTTATAGCCACAGCAGATCACGAAATCGTTTACGCCATGGGCGGCGTAGATCTTCATGACGTGCCAGAGGATCGGCCGGCCGCCGATTTCCACCATGGGCTTGGGCTCTACCGAAGTTTCTTCACTGAGACGGGTACCGAGCCCGCCTGCCAGGATAATGGCTTTCGTAGTCACCCCTCGGAATATGTTTGAACCCAAATCGTGCGTAGAGCCATCAACCAGCGGCCAGCACCCTATCGATATCTGCGATATCCGGCGACCACTCGGACGTTACCGGGTCCATGCCTTGCAGCATAAACGTATGATGATGGCCATACATCGCCGACAGGCGCGTGAAACACGTCTGCACTCCTAGCATTTTCGATTCCGTTAAGGACGTGGGCGTGATCTCGATGACCCGCATGCCGGGCTTGGCGAAGACGAGATGCGAGAAACCAGCGCCATGTGCGCCGATGGCTAATTCCGCATTGCGGAACAGATTGATCTTTTCGAGCAAGCCGAGTTCGCTTAGTACCAATGGAGCGATTCCGCGAGCGATCATCTCTTTCTCAAATGCTGCCTCGTCGGCTATGGAGCGACGGGCGGAGTCGCGGCGAGAAATGTAAAAACGGCTAGGCATTGGAGGCGTATTCAGTCGCTCAGCCGCTCTGATCAAATCACCATATGCTCGCTCAAACGCGGGTTTACGTATCAACGTCGACATTGGGACGTGAGCGTCGTAAAGACGACGGCATAAGACCGGTCCGTCGATGACGACCATTCTCTCCTTCGGAACACAAAGGGCGCCAAGAGCGTCAACCGCCAGGTTCCAATGCTCTTTGCGCAATAGTATCGGACATTTAGGCGTTCCTGGCTCAAGATACCAACTCAAAGAGCTGAGCCGTCTGACGATCCACTCAAAATAGCCTTTGTGCTTCCCGGCGCAAATAAATGCTTCATCGAAAACCGGGACGGAGGATGAGTCAGATAAATTTAAAGAGCTGTCATTCGCATCACCCAGCTCGCCGTTTGCAGGTGAAATCTGCCCAAGCTTGGTGACCCTAACATTTTTATATTCTTTTACGAAAGGAAACTTGTTAGCCCTCAGCACTGCGGCAGATCGCGCGACCAATGAGTTTGCGAGGGCTTCAATCTTCGGATCGACGCCAGAGCCGCGAACGACCTCAATTCGTGACCCGGGAATGACTACATCACCGAGATCATTCGGGTAACGATGGATCACACTCGTAGCGCTGTCATCTGTCGAGGCGCCAACGATAAAGCGCCGCACCTTCCGACGAACCAGCTTGTCTCGCGACGATGCCTGAATACGCCTAGCTAGCTTCGTTGCCACGCTGGACTGAAATCCCCACGGCAAGCTCGCGAGTATTTCAGCAGCTTGAACAGGCAGCTTCCATTTCACCAGCGACGCCGAATACTTGATAAGTTGTTCCGCATCCTTGATTTCGGCGAGTAATTTTTTGCAGCGCTCGATTTCTTCGGGATTATCGAGCCGGATCGCAGCATGATATTCATAGATCAGCGATCGAAGGCGCCCATCAGCGGATCTGCTTTTCTTTGCAGCAGCGAGCAGCTCCGTCCAGCGCTCCATGTGGTGAAACTCAGTCACCTTGCGCGTGACGTGGCGGTCCCGATTTTTGGTGAGAACACTGAGAGTTCCATCTGTTGCCATCGAAACCGTGATCCTGTTCGTCATCGCGTCGCCCCGCAATGCCGCAAGCGCGAATAGTTCGCAATCCTTGGTGATGCGCGATGCACACACGAGAAAGCCGCCATGGCCTGAGCCGGGCAGCTTAAGTTTCAGATAGGGTATAGATCATAGATTACCGGATCGCTCGGGCCTGTCTCTTTCCTATGTTGGGGAGGGCAGGCGTGAGCGTCCCTCCCATGGGTCCGGCTTTCGATGACCCGACATCGATCTGCTTCCGACGGCCAAGAACATGCCTCCTGTAGCTACGAGCAAACCGCAACAGATAAGGCCTTACTATTTTGCTTTGATTCCAGTGCTTCCTCAGCGATCGTTCTTTTGCTGCAGGCTTTAATTAGATCCTTCATATAGCTCGGGGTTGCCGCCCATGCAAATAATGAAAGAAATTTCATTTCCGCGACTGCGGACGCAAAATATTGCACAATCCCTGCCATCAATCACCAAAGGAGCCAGGCTGATAATTCATGCACTAGGAATGGATTTTACAGAATAAATCAACAAGACGAGTGTTATTATTTGCAAACGATAGCGTCAACTCGCTGTCTTCAGTCATCAAAACGGCACCCCTTTGACCTTGAAACGGATTACGGTCTCATCCCGTGTCAGCGGCCAGAGGTACCGGTGGTCAAGGTTGCAGACATAAACCGGCACCGTGCGGTAGCTGGCGTCCCCGCCTCGAAGTAGCTCGGCACATCCTCGACGAACATCACTATGGGCTCGCCCAGACCGCGAGTCGGGCGCTCGTAGCCGACGTCGGACAGCCATTTTCGATGCGCGTGAGCGTCGTAGAGGACGCCGTCGATATGCCCACGACAATCCCGCGTATACCGGATCGTCGGCCGGATGATGAGCTTTCCGCCCGGCTTCACGATAGGCGTCGTCCCCCCCGTGCAGCTTACCTCGACTGGGATATGCCGAGCGGCGACCCAGACGCACGGAAGTGATAAACTGTCCGGATGGATCAGTTTCTACGATTGACGATCATCCTGAGCCGGTGGACGCGACGACGCTGGACCCGGACAGAGGCCATCATTGCGCTCGTCGTGATTGCCGTTGGCCTGACCCTCGCCGTCATCGAATGGGCCGGCTACTGGCCTGAGGCTCTGACAGCGTCGAAGGTGCGGCGAGCGCCTATGCGGTTCTGATGCTGTCGGCGGCGAGATGCCTCCACCGGCCTTAGGGTCCGAATGGGGCGCGTGTCAGCTTCTTGGCCAGACTGCGCCTCGTAGAGCTTCCACCACGCCCGGCAGATTTCCCGAACGTCCACGGGCCACGTCGAGCCCGACGCATTGGAGCTCTAATCGGATCGTGCGGCTCACCTCGACGCCTTCGTTGGTTGTGACTTCGGCTCGCTCCACATCTATGCTGCCGCCTTCGCCACGCCTTGCGCACTGGAATGATGGTCGTCGTCACCAGTGGGGGCGCGATCTCCGCTTGGGGGTCGGGCACGGCGTCTTCATCGTCGATCATAGGGGCTCTACTCGAGTAAAGATCCGGTTTCCTTGCAGGCGATCCAGCCAAGAACGGCCGTGCCGACCTGCTCTTTTGTGGCACCGCGCCAATGCAGGTTGTCACCAATGACAGTCTGCTGATTCCAAGTGGTCGTGTCGGTGTTGAGAGACGATGCCACGGAGCCGACGATGACTGCGGCGCTTCGCATGATGCCATCGGGCGAAAGCCAGCTTCTGTCGGGAGGCGGACTGGCTGAGCTTGGCTCCGGCTCTTCAGTCGGCTGCCGATGCGCCCATCGAGGGACGGTTGCCCACGGGTTTGGCGGTCCGCGACGAAACCGATCTTCTGAAAAAGGGTACGCAACGCGGCAGGGCGGCGACAATGCTCGCCGAGACCAGCCTTCCCGGCATGGCCCCATACGGGTTGTCGATGCCGTGCGTGGCAGGAAACGGGCTCACCGCGACGTGGTGTGAGACTCTTCGATAACGCCCCTCATACATGTGATCACGGCCATGATTCAAGTCGGGACTGAGCGTCAAACGCCCATCTCGGCCATAGAACGATCCAAATTGGTCTCTCCAAGAGCTCACACGCAGCATGCCCACGCTTTGATTAGCTCGAATACACAGGCCGATACAATATTTTATCGCTATGCATCTATTTGATATTGCGCCGCATCAATTCGCGACTTTTCCATCTAATTCTTCACATTCATCATTACTGATTAAACATTCCATTAAGTATCCTATCCTACCAATGTCGGCTATCATTTGGGAGATCGGAGTTTTCGCGGAACAGTATCGGGGCAGGTGAAGCTTATCTGCGCAAGCGACAAGCCTGCCCATGCCAATCGATCTAGCATGGGCTTCAAACTGACCAGTTGGTTACAGTCCCTGGGGTTGGAGAATATTATGGCAACCGTATCGATCCTCACCAATGCCGGCTTCGATGTTCGTGATTTCTTCCTGCCCAATCTCGGCGATGCCGATAGCGTCACGTTCACGGGTCTGGTCGGCAGTGTCGGAGACCTCCTCCTCGGCGGCAGCCGAACGGATACGTTCGAGGTTCTCACCGTCGAAGCGAACGGCCTTACCTACAACTACACCGGCAATTGGGAGATCGAAGCCTCGACGGGCCTCGCTACGGGGACGGTCTCGGCCAGCGGCGGCTATGACGGCGTCGAAGTGAAGCTCGGCGATACGGTCCTGGCGACGCTCGACCTGCCATTCCAGCCGGTCGACCTCGGGACGGAAACCAGCCCCGGCGTTCTTGCGAACGTTGTAGACCTCGCCACGGATCTCGTGGGCGGCACCGTGGATCTCCTCCTCGGAACCCTGGACGAGACCGTCTCCCTGGTCGGGCTCAACCTCGACGCCACGCCCGATCTCATCGACATCGTCATCGATGCTGGTGGCACCCAGACGGGCGGCGACGGCGACGACACGCTGCGCGGCGGCATCGGTGGGGATACCCTCGACGGCGGCGCCGGCAACGACACCATGATCGGCGGCGCCGGCGACGACACCTACATTGTCGATTCGGCCGGCGACACCGTCGTGGAGGATGCCGACGAAGGCGAGGACACCGTTCGCTCCTCGGTGACCTACACCCTTCCCGACAACGTCGAGAACCTCGTTCTCACGGGCACCGGGTCCATCGACGGGACGGGCAACACCCTCGACAACAGCATCGTCGGCAATGGCGGGGACAACCGTCTCGATGGCGCAGGCGGCAACGACCGCCTCACCGCACGCGGCGGCGACGACGTCCTCATAGGTGGCACCGGCGACGACATCATGCGCGGCGGGGCCGGTGACGACGTCTACGTCGTGGATTCCACGGGCGATCAGGTCATTGAGGCCGCCAACGAGGGCAACGACACCGTCCGCTCCTCGGTGACCTACAGCCTCGGCGCCAACGTGGAGAACGTCATCCTGATCGGAACCGGTGCCATCGACGCCACGGGAACCAACGGCGCCGACGGCCTGACCGGCAATGACAGTGCCAACCGCCTCGATGGGGGCGCCGGCGAAGACACGCTCTCCGGACGCGGGGGCAATGACACCCTTATCGGCGGCACCGGCGCGGACACGATGCGCGGGGGCACCGGCAGCGACACCTACGTGGTCGACGATGCCGGCGATCGAGTCATAGAACTGGCTGGCGACGGCACCGATACCGTGCGCGCCTCGATCGACTACACCCTAGGGGCCAATGTGGAGCGGCTCGTACTGACGGGAGCCGGGGATCTCGACGGGACGGGCAACACTCTGAACAACGCCATCTTCGGCACCGGCGGGGACAACGTGCTCAATGGTGGCGGCGGCAACGACACCCTATTCGGCAAGGGCGGAGCCGACATTCTCGACGGCGGAACCGGCAACGACACGATGCATGGCGGTCTCGGCGACGACACCTACTTCGTCGACAGGGTCGGCGATAAGATCGTGGAACTTCCGGGCGAGGGCAACGACACGGTTTATGCCTCCGTGACCTACGGCCTCTCAGCCAATGTCGAGAACCTCGTCCTGACGGGGGCTCGCAACCTGAGAGGTTTCGGCAACGACCTCGACAACGACATCACCGGCAACAACGGCAGCAACCGTCTGAGCGGCGGTGCTGGCGACGACGTCATGACGGGCCATGGCGGCAACGACACCCTGCTCGGAGGCAGCGGCGCCGACACGATGCGCGGGGGCACCGGCAACGACACCTACGTCATCGACAATGCCGGGGATCGCGCCACCGAGCAGCCGGGCGAAGGCTTCGACACGATCCGCTCGACCGTCAGCCACACGATGGAAGCCAACACCGACAAGATGGTTCTCAGTGGAACCGCGGATCTCATCGCCAACGGCAATGCCGGCAACAACCAGATCTACGGCAATGCCGGCGACACCGAGATCTACGGCGGTGACGGCCGTGACCTTCTCTATGGCCGCGGCGGTGCCGACACGTTCGTGTTCAAGGATGCCACCGACAGCGACGTCGCCATCGGCGGACGCGACATCATCAAGGACTTCGATTTCGCCGCGGGCGACCGCATCGATCTCAGTGCGATCGATGCGAATTTCGGGCAGGCCGGGGACCAGGGCTTCGACTTCATCGGAACCGATGCCTTCTCGGGAGAGGCCGGTGAATTGCGGATGAAATTCGGCGGCGGCAACACCCTGATCCAGGGCGACACCAACGGCGATGGGGCGACGGATTTCGCCGTCATCCTTCAGGGCCATCATGTGCTCGACAATGGATCCTTCATCGTCTGACGGTCCGAGCCTTCGAGAATGACCACGGAAGGGCGAGGGGCCGGCGGCTCCCCGTCCTTCTTCAACGATCCCGGAGCGTCATCATTCTCCGACGAACAGGATACCATCACAATCGTCGCTGTTATCGATGTCGATCACGAGATGATCCCGATCCGTTTTGCCGAGACACTTCGATGAGGGATCTCGATAATCTTCGGCATTCTATGCTTGACGCTGGTATACCAGAAGGCACATGGTGTGATCGCTCCTCGTGAGGAGCCTTCCTATGAGCAAAACTTTACCCGCCCGGCGTGAGCCGAGGCGGGTTTTTTCGTCGCTCCGCAACCCGCGACGCGCTCGGCCGTTGGCGAATCGGGAAGGGGCGCTGCCTGCGCACGGGGCCGTCGCCACCTGCGAGGAAGGGGGAATCCGGCCTCCGCGCCTCCTCCTCACTCCCTTGAAGCGAGGCGTGCCGTGAACGACAACGAACATGCCGTCTACGCCATCGCCCCCGAACTCGGCGGCTGGACGGTCTACGACACGAAGACCCTTGAGCCCGCCATGGTGGACGGCATTCGACAGGTCGGATTGTGCCGTGAGGCCGCTCACACCCTCGCCGGCAGCCTGAACGCCATGGAACGGACGGTGCCCGGATCGTCGATCCCGCGGCCCGATGAAGAACCATAGGGTTTCCGAACCCAGGCTCTACAGGGCCGGGCCCAGACGCGGCTTGCCGTTTCAGAGCCTGAGGCAATCATGGCCCCAAACAAAATTCGATCATGTGCAGGCCGAACGCCATGCGGCCTTTCTCTCTCCCCTTTCCATAATGAAGCGTCATCGAGGCAGCGATTCCGACAATTCGACGCAGACTATTCCACCCGAATTCATGGGGCCGCGTCACAGAAACAGAGCGAGCATTGCCGAACCCGGAGGTTATCACGGACGTTAGGCAACGGCATCGGAACAGGATCCACGAATGGGACAATGCTGGCCGAACCGTATCTGGATCGTTCGTCACGGTGAGAGCGCCGGCAACGTCGCGAGCGAAGCGGCGCATGGGGCCAATCTTGCGCGGATCGATATCGCCGAGCGCGACGTCGACGTCCCCTTGAGCCAACGAGGCGAGGAACAGGCCGACGCGCTGGGCCGATGGTTCGCTACGCTTCCTCCGAACGAGCGACCGGAGACGGTGCTGACCTCGCCCTATAGGCGAGCGCGGCAGACCGCTTCCCGCATCCGCGCCGCAGGCGGCCTGGCGGATCAGGTGCCGGCTGACCTGGTCGATGTGCGGCTTCGCGAGAAGGAGCTCGGTATCCTCGACCGCCTGACCCGCTCGGGCGTCGAACAGCTGCATCCCGAACAGGCCGAGATGCGCCGGCGCCTGGGCAAGTTCTATCACCGGCCACCGTCCGGCGAGAGCTGGTGCGACGTCATCCTGCGCCTCAGGAGCGCGCTCGACACGGTGTCCCTGCATCACGGTGAGAAGCGCGTCCTCATCGTCGCGCATCAGGTCGTGGTTCTATGCCTGCGCTATCTGCTGGAGGAGATGACCGAGGCGGAGATTCTCGCCATCGATGCCGCTGGCGACGTCGTGAACTGCTCCGTCACGGAATACAGCTTCCAGCCTGAGGAGAAGACGACGGGTAAGCTGAGGCTGGAACGCTACAATTTCGTGGCGCCCCTGTTCGAGGCGGGCGCACCCGTCACCTCCGAACCCGACGCGAACGTGGCGGCCCGGTAATGGAAACGCAGAG
This sequence comes from Methylobacterium sp. CM6241, assembly GCF_054817845.1. Classification (NCBI taxonomy): domain Bacteria; kingdom Pseudomonadati; phylum Pseudomonadota; class Alphaproteobacteria; order Hyphomicrobiales; family Methylobacteriaceae; genus Methylobacterium; species Methylobacterium sp. CM6241. The sequence goes on from NZ_CM139246.1 coordinate 780,568, forward strand.
CCTCACCCTCGCCCGGCTCCGGACGCTTCGGCTTCCCATCCCCCATGAGGGCAGCAAGGACGAACGCGGCAGCGCCTTCGTCCTCGGCGGCTCCACGGAAGTGCCCGGGGCCGCCCTCCTGGCAGGGGTCGCGGCTCTCAGGGCCGGCGCGGGCAAGCTGAAGATCGCCACCGTCCGCAGCGTGGCCATCCCCCTGGCCCTCGCGATTCCCGAAGCCATGGTCGTCGGCCTGCCGGAAACGCCATCGGGCGGCGTCGAGGCCCAGGGCGCCCTCGATCGGCTGCTGGCGGTGACGAAGGGCTGCGATGCCATCCTGATCGGACCCGGCATGGTCGAGGATGAGGCAACGACCGCTCTGACGATGGCTTTGCTGAAGCAGCACTCGTCCGCCGCCTTCATCCTCGATGCCGCTGCCCTCTGTGGGCTCGGTGCCCACGCGGCCGACATCCGCGCTTTCGGAAGCCGGGCCGTCATCACGCCCCATGCCGGTGAGATGGCCCAGTTGCTGGATCGCAGCCGGGATGAGATCGAGGCCGATCCGTTGCGCGCGGCCGTCGACGCAGCGGCTTCGCTGCAGGTCGTCGTGGTGATGAAGGGCGCCAAGACCTGGATCGTGGATCCGCAGGGCGCGCACTGGTTCTACGAGGGCGGCGGCATCGGCTTGGCGACGTCCGGTTCCGGCGATGCCCTGGCGGGCCTCGTGGTCGGGCTCCTCGCCCGAGGGGCCGCTCCCCTCACCGCGGCCCTCTGGGGGGTCTATCTGCACGGCGAAGCGGGACATCGCCTCGCCGCCGATATCGGCCCACTGGGTTTCCTCGCGCGGGAGATTTCCGGCCTCGCCCCCGGACTGCTTCAGGAGGCAACGGACGATTCTGCCACGGCGCCTTGAAGCCAACCACCGGCGTGGCTCGACCGGGCGGCGGCGGGGGAGCCAGGCTGGCGGCGAAAGGTTCCCCGCACGGCAGCGCTCTTCATAGTTTTCCCCGAAATCCCGACGTTTCTTTTTTGGGACCCGCAAGGCAACGCGAGCGTTCATAGGAGACGGACAGCGCTGCGACGCGTCGGTATCAAATAAGACATTCGACAAATTGGGATGGTATCTATGGCTGCCAAGCAGAAAACCTTGCACGATGCGTTCTACGAGACGCTCAAGGACGTCTATTACGCTGAGAGACAATCCGTTCGCGCTCTGAAGAAGTCGGCCAAGGCCGCCGAGCACGACGAGTTGCGTCAGGCGTTCGAGACCCATGCCGAGGAGAGCGCCGTGCAGGTCGAGCGCCTCCAGCAGGTGTTCGAGATCATCGGCAAGTCCGCACGCTCGAAGACCTGTGAGGCCATGCAGGGCCTGACCGCCGAGATGGAAGAAGATCTCGAGGATTTCGGCGGCAGCCCGGCGGCGGATGCGGTCCTGATCGGCTGCGCCCAAGCGGTCGAGCACTACGAAATCGCGCGCTACGGCACCCTGAAGACCTGGGCGAGCCAGCTCGGCTACGAGGATGCCGCCAAGCTCCTCGACGAGACCCTTCAGGAGGAGAAGAAGACCGACGAGCTCCTGACGCAGATCGCACAGAGCATCAATGTCGAAGGGTCGGACGAGGCTCCGGCCGAGGACGAGGCGGCCCCCCGGAAGAAGGGCGCCAAGGCCAAGGCCGAATAAGGAGTTCCGATCATGGTCGATCCCAGCAAGATCCAGGACCATATGCCGGTCATCGGTTCGGATGGCGGGCATGTGGGCACGGTGGATCATCTCGATGGGCAGCGCATCAAGCTCACCCGGACCGATCCCGAGGCCAAGGGTCAGCATCACTTCATCCATGTCGACTCCATCGACACGGTGGAGGACGGCACGGTGAAGCTGAATAGAACCACCGCCCAAGCCAAGGACGAATGGGGCACGGCTGAATAAGGCCGGGTCTCCGACAGACGTTCGAAGGGGTTGCCATCACTGCAACCCCTTTTCGTTTCGATCAGGGAACATTTCGGGGCGGGAAGCCCACCGGTGAAGAGATCCGCGAGTGAGAGGGAGGCGCAGGGTTTCCTGCCCCTCGGTGGACAACCTCGGGACCAAGGTGCCGTTGCGGGCTCCGTGAACGCCGGGCTGGGTAATGGCCTCAGTGCCTCCGCCGTTTGGGAGGTGCTCACAACGCAAGGTCACCTTCGACGCGCATGGCCGTCGCGATAAGGAACTGTTCGCTGGCGAACTCTGCACACACGCCATTCAGGGGGGCGGGATGATGCACCTCACCGGCCGGATTGCTGTCCTGGCCGTGCGGTCCTTCGGTTCGGGCGATTAGGCCGGCAAGTAGAGCAGACGGGCGCCTGCCGCCCAATGGTCGCGCCACTGCCGCTGACCTTGTGGGCGGTCAGGTTGTCGAGCACGACCGTGTCACCGTGCTTCAAGGTCGGCACCAAGGTCTCTTCGACGTAGCGGCGGAAGCAGATCCCGGTGATCGGTCCGTCCAGGAGCGGCGTATCGAGGATCAGGCTAATGAACGCGGACTCGGTCGGCTGATCGGAGCAACCGGCGAACGGTTCGACCCTCCGCAGCACACGGTATTCGCCTCCGCTCTCCAGCACGCAAGCAATGCGTGCCGAACGGGTTGCGTCACCTCGACCGTTTCCTTGCCTTCAAGCTCACCGTCGCGTGGCCTTTCAAGGCCGTGACCTGCTCGTAGATAGACACGGTTGCGTTGGCTCAACGCGACGAGCCGAGCCTCGGTGCCCGATGGAGACAGCACGTGTCAGGGCTCGGGACACCAAAGGCAGACAGGCCAGGCGATCCTACGGCTTGACCGCAGCCTTCTTCGACGGCTCCGCGGATTTGATGCTGCCTGTCTCCGATACCCGATCCCGAGCCTGCTCGACGCGCTTCCTGGAAGCGGCAGCTGCGCGCTGAGAGCTGGCAAGCTGGCCTTTGGCTGCGTCGCGAGCCGAAACGGCTTGGCTGAGCTCCTCTCGGGCAGAGGCGAGCTTACCTTGCCACTCACGCAAGAGTTCGCCGCTTGCCTGCTCCAGCTGTTTTTGCCGGTCGACCAACCCGTTTCGCTCTGTCTGCAAGAGGCTGACCTGATCCGTCAGATCGCGGTTGAGCGAAGCTTTGTTCGCGAATGCACCCCATCCTGCCAGAGCGTAAACTCCCAGGATCAGATTGAGCGCGACAGTACGTGTCGGCGTCCAAGCAAAAAGCAGCTGGAGTTTCCAGCGTAGCAGTTCGAGCATGCGAGGCATGGCCGTTTGACTCCCATCTCAACTGGGCGGACCCCAATGGTCCGAACGGCTGATCGATCGAGTAAGAGAGAATGCCCGCTCAGCGTTAATGCTTGCTTACGAAGGGGCACCGGTCGGTCGTGGATGTACGACGAGGTCGCCGTCGATGAACGCCACGCTGAAAGAGGTTGAAGGTCCCGATCCCGATTGGCCGAAACGGGTTGGCGCGAAATCACTCACGCTTGCCGTCATGGTATCGGCGGGGCAGGCGAGTGCCGTTCCGCCGCTGTCGTGGAGCTTGGTCCGGATCAAATACGCCTGCGCGCCGTTTGATGGAGAGAGGAGCCGTGCCATGACCCTTTCCCCATTCATAAAGCTCGACCTCGTCCGACTGCCTGACGGTCGGGTCGGAGCCATCGTCGGCGTCTGGAACCTCGGCGAAGCCTACGAGGTCGATGTCGGCGGCGTTCGTGAGACTTGGTCGACCGACGACCTTACGCCGACGGCCTGACCCTCGGCGGCTGCCATATCCGCAAACGCGGTGCCTCCGTGCGGAGACACAGGTGGATTTTTCGTGCCGAGACGCCAGCGTCGGCGCCGATCATACGGTCCGAGAATCGTTCCGCCGTTGAAGTTCTTCCGGGACAGCGTGAGCCTGGTTCTGGTGGGTTATGAGTTCGCCGACACCGACGGGTCGGTAGCCCCATGCATCGACGCCGACATCGCATGAGAAGCGGGTGTCGGGCAGTGAACCATGTGTGTGGCCATACAGGTGCCGCGTCCCGCGCCACAGGCCGGGCCAGGCTCGATGCGCGTAATGTGCGAGAAACAGCCGCCATTCCGTGCCATCGGCATCGCTAACAGTGATCCGCGCAGTTTCCTGCGGCGGTTTCACCCACGGCAATTCAAGAACCCGATTGGTGTCGTGATTGCCCCGGATCAGCCGCTTTCGGCCTCTCAGGGCCTCGAAGATCTCCACGCAGCGCCCCCGGCTCGCTCCGGCAGCGAAATCACCGAGATGCCAGACGTCATCGTCCGCGCCGACAACGTCGTTCCAACCCTCGATCAGAGCCGCGTCGTGATCATCGAGTGATCCAAACGCCCCTCCACGCTGACGCAGGATGTGAGCATCCCCGAAATGGGTGTCTGAGGTGAAGAAAGTAGCCATACGGATCCGACGGCGCCGCAAGCTTCAGGCAGCGACCTGCCATTCAAACTCATCCGACTCAGCTTGGATCGACCCGACTCGAAAAATTGTAGGAAGGTGCGAACTCACCGCGCTCACGGGTTTCCGTTCGCTCAACACCAGCTTCGAAACATAAGGAGGGTCGCTGCAACGAACCGGTAGCTATGTGTTTACCAGGGCTTTTCAGGAAGCCAGCAATCAGCAGCTACGTCATTGAAATATTTGGTGGGTGCACAAGGGTTCGAACCTTGGACCCGCTGATTAAGAGAAACGGAGCTTGAGGGTTCAAGCGCGTTCAGAAGCGATCAGCCCGCCGTCCATCTCAGCCCAAACTACTGTCAGAACTTCATTTTTTGATAAGGCCCGCTGACTTTCGGCATCAGGGGCAGCCAGGATGTTTCGGCTATGATAGCTGTTGCTGCGGCCCATTTGCCGCCCAGCTCAGCCCAGAGACGATCCGTGGCCCGACGTGCACCCTCTAAAAATTTGCTGAAGTTCACCAAGGCCAGCGTGGCTGCATTAACGCTCGAGGCGGGGCAAACCGAGCGGAAGGTTTGGGACACTGAGTGTGCCGGCCTAGGCGTTCGTCTTCGCGCAAGTGGAAGCGCCTACTGGGTCGTAAGCCCCCCTCGGAAAGGCGGCAGCTCAACGGTCTTCACGCTTGGATCAGTGGGCTCAATTCCTCTTACGACTGCCCGCGTGGAGGCTTCCAAACGGATCGCCAACGCCACTCTCGGCATAGACGTAGTGGCCGAGCGCGAAACCGCCAAAGCACGGGCGGCGGTCACGTTCGGCAGCGTTCTCCCCCGCTACCTAACGCGAGCGGAAGGCCGCCTTCGTGCATCGAGCTTTGGCGACGTGAAGCGCTACCTCGACGTTCAATCAAAGCCGCTGCATGCCCTGCCGTTGGCCGACATCAAGCGGGCGCAGGTAGCAACACTGCTGAGCGGCATAGCAGCCAGCTCTGGCCCATTCGCCTCCAACCGCGCACGGGCAGCGCTTTCGGCATTCTTCAGCTGGGCCACCGGCGAAGGCTTGAGCGAGGTAAACCCCGTCATTGGCACCAACAAAGCAACAGCGGAAATATCCCGCGAGCGCACTCTCACCGGCAGCGAGGTGCGAGCTATCTGGCTCAGCTGTGGCGATGGCGATTTCGGCCGGATCGTCCGACTGCTCATCCTTACGGGTCAGCGGCGGGAGGAAGTGGCTGCCATTCGATGGAGTGAGTTGGACCTTAAGGGTGCAATGTGGTCGCTACCGCCCGAGCGAACGAAGAACAAGCGCCGGCATGACGTGCCACTATCAGCCGCTGCTCTTGCGATCCTGGCGGCCGTGCCGATGCGAGAAGGGCGAGACCTCCTATTCGGCCAACGGGAGGGGGGCTTTTCCGGTTTCAGCAAGGCCAAGGTTGAGTTGGATAAGTTGACGGGGATTACCACGCCTTGGGTGCTCCATGACCTGCGCCGGACGACCGCCACTGGCATGGCGGACCTTGGTGTGCTGCCGCACGTAGTTGAGGCTGTGTTGAACCACGTCTCTGGCTCACGAGCCGGTGTAGCTGGCGTATATAATCGAGCTTCGTATGCGAGCGAGAAGCGCGAGGCCCTAGATCGGTGGGTCACGCACGTCCTTGCAATCAGCAATACTGGCGTCGAGCAACGCAATACCTCAAGAACCTCCTGAAGCTCTTCCACCTCGTAGCGGTGCCGCACGCAATACTTGGTAATAAAAATCTCACGGCGTGACGTCTTATAGGCTTGCCTGACACGCTATAAACACTTATTTTGCTGGGTAATGTAGGTTCGCATTCTGGGTGCGGACTAGCGCCAGGCCCCGGACTAACTGCGAGGGTCTAATCCCAGCTCATCCGATCAAGGTTGGAGGTTATCATGTTAAGCATGGTAACGGGCGATGCGCACACTCATAGTATTCCCTCATCGAACACGACCACTGTCTTGCGGCTGCCTGCCGTATGCACTGCCGCAGGCGTCTCTATGTCCACACTCCGTCGCCTAATAAAGGCCGGTTGTGGCCCGCGCATTATCCAGCTTAGTGAGCGATGCATCGGCATCCGACGCTGCGACCTTGAGGAGTGGTTGGCGAGTCGGTCTCGCTAATGTGTGTCATGGCCGACTGCGGATAGAACGAAGCTTTTGCAGATCTTTCCTGCTCAAATTTACAAAATTTGCCACACAAAATCTATGCAGGTCAGCCCCCCCCCGCATTGGTCATACCGCTAGCAGGATCGAGCGAATACGCAGCTTAGGAGATCGTCCCACCGGTTCTTACTGTGAGCCACACAGTATTTTTAGAAATTCGAAGCCCTGCAGGATATCAGGGGTGAATACAAAAACGAGAAGGCCAAGCGAAATCAACACCTGGCTTCCTAGTTACTAAACTAACGCCTGCAAAGGACATTCAGCATTATGAATATGCGCTCTCTTTCTCTTTTTGACAATATCTCACCAGCGGACGCCGCTAAAACTTACGTCAGTCTCGGCATGGAGCTGATGCTCATCCACCCCCTCACCAAGAAGCCAGTCGGAAACGACTGGCAGACCCGACCTGGCATTACCCGGCCCGACCACGCGGGCATCATGTTTCTGGACCCTGCACAGAACATCGGTTTCAAGCCGGGCAACTCGTTCGTGGTGATCGACATTGACATCAAGCACGGTGGTAAGGGCTTGGAGAGCTGGGCGAAAGTCAACGAACGTTTCGGGCCGATGCCCGAAACCGTCGAGGCGATTACTGCCAGCGGTGGCGGCTTGCGCATCTACCGAGTGCCAGCTGACGCTGGTCTTCAATTCCAGCGCAAGATGCTCGGTTTGCCAGACTTGGAGTTCCGCATCGGACCCGTGAACTGCATCTTGCCACCCTCGAAGGTGAGCTACCCGAATGGCACGGTTGGTCAACACCGTTGGAAGGACGGCCGGGCACCAGGCGAAATCGAATTCGCTGAGCTTCCCAAGGTTGTGGTCGAGGCGGTACGTGCCTTCGAGCCCGAGACACCAGCCATCAGCGGGGGTGGTGCCGTCGCTGAGTACTTGTCCGCTGAGTTCAAAGCGCAGCTCGCGGCCAACCCCCGACCCGCTGAGTTCGCTCCCATCCGCGAGGGCTGCGCCTTCATCAAACGTGCTGATGAGCGCCCCGCCGACCTCAGCGAAGAAGAGTGGTACGCAGTCCTTTCGGTAACCAGCCGATGCCGGGACGGCGAGAACATCTCGCACGTCATCAGCGCGAGGTATCCCGGCTATGACAAGGAAGAGACCACCCAGAAGATGATGCAGGCGCACCGTGCCAGCGGTCCGCGCTCCTGCACCAACATCAAGAACAAAATTGCTTTTAAGGGCTGCGAACGCTGCCCTTTCTGGGGACGCATCAAAGGTCCCTACAACCTCGGACAGCTCCCGCCCAAACCTCGTGACCCGCGCACCAAGGAGGTGACTGGCTATGACCTCCTGCAACGAGTCAAACTCCAGACCAACATGATCTACGACGCAGAAACTGATCGAGTTTTCCTTCCGGCAAGTGGCGCGGTGCTGAAGGCAAAAGCTTTTGGCACCATGGTCCGGGACAAGGTGGGGAAGAATACAATTGACACTTTGCTGGGCTGGGCAGCAACGCCCCGCGCGGCCCAATTCGACTACTTACCAGGCGATACCCGTCTTATGGTGGAGAAGGAGAACGATCTGCCCTGGTGCAATACCTGGCTCGCGGGCGGCGCCGTCGCGCATGATGACGCGGAGGCAGCCAAGCGTGTTATGCTGCATTTCGAGATGCTGTTCCCAGATGATCTCACCCGGAAGCACGTTCTCGACTATTTCGCGCACCTCGTTCAGAAGCCCGGCATCAAAATCAAGAGCGCCCTTATCATCACTGGAGATGAAGGATACGGAAAGTCTACGATCGGAACTATCCTAGAAGCCTTGTTCGGGGCCCGCAACGTTCAGAAGGTGGGCGGAAAGGAACTCTCAGGCCGTTTCAAGGACCGTATGGTCAACCGTCAGGTGGTGGTCGTCGAAGAAGCAAATCACGGCGAACGTTTTGAGGTGACAGAGGAGCTAAAGGACTGGTTCACTGCTGAGTGGTTTGGCGTAGAAGGCAAGAACATTCCCTTCCATGACGGCCGTACGCCTCGCGGGGTTATCATCTACAGTAATCATGACGCTCCTTTGGTGATCGGGCCTGGAAGCCGGCGGTTCTTCGTGGGCGCAACCACTCGCAAACTGGAGACCGATGCCTACTTCGCGAACATCTATGCCACCATCGAGGATGTTGTTGCGATGGGAGCGTTCAAGCACGCGCTGCTCACACGTGACATCAGCAGCTTCAAGCCCCACGCCGAACCACCCCGGACAGGTGCTCGCGACGCCGCTGAAGAGGCCAGCCGTACTCCGCTCGGCCGGGTGATCGCGCGAATGATCGAGGAGCAGAGTGGCCCGTTCTACCGCGATATCGTGCTGATGCGAGAGGTGGAGGAGGCCCTACGGCTCCCGCATATGGCCGGCGTAGTCGGCTCTGTCGAGACCGGGAAAGTGGTTGCGGCCATGAAGCAGGTCGGCGCCCGGAAGGTCGGCGTGTCCCACGGCGGAGAGCATCGCCTGATCTCTCTCCCAAATGGTCTGAAGGTGCGTTTGTGGGCAATCCGCAACATGCGTGATTACCTCAACGCGCCGGACAGCACGCTGAAGGTCGAGGTGATGCGCGCTCCAGCGGATAGATCCAACATCACGCCTATGAAGCAGGCTACGGGTCAGGAGGAAGCCGTGCAGGCCAAGGCAGGATGAGAGGTAACACGGTAACATGTAACAGGCCGGCTTCCCCGCCGAGGCTGGTTGTACAACGCCAGTGTGGGGGTGGGCGGAGAAGACAAGTCATTCACCTCCCGCCACCCCCAGTCTGTACACTTTGAGATCTAATTTAAAATGGAGTGTTACGTGTTACCTGATACTAGACCAATCTCACTTCAGGCTGCTACTATTATGAAGCCTCCGACCACTCTGGGGGCCCTCCCACCCTCCTCAGAGGTGACGTTTCCTGGCCTCTACGCCTGGTCCCCGATCTCTACCTCCGCCCTGACCGCTGCCCTCAACCTAGACCGAGGCCTATGGGCAACCTGGCGCTCTCGCCGCCTCACACCAGACCCAATGCCTGCAGCCTGGTTCCGCCCTACTCCCGGCCGGCCGTTGGTCTATCGCGTGGACCAAGTGCTCACATGGCTCGCCGCTCGTAATGGGGAACAACTCGACACTCTCGCCGCCTGGCAGCTCTGCCACCTCGCCGATTTTGGAGCTGAGGTGTCTGACCCAGAGGAAATGCGCAACCTGGCGCACCTCTATGCACGAGCAGTTGGGCCGGTCGTAGAGGATGTTCGGTTCACCCCGGCCGGGTTCTCAGCCTACCTAGCGAGCCTGCTGCTTTTTGCGTGAGGTGCAGGATGCTTCGGTCGCCGGTCGCTGTCTCAGTTACGTGGGTCCACGAATTTGGCGGTCAGCGCGGCCCCCAGGCCATCTAGTGCTGGCTGAGCGTCTATGCGGTGGTCAGCGACGACGGGTACGTCGTCACGGCCGTGCACCGTACCCGACGCTTCCGGCGCCACTAGCACTTTCTCCTCCGCTTTTCCGTCACCTCACTCGCAGCGATCGAGATTCATCGCCCATGACCAACAGCCTGTTTTCCACGTTCGTGTCTCTCTTGCGAACTATCACGACCACCGAGCTTGAGGGGGAGATCGCTCGGCCGCAGCGTTTGCGGATCGAGACCGGCGGTAGCCAAGGCAAGACGCTTGACGTTGCCTATGCGCTGGTCGCACCCCGCAGAAGCCTTCAGAACGGTAGCACCGAGACAGAGGTTGAGGAGGACGTTAAGGTTTTCGGTAGTTTCTCCGGCCCTATGCGAATGAACCTCGTGGCCATGCTGGACAGCATCGGCCTGAACCGATCCCTTGGGATTGCCACGGCGGGATCGCTCTGGGCAGGCAATGCGCATCGCGTTCACTTCACCTCGATCCCGCGCTACCCTGTCTTCGTTGACGGCGCCAATTACGCCGGAGCACCCTCTACGATCGCGACGCAGCTGCTGCGCACCCACCTGATGAAGTGGTTCGGCGAGGAGATGAGGGCACTTCCGAACCCCGTGTTCGTCCCGCTCGGGCCTGTTGCCAGTGAGGCGATCGAGATGGTAGCTGCACAGGTTAAGCTTGATCGTCGGCAGGTCCTGGCCGGCCTTCCTAACCCGAGCGGTGCCAACGCGGAGCGCATCGCTTCCTTTCTTGGGCGCAAGCGCCGCCAGGAACTGTCGAGCAAGGTCAATCCGGAGAAGCTCCTTGCAGCGCGAGCGTCGCTAACGGACAAGGTTTTTAGGCTGCATGAAGCAGCGCGCTGATCGACCTGACCCTTCTCAGAGGCTCCATAGCCAAGTAGGCAGCCCTAACTTCACCGAGACATTGCCGCGGTTCTAGATTTTAGAGCATCGGCGCGGCGTAGGCATTGGCTTGGACACCCGTGATCTCCTGGCGCTCAGTTCCAGGAAACGCTACCAGCATGAACCCCTACGAGGGTGATCAACATAGAAGCCCCTTTATGCCCGCATCCAGTTCTGATTTCGGCCGTTACCTGCAGTCCGTTCAGGAGAGAGATGTCGACCTCCTCCTAATGGAGGAGTTCCACGTTGTGCCTGCGTTTGCAGAGTGGTTCGCCAAGCAAGTTGGCCTAGGGCTTAATGCCGTCTTTGATGGGGCGTGGCATTCGCTCAACGATCAGCATGGAGAGACTGACTTATTGCTGCGAGTGCGGATTGGCCTCGAACGCGTCGCAGTGCTGATCGAGAACAAAGTTGGGGCCCCCGAGCAGGACGAACAGGATGTACGCTACCACTTGCGGGGCGTCCGCTCGCAAGAGGCTGGACGTTATGATCGCTTCGTGACTTGCATGTGTGCGCCTCAGATCTATCTCGATGCTCTACCAGCGCATTCGGCCTATGAGCATCGTGTTCCTTACGAAGCGATCAGGGAATGGTTCGCTACTCAAGAAGGCCTCCGGACCGCGTGGCGTCGTGCCATCATGGACGAGGCTATAGAACAGGGTAGGCGTGGGAGTATAATGCAAGTTCATGCCGGGAAGACGGCATTTCACCGCGCTTATTGGGAGCACTTGCAAGCCCATCATCCGATATTATTAATGGAGAAGCCGGGACCCAAGGGCCCTAAATCAGACTGGATGCGTTTTAAAGCATCGGGCTTTCCAAAAAAGACGACATTGAATCATAAAAATAATTCTGCGTGCATGGATCTAGAATTTCAGGGAACACTTAAAACAGATGTAATCGCGCAGCGGCAGCCGAGTTGGCCCGAGGACTTATTGATTCTGCAGACAGGAAAGTCTACAGTACTAAGACTTTCTGTCCCTCAGTGCGATATGGAGCTGCCGTTTCAACATCAAATCGATAAAGTTGATGCTGCGCTCGTAGCAGCTCACAAGCTCGTCCCACTCGCTCGCGTGATGCTGGAGCCTCCAGTGTGATCAGCATCCAAAAGGGAACCACTCGCTCCGTTTTGGATCGGGAACTGAGCACACCGATCGAAGTCTAATTCTTAGCCTGAATCACAGCCTCAAGTGCATTCATCCGTTACTGTCCCCGCTTCAATACGGCAGCGTTGGATTGCGGTAGACCCACGTCGGGTCAGGAGGAAACAAGATGCAGCGGATTTCCATTGTGGTCCTCGCGATCTCTCTGATGGGTCACAATGCGGCTTCGGCGCAGTCCCTTGAAGAAACCGCACTTACGCTGCATCGATCCGGCGCGGCGTCGACGGTAAAGCGTGAAGCGCCCGGTGTCGTCGTTGTTGCCGACCTGAACTGGGAGGTCCGTGTCACAAACGAGGCGTCCTGCACGGTCAGGATAACCGATCGAAACCGGCCGGCATTCAAGAGCATATCAGGGGAGTGGGACAACAAGCCCGCAACCCCGAGCCCGAACACCGACGGACTTTACCAGGAACTCTACCTCGGTCGCGTGGTGGCCGAGAACATCAAGAAGGTTCCCCAGGTCCTAGGCACCCGAAACGGCATCGTGGTGGACCAAATGACGGATGCAAAGTGGCGTCTGCCTGGCAGCCCAGGCGACGAGATCTGGTGCATCTTCTGGCCGGACGGACGGAAGTCCTGTTCGGACAACGTGGAGTTCGAGCGCCTGTCGATCGTCCGCGGCCTGCCAGATCAGGACGAGCGGACTGCCCGCGTCGACCGGGCACTAGTCCACCTCTACGCCAACCTGTGTAAGGGTTCCCAGAAGCAGATACCGTTCTAGGCGGACCTAATCATCACTTGGCAACGTGTGCTCAGTGAAGCATGGGCAGGCCTGCCCCTACGACGCAAAAGACGCCGATGAACAAGCCACCGCCAGCGGCTTCTAGAACCACACGTCGCTTCGAAATGAACAGCGACGAGCCAATGGCACGCACGTTAGAGACCGGAATACTCATCCGAGGCTCCCCCTGCGCCCATCTGGGGTAGACCTAAGGGCAAGGAGCCGCGCTTGGTTGCTGTTCCGCTCAGGCTTATGGACGGAGCGTGCCACTTGAAACTCTAGAGGCGTGTGGCGGCGGTACCATTGCCTGTTATCATCGAAGTAAAACGAAATTTTATTGGAAACATTAATTTGTCATAGTTGATATTAGGGCATGTTAATATCCATATAAAAGCACCGACCCATCCGCTTACATAGTATCGTCAAGTGTTTTGTTTGCTTTCCGTCTAGATTGTTTGGTTGCTTGTTCTTCGATTACGGGCGACCTTCGCTTAACTACGCTCCGCCGTCGGCGGAGCAGGGGTGAGGGTCGAGATGAACAAGCCGGTCGGGATGGAGCTCTGTGACAAGTCCGAACGTTCCTTCGGAGTTGTCACACCAGTGATCCGACCTCTGGTGGCCTACCTCCGAGTGTCCACCGACAAGCAGGGCAAGAGCGGCCTCGGAATCGAGGCACAGCGCAAGGCAGTGCTGACCTTCGCCGGGGCCAATGGGTTCGCCATCGTGGCCGAGCACGAGGAACAAGAGACTGGCAAGGGAAGCGATGCCCTGGACCGACGGCCTCAGCTCGCCGCCGCCCTGGCCTCGGCCCGTAAGCTCCGATGCCCGGTGGTGGTGGCAAAGCTCGACCGGCTATCGAGAGACGTGGCCTTCATCGCCGGCCTGATGGCGCAACGCATCCCGTTCCTGGTGACAGAGCTGGGAGAGAACGCTGACCCGTTCATGCTCCACATCTATGCGGCGCTGGCTGAACAAGAGCGCAAGCTGATCGCGGCCCGGACCCGCGCTGCCCTTGCCAGCCTGAAGCTGCGTGGGGTCCGACTGGGCAACATGACCAGCCTTGCGGAGGCCGCGGCCAAAGGTGCCAGCGCGAACCGTGCTCAGGCTTCGGTCTTCGCAGCCAACATCATACCGGTGATCCAAAGTATCCAAGAGACTGGCATCGCTTCACATCGTGCTATCGCTGCCGAGCTGAATGCACGGCGGATCGCGACTGCGCGGGGGGGTATCTGGAGTGCTATGCAAGTTGGCAGAATCGTAGCACGATCCCGCGACGCAGCTCCGAGAAGGTCATGAGCGGTAAGCAGAATTGTGCTCCAGATTGATAATGCTCGTAGCCAGAGTTGCCGCCATGCCCCTACATTACGACCATAGCTGCACAAACCCTATGGTTTTGGCCTAAGGACAAACAGTTCTCCCAACCTTCGACAATTTGAACGGAATCACCTAGAAGTAATTGTCACTGGCCGTAGCAGCGAGCAAGACGCCCCTCGGTAGGCGGAAATAAGTGACCCCAACTTAACGGATCGGGTCAAGTATGAAATAGAGCGGAGCCTGCTAACCGACGGGCCCGGCATACAGCTCTCCGTCGTCTTGGCTGAACGCCAACCCCGACGACTACACCCACATGGGTGAGACCCGAAAAGCGATCCCCCTCCCCCGGCCTCGACCGAGCGACTAGAATTCTCAGCATCTCTACTTGGACAGGGCTATGGATTTCAGGAGCCCTTCGCGTTAGCTTAAGCCTTCGCACTTATCCCGCACTTCCGGCCTGCAGCGAGAAAATCGCGGGTGAAGGGCGAGCTGCCGACGGCACCCCGGGGGATCAAAGCACAAGCCTTCTGCAGGCTCGACCGTCTCCTCTGCATTCTCATTTCCTGAATTAAGAAACCGGGAGATTACCCCATCATGCCCCAAATCACCTGCACCATCATCACGCGCCGGCAAACCCTACCGAGACAGCCCCACAGCTGAATGCGGCACCGCCCAGGTTGTGCCATCACCTCCCCTCAATTAGGATGTTATGATTCGGACACGGCAATCAATTATTAATGATGCATTACTATCGCCTCAACCCAAGAACTGATAGCAGACCAAATTCCGCATGGGAAAAATTAACTATTCCAAAATATTTATGTGGCTCATGGGGTTATGAGCCGCCGCCTATGAAGCCCGAGAATTATCTGAAAATTGCCGAGCTAGTTCTTGAAACCGCTCGTCGACCGCTTACGGCGCGCGCTATTATGGACGCAGCCCATCGCGGTGGAATCGTTCCTCGCCGTTTCTATGGAAAAACTCAGCACAAAACATTACAAGCACGTTTAAGTGAAGACATCGTTCTGCATAAACTGGAAAGTCGTTTCTTCAGAACGAACCCAGGACAATTTTTCCTGTCTCGATTGCGGTCGGACCCCGCGATCCCGGAAAAGTATAAAGATCCCTTTCATGCACGCCGCCGAACCAGAGACTTGGATAAAGCCGAAGCATTAGCAATAGCCGAAGATTTTCTGCTGACTATCAAAGATCAGTTTGTTGATTGGCACAGCGTAATCGAGAAAGCAACACAAACTGGAGCTCTGAAACATATAGACCCTAAGACGCAGCACGAGGGATATCACCTCGTTTGGGCGTTTTCTGTTGTTCGGAAAAAAGACAAAATCCTCTCTTATAGAAACGGTCTATATAGAGATAACAGAGATGCATTCGCCAATCGCCAATCAATAGGATTTGCGGAAATAGTTACTTATAAGAATCAGACTTTATTTAGTGACGATCTCGGGATTGCCGACTGCGGCCTGAGGACCGTCATGTACGACCTTGACCTTTCATACTCTGCTTTTCCATCAGAGATCGAAAAGCCTGCCATTTTATTTGCAGCCGTACTATCGGGACACCAAATAAAACCGTCCGTAATTTTTGTGCTAGAATGGGAATGCCCAGACTGGTTTGAACCCACTGCACGCCGGTTATCGTTAAACGATCTTCGTTGGATCGACCCAAATCAAAGACTGAATGATCCAGATGCCTTTGAACCAGTTTCAGCTCTGGCGCTAGCAGGTTTGAAATACAACTCTCGTCAAAAGATCGATAATGCCAAGGATTAGCCCTCAGCAACTCGCGATTCTGCGTTTTGAGCTGGAGCGTGGAGATGCCAAGCGCAAGAAGGTGGCCCTCCAGGATCTATGTTCGCTCTATCGAAAGGAATTTTTTCTTGCCTCGGAAGAAGTCCAGGGTGTCGAGGCTATTATAAACGGGCTGTTGCTTCAAACCGGGCAAGATTTGAAGGTTGTACGCTGGTGCCTCAATGCGCTCGCACGATTTGGGCGCTACGCAAACTCTGAGTTTTACGTGAACGCCGCCCTCAAAAGATATCAAGGTGACGCCGAGATCGAGGCTGCTGGTGTTGCTGCGCTATGTTTCATGCGAAGAGGTGACGTCGATTCGATCGCTGCGCTTGCTGAAATCGATCCAAAGATCTGGAAGCTAGCTGCGTTGCAAGTTACTAGCCCAGACAAATTAGATCTTGGATCCCTAAAAATTGATATCGATACGGCCGAAAATGACGTTCTCAGGCTCGCTCTTATTACAGTCGGTCTTAATCGGGATATTGAGAATTTATTTCATCCGACCCATAAGAACGGCGTACTTGTCAAACGTTTGGGCGCACACCCGGACGACATTGTGCAGCAGTACAGTGTTTGGTCAGTTATCGAAAACAAGCGCCTTGATTTCAGCGACCTTGGAATAGATCTCGATAGAATTGGGGATTTAAAGCCAAATGTTCAGGCGAAAGTTTATCAATTAGTTGCCGAACGAGACCCAGAGATGAGGCGAAGGCTTAACATTACCGCCCAGGGATCATCGCTCGAAGCGACCGATGATGCGAGAGAGGGGTTAGCAAAAGGCGTCAGGTCGTCTTATTACGATGGCCTTGAAGGCGTCACTTTGGACTGGTACGCGCAGGAGCAGAATCAGATAGTTCGCGGCCACCTTGCAGAGCATTTCGCCCGCTTCTCTGATGATTGCCCACTTTATGAAACTGCAGCTCTGCGTATTAACGAGGAATCGCCCCATTTCAGTGAGAGGCTAATGCTTGGCGCTGCCAAAACTAGTTTGTATAGCAAACTTAAGGCGGCCGAAACTTTGAGTCTTCTCGATCAAATGGGCAATGCCTACGATTTGGGGGCAGCAATCCGCAATCGAATCGCTGGTGTCACCCCCCGACCGAGTTTTAGGGTTCTTCTTTTGTCAGCAAGCCCAATCGATAAGCCTAGAATAAGGCTGGAGGAAGAGCACCGAGATATCGACCATCGCTTGCGGATCTTGAGAAATAGCGCCGCTGATTTACATTTTTCGATTGAGACCGCGGCGCGTACTAAAGATTTACTCGCAAACGTATTAGGATCTAATGCTGACATCTTCCACTTCAGCGGACATGGCATATCAGGCGGCTTAATTTTCGAAGATGCTGCCGGCCATCATCAAATCATATACGCAGAAGAAATCGCTGATTATCTCGCCCGTCTAGGGAAGAACATTAAGTGCGTTCTGCTGAACGCGTGCTTCTCAACTTCGTTGGCCGGAGCGCTCAAGACGCATGTTGATTATGTGATCGGCTGCAACGCTGAAATCGATGATGACGCAGCAATAACATTTGCAGGATCGTTTTACGTGTCGCTTGCCGGCGGATTGTGCTTCAAACAGGCGTTCAGATCTGCGGTGGAAGACGTATCCCTAAATCATTCTCGCAGGGAATCAAACAAATATACTATTCATACCCGTGAGAGCCTCGACCTGAGTTAGCAAAACCGAATCAGTTCTGTATATAGGCGATAAATCAGCGAATATTTCCGCGCCAGACATGCAACTTATTCCTCACTCAACTTCTCAAACCGCCCATCGAGAAATTCACTCAGAGGACGTGCCCAGATCCGACCGTCTGCTCCCCGATAGATAATGAGCCGCTCATTGTCTCCGATTGGAGTGGACGACTGTAGCTGGGCTTCCCCAACTACCTTGTATGTTGACCCCCTGATCCTATGTCGAAACTTGGACCCAGCTACAACCTCGTCTTTGACTTTCTTAGAGTCTGTCATATTTTGTACTCCTTCTAACTTTTTCTACTGTCCATTAATAACAAAAATTAACCCTTAGTTCCGGATGGGGCTGTTGTTAAATCGGAGCAGAGATAAGTCCCTCACCTACATCTGCCGCATCAAGTCCAGCAACGAAGACATCACCCTGTGCTGAAGCGATGAGATTAGACCGCACGTTCAATGGGCTTGCCTGCGTACGACCCTGACCAACCGCTTCCCACCATAATGCAGCGACGCCCGCAACATGTGGGCATGCCATGCTAGTCCCACTTAAGCTAATCAGCCCACCGCCGGCCTTAGCTGATATGATATCAACGCCAGGGCCAGCAACGGTAGCAAGGCTGTTGGAAAAGTCTGCCACGTCGTATAAGTTGTTACTCCGTCCGATTGCAGCTACTGAGATAACGTCATCGGCAGCTGCAGGTAAGGATGCTGCGATTCGGTAGTCCGGACTAGTGGTACGTTGACTCTCGTTCCCAGCAGCCGCAACGATCAGGGAAGAGGCGGCGAAGTCTTCTTGCGCTTTGTTCAGTCGCATCAGAGCATCGAAAAGCCGCAAGTTACCCCGATATGCCTCTAGGGCCTTCGATGTCGCCAAATTAGTAGGCCAGCCGTCTTCGACGAGCTTATTCACCAATCCCGGATAATCAAACCCTACGGACATAGATATGATGTTTGCCCTATGCTGCAGGGCCCAATTAATTCCGTTGAATAGAGCATCAGAGCTACCGCCTCCGTTGTCGGCTAGAACCTTACCTATATAGGCAGTGTCTATGCCTCTAGCTATGCCAATTCTTGTGCCGACGTCCCTGCCGAAGATCGTCCCCGCACAATGCGTACCGTGGCCATTACGATCTCCGTTGCCAGAGCCACTAAAATCGGCCTCGACCAATTTCATTCCGGTGAATGCCTCATGTTCCGCGTCAATACCAGTATCGAGCACAGCAACTGTAACACCTGCTCCGGTGAAAGATGACTCACGCGCCTTCACGGCTGTGATCCCCCAATTATCTACTGGTGTTCCGGGGCTTGAGATATAAGGTTTTATCAGAGCAACTGGCATGATTGGACATACCGCAACAATTTCCGGGTCTCGACGCAGACCCGCAACCTCTTTGTCGGGCAGGTTTTCCACCTCGATACTTGCTTCGTCGGCAATTGCAGGCGCCCCCCTGGTTCGGCGGGAACTCGATGTAGCTGGCGCAGTCGCTGGACTGCGTAGGATTACGTATCTAGTCAAATTCTCACTTCCTTATATATATTGAACGAGATGCAGCGACATATCGTGTTTATTCCGGCCGCGCAAAATGCTTTTGGTCCTGGGCCGTGTTGAGCCGTAAATTCAGTTTACCGTGAGCCCCCTAGCTAAACCGTGAGCGACTTTCGTTAGTCATAACAACCGGCCTTTTGCCAAACCAGCCTCAACGACGTCGCTCAGGAATAATACCTTATCGGCGAGGAGCCGACACACTCAGACGCTCGACGCTTCAAGTTCTCATGTGCGTAGCCATATCAGCTCACCCAGTGACATATGTGGCAGGCGCCCAAGAGACGACTCCTTTCGGGCTACGCACCAATGCTTCTTAATTTTCTCGCTTCCAATCGGCGCGTCTCTCGATCTTCTTGCTAGCCGATTTGATGCTACTGGGGGATGTGGCCCAGACTGGTCTTGGTCAGCCCATGCCGCTCGTTTCCCATAAGGGGCTGCACGCTACCGCATACGCAGTGTACGTGATCGCTGGCTGGATGAGGCAGCTACGCAGCAGGGAGCGGTAACCCAGGATTGATACGGCAGTATGAGCGCCGTCGTGGTCACCCAGCTAGAGCACAAGGTCCACGTCAAGGAGGCACCATAGGCGTTCCGTTAGGAAAACCTCGCAATCTTGCGCGGCATCGACCACATACGCATAAGATGCTCTAGACCATCCGGTCTCTGCTGCCGACGCAAGCAGCAACATCGATTAGTGCCGGGACTTCCCTGCCCTGCCAACATTGCCACACGGTAGGCAGTCAGTAGGCCAAACTTAGCTATGTCATTCAAATATATGGCGGGCGGAGAGAACTGAACGTCCCGTCTCTCTTCGCGCAGGTTGTAGGATAGCCATCACGTTGGCACGGTTCCGCAATTCACTCGTCTGAACGGCTTCGATCCGTGCTTTAAATTGGGCAACGCAGGCACAGAACCTACGAATTATCGTAGGAAGTGAAGAGAACCGTCGTAACAAATGAGATGAGCGGACATGCCCAATGATATCCACTGCGGCCCACTTGCAGCCCAGCCTTTGAAGGCTGGACTGCAAAATCAACTAAGTCTTTGAATTTCTTGGTGGGTGCACAAGGGTTCGAACCTTGGACCCGCTGATTAAGAGTCAGCTGCTCTACCAACTGAGCTATGCACCCATTGCCTTGCGGCAATCGCGGCGGCCACCAAAACCCGCTGCGACGAGGGGGCTGATAGCAAAGGCCCCGGAGGGTGTCCACCCCCGGGGCTTCATTTTCCCGGCTAAACCGATGCGGCGTGCTGGGCGTGGAGGCGGACCGCCGTCGCCGAGAGCTTGTTCAGGGCCGAGAGATAGGCGCGGGCCGAGGCCACGAGCGTGTCGGGATCGGCGCCCCGCGCCGTGACACTACGATCGCCGGCCTTGAGCCGGACAGAGACCTCGGCCTGGGCGTCGGTGCCCTCGGTCACGGCGTCGACCTTGTAGAGTTCGAGCTGCGCCTCATGCGGGACCAGGGCCTGGATCGCGTTGAACACCGCGTCCACAGGGCCATTGCCGTCGGCCTCCTCGGTGACGATGCGGTCGTCGATGGCGAGCTTCATCGTCGCGCGCTGGGGGCCTCGCGTCCCCGCGATGACCGAGAGCGAGACCAGGCGGATGCGGTCATGGGCCGTGGCGAGGTTCTGATCGACCAGGGCCTCGATATCCTCGTCGTAGACGTGCTTCTTGCGGTCGGCGAGCGCCTTGAACCGGTCGAACACGTCCTGCAGCTGATTGTCGGCGAGATGCAGGCCGAGCTCCTCCAGCTTCGAGCGGAAGGCCGCGCGGCCCGAATGCTTGCCCATCACCAGCGAAGTCTTGGCGACGCCGACCGAGGCCGGCGTCATGATCTCGTAGGTCTCGGTATGCTTGAGCATGCCGTCCTGGTGGATGCCGCTTTCATGCGCGAAGGCGTTCCGGCCGACGATGGCCTTGTTGTACTGCACGGGGAAGTTCGTCGCGTGGGAGACGAGCTTCGAGGCGCGGGTGAGCATCGTGGTATCGATGCCGGTCTCGTAGGGCATCACGTCGCCGCGGGTTCGGATCGCCATGACGATCTCCTCGAGCGCGGCGTTGCCCGCGCGCTCGCCGATCCCGTTCACCGTGCACTCCACCTGCCGGGCGCCGCCCTCGACACCGGCCAGCGAATTGGCGATGGCGAGGCCGAGATCGTCATGGCAATGGACCGAGAAGATCGCCTTGTCGGCATTCGGCACCCGCTCGCGCACCTGGCGGAACATGCTGCGGTATTCGTCCGGCGTGGCGTAGCCCACCGTGTCGGGCAGGTTGATCGTGGTCGCGCCCGAGCGGATCGCCGCCTCGACGCAACGGCACAGGTAGTCGATCGGCGTACGCGTCGCGTCCATGGCCGACCATTCCACGTCCTCGACGAGGTCGCGGGCCTGCGCCACGGTCTTGAGGATGATCTCGATCACCTCGTCCTGGGATTTGCGCATCTGGTGGGCGAGGTGGATCGGCGAGGTCGAGACGAAGGTATGGATGCGGCCGCGCCGGGCGAGGCGGACGGCTTCGCCGGCCCGCGCGATATCGGCGGGAATGGCGCGGGCGAGGCCGGCGATGGTGGCGCGCTTCGCGCGGCGGGCGATCTCGGAGACGGCCTCGAAATCGCCGATCGAGGCGATGGGGAAGCCCGCCTCGATGATGTCGACCCCCATCGCGTCGAGGAGTTCGGCGACGGCGAGCTTCTCGTCCAGGGTCATGGTGGCGCCGGGGCATTGCTCGCCGTCGCGCAGGGTGGTGTCGAAGATGAGGACCCTGTCCTTCGGAGAGGCCGCGGTTGGGGCGATGATGTCGGTCATGGCGTGTCGTCCTGTCGGAGGCGCGGTCGCTTCAGGACGCGGCGCCTTTTAAACCCATCGATTGGCTCGACCGGACTCTTCGGAGTCACGGCCGCGAAACGATCCCCTGAGTGCCCAGGCGCAGGCGCCCGGCCGGCCCTCAGGGGCGGATAAGGAGGAGAAGGCCGGCGGAAAGAGCACCAGGACGCGCAGAACCGCGCGCGGCCGTGAAGGCAGCGTCGGCGATGTCCTGCGTGGAGCCGGCGTTGGCCAAGGCTCGTCTCTCCCGAATGGCGTGACAGGCGTGCGAAGCACGCGGTCAGGCGGCTACGTAAACCCCGGCGCTTCCGTTGACAAGGATCGCACTGCGACCGCCCCGACCGGTGTCAAATCTTCGTGGGCTTGACTCGGAGCCATTGCCCCGGCCCGGTTCGCGACCAGCCTTACCCCTATCCGCTCGCTGCTCTTTGCACGGTGGCAAGGCGCGGACCCATCCGCGCTTATAAATCAACCAGAAGGAAACCCCTCTCTCATGTCGCGCACCTTCATGCGTCGCCTCGCTCTGCCGGGTCTGGTCCTCATCGCCGGCACTGCTCCGGGCTTCGCCATCGACCTCACCAAGACCATCGATATC
Source organism: Methylobacterium sp. CM6241 (assembly GCF_054817845.1). Classification (NCBI taxonomy): domain Bacteria; kingdom Pseudomonadati; phylum Pseudomonadota; class Alphaproteobacteria; order Hyphomicrobiales; family Methylobacteriaceae; genus Methylobacterium; species Methylobacterium sp. CM6241. Next base: position 803,058 of record NZ_CM139246.1, read on the forward strand.
GCGGCTCCGCCGGCCAAGGTCTGGTCGACGATCGGCGATTTCTGCGGCATCGGCACCTGGCACCCGGCCATCGCCAAATGCGAGCCCTCCTCCAAGGGACGCACGATGCTGCGCACCCTCAGCCTCAAGGGTGGCGGCGCCATCGTCGAATCGCAGACGGCACGCGACGACACGGCGATGCGCTACACCTACGCCATCGTCGAGAGCCCCCTGCCGGTCTCCAATTACTCCTCCACCCTCGCGGTGAGCCCGAAAGGGTCCGGCTCGACGGTGACGTGGACGGGAACCTTCAAGGCGAAGGGCGTCCCGGATACGGTCGCGGCCGATGCCATCACGGGAATCTACGAATCCGGTCTCGCGGCGATCGCCGAGAAGGCAAAATGACCCGCCGACACAAGATTGGAATATGACGACATGGGATCGTCGCCGGAGCCCAGGCCCGGCGATTGACCAGCGGGTTGCGTGAGGGCAAGAACTTGCCCGGAGAGCGAGATTCCGGCGCAGCGGCCACGCTGCGCCGGCCCGTCGCGCCGGAACGTGAAGGAATAGCTCCGTGACCAAGAACCTGGTGCTACCACGACGCGCCGGCCTGACGCTGGTCACCTGCCTTGCCGCTGCGCTCGGCGCCTGCAGTGCATTCGGTCCTTCCCCTAAAGCGGCGGTGGCGCCCATTGCCGCCACGGTCGCTGCCGCCCCCGCCCTGGCCCCCTCGCCGACGGGCTCGGGCTGCGGTCCCAGCATCACCCGCACCCAGGCCGTGGTCGACAGCGATGTCGCGACCGGCAACCTCAACCCGCCGGTGGGCGCGCGCTTCTCGGCCGACCTCGCCCGCGCTTCCGAGGCCTGCAATGCCGGGCAGGACCGTGAGGCCATCGCCCTGCTCGCCGCCGCCAAGTCGCGTTACGGCTATCCGTAGACCCGAGCGGATCGTCTTTCGTTGCGCGTCACCGTTCAGATGCGCACTTTTCCGATCTGACGTGACCGCTGGCCGCGAGGCGCCCAGACCTCATCACGAAGGCGTGACGGCGCCCCGCCGGAGAATGGGGAGGCGCGACAGGAGATGTGTGCAGGGCGTGCGCCAGAGCCGCTCTATCCAGCAGAAGATTGCAGGAAATAGCTGGCTTTCCCGACGATCACTTGCGAGCTCTCGTCTGGCGACTTGAAAGCCACACGGGCCACATCCCTGGTGCGCCGCCACAAAAGGGCCGGGAAATGACCTACTGTCAGGGACGACGAATTTTGATGACAGGCCCCGCGACGCATGAGCTCAGCGCCCAACAACATCACGCGCTTGCCGACCGCGAAGGTAACCGTGCTCGAGACTAAAGACGCGCTGGTCAAGGAAGAGCGGGCCCGGGCCAACGAACTGGCGGTGAACGACGACCTCGAGATGCTCCCCCGGCGCGACGACGAAGCGCGGCGGGAACTGGCGCTCGAGGGCGCGGAAGACGAGACGTTCTCGCTCGTCCCGATGCCGCAGCCCGATCACAACTGGAGCTATATGCTGATCAGCTTCTGCATCGTCGTGCTCCTGCCGCTATGCCTGCTCGGGCTGTACTTTCTATTTCTCGCCACCCCGCAATACTTCGCCGAGTTCCGGTTCTCCGTGACCGAGGTGACGCCGTCGGCCGGCCCCCTCGGCGGCGGCGGCAGCGGGGGTACGACTGCAGCGGCGGTCGCCAGCGCCATGGGCGGCCACGGCGGGCCGGCGAGCGGTGGCACCGCACAGAACTTCGTCGTGATCGATTATCTCAAGAGTCGTCAGGTGGTCGACGAGTTGTCTCAGAATGTCGATATCCGCGAGATCTACAGCCGTCCTGAAATCGATTGGCCGAACCGGTTCGACAGGAGCCGGTCGGCAGAGCACTTGGTGCGATACTGGAACAAGATGATCTGGGCGAACTTCGATCCCCTCACCGGGCTCGCCTCCGTCGAGATCAAGGCGTTCCGGCCCGATGATGCCCTGACCATCGCCAACCAGCTCGTCACCTTGTCTGAGACCCTCGTCAACAAGATCGCCAAGCGTGCCGAGGAAGATGCCGTCAAGTTCGCCGAGCAGGAGGTCGTGAGGGCCAAGGCCGGCCTTGACAAGGCCCGCGCCGCCATGGCCGAGTTCCGTGAGAAGGAGGGAGTGATCGATCCGATTCCCAGCGTCGTCTCGGGCAACACCCAGCTCATCGGCACACTGCGCGGATCGGTGTCACAGCTCGAGGCGGATTACGACACGATCCGCAGGCAGAATCTCAGCGAGACAGCCCCCTCGGTCCTGGCCCTCAAGTCCCGCGTCCAGGCAGCGCGCGAGCAGTTGGCCTCTGTCGAGCGAGAGGTCTCGGGCAGCCGCTCTGGCCGCAATGTCCTGGCCGGAGTCGTGGCCCGGTTCGAGGCCCTCGATATGGACCGGCAATATGCGCAGGCGATCCTGCTCACCTCGCTGCAATCCCTCGACCGCGCACGAGCCAGCGCGGCCGCCCAGCACCTCTATCTCACGCCCTACGTTCGCCCGGCTCTGCCCGAAAGCGCAGGCGGCCCGCGCGTGTTCCTGTCGATGGTGCTCGGGGCTGTCATCCTGGCGGCGATCTGGTTCATTGGCCTGCTCGCCGTGCGCTCGATTGTGAACAGCCGAGCCTGACTGCGGTCGGCCTTCGGTCGTCATGACCGCCGGCGCGGCCTTGAATAAAATTCCGGCCTTTTGACGAGGCAACACCCGGCACCCGGCACCCGGTGCCGGTCACGCAACCCGCCACTCCGCGTCACCCGGCATACTTTGATCGCGACTGAACGATGGCAAACTCCTCGATCGTCCTTCCGGCCGCTTATTCGAAGCAGAGGGCACGACCGTGGCTGACTATCATGACGGCGTTGATCGTCCGGGATTTCGGAGTTCGCTTTCGTAACTTTCATCCTGCCATCGGCATTCTGCTTTTCATCGAACCGATCGTCGTCATCGCGACCGTAGCAGGATTGCGAATTTTTCTATTTGGAAAAGAACCTCCTTTTGGATCGTCTGTACTCCTCTTCATGGGAACCGGTGTATTCCCCTTTTATGTCTTCCGACGTTGTGCTCGCGGCGTTCGTAGCCTGAAGTCGCGAGCGGCAGAGTATTACTTCGTCAAACCATTCGATTTTCTTCTGTCTCGCTTTCTGATTCAAGTCATACAAAACCTAATCTTGATGACTATCTTCTTTCTTGGACTTTACATCTACGGTATTCGAGAGGCCGCACCTTGGTCTCCGGATATGTGCCTCATCAGTCTTTTCGCTATCACTTGCCTATCTCTGGGGATGGCACTCATCAACTCGAGCATTCAGTCGTATTTTCCCGGCTGGAGCAAAATCTACGCCTTTTTGAGCAGACCGATGATGATGTTCAGCGGCGCCTTCAAGACCGTCGACCTATCCCCAGAGCCAATGCGAACGATCTATTCTTGGAATCCGCTTTCGCATGTCATCGAGCTGTTCCGGCTAGGATTCTACCCGAACTATCCGCATGTCAGCTTCGATGGGGTCTATCTCACCAAATGGTGCATCGGCACGATCTTCATCGGGATCCTGCTGTACAACAATAAGGCCAAGCACTGAGAACGTTCACGAAACTCCCGGTCAGCGTCGGCTATCGCTCAGGGGGACGGCGCAACGGGAGTTTCGTGAGAGACACCGAGCCTTGCCCGGCCTCACTTACGGCTCGCCGAGAGCCAAACTCACCTTCATCACAGTGCCGTCATCCTTGTCCGGATGGGCCGAGAAGCCGAGGTTGCGGCACACGGCCAGCATGGGGCGGTTCTCTCGAAGGACCGTGCCCTCGATACGCTTCAGACCCTCCGCCCTCGCCCAGTCGATCATCAACTGCATCAGCGCGAAGCCGAGGCCGGTGCCCTTGCGATCGCTGCGGACCAGGATGGCGTATTCGCCGCTCTCATGGTTCGCATCCGCGTGCAGGCGGACCGCGCCGAGCATCGACGCCGTCTCCGCGTCGATGGCGACGAAGGCGATGGCGCGGGCATAGTCGAGCTGTGTCAGCCGGGCCAGGAAGGCATGGTTGAAGTCGCGCACGGGCATGAAGAAGCGCAGGCGCAGATCTTCGGCGCTGACCTGCTCGAAGAAGCTCTTGAACAGCCCCTCATCCTCTGGCCGCACCGGGCGCACGGTGACCCGCTCGCCCTTCAGCACAAGATTGCGTTCCCATTCCACCGGATAGGGGCGGATGGCGAAGCGCGGGTTTCGGGTGCCGCCTCGCCGCTCCGGACCGGGGCCGATCATCACGCGGGCATCCAGGGCCAGCACGCCGTTGGCATCGGCGAGCAGGGGATTGATGTCGAGTTCGCGTACCTCGGGCAGGTCGGCCGAGAGCTGGGCGAGCTTGACTAGGATGAGGCCGAGCGCCCTCCGGTCCACCGCCGGCACGTCGCGATAGGCGGCGAGCCGCCGCGCCACCCGGGTACGGTCGATGAGTTCGCTGGCGAGCCGGAGATCGAGGGGAGGCAGGCTAAGCGCCCGGTCGTCGATGACCTCCACGGCAACGCCGCCCCGCCCGAATACCACGACGGGGCCGAAGACGGGATCCTCGGCGAGGCCGGCAATGAGCTCGCGGCGCTTACCCTTGCGCACCATAGGCTGGACCGCGAACCCCATGATCCGCGCATCCGGCCGCTGCCGCCGGGCTCGTGTGAGGACGTCGGCGGCGGCGGCGCGCACATCGGCTTCGCTGGTGAGGTCCAGGCGCACCCCGCCGACATCGGATTTGTGGACGATGTCCGGTGAGACCACCTTGAGTGCCACGGCGCCGCCCTCGGCGATGATGGGCCAGGCAGCGGCTGCCGCTGCATCGACATCGGGGGCGAGCGTGAGCGGCACGCTGTCGATCCGGTAGGCCGCCAGGAGCTCCGCCACGGCGAGGGGATCGAGCCAAGTCTCCCCCGCATCCAGGGCAGTTGCCACGATGGCGCGGGCGGCCTCGACATCGGGTGAGAATTCCCGTGGGAGGGAATCCGGCGTGCGCATCAGGTCGTCCTGCGCCTCGCGGTAGCGGACCAGATGCATGAAGCCTTCCACGGCGTCGGCGTCCGTGGCGAAGCGCGGGATGCCGGCGGCGGCGAGCACGGCACCGGCCTCGCCATCGTCGCCCACCGTCACCGCGAAGACAGGCTTGCGCCGCCCACCCTTGCGCCGGGCGGCGCTCACCGTGTCGGCGATGGCCGAGGCGACACCGGCGCTGTCGGAGCGGGCCGTCGGCACGTGGATCGCCAGCACGGCGTCGTTGGCCGGGTCGGCGAGAAGGGGCCCAAGGGCGTCGGCATAGGCCTGCGCATCCGCCTCGACGCCGAGATCGGCGGGATTGCCGCCGAGCCCCGCCGCGGCCAGGGTGCCGCCCCGGTCGGCGAGCCTGTCGGCGGCGAGCGCGCCGATGCCCTCGCCATTCCCCAGGATGGCAAGGCGCTGGCCGGGGAAGGGGCGCTGCCGGCCCAGCGTCTCCACCGCCGAGAACATGGCGTCGAGCCCGTCGACGCTGAGCAGTCCCGCCCGCCGGAACGCCGCCTCGTAGACGGCATCCGGCCGGGCGAGGGCGCCGGTATGGGTCACCGTGTGGCGCAGAGGCGCCTCGTGGCGCCCCGTGCGCAGCACCAGGACGGGTTTGGCGCGCGCCGCCGCGCGGGCGGCCGACATGAATTTGCGCGCATTGGGAATCACGTTCAGCGACAGCAGGATCGCGCGGGTGTGGATGTCCGCGGCGAAATGGTCGAGGCAATCGGCGATGTCGATGTCGCAGGCGGCGCCGAGGGACAGGACGGCCGAGAACCCGACATCACGATGCGCGGCCCAGGCGACGATGCCGGCGGCCACCGTGCCCGATTGCGAGATGAGGGCGAGATCGCCGGCTTTCGGCGCCGCCGCGAACAGACTGGCATCCAGTTGGGCACGCGGTACGATCAGCCCCATGCTGTTGGGGCCGAGGAGGCGCATGCCCCATTGCCTCGCACGGTTGCGCACCGCCTCGCACAGTTCCTGAGACAGGCCGGACGTGAGGATGGCGGCCACGGCGACACCCCGGAGGCCCGCCTTTTCGACCCAGCCTTCCACCAACGCGGCCTCCGCGACGATCACGACTAGATCCGGCGTGTCATCCAGGTCGTCGAGGGTAGGAAGGCCCGCTTCGCCGACGAGATGAACCAGGCCGGCGAACCCGGCCTTCTCCAGATTGCCGACCACGGCTTGGCCGAGCGCGCCCCGGCCGAGGCCGACGACCGCGATCGCCCGTGGCGCCAGCAACGCCTCGAAGCGATAGGTGCTCATGAACTGGCGTGACCTTCGATCAGGCCGGCGCGGCGGAATGCGACATCACGCCGACCGGCACGGTATAAGGCATGGGTCTTTCGCGACTCGGGGAACCACATGTCAGAGCCAGAAGCTTACGAGATTTCCTGCGCCATCGTCGAGGCGATGCGGTCCCTGATCTCACTGGGACTGAGCCAGGGCACCGCCGGAAACGTCTCCGTACGCTATCGCGACGGCTTTCTCATGACGCCCTCCGGCATCCCGGCCGACGACTTGCGGCCGGAGGACATCGTGCCGATGACCATGGCGGGCGGTCATGACCATGCCCTCGCCCCCTCCTCCGAATGGCGCTTTCATCGCGATATCCTGCAGCGGCGACCCGAGATCGGCGCCGTCGTGCATGCCCATCCGACCTATTGCACCGCCTTTGCCATGTGCGGACAAGAGATTCCCGCCGTCCATTACATGATCGCGGCGGCGGGCGGCCCGACTATACGCTGCGCACCCTACGCGCCCTACGGTACGGAAGAGCTCTCTGTCGCGGCCGTCGCGGCCCTCGAGGATCGCCTTGGTTGCCTGCTGGCCAACCATGGCATGATCGCCATCGGCAGCAACCTCACGAAGGCGTTGTGGCTGGCGGTAGAGATGGAAGCACTATGCCGACAATATGCAGCCGCGCTGCAGGTGGGCAAACCAATCATACTGTCGGATGCCGAGATCGCCCGAACCGTCAGGCGGTTCGAAAGCTATGGGCCGCGAAGCCGGGACGTAGCGCCGTGAAAACATCCGACTCTGTCGGACGGAACGGGGTGCGATGATTACGTAGAACCGACTGCATCGCCCCTCATCTACGGCTTGAACGGTCTTTCGGCAGCAGATTCCCAGAAAAACTTTTCTTCTCCTGCGCAACGGGAGGCTGTTTCGGCAGCCGATTCGACGGACGCTTAGACATTCTTACAAAGCGTGTAGTTTATTTCGGAAGCCTACATTCAAAGTTGCGAAACTGACCTAAAATAGCTCAGACCTGGGCAGCGAGGTTCCAATTCAACAAATAAATTGCCGTTTCTATGGTCGCCTGCAATTTTTTTCAGAGCTTAGGGGATAAAAAAATCCTCTCCCTCCCGGTAACATCAGCCAATTCTGCGGTGCTTGAAGCTCCCCCAACAGACCTGAAGCTTCATTCCAGTTTTCATTAAGGATGTGGTCTTGCCATAGCCTCTTGCGCTTTGTTAATGGCTGCCCTACGAACTGCCTAGTCAACTCATGTTGATGACAAGACCCTTCCGCCGGCATCGATCGGTGCCTTGGGCCGGTCTAAAACTGTCCTACTTCCGGGGGTGAGCGTGGAACTCGAGAACGACGTTGTAACGGATTACATTGAGCTTACCGCCGACATCGTCTCGGCATTCGTGAGCAACAATTCCGTACCTGTTTCGGATATCGCAGCGCTGATCGCATCGATCCATGCGACCCTGAGCAACCTGACGGCGGCTGCTTCGCTGGAGAAATTCGAGCCGTTGACGCCGGCCGTATCCATCAAGCGTTCGATCACGCCGGACTTCATCATCTGTCTCGAAGACGGCAAGAAGTTCAAATCGCTAAAGCGTCACCTTCGGACCCGCTATTCCATGACGCCTGACGAGTATCGGGCGAAATGGAGCCTTCCGAGCGACTATCCGATGGTTGCCCCGAACTACGCAGCGGCAAGGTCGGAACTGGCGAAGAACATGGGTCTGGGCCAGCAGCGCCGGAAGACCCGCGTAAAGCCTCCCGCCGCCGAAGCCCCTACCTCTCCCGCACCGCGCGGCCGTCGCCCCCGCGCGGCTCTGGCCTCCTAGGCTCCGGACTCATAACTAATAGCTGACGGTTGCCGCGATGCAGACGGCAGCGAGATAGTGGGTTGCGAGCCTGTCGTATCGTGTGGCGATGCGACGGAAGTCCTTGATGCGGCCGAACATGCGCTCGATGGCATTGCGGCCCTTGTAGAGGACTGGCGAGAAGCACGGCTTCCAGCGCCGGTTGGACTTTGGCGGGATGTTGGGAGCGGCTCCCGTCGCCTCGATCTGCCGGCGGATGGCATCGCTGTCGTAGCCTTTGTCGGCGAGCAGGATACGGCACCGGGGCGAACGCTCGAGGAGCAAGGCTCCTGCCTTGCAGTCCGCGACCTGTCCGCCTGTCAGCAGGAAAGCGAGCGGGCGGCAGAACCGGTCGGTGAGCGCATGGATTTTGGTCGTGCGCCCGCCGCGCGAGCGGCCGATGGCCTGATTGTGCTCCCCCCTTTTCCGCCGGATGCGCAGCGATGCGCTTTCACGGCCGAGGAATCGATGAGCACCTGTGAGGGTGGACCGCCAGCCTTGGCCAAGATCTCGAACAGATTGGTCCAGACACCCTTGGCCGCCCAGCGCCCGAACCGGTTGTAGAGCGTCTTCTTCGGACCATAGACCTCGCGCGGTGCATCCGCCCAACGCCCGCCCGACTTCAGCACCTGGATGATGCCGCTGATCACCCGACGGTCATCGACGCGCTCCTTGCCGCGCGTATCTGTCGGTAAGTGCGGCTCAATCTTCGCAAACTGTGCGTCCGTCAGCCAAAACTCGTCCATCCGGTCTTCCTCCACGGCAAACGAATCACAGACACTCCTGCCAAGCCAAATTTATGGGTCCGGAGCCTAAAGCCTCTCTGCCGAAGCGGATGCCGCTTTGGCTAGAAAGAGCGTGACACAACGAAGGCCTGGAGCTGAAGCAGGATGAGACGACGCGGGAGATCGCCTCGTCTAAAGCATGCACGGTAGGACGAACACGGAGAGCTGCATTCGATTTGACTCGGTCATGTCGGATGCAACTCTACGCGTTTTTGTTCTCTCGTTTCGGGCTTGCGAACGCTTCATCGAGCTTCGTCGCGGAATCAGAAGCTCTCTCGCTTGAGAAGGCGAGTGGTACCCCGCTCTCTCACGTGCGGACGATAGGTGTGCCGCATCGATGGGGCCGCCGTGAGCGGATTACTCGTTCGGGACGCCAAACGGATGTGCTCGGTGCTATCGGGGCCGGCACACGGCCCAATGGCATCCTCATCCACAAGAAAACTACACAGATATCATCGGTCGCGATCACACATCGACCGAGCACATCTCCGATGGAACGCTTGCGCTTTCCTGTCCCGAGACTCTTTGGGGCCAAACTGCATGCAAAATAATAAATAATTCCCCCGTTCGCACGGTAGCATCATCCACTTTGTGCGTTTCCTTCGCAAACACACTTCGATGTGAATGGATTCGCACCAATCCAGGGGCATGAATCCCATCATTGTTGCCTGATGTCGATTGACGACATCCGATTTCGTCTCGCGCAACACAGCACTATCGGAGCAGGCGGTTTTTCTGGCGTGAGCCGACGTTAGGCCCGTCGCAAGACCCTCCCGGCATTCTGCGAAAGAGGGCGCGGCCGATGCGGGCGCGTTGGCAGCGGGAAAGGGTGCGCATGTCCGGTCGATCGAGCCTTGTCGCGCGCCTGTTCTGGACCACCCTCCTGGGTGGGGGCCTGGCCTTCTGGTTCGGACTCCCCGCCCTGGCGGCGACCGGCCTCTGTCTCTGCCTGATCCTGCTGCATCGCCTCGACAGGCCCCGGCGCTTCAGGCGGACAGTGCGCCGGCTCGCGCGCGCGCATGCCGAGACCCTCGCCCTCCGCCGCCGCCAGGAATGTTTCGAGGACGCCTACGGCAACCGGATCGACGATGGCTGGCTACGTGAGCGGGATTACTTCGCCGAGCGGACGATCCTGCCGCATCTCGATGCCAAGGGCTTCACCGACCTCGCCGACACCCGCTGGCCGATCGTCCTCGACATCATCGACGACGTTGCCCTGTCCGTCGCTCTGCCGGACGAGGACGAGGCCCCGGAAGACGGCATCGCCTACGAGCGCTTCTGCGCCGAGGCGCTGCGCGAGGCGGGATGGGCGGCGCGCCCGACGAAGGCCAGCGGCGACCAGGGGGCCGACGTGGTCGCCGAGCGCTCAGGGATCCGCCTCGTCCTCCAGTGCAAGCGCTACACGAAGCCCGTGGGCAACGCGGCGGTCCAGGAGGCCTCGGCGGCCGCACGCTATTGGCAGGCGGATATGGCGGCCGTCGTCTCCAATGCCGGCTTCACCCCCGCCGCGCGCAGGCTGTCGGGCGCCACCGGCGTCCTTCTCCTCCACCACGATGCCTTGCGCACGCTCGCGCCCATCCGCAGATCCCGGCGGCTTGACGCTGAGCCAGCCTAAGAGACCTTCGATCGGACTTCTCAGCGGCGGCGCATGCCAAAGTCGGCCATCCGGCAAGGTCCATTTTCCCAAGCCGACCACCTCTTCCTGAGGTGCCCTTTGCTTCAGCAAAGGGCTTTGAGCGAGACTTCCAGTGGGCGCGCGATCCTTGGAAGCCTCCTTCGAGGCCGCTACGCGGCACCTCAGGATGAGGGGAAGCCTTGGGAAAAACACCTTAAACAGGCCCAGACGCGCGAGCCTCACCCCTCCGCGAGAGGCAGCCAGGCCCGCCCGTCGCGGGCGAGCAGGGCATCCGCCCCCGCCGGTCCGTTGCTGCCCGCCGCATAGAGCTCCACCGGGGCGTCGCCCCAGGCCCGGATCAGGGGATCGACGGCGGCCCAGCCCGCCTCGATGGCGTCGGCCCGCTGGAACAGGGTCGGGTCGCCGATCATGCAATCGTAGATCAGGGTCTCGTAGCCGACGCTCGGCGCCTCCGTGAAGAAATCGCCGAACCGCACGGAGGAGGTGACCGCGCCGAGGCGCATCTCCGGCCCCGGCCGCTTGGCGTTCCACTGGGTACTCAGCCCCTGGTCGGGGTCGATGTGGAGGTGCATGACGTTCGGCGCGAGAGCGGTGCCCGCGAACAGGCCGTGGCTCGGCGGCTTGAAATGCACGGCGATCTCGGTGAGGCGCCCGGCCAGACGCTTGCCGGTGCGCAGGTAGAACGGCACGCCGGACCAGCGCGGGTTATCGATGGAGAGCTTCAGGGCCGCGTAGGTCTCGGTGCGGGAGTCGGCCGAGACATCGGCCTCCTCGCGGTAGCCCCGCACGGCATGCCCATGCTCCTCACCGGAGGCGTACTGGCCACGCACCGCCTGATCCGGCGTCACCGGCCGCACGGCTTCCTCGAGCCGCGCCTTCTCGTTGCGGATCTCCTCCGCATCGAAACTGGCGGGCGGCTCCATCGCCACCATGGACAGAAGCTGGAAGAGGTGGTTCGGCACCATGTCGCGAAGTGCGCCGGTCGGCTCGTAGAAGCCGCCGCGCTGCTCGACGCCGATGGTCTCGGCGGCGGTGATCTGCACATGGTCGATGTGGCGGGCGCTCCAGATCGGCTCCAGCATGGCATTGGCGAAGCGCAGCGCCAGGATGCTCTGCACTGTCTCCTTGCCGAGGAAGTGATCGATGCGGAACACCTGACACTCGTCGGCCTGGTCCAGGATGCGGGCGTTGAGGGCGCGCGCCGAGGCGAGATCGGTGCCGAACGGCTTCTCGATCACCACGCGGCGGAAGGCGCCTTCCCCCTCCTTCAGCAGGCCCGCCGCACCGAGATGGTCCACCACCGGGCCGAAGAAGCGCGCGGACACGGCCAGGTAGAAGATCGCGTTGCCGCCGATGTCCTGGGCGAGCCGATGATACGTCTCCGCCGCCTCGAAATCCCCCTTCGTGAAGGTCAGGCGCTCACGGATGAAGCCCCAATGATGGGGGTCGATGGAATCCGGGTGGAATTCGGAGGTGTGGTCCTGGGTGAAGGACTGCATCGTCTGCGAGAGGTCGTCGCGCCAACCCTCGCTCGTCCGGTCGTTATGGTCGATACCGACGATCTTCAGCCCCTCGGAGAGCAGCCCGCCGGCGGCGAGATTGTAGAGGGCCGGCATCAGCAGGCGCTTCGTCAGGTCGCCGGCCGCCCCGAAGATCACCAGGGTGCAGGGGGGGGCGGTCTCGACCTCGGAACTGGCGAGCTTCTGCTTGCCGTCGCTCGCTGGGACGTCGGATCGGCTCATGGGACGGATACTCCGGGATGGATCGGCGACGCGGGTCAAACCGGATTTGCGCCGTGCCGTTCCGATCCATGGTGCATAGCAGCGATCACGCTGCCGTGGTGGCGGAACATGGCCCGTGCTCGACGGCCGACATCGGACGCATCGCTTGCATCGAAAACGCCGGATCGATCGAAGCCTCCGTTAAGGGCTTGCGACCCCATAGAGAGGCCGAACGTCCGCCACGCCCAGCAGGACGCTCGCCGCGACGCGGCCGAATGCGAGGACCGATCGACCCATGGTCACCTTCAGAACCTCCACCGGGACCGTCGCGGTCGAGACCTGGGGATACGAACTGCAAGGACGCGATGGCGCGCCCCTCGACCGGGATCTGCTCGCCTCGGCGACCCATGACCTCCTCGTCATCGATTCCTCCCGCGACGGCACCAACGCCCTCCGGTTCTCGGCTGATGACATCACGCGCATGAAGGACGGGATGGGCGGCCGTTCCATGGTCGTCTCGTACATCTCCATCGGCGAGGCGTCCGACTTTCGCGATTACTGGCAACCCGGCTGGACCGAGACGGGACTGGCGGAGGGCGACCTCGGCGCGCGGGCGCCCGATTGGCTCGGGCCGCTCAATCCCGACTGGCCGGAATCGCGCAAGGTGCGCTTCTGGGACAAGGAGTGGCAGGACATCCTCTTCAACGACGCGCGGACGGGCGATTTCGACGCCATCGTCGCGGCGGGTTTCGACGCGGCCTATCTCGACATCATCGACGGCTACTATTTCTGGGGCACGGAAGTCGCCGCCGAGGACCGGCAGGCCGGCGACCCCGTCTCGGTGAAGCAGGCCGCGCAGCGCATGGTCGATTTCGTCGTCGCTCTCACGGAACACACCCGCGAGACCAACCCCGACTTCTTCGTCATCCCGCAGAACGGCGCCTGGATCCTCAACGATCTCGGCAACGATACGGCGCGCAGGGAAGCCTATCTCGACGTCATCGGCGGGATCGCGGTGGAAGACCTCTATTATCGCGGCGCCCGCGACGAGAACAATCCGCTCCGGCCCGATGCCGAGACGATCGGGATCCTGAAGCAGGACTTCCTCGGCAACGGAAAGCCGGTCTTCTCCGTCGATTACGTCAACGGCGCCGAGCGCGTGGCGGAGTTCGATGCCCTGGCCCTCGTCGACGGCTTCATCCCCTTCGCCGCGCCGACGCGCGGCCTCGACCGACTGGTCGGCACCCATGAGGGCGACCCGGCCTACATCCTGCCGACGGGCAAGGCCGACATCCTGCGGGGCAGCGTCCTCGCCGACCGGATCGACGGGCTCGCCGGCAACGACAGGGTCGACGGGAGGGCGGGCGCCGACCGGCTCCTCGGCGGGGCGGGAAACGACAGGCTGTTCGGGGGCGACGGCAACGACACGCTTTTCGGCGGCGCCGGGAAGGATCGCCTGAAGGGCGGGGCGGGCGACGACGTCTTCGTGTTCGCCACCGCCCTCGATGCCCGGAAGAACGTCGATCGGATCACCGACTTTTCGCGGGCCGACGACACCGTCAAGCTGGACGACGACGTCTTCCTCGGGCTTGCCACCGGGCGGCTCGCCAAGGGCGCCTTCGCCATCGGCACCCGAGCCTCGGATGCGGATGACCGCATCCTCTACGACACGGCGACGGGCGATCTCTTCTTCGACCGGGACGGTTCGGGGGCGACCTACAAACCCGTCCTGTTCGCGCATCTCACCAAGGAGACGGCCCTCGCCGCCTCCGACTTCCTCATCATCGCCTGATCCGCGCGGCGCCGCGCACCGTCACCGCCCGTGCAATCCCTCGCCATCCGCCCGCAGCGGACGGCTCACTCGTCCGTGCGGACGGCTTGGCCCCGGTCGATCGGCAGGCGGTCGCCCTTGAGTTCGTCGGGTGTCGGAAGGCTGCGCACGTCCCAGCCGCCGCCCAGCGCCCGGATGAGGCTCACCGCCGTGGTGAAGCGGTTGAGCCGCACCTGCAGGGCGGTCACCTCGTTGTTCAGCTCCAGCGCCTGGGCGGTGATGACCGTGGTGAAGTTCTGCGTGCCGGCGCGATACTCGTTGAGGGTGATCTCCACGGCGCGGCGGGCCGAGGCCACCGCCTCCTCCTGCGCCGCCTGCTGGCGGGCGAGGATGCGCACGCCGGCCAAGCCGTTCTCCACCTCGGCGAAGGCGGTGAGCACGGTCTGGCGGTAGGTCGCCACCGTGGCGTCGTAGGCGGCTCTCGCGATCTGCACGGCGGCGGTGCGGGCGCCGCCATCGAGGAGGGTCTCGCTGCCGGCGGCGGCCACCGACCAGACCTGGTTGGCCGCCGAGAAGACGCCGTTGCTGGTCAGCCCCGAGACGCCGCCCGAGCCCGAGAGGACCAGGGTCGGGTAGAAGGCCGCCACGGCGACGCCGATCTGCTCGCTCTGGGACTGCACGCTGCGCTCGGCCTGCGCGATGTCCGGGCGCCGCTCCAGCAGGGCGGAGGGAATACCCACCGGAACCGCAGGCGGCGTCTTCGGCAGGCTGCCCTTCGGCAGGGACAATTCGGAGGGCGGCCGCCCGATCAGCGTCGCGATGGCGTGTTCGAAAGTCGCGCGCTGCAGGCCCACCGCGATGGCCTGGGCCTGGGTCGATTGCACCTGCGTCTGCGCCGTAATCACGTCGGAGCGGGCCGCCACGCCGGCATTGTACTGGTTCTCGGTGATGGCGAGGCTCTTCTTATAGGCCTCCACCGTCTCGTTCAGCAGGCGCTGCAGCGAATCCTGGTAGCGCAGGCTGAAATAGTTGGTGGCGACCTCGGACTGGATCGCCAGGCGCACGGCCGCCAGATCCGCCGCGCTCGCCTGGGCATTGGCGACCTCGCTCTCGATGTTGCGCCGGATGCGGCCGAACAGGTCGAGCTCCCACGAGGCCTGGGCCTGGAGCGAGACCGAGGTGCGCTCGGTGCCGAGCGTCCGCGAGCGCGTGATCGTCGGCGCGCCGATGACGGTGGGGTAGAGCGCCGAGCGCGCCTGGGCGACGAGGCCGCGCGCCTGGTCGTAGGAGGCCAGGGAGACGCGCAGGTTCTGGTTGTCCACGTCGACGAGGCGGATCAGCCGGTCGAGGGCGGGGTCGCGGAACACGCGCCACCAATCGCCGCGCTCGGCCCCGTCATTGGGCTGCACCGCGCGCCAGCCCTTCCGCGTGGCGACATGGGCCACGCTGTCCTCGCGCATTCCGCCCTGCTTGAACGCCAGCGGCGTCTCCACGGAGGGGCGGGAGTAATCGGGCCCGACCATGCAGCCGGAGAGGGTTGCGGCGAGGGCGAGGACGGGCAGGCACCAACGCCCCTTCCCTCCCCCCTTTGCGGGGGAGGGTGGCCCTCGCGTCAGCGAGGGTCGGGAGAGGGGAGCGCCCTGACCGGAGAGATCGGCCCCTCTCCCGCCTGCTCCGCAGGCACCCTCCCCCGCACCAAGTCGGGCCTGCCCGACTTGGCCAGCCAAAGACGGATCTCGGGCAAGCCCGAGGTCCGTGGGGGAAGGGTTGCTACGCGCGGGTCGCATCGTCCGGTCACGCCCGCTCATTCGGCCGGGCTCACCGAAACGCCGGGCGTCGGCTTCCGCCGGCGGAGGCGGTCGAGATAGAGATAGACGATGGGTGTGGTGTAGAGGGTCAGGAGCTGGCTCACGATCAGGCCGCCGGCGATGGCGATGCCCAGGGGGCGGCGCATCTCCGACCCCTCGCCCCCGGCGAGGATGAGAGGCAGGGCGCCGAGCAGGGCCGCCAGCGTTGTCATCATGATCGGCCGGAAGCGCAAGAGGCAGGCCTCGAAGATCGCATCCTTCGGTGTGGCCCCACGCGTGCGCTCGGCATCCAGCGCCACGTCGATCATCATGATCGCGTTCTTCTTCACGATCCCGATGAGCAGGAACACCGCGATCAGCGCGATGATGGTGAATTCCGTGCCGGAGACGAGGAGCGCCAGCAGCGCGCCGATGCCGGCCGAGGGCAGTGTCGAGAGGATCGTCACCGGATGGACGAAGCTCTCATAGAGGATCCCCAGGATGGTGTAGACGGCCAGCAAAGCCGCCAGGATCAGCAGCGGCTGGCGTGAGGACGAGGCCTGGAAGGTCTTGGCGGCGCCCGCGAATTCGCCGTGGATCGTCGCCGGCAGGCGCAATTGCGCCTCGGCCTCCTCGATGGCGGCGGTGGCGTCCGAGAGGCTCTTGCCCGGCGCCAGGTTGAACGAGAGCGTGGTCGCCACGAACAGGCCCTGGTGGCTCACCTGCACGGGCGCGTTCGCGGTCTCGACCCGGGCGAAGGCCGAGAGCGGGATCATCGTCTCCTTGGCGCTCGAAACGGGTGCGCTGGACGAGGCCCCCGCCCCGCCCGCGATGGCGTTGGAGGCGGCGTTACGGGCGGAATCGGCGGCGATGGTGGAGGCCGTCGTCCCCGTCGTCGCGGCCCCCGCCACCGTCCCGGCCACGGCGTTGGTAATGGCCGAGCCGCGCGCCTTGCCGCCCGATGTCGAGACGAAGACGGTCTTCAGGGTCTCCGGGCTCTGCAGGTAGCGCGGCGCGATCTCCATGACGACATGGTACTGGTTGAGCGGATTGTAGATCGTCGAGACCTGCCGCTGGCCGAAGGCGTCGTAGAGCGTGTTGTCGATCTTGTCGGGCGTGATGCCGTAGCGATAGGCCGTGGCCCGGTCGATGACGAGGCGGCTCTCGAGCCCGCCCTCCTGCTGGTCCGAGGTGACGTCGGCGAAGACCGGATTCTTCTGCAGCGCCTCCACGAGCCGGGGCGCCGCCGCATAGAGCTCGTCGGCCGTGTCACCCTGGAGGGTGTACTGGTACTGGGCGAAGCTCTGGCGCCCGCCCATGCGGAGGTCCTGGCGCGGGAACAGGAACAGCCGGGCGCCCGCCACCTGCGCCAGCTTCGGCCGCAGCCGGGTCATCACCTCGGTGATCGAGGCGCGCTCGCCCCGCGGTTTCAGACCGACGAAGACGTTGGCTGAGTTGGTGGCGCGCCCGCCGGTGAAGCCGACGACGCTGTCCACCGCCGGGTCGGCCTGCACGATGGCGGTCGCCTGTTCCAGCTTCTGCTTCATCGCCTGGAACGAGATGCGCTGGTCGGCCTGGATGCCGCCCATCATCTGACCCGTATCCTGCTCGGGGAAGAAGCCCTTGGGGACGATGATGTAGAGATAGACGTTGAGCCCGATCGTCGCGAACAGCGTGAGCAGCACCAGGCGGCGATGAGCGAGGGCGATCCGCAGGGTCCGCTCATAAGCGCGCAGCGTTCCCTCGAAGGCGCCTTCCAGCCCCCGGATCAGGAGGTTGGGGCGGCGCGGCGCCTCTCCCTCCGGCACGCTTTCGCGCTTGAGCAGCAGCGCGCACATCATCGGCGTGGTGGTGAGCGAGAGGACCAGGGAGATCAGGATCGCCAGGGACAGGGTGACGGCGAATTCCTCGAACAGCCGCCCGACGATGCCGCCCATCAGCAGGATCGGGATGAACACCGCGATCAACGACAGGGTCATGGAGATGACGGTGAAGCCGACCTCCTTCGACCCGGTTAGGGCGGCCTCCACCCTCGGCTTGCCGAGCTCGATATGGCGCTGGATGTTCTCCAGGACGACGATGGCGTCGTCCACCACGAAGCCCGTCGCGATGATGAGGGCCATCAGCGACAGGATGTCGAGGCTGTAATCCAGCAGGTACATGGCCGAGAAGGTGCCGATGATCGAGATCGGCACGGCCACGGCCGGGATCAGGGTCGCCCGGCCGGAGCGCAGGAAGGCGAAGACCACGCCGATGACGAGGACGACCGCGATGATCAGGGTCTCCTCGGTCTCGGCGAGGGAGGCACGGATCGTGGCGCTGCGGTCGCCGGTGACGGTGAGATCGATATCTCCCGGCAGCGCGGCCTGGACCTGCGGCAGCGCCGCCTTCACCGCCTTGATGGTGTCGACCACGTTGGAGCCGGGCTGCTTGTAGATGAACAGGATCACGCCCGGCCGGCCGTTCACGAGGCCGAGGTTGCGCTTGTCCTCCACCGAATCCTCGACCTTGCCCACATCGGTGAGGCGCACGCCCGCCCCGTTGCGGTAGGCCACGACGATGTCGCGATAATCCGCCGCCACCCGGCCCTGGTCGTTGGCGTAGAGCTGGTAATGGCGGGTGTCGGTCTCGATCGCCCCTTTCGGGGAATTGGCATTGGCCGAGGCGATCGCGGCGCGCACCCCTTCGAGCCCGATCCCGTAATTGTAGAGGGCGGTTGGATCGAGTTCGACCCGCACCGCCGGGAGCGACGAGCCGCCGATATCGACATTCCCTACCCCGGGGAGCTGGGACATCTTCTGCTGCACCACCGTGGCGGCGGAATCGTAGAGCTGGCCCGGCGACAGGGTGTTCGAGGTGAGCCCGAGGATCAGGATCGGCGCATCGGCCGGGTTGAACTTGCGATAGGTCGGGTTCGAGCGCAGGGCGGTGGGCAGGTCGGCCCGCGCGGCGTTGATCGCCGCCTGCACGTCGCGGGCGGCCCCGTCGATGTCGCGGTTGAGATTGAACATCAGGACGATCCGCACCGTCCCGACGGAACTGGTGGAGGTCATCTCGCCCACATCGGCGATGATGCCGAGGCGCCGCTCCAAGGGGGCCGCCACCGTCGTCGCCATGGTCTCGGGCGAGGCCCCGGCCATCTGCGCCTGGACCAGGATGACGGGGAAATCCACCTGCGGCAGCGGCGCCACCGGCAGCTTGAAGAACGCAAAGATGCCCGCCAGCAACACCCCGATGGTGAGCAGCGTCGTGGCGACCGGACGGCGGATGAACGGCTCGGAGACGTTCATGGGCGGGGAGCCGGGCGCATACTCCCTCCCCCCTCTGCGGGGGAGGGTGGCCCGGCCGCCAGGCCGGGTCGGGAGAGGGGAGCGACGCGGCCGGACGCGGCGCGAGCCAGCCGCGCCTCGACGGTCGCGCCGACCGTGTCGAGGACCGAGGCGAGATCGCTCAGGACACGGTCATTCGGGAAGCGCAGAATCTCGCCCCCCTGCTCCCGCAGCCAGACATCGCGCGCGGCGTCGCGATCACGGCGTTCGGCCTCGTCATGCGGGGCTCCGTCGAGTTCGACGATCAGACGGGCGGAGGCGCAGAGGAAATCGGCGATGTAGGGCGGCAGGGGAACCTGGCGTCTGAATTTGAGCCCACGGAAGCGGCTACCGCGCACCTGCTGCCAGAACGCATCCTCGGCAAGGGTACGGAGCCGACGTTGCTCGCGGGCGAACGCACGCAAATGGGGAGTCGGTCTGACGAGGGTGCGCCCATCGTCGCTCTGCGCGTCCGATCCGGAAACCGGGTTCCCCTCTCCCGACCCCCTTCGGGGGCCACCCTCCCCCGCAGAGGGGGGAGGGAGAGTGACGGCAAGGTCCCAGCTCACGGCGTCACCCCCGCCGCCTTCGCGCCGCCGCCGCGCTTGAACCGGCGCTCCAGCCGGTCGAAGGCGAGGTAGATCACCGGGGTGGTGAACAGGGTCAGCACCTGGGAAACGATGAGGCCGCCGGCGATGACGATGCCGAGCGGCTGGCGCAGTTCGGAACCGACGCCGGTGCCGAGGATGAGGGGCACCGCCGCGAACAGGGCGGCCAGCGTCGTCATCAGGATCGGGCGGAAGCGCAGCAGGCAGGCCTCGTAGATCGCGTCGCGCGGGGCCATGCCCTCCTCGCGCTCGGCCTGGAGCGCGAAGTCGATCATCATGATCGCGTTCTTCTTCACGATGCCGATGAGCAGCACGATGCCGATGACGCCGATGATGTCCAGCGGCATGCCGTAGAGCATCAGCCCGACGAGGGCGCCGATCCCGGCCGAGGGCAGGGTCGAGAGGATCGTGATCGGGTGGACGAAGCTCTCGTAGAGCACGCCGAGCACGATGTAGACGGTGACGATGGCGGCGATCACCAGGAAGAGCTGGTTCGAGAGCGCCGATTGGAAGGCGAAGACCGAGCCCTGCGGCACCACGCGGAAGCTCGGGGGCAGGTCGATCTCCTTCCGCGCCGCCTCGATCGTCTGCACCGCATCGCCCAGCGCCGCGCCTTCGGCGAGGTTGAACGAGACGGTGGTGGCCGGGAACTGGCCGAGATGGCTGATGAGAAGCGGCGCCCGGCGTTCGCTGATCCGCGCCACCGCCGAAAGCGGCACCTGGCCCGAGGCCGCCGTGGAGGAGGGCAGGAAGATGCCGTTCAGGCTGTCGAGGGTCTTGTGCAGGTCCGGGTCGGCCTCGAGGATCACCCGATACTGGTTCGACTGGGTGAAGATCGTCGAGACGATGCGCTGGCCGAAGGCGTCGTAGAGCGCGTTGTCCACGGTGGCGGGGGTGATGCCGTAGCGGCCCGCGGTGGGCCGGTCGATGGTGATGTAGGCCGCCAACCCGTTGCCCTGGAGGTCGCTCGCCACGTCCGACAGCAGCGGCGAGCGCTGCAGCGCCTGGACGAAGCGCGGCACCCAGGTCTCGAACTCGGAGAGGTTCGGGTTCTCCAGGATCACCTGATACTGCGTCGCGCTCACCGCCGTGTCGATGGTGAGGTCCTGCACCGGCTGCATGTAGAGCCGGATGCCGGCGACCCCGCGCGTCGCTTCCTTCAGGCGGCGGATGATCGCGCTGGCATCGGTGGCGCGGCCCTCATGCGGCTTCAGGTTGATGAGGAACCGTCCGGAATTCAGCGTCACGTTCTGCCCGTCGACGCCGATGAAGGAGGACAGGCTCGCCACATCGGGGTCCTGCAGGACGATCCGGGCGAGTTGCTGCTGGCGGTCGGCCATCTCGGCATAGGAGACGGTCTGGTCGGCCTGGGTCACGCCCTGGATGACGCCGGTATCCTGGACCGGGAAGAACCCTTTGGGGATGACCACGAACAGGTAGGCGGTGAGCGCGATGGTGCCGAGGGTGACCACCAGGGTCAGGCCCTGGTGGTTGAGCACGATGCGCAGCATCCGCCCGTAGCCGGAGATTACCCCGTCCATGGCCCTACGGCCGGCCCGCGCGATGAATCCCTCGCGGCGCTCCGCCTCCGGGGCGTGCTTGAGCAGGCGGGCGCACAGCATCGGCACCAGGGTGAGCGAGACCACCGCCGAGATCACGATGGTGGCGGCGAGCGTGATGGCGAATTCGTGGAACAGGCGCCCCACCACGTCGCCCATGAACAGGAGCGGGATCAGCACCGCGATGAGCGAGACGGTGAGGGAGATGATGGTGAAGCCGATCTCGCGGCTGCCCTTCAGGGCCGCCTCCATCGACGAATCGCCCTCCTCCACGTGGCGGGCGATGTTCTCGATGACCACGATGGCGTCGTCGACGACGAAGCCGGTGGCGATGGTCAGCGCCATCAGGGACAGGTTGTCGAGGGAGAACCCGTAGAGATCCATGATCGAGAGCGCGCCGATGAGCGAGAGCGGTACCGACAGGCTCGGGATCAGGGTCGCGGACAGGCTGCGCAAAAACAGGAAGATCACCAGCACCACGAGGCCGATGGCGAGCGCCAGCTCCACCTGCACGTCGTGCACCGAGGCGCGGATGGTGGTGGTGCGGTCGGTGAGCGGCGTCACCGTGATCGCGGCGGGCAGCGTCCCCTGCAGCTGGGGCAGCAGCGCCTTGATCTTGTCGACGGTGGCGATGACGTTCGCACCGGGCTGGCGCTGGATGTTGAGGATGACGGCGGGCGTCTCGTCCATCCAGGCGCCGAGCTTGGTGTTCTCCGGGCCGTTAACCACGTCGGCGACGTCCGAGAGCCGCACCGCCGAGCCGTTCTTGTAGGCGATGATCGCCTGCTCGTAGGCCTTCGGATCGCGGATCTGGTCGTTGGCGTTGATGGCGTAGGACTGGGTCGGCCCGTCGATCGTACCCTTCGGCGTGTTGACGTTGAGGTTGGTGATCGTGGTGCGCAGGTCGTCGATGTTGAGGCCGTAGGCAGCCAGCGCACGCGAATTGAAGCGCACGCGCACGGCGGGGCGCTGGCCGCCGCCCATGCTGACGAGGCCGACGCCGGAGACCTGGCTGATCTTCTGGGCGAGCCGCGTCTCGGCGAGATCCCGCACCTCGGTGAGCGGCATCGTCGTGGAGGTCAGGGCCAGGGTCAGGATCGGCGCGTCGGCCGGGTTGACCTTGGCGTAGATGGGTGGCGCCGGCAGGTCGGAGGGCAGCAGGTTGCCCGCCGCATTGATGGCCGCCTGGACCTGCTGCTCAGCGATGTCGAGGCCGAGATCCAGGCTGAACTGAAGCGTGATGACAGAGGCGCCCGCAGAACTCTGCGAGGTCATCTGGTTGAGGTTGGCGAGCTGGCCGAACTGCCGCTCGAGCGGCGCCGTCACCGCCGAGGTCATCACCTCGGGGCTGGCGCCGGGATAGAAGGTCTGCACCTGGATCGTCGGGTACTCCACCGACGGCAGGGCCGAGACCGGCAGGTTCAGGTACGACACCATGCCGACCAGCAGGATCGCCAGCATGAACAGCGTGGTGGCGACGGGACGCAGGATGAAGATGCGGGACGGGTTCATGGGGTAAGGGCCATGACGGGCGCGCCGCCACTCCCCTCCCCCCCCTGCGGGGGAGGGTGGCCCACGCAGTGGGTCGGGAGAGGGGAGCGCGCTGTCCGGAGAGGTCGTCCCCTCTCCCGACTGCTCCGCAGGCACCCTCCCCCGCAGAGGGGGGAGGGAGAAACGGCGTCGAGAGTGACCATCACGGCTGCGCCGCCGGCCGCTCTCTGCGGCGCTCGCGCTTCTGCGGCGGGTTTTCGGGAGGTGTCCCGGCGGCGGGCGTCGATGTCGTGGCCGGGGCGTCGGTTGCAGGTGCGGCTTGGCCGGGCGCGGCTTGGCCGGGCGCCGCAGGTTCGCCGGGAGGTGGCGCCTGCCCCTTGCCGCCCTCGGTGACGCGGACCTTGGCGCCGTCGCGCAGGCGGTCGGTCCCGTCGACCACCACCCGGTCGCCGACCGCCAGCCCCTTGGTGACGGCACTGCGCGTGCCATCGGCCTCGCCGACGGTGATGGGCCGGACCACGACCTTGTCGTCGCTGTCGAGCAGGTAGACATAGGCGCCGGGCGTGCCGCGCAGGATCGCGGCGGTGGGGACGATGGGCGTATCCCGCACCGTGTCCACGGTGAGCTTGGCGTTCACGAACTGGTTCGGGAACAGGCTCTCGTCCTTGTTGTCGAACAGCGCGCGCAGCTTCACCGTGCCGGTGGTGGTGTCGATCTGGTTGTCCACCGTGTCGAGGGTGCCGGTGGCGAGCACGTTGGCATCGCCCCGGTCATAGGCGGTCACCGTGAGCTTCGCCCCCGAGCGCAGGCGGCGCATGACGCGCGCCACGTCGTCCTCGGGCAGGGTGAAGACCACCGAGATCGGATGCAGCTGCGTCACCACCACGATGTTGGTGGAGGCGGCGGTGACGTAATTGCCCTGGTCGATCTGGCGCAGGCCGACGCGGCCCTCCACGGGCGAGACGATGCGCGTATAGGCGATGTTGAGCTTCTGCTGGTCGACCTGGGCTTGGTCGATGGCGACCGTGCCCTCGTTCTGCTTCACCAGGGCCGCTTGCGTGTCCACGTTCTGCTTCGAGATCGAATCCTGCAGGCTGAGGCGCTGGAAACGGGCGAGGTCGAGCTTCGAATTCTGCAGCAGGGCCTGATCGCGGGCGAGCTGGCCCTGGTACTGGGCGAGTTGCGCCTCGTAGATGCGCGGATCGATCTGGGCGAGGAAATCGCCCTTCTTCACGGTCTGCCCCTCACGGAAGCCGATCTCCGTGAGATAGCCGCTGATCTGCGACTGGATCGTCACGGTGGCGAGCGGCGTCACCGTGCCGAGGCCCGACAGCACCACCGGGATCTCGCCGGTGGAGACCGTGGCGACCCCGACCGCCTGTGGCATGTCGCCCGGACGTCCACGGGCGCCCTTGCCGCGGGCGGGCGCGCCGTCGGCCGTGCTCTCCGTCTTGGGCGCGAGCTTGGGCGCGAGATAGAATCTGTAGCCGGCCGCTCCCGCCCCCGCAAGGAGGAGGAGCAGGATCAACCATGTTCCCACACGGCTTCGCCGGCGCGTCGGCGCCGGGGTGTCCGGTCTGAATTCCCGGGCCGTTTCGGTCCGGATGGGCGATTGTTCGTTCATGCCTCGACAATCCAGCCGATCGCTCCCGAACGGCACCGCGCAGTCTGGACGAAATGGCGACGTGAGTCCCGAGGGAACAGGGGGCGCGACCACCGCGCAGCGGGGCGCCGATCCGGGACAGTGCCGGGAGCCGCGCTGGGTTGCCGGTGGGTCTTACCCGTCGATCGATCGCTCAGCATCGCGGCCGAAATGCCGGATTATTGCGACGCCAGTGCGGCGCGGAAGTTTCCGGGTTGTTTCCGACGTTCCGGCGGCGGATCGGCCGAAGCCTTCAGGGGAGTGGCTTCGACGGGTAGGCCTCGACCACCGCGTGGTAGGCCGCGTCCGGCGGCGTCACCGGCATGGCGAGGCGCAATCCCGCTCCCGCCAGGGCGATGAGGAAGGCAAGGGCGCAGCAGGCGCGGGTACTCAACGCGGTCGTCCTCGTAATCCGATACGAGGTCGCTACCCCGGAGGACCGTCGAAGCACAAGCGGAACGCGGAAAAAGCCGCCGCCCCGAGCCGGAGCGACGACTTCAATCCTTGGGGGATCGGCTTCTTGGGAAGGACCGGAGCGGTACGTCGCCCAACCGAAACGAGGGGGCGGTGTTCCTGTTGAGCGGCGACCGCTCCGGCCATGGCCAGAACCTACGTTACGCCTGATGAATGTCAACAATCGTCAGGCGCGGTCCGGGATTACGGGCGGAGGGGCGTGCGATCGCGCACGTTCCCAAAAGCACGATTTCCGGCCCGAAACGCCCATGCTACCGAGGGGGGCGGACGACGTCAGCTTCAGTTTATCGCCCACGAGCGTTTCCCGGATGAACCCTGTTTTCGCCGACCTCCCCAATACCGTGTTCGACGTGATGTCGGTGCTGGCGCGCGAGCTCGGGGCGATCAATCTCGGACAGGGTTTCCCGGACGATCCCGGGCCGGCGGATGTGCGCGAGAAGGCCGCCGATGCCCTGCGCGACGGCTACAACCAATACCCGCCGATGATGGGTTTGCCGGTGCTTCGCCGCGCCATCGCCGCCCATTACGAGCGCCATCAGGCACTCGCTCTCGATCCCGACACCGAGGTGATGGTGACATCGGGCGCCACCGAGGCCCTGGCCGCGAGCCTGCTCGCCCTGGTCTCGCCCGGCGACGAGGTCGTGCTGTTCGAGCCGATGTACGACGCCTACCTGCCGATCATCCGGCAGGCCGGCGGCATCCCGCGCTTCGTCACCCTGCAGCCCCCGCATTTCCGCCTCGACGAAGAGGCGCTGGCGCAGGCCTTCTCCGAGCGCACCCGCGTCGTCGTTCTCAACAACCCGCTGAACCCGACCGCGACGATGTTCGGGGAACAGGATCTCGCATTGCTGGCGAGGTTCTGCGAGCGATTCGACGTGACAGCCATCTGCGACGAGGTGTGGGAGCACGTGACCTTCGATGGACGGCCCCATCGCCCGCTGATCGGGTTCGAGGGCATGCGGGACCGCACCGTGAAGATCGGCTCGGCCGGCAAGATCTTCAGCCTGACCGGCTGGAAGGTCGGCTTCGTCATGGCGGCGCCGCCCCTGCTCAAGGTGGTCTCGAAGGCGCACCAGTTCCTCACCTTCACCACGCCGCCGAACCTGCAGGAGGCGGTGGCCTACGGGCTTTCCAAGGACGAGGCCTATTTCCTCGAGATGCGCGCCCGGTTCGCCCGCTCGCGCGACCGGCTGAGCGCCGGACTCACAGGCCTCGGCTTCTCCGTGCTGCCGTCGCAGGCGACCTACTTCCTTACCGTCGATATCGCCGAGTTGGGCCCGCGCCTCGGCTGCGCGGACGACGTCGCCTTCTGCCGGCATCTCGTGCGGGAGCACGGGGTGGCGGCGATTCCCATCAGCGCCTTCTATGCGCAGGGGGCCGTGCGCAACCTCGTCAGGCTGTGTTTCGCCAAGCAGGATGCGACCCTCGACGCGGCCCTGGACCGTCTCGCGGGTTTGATGCGGAGCAGCTTTTGATGAAGCGGCACGGCCGTGCGGGCCCGGTGCTTGCAGCTTGCCCCGGGCAGGGCCACATCCTGCATCATGACCACGACGCGCATCCCCCGGAGCCCCGCCATGGCCTTCAACGACGCCGTCTTCGCCACTCGCGAATTGCCCAACGACCCCTTCGGCCGGCGCGATGGGACCGCCACACGCTTCCGCGCCGAGCCCGACAGCCGGGAGGCCGCGCTGCTGCGGCTGGAGCAGTTCGCCCACATCATGGACTCGGCGTTCGTGATCCCCGGCATCAACCGGCGGGTGGGGCTGGACGCCGTGGTCGGCCTCGTTCCGATCATCGGCGATGCGGCGGGCATGCTGCTCGCCTCCTACATCGTCTACGAGGCACGCCGCCTCGGCGCGCCGAAATGGCTGCTCGCCCGCATGGCCATGAACGTGGCCTTCGACGGGGTGATCGGTGCCGTCCCACTGGCCGGCGACATCTTCGATGCCGCGTTCAAGGCCAATCGTCGCAACGTGCGCCTGCTGCGCCGCCACCTCGAGAAGACCGGCGGCCTGCGCCCCAACGAGATCGAGGGAACGGCCGTCCGTCTCGACGGCTGACGCACAATCCAATAGGGGCGGTCTCATGAACGAGATCGCCCGCCCCGCGGAAGCCGTCCCCGTTGCCGCTCCGCCTCCCCTCGTGCCGACGGCACGGGGGCTGTCGCCGCTGAACCGGCGGCGGCTCTCGAATTTCCGGCGCAACCGGCTCGGCTTCTGGTCGTTCGTGATCTTCGTCGGCCTGTTCACCTTGAGCCTGTTCGCCGAATTCATCGCCAACGACCGGCCCCTGGTGGTCTCGTACAAGGGCGAGATCCTGTTTCCCGTCTTGATCGACTATCCGGACGAAAAGTTCGGCGGGTTCTATGCGCGGCCGAACTACCGCTCGGCGGAGACCCGCAAGGAGATCGCCGATCATGGCTGGGCGGTCTGGCCGCCGATCCCCTATTCCTACGACACGATCATCGACGGGCTGCCGACCCCCTCGCCCTCGCCGCCCACCTGGATGCTCACGGACGAGCAATGCCAGGCGGCGGCGAAGCAGAATGGCGCGGAGACCACGGGCCGGGAGGGTTGCGAGGGCCTGGAGATGCACTGGCTCGGCACCGACAATACCACCCGCGACGTGCTGGCCCGCGTCATCTACGGATTTCGCATCTCGGTGCTGTTCGGGCTGATCCTGGCCATCGTCTCCTCGGTGATCGGCGTGATCGCCGGGGCGGTGCAGGGCTATTTCGGCGGCTGGGTCGATCTGACCCTGCAACGCTTCATCGAGGTCTGGAGCGGCATCCCGACCCTCTACCTCATCATCATCATCTCGGCCTTCATCGCGCCGGGCTTCTTCGTGCTGTTGGGCATCCTGCTGCTGTTCTCCTGGGTGGCCCTGGTCGGCGTGGTGCGGGCCGAGTTCCTGCGGGCGCGCAATTTCGAATATGTCCGCGCCGCCCGTGCGCTCGGCCTCTCCAACATCCGCATCATGAGCCGGCATCTCCTGCCCAACGCCATGGTCGCGACGCTGACCTTCATGCCGTTCATCCTCAACGGCTCGATCGGGACGCTGACCTCCCTCGACTTCCTCGGCTTCGGCCTGCCGCCCGGCTCGGCCTCCCTCGGCGAGTTGCTGGCGCAGGGCAAGGACAACATCCAGGCTCCCTGGCTCGGGTTGACCGGCTTCTTCGTGGTGGCGGTGATGCTGAGCCTGCTCATCTTCGCGGGCGAAGCCGTGCGCGACGCTTTCGACCCCCGCAAGACGTTCAAGTAACAACGACGTCCCAGTAAAAACCGCCTGTCGCGCGAGACCCGCCGAGATGGGTCTCGTGTTTTAATCCGCCCCGCGCGCCTCCACCGCAGGTTCCGATGGAATCCGATTGGAGCGTCATGCGTTGTCAGGGGGCGGCATCCTCGATCCGGCCGCGAGATTCAACCCTCCTGGATCCGGAGATACGATGTCCGACGCCTCGCATACGACGCCGTCCCGCCGCCTCTTCATGGCCGGCAGCCTCGCCGGAATCGGCGGTGTACTGGCTTCCGAGCGCGCCGCCTCGCAGGCGATCCCCACCACCCCCACCGGCCGGCCGGAGCCCAAGCTCGACCAGCCCCCGCCCCTGCCGCGCGACAAGCATCTCGGCTGGGCCGTGGTCGGCCTCGGCGATTTCACCCAGGCCCAGGTTCTGCCCGCTCTGGAACGGGCCCGCCGCTCGAAGACCGTGGCCCTCGTCTCGGGCAATCTGGACAAGGCCAAAGCCGTCGCGGCCCGCTACGGAGTCGAGGCCGGGGGGATCTACGATTACGGCACGATGGGAAAGATGGCCGACAACAAGGATATTGCGGCCGTCTACATCGTGACGCCGAACTCCACCCATGCCGACCTGACCATCAAGGCGCTGGAGGCGGGCAAGCACGTTCTCTGCGAAAAGCCGATGGCCACCAATTCCGCCGATTGCCAGCGGATGATCGACGCTGCCAAGGCCGCCGACCGCCGCCTGATGATCGCCTACCGGGTCCATTGGGAGCCGCATAACCTGCGCGCCAAGGCGATGATGGACAAGGGCGAGTTCGGCGACGTCCGCTTCGCCTCCTCCGACCACCACCGCCCCCTGGAGCCGTCGCGGCCGCGCGACCAGTGGCGCATGTTGAAGGCCGTGGCCGGCGGCGGATCGCTCGTGGATATCGGCATCTACGGCCTCAACGGCCTGCAATGGTTCTTCGGCGAGAGCCCGTCCTCGGTCTCGGCCTCGATGCACTCGCCGGAAGGCGATCCGCGTTTCGGGCAGGTCGAGGATGTGTTCACGGCGCAGCTGGTCTTTCCCTCGGGCCGGCGCGCCACGGTCTCGTCGGGCTACAGCTCCGACAAGAAGCGGATCGACATCTGGGGCGAGAAGGGCGTGGCGACCCTCGATCCCGGCACCGCCTACCAGGGCAACCGGCTCGTCGTCAGCGACGCCAAGCGGGCCGACGAAGTGCTGACGGCCGAGGGCGATGCGGTGCAATTCACCGGCGAGATCGACCACCTCTCGCAGATCATCGCCGAGGGCGGAGAGCTGCGGACGCCCGGCGAGATGGGCCTGCGCGACGTCCGCCTGATCGAGGCGCTCTACCGGGCGGCGGAGACGCGCCAATGGGTCGATCTCAACCCCGACATGACGATGCGGTCGGGCACGCGCTGAGGATGGATCGGGAGCGGCCCGCAACGGCGTCGCTCCCATACGACATGCTGACGGTGAACAATCGGTCTTGCGTATGGGTCGTGGTGATTCCGGCGAAGAGCGTACAGGGACGAATCGCGGGTTATGGACGCCTATGTCATCATGCTCGGGGGCTTTGGCGCCCTCGTGCTCCTCACCGCCTGGCTGCCGATGGTTCTTCGGCAGCTGCCGCTGTCGCTGCCGATCTGCTGCGTCGCGATCGGGGCCGGCCTCTCGCTGATCCCCGGAATCGCCGACTTCTCCCCCCGGCCCCAGCAGCATCTGCGCCTGATCGAGAAGGTCAGTGAATTCGTCGTCATCATCTCGCTGATGGGGGCCGGGCTGAAGCTCGACCGCAGGGTCGGCTGGAAAAGCTGGATGGTGACATGGCGCCTCCTCGCCTTCGCCATGCCGCTGACGATCCTGATCCTCGGGTTCCTGGCCTCGCATCTCCTCGCCCTCGGCCTCGCCTCGTCCCTCCTGATCGCGGCCGCCCTCGCGCCGACCGACCCGGTCCTCGCCTCCGAGGTCCAGGTCGGCCCGCCGTCTCAGGGCGTCGAGGACGATATGCGGTTCGGCCTCACCTCGGAGGCCGGGCTCAATGACGGGCTCGCCTTCCCCTTCGTCCACCTCGCCATCGCCCTCGTGGCCGCGAACGGCCTGAGCGCCGCCGGGTGGACCGAATGGGTCGGCGTCTCGCTGGTGTGGAAGATCCTGGCCGGCGTCGCGCTGGGTGCCGCGATCGGACGGGGCTTCGGCTGGCTGACCTTCCACCTGCCGAACCGGGCACGGCTCTCGCGGACGGGCGACGGTTTCGTCGCTCTCGGCATCACCTGCCTGACCTATGCGGCCGTGGAGGCCGTGCATGGCTACGGCTTCATCGGCGTCTTCGTCGCGGCGCTGGCCATGCGCTGGTCCGACCACGGCCACGATTACCATCACGCGCTGCACGGGTCGGCCGAAGCGTTCGAGCGCCTGACGATGATGATCCTTCTCGTCGGCTTCGGACTCGCCATCGGCGGCGGACTCCTGCGCGACCTCACCTGGGCGGGCGTTGCCTTCGCGCTTCTGGTCATCTTCGTGGTCCGGCCGCTCTGCGGCTGGATCAGCCTCTTCGGGCACGATCAGCCCGCCGCCGAACGCGCGGTGATCAGCATCTTCGGAATCAGGGGGCTCGGCACGATCTACTATCTCGCCTACGCCTCCGGTCATGCGGCCTTCGAGGGAGCGAGCCTGCTCTGGAGCACGGCGGGATTGACCATCCTGCTCTCCATCGTCCTGCACGGGGTAAGCGTCTCGCCGATCCTCGGCTTTCTCGACCGCCGCAGCGGGCGCGATACCGAGAGCGCCCAGATGGACCTGCCGCTGGGCTCCTCCCCGGCCGAATGAGGCCTCTCGGCAGAGCGAAATCAGCGCCCGTATTGACGCGGCACCGGCGGAAATTTCTCTCCGTGCTCGAAAATAAAACCCAAGTTTTTCATGGCATTTGCTAAATCCCGCCATTGAGAGTACATAACAGAGATCGAAGCGTGATCAGATTTTCATCTGTGTGAGCCAAAGAGCTTTCGCAGAGTGGAAGTCGGGTGCGAATCGAGACAACGGAGAAGGCCGTACATCTTCGTGCGGACCTCCGAACTATGATGCCCGCAAGGGCGAAGGATTATGATGGCTGTCGGTACTGTTAAGTGGTTCAACGAGCAAAAGGGCTTCGGCTTCATCCAGCCGGATAACGGCGGCAACGATGTGTTCGTGCACATCTCCGCTGTCGAGCGCGCAGGAATGCGTGGTCTCGCCGAAGGCCAGAAGGTCTCCTACGAAATGGAAACCGACAAGCGCAGCGGCAAGCAGTCCGCCGGCAATCTCCAGGCCGCCTGAACCATATCGCATATGGGCCATGTGAGGCTCCTACGAGAGCCTGACATTGGACAAGGAGCCGCTCTCCATTGGAGAGCGGCTTCCTGCGTTTTTATCCATCTCCCGACCGGTTCGGTTCGGAGCCTCGTCCACTGTCCCGCGGTCGTTCCCGGCCGCTTCCCAGACCAGGATTCTGTGTGAGCCAATTCAACGAAAACTCCATGACCGACCGCCTCAAGGCTTCGCAAGAAGCCCGTCAGGCCGCCCTGGCGCGTTTCCGCGACCGGCCGGCCGCTGACGATCCGACGGTTCTCGCCCGCAAGGCCGAGCGTGAAGCCATTGCCCGTGAGCGCGAGATCCGCGTCGCCGCCCGTGAGGCCGAGCGCGCCGCTGCCGCCGCCCAGGCCGTCGCCGAGGCCGAGGCCGAGCGTGAGCGCCAGGCCATCGAAGCGGCTCGCGTCGCCGAAGAGAAGATCGCCCTCGCCGCCGCCGCTCGCATCGAGCAGAAGCAGCAGCGCGATGCCCGCTACGCCGCCCGCAAGGCGAAGGCGCGCAAGTAAGGCATTCGCCTCCGAAGTCTCCGGCCTCGCGGCGGATTCCGCCCTGCGAGAGCCGATGTTTCGGAACGAACTACCGGACGGCTTTACCGAACATGACGTTCGATGATGGCGCTGTCCGGCTGCGATGTCGTGGCCGCTCCGGCATGATCGGGGCAGCGACGGTCAATGGGTTGGCTCGGTCCTTCGTGTGGGTTCGAGCGCAGGGTGGCATCTCCGGACGGGGTTGCCGCCCATCTCGTCCTTTTCCGCAAGGCAGGCCGATGTTCGGTCCTGTGCCTTCCGGCAAGGCGACGCGCGACCACGAATACCCGTCCGAGGACGCAGAACCGTTTGCGTCCGCTCAGAAAGGCATATCTCATGGCCCATAAATTCAAGCTCGGGCAGCGCGTGCGCCGCGAGCGCATCGGCTATGCCGACCTCAAGGCCGATCCGACCGACGTCTTCGAGATCGTCCGCCTCGTTCCCGAGGACCAGACCGGCGAGCCGTTCTACCGGATCAAGGCCGGCGGAGCCGAGCGCGCCGTCCGCGAAGGCGAGATCACCCTCGCCTTGTGAGGCTGTCACCGCTCCGGCCACCTGCTGGAGACGACCGGAAAAAGGCCCCGCATCCTTCGATGCGGGGCCTTTTTCATGTCTCGATACGGAGACGGTGAGGATTAGTGGCCGCCCTCGGTGGCATTGCGGGTCGCCTCGTAGAGGAACCATGTCCGCTCTTCGGACTGGTTGATCCACTCTTCCAGCAGGCTGGTGGTGGAGACGTCCTTGGCCTCGTCCGTCACCTCGTGGAGCTCACGCATGTTGGCGGTGAGAGTCTTGTTGTCGTCGCGCAGCTCGGCCAGCATTTCGAGGGGGCTGACATACTCGGCGTCGTTGTCCTCGACGCGGGACAGCCGCGCGGCCTGACCGAGCGACCGCAGGGTCGTGCCGCCGATCTTGCGGGCGCGCTCGCCGACATCGTCGATGATGGCGAAGATCTGCTGCGACTGCTCGTCGAGCATCAGGTGATAGTCGCGAAAGTTCGGGCCGCTCACGTGCCAGTGGAAGTTCTTCGTCTTCACGTACAAGGCGAAGAGGTCCGACAGCAGCACGGTCAGGCCCTCGGCGATCTTCTTCGTCGCCTCGGGGGCGAGATCGGTCGGGGTGTTCAGGCGATCCCCATCGACGCGCGTACGCCCGCTCAAACTCTTTGCCATGACGTCATAACTCCGGTTGAATTCCGATCGTGGGCGGCGCTCAGCGCACACCCTGTGACGGGAAGAAGCCAGAGAGGCGAGGGAAGTTCCGATTCCCGGGCCGCAGCACGGTGACGCTCGCGCTGTCGTGACACTCATACGGCCCCGGATGCCGGCGCCGGGGTGGAATCCGGCGGGCGGCGCCCGCCGGCGATGACCGGATTCAGGTCAGCACGACTACCCGCGTGCCGATCTCGACGCGGCCGTAGAGGTCGATCACGTCCTGGTTGATCATGCGGATGCAGCCGGACGAGACGCTGAGACCGATGGATTCGGGCTCCAGGGTGCCGTGGATCCGGTAGAGCGTGTCCTTGTTGTCCTGCCAGAGGTAATGCGCCCGCGCTCCGAGCGGGTTGCGGGAGCCGCCGGGCACGCCGAGGCCGCTTTGGAGCTGGGTCACCGAGCGGGCGAGCTTGGGCGTCCGCGCGATCATCTCCTTGGGCGGATACCAATCCGGCCACATCTGCTTGGAATTCACCGTCGAGACGCCGGACCAGGAGAAGCCCTGCTTGCCGACGCCGACGCCGTAGCGGCGCGCCCGCCCGTTGGGCTGAACCAGGGTGAGGTGGTGCGCGCGCGGATCGACCACGATGGTGCCCGGAGGCTCCGCGCCCGTATAGGCGATCTCCTGGCGCAGGAAGTTCGGGTTCGCCTTGCGCCAGTTGAAGGCATGAACCGGGAAGGGCTCGTCGGTGATCGCCGCATAGGCCCGGGCGTAGTCAATCGGACCATTATCCACGGGACGCGAGACGGGGTTGCCCTGGTTCGCCGGCGGCTGCTCGGCACGGCGGTGGGCGTTCAGATCGGCATAGGGATCCGAATCGGGGTCGTCCTCGAAACGCGGTGCGGTGGCGCGCTCGCGATAGGGCTCGTAGCGACCGCCACGGCGGCGATAGAGCCGTCCGGCCTCGTCCCGGTAGAGACGGTCGTCGTCATAGGGGCCGTATCCGTCGTCGGATTCAATGGCGAGGCGGCCACGGACCTGGGCCAGAGCGGCGAGCGGTGAACCGGCCAGGACCAGGGTCGCGCCGGCGCCGCTCAGCAGGGTCCGCCGGCTGAAGGGAAGAGTGGGACGCTCGATGAGGGGGCGTTCGGACATGAGGTACTCAAAGATGGGCCGCTCGCCAGGGCGCGAGGACTAAAGCCAAGATTGGGCGGTGACTTAGCAAGACCAGGGGCCGCCGTCACGCCGGGCCGTCGCTCATCAGCATTGCGGTCCGGTCGGACCGGCGGCACGGTCCGGGAAGGGAGAATCCACCGACCTTTCATCATGCCGCGAGAATATGCGGGAGATGTCCGATTTCATCGATCCTTGCGATTGCAAAAATATCCGTCCGCATCGACATAAGGCGCTGCATTTCAACACCATCACATCTTTGGAAGACGGACGAATTCTGTGCCGATCTCTTCTTTCGCACGCCTCGGCGCGTCGGTCCTGACGCTCGCCTTCGGGCTGACACTCGCGGGGGAGAAACCCGCTTTCGCGGGTCCGAAGCCCGCCCAATCGTCGACAGCGCTCAAGGCCGTCGACTCCGCCAAGACCGGAGCCTCCCGGACGAAGATTGCCAAAAGGTCGCGGACGGTGAAGGCCAACACGGTGAAGACGAAGGCTGCGCCCGTCGCCACCGGATCCCTCGCCAAGGAGGCCGCCGAGACCAGCTCGACGGAAGCGCCCGGCGTCACCTGGACATCGGCCGAGCCGGACGAACTCCGCTGTGGTCGCAGCCGCCGCAAGCTGTGGCAGGCGGGCGAAGGCTGGGTGGTCAAGAACGTGACGGTCTGCCGTTAAGCGGCTATCCGACGAGCGGTTGCGGGCCGCCGGGTGGGACCGGTGGCGGCGGCGCGCTACAAGCCTCCTCGCCGCACAGACGATGTCCGGGCGAGTTGGAGGCGATGACGTGATCCGCGTGCTGCATACGGGCGACTGGCATATCGGGCAGTCACTGCGCGGCTATTCGCGCACCCACGAGCATGCGAGGGCGCTGGCCCATCTCGAAGCCATCGTCGTCGGCCACGAGGTCGACGCCCTCGTGGTGGCGGGCGACGTCTACGACAGCCAGAACCCGTCGGGCGAGGCGCAGGCGCTGCTCTACGAGGTGCTGGTGCGCCTGCACCGGGCGCGCCCTTCCATGACCATCGTCCTCACCGCCGGCAATCACGACGCGGCCGGGCGCCTCGAAGCGCCGAGCCCGATCCTCGAGGCCATCGGGGTTCGGGTCATCGGCAATGTCCGCCGCCGCGACGGCGCCCTGTCCATCGAGCGTCATCTCGTTCCGATCCTCAGGAACGGCGATGTGGCGGCCCAGATCCTGGCCGTGTCCTATCCCACCGCCGCCTGCCTGCCGCAGATGCGCCGGGAGGAGGGCTCCCCCATCGTCCGGGCCGTGCGGGCCCTCTACGCCCAGGTGATGGAGGCGGCGGCCCCGCATCTCTCCGGCCTGCCGCTTCTCCTCACCGGGCATCTGCACGTGGCCGGGGGAACCGAATCGGAGGGGGCCGAGCGCCGCATCCTGGTGGGGGGAGAACACGCCGTGCCGCCCGACGTGTTCCCGGTGGAGGCCGATTACGTGGCGCTGGGCCATCTCCACAAGGCCCAGACCATCGGCGGCGGAATGGTGCGGTATTCCGGCTCGCTGATCCCGCTCTCGGCCACCGAGCAGCCCTACGCGCATGGGGTCAGCCTCGTCACCCTCGGCGACGGACCGGCCCGGGTGGAACACATCCCGATCCCGCGCCCGGTTCCGTTCCTGCGCCTGCCGCCGCGCGGCGACATGCGGCTCTCCGAACTCGGCGACCATCTCAAGGCGCTGGGCCTCGACCCGGCCCTGCCGATGGAGGAGCGGCCCTATATCCAGGTCCGCCTCGCCCGCGAGGGGCTGGGGCCGGGCCACCGCGCGGAGGTGGACCGGATCGCCGAAGGCTTCCCCGTCCGCATCGTCGATACCCGCGTGACGGCGGCGGCCGATCCGGTCGCGGAGGCCGTCGACGCGGCGCCGCTCGTGCGCCTGTCCGAGCGCGACCCCGAAGACCTCTTCCGCCTCGCCTTCGCGCGCGTGCGGGGCACCCCGCCGGAGCCGGGGCATCTGGAGGTGTTCCACCGGGTCCGGGCCGAGGCCGAGGCCTGAATCCGTCAGCAATTTGATTGGATTGATCGGCGAATGCCCATGGCAAGGTCGATCATCCAAGCCGAGCGCCTCAGGATGAGGTGAAGCCTTGGACAAACACCTTAAACAGGCTCTCGGGGGGTCGGTCCCGACGAACCGGTCCTTGTCACGCCGCCGTTACCCTGTACATATTATAATTCGATTGTGCGCCATCGAGTTTTGCCGGCCCATGCCGATGCGAGCCGGGCGACGGGGGAAACAGCGCCATGAAATCTACGATCGTCGCCACCGGCTGCGCCATGGCGCTCGCCCTCGCCTCCCCGGTTCAAGCCGAGGAGGCGGATGCCGCCGCCATCGTCAACGGCCAGTTCGTGGCCGGCGGAAACAAGCCCGGCGTGCGGGCCAGCGGCGCCAAGGGCGTCTGCCTCACCGGGCAGTTCACGCCCTCGGCCGAGGCGGCGGGGCTGTCGAAGGCACCGCATTTCGCCAAGACTGTGCCGGTGACCGCGCGCTTCTCCATGGGCGGCAGCAATCCGAACGTGTCGGACAAGGCCAAGCCGGTGACGCGGGGCTTCGCCATGCGCCTGCGCGACCCGGCGGGCGACCTCGTCCTCGTCATCATTTCCGCGCCGGTCTTCTCGGCGCGCACGCCCCAGCAGCTGTTCGATTTCGTCTCCGTCCGCGCGCCCGGGCCCGACGGCAAACCCGATGCCGAGAAGGTCAAGGCCTTCGCCGCCGCCAATCCGGAGACCACGAAACAGGCGGCCTGGCTCAATGCGCGCCCGGTTCCGGCGAGCTATGCCGGCGTCGATTACTGGGGCGTCCATGCCTATACGCTGACGAACGCCAAGGGCGAGGCGCAGGTGGTGAAGCTGAAGACCGTCGCGGATGCGGGACAGCTCGGCCTGAGCGAAGACGATCTCAAGGCCAAGCCCGACAGCTTCTATGCCGACGAGTTGAAGGACCGCCTCGCCAAGGGGCCGGCCACCTTCTCCCTGGTGGCGATCCACGGCGAGGCCGGCGACCCCACCGCCGACCCGACCGCTCTGTGGCCCGAGGACAGCCGCAAGAGCACGACGCTCGGCACACTCGCGATCACGGCTCTCGAGCCCGCCGCCACCTGTGACGCGGCCACGTTCGATCCGGTGGTGGACCTCCCCGCCGGCATCGCCGGCCCGGCCGACGACCCGATGTTCGCGATTCGCTCGCCGGCCTATGCGGTGTCGTTGTCGCGCCGCGCCCAATAGAGAGACGCTCGACCCGCCTGCCCGGTCGCGAGGGGATCACGCGACCGGGCAGGCCGGAGGACGGCGCGGGCGTCAGAAGATGAAGCTGCCTTCCGTCACGGAATCGGCCGTGACGCCGAGCAGGATGATCTTGTTCGAGGCTCCGGTGTCACCCGTGAAGGTGATGATCGTGTTGGCCTCGCCGTGGAACGATCCGATCTTCACGTCATCCATGCTGCTCGTGATGACACCGATGTGGAGCACATCCTCGGTGACATCGAACTTGCGGATGACATCGCGACCATCGCCCGAGACGAACTCGAAGGTGTCGGCACCCGCGCCGCCGAAGAGGGAATCGCCGCCCTTGCCGCCGGTGATGTAGTCGCTGCCCTTTCCG
Organism: Methylobacterium sp. CM6241; assembly: GCF_054817845.1. NCBI lineage: Bacteria > Pseudomonadati > Pseudomonadota > Alphaproteobacteria > Hyphomicrobiales > Methylobacteriaceae > Methylobacterium > Methylobacterium sp. CM6241. The sequence goes on from NZ_CM139246.1 coordinate 841,023, forward strand.
GCCACGATGCGGTCGGCGCCGTCCGTGCCGGTGATCGTGGAGCCGCCAACGGCCAGGCTCTGCGAATAGATCTTCGCACCGATATCGACGCCCGTCATGCTGAGGGCCGCCCCATCGCGGACATAGACCCTCTCTATGCTGGCCAAGCCGGTGAACGAAGCGTCGGTCAGGGCGACGGCACTGCCTTTGTTGACGAAGAGCAGGTCCGTCCCCTCGCCACCATCCACCATCACGGGCGAACTGCTGATGACGAGGCGATCGTTGCCATCCCGACCGTACAATTCGTCGGAACCGCCATTGCCATTCAGGGTATTGGCGTCGCCGTTTCCGGACAGGACGTCATCGGTCGTGCTGCCGAGGATGCTTTCGAACCCCCATTGGTCATCCCCCTCCGCGTCGCCACCGGATCCAATTCTTTGCTCAAGATCGATGGTCACGCCTGTTTCGGAATGCGCGTAGCTCAACGTATCGATGCCGCCGCCGCCGGTGAGATAGTCGGCACCATCGCCGCCTTCGATGACATTGTTCGCCGAGTCGCCGTCAATGGTGTCTCCATACTGCGAGCCGCGAATGTTGGCGATGTTCGAGAATGTATCCGCGACGATGGTCCCTAGGCCATCGTTGGCTGTGCCGCGTGCCATGTCGATGCCCAGACCATACGAATCACCGAAACTGGGCGCATCGAAATGCTCATAGCTCAGCGTGTTCGTGCCGGCTCCGCCGTCGAAGGTGTTGGCGCCGCGACCGCCCTCCAGGGTATCGTTGCCGCCGCCGCCGTTCAGGACGTCGTCGCCATCGCCCGTGCGGAACACATCCCCGAAATCCCCGCCGGTGACCCGCGTGATTTTATCGAAGTCGCTGGAATCGCCGTAGAGGCCAGCCATCTGGGTCGTCAGTTGGAAGATCTGGTCCTCATATTCAATCCCCGGCCCATCCAAGAAGTACACAAGAGAAGTTCCAGAATCTTCATATCCGTCAATCACGGAACCAGGGCCGAAATCGAGCGTCCTGGCCTCCGTGTTGATTAATGATTGATATCCAATATTGAAATTTTCGGGATCGTAGTTGCCGTTCAACGTATAACGAAATTGAGCCATCTTGATCACCCACAGAACAGGTTCGCGCTAAAACCGCTATGCTTCGATATGACTCTACCATTTAAAATACAGTTATGGCTTTATCTGGAAAAAGCCGGATAAAGCCCTTCCGAGCCAAAAGCTGCCCCCCCCTTGCGGGCGGGTGACGAGCGGCGCCACCCTCGCGCCGGGCCGCACCGAAGGGGGGCGAGGGCAGGATGCCGTCCTCAGCCCCGGCCGGAGGCGACCGTGTCCTCGATGCGGCCGGCCAGCACCCGCATGCCAAAGGACCGTTGTCGACGACAGTGCTCGGCATAGGCGATAGCCCGGTCGCGCTGGGATCACGCGACCGGGCAGGCTGGATGACGGTTCGGGCGTCAGAGGATGAAGCTACCCTCCGACAGGGTACCGAACGCGACGTCGATCAAGATGATCTTGTCGGTCGGTCCGGATTCGCGGGTCAGGGTGATGAGCGTGCTGTCGCCGCCTTGGAACGACCGGACGTCCAGGCCATCCGTGTCGCCGTCGAGGCTACTGAGGTCGATCTTGTCGTTGATCGCGTCGAACTTGCGGATGACGTCGCGGCCATCGCCCGCGGCGAAGACGAAGGTGTCGGCGCCCGCGCCGCCGAAGAGGGCATCGCCACCCTGACCGCCGGTGATGTCGTCGCCGCCCTTTCCGGCCACGATGCGGTCGGCTCCGTCCGTGCCGGTGATCGTGGAGCCGCCATCGGCCAGGCTCTGCGAATAGATCTTCGTGCCGACATCGACACCCAACATGCTGAGGGTTGCCCCGTCGCGGACATAGACCTTCTCGATGCTGGCCAAGCCGGTGAACGAGACGTCGGTGAGCTCGACGGTGCTGTCCTTGAGAATGAAGAGCAGGTCCGTTCCCTCGTCGCCCTGCACCTTCGCGGGCGAGCTGCTGAGGACGAGGCGATCGTCGCCACGCCGGCCATACAATTCGTCGGAACCGCCATTGCCGTTCAGCGTGTTGGCGTCGCCGTTTCCGTAAAGCACATCAATGGACGTACTGCCGAGGATGTTCTCGAACAATTCGTATGTATCTCCCTCCGCGTCACCGCCGAAGCCGTCACCTTCTCGGAGATCAACAATCACGCCAGCACTCGAATGTTTGAAGCTCAACGTATCGATACCATTGCCACCGATCATATCGTCTACGCCTGCACCGCCTTCGATGACGTTGTTTGCCGCGTCGCCTTCAATGGTGTCGGCATACTGCGTGCCGCGAATGTTAGAAATATTCGAGAATGTATCCAAGACGATGCTGTCAGTGCCATCGCTGGCTGTGCCGCTCACCATGTCGATGCCCACACCATACGAATCGTCGAAACTGGGCGCATCGAAATGCTCGTAGCTCAGCGTGTTCGTACCCGTGCCGCCATCGAAGGTGTTTCTGCCGCGACCGCCCTCCAGCACATCGTTGCCGCCGCCGCCATTCAGGGCGTCGTCACCGTCGCCGGTGCGAAACATATCCCCGAAATTTCCGCCAGTGATCCGCGTGACGTAATCGAAGTCGCTGGAATCGCCATAGAGACCGGCAGACCGGGTCGTCAGGTTGAAGGGAAGGGCATGCGCTACTAATTCCGGGCCATCGACCAAGTATATAAATTCGTCTCCAAAAAAATCATACCCTTGCACTGCCGATCCAGGACCAAAGTCGAGCGTCCTAGCTTCCGTGGTGATTGGCTGTTGATATTTTAACTCGGATTTTTCGAAGTCGTAATTGCCGTTCGACGTATAAAGAAATTGAGCCATCCTGAATCCCCACAGAACAGATTCGTGCTAAACCCAATATTATTCAATACCACACACCTATTTAAAATACAAACATGGCTTTGTCTGAAAATAGCCGGATAAAGTCTTTTCGAGCCCAAGACTTTCCTCCCTACGGGCGGGTGACGAGCGGCGCGACCCTCGCGCCGGGCTGCATCGAAGGGGGCGAGGGCCGGATGCCGTCCTTAAGCCCCGCCCGGAGGGGATCATGTCCTCAATGCGGCCGGCCGGCACCCGCATGCCAGAGGACCGTTGCCGACCACGGTGCTCGGCATAGACGATCGCCCGGTCGCGCTGCTGGGATCGCGCGACCGGGCAGGCCGGAGGAGGGTGCAGACCTTAGAAGACGAAGCTGCCTTCCGTCACGGAATCGGCCGTTACGCCGAGCAGGATGATCTTGTCGGACGGTCCGGAATCGCCCGTGAACGTGATGATCGTGTTGGCCTCGCCGTGGAAAGATCCGATCTTCAGCCCATCCATGCTGCTCGCGAGCATGCTGACGTCGATGACGTCGCTGCCCGCCTCGAACCTGCGGATGACATCGCGGCCATCACCCGAGGCGAAGACGAAGACGTTGGCTCCCGCGCCGGCGAAGAGGGCATCGCCACCCTGACCGCCGTTGAGGGTGTCGCCGCCCTTTCCGGCCACGATGCGGTCGGCACTGTCCGTGCCAGTGATGATGGAGAAACCGTTGGCCTGGCTCTGCGAATAGATCTTCGTGCCGACATCGACACCCGTCATGTCGAGAGCTGCCTGGTTGCGGACGTAGACCTTCTCGATACTGGCAGAGCTGGTGAACGAAAGCTCGGTGAGCTCGACAAGGTTGCCCGTGAGGATGAAGAGCAGGTCCGTTCCCTCGTCGCCCTGCACCTTCGCGGGCGAGCTGCTGAGGACGAGGCGATCGTCGCCACCCCGTCCGTACAATTCGTCAGCGCCGCCATTGCCGTACAGCGTGTTGGCACCGCCGTCTCCGTAGAGTGCATCGCCGAACGTACTGCCGAGGATGTTCTCGAACGATGTAAATTGATCATCCTCCGCGTCGCCTCCGATACCAAATTCTCGATCAAGATCGACATTCACACTCTCGCTCGAATGCGCATAGCTCAGAGTATCGAGGCCACCACCGCCGATCATTTCGTCATCACCCGCACCGCCTTCGATGACGTTGCTGTTATTGTCACCGGTTACACCATCTTTATACAGCGATCCTCGAACATTTGAGATATTCGAGAACGTATCTTTGACGGCCGTGCCAGTTGACCAATCGCTGGCTTGGCCGGTCGACAAGTCGACAATCATTCCGAACGAGCCGCCGGGCATATCGAAATGCTCGTAGCTCAGCGTGTTCGTGCCCGTGCCGCCGTCGAAGGCGTTGGCGCCGCCACCGCCCTCCAGCACATCGTTGCCGCCGCCGCCGTTCAGGACGTCGTCGCCGTCGCCCGTGCGGAACACATCCCCGAAATTCCCGCCGGTGACGCGCGTGACGTAGTCGAAGTCGCTAGAATCGCCGTAGAGGCCGACTTCCTGGATCGTCACGCCGGAGGAACGGAATACCGACTCGAATTCCGGACCATCTATCAAGTAGATAAACTCGTCTCCATATTGGCTATACCCTGAAATCGCCGATCCTGGACCGAAATCTAGCGTCCTGGCTTCCGTGTTGATTGAATCTTGATATTTTAACTCGGATTTGTCGAAGTCATAATTACCGTTCGCCGTATAACGAAATTGCGCCATCTTGAACCCCTACAGAACAGGTTTGTGCTGAAACCGATCTGATCCAATATGACTCCGCTATTTAAAATACAGTTAGGTCTTTGTCTGAAAACAGCCGGATAAACCCCTTCCGAGCCAAAGACTCTCCTCCCTGTGGGCGGGTGACGAGCGCCGCCACCCTCGCGTCGGGCCGCCCCGAAGGGAGACGAGGGTTCGGGTGCCGGATTCAGCCCTACCCGGAGGCGATCATGTCCTTGATCCGGCCGGCCAGCGCTTCCATCACGAAGGGCTTGGTCAGCACCTGCATGCCGGGCTCGAGATGCCCGTTGCCGACCACGGCGTTCTCGGCATAGCCGGTGATGAACAGGATCTTGAGGTCGGGCCGCGCCACCCGAGCGGCGTCGGCCATCTGGCGGCCGTTCATGCCGCCGGGCAGGCCGACATCGGTGACGAGGAGGTCGATGCGCACGTCCGATTGCAGCACCTTGAGGCCGGAGGCCCCGTCTGCCGCCTCGATGGCGGTGTAGCCGAGCTCTTCGAGCACCTCGGTCACGAGCATGCGCACGGTGGGCTCGTCATCGACGATGAGCACGGTCTCGCCCCGTTGCGCGCGCGGCGCGGCGGCGAAGGCGCCGGCCTCGTCCACCTCGGAGGCTTCGCCGTAATGGCGCGGCAGGTAGAGGCACATGGTCGTGCCCTCGCCGAGTTCGGAATAGATCCGCACCTCGCCGCCCGATTGCCGCACGAAGCCGTAGATCATCGACAGGCCGAGGCCGGTGCCCTCGCCCAGCGGCTTGGTGGTGAAGAACGGATCGAAGGCGCGGGCGATCACCTCCGGCGTCATGCCGGTGCCGTTGTCACTGACGCAGAGGGAGAGATACTGGCCGGGTTCGAGGTTGCGTTCGCGGGCGGCATGCCCGTCGAGCCACTTGTTGGCGGTCTCGATGGTGAGGCGGCCGCCATCAGGCATGGCGTCGCGCGCGTTGATGCAGAGGTTCAGCAGCGCGTTCTCGAGCTGGTTGGGGTCCACCAAAGCCGGCCACAGGCCCGCTGCGCCGACCACCTCGATCGTCACCGCCGGCCCGACCGTGCGGCGGATCAGTTCCTCCATTCCCGAGACCAGGCCGTTCACGTTGGTGGGCTTCGGGTCCAGCGTCTGGCGACGCGAGAAGGCGAGCAGCCGGTGGGTCAGGGCCGCCGCCCGGCGCGAGGCGCCCTGCGCCGCGTTGATGTAGCGGTCGAGTTCGGTCAGCCGCCCCTGCGCCATGCGGGTCTGCAGCAATTCGAGACTGCCCGAAATGCCGGTGAGCAGGTTGTTGAAGTCGTGGGCGATGCCGCCGGTGAGCTGGCCCACCGCCTCCATCTTCTGCGATTGACGCAGGGCCTCCTGGGTCTGGGCGAGAGCGGCCTCGCGGGCCTTCTCCTCGGTGATGTCGCGGGCCACCGCGTAGAAGACGTCGCCCACCGGCGCGCTGACCCAATCGAACCAGCGATACTCGCCGGCCGCCGTGCGGATCTGGTTCTGGTGCCGCATGGTGCGGCCCTGGCGCATCGCCTCGACGACACCGGCGCTGACATCGAGGAAATCGGGGTGGATGATCTGCCAGAACGGCGTCGCCAGCAGGGTCGCCTCGTCGTAGCCGAGCATCTTGCTCCAGGCCGGGTTCACGCTGAGGAACTGGCCGCCCAGGGTGCCCGACATCAGCAGGTCGGGGATCAGCGTCCAGATCCGCACGCGTTCCTGGATGCGCTCGGCGATCTCGCGTTCGAGCTCCGCCCGCGAGCGAGCCAGCACGTCGCGCGCCTCGACGATGTCCTGGATCTCGGTGCAGGTGCCGAACCAGCGCACGATCCGGCCGCCTGTGTCGCGCACGGGCTGCGCCCGCCCCAGCACCCAGCGGTACTGGCCCGACCGGTGCCGCAGGCGATACTCGATATGGTAGGGCTCGCCCGTCTCCAGGCTATGGCGCCAGACCGTCCAGGCCTTGTCCTGGTCGTCGGGGTGGAAGAGGCCGTTCCAGCCCGCGCCGTCGGTGGAACCCGCCGGGACGCCGGTATAGTCGTACCAGCGTTGATTGAAGTAATCGTGGTGCCCGTCCGGCAGGGTCGACCACACCATATGGTCGATGGAATCGGCGATGGCCTGGAAACGCCCTTCGCTCTGGCGCAGGCGCTCCTCCGCCTCCCGGCGCTCGTCGATGTCGATGACCGAGCCGACATAGCCGAGGAATTCGCCCTCCGTGCCGAAGCGCGGGGTCGCCGCATCGATGGCCCAGCGATAGGTGCCGTCGGCCCGGCGCAGGCGATACTCGACCCGGAAGGGCTCGTGCGAAGCATTGGCGGACAGGAAGGTGTCGGCCGCCAGCCCCTCGTCGTCGGGATGCGTCGCCTTGGTCCAGCCGAGGCCGAGGGCCTCCGCCTCGGTCTGCCCGGTGAACTCGTACCAGCGCCGGTTCAGATAGATGCAGGACCCGTCCGGAATCGTGACCCACATCATCACGGGAGCGTGGTCCGCCATGTTGCGGAACCGCGCCTCGCTCTCCGTCAGCGCTTCGGCCTGTGCCCTGCGCTGGGTCTCGTCCCGGGCGATCCGAAGGAAGCCGGGCGAGCGGCCCTGCAGGTCCGGCGGCAGCCGGTGGAGGGAGCCGGCGAGGAACACGCGCGTCCCGTCCGAACGCTGGTGCCAGCGCTCGGCATCGGCGCGGCCGGTCTCGACGGCCCTGGAGATCTCCCCGGCATCGATCCCCTTCGCCCGGTCCTCCTGCGTGAAGATCATCGAACCGTGACGGCCGAGCGCATCGGCGACGCTCCAGCCGAGAACCTCGACGGCGCCCGCCGACCAGCTCGTGATGACGCCCTGCGGGTTCATGGTGAAGACGACGTGGTCGCGCGCGCCCTCCATCACGAGGCGCAGGCGCTCCTCACGTTCGCGCAGGGCCTCTTCGGACGCTCTGCGCTCGCTGATGTCGCGGTAGAAGACAGAGAGGCCGCTTCCCGACGGGTAGACCCGCACCTCGATCCAGATGTCCTGCTGCGTCGAAGTATGGCGGTAGGTGAGTTCGGCCGAGGCCCGCTCGGCCATGGCGCGGCGGTAGAGCGGCCAGGTCGGCATCCGCTCGGCATCCGGCCACACGTCGAGGAGGTGACGGCCGAGGATCGCCTCGGAGGGGCGCCCGTCGAGGCGCAGGCCCTCGGCGTTGATGCGGCGGACACGGAAATCGCGGTCGAGCAGGAGGAAACCCTCGCCCATCCCGTCGAGGACGCCCCGCACCTCGGCCTCGCTCTCGCGCAGCCGGGTCTCGGCGCCGACCCGGCCGGTCGTCTCGGTGCAGGCGCAGAAGAAACCCGCGACGGAGCCGTCCTCTTCCCGCACCGGCGTGTAGGAGAAGGCGAAATGCGTTTCCTCCGGAAAGCCGTTGCGTTCCATGACGAAGGAGACATCGTCCATCTGGATGGAGAGTCCCGCATAGGCATCGGCGACGATGGGCGCGAGGTCGCTCCAGATCTCCGACCAGACCTCCGCGATGGGACGCCCCATCGCGTCCGGGTGCTTGTGGCCGAGCAGCAGCGCATAGGCGTCGTTGTAGAGGACGATCCGCGACGGCCCCCAGGTGATGAACATGGGCTGGCGCGAGGCGACCATCATCGCCGTCAGCGTGCGGAGGGAAACAGGCCAGGACTCGAAGGGCCCGAGGGGCGTCGCAGACCAATCCGCGGCCTCGATCAGCGCGCCGCACTCGCCGCCGTTCACGAGGACACTCACTGCCACCCTCTCTTCGTCGCCATGCTCGATGCAGGATGGCCCGATGCGGGATCGGATCGCGCGCCCGCACAGAAGCGATGCCTCTGCCAACGGCCAAGGTCGACCCGCCGTTCCCCGCCGGAGCCCGTGCCAAGGGGGCCTTCACCGGGGGGAAGGTCTCGCATCGTCATCGCGGCCCGATGACACGAGCCGGTGTCCGATGTCAAAGTCGCGGCGCCTGCCGGTCAGTATCTCCGTTTGAAAGGTCGCCCTGAAAGATCGCCCCCAGGCTCCCGTTCCGATTCCTGGTGGTGGAAATTCGACGCTTGGTCCCCATCGCTCAACGTCCGGGAAGGGTGGATTTTTGCCAGTCTGCTTTTGGGCGAGGAACGCCCTAGGCGGGCATCATCCAAGGCTTCGTCGGACTCCCACTTGAAAGCTTAGATCAATGAGCGGGAGACGCCGGCACCGATCTGAGGAGCCGACCCCGATGAGGTCCTCACGTCTCGCCCAGCTACGTCCAGACGTTCTGCAACGTCCCCTGTCCGCCGATCCGCTAGGAGCCCGTCCGAGTAATCCTCTCGACGGCGAGGCCAGAGGGTGATTCACTCGGCTCATGGCCAAGGTGTTTCGCTCCTGGGATGTGGATCAGGGCTGGTTGCTGCCGCCCTCGCTGCACGAGTTCGTGCCGCCCGGGCACATGGCGCACTTCGTCCGCGACACGGTGCGGGAAGCGCTCGACCTCTCGGCTATCCTCGACACCTACGTCGAGGAGCGCGGCTACCCGCCCTACCACCCGGGCATGATGGTGGCGCTCCTGCTCTACGGCTACAGCCGTGGCCTGTACTCGTCGCGTCAGCTCGCCCGGGCCTGCGAGGAGCGGGTCGACGTCATGGCGGTGACCGGGCTGAACCGGCCGGACTTCCGCACCATCGCCGACTTCCGCAAGCGCCACCTCGTGGCCCTGTCGGACCTGTTCGTGCAGGTGCTGCGCCTGTGCCGCGCGGCCGGTCTGGTCCAGTTCGCCCACGTGGCGGTGGACGGGACCAAGGTGAAGGCCAACGCCTCCCGCCACAAGGCGATGAGCTACGGACGCATGAAGACGGCCGAGCCGGCGCTGGCCGCCGAAGTCGACGCCTGGCTGGAGCAGGCGCGGGAGGCGGACGCGGCCGAGGATGCGGTGCAGGGCGCGAACCGACGGGGCGACGAGACGCCGGACTGGATGGCCGACAAGCAGCGACGGCTGGAGACGATCCGCGCCGCCAAGGCCGCGCTGGAAGCGGAAGCGGTCGATCCGCCCGACCCCGAGGACGAGAGCGGGCCGGGTGCATCCTCGGGCATGCGCCGGCAGGGGCGGCCCCTGCGCGGTGAGGACGGCGGTCCGCCGGACCGGGCGCAGCGCAACTTCACCGACCCGGACAGCCGGATCCTGCCGACCCGCGACGGGTTCGTGCAGGGCTACAACGGGCAGATCGCCGTCGATGCCGCGCATCAGATCATCGTAGCCCACCGCCTCGTGACGAACGCCGCCGACGCTCGCGCCCTCGTGCCGCTCATCGACGACGTCCGCGCTCATCTCGGGCGCAAGCCGCGCGAGGTCTCGGGCGATGCAGGCTTTGCCAACGAGGCGAACCTGGCCGCGCTGAAGGAGCGGCGGATCACCGCCTATCTCGCTCCGGGGCGGGCGCGTCACGGCGAGGCGGATGCGGCCGGGCGTCGTAAGCTGACGAAGACGCCCCTGATGCGTGCGATGGCCGCGCGGCTGAAGCGGGCTGGCCGCCGGAGCCGCTACCGCCTCAGGAAGCAGGTCGTCGAGCCGGTATTCGGGCAGATCAAGCAGGCCCTGGGCTTCCGCCAGTTCCTGCTCCGCGGGCTCGATCAGGTCCGGGGCGAATGGGCGATGATCTGCACCGCCCACAACCTCCTCAAGCTGGCCAAGGCCGGGCGCTGAGCATGACGCGGGCGGGCTCGCCTTGATCTCAACCCCGACCTCAATCCGAAAAATCGTTACTCGGACGGGCTCCTAGGGCTCGCGCCGCGTGCTACACCACGCCTGAGTGAGGTGCCGTGACAAGACGGCCAAATGCTTGTGAGGGCTCGAGAGCGGAGAACCCATCCCGGCCGGCGGCGACCCTTCCTATGAGGGGCGTGCGACGTGCTGGCAGACCACCCACGGCGATATCTTGCGTAGGTGGCCCAGAGCTTTGAGAATCAAGAAGCCCTGGCCGAACGCAAAGTGTCCGGCCAGGGCGTGTCACGGGCTTACGCCACCAGGAAGTCGGCGTGGGTCAGCGTGACCTTGGTGTCGATGACGGCGAACTGGATGGCCGTCTTGGCCGTGCCGCTACCATCGGCGTCGTAGGAGAGCGCACCGGTGTCGTGGTTGTAGAGGATGCGGTCGGTGCCATCGACCACGGCGCCGGTATTGCCGAGATCCTTGAAGGCGCTCGACGCGAGGCCACCCGCCGAGAGGGCGGTGAACACGTCCCGCGCCAACTGGATCGTGTCATCCGCCGCCGCGAAATCGGTGAGGCGGTCGATGTTGCTCGAACCTAAGGCCGTCGAGAACACGAAGGTGTCGTTGCCGGCGCGGCCATAGAGTAGATCAGCGCCAGCGCCACCGTTGAGGGTGTTGGCACCCGCATTGCCCACCAGGGTGTTGGCAAGTTCGTTGCCACTGAGATTGATCGCGGTGGTGCCGGCCGCACTCGTCGTGCCGAGCCGCTCGATCTCCTGACCGACTCCGAGCGTGTAGCTGATGCTCGTCAGCACCCGGTCGGTGCCGCCACCCGCCGCCTCGAACACGCGGTCGTCGGCAGTGTCGACGAGGTAGGTGTCGTTGCCGGCGCGGCCATAAAGCAGGTCAGCGCCAGCGCCACCGTCGAGGGTGTTGGCACCCGCATTGCCCACCAGGGTGTTGGCAAGTTCGTTGCCACTGAGATTGATCGCGGTGGTGCCGGCCTCACTCGTCGTGCCGAGCCGCTCGATCTCCTGACCGACTCCGAGCGTGTAGCTGATGCTCGTCAGCACCCGGTCGGTGCCGCCACCCGCCGCCTCGAACACGCGGTCGTCGGCAGTGTCGACGAGGTAGGTGTCGTTGCCGGCGCGGCCATAGAGCAGGTCAGCGCCAGCGCCACCGTCGAGGGTGTTGGCACCCGCATTGCCCACCAGGGTGTTGGCAAGTTCGTTGCCGCTGAGCTTGATCGCGGTGGTGCCGGCCGCACTCGTCGTGTCGAGCCGTTCGATCTCCTGACCGACTCCGAGCACGTAGCTGATGCTCGTCAGCACCCGGTCGGTGCCCCCACCCGCCACCTCGAACACGCGGTCGCCCGCAGTGTCGACGAGGTAGGTGTCGTTGCCGGCGCGGCCATAGAGCAGGTCAGCGCCAGCGCCACCGTCGAGGGTGTTGGCACCCGCATTGCCCACCAGGGTGTTGGCAAGTTCGTTGCCGCTGAGCTTGATCGCGGTGGTGCCGGCCGCACTCGTCGTGTCGAGCCGCTCGATCTCCTGACCGGCTCCGAGCGCGTAGCTGATGCTCGTCAACACCCGGTCGGTGCCCCCACCCGCCACCTCGAACACGCGGTCGCCGGCAGTGTCGACATAGTAGATATCGTTGCCGCGGAACCCCTGAAGCGTGTCGGCTCCAGCCTTGCCGTCGAGGATGTTGGCGCCGCCATTGCCCAGGATCGTGTTGGCCAGCGCGTTACCGGTGCCATTGATGGCGGCGGTGCCGGTGAGTGTCAGGTTCTCGACATTGGCCGCTAACGTGACGCTGACGGACGAGCGGACAGTGTCTGTGCCGGCATTGGCCGCCTCGACGACGACATCCCCGGCGTTGTCGACCACGTAGGTGTCGTTGCCGACGCCGCCCGCCATCCGGTCCGCGCCCCTACCGCCGTTGACGATGTCGTTGCCGGCCAAACCGAGGATGACGTTTTTCCCTTCGTCACCCGTGAGCCGATCGCTGAACTCGCTGCCTTCGAGGTTCTCGATGTTCAGGAGGCGGTCCTTTTCCGCCGGGATCGTTGTTATGATGGGAGGGGGGGTGATGATGACTCCCCCCTCGGAGGGGAAAGGGTCTGGTTGAAACACGATCGTCTTTTCTGGGACGACCGCCTGCCAGTCCTGCTCATCGAGGGACACGATCACGCCGGCCTTCGCCGATTTGTAGCTCGCGATGTCGACGCCGTCGCCGCCGTCTATACGGTCGTCGCCGACGCCGCCGTCGAGCCGGTCGTTGCCCGTGCCGCCGATCAGGATGTCGTCGCCGCCGTTGCCGTGAAGGGTATCGTTGCCGTCGCCCTCCGCGCTGTAGACGATCCCGCCGCCGCCGCCCCGGAGCGTGTCGCCGCCTTGGCCGCCGAAGAGGGTGTCGTTGCCTTTCAGGCCCTCCAGTGTGTGAGGGGCGAGCAACTTCTCACCCCATTTGGTGGTGATCACATCGAGGCTCGAATCAGCCCGAATATTGGTGTCGTCGTTGTTCGTACCCTTGATATGCTGACCTTGCGTCAAGCTCAGCAGGGCAGCGGCAGATTTTTCGAGCTTTTCAATGCCTCTTGCTTCTCTGAAATAATTGTTGAAGGTATCTTCTTCTAATTTATTGAAATCAGTCAAAAAATTCGGTTTTGTTGTTTGCTCTACAGGTGCGCGCCTTATGTATAGGTCCTTGATGGCACTATAATCAGTCACTTCTCTTAGGGATTGAGATCCATTGGCGTAAATGAGGGTTGTCGCATCGAGCATCTGCTGTACCGATGCAGTCCCCTTGTCCCCTGCGAATATTTCAGCCTGAAAAATCGATCCGGACGCCGGCTCGTAGGAAACCCTGATCCATACTTGCGTGAAATCACCGGATTGCCTCTCATACACATCGAGCTTCGCCGGCATATTGTTCTGAGCGGACTCTTCGAACTTTTCGATACCCGTGGACAGCGATTCGATTGCCGTCTGCAATGTCTCTTTATATTGTGCGCTGGACGTTGCCCCATCGCCGATCTCGCGAATGACGGCAATTCGAGTGGTAATTGCGGATAGCAGCGCCGGAACGGCAATGGCGGCATCGGCATTGCTATCCAAAAGATAGTTCTTTGCCCGTGTGACCGCAGATGTCGAGAGTCTTTCCGCCTCAAACAGGTAACTGTTTGCCAGTTCAGGATCGCTTGTTGTTAGGTACTGATGGACGTAAGTTTTAGCATCGCTTACGTCGGACTTGATATTTGATAGAATATTTCGATCGATATCGTTCCTAACTTCATCGACTGCCGCAAGTACCTTTTTGTTCAGCTCGACGATCTGATCGAGCTGCTCGCTCATTTCATCCAGGCGTTCCACGGTCGGATCCGTGTCTGCACCACCGAAGAGCTGGGTCAATTCTTTAGGGAGTTCGACACCAGGAATCAGCGAGACCAAGTTGACGGCTAGATTTGCAACGTTCAAGGCCGCGTCGAAATATTCGAACTTCAGCCCTTTGCTTACCGAGTTAGCCATTGCATTTCCCCCCTCTTAATTAAATATTTCGAGAGGCATTAGCACGATGCGCGACAGACGCATATGAAGGGATTCTACTGTTGCGCTCGGAAGTCTTGGCGTAGCGTCTCATCGCATCGTTTGTGGCGCGATGTCACACTCCAGCCTCCCTTAGGATTGGTGGAGCCATGTTCCTATGTTGGCTTTCGAGCCCGACAAAAACTGCTTCTCACGGCGGTGTTGGGGCGGGACCTGTCTGTCCGTTCTACGGCTGGCTTGGGTGGATTGCGGATGGGTCGTCAGCGATAAGGTCGTGAGATGTGGCCTCATGACAGGCGCCGAAGAGCTTCCAAGCGCGGCACGAGGCAGATGCTGCACTCTTCGATCTCGTTTTCTCCTCCGAAGAGACCGCTCGTTTCCTTCCGGCGTTCTCCGAGGGGGCGCAGTCAAGATGAGCGACTATGGGCGTCCGCCATCCCAAGAGCTCCGAATGCGGGTCGATGCCATCCGGTCTGCGGGACCGTTCACACCAATTTTGGCACCAGCGCCGTCATTCCGGAGCGCCGAAGGCGAGCCCGGCCCCGGAGGGCCGCGCCAGAGGCGTGCGAGCCAGATCCGCCGGGCGTGCCCTATCGAGCCCACGGAGCGGCTCTGGATTCCGGGCTCAGCGATGCGGCCCCGGAATGACGACGTGGCTTGTTCAGTGTCATGCCACATCCCGTTCACCCGAGTTCGAAGCCCTGCCGCCATCCCGCCGCGTGTGGACATCGTTGCGCGGCGTCTGCATCACCCTCGTCCGCTCGTCATCCTGGGCTATGACACCCTTCCCCGCATCCCCCTGACTTCTTGAGACGAGGCCACGACCCTTGCGCATCCTGGCGATACGCGGCGAAAATCTCGCGAGCCTGGCGGCTCCCTTCTCCGTCGACCTGTCCGGCGGCCCCATCGGCGCCACCGGGATCTTCGCCATCACCGGCGAGACGGGGGCGGGCAAGTCGACCATCCTCGACGCCCTCTGCCTCGCGCTCTACGGGCGCTATCCGCGTGTCGCCACGAGCGGCCGCGAGCGCGCGCCCGATCCCGGCGGCGATCCCATCACCATCGGCGACGAGCGGGCGATCCTGAGGCGGGGGGCGACGGAGGGTTTCGCCGAGGTCGATTTCATCGGCCGGGACGGGCAGAGCTACTGCGCGCGATGGTCGGTCTACCGAGCGCGCGGCAAGGCCAATGGCCGTCTCCAGAACAAGACGCGCTCCCTCACCCGGCTGGCGGACGGGAGCTCCGTCGGCGACAGCAAGGCCGGCCTCGTCGACGCGGCGATCTGCGACCTCACCGACCTCACCTTCGACCAGTTCCGCCGCACCGTCCTGCTGGCCCAGGGCGAGTTCGACGCGTTCCTCCTGGCTGCCGAGGGCGAGCGCGCGGAACTCTTGGAGAAGATCACCGGCACGGCGATCTATTCCGAGATCTCGAAACGGGTTCATGCCGGCACCGAGGCGGAGCGCGCCAAGGTGAAGGAGCTGGAGGCTCATCGCGACGCCGTCGGCCTCCTCGACGAGGCGGCGCGGACGGAGAAACACGCCGAGCGGGCGCGCATTCTCACCGAGGTGGCGGAGTTGTCCGGCCGTCTGGCGGAGCTGAACGCGGCGCTGGCCCATGCACGGCGCATCGCCGACACACGGGGGCAGGTGGCGGCGGCCGAAGCCCGCCTCGCCCTGGCGCGCGAGGCGCTGGACATCCATCGGCCCGACAGCCTTCGCCTGGCCGAGCTCGACGCGGTCGAGCCCCTTCGCGAGCCGGCGAGAAATGCGGCTCGGGCAGAGCGGGATCTCGCCGCCGCCGAAGCCGCCCTGGCACTGGCCCTGACGACGCGCGGCGAGGCCGAGGCGCGGGCCGGCGCCGCGCGGGTGGCTCATGACGAGGCCGCCAAGGCGGACGAGGCGTCGGAAGCCGGGTTCAAGGCGCTGGGGCCGGTGTGGACGCGGGCGGCCGAACTCGACACCCGGATCGGCGAGGCCGCCACCGAATCCGCCCTTGCCGCCGAGGCGGCCGACGCCGCCAAGGCGAAGGCTCTGGAGGCACAGACGGCGCTGGCCCATCTGGATGCCAGTCACGCGGCGGCAGCGTCCGCGCGCAGCGACGTCGCCGCCCGGTTCGCGGCCGATACGGGCGGGGCTTTTCTCGCCCAACGGACGAACGAGGCCGAGCAGCTTTTCGCCAAGCGCGCGAGCCTCGGCGCGGAACTGGCCCAGGCCAAGGCCGATCTCCGCAAGGCCACGGACGAGGCCTCCCGCCTCTCGGCATCGATCGCCACGGGGGACCGGGCGATCACACAGGCGAAGGCGGCGCGGACGCAAGCGGCCGAGCGCCGGGCAGCGCTGAGCACCGAGCTCGAACAGGTCGGCGAAGCCTCGGCACGGGCGCGCTCGGGCACGATCGACCGGCTCGCCGAGCAGCTGCGCGAGGCGCTGCCCCTCGCGCGCAGCCACGCGGAGGCGTCCCTCGCCCTCGAACGGGCCAGGACAGAGGCGGAATCCGCGAGGTTGGCCCTCGAATCCGCGCGGTTGGCCAGCGAAGAGGCCGCCGCCCGGCAGGCCCGCGCGGTCGAGCTGCGAAAGGCCGTCGCCCCTCTGGCGGAGCTGGCCGAGGAGGCCGTCTCGCAGCAGGCCGCCCATCTGCGCAGCGTGCTGATCGAGGATCAGCCCTGCCCGGTCTGCGGCGCCACCGATCATCCGCATGCCCGGGACCAGGATCAGGATGGGCTCGGGCGGGTGGCGGCGGCACTGAAGGCGCAGCGCGCGGAGCAGGATGCGGCCATCGCCGCCGCCGGACAATCCCAGGCGGAGGCAGCGTCGGCACGCGCCGCCGCCGGTGCGAGGTTGAGCAATACCGAGCAGGCAGCGGCAGCCGCCATCGAGACGCTGGACCGCGCCAACGCCGCCTATGCGCTACTCCACCCGCACCTCCTCGCCACCCATGGCGATGCGGCGGTCGGCGGACATGTCCCGGCAAGGCTCGATGCCGAGGCGGTGTCCATGCTCACGGGCCTGATCGATGCCCTCAAGGTCGCACGCGAGCCGCTGCTGGCCGCGCTGGAGCGGGCCGGGACATTGCGCGGCGAGATCGACGCCGTCGCGACGCGGATCGAGGCCGGTGGCCGGGAGATCGAGGCGGCGGAACTGTCCCGCGCCGCCGAGCGCGAGGCCCTGCGTCTGGCCGAACTCACCGCCAACGGCGAGACGGTCCGCGTTTTGGGCCATACGGAGCGGCTCGACTCCCTTGCCCGCGAGATCGCGCCCTATCTCGCTTGCGCCGGCCTGTCGCTGGCCGATCTCGACCGGGACGGGGCTGGCGCGGCCAGGCGCGTGGCCGAGATCGCCGCCGTGCACCGCACCCTCGACCGGCAGCGCGACGAGCTCGAGCGGGAGGTCCAGGCCCTCGCGTCGCGTCGTGCCGGCGCGGTCGAGGCCCTGGACTTCACCCGTGCCGCCGCGGACGCGGCCGGACGCCAGGCGCTGGCCCGTTCCGAAAAGCTCGCCGAGCTGCGGGCCGAACGGGCGCCCCTCCTCGGCGGCGAGGAGACCGGCCTGCATCGGACCCGGACCAACGACGCGCGCAAGCTCGCCCGCGATGCGCTGAAACGGGCGGAGGAGGCCCGCGCCGCCGCCCTCGCCGCCCTCGCCTCGGCGGTGACGGCGGCCGAGCACGGGACCTCTTCCCGCGACGCGGCCCGGCGGCTGCGTGAGGAGGCCGATGCCGTCTTCACGTCCGCCTGCGCCCCGCGCAGTGTCGAGGCCGTGCGGGAGGCCCTCGCCCTCGCGCCGGAGATCCGCTCCTCCCTGCGCCTCGCCGTGGATGCGCGCATGGCGGAAGCCCGCGAAGCGGAGACCGCCCTCGCCACGCGGCGGGCCGACCTCGCAAACCTGCTCGACGCGCCCGAGATCGACGGTCCCGCCACGCAAGCGGCGGCGTCCGGCCTCGGCGAGACGATCACCGCCCATCAACAGGGTCTCGGCGCCATCACGGCTGATCTCGAACGGGACGACGCGGCGCGCCTGCGCGCGGCGGGGCTGGAGGCGGCGATCACCGAGGCACGCGCCGACTTCTCTGTCTGGGAGGCGGTGAACGACGCCGTGGGCTCGGCCAGCGGCATCAAGTTCCGCCTCTTCGCGCAAGGGGTGACGCTGGAGCACCTGGTCCGGCTCGCCAACGAGCACCTGCTGGCCCTGAGCCCGCGCTACCGGCTGGTGCGCGGCGACCCGGCCAACCTCTCCCTCCACGTGGTCGACCGGGACATGGGCGAGGAGGTGCGCGCCACCCGCAGCCTCTCGGGCGGCGAGCGCTTCCTCGTCTCCCTCGCCCTCGCCCTTGCCTTGTCCGGTCTGGAGGGCCGCGATTCCTTCGTCGACACGCTCTTCATCGACGAAGGCTTCGGCTCCCTCGACGCCGAGACCCTCGACCTCGCCGTGGACGCCCTGGAGACGCTCCAGGGCCGCGGCCGCAAGGTCGGCGTCATCACCCATGTGGCGGCGATGATCGAGCGCATCGCCGTGCAGGTCCGGGTGGAGAAGCGCGGCAACGGCCGCAGCGTGGTCAGGGTCGTGGAGGCGGGGGCGGGGTGAGGCCGGGTCTGGCCGGCGCCGTCCGGCTTCCTCCAAGGGCACGAGGGGTGGGACGCCGCCCGGTGGCGTCCCACCCCTTCCATTCTCGTCCGTCCAAACCCGACGACGTGTTCCCCTCGGGGTCAGGCGGCCCGCACGGTCGCCAGGAAGCGGCCGACCTCGCTCGAGAGATACTCGGAGTGACGCGAGAGTTCGGACGCCGAGACGAGCACCTGGGCGGCGGCGGCTTCCGTTTCCTCGGCGGCGCCTGCCACGCCGGAGATGTTGTAGGTCACCTCCTTCGTTCCGGCCGCCGCTTCGGCCACGTTCCGCACGATCTCCTGGGTCGCCGCCCCCTGCTCTTCCACCGCGGAAGCGATGGCGGTCGCGACACCATTGATCTCCTGGAGGCGGCCTGCGATCTCGCCGATCGCATGGACCGTCTGCTCGGTGGAGCCCTGAACACGCGCGATCTGCCCGGAGATCTCCTTGGTGGCCTGGGCCGTCTGGTTGGCGAGTTCCTTGACCTCGGCGGCGACAACGGCAAATCCGCGTCCCGCTTCCCCGGCCCGCGCCGCTTCGATGGTGGCGTTGAGGGCGAGCAGGTTCGTCTGGCTCGCGATCGTCGAGATCATCTCGACCACCGCGTCGATGCGCGCGACGCTGCCGCTCAGTTCCTCCACGAGACGGCGTGTCTCGCTGGCCTCGGACACGGCGGATTGCGCGAGATTGGCGGAGCCATCGACCTGACGCCCGATCTCCTGCACGGACGATCCCAGTTCCTCGGCCGCGGCCGCGACGGTGTTGACGTTGGTCGCCGCCTCCTCGGCCGCCGCCGCCACGGTGGTCGACCGACCGGCCGTCTGCCTGGCGGCCGATGTCATCGTCTGGGCCGTGGCCTGAAGCTCCGTGGCCGACGAGGCGACGAGCCCGATGACACTGCTGAAGGACCTCTCGAAATCGTCGGCCATCGCCATCATCGTGCTCTGGCGCTCCCGGAGAGCGGCTTCCTTGGCGATCCGATCACGGTCGGCCACGTCGGCGGCTTTCTGGGCGACCATCGTCTTGATGCCCTCCACCGCTCTCCCGACCGCGCCGATCTCGTCCTTCCGGGCGGCGGCCTTGATCTCGGTGTCGATGTGACCGGCGGACATGTGCTCCAGAACCTTCACGAGACTTCCCAGCGGACGGGCGACCGTGCGTGACAGGAGCTGGCTGACGACGAGGGCCATGATGACCAGGGCCGAGAGCGTTGCGACGATCATCACGAACTTGAGGCGCTGGACGGGGGCGAACGCCTTGGCCTGATCGATCGACAAGGCGACGTACCATTCCATCGCGGGCGGCAGGTTGGGCACGCGAACGAAGGTCATGAGCGTAGAACGGCCCTCCTCCGTCACCTCCGTGAAAGCCGGTCCGATCGGCGGAAGGGGTCCGGAGACCAAGTCGGAAAGCGGCTTTCCGAGGAGCTCGGCCTTTGAATGGACGAGGATCTTACCGGTCTTCGAGACCAGGTAGGCGTAGCCGAAACCACCGATATCGACCTCGTTGATCATCTTCGAAAGGACATCGACACTGAAGTCGTTGCCGATCACGCCGAACAGCTCCTTCGTCTCGTCATAGACCGGCGCTGAAATCGTGATGGTCATTTCCTGGGTGCTGGCGGCAATATAGGGGTCCGTCATGGCGACGCCCCCGGCTTCGACCGCAGCCTTGAACCAAGGACGCTCGCGTGCATCGTATCCTGGCCGGATGGGGCCCTTCGGGATCTTCGTGTAATTCCCCCGGACGTCCCCGAAGGAACTGAGAATGAACGACTTGGTCATGGCCGGCGATCCCAGAACCTTGTCGATCTGACGGTCGTCCATTCCCTTGACGATCTGCTGGGTGGCCATTTCCGCCAAGTCGGATTTGCCGATCAACCAATTGCTGACGTTCCGGGACGCGGCGTTTCCGAGATTGGTGGCGCTCAGCCTGACCGCCCTCTCGACTTCCTGAGACTGGCTCGTAAACAAGTATAGCGACAGGCAGATCAGGACCAGGAACAGGGAGATCACGATCGACGCCGTCGCTTTGGAGGCGACGCCGGAAAATCCTCCGAAGAGAGTATTGCGAGAGGTCGCTGCTTTCACGGCCCTGTTAAATAGCATTATATAGCCTATTCGTTGCCGTCTTACCCATGGAAGACTGCGCCCTCCATTTGCATGTGCAAGCGCGATATCGCCCACGAAGCTTAAGTATTAATTAATTCTTACTTTATGTGGCGGCTAACATTCAGCAATAGTCATCGGCTTGTTTGCAGACTGAAGAGAGCGAACAGGTCTCACCCGGCATTGCGGGGCTTTTATCGATCGTTGTGGAAGAGCAGCGATGAATCGGCCGCCTTTCCCCTGAGAGCCCCTTGAACAAACGCCCAGCGACCGAGTGACCGGGCGGCACGGCAATCGGCCGCCATGGCGAGATGGGGTTTGCAAGCGGACCATGCGGCATGAACGGCCTCATACCCGGTCTCACTGATCCTGACCCATAGGTCAGGATCAGTGAGATCCGGCGCACGACCGCCCCCGCGCCGTCGCGCGGGCAGGCCTCGATGAGTCAGACTCAGCGAGGTCTGTTCTCAGACGAAGAAACCCGAATCGACCTGCGAGACTCGGATATGGTCGAGCTCGACCGTACCGCCGCCCGACAGGGTGAGCAGGGCATAGCCGTCGGAGGATCGCCCGACGGCATAGCTCTGCCCGGAGAGATCGATCCGGTCACCGCTCGAGGCGCTGAAATCGAACAGCGTGTCGTGTCCCGAATGGATGTCGAAAACCGAGCGGTTGGCTCCCGCGCCGAGGAAGAACTGGTCGTCTCCGCGCCCGCCGATCAAGACGTTGTCGCCCCTGTCGCCGATGAGAACGTCGTTGCCCCAACCGCCATAGAGCCTGTCGTTGCCGGCGCCGCCTTCGAGCCGGTCGTTGCCCAGGCCGCCGAGGAGCGTGTCAGCGCCGTCATTGCCGTAGAGCCGGTCGTGTCCGGACCCGCCATTGAGGGCATTGTCGCCCGCATTGCCGCGCAGCGCATTCGCCCCATCGTTGCCGGTGGCCTTCGTCGCGGCATTGCCGATGAGGATCAGGTGCTCGACATTCTCGCCGAGCGCGTAGGAGACGCTGCTCCGCACGTAGTCGGTTCCCTGGCCGGCCCACTCCACCACCACGTCGCGCCCGTCATCGACGAGGTAGGTGTCGTTCCCGGTCAGGCCGAACATCTTGTCGGACGAGAGGCCACCGTCGAGCCTGTTATCGGCCGTGTTTCCGACGATCCGGTCATGCCCCCGGCCGCCGATGGCGTTCTCGATCAGGGAGCGGGGATCGCCCTGGTGCAGGAGCGCGTTGGCGACGTTGCCGACCGCGATCGCGTCGCCGCCGCTATAGGCCTGATGGTTGACGAGCTGCGCGGTGGAGAAGGTCGAGAAAGCCCCCGGGCGGAGATCCACGTCGAGGGCGGTCGCATAATTGGAGAGATCGTAGGTGTCCCGGCCGTTGCCGTCCCAGACGGTCATGGAGATCTTGTTGGAGGTCGGAGCGCCCTGGCCGATGCCGTCGATGGATAGCTCGCCGGTCTTGGTGTCCCAGCGATAGGTCGTGTTGCCACTCTGGGTCTTGAAATTGGCGCCGTAGAGGAATTGCAGGGCGGCGATGTCGTCCTGCATGTAGGTCTGAGGCTGGTTGAACCCCTCGCCTTCGAACGGATGATCGAAATTGGTCGGGTCGGACCGGTAGGTCATCAGCGACCAATCCTGCCCGTCCTTCTCCAGGGGAAGCGCCGCCGTGCCGTAGCGGGGCGGGCTACCGGCGAGACCGAGGTCGCCATTCAGGGGGACGTAGGTATAATCTTGATGGCCATGCTTCAGGCCGAGCGCATGCCCGATCTCGTGCATGTTCGTTGCCTGGCCCCAGTTTCCGATCGCCGGAACGCTGTAGAACGGCTGGTCGGAGTAGGTTCCGAACCAGACATCCCCGGCTTGGAGATTGCTCGACGGGAAGTTGGCATGGGCCGAGCCCTCCTCTTTCCAGAAGGTCTGGCTGAAGCGCAGCTCGGCATGGGTCGTGGCGGTCTCGGTGATCTCCTGGAAATTCAGGTTGGTGTAGGAAGCCACGAGGTCGAGGGTGTAGCGCGTCGCCTCCTGCTGCTGCGGATCGAAGGCCTGGTGGTAGAGGGGGTCTCCGAACTGACCCGGATTTTCCTCATAACCGGACCCTTCGTAGAAGCTCCCGCTCGTGGGAAAGCTGTAGGTCAGCGTGCCGATCGTCCATTTCGCGCCGATCAGGACCCCGTCGATATGGTCCTCCCCGGCGAAATGGTACGTCCCGTCGCGATCTTGGAATTGATACAGCAGGGCGGTCTTGCCGTCGCTGCGGCTGGCTGGTGCTGAACCCGGTACGGCCATTGTCTCGCGCCTTCACAATCGAGCATGATTGTTCGCGCCGTGATGGCCGGTCAGGGCGATGGCTCGCATCGACAGCGCTCAAGACTGGGTTCTTGAGGCTTTCCGGTTAAGACATAGCTTAACGACACTGAGAATGGTGGCCGGACAGGCGGATCTCCGAAGAGTTGCCAGGGGCAGAGCAGCCGGCCAAGAAGATGACGGCGCACGGCTTTGAGCCGGAGCGCCATCTGGTCATCCGGCGGGTGGCGTCAGGATCAGCTTGCCGACGAAGGGGGCATCGGCATTACGGGTGCTGGTGCAGCCATAGGCGGTCTCGCCCGCCTTCATGGTCCGCAACCGCAGCACGCCCTTGCCGTTCTGCTTCACGGTGTAGCCCTTCTCGCTCATGACGTGGACGAGGTCGCCATCCGCGTGCAGCACCTTGGCGTTCTCGAACTGTCCCTCGGCGGTGATCGTTACGGGCGCGTTCGCCGTGCTGACGATATGAAGCTCCACATTGGTGTCGGCGGGCAGCCGCAACTCGGCCGGACTGCAGACGGGCTTTCCATTCTCGAGTGCAACCGTCAGTTCGACCGGCGGCATCGCATCGGTTGCCGGTGGCGCCAGAGGCTTGCTTTGGGAATAAGCCGGACCCGCAATGAGTACGGCCGCCGCTACGGCAAGGCTTCGACGAATCGTCATCATCTTTATTGGCTCCGTTACTTCGCATCCAGGCGGTGCGCAGCGTCATTCTGATAAGAACGACCACTCGCCCCTGTTCCAGGCTGCGACGAAGCGAGCCCCTGACCTGCGCTCCGACGGAGTGTCGGACCGATGGGGCGATGTCAGGCGACGAGGGGAGAGCGATCGAAACCGGCGAGCAGATCCTGCGGGTCTCGATAGATCGCGATGCAGCCGGCCTTCGACAGGTCCGCAGCGGGGAAGCCGCCACAGAGGACGCCGATCGTCGAGAGACCGGCTTTGGCCGCGGCCTCCGCATCGTAGGGCGTATCGCCGACCACGAGGATCGATCGAGGTTCGAGGGGCGCGAGTTTCTTCAGGGCCGATTCGAAGATGTCGGGATGGGGCTTGGAGCGCTCCACATCATCCGAAGACGTAACGACGTCGACGAGGTCGGCGATGCCGAGCAACTCCTGATAATGCTCGACTTCGTCCTTCTTGCCCGAGGACCCCAGGGCGATCCGTAGATCCGCTGCCCTGATCCGCTCGAACAAAGCTCTCACCCCGGGGAACGGCCGCACCCGATCCAGGTACTCGCGCTTGAACAGGTCGGAGCGGTAAGCCTCGATCGTCTCGCCCTCGCGAGCGACGCGATCCGGCGGCAGGAAGACCGGCATCAGCTCGTCGCCGCCCTTGCCGATCTGGCGCCGGACCAGAGCGGGATCGGTCTCCACCCCGAAATGGGCGAAGGCATCGACCCAGGCCTGGGCATGCAGGTCGACACTGTCGAGCAGCGTCCCGTCGATATCGAAAATCACTGCGCGCATTGGTGGCCCTCCGCGCCGACAACCATCGGGAGGATGCGCCGTTCCGCCGGACTGAGGCCAAGGACCGATGGATGGCGGTCGAAGGGGGGTCGCGTTGCGGTCGAAACGGGGGCCGCGTTGCGGTATCCGACGCGCCGCCGCTCCCCGCCAAAATGGGTCAGAGCGTGGCGGCGTGCCGCCCCGATGCGCGAATAAGCATTATCATGCTATATATTATCCTGGGCGGACCGCGTGTATGGCATTTTCGTTCTTGACCGAAGTGAGCGCCGTTTGCCCAATGATGAGCCATCACTGTCTCGACCCCCATGATCCCTACGCCCAGGCGGAAGTGCTGGTGACGTTCGAGGGAGTTTTCCCCGACATCCGCCTCGTATCGGCCATCGACCGGGAAGGTGACGACATCCTCTCGGATCTGATCGATGAGCAGAAGCGCGATTTGATCGATGAAATTGCCGCGTTCTATTACGAGGCGCGGACGGCAGCCTGACCGTCCGTCGCGCTTTGTTTACAGACGCGGCCCTTCCTTCTCTCACGCGATGGGCCGCGCCCGGCTTCCGCTCAAAGACGCCTTTCGTACGATGGTCGGACCGGCTCTTCCTCGCGCGGCGTGCCGTCATACCCTTCCATCCAGGATAAACGCTCCTCGCTATCGCGAGGATAGGGACATGCATCCTTGGGATGACCATGGATGCGGGCCTGCGCGCCCTGCTCGATTGGGTCGGGGCGCGAATGACGGATGTCGGCCATGGAACTGCCTCCGTGCTATGGGTGTGATCGATCAACTCTGACGAACCGGTCGATGATCCCGCGACCAAAGGGTTCTCTCAATCCTTTGTCCCCTCGGAGTGGGGCGACGGCCAAGCCCGGCGCTCGGCGTCCACCCCCGCACCATCGGCCTTGCAACCCGCCGCCGGATTGTCCCTCTCGTCATCCTCGACCTTGCCGATCATCTGCTCAAGCAGCGGTGGCAGCTTCATCGCATAGGCATCGAGGATGATGGCGGCATCGAGCAGCGCATGGATCTGCGCTTCGGGAATGGGTTGACTGGCGATCTGGGCGCCGAGGACACGGTCTACCAGCTGGCCCGCGAGCCGAGAAACTTCCGACAGCCGGCCAACCACATCCAGAGCGGTGGAGGAGGTATCCCGGCTCCGGCTCATGGCAGATGGTCTCCCCCGTCAGGTGCTCGACCCATGCCCCCACGCGCGGGACGCTTCTCGCCGGCTGCGTCGACCGTCAGCGCAAAGCCGCCGTGACGGATCTGTCGATCGGGTTCAGGGATGTCATCCTGGGTCCGCGCATCTCGGGGGCGGTCAACTCGACATCGTCGAGTACCGCATTGGCGATCGCGACAAGGTCTTCCGCCGCAGCATCCATCCGGGGACGAATGGCCTCGGCCAGACGCGTGACGAGGGTCTGCTCGACGCCTGGGTGGATCCGCGAATTCACCTGCCTGACATAGGCAGCCAGAACGTTCTCCGCGATGTCGCGCGCGGCCTTATCGGCTTCGGGTGTATCCTGCATGGAAAGCTCCCTGATGGTGGAGATCGGATCTTGCGAGGCGGCTCTTTGACGAGAGCCAGCCTCTGTCGCTTGGCTCGACAAGTCTCGAAACGACATCAGTGTTTCAGGAGGGTCTCGAACTTCTCCTGGGACGGCAGCGTGTTCGAGAATTGCGAAAGGCGGCTCAGGCTGGGCTCGGTCAGACCGCCCGCATTCGCATAGGCAGCGAGTGCGAAGCTCACCAGCAGTTCCGCTTCCTCCTGCGTAACGGCACGTCCGCTCAAGACGCTCGCGGCTCCCCGCACCGCATGCACGGCCTGAGCGAATGCCGGATCTCCTCTCAGCTCCGCGACACGTCTCGGCACCCTTCCCTCCTTCGGCTTCGTTCGCCAACGATCGCCAACCCGTGGCGGATCGTAATCGATCAAAGCGTCAGAATAGCCTTGGTTTCATCCGTCCCGAACGGCGCAGCACGGAAAGGCACGTCCGAATCGATCGGACAGCGAGTCAGTCGCTTGAACGATGAAGCAGGATCAAGAATGAGATAGGGTAGGGTTAATTTCACAGGGCGCTCACGGTGTTACCCGTAGCATGGCTCCTGGAAGTTTCAGCTAGACTGGAAACCTAGCTAAGTGTTGGCGCGCCCGAAAGGATTCGAACCTCTGACCCCCAGATTCGTAGTCTGGTGCTCTATCCAGCTGAGCTACGGGCGCCGACCTGACCGGGGGAGAGTTGTGCGCTCCGCCGTCGGTGGGGGTGTCTAGAATCTCCTTTTCAGCTTGGCAACCCCTTCTCGACAGATACGCGTACCTTTCTGCGATCCGCGTGATCGTGGGTGGTCGCGGGACGCCGTGTCGGTCATGCTCGTCGCTCCTCACATCGCAGGAGACGCCCGACCCGTCATGACCACGCGCACCCCTTCCCTCACCGGCGACGTCCTCGCCGCCATCGGCGGAACGCCGCTGATCCACCTGCGCAGGGCGTCGGACCTCACCGGCTGCACCATCCTCGGCAAGGCCGAGTTCCTCAATCCCGGACTGTCGGTGAAGGACCGGGCGGCCCTGTCCATCGTCGCGGATGCGGAGCGGCGCGGGTCGATCCGGCCGGGCGGCACCATCGTCGAGGGGACGGCGGGTAATACCGGCATCGGGCTCGCCCTCGTCGCCTCGGTCCGCGGCTACCGCACGGTCATCGTCATCCCGGAGACGCAATCGGCCGAGAAGAAGGAGACGCTGCGCCTCGCCGGCGCCCGCCTCGTCGAGGTGCCGGCCGTACCGTTCTCCAACCCGGACAATTACGTGCATGTAGCGCGGCGGCTCGCCGAGCGCCTCGCTGCGACCGAACCCGCCGGCGCCTTCTTCGCCAACCAGTTCGACAACATCGCCAACCGCCAGGCGCATGTGGACACGACCGGCCCCGAGCTCTTCGCCGCGACGGAGGGTCGGATCGACGGTTTCGTCTGCGCCGCTGGGACGGGGGGCACCCTCGCCGGCACCGCCCAGGCCTTGCGGGCGCTCAAGCCCGGAATCACCGTCGCGCTCGCCGATCCAGAGGGATCGGCGCTACATGCCTATTACACCACCGGCACGCTGAAGGCCGAAGGCTCCTCGATCACCGAAGGGATCGGCCAGGGCCGGGTGACCGCCAATCTCGAAGGGTTCCGGCCGGACCATTCCTTCCG
The DNA here is from genome assembly GCF_054817845.1 of Methylobacterium sp. CM6241. NCBI lineage: Bacteria > Pseudomonadati > Pseudomonadota > Alphaproteobacteria > Hyphomicrobiales > Methylobacteriaceae > Methylobacterium > Methylobacterium sp. CM6241. The sequence goes on from NZ_CM139246.1 coordinate 868,523, forward strand.
CATCCCCGACACGGAAGCCCTGGACATCGTGTTCGGGCTGATGCGCGAGGAAGGGCTCAGCCTGGGCGGCTCATCGGGGATCAACGTCGCCGGCGCGATCCGGCTCGCGCGGGTTCTCGGCCCCGGCCACACCATCGCGACCATTCTCTGCGACGGGGCGGCGCGCTACGCATCGAAGCTGTTCAACCCGGCTTTCCTTACCGAGCGCGGGTTACCGGTGCCGGCCTGGCTCACGGAAACGGCGGGCGATCTCCCCGACTGGCGGGCCTGATACCGGACGGTGACGGGTGCGTCTCATGGCCGTCCGACCGTGCTGCTGGGGCTGAAATCGACTTTCCTGCAACACCGTCATCAATCTGCATCATCGTGACGCGGTCGCGTTGAACGGAATCGGCGGATGGACGTTGCACCGGTCAAGCTCAAGCAATGTTGGTTGGGCGTGACCGGAGTTTCTTTCCCATGACCCTGACCACCATCCTGCTCATCATTCTGATCCTCGCCGTCCTCGGCGGCGGCAACTTCCTCGGTGGCGGCGCTTATCGCGGGCAGAGCTTCGGTCTGGGCGGTATCCTCATCATCATCCTGATCGTGCTTCTGGTCACGGGACGCCTCTGACCGCACGACCGGATCTGCGGGGCGTTCCGGCGCCCCGCAGGTCATGCATCCGGGACAACGCGATCCTTATGGACAGGTGAGGCCGACCACCGAGTCAGCCACCCTGGAGGCGACCGCGCCGAGGGTGGAACCCGATCCGCCGCTGGCCGCCCCCGGCGAGATGCCGTTCTCGGCCAGGAACGCGAAGGCCACGAGGCCATCGACCATCGGGTAGCTCATTGGCGGCGCCACACCGGCGACGAGACGGGGCGACGACGGATAGCGGGCGACAAGGCCCGCCAGGGCTCCGTCCCGGTCGAGCACGATGGCCCCCGACGATCCGGGCTGTAGCGGCGCGGAGAGCCGATCCCCGGCGGCTTGGCCCGACGAGACGGCGATCCCGCCTCCCGCATCGGCCCCCAGGACCACGAGCGCATCGCCCGGCGTCAACGCGCTCCCTTTCGAGGCCAGGGTGGCAACGCGGCCCTTCGCGCCGGTCCCTTCGAGAAGTGCCAGACCGCGGCCTGCATCCACCTTGACGATGCGTGCTGCCGCGCCGGCGATCCGTGGTGCCGCACAGGTCTCCAGGACCGAGGAGCTTGTCAGGACACGCCCCGGGGCGACGACGAGGCCGATGCCTGTCGTCACAGCGGCGCGGACCAGAGGCGGCAGGGCTTTCACCGCCGGAGCCGGCGTGGACCTGTCGAGTGTCCCACCGGGCTTGACCGCTACCTGGGCAGGAGCGGCATCGGCCGTCTCCGGGAACGGTACGAAGCTGTTGGCGACGGCGATGACCAAGCGGTCTACATCCGGCCCGAGGGCCTTGTCGTAGCCGATGGTGAAGCCGCGAACTCCCCCCGGGGCGGCGGCATAGCGGATGTAGGATTTGCCCGTCGCCGTCTCGCCGGTGACCACGAGGAAATCCGGCCGCTTGATCTTGTAGGTGACCTTGCGGTCGGGGCCCGGCGCGGTGATGCGGGTGAACAGGGCGTCGAGGCTGGTCTCGTCTGGAGCGAAGGACTTCGTGTCGAGGGTGACGCGGCCATCCCCGCCCTGCCAGCGGGTTCCGCCGGCCTGAGGGCTGCGCTTGGCGAGTAGCCGCTCGGGCACGCCGATCATGACGCCGCTCGCCGAATCGGGCTTCACGGTGAAGCGCGCCGCCTTCCGAGCCATCTCGCCGGCTGCGAGGATCGCCGCCCGCATCCTCGCGTCCGGGAAGCCGGGCGCCGGGTTGCCGGCACGCCTCTGGTAGGAGAGCAGGGCGTCATAGGTGCGGCGCCCAAACGTGCCGGTGATGACGCTGTTGTAGTCGCCGGTCCAGACCAGGGCGTCCTGCAGGCCCTTCCTCTCCGCCTCCGGCAGGGGCTCGAAAGCCGCCTTCGCCGCCTCGAAAGCGGGGTCGGCCGCCGGTGCCGCACGGGCAGGCGCCTGGGCGGGGCCTTGCGCCTGAACCGGCAGGACGAGGAGGGCCAGAGCCGCCGCAACCCCTGCGAATCGCGCGCGCTGCGTCATGGTCCACGCTCCCCGATGGCCTGTGCCGATGCCGTTTGCGAAGGTGTGACAGAGGGATCGCCGGATTTCCAGCCGATTGTCAGAGCGAGCGCGTCATTGCGGCGCGCGCGCGAGGTGCTAGGGTCCGGCGCGGCACCGAGGGGGGATCGGATGCCGCCGAAGACGAGGTGGGCGATGTCGGGATCAACCAGGCTCGGGCGCGCGACCGCCCATTTTTCCATAACCGTCTTTGCCAGAAGCGTTCTCGCCAGTACTCTGGCGCTCGGCGGTCTGGTCGCGATGCCGGCTCTCGCCCAGGCGCCCGACCGTCCGGTGGCGCGGATCGCACCCCCGAAACCAGCGCCATTACCCAAGGCTTTTCAGCGTGACGCGCTGGCCAGTGACGGATTCCGTCTCGAGGCGACGTTGCGGTCGGAGGCCGCCCCCGGTCCCGCCAAACCGGCGGCCAAGCTGCGCGCCGAGGGTGAGGCCCTGGTGGAGGCCGAGAAGCCGGCCGATGCCCTCAAGCCCCTCGCCGGGGCCATTGCCGCCGATGCGGGCGACCCGCAGAACTGGATCGCCTATGCCCGCGCTGCGAGCACGGTGGGCAATGACGACCAGACCGGGGACTACTCCTTCCGCCAGCGCCTCCGCGGCCAGGCTCGGGCAGCCGCCTATCAGGCTTACTTGAAGGCACGCGGTGCCACCGCCGAGGCCGAGGCCCTGGCGACGCTGGGCGAGGTCTATGCCGATGAATCCGAATGGCGGCCCTCGCTCGAGGCCTACCGCGCCAGCCTCGCGCTCGCCGACGATGCCACGGTGCGCGAAACCTATGAGGGTCTGCGCGCTGAGCACGGCTTCCGCATCCTCGACTACAAGGTTGATTCCGACGCCGCCGCCCCGCGCGTCTGCTTCCAGTTCTCCGAAAGCCTAGCCCCGAAGACCGATTTCACGCCCTTCGTCGCCGTCTCGGGCGCCGCCAACGCCGCCGTCACCGGCAGCGGGCAGCAGATCTGCGTGGACGGGCTGAAGCATGGCGAGCGCTACGCCTTCGTGCTGCGCTCGGGCATCCCGTCCTCCGTGGGCGAGGCTCTGCTGAAATCGGCCGATTACGAAGTCTACGTGCGGGACCGTTCGCCCCAGGTACGTTTCACCGGGCGCAACTACGTCCTGCCGCGCACCGGACAGGCCGGCGTGCCGCTGGTCTCGGTCAACGCGCCGAAGATCGACGTGGAGGTGCTGCGCGTTGGCGACCGTGGCCTGCTGCCGTCCCTGCGCTCGGAGGAGTTCCTCGGTCAGCTCAGCGGCATGACCGCGAAGACCATCGCCGATCAGAAGGGCATGCGCGTCTGGAAGGGTACCCTCGACACGGCCAAGGCCGAACTGAACCACGAGGCCATCACCGCCTTTCCGGTGCTGCAGGCGGTCGGCAAGCTGGAGCCCGGCATCTACATCATGCTGGCCCAGGCCAGCGGCGTCGCCGCCTCGACGGACGAGGATGGCGGCTACGAGGCCCAGGCCACGCAATGGTTCGTCGTCTCGGATCTCGGCCTCACCGCGTTCAAGGGCCGCGACGGCATCCACGTCTTCGCCCGCTCGCTTGCCAACGCGAAGACGGTTCCCGGCGCCGAAATCCGTCTGGTGGCCCGCAACAACGAGGTGCTGGCGACGAAGAAGACCGACGGCCAGGGCCACGTCGCCTTCGATCCGGGCCTCGCGCGGGGCGAGGGCGGGATCGCGCCCGGCCTCGTCGTCGCCCAGCTCGGCGACGATTACGGCTTCCTCGACTTCTCTCAGAGCGCCTTCGATCTCACCGACCGGGGCGTGAAGGGCCGTCCGCAGCCGGGTGCGGTGGAGGCCTATGTCTTCCCCGAGCGCGGTGTCTATCGCTCCGGCGAGACCGTGCAGGTCACGGCCTTGCTGCGTGACGCCGCCGGCATCGCCGTGCCGAACCTTCCCCTCACCCTGGTGGTGAAGCGTCCAGACGGGGTCGAGTATCGCCGCGTCCAGGTCGCAGATGCCGGCCTCGGCGGCCGCGCCCTGCCCCTCGCCCTGATGCCGGGAGCGATGCACGGCACCTGGCGGATCGCCGCCTATACCGATGCGAAGGCGCCACCTGTCGGCGAGGCCACGTTCCTCGTCGAGGATTACGTACCCGAGCGCCTGGAGGTCACCCTCACCCCGAGGAGCCCGACCCTGACGAAGGGCGAGGCCGCGACCATCGACGTCGCCGCGCGCTACCTCTACGGCGCGCCGGGCTCGGGCCTCGACGTGTCGGGTACGGTCCTGGTCCAGGCCGCCGCGACGAGCGGGATCAAGGGGCTCGACGGGTTCTCCATCGGCCTCGACGACGAGAAGGTAGAGGCGACCTCGGCCGAGATCGAGGCCAAGGCCACCACCGACGCCAAGGGATCGGCGACCGTGACGGTGCCGGTCCAGGCGCTCAGCGCTCCGCGCCCCACCGAGGCGAAGATCACGCTGCAGGTCGGCGAGCCGGGCGGGCGGGCGCTGAGCCGCAGCCTCACCTTGCCGATCCTGCCTTCCGGCCCCGTCCTCGCCATCCGCAAGAATTTTTCTGGCGACCTCGCGGAAGGCGGTGTCGCCACGTTCGACGTGGTCATGGCGAGTCCCGAAGGACGGAAGATCCCACAGAACGGCGTCGCCTGGACCCTGTCGAAGGTCGACCGGAACTACCAATGGTACCGCGAAGGCGGGCGCTGGTCGTTCGAGCCGGTCACCTCGACGCGGCGCATCGCCGATGGACGGCTCGACCTCGCCGCCGATGCGCCGGGCCGGGTCAGTTCCACGGTCAGCTTCGGTACCTACCGCCTCGAAGCCCTGGTCGCCGGCCGGCCCGAGGCCACAGTCAGCGTCACCTTCACCGTGGGCTGGGGCGGATCCGAGACCGCGGACGTGCCCGATCTCCTCGACCTCAAGCTCGACAAGCCGAGCTATGCCGCCGGTGAGACCCTGCGGGCGCGCCTCCAGCCGCGCTTCAGGGGCACGGCCACCCTCGCCGTGGTGAGCGACAAGGTCCACGACATCCTCGACGTCACGGTGTCGGACAGCGGGACCACCGTGGATATTCCCGTGAAGGCGGAATGGGGGTCGGGCGCCTATCTCGTCGCCACCGCCTACCGTCCGCTCGACCAGGCGGCCAAGCGCCTGCCGGGCCGGGCACTGGGCCTCGCCTGGTTCTCGGTGGATACCGACAAGCGCAGCCTCGCCGTGACCGTAGGGGCGCCTGTGACCACGCGGCCCCGCGAAACCCTGACCCTGCCGATCCAGCTCGCCGGTCTCTCCTCCGGCGAGGAAGCACGGATCAGCGTGGCCCTGGTCGATGTCGGCATCCTCAACCTCACCCGCTACGAATCGCCCAATCCCTTCGGCTATTTCTTCGGCCAGAAGGCGCTGGGACCGGAGATCCGAGACCTCTACGGATACCTAATCGACGGCATGCAGGGCACGCTCGGCGCGATCCGCTCGGGCGGTGACGGCGGCGCGGCGGAACTATCTGATTCTCCGCCGACCCAGGCGCCGCTGGCGCTCTATTCCGGTGTGGTCCGCGTCGGCCCCGATGGCCGGGCCAGCGTCGACTTTCCCCTGCCCGCCTTCAACGGCACCGGCCGGGTGATGGTGACCGCCTGGAGCAGAGCGAAGGTCGGCTCCGCGCAGGCCGACGTGATCATCCGAGATCCCGTCGTGCTCACCGGCACCCTGCCGCGCTTCCTCAATGTCGGCGACCGCTCGCGCTTCTTCATTGCCATCGACAATGTCGAGGGACAGGCCGGCGATTATACCGTGGATCTCGACCTCACCGGCCCGGTCCTGGTCTCGGCCGGCGCGGTCCACAGCACCATGAAGCTGGAGGCCGGCGCCAAGGGCTCCCTGGTGATCCCGATCACCGCCTCCGGCCCCGGCCTGTCGCGGCTCGACGTGAACCTCTCCGGCCCCGGAATTACCGGCACCGTCGGCCAGAGCTTCTCGCTGAATATCGGCCCCGGGACCGGAGCCCTGGTCCGCCGCTCGGTGAGTTCCCTCGAACCCGGCGCCACCATGCAGGTGACGGGCGACCTCCTCGCCGACATCCTCCCCGGCACCGGCTCGGTCTCGGTGACGGCCTCCTCGCTCGCCGCCCTCGACGTGCCCGCCCTGCTCCAGGCACTGGACCGCTATCCCTATGGCTGCTCGGAACAGACGGTGAGCCGGGCGATGCCGCTCCTCTACGTCAACAAGCTCGCCTCCCTCGACAGGCTCGGCATCGACGACAAAGTGGACGAGCGGGTGCGCGAGGCCATCGACCGCGTGCTCTCGCGCCAGGACGCTTCGGGCGATTTCGGCCTGTGGAGCGTCGGGGGGTCGAGCGACGTCTGGCTCAACGCCTACGTCACCGACTTCCTGACCCGCGCCCGTGAACGCGGATTCGCGGTGCCGCAGACCGCCTTCGCCAACGCCCTGGACCGCCTGCGCAACACCGTAGCCAACACCACGGAGGTGCGTGACGGCGGCATGGACATCGCCTACGCCGCCTACGTGCTGGCCCGGAACGGGCGCCCGGTGATGGGCGACTTGCGCTACCTCGCCGACACCAAGCTCGGTGAGTTCGCGACCCCTCTCGGACGCGGCCAGATCGCAGCCGCCCTCGCCCTCCTCGGCGACCGGGGCCGCGCGGCCAAGGCGTTCGAGTCGGCGGTGACCGCGCTCGGATCCGCGCGCGACACCTCGACCTATCGCGCCGATTACGGCTCGCGCCTGCGCGACGGGGCCGGCCTTCTCGCTCTCGCCGCCGAGACGGGCCTCGCCCGCGAGACGATCCGGCCGTTGGGTCAGGTCATCACCCAGGAGCGGGCCAGCGGACGCCTCACCAGCACCCAGGAGAATGCCTGGATGGTGCTTGCCGCCGAGGGGCTCGCCAAGGACGCGGAAGCGTTGAGCTTCAGCGTCGACGGCACGCGGCAATCGGGCCCGGTCTCGCGGCTCTACCGCGCCCCCGCCCTCGACGCGAGGCCCGTCACCATCACCAATGACGGGACGGGCGCCGCCCAGACGGTGGTGAGCGTGTCGGGCAATCCCATCGCGCCGGAGCCGGCGGAATCACGGGGTTACTCCATCGAGCGAACCTATCATCGCCTCGACGGCACGGTGGTGGATCTCACGCAAGGAGTTCGCCAGAACGACCGCCTCGTGGTGGTGCTTAAGGTGGCCGAGGCCAAGGCCAGCGCCGGCCGCCTCCTGCTGGTGGACCGCCTGCCCGCCGGGCTGGAGATCGACAATCCGAAGCTCCTCGATTCCGATGCCCTGGCGGGGCTCGCTTTCGCCAAGTCGGACGTGCAGCCGGTGAGCACCGAGTTCCGAGACGATCGTTTCGTGGCGGCCTACGAGCGCAGCCCCGAGCAATCCGCCTTCTTCACCGTGGCCTACACCGTGCGGGCGGTCTCACCCGGCACCTATGTCCATCCCGGCGCCACCATCGAGGACATGTACCGCCCCGAACGCTTCGGCCGCACCGCCTTCGGTTCGGTCGAGGTGAGCGCGAAGTAGGCTCATGGAACGCGACATCCCCTCCCCTCCCCCCTTTGCGGGGGAGGGTGGCCCACGAGGTGGGTCGGGAGAGGGGAGCGCCACGTCCGGAGAGGTCGCCCCCTCTCCCGCCTGCTCCGCAGGCACCCTCCCCCGCAAGGGGGGGAGGGTTTCCGGCGGCGTGATCGCCCTCCTCATCCTCCTCCCCGCCCTCGCCCTCTGGCGCTTCGTCGCGACCCTCCCGCCCCTCGACCTGACCCAGGCGAGCCTCCGATCAACCGTCATCCTCGACCGGGACCGCCATCTCTTGCGCCCCTTCGCCACCGCCGACGGGCGCTGGCGGTTGCCGGTGACGGGGGCGGATGTCGATCCGCGCATGCTCGCCATGCTGAAGGCCTACGAAGACCGGCGCTTTGCCGACCATCCCGGCATCGACCCCGCAGCGACCCTGCGCGCCGCCTGGCAATGGCTCCGCCACGGCAGAATCGTTTCCGGGGGCTCCACCCTGTCGATGCAGGTGGCTCGCCTCGTGGAGCCGCGCCCCGAGCGCTCGCTCAGCGCCAAGCTTCGGCAGATGGTGCGGGCGGTCCAGCTGGAACGCCGGTTGGGGAAGGACGGCGTGCTCGACCTCTATCTCGCGCTCGCCCCCTATGGCGGCCCGGTGGAGGGCTTGCGGGCGGCGAGCTTCGCCTATTTCGGGCGCGAGCCCGCCCGGCTCTCCTTCGCCGAATCCGCCCTGCTCGTCGGCCTGCCGCAGGCGCCCGAGGCGCGCCGGCCGGATCGTTTTCCCGCCCGCGCCCGGCAGGCGCGCGACAGGGTGCTCGACATCGCCGCCGCGCGCGGAATCATCACGCCCGCCGAGGCGAAGGCCGCCAAGGCAGAACCGGTGCCGGACCAGCGAAAGCCCTTCCCGATGCTGGCGGCCCATGCGGCAGAAGCGGCCGTGGCCGCCGATCCCGCCGCGCGGGTCCAGCGCCTCTCCCTCGACGGGCGGCTGCAGGCGAGCCTCGAACGGCTGGCCGCCGAGCGCGCCGCGGCCATCGGGCCGGGCATCTCGGCGGCGATCCTCGCCATCGATAACCGCACCGGCGCGGTGATCGCGCAGGTAGGGAGCGCCGGCTATCTCGACGCCAGCCGCTCCGGTGCCATCGACATGACGGGGGCGATCCGCTCGCCCGGCTCGGCCCTGAAGCCGTTCATCTACGCGCTGGCCTTCGAGAACGGCATCGCCCATCCCGAGACCCTTCTCGACGACCGGCCGGTGCGCTTTGCCGGCTCCTACGCGCCGGAGAATTTCGACCTCAGCTACCAGGGCACCGTCACGGCGCGGCGCGCGCTCCAGCTCTCCCTGAACGTGCCGGCGGTGGACCTGCTGGAGGCGGTGGGCGCCGCCCGCTTCGTCGCCCGCCTGCGCGGCGCGGGAGCGCGGATCGACCTGCCGCGCGACACGGCACCCGGCCTGCCGGTGGCTCTGGGCGGCCTCGGCATCACCCTCACCGACCTCGCGCGGCTGTTCTCCGGCCTCGCCCGTGGAGGCTCGGTGCCCGACCTGATCCGCCGCCTCGACGGGCCGGCCGCATCGCCCCCGCCGGAGCTGCGCGTCACCGAACCGGTGGCGGCCTGGTACGTCGCCGATACCCTGCGCGGTGCGCCGCCGCCGGAGAACGCGCTACCCAACCGGATCGCGTTCAAGACCGGCACATCCTACGGCTATCGCGATGCTTTGGCGGTGGGGTTCGACCGGCGCGTCACCATCGCGGTCTGGGTCGGGCGGGCGGACGGCAACGCCGTGCCGGGTCTCGTCGGTCGGGCGGTGGCCGCGCCGATCCTGTTCGACGCGTTCTCGCGCTTCGGCGGCGAGCCCGATTCCGTGCCGATGCCGCGCGACGCCCTGGTGACTACCACCGCCGGCCTGCCGCCGCCCCTGCGCCACATCCGCAAGGACGTGCCCAAGACCCTGTCGGCGGCCCTGGGCTCGGCCCTCAAGATCGCCTACCCGCCGAATGGCGCCCGCATCGATCTCGGCCTCGCCGAACCCGGCCCTGCGCCGAGCCTCGCCCTGAAGGCGCTCGGCGGGGTGCTGCCCCTCACCTGGATGGTCAACAGCCTGCCCGTCGCCGAGAGCGCCCGGCGCCAATCGGAATGGTCACCGGACGGCGCGGGCTTCGCCAGGATCTCGGTGATGGACGCGTCGGGTGCCAGCGACAGCGTTGTTGTGAGGCTGGAGTGACCGCCGACCCGGCAGGTCGTGGTGCAACCTTGAAAGTCGCGCGAAAGGCTTACACGCGCTCGACGAGCAACGATACTTCGCGACGACTTAGTGCACCGGCGATGGATTATCCTCGCCCAATCGCCACGAGCAGAGCGCCGGTATTTATCACATCACACCAACCTCGCGACAGTTATCGCCAGGATTCAGCTGGACCGGATCCTTCGGTGATGCGCTCTTAAGGCTTTGCCGTTAAGACAGTTTCGGTCCGTGCCGCTACGAAGTCGCCTTCATGTTTCCGATTCCCGACGTGCCGACCCTTAGTCTATGCAGCACGCTGATAAGCGTTGCTTTCATGACGGTCTATCTGACGTTGTGGCGCAACCGGACCGGACAATCTTTCCTGCTCGACTGGGCGGCAAGTTCCGGACTCTACGCGGCGATCATGATCGGCTTCGGAGTGGTGGGCGATCATCCGGTTGCGATCGCGGTCCTGCACGCGCTGCTCGGCGCTTCCTCTCTCCTGGTCCTCACCGGTGTGGACCGGTTCGACGGTCTGCCAAAGCGTCGCCCCTGGGCGATTCCCCTGATCCTGGTGCCCGGCCTCGGATATCTCGGCCCCGCCCTTCTGCTGGACCGGACGGCCGCGCAAATGGGTGGCATCCTGGGCTTGGCGGTCGTCATGCTGGCGATCGGCTCGGTTCTCGTGAGCGGCCGGCGCGGCGACGTCATGGGAGGGCGCCGCATCGCCGGACTGGCGCTCCTCGGATACATCCCCGCCTATCTGCTCACGCTCGTCATCCTGACGAACCACAGTGAGATCCCCTATGCCGTGGCCCTGGTGCCACTGCTGGCGGACCAGATCCTGCTCCCTATCCTCAATCTCGGCCTCATCTCGATGCCGGGCGAACGGGCGCAAGCAGTTCTTCGCCGTCTCGCCCTGCATGATACGTTGACGGGCGCTCTCAATCGCGCCGGCCTCACGGCGGATTCGCCGGCTATCGTCGCCCTGGACACGGCGGTGATCGCCATCGATGTCGATCACTTCAAGTCCATCAACGACCGTTACGGCCATGCGGCGGGCGACGCGGTGCTGGTCGCCCTGGCCACCTGCACCATGCGCCGCCTTTCGGGCCGGGACCTTTTCGTGCGCCTGGGTGGCGACGAGTTCATCGTCGTTCTCGCCGACACCGCCCGCGAGACCGCCCTCGCCTTCGCGGACGATCTACGACGTGCCTTCCGGGCGCTGCCGGACCTGCCGACTTGGACCGCCAGCATGGGGGTGAGCATGGTCGCGGCGGGGGAAACGTCGCTCATCCGGGCGATCGCGCGGGCCGACGAGGCCCTCTACGAGGCCAAGGCGTCGGGACGCGACCGCGCCGCGGCCTGACCGCCGTGAAGGCTCATCGCGGCTCGCATGCGAAGCCGGCCCCCAGCAATGACGCCCCTCGCGTGCGACGCGTCACGCCGGAGGCTCGCGAATTCGTGTGTCCTCCGCCTGGGCCAAGCTTTGAAGCGGCCGATCGATTCGACGGACGAAGGGGCGGCGGACATGAATGAGGATCGGACATGAGCGGTAGCATGGTCCCAGCGACCGATCCCCTCGCGGTCGCGGAAGCGACCCTGGCCGACGCCGCCGCCTCTCTCGAACCGGCGAGCGCACAACGCCTGCCGCTAGCCCTCAAGCTCGCCTATACGGCCTTCATGGCGGTGCTCGTGCCCGTCTACTGGAGTTGGTACGGGCCGACCAACTTCCTCTATTTCTGCGACGTCGCCCTGCTGCTCACCCTGGTGGGGATCTGGCGGGAGAGCCCGCTCCTGGTCTCCATGCCGACGGTGGGCATCCTGGCACCCCAGTTGCTCTGGGTGGTAGATTTTCTCGCCGAACTCGGCGGCGTGTCGCTCACCGGCATGACCGCCTACATGGTCAAGGCCGGGAACCCGCTGTTCCTGCGCGGGCTCTCGCTGTTCCACGGCTGGCTGCCGTTCCTGCTCGTCTACCTAGTCTGGCGCCTCGGCTATGACCGGCGTGCCTGGGCGGCATGGTCCGGCCTCGCAGTCGCGGTGCTGTTCGTGTGCTTCTTCCTGATGCCCGGTCCGCGCCCCGATGCCGGGCTGGACCCCGTCAACATCAACTACGTCTGGGGCATGAGCGACGCCGTCGCCCAGACGATGATGCCGGCCTGGGCCTGGTTCGCGAGCCTTCTCGTCGTCATCCCCCTCGTCCTGTGCGGGACGACCCACCTCGTCCTGCGCCGGCTCATGTCGGCGCCGGCCGGGCGGTAGAGCCCCATCAGCTCCCGGATTTCCGCACGGCGTCGGAGACCGTGATGGGCTTGGGCAGCAGGCCGAGGCGGTGGAACGTGTCGGCCACCTTCTGCTGGTCGGCGATCACGGCCGCGTCCAGCGGGGTCACGCCGTAGGTCAGCCGCTTGAGGGCGATCGTGAGGATCGGCGCCGGGATGCCGATGGCGGGGGCCAGTTCGCCTGCCACCGCGTCGGTATTGTCCTTGGCCCAGGCGTTGATCTCGCCGATCGCCGCGAGGGTGGTATCGAGCGCCTCCTTGTTGGCGTCGGAGAATGGGCGGGTCGACAGGTAGAACTGCCGGTTCGGCACGATGTCGGTGCCGTTGACGAGAGTCCGCGCGCCGGTGGCCCGCTCGCCCGAGGCGAGAAAGGGGTCCCAGATCACCCAGGCATCGACGGCGCCGCGCGAGAAGGCCGCGACCGCGTCGCCGGGCGCCAGGAAGACCGGCGTCACCGCCTCGTAGGGCACGCCGGCCTTCGCCAAGGCCTCGACCAGGAAGTAATGGACGTTCGAGCCCTTGTTCAGGGCGATCTTCTTGCCGCGCAGATCGGCGACGGTCTTGATCGGGCTGTCCTTGGCGACGAGGATCGCCTCGCCGAGCGGTGCCGCCGGCTCGTGGGCGACGTAGAGGAAATCCGGGTTGTTGGCCTGCCCGAAGATCGGCGGCGCCTCCCCGGCCGAGCCGAGATCGATGGCCCCGGCATTCAGCGCCTCCAGCAGCGGCGGCCCCGAGGGAAACTCGGCCCAGCTCACCCGGTAGCCGAGCGGCGCCAGCTTCTTTTCCAGCAGGCCCTTGCCCTTGAGCAGGACCAACGTCCCGTATTTCTGGTAGCCGACGCGGATGACCTTGTCCTCCGCGCGCGCCAGCAGCGTACCGAGGATGAGGAACGCCAGGGCGGTGAGGAGGGCGAGGGTCGTCGGCCTGGGCGGGGAGAGGGTGCGCGCAGTGGAACGGGGCATGGAATGTCCTCGTACAGCTTCTGGAACAGATGTCCGGTGAGAGCCCCACCTCTCTCCGCGTGCGAGGAAAGGACCGGATGCACCTTGTCGGTCATCCGGTGAGTGGAGGCGAAGCCGGAACGACGGTGAGGGGGGACTCACCGGAAGAACCTCCTTCGGCGTCAGCCCCTCACCATCGGCTGCCGCCTCGCCGCGCCGACGACGGGGTAGTCGCAGCCCTGTCCCCGCGAGCGGGGAGAGGCGATGCTCTCCCTCAATGCGCCGCGATGCGGCGGCTGGGCACGATGTCGTTGGCGATGACTTCACCGAACGGGCCGTTGTTGCGGGCGTTGCTCGGGGGAACGCCGGTGGTGGCGCGGAGCGGCAGCTTCGGAAAGACGAGTTCGGCAAAGCGGTAGGCCTCCTCCAGATGCGGGTAGCCGGAGAGGATGAAGCGATCGATCCCGAGGTCGATATACTCCTTCATCCGGTCCGCCACCTGATCGGCCGAGCCCACGAGCGCCGTGCCGGCGCCGCCGCGCACGAGGCCGACGCCGGCCCAGAGGTTGGGCGAGACTTCGAGCTTTGTGCGGTCGCCGCCATGGAGCGCCATCATCCGGCTCTGGCCCACGGAATCCTGACGCTTGAGAGTGGCCTGCGCCCGCGCGATGGTCTCGTCGTCGAGGCGTGAGATCAGGTTCTCGGCCGCGGCCCAGGCTTCGCCCTCGGTCTCGCGGACGATGACGTGGAGGCGGATGCCGTAGGAGAAGGTCTTGCCCTTGCGGTCGGCGGCTTCCTTCGCCTTGGCGATCTTCTCGGCGACGCCCGCCGGAGGCTCGCCCCAGGTCAGGTAGACTTCGCAATGCTCGGCCGCGACTTCGATGCCGGCCGGCGAGGAGCCGCCGAAATACAGCGGCGGATAGGGTTTCTGGACCGGCGGGAAGATGAGCCGGCCGTCCTCCACCTTGAGATGCTTGCCTTCGTAATTCACCGTCTCGCCGGACATCAGCCCGCGCCAGACATGCAGGAACTCGTCGGTGACAACGTAGCGCTCGTCATGGTCGAGGAAGACGCCGTCGCCGCGCAGTTCCACCGGGTCGCCGCCGGTGACGACGTTGATGAGGAGGCGCCCGTCCGAGATCCGGTCCAGGGTCGCGGCCATGCGCGCGGCCATCGACGGCTCCTGCAGGCCGGGACGCACCGCCACGAGGAAACGCAGGCGCTTCGTCAGCGCCGCGAGAGCCGAGGCGATGACCCAGGAATCCTCGCAGGAGCGGCCGGTGGGCAGCAGCACGCCGTAATAGCCGAGCTCGTCCGCGGCCTGCGCGATCTGGCGGAGATAGGCCAGCGACACGTCGCGGGCGCCTTCCTGCGCGCCGAGGTAGCGGCCGTCGCCATGGGTGGGAAGGAACCAGAGGACGTCGGTCTCTGCGGTCATGGGATGCTCCTGGTGTTGTGCCGGTGGGATCGCGCGCGTCCGGGGATCAGACCGGGGCACGGTCCTTCAGCAGATGGTCGAGGATACGGCCTTCCAGCCGAGCGAGTTCGGGGTCGCCGCGCCGGCGCGGGCGGGGCACGTCCACGGTCAGGTCGAGGGCGACGCGGCCCTCCTCCACCACGAGGATGCGGTCGGCCATGGCTGCCGCCTCGGCGACGTCGTGGGTGACGAGGATGGCGGTGAAGCCCTGGTTGCGCCAGATCCGCTCGATCATGTCCTGCATGTCGATGCGCGTCAGGGCGTCCAGTGCACCGAGGGGCTCGTCGAGGGCGAGCAGGCCCGGCCGGCTGACGAGGGCGCGCGCCAGGGCGACGCGCTGGCGCTGGCCGCCGGAGAGGGTCGCCGGCCAGTTGCCGGCCTTGTCGGTGAGGCCGACCTCGGCCAGCACGGAAGCGGCCCGCTCGCGCCGTTCCTGGCGCCGCCCGGCCCCGCCGAGCCCCACGGCGACGTTGTCGGCGACCCGGGCCCAGGGCAGCAGGCGCGGCTCCTGGAACATGATGCGCTTGGTAGCCGAGCGCGCACCTGGGTTCTCCAGGTCGATCCGCCCCGCGCTCGGCTGTTCGAGCCCGAGAATCAGGCGCAGCAAGGTGCTTTTGCCGCAGCCCGAACGGCCGACGATGGCCACGAACTGGCCCGCCGGGATGTGCAGGTCGAGCCCCTCGATCACCTGATGACCGTCGAAGGATTTCGCCAAGCCGCGCAGGGTGACGGCGACCCCTGTGCCTGCGGTCGCCGCAGGACGCGTGGACTGGCGGAGCGGGGGAGCGACGGGCACCTCGCGGGGCGGCGCGAGAGGGGCGTCGGACGCCCGAAGCAGGGTGGAGGCGGTCATGGACGTCGTCCGTAGGGTTGATCGAAGAACAGGGGCACGTCGGGTCGATGCCCCTCAGATATTCCGATAGGCTGGATTCCAGGCGAGGAACGAACGCTCCAGCAGCCGGGTCAGGGTGTCGGCGATCTTGCCGAGGAGGGCGTAGATGACGATGGCCAGCACCACCACGTCCACCAGCATGAACTC
This sequence comes from Methylobacterium sp. CM6241, assembly GCF_054817845.1. Taxonomy (NCBI): domain Bacteria; kingdom Pseudomonadati; phylum Pseudomonadota; class Alphaproteobacteria; order Hyphomicrobiales; family Methylobacteriaceae; genus Methylobacterium; species Methylobacterium sp. CM6241. Next base: position 884,100 of record NZ_CM139246.1, read on the forward strand.
ACGCGCCTGCATCGCCATGTAGCCGAGGCCGGACGAGGCCGAGATCGTCTCGGCGACGATGAGCGTGAGCCACATGATGCCGAGCGCGTAGCGCAGGCCGACGAAGATCGAAGGCAGCGCACCGGGCAGGACCACCCGAAGGAACAAGGTCGTGGGCGACATGCCGTAGACCCGGCCCATCTCCACCAGTTGCGGATCCACCGAGCGGATGCCGTGCAGGGTGTTGGCGTAGATCGGGAAGAATACGCCGATGGCCACAAGGAAGAGCTTGGCCTCCTCGTCGATGCCGAACCAGAGAATGACCAGGGGGATCAGCGACAGGTGCGGGATGTTGCGCACCATCTGCAGGGTCGTGTCGGTGAGCTTCTCGGAGAGCTGCGACAGGCCGTTGGCGAGGCCGAGGGCGAAGCCGATGCTGCCACCGATGAGGAAGCCGACGGCCGCCCGCAGGAAGCTGATCCAGAGATTGGCCCAAAGCTCACCGGTCTTGCTCGCCTGCCAGCCCGCGGCGATCACGTCCGAGGGCGCGGGCATGAAGCGGGTGGAAACGAGGCCGGTCGAGGCCGCCGCCTGCCAGCCGGCGATGATCGCCACCGGCACGAGCCAGGGTGTCAGGCGGCCGAGGATGTCGGAACCGATGGTTGTCTTCCGTGGCATGTGTCCAGCCCTTGCTGACTGAGGCTCTGTAGGAGGCGCCGATCTCGGCGCCGTCGGGCGCATCGCCCGGCCGGCGCCCCCGGTCGTCCGAGCGGGCTATCGGTTCGGAGCGGCGAAGGCGGCGGCCGGCGCGGCCTCGAACGAAGCCGAGGGCTTCGCCCGTGCGCCGAGCAGCGCGGCGAGCTGGGACGCAGCATCGGAAACGCGGCCCCGCACGCCCTCGTCGACGAGGATTCCGTCGGAGAAATCCGCGTCGCTGCCATAGACGGAGGTCGGGACGGCCTGCGCGCTGAAGAAGCCGAAGAGAGGCCGCAGGGAATGCTCGACGACGAGGGCGTGACGCGCGCCTCCGCCCGTGGCCGACAGCACGACGGGCTTGCCCACGAGAGCCGCCGGATCGACGAAGTCGAACAGGTGCTTGAACAGGCCGGTATAGGCGCCCTTGTAGACCGGCGTCCCGACGATGAGCGCATCGGCGTTCTCGATCGCCTCCAGGATACGCCGGGCCGGCAGCGAAAGCTGATCGCGCGACCAGGCCGCGCCGAGGCCGGTCCCGGCATCGACGACGTCGAACAGGCGGATATCGGCGCGGAGCCGCGCACCGGTCGCCTCGGCCACCGCTTCGACGAGCGCCCGCGTCTTGGAGGGACGCTGGAGATTGGCGCTGAAGCCGACGATGCGGGGGAGCGGGCCTGAGAAAGAGCTGCCTTGTAGAGACATCGAGCGCCTACCGATCGGGTTCGGGAATGTGCCGGGGGCATCGATCAGACCGTTCCGTCCGATCGTCGAATGCGCCCCGCCATCGTTGCCGAACTGTGATCGCAGCGACGATCCGGGTCAACGAAACGTGCTTTTAAAAGAACAAGGCGAGGGAGATGAGTCTTCGCTTAGATCTCACACGAAGAGATAAAACTTTTGAACTAGAACTTTCTTGCAAAAATTGCGGCCGTCCTGGGACATCGATCCAAGTGAACGGGTCCCGCAAACGGGTCCGGGTTCGGTAAACCGAACGCCGCAATCCCTAGACCAGGGCGTCGTCGGGGGTCGAGAGCCTGACGATGGGCAGGAAGGCCCGCAGGAGCGGCATGTCGAGCTTGCCCGTCATCCCGAGCATGATGGCATGGGCTTCGGCATGCGGGAGCGGCTTGCGATAGGCGCGCCGTTCGGTGAGAGCGGAGTGGATGTCGCAGATCGTTACGAGGCGGACGAGATCGGAAATCGCATCGCCGGTGAGGCCGGACGGGTAACCGCTGCCGTCGAGCATCTCATGGTGATGCCTGACCACATCGAGCATCGCGGGATCGAACCCTTCCTGCCCGGTGAGCATGTCGGCGCCGGCGGCGGCGTGAGTCCGCATGATGGCCAGTTCGTCCGAGGTCAGCGCGCCGGGCTTGTTGAGGATGGCGAGGGGAATCTTGGCCTTGCCGATATCGTGCAGCAGTGCGGCCTTGGTCAGGCGCTTCCGGTCGGCCCGCGGAATCCCGAGGTGGAAGCCGAAGGCCGCGGCGAACCCGGCGACGCTGAGAGAATGCTGATAGAGCAACTCGTCGTAGCGTCCGAGCACGTCGAGCCACGCACGGATCCCCCCCTCCGAGACGGCTTCCAGAATGACGTCTGTGCCGGCATCGACCTCGTCGGCCGAGATCGACTGATCGAATTGCGCTGCATGGAACATGCCCGCCACGACCGAACAGGCGCGATGCGCCTTCGCTTCCACAGCGGCGTTCTCGCCGTCGCGCCGTGTCCGCATCTTCCGGCCGGCGTCGATCAGGCTGAGGAGGAGGGAGAGGATGGTTGGGCGCGGAGTATCGGCCGCGGCGATGCGCAGAGCCGGATTCGCCTTGTGCGGGATGTCGGCAGGCGAACCGGTGAGGACGAGGCAGGGCACGCGCAACATGAGGAGGCGGGTCGCCCAGGCTGCCGCCACGCCTTCCCGAGGGTCCATGTCGATGACTGCGACGACGGGGAGGATGGCGGGTATCGACTGGTCGCCGAGGACGCTGCGGCAAGGGAGAATCGTGGTGATGGCGCGCGCCAGCAGCCTTACCCGGTCCGGCCGATCCGATACGATGAGGACGGACTTCTCTTGCGTCACGATCCGATCCACTTCAGACCGACGAGGTCTGGATTCGTGCCCACGCCAACGCGCACCCGCGACTTCTACAGTGTCAAATCCCTATAAATTGTTTCTCTCGACCGGTCGGCTCAACGGCTCATGACTTGACGACAAGACTTCGGAATTGGGAAGTCCCCCTTCCGGATCATGACGGACCCTGGCCCGGCACACCGTGGTTAATCGGGTGGAACGAATTGTGCTTCTCTCGGGCGAGCGCCGGAGCGATAACTCTCCGTAGACGCTTTGGAGCTAATGCTTCCGGATCGTGTGCTTGGACGCCGCTCCGGCATCACCATCCGCCTTGTCCAGGGAGGACGCATTGCTCGCGCAGGATTTCAAATCCTTCTTCGAGACGTCGAAGCGCAACGGCATCATCCTTTCGTTCGGCGGCGACCTTTCGGAGAATGTCCTGTTCTCGCTCGGGGAAGTCCTGAAGCTTCGGATGATCCAGGGTGAGACGGACGCCACCATCGCCAAGCGGGTGTTCTCGATCTTCGTCGAGCAGGCCCAGAACATCATCCGGTATTCGGCCGACAAACTTCCCACGGACCGGGCCTCCGGCGGTATGATCAGCGCGGGAATGATCGTTGTGGGCGTCGAGAACGGACATTTCTTCGTCGTGTGCGGCAACGAGATTCCCAAGGCCGATGCCGCTATCCTGCGCGAGCGATTGGACCATATTGCCGGCATGTCGAGCGAAGAACTCAAGCGTTTCTACCGCGAAAAGTTACGCCAGGCCCCCGATGAAGGCAGTCTGGGCGGCAGCATCGGGCTGATCGAGATCGCTCGCCGGTCGAGCGCACCGGTCGAGTTCGAATTTCACGACCTTGGCAGCGAGCGCAGTCTGTTCTGCCTCAAAGCCTTCATCTGACGGCGCCCCAGCAATGGACCGGATTCAGATTCCAGCCACCCCCCGATCCCCCGAGGTGGATTTCGACTTCGCCGCCGGCCGTTTCAGGCTGGCCGGTGAATCGTACCCGGAGGATGCCGCGGCCTTCTTCGGCCCCCTGCTCCAGGCCTTGCGGACCTACCTCGCCGCATCGAGCACGGATCCGATCGTGTTCGAAGTCGCCCTCGTCTATTTCAACTCTTCGAGCGCGAAGGGCCTGATGAACCTGTTCATGCCTCTCGAGGACGCCGCCGAGGCAGGCCGTAGCGTCACCATCCGCTGGCTCCATGCCGAGGGGGACGAGACCATCGCCGAGGCCGGGGAGGATTTCGCGTCGGACTTCACCCACGCACGGTTCGATCTCGTCGAGACCGCGCAGACGGGGCACTGATGCGGATGAAGACCAAGCCTGAGATCGTTGCGCAGATCGGCGATCCACCCGCCGTCGGCGAAGCGTTCAGTCTTTACGACACCGAAGAAGCGGTCCTGGTGAAGACCGACGGGATGCTGGCGGGCCTCGCGCAGGTCGCGGGCGGCGTTCAGCAACTCGCCGAGGCCTACCGCCGCAGCTATGACGAGCAGCGCCGCCTCGTGAGGTTGAGTGACCGGATGCAGTTCGACCTGCAGAGGGCGAACCGCCGCCTCGCGGAGCAGCAACGCGACCTCCAGGCCCTCAACGAGGCGCTGTCCGGCGAAATCGAGAATCGGACCCGTCTCGAAGCCAAGCTGAGGAGCCTGGCCGATACCGACGATCTCACCGGCGCGGTGAACCGTCGCCGCTTCATGGAAATCAGCCGGCGTGAATGGCTGAGATACGAACGCGACCGAGTTCCCGCCTGCCTCCTCATGGCGGATCTCGACCGGTTCAAGCGGCTCAACGACGAGTTCGGCCATGCCGCCGGGGACGCGGCTCTCATCTGCTTCGTCGAGACCTGTCGCAAGCGGCTGCGCAAGGTGGACGTGATCGGCCGCATGGGCGGCGAGGAATTCGCGATCCTGCTCACCGAGATCGAACCCGATGCCGGGCTCGTGGTCGCCGAGGACTTGTGCCGGCTGGTCGACGAGACCTGGGTGGAATGGCCCGGCGGACCGCTGGCGCTCTCCGTCAGTATCGGCGTCGCGGCCATCGAGGGAACCGAGACCTTCGAACAGACGCTCGGCCGGGCCGATGCCGCGCTCTATGCCGCCAAACATGCCGGACGCGGCTGCGTCCGCTCGTTCCGCAGCTCGATCCGGACCGTCTCGCCGCCATGACCTCCGATCCGGGGGGCAAGGTGGCATCGCCCGCCGTCGGTTCTCCCCCCCGCAAGCGCTCCTTGAGGGGCGGCGGTCCCCTGAGCGGCGACGACTTCCGGGAACTCGCCGGTTTCGCCGACGCCTCGGCATCCGCGCTCGGCACGATGCGGCCTGGGGCGCTGCGCGGCTCTGCGCAGGGACGCGACCTCGACAGTCTGGCCCACACCCTGTTCCTGCGGATCTACCCGGTGATCGCCATCGTCGTGCTGGCGACGCAGATCGGCATCGCCTGGGTGAACTACACCGACAGCCTCAGGCTCTATACCGAACGGGCGAACCTCCTCGTCACTCTGACCGCCCATTCCATCGCCCGCCCCGATTGGAGCGAGCGCCCGGACGTCTTCACGGCGCAGATCCAGGCCCTCACCCTCGATCCGGCCTTCCAGTTCGTGCGCGCCTGGAACGCGGCAGGCGGGCTGGTGATGTCCGTCGGCGAGATACCGGCCGGTCGGGGCCTCGAACTCATCCGCGCCTCCAGCACCGTCACGGTGGCGGGGCGCGCAGAATCCGCGGGGCGACTGACGCTGGGATTGTCCACCGAAGCCCTGCGCCGCAACGCCGAGAAACAGGCGCTCCTGGCGTTGGGGGCGACCCTCATCCTGATGCTCGCCTTCGTGTTGACCCTCCATGCCAATGTCCGCAAACACGTCCTCGCCCCCCTGAAGCGACTGCTGCTCGCCATGCGCGAGGTCGAGCACAAGCGCTGGTCGTTGGTGGAGTTCGACGGTGCCGTCCGGGCCAGCAACGAGATCGACGTCATCTCCTCGGCCTTCAACCGTATGGTAGAGGGCCTGCGCGCCGGCGACGAGGCGAAGCAGCTTCTCGCCGAGCTCGAACAGGCTCATGCCAAGCTCGCGGACGCCAACAATCAGGTGATGGAGAGCATTGGCTACGCCCGCCGGATCCAGACCTCCGTCCTGCCCGACCGGGCGGCACTGGCCGGCGCCGGCATTGACGTCGCCGTTCTGTGGGAGCCGCTGCATCAAGTCGGCGGCGACTATTTCTGGCTGGAACGCCTCGACGACCTCAGCATCGTCGTGGTGGCCGATTGCACCGGCCACGGGGTGCCGGGCGCCTTCATCACCCTCATCGTCGCCACCGCGCTCGACCGGCTGCTGCACGAGCGCGGCCTACGCTCGCCCGCCGAGATCCTGACGGCCCTCGACGAGATGGTCCGCGTCCAGTTGCGCCAGGACGGGCGCGGTGCGGAATCCGACGATGGGCTCGATTGCGGCGTGTGCATCTGGGACCCCGCAGCACGAAGGCTGAGCTTCGCCGGCGCCGGACTGGCGCTCACCAGCATCACGGAAGCGGGCCTCGCCCGGATCAAGGGCGCGCGGCACGGGCTCGGCTACCCACGGCACGGGAGCACCCGGTTCACGACCGAGGACATCATTCTGGACGTGGCGCCGGGCGACACCTTCTACCTGATGACCGACGGCCTCACCGACCAGATGGCCCCCCCCGGCGCGCAACGCCGGCTCCTCGGGCATCGTGGCGTGTCGGATATTCTCGTTCGCAGCCGCGACGAGGAACTCCGCCGGCAGATCAGCATTCTCGAGGCTGAGCTCGTTGCCTATCGGGGGCTCGAGAGCCGCCGGGACGACATGACCCTGGTCGCGTTCCGGCCGATACGTCCCACCTCGCCTGACGCCGCTGAGGACTACCGGTGATCGACCGGTGCGCTGGCACACGCAAGACCGCGTGAGGATTCGGCACTGTCTGCGCTGTCGTCAGTAGACCGCCTCGGAAAGCCATAACCTTGCCGTCATGGCGGACCAAGCATGGCGGACCGGGAACGCTGGTATCCGCGGCCTGCTACTGCGTCATTATATGTTTCAAAAGTCGAGATTGATCATGACACGCTTCCTTGCCGCGTCCGTCTGTCTGGGCCTGCTCGTCGCCGTGCCCGTTCAGGCGCAGCCCTCGAACATTTCACAGCAGCCTGCGCCGAAGCGCATTACCACTGCCATGGGCGTGACCAAGCCGCCGGGCTCCACCTTCAATCGGGCCTCCACCGAAGCCGACATGCTCAAGGCCCAGAAGATATCCGCAGCGCGCGACAAGGCTTGGGACCGGAAGATGCGGACCACCATGGGCTCGATCTGCCTCGGCTGCTGACGCCAGAGACCGCGAGGCTCGGTCGATGATCCGGTTCGAGGGCGTCTCGCGCCGCTTTGCCGGCGCAGAGCGGCCCGCCGTCGACGGGATCGAACTCGACATCGCCGCCGGGACGACCTGCGTCCTCATCGGACCCTCCGGCTGCGGCAAGTCCACGACGCTGCGCATGGTCAACCGTCTGGTGGAGCCGGATGCCGGACGTGTTCTCCTCGACGGACGCGACGTGGCGGAGGTCGATCCGGTGCGGCTGCGCCGTGGTATCGGTTACGTGCTTCAGGGCATCGGTCTGTTCCCGCACCGGAAGGTCGCCGAGAACGTCGCCACCGTGCCCCGCCTCCTGGGCTGGACACCCGCCCGGATCGCAGATCGGGTGGACGAGATGCTCGACCTCGTCGGCCTCGACCCGGACGCGTATCGCCAGCGACGGCCCGACGAATTGTCCGGCGGCCAGCGCCAGCGCGTCGGCGTCGCCCGCGCCCTGGCGGCGGACCCTGACGTGCTCCTCATGGACGAACCCTTCGGCGCCGTGGACCCTGTCGCCCGCGACCGGCTTCAGGAAGAGGTCGGCGAGATCCTGCGCCGGCTCAAGAAGACCGTGATCATCGTCACCCACGATATCGACGAGGCGATGCGGATGGGCGACCGCGTCGTGCTCATGCGGGAGGGCCGGATCGTCCAGGCTGACACGCCGGACCGCCTGCTCGCAGCCCCGGCCGACCGATTCGTGGAGAGCTTCGTCGGTGAAGACCGGGCTTTGCGCCGGTTGGCCCTGAGCCAAGCGGGCGCGATCGCGGTTCCGGGCGATCCAGGCGATGCGCCGGGCGTCACCGCGGAAACGTCGTTGAAGGACGCCCTGGCGCTGCTCCTATCCAGCGGCGCCGATCACCTCGCGGTAACCGGGAGCGATGCCCCCGCCATCCTGACTCTTACCGCGATCCGAGACGCTGCCTCGCGTCAGGTCTGATCGCGCCTTCGTCACAGCAAAGCGCATCGCGTTAGGCACCCCTTCCCTTCTTCCCGCCTACGGGGAAAGGAACGGAGGGCACCCCGTCATGCCTTCGGTGAGCGAAAGGCGAAGCCAAAGCGACGGTAAGGAGGTGCCTCCGGCCAAGCCCCTCACTCCGCCGCGTCGGAGACCTGGAATCGCTCGATACCCTGGCGTTCCGGGTTGATGGCGGCGAGTGCGCGCTTGGCCGTCTCGAGCGGATGCTCGGCCTCGATCCGAACCGAGGTCAGATCCGGGCTCTTGTAGACGGTGACGATGGTGTCCATCACTTCGGTGAGGGTGGTGCGCTTGTCCTCGGGCGCCGCGATGAGAAGCTGTAATCCCCAGGCTTGGTAGAGGTCCACCAAAGCCTGGGAGTTGCGCACGTCGAGTTTCGAGAAGGCCTCGTCGAGGAGACAGAGTCCGAGGCCGGGATTCTCGTCGCCGGGCCGGTCTCCAGGGTAATAGGCCGAGGCGAGTGATGCGGCGATGGCGACGTAGAACGGCGCCTGCGCCTCGCCTCCCGAGCCACGCAAGGCCCGGTTCGACATGGTGGTGCGGTTGCCCGCCTTGTCGCGCATGCCGATCTCGTAGACGAAGTAATTGCGGTAATCGGCGAGCCGCGCCGCGCTCTCGTCCCCGGCGATCAGGGCGGTGATCTCCTCGATCGCGGCAGCGAGCGGCCCCGGGGGTACGTCCTCGCCCTCCCCCGGCAGGATCGCTTGCGCTGCGTCGGCCGAACGCGCCACCTCGGTGGCGAGGGCATGCACGGCGGCGTAGCGACGATCGACGGTGGCCTCGAAGGCGTAGGTCTGACCGGTGAAGGTCTGGGTCGAGAGACGTTCGTTCAGGGCATCGAGACGGGTGCGGACCCGCTCGAACTTGTCGGCGAGGCGCGTCAGTAGGTCCTCGGTCATGAGGCGCCGCATCTCGCTCTCCGCGCGCACGGCCTGGTCGCGGTAGCGCCGCAGCTCGTGGCCCGCCACCTCGTCATGGGCGCGGGCGACCCAGGAAAAGCCGAAGGAGGCCGGGGCATCACCGTTGCCCAGGGGGTTCTCGATACGCCACTGGACGCAGTATTCAGCGAGATCGCGCTCGGCGGCACGGCCTTGCGTGCGCGCCGTCTCCATCGCCTCGCGGGCGGCGCCGCGCGCCGCATTGGCCAAAGCAGCCAACTCCTTGGATTCGAGGCCCGCCGCGTCGGCCCGCGCCTTGGCCACTGCCAGCGGATCGAACCCGTCCGGCCGGACGAGACGGATGCGCACGGAATCCCCCGCGATCCAGCGGGCATGGGCGCCGCGCCTTGCCTGAAGCGCGGCGCGGATCGCCTCCCGCGCGGTGGCGACCTTCGCCTTCAGGCCCGCTTCTTCGCCGAGCAGCGCGTCGCGCTTCGGCTCCAGCACCTGAACGAGTTCGGTGAGATAGGCCGATCGCTCCTTGGCGAGCTCCTTGATCTCGGCCTCCAACGCGCCGGTATCGGCCTTCTCCACGGCTTCGCGCTCGGTGGTGAGGCTGCGTCGCCGTCCCTCCATCGCGTCAGCCTCCTGGCGCAGGGAGACGATGTCGAGATTGGCGTCGGCGAGTCGGACCCGCAGCATGGCGGCAATACGGGCGGCCTCGCGCAGCACGCCGGCCGCGCCGCGCAGGCGCCGTGCCTCATTGACCGCGTGTTCCAGGTTCTGCCGGCTCTCCGCCGTGGGACCGCGGCTGCCACGGGTCATCATCAGTTGAACCGGCCGCACTACGGAATAGGCCATGCCGGAGGTCGAGCGGCCGCTCGGCGCCACGGCGCGGCTCATATGGGCCAAGGCCGCGTCGTTGGGGGCGAGATCGTAGCCGCCGAGCCGTGCCGCGAGAAACGCCTGGGCATGGGGATCGCGAGTCTCGATCAGCGAGATCGGCCCTTCGTCGTCGCGCCCGCCCCGGCGGCGCGCGGTGTCCGTCGTCTTCACCAGCAGGCAGCGATAGAACTGGCTCTTGCGGGCTTCGAGATGGGCGAAAGCCTCATTCAGCCGGTCCGGTTCGACGACGAGAGCTTCGCGGGCGCCTCCGAGCAGGCCCTCCAGAGCCGGTCCCCATTTCGGATCGGTGATCTCGGCGAGTTCGCAGATCGGCGTCGCCTCGATCCCGAGCCGGGCGAGTTCGTCGCGGAAAGCGGCCGTGTCCGAGGAGAGGCGCGCGCCGCCCGCGCGCCCGCTGCCGACTTCGGCGGAGAGGGCATGCGCCTCCTTCTCCTGAGCGCGGGCACGCAGGGCCATGTCCTCGGCAGCGGTATCGAGGGGGGTGGCGATGTCGGAGAGGGAAGCGAGGGCCGTGAGAAGGGGGCCGAGCGGTCCGTCCGAGCGAAGCGATTCCTCGGGGGGCGCATCGCGGCGCAGGCCGGAGCGCGAGCAGGCGGCCACGATCCGCGCCGATTCCGGATCGATGCGCTGGATCTCGGAGAAGACGACGTTGAGCTTGCCCGCCTCCTGCACCAGCCCCACCAGATCGGCGACGCGGGTGGCGAGGTCGCGCTTGTCGCGCGCCAGCATGGCGAGGCCGGCATTGGAGGCGGCGAGCCGCCCCTCCCCCTGGCTCCCGGCCAGCATCGCTTTCTTGCCCGCGATCTCGCCGTCGATCTCGCGCACGAAACCCTGGCTGGTGCTCACGCTCTCGCGGGCGATGCGCAGGCGTTCCGCCACGTCGCCGAGGCGAGAGCGGGCCTGGCTGTAGTCGAGGATGCGGCGGCGCAGGTCGGCGCCGGCCGCTCGTAACTCGTCGAGGGTGGCCGAGAGGCTGGCTTCCGCCCAGGTTTCGTAGCGCTTGAGGATTCGGCCGAGATGGGAGAGCCGGCGCTCCAATTCCTCGATGGTCTCCAGGAGACGGCGCCAGTTCTCCACCGACTGGCGGATGCGCGCGACGTCCAGAGGCTCGGGTTCGAGGACGAAGGAGCGCACGAAGGCGGAGGAATCGAAGATCGGCTTGAACGCCACGGCGTTGGAGAACGTACGCAGGAAGTGGCGCGGCTCGGGGCTCGGCGCGCCCTCGCGCATCAGCGCCAGGAAGTCGGCGGTGAAACGCTCGCCCGATGAGCGGAACTCCTCGAACCTGTCCGCCCGGATGCGGAGATCCTTTGCGATCTCCGGCCAGGGCGCCACGTAGCTGCCCTCGGCGGTCTCGCGAACGTAATCGGCGATCTCGAACCGGTGTCCGACCGCGATGAAGCGCGAGAGGGTGGTCTCGCGACTGTCCTCGGCCCGGGCCGCGAGCGCGAGACCGACGGAGACGACGCGTCCGGTGGTCTCGTTCTCGAAGACGAGGACGATGAGGGTCTCGCAGGCCTCGCGGGTGGGACGACCGCCCTCGGCGGGGTCGCTGATCCAGCCGAGGCAGTAATCGCGGACCGTGCGGGCGCTGCGCCCCGAGGCAGACGCGTTGAGGGCGAGGCGGCTGGCGTTGTTGCCGGCGAGCACGGTGCCGACAGCGTCGAAGATCGTCGACTTGCCGGCCCCCGTCGGCCCCACCAAGGCAGCCGCTCCCCGGATCCGGATCTGTTCGCGGCGGATCAGGTACCAATTCGAGAGGGCGATGTCGGTGAGCCGATACACCGGGCGGGCAAGTCCTCGATGGAAATGACGGAGCCACGGCATGGACGGGGCGGCCCGACGATGCAAGTCGACGGTCCCATCGTCCTCTTTTTCACAGGGGGCGACGTCGGGGCTTCGAGCCGTGCCACGCATGTTTCATGTGAAATCTTAACCCCGATGTGGATGCCGCCCTTGATCGGGCTCAGCCGTCATCGTCCATTCGCGCCGCTGCCCAGGCGCGGACCTGCTCCATCCAGGAATCGGGTGAGAGCACCGCGACACCGGGAAAGATCATCAACGGCGTGATCTTCTCGACCTTGTCGCGCTCGCCCAGGCGAAGGGCACCCTTGCGGGCGAAAAGGCGCAGGATCTCCGTGAGGCGCGCTTCTTCCGGCGCCTCGCTGCGGGCGGCGGTGCGGATCGATTCGGCGATGTCATCGGTGGTACATTCCACGACACCGTCGGTGGTGACGCGGTGTTTCCGAAGCCCTTCCTCATAGGCGAGGCGCAGGGCCAGCAGCACGAGGGTCTCGTCCTTGCGCAGGCGCTCGGCCTGCCCGTCATGGCGTACGCCGTCGGCAGGCACGCGCAGGAACACCATCTGGTCGCGGGGCGAGACCTCGAACGAGTAGCCGAGACAGGCAAAATAGCTTTTGAAGAACGGCGCGTAATACCGGGCGATCTCGTAGGACCGGCCGATACCGGGCGTATCGGCATAGAGGCACTGGCTCTTCAGCACGACTTGAAGCGCGCGGATGAGATCCTCCTCGGACGGTGCACGGGCACCCGGAGGCGGTGGCTCGTCGCCATCGACGATGGCGCGGAAGGCCTCGATCATTCAGACGGTCCAGTCGAGCGGGACACGGCGCCCCGTCACCCCGCCTCGTTACTCGGATCGCCCTCGCGACACAAAACCCGCTTCCTCACGCGGCTTTCGCCGGGGAGGCCTTGAACAACGACAGGCATTCCGTGTCGCGATGCATGCTCAGGATCGAGGCACGGTCGATAGAGGGGTTCTGGGAGAGCACGCGCTGCACCTCCTCCACCACCTTGGAATAACGGTCACCGTCGAAATTCCGCTCCAGCGGGCTGACGGCAATGTAGGTCTCGACGACGAGAACCCTCTCGGTGCGCTCCTTCCCCACCTCGACGGCGATCCAGGCGGATTTGATCAAGCACTTGCCGGTACTCATGGGTTAACCTCCTTATCAGTCCCGCTTTGATGCGGGTATACCGAGAGGATGATCCGACTCTTCAAGTCTGCCAAGGGCATTGACACGTTTGTGATGACATCTCGTCTGTCACGACAATTGTGCAATGCACGCAAACATTCGGTCTTCCCCACCGTACGGGACGACGCGCGGGGTCTTATCTCCGCGGTCGCCGTTCGCCCGCGCTCGCTGGCCCGCGTGTTGGGGGCGGGGACGACCGCTCCACCATGAAATCCGGACAATCGAGCCAGCCGTTGGAGACACGGCCCGCGACACGGGTGAGGCGGTAGCGATCGTTGAGGAGCCCGTCGAACAGCACGTCGATCTCGCGCAGACGCTGGAACACCACGAACTCGTCCACATCCGCCACGACGATCTCGGATCCGCGGATGGCGGGGTTCGTCCCGAGCTTGCGCTCGACGAAGGCGATGACGCGCTCGGGCGTCACCATTACCCGCTGGCGGAAGGCGTCCTTGGCCAGGATGAAAGCCTCGATCGCTGGGTCGAGATGGATCTCCGGCAGGGGCTCGGACAGGATCGCTGTCCGCCTCATCCGGGGCGTATAGAAATGCGGCTCCCCAATCGGCGGACGCAGGAGCGAGACCTGGGCGAGGGGCGCCGAATCCGACCATTCGGCAGCCCCCACCGCCCGTAGCGCCGCCGCCGTGCGCTCGATCCGGTCGGAATCGCGGTGATCCGTGTAGCGCAGGGACGCGGCGATCCGGCGCTCCAGCCGGGCGACGATGTCGGCGACGCTGTCGAGATGCCGGTCGAGCCCCTCGAAGATCGACAGGATCTCAGCGAGGTCGCGCCGCACCGCCCGCTCGGCGAGGGGAAGGTCGGCGGCCCGCCCCTCACGCAGTCCCGCTTCGGCGAGGGCCCGGATGGTGAGGGGGTCGCGCAGCGCTCGTCCGGCCTCCCGCACGATGCCGGAGCGGAAGCGGAACGGGTTCAGGCGCGTGTGCAGGGTACGGTAGTCACTGACGAGGTGGCGCGCGACGAACTCCTCGAAATAGAGCCGGAAGGCCGTACCCTGGTCCTCCTCGCGCAGGATGCGCTCCTCGATCTTGCGCATGGAGCCCGCGAGGCTGCGCAGGTGTCCGAGGAAGGCGCGGGACGCCTTGGCGGCGTTGACGAGGGCCTCCGAACGCTCGGCCGGGTTGGCCACGGCACTCTCGAGACTGCCCAGCACTTCGAGCACGGCGCCGCCATAGGAGCGGGTCTCGCCCCGGTCGATACGGGCCAGTTCCTCGATGACGTGGCGGGCATCGGGGTCGAAATCGACCACCGGCACGTAGCGCTCGCGCCGCTCCACGAGCCAGCCGGCCTCCAGGAGACGCCGATAGACCGCAGAGCGGCGCTCGATCGGATCGGCCGGCGTGGCATCGTCGTCGGCGATCTCGCCCTGGGACCAGTCGGCGGAGAAATCGCCGATGGAGGCGAGCAACTCGCTCTTGCGCAGAGGTTCGGTTGTCTCTGCGAAGACGCGCGCATGCAGATGCAGCAGCAGGGCCGCGTTGAACGCCCGGCTCGGCGAGGCGAGCGGCTTGAACAGGTCGTCGGAGAGGCGGGCGAAAAGCATGGCGGTGTGGACGAGGACAACCGATGCCTCGCCCCTGAGTCAATCGGCGGGCATCAACCGCCTGTGCGTGGTCGTGTCTTCAAAGACCGCGGCAGCGAGTCCGGATGAGCCCCGAGAAATCCTTCTCCGAGGTCTGCACTTCGTTGAGCTTGGCGGCCCGCTCCGCTCCGGAGAGGCAACGGCCGTAGACGCTCGAGACCCGGCGCATGGTCTCCACGTGCCGGCGCCAGACGCGGCACCGGTTGGCATCGTCACCATCGGCCTGTTCGAGCTGGTCGATGGCTTGGCGCTGCATCGAATTGGCGACGAGGACGTCGCGCGCGCACGCGACATCGGCATGGGCGGGCGCGCCCCACAGGATGGCACACGCGACGGCGGCAGCGGCCGAAGACCGGCACTTATCCAAATTCACGCGTTTCATGCCGCTTCGGATTTCGTCGTCTGGGTCAGCAGAGAATAGAGCGCGCTGGAATCCCGCGCCGCGCGGATCCGCTCCAGCATGCCCGGCTCCCGCAGCAGCCGCGCCACTTGGGCGAGCGCCTTGAGGTGCTCGGCCCCTGCCCCTTCCGGAGCGAGCAGGAGGAAGGCGATATCGATGGGTTGGCCATCCAGCGACTCGAAATCTACCGGACGCTCCAGGCGGGCGACGAGGCCGAACAGGCGGTCGAGCCCCGGAAGCTTGCCGTGGGGAATCGCGACACCGTCGCCGATGCCGGTAGACCCCAGGCGCTCACGCTGAAGCAGGGTTTCGAACACCTCGCGCTCGTCGAGCGCGGGAAGCTGGCGCACCGCATGGGCGCTCAATTCCTGGAGGATCTGCTTCTTCGCGCGAGCGCGCAGAGAGGTCACCACGGAATCTGGACTGAGGAATTCCAGAACTGGCATGATAAGGACAGTCGCCCCATCGGCGACGGCCAAATGGACGCCGCTCATTTGAAATAGCGCTACGGATGCGTGGTTCCCACGCACCCGGAAACGGCCGATGGTCGACTAACGGCCCTTAGGCCGGATAGCCAGCCGGGATCACGCATCCCGGACGGCAATTCGGCCTCTCGTCACGGACCGGCTTTCTCCGAAGAAGAATCTCCGCTCCGGGCCGATCGATCAGGACGCCGCGTCGGGTGGGTCCACCCACCCGATCGCTCCGTCACTGCGGCGGTATACGACGTTGATCCGTCCGGTGCCAGCATGAACGAACACGATCACCGGGGCACCGGTGAGGTCGAGGGCCGTCACTGCCTCGCTCACCGAATGACGCTTCAGCGTCTTGGTGCTCTCGGCCACCACGGGAGGATGCGCCTCGTCTTCCTGATCCGCCTCGTCCTCAAGGTCGTCCCCGTCCAACTCGCTCGGCGATTGGAACACCGCATAGGCCGCCTGGACCGTCGCTCCCTCGTGCAGGGCAGCGCCATGATCCTTGAGGCGGTGCTTGTAGCGCTTCAGGCGCTTCTCGAGCTTGTCGGCGGTCTGCTCGAAACTCGAATGCGGGTCATGCGAGGCGCCCGAGGCTTCGAGGGTGAGGCCGGAAACGAGGTGGAGCACGCAATCCGTGCGGTAGGCCGTGCCGTCCCGTCGAAGCGTCACATGGCCGGAGCAGGTGCCGTTCATGTGGCTGTCGAGATACTTCGACAAGGTCCCGGCCATTCGCTCTTCGACGCGCCCGCGAAGGGCTTCGCCAAGGTCCAGGCCATGGCCTGTGACACGCAATGACCCCATGTATCCTCCGGTTTTTCGACGTTCGGCAGGTGAGTAAAGGAGCGTCGGGGAGAGAAGTCAACGGAATGGAAAGCCGGCTCCGCGGGGTGCGCCGCACGCGGTTGCGGGATCGGCTCCGCGCTTCGCGGACCGCGCCTCAGCGGGCGTAGGCGAAGTGCTCGCGGCGACGCTCGATCGAGGACGGGATACGCAACGATTCCCGGTATTTCGCCACCGTGCGCCGGGCGATGTCGATGCCCTCGTCGCGGAGCTTCTGCACCAGCGCGTCATCCGAGAGCACGTCGCCGGCCGCCTCGCCGTCCACGAGCTGCTTGATCCGGTGGCGCACGGCTTCGGAGGAATGCGAGGCCGTGCCCGCGGCCCCCGGAATGGCGGCAGTGAAGAAGTACTTCATCTCCAGCGTGCCGCGGCTGGTGCCGATCGACTTGTTGGAGGTGACCCGCGAGACGGTGGATTCATGCATGCCGATGGCCTCGGCGACGGTCTTAAGGTTGAGGGGCCGCAGATGGGCCACCCCGTTGACGAAGAACGCATCCTGCTGGCGCACGATCTCGGAGGCGACCTTGAGGATGGTCCGCGCCCGCTGCTCCAGGCTTCGGGTGAGCCAGTTGGCGGTCTGCAGGCATTCGGACAGGAACGCCTTGTCGCCCTCGGCCGAGGCGCCGCGTGAGACGCGGGCATAGTAGCTCTGGTTCACCAGCACGCGGGGCAGCGCCTCGGCGTTGAGTTCCACGAGCCAGGACCCGTCGGAGGCCGCCCGCACGAACACATCGGGGATCAGGACCTCCACGGCGCGCGAGCCGAAGGCCCGGCCGGGCTTGGGATCGAGACGGCGCAGCTCGGCCAGCATGTCCACGAGATCCTCGTCGTCGACGCCGCAGACACGGCGCAGGCTCGGAAAATCGCGCTTGGCCACGAGGTCGAGGCGGGAGACCAGCGCCTGCATCGCCGGATCGAACCGGTCCCGTTCGCGCAGTTGCAGGCTCAGGCATTCGGCGAGATCGCGGGCGGCGATTCCCGGCGGATCGAAGGTCTGGATCAGCTTCAGCATCCGCACCACCGAATCGAGGCTGGCGCCGAGGCGCTCGGCCACCTCGTCGATGGATTCGCGCATGTAGCCGGCATCGTCCACCGCATCGATGAGGAAGCCGGCGATCAGCCGGTCGCCCGGGTCGCGCGTAGCGAGATCGAGCTGCGCGCTGAGATGCTCGCGGAGAGAGACTTCCGAGGTCAGGGTCGCCTCGAAATCCGGCGCCTCTCCATCGAAGCTGCCGCCGGTATTGCCGTAGGGCGCAGGTGTCAGAGACAGCATGTCGCCGGACGCGGCCTCGCGGGCATGGCTGGGATTCTCGTCGGAAAAGACGTTGTCGAGGCGGGTGTCGAGGACGCTCTCCATCTCGGCACCGCTGGCGGTGAGCTCGGTCGCCATCCAGTTGTCCGGCTCGGACGAATCGAAATCCCCCTCCCCGTCACCCGAGGCGTCCACGGCCGGCTCCGTGCCTACGCGCTCACCGTCCGCATCGCCTTCGACGCGCTCCAACAGCGGGTTTCGCTCGAGTTCGGCGTCGACATAGGTGGCGAGGTCGATCTGGGAGAGCTGAAGAAGCTTGATCGCCTGGAGAAGCTGTGGCGTCATCACCAGGGCTTGGCCCTGACGCATTTCCAGTCGCTGCAGCAAACTCATGGTGTTGCCCCGACGCCTTCAGGTGAGCCCAGCCGAGGGCAGGCACAGAACCCCTACGCCACTCGGCATGAATATTGCTTCTTTTTCTCTTCGCATATGTCTATCGCCATCTCGCCCTGCCGTCAAAGCGCGAAGTGCGTGATTCCCTTGGACTTGCCGCAGCGCAACATCGAAGCGGATGACTCAGAGCATCCTCCGTCCGGCCCGGCCAAACCCAACGCTCTGATATTCCACGTCAAAAAGCCATCGCCTCGCGAGCGACATTGCCGGCTCGCTGAAACAACATGCACAAAACGCATGCAATCTAGAGAAGGTATGAAGTTTGGCGACAAAATAGGCAGTGGGTGGAAGGGCACCGGCTGAGGCCGGGATGCATCCGTCGCCTCGGGCCATCCGCGAGGCGGCAACGCAGCATCGCGGTCGCCTAGTCTCACCGCATGTCACATCTGGAATGAATCAGGTCGTGCGAGTCGCGCGAAGCTTCGCGGTCCTTGGACCCTACTAGCCAGCGAGGACCTAAAGGCGGAAATCCTCGCCGAGATAGAGACGCCGCGCATCCTCATTGGCGACGATCTCGGCAGGCGTACCCTCGGTGAGGATGCGGCCGGAATGGGCGATATAGGCGCGGTCGATGAGGCCCAGCGTCTCGCGCACGTTATGGTCGGTGATGAGAACGCCGATCCCGCGTTGCTTCAGGTGCTTCACCAGATCCTGGATGTCGCCCACCGCGATGGGGTCGATGCCGGCGAAGGGCTCGTCGAGAAGCATGAAGCTCGGAGAGGTCGCCAGCGCGCGGGCGATCTCGCAACGGCGGCGCTCCCCGCCCGAAAGCGCGATCGAGGGTGATTTGCGCAGGCGCGCGATGTCGAATTCCTCGAGCAGCGAATCGAGCTTGCGCTCGCGCTCCTTGCGGTTCGGCTCCACCACTTCGAGCACCGCGCGGATATTGTCCTCCACCGACAGGCCGCGAAAGATCGACGCTTCCTGCGGCAGATAGCCGATGCCGAGACGGGCCCGCTGATACATCGGCAGGTGGGTGATCGGCAGGCCGTCGAGACTGATCGAGCCGCGATCGGCCGAGACCAGTCCGGTGATCATGTAGAAGATCGTGGTCTTGCCCGCGCCATTGGGGCCGAGCAGGCCCACGGCCTCTCCGTTGCGCACGGTCAGCCCAGCCTCGTGGACCACGGTACGCGCGCCATAGCTTTTGCGGAGGCCCTCGACGTGGAGGATGCCCGGACCGCCGCCATTCCCGGACAGGCCCGTCTCCCCGGCCGCCGGCCGTCCCTTACCGCGGCCGAAGAGGCGCGACAGGAGCGACGGCGCACGCCCGGCTCCGTCTGAGACGGACCCGGCGATTCGCGGGCTGATCGGGTCTGGCACCGAGGCCAGCGGCAGAGCGGAGGTCAATTGGCCTGCGCTCTCGGTTTCGCGGTAGGCTTGTCCGCGCTGGCTTCGGAGGGCTTGGGTGCCGGCTTGCCCGCAGCGCTCGCCGGCTGGGCGCAGCCCTTGGCCCCGCCCTTGGCGGCTTCCTCCTTCTGCGGCACGAACATCGCGGAGACGCGGCCGCCGGCCATCGGGTCCATGTTCGCCCGGCCGGTATTCATGTCGTAGACGAGGCGGCTGCCGCGGGTGACGTTCTGGCACTGGCTCAGCACGACATTGCCGGTGAGCACGATGCGCTTGGCCTCTTGGTCGAACACCGCATTGTCGCCGGTGGCGACCTGATCGTTCTGCACCACGGTGACGGGGCCGGCACATTCCACCTTCTGGATACCGTTCTCGGCCATACCGGCTGGAGATTTGGCGCCATCGGCGGCAGGCGCGGGTGCCCCGGGCTTGGCATCCTTGCCGCGCTTGTAATGCACCGTCATCGTCGAGCAGCGGATGGTGCTGTCGCCCTGCACGGCCACGACGTTGCCGGCGAAGATCGCCTTGTTCTCCCGGTCGAACACGTCGAGCCGGTCCGCGTCGATCTTCACGGGGTCCTTGCCGCCGCTCGCGCCGAAGGTGCTTCCGGGAGCGGTCGGCTTGTTCGCCTTCGCAGCAGGCGCCGGAGACGTGCCGGACGGAATCTGCGCCACCGCATTCCCCGCCGCGAGGAGGCCGCAGAGGGCGAGGGTGGAGACCAGCGTGGAACGGTTCACCGGCGTGCCTTCCCATCCTGCGGTTCGGCGGCGGAGGTGAGGATGCGCGGCGATTTCACGTCTGGCTTGCTCTCGGAGCCGGCGCCCTCGGCCTTGTCCGATCCGTGGAACACCGCGTGGACGTTGCCGATGAAGGAGATGACGCGGCCGTTATCGACCATGTCGAGGCCGTCGGAGGCCACCGTCCCGGTGGGAAGCGTCACAGCGACGGCCTGGTCGGACTTCACCGTCCCGGCCTTGAAATCAATGGCGGCGGTGAGGAGACGGATATCCTCGCCCTTGTCGGTCCAGAGCTTGATGTCGCGTTCGAGAACCAGGGTCTCGCGTGCCGAATCGAACAGGCCCGAGGCGGCTTCCATATGGGCGAGCCCGCCGGAATCGTCGGTGACGAGATGGCCTTTCATCGCCTGCAGTTCGATCAGGGTCGGCTTGCGCACGTCCTGGAAGGCGGCCGTGGCGATGACCTCGTAGCCCCGATCGTCCTTCCGGAAACCGGACAGACGCGGGTTCTCCATCTTGACCTTGGTGCCCGACAGGGTGACCGGCCCCATGGTGACGGCCGGCAGGACGGTGCCGAAGGGGTTGAACAGCGTCCCCACGACGAGGGCGAGAATCGCCGCACCGGCAGAGAGAGGAATGAGGCGGCGCAGGTAGCGAACCTGCGTACTGTGGTTGCGAGCCCGCTTATGAGCGCGGTTGCGGCGCGCATCGGCTCCCGATCCCGTCGTCCCCGTCGCGTGGATGGCGTCGACCCCGTGCATGGTGATGATCCGAGCCGCTTCGCCTGACCGATCCGATGAGACACCGGCACGTTGCACCCTGCAACGTGCCACATCCCGTCAATCATGTGCTGAGCCGTGCCTGCCAGCGTCAACCATGTCGAGCGCCGGATGCGCGCGGCCGATGGCGAAGTTGTGGCCGTGCAACAACCTTATGGGCGGAGCATTGAGGAATCATCAACCGCACGGGGTCGCAGGGGCACGATCGATGTGCGCCGCCGCACCGTCCCCTGCACACCCTCCTGCGGCATGCGCGTGCCCGATCAGGTGTGGGCGAAGATGTCGGTCTCGGCCCAGCCTTCGAGATCGAGGAGGGAGCGGGTCGGCAGGAAGTCGAAACAGTTCCGCGCGAGATCCATGCGCCCTTCGCGGGCGAGCATCGCGTCGAGGCGGGCACGCGCCGCATGCAGATGCAGCACATCGGAGGCCGCATACTCCACCTGCGCCTGGCTCAGGGACTCGGCGCCCCAATCCGAGGATTGCTGCTGCTTCGACAGGTCGACGCCCACGAGTTCGCGGACCACATCCTTGAGGCCGTGCCGGTCGGTATAGGTGCGGGCGAGCTTGGAGGCGACCTTGGTGCAGTAGACGGGGGCCGGCATCACGCCGAGGGCCCTGAACAGCACGGCGAGGTCGAACCGGGCGAAATGGAAGATCTTCGTCACAGCCGGATCGGCCAGCACGCGCTTGAGTATTTCGGGCGGGCTCGAGCCAGGCACGATCTGAACGACATCGGCACTGCCGTCGCCGCGCGAGATCTGGACGACGCAGAGCCGATCACGATGCGGATTGAGACCCAACGTCTCGGTATCGATGGCGATGGCCGCGCCCGGCACGTAATCGGCCGGGAGATCGCCGCGATGGACGCGGATGATGGGCTGAGGAGGCATCGGTTCTGTGTCTTCTGGCGGGGCAATCGCTACCCCGGCCGCGTAACACCGCGCCTGCCCGCGAACAACCCGGCGCCGGACGAGCGCCGGGTCATCGAGCCGGGCGGCTACTTCTGCTTGGCGATGACCTTGTCCTTGATCCCGTCATAGACGCCCTGTGTGAGGATCTTCTTCGACACGAGCTGATCCTTGCCGTGATAGGGCCGGCCCTTGACGATCGCGGCGGAGCGCGCCGCACCGATACCGGGCAGGGCTTCGAGTTCCGCCACCGAGGCGCTGTTCAGGTCGATGAGATCGACCTTGGCCGCTGGCGTGACGGGAGCGACGGGCTTGTCCGCCGTGGGCTTGGCCGGGGCGGCCGGAGCTGTCGGCGCCTTCGGTGCAACGGTGGGAGGGGTGGACGTCGAGGGCGTCGACGGGCTCGGCGCCTGGGCAAGGGCGGGAGCCGCCGCGAGGCAGCCGAGCACGGCCAGAGTGCGGAGCAGAGATGTGGTCATGCGAGATGAAGTCACGGCAATCTCCCGGGATGTGGCGGCGCAGTCTTCGACGAGGCGTCACCGTATCTGCAAAGTGAAGCGCGGCGGTTGAACCGGCGCTTAACGGGACTTCACAGACCGGTGAACCTTCCGGCGAGTCCGGACCGGCAGCCTCCCCGCAGGATCGGCGGTTCCTTTTTCCGGACGTCCGGCCTCGGGCGGCTCTAGCCAGACGGCCGATGTATCGCTATACACCCGCCATCGAATCTCCGTTTGAACACGGTGCCGAGGTTGCCTCTTCCCTCGCGGGGCGGCGCCCGGGCACCCTTTTTGCCGTAGCAGGACTACCCCATGGCCGTTCCGAAGCGAAAGACCTCCCCCTCGCGGCGCGGCATGCGCCGGTCCGCCGACGCCCTCAAGGCCCCGACCTATGTCGCCGACAAGGATTCGGGCGAGCTGCGTCGTCCCCACCACATCGATCTGAAGACCGGCATGTACCGCGGCCGCCAGGTCCTCAAGGTGAAGTCGGCCGAGGCCTGATTCTTCGCTCCGTCATCGGTTCGATAAGGACCGGGACGAAACGACGTCATGAAACGCTGTCTTGCGAAAACCGCCTTCGGGCGGTTTTTTGCGTCGCCTGTCCCGATACGTCAGGCGCGACGCCGGCCCGTGCCGATCCGCGTCGTCTCGGCGTAGCGCGCCGTGGCGGAGCGCATACGCTCCGTGCGGGAGGCACGCATGGCCGGGTCGCCGCTGATGAGAAGCTGGGTCAGAAACTCGGCGTTCGGCCTGCCATAGGTAGCGCTCGACCTGCGTGAGACTGCCTCGCCGCCATCGACGACTACGAGCGTCCGCGCCGTCTCTCGATCCCCCTCGGGGACCGACTGTCCCGTTTTGGGGCGATTTCCCGTGCCGTTCTGTGACACTTATCGCCTTTCCGCCTATGATGGGCAGAAAAGCGCAACGCGCGGGCCGACGTTAACGTTTCGTCAGCATTCCTTCAGGACGAAATCGGCGATTGGTTATTTGCGCCGCCGAGCTACTTCTTGGCGAGATCTTCCAGACGGTTCCGCATCTCCGCCATCTGCCGCTTCAACTCGTCGAGGTCGCTGTCGGGCGCGGGAGCCGCGCTCGATGGCTGGGTCGGCGTCGGCGCCGATGCGGAGGTCTTCATGCCGGAGAGCGGACCGGTGCCGAAGGTGGTGAACATCTTCATGGCATCGCCGAAGAAGCTCATATTGGCCCGCACCTGCTCCTCCATGGCGCTCTGGAACACCGAGGGGGCGAAGCTCTGGTTCATCTTCTCGCGCAGGCCGTCCTGGTCGCGGGCGAAATTCGCCATGGAGAATTCGAGGAAGCTCGGCACCATGGTCCGCATGCTGTCGCCATAGAAGCGGATGAGCTGGCGAAGGAAGGCCACCGGCAGCAGGTTGTCCTCGCCCGCCTTGTTCTCCTGCTCGAAGATGATCTGGGTCAGGACGGAGCGGGTGATGTCGTCGCCGGAACGGGCATCATAGACGAGGAAATCCTCCCCGTTCTGCACCATCGTCGAGAGGTCTTCGAGGGTGACGTAGGTCGAGGTTCCGGTATGGTACAGACGCCGGTTTGCGTATTTCTTGATAACGGTTTGCTGCGACTTACCGTTCTCCGCCATCCTCGTGGCCTTTCCCGACACATTCATTCCAGCGCCCAATCCCTTCGAGGCCCGATGCGCCGTCCGGGTATCATTTATCACTGCGCGTAAGCGGACCTTAAGGCTTTCGCCCGCCGACGAAAACAGCAATTTGGCCCTGATCCCCGCAGAATAGTGCCACACGCCGCGCGACGCCTTCGGTAACAAAGACCGGCAGGTCACTCGCCGACTCCCTCGCCGAGCTTCCGCACGCGCTTGACTTCACCTTGCCCAGCGCTTTCATCGCTTCAGTTGGCCTTAAGTGCGCATGCCCATCGGAGGGCTTCAACGTCGCGCGGGCTACCCAGAGGAGAACGTCAATGGCAGCGGAAGACATCGTCATCGTCGGAGCGGCGCGCACCGCCGTGGGTTCGTTCGGAGGTGCCTTCAACACCGTCCCGGCCCATGAGCTCGGCGCCATTGCGATCAAGGCCGCCCTGGATCGCGCCGGCGTCTCCCCCGACGACGTGGACGAAGTGATCTTCGGCCAGGTCCTCACCGCCGGCGCCGGCCAGAACCCGGCCCGCCAGGCCGCCATCAAGGCCGGCATCCCCGAGAAGGCCACCGCCTGGGGCGTCAACCAGGTCTGCGGCTCGGGCCTGCGCACCGTCGCCCTCGGCATGCAGCAGATCGCCAATGGCGACGCCACGGTCATCGTGGCCGGCGGTCAGGAATCGATGTCGCTCTCCCCTCACGCGCAATACCTGCGCGGCGGCCAGAAGATGGGCGACGTGAAGCTCGTCGACACGATGATCAAGGACGGGCTCTGGGACGCCTTCAACGGCTACCACATGGGCACCACCGCCGAGAACGTGGCCCAGGCCTTCCAGCTCACCCGCGAGCAGCAGGACGAGTTCGCGACGAAGTCGCAGAACAAGGCCGAGGCCGCCCGCAAGGAAGGCCGCTTCAAGGACGAGATCGTCCCCGTCACCGTCCCGGGTCGGAAGGGCGACACCATCGTGGACACCGACGAGTACATCCGTGACGGCGCCACCGTGGAGGCGATGGCCAAGCTCAAGCCCGCCTTCTCGAAGGACGGCACCGTGACGGCCGCCAACGCGTCCGGCCTCAACGACGGCGCTGCCGCCATCGTGCTGATGTCGGCCTCGGAAGCCGAGCGCCGGGGCATCACGCCGCTGGC
The DNA here is from genome assembly GCF_054817845.1 of Methylobacterium sp. CM6241. Classification (NCBI taxonomy): domain Bacteria; kingdom Pseudomonadati; phylum Pseudomonadota; class Alphaproteobacteria; order Hyphomicrobiales; family Methylobacteriaceae; genus Methylobacterium; species Methylobacterium sp. CM6241. Next base: position 909,028 of record NZ_CM139246.1, read on the forward strand.
CCGGATCGTGTCCTGGGCCACCGCCGGCGTCGACCCGAAGGTGATGGGCACCGGCCCGATCCCGGCCTCGCGCAAGGCGCTGGACAAGGCCGGCTGGAAGCCCTCCGACCTCGATCTGATCGAGGCCAACGAGGCCTTCGCCGCCCAGGCGCTGGCCGTGAACAAGGACATGGGTTGGGACACCGACAAGGTGAACGTCAATGGCGGCGCCATCGCCATCGGCCACCCGATCGGCGCGTCCGGCGCCCGCGTCCTCGTCACGCTGCTGCACGAGCTCAAGCGTCGCGATGCCAAGAAGGGTCTCGCCACCCTCTGCATCGGCGGCGGAATGGGCGTGGCCATGTGCATTGAGCGCACCTGAAGCGTTCCGGCACGATTGAATACAGTATAACGGCTGCGCCCCCGACAAAAACCTTGGACATCGTCCAGGAGAATTCTTGAGGGCGCAGCAAATTTAAATGGAATGGGCGGAAGGACACGGGTGCGCTAAGCCCCGGCAGTGCCGCTCATGTGCAAGAAATTGCACGTCACGATCCATCAGACGTCAAGAAAATTGGAGGAAGCCATGGCTCAGGAACGCATCGCCCTCGTCACCGGCGGAACGCGCGGCATCGGTGCCGCCATCTCGGCGGGCCTCAAGGCCAAGGGCTACAAGGTCGCCGCGAATTACGGCGGCAACGACGAGGCCGCCAACGCCTTCAAGGCCGAGACCGGCATCCCGGTCTTCAAGTTCGACGTCGGCGACGCCGCCGCCTGCGAAGCCGGCATCAAGGCCGTCGAAGCCGAAGTCGGCCCCATCGACATCCTCGTGAACAATGCCGGAATCACCCGCGACGGCGCGTTCCACAAGATGACCTTCGAGAAGTGGCAGGCGGTCATCAAGACCAACCTCGATTCGATGTTCACCTGCACCCGCCCCGTCATCGAGGGCATGCGCGCCCGCAATTTCGGCCGCATCATCCTGATCTCGTCGATCAACGGCCAGAAGGGCCAGGCCGGCCAGACCAACTACTCGGCCGCCAAGGCCGGCGTGATCGGCTTCGCCAAGGCGCTGGCCCAGGAAAGCGCCTCGAAGGGCATTACCGTCAACGTGATCGCGCCGGGCTACATCGCCACCGACATGGTGATGGCGGTGCCGGAAGATATCCGCAACAAGATCATCTCGACCATCCCCGTGGGCCGCCTCGGCGAGGCCGAGGAGATCGCCCGCGCGGTGGAATATCTCGCGGCGGAAGATTCGGGCTTCATCACCGGCTCGACCCTGACGATCAACGGCGCCCAGTACATCGCCTGACGCCTCCTCGCGGCATCGACGAGACGAAGGCCTGCCCCGGCGACGGGGCAGGCCTTCTTCGTTTTCGCAGACCGTCCGGATTCGGGAAGCCGAACGTCAGGGGGCTTTGGGTGCGGCGGCGGGCGTGGCCGCATCGGTGCGCTCGATCTTGGCGCTCTCGCGCAGCTTCAGGATGAGGTCCTGCTGCGACTTGCGGGTGAGGTACTGGTCCACCTGTTCCTTCATCTCGGCGAAGGTCGGCACCGGCTTGGTGCGCCGCTCCTCGACCTTGATCACGTGCCAGCCGAACTGCGTCTTGATCGGGTCGGAGACCTGACCGACCGGGAGCTTGAAGGCGGCCTCCGCGAAGGGGGCGACCATGCGCTCCTTGGTGAACCAGCCGAGATCGCCGCCCTCGGTCTTCGAGCCCGGATCCTTCGAGACTTCCGCTGCGATCTTGGAGAAGTCCTCGCCACCCTTGATCCGGGCCGAGATCTTCTTCGCCTCTTCTTCATTGTCGACGAGGATGTGACGGGCATGCGCCTCTTCCTCGGGCTTCATCGTCGTGAGGGTCTGGTCGTAGAGCGCCTTGGCGGCCTCCGGCGTCACCGCCTTCTTGGCCTCGCGCTCCAGATATTCGTCGAGGAGGAGCTTGCTCTTGAAATAAGCGAGCTTGCGCTGGAACTCGGGCGAGTCGCCGACCTTGGCCGCCTCGGCGGCCTGCGCGCCGACCTTGAGGTCGACCATGTAATCGATGAGCAGGTTCTTCTTCTGGGCCTCGTCGACGCCGGGCAGCGAGAGCGCCGGGTCTTCGGCCGCGATGGCGAGGTCGCCCGCGGTGACCGGCGAGCCGTTCACCTTGGCCACCACCGTCTCGGGCGGCAGCGCCGGGGCGGCCGGGGCAGCCGCCGCAGCCGCCGCAGCCGCAGCCGCAGCCGGGGCAGGCGGCGTCTGCGCCAAGGCCTGCAGCGGCAAGGCCACAGAGGCGAAGGGCAGCGCAACGGCCAGCGCCATGGCGCCCGAGCGCCGGAGAAGGAGAGGCGTCGTCATCAATGGGGATTCCTCGAACAGGTGGATGCCACGTCCATGAGGCTCTGTCCGGCCAGGTTGGAGACGTGGCAACAGCGAGCGGCGGGACGCCGCGGGCATCTGTGGGCGAGAGGTGGCGCGGGCAAGGGCGGAAGACAAGCGCATGTGGGGTTTCGGGCGAATCCGACCGATCACGATAAAGCGGTCTTAAGCCCGCATGCGCCATCCTTTCCGGACTTCCTGGGAGAGCGGCATGCGGACCAGCGTCATCATCACCACCGCTTGTCTCATCCTGTCCGCCTCGATCACGACGGCGCAGGCCCGCTTCAAGGGCGGACGCTCCGTTTCGGTCTCCCGTCCGGCTCCCTCCGTCACTCCCGCCCGATCGGCTGCCCTGGGTGCTGGAATCGGCGCGTCGCGGCCCATCCGCTCCAGTGCACATGCGCCAGAGAACGATACCGTAGCGGGACGGGCCGTGACCTTGCGCCCCGTCCTCCCGGTCCCTGCGCCGGCGGCGAGGGAGATCCGCACGGCCGCGACATGGTGCGCCGACAAGCGCGTCGTCGGCACCGGCATGGGTTTCTGCGAGATCAACTGACGCCTGTATGTCCAGCGGCCGGCAGGAAGCTTGACAGGCCCGCGGCCGAAGATTTCTTGAGATCGCGCAGCAGGGCGTTGAGCCGCGTCAGCCTTCGCCAGTCGTGGGATACCGGCCCTTGTCTCTACTCTCTAATCTTTCGGTGGCGCGGCCGGATCGCCGTCGGCCGCTTCGTATCGCCCTGGTGGGCTGGGGAGCCATCGCGCGCCGGGTGACGCACCTTCTCGACGCTCGGGGCAGCGACGTCGTCCTGGCCGGCGTCGGGACGCGAGTGAGGCCCGATGAGGCCGACCTTCCCGCCTGGATCCGCTGGCTACCCGAACCAGCTGCCCTGGCCGGGGTCGAGCCCGACATGGTGATCGAAGCGGCCGGACGGGCGGCGGTGGAACCCTGGGGCCTCGTGGCGCTCCGTCACGCCGAGAGCTTCGCCGTCTCGTCGACCAGCGCCTTCTGCGAGGCTGGTCTTCTCGACAGGCTCGTCGCCGCCGCGGAGGCGCATGGAAGCCAGATCCTCGTACCCACCGGCGCACTCGCCGCCGTCGACGCCCTCGCTGCGGCCTCGATCCTGCCGCTGGACTCGGTGACGCATCGCATCGTCAAGCCGCCCGTGGCCTGGATTGGCACCCCGGCGGCAGAGTGGATCGATCTCGATGGCCTGACGGAGGCCACGACCTTCTTCGAAGGGACGGCGCGGGAGGCAGCCCGGCTGTTCCCGGCCAACGCCAATGTCGCGGTGATCACGGCGCTCGCCGGCATCGGCCTCGACAGGACGCGGATCGCCCTGGTGGCGGATCCCCGCGCCACCGGCAATGGACACCGCCTTCAGGCGACGGGCGCTTTCGGGACCCTCGACATGAGCATCGAGAATCAGGCCCTGCCGGCCAATCCGAAATCCTCGGAGCTCACGGCCCTGGCTCTGGTCCGCATCATCGAGAACCAAAGAGCCGCTTTGGCGCTTTAGCAGATCGACTGCCGTCCGGTGACGAGGATGTCGGCCGCGCGCTCACCGGCTTTCGGAGTTGAAGGCAGTCCGCCCTTTCGGATGCGCCGTACAATATTTACCTCTATAAGCCCGGCCAACTCACGCCTTCTGATATTTCGATCGACCGCAGGTTCACGATGCTCGGCGCCCTCGCTAAGAAGATATTCGGCTCGTCCAACGATCGCCGCGTCAAGGGCTATCGCCCCCGCGTCGCGGAGATCAATGCCCTGGAGCCGGAGATCTCCGCCCTGTCGGACGAGGCCCTGCGTGCCCGGACGGACATGCTGAAGGCCGAGCTTGCTGCCGGGAAGACCCTCGACGATATCCTCGTTCCCGCCTTCGCCACCGTGCGCGAAGGGGCCAAGCGCGCCCTCGGCCAGCGCCATTTCGACGTGCAGCTCATCGGCGGCATGGTCCTTCACGAGAGCGGCATCGCCGAGATGCGCACCGGCGAAGGCAAGACCCTGGTGGCGACGCTGCCGGTCTACCTGAACGCCCTGTCGGGCCTCGGCGTGCACGTGGTCACGGTGAACGACTACCTCGCCTCTCGCGATGCGGAGTGGATGGGCCGGGTCTATCGCTTCCTCGGCCTCACCGTCGGCACCATCGTCCACGGGCTCGATGACGAGCAGCGCCGGGACGCCTATGCCTGCGACATCACCTACGGCACCAATAACGAGTTCGGCTTCGACTACCTGCGCGACAACATGAAGTACGAGCTTTCGCAGCTGTCGCAGCGCGGGCACAATTTCGCGATCGTCGACGAGGTCGATTCGATCCTGATCGACGAGGCACGCACGCCGCTCATCATCTCCGGCCCGGTGGACGACCGCTCGGAACTCTACGTCTCCGTCGACGCGCTGATGCCCCATCTCGAGAAGGAGCATTACGACCTCGACGAGAAGCAGCGCTCGGTCTCGCTCACCGAGAGCGGCAACGAGTTCATCGAGGATCTGCTTCGCGGCGCCGACCTGCTGAAGGAGGGTGACCTCTACGACGCCCACAATGTCAGCCTCGTCCACCACGTGAACCAGGCGCTTCGCGCCCACACCCTGTTCACCCTGGACAAGGACTACATCGTCAAGAACGACGAAGTGGTGATCATCGACGAGTTCACCGGCCGCATGATGCAGGGCCGACGCTACTCGGAAGGCCTGCATCAGGCGCTCGAAGCCAAGGAGCGGGTGACGATCCAGCCCGAGAACCAGACGCTCGCCTCGATCACCTTCCAGAACTACTTCCGGCTCTATTCCAAGCTCGCCGGCATGACCGGCACCGCCTCCACCGAGGCCGATGAATTCGCCGAGATCTACAAGCTCGAAGTCGTCGACATCCCGACCAACAAGGAGGTCGAGCGCGTCGACGAGGACGACGAGGTCTACCGGACGGTGGGCGAGAAGTACGACGGCATCATCGCCGAGATCGAGAAGGCGCATGCGCGCCATCAGCCGATCCTGGTCGGCACCGGCTCCATCGAGAAGTCGCAGCACCTCGCCGAGATGCTGACCAAGGCCGGCTTCCGCCAGCTCGACTATTCCGACCTGAACGCGCTCACCGACGTCTACGCCGCCGCCCGCGAAGGCCGTGTGACCAAGACCTTCGCCGTGCTGAACGCCCGCTTCCACGAGCAGGAGGCCTATATCGTGGCCGAGGCCGGCGTGCCGGGCGCCATCACCATCGCCACCAACATGGCCGGGCGCGGCACCGACATCAAACTCGGCGGCAACTTGGAGATGCGTCTCGAGAAGGAGCTCGCGGGCGTGCCCGAAGGCGCCGAGCGCGACGCGAAGATTGCGGCGATCAAGGCCGAGATCGAGGAGAACCGCGCCAAGGTTCTGGCCTCGGGCGAGCCCGCCGACCTCGCGGCCGGCCGCAAGAAGGCCCTTCCCGGCGGCCTCTACATCATCGGCACCGAACGCCACGAATCGCGCCGCATCGACAACCAGCTGCGCGGCCGCTCCGGCCGCCAGGGCGATCCCGGCCGCTCGAAATTCTACCTGTCGCTCCAGGACGATCTGATGCGGATCTTCGGCTCCGACCGCATGGACGGGATGCTCACCCGCCTCGGCCTGGAGAAGGGGGAGGCGATCATCCACCCTTGGATCAACAAGGCGATCGAGAAGGCGCAGCAGAAGGTCGAGGCGCGCAACTTCGACATGCGCAAGAACGTGCTCAAGTACGACAACGTCATGAACGACCAGCGCAAGGTCGTGTTCGAGCAGCGCCGCGACTTCATGGGCCAGGACAGCGTGCGCGACACCGTGGACGAGATGCGCCACGGCGTCGTGGACGATCTCGTCGCCATCCACGTGCCCGAGAATGCCTATGCCGAACAATGGGACATCGAAGGCCTGCGCCTGCGCGTCGCCGAGGTGCTGAACCTCGACGTGCCGGTAGAGGATTGGGCCAAGGAAGAGGGCATCGCCGACGAGGAAATGCGCGACCGCCTGCGCACCGCCTCCGACGAGGCCTATGCCGCCCGCACGGAGAAGAACACGCCCGAGGTCATGACCTATGTCGAGAAGCAGGTCCTGCTTCAGACCCTCGACCATCTCTGGCGCGAGCATCTCGTGACCCTCGACCACCTGCGTCAGGTGATCGGCTGGCGCGGCTTCGCCCAGCGCGACCCGCTCAACGAGTACAAGTCCGAGGCGTTCGAGCTCTTCAACGGTCTCGTCGGCAGCCTGCGCGAGCAGGTGACCCAGCAGCTCGCCCGCATAGAGATCACCTATCAGGAGCAGGAGCCGCAGGGGGCGAACCCCTTCGCCAGCCCGGAACTGCCCTCCATGTTCGCCCAGCATCTCGATCCCGTCACCGGCGAGAACGAGATGGATTATGCCGGGCGCGGCACGGGCAGCGATGGCGGCGGCGGCCCGGCCTACGGCTATGCAGCGCAGGCGCTCTCCCCGGACATGGCGGTCATCGAGCGTGACCCGAACGACGCCACGACCTGGGGCCGCGTCGGGCGCAACGAGCCCTGCCCCTGCGGCTCTGGCAAGAAGTACAAGCACTGCCACGGCACTCTGACGGCCTGAGGCGGGCCCGCTCGGCCGGACCTGCATCCGGCCGTGGGCTATTCGAAGGGGAGATCCGCATGCGGCAGACAACCTTCGGGCAGACCGGACGCCCCGTCTCTGTCATCGGACAGGGCACGTGGTACCTCGACGAGGCACACCGGCCCGACGCCGTCGCCGCCCTGCGGCGGGGCCTCGATCTCGGAATGAGCCATATCGACACCGCCGAGATGTATGGCGAGGCCGAACTCGTCGTGGCCGAGGCGATCGAGGGGCGGCGCGACGAGGTGTTCCTCGTCTCGAAGGTGTTGCCGAACCATGCCTCGGCCCGATCCGTCGTCACCGCCTGCGAACGCTCGTTGGCTCGCCTGAAGACGGACCGGCTCGACAGCTACCTCCTGCACTGGCGGGGTGGGACCCCGCTGGAAGAGACCATCGGTGCCTTCGAGGGGTTGATCCGGCAGGGCAAGCTGCTCTCCTGGGGCGTCAGCAACTTCGACGTCTCCGACCTCGATGACGCGCTCGCCGTGGCCGGCGAGGGCCGCATCGCCTGCAACCAGGTTCTCTACCATCTCGGGGAACGGGCGATCGAACATGCCGTCCTGCCCTGGTGCGAGGCGCATGGCGTCGCATTGGTCGCCTACAGCCCCTTCGGCCATGACGATTTTCCGGGTCCGGACTCGGCCGGCGGGCGCGTCCTCGGAGAGATTGCCGCCGAAACGGGGGCGACGCAGCGGCAGGTCGCGCTCGCGGCGCTGACGCAGTCGCCCTCCATCCTGGCGATCCCGAAAGCTTCGCGAATCGCCCATGTGGAGGAGAATGCCGCGGCCGGCGACCTGATCCTGACGGAGAATCACCGGCAGCGTCTCGACGCCGCCTTTCCCCGTGGGCGCAAGCCCAAGCACCTGCCGATGCTCTGACGCAGGCACCCGTTCCGCATCGGCGACGAAGGCCGGGCGTGACCTCAGGACCACAGCGGCGGGAAGAAGCCCCGGTCATTCGAACCGTGTCCGAAAAGAAACCACATTTGCCGTCGAGCTAGACCGTTCGAGAAACGGACGGGAGCGAGACGGCATGGGGTATCCCCGATCGGCGACGACGGGACTTTACGGAGTCCTGCTGATGACGACGATGGGCCTCGGTGCCTGCAATTCCCCCACCACGACCGGCTCCCTCGGCGGCCCGGGCCTCGCGGCCAAACCCATGGCGGTGAGCGACCAAGAGCGCGACTGCCTCGGCCGCGCCATGTATTTCGAATCGAACCGCAGCGATTCCGAGGGCCTGCTCGCCGTCGGCACGGTGGTGATGAACCGCCTCGAAGCCGCCGCCTTTCCGAATGGCGGCATCTGCGCCGTCGTCGGCCAGCCCCGGCAGTTCGCCACCGGCGTACTCACCAAGCCCATGGCGGAGAAGGACCTGACCAAGGTCGCGGACGCGGCCGACGCGGTCCTGGCCGGCCAGCGCCATCCCAAGGTCGGTCGCGCCATGTACTTCCACACGGCGGGCCGCACGTTCCACTACAACAACATGCATTACGTCGCGGTGGCCGGCGGCAACGCCTTCTACGAGAAGCGCAAGCCCGGCGCCGTAGAGCAGGCCCGCCCGCCGGCCGCCCTGGCCTATGCGGCCGCACCGACGCTCGTCGCCCCCGAAGCGGCCCCGTCCGCATCGGTCCAGGCCGTCGCGAATTCGGCTCCCACCAGCGTTCCGGTGGCAACGGTGGCCGCCGCCGTACCGGAGGTGACGGGCACCCAGCCCGCTCCAGCGATCCAGGCAGTCCAGGCTGAACCGGGTCGCGCCGTCGCCACCTCCCATGCCGCCGTGAGCCAGGGAGCGCATTCCAAAACCTCACCGAAGCCGGCGACGACAACGCGGGTTGCTCATGCCCAGGGTCCGGCTGCCAGAGGCTCGGCCGGCAAAAGCCCGGCGACGCTGGCAGCCCTCGCCCCCGAGGCGCCTCCGCCGCCGCCCATCATCAACCTGCCGAGGCCGTGACCCGGCCGGTTCAGACGGTGACCTGAGTCCCCACTTCCACGACGCGGCCGGTGGGGATCTGGAAGAAGTCGGTGGCGTCGTTGGCGTTCTTGGCCAGCGTGATGAAGATCCGGTCCTGCCAGAGCGGCATGCCGGAATGCGCTGCCGGGCGGATCGAGCGGCGCGACAGGAAGAACGACGTCGCCATGATGTCGAACTTGAAGCCCTGCTTCTTCAGGAGCGTCAGCGTCCGCGGGATGTTCGGCGTTTCCATGTAGCCGAACTTCATCACGATTTTCGAGAAGTGCGGGCCGATCGGTTCCATGCGGATGCGGTCCGCATCGCTGGAGCGCGGCGTGTCCACGGTCTCCACCGTCAGGATGACGTTCTTCTCGTGCAGCACCTTATTGTGCTTGAGGTTGTGCAGCAGGGCCGCCGGAGCGATCGACGGGTCGCTGGTGAGGAACACCGCCGTGCCGCGCACATGATGGGGCGGGCTCTTCTCCAGCATGCCGACGAGTTCGAGCAGCGGCACGTCGGTCTTGCGGGTCTTGTTGAACAGGATGTTCACACCCCGCACCCAGGTCCACATCACGATGATGAGCATCCCGGCCAGCACGAGTGGCACGTAGCCGCCCTCGAACACCTTGAGCATGTTCGAGAGCAGGAACAGGAACTCGATGACGATGAACGGCATGATCGCGGCGGCGGCGGCGATCGGCGACCATTTCCACGACTTCCAGAGCACGATGAAGCCCATGCTCGCGGTGAGCAGCATCGTCCCCGTCACGGCGATGCCGTAGGCGGAGGCCAGCGCCGAGGAGGAGCGGAACAGCACGGCCAGCACCACAACGCCGATCAGCAGCAGAATGTTCACCTGCGGCAGGAAGATCTGGCCCGAATGCGATTCCGACGTGTGGCGGATTTCGAGGCGCGGCAGCAGCCCGAGCTGGATCGCCTGGCGCGACAGCGAGAACGCACCGGTGATGACGGCCTGGCTCGCGGTGACGGTGGCGATGGTCGCCAGGATCACCATGGGCAGAAGACCCCATTCGGGCACGAGCTGGTAGAACGGGTCGGTCGTGTCCGGCGCGTTGAGAACCAGCGCCGTCTGGCCGAGATAGTTCAGGGTCAGGCACGGGGCCACGAGGCCGAGCCAGGCCACTTGGATCGGCCGGCGTCCGAAATGCCCGAGATCGGCGAACAGCGCCTCGGCGCCGGTCACCGCCAGGAACACCGCGCCCAGCGCCACCAGGGCCCCGGTACCGTGGCCGAGGAGGTAGTGCAGCGCGTACCAGGGATTGAAGGCCTGGAAGACCTCCGGGCGCGAAACGATGTGCGGCAGCGCCGCGAGCCCCAGCGCCAGGAACCACACCACCATGATCGGGCCGAAGAAGGCCGCCACCTTGCTGGTGCCCCGGCTCTGCACCATGAACAGGGCGAAGATGATCGCCACCGTGATCGGCAGGACGTAATGCTCGAAGGCCGGGGTGACGAGCTTCAGCCCCTCCACGGCCGAGAGCACGGAGATGGCCGGCGTGATGACGGCGTCGCCGTAGAACAGGGATGCGCCGAGCAGCCCGAGCATGAACACGATGCGCGACCCGCCCAGCGCCTTGCGGGCCAATGCCATCAGCGAGAGGATGCCGCCCTCGCCGTTATTGTCCATGCGCAGCAGGATGACGACGTACTTGATCGTGACGATCAGCAGCAGCGCCCAGAGGATCAGCGACGTCGTGCCCAGAACTTCCTCGGTCAGCAAGATGCCGTCGGCCCTCGCCGGGCCGAGCGCCTCGCGGAACGCGTAGAGCGGGCTGGTGCCGATATCGCCGTAGACGACGCCGACCGAGCCGACGACCAGCGTCCAGAAGCTCGTCTTCCCATGCCCATGCTCGCTTGGCCCTGTCTCGGGACGAGCCGCGGGGTCGGGCTGAGCGCCGGGTACGCTCGGGGTGGCGGTTTGCGTCATGCGCTGTGATCAGGCTTCTGCGACGGGAAAGGGAATCGAACGAGGAGGCTTGGCTTTACGCTGGACTTCGACCGAGGGACCTTGGCGACCGACCTAGCGACCATCCGGATCGTGGAGGCCCTGTCTCCCGCCTCGCCCCGGCAACTTGCTGCCAGCCTGGCGACCCAAATCAGTGAGCGCGCATCTCCGCAGGACACCTCTGGGGAGGAGACCTGCGCGAAGCATGCCAGATCCGTATCACGCGGGCAGGGGGTCGAGAACGACGAACCCGTGACGAAGAAACCCTCTCCCGCGGTAGGTCGAGCGAATGCGTCCCGCGGCTGCACGACGCGGGACGCTAATCCTCACGACGGAGGATCTCACTCGGCGGCGGTGCGGGCACCCTGGCCGAAACGGCGCTCGATGTAATCGATCACCACCGTCTCGAAATCCTTGGCGAGCGTGGCACCGCGCAGGGTCATCGCCTTCTTGCCGTCGATGAAGACCGGAGCGGTGGGGGTCTCTCCGGTGCCGGGAAGCGAGATGCCGATATCGGCATGCTTCGATTCGCCGGGGCCGTTGACGATGCAGCCCATCACCGCAACGTTCAGACCTTCGACGCCCGGATAGGTCTTCTTCCATTCCGGCATCGAGGTGACGATCCAGTTCTGGATGTCGCGGGCGAGTTCCTGGAACGTCGTCGAGGTGGTGCGGCCGCAGCCGGGGCAGGCAGCGACCATCGGCACGAAGGTGCGGAAGCCCATGGTCTGCAGGAGTTCCTGAGATGCCTTGACCTCGACGGTCCGGTCGCCGCCGGGCTCGGGCGTCAGCGAATAACGGATCGTATCGCCGATGCCTTCCTGCAGAAGCACGCCGATGGCCGCCGAGGCCGCCACCAGCCCCTTCGAGCCCATGCCGGCTTCGGTGAGGCCGAGATGGATCGCGTAATCCGAGCGCCGGGCGACTTCGCGGTAGACCGCGATCAGATCCTGCACCGCCGAGACCTTGGCCGAGAGGATGATCCGGTTCTTGGGAAGACCGAGCTCTTCGGCGCGCTGTGCCGAGGACAATGCCGAGCGCACCATGGCCTCGCGCATCACGGCGCGGGCATCGATGGGACGCGCGGACCGGGCGTTCTCGTCCATCAGATGGGTGAGCAGCGCCTCGTCGAGGGAACCCCAATTGGCGCCGATGCGAATGGTCTTGCCGTAGCGGACCGCCTGCTCGACGATGGTCGAGAACTGCGTGTCCTTCTTCTCCTTGAAACCGACATTGCCCGGATTGATCCGGTACTTGGCCAGTGCCTCGGCACAGGCCGGATGATCGGAGAGGAGCTTGTGGCCGATATAGTGGAAATCGCCCACCAGCGGCACGTGAACGCCGATGCGGGCGAGACGGTCACGGATCTTCGGGACGGCGGCGGCGGCCTCGTCGCGGTCGACCGTGATGCGCACGAGTTCGGAGCCCGCCCGCGACAGGGCGGCGACCTGCGCCACGGTGGCGTCGATATCCGCCGTGTCGGTATTGGTCATCGACTGGACGACGACCGGAGCTCCACCGCCGACGGTGACCGCTCCCTCGCCCTCGCCGACAGTCACGCCCACCGTGCGGTGGCGCGGCGCGGGACCGGCGATCTCCGGGCCGGTAATCGAGATGCCGGGGCCGAACGAATCGGCTGGGGTGGCTTCCATCATGGCGTCCATCGCTGACCTTACCTATGGCCTGGCCTGCCCTGGAGCGAGCGCCCGGCCATGGTCGTCTGGTATCGAATTCTACCGATCCTTTGCGAAGATCGGGTGAAGAGCCCGGTGACAGAGGGCTCTGCTGGTTAGCTGAGATGGGGCGTCGCGTGCGTCAAGCCCGCTGACCGCATGGGAGAACCACGGGGCAGGACGGACCGCGCACGACACTTTGGCCCAGCGTCGGGTGACATGTCTTATCCCATGGGCGATGTCGAGGGAATTGGCGCAGTGCGACATGTGAGTCACAGGGGCATCCCAAGCGGAACCGATCCATGCAGCCACCGGTTTGCTGCCCTGCGACCTTTGATGCTGCATTGCAGCATGCCCATGTGCACCCTCTCGATGCGCCTGTGCAAACCCGCCACGTGGAGCTGACGATGCTCGAATCCGAACCTTCCTCCCCGGTCGATTCGCCCTCTACCGATAGGGAAGTGGCCCAGTCGCGGCCCGTCTCGCGTCCAGCCGTCAGCCTCGCCGGTCCGAAAGCCGAGAAGACCGTGGCCCTGGCCCTGCAGGGCGGCGGCGCCCATGGCGCCTTCACCTGGGGCGTGCTGGATGCCCTGATCGAGGATGGCCGTCTCGCCTTCGAGGCCGTCACGGGTGCCAGCGCCGGCGCGATGAACGCGGTCGTGATGGTCGACGGATGGATCACCGGAGGGCCGGAGGGCGCCCGCGCCGCTCTCGACCGGTTCTGGCGTGAGGCGAGCCTCGACGGCGATTTGTGGCCGGCCCAGCGCGGGCTCTTCGACCAGCTGTTCGACCTCTGGAGCCAGAACCCGATCCTGGACTTCTGGACCCGGGCGCTCAAGACCAGCCCATACGTCTCCAACCCGCTCAACGTAAACCCGCTGCGCAAGGCCCTGGCCAAGCACGTGGATTTCGAACGCCTCCGGGCGGCGGAGACCGCCGGGATCTATGTCTCGGCCACCAATGTCTGGACGGGCAAGCTGGCCGTCTTCGAGCGGGATACCTTGAGCATCGATCACCTGATGGCCTCGGCGTGCCTGCCCACGGTGTTCCAGGCGGTGGAGATCGACGGCGTGCCCTATTGGGATGGCGGCTATCTCGGCAATCCGCCGATCTACCCACTCTTCCACGGTGCCCAGACGCGCGACGTGGTGCTGGTCCAGATCAACCCGGTAGAGCGCCGTGAGACCCCGCGTTCGCGCGAAGAGATCCAGGACCGGCTCAACGAGATCACCTTCAACGCCAACCTGATGCGTGAATTGCGCGCCATCGATTTCGTCGACGGACTGATCGAGGACGGGGTGCTCGGCCGCAACGACTACCACCGCATGCTGGTGCACCGCATCGACGGGACGGGCGCCCTCGACGATTACAAGGCGTCCTCCCGGATGGATGCGCGGCTCGGCGTGTTCGAAGGCCTCCGCGACAAGGGCCGCGCGGCGGCGCAAGCCTGGCTCGCCGAGCATTACGAGGGGATCGGACGGACTTGCACGCTGAATCTCAAGGCGACCTATCAATAGGGTGCCGCCCGGTCGGATTAGCCGGCCGGGCTCGCGCGTTAACTGATCCATGACGGCCGAACCGACTCAGACCGCCTCCTCCATCGTCGACCTTCTGGTCCCCTTGCGACGCTATGCGCGCTCGTTGACGCGCGACACGCTGAAAGCCGACGATCTCGTCCACGACACCCTCGTCCGCGCGTTGGAATCCGGCCTCTCCGTGAGGCCGAACACCAACCTGCGGACCTGGATGATGACGGTCCTGCACAACGTCTTCATCGACGACCAGCGCCGCAAGCGGGTGGAAGCCCGCCACGCCGAATCCCTCGTCCAGATGAGCGACGAGAGCGTACCGCCCTCCCAGGAAGGGCAGGTGCGCCTCGCCCAAATCCGCCAGGCCTTCCTCACATTGCCCGAGGAGCAGCGCGCCGCGCTCCATCTCGTGACCCTCGAGGGCATGGCCTATGCCGACGCGGCGGCGGTGCTCGGTATTCCCATCGGCACTCTGATGTCGCGACTCGGGCGTGGCCGCGCGGCCCTGCGCGCTTTCGAGGAAGGCGAGGCCGGCAGCGGCCGAAGCCGTTCCGGCTCCTTACCCGGATCGGGTTCGGGAAAGCCCGAGCGGCCGCATCTGCGCCTCGTCAGCGACTGGAACGGCCAGGATACGAGGCAGGACATCCGCCTCGCATCCAAGGCCATGGGCGGTCCGTAACCGCACCGAATTCGAGGGCACTCGGTGACGAGTGTCAGGACTGCATGAAAGCGTCACCGCTTTCGATCGTTGAACTGGATACCGACCGTCATGATCGACCCGATCACCGACAGTGACCTCGCCGCCTTCGTCGACGGACAGCTCGACGTCATGCGCCGGCTCGAGGTGGAATCCTATCTCGCCCAAACGCCGGCGGCTGCCGCGCGGGTAATGGCCGAGATGCATGACAGGGACGCCCTGCGTCAGGCTTTCGCGCAGCTGCCCGGGCCGGGTCCGGAGCGCAACCGCGCGGCGGCCCGCCGCCTCGATCGATCCATGGCATGGCGGCGTGCCGGTGAGCGGCTGAAGCGTGCGGCGGTGATCGTGCTCCTCGTGGGCGCCGGCTGGATCGCGCATTCGGATACGGGCGTGTTCGGCGTGCCCGACACCTTCGCCGCGCCGGTCGACCCGGCCCTGGTCGCCGATGCGCGCCAGGCCAGGGAAGTGGCCCATATCCGCGCCCGCCTCGGCTCGCCCGCCTCGCCGAGCTACGACAAAGCCGGCATCTCGAGTGCCACCGGCATCGTCCTGCCGGACCTGCCGGGAGATTGGTCGGTGCGCGATGTCCAGATCGTGCCCGCCCGTCACGGGGCCGGGGTCGAGGTCATGATCGACGCGCCCGATCTCGGCGAAGTCTCGCTGTTCGCAGCGCGGGGCACCAGCGAGGCGGCCTTCACCGGCGAGGTGGCGAGCCCGGGCGACGGGGAGACCGTCTACTGGACGGCGGGCCGTTCGGTCTATGCGCTCAGCGGCAACGGCCACCAGAGCGCGCTGCAAGAGGCGGCGCGTCGCCTCGCCTCGATCGATCCCGCCAAGCGCTGAGCCGGCGGATATCGCGACCCGGAGGCCGCGACGGAATTCAGCCGATCATCGACGGAACGCGGTCGTTTGCGATGAGTACGCGCGCCTCGGCCGCGTCCACATCCATCCGGGCAATCAGGGCCTCGGCGCCGGAGAAGCGTTCCTCGCCGCGGATGTAGCCCAGGAACTCCACCGCGATGGTCTGTCCGTAGAGATCGCCCGAGAAGCCGAATAGGTTGACTTCGAGCAGGGGAGCGCCGTCGTCGAAGGTCGGGCGCCGCCCGTAGCTCGCGACGCCGTCCCGGACCGAACCATCGGGTAGCCCGATTCGGACGGCGTAGATGCCGTGGGCGAGGCCACAATCGGGCAGCGCCACGTTCGCCGTGGGATATCCCAACGTACGGCCGCGCTTGTCTCCGTGCCGGACCTCTCCGCAGACGAACCAGCGATAGCCGAGCAGCCGGTTCGCCAGGACGATGTCGCCCTGCCGCAGGGCTTCCCGGATCGCACTCGACGAGACGGGGGCTTCCCCCTCCCCGATGGAGACGGCGGGAATGATCCGGCATGCGAGGGAGGCCTCCGCGCAGAGCCGAGCCAGCACCTCCGGCGTTCCCTCCCGCCCACGCCCGAAATGGAAGTCGTGGCCGATCACGACGCCGGACACGCCAAGATCGCGCTTGAGCAGTTCGTGGACGAAACCGGCGGCGGTCGTCCCCGCCATGAGCGCGTCGAAACGGCGCACGATCAGGCCGTCGAGGCCGAGACGGGCGAAGACGATCTCCTTGGCGGCCGGGCCCGTCAGCCGGAACATCGGCAGGTCGGGAGCGAAATAAGCGCGTGGATGCGGCTCGAAGGTCAGCATCACCGCCGGGACGCCGCGCTTGTCCGCCTCCTCGCGGACGGCCTCGACCAGGGCGCCATGGCCCCGGTGCACGCCGTCGAAATTCCCGATCGCCGCGATGGCCCCCGCTAGGGATGCCGGCACCGCCTCGTCCTCGCGGCAGATGATGAAAGGCCGCCCCGACGGGGAGCGGGCTGCGGGACGCGCGGAAAGGTCGTCGGCAGGCGCCATCAGGTTCAAGCGGTCTCGAAAATGCAGCGGCCGAAGGAGCGACCGAAGGGGGAATTCGCGCCGGAACCTGTCGAAAAGCCGGGGGAGGGTCAAGGGAAGTGACGGTCGATCAGTGCGGGATGCAAGATCCCCTGTCCAATTAACCGCTTCGCAATGCGGGGTGCGGTACTTTCACGAACGAGAGGCGGCGCGTGGCGGCGCTTCCCCAAGAAATATTGCCACTGATCCGGTCCGCGGCGCGCCGCACCGGCCCTGCACCGACGGAGCACCCCGACCCATGGCCCTCGATCTCGGCATGCCGATCCTCGTCGTGGACGATTATCAGACGATGGTCCGCATCATCCGCAACCTGCTCAAGCAGCTCGGCTTCGAAGAAGTCGATGATGCCTCTGACGGAACAGCGGCCCTGGCTCGGCTGAAGAACCGCAAATACGGCCTCGTGATTTCCGACTGGAACATGGAGCCGATGACGGGCTACGAGCTGCTGCGCCATGTCCGTGCCGACGAGGCCCTGCGCACCACGCCGTTCATCATGGTCACCGCCGAATCGAAGACCGAGAACGTGATCGCGGCCAAGAAGGCCGGCGTGAACAACTACATCGTCAAGCCCTTCAATGCGGCAACCCTGAAGAGCAAGATCGAGGCTGTCTGCGGCGCTTGAGCCGCAGACCCGCTTTCCCTTCTTCGACGAAGCAGAGTGTCGTGGAGCGATAGGCATGGGCGAGAAAGCACGGACGAACGGCCCTACGCTGGCATCGACACGCCCATCGCTGATCCGAGAGCTGGTCGAGATCGCCGACTACATCGCGCATGTCCGGAAGGAGATCGCGGCCCTGCGGGCGAACGAGCTCACCCGCGACCGGCTGCCGATGGCCCATGTGGAACTCGGCAGCGTCGTCGAGGCGACGGCCGGCGCGACGAACTCGATCATGACGGCAGCCGAGGAAATCCTCAGCCTGCCCAACGACAAGAACTACCGTGCCTCGGTCGAGTCACGGATGAACGATATCTTCGAGGCCTGCACGTTCCAGGACATTACTGGGCAGCGGATCGCGAAGGTCAGCGAATCCCTGCGGCAGCTCGAAAATCGGCTGTCGCGCTTCGCCACCGCCGTGAAGGCGAAGGACGAAAGCGGCACAGATCCGGCGGAGGTGGAGCGCCGGGTTCGGGCCGAGCTCCTCCTCCTCAACGGACCGCAGATCAAGGGCCCCGCCACGGCCCAGGACGAGATCGACGCTCTGTTCGCGTGATCAGTCGGGCCTCGCGGCTTTGGAACGATCAAGCCGCGAGAGCCTACCAGACCAATCGTTCGATGACGGCATCCGGGTGGACCTCCTGGCGGGCCAGCCATTCGGCCACCTCGCCGAGCGTGTCGTGTTCGGCCAGGACGCCGAGCTCCTCCGCGTGGATGCCGCGCGCCACCAGCAGGTTCGGGATTCCGTAGGCCGCCGCCCCCGCGATATCGGTACGCAGGGCGTCGCCGACGGCGAGGACGCGGGCGACGTCCGGCGCGGTGCCGCCATCGAGGTCCGCCGCCATGGCGAGCGCCGCCTCGTAGACGGGACGGTACGGCTTGCCGGCATAGGTCACTGAACCACCGATCTCCGCATAGGCTTGCGCGATCAGGCCGGCGCAGGGGATCAACTTCTTCTTGCGCTCGACCACGAGATCGGGATTGGCGCAGATCATCGGCACGTCCCGTGCCCGGAAGCCGGCCAGCGTATCCCGGTAATCCTCCGCCGTCTCGACCGTGTCGTCGAACAGGCCGGTGCAGACCACACGCTCCGCCTCACCGGCCGCCACGAGGCGGATATCGAGGCCATCGAAGATCGTCGCGTCGCGTTCCGGCCCGAGATGGTGGATGCGCTCGCCCGGATGCTCCGCGATCAGGCGCCGGGTCAGGTCGCCGGAGGTGAGGATGGCGTCATAGGCCTCGCGCGGCACGCCGTAGCCGTCGAGGATGGTCTGGACGCCGGCCCAGGGGCGTGGGGCATTCGAGACGAGAATGACGCGCCGTCGGCGACCGGCTTCGGGCAGGGTGCGGAATCGGATCAGCGCCTCGCCCGCTCCCCGATGAGCCCGCGTCCCGTCATGGAGCACACCCCAGACGTCGCACAGAATGAGGTCGTAGCGCTCGGCGACGTCTGAAAGACCGCCCAGGGTCGGGATCTGCGCCGGCGTTGTGGCGCGCGCGAACGGTTCGCTCATGGATCTGGCCTGACTGGCAAGGAATTCGGGGCATGACGGGATGGCCGACCGGTTAGGCCCGCCGGACTCCGAAATCAACGCATCGGGATCGAAGCAGGGGGCTTCAGCCGGCCCGGCGCAGGAAGTCGCGGAACGGCCGGCGCTGCGGCGGCGGTTCGGGATCGTCGCCGGGTTCCTGAGGTGATGGTGGCGTCTCTGGCGGCGCGGCTTGAACCGGAGCGGCGGCCAGGACCTCGGCCCGCACTGCTCGGGCCGGGGCGAAGACCGAGCCCTGCGCCAGCGGCACGTCGAGGTCGATGAGATCGGGAACGTCGCTCTCGCGCTCGACGGCGTCGGCGACGAGCCGGATGCCGGCTCGGGACAAGGAGGCGACGAGATCGTCCAGGGCGATATCGGGCATGGCCTGGCGGGGATCGGGTCGCAGGAGAAGATCGGAGGGCACCTTGACCTGACTGACGCCCCGATCGGCCAGGGCCAGGGGGTCGAGGCGCAGGTCGACGGGTCGGTCCAGGGCGAAGCCCACGCGACCGCGCAGTTCTGCCAGGGCGCCGGCTTGCTCCGCGTCGAGGCTGCGCCAGCTCGACTGGGGCAGTGCGATCACGAGGCGTCCCGACTGCGCGGATTCACCGGCGAGCAGCCGCGGCAGCGTGCGCAGGAAGCCGGGCTCGAACAGGGAATGCGGCGACAGGCCGTACGTCACAGCAGCCTGACTGCCGCGTCCGCTGAGGTGGCGGGCCACCGTGGCGACGAGGGGAAGCATGCGGCGATCGAGTTCGGTGGTTCGCCCATGGCGTTCGAGGGCCGGCAGGAACAGTTCCGGCTTGAGAATGTCGGCGCCGAGTCGCAGGCGCGCCAGCGCCTCGTAGGACACGACCTTGCGTTGCGGCAGAGAGACGATGGGTTGGAGATGGACTTCGAGCCCGCCGCCGTCGAAGGCCGCGACCATGACCGCATCCCGGCTCCGGTCCGGCCGTACCCGGTCCGCGACCGTCTCGGACCGCTCCTGCGGTGGCCAGGCGCGCGGCACCCAGGGCGCCGCAGCGGTCTCGGTTCTCGGCGGCGGGGAAGGCGGCGGGACGATGGAGGCATCCGCGGCGTCACGACGGGCGATCGGGGTCGGAGTGGGAGCGGCCGGTGGCGTTGCCTTCAGGCGGGCGATCTCTCCGTCCTGCGTGGCGACCACGGCGGCGAGTTCGCGGACGATGCCACTGAGCAGGCCGATTTCTGCAGTGACCTCCTCCACGGCGGCATCCACCGAGGATTCCTTGGGGGCCTTGGCCTCCGCCGGGCCGTCCTCCTCGGCACGGGCGCGCTCGATCCGCATCTGCTGGTCGGCGATGAGCCGGGCCACCGTCTCCAGGCGCACGAGGCGTTGGGACAAGATATCCAGCTCTCCCGAAAGCTTCTCGCACCGCAGGTCGAGCGCGCCCGCCCGGCGCGCGGCCAGGATGGCGACGAGACCACTCATGGCCGCCAGTCCGAAGGCGCCGCCGAGGGGGGAGATCACTGCGAGCGGCGCCAGGACCACGAACCCGATGAGACTCAGGAGCCACGGGCCCGTGCGTCGGCCGACGATCCGGGCCATCGGAATACTCTTATCCTCACGACGATCGAGCGGAGATCACGGGGCCTCGCTCACGGTTTACGCAAATCGAGACAGGCTCCGTTTGTCGCCGAGGCGACGAGGTCCCACAAGATGGGCGCGGGCTGCGTGAACCGGTTTTTTGCCATGTGTTGCATGAGCTTCGAAGCTTGGCTTCAGCCAGCCTGGCAGCGCCTCCGAGGCCCCCCGGACCATCCCCCCTCGCGGCGGGAGGGGATTTGGCTCTACATGAGGTGCGAGACGTGACCCAGCGACGGGAGCGGTTGGATGGATACGAGACGGGTAGACCTGCTGATGCAGGTGGACGGCATGACCTGCGACGGCTGCGCTGAGGCGGTGCGCAAGGCCATTCTGCGGATCGATCCGGAGGCGCATGTCGCCGTCGACCGCGATCACGGCCGCGTGGCGATCACCACCGACGCCCAGAGCCTGACGATCGCCGAAGCGCTGAACCAGGCCGGCTACACGGCGACGGCGATGTCGGGCTGACTCCGCCCCGCACACCGCCTAGGCGGGCGACCCGCCCGAGCCTCGGCGCTCTCAAATGAAATTTTGCAGACGCGTTGAAAAATTCCGACGCGCTTTTGCTTGCTCCATCGCTCACAGTGATGGCAACGGTGAAGCATGGATTGTTCGCGGGTCGCCGCCGGACGCCGCGAACCCACGATCGTCCACAAGAAGCGTTAAGCGCGACACGCCATCGCGACGACAGACCGGGAGAGACCAATGCCCTCAGACATCGAGATCGCCCGCGCGGCTACCCTGCAGCCGATCACGCAGGTGGCCGAGAAGATCGGCGTGCCGGAAGATGCCCTGCACCATTACGGCCGGCATATCGCCAAGATCGACCATGCCTTCATCAAGTCGCTGGAATCGAAGCCCGAGGGCAAGCTCGTCCTCGTGACCGCGATCAGCCCGACCCCGGCGGGCGAAGGCAAGACCACGACCACGGTCGGCCTCGGCGATGCGCTGAACCGCATCGGCAAGAAGACGGTGATGTGTCTGCGCGAGCCTTCGCTCGGCCCGTGCTTCGGGATGAAGGGAGGTGCCGCCGGCGGCGGCAAGGCCCAGGTCGTGCCGATGGAGCAGATCAACCTGCACTTCACCGGCGATTTCCACGCCATCACTTCGGCGCACAGCCTCGCCGCCGCGCTCATCGACAACCACGTCTACTGGGCCAACGAGCTCAATATCGACGTGCGCCGCATCCATTGGCGCCGGGTCGTCGACATGAACGATCGCGCCCTGCGGTCGATCACCCAGTCGCTGGGCGGTGTCGCCAACGGCTTCCCGCGCGAGGACGGGTTCGACATCACCGTGGCATCGGAAGTCATGGCTGTGTTCTGCCTCGCCCGTGATCTCGACGACCTCGAGGCCCGTCTCGGCCGCATCGTCATCGCGGAGACCCGCGACCGCAAGCCGGTGACGCTGGCCGACGTCAAGGCTACCGGCGCGATGACCGTGCTCCTCAAGGACGCGCTGCAGCCGAACCTGGTCCAGACCCTGGAGGGCAACCCTGCCCTGATCCATGGCGGCCCCTTCGCCAACATCGCGCATGGCTGCAACTCGGTGATCGCCACCCGCGCCGGCCTCAAGCTCGGCGATTACGTGGTCACCGAAGCCGGCTTCGGCGCGGATCTCGGTGCCGAGAAGTTCATCGACATCAAGTGCCGGCAGGCGGGGCTGAAACCCTCGGCGGTGGTCATCGTCGCCACGGTGCGCGCCCTCAAGATGCATGGCGGCGTGTCGAAGAAGGAGCTCGGCTCCGAGAACCTCGATGCCCTGGAGAAGGGCTTCGCCAACCTCGCCCGGCATGTCGCCAACGTGCGCGGCTTCGGCCTGCCCGTCGTCATCGGCGTGAATCACTTCTACGCCGATACCGACGCGGAACACGCCAAGCTCAAGGAGCTGTGCCGCGAGAAGCTCGATGTCGAGGCCATCACCTGCAAGCATTGGGCGGAAGGCGGAGCCGGCGCCGAGGAGTTGGCACAGGCCGTGGTCAAGCTCGCCGAGGGCGAGCAGAAGCCGCTGACCTTCGCCTACGAGACCGACACCAAGCTCACCGACAAGGTCAAGACCATCGCCACCAAGCTCTACGGCGCGGGCGACATCCAGGTGGAATCGAAGGCCGCCACCAAGCTCGCCCAGTTCGAGAAGGACGGCTACGGCAACCTGCCGGTCTGCATGGCCAAGACGCAGTACTCGTTCTCCACCGACCCGAACCTGATGGGTGCTCCCTCGGGCCACCTCATCTCTGTGCGCGACGTGCGGCTCTCGGCCGGCGCCGGCTTCGTCGTGGTGATCTGCGGTGAGATCATGACCATGCCCGGCCTGCCCAAGGTCCCCGCCTCGGAGGGCATCCATCTCGATGCCGACGGGCAGATCGAAGGCCTGTTCTAGCCGGATGCCAATGGCCCCTCCCCTGTCGGGGGAGGGGCGCCTGCCCGGCATCGCGTGATCCCCCGCCCCAGCTGTGATAGCCGGGTCGGCATGCAGTCCCGCCGGCCCCGCTCATGATTCCCTGGCTCGTCCTCGACACCGCACCGATCCCCGGGGACGAGGGCCAGTTGCGGCTGCTTCAGCGCGGCAGCGAATTCTCGATCCAGCTCGGACATAACGAGCTGATGAACAGCCGCCTCAGCGGCTCGGAGAAGGCGCTCGCGACACTCGCGGCGGAGCGGGTCGGAGGCCGCGCGGGCGCGCGTTTCCTGATCGGCGGTCTCGGCATGGGTTTCACCCTGCGCGCGGCCCTCGATGCGTTGCGCCCCGACGCCGCGATCGTCGTCGCCGAACTCGTGCCGAACGTGGCGGAATGGGTGCGCGGGCCGTTGAGCGCCCTGTCGGCGAATGCCCTCGACGATACGCGGGTGGACCTGCGGATCGGCGATGTCGTCGGCGCGATCCGCTCGGCGACCGCCGCCTACGACGCCATCCTCCTCGACGTCGATAACGGCCCCGACGGGCTCACCCGGGCGGCCAATGACAGGCTCTATGACGGGGCGGGATTGGGCGCGGCCATGACGGCCCTGCGGCCCGGCGGCGTGCTCGCCGTATGGTCCGCGCATCCGGACCGGACCTTTACTCAGCGCCTTCGCCGGGGCGGGTTCGCCGTGGAGGAGGTTCCTGTCAGGGCCAATGTCACCAGCGGCGCCCGCCATACGATCTGGCTGGCGATGAAACCGGGGAGTGCGCCGCGCTGAACGCCGCCGGATTCACGCCGAATGTCGATTGCGCTCCAGGCGTCGGTTGAGCCGCGTGACGCCGTAGATTTCCGCCAGATGGCGACGGGCCGCCTTCACCGGCGCATCCTCCCGCTCGATGCGGGCCGCCTCGATCACCCGCAGCGTATGGGCGACGCAATGCTCCAGGCGCGTCGTGGCATGTCCCTCCCGGGAACGCCGATCCTGTGCCGAATTCTCGCCGATGGTCATGAGAAGCCCCCTCCCCGATCGTGATCGAAGGAGCTTCGTTAGCGCCGTGGTGCGGCGGCCATCGGGTGGAGACTTGGCTTCAACATGGCAGCTTGGCCGTGGCCCTGAACCGCGATCGGACTCAGTCGCGCGTGCTGCCCTCGTTGAACTTGTCGCGGCAGACATAGCCGACGAAGCATTTCGCCACGTCCTGGGTGAGTTCGTAGGCGGGTTTGGGCGCTTCCGGCAGGGGACAGAACCCACCGTCGCGGACGATCCTGTCGTAGGTGATCGGCCCCGTCGTCATCACGATGGCCCCGACGCGGTTCACCAGGGCTGCGGCGTCGGCGCAGAGCATGGCGGGGGTCGCTGGCCGCTCCTGCGCCGAAACGGCGAGAGGAGCCACGACGATGCAGGCAGCAAGCACGGATCTCATGGCGGAGTGATCTTTTCGAACAGGGAGCCGGGCGAATGCGAAGCCGACGGCGACGCCCGAGAGTAACCCAGGATAGCGTCCGGCGACCTCGCCGCCAATCCGCTTGATCTCTCACGCCGCTCGTTTCAGCGGCTCGGCGGCGGCGGCCACCGCCAGGGTGAAATCCAGCGCCTCGTCGATCCCCTCGCGCCAGAGCGAGGCGGGCGTCGGACGGGCGAGGACGAGCGCCCCCTCCGCTTCGCCATCGGCCAGGGTCACTTCGGCGCCGAGCTTGGTGGCGAGCCCGCGCATCGGGCCGTTCCGGCTCAGACAGCGGACATGAAGATCGCGGACGCCGCGGTTGCGCGCCGCCGAGACGATCCGTCGAAAGAGGGCATGGCCGAGGCCGTTGCGGCGGAACCCGCGCTCCACGGCGAAGGCCGCCTCCGCATCGCGGCCGAGGCTCAGCCCCGGCACGGGGCCGGTGAGCGGACGCAATTCGCCGAGCGCGCGCAAGGTCCCCTCGACGAAACCGCCGAAGACCAGCCCTTCGACCTTGAGGGCGCGGGCTGCATACGCAACGGCCGCGGTATCGCTCACGGCGGCCATGAACCGGTTGGCTCTGGTATCGGGGTCGAGCCGCAGGAAATAGGCCTCGACCATGGCTCGGTCGCTGGGCCAGAGGCGCCGGACATTCGGTCCGGTCGAAATGGTGTCGGGCATTGTGCCGTCGTACTCCGGATGACATTGCGCTGATGTGCGCTGGCTCCGGGCGTGACCTCCCTCGAGGAGGCCACGAGATGGCATCGCCGCCGATTTTGTGCAATGCAACAAAACGTCATCCGGCCGGCATGCCGTGCTTGATCCCTCCGGCGACGCGCGGCAGACCGGTCTTCGGGCCTGTCGCCGGACCGGTTCCATCGACGCGCACGCGGCCCTTGCGCCGTCCCGTATCCAAGGTCGCCATCGCCGTGAGTCCCCCCTCAGGTTCCGCATCCTCCACCGGTTCGCAGGGCGGTGATTCTCCTGCCGGTCCGGTTTCGGCGCGCTACGACATGCTGGTCTCGTCGGGCGCCATCGAGCGCGACCCGGCTCAGACCCATCTGGTCCAGGCCCTCGACAGGCTGGTCCAGGATCTCGACCGGCGGCGGCGGGCGAAGAAGGGCAGCGCGCTCGGCTGGCTGTTCGGCCGCAGCGGCGACAGCGAAGGTCCGCCCAAGGGCCTCTACATCTGGGGCTCCGTCGGCCGCGGCAAGACCATGCTGATGGACCTCTTCCACGAGGCGGCGCCGGGCAAGAAACGCCGCGTCCATTTCCACGGCTTCCTGTCGGATGCCCATGAGCGCATCCATGCCCACCGGCAGGCCCTTAAGGCGGGCACGGCCAAGGGTGACGACCCGATCCCAGTGGTGGCCGACGCCCTGGCGGACGAGGCGACGCTGCTGTGTTTCGATGAGTTCACCGTGACCGACATCGCCGACGCGATGATCCTCGGCCGGCTGTTCGGGGCGTTGTTCAAGCGCGGCGTCACCGTCGTCGCGACGTCCAACGTCGAGCCCGACCGGCTCT
Source organism: Methylobacterium sp. CM6241 (assembly GCF_054817845.1). Taxonomy (NCBI): domain Bacteria; kingdom Pseudomonadati; phylum Pseudomonadota; class Alphaproteobacteria; order Hyphomicrobiales; family Methylobacteriaceae; genus Methylobacterium; species Methylobacterium sp. CM6241. The sequence goes on from NZ_CM139246.1 coordinate 934,883, forward strand.
ATGAAGGCGGGCTCAACCGCGCGCTGTTCCTGCCCTTCGTCGCGGAGTTGAAGAGCCGGGTCGAGATCCTGAAGCTCGATTCCCGGACGGATTTCCGCCTGGAGAAGCTCGGTGGCGCTTCTGTCTATCATGTGCCTGCCGACGAGACGGCCGCCGCCGCCCTCGATCAGGCCTTCAAGGGGCTCACCGGCAAAGCCCGGGGCAAGCCTGCCACGATCCGCGTGAAAGGCCGCGAGGTGGCCGTGCCGGAGGAGGCCGCCGGCGTCGCCCGGTTCGGCTTCGCCGACCTTTGCGCCCAGCCGCTGGGCGCCGCCGACTACATGGCCATCGCCCATTCCTTCAAGACGGTGATCCTTTCGGACATCCCGGTGATGGGCGAGGCGAACCGCAACGAGGCCAAGCGCTTCATCACCCTCGTCGACACGTTCTACGATGCCCACGTGAAACTGATCGCCTCGGCCGCCGCCGAGCCGACCGGTCTCTACACAGCGACCGAGGGCCGAGAGGCGTTCGAGTTCGACCGCACGGTCTCGCGCCTCATCGAGATGCGCTCATCGGAATACCTCGCTCTACCCCATGGGCGCGGTGATTCCGAGGCGAGCGGGTCCAGCTTCGGCCTCGTGGAGACCTGATCGAGGCGAAGTGCCGGACGGTTCGAGCACCGTTATGTCGAAGCGATTCGAAAGGTTTGGCGCTTCACCGAGGCCCGCTGGAGCGATGTCTGCAGAGCCGGCATAAACAACGAGCGACATTCGAAAGCGTCCCAGACGCCCGATACGTACTGTGCGCAACAGCACATCGAATCCTCGGCCGAGCTTCACGAAAGCGACGCCCGTGGCTGCCGGCCGTTGCACCGCAGCACCCCTACCGTTTAATTGGATTCATTATGAGGTACGGGGCGTGGGGGCTTCGTGCACTGCGACGGTTCCCTGTCGAGGGGTGCCGGATCCGCTGCCGCACCTCAGGGACGTTTCGATGCGGGACGGCGACGATGTCGCGCGCGCCCCGCGCCTGAGTGACGACCTCCAAGGTATTCGCGAGCCCAACGGATCGGTAGCCCGCCGATCTCGACCGGTCCGTGGCCTGATCGATGACAGGATAGACCGATGATCAAACTCACCGTGAACGGGGCTGAACGCAGCTTCGACGGCGATCCCGACATGCCGCTGCTGTGGTTCCTGCGTGACGAAGTCGGCCTCACCGGCACCAAGTTCGGTTGCGGCCAGGCCCTGTGCGGCGCCTGCACGATCCATCTCGGCGGCACTGCCGTGCGCGGCTGCGTCACCCCCATCTCCGCAGCCGAAGGCCAGGAGGTGGTGACCATCGAGGGGCTTTCGCCCGATGGCAACCATCCGGTCCAGGTGGCCTGGCGCGACCTCAATGTCTCGCAATGCGGCTATTGCCAGTGCGGGCAGATGATGCAGGCGGCCTCCTTCCTGAAGGAGACGCCGAAGCCCAACGACGCCCAGATCGACGAGGCCATGAGCGGCAACCTCTGCCGGTGTGGAACCTATCCGCGCATCCGCGCCGCGATCCATCAGGCCGCCGGAAACGCGCCGGCCGCCAACAAGGGAGAGCGCCTGTGATTCACGACGCACAGATCATGGCCGACCTCGCCACCGAGACGACCGCCGCCCCCGAAGCGCCCAGCGCTCTCGCCAATGTCAGCCGCCGCGCCATGCTCGGCGGCATGGGCGCCCTGGTGCTCGCCCTGTCCTGGCGTGACTCCGCGCGTGCCGAGGACAAGAAGGACGAGCCGAAGAAATTCGGCGCCGATGCCATGCCGCATGGCTGGCAGGACGACCCGAAGGTGTTCGTGGCCATCGCGCCGGACGGCACCGTCACCATCACCTGCCATCGCTCGGAGATGGGCCAAGGCGTGCGCACCTCCGTCGCCCTCGTCGTCGCCGACGAGCTCGAGGCGGATTGGGCCAAGGTGAAGGTCGCCCAGGCCTGGGGTGACGAAGCCCGGTTCGGCAACCAGGACACCGACGGCTCGCGCTCGCTCCGCCACTTCTTCCCGCATCTGCGCCATGCAGGTGCGGCAGCGAAGGCCATGCTGGTCCAGGCCGCCGCCAAGCAATGGGGCGTGCCTGCAGCGGAAGTGAAGGCCGAGAACTCGGTCCTCACCCATGCCAAGTCGAAGCGCACGCTCGGCTATGGCGACGTGGCAGCGGCAGCCTCCGAACTCGCCGTGCCCGCCCGCGAGAGCGTGACCCTGAAGGATCCGAAAGCCTTCAAGTTCATCGGCAAGGGCAAGATCGGCCTCATCGACAACCAAGACTTCACCACCGGCAAGGCCATGTACGGCCTCGATACCCGTCTCGACGGGATGCTCTACGCCCTCGTTGCCCGCCCGCCGGTCTTCGGCGGCAAGGTGGCGAGCTACGACGATGCCGAGACCATGAAGGTCCCCGGCGTGGTCAAGGTGTTCAAGATCGACACGCCCGAGATCCCGTCCGAGTTCCAGCCGATCGGCGGCGTCGCCGTCATCGCCAAGAACACCTGGGCGGCAATGAAGGGCCGCGACGCCCTGAAGATCACCTGGGACGACGGCCCGAACGCCCATTACGATTCGGTCGCCTTCCGCGGCGAGTTGGAGAAGGCGGCACGCGCGCCCGGCAAGGTCGTTCGCAACCAGGGTGACGTCGACGGTGCCATGGCCAAGGCCAAGCAGCGGATCGAGGCCGAATATTTCGTGCCCCATCTCGTCCAGGCCCCGATGGAGCCGCCGGCCGCCACCGTGCGGATCAAGGACGGGTTCTGCGAAGCCTGGGCCTGCACACAGGCTCCCCAGGCGACCCATGACCGCCTGGCCAAGAAGCTCAACCTGCCTGCCGACAAGGTGCGGGTGAACGTGACGCTGCTCGGCGGCGGCTTCGGCCGCAAGTCGAAGCCCGATTACGTGCTCGAGGCGGCCCTGTGCTCCCAGGCCGTGGACGGTGCGCCGGTCAAGCTCACCTGGACCCGCGAGGACGACCTCCATCACGGCTACTACCACACGATCTCGGTGGAGCGCCTGGAGGCCGGCCTCGACGACAAGGGCATGCCGGTGGCCTGGCTCCACCGTTCGGCGGCGCCCACGATCGGCTCGATCTTCGCCGCCGGCGCCAAGAACGAGCTGCCCTTCGAGCTCGGGATGGGACTGACCAACACGCCGTTCGCCGTGCCGAATATCCGGCTCGAGAACCCGGCGGCCGACGCGCATGTGCGCATCGGATGGTTCCGCTCGGTGTCGAACATCCCGCACGCCTTCGCGATCCAGTCGTTTGTCGCCGAGTTGGCGCACGCGGCGGGCAAGGACCCGAAGGAGTACCTGCTGGCCCTGATCGGCCCCGACCGGGTGATCGACCCGACCACCATCGGCGATGTGTGGAATTACGGCGAGGACCCGGCCCGCTACCCGATCGAGACCGCGCGCCTGCGTGGGGTCATCGAGGCGGCGGCCAAGGGGATCGGCTGGGGCCGCAAGCTGCCGAAGGGACGAGGCCTCGGCATTGCCGGGCATTACAGCTTCGTCACCCACACGGCGGTCGCCGCCGAGGTCGAAGTGGGCGCCAAGGGCGAAGTCTCGGTCAAGCGCATCGACATCGCCGTCGATTGCGGGCCGCAGGTCAACCCGGAGCGTATCCGCTCGCAGATGGAGGGTGCCGTCGTCATGGGGATGGGCTTGGCCTTGTCGGCCGAAATCACCTTCAAGGACGGGCGCGCGCAGCAGAACAACTTCGACGGCTACGAGATCACCCGTCTCGACGCCGCCCCGAAGGAGTTGCACGTCCACCTGATCCAGAACAACGACTACAGCAGTCCGCTCGGCGGCGTCGGTGAGCCGGGCGTCCCCCCCGTGGCGCCGGCCATCGCCAACGCGGTCTTCGCCGCCACCGGCCGCCGCATCCGGCAGCTGCCGATCCGCGACCAGCTGAGCTCGTAAGACCGCAACACTCTTCGGCCCCTTTCTTGTAAGGGGCCGAAGATTTTCCGGATCAGCGACGTCATCCCGGGGCTGCGCAGCAGAGCCCGGGATCTAGAAACGCCGACAGCGCAAGGTCCTGTACCTTTGGTGGCTCTGGATTCCGGGCTCGCCTTCGGCGCCCCGGAATGACCACGTCATATTAAGGTGGTCCCCCCCTCACTCGGCCGCCAAGACCCGCGCCTCCCGGCCCCCCTCGCGATACTCGCCCCAGGCCTGTTTCAGGATCTGGACCGAAGAGGTGAGGAAGATGCCGGCCATGAGAGCGGCGACCGCAAGGTCCGGCCAGGCGGATGTGGTGCCCCAGACGGCGAGCGCCGCGCCCATCACCACGATGTTGCCGATGGCATCGTTGCGCGAGCACAGCCAGACGGAGCGGACATTGGCGTCGCCGTCCTTGTAGCGCATCAGCAGCAGCACCGAGGCGACGTTGGCGGCGAGCGCCAGCAGGCCGATCCCGCCCATCCATTCCGCGCTCGGCACGCCGAGAACGAGCGTCTGGTAGATCGTCGAGCCGAAGACCCAGACCGCCATCAGGCTGAGGCTCACCCCCTTGGCCAGAGCCGCCAACGAGCGGGTGCGAAGGCTCGCACCGATGACCGCGAGGCTGAGGCCGTAGGTGACGGTATCGGCCAGGAAGTCGAGGGCGTCGGCTTTCAGCGCCTGCGAACCCGCCGCCTGGCCGGCCGCCATCTCAGTGAGGAACATCGCGCCGTTGAGGGCGATGACGAACCACAGCACCCGTTTGTAGCGCGGATCCACCCCGTCGAAGACCGGAACGCCCCCGCCGCAACCGCAGGATTCCTCGTGCGGCGAGGCCTTCGGAGCCTGCGTCGCCACGGCGTGGTCGTGCGCGCCCGCCGTGTCATGGTCATGATCGTGGGAATGCACGTGCGTGTGGGTTTCAGGCTGCTTCAGGCTCGTGCCGCAGCAGGATTCGGCCATGGCTCTCTCCTCGTTTCGTCGTTAAACAGGAGCCTACAAGCTCTAGCGACTAGAGGATCAAGCGGAAAATGACGTTCTCGATCGGAATTTTGTCGCGCCGCGCCGGGGTGAAGGTACCGACGATCCGCTATTACGAGCAGGTCGGGCTGATGCCGTCGCCCCCGCGTACCGACGGGCAGCAGCGCCGTTATGGCGACGCCGAGGTGGCAAGGCTCAACTTCATCCGTCACGCGCGCGAACTCGGCTTCGAGGTGGATGCGATTCGCGAACTTCTCGCCATGAGCGCGCAACCGGAGGAATCCTGCGCCGAGGTGGACCGCTTGGCGCGACGGCACCTCGCGGAGGTGGAGCAGCGCATCACCCGGCTGATCGCCCTGCGTACGGAGCTGCAGCGCATGGTGACGGAATGCGGGCACGGGCGGGTGGGTGAGTGCCGGGTCATCCAGGTGCTGGCCGACCACGGTGAATGCGACCACGACCATGGCGGTGCGCGGCCGGGATCGACAGGGTTCGCCGAGGCGTAAACTTCGCCGCGTCAGGGGAGCCGAAGGGGACGGACACGGGTTGTCCCGTCACAGCCCCCCTTGAGGATACCCCATGATTCAGAAATCCCGTCCCCTCGCCGTGTTGCTGGCTGCCGGCTTCACCATCGGCCTCGCGGCGGGCACGGCCCTCGCCTCACCTTGTTCGGAAGAGATCGCGCGCCTTGAGACGCGGGTGAAGGACGAGGCGACGGGCGCCATCTCCGCCTCGACCTCGGGTAAGGCGGCGGCCGGCGCGCGCGAAGGCCAGGGAGAAACCGCGCAGGGAGGCAATGCCTCCACCCCGGCCGCTCCGCCGGAGAAATCCGCTGAGGCGGGAAAAGGCGCCGATGCCGCGATGCAGGCCAAGGTCGCCCTGGACGAGGCGCGCACTGCCGACGGCAAGGGCGACGCCCAGGCCTGCAACGCGGCGGTCGAGCGGGCCAAGAATCAGCTCGCCAAGGCTCCGTGAAGCGAAGGGCCGATGGGTCCGGTCGAGCTTTCGGGCATCGTCGCGGCGCACCGGCCGGGGGAGCCCGGCACGGTGCCTGCGGCCTGCACGTGGGCCGGATGGGTGATGGCCCAGCGGGTCGTGAAGGATGTCCTGGCAAATCGTGAAAAGAGAAGGTTTTTCTTTTTGAGGCCGTTTCGGACATCCGCCCCGACCAGCGTCGTCTTGGCGAAGACGTGGAGTGTGCGGCGCTCGGCCCATCCCCGTCTTTAGGCGGCGCAGGAGGGCCGCCGCCGACGTATCGAGGACCCCTGTGGGGGTGTTACGCAGCCGCGCTCAAGGCGTGTTTGTTGCCCTGAATGCCGGCACAAAGATCGTCGATCTCCGCAAGATCTAGACTTTCACCTGAGTGACTTGCAATTGCATCGATCAGGTGATCTTGCCGAGGATCGAAAGGATGGCCCTGAAGGCGATAGAATTGATAGTAACGCAGCGCCGCTAATACGGTGTCACGTTCTCGCACTGTGATGGTGATGGTCTGCATTCTTTGAAGATCTCCCCTTCATGCGATTTTTGCTCTCCGAACACTTGAATCCGACTCAGTGAGCGAGAGCGTTGTAACCCCGCTTCGGCGCAGCCGTCCACAGCTGGAAACCATTCGGTAACCCTGTTTGCGGATCGGCAGGGGGCTTGGCCGGACGCAACCCTTTGCACCCGCGCCGTTTCCTCCCAGAGGTATGGCTGGCGGATTTATTTCGCTTCGAAAAATGTAAAATGTCATTGACAGATAAGGGAAAACGGGGCGCTCGCCCTAGAAGCTTGGCCTTACAGACTTTTTACGGAAATGGATAAAATTGTTCTTAACCATTCCCTGGCAGCCTTCCGGTCAAGGCCGACCCAGTCCCTCCTTGGGAAGTCGGCATGAGCGGAGTTCCCCTCATGACCAAAATGCAGCCGGATGACGGGCAGGACGGTCGGACGCCGCGGGGCAGGCCGGTATCGCTCACGGCAAGCGTGCGACGCCATCTCGGTTTGAACCTGCGGGCCCATTACGCCGATTCGCTGATCGAACCGGTTGGCGAACGCATCGAATCCCTGCTGTTGAAGCTCGGTCGGCGGAAGGGGTGACCCGTTACAGGCGCGATCCGTCAGAGGGATGAGCGAGACGACACACAGCGTTCAGAATTGCGGTGCTATCGGTCGCGCCTACGTGCTGGACCTGCCCGGCCCGTCTTCCGCCAACCCGCGAAATCCCATCCCATGACCGTCCTCGTTCTCGTCGTCGCCGGAAACATCCTGCTCGCGACCCTGTTCTCCCTGGTCGCCCTCGCCTCCGACTGAGCCGTTCCTCGAAGGGACGCCTGCGCAGGCGCTGCTCCTTCCAGACCAAGCCTGTCCCGATCTCCTGATTCTCAGGCGTTCGGGAAGCCCTCCTGCCAGCATAACCGGCTGCGGGTTCCCGCATCCGGTTTTCCGTCGTGTCTGGCCGGAATGGCGCGCTATCGCTGCTCCATGACCGACCCCACCTATGAGACACTCCGCGCGTACGGACCCGGGAAACCGGGCTGGATGCTGCAATGCACCTTAGCGCGGGAAATGTTACGGAACGTTCGTTCTATAGAACTAACCGACCGAGGCTATATATTCTACTTTAGCGGATATAGATAGAACATATTTCTATAGCAAATGTTTTCCTCCTCACGCCTTCGCTTTCGTAAGGAGAATTGCCTATCTAGAACGAAAGAGGCACCCCTCGGTCAAGCTTGACATTGTTCTTTAAAACGAACGAAACCTAGCGCCACCGAGGCGTCGGGACGGCTTTGTCCCGCAGCCGCGATGTAGCCGGAGACGAACCTGTGAGCTCGAACCTATCCTCCACGCCGAATGCCCGCCGTCTGTCCAACCGCAGACGTGTCATTGCCCTGTGCGCCGGTTCGCTCGGCCTGGTCTCGGCAGGGTTCGGGTCCGCGCTGTTCGCCGCCGGCAGCGCCCAGGCGCAGACCGAACTCCTCAACGTCTCCTACGACCCGACGCGGGAACTCTATAAGGAGATCAACGCGGCCTTCATCGAGGAGTGGAAGGCGAAGACCGGCGAGACGGTCACCATCCGCGCGGCCCATGGCGGCTCCGGCTCGCAGGCCCGCACCGTCATCGACGGCATCCCGGCCGATGTGGTGACCCTCGGCATCCCCTCCGACATCGATGCGATCAGCCGCATCTCGAAGAAGATTCCTGCCGATTGGCGCACCAAGCTGCCCAATGAAGGCCTGCCCTACACCTCGACCGTGGTGTTCCTCGTGCGCAAGGGGAACCCGAAGGACGTGAAGGATTGGGGCGATCTCGTGAAGCCCGACGTGAAGGTGATCACCCCGAACCCGAAAACCTCGGCCGGCGGCCGCTGGAACTTCCTCGCGGCCTGGGGCTACGCCTACGAGAAGGAAGGCAAGAACGCCGACAAGGCCAACGCCTTCGTCGGCCAGCTCTACAAGCAGGTGCCGGTGCTCGATACCGGTGCGCGCGGCTCCACCGTGACCTTCGCCCAGCGCGGTCTCGGCGACGTGCTGCCGACCTGGGAAAACGAAGCCTATCTGGTGTTCGAAGAGTTCGGCCGCGACAAGTTCGACGTGATCGTTCCGCCTACCTCGATCTACGCCGAGCCGCCGGTCGCCCTCGTGGATGCCAATGTCGACAAGAAGGGCACCCGCAAGCAGGCCGAGGCCTATCTCCAGTTCCTCTATTCGGACGCGGCGCAGGCGATCTTCGCCAAGCATCATTACCGCCCAATCAAGCGTGAGGCCGCCAAGCCCGAGCATCTGGCGCAGCTGCCCGAACTGAAACTTTTCAAGATCGAGGATCTTCAGGGCAACTGGGACGATATCCAGAAGAAGAACTTCGACAATGGTGGGCTGTTCGACCAGCTGAGCAAGCCGGCGCCGTAGCGCGCCTCTCTCCGGCCGACGATAGGCACACATGTCGCGGTATGCGCGCTACCCTGCCCTCCTCCCCCTTGCGGGGAGGAGTAGGAGGTGGGGGTGGTTGTGCGACCCTGATGCTGCGGAGGCTGGCGGAGCCACCCCCACTCCTAGCCTCTCCCCACAAGGGGGGAGAGGGACGCGCTCTGCCTTGAAGAGCAGGTGTGTGAATCTAGCAGCCGTCACGGGGAGGGTGCCCAGGGAGCAGGGGGCGACCTCAGCCGGACACCGTGCCCGCTTCCCGACCCGCCGATGCGTGAGCGAGGCGATCCATTATCAGGACCACCCCATGGCAGAGCCCCCTCTGCGTCCGAGACGACGCTTCCGTCAGCCCAGTGTGATTCCCGGCTTCGGGATCACCTTCGGTTATACCCTGACCTGCCTCGGCATCATCGTGCTGCTGCCCCTGGCCGCTCTCGTCGCCCGCGCCTCCGGCCTCGGCCTGTCGGGAATCTGGGCGGTCGCCACCGATCCGCGCGTCGCCAGCGCCCTGCGCGTAAGCTTCGGGGTTTCGCTCCTCGCGGCGCTGACCGCCTCGGTCTTCGGCTTCCTCATCGCCTGGGTTCTCACCCGCTACCGGTTTCCCGGCCGCAAGATCGTGGACGCGGTAGTGGATCTGCCCTTCGCCCTGCCGACCGCCGTCGCCGGCATCGCCCTGGCCTCCCTCTATGCCCCCAACGGTCTCGTGGGCGAACAGCTCGCCAAGCTCGGGATCGAGGCCGCCTATACGCCGGTGGGCATCTACATCGCCATGGTCTTCATCGGCCTGCCCTTCGCCGTACGGACGGTGCAGCCCCTGATCGTCGAGATCGACAAGGAGATCGAGGAGGCATCGGCCACCCTCGGCGCCGGCCGCTGGCACACGCTGGTGAAGGTGGTGCTACCGCCCCTGATCCCGGCCGTGCTCACGGGCTTCGCCCTCGCCTTCGCCCGCGGCGTCGGTGAATACGGCTCGATCATCTTCATCGCCGGCAACCTTCCCTACGTCTCCGAGATCGCCCCGCTCCTCATCGTCATCAAGCTCTCGGAATTCGATTATGGGGGCGCCTGCGCCATCGCGACGATCATGCTCGGGATCTCGTTCCTGACCCTGCTCGCCATCAACCTGATCCAGGCCTGGAGCCGCAGGAGGTTCGGTTATGTCTAGCGCCGTTGTCGGAAACCCGGATGTCCGGGATCCCGATCTCCAGGCCGGAGGTCCGCCCGCCCGCGCACGGAGCGTGGTCACGGAAGGCCGTGTCGTCCGGGTGGTGTTGATTGGGATCGCGGTAGTCTTTCTCGCCCTGTTCCTGGTGCTGCCGTTGGTGACGGTGTTCATCCAGGCCTTCGCGAAAGGCTGGTCAGCCTATCTCGCCGCCTTCACGGAGGCGGATGCACGCTCGGCGATCCGCCTGACCCTGCTGACGGCGGCCATCGCCGTGCCGTTCAACCTCGTCTTCGGCATCATGGCCTCCTGGGCCATCGCCAAGTTCGAGTTCCGCGGCAAGAACCTGCTCGTGACCTTCATCGACCTGCCATTCTCGGTCTCGCCGGTGGTCTCGGGGCTGATCTACGTACTCGTCTTCGGCGCCCAGGGCCTTCTGGGTCCGTGGCTGATCGCGCACGACATCCAGGTGATCTTCGCCGTTCCCGGCATCGTGCTCGCCACGATCTTCGTCACCTTCCCCTTCGTCGCCCGCCAGCTGATCCCGTTGATGCAGGAACAGGGAACCGCCGAAGAGGAAGCGGCGCTGACCCTCGGCGCTTCGGGCTGGCACGCGTTCTGGACCGTGACGCTGCCCAACATCCGCTGGGGCCTGCTCTACAGCGTGCTCCTCTGCAACGCCCGGGCGATGGGCGAATTCGGCGCGGTGTCGGTGGTCTCAGGCCATATCCGCGGATTGACAAATACGCTGCCGCTCCACGTGGAGATCCTCTACAATGAGTACAACTTCGTTGCCTCTTTCGCCGTCGCTTCCCTCCTTGCCGGCCTCGCTCTTGTCACCCTCCTCGTCAAATCACTCCTCGAATGGCGCTTCAGTGCCGAGATCGCAGCGGGCGCACGGGGTCACTGACCCGGTGGGTTCGTCCACGGCGATCCGGGTCGAGAACCTGTCGAAGACCTTCGACACGGCGGCGGTGCTGCACGACCTCTCCCTCGACGTGCAGGCGGGCGAATTGCTGGCGTTGCTCGGCCCCTCGGGCTCAGGCAAGACCACGCTGCTGCGCATCATCGCCGGGCTCGATTTTCCCGATCGCGGCCGCATCATCTTCGGCGGCGACGATGCCACGCGGGTTCCGGTGCAGGAGCGGGCCGTCGGCTTCGTGTTCCAGCATTACGCCCTGTTCAAGCATATGAGCGTGGCCGAGAACATCGCCTATGGCCTCAACGCCCGGAAGCGTGCGGACAGGCCGGCCAAGGCCGAGATCAAACGCCGGGTCGGCGATCTCCTCGACCTCATCAAGCTCTCGGGCTTCGCCGACCGCTACCCGTCGCAGCTCTCCGGCGGCCAGCGCCAGCGCATCGCGCTCGCGCGCGCCCTGGCCGTGGAGCCCCGCGTGCTGCTGCTGGACGAGCCCTTCGGCGCCCTCGACGCCCAGGTGAGGAAGGACCTGCGCCGCTGGCTTCGCGAGATCCACGACCGCACCGGCCAGACCACGATCTTCGTGACCCATGACCAGGACGAGGCGCTGGAGCTCTCCGACCGCGTCGCCGTCCTGTCCAAGGGCCGACTCGAACAGATCGGCACCCCGGACGAGGTCCAGGAAAACCCGGTCTCCTCCACCGTGCTCAAGTTCCTTGGCGACACGATCGAAGTCGAAGCGATCGTTCAGGGGGGCGAGGTGCGGGTCAACGGCCGGCTGACCCCGGTCAAGGCCCCGGCCGGTCTCGTCGGCCCGGTCAAGCTCTATGCCCGACCGTGGCAGCTGCAATTCGCCGAGCCCGACCAGGCCCATCTCGAAGGCCATGTGCGTTCGTCATACCGCAGCCAGGGCCGCCAGCGGATCGAGGTGGACCGCCCCGAAGGCAAGACCGTCGTGGTGGAGGCCTCCGATACCCACCGCCTCGCCGCCGGCCGCCCGGTCGGGCTCAAGATCATCGCCGGCTACGTCTTCAAGGATTGAGGAGCCGGACGACGCAGGCCCAGAACCACCGAGGAAACGGTTGCGCTTCCTCGGCGGATCGGCTGTGACTCCCGCCGTCGAACACGAGAGGGAGCATCCGGCATGTCGGGTCACGGAGCCATCGAGGGCTCGAACAAGAAGGTCGCGCTGCTGATTTCGGTGCTGGCGCTGTTCCTGGCGCTGGCCGAGACCCTGGCCAAGGGGGCGCAGACCGAGGCGCTCAGCGCCAACGTCGAATCCTCCAACCAGTGGGCCTATTACCAGGCCCGCACCATCCGCGGCACCATCCTCAAGACTGCCGACGAAACCCTCGCCCTGATCCCTCCGGAGACGGCCAACGCACCGGCCATCGCCGCCAAACGGGCCGAATGGGCCAAGACCATGGCGCGCTGGGAATCGGACCCCGCCACCGGCGACGGGCGCAAGGAGCTGCAGGAGAAGGCGCGGGCCTCGCAGGAGCATCGCGACCTCGCGCTCCACCGCTACCACCATTACGAATTCGGCTCGGCCGCCTTCCAGATCGGGATCGTGCTCGCCTCGGCCCAGGTCATCACCGGCATCGCCGCACTGACGCTGGCGGGCGGGTTCCTGGGCGTCGCCGGCCTCGTGATGCTGGGCTTCGGCCTCTACGCGCCGCACTTTCTGCCGTTCTTCCACTGATACCAGACCTCGATGAGCCGGACTCATCGAGGTCTGCCCACGCGACGGCGCGGCGGCGGTCGTCCGCAGGACCTCAGCGGCCCTGGTCTTTGGGTCAGGTTCAGTGTGGCCTGATATGAGCCGGAGCATCGCCCCCGCCACGCGGCCCGTCGGAACAGAACGTGTCCGGCCCGGATTTCGCAGGTCGGACGGCGCACTTGCGAAGACGGGGCGCGATCTTCAGATCACGGTCTGTCTGATGAGCGATCGCACTGCCGCATGGTGGCGCGACGCTGCGGATGAGGCGGACCGGGACCGATGATCAGCGCTTTCGACCTGTTCAAGATCGGGATCGGCCCGTCGAGCTCGCATACGGTGGGGCCGATGGTGGCGGCCCTCGATTTCCGCGAGCGGACGCGGCGGCGTCCCGGCCTCGCGCGCATCCGCGCCGAGATCTTCGGCTCCCTCGCCTGGACCGGGCGCGGGCACGGGACCGATGTCGCCATTCTTCTCGGCCTGCTCGGCCATAGCCCCGCCGGGATCGACCCCGACCGGGTCGACGAATACGTGGCCGAAGCGAAGCGGACGGGCAGGCTCGGCCTCGGTGGACCGGCTTTCGCCCTCGAGACCGATCTCGTCTTCAACTTCACCGAGGTGCTACCGGTCCATACCAACGGCATGCGGTTCCGCGCCCTCGACGAGCATGGCGGCGTGCTCGACACGGTCACCTGCTATTCCATCGGCGGCGGCTTCGTGGTCGGCGAGGAAGCGGCGGCGGTGGGCGAGGCAATGACGTTTCCGCTGCCCTATGCCAGCGCCGCCGATCTGCTGGCGACATGCCTGCGCACCGGCTTTTCCATCGCCCAGGTCCAGCGCGCCAACGAGGGCGCGAGCCGCAGCCGCGAGACCATCGACGAGGGGCTGGACGCGATTCGCGACGCGATGTTCGCCTGTATCGACCGGGGTCTGCGCCAGACCGGCGAACTGCCCGGCGGCCTCAAGGTGCGGCGGCGGGCCAAGAAGCTGTTCGAGGATCTGGAGGCCAACCGCCACATCAACGCCCGGCCGGCCCACGAGATCGTGGACTGGATCAGCCTGTTCGCCCTCGCGGTGAACGAGGAGAACGCTGCCGGCGGGCGGGTGGTGACAGCCCCCACCAACGGCGCCGCCGGGATCGTCCCAGCTGTGTTGCGCTACGCCCGCGATTTCTGCCCCGGCTGGTCGGACGAGCGCGGCCGCGAATTCCTGCTGGTGGCGGCAGCCATTGGCGGTCTCATCAAGAGCCGCGCCTCGATTTCCGGCGCCGAGGTCGGCTGCCAGGGGGAGGTCGGCTCGGCGGCGGCCATGGCGGCGGCGGGCCTCGCCGCGCTGCTGGGCGGCTCGACCCTGCAGATCGAGAACGCCGCCGAGATCGCCATGGAGCATCATCTCGGCATGACTTGTGACCCGATCGGCGGCCTCGTCCAGATCCCCTGTATCGAGCGCAACGCCTTCGGGGCCAACAAGGCGGTGGTGGCCGCCTCCCTGGCACTACGCGGTGACGGCATCCATCGGGTCAGCCTGGACGAGGTCATCGAGACCATGCGCCAGACCGGCAACGACATGCAGGCGAAGTACAAGGAGACCTCGCTCGGCGGTCTCGCGGTGAACGTGGCGGCGTGCTGAGGGAGGGTGCATCCCCTCGCCCCGCTTGCGGGGAGAGGGCCGCGACGACCTCGTCGTCGGCGCGGCGAGGCGGCAGCCGAGGGTGAGGGGGCGCGTCCGAAGGAGCCTCATCCGAAGAGTCCCCCTCACCCTCGCTTCGGCTTTGCCTCCGCTCATCGCGAACACGGCAAGGTGTCCGCGATCCTCTCCCCGCGCACGGGGAGAGGGGGAATGCGCACCGTCAGCGGCGTCCCCGGTCCTTGCCCTCAGCCGCCCGGCGCAGGGCCTCGGCGAACGCGCCGTCCGGGGCCGGGCCGCGTGGCGCCGGATTTGGCGCAGGTCTCTGCGGGGGACGTGAGGAGCGTTCCTCCGGCCGCCCGCCGCGCGGCGCACCCGCTTCCTCCGAGCGCATGCTGAGCGCGATGCGCTTGCGGTTGGCATCCACCTCGACGACGCGCACCTGCACCACGTCGCCGGGCTTCACCACCTCGCGCGGATCCTTCACGAACCGGTCGGCCAGGACCGAGATGTGGACGAGACCGTCCTGGTGGACCCCGATATCGACGAAGGCGCCGAAGGCGGCGACATTGGTGACGACGCCTTCGAGGCGCATGCCGGGTCGGAGGTCCGAAATCTTCTCGACGCCCTCCTGGAAGGTCGCGGTCTTGAAGGCCGGTCGCGGATCGCGGCCGGGCTTTTCCAATTCCGACAGAATGTCGGTGACCGTGGGCAGGCCGAAGGTCTCGTCGGTGAAGCGCTTCGGGTCGAGGCTCTTCAGGACGGGACCGTTGCCGATGACGGCCTGGATGGGCTGTCCGGCGGCGGCGAGGATGCGGCGCACCACCGGATAGGCTTCCGGATGCACGCCCGACGCATCGAGGGGATCGTCGCCATCGCGGATGCGCAGGAAGCCGGCGGCGAGCTCATAGGCCTTGGGCCCGAGGCCGGCCACCTTCTTGAGGCTTGCGCGGGTGCGGAACGGGCCCTTCTCGTCCCGCGTCGTCACGATGTTGGCCGCCACCCGCTCGGAGAGACCGGAGACGCGGGCGAGCAGGGGCGCGGAGGCGATGTTCACGTCGACGCCGACGCCGTTCACGCAATCCTCCACCACCGCATCGAGGGCCTTGGAGAGCTGGCCCTCGCCGAGATCGTGCTGATACTGACCGACGCCGATGGCCTTCGGCTCGATCTTCACCAGTTCGGCGAGCGGATCCTGCAAGCGCCGCGCAATGGAGACAGCCCCACGCAGGGTCACGTCGAGGCCCGGCAATTCGGCGCTGGCATAGGCGGAGGCCGAATAGACCGAGGCGCCGGCCTCCGACACCATCACCTTGGTGAGCTTCAACTCCGGCTGTTTGGCGATGAGTTCGGCGGCGAGCTTGTCGGTCTCGCGCGAGGCGGTGCCGTTGCCGATGGCGATGAGTTCGACCTTATGGGCGCGGCAGAGCTTGGCCAGCGCGACGAGCGCGCCGTTCCAGTCGCGGCGGGGCTCGTGCGGGTAGATCACGTCGGTGGCCGCGACCTTGCCGGTGGCATCCACCACCGCGACCTTCACCCCGGTCCGGAACCCCGGATCGAGGCCGAGAGTCGGCCGGGCACCGGCGGGGGCGGCAAGCAGCAGGTCGCGAAGGTTTCCGGCAAAGACGCCCACGGCCCCGGTCTCGGCCACCTGTTTCAGGCGTCCGCGCAGATCGGTGTCGAGGGCGGGTTTCAGCTTGGTGCGCCAGGTCCGGCGCACGGTCTCCATCAGGAATCGGTCCCCCGGCCGGCCATGATCGCCGATGCGGAAGGCGCGGGCGATGCGCAGTTCCTGCCAGGTGGGCACGCCCTTCTCGGCCACGTCGCCGGGGGCGTCGGTGATGTCGAGGTCGAGGATGTCCTCCTTCTCGCCCCGGTACAGGGCCAGGATGCGGTGCGAGGGCAGGCGCGTGAGCGGTTCGGAGAAGTCGAAATAGTCGGCGAACTTCTCGCCGGCCGCTTCCTTGCCCTTCTTGACGGTGGAGGTCATCCGGCCGCGCTGCCAGACCGTGTCGCGCAAGGCGCCCACCAGTTCCGGGTCTTCGCCGAATCGCTCGATCAGGATGGTGCGGGCGCCCTCCAGCGCGGCCTCGACATCGGCGATGCCCTTGCCCGCATCGACGAAGGCGGCGGCAGCCTGTTCCGGCGCGCGTTCGGGATGGGCGAGCAAGGCCTCCGCCAGGGGGCCGAGCCCGGCCTCGCGGGCGGCTTGCGCCTTGGTGCGGCGCTTCACCTTGAACGGCAGGTAGAGGTCTTCGAGCCGTGCCTTTGTGTCGGCACCGAGGATGCGCGCCTTCAAGGCCGGGTCGAGCTTCCCCTGGCCGTCGATGCTCTCGAGGATGGCGGCGCGGCGCGCCTCCAGGTCGCGCAGATAGGCGAGGCGCTCCTCCAGATCGCGGAGCTGGGAATCGTCGAGGCCGCCGGTGACCTCCTTGCGGTAGCGCGCGATGAACGGCACCGTCGACCCGCCATCGAGGAGTTCGACGGCAGCAACGACCTGCCGCTCGGCGACCTTGAGCTCCGCCGCGATGGTTGCAGTGATGGCCGCCATGGAATCCTCGCGCGCGTGAAGGGGCCGCGGTGTCTACAGGCCGGGCCGGAGAGCGGTCAAACCGGAGGGGTGATCCGGTGGATTCTCGAAGGCCGATCCTGGTGACAAATGCCGCGTGTCAATACCGATCGGTCAGGTGCGGTCGATGGACAAAGGCCCCGGCCCGGCGGAGACTTACTTCAACAAAAAACGGGTTTGGGAGAGAAATACCATGAGGCTCAGGCTTGGTCTGGCCGTGCTCGCCGTCGCCTTCGCAGGCGTGGCCGCAGCGGAGCCCCCGACCTTCCAGGTCGATCCGACTTGGCCTAAACCCTTGCCGAACAACTGGATCATGGGTCAGGCGTCCGGCGTCGCGGTGGATGCCGAGGACCGGATCTGGGTGGTGCAGCGCCCGCGCTCCCTCACCGACGACGAGAAGGCCGCGAGTCTCAACCCGCCGCGCACCAAATGCTGCCACCCCGCTCCGCCCGTGCTCGTCTTCGACCAGGCGGGCACCCTCGTCAGGTCATGGGGTGGGCCTGGCGAAGGCTATGATTGGCCGCAGAACGAGCACGGCATCCATATCGACCACAAAGGCTTCGTCTGGCTCGCCGGCAACGGCGAGCAGGACGGGCTGATCCTGAAATTCACGCCGGAGGGCAAGTTCGTCCTGCAGATCGGCAAGCAGGGTCCACAGACCAACAGCCTCGACACGACCCGCCTCGGACGGCCCGCCGCCATGCAGGTGGACCCCGAGACCAACGAGCTCTTCGTCGCCGACGGTTACTTCAACCACCGGGTCATCGTGTTCGATGCCGAGACCGGGGCGTTCAAGCGGATGTGGGGCGCCTACGGCAAGCCGCCCACCGACGAGACCCTGCCCGCCTACGACCCAGCCGCCGCGCCGGCCCAGCAATTCCGCAACCCGGTCCATTGCGTCCAGATCGCCCGCGACGGGCTGGTCTATGTCTGCGACCGGGCCAACGACCGGGTCCAGGTGTTCCGCCGCGACGGCAGCTTCGTGAAGGAGTTCTTCGTGGAAAAGAACACCCGCGCCAACGGCTCGGTCTGGGAATTGGCGCTCTGGCCCGACCCCGACCAGACCTACCTCCTCAACGCGGACGGCGCCAACAACGAGGTCCGCACCCTCAAGCGCGACACCGGCGAAGTGCTCGGCGCCTTCGGCCGCAACGGCCGCATGGCCGGCGACTTCCACTGGGTCCACAACCTCGCCGTGGACAGCAAGGGCAACGTGTTCACCACGGAGGTGGACACCGGAAAGCGCGCGCAGAAGTTCTTGTTCCGGGGGGAGATGGTGGTGCGGAAGCGGGTGGGGCCGTAGCAAGTTCTCCGCTAGAGCGGTCGCCGTTCAGGTCGGGTCACAGGCGTCGTCTTATCCTGCGGCAGTGATGTCGTTTCGGCATTCGGTCGCGCTGAAGGCGGCGAAGGCGTTCTCGCGCGCCAAAGGCTTCAACTCAACCGGACGCTGCCCTCATCCCTCGACAGAATCAGCCAGCGCCGACATCCTTCCGGTATGCGCCATGCCTCCGCAATCGTGATGTTCGCAGGTCTGACTTTCGCCGCCGCAGCAGAGGATCTGCCGCCGCCGGTCGCGGCTGCCGTCGCTGCGGCCACGGATATCTGCAAGGGCCGGACGTCCACACTCAGGCCGGATTTCCTCAAGCGGCAGGACGTGAACGGAGACGGGGTGCCGGATTTCACCCTCAATTTTGGGGCCGTTCGATGCGGCGACGACGGCGAGTCGGCCGAGGCGTGCAGCGCCGAGGGCTGCGCGACGCAGATCCTCGCCTCGTCGAACGGCACCTTCGTCGAGGTGTTCGACATGGAAGTGCACGAACTCGCGTTTCGAAACCTCGATGGCCGCCCGGCGATCCTCATCGACGACCACGGGCCGAAATGCGACGAGGCCGACGAGCATCCCTGCGGGCCGATCCTTTATTGGAACGGGACCGAGTTCAGCCTGACGCGTTTAGGACCGGGTTGTCCGTCAAGCGCCAAATTACAATACCTCTGGCCCAACCTAAACGGCAACAGATCTTGAACATACCTCCGAATTACATTCTCCTATAACCACTAATATACTTATTTAATAGGCTATAAAAGGCACCATATCGATGAAATTATACCTAATTATTGTTACAATATGCATTGCTTATTTACTCTCTCCCGCCAAAGCCCAGCAAATCGACATTGAGATTTTCGGTCACAGACTTTCCTACAATCCTTCGTATGAGGACAAGGACTTCAATCGTGTTCTAAATTTTGGGGGAAACATAATAGTCAAGGCTGCCAATATCCATCTCAAAAAAATAGATCGGATGAATAATGTTTTCTATATAGTTGGCTCGGCTGGCCCTGGGGGCAACACGTGCGACGCTGCTCCATTCATAATATCAATCGAGAATGGCAAGCCCCCCAAATTATTTGGCCCACTCGATGTTTGCGCCGAAACAAATATAACATATCGAGACGATAGCATTCATATCGTTGAAAAAGGAGCTGTCGGCAGAAAAGTTCGCACGTGGATTTGGTTACCAGAGACCGGGCTCTCCCGTACAGAGATGACAAAATCTGCTGATACGTCAAAGGGCTGGAACACTCTGTGGGATCGTAAAATTACGCACCCGTCCGATATTCTAGAAAGCAATGAGTTACTGAAATCTATCGAGCGTAATGTTGGTCCTAATCTGAAACATTATCTTGAACAAATATCAGGGATTGGCAGCACGGTGTATGAAGGTGATATTCTGACAGGAACCGCATGCATTAAATCAGAATGCGATCAGACAGGCTCATTTATTTCACTCGATCTGCAGACAAAAACCATTTACACTGCTTTTAAGCCAAGATATAAAAATATAATCGTACAGCCACCGGTTAGAGAATGGCCTAGTGCGGTGCGAAAATCCTTGGCCGAATGGGCTAAATCTTATCGGTAGCATTCATTTATCCGCTAATTTCTGAACACCAACAATTTACAATCGCAATATTTGCCCCGATGATAATCTTCAAAACCGCCCCGCCACCGTCAGCCGCACCGCCATCGGCTCCACCGGATGCAGATGCGTGTCGGCCACGCCGCCGGCCGGCTCGCCGCGCAGTCGCGACTCGTAGAAGTAGTCGATCTGGCTCGCCTTGACGTTGAGCAGGTTGAGGATGTCGAACTGCACCGTGACGCCGTTCTCGAAGTTGTAGCCGATGCGGCCATTCACCAGCGTGGTCGGCTTCGAGCGGACGGAATTGTCCTCGATGAGCGGGCGCGGCCCGAAATAGCGAAGCCGCATCGTGCCGAACCAGCCGAGCGCCTCACCGAGGGTAAAGCCGGCCGCCGCGATGGCGGTGGGGGCGGCGGGAATGCGGCTTCCGGCCGGGTCGCGATCGGCGAAGCGGGCATGGGTGACGGTGAGGTCGGCGTCGAGAGCGAGCCAGGGCGTGACCGCGTAGTGGTTGGTCCACTCGATGCCGGTGCGCCGGCTCGGGCGGCTCGGCTCGGTGGTGCCGGCATCACCCACGAACAGGTTCTCGGAATCGAAATCGAGCTGGAACAGCGTCACGGTCGATTCGAGACCGGCGATGGAGCGGTTGCGCAAGCCCACCTCCGAGCCCACCGAGCGCACCAGCAGCGGCACCCGGTCGAGGGGGAACAGAGGGTTGCCCGGATCGACCGTGATGGTCGCGCCCCGCGCGTCGTTGGAATGGAAGCCCTCGCCGTAATTCACGAACAGTTCGGTCTCGGCCCAGGGGCCGAACACGACGCCGAGCTTGGGGCTGACGATGCCGTCCTGCGCATGGCCTGAGTTCAGCGGATTGTTCGATCTCACGCTCGCGTCGTAGGCGTCGGCGCGGAGGCCGACGCTGGTGCGCAGCCAGTCGGTCCAGCGCAGGCGGTTCTCGAAGTAGAGGGCGGCGCTGCCCTCCTGCACGCGGTCGTCGCGCACGGTGGAAAGCGAGGTGCGCGCCCGCGTGTTGAACAGTCCCACATGGATGTCGTCGAACCGCGCCTGCACGCCGATCTCGTTCTCCATGGGCAGGCCGAACAGCTCACCCTTGAACACCCGAGCGATCTCGCCGCCGGCGACGGTGCGGCTGTCGAGCTGGCGGAACTGGTCGCCGTTGACCGGGTCGTTGAGGAAATAGGTGAAGTTGTTGAACAGGTTGAGGTTCGAGCGGATGACGTAGGCGCTGGCGCGGGTGACGCCGCCGTCGTCCGACCGGCTCCAGCGGCCCGACAGGGAGAAGCGGCTCGCATTACCCCCATCGCTCGGGTCGAGAGTGCCGAAGCGGCCGATCACGCCTTCGGAAATGGCCCGCTGCGGAACCTGGTTCGTCGCCGTCCAGCGGTTGGAATAGGCCATGCCGGTGAGGGAGAACCCGTCGAGGGCAGTGCCCTGGCTGTAGCGGAGAACGCCGTTGAGCTTGCGGATGTCGTCCGGCACCACCCACGGGCCGTCATAGACCTGAGCCTCGCCAGCGGCGAGGAGCGTCCCCTCCCCGAGGGGTGCGGAGGCGATGGTGAGCGCCCGCTTGTAGCCGAAGCTCCCGATGGAGGTGAGCGCAAGAGGGCGGGGCACCGCGTCGATCGTGTCGATCCGCACCGATCCGGCGGAGGCGAAATCCCCGTCACGGGCGAAATACGGGCCCTTGTGGAACTCCACCGCGCCGACGAGTTCGGGAATGAGGAAGTTGATGTCGGCATAGCCCTGGCCGTGGCCATGGGTGCGCATGTTGGCCGGCATGCCGTCGATGGTGATGGCGATGTCCGTGCCGTGGTCGAGGTTGAAGCCGCGCAGGAAGTACTGGTTGGCTTTTCCCTCGCCGGAATGCTGCGTGACGATGAGGCCGGGCACGGCCTCCAGCACCTCGCCGGGGCGGGTCACCGGGCGATCGTTGAGGGCCCTGCCGGTGATGACGCCCGAACTCGACGTCAGCGCGGGAGCGGACAGGGCGCCGAACGCCTCGGCCCCGCCGGTTCCACCAGTGGCCCCACCGAGACCGGGACCGGCCGTTGCAGGGGGCGGGCGTATGTCGGCGGCCACGGAGAGTTCGTTGAGGGTCGCCTCGGCGGTGGTTGCCGTCCCGGACTGAGCAAGAACCGGCGAGGCGGATGCCAGAAATCCGAGGGCGAGGAGCGGAGGGACGAGACGGGCGGACACAGGCGGAGACCTCGGGCAACGGCAGTGGCACGTCACCGCGAACGAAGCCGATCCCTACGCGAGCGCAGGCCCCGACACCCCACCAGGACACCCCGCCCGATGCGTTTCGCGTGTGACCACGACTGACGGCAGGTCTCCTGGCTCGCGGGTCGACGCCCTCTCATCGTCTTCCCAGGCCCGAAGACCCAGTGACGTGTTGATGATGGGCTCGCCGCTTACAGTTGCGGGGGCAGCCGCGGCATCGGACGCAAGATCCTCACCGCGTTCCCTTTTGATCCCCCGAAGAGGAACCGTCAGTCTCAGGCTAGGTCGGCCGCGACGAGAGGGTCAATTGCGGGATGATCCCGCACCGATCATCGCCGCTGCCCTGTCGCATTGCAGCAACGTCCGGCGTCAATCCGGCAGAGCGTCGAGGTTCTTCGGCTCCTCGATGCGGCGGCCATTCTTCTCGGCCCGGAAGCGCTTGCCCATCTCGTAGGCCGATTTGCGCATGCGCATGATCCCGCCGAGCGGCCGGTGCGCGGCCAGCCCGTGCCAGGGGCTGAACGACAATCCGTCATCGACATAGGCGGCGCGGGCCTCGCTCCAGCTCGCCTGCGGCGCGGCGGTGAGGGTGGCAATGGTACGGTAGGGGCTCGCGGTCTCGGGCCAGATTACGGAGGCGTCCTCCACCGGCATGTCGTCGAGGTTCAGGCACAGCTGCGCCCGCAATTCCCAGGTGCCGCCGTGGATGCGAAAATGCTCCATCACCGCCTCGCGGATCGCGTCGGCGGCGCTCGTGTCGTCCAGAGGCTTGTTCGCCAGCGCCCTCATTTCGGGAGAGACCGGGACGAGGGAGATCTTGGCGATGTGATCGCCGAAGCGCAGCGGGACCTGACTGTAGAAACTGTCGCCCAGGAGATGCGTCTCGGGCTGCCCACCGAGGGTCGCCAGGGTCGGGCTCGGCGAACCGGTGGTCGCGACGACTGCGCTCTGCACGCCCCGAAGCGCCGCCGATGCGGCCTTCTTGAGCCCTTCCGCCCGGTCCGTGGTCTTGGCGAGGAGCTTCAGAGTCGCCAGGAACTGCTTCGGTCCCGGCGCCGAGAAGGCCGGCCCGTTGACGAGCACGAAATCCTGCGTGGCATCCCCTTCCGATCCTTCGAGACGCTCTCCCTCAACACCGAGGACCTTGATCGCCACGCCGCGTGGGGTGGAGACGCTGTCGTCCAGGATGTCGCCCGGAATGGTCGAGAAGCGCATCACCACCGGATAGCGCCCCGGCTTCGCGAACAGGCCCTGCGCCAGTTCGGGGGACAGGTCGGTCGCCACCTCCAACTCGGCCCTCAGCGCGCCATGCGCCTTGGCATGGACGCTGCGGATGGCATGACCGCCATGGGCGAGGGTCGTCTCGCTGATGGAGCGCATGGTCTCGTTCAGGGCCCGGCTGGTCTCGGCCTCATCGGCTTCAGGGATCTCGACGGCGGGCGTGTAGCGCAGGTAGGGGGTCTCGGTCGCCAAGGGTGCTGCTCCGGGGAATGGCGGATTCCGCGCCCCGAGGCGTTTCGACGGCCTCGAGAGAACCGTGCGGCTCCGCAACTTGGTGTTGTTCCAAGGTAGGACTCCCCGGCCGGTACTCTCGTTCCGATCCCTGTCGCACCTCGCCAAGTCGTGAGGTTGCCCGGCGATCAGGCGGCGTTGTCCCAGGTCTCGCTGATCGGGCGACCGGCGCGCATGAGGCGCGCACGCAGGACGACGTCGCCGGGCGGCAGCGGCGTCGGCGGGCGCCATTCCACGTAGAGGCGCCAGCCGCCGGTCTGGGGCACCCGCTCCACCACCGGATCGACCATGGCGCCGGCGCTGGCCGAGACCTCGGCCGCGATGTCACCGGCTGGGCCGGTGGGCAGGCCCGGCCCTTCGAAATCGATGACGTAGAGCCGCCGCTCCGGGCTGGGCGGCGTGGTCGGGCGCAAGCGCTCGGCCGAACCGACGCGGGTGGAGACCACCCGGGCGAGCGCGCTGAGCACCGCGGTGTCCGGTTCGGCCCCGACAGTGGCGAGAGTGTAGGCGAGGTCGAGGGCACTCCCCGCCGCGACGGCCGCATCCGGCACGAAGGCGGCGACGATGTTGTCCATGTACTCTTCGCGGGACGGGATTTCGAAAAGTTGCACACCCCCGGCGCCGAACCCTGCCTGGGGCGTGACCCAGAGGCCGGGTCGCGCCTCGTGACGGGCCTGGACATCAAGATAGGCGGCAAAGTTTCGTTCGCGCTGGAACAGTCCGAACCCGTCGAGGGGTTCGGTGCGGAAAGCCGAGATCTGCGGCTCTCGCCGTCCGTTGCTCAAGGGACGCCAAAGGCGATCGTCCTTGGTCGCCACCACGAGCCCGTCGGAATCGTGAACCTGGGGCCTGAAATCGTCGAACGGCTCGGCTCCGCGCGCGCCCGGACCGTTCGCGCCATGCAGGAACATGCTGGTGAGCGGCGCGAGGCCGAGACGCGGGATCGCGGCGCGGGGATGCAGCGAGGCGGTGACGACCATTCGCGAGGTCGCGCCGGGTTCCACCACGAAGCGATAGGCACCCGCGAGACTCGGTGAATCGAGGAGCGCCAGGATCGTGACGGCGCGGGAATCGGCCTTCGGCTCGCAGATCCAGAACGCCGTGAAGTCCGGAAACTCTTCCGCGCCGGGACCGCCGGTCTGGATCGCGGCACCGCGCGCCGACAGGCCGTATTCCTGCGCCTTTCCGCGAAGCCGAAAATACGAGGCGCCGAGGAAGACTAGGAATTCCTCTTGGTGAGCCGGCTTCCTATCGTCGAAGGCGTGATGCAGCCGGAAGCCGGCAAAGCCAAGATCGCGCGGAAAATCCTGCCCTGCCAGATCGGAGCCGAGATCGAACAGGCCCGACTGGTAGAGGATCGGCTGCGGCGGCCCGTCCGGCGGCTGGAGGAACAGGGCGACGCGCTTCTTCTGCAGGAAACCGCGATGGAACAGCTGCAGCGAGAATGAACCACCGAGGCGAGGGGCTGCGTCGGGACGGAAGGTGATCGCGCGGTAACCGTCGTAGCTGAGGCCAGCGAGGGATGCCGGCAGATCCTCCGGAGCGGGCCGGTAGGGTGCGCCTGCGAGGCGGCGGGCCTGGGCCACGACGCCCTCGAAGGTCATCGGCCCGTCACGGGGAGGGTCGACTTTATCGGCGGCCATCGTTCTGACGGTATTCAGGTCGACGGCACTAGGCATTATCATGCCTGCGGCCACGCTGAGCGCGGTTTGCAAGGTCTGTCGCCGCGAGGGGGCATCACGCCCCGAACGCTCGTCTTCACCGTCGCCCCGTATCATCGATGTCCTTCGCTTCATGATGGACGACGGCCCCTCTCAGCCTCGATCGAGTGTCCAGCGCCCCATGTCCATCACGCGGTTGTCGCACGACGCATCCCCGGTCGGAATCCCGAACCCGGCAATTCCCGAAAGTCAGTCCGGCGAGGCCCCTTCGCTGCTGATGCGGCGGCTCCTGCTGGCCCTGCCGACCCTGGCCACCGCGGCCGCGATCTCCTGGCTCGCTTTGTCCGCTTACGGACGCCCGGACGGCATTCTGGGTTGGACCGTGCTGGTCCTGTTCGGCCTCGTGATGACGTGGCAATCCTTCGTCGCCTGGCAATACGTCTACGGACTCGTGGCGGCGGGGCTCGGCGATGACGCCAAATCCGCGATCGAGATCCGCTCGGCCACGGTTCCGGCCACCGCCTCGGGCCTCAGCCGCACGGCTGCCGTGGTGGCGATCCATGCCGAAGACGCGGTGGCGGTGTTCGCCGCGTTGCGCGTCATGGCCCGCTCGCTTCAGCGTGGCGGCGGCGACGGGTCCGATATCGACATCTTCGTCCTCTCCGACACGCGTGACGGTGCCATCGCGGCGGTGGAAGAGCATGAATTCGCCCGGATCGAGGCATGGGCGCGCCTGAACGGCCCTGGCCTGCCGCGCTTCCGCTACCGGCGGCGCCAGGACAATGCGGGCCGCAAGGCCGGCAACATCGCTGAGTTCTGCAAGTCCTACGGCTCGGAATACGATTTCATGATCGTGCTCGACGCCGACAGTCTGATGACCGGCGCCACCATGCGCCGCCTCGCCCGGTTGATGGAGGAAGCGCCCAAGGTCGGGCTGATCCAGACCGTCTCCTACGCGACCGGCCGGGACACGCTGTTTGCCCGTATCCAGCAATTCGCCGTGCGGCTCTACGCGCCGCTGTCGATCCGCTGCCTCGAGACCTGGCAGGGCGCGGATGGAAGCTATTGGGGACACAACGCGATCCTGCGGGTCGCGGCCTTCGCCGATAATGCCGAACTGCCGGTGCTGCCCGGCAAGGCGCCGCTCGGCGGCGAGATCCTGTGCCACGACATCGTCGAGGGCGCGCTCCTGCGCCGGGCCGGCTGGGAGGTCCACCTCCTGCCGGAGATGGGCGGCACCTGGGAGGAGATGCCAACGAACCTCATCGATCTTCTCGGTCGCGAGCGGCGCTGGTGCCAGGGCAACATGCAGCACCTGCGCATCACCACCCTGCCGGGTCTTCGGGCGGCGAGCCGCTGGCACCTGATGGTCGGGATCCTGTCCTACCTCGCCTGCCCGCTCTGGGTGCTGTTCCTCGCCACCGCCTCTATCCAGGCCGCCGTGACCGGCGATCTCGGCCTCCTGGCCTATGGACTCACCGGGACGGGCCTCGCCGCCCACGCGCTGGCTGCCCTCGTTGTCGCCGTGCTGGCCCTGCCGAAGCTTCTCAGCCTCGGTCACGTCCTGGCGTCGTCGACCCGCCGTGCGGCCTTCGGCGGCACCGCCTCGCTCCTGAAGAGCGCCGTGCTCGAACAGATCGTCTGGGTGCTGCTCTGGCCGATCATGACGGTCTTTGCCGCCGGCGCCGTCGCCACCACCTTCATCGGCCGCGTGGTGCGCTGGGATTCACAGGCGCGCGACGACCGGCAGGTGCCATGGTCGGAAGCGATCCGCTTGCAGGTGGACGCCCTGGTGGCGGGCGCCCTGCTCACCGGCCTTCTCGCATATGCAGGTGACCCCTGGCTCGCCCTGTGGATGGGGCCGGTGGCCCTCGCCCTGCTCACGAGCCCGGCCTTCAGCGTGCTGACCAGCCGTGCCGATCTCGGCCGCGCCTCGCAGAGGAACGGCCTGTTCCTCTCCATCGACGACACCGACCGTGGCGCCGAACTCCTGGACCTCGCATCGGTCCGCCGGGGCGAAGAGCGCAGCAAGCCCGTTCGCCCGGACGTCTGGGCAAGCGCGGAGGCGGAAATCTCCGCACCGCGATGAGGTCAGAGCAGTGAGAGGCTAGGGTTTCTCCAGCACTTCGATCGGGTTGGTGCGCTGGCTTGGCTTCGGCTCGGCGGTGGCGGCGCCGGCATTCCCATCCGCCTTCTCACGTCGGGCGCCGGAACTGGTATCCGCGCCCGGTCCGGTGCCCTGCGTCGGAACCGTGCCGCTCGCCAGTTCGAGGCAAGTCACCATCTCCACGTAGGACGGGAAGCCGCCGGCCTCGAACTGCTTCTCGCACTGCCTCTTGGCGGCTGGCGAATAGTCGCCCCATCGGCGCTGGGCTTCCTTGCGCGCCGCCTCCTCCGAACGGAGGCAGCCTTCGACGGTGGAAGTGTCGCTGACGCTGGCTTCCGCGCGGACCGACGACTTGCAGGTCGCCTGCACGTCGAGCTTGGGCGGCCCATCGGCGGCCAAGGCGGCCCCGGTGAGAGCGACGAGCGCGAGGGCACCGGTCAGAAGGGGAACAGGGTATCGCATCGGGTCGTCCTCGCTCGCAGCGCGGCGACCGCCCGGCGGCGGTCCGTCCCTCGCACAATGCGCGAAGGGCGGGATCGCACCAAGAACGAACGAGGAAATCAGCCGAGGGCCGCGTCCAGATCGGCGAATAGGTCGTCCGCATGCTCGATCCCCACCGAGAGCCGTAGCAGATCGGGCGGACATGGCGTGCCCGGCCCTTCCACCGAGGCGCGGTGTTCGATCAGGCTCTCGACGCCGCCGAGCGATGTGGCGCGCTTCCATAGGCGCACCCGTGCCGCCGTGGCGATGGCTGCCTCCTCGCCGGCCGCGACTCGGATCGACAGCATGAAGCCGAAACCGCCCTCCATCTGGCGTGCCGCCACCGCATGGCCGGGATCGTCGGGGAGGCCGGGATAGAGCACCGACGCCACGCGCGGATGCGCCGACAAGCGCCTGGCGAGGTCCGCCGCATTGGCCGATTGCGCGGCGACCCGCAGGGGTAGGGTCCGCAGCGAGCGCATGAGGAGATAGGCCTCGAATGGCCCGAGGATCGCCCCACCGCCGGCACGGATCGCGCCGATCCGCTCCCAGAACGCATCGGTGCGCGCTGAAGCGAGGACACCGGCGACAACGTCCGAATGACCGTTCAGAATCTTGGTGGCCGAATGCATGACGATGTCGGCCCCGAGCGTCAGGGGCCGTGTGTGGATCGGCGAGGCGGCGGTGGAATCGATGGCGAGACGCGCCCCTGCCCCGTGCGCGAGCTCGGCCGCGGCAGCAATGTCGGTGATGGTCCAGAGCGGATTGCCGGGCGTCTCCACCCAGACGAGCTTCGTCGTGCCCGGCCTGATCGCAGCCCGCAGGGCGTCGAGATCGTCCATGGCGACGAAGTCGAGGCCCCAGCCCCGGCGCGGCGCTTCCTGCTGCAGCCAGCGCTTGAGCGCCCAGTACATCACGAGGGGGGCGACGATATGGTCTCCGGGCTCCAGGGCCGAGAAGACGGCCGTGGCCGCCGCCATGCCGGAGCCGAACAGCATCGCGCCGGCCTCCGCCTCCTCCAGCATGGCAATGACGGCCTCCGCCTCGCGGGTCGTGGCGTTGTCGGGCCGGGCATAGGAGAAGCTCGAACTGTAGCCGTTGTCGGGATCGCGGATGAACGTCGTCGAGACATGGAGCGGCGCCACCACCGCCCGCGTCACTGGATCGACATGGCCCATGGCCTGCGCGGCGAGGGTACGCTTGGTGAAACCCGGCTTGGCGTGAGTGGACGAGGGATCTTCGGCGGGTTCGGACATAGGTATCGTTCCGGCAAATGGGCCGCTTGACCCGTGGGAGAGACGCAGCGAAACAATAGCGGAATGCTATGTTCCGCCTCGACGAATTTCGCTATCCGCTCACGTCATGATGCAGGTCGCCTACAGCAAGGACGCCGTGAGGGCACTGACCCGCATGCCGGCGAACGTAGCGAGACTCATTCGAACGAAGATCGACGAATATGCCGGACATCCGGGGTCTCAGGCCAACAACGTGAAGGCTCTGAAGGGTCAGCATGGTGTCTATCGCCTGCGGGTCGGCGACTGGCGAATCCTGTTCACCCAGGACGGGCATATCCTCGCCATCATTAAAATCGCGCCTCGCGGTAGCGCATACGATTAAATCAGGACGGTTCGCCATGGGTGCCCAGACGATCGTGACGGCAGGGGGCGAGCGGCTCGTCGTGTTGCCGGAAGCGGAATACGAAGCCCTGCTCGAAGCCGCCGAGAATGCGGAGGATCGCCTCGCCGTCACCGAGTTTCAGCGCAAGCTCGCCCTCGGTGAAGAAGAACTCGTGCCCTCGGCGATCGTCGAACGATTGCTTTCGGGTGAGAATCGCATCCGTGTCTGGCGCGACCATCGCGGCATGACGGCGGCAACCCTCGCGGACAAAGCCGGCATCGCGCAGGCCTACCTGTCGCAGATCGAGACGGGAAAACGGGAGGGGACAATCGAGACCCTGTGCAAGCTCGCCTCGGCCCTGGCCGTCTCCCTCGACGATCTCGTCGGGTTCGGGCCCCACGGGACCGGAACGGAGAATCGCGATACGGGTAAGACATCGGCATGACCACCTCTCACATTCCGTATCGCTCGCCGCTCTCTCCGATAGCGAGACTCGCGGTCGCCATCCTGCCGGTGGTGGCGACGTCCGTCGTCGGCTCGCTCAGCACCATGCCGAACATCGAGGGCTGGTATGCCGGCCTGACGAAGCCCGGCTTCAACCCGCCGAACTGGCTGTTCCCGGTAGCTTGGACGATTCTCTACGCGATGATCGCGCTGTCGTTCTGGCGTTTGCTCGGAGCGTCTCCGGCGACGGGTCCGATGCGGCGGGGATGGTGGCTGGCGGTCGGTGCCTTCCTCGCCCAGCTCGCTCTCAACGCGGCCTGGTCGCCGGTCTTCTTCTCGGCCCATGCCCTCGGCTGGGCGGGAATCGTCGCAGCGGCGATGCTGGTGATGATCCTCTGGACCATCCGCCTGTCCTGGCGCTTCGACCGGTTCGCGGCGTGGCTGCTCGTGCCCTACGCCGCCTGGGTCGCCTTCGCGACTCTGCTCACCGTCACGCTCTGGCGGTTGAACTGATCGATTCCTACTCCGCCGCCTCGACGAACACCGTGCCGGCGCGCGGCAGGTCGAGCGTGTCCCAGGTCTCCGTCAGGGCCGCCGTCAGCTTGGCGATGCGGGCCGCGTCGTGGAACGGCGAAGGCGTGATCCGCAGGCGCTCGGTGCCGCGCGGCACGGTGGGGTAGTTGATCGGCTGGATGTAGATGCCGTGCTGTTCGAGGAGGTGGTCGGCCGCCGCTTTGCACAGCTCGGCATCGCCCACCATCACCGGCACGATATGGGTCTCGGTGGGGAGCACCGGCAGGCCCGCCTCTTCCAGCGCGGCCTTGGTGAGGGCGGCCTGGCGCTGATGCGCCGCGCGCTCCACCTGCGAGCGCTTGAGGTAACGCACCGAGGCGCGGGCCGCCGCCGCGATGGCCGGCGGCAGGGCGGTGGTGAAGATGAAGCCCGGCGCATGGCTGCGCACGGCGTCGCACAGCACAGTGGAAGCGGTGATGTAGCCGCCGACACAGCCGAAGCCCTTGGCCAGGGTGCCCTCGATCACATCGACCCGGTGCATCACCCCATCGCGCTCGGCGATGCCGCCGCCGCGCTCGCCGTAGAGCCCCACCGCATGGACCTCGTCGAGATAGGTCATGGCGCCGTACTTGTCGGCGAGGTCGCAGATGGCGGTGATGTCGGAGACGTCGCCATCCATTGAATAGACGCTCTCGAAGGCGATCAGTTTGGGGCGGTCCCCGGCGGCGATCAGCAGTTCCTCGAGATGGGCGAGATCGTTGTGGCGGAAGATGCGCTTCTCGCAGCCGGAATGGCGCACGCCCTCGATCATCGAATTGTGATTGAACGCATCCGACAGGATCAGACAGTTCGGAATCAGCTTGGCGATGGTGGAGATGCCGGCCTGGTTCGAAACGTAGCCCGAGGTGAAGACGAGGCCCGCCTCCTTGCCGTGCAGATCGGCGAGCTCACGCTCCAGATCCACCAGCGGCGAGTTGTTGCCGGCGATGTTGCGGGTGCCGCCGGCGCCGACGCCGCATCGGGCGGCGGTCTTGGTCATGGCCGAGACCACGTCCGGATGCTGGCCCATGCCAAGGTAATCGTTCGAACACCATACGGTGATTTCGCGGGTGCCACCGTCGGGACGGCGCCAGTTGGCGGTGGGAAAACGTCCGGCGATCCGCTCGATATCGGCGAAGACCCGGTAGCGCCGCTCGTCGTGCAGCCGGTCCACCGCCCTGCGGAAGTAGCCTTCGTAATCGGTTCGTCCGTGCCCGAACGACGCGCGGGTAGAGGATCCTTCGGCCGAGGGATCACGGGGCGTCGTCGTATCGCTGATCATCGTCATCGCGGGCATCCGATTCACGGGCATCCGTCCTTCACGCTATGGCCGACCGCATGTCAGCGCCGCTCTAGGCGGCCTCGGCATCCGCTCGTCTGCATTCAGCAGCAGCATCGTTACAAAGGGCTTGTTCCGAAGCACCAAACTCTCCGCTGCAGGCCTCGTCGATATGAGTCCCGCTGGCGCAACGATCTCGCTTCGCATGGCGCGGAAGGAATCAGACGGTGCTGATTTCGACGCCACGGCCCTGACGATACAGGCGAACTTGGAATTGGTTCAAGTCGACTCCTGCATTCCAGCTCTGCGCCTGTTGAGACCGGGTCGCAAAGCCGGTATTTCGCCCTGGCGACGAAGGGTCGCGCAGTGATCGCCATGAAGAACGATGCCACGCGGAACGAGCGCCTGAAGGCGGCCCTGCGGGACAACTTGAAACGGCGCAAGGCGCAGACGAGGATCCGTGGGCAGGCAGCGACCGCAGCGGAAACAGGCGATGCCGATGAGCGACCGGACGCGAAGCCGGATCGCGACGGAGACGGCTGACGATCCTTTTTCGGACAAAACTCACGTATAGGCGGCTCGATAAGGCCGTGCCGCGAGCGCACCGCTACCGTTTGCAGAACCAGGATGGCGCCGCCCTCTCGTTACGGGGAGGGGCGTGACGCCGCGCGAAGGACGACGATGGACCGGATCAACATCATCGGCGGAAAGCCGCTCCACGGCGTCATTCCGATCTCGGGCGCCAAGAACGCCGCCCTGCCGCTGATGATCGCGAGCCTGATGACGGGGGAATCCCTCGAACTCATGAACGTGCCGCGCCTCGCCGACATCCACGCCCTGCTGCGCATCCTCGGCAATCACGGCGTCGACCACATGGTGGTGGGCAAGCGCCCGGGCGATACGACGGAGACCGGCCAGACCATCCGGCTGACTGCCTCCAACGTCATCGACACCACCGCGCCCTACGAACTCGTCTCCACCATGCGGGCGAGTTTCTGGGTCATCGCGCCGCTGCTCGCGCGCTTCGGCGAGGCCCGTGTCTCGATGCCCGGCGGCTGCGCCATCGGCACCCGCCCCATCGACCTCATGCTGATGGCCCTGGAGCGCCTCGGCGCCACCGTGGAGATCGACGGCGGCTACGTGGTGGCGAAGGCCAAGAGTGGCCTGCGCGGCGGCGAGATTCACTTTCCCAAGGTCACGGTGGGCGGTACCCATGTGGCGCTGATGGCAGCGGCGCTCGCCAACGGATCGACCCTGATCGAGAATGCCGCGCGGGAGCCGGAAGTCGTCGATCTCGCCGATTGCCTCATCAAGATGGGCGCCAGGATCTCGGGGGCCGGCACCCCGCGCATCACCATCGAGGGTGTCTCGCGCCTCAACGGCGCCCGCCACACCGTCCTGCCGGACCGGATCGAGACCGGCACCTACGCCATGGCGGCCGCCATGGTGGGGGGCGACGTGACCCTGGAGAACACCCGGGCCGACCTGCTGCACAGCGCGCTCGACGTGCTGACGACGACGGGCGCCGAGATCACCAGCACCGCCGACACGATCCGCATTCGGCGCAATGGCGGCGGCATCGCTGCGGTGGACGTGACCACGGACCCGTTCCCCGGCTTCCCCACCGACCTCCAGGCGCAGTTCATGGCGCTGATGACCCTCGCCAAGGGCCAGTCCCACATCCGCGAGACCATCTTCGAGAACCGCTTCATGCACGTGCAGGAACTGGCGCGCCTCGGGGCCAGGATCCGGCTCGAGGGCGATCTCGCCATCGTCGACGGGGTGGAGCGCCTCAAGGGCGCGCCCGTCATGGCGACCGACCTGCGCGCCTCGGTCTCCCTCGTCATCGCCGGCCTCGCCGCCGAGGGCGAGACCAGCATCAACCGGGTCTATCATCTCGATCGCGGCTTCGAAGCGCTCGAAGCCAAGCTCGGCCGCTGCGGCGCCGAGATCAGCCGCATCCGCTCCTGAGCCTCTCCTGTCCGGGAGGCGGTCCTCGCCTCCCGGACAAGGCCACTATTCCAGTACGTTGCCGCGCTTGGGGCCGAATCCCGGGATGTCGCAGCGGCAGGGCGACTGGATCGGGCTCGGATAGGCGGGGCAATTGCCGCGCGCCGTGACGCAGACGCTACCCATGCGCTGGCGTCCGTATCGCTGCTGCTGCACCGGCCGACGCTCGCCATCCTCGTAGGGCCGGGCATAGCCATCGTAGCGATCATAGCCCCGCGGCCGGTCGTCGCCGTAGGGCGAACGGCCACGAGGCGACCTGTCGTAGCCATCGTCGATGCGGAACTGGACCTGCGCCTGGGCCTGCCCCAGGCCGAGGGCCGTCGTCGCCGCCAGGGCGGTCAGGGCGGCGAAGGCGATGCGGCATACGGGTCCGAGAATCATGGTGGTGGATGTCCCAATCGAGAGTACGGCGAAAGACTAACCTGTTCCGCATGAACGCCGTCTGACGTCGCCCCCCGCAAACGGCCCATATCGCCGGCACGCCGTAATTGTTCCGGGCCGCGCAGTTGCCGCAGGGCGGCCGCCTCGCTACCTACGGCCGACCCTCTTCCACATCCGGCGCCCGATCCGGCGGCGTCCGGCCAGATGCGAACCCGACATGGAGCTCCTCAAGCTCGCTGCCCTCGACGCGGAGGATCTCGCGATCCTCTCGGCCCATCTTCAGGATGCGGTCCTGCTCCCGCAGGATCTCGCTTATCTCGCACCGTCACACCGCTTCGTGCTGGTGGGGCGGCGTTTCGACTGGTCGGCCCCGGAGGGGGAGGCCCCGCGCCGTCGCCTCACCGGCCTCCATTTCGAGCGGGTCATGGCCGTGCGCGCGCGCGGAATCACGCCCGGCTCCACCTCCGACGAGCCTCTCAACCTTCTGGCCGTCACCTTCCAGCCGAAGGAGGAACCCTCCGGCACCATCACCCTGGTCTTTGCCGGCAAAGTAGCGATCCAGCTCGATGTGGAATGCATCGAAGCGCGGCTGAAGGATCTCGGTCCGGTCTGGGAGGTGGAAGGCCGCCCCGATCACGAGGCGGCGCAAGCCGGCCGCGCCGCGATCCAAGGTGATGCGGGTACGGCTCCCTCCGACAAGGACAACGTCGTGAAAGATTCTGCCTGATGGTGCGCCTCGACAGCCGCGATGCCGATTTCGCCACCACCTTCGCCGGTCTTCTCAGCGTCAAGCGCGAGATCTCCGAGGATGTGGACGAGACCGTTCGCGGGATCATCGCCGGTGTGATCTCCGGGGGCGACGCCGCCCTGGTGGATTACACCCGCCGCTTCGACCGGCTCGGCGAGGACTTCTCCGCCGCGACCCTGCGGGTGACCCCGGATGAGGTACGGGCTGCCATCGCCGCCTGCCCGGCCGAGTCCCTCGATGCCCTGCGGCTCGCCGCGACCCGCATCGAGACGTTCCATCGCGGCCAGGTACCCGGCGACCACATGGCCACCGACGATCTCGGCGTGACGTCCGGCTGGCGTTGGACGTCGTTGGAATCGGTGGGGCTCTACGTGCCCGGCGGGACGGCGAGCTACCCCTCTTCCGTCCTCATGAACGCCATTCCGGCTCGCGTCGCTGGGGTCCCGCGTGTCGTCATGGTCGTGCCGATGCCCGAGGGACAGATGAACCCCCTGGTCCTGGCCGCGGCGGACCTTGCCGGCGTTACCGAGATCTACCGGATCGGCGGGGCCCAGGCCGTGGCGGCGCTGGCCTACGGCACCGAGACCATCGCCCCCGTGGCCAAGATCGTCGGACCGGGCAATGCCTGGGTGGCCGCCGCCAAACGCCGGGTGTTCGGGCAGGTCGGAATCGACATGATCGCCGGTCCGTCCGAGGTGCTGATCCTCGCCGACGGTCATGCCAACCCCGATTGGGTCGCCGCCGACCTCCTCGCCCAGGCCGAGCACGATGTGGCCGCCCAGTCGATTCTCATCACCGATTCGCCCGCCCTCGCCGATGCGGTGGAGATCGCGGTGGAACGCGCTTTGGCCACCCTGCCCCGCGCAGACATCGCCCGGGCGAGCTGGCGCGATTACGGCGCGATCGTCCTCGTCTCGGATTTCGAGGAGGCCGTGCCCCTGGTCGACCGCCTCGCCCCGGAGCATCTGGAGATCGAGACCGCCGACCCGGAGGCCCTGGCCGCCAAGGTTCGCAATGCCGGTGCGATCTTCCTCGGCAGCCATACGCCGGAAGCCATCGGCGATTACGTCGGCGGCCCGAACCACGTGCTGCCCACCGCCCGCTCGGCACGGTTCTCCTCGGGCCTCGGCGTGCTCGACTTCATGAAGCGGACGACGATCCTGCGCTGCGATCCCGCCGCGCTGAGGGCCTTGGGGCCGGCAGCCATCGCGCTGGGACGGTCGGAGGGCCTCGACGGCCACGCCCGCTCGGTCGCGATCCGCCTGAATCTGTGAGGGGACGATGGCCGGCTCAGAACAACCAGAAACGGGACAAGCGGCAGAGAAAGCGTCGTCCATCCACCGCCTCGCGGCGGTGACCTTCGACGAGGATTCCATCGGCCGGGGCAATCCCGATCAAGAGCACGAGCGCGCCATCGCGATCTTCGACATCCTGGAGGAGAACCACTTCTCCATTCCCGGACGCGAGGGCCCCTACGCCCTCACCCTCGGCCTCGTGGAGAACAAGCTCTCCTTCGCGATCCGCCGGCAGGACGGTGAGCCGGTGATGACCCATCTCCTGTCGCTGACCCCATTCCGCCGGGTGATCCGCGACTACGAGATGATCTGCGAGAGCTACTACAACGCGATCAAGACCGCCTCACCGACTCAGATCGAGGCGATCGACATGGGACGGCGCGGCCTGCACAACGAAGCCTCCGAACTCCTCCGGCAGCGCCTCGAAGGCAAGGTCGATCTCGACCACGACACCGCGCGACGCCTGTTCACCTTGGTCTTCGCCTTGCACTGGAAGGCGTGAGCGCCCTCCCCGTCGTTTGAAGCCCGAGGCAGTCACCGGATGGCGGAAGAGGCCGGCCCGAAGAAGACGCGCGTGCAGTCGGTGCTGTTCATGTGCAACTTCAACGCCGTGCGGTCCCTCGCGGCGGAGGCGGTGGCGCGTCACTATTTCGGCAAGTCCACCTATGTGCAGTCAGCGGGCGTCCGCTCCGGCGAGCCGGCAGACCCGTTCATGGTTGCGGCCCTCGACGAGATCGGCATCAACGCCTCCAAGCACCGACCCCGGACCCTCCTCGAACTGGAGGAGTGGGAGGGGCTGAATTTCGACCTCATCATCACCCTGTCGCCCGAGGCGCACCACGCGGCTCTGGAGGTCACTCGGACCAACGCCGTCGACGTGGAATACTGGCCGACGCCGGACCCGACGCTGATGCAGGAAGCCTCACGCGATCAGCGCCTCGAAGCTTATCGCGACGTCCGTGACGGGTTGATCACCCGAATCAAGGCCCGGCTGAAGCCGTAATGCGCCGGAGCGAGGTCACCACGCCGTAGCTCTTCTCGGCGATGCGCTCCACCGCCACCCCCAGGGGCTCCACCGCCACCGCCATGTGGTGGCCGTTGGCGTGGATGAGACGGGTCTCGTCCAGCATCATCCCCACATGGCCGCGCCAGAAGACGAGATCGCCCCGGACCAAGCCGTCGAGGTGCTGGGGCAGCGCCGTGCCGAGAGCCGCTTCCTGCTGATCCGCGTCGCGGGGAGACGGAATGCCCGCCATGGCGAGGCAAAGTTGGACGAGGCCCGAGCAATCGAGCCCGAGACTGGTGCGACCTCCCCACAGATAGGGCGTGCCCACGAGACGCTCGGCGGTTGCGGCAGGGTCGGACTCCACTGTGCCGACCGGGACGCAATGATCGGCGAAGACGTAAGAGTCCTCCGCCAAGCGCAGGAACTCACCCTCCCGCCCGGTGACGCCGAGCCCTGCACCGAGGCTCACGTGCCCGAGTGGTGGCCGTTTCATGTTGGCGGCCGGATAGAGGAAGGTCCGAATGGCCGTCACCCGATGGGTCGGGGACGGGACGCCCGGGGCGCAGGATTCCGCCGGTAGGTAGCCGACATAGCCGTCGGTTTCGAACTGTACGAAGGTGAAGCCGTCGCTCGTGTCGTAGAGGGTCAGGGGATCGCCCATGACCGCTTCGGTCTCGATGCCGGCGTCGAGACTCGGTCGCCGCCGCAAGGGCGCGGATGCCACGATGAGCCGGCCGGGCTGCCCGGCTACATAGCGGTCGGCGTCGATCCGGCCGCGAAGGCGGAGATCGGCGAGGTCGGGGCGGGCCGGGACCAGCCTGGAATCGGTGAGATCGGTGATGGGAGACATGATGGGCGCAGTATCGACGGGAGCCTGACGGCGCGCAACGCATCGAGCGAGGCCCCAACGGAGCCACTGGAATATGCGTCATAATGACGCGTCTTTTGCTCCTCCGATGGGCATTCGCTCAGGCAATCGAATAGGGAAATGGCATCCCGGCCTCGATCTGGCGGAAATTCCGACTCCAACGATGGGGAATGCGCGAAACGCGTGGGTGCATCGTTAAAATGGTGCAATGCACCGGAGCCCCTGTCGCGCTATCCTCGGCTCATGTCGAGCGTGGGCCGAGTCGTGAAGAAGACGCCGAAATCCTTCCAAGACCTGCCCCCGATCCGCGTGCGGCGCGAACCGCCCACGATCCCCGAGGCGGTCGCTGCCGCGCAGGATCTCGCGGACGATCTCGAACAGCAGGTCGAGATTGCCGCTGGCCTGATCGGACTTCCCCTCGACGAGGTGCGCCCGCACGTGCTCGCCGCCGGGAAGCAGAAGCCCGAGAAGATCTCCGAGCGCATCCTCACCGCCGGCAGCCCGAGCCGGGCGCCGCGCACCGTCATCGTCGAGCGTCGTACCCGCCCGCCCGTCGTGGTGGAACGGCGCGGCCGTCCCCTCGACGGGCGGCGCTGACCGCCTACCAGGCCAAGGTCGCGCCGGTATAGTCGAGATAGGCGATACCGGGTTTGCCGAGCCGATTCTCGATGACGTCGGCCAGACCGGCGACGCTCGTCGCCACGTCGAGATCCGCCTCCTCGCCACCCATCTCCGTGCGGACCCAGCCGGGATGGAGAAGGACCACGCCGAACCCTTCGTCGCGGTGACGGATCTCGAAGCTGATCGCCAACGTGTTCAACGCCGCCTTGCTCGCGCGGTAGGTCTCCCATCCGCCACTCTCGTTGAGGGCGACGCTGCCGAGGACGGAGCTCATGAAAGCGATGAGACCGTTGCCCGCCAGCCGATCGCGAAACCGTTCGGCGAAGCGGATCGGGCTGATGGCATTGGTGAGGTAGACATGCGCGGCGACCTCGCGCGGGACGTCATGGGTAGGATCGTGCGCCTGGGTCGCCACGCCGGCCACCACGAAGATCAGGTCGTAGCGTTGGTGAGCAAGTCGGTCGTGGAGAGTGGCAACCGCCGCGTCATCATCGATATCGGCGGTCTCGATGCCGAGCGCGTCGGAGGCCAAAGCCGCCAATTCGGCGGAGGGCGAGCGCTGGGTGGCGGTGACCGCCCAGCCTCGCGCGAGGAACGTCTCCACCAATCCGAGGCCCAGGCCGCGGGAGGCCCCAACGATCAATGCGTTCCTGCGTGTTCCGGCCATGGTTGGGGTCCTCCATCGCCGGGGCGAGGCCCGGCATCACGGGCCTAGGTTGGTCTTTTCCTCACGGCGGCAATGGCGGCGGACGCGCTCAATCGGCGGTCTGGACCGACCAGGTGGCATGGCTGATCCGCTCGTCGCGCTCCAGCCCGGCCACCACCGCGTCGAGTTCGGCGGACTCCACCGCCGTCGCCACCAGGGTCGCCACCACCTCCACCGTCTCCTCGCCGCGTTCCACCACCTCGGTGCCGCCGACCGGGTAATGCGCCGCCTCCAGCCGTTCCACGAGAAGGTCGCGGGCGGGGCCGGCATGCTCGGCCGGCACCGTGACCTGGACCTCGTAGGTGGCCTCGGTCTGGCTCTCATCGATGGGGACGCGGTTGATGGCGTTGACGAGGGGCCGCAGCAGGGTGTTGCCGGACAGGATTGCCGCCGTGACGAAACAGGCCTCCAGGGGGAAGTCGGCCCCGGCGAAGGCTCCTACCGCCGCCGAGCACCAGAGCGTGGCCGCGGTGTTGAGGCCACGCACGTTCATGCCCTCCTTCATGATGACGCCGGCCCCGAGGAAACCGACGCCGGAGATAACGTAAGCGACCGTGCTCACCGCGCCGCGCGTGCCTTCGAGGCGCATGCCGAGATCGACGAAGGCCGCCGCCCCCACCGCCACCAGCACATTGGTGCGCAGGCCCGCCGTACGCTGGCGATATTGCCGTTCGGCCCCGATCATCGTGCCGAGCACGAAAGCGACGATGAGACTGACGGCGGAATTCACGAATTCCGGCAGTGGCGAAGCGAGGAGCGCAGTCATGGGCGCTGCATGTCGCCCGCCCATGACGAAACGGTGACGCTTCGCGCGTCAGCCACCGAGGAAGGCCCGCAGGGCCTTGAGCGTCTCGGGGGCATTCTCCTCCGCGAGGAAATGCCCCGATGTGATGTCAACGGCCTCGGCCTTCGGCGCGAAGGTCCGCTGCCACGCCGCCAGCGGGGTCTCGTGAGAATGGTCGAGATAGCCGTCGCCGGTGAGGATCAGCGTCGGGCAGGAGAGGGTCTTTCCTGCCGCGAGGTCGTCGAGGTCGGCCTCGCGGTCGCGGGTCGCGCCAGCGCGGTAATCCTCGCAGAAGGCGTGGATGCGCTCGGGCACGTTCCAGTTCTCGCGATAGAGGCGCAAGGCTTCCGGGGCGAAGGGGTCGAGGCTCCGGGCATTGCTCCATTGCCGAAGGAGGCCTTCGAAATAGGCGACCGGATCGCGGCCGATCTCCTCCTCCGGACCGGGGGCCGGCCGGGCCAGGGATGCCCAATGCGACGACACGTCGGGATCGGTTTCGATCCGCTCCCACTGAACGAGGGTGGGCAGGATATCGAGAAGGGCGAGGCGCTCGATCCGGCCCGGCTCGTCGAGGGCGAGTCGGTAGCCCACCCGCGCGCCGCGATCGTGACCCACGAGTGCGAAGCGGACATGGCCGAGCCGCTCCATGATCGCCACCACGTCGCGACCCATGCGGCGCTTGGAATAGGCCTCGTGGTGGGGGTCACCTTTGGGCGCTTCCGACCAGCCGTAGCCTTTCAGATCGAGGCACACCACGCGATGGGTCTCGGCCAAAGCCGGCGCGATGCGGTGCCAGCAGGCATGAGTCTGCGGAAATCCATGAAGGAAGATGACGGGAGGTGCATCCTCACGACCGCCGCTGCGGGCGAAGAAACGGCCCTCCGGAATGTCGATCCAGTCCGCGCTGAAGCCGGGGAAGAGGTCTGTATTCATGGTCTGCTCCAGTCTGCTCGCTGGGTTGGCACGGAAACCGGGAGGTCGGCCCTCGGTTTCCACCGACGTCTCGCAGGATGCGACATAACGCCGAATTCCGGCTTAGATCCTCGGGATCGGCAGAGAAATCCGCTCTGCATGCATTCGACTTCATGAAATCCCGGTGGTCGGGCATTCTGCCCGATCTCACCCTCGTGTTTCACGGGAAACGTCCCACGGGATTGACGCCGGTGCTCCGCTGCATGCAAACCCGATCGATATAGGGATCTCTTAAGAATCCGCCCGAGGAGACGCGCATGGTGCTGTACGCCGGCCCTGCCACGATCATGCCCCGCTTATCCGTTGCGGCAGCCCTGCGGGCGGCTCCGGCCGACGCGCGCTCATGAGCGACGCGACACTGGCCATGCGTCCCGCTACCTCGGCGGCGCCAGCCGCCGACGAGGCGCTTCGCGCACGCATCCTCGCTTTGCGGGATGGCCTGAGCCACGGACTCATCGGCGCCGAAACCCTCGTGGAGCGTCTGCTCATCGGGCTTCTCGCCGGTGGCCATCTCCTCATCGAGGGCGCGCCCGGCCTCGCCAAGACGCGCGCGGTCAAACGCCTGTCGGACGGGCTCGACGGCAGCTTCGCCCGCATCCAATGCACGCCCGACCTGATGCCGGCCGATCTCACCGGCACCACCGTCTGGCGCCAGGATGCCGGGGATTTCGAGTTCCTGCCCGGTCCGCTGTTCCACTCCCTCATCCTCGTGGACGAGGTGAACCGCGCCCCGCCCAAGGTGCAGTCGGCGCTGCTGGAATCCATGGCAGAGGGACAGATCACGGTCGCCGGCCATACCCATGTCCTGCCCGACCCGTTCATGGTGGTAGCGACCCAGAATCCCATCGAGCATGCGGGCACCTTCCCGCTACCGGAGGCACAGCTCGACCGCTTCCTCCTCCATGTGGTGGTGGAGATGCCCGACGAAGCCTCCGAGCGCCGCATCCTCGACCTCGTCGAGGGCGAACTGAACCACCATGCCGAGGCGATGCCGGTGAAGCTCACAGTGGCGGAGATCCGCGCCGCCCGCGCGGCGGCCCTCAACGTCCACGTCTCGTCGGCCCTCAAGGACTATCTGGTGCGACTCGTGGCCGGCACCCGCACCGACAAGGCGGCCCCGGATCTCCGCGCCTCGATCGAGCACCCGGCCTCCCCGCGCGGGACGCTGGCGCTGATGCTCGCCGGCAAGGCGCGGGCCTATCTGCGCGGCCGCGACCACGTGATCCCGGAGGATATCTCGGATCTCGCCGCCGACGCCCTGGCGCACCGGATCGGGCTCACCTGGCGCGCAGCAGCCGAGGGACAGACGGCGCGGGGCATCATCACGGGCCTCGTCCAGCGGGTCCGGGCGCTCT
The DNA here is from genome assembly GCF_054817845.1 of Methylobacterium sp. CM6241. Lineage (NCBI taxonomy): Bacteria > Pseudomonadati > Pseudomonadota > Alphaproteobacteria > Hyphomicrobiales > Methylobacteriaceae > Methylobacterium > Methylobacterium sp. CM6241. The sequence goes on from NZ_CM139246.1 coordinate 977,274, forward strand.
GAAGGCGGAATGGTCGGGTAGCACAGTCATGGCGTCCCCCTCCGGCCCGACCACGGGCTCCGCGCACGGCCCCGGTATCCACCTCTCGGGCGAGGCCCTGATGGGGCTACGCCACCTCGCCCGACGCGGCGTCTCGCCGGCCACCCGCACCCTGGCGGGCCTTCCCGGTGGCATCGTCACCCGCCGGCGTGGACGCGGATCGGAGCCCGACGACGTGCGGCTCTGGTCCGAGGGCGACGACCGCCGCCATATCGACCGCAACGCCACCGCCCGCACCGGCATCCTCCACGTGCGGACCCACCATGACGAGCGCGACCGCGCCGTGGTGCTACTGGCGGATTTCCGCCCTTCCATGCTGTTCGGCACGCGTCGCGCCCTGCGCTCGGTGGCCGCGGCCGAAGCCCTGGTGCTGCTCGGCTGGCGCATCGTCGGCGATGGTGGCCGCATCGGTCTCGTGGCCGCGTCCTCGGGGGAGCCGGTGGTGGTCCGTCCCGGCGGCGGCGAGCGGGCCATGACGGCGGTGACGGGTGCCCTTGCCATGGCCCATGCCCAGGCGCTCGCCGCCTCGGACATGCAGGATCCCCCCCTCGACCGCAGCCTCACCGTAGCGGCGAGCCTGCTTCCGTCCGGCGGCCATCTCGTCATCGGCAGCGCGCTGGACGCGCCGGGGCCTGAATTCGACCACCTGCTCACCGTGCTGGCCGAGCGCCTGTCGATCCGCCTCGTCCTCGTCAGCGATGCGTTCGAGCGTAGGAAGCCGGCGGGGTTCTTTCCGTTCGCCACGCCGGACGGGCAGCGCGGCACGGTTCAGGTCGGGCGCTCCGCCGCCAATACGGACGGCGTGCCCGACGACCGACTCATCGCCTATGCGCGGCGCGGCATCGAAGGTTTGCGCCTCGATGCCGAGGCGGGTCCAGAGGCCTATGCTCCGCTGATGGAACGTCTCGATGCGGTGCTGTAGCGCGTGAACCCGCTTAGCTCCCCCACCGATCTCACCCAGCTGCGCGGCCTGCACCTCCCGGCCGATGCGGGCAGCGGCGCGCAGGGCGAGGTGGTGCTGGCCATCGCGCTGGGCTTCGTCGCGGCCCTTCTCGTCGGCCTCGTCAGGCTGATGCGGGCGCGGTCGAACGCTTCGGTGCGGGCCTCGGCCCTGCGCGGCCTCGCCGAGACGCGCACACTCGCTCCGGACGCACGCCTCATCGCGCAGGCCCGCCTGTTGCGGCGCCTCGCCCGGACGCTCGCCGGCGACGAGGCCGCCTCGACCCAGGGACGCGACTGGGCGGCCACCCTCGACCGCCTCTTCGCCACGGATGTCTTCAGCAAGGGCGCAGGCAGGGTCGTGACGGAGGGCCTGTACCGGCGCTTCTCCCCGGCAGACGTCGAGACCCTGGATTCCGAACTCAGCCGTCTTTTCGCGCGGATCAGGGCCTGAGCCGATGCCAGCCTGGTTCACCGCTTTCCTCTCGGCCTTCGATCTCGCCGCGCCCCTGGCGCTGCTGCTCCTGCCGCTGCCCTTTCTCGCGGCCCGGCTGCTGCCGCCCGAACGGATGGGATCGAGCGGCGCCCTGCGCGTTCCGGCCACCGTCGTGATGGGCTCCGCCCGGGGGGACGGCGTGGCGGCGCGCGGGCGCGGGCGCTCGCTCCTGATCTGGACCCTGTGGGCCGCCTTGGTGGCGGCGCTCGCCGGCCCCCGCCTCGTCCTGCCCGCCACCGCGCTTCCGGCCTCGGGTCGCGAGATCATGCTGGTGATGGACCTGTCCGGCAGCATGGAGCGGCGCGACTTCGCCATCGACGGCGAGACCGTGACGCGGCTCACCGCGGTGAAGCGGGTGGGCACCGACTTCATCCGCCGCCGGGCCGGGGACCGGATCGGCCTCGTGATCTTCGCCAACGAATCCTACGTCGCCGCGAGCCCGAGCTTCGACACCAATACCGTGGCGCGCGCCCTCGACGAGGCGACGATCGGCCTCGTTGGCCGCTCCACCGGCATCGGCGACGGTCTCGGCCTCGCCCTCAAGCGGCTGGTGCCGGCCACCTCCGGCGAGGCGTCCGATATCCCGCAGGCCACATCGAAGGTGGTGGTGCTGATGACGGACGGGGCCAACAATGCCGGCCAGACCACGCCGCGCGACGTGGCGGCTTTGGCCAAGGAGCTCGGCGTCAAGGTCCACACCATCGCGCTCGGCCCCCGTGACATGTCCAATGCCGACGGCGAGCAGGATGTGGTCGATGCCGAGACCTTGCGGGACATCTCGACTCTCACCGGGGGCACCTTCTTCCGGGTGAAGACCACCGACGACCTCATCGCCATGGCGGATTCGATCGATGCCATCGAAGGGGGTCGGGCCAAGGCTCCCCCGGTCCCCCTGCGGCAGGACCTGTGGCCCTGGCCCGCCGGCCTCGCCCTGCTCTGTGCGGCGGGCCTGCTGGTGGCGAGGCGCAAGGCATGAGCGACCTTCTCTCCCTCGCCATCCTGCGGCCCTGGTGGCTCCTGGCGATTCCCGTCATCCTCATCCTCGCCCTGCGCGCGGCCTGGCGCTCGGCCCCGCTGGGTGATTGGGCGAAGGCGGTCGATCCCGGCCTGATGGCCTTCCTCGAGACGCGCGGAGCCGTCCTCGGTGGGCGGCGCCAGGCCAACCTCGCCGCCGCCATCGCGGCCGGTCTCATCGCCATCGCCCTCACGGGACCGGCCATCGAGCGCCCGGACGCAGCGACCTTCCGCAACCTCGATGCGACGGTGGTCGTCATCGATCTCTCGCGCTCCGTGGCCGAGGGCGGCCACCTCAAGGAGGTCCGCCAGATCGCCGACAGCGTGGCCCAGGCGGCGGGCACCCGCAGCGTCGCCGTGGTGGTCTATGCCGGCGACGCCTATCTCGCCGCCCCACCGACCACGGATCGCGACGCCCTGAGCCTCGTCCTGTTCGCCCTCGACGGCGACACCGTGCCCGATCGCGGCACCCATCCCGAGCGCGGCCTCGCCATCGCGCGCCGGACCCTGGAGGAGGCCGGCGTCATCGCCGGCGACGTGGTCCTCGTCACCGATGGCGACGGGATCGGCGATGCCGCCATGCGCGAGGCCACTGCGATCCGGAACAAGGGATGGCACCTCCATGCCGTGTTCGTTCCGGCCACCAATTCCCTGCCGGCGGGATCGCCCAAGCCGGACCGGGCGGCCCTCGACCGGGTGACCGGCACGGGCAACGGCCTCACCGTCGATCTCGACAGGCCGGCCGCCCTCCTCGATGTGGTGGGGGCCAGCACGGCGCAACATCTGGCGGCGGGCGGCTACACCGTGCTCGCCTTCGCCGATCTGGGACGCTGGCTGATCCTCCTCGCCCTGCTTCCTGCCCTCGCCTTGTTCCGCAGGAGCGCCTGATGAGCACCGCGCGCCTCTCCTTGCCCGATCGTCTTCCCTTCGCCCGTTACTTGCCCCGGCATTGGACCGGCTGGGCCAGGATCGCCGGCATCACGCTGGCGGGGGCCGGCATTCTCGGCCTCACCCTGGTTTCGGAGCCGCGCACGACGCTCGGTCGCAGCCTGATGAGCCTCGGCCTGCCCAACGCCGCCGCCACCATCCTTGCCGATCCGGCTTGGCGCGGGCCCGCGCTCTACGAGGCGGGGCGCTACGAGGAGGCCATCGCGATCTTCCGGAATGGCAGCCGGCGCAACGCTTACAATCTCGCCAATGCGCTCGCGCGCTCGGGCGATTACCAGGGCGCCATCGACGCCTACGACGTCGCCCTGCAATACAATCCACGCGATGCGGATGCGCAGGCCAATCGTTCCCTCGTCGCCCGCCTCGTGGCCGAGGGGCCGGGCGATCCGGGCAAGGGCGGCGGCCTCGCCAATGCCACCGCGACCGTGGGCTCGCGCTACAACAAAACCTCGAATCAGGATCCCAACGACGACATGAAGGCCTCCTCCGTCGGTGAGGGACTGGCCGGCAATAAGGAGGGAGGCACCTCCTCCTCGACGCCGGGCAACAGCAAGGTGGCGCGGCGCGGCAAGGCCGAGCAGCAATCGGTGGATTCCGGCAAAGGTGAAGCGAGAGGCTCGGCCAGCGATGCCGCCGGTCGTGGACGCACGGGCGCCGGTTCCGCCATGGTCGCCGCCGCCCCGGAGCGGGAGGCGCGGCGCGTGACGAAGAGTTTCGAGGCGCACGAAATCCGCCCCGACCGCCTCTGGCTCCAGACCCTGCCTGACGATCCGGGCCGGTATCTCAAGCTGCGCCTGAAAGCCGAGCAAGCGGTGCGTGTGGAAGCGGGCACGGCGGTCCCGGCAGGAAGCAACCCATGGTAAGCGGAGTGTATCGCCCGGATACCAACCCTCCCCCCTCTGCGGGGGAGGGTGCCTGCGGAGCAGGCGGGAGAGGGGACGACCTCTCCGGAACTGGCGCTCCCCTCTCCCGACCCGCTTCGCGGGCCACCCTCCCCCGCAGAGGGGGGAGGGATCACGGACGGCGTGGCATCCTCATGCTCGGCGCGTTCCTATTCCTCGCCGCTCCCGCACAGGCCGAAATCGCTCCCGGCGACCTCACCCTGACGGTGACGCCGGAGCTCAACGGTAACGCTGCGCCGTTCTCGCGGGAAATGGTGCTGCTCCACATTCGCGGCGTCTACCGGCAGGCGATCCTGCTGGAGGAGGTCGTCCAGCCGTCGCTGGCGAATTTCAGCTGGACCCAGCTCGGCCGGGACACCTGGTCGAAGACACGCCTGCCGGACGGACAGGTGGCGGTGGCCTTCGACCGCACCATCGCGATTTTCCCGCACCATCCGGGCGACTTCACCATCGACCCGTTCATCCACCGCCTCACCATCAACGATGGCGGAACCCGCAAGGTGGTGGACGTTCCCTCCGTACCGGTCTCGCTGCCCGTCGCCACCTGGACGAAGCCGGTGGGCGGCCCCGACGTAAAGGAGCCGTGGTGGCTACCGGCGCGGGACGTCACGATCACGGATTCCTGGAGCCCCGATCCCGAAACGGTGAAGATCGGCGAGACCACGAGGCGCATCGTCACCCTGGAGGCGCAGGGGCTGGTGGCCGAAGGGCTGCCGCCAAGGCCGGTCATGCGCACACGCGGTATCCTCACCTTCGCCGGCCCCGTGACCCGCGAGACGATCATCACCCCGACTGGTCCGGTGGCGCGGGCGACCTATCAATGGGACGTGCGCCCTGCCGTCACCGAGATCGTCCCGCTCGATGCCATCACCATTCCCTGGTTCGACACCGTCTCGCGGACCTTGCGGGAAGCGGAAATCCCGGCCCGCCAGATCGGCGGCGGCCTGCCCGACCGGGACGAGGACGCCAAACCCGTCGCTCCGGCCTCGCCGATGGTCGTTGCGGCTGCGGCCGTGGGAGCTTTCGGGTTCGGCCTCGCCCTCATCGGCTTTGGCGTTCCGAGGCGCTCTCGGACCCTGCGCCTCGACCGTGCGACGCGTCGCGAACTCGCACGCCACGCGGAAGCCGGTGATGGGCCGGGTTTCCGCGCTGCCCTCGGCCCGGTCTTCGAGCGCGAACCCGAACTCGCGCGGCTCTGGCGCTCCAATCCGGTCATCTCCGAGGCACTGGCCGCCCTCGACGCCTCGCTCTATGGCCGAACCGAGGAAGCGACGCCGGACCTGGCTCTATTAGCCGGCAACCTGTCGAAGCCGTTCAAGATCGACAGGCCTTCCGCCGAGCCGGTCAACCCTTTGGCGGATCTCGATGGTCGGGCTCTGCGACGGTAACGTTTCGTTCACCCTGTTCTGAGAATTTCGAGCCTCGTCCAAGGACGGGGAGTTGGGCGGTGAACGCCCATCGACAGGGCTTCCGGCGACGGGAGCACGCAGCGGGATGACATGAGCCGAGGGCGCGAGACAGCAGGAGGCCATGCCGCGAGGGTGCTGATCGCGGCAAGTTTCGTCGCGTCCGTCTTGGACGGCCCGGCCCGGGCCGCAGACGCGCGGGAGCGCTGGTCCACCCCCTACGGTGTGGAGGCCAACCGCCCTGTTCCGGGAGCCGAGCCGCCGCCGCGTTACTTCCCGCGCGCGGACGAGGACAGCACGCCCCGACGGGAGCGTGCGAGACCCCGACGGGTCGCCTGTATCCCGAGAAGCGTGCCCATTCCCACCGACGCGCCGGACGATCCGAGCTATGTCGGATCGACCTACGGGCTCGGAAAACCGAGCTATTACGGCTTCAAGCCGGCACTGGGCGTCGACGATCCGTTCGGCAGGTCGTTGCTGCCCTATTGCAACTGACGTCGCCCAACGGCGCCATCTGGCGTTCCGGCATGGATCTGGGATAGTCGAGGCACGATCCACACCCCTCATAAAGTCCCGCCGAAGAGCCCCGATGAGCAGCCAAGCCTCGCCCGTCACCCCGGTCCGGTTCGACGCGGTGGACCCCATGCGGGCCTGCATCCGCGCCTGGAAAGCGGCGGGCGACCGTGTCGTCTTCGTGCCCACCATGGGTGCCCTGCACCAGGGCCACCTCTCCCTCGTGACCCGGGCGCGGGAACTGGGGGAGCGGGTCGTGGTCAGCATCTTCGTCAACCCGACGCAGTTCGGGCCGAGCGAGGATTTCTCGCGCTATCCGCGCGATACCGAGGCCGATCTCGCGCTCCTGTCGGAGGCGGGCGTCGATGCCGCCTACTGTCCCACCGTGGAGACGATGTACCCGACGGATTTCTCCACCAGCCTCACGGTGGCGGGCATCAGCGAGGGATTGTGCGGCGCGTTTCGTCCGGGCCATTTCTCCGGCGTCGCCACGGTGGTGACGAAGCTCGTCAACCAGGTCCAGCCCGATACCGCCCTGTTCGGCGAGAAGGATTTCCAGCAATTGCAGGTCATCCGCCGCGCGGTGCGTGACCTCGACATCCCCGTCGCCATCGGCGGCGTCCCGACATTGCGAGAGGAGGACGGCCTCGCCCTCTCCTCCCGCAACCGCTACCTCGATGCACAGGAGCGACGGATCGCCCCTCTTCTGCACCGCGAGCTGTCGATCATCGCCGAAGGATTACGGGCGGGGAACGCCGCGTCCCCCCTCGTCTCCGCCTCGACCGATCGGCTGATCGAGGCCGGGTTCAGCACGATCCAGTATCTCAGCGTGTGCGATGCCGACACGCTGGCCCCGGTGGAACACGCCACGGGAGCGACCAGGATTCTGGTCGCCGCCTATCTCGGCTCGACGCGACTCATCGACAACGTGGCGGTCTGACAGCGATTCACTGGCGCGGTCGGTCGAGGCGGTGGGCCATGAAAAAATCGACCATCGCCCGTGACGCATCGGGTCCCCGACGGTCGGTGTAGCTGCCCGACGGGTCGCCCCCCGACCAGGCATGGTTGAGGCCGCGCACGACCCAGCTTTCCACCACCACACGATCGGTCTCGTCGGCATAACGCGTGCGGATAAAGGAGAGCCCGCCCGGACTCACGCCGTCCGAGACGGAAGGCGTGAGCGCATCGACGCCGGCCTGGAGCAGGACCTGCTCGCCATTGCGCGGGTGGACGGTGCTGTCGTTCTCGCCGTGAACCATGATGGTCGGTACGCGGGGCGTCCCTTCCTGGAGGATGGCGGCTCCCGAAGGCCCGAGACGCATCGTCGTGAGCGCCGAGGAGACGTCGCCAGCGCATCCTGCCGCGAGGCCGGAATGCACGCCGACAGCGGCGTAGAGATCGGGATAGGCCAAGGCCACGTTGGCAGCGGCCGCGCCACCGGCGGAGAGGCCAGCGATGTAGACCCTGCGCGGATCGACATCGTGGTTTTGCATCACCTCACGGGTAAGGCCAGCGATGATCTCGGCCTCGCCCAGGCCCCGTGCCTGATCGCCGGGCTGGTACCAGTTCCAACAGCGCTGGCCATGGTCCCTCGTGCTCTGGCCTGGATAGGCGACGAGGAACCCTTCCTGCTCGGCAAGGAGGTTCATGCCGGTTCCGGTAGCGAAATCGTCCGGCGACTGGGTGCAGCCATGCAGCATCACGACCAGGGGAGGATGGGTGACCGTACGGCTGGGAATGTAGAGCTTGTAGTCGCGCGCACCCGCTTCGTTGGCGAAGGAATGCGCGGTGAAAGTTCCCTCTCCCGTGGTGAGAGACGGAACGTTTCCGTCTCGGAACAGCGTCGCGGGATCGAACCCCATGAAGCCGGACGTCGCCGGAGCAGTCGCAGTCGCGCCTTGAGCGACCGCGCCGGATGGCGACGACAGGCCGAATTTCCGCGCGACCTGATCCAGGGCCCCACGAAACTGATCGTGCAGACCTTCCGCGATCCCACCTGCCGAATGCGTGGAGGTTGCGGATTCCGCCGTCTGACCGGAATGGCTGGCGCCCTGGCTCCCGAACAGGCCGCGCTGGATGAGATCGGACGCTTCTTGCAAGCGGCCCGCCCCCGTCAGCTTGGTGGCTTCGACGAGATCGGCCAGACGTGCCTGTGTCCGGTTCGGGTGATCAGCCATCGCATGATCGCTTTCTTGGGTGCTGGACATGTGTGTCGACGAGCGGCCAGCGGATCTGATCGATGCAGGATAAAAGCTGATCCGGCATCGACGATGGGCTCGATTCGCCTCCGCGCCGACTCGTTGTGCAAAGATGTAAGCTGGTTCTGTTGCAATGCAATATGTGTTTTATTGCATTGCACCTAGGCGATATTTACTCGCCTTCGCTCTCGCTGACATAGTCGCGCCAGATCGGGCTTGCACTGAGAGATGAGACGAACGCAGCATGCTGGCTAACGTCCAAGGGGTTCAAGCGGTTGCGCAATCGGCGCGGCCCCGTGGCGACGGGACCGTCGCCGGAGGCGACGATCTGGATCGGTTCGGCGGCCTCGACCATCGCCAGGCCAAGGCTTGTCTGCTTGCCGCCCAGCAGCTCGATATAGACCTCGGCCAGGATCTGAGCGTCGAGAAGCGCACCGTGTTTGGTGCGCCGCGTCGTATCGATCCCATAACGGACGCAAAGCGCGTCGAGGCTGTTGGAAGCGCCGGTATGCTTGCGCCGCGCCATCTGCAGCGTGTCGACCACCGCCCCCAGATCGATCTGCGGCGGCCCGCCTTCGCCGAGCCGGGCGAACTCCATGTTGAGGAAGCCCACATCGAAGGGCGCGTTGTGGATCACGAGGGGGGAATCGCCGCAGAAGGCGACGAAATCGTCCACGATCGCCGAGAAGACGGGTTTGTCGGCCAGAAACGCGTCGGAGAGACCGTGGACGCCGAACGCACCCTGCGAGACCGGCCGTGTCGGATTGACGTAACGGTGGAAGGTCACACCCGTCTGGATATGGTTGATCAGTTCGACGCAGCCGATCTCGATCAGCCGGTCCCCGTTCTTGGCATCCGTACCGGTGGTTTCGGTGTCGAGGACGATCTCACGGAGCATGGTGCGGTCCATTCGAGGAGAAACGAAGCGGTCGGTCAGGCTTGGCCTGCGCCGACGAGCCGTTCGATGAGAGCGTCGACCTGATTTTCGGCGCCAGCAAGGCCAAGCCCGGTATCGATGAGGAAGTCGGCACGGGCGCGCTTATCGGAATCGGGCATCTGCTTGGCGAGGATCGCGGCAAAAGCCGCCTCGGACATGCCGGGGCGCGCCAGCACACGCTGCCGCTGAATCTCAGGATCCGCCGTCACCACCAGAACCGCATCGCATCTGCCCTCGCCGCCGGTCTCGAACAGGAGGGGGATGTCGAGGATCACCAGGGAGCCGTCGGCATGCTCGTCGAGGAATCGCTGCTCCTCCGCGCGGACGAGGGGATGAATCGCGGCTTCCAGCCGGGCGAGAGAATCGGGCCGGCCGAGCACATGGTCCCGCAGGCACGCGCGGTCGACGGAGCCGTCCTCCGCGATGGCGTCAGGGAACAGGTCGGCGATGAGGCGGGCGCCGGCTCCACCCGCGGCGTAGAGGCGCCGCACCGCTGCATCCGCGTCGTGGATCGGAATGCCGCGCCGGGCGAACATGGCGGCCGTGGTCGATTTCCCCATGCCGATGGAGCCGGTGAGGCCGAGAATGAACGGCTGGGTCATCGCTTCGCGACCAGATCGGCGACGATCAGGGCACGCAGCTCCGGCGTCACCACGGGGCGGGTCCCGAACCAGCGCTCGAAACCGGGAACCGCCTGATGCAGCAGCATGCCGAGCCCGTCGACCACGCGATGCCCTCGTGCCGCAGCTGCTGCGAGAAGCTGCGTCTCCAGGGGCGAATAGACGATATCGGCCACGGCACATTCAGCCGGCAAACGATCGAGAACGATGTCGAGGGGCGGCTTTCCGGTCATGCCGAGTGAGGTGGTGTTGACGAGAAGCCGCGCGCGGCGGAGGGCATCGTCGAGCCCATCCCAGTCGATGGCCTCCACGCGGGACGGGTCGAGTTCTACGATGGCCTCGGCCCGCGAGCGCGTGCGGTTGGCCACGAGGATGCGGCTCGCCGGCCGGTCGAGGAGGCCCGCGACGACGGCCCGTGCCGCCCCTCCCGCTCCGAGGATGACGACATCGCCGGCATCCGCACGGAGCCAATCCGCCCCAAGGGTCTCGTCGAGATGGGCGGTGAAGCCGACGGCGTCCGTGTTGTCGCCGACGAGACGACCCTGGCCGTCGAAGGAGAGCGTGTTGACCGCGCCGATCCGCCGGGCGGACGCCGTCAGCACCTCGGCCCCGGCGAAGGCGGCTTCCTTATGTGGCAAAGTCACGTTTCCGCCGGCGAACCCGGCAGCCTTCAGGCCGCGCAGGAAGGCCCCAAAATCCTCCGGCGCCACGTCGATCCGCTCGTAGGACCCATCGAGCCCGAGGGTCGAGAGCCAGTGTCCGTGGATCATCGGCGACCGGGAATGGGCGATCGGATGACCGACGACGAAGGCTTTGATCATGAATGGGTCTCGCGGGGCGTTCGGGATCAGAAGGCAAGGCAGCCATGGCAGCGCAACCGGTCGAGCAATCCGGTTAGCGGCAGGCCGAGGATCGTGGGATGGGCGCCTTCGATTTCCGCGAACAGATGGATGCCGAGGCCTTCCAGCTGGTATCCCCCTACCGTGCCGGTGACGCGGTCATGCCCGGCAATCGCCAGATAGGTGTCGATGGCGACCGCGCTCAGATCCCGCATGGTCAGACGGGCCTCGTCATGCATCACGTCCGGCTCCCGTCCCGGTACGATCAGGGCGGCAGCGGAATGCAGGGAGTGCATCCTGTTGGATAGCCGGCTCAGCTGATGTTTCGCCGCGTCGAGGGAGGCGGATTTGTGGAACACCTCCCCGTCGCAGGCGAGAACCTGATCCGCGGCCAGGACGATCCTGTCGCGGGCCTTTTCCGCGACCGCCCGTGCCTTGGCCAGGGCCAGTCGGCAAGCGAGATCGGCGGGGGCGAGGGGGCCTGAATCGGCCTCGATGCCTCGCTCGTCGACATTCGGGATCACGACTTCCACATCGAGTCCGGCCGCTTCCAGGAGATGCCTGCGCGTCGGCGAGCCGGAGGCAAGAACCAATGGACGTTCGGGAAGCCAGAGATGGGTCATGACGGAACTCGCTTCGCGTTTCACGCCACGATGAACTTGAGCCGGTGCTCGCGATGGAGATCGAGGATCGCGGCGGCGGTCTCCTCGATGGACCGCCTCGTGACGTCGATGGTCGGCCAGCGATGTCGGCTGCAGAGTTTGCGGCAAGCGGCGATCTCGTCGGCGACGGCGTCGCGATCGACATAGAGAGAGGTGTCGTCCGCCTTCAGGCTCAGCAGACGGTTCTGACGAATCTGCACGATCCGCTCAGGAGACGCGAGAAGGCCGACCACGAGGGGCTTGCGGGCGTTCTCGAGATTGGGCGGCACCGGCATGCCGGGCACGAGCGGGAAATTCGCGGTTTTCAGCCCACGATTGGCCAGATAGATCGCCGTCGGGGTCTTCGAGGTGCGGCTGACGCCCACGAGGATCACGTCGGACTCGTCGATGTCGAAGGGCAGGTTACCGTCGTCATGCGCGAGGGTGAAGTTCATCGCGTCGATGCGCTTGAAATATTCGGCGTTCAGCATGTGCTGCGCCCCGGGCCGCGCCGTCGTCTCCGCACCGAGATAGGATTGGAGCAGGGCGTGGACCGGCTGAAGCACGGATAGGCAGGGCGAGCCGGTCTCGCGACAGGCCGCTTCCAGACGCTCGGTCAGGTCGTGCCCGACGAGCGTGTAGAGAACGAGGCCCGGCGCCGCCTCGATCTCGGAAATCACCCGTTCGAGCTGGGCCGAGGATCGCACCAGCGGATAGACATGCTCGATGGCCGAGACGCCTTCATACTGGGCGGCGGCGGCGCGACCCACATTGATGAGAGTCTCACCGGTGGAATCCGACACGAGATGGAGGTGGAAGTAGCTGCGACTCATCGGAAATTCCCATCCCAGGCCGGCGGACGGGCTCGAGGGATCTCCGGGTTATCCACCACACCTGAAGGCCGGAGTCGACAGGTGGGGATAAAGCACCCCTGTCCGGGCCGGGGGCGGAACCTTCCCCCGCGTTGTCGACTCTCACGTCAACATGCAGACCAACGACCCTCGTCCCGATCCCGGTTTGGGAGATTCAGGGAGGGTTCGGGCACGGGGGACCCATCACGGCGCGCAAGTCGCTGATTAGACTTCCCGTTCTCGAAAGTTAGCGCGAACCCGTTAAAGCCCCGTTAACGGCGGTGCGGCGGGGATGGGGTGTGGACAAGTTCGCGGTCCCGTCATCCCCCGTCTAAAAGAAAAAACAGAGTCCTCGAATCTCTCTTTTCTTATTAGATAGACGGGACGGGGACAGGGATTTTCGGCCACCCCAGAGGCTCTCGCAGGGAACAGGGCTTTCGGAAGTGGGCATGGGAGAAGCGGGGACGTCCTGCGGTAAAACAACGTCCCTCGGCAAAAGATCTTCCCGAGAAGGGGCCGGGACGTCATAGCTCTGTTCCAAGGGGGAGGGTCTCCCCCCATCAAGATGGACCGGGCGGATACGCGCATGACTCGACGTGACGGCACCGATCGTGCGCTGCTTCAGGTTCTCGACGGCAAGCCGTCCCGGATTCCTCCCGCCTGGATGATGCGGCAGGCCGGGCGCTACCTTCCGGAATATCGCGAGGTCAGGGCCAGGGCCGGCTCCTTCCTCGACCTCTGCTACAATCCGGACTTCGCCACCGAAGTGACCCTGCAGCCGATCCGACGGTTCGGCTTCGACGCGGCGATCCTGTTCTCCGACATCCTCGTCGTGCCGGACGCCCTCGGGCAGAATGTCCGCTTCGTCGAAGGGGAAGGCCCGCGTCTCGATCCGGTCCACGGCCGGGACGAATTCGCCCGCCTGAAACAGGCCGACGATCCGAGCATCTTCCAGCATTTGGAGCCGGTCTTCGAGACCGTCCGGCGCCTTCGCTCCGAGTTGCCGGCCGAGACGACGCTTCTCGGGTTCTGTGGCGGTCCCTGGACGGTGGCGAGCTACATGATCGGCGGACGCGGCACGCCCGACCTCGCTCCCGCCCGCGCGCTCGCCGATACCGAGACCGCCCTGGTGGAAGCGCTCATCGACCGCTTGGTCTCGGTGCAGATCGAGTACCTGTCGCGCCAGCTCGAAGCCGGTGCCGATGCGGTCCAGATCTTCGAATCCCATGCCGGTTCGCTGCCCCGCGCTCCCGGGGCGACGGCGGACGCCCTAGAACATTGGAGCTTTTCCCCCATCGCCCGCATCGTCGACGGGGTCAGGGCCCGCGTGCCGGGGGCGAAGATCATCGTCTTCGCCCGGGGCTCGGGCCTGGAAGGCCATGCCCGCGTGATGGCGGAGACCGGGGCGGACGCCGTCGGCGTCGATTGGAGCGTCGATCTGAAGGCCCTGCGCGGTGCCGTGGCGCCGCGCACCGTGACCCAGGGCAACATCCACCCCGAAACGCTGATCGAGGGCGGTGAGGCCCTCGACGCGGCCGTGGACGGGGTGCTCGAGGCGACGGAGGGACTGCCGCACATCTTCAACCTCGGCCACGGCATCACCCCGCAGACGCCGATCGCCCATGTGGAGCGGATGCTCGCCAGATTGCGGCGCTGACGGCCTGACCATGGCCGACACGCTCTATCCCTGGATCAAGGCGATCCACGTCATCGCCGTCATCTCCTGGATGGCGGGGCTGCTCTACCTGCCGCGCCTCTTCGTCTACCACGCGTCCCTGCCCGAGGGGCCGGCCTCCTCGGCCCAGTCCGAGACGTTCAAGGTCATGGAACGGCGCCTGATGAAGGCGATCATGAACCCGGCCATGATCGTCACCTGGCTGCTCGGCCTGTTCCTCGTCTGGCAGAGCGGGTTCTACGCGTCGGGTTGGATGCAGGCGAAGTTCGCCCTGGTCCTCGCCATGAGCGGCTGCCACGGCTGGTTCTCGCGGATGGTCAAGGATTTCGCCGCAGACCGGAACGCGCGGACCCACCGCTTCTACCGGATGGTCAACGAGGTCCCGACGCTCCTCATGGTGGCCATCGTCATCCTCGTCATCGTCAAGCCGGGATTCTGATCATGATCGCATCGCATCCTCGTTACAGAGCATGGGGCCTTGCCGCGGTCATGATGCTGGCCGCATCCGGTGCCGAGGCCGCGAGCTTTCCGTGCGAGAAGGCGGAGACGCCCGACGAAAAGGCGATCTGCGGCCATCTTCCCCTCAACGATCTCGACGTGGAGATGGCGGTCCGGTTCGAGATCCTGCGCGGGCTCCTGCCCATGGGCGGAAACGCCAAGCTGCGCGACGACCAGGAGGCTTGGCTGCAGGAACGGCGCAGCTGCGCAGCGGACGTCGCCTGCCTGACCAAGGCCTACGAGGCGCGCCTGAAGACCCTGCGCGGCGTCTTCTCGGAATTCGCCAAGCAGGGGCCGCTGTAGGAAGCAGGCCCCACAGAGGTTCAGCCCAGCCGCGTGAGCAGCCGGTCGATCAATGGGTTGTCCGGGCCGAAGGCGTAGTCGATCCGCCTGACGCTGACCGCGCTCGCTCCGGATTTCACGAGATCGTCCACGAGGTCGAACGTGGCGTCCACCGGGCAGTGGAGCACGATCTCGGCGCTCCGGTTCTCCGGCATGCCGTAGGGCAGCTGGGCATCGTGCAGGGCGCTGATCCCGGCGAGATCGAGATCGCCGTCGGCCGGCATCGCCGCCCGGATCTCGCGGGTGAGGCGCGCGCGCTCCTCCGCCGCGATCCGGCCGAGCACGGTGCGCAATGCCTTCTTCTGGCTCTGGCCCCAGGGCGCCGTCAGCGAGGCGACGAGATTGGCCTCCGAACGCAGGATGATGCCGTCGTCGAGGATCTTGAGGGCGTTGGCGGCGAGCGTCGCCCCCGTGGTGGTGATGTCGACGATGATTTCCGCCGAGCCCGAAGCAGGCGCGCCTTCCGTGGCACCGAGGCTCTCGACGATGCGGTAATCGGCGACCCCGTGCTCGGCGAAGAACCGCCGGGTCAGGTTCACGTATTTCGTGGCGATGCGCAGGCGGCGCCCGTGGCGGATGCGGAGTTCGGCCGCGACCTCATCGAGATCGGTCATGGCGCGGACGTCGATCCAGGCCTGCGGCACCGCGACGACGACGGTGGCCTGGCCGAAGCCGAGCGGCGTCAGCAACTCGACCTGGCCCCGCGCATCGGGAAGGCTCTCGCGGATCAGATCCTCGCCGGTGACGCCGAGATGGGCGCTGCCGCTGGCGAGCTGGTTGGCGATCTCGGAAGCCGAGAGGTAGCGCACCTCCACATCCGGTACGCCGACGAGCTTGCCGCGATAGTCGCGCGCCCCCGCCCCTTGGGCGAGTTTCAGCCCCGCCCGGGCGAAGAAGGCGGAAGCGTTCTCCTGCAGGCGCCCTTTCGAGGGCACGGCGAGGACGAGGGGGCCCTCGGCCGGGCCTTGCGAAGCCTGGGGAGTCGGAACGGTCTCAGCCACGGGACGATCCTTCCGACGTGAGGACACGGGACAGCCAGACGGCGCAGCCCACGGCCGGGATCGGCGTGGGGCTGCCCAGATGCTGGAGCAGGCCGTCATAGCGGCCGCCGCCGACGAGGGGGGCGGCGCCCTGCCCTCGCGTCACCTCGAAGATGAAGCCGGTATAATAATCGAGGTTGCGGGCGAAGCTGCCCGAAAACCGGAACCGCTCCACGTCGAGACCGCGCGCGGCCATGAAGCCGGTCCGCTCCTCGAACAAGGAGAGGGCGGCTTCCAGCGGCGCGTAAGTGACGCCCGCCGAGGCGGCGAGCTCGCGCATGGAGTTGGCGGCCTGATCCGGATCGCCCGAGATGGCGCGGTAGCGCTCGACGATGGCGCGGTTCTCAGTGTTGAGCCCGGCGCCGCCATTAGCCCGCGCCGAGGCCTTGGCGAGGAAGCGTTCCGCGATCTCGCCGGCGCTGCGTCCGCCCACGCGGGAGATGCCGGCGATGGACAGAACGTCCTCGACGAAGGCGCGCACGCCCTTCGGATCCTGGCCCTGGATCGCCGCCAGGAGGCCGGCATGCGGGTCTTCCACGGTCGCCACGGTGGTGACGTCGTCCAGGGAACGGCCGGCTGCCAGCGCTCGCAACGTCCGCCGCTTGGCGGCCGGCGGCACGTTGAGCCCATCGAGCAGCGCGTCGATGACGCCCATGTCGCCGAGCCTTACCGAGACCTCACCGGCTCCGAGCAGGTCGAGGCCTTCGAGGGCGAGGCCGAGTACCTCCGCATCCGCCGCCGGGATGTCGGTGCGGCCGATGGATTCGATGCCCGCCTGGAGGAACTCCTCCGCCTCGCCGGAGCCGAGCCGGAAGACCGGGCCGAGATAGCTGTAATCGGCGGTCGTCCCGACGCCCCGCGCCAGATGCTGGCGGCAGACCGGAATGGTGAATTCCGGCCGCAGGCACAGTTCCGCGCCCGATGCGTCCTGCGTCACGAAGATCCGCCGGCGGATATCCTCGCCGGAGAGTTCGAGGAACGGCTCCACCGGCTGCAGCACGGCGGGCGTCACCGGGCCGTAGCCTCCGTGCGAGAAATGCGCGAGGAGCCGCGTTCCCTCATCCGCTCGCACGGTGTCGATCGGATCGACTGCCTCCGGTCTCGTCATGGTTCACCCGCCGTCTGATGCCGCGTCCTTTATCAACCGCATCCGGACTTGGCGACCACCCACGGAGCGGGAAGTCCGCCGACCTCCCATGCGGGCGGTGTCGGCGTCTCAGATCCAGCCCTGCAATTCGCGGCGGACCACGTTCTCGATCACCTTCATCCCGAGGTCGCTGTCGTTGAGGCAGGGGATGTAGGCGAAGCGCTCGCCGCCATTGTCCTCGAAATAATGGCGGTTCTCACCGTCGAGCTCCTCCAGGGTCTCGAGGCAGTCGGCGGTGAAGCCCGGCGCCACGATGGCCATGCGCTTCACACCGGATTTGGCGAGGGTCTGCACGGTCTCGTCGGTATAGGGCTTGAGCCATTCCTCGTTGCCGAAGCGCGACTGGAAGGTCGTGCGCATCCGTTCCGTCGAGAAGCCCAGGGCCTCGCGGATCAGCCGCCCGGTCTTCACGCATTGGCAATGGTAGGGATCGCCCTTGAGAAGATAGCTCTTCGGCACGCCGTGGAACGAGGTGAGGATCACCTCCGGCTCGAAATCGAGCTTGGCCAATCCCTCGCGGATCGAGGTGGCCATGGCCTCGATATAGACGGGGTCGTCGTGATACGGCGCCGAGACCCGGACGGTCGGCTGCCAGCGCATCTGCATCAGCGCCTTGAAGGCCTGGTCGCAGGCGGTAGCCGAGGTGGCGGCGGCATATTGCGGGTAGAGCGGCACCAGCAGGATGCGGTCGCAGCCCTGGTCGAGGAGCGCCTGGATGCGCAGGGACACTTCCGGCTTGCCGTAGCGCATCGCCCAGTCGACCACGACGGAATCACCCATCGCTGCCTGCAGCCGCTCGGACTGCCCACGGGTGATGGTCTTGAGCGGACCCTCGTTGCGCTCGTTGTTCCACACGCTGGCATAATCGCGCCCCTTCGGGCCGGGACGCTTCGTGAGGATGATGAGGTTCAGGATGGGCCACCAGATCAGGCGCGGCACCTCAATGACGCGCCGGTCGGACAGAAACTCCTTGAGGTAGCGGCGCATGGGCCAATAGCTCGTGCCCTCCGGCGTGCCGAGATTCATCAGAAGCACGCCGACCCGGCCCCAGCGCACGGGCGGATGGTCGGAGGGCAGGCTGGCGGTCGCGGAGGAGCTGGTCTGCAACGGCTTGATGTCCTTGAGGGACGTCGGTTCGACGCGTTCGTTCATCGGGTTTCCGAAGCGCCGACGTGAGGCGCGGTTATCTGAATGACGCCATTCCGGCACAGTTGTACCAGACGGCATATCTATCTAGAGCACGAGACCTGCCAGCGACCATCTCGTCAATGAAGGCGCGACATGCCGTCTCCCCGGTACTTCTTCAACCACTTCATGCCGTTCACCGGCTACCCCTATAAGGGGGCGCCGACGGTCTGCAATCTGTGCGGATCGGGCGAGACCGTGACGGTGGCGGAGACCGACCGGCGGCTGAAGACCCTGAAATCCATCGCCTGCGCGCAATGCGGGCTGATTCGCACCGACCCGATGCCGACGCCGGACGAATTGGCGCATTACTACGCCCATGCCTACCGGGCGGATTACCAGCTCGCCTTCGCCGGCGGGCCGCCGCGCCACCACCTCAACCGCTCGGCCCGCGAAGCGACCTTCCGCGCCGACCTGCTGGCGCCGAAGCTGAAGCCCGGCGCCCGGGTGCTCGATTTCGGTTCGGGTTCGGGCGAATTCCTGGCCGCCGTCCGCGCCCGGGGCTGCGAGGCGGTCGGCATCGAGCCCGGCCGGGACTACGCCGCCTATGCCCGCCAGCACCACAAGGTCGAGGTTCTCGACGATGCCAGCGACGAGCGTTTTCCGCCCGGGCATTTCGACGTGATCTCGACGCATCACGTGCTCGAGCACCTGCGCGATCCGGCCGTGGTGATGGAGCGCCTGTCGCGCTGGCTGAAGCCCGACGGGGTGCTCTATGCTGCCGTGCCGAACATGGCCGCCACCGGCAAGCCGCCGCACGAGCGTTTCCACTTCGCCCATGTCCACGGCTACGTCCGGGAGACCTTCGACCTTCTCGCCCGTCGGGCCGGCCTCGTCCCCCATCCCGAATATTGGCGCGAGGACACGACGGTCGTCTACGTGAAGACCGACGCCCCGGTGGGCGAACTCGCCAATCCCGGCCTCGCCCAGCGCCTGGCCGTCGATCTGAAGCCGATGCCGGCCGCCGCCTATCTGGTGTCAGGCGCCTGGATCTGGCCGATGATCCGCCGCAACGCCAAGGCGGTGCGCGACGGTTTCGCCTCTCGCTGAGTTCGGCGTTCCGGCCTGATGCCGGAACCGGTGCCCCGTTGTTGCATCGGCTTCATCGATCGCGTCCACACTGGATTTCGGGTGGAAACTCCGCCGCCCGGCCCCTCGGAGACCTGTCGCGATGCCACGTCCTACCCGTCGTCAGACCCTGAGCCTCGGTCTCGGGGCCGGTCTCGCGGCAGGCTTGGCCGCGCCAGCCCGTGCTGGGGCGATCGAACCGACCTTCACGCTCCTCCTCGTCAACGACATCTACCTGATGTCCGAGGTCGAGGGCCGTGGCGGTTTCGCCCGCCTCAACGCTGTGGTGAAGGCCGAGCGGGCGCGCGGCGTGCCGATGCTCTACGCCCATGCCGGCGACACCCTGTCCCCCTCGCTGATGTCGGGGTTCGACCGCGGCGCGCATATCGTCGAACTCCTGAACATCGCGCCGCCGGATGTCTTCGTTCCGGGCAACCACGAATTCGATTTCGGCCCCACGACCTTCGCCCAGCGCATGGGCGAGGCGGCCTTTCCGGTCTTCGCGGCCAATCTACGCGGTGCGGACGGCAAGCCGCTCAAGGGGATCCGCGACCGGATGATCGTGACGCTCGGCGGGATCCGGGTCGGCATCGTCGGCATCGCCCTCGCCAGCACGCCGGAGAAATCGCAATCCGGCGACCTCGTCTTCGGTCCCGAGATCGAGACGTTGCGTGCGGCGGCCCAGGCCCTTCGCGACGAAGGGGCCGAGCTCATCGTGGGCATCTGCCATACGGCGCGGATCACCGACGAGGCGATCGTGGCGGCACGGATCGTCGACATTCTGCTCTCTGGCCACGACCACGACCTCATCGTGCAGTATGACGGGCGCAGCCTGCTGGCGGAGTCGAGCTTCGACGCCCGCTACGTCACCGCCATCGACGTCGCCGTAACGGTGAAAGGAGCGGGCAAGGCCCGGACCCTGTCCTGGCACCCGACCTTCCGCATCCATGACACCGCCGACATCACCCCCGATCCCGAGACCCTCGCCCTGACACAGCGGCTCGAGGCCCGGCTGGCGAAGGAACTCGATGTGCCGGTGGGGACGATCAGCACGCCCCTCGACAGCCGCATCTCGACCGTGCGCCTCCGCGAAGGCAGCTTCGGCAACCTCGTCGGCGATGCGCTCCGGGCGGCGACGGGGGCGGAGATCGCCCTCACCAATGGCGGCGGCATTCGCGGCAACCGGCTTTATCCGGCCGGTACCGTGCTGACCCGGCGCGACATCCTCACCGAGCTTCCCTTCGGCAACACCACGGTTCTGGTCTCGCTGACGGGCGCCCAGGTGCGGACCCTGCTGGAATCGGCCCTTGCCGATCTCGGCCGCCCGGCGGGTCGTTTCCCGCAGGTCTCGGGTCTCGTCGTCACGGTGGATCCGGGGGCGAATGCGGGACACCGGATTCAGTCCATCCTGGTGGACGGACAGCCCCTCGACGAGACGCGGACCTATACGGTGGCCTCCAACAACTTCCTCTACGATGGCGGCAACGGCTACGGCCTCCTCGCGGACGGGCGCACCCTGATCGGCGCCACGGACGGCAAGCTCGTGGCCAACGAAGTCATGGCCTATATCGCCCGGCATGCTCCCCTCTCCGTTCCCGAGGACGGCCGGATCGTGATCCGGTGACGGCGCACGGCCCGCTGAGCCTGGCCCTCCACGAGTTCCGCGCCTCGGGCTCGTCCTGGCTGACGCTGCCGTTCTTTTCCGGTGGAGCGGCGGATGCCGTCTGCGCGCGGGTCGATCGCCGGATCGCCGAGGGAGCGACGGTCCTGCCTTCCCCCGATGCGGTCTTCCGTGCCCTCACCCTGACGCCGCTGGAGTCGGTGAAGGCCGTGATCCTCGGGCAGGACCCCTATCCGACGCCGGGCGATGCCAACGGCCTCGCCTTTTCCTATGTCGGTCCCCGCCGGCTTCCGGCCTCTCTCAAGGTGATCCTCGCCGAACTGCCGGGCCCGCCGATAAGCGGAGACCTCACCCCCTGGGCCAGAAGGGGCGTGCTGCTCCTGAACTCCGCTCTCACTGTGGAGGCCGGCAAATCCGGTGCGCATCTGCGCTATGGCTGGTCCGCCCTCACCGATGAGGCCGTGACGGCGGTCTCTGCCCGCCCGACCTCCGCGATCTTCCTGCTCTGGGGCGCACAGGCCCGCGCGCGGGCGGCCCTCATCGACCGCGAACGATGCGGGGTCATCGAGACCGGACATCCCTCGCCGCTCAACCGATTGCGGGATTTCCCGGGCACGCGGCCCTTCGACGAGGCCAATGCCTGGCTGGCGAGCCGGGGCCTTTCCCCCATCGATTGGTCGCTCGGTTGACGCGGTGAAACGGTCGCTTTGACAGGACGGCCCGGCGGTCTATCTCGGACGGGCAGCATAAGCGGAACGTAAGAATCCGCGCCGCCTCAAGAATGCTTCCGAGGAAACGCCGTCCATGCGCCTGAAACCCGTTCTCACCCTGTGCCTTGCGGCCGGCCTGCTCGCACCGACCCTTGCGCAGGCCCAGATCCGCAACGCGCCTCCGCCCCGTGCCCTGGAATTCGCTGCCTATATCTTCGCCGCCGCGAATGTCTGCGGCTACCAGATCGGCGTCGAACAATTCGATGCCCTGCTCCAGAAGCAGAATGTCAGCGCCGCCGATGTCGGCCCACGTGGACCCTTCGGCAACAAGGTCCAGACGATCTTCGCGCTGATGTCGAATCAGATGCAGCTGAACCGGGAGCAGGCCTGCCTGGCGGTCGCCGGCGAATACGGCCCCGAGGGCAATGTCGTGAAGAACGTGCTGCTTCCCATGGGCACAGCCACCCCACCCGCCGAGGCGAAGCCTCCGGCCGAGCCCAAACCGGCTCAATAGACCCCGCCATTCCGTCCACGCATCGGGACGCATTCGCGTTCCGGTGCGGGATCGCCTATATCGGATTCGTTCCAAGTCCGAAGGTTAGAGATCCATGGCGACGGCGTCGTTCGACACCGCCGGTCGCGACGTCAACGTCGTGGCCGCAATCGAGAAGCTTCCCGAGTTCCAGCCGGACGCCGTTCCGCCGGGCCGCTCGTCCCTCATCGGCCTCACCCGCGAGGAATTGAAGGGTCGCCTTGCCGCCATCGGCGTGTCGGAGCGCGAGCAGCGCATGCGCTCGGGCCAGCTCTGGCACTGGCTCAACGCGCGCGGCGCCACCGACTTCGACCAGATGACCAATGTCGGCAAGGGGCTCAAGGCCGATCTGGCGCGCGCCTACACCTTGGAGCGGCCCGAGGTCGTCACCGAGCAGATTTCCCGCGACGGCACCCGCAAGTGGCTGCTGCGCATGGCACCCACCGGCAAGCACGACCACAATCGCGGCGCCGAGATCGAGTGCGTCTACATTCCCGGCCGGGGTCGTGGCACGCTCTGCGTCTCGTCCCAGGTCGGTTGCACCCTCACCTGCAGCTTCTGTCACACCGGCACGCAGCGTCTGGTGCGCAACCTGACCGCCGCCGAGATCACCGCCCAGGTGGTCGTGGCCCGCGACCGGCTGAACGACTGGGTCGGCCAGAACCCGGTGGCCGCTGGGGAGGACGAGACCCGCCGCGCCGTCACCAACATCGTCTTCATGGGCATGGGCGAGCCCCTCTACAACATCGACAACGTGATCGATTCCGTGGGTGTCATGTCGGACCAGGAAGGCCTCGGCCTTTCCCGTCGGCGTATCACCGTCTCCACCTCCGGCGTGGTGCCGCAGATGCAGCGGCTCGGAGTCGAGGCGCATGCCATGCTGGCGATCTCGCTCCACGCGGTGCGGGACGACCTGCGCGACACGCTGGTGCCGCTGAACCGGAAGTATCCCCTGGCCGAACTGCTTGCGGCCTGCCGCAATTATCCCGGCCTCAACAATGCCCGCCGCATCACCTTCGAATACGTGATGCTCAAGGGCGTCAACGATTCCGATGCGGATGCGCGCGAACTGGTGCGGCTGCTCAAGGGCATCCCGGCCAAGATCAACCTGATCCCGTTCAATCCCTGGCCCGGCAGCATCTACGAATGCTCCGACTGGGAGCGGATCGAGCAATTCTCCGAAATCGTCTATGAAGCCGGCTACGCGTCGCCGGTTCGGACGCCGCGCGGCCGAGACATCCTCGCCGCCTGCGGCCAGCTCAAGAGCGAGACCGAGAAGCTGCGCGCTCGCGCCCGGATGATGCTGGAAGACGGGATCGGCGCCGAGGGCGTCTATGCCGGGGCCGATGACGACGAAGGCTGAGCGCGTCCCATGCGGCTCGTTGGCCGCCTGATCTGGGCGTCTCTCGCCCTGTGTCTGGCCATTCCCTGCGGGGCCCTGGTGCTCGTCGTCGCCATCCTGTTCGATCCGGTCTCCAGCGAGGCGCTGACCCGGCTCGGCCTGTTCGGCTTCCTGCAGGGGATGACCGACCTCGCCTCCGGGATCGGACCCGACGCACTCCTCCTCCTGGCCGCCGGTATCGCCCGCGCCGGGTTCGTCCTGCTGGTGCTGCCGCCCCTCGCCATGGCGCTCATCGGCGAGGCGATGAACCTGCGCAGCGCTCCGGCCTATTCCGTCGGCACGGGGCTCGCCACCGCCCTCGTGCCGTGGCTGATGCGGGGCGCGCCCGCCTCCCTCGCCGCCCACAACCTCGCCGTTGAGGGACGGGTCACGGCCCTGCTTTTCCTTGCCGGAGCGGCCGCCGGGCTGGTCTATGGCTGGATCGCCATACGCGACCGGCCCGTGGGGGCCTGAACGGGCACCGCTGTCGTTGCGTTGGCTGCGACGGGCATCGGCGCAGGATGCCGTGGGAGAGCCTCGCATGACGGATTGGGCATGACCGGACATCGCTTCAGCCTCGCCTTGGCGCTTCTCACGCTCCTGTCAGGACCAGCCCTCGCGCAAGCGGTCCCGGAACTGCCCCCGATCCCTTCCGACGATGCCCGCATCCTCCCCGTTCTCGGGACACACGGCATGGTGTCCTCGCAGGATGCCCTTGCGACCCGCGTCGGTGTCGCGATCCTCAAAGGCGGGGGCAACGCCGTGGATGCCGCCGTGGCGGTGGGCTTCGCCCTCGCGGTGACACTGCCGCAGGCGGGCAATCTCGGAGGCGGCGGGTTCATGCTGGTTCGCCTCGCCGGGACCGGCGAGACCGTAGCCATCGATTTTCGTGAGACGGCACCCGCCGCGGCGACGGCGGACATGTTCCTCGCGCCCGACGGCCAGCCCGATCGCGGCGCATCCATCCGCACCGGCAAGGCCGTCGGTGTCCCGGGCTCCGTGCGCGGATTGGCCGAGGCGCACCGCCTCTACGGGTCGGGACGCTTCACCCTCGCCGATCTCATCGCTCCCGCCCGCGCGCTGGCCAGGGACGGGATTCCCGTGGAGGGCGGGCTCGCCGATTCGTTGTCCCGCGCCGCCGACCGCCTCGGAAGGTGGCCTTCGAGCCGAGCCGTGTTCTTCCGAGACGGCCGACCGCTCCAGCGGGGCGAGACCCTGGTCCAGCCCGATCTCGCCGGGACCCTCACGGCCATCGCCGAACAGGGGCCCGATGCGTTCCATACCGGCCCGATCGCGGAGCGGATCGCGGCGGCGGCGAGAGATGTCGGCGGGGTGATGACGCCGGGCGACCTTGCCGCCTATCGGCCCGTGATCCGCCAGCCGGTGAGGGGCAGCTATCGCGGCTACGAGATCGTCTCGATGTCGCCACCGAGTTCCGGCGGCGTTCATCTCATCGAGATCTTGAACATCCTCGAAGGGTTCGACCTGGCCTCGATGGGCGCGGGCAGCGCCCAGGCCCTCCACACCCTCGCCGAGGCGATGAAGCCGGCCTATGCCGACCGGGCCACCTGGCTCGGCGACCCGTCTCGTTCGGAGGTGCCGGTGCGGGGCCTCACCGCCAAGGCCTATGCCGAGACCCTGCGCGCCGCCATCGACCCCGCTCGCGCCCGCCCGGCCGACGCGGTGAAGGCGGGCGACCCGCTGCCCTACGAATCCGACCAGACTACCCATTACTCGGTGGTGGACCGCGCCGGGAACGCTGTCTCCACCACCACGACCCTGAACTTCTCCTACGGGTTCGGGCTCGTGGCGGAAGGGACCGGCGTCCTCCTCAACAACGAGATGGACGATTTCTCGGCCAAGACCGGGAGCGTCAACGCCTACGGCCTCGTGGGTGGCCCGGCCAATGCCGTGGCGCCCGGGGCCCGGCCGCTTTCCTCGATGACGCCGGCCATAGTGCTCAGGGACGGACGCCTCGTCCTCGTCACCGGGAGCCCGGGCGGCAGCCGCATCATCTCCACGGTGCTGCAGGTGATCGTCAACGTCATCGATTTCCGTATGAACCTCGCCGAGGCGGTCACCGCTCCGCGCATCCATCACCAATGGCGCCCCGACGTGCTGTTCGCCGAAGACGGGCTCTCGCCGGACACCCTCGCTCTGCTCCGGGCGAAGGGGCACGCGGTGCGGGTGGGGTCGAGTTCGGGCTCGGCCAATTCGGTGATGATGGGAAAGGGATTCGTG
The DNA here is from genome assembly GCF_054817845.1 of Methylobacterium sp. CM6241. Lineage (NCBI taxonomy): Bacteria > Pseudomonadati > Pseudomonadota > Alphaproteobacteria > Hyphomicrobiales > Methylobacteriaceae > Methylobacterium > Methylobacterium sp. CM6241. The sequence continues at coordinate 1,003,057 of NZ_CM139246.1, forward strand.
GCCGGGGCCGCCGATACACGCCAGCGCGGAACCCTGGCCGAGGGCGAATAGGGCAGTTCGGGCCCGGCGGATGGTGCGGCGGGACTGCGCGCGCTACAGGAAGGGCATCATTCCGGGTTTCCGATGCACATCCTCCGCTCCATCGCCTTCAACATCGTCTTCTATCTCGCCACCGCCCTCATCGCGATCGGCGGCCTGCCGGCCCTCGTCTCGGAGCGGGCCTGCATCCGCGTCGCCCGGTTCTGGGCCCATGTAAGCCTGTGGCTGTTGCGCGTGGTCGGGGGTGTACGCGTGGAGGTCAGGGGGCTGCACCACCGCCCACCCGGAGCGCTGCTGGTGGCGTCCAAGCATCAATCCGCCCTCGAGACCCTGGCCCTCGTCACCGCCTTCCCGGACTTCGCCTATATCCTCAAGCGCGAGCTGCTCTGGATCCCGCTCTTCGGCTGGTTCCTTTCCCGCTCCGGCATGGTCGCCATCGACCGGTCCAAGGGCACCCGCGCCATGGCCGCCATGAACGAGGCGGCGGCGCGCGCCATCCGCGACGGACGCCAGCTCATCATCTTCCCCGAGGGCACCCGCAAGGCGCCGGGTTCACCCCCCGCCTACAAGCTCGGCATCACCCATCTGTACGCGGCCCTGGGCGTGCCCTGCCTGCCCGTCGCCCTCAACAGCGGCCTCTACTGGCCCCGCCGCCAGCTGACCCGCCGCCCCGGCACCACGGTGATCGAGTTCCTCCCCCCCATCGCTCCCGGGCTGGACCGCACGGCGTTCCTTGAGGAGATGCAGACTCGGATCGAAGCCGCCTCCGATGCTCTCCTGGCGTCCGGCCGGGCGGATCTGGCGGCACGCGGTCATGCCGTGCCCGAGACCGGTGCCGTCGCAGAACAATCCAGGACCGCGTGAGCGCTCAGTCTATCCACAGGCTGTGGATAAGCCGGTCGGAGGCACCCTGCAGAGAGCGACAGCGCGACTCTTGACGGGTGGAAATTGTTAAGATTATTCTGGAACAAAGGGCGAACGAGAAAGCCGTCTCCGTTCTCGTGCCGCAAGGCGCGGAACACGGCTTTCACCGACGCCCATCCTCTGATCCGGAGATCCCACCGATGCGCGAAGTACGTCTCAGGACGGCGGCCAGCCTGCGTGGAACTCCTGCCCTGGTGCTGAGCGCTTGGCGCGGACGGTCCGGGCGCCGCTACGTCGTCGGCATCCACGAATTGGTCGAGCGCGAACTCGACGACATGGGCGAGGCGGTGGTGATGGCCGTGCGCCGGGATTCCGCCGGGATCGGCGAACTCATCGCCGTGACTGCGGCGGGGTCGAGCCCGCGCGAACGGCTCACCCGTAACTGGATCGCTCGTGCGCGCCATGGCGGTGCGAACGAGATGCATGTTCACCGCCTCGCCGAGGATGAGGCCGAGCGCTGCGAGATCGTGGCCGATCTTGAGGTGGACCATCCCCTGGATCAGATGATGGGCGTCGCGGCCTGAATCGGCGGGCGGCCATGCTTTCGCCGCGTTGAGACCCGCCAAAGCTCTGTCACGAAGGACCCCCTGTCGACGGCGACGGGGCTTCGAGATCGAGGCGAGCTGACGATGGCGCAGGCACCGGATTTGACGGCCAGGAAACGGCCATCGCGGACCGGCCTGTTCCTACCCTACATCCTCCTCCTCGCCGTGGTCCTGCTCTGGAGCGCGGGCTGGTTCTGGATTCGCGGCAAGGCCGGCTCCGAGATGGATGCCTGGATCGCCCGCGAGGCTTCGGCCGGGCGCAACTGGACCTGCGCCGATCGCTCGATCACCGGCTATCCCTTCCGGATCGAACTGCGCTGCGCCTCCCTCGCCTTCTCGCGGGCCGATAGCCGCTTCACCCTCGGACCGTTGACCGCGGTGGTGCAGGTCTACCAGCCGCGCCAGGGCATCCTGCAGGCGAGCGGGCCGTTCCACGTGGAACAGGACGGCCTCGTCGCCGACGCCACCTGGACCTCGCTGGAGGCGAGTTTCCACGGTACCTCGGATGGGTTCACGCGGGCCTCCCTGGCGGTGGATGGACCGAAAGTCAGCGTGAAGAATGCCGCGCCGCAGCCCATCGACGTGACGGCCAAGCACCTCGAATTCCACGCCCGGCCGACACCCGCCCGTTTCGCCACCGAGGGGGCCGTCGATACCAGCCTGCGGCTGACCCAGGCGAACGTGCCGGTCCTCGATCCCCTCCTCGGCAATACCGCCCCCGTCGACGCGGCGCTCGACGCCACGGTGAATCGGGCCACCACCTTCCGGACCGGGCAGGTCGCGCGTGAGCTCGAAACCTGGCGCCAGGCCGGCGGCAGCCTCGACATCGCCCTGCTTTCCCTGGCGAAGGGAGATCGCCGCCTCCAAGCTCAAGGGAAGATCGCCCTCGACGACGAGCACCGCCCGGCCGGCCAGATCGATATCCGCGCCGCCGGGGTGGAGGCCCTGGTCGGTCAGATCATGGGCCAGCGTTTCGGGGCGGAGAAGGGGGCTCTGATCGGAGGCTTGGTCGGCAAGCTGCTCGGTGGCGGAAGTCGCCGCCAGGACGCCGAAGCGGCCGCAGCGTCTGCTGCGACGGGAGATCCGTCGCTCAAGGCTATGCCGCCCCTTCGGCTCGCCGATGGCCGCCTGATGCTCGGCCCGTTCCCGATTCCCAATGTCCAGGTGCCGCCGCTGTACTGAGAGGCCGGTAGACGGATTCGTCCTGCTGCGGATGAGGTCACCATCCCACCCACGACCTCATCCTGAGGCGCGGCGACAGCCGCCTCGAAGGAGGCTTCCAGAACCCGTTGCGCGAACTGGAACCCTCCGTCGAGGCCTCCGCTTCGCTGCGTCGCCTCGGGATGAGGTGGTGGGCGAGAGACAGACAGCGTTTCCTCGGCCGGATGAAACCCTACCGCCCCGAGACCGGTTCGTCCTTCGCTGGCTCCGGCAGGGTGCGGCTGCGGCCGAAATCCGCTTCCGCCGTCTCCTGTCCGAGGGCGACGATGCCCCGGCGGATGGCGCGGGTGCGGGTGAACAGGTCGAACAGCGCGTCCCCGTCACCCCAGCGGATGGCGCGGGCGAGGGCCGAGAGATCCTCGTTGAAACGGCCGAGCATCTCCAGCACCGCGTCCTTGTTGGTGAGGAACACGTCCCGCCACATGGTCGGATCGGAGGCGGCGATGCGGGTGAAGTCGCGAAACCCGCCGGCCGAGAACTTGATGACTTCCGATTGCGTCACGGCTTCCAGATCGGCGGCGGTGCCGACGATGTTGTAGGCGATGAGATGCGGCACGTGGCTGGTGATGGCCAGGACGAGGTCGTGATGCTCCGGCGTCATGCTCTCGACGATGGCACCGAGCCCCTCCCAGAAGGCCTGGACCTGCGCCGTGGCGGCCTCGTCGGTGCCCTCCGGCGGGGTGAGGATGCACCAGCGGCCCGAGAACAGGGTCGAGAAGCCGGCATCGGGTCCGGAATATTCGGTGCCCGCCACGGGATGGGCCGGCACGAAACGGACGCCTTCCGGCAGATGGGGCGAGACGGCGGCGACCACCGAGGCTTTCACCGAACCGACATCGGACAGGATGGCACCGGGTTTCAGATGCGGCGCCATCGCCTCGGCGACGGCGCCCACCGCCCCCACCGGCACGCACAGGATGACGAGGTCTGCGCCGGCAATGGCTTCGGCCTCCCCCGTCGCCTCGTCGGCGAGGCCGAGGGCCCGCACACGCTCGATCACGGCCGGGTCGCGGTCAATGGCGACGATGCTCCGCGCCAGCCCGTATTGCCGTGCTCCTCGCGCGATAGAGGAGCCGATCAAGCCGAGGCCGACGATGGCGAGGCGTTCGCAGACGGGGTTCGCCTCAGGCACGGATGCCATCCTTCACGAAGGCGGTGAGCACCGTGACGAAGGCCCGGTTCGCCTCTTCGCTGCCGATGGTGACGCGCAGCGCGTCCGGCAGCCCGTAGGAGGTAACCCGTCGGACGATCACCCCGCGTGCGCTGAGATAGGCATCGGCCTCCGCCGCGCTGCGATTCGGCTCGTCGGGGAAATGGACGAGGATGAAATTCGCGACGCTCGGGGTGACCACGAGGCCGAGCGAGGACACGACCTCGGTCATCCAGGCGAGCCACGTCTCGTTATGAGCGACCGCCGCCGCTACATGCGCCTCGTCGGCGATGGCCGCCGCCCCGGCCGCGATGGCGCTGCCCGACAGGTTGAACGGGCCGCGAATGCGATTCACCGCGTCGATCACCCCCGCCGGGCCCACCATCCAGCCGATCCGCAGGGCCGCGAGGCCGTGGATCTTCGAAAAGGTGCGGGTCATCACCACGTTTTCGGATTCGAGGACCAGTTCGAGGCCGGCGCTGTAATCGTTCGTCCGCACGTACTCGGCATAGGCCCCGTCGAGGACGAGGAGGACGTTCGGCGGTAGGCCCGCATGCAGGCGCCGGATTTCGGCGAAGGGCAGGTAGGTGCCGGTCGGGTTGTTGGGATTGGCGAGGTAGACGATCTTCGTGCGCGGCGTGACGGCGGCGAGGATCGCGTCGACTTCGGCGTGAAGATCGCGCTCGGGCACCACCACGGGCGTGCCGCCGGCGGCCAGGATGGCAATGCGGTAGACCAGGAATCCGTGCTCGGTGAAGATCCCCTCGTCGCCCTCCGAGAGATAGGCGTAGGCGAGGAAGGAGAGGAGCTCGTCCGACCCGGCGCCGCAGACGATGCGGGCGGGATCGAGCCCGTAGCGGAAGGCGATGGCCTCGCGCAGGCGTGTGGAATTTCCGTCCGGATAGAGGGCGAGGCGGAACGCCTCTTCGCGCATCGCCTCGATGGCCAGCGGGCTCGGGCCGAGGGGCGTCTCGTTCGAGGAGAGCTTATGGACCTTCACCGCGCCGGGGGCGCCGCTCTTGCCGGGCACATAGGCCTCGATGGCGAGGATGCCGGGGCGGGGGACGGGACGGGACACGGAGGGAGCGGAGGACATGAGCGCGGGCCGGCTGGAGTTCAGTCTGCCCGTCTAACGCAGCTTGTCCGCCTTGACGAGAGAACCGGCCCTCGCCTGCCCTGCGTCACACCCGGAACCGGGCGGCGTGGCTGCCGATCTCGTCGAGGCTTTCCACGCTCGCACCGGCCCGTTCTAGAACCTCGCGTAATTGCCGGCCGCCGACCCCGCCCGGTACGGCGAGAAGAAGGCAGTGCCCGTCCGCTGCCGTGGCGCGCGCCACCACCTCGCCGTAGAGGCCCTGCACGGCGCGGGCGCTCTCGGGCGTCCAGCTCTCCAGCCGGACCGCGTGGAGCACCCAGTCGCGCTGGGCCGCGGCCGGATCGTCGAGGGGGTTGGCCACCACGAAGACCGGGGTTCCGGCGGGATGGGTCGGCCGCTCGATGAAGGGCAGGCGTGCGATCACCTTGGGCCGGCCTTCACCGACGAGGCCCTCCCACCACGGCGCCTCCGGGCTCGGCGGTGCGGAACCTTCGGGGTCGAGGCGGAAGATGCCGAGATCGCCGCGAGAGGCGGCCACGGCCTCGACCACCGCGGCGCAGGTAGGATGCGGCCGGTAGGGCACCGTGAATCCGAAATGGAATCGCGCCGAGTCGCGCATCGGTGCGTCGCCGCCGGACACGTCGGCATGAACGCTGAACGGGGCCTGGACCCAGGTGAAGGTGGCGATGATGACGCGCCATATCCCCTCCACGGTGTCGAGGGGGAGAAGCCCGCGATGGCGCTCGGCCACGCGCCGCATCATCGAGGCCTCGCGGCCGGGCCGGAAGGCCGAGCCGCTGGCCGAGGTGCGCTTGACCGCGATGAGCCGGTCGATGATCGAGCCGCGCTGGATCAGCAGGGCATGCATCTCCGCGTCGATCCGGTCGATCTCGGCGCGCAGCTCGGCGAGGTTGTCGAGGGGCGGTGCGGGTCTCGTGGTGAAGCGCATGCGGGCTGTCGCGTCCGGCGGCGGGTATGGATCGGGTGTGGATCTTGCCGACCCCGCATGAGGGAGACGGCCGATCGTGTCTACGTTTCCCGAAGCCCGAGGACCAGAGCACCGGTTGTGACCTTCTCGCGCGCGGCCCCTTTCGTTGACGCCCGTGCATACGCACATTACGCCCATCGCTACCCGGCTTCGTCGGGCACCGATGGGAATGGACCTTCGCGAAACGTCGATGGAGCGGCACCCGGCTGTTTCTTCGCATCTCCGCGGAAGCAAATCGGCGAATGACGCGCGAAGACGCCTGATGACCATGTCGCTCGATAGTCTCGCAAAGCCCGACGACGGCAATACCCGGCCGGAGGGCATCCCGTCGGATGCGCCGCTCTCCCGCGACCCGCGAAGCCCGGTGGCCCTGTTCGGGCTCGACGAACCCCTGGCGATGGATGCCGGCGTCGATCTCGCGCCGTTCCGGATCGCCTACCAGACCGCCGGCACCCTCAACGCGGACCGGTCGAACGCGGTGCTCATCTGCCATGCGCTCACCGGGGACCAGCATTTCGCCCATACCCACCCGGTGACGGGAAAGCCCGGCTGGTGGGAGACGCTGGTGGGACCGGGCAAGCCCGTGGACACCGATCGCTACTTCGTCATCTGCTCGAACGTGATCGGCTCCTGCATGGGCTCCACGGGGCCGGCCTCCACCGATCCCGCCACGGGCAAGCCCTACGGCCTCGACTTTCCACTGGTGACGATCCGCGACATGGTGCGGGGCCAGGCGATGCTCCTCGACCGGCTCGGCATCCGCGACCTGTTCCTTTGCGTCGGCGGATCCATGGGCGGCATGCAGGTGCTGCAATGGGCGGCCCTCTACCCGGACCGGGTTTTCTCGGCGCTTCCCATCGCCACCGGCGCCCGCCACTCGGCCCAGAACATCGCCTTCCACGAGGTCGGCCGTCAGGCGATCATGGCCGACCCCGCCTGGGCGGAGGGACGTTACCTCGAAGCCGGCACGCGCCCCGCCAAGGGGCTCGGCGTGGCGCGGATGGGTGCCCACATCACCTATCTCTCTGAGCCGGCCCTGCACCGCAAGTTCGGCCGCCGCTTCCAGGGCGGGTCCGCGCCGACCTTCTCGTTCAACGCCGATTTCCAGATCGAGAGCTACCTGCGCCACCAGGGCCTGAGCTTCGTCGAGCGGTTCGACGCCAACGCCTACCTCTACCTGACCCGCGCCATGGATTACTTCGATCTCGCGGCCGATCATGGCGGGGTGCTCGCCAACGCATTCCGGAACACCAGGACGCGGTTCTGCGTGATGTCCTTCACCTCCGATTGGCTGTTTCCCACGGCGGATTCCCGCGCCATCGTGCATGCGTTGAACGCGGCCTCGGCCTCGGTCGCCTTCGTCGAGGTCGAGAGCGACAAGGGGCACGACGCCTTCCTCCTCGACGAGCCGGTGATGTTCAACGCCGCCAAGGGCTTCATCGACGCCGCCGCCCGGGCGAGGGGCTTGTGACGTCGGTGAGTCGCGTGGCCCCCGCCCCCTGGAGCACGACCGACACGCTGCCACGCAGCGACGGCGCCCGCGTCGACCACCTCGTCGTGCTCGGCCTCGTGCCGCCCAGCGCCCGCGTCCTCGATATCGGCTGCGGCGACGGCACGCTCCTGGCGCTGCTGCGCGACCGGCGCGGCGTCGACGGGCGCGGCATCGAGCTCTCCCGCGAGGGCGTCAACGCCTGCCTCGCGCGCGGCCTGCCGGTGATCCAGGGCGACGCCGACACCGATCTCGCCAATTATCCCGACGACGCCTTCGACGTGGTGGTCCTGTCCCAGACCATCCAGGCGACGCGCAACCCGCGCATCGTCTTGGAACACCTGCTGCGGATCGGCCGGCAGGTGGTGATCTCGTTCCCGAATTTCGGCCATTGGCGGGTCCGCTCGGAACTGGCCTTCCGGGGCCGGATGCCGGTGACCGAGCTGATGCCGGAGGAATGGTACGAGACCCAGAACATCCACCATTGCACCATCCGCGACTTCGTCGGCCTATGCCGGACCGTGGGGGCCGAGATCGAGAAGGCCACTGCGCTCGACGCGCGCGGCCGGCCGATGCGGATCTCCATGCCGTGGTGGGTCTGGAACCTGTTCGGCGCGCAGGGAGTGTTCCTCCTGCGGCGCGGCGACGGAGCGTCGTCCGACCCGACATAGGGCGATCCGGACGCCCTCCAGCGAAGCGAGGGTGCGGCTGCCGGCGCCCGCCATGCGGCAATCTCCACTGATGGCCTGCATGGACGACATCCGGCATGAGGGGCGGCCGATGGCGCAGGAGGAGACATCCTATTGAGATTTGGGGATCGAGACCGGACTCGAGCGGAAGAGTCGCGTTCGCCGACGATCATGCATTTGCAGCAGGCATCGAGCGGCCGGTCCTTCGCCCTGCAGCTGCTCATCGTCCTGGTCCTGCTCGTCACCGCGCAGACCTATGACGGATCGATTCACGGGCTGGGACACTGGATCGTCCTGTCCGTCTATGCCGGGGCCTCGATTCTCCTGGCGCTGCTCAGCCTGCGAACGGCACCGGGTACCGGCATCCCCGTGGGCCCGAGCCGAGGATGGCTCGGCTGGGGCTCGACCCTCCTCAATGCCAGCGTCGCGATCTACGTCCTCGTCGAGCACATGTTTCTGGGCGCCGCCGACACGGAGGAGGCAGCCGCCGCGGTCAGCCGGATCCCGGCCTTCCTGATCCTGCTGCAGACCGCGCTCACCATGCGCGTCTGGCACACCTGCCTCTTCGCCGGTCTGGTGACGGCGGGGTGGGGCGGCGCCATCCTGTTCGTCTATCTCTCGCCAGAGAGCCATCATCTCGGACCGCACGTCACCCTCGACGAGGAAGTTCCGGGGCTTCTCACCTTCATGGTCGCCAGCCTCGTGGTCCTCGACGGTGTGCGGCGGCTGACCTGGGCGGTGGCGGCGACGTTCCGGCTGGAGCGAGAGCGCCTGATTCTCACCCGGTTCGTCCCGGCCGCCGTCGCTGAGGATCTGGCGCAGGGCGGCGGTCCGGGCGAGGTCCAGGAGCGTCATGCCTGCCTGTTCGCCCTCGACATCCGCGGCTTCTCGGCGCTGACGCGGACACGGCCTCCCCAGCAGGTTGTGGAGGTCCTCATGGAGATGCGCGCCCTGACGCATCGGGCCGTGACGGAACGCGGCGGCATCGTCGACAAATATATCGGCGACGGTGTGCTGGCGCAGTTCCTCGTCGGCCCTCCCCAGGCGCAGGCGCGCGCGGCCTTCACCTGTGCCGAGGCGGTCCAGCTGCGGCTGGCGGCCCTCAACCGGCGCCTCGCGGAGAAAGGCCTTCCCTCGTTGCGCGTCACCATCGCGCTGCATGCCGGCGACGTCCTCGTCGGCGTCTTCGACGACGGTCATCGCGCGGAATTCACCGTGCTCGGCCCGGCGATGAACACCCTCGCGCGCATCGAGGCGCGGGCCAAGGCCGTGGACCTCCCGATCGCCATCTCGGAGGATTTTCGCGATCTCCTTGCCGGCTCCGGGGCGAGCGGTCTCAACTGGATCTCGGCCGGGACGGTGAGCGAGGCCTCCGGGCCCCGGCTCTACGCCGTCGCGCGCTGAATCGTATCCGGCCCGATGCCATCGGCAGACTCGTCACTTAATCCCGCATGGTTCGTGTGCCGTGACACGTCATGAAGGAAAAAGACTTCCTATATCAGTTTCATACAGAGTGAAGCGGGCCAAATATCTGGTCTGCACTGTAAAGGAACTTATTAAACGCCATGATGAACCGTATCGCCGCCGTCGCTACCGCTCTTGTGCTTGGCGCTGCTTCGATCTCTTCTGCAACGGCGTTCGAGCGCCCCTCGCGCTACACCTCGTTCTCGCCCTATGACGTCACCGAGACCGGCTCCCTCAGGGAGGTCAGCCGCCCACCCGCCTATCTGGGCTGCCCGATGAGCTCGGCCGCCGAAGGCAATGCCAACCAGCAGAACTTCCCGGTCCAGCAATACGGTCAGACCTCTGGCGGAAACCGCTGCTGATCGTTTGAGACGAGAGGGACGAACATGGTTCTGAAGGGCTTTTCCTACGCCATGATCGGTGCCTTCGCGGGCGGCCTGATCTGGACGATCGTCGGCACCGCGAGCGTCTTCCTGGCCTCGTAGGTCGGATCTTTCACCAAGACCGGAACGCTGTGCGGCGGGGCGAGAGCCCCGCCGTTTCCATGTCAGGGATCGCGCCGGATCTCCAAGGTGGCGACCTCGTAGGTGATCGCCGCCCCTCCCCTTTCGAACTGTCGGATGACCGTCCGCAATGCGCCGGGCGAGAGGGGACGGACGGTGCCCGGCGTTCCCGCCCCGATGGCGCGAAGCGAGCGGAGGAAGGCCCGGCCGTCCGCGTGCTTCTCGACGACCGGCTCCAGGAACAAGTTACTCGTGCAGCCGGCGAACCGGAGCCGGGCCAGAGCTTCCGCCGTCGGATAGGACGGCGTGGCGGGGCGATGGCCAACGGCCTCATGCGCCTCGTGCCATTCGCGGAATGTGCCGGACGCCAGAGTCGTCACCGCGAGGAACCCGCCGGGCGCCAGCAGACCGGAAAGGCGGCCGAGCGTGCCCTCCAGATCCTCGAACCATTGCGCCGCCAGGCTCGAACAGATCAGGTCGAAGCCCGGCGCCAGGCAGGGCCGCTCGCCGTCCATGACGAGAAAGGTCAGGTCGGGCCGATGCTGCATGCGCTCACGCCCCCGCCGGATCATGGCGGGTGCCAGATCGGAGGCGACCATCATGCCGGGCTTCACACGAGCGAGGACGGCCTGTGTGAGGAAGGCGGTGCCGCAGCCGATTTCGAGAATGCGTGGCGATGGGGCGAGGGGCAGGAGGGCGATGCGTTGCGCCAGCCGTCCAGCGACCTCCGCCTGGATGATTCCGGCGGCATCGTAATGATCTGCCCCGTCGAAGGCCCGGGCCACAGCCTGTTTCCAGGAACGCATCGGTGCCGTCGGCGGGGTCATCGGTCAGGCTGCGATAGCGTGGCCGGAGGGCGCGGTCGAGGGGCCGCATACCTGCCGCCTGCGGCTGTCTGCGACGCAGCCTCCTTCGTCATCCACACTCCTCCACAGGGGTGCGATCGCTCTGCATCGTTGACGAACGCTTTACGAAAAGCTGCCCATTGTTCCGATATGTGGCGTAGCGTACTCGCGTTTTCCGTTCTCGGCCTCATTGGCGCAGGTCTCACCGGCTGTGGACGCAGCCCGTTCGAGAGCCGTGAGCCTTGGCGCGACCAGACCGAACAGGCCTGCAACGCCAAGCGGCTGGTGGAGACCACCGAATTCGTGACGCCGGTGAAGGAGATCGCCGGCCCGGGCGTCTGCGGCATGCTGCAGCCATACCGGATTACCCGTCTCGGCAAGGGCTCGGTCGTGCTCAAGCAACGGATGACGCTGGCCTGCCCGGCCCTGGCTGAGGCCGAGGCATGGCTGGCCGACACGATCCAGCCCGCCGCCAACCTGTATTTCGGTCAGCCCGTGGCGGAGATCAACGCGGGCTCCTATGCCTGCCGTGGACGCAACAACCAGGCCGGGGCCAAGCTCTCGGAGCATTCGTTCGGCAATGCCGTCGACATCATGTCGTTCAAGCTCGCCGACGGCTACGTCATCACCGTGAAGGGCGGCTGGCGCGGCACCGAGGCCGAGCAGGGCTTCCTGCGCGAGGTCTTCATCGGTGCCTGCGCGCGCTTCTCCACCGTGCTCGCCCCCGGCTCCAACGTCTTCCATTACGACCATATCCACGTGGATCTCGCCCGCCACGACCCGCGCGGCCTCAAGCGCATCTGCCAGCCGCTGCTGAAATTCACGCCGCAACTCGGTGCGGACGGCGTGCCCCGGCCGGTCTCGCGGCCTCGCCCGGTCGAGCGCCAGCCCGCCGCGCCGCAGGCCCCCGTCGATATCGAGGAGGACGATCCCTACGGCGTGACGCCGATGTCCTCGAACCGGCACCCGGCGCGGACGAGCCCGCAGGTCGCCCGCTCGCCCTCTCCTGCCCTCTCCGCTGCCGTTCCGTCCGCCCGCGCGCCCTCGGCCTATGCCTCCACGCCGGTGACCCGTCCGGCGCCGCGCCCGCAGACGTCCCGACTCGCGGCGGCACCCACCTATGACGAACCCGCGCCGGGCTTCTCGGCCGAACCGCTCTCCCTCGCCGCGCCCGGCCTCTCGGACCCGATCTACTGAGGGCCGGACTGTGTTCCGGCTGCCCCAGGCCGGAGCGAAAGCGACGACACCACGGCCCTTCCGCTTGACACCGCTCGACGAGACGCCATCGTCCCGGAATGAACGGACTCCAGCGAAAAGACGCCGGCATGCGCCTGAATTCTCTCGTCACCGCCCTGGCCCTCGGCCTCGCCCTCGCGGGCAGCCTGCAACCCGCCTTCGCCCGCTCGGGCCGCGAGGAGATCACCCCAGCCGAGGAGCGTGAGTTCCCGTTCGATGGCGACATCCCCGGCTGCCAGGATTCCTCGGTGCTGGAGAAGGTGTCGAGCCAGTTCGCCGAGAAGGAGGCGAAGTTCTGGAACTCGAGCCTCACCATCGTGGGCTATGACCGGATCGAGCGGACCGCGTGGCGCCCCTGGGGGCTCGACACCTATCCCCGCCGGTTCTGCAGCGCGGTGGCGACCACCTCGGACGGCATCAAGCGCAAGGTCGATTATTCCGTGCGCGAGGGTCTCGGCCTGATCGGCGCAAGCTGGGGGGTCGAGTTCTGCGTCCACGGCCTCGACCGCAACCTCGCCTATGCCTACGCCACGGCCTGCCGCGAAGCCCGTCCGTGAGACGTGCCTCGGCGCTCGCCGCACTCTTCCTGACGGCGTTCGCCGGAACCGCGCAGGCCCAGGGCTACGGACGCGGCGGCACGCCCGGCGAGTTCGATTTCTACGTGCTGGCCCTGTCCTGGTCGCCGACCTATTGCGAAACGGCCGGGCGGCGTGACGCCGACGGCCAGTGCCGGCCGGGTCGCGGCCTCGGCTTCGTCGTCCATGGGCTATGGCCGCAATATACGCGGGGCTACCCGTCCGACTGCTCTTCCGTGGAACGCTCTCCCACCCGCCAAGCCATGGACGTGGCAGGTGAAGTTTTTCCCAGCGAGGGACTGGCTCGCCACGAATGGCGCAAGCACGGCACCTGCTCGGGCCTCGACCCGATGTCGTATTTCAAGGCTACCGCCCAGGCGCGGCAGGCCGTGACGATCCCGGCCGCCTTCGCCAAGCCCGATTCCGATACCCGCATCGCTCCCGTCGACATCGCCCGTCAGTTCGTCGCGGCCAATCGGGGCCTGCGCCCGGACATGATGTCGGTCACCTGCACCCGGGGAGAGTTGCAGGAGGTGCGGGTCTGCTTCACCAAGGATTTGCGCGGCTTCACGCCCTGCCCCGAAGTGGCGCGGCAGAATTGCCGTGCGGGCGAGATCGCCGTCGACGCGAGCCGGTGAGGCCAGGAACCTGCGCCCATGAATTACAGGCACGCCTTCCACGCCGGCAACTTCGCCGACGTGCTCAAGCACCTCGTGCTGACGCGCGTGCTCCATCATCTCCAGGCCAAGCCCACGGGCTTTCGCGCCATCGACACCCATGCGGGCCTCGGTTTCTATGACCTGACCGGCGACGAGGCCGGGCGGACGGGCGAGTGGCATGACGGCTGGGGCCGTCTCGATACCCCCTTCCCCGAAGAGGTGGAGGCGCTGTTCGGCCCCTATCGCGAGGCGGTCGCCGCCACCCAGGCACGCCACGGGGCGACTATCTATCCCGGCTCTCCGGCGATCATCCGCGAATTCCTGCGGCCCAGCGACCAGGGCGTCTTCGTCGAGTTGCACCCGGCCGATGCCGAGATCCTGCGCGAACGCTACAACCAGGATCCGCGCACCAAGGTGATGCATCTCGATGGCTGGACCGCCCTCAACGCGCTGATCCCGCCTCCCGAGCGGCGCGGAGTCGTGCTGATCGACCCGCCTTACGAAGAACTCGGCGAGGTCGACCGGCTTGGCGCGGCTCTGGCCAAGGCCGTCGCGAAATGGCCGACGGGCATCTATCTCGGCTGGTATCCGATCAAGGATGTCGGCCTCATCGACCGCATGGTGGCGGAACTGGACCGTTCGCTCTCCCGGCCCGCCCTGCGTATCGACCTAATGATCTCGGAGCCGTATCCGAACCGCCTCAATGGCAACGGCCTCATCGTCATCAATCCGCCCTGGCGTCTCGCCGACGAGGCGGCCCTTTTCCTGCCCGCTCTAGCCGAGCGGCTGGCGCGCGGAGATTACGGGGCCTTCCGCTGCGACGCGTTCGGCGTCGAAGCTTGAGTTCTTCCCTGAAGGTCGCCCCATCGATGGATTCCGCGATTCCCATCGCCAGCGCGGCGATTCCGGGCAGCGTCGAGACGATGCGGCTCGTCCGCTATGACGACGCCTACTCGATCATGGTCGGCAGCGCCGAACTGATGAACGACCGGCACCGCGATTCGGAGCGGGCCCTGGCCACGGTCACCTGCGCGCGGCTCGAGGGAAATCCGGCGCCGAAGATCTTGATCGGCGGGCTCGGCATGGGGTTCACTCTGCGTGCGGCCCTCGACGCTCTCGGCCCCAAGGCGGAAGTCGTCGTGGCCGAACTGATGCCGGCGGTCATCGCCTGGGCGAACGGACCACTTGTCCATCTCTTCACCGGGAGCCTCGACGATCCGCGCGTGACCCTGGTCGAGGCCGATGTGAACCGCCTCATCCAGTCGGGACAGGCTCAGTTCGATGCCATTCTCCTCGACGTCGACAATGGCCCCAAGGGGCTGACGCGCCGGGAGAACGACCGGCTCTACGATGGCTGGGGTCTCAAACGGGCGCATTACGCGCTGCGGGAGGGGGGAATCCTGGCCGTCTGGTCCGGGGGGCCGGACCGCCGGTTCAAGAAGCGGCTCCGCCGTTTCGGCTTCGATGTCGAAGAGCACCGCTATCCCGCCCATCCCGGCGGCCGCCGTCACGTGCTCTGGATCGCCGTGAGGATGGACGGGCACACCGAGGCGGGCCGGCGAAACGGTTAGCTCCGTCGCCGAACCGCCTCGATCTTGTCGATCTCAGTAATTGTAGGACCGGCGCGGATAGGCCTGGTTCGGTGCGTAGCCGGCTCCACGCTGCTGCACCCGCGATCCGTACTCGATCTCGCGCTGCTGCTTGGCGCGGCGATTGGCGAGATAGCGACCGCCGATGCAGCCCGCGACCGCGCCCACCACGCCGCGCTCGGCGAGGTAATGCCCGGCGAGGCCACCGATGATCGCGCCTTTGATGCAGCCTTTGGCTTCGGCCGCTCCCGTGCTTGCCACAGTGAGCAGCGCCAGGGCCGAGAGCGTTGCAACGATGCGCATGATCATCCTCCACGATTTTGCTGGGAGGAA
Organism: Methylobacterium sp. CM6241; assembly: GCF_054817845.1. Lineage (NCBI taxonomy): Bacteria > Pseudomonadati > Pseudomonadota > Alphaproteobacteria > Hyphomicrobiales > Methylobacteriaceae > Methylobacterium > Methylobacterium sp. CM6241. The sequence continues at coordinate 1,018,402 of NZ_CM139246.1, forward strand.
ACACCGGCCCGGAGCTTAGCGTTCCGGGCACGGCTCAGGGGGATGACGAGAAACCGCGTTGCGCGGCGCACTGGCCTCAAGCGGCGACGCGCCCTTCCAGCGGGAACACCTTGGCGGGGTTCATCAGCCATTTCGGGTCGAACACGTTGCGGACCCGCATCTGCTGGTCGAGATCGACCTGCGCATACTGGAAGCGCATGAGCTCGCGCTTCTCGATGCCGACACCATGCTCGCCGGTGAGGCAGCCGCCGACCTCGACGCAGAGCTTCAGGATCTCGTCTCCAGCGGCCTCCGCCTTTTGCAGCTCGCCCGGCTTGTTGATGTCGAAGAGGATGAGGGGATGCAGGTTGCCGTCGCCTGCATGGAACACGTTGGCGACGCGAAGCCCCTTATCGGCGCAGATCGCGCCGATGCGCTCCAGCACCAACGGTAATTGCCCGGTGGGAATCGTGCCGTCCATACAGATGTAGTCCGAGATGCGGCCCGTGGCGCCGAAGGCGGATTTGCGCCCTTTCCAGATCGCGGCGCTCTCGGCTTCGGATTTCGAGACCCTGATGCTGGTCGGCCGGTAGTCGCGGGCGATCGCCTCGATCCGGGACAGCATCGCCTCGCATTCCTCGTCCGATCCTTCGACCTCGATGATCAGCATCGCTTCGGCGTCACGCGGATAGCCGGCCTGGGCGAAATCCTCGGTGATGAGGATCGCCTCGCGATCCATGTATTCCATGGCTACCGGGATGATGCCGGCGGCGATGATCGCGGCGGTGCAGGCGCCCGCATCCTCCACCGAGGAGAAGCCGACCAGGGCCGGGCGCGCGCCTTCGGCCGCGCGCAGGATCCTCACCGTCGCTTCGGTGACGATGCCGAGCTGCCCTTCCGAGCCGCAGATCAGGCCGAGGAGATCATAGCCGGCGCTGTCGAGATGGGCGCCGCCGATCTCTGCCACGGTGCCGTCGCTCATCACCAGGGTGACACCGAGGAGGTTGTTGGTGGTCACGCCGTATTTCAGGCAATGCGCGCCGCCCGAATTCATCGCGATGTTGCCGGCAATGGTGCAGGCGAGCTGGCTCGACGGGTCCGGCGCGTAGAAGAACCCTTCATGGCTGACCGCCCCCGAGATGGCGAGGTTGGTTAGACCCGATTCGACCCGAGCGACGCGGTTCTCGAAATCGACGTCGAGGACGCGGGTCATCTTGGCGACGCCGAGGATGATCGCGTCTTCCTGGGCGATCGCTCCGCCAGCGAGGGAGGTGCCGGCGCCGCGCGCCACCACCCGCACGCCGTTGGCGTGGCAATAGGCCATCACGGCGGAGACCTCGGCCGTGGTCGAGGGCAGGACCACCGCGAGTGGCATCTTGCGGTAGGCCGTCAGCCCATCGGTCTCGAAGGCGCGGCGCTCGTCCTCGGTCACGATCAGGGCCTCCGCCGCGACGAGGGGGCGCAGGCCGGCGATGATCGTTTCGCGGCGAGCGAGAATATCGGGATCGGGGGTGGGGAAGGCGATCGACATGGGGCGGGCGCTCCTCGATGGATCGGCCTGTCTTCAGCCACCGCTCAGCTTGGAAGGACTAAAAACGAGCCTTGAACCGTTCAGGACAATGGAATTGGAAGATATCTAAACGATAACCGGTTTCGATGCATCAGGATCGGGTGTGTCGACGTTGTCTGAAGGCGAAATGGAGAGGTGTCGGCTTCGTTTCGCCGCACGGACCGCGAGGCGAGTTTGGAACGTTCCCAGTCTCGATCTGTTCTAAAACCAAAAGCTCTGCCATAAGCTCGGCTGGCTCATGCTGCCCAATGGAGGAAAAATCATAATGCGTCACCTCATCCTCGGCGCCGCCCTCGCGCTCATGCTCCCGATCTCCGCCCAGGCTCAGGAAGCCGGCGACGCGGCAGCCGGCGAGAAGGCTTTCGCGCCTTGCAAGGCCTGCCACAATTTCGTGAAGAACGGCGTCGGTCCCGATCTGAAGGGCGTCGTCGGCCGCAAGGCTGGCACTTACGAGGGCTACAGCTACTCGGCCGCTCTCAAGGGCTCGGGCATCACCTGGGACGAGGCGAACCTCAAGGAGTGGCTGAAGGACCCGAAGGCGAAGGTGCCCGGCAACAAGATGGTCTATCCCGGCCTCAAGGACGACAAGAAGCTCGCTGACGTGATCGCCTACCTCAAGACCCAGAACTGAGAGCGTTCCCCGATCCTCCGCCGGATCGGAATCAGCGATCGAGAGGCCGCTTCCCCGCCGGGGAGGCGGCCTTTTTCATGCCCTTGCCCCTCGCCCGGAGACAGCGGTTTCCGCCATGGCGTCGGCCACGTTGTCGTGAAGCGCGCCGCGCAGCATCACGAGGGATTCGAGGAGCGCGTGCCGTGCCTCCTCCGACATTCCCGTCAAGGCGCCGGCGAGGCCGGGCACGCAATCCATCCGCCCCTGCAGTTCGCGGCCCTTCGGCGTCAGGAAGATGCTCACTTGGCGCTCGTCGGCCCGGTCGCGGGCGCGGCGGACATGGCCCGATGTCTCCAGCCGCTTGAGAAGGGGCGTGAGCGTTCCGGAATCGAGGAACAGGCGCGTGCCGATCTCCTTCACCGTCAGCCCCTCCTGTTCCCAGAGGACGAGGAGGACGAGGTACTGCGGGTAGGTTAGATCATGGGCGGCCAGCAGGGCACGGTAGGCACGACCGAAAGCGTGAGCCGCAGAATAGACCGCGAAGCAAAGCTGGCCGTCGACCCCCCTTTCGGCGACCGGGACGTCCTGGGATTCAGAGGTCTGCGTGGTGGTCCGGCCCGCCATTCGTGCGGCCTCCTTCATGTCGGTCGGGTACGGTGTCGGGTCCGAGCCGAGTACCCTATCTAATTGATAATGCGGAATGGTCACCAACGTTCGCGGTAATTCCGCATCATGGTTGCGCGCAATCGGGTTTGGTGCCATATGGAATATCAGTTGCGCGCAACCGAGTTTCGTTCACCCGAGGATCAGTGGTGGCGAAAATTTCTTCGTTAAAGGAACGAAGCCTCGCCGAACCTCAGTTCCAGACGCAATCCCTATTTCATACCCAGCAGAAAGTACCCCCGATGAAGGCTCTCTACACCGCTCATGCCCACGCCACCGGCGGCCGTGAAGGTTCGGCCTCCACCGACGACAAGGCCGTCGATGTCACCCTCGTGACGCCGAAGGAACTCGGTGGCGGCGGCGGCAACGGCACGAATCCCGAGCAGCTCTTCGCCACCGGCTATGCCGCATGCTTCCTCGGCGCGATCAAGTTCGTCGCCGCCAAGGACAAGGTGAAGATCCCCGAGGACGCCAAGGTCGAATCTTCGGTGGGCATCGGCCCGCGCGACGACGGCGAAGGCTTCGGTCTCGTCGTCACCCTGAAGGCGACCCTGCCCGGCATCGAGCGGGACAAGGCCGAGGATCTGGTGAAGCGCGCCGATGTGGTGTGCCCCTATTCCCACGCTACCCGCGGCAACATCCAGGTCGATATCAGCGTCGCCTGAACCTGCTCGAGCGAAGCCGGAGGAGTCCTCCTCCGGCTGTCAGGCCGTCGTTACGATGAGGACGGTTCCCTCGATCCCGGTGACCCGGATCCGGGTGCCGGCCGGTGCGTCGGCACCGGAGACGCGCCACACGGTGTCGTTCACCCTGATCCGCCCGACCCCTTCGGTAATGGCGGTATCGAGGCGAAATTCCTGGCCGATCAGCCCGTTCGCACCCCGATTGAGACTGTTGGGCCGTCCGGCCATCCGCTTCTGCGCGAGGATGACGAGCCCCACCGAGAGGCCGGCGAAGAACAGGATCTGAGCCTGCCAGGGCATGGGCACGAGGGCTGTCTCCAGCCCCGTGATCATGGCCGCGATGCCGAGCCAGACCAGGAACACGCCCGAGATCGCGAGCTCCGCTCCCATCAGGAGCAGCCCGATCAGGACCCAGGTCCAGACCGGCCCCAAAGCGCTCAGGATGTCGAGGTTCACGAGGAGCTTCCGCTGCTCGGCCCGACTTTGGGCGGCAGGCCGGAGCTCTTTCGCGTCTGCGCCGCTCCCTCGCCGAACACGCTACGGGTGATCTCGGCGATGCCACCCAGGGTGCCCGCGAGGGAGGCCGCCTCGATCGGCACCACCACCACCCGCTGGTTCGGTGCTGTGGCCAGGGCCTTGATCGCGTCCACGTATTTCTCGGCCACCAGGAAATTTGCCGCCGCCAGATCGCCCTCGGAGATGGCCGCGCTGATGAGGCCGGTCGCGCGCGCCTCCGCCTCGGCGCTGCGCTCGCGCCCCTCCGCGTCGCGGAAGGCAGCCTCGCGCCGGCCTTCGGCTTCGAGGATGGCGGATTGCTTGCGCCCTTCGGCGCGCAGGATATCGGCCTGCCGATGGCCCTCGGCTTCGAGTACGGAGGCACGCTTCTCGCGCTCGGCCTTCATCTGGCGCGCCATGGCGCCGGCGAGATCGGCGGGCGGCAGGATGTCCTTGATCTCGATGCGAGTCATCTTCACGCCCCAGGGCGAGGAGGCCGCGTCCATGACATGGAGCAGGCGCTCGTTGATCTCGTCACGGTGCGACAGCAGCTGGTCGAGATCCATGGAGCCGACGACGGTGCGGATGTTGGTCATCGTCAGCGTCATCATCGCGGTTTCGAGGTTCGAGATCTCATAGGACGCCTTGGCCGCGTCGAGCACCTGATAGAACACCACCGCGTCGATCTTCACCCCCGCATTGTCGCGGGTGAAGGCCTCCTGGCTCGGCACCTCGATGACCTGCTCCATCACGTTCACGCGCCGGCCGATCCGCTCCACATACGGTGCGATCAGGCCGAGCCCGGATTCGAGGGTGCGCGAGTACCGGCCGAACCGCTCCACTGTGTAGACGTGGCCCTGCGGGATCACGTTGATGCCGATGGCTAGGGTGACGACCACCAGGATCACGAGCGCCACCGCCACCACGCTCAACCCGATCGAGAGATCCATGCCTGTCCCCACATCCCTTCAAGGAAGGGCATTGAGGCCGAGCGTCTTCCCCTATGCAAGGCGAATCATCCTCGCGTCAGCGCGCCCAAACTCCGAGGCGTTCCGTCCGCGCACGGTCTTCGGCAGCGACGAGATCGGGCGTTGCCTCCGAAGAGGCCCGGCCTCCGCCGTTGAAGAGCACGACTTCGGACAGGTCGCGGCCTTCCACCGCGCAGAGATAGGCCGCACTTCCGGCGACCGGCTGGCACGTCACCGGACGGCCGGCGAGGTAGCGGGTCAGTTCCTCCGGCTGCCCGCCACGGACCCATTCCACGCCGAACAAGCGAACGAGCTTGCCGCCGACGCGCAGGGTTGCGGTGTCGATCACTTCGGTCTTGCCGGTGACGGCATTGGACGGCTGTGGGGGATTGGCCCGGCTCTCCTCGGCCGAGGGCGGGCTCGGCTCTTCCGCGGGAATCCCGGGGGGCGTCGCCGGCGGAACGGTCTCACGCGGGTTGGTCATGGTGGATGGCTGGTTCTGGGCCTGCTGCGTTTGGGGCGGCTGCGTCGGCGGGGCCGAATCCTGTGCCTTCGTTTCTTGGCGCGGAGCTTCCGCATCCGGTGCGGAGGCCGGCCTGTCTTCCCCACCGCCCTGGGTGAGGAGCAAGATGAGGGCGAGGCTGCCAAGCAGTCCCGCGCCTGCGAGCACGCTCGGCCGGGTCAGGATCGTGCCGTCATCCCGCCGAAGGCGACGGACCCGGTCACCGGCGCGGGCGAGCAGCCCGGGCCAGCGGGCTGGTTGCGCTCCTTGGCCTGGGGTCGCCAGAGGAGACGTCGTGCCGTTCTTTGCAGCGAGGCCCGAGAGACGCTCACGAGCGATGGCGACGGTCTCGCGGGTCCTGTCGCCGAAGGAGGCCCCGATGCGCATGCCGCGCTCGCGCAGACTCGGTTGCGGCCCGGCGCCTTGCCCGTCGCTCGGGCGATCGGCCAGGGAGTGGCGGACGTTGCTCAAAGTGCCCGCCAGGGTCGCCGAGACCGCAGCCGCGGCGGACCTTCCCCTGGCGACCGAACGGGCCATCACGGAGCGGGCCAGCTCAGACTGCGTTTCCACGAACCGGGACGTGGCCGCCTTGATCTCGTCCGATGCGGTGGGCTCGGGCGGCACGTCCGCCACGGGTTCGGGTGGCACCGGTACGAACAGCGCCCCATGACGCTCCCGCAATTCGGCGAACAGCTCCGATAAGGTCAGGGGGCCGGTCTCGCCCTGACGCGGTGTCCCGGAACGGTCGACGATTCGGTAGAAGGGTGGAGCGGATGTCGGCTCGACCACGGCCTCAGCCAAAAGCTGAAGCGTCCGCCGGGCCACCGGGAAAGCGTTCTGGCGCCGGATCTCCGCATCGATCAGGGATTTGACTGCCTCTCGGGCAGCCCGAGCAGCGACAATGGCCGGAGCCTCGGCCTCGTCGGACGGATTCGTTTTCGAAGCCTTGCCGGTGGCGCGCGTCCTGTCGGCGGCGCGTGACGTGTCCGTTGCGCGTGTCTTTGGGGCGGTCGCGATCATTGGTTCGACTGTGGCTCAGGCACCATGCCGTGTCGATACGGCCGCACTCAGCGGTCCAGGTGCGAAGCGGCGCAGGACGCGGCTCGACTCAGACACGATCACCGGGCGTGATCCGGCGAACGAAATCTCGAGGGTCAGTTCCGCCACGCCCTGCGAGCGGGCACCGTTCCTTGGGTTCGCGGCACGGAAATCGAAGGTCGAGCGCACGATACAGCTGCTCGTGTTGACGCTGCAGGCCGTGCGCGGGGAGCCGTCCTGCATCACGTAGCGGCGGTCCGGCCAGCGTCGGACGAAGCGGCGCTTCTCCGCCATCACCGCCGTCAGCGACAGGGTGCGACCGTGGAAGCGGACATGATCGGCGTAGAAGCGCGGTGCTGCGGCGACCATGCCATCGCCGGGCTCAGAGATCGCGTCGAGATAATCCTCGTTCAGCCTTTGGGCCTTGCGTGCCCATTCGGGAAAGCGATCCTCGGAGGCCATCGCCATGCTCGGGGGCGGTGCGCCGGGGGAGACGGTGAGGGGAAGCGCGTTCGGCGGAACCTGCGAGAGCCGGCGGGGGGAATGCCTGGTCTCGGCGTGGCGGGTGCCACGACGAGCCCGCCGCGGTGCCTCCGCGCCTCTCTCCGCGACGGATGCGGCGCGCGTCGTGGTCTCGGGCTTCGCCGCCTGGGCCGGGCTGCTCTGGGGGGCCTCTTGCACCGCCTGAGGGGAGACAGGTTTCGCCTCACTCTTGGGTTCGGGCTTCACATCGGCCTTGGCCGGGGGGTCGACCCAGGCCGGGCGCCCCTGCGCCTCGGCGCTGACCGTAGAGACCAGGGCCACGAGAAGGGCGGCCGAGCAGGTGGAGAACAATCCGTGGTGCATGGCATCTCACCGCTGTCGCGAACGACGTGGAAGGTGGGCACGACCGCATCAAAGCGCCCGGCCGAAGGAAAACGTCGAAGGGAAACGTCAGGGTCGCGTGTTCGGTTGCCCGCGTCGAACCGGGTCGTTCACCAAAGGACCTCGCCCCGGCAAGAGACCTAGCATACCGCCGCGCCGACCGGTCGGGTCAGCCTTCGTTCCCCGCGCTATGCCCGTTGTTCCCAACGGTTGGCGGGCATTCTCCGCCGAAGTTGCAGGCACGCTTTCTCCCTGGGAACATCCTGTCCCCGGGGCGTTGCCGCCGATCTCCTGAAGCCGATCTCCTGGGCATGACCTCTTGCCATCCTCGCGGGAGCGCCCACCTCTTGAGAGCTTGACGGGTCCGGGCCCCTCTGGCGGCCGAGGCGTCGGCCGCGATGTCGGACTCCTTCTCTGCCTTTGCGCTGACGCGGCGCGAACGCACCGGGGGGTTCTGACACACGTGGTTGTATCGATGATCTTTTGCGGCATCTCGGGATGCTCGTTTTCGGAGGTGGCCTCATGAGTGCCGCATCCACTCGCCGGGCCCTCCTCCTCGTCAATCCGAACGCTCGGAACGGCTCGTTTTCCCTCGACGCCGTGCGCGATTCCTTGCGCGCCGCCGGCATCGAGCCCTTCGAGCCGCCGGGCGATCCCGATTGCACGGCAGTGATCAAGCGTCACGCGAAGGAGTGCGATCTCGTCATCCTCGGCGGTGGCGACGGCACCATGAATTCGGCCGCTCCCGCTCTGGTCGAGACCGGATTACCGTTGGGGATCCTGCCGCTCGGCACCGCCAATGACCTCGCCCGCTCCCTCGGCCTGCCCACCGACCCGGTGGAAGCCGCCGAGCTCATCGGCACGGCGAAGCCCCAGGCGGTGGATCTCGGCTGGGTCAACGGCCGCTACTATTTCAACGTCGCGAGTATCGGCTTCTCCGCCGATCTTGCGGGTGACCTCACCGCCGAATCGAAGAAGAAATGGGGCACGCTCGGCTACGCCATCGCGGCCATGCGCGTCCTGAGGCGGGTACGTCCCTTCACGGTCTATCTCGAACATGACGGACTGACCGAGACCATCACCACGATCCAGGTCTCGGTGGGCAACGGGCGCCACTATGGCGGCGGGATGACCGTGGAAGAGACCGCCACCGTCGATGACGGCAAGCTCGATTTCTATAGCCTGGAGGTCACGCATTGGTGGCGGCTCATCGCGCTGCTGCCGGCCCTCCGTCGGGGCACCCAGGGCAAGGCCGCCGACGTTCGTGCCTTCAACACCACCGAGATCGTAGTGAAGACGAAGAAGCCTCGTCCGGTGAACACCGACGGGGAACTCTCCACCTATACGCCGGCGCATTTCAAGGTCGTGCCCAAGGCCCTCCGGATCTTCGCGCCGGAACCTTCTGAGCGTCCCGGCATCGTGCCCGCCGCATCCTGATCTTCCGCCGCTTTCCGACCTGACGACGTTCGAGGTTTTCTCCCCGTGGATTCGCTTCTTCAACTCGCCGCCGACCCGACCGCCTGGGTGGCGCTCGCCACCCTGATCGTGATGGAGGTGGTGCTCGGTATCGATAACCTGATCTTCATCTCGATTCTCACCAACAAGCTGCCGGCCCATCAGCAGACCAAGGCCCGCCGCATCGGCATCGGCCTCGCTCTGATCCTTCGCCTCGGCCTGCTCGGCACCGTCGCCTACATCGTCCACCTGACGCAGCCGGTCTTCGAGATCTTCGGCAAGGCCTTCTCCTGGCGGGACATGATCCTCATCGGCGGCGGCCTGTTCCTGCTGTGGAAGGCGACGAAGGAGATCCATGAGAGCGTCGATCCCGACGACGGCCACGAGGACGCGTCCGCCCCGGTGGCGCTGAGCTTTGCCACAGCTGTCGGCCAGATCCTGGTCCTCGACCTCGTCTTCTCCATCGACAGCATCATCACGGCCGTCGGCATGACCGATCACGTGCCGATCATGGTGATCGCCGTCATCACGGCCGTCACCGTCATGCTGCTGGCAGCCGACCCGCTGGCGCGCTTCATCGCCGCCAACCCCACCGTGGTGATGCTGGCTCTCGGCTTCCTCATCATGATCGGCATGACGCTGATCGCGGAAGGTTTCGGCGCCCACGTACCGAAGGGCTATATCTACACTGCCATGGCCTTCTCGGCCGGCGTCGAGGGGCTCAATCTCCTCGCCCGGCGCCGGAAGCGGGGCAAGACCAGCGCGGGGTAGGGGCAAAGCCCCTCCCCTTCAGTTTCACGGGAAAACGAAGAAAGGCCCGACCGGGACAGCGGTCGGGCCTTTCTTCGTTCGATTATCGATCGGTCTTGGCGGATGGGCTGAAACTTCACTCGCTCGCCTGCGCAGGCGGGTGACGGTCCGCGGCCAACGTCGCCGGTCGCGGACGCGTCTTCGTGACCGCCTACAGGATCGGCTCGCGTAGGGCCGAGGTCTCGCGAGCACAGATCGCCGCGTCCGGTGGCAAGCCTTCTTGCGAGAGGTTCTTGCCAATCTCCACCCGTGCCTTTTCGAGATCGGCCCGGAAGCCCGCATCGCCCTGGAGCGCGCTGATGACGACGCTGGCCGTGGTGCGTCCGGCCTCCACGTCGCTGGCCCAATGCACGCCGCAAACGATGCGGTTCTCACCGTAAGCCTTGCCGCGCAGGAAGAACTGTGTGGCCTTCTCCGGCACCAGGGCCGCGAGGATGGATGCGTAGGCCCAGCCTTGAGTCGCGTGACTCGAGGGGAAGCTGAACGCGTCTCCGAGTTCGCGGGTCCGCGCCACGCAGATCTCCGCGTCGTTGCCGACGAAGGGACGCAGGCGACGGTAATGTTCCTTGAGTGGGCGGGTGGCCCGGCTGATATCGAGGCGCGTGCGTTCGAGCAGCGTCATCAGGGCCGGCGAGCGGGACTGATCGATCTTGCGCCCGAGTACGCAGGCGAAATCATCGAGGATGGCCGAGGGGCCGTCCGCCACATCCGCCGTGGCGAGTTCCCAGCGCGCGCTACCCTTCAGGGCGCGGGTCGCCGAGAAGATGGTCTTATCTGCCGTCTCGGCGGCCGATTGACCCCGCGGGGGCGGAGGCAGGATCGCGACTGTATCGGGTGCTGTGGCGTCGGACAGATAGGGCGCGCGTGCCGGCATCCCCGGCGTCAACGGTGTCGCTGCGACGGCCGGCGCCGACCGAGGCTTTCCGCTCGTGGCTTTGGTGTCGGCGGGGTTCGGCGTGGGCGCCTGCGCCATGACGGGAGCCGCCATGAAGGCGCAGGACGTGAAGGCAAGCGACGCGAGAGCGGGAAGCAGAGGAGACATGGCAGCGGCTCAGGGTGAAATGCGTCGGGAATGGCAAGCGATAGGGGAGCCATAGGGTTCCTGAACGACACTCGTATGGCACTCGAAACGCATGACATTTCGCCATTCCGTAACGAATGTGTCCCTCGGCGGCCGCGGGATCCCCCTAACGGATGCCCGCGCGGATCGCGGCGGCGACCTCCCACGGATATTCCTCGTGCGGGCTGAGGGCCCCCGGAACCGAAGCCTTGGCCACATGGCCGGCGGCGATGAGGGCGTCCATCTCGGCGCCGGACCGGCGCGGGGCGCGTTCGGGACGCAGGACCAGGATCGGCGGAAGCCCTTCGGCTTCGAACAGGGCCAGGAAGTCCTTGCGGCCCTTGAACGGGTCGAGCCCTCCGGTGACGAAGGCCGCCGTGCCGAACCGGCCACCCGGCTGGAGCGTCACGGCATGTTTGTCGGCGATGATGCCCGGTGTGACGTGGTCCGGATCGGCATAGACATGCGCGCGCATCATCCGGCCGATCACCGGGGGACTGATATTGATGCGGTAGAGCGCCTCGCCGAGAAGCGGAAGCTCGATGGCCTTGCGGATCCCCGAGAGCCAGCCACGGCGCGCATCACCGAGCGCGGTGGGCAGCGGTCCACGCCATGTGGGAGCGACGAGAGCGAGCTGGTCGAACTGGCCTGGATGCCGTTGGGCGGCTGCCACGAGATAGGGGGCCGCATGACCCGCCGCGATGCCGATGGCGTAGGGGCCCGGCACGGCTGCGATCAGCGAATCCATGAAGGCATGGAAAGTCTCCGGCTCCATGGCGATGCGGGATCGCGGATGGTTGCCGAAGCCGGGCCAGTCGGGAATGAGGCAGCGGCAGTCGTGGCCCAGGATCTTGGCCAGGGGCCGCATCTCCGCCCGTGCTGAGATCGACGACAGGGCGGGCAGGAGCAGAGCGGCCGGGCCGCTCCCGACGATGTCGCACGGCGTAGGGACCTTGCGCTCCAGCACGTCGAGCTGAAAGCCACGGGTGGAGTGGGCAGGCTCGATCATCGCTGGCAACGCCTCATCCGGGACGGTCTGCATCGGATTGGAGATCTAACGCGCCGGTCGCTGCCGCATAGGCCGGCTCGGTGTCGCGCCAGGGCCGATGACGACCGTCCGCCTCCCCTCTTTCCTCGACGGGAAAGAGGGGAGTGCCGATCTGCGTCTAATGCGAGCGCGTCTCAGGTCCGGAGCAGCTCGTTGATGGCGGTCTTGGAGCGGGTGCCGGCATCGACGCGCTTGACGATGACGGCGCAGTAGAGGCCGGGGCCGGGCGTACCGTCGGGCAGGTCCTTGCCGGGCGTCGTGCCCGAGACCACCACCGAATAGGGCGGCACGCGGCCATACATGACCTCGCCCGTGGACCGGTCGATGATCTTCGTCGACGCGCCGATATAGACGCCCATGGAGAGCACGCTGCCCTCACCGACGATCACGCCCTCGGCCACCTCGGCGCGGGCGCCGATGAAGCAATTGTCTTCGATGATGACCGGGTTGGCCTGGAGCGGCTCGAGTACGCCCGCGATGCCGGCGCCGCCGGAGATGTGACAGTTCTTCCCCACCTGCGCGCAGGAGCCGATCGTCACCCAGGTATCGACCATCGTGCCCTCACCCACATGGGCGCCGAGATTGATGAAGGAGGGCATCAGCACCGCGCCCGGCGCGATGTAGGAGCCACGGCGCACGAAGCAGCCCGGCACGGCCCGGAAACCGGCCTCACGAAAATGCTTCTTCTTCCAGCCTTCGAACTTCGATGGCACCTTGTCCCACCAATTGGCGCCATCGGGTCCGCCATGGATGATCTCCATGTCGTTGAGGCGGAAGGACAGCAGCACCGCCTTCTTGAGCCACTGGTTGACCTGCCACTCCTCACCGACCTTTTCGGCCACGCGGGCCTTGCCGGTATCGAGAAGATCGAGAGCCTCGTCCACGGCGTCGCGCACGGCGCCCTTGGTCGAGACGTCGATGCCGGCACGCTCCTCCCAAGCGGTCTCGATGGTGGTGGAGAGATCGGCGTGGGACATGGTGGCGTTCCGGTCGGTTAGGGGGAAGGGCCGTGCTTACAAAAGGCGGCCCGGCCTGTCACCTCGGGGCGTCAGGCGAGACGCAGGCTCACTCGCGGCAACCGTTACGGGTTTCCTCCCGCACGATCTCGCCGACCTTCGCCCGGTCGCGGGCAGAGAGCGGGACGTCGCGGATGTCGGAGAAGCGGCAATTGACGTTGCCGAAGGCCGAGATCGCCCGCTGCGTCTTGAAGCAGTAGCCGGCCTCCGCATAGACCGCGTTGCGCTCGCCCCAGAGCTCGTCGCAGGGGGATGCGGCCAGGGCGGGGGCGGCGGGCAGGAGAGCGAGGCACAGAATCACGAGGGCACGCATGGGCACTTCCTGGGCAGGTGTGAGAACCTGAAGGCTTGTGGCCCGTCTGTGCCGGTTTCGCCAGATCTCGGAGCGCGCCGATCGGCCGTCAGAACGCATCGATCCTGGCGCGGACGCCGTCGAGCCCCTTCACCAACGCATCCAGGTCGTCGGCGAGGGTGGCGTGGATCGTCTCGGCCGCGTCGGGAAATTCCTCGAGCACCCGGCGCATCAGCGTGGGCGTGATTCGGACGACCTCCGCCGGTGTCACGGCATGGGCATCGGTGGGGCGCTCGCCGCGCAGGAACAGGGCCATCTGTCCGATCAGGGCGGAACGGCCGACCCGGACGGGCTCGGCTCCGTCCACGCGGGGCGCCAGTTCGATCGTTCCGGACATGACGACGAACCCGCCATCGCTGCGCTCGTCGCGGGCGAACAGGACGTCGCCCGCCGTCAGGCTGCGGCGCTCGGCGGCGAAGGAGAGGAGTCTCAGGGCATCGCGCGCCATGTGGCTGAACAGGGGCGCGGCCGCCAGGATCGCGATGTCGTCGTCGAGCCCCAATGCCGTGCGCTCCCTCAAGACGGAGGTGACCCCTCCGGCGGATCAAGCCTTAGCCGAAGGCGGGCGAGGGGGAAATCCGGCGCTGCACCGGCGCAGGGACGGAGCGTCGATCAAACAGATGTCATGAAACCGGTCGATAGACGCGTCTCTCAAGCAAGACGAAGACGGAAATTCCGGTGTCCAATCACTTCTGCCTGGATCCGAACGATCCCTATGCGCAATCCGAAGTCCTGGTTTTCTTCGAAGGCCAATATCCGGATATCCGCCTGCTGTCGGTCATCGACCGCAACGACGACGAAATCCTGTCGGATCTCGTCCACGAGCAGCAGCGCGACCTCATCCGGGAGATCGCGGCCTTCTACACGTCCGGCGGTGATGCGCCGAACGCGGCTGCCTGATCCTCAGGGCAGCAGCTTGTAGCCGCCGCCTTCCGTCACGAGGATGGCGGTAACGGCCGGGTTCGGCTCGATCTTCTGGCGCAGGCGGTAGATGTGGGTCTCCAGCGTATGCGTGGTGACCTGCGCGTTGTAGCCCCAGACCTCGGCCAGGAGCGTATCACGTCCCACCACCTCGCGGCCGGCACGGTAAAGGAAGCGCAGGATCGCGGTCTCCTTTTCGGTGAGCTTCAACTTCGAGCCACGCTCGCAGACGAGGAGCTTTGCGCCGGGGCGGAACGTGTAGGGGCCGATCTGGAAGACCGCGTCCTCGCTCGCCTCATGGCTGCGCAGATGCGCGCGGATCCGCGCGAGGAGCACGGCGAACTTGAAGGGCTTGGCGACATAATCGTTGGCGCCCGCCTCCAGGCCCTCCACCATGTCGTCCTCCGAATCCTGCGCGCTCAGCATGATAACCGGTCCGCGGTAGCCGTTGCGGCGCATGGCCCGCACCGCCTCCCGCCCATCCATGTCCGGCAGGCCCACATCCATGATCGCGAGGTCGATCCGGTCCTCGGCCACACGGGCGAGGGCGGATTTCGCGTCTTCCGCGCTGACGATGACGAACTCCTCGTACAGATCGAGTTGCTCGATCAAGGTTTCGCGCAATGACTCGTCGTCGTCGCAGATGAGCAGGCGATGGGTGGTCGACATCGGCCGGGATACTTTCACACGCAGCTGGGAAGACCGGACGGGCCGGTCCCGAAAACCTGAGAGATGGCCGAATCGTCGGCCGCGAGCGTAAAACAGCAGAGTGATGGATGTTTTATGTCAGAACCTTGAACGACTTCGCGGCGAGGCCAGACTTCGTACATTCTCGACGGCTCCACGCCTCGAAAAGTTTCTCGCCGGCGCGACCATCGAGCGCCGTGACGAGGAACGCGCTGGTCGGAACCGGTCCGTTCGGACGATAAGTCGGGCATGATCCCGCTGACCCTCTCTCTCATCCGCGTCCGCCGGCTGGTGGGTGACCCGACCCGCGGGCAGATTCTCATGGCGGGCTCCATCATTCCCTGTGCGCTCGGCCGCTCCGGCATCGGGCAGGTCAAGCGGGAAGGGGACGGCCTGTCCCCGCGCGGTCGTTTTCGCCTCCGGGCCGGGGCCTATCGGCCGGACCATTTCGGCGCGCGCCCCCGCACCGCCCTGGCTCTGCGCCCGACGCGGCCGAACGACGGCTGGTGCGACGACCCGCGCGACCGGCGCTACAACCGCCCGATCACCCTGCCCGCCCCCGGCGTGAGCGCGGAACGGATGTGGCGGGAGGACGGTCTCTACGACCTCGTCGTCGATCTCGACTACAACCGGCAGCCGATCCGGCCGGGACGCGGCTCGGCGATCTTTCTGCATGTGGCACGGCCGGGATACCTGCCGACGGAGGGCTGCGTGGCGGTGAAGCGAGCCGATCTCGTTCGCCTGCTGCGGCGCGTCGGGCCGCGTACGCGGCTGCAGATCCTCTGACGGCCGCATCCTGCTACCCACGCGTCGGCAGGGCGGCGGGCGAGACGTCCCGCCGGTCTCCTGGACGGGACAGGGTCATGACCAGGATGGCGGCGAGGATGCACAGGGCGCCGGCGGCGAAGAAGGCCGGCAGGTAGCTCGACAAGGCCGTGCGCGACAGGCCGGCGCCGTAGGCGATGGTGGCGGCCCCGAGCTGGTGGCCCGCGAACACCCAGCCGAAGACGAGGTTCGCCTTCTCGCGCCCGAACCGGGATGCGGTGAGCCGTACGGTGGGCGGCACCGTGGCGATCCAGTCGAGCCCATAGAAGGCGGCGAAGACCGACAAGCCGACGAAGGAAAAGTCGGAGAAGGGCAGGAACATCAGCGAGAGGCCGCGCAGGCTGTAATACCAGAACAGGAGCCAGCGGTTGTCGTATCGGTCGGAGAGCCAGCCGGACGCCACCGTGCCGATGAAATCGAACACCCCCATCGCCGCGAGCACGCTCGCCCCCTGGACCGGGCCGATGCCGTAATCGGCGCAGAGGGGGATGAAATGGGTCTGGATCAGCCCGTTGGTGCTGGCTCCGCAGATGAAGAACGTGGCGAAGAGAACCCAGAACACGCCCGTGCGCGACGCCTCCGCCAGGACCCCGAGGGCGGAGCCGTTCACGGCCGGCGGCGCGACGGCGCCGGTAACGGCGGTCTCGCCATAGGGGGCGAGGCCCATCTCCTCCGGCCGGTCGCGCATCAGCGCCGTGACGGCGAGCCCCGCCGCGAGCAGGAGTCCACAGATCACCAGGAGTGCTGCACGCCAGCCGAGATGCTCGGTGAGGGCGGCGAGGAGCGGGAGAACGATGAGTTGGCCGGTGGCCGAACTGGCGGTGAGGAGACCGACGACGAGGCCGCGCGACCGCGAGAACCAGCGGGTCGCGATGGTGGCGCCGAGCACCAGGGCGGTAAGCCCCGTGCCGATGCCGACGACGACGCCCCAGAGCATGACCAGCTGCCAGACCTCGCTCATGAAGAGGGAGGTGAGCAACCCCCCGACGATGAGGAAAAGCGCCAGGAGCACGATGCGGCGCGGGCCGTAGCGGTTCATCAGCTGGGCCGCGAAAGGCCCCATCAATCCGAACAGCACGAAGCGCACGGCCAGGGCCGATGAGATCGTCGCCGTGTCCCAGCCGAACTCCTTCTGAAGCGGCAGGATCAGGACGCCGGGCGCACCCACGGCGCCGGCCGTGACCAACATGGTGAGGAAGGTGACGGCGGCGACGACCCAGCCGTAATGAACGTTCCGGCGGGCGAGGGGCCCTGCGACGGCGTTCGATAACGATCCGAAGGGAGCAGTGATGGACATACGGCCTCTTCGGGTTCCGCATGGTGGTTCGGCGTGACGACCCGGCGAACAAGCCCGGCACCACGACGCGGTCGGCCTTGCTTAGGCGCATATGCACCCGTTAGACAAGCATCTCGTCCCCGAACCCAGTGATTCCGTATATCGAGGATTTCTCACGATGGATTTGGCGTCACCGTGCCACTGCATCGCCCTACGCCAGGCATCGCGGCGGCTGACGCAGCATTACGACCAGCATCTCGCGCCCACCGGCCTGCGGACCAGCCAGTACGGAATGTTGCGCAGCCTAGGTCGTGTCGGGCCGATCTCCATCAACACCTTCGCGGAGATCATGGTGATGGACCGGACCACGATGGGGCGCGCTCTTCGTCCCCTCACGCGGGACGGGCTCGTCGCCGTCGGTCCCGGGCCGGATGGTCGCACGCGCTCCCTCACCCTCACCACTGCGGGGCGGAGGCGAATGGAGGACGCGCTTCCCCTTTGGGAGCAGGCGCAGCAGACGTTCGAGGAACGCTACGGAGCGGTGCCGGCAAGCGACCTGCGCCAGGCGGCGCTCAGCCTGGCGAGGACGGAGCTGTCACCAGCCGCGTGAGAGGGGCGGCGGGCGAGTGATCCGGGGGCGGGACCGCGCATGGTCCAGCCTCCGGTTGTCCCAGTCGCCTTCAGAAATGCCGCGCCAGCACCTCGCGGACGCGCTCGACCATCTCGTCTTCTTTCACCGAGAACTGGGCCGGGCGTGCCGCCTTCCATTCGGCGTTGCTGGCGATGTCGCCCGCCGCCTTGGCACCCTCAATGAGGTCCTTGACCTGGACTTCGCCGGCCTCGCGCTCGTTGGAGCCCTGGATGATGGCGCAAGGGCTGCCGCGCCGGTCGGCGTATTTCATCTGCGCCTTCATGCCCGAGCCGCCGAGATAGAGTTCGGCGCGGATGCCGGCCTCACGCAGGCGCGCCACGAGGCGCTGGTAATCGGCGATGTTGTCGCGGTCGAGAACCAGCACCACCACCGGACCGGGCTTCGCGGTGCCCTCGAGCAGCGGGCTCCCGGTCAGTTGCAGCGCCGAGAACAGGCGCGACACGCCGATGGAGAAGCCCGTCGCCGGCACCGGCTCGGCGCGGAAGCGGCCGACGAGGCCGTCATAGCGGCCGCCGCCCGCCACCGACCCGAAGCGCACGGTCTGGCCCTCCTCGTTGGTGACGGGGAAGGTCAGCTCGGCCTCGTAGACAGGGCCGGTATAGTATTCGAGGCCGCGCACCACCGAAGGGTCGGCCCGGATGCGGTCGTGGCCATAGCCCGCCGCCGCACAGAGCCGCATGATCGCTTGCAGTTCGGCGATGCCTTCACGGCCGGTCTCGGACGAGCCGACGACATCGGTCCACGAGCCGAAGAATTGCTCCCAGAACGCCATGCGGTCGCCCTCTGCGTCGGGAGCGGCCTGGAAAGAGACGTAGGCGAGGATGCGCTCGATGGCGTCGGGTGCGAGGCCCGCACCTTTAGCGAAATCACCGCTCTCGTCCTTTCGCCCTTCGCCGAGAAGTTGGCGTACCCCGTCGACGCCGAGGCGGTCGAGCTTGTCGATGGCCCGCAGAACCGTGAGGCGCTGGCCGGCCTTGTCCTCGCCCGAGAGGCCGATAGCCTCCATGACGCCGTCGAGCACCTTCCGGTTGTTGACCTTGATGACGTACTGGCCGGACAGGCCGAGCTTTTCCAGCGTGTCGGCCATCAGCATGCAGATCTCGGCATCCGCCGCGACGGAGCCCGCGCCGACGATGTCGGCATCGCATTGCATGAATTGGCGGAAGCGGCCGGGACCGGGCTTCTCGTTGCGGAAGACGTAGCCGGCGCGGAAGCTGCGGTAGGGCTTGGGGATTGCGTCGAAATGTTCGGCCACGTGCCGGGCCAGAGGCGCGGTGAGGTCGTAGCGAAGGGACAGCCAGGATTCGTCGTCGTCTTGGAACGAGAACACGCCCTCGTTCGGCCGGTCGAGATCGGGCAGGAACTTGCCGAGGGACTCGGTGTATTCGACGAAGGGCGTCTCCAACGCCTCGAACCCGTAGAGCTCGAAGCTCTGGCGGATCGTCTCCAGCATCCGGTGCTGGGCGGCGATCTCATCGGCGCGACGGTCGACGAAGCCGCGCGGCAGGCGCGCCTTCAACGTGTCGGCCTTCGTGGGATCGGCCTTCTTGGATTCGGCCTTGGCCATGGTGTCTTCGCTTTGCGTTCGGGCTGTCGATGTCAGGCGGGCTCTATCGCGGGTGTTCCCGAGCGGCAAGCGTGCCGGGCAAAGGGCGTGACACCGGGTGCCGTCGTTAGAGCTTGAGGCCGAGCAGCGCGCATAAGCTGAGAATGGCGATGGGGATCTGAAGCGGGCGAAGTCGAGCGAAGAAGAGCGGCGCCTCGCCGGTACGGGCGGCGATGGGATCGAGGATCGCCACGGCGGTGAAGCCGGCGATGAGAAGGGCGAGGGCCGCCACTGTCTGGCCGAGGGATGCGGACAGGAGCGCGAGAAAACCGAGGCCGAACAGGCCGAACATGGTGGCGATCTGGATGAAGGTCGGACCACCCTCGGTGCGGAAGCTGACACCACGCCGTACGCCCGACAGAAACAGCAGGATGGCACAGCCCCATAGAATGGTGAGGTAGAGAACCGCATCGCCGAGATCGTCCCGCCGCCACCAGGCGAAAGCCGCACCGAGGGCGAACGGCACCATCGGCCCGTAGCCGAGAACGATGCTGAGCCAGGGCACGCGACGGGGCTCACTCACGTTGAGCGTGCGGTTGTCATCTTGCTTCATGCCGGGAGAGCTCCTCCATTCACCCAGCCGGGCAACCGTCGCGCCGTGGCCCAGTTCCGGAGCGCGACGTGCTTGAGATCGGCGCTGGCAGGCCAAGCGCGGCTGTTTTCACGTGCAACAGGTGGACTTGCCGCTTGCTCGTATCCCGAGACGAGAACGCCCCGGCACGCTGAAGGCGGCCGGGGCGTTCTCGGGATCGATGGCGGAAATGCCTTGGCAGATCCGTTCGTGGATCAGGAGGCGAGGGGACCGGTCGGGGTGTTGCCCTGCTGGTTCTGGGCCTCGAAGGCCTTCTGGCGGTAGAGACCCACGAAATCGATCGGATCGATATAGAGAGGCGGGAAACCGCCGTTGCGCACGGCCTCGGCGATGATCTGGCGCGCGAACGGGAAGAGAAGGCGCGGGCACTCGATCATCACGGCCGGATGCAACTGGTCCTGGGGGATGTTGCGCATGCGGAAGATGCCGGCATAGTTCAGCTCGAAGGCGAACAGCACCTCGTTGTTGATCTTTGCATCGCCTTCCAGGGTCAGCTCGACCTCGAAATCGGCCTCGGCCAACTGCTTGGCATTGACGTTGACCTGGATATTGATCTGCGGGCCGCTTTCCTGCGGCTGGAGCGAGCGCGGCGCGTTGGGGTTCTCGAAGGAGAGATCCTTGGCGTATTGCGCCAACGCGTTGATGGCGGGCGACTGGTCCTCGGCGGGAGCCGCGCCGTTGCCGTTCGGTGCCGGGGTATCGGCCATGGCGATCTCGTCCTCTTTCGCGGGGTCTACTGGGCCACCTCGGCGATCCACTGCGCGGCGTATCGTCTGATCGTCGCAGGGCCGGGGCCGAGAGCACAGCGCGCTAACACGATGGGCCACCCCGGACAAGACGAGGGGCGGGAGGAGGCGATCCGCAGGCGCGTCGATCCAGTCGAGGAACCGGAGCCGTCTCCGAAGTCGGCGGTCTGCTCTTGACCCTGAGGCCTCCGGCATGGCTCCTCCCTGCCTGGATACGGCGCGCGGGCAGCCCCATATGCAGGGTGACCTTGTGGGTCGCGCCCTCCTCTCGCGGGCGGGATCCTTTGAATTCTCCGGCTCGATCCTTGCGCAACGCTCCAATAAAGGGCGTAGCGGCGGGATTCTTGAGAGCCCCCTCGAACAAGCATGTCGTGCGACGGCCACGATCGGATCGGTGATGCAGGATTCTTTCGATTTGACGACCCTGATCTTCCTGGGACTCGCGGTGTTCGTCATTTGGCGGCTCCGGTCTGTGCTGGGACAGAAGACCGGAGCGGAGCGCTCGCCGTTCAAACCGGTGGACCGGAACCACAATCCGTCGCAGCCGACCCGGTCGGAAGGCGATAACGTTGTGCGTCTGCCAGGGGCGGACCGGGTTCAGCCGCAGCCTGATTCGGCACCGGCCGCCGCTGCCGTCGCCCGCGACTGGCGCGGCATCGCCGAGCCGGGCTCGGCTGTCGCCCAGGGTCTCGAAGCGATCGTTCAGGCAGAGCCGAACTTTGATCCCCGCGCCTTCGTCGAAGGTGCCAAGGGTGCGTATGAGGCCATCGTGATCGCCTTCGCCAAGGGCGACCGCAAGACCCTGCGCAGCCTTCTCTCGCGTGAAGTCTGCGAGGGGTTCGAGCGGGAGATCACAGCCCGCGAGTCGCGCCGTGAGACAGTGGAGACCACTTTCGTCTCTCTCGACAAGGCGGAGATCGTTGCCGTGGATGTCCGCAACAAGGTGGCACAGGTGACCGTACACTTCCTCTCGCATCTCATAACCGCGACCCGCAGCGCCGATGGTCAGGTGATCGACGGCAATGCCGAGGCCGTGGCCGAGGTACCGGATGTCTGGACCTTCGCCCGCACGCTGGGCAGCCGCGATCCGAACTGGCAGCTCGTGGCCACGGAAGCCGGCGCCTGAGGATCCAGGGTTTGTCGTGACCGGGTTTATCAATCGGGCATCCTTCGCCGCCCTAGCTCTCGTTACTGGCTGTCTTCCCGGCCCGGTCGCTCTCGCGACCGGGCCGCTTCGCGTCGGAGAGGCGATTCTCGAGCCCGTGGACCCGACCGCCTTGCCGGGCTTTCCCGGCTCCGATCCGGCCGCTTCCCTCGAGGTGTTCCGCCGGACCTGCGCCGCTCCACCGGTGGAGATCGCCGCGACTGTCGCCGGCTCGGCGGAGGATCTTGCCGCCGCCTGCACCCTTGCGGCCTCGGTCAAGCCGGAAGAGGCCAGGGCCTTCTTCGCGCGGAATTTCGATGCCTACCGTATCGTAAGAGCGGGCGAGGCGGGTGGTCCTCCGCGCCAGACGGGCTTTCTCACCGGCTATTTCGAACCGGAACTCACCGGTGCCCTCGCGGCCGGCCCCGGCTTCACCACCCCGGCCCTTGCCCGGCCGGACGATCTCGTGAGTCTCGCCCCCGGCGAGACGAAACTCGGCATCGATCCGACATTGCGGGCGGCACGGGCGACGCCGGGCGGCTTCGAGCCTTACCCCGACCGTGCATCCATAGAGGATGGAGCAATCGGGGAGCGGGCCCGGCCGCTCGTCTACCTGCGCGATCCGGTCGATCTCTTCGTGCTCCAGGTCCAGGGATCGGGGCGCGTACGCCTTCCCGATGGACGGGCAGTGAGGGTGCTCTATGACGGCCGCAACGGTCGTCCCTATACGTCGGTGGCCAAGCTCATCGTCCAGGCGGGACATCTCCCCCTCGAGGGCCTGACGCTCGCCCGCTGGACCGGCTGGCTTCGTGACAATCCGGCCCTCGCCAAGCCACTGATGCGGGCAAACGCCTCCTACATCTTCTTCCGGCTCGCCGAAGTGGAGGATCCCCGCCTCGGCCCTCCGGGCGCGGCCGGCGTCCCCCTGACCCCGGGCCGGAGCCTGGCGGTCGACTCCACTTTGTGGCGTTACGGAACGCCGTTCTGGCTCGAGGGACGGATCGCCGGGGAGGATGCCCCGGGGCGCCTCGTCGTTGCGGCCGATACCGGTTCGGCCATCGTCGGCCCGGCGCGCGGGGACCTTTATCTCGGCACGGGAGAAGCGGCGGGGATCGCCGCCGGCAACCTGCGCGATGCGGTCGGCTTCGTCGTCCTACTGCCTAAGCCGCGTGCGGTCCCATGAGGATGCCGCGCAGACCCCGAGGTCTGTCCGGGGAGGACGCCTTCCTCTGGGGCGAAATCGCACGGCTGATCACGCCGCTGCGCGGACGTGCTCCTTCTCCGAAGGCCAAAACACTGCCAACTGGGGATCCCGTTCCTCCGAAGCGGAAACCGGAAGTACCGGCGCTCGTCGCCAAGCCTGTTGCCAAGCCTGTTGCCGAAAGGGCCGGCTTGCCCGGTGGCGTGAAAGCGCCCCCGAAACGCATCGTGAAACCTGTCCCCGCCCCCGCTCTCGTGGTGGCCCCGGCGGCCATCGTCACTCCACCTGCCCTGCCGGGCCTGGAACGCAAGGCTCGCCTCGCCCTGCGGCGTGGATCGCTCAAGGTTGAGGCACGGATCGACCTTCACGGATTGTATCAGGCCGAAGCTCACGATGCCCTGATCGGCTTTCTCATGCGCTGCCGTTCGGCGGGCCATGCCCATGTCCTCGTCGTCACCGGCAAGGGGGGCGGGGCAGGCTATGACAATGCTTTCTCGGAGCGAGGGGTCCTGCGCCGCTCGGTGCCGCACTGGCTGCGTGCGCCGGAACTGCGCAGCGTCGTCATCGGCTTCGAGGAGGCGGCGCGCCATCATGGTGGCGCCGGAGCCCTTTACGTCCGGCTGAGGCGACGCTGACGTCGTAAATCGAGGCGTCTCCCAGCAAGAAGAGCGCGATCCCGCATTCCGATCGCCTATAAGGGGCTTGAGCAGGATGCGGAAACGCGATATGGGAAGGTCCCTCCTTTTACGCCGTGTTGCATCCGAGAGCCATAGGCTCCCCATAGACGATGCGCGGAACCGGTCTTTACCGCTGTTCCGACCACAGGTGCCGACAAGGCATCCGGCGCTCCTCCGACTGTTCAGCCCGATCAACCCTCGTCCATCGTCGGTTCTCATTCTCCCATGACGTCACAGAACGATTCCCTCCTTCCCGTTGATCCGCCGGCAGAGGTCGGGTTGGTCGCTGCCGATCTGAGCCCGCATCGCGAGGTCAAACTTCAGGATCTGAAGTCCAAGACCCCGACGGACCTGATCGCTTTCGCGGAGGAGGTCGAGGTCGAGAACGCCTCCACGATGCGCAAGCAGGAGCTCATGTTCTCCATCCTGAAGCAGCTCGCTGCCAAGGAGGTCGAGATCATCGGCGCCGGCACGGTGGAAGTGCTTCAGGACGGGTTCGGTTTCCTGCGTTCGTCTGAATCGAACTATCTGCCCGGCCCCGACGACATCTACATCTCGCCCACCCAGATCCGCCGTTTCGGCCTGCGGACCGGCGATACCGTGGAGGGGCCGATCCGCGGCCCGAAGGATGGCGAGCGCTACTTCGCTCTGCTCAAGGTGAACACGATCAACTTCGAGAACCCGGAGAAGATCAAGCACAAGGTCCATTTCGACAACCTGACGCCGCTCTTCCCGACGCAGCGCTTCAAGCTCGAACTCGACGCTCCGCCGAAGAAGGACTTCTCGCCGCGTATCATCGACATCGTCGCGCCCATCGGTAAGGGCCAACGCGCTCTCATCGTGGCGCCGCCGCGTACCGGCAAGACCGTGCTGATGCAGAACATCGCGCAGTCGATCACCATCAACCACCCGGAATGCTACCTCATCGTGCTGCTCATCGACGAGCGTCCCGAGGAAGTCACCGACATGATCCGCTCAGTGAAGGGCGAGGTCATCGCCTCCACCTTCGACGAGCCGGCCACCCGCCACGTTCAGGTCGCCGAGATGGTGATCGAAAAGGCCAAGCGTCTCGTGGAGCATGGCCGTGACGTGGTCATCCTGCTCGATTCGATCACCCGCCTCGGCCGCGCCTACAACACCGTGGTGCCGTCCTCCGGTAAGGTGCTCACCGGTGGTGTGGATGCCAACGCGCTCCAGCGGCCGAAGCGCTTCTTCGGTGCCGCTCGCAACATCGAGGAGGGCGGCTCGCTCTCGATCATCGCCACCGCGCTCATCGATACCGGTTCGCGCATGGACGAGGTGATCTTCGAGGAGTTCAAGGGCACCGGCAACTCCGAGATCATTCTCGACCGCAAGGTCTCCGACAAGCGCATCTTCCCCGCGATCGACATCACCCGCTCAGGCACCCGCAAGGAAGAGCTCCTGGTGCCGCCGGATTCGCTCAAGAAGACCTACGTGCTGCGTCGTATCCTCAACCCGATGGGCGTCACGGACGCCATCGAGTTCCTCATGGACAAGCTGCGCCAGACCAAGAGCAACAACGACTTCTTCGACTCGATGAATACCTGAGGGACCCTGAGTCTCTCTTCCCTTCTGTGCCTGCGGGGTATCGAGGTTTTCCCTCTTGCGCGTTGAAGGTCCTCGTTCGGGTCCCTCCTTCGCGTAAGATCCGCTAGCGCGAGTCTCAAGCGTGCGCTCAATGAGAATGGTTTCCAAAAGAAACCATTCTTTTCGTCGGCTATAGAGCGGACCGACATGGGACCTACGCGGCGTCGTGGTTGAGCTATGAACGACGGCACTACCATTTTCGCACCCGCCAGCGGTTTCGGACGTGCGGCCGTCGCCGTCATTCGAATCAGTGGGCCTGCTACAGCCGACCTGATCACGAGCGTCGCGAAGCGACTGCCACCGCCTCGGCGCTTATCTCTTCGGACTCTCCGCGAACCCACGACCAGCGAACCACTCGATTCCGCCCTCGTGGCGTGGATGCCGGGACCTGCGACGTTCACCGGCGAAGATATGGCCGAACTCCACCTCCATGGTGGCCTCGCGGTGCGCTCCGCTGTCATGGCCGCGCTTGCTGCTCATCCCGGATGCCATATCGCCGAACCTGGTGCGTTCAGCCGACGTGCCGTGGAGAACGGTCGGATGGACCTGACCGCCGTCGAGGGTGCGGCAGATCTCATCGATGCGGAGACAGAAGCGCAACGACGCCAAGCTCTGCGTCAACTCGACGGAGTCCTGGGTCGTAAGGTGGCCGATTGGCGTGGTCGTCTCATCGATCTCCTGGCCGGAGCCGAGGCCGCCCTCGATTTCGCCGATGAGGGCGATGTGGATGATTCCGCGCTCGATGCGGCGCTTCATGCCAAGGCTCGCGCCATCCGTGACGACATCGATCACGCTCTCGCCGATAGCCGGCGGGGAGAGCGTCTGCGGGAGGGCTACGTCGTGGTTCTCTCAGGGCCGCCCAATGCCGGCAAGTCCACGCTGCTCAATGCTCTGAGCCAGCGCGATGCCGCGATCGTTTCTGCCATTCCAGGCACGACCCGCGACCTTATCGAGATTCGTTGCGATCTCGGCGGGCTGCCGATCATCATCGTGGATACGGCCGGCTTGCGGCATACGACCGACCCAGTCGAGGCCGAAGGCATCCGGCGCACCCGCAACCGGATGGACCAAGCCGATCTCATCCTTGCGCTCCAGCCAAATGACGGACCACACGACCTTGCACCTGACCTGCCAGATCGCACGATCCGGGTTCAAACGAAGTCGGATTTGGGCGTTGCCGTGAATGGGGTACTCGCCGTATCCGCGTTGACCGGTGCGGGTATCGACAACCTGCTACGCTTCATTGAAGCGAGGGCGGAGCAAGCCCTTGGCGGCGGCGATGCTCTCATTACTCGCGAGCGGCACCGCGATGGGTTGACCCGCTGCAGCCGTCACCTCTCCAGGATCTTGTCGGGCCCTGCCCTTCCGGAGTTGCTCGCTGAGGATCTGAGGCTTGCCGTTCGCGCCTTGGGCGAGGTCGCCGGTCGGGTCGGCGTCGAGGATATGCTCGATCGCCTCTTCTCCGGGTTCTGTATCGGTAAGTGACGGGTGGCGCCAAGGCTGGTGGTCCCTGGCCGTTCGCTGCGGGAAGCTAGGCCCCGTTCGAGATCTCGAAACGGCGACACAGGGCGTCGAGCTCTTCCGGCGTTTCGTAGCGGATGCGAATTTCCCCGCTGCCTTGAGTCTTTGACTTCAGCGATACCGTGACGCCAAGCGCGCGCGCCATGGCTTGCTCCAGGCTACGGACCTGCCCATCCCGCTCCGGCTTGCGCGGACGTCCCGGGCGGGGGGCGTCGCCTTCCGGCACTTCAGCTGAGGCCAGGGCCTCGACCTCACGGACGGACAACCCTTCAGCCACGATCCGTCGCGCGACGGCTTCGGGCTCCCGCACCGCGAGAAGAGCGCGGGCGTGACCGGCTGTGATCTCCCCAGCGACGACTCGGTCCTGGATCGCGCTGGACAATTGCAGCAGACGCAACGTGTTGGCGAGATGGCTGCGGCTCTTTCCGATGATTTCGGCGAGCTCCGTTTGGCTATAGCGAAACTCGCTCATGAGCCGCTCATAACCAGCTGCCTCTTCGATGGCGTTGAGATCACTGCGCTGGACGTTCTCGAGAATGGCGTATTCGAGGGAGGTCCGATCGTCGATCTCGACGACAACGACGGGGGCCTCGTGCAGCCCGGCACGCTGAGCGGCGCGCCAACGACGCTCGCCGGCGACGATCTCGTAGGTATCCGGAACGCCTGCCAGAGCGCGGACCACGATAGGCTGAATGATGCCGCGGATCTTGATCGAAGCGGCTAGCTCGTCGAGTTCGGCTTCGTGGAAGCGCCGACGCGGGTTTCGCGGATTTGGGCGCAGAAATTCGACGGCGACCTTGCGCTGTGCCTGCGGCTTCCCCGCATCGCCGCTATCGTCGCCGAAATCTCCGATCAGGGCCGCAAGCCCACGCCCGAGTCGAGGCCGCGCCACATCATCCGCCATCGCCACCTGCTTCAACTCCGATACGCTACGCATTCACGAAAAAGAACGAGCGACCTACGCCGCGACTGGAAGCCGCCCCTCGCGTTGGATCACTTCCGAGGCCAGGCGCAGATAGGCCTGCGAGCCGGCGCATTTCAGGTCGTAGAGCAACACCGGCTTGCCATGCGACGGGGCCTCCGAAACGCGGACGTTGCGTGGAATCGTGGTCTCGTAGACCTTGTCGCCGAGGAAGCTACGGACATCGGCCGCAACCTGATTCGAGAGGTTGTTGCGCGGATCCACCATAGTCAGCACCACACCCTGAATGGTGAGACGCGGATTGAGCGCGCTGCGGACCTGATCGACAGTGCGCAGGAGTTGGCTCAACCCCTCCAGGGCGAAGAACTCGCATTGCATGGGCACGAGCACGGCGTCGGCGGCTGCCAGTGCATTGATCGTCAGCAGGTTCAAGGAAGGAGGACAATCGATCAGGACATAGGTCACGCCCTCGGTGGCACCGGCCTTGCCGAGGTCGATCATGGCGTTGCGCAGGCGGTGAGCCCTGTCGGAGGAACTCGCCATTTCCAATTCGAGGCCAAGAAGATCCATCGTCGAGGGGGCGAGAAGCAGCCGGGGTACGGCCGTGGGTACTACCGCTTGGGCCAGGGACGCATCGCCGGCGAGCACGTGGTAGGTCGACAGCTTGCGGGAGCGGCGGTCGATGCCGAGCCCGGTGGAAGCGTTTCCCTGCGGATCGAGGTCGATCACCAAGACGCGTTCACCGATAGCAGCGAGCGCGGTACCGAGATTGATGGCTGTCGTCGTCTTGCCGACACCGCCCTTTTGGTTGGCCAAAGCAAGGATGCGCAACGGCCGCTCGGGCGTTGCCCTGGAGGCGGAGGAGGGTTCGATGGTCATGAATCCACGCGGGAGAGGGTGGTGACGCGGACGATCCGCGCGTCCGACTCAGTACGGCTCGTCACCAGATCGTAAACGAATCTCCACCGTTGCGCTGCATTGGTCAATTCCGCCTGCGCATCACGGCCCTTCGGAAACAGCGCGATGGTGCCTGTTGTCAACAGCGGTTCCGTCCATTCGAGCAATTGGGGGAGGGGAGCCAAAGCACGGGCGCAGACGGCGTGAACTCCAACGTGTTCGGCGATAGCGTCCTCAATGCGGACGTTGCGAACCCGCGCCGGAGCTTTCGTCAATCGGGCCGCCTCCGTGAGAAAGGCGCATTTGCGCGCATTGCTCTCGATCAGGTCCACCTGAAAACCCGGCCGATCACGTCCTGCGATAGCCAAGATGAGGCCAGGAATTCCAGCCCCCGAACCGAGATCGAGCCACTTGCTGGCGTCGGGGGCGAGATCGAGCAGTTGGAGGGCGTCGGCAATGTGGCGGGTCCAAACCTCCGTGAGTGTGGCGGGACCGACGAGGTTCTTGACGCTTTGCCACCTCCTTAGCTGCTCGACATAGATGTCTAAAGCCTCGGCTGTTTCACGTGAAACATTTGCCTGGGCGACAACGCGAGTTCGGTCGTCATGCCTAGCGGCCATGGACAGCCGCCGGATTCGAGCGGTCGGCGCGGCGAGCATGGGCTGCCAGCAACGTCAGCGCAGCAGGAGTCACGCCCTCGATCCGTGCAGCCTGACCAAGCGTGCCGGGCCTCACCGTTTCGAGTTTGGCCTGCATCTCATTGGACAAACCGGGAATGGCGCCATAGTCGAGCTTCGTTGGAAGCGACAGGGCCTCGTCTCGTCGGAAAGCCGCGATGTCGGCATTCTGGCGATCAAGATAGACGGCATAGGTCGCATCCGTGCGGAGGCGATCCGCGATACGAGGAGACACGCTCCGAAGCTCGGGCCACACCTCGGTCAGACGGTCCCAGCCGATCTCCGGATAGGAGAGCAATTGAAAGGCACTTCGGCGAATACCGTCCTGGTTAAGCGCGATCTCATGCCGAGCCGCTGCGGCCGGTGTCAGGCTGAGCCTATCGAGCAGCCCCCGCGCTGCCTCCAGTTCACCTTGTGACCGAGCGAAATGCTCGGCCCTTTCGGAGCCGACACAGCCGAGAGCAGCCCCGCGCGGGGTCAGGCGCTCATCGGCATTGTCAACGCGGAGGGACAGCCGATATTCCGAGCGCGAAGTGAACATGCGATAAGGTTCGCTGACGCCGTGGGTCACGAGATCGTCGATCATCACCCCAAGATAAGATTCGGCCCGGTCGAAGCGCGACAGGGTCGATCCCCCGGCGAGCCGGGCGGCATTGATCCCAGCCACCAGCCCCTGCCCCGCGGCCTCCTCGTAGCCGGTCGTGCCGTTGATCTGTCCAGCCAGGAACAGGCCGGGCAGTCGCTTGGCCTGGAGGGTCGTGTCGAGCTCGCGAGGATCGACGTAGTCATACTCGATGGCATAGCCGGGTCGCACGATGGCCGCACGTTCGAGACCCGGGATCAGTGCGATGACATCGCGCTGAATGCTCTCCGGCAGCGCGGTGGAAATGCCGTTGGGGTAGACGGTCGGGTCGTCCAGCCCCTCGGGTTCCAGGAAGATCTGGTGACCTTCGCGGTCTCCGAAGCGCACCACCTTGTCTTCGATGGACGGACAGTAACGCGGCCCCCGGCTGCTGATCCCCCCCGAATACATCGGCGAGCGGTGAAGATTCGCACGGATGAGATCGTGCACCGCCTGGGTCGTACGCGTGATGCCGCATTGGATCTGCGGTGTGGTGATCCGTTCCGTGAGGGTCGAGAACGGTACCGGATCGTCATCGGCCGACTGCATGTCGAGGCCCGACCAATCAATGGTGCGGCCATCGAGACGGGCAGGGGTGCCGGTCTTGAGACGTCCGAGCGCAAAGCCCAGCCGGTCCAGCGTCTGCGCGAGGCCGATGGATGGCCCCTCCCCGACGCGCCCGGCGGGAATCTGCACTTCTCCCATATGGATGAGGCCTCGAAGAAACGTGCCGGTGGTCAGCACGACAGCGGAGCAGGCAACCGTTCTCCCATCCGACAGAATCACCCCGGCGACCTGTGCGGCTGCAATGTGAATGTCCCCGACTTCACCCTCGATGACATGAAGGTTCGCGGTGCTGGCGACGGCTTCTTGGATGGCCCGCGCATAGAGTTTGCGGTCGGCCTGGGTGCGCGGTCCGCGCACTGCCGGCCCCTTGCGTCGGTTGAGCAGGCGGAACTGAATGCCGGCTGCGTCGGCGGCACGGCCCATCAGTCCGTCGAGGGCATCGACCTCGCGAACGAGATGACCCTTGCCGAGACCGCCGATGGCCGGGTTGCAGGACATCGCGCCGATCGTGGCAGCTGAATGCGTGACGAGGGCGGTACGGGCGCCGATGCGGGCAGCAGCAGCAGCGGCTTCCACGCCAGCATGGCCGCCTCCGACCACGACCACGTCGAAGGAAAGACTTGTCTGAGACATAGGGTGATTAGGCGCGACCGGAGCGAGTCGTCAACGAGGAGCGCGAGCGTATCTCATCCTCTGCCGAATCCGGCTGCTTCACATTCGACGTCGAAGCCCGTCCTGCCATGGAGGCATCGCGGGAAGGACGATCGGAGACAGACGACAGATCGCGTCAGCCCCGCCGACGCGCCGCCTCCGTGGCGATGCGCAGGAGCGTCGCGGAAGCATGGGCATGGGCGAGGTCAGGCGGGGAGCGTCGACAGGCCAGCACGGCCTCCTGAAGCAACTGCACGGCGTGGCGGAGGGCAACGGGAGACCAGCGCCCAAGCTGGGCTTCGACGAGCGCCTTACGACGGAAATGCAGCCCACGCCAATTGCCAACCATCATGCTCGGACTCTGTCCTTCACCTGCAATCCGTGTCGACAGCAGAGTAAGAGCGTGGCGCAGCGCAGAGCCAAGCATCATCGACGGATCCATACCTTCGTGCCGGAAGCGGCGGTAATCCCGTTCGACCTCCTCGCTCCGTCCGACGAAGGCGGCATCGATCAGCGTATTAAGGACGCTGCCGGCGACGTCGCTGATCACGGCCTCCACATCGTCCAGGGTAATCTCGGTCTGGCCCCTGGCATAGAGGGTCAGTTTCTCGATCTCCGACAGGCTCGCTCGACGATCACCGCCCAGGCTCATCGCCAGGATGTCGCGCGCCTCGCGGGCGATCCGCTGGCCATTCTCCTGAAGCGTGCGGTCGATGAGCTCCGCCAAGGCCCGCTCGTCATCGGCGTAGCAGGGCAGGGCGAGCGCCCGTGTGGATTTCTCGCAGAGTGTTCGCAACGGTGCGCTCTTTGCGAGGTCTCCCGCCTCTACGACGATGCGGGCGCCGGCGATCTCTGCCTTCAATGCCGCGTCCACGGCCGGGGCGTAATTGCGGCTTCCGGCCCGTACCCAGATGCTACGCTGACCGCCGAACAGGCCGACGGTGCCGGCCTCGTCCACGAGGCGACCTGCATCCGAGGCGAGGGTATCGCCATCGATCTTGACCAGCGCAAAAGGATCGGAGGGATCGGTGACGAAGCTCTCGGCCAGACGCTTGGCGCGCTCGAAGACCAGGCCGGTATCCGGTCCGTAGACGAGGATCACCGCGATCTGCGACGCGGGTCCGCGTCGCAGCAACGCTTCGATATCGCCAGCCTTTACGGCGGTCAGGGCTTGGTCACCAGCACGGATGCGACCCGCGTCTTGATCTGGTCGGCCAAGGTCTTTGCCAGCCGGATCTCAGCGTCGCGGGCCGCACGCAGCGAGGCGAAGCGCTGGATCGAGCGGTCATAGGTGGTGGTGGCGACGGCCACACCCTCGGTGATGATCTTCGAACCGTCCAGGGATTCGAGCGAGAAGCGGATGGTGCCAACCAGCGTGCCGGCCTCGGCGCGTCCAGTCTGTGACGACACGATGGGGGTCTTCACGGATTCGCTGCCCTGCATCTTCAGGCGGTAGCGCTTGGGAGAAGGCTGGCCCGAACCATCGAGATCGAAGATGAGTTCGCTGCGCAGATAATGGCCAAGCCGCTCCTGCCCGGCAGCGGTGGAGACGTCGTCCACTTGGATCGAGGCGAGGAGCGCAGCCATGGGCTCGCCCGACGCGGTCGGTCCATAGAGCGGGCGAAAGCAGGCCGAGAGATTGACGGCCATAAGGGAGACCAACGCGATTTTCGCCGCGCGGGACCGTACCGCCTGTCTCAGCCCATGGATCATCATCGCAGCAATGCTCTCCGTCCGGTCTCGCTCTTTACGGCGATCCCGCCTGTCGCGTCACCTGTATAAGCGGCAAGCTTTACGATTCCTCTGCGGCAGGACGATGGTGGTGCCCGAAACGACATCGCCCTGGAGGGGCGTCCTTCGTCCTGCCGTTATGCAAAGTCTCGCCCTGCCCGGGCCTTGGCGAGATCTGATTTGCGAAGCCGCGCCTCGCTCACACCACGAGATTCACGATCCGACCCGGCACGACGATCACTTTGCGGGGGACACGGCCTTCGAGCGCCTTCTGCACGGCCTCGTCGGCCAGAACGAGCGCTTCCACCGCGGCGGTGTCGGCCGTGCGCGGCACGGTGACATCCGCCCGCTTCTTCCCGTTGAGCTGAACGGGGAGGGTGATCTCGTCCTCCACAAGCAGGGCACGATCGACCACCGGCCACGCGGCTTGAGCGACCAGTCCCTGCCGTCCGAGGGCCGACCAGCATTCCTCGGCCAGATGTGGCATCATCGGCGCAACGAGCTGCGTGAGGATGCCTGCGGCTTCCGTCGCCGCATCGCGCGAGACGGTAGCCGTACGGATCGCCTCATCGAGAGCGTTCGACAGCGTGTAGATATGGGCGACGCAACGGTTGAAGCGGAGGCGCTCCACATCCTCTTCCACCGCAGCAAGAGCCTTATGGGCGGCCTTGCGAAGCGCAGCGTCCGACGCTCCGCTCGCTGCCGGCACGCCCACCGCGAGGGAGACCAAGCGCCAGACTCGCTGAACGAAGCGGGCCGCGCCCTGCACTCCATCCTCCGTCCAGATCACGTCACGCTCGGGCGGAGAATCGGACAGCATGAACCAGCGAGCGGTATCGGCCCCGTAGCTCGCGATGATGTCGTCCGGGTCCACCACGTTCTTCTTAGACTTCGACATCTTCTCGATGGAGCCGATAGCGATCGGCGCATCTGTTTTCACGTGAAACGCCTGGCGCCCGCCGCCGTCGGCGGTGATGCGGATATCCGCAGGCTGAACCCATGCGCCCGCTGCGTCCTTGTAGGTCTCGTGGACGACCATGCCCTGTGTGAACAGGCCGGCGAAAGGCTCCGAGACGCCGGACCAGCCCGTCGCCTGCATCGCCCGTGTGAAAAAGCGGGCGTAGAGCAGATGTAGGATCGCGTGCTCGATGCCGCCGATATACTGATCCACCGCCAGCCAGTGATCGACCGCCGAACGGTCGGTCGGCGCATCCTTCAGCCAAGGAGCGGTGAAGCGGGCGTAGTACCAGGACGAATCCACGAAGGTGTCCATCGTGTCGGTCTCGCGTCGGGCGGCAGCGCCGCAGCGCGGGCAGGGCACGTTACGCCAGGCATGGTCGCGTTCCAGCGGATTGCCGGGTGTGTCGAACGAGACCTCGTCGGGCAACTTCACCGGCAGGTCGGAGACCGGCACCGGAACCGGACCGCAGGAATCGCAATGGATGACGGGGATTGGGCAGCCCCAATAGCGCTGGCGCGAGACACCCCAATCCCGCAAGCGGAACTGAACCTTGCGCGCCGCCACAGGCTCGCCGTCCAGGACCTCGCCCTCCAAGCGGTTGGCCACGGCATGGAACGCTTCGTCCGTCGTCATGTCGTCGAGGAAGCGCGAATTGATCATCCGTCCATCGCCGTCATAGGCGGTGTCGGTGACGACGAAGCTCGCCGCGTCCTGCCCTTCTGGACAGACCACGGGCGTATTGCCGAGGCCGTACTTGTTCGAGAAGTCGAGGTCGCGCTGGTCGTGAGCCGGACAGCCGAACACGGCGCCGGTGCCGTAATCCATCAGCACGAAATTGGCGACATAAACCGGCAAAAGCCAGGACGGGTCGAGGGGGTGGCGCACCCGCAAGTCGGTGTCGAAACCG
This sequence comes from Methylobacterium sp. CM6241, assembly GCF_054817845.1. Lineage (NCBI taxonomy): Bacteria > Pseudomonadati > Pseudomonadota > Alphaproteobacteria > Hyphomicrobiales > Methylobacteriaceae > Methylobacterium > Methylobacterium sp. CM6241. The sequence continues at coordinate 1,052,906 of NZ_CM139246.1, forward strand.
AGTTTTTCGGCGGTATCGATCGCGGCCTGAGCCGTACCGGTGCGGCGGCATTCCTCAATGAAGCTCTGGAGTTCGGGACGCGTGGCGGCCACGGACGCGGCGACCGGGTGGTCGGCGGCAATGGCCAAGAACTTCGCGCCGAACAGGGTGTCGGGACGGGTCGTGTAGACCTTGATCTCACCGTCACGGGCATCGAACGCGAAGCGGACCTCGAGCCCTTCCGAACGTCCGATCCAGTTCTTCTGCATCACCCGGACCTTCTCCGGCCAACGCTCCAGGCCGTCGAGTGCGTCGTAGAGATCCTGCGCGAAATCGGTGATCTTGAAGAACCACTGGGTCAGCTCGCGCTGCTCTACCAGCGCGCCCGAGCGCCAGCCGCGCCCGTCGATGACCTGCTCGTTGGCCAGCACGGTATGGTCCACGGGGTCCCAGTTCACCTTGGCCGTGCGGCGGGTGACGAGTCCCTTGTCGAGGAAGTCGAGGAACATACGCTGCTGGTGCTTGTAGTAGTCGGGATCGCAGGTGGCGATCTCCCGGCTCCAGTCGAGGGACAGGCCCATGCTCTGCAACTGGCCGCGCATGGTGGCGATGTTGGCATAGGTCCAGTCGCGCGGGTTGACCTTGCGCTCCATGGCGGCGTTCTCGGCCGGCAAGCCGAACGCATCCCAACCCATCGGATGGAGCACGGCGAACCCCTTCGCGCGCTTATAGCGGGCCACCACGTCACCCATGGCGTAGTTGCGGACGTGGCCCATATGAATGCGCCCCGACGGGTAGGGGAACATCTCCAGCACGTAGTATTTCGGTCTCGGGTCGTCGTTGCGCGTGGCGTAGATGCCGTGCGCGGCCCAGGCCTCCTGCCAGCGCGGCTCGGCATCCTTGGCGTTGTAGCGCTCTGGAACGGGCATGGGGGAGGAGGTCATGAGAGGAACTCTGAGATACGGACCAGGATGGCCTGGCAAGGCGCCTCACGCGGCGCCGGAGAGGTTGGGTGCCGGACTAACACGGCCTGTTTGCCGGTCAACAGAGCCTTCCCGCCGAAGCCCGGCGCTTGCGGACCACGTTGCGGGTGTTAGGTCAGGCAGGACCTGCCCTTCCTCTCAAGGCTGACGAGACATCATGCCCGACTCTACCCCGCCGAGATACGCTCATCCGCACGCGGCCGACGTCGTCGCCGGCTTGAAGGCCGTGCGCGAGACCATCGTCCAGGCGGCCCAGGATTCCGAGCGGGATCCGGCCGAGATTTCGCTGGTGGCCGTCTCGAAGCTCATCGATGCGGATGGGATCATCCCCGCCCTAGAGGCAGGTCATCGGGTCTTCGGCGAGAATTACGTTCAGGAATCGAAGGCGAAATGGCCGGCTTTGCGTGAGCGCTTTCCCGATGTGGAGCTTCATCTCGTTGGGCCGCTCCAATCGAACAAGGCGCGCGAGGCGGTGGAATTGTTCGACGTGATCCATGCCCTCGACAGGCTGTCACTGGCGGCGGCCCTGGCCAAGGAGATGGACCGTACCGGGCGGACGCCAAAGCTGCTGGTTCAGGTCAATACCGGTGACGAACCGCAGAAGGCCGGCGTCTCGCCGTCTCAGGTGGATGTTCTTCTCAGCGAATGCCGTGAGACCCATGGCCTGGCGATCAACGGTCTCATGTGCATTCCCCCCGCCGAGGACCCGCCGTCGGCGCATTTCGCCCTCCTGGCCCGCATCGCCGAGCGTCACAACCTGCCCATCCTCTCCATGGGAATGAGCGCGGATTTCCCGGCGGCGATCCAGATGGGAGCCACGCATATCCGCGTCGGCACAGCGATCTTCGGCGAAAGGCCGCGCCCCGCCGGAGCGTGATGCGGTTCCAAGTGGGTTAGCCGACCGGGAAGGGGGCTGGTTGGCGAGGAATGGAACGCCCTTCCCCACCGGCGCCAGCTTTCCTGGGCCTGCGGAGCGGAGCCCGGGATTTGCCGCACCCTAGCCGAATGCGCCCACCTCGTGCTGGATCATGCCCGACAGCTCGCGGACACGGGCGAAGGACTGGCGGATCGGGCCGAAGATCGTCTTGTGCTCCGATTCATAGGTCCCCACGTCGCGCGGGCCGGCGGGCTCACCGAAATTGAGACCGAGCGTCGGGTCCGGCGTGATCGGAAAGATTTCGTCGAGCATGGCGAGGCAGCCGTCGATGTCGAGGCGCAGGAAGCGCTCGATCAGCTGCTCGCGAGTGATGCCCGATTGCGGGCGGAAGCCCGGAATGTGCACCGCCAGGAACCAGATCCGGTGGATCAGGGCGAGGCGCAGGGCATGAAGCATGGTCAGCCGCACCGACATCTTGCCGAGGTCCGGGGCGGCTGATTGCAGACTCAGCCAGTCGCTGGTGAGGCGCCCGAACAGACGGCGCAGATCGGGCGCGAGTCGCAGGCGGTCGAGGGCGGTGGCGATGACGAGGAGTTCGTCGCGCCGGTCGTCGCGCTGTGTGCGCCGTGCCCGTTCGAGCCACATGGCCGGGTCGAGCGTATCGATATAAGCGCGCAGCACATCGAGGTCGCCCACCGCCGAGGCATGCTGGGCGAGGCGGAACGCGCGCGAGAACCGAACCGAATCGCGGCGCATGTCACGGAACAGATCCGGTGCGCGGCTCGCCGCCCGGCCGAGGCCGTGGAGCGAATTCGCGAGATAGCCCAGCTGGTGCAGGATCGCGTTGTTCGGAATCGCCCGCATCTGGCGGGGATGGGTGATCATGCTGGGGCCGCCGCTATCGGTCTGGCGGGCCACGGGACGCGAGCCGGTGCGGTCGAGCAGGCTCGGGCCGAACGTGCCCAGCAGCGCCGCATAGCCGGGATCATCCACCAGGGCTTCCATGTCCTGCCGGGCCACGGTGAAGAACTCGGCGGCGAAATCGGCCTCACCGTAGATCGGGTCGTCGGTCTCGTCGGCGCCCGGCGCGTCGGACAGGACATAATCGGCAAAGGAATCGTCGTCGGCCGTGTCGAAGGCGAAGACGTGTTCGGCGATCCGCTCCACCGTCGAGCGGGCAAGAGCCTGGGTGCCGAACATGAGGTAGCCGTCCGAGCCCTGAAAGCTCGATTCCAGGCGCACCTTGATCCCCGCCTTCCGGTTCTTGTGTCGTGAATCCTCCGGCGCGAGATAGGCGAGGCGGTCCCGCAGGGAGGTCGGATGGGCGCCGCGCCCGATCGATTCGCCGTGGGTATCGAAGATCGCCAGTTCGATGCCGGACAGGCCGTTCTGCGTCATCAGGTCGGTGATGCGCAGGCGCAGGCGCTCGATCCAGAAACTCGCGGCGAGCTGGCCGACATAGCGCCCCGAATCCGAGTAGCCGAACTGCACGGTCAACCGGCCGATGCGCTTGAGATAGGCGCGCCAATGCGGGTTGCGCAGGGCGTCGTCGAGCACGCGGATGCCTTGCTCCAGGGCGCTTGCCGTCTCGAAGAGCGGCGTGATCTCGACCTTGTCGCTGATCCCGTAATGCCGGGCCAGCCAGAGGGCGGCGAGAAGGGTGTAGCCGGTCTCCGTCTCGGCGATGAGGAAGCGCACCGGATGGGTGCCGTCCACGTGTTTCAGGATCTGCGCGATGGTCATCATCAGGCGCGCGGCCGAGGCACGCTCGGCGGCGAGCGCGCCGAAATCCACGGCCACCGGCTGCACATCGTTGAGAAGGGCATGGATGGTGGCGAGATGCGAGCGCCGATGGGCCGCGTCCGTCGGCTCGCCGTCGAGATCGATGACCCGGCGCACGGCATTGTGGATCTGGCTGGCGTTCAACCGGAAATGCGGCAGGGCGTTCGACAGGCCGTGTGTCGCGATGCCGGAGCGCAGGAGGGCAATGGCGCGCCTGTCCTCGTCGCTTTCCACGCCGCCGATGGCTCCGGCGAGGCCGGCCAGGATCGGTCCGGAATCGGTCTGGGCCCGCTCGCGCTCGATGATGAGCGCCAGCGAGAAGCGGTGCACAGCCTCCAGGGTAGGTTTGGTCCCGAGGCGCGGGGCAACGGCGAGTTGCCGGTTCACGGCCGCCAGCGCGCCTTGCGTCAGCTCACGCACGACGTTCGTGGCGGGTACGACTGGGAGGTGGCGCATGACCCTGTCGAGCTGCATCCGCTTCGATTCCAGGCGATAGCGCAGGGTGTCCCACCAGCCGATATCGGTGCGCCCATCCGTGTCGCAGCCGACCCAGGATGCGATGGCGAAGGGTTTGGGCACCAACTCGGTCCAGCGGTCGGGCCAACGGGTGCGGGCCGCATCGAGCAGGGCTGCGTTGAAGCTGTCCAGAGCCGCGCGGCCGTGATTGGCCGCGAGGCAGGCCTGCTCGAACTCGTCGTCCAGGCTGATCTTCGCATCCGGCCGGGTCGAGAGGGCGGCGGCTTTCTCGAGCAGGGGCAGGCGTGCTGCCTCGCTGTCCTGCGACGCAGCCTCGGCGATGAGGGCCGCCACGGCCTTCGGCATCCCGAATGTCGGGTGGGCAGTGAACACCACGGCGAATCCGGTGCGGCCGACGAGGTCGCGGAAGGTCTCGAAATCCCCCGTCCCTTTCGGAATCGCAGCCACGAGACGGGCAGGCATCGTGTTGTCCGCCGATGTCTGGGTGTCCCGGTCCAGCCCGACATAGCCGCGCAGGCGCTCCGCCCGAGCGATCAACGATTGTGCGCGCAGGCGGGTGAACAGGCCGTCGAGGTCGTCGTCGTCAATCTCTTCGCGGTCGAAGCGTCGGGTAATCGCGAGCGTCACCGCCAGGACGGGATTGCGGAACGGATCCTCGCTCGAACGCTCGCGAGATTCCTCGATGAGGGCGATGAGATCCTGTTCCAGCTCGCCGGGATCGGGCACCGCACTAGCTGGGCTGCGGTCAAGCATGCGCATCGATCGACCTTGTCTGGACAGAAGAAAGAGGACGGCCCCGGAGTCGAGTCGCCTTAGAACAGGTTGGGCATCGCGCCGAAGACAATGCGTGCATGACGACCCGTCATCCACCGACGGATGGCTTGGCCGAACAGCATCACCACCGTGCAAAGCCAATCCGTCCGCATGGTTTCGGCTCCACGTTCCCTCGGCGCAAGGGGTCGAAACGAGACGCAAGGACCGTTCCGACCACGGTAACCCGAAGTGCTATGCCCGGCCCTTGTGCGAAAGCGCTCCTGTGGTGCGAGACAAGTGGATGCAACCCGGTTCCGGCTGGGGTAACCCTCTGGGCCATGCAGATCCGTCCGATCCCGTCCAGTCCTCCCGGCGACCCGAGCTCCGTGTTTCGGGCTAGGAGGATGCGGAGCGGGAGCCGCCTGGCGCTGGTCTCCTACGTTGCCCTCTTATGCGGGATGCTGGGAGCCGCTCCCGGACTCGCGCAAGAAGACGCCGCCGCACCTCTGGGCGAGGCCGAGGCACCGGCCCCCAAGCCTAAGCCGAGACCAAAGCCCAAGCCGAAACCGAAACCCGTCGCCAAACCTGCCGAGACGCCCGATGCTCCTCCGGCCACGGCCCTGCCGACGCCGGCCGCCAATCTCGCTCCCGTGAAGCTGCCCGAGCTCATCGTCGTCTGCGACAACGGTCAGGGTGCGTTCTACGAAGGGCAGGGCGCGGTCTCGCTCTGGGTGACGCGGAGCGGCACGATCACCGTCGACAACCCGCTTCGCCCCCTGACGCCGGAGGCTACCCGCGTGCTGCAGGTCGTCATCGGCAACAAGGCCGCCACCGCCTTCGGCCCCGACCTCCTGGCCCTGCGCCGGGGCGGCAGCCCCGCAGCCCTGGAGGCGACGATAGGCGGACCGGTCCGCTGGGACGAGCAACTCACGGTGCTGCCGGATTTTCTCAACATCGTCTCCGAAGCGGGCGAGGTCCTGGCGCGCCTCGATTACCGCCGCTGCGGCGATGCCCCGGAGGTCAAGGCGGCGCCGGTCGCCAAGGTGAAGCCCAAATCCGTCGCCAAATCACCGCGCCCGCCCAAGGCCTCCGCCGCCGAGGGAGCTGGGCGAGGGGAGGGCGCAGCCCCTCGCGGTCTTCAATTGCCGCAGGGCGCCATTCCGGCCGGCCAATAATGATCGCCGGACGAGGGAGAACGACATGAAAGCCGCCGAGGTGATCGCCAAGCTGGGGCTCCAGCCCCACCCGGAGGGCGGCCATTATCGCGAAACGTTTCGCGATCCGACGGAGGTCGATGGCCGTTCGGTGGGCAGCGCGATCTACTACCTGCTCGATCTCGGCGAGACCTCGGAATGGCACCGGGTCGATGCCAGCGAGATCTGGTTCTGGCATGCCGGCGCGCCGATGGTGATCACCACGAGCCCAAACGGTCACGATGCCACCGCTACCTATCTCGGCCCCGACCTCGCCCATGGCCAGCAGCCGCAGATCGTCGTGCCGGCGGGGCATTGGCAGACCGCCACGAGCCTCGGATCGTGGACATTGGTGAGCTGCACCGTCTCCCCGGCCTTCCGATTCGACGGGTTCGAGATGGCGCCTCCGGGCTGGCGGCCGGTGCCGCGCGGCTGAGGGAGGCGCGTTTCTCCGTTCGCCTCGCCCGGGGCCTAGCCCTCGATCTCGTCCTTCTTCGCGATTAGCGGCACGAGCGGGGTGATCCGCAGGGCGGTGATGCGGTTCTTCGCCTTGCGCAGGACTTGAAACCGGAAGCCGTGGAAGTTGAAGGCGGTGCCGGTGTCGGGGATCGCCCGCGCCTCGTGGATGACGAGGCCGGCGATGGTCGTCGCCTCCTCATCGGGTAGATTCCAGTCCATGGCGCGGTTGAGATCGCGAATGGCGACGGAGCCATCCGCATTCACCGAGCCGTCGCCCTGGGGGCGCACCCCGGAAACCGCGACGTCGTGCTCGTCGGCGATGTCGCCGACGATCTCCTCCAGGATATCTTCCAGCGTGACGAGACCCATCACCTCGCCGTACTCGTCGACGACGAGGGCGAAGTGGGTCTTCTTGGTGAGGAAGGCCTTGAGCTGGTCGCGCAGGCTGGTCGTGTCGGGCACGAACCAGGTCTCGAGGGCCAGGGTCTCGACCTTCAGACCGGAAGCGTCGCCGCCGGCGGCGTCGAGCGCGCGCAGCAGATCCTTGGCGTGAAGCACGCCGATGATGTTCTCCGAGGTGCCGCGCCAGAGCGGCATGCGCGTATAGGGCGAGGACAGAACCTCGCGGACGATCTCCTCCGAAGGAAGGTCCGCATTGATGGTGCGCATCTTTGTGCGGTGCACCATGACCTCGGACACGGATAATTCGTGCAGATCGAGCAGGCCGCCGAGCATGTCGCGCTCGGCTTTGGCGACACCGCCCTCGCGGTGGAGCAGGGCGACCTGCCCGCGAATTTCCTCGGTGGGCGAGAGGATCGACTGATGCTGCCCGATACTGACGCCGAACGGGCGCAGCATCAGCCGCACGACCTTCTCGATGGCGATGGCGGCGGGGCCGAGGAGCGCTACCGCGAAGGCGACGGGCCGCGCCATCACCAGGGCGGCCTGGTCCGGCTTGTTGATGGCAAGGGTCTTCGGGAGCACCTCGGCGAAAACGATGACGAGCACCGACATCACCCCGGTGGCGTAGAGCACCCCGCTCTTGCCGAAGATCGTGGTCAGCACGCTGGTGGTGAAGGCGGAAGCGCCGATGGCGACGATGTTGTAGCCTATCAGCATGGCGCCGATGAACCGCTCGCGCGAGGCGAGGATGCGGTTGACGAGGCGTGCCCGCAGGTCGCCATTGTTCTCCAGGGAGAGCATCCGTGCCCGCGAGGCCGCGGTGAAGGCGGTCTCAGCCCCCGCGAAGAAGGCCGAGAGCAGCAGCGACATCACCACGATGCTCGCGGCGAGCCAGAGATCGGTATGCGTGTCCATCAGGCGGTCGTCGCACCAAGCCATGCCGCACCGGCACTGTGCCGGTTCCGGAAAGCCCCCTCATATACCAACCCAGGAGCGAATCGATGCCGCAGGCGTCGGGATCGGAGGGGATGCGGTTCATGGAGCGCATCATCCCCAGTTGAAGCTCCAGGCCTCCAGTACAGGGAGGCGATCCGGTCACGCCTCGCGTAGTTCGTCCGTCAGGAAGGCCTTTACCTCTGTGCGGTCGATGCCCGGTGCGATGAAGCTCTGGCCGATCCCCCGTGCGAGGATGAAGGTCAGCGCGCCGTCCCGGACCTTCTTGTCCTGGGCCATGGCGTCGAGGATGGCGTCGACGCCCCCGCATCCGCCGGGGACGGCCTGAAGCCGGGTAGGCAGGCCCGCCAGGGCCAGATGGTTAGCCACGCGACCGGCATCCTGGCCGGGGCAGAGGCCGAGGCGGGCCGAGAAGCGGAAGGCCAGCGCCAGGCCGATGGCGACGCCCTCGCCGTGGACGAGGCGGGCGGATTCGTAGCCGGTGAGCCGTTCCAAAGCATGGCCGAAGGTGTGGCCGAGGTTGAGCAGGGCGCGCTCGCCGTCCTCGCGCTCGTCGCGCACCACGACGCCGGCTTTTGCCCGGCAGCAGATCGCCACCGCCTCGTCGCGCTCCGGGCCGCCGGAGAAGATGCCGGCCCAGTGGCCCTCGCACCAATCGAAGAAACCGGAATCGGCGATGAGGCCGTATTTCGCCACCTCGGCGTAGCCGGCGCGCATCTCGCGTTCGGACAGGGTGTCGAGGGTGGCGGTATCGGCCAGGACCAGACGCGGTTGGTGGAAGGCGCCGATCAGGTTCTTGCCCAGCGGCGAGTTGATGCCGGTCTTGCCGCCGACCGAGGAATCGACCTGGGAGAGCAGGGTCGTGGGTGCCTGGACGAAGCGGACGCCGCGCCGGAGCGTCGCCGCCGCGAAGCCCGCGAGATCGCCGACCACGCCGCCGCCGAGGGCCACCACGAGGTCGTTGCGCTCGATCCGGTGGGCGAGGAGGCCGTCGCACACCTGTGCGTAGACCGCATAGCTCTTCGATGCCTCGCCCGGCGCCACGGTGACGAGACCGGAGCGCAGGCCCGCCGCCTCCAGGCTCTCGCGCAGGCGTTCGCCATAGAGGCCCGCGACCGTCTCGTCGGTCACGATGGCGGCGGCCCGCGCGCCGAGGGCGGCCACGCGTGCACCCGCCTCGGCGAGGAGGCCCCGCCCGATATGGATGTCGTAGTCGCGGCCCTGGTCGAGGGGGACGTGGACCGTCTGTCCGTCACTCACTGCGCGGCGACGCCTTGGTTCGAGGGGCCGTTGAGATAGGCATCGAGGGCCTCCATCACGTCCTCCACCACGCGATCATGCGACACGTCGCGCGAGGGGATCATCACGTCGGCACTGCCATAGACGGGATGCCGGATCTCCATCAACTGCCGCATCGTCTCCTCGGGGTCGTCGGTCTGGAGCAGGGGCCGGTTGCCGCGCTTGCGGACGCGGCGCATCAGCACGTCGAGTTCCGCCTTCAGCCACACCGAGACGCCGCCCTGAGCGATACGGGCGCGTGTCGCCTCGCGCATGAAGGCGCCCCCGCCGGTGGCCAGCACCAGCGGCCCCTCGCGGATGAGCCGGGCGATCACACGCTCCTCGCCCTCGCGGAAGCTCGGCTCGCCGTAGATGGCGAAGATGTCGGGGATCGTGAGCTTGGCCGCCGCCTCGATCTCGTTGTCGGCATCCTTGAACATCAGCCCAAGTCGCGTCGCCAGACGTCGCCCTACCGTGCTCTTGCCGGCACCCATGAGACCGACGAGCACGATCGAGCGCGCGCCGAGAGCGCGGCGGAGCCTGACTTCAATGGGATCGGGAGCGATGTCGCCCTCCGATGGCTCGATCTCGGTCATCGTTGAAATCTTGATATACCTGTTCTCGCGATCCTAGCGCGTTTCACCGTCCGGGCGAAGCGAGGCCGTAAACCACGACGCGATTCTTAAAGGCGTCTTCATAGGGCCTGCCTCCAAAGCCGCGAAGCCTCCCGATCCGGTGAGGCCGATCGCCGCTCGTCGACCGGGATTCTCTTGCGGTGCACCCTGTGGCTCCGAAGTGCTTGCCATTGTGGGCCCGGCATGGTGCAACCCCTTGGCTTGGCCGTGCAATGACTTGCCTGCCGATCTCGCGGACCGAAGCCGTCCATTTCCGCAGAGTTCCCTCCGACCGAGGTTCGTCCGAGTGCCGACCCTGTTTCGTTTCCTCGCCACGCTCGCCATCCTCGGCGGATTGGTCTTCGCGGGCATGTTCGCGCTCGCGACCTTCGTTCAGCCCACGCCCCGGGAAATGAGCGTCAGCATTCCCGCCGCGAAGCTACAGCCGCCGAACCGGTGACGGGCTCGCCCGGGGACGAGGCGGGGACCGACGGCCCCGCTCTCATCGTCGCGTATCTCGACATGCTCGCGGCCGAGCGTGGTGCCGCCGCCAATACGCTCGCCGCCTATCGCCGCGACCTCGACCACTACCTCGCGGCTCTGACCGCTTCGGGACGTGACCCGCTCGAGACCGATGCGGGCGAGGTCCGCGCCTATCTGGCGGATCTCGAAACCCAAGGGTTGAAGGCCTCCTCCGCCGCGCGCCGGCTGTCCTGCATTCGCGGCTTCCACAAGTTCCTCTACGCGGAGGGGTTCGCCGAGGCAGATCCGAGCGCGCCCGTGGGTGGTCCGCGCAGGGGGCGCACCCTGCCCAAGGTGCTGTCGGTGGCCGAGGTGGACGACCTGCTGCGCACCGCCCGCGAGCGAGCCGTGGCGTCGGAGACCGGAGACGCTCCGGGCGAGCGGCGGCGCGCGGTACGGATGCTGTGCCTGCTCGAAACCCTCTACGCCACCGGCCTGCGCGTGTCGGAACTCATCGCCCTGCCACGCTCGGCCGCCACCACGAAACAGCGCTACCTCGTGGTGAAGGGCAAGGGCGGACGTGAGCGGCTGGTCCCGCTCACCGATCTCGCGCGGGGCGCCATGCGCGAGCACCTGGCTCATCTCAGCGGAGAGGGTCCCTTCCTGTTTCCGGCCGACAGCGAGAGCGGCCACCTGACCCGGCAGGCTTTCGCCCGCGACCTCAAGGTGGCGGCGGCGGCGGCGGGGATCCGTGAGGACCGGGTGAGCCCGCACGTGTTGCGCCACGCCTTCGCCAGCCACCTCCTGCAGAACGGGGCCGACTTGCGGATCGTGCAGGAGCTTCTGGGACATGCCGACATCTCGACGACGCAGATCTACACGCATGTCCTCAACGAGCGGCTGAAGAGCATGGTCCGCGATCTCCACCCCCTCATGGACGAACCGGCTGAACCCGACAGCGCTCCCATCTGAACGGGCCACCGCGCCGTTCCGGCCGTGTTTCATCCGGCGATCTGCCTCCCCTTGCTGACCGCGATCGTCGCCCCACCCATGAGCGAGAACACGATACCTGCGTTGCGCAAGGCACCGACCACCTGATTGCGGTTGGCGACCGAGACGGAGGCGATGCAGCCTTCGAGCCGCCGGATCGTCGAGAGCGACACTCCCGAGGCTCCGCTCAGATCCGCCATCGACCAGTCGAGCAGCGCGCGTGCCGCGCGGATGTGCCCGGCTTCGAGGCTCTGTTCTAGGCCGAGCAGAAGGCGGCCGGTGGGCCTGATCCGCAATTGGATCGGACCGATGAAGTGGGTCCAGCTTTCGATCTGCCCCGCATCGTTCAGCAGGGGAGCCACTAACAGGCGGTATCGCACGGTGTCGCCGTTCGCCAGCCTGAGGTCCGGCAGCAGATATGAGGCGTGATTGGACGCGTACATCCCCCCGATACGCGCCGACCATGGCGCGCCCTCGCCCTTTAGGAACGGCCGCGCGGGGTCCTGCAGGAGCTCGCTCTCGGGAAGGCCGACGAGGTCGAGCCATTTCTCCGAGAATTTTGTGAAAGGAAACGTGTGCGTGGTCGAGGTGAAGGCCCGGACGGAATCGAAGATCGCCTGGTCTCTCTGCCGCTGCGCTGCCTCGGCGCGGGCCAGCATGGCAGGATCGCTGATATCGGCGAGGATGCCGTGCGCGCTCAAGGGCCGGCCATTGGGCGAGGTCGTTACCTCCACGCGGCTCATGACGGTACAGATTCCGGAATCTGGCCGGACGATGCGGAAGATCGAGGGCGGTACCGTGTCCGATTGCCTGACGAAGTCGGGTTCCATGGTCCGCGGGCAATCATCCGGATGAATGAGCCGGAACAGAAGCGTGTAGTCGGGCCTGATGAGGCCATCGGGAAGCCCTAGGATCGGATAGAGCCCGGGCGACCAGACATGAGTGTTGCCGACGAAATCCCAGTGCCAATGACCGACGGTACCAAAATGTTTGATCTGGCTTGGAACGTCATACGAAAGGCTTCTCGGTACCCCACCATACATTGTGAAACCGCGATCTCACGACAATCGTCAGAGCCATGGCCAAGCCAAGGGGAACGACGACCTGAAGCAACGGATACCTATCTTTTGATAAGATCGCAATATTTCTCGCAACAATACCCTCATCGCAACGTGAGATTGTAGGACGATCGTCGGCCCTATTGGTCGGTATGTCTAAGCCCCCCTTGGGGAGACGCCTCGATCTCGATCCAGGATCTCCGACGCCGCTTCACGATTACTGGAACAAGGGCGATCATTTGGATGACGATGGCCATTTAAGATGGCAATGCGAATGCCATGGGCGGACCGTCGATCCATCCGCTCCGCGTCGTCGTCTCGGGTGTTGTCGTCAGGCCTGGCCGACAGCGTCGCGCTTAGACGCTCGCGTCCTCGTCGAGCGTGTCCTCGATATAGACCTGTTCCAGCACGACCTTGATCACCGCCATCAGCGGCAGCGCGAGGGCGATGCCCCAAAGGCCGAACAGCACGCCGAGCACGAGCTGGCCTGCGAAGATGGTGGCCGGCGGGATGTCCAGCGCCTGCTTCTGGATGAAGGGCGTCAGCCCGTAGCTCTCCAGGCATTGCACCACGAGGTAGACACCGAAGGCGCCGAGAGCCGCGTTGGTGCCGGAGGCGAGGCCCGCCAGCACGATGACGACGCCGGCGATCAGCGGGCCGATGGTGGGGATGAAGGCGAGGAGCCCCGCTTGCAGGCCGAGGATGAGGGCGCCACCGATGCCGAGGAAGCTCAGGCCGGCCCAGATGCAAACGAAGATCACCGCCATGGTGATGAGCTGGCCGAACAGCCAGTGCCGGAGGGTCTCGCCCATCCCGTCGAGGAGGGCGGTGGCGCGGGGACGGTAACGGGGCGGCACGAACCGCACCGCGCCGTCGCGGTAGCTGGCGGGATCGGCCGCGCAGGCGAGGCCGAGGAACACGATCACCAGGACGTTGCCCAGCGCATTGAACAGGCCGGTGATGACGGTGGCCGCCGGTCCGAGCATGCTGCCGGCATCGGAGAGAAGGGAGCCGGGGCTTTTGATCGCACCCGAGGCGAGGCCGCCGAGGCCCCCGGCCTTCTTGTCCTTGTCGGTCTCGGTGTCTTTGGTTTTGTCAGTGTCCTTGGCTTTGTCGGCGTCCTGATCGCCCGGCGTTTCGCTCGGTACCGAGAAGGCCGGCAGATCGATCCCGTATTCCTTCAGGCGGTCACGGACAGACCCCGCCTGTTTCGTGACGGTCTGGCCGAGCTCCCGTCCCTGCTGCACCACCGTCGCGCCGCCGAAGGCGAGGAAGCCGAGGGTGAGCCCTCCAAGAATCAGGCTGACGATGGTGAGCCGCAGCCCGCGACCGAGCCCGATGGCCTGGCCGAGCAGGCGCGTCAGCCCATCGAGGAAGACCCCGAGCAGGATTCCGGCGAAGATCAGGAGCAGGGTCGAGGCGGCGGTCCAGGCGAGGATCAGGAGGGCGATGAACGCCACCACGGCGATTCCCGAGGCTGTCGGCGACCAGTTGGCGGGGTGCGGACCCGGCTCGTCCTTGATCGGCGTACCCTGCTGCATCTGCCCGTCCCCTCGCGCGGTCTACCGAAGCGCGGTGCGAACGGGCGCGCGAAACCCGTTACAGACAAGGGGCGCAAGGCATGAGGCCCACTCTCCTCTGTGGACGGACCGGAGGCGAATCGCCGCCGGTCTGCCCTCACGTCCAGCGTGACGCGGCCTCATCGTCGGCGCCCGTGGCCTCGACCCAGCCCCCCATGGTGCCGTCCGCCAGATGCTCACGCTTCCAGAACGGAGCCTTCGTCTTGAGATAGTCCATGAGGAAGCTCGCCGCCTCGAAAGCGGCGACGCGGTGGCTTGCCGCCGTCACCACGAGGACGATGCCATCGCCCGGCGCGACGAGGCCGTGCCGGTGGATCACCCGCACCGCCTGGAGCGGCCAGCGGTCCTGCGCCGCCTCCACCACCCGGCCGATCTCCGCCTCGGCCATGCCGGGATAATGTTCGAGTTCGAGCCCGGTCAGGCGCCCGCCCTCGTCGCGGCACAGGCCGGTAAAGGTGACGATCGCCCCGGTCCTGCCGCGAAGCGTCCCGCTCAGTGCGGCCATCTCCGCGGCCACGTCGAAGGGCGCACTCTGGATGCTGATCGCGGGTGCGGGCTGATTTCCCGCCGTCATCTCGCCTGCCGACATCCATCGATTCCTTGACGCATCGGCGCGAAAGCCCTCGCGACCGGGTTTGATCCCCCTTAAGGGATGCGCGACATTGCAAAGTCCGCGCGGTGGTTCCACGCTGTTGCGCGTCGTTCCGGCAACACCATTCCGGCGCCCGGCCTTTACCACTCGACCGGCATGGGTGCCATGCCCAGTCGGTCCCATACCCGGTCCACGCCACCGGCTTCGAAGGAATTCCCCTCGCGTGACGCCTGAGTTGATCCTGCCCCATGACGGCGTCCTGCCGGTCTTCTCGGCCCGTCCGGTCTGGTGCGGGCGCGGAAGCACGGTCATCGGCGCCGCCACGATCGGTGCCCAGGCCTGGCTCGGCGACGACAGCGTGATCCGTGCCGACGGCGAGGCGGTGACCGTCGGCGAGCGCTTCTGGCTCGGCCATCGCTCGACGCTCCATATCGCCACCGATTCGCATCCCACCCTCGTCGGTGACCGGGTGACGGTGGGCCGCAACGCCGTGGTCCATGCCTGCACGGTCGGGTCCGACGTGGTGATCGAAGACGATGTCATCGTCCTCGACGGGGCCACCGTGGAGGACGGAGTGCTGATCGAGGCCGGTGCCACCGTCTTCCCGCGCTCGCACCTCGCCGCCGGATTCGCCTATGCCGGCAGCCCGGCGAAACCCCAGCGCCCCATTACCGCGGCCGAGGTCGCCGAGCGGGCCGAGCGCGTGCGCGAGGCCACGGGAGATACCCCGTCGCCCGTCGCCGGCGACGAGATCGATGTCGATCCCAGCGTCTATGTCGCCAGCACCGCTCGCCTGCGCGGCCGCATCGCCCTCGGGGCGGGATCGAGCGTGCTGTTCTCCTGCGACCTGCATGCGGAGGTCGGCCCCATCCTCATCGGCGCCGACACCAACATCCAGGACAACACCGTCATCCGTGCACGGGCCGAGGGCGTCGTCATCGGTCGCGACACCACGATCGCGCATAACGTGCGGATGGCCGATTGCCGCATTGGTGCGCGCAGCCTCATCGGCATCGGCTGCGTGCTCGCCCCCGGCACCGTGGTGGCCGACGACGTGCTGCTCGCCGGCGGCTCCACCACCGATCCGGGCCAGCTCCTCGAGAGTGGCTATCTCTGGGGCGGCCGCCCGGCCCGCATCCTCGGCCCCCTCGACGCGGACAAGCGCGCGATGATGACCCGCATCGTCGCCGGCTATTGCGAGCATGGGCGGGTGTATCGCCAGATGGAGGCGGGGGAGAACTGACCGGATGCTGGAAGTGCGTCTGCCGTCCGGTTCTCGAATGCGACGATCACCCGGTAGGTGCCGGTCCGCACCAGCGTCAGTGGCGGCATCTCTTAAGGCATGATGGCATGCAGGAGGGCAGCGCATGGTCGCCTCGTCCAAGGATGCTCACGAGACGTGCTTCATCGCGTTGATCGGCGCGGTGTTTCTGGCCCTCGCCTCACCGGTCACGGCTTCGGCCGAACCGGCACCCCAGCGCTTTTCCGTCACTTATCGCCTGCTCTTCCTCAACCTTCCGGTTGGTGAGGCGGATCTCTCCGTCGATCAGACCGGTGGGCGCTACGCCTACGATCTGAAGGCGGGCCTGCGCGGACTGGCCGGCGTCTTCTTCGAAGGATCGGGGACGGCATCCGCGTCGGGGGAGCGGTCGCGGAGCGGAGCGCTCACCGGCACGTTCCGGTCCGACAGCCTGTACGGTCGTAAGCCGGTCCGGGTCTCCATGACCCTGTCGAGCGGCCGCGCGCACGACGAGAGCGTGGAGCCGCCTCCGACGCCGATGCCCGACAGGATTCCCGTAGCACCGCAGGACAAGGTCGGCGTCGTCGATCCCCTGACCATGCTGGCGATTCCGCTGGGCCGGGCATCCCTCGATCCCACCCTCTGCGAGCGGCGCATCCCGGTCTTCAACGGGGTGAGCCGGGCGGATATCGTCCTTTCCCGCGGGGTGCTGGTGACCGTCCAGGAGGGACCCTATCGCGGACCGGCCCTCGATTGCCGGGCGCGCTGGGTGCCGATCTCGGGCCACCGCCCCAATGGCAGCAGCGTGCGACGCATGGCCGAGAACGACGACATCCGCGTACGGCTCGCGCCCGTTCCCGGCGGGGCGATGCTGTTGCCGCTGACGATCTCCCTGCCCACCGGCTGGGGCAATGCGGGGATCGAGGCGACGCAATGGGGCCCGAAACCGGAGCCCTCGGGCCGGACTTCCGTGAGGGTCCATTTGCCCAACGCACGGTAAGGCGTCCGACCTATTCCTCCGCGAACAACCCCGTGGGCAGGCCATCCATGCTGCGCGCGTTCTTCTGGCGGCGATAGGCGTCGAGTTCGGCCTCCGTCTTGGCCTGGGCCCAGCGGTCGAGGGTGGGACGTTCCTCGCGATAGTCGAACAGGGGCACGCCGAAGCCGCAGGAGGTCTGCACGAGATCGATCGTGAGGCGCACCATCTGGCGCGCTCCGGGCGGCTCCTGTCCGTCATACGCGCCTGCCAGCAGACCGGCATAGGCGTCGCTGCCGCGCGCCAAGATCTCCCCGCGCCCATAGAGCCGCAGGATCGTCGGCGCGCCTTCGAAGGCGCAGAACATCACCGTCAGCCGTCCATCCACCCGCAGATGCGCCGCGGTTTCGTTCCCGCTGCCGGTGCGGTCGAGATAGATCACGGTGTTCGGGTCGATGACCCGAAACGTGTCGGTTCCGCGCGGTGACAGGTTGATCCGCGTGCCCTCCGCCGCCGATGCGGTGAAGACGATATGCTGCTGGGCGATGAAATCGATGTGGCGCTCGTCGAGGGCCGGAAACTGCTTGGCCATGGGGCTTTCGGACGACAGGGGCGGGCTTTGAAACCTACAGCATCGTGCCGGATCTCGCATCCACGGCGATGCTGACGAACGCTTCCGAGAAGGAATGGCGGATCAGCGCAGGAACCGCCCGACCAGCAGCCGCGCCAGGTCGCGCGGCGGCTCGGGGGTCAGAACGGCGAGCTTGTTGGAGGTGGACAGGGAGGCGAGCCCGTGAAGGCCGGCCCAGAGGGTCGCCACCGCCTGCCGTCTCTCGCCCGCATCCGGAATCATGGGTTCGAGCACCCCGTCGACGAGGTCGGTCGCCTGGGCCAGCGCGGCGGCGTACCAGTCGGGAAAGGCTGAATCCGGTGCCAGGGAATGTTCGAAGACGAGGCTCCAGACTCGCGGGTCTGAAGCCACGAAGGCGAGGTAGGCATCGGCGAGGGCAAGGGCGTTGTCGCGCGGGGCGGCGTCGGGACGGATCGCGCCGGTGAGCGCCGCGTGCAGGCGCTCCAGGGTGCGGGCGTTGACCCGCATCACCACCGCATCGAGATCGCCGACACCGTTGTAAATCGAGTTCGGTGCGTAGCCGATCACCGAGGCGAGCCGGCGCATGCCGAGGCCGCGCAGGCCCTCCATGCGGACCAGGCCCTCTGCCGCCTTGGTCACCAGGGCCTCGAATTCCTCGCGGTTATGCTCGCCTCTGGGGCCGGTGCCGCGCCGTGCCGATTTGGTTGCCTTCGCCACTCTGTCCCCACGCTCGCGTGCCGCCCGGCACGCCACCAGCGCATAGATTGCACGACGTGCAAAATCAACGTTGCCGCCATCCCTGCCGGGCGTTAATTTGCACGACGTTCAAAAGTCGCGGCCGTACCGGATTTGACGGTTCGTTACAGGGTGGGCAGTCATGGTCCGCCCCGAGGAGACCAAGATGTTCCGTAGCTTGATGACGACGCGCCGGTTCGCGCCCCTGTTCTGGTGCCAGTTCTTCTCGGCATTCAACGACAATTTTCTGAAGAACGCCCTGGTCTTCCTGATCCTGTTCAAGGTCGCGGGCGCCGGGGGAGAGGCCGCCCATCCGGGCATCCTGGTGACCCTGGCCGGTGCCGTCTTCATCGGCCCGTTCTTCATCCTGTCGGGTCTCGGGGGTGAGCTCGCCGACCGCTACGACAAAGCGCTCATCGCCAAGCGGCTGAAATTCGCGGAGGTCTTCGCCGCCGCCGCCGCAGCGATCGGCTTCTTCCTCCATTCCGTGCCGGTCCTGTTCGTGGCGCTCGGCCTGTTCGGCACGGTGGCGGCCCTGTTCGGCCCGATCAAATACGGCATCCTGCCCGACCACCTGAAGCGCAACGAGCTCACCGCCGGCAACGCGCTGGTCGAGGCGGCGACCTTCCTCGCCATCCTGCTCGGCACCATCGTGGCCGGCTTCGCCAGCGCGCTCGGCGGCGATGCGCTGGCCTTCAGCGCCCTGATCATGGTGTTCGCGATCCTGTGCTGGCTCTCGGCCCGGCAGATCCCCTCCACTGGCGAGGCGGCGCCGACGCTGAGAATCGATCCCAACGTCGCCCGTTCCACCGTGGCCCTGCTGCGTGACCTCTATGCCGATACCCGGCTGTGGCGCGGCTCGCTCATCGTCAGCTGGTTCTGGCTGGTGGGTGCCGTGGTGCTCGCCCTGCTGCCGGTGCTGGTGCGCGAGAGCCTGAACGGCTCGGAGACGGTAGTCACCCTGCTTCTCGCGATCTTCTCGGTGGGCATCGCCGTCGGCTCGGCCCTGGCCTCCTGGCTCGCCAGCGGACGCATCGTCCTGCTGCCGACGCCGATCGGCGCCCTGTTCATGGGCCTGTTCGCCCTCGACCTCGCCTGGACCATCTCGCACCTGCCGCCGGTCTCCGGCGAGGTGATGGGGGCCGGCGCCTTCCTCTCCACCGGGACGGGCCTTCGCGTGGCGGCGTCCTTCGCCGGCCTCGCCATCGCGGGCGGCCTCTACATCGTTCCCTCCTTCGCCGCCGTGCAGGCCTGGACCGACAAGGACAAGCGCGCCCGCGTCATCGGCGCCGTCAACGTGCTCACCGCCGCCTTCATGGTCACCGGGGCGCTGGGACTCGCTGCTTTGCAGGGCGCAGGCTGGTCGATGGCCTCGCTCCTCACCCTCATCGGCGTCGCCAACCTCGCCGCTGGCGTGATCGTCCTGAAGATGATGCCGACGAGCGCCTTCCGCGATTTCCTCTCGATCCTGTTCCGCGCCTTTTACCGGCTCGAAGTGCGGGGCCTGGAGAATGTCGAGAAGGCCGGCCCCAACGCCATCATCGCCCTCAACCACGTCTCGTTTCTCGATGCACCGCTGGCCCTTTCGCTCCTCGACAAGGAGCCGGTATTCGCCGTCGACCACGGCATCGCGCAGCGCTGGTGGGTGAAGCCCTTCCTACGGGTGACCAAGGCGATGCCCCTGGACCCGACGCGGCCGCTGGCCACGCGCACGCTCATCAATGCCGTCAAGAACGGCGAGACGCTGATCATCTTTCCCGAGGGGCGCCTCACCGTCACGGGCAGCCTGATGAAGGTCTATGACGGCGCCGGCCTCATCGCCGAGAAATCGGGAGCCAAGGTGGTTCCGGTGAAGATCGAGGGGCTGGAGAAGACCGCCTTCTCGCGCCTCTCCCGCAATCAGGTCCGCCGCCGCTGGTGGCCGAAGGTCATCGTCACGGTGATGTCGCCGGTGGCGCTTACCGTCGATCCCGCGCTGAAGGGCAAGAACCGGCGGCGCGCGGCAGGAGCGGCACTCTACGACATCATGTCCGATCTCGTCTTCGACACCGCCCCCATCGACCGCAGCGTGATGAGTGCTCTCATCCAGGCCGGTGCCGACCATGGCTGGCGCCGCACCGCGCTGGAGGACCCGGTCACGGGCACGCTCAGCTATTCCCGCCTCGTGATGGGCGCCAACATCCTCGGCCGGAAGCTGATGCCGCTCGCCGCCGAGGGCAAGGCCATCGGGCTGATGCTGCCCAATGCCAACGGCGCGGCCGTGACCTTCTTCGCCCTGGCCAGCGCCGGGCGCGTGCCGGCGATGATCAACTTCTCGGCCGGCCCCGCCAACGTCCTCTCGGCCTGCTCGGCGGCGGAGGTGGATACCATCCTCACCTCCCGCGCCTTCATCGAGAAGGGCCGCCTCGGGTCGCTGATCGAGGCCATCCAGGGCAAGGTGAAGCTCGTCTATCTGGAGGACGTGCGCGCCAGCATTACCACCGG
Organism: Methylobacterium sp. CM6241; assembly: GCF_054817845.1. NCBI lineage: Bacteria > Pseudomonadati > Pseudomonadota > Alphaproteobacteria > Hyphomicrobiales > Methylobacteriaceae > Methylobacterium > Methylobacterium sp. CM6241. The sequence continues at coordinate 1,073,366 of NZ_CM139246.1, forward strand.
CGACAAGATCCGGGGTTTCCTCAGCCCCCGCAAGCCCCTCGTGGCGCGGCGCGGCGACGATCCGGCGGCGATCCTGTTCACCTCGGGCTCGGAGGGCACGCCCAAGGGCGTGGTACTCGCCCATCGCTGCATGCTCGCCAACACCGCCCAGGTCGCCGCTCGAATCGATTTCGGGCCGACCGACAAGGTCTTCAACGTGCTGCCGGTGTTCCATGCTTTCGGACTGACGGCGGGCCTGATCCTGCCCCTGGTCTCCGGCGTGCCGGTCTATCTCTACCCGTCGCCGCTGCATTACCGGATCGTGCCGGAACTGATCTACGGCTCGAATGCCACCGTCCTGTTCGGCACCGACACGTTCCTCTCCGGCTACGCCAAGACCGCTCATTCCTACGACCTGCGCTCGCTCCGCTACGTGGTGGCCGGGGCCGAGGCAGTGAAGCAGGCGACCCGGAAGACGTGGAGCGAGAAGTTCGGCCTGCGTATCCTCGAAGGCTACGGCGTCACTGAATGCGGGCCGGTGGTCGCCCTCAACACGCCGATGTTCAACCGCTTCGGTACCGTCGGCCGGCTCCTGCCGGGGATCGAGTCCCGGCTCGAACCGGTGCCCGGCATCGAGGAGGGCGGCCGTCTCTCGGTGAAGGGCCCGAACGTGATGCTCGGCTATCTCAGGGCGGAGAAGCCCGGCGTGCTGGAAGCGCCGCCGGAGGGCTGGCACGATACCGGCGACATCGTCGCCATCGACGCGGAAGGGTTCGTCACGATCAAGGGCCGCGCCAAGCGCTTCGCCAAGATCGCCGGCGAGATGGTGTCGCTCGCCGGCATCGAGGCCATTGCCGGCGAGCTCTGGCCGGATACACCGAGTGCGGTGGCGGCGGTTCCGGATGCGCGAAAGGGCGAGCGGCTGATCCTGTTCACGGAGCGCAAGGACGCCACACGCCCCGCCTACCAGGCCTTCGCCAAGGCCAAGGGCGCCACCGAGATTGCCATCCCGGCCGAAGTGGTGGTGCTGGACAAGCTGCCGATGCTGGGTACCGGCAAGGTGGATCAGGTCGGCGTGGTCAAGCTCGCGCACGAGCGGGCCGGCGGCGAGGCCACCGCTGCGGCGTAGGTCTAGCGAACCCTCTCCCGGAAAGGGGGGAGGGTTCGTGGCCATTGTCCCCTTACCGCGTTGGCCAACCCCTCCACCTGCGCCTCCGTATGCGCGGCGGAGAACGCCACTCGCAGCCGCGCCGTCCCGGCCGGGACCGTTGGCGGGCGGATGGCGACGACGAGATAGCCCCGTTCCTCCAAAGCGGCCGAGAGGCCGAGCGCGGCGTCAGCTTCGCCGACGAGAATGGGGACGATGGGGCTCTGTGCCTCGGGGAGGCCGAGTTGCGCGGTGAAGCGGCGGGCGAGGGCGAGCGGACGCGCGGCGAAATCCGGTTCGGCCTCGACGATATCGAGGGCGGCCAGGGCGGCGGCCGTTGAAGCCGGCGGCAGGCCGGTGGTGTAGACGAAGCTCCGGGCGCGGCTCGTCATCAGGTCGACCACGGCGCGGGACGCGCAGAGATAGCCGCCATAGGAGCCGAGCGTCTTCGACAGGGTGCCCATTTCGAGGGGAGCGCGGGCATCTGCTGCGATCACGCCGAGGCCGTGGGCATCGTCCACCAGGGTCCAGGCATCGTGCACGTCGGCCAGAGTCAGGATCTCGGCGATCGGCCCCCGGTCGCCGTCCATGCTGTAGACGCGCTCCGTGAGGATCAGCGCGTGCTGGTGGCGGGAGCGGTGCTTGGTCAGGAGCGCTTCGAGATCGCCGAGATCGTTATGGGCGAACCGCATCACTTTCGCGCCGGAGAGCCGCGCCCCCGCCCAGAGGCAGGAATGGCCGAGCGCGTCCACGAGGATCAGGTCGCGTGGGCCGGCGAGCCCCGAGACGATTCCGAGATTGGCGAGATAGCCACTGCCGAAAACCAGGGCCGCCTCCGTCCCCTTATGGGCGGCGAGGCGCTCTTCGAGGGCAGCGAGGGGCGGGTGGCTGCCGGTGACGAGACGGGAGGCGCCGGCGCCGGTCCCGTAGAGTGCGGTCGCGGCCTGAGCCGCTGCGATGACACGCGGATCCTGCGACAGGCCGAGATAATCGTTGCAGGAAAACGAGACGAGGCTGCGCCCGTGCCGCGTCGCCGCCGCCTGCGGGCCACGCGTGGTGGGATTGAGATGCCGGCGCAGGGAGGTCTCGTCGAGGCGGGCGAGATGGTCGCGGGCGAACGCTTCGAGGCTGGTGGGGCGATCGAGGTCGGACATGGGAGCGGGAAGGAAGCCCGCGCCATCGCGATGTCAAGCGAGTGCCGCGACCACTCGCGCGGTCGATCCCTTTCGATGAGGGTCGGGCGTGAAGCGTGAGGAACTGTACCGGAAACGAACTCGGGTCTCGTGAGAGGCATAGGATGGTCCCGGAGAAAAACCGGATCCCTTGGAAGGCCGGTCGCTGACCCTGCCTCCGGCGGCTTTCAGATCGGGTTGCGGCTCGCTCTCTTGACCGTTCGGCCTCGCGCGCTCATCCCCCGACCCATGCCTGCCTCACCTCCGCCCGCGCTTCCGAAAAACTCCCTCTGGCGGCCCTATACGCAGATGAGGAATGCGGCGCCTCCGCTCGAAGCCGTGCGCACCTCCGGCTCGCGGATCGTGCTCGCCGACGGACGCGAACTCATCGACGGTATCGCGTCGTGGTGGACCGCCGTCCATGGCTATAACCATCCCCACATCCGCGACGCGGTCGCGGCCCAGCTCGACACCATGCCCCATGTGATGTTCGGCGGGCTGACCCATGCGCCGGCCGAGCGCCTGGCGTCCCGCCTCGCCGCCTTGGCGCCGGGCGACCTCGACCACGTGTTCTTCACGGATTCCGGCTCGGTGGCGGTGGAGGTGGCGCTCAAGATGGCGGCGCAGATGTGGCTTAACCGGGGCATCGCCGGACGCAGCCGCTTCCTCGCCTTCCGTGGCGGCTACCATGGCGACACGATGGGGGCGATGTCGGTCTGCGACCCGGAAGAGGGCATGCACCGGCGCTTCGGCGCCTATGTGCCTGCCCAGGTCTTCTGCGATCTTCCGCGCGACGACGCCACCGCCGACGCCCTCGACCGCGCCCTGGCCCTGCATGGCGCTACCCTCGCGGCGATCATCGTCGAGCCCCTGGTCCAGGGGGCCGGCGGCATGGTGATGCACGCGCCCGAGACATTGGCACGGGTGGCGCGGGCGGCCGAGCGGCATGGACTGCCTCTCATCGCCGACGAGATCTTCACGGGTTTCGGCCGCACCGGCACCCTGTTCGCCTGCGAGCAGGCCGGAATCGTGCCCGACATCCTCTGCCTGTCCAAGGCGCTTACCGGTGGCACCATGGCGCTGGCCGCGACGATCGCGCGGCGTCCGGTCTTCGAGGCTTTCCTGTCCGACGATCCCGCTGCGGCGCTGATGCACGGGCCGACCTTCATGGCTAACCCTCTCGCCTGCGCCGCCGCCAATGCTAGCCTCGACCTGTTCGAGACCGAGCCGCGCCTGGATCAGGCGCGGGCGATCGAGCTTCGCCTGCGTAATGGGCTCTCCGGCCTTCGCGGCCTCGCCGGTATCGCCGACATCCGCGTTCTCGGCGCCATCGGAGCCGTCCAGTTCGCACGCGCACCCGATCTCGCTGCGCTCAAGGCGCGCTTCGTGGAGCAGGGGGTTTGGGTTCGTCCCTTCGGCGACATCGTCTACCTGACGCCGGCCCTGACCATCGCGCCGGGCGATCTCGACCGGCTCTGCGAAGCCGTGACCCATGTGGTCCGGGCATCGGTCGACGCTGAGGCGCAGAGCTGAAAATCTGTCCGCTTCCACCCTGCAACCTGAACGGATGTTTATCGTTGGATCAGGTTGGGTCAAACGGTGAAGGGTGGGCATCGTGGTGAATGAGACGACGCGCTCGGACGACGACAGGCCGGTGATCCTCCTCGTCGAGGATGAAGCCCTGACAATCATGGACCTCGGGGATGTCCTCGAGGATGGCGGCTATGAGACGGTGCAATGCGCGTCTGCGGAACGCGCCCTCGGCATCCTGCAGGCCCGGCCCGATATCTGCGGGCTGATCACGGATGTGGAATTGTCGGGCAAGGTCAACGGGTTCGAACTCGCCAACGCGGTGTCGGAGGCCCGGCCGACTTTGCCGATCGTCATCGTGTCTGGCCGCGCCGCGCCTGATCCGGAGCGGATTCCCGCAGGCGCCCGCTTCATCTCCAGGCCTTGCACCGGAGAGGACATCCTTCAGCAGATCAGGAGCCTGATGCCCTGCTGAGGCCTCCGCATAGGTTCGGACCTCCTCAGCACGGAGCCGGTCGGCGAAGAGTCCTTTGCCGACCGTCGATTTGGCGCGAATTTAAGCCGACTGTCATCCCAGCTTCACGAGCCGGACGCCACATGCGCCCAAATAGCCCGCTGATCCCGCCTGTGCCATCTGGCCGTGCGGGAAGAGCGTGGCTGTCTGCAAGTGTGGAGTCGGGCGGCGATGGTTTCGGCTGATCAGCGAGGGACGGTGTCGTCCGGCAAGGCCTCACCCTCGGGCAAGTCCGAAATGGACAAATCCGAAACAGGCAAGCTCGGCGAGGCCGATAGGGATAGCGAGCAGACGATGGGCAAGTCCGACAAGCGTATCCGTCCTCCCGGTTCGAAGAGTGTCGGCTGGGCCCTGGTTCAGGCCGCGCGGCTGCATCGTTCCAGAGTCGGCGACCGCTTGGCCGCCCTCGATCTATTCGCCGGACAGGAACAAGTGGTGCAGGCACTGGCCGTTGCCGGAACCATGACCATGGGAGATCTGGCCGCCACTTTGAGGGTTCGTCCGCCCACCGCCTCCAAGACGATCTCGCGCCTCGCGGCCCTCGGTTTCGTCGAGCGTCGTGCAGAAGCCGGGGATGGTCGCGTCGTGCGCGTGCGGCTTACCGATACGGGCCTCGCCAAGGCGGAGGCCATCGAGCGCATCTGGGACGATGTCGAAGCCGAAATGCTCGACGGTTTCGACGGCAAGGAACGGCGTCGCCTGCGCAAGCTCTTGCGCAAGGCCGCTCGCAACCTGGCCGACGTGTCCGGCGTCACCGGCCACGAGGTCGACGGAGACTCGGATATCGAACTCGACGACGACGAGCCCGATGCGCTGGTCGTGCCGATCCAGGCCGACCGCCTCGACTGAACCCTTTGGGATTCTGCTCTTCGGCCAGCGAATCGGTGACGCGTCACTGGGGTGGAAACCTGCGCGTGCCGAACTGAGGAGCGCCCTCAGATTTTTCTGGCGATGCCCGAGTTCGCGTGGACACCCAGCTTAGGCTTGGGCGCGCGCCGCAGCTTGCGGCGCTCCAACCGGCGCGCGAGACGTCCGGCAAGCCGGTCTATCATCATGACGATGGCGCTGACGATGATGGCGAAGGCGCAGGCGCTCCCGATCAGGATACCGATGACGCCCGGTGTCGGGATCACCATGAGGCAGACGAGACCGAAAAGGGCCGTCAGGGGAACCCATTTTGCCATTTTGCAGACGGTCTCTCGGTATCGTCGGACCGACGTTGCCACACCTCCATAAAGACACTCTTAAACCAATGGCGAGCGTTGCAGAAAAGCCCGCCGGCCTTCCCTGTCGCGGGAAGGCCGGTTCGGATTCGCCTCAGCGGCGGTGGTGGTGGTGGCGGTAGTGGCGACGCGAATTCATGCGCGTCCGGTAGGCCCTGCGACCCGGATCGATCCCGAGCGCGCCGTTGACGGTCCCGACTGCGCCGCCGACCGCGCCACCCACGATGCCACCGATCGGTCCGCCGACCCGGTCACCCTCGGCCGCGCCGCGACGGACACCACCGGGAAGACCCTGGGCCTCGGCCGCGCCCGACAGCGCAAAGGCGGATAGGACGAGGGTGGCAGCAAGCAATGCCTTCTTCATGACGGCTTTCCTTCTCTTTCGTTCCTAAACCGGCCGCATGTTCGCGGCCGGTTCGGCTTCGAGCGTTCGGATCGGCACCGTCCTCGACAAGGACGGCGCGCCGTCACGCATAGACTGATAACGGCCGAGCTTCGAAAAGGTGGCATCGATCCCGCCGGGCGCTCGCGGTTCCATGGGGGGGCGGGTCCAGGAAGAGGAGATGAGAGGCGCATTGGGATGGCTTCAAGCGATTGCCCGTTGACTCTCGCACCGCTGCTGGTTTCTGCCGTCCGGCGCTGCTAGAAGCCGGGAATGCGCGTTCTTGACGTCCCGCGCGGCGCGAGCCGCCTTCGAATTACGAGCCCGGCCTCCGCCTGAAGGCCGCTGCGGCGGCCCGAGCGGGAGCCGGGAGGGCGGTCGCACCGCCTCCGTTCGCCGACATCGGCCCAATGCCGACCGTCTTGAAGATCAGCGCACCGTTTCGCAGAAGATTCCATGACCGATTCGACAGCCACCGACGCCGGCCTGCCCGCCCGCGACTATTCGCAGACCCTGTTCCTGCCCAAGACCGAGTTCCCCATGCGGGCCGGATTGCCGGTGCGCGAGCCTCACCTGCTGGAGCGTTGGGCCGCCATCGACCTGTATGGCCAGATCCGCGTGAAGGCGGCCGGCCGGCCGAAATTCGTGCTCCATGATGGGCCGCCCTATGCCAACGGCAACATCCATATCGGCACGGCGCTCAACAAGATCCTGAAGGACGTCATCGTCCGCAGCCAAGGCGCCCTCGGCTACGACGCCAATTACGTTCCGGGATGGGACTGCCACGGCCTGCCGATCGAGTGGAAGATCGAAGAACAGTACCGTGCCAAGGGTCGTAACAAAGACGACGTTCCGGTCATCGAGTTCCGCCAGGAGTGCCGGACATTCGCCGCGCATTGGCTCGACGTGCAGCGCGCCGAGTTCAAGCGCCTAGGCGTCACCGGCGATTGGGAGCACCCCTACGCGACCATGGCGTTTCCGGCGGAAGCCGCCATCGCCCGTGAACTCATGACCTTCGCCATGACCGGGCAGCTCTATCGCGGCTCGAAGCCGGTGATGTGGTCGGTGGTGGAAAAGACCGCCCTGGCCGAGGCCGAGGTCGAATACGAGGACCATGTCAGCGACACGATCTTCGCGGCGTTCCGGCTCACCGCAGGGGCGTCCGATGACCTGGCCGCTTCGCGGATCGTGATCTGGACCACGACCCCCTGGACGATGCCGGGCAACCGCGCCGTCGCTTATTCGAAGCGCGTCGCCTACGGGCTCTACCGAGTGACTCAGGCCGCCGAAGAGAACTGGGCCAAGACCGGCGACAGCTATATCCTGGCCGATAGCCTGGCCGCCGGGGTCTTTGCCTCTGCCCGCGTGGAGAAGTTCGAGCGTGTCAGGGACGTCACGGCCGCTGAGCTTGGCGGCCTCACCCTCTCGCATCCGCTCGCCGGGTACGTCCCCGGCTACGATTTCGCGGTACCCCTCCTCGACGGCGACCACGTCACCGACGAGGCCGGTACAGGCTTCGTCCATACGGCGCCGGGCCACGGCCGCGAGGATTTCGAGGTCTGGACAGCCAATGGCCGGGCCCTTGCCCAGCGCGGTATCGAGACCCGTATCCCCTACACCGTCGATGCCGACGGGGCGCTCACCGAAGAGGCGCCCGGTTTCACGGGAAAACTCGTTCTGACTCCGAAGGGCGACAAGGGAGACGCCAACAAGGCGGTCATCGCTGCATTGACGGAGGCAGGCTCCCTGGTCGCGCGCGGCACGCTCAAGCACAGCTATCCGCATTCCTGGCGCTCAAAGAAGCCGGTGATCTTCCGCAACACGCCGCAATGGTTCATCGCCCTCGATAGGCCGGTGGAGGCGCTGGGCGAGAAGACACTGCGCGACGTGGCGCTGAAGGCCATCGACGAGACACAATGGGTGCCCACCCAGGGCAAGAACCGCATCAACGGCATGGTCGCCAACCGCCCGGACTGGGTGGTGTCGCGCCAGCGCGCCTGGGGCGTGCCGATCACCGTCTTCGTCAAGCGGGGCACCAGTGAGGTCCTGCGCGACGAGGCGGTGAATGCCCGCATCGCGGCAGCCTTCAAGGCGGAAGGGGCGGATGCGTGGTTCACCGATGCCGACGGCGCTCGCTTCCTAGCCCCGGATTACGATCCGGCCGAGTACGAGAAGGTGACCGACGTCCTCGACGTGTGGTTCGATTCCGGCTCGACGCATGCTTTCGTGCTCGACGACCCTGAGATGTTTCCCGGCTTGTCGGGTGTCGTGCGTAAGCGCGACGGCGGCCTCGACACGGTGATGTATCTCGAAGGCTCCGATCAGCATCGCGGCTGGTTCCAGTCCTCGCTGCTCGAATCGAGCGGGACCAGGGGACGTGCGCCCTACGACATCGTCCTCACCCACGGGTTCGTCCTCGACCCGAAAGGGCTGAAGATGTCGAAATCCAAGGGTAACGTCGTGGCGCCGCAGAGCGTCATCAAGGATTCCGGTGCCGATATCCTTCGCCTCTGGGTCGCGGCCTCGGACTATGCCGACGACCTGCGCATCGGCCCCGAGATCATCAAGACTTTCGCCGAGACCTACCGCAAGCTGCGCAACTCGCTTCGCTGGATGCTCGGCTCGCTGGCGCATTTCGAGGCCGGTCCGGCCGTACCCCATGCCGAGCTGCCCGAACTCGAGCGGCTCATCCTGCATCGCCTCTGCGAGCTCGACGGCGAGATCCGCGAGGCCTACGCCAGCTTCGACACCAAGCGCGTGGTAGCCCTGCTCAACGGCTTCATGACCGGCGATCTCTCGGCCTTCTATTTCGACGTGAGAAAGGACGCGCTCTATTGCGACCCGATCTCGTCGCAGGTCCGCCGTGCCTCCCTGCAGGTGATCGACGAAACCTTCCGCCGGGTGACGATCTGGCTCGCGCCCGTGCTCGCCTTTACGGCGGAAGAGGCCTGGCTCGATCGCTACCCGTCCGCCGTCGGTTCGGTCCATCTCGAGACGCTGCCCGAAACCCCGACGTCCTGGCGCGACGACGCATTGGCTCAGCGCTGGCAGAAGATCCGCCGCGTCCGCCGGGTCGTCACCGGCGCCCTGGAAATCGAGCGCGCAGCTAAGCGCATCGGAGCGAGTCTCGAGGCGGCGCCGACCGTGTTCATCGCCGATCCCGACCTGCTCACGGCCCTCGACGGAATCGACTTCTCGGAAGTCTGCATCACCTCCGGCATCACCATTGAGGCGGGCGAGGGGCCGGCCGACGCTTTCCGGCTCGACGATGTGCGGGGCGTGGCGTTGGTCCCGGGGCTGGCCCAGGGACGCAAATGCGCCCGGTCGTGGCGGGTCTCGGAGACTGTCGGGTCCGATCCCGCCTATCCGGACGTGACGCCGCGCGATGCCCAGGCGTTGCGCGAGTGGGACGCCGTCCATGGCGGGGCGGGGGCGGCGTGATCCGAATGCGCCGGGCGGCCATCCCTCTTTTCCGGGGGAGGCCGGTCATGAAGCGACCGGAGGAGCGGGCGCCGTCTCCGAGCGACGCGGCGCGTCCCTCACCTGACCCAAGCTCAGGCGAGGGCCGACCTCGCTCGCGAGTGGGAAAGGGACGAGTGTGGCCATGACCTCCTTCCGCCTTGGCCTCGTCGTCCTCCTGACCACCCTCGTCCTCGATCAGGCTTCCAAGCTCTGGCTCTATTTCGGCACCGACCTGGTGCTGACGCAGCCCTGGCACCTGACCGCCTTCGTGGATTTCGTCGTCGTGTGGAATCGCGGGATTTCCTACGGCCTGTTCCAGCAGGATGGCGGCCTGGGTCGCTGGATCTTGGTGGCAGTCTCCGTGGCGGCCTCGATCGGGATGATCGCCTGGATGCGCCGTGCCTCGTCGGCACTCCTGGCCGCCGCCCTCGGCCTCATCGCGGGCGGGGCGATCGGCAACGCCATCGACCGTGCGGCCTACGGCGCGGTGTTCGACTTCGTCCACCTCCATGCAGGAGCATGGTCCTGGTACGTCTTCAACATCGCCGATGCGGCCATCGTCGCCGGTGTGGTCGGCCTCCTCATCGACAGCCTGATCCCGGTCCGGCGCCCTCGCGACGGGGCCTCGCCCGGCGAGGCCTGAAGATTCGCGTGGCTGTGTTCCATAAACCACAATGCGGATCCTTATCTCCGTGAGGCTGGTGCGCTGCGGTCAAGGCGCCATACGATCGCCTGAAACCGCCGTCAGGCCACGAGGGCAGGATCGGCATCGACCAACGAACGCCGGTGCCTTCCGGGCAGGCACGCATTCGAGCCGGCGCAATCTGCGAGCCGGCGTAATTTGGGGGCAGCATGATCGGGCATCGTGGGTTCATCCTGGGCCTTACCGGACTCCTCGCCGCGAGTGGCGCGCAGGCGCAGCAGGGCGTGTTCATGCGCGACACCCTGAGCAGCATGGGCCTGATCGAGGCCGATAAGCCGGCCATCACTTACCGTGAGCGGGCGCCCCTGGTGATGCCGCCCAAGCTCGACGGCAAGGCGCTGCCGCCGCCGCGCGCCGCCACCGCCACGCCGCAATGGCCCAAGGATCCCGAGATCGTTCAACGCGAGCGCGAACTCGCCGACGCGAGGAAGCCGATCTCCCGCGGGGCACAGGGGCGGATGGACGACAACAACATGACGCTCTCGCTCGACGAGATGCGCGGCGGTCGCCGTGCCGACGCGAGCGTGCGTACCGAGCCGGGTCGTCCCGAAAGCGACGGTGCTTCGTCTTCGATCTGGAGCCCCTTCGACATTTTCGGCAAGCGCGAGGAGAAGGCTGAGCCGATTCTCGTCGAGCCCGATCGCGATACGCTGACCGATCCGCCGAACGGATACCGCAAGGCTCCGAAGGCGGTCGCCCGGAACAACAGCGACCCGATCAACAATCCCTCGCGCGAGCGTGAAGAAGCCGATCCGGGTGCCTACATCCGGGGACGTTAGGCGCGTTCGAATCTCGGACCTGCCTGGTCCGGCTCTTCGAGAGGGCGAGGGTAACGCCCGGCCGGTGTCGGTACGGGATTTGCCCTGACTTCGTTCCTCGGGCTCACGGCATCCGAGGAGTGCGCAAGAGGCATTGCGCTCATGACGGGCGGTCACGTGTGGCCGCCGTATCAAGGAAAAAACGATGCATCTGCTGCGGAAGGATACGCCCGGGTTCTCGCTCAACCACCGCTACGGCCATGCGGGCCGGGCCGAGGCCGCGCCCTTCGGCCGGTCCGAGGCAGGTGGTCCCGAAGTCTCCGCCTTCGCCCTCGATAACGGCCTCGACGTCGTGGTGGTGCCCGATCACCGCGCCCCGGTGGTGACCCACATGGTGTGGTACCGCAACGGTTCTGCCGATGATCCGATCGGACAGTCCGGCATCGCGCATTTCCTCGAACACCTCATGTTCAAGGGCACCGAGAAGCATCCGGTCGGCGCGTTCTCGCAGGCCGTCTCCGGCCTCGGCGGGCAGGAGAACGCCTTCACCTCCTACGATTACACCGCCTATTTCCAGCGCGTCGCCCGCGACCATCTCAAGACCATGATGGAGTTCGAGGCCGACCGCATGACCGGTCTCGTCCTCGAAGATTCCGTCGTGGCGCCCGAGCGCGACGTGGTGCTGGAAGAGCGCCGCATGCGGGTCGAGACCGATCCGTCGGCGCAGCTCTCGGAGGCCATGGCTGCCTCGCTGTTCGTGCATCACCCCTACGGCACACCGATCATCGGCTGGATGCACGAGATCGAGGATCTCAACCGCACCCACGCTTTGGATTACTACAACCGCTTCTACACCCCCGAGAATGCGATCCTCGTCGTCGCCGGCGACGTGACGCCCGATGAGGTCCGCCGCCTTGCCGACGATACCTACGGCCTCGTGACGCCGCGCGGATCGCGACCGGTGCGGGTCCGCGCCAAGGAGCCGGAGCCCCGCGCCCTGCGCCGCCTCAGCGTCGCCGATCCGAAGGTGGAGCAGCCGACCCTGCAGCGCCTCTACCTCACCCCGTCCTGCATGACCGCCCGCGACGGCGAGTGCCATGCCCTGGAACTCCTGGCCGAGGTGATGGGCGGCGGCTCGACCTCGTTCCTCTACCGCAAGCTGGTGATGGAACTCGGCGTCGCCGTGAATGCCGGTGCCTGGTACATGGGCTCGGCCATCGATGACACCCGCTTCTCGGTCTACGCCATCCCGGCCGAGGGCGTCAGCCTGGAGCGGCTGGAGGAGGAGGTCGACCGCGTCCTGCGCCGCGTTCCCTCCGAAGCGCTGGGCCCGGAGGCGATCGAGCGGGCCAAGACCCGGCTCGTGGCCGAAACAGTCTATTCTTCCGACAGCCAATCCTCGCTGGCCCGCATCTACGGCTCGGCCCTCGCGATTGGCGAGAGCATCGAGGAGGTCCGTCGCTGGCCCTCGGATATCGAGGGGGTCACGCAGGCCCGGCTCGCCGCCGTCGCAGAGCGCTACCTGATCCCCGCCCGCTCCGTGACCGGATACCTGACGAAGACGCGCGATCCCGACGCGGCCGCTGCGTGAGGCGAGCCCTCGCGCGATCCCGCTGATGCCGGCCCGGGCGCCCAGAAAAAGAATGAGGTTCTCATGAACTCGGTCGAAGCCAATCTGGTCGATACCACCGCCCGCGGCGCGGACGCTCCCACGGTGGCGCTTCCGGTGGCCGCCGCCGCCGGGATCGAAGCCTGGCACGTGGAATCGCCCGTGGTGCCGATGATTGCCCTGGCATTCACCTTTGAGGGCGGTGCCGCGCAGGATCCCGAGGGCAAGGGCGGCGTCGCCCAGATGCTGGCCCGCCTCCTCGACGAGGGCGCAGGCGATCTCTCCTCCGACGCCTTCCAGGAGCGTCTGGCCGCGCGGGCCATCGAATTGTCGTTCCATGCCGGCGCCGATGCGGTCGGCGGCTCCCTGAAGATGCTGGTCAAGCACGCCGACGAGGCCATCGATCTCCTGGCCCTCGCGCTGGCCAGGCCGCGCTTCGACGCCGACGCCATCGAGCGGGTCCGTGCCCAGACCCTCGCCGGCCTGCGCTACCAGCAGAACGATCCGGGCGTGATGGCCTCACGCCGTTTCTTCGCCGAGGCCTATGCGGGCCATCCTTATGCCCGGCCGTCCTCCGGCACCCCGGAGAGCATCGCGGCCATCACCCGTGACGACCTCGTGGCGATGCATCGGCAACTCATCGGCCGCGGTGGACTCAAGGTGGCCGCCGTCGGCGCCATCGATTCCGACCGTCTGGCCGATGCCCTCAACCGCGCTTTCGGCGTGCTCGACGAGGCCGGACCGTTGAATGCCGTGCCGCAGACGCAGGTCGGCCAGCTCGGTCGCCGCGTCGTCGTCGATATCGACGTGCCGCAATCGGTCCTGCGCTTCGGCATGGGCGGCGTGCCGTGGAAGGACCCGGATTTCATCCCCGCCTATGTGCTCAACCATATTCTGGGCGGCGGCTCTTTCACTTCACGCCTGTTCCAGGAAGTGCGCGAGAAGCGGGGACTGGCCTATTCCGTGGGCACCTCCCTCGTCAGCCACCGCGCCAGCGCCATGACCTGGGGCTACACGGCCACCAAGAACGAGCGCGTCGGTGAAGCCCTGTCGGTGATCGGCGACGAGATCGGCCGGCTCATCAGCGACGGTCCGTCCGACGAGGAGCTACAGAAGGCCAAGGATTATCTCACCGGCTCCTATGCGCTCGGCTTCGACACCTCGACCAAGATCGCGCATCAGCTCGTGCAGATCTCCTTCGAAGGGCTGGGGATGGATTACTTCGCCCGCCGCAACGAAATGGTGACGAACGTAACCCAGGCGGATATCCGCCGCGCCGGCGCTCGCACCTTCGCCGACGGCAGGATGCTCGTTGTGGCGGCGGGGCGGCCCACCGATTTCCTGTAGGATTCGCATGCCTCGCGGCGTGTCGGCCGAGCCCCGGATCGGGTGCCTTTCGCGCCCCACGCATCGGGGGACGTCACCGTCCTGCCAAGTCTACCTGATTCTGCCCGCCGTCGCGTCGGCACGACCGTTGCCAGGACCGATCACGTCCTGCATTCAGGACGGGTGATGGCCTTCGGGGCTTCGGGGAGAGTAGGGATGACGCGTTTCGTTCGAATTCTGCCGGGTCTGGCATTCGGCCTCATGGCCGGTCCCGCCCTGGCGCATACCGGGCAGGGCGATGCATCGGGGCTCGCCCATGGCTTCCTCCATCCGCTCACCGGCCTCGACCATATGCTCGCCATGGTGGCGGTGGGCCTCGTCGCCGCGCAGGTCGGCGGCCGCGCGATCCTTCTCGTCCCGCTGTCGTTCATCGGCATGATGGTGGTGGGCGGCGCGCTCGGTGCGTCCGGTGTGGCGCTTCCGCATGTGGAGACCGCCATCGCCTTGTCCGTCGCCGTGCTCGGTGCCGCCGTCGCCCTGCGCCTGACGATGCCGGTCGCGGCCGCCATGGCGCTCGTGGGCGTCTTCGCAGTGTTCCACGGCCATGCCCACGGTGCCGAGATGCCGGAGGCGGCCTCGGGCCTCGCCTACGGCGCCGGCTTCGTCGCTGCCACCGCCCTGCTCCACGCCGTGGGTCTCGGTCTCGGCCTCGGCATGGGCCGCCTCGGTGAGCAGAATGGCCGTCCGGCGCTACGTGTCGCCGGCGCAGCCTTCGCGGCCGCCGGTCTCGGCCTCCTGGCCGGCGCTTTCTGAAAGCGTAGCCCTACAGCCTTCGCGCCAGGGCTTCGGCTTTGGCGCGGGCCTCGTCACGGGATTGCCGGTCGAGATCGGCTCCCATCAATCCCATCTCGACCGCGATCTGGTGGACGTCGGTGATGCCGACCATGCGCAGCCAGGTGGCCATGTAGGTCGATTGGTGGTCGTAGATCTCGGCCGGGAAATCCGTGCCGATGGCGACGCCGCGCGCATTGATGACGACGGCCGTGGTGTCGAGCATCCCGTTCTGGCCGCGCTCGTCGAAGGTGAAGAGAAGGTCTTTCTGGGAGACCAGATCGAACAAGTGCTTGAGCTTGTAGGGGATGGTGTAGTTCCACATCGGCACCGCGAACAGGATCAGGTCCGCCGCCCGAAACCTGTCCGCAAGGGCGCGGATCGCCACCCAGGCCTCCTCCTGCGCGGGGCTCAAGGTTTCGCCCGCCAGGGCCGCGTACTTGCCCGCCAGCGCTTCCCCGTCGAAGTCCGGAAGCGCCATGTTCCAGACATCGAGCATGTCCACTTTGCCCTCCGGATGCGTCGCACGCCAGGCATCCAGGAAGGCGCTGGCGACCTCGATCGACGCCGAGCGTTCCTTGCGCGGTGACGCTTCGACGTAGAGCAGGTGGAGCATGCGGGAACTCCGATGGTCGGTGAGCGAGGGATCTATCGCGCATTCCGCCCCGGCCTAGGGGCACGCTCCCTTCGCGGATGGTACGCAGGGGCATCGCATTCCGGCGTCGGATGACCCATGTCAGCGTTCCCTCGTCATTCGAAGGACAGGCTGATGCACCTCACCGGACTTCATCACCTCACCGCCATCACCGCGCGGGCCGCCGACAATGCGGCCTTCTACACGCGGAGCCTCGGGCTGAGGCTCGTGAAGAAGACGGTGAATCAGGACGATGTCTCGGCCTACCACCTGTTCTACGCCGACGGCGTCGCCGCACCCGGCACCGACATGACCTTCTTCGACTGGCCGGCGCCACCCGAGCGCCGGGGCACCGACAGCATCGTCCGGACGGCGTTCCGCGTCTCGGGGGAGGGCACGATCGCCTGGTGGCGCGAGCATCTCGCGCGAGACGGCGTGATCCACGAGGAGCCCGTCCTGCGCGACGGTCGCCTCACCCTGGATTTCGAGGATCGGGAAGGCCAGCGCCTGATGCTGGTGGATGACGGTAGCGCGGGAGATGCCCATCCCTGGCCCGCCAGCCCGGTGCCGGTAGAGCGGCAGATCCGTGGTCTGGGGCCGATCCGTCTGAGCCTTGCGCGGATCGAGGCGACCGAGGCGGTTCTGGCCGACGTGCTGGGGATGAGCCAGTCCCGCACCTATGAATTGCCGGAAGGCGAAGTCCGCGTCTGGCAGATGGGGGACGGTGGCGCCGGTGCCGAGCTTCACCTCATCGCCCAACCCGACCTGCCGCCCGCACGCCAGGGAGCGGGGGCGGTCCACCACGTCGCCTTCCGCGTCCCCGATGCGGACTACGCAGGTTGGGCCGACAGGCTGAAACAGCGCCGCATGCCTTCCAGCGGCCCGGTGGACCGCTACTATTTCAAAAGCCTGTACTTCCGCGAGCCCAACGGCATCCTGTTCGAGATCGCCACCGACGGTCCGGGCTTCACCGCCGACGAGCCGCTGGAGACCCTGGGCGAGCGCCTGTCCTTGCCGCCCTTCCTCGAAGGACGCCGCGCCGAGATCGAAGCCGGGCTGAAGCCCCTCTGACCGCAAGACGACTACCCCGAGCAGGTTCGGCATGAGACGATCCCCGACGCGGACCGGTTTCGGCTACTCAAGTTCAACAGAAATGGTCGCCGGTTCTGCGTCCTCGAACCTGTGACCGTTCAGAGGCCAGAGCGAGGTGAAGCTTTGGCTGGCCAATGCGAACTACTTACGTCAGACGACGAAACCGGGAACGGGCGTCGATTGCCCGCGCCGCCGTCATTTTTCGCCCGAACCAAGTCACCAGCACTCACTTTGTCAGCGTGATTCTGTTCGAGGGAAGCAACGAATGGATGGCTCTGCGCGTCCGCTCCATCAGATCGACAAGCATCCGCAACGCTCAGCGATGATTACCAAACCTCCCAAATCAACTCCATCAAGCTGATCGGTCCAGCTCTGTCGGCGATCCTGGCAGGTTACCGACGGCTATATCACACCGGTGAGCACGATCCCCCTTTTCCCGGAAGGGCCGTGTCTCGAGTCGGGGGGCAAGATCCCGGCGGAAAAAGCATCGAGCTATCGATTTAGTCTAATTTATCTGAGTAATTCTATCAAAAACAGTACTCGCCTGAAAAGGCGATCGAATTAAGAAATATTTAGCCCGTATTGGCGATAACGCACATCGGAGGCGAAACCTCCCGTCGGCAAGAGCAGTGAAAAGGCCTCCGACATTCTCCCATCCCATCGGAACTCAGGCTGAACGATGTTCAAGTTGTCGATCGCGAAGAAATTGGGGTTTTTCTCAGGCCTTGGCATTCTAATGGCGGTCGGATTGGTCGCCAACCAGTGGATGGGAAACCAGCGGATCACGAGCTCTATCGAAGCCGTCGGCCGAGAGCAGACGATCCTCGACGGCATCAAGAACGCGCAGCTCGGCCTGTCCCAAATTCAGGTCGCCTTCCGCGACGCGCGCCTGTCCGAAACGGAAGAGGCCTACAAGGAGGCCGTCGGCCGTATCAGGACGAGCTTCGATTCAGCCCATGAGGGCCTCAAGGCACCGATCCGTATCGCCCTGAAGCCCGACGTCCTCAAGGACATCGATGCTGGGCTGTCGCAGTTCACGGAACTCGCCCTCAAGTCGGCAGCCACCATTACGTACGACCAGGGTCGCAAGAGGATCGACGAGGCGGCCCTGACGTCGACGGGGGAACAGCGGAACGGTGTTCGCAAGAAGGCCCTCGTCGCCATCGAGCAATCGCTGTCCAATGCGCAGCGCTTCACGGACGAGGCGCGGCTGTCGTCGACCGGTGCCGTGGAAACCGCCACCCTTCTGGGCCTCGTGATCGGTGGTGTAGCGATCCTCCTTCAGGCCGGCTCGGCCCTCTTCTCGATGATCACGGTCGCCCGGCCGATACGCGGAATGACGGACGCGATGAACCGGCTGGCAGCAGGCGATGTCGAGGTCGCGATCCCGGATCGGACGCGCACGGACGAGCTCGGCGCCATGGCGTCGGCGGTGCAGGTGTTCAAGGACGGCATGATCCGCAACCGCGCCCTCGAGACGGAAACCGAGCGCCTGCGCCTCGTCGCGGAGACGGAGCGCAAGTCCGGAATGCATAGCCTCGCCGACGAGTTCGAGGCGGCGGTCGGCGGGATCGTGAGCATGGTGTCCGCCGCGGCCACCGAAATGCAGGCTACCGCCTCGCAGTTGACGGCCTCCGCCGAGGAGACGTCGGCACAGTCCAGCGCGGTTCTGTCGGCCGCCGAGGAAGCTTCGGCCAACGTCACCGCCGTGGCCGGTTCGGCCGAGCAGCTCGGCGCCTCGGTGGCGGAGATCGGTCGTCAGGTCGCACGTTCGGCGGACATGACCGCCGCCGCCGTCCGTGAGGCGGAGCAGACCGCACTGGCGGTGTCGGAACTTCGCGAGGTCGCCGCCAGCATCGGCGATGTCGTGAACCTCATCTCCAACCTCGCCGGTCAGACCAATCTCCTCGCTCTCAACGCGACGATCGAAGCTGCGCGGGCCGGAGAAGCGGGCCGGGGCTTCGCGGTGGTGGCCTCCGAGGTGAAGGAGCTCGCGAACCAGACCGCCAAGGCGACGACGGAGATCTCCGCGAAGATCGGGGCGATCCAATCCTCCACCCGCCAGGCAGCCAGCGCCATCGACGGGATCTCCTCGACCATCCACGGGATCGACGAGACGGCCGCCGCCATCTCCGCATCGGTCGCGCAGCAGGATTCCGCGACTCGGGAGATCGCGGGCTCGGTGGCACAAGCCTCGATCGGCACCGGCGAGGTCAGCGCCAACATCACCGGCGTTGCCCGTGCGGCGCAGGAGACCGGCGCCGGCGCCAGCCAAGTGTTCACCGCCTCGTCGGAACTCGCACGGCAGGCGGAGCGGCTGAGCGCGGAAGTGCAGAAGTTCCTGCATACGGTGCGCGCCGCCTGAACCGAGGGCCGATCGCACTTCTCCGGTCGAGGACTATCAGCGCCGCCCGCCTCTCGATGAGGCGGGCGGCATGCGTCGCGATGCAGCCCGCTGCCTTGGGCGGACACTCTCCCTCCCTCCCGGTGAGGGCACGGGAGCCCCGCGAATGCCCCTTCCCACCCGCGTTCCCGCAAGATCTTGAGAAGGAATCGAGACGAGGTCGCATCGCCCGAGGCATCGCCGCCCTCAAGTAAGAGCAATTCCAGACAGTTGGCGGTTTCGCTGCCTGCGCGCCTGCTATGCCTTGACGGGCGTGCCGCAGGTGCGAGAAGACCCGGCTGAAGGCCGAGATTCGCAAGCGAAGTTTGAGACGGACCCGTCGATGAGCAAGTTCAACGAGGAGCGTGTACTGAGTGTCCATCACTGGACCGACACGCTGTTCTCCTTCCGCACCACCCGTGACCCCGCGTTCCGCTTCCGCAACGGCGAGTTCGTGATGATGGGAATCGAGGTCGAGGGCCGTCCGCTGCTGCGCGCCTACAGCGTGGTCTCGGCCAATTACGAGGAAGAGCTCGAGTTCTTCTCGATCAAGGTCGAGAACGGCCCGCTCACCTCCCGGCTGCAGCACCTCAAGGTCGGGGACCCGATCATCGTCGGCAAGAAGCCCACCGGGACGCTGGTGCTCGACAATTTGATGCCGGGCAAGAACCTCTATCTCCTCGGCACCGGCACCGGCCTCGCGCCGTTCATGTCGATCATCAAGGACCCGGAGACCTACGAGCGCTTCGAGAAGGTCGTTCTCGTCCATGGTTGCCGACAGGTCTCGGAACTCGCCTATGGCGAGACGATCACGCAGGACCTGCCCAACCACGAGTTCCTCGGCGAGGTCATCTCCGCCGGCCTGATCTATTACCCCACGGTCACCCGCGAGCCCTTCCGCAACCGTGGCCGGATCACCGACCTGATGACCTCCGGCAAGCTGTTCGAGGATATCGGCCTGCCGCCGATGTCGGTGGAGAACGACCGGTTCATGCTGTGCGGCTCGCCGGACATGATCCGCGACACCCGCGAGATGCTGACCAGCGGCGGTTACGTGGAAGGCAACCATGGTGAGGCCGGCCACTACGTCATCGAGAAGGCTTTCGTCGAGAAGTGACGTGCGCGCCGTCTTCGTCGCCGGCGCCGGCACCGAGATCGGCAAGACCTACGTCACCGCGTCCCTGACGCGTGCCCTGCGCGCGCAGGACTGCGCCGTTTCGACCCTGAAGCCTCTGGCGAGCGGTGTCCCGCCCTTCGGCGATCCGGCATTTCGTGAGAGCGACACGGCGATCCTGCTGGACGCACAGGGGATGCCGCTGACGGCCGAGACGGTGGAGGCCTGCTCGCCCTGGCGTTTTGCCGCGCCGCTCAGCCCCGATCTCGCCGCCGCCCGCGAAGGGAGGAGCCTGAGCCTTTTCGAGCTCGTGAGCTGGTGCGAGGCCCGGCTCCAGGGGGGCGCCCCGGAGACGATCATCGTCATCGAAGGCGTCGGCGGCCTGATGAGCCCGGTGACGTCGGAGGCGACGGGCCTCGACTGGCTCAAGGCCCTGGCCCTGCCGACGATCCTCGTCTCCGGCAGCTATCTCGGGGCGATCAGCCATGCGCTGACGGCGGCGGAGACCCTGCGCTGCCACGGCCAGCGGCTGCTCGCCGTCGTCGTCTGCGAAAGCCTCGGCGCTCCTACGTCGCCGGAGACGGTCGCCGACGCCATCGCCCGCCATGTGCCGGTTCCGGTCGTCTGCATCGCCCGCGACGGCGAGTGCCCGGAGGCTCTGGCGCGGCTGGTACAGGCCGGCTCGTTAAACCTTACCGCCTGACGACAGCGCCAGCGTTCCGGAAATGGCGAGTCTGTCTCGTCCCGCCGGGGATTCGCCCAGGGACCGCGCACGATGTCGTCACTTGTGCGATCCGGGGCCATACACCATGGACGGCCCGTCCGTTACCCTTAGGTTCGATAGACTTGGGTTCGATCCGGCGGATGCCAGCGTCTTCGGCTTGTCCGTGCAAGGAGTACTCCATTGGCCCACCAGGAAACGGCTCATGGAGCGCCGACGGACGCGCGCGTCGCGCCCCGTGCCAGTCTGCCCCTCCTGCTCGGAGCGCTCGGCATCGTCTACGGCGATATCGGAACGAGCCCCCTCTACGCGTTCAAGGAGGCCGTGCGGGCGGCGAGCGGAGGCGGCCCACCGGCCGCCATCGCGGTCGTCGGCGCGGTATCGCTGATCTTCTGGGCGCTGATCCTCATCGTCTCGCTGAAATACGCGGTGCTGATCCTGCGGGCCGACAACCGGGGGGAGGGCGGCATCGTCGCCATGCTGGCGCTGCTCGGCGCTCGCCATGCAAAGCCGGGCACGCGGCAGGCCGCGCTCCTCGTCGTCGGCCTCATCGGCGCGGCCCTGCTCTACGGTGACGGCGCGATCACCCCGGCAATCTCGGTGCTGAGCGCCGTGGAAGGCCTCAAAGTGGCGGCCCCCGGGCTCGATCACCTCGTCCTGCCGATCACGATTGTGATCCTGGTCGGGCTGTTCCTGGTCCAGAGCAAGGGCGTCGCCTTCATCGGCCGCATCTTCGGCCCGGTAATGGTGGTGTGGTTCATCGTCCTCGCGTTGCTGGGCCTCGGCGGCATCTGGCACGCGCCTCAGATCCTCGGCGCTCTCAACCCCTGGCGCGCGGTGGATTTCCTCGTCCATGCGGGCTGGCATGTCAGCTTCGCCATGCTGGGCGCGGCCTTCCTCGCCGTCACCGGCGGCGAAGCGATGTATGCCGATCTCGGCCATTTCGGCGCCAGACCCATCCGCATCGCCTGGTTCGGCCTCGTCCTGCCGGCCCTCGTCATCCATTATTTCGGCCAGGGCGGGCTTCTGCTGGTGGAGCCCGACGCGATCGAGAACCCGTTCTACCGCCTGAGCCCGGACTGGGCCTATTATCCGCTGATCGCGCTGGCGACGCTGGCCACCGTCATCGCCTCGCAGGCCATCGTCTCGGGCGTGTTCTCGCTCACCCAGCAGTCGATCCAGCTCGGATTCCTGCCGCCCATGCGGGTGATCCACACGGCACGCGAGGAGCGCGGGCAGATCTACGTCCCGGTGATCAATTGGCTGATGGCGGCCGCGACACTCACGGCCGTCCTCACCTTCGGCTCATCCGACAAGCTGGCCGGTGCCTACGGCATCGCCGTGTCGTCGCTCATGGCGATCACCACCCTGCTCGCCGCCCTCGTGGCGTTGAAATGGGGCTACAACCCCGTCGCGGTCTTCGCGGTCAACGGCTTCTTCCTCGCCATCGACGTCGTCTTCCTCGGTGCCAACAGCGTGAAGCTGTTCGAGGGCGGCTGGTTTCCCCTGGTGCTGGCCGGCTTCGTCGCCTTCCTGATGCTGACCTGGCGCAAGGGAAACATCCTGGTGGAGGAGGCCCGCGCGACGTTGCGGCAGCCCGAGGCGGAGTTCATCGAGCAGCTGCGCCGCAAGCCGCCGATCACCCTGCCGGGCAACGCGGCCTTCCTGTCCTCGGCCACGAGCGGGATTCCACTCCACCTGTCGCGCTTCGTCGAGCGTAGCCATGCCCTGCACAAGCGCATCCTGCTCGTCACTGCGCTCTACGAGGAGGCGCCGAGCGTGCCGCGGACCGAGCGCGCCGAGGTGACCGAGATCACCCCGGATATCTTCCGCCTCGTCCTGCATTACGGCTTCATGGAGGACGCCTCGATTCCCGACGGGCTACGATGCGCCGTCGAATGCGGGACCCTGCCGAAGGAGTTCCTCGACGACCTGACGATCTTCATCGGCCACGAGACCATCATTCCGAAGAGCGACCAGCGCGGCATGGCGACATGGCGTGAGACCATCTTCGCCTTCCTCCTGCGCAACGCCGAGGCCACCGGCGCGCAGTTCTGCATCCCCACCCGCCAGCTCGTGGAGGTCGGCACCGAGATCGAGATCTGACTATTCGGCGTCGGGGCTGCGCGGCATCCGCGCCGCCACGCATTCGCGCATGGCATCCTCGATCTTCGCCGCCTTGGCGTTGCCGTAGGCGGCGACGTCATCGATGCATTTCAGGAAGTACCCGGCGGTGAAGCTTTCGCTGATGCTGTTGAACGACTTGCCGAGACGTGAGGCGATCTGCATCCAGTCCATGGCCGTGCCTTTGGTCCATTCCGTCAGCGGGTCGTTCATCGACAAAGCCTGCGCCGGGGCGGAGACCAGAAGTGCCATCGCCACGAGGACGGCACGGGCAACTTTCTCGTCGAACATCTCGCATCCTCCCATCGGTTGTACCGGCTGAACACCGTGCTTTCGACGCCGGTTTTTCGGGGCAGTTAGCGAAATTTTCTTGTTCAGGCAATAATCTCAAGTCATGCGCTCAAGCTCAAACAGGTTTGTTTATAAGTACTTATTATATAACCTGCTTTGCTCCTCCGATATCCTCCGCCTGCGCTGGCCGCTGCTGAAGCGTTGCCGCCAATCCGGTCCTCCCCACGCCACCCTCACGTGAGTTACCCCCGCCGCCCTTGCATCCTGCCTCACGGCACCGCACAGACCAGATGGCGTTCTTCTCATCTATCCAGCCGGTCGCAGGACCATCTTCCATGACCGATGTCTCACCCGCCCTGGCCTTGCGTCTGCGTCAGCAGGCCCTGCTCTCGGATTTCGGCGTCGAGGCCCTGCGTGCCACCGAGCTGTTGCCCTTGCTGCATCGCGCCGTCGAGCTCTGCGCGGAAGGCATGAAGGCCGAGTTCTGCAAGGCTCTGGAATATTCCAGAGAGCAGGATTGCCTGCTGATCTGCGCCGGTGTCGGCTGGAAGGACGATGTCGTCGGCAAGGCCATCATAGGGGCCGATCTGGCATCCCCGGCGGGTTACGCCTTGAAGACCGGCCAGCCGGTCATCTCCAATCATCTTCAGGTCGAGACCCGGTTTCGCACGCCGCAGATCATGGCCGATCACGGCATCAAGCGGGCCATCAACGTGCTCATCGCCAACCGCGACGGGCATTATGGGGTGCTCGAAGTGGACGACACCCGCGAGGGCAAGTTCGAGGAGGCGGACATCGCCTTCATGCAGGGCTTCGCCAATCTTCTCGGCGGCGCCATCGAGCGTCAGCGCGGCGAGGCGCGGCTGAAGGCGGCCCTGGAACGGCAGGACCTCCTGTCCCGCGAGATGAGCCACCGGGTCAAGAACAGCCTCGCGGTGGTCGCCGGGTTCCTGGCCCTGCAGGCTCGCGGCTCGGACGACGAGAAGGTGAAGGAAGCCCTGGTCGATGCGCGCACCCGCGTCGAGGCCGTGGCCGCGGTTCACGATCAGCTTTGGCGCCAGCCGACCCTCGGCGCCATCGACGTCTCGGGCTTCCTGGAAGCGCTCTGCGGCAAGCTCCAGGAGAGCGCCCGGCGCAACGTCATTCGCTGCGAAGCGGTCCGTCTCGACATTCCGGCCGATCTCGCGATTCCGCTTGGGCTCTTCGTGAACGAGCTCGTCACCAACGCGATCAAATACGCCTATCCCGACGGAGAGGGTGAAATCCGGGTCACCGCCCGTCCGCATGAGGAGGGGGGCCTCGTCATCGGCGTCGCCGACGATGGCGCCGGTCTGCCGGACGGGTTCGACCCGACCCAGGCCCGGAGCGCGAGCCTCGGCATGCGCATCATCAACAATCTCGGCCGCCAACTCGGCGGTCCGCTCACCGTGGCGCCCGATGTGAAGGGCGCGCATTTCTCCCTCAGGATGGTCCTGCCATCATAGGGAACGCGAACGACGCTTACCCACCATAGCCCCGTCACGAGCGATCGTGACGGGGCATCGGGGGCAAGTCGTCTGAAGGCAGGTGGTCCCCGGACGGTTTTCCGAGGAGGTCTTTCCCGAGTACGGGCCGCAAGGCCCCGTCTTCACACCAGTCCGAGCTTCTGGGCGAGGCCGATGCGCTGGAGCTTACCGGTCGCGCCTTTGGGGATCTCCTCGAGGAAGATGATCTTGGCCGGCACCTTGAACGGGGCGAGGCGCTCCGAGGCGAAGCCGCGCAGCTCCTTCTCCGACAGGACGTCATGGCCCTCGCGCAGGACGATGGCGGCGACCACATCCTCGCCGAGCTTGTCGTGCGGCATCGCGAAGGTGATGCATTGCGACACGGCCGGGTGGTCCATCAGGATCTCGTCCACCTCGCGCGGGGAGATCTTCTCGCCGCCGCGATTGATGATCTCCTTCAGGCGTCCGGTGATCGAGAGATATCCCTCCGGCGAAAGCGTGCCCTGGTCGCCGGTGCGGAACCAGCCCTGCTTGGTGAAGGCGTCGGCATTGGCCTTCTCGTTGTTCTCGTAGCCTGCCATCACGTTGTCGCCGCGGATCACGATCTCGCCGGTCTCGCCGGCGGGCAGCGGCTCGCCATCCTCGTCGACGATGGCGATCTCGGGGCCGGCGGCGATGCCCACCGAGCCGGCATAATGCGGCCGGGGCGGCAGCGGGTTCGAGGCCATCTGGTGGGCGGCCTCGGTCATGCCGTAGGCTTCCAGCAGCGGCGCGCCGAACACGTCCTCGATCTCCTTCATCACCTGCGGCGGCATCGAGGAGGAGGAGGAGCGGATGAAGCGCAGCGGGTTGGCCGCGATGATTTCCTTGTTGCGAGCCGCGCGACCGAGGATCGCCTGGTGCATCGTCGGCACCGCCGTGTACCAGGTCGGGCGAACCTCACTCATCCAGCCGAAGAACTTCAGGGCGTTGAAGCCCGGGGTGCAGCACACCTGACCTCCGGCCGAGAGCGGCGCCAGGATGCCGGCGATCAGACCGTGGATGTGGAACAGCGGCATGATGTTGAGCCCGCGATCCTCGGCCGTGAAGGCGAGGGTGGTGCGGATGTTGCGGGCCGAGGCGCAGACGTTCGACTGTTTCAGCGGGACGATCTTCGGGCGCGACGTGGTGCCCGACGTGTGGAGCACGAGGCCGATATCGTCGGGATGGGCCGGGCCGCCATTGGCGGCCGGCGTCACGGTTCCGGCGGGGAAGGCAAGGGTGAAGCTGCCCGCGCCCTGTCCAGGCGTCGGGGTGAGACGCACCACCGGCACGCCGAGCTTCTCGGCCACCGCGACAGCCGGGCTCTGCGAGCCTTCCGCCGCCACCAGCAGCTTGGCGTTGAGATCGGTCAGGTAGAACTCGAACTCGTCGGCCTTGTAGGCAGGGTTCAGCGGCGCCGAGGTGGTGCCCGCCGCGATGGCGATGAAGGCGGCGGCCATTTCCGGGCCGTTGTCGAGCACGATGGCGACCCGGTCGCCACGGCCGATGCCCTGCGCGTTGAGAGAAGCGATCGTTCTCTCCGTGAGCGCCCGCAGGGCTCCGAAAGTCAGGGGAACGCCGCCGGGGCTCGACAGGGCGGTGGCCTCGTCGGCGCCCGCCTGGATCAGCGCGTGCAGGGTGGTTGCGGTCTCGGCCATGGTAGCTGTGTCCTCATCGTCAGTTGCCTTCGGGGAGGAGAAGGCGGTCCGCCGCATGGGGAGCGGCACATGTTCACGCGGATCGGCGGTCGCGGGCGACCGCCGGGGAAACGGTGGTCAGGCCGTCGCGATGGACAGGCGCCCCTGCGCCCGTTCGAGGCTCTGGGACAGCAGCCGCATCAGGGCATAGACGGTGCCGATATGCGGGGTCGGGGTGTCGGTGAGACGACCGAGTTCGATGATCGAGCCGACGAGGGCTTCGAGTTCGATCGGCCGCCCGGCCTCCACGTCCTGCAGCATCGAGGTCTTGTGCGCGCCGACCTTCTCGGCCCCGGCGATGCGCCGCTCGATCCCGAGCTTGAAGGTGATGCCGAGCTTGTTCGCGATGGTCTCCGCCTCGCGCATCATGTCGGCGGCGAGCGCCCGCGTCTCCGGGAACTGGCAGATATCCACCAGGGTCGCGTGCGAGAGCGCCGAGATCGGGTTGAAGCTGAGATTGCCCCAGAGCTTGAGCCAGATCTCCGCGCGGATGTCGCTGGTGACGGGCGCGCGGAAGCCCGCCTTGATCAGGAGCTGAGCCAGGGCCTGGACCCGCGGGCTCATGGAGCCGTCGAGTTCGCCGAGACCGAAACGGTGGCCCTCGATCACCTGGACCACGCCGGGCTCGGTGAGGACGGCCGCCGGATAGACCACCGAGCCGATCACATGCTTCGGGTCGAGATACTCGGCGATGAGCCGGCCCGGATCGGCGGTTTCCAAATGCGTCCCGGCGAGTTCGCCGCCATGGCCACCCGAAAAATACCACCACGGGATGCCGTTCTGCATGGTCACGACGATGGTATCGGGGCCGATGAGGTGGTGCAGATCGGCCGCGATCGGCCCGACCTGATGCGCCTTCACGGTGAGGAGCACCACGTCGTGGACGCCGGCCTCCTCCATGGACTTGGTGGCCTTGAGGTTCTTCACGTGGATCTCGGAGCCGTTCTCCTCGATCAGGCGCATGCCGTTGGAGCGGATGGCATCGAGATTGGCCCCGCGTGCGATGAAGGTGACGTCCTCGCCGATATTCGCGAGGCGAACCCCCAGAAATCCGCCGATGGCGCCTGCGCCGACGATCGCGATGCTCATGCTGGTATCCTCATTGTCCGGATGTCGTGTCGGTCTGGTCTGTGCGGCTCAGGAGAAGCGGTTCGACAGGATTCCGATCCCCTCGATCTCCACCTCGACCGTGGCGCCTTTCGGGATTGGGCCGGAACCGTTGGAGGTGCCGCAGGCGATGACGTCGCCGGGCTCCAGCGTCATGCCCCGCGAGATCATGGCGACGATCTCGTGTGGGCGGAAGATCATGTCCGAGAGGGGATAGGTCTGGCGCTCGCGCCCGTTCACCCGCACCTTCACCGAGAGCGCCTCGGGGTCGAGATCGGTGGCGATGGCCGGGCCGAAGGGACCGAACCCGTCCAGTCCCTTGGAGCGCGTCCATTGGGCGAAGCTCGGATCGGCCTTCAGGATCTCCAGCGCGGTCACGTCGTTCACGCAGGTGTAACCGAAGATGTGGTCGGCCGCCTCGTCCGGTGTGAGGTCGCGCGCGCTCCGGCCGGCGACCTTGCCGATGACGATGCCGAGCTCGCCCTCGAACAGGATACGACCGGCGCAATCCGGCACCGCGATCTCGGCGCCGCTCGGGCGATAGGTGTTGGCCGGCTTCAGCAGGAACAGCGGAGCGACCGGAGGGGTCAGCCCCTGTTTCTCGGCCATGGCGGAGAAGTTGTTCCACAGGGCGATGACCTTGCTCGGCCGGCAGGGCAGGTCGAGGACCACCTCGGCGAGAGGCAGGACCTCTCCCGTGGCCCGGGGCGCGTCGAACAGGTCGCCCTCGTGGACAGTGACTTGCTCTCCGTCGAGGCGGCCGAAACCGGCGCGTCCGTCGTGACGATATCCGATCCAGCGGGCCATGGTTCAGATGCTCCGGGCAACGATACGGGCACGCCAGGGCTTCAGCAGCACGATGGCGAGGAGGGATGCGAGGATGTTGGCGCCTGCGGCGACGAGGAAGACGCCGTCCCAGCTGGTGGTGGCCTGCTGGAGGTAGTTGGCGACCGGGACCAGGAGGGCGGCGGTGCCTTTGGCGGTGTAGAGCAGGCCGGCATTGGTGGCGGCGAACTTGGTGCCGAACGTGTCGGTGCAGGTGGAGGGGAAGAGGGAGTAGATCTCGCCCCAGGCGAAGAACACGAAGCCGGAGAGCAGGACGAACCACAGCGGGTCGTGGCCCCAGAGGTAGAGCATGTAGATGCCGAAGCCTTCCATGGCGAAGGCGATGAACATGGTGTTCTCGCGGCCGATCTTGTCGGAGACCCATCCGAAGAACGGGCGGGTCAGGCCGTTGAGCACGCGATCGATGGTGGCCGCGAAGGTGATGGCCACCATGGTGATGCCCATGATGGTGACCGGCACCTTGTCGACGCCGATATCGGAGGCGATGGGCTTGAGGTTGGCGGTGATCATCAGGCCGCCGGCGCCGACGATGACGAACATGAAGTACATGAGCCAGAAGATCGGCTGGCGGGCGACTTCGCCGGGGGTGTAGTTGCGCCGGGTCTGGATGATGTTGGCGTTGGCCACGACCTCCGGCACCTGGCCCTTCTTGGGCGAGGTGAAGAAGAAGGCGAGCGCGCAGACGACGAGGCCCTGGCCGATGCCGAAGTTGAAGAAGGCGGCCTGGAAACCGTGGTCGGCGATCATCCACTGGATCGGGGCGACGGTCAGCGCCGAGCCGGCGCCGAAGCCGGCGGCGATGATGCCGGCGGCCAGCCCCCGCTTGTCGGGGAACCACTTCAGGGCCGAGCCGACGCAGGTACCGTAGACGGCGCCGGCGCCGATGCCGGCGACGACCTGGCCGAGATAGAACATGTTGAGCGAGGCGGCGTAGGAGTTGATGACCCAGCCGATGCCGCAGAGCGCGCCGCCGAACAGCACGACCACGCGCGGGCCGTACTTGTCCACGAACCAGCCCTCGATCGGGACCAGCCAGGTCTCGAACAGCACGAACAGGGTGAAGGCCCACTGGATCGCCGCCCGGTCGAAGCCGAACTTCTTCTGGATGTCGGGGACGAAGAACGTCCAGCCGTATTGCAGGTTGGCGATCATCACCATGCAGATCACGCCGATCACCAGCTGACCCCAGCGCCCGAAAGGCGGTGCGGACGCCGTGCCCAGGGTCGGATGGGTGGTCCCGCCCGAACGTGGGATGGCGGCGCGAACGGTCATGACCGTCTTCCTCGGTGTCTCGTCTGTTGTTTGCCGAGTTCTAGCCGGGAATATTTTGAATTCAAGAAACTTTGCTGGCAATGGCGTCGCAAGCCGAAACAAAAAATTTGGATCACGCGTATAAAAAATTCAAACTCTTGCTGCGGAGGCCTTTAACTTCACGTCAGTGCTCAGCTGCGGAGTTCCTCACCCGGATCAGTCGGGAATCGTACAATTCCACGGCCTCGAATCGGAACATTTCAGCAATTGTTATCGTTCGGCCTTCGACTTCGCGGTGCCCGGCGCATGCCGCGTCCCGGCCTCCCCGAGCGATCATGAGGATCATTTCGATGAGCAGCACCACCGACAAGATCAAGGGTCTCGCCAACGAAG
Organism: Methylobacterium sp. CM6241; assembly: GCF_054817845.1. NCBI lineage: Bacteria > Pseudomonadati > Pseudomonadota > Alphaproteobacteria > Hyphomicrobiales > Methylobacteriaceae > Methylobacterium > Methylobacterium sp. CM6241. Next base: position 1,103,160 of record NZ_CM139246.1, read on the forward strand.
CCGTCGGCAACATCAAGCAGGGTGTCGGCTCGGCCACGGGCAACGAGAAGCTGCAGGCCGAAGGCAAGGCGCAGGAACTGAAGGGTGAAGCCCAGAAGACTGTGGGAGACGCCAAGGACGGGATCAAGGGCGCGGCTCAGAGCGCCGCCGACGCCGTCAAGAAGATCTGACGATCCGGCCCGATGGCCAGTCCGGTGAGGGGAGTTTCCGTCCCCTCACCGTAGATCGACGTCCAGCTGAGACAGAATCAAAGACCGAACAACGATTCCGAGGGCCGGGACCGGGACCCCGATTCAGGGCCAACGCCCGGATCGGTGCGACGGCAGGATGGATCGGGCCCACGCCCTTCCATCGGCTCGCGAATGGAGATGTGTCCATGAACAGAGATCATTTCGACGGTGGCGTCCGTAATCTGCAGGGTCGCGGCAAGACGGCCATCGGCGCTGTGACGGGCCGCGCGCGCCAGCAGGTCGAAGGCGCATACGATCAGGCCGCCGGCGCAGCGCAATACGCGTATGGCGAAGCAAGCGACACCGTGAACGACCTGCGCCGCGATGGCGAACGCTTCATCGGTGAGGCGAGCTCCCGCGCCCATGCCCTGGCCGACGAAGCCGAGCAGCGTCGCCAGGCGATCGCCGACCGTGGGTATGCGCTCGCCGACGAAGCTCAGCGCCGCGGCCGTCACTACCGGGGTGAAGCTGTGCGGCACGGCCGGGCGGTGGCGGCTCGGGCGGACGAGAACAAGGCCGTCACGCTCGCTCTCGTGGCGGCGGCAGCCTTCGGGCTCGGATGGCTGTTGCGCCCCTCGCGCTGAGTCCGAGATCCGGACACCCTTCTTGTGAGGGCCTATTCGGCCTAGAAGACCACCCTGGCGGCGCGGGGCCGCAAGGGACACGACGACCATGGCGGTGCGGAACTGGTTCGATCTCACGACCGGCGAGATCGAATCCGCCATCGGCCACTCCATCGCCATCCTCCCCGTGGCGGCAGTGGAGCAGCATGGCCCGCATCTGCCATTGTCCACCGATGTCACCATCGCCGAAGGCTATCTCGCCAAGCTGGCCGAACTCGATGCGAGCGACCTCGACATCCTGGTCCTGCCGGTCCAGAGCGTCGGCAAATCGGACGAGCACGACGCGTTTCCCGGTACGCTCACGTTAACGGCCGAGACGGCCCTGCGGGCCTGGGGCGAGATCGGCCGCAGCCTCCATTGCGCCGGATGCGGCAAGCTCGTCATCGTCACCTCCCATGGGGGCAATAGTGGCCTCATCGACCTCGTGGCGAGCGACCTGCGCAGTCTCGGCATGCTCGCCGTCACCACGGCCTGGAGCCGGTTCGGCTACCCGCCGGGCCTCTTTCCCGACGACGAAATCAGGCATGGCATCCATGCCGGCGCCGTCGAGACGGCGCTGATGCTGGCGTTGAAGCCCGGTTCGGTGCGTCGGCAGGCCATTGCCGATTTCGAGCCTCGCTCAGTCGCGATGGAGCGCGACTTCACCCATCTGCGTGCCGGCCGCCCTGCCGCCTTCGCCTGGAAATCGCAGGACCTTCATCCTTCCGGTGCCATCGGCAACGCGACTCTCGGCACGCGCGAAGCCGGCCTCGCGGCCCTCGACCACGGTGCGAGAGCCTTCCTCGATCTCCTGCGCGACGTGGACCGCTTCCGTCTCGATCCGTGAGGCGCCTTCGCGGCGCCTAATCCTCGTCCTCGGTCTCCGGGGTACGGCCGGGCCAGGTGACGATCTGGTCGAGGAGTTCGTCGGTGGTGAACTCCTCCTCGTTGCCCGAGATCCGGCCGCGCACCGAGATCCCGGCTTCGTGGACGCTGGCCTGACGGCCTGAGACGAGGGGATGCCACGGATAGAGATCCTGGCCGTCGCGCACGAGGCGATAGGCGCAGGTCGGCGGCAGCCACGGGATGGTGCGGACCGCCTCCGGCGTCAGGCGGACGCAATCGGGCACCCGTCTCTGGCGGTTGACGTAATCGCGACAGTTGCAGGCGAGCCCGTCGAGAAGGGTGCAGCCGACATCGGTATGGTAGACCTCGCCGGTATCGTCATCCTCGAGCTTCAGCAGGCAGCACCGGCCGCAGCCGTCGCACAGGCTTTCCCACTCGGACGACGACATTTCGTCGAGGGTCTTCTCTCGCCAGAACGGCTTCGATCGCTCGGGCGCCATTGGGTCCGGGGCAAGGAGGGGGGATGTGCGGTCCCTCATCGGGAGCACCTTCGGGGTTCGAAACGGAGGGCGGAGCGCGCAGGCTCCTTGACGCATGTGGGCCTGATCGGCAAGCCGCGCCACCTCCGCGCCCCATTCCCGGATCAAGGTTGACGAAGGGTTATTCTCGCCGACGTCGCGACGTTTTCGCTTTCCGACGCATTATGGTGCGGGCCGTCCGCGTTCTTCCCCTGCCGAAGGGCGGGTGGTGTGGATTGCCGGGCCTCGCGAAGACGCGCGGAGCTTGGTAGTGCTTGACCTGCGGCATCGGTGAGCGGTGCCGGCCGTGCGTTGAGGGACAGAGATCACGTCGTGCGCCTGCCCAAAGCCACCTCGCTTCTGACGCGCCTGAAACACGCCGCCCTCGGCTTCGATGCCTGGGTGAATGCGAGCCTGTACGACAGCGGCCGCTCCACCGCCGAGACCTACGAGCGTTTCCAGGAACGCATGCAGATCTTCTCGGTGCGCGGCTGGAAGCGTGTCGCCCTCGATCTCACCAGCGAAGCGGTGACGCTCGGGACCGGCGGCGCCGTTCTGATGCTGGCCCTCGCGCAACCCGCCTTCAACCTCACCAGCGAGAACTGGCTGAAGCAGCAGGATCTCGCCGTCACCTTCCTCGACCGCTACGGCGTCGAGGTGGGGCGGCGCGGGATCAAGCACGACGATTCGCTGAAGCTCGACGACTTTCCCGACAGCATGATCAAGGCGCTGGTCTCCACGGAGGACCGGCGCTTCTACGAGCATTGGGGCATCGACCCGATCGGCACGGCGCGCGCGCTCGTGTCGAACTCGCGCGGCGGCGGCAACACGCAGGGCGGCTCCTCCATCACCCAGCAGCTCGCCAAGAACCTGTTCCTCACCAATGAGCGCTCGCTGGAGCGCAAAGTGAACGAGGCGTTCCTGGCGCTCTGGCTCGAGAGCCATCTCAGCAAGAACGACATCCTAAAGCTCTATCTCGACCGCGCCTATATGGGCGGCGGCACCTTCGGCGCGGTGGCGGCGGCCGATTACTATTTCGGCAAGCCCCTGAAGGACGTGAGCCTCGCCGAGGCCGCGATGCTGGCCGGCCTGTTCAAGGCGCCGACGAAATACGCGCCGCACGTCAACCTGCCGGCGGCCCGCGCCCGCGCGGTGGACGTGCTCCACAACATGGTGGAAGCTGGCTTCGTCACCGAAGGCCAGATCCAGACGGCATTGCGCAACCCGGCGACGCCGGTGACCCGCACCCGCGACATCACCGCCGATTACTACCTCGACTGGGCCTTCGGCGAGATCAAGGGCATGGCGGATGCCGGCAAGCTGCGCGGCGACCGCGTGCTGATCGTGAAGACGCCCCTCGACATCGGTATCCAGAAACGTGCCGACCAGGCGGTGGAGAACATCCTGCGGCAGTACGGCGACCAGTACGACGTGGACGAGGCCGCCATGGTCATCCTCGATCCGGACGGGGCGCTGCGCGCCATGGTCGGCGGGGCCGATTACGGCGAGAGCCAGTTCAACCGGGCCACCGATTCCCTGCGCCAACCGGGCTCGTCGTTCAAACCCTACGTCTATGCGGCGGGTCTCGCCGCCGGCCTCTACAGGCCGGACACCCGGGTCGTGGACCGGCCGATCTGCCTCGGCAATTGGTGCCCGCAGAATTACGGCCGCTCGTTCTCCGGCGCCACCAACCTCACCGTGGCGGTGGCGAAATCCATCAACACGATCCCGATCCAGATCTCGGTCGCACTCGGCAAGGCCATCGGCATCAAGGGCGACTTCCCCGCTGCCAAGGCCGGACGCGCCAAGATCATCGATATGGCCCATCGCATGGGCATCACCACCCCGCTCACCGATTCCGTCTCGCTTCCCATCGGCTCGGCGGAGGTGAACGTCATCGATCAGGCGGCGGCCTATGCGGTGTTCGCCAATGGCGGCCGCAAGGCCAAGCCCTACGCGGCCATGGAGGTGAAGAACTCCTCCGGCGAGGTGATCTACCGCCATGCCGACGAGAAGCCCGAGCAGATCCTTTCCCCCCAGGTGGTGGCCGACATGAACTTCATGTTGAACAAGGTGGTGGAGGAGGGGACCGGCCGTCGCGCGCAGCTCGACGGCATCAAGGTCGCGGGTAAATCCGGGACGACCAACGCCTACAAGGATGCCTGGTTCGTGGCCTATACCGGCAATTACGTGGGCGCCGTCTGGTTCGGAAACGACGATTCCACCTCCACCAACAAGATGACCGGTGGCTCGCTGCCCGCCATGGCCTGGCACGACGTGATGGAAACGGCTCACCAGGGAATCGAGTTGAAGGCGATGCCGGGCCTCAAGGAGAACACCCGTCCGATCGCGCAGGCCGGGTCGTCCTCACCACCCAACGCCGCCGCCAGTGCGGCCGGCAAGCTCTCGCGGCGCTCGTTCGAGGTCATCGGCAGCATGAACGGACTGTTCCGCACCGTGGAGGCGGGGACGCCCGCCGGCGCCCGCGCCGCCGCTGGGGAGACCACGGGCGCCGTGGCCGATGGCGCCCGCCCGGTCGGCGGCCGCATTGGCATCCCGTAGCGACGGTGTCCAACGGCCCCAGGATGTCAGCCGCCGCATGAGCACCACAGATCACCCTGCCCGGTCCGGCGCGATGCCGGGCATCGCGGGCGTCGCCGGCCGGGGAAGCCGCGCCTTTCGGGCCGTCCTGCGCCGGACGTCCCGCGTCGGGCTCGTCTTCTATACGCTCGCCCTCGGCGCGGGCTTGGGGTTGGCGGCGGCGGATTACGCCACGCGGGGCGGCTATCCGTTCGGCGGCGTTTCGGTGGGGAGCTGGGTCGCCTGGCCGCGCACGGGCTCGCTCGGCGCCGATCCGTATGCCCGCGCGGTGAATGCCCGGCGCGGTGAGATTCCCCTGGCGGTGGGGGAAGGCCTGCTTCTCACCGCCTCCCAGGACGACGAGGGCCGCGCCCTCAATGCCACCTGCACCTACCGGATCGCCGGGGCGACGCCTCCTGCACGGGCCTGGACCATCACCGTCGCCGGGCGCGGCAAGCGTGACCCCGACCGGCCTGTGATGCGCGAAGGCTTCACCTCCACAGAGGTGCTGCGCGACGTGGACGGGCGCTTTTCCATCGTCCTCGCCCCGGACGTCCAGCCCGGCAACTGGCTGCCCATGCCGCGCGCTGCCGGCCCGGTGCGGCTGGCGCTCCGCCTCTACGATACGCCGGTGGCGGCCAGCGCCGGCACGGTGGAGCGATCCGCGGTTCCCACGATCTCCCGCACGGAATGCGCGGAATGAACCCGACCGGCCGTTTCCTTCTCGCGACCCTCGCCGGCCTCGTCCTGGCCGGGCTGGTGCATATCGTCGTCGTGCTGGCGATCCCGAGCCTGTCGGAATCCGACGCGCTGACGAAGGCACGCACCAGCGAGACGCTCGATCACGCGATGCCGGTCTACACTCTGGCCACCGGCATCAACCCGGCTCCAGCCGAGGCGTGGCTGCCCATTCCCGATCCCTCCGTCGCCGTGGGGATCTGCGCCTACAACCTCGCCGAGGGTCCGATGCGGGTCTCGGCACGGACCGGCGCGCTGATGCTGTCCCTGGCCGTTCATGGCCGGCGGGGGGCCTTCTACGCCGTCACCGACCAGGCGGCGGTGCGCGGCGCCCTCGACCTCGTGATCCTCACCCGCGCCCAATACGACGAAGCCTTGGCCAACGAGGACGAGAACGATGTAAGCCGCGACGTGCGGATCGTCGCCACCGAGCGGGAGGGCTTCGTGGTGGTGCGCGTGGTCGCGGCCCTTCCGAGCCAGCGGCAGGCGGCGAACGAGGCGGTCCAGGCCGTTTCCTGCACCATCGACAGCCCGACCGAGGACGCTGCGAAATCCGGCGGCTGATGGCCGGCCCCCATCCTCTCCGGACGGGCAGCCCTGATTCAGTACTTCGCGACGATGGGGAGGGCGGCCTTGGGAACGGGCGCTTCCACCAATCCGCAGCGCGCCTCCGCCTCCGCCGGAAGCAGCGGGTCGAGCATCACCCGGCGTCCGTCGAGGCCGGCGAGGCTGCGCTCGACCGAGACGGCTTCGACCGAAGGGACCTCCACGAGGAGATGCTGCAGGGCGTAGCGGTAACGTTCCGCTCGAACCCCCGTCTCCAGCCGGACCCAGGCCACGAGGCAGCGGTTCTCGGCGACCCGCATGGCGGCCTGCCGAATGCTCTCGTCGTCCAGGCTCTTCACGAAGGGCAGGCTGCGCAGGCGCAGGGTATCGGCATTCGCCACCCGCGCGGCCGTAGCCACGAAGAGTGGGATCAGGCGCCCATCCGCCGTGATGTCGTCCGACAGGCGACGATAGCGCGAAACGGGCGAGCGGAATGGCTCCGCGACCAGGGCCGCGTGATAGCTGGCGACGTCATCGTTCCGCCAACTCGGCGGCAGCACGCGGGTGCGGGTGAGATTGGCTAGGGCGTCGGTGAAGGCCTCGTTCTCGGCTGCCGGCATCAGGAAGCGCCAGGCCCGGTCACGCAGGGTGCGCTCGTCATCCGTGAGCGGGAAATACGAGGCCGGCTCGTTGCGGTAATGCGCGGCCACGGTGCCGGTGGATGCCACGAGGCTGTTCCACGCGCTCGGGGCCGGACGGCCGAAATCACCCTTTTGGGCGCAGCCTCCCAACAGCAGAAGTGCGGCGGCGGTTGCGGTCCGGACCGGGCGTCGGGTGGAGCTGACGGAATGGGACGCCGGCATCGCGCTTCCTCGGAGTGACGGTGCTGCTCGGCTCGCGGTGACCGGAGGCGGGGTCTCAAGAGGCGTGGGGCGTCAGGAGCGTCGGCGCTGGCGGGGGGCGGGCAACGCCGGGTCGGGCATGCGCTCGTAGCGGACGCCGGTGAACAGCAGGATCTCTCCCGCCATGCCGTCTGCGCTTTCGTCTTCCCTGCGGAAGCGGCGGACGGCGCTCTGGCGGAACGGCACGACGCTCGCGGTCGGGCGCGTCATCGAACGATCCCCCCGGTCGCCCGAAGGCTCTCCGGTATGTAGGTCGGCTTTCTGGGACTTGCGGTCAGGCGTCATCGCTGGCGATCCCATCGATCCTCGATCCGCACCACCCGAACCTGTCGGAAGCGTCCACTCGAATCCCGTCGGGGCCTGGCCCCGTCGAATTCTCAATCCATCGTGATGCAGAGCGGAGATCATCACGGGGTAGTTAACGAAAGGTTTCTGCACTCCTTCAATTCGAAGGGTAGCGCGGGACGGCTGACCTGGGGAACGCGGTCGCGTGGCAATTTCGCCGCAGCGACGGGGCCCTCCGAATAGCAGTTGGAAACGAGCCCTGGCTTGCTCCTTGCTTCGCTCTTCGCTGCCCATGGCGGGCGTTTCCTCCCTTGTACTCGGCCCCGCTCCACCTGTGAGCGGGGCCATTTTCATGACCCGTCTCGCGGTGCATCGAGCAAAAAGTGTGACCGGCACGACACGCTCACCGTCCGCCTCCGTGTCCGATGAGCCTTGGCCGGAACAAGGACGGCATCCCGCGCGCTTGCTAACCCATGGCAGCGGCAGATATGCCGCCTCAATCCGATCCGAGCGAAGGACAACGCAGAATGCGCGTGGCGACCACACGATCCTCCAGCCTCTCGAAGGGCCTGTCCGTGGCTCTGAAAGCCGCTCCCTTCGCGCTCCTTCTCCTGGCGGCCGGCCCAGCCCAGGCCCAGCGTGAAGATCAGGGCCTGCAGCTCGGCTGCGCCAACGACTACTTCCGCCTCTGTGCCGGCGTCGATCCCAACAGCAACGAGGCCGAGAAGTGCATGGAGCGCAATCGCCCTCGTCTCTCTCCCGAATGCCGCAACGCCATCGGCGACTACGACCGTCGCACCGGCGGCAAGTCCCGCTGAGAGGATAAGTCCCGCTGAGAGGATAAGTCCCGCTGAGAGGATAGGTCCCGCTGAGGCGGGACCACGGAGACAAGTCTCGCCGACAGGGGAAAGTCACCCCTCGGCGACGCGTCCCGGTAAGAAGTCTGTCGACGCGAGCCGGGCCGTCGACTAGGCCTGCTGCGTCCGACGAAGACTGGGGACGGGCGGGTCCCCGAGCCTTCGCCGATGCTCGAACGTGAATGAGGCTCGTGCGCCATGGCTCTGACCGTCGCGGTTCAGATGGACCCGATCCAGGCGATCAGGATCGCCGGTGACACCACCTTCGCCCTGCTCCTCGAAGCGCAGGCGCGAGGCCACGACCTTCTGTTCTACACGCCGGACCGCCTCTCCATGCAGGGGCAGGTGGTGACCGCGCGGGTCGAGCCCCTCCGGGTCCAGGATGTGGAGGGCGCTCACGCGACCCTCGGTGCCGTGGAGCGTGTCGATTTGGCCGATGTCGATGTGGTGCTGATGCGCCAGGATCCGCCTTTCGACATGGCCTACATCACCGCGACCCATATGCTGGAGCGGATCCATCCTCGGACCCTGGTGGTGAACAACCCGGCCGAGGTGCGCAACGCGCCCGAGAAGCTGTTCGTCCTCGATTTCCCTCAGCTCATGCCGCCGACCCTGATCACCCGCGACAAGGCGGAGATCGAGGCATTCCGGGCCGAGCACGGCGCCATCGTCATGAAGCCCCTGCACGGCCATGGCGGCGCGGCGGTGTTCCGGGTGCTGCCGGAGGACGCCAATTTCGGTTCGATGTTCGACCTGTTCTCGGTGACGTTCCGCGAGCCCTGGGTGGTCCAGCGTTTCCTTCCCAAGATCACCGAGGGCGACAAGCGCATCATCCTGGTGGACGGCGAGCCGATGGGCGCGATCAACCGTGTCCCGGCGCTCAACGACATCCGCTCCAACATGGTGCGCGGCGGGGCGGCGGCGGCCTCCGACCTCACCGAGCGCGAGCGGGAAATCTGCGCCACGATCGGACCGGAGCTTCGCCGGCGCGGCCTCATCCTCGTCGGCATCGACGTGATCGACGGCAACCTCACCGAGATCAACGTCACCTCTCCCACGGGCATCCGCGCGATCAAGCGGCTCGGGGGACCGGATCTGGCGGTCTCGGTCTGGGACGCGATCGAAGGGCGAATCGCAGCAGCCTGAGCGCATCTTTCAGCGCCGGGCACGCTCCTCTTTTCCGGCGCGAGGGCTGAAGGCGCCAACCGGGCGCCTTCGCCGATCAGCCTTTCGACGCGTGGACCGCGAGTTCGGGCTTGTGGTTCAGGGTCTGGAAGACCACGCAGTAGCGCTCCGTCAGCTTGAGGAGCTGGTCGAGCTTCTCCTGCGGCGCATCGGTGTCGAGGGCGAAGTTCAGGCGGATCGCGCGAAAACCCACCGGCGCTTCCTTGTCGACACCCAGCGTGCCACGGAAGTCGAGGTCGCCCTCGGCGCTCACCGTGCCGGCGCGCAGATCGATCTCGAGGGCGGTCGCCACCGCTTTTATCGTGACCCCGGCGCAGGCGACCAGCGCCTCGAGCAGCATGTCGCCCGAGCAGAGTTCGAGGCCGGACCCGCCGGTGGCCGGGTGAAGGCCGGCGACCGCAAGCGCCCGCCCGGTCTCGACCCTACAGGCGATGGAGGTGTCGTCAAGGGTGCCCTTGGCCTTCAGGGTGATGACGGCCGATTCCGGCGTATTGCGGTACTGGTCCTTGAGAGGGGCCTGGAGCGAGCGCAGGGTGGTGGCGTCCATGGGGTGTTTCCTCGATCGTCTTGGTGCGATTGTCGTCTTGGTGCGATTGTCGTCTTGGTGCGATTGTCGTCTTGGTCTTTGCCTCGGCGTCTAACCTGGGATGCGCCCGGACGCCAGGGAAGGGCTCACCACCATTGCGCCGCCTCGGTAGGCGCCGCCGCTTGAGCCGGCTTCAGCGAGCGGTCCAGGGCAGCGAGGATGCGGCGGGTGGCGGCCTCGCTATGCGGCGAGGCCGGATCGCGCGGCCGGGCCAGCGCCAGGGGAATCGCATCGTCGAGCCGGCCGGGCTTGGGGCGCATCACCACCGCCCGGTCGGCCAGCGCCACTGCCTCCCCGACATCGTGGGTGACGATGAGGATCGTCGGCTTCGTCTCCTGCCAGAGGGCGAGGAGATGGCCGTGCAGGTCCTTGCGGGTGAAGGCGTCCAGCGCCGAGAACGGTTCGTCGAGGAGGAGCACGCGCGGGTTCGCCACGAAGGCGCGGGCGATGGAGACGCGCTGCTGCTGCCCGCCCGAGAGTTCCCGCGGCCAGCGGCCCGCATGTTCGGCAAGCCCTACCATGTCCAGGGCATGGGTGATGCGTGCCTTGCGCTCCGCCCGGGGCAGGTGGCCGAGGCCGAAGCCGACATTGTCGGCGACATCGAGCCAGGGCAGCAGGCGCGGTTCCTGGAAAACGAGCCCGACGCCCGGATGCGGCTCCGCGATCCGCTCGCCGTCGAGGACGATGCGGCCCTCGCTCGCCCGGTCGAGCCCCGCGACGAGCCGCAGCAAAGTAGTCTTGCCGCAGCCCGAGCCGCCGATGAGCGCGACGATCTCGCCCTGGGGCACGGAGAGATCGATGCGCTCCAGCGCCCGCGTGCCGTCGGAATAGGTCTTGGACAGGCTATCGAGGGTGAGCATCGCGGGGCACCAGCCTTCTTCGATCCGGTGAGGGGACCTACAACGTCTCCCGCGCCGTGTCCTGCCAGCGTGTGAGAGGCCGGGTCACGGCGACGAGGACGGCATCGGCCAGCTTACCGAGGATCGCAAAAGCGATGATCGCCGCCAGGATCTGGTCGGCCTTGCTGAATTGCTGACCGTCGATGAGGAGGTAGCCGAGTCCTTCGGAGGCTCCCATCAGCTCGGCGGCGACCACGAACAGGAAGCCGAGGCCGAGGCCGGTGCGCAGGGCGGTCAGGGTCGCGGGCAGGACGGCGGGAAGCAGGATACGCCGGGCGAGCTGCAGCTTCGACAGCCGGAAGATGCGTCCGACCTCGATGAGCTTGCGGTCGACGGAGGCGATGGCTCCCGCCACCCCGATATAGACCGGGAAGAACACCCCCACGGCGATGAGCGCCACTTTCGGCGTCTCGAGAATGCCGAGCCAGAGGATGAAGAGCGGCACCCAGGCGAGGGACGGCACGGCACGCAGTGCCTGGAGCGTCGGGTCGAGGATATGGCGGGCTGTGGGAAGCGCCCCGGTCAAGGCGCCCGCCGCGATGCCGGCCAGGGCGCCGAAGGCGAAGCCGAGGGCGACGCGCACCAGCGTCGCCTGGACGTGCATCCACAGGTCGCCCGAGGCGGCAAGGTCGTGGAGGGTCGCCGCGATCCGGCTCGGCGGAGGCATCAGCCGCCCCTGGGCGAGGCCGGTGCGGACGGCGAACTCCCACCCGATAACCAGGGCCAGGGGCAGGATCAGGCCGAGCGCGAGGCGGCCGCCCCGGTGCCAGAAAGTGTCCCCCCGTGGCTTGGGCGACGCCGTCCCGTCAGCCGCGTCGTGCGCGGCCGACACCACGGAGGCGGTTGCAGCGGGCTCGATCACAGCGCGCTCGGTCGCAGCGGACTCGTTCACGGATCAGCGGGCGGCGGGTGCGAATTGCGGATCGATCAGCCCGTCCACCGCCGCCTTCACGTCGGTGCCGGCGGGGATCACTCCGGCCTGCTGCAAGGCGATGCCGGCGGCGGTGATCGACTCCGCCTGAGCCTTGCCGATGGCGGGTCGGGTGAGGTCGGTCCGCTCGATCTGGCGGGCGATCACCGTTTCCGGCAGTTTCGTCACCGTGACGAGGGCGCTCTTCAGGGCGTCCGGATTCTTGATCGCGTAGTCGCGCGCGGTCTCGTAGGCGGCGATGACGGTGCGGACGAGGTCCGGGTTAGCGGCGGCGAAATCCTCGCGCACGTCGAGCACGCCCCAGGTATTGGCGGCGGCATCGCGGTGGAACAGCACGTCGTCGTTCTCGATCTCGGAGGCCGCCATCATCGGGTCGAGGCCGGCCCAGGCATCGACGTCGCCCCGGTCGAGGGCGGTGCGCCCGTCGGCATGCTGAAGCAGGACGAGCTTGGCGTCCTTCTCGGTCAGCCCGGCGCCCTGAAGCGCGCGGATGAGGAAAATATGCGGGTCGGTGCCGCGAGTCACCGCGATGCGCTTGCCCCTGAGGTCGGCGGGCTTGGTGATGCCGCTGTCCTTGCGGGTCACCAGTGCCGTCCATTCCGGACGCGAGAAGACGTAGACCGCCTTGATCGGGTTGCCGTTGATCCGGGCGAGCAGAGCCGCGGCCCCCGCCGAGGACCCGAAATCGATGGCGCCGCCATTGAGGAATTCCAGCGCCTTGTTGGAACCCAGCGACTGGGTCCATCGCACCTTGATGCCCTTGTCCTTCAGGGCCTCTTCCAGGAAACCCTTGTCCTTGAGGATCAGGCTCACCGGGTTGTAGGTTGCCCAATCGAGGCGGATCTCCTTGACCTCCGCCGCCTCGCCGTGGCGCGGCATCAGCAGAAGCGACGCGGCGCCGCAGATGACACTCAGGATGGCGCGACGAGACAGTGTCATCGGTCAATGGTCTCCATGGTCCCGGCAGCGGCGCGGGGTTTCCGAGGTAGCCAGGACCGTTCGTTTCGTCAAACAAATTTTCCGGCACGTAGAACGACATCATGCCGAGTGCCCATCACATCTACGCCTCTGCCTAGCGTTGTCTCTGGTGTCCGACCGGGAACATGATAACGGGTTTGCGCATGTTCGACGCCGCCGACGCCCTCAAGACGGTCCTCACCACTCTCGACCGCGACGTGCGCGAGGCGACGCAGCTGCGCGCGCTTCTCGTGCCGCAGCTCCGCCGCATCATCGAGCTCGGACATGCCGACGCCGAAGCCCGGCTGACGGAGGAGCGCAACGGCACCGCCTGCGCCCAGCGGATCAGCAACCTCACCGATGCGGTGATCCGCACGATACACGATGCGGTGGTGTGGCGGCTCTACCCCAATGACAATCCCTCCACGGGCGAGCAGCTCGCGGTGGTGGCCACCGGCGGTTACGGCCGTGGCACGATGGCGCCGGGATCGGACATCGATCTCCTGTTCCTGCTTCCCTACAAGCAGACCGCCTGGTCCGAGAGCGTCGTCGAGGCGATGCTCTACGTGTTGTGGGACCTCAAGCTGAAGGTCGGCCACGCCACGCGCTCGGTGGAGGAGTGCCTGCGCGAGGGGCGGGCCGACATGACGATCCGCACCTCCCTCCTCGAGGCGCGCTACCTCTTCGGCGCGCGGGCGCTGTACGAGGAGCTGGTCACGCGGTTCGACACCGAGCTCGTCATGTGGACGGCGCCGGAATTCGTCGAGGCCAAGCTGCGCGAGCGCGATACCCGCGTCTCGAAAGCGGGAGCCTCGCGCTACCTCGTCGAGCCCAACGTCAAGGACGGCAAGGGCGGCCTGCGCGACCTCAACACCTTGTTCTGGATCGCGAAATACACCTACCGCGTCCGCGACCAGAGCGAACTCGTCCCCGCCGGCCTGTTCACGCCGGAGGAGTACCGGGTGTTCGAGCGCTGCGAGGAACTGCTCTGGCGCGTGCGCTGCCACATGCATTTCGTCACTGGACGGTCCGAGGAGCGGCTCTCGTTCGGCCTGCAGCCGCGGATCGCCGAACGCTTCGGCTACGAGCCGCGCGGCGGCCTGTCGGGCGTCGAGCGCTTCATGAAGGCCTATTTTTTGATCGCCAAGGAAGTGGGCGATCTCACAGCCATCGTCTGCGCGGCTCTCGAGGCGCGGCATGCCAAGCGCACGCCGGTCCTCGACCGCTGGATCGGCCGTTTCCGTGATCGTTTCCGCGCCACCGCCATCGAGGCGGAGGATTTCATCGACGATCATGGTCGGATCAACCTGCGCACCGCCGACGCCTTCTCGCGCGATCCGGTGAACTTGATCCGCCTGTTCTGGCTCGCCGATCGCCACAACCTGCCGATCCACCCGGATGCGACCCGGGTCGCCACTCGCTCGCTCCGACTCATCGGCCATTCGCTGCGCTCCGATACGGAGGCCAACGCCCTGTTCCTCGATGTGCTGACGTCGAAGAACTCGCCGGAGACGATCCTGCGGCTGATGAACGAGGCCGGCGTGCTCGGCCGGTTCATCCCGGATTTCGGCCGCATCGTCGCGCTGATGCAGTTCAACATGTACCACCACTACACGGTGGACGAGCACCTGCTGCGCTCGATCGGCGTGCTGGCGGCCATCGATTCCGGCACGGTCTCCGAGGACCACCCCATCGCCACGCGGCTCATCGACACGATCAGCCACCGCCGCGCCCTTTACGTCGCGGTGCTGCTGCACGACATCGCCAAGGGGCGACCGGAAGACCATTCCATCGCCGGCGCGGCCATTGCCGAGAAGATCGGCCCGCGCTTCGGCCTCACCCAGGCCGAGACCGAGATCGTGGCCTGGCTGGTCGAGCACCACCTGCTGATGTCGATGACGGCTCAGAGCCGCGACCTCTCCGACCCGAAGACGATCCAGAAATTCGCCTCCGTGGTGCAGACCATGGAGCGGCTGAAGCTCCTGATGATCCTCACCGTCGCCGACATCAAGGCGGTGGGGCCGGGCGTGTGGACCGCCTGGAAGGGCACGCTCCTGCGCACCCTCTACGACGAGACCGAGGTCCTCCTGTCGGGCGGTCATTCCGAGATCGCCCGGACCGACCGGGTCCGCCTCATCCAGATGGGCTTGCGCGAACAGCTGGCGGATTGGGATCCGGCCTTCTTCGATACCTATGCCGCCCGGCACAACCAGGCCTATTGGCTGAAGGTCGACGCCGTCCGGCAGTTCAAGAATGCGGGGTTCGTGCGCGGCGTCATGGAGGACGGCCGCACCGTCGCCACCGTCTACGAGACCGACCCGACGCGGGGCGTGACCGAGATCACGGTCTATTCGCCCGACCATCCGCGTCTCCTCGCCATCGTCACCGGAGCCTGCGCGGCGCTGGGCGGCAACATCGTCGACGCGCAGATCTTCACCACGACCGACGGCTTCGCCCTCGATTCGATCTTCATCTCCCGCGCCTTCGAGCGGGACGACGACGAGCTGCGTCGCGCCAAGCGCATCACCACGGCGATCGAGCGCGCGCTGAGGGGCGAGATCCGCATCGCCGATCTCGTGGCCGACCGGCATCCGCCGAGCAACCGCTCCAACACGTTCCTGATCCCTCCCGACATGGCGATCGACAACGCCCTGTCGAGCCGGGAGACCGTCGTCGAGGTCACCGGCCTCGACCGGCCGGGCCTGCTCTACGAGCTGACGACCGCCCTCGGGCGCCTCAGCCTCAACATCACCTCCGCCCATGTGGCGACCTTCGGCGAGCGGGCGGTGGACGTTTTCTACGTCACCGATCTCACCGGCACCCGGGTGATCCAGCCCGACCGGCAGGCGGCGATCCGCAACGCGGTCATGGAGGTGTTCGCCAGCGATGTCGCTGCCCTGAGGGCGGAGGGGTTGGAAGCGCTGGTGGAGTCGCCGCCTCCGCGGGAAGCCTGAGCCCCCTGCAGGCATGAATCACGCAGGGGGCTGAGGCGGGAGACGGCACCAGGGCGGCGCTCGGCTTGATTTCATCCTCTGCGCGTCTGATATCACCTCCGATCCCGGAACATGATGCCGACCCCCGTCGAGCGGGTCTCGGCGTCGTGGCCCGACCCCATTCCGATCGACCGCGTGCTGTGGGTCGCCGGCGACTATGACCGACGACCGGTGCGGGACGAGCAACCTGCGATCGACGAAGAGCGATGATGGCGAACGACATGGAGCATGATGGGCAGCGCGCCGACGCGGCGGAAGCCGAGGCGAAGACCGATGCGCGTGCGGAGGACAACGCCGAGGCTTTGGCGGGCCTGATCGCCGAGCGCGACGAGTTGAAGGATCGCGTCCTGCGTACTCTGGCCGAGATGGAGAACTTGCGCCGGCGCACCGAGCGCGAGGTGGCCGATGCGCGGACCTACGCCGTGACGAATTTCGCGCGCGACATGCTGAACGCGGCCGACAACATCCGTCGTGCGTTGGAGAGCGTGCCGGCTGAAGCAGCCTCGGCCGCCGAGGGGCCGTTCAAGGCGCTGATCGACGGGATCGAACTGACCGAGCGCGATCTGGCCAAGACCCTGGAGCGCCACGGCGTGAAGCTCATCGAGCCGCAGGGCCAGCGCTTCGATCCGAACCGCCACCAGGCGATGTTCGAAGTTCCCAATGCCGAGGTCCCGAACGGCACGGTGGTGCAGGTGATGCAGTCCGGTTACATCATCGGCGACCGGGTCCTGCGACCGGCCCTGGTGGGTGTCGCCAAGGGTGGCCCCAAGGCCGCCGCCAATCCGGCGGACGCGGCCTGACGCATCGGCCGAACATCAAATGATGACTGCAGCCTCGTCCCGGACGATACCTCCCGGGCGAGGCTGCCGCCCGGCTACTTCACCTCGACGCTGTCGATGACCTCGCGGAACTTCGACAGCATGGCGCTGCGCTGGTCGGCCCGCACCACGCCGAGCGCGCGGAGGTAACCGTCCGGCGCGAACCGGATGGTTTGCGAGACCACCACCGGCGTGTTCGAAGGGCCATCCACTGCGCGGGCAACGATCTCGTGCCAGTCGACGCCGTTCTGGCGGTAGGTCTGCGAACGCTCGACCGCGAAATCCTTCATCGTCTGGTTCGAATAGAGCGCGGCACGGGCGAAGGCATCGCGCTGCTCCGGCTGCGGCGGCTGCTGGACGGCCTGGGCCAGGACCAGGATGGGCTGTTCGAGATTGAGCATCTGGTCCTTCGGACCTTGCGTCATCAGGATCGAATTGCCCGCGAGCACCCGGACGGGACGGAAGCCGGCCGATTCACGGATCCGGAACGGCAGCGCGGCGACCTGTTCGTCCAGGGTGAGTTCCGGCCGGATCTTCACGCTGGTCAGCATGTTCCGCATGGTTTCCGGCGTTTCGGCATCGGGCACGGTCTGGGCGATGATGATGCCGGTGACCGTGGTGTCACCGACGAGCAGCAGCCATTTCTTGATGGCTGGGGTGTTGGCGCCTTCCGGGGCCGGCTGCTCCCCCGTGAAGAGCACGGCATCCACGTCACCCGCGACCTTGATGGCTTCCCGCGTCGCGACGACGAACCCCTGCGTACGGAGGTTCTCGTCGGTGAAGCTCTTCTCCAGGTCGACGAAGGCCGTCGACGGCAGCTCGACGATGGAGAGCGTCGCGCCGCCTTCCATCCGCTCGAATCCGGAGAACCGCTTGGACAACGTCATGTCCGAGGCCGGCGTGAAGCCGAAGCGCGAACTCGGCGGGAAGATCGCATCGGCAGCCCAGGCCACGGAGATGGCGCCTGACGAGAGCCCGGCGATCAGGGCCAGTGCCGCGACCGGACGGACGAGATTACGCAGACGCATCGGATCGGTTCTCCGCGACGGAGCCGCCTGTTGCGGCTCCGGTTCAGGTGTTCGGACGCGAGACGACTCCGGTCAAGGCGAAGGGCTCGCGCGGCCTTCGTGAGGAAGGCTCGCCGACGATGGGTCGGCCCACACCTTGCCGCTGTCAAGCGTTCCGGTCGGCCTGCGGCGGGGCCGTGGCTCCACGCCGCTGTCGGCCCGCCTCCCGGGCGGAGCCACGTTCGGCGGAACGAGGGAGCATAGGCATGCCGGATGTTTGTTCCGGAACCGCGCACCGATGCCCGGCGCGGCTTTCACCGCGCTTTGCCTTCAGGCGTCGTGGTCGATGTCCCGCTCGAGGACGGCCTTGCTCTCCACCGTGGTGTCGGATTTGAGCTGATAGACGAGGGGGATACCGGTGGCGATCTCGAGACTCGCGATGGTCTTAGTGGTCATCCCGTCGAGCACCATCACCAGCGCGCGCAGCGAATTGCCGTGGGCGGCCACCAGGACGCGCTCGCCGGCCATGACGCGCGGCAGGATGGTCTGAATGTAATAGGGCAGCACGCGCGCCGCGGTGTCCTTCAGGCTTTCCCCGCCGGGGGGCGGAATGTCGTAGGACCGGCGCCACTGATGGACCTGGGCATCGCCCCAGCGCTCACGGGCATCGTCCTTGTTGAGGCCCGACAGGTCCCCGTAATCCCGCTCGTTGAGCGCCTCGGACCGGACCGTCTCGATGCCGCCCTGGCCCATCTCCTCCAGGATCAGTGCGCAGGTATGCTGTGCCCGCTGAAGGTTGGAGGTGAAGGCGACGTCGAAAGCGTACCCCTGCTGCTTCAGCCAGCGGCCGGCGGTCCTGGCCTCGGTGATGCCGAGCTCGGTCAGTTGCGGATCGCGCCAGCCGGTGAAAAGCTTCTTGAGGTTCCATTCGCTCTGGCCGTGGCGAGCGAGGACGAGCAGGCGCTCCATCAGACGTCCATCCTATTTCTCGGTGAATGGTGCGACGCAACAGAATCTGCGCCTGCGGGGCTGGTGTACCGGCCGACCTGAACAGTCAATGACCGGGCGCTCGTATCAGAGACCGAGGACGTCGGCCATGCCGTAGAGGCCTGGAGGTTTGGCATGGCCCCACAACGCCGCTCGTACGGCGCCACGGGCGAAGATCGCCCGATCCTCGGCATGGTGGCTGATGGTGATGCGCTCGCCGGGGCCGGCGAAGGTCACGCTGTGGTCGCCCACCACCGTGCCGCCACGCAGGGTGGCGAAGCCGATATCGCCGGGCCGGCGCGCGCCGGTATGGCCGTCCCGGGTGGAAACGCGCGTCTCGGCGAGGTTGACGCCGCGCCCCTCCGCAGCCGCCTCCCCGAGGAGGAGGGCCGTGCCGGAGGGCGCATCCACTTTCATGCGGTGATGCATCTCGACGATTTCGATGTCGAAATCCTCTCCCAAAGCCGCAGCGACCTTCCGCACGAGACCGGCGAGCAGGTTCACGCCGAGGGACATGTTGCCCGAGCGCACGATCCGGGCATGGTGCGCTGCCGCAACGAGCTTGTGGATATCCGCCTCGGCGAGGCCGGTCGTGCCGACGACATGGACGATGCGGGCCTGGGCGGCGAGTTCGGCGAAGAAGGTCGTGGCCGAGGGGGCGGTGAAATCGAGGACGCCGTCGGTGGCCGCGAAGACCGTGAGCGGATCGTCGGTGACGTTGACGCCGAGCAGCGGCAGGCCGGCGAGGGTCCCTGCATCCTGGCCGAGGGCGGGCGAGCCCTCGCGCTCGACGGCGCCGCTCAGGGTGCAGCCCTCGGTCTCCGTCACCGCCCGGATGAGCATCCGCCCCATGCGCCCCTCGGCACCGACCACTGCGAGCCGCATCCTGTCGTCCTTCCACGAGAATTCGCGCCTGCGGTACAGCCTCAACCGGGCGATGCCAAGGCGAGGTTGGCCAAGGCGAGGCTGTCGGTGTGCGGG
Organism: Methylobacterium sp. CM6241; assembly: GCF_054817845.1. Taxonomy (NCBI): domain Bacteria; kingdom Pseudomonadati; phylum Pseudomonadota; class Alphaproteobacteria; order Hyphomicrobiales; family Methylobacteriaceae; genus Methylobacterium; species Methylobacterium sp. CM6241. Next base: position 1,122,608 of record NZ_CM139246.1, read on the forward strand.
CCTGTCCGCTCAGCGCTTGCCGGCGGCGAGGATCGGTCCGAGGACGTCGGTGACGCCGTTCACGGTGATCTGGGTGCCGATGCACAGGAGCAGGAAGGCGAAGAGCCGGCCGAGAACCCGTGCGCCGACCGGGCCGATGGCGGTCACCACCCTGTCGGCCGAGCCGTAGGTGAACCTGACCAGGAGCGCGATGGCGAGGGCCGCCAGCGACATGCCGAGATAGAACCCGATCCGGTCGGGCCCCGGAACGGGCCGGTTCGAGCCGAGGGCGATCGCGACGGCGATGGTGCCGGGGCCCGTCGTGAAGGGTAGGGTCAGGGGGAAGAACGCCACGTCGGCGACGCTGTCGGGAGCATCATGGGTCGCCTCGGCATGCTTCCGTGCCTCACGAGCCTCGGGTGCGCTGAGCAGGGTCCAGGCGGAGGCGGCGACCACGAGACCGCCTGCGATCCGCAGGGCACCCAGCGACACGCCGAAGAAGTTGAGGATCGGCGCCCCCGCCCATAGGGCCGCGAGCATGATCAGCGCTGAGTAGAAGCCGATGCGCTTGGCGATCTCCACCCGTTCCGGATGGGAGTTCTGCGCGGTGATCTGCGAGAAGATGAGGGCCGAGCCGACCGGATTGACGATCGAGAAGAGGCTCGAGAACGCGAAGACGAAGCTGTGGAGCGCCGCTTCCGGGGCGATGAGGCTGAACATGGAAACGGCTGCCTTTGGTCTGGAGCCTTGGTCGGATGCCTGAATCGAGTGGCCTCGGTTCAGCCCGGGGAGGGGGTGGGAACCAGTACTCTCGCCGGAGCGAGGCGGGTTGCCCGTTGCACCTTGCGGACCGCCACCGGACGATAGAGCTGCTTCGTGGCGTCGATGACGTGCAGGCCAGCGAAGGGGAGGGAGAGACCGGTCCCGACCTTCTCCCAGGCGCTGGCCGTCCGCAGCCAGAGCCGGCTGTTCACCGGGGGCATGTAGAGCGCCTCGGCCCATCCTTCCGGCGAGAATTGGGTGGTCCGCATCAGCCGCCCGAGCTGCGAGCGGCTATACGGCTGGCCATGGCCGAACGGCGTTGCATCGCGACGTGTCCAGACGCCGCGCCGATTGGGCACGACGAGGATCATCCGCCCCCCCGGCGTCAGCACGCGCCACACGTCCTGGAGCAATTCGGTCGGGCTTTCCACCGATTCGAGGGCATGGACCAGGATCACCCTGTCCACCGCCGCTTCCGGCAGGGGCATCATCGTGGGGTCGGCGAGGGCCGAGCAGGAGCGTCCGCCGCCGGGCCAGTTCACGACTCCCTGCGTGGCCGGCATGAAGGCAAGCGTGCGCTCGGCGATGACGTGAATCGGCCCGAGATAGGGGGTCGCGTAGCCCAGGCCGAGAACCCTCAGGCCCGAGACCGAGCCGAGGAATCCATGGATCGCCCGCCCGACGATGCGATGGGTCACGCCGCCGAGGGGGCTGGCATAGAAGGCGCGCAGATCGGTCACGTCGAGGCGCATGGGCGGCTTGCTCCGGCGCGGCCGGACGTTTTGAAGTTACAGGGTTCTTTGACGCAGGCTAGGAATCGGATCAATGGGGACGAGGCCGCTCGCCCACAACCCGCAACGTCCGCCGCAACGTCCGGATGCCGGAACTCCTCGCCGCCGCGTCCGGTTCTTGCTCAGGTTCACCGCGCCACCAGAGAGGAACGCCTCGTGACCGTTTCCCGCCCCGAGATCCGCACCTTCCTCTGCCGGAGCGACAATATCGGCGTGCTGATCCGCGATCCCGGGACGGGCGCCTGCGCCGCCATCGACGTGCCGGAGGCGGCTCCCGTCCTGAAGGTGCTCGACGAAACCGGTTGGACGCTCACGGATATCCTGGTGACGCACCGGCATCTCGATCATATCGAGGGAATCCCGGAGGTGAAGCGCCGCACCGGCGCGCGGGTGACTGCGCCGCGCAAGGCCGGGGCCGATGTGCAGGAGGTGGATGTCGCCGTCGCCGAGGGGGATCTCGTCCGGGTCGGCGAACTCGAAGCGCAGGTCTGGGAAACGCCGGGCCACTGCAACGACCACGTCAGCTACTGGTTCTCCGGAGCGCAGATCGTGTTCGCTGGCGATACCCTGTTCACCCTCGGATGCGGGCGGGTTGTGGAAGGCCGGCCGGAATCGCTCTGGCGGTCGCTGGAGCGGTTTCTCCCCCTGCCGGACGACACCGAGGTTTTCAGTGGGCACGATTACGTCCTCTCCAATGCCCGTTTCGCCCTCGCCGCCGATCCCGACAACGTGGCGTTGAAGTCTCGTATGGCGGAGGCTCAGGACGCAAAGGCCGCTGGCAGATTCCTGGTTCCGACGACGATGAGGCATGAGCGCGCGACCAATCCTTTCCTTCGTTCCACGGAGCCTTCCCTCGCTAAAGCAGTGAATCTTTCTGCTAATTCACCGGCGGAACTAGTGTTCACTGCATTAAGGGCCTGGAAGAACAGCTTCTGACCGGCTATGGGCCTCTGGCTGTCTCGATCTCAGCGAGACATGCGGGGGCGACGCCGACTCCGGATACGGCCCGCCCTCCTTATCAGCGCCGGCTGGAGTATCGATGGAGACGGCAGGTACGTCCTTTGTGGTCGGCTATGATTCGGTCGGCAGCGATGATGCTACACCCATGACGGGTCTCCGCCCGCCCGACAGGCCCAAGGCCCGAATTAGCCGGGCCAGCCCCACGCCGCTCTCGGTGGATGCGCGCCTCCTGGCGATCGCGACGGAGCATCTGGCCAGGCTCGGGCACAAACGGGTGACGGTCGTCGCGGTGGCCGCCGAGGCCGGCATGACCCACGCCAATGTCTACCGGTATTTTCCATCCAAGGATGCCCTTCTGGATGCCGTCGCGGGCCGCTGGCTCCGAGATGTGGAGGCGGAACTCGCCCGCATCGCCGATGCGCCCGACCCCGCAGACGACAAGATCGAGCGCCTCCTGATGGCCCTGGCGAGCGCGCAGCGCGAAGTCCTGGCACGGGAGCCCCATCTGTTCGCGGTCCATCTCGATGCGACGGTGGCGGCACGGCCCATCGCCCGGCGTCACCGGGTTCGCCTACGCAGTCTCGTAGAGCGTGTGGTGGAGGAGGGGATCGCTGCGGGAGCCTTCGTGGCGCGCGATCGCGAGCGGGCCATCGCCTACATCTTCGATGCGAGCTACCGCTTCACCCATCCGCTGGCGATGCAACACGATTCCGATCTGCCCGTCGACCTGATCCAGGCGCGCTTCGGAGCCGTCATCCAGGCGATCCAGAAAGTGCTACGGATCGGCGCACTTTAAGCGAAGTAACAATATTTTGGACCTGTCACCGAAGCTTTGCCGTCGAACCGGAGAGGGGTTCGTTGGTCTAAAATGCTCCGGCGAAAGACTTTTTTGGAAGGCATCCTCCAGCGTCGCGGTACGTCTGTGGCCCGAACTCTGCTTAGCGCCGACCACGTCGGGTTGAAGCATGGGGACTTTTCCGCCACACCGTCGCGGCGAAATCAACGTGCGATCGCGACCTCGGCAAGCAGCCCGTCCGTAGGGACGGAGCATCGCGGATCGGCACTGATATTGGAGGTTCGTTTTCCATGGCACGCAGCAAGATCGCGCTCATCGGCGCCGGGCAGATCGGCGGAACCCTCGCGCATCTGGCGGGCCTGAAGGAACTCGGCGACGTCGTCCTGTTCGACATCGTCGACGGCGTTCCCCAGGGCAAATCCCTCGACATCGCGGAATCCGCTCCGGTCGACGGGTTCGATGCGACCTATACGGGCGCCAGCGATTATTCGGCCATCGCCGGAGCCGACGTGGTGATCGTCACCGCCGGCGTGCCGCGTAAGCCCGGCATGAGCCGCGACGACCTGATCGGCATCAACCTCAAGGTGATGGAAGCCGTCGGCACCGGCATCAAGGAACACGCTCCGGACGCGTTCGTGATCTGCATCACCAACCCGCTCGATGCCATGGTCTGGGCCCTGCAGAAGTTCTCGGGCCTCCCCACCAACAAGGTCGTCGGCATGGCCGGCGTGCTCGATTCGGCGCGGTTCCGCCACTTCCTGGCCGACGAGTTCAAGGTCTCGGTGGAGGATGTCACCGCCTTCGTGCTCGGCGGCCACGGCGACGACATGGTCCCGCTGGTGCGCTACTCCACCGTCGCCGGCGTGCCGCTGCCGGACCTCGTCAAGCTCGGCTGGACCACCCAGGAGAAGCTCGACGCCATGGTCGAGCGCACCCGCAAGGGTGGCGGCGAGATCGTGAACCTGCTCAAGACCGGCTCGGCCTTCTACGCCCCGGCCGCATCCGCCATCGCCATGGCCGAGAGCTACCTGCGCGACAAGCGCCGGGTGCTGCCCTGCGCCGCCTATCTCAGCGGCGAGTACGGCATCGACGGCATGTATGTCGGCGTCCCGATCGTGATCGGCGCCGGCGGTGTCGAGCGTGTCCTCGAGGTGGAATTCAATGCCGACGAGAAGGCCATGTTCGACAAGTCGGTGGGCGCCGTGAAGACGCTGATCGAAGCCTGCAAGACCGTGAACCCGGCGCTGGCCTGAAATCTCACAAGAAGCGTCGCGCGCCGGCGGGTGTCCCGTCGGCGTGAACGAGGCCGGTGTGTCGTGTCTTCCAATCCCGCGCGCTGCCGCGGGACGAGGCGAGGAAATGTCCTAATGAACATCCATGAATATCAGGCGAAGGCGGTGCTCAAGGAGTTCGGCCTGCCCGTCTCCCGCGGCGTTCCGATCTTCAAGCCGGAAGAGGCCGAGGCTGCCGCCAAGGAGCTGGGCGGTCCTGTCTGGGTGGTGAAGTCGCAAATCCATGCCGGCGGACGTGGCAAGGGCACGTTCAAGGGCGCGCCCGCTGGCGCCAAGGGCGGCGTGCGTGTCACCAAGTCCATCGACGAGGTCAAGCAATTCGCCGGCGAGATGCTGGGCGAGACGCTGGTGACGATCCAGACCGGCGAAGCCGGCAAGCAGGTCAACCGCCTCTACATCGAAGAAGGCGCGCAGATCGCCGCCGAGTTCTACCTCTCGATGCTGGTGGACCGCGAGACCGGGCAGGTCGCCTTCGTCGTCTCGACGGAGGGCGGCATGGATATCGAGACCGTGGCCCACGACACGCCCGAGAAGATCATCACCTTCTCGGTCGATCCGGCCACCGGGATCATGCCCCATCACGGCCGGGCCGTCGCCAAGGCTCTCGGCCTCACCGGCGCACAGGCCAAGGAGGCGGGCGACCTCACCACCAAGCTCTACCAGGCGTTCACCGCCAAGGACATGAGCATGCTGGAGATCAACCCGCTGGTCCTCACCGGCGATGGCCATCTCAAGTGCCTCGACGCCAAGATCTCGTTCGATTCGAACGCGCTCTACCGCCATCCCGACATTCTGGCGCTCCGCGACGAGACCGAAGAGGACGCCAAGGAGATCGAGGCCTCGAAATACGACCTCGCCTATATCGCGCTGGATGGCACCATCGGCTGCATGGTCAACGGTGCGGGCCTCGCCATGGCGACCCTCGACATCATCAAGCTCTACGGTGAGGAGCCGGCGAACTTCCTCGATGTCGGCGGCGGCGCGAGCGAGGAAAAGGTGACGGCGGCCTTCAAGATCATCACCGCCGATCCGCAGGTGAAGGGCATCCTCGTCAACATCTTCGGCGGGATCATGAAATGCGACGTGATCGCGAACGGCGTGATCGCGGCGGTGAAGGCTGTCGGCCTCGAAGTGCCCCTGGTGGTGCGTCTCGAAGGCACCAATGTCGAGAAAGGCAAGGAGATCATCCGGAATTCCGGCCTCAACGTGATCCCCGCCGATGACCTCGACGATGCCGCGCAGAAGATCGTCGCCGCCGTGAAGAAGGGCTGAGAGTACCCATGTCCATCCTGATCGACGCGAACACCAAGGTCATCTGCCAGGGCTTCACTGGCAAGAACGGGACCTTCCATTCCGAACAGGCGATCGCCTACGGTACCAAGATGGTCGGCGGCACCTCGCCCGGCAAAGGCGGCGCGACCCATCTCGGCCTGCCGGTCTTCGACACCGTGGCCGAAGCCCGCGAGGCCACCGGCGCGACCGCATCGGTCGTCTACGTGCCGCCGCCGGGCGCGGCCGACGCCATCTGCGAGGCCATCGCCGCCGAGATTCCTCTCATCGTCTGCATCACCGAGGGGATCCCGGTCCTCGACATGGTGCGGGTGAAGCGCTCCCTCGAAGGCTCGAAGTCGCGCCTCATCGGGCCGAACTGCCCGGGCGTGGTCACGGCCGGCGAATGCAAGATCGGCATCATGCCCGCCAACATCTTCAAGCCGGGCTCGGTGGGCATCGTCTCGCGCTCCGGCACGCTGACCTACGAGGCCGTGTTCCAGACCACGAATGCCGGTCTCGGGCAGACCACGGCAGTCGGCATCGGCGGCGATCCGGTGAAGGGCACCGAGTTCATCTCGATGCTCGAACTGTTCCTGGCCGACGACAAGACCGAATCGATCGTCATGATCGGCGAGATCGGCGGTTCCGCCGAGGAAGAGGCGGCACAGTTCATCGCCGACGAGGCCAGGCGCGGCCGTCGCAAGCCGATGGTCGGCTTCATCGCCGGGCGCACGGCTCCTCCTGGCCGCCGCATGGGCCATGCCGGTGCCATCATCTCGGGCGGCAAGGGCGGAGCCGAGGACAAGATCGCCGCGATGGAAGCGGCCGGCATCCGGGTATCGCCGTCTCCGGCGCGCCTCGGCAGCACGCTGGTCGACGTCCTCAAGGGGTGAGGTTCTCGGGAATCTGTCACTTGTGTTGCGGTGCAAAATGACTCCGCAGCATCTATCTAGGAAACGGCGCGGCTTGATCGCCGCGCCGACACGAACATCCCCATCGAAGCGCCCGTCGGCGCCATGGGGAGCAGGGGGCCGCCGCAGGGGTGGCCACCCCGCCAAGCGGTAGGATGATCGACGATGGCTCGCCAGGACGCGCTTCTCGAAACCTCGTTCCTCACCGGCGGCAACGCCGCCTATCTCGAGGAATTGCAGGCGGCCTATGCCCGCGATCCGCATTCGGTCGATCCGCAGTGGCAGGATTTCTTCAAATCCCTCGGCGACGAGAGCGGCCTTGCCGAGAAGAACGCCGCCGGCGCCTCATGGCAGAAGCCGAACTGGCCGGTCCATGCCAATGGCGAGATGGTCTCGGCCCTGGACGGCAACTGGGCCACCGTCGAGAAGGCGGTGGGCGAGAAGATCCGCGCGAAGTCTGACACCGCGAAGATCGATGGCGCCAAGGCCGCCAATGGCGCGGCCGTCGTCGCCGCCAGCGGCGTCTCGGTCGAGCAGGCGACCAAGGATTCCGTCCGCGCGATCATGTTGATCCGCGCCTACCGCATGCGCGGCCATCTCCACGCCAAGCTCGATCCCCTCGGCCTCGCCCCGCGCGGCGACCACGAGGAGCTGCACCCTCAGCATTACGGGTTCGAGGAGAAGGATTGGGACCGTCCGATCTTCCTCGATAACGTGCTCGGCCTCCAATATTCGACCATCCGCGAGATCGTCGAGATCCTGGAGCGCACCTACTGCCAGACCCTCGGCGTCGAATTCATGCACATCTCCAACCCGGAGGAGAAGGCGTGGATTCAGGAGCGCATCGAGGGCAAGGGCAAGGAGATTTCCTTCACGCCCGAGGGCCGGCGCGCGATCCTGAACAAGCTGGTGGAAGCGGAGGGATTCGAGAAGTTCCTCGACCTCAAATACACCGGCACCAAGCGCTTCGGTCTCGACGGGTCGGAATCGATGATTCCGGCGCTGGAGCAGATCATCAAGCGCGGCGGCGCGCTGGGCGCGAAGGAGATCGTGCTCGGCATGGCCCATCGCGGCCGGCTCAACGTGCTGTCGAACGTCATGTCGAAGCCGTTCCGGGCGATCTTCAACGAGTTCAAGGGCGGCTCGGCCTCTCCCGCCGAGGTCGAGGGCTCGGGCGACGTGAAGTACCATCTCGGTGCTTCGTCGGACCGTACCTTCGACGACAACAACGTCCACCTCTCGCTGACCGCCAACCCGTCCCATCTCGAGATCGTCGATCCGGTGGTGCTGGGTAAGGTGCGCGCCAAGCAGGACCAGCGGGCCAAGCCGAATGTCCAGCGCACCAGCGTCGTGCCGCTGCTCATCCACGGCGATGCGGCCTTCGCCGGCCAGGGCGTGGTGGCCGAGTGCCTCGGCCTGTCGGGCCTCAAGGGTCATCGCACCGGCGGGTCGATCCACTTCATCATCAACAACCAGATCGGCTTCACCACCGATCCGCGCTTCTCGCGCTCGTCACCCTATCCGTCCGACGTCGCCAAGATGGTGGAAGCGCCGATCTTCCACTGCAACGGCGACGACCCGGAGGCCGTCACCTTCGCGGCCAAGATCGCCATCGAGTACCGCCAGAAGTTCGGCAAGCCCGTCGTCATCGACATGCTGTGCTACCGCCGCTTCGGCCATAACGAGGGCGACGAGCCGGCTTTCACCCAGCCGAAGATGTACCAGCGCATCCGCAAGCACCCGACGGCGCTGGAGACCTACGCCAAGAAGCTCATCGCCGAGGGCGTGCTGACGCAAGAGCAGTTCGACGCCCGTAAGGCCGAGTTCCGCGCCATGCTCGACGGGGAACTGGAAGTCGCCGGCAACTACAAGGCCAACAAGGCCGATTGGCTCGACGGGCGCTGGTCCGGCTTCAAGGCCGTGCGCGAGGATGTGGACGATCCGCGCCGTGGCAAGACCGGCGTGCCGGCCGATATCCTGCGTGAGATCGCCCAGCGCATTACCACGCCGCCGCCCGGCTTTCACCTCCACCGCACGATCCAGCGCTTCTTCGACAACCGCGCCAAGGCCGTCGAGACGGGCAAGGGGATCGACTGGGCGACGGCCGAGGCCCTGGCCTTCGGTTCGCTCCTCATCGAGGGGCATCGGGTCCGGCTGTCGGGCCAGGACGTGGAGCGCGGGACCTTCTCGCAGCGCCATGCCGTGGTGATCGATCAGGAAAACGAACAGCGCTACACCTCGCTCAACTCCATCCGCGAGGGGCAGGCGAATCTCGAGGTCATCAACTCGATGCTATCCGAGGAGGCCGTGCTCGGCTTCGAATACGGATACTCGCTGGCCGACCCCAATTCCCTGGTTCTGTGGGAGGCGCAGTTCGGCGATTTCGCAAATGGCGCGCAGGTCGTCATCGATCAGTTCATCTCTTCGGGCGAGCGCAAGTGGCTGCGCATGTCCGGCCTGACGCTGCTGCTGCCGCATGGCTACGAGGGGCAGGGGCCGGAGCATTCCTCGGCCCGCCTCGAACGCTTCCTGCAGATGTGCGCCGAGGACAACATGCAGGTCGCCAACTGCACCACGCCCTCGAACTACTTCCATATCCTGCGCCGTCAGCTGAACCGCGAGTTCCGCAAGCCGCTGGTGCTGATGACTCCGAAATCGCTCCTGCGGCACAAGCGGGCGGTGTCTAACCTCGACATGCTGGCGGAGGGATCGACCTTCCACCGTGTGCTCTGGGACGATGCGGAGCACGAAGACGACACGATCAAGCTCGTGAAGGACGACAAGATCCGTCGCGTCGTGCTCTGCTCGGGCAAGGTTTATTACGACCTCTACGACGAGCGCGAGAAGCGTGGCGTCAACGACGTCTACCTGATGCGCGTGGAGCAGCTCTATCCGTTCCCGCTCAAGGCGCTGGCCAACGAGATGGCGCGCTTCCGTAATGCGGAGGTCGTCTGGTGCCAGGAGGAGCCCAAGAACATGGGCGCCTGGTCCTTCGTCGATCCGTATCTCGAATGGGTCCTCGGCCAGGCTCAGTCGCAGGTGAAGCGGGCGCGCTATGTCGGCCGCCCCGCCTCGGCCTCCACGGCGGTCGGCCTTCTTTCCAAGCATCAGGCCCAGCTCCAGGCCTTCCTCAACGAGGCGCTGGCGGTCTGACGACCCCGGTATCCCCTTCTCCGACGCGACCAAACCATTCGGGCGGACAGAGCACCATGGCAACCGACATCCTCGTTCCTACGCTGGGCGAATCCGTGAGCGAGGCCACCATCGGCCGCTGGTTCAAGAAGCCGGGCGACGCGGTGGCGGCGGACGAGCCCCTTGTTGAGCTCGAGACCGACAAGGTCACCCTCGAAGTCAACGCGCCCGCCGCCGGTGAACTCGGTGAGATCCTGGTGAAGGACGGCGAGACCGTGGAGCCCGGCGCCCTGCTCGGCTCCATCGTCGAGGCCGGCGCCGGCGGAGGCGCCAAGGCTCCCGCCGCCAAGAAGACCGAGACCAAGGCCGACACCCGCACGGAAGAAGCAACTCCGAAATCCGAGGGCGCGGACAAGGCGCCCGCCGAGGAATCCTCGGCGGCCTACGGCAACCACGGCGAGGCCGCGGCGCCGAAATCCGATCGTCAGGCCGGCGATAACGGCCCCGCCGTCGCCAAGATGGCGCGGGAATCCGGAATCGACCCCTCGACGGTGAACGGCACCGGCAAGGACGGTCGCGTCACCAAGGGTGACATGATCGAGGCGACCTCCAAGGCGCCCTCCGCCCCGGCCCCGGCTCAGGAGCCGGCCCGGCAGGCCAAGGCTCCCTCGCCGCCGCGCCCCGCCTCGAAGCCCGACGATGCCGCGCGCGAAGAGCGCGTGAAGATGACGAAGCTGCGCCAGACCATCGCGCGCCGGCTCAAGGACGCCCAGGACACGGCGGCGATGCTGACGACGTTCAACGACGTCGACATGTCGGCCGTGATGGCCATGCGCGCCCAGTACAAGGACATGTTCGAGAAGAAGCACGGCACCAAGCTCGGCTTCATGGGCTTCTTCACCAAGGCGGTGATCGGAGCGCTCAAGGACGTGCCGGCGGTCAATGCCGAGATCGACGGGACCGACCTCGTCTACAAGAACTACTACCATATCGGCATCGCCGTCGGCACCGATAAGGGCCTCGTCGTGCCGGTGGTGCGCAATGCCGACGACCTCTCCATCGCCGGCATCGAGAAGACGATCTCCGGTTTCGGCAAGAAGGCGCGGGACGGCAAGCTGTCCATCGAGGAGATGCAGGGCGGCACCTTCACCATCACCAATGGCGGCATCTACGGCTCGCTGATGTCGACCCCGATCCTCAACGCGCCGCAATCGGGCATCCTCGGCATGCACCGCATCGAGGAGCGTCCGGTGGTCCGCGCCGGCAAGATCGAGGCGCGGCCGATGATGTATCTCGCGCTCTCCTACGATCACCGCATCGTCGACGGGAAGGAGGCCGTGACCTTCCTCGTACGCGTCAAGGAGGCGCTGGAGGATCCGGCACGCCTCGTGCTGGACCTCTGAAACAACCCGGCAGCTGCCGTCCGCCGGCCGCCGCAGGGCGGCCGGACGCTTCCGCGTGCGTGAACTTCGATGGTGGGGCCTGACCTGCCGAACCTTCAAGCGAGTCACCAGCCTATGTCCTACGATCTCGTCGTCATCGGTACCGGCCCCGGCGGCTATGTCTGCGCCATTCGCGCCGCCCAGCTCGGACTCAAGACCGCCGTGGTGGAGAAGCGGGCGACCCATGGCGGAACCTGCCTCAATGTCGGCTGCATCCCGTCGAAAGCCCTGCTTCACGCCTCCGAGGCGTTCGAGGAGGCTTCGAAGCACTTCGCCGACATGGGCGTCATCGTCAGCGCACCGGAACTCGACCTCAAGAAGATGATGTCGTTCAAGCAGGACGGCGTCGACGGCAACACCAAGGGCGTCGAGTTCCTGCTGAAGAAGAACGGGATCGACGCCTATCACGGCCTCGGCCGGGTCGCCGGTGCCGGCCGCGTCGAGGTGCTGTCCGAGGATGGCGGCAACCAGATGCTGGAGACGAAGAACATCGTCATCGCCACCGGCTCCGACGTGACGAAGCTGCCCGGCGTGACGATCGACGAGACGATCGTCGTCTCCTCCACCGGCGCCCTCGAGCTTCAGTCCGTGCCGAAGAAGCTCCTCATCATCGGTGCCGGCGTGATCGGCCTCGAACTCGGCTCCGTCTGGCGTCGCCTCGGCTCGGAGGTCACCGTGGTGGAATATCTCGACCGCGTCCTGCCCGGCATGGACGGTGAGGTCGGCAAGCAGTTCCAGCGCATCCTCGGCAAGCAGGGCATCGTCTTCAAGCTGTCGTCGAAGGTCACCGGCGTCGAGGTGAAGGACGGCGCCGCCACCGTCTCGGTGGAGCCGGCCGCCGGCGGCGAAGCCGAGAAGCTCGAGGCCGATGTGGTGCTCGTGGCCATCGGCCGCGTGCCCTACACCGAGAAGCTGGGTCTCGAAACCGTGGGCGTGCAGCTCGACAACAAGGGCCGCATCCAGACCGACAGCCACTACGCCACCAACGTCACCGGCATCTACGCCATCGGCGACGTGATCGCGGGGCCGATGCTCGCTCACAAGGCCGAGGACGAGGGTGTCGCCGTTGCGGAACTCCTCGCCGGGCAATCGGGCCACGTGAATTACGGGGTGATCCCGAACGTGGTCTACACCTATCCGGAGGTCGCCTCGGTGGGGAAGACCGAGGAAGAGCTGAAGAAGGACGGTATCGCCTACAATGCGGGCAGGTTCCCCTTCACGGCGAACGGTCGCGCCAAGGTCAACCACACCACGGACGGGTTCGTGAAGATCCTGGCCGATGCCAAGACCGACCGGGTGCTCGGCGTTCATATCGTCGGTGCGGATGCGGGCAACCTGATCGCGGAAGTGGCCGTCGCCATGGAGTTCGGTGCCAGTGCCGAGGATGTGGCCCGGACCTGCCACGCTCATCCGACGCTGACCGAGGCGGTCAAGGAAGCCGCCCTCGCCGTCGGCAAGCGGGCGATCCACATCTAAGACCGGCTACCGCCCCCGTCTTGGCAATGAGCCGGAGGCCGGGTTCGACGTAGGCCGCCGTTCGGGAACGTCGCTTCGCTCGGCACCCCGGACGGGGTGCCCGTGTTGGAACAGGTGTCTCACACCTTCCGCAGCGGAGCGCCGGATGCCCTACGAACTCTATTACTGGCCGACGATCCAGGGGCGCGGCGAGTTCGTCCGCCTCGCCCTGGAGGATGCCGGGGCGGAGTATGTCGATATCGCCCGCGGGCGAGAGGAGGAGGGCCAGGGCCTCGGCGCCATGACCGCTTTTCTCGGCGATCCCTCGGTGGCGCGGCCGTCCTATGCGCCGCCCTTTCTCCGAGATGGCGACGTCGTGGTCGGACAGACGGCGGCGATCCTGCTCTATCTGGGTCCCCGGCTCGGCCTCGCGCCGTCGGACGAAACCGACCGCCTCTGGACCCATCAGATCCAGCTGACCATCGCGGATGTGGTGGCGGAAGCTCACGATACGCACCATCCCATCGCGGTGAGCCTCACCTACGAGGACCAGAAGCCCGAAGCGCTTCGACGCGCGAAGGATTTTCAGGCGAACCGGATTCCGGAATATCTCGCCTGGTTCGACCATGTGCTCGGCCGTAACGACGGCTACCATCTCGTCGGCGGGTCCACGACCTACGCCGATCTGTCCCTGTTCCAACTCGTGGACGGGTTGCTCTACGCGTTCCCCCACGCGACGGAGCGGACCCTCGCCGAAAACCGCCACGTCGCTGCCCTTCACGACGCGGTGCGGCAACGGCCCGGGATCGCCGCCTATCTGGCGAGCCCGCGCCGCATCCCCTTCAACCAGCAGGGGATCTTCCGACGCTATCCCGAACTCGACCTGTAGCGCGCGCACCCGCACGCGGATGGGCCTGCTCGAACGCATCCATCAGGCGGGCGGCGTCGACCTTGGTGTAGAGCTGCGTCGTCGAGAGCGAGGCGTGGCCGAGCAATTCCTGGATCGCGCGCAGCTCGCCCTGGCGGCCGAGGAGGTGCGTGGCGAAGGAGTGCCGCAAGGCGTGGGGCGTGGCGCTGTCCGGCAGGCCGAGCGCGCCGCGCAGGGAGGCCACCGCATATTGGATGATCCGTGGGGAGAGCTTGCCGCCTTTCACGCCAACGAAGAGAGGCCCTTGCGGATCGAGCGCATGGGGGCACGCCGCGAGATAGGCCGCCACCGCCTCGGCCACGACGGGAAGGATCGGCACCATCCGCTCCTTGCCGCCTTTGCCCATCACCGTCACCGACTCTACTCCCGGTACGGGCGCATCGCGCCGGGTGAGGCCGAGGGCTTCGGAAATGCGGAGGCCGGAACCGTAGAGGAGAGCGAGAACGGCGGCGTCACGCGCCAGAACCCAGGGCTCGCGGGATTCCCCGGCGCGGATGTCGATATCGGTCAAGGCGCGGGCGGCGGCGATGGGAATCGGGCGAGGCAAGCGCCGCTCGACCTTGGGCGAGCGGATCGCCCCGAGGGCCGACACGCTGCCGTGGCCGTCCCGTTCGAGGTGCCGCGCGAAGGAGCGAAGGCCCGCGAGCGCGCGCATCAGCGATCGACCGCTCACCGTCTCGGCCCGGCGCGCTGCCATGAATCCTCGGATGTCGCGGGGCTTCAATGCGACGAGCCCGGCGATTCCGACCGTGCCGTGCCGGCTCTGCAGGTGGTCGAGGAACTGCCGTAGGTCGCGCGCATAGGCTTCCACCGTGTTCGCGGCCATCCGGCGCTCGCGCAGCAAACTCTCCTGCCACGCCATGGCGACGGACCGGACTGCCTCGTCGCCGGGAAAGGCGATGGCGCTGGCAGTGGCAGGTGAAGGCGGAACGTGGAGCATCGCGCGGTGATCCAAGAGCGAAAAGCCCACTCAACGCCACCGAGGTTGACGGAGCGTTGCCGACGGGGCGAGGAGATCGAGGCGGTGGTCGGCTGTTTCACGGAACGGCGCAGCGGCTCAGCGCTTGATCATCGCATCCTACCCCTGTCGTCCCTCCCGATCCGAGCCCGCATGCCCGAGACACGCATCGTCTGCATCCGCCACGGCGAATCCACCTTCAACGCAGCCCATCGCCTCACCGGTCGCGATCCCGGCCATATCGATGCCCGGCTGACGGAGCGGGGCATCGCCCAGGTCGTGGCGGCCCGGGAACGGCTGCGGGACATTCCGTTCGATCTGGTGGTGACCTCCCCGCTCACCCGCGCCATCCAGACCACCGCCGGCATTTTCGGCGATCATCCGGCCAAGCCCGAGATCCTGGTGGAAGTGCTCCATCGCGAATGCCAGGAGAGCAGCTGCGATGTCGGGCGCGCCGCCTCCGTGCTGAAGGCGGAATTCCCGCATCTCGACATCGATCACCTGCCCGAAATTTGGTGGCATGCCGAGGGTGAGCCGATCGCGGAGGGCGTCCATGTGGAGCCGCGCCACCTCTTCGATCGTCGCGTGGCGACGTTCCGCGACTGGCTGACCGAGCGGCGCGAGCGGACCATCGCCGTCGTCGGCCACGGCACGTTCTTCTTTCACCTCACCGGCATCTGGCTCGACAACTGCGCCACCACCGAACTCGACCTCGCATCGGGGCCGGTGGCCGTCTGAGCCGACGCGGCGGAGATCACCCGCCTCGTCGAACCTATTGGCCGAGGCTCAGGACGCGCTCGCCCGCGCCGCATCCAATCGTTCCTGCGCCTGAACGAGATCGATGTCCGGCGCCTGCCGTCCGATGGTCAGGGCCTCGTCGAGGATGGTCGCTGCGCTGTCCCATACGCCCTCGGCAAAAGGAGCCGAACCTTCCGCGACCTCGGCCGCTGACCGGGCATCGGTGGCCGACTTCACTGCTGCCTCCGCGCTGCGAGCGATGGCGGAGGCGAGGGCGCCCCGTCGCCAGTCCCGCTGCTGCGACGCGGCCTGGGCCACGGTCCCACCGCGCCACGCAGCGGCCTGCGCAGCCAAAAGACCCGCATCGAGATCCTGGGCTTCGTCGCAGCGAGCGGCGAGATCAGCAAAACCTGCCCGGTCGAGGAGAGGCGGCAGAATCCGACGAATGCTTTCCAGGGCGAGGAAGCGGGTGCGTTGCTCCTCGATCTCCGCCGTATCAGCGGAGCCGGAGAGGCGTAGGACGAAGGCCATCAAGCGAGAGCGCTGGTGATCCGGCATCGCGTCGTTGAGGCCGAGCGCGTAGGCAGCGAGGGGTTTCGAGAAACACGGCGGACAATCCGAAGAGGAGCGGATCGACCGGTAGGGTAGGCCGGCCGCGACGACCGCCGCCTCGTTGATGCAGGTCCCGCCATCCGGGCCGGGGAAGGGGTGCGAGCCGGACAGCAACCGCCAGTGAAGGATGTGCTCGAAACCTGATGCCATGCGGGCCGGCTCCGTCGGTTTCACGGGAAAACCCAGCCGCTAACCGGCGGGTCACCCGAAACCTGCCACAGGACGGCAATCCGTGACGAGGAAAATCTTATCCGCCCACGCCCACGGCGAGCCCCGCCAGCATGGCGATGCCGAGCACGAAGACGAAAGCGCCGGCCAGCAGTTCGAGCCCACCTACGGCGATTGCCCCCGTGGACCCGCGCCCTCCCGCGAGACGCAGGGCCAGGGCCTTGGCGAAGACCGCCAGGCTCGCCAGCACCCCGGTGGTCAGGGCCGTGCCCAGGGCCATGGCGAACGTCGCCGCGATACCCGCAGCCAGAATGCCCTGCGACGCGGAGAAGACCAGGATGAGGATGGCGCCGGCGCAGGGGCGTGAGCCGGCCGCCAGTACCACGCCCGCCCGCTCGCGCCAGGAATCGAGGCGGCCGATGGCGGTGGCGTCGGTTAGGTGGACATGCCCGCAGCCGGGCGCACAGGCGGCAGCGTTACCGCCGTGGACGAGTCCCGCCAGTCGTCCGGCCTTCCGCCACGTCACCGTGAGGCCGAGGAGGGCCACGAGGGCGAAGCTCACCGTCTCGATGACCGTGCCGGCCCGCGTCATCCCGGCGGCGGTGGCGTTGAGGAGGAGGTTGCCGATGGCGACGATGGCGATGGCGACGAGGGCCTGTAGCAGGGCCGCGGCGGTGCTGAGCGAGAAGCCGCGCGCCAGCGCCCGCTCCCCGGCCATGATGTAGCCGGCGATCACCGCCTTGCCATGGCCCGGTCCGGCGGCGTGGAACACGCCGTAGCTGAAGCCGATGAGGATCATGGGCCCCCAGCTTCCGCCCTGCTTGATGGCGGCGACGGTGGCTTGCAGGCTGCGCGAGAAGCTCGACTGCATGGCGAGCAGCCAGCCGCCGATCCCGGTGGCCGAGGGGGCCGCCTCGCGAAATCCCACGCCGAATGGGGAGCGGGGCGGCGGTGGCGCCACGCTGGAGCCGAGGAGCCACGACAGCGCCGTGAGAACGAGGGCGACACAGGCGATCGCTGCGAGAGCCAGGACGATCCGTAAGGCGATCCGGCCGCGCGGATGATCGGCCCATGCGGCGGCCACGCCTACGGACATGCGACGATGATCCGGTTCGCGAACTGGACGCCGTAACTCGATGCGTTGGTCAGCGCTTCGAAGAACGCCTCCGACAGACCCGGCTTGGCATCGGCAGTCTTGGCATCCGCGGTCTTCGCCTGCTCGGATTTGGGCCGGGTGATCGTGGCGGCGCAACCGGCCGGCGAGCCGACGAGGCGCGCGGTGTCCGCATCTTCCGAGAGGCTGAACGCAACGAAATAGGTCGGGTCGAAGACCTCCAACGCCGCGACTCCGCGCCCCTGCGCCACCGGCGATTTCAGCGGCAGAAGAAAGCTGAGGGTCAGCCTGTCGCCGTCCATTCTCATGCTCGGCTCGATCGGATCGGCGAAGGTCTGCTCCTTGCCGCCGATCTTGAGCTTCGTGAAATAGGCGAATTCCGCGAGATTGGCGGTGTTGTCCGTGGCGAGGCCCGCGAGTTCGTCGGGGGAGACCGTGCCGTCGCCGTTCGCATCGAGCCCCTGGATCGCCGAGGCCGAGTAGCTGGCATCGAAGGTCCAGGCGTGACGGATGCCCGTCACCTTGCCGCCCTCGCCGTAATCGATCTCGGCCTTCGAGGTCACCCAGACATGCGGATGGGCCGATGCCGGAGCGGCGGCCCCGAGGCTGAGGGCGAGCGCCGCCAAAGAGGACGCGACGAAGGAGCGAGCGGAGAGGAGAGCGGTCGGCGAAGCCATGCTGGACGCTCGCGAGTCAGGGTAAAGAAAGTCTGAACGGGTGCTGCGACGGGGGCCGGGAGTCCGGCCGCCGCCTCGATCTCCTCCGATTTCAGTGGGGCGAAAGCGAGGCGCGACCTTCCGTCAAGCGGCCCGGACGCTGGCGAGAAACCCCGCAATGCTTTCGTCGAGGGCGAGGCTCGCCGCCGCCACGCGGCCGGCGACACTCCTCACCGATTCGGCGGCCTGTGCGCTGGACGCGGCGGCTTCCTCGACCGTGGCGATGCCGCCGGACACGGCGTCGGCGCTGGCTTCGGCATCGGCGACACTGTCGGCGACGCGAGCGCCCGCGATCCGCTGAGCCTCGAGAGCGAGGGCAACGGCCGCATCCGCGCCCGCCATCTGATCCATCGTTCCACCGATCGCTTCCACCGCCCGGAGCGTGTCCTGAGCCGCGCCCCGCATCGCCTCGATCTGTCCTTTGATCGCCTCGGTGGCACCGGCCGTCTGGGCGGCGAGCGCCTTCACCTCGCCGGCGACAACCGCGAAGCCCCGTCCGGCCTCACCCGCCCGAGCGGCCTCGATCGTGGCATTGAGGGCCAGGAGATTGGTCTGCGCGGCGACGGTGGCGATGGTCTCGACCACGGTGCCGATCTCGCGCCCCGCTTCGGTGAGGAGGGCGGCGGCGCGGCGCGTCGCGGTGACCTCGCGGTGTGCCAGGGCGCCCAAACCGTCGCGGATCCGTGATTGCCGGTCGATCGCCTCGCCACCACCCGCGACATCCGCACTGGCTGCCGCGGCCCTGCGCACCTGTTGCCCCGCGCCGGCCGCACCTTCCGAAACGATGGTGGTCTGATCCCGCGTGAGCCGCACGGCGTCCGACACCGCCTCCGCCGCGCCCGCCATGGCAGTGGCGGCGCTCGACAGATCCTGCGCCACCCGCTGAGCTTCCTCCTCGAAAGCCTGGGCGGCTGCCTCCAGGCGCGCGGCGCGCTCGGCTTCGAGAGCGGAATGAGCGAGAGCACGCGCATCGCCTTCGACCTTGTCGACGATGACGGTCCGCAGCACCGCAATGGAGCGGGCCATGGTTCCGATCTCGTCGCGTCGTTCCAGCAACGGGATGGCCCGGGTGAGATCCATGGCCGCAAGGGCATCGATCGCCGATCCGAGGCGGGCCAGCGGCTGGCGGATCTCCTTGAGGACGAGCCAGAGTGCGAAACCGAAGGTGAAGAGGATCACCGCCCCGGAGGCCACGAGGCTGATGACGCGGGTCTGCTCGATCTCCGCCACGGTCTCCGCGCGTTCGCTGCCGAGACGCGTGAGCGTGTCCTTGCCAATGCGTGTGATCGCGGACACCATCCTGGCGCGGCTCGCCACGGTGGCCTCGTCGGTGCCCTGGATGAGCGCGGCCTTCGGTGAGATGGTGAGGCCGAGTTCCGCCGTATCGGTCTGATAAGCCAGGAACTCCTTCAGCATCAGATCGAGCTTGAGGCGATCCGCATCGGGAACCTGCCCGGCGATCCGGCTCAGGAACACGTCCTTCTGCTCGCCGACTTCGGCGAGGGCGGTTTTCAGGCCACCGAACTTGGCCTTGGCGTCATCGGTATCGTCCGCCGTGTAGACCGCGCCCGCCGCCACCACCGTCCGTTCGATGGCGAGGGCGAGGCTTTGCGCCGCCAGGGCCTGTTCCCAGACCGAGTCCATTTCGGCCGCCCGCGCCTGCTGATGCAGCACCACGCGGTCGTTGAACAGGGACAGGGCGCAGGCACCGAGTGCCAGAAGCCCCATCACCGCCGCGAGTTTGTTGCCGAGGGAAAGGCGCATCGATGTGTTCCGTCATCTAAAGCTATCGTGAAGCTGATGACGCCCGAACCTTGCCGGGAGTTTAAATCGAGGCGGCTAACAAATTGAAAGTATTGGATTAAACGCCCGGGGCCGTCCGTGAGGGAGCGTCCCCAGGCATCGATGGATACGGATGACCGAGGAAAGAGCCGTTCAGTAGGCCGTCGAATCGGCCGAGGCGACATCGACCCTGTCGCCGGTGCGCGAGAAGGCGATGGTGGTCTCGCGTCCGTCGGAGCCAAGCGTGCCCGGCACCGAAAGGTGGACGGTCTGTTCGGGATTCAGGGTCGTCACGAGGCGGATGACCTGGGGCAGATCATGGCCGGAATTGACGCTGGCGAGGGTGGCGACCACGCGGTAGCGGCCATTCTCGACGGTGTAATAGGCCGAACCACGATAGGTGCCGAGGTCGACGCTCTGGGCGCTCGCGGGCGAAAGCTCGGCCGCCTGGGAGGCGGTAGCGGAGGCGAGGGTGAGCGCGGCGGCGAGGAGAGCTTTGGACGAGATGCGCATGATGAGGGAACCTGTGCGGTTACTGTCCGCCGGGAGTGCCCGTTCGGAGAGCCGGTTGCACCGGGAGACCGACATATGCCAATTTTATGCTGCGCTGCGAAGAGATGAATATTGCAATGCGTCAATGCTTGAATTGCATGACTCGGCAAAAAATATCTCGATGCATGTCAAGATTACATAGGTCTGAAGTGTGAGCGATTGAAACTGCTACTCCTCAGCCGGGAAATGTACGTTACGCAGGAGGCGATCCCGTCCGCGCTTGAGGTAGAAGCATCCTATGCTGCAATGCAGCACGAGCGTTCCGTCAGTCGCGTCGGGTAAGGGCGGCGATCTCGGCTTCTTCCGCTGGACTCAGCTTGGTCTCGTGATCCGCGCGCCGGCGGGACAGACGCCAGAGCCCGAAAACCCCGAGGCCGAGGGCCATCAGGGGCGTCAGCCAAAGCAGCAACGTGTGCAGGGCGAGGACCGGGCGCAGCAGGACATACTCGCCATAGCGGCCGACGACGTAATCCTGCACCTGCCTGTCGTCGTCGCCCGCCTTGAGCCGCTCGCGCACGATCAACCGCAGGTCGCGCGCCAGGGGCGCATCGGAATCGTCGATGGACTGGTTCTGGCAGACGAGGCAGCGCAGGCCCGAGGAGATATCTCGCGCCCGCGCTTCGAGCTTCGCGTCCGGCAGGACTTCGTCCGGCTGGACGGCCAGGGTGGTGCCCGTCGAGCCGGCGAGAAGCGCCAGGGCGACGAGCAGGCGGGGAAGACGAGCCGCGCTCATTCGGCGGGGGCCATGGTGCCGGGCATGGTCTTGGCCTTCTCCTTGGCCCGTGCGGGCGCGCCCACCCGCATCCTGCGGTCGGTGAGGGACACCGCCCCGCCCAGCGCCATGACGACGGAACCGAGCCAGATCAGCAGTACCAGGGGCTTGTAGTAGAGCCGCAGGCCGATAGCCCCGCCGGGGACCATCTCGCCGAGGCTGGCATAGACCTGACTGACCCCGACGGTGAGCAACCCGGATTCCGTCACGTTCATCTTGCGGCTGGGATAGAAGCGCTTGCCCGTCTCCACGGTGCCGATGAAGTCACCGGCCGTGTTGCGGATGGTGAGGAAGGCCGTCGTCTCCTCGTAATTCTCGCCCGTTCGCGGGCCCACCCGGTCGAGGGTCGCCACGTAGGGGCCGGAGGTGAGGGACTCGCCCGGCTTCACCGTGCTCAGGGCCTCCGTGGCCCAACCCTGCGCCGCGATGCCCAGAACCACGATTCCGACGCCCGCATGGGCCAGCGCGGTCCCCCAGGCCGAGCGCGGCAGGCCGATGGCCCGTCGCATGACGGCGCTGACCGTCCGTGCCCGGCTGTTGCCGTAGCCGCGGGCCCGCGACACGATCTCCATGGCCGAGCCGACGACCAGATAGGCACCGAGGCCGATGCCGATGGGCGCCATCATCGGGCCGCCCCAGGTCCAGGCGAGCACGGCGAGGCCGACGGCGAGGGCGACACCCATGGCGGCGAACAGGCGCTGCGAGGCCGCGTGCACGTCGCCGCGCTTCCAGGCCAGGGTCTGGCCGAAGGGGACGATGAGGAGGAGCGGAATCGCCAGCGGGATGAAGGTGTAGTTGAAGAAGGGCGGCCCCACCGAGATCTTCTCGGAGGTCAGGGATTCGAGCAGCAGCGGGTAGAGCGTGCCGACGAAGACGGTGGCGCAGGCGGCGGCGAGGAACAGGTTGTTCATCACCAGGGCGCCCTCGCGCGAGATCGGCGCGAACAGGCCGCCCTGCCGCAGCATCGGCGCGCGCCAGGCGAAGAGGCTGAGCGAGCCGCCGATGAACAGGATCAGGATGGCGAGGATGAAGACGCCGCGCGTCGGGTCGGTGGCGAAGGAATGCACCGAGGTGAGGACACCCGAGCGGACGATGAAGGTGCCGAGCAGCGACAGCGAGAAGGTGAGGATGGCGAGCAGCACCGTCCAGACCTTGAGCGCGTCGCGCTTCTCCATCACCACGGTGGAATGGAGCAGCGCCGTGCCCGCGAGCCAGGGCATCAGCGAGGCGTTCTCCACCGGATCCCAGAACCACCAGCCGCCCCAGCCGAGTTCGTAATAGGCCCAGTACGAGCCCATCGCGATGCCGAGGGTCAGGAAGCTCCAGGCGATCAGCGTCCAGGGGCGCACGGCGCGGGCCCAGACCGCGTCGATGCGGCCGTCGATCAGCGCCGCGATGGCGAAGGCGAAGGTGATCGAGAAGCCGACATAGCCGACGTAGAGAAGGGGCGGATGGATCGCGAGGCCGAAATCCTGCAGCAGCGGATTGAGGTCGTTGCCCTCGATCGGCGCTGGGCTCACCCGCATGAACGGGTTCGAGGTCGTGATGATGAACAGCACGAAAACGAAGGTGACGAGACCCTGGACCGCCAGGGTGTTGGCGCGGAGCACCGGCGGAACCGAGTTCCGGGACACCGCGACCAGGGCGCCGAACAGGGCCAGGATGAGGACCCAGAGCAGCATCGAGCCCTCATGGTTCCCCCACACGCCCGAGAGCTTGTAGAGGAAGGGCTTGGCCGTGTGGGAGTTCTCGATCACGTTCTGGACCGAGAAGTCCGACGTGGCATGCGCGTAGGTGAGCGCCCCGAACGAGAACAGGATGCAGGCGAAGGTGCCGAGCGCTGCCGGAGTGGCCACGGCGCGCAGGGCCGCGTCCCCCGAGCGGGCGGCCCAGACCGGCATCACCGCCTGGACCAGGGAAAGCGCCAGCGCCAATGCCAGCGCGAAATGTCCGACTTCGATCAGCACGTCGGATTGTCCTTCCTCAGGGTCATACCGGTCATCGTTCGCTGCGTCGTCCGAGCGTCGGCTCGCCGTCGGCGGTCTTCACGCCCTCGGCGGCTTTCCCGGCGGGGGCTCCCTTGGAGCCGCCCTCCTGCCACCGGCCCTGCGCCTTGAGCGCATCGGCGACCTCGCGGGGCATGTAGGATTCGTCGTGCTTGGCCAGCACGGTGTCGGCGCGGAAGATGCCGCCCGGCTCGAGCCGCCCTTCGGCGACGATCCCCTGGCCCTCGCGGAACAGGTCGGGAAGCAATCCGCGATACTGCACCTGGACCGTCGCATTGGTGTCGGTCACGGCGAAATCGATGTTCTGGTCGGGGCCACGCTGGAGCGAGCCTTCCTTGACCAGCCCGCCGAGGCGGAAGCGGGTGCCCGGCGCCACACCCTGCGCGGTCACATCGGTGGGTGACCGGAAGAACACGATCGACCCACTCATGGCGGACAGGATCAGGCCGAGGGCCAGCGCGAGCACGGCACCGCAGGCGGCGATCAGGATCAGGCGGCGGCTCTTGCGAGTCACAAGTTTCGTCCCGTTTCTGTTCCGGCGCCTCGTGAACGGGCGCTCGGTCGGCGCGGAAGGGCAGATCCGGCTGTCCTGTCGTCTGGCCAGTGGTCCGGTATAATTTAGGTTTCTGGCGTAACTCGGGTTTCGGCCCCATGACAGTCCGGGTCAAGGCCCGTGGCCGGGGCGGATTGTCAGGGGGCGTCCTTCGTCGCAGCCCGGATCACGGCTTGTCGTTGCCTCCGCGCAGGCCGAGTTCCTGGGCCAGGATGTCGAGCTTTTCCATCGCGCGGGCATCTGGGCTGAGGGCCATGCGACCGCGATCGAGGGCATGGCTCGCCTGCTGGCGTTCACCCAATACGCTGTACGAACGCACAAGACGCAGCCAATCATCCACCGTGCCGCCCTTCGAGGCGAGCCGCCGGTCGAGGCCGGCGACCATGCCGCGGATGGCGGCGTCCCGCTCGGGCGCCGGCATCGCCTTCACGGCAGCCACGGCGGCATCCGTCCCGGCGCGCTCTGCCGCATCGGCGGCGGTCACCGGCGGAGCCGCCGGTGCCGTGGCGAGGCCGAACTCGCGTGCGAGTTCATCGAGCTTGGTCCCGGCGCCAGCTTCGCTGCCGACCGCGTTCCGCGCCCGGTCGAGGGCCGCTTTCATCTTTTCGCGATCTCCCAGCACGCCGTAGGACCGGACGAGGCGGACCCATTCGTCGGCGGTACCTCCCTTCTCGGTCAGGCGCCGGTCGAGCCCGTCGACCATGCCCCGGATCGCCGCGTCGCGATTGGCGGCGGGCATCGCCTGCAGGTCCGCCGCAGCGCTGGAATCGGGAGCCTTGGCGGCAGGACCGGGCTTGGCGGCCGTGGCCGGCGCCTCGCCGTTCAGGCGGGTGAGCGTCTCGCGCACCAGGGGCAGCCAGGGCGCATCGGCCGGGGCGCTCTCCATCAGGGTGGTCAGCTGGCGGACCGCGCCGGGGATGTCGCCTTCGAGTTCGGCGGCGCGCGCAAGGTAGAAACGCGGCTTGGCGGCGCCGGCATCGAGCCTCGCCGCGCGTTCGAAGATTTCCTTCGCCCGGGGCGTCACGGTCCCGTTGGCGCCGGCGACCAGGGCCTCGCCCCAATCGGAGAGGCGCTGCGGCGACTCGCCGAGCAGGCGGGTGGCGGCCTCATAGGCATGGGCCGCATCGTCGAACCGTCCGAGGCGGACATAGACCGGGGCGAGCACCGACCAGCCGCGGCCGTCGCTCGGATCGCTGGCGAGCCGCGCCTCGATCTGCCCGATGGCCTTGAGCATGTCCTGCCCGCCGGACTGCACCGCCTGCCGGTCGGAGGCCGTCTGGGACGGCATGTGCGGCGAGCCGTAGAGCCCGTAGGCGATGAGCGCCACGAGCGGGATCGTCGACAGTGCGAAGGCCGAGGCCGCGCGGCGCTGGCGCAGGGCGGGCTCGGCCATCCCATCGGAGACGGCTTCGGGGTTCTCCCGGCTGGCACGAAGGAGGCGGCGGGCCGCCTCGGTGCGGGCCGCGTCGGCCTCGGCGGGTGCGATCAGCCCGCGCGTCAGGTCGCGCTCGATCTCGCGGAGCTGGTCCTCATAGAACGCGGTTTCGGTGGACAGCGCTCCGGCCGGAGGCGGGGGAGCGGCATCCGCCCGCCGTGCCTTGGACCACAGCGACATCGGCCAGAGCAATGCCAGCACGGTGCCCCCCGTCATCACCGCCAAAATGAACCAGATCGCCGTCATCGCACCCCAAACTCGCAGCATCGCATGTAAGCGCCGGACGAGCCTGAACGCAGGGACCGGTTCGGCGACACGGTGTCACGTGAACCTGTGCCGTGTCGGAAGTCGCCGACCCGAGGGGCACGCCCGTCTGAAACACCATTCGGGGCGTTTCGCATAGTCCGGCGCTCATCCGGCGCTGGCATTCGGTGCGTCCCCGGGCACCTCGATCACGGCCCGGACGCCGCCGAGCTGGGCTTCCTCCAGGCGGAAACGGCCACGATAGAGGGCCGCCAGATCGGCCACGATGGAGAGGCCGAGGCCCGAGCCGGGCTTGGTCTCGTCGAGCCTCTGTCCACGGCCCAGCACCGCCGCGCGGTCTTCCGGCTGCAGGCCCGGCCCGTCATCCTCGATGGAGACGAGAAGGTGGGGATAATGGTGCTCGCTCACCGTTTCCGCCCGGATCGAGACGCGGCTGCGCGCCCATTTCGAGGCGTTGTCGACGAGGTTGCCGATCATCTCCTCGAAATCCTGGCGCTCGCCGCGAAAGCGCAGACCCGGCGGGACATGGACCTCGTAGGCGATGTCCTTGTCGCGGTAGATCTTGCCGAAGGTGCGCACCAGCCCTGCGAGCGCCGGCTCCACCTCGGTGGAGGTGCCGAGGGTGCCGGCCAAAGCCGCCGCCCGCGCCCGGTCGAGATGGTAGTTCACCTGGTCGCGCATCACAGCCGCCTGCTCGCGGATCTTCGCGGCGAGGTCGTCCGACGCGTCGCTGGCGCCGACCTCGTTGACGATGATCGATAGCGGCGTCTTTAGGGCGTGGGCGAGGTTGCCCACCTGCGTGCGCGCCCGCTCCAGGATCTCGCGGTTGGTCTCGATCAGGAGGTTCACCTCGCCGGCGAGGGGGGCGATGTCGCGGGGATACTCGCCGCCGATCCGGTCGGCCTCGCCCCGGCGGATCGCGCCGAGGGCCGTGCGGAGCTTGGCCAGGGGCGCCAGGCCGAAGCGGATCTGCAGCAGGGTCGTCAGCGCCAGGAACAGGCCGAGCAGGCCGAACGTCACCATCAGCGAGAAGCGGAAGCGGCCGACATCGTTCTCGATCTCGTCGGCGGGGCCGGCGACGCGCACGGTGTAGCGTCCCTCCTCGCCGAGATCGACGTCGCGCTCGATGATGCGTAGCGGCCGGTCGTCCTGGGCCTTGCCGTAGCCCTGGCGGATCTGGCCGATCCCGGCATTGTTGTCCGGCGTGCCGGCCGGCTTCAGCGGCACGCCCACGAGGGAGCGCGAGGTGCGCAGGTCGCGCGGGCGCGCATCCGGCCGCCCCACCTGCCAGTACCAGCCCGAGAGGGGCAGGTCGAAGCGCGGGTCGCTCAGGTTGAAGGAGCGGCTCTCGGGATCGTTGGGGGAGACGAGATCGGTGGCGAGGTTGTTGGCATAGACGAGGAGCCGGCTGTCGAAGGAGCGCTCGGTGTTCTCACGGTAGAGCGTGGTGAGGATCCAGGCCGCGATCAGCAGGATCGCCGAACTCGCGATCAGAGCCGAGCCCGCCAAGCGCACGGCGATGGAGCGCCGCCGGAACGGCAGCCAGGAGGGAAAGGCGATCACACTCGTCTCGTCGTCATGATGGTGCGGCGGTCTCGCTCTGGTTGAAAGACGTGTCGTACCGTCTGTACCATCATCCGAATGGAGATGCGGCGATGGCCTTCGACATCGATGATCCCGAGACCGAACTGCTTGTGAGAACCCTGGCGGAGCGCTGGGGCGTTTCGTCCGACGAGGCGATCAGGCGTGCGGTTGCCCGCGAGTTACAAGAGACGTCACCGCAAGAGACGTCACGGATCCAGGTTCGGACCGTCGCCGAACTCGCCGATAGCGGAGAGGGCGTCGTGCGGCCCGGCGGATTGGACCGGCCGCGATGAGGCCGTTGGTGCCGAAGCAGGGCTGCCCGGCCGCTCGAACAGGCGGTTGTCCCACCAGCATGGCTGATGAAGCCCCACCGTAATCCTGCCGAAATCCGGATGGTCCGGGTTGATGAGGATATTGGTGCTCACGCGCGCCACGACGCTCGGGACGAACAGAAGCAGCGACCGGCGAGAGCGGTGCCAAGTTTCGCCGAAGGTCCGCGACGCGTTGCAATCGGGATGATCCCATCCCGGCACCGCAGGTTGGGACAGCACCTCGTAGGAGAGACCGGCCGACAGGAGGATCTCGACGTAGTGCTGGTTGGGTGGAAGCCGTCCGCTGCCGTGGACGAGCTTTTCGAGCATGGATGTGGAGTAGTCGGCCGACGCATAGATCATCGGGCTTGCCGGTGTGTTCCAGCGGCCGGGGAAAAGGCGTGACCCCGTCGGATCGAAGATTGCGTGCTCGCCGTCGGGATCCCCGATTCGATAGGCCTTCTGTGCCTGCGCGAGCGTCTGACCGCTCACGCAGCGGAGCCATATTTGAGCCGGCCGAGGACGGCCTCCACGCGTGGTCCGCCGAACTCGGATTCCAGCGCGACTTCGAGGGGCGGCCGGTTCTCGAGGAGAGGATGAGGGCGGTGAAGGAAGTCCCGGGCGGCGTCATCCGATTTCCAGACCTCACGGGCCATCGCCCAGACCTTCGCCAGACGCACCACCTTCGCACTCTCATGCGGGGTCAGCCTCGCCTTCGCCTCGGCGCGGCGGCGGTTGAGCGTAGCGCGTGCCACGAAGTTGAAGGCGAATGTCCGATCGTCGGGAGCGACAGCGGAGGCGAGCCGATCGACGGAAGCCACCGGCAACCCCGCCGTGACCTGCGCGATGACATTCGCGTCCGTGCTTTCGCCGGACCTCGGTCCCTCGAATCCCAGAACGTCGGCGACGGCTACTCCGCTGGGCATGTCGTAGCTCGCCATGTCTTGCTCCCATCTCAACTGAGCCGATTATGGGGCTCAGATGAGACGGGGGCAAGATCCGCCGAAGTTCTACCCCCTACACCCGCGGCGCAGGCTGGTTCGGGTCGACGAGGTAGCCGAGGCCGCGCACGGTCTGGATCAGGTCCACAGCGAGCTTCTTGCGGAGACGCCCGACGAAGACCTCGATCGTATTGGAATCCCTGTCGAAATCCTGGTCGTAGAGATGCTCCGTCAACTCGGCGCGGGAGACCACGCGGCCGGTATGGTGCATCAGGTAGGCGAGCAGGCGGTATTCGTGGCTCGTGAGCTTGATCGGGTTGCCGTCCACATAGACGCGGCCCGAGCGGGTATCGAGCACGACGGGCCCGCAGGAGATCTGGCTCGTGGCGTGGCCGGTGGCGCGGCGCAGGAGCGCGCGTACGCGGGCCATCAGCTCTTCCATGTGGAAGGGCTTGGTCACGTAATCGTCGGCTCCGGCATCGAACCCGTCGACCTTGTCCGACCAGCGGTCGCGGGCGGTGAGGATGATGACCGGCGTCTTGATGCCGGCGCGGCGCCATTTCTGCAGCACGGTGACGCCGTCCGCCTTTGGCAGGCCCATGTCGAGGATGATCGCGTCGTAGGGTTCGCTCTCGCCGAGATAGGCGCCCTCTTCGCCGTCGAAGGCCTTGTCGGCGACGTAGCCGGCCTCCTCGAGCGCGCTGACCACTTGCCGGTTGATGTCCCGGTCATCCTCGACGACGAGCAGACGCACTGCGATTCACTCCCAAGATGAGGCGGCGGTGAAGCCCCCGTCGCGGAGAACGATAGGCGCCCCCGCCTTTATTTGCCGATAACCCGTCCGGTGGTGGCATCCACCAACACGTGGACGAACTGTCCGTCCCGGCGCAAGGCCGTCAGGAGATAGGCGAGGCCCTCCCCGTGCCGGCAGAGCCGGGCGCGCTGGATCTCGGCCCGGGAGATCACCGTCCGGGCGGCACGGATCGCGGCCACCGGCTCGATCACCCGCTTGTCCGCCACCGCCTCGCGCAGGTCCGCCGGGCTGAGACAGCTCTCGCTCGGCGGGACCACGTGCATCGGCGCCGAGACCTCGGCCGTACCGGGCGTCATCGTCTCTTCCGCCAGCGTGCGAATCGGCCCCGTCGCGAAAGCCGCGACGGTCAGGCCGATGAACAGCAGGGCGAGGAGGATGCGCATGGGATGAGTCAATGGTCTTCGGGCACTGAATGCGCCCTGAATGCGGGTTCGGCCGGGCCCCGATCCCGAACGATCGGATCGTGGCGCGGCGAGATGAGAGCGGGCAAGCCGATCGTGCCCCCTCCGGTTCCCGAAACGGGCGGTCACGAGCGGCCTTCGCCGCGGAGAACCGGAGGTTGCAGGCTCGCCCGCAAAGCGATGCCGAGGAGGCGGTGACAATCGACGTGCTCAAGGGCGGCCCTGCGCAGGTCGGTCATCGAGAGCTCGAATCCGGTCTCCGCCGCCCGGAGGCGACCGGAGGCGGCGCGCAGGCGCGGGGAGGGCGGGAAGAAGCGGGCGAGACGGTTCA
Organism: Methylobacterium sp. CM6241; assembly: GCF_054817845.1. Classification (NCBI taxonomy): domain Bacteria; kingdom Pseudomonadati; phylum Pseudomonadota; class Alphaproteobacteria; order Hyphomicrobiales; family Methylobacteriaceae; genus Methylobacterium; species Methylobacterium sp. CM6241. Next base: position 1,152,380 of record NZ_CM139246.1, read on the forward strand.
TCGGGGTGATCTCCTACCACGGGCAAGGGGCACGAGGCGCGATGAGCGCCGCGCGGAGGGGAAAGCCTGGGCGTCATCGGCCCTCGTGGCGGGGTTCCGAGAGGCGGCGCAGGATTTCGTCGAACTTCTCCCGCGCCCGCTCGTCGCCGCGATCGACACCGCGTGAGATCTCGCTCGCGAGACGGGACAGGTCTTCGAGCACGCGTGTGCGGCTCTCGATGGCCAGAGCCACGGCCGAGTTCGCCTGCGAGGCCCGTTCCAGAGCCGTCGCCGTGGCGCCGGCCTCGCCAATCCGGGCTTCCTGCGCCCGGCCCACCTCCCGGTAGAGATGCAGGCAGGCGAAGCCGAGAAGGGCGGCGACGATCCAGCCCGCGCCCTCCTCCGAGAACAGCAGTCGGGCGGCTTCGAGCGCGATCCTGTCCATGGGAATCTTCCCTCCGCTGCCCCGAATCGGCTCACCCATCTGCTGCTTCAGGCAGAGCGCGTCCCTCTCCCCCTTGTGGGGAGAGGCTAGGAGTGGGGGTGGCTCCGCCAGCCTCCGTAAGCTGAGGGTCGCCCGACCACCCCCACCTCCAACTCCCCCCACAAGCTCGACGGATCTCGGGCAAGCCCGAGATCCGCTGGGGAGGAGGGCAGGGTGGCGCAGCCCGCGAGAAGTGTGACTATCGCAGCCCTCGGTCCACGGAACGCAGCTCAGACCGGGGACACCGTGCCCTGTCTCGCCCGCAGGGCGTCGAGGGCGGGGGGCAGGGTGTTGCCGGTCGTGGCCTCCTCATCGAGGGGCAGGCTGCGGAAGACCTTCTCCGCGAGCCCCTCCGCCCCGCCCGCCGCCGTCACCAGCCAGGCCGGCGCCTGGTCGAGGGCCCGTTGAACCGCGCGCGCGATCACGGCCGAGCCCACCGGCACCGACAAGGTCCGCCCGCGTACGGCGCCGGCCACGGCATTGATCGCGTAATCGCCGACATTGCGCACGAGACGCTCGATCAGGGTGGTCGTGATCAGGACCTGCAACGGGCCGGCGATCCGCGCCAATGCGGCGGTCGCCGCGGTGATCGCCAGGGGCACCAGGAAGGCGGTGACGATCTGGGCGAGGGCGATGGCGGCATCGCCCCAGGGCAGGAGGATGGCGGTTTCCGCCGTCGCCGCCATGCAGGGCGAGGCGGCGCAGGAGGAAAGCAGCACGGCAAGGCCGCCGAGGACGAGGAACGAGGGTTTCATGACGATCTCCGGGATGCGGCGGGGGAGCGGGCTTTTCGGGATCAGGCCCCTGGGCCGAACAGGGCCCGGAGGGACGCCGTGAACCGAGCCCAGGCACTTGCGGGCGCGACGCTCCGCTGCGGCGGCGCGGTCCGAATCGAGGGCGTGCGGGGGAGGGGGCGGCGCTCGGAGCCGACGGCCGGGCCCGTCACGAGTCCCGGCCCTGCTTCGGGTTGCTCCCGCGCCGCGCTCGCGGGCAGTGCGGTCGTCTCAGCCGGGCGCGGGATGACGGCGGGATCGGTGGAGCGGGCGCGCGGCAGGGAGGTCGCGTAGGGCGTACGGAACTGGTCGTATTCGGCCCTCCGGCGCGGGATCAGGGAGGCGGGCCGGTTCCACATCAAAATCGCCTCGGCGGCCCCCGCGCGGTCCCCGGCCTTCAGGCGGCGCACGACGGTCGAGCGCCGGAACGCGCCCTCGCCGATGTTGAAGCAGAGGGAGACCAGGGCATCGAAGGCATGGTCGGGCAGATCGCTTGGCACCACCGCCGCGACGGTGCGCACGAAGCGGCCGACATCGCGGGCGAAGACGGCGTCGCATTCCGCCGCGGTCAGACGCAGGCCCTGTGTCACCGCGGGCGGCCCCGCCGCGCTGGTATGGCCGATTCCGATGGTCCAGATGCCGACGGAATCGCGGTAGGCGTCGAGGCGCCGGCCTTCGCGGGCGACGAGCACGGCACTGCCGATGGCGCTGAGGTCCATGGTTCACTCCGGGTCTGGAACGGGGGAGGAGCGTCGTCCGGCGACGCGCGATCCGGGAGGACACCGCCCCCCGGGCGGTTCAGGGCACGGAGAGGCCCCAGAACGTCGTGTCGGCGGCGAGGATGCCGCCCTCGGCGCCGGCGAACTGCGCGAACACCTCCACGGTGTTGCCCGCCGCCAGGGCGAGGGTCGCCGTGAGGGCGAGGGTCGAGACGCCGTCGACCAGGCCGGTCACGCCCGCCCGGTGGCGCGGGGACGCCGCGCCGTTGCGGTAGAACCGGGCCTGGAGCGCGGTGGGCGCGGCGTTGCCGCTCTTGCGGAAGGCGAGGCCCGCGCCGAACGTGTAGGTGCCGGCCTCGGGGGCGACGAACCGGTTCGTCGCGGGCACGAACGCGCCCTGGTCGTTCACCTCGGCGGTGTTGAACGCCACCTTCGCCCAGGCGCCCGCCGGAATCGTCATGTCGGCGCCCATGGCGGCTGCGAACCGGGGCAGGTCGGTGAGGCGGGACCAGCGCGTCCCGTCATAGACCTTGAACGCGGTGGCGGTGCCGTCGAACAGGATCTGCCCGGGTGCGAGCCTTGCGCTCGGCGTGCCGGTGCGGGGGATGAGTTCGAGGGCGCCGTTGCCCCTGAACTTGACCACGGACCGGCGTGACCTCGTGCCGATGTCCGTCGTCTGGAAATCGACGAACGTGCCCTGCGCCGTGGCGGTGAAATCCTCTTCGGCGACACCGTTGAAGGTGACCATGTTGCCGGAGAACCCGCCCGCCGCATGGTAGCCACGGCCGAAGAAACCGAAGAACCGGTCTCCCGCGAGGATGCCCGTCGGGGCGGCCGGGGTGCCGCGGGCGATGCGCGTCGTGATGTTCACCACCGGCGCGCCCGGGCTGTAGCATTCGAGCTGGATCAGGGCGGCACTCGACGAGCCCGAGACGGAGACCGGAGCACCCGGCACCGGGCCGCCCGGCGACGCGGCCGAGCCGAAACCGACGAAGCCGTTATTCGCCTGGGCCCGCCAGGCATGGGCCCAGTTCGTCCCATCCGCCGAGACTTTCACGGACAGGCCATCGTCGGCGATCAGGCCGATCTCGGCGCGCGCCGAGAATCCGGTCTGGAGCAGCAGCGACAGGACGTTGGCCGTGGCCGCCTTGTTCAGGGCGAAGCGCAGGTCGCCGGTGCCGCCCTCCGCCGTGCCGCGCGCCGTCCACAGGGCCTTGTTGAGCTTGGCCGCGAACGGGTTCTCCGCATCCGCCTCGGTGCCGAGGCCGAGCAGGGCGAGGCTCTGCAGGGCCGAGATCGTGCGGGAGAGGGCGATCCAGGCGGCGCCGTCGAAACCATAGAACGCGTCCTCGTCGGCCAGATAGGCGAGCCACCCGGCCCTCGGCGCGAGGCCGTTCCAGACGCCGTCATGGAAATGGACGATGTGGCCGGACAGCCCGGTCCAGGCGCCGGCGGGCGCGGCGTCGGCGACGAGGTAGCGGTCGCCCTCGGCGGGCGAGGAGGGCGGGGACGTCTGGTCCTTGTCGAGGCAGGCGAGTTGCACGAGGGTATCGAGGGCCGCCAGGGCCTCGTTATGGGTCACGTGCTTTCCCGCCTGCCCCGCCGCGATCAGCGGCAGGGCGAGGTTGGCCGTCATCTGCGACATGGTGGAGCTCCGGATCGATGGGCGCTCAGGCGGAGCGCACGGGCAGGATGGCGCGGCGGCCGGGGCCGGGGCCGGTGAGGGCGCCGATCTGGGCGACGCTCACGTCGAGGCGGGTCTGCGTCGCGCCGAAATCGGCGCACTCGTCGGCGGCGAGGTAGAGGAGCACCGGCTCGGTCGTCCGGGCGGTCCTCAGGGTCGATCCGTCCGGCGCGTGGATCGCGACCTCGTAGGTCTCGCCCGCCTCGTCATGCGGAATCTCCACCGGCTCCCAGCCATCCGCGTCCCGCCGCGCCCGCCGGATCCAGGCGAGCCGGATCCCGTCCGCTTCGCGGCGCGCGGTCAGGTGCACTGGCGCGAGGGGGCGGAGCGGCAGCAGGCCGGCGCTCGCCTGCAGCTCGACATAGCTCGGATCGCCGGGGTCGCGGGCGGCCGGCCCGATCCGGTAGCGGAAGGGCCGGCCGGCCTCGTCGAGCCGCTCCACCAGGGGGACGACCGCCCCGTCGTCGAGGCGCACGACGAGGCAGCCGGCCGGATTCGCACGCCGGCTGAGATCCTCGCTCCCCATCAGGCCGCGCAGCAGGCGGCTGAGGCGGTAGGTGCCGGGCCCGATCAGCTCGGCGCCGGCCGCCGCGATGATCTCGACCCCGCCATCGCTGCCCACCAGGGCGAACAGGTTGCCGCCCGCCAGAACGTCGCTCTCCGCGATGGAGGAGAGGGCGCCGGCATGGCGCAGGCGCAGATCGAGCCGGGTCCCCCGGTCGAAGCGCCAGAGAGGTCCCGGCGGCAGCGGGGTCAGCGTCTCGCCGAGGCAGGCGGGGTAATCGACGATGCGGTGCAGGCCGAGCGGCCCGTCCGTGCCGGCGGAGCGCCAGACGGCCATCTCACCGGGCCAGGGATCGGCCGAGACGGCGAGATATTGGAGGATGGTCGGGCTGCCCCTGTCCACCGGCAGGTCGAGCACGCGGGCGAAGGGGCGCCCGGCCATGGATGGCGGCGGCCTGTGGGCTTTCCCGTCGGGGCTGCGATAGGCGTCGCGGCGGAACCCCTGGGCCGGGACCGCACGGGTCTCGATCCGCCGCGCGCCGGCACTGTCGGCGATGCGCACGATCCGGTGGGGGAGCCGGGCCCCGGGCAGGGCCAGGAGGTCGCCCGGCACCAGGTCGATCCGGCGCGGGCTCACCGCGAAACCCGCGCTGTCGCGCCCGGCAATGGCCATGTCGAGGAGCGCCTCGGCCAGCGCTTCCGCGCTCTCCCGTCGCGTGACGATGGGGGCGTCGGCGCTGCTCTCGCGCCGTCTCAGGCCGGTGGGACGGATCGCCGAGGCGCTGGCTTTCCGGTAATCCGCGCTCTCCCCGTCGCAGAAGCCGAGGGTGAGCGCGCGGGGCAGTTCGGATTCCTCGGCGCGGACGAAGCTCAACGGCGACCGGTCCCGCTCGGTGAGCACGAGATCGGCGGTCGCCAGGACGATCGGGCGCTCGCGGCGCGGGCCGCGAATGTCGAGCCTGCCGCCCACCGCCGAGACGTCGAGCCCGTAGATCTGGGCGAGCGGTTCCAGGGCGCCGCGCGCCGAGATCGGCCGGTCGATGACGTAGCCGTCGAGCCAGGCATCGGCGGCGATCCGGGCCGGCGCGGTGATGCCGAGATCGGATAGGATCGCGCGGATCAGGCGGTCGAGCTCCAGCCCCTCGATCCGTCCTGTGATCCAATGACCCAGGGACCAGTTCTCCGCATCCGCCCAGACCGTGTCGAAATCCGGGAAGGCCGGGAAGGGCCGCGCATCCCAGCACCAGACAAAGACCGACTCGGCGGCGACCATCGGGCCGCCATAGACGGGCGAGACTGGGTTGTGAGCCGGCTCGAAACCCGGCAGCGCCGCATCGAAGCGGGTCAGGATGGCGGTGAGGCCACGGGCCTGGATCAGGTCGTCGCGACGATTGGCCGAGAAGGGCGGCGCGGCGTTCTCGGAGGATTTCGCGTCGGGAAAGACGTTGGGGCCGTTGGTGCCCCTGTCCACGGCGGGCACGCCGATCTCGGTGAGCCAGATCGGCTTGGATCGGGGAATCCAGGCGGTGGTGCCGGTCTCGACCCCGCCGTCGCGTTCGCGATGCGGGTTCGACCACCAGGAGACGAGGTCCTTGGCCCGGTAGATCCAGGGCTTGGCCGCCGCGCCGTCGGTGATCGGCGTGCGCCGTTGCGCCCGCCGGTCGGCGTCGTCGGCATAGTACCAGTCGAACGCCTCGCCGGCCCCGAGGCGGCGCTTGAGATAGGCCGTGTCGTAGAGGCTGTCGGTCTCGGCGAGGTCGGCATGGTCATCGCCGTCGCGCCAGTCGCTGATCGGTGGGTAATAGTCGATGCCCACCGCCGCGATGGCGGGATCGGCGAACAGCGCGTCGAGGGGGAACCGCACGGTGGCCCCGCCGTCGCTGACATGGGCGCCGTATTCGGTCCAATCGGCCGCGTAGACCAGGGCCACGCCGGCCCCGAGGTGAGCGCGCACCTCCTGGGCCAGCGCCGTGAACGCCTCCACCGCCGGATAGCGCCCGGCCTCGCCCCGCACGCGGGTGAGGCTCGGAAACTCGCTGCCGATGATGAAGCCGGAGAGCGAAACGCCGTCGGCCGCCCAGCCGGCGGCGAGGTCGGCATAATGGAGAAGGAAACGGCGGTATCCGTCCGGGTTCTGGAAGAAGGCCGCGACCTGCGCGGACGCAGCGGCGGTCCCGTCCGGGCTTCCCGGCTGGCCGGGGGCCGGCGCGCAGGTGATACGGCCCCGCCAGGGATAGGGTGGCTGATGGGGCGCGCCCGCGTCGCGCGGATCGGGCAGGCCGTTGCCGGCGGGCACGTCCATCATCACGAACGGGTAGAGCACGACCTCGAGACCGCGGCGGCGCAACTCGGCGACGAGGCGGCCGAGCCCCGCATCGGAGGGCGTGCCGCCATAGGCCGCACCTCCCATGGGCGCGGTCGAGACCGTCTCCACCTCATCGCGGGTCAGCCCGGCGACGCTCCATGTGTCGCCGAGGGTCGCCTTGTCCGGCCGGTCGACCTTTGGCGTCACCGTGCATCGGCCCGCGCGCAGGTCGCTGCCGAACCAGCTCGCCACCACCGAGACGCGGGCGAGGCGCGGGCACAGGGCCTGGAGCGCGTCGAGGGAGGCGGTGACGTCGCTCGCCTCCTGGAACTGGAACCGGTTGGCGGCCCGCGTGGTGCCGAAACCCGCATCCTCGGTGACGAGGCGGGGGTCGAGGCCGAATTCCGTCGAGCCGGGAATGAGGCAGACGGCGCGGACCATCCCGGCGAGCCCCTCGACGGGGCGGATCACCTCGAAGGCCAGCTGCGGCACCCGGTTGCCGAACTCGGCGAGCGCCAGACGCTCGAACACCATATAGGCGAGGCCGCGATAGGCCGGGGCTCGTTCCGCGCCCTCCTTGGCGACGATCAACGGATCGGGCGCTTGGTCGGCCCCGCCCCGGTGCAGCCGGTAATTCAGGGTGGTGAGGTCGATCTCGCGGCCATCGGCCCAGACCCGGCGGACATGGGCGATCTCGCCTTCGCACAGCCCCACCGCGAGGTCGGCGAAATACGCGTAGGTCGTGGTCACGGTCTTCTGGCCGGCGCCGCCCTTGCCCCCGGACGCGGCGCGCTGGACGCTGGTATTGGCGACCTCCAGCGGGCGCGTCGCCCAGATCAGGGTTCCACCCACCTTGGCGCGGCCATAGACCCGCTTGATCGGCTCGCCCTCCGTGGAGGACAGCCCGGCCACATCGGTCAGGCGCGGGCCTTCGACGAAGCGCGGCCCGGCCCGCGCTCCGAACAGGGCGCTGTCGATCGCACCACCGGCCACGGCGCCGAGCGTGCCGAGCACGGCCCCGCCGATCGGCCCGCCGAGCGCGGTCCCCAGAGCCGCCCCGGCTGTCTGCAGGATGAGCGTGGCCATGCGGGAGGGCTCCGGGAGGGAGGGCTAAAGGATCAGGGACACTCGGTGCGCATCGCCTCGCCCCGCTCGCGGGGAGAGGGGCGTGTCTCCCCCTTGCCGGGGAGCACGTCGAGGCGGCAGCCGACGGTGAGGGGGCTTCTTCGGACGAGCCTCACTCGGAGCCGCCCCCTCACCCTCGCTCCGCTCGTCACAGGCACGACGAGGTGCCTGTGACCCTCTCCCCGCGTGCGGGGAGAGGGGGAAGCGCGCATCCTGTGCGCGGCGGGCCGCTCACGGCCGTTTCCGGAGTTCGATGGTTACACCGGTCGATGCGCATCGCCTCGCCCCGCCTGCGGGGAGAGGGACGTGTCTCCCCCTTGCTGGGGAGCACGTCGAGGCGGAAGCCGACGGTGAGGGGGCTTCTTCGGACGAGCCTCACTCGGAGCCGCCCCCTCACCCTCGCTCCGCTCGTCACAGGCACGACGAGGTGCCTGCGACCCTCTCCCCGCGTGCGGGGAGAGGGGAAGCGCGCCTGCCGTCTCGGCTTCCCGATATCAGGCCCCCGGAAACCGGAACACATGCGCCAGGTGACGGCGCCACCATCGCGTGAGGGTGACTTCCGTCACCGCCGCACCGTCATGGGCGTGGATCATCGTCCCATCCCCGCTCGCGATCGCGCAGTGTTTTGCCGGCAAATGAGAGCGGAAGGCGAAGAGCAGGGCGTCCCCTGGGGCCGGAGTGTAGCCGTTTAGAGGATCGCGCACGGCGGCGAGATGGCGGCGGGCGGCCTCCGCCATCGGGTCGCTGCCGGGGAGGGCGGATTCCGCCCATGAGGCCGAATAAGGCGGCGCGGTCTCTGGCTCCGGCCCGAGGAGCCCGCGCCAGATTCCCCGGACCAACCCGAGGCAATCGCAGCCGACGCCCTTGAGCGAGGCCTGATGCCGGTAGGGCGTGCCGATCCAGGCCCGTGCCTCGGCGACGATCCGATCGGAGCTTCGCATGAGCAAGTCCTTTGCCGGCTCAACGGAACAGGCTGCTGCCGTCGAGGGCGGTACTGGAACCCGGGATGGCGCTGATGACGAAGTCGTTGCCGGGCATGTGCGGGAATCCCTGGAAGTTCACCGCATTGGCGAAGACCGCCGCACAGGTGGCGAGGCGCTTGTCGCAGCCGGCCGTCAGAGTGAACCGGTCCCCGGCGGCCATGGCGCGGGGCGGCTCCTGCCAGAGTTCGATCAGGACGCCGCCCTCGGCCTGCCGGTGCGCCCGGACGTCGTTGGCGAGGCCGGCATTCGCGCCCGAATCCCAGCTGAGCCGTCCGCTCGTGAAGGCGCCCTCGGCGAAAATCCCCGCCAGGGTGGCCGGCATCTCGCCCGGTGTCGCCGGCGCGAGAACGGTCCCGGTGGTGCGGTAGCGCGGGTCGGCGAGATCGACGCGGCAGCGTGCATCGCCGAGATCCGCGCCGCAGGTGGCCCGGAAGGTCCGGCCGCGCTCCGCGTCGAGGCGGTCCATCAACCCGCGCACTTCCGCCACGAAGGCGGTGCCCGCCCGGCGGATCTCGCCGATGGTCCCGACATCGAGGAGGAGCCGCGTCCCCGGATCGGTCCAGTCCACGAGCCAGGTCTCGATGCCGGCCGCGTCGTAGAGTCCACCCGCCACGTCCGCGTCGGCGATGCCGAGCGAGGTCAGCGCCCCGGCGACCTCGCAGCCGCCCACCGCGAAGCCGAGCTCCGCGCTCGCCTCGGCGGCCTCTAACCCCGAGCGCGCCGCGAAGGTGATGCCGGAGAAGGCGAGGTCGCGGTCATGGTCGGTGAAGCCGAGGGTGAGGCCGTCGCGCCGGGTCAGTGACCAGCAATGGCACAGGGTGGTGGACCCGCCGGCGAGATGCGCGGCGAGGGCGGCGGGGATGTCGCGCATGAATCCAAGCTCCGGTCAGGGCACGATCTCGACGAGCGGCACGTTCGGGATCTCGCCGGCGCTGAAGGCCTGGAGGTCCACGCTGAGATCGTCGGTGTCGAAGCGGACGGGCACGTCGAACCAGAACCCCGCCGTCACCGGCGCGCCCTGGGCGGGGGGCGTCGCCAGGGTCACGAGGCCCGTGGTGCCGTCGCAGATGAAGGCCGAGGGCGGACGCTCGACACCGGCCACCGCCACCCGCACCGTCTCCGCCACCGGCTTGGCGATGAGGCGGCGATAGGGCAGCGGCCCGGTGCCGTAAGTCTTGGCGAGGGGAAACACCCGCGTCGCGCCGTCGCCGAGACCGAGAGGCTGGTCGCCCGGCCCCACCGCCTGGCTCGGCGGCCCCGAGCGATGGTCGATCCTGTCGCGATAGCGGAAGCCGTAGAGGCGTCCGCGTCGTTCTTCGAAGAAGGCCAGGACCGCATGCAGGGCGTCGAGGGTACGGATGCCGAGGCCCGCATCGTAGCGCCGCCGCGAATCGGCCCACCGGCTGTTGCGGTGCTCGCGCCCCGAGGCCAACGTCACGATCTCGGTGAGCCGGCTCGGCCCTCCGCTGCCGCGCAGGGCTACGTCGAGGGGAAAGCGGACCTCGTGGAAATCACCGGCCATGGCGGGCCTCCCTGGATGGTTTTCGGGACGCGCGTGGTTCGTTCAGGACGCGCGCCTTCCGCGCGCTACGGCACGGGCGAGGGCGGCGGCCACCTGGGCCTCGGAGCGGCGGAAGCTCTCCGCATCCGGCGTCGCGATGTGGACGGTGACGGTGGCGGGCTGCCCGGAGGCGCCGCCGGCGACCCCGAGCCGCCCGTCGCTGCCGCGCGCGAGGGGCAGGATCGCCTCCGGCCCGGCCTCGCCCATCAGGCCCGTCCCGTCGCGCATCGGGAAGTAGGTGGGCGCGGCCACGACACCGCCGCTGGCGAAGGGGCGCACCCGGCCGCCAGCGATCACGCCGCCCTTCGCGAAGGCCGCGCTCGATGCGCCGGAATTGATGAGGCTCTTCACCAGGGATTCGATGCCGCCCTTCACCGGATCGAGGACGGCCTTGCCCGCCATACCGGCGAGCTTGGTGACGAGGGATGTCAGCGCCCCATCGAGTTGCTTGGCCGGGCCGACCGTGCTGATGAAGGCCTTGCTCAGGCTGTCGCCGAACTTCTGGGCCAGATTGTCCAGGGTACCGAGTTGCTTTGCCTGCGCGGCTATGGTGCGGTCTGTCTCGGTCTCGGCCATGCAGGCCTCCGTTCAAGGATCGGGATAGGCATCCATCAGCCGCCGCAGGTCGGCGGCGCTGGCCGCGTCGCGGCGGCTAGAGCCTCCGAGTGCGGCCATCAATTCGCGGGGCGTCGCCGCCCAGAAGTCGCGCGGGCTCCAGCGCAGGGCGTTCAGGCCCAGGGCCATGGCCTCGTCCCACGGGAAGGCGGAGGGAGCCTCCGGCGCGATCCCGCCCGTGGGGCTCAAGGGTCCGGCGTCTCGGCCCCGAAGGCGGCGGCCAGGGCCTCGCCGAGGGCCGTGGCGATGGGCTCGATCCCGCCCGAGAGCGGCAGCCGCGCCACTGCCGCATCGTCGAGGTCGTGGCCGCCGCCGCGCAGGGTCGCGCCGAGGAGCGCGATGAGGTCGCGGCTGGCGAGGCGGCCTTCGGCGAAGCGGCCCGCGAGGCCGGTGAGATCGGAGGCGCCGAGCGCCTCCTCCAGCTCGGCCAGGGCTCCCAGGGTGAGGCACAGGGTGTAGCGCCGGTCCCCGATCGCGACGGAGACCTCTCCGCGTCTGCGGTTGGCCATCACAGGCCCGTAAAGGTGAGAGGCCCGGCCGACTCGAGGGCCATGTCGAAGGTCACCTCGCCGGCATGATCGCCACGATATTCCAGGCTGGTGATCTGGAACAGGCCCTGGATCGTGCCGAAGGCCGGCACCACGACCTGCAGCGTGTCGATGCTGCCGTCGAAGAACATCTGGCGCAGGCGCGTATCGGAGGCCTCGTCGCGAAAAACGCCCGAGCCCGAGACGGCCGCGCGGCGCACCCCCGCCCCGGCCAGCAGCTCGCGCCAGCGCCCGACGGATTCGGCGCTCGTCACGTCCACGGTCTCGGCGTTGAAGGCGAGCTGCCGGGCGCGCAGGCCGGCCACCGCCGTGAACCCCGTTCCCTCGCTGATCCGGATGAGGAGGTCCTTGCCTTTCTGGGCACTCATGGGGTCGCTCCTTAAAGCGGGTTAGCAAGAGAGGTCGCCGGTTCTGCGGAGCAAAGCCGGCTCAGGAGGTCGGCAGCTGCTCGGTGACGGCCTGGAGGGTGAGGATGGCGCGGGTCTCGCCGCTGCGCTCGTCGCGGGCGCAGGCGAGGGATTCGACCCGCAGGACCGAGAGCGCATGGCCGGCGGGAGAGAGCAGCGCCTCGTGCAGCAGGGCGGCGGCCCGGCCGGCGGCCTCGATGGCGCCGCGGCTGGAGCCGGGTCTGGCGAACAGGATCAGCCCGAGCCGATGGGTATGGCGCAGCGCGCCGTCGACGGAATCGTCCCGCATCTCGGCGGGGCCGAACAGCGCGTAGACGGGCGCCGCGCCGCGCGGCGGCTCGTCATGGATGCGGACCTCGCCGCCCATGAGCCGGCCGAGCTCCGCGTCGCCGCTGAGGACGGTGAGGATGGCGGCCCGCAGGGCGAGGAGCGGGTTGGCCGGAAGGGACAGGGCGTCGCTCACGTCAGGCCCCCGTCGCTTCGATCAGCTCCTCGACCTCGCAGACGAGGTCGCGCCCGCGCCCGTCGGGATCGCCCGTCGCGCGGATGGCGAAGCGGCGCGAGCCGGAGACGAGCCGCATGGCGGGCGTGACGTCCGCCCGGTAGGCGAGGCGGATGCGGTGGGTCGCCACCGCATCCGAACGGCCGCCGCGTGTACGCTCGGCATGGCCGGTGGAATCCAGCGTGCCCCACAGGAGCGGGCCGGCCACGAACCGGCGAAGGTGCCCGCCGAACCCGTCCGGGTCGTCGACGAAGCGTTCGAGCACGTAGCGGCGTCGCCGCGCGCCGATGGGCGGATGCGTCATGACAAGGCTCCGGACGTTACGGTTAAAGGCGCATCCGGCGGTGCGGCGCGACGAGCGCCTCCACCATCGGGGTGAGGGTCACCGGCAGGTCGCCGCGATGCTCGAACCCATGCGCCGCCACGAGCCGGATCGCCTGGGCGAGGGCAGGAGGGATCGGCAGACCCGCTCCGCCATAACCGGCATCGACCTCGATCAGGGCGGCGGCCCGGTACAGGGCGGGAAGGGCGGGCGAGACGATCAGCCCCGGCGCTTCCACCGTATCCGGCGCGAGGCGGACGAGGCCGGGGGCGAAGTCCGTGACGGTGCCCGTCGCATCCACCGAGCCGGCGCTCGCCAGGGCGACGAGGGGGCTCAGGGGAAGGGGTACGAACCGGTCCCGGGGCCAGGCCGTGAGCATCACCCGGTAGCGTCCGGGCGCCAGGATGCGCCGCGTCGCGAGCTCCACCATGGCGCGGGACGAGGCGATCAGGCCCTCCACCAGCGCATCCTCCGCATCGTCGTCGGGGTCGAGCCGCAGGTGGGCGCGCATGTCCGCCAACGTGACCGGCTCGACGATGGCGGCATCGACGCGTAACGGGATCATCGTCGTCTCCGGGTGGGACGGTGAAGGGGATGGGCGGAATGGATCTCGACATGCGGTCTGCGGGTATCGCGCTGCTGCTCGGCCTCGCCGCCGGGCCGGCCGGTGCCGTGGTCGGCGGCCGGGAGGCGCCGGATTCGGCCGGCTCGGCCGTGATGGTGCTGTCCTCGAACGGCGGCGTGTGCACCGGCATCGTCGTGGCGCAGGATTCGGTGCTGACGGCGGGCCATTGCGTGGCGGCGGGCTCCCGCCAGGGCGGCGCGGAGCACCGGGTGCATTTTCGCGACGAGGCGGGCCAGCCGGTGCTCGTCGATCTCGCGGCCCGCGCGGTTCATCCAGGCTACGATGCCGGCGCCATCGCCGGGCGTCGGCGCTCCATCGATCTGGCCCTCGTCCGCACCGCCACGCCGCTTCCCGGCCGCTTTCGCCCCACCCGGTTGAGCGCTGCGCTGCCGCGCGCCGGCGAGAGCCTCGTCCTCTCCGGCTACGGGGTGTCGAAACCGGGCGAGCCGCGCACCACCGGCACCTTCCGCAGCGCCGTCCTCCCCGTGGTCGAGCCCTATGGGCAGAGCCGCATCCTGGTCTGGATGAAGCCGTCCGGCGGCGCATCCGGCGCTTGCCAGGGCGATTCCGGCGGGCCGATCGCGGATGCGCCCGGAGCGCCGCCGCTGGCCGTCTCCGCCTGGGTCGGGGGCGGCGCTTGCGGGGGCATCTCACAAGGCGTCCTGCTGGGGCCGCAGCGCGACTGGATCGACCGGACCCTCGCGGGCTGGGGCCGCTCCGCAGGCTGGTCCGCCCCCTGACGCCGCTCTGCCTCAGCGACGGAACCGGAGCTTGGCCGAGGGATTGCCTTACGCTAGGCTTCATTCCAGGGACGTCCGGGGCTCATGCCGGGCGCGGGAGAGACACGATGTTCACGACCGCGCTGCGAAGGGTCGCCGTCACGGCGCTGGTCGGTCTCGTCCCGGCTCCGGCGCTCGCCGTGATCAACGGCGAAGTCTCCCGTGATCCCAATGGGTTGCGCGCCTCGGTGGTGCGCATCGAGAGCACCGAGGGCGAGATCTGCTCGGGCACCCTCATCGGTCCCGATCTCGTGCTGACCGCCGCGCATTGCGTCATGCACCAGGCCGGCTACAGCGTCGTCGCCGTCGACCGGTCGTTCCGCCAGCGCCGCATCTCCGCCATCGCGGCGTCGATGCATCCCGATTTCGTGCCCGGCACCACGCCGGAGGATCAGCCGGGCATCGATCTGGCCCTGATCAAACTGTCCGAGCCCCTGGGGGCCGATTTCCAGCCCCTCGATCCGCGCGGCGGCGGGGCCATCGGCACCGGCGAGTCGGTGGACATCGCCGGCTTCGGCGTGGTGGCCGAGAACCGCCGCAACACCGCCCGCACCCTGCGGCAGGCGCATCTCGTCTCCATCGGCTCACTCCAGGTCGCCAACACGGTCACGGTGGTGACGGACCGGCGCAAGCTCGCCGAGACGGCGGGAGCCGGCGCCTGCCTCGGCGATTCCGGCGGGCCGATCCTGCGCGGCGGTCCGGGCGGTTACCAGATCGTCGGCGTGGTCAGCTGGTCGAGCGGCGCCATGCGCCAGGACAAGCGCGCCCGCACCGCCTGCGGCGGCTTCACGGCGGTGACCCCCACCGGCCAGCATGCCGGCTGGATCACCTCCCGCGCCGCCGAGATGGCCCAGCTCTCCCCGAGCGAAGCCCCCGCGAGCTTCCGCCGCTCCAACCGCTCGGATTGGATGGCGCGGCCGGGACGGCGGTGAGGGGCGGAGCGTCGATTCTCTTCAGAATCGGCGTTCGTTCGTCGGCGTCATGCCTTGAAACGAGCCTCGGGGACGCGCTCAACGGAGGTGGGCTTTGACTGTGGACGGCCTCGGTCGTCACCGGTCTAGGTGGCCTCGCCGGGCGCAGTGTCTGTCCTCGGCGCTCCGCAGCCCTCCGGCCTCTGGATCAGTTGTGACCGTTCTGCGTCCAATGGATATTGGCGTCCAAGATGGACTCGTTCTCCGAGTGCAGACGCTCAGCTGATCCCGCGATGTGCTGAGCCACCACTTGGTGAGCGGTCTCGGCAGGAATCCCCGCTCGTGTCAGGTGCTCGACGAGCCGCGCACTGGCCTCCTGTGATGCGACGTGCTGCGCCTTCAGGTAGGCGATCGGGCTTACGGCTGACATTTGCGGCTCCATGCTGGGTTGCAGGGCTGAACGTCTCGGAGCGTCCCTGGCAATGGTGACGATGGGTATCTGGAAATCACAACCGGGCGTACCATCCACGGTTCGCATGAGATAAGCGAATAATCGGTTAAATCATTCTTTCGATAGCGCCGTTTGGTACGTGGCGATAGAGGAAAAGTTCCTTCTCCTCAACATCTTGCCCTCTGGTGACTCGCACCCGACGCGAATGTCAGGGCCGCTCCCCGGCGATGCGCCACACGGGATGTCGCGTCGCTTCAAAGGATTCGAGAGATGCGCTTGCGGAGGCTGCCATGACACGCATAGGTAGCATTCACGCGTCTCCCTTCGAATTGCAAGTGCGCCACGATGTCAGCCTCGCTCAGTTTCGGCACAATTGTCGCGCGCATTTTCCCCAACGGAACGCGCTCCTTCTTTTCGGACAAAGGACATGAGGGATGGCCTGCCGTGCCGGACTACCCGGCGGATCTGTTTGCCGTCGCCGCCTATCTTCTGGAGACGGCGGGCGCCTACCACTATCTCGTGCCCCGAGACGAACCTGCGAATTGGAGTGCGTCGGCCCTGCTGATGGACCTCGACGAGCATGCCGAATGGGTGAAGTCCGGGCAGACATGGATGGGCCATGCCGCCGTTCCGGAACTGGTGACGCGCTTATGGAGCGAGGTCGGTAAATGTGCCGGCCACCCGGTCTTCGTCGAGCATCGCCCTCATGCGCCCCCTGCCGAGTGGTGGCTTCCGGCCATCGGTCTCCTCGTCATCGCAGACGAAGCCTGTGCCGATCTCGGATACGGAACGACCCGCGAGGTCGTCCCTTCCGGGAGCGCGGCGACAAGCTGGGTCTACGATGCCTGGTACAGCTCGCAGGAATGGATCTACCAGAGCCTGCTGGAGAAGGCGCAAGCCCACATCACGTACTTTCCCCAGCACTCGACCGTCTGCATGCAGGCCGATCCAGACGTGGTCTGCGTTCAACCCAAATCGCGCACACCTCCGATGGGCTGCACGCTCCGGACCTTCAGTCACAACCTCGCGACGCTCCCGCCTCGCGGGATCGTCCGTGCGTGCTGGCAACGGCCGCCCGGACCGCTGAGGTCCGATGACGACGACGCGCTCAACCTGCTCTTGATCCCCTACCCATTCCAGATCTCGGCCCAGTGGTTCAAGGGACACGTTCGCCTGACCCCCGAGGACGCCGATCGTTCGGGGGGCACGAATACGACGCCCTGGGGGTGGTTCGAGCTTCAGCAGCAATGGTTGAATGGGCGCAGGCAGCCGCGGGGAATGACCCGGCGCGACGCTCTCATCGCCTTCACGATCAAGCTCATCGAACGGTCGATGGAGGATGTCGGCCATCTCCACGGCGTGGTCTTTCCCGAGTTCGCGCTCGACTGGCCGATCTACGAAAGGATCGTCAAGGCTATCGCCACCCGCTTTCCATCCATCGAATTTCTGGTCGCGGGATCGAGCATGAACTGCAAGGGTGAGGTCGCGAACGTCGCGCTCTCGAGCGTGTTCAAGTCCAGCAATCCCGATTGGCTTGCGCGCACGATCACGACGAGTCGTTCGAAGCACCATCGCTGGCGCCTCGATGAATCGCAGATCTCGACCTATGCCCTGGCCGCCGCCCTCGATCCTCGCGTGACGTGGTGGGAGAAGACGATGGTCCCCAAACGGGAAATCCACGTGAACGTGTTTCGTGAAGCATCGACGTTCACCACGATGATCTGCGAGGATATGGCCCGGGTCGACCCCTGTCATACCGTGCTGCGTTCCATCGGCCCGAGTCTCGTCTTCGCGCTGCTCATGGATGGGCCGCAGGTCCCGGAGAGATGGCCCGCGCGCTACGCCACCGTGCTGGCCGACGACCCTGGGTCGTCCGTCCTCACCTTCACCTCCCTTGCCCTGATCGAGCGTGCGAACCGCACCGGCCGCAAGGACGGGTCCCGGTCCGTGGCGCTGTGGAAGGAGGATACGGGGAGGACCGTGGCGATCCCCTGCCCGGACGGACATCATGGCGTGGTCCTGACCCTTTCGGGATATCGCACCACGGAAGCCACGTTCGACGGACGGCAGAACCGCGATGGACGGGCATGGCGGTTCCATGGGCAGCAGCCCGTCAAGCTTCGCCCGACGAGACCCGGTGACGAGGCGATGATCGCCCTCGTCACCGGGGCCACCTGAGGAGCGCGCCCCCCTCTCACCGCCTCGGTTGCGACTCGGCGGGGCGAGCGTCAGCCTCCTATCGCCGGAATGTCGTGGCGGACCGCCCCCCGGTGACCGGCCGACCCGCCCCGTTGCCTCACGCGAATTTCAGCAGCTTGATCGCGTCGAAATCCTGCACGCCGCCGCCGACGCGCTTGGTCGTGTAGAACAGCACGTAGGGCTTGGCCGAGTAGGGGTCGCGCAGGACGCGCAGGCCGGCGCGGTCCACCACGAGATAGCCGCGCTTGAAGTCGCCGAAGGCGATGGACAGGCTGTTGGCCGCCACATCCGGCATCGCTTCGGCCTCGGCCACGGGGAAGCCGAGGAGGGTCGCGATCCTGTCGGCCGAGACCGGCGGCTGCCACAGGTAGTTGCCGTCGGCATCCTTCATCTTGCGGATCGTGCTCTGGACCTTGCGGTTCATCACGAAGCTGGCGTTCTGGCGGTAGCCGGCCCGCAGGGCATAGACGAGGTCGAACAGCACGTCGGACGGGTTGGCGCTGGGGAAGGCCCCGGCCGCGCCCGTGGCGACGAAGCCGAGCTTGCCCGGTACCCAGGCGGAATTCTCGACGTTGTCCACGCTGAGGAAGCCGCGCGGGCGGCTGACCCCGTTGCCGGTGACGAAGGCGACGCTTTCCTGTTCGGCGAAGACGGTCTCCACCTCGTCGGCGAGCCAGGCGTCGATATCGACGATGGCGTCGTCGAGGAGCGTCTGGGTCGCCGCCGGCATGGCGTAGAGCTCCATGGCCGGGAAGCTCAGTTCAGAGAGGGACGGAGCGTCCGTCTGCGGCCGCGCCGCGGTCTCGGCGACCCAGCCCGAGACCGCATCGGTGGTGGAGACGGCGCGCTTGTAGAGCCCGCCCGAAATGGTGCGCACCGTGGCGAGCGCCCGGATCGGCGAGAGGTTGGCGAGCCGCTTCAGCACGTCCCGTTCGATGGCCTGCGGCACGAGATAGCCGCCATCGGGGCCGGAGCCGGCGGAGAGCACCTTCTCCTCCAGGCGCTTCAGCCCGCCGCTCTCGCCCGCCCGGACATAGAGGTCGAAGGCGGCCTTGTGCTCCACGGAAGCCGGGTCCGGACGGGTCGGCCCGTCCCCGCCCAGGGGCGGACGGCGGCCGTCGAGGGTGAGGCGGTCGAGGCGGGTGCGCGCCGAGTCGAGGGCCGCGTCGATGCGGGCGAGCTTCTCCTCGGTGAGGACATCGCCCGAGCGGCGCCCCTCGAGTTCGGCGAGCCGGCCGTCATTGGTCTCCTTGAAGGCCTCGAAGGCGCGGGAAAGCTCGCCCATCGCGGCGCCAACTTCGGCGTCGGAGGCGGGGCGCGCCGCTTTGTTTTCCAGAAGGGCGTGGTTTTCCAGAAAGCCATGCGGATCGGCCTTGGTCTCCGGGGCGCTCGGCGAAACGTGAACACTCATGCGAACCTCGTCTGCTGGGTGAAGGGGGAAGGGGCGGAGGCCGTCCGGGGGGACGGCGCGCCACGCGGCGCGAGCCGGTGCGCGAAAGCGCGCAACTCGCGGGCGAGGGGCGTCACCGTCCCGTGCGGCGCGGGCGCCGGGCAGGAGTGGGAAGGTGACGAGGGAAATCTCCCAGAGGTCGATGGCGAGCAGGCGGCGCAGGCCGCCGCGCTGCGGGCTCGACCGCAAGGTGCGAAAGCCGATGGACAGACCGTCGAGGCCGCCCCCGCGCATCAGCGCGTCGACCTCGCGCCCGCGCTGGACGGCGAGGTTGATCAGCCCCTCCACCCGCAGGCCGCGCGTATCCTCGCGCAGGGAGAGCCACCGCCCGATCGGCTCGGCCGGATCGTGCTGGAACAGCATCCGCACACCCGCGGCCCCGCGCTCGCCGAGGCTCGCCGCGAAGGCGCCGGCGGACACGACGTCGTTGCCGAGATCGGGTACGCCGAACAGGCTGGCATAGCCGATGAAATGGCCGTCCATGGAGGGCTCCCGAAGGGTGGGGTGACTGGGGTGAGGCGGTGGGATATCCTCATCATGCCGAGGATATCCCGGAGGTGCGTGTGCCGCTCTACATCAAGGACGACGAGACGGCGGGCCTCGTGGTGAAGCTCGCGAAAGCGTCCGGCGTCACCAAATCCGAGGCCGTGCGCCGGGCCGTCACGGCCGAACTGAACCGCCTGACCCCTCCGGTGCCGCTGCGCGAACGCCTCGCCGCCTTGAGGGCCCGTCATCCGCTGCCGAAGCCCACCGGGCAGGCCGCCGACAAGGCCTTCTTCGACGACCTGAGCGGAGAGTGACGCTCTTCGTCGATGCCTCCGCCCTGATCGCGATCATCGCCGGCGAGGCGGAGGCCGACGCATTCGCGGATATCCTGGAGACCGATCCCGACAGGCTGTGTTCGGCGCTCTCGCTCTGGGAAACCATCGCGGGCCTCGTGCGCAGCTACGCCTTCACGGTCGAGGCGGCCCGCGAACGGGTTCGCCTGACTTGCGAGGAGGCGGAAATCCGCCTCGTTCCGATTGCCGGGCGTGAGTTCGAACTCGCCGTCGAAGCCTATGAGCGCTTCGGCAAGGGCCGGCATCCGGCGTCCCTCAACATGGGCGATTGCCACGCCTATGCCTGCGCGAGAGCCCATCAGGCGGTCCTGCTGTTCAAGGGCGAGGATTTCACCCTCACGGATATCGTTCGGGCCGGACCTTCCGGCTAAGCCACCGGCCCGATCGACGTGACACCCGAACCGTCGCGCCCCGATCGAGACGATGGTCCGGGTTGGCAATATCCGCCCGGATACACCAAGATTTCGCTTTCCTGATCGCAGATCAGTGACATTATTCGACTTCGATCGACTGCGAATCGGAAACGGGGGATCATCATGAGCTTGAGCGTTAAGCTATGCATTGCATCCGTTCTGCTGTGCCTGCTTGGTCCGATCCCGGCCTCGGCCGCGGATCCCACTGCCGATGCCCAGGCCGCGGCGGCCCGCTGGGACAAGACCTACAATTCCGGCGACATGGACAGCCTCAAGGCCCTCTACGCCACCGATGCGATGGTGATCCCGAAGGGCGCAGCGGTGTCCGGCGCCGACAAGATCGGCGCCTTCTTCGCCGGGCTGAAGGCGAAGGGGTTCGAGGAGCACGCGATCAAGGTCAACTCGGCGCAGATGAAGGGGGGCGTTCTCCTCGTCACCGGGCGCTGGTCCATGTCCGGCCCCGGCGAGGGGGGCGCGAAGAAGACGTTCGAGGGCAACTGGGTCAACGTCCTGGAGCGCGAGGGCAAGGACTGGCGCACGGTGCTGCACACCTGGAACTGACGAACCTATAGCGCCGTCCCGTAGCCCACGGCCTCGCGTTTCTCCGCCTCGGTGAGGAAGTCCGCCGCCTGGACCCGGCGCCAGAGTGATTCCCGCTCCGGCGCCAGGGCCTCGATGGCGTCGAGATCGGGCTCCAGGCGGGCGGGGCCGAAGGCGGGTTCCAGCCATTGGGCGAGGCTCTCGGCGGTGCGGCGCGCCAGCGGGATCACCGTCTGCCGGTAGAAGGCGCGGTTGGCCTCGGCGTAATTGGCGTGGGTGTTGTCGCCCGCGAGGCCGAGCAGCAGGGGCGGCACGCCGAAGGCCAGCGCGATCTCGCGGGCGGCGGCGGCCTTCGCCTCCACGAAATCCATGTCCTTCGGCGAGAGCGAGAGCGGCTTCCAGTCGAGGCCGCCCTCCAGCAGCAGCGGCCGCCCGGCATTGGCGGCGCCCTGGTAATTCGCCTCCAGCTCGCCCTTGAGGCGGGTGAATTGCGCGTCGCTCAACGTCGCGCCGGTGGAGGTGGCATAGACCAACGCCCCGGAGGGCCGGGCGGCATTGTCGAGGAGCGCCTTGTTCCAGGCCCCGGCGGCGTTGTGGATGTCGAGCGCCACCGCCGCCGCCTCCATCGGCGACAGGCCGTAATGATCGTCGGCCGGGTGGAACAGGGTGAGGTGGAGGATCGGCGGCACGCCCTCGCGGGTCTGGTCGTGCCGCAGAACCCGCCCGCCGACGGTATGGTCGTAGGCGATGGGCCATCCATCGGGGCCGGGCACCACCCGCATCCGGTCGGGACGGAGAGCGTGGAGTTCGCGCGGGCTGCCGTCGAGGCTCAAGGCTTCGAGATAGGCGTTCCCCGAGACCATCAGGTGTCCGTAGAGCGTCTCCAGCAGGCGGGCGCCGCCCTCGCGGGCATTCGGCCGGGCGAGGAGGGCGAGGAGCGGATGCGGCCCCGCCCGGTCCGTCAGCACCAGGGGCAGCGCCGCGGCGGCCTCCGCCACCAGCCGCACCGCCCGGTGGACGATGGCGTTGCGCTGGAACCCCTCCCGCGCCAGCGCCCCGTAATCCCGCGCGGTCCAGACCGCCCGGCCCTCGCCGTAGAAGGCGATGCCGAGGCCGGAGACCGGCGCCGCCTTGGTCTCGGCCACGGGAAAGGCGGCCCGCGCGAGGCGGGCGAGGAGGTTCGGCATGGGACTGTCCTGACTCGATCAGTTCTGGTCCGAAAGGCCTGTGCGCGGTCCCTTCTCCCCGCATGCGGGGAGAGGGCCGCGACGACCTTGTCGTCGACGCGGCGAGGCGGCAGCCGAGGGTGAGGGGGCGCGTCCGAACGAGCCATACCCGGAGAGACCCCCTCACCCTCGCCCTAGCGGGCTCACGTCGCCTCCCGGCAAGGGGAGGACGACGTCCTCTCCCCGCCCGGCGGGGAGAGGGGGACCAGCCTCTTTTGAATAGGGACGTGCCCTCAGGCTGTTGGACCCGAAGGCCGTCGCTCATTCCCGTCTCCCCGCCCGGCGGGGAGAGGGGGGCGCGCTCACATCCGCCGGATCCGTGGCTCCGCCCTCTGCCCCAGCATCAGGTGGGTCAACGCCCAGACGAGGGCGTCGAGGCGGTCGGGCGAGGCGCCGCTGGAGAGGCCGCCCGGCCCGAAATCGCAGAGCTCGTCCTCGAGCGCCGGCAGGCTGCCGACATGGTGGACGCGGCCCTGCGCGTAGAGGACCGAGACCGGCTCGGCCCGCAGATACTTGCCCCGCGTCGCCCGCACCGGGATCACCGGCACCGAGGCGTCGACCTCGGCGATGACCGCGATGGCCATCTCGCCGCCCTGGTTGACCTCGACCACGAGGCTGTCCGCCTCCAGGCGGTGATAGAGCGCCAGGGCCGCGCCGGCCCAGGCCTGCGGGCTCGCCCGGCCCAACGTGGCGTCGGCGACCACATAGGCATGCCCGTCCGGCCCGAGCCCGGCGGCGACGATCCCGCAGGCATCGGCCCCGGCCTTCGAGGAGGCGGGCGGGTCCACCGCCACGGCGATCCGCCGAAGCTCCGGCATCCCGTCCCGCCGCGCGGCCTCGATCCCCTCCCGCGTCCAGAGCGCGTCGGGCCGGTCCTCGATCAGCTCGCCGTCGAGCTCCTGCCGCCCGAGCCGCGTGCCGGCATAGCGCCCCACCACGGCGTCGAGGAAGGACGGCGCGAGGTTGGCGGCATTGTCGGCGGTGCGCGACCGGCTCACCACCGTGAGCGGGTCGGAAAGGATGCGGCGGATCAGCGGGATCGGCCGGGGCGTGGTGGTGACGAGGTTGCGCGGCCGCTCACCGAGGCGCAGGCCGAACTGGATCATGTCGTAGGTGGCGTCCGGCCGGCGCCATTTGGCGATCTCGTCGGACCAGGCGGCGCCGAATTGCGGCCCGCGCAGGGAATCCGGCTCCTCGGCGGAGAAGGCCATCGCCACCGCGCCGTTGGCCCATTCGAGCCGCCGCCGCGAGGGCGCCCAATGCGGCCGCGCCCCGGAGAGCGCCAGCAGGCCGGACGGCCCCTCGATCATCACGTCGCGCACGTCGGCATAGGTCTCGCCGATGAGGGCGATGCGGCCCACCGCCCGGGCGCAGAAGGCGGGGTCGCCCGTGGCCAGGGCCCGCACCCATTCGGCCCCCGTGCGGGTCTTGCCCGAGCCGCGCCCGCCGATCACCGCCCAGGTCGTCCAGTCCCCCCGCGACGGGCAGGGCGGCAGCTGGTCGGTCCGGGCGTTATGGAGCCAGTCCGAGGCCAGCGCCCGGATCAGGTGCGGCGGCAGGCTCGCCAGGAAGCCCGGCATCCGGCCGCTCGCCGAGGCATGCCGCATAGCGCGCCGCGATTGCCGCGCGCAGGGCGGGCAGGTCGCTGTCATCGGCCGGGGGGCGGGACGTCTCAGAAGCCCCGTCCGCAAGGTTGCGCTGCGCATCGCTCCGCTCCCGGTCTTCGCTAGAGAGGTCGTCGAGCAGCCGTTTCAGGCCGCCGAGGTCGCGCAGCACCTTCGCGGAATCGAGCGCGGGCGGCGTCTCGCCGCTCAGGGCCGCGTCGAACCGCGCGATCTGGCGGCCGATATGGGCGCGCAGGGCCTCGCCCAGATTGTCCATCACCCGCGCCGCCGGAGGGGCCGCCCCGGCCTTCGGCGGGCGCGGCGCCGGGCGGGCGCGCGGCCTGCGCTCGAAGCCGCAGGCCCGGAACAGGGCCGGCGCGCCGGCGACGGTGCCGCCCAGCGCCAGAGCCAGCGTCGCGGGCTCGATCTCCATCATCCCGTAGAGCGTCTCCACGGCGCGCCGCCGCGCGGGCGCCCAGGCTCCGGGGTCGAGCCGACGCGCTACGTCGCTCACCCCCTCGCGCCAGCCATGCTGGCGATTCCACGTGCTGACCGTCTGGGCGCGGACCCCTGTCCGCTCCGCGATCTCGCGGCTCGTCATGCTCGTCGTCCGCATCAACTGCTCGACGAGTTTTCGTGTTTCCAAGGGAAGCTCCATCTCGCTGCCCCTCTCGTCACACTTCTTGAGCGTTCCTCATTGATATAGAAGGAGCGTCACGGCGTCAATCATAAATTCCTATTTTAGGAGTTTTAGGCGGACTCTTAGGGGGAAGGCGCGGCGGCGGTGGGAAGCCTGACGTTCGGTCGCGCCTGCCCTCGACTCATTGCAGAAGTTAATTAGGTCCGTTTCACGACGCTGGTGGTATAGCTCTACGTATGAAGCGAGTAGGAGTGCGATTGTCTGTTTTGGCGACGACGAGCGCAACAGTGAATGATGTCCCCCGGTTATCATTTTAATGCTATCTTTCAGTTCTGCACTGGCGGAGAACGACGGAATGACGCCGCGAGGCCCGACAAGGAAAGCAGGTCTCCGCGCACGTTGAGGAGTCGCCCGCTATTCGGCGAACGGCGTTTTCCCTGTCGCGCCTCGTTGCAATCTGTGTCACCGAACTGCCAATCATTATCGCATGCGCGGGGATCTAGGTGTGGCGGAAGATCAAATTAGCGAAACCGAGCGTTTAGCGCTTGAGGAGGCAATGGGGGTGGAGGACGAGCCCGGCGAAGGGGAAGTAGACCTCATTCACCCGTTCGATCCGAGCAAAATACGGGTAACCACCGAGCCTCGTACAATCGATTTGCTGCACCGTCGGATTAAGCACGAGGAAATCGATCTCGCGCCGGAATTTCAACGTCGGGCGCGGTTGTGGAAGCCGCACCGCAAAGGACAACTAATCGAATCTATACTCCTGCGTATTCCTCTGCCGGTGTTTTATGTCGCAGCCACCGACGATGATATGTGGTCGGTTGTCGACGGCCTCCAGCGTCTGACCACGATTCATGACTTCCTATCGGATCGTTTCCCCCTCTCGGGCCTCGAGTACCTACACAAGCTAGAAGGTTTATATTTCTCAAAGCTACCCCGCCCCATGCAGCGGCGGATCGAAGAGACATCACTAGTATTAAATATCATTCAGCCGGGCACTCCAGACGAAGTGATGATCAATATCTTTAGGCGCCTCAACACCGGCGGCCTACCGCTCACAGGGCAAGAAATCCGCAACGCGCTCTACAAAGGGCAAGTGCGCAATTTCTTGGCCGATTTAGTCCGCAGTGAAGATTTCCAAAGAGCTACCGACGGCCGTGTGAATGACGATCGCATGGATGCACAGGAGTGTGTTCTGCGATTCGCCGCCTTCTTTCTCGATGAATGGCAGACCTACGATCGCAATGATCTAGATGCCTTCCTAAGCGAGGCAATGCGCAAACTGAATGCTCTCGACGCTCATTCGCTGCAGGCGGTGAGAGACCGCTTCGTAGTGGCGATGAATGCCGCTCATGCCATCTTCGGCAATGACGCGTTCCGCAAGCGCTATAATTTTGACGATACCCGTAAGCCAGTTAGCAAAGCATTATTTGAAGCGTGGAGCGTTAATCTCGCTAAACTACAGGACGATAAGCTCTTCGTCCTAATCAGTTACCGTGACGAAATTCGCAAACAGTTTCAATATCTTATGGCAAACGACCGGTTTTTTGACGCATCAGTTTCATCATCGACTGGTGCGGTCCAGCGGGTACATAAGCGTTTCGGCGCCATTGAAGAAATCATTGCCCTGGTGCTACTAAATGGAGACACAAATTGATCAATACGATTGGTCTCGGGAATTTCAAGTGCTTCCGAGAGGAGTCCTTCCCTCTTGCGCGCTTTACCCTGCTCTCAGGTGTTAATGGGGCGGGTAAAAGCAGCGTAATTCAATCTCTATTAATTTTGCGTCAGATCTGTCTCCATGGTGCTTTTTCTGGGCCCCAGGTTTCGCTCTCGGGAGACTTGGTTGATCTTGGCCGCGCTGCGGACATTCTCTGCACTGACGCCAACGAGGACACGATTTGGATAAAGCTTGAGGCTGAAACGCATCCGGTTTTGGACACAGCCTTTTTGGTTGATATAGAAGGCGGGGAAGCAAGCTGGGCCAATCTAGATGACGCGCGCGCTGTCATTGAGGGCATGGCTGAGCGAGGGGTGGCATTGTTTAACGGCGGTCCTTTAGGAACGCCATGTGTAGCTGCTTTCAATTATCTTAACGCGGAACGGTTCGGCCCCCGCAAAGCTCTTCCGGTCGACGACAGACATGGTCGGCTGTTCGACGTTGGTAAGCATGGTCAGTATGTTTTTGACGCCTTGTTGCACCATCAAGATCGAATCACCCTAGCAGTTGACGATCCCCGCAGCCTGCCCAAAGCGTCTAGTGGCCGGCTTCGCGATCAGATTGAGGCTTGGCTTGATGAGGTTAGCCCAGGTGTAGCATTAGGTATTGTCGGCGTCCCCAATGCTGACATGGCTGTTGGATCCTTCACGTTCGGTAGAGAAGGGTCGCTCCGGTCTCCCGAGTATCGCCCCACGAATGTTGGTTTTGGGCTGAGCTATATTCTGCCCGTGCTTGCAGCCCTGCTCGCCGCGCCGCCGGGCGGATTAGTGCTGATTGAAAATCCTGAAGCGCATCTTCACCCCCGTGGACAAACTAAGATGGGTGAGCTTTGCGCGCGCGCAGCTGCTTCAGGCGTTCAAGTAATCATCGAAACTCATAGTGATCACGTTCTAGATGGTGCTCGCCTTGCCGTCCGGGACGCTGTGCTTAATCGTGACGATGTCAGCTTTCACTATCTTCAACAGATTGACGGCCGAACTGTTCGTACAAGCCCCGAAATTGATGCGAATGGACGGCTTTCCGAATGGCCGGAAGGCTTTTTTGACCAACATCGACGAAACGCTGCTCTCCTTGCTCGTCCGCGCCGGGGCTAGTCATGTCAGAGTATGTGCTAAACATCGCGTCCATTGATGTTAATAATGATAGCTTGCGGGACGCGACGAGGCTAATAACAAGCTTTGTAGAGACCCTGGCCGAACTCGACACTCAGATGAACGGTGCGCCACGCGCTCTGAAGCTGCCAAGAGAACCGTGGGACATCTACGTGGCGGTAGACGACGATGGCAGTTCAGTCTCGCTTGGAGAGATCGTTAATGGCTTCTATGAAAATGGCGCAACGCGCGAACTAGCTGTCTTCTTCGATGCAATGCGATTTTATGCACCGGCGGTCGATCAGCTTGACGAACAGGCGATAGAGGCCATTCTTAGATTAACACCTTCATGCGCGGCTGAGGGGCAGGAAGGGATTTTCGAAGCTGTCTGCGAAGCTGGCCACGAGGCAATGCAGTGCGTCGTGACCGGTGGTACACTTGTGGGTCTGGCGAAGCCTAAGTGGGACTTCGATCTCGGCGCGGTTACTTGCGACCAAGATGTTGTCACCTTTGACCATGCAAGCTGTGTTGGTCATGTCGACGCTATCTCACAACGTGTTCGTCGGGCTGCACAGGCAACCGTAACTCGTCGCAATTTTCTTGCATATCGACAGACCGCTTTTCCCTCGTTGATCTGGGGCGAAGAGGTCGACGACCAGATTACAGTTTTCCCCTCGGAGTATCTTGGACTCGCATTCTCGCGGTTGGCAAACCTTGACGATATGGCTCGACGATGGTCGCTTTCGGGAGATGCGGAGCCAGATTCGGGCGTCATGGAACTGTGTCTGGAAAGTAAAATTACGATGGATAATTATGGCGACAACCGACGCTTTCGGTCTGCGAGCGGCGTCATGAGAACTTACGAAACTCACGTCTGGATTGATCGCGGGAATCGAGTGCATGTCTTTCTTGATAAAACAAATCGAACCGTAGAGGTCGGCTACGTAGGAAAGCACTTACCAACTTGGAATTATCAAACATAGATAAGTCCGGCGTTGCCTGTGGGTGCCTTAAGTTTGTGGTGACTGTAAATGTCCTAATGCTACTTGAGGAGTCCAAGATTCCTTCTGACGTATGGACTGTCGAGATGGCTTCCTCCAGCGCCAAGTTGCTGCAGTGGTTGCTGGACGGACTACCCCTTTTCGGCCGGGTGTGTATTGCCTTGGATGGAAAATTCGACCGAGGGCGGAGCGTCCGATTTCAGTTGCCTCGTCAAAGCCTGCTTCCCACTGGGAGTTGACCTCCCGCGCCTGTACCCAGCCTCAGAAACGGATGCTTTGGCTGGCGAGGAAAAGGGAATGAAAGTCTTCACAAGCGTGGGCGAGACCGCCACGAAGGCCGCGTGCCGCGACCGCCGCCCTTCGGCGGCGGCGGCGCGCGTCAGCCTTCCCCGCTCAAGCCGGGATCGCGTCCGCGCTGGGCGGCGTCCGGGGGCGGGGCATGATCGTCGCCGGGCAGGGCGGCGGGTCGTCGTCGTCGTTGTTTCGGCGGCGTGGGCGGAGATAGCGGTGCAGGTTCGCGAGGCGCGGCCGGCGGCGCGGCGCGGGCCGGGGCGCGTCGGCGGCGGTCGTCTCCGGGGCGGCGGGGCCGTCGAGTTCGGCGAGCGCCGCGAGCAGGGCGTCGACGGTGACCGGCTCGGCCCTGGCCCCGGTGAGGCAGCGCAGGCCCGGCGCGCTCTCGAGGGCACAGGCATCCGAGATCCAGGAGGCGAGGATCGTCCGCTTCTCCTCGCGGCTCAGGAGCGGGTGCGCCAGCACCTCGCGCGGATGACGAAACACGTCCCCGGGGGCGACCACGGCCTGCCAGGCCTCGAACGAGGCGGGCTGCGTGGCGGCGGGGTTCATGAGGCCGGAACGCCCGGCGCCGGAACGGGACAAATGCGTTTCCCTCATCGACATGATCGATCCTCCCTATGGCTGTGAGGCAGGACTGAGAACGGGATGCGGCCCTCGCGGGCCTGAAGGCCCCCGAGGGTCTCTCTCATGCTTGGCGTCGGCGATCAGGCGGCCTCGGCGTGGTCCTCGACCTGGGCGGGCGCGTTGTCCTGGCCCACCGCCTGCGTCGCGCCGCCGATGGCGATGCGGCGGGGTTTGTAGGCCTCCGGCACCTCGCGCACGAGGTCCACGGTCAGCAGCCCGTTGTCGAGGCTGGCTCCGGTGACCTTCACGTGGTCGGCGAGGTTGAAGGTCTGCCGGAACGGGCGCGTCGCGATCCCGCGATGGAGATAGGCGCGCTCTCCGTCCTGGCCCCCCTTCTGGCCCGTCACCTGAAGCACGGTGTCGTGCTGCGTCAGGTCGATCTCATCCGGGGTGAAGCCCGCCACCGCCATGGTGATGCGATAGGCATCGTCGGCCACCTTCTCGATATTGTAGGGCGGCCAGGTGGTCGACGGCTCGATCCGGGTCGCCTGGTCGAGCAGCGAGATCATGCGGTCGAAGCCGACGGTCGAGCGATAGAGCGGTGCGAAATCCAAAGTCCTCATGACCACATCCTCCTGAAGAGCAACGTGATGACAAAGCGCGCCGGACACCGTGTCCGGCGCCAGAATGCGAGCCCATCCGGGCCTCGCACGCGCATAACGCCGATGGTGGGATGTGGTTCCGGGGTGGTGTCGATTTTTTTCGCGGTGTGAGGGGTCGGGCTTCGGACCTCTCGCGGGCAGCGCGGGGCTGCTGGGTTCTCACATCTGCTCGTGCAGGCAGAGCGCGTCCCTCTCCCCCTTGTGGAGAGAGGCTAGGAGTGGGGGTGGCTCCGCCAGCCTCCGAAGCAGCAGGAGGGTCGCCCGACCACCCCCACCTCCAACTCCTCCCCACAAGGGCAGGGCGATCGCATATGACACCACGCCGTCATTCCGGGTCGCCACAGGCGAGCCCGGACCCGGAGGACCGCGCCGGAGGCGTGCAATCCAGAGCCGCTGACAGTGTAAAGTCCTGCACCACTTGTGTTTCTGGATCCCGGGCTCCGCTGCGCGGACCCGGGATGACGGGGTGGTGCCAGCGGGTTTCTGACAGGCAAATCGGCATATGCGGTCGCCCTGCCACAAGGGGGAGGAGGGCAGAGCCGCGCATCTCGCGCGATCTGCGAACGGTGGGGCCGGGCTCTCAGCGGGCGCCGGCAAATTGTTTGAGCACCGCGAGCGGGGCGGCAGGGGCCGGCCACAGGACGAGGCGGTAATGGTCCTCGCCGTCCAGGCGGTCGTCGGTGAGGGTGGTAAGGCCGCCGAAACAGGCGCGGACGCGGTAGGTGCCGGGGGCCACGGACAAGATGTCGATCGACCCGCCCGTGCATTCGTGGATTTCGAGCCGGCCCGAGGGCAGGTCGAGGCTCGCCTCCACCACGTGGTCCCAGAGGTCGAGGGCCTCGTCGCGCGGCCCGTCGAGGATGTCGAGCTCCACCGGCACGGACATGTTGCGCTCGGGCTGGATGACCACGAGGAACGGCGCCGTCTTGACCCTCCGCTGGAGGTCGTCCTCGCTGTAATCCAGCGCCGCGTCGGGCATCTCGCCGTGATCCCAGAGATAGAACTGGTGGTAGTCGGCGAAAATCTCGTAGCGCTTCTGCATGGCATCGCTCCCGCTGGCGCGACCGGAATAGGACGTTCGCTCAGGTTTCGCGATGACCCCGTCCGATGGCGGTGCGAAGGCCGGTCGCGTGGCGGTTGGCCCCGCCTCATTCCGCCGGCGCGAGGGGGCGGGAGCGGTCTTTCCCCGTGAGGCCGAAGAAGCCGACCGCCGAGGCGACGATGACGCCGCCGCACGCCGCCGCGATCCCGAGCACGAGCCCGAACCCGCCCCTCTCGTGCAGCAGGGCGATCAGCGGCACCACGAACCCGCTCACGGTGAAACCGAGGAAATAGCGCACGCTGTAGGCCCGCGCGCGGTAGAGCGGCGGCACGTAGCGGGCCACCATCGCGTCGTTGATCACCACCTGCCCGTAGAGCGCGGCCATGGTCAGGACGAGCCCGGCGAGGAGCGGGACGCCGGTGCTCAGGGCGGCGATTCCGAGGCCCAGCGGCTGCAGCACCGACAGGCCGAGAAACAGCGCCGGCAGGCTGTAACGGTCGATCAGTCGCCCCATGAGGAGCTGGGTCAGGGCTCCCACCATGAAGACCAGGGTGGCCACGGAGCCGATCAGCGCGAGGGGCAGCCCCTCGCCGACGCGCTCGTCCACCACCTTCGGCAGGGCGATGGTGGTGATGTTGAAGGTCATCCCGCCGGCCACGATGGCGCAGGCGAAAACCACGAGGAGGGGGATGGGGCGGGACACCGCGAGCACCGCCTTGCCCCCTTCCTTGCCCTGCGCGCCCTCGCCGTCGCCGGGGACCATCGCCAGGAAAGCCGCTCCGCAGGCCAGGCAGACCAGGCCCGGCACCACGAAGGCCGCCTGCCAGCCGAACCCCGTCGCCAGCAGAGCCGTGACACCCGAGGCCGTCGCGGCGCCGACATTGCCCCAGACGCCGTTGACGCCGAGGTCCCGCCCGAGGCGGCGCGAGTGAGAGACCAGCATGGTCGAGCCGACCGGGTGATAGATCGCCGAGGCCAGCCCGAGCATGCAGAGCCACAGGGCGAAGGCCGTCGGGCTGGCGGCGCTCGCGACCCCGAGGCACGACAGGCCGTAGCCGAAGAAGAACACCGCCAGGAGGTTTCGCCGTCCGAACCGGTCGGCGAGCCAGCCCATCGGCAGCGCACAGAGGCCGAAGGCCACGAAGGCCCCGGTGGCGAGCGCGATGAGCTCCCCATAGGAAAGCCCGGTCTGCGCCGCAATGGCGATCACGGCCGTCGGGTAGATCAGCAGCACGAAGTGATCGAGGGCATGCGCCACGTTGACGAAGCGCAGGGTGCGGCGGGACAGGGTTTCGGCGTCCATCGATAGAGGATCTCCGCAGGCAGGCCCCGCTCTAGCTGACCCGTTGAACGCTGTCGGGCCGAAGGTGTACGCGATCGGGCCAAGGCAAACGACGCCAAGGCAAACCGCGCCGACGGGGAAACCATGCGCTCCATCAGGGCCGAGGATTATCAGGACGTGCCGCGCGCCGTCGCGGTGATGCCCAAGACCTTCGTGGCCGGCAGCCGCACGGAGCGGCACTCCCACAAGCGGGCGCAGCTGCTCTACGCCACCGCCGGATTGATGATGGCGACCGCCGAGGACGGGACCTGGGTGGTGCCGGAGGGCCATGCCCTGTGGATCCCACCGCGCCTCCCCCATGCGGTCGTCATGCATGGCGACGTCGCCATGTGCTCGGCCTATCTGGCCGTCGAGGCGATTGCCGGCTTCACCGAACGGGCGCGCGTCATCGAGGTCTCGCCGCTTCTCGCCGCCGCCCTGGTGGCCCTGACAGGCGAGCCCGTTCTGTATGACGAGACGGGTCGGGGCGGGCATCTGGCCGCCCTGGTGCTCGACGAGACCAGACGCGCCCCGGAAACCCGGCTGACCCTGCCCTTGCCGTAGGATGCCCGCCTCCGGCGGATCTGCCTCGGGTTGATCGACGATCCCGCCTTGGCGCTCGGTCTCGACGCCTGGGCCGACCGGGCCGGCGTGAGCCGCCGGACCCTGACGCGCGGGTTTCGCCGGGAAACGGGCCTCAGCTTCGGGCAGTGGCGCGCGAGGGCCAGGATCGTGCGGGCCCTGGCCCTCGCGGCCGATGGCCGGGCGGCACGCCACGTCGCCGCCTCGGTCGGCTATCGGAGCCTCCAGGCCCTGAGGGGCAGGACCCAAGCGTTGATCGGACAGGAGGGGGACACCCGGCCGGGCTCGGCCACCGTCGCTCCGCCGGATTGAAGAGCGTCGTCCGTCCCGGCAGGATCGGTCATGCCCCGAGCCCGAGGAGCCCGCAGAATGGGTCGACATCCGCGACCTCCCCAGCGCCGTCTCGGACCCGTTCGGGGCCGATCGCGATGCTGATGCGTCTGCTCGCCCTGTCGCTGGCGATATCCTCGCCCGCCTGCGCCTTCGACGAACTCCTGGTCCGGCCGCCGACGAGTCTGGCGGACGAGTGCGTGAACGGCCTCGTCGAGCATCGAACAGGCCAGTGGAAGCGGCGGGACCGGCCGCTCACCTCCGGGGCGTTCGGGAGCGTCGAGGAGATCGTGCGGGACGTCGACCCGCCGGCCCTGCGCACCCTGGCGGAGCGCGGGTGCAGCCGGCACTTTCGGCATCTCTTCCTCTCCTGCACACGGGTCGATTGGTCCGAAAATGCCAGTCCCGCCCTCCGGCCCATGGGCGTTTCGGCCGAAACGGAGGCGGAGATGATGCGGGTCATGCGCGGATGCCTCGCCGACCTGAAGCAGGCGGGCGTGCCGCCGGTGAGGAAGCGATGAGCGCGCAGCCGGACGGCTGGAAGCGCCTGCCGTTCGGTAAGCGGGACGAGGCTATCGGGAGGTCGTGGTCCCCGACGATCCGGGTGGACATTTCCGGTCGGTCGTTCTCCGTCTATCCATCGGGCGCGATGAGGAACGCGACGCGGCGGTTCCGCTGCCGTCCGGCGGGGTCGTCGCGACCATCGGGATTGGCGTTGGGCGCGACCGGCATGGTTTCGCCCTTGCCCGCCGCCGACAGCCGCCCGGCGGCGATGCCGCGCCCCACCAGCCAAGCGCGGACGGAGACCGCCCGGCGCTCCGACAGGGCCTGATTGTAGGCGTCCGAGCCCATTGCGTCGGTGTGGCCGGTGATGGCCATACGGGCCTTGGGCATGGCCACGAGAACCTCTGAGAGCCGGACCAGGGCCGGGCGGGCTTCGGCGCGGATCAGGGACTTGTCGAAGTCAAACAGGACGTCGCTCGGCAGTTCCACCAGGATGGCCGCGCCCTCCCGCCGGGCGCCGAGGGCGGAGAGGTTGGCCTCCGTCTTCAGACGCGCCTCGGACGTCATGCCCTTCGCCCCGAAGGAGGAAGCGCCGCCCGCACTGGCCGCAGCGCTCGGTTGGGGCTTCTCCTCCCAATGCGAGGCGGGGAGGCCGATCTCGGCGAACCGGGAGGGAGCCTCGCCGATCGCGGCTCCGCCCGCCGTCACGGTGTAGCTCGACGCATGTCCCTCCGGAGCGAGCCCGGGCACTGCCAGGATCGCCGCCAAAAGTACCGCCCCTCTCACGGGGTCAGAGCCAGCGGAACGGTGATGCCGGGCGCGTTGATGTCGTCGCCGGACCGGCCGGGGTTGAAGACCAGCGTCAGCCGGCTCGCGTCGGAGGGCAGGGCGCCGGGGAAAACGAGATCGCCCTCCATGGTCCGGCCGTTGAGAACGCGCATCCACTTGTTGTCGGCGATCTGGCGAAGGTGGAGGCGCTGCTCCGCCCCGTCGCCCCAGGCGAGATAGGCATTCTGCCGGTCGTTCATGTTGACGAAGGTCGTCTTGTGACTGTCGAAGCTCGCCAGCAGACGGACCGTCGTGGCGTCCTCACCCAAAGTGACGGATTTCACCTGTACGGTCAGGCCCACCGGCGCGCTGACCTGCCCTCCGACGATCGTCACCGTCCGGTCCGCGGCAAGTGCCGCGACGGGCAGCAGGGTCATCAACGCGAGGGCAGTCAGTCTCGAGACCAAAGCGGCGTTCCTTTCGAACGGAGAGACGCGGTCTTACGGTCAGGCATATAGAGAAATCGGCCCCCGCCGGAAGATGCGGGTGCCGCCAAAGCGAGGCGGGACCGGAGCCACGCCTCGTCTGCAAGTTAAGTGGGGGCGACACGTCAGCCTCCCGCCGCTCCCGCTCAAGGGGATTCCCTCACACGATGCCGCTGGCTTCGAACGGCCACGGCTTTCCGAGCCGTTCGGCGACCTTCGCCGGATCGTGGCCGACCTCTGCCACGGCCGCCTCCACCTCCTCGCTCGGGGTCTGGAAGTAACGGGCCCAATAGGCCTTGTCCCGGGGCTCCTTCAGCGACACCGTGGTGGGCGCCTCGGGCGTGGATCCATCCATGCTCATCGGGCGGCTTCCTCAGCTTCGGTGCCGGGGCGGTCGCTCGGATCGTCCGGCGTTTCCCGGACGGTTCCGCTGACCGTATCCTTCGGCCCGGTCGCGGCGCTGTTCTGCTCGGGCTTGCCGGAGCCGCCGCCGCGCGATCGGTCGTAGGAGGATGCGGCCAGATCCTCGTTCACCTTGGTCGGTTCGGGCGGTTTCGTCGTCTCGGACATGCGTCGCTCCCTGATCTGACGGGGCAACGCCTGAAGCGCGATGCGGGTTCGGGCCGGCCTCAGTCGAGGTAGCTCAGGGCCATCCCCGTCCGGGGGTGGGGGAAGACCCCCATGCGCACCCCGTAGATCGCCTCCAGCCCCTCCGGCGTCACGATCTCGGCCGGGGTGCCGCGCGCGATGAGGCGTCCGCCATGGAGCGCGATGAGGTCGTCGCAGGTGCGGGCCGCCATGTTCACGTCGTGCAAGACCACGATGACGGTGAGGCCCCGCTCCTGGGACAGGTGACGCACGAGGGAGAGCACCTCGATCTGGTGGGCGATGTCGAGGGCGGCGATGGGCTCGTCGAGAAGCAGGCAGCGGGCATTCTGCGCCACCAGCATGGCGAGCCAGACGCGCTGACGCTCGCCGCCGGAGAGGCTGTCCACCATGCGCTCGGCGAAGGGGGTCACCTTGGTGAGCCGCATCGCCTCGGCGATGGCGTCCCGGTCGGTCGAGCCCAGTCGGCCCAACGCCCCGTGCCAGGGATAGCGGCCCATGGCGACGAGCTCCTTGACCAGCATGCCGGGCGCCTGCGGCGTCGCCTGCGGCAGGTAGGCGACCTCGCGGGCGAAGGCGCGGTCTCCCAGACTCTCGATCGATGCGCCCTTGAACAGGAGACGTCCGGCGCTCGGGGCCTGCTGGCGGGCCAGCAGCTTGATCAGGGTCGACTTGCCCGAGCCGTTATGGCCGATGAGGCCGATGACCCGCCCGGTGGGGATAACGAGGCTCAGTGGGTGCAGCAGCACGCGTCCCGGAACGGAAAACGTGACCCCGTCGAGGCTGTAGTCCGCATCGTCCGGACTCGGCTCGCGTCTCGCTCCCGCATCGGCTCGGCTCAAGGACATCGTTCGCCCGTTCGACGCTGCAACGCCGCCATGATGGTGGGATCGAGGGCCGCGTCAGGCCCGCGCACCGGCCCTCTGCCGGTCGGCGAGGAGCGATTGGGCGATCTCATGCCCCCGCATGACCAGGATGGACAAGAGGGTATCGCTCAGACCGTGGGTCGGCTCGCTGAAACCCTGGACGTAGATGGCGGGCTCGAAGCCGGGCCGGGTGGCGAGGCGGTAGTCGCGTCCGATGGCGCCGTCGGTGAGATGCGGCGTGAGGGCCGGCATCATGGTCTCCAGACGGTCGCGGCGGTACCCCGTGGCGAGAATCACGGTGTCGTAGGATTCCCGCGTCGTGAGGCCGGTGGCGGCGTCCAGGGTTTCGAGGACGATCTCGTCGGCCTGCTCCGAGGCCCCGACCACGGTGGTCCTCGGCCGCAGGGCATGGCGATGCTCGCCGCTGACCTTCTGCTGGTAGAGGAGATCGAAGATCCGCGTCAGCAGGTCGGTGTCGATCACCGAGTAATTGGTGCCGCGGAACTCGTCGATGATGGCCCGGCGATGGGCCTCGGGCTGGCCATAGACGAAGTCGGTGAAGTCCGGGTTGAAGATCTCGTTGACGAAAGGGCTGTCATCGGCGGGCTTCAGCGCCTGGCCGCGGAAGATCATGGCGATGTCCGCGTCGGGGATACGGCTCTGCAGGTCGAGGAACAGCTCCGCCGCCGTCTGGCCCGCGCCGATGACGGCGATGCGCGGCCGGCGCGTGGAAGCCTCCGGCAGGGGAACACCGTCGATCCGCGACAGGTAGCGCGAGGAGTGGAACACCCGGGCGCTGCTCTGCAACTCCTCGAAGACCGGCAGGATGCGCGGCTCGCCCCCGGTGGCGAGGATGACGGCGCGGGTACGCCGCCTCTGCTCGCGGCCATCGGCCTTGCGCGAATGGACCAGCAGGTGGCGGATGGTATCGCCGCGTCCCTCCGGCTCGATGGCCAGCACCGTATCGCCGTAATCGCAGCGATCGGCGAAATGCCCCGCGACCCAGCGCAGATAGTCGTTGAACTCGATCCGGCTCGGGAAGAACGACTTGCGGTTGATGTAGTCGATTAGCCGGCCGTGGACATGCAGGTAGTTGATGAAGGTGTAGGGACTCGTCGGATCGCGCAGGGTGACGAGATCCTTCAGGAAGGAGATCTGCATCCCGCTATCGGGCAGAAGCATCCCGCCATGCCAGACAAACTCGTCCTGGCGCTCCAGAAAGCGCACGCGCGGTTGGCGGCCCTGCTGCCGTCCCGCCTCGTCGAGGGCGATGGCGAGCGCCAGGTTCGACGGGCCGAAGCCGACGCCGACCCCGTCGTAGGCCGGTGCTTCGTCGTCGTCCCAGCGCCCGCCCTGCGAACCCCGGAAAGTGTCGCGCAGGGAATATGAGGTGTCCGAGGGGTCGTAGGATTCCGTCATCACCGAACCTCCATTCCTGCGCCGAGATGTCCGCGCCGAGCGGACCTCACGATCCGCCGGCAACTGTCAGGCTAAGGGACGTTCGGGCGGGGGAGGGATTTAGGAGCCGCCGCGAAAATAGTTGCGCCGCGGCTTAAATTTCGGCCGTCCGCCACCGTCTTGGGCTTCGACACCGGCCCATTCGCGGAGCACGACGCCATGGCTATCGACGACAGCGAAGCGACGTTCCTCGTCGTGATCAACGGGGAGGAGCAATACTCGGTCTGGCCCGCCCACCGCGCCGTCCCGGCCGGGTGGCGTGCCACCGGCTTCTCCGGGCCACGTGCCTCGTGCCTCGCCCATATCGAGACGGTCTGGACCGACATGCGGCCGCTCAGCCTGCGCCGCTCCCTCAACGGCGACGCCAGAGCCTGAGCGTTCCGCCCCCCGTTCCGATGACACTTCCAGGACATCCGATGATCGACGGTCTTCCGCGCGCGCCGCTGGCGGTCCCGCCCGCATCAGACCTCGTCAGCCACCTGCGTTGGCTCGAGAGGAACCACGGCACCGTCCCGGCCCTTCATTTCCTCGACGACCCCCGGTCGGGCGAGATCACCGTCACCTATGCGGAGCTCGCCGGGCGCGCGCGGGCCATCGCCGCCCGGCTGCGGCGATCGGCGAGCCCCGGCGATCGGGTCTGCCTGCTACTCGATACCGGCCTCGACTATGTCGCGGGTTTCTTCGGCTGCCTCGAGGCCGGCCTCATTGCCGTCCCGGTCTTCCCGCCGGAGCCGCGCCGGGCGCAACATCAGGCCCGGATCGCCGCCATCATCGCGGATTCCGAGCCCGCGATCGTCCTCGTCCATCGCGGCGACGCGGAGTCCGTCCGCGACATGCTCGCGGCTTCGGGCCAGCCAGGGGCGGTCCTTCCGGTGGAGGACATCACCCCAGACGACCTTGCCGAGGGGGAGGGCGCCGACTGGCTCGTTGCCACGCCGGCACCGGAGGCGGTGGCCTTCCTGCAATACACGTCGGGCTCGACGGCGGTGCCGAAGGGCGTGGTCGTGAGCCACGGCAATCTCGTCGCCAACGAACACCTGATCCGGGTCGGGTTCGATCTCCGCCCCGACGACGTCATGGTGAGCTGGCTGCCGCTCTACCATGACATGGGGCTGATCGGCGGCATGCTGCAGCCGATCTACGCGGGTATCCTGGGCGTCCTCATGTCGCCCAAGCATTTCCTCGGACGACCGGCACGCTGGCTGGAGGCCATCCACCGCTTTCGGGGGACGGTCAGCGGCGGACCCGATTTCGCGTTCCGCCTATGCCAGGACAGGGTCGACGACGAGACGGCGGCGCGTCTCGACCTGTCGAGCTGGCAGATCGCCTTCTCCGGGTCAGAAATGGTCCGCGCCTCCACCATGGTCGAGTTCGCGGAACGCTTCGCGCCCGCCGGCTTCGATCCCCGTGCGCTGAGGCCGTCCTACGGTCTGGCGGAGGCGACGCTCTTCCTCACCGCGGGCCAGCGGGGCGAGGGTATGCGCAGTCTTGACCTCGACCCGGCCATTCTCGCGGAAGGCCGCGCCGTGGCGGCAGAGGAGGGCACTCGGCTGGTCGATTGCGGTTTCGCGCAGCCCGACCATCCGATTCATATCGCCGGACCTGACGGGTCCTGCCTGCCGGATGGGGCGATCGGCGAGGTCGTGGCATCCGGCCCAAGCCTCGCCCAGGGCTATTGGCGCAACCAGGACGCCACCGATGCCGCCCTCGTCGAGCGGGACGGTATCCGGAGCCTCAGGACGGGAGACCTCGGCTTCCTGCATGGGGGCCGGCTGTTTCTCGTCGGGCGCGAGAAGGATCTCATCATCCTGCGCGGTCAGAACGTCTACCCGCAAGATGTGGAGCGGGTCGTCGAGCGGAATGTCGACATCCTGCGCCAGGGACGCATCGCCGCCTTCGCCATCGAGCGGGATGGGCGTGAAGGCATCGGCGTCGCGGTGGAGGTCTCGCGCACCGTCCAGAAGCTCACCGCGCCCGAGGCGCTGGCCGCCCTGGTGTCCGAGGCGGTCGCCGATGCCTTCCTCGAGACCGCGCGTGTCGTCGTTCTCCTCAATCCAGGCGGCCTGCCGCGCACATCCAGCGGGAAGATCCAGCGGGGCGCCGCGCGGCGCGGGTGGCAGGCAGGCTCCCTCGACGCCTATGCGGTGGTGGAGGATGGCCGCCGAGTCGACGGAGAGGAGGCACCGAACCCCCGCCCCGATACAACCATGACCGAGTTGGAGTTGCGCCTCGCCGCGATCTGGTCCGCGCTTCTCGACCGCAGCGACGTGACCCGCGACAGCCACTTCTTCGCCCTCGGCGGCAACTCGATCGCGGCCATACGGATGCTCGCCGAGCTTCGCACCGCGCTCGGCGTCGCAGTTCCCCCACAGGTTCTGTTCGCTCATCCCCGGCTCGGGGCGTTCGCCGGCGCGGTGGAAGCCGAAATCGCGGCGGGCCGGAAAGCCCTCCTGATCAAGCCCGCATCGCGGGAGGTAGCGCTTCCCTTGTCCCTGGCGCAGGAGCGGCTGTGGTTCGAGGCCGAGTTCGGCGACGACGAAACTCATCATATCGCAGGCGGTATTCATCTGCGCGGCTCCCTCGACCGCGATGCCCTGACGCGCAGCCTCGATGCCCTCACGGCGCGCCACGACGCCTTCCGGACGCGGCTCTCTCGCAGACCCGATGGTCGCGGAGAACAAAGGATAGAAGCCGGCTACAAGATAGATTTAGCCGACTTCGATCTCTCGACGATCCCTCTGCAATCCTGCGAAAAGCGCTTCGCCGAACTCTGTCGCGAGGAGGCCGAACGGCCCTTCGCGCGATGCGGCGGCCCCCTGGCGCGCTTCACCCTGGTCCAGCTCGACGAGACGCATCACGTCCTCCTCATCACCCTGCATCACATCGTGGCCGACGGCTGGTCCATGACGGTGATCCTGCGTGAATGGCCCGCCCTGTACGCGGCGGAAGTCGAAGGACGATCGGCCGATCTGGCCGCCCTAGCGATCCAACCGGCCGATATCGCATTCTGGCAGAGGGGTGAGGCCCAGGCCGAAGCGATGGAGGCCGATCTGTCCTGGTGGCGCGACCGCCTCGGCGACGCGGAACCCGCCCTGTCCCTTACCGACCGGCGCAGGCCCGCAGGGCAGCCCGATGGTGTCCGCCGGCACGGCTTCGAGATCGGTGACGGCCTGACCCGCCAAGTCACCGCCCTCACGGCGGAAACTGGCACGTCGCCCTTCGCGATCCTGCTCAGCGCCTTCGCGCTGTTCCTTTACCGCTACGGCGACACGCGGCACCTGCGCATCGCGATGCCGGTGGCGGGTCGCCACCTGCCCGGCGTCGAGAATCTCGTGGGCGTCTTCGTGAATACGCTGGTGCTGCCGGTGACCATCGATCCGGTCCTGCCGGGTCGCGAGGTCGTGAGCCGGACCTGGGCCTCGCTCACCGATGCCCTGGCCCATCAGGACCTGCCCTTCGAGCGTCTGGTGGAAGCCCTTCAGCCGGAGCGTGTTCCAGGTCGCGCACCGCTCGCCCGCGTCATGATCAGTCAGCAGCCGGCGGCTTTGGGGGCGTTCGGTACGGCCGGCGGCCTCACGCTGGAAGCGTTCGGCCAGGATACCGGCACGCCTGCCTACGATCTCGTCTTGGAAGTGGCGGAGAAAGCCGGCAGCCTGGCCGCCACCTTCGCCTATTCCGAGGCCCTGTTCGATGGCGATACCATGGCCCGGTTCGAGCACGGCTATCTCGCCCTCCTCGACGGCCTCACCGGTAGCCTAGCCGAGCGCGCTGACGCATTGCCTCTGGTTCCGTTCGAGGCCCTGTCGGATCTGTCGGCGCCCTACGCGGACGGGATGCCGCTGTCGGAGGCGCTGGTGCCGGAACTCATCGGCGAGGCGGCCTTCGCCGCGCCGGACGCGCCGGCGGTGGTCTGCGGGCCGCGCACCACCACGTTCGGCGAGCTCGACCGGGCCGCCAACCGTCTCGCCCACCGGTTGATCCGCGAGGGAATCGGCCCCGAGACCGTGGTCGCCGTCGCCCTGCCGCGCGGGCCCGACCAGATCGCCGCTTTCCTCGCCATCCTCCGGGCCGGGGGCGCCTTCCTGCCCCTCGATCCGGCCCAGCCGACGGCGCGCCTCGCCGCCCTCGTCGAGGATGCCGGCGCCCGCCTGTTGCTGGCACAAGCCGGCACCCTCGACGGGCTGAGCCGAGCCGGTCCGGGCGGCCTCGCGCAGCTCGACCCGTCCAGCCTCGACCTCGCCTCCGAGCCGGAGACCGCGCCACCGCGTACCGCTCATCCGGGCCAGCTCGCCTACGTCATCTACACCTCGGGCTCGACCGGCCGGCCCAAGGGCGTCGCCGTGGCCCACGGCCCCCTGGCCCGGCACGTGCGCGCCACCGGGGCGGTCTACGGCACGGGCCGGGAGACGCGCGAGCTCCATGTCCTGTCGATGAGCTTCGACGGGGCGCAGGAGCGCTGGATGGTGCCGCTGGCCTTCGGCGGCTGCGTCGTGCTCAAGCCGGACGGATTATGGACCCCGCGCGAGGCGCTGGACGCCATGGAGCGTCACGGCGTGACCCATGCCGGCTTCCCCACCGCCTACATGCACCAGCTCGCGCTGGAGGCCGCCAGCGGCCCGCGCCCGAGCCGGCGCTCGTACAGTTTCGGCGGCGAGGCCCTGTCACGCGAGAGCTTCGCCCTGATCGGCCGGGCGCTCGACCCGACCCTGCTGATCAACGGCTACGGCCCGACCGAGACGGTGATCTCGCCGCTGGTCTGGCGGGCGCGGGCCGGCGACGCGGTGGAGGGGGCCTACGCGCCGATCGGCCGGGCGGTGGGGGATCGCCGGGCCTACATCCTCGACGCGGCCTTGCAGCCGGTGCCGGTGGGCGTCACCGGGGAACTGCATCTCGGCGGTGACGCTCTGGCGCGGGGCTATCTCGGCCAGGCCGGGCAGACGGCGGACCGGTTCATCCCCGATCCGTTCCCGGACCTGTCGGGTCGGGAAGGCGGCCGGCTCTACCGCACCGGGGATCTGGCGCGCTGGCGGGCGGACGGGACGGTGGAGTATCTCGGCCGGGCCGATGCGCAGGTGAAGCTGCGCGGGTTCCGGATCGAACTCGGCGAGGTCGAGGCGGCGCTGCTGGCGCAGGAGATCGTGGCCGGCGCGGCGGCGGGCCTGCGCCAGGGCCCGGCGGGTCCGATGCTGGTGGCCTACGTCGTCACTGCGGCCGGGGCGGAGTTCGACCCTACGGCACTCCGGGCCGACCTCGCCCGACGCTTGCCGGACTACATGGTACCGAGCCGGATCGTGGCGCTGGATCGGTTGCCGCTGACGCCCAACGGCAAGCTCGACCGTGCGGCCCTGCCGGAGCCCGCGCCGCTGGCGGAGGGGCTAAGCGGCCCCTCGCGTCCGCTCACCGCCACCGAGACCGTGGTGGCCGACATCTGGGCCAAGGCGCTCGGCCTCTCCGCCATCCCGCCCGACCGGAATTTCTTTGAGGCGGGCGGCGATTCCATCCTCAGCCTGCAGATCGTCGCCCGCCTGCGCGAAGCGGGTTTTGCCGCGACGCCGCGCCAGATCTTCGAGCATCAGACCGTGGCGGCACTCGCCCAAGCCATCATGCTGGTCGAAGGACCGGCGGCCACGATCCGCGTGCCGGAAGGCCCCGCCCCCCTTACGCCGATCCAGCATTGGTTCTTCGAGCAACCGATGCCGAAGCGCGACCACTGGAACCAGTCCGTCGAGCTGGATGCCCGCGTGAATCTCGATGCCGACCGTCTCGGAGAGGCGCTGACGGCCCTCGTCGCCCATCACGAGGCGTTGCGCTACGCCTTCGGTCGTGACGCGGAAGGCGCGTGGTTTCAGGAGCCGGTCTCGCCGGCCCGCCTCGCCGATCCGCTTTCGGTGGTCGAAGTGGAGAGCGATGACGAGGCGCGGACCTGCTTCCTCGCCGCCGAGCGCAGCCTCAACCTCGCGGATGGGCGCGTCTTCGCCGCTGTGCTGGCAAACCTTCCCGGCGGACGCCAGCGCCTGCTGCTCACTGCCCATCACCTCGTCGTGGATGCCGTCTCCTGGCGCATCCTCGTCTCGGACCTCGACCTGCTCTACCGAGGCGATGCGGCCCTCGTGCCCGCGACGCCGTTCCAGTCCTGGGCCCACCGCTTGCGCGACCATACGGCGGAGATCCGGACGGAGACCGAGGCGTGGATCAGCGCGCTCTCAGGCTCGGCCGCCCGGCTTCCCGTCGACCATCCCGATGCCCCACGCGATCAGCGTCACGCACGAGCGACTCATCTGGTCCTCGATTCTTCTGTCGTGGCCGGCCTCGATCGCCTGCGCAAAGCCTATCGGATGCGCCTCGACGAGGTGCTTCTGTCAGGCTTGGCACGGGCCCTCGCCGCCTGGACGAAGCATCCCACGTTCGGCGTGACGCTCGAACGCCATGGGCGGGACGGCGACGCGGCGGATATTCCCCTCGACCGGACCGTCGGCTGGTTCACCACCCTGGTGCCGGTCGGCCTGACGGTTTCGGGCGACATCGCGCGTGATCTGAAGGCGACGAAAGAAACCCTGCGTCGGCTCCCCGGCGACGGCACGGACTTGTCGCTGCTGCGCTATCTCGGGTCACGGACCGAACGTGAGCGCCTGTCTGCGCTGCCATGGCCGGAGGTGACCTTCAATCACCTCGGCACCGTCGCCGATATCGATGCGGGCCCCCTGTTCTCGCTCGACACCGAGGCG
This sequence comes from Methylobacterium sp. CM6241, assembly GCF_054817845.1. NCBI lineage: Bacteria > Pseudomonadati > Pseudomonadota > Alphaproteobacteria > Hyphomicrobiales > Methylobacteriaceae > Methylobacterium > Methylobacterium sp. CM6241. Next base: position 1,196,590 of record NZ_CM139246.1, read on the forward strand.
ATGCGGTTGTCGGCGGATCCCGCCGCTCCGTTGGGTTCGGAACTCGTAGTCGACAGCTACCAGGGCCAGGGAGCGATCACCCTGCGCCTCGGCTATGGCGGGGACCGTTTCGACGGCCCGACCATCGAACGACTGATCGACCTCCTCAGGCTCGCATTCGATGCCCTCGCTGTGCATGGCCATGACGAGGCCGCCGGCGGCGCGACCCCATCGGATTTCGCCCTCGCGGGCCTGACCCAGGACGAACTCGACGGCCTCGGCCTCGATTGGCGGACGATCGAGGACCTCTACCCGCTGACCCCGACACAGGGCGGGATCCTGTTCCACGCGCTCGCCGCTCCGGGGGCCGGTCTCTACGTCAATCAACTCAGCGTGACCCTGGGCGGCCTCGATCCCGAGCGCTTCGCGACGGCGTGGCGGGCGAGCGTGGCGCGCCATCCCGTCCTGCGCACCAGCTTCCACTGGACGGACGAATTCGACGCTCCCTTGCAGGTCGTCCATGCCTCGGCGGACCTGCCGGTGACGCGCCTCGACCGGCCGGACGCGACCGAGACGGACCTCGCCGCGATCGCCGAGGCCGAGCGAGCCCAAGGCTTCGACCTGTCCCGGCCGCCGCTGATGCGTCTCCTCATCGTCGATTTCGGCCGGGGACGGCACCGGCTGATCTGGACCTGCCACCACCTCCTCCTCGACGGATGGAGCAATGCCCGCCTGATCTCCGAGGTGCTCCGCGACTATGCGGGCGAGACGATCGCGCCGCCGTCCCGCCTGTTCCGCGACCATCTCGCCCGGCTCTCGACACGCGACCGCGGCGGCGACGAGCGGTTCTGGCGTGACGCCCTGGCCCCGCTGGACGCACCCAGCCTCATCGCCCCGGCTCTGTCCGGCGTGGCAGGGGCGAGCGGCCACATCGCTATCGATACGGTCCTGGGCGAAGCCCGCGCCGACCGTTTGCAGGCCTTCGCCCGGCGTGAGCAGGTGACCCTGAACACGGTGTTCGAAGCCGCATGGGCGCTCACCCTGGGCCGGTTCACCGGACGCAAGAGCGTGGCGTTCGGAATCACCGGGTCGGGCCGTCCGCCTGACGATGGCGGGATGCACGAGGTGCTCGGCCTGTTCATCAATACGGTGCCGCGCTGTGTCGAACTTGGCGGACGGCGTCCGGTCTCGGACTGGCTGCGTCGGCTCCAGGGCGAGGCCGCGGCCCTGCGGGACCACGATCTCGCCTCCCTCGCTGATATCCAGACCTGGGCCGGGCGGAGCGGACAGCCGCTCTTCGATAGCCTGCTCGTCGTCGAGAATTATCCTCTCGACGCCGTCGTCCGAGACCGCAGCCTCGGCGGGCTGGAATTCGGTCCGGTGACGACGCTGGAGGCCACCGACGTCCCGTTGACCCTGTCGCTTCTTCTCGACGGCGCGCCGCGCCTCAACTGGAGCGTGGATCAGGCCCGGATTTCCCCGGCCGATATCCACCGCCTCAATGCGCAGCTGCTGCACATCCTCGACACCGTCATGGATGCGGCTGGCGCGCCCGTGGATACGCTCTCCCTCGTCCTGCCGGAGGAGATCGAGCAGGCCCGACGCCGGGCCGCCGACAGCCGCACGGCCCCGGTCGAACCCGCCATCCATCTGCGGATCGCGGAACACGCCACGGTGCGGCCGGACGCGGTGGCCGTCACCTTCGAGGGCGAGCGGGCGACCTATGCGGAGATCGAGACCAGAGCGACGCGTCTTGCCCGGCGTCTTGTCCGTGAAGGCGTGCGCCCCGGTAATCTCGTGGGGCTCTGTGCAGAGCGCTCGATCTCCCTCATCGTCGGGATCCTGGCGATCCTGAAGAGCGGAGCCGGATATGTTCCCCTCGATCCGAGCTATCCGGCCGAGCGTATCGAGTTCATGCTCGTTGATTCCGGTGCCCGGCACGTGCTCACCACCATGGGCCTCGCCGCGAGCCTGCCCGAGGGTGGTCCCCAGCCGATCCTCCTCGACGAAGCGGCAGCGACCGAGGACGGAGACACCCCCTTGCCGCCGGCGCCTCATCCCGATCAGCCGGCCTATGTGATCTACACGTCAGGCTCCACCGGACAGCCGAAGGGCGTCGTCGTCACCCATGCCAACGCTGCGCGCCTGCTGACCACCACGCAGGCTGATTTCGGCTTTGGCCAGGACGATGTCTGGACCCTGTTCCATGCCTACGGGTTCGACTTCTCGGTCTGGGAAATCTTCGGGGCGCTCTGCCATGGGGGGCGCCTCGTCGTGGTGCCGCGTGAGGTGACGCGAGCGGCGGATGCGTTCCTCGATCTCCTCGTCCACGAGGGCGTCACGGTGCTGAACCAGACCCCCTCCGCCTTCCGGCCGCTGATGCAGGCGGCCGTCGCCCGACCGCAGGGATTGGCCCTGCGCCACGTCGTGTTCGGCGGAGAGGCCCTCGACGTCGCCGGGCTGAAGCCCTGGTTCGACCGGTTCGGCGATGCGGTGCCGCGTCTCGTGAACATGTACGGCATCACCGAGACGACGGTTCACGTGACCTACCGACCTCTCGCCGCCGGCGACGCGCAGAGGGCGGACAGCCCCATCGGCGAGGCGTTGCCCGACCTGACCCTGCACCTCCTCGACGATTCCCTCGATCCCGTTCCCGACGGGGTGACGGGCGAGATCCATGTGGGCGGTGCCGGCTTGGCCCAGGGCTATCTCGGGCGCGCCGCGCTGACGGCCGAACGCTTCGTGCCGGACCCGTTCGGTCCGCCTGGCGGACGGCTCTATCGCAGCGGCGATCTCGCCCGACGCCGACCGGACGGCACGCTTGCCTATCTCGGGCGGGCCGACGGACAGGTGAAGCTGCGCGGTTTCCGGATCGAGACGGGCGAGATCGCCGCCGCCCTGCGGGCGCAGGACGGTATCGCCGATGCCGCGATCGTTCTTCGCGAAACGGCGGGGGACAAGCAGCTGGTCGCCTATGTCACCGGCACGCCGGTGGACGAGGCGAGCCTGCGTGAGGCCCTACTTCGCCGGCTACCGAGCCACATGGTCCCGGCCCATATCGTGTCTGTCCCGTCCTTGCCCCTCACGCCGAACGGCAAGCTCGACCTTCACGCGCTGCCCACGCCGCTGCCCCTTTCGCGAGCCTCGGCCGAGCCGGAGGGGGCGATGGAGGTCGCCCTCGCGGAGATCTGGCGCGAGGTGCTGGAAGTGGACGCAATCGGCCGCGACGACGACTTCTTCGGCCTCGGCGGCCATTCCCTCACCGCCGCACAGCTCGCCATGCGGGTGAAGCAGCGCCTCGGCGTCACCGTACCGATCCGCGCCCTGTTCGAAGCGCCGACCTTGCGCGGCTATGCCCTCGCGGTGACGTCGAACGAGACGGCGGGCGACGGACGGGACGAGGCGGACGACCTGTCCGACATGGATGCCCTCCTCGCCGATCTGGAGGCCTGAATGACCGCCCGCCCCGCCGACCAAGCCACACCCCAGGCGACCGATCTCAGCCGCCGCTTCGGCCGGCTCTCCGCCGACAAGCGCCGCGTCTTCCTCGACGCCCTGGCCTCCCGGGGCATCGATTTCGCCCGGTTGCCGATCGTCGCGCGGGAGGAGGATGCCGGCCCCGAGGGGGTCGCGCCCCTGTCCTATGCGCAGGAGCGGCTGTGGCTCATCGGGCGGATGGGAGGCGACGCCGCCCTGCTCCATATCGCGGGCGGGCTCGACCTCGTCGGACCGCTCGACGGCGATGCCCTGGCGCGGGCCTTCGAAGCCCTGGTCGCGCGGCATCCGGCCCTGAGGACGGGGTTCCGTGCCGGCGAGAGCAACGGGGTCGAGGCCGTCACCCTGGCGGTGGTCGCGGCGAGCCTGCGGCATGTCTCGCTCGAGACGTCGGATCGCGATATCGCAGAGGAGCGCCTCGCCGCCCTGTCCCGCGAGGAGGCCAGGCGACCGTTCGATCTGGCGGCACCGCCCCTGTTCAGAGCCGTGCTGGTCCGCATGGAGCCAGAGCGCCACGTCCTCCTCCTGACGATGCACCATCTCGTCTCGGACGGTCGCTCGGTGGAGATCCTGCTCGCCGAGCTGATGCGCGTCTATGCGGCGGGCGAGGCCGCCGGCTTGCCCGCGCTGCCCATCGCCTATGCCGATTACGCGCGCTGGCAGCGCGATTGGCTGGAGGCGGGCGAGCTCGACCGCCAGCTCTCCTGGTGGCGCGAGCGCCTCGGGGCCACCGAGACCGTGATCCCGCTACCCACCGACCGGCCCCGCCCGGCGGTTCAGAGTTTCCGGGGCGCGGCGGTGGATTTCACCCTCGATGCCGATGTGGCGACCGGGCTCGAAGCCCTGGCGCGGCAGGCCGGCGCAACCAGTGCCATGGTCCTCCTCGCCATCCTGTCCCTGGTCCTCCGGCGCTATACCGGCGAGGCGGACCTGCGCATCGGCATCCCGGTGGCTAATCGAAACCGGCCGGAGACGGAAGGGCTCGTCGGTCTCTTCGTCAACACCCTGGCGATCCGGGTCATCGTCGATCCGGGCGCGAGCGTCCTCGACCATGTGCGGGCCGTGCGCGACGCTATGGTGGATGCTCAAGGCCACCAGGACCTGCCCTTCGAGCGACTGGTCGAAGCGCTCCAGACCCGCCGGACCGTGAGCCACACCCCCGTCGTCCAGGTGATGCACAGCCACCGCGTCGAGGGGCCGGGACGGTTCGAGATCGGCGACCTGACGGTCTCGCCCTTCGGACGCGGGACCGGCAACGTCCAGTTCGATCTCGTGCTGGAGACGGTGACGGAAGCCCGCGGGGCGCTGCGCGGATCGTTCGGCTATGCCCGCGACCTGTTCCAGCGGGACACGATGGAGCGGATGCGAGACGGGTTCCTCACCCTTCTGCGCGGTGCGGTAGAGGAGCCCGGCCGCCGTGTTGACGCGTTGCCCTTGGTTCCGTTCGAGGCCCTGTCGGATCTGTCGGCGCCCTACGCGGACGGGATGCCGCTGTCGGAGGCGCTGGTGCCGGAACTCATCGGCGAGGCGGCCTTCGCCGCGCCCGACGCGCCGGCGGTGGTCTGCGGGCCACGCACCACCACGTTCGGCGAGCTCGACCGGGCCGCCAACCGTCTCGCCCACCGGTTGATCCGCGAGGGAATCGGCCCCGAGACCGTGGTCGCCGTCGCCCTGCCGCGCGGGCCCGACCAGATCGCCGCCTTCCTCGCCATCCTCCGGGCCGGGGGCGCCTTCCTGCCCCTCGATCCGGCCCAGCCGACGGCGCGCCTCGCCGCCCTCATCGAGGATGCCGGCGCCCGCCTGCTGCTGGCCCAAGGCAGCACCCTCGACGGGCTGAGCCGAGCCGGTCCGGGCGGCCTCGCGCGGCTCGACCCGTCCAGCCTCGACCTCGCCTCCGAGCCGGAGACCGCGCCACCGCGAATCGCTCATCCGGACCAGCTCGCCTACGTCATCTACACCTCGGGCTCGACCGGCCGGCCCAAGGGCGTCGCCGTGGCCCACGGCCCCCTGGCCCGACACGTGCGCGCCACCGGTGCGGTCTACGGCACGAACCGGCAGACCCGCGAGCTCCACGTCCTGTCGATGAGCTTCGACGGGGCGCAGGAGCGCTGGATGGTGCCGCTGGCCTTCGGCGGCTGCGTCGTGCTCAAGCCGGACGGACTGTGGACCCCGCGCGAGGCGCTGGACGCCATGGAGCGCCACGGCGTCACCCATGCGGGCTTCCCCACCGCTTACATGCACCAGCTCGCGCTCGAGGCCGCCAGCGGCCCGCGCCCGAGCCGGCGCTCATACAGTTTCGGCGGCGAGGCCCTGTCGCGGGAGAGCTTCGCCCTGATCGGCCGGGCGCTCGACCCGACCCTGCTGATCAACGGCTACGGCCCGACCGAGACGGTGATCTCGCCCCTCGTCTGGCGGGCCCGGGCCGGCGACGCGGTGGAGGGGGCCTACGCGCCGATCGGCCGGGCGGTGGGGGATCGCCGGGCCTACATCCTCGACGCGGCCTTGCAGCCGGTGCCGGTGGGCGTCACCGGGGAACTGCATCTCGGCGGTGACGCTCTGGCGCGGGGCTATCTCGGCCAGGCCGGGCAGACGGCGGACCGGTTCATCCCCGATCCGTTCCCGGACCTGTCGGGTCGGGAAGGCGGCCGGCTCTACCGCACCGGGGATCTGGCGCGCTGGCGGGCGGACGGGACGGTGGAGTATCTCGGCCGGGCCGATGCGCAGGTGAAGCTGCGCGGGTTCCGGATCGAACTCGGCGAGGTCGAGGCGGCGCTGCTGGCGCAGGAGATCGTGGCCGGCGCGGCGGCGGGCCTGCGCCAGGGCCCGGCGGGTCCGATGCTGGTGGCCTACGTCGTCACTGCGGCCGGGGCGGAGTTCGACCCTACGGCACTCCGGGCCGACCTCGCCCGACGCTTGCCGGACTACATGGTACCGAGCCGGATCGTGGCGCTGGATCGGTTGCCGCTGACGCCCAACGGCAAGCTCGACCGCGCGGCCCTGCCGGAGCCCGAGCCGCTGACGGAGGCGATGAGCGGCCCTTCGCGCCCGCTCACCCCTACCGAGACCGTGGTGGCCGAGATCTGGGCCAAGGCGCTCGGCCTCCCCGCCATCCCGCCCGACCGGAACTTCTTCGAGGCGGGGGCGAATTCGCTCACTGCCCTGCGCGTGCTCACTGCCCTCGGCGCGGCCTTCCCGGAGCGCAGCCCGACCATCGCCGACATCTTCAACAACCAGAGCGTCGAGACCCTGGCCGCCGCGCTCACCGCCAATGCGGTCGGCACCGCGCAGGTGGTGCGCCTGCGGGCGACCGGCGACCGGCCGATGCTCTATTGCTTCCCCGGCCTGATGGTGAACACCCGCGAATACGCGCCCCTGGTCCGCCGCCTCGGGCCGGACCAGCCGGTCACCGGCTTCGTCTGCTACTCCCTCACCGACGCGCGCAAGAGCGTGGTCTCGGTGGAGGACATCGCCGCGCGCTACGCGGAAATCATCGAGAAGGAGAGCGCCGAACGCCCCTGCACCATGCTCGGCTGGTCCTGGGGCGGCGTCCTCGCCTACGAGGCGGCGCGGATGCTGGGCTCGCGCGTCGACCTAGGCTTCGTCGGCATGCTCGACGTCTGCGACATCGATGTGAGCTTCGCCGTCGGCGCCCTGCCGGTGCTGACGCCGGAGCATCGCCGCCACCTTCAGGAGAACGTCGCGTCCTGGCTGGAGCGCTCGCCGATGCGGGCCGATTGGGAGGACCTGTTCCGGCGCATGGACCCGGAACTCCACGAGCAGTTCCTCGCCTACGTGGCGGCCGCCCCCGATCCGCTACCCCTCGACGGGCCGGGCGTCGGCAGCAAGGAATACGAACTCTGGACCTTCGTCGACAACACGCTGCTGTACCGCCGCTACCGGGCGGACAAGTTCGATTGCCCGATCCGGGTCTGGCTCGCCGGCCGCTCGGTGGAGCGCGGCCTCAACCATGTGGATTGGGGGCGCTACTCCAACCGGGTGGAACAGGTGACCGTGATCCCCGACGTCACCCACCGGGAGATCGTGGATTCCACGATGTTCCACGACAGTTTCGCGGCCTCGCTGTGAGCGGCGAGACCGCTATCGCGTCATTCCGCGGACGCGTCGCCATGCGAGAACACCATCAGCGTCGGGCTCGCCGCCACGGTGAAGCCGAGGCCGGCATAGAGCCGCTCCACATGGCCGCCGGCCACGCATTGCAGCATCACCGTCTCGGCGCCCTCTCGTCTCGCCGTCTCGATCGCCGCCCGCGTGACCAGGGCGCCGAGACCGCGCCCGCGGCGGCTCGCGAGACTGCCGACATTGTAGAGGCCCGCGAGGCCTCCCGAGCGGTAGAGCGAGGCGCAGGCGACCGGGACGCCGTCCTCGCTCACCGTGAGATGATGCGCCTCCACGCCCTCGACCGGCTGGGCCTCCCGCAGCACCGGCAGGAACACCGCCTCGGCGATCGCGTTCACGCCCTCGTCGTCGTAGAGGCCGCGACAGACCGACAGATACGCCTCGCTGGGCGCGGCCTTCGCCTCCGCCGTGAGGGTCAGCCCGCCCGGCATGACCGGCGTCTGCGCCTGCCTGCAATCGCGGACCATCCAGCGCGTCGGGAAGGCCGCCTGCAGGTCGGGATGGGTTCCGAGCCTCTCGCGGTCCCGGTCCTCGGTGACGAGAAGGGCCGGCAGGCGTTCGCGTTTCGCGGAAGCCGCCCGGACCCAGGACAGATCGGTGGTCTCCACGCCGACATTGAAGCCCGGTTCCGGAATGGCGGCGGACCAGAGGTAGCGTCCACCATCGGGCGCGGTTTCGACATCCGAGACGTAACAGCCCGACTGCATCAGGCAATGGGCGTCGAGCATCTCGCGAAAGGCGATTCCCGTCATGCATTCTCCAAGAAGAGCCTCATAAGAATAAGGCTTTATGCGGCAAGAGTATTGGTCGAGTCAGGCTGCGAACGCCCAAGAATATGGGGTTTCATTTCGGTTTGTCCATATCCTAGTAGAGAACGAATTTACCTTGCAAATGGAATGATGAAAATCCGTACCGGATATAGATGCGACTGGAAAGATTTACCTCGACATGGCAGGTCGACCGGATCTCTACCTGCCCGGTTCGAACGGCGCTCCGTCAGGCTCGCACCATCCCCTGCCTTCAAGACACACCGACACCGGGATGCGGAGAGCCCGATCGCCCCAGACTCACCCCTGGGTTGTGGGCATTGCGTGAATCCAGTACACGACCGAGTATCATGCTTATGATCCGGGTCGAGATCCATACTATACATGGTGGTTTGAACCGATGAAGGTGTCGGAATATTCAAGCGCTGCCTTGCGTTGCTCAGCCCTTTACGGTCATCGATCAAATCGAGGCTCGGCCTCATCTCGCCCCGCTCTCGTGGAGAACATCTCGTGATAGCCATGGCTTCCGAAGCCCAGGTCCGCCTCGCCGATGCCGGGCGCTACATCGCGGATCTGTGCGAGCATTTCCTCGAACACGACATCCCCGTGCTTCACGAGCCGGGACGCGGCCGGGTCGATTTCGATGTCGGGACCGGAACCCTCGTCGCCGCCGAAGGCCTGCTCGCCCTCAAGGCGGAGGCCGCCGACGAGACCTCCCTCGCCGTCGTCAAGTTCATGCTCGCCTCGCATCTGCAGGAGCTTCCCGGCGCGACGGACGCCTCCATCGTCTGGACCGGCGACGGCTGCGCCGACGAGACCATTCCGAGCCTGCGCGAGGTGACGGTCCGGCGCATCGTCGATCCCACGCCGCATATGCGCAGGGTCACCTTCATCGGCGCGGACCTGGCGCGCTACGACGCGTTCGACATGCATGTGCATGTCATCATTCCGCCCGCCGGCCATGCGCCGCAATGGCCCGTGCCGGGAATCGACGGCATCCCGGTCTGGCCGCAGGGCGACGGCGCGCCCTCCATGCGGACCTATACGATCCGTCGCATCGACGCGGCTGCGGGCGAGATCGACATCGACTTCGTCATGCATCACGACGCCGGTCCCGGCGCGTCCTTCGCGAAACGCGCCAAGGTCGGGGACGTGGTCGGGCTGCTCGGCCCCGGGGGCCGCAGCGTCGGCGCGGCGGAGTGGTATTGTCTCGCCGCCGACGAGACCGGCCTGCCGGCCATCGGCCGCATCCTCGGGCGGCTGCCGGGCCATGTCGGCGGGGTCGCGGTGATCGAGGTCGATGGGCCGGCCGACGAGCAGGCGCTCGACCGGCCCGAGGGGGTGGAGCTGCGCTGGCTCCACCGCAACGGCGCACCGCCCGGCACGACCACGCTCCTGGCGGATGCGGTCCGGGCAATCCCGTTCCCGCAGGATCGCACGGTCTTCGCCTGGGCCGGCTCGGAATTCGATGCGTTCAAGGCCCTGCGGGCGCATTGGCGCAAGACCTGTGGCCTCACCCGTGACCAGCATCTCGCCGTGGCCTATTGGCGGCGCGGCGCCGACGAAGACGCCAAGGACGAGGATTGAAGCGTGATGTCAAAGAGCGTCATCCGAGGCGGCATGATTCCATGATGCTCGACCTGTCTCCCCTGCGGGCGAGCCGCGGGTTCCAGCTGCTCTATGCGGCGCGGGCTGCCTCGTTCCTCGCCTTCGGGGTGCTCGGCGTCGCCGTGAGCCTGCAGATGTACGCGCTGACCGCGTCGTCGCTGCAGGTGGCGTTCCTCAACGCGGCCGTCGCGGGATCGATGGCGCTGGCGCTCATCGTCGGCGGCTGGCTCGCCGACAGCTACGACCGCCGCGCGGTCATGGTCTGGTCGCGCACGGCGCATCTCCTCACCATCCTGATCCTCATGGCCAACGCGGCCCTCGCGGCCCCGATGGTCTGGCCGATCTACGCGGCGGCCGTAGTCGGCGGCTCGACCTTCGGCTTCGGCATGCCGGCGATCATGGCCGCGACCCCGGCCCTCGTCGGGCGCGAGCACCTGTCGGGGGCCGCCGCGCTCACCGCCGTGGCGGCGCAGGCGGGCGCCATTGCCGGGCCGTTCCTCGCCGGGGCGATCACCGCCGGCGCGGGGCTCGTCGCGTGCTACGGCGTCGTCGCGCTCATCTCCGGCATCACGCCGATCGTGCTCGGGTTCCTGCCGCCGCTGCCGCCGCTGGCCGGCCCGTCCGCCGCGGCACCCCTCCCCGTGCTCGCCGCCGACGAGGCCGGCTTCATGGGGGGCTTGCGCTATATCGCCCGCTCGCCCCTGGTGCTGAGCCTGCTCCTCGTCGATCTCGTCGCCCTGGTCTTCGCCGTGCCCTACGTGCTGCTGCCCGAACTCGCGACGCATGGGCTCGGCGGAGGGCCCGACAGCATCGGCCTGCTCTATGCCGCCCCCTCGGCCGGCGCGCTCTTCGGCGCCCTGGCCTCGGGACGGGCCGGCGCGAGCCCGTTCGCCGGGCGCTGGCTCGTGGCCTGCGTGGCGATCTGGGCCTGCGCCTGCATCGCGCTGGGCTTCAGTGAGGGCATGGCTCCCGCCCTGTTCTGTCTCGCCACTCTCGGCGCCGCCGCGAGCCTCGCCGGCATCCTGCGCGCGGCCCTGATCCAGCGCGCGACGCCGGACGCGATGCTGGGCCGGGTGTCGAGCCTGTGGGTGCTGGAGGAGACGATCGGGCCGGCTCTGGGGGGGATGCAGGCGGGCACGACGGCCCATCTCGCCTCGGCGCGGATCGCCATGGCGGCGGGTGGCGGCCTCTGCCTCGCCGCCACCGCCGCCATTGCGGCACTCACGCCAGCCCTGCGGGATGCGAGCCTCGCGCCGGAGGCGAAAAGGAAGGCCGACGATCTCGCCCTGGCTGCCGTCGATGTCCGCTAGAAGGGCCGTTGTCGGTCTGGCGGCCTGCCTCCTCATGCTGGCCTGTCTGCCCGCGGGCGCGGAGAAAAAGATGCCCGCCCAGCCGCGGGTCGCGGCCCTGGACTGGAGCGCCGTGGAACTCCTCCTCGGCCTCGGCATCGTGCCGATCGCGGTGACGCAGCCCGAGAACTACAACCGCACCGTGGTGTCGCCGGCGCTCCCCGAGGGCGTGGTGGATCTCGGCCTCGTCGTGGAGCCCAACCTCGAAGTGCTGGCGAGCCTCAAGCCGGACCTCATCCTCGCCAACCCGATCCAGGTGGCGACGCAGGGCAGCTTCCTGTCGCGCATCGCCCCGACGGAGGCGGTCTCCATCGCCAATGCCGGGGGCGATCCCTACGAGCGGGCGAAGGCGGAGACCATGCGCATCGCTCTGCGTCTCGGCCGCGTCGATGAAGCCAAGGCCCTGGAGGCCCGTACCGAGGCGATTCTCGACGCGGCGGCGGCGAGCGCCTGCCCGGCCGAGAGGCACCCGACCTACCTCGTCTGGATCGTCGATCACCGCAACATCGTGGTCTACGGCCGCACCAGCCTGTTCCAGACCGTGCTCGACCGCCTCCGCATCGAGAATGCGTGGACCGGCGCCAGCAACGCATCCGGCTTCACGGCGGTGGGGATCGAGCAGCTCGCCACCGGTCCGGCCGATGCCCGCATGGTCCATGTCGGGCCGATCCGGTCGGATGCGGCCAAGGCGTTGGCCGGAAGCCGGCTTTGGCAGACGCTGCCGGCGGTGCGCGAGCACCATGTCGATGTCGTGCCGCCGGTCTGGTTCTACGGTGGGCTGCCGGCCATCGCGCGCTTCGCCGAACTGATGACCGATCTCTCCAAGCGGAATTGCCCCCGTGGCTGATGCGAAACTGGCCGGATCGGGCTTGGGGGAATCGGTCTCGGCTGAACCAAACTTGGCTGAACTAGGCCTGGCCGCCCCCGCGCCGCGCCGCTCGCGGATCGGCGGAACATGGCTCCTCATCGGCGCGGTGGCCCTCGTGGCCGGGCTCCTCACCCTGCGCACGCTCACGGCCGACATGCCGCTCGGCCTCGCGCTGAAAGCCTTGTGGCGTCCCGACTGGACCGACATCGCGCAGGTCATCCTGCATGAGAGCGTGCTGCCGCGGATCGTCACCGCATGGCTCGCCGGCGCCGCCCTCGCTTTGTCGGGGCTGGTGCTGCAGCAAGTGCTGCGCAATCCCCTCGCTTCGCCCTCGACGCTCGGCATCTCGGCCGGGGCGCAGCTCGCCTTGGCCCTGGCCTCGCTGTTCGCGCCCGGCCTCTTCTCGCAGGGCCGGGAGGCCGTGGCGCTCACCGGCTCCGCCCTGGCGGTGCTGGCGGTCTTCGCGTTGGGGCGTGCCAAGGGCTTCGCGCCCCTGGGGCTGCTGCTGGCCGGGCTCGTGGTCGAGCTCTATTGCGGGGCGATCCAGACCCTCCTCGTGATCCTGCACCAGGAGCGGCTGTTCGGCCTGTTCGTCTGGGGAGCGGGCTCGCTCGCCATGAACGATTGGAGCGCGCCGGCCTATCTCGCGCCCCGCCTCGCGGTCGCCGTCCTTCTGGTGGCGCTGATGGCGCGGCCGCTCGCATTGCTCGACCTCGACGAGGCGAACGCGAAGAGCCTCGGGCTCTCCCTCGGCCGGGTCCGGTTCCTCGCCGTGGCCGTCGCGGTGGCGCTCGGCGGCTTCGTGGTGGCGGGGGTGGGCGTCATCGGTTTCGTGGGGTTCGCCGCGCCGATCCTGGTCCGCCTCACCGGCACGCGCACGCTGCGCGCCCGTCTCATCGCCGCGCCCCTGCTCGGGGCCGCCCTGATCTGGCTCACCGATTCCGTGGTCCTGGCGCTCGCCCCCATCGCACAGGTGCCGACGGGGGCGCTGGCCTCCCTCGTCGGCGTGCCAATGCTGCTCTGGCTGCTGCCGCGCCTGCGTGGCGTCGGCGCGCTGCATCGCCCGGAGGGCGGCGCCTCGGCCCGGCTCACGCGGCCCTGGCGCCTGATCCTGGCCGGTGCGGTGTCGCTGGCCCTCCTCGTCTTCGTCGCGCTGACCCTCGGCCGCGACCCGGCCGGCTGGCACTGGAGCCTCGGGGCTGGCCTCGAAGAACTGCTTCCCTGGCGCCTGCCCCGTATCGCCGCCTCGCTCGCGGCCGGCGCGATGCTGGCCATCGCCGGCACCCTGCTGCAGCGGCTCACCGGCAATCCCCTAGCGAGCCCCGAAGTGCTCGGGATCAGTTCCGGGGGCGCCCTCGGCCTCGTTGCCGTCACCATCGTCCTCGGAACGCCGGACCGGATGGCGTTGCTCGGCGCCGGCAGTCTCGGGGCCCTCGCGACCCTCCTGGCGATCGCGAGCCTCGCCCGCCGTGCCGACACCGTGCCCGAGCAGATGCTGCTGGCCGGTATTGGCCTCACCACCGGGTTCGGCGCCCTCCTCACCATCCTGATGATCAGCGGCGATCCCTCCGTGGTGATGCTGCTGGGGTGGACGGCGGGGTCCACGGCGCGGGTGGCGCCGGAGGATGCCGTCGCTGCCATCGCCATCCTCGTCCTCGGGGCCGCCTGCCTTCCCGCCCTGACCCGCTGGCTCAAGCTGCTTCCCCTCGGCGCTCCGACGGGCCGCTCGCTGGGGCTCGGCCTGCGCCGCAGCCGTCTCGTCATCCTGGCCTTGGCGGCGATCCTCACCACCGCGGCGACCCTGGTGGCGGGGCCGTTGAGCTTCGTCGGCCTCGTCGGGCCGCAGGTGGCGCGCTTGGCGGGCCTCACCCGGGCCGCGCCGCAACTCGCCGGTGCGGCCATCGCAGGGGCGCTGATCATGGTCGCGGCGGATTTCGTCGGACGGATGGCGTTCTTCCCCTACCAGCTCCCCGCCGGATTGGTGGCGACCCTCGTCGGTGGGCCGTTCCTGATGTGGCTGCTGGCCCGCCGTTGATCGTCTTTCGACAAGTTTTTTGCGGCTCTTGAATTGAATTGTTCCAAAGAAGGGTTGTGTTTCTTAGGCAACGCCGCCGCAACTTTTGTCATTAAATCTCAACTTTGACTTGCTGACAAAGACGCCGTGTGGATTCGTCTTGTCGAGACCCGATCTTGTTTTTGAATCGTTCTACGCGATGCATCGACAAGGAAATCTCGTTCTTTACCAATCAGGTCTGCGCCGTATTTCCGACGATCAAGGTCTTCCCTATGTCTGATGGCATGTTGCTCTCTTCTGGCACGTTCTCTCACAAAGCCGTGAGTGGCATGCGCTGCCTCGCCGGCGTCTCGACCGTGGCGCTGCTCGCCATGGTTCCCGCCCTGTGGAGCGGGGAAGCCTCCGCCCAAGCCGCTTCGGGCGGCACGGCGGCGGTGCAGCTCGATACCTTGTCGGTGCAGGGCTCCGGAAATGGTTCGGGAGGCGGCAATGGAGGTGGCGTGACGGCCGCCAATTCCTACGTCGTGCCCAGGAGCATGTCGGGAACGAAGACCAACGCGACCCTGCGGGAGATTCCCCAGTCGGTGTCCGTGGTCACGCAGAAGCAGCTCGAGGATCGCGGCGCAGAGAACCTGGCCGATGCGCTCGCCTACAGCGCCGGCATCCTCGCGTCGCCCCAGGGGCAGGATGGCCGCTTCGACCAGCTGATCATCCGTGGCTTCGACCAGACCCAGCGCGGCATCTACAAGGACGGGATGCGTCTGCCACAGACGAGCTTCTCCGGCTTCCCGATCGAGCCCTACGGCGTGGAGCGCATCGACGTGCTGCGCGGCCCGACCTCGGGCCTTTTCGGGCTCAACGATCCGGGTGGCCTCGTCAACTTCATCACCAAGAAGCCGACGGTCGAGCCGCTGCGGGAAATCTTTAGTTCCTATGGCAGCTTCAACCGCAAGCAGTTCGGCTTCGACCTGAGCGGCCCGCTCAACCCTGAGAAGACGATCCTCTACCGGATCACCGGCCTGCTGCGCGAAGGCGGCACGCAAGTGGATTACACGCCGCTGGACCGAATCTACATCGCGCCCGCGGTGACCTTCGCGCCTTCAGCGGATACCAGCCTGACGGTGCTCGGCAATTATCAGAGAGACCGCACCGGCGACACGTTCCGCGCCATCCCGCGCGAATACACCCGGGGCAGTAACCCCAATAAGTCGGAAATGCGCAGCCGCTTCCTCGGGGAGCCGGGCTTCTCGCGCTTCCTCGCCGAGCATTTCGAGGGCGGCTACCAGTTCTCACACCGGTTCGACGACCATTGGACCGTGCGCCAGAACCTGCGCTACGCCCATGCCTCGACCGACTACAACGCGATCTACTCCACGGGCGTCACCAATCCGGCGATGCCCAACACCGTCACCCGCGAGGCTCAGACCTGGCTTGAGGATTACGGCGTCTTCACCGTCGATACCCAGATCCAGCACGATGCGCAGTTCGGCAACATCAAGAACACCGCGCTGCTCGGGGTCGATTACAGCAAGATCAACAACAAGAGCGACCAGTACGGCGGTACGAGCTTCGGCCTGCTCGGGATCGGCCCGTTCGTCGGCCCGCTCAACATCCTCAATCCGGTCTACGGCCAGCCCGTCGCGCAACTTCCGCGCTCCCTCCTGTCACGGTTGCAGCAGGAGCAAGTCGGCGTCTACGCTCAGGATCAGGTCAAGTTCTACGATCGCTGGCTGCTCAGCATGAACGCCCGCTACGATTGGGTGACGACGAAGACCGATGCTCAGAACCCGGTCATCGATACCGTGCGCCAAATGCTCAACGCCGTCCCGTTCCCGAACGGCATTCCCACGAGCTTCGGCGCGAACCAGGACGCGCAATCCTATAGCGGCCGGGTCGGGCTCTCGTATCTCTTCGACAACGGCCTGACGCCCTATGTCTCGGCCGCGCGCTCGTTCAATGTGTTGCCGGTCTTCCTCCAGAACAGCACGATCGCGGTCGTGCCCGGCATCGGTGCGGTGCCGCTCACCTACAACATAACCCCGGCCAAGCCCGAGATCGGCGAGACCATCGAGGCCGGCGTGAAGTTCCAGCCGCCGGGCCAAGCCACCTCGGTTCTTTTCTCCGTGTTCAACACGAAGAAGACCAACGCCCTGTTCTTTAACCCCAGCGACCCGTTGCAGCAGGCCTTCTATCAGAACGGCGAAGTCGAGGTGAAAGGCTTCGAGAGCGAGGCCACCGTGGACCTCCTCGACGGCCTGAAGCTCATCTCGTCATTCACGGTCCTGCAGGCCGAAGTGACGAAGGACAATGCGCCGGACGGCAATCCCAGCGCGGTTGGGAAGCGGCCGATCCAGGTGCCGAACTTCACCGCAGCGACCTGGCTGGATTACACGATCCAGACCGGCATGTTCCGCGGACTCGGGATCGGCGGCGGTGTCCGCTACATCGGGGAATCGTTCGGCGATCCCCAGAACAACATCCGCGTGCCGGACTACGTCCTCTTCGACGCATCGCTCCGTTACACATACGAGAACTGGCGCTTCCAGGTGGCGGCCAACAACATCACGGACCGCGTCTATGTCGGCACCTGCTCGCAACAGGTCAATTTCGTCGGCTGCAATTATGGCGAAGGCCGCCGCGTGACGGGCTCCGTCACCTACCGCTGGTAGGCGATACGCATCCGATGAGATCGGCCCCGGATCGAACGGTCCGGGGCTTTTCTTTTGGGCTGTTGCCGTGACGTCGTTGACGCGGTCTCTCGCCCTCGACTAGCCTGACGATGACGGTTCCCCTTCGGGGGATCAAAAGGGAACGCGGTGAGGGTCTTGAGCCCGATGCCGCGGCTGCCCCCGCAACTGTAAGCGGCGAGCCCATCATCAACACGTCACTGGAGGCTCCGGCTTCTGGGAAGACGATGAGAGGGCGTCGACCCGCGAGCCAGGAGACCTGCCGTCAGTCGTGGTCACACGCGAAACGCATCGGGCGGGGTGTCCTGGTGGGGTGTCGGGACCTGCGCTCGCGTGGGGATCGGCTTCGTTCGCGGTGACGTGCCACTGCGCTGAGCCGCGCCTGCCGTTCGCCCGCGATGCCCGATCGTCCCTGTTCCTTCCGTTACAGAATCGCTCCACAGCTTGCCCTCGGCGAGACCGTTTGGTCCTCCGCGCAGGCATTTTGCCCGGTTCGACGTATTGTAACGTTATAACATACGATATAGCAGAAGGGGCGCGGCATTCGGCCAGCGATCACTCCGGTTTGCCCAAACGAACATGCCCACACAGGTCATCCACCGCGCCCCCGGGCGGATATCCCCGGCCCGCGCCACCGCTTTCCTCGCGTCACTCCTCGGCTCGACCTTGCTCGCGGGCGAGGTCCGCGCCCAGGATTCCATCGGCCAGAATAGCGTCACCCTCGACCAGCTCACCGTGGAGGGGAGCGGGGTCGGCCTCACGCGGGCGAACCCTGTCGGGCTCAACCTCTCGACCCCCTCCCGCAGCGCCAGTCGCCTCGGCCTGACGCCGCTGGAGACGCCCGCCAGCATCGATGTCATCAGCGGCGAGACCGCGCGCATTCGGGGCCAGAACACGGTGGTCGAGGCGGTGACGCAGAACGCCACTGGCATCACCACCATCGCGTCGCCGGGCAACGGCAACGGTGCCTTCTCCAGCCGGGGCTTCGCCGGCCCGAACTCGATCCAGCAGCTCTATGACGGCACGCGGCTGTTCGTGGGCGCCGGCACGGTGACCTTCCCGTTCGACACCTGGAACGTGGAGCGGATCGAGGTGCTGCGCGGCCCGGCCTCCGTGCTCTATGGCGACGGCGCCATCGGCGGCGTGGTCAACGTGGTCTCGAAGAAGCCGAGCTTCACGCCGATCCATGCCGCCCGCGCCGCCACCGGGTCGGACGGGCTCGCGCGCCTCGCCGTCGATCTCGGCGGCCCCATCGGCGATGCGGTGGCCTACCGCCTCAATGTCAGCGGAAACCGCGACGGCGGCTGGACCAGCCCGAACGGGGATTTCCGCAACCTCGCGGTCTCGGGCGCGCTGCTGTTCCAGCTCAACCCCGATCTCGCCGTCACCCTCAGCCACGATCTCGGCTACCAGGAGCCCGCGCGCTACTGGGGCACGCCGCTGGTCAATGGCCGGATCGTCCAGTCCCTGCGCAACAACAACTACAATGTCGACGGCGCGAAGATCGTCTGGGCCGATAACTGGACTCAGCTCAAGACCGAGTGGACGCCCAGCGCCGACATCACCATCCGCAACACCGCCTACCGGCTGCAGAGCCGTCGCCACTGGCTCGATGTCGAGCAGTACCGGTTCAATAGCGGTACTGGACGGATCGACAGGTCCGACTACCTCGAAATCTACCACAACCAGGAGCAGGTCGGGAACCGCTTCGACGCCGCCTTCAAGGGCGACCTGTTCGGCTTCCGCAACGAGTTCGCCATCGGATTCGACGTCAACCACGTGGATTTCCGCCACACCAACAACTTCTCCAGCGTGGGCGGCGGCCTCGTCACCAGTGTCGATCCGTTCACCTACGATCCGGGCCTGTTCCCGGCCAATGGCCGCGCGAGCCCGGCCTATGCCACCAGCACCAACCAGGCCTCGGTCTTCGCCGAGAACCGGCTGATCCTGAGCGAGCAGCTCTCCTTCCTTACCGGCGTGCGTTTCGACGCGCCGACCCTGCACCGGCGTAACCTGCAGACCGGCGACACCTTCGCGCGCTCGTTCGAGGCCCTGAGCTACCGGTTCGGCCTCGTCTACAACCCGACGCCGGATTCGGCCCTCTACGTGCAATACGCCACCGCCACCGATCCGGTGGGAAGCCTCATCAGCCTGTCGCAAACGAACGCCAATTTCGACCTCTCCACCGGCGAGCAGATCGAGGTCGGGGCCAAGGGCCTCGCGCTGAACGGCGCCCTCGAATGGACGGTGGCGGGCTACCGCATCGTCAAGGACAACCTGATCTCGGCGGTGCCGGGCCAGCCCAATGTCTCGACCCAGGTCGGCCGGCAATCCTCGCACGGGGTGGAGGGGGCGCTCGCCCTGCGCCTGCCCGACGGCTGGCGCATCGACGCCAACCTCGCCTTGCTCCACGCGCAATACGACGAGTTCCGGGAAGGGGCGGTGTCCTATGCGGGCAACCAGCCCAAAGACGTGCCCGAGCGCGTCGCCAATGTCTGGCTCAATTGGGCCTTCGCCCGCGACTGGGAGGCGCGGATCGGGCTGCAGAATGTCGGCCGGGTCTTCAGCGACTTCTCCAACACTGCGCCGCGGCCCGATTACACCCTGGCCCATCTCGGCCTCGACCATCAGGTCACCCCGGCCTCGCGCCTGAGCCTTCGCGTCTACAATCTGTTCGACACAACCTACGCGATCAGCGGCAACGCCGTGGACGGGATCGGCACCAACTGGATCCTCGGGCGCCCGCGCTCGTTCGAGGTCGCCTACAGCGTCGCGTGGTGAGCCTGTTCAAGCAGGGCAAGCGGTGGCTGGTCCTCGGCCATCGCTGGCTGGGCATCGGAACCGGGCTGCTCTTCGCCCTCTGGATCGGCTCCGGGCTGGTGATGCTCTATGTGCCGTTCCCGAGCTTGACGGTGACGGAGCGCCTCGCGCGTCTTCGCCCGATGGCGTGGGAGGCGGTCGCGGTCTCGCCGGACGAGGCCCTGGCCCAGTTGGGCGAGACCCGGATGCCCCGCAGCCTCGATCTGGAAATGCGCGGCGACGAGCCGGTCTACCGGATATCGTCCGGCGATGGCCGCCGCATCACCCTCTCGGCGCGGACCGGCGCGCCGGCGGGTCCGGTCGATGCCGAGGCGGCCCAGCGCCTCACCGGGGCCGGTCCCGGCGCGTCCGTGGAGGAGGTCGCGCGCGACCAATGGACGGTGACGGCCCGCTACGATCAGCTCCGCCCGTTCCACAAAATCGCGGTGAACGACGCGGCCGGCACGGAGCTCTACGTCTCGAAAGGGACGGGGGAGATCGTCCTCGACACGACGCGGTTCGAGCGCGGCTGGAATTGGGTCGGTGCCGTCACCCACTGGGTCTATCTCACGCCGTTGCGTGCCCGCGCGGAGTTGTGGCGCGACGTGGTGCTGTGGCTCTCCGGCATCGCCGCCTTCACGGCGCTCACCGGCCTCGTCCTGGGGATCTGGCGCCTGCGCCTGAGGCGGCGCTACGCGCGAGGGCGCGTCACGCCCTATCGCGGGATGGCACGCTGGCACCATTTCGCCGGGCTTATCGGCGGGATCGGCCTCACCACCTTCATCCTCAGTGGCTGGCTCTCGATGAACCCGAACCGCTGGTTCACCTCCCTCGCGCCGCCCGCCGCCCTGCGCGAGGCCTATGCCGGGGCGGACAACCCTGTCGGCATCGAGACAGAGAGCCTGCGGGCGATGGCCGCCCATGCGCCCCTCGGCCTGCATCTCGCGCGGATCGGCGGACACTGGGTCGCGATGGGGCTCGACCGCACCGGCAAACGGGCGATCGGAGACGCACCCTCGACCGCCCGGATCGCGGCGGCGGCGGGTCTCGCGATGTCGGGTGCGAGGCTGGAGGGCGTCGATCGCCTGGAATCCCACGACCTCTACTGGTCGCCGCTCACGAGCGGGACGCTCCCCATCCTGCGCCTGCGCTTTGCCGATCCCGCCGCGACTTGGCTGCATGTCGACCCGCAGAGCGGCGAGATCCTCAACCGGCTCGACCGCTCCGGCCGCGTCAACCGCTGGCTGTTCACGGCGCTCCACCGCCTCGATCTGCCGGTCCTCGTCGGCCACCCGCCGGCGAGGGACGCGGCGCAATGGCTGCTCAATCTGCTCGCCGGAGCCTTGGTGATCACAGGGCTCGTCATCGGCTGGCGGCGGATCGGCCCGAAGGCCAGCGCGCATTCCCCTCTCCCCGCGTGCGGGGAGAGGGCCGCGACGACCCCGTCGTCGGCGCGGCGAGGCGGCAGCCGAGGGTGAGGGGCGCGTCCGAAGGAGCCGCATCCGGGGATCCCCCCTCACCCTCGCCCTGACGGGCTCACGTCGCCTCCCGACGAGGGGAGGACGACGTCCTCTCCCCGCCCGCGGGGAGAGGGGGAACCCCGCCTCTTTTGAATAGGGAAGTGCCCTCAGACTGTTGGACTCGAAGGCCGGCGCGCATTCCCCTCTCCCCGCGCGCGGGGAGAGGGCCGCGTCTCCCCCTCGTTGGGGAGCGCGGCGAGGCGGCAGCCGACGGTGAGGGGGCGCGTCCGAAGGAGCCGCATCCGAAAACACCCCCTCACCCTCGCCCTGCCGGGCTCACGCCGCCTCCCGGCAAGGGGAGGACGACGTCCTCTCCCCGCCCGCGGGGAGAGGGGGACCGGCCATTTCCGAATAGGGACGTGCCCTCAGACTGTTGGGCTCGAAGGCCGGCGCGCATTCCCCTCTCCCCGCGCGGGGAGAGGGCCGCGACGGCCCTGTCGTCGGCGCGGCAAGGCGGCAGCCGAGGGTGAGGGGGCTTATCCGAAGGAGCCGCATCCGGAGATACCCCCTCACCCTCGCCCTGACGGGCTCACGTCGCCTCCCGGCAAGGGGAGGACGACGTCCTCTCCCCGCCCGGCGGGGAGAGGGGGGCGCGCGTTCCCTATTGCTGCTGGGCCTGCTGCGATTGGCGCATGAAGCTGTCGGGTGTGCCGGTGCCGTCCGAGACGAAGCGGATGTCGCGCGGTTCGCGGCGGGGTGTGTCGACGGAGAGGAACACCATCGGCTCCTCCAGGATCTCCGGCACGGAATGCACCACGCCGCGCTGGAACATCACCAGCTTGCCCGGCCCCACCTCGACGGCGGGTTCGTCGGCGAACTTCATCATGCAGCGGCCGGAAAGGACGTAGAGATACTCGTCGCAGGAGGCGTGGCTGTGTGGCGGGGTCGGTGAATAGACCCGGAACACCCGTGCGCTCGCCGCCGGAACGTCGACGAAGCGATGGTCGGCCACCATGGTGGAACAGGCCTCCGGCAGGGTCGCCACGGCGGCGGCGACGTCGAACACCGCATGGGCGGCCGTGCTGGAATGTGTCGGGTCCTTGTCCATCGCGCGTCCTGGGGCTGTCCATCTGATTGCCGGCATAGGATACCCGCTTTTCGCGCCCGCCCCAACGACGATGCCGCGATGCGGCCCCGGGAAGACGGGCCCGCCCCCTCAGGCGGCCCGCACGGTCGCGAGGAAGCGGGCGACGTCGGTGCCGAGGCGGTCCGCCTGGCGGGACAGTTCGGCGGCGGCCGAAAGCACCTGGCTCGCCGCCGCGCCGGTCTCCTCGGAGGCCTGGGCGACGCCCCCGATATTCGCGGTCACTTCGCTCGTTCCGCTCGAGGCTTCCGCGACGTTGCGGACGATTTCCTGGGTCGCCGCGCCCTGCTGCTCCACCGCCGCCGCGATGCTGGTCGCCACGACGTCGATTTCGCGGATGCGGGCGGTGATGTCGCCGATGGCGCTGACCGCCTCGCCGGTCGCCCCCTGGATCATGCCGATCTGCCGGCCGATCTCGTCGGTGGCCCGTGCGGTCTGGTTGGCGAGTTCCTTGACCTCCGCGGCGACCACCGCGAAGCCGCGACCGGCCTCGCCGGCCCGCGCCGCCTCGATCGTGGCGTTGAGCGCCAGAAGATTGGTCTGGCCGGCGATCTGCGAGATCAGCACGACCACGTCGCCGATGCGGGAGACCGAGCCGTCGAGCGCCTGGACGAGGTCGGCCGTCCGGTTGGCTTCGCTGACCGCCCGGCGGGCGAGCTCGGCCGAGCCGTCGACCTGCCGGCTGATCTCGCTCACCGAGGCGCCGAGTTCCTCGGCCGCCGCCGCCACGGTGCCGACATTGGCCGCCGCCTCCTCGGCCGCCGCAGCGACGCTGGTGGATTGGGCCGCCGTCTGCGTCGCCGTGGCGCTCATGCTGCGGGCGGTGGCCTGAAGCTCGGTCGCCGAGGACGAGACCGTGGCGACGATGCCGCCCACCGCCGCTTCGAGTTCGTCGGCGAGGCTGAGTACGGCCTGCCGCTGCCGGGCCGCCACCGAGGCCGCCAGACGCTCCTGCTCGGCGCGATGCAGCCGGCGCTCGACGACGCTGTCGCGGAAGGCTTCCGCCGCCTTCGACAGGGCCCTGACTTCGCGTGGGCCGCCCTGGGGCACGGCGACATCCTCGTCCCCCCGGCCGATCGCATCGAGCACCGAGGCCATCCGGGTCAGCGGCCGGGCGATGGCGCCGCCCAGCCCGAAGGCGAGGCCCACGGAGAGCAGGAACGTGGCGAGGCCGGCGACCAGCCAGGCCAGCAGCGCGCTCTCCGCCCCCGTCCGGGTCGCGGCGGCGGCGGCGACCAGATCGGCGCTCAGGCGGTCCTCGACCCCCTTCAGGCCGTCGATCCGCTTCGACGCGAGCTGGAACCAGAGCGGAGCGTCGCGGAAGGGCAGCGTTTCGCCCACAGCCGTATCCAGCGCGAGCTTGCGCAGGCGCGCCGTCTCACGGGCGGCCTCGGAGGCCTCCACCGCGTCGAGCAAGGCCGCCTGGTCGGCCTCCGCTCCGGCGCGGAACCGTGCCTCGGCGGAGCTCTGTCCGCCTCCCAGGCCCGCGAGCCGGACGAGGGCCTGCTGGTCGAGGCGACCCGCCGAGAAAGCGGCGGCCCCCGCCGCGCGCTCCTGGCCCGCCTGCTCCTTCAGGGTGAGGAAGGCCGAATAGGCCGAGGCCCGCCGCGCGATGGCGGCATTGCCGACGAGACCCGCCATCTCGCGGACGATGGCAAGCCCTTCCGAGACCAGTCCGGTATAGAAGGCTGCGGCTTGCGGCCCGGTCAGTTCCAGCGCGTCGATGCGACGGCGCTGGTCCGCCAGCCGGGCCAGATCCTGTTCGAGCGCCTGCCGGTGGCGTCCGAAGGCCGGATCGTCCAGGGCCGCTTTCACGTCGCGGATGCCGGCATCGGTCCGGCCGCGCTGGGCCGCGAGTTCGGGCGCGAACTGGCTCCCCGTCGAGCCGATGAACAGGCTCGACGCGCCGCGCTCGCGCTGGACCTCGTGCAGGAAGGCGCTGATCCGCGTGGCGAGGCTGGCCAGCGCCTCGACGCGGATCATCTCGTTGCGCTGCGTCGCCCGGTCAGAGACCGCGATCGCCGTCACGGCTCCGAAGGCGAGACAGGGTGCCAGGGCGACCGCAACGATGCGGGCGCGGAGCGTATTGAACCATCTGAAAGACATGCTGGCACCCTGATCTGCCGAGATGGCTCGATCCACTCGGCGAGAACGCATAAATAATGTTAAAGAATGTTATATACTTGAGGAATGAGTGCGGTCGATTGTGTGGAGACCGGTGCGTGCAGGCCTCCAAGTCGCACAACCGATCCACTCCCCCTTGTGCGGGTTGATTTCCTGCAAAAAAATGCATTGCGGATGGCTTCCTGGCCGGATGTTGTTTGTCTCGGGAAAAGGCCGACACCGTCGTCAGGTCGTCCCTCCTCTCGGCTTCAGCGCCTCGGCCATCCGTCTCACCGCCGGTATGACGGCACGCTCCGGCACGCAGGCATAGCCGAGAAGCAGCCCCTGCTCGGCGCGCGCCGGATCGGCGAAATGCGGCGAGAGCGCCGTCGTGGCGATGCCGGCACGCGCGCAGGCGTCCACCGCCGTGAGATCGTCGAAGGCCGCCCCGGCCGGGGGCCGAGCCACCAGATGCATGCCGCCGTCGCGGGTCGGCACCTCCAGCAGCCCGCCGAAGTGGTCGCGGCCTGCCGCGACGAGGGCGGCCTGTCGCTGCCCGTAGAGACGCCGCGTCCGGCGCAGATGCGCGCCGAAATGGCCCTCGTCGATGAAGCGGGCCAGCGCGCCCTGTCCGAGGATCGAGGCGAAGCCGCCGCTGCCCGTGAGGGCGCGGCGGACGGGCTCCACCAGGGTTTCCGGCAGGACGAGGTAGCTCATCTGCAGGGCCGGCATGAGCACCTTGGAGACGCTGCCGACATAGAGAACGCGTCCGGCCCGGTCGAGGGCGTGGAGCGGCGCCAGCGGCCGCCCGGCATAGCGGTACTCGCCGTCGTAATCGTCCTCGACGATCCAGCCACCCTGCGCCTCCGCCCAGGCGAGGAGGGCGAGGCGGTTCTCCAGGCTCATCGTGGCGCCGAGGGGATGGCCCTGGGCCGGCGTCACCACCGCCAGCCGCGCTCCGGGATCGATGGACCGCGCCCGCGCGATCGAGAATCCCGCCGCGTCGCAGGGCACCGGGACCGTGCGCAGGCCGGCGGCGTGCAGGGCGTGGGCGAGACCGGGAAAGCCCGGCTCCTCCAGATAGGCCGCCTCGCCGGGCTCCAGCAGAAGTTCGGCCAGGAGGCGGAGGCTCTGGCGGATGCTGCTCGTGACGATCACCGCCTCTTGGTGACAGGCGACCCCGCGCCCGGCCGACAGATAGGCGGCCAGGGCCCGGCGCAGGCGCGGCTCGCCCAGGGGATGGAGCAGGCTGGGAGGGCCGGCCCGCCATTCGGCCTGGAGCAGGCGCGCCCAGGTTTCACGTGGAAACGCATCCAGGGCGGGGCGACCGAGGGCGAAGGCGTCGGGGATCGGAGGGGCGTCGCCCCGTGCCGAGGCCATGGCGGCCCCGCGGCGCGAGAGCACCGCCGTCGCAAGCGAGGGGCGGGCGGAGGAGCCCGGATTGCGTGGGACCAGGAGGTCGTCGGGCAGGGTCTCGGCGACGCGGGTGCCGGAGCCCGCACGCGTGGTGAGGTAGCCCTCGGCCACGAGCTGCTCGATGGCGAGGAGGATCGTGCCGCGTGCGCAGCCGAGATCCTCCGCGAGGCTGCGGGAGGAGGGCAGGCGCTCTCCGGGCGGCAGGCGGCCTGACAGGATCGCGTCGCGTACGGCTTCCCGCACGCGCCCGTGCAGGCTCGTCTCCGCTCGATGGGGCCCGCCGGCCGGCGGCGGATCGAGGGCGAGCTGGAGTGGAAGGGGAGGGCGGCGCCGGGTCGTCGTCGAACTGGTCCAGTCGGGATGCGGAAACTGGATCTTCCGCATGATCCGCTTCGCGTCAACAGAGGCGGCGAACACCACGCCGCGCCGAGGATCATCATGTACGAGCCGCCCCATTTCCGGTGCGACGATCTCGAAGCCCAGGCCGCCCTCATCCGCGCCTGTCCGCTCGGCCTCCTCGTGAGCGCGGGCGCCGGCGGGCTGATGGCCAACCCGGTCCCGTTCCTGCTCGACCGCGAGGCGGGGGAGGCGGGCACGCTCCGGGCGCATCTCGCCCGCGCCAACCCGCACTGGCGCGACCTCGACGGGCTCGCCGAATGCCTCGTCGTGTTCCAGGGTCCCGACCGCTACGTCACGCCCTCCTGGTACGCGATGAAGCGCGAGACGGGGAAGGTCGTGCCGACCTGGAACTACGCCACCGTGCAGGCACGGGGCCGCCCGCGTGTCATCGAGGACGAGGCCTGGCTGCGCCGGCAGATCGACGACCTGACGCGGATGCGCGAGGCCGGGCGGGACGCGCCCTGGTCGGTGGCGGACGCGCCGCCGGCCTTCACGGCGGCGCAGATCAGGGGGATCGTCGGCATCGAGATTCCGATTGCGCGGCTCACCGGCAAATGGAAGGTCAGCCAGAACCGCTCGGAGGCGGACCGCGCCGGCGTCGCGGCGGGCTTGCGCCGGGATGCGGGCGGCGACGACGCCATGGCGGATCTCGTCGACAGAATGGGACAGCGGGCATGAGCGAGCGCGTGAACCGTTACGGCCAGCCGATCGGCCCCGCCCTGCCGGAATGGAGCCCGCCGCCGCCCCCGCCGCGCGAGGCGTTGCAGGGCCGGTTCTGCCGGATCGAGCCCCTCGACGCCGAGCGCCATGCGGGCGACCTCTTCGGCGCCCTGGCGTACGACCCGGCGCGCTGGACCTACCTGCCCGGAGAGCCCCCGGCGGACGAGGCGGAGTATCGCGCTCGACTGGTCGAGATCGCCCGCAGCCGTGACCCGCTGCATCACGCGATCCTCGACGCCGCCACCGGCCGCGCGCTGGGCCTCGCGGCCTATCTCAGGATCGAGCCGGCCCATGGCTGTATCGAGGTCGGCCATCTCCAGTTCGGCCCCGGCCTCGCCCGGAACCCCGCCGCCACCGAGGCGATGGCCCTGATGATGGCCCGCGCCTTCGACCTCGGATACCGCCGCTACGAGTGGAAATGCGACAGCCTCAACGCGCCCTCCCGCGCGGCGGCCCTGCGCTACGGCTTCACCTTCGAGGGCATCTTCCGCAACGCCATCGTCACCAAGGGCCGCTCGCGCGACACGGCCTGGTTCGCGGTGACCGATGCGGACTGGCCCCGCCTGCGGGAGGCCTTCGCCGCCTGGCTCGCGCCGGAGAATTTCGACGATGCCGGGCGCCAGAGGCGGAGCCTCGCGGCTCTGCGGGGTTGAAGCCCCCGAAGGCCCCTGATCGCGATCGAGACGTCGGCAACCGTGTGGATGACGTGTCCAACAAGGTGTCGTCGTCCGCCCCTCCATCCGCCTCGCCGCTTGCCGTATCGGCGAAGGTGATCAGGTCGGTTCCGGCTTCCCCGAGGACGAGGTTCAGGCCGGACGTGTCCGACATCGTGTCGGTCCCCGAGCCTCCCGCGACCTGATCGTCGCCCGCGCCGCCGTGGATCGTATCGTGCTATCCACCGGGAGCATATGCGAGGAACGAAACCCAATAAGGGCCGCCGGACAGTCGATGTGCCGTCCGTGTCCTCGAGACAATCCGGATCACTTCATCTTCGCTGGACGTGACCCGTCGCATTCCAAGGTCAATCCAGTCATCGAGAGGCTATTCATTGTCCAGCCTGCGTGATTAACATCGTTGAAAACCAACATAATATACGAAATGGAATGTCATCCTGGCTGCATCATATGTTGTTGCGCCACAAATCGATTTTGGATCGGATATCTATTAGTTAGGCACATCGTTCCACGGGCTTGAAATCCTTCCTGCGCTTTAGGGAGACGTTCCATGAAAGCACTGGTTTGGCACGGGACTCAGGATATCCGCTGCGATACGGTTCCGGATCCCAAGATCGAAGTTGATCGAGATGCGATCATCAAGGTAACCGCTTGCGCGATCTGCGGTTCGGACCTGCACCTCTACGACCATTTCATGCCCGGCATGGAGAAGGGCGACGTCATGGGCCACGAGTTCATGGGCGAGGTCGTCGAGACAGGCAAAGGCGTCAACGGTGCGCTCAGAAAAGGTGAGCGCATCGTCGTGCCCTTCACGATCATCTGCGGCGAGTGCGACCAGTGCAAGCGCGGTTACTTCTCCGTCTGCGAGCGCACGAATCGCAACAAGGACATCGCCGACAAGGTTTTCGGGCACACCACCGCGGGCTTGTTCGGGTACACCCATCTCACCGGTGGTTACCAGGGCGGCCAAGCCGAATACGTTCGCGTGCCGTTCGCCGATAAGACGCACATCAAGGTGCCCGAGAATCTCAGCGACGAGCAGGTGCTGTTTCTCGGTGATATCTTCCCCACCGGCTGGCAAGCGGCGGTGCAGGCCGATATCCAGCCGACCGATACGGTTGCAATCTGGGGTGCCGGCCCCGTCGGTCAGATGGCGCTGCGCTCCGCCCTTCTGCTCGGGGCCAGACAGGTAGTCTGTATCGACAGCGTACCCGAGCGCCTCGAGATGGCGCGCGCCGGCGGTGCGATCACCATCGACAATAGCCAGGAAAGCACGGTCGAACGATTGAACGAGCTGACGAGCGGCAAGGGCCCGGAGAAGTGCATCGATGCCGTCGGCATGGAAGCGCATTCCCCCCGCGCCCTCGAACACGCCTACGACCGGCTGAAGCAGGCGGTGATGCTGGAGAGCGACCGCGCCGCAGTGCTGCGCGAGATGATCTACGTCTGTCGGCCCGCCGGAATCCTCTCGATTCCGGGCGTCTATGGCGGGCTCGTCGACAAGATGCCGATGGGAGCCCTGATGAACAAGGGTCTGACCATCCGCACCGGCCAGACCCACGTGAACCGGTGGACGGACGACCTCGTCAAGCGCATCGACGAGGGGCAGATCGATCCCTCCTTCGTCATCACGCACCGGGCCAAGCTCGAACAAGGGCCGGAGATGTACAAGACCTTCCGTGACAAGAAGGACAACTGCATCAAGGTGGTGCTCAGACCCTGATTGTGTCCCCGGCCCGTCTCGCCGGGACGGGCTGGCTTGGCCCCACTGCGGCAGGGAGGACGTCCGCATGTCTCACCGCGACCAGAACCGCGCTTCCGGGCGCTCGACTCTGCCGAGCTATCTCGTCTCGGAGCCGCGTCGAAGACCCGATCCCGGGACCAGGGAACTCGCCCGCGGGTTGGGTTGGTTCTCGGTCGGCCTTGGGCTGACCGAAGTGGTGTGTGCCGACGCCCTGGCTCGCTGGCTCGGAATGCCGCGCGCCGCTCCGGTCATCCGAGCCTACGGTGTGCGCGAACTCGTGCAGGGTGCCGGGATCCTGGGCTCGCATGATCCGACCCCTTGGGTGTCGGCCCGCGTCGCAGGAGACGCCCTCGATATCGCTACGGTTCTGCCCGGGCTCGATCCGCAGAATTCGCGCAAGGACAACGTGTTGATCGCCCTTGTGGCACTCGTCGGCGTCACAGCCGTCGATGTGATCTGTGCGCGGAGCCTTTCGGAAGCACCCCTTGCCCCGTCCGACAAGGTCCGGCGCGATTACCGCCGCCGGAGCGGCTTCCCACGGCGTCCCGAGGCGATGCGGGGCGCGGCCCGTGACTTCAAGCCGCCACCCGACATTATCGGCCCCGAGGCGATGCGTCCCTGGACGCTCACGAACGCCTGAACCCGTCCTACGGTCTACGGAATGCTGCCGCTCCGGGTCGAACGCAGCCCCGAGGGGCGGAGAACACGCACACGGTCACGCCCACCCACAGGTTCCTCCGTCACCCTGCTGACGGGCAAACAGCTCCCCCCAACCTCCACCCTTAAACGAGTTGATCTCGGCTGCAATGTAAGGAAGAAGAGGGCCCATCTTTTCCGAGTGCAGGCTCCGGGTGTTCTCATGAAATACTTATTAGTATCGAATGAGAGTTTCGGCCTCACCGTCATCCGGCTGGTCTGATCATGGGCGAACATCACAAGCACGCGTCGGTCGGAGTCGCGCAGGCGATTTTCGACGGGTTGCCGTCCGCCGACCGGGCGAAGGTCGAGGCGGAGGCCGCGACCAAGGGCGTGAGCGCCCTGGAGATCGTGCGCCAATCCCTCGACATTCTGATCTCCGATGCCAAACCGGCGACCGCTGGCGGCGGAACGGGTCCGGCGCAGTAAGGGCCGTCGCGTCATGGTTCGGCCACGGCCGATGACCGGCCGCCCCGGTCTCGTCGCGGGGGCGCTCCTGCTGCTGTCGGCCCTGTCCGGCCCCGCGCGGGCGCAGCGGGTCGAGGACGGGTCCGACGTCGTCATCGGCAAGGGCGTGGCGGCGACGATTCTCGGCATGGTGGGAGAGCGTTTCGGCGCGCTCGACCCGAAGGTGACGGCGTTGCGCAAGGCGGAGGGCGGGTGGATCTGCGGCTCGGTCAACGTGAAGAACCGGGACGGGCTCTATATCGGCGAGCGCGGCTTCGTGGCCGATCCGTCGAGCGCGTTCTTCGGCCGCGTCCCGGAGGGGCCGGAACTCCTCAACCCGCGCGCCGAGGGGTTCCAGGCCCTGGAGCGGACCAGGCAGCTGTACTTTACCCATTGCCTGGATTGACCCTCGCCGCGAGGGACCACGGGGCGTCCCGAATCCGTCGGGACCGGCGACACCAAAGCCGGGCCTCGCCGTTATCCCCCCATGATGATGGACACGCCCCGCCTCGGTTTCTGCTGCAATTTCGTGCTCGACGACGATCCCGCCAGTTTCAAGACGCTGAAGGCCGCCCGCGAGGCGACGCTTCACATGAACCTGTCGCACACCACCATGAGTCATCTCGACAAGCTCGCGCCGTCGGCGCGGCGGGCCAAGCTCGAGAGCCTCGCCCGGCACAACCTCGCGGCGCTGGAACGGCAGATCGCCTGGGTGGCGGCGCGGCCGCCCCTGGAGCGCCTGCTGCGCATGGCGAGCAACGTCCTGCCCGGCTACACCCACGAGGTCGCGCGGGCGATCTATGCCGAGCCCGAGATGGTCGCCCTCGTGGAAGCCGGTCTCGCGCGGGTCGGCGAGCGGGCGCGGGAGGGCGGCGTGCGCCTCAGCTTCCATCCCGGGCCGTTCTGCGTCATCGCCTCGCGCAACCCCAATGCCGAGCGCAACGGCATCTCCGAACTCGAATACCATGCCGAGTTGATGGCGATGATGGGGTATGGCGCCGGCTGGCACCCGCATGGCGCCCATATCAACATCCATGTCGGCGCCCGCGACCCCGGCATCGACGGGTTTCGCGCCAGCCTGCCCAAGCTCTCGCAGACCGCGCGCGACCTGCTGACGGTGGAGAACGACGAGAACGCTTTCGGCCTCGACACCGTGCTGGACCTGGCCGACCGCGTTCCGGTGGTGCTCGACCTGCACCACCACTGGGTCCAGAGCGGCGGCGTCTATATCGAGCCCGATGACACGCGGATCGCCCGTATCCGCGAGTCCTGGCGAGGCGTGCGTCCCATCGCCCATATCAGCCTCTCGCGCGAGGCTTTGCTGGAGGGGCACGACCCGGACACGCTGCCCGATTACGCCGCCCTGGTGGGAGCCGGGCACAATTGGCGCGACATCGCGGCCCATTCGCACCTGATGGGCAACCGGGCGCTCAACGCCCTCGTGGCCCGGCACCTCGCCTGGGCCGATTTCGAGATCGAGGCGAAGGGCAAGAACCTGGCCTCCACCGGGATCGCCGCCGAGATCGGGCAAGTGGAGGGCTTTGCGGGCGCCAGCGCTGCGGCCTGAGGCGAGGCCTCGCCGCGCGGGGATTTGGCTCGTCCCATACCAGACCTCGATGAGCTTGACTCATCGAGGTCTGCCCGCGCGACGGCGCGGCGGCGGTCGTCCGCCGGATCTCACTGATCCTGACCTATAGGTCAGGATCAGTGAGGCTTGGTATCAGCGGCGCGTCGGCTTCTGCATCTTGACGACGGTGCTCTTGGGGCGGCCGATCGGCTTCAGGGGAGCCTTGGCCTCCAGGGCGGCGCGGGCGAGGTCCTGGGGGCGCGGCGCGCCGTTCGCGATCCGCATCAGGGCCTCGGCCATCTCCTCGATGGTCTGGGCCGCCTCGCCCTCCAGCGTCTCCTCCGCCCGGATGCCGGGAAGTTCGGGCGCGATCTCCTCGGCGGCTTCGCGCAATTGTTCGATCAGCTCGGCCGGCGAGTAACGGGAGGGAGGTGCATATGCCATTCCGCGACCATGGCAGCAGCCGGCGGCCTCGACAACCGGCCCGCCGGACCGAGGGTCGATCTCGCGGGAAGGACGGGTTTGCCGTGGACGGTCCCGGGCCGGGATCGCAGACTCACGGTTTCCATCGGTCGAATTCTGATGTCGAGGGCCTGATCACAGATTCGCTTCGGGCGGCAAAAGGATGTCGGCGGCGCGGCGGCAAGCGGATCGTCCGACTCCCACCCGATCTTGCCGGAGAAGCCGACATGCCGTGTCGCCCGAAGCGGTTCTCCGGCCGGGTTGCGACGCTTTTACGCTCCACCGAGCACCGACGTGCATTTCGGTTGCCTCATCAAGGACTTCATGCCTAACGTCGTTGCTTCGACGGGTCGGGTGACGAAGGATTTGGCTCGTTGGGTGCAGATGACGCGACGGCTGAACCGGGCCTGCCGTACTTCTGCCTGACGACGTCGGGCTTGCCACCCGGAGAGGCCTTCGAACGATGGCGCACGCTCCTGGCGCCGATGTACGAGGTCAGTCCGACGACGCGCTCCGCCGTCCTGCCTTTCGGCACCAACATCGCGTACCCGATCGACGACCTCGTCGCTCATCGCACCCTGCTCTCGACCCAGCGGCTCCAGCGCGATCGCCGACGTGTCGATGCCGGGTCCGACCAGTACACCGTCCAACTCTACCGGTCCGGCCGATTTCAGGGCACCGTCGCGGGAAGAGCGATCGCGGCCTCGGCCGGTACCGTGACCTTCATCGGCCGCCGTCACCTGCTCGATGGCATGCTCGACCGCGCCGATACGACCGGCATCGTCGTCCCCTGCGCCCGCCTCCATGGGTTGCCGCTGGAAGATCATGAGATGCTCTTCGATGCGGCCCGCAACCGGTTGCTCTCCGCCCGCATTCTGGACCTCTACCGCCGCTTGCCGACCACGCGCCTCGACGACGCCCCGGCTCTCGCCGTCGAGTTCGTCGGCTTCCTGCGCCGCCTGCTCGATCCCTCGCGGGCCAAGGACGTGCTCGAAGGCCGCGACCTCGATGGCGGCCTGATGGCGCTGGCCAGGATGATCGTGCAGGAAAACCTGTCCCGGTCCGACCTGTCGCCCGCCTTCATCGGCGGACAGATGCGGGTCTCGCGGGCCACGCTCTACCGGCTGTTCGAGCCGGAAGGGGGCGTGATGCACTTCGTGCAAGGCGAGCGCCTGAAGGCCATGCGCGACGCGCTGGCCGATCCGATGGAGACGCGCACCCTTGCCCGTCTGGCCGAGGTCTTCGGCTTCAGCAGTGCCTCGCAGCTCAGCCGCAGCTTCCGCAACCGCTTCGGCGCGCCACCCCAGGCCTGGCGGGGCGAGCGCCGGGTGGTCCAGCAGACCAGCGGTCAGGGGACGGTGCAGCACGTCTGGAAGTGGCTGCGCGAAACGCGTTGACCCCTTCACCCGGGTGTGCCGACGAGATCGACGCCGTAAGTCGGCGGCCGCATCCCCCTCGCACCGGTCCGGCCTTCGGTTAGGCCCCGGCGGATACCCTGGACGATGCCCGCCGAGGGCGTTTCGTGCCCGGAAGCAGGTTGGCAGAAATCCATTCCTCACGGACAGGAGCCCCGTCCGGGTTGACGTGCGCCTTCTTATGTAACATCGTTTGCTACATGAGACGCGATAGCCGCCTGTCCGGCATTCTCCACGTATTGCTCCACATGGCCGAGGAGCCGGGCCCGGTGACCTCCGAGGTGCTGGCCGCCGCCATGCAAACCAATCCGGTCGTCGTGCGCCGCATCATGGCCGGACTGCGCGAGGCGGGCTTCGTCCGGTCCGAGCGCGGGCACGGTGGTGGCTGGACGATCGCGCGCGAACTGCACGAGATCACCCTTCGCGACATCTACGTCGCGCTCGGTTCGCCCGCACTCCTCGCCATCGGCAACCGCACGGAATCGCCGGGCTGCCTCGTCGAGCAGGCCGTGAACGCCGCCCTCGATACGGGCTTCCGCGAGGCCGAAGCGCTGCTGCTGGAGCAGTTCGGCCGCGTCACCCTCGCGGCCCTCAGTGCCGATTTCCACGCCCGTCTCGCCGCACGGGGCGGCACCCTCACCCTGGAGCAGGCCCATGGCATTTGACGTGATCATCGTGGGGGGCAGCTTCGCCGGCTTGTCGGCGGCGACCTACATCGCCCGCGGGCGACGCTCGGTCTGCGTGATCGATACGGGCAACCCGCGGAACCGCTTCGCGGCGGCCTCCCACGGCTTCTTCGGTCAGGACGGAAGCGACCCCCGGGCGATGATCGCGCAGGCGCGCGCACAGCTCGCGGGGTACCCTCAGGTGACGTTCGTGGCGGGGGAGGTCGTGGACGCCCGCGCGGGCCAGGACTTCGCCATCGTCCTGGCGGGTGGAGAGACCCTGCACGCCGCCCGCCTCGTTCTCGCTCACGGTATCTCGGACGTTCTGCCGGACCTGCCCGGCCTTGCCGAGCGCTGGGGCAAGAGCGTCCTCCACTGCCCCTATTGTCATGGCTATGAATTCGCGGAGCGGAAGCTGGGGGTGCTCGCGCTATCGCCGATGTCCGCCCACCAGGCTTTGCTGATCGCCGAATGGGGGCCGACGACGCTCTACCTCAACGGCGGTGATAGGCCCGATGAGGCAATGCATGCCCGGCTCGTCCAACGGGGCATCGAGATCGAGCCGGCTCCGCTGGTCGCTCTCACGGGCGACGGCGATACGTTGTCGGGTGTGCGGCTCGTGGACGGCCGAACGGTCGCGGTCGATGCCCTCTATCTCGCACCGCGTTCACGCTTGAACAGCCCGCTCGCGGAACGTCTGGGTTGCGCGCTGGACGAGGGACCGTTCGGTCCGGTCATCCGCACGGATTCCAGCAAACTGACGACGGTGGCGGGTGTCTATGCTGCGGGCGACATCGCCCGCGCCCCCCATAGCGTGAGTTGGGCCGTGGCGGACGGTGTGACGGCGGGCGTTTCCGTGCACCAGTCCCTCGTCTTCGCAAGCCTGGCTGCCTGACCCCGTGCGGATGCTGTCGCATTGGCTCTTCGCCCAACCCCGCCGTAGAGCGGACGGACGGGTTCCGGCCCATGCCAGCCATGGAAACTGCCGTTCCAAACTGGAAAAGAACAACACGGTCATTCACTTGCGTGGATAGCCAGAGACCCTCTCGGCGAGGAGCCTTCAGCGCAAAGGGTGGGTCCTGGTTCGCCGCATGTGGGCTTTTCGCTCTCTGGGCATCGATCCGGCCCTTCACGCCAGCCCATCGTCATTGCCCCCGAGAAATCGAGGGCAGCCAAAGGTCCTGAGCGGGACCGGTCGGGGCGGCGCGTGTCGTCCGCTCGCTCGGTCGCTCTCCTGCATGGTGGCCGCGCCAAGGGCTTGCTGCACGGTGGAGGACACGCGGTCAATTTGAGAAAAGACCGCGACGATGCGGCGGTCTTAAGCGAACCTTTGCCTTGTTCTGGCCTCTGGGCGTAGGAGACGTCGCGTTCCGAGGGGCGATCACCCGTGACCATACGGCCTCAACCATACCACGACGGCTCCGCGACAGAGGCGTCCCCCCTCGATGGCGCCGCCGTTCCGGAACGGCTGAGCCCGAAGGAGCAGGGGGTGCTCAGCCTTGCCCTGCGCAAGGGAAGCGGCAACCCGGTCGACGATCTCCTCGCCGCCTCCGAGGCTCCCTCGCGCCAGATGGCGCTCCCGCTCTGGCTGCTGCTGGTCGGGCGCGACGCGGTTCACAAGCGGTGGGGCATCGTGACGGGGGCGGGGCTCGTCTGGACGGCGTTCGGCCTCGCGCTCGTGATCGACGCCTTCGACGGGGCCCTCCACATTCCCGACCGCTGGTTCGGTCTCCTCCTCGTGTTCGAGGCGGTGGGCTCGTTCGTCCGCGGCCTCGTCGCCACCGGCGCCGCGCGTCGGCTGCGCCTCCTCAAGGCGGTGCTCCTCCTCGTGGTGGCGGTGCTGACGATGCTGGCCTCGCCCGCGAGCACGTTCCTGCTCGCCATGCTGTTCGGGGCCGCCTTCCTGTTCGATGGCCTGTCGCGCTTCGCGCTCTCGAACGTGCTGCGCTTTCCGGGCTGGCGCCTGTCGGCGGCGCACGGGCTGTTGGGAGTCGCCCTCGGCATCGTCACGCTGCAACCCTGGCCCACCTGGTACGCCGGCACGGTCGGGTTCTGCATCGGCGCCTTCCTGATCCTGAGCGGAATCAAGGTGGCGATCCTCGGGTTGAGGTTGCGGCGCCCTCCCGTGGCGCCTGGACAAAACTTGGCTCCCGAGCCGCACTTAGTTCCTGAGCCGCCTTTGGCCGGGACCGGCCCGGAAGCGCTGACCGTCCATGTCTGGACGCCGACCGGAACGGCGTCGATCCCGGTCCGGCAGCGCCTGGTGCATCGCTACGTCATCTCGGTGAACGGGCACGGCCACATCTCCACCGGCCATGCCGCCCTGGAGCTCGGCGAGCCGGGCGAGGAGGGGGCGCTCTATGTGAGCCACTACCCCGCCGTGGAGATCGACCGCTCGCCCGACCATCTCCGCGCGACCCTGCGCGCCGGCCCGGAAAACGACGTGCCGGGCCGCTTCCTGCCGAGCTACCGCGAGGAGGCGGACGATTGGTGTGAGGCCACCGTGACGGTCACCCTCCACGGAATCGACGGTGCGCGCCTGAGGCGCTTCTGGGCCGCCTATCGTCGCGACACGACCTACAACCTCGTCGCGCGGAACTGCTCGACGACGGTGGCCTGTGCCCTCGACGCCGCCGTCGAGGGCGCGTTCAACCGGAACGGCAAGCCGTGGCGCACCCTCGCCCAGGCGGCGATGAGCCCGGAATTCTGGGCGGCCGCGCTCCTGCGCAACGGTGCGGGCGCGATGACATGGACGCCGGGTCTCGTGCTCGATTATTCGCGGGCGCTCAGCGCCCTGATCGATCCCGTCTCGCCGGTCCAGGCGATCGGCTGGAACGGCGTGAAGCGGCGGCTCCTGCGCAACTGGCGCGCCGAGGCGGTGGCGCGGATGCGGAGCCTCGCCCGACGGCGCTCGCCGGCGTCATAGGCCGGCGGAGGGCAGTGGGTCGGTCTGACATCCGATGGGGACGACCAGGCCCCGGAAGGTTCGGGCGACCCTGGCGCGATGGGGATTTGCAGATCCCCATGGTACCCAGCCACAGCGTCGCCGTTTCAGCGTGCCGGAGCGACAAGAACCGCTTCCGCCGGTCGGTGACGACGGCCGGGTTCCATTCCTGCCGCTCGACGACCTCCACGTCGTCCGCCGCCATGGCACCGGCCGCCGGCCTTTCTCACGCACACGTCCTGGCGAACCGTATCGTATCAGGACGCGGATCAACGATGGCGGGTGGATAGAGCCGGCGCTTCCGCGTTTTTCCGGGATGTCGTTGATGGAGTGGTCGAAGTCTGACGGATGGTACCCGTCCTGAGTGTCCGAGATGAGTGGGGAGCGGACCCTGCCCCCTGGCCCTGAAGCGGACGTTCCACCTCCAACCCTTAGAAGACGGAGACCGTCCATAATGTCCATGATCTGATTGAGAACTTGCGATAGAACGGCTCGTTGAGCAATTAGGGATTGTTCACGCGGCCCGAGGGTAAGTCATTGATTTTCGTCGTACTTGGAGTGCCGCTAGCACTTGCCGTGATATTACCTACGAGGCGATCACTACTTTTATCTGCAATTTTGATCGCTCTCGTAGACGTGATGGTGATATTCGGACTATTCGTAACTTATCAAGTAAATTTTCTTATTGTTTATCCCTTTATTGCTATTTTGACAGGCAGCATTGGAGCATTTATTGGAATTGGCACAAAGCTATTAGTATTAGAGTATCG
Organism: Methylobacterium sp. CM6241; assembly: GCF_054817845.1. NCBI lineage: Bacteria > Pseudomonadati > Pseudomonadota > Alphaproteobacteria > Hyphomicrobiales > Methylobacteriaceae > Methylobacterium > Methylobacterium sp. CM6241. The sequence continues at coordinate 1,234,919 of NZ_CM139246.1, forward strand.
CTGTCGCAAAAGCATACTATCAAATTTATAATTCTAGTAGTGGCGGCTTTTCTTTAGCTTGCATGCCAGCGTGGCTTATAATTCAGTCGCGCTAGCTCCATCATTGATTGAAATACTCCATAACGCAGTAGGTCGGCTGTCCAGCCGACCCGGACGTCGGCCATCCTCCACCAAGCTGCTCTGAAGCGGACCTTCCGAGCGTCGGTGAAGGGTCCAGGCTGTGTGAAAACGTGCTGATCTGATAGGGTAAATTCCGATCTTGGAGGTCGGGATGAAGCGCTTCATCGCAGGTGAGGATCGTCAGCAGATCACGCTGCTTCCCGATTGCCTGGACGACTATATCACCGCCGACAATCCGGTTCGCCTCGTCGAAGTGTTCGTCGATGAGCTCGATCTGACGGCACTCGGCTTTGCAGGCGCGGTGCCGGAGGCGACCGGCCGTCCGGCCTATCACCCGGCGACGCTGCTCAAGATCTACCTCTACGGCTACCTCAACCGTGTCCCGTCGAGCCGTCGGCTCGAACGCGAGAGCCAGCGCAACGTCGAGCTGATTTGGCTGACCGGTCGGCTGATGCCCGACTTCAAGACGCTGGCCGACTTCCGCAAGGACAACGGTTCTGCCATCCAGGCCGCTTGCGCGCAGTTCGTGGTGCTGTGCCGGCGGCTGAACCTGTTCAGCAAGGCCGTCGTCGCGGTCGACGGCAGCAAGTTCAAGGCGGTCAACAACCGCGACAAGAACTTCACCGCCGCCAAGGTCGAAGCCCGGATGGCGCAGGTCGAGACGAGCATCGGCCGTTACCTCGCGGCGCTGGACCGGGCTGACCGCGAGCCGAGCGACATCGCCGAGGCGCGCACGACGCGGCTCAAGGAGAAGATCGCGGGCTTACGCGAGCAGATGCAGGTTCTCCAGGCGAGAGGCCGGCAGGTCGAGGCTGCGCCCGATCGCCAGATCTCGCTGACCGATCCCGATGCGCGCTCCATGGCGACCAGCGGCAAAGGCACCGGCATGGTCGGCTACAACGTCCAGGCGGCCGTGGATGCCGAGCATCACTTGATCGTCGCCCATACGGTGACCAACATCGGCAATGATCGGACCCAACTCGCGCCGATGGGGCTTCTGGCGCAGGCAGCGACAGGATGCGACACGCTTACGGTGCTGGCCGATCGGGGCTACCTCAACGGCGAGCAGGTCCTGGCCTGCGAGGGGACCGGCGTGCTGCCCTGCGTGCCAAAGACCCTGACCTCGGGCCATGCCAAGCGTGGCCTCTTCACGGGACAGGACTTCGTCTACGACGCCGAAAACGATCACTACACCTGTCCCGCCGGCCAGCACCTGACCAAGGGGCCGGCCCGGTCCGATCGCCGGGCCGAGGGCGACGAGATGGACCACTACCGCAACCTGACGGCCTGTCTCGATTGCGCGCTCAAGCCCCGCTGCACGCCGGCGGAGACGCGGCGTGTCAAACGCTGGGTGCACGAGGGCGTCCTCGACGCAATGCAGGCGCGGCTCGACCGAATGCCAGACGCGATGAAGATCCGTCGCCAGACCGTCGAGCACCCATTCGGCACGCTGAAGGCCTGGATGGGAGCGACCCACTTCCTGACCCGGACCTTGGCCAGGGTCAGAACAGAGATGAGCCTGCAGGTTCTGGCCTACAACATGAAGCGGATGATCCAGATGTTCGGGGTCGGTCCGCTGATGGCGGCGATCCGAGCCTGAAGGCCACCACTTCGCTCGGCGACACTCTCAGGACATTCGCCTTGAACCTGAGGGATCTGCGTTCTCACACAGCCTCGGTCGAAAGCGGACCCTGCGGCAAGTACCAAACGTCAGATGTTCCCCACTGGATCGATGTAGCCCGGTTCAGGTTGTTGTTCCAAGGCTTTACCTCATCCTCAGGCGCCCGCGTCAGCGGGCCTCGAAGGAGCCCTCCAGACACCGAAGCGCTCCCTGGATGCCTCCTTCGAGGCCGCTACGCGGCACCTCAGGATGAGGTAAGATCCTGGACAAGCAAATGAAAACAACTCCTCGGCATAGGCATCGAGGCTGAAGATGCGTCTGTGCAAGTCCATGCCGAACAACTGAGATTGCGCATCATCGGCCTATACCCTTGGCTCGGATGACAGGGAGAACTGTGTGGTCCCGCCGCCCGGCCCTTCGCCTCAGCGCGCCGGGCGGGACGCGGCCAGCGCGCGGGAGATCGCCAGCATCACTGCCAGCGTGTCCTCCTCGTCCTGCTCGGCGCCGTGATCGCTGAGCTTGACGATCACGGTGCCGGTCTGGCGGTTGATGTAGATGTACTGGCCATAGACGCCGATGGCGGAGATGTCGTCGTCGCCCTCTGGCACGTGCCACCATTGCGCAGAGTAGGGCCAGCCGTCGACATCCCTGCGGGCCGGGGTCTCGATCCGCTCGATCCAGCGCGGGGGAACGATGTTCGTGCCGCCGACGCGGCCATGGTCGGCCACCATCAGCCCCAGGCGGGCGAAGTCCCGCGCCACGGCGTTGATGCAGCAGAAGGCCTTCTCCGTTCCCCCCGGCCGGTCGAGATTCCAGGTCGCGTTCGCCTCCGCGCCCATGGGCTTCCAGATCGCGTCCGAGAGGAGGTCGGCCAGGGGCTTCTTCTGAACCTCCGCGAGGATCAGGCCGAGGATCTCGGTGTCGATGCTACGGTATTGGCCCGTGCTGCCGGGCTTCGACGACAGGGTGGCGTGGTCGCGCACGAAATCGCGGATGTCGCGGGTGAGGTACATGCCGGCGGTCCCCACCAGGGGGTTCCACGGGTCGTAATTCTCCGGCACCGCGAGTCCGCTCGTCATGTCGAGGAGGTCGCGGACGGTGATGCGGCCGAAGGCCGGCTCGCCCCGCAGATACGGCAGCAGGGTTGCCACATGGTCCGTTTCGGCGAGCTTGCCCTCGGCGATCGTCTGCCCGACCAGCAGCGAGACCACCGATTTCGCCACCGACCAGGACGGGAACAGCGTCGCCTGGCCCGAACCGGGGCGGTACCATTCATGGACGAGGACGCCGTCCTGGGTCACCAGCAGGGCGTTGGTATGGGTCGCCTCCAGCATCTGCGCCAGGGGAACATTGTGTCCCTTCCAGGGGACATGGCCGAGAATCGCGCGCGGCCGGGCGGGCAGGGCGCGGGACGAGGGTCTGGCCGCCACCGGGCGGCTCGCGAACCAGGTGCCCACCGAGGAAGGCTCGACGATGGCGAGGGCGACCAGGGTGACCGGGTTCGGCACGCCGAGCAGCGGCCCGATGGCGGCAGCCATCCCACCCAGGACCCCGGCGCAGATCAGCGCCCCGGCGAGCCAAGGCCGACGGAAGCGGGGCCGGAGGCGGTGCAATCTCGACATGACGCTCGGTACACCTCTTGGCCGGCCCCGGCCGCCGGCGGAGCCCTGTCCTTCAGTGAGGCGCGGTCTGGCCCGACGCGAGGATCGTCACCCCGACGGCGATCACCGCGATCCCGATCATCATCGGCAGGGTGATCGGCTCCTGGAACAGGAGCGCGCCGCCCAAAGCCGCCCCGACCATGCCGACCCCGGCCCAGATCGCGTAGACGATCCCGATCGGCAGCATGTTCATGCTGTTCGACATCAGCCAGAACGCCGTGCCGTAGCCCAGCACCACGACGATGGTCGGCAGCGGCTTGGTCAGGCCGTCGGCGGCCTTGAGGGCGAGGGTCGCCGTCACCTCGGCGCTGATGGCGAAGGCAAGGAGGAGGTAGGGGTTCATCTGCGAGGCGTCCGTGCGGGGGCAGGCTGAAAGCGGAATCCGTGGCCATCCGCATGGCGATGTCCGCGTCATGTCCGAGGCCGGCGGCGGAATCGCGCGGTACGGCCACGGATTTCAAAACCACGGGGGCCGTTAATTTCGCGTGTCGGATGGCGCACGAAGGCCCGTCCGATGGCGGTCGAAACCGGGTGCGCGTGGCGGTGACGGTCTGCCGTTTTGGCACAACTGGTCCGGGCGGCCCGCGCCGAATTGGAAAGTCTGCCCGTCGATCGCGTCTTGCTCCGCTCGGGGTCTCACGGCACAGATTGGTCACAGACTGCGCGCGATTCTCCCTGGCCTTCCGGGACGGGAGAATCCGTGAGGAGCGTTCCGGCATGATCATCGTCACCACCGAAACCATTCCGGGTTGCACGGTCCGCGAAGTGCGAGGCCCCTGTTTCGGCGCCGTGGTCCGCAGCCGGGGCGCGGTCGGAAATTTCAGTGCCGGCCTGCGCTCCCTCGTCGGGGGCGAAGTCGGCGAATACAGCCGTTTGATCGAGGAAGCGCGCGGCCAGGCCATCGACCGCATGGCGCAGAACGCGGCTCAGCTCGGCGCGAACGCCGTCCTGACGATGCGGTTCGACTCCTCCGAAACCGACCAGAACATGATGGAGGTCGTCGCCTACGGCACCGCCGCCATCGTCGAGCGCAACGCCTGACCACCGCATCCCGGCAGGTCGGGACGCTCACCCCTATCGCCTTGACAAACCTCGGGTTTCTGGCGGTGAGGCCCCATCACGTTCCTCTTCTCCCACGACGGAATCCGACACGATGCGCACGACCCTGACCGCATGTCTCTTCATCGCCCTCACGGGTGCGGCCCTTGCCCAGCAGGTGAACGAGCCGCCGATCCATAGCCCGCAGGACGCCGCCTGCCGCGAGCAGGCCAGGGCGCAGGTGTTCAGCGCCGCCAACCCGAGCAATCTCAGCCTCTACGACCTCGGTTCTCAGATCTATCACGCTTGCATGGCCAGCTATCACACCACCGGCCCGAACCCGGACCGCAAGGAGCGCCGTTTCTGACACCGCACGCTTCCCGTGATTCCGGCCGCCTCCCGTTCCCTTCCGATGGATCTCCGCAGCATGACGATGCATGGCCAAGAGCTCCATGGCGGGCGGGAGAAGAGCCGTCGCTCCGGCTTTCTCGTCCTCGCCGTGCTGCTGACGCTCGCAGGTTCGGCGACGGCCGTGTCCGCCGCACAGCCCTCGGCGAAGCTCTGCACGACCGAGAACTCCACTCCCGAGACGGCGGAATGCATGGAGAAAGCCCTGGAGGGCGCCGACAAGGCACTGAACGAAGCCTACCGGAAGGCGCTCTCGGTGATCGACGCGGACGATAGCGGCAAGGATGCCAAGGCCAAGACGGAGTGGAAGGCGCAACTCGCCGCGGCGCAGCGTGCCTGGATCGCGTTCCGCGACGCCGATTGCGGGGCTCTGATCGTCAGCGAGTGGAACAGCGGCAGCGGGACCACAACGGCGACCTACGCGTGCCTCTATGACAAGACCGTCCAGCGGACTGGCGACATCCTGAGCCGCTACCCGCTTCACTGAATCCGGGCCGACCTTTCGCTCAGCGATAATCGGTGGGCGTGAGGCCGTGCCGGGCCATCTTGTCGTAGAGGGTCTTGCGCGGCGTGCCGAGGGATTCGGCGGCGATGCGGACGTCGCCGCCGGCCATGATCAGCTCCTCGCGGATCAGGCCCCGCTCGAACCGGTCGACCTGCTCGGCCAGGGTTCCGGTGCTGGCGGCCTCCGGTGAGGGCGCGTCGTGCTGGCCGAGGCCGAGGGCGTGACGCTCGGCGAAATGGCCGAGCTCGCGCACGTTGCCGGGCCAGTCGTGCCGGCGCAGGTGCTCCCGCACGGCCGGCGTGATCGGCGCGGGCTCGCGGCCGAAGCGCAAAGCGGCGCGGGTGAGAAACTCCTGGAACAGCAGCATCACGTCCTCGCGCCGCTCGCGCAGGGGCGGAATCGCGATCGTGATGACGTTGAGGCGGTGGTAGAGGTCGTCGCGGAAGGTGCCCTGCGCCGCCGCCTGGCCGAGATCGACCTTGGTCGCGGCCACCACGCGCATGTCGATGGCGCGGATCTCGTTGCTGCCCAACGGCTCCACCGCCCGCTCCTGCAGGACGCGCAGGAGTTTCACCTGCAGGCCCAATGGCATGCTCTCGATCTCGTCGAGGAACAGCGTGCCGCCCTGAGCGTGCTCGATCCGGCCGACGCGGCGCTTGAGGGCGCCGGTGAAGGCACCGGCCTCATGGCCGAAGAGTTCGCTCTCGACGACGCTGTCGGGTAGCGCGCCGCAATTCATCGCCACGAAGTTCCGGCTCGCGCGCCGGCTCCAGCGGTGCAGGGCGCTCGCCACCACCTCCTTGCCCGAGCCGGTCTCGCCGAAGACGAGAACGTCCACATCGGCATCGGCGACATCCCGCACGAGACGGCGCAGGCGCACCATCTCCGGGGAAATGCCGAGGAAAGCCGGGTCCTCCTCCACCGCCGCGTCCAGCCGGGCGCGCAGGGTGCGGTTCTCGAGAACGAGCCGGCGTCGTTCCAGAGCGCGGCGCGCCGAGGCGACGAGGGATTCGGCCGGGTAGGGTTTGGACAGGAAATCGTAGGCCCCGTCGCGCATGGCGCTCACCGCCATGCGGATGTCGCCATGCCCCGTGATCAGGATGACCGGCAGTTCCGGATCGATGGCCTTGATCCGCCCGAACAGAGCAATGCCGTCGAGATCGGGCAGGCGCACGTCGGTAACCACAAGGCCGGGCGGATCGGCGAGGATGGCGGCCAGCGCAGGTCCGGCGGCCCCGAAGGTCTCCACCGTGAACCCATCGAGCTCAAGGCTCTGGCGGTTGGCGCGGCAGACATCCGCCTCGTCGTCGATGAAGACGACCCGTTCGGCCGACCCGCCCGCACCCTCTTCAACGCTCACGATGTCGTCTCCACGGGGGCTTTGGCCAGTTCCATCCGGAACACCGCTCCGCCGGCCGGATCGTCCAGGGCGTTCAGGCTGCCGCCGCAATCCTCGACGATTCCGCGGGCGATGGCGAGCCCGAGCCCGAGCCCATCGGACTTGGTGGTGAAGAAGGCGTCGAAGAGCTGGGCCCGAATGGCCTCAGGCAAGCCCGGCCCAGTATCGCGCACCTCGACCGCCACACGCTCCCCGGGCACGTCCCGCACCAGGATGGAGACCCGTGGATCGGTGCTCCCCGCCGCCGCGTCGAGGGCGTTCTGAAGCAGGTTGACCACGACCTGTTCGAGGCGCGGCCCGTCACCGAGAACGCAGAGGCCAGGGGCCGGCGTCTCCGCCGTGAGCGCGATCCCGGCCGCCTTCGCCCGTGCTTCCACCAGTTCCAGGCTGTTGGCGAGGATATCGGCGAGGGGCACGGGCTCGCGCCGGGGCGATGAACGCCGGGCGAAACCCTTGAGCTGCCGCGTCAGGCCGCCGATCCGGTCGGTGAGGCGGCCGATGGCGAAGGCGTTCTCAGCCGCTTCCTCGCCCCGGCCCCGTCGGACCAGGATCGCCGCGTTGTCGGCGTAGGAGCGGATGGCGGCCAGCGGCTGATTGATCTCGTGCGCCATGCTGGCGGCGAACTGGCCCAAGGCCGCGAGCCGCCCGGCCTGAGCGAGTTCTCGGCCGAGGCGTTCGCGCTCGGCTTCCGCCTGCCGTCGCTCCTCCTCCGCCCTCCGTCGCTCTTCGATTTCCAGCCGGAGCATCCTGTTGGCGTCGGTGAGTTCCATCGTCCGCTCACGGACGCTCCTCTCCAACTCTTCCCGGCGCGTCGCGGCTTGAGCGAGGCGCTGGCGTGTCCGTCGCCGGCGGCCCGCCACGGTCGCGATCCCAATACAGGCCAGCCCGGTGCCGAGGGCGGCGATGATCCAGGCCTGCACCCGCTCGCGGTCCACGGCAGAACCCACCGGCGTCAGGGTATGGAGTCGCCAGTCGGTGCCTGGAATGGGGGCGTCGAGGGCCAGGGCGGTTCGCGCCGGCCGCGACCCCAGCCCGACGCGGACGAGGTCCTGCATCCCCCCGACGGGATGGAGCGGAAGCGCCGTGAGCGGGGCGTCGCCGAATTCCAGCGCCGCGCGGATGCGCTTTCGCTCGTCCTCGCCGACTTCGCGGAGAGTCGCGAAGTTCCACGTGGGATCACTCGCCACGAGGACGATGCCCCTTGCATCTGCCACGAACACCCCATCCCCCGATTGCCGCCATGCGGCCTCGACGTCATGGAATTCGATCTTCACCACGACGACGCCGCCGGATTCGTCGATCCGCCGCGAGAGGTAGAGGCCCGCCCGGCCGCTCACCGTACCCAGGGCGAATTGCGATCCAGCGCCGCCGGTCATCGCCTGCCGAAAATAGGGCCTGAAAGCATAGTCCCGGCCGAGAAAGCTGCGCTCCGACCCTGCATTGCTCGCAGCCACCGTGATCCCGTCGGAGCGGATGACGTAGATCACCGCCGCGCCCGTGGCCGCCGCGATCTGAGCGAGCCGTCTGTTGACCCTGGTGACCAAGGGCTGCCCCGGCTCAGGACCCGCGACTGCTGCGATCTCAGGATCCGCGGCCAGGGCCAGCGGAAGCGAGGCCTGCTTCTGCATTTCGGCCCTCAACGCGCTGACCTGCAGCGCCAGGGAGGCCTGGGCCGTACGGCGAAGGTCCGTCAGCGCCCAGCGCTCGGCCGCCCGCCCAGCGAGCCATGCCCCAACGAGAACCAGGATCAGGCAAGCGACCGGAATGAGGGTGCGATGCCACCGCGCGCGCCATCGCGGTTCGGTTCCGCCGCGGAGAGAAAAATTCTGATTCACGTGCTTCGCATCAGTGCGATTTCCCGGACGGAATTTGACGACTGAGTGCGGGATTTCGCACAGGGGCCGCGAATGGGAACCTCGCCGACAAGAGAAATATGTCTGAAATCAACGTCTTAACGAAATATTTCAGGAGTTCCCAAGCTGGCATGGGGGTTGCCATTCCTAAACCGAAACGCAGGCCTGCGCTGTTCGCAGGGCTGCAAGCCGAAGGGGCGAGTGCCCCGACGCCAAGACCAAGAGACGACGATGCCCGGACAGAACCGGCGCACCGATCCGACCCAGTTTTATCTATCTCCAGGGAGAAGCCCGCCATGGCCACCATACCGTCTCCGCTGACCGCGCCGCACGCGCCGGCAAAGCCCAAGCCCCTCTATCGCACGCTGTATTTCCAGGTGCTCGTCGCCGTGGCGATCGGCATCACCCTCGGTCACTTCTACCCGCAGGTCGGCGCGGATATGAAGCCGCTCGGCGACGCCTTCATCAAGCTCGTCAAGATGATCATCGCGCCGGTGATCTTCCTCACGGTCGTCTCCGGCATCGCCGGCATGACCAATCTCGAGAAGGTCGGCCGCGTCGGTGGCAAGGCGCTCATCTACTTCATCACCTTCTCGACGCTGGCCCTCATCGTCGGTCTGATCGTGGCGAACCTCGTCCAGCCGGGCGCGGGCATGCATATCGATCCGAAGACCCTCGATCCGAAGTCGATCGCGATGTACGCCGACAAGGCGAAGACGCAGTCGATCACCGACTTCCTCATGAACATCATCCCGACCACGGCGGTGGGTGCGTTCTCGGGCGGCGAGATCCTTCAGGTCCTGTTCTTCTCGGTGCTGTTCGGCTTCGGCCTCGCCTTCCTGGGCGATCGCGGCAAGCCGGTCCTCGACATCATTAAGGTGCTGTCGGAAGCCATCTTCGGCGTCGTCAACATCATCATGAAGGTCGCCCCCATCGGTGCCTTCGGCGCCATGGCCTTCACCATCGGCAAGTACGGCATCGCCTCGCTCGCCAACCTCGCCTACCTCGTCGGCGCCTTCTACCTGACCTCGGCGATCTTCGTGCTCGGCGTGCTCGGCCTCGTGGCCCGCTATAACGGCTTCTCGATCATCAAGCTCATCCGCTACATCAAGGAGGAGCTGATGCTGGTGCTCGGCACCTCGTCCTCCGAGTCGGCCCTGCCTTCGCTGCTCGAGAAGATGGAGCGCGCCGGCTGCTCGAAGCCCGTCGTCGGCCTCGTGGTCCCCACCGGCTACTCGTTCAACCTCGACGGCACCAACATCTACATGACCATGGCGGCCCTCTTCATCGCGCAGGCCACGGACACGCCGCTCACCTATGGCGAGCAGGGCCTCCTGCTCCTCGTGGCCATGCTCTCCTCCAAGGGCGCGGCCGGCGTCACCGGTTCGGGCTTCATCACCCTGGCGGCGACCCTCGCGGTGGTGCCCTCGGTGCCCGTCGTCGGCATGGCGCTGATCCTCGGCGTCGACCGGTTCATGTCCGAGTGCCGCGCGCTCACCAACTTCATCGGCAATGCCGTGGCCTGCATCGTGGTCGCCCGCTGGGAAGGTGAAGTGGACGAGGTCAGACTCGCGGCGGCACTGGGCGGCAACCCGATGCCTCTGGCAGCCGAGATGCCGATTCTCCAGGCTGCGGAGTAACGCCCGTACCGACTTCGAGCCGGGTGGCGATCCAGCCGGCTCGAAGACGATCCGAGAGGGGCTGCCGGACCGCGATGGCCCGGCAGCCCCTCTCGCGTCGAGCATGGCCTCGATTACTCGATGCGATGGGTCACCCGAGGCCATTCCAGACGAGACACGTGCCAGAGATCGCCAGAAGCCCGTCCATCATGAACCGGAACGTCTCCGGGGCGAGGCGAAGCACGAAGGGCTTTGCCACGAACGCCCCCACCATGAGAGCCGCGCCCACGGCAAGGCCTCTGACGAAATCCGCGACCGGCAATGCGCCGGTTCCCTGGAAGGTCAGGGTCTTGGTCAGGTAGATTGCCAGCGACGCAGCGGCCTCCGTGCCGATGAACGCACCCTTGGTCAGGCCGTAGCCGATGAAGACCGGAACCGAGGCCGGGCCGGTCGAGGCGACGATGCCGGTCAGGAAGCCGATAACTGCTCCTGCAACCGCCAGATGGGGGAGCCGCACCCTGACCAGGCGATCGGCCAGCCAGCGGCGTCCGGGGATCATCACCAGAAGGAACGCTCCGATCGTCAGATCGACAGCCCGCGGCGGCAGGGCCAGCATCGTGCGGGCGCCGAGCATGGCCGCCGGAATTCCAGTCGCCGCATAGGCGGCGACAGCCCGCCAGTCGACCTCTCGCCACCATGCCAGGATGCGGGAGAGGTTCGCCATCACGGCCGCGACCGCCATGATCGGGATGGCTTCCTTGGGCCCGTAGACATACGCGAGCACCGGCACCAGCATGATCGAGGAGCCGGTACCGATGATGCCGCTGACGACGCCCGCCACGAGGCCGATGGAGAGGATGAGAAGCAGACCCATCGGACGATTGTGCCCGGCCGAACCGGAAGTCCCTAGGGGCAATGCCTGACGTTGGATAACCTCGGCCTGCGAGCCTTTGCCGACGGAGGCCGGCTCGGACACTTTCCCGCCAGCGAACGTTCCCCTGCCTCATGCTGACCAGCCGGACCGATCTTGCCGATCTTGGCACCTTCCTCGCCATCGCTCGTCATCTGAGCTTCCGGCGCGCGGGGCTGGAACTCGGTGTCAGTGCCTCCGCGCTCAGCCATGCCCTCAAGGCGATGGAGGCTCGCCTCGGCGTGCGGCTGATCAACCGCACCAGTCGGAGCGTCACCCTGACCGCAACGGGCGAAGAGCTTCTGGCGTCGCTCGATGCACCCTTCGCGGCGATCGGTTCGGCGCTCGATGGACTCAACCGCCACCGGGAGCCAGGGAACGCCGCGGGGCGCATTCGTCTCAATGTGCTCGAACATGCGAGCACGCTGCTGCTCGCGCCCGTGCTGCCCGTCTTCAGCGAGCGCCATCCGCAGATCGAGATCGACGTCCGCGTCTCCAACGATCTGCTCGACATCGTGGAGGCCGGGGCCGATGCGGGCATCCGATATGGCGGCACCGTCGCTCAGGATATGATTGCCCAGCGCCTGTCGGCCGACCTGCGCTGGGTGGTGGTCGGCGCACCCTGCTATCTGGATCGGCATGGAACGCCGGAGCATCCACACGACCTGTTGGCGCATCGGTGCCTGCGCATCCGCCTCGGTGACGAACGGCTCTACGGTTGGGAGTTCGAACGGGCCGGTGAGCCGCTCGCGCTCGACGTGCCCGGCGCCGTGACCATCGACAACACGCACTTCGCGCTGTCCCTCGCGACGGCAGGCGGGGGGCTGGCCTACCTCCCCGAACCATGCGTCAGGTCGCCGGTCAGTCGCGGTGAACTGCGCGTCGTTCTGACGGATTGGGGCCCCGCGGGAGCCGGCTTCCACATTTACTATCCGGGACGTCGCCAGGTGCCGACCGGCCTGCGGCTCCTCATCGATCTGGTTCGCGAGCTTAGGCCGCTCGGTCTGTAGGCGCGATGTCGCCCACCGATGAGCCATGCTCATCGGTCCGTTGAAGCAATGGTGGGTCATCGGAGTGACGCTGTGAGCCTACTTCTCGCCGATCGGTGAGCGGTAGGGCTCGCCATCACGGCCAGCCAGAGGCTTCCGACATGCTCACCACGCACCGTTTCACCGAAAAGGTCGTTTTCGTCACTGGTGCCGCCAGCGGCATCGGGCGTGCCGCCGCCCTCGCTTTCGCGGCGGAGGGCGCTCGTGTGGCGATTGCCGACCGGAGTGAGGAGACCCTGGAAGACTCGCGGGCCGAGATCGAAGCGGCCGGCGGAGAGGTACTGGCGATCCGTTGCGACGTGTCTCTACCGGAGGAGGTGGAAGCGGCGATTGCCCGAACCGTCGAACGCTTCGGACGCCTCGACTGCGCCTTCAACAATGCCGGAGTCGAGAACTGGGCCACGCCGGTCCACGAGATCGAACTCGACGAATGGGACCGCATCCTCGGCATCAACCTGAGGGGGACCTTCCTCTGCATGAAGTACGAACTGGCGCAGATGGTGCGCCAGGGCGGCGGCGTGGTGGTCAACACCTCTTCCGGTGCCGGCATCCGCGGTGTCGCGGGCGGCGCGGCCTATGCCGCTTCCAAACACGCCATCATCGGTCTGACCCGCTCGGCAGCGCTGGACTATGCCCGGAAGAACATACGGGTGAACGCTATCCTGCCCGGCAACATCGAAACGCCGATGATGGACCGTTTCACGGGAGGCGACGTTCAGAAGGCGATCGACCTCGAACCGGTAGGGCGTCTCGGCAAGCCGGAGGAGATCGCGGAAGCGGTGCTCTGGATGTGTTCGGACCTCGGTGGGTTCGTGACCGGAGCCGCCACGGTGATCGACGGTGGCTGGTCGCTTTGACGGTCGATGCGGTGGAAACGGAGGAGCAGGCGAATGGACATTACACGCAGCGGGTCGCGACCGTCCGGCAGGGGACCGTCCGAATGGTTTACCGGGACCGTGCGGATCGACCCTCTTTTCTCCGCACCTGAGCCGGCGCGGGTCGCCGGAGCGAGCGTGACATTCGAGCCGGGCGCCCGCACCGCCTGGCATACGCATCCGCTCGGCCAGACGCTCATCGTTACCTTCGGGGCAGGCTGGGTTCAGCGGGAGGGCGGCCCGATGGAGGCTGTCGCGCCGGGCGATGTCGTCTGGTTCGAGCCGGGTGAAAAACACTGGCACGGGGCAACGGCAACGACGGCCCTGACGCATATCGCGATCCAAGAGCAGCGCGACGGCCGGGCGGTGACGTGGTTGGAACAGGTCACCGACGAACAATACCGCGAGGTTTGACGCTCGCGCCAGGGTGGCTCCTCGATGGGCGGGTGCGGAGGCTCTCGTCCCGACGGGGCCTCATGTGGAGGGCGTCAGGGTGAAGACGTGGTCCGCTCCGGCAATGGTGGCCGGGCGGTGGGCGACAATGATCCGGGTCATGCGCAGGTCGCGCAAAGCCTCGGCAATGACGGCTTCCGTCGCTTCGTCGAGATGGCTCGTCGCCTCGTCGAGGAACAGGATCTCCGGTTTGCGATAGAGGGCGCGGGCCAGGATGACCCGCTGCTTCTGGCCGCCTGAGAGCGTAGAGCCCATATCGCCCACCAGGGTCTCGAACCCCATCGGGGTGCGCTTGATGTCGGCGAGGATGGCCGCGCGCGCGGCGCATTCCTCGATCCAGCCCGCATCGGGCCGCTCGTCGAAACTGGCGATGTTCTCGGCGATGGAGCCGGCGAAGAGGCCGTCATTCTGCATCACGCCCGCGATCCGGCGGCGATAGCTGGCCGCCCCGAGGGTGCGGATCTCCTGCCCGTCGACGAGGACGCGCCCCTCGCTCGCCGGCAGAAGGCCCATCATGATCTTCATCAACGAGGTCTTGCCTGAGCCCGAAGGGCCGGTGATGGCGAAGCTCGTCCCTGCCGTCACGTCGAGGCTGAGATCGCGGAAGATCCAGGGCTCATCCGCGCCGTAGCGCAGGGCGAGCCCCTTCACGGCGACACTCCCCGTCCCCTCCGCCGCCCGGGTCACCGCCGGGGCGGCCGGTTCCAGGGTGGAGCCGGAACCCTCCTCGGGCTCGCTCATGACGATGTCCGACAACCGGTCGGTCTGGACATTGAGCATGCGCAACTGGAAGCCCGACTGGATCAGGTTGCCGATCCGCTGCGAGAACTGGTCGCGATAGGCAAGGAAGGCCACCAACATGCCGAGCGTCATCGACTGGTCGATGACCGCCCGCGCGCCGAGCACGAGCAGGAGCAGCCGGTCGAGACCGAACAGCAGCTCATTGGCCCGCCCGAAGACGAGGTCGAGGCGCTGGAGCCGCAGCCGCGCATTCAGCGAGGTCACGAAGTGGTTCATCCAGGTGCCGCGCCGGCGCTCGCGCAGGTCGAGGAGCTTCACGCTCGCCATGCCGCGCACTGTCTCGATGAAGTGGCTCTGCTGGCGCGCTTCGGCGACGATCGCTTCCTCGGTGCCCTCGCGGTAGGAAGCGTAGGCGGCGATCCGCAGCGCCGCGGCGAGCGCCGTCGAGGCGACGACCACGAGGGAGAGCCAGCCGCCATAGACCACCAGCATGGCGAGCATGCCGATGGACATGATGCCGTCGAGCACGGCCTGGACGAGATCGGTGGTGAGCCCCTTCTGGATCGTCGCAAGGGAGCCGAAGCGCGAGATCACGTCGCCCACGTGCCGCTTCTCGAAATAGTCCAGCGGCAGGCGCGAGAGGTGGTCGAACAGGCTCCCCGACCATTGATAGTTCAGCTTGGTACCGGTGAGCATGATCGCCCAGGTCCGCGCCACCGAGAGGACGAGCTGGACGACGAGCAGCAGGGCGAGCCCCACCGCCACCACCAGCAGCAGGTCGAGATCGGCGTTGACGATAACCTCGTCGATGACGATCTGCGATGCGATCGGCATCAGGATCGCGACGAGTTCGATGCCGAGGGACAGGGCCAGGATCTGGGCGAGGGCCGGGCGGATGCCGCCCATCGTGCGGAAGAGGTCGCCCAGCGCCAGCCCGCGCCGGCGCTTCTCGCGCACGAAGCTGGTGGTCGGGCTCGCCTCCAGCGCGACGCCCGTGAACTCGCGCGACGCCTCCGCGAAGGTGAGCTTGCGCCGCCCACGGGCGGGATCGTGGATGACGATCCCCCTGCCGTTCACGGCGGTGAGCACGACGAAGTGGTTGAGCCCCCAATGCAGGATGCACGGCGTCTTGAGCTTGGGCAGATCCTTCAGCTCGGCCCGCAAGGCCCGGGTGGCGAGGCCCATCGAGCCCGCCAGATCGATGAGGTTGCGCAGGGTCATGCCCTTGAGCGATAGGGCATGCCGACGGCGCAGGGCGCCGAGATCGACATGGCGGCCGTGATAGCCGAGCACCATGCCGAGGCAGGCCATGCCGCATTCGGCGGCCTCCGCCTGAAGCAGGACGGGCACGCGCCGGCCGAAGCCGAAGTGAAGGGTGCTGAGCAGGCTCACGCTTTCATCCGCCCCGGGTCACGAGATCGACGCTGCGCTTCACCCGGTAGAGCGGGTCGAGGAGCCAGCGATAGAGAGGGCGCTTCTCCAGGGCGATGTCGGCCTCCACCCGCATCCCGGCTTCCAGACGGCGGCTCTCGCCATAGGCGATCACGCTGTTCTCGTCCGGCCGCACGATGATGCGGTAGATGCCGTCGCCGTTCTTCGCTTTGGCGCCGGCGGCTTCCGGCAGGTCGGCGGCCTCCAGGGGCGCGCGGGTCACCTCCGTGACGGTGCCGCGATAGAGGCCGAAGCGCTGGAAGGGAAAGGCCGCGTAGCGCAGCATCACGGCCTCCCCCGTATCGATGAAGCCGATGGCGGAGGATTCCACGAACAGGTTCGCCTGGAGCCGGCCCTCGCTCGGTAGCAGGGTGAGGAGGGTGGCGCCCGCTGCCACGCCTTGACCGGCCTGGACCCGGATGGAGGTGAGGATGCCCTTTTCCGGCGCCCGCACCTCGATGGCCCGGCGTGCCTCGCTCTCGGCCCGCTGCTGCTCCAATTGGGCGGCGGTGCGGTCCATCTCGGCGAGGTCGCGGGCGAGCTTGTCGTCGAAGGTAGCGAGCGTCGCCTGCAGCTCGCCGACCTTGCCCATGAGCTGCAGACGCGAGTTGCGGAACTGGGCAAGCTGGGAACTCGCCTGCAGGTAGAGGTAATTCTGGTTCTGGAGGTCGGCCGAGCGGGCAAAGCCGTCGCTCACCGCCTTGGCCAGGACATCGACCCGCTCCTTCAGCGGCGGTACGAGCTTTTCCTGCAGCTGAACCTGTTCCTCCAATTGCCGCGACTGGGATTGCAGATTGTCGATCTGCTCGGCGAGGGAGCGCTTCTCGGTGGCCGCCATGGCCGACCGCAACCGAGATTGCGCCTCGATCGTCTCCTTCTGCCGGGCCAGCTGATCGATGATGCGCTGCTGGGTCGGACCGTTGGCCGACACGGCGTCGAGGTCCAGGGTGTAGAGCAGCTGGCCCTGAACGACCCTGTCGCCCTCCTTCACCCCCGAGACGCTGACGCGTCCTGCCACCGGGCTTGCCACGGTGATGAGACCGACATCCGGCGTGAGCATGCCGAAGGCGTGGATGCGCCGCGTATAAGTGCCGAAGACGACGTAGAGGAGCGCGGCGATCGTGATCAGGATCGTGATCGCAGTCATCAGCCGGATCGAGAGCGGCTGCACGATCTGGGCTTCGCCCAGCCAGGAATCCCGCCGCGCCTGGGCGACCTCTGCGCGGAAAAGCGGCGACGTCATCGGGTCCGGTGGTTCTCCTGGCCGAGAGACGGCGTGCTTCGGCTCTGTGGCTTCATATGCACGAACGACGCGGCGGGCCTACTGGCCCGCCGCGCTTATTCACCGATCGGAAGGATGCGGAGAGTTCGTGGCGTGGTTCAATGGCCGCCGAGAAGACCGCCGACCGCGCCAAGAAGGCCACCGACGAGACCGCTGACCAATCCGCCTACCTGACCGACCACGCCGGAGACGGCGCCGAGTTCGCTGGAGAGGTCCAGTTCCAGGCCGAGGGAGAGGCCGCCGCCGACGGCGTCGAGTTCCTTGGCGTCGAGTTCGCGGATGGTGTCGAGGTTCTGGGTCATGTCATAGCTCCGGTATGAGGCTGCGCGTTCGTTTCGCGCCGGGCCTGGAGAAATCAGGACGCTGGTTCGAAGGCAGCGTTACTTGCCGCCGAGCAGTCCGCCGACAACGCCGCCTACGGCACCGAGAAGGCCGCCTACGAGACCGCTTACCAGCCCGCCGACCTGATCGACCGTGCCGCCTACGGCACCGAGTTCGCTGGAGAGGTCGAGGTCAAGTCCCAGGGAGAGGCCGCCGCCGACAGCATCGAGCTCGGATGCTTCGAGGGGGCGAATAGTGTCATTGGCAGTCGACATATTTTCTCTCCAAGATGTGTTCGGCAGATCGATTGTTTTCTCGTCGTTCTATGTTTGAAAGCGTTCGGGATTGCTTTCTGTCATCCAGACTACACCTCTTGCCCGATCCATCAAGCCACTATCTCGACCCTTCGATCTTAGTGAGGAACGGATAGACCTATATTGGCGATTGATGATCTATATCTATATGCCTTCGGCGGCGGTGCATAATATCCTGTATCATATCGCCTGCGACAGGCGTTTTTGGCGATTGTTGATCGAAATCGGAGTCAAGGCTGGAATTTTGTGTTGCAGTCCATAAGTGTTGGAAACAAAAGAGCTTTTTTCAGAGAATTGACATTTTGTCGCATGTGAATCGAAGAGACGGGCTCGGCTTGACTGTGGGGAAAATGCTTCTCCCAATGTTGGGGGCGATAGACGCAATGATCTCACGATCCTTCAAAATCAGGTGTACCGGATGAAGAATTCAATCGAGGCCTGAGCAAACGCTCCGCCTGTTCCATAATGCGTGCATGCCGCCATGAGTCGTTTCGATGGACGAAGCAAAAGGACAAGATGCGTCCAATTAGTGGAGTTCTAAACAAGCGGCTCTGTTTGCATCGGTTCGTTGCGTGTCATATCTCTGCATCCGAGGCTGCGACGTGTTGGACAGTGACAGATCGATTTTCTTCGAAATGACACACCGCATTGCCGAAGTCTCCTTTGCCTGTTGCCGGAATATCCTGCGGCAGAGCTGGGAAGTTCTGACGCTTCGATAAGGCACAATCCATTGAGCGGGCTGCAGCACGAGGGTTTCACATGCACCATGAAATCGTGAATGCGGGTTGAGCGGAGTGAGTTCGGTTGCACGCTCGAACTCGATGGCGAGATCGAGGCAGTGCTCCAGACCAGTACGGGGCTCGGCTGGGCCGGTATCGGGTTCTGCGACCTGATGCTCGGTAGCCATGGGACGGCGTCCATCGTCCAGCAAGGCATCCATTTCGCCCTCTCGTTGGCCCCGCAAAGCCAGCACTTCCTGTGGTCCGGGCAGAGCTATCATTTCTCCGAGGACAACATCGTGGTCCTCGAGCCGGGGGCGACCGTGATCGAGAACTGGACCGGTGCGTTTCGCACCATGGTCCTCAAGCTGGCTCCAGAGGCCGTCGAGCGCATTACCGATCTCTCCCTGGCCAAGACGCGCATCCGGACGCAGTTCTTCCCGTCGCGCTCTCAAGTCGCCGCGGGCCATCTCCTGCAGGCAGTCTCGGCCGACCTCGAGACCGGCTGCGCCAACGGTCCTCTGCTGGTAGAAAGCGTATCGGCGACGCTGCTGCAGCTGTTCTCAGGCACCGATGCGCCTCCACACCGCAATGGCCCGACCCTGACTTCGACGCAGGCCGCCATCCTTCGAGAGCTGATTCTCACCCACCTCACCGAACCGCTGAGCCTGCAGTACCTCGCGGATGCGGTCGGTATCAGCGTCGGTCATCTGGTCCGCGCTTTCCGTACGTCATTCGGGGTGACGCCCTACCAGTTCATCCTGCGCGAGCGGGTGAACCGTGCGCAGGACCTTATCGCCACCGGAACGATGAGTCTGAGCGAGATTGTCCCCCTGGCGGGGTTCAGCGATGCGAGCCAGATGTCGAAGACGTTCCGCCGCCTCACGGGACAACCGCCGCGCGCTTTCGTGCGCCGTGCGCGCGACAGCCGGTCCGCCGATGCGGTTGCCGATTAGGTTGGGCGTAGAACCCGCCTCTCCCGGTTGCGTGCCACTGTTCCGGGATGGGGCATCCGTGATGCCGAATCGCATGGGCTATTCGGCCTGACGCTGCGCATCCCCGCCCATCGGCGCGGATCCCGAAACACGAATCCTCGCTGTGCTCGCAGGAAAGCTGAGCTTACCGGGCCTTCAGCACCATCCGGCAGGCTGCGGGAAGGGCCGCCATGGTCATCGGCGGTCTGGGCTTCACCGGCTTCGTGGATTTCGGCGGGTTCAGCACGGCGTCGCTGAACCAGTATGCGAGCTCCTCTCCGCAGCCGTCGCCGGATGGCGGCGGCGCTTGGTCGCCGCATTGGTCGTCCCCAGCCGGGCAGGAGAGGCGGATATGGTAGTGGTAATTGTGCCCGTACATCGGGCGCACCTTGTTGAGCCAGGAGCGGTCGCCCCCCGCCTCCCGGCACAAAGCCTTCTTGATCGCCGGGTTGACGAACAGGCGCGCGACTTCGGGCTGTTGGGCCGTGAGGCGGATCAGCTTGAGGTGCTCCTGCGTCCAGACCTGCGGGTCGATGTCGAGGCGGTCCGCGCGGACCACGTTGGTGGCAGAGGTCTCCTCACGCTCCGCGCGGGTCATGCGGTGGTCGGGCATGGGCGTGAGCCAGACATCGGCGTCGAGGCCGAGCTGATGCGAGGCGTGGCCCGTGAGCATCGGGCCGCCACGAGGCTGGGACATGTCGCCCACGAGAAGCCCGTTCCATCCGACGCGAGGAGCCTTGGCGGCTAGGCGCTCAATGAAATCCACGAGATGCGGTGTGCCCCACATCCGATTCCGGGAGAGGCGCATGACTTGCCAGGTCGGTCCGTCATTGGGCAGGGCCTCGCCGCCGGAAAAGCATCCCTTGGCATAAGAGCCATAGGGCCGGGCGGGGCCGGGTGCCGGTGTCGTCGCCCGCCCGAACAGGGCTTTGGCCGGCGTCGACGGCGCATCGGGATCGGCCAGGGGTGGAAGGGGCTTGGGGTTTACGCTGCCCCTATCCTGGGCCTGTGCGGCCCCTCCACACAAGAGGAAGGCGAGAACCGCGAGGCGGAATGGACGAGAGGTCAGGTGCATGGCGCCAACTTAGTCTATCGGCCGTCGGGCCGTCGAGAGCTCTCGACTATTCCGCCGGTGCGACCGCGATCTTGATCGAATCCGATTTCGCACCGCTGACGACGACGAGAATAGGAGTGGTGCCGAACTGGAACCGGACGCTCTTCGAGACGCCAGGACATCCGGGCCGCATCGTGCTCGCCACGGGCTTGCGCGTCGTCGCGCCGTCCTGGCTCACGTCGATCCAGGCATTGTCCGACAACGTCACCTGATACAGGCCGGGCGTGACGACGGGTGGGATCCGCAAGCTGCCGCCGAACGTGCCGGGCTTCGGTTCCCGCGAAGGCGTCAAGGGAAGATCGGCTCCCGCGACCGGCTTGAGCGCCAGAACGGCGCCCGGCATTTCCGCGGAGAGGGTCGCGCCGGAATCGAGCCGGGGGAGGGAGGGCGCCTCGAACCAAGCCTGCTCCCGCAGGATCGGCCAGTCGAACGTGGTACAGGCGGCAGGATCGGCTTCCTGCTGCGCCCATGCCCGGTCGGCCGAGAGACCCGCACCGGATGCGAGCACCAATCCGGCGATGATGGGGAGCATTCTGCGCATGGCCACTGTCCTGTGAACGGTCGAGGCCCCCTCGATCGTGGAAACGGTTGCGTGGCCGGAAAGGTTTCCCGCAGAGATGTTCTTCGGGAGGGCGCCTATCCGAAGGGTCAAGCCAGGCGCTACGTCCCCCTTGCTGGGCGGGACGGACGCGGGGGTCACTCCTCGTCCGGTTGTTCTACGTCCTCGGACACGGTTCGATGCACGCCCCAGCCGCGCAACGTCTCGTTGAGCTCGTCGAGGACGAAATGGCGGGCGCTGTCCCGGTCGTAGCCCTCTTCGAGATAGGATTCGTATTCGGTGAAGACGTGGCGGGCGAAGGCGACGAGGGCGAGCCATGCCGCGGTCTCGGGGCTCGCATTCCGTAGGCCAGGACTGGCCAGCGCCCGGGCAAGGACGGAATCCGTCTCGAAGGCGGGAAGGCGCGGAGCAAGGATCCGAAGCGCTTCACCGACGGCTTCCGCGCGGGTCATCGAGCCGACTCCCGGAACGTTCCTACTTGTCGTGATGCCCGGCGGCGATCCGATCCGTCAGGGCCATCAGGATGCCGGAGACGACGAAGACCATGTGGAGACCGACGAGCCAGTACAGCTCTCGGTCCGGCGTCGCCTTGATGTCCATGAAGGCTTTCAGCAGCGAGATCGCCGAGATGGCGACGATCGAAGACATCAACTTCAGCTTCAGTCCGGTGAAGTCGATCGTCCCCATCCATTCGGGCCAGTCCTTATGGTCCGTATGATCGATCTTCGAGACGAAGTTCTCGTACCCCGAAAACATCACGATGATGAGCAAGGATGCGGTGAAGGACAGATCGACCAGAGTCAGCACGCCGAGAATGATCTGTGACTCAGTGGCGCTCCACATGTGCAAGACGAAGTGGGCGAGTTCCTGCAGCAGCTTGACCAGCAGCACGACGATGCCGATGCCCAGTGCGGCATAGAAGGGCGCCAGCAGCCAGCGACACGCGAAAAGTACGCGTTCGAAAACCTGTTCGACCATCTGTCCCAAAACCCCCGTCCGACCGGGCGGGGGTTTGCCATGTACCGCCAAGCTCGACAAGGTTCGGGCTTGGATAAGCCGGGCGCCTCAGGCGGCGATCCCGGTTCCGACGGGACAGGTCACTCCGGTGCCGCCTACACCGCAATAGCCAGCCGGGTTCTTGGCAAGGTATTGCTGATGGTAGCCCTCGGCGAAGTAGAACGTATCGAGGGGGACGATCTCCGTCGTGATCTCGCCGAACCCGCGTGCCTTCAACGCCTCTCCGTAGGCCTCCCGAACGCGTCGGGCGGTCTCGGCCTGTGCCTCGTTTGCCGTGTAAATTCCCGAACGGTACTGCGTGCCGACATCGTTGCCCTGGCGCATGCCCTGGGTCGGGTCATGGCTCTCGAAGAACGTCTTGAGCACTGCCTCCAGGGGGCGCACGGCCGGATCGTAGACGACGAGGACAACCTCGTTATGGCCGGTCATGCCCGAGCAGACCTCCTCGTAAGTCGGGTTGGGCGTGAAGCCGCCAGCGTACCCCACCGCCGTCACGACGATTCCGTCCGGCAATTGCCAGAACTTGCGCTCGGTGCCCCAGAAGCAGCCGAGTCCCAGGACGATCTGCTCGGTTCCCTCCGGATAAGGGCCTTTCAGCGGATTGCCGTTGACGAAATGGGTCTCGGTGGTGGGAATCGGCGTCGACCGGCCGGGCAACGCATCGGTGGCGCTCGGCATCTCGGGACGCTTGCGGAAGAACTGGAGCATCGGGGGCCTCCATGAGAGGGCGGGATGTCCCCTATATGGGGTGCCGGCCCCGTTCCTGAATGCCCCGTGTCGAAACGGCCATGCCGCCGGACGTCGATGTCAGGGCCGGCTGAGGAAGCCGATCGGCTCGCGGGGCGGCTGGCCGAGCCAGAGTAGGAAAGCCCCCAGGCCGAGGCCGAGGAGGCAGGCGGGGGCCAGGGTCAGCGGCAGGACGAGGGCTTGCCAAAGCCATGGCGCCACGCTCTCCACCGCGCCCTGAAGCGCGCTTCCGCGCTCCTTGAACAATGTCATCAGCAGGTCGCTCAGGCTGGTGACGCGTACGCCGTTATTGGCGATCGAACGCGCGCCATCATAGACGAGGCCGACAAAGCCCGCCGCGAGGACGACGTATCCGAGGAGGCGGCTGAGAAAGCGGAGCATCGCGGCTTGCACACAAGCCGGCTCCCGTGCCGGCCCTGCGGGATTACGGGCCGCCGTCGCGAGGCGCAAGGTGTCCGAGGCGCACGCCGTCCCGGCAACGAGTGCGCGAGGACTGCCATTGCGCCCCGAGACGCCTCCGTGGCACAGCCCGGCCCAGACATTTCCAGCGGACCAGCGCTTTGCCGACCGAACCCGAAACTCCCACCGAACTGGTGATCTTCGATTGCGACGGCGTATTGGTCGACAGTGAGCCCCTGAGTCTCGGGACGCTGACCGCCGGGCTCAACCGGATCGGCGTCGCCATCGATGTGGATACGGTGAGGGAGCGCTTCGCCGGCACATCCATGACGTCGATCATGGGGCATATCGAGCGCGATTACGGGATCGCCGCGCCCGACGGCTTCGTCGAGGCGGTGAAAGCCGAAACCCTTCGCGCCTTCGACCGCGACCTGCGCGCCATGGAGGGGATCGCGCTGGCGGTGCGGGCGCTGGAGCTTCCGAGCTGCGTCGCGTCCAGCAGCGATCCGGCGCGGCTCGCCCATTCGCTCGGCCTCACCGGCCTGTTGCCCCTGTTTGAGGGCCGTATCTTCTCGGCGACCATGGTCTCCCGCGGCAAGCCGGCTCCCGACCTGTTCCTCCTTGCCGCTGCCGAGATGGGCTTCGCTCCTGGCCGATGCCTCGTGGTGGAGGATAGCGTGCCTGGCGTCACGGCGGCGCGCGCCGCGGGGATGCGCGTCCTGGGCTTCACCGGCGGAGGGCATTGGCTGCACGATTCCACGGGAGCGGACCTGATCGCGGCCGGTGCTGAACGGGTCTACGGGCATCATCGCGACCTTGCCGGCCTGATCGGGCGCGTGGCCGCCGCGTCCGCTTGACCGCGGCGCACTCCAAAAAACCACCCTCCGAAGAAATCGCCTGCGCTTCGTGGGTCCAGGCGTCATTCCTGCCACAAGACTGCATGCATTCGGAAGATGCATCCGTTGACGAAGCGACGTGTTGCTCTCATTTTAGAGGTGCGGTTCCAGACCGGATGGCTTGGTCCGCCGCGGTGATTTGAAGTATGTAGCTTGCGCCGCGTCATCAAACGCTAAAGCACTGCGGAGCGCTCGCGCCTCGTGGTCCTTCATCGAAAGGATGACTTGCCGTGATTGATCGACCCTCGTTCCAAAGTCTCTTTTGTGCCTGCTCCCGCTGTCGAAGCTGACCCACCCGTCAGATCCGATTGCTTTCAGCAGATGGCCGTTAGGCCGCGCCAGGAGACTTCGACACCATGCCCCACTTTCACCAGGACGACGCCCACAGGGCGTTGAACCGATTGCACACGCCTGATGCACGGGCGGATCATCTCGAGGCCCGTGCCCGTAACCGCCTTCATACCGCCCCGCCGCCACGGGTGATCGAAATCGGCGACGTGACGGCCGGAATCGCCGTGCCCGAACGGGGCGGCGTCCGGTTCTTCTCGTCCGGCCGTGATTTCGACCCCCTCGACGGGCTCGTCTTCGCCAGCGTCGAGAAGGCCGCCAAGGCGGCTCGGGACCGTTTCGCGGCTCGTCGCGCGCCGCGCAGGCAGGCCGCCTCGCCCCGCCTCGATCCTGTCCGGGCCGACGCGGGCTTCGACATCCATCGGACCGCGTACGGGCGCTGAGCCTTCGCTCCCCTCGAAGGCGGCCGTTCCGGCGCGGACGCCCGTCCCGGAACGGCCCTCTCACCCCTCGCCGGTTTTGCTAGGCGGGGTTGTGGCCTTGAGGCGCCTCCGGCGTTCGGCTCGGGCGAGTTCGGCCGCATTGGCAAATCCCGTCGCCATGGCGATATCTGCCGAGCTCAGCGCGCTCTCGCGGCGGAGCTGATGGGCCCGGTCGAGCCGCAGGGCGAGATAATGCTGGTGAAGACTGATGCCGATCCGGTTTCTGAAGAGTAGCTCGAGCTGACGGATCGACACGCGGGCGAGATCGGCCAGTCCCTGCCGCGAGAGCGGCGTTTCCAGATTGGCTTCCATCGCGGCGAGGACCCGGAGCAGCCGCGGGTCGCGCACCCCGATCCGCAGGCGGAGGTCCATCCTCTGCGGACTCAGGCCCTCCCGAATCTGGTTGTGCAAAAACCAGTCGCTGACGCCGTTGGCGAGGCCCGGACCGTGGTCGCGCTCGATCAGGTTGAGCATCAGGTCGAGAGCGGCGATGCCGCCCGAGCAGGTGATCCGATCGTCCTGGATCTCGAAGAGGGAGCGCACGACCTCGATATCCGGATAGCGTTCCTCGAAAGCGGGAACATGCTCCCAGTGGAGCGTGCAACGGCGCCCCCTCAGCAGACCCGCACGGGCGAGCAGGTAAGGCCCTCCGGAAATGCCGCCGAGCGTGATCCCCCGCCGGGCGAGATGGCGAAGCCAAGCGGTCAGGGCTGGGTCGTCGAAGGCGGCGGGATTTCCACCCGCGCAGACGAAGACACGGTCGGCGTCGAGCTTGGTGTCGCCGACATCGACATCCGGCAGGATCGCAATTCCGTTGGAAGCCTGGACGGCGCCTCCGCCCGGCGCCGCATGCCACCAGCGGTAGACTTCGCTTTCCAGAAGGGTGTTGGCCGCCCGCATGGGCTCGACCGCGGCCGCGTAGGACATGAGCGGAAAGCCCGGCAGCAAGATGAAGCCGACGGTCAGCGGCGCCGGCTTTTTCGATGCCGTGGCGTCAAGGGCAAGATCGGGCAAGATTCGGGGACTTTGGCGCTAGAGGACGGCCGTTCATTTCTGCGCAAATTGTCCGAATGACGTCGCAAAATGCAAGGGGCGTTAGCCGGCGATACGCTACTCAAGGTGACACCCGCCGCAACCAGCCCCGGAGCATGTCCCGCCATGCGCTATTCCCTCCTCAGCGTCCTGGGTCAGGCCCTGCGTGGCCAGCGTGATTGGAAGCCCCAATGGCGCGATGCCGCGCCCAAGGCCGAGTATGATGTCGTCATCGTCGGTGGCGGCGGCCACGGTCTCGCGACCGCCTATTACCTCGCCAAGGAGCACGGCATCACCAACGTGGCCGTGCTGGAGAAGAGCCATGTCGGCTCCGGCAATGTCGGGCGCAACACCACCATCGTCCGCTCGAACTACGGACTTGCCGGCAACATCCCGTTCTACGAACGGTCGATGAAGCTCTGGGAGGGGCTGGAGCAGGACATCAACTACAACGCCATGGTGAGCCAGCGTGGCGTGCTGAATCTCTACCATTCGGATGCGCAACGCGATGCCTATGCCCGGCGCGGCAACGCCATGCGGATGGCGGGCATCGGTGCCGAACTCCTCGACCGCGAGGGGGTTCGGGGAATGGTGCCGTTCATCGATTTCGACAATGCGCGCTTTCCCGTGAAGGGCGGTCTCCTCCAGCGTCGGGGCGGCACGGTGCGGCACGACGCCGTGGCCTGGGGCTATGCCCGCGCGGCCAGCGACCGGGGCGTCGATATCGTCCAGAACTGCGCCGTCACCGGCATCCGCCGCGAGAACGGGCGGGTGGTCGGGGTCGAGACGAGCCGTGGCTTCATTCGGGCGAAGAAGGTCGCGCTCTCGGTGGCGGGCTCGACATCGCTGCTGGCCTCCATGGCCGATCTGCGCCTGCCGATCGAGAGCCACGTGCTCCAGGCCTTCGTCAGCGAGGGCGTGAAGCCTCTCATCGACACGGTGATGACCTTCGGGGCCGGCCATTTCTACGTCAGCCAGTCGGACAAGGGCGGCCTCGTCTTCGGGGGCGACATCGACGGCTACAATTCCTACGCCCAGCGCGGCAACCTCGCGACGATCGAGGACGTGATGGAGGGCGGCATGGCCCTGTGGCCGGGCCTCGGGCGCCTGCGCCTGCTGCGGCACTGGGGCGGGATCATGGACATGTCCATGGACGGCAGTCCGATCATCGACCGCACTCCGATCGACGGTCTCTATCTCAACGCGGGCTGGTGCTACGGCGGCTTCAAGGCGACCCCGGCGGCGGGGTTCTGCTTTGCCCATCTCATCGCCCGCGACACGTCCCATGAGGACGCCGCCGCCTACCGACTCGACCGCTTCGCCACCGGCCATCTCATCGACGAGAAGGGCATGGGCGCCCAGCCGAACCTGCATTGAGCGCGGATCTGGATTGAGGGAACGACGATCATGCGTATCCGATGCCCCCATTGCGGGCCCCGCGACAACGGCGAGTTCAGCTATCTCGGCGACGCCGCGCCGATCCGGCCCGACGGCATGGAGGTGCCGCCCGCCGCCATGCACGACTACGTCTACCTGCGTGACAACCCGGCCGGCCCCCATCGCGAGCTCTGGTATCACGGCGCCGGCTGCCGCTCCTGGCTCGTGGTCGACCGGGATACGCGCACCCACGAAATCACCGGGGTGTCCTCCGCCCGCGACGTCGCGCTGAGCCGCCGGACAGGAGAGGTCGCATGACCACGCTCACCCTTCGGGATACCGCCTCCCCCAGCGGCGCCTCCCCGGCAACGGCCGTTGGGCAGGGCTTTCGTACCGGGACCGGCGGCATGATCGACCGGCGCCGCCCCCTGGACTTCACCTTCGACGGCCAGCGCTACAGCGGCTTCCAGGGTGATACCCTGGCCTCGGCGCTGTTGGCCAACGGGGTGCGGCTCGTGGGCCGATCGTTCAAGTACCACCGCCCGCGCGGCATCCTCACCGCCGGTTCGGAGGAGCCGAACGCCCTCGTCGAACTGCGCTCGGGCGCACGGCGTGAACCGAACACCCGCGCCACCGTGGCCGAACTCTACGAGGGGCTTGAGGCGTCGAGCCAGAATCGCTGGCCGTCGCTGAAATACGACGCCCTCTCCGTCAACGCCCTGGCGGCGCCGGTCTTCGCGGCGGGGTTCTACTACAAGACCTTCATGTGGCCGGCCGCTCTCTGGGAGAAGCTCTACGAGCCGATGATCCGCCGCGCCGCCGGCCTCGGCCGGGCCGCCCATGCGCCGGATCCCGATACTTACGACAAGGCCTTCGCGTTCTGCGACGTGCTGGTCATCGGGGCCGGACCGGCTGGGCTCGCCGCAGCCCTGGCCGCCGGACGGTCGGGCGCGCGTGTCATCCTCGTCGACGAGGATCACCGGACGGGCGGGCGCCTGCTTGCCGACCGGCGCGAGATCGCCGGCCGATCCGGTGCGGACTGGGCCACGGACACCCTCGCCGAACTGGCGAGCATGCCGGAGGTGCGCATTCTGAGCCGGACCACTCTGTTCGGGGTCTACGATCACGGAGCCTACGGGGCGGTCGAGCGCGTCGGCGATCATCTGGCCGTGCCCCCCGTCCATGCGCCGCGCCAGCGCCTGTGGCGGATCACGGCAAAGCAAGCCATTCTCGCTGCCGGAGCCATCGAGCGCCCTCACGTCTTCGGCGGCAACGACCGGCCCGGCGTGATGCTGGCCGGCGCGGTGCGGACCTACCTCAACCGATACGGCGTGCTCCCGGGCCGGGCCGTCGCGATCTTCACCTCGGGCGATGACGGCTGGCGCACCGTGGCCGATGTCGCCGCGGCGGGCGGACAGGTGGTGGCCGTGATCGATTCCCGCGCATCGGTGCCGGCCGAGCTGCGCCGGGCGGCCGAGGCCGTCGGCGCGCAGGTGATCTGTGATGGCTACGTCACCGGTACGAAGGGGCATCTCGGACTAGAGGCGATCGAGGTGGTGGACACCTATGGCAGCCGCCAGACCATCGCCTGCGACTGCCTCGCCATGGCCAATGGCTGGAATCCGATCGTGCATCTCGATTCGCATCTGTCGCGGCGACCGGTCTGGGACGAGGCGATCCACGCCTTCGTGCCGGGTGCGCTTCCCTCGGGCATGGTGGCCGTCGGGGCGGCGGGCGGGGCCTTCACCCTCGCCTCCTGCCTGGAGACCGGCGGCCGGGCCGGTGCGGAGGCCGCCTCAGCCTGCGGATTCGCGGGCGCCGCGCCCGAGACCCCGAAATCCGATCCCGAGAGCATCGCCCATACGCCGCTGTGGCGCGTGCCGGTATCGAGGGGCAAGGCCTTCGTCGATTTCCAGAACGACGTGGCCGCCTCCGATGTGGAGCTCGCCCATCGCGAGGGCTTTCGCGCGGTGGAGCTCCTGAAGCGCTACACCACCCTCGGCATGGCCACCGACCAGGGCAAGACCTCGAACCTCGCCGGGCTCGGCATCATGGCGGAGCTCACCGGCCAGCCGGTCGCGAGCGTCGGCACCACGATGTTCCGGCCGCCCTTCACCCCCGTCGCCATCGGCGCTTTCGCCGGGCATCACCGGGGCAAGGATTTCCGCGCGACCCGGCATCTCCCATCGCATGCCTGGTGCGAGGAGCAGGGCGCGGTCTTCGTGGAGACCGGCCTGTGGCTTCGTCCGGCCTATTTCCCCAAGGCCGGCGAGAGCGACTGGCTGGAAACGGTCAATCGCGAGGTGAACGCCGTCCGCGCCCATGTCGGCATCTGCGATGTGACGACGTTGGGCAAGATCGACATCCAGGGCCGGGACGCCCTCGCCCTCATCGAGCGGGTCTGCGCCAATCCGTTCGGCACGCTGCCCATGGGCAAGGCGCGCTACGCCGTACTTCTACGTGAGGACGGTTTCGTCCTGGACGACGGCACCATCGCACGGCTGGGCGAGAGCCATTTCGTGATGACGGCCTCCACGGCCAACGCCGCCAAGGTCATGCAGCACCTCGAATTCTGCCATCAATGGCTGTGGCCTGAACTCGACGTGCAGGTGGTCTCGGTGAGCGAGCAGTGGGCGCAATGCGCCGTGGCCGGCCCACGTGCCCGCGACACGTTGCAGGGCATCGTCGACCCCGGTTTCGACCTGTCGAACGAGGCCTTCCCTTTCCTGGCCTGCGCCGACATCACGGTCGGAGGGGGCATCCCCGCGCGGCTGTTCCGCATCTCGTTCTCGGGTGAACTCGCCTACGAACTCGCGGTGCCGGCGGCCTATGGCGACGCTGCCTGGCGTGCGGTCATGGCGGCCGGCTCGGCCCACGGTATCACCGCCTACGGCTCGGAGGCGCTCTCGGTGATGCGCATCGAGAAGGGCCACGCCGCCGGCGCCGAGATCAACGGCCAGACCACGGCACGAGACATCGGCCTCGGCGGCATGCTCGCCAAGAAGAAAGACTATGTCGGCCGCCTGATGAAGGAGCGCCCGGCCCTCGTCGATCCCGATCGGCCGATCCTCGTGGGGTTCCGCCCGGTCGATCGCAGCCAGCGCCTGCGCGCGGGGGCGCGGTTCCTGGCCGTCGGCGCCGCCCCGAGCCTCGCGGCCGATGAGGGTGTCATGACCTCCGTCGCCTATTCGCCGAGCCTCAGGCACTGGATCGGGCTCGGGTTGATCCGGCGCGGCGCCGAGCGCCATGGGACGCGCGTGCGCGCCTACGATCCGGTGCGCGACGGGGATGTCGAAGTCGAGATCTGCTCACCGGTCTTCGTCGACCCGAAAGAAGAGAAGCTGCGTGTCTGATGCACTCGAGACGACATGGCGGCCGAAGAGCGCCTGGGCGGGGATCGCGCGGATCGGCCGGCACGGCCGCCCGGGCGGCGAGCCCGGTCTCACCCTGACCCTGCGCGACGAATTCGGGCTTGCCACCGTGATCGCGGTGAAGGGCCGGACCGACGCCCTGCAGCAGGTTCTGGGCGAGCGCTTCGGCTGGTCGCTGCCCGATACGGGGACTGCCAGTCTCACGGGAGAGCGGGGATTGGTCTGGTCCGGACCGGATCAATGGCTCGCTCTCTTCGAGACGCGCCAAGAGATGGCGGGCCTCGGCGAGGCGTTGCAGGGTATTGCCGCGGTCACCGACCAGAGCGACGCCCGCGCGATCATCCGCGTGTCCGGGCCGGACGCCCGGGCGTTCCTCGCCAAAGGCCTCGCCATCGACCTTCATCCCCGTGCCTTCCAGCCGGGGCAGGTGGCCGTCACCGCCCTTGCGCATATGAGCGCGCAGGTTTGGCAGCGGGACGCTTCCCCCACCTACGACCTCGCCGTGGCGCGCAGCTTCGCCGGCAGCGTCTGGTCGTGGCTGAGCCATGCCGCGGCTGAGTTCGGCTACGACGTTCGCAACGCGGCGCCGTGAGCGGCGCAGGCCGGTTCCCAACCCGGATGCTTCAGCTGCGCGGGTAGATGATGACGGACAGGTAGGTCATCGGCGTCTTGATCAGTTTGGCCGGCCCGTGCGAGGCCGCCGAATCGAACAGGAGCGAGTCCCCCGGCTGCAGCGTATAATCGTGCTTGTCATGGCGATAGATGACTTCACCGGTCAGCATATAGATGAACTCGGTCCCACCATGCCGGAACTCCGTATAGGACTCGGCATCGTTCTCCAGGGTGATGAGATAGGGCTCGACGACGATCTCGCCGCGCAGGCCCGCCCCGAGCAGTTCGTAGAGATGTCCGGCCTTCGTGCCGCGCCGTTCGATGACGACGCCCTGTCCGCGCTTGACGAAGGAGCAGTCGCGGCTCTCCTCAAAGGCCGAGAACAACACGGTGATGGGCACGTTCAACGCCTTCGCCACAGCGTTGATCGACGACAGCGACGGCGAAATCTGCCCGTTCTCCATTTTGGAGATCATGCCGGGTGATATCCCGGCCGCCGTGCCGAGATCGGCTACAGAGAGGTCGCGCTCGCGCCGGAACAGGCGGATCTGGTGGCCAAGTGCCCGCTCGAGTGTGCGCTTGTCGTCGACCGGTGCGTTAGAGGCGGTGTTCAGCATCCGGTTTCTGATCTCGCCCTCATCGCAACACGCATCGAGCACGACGCGGGGCTCAGGAGCCATCATGTCGGCACAGGATTCACGTCTAACACCGGAATACCGCATCGAACAGATTGCGCGATTACCGGTGAGGCGATCCGACTCATGATTGTCGATGGCGGGATCTGTGTGGTTGGTTCCTTTGCCCGACACATCAGCCGATCAGGCGCACCGAATCGCGAAACCCGTCCGTGTAGAAAAGATGGTGTGCGAGCGGACGCGTTGCTTCGGAGAAGACGTCCAGTCCGCCTCGAGTGAAGGCGGGCGCCCGTTTCCGGACGATCGCCTGCACAGGCCGTGGGTCAGGATGCCGAAGTGGTCGAGCGTGACGTGGAACCATAGGATGTCACCGCACGCAGGCGCGCGATCCGGTAAGCGTCGGGGATCGAGAGGGCCCAGACGAACACGCCGGCGGCGTGACGACCGATGACATCCACATCCGGCGACGCGAATTTCGTGGTCAGCCACGCCCCCACCAGAGTGAAGAACGCGAATCCCAAGCCGCGTTGTGCCTTTCCGAGCAGCACATGGCCCATGCCGGGAAGCACGATGGCCGCCGCGAGGACCAGATAGGGGTTAGGCTGCGGCGCGCGCAGGGGCTTCTTCGGATCCATGGACTGCATCTTCTCCGGTAAGGCTCCGGACGAGGCCGGTTGCTTGGGCGAGCAGAGGCCGCAACTGCTCCGGACCGATCTGCGTCATGGAAAAACGGTTCTCGCGCAGGAGCAGGTAGGCACCGCGTTCGCCCTGGCAGAGCTGGCTGACGATCCGGATCCCCCGAGGCGTGAGCAGCACTTCCTTCACGCGTGGCTCGGCGAGAATGGTCGCGATTGTGCCGGAGGCACGGGCAAGGAGGGGGGCGGCACCGAGCGATCCCCGCACCAGTGTCTCGCCCGGCCAGCCTTCCGGCACATCGTAGCGCGCCGGGAGATTGTCCGCCGGGGCATAGAATTCGGCACCCACCACGCGCCTGAGGATGTCGATCGTGCCGCGAACGCCTGTCGCATGATGCACCGAGACGCTGAGCCAGAGCTGCGGAAGGCGCCGGAAGGCAAGGGCTTCCGGGATGACCCTGATCTCGACCGGCATGCCCAGGAACCGGCCCGCGAGAGTTCCGAAGCCCGTCGGGTCGCGGCCATGGACCGGCTTCGCCAGAAGGTCTTCGCAGGGTCGGAGCATTCCGGCCCGTTCCGCCGAGGCCGTCCGGCCGCGCCGGAAGAGCGCGTAGCCGACGGCACCCAGTGTCGGGAGGGCGAGGAGGTCGATCATTCCGGCCTCAATAGCCGCGCGGCTTTGGCCAGTGCATCGTGAACTGGTCGCCGCGCCGGACATACTTGTAGCGGTGCAGCACGAACCAGGCGGAGGCGATGATGTAGAAGGTCATCATCGCAACGAGCTGCGTTCCGTAGCCGAGGAACACCGCGACGTAGGTGACACTGCACAGAAGCAGAAGCAGAAGGCACGGCAGCGGATGGAGCGGATGGACGTAGCCTCTCTGAATGGTGCCGAGAGGCCACTTCCGACGGAACAGGACGATGGAGAGCGCCATCAGCGTGTAGCCGAGCAGCCCGGACAGGATCGAGAAGGTGATGGTCTGGTCGAGCGGCGTCGAGACCGCGAACATGATCGCCACCGGCACGAAGAAGACGATCGACCGGTAGGGTGTGTGGTAGGCGGGGTGCACCGCACCGAACCAGGCCGGCATGTAACGGTCGCGCCCCATGGCGAACCAGGCCCGCGAGGCGTCGTTGATGCAGCCATTGGCCGAGGCGACGGTGGCGAACAGGGTGCCGAAGAACAGAAACACTTCGAGCCAGCGATTCCCCGTGAGACGCCCGGCATCGTAGAGCGGCGTCACGGCCTGGCCGAGATATTCCCAGGGCATCAGCCCAGAGCAGACGTACCAAGTGGCCGTCGCGGCGATCAGGAGGGTCATCATCCCCGTCATGGTGCCCAGCGGCAGGGCACGGGCGGGCGAGCGCACCTCCTCCGCGGCCTGCGTCGTTCCCTCGATGCCGAGGTAGAACCACAGGCCGAAATGCATGGCGGCGAGGATGCCGAGATTCCCGTAGGGCAGGCCGACCAAGAGGGCATCGTGCTGCAGCACTGCGCCCGGCGCCCAGGGTTGGGTCGCCACGAAGAGCACCACGATGGCGAGGAAGGCAGCGGCCGTGATCAGCAGGTTCATCGTCAACGATGCGAGCACGCCGCGATAGTTCAGGAAAGCGAGGGCCACGATGGTGAGCACCATGAACGCGCGCTTGTCGACGGTGCCCGCGACGCCGAGATTGGCCATGAACGCTTCGATCAGATCCCCGGTCACGATGGCGTTCGAGACCTCGAGCATCGTGTAGGCCATCACGAGGTAGAGGCCGACATTGAAGGCCGCGAGCGGCCCGATGATGTGCTTGGCCTGCGCGTACTGGCCGCCCGCGGCGGCCACCGTGGAGGTAATCTCGGAATCGATCATGGCCACGCAGGTGTAGAGGATCCCGGCGAGCCAGCAGGCGGTCAGCGCCGCGACCGGCCCCCCCTTCCCGACGGCGAAGTTCCAACCCATGAACTCGCCCACCAGCACGATCCCGACGCCGAGCGCCCAGACATGGCCGGGCCCGAGCACGCGCAAGAGCGCGATCTTCCTGGCGGGCACAGCGGCCGATACTGACGACACGTCTGGCAGCGAGACTTTCGGGGTCTGGAATCCAGGCGGAGTGGCGATCTGAACATCCTGCATCACGACCTCGCTGCCTGTTCGCCGACATCGGCATCAACGATCTCGCCCTCCTCGGACGAGAGGAGGTAGTCCTCTCCGAAGGCTCGGTTGGTGCGCACCAGATCGACGGCCATCCAGAGCGCAAGGGCTCCGGCGATCGCCCAGGCACTCCAGTTCATGATCACGACCATGACGGATATCCTCGTAGGAAATGAACGGGCTGACTGCGACCGCGGCCAGTGAGGCTCAGCGAGGCTCTACTGTCTTACTCGGGTCATCGTCGCCGAAGCGCTCGGCGATGACTTCGCGGTACTCGTGGTCGGAGTAGCGGAACATGAAGACGAAGTAGGCCACGATGATCAGCGCCGTGAATGCCAGGGCCGTCCAGTTGAAGTTATAGTCGAATCGGGTCCCGATGATCGTCGCGGCCTTCTCTGGCGCGATGCCCAGCTTCTCCCACTGAGCCGCCATGACCGCGTTCTGTCCCAGTGATTCCCAGGATGGATTCGGATATTCCGTCGTGGTCGTGCCGCCGCCGGCCAGCTTGAGCCAAAGCGGCAGGTAGAGTGTGATGAACACAAGAATGAGCATCAGGATCGCATCGAAAATCTGCCCGATGATCGGCTGACTCGGCGGCTCGTAGGGAACCTTTTTCATTCGGTTGCTCCTTTGTGCTGCCGCGCTTTGCGGATCTGGTCGAGATAATAGATGTCGGTGCCGTAGATTGCGGACTTGTCTTCACTGTAGTGACGGATCATCGCGAAGGTGGATGCTGTGTTGAGGAAGAGCACGATGGCGCCAAGGATCGCCATCGGGATGAGCAGGCTGGCGCTCTCGAAAGCTTTCCACATGCTCCAGAACGTGAAGGCATAGATCAGCCAGACCGCGACCACGGCGAACGCGGCGGCTGCGCTGTCGCGTCTGAACATGGATGAAATGCGGGGATCCTGATTCACGGCATGTCCTCCTTCGTAAATTTTCTTTTTGAGAACCCAGGGTTCCTTTCTGGAAAGATCCTGCCGAGAATAGGCCCTTGTCAATGCCTAAATTGGTGGCGCAGTGCACGTGTATTGAACTTTCTTGCCTGTCCCTTGAGAGAGTCAACTGTTTCTCAGCCGTCGCTTGATGGTGGAGAGGGGTGGGCGGTGACCTCGTCACTCGCTCGCGAGCCATCACTTTCTCTTATGATGAAGGTACACATTCTCCGTTCGTCAGGACTTGACGGCCTCACGCTTTTCGCGAAACCCTATTTCTTGAAGGGAATTTTTCGTCGTTCCGGCGAGCAGGTGTTCTCGTCGCTACAGGTCGCGTCGGACCTATTTGACGAGGATAGGCGTATCGTAACGACGCCTTGTTCTCAGCGATACAGTTCTTCAGAGCGGTAAACTTGCAGGGCGCTGTGCTGGCCAGGCGAATCTCACTGCGAGCATTTGTCCTTTTCGCAACGTGCCTCACAGAAAGGCGCCTCTGTTCGGGCGGCAGATGATCGGTCACCCCAATATTTCCCCGGAAGAATTTTTTGTGACCGATAGTTGACGGGTCGGTTGGAATGTGAGAGCAACGATCAACATGCTCGGTGGAAGCGGGAAAGCGCGATGTGCGGTATAGTCGGGTTGTACTTGAAGAACTCAAAGCTTGAGCTGCAGCTTGGCTCGCTTCTGTCCAAGATGCTCGCGACTATGACGGATCGCGGTCCCGATAGTGCTGGCTTCGCCGTTTACGGATCGGGCAGTGACGGCGTGAAGCTCACCCTCCGTGGTTCGGATCAGGCAACGCTGCGGAAGGCGATCTCCGGTCTGGAAGAGGCTCTCACATTCACCTTCAACAAGATTGAACGCGACACTCATACCGTCATTTCCGTGCCCGCCGAGCGCGAGGGGCGGATCCGCGCGTGGCTCAAGAAGGAGGCGCCCGGCATCGACGTGGTCAGCGCCGGCCGGCGCATGGAGATCTACAAGGAGGTCGGGCTACCGGCCTCCGTGGCCGAGCGGTTCGATCTCGCCGGCATGACCGGCACCCACGGGATTGGTCATACGCGCATGGCCACGGAGAGCGCGGTCACCACCAATGGCGCGCACCCGTTCTCTACCGGCATCGACGAATGCCTGGTCCATAACGGCTCGCTGTCGAACCACAACGACATGCGCCGCCGCCTCGAGCGCGAGGGGCTCACCTTCGCTACCAAGAACGACACCGAGGTCGCCGCCGGCTACCTGAGCTGGCGCATGCGCGAGGGGGCGTCCCTCCAGCAGGCCCTGGAATCGAGCCTGTCGGATCTCGACGGTTTCTTCACTTTCGTGGTCGGGACCGAGACGGGCTTCGCCGTCGTGCGCGATCCGATCGCCTGCAAGCCTGCGGTGATGGCCGAGACCGACGATTACGTGGCGTTCGGCTCCGAATACCGGGCCCTCGTGGGTCTGCCCGGCATCGCCTCCGCCCGCGTCTTCGAACCCGAACCCGCCAAGGTCTACGCCTGGGAGCGTCACTGATGTCGTCCTACGATCTCAACCAGGCGCCACTGCGCGACCTCAACCGGGCATTACACGCCCTGCGCCCCGACACCAACGAGACCCATTGGACCATCACCGGTCCGGATGGTCGCCACGCCATAGCGGTGGGCCTCGATGCGCCGATCTCCGTCGAGATCGAGGGGAATGTCGGCTATTACTGCGCCGGCATGAATAAGCTCGCCAGCGTCGTGATCAACGGCAATGCGGGCGTGGGTGTCGCCGAGAACATGATGTCGGGCTTCGTCCATGTGCGCGGCGACGCCAGCCAATCGGCCGGCGCCACGGCTCATGGCGGCCTGCTGGTGATCGACGGCAATGCAGGGGCTCGCTGCGGCATCTCGATGAAGGGCGTCGATATCGTCGTGAAGGGCTCGATCGGCCACATGTCGGCCTTCATGGCCCAGGCCGGAACCCTGACCGTTCTGGGCGATGCCGGCGAGGCGCTGGGCGATTCCCTCTACGAAGCACGGCTCTACGTGCGCGGCTCGGTCAAGAGTCTGGGTGCCGATTGCATCGAGAAAGAGATGCGCGACGAGCACCGCGAACAGCTTTACGCCAAGCTCAAGGCCGCCGGACTGGCGGGCGAGGTGAGCCCGTCTGAATTCCGGCGCTACGGCTCCGCGCGCCGCCTCTATCATTTCAACGTCGACAACGCCGGAGCCTACTGATGGCCGAGACTCCCAAGGACCCGACCCTCAAGGATCCGACCCTTAAGGATGCGCGCCCCTTGCCGCGCACCAAGCCCCGCTTCTCGGCGACCTACACGCCTGACGTGATGTCCGAGATCCGCCGCGCCGCCGCCACCGGCATCTATGACATCCGGGGTGCCGGGGCGAAGCGCAAGCTGCCGCATTTCGACGACCTCCTGTTCCTCGGTGCCTCCATCAGTCGCTACCCGCTGGAGGGGTACCGCGAACGCTGTGGCACCGAAGTGGTATTGGGCGCTCGTTTCGCCTCGAAGCCGATCCACCTCAAGACACCGATCACCATCGCTGGAATGAGCTTCGGCTCGCTCTCCGCCCAGGCCAAGGAAGCCCTCGGGCGCGGAGCCACGCTCGCCGGCACCTCGACCACCACCGGCGACGGCGGCATGACGCAGGAGGAGCGCGGGCATTCTCAGACGCTGGTCTATCAGTACCTGCCCTCGCGCTACGGCATGAACCCGGACGACCTGCGCAAGGCGGACGCGATCGAGATCGTCATCGGCCAGGGCGCCAAGCCCGGCGGCGGCGGCATGCTGCTCGGCCAGAAGATCACCGAGCGTGTCGCGGGCATGCGCTGCCTGCCCCCGGGCGTCGACCAGCGCTCGGCCTGCCGCCACCCGGACTGGACCGGGCCGGACGATCTCGAGATCAAGATCGAGGAACTGCGCGAGATCACCGATGGTGAGAAGCCGATCTACGTGAAGGTCGGCGCCTCGCGGCCCTATTACGACACTGCGCTCGCAGCTAAGTCCGGCGCCGACGTGGTTGTCCTCGACGGCATGCAGGGCGGGACAGCCGCGACGCAGGACGTGTTCATCGAGCATGTGGGCATTCCGATCCTGGCGGCGATCCGTCCCGCGGTGCAGGCGCTGCAGGATCTCGGTCTGCACCGGAAGGTGCAGCTCGTCGTCTCGGGCGGTGTCCGCTCGGGAGCCGATGTGGCCAAGGCTCTGGCTCTGGGCGCGGATGCCGTCGCCATCGGCACGGCGGCGCTCATCGCCCTCGGCGACAACGATCCACGCTGGGAGGCCGATTACCAGGCCCTCGGCACCACCGCCGGCGCTTATGACGACTGGCACGAGGGCAAGGATCCCGCCGGCATCACGACGCAGGATCCCGAACTGGCCAAGCGCCTCGATCCGGTTCTGGCTGGCCGGCGTCTCGCCAATTACCTCGCGGTGATGACGCTGGAAGCGCAGACCATCGCGCGTGCCTGCGGCAAGAGCCACCTGCACAACCTCGAACC
Organism: Methylobacterium sp. CM6241; assembly: GCF_054817845.1. Classification (NCBI taxonomy): domain Bacteria; kingdom Pseudomonadati; phylum Pseudomonadota; class Alphaproteobacteria; order Hyphomicrobiales; family Methylobacteriaceae; genus Methylobacterium; species Methylobacterium sp. CM6241. The sequence continues at coordinate 1,273,935 of NZ_CM139246.1, forward strand.
CGAAGATCTCGTGGCGCTCACCATCGAAGCTGCCGCCATGGCGCAGGTTCCGATGGCCGGCACCAGCTGGATTCCCGGAAAGACTGGCTTCTGACCACGCAAGGCCGCCCCTTAAGGGCGGCCTTTTCTCCACCGCATGGCCGCGATCGGCCGCACGACGCAACGCAGGGTGACGCCATGACCCCGGATCTCGAAGCCGTCGCAAAAGAGCGTGGCATCAAGTATTTCCTCGTATCCTACACGGACCTGTTCGGAACCCAGCGCGCCAAGCTCGTCCCGGCCGCCGCCATCGCCAGCACCTGTCGGAACGGCGCGGGGTTCGCAGGCTTCGCCACATGGCTCGACATGAGCCCGGCCGATGCCGACCTCCTGGCCGTCCCCGATGCGGCGGGCCTGATCCAGTTACCCTGGAAGCCGGAGGTCGGCTGGTTGCCCGCCGATCTCGTCATGGGTGGCAAGCCCGTGGAGCAGGGGCCGCGCAACATCCTCAAGCGTCTCATCAAGGACGCGGCGCGGGACGGCCTTCAGATGAAGACCGGCGTCGAGTGCGAGTTCTTCCTGATCACGCCCGACGGTTCCGAACCCGCCGATATGGCCGACCGGCAGATGAAGCCCTGTTACGACCAGTCGGCCCTCATGCGCCGCTACGACGTGATCACCGAGATCTGCGATGCGATGCTGACCCTCGGGTGGAAGCCGTACCAGAACGACCATGAGGACGCGAACGGCCAGTTCGAGATGAACTGGGACTACGACGACGCCCTCATCACGGCCGACCGGCACGCTTTCTTCAAGTACATGACCCGCTCGATCGCCGAGAAGCACGGACTTCGGGCGACCTTCATGCCCAAGCCCTTCATGGACCTGACCGGCTCCGGCTGCCACGCCCACGTCTCACTGTGGAACGGGGAGCGCAACGTATTCTCCGATCCGTCGGACGAGATCGGGATGTCGCGGGAGGGCTACCACTTCATCGGCGGCCTGATTCACTCGGCCGATGCGCTCGCTGCCATCACCAACCCTTGCGTCAATTCCTACAAGCGCATCAACGCCCCGCGCACCACATCCGGCGCGACCTGGGCCCCCAATACGGTGACCTATACGGGTAACAACCGCACCCACATGATCCGCATCCCCGATGGCGGGCGCTTCGAGTTCCGTCTCGCCGACGGCGCCGCGAACCCTTACCTGCTCCAGGCAGGTCTCCTCGCTGCCGGCCTCGATGGCCTGCGCAACCGGCGCGATCCGGGCAAGCGGCTCGACATCAACATGTACACGGACGGTCACATGGTCGAGGGCGTCAAGCGCCTGCCGCTCAACATGCTCGACGCCATGCGGGCGCTCGAACAGTCGGACGTCCTCGCTCAATCCCTCGGCAGCTTCGTGCCCAGCTATCTCAAGCTCAAGACCGAGGAATGGAACGCCTATTCGCGCCATCTGACGCAGTGGGAGCGCGACACCACGCTCGACTGTTGACGGAAGGCTCCCGGCCGGTTTCCGGGAGCCCATGAGTGCGAGGTGTCGTTTCGCTCCTCGACCCAACCGTCGTCCGAGAGCGGCCGTCCTGCGCCGCTTTCGACCTGGATCGCTCTTGATGATAAGCATGGTGAGGGACATATCGCAGCCGGTTGCCCGTCTTGGAATTTCGGCGCATGAACCGGCGGATCTCGGCTTTTCGGTCCGAATAAGACGAATGCGGGCAGGAAAGCTCTGTGGACCACGACGACAACAGTGCGGGCATCGAGGCCCACCGTCGTGCGGCCCTCGCACGCTATGGCATCCTCGATACCGAGGCCGAGGCTGATTTCGACGATATCGTGAAAGCGGCGTCGGCGGCCTGCAATGTGCCGATCTCGTTGATTTCCCTGCTCGATGGCGAACGGCAATGGTTCAAGGCCGAGACCGGTTTCGGCCAGAGGGAGACTCCGATCTCTTCCTCGATCTGCCGCTATGCCGTCCGTGAACAGGACGCGGTGTTCGAGATTTCCGACACGACCGGCGACGAGCGGACCGCCACGAACCCGCTTGTTACCGGCGATTCGCACGTTCGCTTCTATGCTGGCGTACCGCTGCAGACGGCGGACGGCGTGACCCTCGGAACGCTGTGCGTCCTCGACACCAAGCCGAACAGCCTCACCCCAGCGCAGATGCTCATCCTGCGCACGCTGGCCAAGCAGGTGATGGCCCTCCTCGATCTACGGCGGGCCCTACAGGACCGGCGCGAGAGCGACCGGCTCAACAAGGCGATCCTGGAGAGCGCTGTCGATTACGGCATCATCTCGATGGACCTGTCCGGCCAGGTCACGAGCTGGAACACCGGGGCGGAGCGCGTCCTCGGCTGGACCGAGGCGGAGATGTGCGGCGAGTACGCCCATGTCTTCTTCACAGTGGAGGACGTCGAGAACGGCTTGCCCGAGCAGGAGATGGGCGCGGCGCTGATGCATGGCCGGGCCAGCGACGAGCGCTGGCACAAGCGGAAGGATGGGTCCCTGTTCTGGGGCCTCGGCGAGATGATGCCGCTGAGGAACGAAGACGGGAATCCCGAGGGCTTCATCAAGATCCTGCGGGATCGCACGGAACAGCGTCTCGCGAGCCAGAAGCAGCACAACGACGCCGAGTTCATGCGCAGCGTCCTGGCCTCTTCGGCCGATTGCATCAAGGTGCTGGACCTCGACACGAGGCTCACCTTCATGAGCGAAGGCGGGATGCGCGTGATGGAAGTCAGCGACTTCAACGCGATCAAGAACTGTCCCTGGCCCGATTTCTGGCAAGATCAAGGTCACATCCAGGCTCGGGAGGCTGTCGCTGCCGCCAAGGCCGGGCGCACGGGCCATTTCCAGGGCCTCGCCAACACCATGGCGGGAAATCTCCGGTGGTGGGATGTGCAGGTTACGCCAATCCTCGACGCCGAAGGGCAGCCGGAGCGTTTGCTGTCGGTCTCGCGCGACATCACCGTCCAGAAGAATGCCGAGCAGCTGATCAGCGCCAGCGAGGCACGCTGGCGCGGCCTGTTCACCAGCATGCAGGAAGGCTTCTTTCTTGCCGAGCTCATCCGCGACGCGGCGGGACGGCCGCTGGATTACCGATTCCTGGAGATCAACCAGGCTTTCGCTCGGCAATCGGGCCTTCCCGACGACAGTGTCGGCCGGACCATCCGCGAACTCGTGCCCGATATCGAGCAATGGGTGATCGACCGCTATGCGACCGTCGTCGATACGGGCGAGCCAACCCTGTTCGAGATCACGGTCGCCGCTCTCGACCGCAGCTTCGAGGTTCGAGCTGGCCATGAGAGCGACCAGCGCTTCAGTTGTCTCTTTCTCGATGTCACCGAACGCGCACAGAACGAGACCCGCCGCCTCGCCATCGCGGAACTCGGTGACCGCCTTCGCCATCTGAGCGATCCTGTCACGATCTCCTTCACCGCGGCCGAGATCGTTGGCCGTACCCTCGGACTGTCCCATGCCGGCTACGGCGCGGTGGACCAGGATCGCGAGACCATCCTCATCGGCCGGGGCTGGTCCGCCCAGGATATTCCCCGTATCGACGGACTTCATCACTTCCGGGAATACGGCTCGTACATCGATGAGCTGAAAACCGGCGGGACAGTCCTGATTGAGGATGTCACCTCAGATCCGCGAACGGTGGCGGATGCAGCCTCGCTCATCCCCATTAGCATCCGATCGCTCTTGAACTTGCCCGTCATGGAGCACGGACGTTTCATGGCCTTGCTGTACGCGGCCAAGGACGTGCCCCATGCCTGGACGACCGAGGAAATCGGTTTCGTCCGCAACGTCGCCGACCGGACCCGCGCTGCGATCGCGCGGATCGAGGCGGAAGCGCAGCAGCGCGTGCTCAACCTCGAACTCAGCCATCGCATGAAGAACATGCTGGCGATGGTGCAATCCATCGCCACGCAGACCATGCGCAACGCCACCGACATCGCCACCGCGAAGGACGTGCTGGCGGGTCGTCTGATCGCTCTCGGCAAATCCCACGACCTGCTCCTCGGCGGCTCGCTCGGCGATACGCCCCTCAAGACGCTGATCGAGAGCACGCTGGAGCCTCACAAGGACAAGCCGGACCGGTTCGCCGTTCGTGGGCCCGCGCTGAATGTCGGCGCCAAGGCCGCGATGTCGCTCGCTCTCATCCTCCACGAACTCGCGACGAACGCAGCCAAATACGGCGCGCTCTCCGCCGCGAAGGGAAGCATCACCATCCTCTGGGAGATCCGCCCGCATGAGAGCGACGGCAGCGACCGGGTGCTGCTGCGCTGGGTCGAAGCCGGCGGGCCTCCCGTGCAGCCGCCGACGCGGACGGGGTTCGGCACGCGGCTGATATCGCGCGGCTTGGCCGGCAATTTCGGCGGTGAGGTTTCCCTCGATTACCGCATGTCCGGCGTGGTCTGCACGCTCGAAGCTTCATTGAAGGGTTTGCAAGCCGTCGATACCCCGCCCGATTTCCACTAGGCGGCCGGCATCGCGCACCGACGCGCGCTGGGAGGTTGGAACCGGGGGTCAGTCTGCCCGGATTTGATTGCGCCCCGCCCCATTCGAGTGGGGCGTGCAACTGCAACCGAACGATCCGGCTTCGGTCTTCCGCTGCGACGTCTCGCAGGTCAGGAGATGCTGCAACAGCGTCTCCAGGTCGTCCTTCTGGTAGGGCTTCTGCATCACCGGGACGGTGCGATAGGCGGGCTCGACACCGGCCGCCCCGTAGCCTGTGGCGAAGAGGAATGGGATGCAGCGCTCGAACAGCTTGTCGGCTACGGGATAACTGCGCGCGTCACCGAGATTCACGTCCAAGACAGCGAGATCGAATGTCTCCGCTTGCAGGTTCCTCAATGCCTGTTCGAGGCGCATGGCGATCACGACCTCGCAGCCGAGATCGAGCAGCATGTCCTCGGCGAGCATCGCCACCAGGCTTTCGTCTTCCACCAGCAGGACGCGGCGCCCCTCGAGCATGCTCATGAGCCCGGTCGCCCCGTCACGATCTCCTGCCCATGCCAGCCCAAGGCCGTCAGGGGGATATCGAGGCGACAGACAACCCCGGTTGGCGCGAAATCGATCGCGGCGTTGCCGTCGAACTCCAAGGGCAATTGTCGCTCGACAAGACGGGAACCGAAACCCCTGCGCGTCGGGGGAGCCACTTCCGGGCCACCCGTCTCCGTCCAGGTGAGGGAAAGGCGTTCGCGCGCCCCATCGGGTTTCAGCGTCCAAACGACGGTGACCCTGCCCTCGGGCACGGAAAGAGCACCGAACTTGGCGGCGTTCGTCATCAGTTCGTGCAACGCCATGGCCAGCGTCACGGCTACCTTTGGATGAAGACGGGTATCCGGGCCGGTGATCTGGAACCGGTTCGCGTCGGCCTCCGCCACCGCGTGGGGCGCGATCGCCCGCTCGACGACGCCGATGAGGCTGGCGCTCTCCCAGTTGGATTCGGTCAGGACGTTGTGAGCGTTCGACAAGGCCGTGACACGAGCGTCGAATACGGCGCGGGCCGGCTGGTCGGAAATGGCGCGGAAGGTCTGCGCCGCGATGGACTGGACGGTGGCCAGTGTGTTCTTCACCCGGTGGTTCAGCTCGTTGGTCAGCAGCCTCTGCCGCTCGGCTGCCGCCTTTTCTTCGGTGATGTCGCGGACCTCGATGATCGTTCCGATGATTTTGGCGGCGTCGTCACGGATCGGGCTCGCGGTGAACCCGACTGGGTAGAAATGACCGTCCTTGTGGACGAACACCTCTTCGCCGCGCTCCTGGTTGTTCTCCGGGAAGGCACGGTCGATGGCGCATTCCTCCAGCGGGAACGGGCGACCGTCGGGATAGGTGTGGTGGACGATGTCGTGAAGCGGGCAATCGCGCGCGAGCACTTCCCCGACGGTGAAGCCGGTGAGCAGTTCGGCGGCGCGGTTCATGTAGACGCAGTGCTGCCTGTCATCCATCAGGAAGATGGCCACCGACGCATTGTTCAGCACCGCGTTCAGACGGCGCTCGGTCTCGTGCAGCTGCGAGCCGCGGCGCAACGTCGGCAGGGATGTCGATGCTTCGGCGGAGGACAGGAAGGGCGGCCGGGTCGGCACGGAGCGGGCTCTCTGCGAAGATTGGCAACACCCGATGGTGCGCCGCAAGATCTTAACGGGTTCGCCATGGTCCGGCGAGGGGTATCCGGCTATCCTCGAAATCCTTGAATCCTCGAAAACCTCAAGGGACGACAGGCGAAAGTGCGAGGAGCGAGGGTTTGTTCCGCCCAACCGCATTCGGTTGCACAGTCAATGTGCGCTTGGGCAGGTGAGCCCCCGTTTGAGCCTCTGCCGAAGCCGGAACTTGCCGGAATGTCACTTTGCCAGGGCGACGTCGTGCCGATGCGAGACCGCAGGCTCGGAGCATGATGGATTTCGTCAATTTCCTCTATGGCGCGCCGATCTGGCAGATGGCCTGCATCATCAGCTTCATCTCCGTGGGTGGCACGGTGTTGGTCCTCCTGATGGTCGACAGGGTTTGGAAGAAGGATCGTCGGCGGTCCCACAACGATATCGCCGGCTTCTTCATCGCCGTCGTCGGTGTCATCTACGCGATCTCGATCTCTTCCCTGGCGATCACCGTCATGACGCGGAAGGACCGTGCCGAAACCCTCGTTTTCGAGGAGGCGGATAAAGTCGCGAGACTGGCGCGGGAGGTGACGACCCTTCCCGAACCGAACCGTGCTGCCATCCGTGCTCATCTGGCGACTGACGTTCAGGTGGTGATCGAGGAGGAGTGGCCCCAGATGAGACGGGCGGAGCGGCCCGTCGCAGCAACTCGGGTGCTCCACCGCCTATGGCTCGATGCTGCAGCGCTGCCGCTGAAGGATCTGGCGGACGTTCTCACGGTGAAGGACTTTCGCAAGCACATCGACGATCTCTACGATCTCCATCGCGGACGAAGCGATCTGGCCATCAATGGCGTCGACCGGATCGTCTGGGCCGTCGTGCTTCTCGGCTCGATCTCAATGATCGCTTTCGCCGTCCTGTTCGGTGTCGAAAATTTCGCGGCTCATCTGTTGATGAGCTGCCTCCTCTCCTTCTCCATCGCTCTGGCCATGACGATGATCGTCGCCATCGACTGGCCGTATTATGGCTACGATTCCATCTCGGAGGACCTTTTCCTCGAACTGAGATCGGGATTGAGAGAGGGGTCGGCCCCCCTGACGCTCACGATGCGGATCGGAGTGGACGGACGCCATGCCGCAAGCCCGGTGGGGGATTAAGCCCTTGATCGGGAGGGCACGCGCCCGAGTTCGGGCTGATGCCAAATCGTCCCGCTTCCAATACCACCGCCGCTGCCCCGGCCATCGCGGGCCTGGGTACCGGCGGCCCATCCACGTTGGTCTGCCTGCATTTCCTCGGCGGAAGCGCGCGGGAATGGGAGCCGGTCGCAGCCTGTCTCAATGGCGTCGTTCGTCTGGTCGCGCTCGACCTGCCGGGGTTCGGAGATGCGGCTGCCGTCCCGGGCTACACGGTGGATGCGATGGCGGATTATGTGGCTGCCCGCATTACGGCCGCCGATCCCGGGGAACGATGGTATCTCGCCGGCCATAGCATGGGTGCCAAGGTGGCACTGGCTATCGCCCGGCGCGCCGAGGACGGGGCGCCGGATCTGGCGGGGCTCGCCGGGCTGGTCCTGCTCGGCGGTTCGCCACCGAGTCCAGAGCCGATGTCCGACGACAAGCGGCAGGAGATGTTGGGCTGGATTTCCGCGGATGCGGAGACCCGCCGGCGCAAGGCAGGCGAGTTCATCGACCAGAACACCGGTGCGCGCCTCGACGAACCGCGTCGAACCCGGGCGATCGAGGATGTGCTGCGTGCCGCTCCCGCCGCCTGGACGGCATGGCTTCGCGATGGCTCCCGCGAGGATTGGCGCCGCCGGATCGGCATCCTGCGCATACCGGCCGTGGTCGTCGGCGGAACCGAGGATGCCGATCTCGGCGCTACAGCGCAGGAGGCCCTGACGCTTCCTCACTTGGCATCCGGCCGCCTCGTTGCCCTCGACGGTGCAGGACATCTCCTGCCCCTGGAGCGACCGGAGGCGGTGGCCGAGCTCATTACAGATCTCGTCGCGGAGGGGGCGGCGCGACGGTCTATCTCACCGGAGGTGCCGCAGCCCTACCGCGCGCTGATCGATTCCAATCGGGTGAACAGCCGTCTGAGGGCGGCGCTCATCGCCCGCGCCGAGCCCGATGCTTCGGAGTGCCGGTCCACATGGTTCGACCCCATGGAACTCGCCCTCCTTCGCGCCGTCCTCGACCGGGTGCTCCCGCAGGGCGATGCCGGCCGGATCGACATCGCTGCACGGATCGAGGCCCGGCTCGCTGCTGGAACCGGGGATGGTTGGCGCTTCGCCAAGCTGCCGGAGGACGGCGAGGCTTACCGTGTCGCGCTGAGCACGCTCGATGCCGCCGCGAGATCCGTCCACGAGACGGGCTTCCTGTCCCTCGGCGGGGCCGATCAGGACGCCCTCCTGCACGCGGCCTCAGCCGGCGAGCGGCTCTCGCCCGAAGGGCCGAGGCAGGGGTTCGACGCCGAAAGAATGAGCCTGTGGTTCGAGGATCTGCGCAGTGACGCGGTACGGATCTATCTGGCCCATCCCGCCAGCCTCGCGCGGATCGGCTTCGGCGGGATCGGCGCGGGTGGCGACGACACCGATCGTATGCCCGGCTTCGTGCGGGTGGGGATCGGTGACCCTGAACCATGGGAATCTGCCGCCCTGGGTAAGACCGGCGGGGAGATCGGTCTGTGAAGCTCGATGCGATGCGTCGCTACGCAACCGATGACATCGTCGATGTGGTCGTCATCGGCACGGGGGCGGGCGGCGCGCCCGTGCTCGCCCGTCTCGCAGCGGCAGGGCTCACGGTCGTCGCCCTGGAGGCGGGACCGAACTTCGATCCCACCCAGTTCGCGTTCGACGAAACGCTCGCGGATGAGATCTACTGGACCGAGGAACGCCTCAGCGGCGGTTCGACACCGGAGGCCTTCGGCGCCAACAACAGCGGGACCGGGGTTGGTGGCTCCACCCTGCATTGGGGGGCTTTCACGCCGCGCGCCGACGAGCGCGACCTGCGTCTTCACTCCGAGACCGGGATGGGCGTGGATTGGCCGCTCGATTACGACGACCTGCTACCATTCTATGAGCGCGTCGAGGCGTTTATCGGCGTGTCCGGCTCCTCCCAGTACCCCTGGGATCCCGGCCGGCGCTATCCTCTCTCACCGGTCCCGCACAACGCGCCGGCGCAGGTGATGGGCCAAGCCTGCGACCGGCTCGGCATTCGAACCGCCGACTCGCCTGCCGCCGTCGTCTCGCGCGACTTCTCCCAGGAGGGCGGCGGTCTGCGCCGGGGCTGCATCAGTTGCGGCTACTGCCACCAGGGCTGTCGCACCGGCGCCAAGACCAGCATGGATGTGACCTACCTGCCGCATGCGGTCTCCAATGGCGCGGAAATCCGCCCCGATTGTCGCGTGCACGGGCTCGAGCGCGACCGCGAGGGCCGGATCACGTCGGTGATCTACCGGCATGGCGGCATCGATCATCGGCAGCGTTGCGCGGCGGTCTACCTCTGCGCCGGGGCCGTGGAGACGCCCCGGCTCCTCCTGCATCTCGGGCTCGCCAACGGCAGCGGCCAGGTCGGCCGCAACTATATGGGCCATGTGGCGACCCAGGTCTGGGGGACGTTCGAGGCCGAGATGCGGATGAACCGGGGCTATCCCTCGTCGCTCATCAGCGAGGACATGGTCCGGCCCGATGATGCAGATTTCGCGGGCGGCTACCTGATGCAGAGTCTCGGCGTCCTGCCGGTCACCTGGGGCAACTCGGTGGCGCGGGGGCGCGGCCTGTGGGGGCGGGCGCTGACCGAACATCTCAATCGTTACAACCACATGGCGGGCATCGGGATCAACGGTGAGACCCTGCCCTGCGACGCCAACGTGCTGGTCCTCGCCGACGAGGTGGACGCGTTCGGGATGCGCAAGGCGCAGATCGATTTCGGCTATTCCTCCAACGAGGATCGGCTGAACGCCCATGCGACGCGGACCATGAAGGCGATCTGGGAAGCCGCCGGCGCCACCGACATCTGGGTGCTGGAGCGCGTCGCGCACACGATCGGCACCTGCCGGATGGGCATGGATGGCGACAGCGCCGTGGTCGATCCCCATGGCCGGAGCTTCGAGATTCCGAACCTCTGGATCAGCGACGGATCGACCTTCCCGAGTTCCCTGGCCGCCAACCCGGCCCTGACCATCATGGCGCTGGCCCTCCGCTCGGCCGAGGCGTTCCTCGGGCATCCCTCCTGACGATTCATCAGGAACGCCACCGCCATGCCCCGGTTGGATTCACCGCAACGCGACGAGGTTTCAAGCGCCATGACCACGAAGATTTCCACGACGGATGCCCGCGCGGATGCGCATGGCGAAATCGGTCTCGCCAAGGGTGAGCGGGTCGCCATGCGGATGTGGCGTCACGAGCCGCCGACGGACGACAAGCCGAGCGCCAGCCGGCCCTACGAGACGGTGGGATACGTCATTTCCGGCCGCGCCGAACTCACGGTCGGCGGCGAGACGGTGACCCTGGAGCCGGGCGATTCCTGGCTCGTCCCGGCCGAGGCCGAGCACACCTACACGATCCTCGAAGAGTTCACGGCGGTCGAGGCCACCGCTCCGCCGGCCGCGTAGATTGTCATACCCGCCGCACCCAAGGCGGCGACGTGAGACCAGACATGAGAAGGGCCGGATCGATCGCGATCCGGCCCTTTTCGACATTCTGTTCCCGAAGAGAAGCCCGCCCTACGCGCCGCCCCATTGCATGGTCAGGCCGCCATCCACCACGAGGGTATGGCCGGTGACGTAATCGGCGTCGTCCGAGGCGAGGTAGAGGATCGCCTTGGCGATCTCGTCGGGCTGGCCGGCGCGGTGCCACGGGATGCGTTCCAGGGAGGCTTCGAGCTTCTCGGGGTTCTCGAACCGGTCGCTGGTCATCGGTGTCTCGATCAGGCCGGGGGCGACGTTGTTGACGTTGATCTTGTCCTCGGCGAGCTCGCGCGACAGGCTCCGGCAGAGTGAGCCGACACCGGCCTTCGACATGCCGTAGGGCGCGCTTTCCGGCGTCGGCAGGTGCTGGGCCACCGACGAGACGATGACGATCTTACCCCGCCCGCCATTGGCCCGCCGGACCTTGATGAAGGCGCGGGCGCAGAAGACCGGCCCCATCAGGTTGACCCGCAGGATCTGTTCGAGCTTGCCGTCGTCCATCTCGGCCACCGGCATGCCGCTCATGGCCTGACCGGCATTGTTGACGAGGATGTCGAGAACGCCGAACTCGGCCGCCACCTTGGCGAAGGTCGCCTCGACGGAGGCCGGGTCGCCGACATCGTCCTGGATCACCAGGCATCTGCGCCCGGCGGCTTCGACCCGGCGCGCGGTCTCCCGCGCGCCGTCCGCATCGGTGTTGTAGGTGATCGCCACGTCCGCGCCTTCGCGCGCGAACAACTCGGCCGCAGCCTGTCCGATACCGGAATCCGCCCCGGTGATCAGAGCGCGTTTGCCCTGCAACTTCATGTCTGTCCCATCCGTGCGAGAAGGGGTGCGCGGCCATTGCGTGGCCGGCGATCACCCGTGATCTTCAGGACAATGGGCCGAGGAAAACGCGGTTCCCGGGATGCGGCATCGGCGGGGAGGGGCGTCCCTCCCCGGGCTCAGGTGATGACGCTCGGCTCGCTGCGCCCCGTGATACCGGCGATGTCGGCGATGTCGCGCGCCGCCTGGACGACAGGGGCGAGGACGGCATCCGGCGCCAGGTCGAGCCGGTCCGGGTCGCTCTCGTAGCGCTCGATATAGACCCTCAGCGTCGCCCCAGCCGTGCCGGTGCCGGAGAGGCGGTAGACCACGCGCGCATCCTCCGCGAAGCTGATGCGGATGCCCTGCTGCGCCGTCACGGAGCCGTCGACCGGGTCGACATAGCGAAAATCGTCCGCCGTGGAGACGGTGAGATCGCCGATCCGGCGGCCGGGCAGGCTCGCGACCTGCGCGCGCAACCCCTCCATGAGGCGGTTGGCGCTCTCGGACTCGATCTCCTCGTAATCGTGGCGGGTGTAGTAATCGCGGCCGAACGAGGCCCAATGCTCGCGCACGATGGCATCGGCGCGCTTGCCCGTCGCCGCCAGGATGTTCAGCCACAGCAGCACGGCCCAGAGCCCGTCCTTCTCGCGGACGTGGCTCGAGCCGGTGCCGGCGCTCTCCTCGCCGCAGAGGGTGATGAGGCCGGCATCGAGCAGGGTGCCGAAGAACTTCCACCCCGTCGGCGTCTCGTAGGCGGGAATGCCGAGCGACGCGGCGACCCGGTCGGCGGCACGGCTCGTGGGCATCGAGCGGGCGATGCCTGCCAAGCCGGAGGCGTAGCCCGGCGCGCGATGGGCATGGGCGGAAAGAATCGCCAGGCTATCGCTCGGGGTGACGAAGAGGCCGGGCGCAACGATCATGTTGCGGTCGCCGTCCCCGTCCGAGGCCGCGCCGAAATCCGGCGCGTCCGCGCTCAGCATCAACTCGTAGAGCTCGTGGGCATGGACCGGGTTGGGGTCGGGGTGGTGGCCGCCGAAATCTTCCTCCGGCGTGCCGTTCACCACCGTGCCGGGAGGGGCACCGAGGGCGCCTTCCAGGATTGCGGTGGCGTAGGGGCCGGTCACCGCGCTCATGGCATCGAACCGCATGCGGAAGCCGGAGGCGAACAGGCGGCGGATCGCATCGAAATCGACGAGTTCCTGCATCAGGGCCGCGTAATCGGCCACCGGGTCGATGACGGACACGACCATGCCGTCGATCCGAGCCTCGCCCACAATGTCGAGGTCGAGATCCGGCACGTCGGCGATGCGATACTGGGTGATCGCCTTCGTGCGCTCGTAAATGGCGGCGGTGACGGATTCCGGGGCCGGACCGCCATTGGCGGCGTTGAACTTGATCCCGAAATCTCCGTCCGGTCCGCCGGGATTGTGGCTCGCCGACAGGACGATGCCGCCGATCGCGCCGTGCTTGCGGATGACGCAGGAGGCCGCCGGTGTGGAGAGGAGACCACCCTGGCCGACGAGGACCCGGGCGAAGCCGTTGGCGGCGGCGAGCTTGAGGGTCGTCTGCACCACCTCGCGGTTGAAGAAGCGGCCATCGCCGCCCACCACCAGGGTCGCGCCCTCGCGGTCGGGGATGATGTCGAAGATGGATTGGACGAAATTCTCGACGTAGCGGGGCTGCTGGAAGACCGGGACCTTCTTGCGAAGGCCCGACGTCCCGGGCTTCTGGTCAGAGAATGGCGAAGTCGGCACGTGCCTCGAAGTCATCCGCGAAAGCCCCTCGTTGTCGGCGGGGACAACACAACGGCTCGTCCGTTCCGGTCAACCACCCTGAATGGGTCGAGACGGAAACTTTCTTCGGAATCGTCTCGTCGCGCCTCCTTTGCCACGAAGGCGGGCGACGTCCCGTCGCGTCATCGCGTGGTGTTCGTCGCGACACCTTCGGAGAACGGGACCGTCAGGACGGTTTCGCCCGCTTCGTCGATGATTTCGAACGAGCGATCCAGAGCGTCGCTCAGGGTGGAGCCGCTGACGAGGGCGTTGGCGACGATCTGCTTGACGCCGATCATGACCTCGTCGCGCAGGTCGTCCAGGCCGCCGAACTCGTCTCCGTCCGGGTCGAGATGGAGCCCGTCGCGATCGCGCAGGTTCAGAAAGTATCGCGGCATGCCGGTCTCCTACCGTAACGGCCAAGCCTAGACTGGGTGTGCCATGCGGCTGCCGCAAGGGAGATCGGGCAGGAAACCGCAGGCAGGAAACCGCAGGCAAGAAACCGCAGGCAAGAAACCGCAGGCAAGAAACCGCAGGCAAGACGCTGTACGCAAGCAACCACAGGCAGGAAACCGGACGCAGCCCCCGCCTTTGGGGGCGGCGATCCTGCTCAGAACATGGTCTGCCCATCCACCCGAAGGTAGCCGGCCTTGAATTCGGCAAGAGACCTCAGCCTGGGCCAGTCCAGGACCTTCAGGTTCTTGCCCTTGAGTTCGATCAGCCCCCGCCGTCTCAGCTCCTGCAGCGAGCGGTTGACGTGGACGGTCGTCATTCCCGTCGTGTCCGCCAGTTCATGCTGCGTCATGGGGAGATCGCAGCTATCCTCCGTGGCCAGGCCGACAGCCCGCAGCCGGACGAGGAACTCGCAGAAGAGATGCGCGATCCGCTCCAGAGCCGACCGGCAGCCGATATTCACCAGCCATTCGCGCAACGTCGCCTCGTCGATCAGGGCGGAGATGCGCATCGCCCGGGCGATCGCCGGATGGTTCTCGGTGATCTCCCTCAGGGTCGTGGCAGAAACGCGCGCGACCTTGCAGGGGGATAGGGTCGCGATCGTATGGTCGAGCCGGTTCAGCAGGGCGATGTCGAGATCGCAGGTATCGCCCGGAACGAGATAGGCCGTGATCTGTCGGGCGCCGTTGGCGCGTTGCTTGAACCGGCAACCGATTCCTTCGGTGATGAAGATGATATCGCTCGGCGGCTCGCCTTCGCGGACGAGGTTGGTGCGGGCGGGAACGTCGCGGGCGACGGACGCGAGCCGATGAAGCGCGTCCCTATCGGCGTCGCTCAGTTCCACGAAGCCTTCCAGCTTCTGGATCAGAGGATTGAACACGCTATCCGCCGTATTCGAGAATCTATTCCGCGACAATGGTCGATATCTCTATGCGATCAACATCGGCTTTCGCCAAAAGTAGCATTCTTCGAAACGCGCTTTCAATGATCTATGACAATTGAAGGACGCGAACCGCGATTATCTTAAGATAATCGCTCTCGTACTAAAGTCGTAGTCATGCCCCGGTTCGACGCAAGGTTCGAGCCGGACGGGCGCCGCCCCCACCTCCTGCTGTGACTGATCGATTCCCGAAACCGTGGATCGTCAAGGCGAAAGGGGCTTGCTCGACCGCCAGATCCATGGGGATGATCATTTGCCGCATGCTCTCGTCTTCTTTGACTATACGTCCTCGCAAAAGTGCCAAAAGCTCCTGGTGGGCCACATGACCGTAAAGACGGCTCCGATAGCAGCTGTAGGGAAGGTGAGGCATCGATCGCGAAAGTTCTAGTTCAGGCCACGGGGCGAGCGCCTCGATCATATCGAAGACGAGATGTCGATTCTAGGACGGTGATACGCAAAAGGAAGACGGTGAATAAGGTCGGCCAGACGCTTGGTACGGATCATGACCATCGCCGGGGATGAGATCGACGTTCATCGAAGCCTGAACACGTTGGGGGCGGTCCAGGGATCAACTCTCCGCGGCATCCTCGGCGATGAGGCGGCGGTACTCCGCCTCCGGTATGCCGTAGCTTTCGCCCGCGATGAGCTTGAGCTTGTCGCGATTGACGATCTCGATGTGAGACCTCCGGGCCCGGACCGTGCCGGCGCCTTCGAGGATATGGATCGTCGTCGTCACCCCGGGGCGATGGACGCCGAGCATGACGGACAGGAATTCGTGCGTGATGGGAAACTCATCGCCCGAGACACGGTCGTGGCACATCAGCAGCCAACGAGCCAGCCGTTCTTCCAAAGTATAAGAACCGTGCGACAAGGCTGTCTGGGCGGTGAGAAGCTGAAAGATGTGAGCATAGCGCATCATCAACTTGCGGAAGGCAGGTCTTTCCTCGACCAAGCTGCGGAACGAGGCCTTGTCCACCTGCAGCGCTTCGCCGTCGATCTGCATGAAGGTTTCGTGGGGCGTGGATTCCACGTCGAACAGCAGCGGTAGGCCGCTGGCTCCCTCCGAGCCGATGATCCCCACCTCGATGCGCCTGCCTTCGCGGGTGCCGACCACCACCGAGGCGACGCCGCTCTCGATGAAACGCATATGGGTCAAGGGCTGGCCGGGTTGGATGAGGACGTCCTTCCGCTTCAGCGTGACCGGCTCGAGAACGGTTTCGATGGCCGCATAATCGTCGGGGTGCATCCGGGAGAGAAGGCTGTTGCGAACGTGTTTTTGAGAAGGAATGACCATGCAATTGCCCCGAAGAGTCGGCGTCCGGTTTACGCGCCGCTCATCAACCCCAAACGCCGAACGTACCATAGCAACTGCGTCACGGGTCCAACAAATGATAGGCGGTGATTTGTGGATTATGAGCGTTTTTGGCGTTCTTTGTGCGTAATTCGACATTCGGCATGATCGAGTCCCTGTCTCGGGATCTCTGACGCGCGCGATCGAGACGATTGGCATCCTTGGCCGCTCGCCTCGATTTTCTTTTCCGGCCGGGCCGGACGAAGGGATTGCGGGTCCGAATACGCTTTCGGGCGATGCCGCCCGGAGGGATCATGTTGCTGCCGGGCGGGATTCCGTCATCGCGGCGCGGGAATTGCAGCCGTGGTTTCACGGGGTGGGGAAGGGCCGGTTTCCAGGCGTGTCACGAATGATGGGAGATTCGTTTCTGCCATCGGGCATGCGGATTGTCACGTCGACCGGCGTGCCGTGGCCCTCGGATTCATGGCCTTGGATTCTTGCATGGCCTGCATGAGGAATGTCGAATTGTCATAGCTCTGCGATAAGCTTAACCGTTTGAAGCCTCTGGGGTTAAGTCGCCGCAGATACATGTCTATGGCCGAAAGATCATAGATCCGACTTTTGAAACGGAGATGTCCGTGCCTAATTTTCTCAAAGCACTCGTCATGACGGTGATTGCTTTTGTTTCGATTTACTATCTGACCGGTAATTCGACGATGGCAGTGGCGCTATCTCTCATCCCTCTCCTGCTCGGCCTGGTGGGAGTGATGCATGGGTTTGCCTATAGTTTTGCTGCACTCTGCCTGGTCTGTGCGGTAGCCTGGTCGGTTGCTCCCCAGGAGACCAAGACGATGGTACGGGCCGAGGTGGAGAAGACCGGCGTCAAGATCACCGCAAAGTAGCGCCGATCGGGCCGGGCGAGGGGATGCGGGACGGGGGGCCTCGGTGCCCCCCCCTCCGATGCCGTCGCCGGCGCGTCGCTTGCCCTCGCTTTGGCGCGTTCGACACTGTTCTGGTAGGGTCACCGTAGGGCTCGCGTGCGAGATCGGTGCGGGATGGGTTCGATGCCGGGGGAAGAGGGCAGGGGCGGGGCGGCCACGCGTCTTTTGATCGTCGACGACCATCCGCTGTTCCGCGATGCGTTGGCGAGCGCCGTCAAGCTCGCCTTTCCCGAAGCGGCGATCGCGGAGGCCGAGGGGATCGTCAGCGCCATGGCGGCCCTGACGGCCGACAGCCGAATCGATCTCGTGCTGCTGGACCTGTCGATGCAGGGCGTCGTCGGATTCGACGGCCTGATCTCGATCCGCTCCCGTTTCCCGCGCGTTCCGATCCTCGTCGTGTCCGGCCTGGAAGATCCGCGCATCATGCGCGAGGCGCTGCGGCACGGCGCGGCCGGGTTCGTGCCGAAGGCGGTCGACAAGGCGACGCTGACCCGTGCCATCGCGGACGTTCTGGGTGGAGGCCTGTCGATTCCGGCGGCGCTCTCCGGGCCCGCGGCGGATCTGGCCCCTCCGGCGACGCAGCTCGCGGAGCGGATCGCCCGCCTGACGCCGCAGCAATTACGGGTCCTCCTGATGATCCGGCAGGGAAAGCTGAACAAGCAGATCGCGCACGAGCTTCAGGTCGGGGATTCCACCGTCAAGGCGCATGTCTCCGAGATCCTGCGCAAGCTCGACGTCATCAGCCGCACCCAGATCGTGATCGAGACGGCCCTGCTCGACTTCGACCAGATCCGCGCCCCGCAGGCGGGGTGAGCGCGGATCGCCGCTCCTCGGCAGGACCGCGCCGTCCCGGGGGCGATCCTCACGGGAATGTGCCCGGGGGCGGGCGAAGGGCAGGGGGCCGGACGTTGCATCCACGGCGGGCATGGCCGATGACCGAGCGTGGTGCGACGACCGACGGCACGGGGCGCGTCGCCACACCGATCGCGGCCACGCTCCGGTCCGTCGCGATCCCATCCCCCTCCATCCGTTGAAGCGAGTGCGATCATGAAGAACTCGACGTTGCGGCTCGTCCTGCTTGCCGGGATGCTCACCGGATTGCCCATGACGGACGCCTCCGCCGCCGTGGGTGGCCGTATCGGCGCCTGCAAGCAGGAGCTGAAGGCCAAGGGCCTGAAGGGCGACGAGCGCAAGACGTTCATGAAGTCCTGCAGGGACGACGCGCTCAAGGCGTGCAAGGAGGAGTTGAAATCCGCCGGCGCGGACAAGGCCGACCGGCATGCCTTCATCAAATCCTGCCTGAAGGGCGACGACGCCTCCGGAGCGACCACCGCCCCCACGGCCCCCGCAGCGAATGCGCCTGCCCCGATTGCACCTGCCCCGACGGCGCCCGGCTCGAACGTGCCCCCCGGCACCGGCACCGGCACCGGCACCGGCTCCGGCATGATACCGGAGGCGACGCCCCCGGCTCCTAAGCCCTGAAGCGCCAGACGCTGCTGCGCTTGATCTCCGCATCCTCGAGGGAGCGGCTCACCGGCACCTCGTAGGTTGCGAGGATGTCGAGCCGGTCCCTCGGCAGGTAGGAACGGCCGGGATCGCCGATGAGGATGGTGGCGCCCTGCTCGTGCAGGGCCGCCAGCCAGTTGGTGACCCGGCCGGCGATGTCGCTCTCGTAGAAGATGTCCGCGACGAGGATCGTCGTGACGCCGAGATCGGCCGGCCGCGAACCGATGAGGTCGTCGAGGACGGGCGTGATCCGTTCGCCGACGCCGTTGGCTTCGGCATTGAGACCGATGGCGGCGATCGCGAAGGCGTCGAGGTCGCTCGCCGTCGCATGGGTGGCGCCGGCGAGCGTCGCCGCGATCGCCACCAACCCGGAGCCGGAGGCGAAATCGAGGATCCGCTGCCCGGCCACGAGGTCCGGGCGGTCGAGGATATGCCGGGCCAGGGCTTGCCCGCCCGCCCAGGCGAAGGCCCAGAACGGCGGCGGCAGGCCGATGGAATCGAGTTCGTCCTCCGTCTTCTGCCACAGCTCCGTGGCTTCGTCGGCGACATGCAGCACGATCTCCGGCGCGTGGGGGACGGGCAGAAGCCGCGTATTGGCGCGGATGAAGCGAAGTGGATCGACCGAGGGCGTCATGAGCGGATGAGATCCGCGTAGAGGCCCGAGACCGCCTGCATCACCGCTTCCTCCGTGAAGCCGCCCTCGACCACGCGTCGCCGCGCGGCCTCGCCCATCCGCGCCACGAGGAGCGGATCGGCGGCGAGCCGGATCATGGCGGCAGCGAGGCTCCGCGCATCGTCCGGCGGGACCAGCATGCCCTCGATTCCCTCGCGAACCAGCGTCCGGCAGCCGGGAACGTCGGTGGTGAGAAGGGCTCGCCCGCAGGACGCCGCCTCCAGCAACGTGCGCGGCAGGCCTTCGCCGCCCCGGGAGGGCAGGCACCCGACATGGTGCTCCGCCCAGACGGTGCTCACGTCGCGGGTCGGGCCATGCCAGGTGATGCCGTCCCGGCTCCAGGAACGCAGGGTCTCTTGCGGGATCGCCCTCCGGTTCGAGGCGTCGGGGGCACCGTAGAGGGAGAGCTCCACCGCCGCGCCCTCAGCGCGTGCGAGGCGCGTCGCCTCCACGGCAGTGTCGATGCCCTTCGACCACAGCATCCGCGCCACGACGGCGATGCGCAGGGGCGGGGAGGGCGGTTGCGGCGTCTCTGCGAGTATGGCCGGGTCGATGCCGGCCCCGCCGACGATGGTGACGGCCGTGTCGGCCGGATCGAGGCCGAGGGCGATGGCGTCGTCCGGGTTTTCGAACAGGAACCGGGTCTGTTTCGAGGCGAGGGGGCCGCGGATGAGCTGGCGCAGGGCGATGCGGGCCATGCGTCCCGCGACGTCGGCGCGCGCGCCCATCAAGCCGAGCCCGGTCAGGGCATAGACCCGGCCTGAGATACCCGCCATCGCCGCCGCCGTCCCGCCGACGAGGATCGAGCGCAGCGCGATGCAATGGACGATATCCGCCTTCAGCGCCTTCAGGATCGCCGCGAGCTGGCCCGCCGCATAACCCGCCGCCATGGGGTTGAGGCTGGAGCGCTCGGCCTCCAACTCGACCACGCGCGCCCCCGTCGCCTCGATCACCGCCCGGTGGGCGCGCACGCGGGTCACCACCGCCACGGACAGGCCCATCGCCACGGCGGCCCGCGCCATGGGCAGGAAGTGCGAGGCGAAGAACCAGTCCTCGGTGACGACGAAGACGAGCCGCTTCATCGGCGCGGAGGAGGGCGAAGGGGACGTGGCCATGAGAGAGGCTGTAGCACGCCGCCGCTGCAGGGCGAGCCGAATGGCAGGAGTGTTATGGCAAGTGGGAGACAGGATGAGCGAGGACGTGCCTGTCAGGCATCCCCTCGACGAGACATCGCGCCGCCGCCCCGGTTCGGAACGCCGCCCGTGCCCGGCCGGTTGACGGTTCCTGACGATCGACGGGAGGCGGGTGATGGCGATGGATCGCGAAGAGGACGGCGTTGTCGCCGATCCGCGGGATGCGGCCATCGAGGCAGGCCTGACCTATGTCGATGCCGACCGTCCGGGGCTCACGCGCCGCAGGAGCGGAACCGGGTTCTCCTATCGCGATGCCAAGGGCAAGCCCGTCCGCGACCCGAAGATCCTGAAGCGGGTCCGGTCCCTGGCGGTCCCGCCGGCCTATACCGATGTCTGGATCTGCCCCCGCGCCGATGGCCATATCCAGGCCACGGGACGGGACGCCAAAGGGCGGAAGCAATACCGCTATCACCCCGATTTCCGGCAGGCGCGCGACTCGACGAAGTTCGAGCACATCATGGCCTTCGCCGACGCCCTGCCTGCCATCCGGGCGCGGGTGGACGAGGATATGAGCCGTCGCGGCCTGTCCCGCGAGAAGGTGCTCGCCACTATCGTCCACCTCCTTGAGGCGACTCTGATCCGTGTCGGCAACGACGATTACGCCCGGACCAACAAGAGCTACGGCCTCACCACCCTGCGCGATCCCCATGTGACCGTCGCCGGCGCGGAGCTGACGTTCCGCTTCAAGGGCAAGAGCGGCAAGATGTGGAACCTGTCGGTGAAGGACCGGCGTGTGGCCCGCATCGTCAAATCCTGCCAGGACCTGCCGGGCCAGGAACTGTTCCAGTATATCGACGACGAGGGCGAGACGCGCGACGTCACCTCGGCCGACGTGAACGCGTATCTCCGCGAGATCACCGGGCAGGAGATCACCGCCAAGGATTTCCGGACCTGGGCCGGCACGGTGCTGGCCGCCCTGGCCCTCCAGGAATTCGAGGCGTTCGACAGCGCGGCCAAGGCCAAGAAGAACCTGCGCGCGGCCATCGAGAGCGTATCGGCGCGGCTCGGCAACACGCCGACGATCTGCCGCAAATGCTACATCCACCCCGAAATTCTCGACGGTTATCTGGAGGGCGCGCTGCTGATCCAGGTGGCGGATGCGGTGGAGCACGAGTTGCGGGACGATATCGCCCGGTTGAAGCCCGAAGAGGCGGCGGTTCTCGGATTGCTGCGGGCGCGGCTCGAAAAGGCGAAGGGCACCGTCTCGGTCAGGACGAAGGTGCCGGCCAAGGTAAAGGCCAAAAGTTCGACGAAGGCCAAGAGTTCGACGAAGGCCAAGGCCATGGGGGCTGCGACGGGCGAAGTGACGTCGCGCAAGCGACGTTCCGGCTCGGTGAAGCCCGAGGCCCGAGCGACGGCATAGGCCGGGACCGAACATCGCGTGGCCGAAATCTACCGGACGGTACCCGCCCTGAACGTCCGCGATGAGTGGGAAGTCGAGGCTGAGCCCAGCCTCGTTCCGGTGCGCTGCGCTTGGCGACGCGCTTTGCAAGCCGATTGATGCTGGGAGCGTCTCGGGATGGTCACGCCTGATTGTAACCAACGGCATCGCAGCGGTTTTAGCTGACTTGGGGGTCCACACGGCCTAGAGCGCTCTCCGCCGAAGTGGATGCCGGTTCGGCGAAAAAGAGCGCGGCAGAACAAAGGCCTGGAGATGTGCCCCGACCCAACGTGGTCGGGCGCAGCTCTAGCCAGACCTGCCCGGCGTGAGCACCGGCGGCACCGGTTATGGTACGCTCCAACCGTCTGGCTCAATAAGCCGTGGCCCCATCACGCCATGTCGACATCAGCGTTCACCGCTTTGAAAAGCCTATTCGTCCGGTGTGGCATAGAATACGAGTCGTAGATGTCGATCCTCATCCACTACAAAGGACGAGTGGTCGAAAACGACTTGACCGATCCCCTCGATCAGAAAGATGCGCCGCCCCTCACAGCGCCCGTGGACGTCATGGCGGTTCCACAAAGCCTTGAATCGAGCCGAAACTTGTTCGAGCGTCTCTACCAACGCAATCATGTCGTCGTCGTCCGGCGCTCGCGCGAAGTCGCGCCGGAAGCTGGCAAGAACTTGTGGCGCTTGAGCATGCCAGTCGACGATACGTCCATTAAGGGCGTCGTCGGCAAACAGCATCCAGAGCATGTTGCGTTCCGCCGGATCGCGGATTTCGAAACCGAACAACCGGTCCGCCGCCGAATTCCAGCCGATCACGTCCCAGCGCAGATTGAGGACGTAGGCTGGACGCAGCGTTAAATCGTCCAGTAGACGGCGCACCAGGGGCGGCAACACGCAGGAGGTCTGCCCCGGCACTGCCGGGGGGCGCTGATGCGCAAGAAGAAACAGATGACGACGCTCGATCTCGTCGAGTTTGAGAACGCGCGATACGCTGTCGAGGAAGGCCGATGAGACCTGGATGGCGCGGCCCTGTTCTAGCCAAGTATACCAACTCAAGCCGACGCCTGCGAGCGCGGCAACTTCCTCCCGACGCAGCCCTGGAGTGCGACGCCGTTTGCCGGCAGGCAGTCCCACTTCGAGCGGCGACAGCGTCTCCCGCCGCTGACGCAAAAAGTCCGCCAGCTCTAGCCGTGTGCGATCCAGGCGGCACGCTATGCTGCTACTCATAGTAACCCCATAAATAACTCCATAGTAACAGTTTAAGTGGCGTGCGAAGCCATCGCAACAATGATGGAGCCGCCATGTCCACCGAACCCCACCCTTTCATCTCTCCTGCTCGTCACCCTTCGGTCGTGGCGCTCGTCACCCTCTTGCTCGGAGGCTTCATCACTGTTTTCGACCTCTTCGTGGTCAATGTCGCGATCCCGTCGATACAGACCGATCTCGGTGCCGGTTTTGCCGAGATCGGCTTGATCATAGCGGGTTACGAACTGGCCTTCGGGGTCTTGCTGATCGCGGGTGCCCGGCTCGGCGATCGGCATGGGCGACGGCGAGTGTTTTCGCTGGGCATGATCGGCTTCGCCCTGACGTCTTTGCTCTGCGGTATCGCGCCCGATGCCACGAGCCTGATCGTCGCCCGCTTCCTTCAGGGCGCAACGGGCGCACTCTTGTTTCCGCAGATCTATGCGCTGCTACGCGTGATGTGCGATGAGGCCGGCCGACGCCGGGCCTTCAGCTTATTGGGTATGTCAGTGGGATTGGCCGCGATCGCGGGACAGGTTCTCGGCGGCCTCATCGTGGAAAGCGACCTGTTCGGACTCGGTTGGCGGGTCATATTTCTTGTCAATCTGCCGATTTGCTTGGCCGCCGCGCTGTTGATCCAGACGGTTCCAGAATCGCGCTCTTCCCAGGCCATGCGTGTCGACTGGTCTGGCATCGCTCTCGCCACGGCCGGACTGTTACTGTTGCTGCTCCCGCTTCTCGAAGGGCCAAGTAACGGCTGGCCATTCTGGACCTGGGCCAGCATGGCGATCTCGGTGATGCTGCTCGTCGCCTTTGTGCGCTGGGAACGTGGCGTTGCCCGACGTGGCGGGGATCCGGCGATCGACCTGCGGCTGTTTCAGAGTGCCGGTTTTTCGATAGGATCGTTGGTGGTGCTGCTCATCTATTCCACCGCGACGTCCCTGTTTCTGTGCTTCGCGCTGTTGGTGCAATCGGGCCTTGGGCTTACACCGCTGGAAGCCGGAATGGTGTTCGCTCCGGCCAGTATCGGCTTCGTTGCCGCCTCGCTCGTGGCTCCGTGGCTGGTGTCGCGCATGGGCGACATGGGAATCGTCGCGGGCGCACTGACCTATGCCGCCGGCATAGGCTGGCTCGCAGGAACCGCCTCGGGACTGGATAGCAAGGCCGACGCATTCGCTTTGGTGCCGCCGCTCATCATGTTTGGATTCGGGCAAGGGCTGTCGATGACGCCGTTGCTCAATCTGGTTCTCGGCTATGTCGAGGAACGCCACGCCGGGATGGCGGCTGGATTCATTTCGACCATGCAGCAAGTTGGGGGAGCTTTCGGCGTCTCGATTGTCGGCATCTTCTTCATGACGATCCTCAATAAGGATGCCGGTGCGGGCATGGCGCGCTTCGCGCGCTATGCCGACGCATTCTCAGGTGCCATGATCTGCAACGTGGCAGCCATCCTGATTGCGTCGGCGCTGATCTGCTGGATCGTCCGGAAGAGAGCGATCTAATATGGATCGATGGCGAAAGACCCCATTGGCTTGGCTCCGGCGCAGCCGAAAGCGCGTCCCGCAGGGCGACGTCATATTCTCTGCTCAGTGGCGCAACCTGCGAGCTTGGCGAATGGCAACTATCGCCCTCCGATATACTTGAAATGGACTGGAGAACTTCCATCCGTCCTGGCTGTATCTCACTGCCTTACTGGGCGGCCTGTAAACGGGCGTTCCCGATTTCTGCAAACTGACGAAACCAGCCGTCACGTCCCTCCGTGAAGGTGGTGACCGGGAGCGAGCTTAGCCCGGACGGTCGAGCCCAGGATTCGGCGCGGATTGATCGCCGATATCATTGCTCGTCGATCGAAGCTCCCAGGCTTTTCACGATCTTCGTCAACTCGTCGGAATGCTCCTTGCCGCCGTCCGGTGACCTTCCGTCGGTGACGAGAAGGTTCCGCTCCTCCTCCGGTCGCGGTACGACCGAAAGGTAGAGCAGGACGGTCGGTTTGCCCTCGTATGTCGCGGGAAAGTCCGATTTCTCGATGACGAAGTGGGAGTATTCTTTTTCTTCCTGCTTGGGATGGCCGCTGAGCGCGACGCCATGCTCCTCGAAGTACTTCTCGTGCTCGGACATCAGCTTGTCGTATCGCTTAGACTTGTAGGGAGAAGACCCAGGCACCAAGGGCTGCGTGGAAGCTCGGCAACGGTTGGAGCACCTCGGGATCGCCGTGTTTCGAGATGATGGGGGTTCCACTGCGGTTAAATAAACGACGCTGAAAGCGGGCTGCTCCCAGCGGCGGTCACCCAACGTCGAATTTTTACCGCTGGCATCGACGCGAAAGCGCCCGTTCGGCGAATCCGGTCCTGCCTGCGTCTGGCGGGATTTTCTTCGGGGGTGCGGGTACGGCCGACCCCGCGAGCCGTCCCGTCACGCTTCCTCAGTGTCGCGCCATCGCTTCGATGATGGTCGAGCGGCCGTGCAGGCCGGTCTCGCTTTTGCCTTTCTCGGACTTGCCCTTGTCGCCCTTGCCTTGGCGCGGCATCTCGCTTTCGACGACGGGGGCCAGACCCAGTTGCCGTGCGAGGCAGACGAGGTCCTTCAGCCGGCCCGTCTGGGTCTTGCGACGAAGGTTGAGGCGATGCGTCTCCACGGTGCGGACGCTGAGGCTGAGGCGTCGTGCCACCTCCTTGTTGCTGAAACCGGCACTGAGAAACCGCAGGATTTCCGCCTCGCGGGGTGTGAGCCCTTCCCCGGCATCCGCCGCATCGGACGTTTCGACATTGGAGGTCGGGGCGTCCGCCTTGCCCGCCTGGGCCAGGCGGACGATGGTGGCGCTGATCTCCCGCGGGGTCGCCGATTGGGCGACCACCGCATCGATACCGGCCACGAGCAGATGGCGCAGGGTGTCGGCGGGCAGGCTCTGGAAGGCCGCCAGCACGCGAAGCCTCGGATGATTCTTCAGCGCGGTGATCCGGGCGAGGTCGGCCTCGCTCGCGTTCTCCCGCAGGAAGACCAGGGCGACGACGCTCTCGATTCCCGGACCGTCGAGCGGCAGATCGGCCTCGCTCACCGTATGCAGGCTGGGCTCATGCTCCAGGAAGGCCCTCAGGACAGGCCCGAGCCCCACGGGTTCGTCCACGATCAAAACTCCAACGGCCTGGTTCATGCCGCTCCCCCCTCTGTCCCATCGCGATACATCGCGCCCGGGCTGGTCAAGAGCGGTTCAAATCCCATTCCATCGGTTTATTCGGCGCGATTCCGCGTCGCGCGATGAATACAAGGACGCATATCGCGAAAACAGCCGCGAAAATCGCCTTATCTCGGTTAACGCGGGCGAATGCATGCTGGCCGACCGACCACGCCTGTCCCTATCAGGAACAGCCCGGTCCGAAATGGGATCGGCTCATTCCATGCCTCACTGACACCGACCCATAGGTTGGGGGCAGTGAGATCCGGGATCAGCCTGCCCGGGCGAGGACGAGGTCGGAGGCGGCGGAAATCACCCGGTTGCGGCCCGTGGTCTTGGCCTCGTAGAGGGCGATGTCGGCGCGCTTGATCATGGCCTCGATCGTGTCGCCCTCGTTCCATTGGCTGACCCCGAAGCTGCAGGTCAGCCGGATCGGCGTGCGCGCCCCACGGATACGCATGCCTTCGACGAGGCGGCGCAGGCGTGACGCAAGAGCCTCGGCATCGGCCACCGGCCGGTGCGGAAGCACGATGCCGAACTCCTCGCCTCCGAGCCGCCCGACGATGCCTTCCTCCGCGATAGTCTTGCTGACGTTCTGGATCGCCGCATCGCCGACATCGTGGCCGTACTCGTCGTTGATGCGCTTGAAATGGTCGATATCCACCAGGATCGCCGACATGTCGCCGTGGTTGCCGACGCGGTCGGCAGCGTCCCGCACCCGCTGGAGGAAGGCGCGCCGATTGAGGAGACCGGTGAGCGGATCGGTCTCGGCAAGGCGAATCAGCTCGCTTTGCATGGTCGTCAGCCGTTCTGCGGCCCGCATGCGGGCATGCAGTTCCTCGGCGCCGGGCGGTTTCTCGATGAAATCGTCGGCTCCGCTGTCGAGGGCCTCGGCCAGATTGCGGGAGTTACGGGCCGAAGACATGGTGATCACGTAGAGCGGACGATTGGTCTCGGCGATCAGGCGCGCCGACCAGCACAGTTCGAGCCCGCTCAAGGGGCGGACTTCCAGGCTCGTGATCAGGACTCGCACAGTCGTCGTGTAAGTCACGAAGTCGAGTGCTGCTTGAGAATCGGTAAAGACATCGACCGTATGGCCTTGCGGTTCCAGAAGTCCGGCGACGACCTTCAGGACAACACGGCTCGTGTCGACGATGACAATGTGCATGGCGTTGGTCACTCGCCCGATTTCTAGCGCTGTGTTTCAGCATGGCAGCCACAGATTAACATGTTGCCAAGACGGCATGCCCACATGAGTCCATCCGAGGCCCCGGCAGGCGGATGCCCTGCATCGCCCCCTGCGGGAGCGGCGTCGCATGACAGATCACCGACGCTCCGTCATCCCCGGTTGAATGCCGCGCCTCCGACTGGTAGCTAACGCGTCGGGCCGGCGTAGCACAGCGGTAGTGCAGCGGTTTTGTAAACCGAAGGTCGGGAGTTCAATCCTCTCCGCCGGCACCATGCTTTTGCGTGCAAGCGCAATAGGTTACGCTGTCTGAGGGACTTAGGCTGGCCGGGTCTCACACGGCGGCCTCCCAGATGGCGCGTCCCCGGAAGGATCCCGGCACGGGAACCTGTCACCTGCGGCAAAGGCCGCACAGGATTGTGTCTCCCGTATCAAAGGGACGCGAGTCATTCTTCACATCGGTGAAAAGCCTGTGGCCGTCACTGCTGGCGCAGCGGTCCAGGTGTCCCTCCGAACCAAGGATGTTGCGGAAGCGAAGCGACGCCACAGCGAGGCTGATGCCGAACTCAAGCGCTATTGGGAAACCGTCCGGATCGGGCCACAGCCGCTGACGCATAGAGAAGTGACGGCGCTGACAGGACAAATGTACGCCGCAGGGATGCAATGTCTCGGTGACGACAGAAGCCGATACCTCCTTAGGGTGGTCGGGGAAGCCGATCGGGTTGGGAGCGATCTCAAAACGGATCACATCACTTTCGAGACCCTGCGCGACGCCTTCCTAAGCACTCTCGAGGAGGCCGGAACACCGGCAGAGTGGGCCACGTTCGACGATCTCCGTGCCATCCCGATGGTGACGCTAGAGCTGCGCCCGACCACGTTGGGTCGGGACACATCTCTAAGCCTCTGTTTGCCGCGCTCTGTTTCGCCGAACCGGCATCCACTTCGGCGGAGAGCGCTCTAGAGGCCGCGTTCGGAGCTCAAGCGGACGCACTTCTGCAGCAAAAATCGCTTGTGACGGATGTAGCCAGTCGGGTTCTTCTGATGCGGGAGCTTTGTCGAGCAACGCGCCAAGCTGCAGGCTGCGGCTTTCGAAACGCCAGCGGGGGTTATAGTGTGGATAAGACACTTGCTCGCTTCCCTACCTTGGGATACCGGCGCTCGTCGTCGGGTGAAGAGGCGGTCTGTTACAATCAGCGACATTTTTTCGGCCTGGGAGGCAGGGCCAAAACAGGAAGTTCAGCCTGCGACAGTCAAACGCTATCGCTGCATATTTGGATTCCTTTCTTCATATTTCGGAGACCGTGACGTCAATTCCTTATCAGATGATGACGTTCATGAATGGGCAACTCATCACCGCGACAAGCAAGGCGTCACCGCGCGATCAATTAACAGGAATGATTTATCCGAGTAAAAGATGTGTTCGGATGGGCCATAACCCGTGACGCAAGGCGCTTGCTGCAACAAAACCCAGCTAGCAACGTGCGTTTGCCTGAACAAAAGTTCGATATCATGTAGCAAACTCACCTGAAATCGTTGAGGGCAATGCGATGCGATTGGCTGATTGAATCTGATCTTATGGAACAAATGCCCCAAGGAGCTACGGCACGGTCAAGTGCCGTGACGCTGGCTAACGATTCGCGATGGGCGTGAAGCTCGCGAGCCTGGGCTATGGCCCCGACCGCCTGTGTACTCCTCCACGCCCGAAGCTGGATCTCCAGCACCCAAGCCGCCAAAGCCGGGGGAGCATCCAAAAACCGCCGAAACCGATGCGCAGCCTGATAAGCCAGTGTTCAATCAGGATGATGATCTGTAGCGGCGGACGAGGAGGTCGACCGTGTCTTTTCCGCAGCGATCGCCTTCAGCCGTCAGCCAGGAAGGGCGTCACGCCCGTGATCGTGGCGACCCAAGCAGCGCCAATCCTTACCCCTTGGACACTGAGGAGCATGCCACCTGGAAACGGGGCTGGGAAATGCTCGACGGGGAGATTGGGCAGGAGAAGGCCAAGGGCGATCAGGAGTGAGAGTTTGGCCTGTCACCTGTCAAAACAATCTGTCTAGGTTCTTCCGCGCCTTGGGTTTGCCTCGCCCTCAAGCCCACCACTGAACGAACGAGCTGCAGCACGTCGCAGCGCAGTTGATCGTTCTCGATGGTGGCATAGGCACGAAGCAGATCGACAGCGCTGGCCTCGCTGAAGAAGCCGAAGGCATCGTTGTGCTCCTCGGCTTCATGATCGCCGAACAGGGTAGACATCGGCACTTCGAGGAACTGAGCGATCTGCTGCAGCCGGCCGCTGCTGACGCGGTTCGCTCCTTTCTCGTACTTCTGGATCTGCTGAAACGTGACGCCGACGTGCTGGCCTAGATCAGTCTGCGACAATCCCTTCGCCTTTCGCAGCGTTGCGATGCGTAGGCCGACGGTACGATCAACGTCTGTCGTGGATTTTACAGTCACAGTGGCCACCCGCTCAATTAAGTATTGGTTAAGTATGATTGCCTTCCGCCTGACGGCCACTGCGTATTTGTCTTTGCAGCATAGGGAATCGGCGCGCGGCTGATGCGCTGTAAATCCCCAGTGTTGCAAGATCGCACTATCGCTGCTGACGCTTTCGAGGCTCTGTGTCGTTCAAATTCATCGCACGGGCCAATGACTTCCATGTTCAAGAAGCTTCTCCTCACCACTGCGGCCACCGCTCTCCTGGCTGGCGCCGCTTCGGCCGCCGACCTTCCGCGTCGCGCCGCTCCCCCGGTCTTCGTGCCGGTGCCGGTGTTCACCTGGACGGGTGCCTACTTCGGTATCAACGCCGGTTACGGCTTCGACGCTGGCAGCAACAGCGACCGCTACGCCCTGCCGGGTGGTTCGGTGCTGAACTCCTTCACCCGCACCCCGGTGGTCGTGTCCACCAATGGCGGCAACGACCTCGAAGGCTTCGTCGGCGGTGGTCAGGTCGGCTACAACTACCAGTTCACCCCGGGTTTGGGCGTGGTCGTCGGTGTTGAGGCGGACGCCCAGTACACCGACTTCGGCAACAAGAGCCGCACCGTGACCGGCACCATCAGCCCTGTCGCCGGCGCTCTCAACAGCCCCGTCGGTGTCCGCGTCCCGGGCAACGAGATGAACTTCTTCGGCACCGTCCGCGGCCGCCTCGGCTACGCGTTCGATCGCGTCCTGTTCTACGGCACCGGCGGCTTTGCCTATGGCGACGGTGGCACGGGTGGCGACGACTTCCGCACCGGCTACACCGCTGGTGGTGGTTTCGAGTACGCGATGCCTACCGACTCGTTCTTCAACTTCTTCAAGTCGTCCGCAGTGACGCTGAAGGTCGAAGGCCTGTACGTGAACCTCGAGAACGAAGGCCGGGCCGGCAATCGCTCGGTGTTCAACCCAGCCACCAACGTTCTTACGCTCAGCCGTTCGGTCACCGCTCGTGAGAGCGAGTTCGCCGTCGTCCGCGCTGGCCTGAACTACAAGTTCGGATCTTACTAAGGCGCTTCGCCTTATATCCTCTGACTGAGCATCCCCAGCCCGATCCAGCCGGCCGCTCGGCCAACAGACGCCCTAGGAGCTTCTCCTGGGGCGTTTTTCGTATGTGCATCAAACCTGGTCATGCCGATGAGTGGATGTGGCTGGCCAGTAGGGCCGATGCGCGCATCGCGATGGCTTGGGTTGGCTCGCACACACTCTCGCCGAACTTTAGGAGGATCGTGGCGGTGGTGCAGGGCCTATGCCGCTGCACGCCGGAGTGAGCAAGCCTATGATCAAAATCCTGACGGCGATCCTGTCGGTCATCGTGGTCCTGGCGCTGGGCGCCTGCCTCACGGTTGTGACGCTTCCGTTCCGGGCCGTCCGTGGCCTGGTGCGCAGCCGAGCCATGCCTGCATAGAGAAGCGAGTCTTTCTCCCGCACCTTAACGGTTTGTTGCCAACGTCCGGTTAGGAAGTCTCAATCTTTTGAGGATCTTCCCATGCGCGTGCTGCTGATTGAGGACGACGCTTCGATCGCCGCGAGCATCGAACTGATGCTCAAGTCGGAGAGCTTCAACACCTACACGACGGATCTCGGCGAGGAAGGTATCGACCTCGGCAAGCTCTACGACTACGACATCATCCTGCTCGACCTCACCCTTCCCGACATGTCGGGCTATGAGGTGCTCCGCAATCTGCGCGTGGCGAAGGTCAAGACACCGATTCTGATCCTCTCTGGCATGGCCAGCATCGAGGACAAGGTGAAGGGCCTCGGCTTCGGAGCCGACGATTACCTCACAAAGCCGTTCCATAAGGACGAACTCGTCGCCCGCATCCACGCGATCGTCCGCCGCTCGAAGGGCCATGCCCAATCGGTCATCACCACCGGTGACCTGACGGTGAACCTCGACGAGAAGATGGTGGCCATTGCCGGCAACCGGGTGAACCTCACCGGCAAGGAGTACCAGATCCTTGAACTCCTCGCTTTGCGCAAGGGCACGACCCTCACGAAAGAGATGTTCCTCAACCATCTCTACGGCGGCATGGATGAGCCCGAGTTGAAGATCATCGACGTCTTCATCTGCAAGCTGCGCAAGAAGCTCGCGAACGCTTCGTCCGGTAAGAACTACATCGAGACCGTCTGGGGACGCGGCTACGTGCTCCACGATGGCGTAGCCGAGATGCAGGCTTTGGCCGGTTAGGGTCTCTCATCCGCGTTTTGTGAACAGGCTTCAAAACCGCTGCGCGTCAAACGGCTGCGTCTCGCCGTCGATATGGCCGAGCAGGTCCGGGAACTGTGCCGCCTCCGGTTGGCCTGCGCGGCCGGTGTTTCGCCCATGGTTGCAGATCCACCGCCCATGATCGCCTGTAGGAAACTCGCAGCACTGAACGAGTGAGCTACCCGAGCTTCCGTTGGCATCTGCCTCGGTGTCACCGGCCCGGTCGAAGCTGGTGCACTCGATACACCGAATGTTTGCTGAGAAAGTCTGCGGGGCCGTTCGGCAGTTCGTCTTCATCGACGGAAACGTCCGCGCCATCGAGGAAAGGATCTGCAGGAGCGCTTTTCCGGCCACGAGGAGAAGACCCGCTCGCTGGGCGGAAGGAGCGGAGTGGTGGCTCGTAAACACGCTTGATCCACGATCGAACTCCTCATGGAGGCGCTTGCCCGCCTCGGGGCTGCGTTACCGACGCGCGGGTGGCGGCGCGCTTCGCACGATGAGGCCCAACCGCGCCTTCGCCAAGAACGGGCTTGGAGTAATTTAGCAGGCGTTCCTGCCACCTGAGACTTTAACTGGTCGGTAGCAGCATTGCTCTTCGATGCAACCTAAGATAGGCGTGGCGGCATTGACGCCGAGATGATCAGGGCGCCGATGCGGGACAATGCCGATGTGATCGAACGGGTGCCGGAGTTGAGGCCGATCCGCTCACCTACCCTGGATATGGGGCAATTCGCATCTAGCTCTAAGCCCGCGGCCGAGAGCCTTAACCTATGCATGCAAGAGAGAACCGAGTTGCTGCTTGGCGCAACGCATTGGCTGCACCATGAGAAGGGTAGGACGCTCAAAATGCGCCTATGACCTTTCTCCGCCAGTAGACGCCCTGCGTGTACCCCTCAGCGAGGCCCGCTGACCGAAAACAACCTGAACTGCTACCGCGTGTTGCGAGGAGATCTTTATTCACTTGCTAGTACATGCGTCCGTGCTGCTGTGCGACAGTAGCTTGACCGATGCTTGCTTCGGAACTCTCCTCCAGCCCTTCCCGTTTGCATAGCCCACAGAGAGAAACAACTTCTGACGGGCGCAATATGGTAGGAACCGACGAGCTTCGTTTCGGACCACTCGGCCGTAGCTGCGCGCATTTGTGTGTCGACATGCAGCGTATGTTCGCTGAGCAAACCGATTGGTGCACGCCCTGGATGCCTCGCGTTCTGCCGAAGGTGGTGCAGATCGTCGAGGCTCATCCCAAAGAGACCCTGTTCACTCGTTTCGTGCCAGCCCAAATGCCGGGCAATGGGGAAGGAACGTGGAAGCGCTACTACGAGCGCTGGTCTTCCATGACGATTGCGCACCTCGGAGTAGACAGGGTCAACCTTGTCCCAG
This sequence comes from Methylobacterium sp. CM6241, assembly GCF_054817845.1. Classification (NCBI taxonomy): domain Bacteria; kingdom Pseudomonadati; phylum Pseudomonadota; class Alphaproteobacteria; order Hyphomicrobiales; family Methylobacteriaceae; genus Methylobacterium; species Methylobacterium sp. CM6241. The sequence continues at coordinate 1,307,330 of NZ_CM139246.1, forward strand.
AGCTTAGCCGTTTCGTGCCGCCTGCCGAGATGATCGACAAGCACGTCTACTCGCCATGGTTGGGCACAGACCTGCACGAACGTTTGCGCGGGCGGGGCATCGACACGCTCGTGGTTACAGGTGGTGAGACGGACGTGTGCGTGCTTAGTGCCGTGTTAGGCGCTGTCGATCGCGGCTACCGCATTGTCGTCGTCACAGACGGGCTCTGCAGCTCTTCGGACGAGGCGCATGATGCGATGCTCACCCTCTACCATGGCCGATATGGCCAGCAGGTCGAGACCGTCACGACTGATACCCTGCTTCGGGGGTGGGTGTAAGGAAGCGGGCTCGTGATAGCTCGGAGACCATGCGATGCGTTCTCTGGTCTTGCTTATCGGCCATAGCAAGACTTGGCCGCAATAGGCCTGATACTTCCTCTGCCCTCACATCCTAGATGTGCATATCAGGTGAGACATCCATGCTGCACGTTGTACTGCTCGGCGACTCTGTTTTTGATAACTCTGCTTACGTGGGCGGAGCGCCAGATGTGGTACAGCAACTGCGAACAGTTCTGCCTGAGGGCTCACAGTCCACATTGCTGGCCGTCGATGGTCACGTGATCACGGACGTGCCGCGCCAGCTGAGCCGGCTTCCAGACAGCGCGACCCACCTCGTGGTAAGTGTGGGTGGTAACGACGCGCTGAGAGCGTCCGGTGTGATCGAGCATCCCACCCGATCAGTAGCTGAGGCTCTCTACCTGTTGGCTGAGGTAAGAGAACGCTTTCAGACCGCGTACAGCGCCATGCTGGACACGGTCCTGGCGGCGGCACGCCCCACGGCACTCTGCACGATTTACGACCCACGCTATCCAGACCCTCAACGACGACGGCTGATCACGACAGCCCTCACGCTGCTGAATGACGTAATCACGCGCGAGGCCTTCACGCGTGATCTCTCGCTGGTCGACCTGCGCGTTCTGTGCAACGAGGACGCTGACTTTGCCAACCCCATCGAGCCGTCGGTCAAAGGCGGGCAGAAGATTGCCAAGGCTATCGCGGCCTTTCTTCATGCGCGTCCTGAGATGCAAGGTGCCAGGGCCTTCGCCAGATAGCGGCGGATGCACCAAGCCCCTATCGCTAGCTTAGCCCGACCCCATGGACCCGAGATGCCGCACCATCCGATCCAAATCCTACTACCCCTCTCCGATAATTAAGGCCACGGCTTTCCCGGCTCCGATTACACGTGCGTGCGATCGGAACTTACCAAGCAGTTCGGCGGGCTGACGGCGTTTACGCGTAGTCCGGCTGAGGGTCTTTGGGCTCATGTGCGGCCGGGCAAATTCACGCCGAAGGCAGGCAATCTCAACCACCTAACCAGATGGAGACTACCTATGTGCATGCGCGATTGATCAATTTGAATTTGGCTAAAGATAATATGAGGCGTCACCTAACTTGGGTGTCCTCCTCACTGCGGCGGCAACGGCGATGGGATAGAGATGAAGTAAATTGCGTATGCCACCAGCGCTGCGAACAAGATACCTGCCGCAATCAGGCCGAAGCGGTTACTTTTGACCGGTGACGGTTTTTTATCGATGGGAGCCATTGAACCTCCTGTTTCGCTAAAAGAACCCCGTTTTTGAAGTTTGGTTCAGTATCTCTTGAACATACTAGGTGATTCACGGATGCTCGTGTTCGGAACGGGCGGCCTCGAACTGGGCTGTCTGGACGGATTAAAATCCTTGGGCTGTCGCTCTGATGGGCGACACGGCAGACAGCGTCGAGGATTACCGTAACCGCCTGGAGGGCCGCTTTCGTGCACTCGCCCGAACGCAGCGCTGCTCACCCGAACAGCCAATGCCGACGTGGATCTGGCCACCCTGGTCCGAGAAGAGATCAAGGGCCAGGCGGAGCACGACGACCAGTACCGTCTCTCCGGACCGGAACTCCTACTGGCTCCAAAGGCCGCGGAAGTCCTCACGCTGGCCGTCCATGAACTGGCGACCAATGCCCTGAAGTATGGGGCTCTGGCTGAGCCGCATGGCCGGGTCATCATCGCCTGGACGGGATTATTGTGAGGCACTCTCTCGTTAGCTCGCCTAGCGAACGTCTGCTTCCGGCGACCATTGGGAGTTGCGTCTTCGACTAGGTTGGGTCGGAGGCGGAACGTCCGCTTCAGGGCCAGGGGGCAGGGACCGCTTCCCACCCTTCTCGGACTTTTGCGCCTACGCCCAGGGTGTCGTTAAAACGAACGGATACCCGACACGATCAAGCTATGCGTTGGGCGGGTGCAGCCTTTGCGAGGCATACCCGTGGAGATGCGGCCTGGAATGACTGCGTTGGGTGGAGGCCGTGTGAAAAGAGGGCGCCAAGCTGGGGCTGTCCGGCCGCTTGGGAGAGCGGCGGGCAGGCTTTTTGCCCCCCATCCCGATCGTTGCGAGATCGCAAGGAAGCTCAAAGAAATCCGCGACGTCGATCGTTCGATCCCTGGATCTGAAATATTCGACAGACAATCAGCGAATTAGATCAACATATATTTGATCTGATGCGTTTTGTGTTAGACTTAGCCTTTAACGGAGGCCCGGGATGACACGCTTTGTCCAAGCTGCAGATCGTCACCAGGTTGCACTGCTTCCTGATTGCCTGGACGATTACGTCACGCAAGATAATCCAGCCCGCGTCGTCGATGCGTTTGTCGATGAATTGGATCTCGCAGCACTCGGCTTTGCCGGCGTGACGCCCGCCGCCACCGGTCGACCCGGCTATCACCCTGCGACGCTATTGAAGCTCTACCTGTACGGCTACTTGAACCAGATCCCGTCCAGCCGGCGCTTGGAGCGGGAGGCCGGCCGCAATGTCGAACTGATGTGGCTGATCGGCCGCCTCGCACCCGACTTTAAGACGATCGCCGACTTCCGACGCGAGAACGGGGATGCGCTTCGCGCGACCTGCCGGCACTTCGTGATGCTCTGCCGGCAGGTCGGTCTCCTGGCCGGAGGCGTCGTGGCCGTCGACGGCAGCCGGTTCAAGGCCGTGAACACGCGCGACCGGAACTTCACCCCGGCCGCGGTCCGCAGGCGCATCGAGCAGGTCGAGACGAGCATCGTGCGCTACCTCGCAGCCCTCGATACCGCCGACCGTCAGGAGGCCGAGGTGACAGAGCTTCGTACCCCGCGCCTGAAGGAGCGGCTCTCTGCACTCCGGGATCGGCTGCGCGCGCTGCAGGCGATGGAGACGCTCGTCGAGGCCGCGCCGGACCGACAGATCTCGCTGACCGACCCCGATGCGCGGGCCATGGCGACGAACGGCAAGGGCACCGGGCTCGTTGGCTACAACGTTCAGGCCGCGGTGGACACGAAGCATCACCTCATCGTCGCCCATGAAGTGACCAACGTCGGCCACGACCGCACCCAGCTCGCCAATATCGCGGGGCAAGCTCAGGCCGCCGCGGGCGAGGAAGCCATCCAGGTTTTGGCGGATCGGGGCTACTTCTCCGGTGAGGAGATCCTGGCCTGCGACCGGGCGGGGATCGCGGTCACCCTGCCAAAGCCGATGACGTCCGGTGCGAAGGCCGAGGGCCGATTCGGCAAGCAGGACTTTGTCTACCAGGCGAGCGACGACACCTATCGCTGCCCGGGGGACCAGACGCTGACCTATCGCTTCGAGAGCATCGAGAACGGGATGACCCTACGGCGGTACTGGACGTCGGCCTGTTCGAATTGCCCGATCAAGACCTCCTGCACGCCCGCCGAGCAGCGTCGCATCACGCGTTGGGAACACGAGCACGTGCTGGAAGCCGTCCAGCGCCGGCTCGACGAGAACCCGAACGCGATGCGTGACCGCCGCCAGACGGTCGAGCACGTCTTCGGCACCCTCAAAGCCTGGATGGGAGCGACCCACTTCCTGACCCGGGGGTTGAGGAACGTGGCCAGTGAGATGAGCCTGCAGGTTCTTGCCTACAACATGAAGCGAGTGATCGCGATCCTCGGTGCCGGCCCGCTCATCGCAGCTATCCGAGGCTGAAAGCCCGGTCCCTTTGCGCGATGCGCTGTCAGATCTTTCCAGGCCGCAAATGCGTTCTCACACAGCCTCCACCCTTCTCAGACGTTCAGCACAGGCACTAGGCACCTGTGCCTCATCTGCCATTCCCGATCCGGGCCGTGTCGGTTCCAGCGCCTTGTCCTTCCGCTAACCGACCCGGTGCATCCTCCCATCGAGCCAAGTTGCGTATCGGCTCACTGTGAGATGGACGGCCCGCCCCGCCTTGGGCCTTGCTGAGAGCGGCGTTCGCAGGGCTTCCCGTCGCCCCCCATGGCTTCCGCAGAGACCATGCCCAAAAAGCCGGCCTTATGGAGCAAATGCACCAAGGTGCGACCGCCGAACCTCAGTCGAAGTTCGTGCGATAGGGCTTGATTTTACGGAGGGTTTCCTTCGCTTCTTTCATCAAAGCACGGCTGCGCTTTACCTCTGCCCGCATCTCATGAGCTAACTTGATCGCCTGCCCAACTTGCTCCCGCACTAATGGGATAGCGTTGCTCCCTATGGGGCTGACGGTGTTCGACAAAGGGTCACCATGGCGGAGGAGCAGCGAGGGGGCGGCACGGCACTCGCTAGATTGCGGGGTGCAATCTTACAGGCCCATCCTTGTGCAACCGCTTTTGCGCGGTCGCACTCACCTGAGTTGGGGGTGCCGAGATTTTCTGAGACCCAAGCGGAAACGGCACCTGAGATGCTGCCGTTATGTTCGTCAAGCTGCTGCGGCAGCCTTCCGAGGCCGACCCGCCTTCTTGGGTTTCTCCGGAGCCGGAGCGGTCTCTTCAACGACGGCGTTTTCCGGCACGACAGCCTTCGCCTTGGCCGCACCATTCCGCTGCTGCCCGAGACCGAGTTGCTTGGCCAGGGCGGACCTTGCAGCCGAGTAGCTTGCGGCGACCATGGGGTAGTCGGCAGGTAGGCCATGCTTCGCGCGGTAGGTCTCGGGGCTCAGTCCACGGAGCGTCAGATGCCGCTTCATCGTTCTGTAGGGCTTGCCATCCTCGAAGCTGATGAGATGGTCGGGCGTTATGGACTTCTTGATCTGAGCCGGCGTCGCCTTCTCGATCTTGTCCTCGGCCACCGTACCGGTTCCACCAATCGCAAGACTGCTGACGGCAGCATGCACGTTGCTCAGCAACTCGCCCAAGGCGCTTGTTGGCAAAGAGTTATTGGAGACGTAGGCGGCGACGATGTCCGCTGCGAGTTTGATGTAGTCTGGCTGAGAATTTTGGGTGCTGTCGGCCATAGCATTTTCTCTGAGGATCCGTGGACGCCCCATAGAGTAAGTTTGGTACGAAACACAACGCTTTCACCAAGCAAAACTCACGTAGCTTGTTGGATGGCGTCACCCTGAAGCGATTAACTCCGCTCAGTGTTGCCGGATTGGATTGCAGAGCACGGGGCGCCAAGGGGACCGCCCCTGGCGCTTCAGTAAGGCCGGCATCATCACGACCGACCTCGCGCCGCCCCTGATGATGAGCGTGGTAGAGCTTCCGCTTTCAACCCGTTGCAGACCCCGGGAAGGTCCGCTTCCAGGCGACCTCGCAGACAAAGACCTACGACTAGATCGGGTGGTCTCCTGCCCGTCCGTTTCTGGACAGCGGTTGCATCAAGCGGACATAGTCGAGGGGACCGCTTACGACCCCTTACAGAAGCTGGGAACGTCCGCTGGCAGGCTGCTTGGTGAGGTAGTGATCTACGGCTGGGACGGGTGGATTTCTGCCGGTCCGCTTTTGGAATGCGGTTCGCCCAATCAGACATACGCCCAAACGGCTGAGCCCACGCGGTCGTACTCTTCGGTGCCCTGCTTCTCGCATGGCATGGCTTCCACCGCTTCGTCACGGCGATCAGCGCTGTCGAGGGGACAGGCATCTCACGGCGGATGGATCGAGACGTCGATGCCAAAGCGACCTCGCAATAAGGGCTGTAATGCGCTCCCTGATCGCGTCAAATCCCGCGTCACGTCGCTCGGAAGCAGCGGGCGATGAGGCCCCGCAGAGCAAGTCGCAGGCTCGCCGTGCGCGCGATCGGGTCCACTGCCTGCGTGAATAGTCGCAAGATCAGGGTTCGGCGCTGCAGAGGGTTTGGCGCGAGGGCAACCGCATAGTTGCCCGCCTGCACCGCAAGAAAACTGGCTGGAACCCAGCCGGTTGGCTCGATCAGGACATCGAGGCCGTCGCCCACTGCGAAGGCGTGGCCCGGTGCGGTGACACGCAGCCGGGCGGTCTCCATACCGAGGGTCGCCAGAACCGCGTCGTAAGCGACCCCGCCCGACCTCACCCGCACGGGCTCTTCGATCCGGAACTCCTCCGCCCCGCGGGGACGCTCGAAGCAGACCAGGAAGGCGACGAAGCAGAACAGCATGGCGACGCCGGCCCAGATCAGGTTGAAATAGTCGAGGGATGAGATCTCGGTGGCCCCGGACGGGGAGACGAACGACCAGACGATCGCGCCGGCGGAGAGCAGGGTGATCGCTCCGAATCCTGCCGCCATGCGCCAACGCACCATGGACACCGAGCGATCGCCGCCCTTGTCGGTAACCTTGAACGGACGACCGAACGGCCGGATCGCGGCGGATGCCAGGGTGAGCGTGATGGCCAGGGCCGTCATGATGTGCGTGACCTCCATGAACAATGGGAGGGTGCGCCGTCCGGACACCCAGCTACTGTAGGTCCAGAGGGCGAAGAGCGTCGGCAGGCCGTAGCGAAGGAACGAGAGGTAGTCGGCCTGGAAGGCCGGCATATCGAAGAGCCAGTAGATCGACGGGGCCACCAGCATGAGCACGATGAACGGCTTGCACAGCCAGTTCAGCACTCCGTGGAAGTAGTGCAGCCGCTGCAGCAGGGTGTAATCGCCGCTGCGGAAGGGGCCGACCTTGAGCAGAGCAACCTGAATCGTGCCGAGGCACCAGCGCGTGCGCTGGGTGATGTATTCCGGTAGTCCCTCCGCCGACAACCCGGCACTAAGGCGCTCATTGAGCCAATGGGTGCGATAACCGTGGCGCATCAGCGAGTAGGTGAGATTGATGTCCTCGCAGATCGCATCGTGCGGGAATCCCCCCATCTCCTCGACGCGGTCGCGCCGCACCAGGAACGAGGTGCCGACGCAGAAGGCGCAGCCCCAGGCATCCTTGGCCGGCTGGAACACGTCGAAGAAGATCCGCTGATCGTCGACCCAGGCCTCGGACGCCATCAGGTTGTGCTGGATGGGATCGGCGTTGAAGAAGAATTGCGGAGTCTGGACGACGGCCGCTCGCTCGTCGTGGAAGAGGCCGACGGCGCGGCGCAGGATGTTGGGCGCTACCGCGAAATCCGCGTCGAGCACCAGGATGATCGGCGCGTTGGACCGGCTCGCAGTATGACGCAGGGCATTGTTCAGGTTGCCGGCCTTGGCACCGTGGTTGTCGGGCCGCGTGACGTAGTTCGCCCCGACCTCCTCGCAATAGGTCCGCAGCCAGTCGCGCCGGGTGTCGTCACAGACCCACACCGTGGCGTTCGGGTAATCCACCGCCAACGCCGGGATGATCGACTTCTCGACCACGTCCAGGGGCTCGTTGTAGGTGCAGATGAAGATGTCGACGGCGGGCCAAGCACCGCTCACCGAGAGCCGCGCCTCCTCGCGGTCGGCCTCGGCGGACCGGTCCTCGAAGCGGAATAGGATGACGATGGACATCAGCGTGTAGAGGATCGCCACCATCTCGAAGGCGAAGAACAGGTAGGGCCAGAGCATGTCGAGCCCCGGCTCGAAGCTTGGAAGGGTGTCGTGCCAGCGCCAGGCGGCGTAGCAGACGATGAACACGGCCGTGGTTAGGCCGAACAGAATGCGGGCGGCGGCGCTCGTGCGGTCGAGCAGGCCCGCCATGACGAGGAGCCCGATGAGAATACCGAGATCGATGGTGAGGACGGACAGGACGTCCTGAGGCGCTTCGAACATGGGCGGGGTTACTCCACGTTCCGTCCGGTGAAGGGATTCCAGCCCACGGCCGCGAGGACGCCCCAGGCGGTGGCGCCGAGATGCGGCCGGCGGAAGTAGAAGAAATCGGGCTCGGCACTGGCCGGACCGATGGCGATGCCGGTGGTGAGGCGGGTGACATCGGTGGCGAACAGGAAGCCGGATGGCGAGAGCTGCCCAGCGATGGTGGCGAGGAGGCGGTCGGCCTCGGCGCTTCGGCCGAGAAAACGGACGGTCAACGCGGCCTGGGCCGTGCCCTCGAGCCAGAGGCCATCGAGGTCCTCGTTGAAATCGAAACCGCCTCGGATTGCGAGATGGCGTTCGGCGAAGTCGAGCGCCCTGCGCCAGATGTCGGGTGCATCGATCACCCCGATCAGGGGCCAGAGCTGCGTATCCAGGGCGATCTTGGCGATGGGCTGGAGCTTGCCGTCTGGCGTCGTGCCGAGACGAAACACCCCCGGATCGCGCGCGTAGACCGCGTCAAGGAAGCCCCGCGCCGTCGCCGCGATCCGAGCTTCCTCCGCTCCGCCGTCTAGACGATGAAGCCAGGCCGCGACCGCGTGGATGTCGAGGTTGTGCTCAGTAGATTTCCACATCAGGCGTGTCTGATGCGGATCGAAACCATCGACGCCGCCGGTATACCCTTCGGGAGACCGCGGATCGCCGGTCTGTCCGGCGATCCACCCCAGCATCCGTCGAGCGCCGGCGCGGTAACCGCCGCCGGGTGCCACTGCGTCTAGGTTGAGAAGGGCGAGGGCGGCCCAGGCGACGTTCCCGGTAGCAGTGCCATCCTGATAGGCGTCCTCGGCCCATAGATTCTGTCTCGCGTCCCACCACCCGGGCAGAGCCAACGAGCCGTCACCTACTGGACCGGCACGATAAGCATTGCGAATGCGGCCATCGGAGAAGCTGCGGTCCCGTGCCAGCGCGGCGAGGAGTGCGTCGCCGATCCTGCGGGCCCGCCCGACCTCGCCGCAGGCAATCAAAGCGATCGCCGCAACGGCATTGTCGTAGGTGAAGGCCGAACTCTTCAGGGGAGCGGGCAGCTCAATCTCATGCGGGCCCGGACGATAGCTCGACACAAAAATCGGTCCGGTTCCCGTCGTGTCGACGGCCTCAGATAGAGAGTGACACAGCGTTCCCGCCAACGACAAAGGGGCACGTTCGACTCTACCTGGCGAGGACTCCGCCTCCATGGGCCGGAGCGAGACCAGGAGCAGCGCTGCCACGGTCAGAGCCAGCACAGATCCGCCGCGCGGATGCGGCCGGGTCAATGGGTGTTCTCGGCGCTGTGCTGGCGCGGCGCGGATTGTGCCGTCTTACCGTTCGCGGGGGCGGTCGAACCTTTCGAGAACAGGTCTTTGACCCCATTCGCCACTGCATCTGCCGCCTGCGTGACGCCGTTCGCCACAGAGGCCCATGCCTGCTTCGCCGCCGGCGAGTTCACACCACGGCTCACGAGATCGGAGGCTTGCACCGCCGTCCCGTTGACGGTCGTGGCCAGAGAAGCCCAGGCCGCCTTGATCTCCGGCCCCGTAACCCCAGACGCGACCGCCTTCCAGGCCACAGAAGCCGATGGAACCCAACCGTTCTCCCGGGTAATCGTGACCCACTGGCCCACCGAACACGGCGTGGTGCGGCGCGCGGCCTCGGTGGGGGAAGCGGTCTTGTCCGAGTTAGGCAGCGTGTCGCGGTCCAGGCTTACGAGCACATACATCTCGCGCCGCTCGGTTTGAGGGAACGGCACCGCGTATTGCTGATCGGTCTTGTCGCTGGTCTTCGGCAGAATCTCACTGACCCACCCGCGCTCGGGAATGCTGCTGCCCGCCGCCGAAATTCGCACCGGCGTTCCAACTGCCAGTTCTTGTGCTTGGCGATAGGAGAAGATCCCGACAGCGAAGGATTGATCGCAATCGACCAAAGTCGCCACCGAGTCGCCTGGGTTGACGTGACGCCCTTCCGCAACACCGAGTCCGAGGACGACACCACCGTTCATGGCCCGCATCTCCGCATCGGCAAGGCTGTCGAGGCGCTTGCGTTCCGCGACGAGCAACGCCTCTTGCGCCTTCAGACTTGTGGAGAGTTGCGCCTCCTCGATAGCAAGCCGCTGGGCATCGAATGCAAGATCCCGCCGCTTCTGAGTCAGCACCGCCAGGCTATTGGACTGGTTGCCTACGAAGACGCTCTTCTTGACCGCACTGAGCTCCGCCAACTTCTGGTTCAGCTTGGCCGTTTCTGCTTCCTTGTCGAAGCGAGCGGCTTCGAGCTTGTGCTGAGTCGGACGCAGGAGATCGAGGCTGGCGGTGTTGCGATCAACCATGGCCTGCTGGCGGTCGACCACCGCCTTGGTGGATTGACCCTCGGCATCTGCTGACCCCACGCGGGCGCGAGCTTCAGCCACTTCTCCGTCGAGCTTAGCGACAGTTTGTTCCACCTGACGCCTAATCTCGGCATCAAGAGCCGCTACGTAGGTCTCGTCGGACTCCCTCTTTTGCCGCGCCGCCAGGAGAGAGCCGCGCAACTCGTCAACTTTGCCATCAAGAGTAATCAGCGTCGTGCGGTCGATGCGAACGTTCTGAATGCGCGCCACCGGTGCTCCGGGGCCGAGGTGCTGCCCGATGGTGGCAGAGACCTTAGTCATCTCCCCGGCAATGGGCGCCGTCAGTAAGCTAATTGGCGCGTTGATGACGGCACGATCCGACTGATCAGCGAGGAGGGGCGGTAGGGTCGCCGTAGTCATCAGTAGGGCGAGGACGGTTGCGACCGAATATGCTGAGACTCGCACCATCCGTGTATGACTTGGTTTCTGGCCAACGAGGGACGCGGAGGCCGGTACGGGTCGCTGCATAGGACTCTCCTTAAGTAGAAAGCATGAGTGACAGGCACGCCAAGGATCCAAGCAAATCTATACTTGGCTCCAAGCGACTAATGGCACAGCGATCCAGGCGTCCAACATGGGCGCAGACGCAATCGCGGAGTATTAGATGTGGTTTAGGCCCGAATGCTGCCTGGCGTTGGCTCATTCGATGAATTTAAGATGGCTAATAGTGAATTAACCAAATGGCAACCTGCGGCTAACTGGCATGCTCAACAGAAGTTTAGCCGTTTTATTTAGAGGGCTATCACGCACGACTGTACGGCTGGATCAACGCCTCTGATAAGGCGGATGATCGCTAGTTCTACTGACTAATCTCGTTAACCCAAAGCAAGAGCGCACTTTGTTGCAAGTGCGCCCAATTAGTTGCATTATAAATCTATGAGGCGACCTGTCTCCGCGCCGCCTTTGTGCGCTGCGCCAGGATTTCGGCATCAGCGAATTATTCAACGGCATCGCAACAAAAACCGTTCCTTAACTAATTCATTCACTTTTCTGAAAATTTATGGCGCGAATTGCCTACGTAGTCCGACTTGCCGGTGGTGGCGCAATATGTGCTACGTGTACACTCTATAGGCTGAAGATATGCTCTGAGCGCCCCAGCCTTTCCAGTTAACGTGCTGAGAACAAGGGCAATCCAACTCGGCAGTCAATTTTGCGGTCGCTGGTAGCGGCGGCATTTCGCCTATGCATCCGATCAATACGCGATGCGGCCAGAATGCGGGGTGGCAAGCTGTGCCTCACAGTGACGCTAGGTTGCGGAGTGAACTTCACTAGACGACGCTAGGACGCCCAACGCTCCAGGATCGAGAGCGCGTCGCCGGTCGCGGCGAAGGTGGCAGTGTTATCGAAGATGCACCAGCTTTCGCATCCCCGCGTCGCGTCTGCGGCGAGGCGGTCAGCCATCGCGTCGAGGGCGTGCTGCTCGTAAGCGGAGTAGTAGATTTTCGGCGAGCCGTGAAGTCGATAGTAGCGTAGGCCTTGCCAGCCACCGGGCTCGTCTGCGCCCGGCATCGGTGCCGGATCTGCTGCCACACGGGCAATACGAAGTTTCGTCAACAGCGCATCAACACTTGGCGCCAGCCAGCTGGCATGCCGCGGCTCGCAAACGATGCTGCCGCCATGGGCGTGCCGAAATGCTCGCAGGAACGGGTCGCTCGTCCGATCGTCGAAGCGAAGGCTCGGCGGTAGCTGAAGCAGGAGCGGGCCGAGCTTCGGGCCGAGTCCAGCGATCTCATCCAGAAATCGCTGTAGCGGGGCGTCGGCATTCCCAAGCCGCAGCTCGTGCGTGATCATGCGCGGGACTTTCACGGCGAAGCGAAAATGCTCAGGCGTGGCCTCGGCCCATCGCTTGTAGGTGGCGAGACGATGAGGGCGATAGAACGACGTATTGATCTCCACGGCGGTGAGGCGCTGGGCATAGCGCTGTAGGTGGCTTCCAACGGCCGGAAACGCACCAGCGTAGGCTTTCGGCACATTCCACCCAGCAGTTCCAATGAAGGCCACGCTTTCGGGCTCACAATGCGTTCGAACAGCTTCATTAACATGGTCGGCGTGCCGAGGTTTCTCTGCCGTCATGGTAGGGCGTGCGGTTCCTGGGTCAGTTCGAGTGCGCCGGCGACAGCACCGAGCCAGCTCCTGATCGAGAAGGCACCCAACGCTCTGCGATCGTCTTCGAGTTCGTCCTAGCCAGTGTCGGTGACAAGCCGCTCGAGGTCGGAGAGGAGCAGGCCGAGGAGGTCGACGTCGATCTAGCCGTCGTCCGCTCGCGCGCTCTGGATGCAGCTCGATTGACGCCCCAGGTCGCTGGCACTGAAACTCGCCGAAGCCTTTACCGACGCTCGGCAGCTGTCCGTCGCTACGCCCTCGCTCAAGCGGCCGGGATCTGTGAGAGCTGCAATCAGCCTGCACCCTTCGTCACTCTGCGGGGAGAGCCCTACCTTGAGCCCCATCATACTCGGCGGTTCAGCGACGGCGGTCCAGACGATCGACGGTTCGTAGGAGTTGTCTGTCCAGGCTGCCACCGCGAGATCCACCACGGCCTGCACGGGCCCGTAAAGAACGAGCACTTGGTGGAAGCGATCCGGCAGAAGGAGAGGGACTCTGACACGTAAGGTCTGCAACGAACTCTTCTCTTAGTGAGGTGCCCCCCGAAGCTTAACAATCGTCTCGAGGTCGTCCTGGCTAATGCTGCGCAAGGCGTGGAGGAACCTGGCAAGTGCCTCCTCTAGAGTGTGCCCCTGGGTTTGTGCCGCTTCTTCCATCTTGGCGAGCTCGGTCTCGGAGAACCGCCGCCCGGTGAGATGCTCGAGCTCCTGAAAGGCAATAAGGTGACCGACTTGGTCCCGGATAAAGTTGTCGCTCGTCATAGGTTTCCTCGTCGTCATCGATCGGTCCTACACCTCTGCCATCGTAGACGTCGTGTTGATTTGATCGACGTTCTTACAATGGTTTCTGTGTGTTAGCGGGCCCAAAAATGCGCCATCCCTTCGGCTCGCAGGGCTCCAGCTCATATTGACTATCGATTGCGAGCTATTTTTACGGACGGTTGCCACATCGAGAAACGTGGCTCGCACGGGGCCAGCGAGCGATCCTATGGAACTCAGCCCTGTACCTTGGCTGCCGAGGAGAAAAGCACGATGGATTGGCGCGCGATGATCGTACCGGAGCACTCGCTTCTTGAAATACTTCTGCGTGGCTCTGTGATGTACCTGATGCTATTTATCATCATGCGCTTCGTTATGAAAAGGCAAGCTGGCGCTGTAGGTCTTGCCGACCTCCTTGTGATCGTATTGATTGCAGATGTGTCGCAGAATGCATTTTCTAATGAATACAAGTCTCTGACAGAAGGCATCCTGCTGGTTCTGACGATCGTGTTTTGGAACTATGCTATCGATTGGTTGAGCTTTCGATTGCCAATTTTCGAAAATTTCATCGTACCCAAGCGCCTGCGATTGGTGGCAGATGGCGAAATCTGTTGGAAGAACATGCGCCAAGCCATGATCACTCATGCGGAACTGATGAGCCAGCTCAGACATCAGGGGATCGATGACCCAGCATGCATCAAGGAAGCCTCGATCGAAGCCGATGGCCGTATCAGCATCATCCCGGCGGATGAAACCAAGGCCAAGCCACCGGACGATAAAGCCAGAGGCGCGATCTAGACCGAGCGCCACAAGCCGGGGTTTGCGGCAGACCAGTAGCCACCGAGCATGTCCGCTCTCCACGTTCCTGCACGAATTGTCGCAGCGGAGTTTGGGTTCGCTGCATTCAGGCGGAGCTGGATGGCTGCCCCGTCGCCCCAGCGGGCCAGGGAAGGCACTCGGTCCGAAACCGCCACGACCACCGGCCGAGTTGACGGCGGCCCTAGACGGTCAATTTTGGCGACCCTTCGCGCATCGCATCACACCACCTCCTAAGGACGATCGCGTTGTGCAACTCGATCGGACGGGCCCTTTCGGTAATCGGCGGGGCCTTTCCATGTCAGCAACGCCGGTGGGGCACGGCATGTGACAGGATGGGGCATGCTTGAGATCCAGAGCGGGTTGGCGTGTGAGCGAGTGCCGAACCGCACGGCGTGCCGGGCGAGGCGGGCCTAGATCATGGTCACTGAACAAGTCACGGCCAACCGCCATTCGACGGAGACCGCGCAAACCCAAGTGGATTGTGCCATGAACACTCGTATTACGTCTGCTGTTGCTGCTGTCGTCCTGAGCGTCAGCGCCGTTGCTTCGCCCGCCCTTGCCAAGACCTATCTCGCACGTGGCGAAGTTCCGGCCTATGAGGTGACCTCTTCCGCCCCGAGCCGTGTCACGGCCGATGACGATCTGACTACCGGATCGATCGGGTACAGCCGCGGTCGCACTTCCGCTCAGGAAGGCAATGCGGAGCAGAACAGCTTCCCGGTCTGGCAGTATGGCCGCACCTCGGGCGGTAACCGCTAAGCTTGCTGAGAACGGTTGTCGTTGGCGGCGGGGCGAGAGCCTCGCCGTTTTTGTGTGTGAGATCCGACGGGCCCGCTGGGTATCAACCTGTGTGAATGAAGGTGGCGACCCTAAGGTGGACACACTTTCTTCTGACCTGACGGGAGAAGTCGCCATGCTCGAACGGTCCGGGGAATTCTGGGAAGCGATCCCCGGCCTCGTAGAGGCGAGGGTGACATCCGTGTTTGGTCGGGCACCCAAAGCGCGAGAGCCTGTGATCGAATATCTGCGAGACCTTGAAGTCGTTGCCCGCCAGGAATGTTCTCGCCGCCAAGCCGTGCAGGTGATCGCATCCGGTCGTCGCCTGCTTGGCGATGAGACCGATGTCGGTAACGGCTTGGGCCACTCGTTCGAGAAGGCGTTGATGGGGTAGGCGTAGCCGTCAATCGCTCTGTCGGTGGGACGCTCATGACAACCACCCCGCGAGGCCGGTCCATGCCTCGGTGATGTTGGCCTCGCGAGGGTCGGCCTTGTTGGGGCCAGTTCGCGGATAAATGCGATTTCGTGCGTTAGGGCCTCGGGGCCGCCGGCCTGGATTAATTCGTCACCCTTCCTGCGGATCGCGCGACAGAACGCCGTGGCGGTTCGCCTGCCCGGGACAGGACCCCGAGATCGTGCGCCGAAGCGCTTTGGGCCGCATCTTGGCCTTCGGGCGACAGGCCGAAATAAACGGCGCCAACTCCATCGCCTGTCCGTCCGACAGCACCACGTCTCCTCACCTGAAACGGGAAAACGTCAGACTTTGCAATCCGTTCGGGCGAGGCCAGGTCCGAGGACGGACCATGTTTCAGGGGGGGGCAAGCCATGGCAGAGCGCCAGCCCGGACGTTTTGCGGAACGTTCCTTCAGACACATGTGTAAGTGGAACGGGACGACGAAGGCTGGGGCGGGTAGAAACCTTTATGGAAGCGATCAAGCATCGTCTCAGAGACCTGTACGAGGGCGATAGCGACAGGGCACACCGATTTCGCTACGGCCTGCTTGTCTTCGATATCGCGACGATCCTTTTCATTGTGGTGTCGTCGTTCATGCCAAGGGCGCCGGTCGTGGAGGGACTCGATGTCCTCGTCGGCCTTGCAGTGCTCACGGACTTCGTCGCCCGATTCTCCATCGAACGGCACCGCTGGCGGGAATTACTCCGTCCGACCACCTGGGCCGACATCGCCGCACTGGTCTCGTTCCTCGCCCCCATCGTCGGCGAAGGGGCCGGGTTTCTGCGTATCCTGCGAACCTTACGGCTGCTGAGGACCTATCAACTCCTTGACCGCTTGCGCTCCGATAGCGGGTTTTTCCGCCGCAACGAGGAGGTGATCCTCGCCGCCGCCAACCTTTCGGTGTTCGTCTTCGTGATGACGGGGTTGGTATACGCCACTCAGCACCGCACCAATCCGGCTATCGCCAACTACGTCGATGCCTTGTACTTCACCGTCACCTCACTCACCACCACCGGCTATGGCGACGTGACCTTGCCTGGCACGTCTGGTCGCTTACTGTCCGTCGTGGTGATGATATGCGGAGTGACGCTGTTTCTGCGCCTCGCTCAAGTTCTGTTTCGTCCCAACAAGGTAAGGCATCCTTGTCCGGCCTGCGCTTTACAAAGGCACGAGCCGGATGCGGTTCACTGCAAGGCCTGCGGGACCGTGCTGAGCATTCCCGATGAGGGAGAGTACTGACCGGAAGGCGGCGTGGTCGCGTAGATGCCGCACCGGTCCACCGGGCTCACATGTCAGACAAGTGCCCTGGACGCGAGGTGGAGCCCGAGCCCCAACAGCCCGAGATAGAAGCAGCGTCGGAAGACGGGCTCACTCACACGGCCGCGCACCCAACCACCCAGCTTCATGCCGAGGAGGGCAGGGACCAGGGCGAGCGCCGAGACACTGGCGATGCCGAGGTTCAGGATCCCGCTACCCGCCAGGGCGACGGCAAGCGCCACGGTGGACACCGTGAAGGATAGCCCAAGGGCCTGGATGAGATCCTCCCGATTGAAACCCAGTGCGGCGAGAAACGGTGCGGCGGGAATCGAGGAGACACCCGTGGCGGCCGTCACCAATCCCGTCGTCGCCCCAGCCAGCGGTGCCAGCCAACGCTCGGCCCCTGGTGGGACTCTCAGGCGGGGGGCCGCGAGCCCGAGGATCGCAGAAGCGATCAGGGCGAGGCCCAAAGCAACGATGGCCCCGCCTCCGAAATTTCCATGTAGGAGCGCAGCTGCCGCCAGGGTCCCAACGACACTCGCCGTGAGCATCGGCCAGAGGCGCCGCGCCAGCGTCCCGAAGCGCGGACCGGCCGCAAGCTGCCAGATGTTCGTCACGAAGGCCGGCACGACCAGGAGTGCGGCGGCCTGAGCCGGTGCCATGACCAAGCTGAGCAACCCCATGGCCACAGGCGGTAGGCCAAGCCCGACGACACCTTTGACGAACCCGGCAAGGAAGAAAGCGAAGGCTGCGACAGCGAGAGGGAATGGTTCGAGGGCGAGGGGCATGATGGCCGGGAGATCCAAAGGCATGAGGCCCAGCCTGCCTCGCCCCTGACCCTGGCGCCGTCACGGCACACTATGGAAAACAGGGGCGTTGTGCATGCGGCGTCACGCAGGGCGATGGGCTAGGGCAAGATGACGGAAGACACCCTTACGGAAGCGAGCTTGCACGCGTTCCTTGGTGCCTTTTACGCGAGAGTTCAACGCGATCCCCTCATCGGGCCGGTTTTTGCCCGTGTCATCGCCAATGACGATTGGCCCCGCCACTTGGCTGTCATTCAGGATTTCTGGTCCTCGGTGCTTCTGAAATCCGGCCGTTACAAGGGTAATCCCTTCGGCAAGCATCGGGGGCTCGGTGATCTGACGCCAGCCCATTTCGCCCGCTGGCTCGCGCTGTTCGAACAAGCGGCGAACGAGGAGTTCCCACCTGACATCGCGACGATCCTCATCGAGCGTGCTCACCGCATCGGCGACAGCTTGCAGGCGGGCCTTTTTTTCCGGCCGGGGATCCCGCGTGCGGAGACCTGAATTCGCGGACCGCTGCAAAAGCGAGAGCTACCCTCAGCGTATTGCAACGAAGTGGTCGCTGACTGCGTAAAGGCCCGACTGGCTCTTCGACCGAAGGAATGAGAATGCGCGGCTCAGCACGGATGCATCATACAGGACCGCGTCGTGGCGCCGCCGCTGTGTCGGCCATTCTGCTTGGGATTTTGACGACGCCTGCTTTCGCCATCACGCCGGTGACGCCCGTGGGAGTGGAGAGCTGCGACGCGTTCCTCGAGGCATATGCCCGATGTGCTGCCAGCCCTGGAGTACCGGAGGCGGCCCGCCCAGGCATTCGACAGGGCATCAACACGATGCGGGAGAGCTTCCGCGACACGGTCATGCGTAACGAGACGGCTCGACCGACCGTGGCCTATCAATGTGCCCAGGCTCACGAGGCCGTACGCAAAAGCCTGATCGATGCCTTCAAATGCGATTTTCCGGCTGCGCCCTCAGCTTCGCAGGCTCTGCTGCAGACCCCACCGTCGCCACCGAGAAGCACGGGTGCGCCCACCCGCACTGCGCCGCCGCCGACCCCCGAGGCTCAGGCGCTCGCCAAGGCCAATGCCTATACGGAGGCTCAGAACCATCTCGTCCGGTCCCACCCTCTCGAGCAGCAACTCGCCGATTATCGCCGCGACAATGAGCGGGTGCTCAAGCTCGGCACGAAGCTCGGAGCCAATGCGTGGTACCATTTCGGCATCGTGGATTTCGATGGAGTCATCGGTGAGTTGGAGAAGGCCATCGCCTTGCCTGGAGCGGTGCCCGAGATCGATGCCGAGGCCGCCCGATTGCTCGCGGCGCTGCGCGAGCTCAACCCCACGCTGAAGGCACTCACCCGCTATCAGACCACACGAGAATTCAAGGAGGACGGCTACAAATTCGCAAGGGAGCAGCACGCGATCCTCGTCCCCCGTGTCGAGGCCGCTGCCAAAGCGATCGAAACTTACGGCTCCGCGCTGTTCGAGCGTGAGATTGCCCGGGATGAGCGGCGCCTGACGACGCTTCCGGAAGACGCGCCGGCGCGCCGTCTTCTCTCGACGAGCCTTACCTTGCGACGCGCCGTGCGGCGCTTCGAGTCACTGGGACCGAAGGCAGATGTCGCGCCCTTTCTGGCGGCACTGGCCGAGGTATCGAACGCCAACCGGCAGCTTGGCACGACCTTCGACGGCATGAGTCCGAAAGCCGACTCATCCTGCACGGGCTACACGGATACGGTCGCGAGCCTGATCGGGCATGGCCGGGATGTGGCGCGTGACATTCGCGCGAAAGGCGACCCGAGCCAGCCGGCGCAACGCTTCAACGAGACCTACAATCGCTCGGTGCGGGATTTCGAATCGTGCCAGAAGAACGACGATCGCGTCCGTCCGGGCTGATGCCGCGCGGACAAGAATGGCTGTAGCGCCCGGACGTCTCACGTCTCGACCGTCACGTCAGATAGCTTCTTCCACGACCTCAAGGTCGGGCCTCGTCCACCCGCGACGATGGCCGACCCGGGACGAGGCCCGACGCGACGTGTTCGCCTACATGGAGGGCTACGCTCGACCAGCCTCATCACCTCCAATCGGTGATGCGTGGTGTCGGTGAACAGGTGAAAGCAACTCCGCGTGAGATCGTTGACAATCTTTCGTGTTCTTGATCATAAAGCGGCATCACAACATAAATAAAATTCAACTTTCATCAGAATCCATCGTAGTAATCAAAGAAGACGCGATCTGGATCGTGCTTGTCTCTCAGAGCACAAAGCCGTTCCCATTTTTCAGGGGTGAAGGCTTGGGGGATATTGCTTGGCTGTTCGACCGTGTTCGTCTCGCCGATGTAATAGCCGGTATTGAAAGGGCGCAAGGTCGTCGTGATACGGCGATGCCATTCGGTGTTGGCGTCATCGTCTTCGGCCTTCCACCACATGGTCCACGGGCCACCATAAACCTTGGAGGAGACGGAATAGGCCATGTCCTTCTGTGCGGCCGGGACATTGGGGCCGCAGAAGATGGTCAACAAGAAGACGGATGTCGCGGAAGGCGCGCTCGGCAGCAGGTGCAGGATGGCCTGCACCAACTCTCCCGGGGAGTGATCGGAATAGGTCGCCTCGACGCGAGAGCGGGCACCTTCCGGCCAGAAGGATCCTGACGCATCGAACAGCTGCTCGAAGGTAACGAGCGTCGCGAACGACGACGAGAGCGGAAGGATCGGAGCGTGTTCCAGCGCCTGCAGCGCGGCCTCCGCGGCGTGCGGCGTCTGCTCGAACGCCGTCGCCGTGACCATGCAAAGCCAGCCGTTCCGAGCGGCGGCCTGTCCTCTCAACTCCGGTGGCGCCTGTACGACGAACAGGCTCAGTTCGACCGCGGGAGACAGGCTCGGGGCTATCGTGCCGAGCCAGGTTCCGATCGCCGGTGCGTCATCGAGCCGATAGTAATAGGTGCTGCCATGCATGGCTTCGGGCAGCCGATGAAGCTTGAGAAAGTATTTCGTGACGATCCCGAAGAATCCGGAGCCTGCACCTCGGGCAGCCCAGAAGAAATCCGTGTTCTCGGTCGCGCTCGCCTTGATCAAGTCGCCCTGCGCCGTGACGAGTTCGATCGCCTCGACGCTCTCGGCTCCGCTCCCCCAGACGGTGGGGTTCCAGGCCATGCCACCACCGAGCAGATAGCCGCTCGCCTTCACCTGAGGACAATGGCCGGTGGGGAAGGCCAGCCCAAGGGGATTGAGCGCTTTCTGGATGTCACGATTGCTGATGATCGGCTGAATGACCGCCTTCAGATTATCGGCATCGATGGAGATGATCTTCGTGAAATTCGAGAGATCGATCAGGATGCCGCCATGACGCAACGAGGGCTGGCACCAGTTATGGCCGCCGCCGCGGACGACGACCTTCAGGCCGCTCGCGCGGGCGAACCGCACGGCCGCGACGACATCGTCCTCGTCCACGGCTCTCACGACGGCCTGGGGGGCACGGTCCGGGATCAGCCTGTTCCAGAGATTCCCATGGATCGCCTCGAGGAACTGCGCATCGCCCGCAGCGAAGACCTCACCTTTGCAGGCGTCCCTCAGACCAACGATATTCATGGCGTCACGCAGTATGAAGGAGGAGCCCGCCCGGATGGGAGCGATCCGGGCGGAGGATCTTGCTTTGATCGGCGTTCGAGAGTCGGATTCAGTAAGGGACCCTGTCCGCCTTCTGGGCATACTTCTTCCAGACTTCGACGGCTTCCGTGCGCATGATCTGCGTTGTCGGAATGGAGCGCTCGGAGACATCCTTCTTGAGCTCGGCATAGATCATGCTGTCGTCGAAGCCGCCGTATTCCAGTGCGTCTTCCACCTGGGCGGCGTAGTAAACCCGCTTGATGCCGGCCCAGTACGCGGCCGCCATACACATCGGGCAGGGCTCGGCGCTGGTATAGAGCGTCGCGTCGCGAAGCTTGAACGTCCCTTGCGACTTGCAGGCCTTGCGAATGGCCTCGATCTCTCCGTGCCATGTCGGATCGTTTTCCGCGACGACGCGATTCGCGCCCTCGGCGATGATCTCGCCATCCTGAACGATGACGCAGCCGAAGACGCCACCGGCGCTCTCGACCAGGGAGGTCTTTTCGGACAACGCGATCGCCCGAGCCATGAAATCAGTGTGGTCGTGAGCCATTTCCAGTCTTCCTCGGTTGAGTGATCAGCTTATGCTGTGACGAACGATGACGAATGATTAAAACAGGTGGGAGAAGAAGAACATTTCGAGCCCGTAGAGTGCGGCCAGAATCGTCACGCCCAGCAACTCCTTGCGCCAGCGCTTGTGCGCATCCGGTTTCAGCCACCAGCCCAGGCCGAAAATCGCCACCGCCATCAGCGGCCATGACACGAGCGAGACGCTGATGGCATTGCCGATGAAGGTGGAAACGGTCAGCGGCAATCCGTTCAGCAAGGGGCTGAGGAAGCGGATTTCCAGCATGACGACGGGAAACAGAACGAGCAGGACGAGGCAGGTCTGCTTCCAGGCGGGTGGCGGCGCGAGACGCTGCTCATTGGCGAACCACCCGGCGAACGGGTTGCTCATCCTGTGGCTCCGCCAGGTCGATACCTGGGGCGTCGCTTCGGCCAGGATCGCCTGTCTTTCCGGGGATTGCAGCCAGGCATCGAGGAAGGCCGGGCTTTCGAAGCGCACCAGCGTTGTCCAGTACGGGACTTCCGGCGACAGGGGCGCCTGGACGAGGGTGCCCATATATCCTGGAAAGCGGGCCTGTCCCTGCTGAATACGTTCGGCCCAACGCCGAAACGCCTCTTCCTGCCCCGGCTTCACAACCGTCGTGATGACCTCCGTGACGGTCGTCGTGGAGTGATAATCCGGCGCCGCCTCATCGGCGTGTGGTCCCTTGCCGTCGCTTTCCAAGGCCGTGAGGTTTGCCAGGAGCGTAGCGCGCGCCTCGTCCTCGACCCATCGGGTCAGCGCTTCGGGCGAGCGGAACCGTTGGATGATCTGCCATTCGACCGAACCGGCGAAAGCCGGGATGATCTCGAGGCTGACGAAGTCATGGGATGCCGAGACGGCCCGGGTAAACTCGGCCTGCCACGTTGCGAAGCGAGCCTCCATGCCGGGCCGCACAGTGAGTTTCGTCGCGACGGCCTTCGTCGTCCCGGTTTTGATTGCGCGCGACGCATCCTGCCGTAAGTCTAGACCGCCACTTGCATTCGGTTTTTCGATAACATCTTGGTTGTACGCCACCGAACTCATCCTGCGAATCCCATATCGCCCAAATACATGACTGGTTCGGTAGCTCTGTAGGTCATTGACCTACAGAAATTCACTTCCATGCTCAATTCTTGAGCAGCGAATGGAATTTAAATACAGAGATGAACGAAAATCATGAGCTTATTGTAAACATTTCAATCTTTGGGGAAAGTTCAAGTCAATCGAAGCTGATTGCTTCGATTGAAGGTTACTGAATTGTTTTTGCGGCGTGGGGCGGCGTGGGGCGGCGTGGGGCGGCGTGGGGCGGCGTGGGGAGGGTACCTGAACGAGGGTGGTGCGGCGTGAAGCCGTGAAGCGTCGGCGCTGGTGCGCCTTCGTCCAAATGCTCCAGGTCGCTCACGCCGGGTGGGCGACACAGTCTCCGATGGCAGACTCGGGGCGTCGGGCGTCGGGCGTCGGGCGGACCAAGGCTGTCCGGTTGCCCGGGCCGGCGGGCCAGGGCTCTATCCGGCGACGTGTACGGGTCTGTGGGATCGGTATGGCTTATGGCTCACGGGCCTTGGCCGCCCGCGCGAAGCGGATTCGCCTGAGGGTCATTCAGAAGCGTACGTGGCGTCTTGGACGGATCATGGTCGCATGACGTTGATCTCGTGTAGGTCGGTGACCTACAGGGGGCGCAACAATGAGGAATCATACCCTGGTTGGCCGCTTCGCTCGGGGTAGACATGTCCTTGTTTCGGTTGCTGATCGTCGATGACCACCCGATCGTGCTGGCCGGTCTGAAGCTGTTGCTCCAGGGCAATGACCGCTTTGACGTGAGCGGAGAGGCCAGCTCGGCCCGGACGGCCCGTATCGAGGCCGAACGAGTGCAGCCCGACATCATCGTTACCGATCTCATCATGGGGGACGGTGACGGCATCGCCTTGATCGAGGATCTGCGCGCCATCCTGCCGGCGGCCAGGATCATCGTCTATTCCAGCCGCGACGAAACGGTCTGGGGGCCTCTTGTGATCTATGCCGGCGCGCACGGCTACGTGGCGAAATCCGAGCCGCTCGAAACCGTCGCCGTGGCCCTCGACCGCGTGGTGGCGGGCGCGATCCATCTGAGCGAGCCGGTGCAACAGCTGCTGATCGGTGATCTCGCGCGTCGATGCGACCGTCGGACGGATATCGGCGCCCTATCCGGCCGTGAACTTCAGGTTCTCCAGCTGATCGGCAGCGGTGCGACGCTGCAATCTCTGGCGAAGGAACTCGGGTTGAGCGTGAAGACCGTCGGTACCTATCGGGAGCGCCTGAAGGTCAAGCTCGGGCTGGACAGTGTGAGAATGCTCGAACGCTATGCGGCGGATCACCTCGCGGGGCGTCTCGATCCGTCATGAAAGGCAGGTCATCATGAAGAGCTGGCTGGCACGCTGGGACGTGTCCCCCGCCGAGCAGGCCGGCATGAGCTTCGGAGACATGCTGACCCTCGTCAATATTCGACGGGTCGAGATCGCCTGCATGCTGGGGCTGTTCACGAAGTCGATCGAGTTCGCCACCGGGCTCAGGACCGTACAGATCGCCGTTGAAATCGTGTTGGCGCTTTGCTTCCTGCTTGCCTCGCTGACGCTGCGGCGCGGCGGTGGGACGTGGCTCCCGCGCGTCTTCGTCGTAATCTTCCTGGTTCTGACATTGCTCGATACCCAATGGGCGATCGCCGCGATGGGCGCCAAGGGGCGGCTGACGAGCGGATACCCTATGATGCTCCTGTCTCTGACCTTGCTGTTCGTGCTGCCGCCGCTCACCTTCGGGCTGACCTTGATCCCGCTGCTGCTCACCTATTGTTGGATCGTGCTCGGCACGGCGACGTTTCCCGCCGAGCAGGTCATCGCCATCGTCAATGCCGCGATCGTCTCGGTCATCGCCGTCGTCGCCGCAGCGCTGATCCATGCCGGACGTCGCAGCGATTACGAGCAGAAGCGCACCATCCGCCTGCAGAATGACCGGCTGATGGAGAGGAACGGCGAACTCGACACCCTGATGGCGATCACCGCCCATGACCTGCGCAGTCCCCTCTACGGGCTGCGCAACCTGTTCGATCTCGCCGTCCGGCGCGCAACGCGGGAGCCGGAATTGCCGCTCGTCGTCTTGCACCAGGCGAGAGCGAGCATCGACGCGATGCTCGCTCTCGCGACCCGGCTGCTCGATGCGCACGCCGCCGAGCACCGGCCGCTCACGCGCCTCACCGACGAGGATGTGCGAGGGCATGTGCTGGCCGCCGCAGGCCGGACCAAGCCGCTCGCGCAATCCGCCGACGTTCGGATCGACGTGGACCTTCCGGATCGCCCGTTGGTCGCCACGCTCGACGCAGGTGCCCTGGCACAGATTCTCGACAATCTTCTCGGCAACGGCGTCCGCTACAGTCCGACGGGGGGCATCCTGACGGTCAGCGCCGCACAGGATGGCGGAGACGTGTCGATCCGGGTTCAGGATCGCGGACCGGGTATCGATCCTGCCCGTCACGATCTCCTGTTCAAGAAGTTCCATCAGTCTGTTGGGACGCGATCCGATGGACCGCCGAGCACGGGCATGGGGTTGTTCATCGTCGCGACGCTGTCCGAGCGCATGGGCGCGACGGTGCGTTGTGAGCCCGGGACGAATGAGGGCGCGGTCTTCGTGGTGACGCTGTCCGCTGGCAAAGAATGAGCATCGGCGTTCCCACAGCGCCTGTCTCCGACTCCTGCGCCAAGTGGCTGTCGCGCATAGCCGGAAACGACCGACTTACGGGGAGATCCGGAAGGCGGGCTCCAGCAGGCCACGTATTCCGGCGGCCACCAAGAGGGTGCGCCCGTGCTCGGGATCGGCGTCGCGTTCCTCCGGGCTCATGCCCTCATAGGCGCTGGTGATCAGCAGGCGATCGAGATCCGGCCCGGCGAATGTGGGGCATGAGGGGCGGGTCACCGGCAGGGGAACCGTCCGCACGCGCTCGCCCTCCGGGCTATAGGCATCGATGCAGGACGCACCCCAGCGGGTGCACCAGATGCGGCCCTCGGCGTCGACCGCAGCGCCGTCGAGGCCGCCATCCCCGCCGCGATGATCGTAGAGCGTCGACGGCTCGCCCGTCGGCAGGCCGGTGCTGGGGTCGAGGCTGACGCGCTTCAGCAGACCCGCATCGGTGTCGGCGAAGTAGCCGGTCGCGCCATCGGGCGAGAAGCAGATGGCGTTCGGGATGGTGAGCGACCCGTAGAGGCGCGTGACCCGGGTACCGGCGACATGGTAGATCGCGCCACGCCCCGGCTCGGCATCGCGGCCCATGGTGCTGATCCACAGAGCGCCGCAGGGATGCACACGGCCGTCGTTGGAGCGGGTGCCTGCATCCTCCGCCTCCAGCGGACAGAGCAGCATGAGCTTTCCGTCACTCAGCCCGCGCAGGTAAAGCCCGTCTTCGGCGGCGAGGAGATGACGGGTCTCGTCCACCGCGGCGACGCCGCTCGCCATGAAAGGCAGGTCGTGCAGGCGCGCGGTGCCGTCCGCGAGCGACCTCTCGAACAGCTGCCGCTCCAGAATGTCGACCCACCATGCCGTGCCGGTTCGCGGATCGTAGCAGGGGCCCTCGCCGAGATGGCAGCGGTGCGCGTCGAGGATCGTCATCGTGTCCATGCTCGTCCTTTCTCGGGGCAGCCGCTCGCGGCGACCGGCATGCCTGTCATGCCGAAATATCCCCCGAGAGTATCCCCCGGGTCGAAGCATCCCCAAGTCGGGGCTTTCCGAAGTCGGGGCTCTCCGAAGTCGGAGCCTCCAATGTGGAATCTTCGGGTTTCGTGTGGGAACGATGAGTCCCCTCGGCATCCAGGATCGGGGCCACGAAAGATGCAGCGGGGCACAGCTCGATCTGCGCATACGCCTGCGAGACCGGCATCGATTGTTCAACAGGTCTTCGCAGGCTATTCTGATGATCGTCGATATCCGATGCGATCACTGTACAAGATGCGTGGTGCAACACTCGGGTCGATACAAACGAAAGTACTTCGAGGATACGCAGGCGGCCTGCATGCCGAGAGCCAGGAGGCGCGCGGAAGCGATGCCCGCGCGACGGAAACCGAGGCCTCCCGTCGCGTTAGATCGGCAGGCGCATCACATACCGCGCGATGGGTTGCTGAGAGGATTCGATGGAATACAGGCAGCTTGGCCGCTCCGGCCTTACCGTACCGGTGCTCAGCTTCGGCACGGGCACGTTCGGCGGGACAAACGAATTCTTTCAGCGCTGGGGCCAGACCGATGTCGCTGAGGCGACCCGTATGGTGGACCTTTGCCTGGATTCCGGTGTCAATTTCTTCGACACGGCCGACATCTACTCGGGAGGTGCCTCGGAGGAGATCCTGGGCCAGGCTCTGAAGGGCAAGCGCGAGCGCGCGTTGATCTCCACCAAGGCGACCTTCCGCTTCAATGACGACCTGAACCAAGTCGGCTCCTCGCGCCATCATCTGGTTCGTGCCTGCGAGGCCAGCCTGAAGCGGCTCGGTACCGAGCATATCGACGTCTACTTCATGCACGGATTCGACGCACTCACCCCCGTGGAGGAGACGCTTCGGGCGCTCGACGATCTCACCCGCTCGGGCAAGATCGGCTATATCGGCGCCTCGAACTTTTCCGGCTGGCACCTGATGAAGGCGCTCGCCACATCCGAGCGCTATGGGCTCGCGCGTTACGTGGCCTATCAGGGCTACTATTCCCTGATCGGGCGGCATTACGAGTGGGAGTTGATGCCGCTCGGCATCGACCAGGGCGTGGGCCTGATGGTTTGGAGTCCGCTCGGCTGGGGCCGTCTGACCGGCAAGATCCGCCGTGGGCAACCGAACCAGAGCGGCCGCATCGCTGCGGGCGGCGCCGAGGGCGGGCCGCCGGTGTCGGACGAGTACCTCTTTGGCGTGGTCGATGCGCTGGATGATGTGGCGGCGGAGACCGGCAGGACGGTGGCGCAGGTCGCCCTGAACTGGCTGCTGACCCGGCCCACCGTGTGCAACATCGTCGTTGGCGCCCGCACCGAGGAGCAGCTCAAGCAGAACCTTGCCGTTCTCGACTGGACGCTGACGCCCGAGCAGGTGGCCCGCCTCGATGCGGCGAGCCAAGAGACGCCGATCTATCCCTATTGGCACCAGAAGGGGTTCGACGAGCGCAACCCCAAGCCGACGACTTGGTAAAACGGCTATTCGTCTATCGTCTTGAGCAGTGCACTCGTTACGCGTGCACCTGCTCTCGCTTGGCAGCGCGGCCTGCATGGTGTCGCATTCCGCCCGTCTCGATTGGAAAACGGCCTTATGCGTCGTTGCCGACCAACTCGGAGATCATGCAGGCTCATCGGTCAGGCTGACTGAGGGCCCGCGGACGGCCACCACGCGGCCGCGCGGGCAGGCTTCAAACCATCGAACAATGGAGGCTACATCTCGAGCAAGGCAGGAAGCCGTTGCGTTGGATCACCAGAGCGCACGTGGCAGCCGCCGCTTCCAACGCTCGCCCGGCCGTAGAGCCGCCGCCTGCTGAGCGCGCCGTGCGGTCCGCGCTTGAGCCAAAGCAGGCCCACTGACGCCACCGGATGGCTGTGTCGAGTCAGCGCTCGCGACAACCGGTGTATCGTCGAGCTCGTCTTCCGCATCGGCAAACGAAAGTGCCGAGTCGACCTGCGCCACGACCTTCTGCTTACGTTTGGTCGGTGGCTTCACGCGTTGCACGCGTGGCAGTCGCTCCTCTTCCGGCGCTTTGACGACCTCGGATGCGTCCGGCTCATCGGGCATGGCAAACATCGGCACGAGACTCGGCAGGACACGCCGAGCGGGCGGCTCGGCGGGCGCCACTGACGGTGCAGGCTCGGGATGAGCGAGGCGCAGGGGCTGCATATCGGCCGGCTTGTCGGCCACAGCTGCCTGCAGGTCCCCCCACAGGTCGTCGCCGACGCGGGAACGTGCCGGGGCGTCGGGGAGCGAGGCGCGGGATGTACGGGTATGCTTGATTTCGACCGTGAAAGGTCGCGCGCTACGGCGCTTCATGTATGAGATAATCCTGAGATCGACACGCTCAAGGACGCAAGACGCGTCGGCAGCGAATGCTTAGCATATGAGGAACAGATGATGCTTGTCCAGTGAGATACAAGCACAAGCCATTTTATCTTAGATGAATGCATGTTGGCGCAACCGCCGGATCGATGCATCCGCATTGCGATGATGGATGAAGATGCCTCCAGCCTGCTCCCAAAGGGGCCGGTATTTCTCCCGGTCATCCACGAGGGCATCGCCAGGACGGCAATGTTCTCGTTTCAGCGCGGCACTCGTCGTGATCACCTCGACACCGGGGAAATACCGGGCCGTCCAGAGGCGTTTCTGTGGCTCAGCCCAGTTTCCCCGCGGAAGACCCGTGAGGATGATGGGCTCGAGGTGGCGAACCGCCTCATACAGTTCCATGGCATCCGGCATCAACGGTAGCTCACCGAAGAAGTTGTTGAGCGAGGCAAGCTCGCCCCAGAAACCCTTCAGGCCAAAACGCCGCTCGAATTCCGCCGGTGACATCCCGAAGGCTTGCTTCGCGCCGGCATCGAAATCGGCCAGCACGCCATCGCAATCCAGGAACACCGTTGGCATGGACAGTATGGCCTCAGAAATCGTGTGTCGTTGATCTGGAGGAAGAACAGGGACGTACGATCTTCGTCTGCGACCGGTCAGAGGCTTTTCGAGACGACACCGAAAGCCAGCAGGACATACGCGCCGACGAAGAACCAGGTCCGGTACTTGACCACAGTGGGACCAATGGTCGGAAGGCGCAAATAGAGACTGGCGACGGCGAGGCCGATCAGCACCAGCGAGAGAAGGAAGGTCAGACGGCGTGGAGTCGAGAGGTTCAGCATAACCCGATCCTGGCGCCGTGTGGTTGAGGAGTCGTGAAGGGGTCGGCATCCGTGCCGGACGGCGTATTGGCGCGGTATCCTATGACGAGCCCGTTCTTCGGCGAATGTTTCGACAGCCGATCCTTCGGCGCGCCCGTCATCGCCTCCGGTCCGAGACGGACCTCCTGCCGACGTATGTCGCGACCGGCGGGAGCAACGATAACGGCGCTCGCTGGCCGAATGTCAGCCTGTGCCGGCCGCCTGGAGTTGCACCCGACCACGTTGAGTCGGGTGCAACTCCAGGCCTTTGTTTTGCCGCGCTCTTTTTCGCCGAACCGGCATCCACTTCGGCGGTGAGCGCTTTAGGACTGGTTCTGCGCGGCAGGCCTGTCGCCTTCGGCGAGGAGGAAAGGGAGAAGCACGGCAGTGAATGCCTCGGGGTGGGAGTAGTTGATCCCGTGGGCCGCACCGGGAATGACGGCAAGGCGTCCGCGCGGCAGGCTTTCGGCGAGGATCGTGACGAACGCGTAGGGAACGATGTAGTCACGGGCGCCCCAGACCACGAGCGTGGGCTGCATGACGCGGAGCGCCTTCTCTCCGATGCGGTTGCCGACCATGCTGTGCAAGGTCAGGATGTATCGGTTGATCCCGCCCCGCGCATAATCGCTCAGCGCCACCCAGGCCAGCGACCAGCGCTCGAACGGCGCGATGGCCAGGAACCCCGCAACCTGCCGGAAGAGGCTCCTCGCCTCCGGGTCTGGCGTGGGCCCCTGCAGAACCAGGCGGTCGACGAGGTGGGGGTGAGCGATCGCCAGTTCGACCAGTATTTCGCAGCCGAGCGAGTTGCCGATAAAAGCCGCCCGCTTCAGGTCGAAGGCCTGCATCCAGGCGGCCAGCGCATCGGCGAGTTCGCGAACGGTGAGCACGTGCCGGGGCTTGTCGCTCAAGCCGAAGCCGGGCAGGTCGGGGGCGTAGACCTTCAGGTGAGGGCCAAGATGCCTTGCGAGCGGGACCATGTATCGGCTGGACATTCCCAGCCCATGGACCAGGATCACGGGTAGTCGATCATCCGGCACGGCATCGATGGAGACAAGGGCATGGATGATCTGGCCGTCGACGCGGGTCCGCCTCGCCGCGAGCCGTCCCAAACCTGCGTGGCGAGCCTCGCCGGCACGCCTCCACGGTTGGATAGCGGCCATGGCCAAGCGGGCCAGGATCCCGCCAGCCGTTGCACCGATCCACCGCAGGGACACGCCCATATTCCCGTTTCCGCCGCATCCGCCCTCGACTCGAAGCCGAAGAGAACCGGCCCCGCGAGACGCGAGTGCTCGCGAGATCGTTTCAGAGGGCCGGGCTTTCGGTCATGCACCGGGACTTGAGGCCAGTCGAGTGCGGGCACGCAGCCTTGTGGACGCGTTGCTATGTCTGCGGTCGAACCGCGTCAAATGCCGTACCCGGACTGGTCGCGCAGACTTCAACTCGCGAGCCGCTGAGTCTGACGTTTCGCGGCATCGAAAGCCTGAAGGTCGAGGGCGAGGGCGATGACCTTGCCGCTCGTCAGGCGCGTCGGGTCGATGAAGCTTCCGATGCCATGCTGCAAGTAAATTTCTTCGACTTCTGGGGTTCGCATGGCGCCACCCATGGTCCAGTTGGGAAAGGAGCGGCCCTGAACGTTCCGTGCATCCAGAATGGTAGCACTTGTATGGCGCGGATCGCGGGCGATGCGCGTATAGGTACTACTCACCTGCGCTTGGTCGCCCTCAAGAACCTGAATGAACCAGGTTTTATCGAATATGAGAAAACCGGTAATCCCATCACGGCTGTTGTTGCGTTGTGAGGCCGAGACGATGTCACGCAAATTCATAAGCATGGAGCGATCGTTGCCGGCAACAACGTTTCGGCTATAGTAAACAAGCTGATGTATCATTACAGATTTTTGTCCATCACGTTTAGCATGGCACGATCAAACGAGCTCACCTCGTGCCGTGCGGACAGACAACGTAGAGAAGAGCGGCTGGTTTGGCCCATGAGGCGGAGAAAATTCTTTGGGTTAATACATACCTTTTACATCAAAAAGGCTAGGCATCCGGGCGGATGCTGAGAGGCGTTGACGTTGTTGCCAAGCCGATCGTCCGTCTTTCACAGAGCGGCAGCATGGCCATCCGTTGAATGGGTGTTGTAAGGGAGCCCCCATCATCCTGTCGGTCGCAACGGGCTCTTCCCCGCGAGGGAGCAGAGCATTGTCAGGATCGCACGAACATCGAGGACATGGTCTGCATGGTAGATAAGACGAGACCTGCGCAGTCACGCTTGGGGCTGGCCGCGACGGTGGCCTTCGCAATCCTGCTCGCAGGCGTCGGCACCCTGGGCTGGCGCTGGTACAGCTACGTCACAGCCGGACAAACGCCCTATGACGAGGTTGGCATCGAAGTGAACCGCCGCCTGCCAGAGTCGCTGCGGTCGTGGGGCTGCGAGCGCATCAAAGAACGTTTCCCGCGCTCGGTGCCACCCTATGGCTGCCAGCCCGGACAGATCTGATGGGTATCGAATCTCGTCCGTTATCGACTGTCTGCGCGTTGAGCAGCCTGTTCGAGTAGAAGACAGACGAAGGCTGCGATGTGGAGATCTGCGAGCGCGCTGGAATACCATTCGTCATCCTTGACGATTCGGCGGAAGCGCGTGCCTCCGGCGCAGGAGCGTTCCACCGCCCGCCTGCAAAGCAGATCTTGACTTGGCCACCTGAACCGAGTGGCGCAGCGCTGCTCGCTCGCCTTCCTACTGATGGGCGGACAAGTCGCGGACCGCAAGGCAGGAGCCTTGCTCCTCGAGCGCTCGCCCCGGTGCCGGATCCTGCTCGGCGATAAAGGCTACGACAGCGATGCCATTCGCCGGCAGATCGAAGCGACAGGAGCCGCCTCCAACATCCCGCCAAAGTCCAACCGGCGCTGGAAGCCCTGCTTCTCGCCGGTCCTCTACCAGGGCTGCAATGCCGTCGAGCGCATGTTCGGCCGCATCAAGGACTTCCGTCGCAGCGCCACGCGATACGACGGGTCTGCAGCCCACTAACTCAAAGCTGCCTGCATCGCTGCAACCATCAGCTATTGGTTATGAGTCCAAATCCTAATTCGTCGAAAAATTGGCGCACCCGACACGATTCGAACGTGTGACCTTTGCCTTCGGAGGGCAACGCTCTATCCAGCTGAGCTACGGGTGCTGACCGTGGATGACACCTAACCCAAGCCGTGGCCCCGCGCAACGGTGTCGGCGGTCAAAGCGGCGTTTCGCCATGCGAGACTCGGATCGCCATCCGGAGCAGCGTTGGGCGCGTACGTCCATGCATCTCATCGGCCACCGATACGCCGGCATGGTCCGATCCTCGACGAACCTCTCCCGTAACGGAGCCGGGCTTCAGTTGGCGCCGCGCACGAAGGCGTAGCGACCGACCGTGGCGGCTTCTCCGCGATAGCGCACGCCTTCGCCATGGGCTGGGGGTGTCTCAGCGCGGTCGAGGGCTTTGGTCGTGAGATCCACCCGGTGATCGGGATAGCGTGGGGTCAGGGCGAGCAAGGAATGCCTCAGGCGAGCCAGTTCGGCCCGCAATGCGGCGTTCTCGCGTTCGATCTGCCCGAGATGGGCGACGCCTGCCGGCGGTAGACCGCCGAGGCGGCGACGCCAGCGGTAGAACGTGCCGACGGAGATATGAGCCGTCTCGCAGATGGCCGAAATGGGAGTCCCATTCTCGGCTTCCCTAAGGAGAAAGGCGACCTCCTGATCGGTGTGTCGGCATCGACGCATGTGTAGACCTTCGCGATCGAAGATGGGGTTTGGCTTCGAGCAAGATGCACCAGCAAGAAGCGCACCGTGGAATGGGAGGTCAGGCCGGCGAATAGCTGACGGCGCAAATGCAAATTTTGACGTTTTGCATCGGATCCAGCCCATGTTGCAGGCGGTCCGATGACCTTTTGCGCATCCAAGGGGGACCATGCAGCGTATTTGACCTTCCGTTCGGTCCTGAGGAATTGGAAACTTCGGGTCGTATCGGGGGAGGTTCGAAGCCCATGGTCGATGTCACGAGGCGTCATTTCATCGGGACCGCGGCGGCGCTCGCTGCCCCCGCAATCATCCGTCCGGCCTGGGCAGCCGACACGGTCAAGCTCGGATGCTTGTTCTCCTCCTCGGGCACGATGGCCAATATCGAAGGCCGCCTGAACCATGTGGTGCGCATGGCGGCCGATGGAATCAACGCCAAGGGCGGCGTCAATGGACGCCGGATCGAGGTGGTGACCTCGGACCCGGCTTCGGATTGGCCGCTCTACGCCCAGATCGGCCGGCAGATGCTGCAGCAGGAGAAGGTCGCCGCCCTGTTCGGCTGCTGGACCTCGGTCTCGCGCAAGTCGGTCCTGCCGGTGGTGGAGCAGAGTGACGGGCTGTTGTTCTATCCTCTTCATTTCGAAGGCGACGAGAATTCGAAGAACGTCGTCTACGTGAATTCACCGCCGGCGAGCTCGGTGCTGCCCGCGGTGGATTACCTGATGGGTGCCGAGGGCGTCGGGGCCAAACGCTTCTTCATGATAGGCTCCGATTACGTCTGGCCGCGCACGATCAACAAGCAACTCAAGGCCTATTGGGCATCGAAGGGCGTGGCGGCGACGGCCTGGCGCGAGGAATACGTGCCCCTGGGTTTCTCCAACTTCCAGACCCTGGTGAACCAGATCCGCAGCTTCGCCGCCGAGCCGGGCGGGCAGCCCATTGTCGTGCTCACGGTGGTGGGCTCGTCGATTCCGGATTTCCTGCGCGAATTCGCCAACCAGGGCATCCGGGCCACCGATGTGCCGATCCTCGGCCTCGATATGGTGGAGGCCGATCTCGAAGGGCTGGATACGGCGCCTCTCGTCGGCCACCTCAATTGCTGGGCCTATCTCCAGGCGGCGAAGGCGGAGGCCAATACCCGGTTCCTTGCGGATTGGGCCGCTTACGTGAAGGCCAAATCGGTGCCCTTCAGCGCCGACACCGTCATCGATCCGATGGTCTCGGCCTATGACAGCGTTCAGCTCTGGGCCCTGGCGGCGGCGAAGGCCGGGAGCTTCGACGTGCCCGAAGTGCGCAAGGCCTTCGCCGGCCTGAGCTTCGCCGATCCCTCCGGCTACACACTGACGATGACGGGAGAGAACAACTACGTCGCCCGCGGCGTCTTCATCGGCTCGGTCAACGAGAAGCAGGGCTTCGACATCCTCTGGCAATCGCCCGACGCTCCCAAACCCGTGCCGTTCAGCCCGTATGGTTGAGAGCCTGAAATCCTGGCTCTGCGGCGCGATCCTGCTCGTCGCCGGTCTGATGCAGCCGGCCTTCGGAGCGTCGCCTAGCTTCGAACGCGCGGGCTTCGCGGTCGGCCTGTGCGGTGACGGGGCCGCGCAGAGCCGGGTGCTCGATGCGCTGATCCGGTCGAGCGGCGAGATGACGGTCGAGGATCTCGCTTTCGCCGGCATCCTGCTGGGCGGCTTGCTTGAGAGACGCCTCGTCTGCCTCGGCGATACGGCTGTTCTGCTCGAGAAGGCCGGGGCACCGGACGGGCGCGAGGTTGTGAGCGGCGGCGTTCGTTCCACGAATGGCGGACGCTCGCCGGTGCTCGGCCTCCGCCAGCGCGGCCTCGTGGAGACCGCCCTCGGCATCTCGACCCTGATCGCGGGCGAGACGGTGGAGCTTCGACGGAAGGGGTTGGCAGCCGTCGAGCGGCGCATGGCGGGCGTCCCCGATGCCGTGCTGGTGCGGGCGCAGGACAACGAGAACGATGCCGGATTAAAGACGGCAATCGGCGTGGCGGCACAGGGAGCGGCCTTGTCCTCGCCCGATCCGGCGCGTCGCCTGGCGGCGATCCGGGCGGTGGCCGAGGCTCCCTCGGGTGCTGCCTTCTCGCGGCTCTCCGCCCTGAAGAGTGATCCGGCCTATCGCGCCGACCCCGCCTTCCGTGCGGCTTTGGAGGCCGCGATCGCCAAGGTCGAACGCGCTGTGTGGATCGGCAACGGCCTCGCGCTCCTCTACAACGGCTTGAGCTTCGCCAGCATCCTGTTCATGGCCGCCGCGGGGCTGGCGATCATTTTTGGACTGATGGGCGTGATCAACCTCGCACAGGGCGAGTTCATCATGGTTGGCGCCTATGCGGCCTATGCCGTGCAGGAGGCGTTCCGCCGCTTCGCTCCGGGCTTCCTCGACCTCTACCTCCTCGCGGCGATCCCCGTCGCCTTCCTCGCCGCCGCCATGGTGGGGATCGTCATCGAAGCGCTGATCCTGCGCCACCTCTATCGTCGACCGTTGATGAGCCTGCTCGCCACCTGGGCCGTGAGCCTGTTCCTCATCAATTTCGTGCGCGTGGTCTTCGGATCGCAGAACCTGCAATTCGCCATGCCGTCCTACGTGAGCGGCGGCGTGCCCCTCTATGCCGATTTCATCGTGACCTGGAACCGGCTCTTCGCCATCGCCTTTGCGGCGATCACCCTGGTGCTGACGCTCCTGATCCTGAAGCGCTCGCCGCTCGGCCTCGACATCCGTGCGGTGACGCAGAATCGCGACATGGCGGCCTGTCTCGGCATCCGCACCCGCCGGGTCGACTGCCTCGCCTTCGGCTTCGGCTCGGGACTGGCGGGGCTCGCCGGTGTGGCCCTCTGCCCGATCTACAGCGTCAATCCGGGCATGGGCGCGACCTTCATCGTCGACAGTTTCATGGTGGTGGTGCTCGGTGGCGTCGGTACCGTCATCGGCACCCTCGTGGCGGCCCTCGGCATCGGCGGGGCCAACGTCCTGATCGAGCCGTTCTACGGCGCGGTCGCCGCCAAGGTCATCGTGCTCGTGGGCATCATCCTCTTCCTCCAGCGCCGGCCCGAAGGGCTGTTCGCCGTCAGGCGTCGGCGATGAGCGAGGCCGTGGAACCCTCGCCGACGATACCATCTCAGCCCATGACACGATCTCGGCCCATGCCGGCGTTCCGCTGGCTTCTTCCGGCTTTGAGGGGAGATACCTTGCTGGCGGCGGTGATCGGTCTCGTCCTCGCCGGCGCGCTCGCGATCCTCCTGCTGCAACCCGCCCCCTACCTCGTCAACATGGTCGGCCAACTCGCGGCCTTCGCGATCCTCGCCGTCTCCCTCGATCTGGTCTGGGGCTATCTCGGCATTCTCAGCCTGGGGCATGGCCTGTTTTTCGCCATTGGCGGCTACGTCTGCGCGATGCACCTGCTCTCCCACGCCTATACCGTCACCGGCGTGGCACCGGACCTGATGCAGTTCATGGGTTGGAAGACCCTGCCGCTCTATTGGTCCGGTCTCGCGAGCGCGCCGTATGCTCTGGTCATGGCCCTTGTCCTGTCGGCCGCCATCGCTTTCCTGTTCGGCTATGCCTCCTTCCGCTCGCGGGTGAACGGCGTCTACTTCTCGATCATCAGCCAGGCCCTGGTCTATGTCGCCATGCTGCTGATGTTCCGGAACGATACCGGTCTCGGCGGGAATAACGGCATGACCGGATTCCCGCTCCTGTTCGGCTATCCCATCGGCGCGCCCGGCATGGTCACGGGTCTGGCCGTGGCGACGCTGCTGGCCCTAGCCCTGATCCTCGTGGGCACGCGTGCCCTTGTGGTCGGCCGTATCGGCCGGCGCATGCTGGCCTGCCGCGACGACGAGGCCCGCCTGCGCACCCTCGGCTACAGTACGACGCGCCTGAAGCTCGGGATCTGGTGCCTCTCCGCGACGATCGCCGCCATCGCCGGGATCCTCTACGTGCCTCAG
Source organism: Methylobacterium sp. CM6241 (assembly GCF_054817845.1). Lineage (NCBI taxonomy): Bacteria > Pseudomonadati > Pseudomonadota > Alphaproteobacteria > Hyphomicrobiales > Methylobacteriaceae > Methylobacterium > Methylobacterium sp. CM6241. The sequence continues at coordinate 1,344,464 of NZ_CM139246.1, forward strand.
GTCGGCATCATCAACCCGCGCGTGCTGAGCCCCGATCTCTCCATCGAGATCGCAGTCTGGGTCGCCATCGGCGGGATGGGAAGGCTCGGCGGCGCGGTGATCGGCGCCGTGGCGGTCAACGCCCTCAAGTTCTGGCTGAGCGCCGCGATGCCGGAGGCGTGGCCCTTCATCCTGTCGGGGCTCGTCCTCGTCGTGGTGCTGGGGCTGCCGAACGGCCTCCTCGACCTCGCGGCCCTGCGCCTGAAGCCGACCTGGCTGCGGCGCGGCGGGAGGCTCGGATGAGCGCCCTGACCATCGAGAATCTGAGCGTCGTGTTCGGGCGGTTCCGCGCCCTGGACGAGCTGTCACTGGCCATCGATCCTGGTGAGGTCCGGGCGGTGATCGGTCCGAACGGCGCCGGCAAGACCACCCTTCTCGACGCCATCACGGGCATCGCCAAACCGACCTCGGGCCGCATCATGCTCGGCGACGACCTCGACCTGACCCGCCGCTCGGAGGCCGAGATCGCCCATGCGGGCGTGCGTCGCAAGTTCCAGAAGCCCAGCGTCTTTCCTGCCCTGACCGTGCGCGAAAACCTTGAGATCGGCTGTGGCCTCGACTGCCCGATCTCCGAGCGATCCGACCGCATCGCGGTATCCCTCGCCGAGACCGGGTTGGAGACGCGTGCGGACACCCTCGCCGGTTCCCTGGCGCACGGGGAGAAGCAATGGTTGGAGATCGGCATGGTCCTAGCTTCGCAGCCGAAGCTGGTCCTCCTCGACGAGCCGGTGGCAGGATTGTCCGATGCCGAGACTGCACGCACCGCCGATTTCATTCGATCCCTGCGCCGGCCCGACCGGGCCATTCTGGTGATCGAGCACGACATGGAATTCGTCGAGGCGATCGCCGACCGGGTGACCGTGCTGCACGAGGGCCGCACCCTGTTCGAGGGCGGAATGGCCGGCGCGCGCGCCGATTCACGGGTCATCGAGGTGTTCCTCGGCCGATGAGCGACGTGTCCCCCTCCCTTTCGCCGGTTCCGCTCGGCTTGTCCGTCACCGGCCTCGACCAGCATTACGGCAGTGCGCAAGTCCTGCGGAACGTCGACCTGTCCATCGAGCCGGGTTCCTGCCTGGCGGTGCTGGGCCGCAACGGCGCCGGCAAGACGACGCTGTTGCGCTGTCTTGCCGGCCTGATTCCGGTGAGCCGTGGCTGCATCATCCTCGGCGAGACCGACATCACCGACATGTCTCCCGACCGGCGGGCGCGGGCGGGCCTCGCCATCGTGCCGCAAGGGCGCGAGATCTTCGCCGACCTCTCTGTGGCCGAGAACCTGCGTGTCGCCGCCCGGGCACACGGGCTGGACCGCACCGACGCCGTGGATGAAGCGGTCGCCTTGTTCCCGGCCCTGCGCGACCTGTGGAACCGGCCCGGCGGCAATCTCTCGGGCGGTCAGCAGCAGCAACTCGCCATCGCCCGCGCGCTGAGCACACGCCCCCGCCTCATCCTCCTCGACGAGCCCACGGAAGGCATTCAACCCTCCATCGTCTCGGCGATCGAGACCGTGATCGAAGAGCTCAAAGGCCGGATCACCGTGCTCCTCGTGGAGCAATATCTCGAATTCGCGGTTCGCCTCGCCGATTCCTTCGTCGTGCTCTCGCGCGGCAACGTGGTCGAACGGGGCACGCGCGAGACCTTGGACCACGCCACCCTGTCCCGGCACATCGCGGTCTGACCAGCCGCCATCAGACCTTCGGAAGGATCCCTCATGTCGACGCATCACGAGATTCCCGCGACCCCCGACACGATGGTGCTCGGCTATTTCGACGCCGCTCTGCTGCCGGTCCTGGAGGTCGAGTCCGGCGACACCGTCACGCTCCATTCGTTTCCGGCCGGCGGCAAGGAATCGCTCCATCCCGATCCGGCTCGGGTGCCGGCCGATTACCTCGCCGCCCTCGATACCCTCGCCTCCGGCCCCGGGCCGCATTTCGTCACCGGTCCGGTCCATGTCCGCGGGGCGGAACCCGGCGACGTGCTTCAGGTCGACATCCTCGATCTGAAGTTCCGCATGGATTGGGGCTTCGTGGCGATCCTTCCGCTGCTCGGCACCCTGCCGGACGAGTTCACCGACTACGAGACGATCCATCCCGACATCGACGTCGCCCGCGGCGTCGCGATCCTGCCCTGGGGCGCCGAGCTGCCCCTCGATCCGTTCTTCGGAATCATGGGCACGGCGCCTCCCGCAGCCTGGGGAAGGGTCGGTTCTCCGGTTCCCCGCGCCTTCGGCGGGAACATGGACAACAAGGAACTCAAGGCCGGCACGTCGCTGTATCTGCCAGTCTTCAATCCGGGCGCGGGCTTCTATGCCGGCGACGGCCACGGCGTGCAGGGTGACGGCGAGGTCTGCATCACCGCTCTCGAGACCGGCCTATCGGGGACCTTTCGGCTGACCGTGCGCAAGGATCTCGGCTATGCGTGGCCGTTTGCCGAGACCCCGACCGATCTCATGACGATCGGCCTGCATGAAAGCCTCGACGAGGCCATGCGCCAGGCGGTGCGCGAGATGGTCCGCCATGTCTGCGCACGCAGCAGCCTGACCCGCAATCAGGCCAACATGCTGTGCTCGCTCGCCGGGAACCTCCGGATCACGCAAACGGTCGACGGCAACAAGGGGGTGCACATGCTACTGCCCAAGAGCGCCCTGGCAGGACCTGCCTGAGCCGGGACGCCCCCGGAGCTCATCGGACCGATCGGCCGGTCACTCGATACGAAATGCTCCGGACATGGGGTGGGTTGCGTCGCACATACCCGGGCGCTCGGACGGACTCAGGACGATGCCTGCCCGCAGGATGTGTTTGAAAAGACGGAACCCATCCCGTCCTTCGCAGGACCGCAGACCAAGCCCTACCCTTCGACCACATCCGGCTTGTGCGGGCGGAGTTCCGGAGCGCCCTGGTCGATCTCGGCCTCGACCGGGGCCGTGCGGCTCTCCACACGGGTGCTATCGACGAAGATGCGGGCTTCGCCTTCCTTCAGCCCGAGGCTGCGCAGGGCGTAGAGCGTCATGCCGAAGGCCAGTTCGCGCTCGGCCATGAGGACGAGGCCGACGCCCTGTTCCTCGAAATAGTGCCGCTCGCCATCGTTATGGGTGCGCACCAGCGTGTCGATGCCGGGATTGGCCTCGCGGGCGAGTTCGACGAGGCGGCGCGCCGTATGCGGCTCGGGCGATGCGACCACGATGAGCTTCGCCTGGCCAATATCGGCGGCCTCGAGGATACCCGGCGCCGTGGCGTCTCCGAACACCGCTTCGACACCGTCCTTGCGCAGGTCGAGGACGCGGCGGCGGTCGCGGTCGATCACCAGATAGGGAAGGTCCCAGGTGGCGAAGGCCTTGGCGATGGTGCTTCCGACACGGCCATAGCCGATGACGATGGCATGCCCGCGGTGAGGCTTCGCCTCCTCCGTCACCGCCATCGCCGCTGCGCCGCGACGCTCGAACCGGGCCGCGAGCTCCGGCCGCTCGGCGAAGAAGCGCGTCGCCCGCTCCGCCAGGACGAAGAAGAGCGGGTTGAGCGTGATCGACAGGATCGCGCCGCCGAGGATGAGATCGCGTCCTTCCGTCGGCAGGAGCTTCAGCGACAATCCGAGGCTGACGAGGATGAAGGAGAACTCGCCGATCTGCGCGAGACTGGCCGCGATGGTGAGCGCGGTGCCGATGGGATGCTTGAAGGCCAGCACGATGGCCACGGCGGCGAGCGATTTGCCGAGGAGGATGATGCCGAGGACGGCCAGCACCGAGAGCGGCTCGCGCAGGAGGATGCCCGGATCGAACAACATGCCCACGGAGACGAAGAACAGCACCGCGAACGCATCCTGCAGGGGCAGGGAATCGGCCGCCGCCTGATGGCTGAGGTCGGATTCGGCCAGCACCATGCCGGCGAAGAATGCACCGAGCGCGAAGGAGACCCCGAAGAGTTCCGCCGATCCGAAGGCGATGCCCAGCGCCAAAGCGAGGACGGCGAGGGTGAAGAGTTCGCGCGAGCCGGTGCGGGCCGCCTGATCTAGGAGCCAGGGCACGACGCGGCGTCCGCCCACCAGCATCACCAGGGCGAATACCGCGACCTTGGCCAACGTCAGGGCCAGGGTGAGCCAGATGTTGCCGTCGGCGACATGGTGGGCCGCGCCGTCGCCGGTTCCCCCGAGGGATGGTGCGAGAGCGGGTAGCAGGACCAGGGCGAGGACCATCGCCAGATCCTCGACGATGAGCCACCCCACCGCGATGCGGCCCTTGTCGCTGTCGAGGAGCCGACGCTCCTCCAGGGCACGCAGCAGCACCACGGTGCTCGCCACCGAGAGGGCCAGGCCGAAGACGAGGCCCGCGCCGATGCCCCAGCCCCAGAGATGCGCCAGCAGCCCACCCATGGCGGTAGCGGCCACGATCTGCACGATCGCGCCCGGCAGGGCGATGGTGCGCACCGCCATCAGGTCTTTGATCGAGAAATGCAGGCCGACCCCGAACATCAGCAGGATCACGCCGATTTCGGCCAGCTGGCTCGCGAGCTGGCTGTTGCCGACGAAGCCGGGTGTGTACGGCCCAACCAGAACCCCGGCCAGGAGATAGCCGACCAGGGGAGGAAGCCGCAGCCGTTGGGCCAGCATCCCACAGGCGAAGGCCAGGACGAGACCGAGGGCGATGATGGCAATCAGCTCTGTCGCGTGCGGCACGGGGCTGTCGTGTCCTCGTTTGGAAGATTTCGCGAAAACGGTGAGGGCAACGGCTGCCGAGGGCAAGCGCCGAATGGCGCTAGATAACCGCAGACGGGTTGACAGTCCGTGCCTGAGAGCACGCACCGTGCCGGACAGCGCGTCTGCGGCTCTCCCTCACCGACTTCGTCCGCTGAAAGACGGTCGGCGACCGTGCATGAAACTCTCTGGGCGGCGGAAGGTTGTCGCAGGGAATTGAATTCACTTTCCGCTCTACAGGACGAACCGCCGATGGCCGAACCACATCATGACCCGGCGGGAGCGGGGGGCGCTGGGCAATCCGGCTCCACCCTGTGGACGCTGGGGCTCGTGACCGCGCTCGTCGGTCTCGTCGTCCTGCCGCGGAAGGGCACGCGGCCATCCCCGTCCGGGTCATCGTTGGACAGGTCTCCCTCCGCCCCGCGCACGAGCGAGCCCTCCCCCTCCCATGAGGGAAGGGACGCCAAGCACGTCGCCAGGACGGAGACCGAACGCGGGCGGCAGGCGTCGACACCGTCCGAAATCCCCGCCAAGGGCTGGAAGGATATCGGTCTTCGGGTTTTCCACGATATCGGCGAGAACAACCTCGTCTCGGTGGCCGCCGGCGTGACCTTCTACGTTCTGCTGGCGATCTTCCCCGCCATTGCCGCCCTGGTCGCCTGCTACGGTCTGGTGGCGGAGGTATCGACGATCAACGATCACCTGCAGAACCTCCAGGGCGTGATCCCGTCCGGTGCTCTCGACATCATCGGCGAACAGGTGAAGCGCATCGCTGAGAAGGGTGACACCACCCTGGGTCTCACTTTCTTCACCGGTCTCGCCCTGTCGATCTGGAGCGCCAATGGCGGGATGAAAGCGGTCTTCCAGGCCCTCAACATCGTCTACGAGGAGCGCGAGACCCGAAACTTCTTCTGGCTCAACCTGCGCTCGCTCACCTTCACGGCGGGGGCGCTGCTCTTCATCGTGCTGGCCCTGGTGGGCATCGTCGTGGTGCCGGCGGTGATCAACGTCGTCGGTCTCAGCGCGGAGGCCTGGTACATCTCGCTCCTGCGCTGGCCGGTGCTGCTGCTCGCGGTGCTGGCCGGCCTCGCTGTGCTCTATCGCTATGGTCCGAGCCGCGACGCGCCGCGCTGGCGCTGGGTGACCTGGGGCAGCGCCATCGCGGGCGTGCTATGGCTCGCGGGGTCGCTGGGCTTTTCTTGGTACGTCTCGAATTTCGGCAAGTACAACGAGACCTACGGCTCCCTCGGCGCGGTCGTGGGCTTCATGACCTGGATCTGGATCTCGACGACCATCGTCCTCGTCGGCGCCGAGATCAATGCGGAGATGGAGCACCAGACCGAGGCCGATACCACTATCGGACACGAGGAGCCCTTGGGAGCTCGCGACGCCCGCATGGCGGATACGGTGGGCGCCGCGAGTTGAGTTCCGCTCAGCCCTTGTAGCTGATCCGGTAGATGATGCCGTGCTGGTCGTCGCCGAGGAAAAGGCTTCCATCCTTGGCGACCGCCAGACCGAAGGGCCGCGCGAAGCGCGACCAGCCGCTCGGGCCGCCTTCGGTGAGGAAGCCCGACACGAAGGGGGTGATCGTCGTCGGGCGGCCCTTTTCGAAATGCACGCGCAGGACTTCGTAGCCGCTCGGCGGTTTGCGGTTCCAGGAACCGTGCATGGTGACGAAGGCATCGCCTTTGTACTCGGCCGGGAATTGCGCGCCGTCGTAGAAGGCGAATTGCATCGAAGAGGCGTGCGCCGTCCAAGTGAGAAGCGGTCGGTCGCTGTCCTTGTCCCACTGCTCCAGCGAGCTTTTCGGGACCTCACGGTAGAGGTTCTTGATCCCGGCGCCGAAGATGTAGGGCCAGCCATACTTCTTGCCCGGCTCGATCCGGTTCAGTTCCTCCGGCGTTGCGTCGTTTCCGAGCCAGTCGACGCCGTCATCCCAGCCATAGAGCGCCTTCGTCCCGGGCTCCCAGGCGAAACCGATGGTGTTGCGCAGGCCTGAAGCGACGATCTCCCGGCCCGACCCATCCGGCTTCATCCGCACCATCGTGGCGTTCTCGGGGTTGCGCTCCTCGCATTCGTTGCAGGTGGAACCGAGGCTGGCATAGAGCCAGCCGTCCGGCCCGAAGCCGATGGTGCGGTTCGGATGCTGGCCGGCATCGGGAAGGTCGGCGACGAGCCTCGTCTCGGGGCCGAGACCGCCATCGGCCTTCATCGGCGCGGAGAAGATCTCTTTCACCGTCACGTAGAACAGGGTGCCGTCATGGATGGCGAGCCCGTGCACATCCGGCTTCTTTAGGACGACTTGGCGCTTGGCCGCGTCGGTCGCATCAATGCGGGTGACCGTGCCGGCGTCGCGGTCGCTGACATAGAGCGCCCCGTCCGGCGCCACGATAATGACCCGGGGCGCGCCGAGATCGCGGGCGAAGGCCTCGATCTTGAACCCTGCGGGGAGTTTCAGAGCGGCGATCCGCTCCGGTGTCGCCTCCAGCGGCGCGGCCTTCACCACATGGGCCTCGATCGTCGCCGTGCCGGGGTTCTGCAGCGCCTGGGCAAAGACCGGGAGCGGGGCGGCGGAGAGGGCGAGTGTCAGGGCGAGGCAGGTCGAGCGGCGGACCGGGATCATGCGGTGGGATTCCGAAACTGTGGAGGACGAGGCTGAAACGCGGTCTTGGAATCCGCCGTTCCGGCACGCGACACTTCCACCCGGCCCTTCAGCGCGCCCGCGATTTGAAGTAGTGTCGCCGAATGGATCGCGGCATCGCCATCGGAATTCTTCGAGAGAACGAGGCGGAGCTATGCCTACGCGGCGTCCGTCATGCTGCGCTGTTCGGGTCGACGACGCGGGGAGAGGCGATCGGTTCAAGCGACGTCGACGTCATGGTCGTTCTCGACCGAGAGACCATTCGTGACGTCTACGATTATGTGGGCCTGGTGTACTTCATCGAGGCGCTCTTTCCGGTCAGCGTGGACGTGGCCAGCCGTGATGCTCTGAAACCGCATATCCGTCTGCGGGCCGAACGAGATGCCGTTCATGCGTTCTGAACGCGTCCGCGATGCGATCATCGACATCATCGACAATATCGACGCCGCTCAGCACTTCACGGCTGGAATGACGTTCGAGACGTTCATCGCTGACCAACGTACGGTCTACGCTGTCATCCGCTGTCTCGAGATCATCTCCGAGGCCAGTCGCCGCCTCGATCCGGAAACGAAGCTGCGCAACCCGCATATTCCCTGGCAATCGATCGCCAATGTCGGCAACGTCTATCGACATCCCTATCACAAGGTAGAGCTGGATCTGGTCTGGGCTGCCGTCCAAGAACGGCTCGGCGAAGTACGTCATGCCTGCATCGCCGAACGCGACGCTTTTTCTGCCTCCTGAGCGCGCTCGCTCTCGTCTCCTGAACTTGGCCTTTTTCTCACGATGAACGCTGTCTCTCCATCCGCCCCCGTCGGCCCCGGCGATCAGATCATCCTGGTGGACGGATCGTCGTTCATTTTCCGGGCCTACTTCCAGTCGATCAACCAGGACCAGAAGTACAACACCAGGCCCTCGGACGGGCTGCCCACGGGGGCGGTCCGGCTGTTCTGCACCAAGATCGCCCAGTTCGTTCAGGACGGGGCAGCGGGGATCAAGCCGACGCATCTGGCCATCGTGTTCGACAAGTCGGAGGGCTCGTTCCGCAAGGAGCTCTTCCCCGACTACAAGGGCCACCGCCCCGACGCGCCGGACGACCTCAAACGCCAGATGCCGCTGATGCGCGAGGCCGTGCGCGCCTTCGGCCTCCAACCCATTGAGCTGGAGCGCTACGAGGCCGACGACCTCATCGCCACCTATTCGCGCCAAGCCGAGGCGCGCGGGGCCGGCGTCATCATCGTTTCCTCAGACAAGGACCTGATGCAGCTGGTGGGGCCGCTGGTGCGGTTCTACGATTTCGAATCCGGCGTGAAGGGCAAGCCCGGGCATAGGCCCGAGCGCAACCTCGACCTCGACGCCATCATCGCCAAATGGGAAGGCCTGCAGCCGAACCAGATCGGTGACGCCCTGGCGCTCATCGGCGACACGTCCGACAACGTGCCCGGCGTGCCCGGCATCGGCCTCAAGACGGCCGCCGCCCTGATCAAGGAATACGGCAGCCTCGACGCGCTGCTGGAGCGGGCGGGCGAGATCAAGCAGCCCAAGCGCCGCGAGACCCTTCTTGCCAGTATCGATCAGGCGAAGCTCTCTCGGAGGCTGGTGGCGCTGGAAGAGAACGTGCCGCTCCCCATCGCCCTCGACGACCTGCGCCTGCCAGCGCCCGACCCCGAGAAGCTCGTCGGCTTCCTCAAGGCGATGGAGTTCAACACCCTGACCCGCCGCATCGCCTCGATGCTGCATGTGGACCCCGAGAAGGTGAAGCCCGATCCGGCCCTGCTGCCGGGGTCGGACGGCGCCGACGCGCCCCCGTTCGAGGCCGCGGCACAAGGCGGCGAGGTCGATCCCTTTGCCGACCTGAACCTGCCGGAAGGCGAAGCGAAGCCGCGCGGCCCCTCAGAACCGACGCCCTCCGGCCTCGTTGCCCTGCGCGCGGCCGAGGCGACGAACCCCATCGACACGACGGGTTACGAGACGATCACCAGCCTCGCTCAATTGGGGGCCTGGATCGCCGAGGCACGCGAGGCCGGAGTGGTGGCGGTGGATACCGAGACCGACTCCCTCGACGCGAACAACGCCGCCCTCGTCGGAGTCTCCCTGGCGGTGGCGCCGGGGCGGGCGGCCTATATCCCCCTCGCCCATCTGGAGCCGGTGGCGGCGTCCGAGGCGAGCGACCTGTTCGGCGATGCCAAGGCGGCCACGGGGCAGTTCAGCCAAGTCACGGGCCAGATCCCGATCGATGCCGCCCTGACGGCGCTGAAGCCGCTCCTCGAAGATCCGGGCGTCCTCAAGGTCGGCCAGAACATCAAGTACGACTGGCTGGTGTTCCGGCGTCAGACCGTCGCCATCGAGATCGCGCCGTTCGACGACACGATGCTGATCTCCTACGTGCTCGATGCCGGCAAGGGCGGGCACGGTATGGACGAACTCGCCCGCCGCCATCTCGGCCATCAGCCGATCACCTTCTCGGACGTGGCCGGCACCGGCAAGGCGAAGGTCACCTTCGACAGGGTGCCCCTGGACAAGGCCACCGCCTACGCCGCCGAGGATGCGGACGTGACCCTGCGCCTGTGGCGGATGATGAAGCCGCGCCTCGTCGCCGAGCGCCGGGTGACGGTCTACGAGACCCTGGAACGCCCCCTCATCCCGGTCATCGCCCGGATGGAAGCGGCGGGAATCCGCGTCGACCGCAACATGCTGAGCCGGCTCTCGGGTGATTTCTCGCAGATCCTCGTGCGATTGGAGGAAGAGATCCAGGAGGATGCCGGCGAGCGCTTCCAGGTCTCGTCGCCGAAGCAGATCGGCGACATCCTGTTCGGCAAGATGGGCCTGCCCGGCGCCAAGAAGACGCCGTCCGGCCAGTGGGCGACGCCCGCCACCCTGCTGGAGGAACTGGCTCAGGCCGGGCACGAACTGCCCAAAAAGATCTTGGAATGGCGCCAGCTCGCCAAGCTGAAATCCACCTACACGGATTCGCTGCAGCAGCATGCGGACCGCGAGACGGACCGGGTCCACACCTCGTTCTCGCTGGCGGCCACCACCACCGGCCGGCTCTCCTCCTCGGAGCCGAACCTGCAGAACATCCCGATCCGCACCGAGGAGGGCCGGCGCATCCGCCGTGCCTTCGTGGCGCCGGAGGGCAGGAAGCTCATCTCGGCCGATTACAGCCAGATCGAACTGCGCATCCTCGCCCACATCGCCGATATCCCGCAGCTGCGCCAAGCTTTCGAAGACGGTGTCGACATCCACGCGGCCACCGCCAGCGCCATGTTCGGCGTGCCCTTGAAGGACATGACCTCGGACCTGCGCCGGCGCGCCAAGACGATCAATTTCGGCATCATCTACGGCATCTCGGCTTTTGGGTTGGCCGACCGCCTCGGCATCGGCCGCGAGGAGGCCTCGGCCTTCATCAAGCAGTATTTCGAGCGCTTCCCCGGCATCCGCGCCTATATCGACGACACCAAGAAGCTCTGCCGCGACCTCGGCTACGTCACCACCCTGTTCGGCCGCGTCTGCCACTATCCGCAGATCCGCTCGAACAACCCGAACGAGCGGGCGAGCGTGGAGCGCCAGGCGATCAACGCCCCGATCCAGGGCTCGGCCGCCGACATCATCCGCCGGGCCATGGTCCGGATGGAGCAGGCGCTGCGGGCGGAAGAACTCAACGTGACCATGTTGCTGCAGGTGCACGACGAATTGGTGTTCGAAGCACCCGAGGACGAGGTGGAGAAGGCGCTGCCGGTGATCCGCCGGGTGATGGTCGAGGCGCCCTCTCCGGCGCTGACCCTGCGCGTGCCGCTGGTCGTGGAGGCGCAGGCGGCGGGGAATTGGGAGGAGGCGCATTGAACGTTGTGCGATGATTTCTTAAGACGCGCTTTGGATCCAACTATGACAAAAGATGTACGGAAGAAGAGGACTGAGTATATTTATGGAACAACGAAAAGCAAAGTGGATAGAATTACTGTATCTATAGACGAATGGTCAGGAGAAATATTTTTTGGCAATGAAATGGTAAATACGTATTCAGAAATATCTTATCATAGACCTAAGAAGCCTAAAATAATCACGCGAATTCCGCAAAAATCAGATCGCCTATCGTTCGAGTCTGATGCCGCGCTGCGAGAAAATTATGATGTCGTGTGCGCAATAGATACTAATACGATCTCACATCTCGGAAATACAGTCTCGGCGGTCGGAGTATTATTATTTAGATACCAACCACTACCAAGCAAAGAGGGGTTAGAGGACTTCTGGAAAACTGATACTGTATTTTGCGTCGAAATAACCAGACCAAAATTTGATCCAGAAAAGCTTGGGTGGGTCACGGCCTTAGAGATATTGCTTAGGGAAAATAAAATTCTCGATGGAGAGAGGGTAGGAGTTGTAACTGATCACGATTTAGGTAATATTAACGCGCTCAATTCCAGAGAAATACCTATATTAGAAGATATTTACATTCCGCAGCGAATGCAATTCATTTATGCAAGCGTTGATGTTGGAAAGGAAAATATCGCAAACCGAATGCTATCAGCGGCAGACTCTGTTGCAACGCAATGCTTAAATGCGCTAAAAGCCGGCATTCTACCTGCTAATCCTGCAGCATCTCAAAGCAAATATCACGAAGGGGTCAGGCGCTTAAATCCAAAAAATAGATCTTTTATTTCGGCATGATGAACAATTGCGTTCAAAGCTGCCTGATAGAATTAGGGAGGATATGCACTAGGAATAATTGCCGGTTTTGTTTAAGGCTGGAATTATTGCTGATGCACCACAGCCATGCCCTCCGCGCAGGAACCGCCAAGTTAACGAAACGTTCATGCCGGACGAAACGGTCTTTCAACCAAACGCCGTAAAGGCGTGTGAGGACAACCTCCGCCATGATCAACACCAAGCTTCTCGCCGCCCTCGGCTTCACCGTCGCGGCGATCACGACCCCGGCGCTCGCGCAGGAGCCCCTCGGTATCCGCGTCGCGCCCCAGTTCGACGCCAACGCCCCCGAGGCCCGGGATACTTCCTCGTTCCGCGCCGCCGCCCTGCGCTCGGATGCCGTCAGCATCGAGTCGAGCCGCATCGCCCTCGAGCGCTCGCGCAACCCGAACGTCCGCAACTACGCCAAGAACGTGCTGGTCGAGCGTGAGGCCACCACCAAGGCGCTGCTGCCCGAGGGCACCTCGCTGACCGCCGGCGGCACCGTCGTCTCCGACAGCCAGCCCTTCGAGACCCGCTTCGACAACCCGGTCGGCGTCGTCCTCGCCCCGGTAACGATCTCGGCCACCATCGCGTCACGGATCGTCGGCGGCGTGCTCGGTGGCGTCGGCCTCGTCGACAACACCCCCGGTGAGCCCGGCCGCCGCGTCGCCATCGGCCCGGACGGTCAGGCCCGGATCGACCGCCTGAAGAATGCCCGCACCGGCCGTGAATTCGACCGCACCTTCGTGCAGCAGCAGGCCCGTTCGGATGCCCGCACCCTCGGCCTCTACGAGTCCTACTCGCGCAACGGCGACAACGCCCAGGGCCGCGAATTCGCGAACCAGGCGCTGCCCTACATCGCCAACCAGCACGGCCACTCGGCCGTCCTCGCCGACCGTATCGGCGGCTGAGCCATCGCCCCGTGAAACAGGAAAGAGCCGCCCGGTGGGGCGGCCCTTTTCGTTTGCGCCCCCTCTCCCGCCTGCTCCGCAGGCACCCTCTCCCCTCTGCGGGAGAGGGTGCCTGCGGAGCAGGCGGGAGAGGGGGCGACCTCTCCGGAGATGGCGCTCCCCTCTCCCGACCCGCTTCGCGGGCCACCCTCCCCCGCATAGGGGGGAGGGAAAGCGTTCTGTCACACCGTCTGCTGGCCGACCTCGTCCTCGGGACGCGTACCCCGGCGTCGGCGGGCGCCGCGCTCCAGGAGCGACCGACCGATGGCACGGAACGGCGCGGTGAGGCGGCGGGCATCGTCGGCACGTTCCATGAAACGCTCGCCGTTGCGGATTTCCTTGTCGAGGCGGGCCATGGTGCGGGCGAGGGCCGGGTCGTCATCGTCGAGCCACACCTCGACGGTGCGGGCGAAGGCGATGACCACGCCCTGCAGCTTCAGCCGGCCCAGAGGCCCCTCGGTGTTGATGCCGGCCGCAGCCAGCATGAAGCGGTGCGAGTTCAGCGCCACGCCGTTCAGCGCGACGAGGGAGAGCGGATCGCCGCGCAGGGCGTAGGAGATCCGGCGCAGGGCGTCCTTGTAGGGGGTCATCGCATCGAGGCGGCGCATCAGCACGTCGAACAGACGCTCGCGGGTGGGCTCCTCGGCGAGGTCGGAGGAATCGCCTTCCAGCACCTTGCGGTCGATGATCCGCGAAAGGCCACCGAGCACCGCGCCCTTGGAGGGGAACAGGTCGCGGAATTCGGCGAGGGACAGGCCGGCCTCGCGGGCGATGTCGCCGATTTCGATGTCGTTCCAGGGCTGGACGGCGGCGAGCCGCATCAGCGCCTCGACGGCAGCCTCACGCGGGGAGTGCTGCGGGGCGGCGACGGCGATGTCCGTCCCAGCGGTCTCGTTGCCGCCGGTCTCATTACCGCCCTCGGGCTTCGCACCTGTGGTGTTTGCCATGGTCGTTCGATCCTCGTGTCTGTTCCCTATCATGTAGGTTGTGCAGGCGGATCGGTTAGGGGGCGGCTCAGCCGGAGAGCTCGCCTGCCCGCAGCTTCGCGGCGGCGACCGCTTCGCGCATCAGGTCCTGCACACCGCCCTCGCGCATCAGCACGGAGAGGGCCGCCGCGGTGGTGCCGCCCGGTGACGTCACGTCGCGCCTCAGCTGTCCCGCATCGTGAGGGCTGGTGGACAGGAGCGCCCCGGCCCCTGACACCGTGGCGCGGGCAAGCCGTGCCGACATGTCGGCCGGCAGCCCAGCCGCCACACCCGCCTCGGCCATCACCTCCGCCAGGAGGAAAACATAGGCCGGGCCGGAACCGGATAAAGCCGTCAGCGTGTCGATCAGCGCCTCGTCGTCGAGCCATTCCACAGCGCCGACGGCCTTGAGCAAGGCATCGGCCTGGTCGCGCTGATCCGGGGAGACGTTGGCATTCGCCACCGCGCCGGTGACCCCGCGGCCGATGCTCGCCGGAAGGTTCGGCATCGCCCGGACGATGGCGCGCGCGGAGGGCAGGCGGCCCTGCAGGTCGCCGATGGTCTTGCCCGCCAGGATAGAGACGACGAGCGTATGGGGTGCGATCATCCCATCGAGGAGGCCGGCCGCGCCCTCCAACCCCTGCGGCTTGATGGCGAGGATCAGCGCATCGTTGGCCGGGACGTCACTCGGGTTCAGGGCGATGCCATGGCTCTCGCAGAGCCTCACCATCTCGGGCGAGGCCTGCGGATCGACGACGCATGTCCTGGCGGCATCGAGTCCGCCCGCGAGCCAGCCCGCCAGCATCGCGCCACCCATCTTGCCCGCCCCAACCAGGGTGAGGGAGGCGGGCAGGGCGGAGGAAGATGGAATGCTCACGCCTCGCCTTCGGTCTCGAACAAGACCGCATCCAGGGATTCACGGGCGGACTTGCCCGCCCAGAGCACGAACTGGAACGCCTGATAGTAGCGCTCGCAGGCATCCACGGCGGATTTCAGCATCATCGCGCACTGGCTCTGGGTCGGCGCGGCACCGTCGGTGAGCAGCAGAGAATGCCGGAACATCACCACGCTGTCGGTGGACCACAGGTCGAAATGACCGACCCAGAGCTGCTCGTTGACGAGGGAGATGAGGGTGAGGATCTCGGTGCGGCGGTGAGCCGGCACCTTCAGGTCGAAGGCGCTGGCCACATGGAGGGCCTCCACATCCTCGATCCAGGTGAAGGCGACGTGATAGTCGGACCAGCGGCCGGCCACGGCCACCGACATCTCGTCGGTCTCGGCCCGGTCGAAGATCCAATCGCGAAGGGAAGCGAGCCGCTCGACGATGTCGAGGGGGTGCTCGTTCCGGTCGAGGCCTTCGATGTGAAGTTGGGTCATAGCGGTCCAGCTAGGCGTCCCGAAAGGGGCGCCGATAATGGTGAACGACAATCAATCCCCTTCCGGATTTCCCATCCCCAAGCTGAATCCGCGCACAGGCAAGACACAGCGTGATCGAGGGGAAGCTTAAGGGTCGAAGGTCGGGTCCGGGGGCGAAGCGAATCAGTGCCTCACTCACTATAGACCGTGGCGGACTCGCGTTTCAAAGCGCTCCCGATGACCGGTGAACAGGAAAGCGGATTTCCACCGTTCCTTCCTGTGCACAAGCTTAGACCGGACTCGGGGCCCGCGAATCAGACCGATGTCGCTGGCGGAGGCGGCGGCTCCTGCGTGCCGAGCCGGCCCTCCAGCACGGCGACGCGGGCTGCGAGAGCATCGTTCTGGGTGCGGAGAGCCGAGACCAGATCGCGCAGCACGTCCACCTCTTCGCGGGTGGCGATGTCCATGTCGCGGATCAGCCGCTCGATCTGCGCCTTGAACACGGTCTCCGCCTCACGCTTCACGCCCTGCGCCGCACCGGCGGCATCGGTCATGAGTCGGGCGAAATCGTCGAACAAGCGGTTGGAGCCGCGGCCCGCGCCGTCCTTAGAGCCTTGCATCGTCGTCTCCCGAGATCGAGGCCCGCGTCGGACATCGCGCCGGCACCTGAGGTAAGCAGATAAGAATCGAAGGCGTGCGAGGCAATCCGAAGGCAAGGCGCACGGCCGAGGAATTCGCGGTCCGGCCCGCCAAAACCACGTTCGATCCGCCACGATGGGACCGCAAACCGGTCGCCATGGTCACCGCCGATTCGACGGACCGGCAAGGATGCGCATGGTCACCCGACGCGATTATACCTTCGGCACAGCCGCCTGGGCTGCGGGACATCTTCTCGCCGGGGGGAGACCGGCGCTCGCCGCGGCTTCGTTTCCGGAGAATCTTGCCGACAGGTTCGCGCAGATCGAGGCGACGAGCGGCGGACGGCTCGGGATCGGTCTTCTCGATACCGGCAGTGGGACCCAGGCGGCGCATCGCGGGGCGGAGCGCTTCCCGATGTGCAGTACGTTCAAGGTTCTCGCGGCCGGTGCTGTGCTGGCGCGGATCGACCGGGGCGAGGACAGTCTCGACCGGCGGCTGCGTTACGCGGCGAGCGAGGTCGTGCCCTACTCGCCCATGAGCGGACCGAGGGCGGATGGCGAGGGCATGACCCTCGCCGAACTCTGCGAGGCCGCCGTTACGCTCAGCGACAACACTGCCGCCAACCTGCTCCTGGGGACGATGGGTGGCCCGGCCGGACTCACCGCCCAGATCCACGCGTTCGGCGACGCGACGACCCGCCTCGACCGTATCGAGCCGGATCTGAACGAGGCCGTGCCCGGCGACCCGCGTGACACCACCACGCCGCTGGCCATGGCCGAGACGCTCCGGCGCCTCGTCCTCGCGGACGCGCTCTCGCCCTCCTCGCGCGCCCTCCTCACCGCCTGGCTCGTGGGTTGCCGCACCGGCGATGCACGGCTACACGCCGGCCTGCCGAAGGACTGGCGCATCGGCGACAAGACCGGATCCGGCGAGAACGACACGGCCAACGACATTGCCGTGATCTGGCCGCCGCGCCGGGCTCCCCTCGTCCTGACGGTCTACCTGACCGGGGCGAAGACGTCGCCGGAGGCGCGTAGCGCCACCATCGCCTCGGTGGCCAGGGCCGTCGCCGCCGCCGCTGCGGAACGAGATGGCGGCTGACGCGCACCGATCCGTGTAAGCGTCCCTTAAGTGGTTGTCTGCCAAGGCTTAACCGACAAGCGGTGGCACCGAGACGAGGGCTCCGGCGCCGCTTTACCAGCGTGTCGGAGGGGAGAATGATGATCGAGGGCCTCAAGCACCGCATCCGCGCCGCGGGACGCCGGCCCCGATCGCTCAATGAGGCAACGCTTGCCGCACTTGCTTTTGGGATCGCCGCCTTGAGCACGTCCGCCAACCCGGCCTCCGCCGACGAGCGACCGCATTACGACGGCTTCCGTCAGGGCACGTATCTCTCCTACCTCAACGCGGGGGAGGATGGCGCCGAGATCACGCGCTCGCCGCGCCTCGGCCTGTCCTTCGGGGATGAGGTGCGCCCGGTCCTGATGGATACCGGCTCCACCGGCATCGTCGTCTCGGCGAGCCGGATCCCCGGCTTCGAGACGATGCCGTCGCGGCCCGGACGGCTCACCTACAGCAGTTCCGGGCGGATCATGATCGGACGCTGGGTGACGCTGCCCGTCACGCTCGTCGGCGGCAACGGGGCCAGCGTGACCACCTCACCGCTCCCCGTCCTGGCGGTCACCGAGATCGCGTGCACGAACAACGCCCGCGCCTGCACGCCGGAGACGATGCCGGGCCACGTGGCCATGTTGGGCATCGGCTTCGGACGGGAGGGCGACTCGCAGAGCCAGAGCACGCCCGACACCAACCCGCTCCTCAACCTCGCGCCTGACGGCAGGAGCCCCGCACGGCGCGGCTACGTGGTGACGCGGGACGGCATCCATGCGGGTCTCACCGGAGCCAATACGCGCGGCGACATCCGCTTCGTGAAGCTCGATCCCCACCCCGGCATTCCCGGCGAATGGCAGGGCGTCCCCGTCTGCATCACGGTGAACGGCCAGGCACCCGGCGCCTGCGGCCGGGCGCTCGTCGATACGGGCGTGTCGGTGATGTACCTGACCTTGCCGACAGGGGCCGTGGACGGTGCCGTCACTTCCGATGCCGACGGCCGGAGCCAGTTCCTGCCCGGTACCCGCCTCGGCTTCACCTTCCCCGGACGAGGCTCCGAACCGGCGGCGGCCTACGACATCGTCATCGGCGACGCGTCCCCGCTCTCGCCGGGCAAAGTGACCCTCAACACCCGTCGCCCGGAGCCCTTCGTCAATACCGGCCTGCGTTTTCTCAATGGCTTCGACGTGCTTTACGACGCCGATGGCGGCTATTTCGGGTTTCGCAGGCGGTAGAGCATAGTCGACGCAAGCGTCTTTGCGGTGACATTTGCCGAATGTGTCCCGGATACCGGACCGAAACAGACGTTTACAATTCTGATCTCGCTATCCCCTTCGAATCCCTCCGCCGAGGCGTCATAAACGGCCACCGGATGGACGAGACATGACGCAGACGAATTCCGCCACGCCCCATATCCTCGTAGTCGAGGACGACCGCGAGATCAGCGCCCTGGTGGCGCGCTACCTCCGCGCCAACGAATGCCGGGTGAGCCTCGCAGGGGACGGGCGCGAGATGGACAAGGCGCTGGCGGATGCGCGCGTCGACCTCATCGTGCTCGACCTGATGCTGCCGGGCGAGGACGGGTTGAGCCTGTGCCGGCGCCTGCGCGCGGGGTCCTCGATCCCGATCCTGATGCTCACCGCCAAGGCCGAGGAGATCGACCGGATCGTCGGGCTCGAGATCGGGGCGGACGATTACCTCGCCAAACCGTTCAACCCGCGCGAGCTTCTCGCCCGCATCCGCGCGATCCTGCGGCGGGGCGCGAGCGCCGAGGCTGCCGGCGACGATGGCGCCCGCCGGCTGCGCTTCCTCGACTGGACCCTCGACGTGTCCCTGCGTCAGCTCCTCAGCCCGGACGATGCCCGCATCACCATCACGGGGGCGGAATTCGACCTGCTGCACGTGCTCTGCCTGAGACCCGGCCGGGTGCTCTCGCGCGACCAGCTCCTCGACCTGACCCAGGGACGGGCCGCTGGCCCATACGAGCGGAGCATCGACGTTCTCATCAGCCGCATCCGCCAGAAGATCGAGGCCGACCCTCGCAACCCGGAGATCATCCGTACCATCCGCTCGGGCGGCTACCTGTTCACCCCGGCGGTGACGCGATCATGAGCGCAACCACGAAGGGCCGGTGGGGGCGCCTTCTCGGCTTTCCGCCCCGCAGTATCGCCGGCCAGATCGCGATGCTCAGCGTGGCCGCCATCGTCGTCAGCCATGCGGTCGCGACCCTGGCCTTCCTGATGCTGCGCGAACCCTGGAATCCGGACAATCATCCGGGCGTAGCCGCGACACGGCTGGCCACCATCGTTCGCCTGCTCGATGCCGCTCCGCCGGGGGATCGGCCGCGCCTGCTGCAGGATGCGGCACGCAGCCTGCCCGGCCTGCAGCTCGAAGCGGCCCCGCCGGAAACTCCCGCCCCCGGCACTCGGGACGGGCAGGCCGACCATCCCATAGTCCAGCGCATGCGCGACGGGTTCGGACGGCCCCTCACGATCACCGATCTCTCGTCTCCGGGGAAAGTGCCGGAGACGGCCAGTGGCATCCGGATCGGCATCACGACGCCGTCCGGTGCGAGCCTGCGCGCGACCCTGCCGGATGACGTCCGGTCTCCGTTCGGCCCCGGCCCGATCATCTTCACCTTCGTCCTCCTCGGCATCACCCTGTCGCTCATGTCGATCTGGGCGACGCGGGCCTTGACCGCACCGCTGGCGAAACTCGCCGAGGCCGCCGATGCCTTCGGCACGGGCATGAACCTCGTGGCTCTGCCCCGGAACGGGCCGAAGGAGGTGATGGCCGTGTCCCGCGCCCTCGACACGATGCGCGGCCGCGTCCGCCGCCTGATCGACGACCGAACCCAGATGCTGGCGGCGATCAGCCACGATCTGCGCACCCCGATCACCCGTTTGCGGCTGCGGGCCGAATTCATCGAGGACGATCACGCACGCACCATGACCCTGCGCGACCTCGACCAGATGAACGGGCTGGTGGACGCCGCCCTGTCCTTCGTCCGGGATGGTCAGGCCGGGGGCACCCAGACTCTCGTCGACCTCGCTTCCCTGGTCCAGACCGTGTGCGACGGCTTCGCAGATGTCGGCGCGGACGTGCGTGTGGAACAGACGCGGCACGTCCTCGTGCGCGGCCGGGCGGACGAGCTCCAGCGGGCCATCGTCAACCTCGTCGATAATGCGGTGAAGTATGGCGGCGCGGCGCGGCTGACGATGCACCCGTCGGATCAGGGCGTGGCTCTCGAAGTGTCCGATGACGGTCCCGGCATTCCGGAGGCCGAGCGCGACGCCATGGTGCAGCCTTTCGTACGCGGAGACCGGGCCCGGAATCTCAACGAGGCCAGCGGCTTCGGCCTCGGTCTGTCGATCGTTCTCGCCATCGTGGAGGGGCATGGCGGCCGGCTGACCCTGTCGAACAAGCCCCCCCACGGCCTCGTGGCCCGTATCGACCTGCCCCTCGCCGTCGCTCAGGGAGGGCAGCTGCGCGCGTCTCCATCGACGAACCCTGGGACCGTCGCCCCGGTCATTTCCTGATTTTGGCATTCGACTGTTTCGGAACGTGGGTTCGAAACATCGCGAAACTCTTGTGCCGGGCGCGGGAAAGGTCCGCTTAACCCTGGGTGTCGCTCTCTCGACACCCGTCGCGAGCTCCCCGCGACGGCATTCGACCGAGGCGACCGCGCCATGACATCTGTCAGTTCCACTCAGACCTCCGCCACGTTCCAGGCCCAGCGTCCGCCGCCGTCCAGAGGCAATCCGGTCGCGCAGGCCATCGCCAGCGAGGTCTCCACCGGCGGCATCAGCGCCACCGACGGCACCGCTCTCACCGACGCCCTCGATTCCATCGATTCGAGCCTCAAGAGCGAGAGCTCCAACGCGACCGGCAGAACGAGCACACGCCTCGACCCGTCGCAGATCGAGGACACGATCGGCAGCCTCATCGAGGATCAGGTCTCCAGCGGCGACCTCACCACCGATCAGGCCGAGACCCTGAAGACGCTGTTCGAAGCCAACGCGTCGGGCAGGGGAGGAGTTGGGGACGCAGGTGGCGCGGGCGCTCGACCAGCCGGCCCGCCGCCATCCGAGGTTGAGGCACAAGGCGCGTCATCCTCGACAGACATGTCGGCCGGCGTCAGCGAGCTTCTCGACAGCTTCATGACGACGCTCCAGGAATCGCAGACGAGTGCGTCCGGTTACGCCGCCTCCGGTGCCAAGGCGTCCGGCGCGAGCGCCAGCGCCCTGTTGTTCGACTTCAACACGTAAGGGCGGTCCCGCCCGGTGCCCGGCATCCACGCCCAGGCACCGGGGGGGCTACACGCCGGGGGTCTCCCTTAGAACTCCATGTCGAGTTCTTCGATCTCGTTGGGTTCGGCGGCGGCCGCCTCGCTCCATTCCACCATCAGGGGCCAGGCCAGGATGGTGTCGCGATAGGCCGCGACGTTGCGGGGCAGCGAGACGTCGTAGGTCTGGAACCGCGTGCAGACCGGCGCGAA
This sequence comes from Methylobacterium sp. CM6241, assembly GCF_054817845.1. Taxonomy (NCBI): domain Bacteria; kingdom Pseudomonadati; phylum Pseudomonadota; class Alphaproteobacteria; order Hyphomicrobiales; family Methylobacteriaceae; genus Methylobacterium; species Methylobacterium sp. CM6241. The sequence goes on from NZ_CM139246.1 coordinate 1,366,028, forward strand.
CATGGCGTCGGCGAGGCTCGGACGCGTGCCGAACAGGAACGGACCGCCGTAGCGCGCCAGGCAATCCTCGACGATGGTGATGACGCGCTCGATATCGCCCCTGGCTCCGTTGAAGATCTTGAAATGGGTGTGGCGGGCCTTGAGGTTCATCGGCAGGGCCGAGCGCAGGTTGATGAACCCTCCATGCATCTCGCCCGAGATCGAACGGCAGCGCGCCCGCGCCACCGGATCCTTCGGCAGGAAGCCCGCATCGGGGTAGGTCTCGTTGAGATACTGGGAGAGGGCCAGGGTATCCCAGACCTCGATCTCGCCATGGACGAGGCGGGGCACGAGGAAGGACGGGGACAGGTGTAGAAGCTCGGCCCGTGAGGATTCGTCGTCACCGGACAGGACCTCGACCTCGAAATCGAGACCGGCCATGCGGCAGACCAACCATCCCCGGAGCGACCAGGATGAGTAGTTCCGGCTCGAAATCGTGAGCGTGGCGACTGGCATGTCCATCCCCTGTCTTCTCATCCCCGACCGTCCATAAGGTTTTCGGCCCGAGCTGTGCAGGGGGCATCCAAGTCTCGTGCCGCATCGAACCGGCCTTCTCCGAAGGAGAAAAACCTTTCCTGTCTCGTCGATGGGACAGTGATGCATTCTCACAACATTTATTACAGATCGTACCTGCAGCCGATTGCGTTGCGCGCAACCGTGGCTCAGCCTAGCGGGCTGTGACGACCGTCGGAGGCGATCCCGGCGGTTGAGCACAACGAAGCGAATGACCCGCTATCCGATCGTTCGCGCAGGAGTTCGAGCGTCATGCTCTACGATGCCTTCGAAGTGCAGTCCGACCTTGCCCAGCGCACGCGCTCCTGGGGGAAGCTCGTCCACGACGCCGTGTCGCCCTGGGTCGGGTCGCGAAACGCGGCGCCGATGAATTGGTGGTCGGCCGGCGCCCGGATGATGATGCGCGCGGGCCTGACCTTCGCCCGCCCCGCCTTCGGCATCGACAGCGTCCGGGTCGGCAACCGCGAGGTGTCGGTGAGCGAGGAGGCGACGTTCTCGACCCCGTTCGGGACGCTTCTGCGCTTCAGGAAGGACATCGATTCCGAGCAGCCCAAGGTGCTCGTCGTCGCGCCGCTCTCGGGCCATTTCGCCACGTTGCTGCGCGGCACGGTGCGGACCCTGCTGGCCGACCACGACGTCTACATCACCGATTGGCATAATGCCCGCGACGTGCCGCTCGCCGACGGTCCGTTCGGGTTCGACGATTACGTGGATCACCTGGTGCAGTTCCTCGGCGTGATGGGCGAGGGCTCGCATGTGGTGGCGGTCTGTCAGCCGGCGGTCCAGGCGCTCGCCGCCGCCGCCGTCATGGCCCAGTCGAAAGACATCGCGCATCCGCGCAGCATGACGCTCATGGCCGGGCCGGTGGATTGCCGCATCAGCCCGACCTCGGTGAACAAGCTCGCCACCTCGAAGCCGATCGCGTGGTTCGAAAAGAACCTCATCGCCACGGTGCCCCAGCGTCATGCGGGGGCCGGCCGTCGGGTCTATCCCGGCTTCATACAGGTCTCGGCCTTCGTCTCGATGAATGCCAAGCGCCACCAGCAGAGCCATGCCGACCTGTTCTGGCATTTCGCCAACGGCGAGGCCGACAAGGCCAACCAGATCGAGACGTTCTACGACGAGTATTTTGCCGTCCTCGACCTCGCGGCCGAGTTCTACATCGAAACCGTCCAGACGGTGTTCCAAGATTACACCCTCGCCAAGAACGAACTGACCTATCGCGGAAATCCCATCGACATGCGGTCCATCCGCAAGACCGCGCTGATGACCGTGGAGGGCGAGCGCGACGATATCTGCGCCGTCGGGCAGACCATGGCGGCGCACGACCTGTGCGGCAGCCTCCCCCCGCACATGAAGAGCCACCACCTGCAGGCGGGCGTGGGTCATTACGGCGTCTTCACCGGCCGCAAGTGGGAGGGGCAGACCTACCCGCTCGTGCGCAACTTCATCCAATCGCACGCATGAGGATGCGGGTCCGGCTCAGGATTTAACCGAGAGCGGTTGGAACTCGTGTCCGCTTGGTGTATGAGCCTGCCCCAAGTGAGTTTTCAGCGTCGATTCGAGACCGTCACACACAGGTCCCTCCCTGGAGCGATCCAGGGTATGGGGCTATTGGCGGTTTGCCCTCGTCGGACAGGCGGGGGCGTTCGGAGAGGGCGCCGTCCGACAAACATACGTCTCTAAAGGATCAAGTCCGTTGCAGGTACTCGTTCGCGATAACAACGTCGACCAGGCACTCCGCGTTCTCAAGAAGAAGATGCAGCGCGAGGGCATCTTCCGCGAGATGAAGCAGCGCAAGGCCTACGAGAAGCCCTCCGTGCGCAAGGCTCGCGAGAAGGCCGAGGCCGTGCGCCGCGCCCGCAAGCAGGCCCGCAAGACCGCGATCCGTGAGGGCCTGATCGCCGCTCCGAAGCCGAAGCCCCGTTTCGGCGCCGGTGCGCCGCGTCGTCCGGGCGGTTCGCCTTTCGCTCCGAGCGCCGCTCCCTCGGCCAACGTCGCCTCGTAAGACCGACCGGCGGCCGATCCCGTATCGGCCCCGAACGCGGTTACTGGCGCTACCGTCCCATCTCTCAGAATGCCCGGGCGCCGATGCGTCCGGGCATTCTGTCGTTTCAGGCGATCCCCACGGCGGCGGAGGCGTGCTCGGCTTCCACCAGGACATCGAGGGCGCGCCAGGGCTTCTGCATGTAAATGGCCTGTTCGGGCAGGCGACCGGTGCTGCGCTCGTCGTAGCCCGAGGTCAGGACCATCCGAACATCGGGCCAGCGCTGCTCCACGGTCCGCGCCAGGGCGATGCCGTCCATGGCCCCGCCGAGGCGCACATCGGCGAACAGCAGGGCGACGTTCAGTCCCTTGCGCTCGAGAAAGCCGATGGCCGCCTCGGCGCTGTCACAGGCGATCACGTCGAGATCGGTTTCCTCGAGAATGGCTGCAGCGAGGTCGCGAACCGCCGCGTCGTCCTCAACCACGAGGGCAACGGGGCCGTCGATCTGGGCTGGCGATACGGTGTCGGCGGTCGAGTGGATGGTATGATTCATGAGGTCTCCTTCTTGGAATGGGGGCGGGCGCGATCGCGGCCCCGCAGGGCGTCATGCGCCCGGTCGATGATTCGATTGTTCGAAGGCTGCGCCGCCTGGCCGGGATCGGCAAGAGTGCCAGCCGCCGCCACGGCCATGCGCCTCTCGCTCCATAAAAAGCGGAACCGCCTCAAAGCGGGCTTGGTGGCAGCCTAAGATCCGAGAATGCACGAAATCGAGCGTCTCTGCACATCGTCTACGCAGACGCACAAGGTTCGGGCATACCGCAACGCATTAACGATCTGTTCACCGCAAAAGATCGAATGTTACAGTTCAACGACCGTCAAGCTGGATCATGGAACGGTTTCTGTTTCCCGATCCGGGGAGGGGTGCCGAAACAGGGGGTTGTTGCTCAGTCATGTGCCGCTTTCTCGCCTATAGCGGTGATCCGGTCTTCCTGACCGATCTCGTCTGCGCGCCGACGCACTCGCTGGTGCATCAGTCGCTGCACGCCACCGAGGCGAAGACGGAGACCAACGGCGACGGTTTCGGCATCGGCTGGTACGGCGAACGGACCGATCCGGGCCAGTATCGCGACGTCTGCCCGGCCTGGTCGGACGAGAACCTCGTCAACCTCTGCCAGCAAGTCCGCGCGCGGATGTTCTTCGCCCATGTCCGCGCCTCGACCGGCACGGCCACCACGCGGGCGAACTGCCATCCCTTCGCCCATGGCCGGCACCTGTTCATGCATAACGGCCAGATCGGCGGCTATCACCGCATCAAGCGGCGGATCGAGGCCCTGATCCCGGACGCGCTCTACGAAGCGCGGCGCGGCACCACCGATTCCGAGGCGATCTTCCTCCTGGCCCTGGCCAACGGCCTCGCCGAAGACCCGATCGGTGCCATGGCCGAAACCCTCTCGACGGTCCGCGACCTGATGCAGGCGGCCGGAATCACCGAGGCCCTGCGCTTCACCTCCGTCGTCACCGACGGCGAGACCCTGACGGCCTATCGCTGGGCCTGCGACGGCCGCCCGCCGAGCCTCTATTACCGCCAGACCGAAACCGGTCTCGTTGTGGTCTCCGAGCCCATCGACGATTGCAAGGAGGGCTGGATCGTGATCCCGCGCGGCGGCACGTTGCAGGCGACACGCAGCGGCACGGTGACGGTGAAGGGCGCCGACGAGGCGCGGGTCCGCATCGCCGCCTGAGACTGCTCCCGAGGGTTGCGGCATGGAGGGTTGCGGCGCTGGCGCGAAGGGCGGACAACCCATGCTCCTTCGAGAGCGTGAGCCGCCGATGACCGACACGGACGTGACCCTTCACATCGCCGGGGCCTGGACGCCCGGCTCCGACGCGGGGACGATCCCCGTCCTCAACCCCGCCACCGGCGACGCCATTGGCACCGTGGCGGTGGCGACGCGCAACGATCTCGACCGTGCCCTGGAGGCCGCCCGTCGCGGATTCGCCGAATGGCGCAGGGTCGCGGCCTTCGATCGCGCCAAGGTGATGCGGCGGGCCGCCGATCTGCTCCGTTCGCGCGTCGACGACATCGCCCGGACGATGACGCTGGAACAGGGCAAGCCGCTGGCCGAAGCGCGGGTGGAGACGCTTGCCGCCGCCGACGTCATCGACTGGTTCGCCGAGGAAGGGAAACGCGCCTACGGCCGCATCATCCCCGCCCGCGTGCCGGGTGTGAGCCAGATGGTTCTGCGCGAGCCGGTGGGCCCCGTCGCCGCCTTCACGCCCTGGAACTTCCCGATCAACCAGGCCGTCCGCAAGCTGTCGGCGGCGCTCTGCGCCGGCTGCTCGGTGATCCTGAAGGGGCCGGAAGATACGCCGGCGAGTTGCGCCGAACTCGTCCGCGCCTTCCTTGATGCCGGGGTGCCGGGTGACGTGCTGTCCCTGGTCTTCGGCGATCCGGCCGAGATCTCGTCCTACCTGATCCCGCATCCGGTCATCGCCAAGATCTCGTTCACCGGCTCCACTCCGGTGGGCAAGGAGCTCGCGGCTTTGGCCGGGCGCCACATGAAGCGCATCACCATGGAACTCGGGGGCCACGCCCCCGCCCTGGTCTTCGCCGATGCGGATGTGGAGAAGGCCGTCTCGGTGCTCGGCGCCAACAAATTCCGCAATGCCGGGCAGGTCTGCGTCGCGCCGACCCGCTTCCTCATCCACGATTCCGTCTACGACCGCTTCGTCGAGGGGTTCGTGGCGCATGCACAGGGCATCAGGGTCGGCGACGGCCTCGATCCCGAGACCCAGATGGGGCCGTTGATCCATGCCCGCCGGCGCGAGGCGATGGAATCCCTGGTGGCCGATGCCGTAGCGCAGGGCGCGGAGCTCCGCACCGGCGGCAAGCGCATCGGCAACCGCGGCCATTTCTTCGAACCGACCGTACTCACCGAGACCCCGCTCACCGCGCGGATCATGAACGAGGAGCCGTTCGGCCCCGTGGCCCTGGTCCAGCGCTTCTCCGACGACGAGGCCGCCTTCGCCGAGGCCAACCGGCTGCCCTATGGTCTCGCCGCCTACGCCTATACGCGCTCGGCCTCCCGCGCGACGGAGATCGCCGCCCGGGTCGAGAGCGGCATGCTCGGCATCAACCATCACGGCCTCGCCTTCCCCGAAACCCCATTCGGCGGCATCAAGGATTCCGGCTACGGCAGCGAGGGCGGCTCGGAAGCGATCGAGGCCTATCTGACGACGAAGTTCGTGAGCCAGGCGAGCGCCTGAGCGCCCGAGATCCCTGCAACCGGCTCTCGATCAGCCCAGCTTATCGAGAGCCGGTTCGAGTCTAGATTTTCCAGCCTACCGAAAGCCCGAAAGAGGTTTCCGCCAAGGCGATGTCGGCCTCGCCGCCGCCATAGGCAGCCGGGATCGAGCCTCTGCCCTTTACCGTGTTCTTGGGCGCGTGAAGGACATAGCCCGTCACCTCGATGCCCGTGCGAGTGGTCCACGTCGCGCCAGCGGTGATGTGATGGGTGACGACACCCGGTGCGAGGATGTTGAGCAGGGTTTCCGAGGATCGAACCGGATTCTGCGCATACCCGTAGCCGGCGCGCAGGGTCAGGCTTTCGTCCACCGCGTAACGCACACCGAGCTTGTAGACCGAAATGTCGCGCCAGCCGAAGCCGGGACCGTCACCCGCGCCGAAGGGTTTGCCGGTGAGCAGGGGGGCCAGCGGCGTCCCGATCGAGCGGATGTCGGCATATTCGATGCGCTTGAAATCGGCGGAGATCGTCAAGGCCTCGTTCGCCTTGACGGAAACGCCACCTCCCCATGAGGCCGGGACGTCAAACCCACCCTGCTGGGCGAACAGCCCCGCATACTTGTCGAACCGTTCGGTCAGGACTTTCGACTGGTAGAATGCGCCGAGATTCACGACCCCGAAATGGCCGAGATAACCGATGCGTACGCCCGCCCCGGTCGCCCAGTCCGTTCCCCGGTTGGTGAAATTCTCCGGGTCGGCCGACACTTGCGCGAACGGCTGAAGACCCGACGCCTTGAAGCTTTGAATCACCCCGAGCGGCGAGATGCCGATGCTTTGGCCGGGGGCCACTTCCGCGGCGAGGGTCGGCGCGATGAACATCTGCTTGATGTCGACCCCCGCATGGCCCGTCGTACCGAAGCTGGCGAAGGGATTGCGCTTGTAGACCGTGTTCATCCCGCCGTTGCCGTAGACGGCGATGCCGAGGGAAATCTTGTCGGACAAGGGCCGGACATAGCCGAAATCGGGTAGGAGGGAAGGATTGAGGCCGTTGCCGCTATAATCGCCGTTCAGCCCCACGCGGTTGCCGGTAATCCTGGCGGTACGATCCGGCACGAAGATCTCCGCGCCGAAATCGACACGGTGGCCCAAGTCGGTCGCGGCGGCGGGATTGGCCGCGATGGACAACGCGTCCTGTGGGTCGGCGATGGCCGCCCCCGCCTGGCCCTTGGCCTTCCCGCCCACGCCGTTCAGGAAATAGCCATCCGTGGCGTAAGCGGCGGCCGGCATCAGCGCGCCAGCCACCAGGGCAGCACGAAACAGGGTCTTATGCATGTATCTTACCTGGTTATTCTGGATACGAATGGCCATCCCGGCGATCTAATCACGCAGAGACTCGATCCTATTTGCAGTTTTATACTATGTTATCAAGCATAAATCGAAATTAAGACTATAGCTATTGCCTGACTATCCGCCTGTAGGGTATTTTGTCTGTGCTGTAGCGTTATGGAGGTCAACCTGTTCGCGGCATCGGCGAGGCGCGTCGAATGTCCATGGAGGCACGCCGGCTTCTGGCTGTGATTTCGTCCTCCGACCGAACGCCGCGCACTGGCTGAACCCTGCTGGCCGAAAGCGGCGGCGCGCGGCTCAAGAACGAGGAGCCGTTCGGCACCGTGGCCCTGGTCCAGCGCTTTTCCGACGACGAGGCGGCCTTCGCCGAGGCCAACCGGCTGCCCTATGGTCTGGCCGCTTACGCCTATACGCGCTCGGCTTCCCGCGCGACGGAGATCGCCGCTCGGGTCGAGAGCGGCATGCTCGGCATCAACCATCACGGCCTCGCCTTCCCAGAAACTCCCTTCGGCGGCATCAAGGATTCCGGCTACGGCAGCGAGGGCGGCTCGGAGGCGATCGAGGCCTATCTGACGACGAAGTTCGTGAGCCAGGCGAGCGCCTGAACACCCGCATTCGGTAGGCTCGACACGCAAAACGCTCCATGGGGCAGACCCCATGGAGCGCTGATGCACGCCTTTGCTCCGGCCCCGCTCACGGGAGCGGCCTTAGCGGGTCGCGGGGTCGACGATCTCGGCGACGATGCGCCGGGTCGCGGGAGCACGCGAGGTCAGGGACGGCGTGGTGGTCAGCTCGGAGGCCGGACGCACGGCGGCCGTGACGCGGGCCTGCTCCCGATAGAGCGTGGGGGTGACGGTGATGCGCTCGTCGGCGGTCGCGGTACCGACCAGGGTGGCGGAGGCGAGAGCGGCGAGGACAAGGCTACGAACGGTCATAATATTGATCCCTCTGATGTTTCGGGGCCGATGCCCCGTTTCGTGAGACCGATATATTTTGCGGCGCACCATTCATCAAACAGATAGTATCGATATCCGGTATCGACCGTATCAATGCGATGCTTCCAATTGGACCGTGCGGCCGTTTACGTCTCCAGCCGTTTCGATCCGCATACGTCGCTCGAAAGCGTGAGACAGGATGGGATGTCTCACCCTGTCTCGTCATCGGCTGGGCTTGTCACTTCACCAAGGGTTTGAGACCTAAGTCCCGAAGCCGAGGCGCCTCTGATCGGCAGCCGATGGACGCCGACCGCCAGCGATGAGGCGGAGCTTCGACGTCGTTCTCAGCCCTGCCGTCAGTAGCGGGGGGCATCGACGCGTGCACCCCAGATATTGAGCGTGCGGATCGACGGCTTAGACGGAGCGTCCACGGTCTCTGCGCTCGCCTTGGCCGATGCGTAGGACCGCTTCGGCGCAATGAAATCGGTGTTCGGCGATTTGGTGGCTGGTGCGGTCACTGTCGCTTGGGTACCGGGGACAGTGAAGCGATGCCCCCAGGCGTCGAACGACCTCGCCGGCTCGGCCTTGGCAGGAACGATGGCGGCGACGACGAGTGTGAGGATGGCGCCGGTGATGAAGGTGGAGCGAGTGGTCATGATACGACGTCCTGTTCGGTGAGCGTTCGTCGGGGGAGGTTTCCGATGACCCGACGCTTCGGCCCGTTGCAATAACGTTGATATAAACGTAGCGTCGCAGCCTGCGGTGCGCGTCCGCACATAGGTTGATACCAATCATATTCGGAGAAGGTCTCGTTTGGCAGGGGCTGTACAAAACCCGCAGGGCCATTATCTCGTTGGTATCAACACTCCGGGGGAATTTCGTATGGCCGGACATCCGGTCCTCACTCCAAAGATCGCGGCCGGGGTCGAACAAGCCTGCTTCAGCTTCGCGGCTCAGAAGGCGGCGCGCGCCATTGGCCGGCGCTATGACGCGGCGCTCCGCCCGACCGGCCTCTCGAACTGGCAGTTTACGCTGCTGATGATGCTCGTCCGAGACGAGGCTCCGACCATCGGCGTGCTGGCACAGGCCCTAGCGATGGATCGCACGACCATCACCGCCAACGTGAAGCCCCTGGAACGACGCGGGCTGCTAAGAATCGAGGCCGATGCGGACGACAGGCGCGTCAGACGCATCCTGCTTACCGACGAAGGTCGCACCGTCCTGGCACAGGCGTACCCGCTCTGGGAGAAGGCGCAAGCCGCTTGCGCCGAACATCTCGGCGCGATCGATCAGACCATTTACCGTGCCGCCGTGGCCGCGCTGACGATGTGACCCGGCCCGGCAGGGCATTCGGGGCCTATCGCGCCCGGAGATCTTGCCACTTTGCTCGAAACATTCGCGAGGTGCGAGAAACCGGTGCTCCTCAGTAACGCACCGTCGCCCGCACGCCGAACACCGCGGCATTCTTGATCCGGGCGCCATCGGGATCGCGCGGATTGGGCACGCCGCCGCCCGGGCGAAAGATGTACTGGATGTCCGGCTGAACCGTCACGCCAGGTCCGAGGACGGCCTGATAGGTCGCCTCGATCACGGCCTCGCTGCTCCGACGGGGTCCACTCGCGCCGCCGAAGCGGATCACATCTGTGTCGAACCCGCGGGCACTGTCCGAGATGCGGGCCAGGGCGAAGGCGACGCCGATCGTGTCGTCGGACCGTCCCTTGAACAAGCCCTTATAGGCAATGCCCATATCGGCGTAGAAATCCACGATGTTGCGGTCGGAGGGCGAACCGGACAGGCGCAGGAACACACTGGCACCGTCATTCGGGTCATCGGGCTCGCGGTAGATGGTCTGGTCGATGATGCCGTAGAGGCCGCTATCGCCGCGAAAGCGCCGGGCGATGCCGGTGGTGGACGGATCGGCCAGCGAGCGCCCGGCCTCGTCGAAACGCTGGCTGTCGAACCGGCCAAAATGATGCCAGCCCCCCAGCGTCACCGTGCCGGGATCGCCCTCATCACCTTGCGCGATGTTGTACGCATAGGCGGCCTCCGCGATGACGAGGGCGGGGTCGCTGGTGCGGAAATTCGTGCCGGTGCGGTTGCGGCGCTGAGGATCGAGATCGCTGGGGTAAGGCCCTGCCGGATCGCCGTCGAAGACGCCGACCTGCAGCGAGAAATTCTGGTTCGGGACGTATTTCGCCCGGATCGCCGGCACCGCCAGCGGGTAGATCGGACCGCCGCTCGGCAGCACCTCCGCCATGATGTTGGGCCAGCCGAAGGTGGAATTGATGAACAGCGTGCCGGTCTGAGTCACGGCGAATTCGGTATCGGCAGCGATCTGACCGACCTTCAATCCGAACTGTCCGTCGAACAGCTTCTGTTCCAGCCAGATTTCGTAGAGCCGCGAAGAGGGCAGTGCCTCGATGGCGCTCACGGTGATGAAGTTGTTGACGTAGTAGCGCGACAGGCCGGTGCCGTGGATGAGGTAGAGATTGGTGTGGAAGGTCGCCCCTTGCCAACCTGCCAGCTTCTCGAGGTCGGCATCGAACTGGATATCCAGGCGCCCTTCGACGATCGCACCGCGCCGTACACCGCCCGTCGCGTTGCCGAAGCTCTCGCCGATATAGGTGAGGCTGTACTCGATGCCTTTGGTCTTCAGAAAGGAACGCAGGCCATAGGGGTCGCCATACGGGCCGAGCTGGTCCTGTATCGAGGTGTTGAGGTTGGCCGAAGGCTTGGCCGAGGTCACCGACTGCGCCACCGACGTCTGCGGATCGCCGCCGGCGCCGCGCGGTGAGCCGATATCGAGCCCCTCCAGCGCCAGACGCGCCTGCCGTGCCGCAATCTCGGCAGCGGTCTGGGCGTGGGCGCCAGACACGGCAAGGCCGGACATCAGGGCTGCGACGGTCGCAAGAGGAAACGAGCGGAGCATCATTCCTCGGAAAAGCGTGTCCCAGGGCGACCGACCCCCGCTCGCGCTCTATCATGCAGAGCGTGACAGAGCTGTAACCGATACGAGGGAGCGATGTGGCCGCAGGAATTCCCTATCCCGGTGTGTCGCGCTTCCCACATCCGCTTCAGAGTAGTGCTCTGTGAGGAGCGCCTTACTTGCCGGTCCAGTTCGGCGGGCGCTTGGCCAGGAACGCCTCCATGCCCTCGCGGAAATCGGCGCTCGTGTAGCACATGAGGATGAGATCGTCGTCGGGCCGTTCCGATGCCTCCTCCTCGGCGGCGAGGCGGCGCAGACCTTCCTTCGTGGCGCGTAGGGTCAGCGGTGCATGGCCGGCAAGCTGCGTCGCGAGTTCCGTCGCCCTGGCGGCGAGAGCGGCGGCATCTTCCACGACTTCGCCGACGAGACCGGCCGAAAGCGCCTCCTCCGCGCCGAACAACCGAGCGGTGAAGATCATGTCCTTCACCCGTGCGGGACCGATGAGGCCGGACAGGCGCTGAAGGTTCGACATGGACAGGCAATTGCCGAGCGTCCGCGCAATGGGAAAGCCGAACCGGGCATCGCGTGTGGCGATGCGTAGGTCGCAGGAAGCCGCGATGGCGGCACCGCCGCCGGTACAAGCGCCGGCGACAGCGGCGATGACCGGCACGCGCAGACGCTCGAGCGTGCCGAGGACCTTGTCCATGAAGCGCTCGTATCCAAGGGCGTCCTCCGGGCTGGAGAAGTCCCGGAACTGGGCGATATCGGTGCCGGCGGCGAAGGCCTTCTCACCGGCGCCGGTAATGACGAGAACCTTGATCCGTTCGTCCGCCTCGATCCGTCCGCACAGGTCGATGAGGCCCTGATACATCGCGAAGGTCAGGGCGTTTCGTGCCTGTGGCCGGTTGAGGACGATGCGGGCGATGCCGGCATCGTCGGTTTCGAACAGGATCTCGTCGGTGGCGCTCATGCGGGGTTCCCATGCCGGACCGGCCGTTCATCGGCCTCTTCGACACGGGTCTTGCCCATCCGTGCCGCTTTGGGCAACCGCAGGGAGACCGGACAGGCGGCCTTCGATGCCCTCGGCTCCGATCAGAACAGCGCCGGGACGAACATATCCTGCGGAACTGGCTGGCGGGCGTAATCCTCGTGGCGCATGCGCTCGGGCAGATGCACCGGCGGGTGCTCCACGTCACCATAGGGGATCTGCGTGAGGAGATGGCTGATGCAGTTGAGGCGGGCCTTCTTCTTGTCCACGGCCTCGACCACCCACCACGGCGCCTCGGGAATGTGCGTGCGGGCGAGCATCACTTCCTTCGCCTTGGTATAATCCTCCCAACGGCGACGGGATTCGACGTCCATCGGTGAGAGCTTCCACTGTTTCAGGGGATCGTGGATGCGCATGTTGAAGCGCAGTTCCTGCTCCTGATCGGTGATCGAGAACCAGTATTTCAGCACGATGATGCCGGACCGCACCAGCATGCGCTCGAATTCCGGCGCGGACTGGAAGAACTCTTCGTACTGGTCCGGGGTGCAGAACCCCATCACGCGCTCGACGCCGGCGCGATTGTACCAGGAGCGGTCGAACAGCACGATCTCGCCGCCCGCCGGCAGATGCGCGACGTAGCGCTGGAAATACCATTGCGTGCGCTCGCGCTCGCTGGGAGCCGGAAGCGCGGCAACGCGACAGACGCGCGGATTGAGACGCTGGGTGATGCGCTTGATGGCCCCGCCCTTACCAGCCGAATCTCGCCCTTCGAAGATCACGACCACGCGGAGCTTCTGGGCCTGGACCCAATCCTGCAGACGAACCAGCTCGTGTTGGAGCCGAAACAGCTCACGGAAATAGACTCGCCGGTCCATGCTGGGCGGACGCGGGCTTGCATCGATTTCGCTAACCAGTCGCTCAAGGCGCTCGTCTTCTAGTTCCATCTCCAATTCTTCATCGAAGTCGTCGGCCATCTCTCGACGAATAGCCTCGATATCGAAAGGACGAGTCCCGGCGCGCGTGCCGTCCATAACATTGCCTTCCTGATGAATGGGAATGATCCAGGCCCTTGGATCACAACTGCATGACAGTAAGGAGACCTCCTCGGCGACGGCAACGAGCTCCCTAGAGCCTGTATTGGCCTGCATTCTCATGCGGGATTGTCGAGGGCATTTTTGGCCGGGAGGACGGCGACGCAAGCGAGCCGTCTGGTTGCGACATCCAGGGCGTTCGGCACGTTGTCGGTGCGGGCCGCCCCAATGGCGAAGCCCACCGAAGATTCATTCAACGTCTCGGCGCTGTTCCAGCACGACATCCTTCGACAAGCTCAAGATGAGGGCAGCTCTGATCCGGCGGCTTCTCGATGGCGGGGTGGCGCGTGCCCTGGATCAGGCACCAATCCTGGCGGCGCTCGACCGTGAGGCACCGTCGAATTTGGCTGAGTGCAGGCTGGACCATCTCTTTTTGCCGTCATCAGGGGCAGCCAGCGCAACGCGATCCTGCACGTTCGCTGAAGCCAGGACATGCCCTTCGGCATCGATCAACGCCACGCGTTTGTGCCCAGCCAGCTTCTGGGTGCCGTCGTAGCCGCGCAGCCCTGCACGCCAATGCAGGTGACGCTTTTCTCCGGGCTACGACGAAACTTCGCGGCTACACACAACCTGTCTGTTTCAAACATTCGCCCGGTTTCGGATTTCATCCGTTCTCCGCCGCCACTCCAGACGGCGTACTATCCCCGCGTGCCCCAGCGCACGCCCATCCGGCTCGGGGCGGCCGCATCGGGGCCGATCGGGGGACCGCTCGGCCGGGCGACCGGCGGGGAGGACGGCTCTGCGGCCTCCTCCTCTGAAGCGGTGAAGGCCTCCTTCGAGAACTGGCCCGCCTTGCGGAAGGTCCAGAGGTAGCCGGGCACGATGGCGGCCATCGCGGTGGGCAGGATGCCGAGCCCGTCCAGCGTGCGGCCTTCCGCCTTGGCGGCTTCCGAGACCACGTTGTCGGTCTGGAGCAGCGTGACCTGGTCGCGGGTGAGCTTGAGGCTGTCCGGCAGCAGGCCGAGGCTCAGCGTGTCCACGGTCTCGATCACGCGGGCCTGCAGCATGGCGATGGGCTTGGGCAGGTCGACGACGAGGCGGCGGCGGCGGGTGGTCTTCAGCATATAGCGGACGAGGCCGTCGAGGGTCTCGACCTCCGGGCCGCCGAGTTCGTAGACGCGGCCGGCCTCGGCCTGCCCGTCCACCGCGCGGGCCACGGCCTCGGCCACATCGCCGACGAAGACCGGCTGGAAGCGCGTCTCGGCTCCGGCGAGGGGGAGGACCGGGAGCACGCGGGCGAGCGACGCGAAACGGTTGAAGAAGCTGTCTCCGGGGCCGAAGACCAGGGAGGGACGCAGGACCACAGCCCGGGGCTGGGCCGCCAGCACCTTCGCCTCGCCCAGCGCCTTCGAGCGCGCGTAGAGAGAGTCGGAATGCGGGTCCGCCCCGATAGCCGAGACGTGGACCAAGGGCGCGCCGATTGCGGCGGCGGCACGGGCGATCTCGCCCGCCCCTTCAGCCTGAAGCGTGAGGAATCCCTGCCTGCCGGTCTCCTGGAGGATGCCGACGAGGTTCACCACCGCGTCGGCTCCCTCCACCGCCCTGGCGATGGAATCCGGGTAGCGCAGGTTCGCCTGCACGGCGACGATCTGCCCGACCTTGCCGAGAGGCTGCAGGAACAGGGCGAGGTCCGGCCGCCGGACCGCGACCCGGATACGGTAGCCGCGCTTGGCCAGCGCCCGCACCACATGGCGTCCGAGGAAGCCCGAACCGCCGAAGACGGTGACCAGCTGCGATGACGGACGCGGCAATGACGGTCCGGCGAAAGGAGAGGTCGAAGCGTCGAAGCCGGTCATCGCCTGGTTCCCACCTGTCATCCGAGATGCCCTGCCACGCCCTGTCCGGGCCGGGGCCGAGTCTCTGTCCGTCACCACTGAACGCGGGATTACCATCGCTCGCGCATCGATAGCTAGGGCCGTTGACCGCAGCGCGGGAGGCCCAGGCGGCGATGAAACATTCGGCGAGGGAAAACCCCCGATACCTTGTCGTTCACGGAGGGGCCGGCGGTCGGCACCCTGTGGCGAAGGTCGGCTCCGCGACGCGTCCGATGCACCCCGGGTGATCGTCTCACCGAGGCGAGGTCGACGGGGGGAAATAGAATGTTCTCGCTGAACGGCTGCGTATCGAAAGATTGTCCTTGTCTGCGGCAAGAAAATGTATTTCCATTCCTTTGACTATAGGTCCGGTTTGTAAGAGATTTCATCTATCAAAGATGAAGCACAAGCAGTGAATGATAATATGCTTGCTGCAATAATGTATTCAACTGAGGCTTTCGCTCCAGATGAATGCCTGGTTTCTCACATTCGCGGATAGAACTATGACCCGCCCGAGCCATCGCCCTCCGGAGCCGATCCGTTTTGCCTATTGGGTGCCGAACGTGTCCGGTGGCCTTGTCATCAGCAAGATCGAACAACGCACGAGCTGGGAAGCGGATTACAATCGCCGCCTCGCACAGATCGCCGAGGAGGCGGGGTTCGACTACGCCCTGACGCAGATTCGCTTCACCGCCGGTTACGGCGCCGAGTACCAGCATGAATCGGTGGCGTTCAGCCACGCCTTGCTGGCTGTGACCACGAAGCTCAAGGTCATCGCCGCGCTCCTGCCCGGCCCCTGGAACCCGACCATCGCCGCCAAGCAGATCGCGACGATCAGCCAACTCACCAACGGGCGCATCGCCATCAACGTCGTGTCGGGCTGGTTCTCCGGTGAGTTCCGCGCCATCGGCGAGCCCTGGCTCGACCATGACGAGCGTTATCGCCGCTCGGAGGAGTTTATCCGCTCCTTGCGCGGGATCTGGACGCAGGACGACTTCACCTTCCGCGGCGATTTCTACCGCTACACCAACTACACCCTGAAGCCGAAGCCGGCCGACCCGCAGCCCGAGATCTTCCAGGGTGGCTCGTCCCGCGCGGCGCGCGACATGGCGGCCCGCGTCTCCGATTGGTACTTCACCAACGGCAACACGCCGGAGGGGATCCGGGCGCAGGTGGACGACATCCAAGCCAAGGCCTCGGCCAACGGCCATTCGGTGAAGGTCGGCGTCAACGCCTTCGTCATCGCCCGCGACACCGAGGAAGAGGCCCGCGCCGTCCTCCAGGAGATCATCGACAACGCCGATCCCGATGCGGTGAAGGCCTTCGGCCACGAGGTGAAGAACGCCGGCAAGGCCTCTCCGGAAGGGGAGGGCAACTGGGCGAAATCGAGCTTCGAGGATCTCGTCCAGTACAATGACGGCTTCAAGACCAACTTGATCGGCACGCCCGACCAGATTGCCGAGCGTATCGTGGCCCTGAAGGATGCCGGCGTCGACCTCGCGCTCCTCGCCTTCCTGCACTTCCAGGAGGAGGTCGCCTATTTCGGCGCGCACATCATCCCGAAGGTGAGGGCGCTCGAAGCCGCGCGCGAGCGTCGGGCCGAGGCCGCCTGAGCGGCCTTTCCAGCGCCAGCTGACGACAGCCGCGCATCCCCTCTCCCCGCAGGCGGGGAGAGGGCCGCGACGACCTCGTCGTCGGCGCGGCGAGGCGGCATCCGCCGGTGAGGGGGCTCGTCCGGAGGAGCCTCTTTCGGAATCGCCCCCTCACCCTCGCTTCGGCCTCGCCTCCGCTTGCCTCGCCCCCGACGAGAGGGGGATCCGGCTGAGGTCTTCAAACGCCCGTTCAAACCAGCCCATCGCCTGCCCGGTACCCTGGAGCCATCCATGAACATCGCTGTCAGCGCCCAGTCGCTCGAAACCGCCCGGGGCGCGCCGCCGGTTCCCCGTCCGGCATCCCCCGCCCATGTCATCCGCGACGATGCCGAGGCGATCCGCGTCGCCCATGCCCTCGCCAAGGAGTTCCGCGAGGGCGCGTCCGAACGCGACCAGACCAACCGGCGGCCCTATGCCGAGCTCGACGCGTTCTCGCAGAGCGGGCTGTGGTCGATCAACGTGCCCAAGGCCTTCGGCGGGCCGGAGGTGTCCTATAAGACCCTGGCGCAGGTCGTCGCCATCATCTCGGCCGCCGACCCCTCGATCGGCCAGATCTCGCAGAACCACCTCGGCATCGTGGCGGCGATCCGTACGGTATCCGACCCGGAGCAGCAGGCGCTGCTGTTCGGCGAGGTCCTGAAGGGCACCCGCTTCGGCAATGCCTTCTCGGAGATCGGCACCCCGCGCGCCACCGACTTCAAGACCCATTTCGTCGACGACGGCGAACACGTCATCGTGCGCGGCAAGAAGTTCTATTCGACGGGGGCATTGCTCGCCCATCTCGTCCCCATCGTCGCCCTCGACGGCGAGGGGCGCGCCTGGTACGCCATCGCCGACAGGGGCGCCCCCGGCCTCACCGTCATCGACGACTGGTCGGCCTTCGGCCAGCGGACCACGGCGAGCGGCACCGTCCTCATCGACGACGTCCGTGTGCCCAAGACCCATCTCGTTCCGGCCTGGAAGGGCTACGAGCAGCCGCGCTCCGATGGAGCCGTCTTCCAGATCATCCAGGCGGCGGTGGATGCCGGCATCGCCCGCGAGGCCATCGATGACACCATCGCCTTCGTCCGCACCAAGACCCGCCCCTGGGTCGATAGCGGCCAGGACCGCGCCTCCGACGATCCCTATACGATCCAGGCGATCGGCGAGCTGACGATCCGACTCCATGCGGCCGAAGCCATCCTCGACAAAGCCGGCCTCGCCCTCGACGAAGCAGTGGCCAACCCGAGCGCGGAGACGGTGGCTGCGGCCCAGCTCGCCGTCGCCGAATCGAAGGTGCTCACCACCGAGATCGCCGTGCAGGCGAGCAGCAAGCTATTCGAGCTCGCCGGCACCCGCTCGACCCTGGCCGAGAGCAACCTCGACCGGCACTGGCGCAACGCCCGCACCCACACCCTCCACGACCCGGTGCGCTGGAAATACGCGATCATCGGCAACCACGCCCTCAACGGCGTGAACCCGCCGTTCCACGCCTGGAGCTGACGGAAGGAGTCGGACGAAGGGCGCTCGTGCCTGAACCCACCATTTCGTCGTGAAATGGTGACCCGTCCGCTTTCCAACGACGAACGAAGGAAGCGGACGTTCTCCCCGAAATGGCCGAGCTCTGTTTTGCGCAGGAAGCGAATGGCAGCAGCCACCCTACGGCCTCGCGCCCGAGGGAGCGCCCGCCGAGGTACAAAGGGCCAGCCACAGGGGCACTCTCGTGGCTGATCGAGAAATGCCTCGATAGCGCCAAATGGTCAGACCTCAGCGTCTCCACGCGCAGGCGGCATACGGTGTACCGCGCCATCCAGGAAACTGCCGGTTCGGAGACTCTGACCACCATAGATCGGAGGGTGATTCTCGCCGGCCGGGATAAGCGCCGCGACAAGCCGCACGCCGCCAACACATTCCTGAAGGCCATGCGTGGCCTCTTCGGTTGGGCCACGGATCGGGGGCTTGTCCCGGTCGCCCCGACCCTCAACGTCAAGCTGTTGACGGGCGCGAACGACGACGTGCGCTTCCATAGCTGGACGGAGGACGAACTAGTCCGGTTCGAAGCGAAGTGGCCGGTCGGCACCCGCCAGCGCCTCGCCTTCGACGTGTTGCTCTATACGGGCCTCAGGCGCGGCGATGCGGTGAAGATCGGTTGCCAGCACGTCCGGAGCGGGGAGCTGTCGATTCGCACGGAAAAGACGGGAAACGTCGTCCTGCGGCCAATCCTCCCGATGCTGGCCGAGCCGACCGCAGCGCCGCCGACCGGAGATCTCACCTTCATCATCAGCGAGCACGGCCGGGCCTTCACGAAAGAATCGTACGGGAACTGATTCAACAAGATCTGTCGTGATGCCGGCGGGCGGGGTCAACGCACGGTCTACGGAACTCCGGCGCGCCGTGCTGCCAAAGCTGGAGCTACGGTGGCCCAGCGCAATGCTCTCTATGGGTGGACGCCCGGAAGCCGGGAAAGCGCGGTCTACACACGCACCGCCGAAAAAGTCCGGCTGGCCCGCTCGGCGCTCATTTATCCCTGACCTACTACCCTGGTGCGGGAGCCGATCGGGATAATCCAGCGAAACTACGGGCTTAAAAAAATAGATGGTGC
This sequence comes from Methylobacterium sp. CM6241, assembly GCF_054817845.1. Taxonomy (NCBI): domain Bacteria; kingdom Pseudomonadati; phylum Pseudomonadota; class Alphaproteobacteria; order Hyphomicrobiales; family Methylobacteriaceae; genus Methylobacterium; species Methylobacterium sp. CM6241. The sequence continues at coordinate 1,385,145 of NZ_CM139246.1, forward strand.
CCAGGGACGGAGTCGAACCGCCGACACTGCGATTTTCAGTCGCATGCTCTACCAACTGAGCTACCTGGGCCCCCGCCGAAGCGCTTGGCGCCGTCGACTGGAGCGGGGGTATAGTGAGGTGGCGGGGCCCTGTCCAGCCTCCTTTGCGCGCTTCGTGCGATGGAATCGGCTCAGGACGAACGCGGCGGGTCCTCGTCCTCGGTTTCGTCCTCCTCGGTGGGGATCGCGTAGCGGTCGGTGAGCCAGCGGCCGAGGTCGATATCGGCGCAGCGGGCCGAGCAGAAGGGCTGGAATTCCGGCTGTGCGGGCTTGCGGCAGATCGGGCACGGCTCCGGCTTCGGCTTGATGGGAACGGCCCGGCTCATGCCATCGCCCCCCAGCCTTGCCGCACGGGAAAGCCCTCGCCTTCGAGAAGGCTGATCGTCTCGTAGAGTGGCAGGCCGACGACGGCGCTGTGCGAGCCGACGAGCTTGACCACGAAGGTACCGGCGAGACCCTGGATGGCGTAGCCGCCCGCCTTACCCCGCCACTCGTCCGAGGCGATGTAGCGCTCGATGTCGCGGCCGGAGAGACGCTTGAACCGCACCCGCGTCTCCACCACACGCTCGCGGCGGCTTCCCTTGGGCGAGAGCACGCAGACCGCCGTGTAGACACGATGCTGGCGCCCGGAGAGCAGGCGCAGGCAATCGGTGGCCTCGTCGGCCAGTTCCGCCTTCGGCAGGACGCGCCGTCCCACGGCCACCACCGTATCGGCCGCGACGATGTAGCTGTCGCGCATGTCGTCGCGGCGGCGGGCGGCGTCCCCCGCCACGTCGAGTTTGGCCCTGGCGAGGCGTCGTGCGAACTCGCGCGGCGCTTCCGATTTGTGGGGGGTCTCGTCGACATCGGCGGGAAGCAGGGCGTCGGGCTCGATGCCCGCTTGCTGCAGCAGCGCCAGCCGGCGCGGTGAGGCGGAGGCGAGAACGAGGCGAGGGCCCCGGCGCGGCGTCTCGCCGGAGGCGTCATTCATCGTGGCGTGCGTGCCGCCCTGCGCGGAAGAGATATCCATTGGTGCTTTTTGACAATCCGCAGGCTGGGGGAGAGGGCGGGCCGACCCGGTCGCGAGCGGCCCGCTTGGCGTGCCGGATCGACATGCCGGACCGGCCGGTACGCTATCGGAAAGCCCGCTCCTTGGAAACGCAAACCGTCGCGCCGCGCCCTCGCCAGGCCGTGGACAAAGCGGGCCGCTCTGATATGGTCCGCTCTGCTGGACGAGTGGAGGCTGTCGAGGCCTTCCCGCAACCGGCATGCGGGCGTAGTTCAGTGGTAGAACGTCAGCTTCCCAAGCTGAATGTCGTCGGTTCGATCCCGATCGCCCGCTCCAACTAACTCGTTGAAGCGTCAGATTTTCTGGCCCCCTTCCGCTGATCTCGCGTTCCCCATGTTCGCCATCGCGTTCCCCAAGGCCTGTTCAGGCCCCGTTCTTCACGGCCCGATGCGCGACCTGAAGATTCGCTACCACCCGTGATTTTCCGTCCGCGCCGCGCGAGTAGCGCTGCGTCGTCGATGTCCGTGCGTGCGCCGCAGCCGACCCGATGTGGTCGAGATCGGCGCCCGCTCAGGACGATATGCGGTGGATCTCAGGCCGCGGCGTCGACGGCCTGGTCGGTGTTCGCGTCGACGGCCGGGGTGAACACGAGTTGGTAATTCCGTTCGTAAGCTTCCCGACGGGCCATCAGGGCGTCGATGTTCTCCGGGGTGCCCGGGGCGGGGTCGCCGCACGCGTCGCCGATGCCGGACCAGTCGCCGATGACGGCGCGGGCGTACCGGGTCAGGCTGAGGGATGAGCGCTTTATGCGCCCTGTCCCATGACGAGCGACACCGGCTGTCCGCGACAGGTCTCGACAGCAGTGAACCCGCGGGAGCGCAGTTCAACCTCCATGTCGTGACAATCCCACAGATGCCCGCCACTCCGGGCCAACCGCAGGGCCGCCAGTGCGGCTCCGATGGGCTCCGCCGGCGGGCCATAGAGCCCCACGACCAGATATCCCTTCGGTCGGAGAGCAGCCGTCAGTCGATCGAGCGCTGTCCGGGCCGCGTCCTGCGAAAGGAAGGGCGTCGGGAGCCATGTCAGCGAGTAGCCCGCCACTTCATCGAAACGGGTCACATCCTGCAGGCGAAGTTCGATGCGGCTGCCAAAAGGGCTCGCCGCCACGTTCTCGCGGGCCAAATCGAGGGCGGGCTTCCAGATGTCCAAACCAACGACATGCAGCGAAGGCCATTGCGCAGCCGCCTCCAGGGCGATGCCGGCGACACCGGTGCCGACGTCCAGGAAATGCCCGCCAAGCGCGGCCGCGAGCGCTGGACGCTCCGCCGCCAAGGCTGCCAAGCGCCGTACGACGCCGCGCGAGGCTTGGCCTTGGGCCTGCAGCATCGCAGGATCGCTGACCTGCCAGAGCGGAGGCCTGTCCGGATGCTCGAGCAGATCCCGTGCTTCCTCCAGCGCGTGGGTGGCGGATGTCAGCAGAGCGGACATCCGCTCCTGATCGAGCTCATCCAGGCCTCCCGGCACCAAGGCGGCGACCGCATCGAGCAGACGGCGCTCTACCTCCGGATGAACCTTTGCCGCTCCTTGCCGCACGCGTAAGACCGCACCGATCACGGCGAGCCCCCTTGCCTCATCTCCCATTTGCCGCAGCTTGCGTTCGACAGCATGGACGTTCATCGGGGACCACCAGTGCGACGATCGCGACACTTGGTCGTGACCTGTGAATGAGAAGGATCTCGCATGATTGCGACCGATCCGATGTGCCTGGATCAAGATCGATTCATGCGCGCGGAGATGACCGGCCGGCGATCATTCGAAATTTCGTAGACGACAAGCGCGCTTGAGCCTGGAGCACTGACAAAAATTCTGATGATGCCGATATGATGCTATGCATCTGCTCGACGATGCATGAAATCATCCGTTCTCGGCTCACGGCATCACGCAGGATGGCGCCAAGACCTGGGACAATCGTGTCGATGACCGAGCATCCAGGAACCGCCATCCTGCCGATATCCTCACCGCGAACGCCGTCCGTCGGCGCGGCGCATGGCTGCGCTACGATGATAGGCCGTGAGCCTGGTGGATCATCTGTGCAGCCCGCTCCCCGATGATGGCGCAGGGCGCTTGAGTATTCCCCGTGGTCACACGCGGCATGACCGAGGCATCTGCGATACGCAGGGATTCGATCCCGTAAACCTTCAGCGACGCATCGACGACCGACATCGCGTCACGGCCCATCTTGGCCGTGCAGCTCTGGTGCCAGTAGGTCACCGCGGCATCACGGACGAACTCTTCGCGCGCGTCACCCTTGAGGTCGCCGGGCACGGCCTCGTTGCGGACAAAGGGCCGGAACGCGTGAGCATTTCCCAATTGGCGGCAGAGATCGACGCATCTGAGGGCCGTTGCCATATCCGCGGGCTCGGACATCATGTTGGCCTCGATCGCCATCGGCACCGAGGGGTCGGCGCTCGTCAGACGCAGCCGGCCGCGGCTCGCCGGATGCGCGAGACCGGCGAACATCGTCCAGCCATGTGCCGGCACACCGCGCGCCGAGGTCCGCTCGCTGGGGACGGGAAATTCGACTTGGCAGAACAACACGTCCGGCGCATCGAGTTCCGGACGACTCTTCCAGTACAGGGTGGCCTCGCTGCCGCTGTTACGCGGGGCGATAGGCTCTTCGTAATTCCAGATGCATCCGAAGGACACGTGGTCTTGAAGGTTTTGCCCGACGCCCGGCAGATGCTGCAGCACCGGTATTCCCATACGGGTCAGTTCCGCCTGATCTCCGATGCCCGAATGCATCAGGACCTTGGGCGTCTGGATCGCGCCCAGTGACAGCACGACCTCGGACCGCGCGTGGATCGTGAGGACCTGCCCGGCGCGAACCACCTCGACCCCGACGGCGCGCCGATTCTCGATCAGCACGCGCCGAACGGTCGTGTCGGTCAAGACCGTCAGGTTGAGGCGGTCGAGCCAGGGGCGGATATAGGCCCGGTAAAGCGACTGGCGCCGGCCGTCGCGGACCAGCATGTCCGAGATGGAGGCGCCGCCCGGCCCCTCCATCATCAGGCCGTTCGGGTGCTCGAAGGTCGGGATACCGATCTCGCGGGCGGCATCGAGCATCGCGTATGCAATGGGACTGGGATCAGAGGCGGGCTGGACCCAGACCGGCCCCGATTGGCCGCGATAGGCGGGATCGGGCGTCCCCTGCCAATTCTCGATCCGACGGTAGATCTCGAGGACATTGTCGTAACCCCAGCCGGGATCGCCAGCCTCTTCGGCGAAGAAATCCCAGTCGCTGCGATGCCCGCGCGCCCACACCATGACGTTGATGCTGGAGCCACCCCCGAGACCTTTGCCCATCGACATCGACAGGGCACGACCGTTCAGATGCGGGTTCGGTTGCGCCTGGAAACCCCAATCCCGCTCGCTGCCCAGATTGGCGGGCCATTGAGCGGGGTCGAGCACAGCCTCCGCGTCATCGCTGCCGCCGGCTTCGATCAACAGCACCTGCGCTTCGGAGTTCTCCGCGAGCCGCCGTGCGACGACGGAGCCCGACGCGCCAGCGCCGCACACGATGAAATCGTAGTGCGGCTTCAACTCGGCGATCAGGCGCCCTTGGTTCTCCCGCGCACGACGAGACAAATCCCGGTCTTCATCAAAGGGGTGGCTCACCATTTCATGCCTCCTCTTCCGTAAAACTGTGGTCACTAGGGACAAAGACAGTCTCCCCCGGTCTTTGGTGGCTTCCGCTGCGAAATGCTGAAGTTGCTTGGATTCGGCTTCGGGAGACGGTGCACCCGTCTGAGGCTCTTAGCTGAACCGCTACAGGGAAGCGTCGCTATATCAAATCTATCAGATTTAGCAAATATGCCAATTTTGCGCGGGGACGGCTTCCCTGCTAGGGCTCGTTTTTTGCTGCCGACGGCGCCGTTCGCGTCGGCGGGATCAGCAGGTGGACACAGTGAAGGCGATGGAGAAGGACATCCTCACCACGGCCCAGACGGCCAAGCTGCTCGGCGTTTCAGTCCGCACAGCTCAGCTGCTCATCGAGGGGGGCTCGGTTCCGTCTTGGAAGACGCCGGGTGGGCATCGCCGTGTGTATCGGACGGATATCGAAGCGCTCATCGAGGGTGGTGGATGTGGCACGCCCTCGGCCTCCGCCACTGTGATCGTCATCACACCGGGAGACCGAATTCGTTTCTACGAGGAAGTGTTCGCCGCCGTCCCCGAATGCGAGGCTGAGATCTTCGAAGATCTGCATGCTGCGCTGTTCGCGCTCGGCTCGGCCCGTCCCCATGCCATCGTGGTCGATCTTGCGGACGGGGATGTCGAACGGTCCTGCCTCCTGCACAGCCTCGTGGCCAACCCATCCTTAGGTCACAGCCGTATTTTGGCCGTGGGTGCCTCCGTGCCGCCGGAAAGGTCCGATGGGCTCGGTCGTGTGATCGCCATCGATACCCCCGAACAGGCGGTGGCGGCCATCCGCCGATCGTTGGCCGATACGGGGCAGACGGCACTGCCGTCCGGGGCCTTGCCCTTCCCGGTCGCCCTCAACGAGGGCCAGAGGCTTGTGGCGTTGGAACGATCCGGGCTCCTGGGCACGGCACCCGAGGAGACCTTCGATCGCCTGACATGGCTTGCCAGCCAGACACTGAAAGCACCGATCTCGCTGCTGACCCTACTCACGCCGACGCAGCAATGGTTCAAGTCACGCCTTGGGCTCGACCTTCCGGAGACGCCGCGGAGTTGGGCGTTCTGCAACTATACCATTCTGCAAAAAGGGGTCTTCTCGGTGGAGGATCTCGCAAAGGACCCTCGATTCAGCAGTAATCCGGCCGTTGCGGGCGATCCTGGGTTCCGCTTCTACGCGGGCGTTCCCGTCCTCGACAACGAAGGTTTCCCCGTCGGCTCGCTCTGCGTGATCGACTACAAGCAGCGCGTGCTCGACGAGCGTGAGGCGCAGGCTCTGTCGGCGCTTGCCGCTCTGGCCTCCTCCGAGGTCCGCCTGCGGGCGACCGAACGGCAATTGCGCGAGGCCCTCCGAAGGGAGGGACGGCATGACTCGGCCCGAGGCCGCGATCCTGCTGCGCAGCATGCGGTGAAACCTCCCGCCCGATCTCTGACTTGAGGGCGCAGGGCGAGTCATGGGTGAGGTTGCCCGCCTTTCTTCAAATCTCCCCTTTGGTGCAGCGTCCCGCGTCTTCGTCGAGCGACCCGTTAGGCCGTCTGCGGCTCAATCCGGCCGGGTGATCGAAGCAATTCCGCTGTTGCAGAGCATGACGATTCCGCGGCGCGATCTTATTCCTACGTGTATCGCGCAGTAGCCCATTTCAGAAGCGCGTCCAGCATCGGGCACAACGATTGCCCCCACTCCGTGAGGCTATACTCGACTTTCGGCGGAACCTGATGGTGGACGAGGCGTGTCACGATTCCGTCTGCTTCCAACCCTCGTAACTGCTGAACCAGCATCTTTTGTGAAATCGCCGGGATCGCGCGCTCGAGATCGGAGAACCGGAGACGCTGAATGACGAGTGCCCACGCAAGACCGGCCAACCTGCTGGACCGTGTGGAATTCGTCGCGGCGGACCTGCGTCATCCGCCGGATGCTCCGACTTGGCCCGGGCAGCGATTGCGGCGTTCGGGGGTGTCGACATCATCGTCAACGTACTCGGCGGCTCGAGCGCCCCGGGCGGCGGCTTTTCGGCGCTCGACGACGAGACCTGGGACAGGGAGATACAACAGAACCTGATGGCGGCGGTCCGCCTCGACCGAGCCCTTGTCCCTGCCATGGTCGAGCGTGGGCACGGAATCGTCGTGCATGTCACGTCGATCCAGCGCCAGCTCCCCCTGCCGGAATCGACCACCGCCTACGCCGCGGCGAAAGGCGCGCTCTCCACTTACAGCAAGGCCTTGTCCAGGGAGGTCACGCCCAAGGGCGTCAGGGTCGTTCGCGTATCTCCGGGATGGGTCGAGACCGAAGCATCGATCCAGCTGGCGGAACGCCTCGCGGCCGAAGCGGGGACGGATTATGAAGGGGGCAAGCAGATCATCATGAACAGCATTGGCGGCATCCCACTCGGACGCCCCGCAAAGCCCCAGGAAGTCGCGAGTCTGATCCTGTTCCTCGTATCACCCCATGCGTCCTCGATCAGCGGGACCGAATACGTCATCGATGGGGGCACGATACCGACCGTGTGAGGAAGGCGCGACGCCCCAGCCGAAGGAGACGCGCAAGTCTTGCCGAAGGACCGGTCTTGCCAGATCTCCCGGCTCCAAGAGTGCTCACGAAACTCCCGGCCACGGTCGGCCCTCGCTCGGAGCACGACGGCGCAAAGGCAGTTCTGTGAGAGATACTGAGACGCCGTTGTACATTGGGCCGTCATGCGAGCCTAACCTCGCGCGACGACTTGGCTGCGCCGCTCTGTGACCTTCATCACGGACGATCCGGTCCATGAAGAGCCATAGGGCGAGGCATCGCGCCGACACGAGGCTGCAGGACGGATCGGACGATGACGGTGAAACAGAGCAGTGCCTTCGGCGGGAGTACCCGTTCCGGTGCGAAGAAGACCCTGGGGGCGACGCTGCGCGCGGAGCGCCGTCCTCGCAGATCCGGTCCGAGGTTCGACCGTCGACGTATCGCTTGTCTGCGAAGTCTGGTCCCGAACGTGCGCCCGGCCTCGCGACTTCAGGGGGCGCTGTCGTGAGCACGCCACACAGGCTCACCCGCATCCTGGCGGCCAATCCTTTCTTCGCCGAACTGGGCCAGGAAGCCATCCAAAGCATCGCCGGCCTGTGCAGGACAGTGAGCGTCGCGCGAAACGAGGTACTTTTCCAGAAGGGCGATCCGGGCGATGCTCTCTACGCGATCCGTCGCGGGCAGATCCGCATCGCCGCTTGCAGCGAGGAGGGGCGGTCCGTGACGCTGAATCTCCTCGGGGCCGGCGATGTCTTCGGCGAGATTGCCCTTCTGGACGGCCATGCCCGCACCGCAGAGGCCGTCGCACTCGAGGCGACGGATCTCTTCGTCATCGAGCGGCGGGACTTCCTCGGCCTTCTCACGCATGACGCAACGCTGGCGGTACGGATCATCGAATTCCTGTGCCAAAGACTGCGCTGGATGAGCGAGCGGATGGAGGAAGCCACGCTGCTTCCCCTCGACGCTCGATTGGCACGCCGACTGATCATGTTGTCCGAGGATTACGGTGCCGAGATTCAGGTGACGCAGCAAGAGCTTGCTGCTTATGTTGGCGCGGCGCGGGAAAGCGTGAACCGCGTTCTTCAGGATTGGCGCCGGTCCGGCATCATCGATCTTGGGCGTTCACGCGTGAATGTGAAGTTCGCACAGCGTCTGGCGGCCCTCGGCGGTCCGTCCCGGATCTGAAGCGGCAGAAGGGATCCAACCCATGAAAAACCCGGCACGAGTCGCGGCGGCACTCGCGGCCAGCATCGTCCCCGGTATCGCCCTTGCCCAAACGCGCTGCACGGAAACGACACGCTTCGATCCGCCCCTGCGGGTCCTGCATTGCACGGATGGTCTTTCACTGGAAACCGAGCGGTCGGCCACGCTGCGGCCGATCGATCGGAACGGCGACGGGCAACTGGAAGGCGCCGAGATCGGCGGCCGCGCCGTTCTGGTGACCCTGCCGCCCCGTTCGCGTCCCCGGAAGGGCGGCTTCCAGATCCTCACGCCCCACGCGATTGCCTCCGTGCGCGGCACGGTCTACGCCGTCGATGTGACCGACGCCAAAACGGCGGTGTTCGTGGCTCGCGGCCATGTCGTCGTCGCGCGCCGTAACGCGCCGGGCGTTTCCGTCACGCTGGCCCCGGGTGAGGGCGTCGATGTCGACGGGGACCAGGGGCCCCTGGACGTGCGGCGGTGGCCGCAGGAACGCGTCAGAGGTTTGCTGGAACGCTTCGGGCAGTGAAAGCAGCGGGCCTGATGCAGGGGCGTGAGCCGATCTCGAACCGCCGTCGGGTGACCCGGCGCTTCGTCCTCCTTGCGTTGGTGACCGCTTTTGGCTGGAGCGGCTGGCTCGCCCATCTGCACATCGCCGGGCGGGCGACGCCACTCGACCACGTCGAGGCGGCCATGACGGACCTGCGCATGCGGCTGGCCGGTCGGCGCGCACCCCCCGAAGAGATCGCGATCGTCGCCATCGACGACGAGATCGTCCGCCGGGACGGAGGCTTCCCCATCTCGCGCGCGACGATGGCGCGGCTGATCGAGACGATCGCCGCCGCCCGCCCGCGCGCGCTCGCCGTGGATGTTCTGTTCCTGGAAAACGGGCGCCAGCCGGAGGCGGATCGTGCCCTCGCCGCTGCCCTTGCCAAAGTGCCCGCCGTGTTGGCGGCGGCGGCCGTTTTCAACGAGGTGACGAACGAGGACGGTATCCCGGTCGCCACCGCCGTGCACCGGCCGATACCGGGGATCGGCGCGACCGCGCTGTCGGGGATCGTCAATGTGTCCGAGGACGCTGCGGGCGTGCCGCGGCACCTTCCCCTGGTTGCGATGACGGATGAGGGCGTGGCCACGGCTTTCGTCCTGCGCGCGGCGGCCCTGGCCGCCCAGACCGATCCGGTCCTGGGCGAGGGGCAGGTCCGGATCGGCTCTGCCGTCATCCCGCTCGATCTCGGCTATCATCTTCCTCTTCGTCCCTATGGGCCGCGGCGCACGATCCGGACCCTCAGCGCCGCCGCGCTCCTGGATGGTACGGCAGCGGTGGCATCTCTGAGCGACCGTATCGTCGTGATCGGCGCGACGGCACTCGGAGGCAGCGACACCTTTGCCACGGCGTTCGATCCGGTGATGCCCGGCGTCGAACTGCTGGCGACCGGCATCGCCCACCTGACCACGGGGGACGGCCTGGTGCGCGATGCCCGCGTGCGGCGGCTCGACGCCCTGGCGGCCGTGACTCTCGCGGGCGCCGCCGTGCTTCTGATCGCGCTGGCGCCGCCTGGCCCGGCGTCCATCCTCGTGCTGATCTTGCTGGCTGCGTGGTTTGCCGTGGGCACCGTCGCCTTCAGCCATGGCATCTGGTTGAGCGCCGCCCTGCCGGTCGCAGCGGCCGGACTGCCGATGCTTCTGTGTGCGGTGGCCCGGCAGATGCTGGATCGCCACCGAGGCGTGCGGCTGGCGCAATCGGAGCAGGCCCTGCGCCAGCTTCAACCCGCAGCCCTCGCGGATCGCCTCGCCTGGGACCCGACTTATCTGGCTGAGCCCCTGGCGCGCGAGATCCCGGTTCTCTTCATCGATCTCACCGGATTCACCCGCCAGAGCGAGCGCCTTGGCCCGGTGCGCACACGCACGATCCTCAAGACGTTCCACGATCTCGTGGACGAGACGGCTTCTTCACACGGAGGTCTCGTCGTCAACTTCATGGGCGACGGCGCGATGGTCGTGTTCGGCGCATTGGACCCCGATCCGGCGCGAGCGGAAAACGCCGTGCGGGCAACCGAAGACCTCATCCGACGCACCCGGGATTGGATCGCACGCGACCTTGAGCTGGCGGGCGCAGGACGCGCGCTCGATGTGCGCATCGGCGCTCATTACGGGCCGGTCATTCTCTCGCGCCTCGGAAGCGACACCAATCAGCACATCACGGCGACAGGCGATACGGTCAACGTCGCGAGCCGCCTGCTGGCGGTGGCCTCCGAGAGAACGTCGCGCCTCGCCGTGAGCGCCGATCTGCTGAAAGCCGCCGGCATCGATACACCGGATGACATTTTCGATGAGCAACAGATTGCGGCCATCCGTGGACGCGCTCAGCCGATAGAGGTTTGGCTGCGGCACGATCCACCTCCGCCGTGATATTCTTCGAGTCGAGGCGAACGCTCAGGTATTCGTGACCCAGATCACAGAGATCAATCATCATCGAGGGCAGAGTGCTTCCACCCCAACAGGGAGAAGCACGATGAAGACAAATTCGACGAAGATGATGATTGCAGCCGGTCTCGCGCTCGCGACTTTGGCTGCCGGTAGTCTCAGTGCGGATGCCCGCGGGTTCAGACACGGCGGCTTTCACGGCGGCTTCGGCCATCATGGAGGCTTCGGTCACCGCGGGTTCGGGCACGGGCGGTTCGGGTACGGGCGGTTCGGGCATGATCGACGTTTCTACTACCGCGGGTTCCGCCAGCGCTTCGGCGGGCTCCCCTGGGTCGCTCCCGCAAGCGGCGACTTTCTCAGCTCCGATTTCGGCGATTGCCGCACCGTCTACACGCCCTTGTTCGACGGTTACGAGCGCGTCTGCGGCTGATCGGGCGCCAAGCTCTTCAGGTTTGGAACCGTAGAACGGCCGCCGCCGTACGCACGGCGGCGGCCCGGACACTCTCTCCGCCGCATCACGCCTTGCGGGGACGACGGGGCGCGTATCGGCACGCTGGCCTCGGCCGTTGCGGAGATTTCGCGAGCCTCGTGAAAGACAACGCCATCGCGTTGAAAACAAATTGGGTCATGGTTCGGCACCGTATCGGCGGGGACAGCTCTACTTGGACAGGGGAACCGCAATGGCACAGACATGGGACCGAAAGACATTCAGCGGCTTCATTGCGCGCGCGATACTGACGCTCATCTTCACAGCTGCGGCCGGTATGAAGTTTGCCGCACTGCCCTTCGAGGTCGCCGGCTTCGAGCGCTTCGGCTACCCGCTCTGGTTCATGTACGTGATCGGGGCTCTGCAACTGCTCGGCGCGGTATTGCTCTGGGTTCGCGGCTTCACCGCAGTCGGAGCGACACTGCTCGCCATCCTGATGGCCGGCGCCGTCGGCAGCCACTGGTATGCGGGTGATCCTGCCGCGACGATGCTACCTCCGCTCGTGCTGCTGATTGCGCTTGCCGGGCTTGCCTATCCCCGTCATGCGGAGTTTGTCGCGATGCCCTTGATGAACGCGTCGCGACCCGAACGCCGCCACTGGTCCTGATCTTGACTTGATCTGGTCTTTTCCGAGAGCGCTTCGCATCATCCGTTCTGGGTGCTCATTCCCGAGAAGCAGGATCGCGAGCCTTCCCGTTGGCCGAGCCTTCCCGTTGGCCGAGCCTTACCGTTGGCATTGAGCAGAAGCGAAGAGGATTGCGAAGTCGTATGGCCAGAGACGAAGAGGATCGAGTTCTCATCGCCGGTGGCGGCATCGCGGGCCTCGCCATGCGGCGGGCGCTGCAGCGGCGCGGGCTGCCTTCGCTCACCCTGGAGCGGCGTGGAGGGCCGGCGGATGCGGGCCTCGCCATCAACCTGCCGGGCAATGCGGTCCAGGCTCTCGGCCAACTTGGCCTGGGCGACGCCCTGCGCAGGGTCGGCGCACCCATTCACCGGCGCGAATACCGCACCGAGAGCGGGCGCCTCCTCTTCGCCGTCGACGAGACGGCGTTCTGGGGCGAGGCGGCACGGCCTCATTGTCTCCGTCGCGCCGACCTGCTGCGCCTTCTGACGCTCGACCTCGAGCCGGACGACATCCGAAGCGGATGCGAGGTCGCCGCCGTCAGGCAGGGGCCGCACGGTGTCACCGCCGAATGCCTGGACGGAAGTGTCGAAACCCGGGGGCTGCTCGTCGGCGCGGACGGGGTGCATTCGCGGGTCCGACGCAGCGTGTTCGGCGATCGTGCGCCCGACGCGGCGATGCTGGCCCCGGCGAGCTGGCGCTTCATGGCACCGAATCCAGGCCTCGACGCCTGGACACTCTGGGCGGGATCGGGCGGATTGTTCCTGCTCATCCCCGTCGGCCGGGGCGAGGTCTATGGCTGGGTCTCCGTCGTCAAGGCTGCCGGACAGGGGCGGGACTTGGCCGCCTCGCGTGCTGCCTTCGCGTCGTTCCCGCGTCTCGTCCGCGACACCCTCGATGTGGTTCTGGCCGAGCCGGGCGGGCTCTATCACTCCCCCCTCGAAGAGGTTCGGATTCCGAGCTGGAACCGGGACCGGGTGGTGCTGGTCGGAGATGCCGCGCACGCGACCGCGCCGGTCTGGGCCCAGGGCGCCGCCCTCGCCCTGGAAGACGCGCTCGTGCTGAGCGCTCTGCTGGCGGAGAGAACGGACTGGGGCACGGTGGGTGCACACTACGAAGCGCTGCGCCGGCCTCGCGTGGCCCATGTCCAGGCCATGACCGATCGCCTGTCCCGCACCGCGCGGATGCCGGGCTGGGCCAGAAACCTCCTGCTTCCCGTGATCGGCCCGCGCAGCTACCGCGCCACGTACTCCCCGCTTCGCACCCCAGTGTCAGCCTGAGGCTGGCTCCGGCGATCCCATCCTTCCCCTGATGAGGGGTCGTACCCCCGACCGCGGGAACCAGGAGAACGTTCCCGGACGCTGGTCCTCGGGACAGACGAATATGCCGGCTCGCTAACGACCGTGATCGGTGCGAACCAGGCAATGCCGATCCTATGCGGGGATGAGCCACGCTAGACGGCGCATGGCTCGGCTCGCACGAGAAGGACCGTTCATGAAAAAACGATGGCCCGAAGGCTGGAGTGAGTGTCCGGATGGATCGGTTGCGGAAGGAAACCTGTAGCCGCAGTTTCCGATCGACCCGACGATGGTGTTTCGCAATCCGACTGCTTTGCGGACTTCGCCGAACCATCGGGTCGGGAAGCGGTCGCAGTTGAACGAAGCCCGCTCACTCAAAATCTTTCGGTGAACATGGATTAAAGCGCGCCCTGCCGCGTAGCTTCACTCCGCGAGATCGGATTGCAAAACAAGTTGATTGTTAACGCATGGCCACTTTTAGAGGTTTCGGTTCAGGGCATAGCCTCTTGACAACGATCAATAGGGGCGATCCTATGATTTTAGGTCTATCTTTTCTGTGTGAGCGAAAGCGTTAGCTGCCCAGGCCGCGCAGAGGCCGTCCTCGAGGATACGCTTCGTCGGAACACATCTGATCTGAACATCGCTGTGACGACCGCCCGAAGAACGAAGGCGGCGCGCGTAGGGGAGAAACGATGAGTGACGCATCCGACGGCGTGCGGCGGACAAGGTCCATCGTGCCTGCGCCGCAGAGCTTCGTGGCCGGCATCGCGCTGGTTCTGCTTGGGATGTTTGGCATCTGGGCCGCAAGCGATCTGCCACGGGGCACCCTGGGGTCCATGGGACCGGGCATGCTGCCGCACTGGGTCGCGATCGGTGTCGCCATCTGCGGCGGCGTGCTGGCCTTGACGGGGCTCGTCCGTGAAGGCGCGGGCCTCCAGACCTTCGGCTTGCGCGGCCCGGTCACCGTCGTGCTGGCGATCCTTGCCTTCGCGGTCACGATCCGTCCCGTCTCCCTCGGCCCCGTTGCCGGTCCCGGCCTCGGCTTGATCGTCGCGGGGCCGCTCGCGGTGATCATCGGGGGCTACGCCACACCCGAAGCGCGATTTCGCGAACTTCTGATCCTGGCCCTGCTTCTCAGCGCCGGTTGCATGATGCTGTTCGGGGACCTGCTCAACCTGCCGATCCCCATCTTTCCCACCGTCCTCATCGAGGCGGCGAGCGGCACGATCCCATCGCGCGTGATGCTGAGGCTCGGGGCCGGCGCCCTCGCCCTTGCGGGACTCGGCCTGCTCGCCATGCAGCGCCGCTCCACCCACCGAGGTCGGATCGACGTCGCGCCGCACACGATGTCGACCTGATCGGGAGCGCGGCACGTGACGGATCTCCTCGCCAATCTCGGCCTCGGCTTTGCCGTCGCGCTGAGCCTGCAGAACGTGACGCTATGCTTCTTGGGCTGTCTCGTCGGCACCCTGATCGGCGTGCTGCCCGGCGTCGGCCCGATCGCCACCATCGCGATGCTCCTGCCGATCACCTTTGGGCTCGATCCCGTCGGCGCCCTGATCATGCTCGCGGGGATCTATTACGGGGCGCAATACGGCGGCTCCACTACCGCGATCCTGGTCAACATCCCCGGTGAGGCGACGTCGGTCGTCACCACCCTCGACGGGCACCAGATGGCCCGTCAGGGGCGGGCCGGAGTAGCCCTCGGCATCGCCGCCATCGGCTCGTTCTTTGCCGGCACCGTCGCCACGCTGCTGATCGCGGCGCTCGGCGCACCGCTGACGCGCCTCGCGCTGATCTTCGGGCCCGCGGAGTACTTCGCCCTGATGGTGATGGGGCTCGCCTTCGCCGTCGTCCTCGCACACGGCTCCGTGCTCAAGGCCGTGGCCATGATCCTGGTCGGAATCCTGCTCGCCGCCGTGGGCACCGACCTCGAGACCGGCCAGGAGCGCATGACCTTCGGCCTCGTCTTCCTCACTGACGGCGTCGATTTCTCGGTCCTGGCGATGGGCCTGTTCGGGGTCGCCGAGATCCTGCGTAACCTCGACCAGACCGAGACCCGTGAGATCGCCCGGGCGCGGATCGGCCGCCTGCTGCCCAGTCTCGCGGACCTTCGGCAGGCCGCACCCTCGGCTCTGCGCGGGACGGCGATCGGGTCGATCCTGGGCATCCTGCCCGGCAATGGCGCCGTCCTCGGCCCCTTCGCCTCCTACACGATCGAGAAGCGGCTCGCTCGCGATCCGAGCCGTTTCGGGCGCGGCGCCATCGAAGGGGTCGCTGGTCCGGAGAGCGCCAACAATGCCGGAGCTCAGACGGCCTTCATCCCGCTCCTTACCCTCGGCATTCCGCCGAACGCCGTGATGGCGCTGATGGTCGGCGCGATGACGATCCACGGCATCGTTCCGGGCCCCGGCGTGATGACCAAGAACCCCAACCTGTTCTGGGGCATGATCGCGTCGATGTGGATCGGCAACCTCATGCTCCTCGTCATCAACCTGCCCCTCGTCGGCATCTGGGTGCGCCTGCTGAAGGTGCCCTACCGGCTGATGTTCCCCGCGATCCTGATGTTTTGCTCGATCGGCATCTACTCGATCAACTCGCTGCCCACCGACGTGATGCTGATCGCGGCCTTCGGAGTGTTCGGATACGGGCTGATCAAGTTCGGCTTCGAGCCCGCGCCGCTGCTACTCGGCTTCGTCCTGGGCAAGCTGATGGAGGAATACCTGCGCCGTGCCCTCACCCTGTCGCGCGGCGACGCCCTGGTGTTCCTCGAGCGCCCGGTCAGCGCGGTGCTGTTCCTCGTCGCCTTCACCATCCTGGCGGCGGCGCTGCTGCCGTCGCTGCGGCGAAGCCGCGACGAGGTGTTCACGGAGGCCTGACGGAGCGGACGCCCCGGCGTCCTTCGACGGCGGACACGATAACCAGAAACGAAAAGGATGAGGAACATGAGAAGGGCTCTCGCCATCGGCCTCCTGTCGGCGCTCGCCGCCGTCAGCGCTGCAGCCGATACCTATCCCCAGCGTCCGATCACCATGGTGGTGCCTTTCGCGGCCGGTGGACCGACCGACGTGGTGGCGCGGATCGTCGCCGAACCCATGTCCCGCGCGCTCGGCCAGCAGGTCGTTGTCGAGAACGTCACCGGAGCCGGCGGCACCACCGGCATCACCCGTGCATCACAGGCCTTGCCCGACGGCTACACCATCATGATGGGCCACATGGGTACGCACGGCGCGGCACCGGCCCTGTTCAAAGGCCTGAAATACGATCCGGCCAAGAGCTTCGATCCCATCGGCCTCGCCGCCGGCACGCCGATCGTCATCGTCGCCAAGAAGGGCTTCCCGGCGCAGGATCTCAAAAGCTTCATCGAGGCGATCAAGGCGGGCGGCCCCTCGATAAACCAGGCCCATGCGGGCGTCGGCTCGGTCTCGCATTCGGCGGGCGTGCTGTTCAACTCGCTCACCGGCGCCAAACCCACGCTCGTCGTCTATCGCGGCACGGGGCCTGCGCTGAACGACCTGATGGCGAACCAGGTCGACTTCATGACGGATCAGATCGTCAACGTCGCCCCGCAGATCGCCGGCGGCACGATCAAGGCCTATGCCATCGCGACGCCCGAGCGCTCCCCGAGCCTGCCCGACGTGCCGACGACGAAGGAGGCCGGCCTGCCCGGCTACGAGGTCAGCGCCTGGAACGCCGTGTTCGCGCCGAAAGGCCTGCCGGCGGATGTCCGGGCCAAACTCGTGGCGGCTCTCGAGACGGCGCTCAAGGACCCGGGCACGACGAAGCGCATCCTCGATCTCGGCGGCACGGTGCCGAAGGATGCCGAGGCCGGCCCGGACGCTCTGCAGGCGCTTGTCGAACGCGAGGTGGCGCGGTGGACCCCCGTGCTCCGCTCCGCCGTCGAAGCCAATCCCTGAACCCGCGATCAGAGCCGGTATCTCCTTGGGGGGATTGCCGGCTCTGCCGACAATCCGAGGTGCCCGTCTGCGCATGTGCAGGCGGGACAATGGGCACCTGCCGAGTGCTCGATCGCTTCGCCGAGCCGGAGCAGCAGAGGCGTTTTCGACGTGGAATCCTACCTCACCTCCTCCTTCCTGTTGTCGCTCCTGCAGATCGTCTGGATCGACATCATCCTGTCGGGCGACAATGCGGTGGTCATTGCCATGGCCTGCCGCGGCCTGCCCGAGCGGCAGCGGCGGATCGGCGTGTTCGCGGGCGCTTTCGCGGCGGCTCTGCTGCGGATCGTCTTCGCCGTCATCATCTCGCAGTTGCTGGCGGTGCCCCTGCTGAAGGTGGCCGGTGGCCTCATCCTGCTGCATATCGCGGTCAAGCT
Organism: Methylobacterium sp. CM6241; assembly: GCF_054817845.1. Classification (NCBI taxonomy): domain Bacteria; kingdom Pseudomonadati; phylum Pseudomonadota; class Alphaproteobacteria; order Hyphomicrobiales; family Methylobacteriaceae; genus Methylobacterium; species Methylobacterium sp. CM6241. The sequence goes on from NZ_CM139246.1 coordinate 1,402,738, forward strand.
CGTGCGCGGCGAGGAGGAAGATGAGAGCGCCATCAAGGAGCATTCCAGCCTGCCCAAGGCGATCTGGACCATCGTGGTGGCCGACGCCGTGATGAGCTTCGACAACGTCGTCGCTGTGGCGGGCGCCGCCAAGGGACACGACGAACTCTTCATCATCGGCCTGGCTCTCTCGGTACCGCTGCTTGTGGTCGGCGCCAGCCTGATCACCCGGCTGATCGACCGGTTCCCGATCCTGATTTGGTTCGGCGGCGGGCTGTTGGGTTGGGTGGCCGGCGAGATGATCGCGACGGATCGGCTCGTTCAAGAGCACATGGTCGCGCTCATGCCCTCAACCCTGCAGGGCTTGGTCCCGCACGCGATAGGTGTGCTCGGCGCTACCCTCGTCATTGCCATCGGCCTCCGTCTCAAGCGCAGATCCGACAGGGCCGTCGCGCAGCAACAGGCAGCGGCCGTGGGCAGGGCAGAGGCGGACATGCTCGGGACTTGAAAGAAGCACGAGAAAGAAAGAGCTTCGCGTCACCTCTCCGGTGCATCGCACGACTGTCTCCGGCGTCAGCAGGACAGATCCCCGATATGAGAAAAGCCTCGTCTTCAAGGGGCAGGGCTGATGCGTTTGGCCGTAAGGCAAAGGCTACGGTAACTCAGGTGGTCAACGTCACCAGCTTGGGCGGGGTGTTGTTGTTTTCAATCACCAACCGCCGGTTCGCTCAACGGTAAGGTCGGGTGGTTTGCCGTCAGTCGGCTATCGTTCGATCAGATCCGCATGCGGTCGATCAAGACCCTAAGACCTCCGGAGACATGCCGCCGGCTCGGATAGTAGAGAAACAAGTCTTCCTTCACGGGGCACCATTCCTCCAGGCACAGGACCAGCGTCCCGGCGTCGAGGTGCGGCTTGGCGCGATCCTCCCAGACGTAGGCGAGGCCGCCTCCCTTGGCGGCCACCTCGATCATCAGTTGCTGGTCGTCGAGGGTGATAGGACCATCGACCTCGACCTCGATGGCCTCGCCGTCGCGCTCGAACCGCCAGTTGAAGATTTTGCCACTGGGGAAGCGGTATCGGATGCCGGTATGCCGTGCGAGGTCCCGTGGATGCTCTGGACGAGAGTTTTTGCTTAAGTAATCCGGCGAAGCCACCACGACGAGACGCTGCACCGGGCCAATCCGGATGGCAACCATGTCGCGGGATAGCACTTCGCCGAACCGGATGCCGGCGTCAAAACCTTCCTCGACGATGTCGACCAAGCGGTCTGTGGACACGACGTCGAGGTGCAGACCCGGATTTCCTTCGGTCAGCGGAACCAGGACGTCGCGCAGCAGGAAGGGGGCAATCGAGGTGGGCAGGTTGATCCTGACCATGCCGAACGGCGTCTCCCGGAAGGTGTTCAGGCTCTCCTGAGCCCTCGCGATCTGGTCGAAGGCGGGTGCGAGTTCGGCGAGAAAGCGTTCGCCTGCGTCGGTCAAAGCAACGGATCGGGTCGTGCGCTGTAGCAACCGAACGCCTATGCGTTCCTCGAGGCTGCGGATTGCATGGCTGACAGCGGAGGAAGCGACGCCGCGCTCGGTTGCGGCTTTCCGGAAGCTGCGATGCTTGGCGACTGCCAGGAAGGTCGACATCTCACCGAGCTCGCTCGCGCGCATTGTTCACTTTCATTCATCACCGCGCGCAGAAACTAGCAGGTTATTGCAGCAGTCGCCCATCCTTAGGTTCGAGACACCAGCCCATCCCCGATCCGCGGGAATGGCGCCCACGACAGGAAACAACCCATGACGCGCATCGTACGCTTCCATGAAATCGGGGGCCCCGAGGTCCTCAAGGTCGAGGATGTGGCGGTACCGGCGCCGAAGGCCGGCGAGGTCCAGATCCGGGTCAAGGCGATGGGTTTGAACCGCGCCGAGGTGATGTTCCGGACCGGCCAGTACGTCACCGAGCCGACCTTCCCGGCCATCCTCGGGTACGAGGCCGCCGGCACCGTCGAAGCTCTCGGACCGGACGTCGATGGCCTCGCGGTGGGCGATGCCGTCAGCGTAATTCCCTGCTTCATGCTGGGGGAGTACGGCCTGCACGGCGAACTCGTGAACGCACCGGCCACCGGTGTCGTGAAGCACCCGGAGACGCTGTCCTGGGAGGAGGCGGCCGCTGCCTGGATGATGTTTACGACCGCCTACGGTGCGCTGATCGACATCGCGGACGTGAAGGCCGGCGAGACGGTGTTGATCCGCGCTGCGTCCAGCAGCGTCGGGCTCGCCGCCATTCAGATCACAAAGGCGCTTGGCGCCATCCCCGTTGCGTTGACCCGGCGCAGCAACAAGCGCGACGAACTCCTGGCCCATGGTGCCGCCCATGTCATCGCCACGGAGGAGCAGGACCTCGTCGCCGAGGTGAGGCGGATCACGGACGGCAAGGGCGCTCGCGTCGCCTTCGACCCGGCCGGCGGACCGGAGGTCGGCAAGATCCTTGAGGCGTTGAGCTCCCTCGGGATCTTCTTTCAGTACGGCGCGCTCGACACCACGCCCATCACGATCCCGGTCCTGTCGCTGCTCGGCAAGAACCTCACCGTGCGCGGCTACCAACTCTTCGAGATCACCCAGGACCCGGAGCGTCTTCGGAAGGCCAAAGTGTATATCGTCGAGGGCCTCGCGTCAGGGGCACTCAAGCCAGTCATCGCGAAAACCTTCAAACTCGATGGCATCGCCGAGGCGCATCGGTTCATGGAAAGCAACGAGCAGATCGGAAAGATCGTCGTTACGGTCTAGAGCGCTCTCCGCCGAAGTGGATGCCGGTTCGGCGAAAAAGAGCGCGGCAAACAGAGGCTTAGAGATGTGTCCCGACCCAACGTGGTCGGGCGCAGCTCTAGCCGCGGCGCGAGGGCTCGGTAGGGCCGCCTATGGGGGACGCGTCCGCTTGCGGACGTCCAGAATGATTGCGACGACTGGGCTAACCATCCAGCAGCCTAATTCGGCCCGGGCTCGTTCTGCCAGCTTATTCATCTGCCAATTATTCAAGGAGGCCAGCCTCGTGATCGAGCTATGGCGGAGGCGCTACAACAGCATCCGCCCAGACCAGTCGGTCGGCTGCCACCCGCCAGCGCCAGAGGTCGTCATCTGGTCAGCAGAGCCAAGCAGCTCAGCGCCGTTCGCTCGCTCCGCCATCGTCACACGGCCGCTGACGCGCTAACTTTGTACTTGGGTCACCAGATGGGGCAGGCCGTGGCGTAATGGTGCCGATTACGGAGGATACCCCCATATTCAAGTTGGGCGGCGCATCCTAGCACCGTCGAAAATGGCCAGTACTTCACTACCGAGCGGACCGACTTCTAAGTCGCGCTGTCTTGGTGGCAGCGCATTACGATGTCTGGGAAGGCTGGCGTCGCCTACGTCCCGCCGGCCTACGCAAACGGGGCCTGCGCCGACGATCGAATCGTGTGCGAAATGGTTCCTCGCTGCTTCGTTTCCTATACAGGCCAACGACTGCAACGTTCAGGCATCATTGAACAATGGCGAGGGATATTCGGCCGCGGGGATGCCGATATGATCGCGTGCAGCAACGCAGATTACCGCGATTTGCCAAACGAATAGCGCAAAGCAGATAATCTTTGCGCTTTCGTCAAAATGTTCAAATTCAGCCAGCAGGCAAAATTTGATGAGTTCCAAGCAAAGCGGCAATACCGTTTCGCTTGGGACTGAGTCCTCTTCAGCCATTCACCAACGGTAGCGCAGCGTCGCCAGCACGGTTTGACGATTGCCGTAGAAGCAGCCGGTCGCGGCGATGCAGGTCGATACGTAGGTCTTATCGAACAAGTTCGTCGCATTGACGGCGAGATCCACGCCTTTCAGCGCTGGATAGCGGTAGCCGAAATCATACCGAACGGCCGCGTCGACCAGGGTGACGACCGGGATATGATAGAGGTTGGCGTTGTCCCCCACCGAGGCGCCGATGTAGCGCACGCCTGCCCCGAGACCGAGCCCGGCCCAATCACCCGTTCGGAACGTGTAGTCGAGCCAAGCCGATGCCTGGTGCTGGGGCACGAAGGGGAGTTCGTTCCCGATGATGCTTGCCCCGGCCGCGTTCGCATTCGCCTTGGTGATCTCGCTGTTCATGGCGGCGTAGGAGGCGATCAGGTCGAGACTCTCGGTCAGGCTTGCCTTGACCTCCAGTTCCACGCCGCGGACGCGGGCCTCGCCGGTCTGTGCATTGAACCGGAAATCCGTCGGGTCCGGTGTCAGAACGTTCTTCTGCGTCAGATCGAATACCGTTCCCGTCATCAGGAGGTTCGTACCGGGCGGCTGAAACTTGATGCCGCCTTCGATCTGCTCACCCTCCGTCGGTGCGAAGGGCTGACCGGCGCGGTCCGTTCCGGCCGTCGGCTGGAACGAGGTGGCGTAGCTGATGTAAGGGGCCAATCCGCCGTCCAGCAGATAGCTCAGCCCGACGCGGCCCGTGAAAGCAGCGTCATCCTGTTTCACTCGCGTGAGTGCGCCGGTCGCGGCATTCGTCGTGCGGGTCACCGCGTCGGCCCAATCCTGACGCCCGCTGACGGTCAGGCGGAAGCCGCCGAAGCGGATCTCGTCCTGCGCGTAGAGTCCGGTCTGGTTTCGTCCCTGGGTGATCCGCGTACCGAGCGGGGGACGCGTGACCGTGCCTGCATAGACCGGGGCGAACACGTCGACGGATGGCACGATCCGGAGCTGGGACTCATCGTACCGGGCATCCTCGCGCAGGTAGTCCGCGCCGAGGAGAAGCGTATGCGCGAAGGGGCCGGTGGAGAAACGGGCTTCGGCCTGGTTGTCGATGTTGAACAGGTCCGACCGCTCCGGGAAGGCCCAGGCGTAGCGGGAGAGCGTGCTGTTATCGGCGCCGAGGCCGATTGCCTGCACACGCTGGGTATTGGCGTCGACATGCGAGTAACGCAGGTTCTGCCGGACGGTCCAGACGTCGTTGAAGCGATGTTCGAACGCGTATCCGATGAAGCCTTGCTGCAGCTTGAACCGGTCGTAATTCGGCTCTCCGATGAAGCGTTTCGTAGGGATGCGGCCCTTCGGGTTCGCGTAGAGTGTGCCCAGGGCGGGCAATCCCTGAGGCGCTCCCCCGCCGGGCGAATCGATGTTGAGATATTGTGACAGGATCGTCAGGGACGTATCGGCATCCGGCCGCAGGGTGAGGCTCGGCGCGATGAAGACGCGGTCTTCCTCGAGATAATCGAGCTGCGTTCCCGTGGTGCGGGCCAGACCGGTCAGCCGATAGAGGATCTTGCCTTCAGGATCGATCGGCCCGGACAGGTCGAAGGCGGCTTGCGCACGCCCGAAACTACCGGTCTGGAGTTGGATTTCACGCAGAGGTGTCGCCGTCGGGCGCTTGCTCACGAGGTTGAGCAGGCCCCCTGGGGAATTCTGACCATACAGTCCCGACGATGGCCCCTTCAGCAACTCGACACGCTCGAGACCATAGGATTCGACACGCGGTTGCGAGTAGCCCCGGGCTCCGAAGGGCAACCGCAATCCATCGAGGTAGCGGCCCGGTACGAAGCCGCGGACGTAGAGCCAATCATAGCGCACATCTGTGCCGTACTGGTTCATCACGCCGGGCGTGTAGAGCAGGGCCTGACTGACGCTCTGGGCCTGACGGTCCTCGATCTCCTTCCGCCCAACCACGTTGATGGCCTGAGGGGTCTCCAGGATCGGCGTTCCGGTTTTGGTCGCGGTTGCGCTGCGGCGGGCGACATAGCCGTGGACGGGACCGATGGCGTTCTCCCCCGACACCTCCAGCATGTCGAGGGCAACGGCCCCGGCCTGATCCGGGGCGACGATACCAGCCTGTGCCACCACGCGCAGGAGGGTGGCGGATCGCTCGGCGGTGAACTGGGGCGTCAGTCCCGTGCCGGCCAGGAGCCGCCGCAACCCTTCGGCACGGTCGTAGCGTCCGACGACCGCGACCGAGCGCAGATATTGGGTGGCGCTGCTGTCATAGATCAACTGAACGCCACTGGCCGCGCCATAGGCCGCGAGCGCTTCGTCGAGGGGCATGGCGGGAAGAGCGAAGTCGATCACCGTGTCCTGGGCCGGCATGAGTGCCGATGCCTGGACGAGATGTAATCGACCCATCGTTGCAGCCGGGCCGGCATGCTCGATCGCCGCCGAAGCCGGAGCCGGCATGGCGGCGACCAATGTCGCGAGACCGCTCAATCCAATGGCCATCCGGTACTGGTCCCGTCCCCGGTCTTGTCTGCTACGCCGCACCGTCATCAGCCCCATCGTCTCAAGGCGGCTTGCCACCGCTGTGCGACGGGTCGTGATCGCCCGTCTGATTCCTGAGACGCTGCGGAGCCCGTCACCCCGCAAGAAAAGTCCGTGACGGGTCAGCGCAGGATGACGAGCCGGTCGCCGAGCCTGAATTCGGAGAGAGCGAGGGCGGTGCGGATGTTCGTGAGTGCCTCCTCCGGACGCGACAGGTGGAAGATGCCCGTCACCCGCCGGGCGGAGGCCGCCGAACTGCCCAACACGATCCGACCGGGGCGATAGCGGTTGAGATCGTCGACGACCTGAGACAACGGCGTGTCGCGAAAGACGAGAAGGCCGCGCCGCCACGCCGCTGTCGTCGCCGTGTCGATGGAATGAATGTCCCGCGCCCCACGCTTCGTGTCGACCCCCTGGCCGGCGGCCAGCACCGTCGGCGGCGCGCCCGGTTCCGCCACCACTTCGACAGAGCCCGAGATGCAGGAGAGTTCGGCGTCCGTCCCGCCGGTCCAGCCGGTAAGCCCCTCGGCCGGACGGCAGCGAACGACGAACTCCGTCGCCATCCCGGGACGCGCGGCCACATGCGCCGGACCGACCGTCAGGGAGATCGGACGCGCATTGGCGGGGACCGTGACGGCGACGGCTCCCGCATGCAGGACGAAAGTGTCGGGTTCAGCCGTCCCGGCATCGAGAGCGGTTTCGGCATCGAGTTCGATCCGGACCCCTCCCGGCAGATCGATCGTCCGTACCTCTCCGGTGCCGGTTCGGAAATCCGCGCTCAGTTCGGGCCAGTTCGCCAGGAAGGCAGCCCCACTCGCGGCGATGGAGGCCGAGGCGATTCCCAGCCCCGCCCCCCGGAGTATCCGGCGGCGGGAGATGTCACGCGGTGCCTCGCGGACAAGGGCAGGTGCGACCTGCTTCGGGAGCGCGATACCGGCTTGGCGCCACAGCTTTGAGGCCGCGATGAAAGCGGCATCGTGCTCGGGCCGCGTGCGCCACGCGGTAAGGGCCTCCGCATCGGCATGCGTTGCCGTCCCGGACGTCAACCGCACGATCCAGGCACGAGCCTCCCGTTCGACGGCCGCCGCGTCGCCGGATCCGAGTTCCCGGTCGTGATCCCCGGCCATCATAGCCTTCGTGCCTTCTCCTCGTGGACACGCCGCAAGAGCATTCCCAGACTGTGGCGTGCAAGGGCTACTCTCCCGGAGCGACGGCTTAGACAGCCTATCCGACCGGATGCTCGGAGCCTTCGCCGGTTATTGGCATGACTCTGCAACACAGGCCCTCGGTTGCGGGCCGTTACGATGGAAGACGCCTCCGCCCGTGCCGCCCCGCAATCAGCGTCCATGGTGACCGATCCGTAGGCGCTCGGCGCAATGGTCCAGTGCCATCCGAACCTCCGATTCGACCGTGCGGAGCGAAACACCGAGATGCGTGGCTATGGCCGCATGGCTCATGCCCTCGATCCGGCTGAGACGGAACGCGGTCGCCCGGCGAGGCGGCAACTCGGACAGCGCCTGTGTCAGACGGCGGAGATCGGCACGTGCCTTCGCATCCCGGTCCGGTCCCGGTGCGTCATCCGGCACCGAGAGATGGGCGGCAATGTCCTCCGCGGTGAGCAGGCGTGCCCGACGTGCCTCGGCTCGCCGATGATCGATCGCCAAGTTCGCCGCGACCTTGAACAGGAATGCGCGTTCGTTCTGCAGCGGGGGATCGTCCAGGGCGACGTGGGCCACCCGAAGAAACGTCTCGTGCGCGAGATCGGAGGCTTCGTGAACACCCACCTTGCGACCGAGAAACCGCAAAAGTGCCTCGCGATGGGTGCGATAAAGTATGCCTAGCCGGGACTCCTGTTCGGACTGCGTTCGGGAAACGCGGAGCATTTCGAGTGCCGAGTTAAAGCATCCTGGAACAGATGCGCGTAAAGGATCGGATTGCAAAATTCCGATACACACACAAGAGGCAATTCACACAGAGCAGTGATGTGATCAATATTAGAATTGATACAATGAAATAATCAATCCGCCGCCATACAAGGAGCGTACGCAGCTACGACATCGATGCGCTCCTCGATCGTCTCACCGAGGAGGCTCATTGTACGGAGCGCAAATGGATTTGCGGCGATTACTCCGTGTGCCCCCGAGTGATGTCATACAGTGACGCATCGCCTTACCTCCTGCGCCCACTTCTCGGAGGCAGATCCCCGTCCAGCCCAACTCCATTGCCCGTTCGTCGTGCGTCGAAACAGGCTGCGGTGAGGCGTCCTTGCAACCGGATGCCTGACACTGCTTCGATGCCGCATTGCCCCTGCCGACATCGCAGGAACGATCGAAATCACTGGTCGAAACCAACGCGATCATGCCCGCGCTACAGCGGCCGAATCTCTTCGCGGCACGCTCAAACTTCCCGACACTCGAACATCAGCGCAGCCGACTCGAATTCAGTGAGGTGCGCCGTGCAAGACCGAAGGCGCCGATGAAAGTGCCGGGATAAGACCCATCCCATGTCACATCCGGCCTTGGCGCGTCGTCACCCACACTGACCAATCACGTGGGGAGAGTGCGATGACCAAAGCTATTCGGCTGCTGGCTGGCCTTCTTGGCGCAGGATTGATCGGCAATGGCCTCTACATGCTCGCCGCACCCGAGGCTTGGTATTTCGCGGTGCCGGGCGTGACCTCGACAGGCCCGTTCAATCAGCACTTCCTGCGAGATATCGGCCTGATCTTCGTGCTGATCGGGTCGGGATTTGTGTACGGTGTCGTGAGACCCGGCTCGCGTGTCCTGCTCTGGACCATGGGTGCGACCTGGCTCTCGGGCCATGCGCTGTTCCATGTCTGGGAGGTGGCCGTCGGCATTTGCGGACCGGAGGTTCTGCCTCGCGACTTCCCCGCGGTGACACTTCCTGCGCTTATTGCGGTCGCCCTCAGCATCTGGTCGTTCCGCCATGCCGACCATTGACGATCCGACCCTCGTCTTCGAGCAGGAGCGGGTGCGGCTCGTCCGGCTCGCTTACCGCATGCTCGGGTCCATCGGCGAGGCCGAGGATGTCGTACAGGACGCCTGGCTCCGCTGGCGGCGCGTCGACCATGCCGAGGTCGGCTCGGCCGGTGCCTTCTTGTCACGCACGGTCACGCGGCTCTGCCTGGACGTCATGAAATCCGCGCGGGTACGGCGCGAGACCTATTTCGGGACCTGGTTGCCCGAGCCCGTCGCCATGGCCCCGGACGAAGACCCGGGCGACGACCTGACACTCACGCTGATGTTGGCCCTGGAGCGGCTCTCGCCGCTGGAGCGGGCCGCGTTTCTCCTGCACGATGTCTTCGCGGTCCCGCTCGCGGACGTCGCGGTCACGCTCCGGCGTGAGCCGCCGGCGGTTCGTCAACTCACCGCGAGGGCCAGGAAGCACGTGCAGTCCGCCCGCCCGCGCTTTCCGGTCGAGAGGGAGGAGGGTGCGCGGATCGCGAAAGCCTTCTTCGAGGCATCGGCGACAGGCGACGTCGCGGCCCTGCGCAGCATGCTCGCCGATGCCGTCGTCGTGCACTCGGACGGCGGCGGAAAGGTGCATGCATTCCCGCGGCCCATCGTCGGCATCGACAAGGTCACGCGCATGTTCGAGGGCGCCACGCGAAAATCGTGGATCCAGCATGCCCAAAAGCTGCAGGACCTCTGGATCGATGGCCTGCCGGGCTATGTCAGCCTGGAGCCGGGCGGAATGCTCCAGACCGTCGCCCTGGATATTCAGGCCGGACTGATCGTCGGCATCTACTTCACCCGCAATCCGGACAAGCTCCAGAGGATGGCCATGCGGTTCGGAGGGATGCTGGGAGCGCCGGTGTCTCACTGAGCCTCAACGGCGGGCGATTGCCAGTTCCCTGCGGCAGACGATCGAGAACGCGCAGAGCGGATCGAGGTCCCTGGCATGGCGGATGTCCGAGAAGGCGGCGAGATCCTTGTTGGGAGCGAAATAGGTCTCGCCGATGCGCTGCATGACACGCTCGGCCTCTTCGAGTGTCTCCGGCTCTCCGAAGAGCCGGATCTTGTTCACGATGGCATAGAGGTTGACCAGCTTGGCCGGGTCGTCGAGGTCATGCTCGAAGGCGTCGCCGAACAGGGTCGAGGCCTCGCGGATGAACTCGCCGTAGAGTGCCTCCCGTCGCGCGCGATCCTGCACCAGGAGCGTCGCGCGCTCCTGGCTGTGCTGCGTCAACCATGTGGTCGCGAAGGAGGCCATCGCGCCGATGGCCGACCCCGCAAGCGCGGACAGCGCTGAGATATAGGCCGCATCCACCGGCGGGGAGCCTCAGGCCACGCGCTTCGGCTGCGCCGCCAGCCAGTCGCCGTAGCGCCGCTGCGAAAGCCACGCGTCCCCGGTGGGCGTCAGCCAAGGCCCTCCAAGGACCACCCCGAAATACGGTGCGGTGTCGTCCGTGATGACGTCGCGTGTCTCGCCGATGCCGTCGAAGTGATGCTTCACCAATTCGGCCATCGGCAGCCGGTCAGGGCCGGCGATCTCGATCATGCCGTTCCGGGGTGGCGCCAGGGCAAACTCGGCGACCTTCGCGGCCACATCGGCCGATGCGATCGGCTGGATCGACGCGGAGGTGACGCGCGCAACGCCGTCGACGATGGCGGCCTCCGCAATCGCCGCAACGAATTCGAAGAACTGCGTGGCACGGACAAGCGTCCACGGCACGCCCGCCGAGGCGATCAGTTCTTCCTGGGCGAGCTTGGCTCGGAAGTAGCCGCTGTCGAGCAGGAGTTCGGTCCCGACGACCGAGAGCGCGACATGGTGGGAGACGCCGGCATTCTTCTCGGCCTCCGCGAGGTTCCGTCCGGCATGAACGAAGAAGTCCATCGCCGCCTCGTCGGCGAAGGACGGTGAGTTGGCGACGTCGACCACCACGCCGGCGCCCCGCAACGCCTCCGCGAGGCCTTCGCCCGTGACGGCGTTGACGCCGGTATTCGGCGAGGCCGCAAGGACCTGGTGGCCGGCGGCTTTGAGAATGGTGACGACCTGCGAGCCGATCAGCCCCGTGCCGCCGATGACGACGATCTTCATGTGACGCTCCATCTTGTCTCCAGTCCCATCGGGACCGGTCGCCGTCATGACGAGGAATGCCCCTCGCGGTGTGACATCGGCGCGGACGATCGATGCGTCCGACTTGGGACCGGCGAGGGCTCGCCATGTGGGATGCTCGCGACGGGCGCGGCCTCGGAGAAAAGCCGTCCCGGTTCGGGCGTGCCGGGACGGCGTGATCCCATGGAAACCGCTCCTCGGGACGGATCCCGAGGAGCGGCCATTGCGGATGGATCATGCGTGCGCGAACCATGGTTCCAACGGACGACCGGGTCGGCACTGACCCCATGCCTTCAGTAGTCCCAGAACACGGGAACCCACCGAAAGGCGTCGCCATCGACCGCGACCCGACCGACCGACGGGAACGGCAGGTGCGTGGCGATCAACTGCTCACCGGTCGCCGCCAGCTCCCGCAGAAGCCTGACGCGAACGCGAGCCGCCTCCTCGGGATCGTGTTCGAAGCCGTTGTGCCAGTCTGGGTGCTCGAACCCGACCGTGAACACGGCGTCGCCGGCGAATGTCAGCCGGTCGCCGCCGGATGCCAGGCGGACCACGCTGTGCCCGGGAGTGTGGCCACCGGTGCGATGGACGACCACCCCCGGCGCGACCTCGTGCTCTTCATCGAACAGCCGCAACTGGCTGCGGTACTCCTGCGCGAACCGCTTGGCGGCCGCCCGAAGCGCGTCCGGGAACCCCTGTGGCATGTCGACATGAGTAAAGTCGGGCGCTTCCCAGAATTTGACCTCGGCGGCCGCCACATGGATCCGCAGGTCCGGGCGCAGCCGCTCCTTCACTCCCTCGACGAGGAGCCCGCCGACATGGTCCATGTGCATATGGGTCAGCACCACGTCGGTCACGGACGCCAGATCAATACCGGCGGCCTCCAATCGCCTGACCAGTTGCCCGGCCCGCGGCAGGTTGAGGTTCGGGTCCAGCCCCAATCCGGCGTCGATGAGAATGGTCTGGCCGCCACTGCGGACAACCACCACGTTCAGCGACCAGTCGAACGCGTCCGGCGGCAGGAACATGTCGCTCAGCCAAGTCGCCCTCTCGGCCGCCTCGACGTTGTGTCCCAACATCTTGGTCGGGAGCGGCAGCACTCCGTCGCTGACGACCAGCACGTCGATCTCACCGATCCGCACTGCGTAGCGCGAGGGCACCAACTCCTCAGCCCCCACAGGTGGAGCGCCAGCATATCCGGGATCGGTTCGTCCGATATTGGTTGTCACTGCAGTCGTCATCGTCATCCCTTTCGTGGGACGCGCTTGCATCTGGCTCGTTAGGATCAAGAAACGCGCGTCATGCCACAAAGACGAGACTGGGTCGGCAGATGTGACATGAGCGATGAGCCCTCGAACTCATCGCTTCTGGATGAACGGTTCTCCTCGATACTTCCCCTCTGGAGCGGACGGTCCCTCTTCCGACCAATAAGAAGCTTCGAAGCTGGTACCGAGCGTCGGGTTTCCACGTATGGGCGCGTCGCATTCCCCGCAGAGGAGTCGGGGGCTCGTCCGCACGCGAGGGCGACGAGAGGCTTCCGTGAGAAACTCGCTGCCCGGATCTTCTATCGCTGCGTGGATTCCAAGGAAAACCGCTTCGAGATTTCGGTGCGCACATGTTCGGGGAACAGGCGTACGCGTTCCGGCAAATTCCGTCCCGCCAGACTCACTGTCCTCGATGCCCCGCCCGTGGTGGCCCACGGTCCGCGAACCCGGACGAGCAGGCCCCCTTCGACGTCACGGGCGGCGATGAGGCTCGGGAGGTGCCCGCCCCGGCCAGGGTCAGTCGAAGCGTCGTCGCGACGTCGCTCGCCCGGATGGCGGGACGGATGCCGACCTGTTCCGTGCATTCCTTGCCGTCGTTGAGAAGGATGCCCATCACGCCGGGCCGCTTGCGCGCGACGACAACGTCGTGTTCCGCCAAGGCCGCCGACGGCGGCGCCCTCGGCTTCGCGGCAGCGGCGCTCCGTATCGGCGATACCGGCCGCGTCGGTGCCGCCGATGAGAAGCACACGGCGCTCGACATTGATTTGTCGGTGTCCGCGGCGAGGGCAGCCTGCGGCTCTCTCGTCGAAGCGGCGCCGAACCTTCCGAACCGCCGGCCGTTGCTGATCGACTTCAGCCGCACGGACGGACACATGACCCTCACGAAACTCGCTCTCACGACTACGCTGGCTGTCCTTTTGACCGCGCCGGCTTTCGCCGAGCAGCTGGCTCCCACCGGCGGGGCTGGGAACACTGGCGTCATGACACCATCCATGGAGCCGGGTCCGGTGCCGCGGGCAAGCGGTGCGAGGGGCCGTCCTGCCGATGCTATTCCGGGCAATCCGAGCCCGGCTTCCGTTCCTGGCAGCACGCCGGACGTGAATATCGGCGGCACGCTCACCAGCAGCCCGCCCGGCACCGGTGGGACTTCGGGCGGACCATCTCTTAGTGGGCAGTAGATTGAAGCTTGACCATGTGACGGTGCGACACCAGACCCAGGCATACCAGCCGGAACACGCCCGCTCGCAGCGCATTCTAAGCTCACTTCTCCCAATTCAACGCGTCCAGATGGGCCTGACAAATGTACAATCACATTGAACGTGGTCGTCTTGCTACGCCCGCAACCTTGGAACCAGTGGTGCTCGGCTCTAGCTCCTTGACCGACATTGGGCGTAGAGAGCCAACCACTAATAACGGGACGATCCAGCCTACGTCGGCACCTCCGGCTCCATATGTGAGAGCTGTGTCTCCGTCGGTTTTTGAGAGTTTCGGCTCATTCTCCTGAGAAGGCTTTCCCGCAACCAGATCCGTGGCGTCGGCCATACCACCGCGTGGCCGCCGTCACGGATGGGCTACGACCACTCGCCGTGTCGCGGGCTGTCGTAGCCCATCCGTTTGCCTTCCATGCGCGGACGAGCGTGTGAATGCAGTATGGAGGACTAGCGATAACCGGCGATACGTCATCCAGCCTCCCTAGCAGGAGGCAGCTTGACCGCGATCCCGCGAGCAAGGCCGCCCATGCGGATTTGCTCGACGATGATAAAAAGAAGCGTATCCTCTTTCTCGTCCCGCACGGGGCAAGGGAGGAAATAATGTCTGCAAACTGGAAATCAGTTAAAGACGACCTGAACTGGAGCCTGAACCAAGGACAGGATGTAAAAGGTCGCGCTGAGTTGTGGGAGGCCTTCAGCAAGGGCGATGCAAAAGAAATAGGGCACGTGATCGAAGCGTTTAAAATGGGCCAGCGCGACAGCCATAAGCTTGCAAACCTAGCGCGGTGTGCCCAGGAGGACGACAAGAGGCTGTATAATATTGGCCGGAAACTGATCGAGCTGAAGCCTTCATAAAAGGCCATCTGATAAAACGGATCATAACACGAAGAACAGCTTAGGGTCATTGAAGCTGCCTTCACTCGCCGTCTGGAGAGGTAATGGCTTTGCCCATCCTCGCGGTTTCTAGTTTTACGCCTCGCCCTGTTCTCTCATCCGCAGATGGCCGGCACGCACCTGTTCGCGCGGAGCGAAGGCGGGTACACCCGTCAGCTTTATGGCCCAGCTCGCGATATCGGCCCCTTCGGGGGTTGCGCGAGACGGCCTCGACCTCGTGAATCCGAGGCGGGGGCGGGGCCATCGACAGGGGTCACGACATGCGGTCCAGCCGAAGATTGTCCGAACGCTGGTTGACGCTCGGGCTTTGGCTCATCGCCCTCCTCTTCGGCTGGTTCCTGATCGGCCTTGGCGCCCTCATCGTCGGTGACCTGCCCCAGGTCGAGCACCGCTATACCCTCGAACAGTTCCTCGACGGACCGGCCGATGGCGCGGCGGCCGAGTCCCTCAAGCGGATCCGGCGGGAGCAGGACGACATTCGGCGCCGGACGGAGCAGGAGCAGCTCGCCCTCGATGCCGCGCGTTCGGCCTCGGAGGCTGCGCGCGAGACCTTCGCCAATTGGCTGAAGACCCGCGACGCCACGCAGCGCGTCGACCAGGATCCGGACCTCATCGCGCGCACGCAGGCGCTCGATGCGCTGAAGGGGGCGGAACGGACCATCGAGGAGCGGCTGGAAGGGCTGGCGAAGGCGCGGCTCGCCCTTTCCGAGCAGGAAGAACCGCTGACGCAAGCGGAGAGCGACCTGCGCGCTGCGGCTCAGGTCAAGCTCGACGCCGTCGAGCGGGAGCAGGAGCTACGCGTCTTCGGATATCGCCTCGCCTTGACCCTGCCGCTGCTGGGGCTGGCCGGGTGGCTGTTGCTGAAGCGGCGGCGGGGCCGCAACTGGCCCTTCGTCTGGGGCTTCGCCTTTGCGGCGACCTTCGCGTTCTTCGTCGAGCTCGTTCCGTATCTGCCGAGCTATGGCGGCTACGTGCAATACGGCGTCGGCGTCCTCGTGACCCTCGTCGCCGGCCGTGCGGCGATCGGTGCCCTGCAATCCTATAACGAGCGGCAGAAGCTGGCGGAAACACGACCGACCGAGGAGCGCCGGGGCGAAATCGCCACGGATCAGGCGTTGGAGCGGCTCGCCAAGAAGGCCTGCCCGGGCTGCGAACGGCCGATCGCCCTCGACGACCCGAACCTGAACTTCTGCCCTCATTGCGGCCTCGGCGCCTTCGAACGCTGCCCGACCTGCGACCACCGCAAGAGCACCTTCGAGCGCTTCTGCCGGGCCTGCGGAACGCCGTCCGCTTATGAGGTGCGCCCTGTCGCCACCTGACGGCGACACCCCAAGGGGCGTTAGATAAGCGGCGGACCGTCGGACCGCGGCCGACGGCCGGGCCGGATGGGGGACGTGGCGCGTGCGGGCGGGGAACGGCCCGGTTCCGCTTGGGAACACTGAACGATTGCAACCCGCTAAGCGCCGCGCTTAAAGAGTTTTTAATGCTGATCTGTCTGTCTGATGTCTCCCCGACGGTCAGGAACGCGGTCCCGGCGTGACGCCGAGAACGATCAGCGTGAGATGAGATGAAGAAGCTCAGCCTGAGCCTGATGTCGATGAAATCGCTCTATGCCGTGGTGGCCGGAGCATCAGCGCTCGTGGGCATCCTCGTCGTTTCGGGCAGTCTCGCGGTCTCCAACCTGAGCCGTGATGAGGCGCGCAAGCCGCTGGAGGCCGCCCAAGCCTCCCAGCGCTTCGCCGCCGCCCTCGATCGCGGGGTCTACGACGTCGTCCAGGATCTCAAGACGCTCGCCGTCACCCTGAAGCAGACGTCCCAGCGCCTCGATGCGGATGAGCTTCAGCCGGTGCTGAGCGCATGGCTCAGGTTGCGTCCCGATTATGCCGAACTCAACCTGGTGGGCCCGAATGGCCGCGTGAAGGTCGCCGGCAACGATCTCGGTTTCGGCCGGGACGTATCCGGCCGGTCCTGGTTCCTGCGCGCCAGGGCCTCCCAAGCCATCGTCGCCGTGCCGTCTCCGGGGGCGAACGGGCGGACGGTGTTCGACATCGCGCTGCCGGTTCCGGGCCCTGCGGCCGGCGGAGAGGGCATTCTCGTCGCCCGCCTGAACGAGGCGTGGATCGGCGAGATTCAGGACAGGGTGCTGGCCGCCTCTGCCACGGCGAGCGGCCCCGTGACGAACGGCGTCATGGGCCTGTCCATTCTCGCTCCCGATGCGCGGCCGAGTTCGGGCCTCATGGCCCAACAGGCTTCTGGTGCCCGGGAGGTCGTGGAACAGGCGACGCCGAGCGCAGGATTTCGTGATCTCGCCCCCTCGGGCTGGCTCGCTGTCGCACGCGTGACGAATGCCGGAGCGCCGCGGAGCATCGAGGCCTCCCTTCCCGATAACGGGAGCGTGGTGCTGTGGCTGGCCGTCTGTCTTTTGACGGCCTGCGGCGGCTGGATCGTCGGCGATCGCATCGTGCGGCGGCTCAAGCTGATCGGCGAGAGCGAGCAGGGCGTCTCGTCGCCCTCGCGTATCGCGGAATTGTCGGAACACGAAGAGCGCCTCGTGGCACGGGAGCGCAGCGGTGTCCGCGCACTCCAAGAGACGCGCTCGGCCCTCTCGCGCATCCGGGAGCGCTTCCGCACCTTCGAATCCATGTCGGGCTGGACCTATTGGGAGATCGACACCGAGGCCGGCAGTGTCACCTGGAGCGACCCCGCCACGCACGCGAACCATGCGGTTCCGGACCGCGCCGTCGCCCTCACCGATCTCAAGAGCGGAATCGCCCCGGACGATCGCGATCTGATGGATTTCACGATGCGGTCGGCGCTGGACCAGCCCGGCCCGCATGACGTCGTCCTGCGCACCACCGGAAGTCTGGCGGAGAATGGCCAGCGGCGCCTCTTCGTCCGTTTCATCCGTGCCGAGGACGAGACGCAGTCGGCCAAGCCCACGATCCTGCACGCGCTGAGCCGCGAATTCGTCGGCGAGACCGTCAAGGACCCGAATTTCGTCGGTGGCGCGGAGGCGGAGGGCAGCGCGTCTCCGGTCGAGCGGCGTCGCCGGGAGACCGATGGTCCCGTGGAATCCCGGACCGGTACCGTCCTGCGCAAGGTGGTGGATGGGGTGATCCACGACTTCAACAACGTGCTCACCGTGGTCATCGCCAATCTGGCGACCCTTCAACGGCGTCATGATCTTCCCTCGAACCAGGCACGCCTGATCGATGCCGCCCTGGCGGGCGCCCAACGCGGATCGAGCCTGACCCGGCGCCTCGTCAACTTCGTGCGCCGCGACGATTCCGGCCTGCAGGAAACCGACGTGGCCGTGACGCTGACCGCCTTCGTCCCGTTCCTGGGCGCCAACGTGCTGCACCAGACCTCGGTGGAGACCCGGATCCGTCCGGGCCTCGCCAAGGTCCTGTGCAGCGAGAAGGTTCTGGAGGCCGTCCTTCTCAACCTCGCCTTCCATGTCCGCGACATCGGCTCGGAAGGGTTCGCCATCGGTGCCGACGAGAAGGTGCTCTCCGACGACGAGGGGATCGCACTCGCCTCCGGCCGTTACGTGCGGATCATCCTGGCCAGCGGCACGCCAGGTCGCCATGCCACGACCATACCCTCCAGCGACAGCGAGGCGACCAAGGCGGTGGCTGCTCTCCTCACCCAGGTCGGAGGTGGTTTCAGACTTCTGGCGGATGGCAGCAGTGCCACCGGCTTTCTCGCGGAAGTCTGGCTCCGCGCCGGGGATGCGCCCTCCGAAACCGAGGCGCAGGAAGCCGGCGCGCAGATGCCCGCCCTTCGGGTGCTCCTCGTCGACAGCGACAGCCTCGTGCGCCAGAGCTTCGCCGATGCCCTCACCGATCTCGGCCACGATGTCGTCCAGGCGGGCTCAGCCGAGCATGCCCTGGCCCTCGTCGACGAAGCGGCGACCTTCGATGTCATGATCGCCGATTGGGCCATGCCCGTGGTGAGCGGTCTCCAATTGGCCGTGACCATGACCAACCGCCATCCCCAGATCCGCGTCATTCTCGCGAGCCCGGGGGGGCAGTTGCCAGCGAGCGCCCGCGCGTTCCTGCATATCGAGAAGCCATTCCGCTATCCGGCCCTGGCGGCGGTCATGCGCGAGGCCGCCCGCAAGAACGCGGCGGTCGCGGCCTGAGAAGGCGCGGGACGCCTCGTCCCGCGAGCTCGGACCGACAATCGCGGCTTCGTGGCTGGACTGGCGTGGGACGCACGTCCCGCCGGCCGACGATCCTCGGATCGCGATCGATGATCGCGGCATCCGCCTCGGATGTCGCCGCGCGCCCGTCACGGGATGAGCCGGCCTGTCACGGACGTATTGGCTTGAGCGTTCTCGTCCCGTTGCGACACAAGATCGCGCGTCTCTGAGTAAGTTTCCAGCAAGCTTACGAAGAATGGTGGCTTCCCGGCCGCCGTTAGCTCTCAGTTAACGTTGACGGAACATAAAAGAATTCGCGCCGATGGTAACGGTACCCGTTGAGGGATGCATCCGGGCGCGCCGGGACAACAGGGTCGTGCCCCCATGAAGTGCTTTGCAACTCTCGCTACTGTCCTCGTCCCCGCTTTGCTCGTCGGGATGTCGGCTCAGGCGGCGGATTGGTACACGGGCGCCGAGCCCGTGGCGCGGGACGACGCCTGGACGACGGCCGTGGATGCCTCGGCGGCTGTCACCTCGAACAGTTCGGCCTTCGGTTCGGTGACGGGGACGTTTGCCACGGAAGGCACTCTGCTTCAGAGCGGCCCGCGTATTCGCGTCGAGGCGGTCGCCGGAACCTACAGCTATCCCGGCCAGGGCGTCGCCCAGCGGGTCAACGGCTACCAGCAGGAAGGCGCGCTCAGCGCCGGCTACGAGTGGATCTGGCGCGACGCGGCCTTGGCCGGCTTCGTCGGCTTCAACGTGAGAAGCAACCAGCTCTCGATTCTCGACCCGGACAACCCCGTGATCGGAACCGGAGTCGGGGCCAAGCTCGCCGCGAATTTCTACGCTCGGCCCACCGAGAACACCATGGTCTCGGCCTATGGCTCCTACTCGACGCAGTTCAGCGCCTATTACACGCGCTTCCGCGCCGGCTACATGGTCGCCGATGGAATCTATATCGGGCCCGAGGCCATGGTCCTGGGCGACAATTTCTTCAGCCAGTACCGCATCGGCGCCCATGTCACCGGCTTCTCCATCGGCCCGATCAAGATGGCCGTTGGCGTCGGCTACGTGAAGGACCGGATCCAGGGCAGCGGCTACTATTCCAGTGTGGAGGCCCGGGCCGCGTTCTGAGGCCGTGCCTGCCGTGCTTCGTTTCGACGCGTCACACCATTCCGCGCTTTTTCGGCGTCGCAACCGCCCAATTGCATCCTAAACGACATATTAAGACCGAGATTTCTCGATTTTCAGCGTAGCAAGACAATCGCAACCGGTTGGCCGCAAAATGGCCGAGTCCGATGCCTGACGCTGCCGTGGATGTCGGATGCTGGAAGTTAAGCATTCTTCCTCACGACAGCTTCATGCACCCGCGCGATAATTGCTTGTGCCGACCGATTGCCCGCCCCCAAAGGGATACTCGTTTTGAGATCTGCATTGCGCTGGATCGTGTGGATGGTGTCCGCGGTCGCCGTTCTCGCTCTGCTGAGTCAGCCGATCAGCACGCAGGATCAGCTCGCGATGAGCCTGTGCGCCATGGTGGCGATGAGCATCCTATGGATTTTCTTCGACAATCCGCCGGCGCGGTTCGTCTTCCTGGCTCTCGGGAGCCTCGTGGTCCTGCGCTACATGTTCTGGCGCGTCACGAACACGTTGCCGTCCCCGTCCGATCCAGTGAGCTTCGGGTTCGGCCTCGTCCTGCTGCTGGGCGAACTCTACTGCGTCTTCATCCTCTTCATCAGCCTCATCATCAACGCCGATCCGCTTCGCCGCGCCACGCCGCCCCTGGGCCCGCCCGAGGACCTGCCCACCGTCGACATCTTCGTTCCGAGCTACAACGAGGATGCGGGAATTCTCTCCACGACCCTGTCCGCCGCCAAGCTCATCGACTACCCGGCCCACAAGCTCCATGTCTGGCTGCTCGATGACGGCGGCACCGACCAGAAATGCGCCGATCCCGACCCCGCGAAAGCGCAGGAGGCGATACAGCGGCGCAGCGAGCTTCAATCCCTGTGCAAGGCGCTCGGCGTCACCTATCTGACCCGGCCGCGCAACCAGCACGCCAAGGCCGGCAACCTCAATAACGGTCTCAAGCATTCGCAGGGCGAGATCATCGTCGTCCTCGATGCCGACCACGTGCCGTTCCGCTCCTTCCTGCGGGAGACGATCGGCCATTTCGCGGCCGACCCGCGCCTGTTTCTGGTTCAGACCCCGCACGCCTTCCTCAATCCGGACCCGATCGAGCGGAACCTGCGCACCTTCGACCGCATGCCCTCCGAGAACGAAATGTTCTACTCGGTGACGCAGCGCGGCCTCGACAAGTGGAACGGGTCGTTCTTCTGCGGGTCGGCCGCTCTCCTGCGCCGGCGCGCGCTGGACGAGGCCGGCGGTTTCTCCGGCGTCACGATCACCGAGGATTGCGAGACCGCCTTCGAGCTGCATTCGCGCGGCTGGAACAGCATCTACGTGGACACGCCCCTCATCGCCGGCCTGCAGCCCGACACGCTGGTGGCCTTCATCGGCCAGCGCTCGCGCTGGTGCCAGGGCATGTTCCAGATCCTGATGCTCAAGAACCCGCTGTTCAAGCGCGGGCTCCACCCGATCCAGAAGCTCGCCTACCTGTCGAGCATGACGTTCTGGTTCTTTCCGGTGCCGCGCATGATCTTCATGTTCGCGCCCATGCTGCACATCTTCTTCGACCTGAAGATCTTCGTCGCCAGCGTCGATGAGTCGATCGCCTATACGGCGACCTATATCGTCATCAACCTGATGATGCAGAACTACGTCTACGGTAAGTTTCGCTGGCCCTTCGTCTCGGAGCTCTACGAATACGTCCAGGGCCTGTATCTCTTCCGGGCCATCATTTCGGTGATCGTTTCGCCGCGCAAGCCGACCTTCAACGTCACCGCCAAGGGGGCCGCCCTCGATCAGGACCACCTCTCGCCCATGGCGTGGCCCTATTTCGCGGTCTACTTCATCCTGCTCATCGGCTGCGGCACGGCCCTCTACCGCTACCTGTTCGAGCCCGGCGTCACCAACCTGATGCTGGTCGTGGGCCTCTGGAACTTCTTCAACCTCCTCACCGCCGGCGTGGCCCTCGGCGTGGCGGCGGAGCGCAGGACCACCGAAGCGAGCCCCTCGCTGGCGATCAACCGGCATGGCCGCCTCGTCTTCGGCGGGCGCGCTCTCGATGTCGCCATCGAACGCGCCTCTGCTTTGGGCTGCACGATCCGTTTCGGCGCCGAGGCGCTGCCGCCGGGAGCTGGGAGTACGCACCGCACCGGCCAGCTCTCCGTCGTCCCCATCGACGGTGCTCCGGTGCAGGTGCCGCTGCCGGTGGAGATCGGCGAAATGACCCAATCGGGCGACGAGATGGTGCTCAACCTCCAATTCCAGCCCCTCGACCCCAAGGGATACGGGGCGCTGGCGGGCCTGATGTACGGCGATGCCGGTGCGCTCCTGCGCTTCCAGCAGAGCCGCCGCCGGCACAAGAACATCCTTTCCGGCACGCTGCAGCTGATCTGGTGGGGCCTGGTCGAGCCGTTCCGCGCGGCGAGCTACGCCTTCAAGAGCGGACATGCCTCTACGGCGGAGACCGTGGCCAAGGCAGGCCCGGTCCTGCCGAAACAAAGCGCGCAAGCCCCCCTCCTGGTGCAGCAGCCGGCCCCTTTCACCGCACCCGCCGACACGCAGCCCACCCCGCCCGGCCCGTCCGACAATCCCCTCGTCGTCCGCCAGGGATCGAGCCGCATTCCCGGCAGCGAGGCCGCGACGGACTGGGTCCGGCTGATGCTGGAATTCGAGAACGACCGCCTTCTCGAAAGCTCGGGCAAGCAAGCGAGCCGTGGGTCGCACGACCCGCTCGTGCGGACGTGAGGCAGATCACCATGTCGACCTTTCGCGTCCTCGCCTGTCTTGGCGCCCTCGGCCTGATCCTGCAGCCGCCGGCCGGCCAAGCCCAGAGCTTCCTCGGATCGGGGCCGACCGAGCGCTTCTCGGTGCCGCCCGTGGGCGATGCCATGCGCCGCCCGGACGCCCCGCCGCCCGCAACCCGCCCCGCCCCGCCCCCCGAGGAGGCCCAGCGCGAGCCTGTCGGCCGGATCGCCCCGGCGCGTCGCCTCGCGGCCACCACCGACGGGTTCCGGATGGAGGGGGAGGAGGCGACGCTGCGCTTCCCGGTCTATCTGACGGAAGCACAGACGCGGGGCCGCCCGCGCCTGCGCATTTCCTACCTCTCGGCCATCTCGGTCGCGCCCGAAGCCTCCGAACTGACCGTGAGCGTCAATGGCGCGGTGGTCGGACGCACCAATATCCAGGCGCCGGGCGCGGTGAAGGTGGTGGAATTCGAGATTCCGGAGGGAAGCCTCAAGCTCGGCTACAACGCCGTCTCCCTGCAGGCCAGCCAGCGCCACCGGGTCGATTGCTCGCTCAACGCCACCTACGAACTCTGGACGCAGATCGATCCGTCGCGCTCCGGGCTCGTGGTCGCGCCGGTCGCCGCCGCCAGCCTCGAACTCAAGGATCTTCCCGCCCTCGAGCCCGACCATAGCGGCGCCCTGCCGGTGCGGGTGGTCGCCAACGACAAGCCGAACCTGCCCCGGCTCGAGCGTATGATCCACGCGGTGGAGGCGGTGGGCCTGATCGGTCGCATCGCCCGGCCGGTGGTGGAATTCGGCCCGCCCATGTCGGGCCGGTCGGGTCTCAACCTCATCGTCGGGACGGCGGCGGAATTACGGGAGATGCCCGATCTCGAATCGATCGGCGCCACCGGCGGGCCGAGGCTGGTGGTCCTGCCGCCGCGCCCGGACCGGGTACCGACCCTGGTCGTCACGGGCACCAGCTATGCCGAGATCGAGGAAGCCATCGCCGCCCTGGCGCGGGGAGGGGAGGTCTACGGCACTCCCGCCGGCCTGAAGGCGGCGTCCCTCGCACGCGGCACCATCCTGGACGGTGACGAGACGGTCTCGCTGCAGAGCCTCGGCGTCTCCACCCGCGAATTCTCGGGGCGGCTGCTGCGCACCGCCTTCGACGTCTACCTGCCGGCGGATTTCCTGCCGGCGGACTACGGCAAGGTCATGCTGAACCTGGCGGGCGCCTACGCGTCCGGCTTGACCTCGGACGCCCGCATCCTCGTGGATCTCAACGGCAGCAATGCCGCCAGCGTGCCGCTGGCCCAGACCCGCGGCGAGGTGTTCGAGAACAACACGATCCCGCTGCCCCTGGCGAAATGGCGTCCGGGCCTCAACCGCGTCGCGATCATGGCCCAGGTTCCCGCCCCGGCGGACGAGACCTGCGGCCTCAACGCCACGGATTCGAAGCGTGAGCGCTTCCTCATCCTCGACCGCGCGAGCCTGTCGATTCCCACCCTGGCGCACGCGGCCAGGATTCCCGATCTCGCCGCGACGACGAGCGGGGCCCTGGCCTTCGTCAAGTCCGAACGCCGTCCGCGTCTGGTCCTGCCCACCCTCGACAAGGACACGGTGGCGGCCGCCGCGACCCTCGCCGCCAGACTGGCGGGCGCCGCCGGGCGGATGATCGATTTCGAGCTCGCCGGCGACATGCAGAGCGGCTCTCCCGGGCCGACCCTCGTCGTCGCCCCGGTGCGGTCCCTGTCTCCCTCGACGCTGTCGGGGCTGGGCCTCGACCCGGACCAGATCAGGACGATCTGGCAGGCGCGCGCGGAAACGGCGCGGGCGCCCGGCCAGTCCGGCTCGGTGCCGGCCCCGACCCTGGACCGGCTTCGCCGCAACCTGCCGCCGCGCTGCAGCCTGCCCGAACTGACCTTGCGCGCGCCGGCCCCCAGCCCGACCATTGCCTCCGCCGCGCCCGCCGAGGCGCGACGTTCGCCCCAGGCCAGGCTGTCGGACGGTGATCTCGTCACGAAATGGGACGAGACCCTTCGCGCGCGCCATCCCGTCCTCGAAGCTGCGGACGGCGTCGTCGAGCGGGGGAGGGCCTTGCTCAACTCCGTCGTGGGTGACCCCCGCGCCTTGTTCAGCGCGGCGCCATCGACGCCCGCCACGGTCACGGTTCCCCCCGGCGCCAGCCTGATCATGGCCCAGGGCTTTCCGACGGAGGCGGCGGCGCAGAACGGCTTCGACGGGTCGGTGACCGTGATCACCGCCCCCAATGCCTTGCTGCTCAAGGCTTCGGCGGCCTGCCTCATCGATCCCGAGGTCTGGTCGCGGATCGATGGGCGCTTCGCCTTCCTCGATGCCTCGGACGGATCCCTCGAGACGGTGGCTCCCCGGAACGTGGAGCTCGTCGAGACGAAGACGCGCTCACTCTCCAACATTCGCCTCGTCACCGCCGGCTGGCTCTCGATGAACCCGGCGATCTATGTGGCGCTGACCCTCGGGCTCGCCCTGCTCCTCGGCCTGACGACGACGTCCCTTGTCCGCAATATCGGCCGGAAAAACGGATGACCCGCACCGTGCATCCCATTCTCGGCCTGGTTCTCGGCGCGGCACTGGCCGCCGCGAGCCCCTGGATCGTTCCCGCGAGGGCGCAGGACGGCGCCTCGCCGGTTCCACCCGCCACCGCGATGCCCGGTGCCCCCACCGCGAAAGGCGAAGCCATGCCGGGAGCCTCGAAGCCGGCGGTTCTCGCCGATTCCCTGAAGAATCCCGATGCCTGGCGCTCCTACCGGTCCCGCTTCATCACCGAGGCGGGCCGCGTGGTGGACACTGCCAACGGTATGATCAGCCACAGCGAAGGGCAGGGCTACGGCATGCTCCTCGCGGTCGCCGCCAATGACCGGACCACCTTCGAACGGCTATGGGGATGGACCCGCGCCAACCTGATGGTCCGCTCGGACGAGCTGCTGGCCTGGCGCTGGGAGCCCGGCAAACGACCGGCGGTGGCCGATCTCAACGACGCGTCCGACGGCGACATCCTCGTGGCCTGGGCCCTCACCGAAGCGGCCGAGGCCTGGGACGAGGCCTCGTACCGGGTGGCCGCGCGGCGCATCGCCGTGGAGGTCGCGCGCAAGACCATCCTGTTCAAGGACAAGAACGGGGCACTGCTGCTGCCGGCGGTCTCCGGCTTCTCCGCAGCCGAACGCGCGGACGGGCCGCTGATCAACCTCTCCTACTGGGTGTTCCCGGCCTTCGCCCGGCTCCCCATCGTGGCCCCCGAATTCGAATGGGCGGCTCTGACCGCCAGCGGGCTCAACCTGATCCGCCGCTCCCGCTTCGGCACGGCGAAGCTGCCGACCGAATGGATCTCCCTGAAGGGCGAGGAGCCGCGTCCGGCGGATGGATTCCCGCCGCTCTTCTCCTACAACGCCATTCGCATTCCCCTCTACATGGTCTGGGCGGGTGTCGGGCGCCCGAGCGATTACGACCCGTTCGTCGCGCTCTGGTCCGGCCCCGACCGGGAGCGCCTGCCCATCGTCGACACCTCCGACGGCCGGACGGTCGAGTCCCTGAGCGAGAGCGGCTATACCGCCCTCTCGGGGCTGCTCCTGTGCGACCGGAAGGGCATGCCGCTGCCCGACGGGTTCGGACGGCCGCAGGGGAACGAGAACTACTATCCGACCACGCTGCACCTCCTGTCGATGGTGGCGCTGCAGATGAGGAACCTGTCATGTCCGGCACGGTGATCCGCGGATGGGGGAGGCCGGCGACCGCTCGCGCCACGGGAGCGGCGCGGGGTTTCGCCTTGCTCTGCGGCGTCTCCCTCGCCGGGTTCTGCCTCGTCGCTCCGTTGGCGGCGCAGACCGAGAGCCCGGACGACGCGGCGCGTGCGCCCGCGATCATCGCGGTGCCCGGCAGTTCCGCCGCCGCCGGCATGGTCGATGAGAGCGCCCTGCGCTACTACGCGTCGCAGAAGCAGACGACGCGGATGAAGGCCGAGGCGGCGCGGCTGAAGCAGCTCTATCCCGGCTGGGTCGAACCCACCGACCTCGACACCCTGCAGCCGAGCCCGCCTGAGGAGGCGCCGCTCTGGGACCTGTTCACCGCAGGGCGTTTCGACGACCTCGATGCGGCGATCGCGGCCCGCCGCGCCGCCGACCCGAACTGGCGCCCCTCCGACGAACTGTCGCGCAAGCTCCTGCGGGCCAGTTTCCGCAGCCGCCTGAAAGCCCTGACCACCGGGCGCAAGACGGCGGATATCGTCACCCTCTACCGGGCCGACCCGAGCGCCCTCGATCCGAGCGACGTGGAAAGCTACTGGACCACGGCGGAAGCCCTGGCCTCCGAAGGGGGAGCGGCCGGCTCGGACGAGGCCCTGGCCCTCTACAAGACCGTGCTCGACACCAGCAACGACACCAGCGTGCGGTTGGCCACGATCCAGAAGGCGATGTCGACCCTGCCGATGGCCCTGGCGGAGAAGCTCATCGCCATCGGGCGCACGGATGCCGAGGGAGGCTCCGAGTTCAAGGCGATCGCCAACGACATCACCCGCGCCCGCATCGTCGCGGATCTCCACGGCGCTCCGGCCCAGGAGCCGAGCGCGGCGGACATGGCCGCGTTCCAGGCCTATGCCCGCGCCTCCGGCGATGCGAGCCAGACCGGATTGCTCGGCTGGTACACGTACAACCACCGCCAGTTCCGCGCGGCCCTCGACTGGTTCAAGCTCGCCATCAGCCGCGGCGGCGATGCCATGATCGCCCATGGCCTCGCCCATACCCTGCGCGAGCTCGGGATGCTGCGGGAGGCCGAGGAGGTCGCCTATGCCTGGCGCGACAAGTATGTCGGCAACAGCATCCTGTTCATCGACCTCATGGGCCGCAGGCTGACGCAGGCCAATCCCAGCTTCATCGATCTGGAGCGGATCAACCGCTATGCGAAGGTGACCCTGGCCACGGCGTCGGGGGAGGGGGCCGAGGCCCTCGGCTGGTACGCCTACAATTCGTGCCAGTTCGAGGCCGCGCTGGAATGGTTCCAGCACGCGGTCGCTTGGCTTCCGAGCGAGTCCGCCGTGACCGGCTATGCCCTGTCGCTGCAGCGCCTGAAGCGCAAGCAGGATTACCTCACCATCGTGAACCGCTACGACGGCCTGTTCCCCAAAGTAGTGGATCTCCTGTTCCGCGAGGGGCCGGCCGGACCACCCCTGGCCTGCGCCGCGACAGCGGACGCAGCCCCGTCCCAGGGGGGGCGCCCGGCACCGGCCGCCTCCGCCGCTCCCGCCGCGACCGCGCCGGCCCGCAACACGGCAGCCTATGGCCGGGTGCCCAAACCCGATGCATCGGGAGACGGCCAGACCAAGCCCCTGCCGGTCCAGCGCAGCGAATTCCCCCTCGCAGTGTCGGCGGAGAACCCCCTGCGCTACGCTCCGCCCTCCCTGGCGCGGGTGGTCGCGGATCGGCAGGACGGCGCCTTCCTGGCCGAGCCGCCCGCCTCGAAGACCATGCCGCTCGTCGCGCGCCGGGTATCGGGAGCGGGGCCGATGCCCTACGAGAGCTATGGCTTCAACCTGTTGCCGGGCTATGACGGCTCCGAACGGCCCTCCACCCTGTCGGAGCCGGGCGAGGGCACCCTATGGCGGGCGCAGCAGGCCTCGCGGAACCGTGGCCCGCAGGAGCGTGCTGCGTCGGAGGCCGACCGCTTCACCTTGCCCAATTCGCAGGCCGTCAATCGCGGCTACGATCAGCCCGATACCGCGCCGAGCTCGATGCAACGTCCATGATCCGCTCCCATCGGTTGGTCTCCTCCCTGCGATCCGGCGTTTTCGCTGCCCTGGTCCTCCTACCGTGGGCCTTCACGACACGGGCCGCTCTCGCGCAATCCGTGGTCGAGATCCCCGGCGCGGGCCGCGTCTCGGATGTGGCGCAGACCGCCTTTCGCGATGGCTTCGCCCAGCGCGTGACCTTTGCCGGTGGCCCGCGCAACTACGCCGAGATCAGCGTTCGCAACGGAGCCGATGCGGGGGGGCGCTTCGGCTCCGCCCTGATCATGGCGAAGCCGACCCGCCTCGGCATCGCCGCGGAACTCCTGGCGCGCTTTCCCGGGGAGGGCATGCGCGTCTCCACCGTTCCCAAGCGGAACGCCTATGGCCCCGTGGGCCTCGCGGTGGGCAGCAACTGCCTCTACGCCTGGCAATGGATCGATCTCGCTCCGCGATCCGGCGGGCGATCGGCCCCTGACAGTCTCTTCGGCGGAAGCACCGAGCGCGCGGCGTCCCTCCGGGTGAGCCTGTGCCGGACGGCTACCGCGACCCTCGCGGATCTCGTCTCCGGCGTCGAACGCATGAACCTCTCCCTCGGTGCCGGGCGCGAGGGCGGACGACCGCACGTATCCACCCGCGCGGCGCCCAAGCCCCGGCGCGAGGCACCGTCCGCCCGCGCTTCGAAGGAGCCCGCGAAGGCGGCCGCGCAGCCGCCCGGTGCCATGGAACGGCCGAGCGCACGAAACCAGAAAGCCGATGACGGCCGGCGCGCCCCGGTTCCTGTCGTGGAGCGCGCTTCCCCCACGATCCCGTCGCCGCCTGCCGCGGGCACCGCCGTTCCGCTGCCGGCCGGTCCCGCCACGGGCGCCCCGCGCTACATCACCGATCCGACCCCCACGCTCGCGCCAACGGCTCCCGTCGCCGCGCCGAAACCCGCTGCCCCCACGAGCGTGGAGACGGAGGACCGCCTGTCCCCCGATCTGCCGATCCGGGCCTATCGCCCGCCGCCGTAGCGCCGACGCCACATCTGTTTGCGAACTCTTCGCCCATCTTCGGCGACGTGTTCCTGGCGCCTCCCGGTGTGGGGATGCGCGAGGGCGCGACGGAAGCGGTCGCTCGCCGACGCGGAGAAGGCGGATCCGGTTCGCCGACCGTGCTTCGATGACAATCTTCACGCCATGCCTTGGCGCCTGCTGACAGTGGTGTCCAATCCCGGGAGGCAGGCCGAGATCATGCATCCATGGCGGCGGCGCCTTCTTGCGACCGGGCGGCGATCGATGTCTCATCGATTGCCACATTCGCGTTTGACAACCCTGACGGATACTCCTTCTGCTCTTTTGAAAGGTTGCGAATTTTTCTATAAATTATCCAAGATCTTAAATTATTGCGCATCATGGGGGTCGCTTTTCCGATGCAGCATTTCGACAAGGGACACCTGCCCGAGCCCGGTCCTCATTATGCCGACCATTTGGCCATCCAGGCCGTCATGATCTGTCGCGTGGTCATGGAGACAATCGTAATCGGAATTATTCTATTTGGATTGTCGGGATTACTAAAGATTTAATCGTGCGTCATTTTCAATTTTAGAATGATGTACTTAAGATGCTTGGTTTCCCGCGAGCAGGATCGCGGATGGAAGGTCGGTTGGCTTAGCGTCGCGAATCATGGGCGTCGCAGGCCTTCGAGACGCAAATGCCTCGCAGGCTTCGATCCTGCCGCCGTGCTTGTGCCTGTGGCGACTGGTCCTGGACTGGCGGCCTCTGCATCCTCACACCCAACCACGATCTGCGGTCCTTGCAGGTGCATCTCCGGCGCTCGACCCGTTGCAGGGTCTCGAGCGACTGCTTTAAGCCATGGAACGTGCCGTTTCGAGAACGAATGGCATCGCTGTCGCCATCTTGAAGGATAAGCATCTCAACGACGAGGGGGTGGGAAATATTCGTCCGCGAAGGCGGGGAAATTCGAAAAACTGTTTTCTTGTGGAGAAGTCAAGCATCTCGGTAAGACACCGGAGTCGGTCGGTGCCTATGCTTGGTCAAGCCGCAGATCCGCAGGCGCTGCCTGGATCTGTGTGGGCTTCATCTTGTAATAAGCTCGCACCGGACGTGCTTTCCTCACCCTGGAGACGAAGATGAATCATGACACTCCGGGCGGAGCATCCCCCTCGCGCCGGACGATTCTGCGTGCCGGCTTAGGAGTGGCAGCGAGCCTGTCGCTCGGATCGCCGGCGGTGCACGCCGCCGAGCGCACCGTCCGCCTGAGCTACCAGCGCTCCTCGACCCTGCTCACCATCCTGAAGGCGAAGGGCACCCTGGACGAGCGTCTGAAGCCCCTTGGCTTCGCGCCGTCCTGGCATCTGTTCACCAGCGTGATCGAGCCGATGAATGCGGGGGCTGTCGATCTGCACGCGGACGTGGCGGATGCCATCCCGATCTTCACTCAGGCCGCCAACGCTCAGC
The DNA here is from genome assembly GCF_054817845.1 of Methylobacterium sp. CM6241. Lineage (NCBI taxonomy): Bacteria > Pseudomonadati > Pseudomonadota > Alphaproteobacteria > Hyphomicrobiales > Methylobacteriaceae > Methylobacterium > Methylobacterium sp. CM6241. The sequence goes on from NZ_CM139246.1 coordinate 1,433,630, forward strand.
TCACCTTCTACGCGCGCGAGATCGGTGTTCCTTCCGCCGAGGCGATCATCGTACCGGCCGAATCGCCCATCCGCTCCATCGCCGACCTGAAGGGCCGGACGGTCGGCGTATCGCGTGGGTCGGGCTGCCATTTCATCCTGGCGGCGGCGCTGAAGAAGGCCGGTCTCGGCTTCCCCGATATCAAGCCGGCCTATCTCCAGGCGCCCGAGGGGCTCGTCGCGTTCAACCAGGGCAGTCTCGATGCCTGGGTCATCTGGGACCCCTTTCTTGCCATCGCGCAGTCCAAGCGGCCGGTGCGCGTGCTGGCCGACGCCACCGGCCTGTCGAGCTATCACCGCTATTTCCTCGCCAACGACCGTTTCGTGGCCGAGAACCCGCAGGTCGTCGCCACGGTCTACGAGGCCCTGAAGGAAGCCGGCCGGTGGGCGAAGGCCGAGCCGGACGCCGCGGTGGCGCTGCTGGCCCCGATCTGGGGCGACCTGTCCCCCGACATCGTCGCGACGGTGAACCGCCGCCGGACCTACGAAGTCACTCCCGTGACCCGTGCCGAACTCGGCGAGCAGCAGGAGATCGCCGATACGTTCTATGAGGCCAAGCTGATCCCCCGCAAGCTCGACGCCACCGGGGTGGCGATCTGGCAACCGCCCGCCGCGCGGGCGGGGTGACGCGCATGAGCGATGCGCCCCGTTTCGGGATCTGGGCGGCCGTCCACGGCTCGCGCGCGTCCCACCACGATCCGGACGAGCCGGACGATGCCAGCTGGACCCGTAACCGGTCCCTGGTGCTGGAGGCCGAGGCGTTGGGCTTCGACTCGGTCCTGGTGGCCCAGCACACCGCGAATCCCTACGACGACGAGCGCGACCAGCTGGAGGCCTGGACCGCCTCCGCTGCGCTCGCCGCCCTGACGCGCCGCATCGAGATCATCGCGGCGATCAAGCCGGGACTCTACCACCCGGTCGTGCTCGCCAAGATGGCCCTGCAGATCGAGCATGTGAGCGAGGGTCGCTTCGCCCTCAACCTCGTGAATGCCTGGAACAAGGCCGAGTTCGAGCGGGCGGGCCTGCCCTTCCCGGCCCATGACGACCGCTACGCCTATGGCCGGGAATGGATCGGCCTCGTGGACCGGCTCATGCGGGGCGAACGCGTGACCCATGCGGGCCGGCATTTCCATGTCGAGGATTACCAGTTGCGCCCGGCCGGGACCTTTCGGCCACGGCCGACGGTCTATCTCGGCGGCGAATCCGAGCCGGCCCGCGCCCTGGCGGCGGAGCGGGCGGATGTCTGGTTCATCAACGGACAGCCGCTCGACGATGTCAGGGCCCTGATCGCGGATGTCGCGCGCCGGCCCGCCGCCAACGGGCCGCTGCGCTACGGCCTCTCCGCCTTCGTGATCGCCCGCGAGACGGATGCCGAGGCTGAGGCCGAGCATGCCCGGCTCCTCGCCCTGGCGCGGCGCGACGAGGGGCTACGGAATGCCACGAGGGCCCGTACCGACGCCGCCAGCGTGATGTTCGCCAAGACCGATGCGGCGGCGGCCCAGCATGTCGGCACCAATGGCGGCACGGCGGCCGGGCTCGTCGGCAGCTACGAGACCGTCGCCGCACGCATCCGCGCCTTTCATGGCTCCGGCATCGACCTGTTCATGCTGCAGTTTCAGCCGTTCGAGGCCGAGATGCGGCGCTTTGCGAAGGAGATGCTGCCACGCGTGCGGTGAGCCCGCGACACGAAGAATCAGGACCGGTGGCATCGACTGCCCTGGATCGCCGTCGCGATGCCCCCTTTTGCATGAGGCCGATCATCTATATGTTGGGAGGTCAAGCAGGAGGATCTCACCGTGCCAAAGGTTTCACAGGCGCAGGCCAAGCTGAACCGGCAACGGGTGGTCGAGGTCGCCGCGGCCATGTTCCGCGAGCGCGGACTGCATGGCGTCGGCGTCGCCGACATCATGGCCTCGGCGGGCCTGACGCATGGCGGTTTCTACGGCCAGTTCGCCAGCAAGGAGGCGCTGGCGGTCGAGGCGTTCGACTTGGCGGCCAACCAGAACTGGCGCCCTGACGATCTCGACGGTTGGATGGCGGGTTACCTGACTCTCGGCCACGTTCGGAACCCGGGCCTCGGCTGTCCACTGGCGTGTCTGGCCAATGACGTGTCGCGTGAAGCGCCGGGTTCTCCGCTGCGGGCGCGGTTTCTTCACGGGGCCCGAGACCTGATCGAGCGCATGACCGGCCTGCTTCCCGCGGCCCTGGCGAAGCGGCGGCGCCAGCGGGCCTTTGCGAGCCTGTCACTCATGATCGGAGCCGTCGCCCTGGCCCGTGCCATCGACGACGATGAGCTCAGCGAGGAGGTGCTGGCGGCGGCCCGCGGCGTCCTCACCACGGGCAAGGTCGGCTGAGGAGCGAGGTTCAGCCCTTCCAGGCCTTGAGCGCCGCGAAGGGGCTGGAGGCCGGATCGGGCTGGGGCGGGTTGAGCACCGGCTCCACCTGGGAGACGGCATCGGCCAGGGAGAAGGCCGATCCGGCATTCAGCTTGCCGCCGGCCGCATCCTTGTGGCCACCGCCACGGAACTTGCGCGCACCGTCCAGCGCCGTTTCGTTGTTCGAGCGGAACGACAGCGAGCCCGTGCGCTGGACATTGACGACGCGGGTCGCCCTGCCGCTCTCCATCACGAGGTCGGACACGCGCTGGAACATGCCCGAATCGAGGCCGAAGGACAGCATCGTCCCATCCGAGAGTCGCTGGAACAGGGCATCCGACCGGGCGAGCGCTCGGGCCATCCGCATGCGGGTGGTGAGGGTCGGGTCGTCCTGAGGCTCGTCGGCGAGGAGCGCATCCACGAGGCGACGCCGGGTCGCGGCGATCTCGGCCTCGACGCGGGCCGGCGATGCCCCCTCGCGCAACAGGGCGGAGACAGCCCGCAGCAGCGCGCTGATGAAGCGGTCATGCCAGGGATGGCCCAGCGGGATCAGGGTCGCGACATTGTCCCAGAAGATCTCATCCAAGGCGAGGCCGCCCCGGAATGTCGGGCGCTCCTTCTTCCATAGGTCGAGGGCATCGACGGCAGCGACAAGCGTCTCGAGTTCCTCGGTCGTCCCGGCCTCCACCTCACGCGAGGCGTAGAGCTCCCGATGCTCGTAGGCGAGGCGGGTGGCACAGCGGTCCTCGTCGATGAGGACGACTACGTTCGGGTCGGAGAGTTCGACCTTGGTGAGGCCGGGTCTCTCCGGCACGGGCGCGAGAGTGAGGCCCTGGTCGCGCAACTGGTCGAGGGAGGAGGCATGGTGGTCGAGCACGATCAGCCGGTGCCGCGCTGCCTCGTCGCGACGCAGGTTCATGGAAGTGAACCGGGTGATGAAGGTGACGGCGACGGCCTCCAACCCGAGATCCGTCATGATCAGGCATTCGGGCGCCTGGGCGCGGGAGAGCCGCTTCAATTCCGCGTCGACCACCGGGCCGACATCGGCATAGCGCGGGATATGGACGATCCGCGACACGTCGAGGAAGGCACCGACGATGGTCGAGGCTCCGTAGCCGTCGAGGTCGTGGTGGGTCAGCTGGGTGACGGTCAAGGTTCGTCCTCGTGGCTCGGGTCTTCCGCTCGCCTTATGGGCCAGACGGGCGGGCTCGGCGAGCCATACCACCGGGGATCGGGTGAAATTCCCCGGCGGCGACGCGTTACGCCGCGCGGCGCGGAATTTCCGGCTCCTGCCGGGGGAGGGGCGCGGCCTCCGCCTGCATCCATTCCGCCCGCTGGCGCGGCAGGGCACCGGGATATTCCGTCTGCAGGAAGAAGATCATCTTCTCGCGCACCTCGCAGCGCAGGTCCCATGCCTGCGGAGCGTTGCGGGCGCTCACCAGCATCCTGATCTCGATGACGCTCTCCTTGGCGTCGGACACTTGGAGATTGACCACGTTGCGGTCCCACAGGCGCGACTGCGCCGCGATCTCGGAAAGCTTCGCTCGCATCGCCTCCACCGGCGCGCGGTGATCGACATAGAGGAAGACGCTGCCGATGAGCGAGGCGCCCTCGCGGGTCCAGTTCTGGAACGGCTTCTGGATGAAGTAGGTCAGCGGCAGGACGAGGCGGCGCCAGTCCCAGAGCCGGATGACCACATAGGTGGAGTTGATCTCCTCGACCCAGCCCCACTCGTTCTCAACGATCACCGCATCCTCGATCCGGATCGGCTGCGTGATCGCGATCTGGATGCCCGCCACGAGGTTCGAGAGGACGGGCTGCATCGCGAGGCCCAGGATCAGCCCCGCCGCCCCGGCCGAGGCGAGAAGACTGACGCCGTACTGCCGGACCGGCTCGAAGGTCATCAGCGCGATGGAGATGGTCAGCAGCGCGACGAGCGTCACGCCGGCGCGCTCCAGAATTCGCATCTGGGTGAAGTGCTTGCGCGCGAGAAGGTTGTCCTCCGCGTCGAGCTTGAACCGGCGCAGGTAAATCACTGTCGCGATATGCAGGGCGGTGGCGCAGCACCAGCCGGCCAGCGCCACGAGCGCGACGACGAGGATCTGGTTGAGGACGATCCGCACGTCCCATGAGAGGGGTGCGGCAGACGACGCCGCCGTGACGGAAACGATCAGCAGCGCGAGACGGCTCGGCCCATGCGTCCGCGAGACCAGGGACCGCCAGAACAGGCTCCGATCCGCCACTGCGCGCTGCATGGCGCGGAACACGACGCCATGGAGCGGGAGGACCACGGCACAGCATCCGGCGACGAGAGCAAGGGTCTGCGCCCACCAGGGCAGCCACGTGAGCCAGCGGATCGCATCGCCTGCGAGCGATTGGATGATCGGCATCGGACCTCCTGTATCAGCGGGGCCAATGATCCCGTTGGATGGCGGTTCCGCGCCGCACGGGCAGCCCCGTGCGGTGCACAACCGTGCGATACCGAAGGGACATCCGAGGCCGGAAATTCATATTTCCGCTCGATTTCAGGCGGCGCGATCGATGTCCCTACGCGCCGCGCCGAGGCGCATAGAACCGTTAGGATTCGTGAATCGGTCGGTCCGGCCTTCATCATCCCCGCGCGGGGCACCGTTCTCGTTCAGCATCCATCCAGATTTGTAAATGTAGTGTGAATCTACGGCTCAGCTTGTTCTGGCTGTGCTTCCGCATAAGATGTCTTTCGACACATCGAATCGCGCGAGAGACGCTGCTTTTACAAGCTTAAAGGTTTCTGAATACATTTTTCAGAACGCGTTAAAGCGCTCGTCACTAGGACCGACACCGACATAACGGTGGAGAACCATGACGATCGACGCCAGCGATATCCACGGCCCTTTCGAGGTGCTGGACGTGGGGAAACGGGTCCCCCGTGACCACGCCTGCGGCGGCGAAGCGTCGTCTGCGGAAGCGGAAGCCATGGCCGGCCCCGGTCTGGGCGTCGCACAAGTCGGCATGGACCGATCGGGCATGGACCGAGCCGGCATGGACACGGAGTCCCGGCGGCGGATCGGCCGAAACCTCCGCATTCTCTACGGCAACGTCCTGGATCTGCCGCTCCCCGACCGTTTCGAGACCCTTCTCGCCGAACTCGCGGCCAAGCCTGCTTCGCGGGAGACCTCATGATGAGCTGCCATACCCATCCTGTCGGCACGCCCTCGGGCGCCGATACCGAGATGCGTGAGCTTCTGCTCGGCGCGATTCCGGCCCTGAGAGCGTTCGCCTATTCGTTGACCTACGATCTCGATCGCAGCGACGACCTCGTTCAAGACACGCTGGCCCGCGCCTGGACCAAGGCGGATAGCTTCACGCGGGGCACGAACCTGACGGCTTGGCTGTTCACCATCCTGCGCAACCTGTTCTATTCCGAGCAACGCAAGCGCAAGCGCGAGGTGGAGGATGCCGACGGCGTCCATGCCGCGCGGCTCACCAGCCTGCCCGAGCAGGAGATCCGGGTGGAGATGCGGGAGTTCCAGGCCGCCCTCGACCTGCTGCCGCTGAGCCAGCGCGAGGCCCTCGTCCTCGTCGGCGCGCAGAGCTTCACCTACGAGGAGGCCGCCGAAATCTGCGGTGTCGCCGTGGGAACGATGAAAAGCCGTGTCAGCCGCGCCCGTGGCCGGCTGATCGAAACGCTGGGCATGAACGGCACCGAGGATATCGGGGCCGACGCGCTCACACGGGCGGCCCTGGGCGGTGCCTGATAGCGGGCCTCGATGACGTTTTCTCATCGAGGCCCGGCTGCGCGAGTGAGCGGCAGCGGACACTCGCGCGCCTCGTTGAGGCTTGGTCTTACTTGCATTCCTCGCGGGCGCGCTTCATCGCGTCACCGAAGCCCGCCAACGCGTATTCGTCGCTGGTAGAGGTGCCGCGCATGGACGTCGTCTTGACCTGAACCTTGGCCAGTTTGGCCATCTCGCCGACGAGGCGGGCCTCTTCGGATGGGTTCTGAAGCCAGGCATTCTCGTCCTTCACGACCAAGCCGTATTGCGAACTGCCGAGGCTGAGGATTGGATCGGAGGCGGCCGTGGCATTGGCCTTTGCCTGGCTGGCGGCCGGCTTGGGCGGGAAGCCGAACATGACCGCGACCTCGTTTTGCACGTTGTCACCCTTGCGGATGGTGACGAACAAGTAGGCGGTGTCGCGTTTGAGCGTTTTCGGTGTGCGGGCCTGGGGCTGAGCGATGGCGTAGCAGGTGCGTGATTTGCCCTGGCCGTTGGCGAAGACGTTCCAGTCCCCGAAGATGGCGACCGGCGTCGCCTGCTGCATGCCCGGCGCGCTGACCGCTTTCTTCTTCTCTCGCCCGCGCCCCCGTGACTTGGCCGGAGCCTCGGCTGCGGTGGCGGCCTCCTGCTGCGCCAGTGCCGGCGAGGGAGCGGTGAGAGAGGCCGGGCCGAGGGTCGCCAGGACAGCCGCCGAGGCGCTGACGGCGAGGAGGCGGCGGAGAGGATGCTGCATCGTGTTCAGGTTCTCGAATACGAAAGAAGGCCCGCCGACAGCGTGGAGGGCAAATCTGCGCCGCGAAGGACGGACTGGCAGCCAAAGCGGCTGTCCCGACACAGGCTGTAAAATTGTGCGGAATTGCGGCGAGACGCCATCAGGCGTTCACGCCGGGCCGGATCGACCAGCGGCTCCGCGCGAATGGGGTCGGCGCGTTGGGACGATTCAGGCCGGGTGCGCCTCCGGTGCGAAGGTCGGTCCCGCGAGGATGGCGCCCATCGCCATCTCCACCCGCGGCGGCTCGGCGATGGCCGACAGATCGGCGATCGAGGCTGCCAAATGCGGTGCGGTGGCATTGGCTTCCATCACGTCGCGGACGGGCAGGGCGCGGGGCTTCGGGTCATTGTAGGGCGTGTTGTAGCATTTGCGGATCGATGCCCAGAACGCAGCCCGGTCCGCCTCGGGCAGGCGGGCCAGAACGGTATCGATCAGCGTGGTGGCTTCCGCCGCGAGGGCGGCGGTGTCTTCGGGATTCATCCAACTCTCGACGGGCATCGACATCTCCGGCGTGCGTGGGTCCGAGCTTTAGGCAGGATCACATAGCTCGACCGTGAACGCATCCGCTCCGGCCGAGCTTTTTTGTCGCCCTGTGAATCACGCTGTCGCGGCTGGCGCGTCGAGCAGCGCCAGCCAGCGCGTGGCCTGCGTCCTCACGTTGTCCGGCGCGGTGCCGCCATAGCTGGTGCGGCTGGAAACGGAGTTTTCCACGCCCAGCACCGCATAGACCGCATCGGTGATCCTCGGCTCGGCTGCCTGCATCTCGGACAACGCCAATTCCTCCAGCCCGATCCCCTTGGCGGATGCAGCGCCGACGAGGCGGCCGGTGACGTGATGCGCCTCGCGGAACGGTAGGCCGAGTTCGCGCACCAGCCAATCGGCGAGGTCCGTGGCGGTGGCGTAGCCGGAGCCGGCGGCGCGGGCGAGCACGTCGGCATTGGGCTCCAGGTCGCGGACCATGCCGGTCATGGCGGCCAGACACAGGGAGAGCGCCTGCAGCGCGTCGAACGTGCCTTCCTTGTCCTCCTGCATGTCCTTCGAATAGGCCAGCGGCAGGCCCTTCATCACGATGAGCAGGCCGGTCAGCGCGCCGATGACGCGGCCGGACTTGGCGCGGACGAGCTCGGCCGCATCCGGGTTGCGCTTCTGTGGCATGATCGACGAGCCGGTGGTGTAGCCGTCCGACAGTTTCACGAAGTTGAACTGGGCCGAGGTCCAGACCACGAGTTCCTCGGCGAAGCGCGACAGGTGCACGGCGCAGATCGAGGCGGCGGAGAGCGATTCCAGGGCGAAGTCGCGGTCGGCTACCGAGTCGAGGGAGTTGGCGGTGGGCCGGTCGAACCCGAGCGCCGCCGCCGTGGCATGCCGGTCGATGGGGAAGGAGGTGCCGGCCAGCGCCGCGGCTCCGAGCGGGCACTCGTTGAGCCGCGCGCGGGCATCGCGGAACCGGCCACGGTCGCGGGCCAGCATCTCCACATAGGCCAGGCAATGGTGCCCGAACGTGACGGGCTGGGCCGATTGCAGATGGGTGAAGCCCGGCATCACCGTGGCGGCGTGCGCCAGCGCCTTCTCGGCCAGAGCCCGCTGCAGGCCGGCGGCCTGCTCGTCGAGGTTGTCGAGGGTGTCGCGCACCCAGAGCTTCATGTCGGTGGCGACCTGGTCGTTGCGCGAGCGGGCCGTGTGCAGGCGCCCGGCGGTGGGGCCGACGATCTCGGTGAGCCGGCTCTCGACCGACATGTGGATGTCCTCGAGCTCGCGCTTGAACACGAAGCCGCCGCCCTCGATTTCCGCGCGCACGGCCTTGAGACCGTCCTCGATCGCTGCCACATCGGCCAATGGCAGGATGCCCGCCTTGCCCAGCATCGCCACATGCGCCAGCGAGCCGCGGATGTCCTGGGGTGCGAGGCGCTTGTCGAATCCGATGGAGGCGTTGATCTCCTCCATGATCTCGGCGGGGCCGCTCGCGAAGCGCCCGCCCCACATCCGGTTGCTCATGTCGACACTGTTCCTCTCGGCCGCCCCATCCACCCGTCGGGCGACGCAACGATGATGCCCGGAGCCAAGGCGACCCTGGCTGCGGGAGCCGTCGTCGCCGTCCTGATCGCGGGCGGTCTCGCCGTATACGGGACGCGTCCGACCGGCGGCAACAGCGAGGCTGTGGCCGAGCCGTGCCGTGGCGCCGTGGAGACGATCGCGCGCATCGCGCCCCATGCCCGTGGCGAGGTGGCGGCCATGGAAGTCTCCAAGGTTCCGCGCGCCGCGCCGGACCTCGTGTTCAAGGGGCCGGACGGCACCGACCGGACGCTCGCCCAGCTACAGGGGCGGCTCGCGCTGGTGAACCTGTGGGCGACATGGTGCGCGCCCTGCAAGGCCGAGATGCCGGCCCTCGACCGGCTCGAGCAGACGCTGGGGGGGACGGACTTCACCGTCGCGGCGATCAATGTGGACACGCGCAATCTCGAGAAGCCGCCGCAATGGCTGAAGGAGAATGGGATCACGAACCTCGCCTACTATGCCGATCCCGGCGGGCGGGTGCTGCCGGCGATGCAGAAGGCGACCGGTTCGCTCGGCCTGCCCACGACGATGCTGGTGGACGCCAAGGGCTGTATCCTCGGCGTGATGAAGGGACCGGCCGATTGGGGCAGCGAGGATGCCAAGCGGCTGATACGCAGGGCGCTCGGCCGCGCGCCGGATTGAACCCAAGCCGAAGTGAGACTGGGCCGAGCGCCCGATCGTGGTAGCGCCCGATGCTCGCTCTGATCAGTGTTCGCGCCATGCAGCCTCGGCCGTGTTTAGTCTAGAAACAGACACGACACGACTTTGCGGTTGCCGCTCAGGGCGCGGCAAGTATCGATCGGCGACGTTACCGGATCTTAACATGCTCGGTGTTCCATCGGAAATTCGGATTTCGAGGTCGCCGCTTCCATGTTTCCTAAGTCTTTCTCCGTTCGAGCAAAGCTCGTCGCCAGCTTCGGAATCATGTTCTTGTTGTCGGCTGCACTCGCAGGGGCATCGCTCTATTTTCTCCAAGCCGTCAATGACATCGCGCGGGAGATGCGGGACGATCACCTGCCGAAGACCGAGATGCTCGGCAGGATCCAGGTTCTCGTCCTGCGGCAGCGGGTGAGTGGCGGGCGTCTGATCACCGCGGATACGCCGGAACTGCGCGCCAGCGTCGCCGCCACGCTCAAATTGCGTGCCGATGAGATGCGCGACGTCCAGGCGGCTTACACGCCTCGCCTGGACACGGCCGAGGAGAAGGCACTGTACAAGGCGTTCGAGACCCAATGGGTCGCCTATCTGGCGTTGCAGGACGGCATCGTCACGGAGGCGCAGGCCGGGAACCTTGCCCAGGCCCAGCGCACCTACAACACGACCATGTCGACGGGGATCAATGCGGTGCTGGCCGAGCTTCAGAAGCTCGTCACCTACGAAGCGCGCGTGGCGCGCGAAAGCGGCACCCAAGCGCAGGCGACCTATGACGGTGCCGTGATCTCGACCATGGTCCTCGTCGCCATCGCCGCGCTGATGGCTTCAGGCGCTGCCATCATGCTGGCACTCACCGTGAGCCGCCCCTTGCGCCGGATGACCTCGGCCATGGAGCTTCTCGCTCGGGGCGACACGGATATCGAGGTCCCCGGCGTCGATCGCATGGACGAAGTGGGCGCGATGGCGAAATCCGTCGTGGTGTTCAAGGACAACATCATCCGCACCCGTGCCCTGGAGGCGGAGACCGAAGCCGCGCGCGCCGGCGCCGAGGCCCAGCGCAGGGCGGTCATGCTCGACATGGCCGATCGGTTCGAGGCCGCGGTCGGCGGCATCGCCACTCAGGTCAGCGCCGCCGCCACGGAGTTGCAGGCCACGGCGGGCAGCATGAGCGCCACGGCCACGATGACCGCCCGACGCTCCGGTAATGCCGCGGCCGCGGCGGACACGGCCGCCGCCAACGTCACCGCGGTGGCCTCTGCCGCCGAGGAGCTCGGCTCGTCGGTGCAGGAGATCGGCCGCCAGATGCAAGGCTCCGCCAGCCTGTCCCAGCGTGCCGTCAGCGAAGCGGCCGAGACCGCCGCGCTCGTTCGCGATCTCAGCGAGTCCACGGCCCGTATCGGCGATGTGGTGTCCCTGATCTCGACGATCGCGGGCCAGACCAACCTGCTGGCACTGAATGCCACCATCGAGGCTGCGCGCGCGGGCGAGGCGGGGAGGGGCTTTGCGGTGGTCGCCTCCGAAGTGAAGGCACTGGCAAACCAGACCGCCAAGGCCACCGAGGAGATCACCGGCCAGATCGCACGCGTCCAGGCTTCCACCGGCATGGCGGTCTCGGCGATTGCCGGCATCACCCAGCGCATCCGTGAGATCGACGACGTGTCCGCTTCCATCGCCGCGGCCGTGGAGGAGCAGGGCGCGGCGACCCAGGAGATCGTCCGCAACGTCACCGAAGCCTCGGCCGGGACCAGGGAGGTCACCCACAACGTCAGTGCCGTGGCCTCGGCCGCCGAGGAGACGGGGGCCGCCTCGGCCCAGGTTCTCGCCTCGGCCTCGGAATTGTCACTGCAGTTCAACCAGCTCGATACCGCGATGTCGCAATTCCTCTCCACGGTCAGGGCCGCATGACAGCGGGCGCCTGATCCGCCGCAAACCTTCCCGGTCCTGGATCATTATGCCTTCGTCGCATCGGGATCGGCAGGTGCGGTGGCACGGCGGCTCTCGTCCGCGACGGCTGGGAGTGAGAACGATGCGCCTCGTCGGAATCTTCATGGCGGGGCTCCTCGGCCTCACGCCCGCCTGCGCCGCCGAGGCGCCGGCCTATCTCCTCGTCGGCCTCGATGGAAAAACCTTCTTCCTGCCCGAAGGCGGCCGGAACGGCCCCAATGGACGCGATGCGCTGGCCATCGTCGATGTGAGCGACGAGGCCCGCCCCCGCCTCGCCCATGTCCTGCCTCTCGACAATTCCGTCTACGGGCCGCCCACCAACCTGCAGATCACCCCGGACGGACGGCTCGGGCTGGTGGCGAGTTCGGTGCTCATGCGGCAGGAGGGCGAGGCCTGGTACGCGCAGGCGGACGACCGGCTCCACGTGATCGACCTCCTCGCGGACCCGCCGCGTCTGGTGGAGACCATCCGCGTCGGGCGCCAGCCCTCGGGCCTCGCGATCGCACGGACAGGCGATGTCGCCCTCGTGGCCAACCGCGAGGGCCGCAGCGTCACGATCCTGTCGATCGCCGGGACGAACGTGCGCGCCGTGTCCACCGTGGATGTCGGCGACGAGGCGGCGGCTTTGGCCATCGCCCCGGACGGGCGCCGCGCGTTCGTGGCCAAGAACAAGGCGGCCAAGGTGGGTGTCCTCGCCCTCGACGGCGCCAAAGCCACCTACGATCCCGCCCTCGACCTGCCCGTCGGCCCCGGCATCTATGGGTTGGAGGTCACGCCCGACGGGCGTTTGGCGCTCGCCGCCAATACCGGCCCCGAGCCCAGCGACGGGCACGCCGACAGCGTCAGCGTGATCCGGGCCGATGCGCCGCGCCCGGTGGTGACCGATCATCTCGGCATCGGCGATACGCCCGAAACCCTGACGATCTCGCCCGATGGCCGGCACGCGGCGGTGGCCGTGGTGCGCGGATCGAGCGCTCCGGCGAGCGGCCCCGGCTACACCCCGACCGGGGCGGTGGCGCTGCTCACCATCGATCCGTCGGGGCTCGTCCGCCGCACGGGAGAGGCCGAGGCGGGGGCGGTGACGCAAGGCATCGCCTTCAGTCCATCGGGATCGCATATCTATATCGGAAATTACGTGGACCGAACCATCGGCGTCTACCGCATCGACGGAGATGCAGTTCACGATACGGGGTTCAGGCTGAGTCTTCCCGGCCAGCCGGCCTCGATGCGGGGGCGGGCCGGACAGTAACACCGGGACTGCCGTGTGCGGCTCACCTTGCCTGCGCGACCCGATACGGAGAACCAGCCGGTCGGACGAGATTAATCCCCGTATCGCCGGTGATTTAATTCTGGAACCCGTCTGATTTGTCACCGGTTTTTCGGTTTCGATACAGAGAGAGGCGCGCAAGCCGAAAGCATAGGCTGTGCTGGCACGCCGCCGACACGATGCGGGGAGGAATGATGCGAGATCGATACGAGGGTTCAGAGCGATCGGGACGTCACGGTCGCATCATCGCCGTTGCTCTCGGTCTGTCGTTCCTTGTCGGTCTGTCTGGAGCACGGGCCGCTGTCACCGGAACGGGGGGCGGACCTGAAACCACCGTCACGGCGCCTCATACGTCGACCACGGGCCAGACCGTTCCGCCTGGTGCGGCCGGCGCCCCCATCGTCGATCCGAACGAGCGGACCAACCGGCAGAAGCAGCTGGACCGCGTCCTGAACGGGATCTGCCGGGGCTGTTGATCCGAGAGGATCAGGCCCGGCGCAGGCGCAGGCCGAAGGCCCGTAGGGTCCCGAGCAACAGGGCGGCGTAGACGAGGGCGCCGACGAGCCCGAGAAGCCCGAGCACCACGATCTCGCGGAAATGCGGCAGGGCCGGTACCGACCGTTCCACAATCGGCAGGCCGTAGATCGCCGTGGCGGCGAGGGCGGCGCAGGCGACGACCACGCCGATCATTGTGATGCCGAGGCCCCGGCTTGGTGCCGTCCAACCCCGGCGCCAGGCGAGCCCCACGAGGAGCGCAAGGTTCAGCCATTGGCTGACGGCGGTGGCGAGCGCCAGTCCGGTCACGCCGTAGGGGCCGGTGAGCACGATCTTGAGCGCGACATTGAGGGCGATGGAGGCGAGCGAGGCGATGAGCGGCGTCATCGTGTCCTGGCGTGCGTAGAAACTCGCCACCGCGCTGCGCACCAGCACCACGGCGGGCAGGGCGAGGCCGTAGGCGGCGAGTACCGAAGCGGCGCGGGCGGCATCCTCGGCGCTGAACGCTCCGCGCTGGAACAGCGCCGTCATCATCAGGCCCGGCAGGGTGAGGAAGGCGATGGTGAAGGGGGCCGACAGGGCCAGCGAGAAGCCCGCCGCCCGGTTCTGCGCCGCATGCGCCCCCGCAACGTCGCCCTTGGCGATCCGCCGGCTCATCTCCGGAAGCAGCACCGTTCCCGCCGCGATGGCGATGACGCCGAAGGGCAGCTGGTACAGCCGGTCGGCGTAGTAGAGGGCCGAGACCGCTCCGGTGGGCAGGAAACTCGCGATGATCGTGTCGGCGAAGGAGGCGATCTGGAAGCCGGCCGCGCCGATCACCGCCGGACCGAGCACCTTGAAGAACCGCGTCATCGCCGGATCGCGCAAGGTCGGCCTCCCCAATTCCGGCGCGATGCCCGCGCGCCGGCAGGCGAGCCAGACGAGGCCGAATTGCAGCACGCCCGAGACGGAGACGCCCCAGGCGGCGGCATAGGCGGCGTTCGGGAAGAACCCCGCCAGCGCCAGGGCCACCAGCATCGACAGGTTGAGGAGAACCGGCGCTCCCGCCGCCACGGCGAAGCGGCGATGGGCATTGAGGATGCCCGACAGCAGGGTCACCAGGGTGATGAAGAGGAGGTAGGGAAAGGTGATCCGTGTCAGCGCGACGGCGAGATCGAAGCGCAGGGGATCGTCCGAGAAGCCCGGTGCCAGGGCCCGCACCACCCAGGGCATCGCCGACCACGCGAGGGCGAGAAGCACGATCTGCGTCAGCAGCAGAAGGGTGAAGACGCGGGTGGCGAAGCGCCTGGCCGCGCCTTCCTCGCCGGTCTCCGAAAGGCCGGCATAGCTCGGGACGAAGGCGGTGTTGAACGCACCCTCGCCGAAGATGGCGCGGAAATGGTTCGGAAGGCGGAAGGCGACGACGAAGGCGTCTGCCACCGGCCCCGCCCCGAGCACGGCCGCCATCACCACGTCGCGGGCAAAGCCGGTGACGCGTGAGACCAGCGTCCAGCCGCCGACGGAAAGGATGCTGCGGATCATGCGAATCGACCGGAGAGAGGGAAACGGAACGCTTCGTCGATGCGCGTTCTTCCCTCCCCCTTGTGGGGAGGGAGCGAGGGTGGGGGTGGTTCCGCCGGGCTCCGCAGCGGGTCGCCCAGCCACCCCCACCTCCAACTCCTCCCCACAAGGGGGAGGAGTGCCGCGCTCCGACGGTCTCGTCAGGCTCAATGGATGCGAGCAGTTCCGTAAGGCAACGCCGCGGGCCAGAAGACCCGCGGCGCGACCGTGAGAGCGGAGCTTACTTCGAGGCTTCGCCGTAGAGCTTCTCGACGTATTCCCAGTTCACCAGGTTCTCGATGAACGCCTTGAGGTAGTCGGGGCGGCGGTTGCGGTAGTCGATGTAGTAGGAGTGCTCCCACACGTCGACGCCGAGGATCGGCTTGGCGCCGTGGACCAGCGGGTTCTCGCCGTTGGGGGTCTTCAGGATCGCGAGCTTGCCGTCCTTGACCGCAAGCCACGCCCAGCCCGAGCCGAACTGGCTGACGCCAGCCTGGATGAAGTCCGCCTTGAACTTGTCGAAGCCGCCGAGATCCTCGTCGATCTTCGCGGCCAGGGCCGCCGGGGCCGCGCCGCCGCCATTGGGCTTCATCCAGTTCCAGAAATGGAGGTGGTTGAAGTGCTGGCCGGCATTGTTGAACAGCGGCTGGTTGGTGCCGTAGGACGCCGTGACGATCTCCTCGACGGTCTTGCCTTCGAGACCCGTGCCT
This sequence comes from Methylobacterium sp. CM6241, assembly GCF_054817845.1. Taxonomy (NCBI): domain Bacteria; kingdom Pseudomonadati; phylum Pseudomonadota; class Alphaproteobacteria; order Hyphomicrobiales; family Methylobacteriaceae; genus Methylobacterium; species Methylobacterium sp. CM6241. Next base: position 1,449,237 of record NZ_CM139246.1, read on the forward strand.
TCGAGCAGCTTGTTGCCGGTATCGACATAGGCCTTGTGGTGCTTGTCGTGGTGGAACTCGAGGGTCTCCTTCGACATGTATGGGCCGAGCGCGTCGTAGGCGTAGGGCAGTTCGGGCAGGGTGAAGGTCATCGGCAGGTCTCCCGGGTCTGGTGGCACAGGATGGCGGGTCTCGCTCCGAGGGATGCGAGGGTCGCGCCGTCATCCGGCCAACGCGTTCGTACCTAAGTCGCTCCTCCGCCAAGGGCAACGGGCGTCCGATATCGAACGGTGAACGGGGATTTCTCCGCGGATCGATTTTGCAAAACCCGGGCCGGGCCTTACTGTGCGCGCCGCACTTCCTACGTGCAGGCGTCATCTAGAGAGTTCCATGATCCTCGCGCTGTTCGCGCTCGCCGTCGTCATGATCGTCGGCGGCATTGCTTCCGTGGTCCAGGGCTTTCCCTATGTCAGGCTGGAAAGCGGATGGACGATGACCATCGCGGGCGCCGCCACGGCCTCGTCGGGCGCGCTCCTCCTCGGCCTTGCTGTGGTCGCCACCTACCTGAAGCGGCTGGAGCGGGTCCTGTTGGAGCAGGGGGCCGGGCTCGGCGCGGAGGGGGCCGTCCTGTCCGAGGGGCGGGGCCGCATCGACCCGACGGGGCTGGACGCCACCGACGCCGCGGAGGAGCCGGCACCGTCCGGGCGGCAGCGCCCCAGCGCGCTGGGGCTGTCTGAGCCGAGGCTCGTATCGCCACCTCATTTCACCGACGAGGCTTCGCCTCTCGGCAGCGACCCGGCATCGCCGCTCCTGCCGGATCTCCTGCCCGAACCGCCACCTCCTTCCGTCGAGGAAGCGCGAAAGGACCAGGTCCGCACGGGAGGGCCCGGGACGGAAGCCGATGCCGTGCCGGCGCGGCGGATCAAGCCGAACAAGCCGCCTCGGGCGGTGAAGCCGATGGCGATGGTCGATACGGTCATCCCCGCGCCGGAGCCCGCGCCCCCGGTCGTGGAAGCGCCCGCCGTCGTGGTGCCGCCTTCGCCGCCGCGTGAAGCCGATCAGGACGAGCCGCTCGGGCTGCGGTCGTCGGTGGTCGACGAGCCGGAGCCCGTTGCGGAGCGTGCTTCACCCGAGGAGGTCGAACCGGCCGCCGGCCCCGCCAAGGCCGGTCTGACCGTGGTCGGCACCTACGCGTCCGGCGGCAACACTTACGTGATGTATTCCAACGGCTCTATCGAGGCGGATACGCCGCGTGGCCAGTTCACCTTCGACTCCCTGGATGAACTGAAGGCCTTCGTCGAGGCGGGCGGCGAAGACGGAGCTGCCCGCGGAGCGGCGTGACATCCGGTCAGGCCAAGGGGTTCAGCCCCTCGGTGCGGGCGGGCAGCGGCGCCGTCATGGTCAGGCGGAACCCTTCGGGCGGATAGCTCGCGGCGATGTCGGCGCGGACCTGGGCCGTGAGCACGCGCTGCAGCAGGCGTGAGCCGAAACCCTGGCGGGTCGGCGGTCGCACCGGCGGCCCATCGGATTCCGACCATTCGAGATGCAGCGTCTTGCTGCCTGCATCCTCCATGACGCTCCAGGTGATGGCGACCCGTCCCTCCTGCGTCGAGAGCGCGCCGTGTTTCGCCGCGTTGGTGGTCAATTCGTGGATCGCCATGCCGATCGGGACCGCGATCTCGGAGGCGAGGTCCACCGGCGGCCCGTCGAGTGCGATGCGCTTGATACCCGGCCCGTCCGACGCACCGTCGCCATAGGGCCTGAGCTCGTTCTCGAGAAGGTTGCGCAGGGACGCGGTCTGCCAGGTATCCTCGGTGAGGACCGAATGGGTATGGGCCAGCGACATGATCCGCCCCACGAAAGCCTCGTAGAAGCTCTCGATGCTCGACGCGGTGCGGGCGGTCGAGCCGACGATGGCCTGGACGGTCGCCAGCGTGTTCTTCACCCGGTGGTGCAATTCACGGATCAGTAGCGCCTGCCGCTCCTCGGCGATCCTGCGCTCGGTGACGTCGGCGACGACGCCGATGAGGCGGCGGGGAAGGCGATGGGGGGCATCGCTCTCGAAGCGCCCGGCCATGTCGATGATGCGCCACGCGCCGTCATGCGCGCGCTGGATTCGGCCGCTGGCCTGCAGCGTGGAATCCTCACGCAGAGCCGTCGAGATCGCCTGGCGGAATGCGGGCCGGTCATCGGGGTGGAGGACGGTGTTGAGGAATTCGCGCTTGCCCAGAGCTCCCTCTTCGGGGTGTCGCCCGAAGATCGCGAACATGCGCTCGTTCTCCCAGACGGCCTGGTCGTCCAGCATGTGCCATTCGAAAATACCGAGTTCGGCCAGCGACGTGGCGATGCGCAGGCGCTCCTCGCTCTCGCGGAGGGCGTCACGCGCCTCCACCCGCGTCGTCACATCCTGCAGTACGCCGACGACGATTCCGGACCGGCCGCCCACGGCACCGATCGCCTGCCCCCTGGCGCTGATCCGGATCTCGACGTCGTCGCCCGCCCGACGCAGGCGGGCTTCGATGGCGAAGGGAGTGCCGTCGCTCATCGCGGTGCGGACGGTCGTCTTCACTCTTTCCACTTCGGGCGCGTCCATCAGCTCGGCGACCTGCGGCCAGGTCAGCGACGTGCCGGGCGGGAAGCCGAGGATATGGGCCGCGCGCCGCGACACCCTGAGGAGCCCGTCGGCCAGATCGATCCGCCATTCTCCGAGCCCGGCGGCGGTAAGGGCGGCGCGGTTCTCCTCCGAGCGCACGATATCATCGGCATCGACCCGTTCCACCACGAAGGTGTGGAAGACGCCCTCGTTCGTGGCCGAGGATGGCCGGATACGGACGTCGAGGGGCGTGCCGCTCTCGGTGGTCCAGCGCCGGATGCCGGTGGAGAGCAGGCCGGAATCGTCTCCGAACACACTGACGGGCCGGCCTGTCAGGGCTCCAGTCTCGTATCCCAGGAGGTTCGTCAGGAACCGGTTGGCATCGTAGATGCGATTCGTGGCGTGATCGACGATCACCAGGCCGATCCCGGCCTCCTCGAAGCCGCGCCGATATGGGTCGGCCGGGGAGCGCGCATCCCCAAGCACTGGCGATCCTCGATCAGATCCGCTGCCCACTCCGCACCCTCACTCGGCGGCGCCCCTGGCTCGTATGGGGCACAAGACTCGCTCCGGTAGCCCCGGATGCTCGTTGCTGTGGCATCTGAAGACGCAACGCTCTGCGCCGCAAGGGCTTACGACGAAAAAGCTGTGCCGGAGCGCACCCGTCCCGAGGGCTGAATTCCAACCGTGCGGGAGCTCGGCGCGGTCGCATCGCTCCCGACCGATCAGCCTACGCGACGAAATTCCAGGTAGGTCGGGCCCCGGCCCGCCGCGATTGCCTTGGCTTCGTAGCGGGTGCCGGGCCATTCCGCGAAGGGGCGTTTCCAGTCGGTGGCGGCTTCGGCGGTCCAGCTGAGAGCGTCGCAACGCGCGGCGCGGACCAGGGTCCAGCCGGCATAATCGTCGATGTCGCTGGCGAAGCGGAAGACGCCGCCGGGCTTCAGGACCCGGGCGATCTCGGTCAGTGTCTCGTCCGAGACGAACCGCCGCTTGCGTTGGCGGCGCTTAGGCCAGGGATCGGGATAGAGCAGGTAGACGCGGGCGAGGCTCGCATCGGGAATGGCGGCGAGGAGCTGAGTGGCGTCTTCGTCCCAGATCCGGACGTTGCCGAGTTCGCCGTCATCGACGGCCCGCAGCAGCTTGACGACGCCGTTGACGAAAGGCTCCGCGCCGATGATGCCGACCTGCGGGTAAAGCGTGGCCTGGGCGGCGAGATGCTCGCCGCCGCCGAACCCGATTTCCAGCCAGACCTCGTCGACCGGATTTGAAAAGAGTGCGGGCAGATCGAGCCTCGCGCCTGCTTTCGGCAACGCCACGCGCAGGCGCGGCAGCAGTTCGGCCAGCCGCTGCTCTTGTCCGGCACGCAGGCGCTTGCCTTTGCGCCGGCCGTAGAAGGCGCGGTCCGCGCCCTCGCTTCCGGCCCCGCCCTCGTCGGGCGGGAGATCATCCCGCCCGTACGTCACGGGTCAGGACAGGGCCGACTTGAGCTTGTCGGCGAGGTCGGTGCGCTCCCACGAGAAGCCGCCGTCATCCTCGGGCTTGCGGCCGAAATGGCCGTAGGCGGAAGTGCGGGCATAGATCGGCTTGTTGAGGCCGAGGGCGATGCGGATGCCGCGGGGCGAGAGGTCGAGAGCGTCCATCAGCACGGTCTCGAGCTTGGCCTCGTCCACAGTCCCGGTGCCGTGCAGGTCCACGTAGATCGAGAGAGGCTTGGCGACGCCGATGGCGTAGGCGAGCTGGATCGTGGCGCGAGTGGCGAGACCGGCGGCCACCACGTTCTTGGCGAGGTAGCGCGCGGCGTAGGCCGCCGAACGGTCGACCTTCGTCGGATCCTTGCCCGAGAAGGCGCCGCCGCCGTGCGGTGCCGCGCCGCCATAGGTGTCGACGATGATCTTGCGGCCGGTGAGGCCCGCATCCCCGTCGGGACCGCCGATGACGAACTTTCCGGTGGGATTGACGTGCCAGACGGTCTCTTCGCCGACCCAGCCCTGGGGCAGGGCCGCCAGGATGTAAGGCTCGACGATGTCGCGCACGTCGGCGGAATCGAGGGTTTCGTCGAGATGCTGGGTGGATAGTACGATCTGCGTGATCCCGACCGGGCGGCCGTTCTCGTAGCGCACCGTCACCTGGCTCTTGGCATCCGGGCCGAGCTTGGCCGCGTCACCCTGCTTCGCCTTGCGGGCGTCGGCGAGGTCCTTGAGGATCTTGTGGGCGTAGTAGATCGGCGCCGGCATCAGCTCGGGCGTCTCGTCCGAGGCGTAGCCGAACATGATGCCCTGGTCGCCGGCGCCCTCGTCCTTGTTGCCGGACGAATCCACGCCCTGCGCGATGTCGGCGGACTGGGCGTGCAGGTGGATCGCGATGTCGTTGTTCTTCCAGTGGAAGCCCGACTGCTCGTAGCCGATGTCCTTCACCGCTTCACGGGTGAGGTGCTCCAGGTGCTCGAAGGTCACGGAATCCGGGCCGCGCACCTCACCCGCGATGACGATGCGGTTGGTGGTGGCAAGGGTCTCGACCCCGAGGCGGGCTTCTGGCATCGCCGCCAGATAGGCATCGACGATGGTGTCCGAGATCCGGTCACAGACCTTGTCCGGATGGCCTTCGGAGACCGACTCGCTGGTGAACAGGTAGTTGGAACGCGGCATCTGGGCCCCCCGGTTTCGGGTTCGCCTCGGCAGCGTTAGACCCGGTATTCGGAACGGAGAGCTTCTGGCACTCCCACTTCGACCGGTCAAGACGACAAACCGAACGTATCCGCTAAAACGAACAAAACATACTTTAGATCAGCCGTTTAGTTTCTCGTCGAGGGCGTGGATCGCGGCAGCGAATTCCCGGCGGCTGGCATCGGAGAAATGCTCCGTCACGTGCTTGGCGACGACATCGACGAGGCCGACCCATTGGGCCTGCGGACCCTCCTGCCTCACGAAAGCCCGCTGCGGTGCCTCGCTCAACCCCTGAGCCGGAACATCGTCGCTGCGCTCCATGCCATCGAAGAAATATTCGATCGGCATACCGGTCATCCGGCTGAGAATCTCGAGATGGATCGCGCTGATGCGATTGATACCCTTTTCGTATTTTTGAAGCTGCGCTGCCGACATGCCGAAGCTCTGGGCGACGCGCTTCTGGGTCAGGGCCGATTTCTTCCTCTGCTCGGAAATGCGCAGGCCGACATGGACATCGCGTGCATCGGTCTTTTGTCCAGCCATGTCGGATCCCGTGCAGTCTCATGAATCCTGTCGCGAGCCGTGCACTTGGGCAGATCGTCGTCGCTCAGGGCGCTCGCAGCTACTGTTTCTTCCACGTTCGCAGGTTCAACCCAACCCGAAAAAGCACGGCGCGGTGTGCTATTCCGAGCCGTCACCTTGTCCAGGATATGGACGATACGTCGAGAATGGAGAGGTGGCGTCCCCGGCAGGTCTCGAACCTGCGACCCCAGGTTTCATCCCACTTCGGCTTCCGCCGCCGCTCCGTGCAGGAGCGTTCGTGGTCTGGACTATCCCTTCGCCATGGACCGGTGGGGATTGACCCGTCGCGATCTTTAGGCGCCGCCCGTCTAGTCTCTACACCTTCCCCGGATGAGTCCGGGGCTTGGCTCGGGATCGGCCGGGCCAGCACGCGTGCCAGCCTTGGGCGTTCCCCGAATTTGAGCGGATCCGCCGCGCGGTTTCCCATCGCGGCGCCCAATTGAAGTTTAGGAAACCTGTGCTCTGTCCAGCTGAGCTACGGAGACTCACCACGTGTTCCCCTAGCATCATCGGGCGGGTAGGCCAACCGGTACGGACGAGGGCAGCAGGCTAATCGCTCGAAGCGATAGGCCTGGCTTTACCCCTCGTCGCCGGCGGCCGGCTTCCGGCCGGTCCCCTCAGGCGACTTTGCGCCGGAGCCACCGGCGCGCCTTCTGCGCGCGGGCAAACCATTCCGGATGGCCCCGCAGCCAGATCTTCGAGGCTTCGGTTCCCGCGATCAGGCGCTTCACCAGATGGCCGCGCAGGGTCACGACCTCGAAGAGCTCGCTCAGATCCCGGGTCTGAACCCCGAAATCCGACTTGTAGGGCATCACGCCGACCGTGAAATCGAAATAGCCGAGTCCCTCGGCGCGGGCCCAGCGCAGGGTTTCCGCGACGATGTGGAGGCCCGGTGAGGTGTTGCGCCAGGCCTCGCCCGCCATGGTCAGGAGGATGCCATGGAAGGTGCCGCCATGGACGAGGCCGTAGGCGCAGGCGATCCATTCTCCGTCGACCGCCAATCCGAACAGGCGGACCGGTCCGCCGGTCAGGCCTCGATGCGCGCCGTCGCGGTAGAAGGCTTCGACATCGGGCCGGGAGAGAAGGTTGAACCGGCCTATCTCGGCGAAACGCGAGCGGCGCTGCTCGACCAGCGCATCGAAGATCCGGTCCACCTCGCCGGCGCTTCGCGCCTCTACGAAGGTGACGGCGCCGGCACGCTCCAGCCGGCGGCGCAGCTTGGCCATGTCCTTCAGGGTGCTGGGACGACACAGGCGCGACAGCAGCGTCTCGGCATCGCCCTCGATGGCGACGCCCGAGGCCTGCATGTCCATCCGGCGGTTGCCGGGCAGGAAGGCGAACGGGTTCGGCCGGCCATTCACATCGTCGGGGATCCGGCTGATCTGGATCAGGTCGGTCCGGGGAAGCACGTCCCGGATCGCCGTCCAGGCCTGGGGCATCTCGTCGGCGGAGAGGTCGATCCCGGGGGCGAGGATCGGCGCCGCGTAGTCGCAGACCCCGAGATCGAGCCAGGTGATCGCGTGGTGGCCGCGCCGGCGCAGGCGCGCCAGGGGGACCAGCATGACCGGATGTCCGTTGGCGTCGACCACCTCGACAATGATCGGCTCGGCCTTGGATTCGGTGCTCAGACGCTCCGCCACCGCCGTCGCCCAATCGAGACGCTGATAGGCCGTGGCAGTCCCGTCGGTCTCTAGCCGGCTCCAGAGATCGGCGACCGTCGCCATCGTCGTATGCAGGCGGGCGCTGTAGCGGCGGGCGGAGACGGGGAGCGTCGGTGCGGGACGTTCCGGGATCACGCTCATGACTGGGATGTCCTGGCTATCGTGGTATGGCGGAACGCTTCCGCCTGGGCGGCGGACATGCCGCGATGGACGGCGCGAGGGGCCTCGCCGAGGGAGTTGAGGGTCATCGCCCGGGCCTTGCTTCGAGATCGCCGCCGAGGCCGGGCTGCATCGGGTGACGGGCTGAGCTCCAGGGCTTCAGCATCCACAGGCAGCCCGCCAGGACCACGACTTCCGAACCCAGGACGCCGAAGAGCGACCAAGCCGGTTGAGCGATCAGGAGCAGGCCGATGACGGCGACGGCGCCGATTCCCACGCTCACGCCCGCGATGACCGCCAGGGGACGGAATTCCTGCATCGTCTCCATCAGCACCCTCATCGGCGCATGAATGAGGGAGACCGTGACGATGGCCCAGGCCGCCACCGCGATCAGCGTCATCGGCGCCGCCGTGAACTGGCCGGCAAACAGCTTGTGCTCGATGAGTTCGAGCGCCCAGAGGATGATGACGCCGTAGGCGATGCAGCCGAGCCCCAGCAGGCCGGAGCAGATGAAGGCGAAGCGGCGCGCGAGGGGGAAGTCGCCTCGGGCGAGATGGCCCGCCACCTCGGGCTGGACCATGTTGATGAGGGCGGATGCCGAGAGCCGCAGGGGTGAGAACAGCACGAAGGTGGCGGCCATCGGCGCATAGGCAGCCGGCCCCGCGATGGCGGCCACGAGAAGGCTCTGCCCCTGGCCCTGGACGTTGGCGGTGGTGACGTTGACCAGCGACCACGACAGGGTCGGGATCATCGCCCCGTAGCGGCGGCGCACCGAGCGGCCGAGGCTGAGCCGGATCGGCTCCCGCAGCAGCGCGAGCGATGCGACGATGCCGAGGCCGTTGGCGCAGGCCAGGGCGAACAGGGTCTCGTCGAGGCCGGGCGCGCCCTGGAAATGGATCATCGCCACGGTAAAGGCGGTGCCCGAGAGGGCGAAGACCACGTCTCCCAGCCCCGAGATCGCCGGCCGGTGCTTGGCGAAGAGCGCGAGGCGAAGATAGCTGCGCAGCGACCAGAGGCCGACGAAGAGGCTCCCCGCGAGGGCGTTGATGTCCGAAGTGGCCATCAGCGCCGCGCAGACCCCGGCCCCGATCGCCGCGGAGAGGATGACCGCCACCGTACCGAAGGTCACATCGAAACCACGCGCCGCGCGGCGTCCGGCGCGCGGCGGAATGGTGATGGTGGCCGGCACGCCTGCCAGCGACCGGATGTAGGTGAGCGCCAGTCCACCCACGAGAAAGAGAATGGCGAAGCGCCCGTAATCGTGCGGGCTCAGGCTTCGCGCGAGGACGATGTTGATCCCGAAATGGAAGGCGCTCTGGGTGACTTCGCCCCCCAGCATGAGGATGAAGCGGCGCGCGAGGCGGTTCAGACCGTGCATGACGATTCAGCTCGCCGCGACGGCGCTGGCATCGGCGCCCGCGCGACCGCCGATGCGGGCACGGATCATCGCCACCAGCCCTTCCGCGGCGGCTTCCTCACCGAACAGGGCCGCGTAGCGGGCACGGGCGGCCGCTGGGAATTCCTGCCAGGAAGCCGGATCGGTGACGATGCGCTCCAGAGCGGAAGCCAGGCTCGGCGCATCGTCGGGCGTGACGACCCAGCCGCTCGACCCTTCCTCGACCACTTCCGTCAGCCCGCCGATGCGGGACACGACGGGCGGGCGGCCATAGGCCATCGCCTCGATCGCCACGCGGCCGAGGGATTCCGGCAGGCGCGACGGCACCGTCACCACGTCCGCCCAGCGATAGAGATCGGATGGATCGTCGACGAAGGGGGACAGGCGGATGATCGAGCCGAGACCCGCATCGGCGATCTGGCGGGCAAGCGCTTCTTCGCGCGCCGTATCCTCGAAGGCGCTGCCGACGATGCGGACCTCGATCCGCCCGCGCACTTCCGGCGGAAGCGAGTTGATCGCCTCGACCAGGATTTCCTGGCCCTTGATGCGGCTGATCCGTCCCAGCATCAGCAGGCGCAGGGGGCGCGAGCCGTCATAGGTGGAGGCCGGTGGCGTCTCGGGCCCCGCGATACCGTTATAGACCACCCGCATGGCAACCTTGGAGGTCAGCGAGAAGGCCTTCGCGGTGGCGCGGGAGTTGAACACGATGTCGGCCCCGCTCCAGCGGATCAGCCCGCGCAGCAGCTTCAGGGTGGCGCCCTGCGGGATCTCGTGGACATGCACGATGGCACGACCGGGGCAGAGCCGGGCAGCGAGGAGATAATCCGCCACCACCGAGGTGTTGATATAGACGAGGTCACTCGCGCGCAGCCGTCGCCAGGCGCGCAGCATCGCTACAGGAAGCGTCAGCAGGCCGAGGGTGGCGAGGCGCGGCAGGTCGCGGCGCCGGAGGATCCAGAGCGGCTCGAAGACGATCCGCGAGGCAACGCCTTCGAGGGCACCCACGATGGGGCCGGAACGGGGCAGGACGACGTCGATGACGGCAGCCGGATAGGCCGCGCGGATGATCCGCACGCTCTCAACGAAGCTGCGGTCGGACCCATAGAGCTCGTATCCCTGGTGGACGCAGGTGATGCGCATGCCGACTCGACCTCAATCCCAACCTCAACTGCCCCAAGATGACATGCCACGATGTTTTCAATCGTTACCGAGCAAGAACCTCGCCCAGTGTAATCATGGCGCATGGTTGCCTGGAGATGATTCTCATGTCCCGTCTCGGGACCGTTGGGGGCTAAAGGAGACTCGGATGCCGTCGCACAAGCCCTCGCTGCTGATCCTGGGGACGCGTGGCATTCCCGCCTCCCATGGCGGCTTTGAAACTTTCGCCGAGAAGCTCGCGCTCTTTCTCGTGAAGCGCGGCTGGCATGTGGCGGTCTATTGCCAGGACGAGGTCGAGGCGGTGACGGAGCGTTTCCGCACGACCACCTGGCAGGGCGTCGAGCTCATCCATGTGGCCGTCTCCACCAGCGGCCCGCGGGCGACCCTGGATTTCGACTGGCACTGCGTGCGCGACGCCGCCAGGCGGGGCGGCGTCAGCCTCGTCCTCGGCTATAACGGGGCGGTCTTCCTGCCGTATCTGCGCCTCTCCGGCGCGAAGATCATCACCAATATGGACGGCATCGAGTGGAAGCGGCCGAAATGGTCCATGGCGGTGCGCGCCTGGTTCTGGACCAATGAATGGATCGCCGCCTGGGCTTCGCACCGCCTCGTGGCGGACCACCCAGCCATCGCCGACCATGTGGCTACGCGCCGACCGCGATCCGCCATCGCCACCATTCCGTATGGCGGCGATCCGATCTCGGCGGCGCCGACCGGGCCCATCGAGGCCATGGGCCTGAAGCCGGGGCGGTACATGACCTCGATCGCCCGGATCGAGCCCGACAACAACATCCTCACCATGGTCGATGCCTTCTCGCGCAAGGTGCGGGGCATGCGGCTCGTGGTCCTCGGCACGCTCTCCGACAGCAATCCCTATCACCGCGCAGTGAGGGAGGCGGCCAGCGACGAGGTCCTCTTTCCCGGCGCCATCTATGAATCCGAGACGATCAGATCCCTGCGCTTCCATGCGCGCGCCTATCTGCACGGGCATACGGTGGGCGGCACCAACCCGTCCCTGGTGGAGGCGCTGTGGGCCGGAAACGCGGTGATCGCCCATGACAATCCGTTCAACCGGGGGACGGCGGGCGAGGAGCAGTTTTACTTCGCCGATGCGGATGCCTGCGAGCGGCACATCGAAACCCTGATCGCGGACGATGGCGCGGCGAGAAGGGCGGGTGTCGCCTCGCTCGCCCGTGCCGCCGACCGCTTCGAATGGTCGGAGATCCTGAAGCAGTACGAGGCCGAGGCCATGGCCCTCGGAGGCTTCGCCGCACCGGCGGGCCAGGAGTCGAAGCACGCCGGCACCTCTTCCGCCCATCTCCCTCCGGCCCCTATGCCGATGGCGGTGGGAGGCCAGAGCCGAGATCGCGCTTCGTGAGGCCAGCGCCCACACGCAGGGCGATCCTCGCGGCCGCGGCATGGACGGCGGCACGGGTCCCGGCCGCCGCCGCCCCGCCGCCGCCGCTCCGCCTGAGGCGCGGCGTCAACACCTGGCCCTGGTTCTCCCTGACGCGGGAATTTCCGGCCCCCCGCACGGATTACGGAAGACCGCCGTTCCAGGAAGGCCGGCCCGTCCCGACGAGCCGCGACCTCGCCCGTCTGCGCGCCGCCGGGTTCGATTTCCTGCGCATGCCCGTCGATCCCGGCCCCTTCGCCGCAGCGGCGCCGGAGGAGCGCGAGCGCCTCATGGCCGAGCTTAGGGCCGCGGTGGAAGCGGCGTTGCGCGCGGATCTCGCGGTCCTGGTCAATGTCCAGGCCAACGGTGCGACCCATCACTGGAACCCTCAGAATTTCTACGGCGATCCCGGCGCGCCGCTTTTTGCAGCCTATCGCCGCTTCGTTTCGGACCTCGCCCGCATGCTGGAGCGGATCGCCCCCGAGCGGCTGGCGCTGGAGTCCGTCAACGAGCCGCCGCAGGATTGCGGCGCGGCATCGTGGCTGACGATCCAGGACGATCTCCTCGGCGAGGCTCGCCGGGTCGCCCCGCGCCTGACCCTCGTGGCCTGCGGCGCCTGTGGCAGCATGATCACCGGGCTCACCGCCCTCGACTCCGCGCCGCTTGCCCGCTTCGCGCCGCTCCTGTTCACCTTCCACTATTACGAGCCCTACCTGTTCAGCCATCAGGGGGCGCCCTGGATGCGGGAGCCGGTCTACCGCGCGCTCAACGCGGTGCCCTGGCCCGCCTCCGCCGGCAGCCTCGAGACGACGCTCACCGCCGTGCGGACCCGGATGGCCGGTGATGCCGGTCTGTCGGCGGAGGCGAAGCGCGACGCCTACGCCCTGACCGAGGCCAAGCTCGGCGAGTACTTCGCCGCCCAGCCGGACAAACGATACCTCGCCCGCCACCTCGCCATGGTGGGGGAATGGGCCCGCCGCCACGGCATAGCGCCAGCGAATATCGTCCTCGGAGAGTTCGGCGCCCTGCGCAGCGATGCGCGCTACGTCGCCGCTCAAGCGGACGACCGGTCGCGCTACGTCCGCGACGTGCGGGAGGCAGCCGAGGCCGAGGGCTTCCCCTGGGCCTTCTGGAACCTGTTCGACGGGATGGGGCTGATGGACGATGCCAGCAAGCGCTTCGATCCGGCCATCGTCACCGCCCTCGGTCTGCGCGTTCCGGCGGACGATCGCTGACCGCGTGGAACAGGCCGAGGAGAAGGATGGCGAATTTGGCCAGGAGCGTGGTCTTGCCGCCGATCCCTTCGAACGTGTTCACCAGGATGACGAAGGCGATCACGGGCAGGAACGTGCCGGTGCGGCAATTCCGAACCAGTTCCATCATGTAGAGCGTCACCGCGGCAGTGAGCAGGACCGTCATGAAGATGCCCTGGTAGACGAGGGTTCGGACGATGGGGTTCTCGATGCCCCATTCGAGCCCGCTCACGCGCCGTAGCGAATCCACGAGGCTCATATCCGGGCCGACCAGCAATTCGCGAAACGGAATGCTGGCGACGAGGTCGAGCATCTCCACGCGGGCATTGGCGCTTCCGCCATCCGCCATGAACCGGCTGAGCAGCGCGTCGAAGAACCCGCCGGCCGCGAGGCCGCCGATGCCGAGGGGCACGAGGGTGAACAGGAAGATCCCCGCCGCTGCCGCCAGGAGCGGAATCCGGCCCGCGCTCAGCACCTTGTGCAGGGCGAAGAGACCATAGCCGCCGCCGAAGATCAGCGTCACCACCATGGCCGAGCGCCCGCCGAAGGCGACGAGGGCGGCGAGTTGCAGCCCGATCATCGCGAGGCGTTGTGGAACCGTCATGCGTCCGCCTCCCCCGATGAGGGCGAGGACGTAGCAGGCCGTGAGGGTGGCGTTGCCGAGGGGGTGCCCCTGAAGTGCGGCCGAGCGCGTATCCGTGGCGAAGACCTGACCGTCCAACCGATAAGGAAAGAACAGGGTCTTCGTCGCGAATTCGGTGAGTCCGAGCAGGGCGTTGACGAGCATCACCGCATGCACCGTCAGTTCGAGGCGTCTCCAGGTCAGCGCGTCGCGATCGGCCAGCAGCACGGCGAAGAGGCCGGGCAGCAGGAACGTGTCCAGCGCTCCCGCCATGCCGGGCCCGCTACGCAGGACGATGTGCAGGAAAAGCCCGATGCTGCAGACGGCGAGCAGCATCCCCGCCGGCCGCACCTGCACGGCGTAGACGAGGTAGCTCGCCGGGTTGCCCGACTTCAGCGCGGCCCAACCGAACAGGACGAGGACCAGATAGGTCGAGGGGTGGATCTTCTGCGGGGCCGCACCCGTGAGCCCGTCGTAATTGATGCCGACATTCCACAGCATGCCGCCCGATACGCCGAGGATCAGCACGGTGAGGGCGATCAGGCCGAACGGCATCGGGCTGCGCGACACCGCTCCGGTCTCCCTCCGCGGTCGAGCCGGGTAATGGAGCGCGCTCCTCATGCTCAGCCCGTCACGCCGCCGCAGCGTAGCGGTCGACGAAGAGGCTGCCCGAGACCGGACGGCCCAGCACTTCCGAGACGTCGAGGATGTCGAGGAGGTCGCGCTGACGCGTGGCGCCGTTCTTCGCCACGATCAGCAACCGGTCGCTGGCCGAGGCCAGGGGCCCGATACGCAGATTTCCGGTGAGCACGCCGCCATCGATGAGAATGAGGTCGAAGCTCGATTTGGCAGCCGCGAGGAACTGCTCGATATTGGCCCGGCTCAGAGCCTCGCGCGAGGCCCTGGCGGTATCGCCGATGCCGATCCGCGCGGCACCACTCTCGGGATCCGACTTAGCCGCTGCCGCCATCCCGGCCTCGCCGCGCAGGACCTCGATGAGGCCGGGGCCGTAGGCCTTCTGCTCCGGCGTCGCTTCGAGATCCGCATCCACGAGGAGAACCCGCTCGCCGCGCGCCGTCGCCACGGCCGCGAGCAGGTGAAGTGTCGAGCGCCGGTCCGCCGCATCGGAGGCCGCCGAGGTGACGAGCACGCTCAACGCCTGGCCCGGCGGGTGGATCTGGCCGCGCACGCTGGACAGCCGGTCGAGGGTCAGGCTCGCGGCGACGCTGGCCGGACGCTCGCTTCCCGCCTTGAACTCCGGATAGGTGGCGACCACGGACGTGTGCGAGAGCCGTTCCATCTGGCGCCGGGAGAGGACGGTGGGGTCGAGATACTCGCGCACGAAGGCGAGGCCGGCCCCTAGGCCGAGGCCGCTGACGAGCCCGCCGACGAACAGGAGGAGGCGCAGAGGCCAGCTCCGCTCGGCGGGCGGACGGGCCCAGCTGATGACGCGGGCATTGGTGGTGTCGATGCCGGTCTGTTCCTGGATCTCGCGCGAACGGCTGAGGAAGTTGCCGTAGACGGCCCGGCTGGTATCCACCTCGCGTTCGAGCTCACGCAGGCGCACGGAGGCTTCGCCGGTGACGATGGAGCCCCGCTTCAACTCGTCGAGATTCGAGGTCAGCGCTTTCTCGTTGGCGACGGCGCGCTGGTAATCCGTCTCGGCCGAGCGGGCGATGCGGGTCAGCTCCGTCTCGGTCAGGCGCTTGACGTCCTGCATCTGGGTCCGCACCGACTCGATGAAGGGGTGACGGTTGCCGAGTTGGGTGCGGAGATCCGCTTCCTTGCTCGCGAGCTCCGCATATTGGCTGCGCAGCCGCTCGATCACCGCGGACTGGATCGCTTCCGGGGCCGTGTCCGGTCCGAACGCGGTACCGCGCGCATCCTTGATCTGCTGCAGCCGGGTGCGCGCCTCCGCCGTGCGGGCGCGGGCGGCGACGATGCGGTTGTTGCTCTCGGCCAATTGCTGTTCGCTGATGAGCTGGCCGCTCGCCGTGATCAACCCGTTCTCGGCCTTGAACTTCTCGACCTTGTTCTCGGCGACGTTCACGCGCTTGCGCAGGTCGTCGAGGCGCGCGCCCAATTCGGCCGAGGCCCGCGCGGCCGCATCCGCACGGGAGGAAGTCTGGTCCTTGAGGTAGGCGCTGGCGATGGCGTTGACGATCCGGGCGGCCTTGTCCGGGTTGCCGGCGGTGACGACGACATCCACCACGAAGACCTTGTCGGCGCGCTTCACCGAGAGTTTGCGCCGCAGGGCGCGGACGGCCCGGGCCTCTGCGGCGGCATCGGTGCTCGGGGCGGAGCCTTCGCCCTGGAGGGTGCGCAGGGTCCAGCTGATGAAGCCGCTGCCGACGCCGCCGAAATCCGGGTCATCGAGCAATCCGGCCTCGCGGGCCGCCCGGGTCAGGACCGAATCGGATTCGATCACGCGCGCCTGGCTCTCGACCTGGATCACGCCGCCATCCGGCGCCATCGCCACCGGATTGACGTCGTTGGTGACGATCTGCTTGTCGCGCGGGTCGATCAGGATCTGGGCGGTCGCCGCATAGAGCGGCGGCGCGAGGAAGCCGTAGGCCACCGCGATGAAGGTGAGCAGAGCGGCGGTTCCGAGCACCCAAGCCCGGCGCACGTACAGGATGCGCCAGAGATCCCCGATCTCGGCGCTCTTGTCGGGCTCGGACGGGGGTGGCCGGTCGATGCTCGATCGACCGATCCAATCCGCCGCCGCGATGTGTCTGTCCATCTGTGCCATCGGATGCTCGGGCCGTGACCGGGATACAGCCCGTCCTTCAGATATAGGCATGATCTGATTTTACTGACGATTCACCAACACCTGGGGATTTCACCGATCTTCGCCCGTTCCCTCCAATATATGGTTAGTGAAACATTAACATCTCCCTCCCGCGGCCCCTTCGCGCCGATGGTGGTGAAGGGTTTCTCAATCGTGATGCCGTAACCTGGCAGAATGAGGGAACGTCCAGGGTCGGACCGATCCCACCGGCCCGCGGCCATCGGCCTCGGCTTTCGACTGTCTGGGGATCGACGATGCGCCTGCGACTGAGGCTGGATGGACGCGCCCCCCGCCGCTGGCATCTCTGCCTTTTGCAACGGCTCGCAGCATTTCCCGGGCTCGAAGTGGAGGTCGACCGCTCGCCAGGGCCTGGGGGCCTGCCGGACAACGCCGCGCTGCTGTTCCGCCTCGAAGCCCTGCTGAACCGGCTGTCACTCGGCGGTCTGTCCGCCCCCGTTCCGGGGAGCGCATTGGCTGCTTATCCCGAACCCACGGCGGCTGCGTCCTGCATCCTCGATCTCTGCGGCGATGCGGAGGGCGGCCCGGACCTTCCGGTCTGGCGCCTCGGCTTCGACGGGGTGGCGGGCGAGGGCGCGCTTCTCGCCGCGCTTCTCGCCGGCCGCTCTCCCGTCGCGACCCTCTCCACGGATGGCAGGATCATCGCCTCCGGGCGCTTCGGCGCCGAGGATCGCGGCACCATGCTCACCGCGTTTGAGGATGGGCTGATCCGCAGCATGACGCTCATCGTCGGCGCGCTGTCGGGCGCCCGGCCGCTTCTTCGGGACGGCGTCCCAGTGTCGCCCGAGGCGCCCGCCCTGACCGTGAAGACGATCGGCACCCGCGCCGCGAAAATGGCGGCGCGGCTCGTCATCCGCCGCCTCTATTACCTCTGCTACCGCGCCCCGCACTGGCGCGTCGGCTGGCGCAGGTTGGCCGGCCCCGATCTCATCGATCTGCGCGCCCATCCCTCATCGGGCTGGCGCGACCTGGCGGATGACGGCCTGCGCTTCTACGCCGATCCCTTCGGCGTCGAGCACGAGGGCCGCACGATCCTCTTCGTCGAGGATTTCCCGCACGCGACGGGCAAGGCGCTGATCTCGGCGGTGGCCTTCGATGCGAACGGCCCGGTCGGAACGCCGGTCCCGGTGCTGGAGGAGCCGCATCACCTGTCCTACCCGTTCGTGTTCGAGCGCGAGGGGTCGTTCTGGATGATCCCGGAGAGCTGCGCCAACGGCACGGTCGACCTCTACCGGGCCACGGCCTTTCCGGGCGGCTGGGTCAAGGAAGCGACGCTGCTCAGCGGCATCACCGTCAGCGATCCGACCCTGCTGGAGCGGGACGGCCGCTGGTGGATGTTCGCGACGGTGCGCGATCAGGCCGCCGATGTCGGCGGGGGGACGGTGCTCGGCTCCTACCACGACAGCCTGCATCTCTGGTCGGCCCCGGATTTCCGCGGCCCCTGGACGCCGCATGCGCGCAACCCGGTGCTCATCGACATCGCCTCCGCGCGGCCGGCGGGACGAATCGTCGAGCGGGACGGCGCCTTGATCCGCCCGGTCCAGGATTGCCGCCTGGGTTATGGCGAGGCGCTGGCGCTGGCGCGGATCGACCGCCTCGACGACGAGGGTTACGCGCAGACCGTGGAGACGATCCTTCGCTCGGGCCCGCTCTTTCCCGGCACCCGTCTTCACACCCTCAACCGCACCTCGGCCTTCGAGTTCATCGACGGCTCGGCCCGCTCCCCCCGCTGGCGCAGGGGGCGATAGCCCGCCTCAGACGGTCTTGGTGCGCCCGATCGCCGGTCCGCGCGGCTTGGCGAAGGCCGTGCGCAGCAGGTGGAGGGCATGCAGGCCGTAGCGGCCGACGCGGTTGCGCAGGCGCCGCAGGGTCCATACGGCGCCGCTGCCGATTGTGATCTGGCGGGCATAGAGGCTCGCCTGAAGGCATTGCCGGTCGGAGGTCTGCTTGATCGGGTCGGCGTAGAATTCGGCGATCTTGTCCTTGCCCATCCCCGGGGTGGCGAACCAGCGCGGCAGGTGCTCGGAGCAGAGCCGGTCGACATCGGTCAGCACCTTGCCGATCCCGGTCCCGGGGATCGGACATGGGGTCAGGAAGGCGTCTCCCAGGAGCACGACCCCGTCGCGTTCCGCATCGGCCGCCTGGACGACATCGATGGGGCGCATCTCCACGGGGCCCGTGACGGTGAGGTCCGGGCAGAGGCGGGCGAGGCCGGGCATGGCCTGCCTCATCAGCGCCTCGGGCGATTTGCGGAACTCCTTCACCCAGGGATCGGAGAGCGCGCGATAGACGAAGAGATTGGCCCGCATCGTCGCGCCGATGGGAAAGAGCGTGACATAGGCCACTGCATTGTCCGCGCCCTCGCCGTAATAGGTGAGGGACTCGAAGCCGAAGGACGAGGGCGGGGCCGCCATGTCGAAGCCGAAGCACAGGGAGTGCTTCTCGCTGATCATGGTCCTGCCGATGCCGACCTTGCGCCGGAGCACATCACCGAGGCCGGTGGCCAGAAGCACCAGCCGCGCGGTGCGCACGCTGCCATCGGCGAGGGTGACCGTCTGCCGTTCCGGGCCGGTCTCGATCTCCGCCACGCGCGCGACCACGAGGGGCGAGGAGGCGGGCAGGGCGCCGCGCAGGTCGTTGATGAGGGGTGTGTAGTGGACACCGTATTCGCGCACGGCATGGCGCGAGACCAGATGGCCGAAGCGCGTGACGCAAACCTCGTCCACCGGCGTCGTCACGGCCCGCGCCAGTTCGCCGAAGCCGAGCTTCTCGAACAGGTCCATCTGCGGCACGCCGAGCTTTTCCGCCCGGAAATCGGGGGGATAGACCGCGTGAGTGTCGATGATCGCCGTGTCGTACCCGGCTTTGGCGAGCGCGATGGTCGCGGTGGTTCCGGCGAGGCCTGCGCCGATGACGATGACGTCGTGGTGGATCTCAGACATTCAGAACCTCCCGCCCGAGCCCGAATGGGCCACCTGTCCTCCGCCCTGTATCCCCATCGTGCCATCCCGAGACGAAGGCGAGGCGCATGCGGAGCGGGACGACCCTTCACAGCAGGGGATATGCCGCCCGCTTCGTCCCGTTCAAGGTGCGCCGTCTCTCTAAAGAATCCGTGCGGTTGAAACCGCCATTTCGCGAGAGGCCATTCAGACCGACACATGGAGTCAGGCCGGCAAGTCGAGCCGGGCGCGAAGACCATGGAAGGTCCCGCGATCGAGGCGGAGCGAGCCGCCATAGAGTTCTGCCAGTTCCGTAGTAATCGACAGGCCGAACCCGTGGCCGGGTACTGTCTCGTCCAGACGTTTGCCGCGCCCGAGGACCCCGGCAGCCGCATCCGCGTCGAGACCTGGCCCGTCATCCTCCACGGTGACGGTGACGCCTCGTTCGGAGAGAGAGGCGGCGATCCGAACCCGCGCCCGGCACCAGCGGCAGGCGTTGTCGATGAGGTTGCCGAGCATTTCGTCGACATCTTGGCCGTCGCACGCCACGGCCATGCCATCCGGTACCTCCACGGCGAAGGCGATGCCCTTGTCGGCGTAGAGCCGCGCGAAGGTGGCACGTAGGTCGGCCACGGGCGTGTCCAGCGCCGTCCTCTCGCGGGTGGCCCCGCCCAGGGCCGCCGTGCGGGCCCGGCGCAGATGATGGCGGATCTGCCCATCCATGCCGGAGACGAGAGTCGCCAGCCGGCCGTCGGGGTCCCGCTCCCCATCCCGAAGCGCCATCGTCAGGGTCGCGAGCGGCGTCTTCAACCCATGGGCGAGGTTGGCCACATGGGTGCGCGCCCGTTCGAGATTCGCCGCGTTTTCGCTCAGCAGCGCGTTCACCTCGCGTACCAGGGGGCGGATCTCGGCAGGCTGCGTTTCCGGCACCTGTATGCGCTGGCCGGCGCGCACCTCGGCGAGGTCCCGGCGCAGGCGTTCCAGCGGTCGGAGGCCGAGGCGCACCTGCGCGACGAGGCCGACGAGGAGGCAGAGGCCGAGCACGGCGAGGATCAGCGCCAGGGTAAGGCTCGCCTCCCGGACGGGGCCGCGCAGGGCCGCCATGGGCGCTGAGGCGACGATCGTCGCCGGGCCGATCCCCGCCGCGTCCGGAAGGGTGAGAATGCGCAGGATCACCGGGTTGCCCCACGGGTCGACGGCGTCGGCCGGGCGGGGGCGGTCGCGGCGTCGACCCCCGCCATCCGGGCGGTCGTCTTCTGGAACGGTGAGGTCGCGGCCTTCCAGGGAGCCGGAGCGAAGGATCGCGTCGCCCTGCCGGACTTGCCAGGACCAGCCCGACCGGTCGCGGTCGAAGGGCGGGCCGTCGAGGTTGCGCCCGAGGGCGAGGCGGCCGTCGCGGCCCCGCTCGAGGCTCGATGCGATGGCGACGATCTGACTGTCGAGGCGGCTGTCGAGCTGGCCCCGCACGAAGCGGTGCAGGATGAAGCCGATGGCGATTCCCGCCACAACGAGGGCGACGGTGACGAGGACGAGGGCGGCAAGGATCAACCGCCGCTGCAGGGAGCCGCGATGCGGATGAGGCGGCCCGTGGCGAGGTCGCGGCGGGGTCATGGTGTCTCCCCCGGCAGGAGCTGGTAGCCGTGGCCGCGCACGCCCTCGATCCGGGCCGGCGCGATCTTGCGGCGCAGGCGCGTGATGATGACCTCCACCGAGTTCGAATCCACCTCCGCGTCGCCGTCATAGACCCGCTCGATCAGCTGGCCACGGGGCACGACCCCGTCCTTGCGCAGGATCAGGCAGGAGAGCACCCGCCATTCGAGGCCGGTCAGCTTCAGGGGCAGGCCATCCCGCTCGAACGTGCCGAGGCCGGCATCGTAGGTGAGAGGCCCGCAGACGATCCGGTTGGCCCCGTGCGCCGAGGCGCGGCGCACCAGGGCCCGCAGGCGGATGACGAGTTCCTCCACCCGGAACGGCTTCACGAGATAATCGTCCGCCCCCGCCTTGAAGCCCGCGACCTTGTCGCTCCAGCCGTCCCGCGCCGTGAGGATCAGCACCGGCACGGTCCGCCCGGCGGCCCGCCAGGCCTGGAGCACCGAGACGCCGTCGCGCTTGGGCAGGCCGAGATCGAGCACCACGGCGTCGTAGGTCTCCGTCTCGCCGAGATGCTGGCCGTCCTCGCCGTTGACCGCGTGGTCGAGGGCGAAATTCTCGGCGCGGAGAGCCTTGGCGATCTCGGCCGCGAGCGCCGCATCGTCCTCCACCAGAAGGAGTTTCATCGGAATCCGTATCCTTGGGGATGCAGGGGCAGCCCCGGCGCCTACGCGCCGCGCTTTAACCGGGGCTGAACCGCGCGGTTCAGATCGGGTTGGAGGGGCGAGCCTAGAACGGCGTCAACCCGAGAGGGGATACGCTTTTCCAGGACATCGACACCATGACGACCGAGAAGACCATCGACGGAACCGCCACCGAGATGCCGAGCCCCGCCGCCCCGCGCCGCTCGCGCCGCGGCTGGATCGTCGGCGCCATCGCGGCTCCCCTCGCTTTCGGGGCCGTCGGCCTTTCCCTGGCGCAGAATTCCGGCGTGACCCTCACCCTCGTCGCGCCGGTCACCGTCGCACAGCTCGCTCCTTCCGCCGCCATCGCGGCCAAGGGCGAGGTGGCGGAGATCTTCGGCAACAAGTTCATCCTGCAGGACGGCTCCGGCCGTGCCCTGGTCGAGACCGGCAAACAGGGCGAAGGCGGCACCCTCGTCACCAAGGGTGAGGCGGTGACCGTGCAGGGCCGCTTCGAGAACGGCTTCCTCCACGCCACCCTCCTCACCCGGGCCGATGGCAAGACGGTGGTGCTCGGTCCGGCACGCGGCCCGAAGCCCGGTGGCCTCGATTGGGCGAAGGACAAGGTCGGCCTCGGCCCCGAGATCGATGCACCCGCGCTCACCGCGAAGGTCGAGGCGGCCGGCTATTCCGACATCCGCGTCACCGGCCGCGGTCCGCGCCATCTCGACATGGCGGCCAAGGGCCAGGACGGGCGCGAGCGCCTGCTCCATGTCGGGTTCGACGGCGACATCCGCGAAAAGCGCAGCTTCTGACACCACGTGCCGCCGCCGGTGGCTTCTTCCTCGCCGATGGAATAAGGCCGCCGGGGCGAGCCGTTCCGTCCAGGATGGGTCGCCGGCCGCGAGCGTGCGGCTGCGTTCACGGAGATTTCAGGCGGCGGCCAGGAACCATCGTTTCGGCTCGCTACTTGCCGCTGCGATCGACGCAAGGTCGCGGCTCGCCGGCCATGGACGCGCGACGATCGATCCCCCCAACACGACATTCCCGCCAAGGATCGATCGGATGACGAGCCACACGGCCGCCGACCAGACTCGCGTGCGTGCCCCGTCGCAGCGGACGCTGCGCGGGCTCGACGCCCTCAACTTCTTCCTCGCCGATGTCCGCGACGGGCTCGGCCCCTATCTCGCCATCTACCTCATTGCCGTGCGCGGTCCCGACCAGGGCTGGGACGAGGCGACGACGGGAATGATCATGACGATCGCCGGCATCGCCGGACTGATCGCGCAAACGCCGGCCGGGGCTCTGATCGACCGGACCAACCACAAGCGCGCCATCGTCATCGCCGGGGCGCTGGCTGTCACGGCGAGCTGCCTGCTCCTTCCCTTCGTCACGAATTTCTATCTGGTGGCCGCGACCCAGTCCGTGGCCGGCATCGCCGGGGCGGTGTTCCCGCCGGCGCTCGCGGCGATCACCCTCGGCGTGGTGGGGCCGAAGATGTTCTCCAAGCGCATCGGCCGCAACGAGGGCTTCAACCATGCGGGCAACGCGGTCTCGGCCGCCATCGCCGGTTCCACTGCCTATTTCTTCGGACCCATCGTGGTGTTCTGGCTCATGGCCGTGCTCGCGGTCCTAAGCGTCGGCGCCATGCTGATGGTGCCGGCCAAGGACATCGACGACGATCTCGCGCGCGGCCTCGACGAATCGGCGGAGGAGGGCGGTGAGCAAACCTCCGGAATCCGGGCCTTGCTGCAGAACCGCACCCTGATGCTGTTCGCATTACTGGCGGCGATCTTCCACCTATCCAACGCGGCGATGCTGACCTCAGTCGGCCAGCTACTGACCAAGCTGTCCGGCAAGGAGAGCGCGACCTCGCTCATTTCGGTCTGCATCGTGGCCGCACAGTTCGTCATGGTGCCGGTGGCGGTCTTCGTCGGTGCCAAAGCCGACGCGATCGGGCGCAAGCCGATCTTCCTCGTGGCCTTCGGCGTGCTCGCCATCCGGGGCGTGCTCTACACCTTCTCGGACAACCCGTTCTACCTCGTCGCCGTCCAGCTCCTCGACGGGATCGGAGCCGGCATCTACGGCGCGCTCTTCCCCATCGTCGTCGCCGACCTCACCCGAGGCACCGGACGGTTCAACGTCTCGCAGGGGGCCGTCGCGACGACACAGGGACTCGGCGCTTCGTTCTCGGCGACGCTGGCCGGTCTCATCATCGTGTCGGCGGGGTATTCGATGGCGTTCCTGGTCCTGGCCGCCATCGCGGCAGCCGGGTTCGTCCTCTACCTCGTCGCCATGCCGGAGACCTACGACTTCGAGCCGCCGACGATCACCTCGAAGCCACCGAGCGCTGGTGGGTCGGAGCCGATGGTGGTCTCCCCCGCCTGACCGGGCGACCGGTCTCGAACGGGATCGGATGCGCCGGGGCTTACATCGGCACCTGGTTAGAAGAGGGCCTCCTCCGTACCAAGCAGGGGCTCGTGCCGAAACGAACGGTACTGGCCCCGTGGCACCGGTTCTCCGCCCCAGACAGGATCTCGTCCGCCCATGTTCGCACTTCCCGTGGCGCCTCATCTGGCAATCTGGATCATCGCCGGACTGGCGACGCTCGGGGTCATCACCCGGCCCTTCGCCTGGCCGGAAGCGGTCTGGGCCGTGCTCGGCGCCGGCGCGCTGCTAGTGCTTGGCCTGATCTCGCCGGACGCGGCCTGGGACGGCGTGCGCAAGGGGACGGATGTCTACCTGTTTCTCGTCGGCATGATGCTGCTTGCCGAGACCGCCAGAAAGGAGGGGCTCTTCGACTGGCTCGCCGGCATCGCCGTGCGCCAGGCCAGGGGATCGGCGACGCGCCTGTTCCTCCTCGTCTACCTCGTCGGCATCGTGGTCACGGTGTTCCTTTCGAACGATGCCTGCGCCGTGGTGCTGACGCCGGCGGTCTATGCCGCGGCCAAGGCGGCGGAGGCCGAGCCTCTGCCCTACCTCTTCATCTGCGCCTTCATCGCCAACGCGGCGAGCTTCGTGCTGCCGATCTCGAACCCGGCCAACCTCGTCGTCTACGCCGCGCATATGCCGCCGCTCATGGAATGGCTCGCCCGGTTCGCCCTGCCTTCGGCCCTGGCCATCGTCGCCACCTACATCGTCCTGCGCCTGACCCAGAACTCGGTCCTGCGGCGGCAATTGATTGCGAAGGACGTCGCGGCGACACCGCTCTCGGGCAAAGGGAAAGTCGCCGGTCTCGGCATCGTCGCCACCGCCGGGACCCTCATCGCCGCCTCGGCCTACGATCTCGAACTCGGCCTACCGACCTTCATCGCCGGGCTCGCCACGACGCTCCTCGTCCTCGCGATCAAGCGCGGTGGAGCGGTCGAGATCATCAAGGACGTGTCCTGGGGCGTACTGCCCCTGGTGGCCGGCCTGTTCGTTCTGGTCGAGGCCTTGGAGAAGACCGGCGTGCTGACCATGGTCGCCGATCATCTCAAGCGCGCGGCCGAGATCTCGCCGGATGCGGCCGCCTGGGGCGGCGGCACGCTCGTGGCGGTACTCTCCAATCTCGTCAACAACCTGCCGGCCGGCCTGATCGCGGGGGCGGCCGTGCAGCAGGCCGATGTCTCCGAGAAAGTCGCCGGGGCGATCCTCATCGGCATCGATCTCGGCCCCAACCTGTCGGTCACCGGATCCCTCGCCACCATCCTGTGGCTCACCGCCATCCGCCGCGAAGGCGAGAATGTCGGCTTCTGGCGCTTCCTCACGCTCGGCCTCCTGGTGATGCCTCCGGCCCTGATCCTGGCGCTGGCCGGCCTGCTCCTCCTGCCGTGATCTCCTCCGTTCGAAAACGCTCCGACCTGAGCCCGGCCCTGCTCCATCCCTTCATCCTGGCCATCAAGCATTTTGGCGGGCTCGGAATGCGAGAGCACTGTGCGGGTTAAGGCACGGATCGCGGGCGCCGTGCTGACGGTCGCCGGAATCGTTCTCATCGCGGCGTTCTGACGGGCCATCCACCGGGATTTGTCGGCGTTGCCCCTGCGGGTCATTGCCAGGGTTCGCTTTTTGGTCTCCGGACGTGCTATGCCCCGATAATCCCGCCTGAAGCCGGTCCCGTGCGAAGGGTGTGTGGATCACCCTCCCTTGCCGCCGATCGTGGGTTTTCCCATCTGCTGGCACCTGCCGAGATCGTCGATGTCACGCGCCGCGCGAGCGGGCGCGAGCGGCGACTTCGCCGATGCAGCCCTTGCCAGGGCCGGATGATGCGATCGAAGGATGGTACGCGGGGCGAGGGGAGCGAGGAAGGACGACGATGAGCGACGAAACTGACGCCCGGACCCGTTCCGAAGAGCGCGCCGAGCGCGCCGAACGGATGGCCAAGGAAGGCGCCGAGGCGATGGCGGAGCATCTGCAATCGGTGAAGGCCATCGACGAGCGCACCGTGAAGCTTCGCGCGCTTCGCCTCGCCAAGGAAGCCGCCGATGCCGAGGCGAAGGCCGCCGCTCCCGCGCCGGCACCCAAGCGCAAGCGCTCCGCGAGCTGAGCCAGAGAGCCTCACCAGGAAACCGACCCATGGCATTCGATCGGACCCGTCGCGCCAGCGACCCACGCCAGGCGGCGGAAGCCGCGTTCAAGGCCGCCACCACCAAGGCGCCCGACGCCCCCAAACCCGCCGAACGCGCCCCCGCCGCGCCGCTCAGCCCGCCCGGCGCCCGCGAGATGGTGTCCCTGCGCCTCGACAGAGCCGTGCTGGAGCATTTCCAGAAGGACGGCCCCGGCTGGCAGGACCGGATCAACGCTGCGCTGAAGGGCATCGTCGGACTGTAGAGGCCGACCGAACTCAGACGGTCCGGCCCGCCTTCGGCAGGCGCTTCTCTTCCTCGCCTATTCTCCCACGCCGAACAGCTTCTCGAGAAAGTTCCTGTCGTCCTGGCTTGGCCCGCGAGCGCGCTGGTTGGCAGCGACGCGGGGCGGCGGGGCAGCGGATTGCGGCTCGCCGAGGAGGGCGCCGATGAGGCCCCCCGGCGCACTTCCGGTGGTGGCGGGAACCTCCGCGGGGGCGCGGTTTCGCCAATGGTTCGCGCCCGGCAACATCGTTGGAGTCTGGCCCTTGAGGGCCACCGTCATGTAGGTCTTCCAGATCTCGCCGGGCAGGTTACCGCCGGAGACCTTCTTGGTGGATTCCCCGTCGTCGTTGCCGAGCCAGACGCCGGTGACGAGGCTCGACGAGTAGCCGATGAACCAGGCATCGCGGAAATCCTGGCTGGTGCCGGTCTTTCCGGCGAGGTCCCATCCGGGAACTTCGGCCTTCCTCGCGGTGCCCGAGACGAAGGTCTCATGCATCATCGCGTTCATCATCGAGACGGTTTCGGCATTCATCACCCGGCCGAGATTGGTGTCTTTGCGCTGGTAGAGCGCCTTGCCCGTCGTGCTCTTCACGTTGGCGATGACGTAGGGGTTCACGCCGGTGCCGCCATTGGCGAAGGCGGCGTAGGCGCCCACCATTTCCAGCGGGGTCACTTCCGAGGTGCCGAGCGCCAGTGAGCCGTTGGCCTGTAGCGGCGAGGAGATGCCGAGGCGCTGGGCCGCCTGAACCACCGCCTTCGGCCCGACTTCCTGGCCGAGGCGCACGGCCACGGTGTTGAGCGAGAGCGCCAGCGCCTCGCGCAAGGGAACCGGCCCGCGATAGTCGCGCGAATAGTTCTCAGGATTCCAGCCCTTGATGCTGATCGGCGCGTCGTCGCGCACGGTGTCCGGGGTCAGGCCCCGCTCCACGGCGGCAAGATAGACGAAGGGCTTGAACGAGGAGCCCGGCTGGCGCTTGGCGGTGGTGGCCCGGTTGAACTGGCTCTGCGCATAGTCGCGCCCGCCGATGAGCGCCCGGATCGCACCGTCCGGCTTCATCGAGACCACGGCTCCTTGGGCGACGTTATAGCGCGAGCCCTTCTGGTTCAGCTCGTCCACGAGCGCCTTCTCGGCCGCGCTCTGGAGGCGGGTGTCGACGGTGGTGGTGACGACGATATCGGTGTCGAATTTGGGCAGGAAGTCGTCGAGGACGTCCATGACGAGATCGGCCACGTAATTGGCCGAGCCGCCGCCACGGCTGCTCGCCGGCCGCGCCGGAGTCGCCAGCGCCAGCTTCACCTCGGCGGGCTTGGCGAAGCCGAGTTCCTCCATGGCCGCGAGAACCTGGGCCGCACGCGCCTGGGCGGCGGGCAGGTTGCGGTTGGGGGCGAGGCGCGAGGGAGCCTGGACGAGGCCGCCGAGCATGGCGGCTTCTGCCAGCGTCACCGCCTTGGCGGGCTTGCCGAAATAGCGCTGGGCGGCGGCCTCGATGCCATAGGCGCCTGCGCCGAAATAGACCCGGTTCAGGTAGAGTTCGAGGATCTCGTCCTTGGTGTAGCGATGCTCCAGCCACAGGGCGAGGATCGCCTCCTGGATTTTTCGCGAGGCCGAGCGTTCCGGCGTCAGGAACAGGTTCTTGGCGAGCTGCTGCGTCAGGGTCGATCCGCCCTGCGAGACGCCGCGGCGGGTGACGTTCTGGGCCACGGCGCGGGCGATGCCCACCGGGTCGACGCCGAAATGGCTGTAGAAGCGCCGGTCCTCGATCGCCACGAAGGCGCGCGGCAGATAGGGCGGCAACTCGCCGATGCTCACCACTCGTCCGCCGGTCTCGCCGCGATTGGCCAGGAGCGAGCCGTCGCTGGCGAGGATGGCGATGTTGGGGGGGCGCTTCGGAACGGCGAGCTGGTCGATCGGCGGCAGTTGCGAGGCGTGGTAGGCGACCAGCCCCGCGATGGCGATGACGCCCCACAGGCCGAGCACGAGCGTGCCGTAGAAGAGACCGCCCAGGAACGAGCGCCGGCGCGGCTTCCGGGCCGGTGTCTTGGCCCGCGCCGAGGGGCGCCGGGGGCCTTCGCCCTGGCCGTTGCTGCTCGTCGCGCGTCTTCCCACACCGCCTCCGGCGCGATCGTCGCCGCTGAGCCGCAGGTTGAGGTCGCTCCGCCCACCGATGCGCCCTTCCGGCACGTCGAAGTTCGGCTCCTCCCGCCCGCGTCCCTTGCGTCCGTTCGCCATGCGTTTCGTCTGAACCTGTGAGCATCCCGCGATCCGAGAGGCTCAGGTACCGCATGGTAAATACGGCGGGTTTAAGGGTTCCTAACCCGGATCATTTTACGGATTCTCCACCATAGGAAAATCTTATCACCTTCCTATAGCGTTCCCAGGGCGTCCGAGAAGCTTTGCGGCATTCGGTCGGGCACACTTCGGAGAAGCGACGATGAGCCTGCGACTGCCCGGGGCGTGAACCTCGCTGGTGCTGCTGCCGTTCGTACGGCCGACGACGCTCGACCTGTCGTCCTTCGTGGCGTCACCGCCACGTGATCCAAGCTCTTATCGCGCCCCAATGAGCCGATCTCATCAAGGCGCGACCACGCGGCGGCTGGCAAGCGGGCCGTGGTGAGTACGGCCATGGGGCGGGCTCACCGAGGTAGAGGCTTGGCATGAAAGAATCCGTCCCACCGCGCATCGGTCGAGGCGGCATTGGTCGCCACATCACGATGCGCGCCAAGCATCTGAACGGTCCCGCCTTTTCAAAGCGGGGGCGGTTCTGCCCGGTTGCTGCCTCACGAATCCGTGTTTGCGTGTGCGAATGGCGTCAATGCTCCGTTCATGCTTGAAGGGCCATGACGCATCTCGTGAGCTTCACGGAGTAAAACGATGCGAACGAGTTCAAAACTGGTTCTCCTGGCCGTCGCTGCCGTCGCGGGCTTCGCCTCGGCAGCCCAGGCTGCGCCATTGCCGCTGGCATCAGTCCAGCTCGAGCAGCCTGCTCTTGTCGAGAAGGCGCAGTTTTACAGCCGCGAAGGGTACCAGCGCTATCGGTACCGGAAGCAGGTTCGGCGCGAATGGGCGCGTGAACGGCGTTACGACGCCCACCTGCGCCGGCAGGAACACAATTATCGTCGGCGAGCCTATCGCTACGGTTACTAGAATTAGCGTCACGCTCCGACGATAATTCACTCCCCGAATTGGTCCCGCCCGGTGTAAGCCGTGGCGGGATCTTTCGTTTTTATGGGTTCTCCTCGAGAGCGACTGTCCTCAGTACGGCAAGGAAGGGCCGATTCTGGGCTTGCACAGATCAAGCATATAAACCAGTTTGGTTGCGCTTGTTGGTGGAGGATACCATGTTTTATAAACTCTTTGCCATTGCAGTTGCAGGTTCTTGCGCAATTCTAGGCTCTTATCCCGAAGCATCCAGAGCCGAAGACAATGAGTTTGGACCGACCATACAGCAAAAATATCTCGGTACCCTGACGAGATCCGTTTACATCAGACATCAATCTGCGAAAAGAATGTACATATCTAACTCGGACGTGATTGTTGTCGTCAACTTCATTGTCGGAAGGGACGGAAACGTCGTGGAATCAAATGTCGTCAACTCGTCTGGGTCGCCCGATTTCGACAGGATGGCTTTGTTGACTGTAAAAACGGGTTCAAGATTTCCGCCGTTTCCAAAAGAAGTAAAAGCGAACTCATTAAAAGTAACGGTGCCGCTGAAATAAGCACGTAATGTCTTTAACTGATGTTCGTTCAAAAGCTTCCACAGTCTTCCTGTTACACGGTTCCGTTTGCCGTGAGTTTAGACCGACCCCCGCGAGACAGGTGACTTATCCGCCGCTGATCGAGATGGCGACGCCGGGCTGTTCATCGTGAAGCGCCATTGCCGATATCCGTTTTCGCACCGACTGCCATAGACCCGTTTCAGGGCTTCTGAGCGAACACCGCCGCTTGCGTCTTCGCGGCGCGCCTCGCGCTCTGCCGCCGGACCGGCTCGGCCCGCCCCGAGCGCGAACTCCAACGGAATCGAGCGCGATGACTTCGGCGGTCTCACTTCGGGAGGTTCCCAAACCCGGGTTCTGCGAAGGGTTCTATGGGTGCGGTTCGTATGATCCTCAATAACCTCGCGGCGCAAAGGTGACGAGGCGAGAGCGTATTTTCCGAAACGATCGGTTTCCATCGTTTCTGTTTCATCGAGGGCAGAGATGCCCGATAACCCATTCGAGGCGGACATGCCGGCATTCTTCAAGACTTGGCGCCGGGATCGAGCGTATAGCCCGACCGATCTCGTGGACCGGCGGGAACTGTGCTGCGGATCGGATGCCTGCCTCGCAAACCGCAAGAGACGTCAATCGGATCAAGCAGAAGGGAAACGGGCGATGAGCTGGCACAGTGCGGACGACCCGGTTCCGGGCGATCACTTTTCCTGCGATGCGATCAAGACCCTGATCGTCCCTCGTTCGCGGGATCTCGGCTCGTTCTCCGTCCGGCGGGCTCTGCCGTCCACGGAGTGCCGGATGGTCGGCCCGTTCATCTTCTTCGACCAGATGGGGCCGTCCGAGTTCCTGCTCGGCCAGGGCATGGACGTGCGGCCCCATCCGCATATCGGCCTCTCCACCGTCACCTACCTGTTCGACGGCGAGATCATGCACCGGGACAGCCTGGGCACCGAACTGCCGATCCGTCCGGGCGAGCTCAACTGGATGACGGCCGGTCGCGGCATCACCCATTCGGAGCGGACCGGCGCCGGGCTGCGCCGGACCGGCTCGAAGCTGTTCGGCATTCAGGCCTGGGTCGCGCTCAGCGGCAAGGACGAGGAGACCGCCCCCGCCTTCGAACATTACGATGCGGATGCGCTGCCGGTCCTTACCGGCGAGGGCAAGATCGTCCGGCTGATCGCCGGCGAGGCCTTCGGCGCCAGATCGCCCGTGCGGACGTCGAGCCCGATGGTCTACGCCGACGTGATGCTGGAGGCGGGCGCCGTGCTGCCCCTCGACCCGACCTATGACGAGCGCGCGATCTACACCGTCTCCGGCGCCATCGACATTGCCGGCGACGGGTTCGGCCCCGGCCAGCTCCTCGTCTTCAATCCCGGCGACCGTATCAGCGTGCGGGCCACCGAGGCCGCACGCTTCATGGTGCTGGGCGGCGAGCCCATGGACGGGCCGCGCCATCTCTGGTGGAACTTCGTCTCCTCGCGCCCCGAGCGGATCGAGCAGGCCAAGGAGGATTGGCGCCAGGCCCGTTTCGACACCGTGCCCGGCGAATCCGAATTCATCCCCTTGCCGGAATCACCGCCGCCCGTGCGCTATCCGTAAAGTTGCGCGAGACCGGGGCGGGGCCCATGGGGCCTCGCCCGCGAATCCCCTCCGAGAGGACATATCGACATCATGGCAGTTGAAGCATCCGGTGCCGCGAGCGAACTCGTACAGGTCGTAGCGCTGCTCGCCGCCGGCGTCGTCGCGGTGCCGGTCTTCAAGCGGATCGGCCTCGGCTCGGTCCTCGGCTACCTCGTGGCGGGGCTCGCCATCGGCCCGTTCGGCCTCGGCCTGTTCTCGGATGCCCACGCCATCCTGCATGTGGCGGAACTCGGCGTGGTGATGTTCCTGTTCATCATCGGGCTGGAGATGGAGCCGTCGCGGCTCTGGGGCATGCGGCGCGAGATCTTCGGCCTCGGCCTCGCCCAGGTCGGCGTCTGCATCGCCGCGCTCATGCTCGTCGGCATCGCCATGGGGTTCTCGCCTGCGATCTCCTTCGTGGCCGGCACCGGCTTCGTCCTCACCTCCACCGCCATCGTCATGCAGCTTCTCGAAGAGCGCGGGTCGCTCTCGACGCCGAAGGGACAGCGCATCGTGGCGATCCTCCTGCTCGAGGACCTCGCCATCGTGCCGCTCCTCGCCATCGTGGCGCTGCTGGCCCCCGGCGGGCAGGCGACCGGCACGATGGACCGCGTCTATGGCATCGGTATCGCCCTCGGGTCCGTGGCTGCCCTGGTGGCGGCAGGGCGCTGGCTGCTCAACCCGCTGTTCCGCCTGCTGGCCGCGGCCAAGGCCCGCGAGGTGATGACGGCGACGGCCCTCCTCGTCGTGCTCGGCTCGGCCCTGGCCATGCAGCTCGGCGGGTTGTCCATGGCCATGGGTGCGTTCCTGGCGGGCGTCCTGCTCTCGGAATCGAGCTTCCGGCACCAGCTGGAGGCCGATATCGAGCCGTTCCGGGGCATCCTGCTCGGCCTGTTCTTCCTCGGCGTGGGCATGTCCCTCGACCTCACGGTCATCGCCGCGAACTGGGCGCTCATCCTCACGGGCGTCGCCGCCTACATGGTGGTGAAGAGCATCGTCATCTACGCCATCGCCCGTCTCCTGCGCGCCTCGCATCCCGAGGCGATGGAGCGTGCGGCCCTGATGGCCCAGGGCGGCGAGTTCGCCTTCGTGCTCTATGCCGCCGCCGCGAGCGCCGGCATCATCGACGGCACCACCAACGCCATCCTGACGGCGACGATCATCCTCTCCATGGCCGTCACGCCGTTGATGGTGATCGCCTTCGACCGCCTCGGCCCCAAGGCCTCGGTCTCGACGGAGGGCGTCGAGGTGCCGGAAAATCTCGTGGGTAGCGCCCTCATCATCGGCTTCGGCCGATTCGGGCAGGTGGTGAGCCAACCGCTGATCTCGCGCGGCTGCTCGGTCTCGATCATCGACACCAACCCCGCCTATATCCGCGTCGCCGAACAATTCGGCTTCAAGGTCTATTACGGGGACGGTACGCGCCTCGACATCCTGCACGCGGCCGGGGCCGCCACGGCACGGGCGATCCTGATCTGCATCGACGACCGCGAGGCCGCGCGGCGGATCGCCGAACTGGCGAGGGCCGAGTTCCCCCTCGTTCCCGTCCTCGCCCGCGCCCGCGACCGCGAGCACGCGATCGAGCTCATCCATGCCGGAGTCGCCTACCAGCTTCGCGAGACGCTCGAATCGGCCCTGGCCTTCGGCGAGCAGGCACTCCTGGCCATCGGTGACGAGCCGGATTCCGCCAGCGCGGTCATGGCCGAAGTCCGCCGCCGCGACGCCGAGCGGCTCGATATGGAGACCGTGGGCGGGATCTATGCCGGGCGCGACCTGATCCGTGGGAATGCGGCGGAGGCTTGAGGCGCGGCGCTCATTGTCGCCGGGCGTGCGTCATACCTCTGGCGGTGCACCGGGATTGCCTTCGTGGCGGTCCCGCTGCGCCGCCGCGCGGGCGAGGAGCAGCAACGTCACCGGGGTCGTCACGGTGAGGAACACGCCGATGAGGGCGTCACGCAGGACGAGGCGGCCCTCGATCAGGGACAGGAGCAGCATCGAGCTCATGAGGATTAGCGCCATGCCCAGCGTCGCGCCCAGGGTGGGGGCATGGACGCGCTCGTAGAACGTCCGGAGGCGAATGAGGCCGAAGGCGCCGGTGAGCGAGAAACCCGCGCCGACGATCGCCAGCGCCACCACCAGCCACGCGGCCCAGACTGGAAGTTCAGCGTCGTTCACTGGATCACCTCGCCCTGCATCAGGAACTTCGCCAGCGCCACGGTGGCGGTGAAGCCGATCATGCCGAGGATCAGGGCGGCCTCGAAATAGAGGCCGCTGCCGGTGCGCATGCCGTGGACCACCACCGCCAGCATGCCGTTGAGGTAGAGGGTGTCGAGACCGAGGATGCGATCCTGGGCGCGGGGGCCGCGCAGCATCCGCCATGCGGCGAGCGCCATGGCGAGAACCAGCATCCCCTGGGCGAAGCCGAGGCCCCAGTCGAGAACGGTGTTGGCGCTCATGGGAAGAACCTCACGGGACGAAGAAGATCATGGGACGAAGAAGATTATGGGACGAAGAAGATCATGGGGCGAAGATCTGCATCAGGGGGCGCTCG
Source organism: Methylobacterium sp. CM6241 (assembly GCF_054817845.1). Lineage (NCBI taxonomy): Bacteria > Pseudomonadati > Pseudomonadota > Alphaproteobacteria > Hyphomicrobiales > Methylobacteriaceae > Methylobacterium > Methylobacterium sp. CM6241. The sequence goes on from NZ_CM139246.1 coordinate 1,483,431, forward strand.
TAGCGGTCCTTCACCCGCCGCACCCATTCCTCGCCATCCGTGTAGTCGAGCACGTGGATGAGCAGGCAGCCCGTGTCGGAATCGTACTGGACCCAGAGGGTGCCGGGCGTGCCGGTGAGGATGATCGACAGGATCGCGAGGCCGAACGGCTTGCGCATGTCGAGGGGAATCGTGACGAAACCGGTCCGCCGCTCGCCGCCGCGAAGCCCGAGGATGATGCGGGCGACATCGATGTTCGAGCGCACCATGTCGTAGAGCACGATCACGGCGAGCCGGGCGAGGGTGCCGGGCGCCCGCACCCGCACCGAGGGAGGACGGAGCGCCAGCATGACGGCAGGAACCGTGAGGCCGACCAGCAGCGCCAGCAGGACATTGCCCGGTGAGAGCGGCGCGTTCAGGAGTAGCCAGGTCGCGGCGAGGCAGGCCGACAGGATAGGGTAGGGCAGGAGGCGGCTCACGATCCACCGCCTTCCCGCGTCGGCCCGAGGACGGCCCGAACGTATTCCTGCGGCTGCGCCAGCCAGCGCACGGTCTCGTCGGCATAGGCGAGGGCCGGGCCGCCCCAGAGGGCGAGCGCCACACAGGCGGCGAGCAGGCCGGCGAGAGCGGTGAATTCCGAAAGGCGCAGGACCGGCGGCGGGTCGTCGCTCGGAACCCAGAGGTTCTTGATCCCGAGCCGCACCATCGGCATCAGCGTGGCGAAGCTCGACAGGGTCAGCGCTGTGATGAGCCACCAGGCGGACGCGGTCATCGTGGCCGTGGTGAGCCCCGTGAAGATCGCGAGCTTGCCGACGAAACCGGAGAGCGGGGGAACCCCCGCCAACATCAGCGTGCAGACGAGGAAGCCGCTCCCGAGGAGCGCCACCGCAGCGGGGATCGCCCGGCCGATCTCCGTGGCGTCGGCATCGTCGAACGGGTCGCGGTACTCGTCGGCGAAGACGGCCTGGGCGGCCTCCAGCGGGTCGCGGCCGCGCTGCAGGATTTCGGCGAGCAGGAACAGGGCGCCCGCCGCGAGGGTGGAGCCGAGGAGGTAGTACAGGGCGCCCGAGAGCGCCCGGTCACTGCCGCTCCCCAAGGCCGCCAGCACCGTGCCCGACGAGATCATCACCGCATAGCCCGCCGCCCGCGTGAGGTCGCGCGCCGCCAGGATGCCGATGGCGCCATAGGCCATCGTCGCGAGACCGGCGGCGAGGATCCAGGTCTGTCCGAACCCCTCCGACAGTCCCGCCCCGAACAGAAGCAGGCTCAGGCGCACCACCACGTAGATGCCGACCTTGCTCAGGATCGCGAGGATCGCGGCCGCCGGCGCACTCGCTGCCGCGTAGGTGGTGGGCAGCCAGAACCCGAGCGGCCAAGCGCTGCACTTGATCAGGAAGGCGATGCCGAGGATCGCGCAGCCGATCTCGAACAAAGCGAGTTCCCCCGCCTCCGGCGCCGCGAGCCGCCGGGCGAGGTCAGCCATGTTGAGGGTTCCCATCGTGCCGTAGATGAGGCTGACGCCGACGAGGAAGAACAGCGAGGCGACGAGGTTGACCGCGATGTAGCCGAGGCCGGCCCGGATTCGCGTCTCGCCCGATCCGTGCAGGACGAGACCGTAGGAGGCGGCCAGCATCACCTCGAAGAACACGAACAGGTTGAACAGGTCTCCGGTGAGGAAGGCGCCGTTGACGCCCATCAGCAGCAGGAGGAACAGGCCGTGGAAGCGCGGACCCGCCCGGCCCCAGCGGGCGAAGGAGAAGACCAGGGCGCATAGGCCCAGCACGCTGCCGAGCGCCAGCATCAGGGCCGAGAGCCGGTCTGCCACCAGCACGATGCCGTAGGGCGCGGCCCAATTGCCGAGGCGGTAGATCTGCGCCGCCTCGCTCGCGCGCCAGACGAGGATGAGGGATATGCCGAGGAGGGCCAGCACCGTGGCGAGGCTGAGCGCCCCTTTCAGCCGACTCCGGCGCTCGTCCATGAGGAACATCGCCCCGGCCACCGCGATCGGCAGAACGATGGGCAGGACGACAAGATGGTCGGTCCAGTCGCTGACCAGGGGGGCATTCAGAACCGTGGCGTTCATGGATGCGGGTTCTCTGGATTCGGCTCCGCCAGATGCGGCTCGCGGCCGTCCACATGGTCGCTGCCGGTGATGCCGCGGGCGGCGAGCAGCACGACGAGGAAGAGCGCGGTGAGCGCGAAGCCGATCACCAGGGCGGTGAGGACCAGGGCCTGCGGCACCGGATCGTCCACGGAGACGATGTCGGCCCCGGCTCCGAGCACCGGCGGGGCGCCCACCGTCAGCCGGCCCATGGCGAAGATGAACAGGTTGACGGCGTAGCTCAGCAGCGAGATGCCCAGCACGACCTGGAAGGTGCGGGGACGCAGCATCAGCCAGATGCCCGAGGCGGCGAAGACGCCGATCCCCAGGGACAGCACGATCTCCATCAGGCGGGCTCCTTCTCGACGACCCGCTCCACGCCCGCCTCGGCGGGGCGGGTGCGCCGCAGGGATTGGTGAGCCAGGGCGACGAGCATCAGCGCGCTCGCGCCCACCACCAGCACCATGATCCCGAGATCGAACAGAAGCGCGCTCGCCATCGGGACCTTGCCGAGCAGAGGCGGCTTCCAATAGGCGAAATAGGCGGTGAGGAACGGACGCCCGAACAGCCAGGAACCGGCGCCGACCGAGACGGAGACCAGCAGGCCGATGCCGATCCACGAGATCGGCTGGATCCGCAGCCGCTCTTCGACCCACTGCGCGCCCTGAGCCATGTATTGCAGCATGAAGGCGATGGTGAGCGCGATGCCCGCCGCGAAGCCGCCCCCCGGCAGGTCGTGGCCGCGCAGGAACAGATGCAGGGCGAGGAGGACGATGAAGGGGAACAGCCACGTCATCACCACGCGCGGGACGAGGAGAGCATCGGCGGTGGTGTCGCCGAGCTCGCGGCCCTCGCGGGCATCGTCATAGGCGTCGTGGTTCACCTGCTGCTTGGGAGGACCGAGACTGTCCGAGGCGGGGCGGAAGCGCCGGAGAAGCGCGAACACCGTCAGGCCGACGATGCCCAGCACGCAGATTTCGCCCAACGTGTCGAAGGCCCGGAAATCCACCAGCAATACGTTGACGACGTTGCGTCCGCCCGCCTGCGGGTAGGCCTCCTCGATGAACCAGCGGGCGATCCCGTCGACGGCGGGCCGGGTCATCACCGCGTAGGCTAGGCCGGCGAGCCCGAGGCCGGCAAAGGCGGCGATGCCGAGATCGATCATCCGTCGACGGCGGGACCGCGTCTTCTCCCAAGCCGGCGCCGGAATTGCCGCGTCGCGCTTGGGCAGCCAGCGCAGGCCCAGCAGCAGCAGCACGGTGGTGACGATCTCCACCAGGATCTGCGTCACCGCGAGATCCGGGGCGGAGAGCCAGAGGAAGGTGAGGCTGCTCACGAGGCCCGCCCCGCCGACGAAGATGGCGGCGGAGAGCCGGTGGTACTTCGCCCGCTCCGCCGCGCCGATGGCGCAGGCCGCGCCCACGAGCCACATCAGCGCGAAGGCCGGGTCGAACTCCGTGGTCTTGCCCGGCGCGAACAGGTCGAGCCCCCGTGTGGCTCCCGTCACCAATGCGGCCAGGAGCACGGTGAGGAAGAGAATGCGCAACTGCGCCTGGAGCCGCTCGGCGCCGAGCCCGGCTTCCAGGCGGCGCGCGCCGTTCACGAGGCCGGTCATGGTCCGCTCGAACAGCCAGCCGCCGTCGATCCGGTCCATCAGCCAGGGGCCGCCGCGGGGATTGGTGTTGATCCGCCGCCCGAACGCAACGTAGAGCGCGATGCCGCCCAGCAGCGCCACCATGCTGAGTGCAAGCGGCGCGTTGAAGCCGTGCCAGATGGCGAGGTCGTAATCGGGGGTCCGCTCGCCGAGGACCGCCCGGACCGCGCCTGCGAGGAGGGGACCGATCGTCAGGTTCGGCACGAGGCCGATGGCGACGCAGACGAGGACCAGCAGCTCGATCGGGATGCGCATCCAGCGGACCGGCTCGTGGGGCGCGTGCGGCAGGTCGTGCGGGGCGGGTCCGAAGAAGGCCTGCCGGATGAAGCGCACGGAATAGAGCATGGTGAAGGCGCTCGCCAACGTCGCCAGCACCGGCAAGGCGAGATTGAGCAGGTGGCCGTCCGCGTTGTCGACCGCCTCGGCCAGGAACATCTCCTTCGACAGGAAGCCGTTGAGGAGCGGCACACCCGCCATCGCGGCGGCGGCGACCATCGCCAACGTCGCCGTATAGGGCATGGCCCGCCACAGACCGCTGAGGCGGCGCATGTCGCGCGTCCCGGTCTCGTGGTCGATGATGCCCACCGCCATGAACAGCGAGGCCTTGAACGTTGCGTGGTTCACCGTGTGGAAGATCGCCGCCACGACGGCCAGCGGCGAATCGAGGCCGAGGAGCAGGGTGATCAGCCCGAGATGGCTGATGGTGGAATAGGCGAGCAGACCCTTGAGGTCGTGCTGGAAGATCGCGCTCCACGCGCCCACCAGCATCGTGATCATGCCGGCGGTGCCGACGATCCAATACCAGGCCTCGGTGTTCGCCAGCACCGGCCAGAACCGGATCATCAGGAAGATGCCGGCCTTCACCATGGTGGCTGAATGCAGGTAGGCGCTGATCGGCGTCGGTGCCGCCATGGCGCGCGGCAGCCAGATGTGGAACGGGAACTGCGCCGACTTCGTCAGCGCGCCGGCCAGCACCAGAACCAGGGCCGGCAGGTAGAGCGGATTGTTGCGGATCGTGTCGCCCGAGGCGAGCACCGCCGAGAGGTCGTAGCTACCGACGATCTGCCCGATGAGCACCAGACCGACGAACAGGCAGAGGCCGCCGGCCGCCGTGATGGTCAGCGCCATCCGCGCGCCGTCCCGGGCGGAGGCGTTGTCGGACCAGTAACCGATGAGCAGGAACGAGACGATGCTCGTCAATTCCCAGAAGACGAAGAGTTGGATCAGGTTGCCCGAGAGCACGATGCCCAGCATCGCGCCGACGAAGGCGAGGAAATACGAGAACAGACGCGGCACCGGGTCCGCTTCCGCCATGTAATAGCGCGCATAGAGGACCACGAGCGCGCCGATCCCGAGCACCAGGACGGCGAACAGCCAGGATAGCCCGTCGAGCCGCAGCACGAGGCGGACGCCCAACGTCGGCAGCCAGTCGACCGCCCAGATGACGGGGTCCGGGCCTGCGACGGCGGGGTAGAGGAGCCCGATGCAGGCGAGGCAGGTCACCATCACGACACCCGCAACGATCGCGGCGGCGTTGCGTGCGTGGCCCGGCAGGCAGATCGCCACGACGCTGCCGAGGAAGGGCAGGATGGCGGCGATGGCGAGGAGCAGGTGGGGCGGCATCGGCTCGGGCAATACCCTCGTTGGGCGGGAGCGCCCTCCATGGGGTGCGGGGCGTCCGGCGAAACCAGGAGCGGGGCGCTCGCGCGGGTCGAGTGCGGTATAGGACGCAACATCAGACGTGGCGAGGGCGGAGAGCGCCAAGATTCCGTAGAATCCCCGCGACATCTCCCCGGTCATGGTCTGGCCCTGCCGAGATAGAGCCTTGCTCGTTCAATGCCCGATATCGCGAGGACAGGTATGTCAGGTCGAAGGATGGCCTTCCATCCGCGCCCGGAACGTGGCGGCCTCCGCGCGCAGCCATTCGGTCGTGGCTTGTACGCTGGGTTTCGAGAGGCCTGCCTCGCTGGTGACGAGATGGTAGATATGACCGTCCAGAACCGGCCCGAACGGCTGGACGAGTTGGCCCGCCGCCAGTTCCGCTTCCACGAGGGCGAGGCTCAACAGGGCGACCCCCTGGCCCGCCACCGCGGCCTGGATCGCGTGCCCTTCGTCGGAGAAGCGGATCTGGCCGGGCCGGGATGGACAAGGCAATCCCGCGCGATCGAACCAGGTTTCCCAGGTCGGGTTCAGCGGATGCTTCCGTCTCCAACGGAAATGGATCAGCGGCGCGGCTTCAGGATCGTCGCCCGTTAGGTCGTCGAAGGCGATCTTGCGGAGGAGAGGGTTGACCACAGGCGCGAAACGATCGGCGAACATCGCCTCGGCGGAGAGGCCCGGATAGGGGCCGCGCCCGTAACGAATGGCGAGGTCCGCGCCGGCGGCATCGAGATCGATGGCGTCATCCGAGGCCAGCAGATGCAGGTCGATATCCGGATGGAGAGCCCGGAAGCCGGACACCCTCGGGACGAGCCATTTCGCCGTGAACGCGCTCGTGGCGGTGATGGTGATCTGTACCCGACTCCGCACTCGCGTCAGGCGGGCAATGGCGGCTTCGAAGGCATCGAACCCCTCGCGCAGGACAGGGTATAGCTGGAGACCGGCCTCGGTCAGCATCACCTGGCGGACCCGTCTCTCGAAGAGGCTCAGTCCGATATTCTCTTCGAGGCCGCGGATCTGGTGACTGATCGCGGTTGGCGTCACCGCGAGCTCGGCCGCCGCAAGCTTGAAACTCCCGTGTCGTGCCGCGGCTTCGAAAGCACGCAGAGCGCCGAGCGGCGGTAGGCGGCGTCGCAGACCGAGATGAGATCCGCTCATCCATCACCCGAGGATTTGGAGTTTGTCGCGCTCCAGATTCGAGCCCACCTCTCCGCCATCGGAGCGGCTGGGGCAAGATGGGTTCATGCCGCTTTCCCGTCCATCGAAAGCGAGACGACCATGCTGGAACGCATCATCACGCAGCCAGACAATTATGAGCCTTTCCTGCTGTCGCAGGGCATTCGGTATGGCGGCCTTCTCTTCGTCTCCGGCCAGGCCGGGGCGGATGATGACGGGCGGATCGTCGACGGTGGCTTCATGGCACAGGGCGAGCAGGCCTTCTCCAACCTCCGCAGGGTGTTGGAGGCTGGCGGATCGAGCCTGAAGGACGTGGTGAAGGTGACGATCTTCGTCACCGACATGGACCACTTCCGGGACGTCGTGGCATTGCGCCGCCGGTACTTCACCGCGCCCTATCCCGCCGACACCATCGCCGAGGTCAAGGCGCTCTACGATCCCCGGGCCATGATCGAGATCGAGGCCATTGCGGCCGTCAGCGTCAGGGGCGCTTGAGATGGATGTGCTGGCGACGATGCCGGATCCCGACGCCCTGCGCCGTCTCCTGACGCCGTCGGCCATCGGACCGATGGCGCTTCGGAACAGAATGGCGGTCGCCCCGATGACGCGGGTCAGCGCCGGGTCGGATGGCCGTGCGACGCAGCGCATGGCGGATTACTATGCCGCCTTCGCGACCGGTGGCTTCGGCCTTGTCATCACCGAGGGCCTCTACACCGACACGGCGCATTCTCAGGGTTACCTGTTCCAGCCGGGTCTTGCCGACACCGAACAGTGCGATGCCTGGAAGCCGATCGTCGAAGGCGTGCATGGGCACGGTGCGAGGATCATCGCACAGCTGATGCATGCCGGGGCCCTCTCACAGGGGAACGCGTTCCGGACCGGGACCAGGGGACCTTCGGCGGTGAAGCCCAAGGGTCGGCAGATGATCTTCTATCGCGGAAGCGGTGAGTATCCGATCCCTGATTCCATGTCGGGACCGGACGTCAGGTCGGTCGTGATCGGCTTTGCCGAGGCGGCGGTTCGGGCACGGGATACGGGCTTCGACGGTGTCGAGATCCACGCGGCGAACGGCTACCTCCTGGACCAGTTCCTCAGCGAGGAAACCAACCTGCGCCAGGATCGCTACGGCGGCGACGTCGTTCGGCGGATGCGCCTCATCGTCGAAGTCGTGGATGCCGTCCGGAAGGCCGTGGGGCCCGATTTCGTGTTGGGCCTCCGCATCTCCCAGGGCAAGGTCAACGACCTCACACATAAATGGAGCGGGGGCGAGGACGAGGCCGCCGCCATCTTCGGTACGCTCGGCGGCCTGTCCATCGATTATCTGCACACGACAGAGCATGAGGCGTGGCAGCCCGCCTTCGAGGCGACGGCAAGTCTGGCGGCTCTGGCCAAGCGCCATGGCCGTCGACCCGTGATCGCCAATGGTGGTCTTCATCGGCCATCGCGGGCGGCCGGTCTCATGGCTGCTGGCGAAGCGGACTTCGTGTCTCTCGGACGCGGAGCTCTCGCCAATCCGGACTGGCCGCGCCGCGTAGCGGGAGGACTTCCCCTCGATGAGTTCGACGGCGCGCTCCTGTCTCCCATCGCCGATCTCGAGAATGCCGAGGCCTATCGGCGGCGCTCCGCCGCCACGCCCGACTGAGACCGAAACGACCCTGGGTTCCGGTGTCCCTCGATGGCCGGCCTATTCCCGTCGGCGAGATACCGGCTTGCTGAGATAGGCCGAGCCCGCGAGGAGGAAGCGCCAGGGGGTGTCCGCCCCGCGCGTGATGCCGATGCGGCGGTCGGCCAGGATCTCCGGCGTCGCGTCCCGTCGCTCCAGCTCGAAGGGCGGCCGGTCGAGGGGAAGACCGTCCTGCAGGCTCGTCACCGCCAGGGCCTGACACAGGCGGCCCGGTCCCGCGCAGAGGAGGCGGAGGGCGTCGAGCCCGCGCCGCTCGCGCATGGTCTCGATCCCCTCCTTCGGCTCGATCGCGCGGATCAGTACCGCGCTTCCCAGTTCACAGACGAGGTTGAGGCACCAATGCATGCCGTAGGACCGATAGACATAGGCATGGCCCGGCGGCCCGAACATGCTGGCATTGCGCCGGGTCGGCCCGTTGAAACTATGGGAGGCCGGGTCGCTCCGGTCATAGGCCTCGGTCTCGACGACGAGCCCGCCGATCCCGGAGACGAGGAGGCGGCATCCGATCAGGTCGGAGGCGACCGCCGCCGCCGGCCGCGCATAGAAATCCGCCCCGAGGCTCACGGCTTGCCCGAGGCTCACGGTTTGGCGGAACCGCCATCCAGCACGCGGGCGATGCCGTCCGGCCCGAGTTTCAGGGCCACGCGGATTGCGCGTTCGACGAAGGCCTGAGGCGTCAGCCCGCCGAGTTTGGCCGCTCGCGACACGTCGAGGCCGAGGCCGAGATCGATCGCCACCGGCGTCGTGCGGGGGGCAGGGGCCGGCGCTTCCGCCGCCACGCCCGGAGGAGGCACCACCGCCGGGACGGCGGGGGACGGAACCGGTTCGCCGGCCGGAGCGAGACCGAGGGCCTGCCGCCGACCCTGCGCCGCCAGCCGGTCGGCGCGCTCGTTGCCGACATTGCCGGTATGGCCCCGCACCCAGGTCCACTTCACGTCGCGGGCGGCGTTGAGGGCGTCGAGCTCCTGCATCAGCTCGACGTTCTTCACCGGCCCGGTGCTGGTGCGCCAGCCCTTCGCCTTCCAGCCGCGCATCCATTCGGTCACCGACTTGATGACGTACTGGCTGTCGCAGCGCATCTCGATTGCCGATCCGGCGGGGAAATGCGACAGGGCCTTGATCGCCGCCGTCAATTCCATCCGGTTGTTGGTGGTGGCGCGGTCGCCGCCGCAGAGCTCGATCTTGCCCTCCGGCCCCTCGATCACGACGCCCCAGCCTCCGGGGCCCGGGTTCGGATCACAGCCGCCATCGGCATAGGCGACGGCGCGGGCGAGGGCGGGCTTCGTTGTCGTCATGACGCTGATCTCATGTCCGGGGCAGCGGGGCCCCTAGCACGAGGCGCAGGGTCAGGGCGATTGTGGGGGCGCACCTGCGGGCCGGATCTCGTAATGGATCGGCTTGAAGGCATTGTTGTTCGATTGCAGAGCCGAGCAGGCGGTGAGCCCGATGATGAGGTCGGTTTCGGCCTCGAAGGTCACACGGTCGCCGGCCCGGCTCAGGGGCGGCTCGACCTTTAATTCCCCGGTCTCGCCGTTCACCACGACGTTCATGAACACGTTGAAGGCCACCGGGATCCGGTCCGGCTCGATGCCATAGGGCGCGAGCGCGGCGGCGAGGTTGCCGAAACAGCCGCGGTGCGGATGCGTGTCGCCGTAAATGATGCGGAAGGTGTCCGCAGAGCAGGGGGTCAGCAGGAAATCGTGCCGCCCCACCGTATCCTCGACAATGCGCAGCAGAACGTTGGAGCGGTTCGAGTAGATCGGGTCGCCCGTCGTCAGGTAGATGCGGCTGGCGTAATCGAGGGTCCGGCCCGACGAGATCACCTCCTCGCGGTCGGCCGCGGAGAAGGCCAGAAGATCGGCGACCTGCTCGCCGTTCGGGTCGATCACGGTGAGGCGGTCGCCCTTGGCCAGTTCGAAGGCGACGCCGCTGCGGGGCGCGATCTCGTGGCGTCGGACCGGGGGGAGGGCGATGTCAGGCGGCATCGCGGCCATCCCGAAGAGCGGAGTCGCCGGCCCTGGTCCCAGTCTCGCGCCCCCTGAACGGGCAGACCCAATCTCCTTCGACGGCGCGGCCGCTGTATTGGCGCGCTTCCGATGTCTCGCCATGCCGCGCCAGCATCGGGTTGATCGAGCCGGCAAGGGCTTCATCGCGGGCGAGAATGGCCGAGCGCAGACCCTCGTAACGGCCCTCCGCCCGCAACTGCTCGAACTGAGCGCGGACGTTGAAGACGAGGACGGGGTGGGAAAAGCGGCGGGCCGGACGGCTCGCGCCCGGATGCATGCCGACGAGGAAGAACGCCTCCCCGCCGAAGGACAGGGAGAAATGCGGGTCGTCCGGGTCGGCCTGCACCCGCTTGTCGTAGCGCTGGCCGAGAAAGACGTCCTTGTCGGAGAGGGATTGCACACGCGCCCACAGGTGCCGCTCGAACTCCTCTTCGCTCTGGCGCTGAGACGCTTCGAAGACGACGGCGAAGCTCTGGAACAGTTTCGGGTCGGCCCGGTAGCGGCAGATGAAGGCCAGAAGCGCCGGATAGATCCGCGTATCGTCCCAGCCGGAGGCGATGTCGCGGGCCACTAGAACCTTCAGTTGCCCCTTGGCGAGAGCCGATTTCGCACCGACGCAGGGGAAAGGCTGACTCTTGATGAAGGCGTGAAATTCCTGAGCGAGCGGATGCCCGGCATCGTCGGTGGGAAACAGCATGGTGCTCCGGATCGTCTCTGGTCTGAGCTCCGCAAGCGGACCCGGAGGCCCGCGCTGCGAGGACATGGCCAACCAATCGCGGCAGGGGAGGTTCCGACTCTCGTTGAGCTAGAACGTCGCTGTCCACAGAGTTTCCGGAATCACCAACAGATGAGGCCCAGGATCTCGATAAATTAGGATAATCTAGGTCGGTCTCCTTTCGTACGTTGTCATGGAGATAAAGGGGTCGTTGTCATGGGACACCTTGACGCTCTCTTGCTACCGCTCCGGCCGTTTGTCGCGCGCTGCTAAATATAGGCGGAAGCCAGCTCCGGTGAATGCGACAGGGCATGGGCAAGCACCTCCAGCGATTGCATGATCTCGGCGCGGCCGGCGAGTCCTCCAAGGCAGATCCGCACCGCTTCCGGCGCTTCTCCTGCGGCGAGGAAAGCGTCGCTCGCCACAGCGCCAATTCCGGCTGCGCGCGCCTGGCTTGCGAAGGCCGAACGGGTCCAGCCTTCGGGCAGGGACAGCCAGAGGTGGAAGCCGGCGGGGTCGGCGGTCACGCCGTGCCGCCCCAGCATGTCGGCGGCGATGGCCTGCCGCGCAGTCGATTCCGAGCGCACGAAGGCCAGGATCGCCTCTGCGGTGCCGTCATTGATCCAGCGCGTCGCGAGAGCCGTGGTGATGGGGGAGGCCATCACCGTCGATGCGCGCAGGGCGGACGTCAGTTGGAGTGCCGCGCGGGCACTGGGGGCCAGCATGTAGGCGAGCCGCAGGCCGGCACCGAGGCACTTGGCGAGGCCGGCCACGTGATAGGTGATCTCCGGCGCAAGGCGGTAGAAACTCGCAACCGGAATCATCGGCACGAAACCGTAGGCGTCGTCTTCGATGATCGCCACGTTGTAGCGTCGCGCCACGGTGACGATGGCCTCGCGTCTCTCCGGCGAGATCGTGATCGTGGTCGGGTTCTGTAGGGTCGGGTTGAGGTAGAGCGCCTTCGGCGCATGACGGGTGCAGGTGGCCGCGAAGGCCGCGGCGTCGATCCCTTCGCCATCCATGGGCAGGCCGACGAGGCGCAGGTTGAGATGAGCGGCGAGCGCCCGCGCGCCGGGATAGGTCAGCGCCTCGCAGCAGATTGTGTCGCCGGGTTGCGCCACGAGGCTCATCACGGCTCCGAGCGCCGCATGGGCGCCGGGGCAGATCAGGAGTCGGTCGCGAGGCGCGTCGAGGCCGCGGCGGCGCAGCCATTCCACCGCCGCGTCCTTGTCGTCGGGCGTCCCGCCGAAACCCTGGTAGCGCAGCAGATTGGCGAGATTCTCCGAGACCGAGGCGAGGCCGCCCCTCATCCGCTCGAGCAAAGCGGGGTCGTCGGGTTCCGGCGGCAAGTTCATGGTGAAATCGACGGGGCCGTGCCGGCGCTCCGGTGCCGCCCTCGGCTGCGTGACGCGGAGCGCCGGTTCGGCGACGAAGGTCCCCTGGCCCACCCGCGCTTCAACGAGCCCCCGGCGCTGCGCCTCCACATAGCCGCGCGCCACGGTGGTGAAGTTCAGGTCCAGCCGCTCGGCGAGGACGCGCTGGGGCGGGAGACGCTCCGCGACGGCGAGACGCCCGGTCCGAATATCGTCGGCAATGGCCTCGACGATGGCGAGGTAATGCGGCTTGCCCCAGCGGCGGAGGTCCGGCGTCCATCCCTCCGGCGAGACGAGGAGAGGCAAGGTCGGCCGGGCGGACTTGGCCGATCGCTGGCTGTTGGTCATCGCGAAACCGATCAATATCCATTCAATCCGGTATTGTATGGAAAGCAACCGCCATGCCGTGATATACCGTAAGGTTCTGGATCTGAATTTCCGGTCAATGCATTCAAATAGATCGTGAGTATAGTGTCCATTGTGTCGAGTATATATGCATCCAATGCTCGCTTTTTAAGCGATCGGCACGCTGGTCAGAGCCTTCGCATTCGACGGACATTGACCGCATGATTGACTGTATCCGTCAGCGCGGATTTGGCTGGATCGAACTCCACCGGCTGCTGGCATGCGGTTTGCCATCTCCTCATCAGCCGTCGCTGCTCGTGATCGCGGCGGATATCGAGATGACGGGGAGTATTTGCGATGCCAGCCGTGACCGCCGAGCACCATAAGAAGGGCGATTACTTCGTCGATTACGAAGAGAAGGTCTTCGAGGACGTGAAGGCCGAGCCGGGCCAGAAGGCCCTCGTCACCTTCCACACCGTGGCCTTCGAGGGCTCCATCGGTTTCGTGAACCTGCTCCAGGCGACGCGGCTGCTGCGCAAGGGCTTCGAGACCTCCGTCCTGCTCTACGGGCCGGGCGTGACGCTCGGCGTCCAGCGCGGCTTCCCGACGCTCGGCGACGAGGCCTTTCCCGGCCACATGAACATGAACAACCAGATCGTGAAGTTCCTCTCTGAGGGCGGCAAGGTCTATGCCTGCCGGTTCGCGCTGCAGGCGCTCTACGGCCATGGCGAGCCCTCGCTGATCGAGGGTATCCGCCCGATCGCCCCCACCGACGTCCTCGACCTCGTGCTGCTGCACAAGCGCGACAACGCCGTGGTCATCGACACCTGGACGGTCTGAGGCCGTTCTGACCCTCCCCCTCTGTGGTGGAGGCGGGAGAGGGGCGACCTCTCCAGAGATGGCGCTCCCCTCTCCCGACCCACTTCGTGGGCCACCCTCTCCCGCAGAGGGGAGAGGGAATGCTCGCGGACCATGGCGAACAGGGAACAGGCCGATGTCCGAGTCACGCATCGTGCGCGCCGCCGCCGTCCAGATTTCCCCGGATCTGGAGCGGCCGGGCGGGACGCTGGAGAAAGTGCTCGCCGCGACAGACGAAGCGGCGGGGAGGGGCGCACGGTTCATCGTGTTCCCCGAGACTTTCGTGCCGTACTACCCGTACTTCTCCTTCATTGCCCCGCCGGCGGCACAGGGGCCCGAACATTTGCGCCTCTACGAGGGCGCGGTGACGGTGCCGGGGCCGGTGACGCAGGCGGTCTCGGCCGCCGCGCGCCGGCATGGCGCGGTGATCGTGCTCGGCATCAACGAGCGCGACCACGGCTCGCTCTACAATGCGCAGCTCATCTTCGACGCGGATGGGACGCTGCTGCTCAAGCGCCGCAAGATCACGCCGACCTACCACGAGCGCATGATCTGGGGTCAGGGGGACGGTGCCGGCCTCACCGTGGTCGAGACGGCGGTGGGCCGGGTCGGGGCGCTCGCCTGCTGGGAGCATTACAACCCGCTCGCCCGCTACGCCCTGATGGCGCAGCACGAGGAGATCCACGCGGCCCAGTTCCCGGGCTCCATGGTCGGGCAAATCTTCGCCGACCAGATGGAGGTGACGATCCGGCACCACGCGCTGGAGGCGGCCGCCTTTGTCGTCAACGCCACCGGTTGGCTCACCGAGACACAGATCGCCAAGATCTCTCCCGACGAGCGGATGCGCGGGGCCCTGCGCGGCGGCAATTGCACCGCCATCGTCTCGCCTGAAGGCAAGCACCTCGTTCCGCCGATGACGGAGGGCGAGGGCATCCTCGTCGCCGACATGGACATGGCGCTGGTCACCAAGCGCAAGCGGATGATGGATTCGGTCGGCCATTACGCCCGCCCCGAACTCCTCAGCCTCAACCATGACGCACGTCCCGCCCGCACGGTGGTGACCACGCCCGCATTGGACATCCCGCATCCCCGGAGCACCGACCATGAGCGACTCTCCGCTGCTGACCTCCCCGGCCGCTTCCTCGCCGGTGCCGTCCCCGGTCTACCAGGGGATGCCGACAGAGCACCTGATCAACGCGCTCCAATCCTACGGAGTCAGGTTGGCTGACACCCGCGCCGGGGTCGCCAGCCGCCGGGGCGGGGCCGGCCCTTCCGACCACAAGGCGATGACCATCGCCGGCCGCACCGTGATGGTGCCGGTCCATACCGCGAGCGCCTTCGATTCGCCCTACCTCGTGCGCCGGCCGGATGCCGACGGGTCGAGCCTCATCGAGCATGACGGCACCGTGATCGGTCGGGTGACGTTTCCGGGCAAGCCCCGGTTCTACGGGCTCCAGACCCTCGACGGGGTGCCCTATTCGAAGATCGCCGTGCTGCACGGGCGCGACGTGCTCGCCACCACGGTGCTGCAGACCTGCATCCGCTACCAGAGCCGCACCAAGACCTGCCAGTTCTGCTCCATCGGACAGTCGCTCGCGGCCGGACGAACCGTCGCCCACAAGACGCCACAGCAACTCGCGGAGGTCGCCCGCGCGGCCGTGCTTCTCGACGGCGTCAAGCACATGGTGATGACGACGGGTACGCCCAACGCCACCGACCGGGGGGCGGCGGTGCTCTGCGAGAGCGCCTTCGCGGTGAAAGCGGCGGTGGACCTGCCGATCCAGGCCCAATGCGAGCCTCCCGATGACGACCGCTGGTTCGCTCGGCTGAAAGCGTCGGGCGTCGATGCACTCGGTCTGCATCTCGAGGCGGTGACGCCGGAGGTGCGCGCCGCGATCATGCCCGGCAAGGCGAGCGTGCCGCTGGACCGCTATTTCGACGCTTTCGCCGCCGCCGTTCCGGTCTTCGGCAAGGGCCAGGTCTCGACCTATATCCTCGCCGGGCTCGGAGACACGACGGAAGCGATCCTCGCCATGGCCGAGCGCCTGATCGGCATGGGAGTCTACCCGTTCGTGGTGCCGTTCGTGCCGATTTCCGGCACGCCGCTGGAGGACCATCCCGCCCCCTCGCCGGATTTCATGCATTCCGTGCTCCAGCCGCTCGCGGCGATGCTGGTGGGGGCGGGTTTGCGCTCCACCGACATCAAGGCCGGGTGCGGCCGCTGCGGCGCCTGTTCGGCCCTCTCCACCTACGAGCGGTGAGCTGGACGATGTTCGAGCCCGTCCCCGCCTACCGGTCGAGCCATTTCCGGATCAAGTTCGCCACCGCGCCCTGGGAGCGGAGCGGAACGGCCGCCCTGCGTCGCCAGGTCTTCTGCGCCGAGCAGGGGATCTTCGAGGGCGACGACCGCGATGCCATCGACGCGGCGGCGGTCCCGATCTGCGCCCTCTCGACCCTCGGCGGCGCGCCGGACGCGGTGGTCGGCACCGTGCGCATCCACGAGACGACCGACAATCCCGGTGAATGGTGGGGCTCGCGCCTCGCGGTGGCGCGGGATCACCGCCGGATCGGTGCCCTCGGTGCCGGACTGATCCACGTGGCGGTGGCCTCCGCCCATGCGCGCGGATGCACGCGCTTCCTCGCCCATGTGCAGAGTGCCAACGCGATCCTGTTCCAGGCTCTGCACTGGACGAGTCTCGCCGAGATCGAACTTCATGGGCGGCCGCATCACCTGATGCAGGCCGATCTCGCCCATTACCCAGCCATGGCGGACCCGGAGCACGGCCTCGTCACCCTCCTGAAACAGGCGGCGTGAGCATGGGCCAGATACAATCCCTCGCCGAGATCGCGCGACATCTCCGAGACGGGCGCGGCCTCGCCCATAAACGCGACATCGACGCGGTGATCGGGCGGCTCGGCCTGGGCGACCGTGCGCTCGCCGTGCCCCTGGGCGACGATTGCGCCGCGATTCCCGATGGCGACGGCTACCTCCTCCTCGCCATCGAAGGGTTCATGGATAGGTTCGTCGCCGACGATCCGTATTTCGCGGGGTTCTGCGGGGTGATGGTCAATGTCAGCGACATCGCGGCCATGGGCGGACGCCCGATAGCCGTGGTCGACGCACTGTGGAGCCGCGACCAGGCCCATGCCGACCCCATGCTCATGGGCTTGAGGGCGGGGGCAGAGACCTTCGGCGTGCCCATCGTCGGCGGCCACAGCAACACGCGCAACGCGGGCGAGCATCTCGCCGTGGCCATCCTGGGCCGTGCGAAGACATTGCTCACCAGCTTCGACGCCCGGCCCGGCGACAGCCTCGTGGCGGCGATCGACCTGCGCGGCGCCTTTCGCGGTCCGCACCCCTATTGGGACGCGGCCAGTGCCGCGCCGGCCCTTCGCCTGCGCGGCGATATCGAACTGTTGAGCGGCATCGCCGAGGACGGGCTGGCCAAGGCGGCCAAGGACATCAGCATGGCCGGCCTCGTCGGTACGGCGCTGATGCTGCTCGAATGCTCCCGCGTCGGCGCGTCGATCCGGCTGGACCGCATCCCGCGCCCCGAGGGGATCGACCTCGTTCGCTGGCTCACCGCCTTCCCGAGCTTCGGCTACCTGCTCAGCGTTCCGCCCGGGAGTGTCGAGGCGGTGCTGGGGCGCTTTACGCAGCGGGGGATCGCGGCCGCCGCCATCGGCGGCATCGATGCGAGCCGTGTCGCCACCCTCGCCGAGAGTGAGGACGAGGCCGTCATCTGGGATTTCGCAGCCGGTCCCCTCATCGGCTGCGGGCAAGGGGAGTGACGCGAATGGGTGAGCCGCTTCGCATCGCCATCCTGGCGCATTCCACCAATCCGCGCGGCGGGGTGGTCCATGCCCTGGCCCTCGGCGAGGCGCTCGTCGCCCTCGGCCACGAGGCCGTGGTCCATGCGCCGGACCCTTCGGGCAGCGGCTTCTTCCGCCGGGCCGCCTGCCCGGTGACCTCGGTCGCCGCGCGGCCGGTCTCGGGCTCCACGGTGGAGCTCGTGCGCATCCGCATCGAGGATTACCTGCGCCATTTCGCATCGCCGGCGGCCTGCGACTACGATGTCTTCCATGCGCAGGACGCCATCAGCGGCAATGCGCTTGCCACCCTCGCGCGCCGCCGCCTGATCCCCGGCTTCGTGCGGACGGTCCATCATGTCGACCTCTTCTCCGACCCCCAGCTCGCCTATTGGCACGACCGGGCGATCTTCGACGCCACCGCCCTCCTGTGTGTGAGCAGCCTCTGGCAGGGCGCACTGACGCGGGATTACGGTCTCGACGCGCTCAATGTCGGCAACGGTGTCGATACCGGCGCCTTCGGCCCCGCGCCGGGGGAGGGGGATGCGGCGCTCCGTGCGCACTGGGGCCTCGGTGACGGTCCCGTGCTCCTCAGCGTCGGTGGGTTCGAGGAGCGCAAGAACACCCTCGCCATCATCGAGGCCTTCGCGCGTTTGAGGGGTGAGCGACCGGACGCGCAGCTTCTCGTCGTCGGCGGTGCCTCGCTCCTCGACCATTCCGGCTACCAGGCCCGGTGCCGGGCCGCCCTCGACCGGAACGGCCTCACCCTCGGCCCCGGCCGGGCGGTGGTGGAGACGGGACCGGTGCCTCAGGCGGCGATGCCGGCCTTCTATCGCCTGGCCGACGCACTGGTCTTCCCCTCGCTGAGGGAAGGCTTCGGCCTCTGCGTGCTGGAGGCGATGGCGAGCGGAACGCCCACCCTCGTGTCCGACCGGCCACCCTTCACGGAATATCTGACGACCGGAGACACCGTGTTCGTCGATCCCGAGGACGAGGGAGCGATCTTCAACGGCCTGCGCGCTGTCCTCGAACCGTCCCTCCGCGGCCGGTTGGCGAGAGCAGGGATCGCTGTCGCCGAGGCCCATTCCTGGCGCGCCTGCGCCGAGAAGCACGAGTCCGCCTACGCGGCGCTCGCCGCCCGCAAGCAGGAGATGTCGGATGCCTGAGATGCATTTCCACGTGCGCTGGCCGGATGGCCGGCGCGAGGCCTGCTACTCGCCCTCCCTCGTCATCAAGGAGCATTTCGGAGTCGGCGAGACCTACGCCCTCGACGAGTTCGTCGCCCGCAGTCGGACGGCGCTGACCATCGCCAGCCAGCGGGTGGAGGCGCGCTACGGGTTTCCCTGCAGCCTCGCCCTCGGGCAGCTCGCGCGGATCGAGGCCGGTGCCAAGGCGCTCGCCGCGTTGCCCGATGCCCGCGTGCGGGTCGAGGCCTTCGAGGAATAGCGGACCGAGCCTGAAGGACGCCCCATGGACCAGATCCTGACGCCCCCCTCGCACCATTCCGTCATCGTCGTCGGCGGTGGTCAAGCCGGATTGTCGATGAGCTATCAGCTCCGGCAGCACGGCATCGACCACATCGTGTTCGAGAAGAACACCATCGCGCATGCCTGGAAGACGCAGCGCTGGGACAGTTTCTGCCTCGTCACGCCGAACTGGCAATGCCAGCTGCCGGGCTTCCCCTATCCGGGTGCCGAGCCGCATGGATTCATGCCGAAGGACGAGATTGTCGGCTACATCGAGGCCTATGCCCGGGCGATCGAAGCCCCCGTGGCAGAGGGGGTGACCGTCACGTCGATCCGCCGCCGCGCGGGCGGCGGGTTCGCCGTGGCCACGAGCGGTGGCGATCACACGGCCGACCAAGTGGTGATGGCGATCAGCGGCTATCACGTGCCGTCGATCCCGGCCTTCTCCGCGCGGCTGCCCGCCGGATTGCGGCAGATCCACTCCTCGACCTATCGCAATCCGGGTCAGATGCCGGACGGTGCGGTGCTGGTGGTGGGCTCCGGCCAGTCCGGCTGCCAGATTGCCGAAGATCTTCACCTGGCGGGCCGCAAGGTCCATCTCGTGGTCGGCAGTGCGCCGCGCTGCCCGCGCGTTCATCGCGGGCGCGATGCCGTCGATTGGCTCGCCGATATGGGCCAGTACGACCTCCCCGTGGAGAACCACCCGCTTAAGGAGGATGTGCGGCGCAAGGCCAACCACTACCTCACCGGCCGCGACGGCGGCCGGGACATCGACCTGCGCCGTTTCGCCCTGGAAGGCATGAGCCTCCACGGCCGTCTCGACGCCATAGACGGGCCGGTGCTGCGCTTCGCCGATGATCTGGCCCGAAACCTCGACAACGCGGATGCGGTCTATACCGGCATCCAGGGCGCCATCGACAGGCACATCGCCGCCAAGGGGATCGATACTCCCGAACAGCCGCATTACAGCCCGCTCTGGGCGCCGGGACCTCACGCGCCGAGCCTCGATTGCCGGGCCGCTGGGATCGGCAGCGTGATCTGGGCGACGGGCTTCCGCGCCGATTACAGCTTCATCGACGCCCCCGCCTTCGACGGGCGCGGCTTGCCGATTCACACGCGCGGCGTGACCCCGGTGGATGGGCTCTACTTCATCGGCCTGCCCTGGCTCCACACCTGGGGCTCCGGCCGCTTCTCCGGCATCGCGCGGGATACAGAGTATTTGGCAGAGCGGGTGGTGGAGAGGGGGGCGAAACGCTCTGTCGGGGAGCCCCTTTCGATGGCGAGTTGAGGCAACAAAAACCGCCTCCGTCGAGTCACCCGGACCATTGCGTACGGTCCGGGTGACTCAGCATCTACTTACAGTTCGACTGTTGGATCACCCGATGATCTTGTCGATGGTGATCGGCAGGTCGCGGATGCGCTTGCCGGTGGCGTGGTAGACTGCGTTTGCGATGGCGGCGGCGGTGCCGACGATGCCGATTTCGCCGAGGCCCTTCACGCCCATCGGGTTGGCTTTGTCTTCCTCCTCCACGAAAATCACGTCGATATCGTGGATGTCGGCATTCACCGGCACGTGATACTCGCCGAGATTGTGGTTCATGAACCGGCCGACCGCGTGGTCGAGCATTGATTCTTCCTCCAGGGCCGAACCGATCCCCATCACCACGCCGCCGAGAATCTGGCTGCGCGCCGTCTTTGGATTGATGATCTTGCCCGCCGCGATGGCGGACACGATCCGCGTGAGCCGGACCTGGCCGAGTTCCTCGTCGATCTTCACCTCGGCGAAGATGGCCGAATGCGTGTAGGAGGCGAACTCCTTCGCGTGCCCGGCATCGGGCCCCGCGCTCTCCGTAGCCTCGACCTTGTCGACGCCCGCGGCCGCCATGGCCTCCACCAGCGAGACGCTGCGCGACGGATCGCCCGCCACCTCGATGCGCCCGCCGATGAAGACGACGCGGTCGAGATCGACATTGGCAAGGGGTGAATCGTCCATGGCGCGGGCCATGGCGAAGACATCCACCGCGATCTTGCGGCAGGCCTTCATCACCGCCGTGCCGGACGAGGCCGCTGTCCACGAGCCGCCCGCGACGGGGGCTTCCGCCAAATCCGTGTCGCCGAGCTTCGTCGTCACGTCCTCCATGGGCAGGCCAAGGGCATCGGCCGCGATCTGGGTGAGGATCGTGTAGGTGCCGGTGCCGATATCCCCGGTGGAATTGCCGACCACGAGCTTGCCATCGGTGGTGAGCGTCGCCTGTGCCGAGGATTTCTGCATCAGGGCTTCCCACACGCCCGTGGCCATGCCCCAGCCGACGAGTTCCTTGCCGTCGCGCATGGAGCGCGGCTCGGGATTGCGCTCCGACCAGCCGAACCGCTCGGCGCCCTGCTCGTAGCAGGCGCGCAGGGATTTCGAACCGAAGGGCTTGCCCTCGGTCGGGTCCCTATCGGTGTAGTTCTTCAGGCGCAGGGCGATCGGGTCCTGCTTCGTCGCGTAGGCCAGTTCGTCCATGGCGATTTCGAGGGCGAAGACCCCGGTCACCGCCCCCGGCGCGCGCATGTCGGAGGGCGTGAACGTGTCGATCTGCGTCAGTCTGTAGTCGAGGGCGACGTTCTCGCAGCCGCCGTAGAGGATCGCCGACCAGTTGACGACGACCTCCTGGTAATCCTCGAACCGCGAGGTGCCGGACAGGGCTTCGTGACGGAGCGAGAGCAGTTTGCCCCCTTCGTCGGAGCCCAGCGAGATCGTCTGGCGCACGTCGGGGCGATAGCTCATCGTGAACATCTGGTCGCGGGTCAGCACCACGCGCACCGAGCGCTCCAGTTCGCGCGCGGCCATCACCGCGAGGAAGAGCTGGTATTGCGGGCGCAGGCCGAGGCCGAAGCCACCCCCGAGATACGGGTTGAGCACCCGCACCTTGTCCTTGTCCATGCCGAACACGCCGGCGATGTAGCCCTGGCTGTTCGAGACGCCCTGGATCTTGTCGTAGACGGTGATCCGGCCATCGCCCTCCCACACCACCGTGGACGCGTGCGGCTCCATCGGGTTGTGATGCTCGACGGCGAGCGTGTAATCGTTGCGCAGCCGCACCGGCGCAGAGGCGAAAGCGCCCTCGGCATCGCCCCAGGGCTCCGGCGGCGGCTTGATTCCCGCCCGCTTCATCGGCGGTACGTAGCCGAACTCGCGCTGGCGCTCGACATCGGTGAGGGGCTCCTCGACCTCGTAGGCGACCTTGATCAGCGACGCGGCATAGCGGGCAGTGTCGAAATCCTCTGCGACGACCAGCGCGACGGGCTGCCCGCTGTAGAGGATCTTGTCATCGTAGAGGGCGCGGAACGGCGAGCCGGGGGGCGCCACGGCGTCCTGATAATTATAGTCGAGCCACGCCGTGCGTGGCCGGTTCTCGTGCGTGAAGACTTTGACGACACCGGGGACGGCCTCCGCCGCCGCTGTGTCTATGGCGGTGATGCGTCCTTTGGCGATGCCGCCGGAGACGACGTAGCCATGGGCGAGGTCGGCGGCGGTGAATTCGCCCGCGTATTTCGCGAGGCCGGTGACCTTTGCGGGTCCGTCGACGCGGCTGCGCGCGGTGCCGACGAAGCTGTCCGTGCCGGTGGAGGAAATGCTGTTTGCCATGTCTGGACGGGTCCTCAGGCGATGCGCTTGTCGGATTGCGACTGCGGCGTGCCGGCCGCGGCCTGGCTCAGGCCGCGGATGATGGCGCGCCGGGCGAGTTCGACTTTGAAGCCGTTCTCGGATTGCGGCTGAGCCTGACGGATGACGATGTCGGCGGCGGCCTCGAATGTCTCACGGGTGGCGGGCTTGCCCTTCAGGGAGCTTTCCGCCTCCGCATTGCGCCAGGGCTTGTGCGCGACGCCGCCGAGGGCGAAGCGCGCCTCGGTGATCGTGTCGCCATCGCGCTTCATCACGGCGGCCACCGAGACCAGGGCGAAAGCGTAGGAGAGCCGGTCGCGCAGCTTCAGATAGGTGTGGTGGGCGCCGAAATCCTCGGCCGGCAGATCGACGGACAGCACGATCTCATCGGCCGCGAGGGTGGTGTCCCGCTGCGGCTCGTCCCCCGGCAGGCGGTGGAACTCGCCGAAGGGAATGGTGCGCTCACCCGCCGGCCCGGTGACCCGTACCGTCGCGTTGAGCGCCGACAGGGCCACGCACATGTCGGACGGGTGGGTGGCGATGCACGTGTCGCTCGTGCCGAAGATGGCGTGGATGCGGTTGACCCCGCCGATCGCCTGGCAGCCGGTGCCGGGATCGCGTTTGTTGCAGGGCATCGCGTCGTCATAGAAGTAATAGCAGCGGGTGCGCTGGAGCAGGTTGCCGCCGGTGGTGGCGGCATTGCGCAACTGGCCCGAGGCACCGGCCAGGATCGCGCTCGACAGGAGCGGGTAGCGGCTCTTGATCCGCTCGTCATAGGCCACGGTCGCGTTTGTCACCAGGGCGCCGATGCGAAGTCCCCCATCCTGCTCCTCGATGGCCTCCAAGGGCAGGCGGGTGATGTCGACGAGGCGCTCCGGCCGCTCGACATTGTATTTCATCAGGTCGACGAGGTTGGTGCCGCCGGCGATGAAGCGGGCATTGGCGGCCGAGCCGATGGCCCTCACCGCCTCCTCGACCGTGGTCGGGCGGACGTAATCGAAGCGGTTCATCGGGCGGCTCCCGCGTGCATCACGTCTTCGATGGCGTCGACGATGTTGGTGTAGGCGCCGCAGCGGCAGATGTTACCGCTCATCGCCTCGCGGATTTCTTCGCGGGACCTGGCGTGACCTTCCGCAATCATGCCGGCGGCCGAGCAGAGCTGGCCGGGGGTGCAGTATCCGCACTGGAACGCGTCGCGCTCCACGAAGGCGGCCTGGAGCGGGTGCATCGCGCCGTCCTGGCCGGCATGTCTGGCCAGCCCCTCGACGGTGACGATCTCGGCGCCGTCCTTCATCACGGCGAGTGCGAGACAGGAATTGATGCGCGTGCCGTTCACCAGCACGGTGCAGGCGCCGCATTGGCCGTGGTCGCAGCCCTTCTTGGTGCCGGTGAGGTCGAGCTCCTCGCGCAGCAGATCGAGGAGTGTGGTCCAAGGAGCCACCTGGAGCTCACGGACCTCGCCGTTGATGGTCAGGCTGATGCCGATGGCGGCTGGCGCCCCGGGTGATCCGCTGTCGATGAGCATGGGCATGTCCTGAGGGATCGGGACCGGTGAGATGCCGGCCGGGTTTCTCGAATGGCGATGCGGCCGCGGGGGGAAGATCTTCCGCGCCCCACGCCCGCCCACTCAATAACCGTTCCAAATTGAGCCTGTTCCCCGGTGGGGTGTTTCCGCTGGCGAGAAGGATGTCGGGCGCCACCGGACTGGTTCGAGGCGCCGCCGCCGGATGAGCACCGATTCGCCGGATCTGATAGTTCGAACGGGCGTGCAGGCTCAGCTGCGCCGTCGGCTCAGCGATGCAGATGCCGTCGTCGATATTCCGCAGGCGTTGTCCCGACGCGCCGCATGAAGGCCCGCCGGAGGGTGTCGGCGTCGAGGAAACCGCAGGCGCTCGCGACCTGCTTGAGAACGATTCCGTCCGTTTCCAGAAGACGCCGGACAGCCTCGATCCGGACGTTCTCCACGTAGGCGGCGGGTGTCAGTCCCGTCTCGGTCCGGAACAGGCGTGCGAAATGGCGCGGACTCATCCCCGCACGCGCCGCGAGCTTCTCGACCGCGTGATCCTCCGCGGGATACGCAGCCACCCAGCGCTGCACCTCCTGCAAGGCCGATCGGCCGGCCGGTGCACTGAGCCCGCGTCGGCTGAACTGCATCTGCCCGCCGCCGCGTCGAAAAAACATCACGAGTTGGCTGGCGACCCGGCGCGCGATCTCCGCGCCAAGATCTTCTTCGACGAGCGCCAGCGCGAGGTCCAGTCCCGCGGTGACCCCGGCCGCCGTCCTTAGCGGACCGTCGAAGAGGCAGATCGCATCGGGCTCGACCGACGCCTCGGGGTAGCGCGCCGCCAGCACTTCCGCCACGGCCCAATGCGTCGTCACTCTCCGGCGGTCCAGCAGGCCGGCCTGACCGAGCAGGAACGCCCCGCTGCAGACCGAACCGTAGCGCCGGCACTGCGTCGCGACTTTCGCGAGCCAGTCCAAGAGGCCGCCGTCGACGCCCGTCTCGTGCATGCGAGGCGCTCCCGCGACCAGCAAGGTGTCGAAGCGAGTCGGGTCGGTGCCGGGAGCGACGAGATCCGACACGAGACGCCGTCCCGACGACGTCAGAATCGTATCTGCGGCCGTTCCGACGATGGCGAGATCGTAGACATCCTCGCCGCTTTGGACGTTCGCCTCGGCAAAGACGTCGAGCGGGCCGGCCACGTCGAGCAATTGGACCCCGGGAAGGGCGAGGATGGCGACGAGTCGGGGCACCATTGGGGCTCCGTGGCTGAGGATGCATGAATGATGGCAGAAAATGCCGCTACACGATGATTGATGCCATCAAGGATGTCTCGTAGCTCGTTGGGAGGCTCAGCACAAAGGAAACCCGCTCATGAGCATTCCCACCTCGGCCACCATTCCGGACAGCAAATTAGCCCGTGCCGTCACTGAGTTCGTCCGGGACACGGAAACCGAACTCCTCTTCAATCATTCGAGCCGGGTCTACCAATTCGGCGCCTTGGCAGGCATCCGCCGCGACCTG
Organism: Methylobacterium sp. CM6241; assembly: GCF_054817845.1. NCBI lineage: Bacteria > Pseudomonadati > Pseudomonadota > Alphaproteobacteria > Hyphomicrobiales > Methylobacteriaceae > Methylobacterium > Methylobacterium sp. CM6241. The sequence goes on from NZ_CM139246.1 coordinate 1,508,931, forward strand.
AGCTTCGACCGCGAACTTCTCTACGCTGGAGCGATGTTCCACGACGTTGGCCTGATGCCGGACCACAGCAGCGCGGAGGAGCGCTTCGAGGTCGACGGCGCCAATGCTGCGCGCGACTTTCTGGCAGCGCACGGAGTACCTGAGGCGGATGTCTATACGGTCTGGACCGCCATCGCGCTGCATACGACGTCGGGCATCCCGGTCCACATGCATCCGGTGGTGGCACTCGTCACGGCCGGCGTCGAGATGGATGTGCTCGGTCTGACCTACGGAGAGTATTCGGACGCCGAGCGTGAGGCGGTTGTGTCGGCTTTCCCTCGGACGCCCGACTTCAAAGAGGATATCATCCAAGCCTTCTACGACGGCATCCGACACAAGCCGGGCACGACGTTCGGCAACGTTAAGGCGGACGTCATCGCCGACAAGGAGCCCCGCTTCCACAAGGGCAACTTCTGCGAATTGATCCGTCGCTCGCGCTGGCCCACCGGCGCCCATGCCCCGGGATGCGGCTGCGCTGATCGTGGCTGAAGCGTGGCCCCTCGCGGCGAGCGGGTACGTTCTCATCCCGTGTCGCACCTGAAGGTCCGATAGTGGCGTCGTTCGGTGAGGGATCGGGTGGGGCGCCGCAAACCGCATCCCGACGAGCGGGGTCCCGGCATATCATTCGTCAGGTGCCGACCATGCGAGCCCAAACGCTCCTCGATGACCGGAACACGGTTCCGGAATCGTGGGCCCCCTCAACCTTCCTGCATGTCGAAAGTCGTTCAGCCCGGTTTGCAGCCCTGAACGGCAATGTCGGTGGTTTGCGCCCACCCATCCCCTCGGCTAACCCTGTCGCCATCCCCGCTTGCCACAAGGACGCGCGATGGCCGCCCTCGACCCGGTTCTCAACGATATCGACCGCGACCTCGACAATGCCCTGGAGCGGCTGTTCGCCTTCCTGCGGATCCCTTCGATCTCCACCGATCCAGCCTATGCCGGGCATTGCCGCGACGCGGCGCAGTGGCTCGAGGGCAATCTGACGGCGCTCGGGTTCGAGACGGCCATCCACGAGACATCACTGCATCCGGTGGTGCTGGCGCATGCGCCGAAACCCGGCAAGCCGCACGTGCTGTTCTACGGCCATTACGACGTGCAGCCGGTGGACCCGCTGAACCTCTGGGCGACACCGCCCTTCGAGCCGCGCATCTCGGTGAACGCCAACGGCGAAAAACAGATCGTGGCGCGCGGCGCCTCGGACGACAAGGGTCAGGTCATGACCTTCGTCGAAGCCTGCCGCGCCTTCATCGCCATGGAGGGCGAGCTACCCTGTGGCGTCACTCTGCTGATCGAGGGCGCCGAGGAGAACGGCTCTCAAGGATTGCCGGAATGGGTCGCGGCCAACCGGGAGAAGCTCGCGGCGGATATTGTCCTCGTCTGTGACACGAGCATGTGGAACCCGACCACGCCGGCCATCACCACGTCGCTGCGGGGCCTCGCCTATTTCGAGGTGAAGGTCACCTGCGCCGACCGTGACCTGCATTCGGGCTTCTTCGGCGGCGCGGCGCGCAACCCGATCCACGTCCTGTCGAAGATCATCGCCGACCTGCACGACGCGGATGGAAGGGTGGCCCTGCCGGGCTTCTACGACGGCGTACGCGAGACGCCCGCGGACATCCTGGAGCAATGGCGCGGGCTCGACTTTACGGCTGACAAGTTCCTCGGCCCCATCGGTCTGTCGGAGCCGGCGGGTGAGCGCGGCCGCATGCTGATCGAGCTGATCCAGTCGCGCCCGGCTTGCGACGTCAACGGCATCATCGGCGGCTATACCGGCGAGGGCACCAAGACGGTCATCGCGGGAGAGGCCAGCGCCAAGGTCTCGTTCCGCCTCGTGGACGACCAGGACCCGGAACAGCTCGCCCGGACCTTCGAGGCCTTCGTGCGCGAAAGAATCCCGTCGGACTGTTCGGTGGAGGTGATCTGCTACAAGGGCAGCCGCGCCATCAGCCTGCCCTTCGACATGCCGGAACTAGACACGGCCCGAGCGGCGCTCGCCGAGGAATGGGGCGTTCCCGCTGTCACCATCGGTGCGGGCGGCTCGATCCCCATCGTTGGCGACTTCAAGCGGCTGCTCGATCGCAACACGCTCCTCATCGGCTTCGGCCTGGATGACGACCGCATCCATTCGCCCAACGAGAAGTACGATCTCAGGAGCTTCCACAAGGGCACGCGCTCCTGGGCGCGCATCCTGGCGGCATTCGGGGCGAAGGAAGCGTAGGCGATAGACTGCCCCATCAACTTCGCGAAGCGGGGCGAGACAGCGCCCCGCTCTCCGCGCGACGTGAGGCGTCAGCCTCGCATCTTCGCGTCGATCCAGCCCCAGAGTGCGCGGATCTCCCCGGCGGCCTGTCCCTGGGGGGCGTATTCGGTGACACCGAGCCCCGCCGCCACGGCGTCCTGGTGGTCGACGCGCTGGACGATCCCCGGTTCTGCCAGGACGCCGAGGCCGCGCAGCTGTGCCGCATAGGCGTCGGTGCGCGCCGAGGGCGGAGGCGGGCATTGATTGAGTACGAGCGCCAAACGGCTCCGCATGCCGAGGCCGACGAGGGCCTGCAAGGTCGGCCGGGCGGCCACGAGGTCGAGCCGCGACGGGCGGACCGGCACCAGGACGAGGTCGGCGGCGCGGAGCGCGGGGGTGGCGCCGGTTGCGGCGCCGGCGGTATCGATCAAGACCAGCGTAGTCCCGTTCTCTGACGTCTGGTCGAGGATGTCGGGCAATTGCCCGATCTCCCAGGCCTGTATGCGGTCGACCGTGATGCCGTTCTGGCGGCGCAGGGCGCCCCATCCCATCAGCGAGCCCTGCGGATCGAGGTCGTAGGCGACGACGCGCTCGCCGGATTCCGCGGCCGCGACGGCGAGCGACGCCGCCAGGGTCGTCTTGCCGGTCCCGCCCTTCTGAACGGCCACGGCCATGACGCGCATCCGCCGGTCTTCGGCGGAGGAGACGGTCGTCACGCCGGGAAGCCGGACGACCTGGGGTGACGATGGGCAAGCATCCGCATTCTCTCCCTCGTTCCGGGGCGACCCGCTCCCACCCGAAGCGGGAAGCGCGGCCGAGCGCTTTCTCCGGGTCTCAGAACCGTCCGCGGCGCTGCGCGTCGAGGCTCCAAGGACCGGCGCCCGCGGCGGCGAGGTAGAGGAAGAGGAAGCAGAACAGAATGGACGCGTCGCCGCCATTGAGGGCCGGGAACGGGCTCTTTGGCGCATGGGCGATGAAATAGGCGAAGGCCATCTGGCCGGAGAGGATGAACGCCACCGGCCGCGTGAACAGGCCGAGGATGATCATCGCACCGCCGACGATTTCGAGGATCGCCGCGAACCAGAAGAGCGTGAACAGGGCCGGTGCGCTGCCGCCGCCCATGCGCACGGGGAACCCGAACAGCTTCTGCGTGCCGTGTTCCAGGAACAGCACCCCGGCGACGATGCGCAGGATGCTGAGGAGCCGGGGGGCCCAGGTGGCCGAGATCGCGTTGAGGTTCATGCGGGCGACAGTCTCCGACGGGGGGGGCGCTTTTACGGCCAAGCCTGCGCAATCAGCACGAAACCGGGGCCTGCGTCGACTCGTCCTGCGCGAAAAAAGGCATCGCGGCCCGATGAGCCGCGATGCCTTTACCAGTTCGCGTCGATGCTGCGCCGGCTACGGCTCCTTGAAGCCGTAATCAGGCACGCCTTCCTCGTTGCCGTAATACTTGTAGGGCAGGAACTTGCCCGAGAGGTTCATCTTCACCCGGTCGCCCTTGTTGTTGGGCTCGCGCTCCATTGTCATGTTGAAGTCGATGGCCGACATGATGCCGTCGCCGAACTCCTCCTGAATCAACTCCTTCCAGGTGGTGCCGTAGACCATCACCAGCTCATAGAACCGGTAGATCAGCGGGTCGGTGGGCGGCATCTGCGCGATGGACCCGCGATAGGGCGCCTCGTTGAGCATCCGCTCTTCGGATTCGGTCAGGCCGAACAGCTCCGCCGCCTTCTTCGCCTGGGCTTTCGGCAGCTTCATCTGCCCCATGCAGGCGGCGGTGATGAGGATCGGCGAGATTCCACCGATCTCGTCCTGGATATGCTTCCAGGTCCAGCCCTTCTCGCGCTTGATGTCGAGAAGCTTTTCCGTGAGGTCTTCGCGCTTCATATGAGTTCTCCGATGGATCGAGACACGGGGGTGAGGGGCGGCGCGTGAGTCTGCGAGGCGCGGATCTACGACGCGGCAGGGACAGCAATCGGCTTCGGCTCGTCCGCACCAGGCCGCACCACGGGCGGGTGGCGCTGGTCGTAGCCGGCGGGCATGGCGTCCCGCAGGCTCTTCGAGCGGCTGACGAGGAAGTCCATCAGGTGGTTGCGCAGGGCGTAATAGCCCGGCGCATGATGGAGGTTCGCGCGCTCGCGGCGCTTGGGCAGCGGGTTCTCGACGATCTCCGCCACCTTGGCCTCGGGACCGTTGGTCATCAGCACGATGCGGTCGGCGAGGTAGATCGACTCGTCGACATCGTGGGTGATCATGAAGACGGTCTGGCCGGTCTCGATGCAGATGCGGCGCACCTCGTCCTGCAGGGTGCCCCGCGTGAGCGCGTCCAGCGCCGAGAACGGCTCGTCCATGAGCAGGATCTTGGGCTCGATGGCGAGTGCCCTGGCGATGCCGACACGCTGCTTCATGCCGCCCGAGAGTTCGGACGGGCGCTTATGCTCCGAGCCGGCGAGGCCCACTGTGGCGATGGCCTTGCGGGCACGCTCCTCCACCTCGGCGCGGGACGCCTTGCGCCAGCGCGAGGAAACCGCATAGGCGACGTTGCCGAGCACCGTTCGCCAGGGCAGCAGGGCGTGGCCCTGGAAGATCACGGCCCGGTCGAGGCTGGTTCCCTCGATCGCCTGCCCGTCGACGATGACGACGCCCTCGCTCGGCGCCTCCAGCCCGGCCAGGATGTTGAGCACCGTGGTCTTGCCGCAGCCGGAATGGCCGATCATGCAGACGAACTCGCCCCGCCGCATGGGCAGCCACAGGTTCTCGAACACGGTGTTCTGCTTGCCGCCGGGCGCGGGATAGCGCCGGGCGATCCCCTCGATGGAGATGAACTTTTCGGAGGACGACATGCGGCTGGTCCCGGCGGCGGGGTCGGGAGCGGCACTTGCGAAGCGCCGCGCGAAGGGAATGAGCTTGCTCATGGGCGCGACCTCACTCGGGGAAGGTGACGAGACGCTGCGCGCGCGCCAGCAGCTGATCGAGGATCATGCCCACGAGGCCGATGACCAGGATCGAGACGATCACATTGGTGATCGAAAGGTTGTTCCATTCGTTCCAGACGAAGTAGCCGATGCCGGTTCCACCCACGAGCATCTCGGCCGCTACGATGACGAGCCAGGCGATGCCGATGGAGATGCGCATGCCGGTGAGGATGGTGGGCGCGGCCGCCGGCAGGATCACCGTGAAGGCGCGCCGGATGGGCCCGACCTCCAGGGTCCGGGCGACGTTCAGCCATTCCTTGCGCGTTCCGGCAACGCCGAAGGCGGTGTTGATCAGCATCGGCCAGAGCGAGCAGATGAAGATCACGAAGATCGCCGACAGGCTCGAATCCTTGATCGTGTAGAGGGCGAGCGGCATCCAGGCGAGCGGTGAGACCGGCTTCAAAAGCTGGATGAAGGGGTCGAGCGCCCGGCCCATCAGCGGCGACATGCCGATGAGGAAGCCGATGGGGATGGCCACCAGCACCGCGAGGCCGTAGCCCAGCGCCACCCGGCCGATGGAATAGGCGAGCTGGATGCCGAGCCCCTTGTCGTTCGGGCCACGGTCGTAGAACGGGTCCCTGAGGTGCTTCCAGGCGGTGGCGGCGACGTCGAGCGGACCCGGCATCGCCGATTTGCCGGTGGTGGCGCTCGCACCCATGAGGGCCGCGTATTCCGGGTCCATCGCCTCGGTCTTGGCGACCCCGCCCACCGCGATCTGCCAGAGCAGCAGGAAGGCGGCGAGGACGGCCAGGGAGACGATGCCGGCGCGGAGCGAGAGGGAGGCCTTCATGGCTCAGCCCGCCCGCTTGATCGAGAAGGAGTTCAGGTACTCCTCGGGTTTGGCCGGATCGAAGACCTTGCCCATCACCGAGAAGGATTTCGACGTGGCGGTCGGCGGAGTGAGGCCGGCCTCCTTCATCAGTCTCGCGGCGTCGGTGGCAAGATAGACCTTCTCGGCCACCGCCTTGTAATCGACATCGCCCTTGATCTGACCCCAGCGCTTCATCTGCGTCATGATCCAGACCGCGAAGGACGACCACGGGAAGGCGTCGAAATCGACGCGGTCCGGCACCTTGCGGACGTTGCCCAGGCCGTCGGCGAAGGTTCCGGTGAGCACCTGCTCCACCACCGTCACCGGCTGGTTGAGGTAGTTGGCTGGCGCGATCTGCGCGGCGATCTCCTTGCGGTTCTCGATCTTCGAGGCATAGGCCGTCGCCTCGATCACCGCGCGGAGCAGGGCGGCGTAGGTGTTCGGGGTCTGGGTGACGAAATCCTGCGAGGCCGCGAAGGCGCAGCACGGGTGCCGGTCCCAGATCTCCTTCGACAGGATGTGGATGAAGCCGACGCCGTCATAGACCGCGCGCTGGTTGACCGGGTCGGGGGCGAGGAACCCGTCGATGTTGTCGGCCCGCAGGTTGGCGACCATGTCCGGCGGCGGGACGGCGCGGATCTGCACGTCGGTGTCGGGGTCGATCCCGGCTTCCGCGAGGTAGTAGCGCAGCAGGTAATTGTGCATCGAATAGTCGAAGGGCACCGCGAGCTTGAAGCCCTTCCAGCTCTTCGGGTCGCGCCTGTCCTTGTGCTTCATCGCCAGTGTGATTGCCTGGCCGTTGACGTTCTCGACCGCCGGCATCGTGTAGGGGACGGGGTTCGATCCGACGCCGAGGGAGATGGCGATGGGCATCGGCGCCAGCATGTGGGCGGCGTCGTATTCCTTGTTCAGGGTCTTGTCGCGGATCACCGCCCAGCCGGCGGTCTTCACCACCTCCACGTTCAGCCCCTGCTTCTCGTAGAAGCCCATGGGTTTCGCCATGATGATCGGAGTGGCGCAGGTGATCGGGATGAAGCCGACCTTGAGATCAGTCTTCTCGGGCTTCGCCCCTTGCGCGAAGGCCTCCGCCACGAATTTCGTGGGCAAGAACTGGCTCACGGCAGCCAGCGCCGTCGCCGCGCCGACACTCCTGAGGAACGCGCGCCGCTGGGCATCCTCGGGGAACAGGGCCCGCATCACCGCGCCTTCGACGGCCCGGGTGATCGCGGCGTCGCCGGACGGAGCTTCGGCATCGTGCGCGGCTTGATCGCGATGGTTTCCGCAGGAGCAGCCCCCGCGCTTCAAGGTCAGCCGGGCGTTGAACGGATCGTCGAAGAGCGCCATGTCGCGGACCTTTCTGCGGAGACTGTCTCTTCATGGCAAAAGCTGTGCCAGCCGCCATCTCAACAAAAAGCAAAACCGGAACAATGGTTTGAGAGATAGACGAACATTACGAAATATCGTCGATTACGGTTTTTCGTGACGCATGCTACGAGATATCGTGATGGAAAACTCAGTCGCGCCGCCTGCTTCGGCCTATGGCCCCGCCTTCGACAGGGCGGCGGAGGCGATGCTGGTGCTCGATCCGGTGGCCGACGAGATCCGGGACGCCAACCCAGCCGCCGCGCGGCTGCTCGGCTACGATCCCGATGTCCTGCGGGGCATGCGCGTCACCGGCCTTCATCCCGACCAGGTGCCGACGCTGATCGTCTTCACCCAGGCCGTGCAGGCGCGGGGGCGCGACTGGACTCACGCCCTCTCGCCGAGGCACGCGGAGGGGCACGGCCTCCATGTGGAATATAGCGGGACGATCCTGCCGGGCGAGCCGGCGCTCCTCCTCGTCAGCCTTTTCGACCTCGACGAGCGACGCCGCCGCCTCGTGGATACGGAGGCCGATGCGCATATGCGCGCCGGCCTGACCGAGTGGCAGCGGATGGAGCGGATCTTTCGCGATATCGAGCGAGAAAACCAGCTGATCCTGCGCGCGGCCGGCGAGGGCATCTACGGGGTCAATGCCGAAGGCATCACCACCTTCATCAACCCGGCGGCGGAGCGCATGCTGGGCTGGGACGCCGCCGACCTCGTCGGGCGCGACATGCATGCCACCGTCCATCACAGCCACCCGGATGGCTGCCATTACCCGCATCAGGATTGCCCGATCTATGCCGCCTTCCGCGATGGGGCCGTGCATCAGGTGGATACCGAGGTGTTCTGGCGCCGAGACGGCACCCCGATCTTCGTGGAATACACGTCGACGCCGATCCGCGACCGGGGCCGGCTCCTCGGCGCGGTCATCGTGTTCCGCGACATCAGCCAGCGGCGGGAGGCCGACGAGCGCCTGCGCCAGGCCCTGGCGGAGGTCGATTCCCTGCGCCAGCGCCTGGAACTCGAGAACGCCTATCTGCGCGAGGAAATCCGCGAGGGGGGGCACCACCAGGGCATCATCGGCCGTTCTCCGGCCATCGAAGCGACCCTCCGCCAGATCGACCTCGTGGCCGGCACCGACGCCACCGTCCTCGTCACCGGCGAATCCGGCACAGGGAAGGAGCTCATCGCCCGCGCCATCCACGAAGCGAGCCACCGCCGGGACCGGCCGCTGATCCGGGTGAATTGCGCGGCGATCCCGCGTGAACTGTTCGAAAGCGAGTTCTTCGGCCACGCAAGGGGCGCCTTCACCGGGGCTCTGCGCGACCGGGTCGGGCGATTCGAACTCGCCGATGGCGGCACCCTGTTCCTCGACGAGGTCGGCGAAATCCCCATCGACCTGCAGGGCAAGCTCCTGCGGGTGCTGCAGGAGCGGCAATTCGAGCGGATCGGCGAGGAACGGACCCGCCTCGTCGACGTCCGTCTCGTGGCCGCCACCAACCGCGACCTCAAGGCCGAGGTGAAGCGGGGGCGCTTTCGCGAGGATCTCTATTTCCGCCTCAACGTCTTTCCCATCGCGGCTGTGCCTCTGCGCGAGCGGCCGGAGGATATTCCCCTCATCGCCCAGCACTTCCTGAAGGGCGTGGCCCGACGCCTCGCCATGCCCGACCTGCGTCTCACGGAAGGCGATGTCCGCCGCCTCGCGCGCTACGACTGGCCCGGAAATGTCCGCGAGCTGGAGAACATCGTCGAGCGGGCGGCGATCCTGGCCGTGCGCGGGCGGTTGCGGTTCGACCTGCCCGAGGCCGAGAGCCCTGGTCCCGTCGAGGGTAGGCGCCCGCAGGGTGAGGTCTCACCTGGCCTCACCCCCGCCACCGAGGCCGAGCGAAGGGCGCGCGACCGGGCCGATATCTCCGCCGCCCTGGTCTTGAGCAAGGGCCGCGTCTTCGGGGCCGGAGGGGCGGCCGAACTGCTCGGCGTCAAGCCGACGACGCTCGCCTCCCGCATCAAAGTGCATGGCCTGACGGGTGTAGGCCGCTCTAACGACAAAGCTCGGTTCTAGTCGATCAACTCGTCCTGCGTGTATCTCGGATGGTCCAAGTTGTTGATGTAGGATATTGAATCGAATTTTCTCGATTGTGAAAGCTTCGCTTGAAGAGTCGCCAGCATAAAAGTGCTCAACACAAAAAGGGATGTGATGAGCGAGAGGCGGTCGGAGGCGCGATACAAGGTCATCCTGCCGGCTCTTTGCTGGGGGCGGCATCGGCAGAATTTTTATGCGGTCACCGACGATCTCTCCTCGGACGGCATTCGTTTCAAGTCATCGGTCGTACCCGCCGTCGATGAGCGATTGACCTGCAGTATCCGCCATGCCGGATCCCTCGAAGCCATCGTCGTGCGAGCAGAGGCCGCTTCCTTCGCCATCCGCGTGCTCAGCGCCGACCATCCCCTCGGGCTGGTGGTGCAGAGCCTCCTCAGCGTCGCCAAATCGCAGAATCCACAGCCCCTGGTGACACGCATCCATCCGCGTATCGTGCCGGAGATCCAGGACGTGCTGGTCACGACCGAGGCCGGATCGATGCTTCCCGGCCGTGTCATCAACATCTCGGCATCGGGTGTGGCCGTTTCCATGGAGGAGCCCCTCGACGTCGGCACGCTGATCGTCATCGGAAACACCAGAGCCAAGGTCGCCCGTCGGTTCGACAACGGCATCGGCGCGTCCTTTCTCTCGCCGCTCCAGGCAGGCGCGGTGGGCCCGCATATCGTGCTCTGATCGCGGTCTCAGGGCTGTGCGGCGGCGCCGTTCGACCAGGGTGCCGCCGCGAACCGGCTTGTCAGGAAGGCGATGAGCGCAAGCACGCGGGCCGGGCGCGGGTCTCCCGGCGGCGTGACCAGATGCAGGGCGATGGGCGGAAGCTCCCATCCATGCAGCACCCGTTCGAGCCGCCCGGCCCGAAGATCCTCCCAGACCATGAAATCCGGCTGGACGGCGAGGCCGAGCCCGGCGCGAAGGGCGGGAGTCAGGGCGTCGGCATTGTTGGCCCGCAGCGGCCCGGCGGGAAGGATGACCGCCTCCTCGCCCTCGCGGCTGGTGAAGATCCAGCGGTCCGGGCTCGGCAGGTAGGCGTAGCCGAGGCAGGCATGGCGGGCGAGATCGCGCGGATGGTCCGGCCTGCCATGCCGGTCGAGATAATCCGGCGACGCAACGAGGGCGCGGTTCACAAGGCAGAGGCGCCGCGCCCGCAGGGAGGAATCCGCCAGCGCGGCGATGCGCAGGCCGATATCGAAGCCCCCACCCACGAGATCCACGAGGGCATCGCTGAAATGGAGGTCCACCGAGACCTCCGGATACTGGCTCAGGAAATCCGGAAGGATCGGGGCCACATGGAGGATTCCGAACGACATGGGGGCGGCCAGCCTCACCATGCCGCGCGGAACCGATGACGAGGCCGTGGCCTGGGCTTCCGCCGCCTCACCCTCCGCGAGGATGCGCGCGGCGCCGTCCCGCGCCGCATGGCCCATCTCCGTCAGGGCGATCTTGCGCGAGGTCCGGTGGAACAGGCGGCTACCGATCCGGGCTTCGAGGCGGGTGATCGCCTTCGAGACCGTGGCCTTCGACAGCCCGAGTTCATCCGCCGCCCGCCCGAAGGACCCTCTCTCGGCAACCTTCGCGAAGATCGCCCAGGCTTCGAAATCCGGCAGTTTCATAGGCGCATTTCCAGAAACGATAGGTTTCCATCGTTTCTGTTTTTATGCGGCATGCCAAGCCCCAGATTGTCGTCATCACGAAGCGGCGCGGTGGCCATCCACCGGCCAGCGCGTCCGGGAGACACGATCATGTCCGATAACGGCCTGCACCACGTCACCGCCTATGCCGGCGACATCCAGCGCAACCTCGATTTCTATCGCCGCGTTCTTGGCCTGCGCCTGGTGAAGAAGACCGTCAATTTCGACGATCCCTCGACCTATCACCTCTATTACGGCGACGATGCCGGCCGCCCCGGCACGATCCTGACGTTCTTTCCCGTCGCCCATGCCGCGCGGGGACGGGTCGGGATCGGCGAGACGCAGGAGACCGCCTTCCGCGTTCCCCGCGCCTCCATCGGCTGGTGGACCCACCGGCTGATCGAGAAGGGCGTCGACCACGACGCGCTGGTCCAGCTCTTCGGCGAGCCGGTCCTTCGCCTGCGCGATCCCGACGGGATGGTGCTGGCCCTGGTCGGGGTCGACGAGGCCACCGAGGGGGCGCCTTCCTGGACCGGTGCCGAGGTTCCGGCCGAGCACGCCATCCGGGGCTTCCACGGCGTCACCCTGCTCCTCAAAGAGGCGGAGCCGACGGCGCGGATCCTCACCGGGGTGTTCGGCTTCTCCGAGGCCGGGCGCGACGGGGCGATGACCCGCTACGACAATGGCGGCGCTCTCGGCGGGTTCGTCACCCTCCGGGCGGTGGGCGAGTTCCTGCGCGGCCGGCCCGGTGCCGGCTCGGTCCATCACATCGCCTTCCGGGCGAAGGACGATGCCGAGCAGGCCGCCATAGTGGCCGATCTCACCGGCACCCATGGCCTGCAGGTGACCGAGCAGCGGGACCGCGCCTATTTCCGCTCGGTCTACTTCCGCGAGCCCGGCGGCGTGCTGTTCGAGATCGCCACCGACATCCCGGGCTTTGCCGTCGACGAGCCGGCCGAGACGCTGGGCGAGGCGCTCAAGCTCCCCGCCTTCCTCGAAGCGCACCGTGCGCGGATCGAGGAGGTTCTCCCCGTCATCGCCTGACACGGCCGCCCCTCCGCGAGGAGGGGCGGTTCCCACGCACTTTTCGCGAGGCCGTCATGACCAAGCTGTCCTTCACTCACCGTTTCGAGCCCGCGACCGTGGTCGGCTCGCCTCCGCTCCTCCTGCTCCACGGCACCGGCGGCGATGAGAGCGACCTGCTGCCCCTGGGTCGCGCCGTCTCGCCGGGCTCCGCCCTGCTGTCGCCGCGCGGACCCGTCCTGGAGAACGGCATGCCGCGCTTCTTCCGGCGTCTCGCCGAGGGGGTCTTCGACGAGGCCGACCTCCGGCGCCGTGCGCGGGACCTCGCGGATTTCATCGCGGAGGCCCGTGAGGCCTATGGAATCGCGGCCCCGGTGGCGCTCGGCTTCTCCAACGGCGCCAACATCGCCGCCGCCCTTCTCCTGCTCCATCCGGGCGTGCTGGCGGGAGCGGCGCTGCTCCGGCCGATGATGCCGCTCGCGGAGCCGCCCGTTCCCGACCTGACCGGCACGCCCGTGCTGATGCTGTCGGGCATGGCCGATCCGATCGTGCCGGCCGAGAACGCCGCGCGTCTCGCCGGAATCCTCGGCCGGGCCGGGGCGGATGTGGCGCACGACATCCAGCCGGCCGGGCACGGGCTCGGCCAGGCCGACGTCACGGCGGTTCAGGCGTGGATGGCCCGGATGGTCGAGGGAGAGCGCGCGGAAGCGAGGCTGCTTCGGTAGACCGCCTCGATCCCGTCGAGATGCCGGTCGAGGGTCAGCGGATCGGCCCAGAACAGGTCGTAGGCCGCATCCGACATCCGGCGCGCCTCCGCGTCGTCGGAGAGACGCATGAGGGCGGCGGCGAGGGACTCCGGTTTGCCGGACGCGAACCAGAGACCGTTGACGCCGTCCTCCACCGCTTCCCGTCCGGCGCAGATGTCGCTGACGATCACCGGCGTCCCCGCCGCCAGGGATTCGAGCACGGTGAGGGGCTGGCCCTCGTACCAGACCGAGGGGAAGACGAGGGCGCGGGCCGCGCGCATCAGCGCCTTGACCTCGGCCGGGTTCTTCCAGCCGAGGAAGCGGGCCTCCGGATAGTCCAACTCCAGTTGCGCCCGCTGCGGACCGTCGCCGATGAAGACGGCCGTCTGCCCGGCGAGGCGGGCGGCCTCGGCGAAGACGTTCGCGCCCTTCTCGGGCGAGACCCGCCCGACGAAGACGATGTCGCCCAGGGGCCGATCCGCTTTCCGCCCGAGGGGCTCCGCGTCCACCGGGTTGGAGACCTCGAAATAGCGCGTCCGTTTCGGCAGGTAGGGGGCGAGAACGGTCTTCTGAAGCCGGCTGATGGTGATGACGGTGGCCGCGCTGCCCACCAGCCCCGACCCCCGCATCAACGCATGGCGGCCGACCCGCATCAGTTTGCGGGCATAGCTCCGGGAATCGCAATTGTAGGCGATGCAGGCGGGCGAGAGCGGAGTGCGGTGGCAGGCGGCCGAGATCGGGTAATCGTAGAAGCCGCCATTGGGGCAGGCGAGATAGTATTCGTGCATGGTGAACACCACCGGCACCCTCGTCGCCTTGAGCACCGGCCCGATGGAGGGCGACAGGGCCTTGGCCCAGCCATGGACGTGGACGACGCTGTCTTCCGGATCGTAGCCGGAGAGAAGCGCTTGGAGGCGAAGCGCCGCCGGCCGGTTCCAAAGCCATTGCACGCCGAAACTGGCGAGCGAGGTCGTGAGCGCCACGTCGGTCTGGCCAAGCACGATCACCTCGATACCGGCGGCCGCCAGACGCGGATCGGCCGGGCCGACGGCTGCGAAGAACACGACCCGGTGGCCGCGTCCCGCGAGGCCGAGGGCGCTCTCGATAGCGACCTTCGCCTGCCCACCGTTGATGAAGGCGTGATCGGCGACGATGATGACATTCATGACCGCATCGGACCGGGTGATGGTCATTTACGCGCGATGACGAAAGCGAAGCTCGTGAAGGTCCGCCAGTCGCGGCTCCGGGCGAGGCGCGTGAATGCGTCGTCGATCTGGCGCAGGCCGGGCAGCTTGTGGAAGTAGCTATAGCCGTAGAACGGCAGCACGACGATCTCGCGAAAGCCGATCTCCTTCAGGAGTGGCACGATCACCGCCTCGCTGCCCCGGCAGTAATTGTAATGCGCCGGGAATTTCGGGTTGCCGCCATCGTCCCTGCGGTCCGGGAACAGGGTGTGGAGCACGGCGCGCGACAGGGCCTCCGGCATGAGCTGGTTGGCGACGAAGGGCGGGGCGAACAGGGTGGGAAAGAAGCTGAGCGCTGCGCCGCCCGGGGTTAGAAGGCCATGGATGTTGCGCCACATCTGCGCCACGTCCGGCACATGCTCCATCACCATCGAGCAATAGGCGAAGTCGAACCGGTTTCGGCCGATGGTGTCGAGGGTGGAAGGCGAGGCGATGTCGCAGCAGAGTTTCGAGAATTCGGGCTGCGCGAGATCGAGCTCCTTCTGCGAGATGTCGTTGATCGTCACCTTGATCCCATGCCGGACCAGTTCCGGCGGCTGGAAGACCGGGTCGCGCCCGCCGCCGATCTCGAGATGGTCGCGAAGGTCGTACTCGTTGGTGAGGGCGACGATCGTGTTCTTGTAGTTCTCCCAGCTCCAGTTCCAGTCGGGCGAATAGCCGAGGTCGCGCGCGATGGCGCGGATGTCGCGCGGGGCCACCAGCGGGCGTGTGGCCGACGCCTTGGGGGTGGTCGGATCCGGGTTCGCACTCGTCATGCTCATCGCGATGCGCGCCTTCTGAAGCGGTCGAGCCGCGTTGCAGCAGTGAGGGCTGCCTGTCTGACAACGAGCCTAAAGCGTACCCGGTTACGGAGATCTCACGGTCTTCCGGGCGGTCAATGAATTTCGAAGGCAGCCTTAACGGCCCATGGCCTTAATCGCGCCATCATGGACCGTTGTTCAGGGTGGGCCGGTCGTCTCGGCGCGGTAACTCACCCGCGTCTTCCGACGATGGCCTTCCGAAGGATGCCACGCCTTGCTTCTCCCCGCGCGACGCCATCGTCTTCGTGACGAGCCAGACCGGGGTGACGCCTGATGCTACCGCCGCACCGCTGGTTCTGGATGCTCATTCTCGTCGCCTGCAGCGGCGCCGGGCTCCTCTACGACCTTCTGTTCGCCAACGGCGCCTCGCCGCTGGCCGGGGTGATCTATGGCCTCGCGGTGGGGGCGACCACCCTCGCCTTCGACCGTGGCCTGATCTTCGGCGGCCTTCAGGCGCGCTTGCGCCAGTTGCCAGCGAAGATCTACGTGCTCACGGCCGAGCTCGCCTATGTCCTGATGATCGCCAGCGGCATCGCGCTCGGGGGCCTCGTCGTTTGGGCCCTGGGCCTGACCGGGGACGCGCTCAAGGACGCCGTCAAGATCACGCCTCGGGTCCTCGCCTACTCGCTGGCGGTGTCGGCGATGCTCGTCTTCGTCATCCGCATGCGCGATCTCATCGGCGGCGAGGTGTTCGTGAACTTTCTCGTCGGCCGCTATCACAAGCCGGTGCGCGAGGACCGCATCTTCCTCTTCCTCGACGTCGTCGGCTCCACCGCCTTCGCCGAGACCCATGGCGACCTGAAGGCCCAGGCCTATCTCGGCGCGGTCTTCGCCGCCCTCGCCGAGCCCGTGCGCCGCAACCACGGCTCCACCGACGATTACATCGGCGACATGGCCATGATCACCTGGCCGATGGAGCGGGGCCTCAAGGACGGGCGCTGCGTCGCCTGCGTGTTCGACGTCCTCGACAGGATCGAGGCCGAGGCGTCGATCTGGCAGGCCCGTTTCGGCGTCGTACCCCGTTTGCGGGCGGCGCTGCATGGCGGCTCCATCGTCACGGCCGAAGTCGGGGTCGACCGGCACAAGATCGCGTATTTCGGCGACACGGTGAACGTGACTTCGCGGATCGAGGCCCTGTGCCGGCCCCTGGGCACCGAGATCCTGATTTCGGACGATCTCCTCGCCCGCCTTCCGCGCCTGCCCGAGGGCATCCACGCCCGCTCGCTCGGCGCCCACGCCCTGCGTGGCCGGGGCCAGCCCCTCGCCGTCTCGACTCTGGAGCGGGTGGTTCCGGCGCTCGAGGAGGCCGAGGGCGGACGGAGCGTGACCGCGCCCTTGGCCGCGCCCTTGGCGGCGTCCGCATGAGCGAGCCGGCCGCCGACCGTTCGATCGTCGTCTACATCGACGCCGATGCCTGCCCGGTGAAGGACGAGACCTACCGGGTCGCCGGCCGATACGGCCTGCATGTCTACGTGGTGGCGAACAGCTTCATCACCCTGCCGCGGGAACCCTGGATCGAGCGCGTCGTCGTCAGCGACCGTTTCGACGCTGCCGACGATTGGATCGCGGAACGGGCGAGGCCGGGGGCTGTCGTCGTCACCTCGGACGTACCCCTTGCCAGCCGCTGCGTGAAGGCCGGGGCCGAGGTGCTCGCGCCGACCGGGAAGCCCTTCAGCGAGAGCGGGATCGGTCTCGCCCTCGCCACCCGCAACCTGATGCAGGACCTGCGCGAGGCGGGCACGGTCACGGGCGGCCCGCGACCGTTCTCGGCCCGGGACCGCTCGGCCTATCTCGGCGCGCTGGATCGGACCGTGATGCGGCTCAAGCGGGGCGGCTTCGGCTGACGTTCGCCTTGTCCCGAGCCGCGTCCGGGATTCGTTTCGGCTTCGTCACGAGCCGTTCCCCATGGCCTCGCCGAAGGACTGGACCAGCCTGTCCTCCAGCCGACCCTTCATGTCCGAGAGGATCGCCATGGCGACGGCGTTCGGCATGGCCGGCTTGTAGGCGCGTTTCTCGGTCAGCGCCGAGTAGATGTCGCAGATCGTCATCAGCCGCACGGTATCGCCGATGGAATCCCCGCTAAGGCGGTCGGGATAGCCCGAACCGTCGAGCATCTCGTGATGATGCCGCACGGCGCCGAGGGTGAGGGCATCGCAGCCGGCCGCTTTCAGCTTCTCGTAGCCGATGACCGGATGCGTGCGCATGACCGTCATCTCTCCTTCGTCGAGCCGGCCCGGCTTGTTGAGGATCGCCAGCGGAATCCGGGCTTTCCCCAGATCGTGGAGCAAAGCGGCGCGGACGAAGTGATTGCGGTCGCTGGCCGAGAAGCCGAGGTGAAGCGAAAACTTGGCGGCAACGCCTGCCACCAGCAGGCAATGCTGGTAGGTGGCGTCATCATGCGTCCAGACCCGGTCGAGCCAACGGGTCAATCCGCCGTCGCGAACCGCTTCGATGATCGGTTCGAGGCTGGCATCGACCTGTGCCAGAGCGACCGGGCCGTTCGATCGGGCGCCATCGAACAGGCGGGTCAGGACTTCGGTGGCCCGTGCCACGCCGCGCTCGATGCTCCGCACCGGCTTGTCCGCACGGTCCTGGATCACCTGCGTCATCATCGTGCGGGCGACCATGGCGGGGGGCGTGTGCGCCGAGAGGCAGCACGTCGCGCCGAGGTTCTTGGCGTCGCGCAGGCCGTTCTCGCTCGTGTTGCGCAAGAGGCAGATGATGGGGACGTCCGCGCCGTTGAGCTTCGCGAAGGCCCGGCGCATGGCGGTCACGGCGTCGCGCCGAGCGAGTGTCACATCGGATATCGCACCAATCGTCTCACGCGTGATGTCGAAGGCCGCATCGAACCGGACGACCTTGCAATCCGCTACGAGGCTCAGTTCGCCGCGCAAGATCTCGCTGCTGTCCGGCCGGTCTGTGATTAATAGGACTGTCCCATCCAGCATTCGCACTAAGCCCGAGATCCGGCGATACCCGCGGGTTCGTGATAATTTGCAAACATGGAAAGAAGCTTAATCCAGTCATGATGCATAATGATAAAAGTACAAAGTGACATTCGACAGGGCGTGACCTACTGAGCGTGCAACTTGAGATGTGTCGAAATGGAGGTTGCAGCTTCATTCGCCGCTCTCATACCTTCTTCATAGGCTCCACCGGCGGTTCCCCATTGCAGACGGGACAGCGCCTCCCCGGCGAACCAGATCTTGTTGCCCAGCGATGCCTGAAGTTGCGTTCGTGCCGGAGCATGTCCGGGCGGGACCACGGCCCATGAACCGAGCGACCAGGGGTCGTGGCGCCACTCGCTGATGGCCGGAATGGAGAGATCGTGCAGGGCGCGATGGCCGACATGGTCCGCCAGGACAGCGCGCACGAGGCGCCGGACGGAATCCGGGTTCCGGCCCCGGGCATCCAGGGCCTGGGTCATCGGCGTGTCGAGTTCGAACAGATGAAACGGTGTCCCATCCACGCGTGTGAGCAGTCCGGGAGGTTTGTGGCGTCCACCCGTCAGGGCGGCGAGCCGGTCGCGCCCGAGGAAGGGTGCGGACGGCCAGTGCAGCACGGCGTGTTCGTAGATCCCGCTGGAGAACCCGTCGATGGCCGCGCGCGTCTCGGGCGGCAGGGACGGGGTGAAGAGCGGTGCTGCGCGCAGCACCATCATCGGGATCGTCACGATCACCGCCGCGGCCCGCCGCACCGATCCGTCCGCCACCTCCACGGTGACACCGGTTCCCGACCAGTCGATGCGCACGACCGGCGTGTTCAGGGCGATGGGAAGCCCCTGCGCCAGACGGGCGAGATAGCCGCCGAAGCCGCCGGCGATGAAGTAATTGTCGCCGTATTCCATGCTGGGGAAGTCGTGGAGGGAGATCTCCGTGAGGGGGCGCCCGGAGACGAGGCCGTGGACGAGGGCGATGCGTTCCGCCCAAGGGCCCAGACCGGGCGGGAGGGCACTGGACGCCGGGCGGTCGGGGCCTTCGAGGCCGGCCTGGCTGGTCAGGGCGCGATCGGCCACCGAGAAGGCACGGGCATGGGCCGCGACTTCCGCCCGGCGCCCTTTCCGGCCCGATACGAGCAGGTGTCCCTCCTGCGCGGCGACCCGCAGGGGCTCGCCACGCGCCTTGCCCAGGCGAACCAGCGGATTGATCGGTCCGGCATGGAGCCAATGCCCGCCGAGATCCACCGGGTGGCCGCGCAGCATCGTGGTAAGCAGCCGACCGCCGATCCGATCGCGCGCCTCCAGCACCGCCACCGAGATGCCCCGCTCCGTAAGGGTCCGCGCCGCGGCGATGCCGGCGGCGCCCGCGCCGACCACGATCACATCCGCGTGGTCGGGCAGCGGTGCCAGGCGCGGCGCGATGCTCTGCCGCAAATGGCTATGGGCGGGACGGGGGGTGGGGACCATGCGGAGGGTTGTTTCCGGGGGATGTCCGTGATCGGCGAAGCGGGGGAGAGTGCGTGGTGATTCTCTACCAGCCGTTACGGTGGGAGAACATTGCACGGACTCGTGTGAGGCTCGTCCTTCATGTCGCATCGTTGGAGAGGCCATGCCGCACCGCGAAAGACCGGCCGGGGTTGCGCCGCAGCGCGGGCGACGCCAGAACCCGGCGCTGACGGCCGGGCCTGTCCGGGCACCCGTCTTCCCTCGCGCGGAACAAGGATTCGGCCGCCATGCTCATTCAGGCTGCCTACGCTGCCCTCAGGCAGGTATTGTCGCCGCCTCTGCGCGCCATCCTGTGGAAGTCGCTCGCCCTGACGATCGGGCTTCTCATCCTGATCTGGGCCGGCCTCACCAAGGCGATCGACTGGTTCCTGGCGAACCATCATCTCTCGGCGAGTTATCCGTTCCTGGATACCCTGGCGGTCTTCTTCGCCGGCGCCGGCCTGTTCATCGGCCTCGCCTATGTCATGCCGGCGGTCTCGATCCTGGTCGCGGGCTACTTCCTCGACGACGCGGCGGCCATCGTGGAGCGCACCGATTTTCCCGGTGACGCCCCGGGCACGGCACTGCCGATCGGCTCGGCGATGCTCTACGCCTTGCGCTTCGCGGGGCTCGCCCTGCTGGTCAACCTCGTGGCGCTGATCCTGTTCTTCGTGCCGGGCGTGAACCTCGTGGCGTTCTTCCTCGCCAACACCTACCTGCTCGGACGCGAGTATTTCGAACTCGCCGCCGGGCGCTTCCGGCCCATGGCGGAAGCGGGGGAGATGCGCCGGCATTTCGGAATGACCACCATGACAGCCGGCGCCATGCTGGCGGGGCTGATGGTGGTGCCCGTCCTCAACCTGCTGACGCCGCTCTTCGGTATCGCCCTCATGGTGCATGTCCATAAGGGATTGAGCCGGAAGGCTACCTTGACCGGACCGGATCCGCGTAAGCGGCTCGGATAACGCCCCGTTCAGGGCAGGTCGTCGCCAAAATCTGAGGTCGAGATCGGAGTTGTAGGGCCTGCCCTTGGCCGAAGGCTCTCGGCTACTCAATGTTCCGACCTGCCTCGTCGACCACACAGATGGCGGTCTCTTCAAGGGGGACGTAAAATCCGGGAAGGGTGCGTCATGGGTGATCCGTCCTGATGTTGTGGCGATGCAACCTCGCCCACGATCCCACATCTCGATAGGAGCAGCCGCCTTCAGCGGACCCGCGGCCGGACCCCAATCACCGCGTCTGTCTAAGTAATGGCTTCGCGCGTCGGGATTGGCATGGGAATTTTGACGGTCATGTCACTTGCCTTGGATTCACTTCCCGGCCTTCGCCAGCTTGAGGAAGTTGCCGATGGTGCAAAGCATCGCTCATGCGCCCCAGATCTTGTCGAGGCCTCGGGGTAGGAACCGGCGCGAGCCTCGGGTCTGCTCGATCTACCCAAACACGCGCTCGACCACCTGCTTCCTGCGGCCGCCCGCCGCTTAAACCGCGCCGTCATCGCACGCATCGGGGACGTCTTCGTCAGCTTCCGGCGACCGGCCCCATCCGTCTCTCCGTGACACGCCCGCCCCGGAGCCAGATAGGAGGTGATCCGCAGCTCCTGCAGCCCGACGAGGTTCGCCTCCTTGGCATCGCCCGCATCCTCAATCGTGCAGCGACGACAGGAACTGGCGCAGCTCGGGCGTCTTCGGAGCGCCGAACACCTCCGCGGGCGGGCCGATCTCGTGGACCAGCCCTTGATGCATGAAGATCACCCGGTCGGCGACCTTGCGAGCGAAGTTCATCTCGTGGGTGACCATCAGGAGGGTCATGCCCTCCTCGGCCAGCGATTCCACCACCCGAAGGACTTCGCCGACGAGTTCGGGGTCCAGCGCGCTGGTGATCTCGTCGCAGAGCATGATCGCCGGGTCCATGGCCAGCGCCCGGGCGATGGCCACGCGCTGCTGCTGCCCGCCGGAGAGTTTGTCCGGCATCGCGTCGAACTTCTCCGCCAGACCCACGCGGGCGAGGAGCTGGCGGGCGCGGGCCTCGTTCTCGGGGCCCCCGCGCTTCTTCACGAGGTGCGGCGCCAGCATGACGTTGCGCCCCACCGAGAGGTGCGGGAACAGGTTGAAGTTCTGGAAGATCATGCCGACGCCCTGGCGAAGCTCACGCATGGCCTTGGCGTTGTCGTAGAGCAGGTGCTTCCCGTCGACGATCAGCGAGCCGTGCTGGAACACCTCCAGGCCGTTGATGCAGCGCAGGAGCGTGCTCTTGCCGGAGCCGCTCTTGCCGATGATCGCCAGCACCTCGCCGCGCGCCACGTCGAGGTCGATGCCGCGCAGGACCTCGTGGGTGCCGTAGGATTTGCGCAATGCCGTGATCCGCAGGATCGGGGCGCCGACCCGGGTGTGGGGCGTACCGGCGAGGCCGCCCGTCGGCAGCGGCTCGGGAACGGCATTCATGCGAGTTTCCTTTCGAGGACACGGGCATAGAGGCTGATGGGGAAGCACAGGGCGAAGTACATCGCCGCCACGCAGGCATAGGTCAGCATCGGCTCGTAAGTGACGTTGGCGATCATGCCGCCGGCCTTCGTGAGTTCCACGAAGCCGATCACCGAGGCGAGCGCCGTGCCCTTCACCACCTGGACCAGGAAGCCCACCGTGGGCGCTACCGCGATCCGCAAGGCCTGGGGCAGGATGATGTGGCGGAACTGCTGGCCGAAGCTCAGCGCCAGACTGGCGGAGGCTTCCCACTGCCCGCGCGGGATCGCGGCGACACCGCCGCGCCAGATCTCGGTCAGGTAGGCGGAGGCGTAGAGGGTCAGCGCCACGCAGGCCGCGAGCCAGGCGGAGGTGTTCACCCCCACCATCGCAAGGCCGAAATACAGGAGAAAAAGCTGCATCAGCAGGGGCGTGCCCTGGAAGAGCTGCACATAGGCGCCCACGCCGCGCTCGAGGACGCGTCGTCCGGAGAGCCGCAGGAGCAGGAGACCGAGGCCGACGATCGTGCCGCCGAGGAAGGCGATCAGGGAGAGCGCCACGGTCCAGCGCGCGGCGAGGAGCAGGTTACGGACGATGTCCCAGAGGGTGAATTCCGGCATGGCGACCTCCCTAACGGCCGAACAGGAAGCGCGGCCCGGCCCAGTTGAGCAGGTTGCGTACGAGGATCGCGAGGGCGAGGTAGATCAGGGTGCCGACGATGTAGGCTTCGAAGGCCCGGAAGTTCCGGCTCTGAATCAGGTTGGTGGCGTAGCTCAGTTCCTCCGTCGAGATCTGGCCGCAGACGGCCGATCCCAGCATGACGATGACGATCTGGCTCACCAGGGCAGGCCAGACCTTCTTGAGGGCCGGGGGCAGCACCACCCGGGTGAAGACCTGCGCCCGGGTCAAAGCGAGGCTCTCTGCGGCCTCGATCTGCCCGCGCGGCGTCGCCTCAATGCCGGAGCGCAGGATCTCGGTGGCGTAGGCCCCGAGGTTGATGGTCATGGCGAGGATCGAGGCCACGGCGGGCGAGAGCCGGATCCCGAGTTCCGGCAGGCCGAAGAAGATGAAGAATAGCTGCACGATGAAGGGCGTGTTGCGGATCAGCTCGACATAGGCGCCGGCGAGCCAGCGCAGCGGACGCGGCCCGCTGGCCCGCGCCCAGGCGCAGAGAATGCCGATCATCCCCCCCAGCAGGGTGGCGACCGCCGTCAGGCCGATGGTCCAGGCCGCCCCCCGGACGAGCAGGGGCCACTGGGCGAGGATGCTCGCGAAGTCGAGTTGCAGCGGCATGGACGGTCGGGGACCCCGGCAGGCGGCGTGAGCGAGAGCCGGCCCAGCGGGACGGCCCTCGGCGGACGGGCGAGTTTCAGAGCGGCAGGTTCTCGAGGGCGGGTTTTACAGGGGGAGGTCGCCGGTCCCGCGCTTCAGCCATTTCTGCGAGAGGGCTTCGAGGGTGCCGTCCGCCTTGGCGGCCAGGACGATCTCGTTGACCTTCTTCAGGAGAGCGTCCTCGCCCTTGGCGATGCCGACGAAGCAGGGGCTGTCACGTAGCAGCAGCTTGTACTCGATGCCGAGATTAGGGCTCTTGCGGCTGAGCACGCCGATATTCGAGACGCTGGTGGCGATGACCTGGGTCTGCCCGGCCGCGAAGGCGGCGGTGGTGGCGGCCTGATCCTCGAAGCGCTGGATCTGGGTGGAGGCGGGGGCGACCTTGCCCAGCATCTCGTCCTCCATGGCGCCGCGCGTCACCGCCACGGACTTGCCCGCGAGGTCGTCGAAGCTCTTGATGGGAAGGGATTTCAGCGCGAACACGCCCTGGTAGAAGGGCGCGTAGGCGGCGCTGAAATCGATGATCTTCACCCGCTCCTCGTTCTTGCCGAGCGTCGAGACGATGAGGTCGATCTTCTTCGTCTGGAGGTAGGGGATGCGGTTGGCGCTCACCACCGGCACCAGTTCCACCGTGGCGCCGAGCTTGGCCCCGATGAGGTTGGCGACATCGATGTCGAGGCCGATCGGCTTCAGGTCGAGGCCGACGAAGCCGTAGGGCGGGTAATCGGCCGGCACGCCGATCTTCACGACCTTGGACTTCTCGATCTGCCCGAGCGTCTCCTGGGCCTGAACGCTCCCCATCGACAGCAGGGCGGAACTCAGGCCGAGGGCGAGGAGGAGGCTGCGTTTGGTCAGGGACATCGGCAAATCAAACTCTCTTGGGGAAACGAGCTTTCTTGCAGAGACCGCCGCTGCGAAGACCGCCGCGGGGCATCGGCGATTGCGGGGGGCCTCTGCATTCGCGAGGCCTGTGCAATTCTTGTGCACTTGGCAGCGCGGTCGGGGGACAGGGCGTGACGAACGTCAAGCCGCGAGCCCGGACACGTCCTTCGCCGCCGCCCCGGTCAGCGCCGTGAGGAGCAGGTCGACGCCGTCGAGGAGGTCGGCGGTGTCCATGGCCTCGTGCGGGTTGTGCGATCCGTTGGCGTTGCGCACGAACACCATCGCGGCGGGCACGCCGGACCCGGCGAAGACCGCGGCGTCGTGGCCCGCCCCGCTCGGGACGCGCTCCACCGGCGCGCCCCGCGCCGCGCCGGCCGCCTCCAGCCGTGCGATCCAGGCCGCATCCATGGCGGCTGGGGCCGAGGTGAGGGCGGCGTCGAAGTCGAAGCTGACGCCCCGGCTCGCGGCGATGCCCCGGCAGGCCTCCTGGAACAGCTGGTCGAACCGCGCCAGCGTGTCCGAATCCTGGCTTCGGATCTCGAAGCTGAACGTCACTTCGCCGGGGATGACCGAGACGGCGTGCGACTGCACGGATGTCGTGCAGATGCCCGCCGTCATCACGAGGTCGACGCCCATCTGGAGCAGCACGCGCCAATGCTCGTCCATGCTCGACAGGAGTTCGGCCACCGCGAGGAGCGCGTCCTTGCGCAGCCAGCGCGGCACCGCCCCGGAATGCCCGGCCTCGCCGACGCAGCGAATGCGGTGGCGGCGGATGTTGCCGCGAATGCCCGTGACCACCGCCGAGGGCCAGCCCCGCGCGATCATCACCGGCCCCTGCTCGATATGGAGTTCGAGATAGGCGGCGATCTCGTGCGGCCGCAGCAACGCTTCGCCCCGCGAGACCGCATCGACATCGACGCCGCTGCGGGCCATGGCCTCGCCGAGGGTGCCTCGGCCGGCACGATGGGGCAGGGCCAGGGCCGAGGCGGGCAGCCGGCCGAGAAGGGCCAGCGAGCCCGTATAGGCCTTGCCGTACCAGGCGCTCTCCTCCCCGCGCAGGGCCAGGACCCGCAGGGGCGGCGCCAGTCCGGCCCGGCCGCGCAGGCGGTCGAGCACCAGCAGGCCGGCGACGACCCCGGCGAGACCGTCGAAATTGCCGCCCTGCGGCACCGAATCGAGGTGCGAGCCGATCACGACCGGCGGCTCGGAGCGCGCATCCTCGGGCAGTCGCAGCCAGAGGTTCTGGAAGCGATCGCGCTCCGCCGCGAGGCCGAGTTCGGCGGCGAAGCCCTCGATGGCCCGCATCGCCGCCTCTTCGCCCGGGCCGTAGGCCTCACGGGTGACGCCGAGCCCGTCGCGCGAGAGGTCCGCCACTGCGTCGAGGATGCGGTTCGCCAGGTGCAGGGGCCGGCTCACGCGCCGACTCCGCCATGGGCGAGAGACCACGCGACCGGGTCCGCTGTGAAGGCGTCGAGCATCGCTCCGGCCTCCGCGCTGAGGTCCCCGGCCTCCCGCAGAGCGGCGAGCAGGTCGCGCCACGTCGTGAGGGCGTGGAGGGCCAGGGCATGCTCGGCCCAGCGCGCGGCGGAATCGGGATAGATCCCGTAATCGACCACGACGAGGACGTCGGCGATCGCGGTTCCGGCCTCGCGCAGAGTCCGGGCCGCCGCGATCTTGGAGCGGCCGTCCGTGGTGACATCGTCGACGAGGAGAAGGCGGGCCTCCTGGGGCAGGCGTCCTTCCAGGCGGGCTTCCTGGCCCCAGCCCATCGGCTTCTTGCGCAGGTAGAGAAGCGGCAGGCGCAGGCGCTCGGCGATCCAGGCCGCGAAGGCGATGCCGGAACTCTCCGCCCCGATGATCGCGTTGACGCCGCTCTCGGCGACAGTCCCGGCGAGGCGCGCGGCTGCGTGATCCATCGCCAGGGTCCGCAGGGCCACATCCGACATCAGCAGGCGGGTGTCGACATAGACCGGGCTCGCCCAGCCGGAGGTGTAGATGAAGGGCTGGCCGGTGGTGAGGCGCACGGCACCGACCTGCACCAGCGCCTGGGCCACCCGCGCGGAGGACGCTGCCGGCTGGAAGGTTGAGGACATCGCGACGTTTTCCGGGAGTGTCGGGGGAAGCGAGGCCGCAACCTAGGCAGGGGCTCGGGGCCCGAGAAGTTCAATCTCCGACGTCGAGGCATCGCATTCCGCGACGGCTCGGCCGACCGTCGGCCCGCGATGGCGCCGGTTTTGCCTGCCGACACGGCGAACTTCGTCAAGCCGGAAAGCCCCTTCGTGCCGTCGCCGCGCCACTTCCTTCGCCAGCTCGATCTCGGGACGCTGGAGCTGTTCGTGCTGATCTGCGAGACCGGCAGCATCGCGCGGGCGGCCGAGCGCGGGCAGATCGCGGCCTCCGCCCTGAGCCGCCGCGTCGCCGAACTCGAAGCGGTGATCGGCCATCCGCTGCTGGCCCGCCATGCCCGCGGCGTCCGGCCGACCTTCCTCGGCGATCAGCTGCGCCAGCACGCCTTGACGATCCTGCTGAACGTGGAGCAGTTGCGCAGCGACCTCTCCGAATTCGCCGGCGGGGTGCGTGGGCGCGTCAGCCTCAGCGCCAGCGCCTCGGCGGTGGAGCAGTTCCTGCCCGGCGATATGGCCCGCTTCGCGCGGACGCATCCCGACATCCGCATCGACCTGCGTCAGCGCAGCAGCCGCAGCGTGGCGCAGGACGTGATCGAGGGCGAGGCCGATCTCGGCATCTGCGGCGCCTGCGAGCCCGGCCTTCCCTTGTCGGCGCGGCCCTACCGCACCGAGCGCCTCGTCCTGGTGATGCCGCAAGGGCATGCGCTGGGTGTCCGCAGCCACGTGGCCTACGCCGAATCCCTGGATTTCGAGCAGGTCGGCATGCGCGGCAGCAGCACGGTGCAGATCCACCTCAACCGGGTCGCCCGCGAGGCGCGGCGCGCCCTGCGTCAGCGGGTCGAGGTCGACAGCCTCTCGGCTATGTGCCGGATGATCGAATGCGGTATGGGCATCGGCGTGATGGCCGAAGGTGCCTTCCAGGCTCTGGGCGAGCGCCACCTGCACGCGGCCGAGCTCACCGATGCCTGGGCGGTGAGCGCCCTCAACCTCTATGCCGTCGATTTCGCAGCCCTGTCGGGGCCGGCAATGCGGTTCGTCGAGGGGCTTCTCGCGCCGGAAGCCGTCGCCGATACCAAGCTTCAGTGAGCCATGATCCATGAGTCAGGCTCGCTGAGGCCCTGCGGACGAAAGCCCCTGCGCGGCCGCGTGGGTAAACCTCAATAATTCAAGCTAACGGAATGGGTGTTATTGTAAATCAGCTCGCTATTGCTTCCGGTTTTTGCTCGTTACGGTTGCATGCTGCAATATGATTTACAATATGATTGCTATAATTTGTAATCTATAAAATATTAATTAACATTTTACTTATAAGGGTGCCTTTTATAAGTACAGACACGATAATTAGTGCGTATGCCGGTTTTTAGACTAGATCAGTCTGATAATTCGCAGTAGGGAGGGGCGCCCCAGAAGGCATGGTGCCGACGACCCCATACCCCCCCCCCCCCCCCCCCCCCCCCCCCCCCCCCGAGGGCCTCGCATTGCATTGGCTCCCGATGTGGAGCCTTCCACGAACCTGAACGAAGGGCGGCCTCGCGATGCGGCGGAGCCGTGGGGATGAGTCATGACGCTGCCGAACTCGACGACCGACGTGACCGGCCTGAACAAGGCGACCGGCATCATCACGACGGCGAGCCGTGTCGGCACGTTGAAGACGGGCGACACCGTCACCTTCACGCTAGAGGCGGAAACGGCCGTCACTGTCACGGGCGCGCCGCGGCTGACCCTGAGCAACGGCGCAACCGCCACCTATGCCGGCCTCGACGGGGAAGGACGCGCGACCTTCACCTATACGATCGCGGCCGGGGAGGACGACGCGCGCCTCACCGTCACCGGCCTCGATCTCAATGGCGGATCGCTGGACAGGCCCGGCCTGCTCGACTTCGCGACTGCACCGAACGTCACGGTCGGCGGCGCGCCAGCGAGTGTGACGGTCGCCGACGTGAACGAGGATGGCAAGCTCGATATCCTTACCGCCAACAACAGCAGCAACACGGTTTCGGTGCGGCTGGGCGACGGGGCCGGCGGCTTCAGCGGCACGACCAACGTATCCGTCGGCTCAGAGCCTGGCAGCGTGACGGTGGCCGACGTGAACGGCGACGGCCATCTCGACATCCTCACCGCGAACAGTGGCAACGACACCGTTTCGGTGCGGCTGGGCGACGGGGCCGGCGGCTTCAGCGGCACGACCGACCTAGCCGTCGGCTCCGAGCCTCGCAGCGCGACGGTGGCCGACGTGAACGGCGACGGCCGGCTCGACATCCTCGTTGCGAATAACGACGGCAGAACCGTCTCCGTGTTGCTCAACACCACGACCACTGCGCTGTCCTTCGACCCGGCCAGCGTCTCCAGCGCGACCACGGGCTCCGATACCGACCTGGCCATAGACGCCACCGCTCCGGCCCTGACCGGCACGCAGACCGTGCTCGCCGACGGCACGGAGGACACCGCCTATACGGTGACCGAGGCGCAGTTGCTCGAGGGCTGGGCCGATGCGGGCACCGCGATGCTGACCGTGTCGGGCCTGACCTCGTCCAGCGGCACGGTCACGGCGAATTCGGACGGCTCCTTCACCATCACGCCGGCGGCGAACGCCACGGGTCCGGTGACGCTGACCTACGGCGTCAGCGACGGCACCAACGCCCCGGCCCCCGCGACCCGCAGCTTCTCGCTCACGGCGGTGAACGACGCCCCGCTGCTCACCGGCACGCAGGCGACGCTCGTGGCCGGCACGGAGGACACCGCCTTCACGGTGACGGCGGACGACCTGCTGCAGGGCTTCGCCGATCCCGAGGGCACCACCCTCGTCCTGTCCAACCTCAGCGTCGATCACGGCACCATCGTCGGCGACGGGGCGGGCGGCTACACCGTCAGGCCGGACGCGAACTACAGCGGCCAGATCACGATCAGCTACAGCGTCGGCGATGGCGCGGCGTCGATCCCCGCCACCCTGAGCACCACCCTCGCGGCTGTGAACGACGCGCCGCGCCTCACCGGTACCCAGGCGACCCTGGCGGCCGGCAGGGAGGACGCTGCCTATACGGGTCGGCTCTCCAACCTACTGAAGGGCTTTACCGACACCGACAGTGCATCGCTCGCGGTCACGAACCTGAGGGCCGACCATGGCACGGTGACGATCACGGGCGGGACCTTCACGCTTACGCCGGACGCCGACTATAACGGTTTGGTTACGCTCAGCTACGATGTCGGCGACGGCACGGCCATCACGGCAGCGACCCGGGCGCTGACTCTCGCCTCAGTCAACGACGCCCCCGTCGCGACCGACGACGTGATCGAGGTTGTTCAGCGAAATTCCGTGGCGAGTGGCGTGCTCGGCAACGACATCGACCCCGACAGCGGCACCCTGACGATCACCGCGATCAGGGCAGTGACCGCCGGCACGGCCCGGACGGCCGTCGACGGCGAGATTGTGATCGCCGGCCGCTACGGCACGCTCACCCTGAAGGGGAACGGCAGCTACACGTACGAAGCTAATGCCGAGGGCCGGGTCGCGGTGGGAGCAAGCGTCGTCGACGACTTCCTCTACACGCTCTCGGATGGACAGGGTGGCGCCGGTTCCTCGCATCTGCGGGTGACTGTCACTGGCTCCAACCGAGGCGATGCAGGCAACAACGTCTTCTTGCTGACCGGCCCGGGGACGAGCGCCTCCGGGTATGACGGCGACGACACCTATATCGTCGACAATGCCGGTGATCGTGTGATCGAGGCGGCCGACGGCGGCACCGACACGGTCGGGACCAGTGTGAGCTTCACGCTGTCGGCCGGTCAGGGGATCGAGACACTGAGGACCACAAACGACGCCGGCCTGGACGCCATCAGGCTCGGCGGCAACGCGTTCGCGAACACGCTGATAGGTAATGACGGCGCCAACGTTCTCAACGGCGGCGCGGGCGCCGACCTGCTCTACGGCAAGGGCGGCAGCGATACGTTCGCATTCTCGTCGAACCTCGGCTCTGTCGATGTCGACCGCCTTACCGACTTCTCAGTACCGGAGGACACGATCCAACTGGCCCGGGCCGTGTTCCGCGCTCTTACCACGGGGCAGCTTGCAGAGACTGCGTTCAAGGATCTCGGCAATGCCGGTGCCGTGGTGGATGCGAGCGATCGCATTCTCTACAACCACAAGAACGGTGCGCTCTCTTACGATGCCGACGGCAACGGGACGGCTAGCACTGCCGTCCAGTTTGCCGTCATCGGCACGAAGGAAACGCTGACTCACCTCGACTTCCTGGTGGCGTAAGCTTCGCAATGCGCTCTGGCCGATCAATCCTGCTCGGCCAGAGCCTCGCACGCCGTATGGGCCTTCGCCTTCACGCGATCCGGCAGCTTTCTGCCCCTTCACCACGTCAACCGCTATTGCATTGACTCAGACGGATGGTTCAGGGGCTCGGTTGCGGGCATCGAAGATGGCGGCGGCGGGCTTTATCCAGACGAAGGGGCGGGCGCTGCGGTTGTGCTCGGCGATATAGCGTTTGATGGCCACCTGCAGATCAACGACGCCACTGAACGTACCCCACTGGAGGCGGCGGCGTGTGAGCGTGGAGAAGAAGCCCTCGACCGCATTGAGCCATGAGGCCGAGGTTGGGTTGGAGGGACACGTTCATCGCGCGTGCCGGGTGTAGTCACGCGTCTGAGCGATAGGATGGCCGGGACCATGGGACGGGTTCGCTCCCGAGCCTGGATCTGGGACTCCTTATCCTGAGCCTGTCGAAGGATCGTCGATGGACAGCACGACGGCGTGGGCGGGCGGATTTGGTGTTGTGACTGACCACATCCTCCACATTCTCGGCGAGGCCGGGTCGTGCGAGCGCTTGAAGGTACGCACCCGATGCGGTTGCAGACGGTGCTCCTGCCAGACCCGCTGCACGAAGCGGAGAGATCCTGGTCTACGCAGCGACGGCGCGGCCGGTCCAGTGGATGACCTCATCCGGCGGCACCAAGCAGGTCAGTGCCAGAGCTCCCGCCACCGTTCCTGTGAAATGCGGCGGGGTGTCGGGCAGACAGGTCTTGTCGGGTAGCAGACCCTCTACGCCTTCTTTGTCAAAGCGCTTTTGCCAGAGCCCTCCCGCAGGCCAACTGTTACCTGCCTCTCGAGCCACCTCTCCACGTTCAAGCGCTCGGTCGACCGCAGGATGCTGAGAGCGCGAACGATGCGCTTGAATGGCCGGGATTGGTCACCGGCAATCGCAGCCAGTTGTGACGTCGGTGGCTCATCGAAAGGTATCCAAACGGACTGAGCCATCACCCAGCTTCGCAGGCGTCAATCCCATCGTGAATCCTCTTGCCGCGTCAGGGCACTTAGGCCGCGAGCGCAGTCAGCAGGATCAGATCCTTGACGATAGGAGGTCTGCCTCAGACACTGACTTGAAGCACAGGGGCAGCGCGATAAGAGTTAGTCCGATACCGAGTGGGGCCGCCATAACGATGGCATCTCGAATGCGTGGCGGGCCGAAGTTGACCTGATCGAGGATGCGAGTGCCGGTCGCGGGAACGACTCCCAACATGACGAGCGTAGAGACACCCAGGACGATCTGTGAAATCAAGCCCGCGACGAAGACTACATTGGGTGCGAATTCGATCCGGTTGGAGTAACGGAGGCTCCTCACTTAACGACGCGCATTTCTGCGGGATGAGCCGCTTTTACCTGGGCGGAAGAGTTTAAGTCGTATGACGCTGCGGGTCGTCCCAGTGCGTCATCGTTAGTTATTTGAGATCGGACGTCCGCATTGTGGCTCCTTCGGTGGGGCTATGAAATATTCGAATACGAAATGAAAGTGTGTATTCTTATAAAAACTGAAATATTCTTTGATTTTCATGCTAATCTGACGTCAGATCAGTCGGAGATAAGAATAGCGGCTATGGCGCTACCTAAATTTAAAGCAATAAACCTCGATCTCGCCTTTTCCCTTGAGAGACACCTTGCCGATATGGTTGATCGCGCTGCCGTCATGCACGCGGGCTGAGGCTTCCTCGGAGAGATGAACGGAACATCCGTCGCCGAGCGAACACAGACGAGCGGCCACGTTCACCGTGTCGCCCCAGAGATCGAAGGTGAACTTCGACCGCCCGACGATGCCGCCAACGACGGAGCCGATGTGAATGCCAGCCCGGATTCGCCATCCGGTGGAGCCATCA
Organism: Methylobacterium sp. CM6241; assembly: GCF_054817845.1. Taxonomy (NCBI): domain Bacteria; kingdom Pseudomonadati; phylum Pseudomonadota; class Alphaproteobacteria; order Hyphomicrobiales; family Methylobacteriaceae; genus Methylobacterium; species Methylobacterium sp. CM6241. The sequence goes on from NZ_CM139246.1 coordinate 1,541,274, forward strand.
CTAGCGATGGACACCATGTCCTGCGCGCAGCGGATGGCCGCGGTCACCGGATCGGTATGGGGCGATAACAAATTGGCGGTTGCCATGAAGGCGTCGCCGATCGTCTTGATTTTCTCCATACCGTGTTTGTGCGCCACGACCTCGAACGCTTCGGCCAGACGCTGAACTTCGGCCACGACGTCTTCGGGGCCTTTGCTGTGGCACCACGCGGTGAAGCCGAAGAGATCGATGAAGAGCACTGCGACATCATGAAAAAGCCGCGGCTTGACCTGGCCGGTGCTCATCAGCTCGCTCACCGCCGCGACGGGCAGGATAGCGTGCAGCAGGTCGTCCGCTCGTTTCTGCTGGAGCTTGATGGCTTCCGGATGGGCCACTTCCCGGTCGTGCAGCCGCTTCCTGTCGAGGCAGGCACGGATCCGCGCTTCGAGCAGTACCGGCTCGAAGGGCTTGGGAAGGTAATCTTCGGCCCCCATCTCGATACAGCGTACGACGCTGCTGATCTCTGTCAGCGCCGAGATCATGACCACCGGGGTATGATGGAGCCGGTCGTTCGACTTTATGCTGTCCAATACGGCGTAGCCGTCCAGTATTGGCATCATCACGTCGAGCAGGACCAGATCGAACGGTTCGGTATTCAGGAGATCGAGCGCAGCGCATCCGTTGGTGGCCCGAACGCTCTCGTGTCCGAGAAGCTCGAGCTCCTGCTCCAGCAGATCGAGGTTGAAGGCTTCATCGTCGACGATGAGGATGCGTGCGGGGTCCACAGGTCTCGTTATCTCCAGGTCGCAGCCGCTTCAGGACCGCCTGCGTTCAATCGAGCCATTGATGCAGCTTGGCGAAAAGCAGGTCTTCATCGACAGGCTTCGTCATGAAATCGTCGCACCCGGCCATCTTGGCCTTGTCCTCGTCGCCGCTCATCGCGTTGGCCGTGATCGCGATGACGGGAATGTTTCCCGTCGCCGGGTTGGCCTTGATCCGCCGCGTCGCCTCCCAGCCGTCGATGACGGACAGGGAAAGATCCATGAGGATGAGATCCGGGATATGGCTCGCGGCCATCGCGACGCCCGCACCACCATCGACGGCGATCAACAACGCGTAGTCGTCCTCGAGGAGCTGGGTCAGCAGATCGCGATTGAGAGGGCCATCTTCGACGATGAGGATGGTCTTCATCGCGCGAAACCTTCGTAGTCTACGAAGAGACAGCCGGGGCGCTGCCCGGTGCTGGCAAGTCCTGTTTTTGTCCGGTTCGATTTTTCGGAGAGGACTCGGCAAATCCTGCGCCGATCCATGGCTCGCTGCCGGCCGATGCCGCTGCGCCCAACCAGGCTGTTCATCGAACGCATTCTCGCTTCCACGGCGCAGTTCATTGGGCGATCTCGGCGCCCTGGGTTTCCAGTAGCGGCAACACCCGCCTGACCTCTCGGATGAGTGCGTCACGGTCGAGGCCCTGCTTGTCGATGAGCCCGCGCACGCGTTCCCGAAGCATGCCATGGTCGGCTGCGTTCAAGGATGCCGCCGTCAAGACGGCAACGGGGATCGTGCGGACAACGGGATCGGCCTGCAGGTGATCGAGGAAGGTGAGGCCGTCCATGCCCGGCATCAGGAGATCCAGGAGAATGACGCTTGGGCGCGCCTGCGAGATCCGTTCGAGGCCCGCGACGCCGTCGCGCGCCCATTCGATCGTGCAGCGCTCGGTATCCAGCAACTGCCGGACGAGGTCGACCACGTTCGGGTCGTCATCGATCACGAGGATGCGTTCGCTGTCGGGGGCCGCGCGCCCAAGGGCGCCGATCAGTGACTCGCGCTCGAATGGTTTGACGATGTAGTCGCTGGCACCGAGGTGGAAGCCGAGCTCCTTCTGGTCGACGATCGAGATCAGGATTACGGGAATCTCACGCGTCAGAGGGTCGGTCTTGAGCGCATGCAGGACCTGCCACCCATCCGTTCCCGGCATCATGATATCGAGCGTGATGGCGCGCGGCTGAAGCTCCCGTGCCGTCCTCAGGCCGTCCCCGCCATTGGGGGCGCCGATTACGTCGTAGCCCGCGTCGAGCAGATTTTCCTTGAGGAGGTAGACGACGTTCGGGTCGTCATCGATGGCGAGCACGGTCCTGGACGAGGTCCGATTCACGGCTTCGGTCAAAGGCGCCCGAGGGCTGGGCGGAGGTTCGACGTTGCCGTCGATACGCCGCGGAAGAGTGAGGGTGAAGGTCGAGCCCTTACCCTCTTGGCTGTCCACGCCCACGTCGCCGCCGAGCATCCGGGCCAGTCGGTGGCTGATGGCGAGGCCGAGCCCGGTTCCACTATGTGTTCGGCTTGCGGAATTATCGACCTGTTGGAACTCCTCGAAGATCAGGGTCAGCGCTCCGCTCGGGATGCCGATGCCCGTATCGATCACCGCGCGTGCGATCCGGTCCCCGACCGCGCGTGCGCGCAGGGTCACCGAACCGGTTTCAGTGAACTTGATGGCGTTGCTGAGAAGGTTGATCAGGATCTGCCTCAGCTTCTCCTGATCGGTGCTGATCGTCTCCGGCAGGCCCTCGAAATCTTTGACCAGTCGCACGCGCTCGCTTTTGACCAGGGGCTCGACCGTACGGAGACAGAGGTCGAGGGTGGATTCGAGCGAGAATTCCGATGTCTTCACTTCCATCCGGCCCGCTTCGACCTTGGCGAGATCGAGGATGGTGTTGATCAGGGAGAGCAGATGCTCGGAACTCAGCAGGATCTTTTCCAAGTTTTCGAACTGCTTGATGGGCAGCACGTCCTTGGCGCGACGCATGATGAGCCGCGTGAAGCCGATGATGGCGTTGAGCGGCGTCCGCAATTCGTGGCTCATGTTGGCCAGGAAGCTGCTCTTGGATCTGCTCGCGTTCTCTGCCGCGTCCTTGGCCTCCCGCAGGTTCTCCTCGGCACGTTTGCGCTCGATCACCCGGCCGAGCTGCGCGCCGATATTGGCCATGACGTTGAGGAGCGCCCGGTTCGGTGCCTGCGCTTCAGCCGCGAAGAACTCCAGCACCGCGACGACCTCACGACCGATCGTGACGGGGAACCCGAAAGCCGCCCGGAACCCCTCCGCAGCGGCGGCACCGGCACGGGAATGGTCGGATTCCGCATCGAGATCGAGGACCCACATCGCTTCGCCGGATGCCAATACGCGTCCCGGCAACCCTATGCCGAGAGGAAGCGGCGTCTCCGAAGTGACGGCCTGGAAGCGCGCAAAGCGCTCCGGCGTATCGCAATGCCAGATGCCGGACGACACCAGGGTTTCGCTGCCGTCATTGGCAAGCATGTAGGCGTGCCCGAGCGGCCATCCGGTATGTGCCGAGATCCGACCCAGGCAGATCTGCAAGGCATCCTCGACGTTGAGCGCCTCGTTGGCCGCGGCCGCCGTGACCTGCAGGAGCTCGACGAGAGTCGTCTGCTCCCGAAGTGCGAATTCTGCCTCCTTCCGCTCGGTTATGTCGCTCCAGGATTCGACGACCTCGACGGGTTCGCCATGCGGGCCGCTGATCAGGCGCTGCTCGTCCCTTACCCAGCGATAGATACCGTCCTTTCGCCGAAACCGGTACTCGACGACGTGGTGGCCATTCGCGAGAAGATGGGGGAACTCGGCCAGAACTCGGTCCCGGTCGTCGGGATGAAGCCGCTCGAGCCAGAAATCGGGGCCCTCGAGATACTCGCTCGGCTCGTAGCCGAGAAGGTCCCGGACATTCTCACTGATGAATGTCGGTGCGTTGCGGCCGCCCACCTCGAAGCTGCAGATCATCGACGGTGAGGCGGTCAGGAGATAGGACACCGGAGCTGAGCGTCGAAGCAGTATCATTCGCGCGCCCCACATCACCGATCTGCTGCGTGCATCAGGGGAGCGGACGCGGATCTACATCCTGCAAGGGTACCTGTTTTTCCTGAACGCGCAGACGATCTTGCGCCAAGCTGCCGCTGACGTGGAAGCGACTCCCGATTTCCGTTTCCTGATTCTGGATTTCCGTGAATGTGTCGGACTGGACAGTTCCGCGCTGCTTGTCTTCCGTAAGATCGGGCAGTTCGCCGAGCAGGCGCGCTTCGACGTTTTGCTGGTGAATCTCGGCCCAATCGCTCATCAACAGATCGAACGTGACGGACTTCTCGTAGAGCCGCGAATACGGATCTATCGCACCCGCGATGCGGCCATGCGGGCAGCGGAGACGGCTCTCTTGTCAGAGGCCGGGACCAGCGACGAAGGTGAAGCGACATCGTTTGCTCAGCACCTTGCCGATAGGCTCGGCTGCACGGTCGGGGCTGGCGAACTGGAACCGTATCTCAGTCTCCGCACCCTGGCGGCCGGCGAGGCGCTGATGCGTCAGGGTGAGCCCGCTGACGCTTTTTACTTCCTCGAACACGGCATCATTTCCATCCGGCTGGAGATGCCCGGCCGCTCTAACCATCGTTTGCGCACGACCACAGCCGGCACTGTCATCGGCGAAATCGGCTTGGCCCAGGGGGGGCGGCGCACCGCCACGGCGATCGCCGAAAGCCCCTGCCGCACCGTCGGCATCGATCGGGCCGCTCTGGCCCGCATGGAGCGTGAACGCCCTGACCTGGCGCTGTACGTTCAACGTTTTCTCATTCTGGAACTGGCCGACAAGATTGTCGACACCAATCGGCTCCTCGAAGCGGAGCTCTATTGAGTCAATCAGGGGTTCTCATGAGACTTAACCCTGTCATGATCCTGCGGCCCCAAACAGGTTCGCAGCGTGCGCAGGTCTTTCCGGCACCTTGTGCCTGGAAAGAAGGGAAGAGCTGACAACCGCTCCAAGAACGAAGGGATCGCGTCCGTTGAGCCGCTCGCTCGGACACGCACCCGCTGGGTGCCGCTATTTCCAACGCAGCTTCGGGAGACGTCGAAGGGACAAGATCGTCGGTGAGCGTCGAGGTTCGAGTAATTCGAGGTGTCCCGGCGGGCCGAGAAGCAAGCGGTGCTCTGACATGGCCGCGTCATCGGCCTCGATGTCACGAACCGTGACGGCGACCCGAACCGGCGCGCGCGCCCCCTCCTCGATGACCTCGCGTCCTGCCAGTATCCAGAGTACGGCAAACGCGATCAGGGAGAGCAGACCTATGAGGGTCGCGTTCCAGTTCGGCACTTCCTGCACCATCAGCACAACGAGGCCACCAACGGCGATTGCCGAAGCATATCCTCTGGTTGCGTGCGGATTCCTCGCCATGATTGATGATCGCCGAAAGAAATCGCTTTCTCGTGAAGCAATTTCATCAATTTGTTGCTGTCGCGAGCTGAATCAACAGCTTGAGTGCGGATGCCGAAAACGCACGCTGTCAAGTCCGTCACGGTCGGAATGCCATGTCGATCGATATGGTGCATGCCGAGCGGATCGTCCGCCATCGCCACCGAGCCGATTGGATACAGAAGCATCGTCGAGCGCTGTAGGCATGCGCGGGAGATGTTGCGCCGGCCGGTTCTCGACTCTTCCAGCCCGGTGCGAAACACCCTGAAGACTTCCAGCCGGATTTCTGCGCTCGCCTCGACACCCCTGTGTTGTGCAGCTTGAACGACTAAGTTTCGCTTCTGAGATCATCGTTGGAGCACTTGAATAGACAGCGGGACCACTCTTGGCGATCTCGCGTATCGTCTTTACTGCGGCTGTAGATGTTCGGCCATGAAATCGACGAACGCACGTAGTCTGGGCGTGATCTGCCGGCTGGCCGGCCACAGGACATGGAACTGATCGGTCCCGGTCAACCACTCGTCCAGGATGGACACGAGACGGCCATCGGCGATTTCGTCGCGGATCGCGAAGGGCGGCAGACAGGCGATGCCCATCCCCTCGCTCGCCAGTTCGATCAGGGGGTCGACCGCTGTCGCGCTCATCCGCTCGGGCAGGACGGGCTTCCCCTGGCCTGAAGCACGCACAAAGGGCCAGGGCCGCAGCTTTCCGGTGTCCGGCGAACGCTGGTGAAGACAGTGATGCTCGTGCAGGTCGTCAGGGGTGAGCGGCACTCCATATTGCGCCAAGTAGTGGGGTGACGCGACGATTTTGAGGCGGAACCGTCCGAGATGGCGGCTCATCAACAAGCTGTCAGAGGGTTGCCCGGTCCGAATGACGGCGTCGAACCCTTCCTCCACGACGTCCACCAGCCGGTCCGTGAAATCCAGGTCGAGTTGAACCTCGGGCCAAGTGCGCATGAAATGAGCCATCACCGGCGTCAGCAACATGCCGACCAGCGGGAGACTCACACGCAACCGGCCCCTCGGGGTTCGATTGGACCGGGCCAGCTCGGCTTCGGCCGCCTCGATCTCCTCGAAGATGCGGTGGCAGCGTTCCAGGAACAGTCGCCCTTCCTCGGTCAGGGTCATGTTGCGCGTGTTGCGATGGAACAGCCGCGCGTCCAGCCGTTGCTCGAGCCGTGCCACCGCCTTGCCGACTGCCGAGGCTGACAGGCCGAGCTTGCGGCCCGCCGCGACGAAGCTGCCGGTTTCAGCCGACTGCACGAAGGCATCGAACGCCGTGAGCTTGTCCATGTCGTCACGGTTAAGCGAATTTCCTTCCGCAGTCACCGGAACGCTGGCCCGTTTTTCCGCAACCGTCCGGTCGCTATCCCCTGGACCTCGCAAGACCAGGGAAGCGAACATGATCCCAGCCTTCACGATTCATCCGATCCCGACCACCTTCATCGTCAACGTAATTCACGTTCACCCTGGCAAGCAGGAAGACGCGTTCCGGCTCATCCAGGATGTCGTTCACTATGTGGCCGAGCGGAAGCCCGGATTTCTATGGAGCAACCTTGCCAGGAGCACCGATGGACTGACCGTCGTGAATATCGAGGCGATATCAGACCCAAAAGATGTCGAGATTTTCTTCTCCGATCCGGTGTTCGTCGACAAGTTTCAGGCGCTCGAAACTTTTTCGTCCAGCGAGTTTCACACCTACACGGTGGGCGACCTTGTACTTCCGAGGGCTTCGGCATGACGGCGCGAGCCGATCGGCTGCCGATGGCCGGGCTATGTGCTCTGGCGGTCGCGGGCTTCGTCACGATCCTGACCGAGGCCCTGCCGGCCGGACTTCTTCCGCAGATCGGGGGATCGCTGGGGGTGAGCGAGGCCATGGCCGGCCAATGGATCAGTGTCTACGCCTTGGGATCGCTCCTCGCTGCGATCCCTTTGACCGCGGCGACGCGAAGCTGGCGCCGACGACCGCTTCTGCTCGGCTCCATCGTCGGGTTCATGATCGCCAACCTGATAACGGCCCTGACCGGGAGTTTCGCCGTCGCGATGGCGGCGCGTTTTGTCGGCGGGGTATCGGCCGGCCTGCTATGGGCGCTCCTCGCTGGCTATGCGGTTCGCATGGCACCGCCCCGTCTCGCGGGGCGAGCCATGGCCGTGGCGATGGCAGGAACGCCCGTGGCGCTTTCTATCGGGGTACCGGCCGGTACGTTTCTGGGCATGCTCGCCGGCTGGCGGCTCACCTTCGGCCTGCTCAGCCTCATCGCGCTGCTACTGGTTGGCTGGATCATCGCGAAAGTTCCGGATTTCCCTGGCGAACCTGAAACGCAACGCCCATCGCTGACTCAAGTCTTTGCAGTGCCGGGCGTGCGGCCGATACTGGCGGTGACGCTCTGCTTCGTGCTGGCCCATAATCTCCTCTACACCTACATCGCGCCCATCCTGGCCGACTACCGCATGCCCGACCGGATCGACGATGTTCTACTGGTCTTCGGGGGTTCCGCACTCGTCAGTATCGGACTGACGGGCGTGCTGATCGACAGATGGCTGCGGGCTTTGCTTTTCGCCGCGATCGGATTGTTTATCGTCGCGGCCTTCACGCTTGCCGTTACGAGTGGAGCGTCCCTCGCGATCTATGGCGCCGTATTGATCTGGGGTCTGGCATTCGGCGGGTCGGCGACGGTTCTCCAGACTGCATCGGCACGTACGGCAGGCCCAGCGGCCGATGTGGCGCAGGCGATGATCGTCACGGCTTGGAATATCGCCATTTTCGGCGGAGCCGTCCTGGGCGGGATCATCCTCGAAACCGCCGGACCGAGCCGCTTGTCGTGGGCTGGAATCGCCCTGCTGGCCGGAGCCGTCGCAGCGGCATCGTGCATGGTGACTAAGCTGGAGCCGAACACATGACGGCGCCATCTTGGTCGTTGGGTGTGCCCCTCTCAATTACGAAGGATCGTCGTGACTTTGCTCTTCAGCGTTCGTCGGCACGGCGAGAATGCCCAGCACGACCACGTGCATATCCTCGACATGGCCGGACGTACCTTCTTGGATGACACCGTCGACGTCTCGATGGACGCGATCGTCAGACGGGACGATGTCGATAACGCAAGCCTGTATCGCCCACCGGTTAGATTTCTGAAGGAAACGCCAACGTCATCGGTGCCGGCAAGTTCTCATGAACAAGATTAGCCGTCACAGTTATGAGCGGCGGAGGAGCCGGTTTTTTCCGGCCTTCTCGATCACTCGGATTCGGTGATTGCGGATGTGATGAATTCCATCCTGCTTCGGTGGTGATACTGGGAGGCGGATTGGCAAGTGGTATTACCTGCGGCCCATTCGACGGGAACCAATATTGAGGCTCGGAATTATTCCTCCCGACACCGATCTTGGAGGGACGCCCCATGAAGTTTACTGCGATCGCCGGCGCGGCAATGGTTCTTGCTTTCACGGCCGGGACTACTCTGGCTGCACCATGCAATACCGGTTCAACCACCGATAAGAGCTCCAAGTCCGATACCGGCAGCAAGAACCTCGCTGGTGGCGCGCAGCCTGCATCCCCAGGCACTGTCGGTGCGATGAACAATGTCGGTGCCAACCAGGGCCTTGGCGATAAGCCAGGTGCGGGCGCTTCCGCCACCAAGGGAAATGAGGAGCCCGGCAGCAAGAATCTCGCAGGTGGCCAGCAGCCTGCCGCCCCAGGCACCGTTGGCGCGATGAACAATGCCGGCGAGAATCAGGCCGTCGGCAAGAAGGGCGACGATTGCTGATCGTCCATCCGCGATAATACCGACATCAGACCCGCCCGGTTCGCACCGTGGCGGGTTTTTTGGTTGTCACTTGGTGACGCCGGGTCATGGCTCAACCCGTCTGTATCACGCCCGGCAACGCCACGAGGTCGCGAGTATCCGGGATCCGGTTCTGGATCAGGTTCGCATGGTCTGCTCAGAGGTGCAGCATTTCGGTCGATGCGTGGACCCGGCTACCACCGAAGATGACCTGCTGCTGCAAAGGGGGGCGGGACAGGCCGTAGATGAGGCGTGGTTCGGCGAAGGCGCTGACGGTATCTAGAGCGGCACGATGCTTAGGCGATAGGGTCAGGTCGAGCGCCGCTACGTTGTCCGTCACCTGCGCCGGCCGGCTCACGCCCATCAGGGTCGAGGCCACGCCCGGCCGGCCTACGACCCATGCCAGGGCGATCCGTGCCGGGGGCTGCCCGATCTCGCTAGCGATCTGGCGCACCGCGTCCACGATGTCCCAATTGCGTGGCGTGAACAGGCTGTCCCCGAAGGGGTTGGCGCCATCGAGACGTCTGTCTTTGGCCGTCCGCTCCTGCCCAGCCATGGCCGTGTCCGTTGGTAGCCCCGAGCCACGCGGGGAGCCCGCCTCGACGGAAGCACGTTCGTACTTGCCGGTGAGCAGCCCGTAGGCGAGGGGAGACCAGGGCACCATCCCCATGCCGAACTCGGCGCCGAGCGGGATGTGCTCGTCCTCGACCTCCCGGTTCACGAGCGAGTAGAAATACTGCAACCCGATCGGTCCCGGCAGGCCGCGCACGGAAGCGAGCGTCGCGAGCTTGGCCGCGTACCAGGCAGGAGTATTCGACAAGCCCCAGTAGCGGATCTTGCCCGACCGAACGAGGCCGGCCATCGTCTCGAGCAGTTCCTCCGCCGGCGTGAGTCCGTCCCAGACGTGCAGCCAGTACAGGTCGACATAATCCGTTCCCAGGCGGCGAAGCGATCCGTCTATTGCGGCGTGGACATGCTTGGCACCGCAGCCACCCGCATGCGGTCCGCTCCCAGCGGCGAAACCCGACTTGGTGGAGAGAACGATTTGGTCGCGCAGGCCCCGCTCGGCGACGAAGCGGCCGAGCATCGTCTCGCTGGCGCCGCTCGCGTAGATGTCGGCTGTGTCGACGAAGTTGCCGCCTTGCGCGACATAGGCATCGAACACTGCGCGGCTGCCGTCTTCGTCGAGGCCCCAGCGTGCCGTGCCGAAGGTCATGGTGCCCAGCGCCAGGGGGCTCACGGCCAGGCCCGAGCGGCCGAGCGTCCGATAATGCGTCAGATCCATTGTTGCACCTCGCTAATTACCGAGATGAGGATAGGGTCGTGGCAACCCGGCGATTAGCTCCGCTGGTCGGCATAGGTTTGTGAGCGGAATGCATCAATGCGGCGCGGGGATCTCGACGATCTGGCGGCCTTCGCGGCCGTGGCGCGCGTCTGCAGCTTCACCCGCGCGGCGGCCGAACTCGGCCTTTCGCCCTCGGCCCTCAGCCATGCGATTCGTGGATTGGAGACGCGTCTCGGTGTTCGCCTCCTCGCCCGCACGACGCGGAGCGTGGCCCCGACGCCAGCCGGCGACCGGCTCCTGCGCACGATCAACCCGGCGCTGGAAGAGATCGCTCGGGGACTCGCGGCGCTCGCCGACTGGCGGAGCGAGCCCTCGGGTACCATCCGGCTCACCACATTTTCCTATGCCGCCCGCACGATCCTCGAACCGTCGCTTCCCCAATTCCTCCTCGACCATCCGGCGATCTCCGTCGAGGTTCTCGTCGACGACCGTCTCGCCGATCTGGTCGCTGCCGGCTTCGACGCAGGGATCCGCTTCGGCGAAGCCGTGGAAGGCGACATGGTGGCGGTGCGCGTCGGCCCCGATCTCCGCACGCTGGTCGTCGGCACGCCGGATTACTTCGCACGCCATCCTCGGCCCGAGACCCCGGCCGATCTGGAGCACCACAATTGCGTCAGCTACCGTCTTATCGGCGGAGGCGGTCTCCTGCCATGGGAGTTCGCTCGGGACCGACGCGACATACGCGTGCGCGCAGGCGGCCAGTTCATCGTCAATGATGGCGCGCTGGCAGCCTCCGCGATACGTGCGGGCGCGGGCCTCGGCTACATGCTGGAGACGGATGTCGTAGAGGATGTGGCGGCCGGCCGGTTGATCCAGGTGCTGGACGATTGGTGCCCGCCATTTCCAGGCTGTCATCTCTACTTTCCCAACCGCCAGATCTCGCCCGCGCTTCGGGCATTGGTCGATAGGTTGCGGTGGAAGAATTCCGAACCACGCGATCCAGCGGAATGAGGGCGGTGCTGCCACGTCGCAGCGCCGGCCGGGGTCGGCTACGCGTTCTGCGCGGACAGCACATGAGCGACGATCGCGTTGGCGTGACCGTGACCCATTCCGTGCTCTTCCTTCAGCATCGACACCAGTTCCATGTGCTTGGCGGGAAGTCGGTCTCTCACCAATTGTTGCCAGTCACCGATCGGGCGTCCGTACTTCTTCTCGATGGATGGAAAGTAAGACGCAGGTCCCTTGGTGGCCTCGGTAGACATGTGAGCGTTTTTCCCACGCATTGACCGGTATCAGCTTCACCAAAAATCGCCTGGATCGCAACCTCTTCGCATGAGTCGGCGCGGCGGCGGGACCGCAAATGCCGGTACGGATTGCCCGGAGCCCGTCGGATTCAGTGCCGGGCGTCCGATGGGGACCATGCACTGGTCCTGCCACGGGACCGCCCTCGGCATCCAAGACGGCACGAATCCTCATGCGATCCTTATAAGATCGTCCTCGCGTCCCTCTCGAACCCTAATGCGGTTCCGAGCCACATCGGAGGGCGAGCGCGACCGGTCACGGCACCGGCGCGCCGAACCGAAACGGACGCTCCATGCTCGATCTCACCTTCATTGCCCTGGGCCTCGGCTTCTTCGGCCTGGCCGCCGGCTACGCCGGCCTCTGCGAACGCCTCTGAGGCCCCCGCCATGACCCTCGACCTGATGCTGGGCGCCCTCGTGACCCTGGGGCTGCTCGGATACCTCACCTATGCCCTCGTCCGCCCCGAGCGGTTCTGAAGGAATTCCCCGATGAGTCTCAACGGCTGGTTCCAGATCGCGCTGTTCTGCGCGGTCGTCGTCGCGCTTGCCCGTCCGCTTGGCGGCTACATGTCCCGTGTCTTCACGGGCGAGCGTACGCTGCTCTCGCCCGTGCTCTCACCCGTCGAGCGCGGACTCTACCGCGTCGCCGGCATCGATGCCGAGCAGGAGCAACACTGGCTGGCCTACGCGTCGGCAATGCTCGCCTTTCACGTCCTCGGCTTCCTGACCCTCTACGCGCTGCTGCGCGTCCAGGCGCTGCTGCCGTTCAACCCGGACGGACAAGCCGGCGTCGCGCCGGACCTCGCCTTCAACACCGCGACGAGCTTCGTCACCAACACCAACTGGCAATCCTATGGTGGCGAGACGACGCTGTCATACCTCACGCAGATGCTGGGCCTGACGCACCAGAACTTCCTTTCGGCCGCCACCGGTATCGCGCTCGCCGTCGCGCTCGTGCGTGGCTTTTCACGGGCCTCGGCGAAAACCGTGGGCTCGTTCTGGGTCGATTTGACCCGCACGACCCTCTACCTGCTGCTCCCGCTCTGCATGGTGCTGACGCTGTTCTACGTCTGGCAGGGCATCCCCCAGACGCTTTCCGGCGCCGTCGAGGCGACCACTCTGGAGGGCGCGAAGCAGACCCTCGCGGTCGGCCCCGTGGCCAGCCAAGTCGCCATCAAGATGCTGGGCACCAATGGCGGCGGCTTCTTCAACGCCAACGCCGCGCATCCTTTCGAGAACCCCACCGCGCTCTCGAACTTCGTTCAGATGATCTCGATCTTCGCCCTCGGTGCGGCGATGACCAACGTGTTCGGCCGCATGGTCGGCGACGAGCGCCAGGGTTGGGCCATCCTCGCCGCCATGGGCGTGCTGTTCCTGGCTGGAACCGCCATCGTCTACTGGGCCGAAAGCGTGGGCAGCCCCGTCCTCAACGGGCTCGGCCTCACCGGGGGCAACATGGAGGGCAAGGAGGTCCGCTTCGGGATTCTCGGCTCTTCACTATTCGCCGCCATCACCACGGCGGCCTCCTGTGGCGCGGTCAACGCGATGCATGACAGCTTCACGGCGCTCGGCGGCATGATCCCGCTGATCAACATGGAACTCGGCGAGATCATCGTCGGCGGCGTCGGCGCGGGTCTCTACGGCATCCTGGTCTTCGTCATCGTGACGATCTTCGTGGCCGGTCTCATGGTGGGCCGTACGCCGGAATATCTCGGCAAGAAGATCGAGGGCCGCGAGGTCAAGATGGCGATGCTCGCCATCCTGTGCCTGCCCCTGCTGATGCTGGGCTTCACGGCGCTGGCCACCGTCGTCGCGGCCGGCCTCGCGGGGCCCGCCAATGCCGGACCGCACGGCTTTTCGGAGATCCTCTACGCCTTCACCTCGGCGGCGGCCAATAACGGCTCCGCTTTCGGTGGGCTCACGGCCAACACGACCTTCTACAACACCACCCTCGGCCTCGGCATGCTGTTCGGTCGCTTCTTCGTCATCATCCCGGCGCTGGCCATCGCGGGATCGCTGGCAGCCAAGAAGACCGTGCCGGCCTCGGCCGGGACCCTCCCGACCCATGGCGGCCTGTTCGTCGGACTGCTGGTGGGAGTGATCCTCATCGTCGGTGGACTGACCTTCTTCCCGGCGCTCGCCCTCGGACCAGTGGTGGAGCACCTCGCCGGCGGCCTCGGGCAGACATTTCCGGCGGGGGGCTGAGATGCGTCGCCTGTCGCTTCCCCACTCCGCGCCGAAACGATCCGTCGTCCGCCGGGCGCTCGCCCTGCACCGACCCCGTCCCCCGACCTGGAGCCGGGTTCAACGAGACCGCCACGACCTCCGCATCTCGGATGTGATCCTCGGCATGCTCGGCCTGATCCTCCTCGGCGCCCTCTGCATCATGGCGGGAGCCGACCTTCTGACCCGCGCGCTGGCACCCTGAGCTCCGCTCGACGGCGCCGCCCCCAAATGCCTCCCCATCGGACACCCGCAATGGCCCGCCCAAACTCCTCCAGCCTGTTCAGCGCCGCCCTCGTCGGGCCGGCACTCCTTGGCGCCCTGACCAAGCTCGATCCCCGCAGGATGATCCGCAACCCGGTCATGTTCGTGGTCGAGGTCGTGGCTGCCCTGACCACGATCCTCTTCGCTCGCGACGTTCTCACCGGCGGGGCCAACCTCGCCTTTTCCGGTCAGATCATCCTGTGGCTCTGGTTCACCCTGATCTTCGCCAATTTCGCCGAAGCCCTCGCGGAGGGGCGTGGTAAAGCGCAGGCGGACAGCCTGCGCCGCACCCGGACTGAGATGACGGCCAAGCGCCTCACCGGCTCCGGCCGCGAGATCGAGACCGTTCCGGGCACGTCCCTCAAGGTCGGTGATGTGGTGCTGGTGGAGGCGGGGGATCTGATCCCATCCGATGGCGAGGTCATAGCCGGCGTCGCCTCCGTCAACGAGGCCGCCATCACCGGCGAATCCGCCCCGGTCATCCGCGAATCCGGCGGCGACCGCTCGGCCGTCACCGGCGGCACTCAGGTGCTCTCCGACGAGATCCGCGTGCGCATCACCGCCGCCGCCGGCTCGACCTTCGTCGATCGCATGATCGCCCTGGTGGAGGGCGCCTCACGACAGAAGACGCCCAACGAGATCGCGCTCAACATTCTGCTCGCCGGCCTGACTCTCATCTTCCTGTTCGCGGTGGCGAGCATCCCGAGTTTCGCGAGCTATGCCGGCGGCGCGATCCCGGTCATCGTCCTCGTCGCATTGTTCGTCACGCTGATCCCGACGACGATCGGCGCGCTCCTCTCGGCCATCGGCATCGCCGGGATGGACCGGCTGGTCCGGTTCAACGTCCTCGCCATGTCGGGCCGCGCCGTGGAGGCGGCCGGCGACGTCGATACCCTACTCCTCGACAAGACCGGGACCATCACTCTGGGCAACCGGCAAGCCACCGATTTCCGACCCGTGCACGGTGTCTCCGAGCAGGATCTGGCGGATGCCGCCCAGCTCGCTTCGCTGGCCGATGAAACTCCCGAGGGCCGTTCTATCGTGGTGCTGGCCAAGGACAAGTACGGCATCCGCGCCCGCGACATGGGAAGCCTGAACGCCACCTTCGTGCCCTTCACCGCCCAAACGCGAATGAGCGGCGTCGATGTCGACGGTTCCTCGATCCGCAAGGGCGCGGTGGAGTCGATCATCGCCTCGGTGAGCCCTCAGCCCGTGGCCGCGCGCGGATCGAACACCGCCCTGGCCTACGCCCCCGGACCCGCCACCGACATCGTGCGTGAGATCCAGGCCATTGCCGACGACGTCGCGAAGGCCGGCGGGACACCGCTCGCTGTGGCACGCGACGGGCAACTGCTCGGCGTCGTTTACCTGAAGGACATCGTGAAGGGCGGCATCCGCGAGCGCTTCGCCGAGTTGCGCCAGATGGGCATCCGAACGGTGATGATCACCGGCGACAACCCAATGACGGCGGCGGCCATCGCGGCCGAGGCCGGCGTGGACGATTTCCTGGCCCAGGCCACGCCAGAGGACAAGCTGGCCCTGATCCGCAAGGAACAGTCCCAGGGCAAGCTCGTGGCCATGTGCGGTGACGGAACCAACGACGCCCCGGCGCTTGCCCAGGCCGATGTCGGCGTGGCCATGAATACCGGCACGGTGGCGGCCCGCGAAGCCGGCAACATGGTCGACCTCGATTCCGATCCGACCAAGCTCATCGAGATCGTCGGCATCGGCAAGCAACTGCTGATGACGCGGGGCGCGCTGACCACGTTCTCCATCGCCAACGATGTCGCCAAGTACTTCGCTATCATCCCGGCGATGTTCCTCGTGCTCTACCCGCAGCTTGGGGCGCTCAACGTCATGCGGCTGGCCTCGCCCGAGAGCGCGATCCTGTCGGCGATCATCTTCAATGCGCTCATCATCGTCGTGCTGATCCCGCTGGCGCTGCGCGGTGTGTCCTACCGCGCGGTCGGAGCCGGCGCGCTTCTGCGGCGCAACCTCCTGATCTACGGCCTCGGCGGTATCCTGGCGCCGTTCATCGGCATCAAGGCCATCGATCTCGCCATCACCGCGCTTCACCTCGTCTGATCTCCCCGCACCTCGTCCGAGCAGCCAAGCCAACTCACGACAGGCATACGTCCATGTTGACCCAGCTTCGCCCCGCTTTCGTCCTGCTGATCGCCCTGACGGCACTTACGGGGCTCGCCTATCCCCTCGCGATGACCGGCCTCGCGGGGGCGATCTTCCCGGCGAAAGCCGCCGGCAGCCTGATCGAGCGCGACGGCAGGATCGTCGGCTCCAGCCTGATCGGACAGTCTTTCACCGGTGCCGGGTATTTCCACGGTCGCCCCTCGGCGACGAGCGCCGCCGACCCGGCCGATGCCACCAAGATTGTCCCGTCGCCCTACAATGCCGCGAATTCCTCGGGCTCGAACCTCGGTCCGACGAGCGCCATCCTGGCCGAGCGGGTCAAGGGTGACCTCGACGCTCTGAAGGCCGGGAATCCCGGCCAGCCGGCACCGGTCGATCTCGTCACTGCGAGCGGATCTGGTCTCGATCCGGACATCTCGCCGGACGCGGCCCAGTTCCAGGTTCCCCGCGTCGCCAGGGAGCGCAGACTGTCGGAGGACAGGGTGCGCTCCCTCGTGGAGGCTCAGATCCAGGGCCGGCTCGTCGGCATCCTCGGCGAGCCGCGCGTGAACGTCCTTGCCCTCAACCTCGCCCTGGACGATCTGAAGCCGAGATAATCTTGCCGCGCCACTCTTTCCGCATGTCGGGCCGCCCATGCCGATGCCTCATCGCGATCCGGACCGTCCCTCGCCCGACGCGCTGCTCGCGGCCGTCCGCCGGGAGGAGGGACATCGCGGCCGCCTCAAGGTGTTTATCGGGGCGGCTCCTGGCGTCGGCAAGACCTACGAGATGCTGACCGTCGGACGTGCCCGGCTCAAGGCCGGGACGGACGTCGTCGTCGGCGTGGTCGAGACACATGGCCGGTCCGAGACCGAGACTCTCGTCGAGGGCTTCGAGGTGATGGCCCGGCATTCCATCGCGTATCACGGCACGATGCTGGATGAGATGGACCTCGACGCCTTGCTCCTGCGTCGGCCCGCCCTGGCCCTCGTGGACGAGCTCGCCCACACCAACGCGCCCGGCTCGCGCCATCCCAAGCGCTACCAGGACGTCGAGGAACTCCTCGACGCCGGCATCGACGTCTACACCACCCTCAACATCCAGCATGTCGAGAGCCTCAACGACGTCGTCGCCCAGATCACCCGCATCCGCGTGCGGGAAACCGTGCCGGACGGTGTCTTGGACCGGGCCGACGACATCGAGGTGGTCGATCTCAGCCCCGACGACCTGATCCAGCGTCTGCGCGACGGCAAAGTCTACGTGAAGGGCAACGCCGAGCGCGCGCTGAAACACTACTTTTCCCGGGGCAATCTCACGGCCCTGCGGGAACTCGCGCTCCGCCGCACCGCCGACCGGGTCGATGACGAACTTCTCAGCCACATGCGGGCCAATGCCATCGCGGGTCCGTGGGGCGCGGGCGAACGGGTCCTCGTCTGTATCAGTGAGGATCCGCGCTCGGCCGGCCTCGTGCGCCACGCCAAACGTCTCGCGGACCGGCTGCACGCGCCCTGGACCGCCATCACGGTCGAGGGCCCTCGAACCCTCTCCCTCGACGAGGCCGCGCGCGACCGCATCGCCGACACCCTGCGCCTCGCCGACCGCCTCGGCGGCGATGCCGTGACGATCCCGGGTGGCCGTCGCGTCGCCGACGACATCCTCGCCTATGCCCGCTCGGCGAACGTCAACCACATCATTCTCGGCAAGGCCGACCGCTCGCCCTTGTTCGAGCTGTTCCATGGCTCGGTGGTGCACGATATCGTCCGGCGCTCCGGCACGATCAGTATCCACGTCATCGCCGGCGAGGCGATCGAGGCAGGTCCGGTTCCGCCGAAGACGGTGGCGACGGCCCCGGCTGTGCGTGCCTTCAGTCCCGGTCACTATGTCCTCGCCCTGACCGCCACGGCTTTAGGGCTCGGACTCGCGCTCGTTTTGCAACCCTATCTCGGCGTCGAGAATGCCGACCTCATTCTGTTGACCGCGGTGGTGGCGGTGGCGGTGCGCCTCGGGCTGGGGCCGTCGCTGGCCGCGGTGCTGGCCGCCTCGCTCTCCTACAACTTCTTCTTTCTCCCGCCGGTCTACACACTCACCATCGCCGACCCGACCAACGTCGCCGCGTTCCTGCTCTTTACGGTGGTGGCCGTGGTGGTCTCGAACCTCGCCTCGCAGACCCGCCGGGAGGCCAGGGTCTCGCAAGGGCGCGCTCGGGCAACGGAGCGACTCTACGGTTTCAGCCGCAAGCTCGCCGGCTGCGGAACCCTCGACGACGTGCTCTGGGCCACCTCGGCCCAGATCGCCGCCATGCTCAAGGTCCGCGTCGTGCTCCTGTTGCCCGAGAACGACGTCGTCTCGGTGCGCGCCGGCTTCCCACCCGAGGACAGGCTGGATGCGGCCGATTTCGGCGCGGCGAAATGGGCCTTCGACAACGAAAGGCCGGCGGGACGCGGCGCCGACACCCTGCCGGGCGCCAGGCGGCTCTTCCTGCCGATGCGCACGGGGCGCGGCATCGTCGGCGTGATCGGCCTCGATGCGGATCGCATCGGCCCCATCCTCACCCCGGAGGAACGACGCCTGTTCGACACTTTGGCCGATATGGCGGCGCTCGCCATCGAGCGCGTCCGCCTCGTGGAGGATCTCGACCGCGCCGAGCGCGCCGCCGAGACCGACCGCCTGCGCCAAGCACTGCTCACCTCGATCTCGCACGATCTGCGCACGCCGCTCGCTTCGGTGCTGGGGGCGGCCACGACCCTGCGCGACCTCGATGGGGCTTTGGCCCACGAGGCCAAGGCCGACCTGCTCACGACCGTCATCGCGGAATCGGAGCGTCTGAACCGCTTCATCGTCAACCTCCTCGACATGACACGGCTCGAGGCGGGAGCGGTCGCTGCCAACCTCACCCTGCAGGACGTCGCCGAGATCGTAGACACGGCCCTGCGTCGCCTCGGTCCCATTCTGGTAGGACACCGCGTCGTGCTGGATCTGCCGGCGGGTTTGCCGGCCCTGCGCCTCGACCCCGTCCTGTTCGAGCAGGTGCTGGTCAACCTCCTCGACAACGCCGCCAAATATGCCCCGGAGGAGTCCACCGTCACCGTCCGGGGCTCGGCCGAGGGTGGGTGGGTCCACCTCGCGGTGCTCGACGAGGGCGACGGCCTGCCTGAGGCCGATGTCGAGCGCGTGTTCGACAAGTTCTATCGCGTCCGCAAAGGCGACAGCGTAAGGGCCGGCACTGGGCTCGGCCTCGCCATCGCACGCGGTTTCGTCGAGGCCATGGGTGGCGCAATGACGGCGGGAAACCGCCGTGACCGCCTCGGCGCGATCTTTACCATCGTCCTGCCGGTGCCCGGACACAGCCGGGCGGATCTCGCCGCATGAGCCTGAACATCCTCGTCATCGACGACGAACCGCCGATCCGCAAATTGCTGCGCATGGGGCTCGCGACCCAGGGCTACGCGATCTTCGAGGCGCCGAACGCCCGCATCGCCCTCGACCTCCTGGCCAAGGAGGCGATCGACCTCATCATCCTCGACCTCGGGCTGCCGGACATGCGGGGGCACGACCTCTTGCGCCGCATTCGCGAAGACCATCGCGACCTGCCGGTGGTCGTCCTGTCGAGCCGCGATGACGAGCCGGGCAAGGTCGAAGCTCTGGATCTCGGGGCCGACGATTACGTGACGAAGCCCTTCGGCATGGGCGAACTCCTCGCCCGCATCCGCGCGGCCCTGCGGCATCAGCTCGCCGTCCAGGGCGAGCGCGCCCTGTTCGAGGTCGATGGCCTCAGCGTCGATCTCGTGCGCCGCATCGTCCGGGTTCGCGGAGCGGAAGTGAAGCTCACCCCGCGCGAGTACGATTTCCTGCGCGTGCTGATCCAGCATGCCGGCAAGGCACTCACCCACGCCCAACTCATGAAGGAGGTCTCGACCTCGTCGGACCCGCAATACCTGCGGGTCTACATGCGCCAGCTTCGCCTCAAGCTTGAGGCCGATCCCGAGCGGCCGCGCATCCTCCTCACCGAGACCGGAATCGGCTACCGCCTGCGCGCGCCGGAGGACGATGCCCGGACCTGACATGCCCTGACGCAAGCACCGACGGCTGCATGGGCAATGGGCATGCGTCGCCAACTTCACCCTTCGCCATGCATCGAAATCCGGGGATTCGCGTTCATGGACCGATCTGACAAAGGCGGGCGTGGTGAAGCGCGCGCCTTCATCGAGAGGAACCGTCCGGACCTATGGAGCGCGATTGCGTCGTTATCGGCATCCACGGTCTCGCGAACAAACCACCCGCAGATGAGAAAACGCGATGGTGGAAGGCGGCCATCGACGAGGGCCTCGTTCGCAACGAAGGCATCGCCGATCCCCACTTCGCGTTCGACTTCGTCTACTGGGCCGATCTTCGCTACGACGCGCCGCTGTCCGGGGATGGCAACCGCGAGCCGTACCGGCCTTACGAGGGGACGGGACCTCTACCACGCGGGGAGGCCGCGCCGACGCTCACCACCAACGCCATGCTGGCACCGGTCTATGCCGGGATCGACGCCGTCGAGGAGGCGACCGGCGTGACTCTCGTTGACGATGTCATTCTCGAACATCGCTTCGACGACCTCTGGCACTATCACGCCGAACAGGACTTCGCCCGTCGGGTTCGTACGCGGCTGATCGAACGCCTGAAGGCGTTCGGCGCCCATCGCATCCTTCTTGTCGCCCATTCGATGGGGTCGGTCATCGCCTACGACGTCTTGCGGATGCTGGAACGGGACGAACCATCATTGAGGATCGACCACCTCGTCACGGCGGCGTCGCCATTGGGCTTGGCGAAGGTGAAGCTCAAATTCGAGGCCGAGCACGACACATTACGCGTGCCGAACAACGTCGCGGCTTGGACGAACCTCGCCGATGGAGAAGACGTCGTCGCCATCATGGGTGATCTGGCGACGGACTACTCACCAAACGAGACCGGCATCCGCATCGACGACCGGAGAGTCATCAATGCGTACCGGCGTCCCGGCGGGGAGCCGAACCACCATAAATCCTACGGCTACCTTCGCACGCCCGAATTTTCAGCCATCGTCTCGAATTTCGTTTCGCGTGAGCAACGGCCCGTCAGGAGCGCGGAATCCGTCTGAAAGCAGGGGGGATCGTCGCCGATCCGCCCCCAGGGTGCACTTTCGAAGCCTGGGCCTCTGCTGCAGGCGACGGGCGCCGCTCAGCGGCACGGCTCCGCCGCGGTCGCGCTCCAGCTCCGCAATGGGAAGGCTCGGTCGTAGCCGAGATTGAAGAGGAAGGCGTAGACCACGTAGAAAGCCGCGATCGCGAGATCCATGAAGAAGGCTTGCGCGAGGCCGATCCCGAGATACCAGGCGATCGGCGGCAGCAGGATCATGAGCAGACCTGCCTCGAACAAAACGGCGTGCCCCACTCGCAGGGGGAGGCTCTTTCGCGTGTGACTGGCGAGTCGTTGCATGGCTCGATCGAAACCGAGATTTTAGACGTAATTCCAGGCTGTTGCGATCACGGCGCTGCCCACGCCGATCATTCCCATATCGGAGGCGTGCAATCCGAACAGCACGGTGCCGAACGGGATGATCAGCGCGAGCCCGAACATCTCGAACAGGAGGGCGTGGCGGATACGGTCGCGTGTGCTGCGCATGGTCATACCTTGAACAATCTCGTTGGTTGACCGTTTCCTATCTGCGATACCCAGAGCATCAAGTTGGTATGTATCTCGGATCCAGATAGATGGCCGTCTCGCTCGACCAGCTTCAGGCCTTCGTGGCAGCGGCCGAGGCCGGGTCCTTCTCCGGCGCAGCCCGGACATTGCGAAAGGCGCAGTCGGCCATCAGCACCCAGGTGGCGAACCTGGAGACGGATCTGGGCGTGGCGTTATTCAGCCGGGCGGGCAGGAACCCGGTGCTCACACCGGCGGGAGAGCGGCTGCTGCTCGAAGCGCGCGTGGTGCTCGACAGGCGGGAGCATCTCATCGGCGTGGCGAGCAGCCTGGAGCGGCGGGTGGAGAACCGGCTGGTGGTCGCCATCGACGAACTCTACCCCGAACATGCGCTCGGCGCCCTCTTCGCCGATTTCGCGCGGCATTTCCCCTTCGTGGAACTGGAACTGCTCTTCCCGCTGATGGAGGATGTCAGCCGCATGGTTCAATCCGGCGCCGCCGCTCTCGGTGTCATGTGGCGCCAGGAGGTCCTGCCCACGGAACTGGGCTTCCAGACCATCGGCTGGGTACCGCTCAAGCTCGTCTGCGGATGCGATCACCCGCTGGCGAAAGCACGCGTGGAGTGGGAGGAACTGAAGCGCCACCGCCAGATCCTCGTCGCCGCGCGCAGCGACGGGCCGGAAAAACGCCGCCTGCGGGTGGCCGCCGAGGTCTGGTGGGTGGAGAGCCACTGGGTGATCCTCGAATTGGTGAAACACGGGATCGGCTGGGCTTTCGTCACCGACCACGTCATCGCGGCATCGCAGACCGCGCCGTTCCTCGTCACGCCGGACCTCCAATTCGACAAGGGCGATTGGCCGATCGCCCTGGAACTGGTCTGGCACAAGCAGCGCCCCTGCGGCCCCGCTGCGGCGTGGCTGCGCGAGCGCTTCGCAGCGGAGCGGGTCGGCACCCTGTCGAACGGTAGCCAAGCAGGCTGAGGGACGGAAAGCGAAATCGTCCCGGTGGAAAACGCCTTCCCATCACGAAAGCGATCAGCCCTTCATGAGCGGGAATCGGACCGGTGGCATGAGACGGGTCAAGGCCGTTCCCATGCCGCCCGGACCGGGCCGGTCGCATTGTCCGGCTTCGCATCGCCGATGAAGATCACCACCGGACCGTGATCGGCCCGGCGCGGGTCGTAGAAATCAAGCAGGTTCGGGTGAAGGCGCTGGATATAGTCCGGGCGCACGCCTTCCCGTCGTAGCAGGTGGTCGATGACGACCTGATCGCCGTGCACGGCGTTCGGGACAGGTCCGCATGACCCCGCCTCCATCCAGCGCGCAGGGTCCGCCGTAAAGGCGGTGGAGAGGAAATCCAGTTCGCCGCCCTCCCAGCGCATCAGGGCGCTGGAGAGACGGTCCGTATGGAAATAATCCTCCGTCGCGGCCAATCCCGGCGAGGCGAGGGCGTCGGCTGGCCCGGTGAAGACGGTGTCGAGGTCGCACAGCACCGTCGTTCCCCGCGTCAGGCCGGGGCGAAACGCCTCCATCTTCGCCCACCATGCCGGCAAATCGTGCCGGAGCGCCACGCGCTCCACACCGGCCATGGCGAGGGGAAGGTCCGTCAGGCAGAGTATCCTGTCGAAGGCCGGGGCGTGGCGGCGCACGCCGCGAGCGAGGCGCTCGACCCAGCTCGCATCGTAACGGCCGCCGCCCTTCAGGACGGTGATCAGCGTGGTCATGTGGGAAACCAGATCCTATGGGGAGCCCAGCCCAGGGATGGGCGGTTCATGTGGAGGTGTGCAGTCGGAGCCGCCCGGCCGCCTCGGCCTCTGCAAACCACGCGCGTTCGGCGGCCCAGGGATGGCCGGGCCAGCCGGCAAAGCCGAAGCCATAGGCATCGACCGGCTCGGATTGTGGTCGCCGGCCGAGGAGGAGCGCCAGCGTCACGAGGAATCCGGTGCTGGGGTTCGGCCGTCCCGTGGTGCCAGGCGCGAGGCGACGCCGCCCCTCGCGGTGCAGATCGTCGGACAGCACGTGGAGCGGTTTGCCGAGGGGAGCCAGCAAGGCCAGCACCTCGCGGGTCCAGCACATCTGTTCAGGCCGGTTCTCCTCTGCGGCGAGCATCGGGAATGGCAGGATGAACGCTTCGGCGCACCGGACGACGGGGCGATCGAGGAAGCCCGGGTCGGCCAGCCATTCGCGCATCTGTCCGCCGCGATTGACCAGGGCGAGGTGCGTGACCCGGGAGCCGGTGCTCCCGCCGAAACCCGCCGCGTTGTTGAAGCGCACGACAGTGGTGGCGGCATCGATGGCGGCGGCGGCCTCGATCCCCGGCGCGTTGCCGACGATGGCGAGCGGCGAATCCGGTAACCGCAGCACGTCGTGGGAGAGGGGGGAGTCGACCTGGGTATTCACTTGCGGCAGGGGTACGAGGAGCAGCGGAGGTATGGCGTCGGACCCGCGCGGCAAGGTGCGAGCGGGGAGGGGGACCGATGATGCGTCGATGCTTTGTCTGTGGCGCCGCCATGCTGCAGCCGACCGACCGGCACCTCTTCTATCCGGGTGGACGCCGCCGCGCCTTTTCGCTCGCCTGCGCGTCCTGCGGCCTCCTGCTGGCGGCGGATGCAGAGCCTCAGCGATGCCGCGCGGATCTCGCCGAGCGCCTTTCGGGCCCGATTTTCCTTCCCGACCCGGAGGGCGGCTACGGGTTGGACCTCTACACCCTGCGCAGTGCCGCGACCGGCTTCGGCCTCGGCGTTCGTGCGCTCGACGACGAGGGGCGGACCGACCTTCGACATCCGCATGGCGACCGTGCCGCGCGGGCGGACCTCTACGCCCTAGACGGGGCGGCGGGAGTGCCGGTCTCTCTGGGCCTGCTCTGCCGGCCGCCCGAGCTCGACGCCGTCCTGGCTAACGTGGCGAGCCATGCGGGCTGGACCGACGATGTCGTGATCCTGCTCGACGCGCCGGCGCATCCGCCGCGAGCCGTGCCCACGGCCGGATTTCCACCGAGTGCCGTGCGGGTGGGCGCCCGGCCCATGGACGGTGATTTCAGTACGCAGCGCAACGTCCTTCAGGATCTCGCCCGCAATCCCTGGATGCTGCAGCTCGATGCCGACGAGAGCCTCACTGCCGATTCCGGCCAGCTCCTTCCGGCGCTGGCTGCCATGGCGGAGGCGGACGATGTCCTCTCCGTCGGCTTGGCGCGCCGGAACCGTGTCGACGGCATCCTCTCGGACGTCTACCCGGACGTGCAGTATCGGCTCAATCGCAAGTCCGTGCGCTATGCTGGTCGCGTGCACGAGCGGCCGGTCCTCGACGGCGGCTGGCCACGCAGCTTCATCGCCCTGCACGGGGCGATCGAGCACCGTCTGAGCCGGGTCCATGTCCTGGCTCGCTCACGGCGCTACGAGAGCCTGGACCCGGGACGCGGACGTCCCGAGGAGGAGGCCTCGCTGCTGCAGCCCTACCGGGAGTGAGGCCGCGCTGACCCGTGGGCCTGGGCCGCCGCGATCGCCCGAGCATAGAGGTCGAGGGTGTCTCTGGCGAGCACCTCCCGGCTGAAGCGGCCAGCCGCCGCCAGTGCGTTGGTCCGATAAGTGCGGCGCAGAGCCGGATCGGCCAGCAGCGGACGAAGGGCATCGGCCAGGGCCGGGCCGGTAGCCTCCTTGGCCAGCGGCCCGGCGCCGGGCCCGCCTACGAACCTGCGCGCGCTCGCGTCCTGCGCACAGGCCACCACCGGCCGGCCATAGGCGAGGGCCTCCTGATAGACGAGGCCGAAGCTCTCGTAGCGTGAGGGGGCGAGCACTGCGTGCGCCTCGGCATAGGCGTCGGCGAGGTCTTCCGCAGGCACCCGGCCGCGTGCGCGAATGCAGGCCCGCGCCGCTTCAGGGATGTCGGTCGGGAGATCCGTTGCCGTCACGCCGACGAGATCGAGCACGAAGGCAGGGACGGCGCCGCGCCTCGCTTCCTCGGCTAGGATCGCGACCGCAGCGAGAAGCGCGTCGAAGCCTTTCCGTGCTTCTGCCCGGCCGACGAAGAGCAGGCGTACCGGCCCTTCATCCTCCGGGTATGGCGCGCCGCGCGCCGCTGCCGCGATCTCCGGCGGCAGGCTGAGGCCGATCACTGCCTCCGGTTGTCGGCCGGACAGGCCGTAGGCTCGGGCGATCACGGCTCCGTGCTCGGAGGTGTTGGCGATCAACCCGGCGCTGCCGCGTCCCTGGCGGCGTTCGAGGGCATCGGCGGCTCTTCCGTCCAGGCCATCGCGCAACGAGCCGGCGGGCGGGCGCGTGAAAGCGGCGGGCGTCGAACTGCGCGTGACCAGCGGCAGGTCTCGGCGGCCGGTCAGCAGCGCGGCGGGGGCGTACCAGTTCGTTGCCTCCACGACGCCGAAGGGAGCTCGGGCATGGTCGGCGAGGATGGCATGGCGGAAGGCAAACGGCGCGGCGAGGTGCCCGGCCGAACCCCAGCGGCGCAGGCGGGCCAGCCCGCCGTCCGGCGCCAGGCCAATCCCCGCAACCGTCACGCCCTCGACCCGTTCGCGGCCGACGCGGTCGAGTGTGAAGACCGTGACGTCGACGCCGGCCCCGGCGAGGCTTTCGGCGATCTCCCGGGCGGCGGTCGAGAGACCGCTCGGTGCCGGCGGATAATCCCACGTGAGGAGCGCAACGCGCATCAGGCAGCAAGCAGGCGGCGATAGACGGCGAGGTAATCGGCCGCCATGCGCTCGGCGGTGAAGCGCGCCTCGAAGCGGCGGCGGATGACGGCGCGGTCGAGGCGGCCGATCCGGCCCAGGGCCTCCACCGCCTCGGCCTCGGAGGAGACGACGAAACCGGTCACGCCGTCCTCGACGATCTCCGGCACCGAGCCGCGGTTCCAGGCGATCACTGGCGTGCCACAGGCCATCGCCTCGATCATCACGAGGCCGAAGGGCTCGGGCCAGTCGATGGGGAAGAGCAGAGCCCGCGCGCTTCCCAGGAGATCCGCCTTGCGGGAATCGTCCACGGGACCGAGATAGGTCGCGTCCTCGCCGAGGAGCGGGCGCACGTGGCGTTCGAAATAGTCGGGGTTGCCGACGTCGATCGTGCCGCCGAGCCGGATCGGCACGCCGGCGGCGCGCGCGACACGGATGGCAGTGTCCGGCAGCTTCTGGTCGGTCATCCGACCCACGAAGGCGACATGGTCTCCGGGCTGGGTCCGCAATGCGTAGCGGTCCCGCGCGATGCCGTGATGGACGATCCCGGCGCGGTTCGAGGCCGGGATGCCGGCCTCCTGCGCCGCCGAGATCGCCGCCACCGGCAGGTCGGGAAACCCCGCGAAGAACAGCGCCCGGTCGAGCTCGTCCACCCGCCAGTGGATCGTGGTCAGGCTGTGCCGCCGGCGGGTTCCGAGGAGCGCCGCATGTGCGAACTCGCCGTGGCAATGGATGATGTCGAACTCGTCCATCCTCAGCCGCAGCGCCTCCAATTGCAGTGCGTCGAGCGCCGCCGGGACGCCGGGTGCAACGCGACCGTGCCGGCTTTCGAGGGCCGCCAGACTGGGATGGTCGCCGATGCGTGGTAAGTCTGTCGCACTGTCGGACGGCGCGAACAGCGTTATTTCGACGCTGAGGTTTCGTAGTGCCGTGCTGAGGTCATGAATGACCCGCTCCGTGCCACCGTGATGCTCGGGAGGAACAGGGAAAATGTTCGGGGCGACTTGGGCGACGCGAATCACGGAGCGGACCTCAACTACAGAATTTGCTTGTCTCAGCGCGCTTACAACGCTGTCGGCCTGATGTTTATCTTGCATATCGCCCTTCAGGGCTGCCTGCGCGGCGGCGGAGTGGTGTTTGGGCTCACCGCCGATACCGGCGGCCATATCCGCTACCTGCTCGATCTCGTGGCGGCCTCGTCACAGGATGCCGGCATCGACAGGATCGTCATGGCGACACGTCTGTTCGACGGCACGCATGGGCCGGATTACGCCGTGCCCGAAGAGCGCATCTCCGACAAGGTGGAGCTCGTGCGGCTCGCGAGCGCGTCCCCCGTCTATCGCGCCAAGGAGGAGATGCACGAGGAGGTGGCGAGCTTCGCCCGGAGCCTCATGGACTGGATCGCACGGCAGCCTCGGGCGCCGGACATGATCCATGCCCATTACGCCGATGCCGCCTCGGTCGCGAGGCTCGTGACGGATGAACTCGGAATACCCTTCGTGTTCACCGCCCATTCGCTCGGGCGGGTCAAGGCATCGATGTTGGGTGTAGGAGCGGAGACCTTCGCCGATCTCGCCCACCGCATCGCTGCGGAAGAGGGGGCGCTGGCTAGCGCCAGTCTCGTCATCGCCTCGTCCCGCGACGAGGCGGAAGTGCAATATGCCGGATACGTCGCCTACGATCCCGGACGCATCCGGGTCCTACCACCGGGCAGTGACCTCGCGAGGTTCGCGTCTGCCGAGCCCCTTTCGCGGGTCGATGCCACCATCGACCGCTTTCTGCAGGATCCGGGCAAGCCCGCCTTGCTTGCCCTCGCCCGGCCGGTGGCGCGCAAGAATCTGGCGGCGCTGCTGCGTGCCTATGGCGAAAGCCCGGCCCTGCAGTCCCGTGCCAACCTCGTCCTCATGGCCGGCACGCGCGAGGACATCGATGCGCTCGACGGCGACATGGCCGCCACCCTGCGTGAGATTCTGGTGCTGATCGACCGCTACGATCTCTACGGACGCGTCGCCTATCCGAAGACTCACGACCCGGAGGATGTGCCGGCGATCTACGCCTATGCCCGCGTGCGCGGCGGCCTGTTCGTCAATCCTGCCTTCAACGAGCCCTTCGGTCTGACATTGCTGGAAGCCTCGGCGTCTGGGTTGCCGCTGGTCGCCACCGACAGCGGCGGTCCCAACGACATCGTCGAGACCTGCGGCAACGGTCTCCTCGTCGATCCGCGCGCGCCAGACGCGATCGCGGCCGCGTGCCTGCGCATCCTCGGCGAGCCCGACCTCTACGCGCGGTGTGTGGCGGGAGGCGCGCGCGCGGCCGCCGCCTATGACTGGGATCAGCATGCGGCGCGCTACCACGACCTACTGCGGGCGCTCCTGGCACCCGAGCCGCCCATGGCGGAGCCCCGGCAATTGCTGATCTGCGATATCGACAACACGCTGGTG
Organism: Methylobacterium sp. CM6241; assembly: GCF_054817845.1. Taxonomy (NCBI): domain Bacteria; kingdom Pseudomonadati; phylum Pseudomonadota; class Alphaproteobacteria; order Hyphomicrobiales; family Methylobacteriaceae; genus Methylobacterium; species Methylobacterium sp. CM6241. The sequence goes on from NZ_CM139246.1 coordinate 1,570,256, forward strand.
GGTTGCGAGGCGGCGCTCGGCATCTTCCGGCGCTGGCGCAGCTGGCAGGCAGGTTTGGCCTTCGGTGTCGCCACCGGTCGCTCCTTTCACAGCGCCATGGCGATCCTCGAACAGCAGGCCAGTCCGCGCCCGCAGGTGATGATCACCTCGGTGGGGTCCGAGATCTACCATCTCGACCCCAACGGCGTGACCTACACGGCCGATCTGGCTTGGCGCGACGCCGTCTCGACCGGGTGGGACCGTGCCGGCATGCAGGCGGTGCTCGCCAGTCTCGATGGGCTCGTGCCCCAGGGGGGGCTGGAGCAGCGCGGGCACAAGCTGAGCTATTTCGGGGATGCCGCGGCGGCTGAGGCGGTACGAAACCGCCTCGCGCAAGCGGACCTCCTCGCCAACGTGATCCACAGCCACGGACGCTACCTCGACGTCCTGCCGGTGGCGGCATCGAAGGGCACCGCGGTGCGCCATGTCCGCGCCCTCTACGGCTTGCCGGAGAGAGCCGTGTTCGTGGCGGGCGATTCCGGAAACGACGTGGAGATGCTGCGCGCCGAGGCGCAGGCGATTATCGTCGCCAATTATTCCGACGACCTGGCGAGCCATGCGGCCCTGAAGCATTCCTACGTCGCCCGGACCTCGCACGCCCGTGGCATCATCGAAGGCGTCGGCCATTTCCGCAGGATGCTGGTCGATGCGGGCTGAGCCTTCGGACGGGCCTTCCGCGAGCGTGCTCACGCTCGTGCGCGGCCGGGCCGACCGCCTGCGCAATCTGATGCGTGGATTGGCCCGGCAGTCCCTGCGGCCGCATGAACTGGTAATCGCCTGGATGCAGCCAGAGCCGGTGCCGGACTTGCCCGATCCGGGCTGTCCCATCCGTCATATCTTCGTGGCCGGGGAGCCGATGCCGCTCGCCGCCGCCCGCAACCGCGCGGCCGAGGCCGCAACCGGAGACCTGCTGGTTTTCCTCGACGTGGACTGCATTGCCTCGCCCGGCCTCGTCGGTGCCTATCGCCGGGCCGCATCGGAGACGGACGGCCTCTTCCTCGGCGAGGTGCTTTATCTGCCGCCGGGTTTGGATGCGGAGACGGCTTCCGACGACGCGGCTTTGGCCCGACACGGCCGGGCACATCCGGCCCGGCCGGCGGTCCCGCGAACGGGGATGCGCCGGGAGCCCGATCCCGGCCAACTCTGGGGCCTGTCCTTCGCGCTGCCGGCCCACGCCTGGCGCGCCATCGGCGGCATGGACGAGGCCTATGTCGGCTATGGCGGCGAGGAGACCGACCTCGCCACCCGCCTCGACGCCTCCGGTCTCCCGACGTTCTGGGTCGCGGGGGCGCGCGCCTACCATCAGCACCACCCGGTCCACGTGCCGCCGTTGCAGCACTTCGAGCCCATCCTCGCCAATGCCACCCGCTTCCGCCGGGCGCATGGACGCTGGTGCATGACCTACTGGCTCGGTCAGTTCGAGGCCGCCGGATTGATCGCCTGGGACGCGGACTCCCCCGCGATCTGGGTCATCCGCCATCCGAGTACCGCCGAAATTGCCGCCGCCCTGCGGCCCGACGCCCTTTACTCCTGACGAAATGCGACCCGTGACATCGATCAAGAAGCCCATCGCGTTCTTCGTCCACCACCAGGGACGCGGCCATGCCAACCGCACGATGGCGGTGGCGGCCGAGTTCGCACGCGACCGGCCCGTCTCCGTGCTCACCGCCGGCCCGCAGCTGTTCGAGGGGTTTTCCCGCGATATCGAGATCGTGACGCTGCCGAACATGATCGGCGCCGAGGTGCCGACCCCGCGACTCTATGCGGAGCCGACGCCGCAGGTGATGCACTGCGTGCCCCTCGGCCTCACCGAGATGCGCCGGACCATGCGGCGGATCCTCGACCATCTCGACGAGCGTGACGTCGGCCTGTTCGTGGTCGACGTCTCCGCCGAGATCGCGCTGCTCGCGCGCATCGCCAGCGTTCCGGCGGTGCAGATTCGCATGCACGGGGACCGCTCCGACATTGGCCATCTGGGCGCCTACGAGGCCTGTGTCGGCATGCTGGCCCCGTTCGACGAGCGCATGGAACAGGACGACTACCCGGCTCAGCTGCGGGCCAAGACTTTCTACAGCGGCGGCCTTTGCACCAGCGTCGACGGTGTCCTGGGCCGTGCCGAGGCGCGTGCGAAGCTCGGCCTCGACCCCGACCGCGAGATCGTCGTCGCGGTCACGGGGGGAGGGGGCAGTGGCACCCCCTACGCCCCCCTGACGGTGGCCGCACGCGCCGCGCCCGAAGCCCTTTGGCTGACTCTCGGGCCCACCCACCGCGAGGGGCACGAGACGGATTTCTCCAACCTGCGCGAACTCGGCTGGGTACCCTCGGTGACCGATTATCTCGCCGCGGCCGACATCGTCGTGGCGTCGGCGGGCGACAACACGATCCACGAGGTCGCGCGCGTCGGCGGGCGTCTGATCGTCATGCCGGAATGGCGCTACTTCGGTGAGCAGACCCGCAAAGCCGAGGCCCTGGTCCGGCTTGGTGCGGCCGTCCAGGCCCCGGTCTGGCCCGGCGACCTGCAGGGCTGGCGCGATCTCCTCGACCGGGCCCGCGCCCTCGACCCCGCGCCCTTGCGCAGCCTCTACGCGCCGGACGCCGCCCGTCGTGCCGCCGGCTGGCTCGAAGGGCTGACCGACGAACTCTGGCAGGGCGCAGCGGAGCGTCCCGCGCTCACCGTCGTTGCCGCAGGCTGAATGCCCCTCGACCCCATCGTTGAAACCCGCCCGGAGCCAGACCGACCGATGTCCACCGTTTCCGTCGTGACCCTGGCCAAGGGACGGCCCGCGCACCTGCGCAACGTGCTGCGGGGCTTGGAGCGCCAGACGCAGAGGCCCGCCGAGTTCATCATCGCGGTGATGCAGGACGTGGCCTACGACCTGCCCGAGGTCGGCTTCCCGATCCGCCAGATCCTGGTGCCGGGTACGGACCTGCCGCTGGCGGCGGCCCGCAACCGGGGCGTCGCGGAAGCCAGCGGGGACGCGGTCATCTTCCTCGACGTCGATTGCATCCCGGCCCCCGAACTCGTCGCCGACTATGCAAGAGGCCTCGCCGAACTCGACGGCCTGCTGATGGGTGAGGTGCTCCACCTGCCCGAGCACGCCACTGCGGGCGACTGGACCATCGCGGATTTTGCAGCGGTCGCGGAGAAGCATTCCGACCGCCGGGGCCCCCCGGCCTCCGGCCTCGAAATCTGTCCCGATTATCGCTGCTTCTGGTCCCTAAATTTCGCTATCCGGCGCGCCACCTTCCTGGCCACCGGCGGCTTCGACGAGCGCTATACCGGCTATGGCGGCGAGGACACGGATTTCGGCAAGATCCTCGACCAGGGTGGGATTCCCATCGCCTGGATGAAGGGCGGCCTCGCCTATCACCAGTACCATCCGCACCACATGCCACCTGTCCACCATCTCGACAGTGTGGTGCGCAACGCCGAACTGTTCGAGGCCAAGTGGGGCTACCGGACGATGGGCCACTGGCTCTACGCCTTCAAGGTGATGGGCCTGATCGACGACACTCCCGACCAGCCGATCCGCATCCTGCGCCGGCCGGAGCCCGGTGATTTCGCACTCACCGGCCAGCAGAGCCATCAGCCCTACAGCAATTCGGCCTCCGTCATCCGATACCTCGAAGCCCAGTCGGCCACGGCTCTCACCGCGTGAGGATCGCGCTCCTCGCCCATCTGCGCCATCCGGTGGCGGCCCCCTTCGCGGGTGGAATGGAAGCCCATTGCTGGACCCTCGCCGAGGGGCTGATGGCGCGGGGACACGAGGTGGTGCTGTTCGCCGCCGGGGACAGCGACCCGCGCTTCGTGATCGATTCGGTGATTCCGGTGCATCACGAGCGCAGCTTCCCCGGCCTGGAGCACCGGGGCGATTCCGGGCTCAAGGCTCATGTGGATGCCGGCTACGCCGCTGCCTGCGACCGGATCGCGGCCGGCGGCTTCGACGTGCTGCACAACAACTCGCTGAGCCGCCTGCCCCTGGAGCGTCGGCGCTTGGCGGCGGTGCCGACTGTGACGTCGCTCCACGTCCCGCCCTACGACGCCCTGCGCTGGTTCGTGCAGGAGAGCCTCGTGCCCGGGCACCGGATCACCATCACGTCGGAGGCCCAGCGCAAGGTCTGGTGGCCCGGTGCGCCACCGGAGAATGTGTCCGTCCTCCATAACGGCATCGATCCTCGCGCCTGGCCTTATCGTGATCGGGGCGATGGCAGCGCCGTCTGGTCCGGGCGCATCGCGCCCATCAAGGGCACTCATCTCGCCGTCGCGGCGGCGCAGCGCGCCGGCCTCCCCCTGACGTTGTTCGGTCCGATCGAGGATCGGGAATACTGGGACGCGCGGGTCGCCCCGCAGCTCGGCGGCGACATCCGCTACGGCGGCCACCTCTGCGGCGACACCCTTGCGAAGGAGATCGGCCGCGCTTCGGTCTTCCTGTTCACGCCCTGCTGGGACGAGCCCTTCGGCCTCGTGGTGATCGAGGCCATGGCCTGCGGCGTGCCGGTGGCCGGGATCATGATGGGGGCCGCTGCGGAGGTCGTCGGCGAGGCCGGATACCTCGTGCCGCCGGACGACATTTCTGCGCTCGCCGTCGCGATCGGTGAGGCCCTCACGATCCCGCGCGAGGTCCCGCACGCCCGTGTCATGCGCCTGTTCACCCGCGATCTCTGGCTGGAACGCTGCGAGGCCCTCTACGCGCAGGCGCGAGTGCAGGCGCAGGTGAAGCGGCCCTGAGTTCCCTCGCCCCTCCGGATGCCCGCCCCGAGGATGGGCGCAACCTCTTCGTGAGCCGCCCATGAGCCTTATCCCCTGGACCCGCCGCGCCGTCATCGACGCCCTCTGGCACGGCCGCGATCCCTTCGCGAACCCGCCGGATGACCTGCGGCCCCTCGATCTCCAGGGCTGGCGCAGCGTCCATCCCTATCTCGACGAAGCCGTCATCGAATTCCGGCCTCACGTGGTCGTGGAGATCGGCGCCTGGAAGGGCGCGAGCACACTGCATCTGGCCAGGACCATGGCGGCGCATGGTGTCGAGGGAACCGTCATCGCGGTGGATACCTGGCTCGGCGCCGTCGACCATTGGGCGGATTCGGGTCTGTTCGCCGAACTCGCCACCGAACACGGCTATCCGAGCCTCTACCGGAGCTTCCTGGCCAACGTCCTGCGCGAGGGGCTGGCGGACCGGGTCGTACCGCTTCCACTGGACTCGGTGAACGCTGCGGAACTGATGCGCCTGCGCAACGTCGCTGCCGACGTCATCCATCTGGATGCCGGCCACGAAGAGTCTTCCGTGGCGGCGGACCTTCGGGCGTGGTGGCCGGTTCTGCGCCCGGGCGGCCTGTTCGTCGCCGACGATTATGACCGCCTGGGCGGGAGCTTCCCCGGGGTCACGCGGGCGGTCGACGCCTTCTGCGCGGAAGCCGGCGTAAAGGGGCCCTGGTCGCAGGAGGGGAAGTGCAAGTTCCTCAAGCCGGTCTGAAACCTAGGCCGGGTGCATCGGCACCTCGGACGCCATCGCTTCAGAAGGCATAGCGGACTTGGCAATAGGGCATCAGCTCGGCCAGATGATCCTTGAAACGCGCGATCCACCGCCCTTTCCAGCCGCTTCGATAGCGCAGGTTGTCGCCGCCACCCTGTGACCGTTTTCCCTCCTGGATATCGGGCCGCCAGAGCAGGTCCTCCGCGCGGGGATGCCAGTTCAGGTTGACGGCATGGAGATCCGCATTGTGCGTGAGCAGGATGATCTCGGCCTTGAGCTGCGCCTTCGCCGCCGCCCCGATCCCGTCATCGATGGCGGTAAACAGTTCTCGCCAATCGGCCTCCCAGCCTTCGTAGAGGATGACCGGCGAGAAGTTCACATGGACTTCGAACCCTGCCGCCACGAAGTCGTCGATGGCGGCGATGCGTTCACGCATCGGGGCCGTGCGCACATCCACCACTTTCGCGATCCGTTCGGGCATCAGGGAGAAGCGGATCCGGGTCTTGCCCTGTGGATCGTAGGTCAGCAGTTCCCGGTTCACGGCCTTGGTGGCGAAGGAGGCCTTGGCGTTCGGGAGATCTCGGAACAGAGCAACCATGTCGCGCACGTTGTCCGAGAGGCTCGCATCCACGGAAAGATCGCCATTCTCGCCGAGATCGTAGACCCAATGGTCGGCATCCACCGTATCCGGCTCGGGGAGCCTTCCCTGGCGCGCGGCATGGCGGGCAATGGCGGCGCAGACCTGCTCGACATTGACGAAGAGGGAGATCGGGTTGGCGAAACCCTTGCGACGGGGGACGTAGCAATAGGCGCAAGCCATGGCGCAACCATTCGAGGTGGAGGGCGCGATGAAATGGGCGCTGCGCCCATTCGGCCGCATCGTCAGGCCCTTCTTCACCCCAAGCACCAAGGTCGAGCGCTTGATCCGCAGCCAGTCCTCCGCCGAGCCTTCGTTGCCGTGCAGGGAGGGGATGTTCCAGTGCGACGGCACCTCGATCCGCTCGGCGTCGGGAAAGCGGTCGAGGATGGTGAGGCCGCGCGGAAAATTCGAAACCGCAGGCTCGTGGTAGATCGTCCTGATATCCAGAATGTCGCGGGAAAGGGCCATGCGGTGTCCTGCGGCGCGCGTTCGCCCCGTGCCACGTAAGATAGGGCTCCGGGGGCCGGAGGGGATGACCCTCGCCGTCGATCCGGTCGTCGCGCCGCCCGTGTTTCGGGGCTCGATCGAGTCTAGCGGGCGAGTGGCAGGCCATCGCGGGGGAGCGAACGTCGCGCGGCGGAAATCCGAGGCGGGGATTGGCCGCCGGGCCCGATGGGCCACCCTATCGTTAACAGATAATTAACCTCGCCCTCTTTGCGGCGGTGTCGAAACATGCGCTCAAGACGCGTCCGTCACGGGAGGTGAAACTATTGCCTTGGTTGCCGCGTATCTCGGGCATGATCTGCTTCGACACGCTCATCGATCAGCTGGAATTGGAAAAGCAGGCCCTTGCGCGGGAGATGGCGCATCGCGGACCCGCGCCTTACACCCTCATCGACATGCTGATCGCGCTCGACCAGAAAATTTGCGCCTTGAGAATCCTGAGTGAAGACCGCTGACGCCGCTTTGGCCGATGCGAAGTCTCCCGGGTTTGCGGTCAGGCAGGACAGGACGTTTCTGACGAGTCTCCCTTTGCGTTGACTCCCCGGGGGAGACCGATCCATCACCGAAAGTTCGTGAGCTGCTTCAAGCGGCAGCGCTTTGTTTCCGGGTGGATGCGAACTCGAACGCCTCCAAGGCCGGGAGGGGCCTGCTCAGAAGATAGCCCTGCGCTTCCGTGCATCCTTCGCGACGAATGCAGGACAGTTGAACGTCGTTCTCGACCCCTTCCGCCGTGATGCTCGCTCCCATGCGTCCGCCAAGTCCGACGATGGCGCGGACGATGGCGGCGGTGTCCGCATCGGCGATCTCGGAAACGAACGACCGGTCGATCTTGATCTTGTCGAAGGGAAATCGACGCAGGTAGTTGAGGGATGAGTAGCCGGTGCCGAAATCGTCCAGCGCGATGCGGATCCCGAGCTCACGAAGCCGGTGAAGGCAAGCCGTCACGCTGTCCGCGTCACCGATGAGCACGCTCTCGGTGATCTCCAGCTCCAGGCGGTCCGGCCTCAGACCGGACGCGGCCAAAGCCGATACGACGCAATGCTCCAGGCCGGGCGTCGTGAATTGCGCTGCCGAGACGTTCACCGCCACCCGGAGGTCGCCTGGCCAAGCCGCCGCTTCGCGGCAGGCTTCCCGCAGGGCCCAGCTGCCGAGGGGAACGATCAGGCCGGTCTCCTCGGCCAATGGGATGAAATCAGCCGGCGAAACCAAGCCTTTGACGGGGTGACGCCAGCGCATCAGGGCCTCGAAGCCTCTGGTCGTGTCGGTGGCAAGCTCGATAATCGGTTGATAGTACAATTCGAACTGACCCAGCCGCACGGCTTCGCGCAGATCGAGTTCGAGAACGTTGCGCGCGGCGATCGCCGCATCCATGCCGGGCTCATAGAAGCGGAACGTGTTCCGCCCGGCCGCCTTGGCGCGGTAAAGGGCGATGTCGGCATTCTTGAACAACTGATCCGGGTCGCCGCCATCCTGCGGCCCGACAGCGATGCCGATGCTGACGCCGACACTGACGGAGCGGCCGCCGAGGTCGAAGGGCGATTGCAGCGCCTCGATCACCTGCTGCGCCGTGGTGGTGGCAGTCTGAAGGAGATCGGGTTCTCTCAGCACGATGGCAAATTCGTCGCCGCCCAATCGCGCAACGGTGTCGCCCTCGTGAATGACCGACGTCAACCGCTCAGCGACGGCTCGAAGGAGGCTGTCTCCCGCCGGATGGCCGAGGCTGTCATTGACCGCTTTGAAGCGGTCGAGGTCGCAGGCGAGGACGGCGAAGATGTGCCCGCGTCGTTGTGCATTGTCCATTTCCCGGCCGAGCCGGTCCCGGAACAGCGCGCGGTTGGGCAGGCCGGTCAGCACATCATGCGTGGCCAGATGTTCGAGCTGATGTTCCGCATGCTTGCGTTCCGCGATGTCGATATGGGTGCCGACCATGCGCAGCGGGCGTCCGGTTGCGTCGCGTGTCACCACCTTGCCGCGCGATAAGATCCAGGTATGGCCCCCGTCCTTCTTCCGCATGCGAAGTTCGCATTCGAAAATCGGCGTTCGCCCGCCGATATGGTCGAGGAGGCGCCGGCGGACGGTCACGACATCGACGGGATGCGTTAGCTGTTCGCACGCCTCGATATGCCCCTCGATTTCACCGGGTTCGTAGCCGAGCATGCTCTGCCAACGGTCCGAGAGCCACACCTTGCCCGTCGGGAGGTCCCAGTCCCAAAGGCCGTCGCTGCCGCTGTCCAGGGCGAAAGCGAGCCTTTCTTCGCTGGATCGTAACGCCGTTTCCGCGGCCTTGCGGTCGGTGACGTCGCGTAACGACGACACGTAGCCGATGGGCTTGGACGAGCCGGGCAGGCGCGTGACCTTGAGGCACGCTTCGATCCATACCCACGAGCCGTCCTGCCGACGATAGCGCTGGGTCGTGATAGCTCCCTCGATCCGGCCCTCGACAAGGTCGGAGAGAACATGTCGGTGTTGGGCGACATCCTCGGGATGGACGAAATCGATGGGCCGGGTGCCGATGATGTCTTCGGGAGGATAACCGAGCACCGCCACCGACGCGGGCGAGACATAACGGCGGATGGTATCGAGGTCGGACCAGATGATGACGTCTTTGGTGTTCTCCGCGAGAAGCCGATAAGCGGCTTCGCTCGTGCGCAAGGCTTGGTTGGCCCGGCGCATGCGGTCGACGAACAGGGCGAGTCCCGCGAAACCGACAATCGTCAGCATGGTCGCGGCGATGCCCGACGCCAGCGCGAAACGCGGCAGGCTCGACGCAATCTCGGGCGCGGCCATGTTCGGGATCAGCTCGGCTGCGCCCATGGCGGCGAAATGCACGCCCGCGACGGAAATCGTCAGGAGCGTCGCCGCCACGGTGGTGGCGTATCGAAGCGTGTCGCGTGCAAAAATCACGAAGGCGATGGCCGTCAGCGACCAGCCGATGAGCAGCGCCGTGGCGAGGAGCGGCCAGTTCATCACAGGGGTAGCGGCGACCTGCAGGCTCGCCATCCCCGCGAGATGCATCCCCGTCATGCTGATGCCCAGGATCACCGCGGCCGCGACAGCCACCGCGGGGGCCGCGCTCCATCGGGACAAGGCGAGCGCCACCATCGAACCGAGGATGCCGACGAGAAGGGAAACGAGGGTGAGCGTCAGATCGTAGCCGGTCGCGAGGCCTGGATCATAGCCGAGCATCCCGATGAAGTGGGTGCTCCACATGCCGGCACCGGCCGAGAAACCAGCCGCGAACAGCCAGGCCCATGTCTCGAAGCCCTGGCTTCGAAAGACGTGGCGAACGAGCCGCAGAGCGGTGTGACTCGACACCCAACATACGAGGACGGCCAGTGGTACGACCCACCAGTGATGCTCCTCGGTCATGCACAAAAATGCACGATACATCCAACGACAGCCTTTCGCCAATTAGGGGCGAGCCTGCCGGGGTACGGTTTAAAAAACTCGGAACTTTTGCCTTAAGTTATAATAGAGGTCTGATCGAGACGGGGATTTCCTCAATAAAGCCGCGACTTCCTGGCTCGCCGCCGACCTGTTCAGATGCCGGGTGCCGGCGACCGGTGCTCACGGAGAGCGAGCCTTGCCCCAGGCTCCGGGAAACCGGACCCGCTACTTCCAGCCGCCACCGGGCAGGCGGCCGTGATAGGGCGTGTTGCGACAATGCCCCCACGGCCCGCGCCAGTAACCGGGAGGGCAGCCATTGCCGGCCCGTGCCTGATACCAGCCGCCCGGCAGGCGACCGACATAAGGCGTCGAGCGGCAATGGCCCCATGGGCCACGCCACGCTCCCGGGCCGCAGCCTCCGGCAACGCTCAGCACCGGAGCCTCACTCGCAAGATTTGAGGCGATGGGAAAGGCCATCGCAGGCACCGATGCCAAACTGCAGAGGGCGACCAGGGCGGGAATGCATGGCTTCATCGTAATGATCCTCACATGGCGAGGGGATTACGCATGGTGAACTCGCATTTTGCAAACAGCATCACGAGTGGCAGTTAGCAAAACCTATCGATAAACTGCACATTCATCCATTGATGTCGTCGATGCGAGCGTCGTTACGCTGACGACCTTCTCGTTCGGGCGTCGAGATCCCCGCTCCGCGCATCGTTACGCGTCGCTTCAAGGGCATGGCGAGGAAGAATCGAGCCCGGAGCCCGAAACGCATCGGTTCCGCTGTCGCGGACACGGTCGCATTCACGATGCTGGTGGTTCTCGCTCGCCTTCCGGCCGACCGATGTGAAGCGTTTCGCATCGGTCATCCCGGTCGAGACGGGATTCATGGGCCGGCTCGGATGCAATTCCGGTCCGGTCCATGGGGTGGCACGCGCCGCGTTCTTTGCCGCTTGAAGGCGCGGTCTAGAACAGGAAGTTGTCGGCGCTCAGCGACTGTGTTGGAGCAAGAAGCCGAGCATCCGCCTTTGCGGCGCGATGGCATCTCTTGAATGGCGTCCTGACGTCCCGGCATTTGGTTCGTGCCATCGCCAGGGAAGGGGGCGTCAGAACGGCAGAGCCGATCGGAAAGGACGCGCCGGCCCTCGGGGTCACGGCATAGCGTTCTCCAGAATGCCATTCCGGGCGGTCATCCGCACCCGGTCCGCCGCATCGTCGGCCTGGGCGAATTGCGCATTGTAGAGGCGTCGGTAGGCCCCGTCCGCCGAGAGAAGGGCCTCGTGCCGTCCCTGCTCCACGATGCCCTCCGGGCCGACCACGACGATCCGGTCCGCCTTGCGGATCGTGGCGAGCCGGTGGGCGATGACGAGGGTGGTGCGGCCCTCGGAGAGTTCCACGAGGGAGCCCTGGATCGCCTGTTCGGTCTCGCTGTCGAGGGCCGAGGTGGCTTCGTCGAGGATCAGGATCGGCGGATTCTTGAGAAACACGCGGGCAATGGCGAGGCGCTGTTTCTGGCCACCCGAGAGTTTGACGCCGCGTTCGCCGACGACGGCGTCGAGGCCGTTGGGCAGGCCCTCGATCAGGGCGGTGAGCTTGGCCCGCTCCGCGGCCTGCGCGATCTCCGCCTCGGTGGCGTCGAGCCGGCCATAGGCGATGTTCTCGCGGATCGTGCCCGCGAACAGGAAGACGTCCTGCTGCACGATGCCGATCTGCCGGCGCAGGGAGGCCAGGGTGAGGTCGCGGATGTCGATGCCGTCGACGGTGATGCGCCCGCTCTCTACCTCGTAAAACCGCGGAATGAGGGAGCACAACGTCGTCTTGCCGGCCCCGGACGGGCCGACGAAAGCGACGGTCTCCCCGGCCGCGATGTCAAGATCGAGCCCCGTCAGGACGGGCCGTCCGGCGGTGTAGCCGAAACTCACCTCCTCGAAGCGGATGTCGCCCTTCAGCGCCGGCACGGAGACGGCGCCGGGGCGGTCGACGATGTCGGGTTCGGTGGCGAGCAGCTCGGCGTAGCGCCGGAAGCCCGCGACTCCCTTCGGGTAGGTCTCGACGACGGCGCCGATCTTCTCGAGCGGCCTGTAGAAGACGCCCACCAGCAGCAGGAACCCGATGAACCCACCGGGCGAGAGCTCACCGCGCACGACGAAGGCCGCGCCGCCCAGCAGCACGACGATCTGGACGAGCCGCATGCCGAGATAATTGATCGACAGGCTGGCGGCCATGATCCGGTAGGCTTCGAGCTTGGTCTCGCGGTATTTCCGGTTGTCGGCGGCGAACAGGCGCCGCTCGTGCGGCTCGTTGGCGAAAGCCTGCACCACGCGGATGCCGCCGACATTCTCCTCGATCCGGGCATTGAAGGCGGCGACACGACCGTATTGCGTCTGCCAGTTCCGTGTCATGCGACCGCCGTAGCGGAGTGTGACGAAGGCGATCACCGGCAGGATGGCGGCGGTCAGGAAGGCCAGCGGCGGGTGGACGTAGACCATCAGCGCGAAGGCGCCGACCAAGGTCATCACCGCGATGAAGAGGTCCTCCGGGCCGTGATGGGCGACCTCGCCGATCTCCTCCAAATCCTTGGTGACGCGGGCGACGAGGTGACCGGTCTTCTGGTTATCGAAATAGCGGAACGAGAGCTTCTGCAGATGATCGAAGGCACGGCGACGCATCTCCGTCTCGATATTGATGCCGAGCACGTGCCCCCAATAGGTCACCACCACCATGAGGCCGGCATTGGCCACGTAGATCACGCCGAGGCCGAGGGCGGCGAGCACGATCAACTGCCAGTCCTGGCGCGGCAGCAGCACATCGACGAAGGCCTTCACGGCCATGGGGAAGCCCAGTTCGAGCAGGCCCGACAGGACCGCGCAGCCGAAATCGACGAGGAACAGGGTCCGGTGCGGGCGGTAATAAGCGAGGAAGTCCTTCAGCATGATGCTTTCGTCAGGTGATCGACGGGGCAGAGGGCGCCGCAAGAGGGGACGCCCGGTATGCGGTAGCGCATACAGCAAACCCGCCGCCGCCGCTCCTCGCCGCCTCGGAAAGCCTGGGCCAGCGGGCAGCGGCCGAACGCATCGCCACCGCAACGGCCGAGGCATGCTTCGGCCCGCGAGAAGGCCGGAACCGCGTCACGGCTCAACTCGCGCAGGGCGAAATCGGCGGTCACGCCGGCATTGCACCAGAGGACATGGCGGGAGAGGCCGTAATGGGTCTGGCACAGGTCGAAGAACGGTCGCAGATGCTCTTCGATCAGGGGATCGAGCCCGGGCTCCGGGCCTGCGCGCCGGTCGTCCTCCTCCGCCACGATGAAGCGGGAGACGATGCCGTTCTCGTCGAGTTCGAAGCCGACCCGGTCGAACCCGATCGGCAGGGCACGGCCGAGGCGGCTGAGCGCGGTGAAGTAGGGGATGATCAGGGCGGGGAGGTAGTACTGCGTCCAGAGCGAGACGAGGGCGCGGCGGTCGGCGGTCTCGAAGCCTTCGCCTGATGCCCTTCCGAACCCGTCCACCACCTCGTCGAACCTGGCCTTGCTGGTGAGGATCGAGAGCGGCCGGGTGCCGGACCCGGACGGCGCCGTGGCGATCCGGCAGCCGAAGGCCGACAGCGACGGTGGAACCAGCGCGGCGAGTTGATCGATCATGCGACCCCCGCGACCCGATCGGCGTCGAGGGTCCGGCGGATCGTCGCGCGCAGGGCGACGAAGGCGACAGTGTAGAACAGGATCGCGGCGGTAAAGTAGCCCGGCCAGCCCACATGCGCCGCGAGCGCCGGCGCGGCGACGCGCAGGGGCATCGCGGCAAAGAATGCCGCCCCGAACAGGAGCGCGTAATCGGTGGCGGGGCGAGGCCCCTGCGCCCAGCGATAGATCATGTTGAACACCGGCACTCCGAGCCCTCCGCCGCCGACGATTCCGAGGATCGTCGCGGCTATGGCGAGCGTGGCCGAACCGATGGCAGCGCTGGCGATCATCAACCCGCCGCCGGCGATCACGCCCAGCGCGGAGACCGTGATGAGCCGCAGGGTCCCGACCCGTCGCACGAGGACGCCCGAGATCAGGGCCATGACGAGGTTGATGACAGGCGAGAGAGAACCGGTGACGAATCCGACCTCCCGCAACGGCGCCCCGAGATCCAGCAGGGCGAGATTGTTCAGGCCGGAGAGGGCGAACATGGCGGCGAAATACAGGCCCAGGACCAGGATGCGTGGCGCCAGGAGACGCAGGCGTTCGAACGGGGCTGCCACGCGCTCCGCCTCAGCGGTATCTCGGCGGAGCCGGACTTCCGGGTAGCGCAGCATCGGCAGCAGGCAGAGAAGGTTGAGGCCGGCGATGCCCAGCACGGCGGCCTGCCAGCCGACCGTGTCGTAGTACCCGACCAGTAGCCCCGCGCCGGCGATTCCGCCCAGCGACGCACCGGAGAGTTTGGCCGACGCCACGAAGGGCCGCCGGTCGGCGGGCACCGTCTCGACCACCAAAGCTTCGAGGGCGATGTCCATGGTGGCGACGCAGAAGCAGGTCGCCACCGCGAGGCCGAGGAGGAGACCGAGCGGCCACGCCTCGCCCAGGCTCAGCACCAGCAGCAATGCGATGGTCGCGCCCTGCATCAGCGCGATCCAGCCGATGCGATGCGGCAGGCCGGGCAGGCGCAGCCTGTCGATGGCGACGGCCCAGAGAAACGTCAGACCGACAGGCAAGTTGATAAGCTGCAGCAGGCCGATCTCGGCGAGTTCGACGCCGCGTGCCCGCAGGATCAGCGGGGCTCCGCTGGCCAGGAAGCCGAGCGTGGTCCCGAAGGTGATGTAGAGGCAGAAGAACGGCAGCAGGGGCCGCGCCCGGCGCCACGCCCTGGACGCTCCCTCGAACCAGATCCCGCTCATGCGATCCGCGCCACCCGGCCCGGTTGCCCGGCGAGGATAGGCATGGACCCTGGGAACCATCCTCCCGGGCCGGTCACGCCGGCTCCTCCGAGAAGGCACTTTAATGGCCTCGAATGACGCGGCGATCGATCCGCGAACCGGTGCGCGACGTGACAGGGCTTCCCTTCGGACATCCGGAGCCTCCCTGCTTCTCGCGGCGAGTATAGTTTTTAAACAGTCTAATCTGCTGTAAACATTGGCCTTTCTTTGGGATTATGACGTGTCCGGTCTTCATGCAAGGTCCGTTTGGACGCAGTGCCGCCGGCCTTCGCTTCTCTTGCTCCGTGTCTGGCTTCTATTGCCCCGGCATGGTGAGGATGAGCGGCCCGCTGCGCGAGGCGATGACCGTATGCTCGTATTGCACGGTCAGCGCCTTCGGCTGGCTGTAAAGGGTCCAGGGATCGTCGCCATCCTCGGCGAATTCCGCGCCGAGGGACAGGAACGGCTCGACGGTGAAGACCAGCCCCTCCTGCATGATCCGTCGCTCGGAGGCGTCGGGCCAGGTGGCGATCTCGGTCGGCTCCTCGTGCAATGACAGTCCCACGCCGTGGCTGGCGAGGTTGCGGACGAGGGTGTAGCCGTTCTTCCGCGCGAAGGCTCCGACGGCCCGGCCGATATCGGCCAGGGGCTTGCCGGTCCCGACCTGGCGCAATCCCGTCCACATCGCCCGGCGCCCGTCTCTGCACAGTCGCTCCACCGCCCGCGTCACCGGCGGCACGGCGAAGGACGCGCCCGTATCGGCGAAGAAGCCATCCTTCTCGGCGGACACGTCGATATTGACGAGATCGCCCGGATTGATCCTGCGGTCGCTCGGAATGCCGTGCGCGATCTCCTCGTTGACGCTGATGCATGTGGCTCCGGGAAAGGCGTAGACCAGTTCCGGTGCCGGGCGAGCTCCGGCCGCCTCCATGATCCGCCGTCCGATCCCGTCGAGTTCGCGGGTGGTCATGCCGGGCTCGATGGCCTTACCCATCGCCTCGAGGGTGTCGGCGACGATGCGCCCGATCTGCTTCAGGCCGGCAAGCTCGTCGTCGTTCGACACCGTCATGTCGTCTTCCCTTCATGGCGCCGGAGGCGGCTTTGCCCGCGCGGTTCTGCCATTCTCCGCGAGCCCGGCAAAGCCTGGGTTGCCCCACACGCAAATCACCTCACACGGGTCCGATATGCATATGAGGGCCGGCACCCCGCTCAGGCGGCGAAGGCGCCACGCGAGCGCAGGGCCGCGATCTCCTCCGTCGAGAGGCCGAATTCCGAGAGCACGTCCTCGGTATGCTCGCCGAGGAGCGGCGCGTGCCTGCGGGCGCGCTGCGGCGTGCCGGTGAGCTTCACGGGGAAACCGATATTCGGCACCGTGCCCTCGATCGGATGGGGAACCTCGATGCGCATCTGCCGGTGCCGGCCATGCTCGCTCTCGAACGCTTCCGGATAGGTGTTCATGCGGCCGGCCGGAATGCCGGCTTCGAGGAGCAGGGACACCCATTCCTCGGCAGTCCTGGCGGCAAAGCTCCGCTCCAACTCCTCGATCAGTTCCTCGCGGTTGGCGAGCCGCGCGGGAATGTCGACGAAGCGGCTATCCTCGAAGAGTTCGGCGCGGCCGAGTACATCACAGAGTAGGCGCCAGAGCTTCTGGTTCGTGGCCCCCATGACGAAGTAGCCATCGGAGGCGCGCACCGCCTGGTAGGGGGCGCTCATGCGGTTGGAGGTGCCGAGCGGCTGCGGGATCCGGCCCGTCCCCCAATATTCCGACACGTCCCAGATCGAGAAGGCCAAGGCCGCGTCGAAGAGCGAGGCATCGATATACTGGCCCTCGCCGCTGGCCTGCCGGCCGATATAGGCGGAAAGAATCGCGTAGACGGTGAACAACGCACAGCCGATATCGGCGACGGGTACACCGGCCTTGACCGGCGGACCGCCTGGATGACCTGTCACGCTCATCACCCCCGACATCGCCTGCGCCATCAGGTCGTAGCCGGGGCGCTTCGCCCAGGGGCCCGACTGGCCGAACCCCGAGATGCTCGCATAGATGAGTCCTGGATTGCGGGCGCGCATCGCCTCGTATCCGAGGCCGAGGCGTGCCATGACGCCGGGCCGGTAATTCTCGACCAGCACGTCCGCAGTGGCGGCCATATCGAGAAGAAGGTCACGCCCCGCATCGGATTTGAGGTTCAGGGCAACGCTGCGCTTGTTCCGGTTCATGTTGAGGAAGCCCATGCTGTCGGGCCCCTTCATCTTGAACCCCATGGCGCCGCGCGTCTGGTCGCCCGTGCCCGGCGGCTCGATCTTGATGACATCCGCTCCGAGATCGGCGAGCAGCATGCTGCAGAACGGCCCCGCCATCACCTGCGTCACGTCGAGAACCCGGATGCCCGCGAGGGGGAGGGGACGGGGGCCATCGTGCACGGAGTGATCCATCGTGCTCGTTTCCTGTTTTGCGCTGGGGCCGGGCGTAGCCCGCCGGCGGTGGCGTTACGCGAGGAGGACACGAATCGCCGTGAGCATCTCCTCGCCCCGCTTGCGGGGAGAGGGCCGCGACGACCTCGTCGTCGGCGCGGCGAGGCGGCAGCCGAAGGTGAGGGGGCGGTTCCGGGGGAGTCTCGTCCGGCGACGCCCCCTCACCCTCGCTCCGCTCGTCACAGGCACGACGGGGTGCCTGTGACCCTCTCCCCGCGTGCGGGGAGAGGGGAATGCGCTCTCGCTTCGGCTCGAGTCGGCGAAGTTAGGATCGCACTACTCCGCCGGCACGGCCCGCCCGAGCGGTACCACCGGTTCCTCTTCGAACGGCCGTTCCGGGTGCATGGTGAAGGCGAGGCCCGCGCCCAGGAGGCAGAGGCCGATGGAGCCGACGAAGGGCAGGGTCCAGCTCCCCGTCATGTCCACGATCATTCCGAATACGATCGGCGAGATGATCGCCGCCACCGCCGAGCCGGTGTTCATGAGACCCGCTGCAGTACCCGAATATTTCGGTGCGATGTCCATCGGCACCGACCAGATCGGGCCGATCACCAGTTCGGCGAAGAAGAAGCCGGAGCTGAGCAGCAACGCCACCAGTGTCAGGTCCCTGGTGAAGAACACGCCGGTAAGGCTTGCCGCCGCGCCGAGGAAGCCGACCACGATGACGCTGAGCCGGGCAAGCTTGAGATCGCCGGTGCGCTTCAAGATGCGGTCGCTGAAGACGCCGCCCAGGGTGTCGCCGACGACGCCGGCGAAGAACACGCCCGAGGCGAACAAGGCCGAATTTTTCAGGTCTAGCCCGTAGTTGAGCTTGAAGAAGCTCGGGAGCCAGCCGAGGAACAGCCACAGGGTCCAGCCGTAGCAGAAATAGGTCAGCGTCACCGGCAGCATGCGCCGGGTGAGGCGGCCCCAAGGCACGTTCTGCTTGGCGCCGACCTTGCTCGGAGGTGGCAGGACCGCGAGTTCCTCCGGGGTGATCGCCGGGTGTTCTTTCGGATCGTCGCGGAAGTACCAGAACCAGACGACGACCCAGGCGAAGCTCGCCACGCCTAAGATGACGAAGCCGAGGCGCCAGCCGAACTGGTAGATCAGGAAGGCCACGATGGGCGGCGCCACCGCGTTGCCCAGTCGCGCGAAGGCATGCGTGATGCCCTGCGCGAAGCCACGCTTGCCTGGCGCGGTCCAGTTCTGCATGGCGCGGGTGGCGGTGGGGAAGGTGGCTCCCTCACCGAAGCCGAGGAGCACCCGGGCGAGGAACAGGCTGATGAGGCCGCCCACCATTCCAGTCAGGATCGTCGCCGAGGCCCAGATCAGGCCGCAGACGAGGAGCGTGCGCCTCGCGCCGAACTTGTCACCCACCGATCCGCCGATGACTTGGAAGATGGCATAGGGATAGGCGAAGGCGGACAGGATCAGGCCGAACTGAGTGTTCGACATCCCGAGATCTTTCATGATCTCGCCGCCCGCCGTGGCGATGTTCACCCGGTCGAGATAGGTGACGAAATACATCAGGCAGAGCAGGAACAGCACCATGTTCGACGCTGAGACGCGTCTTTTGGCTGGCGTCATCGGGGTTTCCTCGGGTTGAGCGCGCCACCCGCCCCGGTTTGATCACCGGTTGTTTGTGGGATCACGCGTGGTTGGTATGATCGGCGCGGCTCTCCTCCCTACAAGGGGGAGGGGACCCGCTACTCAATCGTCGATACCGGAGCGCAGGGCGTCCATGGCCGCCAGCACGCCGCCGCGCGTGTGCGGGACGCCGCCGGCCTTGAGGCCCATTTCGACGCCCGACAGCGCCGCCATCAGCATCAGGTCGTTGCATTCGCCGAGATGGCCGATGCGGAAGACCTTGCCCGCCACTTTGGCGAGGCCGGTGCCAAGGGAGAGGTCGTACTTCTCGAGGATCAGATTTCGCAGGGCATCCGCGTCATGGCCCTCCGGCATCACCACGGCGGTGAGCACGGGCGAGAATTCGGACGGCTCCTGGCACAGTACCTCCAGGCCCCACCCCTCCACGGCGGCGCGCGTGGCGGCGGCGAGACGCTGATGGCGGGCGAAAACCTGGGCCAAGCCTTCCTCCATCAACATGGCGATGGCTTCGCGCAGGCCGTAGAGCAGGTTCGTGGCGGGCGTATAAGGGAAGTAGCCGCCGGCATTCGGCTTCAGCATGTCCTCCCAATCCCAATAGGAGCGCGGTAGCGTCGCCGTCTTCGCTGCGGCCAGCGCCTTGTCCGACACAGCGACGAGGCCGAGACCCGGCGGCAGCATCAAGCCCTTCTGCGAGCAACTCACAGCGACGTCGACGCCCCATTCGTCATGGGCGTATTCGGCCGAGCCGAGACCCGAGATCGTGTCGACGAGGAAGAGAGCAGGGTGGTTCGCCCGGTCGATGGCTTTGCGGATGTCCGCGATCCGGCTCGTGGCCCCGGTGGAGGTCTCGTTGTGGACCACCATCACCGCCTTGATCGACTTAGCGCGGTCCTCGGCCAGGATCGCCTCGACCCGCGCCGGATCGACCCCGCGGCGCCAGTCGCCGGGGACGAACTCCACTTCGATGCCCCAGCGCGCCGCCATCTGTCGCCATAGGGTGGCGAAATGGCCCGTCTCGAACATCAATACCCGGTCGCCCGCCGAGAGCGTATTGACGATGGCGGATTCCCAAGCGCCTGTGCCGGAACCCGGATAGATGATCACCGGCGAGCGCGTCTGGAAGACGGCCTGGGCGCCTTCTAGCACCGCCTTGCCAAGCTCGGCGAAATCGGGACCGCGATGGTCGATCACGGGCATGTCCATGGCCCGCAGGACGCGCTCGGGTACCGGACTGGGGCCCGGAATATGCAGGAAATGGCGTCCGGTCCGTGTCGTCATCGAGATCTCCGCGATGGCCCGTCGAGGGAAAGCTGTACCCCGGATCGATGCTTCAAGAGGTAACGGGGCGGAAAATTGCATTCATTTTTTGAGAGGGCAAGAACTATTATGCGGACATCCATCCTCGACCTCCGCGCTTTCGGCTGCTAAGTTCGCATTATGGTGCTTGACCCTGTCACAGAGCCGGAGGCCGATGCCGGCCTCGCCGCGATCGACGGAGCGCGTTTCCCCGCGTTCCCATCACTCGTGAAATCCCTCCACGGCGAGCTTCTGGCCCGCCTGCGGGACTACATCGTCGAGGGCAATCTCGCCGCTGGCGCACGGGTGCCGGAGCGCATGCTCTGCGAGCATTTCGGCATCTCGCGCACGCCCTTGCGAGAGGCGCTGAAGGTGCTGGCCTCCGAGGGGTTGATCGAGCTTCTGCCGAACCGGGGCGCGCGGGTGCGCCAGCTCGGCGCCGAGGAACTGGTGGACCTGTTCGACGTGATGGGTGGTCTCGAGGCCTTGGCCGGGCGCCTAGCCTGCGAAAAGATCACGCCGGAAGCCTATGCGGAGATTGAGCGTCTCCATCACGAGATGTACAGCAGCTACATGCGGCGCGATCTGCATGGCTACTTTGCCTGCAATCAGGCGATTCACGACCGGATCGTTCAGGCGGCCGATAACGAGCCGTTGCGGACGAGCTACGCCAACTTCGCGGGGCGCCTGCGCCGTGTGCGCTACTCCGCCAATCTGGACGAGAACCGAGACCGCTGGGGCGAGGCGATGCGCGAGCACGAGGAAATTCTCGATGCGTTGCGCCGGCGCGCCGGCAGCGAGCTCAGCGATATTTTGTTCAGGCACCTGCGAAACAAGCGCCGTGCGGCGGAAGGGCGGGAGACGGCGCCTCCGCCGGACGATGCCTCCGCCGCGTCGTGATGGCGGTTCAGCGGCGCTCGCCGTGAAATCGCTCGGCTTGGGCCTGGATCACTTCCGCCGCTTCCAGGATTCCGGCCCGGTTGACGTCGAGATGGGTGGTCGCGCGGATCTGATGCTGCCCGATGGCGCGGATGCGAATACCCTCGGCGAGGCAGGCTTCGGCAAAGGCCGTTGCGGTGATGCCCAGCGGCTCCACCGAGAAGCACAGGATGTTGGACTGGGCCGCATCGGGCGCGATGGCGAGGCCGGGCGCGCCAGCGATGCGGGCCTTCAACTCACCGGCATTGGCATTGTCGAGTTCCAGCTGGTCCACATGGTGATCAAGAGCGTAGAGGCCGGCCGCAGCGAGGATGCCCGACTGACGCATGGCGCCACCGAGCCGGTACTTCCACCGCCACGCCTCGATGATAAAGTGCGACGAGCCGCACAGAACGGCGCCGACCGGGCAACCGAGGCCCTTGCTCAGGTCGATCCAGGCGCTGTCGAAGCCTTTGGCATAATCCCTGGCGGAGATGTCGGTGGCGGCCACCGCGTTGAGCAGGCGCGCCCCGTCGATATGCGCCTTCATGCCCCTGTGATGGGCGAGGTCGCGGATGCGGCGCATGTCGGTGAGCGGCCAGACCGAGCCGCCCGAAAAGCTCGTGGTCTGCTCCACCGAGACCAGGGCCGAGCGCGGCGCCGTGCGGGCGGGTGGGCGGATCGCCGCCTCGAACGCCTCGGGCGTATAGAGACCGGCCGGGGTCGCCAAGGCCTTCACCGAGACGCCGCCAATGGCCGCCGAGCCGGCGGCCTCGGTGTTGTAGATATGGGATTGGTCGTCGACCACGATCTCGTCGCCGGGGCGGGTCTGGACCAGGATCGAGACGAGGTTGCACATCGTGCCCGAGGGCATGAACACCCCCGCTTCCATGCCGAGCAGGTCAGCGACGCGCTCGCACAAGGCCAGGGTCGTCGGATCGGAATCGGATTGCTCGTCGCCGACCTCCGCGCGTGCCATGGCGTCGCGCATGCCGGGCGTTGGCCGCGTCTGCGTATCGCTATACAAATCGATCATCTGCCGGCCCTGTTTTGCATGCAATCCGTGCGGGCCATTCTAGCCGGTCGGGACGATCCCGCCACCCTACCGGAACCTGCATCGCTTTGAAGCCGGCCGACGGCACTCCCACGAGGACGATGGATCATGACCGCAACGGCTGAGCCCGCCACCGGCCCGAACCGCGCCCCTTCGCCTGTCGCGGGGCCGGGGCCGGTCAGTCCGCGCGCCGCCAACCGCCAGGGCGCCGGCCTTCCGCGCCGCCTCGCCGAAGCCCTCGCCGGCGAGGCGAAGTTCGATGCCTTCACCCGGGGGCGCTATTCCAACGACGCTTCGATCTACCAGATCATGCCGGCGGGGGTGGTCCTGCCCCGCAGCGCCGCCGACATCGCAGCGACCCTGAAGATCGCGGCCGAGCACGATGTGCCGGTGATCCTACGCGGCGGCGGCACCTCCCAGAACGGCCAGCCCATCGGGCGCGGCCTCGTGGTCGATTGCTCGCGCCATTTCAACGGGATCATTGCCTACGACGCGCAAGCCGGAACGATCACCGTCGAGCCCGGCATGGTGCTGGAACGGTTGAACACGCGGGTGAAGGCCGACGGCTGGTTCTTTCCCGTGGAGCCCTCCACCGCCACCCGCTGCACCATAGGCGGCATGGCCGGCAACAATTCCTGCGGCGCGCGCTCCCTGCGTTTCGGCAAGATGAGCGACAACGTGCTCGGGATGGAGGCTCTGTTCCATGACGGCGAGCCTTTCGGCTTCGGCCTCACCGGAAACGAGGCGACGGGCGTCACCGGCTCGCGGCGGGCCGGCGAGCTCGCCGCCGCCATGCGGGCTCTCGCCGAATCCGAGCGCGACGAGATCCTGCGCATGTACCCGCGCGTGCAGCGCCGGGTCGGCGGCTACAATCTCGATGCGCTGATCGAGGCGAGGCCGAACCTCGCCCATCTCCTCGTCGGTTCGGAGGGGACGCTGGCGGCCACCACCAGCGTGACGTTGAAGCTGTCGCGCCTCCCGACGCACCGGGTCATGGGCGTCTGCCACTTCCCGTCGTTCCGCTCCGCCATGGAGACGACGAAGGCCATCGTCGATCTCGATCCCGTGGCGGTGGAGCTCGTCGACAACAACGTGCTGGTGCTCGGCGCCGACATCCCGATGTTCCGGGCGACGCTGGCCGACATCACCCGTGGCACGCCGAATTGTCTGCTCCTGGTGGAATTCGCCGGCGACGACCGGGACGCACTGATGCGCGACCTCAAGCGCCTCGATACCTGTATGGCCGATAACGGCCATGTGGACGCCGTGGTGGAGGTGCCGGAGCCGATCCGCCAGAAATCGGTCTGGGAGGTACGCGAGGCCTGCCTCAACATCATGATGTCGATGAAGGGGGATGCGAAGCCCGTCTCCTTCATCGAGGATTGCGCGGTGCCGCTGGAGCATCTCGCGGATTACACCGACGCGGTGACGGAGGTGTTCACCCGCCATGGCACGCGCGGCACCTGGTACGCCCATGCCTCCGTCGGCTGTCTGCATGTGCGCCCTATCCTCGACATGAAGCAGGGCGGGGACGTCGCCAAGATGCGCGCCATCGCGGAGGCCGCGAGCGAACAGGTCCGCCGCTTCAAGGGCTCCTATTCGGGCGAGCATGGCGACGGCATCTCGCGCTCGGAATACATCGCGCCGATGTTCGGCGAACGCCTGACCCGCGCCTTCGAACAGGTGAAGGACAGGTTCGACCCGGAGAACCGGCTCAACCCCGGCAAGATCGTCCGGCCGCTCAAGATGGACGACCGCTCGCTGATGCGGTTCCAGCCGGGCTATTCCGTGAGCCAGCCGAAAAAGACCGCCCTCGACTGGTCGGAATGGGGTGGCTTCGGCGGCGCCGTCGAGATGTGCAACAACAACGGCACCTGCCGGAAGCTCGCGGGCGGGGCGATGTGCCCGTCCTACCGGGCCACGAAAGATGAGCAGCACCTCACCCGTGGCCGGGCGAACTCCCTGCGGCTGGCGATTTCGGGCCAGCTCGGCAAGGACGCCTTCACCAGCCCCGAAATGAAGCGGACGCTGGATTTCTGCGTCTCGTGCAAGGCCTGCCGCCGCGAATGCCCCACCGGCATCGACATGGCGAAGATGAAGGTCGAGTTCCTGCACCATTACCATGCCCGCCACGGCCTACCCCTGAAGGAACGGCTGGTGGCGGCCCTGCCGCTCTATGCCGGCACCGCCGCCTGGCTGGCGCCGCTCCTCAACCTGCGCGATCGGGTGCCCGCCTTGGCGCGGCTGTCGGAGCGGGTCGCCGGGCTCTCGGCGCGGCGCACCCTGCCGCGCTGGCGCAGGCCCTGGGTCGAGCAGGGCGAGCCGGCCCATCCCGGCGACGTGACCGGGGATTTCCGCGACATCGTGCTGTTCGGCGACACGTTCAACCGCGCCTTCGAGCGGGAGAACCTGGAAGCGGCAGAGCGTGTGCTGATCGCCGCCGGTTACCGTCTGCATCGGGTCTTCCCCAACCGTGGACGCCGCCCCCTCTGCTGCGGCCGCACCTATCTCGCCTCCGGTCAAACCGACAGGGCCCGCGAGGAGGCAAGCCGCACGCTGACAACGCTGCTGCCCTTCATCCGGGCGGGCGCCCGGATCGTCGGGCTCGAACCCTCCTGCCTGCTGACCTTCCGGGACGAGTTCGCGTCCCTGCTCCCCGGCCCGGAGGCGGGGGAGCTGAGCAAAGCGAGCCTGCTGTTCGAGGAGCTGCTCGCCGTCGATCTCGATGCCGGGCGGATCGCCCTGCCTCTGGCGGACCAGGGCGGACGCGTCGCTCATCTGCACGGCCATTGCCACCAGAAGGCTTTCGCCGCCATGGGCGCGGTGGAGACGGTGCTGCGCGCGGTGCCGGGGCTCGATGTGCGGGTCATCGAGTCGAGCTGCTGCGGCATGGCGGGCGTTTTCGGATACGGCGCCGAGACCATCGACGTGTCGCTCGCCATGGCCGAGCTCTCGCTGTTCCCGGCCCTGCGCAAGGCCGGCCCCGACGATCTCGTCGTGGCCGACGGCACCAGCTGCCGCCACCAGATCCATGACGGCCTCGGGCTCGAAGCGCTCCATGTCGCGCGGGTCCTCGACCAGGCGATGGCGGCGTCGGCTGACCGTCACTGACGGCCGGGCCGGGTGGCTGGTCATGGTCGCGAGGGCGTGATGGATGGTATCGAGAAAGGCGGGCCTCCTTTCTCGATTGGAATCCGCCTCGCTCAGGGGACAACATGACCGACCTGGAGCAGAACAAAGCGAATGTGATCGCCTTCTATCGGTTGATGTTCGACGAGTGTCGGCCGCGCGAAGCCATCGAGCGTTATGGGGGCGACGACTACATCCAGCACAATCCGCATGTGGCGAATGGCAAGGACGGCTTCATCGCCTATTTCGAGCGCATGGCGCGTGAATGGCCGGGCAAGCGGGTGGAGGTGAAGCGGGCGGTCGCCGAGGGGGATCTCGTGGTGCTGCATTGCCTGCAGCACTGGCCGGGCGACCACGATTATGCGGCCATCGATATCTTCCGGCTCGATGAAGGCGGCAGGATCGTCGAGCACTGGGACGTGCTGCAGATCCTGCCGGATTCGTCCGCCAATCCGAATGGAATGTTCTGAGCGGCCGGATCGCTCACCTCCTCGGCTATGTCCCCATCCGGCCCCAGCCGGCCGCCGACGTGTTGGGACCGTCGACCGAGCTCACCGCGAACTGCGTCGCATCCTCCGGGCCATGGCAACGAGTTCGTCACGAGCAGTCAAGTGCGGCATCCTCGGTGCTGGGCGTTTCGGATGTGCCGATGGGGAGGGGCCGGATTCACCCGATGAATGCTGTCCTGTCCGCTCTTGCCGAAGCAACCGGCGCTTCGCGGTGAATGGCCTCCTCGCCGGGAACGGCCCCAGAAGGCGAGGTGCTGGGAGATCCAAGGGCCGCCTCCTTGCCATCCGCCACTTCGCAAAGGATGCCGACAGACCGCCGGGCAAGGTAAAGGACCGCTTAATATCCAGTCATATTGTTAGCGTCAGGGCCTATAGTAATAAAAGATACATTCTTTTGGGATATCTCATATCAATATCAATTGTAGGTACTGATA
The DNA here is from genome assembly GCF_054817845.1 of Methylobacterium sp. CM6241. Classification (NCBI taxonomy): domain Bacteria; kingdom Pseudomonadati; phylum Pseudomonadota; class Alphaproteobacteria; order Hyphomicrobiales; family Methylobacteriaceae; genus Methylobacterium; species Methylobacterium sp. CM6241. The sequence continues at coordinate 1,596,598 of NZ_CM139246.1, forward strand.
TGAATCTCGGAAGCTTCAAAATACTTCACAAGATTTGTGCAGTCATCGCGCTCATTGGTATGATCGTCGGCGGCTGCGTCTGGTATGCGGAAGCGCGCATGACAGCAATCGATGATGCTTACACTTCGTTCATCGTGCGGGAGACTCGTGCGGTTGCCAGTTTGCGGCGAGCCAACCGACACGTCGTCGAACTCAACTACAACGTCTATCGGCTGATCGCCGAGACGGACCCGAAGCAAATGGACGAGGCCTCCGCGAATTTCGACGTTGCTGCGGAAAGGCTCAGAGCCATTTTCAAGCTCCTTCACGAGCAGGCTCCCAAATTCACCGCGCGGCTGGCCGAGCAATCGACCATGATCGAAAACTATATCCGACAGACCACAGACGTGCGTGATCTAGCGCGTAAGAACGATCGCGCCAGGGCCTTGGCAGTCGCCCATGACAAGATCGATCCCATCTACTCGCAAATCACCGGCTCCATTGCCAAGCTCTCCGACGATCTCCAGCAGTTCGTGGGCCATGCCGCCGCCGACCTGACCGCGCAGACCAATGCGACACGTCACGCTCTGGTCCTCATCAACGGCCTCGGCCTCGGCCTGGGAATGATCGTCGCGATCCTCGTCGTCATCGTCGGCGTCACCCGGCCGATCGGACGCCTCACCGGCATTATGGGCCGGCTAGCCTTGGGCGATGTCACCACGGAGGTCACCCTCCAGGATCGCCGCGACGAGGTCGGAACGATGGCCGGCACAGTGCAGGTGTTCAAGGACGGCATCATCCAGGCACGCGTCCTGGAAGCCGAGACCGTCCAGGCCCGTCTGGCGGCCGAAGAGCAGCGCAAGCTCGGGATGCTTCAGATGGCGGATTCCTTCGAGGCGGCGATCGGTGGGATCGTCGGGATGGTCTCGTCCTCGGCCACGGAATTGCAGGCGACGGCGCAGACCATGACCTCCACCGCCACCGAGACCGCGAGCCAATCCACCACCGTGGCCGCCGCGGCCGAGGAAGCTGCCACCAACGTCAACACGGTCGCCGCCGCCGCCGAGGAACTCGGCGTCTCGGTCCAGGAGATCGCCCGCCAGGTGAGCGGGTCGGCCGATCTCGCCCAGCGTGCCGTCGTCGAGGCCGATCAGAGCGGGGTCCTCGTCCAGACCCTGAGCCAGGCCGCCGCACGCATCGGCGACGTCGTCGTGCTGATCTCGAACATCGCGAGCCAGACGAACCTGCTGGCGCTCAACGCCACGATCGAGGCGGCCCGCGCCGGAGAGGCCGGACGCGGCTTCGCGGTGGTGGCCACGGAGGTGAAGGAGCTGGCGGGCCAGACCGCGCGGGCGACGCAGGAGATCTCCGAGCAGATCACCCAGATGCAGGGGGCGACCGGGCAGGCGGTCTCGGCGATCGCCACCATCACCACGCGCATTCGCGACATCGACGCCGTGGCCACGACGATCGCCGCGGCGGTGGAAGAGCAGGGAGCCGCGACCCAGGAGATCGTCCGCAACGTGTCCCAGGCCGCGACGGGTACCAGCGAAGTGACGAGCAACATCTCGGGCGTGGCCAGCGCCGCCGAGGAGACCGGAGCCGCGGCCAACCAGGTCCTGGCCTCCGCATCGGAACTCTCGCATCAATCCGAGCACCTCACCGCCGAGGTCAAGCGGTTCCTGGCGACCGTCCGGGCCGCCTGAGGCCGGCACGACGAGCAGGGACGGTCCGGCGGGTGCGGGGCTCGGCGGACCATGAAACGGGGATTCCGGAGATGAGGCTCCTGTATCTCCAGGCCTGGGGGCGATCGGCAAGCGAGCCCGGGAATACTGTCTTGACAGCGGCGCTCGCCGGCTCGACCTCTCCTTGAGACGGCGAGCCGCCTCTCATCGAGTTTTCAAACCCATGGCAACAGATCCGTCACCGGCCGGCGCCGGTCGTTCCAGGCCGGGATTGCGAGGTTCCCGCCAAATCGCCTCCGGGTGGGCCGGTGGCCGGGCATGAGTACCTTCCTGTCTGCCTTAGCCGGTGGTGCCCTGATCGGGACCTCCGCCGCCCTGCTCCTCATCCTCAACGGTCGCATCGCCGGAATCAGCGGCATTACCGCCGGGGCAGTGATGCCGTTGAGCCGGGACACGCCGTGGCGTTGGGCCTTTCTCGCCGGCCTGCTCCTCGGCCCGGTCCTGTATCGCCTCGCCTTCGGTGCATGGCCCGTCGTGCAGCTCGACGCGCCGTGGAGCCTGATCGTCCTCGGCGGCCTCCTCGTCGGCTACGGGACGCGGCTGGGCGGGGGCTGCACCAGCGGCCACGGCGTCTGCGGCCTCGCCCGGCTGTCGCCCCGCTCCATCGCGGCCGTGGCGACCTTCATGGCCGCCGCCGCCGCGACGGTGTTTTTCGTCCGCCACGGAGGATGGTGATGGAAACCCTGCGCGCCTCGGTGGGCTTGCTCGCCGGCCTCCTCTTCGGATGCGGCCTCGCTCTGTCGGGCATGATGGACCCGGCGCGCGTTCTCGGCTTCCTCGACGTGGCCGGCGCCTGGGATCCGAGCCTCGCCTTCGTGCTGGCCGGCGCGGTCGCCGTCTCGGCGCTCGGCTACCTGCTCGTGTCGCGGATGCGCAAACCCGTTCTCGCGCAGCGTTTCGAGATTCCCCGCAACCGCCCGATCACGGTGAGCCTCATCGCGGGCGCCGTTCTGTTCGGCATCGGTTGGGGCCTCGTCGGCCTCTGCCCCGGCCCTGCCCTCGTCGGCCTGACCCTGGGCCTGCCTCAGGTCATTGGGTTCGTTGCCGCGATGGTTGTGGGGATGCTGCTCCACCGCTTCACCGCTGCGGCATCCGGCAGGTAAGACGCACATGCATTCGGCCCGGTCGGAGAACCGACCGGGCCGAATGATGTCACGCCGCGTTCTCGGATCCCGACGCTACCGGCGCGGCAGGCTGTGGAGCCCCTTTAGGAAGGCGTCGACGTCCGCGCGGGTGTTGTAGAAGGCCAGCGAGGCGCGCACCGACTGGTCGACGCCGAAGCGGCGCAGGGCCGGCAGGGCGCAATGGTGGCCCGAGCGCACGGCGATGCCGCGGGCGTCGAGGTGCTTGGCCACCGCTTCGTTGTCATGCCCGTCGATGACGAAGGACATGACGCTGGCTTTCTGTCGCGCGGTTCCGATCAGGCGCAGGCCCTTTACTTCGGCGAGCCCGGCTTGCGCGTATTCGAGCAGGTCGTGCTCGTAGGCCGCGATGCCGGGAAGTCCGACGCTTTCGAGGTAGTCCAGAGCCGCGCCGAGCCCGACCGCTCCCGCGATGTCCGGCGTGCCCGCCTCGAACTTCTCGGGAACGCCCTTGTAGACCGTCTTCGAGAAGGTGACGTCCTCGATCATGTGGCCGCCGCCCTGCCACGGAGGCATCGCCTCCAGCAGCGCGCGCTTGCCGTACAGGGCGCCGATGCCCGTCGGCCCGAACACCTTGTGCCCGGAGAAGACGAGGAAGTCGGCGTCCAGCGCCTGCACGTCCAGGGGAATGTGCGGCGACGATTGCGCCGCATCCACCAGCACCGGCACCCCGTAGGCATGCGACAGGGCGATGATCTCACGGACCGGGTTGATGGTGCCCAGAGCGTTGGCCACATGGGTGATCGAGACGATCTTGGTGCGGCCCGACAGGAGGGTCGCGAACTGCTCGAAGATGATCTCGCCGCGATCGTCCACGGGAATCACGCGCAGGGTCGCCCCGGTCGCCTGGGTGAGGAGCTGCCAGGGGACGATGTTGGCGTGATGCTCGATGGTCGAGATGATGATCTCGTCGCCCGGGCCGATATTGGCGCGACCGTAGGAGTTGGCGACGAGGTTGATCGCTTCGGTGGTGCCCCGGAGGAAGATGATCTCGTCCGTCGAGGCGGCGTTGATGAAGCGACGCACCTTCTCGCGCCCGCCCTCGAACAAGTCCGTGGAGCGCGCCGCAAGGGTGTGAGCGGCCCGGTGAATGTTCGAGTTGTGGCGGGCGTAGAACTCGGACGTCGCGTCGATGACGCTCTGCGGCTTGTGGGTGGTGGCCGCATTGTCGAGCCAGACCAGCGGATGCCCGTTGATGCTCTGGTGCAGGGCCGGGAAGTCCTTGCGCACCCGCTCCACGTCGAAGGGGGCCGCCACCGGGCTGGAGCCCTGCGACGAGACATGGGGCGCATGGCCGGGGCGAGGCTCTTGGGGATGCGACGGGGCAGGCGCGGCGTTGCCCGTCCGGCTGCGGTCGGTCAGGAAGTAGTACTCGCCCGACGAGAACGGCTCGTCGGCGATCTCCACCTTCCGACCTGCATTCGGAGAAGTCCGGCCGGCGCGGGAGACTGTCTCCTGCGAGGCGTCCTGATGCGAGGCGTTCTGGCCCCGATGAACGGGCGCTTCCGGCACCAGGGACGGCGCGAACCCATGCGCGAAGGCATTGGCGCGCGGGTGGTCCTTGGCGATCGTGGCGTGGAGATCGTGGCCGCCTGGGAGGAAGGCGGCGACATCGGCGACGCTCGGCACGAAGAACTCGGGTAGGCCCCCACGGGGAGCGTGCGCCTCGGGATGGACCGAGGGAAACGCCGAAGGCTGCGCGAAGCCCGGACCGGTTAGGCCGGGAAGGCCGACCGGAGGTGCACCGAACGAGCGGGCGGCCAGCGCCGAGGCGTCGGGCTGAAGGCCCGACGGCGCTGAGCCCGAGGGGATCGACGGCGTGCCGAGATCCGCTTTGGGGGCGAAGGCCTGGGGGGCGATCGGGTGGCCGAAGCCCTGGGGCGCATTCTCCAGGGCCTGCGGCAGCTGTGGGGTGGCCTGCGGCGCTTGCGGCGTCTGCGGCAGGGTGGGGGTCAGGGGCGCGGACGCCGCCTGACCCTGACCGTAGATCTCGCGGGCGAGGCGCCCGACGAGATCCGCATGCGCCGTGTCGCCGAACACCCCCGTAGGGAGACTGCCCGTGGGGAGGCCCGGCGCGTTAGGCGTAGTCATGGTAGTTGCCCAGCAGCACGTTATCGAGGCGTGCGATGGCGTCTTCCACCAGCACTGCGGCCGAGAAGTAGCGGGTCACGAGGTGCGAGGCGATGGAATGGTCGTTGGTGCCCATGTAGCGCACCGACAGGCCGGTCTCGATCTCGCCGGTGACGCCGGACTTCTGCAGGCCGACCACGCCCTGTTCGCCTTCGCCGACGCGGAGCAGCAGGATCGAGGTGGTCTGGGCGCCGGTCACCGGGTCGATGTCGATGGGGAGCTTGTCGCTGGGCACGATCGGTACGCCGCGCCAGGTGAGGAAGGGCGAGCCGAACAGGTGGATCACCACCGGGGGCACGCCGCGGCGGGTGGCTTCACGGCCGAAGGCCGCGATGGCGCGGGGATGGGCCACGAAGAAGGCGGGCTTCTTCCAGACCAGGGTCAGCAGCTCGTCGAGATCGTCCGGGGTGGGCGGGCCGCCACGGGTGGGGATGCGCTGGCGCTGGCTGACTTCGTGGAGCAGGCCGAACTCGGAATTGTTGAAGAGCTCCCACTCTTCCCGCTCTTTCACGGCATCGACCGTGAGGCGGATCTGCTCGCGCAGCTGGTCGATCTCGTTGGAATAGAGATCGGTGACGCGGGTATGGGTGTGGAGGATCGTCTGGATCGTGGAGAGGTGGTACTCGCGCGGGTTCACTTCGTAATCGACGAAGGTCGTGGGCAGGCGCGGCTCGCCGGTATGGACCGCCAGAAGCTCGATTCCCTGCTCGCCCTCGCTGTTGGTGTGGCCCTTGAGGCGGTCACGCTCTTCCACGAACTGGGAGATGCGCGAGCGGATGCCCTCGTCCTCGATGGCGGAGCGATCGAGGGTGAGGAGCGTCACCGCCGAGAGCGCCTTCACGGCGGGGGCGGGGGCGTTCTCGCTCACGAGGTCGCTGTCGCCGAAATAGTCGCCACCGGTGGCGAGGCCCTGGCGCAGGCGGTTCTTGAACGGGCCCGACAGGGTCAGCTCGACGGTGCCCTCGGCCACGACGGTGAGGCTGCGGCCGGTAGAGCCTTCCTCGGCGATGACGTCGCCCGCCTTGTGCTGGGAGACGGTGAACTTGGAGGCGAGGGCCGACAACTCGTTGTCGCCGAGACGGCTGAACAGCGGGACGCTGCGCAGGGAGGCCGGGCGGACGGTGCGGGTGCCGCCGTCAGTGGCGAGTTCGATGCGGCCGGGCTTGGCCAGCACCACCGCGCGGCGGTTGACCCGGTAGACACCGCCGGCGACGTCGACGAAGGGCAGCAGGCGATGGAACCAGCGTGGCGTATTGGCCGCGTTCTGGACCGAAGTGACGGTCGCCGTCGCGAGATTGCGTGCCGCCGAGGCGCTCACGCTCAGACCGGGTCCACTCATCGGGGTTTATCTCCGTATTCCGGCAGGAGGCAGCGATCAGCCGCGACGCGGCAAGACCGCATCGGAACCGCACCAGTCGCGCGTCCGCTTTCGCCATTGAATGATCTTGGGCTGATCTTGCCCATAATCCGCTGCATCAGACAAAGCGTCGCTGCAGGGATGGGCTGTGTCTAACTCTTGTTACAGAAACGGGTCAACGGAATTAATTTCTATATTTTTTGGATATCATAGATCGGATATTCTATTCGCTGACTTATATGACAATGCCGATCTCTCATTTGCCAAATCGAGAGATTTTTAATCCACCCCGAGGGGGTTCGGCGAAAACCAAGAGCTGAAAAATCGTTTCGCTAGATCCCGTCGCCGAAGAACTGATCCATGCTTTGTGCGGGATCTTCGGCCGTGACGATCCGTGAGACGACGCGGGCCGGCACGCCCGCCACAGTGGTGTGGGAGGGAACGTCGTGCAGCACCACAGCGGCGGCGGCGACCTTCGCGCCTTCGCCGACGCGGATGTTGCCCAGCACCTTGGCTCCGACGCTGAGTAGAACCCCGCGTTCGATCTTGGGGTGCCGGTCGCCGCTTTCCTTGCCGTTGCCCCCGAGGGTGACCGATTGCAGGATCGAGACGTCATCGGCGATCACCGTGGTCTCGCCGATGACGACCCCGGTGGCGTGGTCGATGAACACCCCCGAGCCGATTCGCGCGGCCGGGTGGATATCGGCTCCGAACACCTCGGAGATTCGGCTCTGGATATGCAGCGCGAGGGTGACGCGGCCCTGGTGCCAGAGCCAATGGGCGACGCGGTAGCCCTCCAGGGCGGCAAGACCCTTGTAGAACAGAAAGGGGTCGAGGTAGCGCCGGCAGGTGGGGTCGCGCTCGCGGATGGCGACGAGGTCGCGCACCGCATGGTCGCCCGCGTAAGGATCGGCCTGGAAAGCCGAGAGGCAGAGGTCGCGGGTGGAAAGGCGGGCGAGATCACCGTCGCCGAGACGGTGGGCGAGCCTATAGGCGAAGGCGTGGATCAGGTTCGGCTGGTCGAGGACCGTGGCCTGGATGATCCCGGCATAGAGCGGCTCCTCAATAAGCGCGGCCTCGGCCTCGGCGCGCATGGCGTTCCAGACGTCGGATTCCGCCGTGGTCCGGCTCACGTTGCGCAGAGGCGGGCGCAGGATGTTGCTGTTCGGATGATCGCCGGAACGGCGCGAGGCTTGGGCACCGGCAGTCATATGTCTCGCGTCCTGGGCGGGCTCGGACGAGCCCTGTCGTGATCGAAGAGTCTGGGATCAGCCGACGCGCTGGAACAGCGTCGCGATGTAGCCCACGAGCAGGCCGTGGCCTTCGAAGTGGACGTCCACGGCCTGGGCGCCACCGGCGGCGGGAAAGACATCGACGATGCGTCCGGTGGCATGACGCCAGATTCCGAGTGCTTCGGCGACATCGAGCCTCGCAAACACGACCTGATCTCCGAGAACCATCACTCGCTCCTACGGGCGTCGTCTTCTATGTGGGAGGACCGTCATCCGGCCGGCCTCGGCCTCGAGGGGGCGGCGGCAGAGACGGGATCTGGATTTATGGACCGCTAGCAGCGCCCGCGACGCTGCCGTAGTTTCCCTCCGTCCGGCGCCCGCCTTGCCGGCCGCTCTGCAGCGGCGGCGACGTTCATCGCTGCCGGACAGGCGTTGATATCGGCGGGGGGCGACTCGAAGTGGCTCGGCACGGATATCCCATCGAAGCTCAGAGCCCGGACACGATAGTCCTGGCAAGCATTTCGCGGAGAAACGATGTTCTCTACGGCTCGGATGTAATGTGCCTATTCTGACCCGTCCGGGTCAACGAGAGGGATTTTCAAAGTCCAGGTGCTTCTGGAAAGATCCTCCCCCATGCTCATCAAGCTGGAGCAGGCTTGTGCTTTTAGAGCCCGAGACGATGTCTGGACCAACCGCCGGCCCCAGCGCGCCGGGCCCCGGGGTCAGATGCCGCTGAACCAATTGTAGCCCTGATCCTCCCAATAGCCGCCGGGATCATCATTGGTCGCGAAGACCGATACGATGTGTTTGGGGCTCTTGAAGCCGAGCTTCGTCGGCACGCGCACGCGGAGGGGATAGCCATATTCGAGGGGCAGCGGCACACCGCCGAAATCCAGTGCCAGGACGGTCTGCGGGTGGAGGGCGCTCGGCATGTCGAGGCTGCCGTAATAGCGGTCGGCACATTTGAAGCCGACATACTTCGCGGTGAGGTCGGCACCGACCCGTTCGAGAAAAGACCTCAACGGTACGCCGCTCCACTGGCCGATCTGGCTCCAGCCCTCGATGCAGATATGCCGGGTGATCTGGCTCTCCTGCGGCAGGGCGCGCAGCCTTTGTAGAGTCCAGGGTGTCTTGTCTGCCACGAGGCCGCCGACATCGAGCTTCCACGTCGCCTCGTCGATCTCGGGTATATTGTCGGGTGGGTAGTAGGCGTTGAAGCGGAACGGCGTGTCGATCATGCTCGCCGGATAGGTCGGTGCGAGGGTGTTCGGATCGAACAGCCAGGCCTGGACCCGGTCGTTGGCCCGCGACATCGCCCAGAGCGCCCGGTCGATCACCGTGCCGTTGGCCCCGGTGGAGAGGTTGCAGCCCGAGAGCAGCGACAGGGCACCGAGCGACAGGCCGGAGCGTAGGAACAGGCGGCGCTCCAGCTTCACCAGTTCCGGCTGGATCTCGCGGCGGAGCCCGCTCAGGCGTTTCGCCTCGTTCTCCTCACGGCTCATGAGCGTGCCTCCACCGGATCGACGGGGATACGGGCGCGGCCGGTGATCATTGCCACGAGGGTCCGCGGCACCAGGATCACCAGCGCGAGATGGAGCAAGATGAAGCCGACGAGGCCGGACATGGCGAGGAAATGGACGCGCCGTGCCGCTTCATAGCCGCCGAAGAGATTGGCCAACCCCTGCAGTTGGACCGGCTTCCACAACGCGAGCCCCGAGGCGAGGAGCAGGATTCCGAGGAGGAACGCCACCAGATAGGCGAGCCTTTGCACTGCGTTGTACTGGCCGATCCGGTGGGTCAGGCGCAGCTTCAGGGCGGCCGTGGCATCGCGCCAGAACGCCGCCGGGCTCACCGGCAGGAACGAACGCGCGAAGTGACGGGAGAGTAGGCCGTAGAGCGCGTAGATGAGGCCGTTCAGGGCGAACAGCCACATGGCCGCGAAGTGCCAGGCGAGCGCCCCGCCGAGCCATCCGCCGAGAGTCGCCCATTTCGGGAACACGAAGGGGAAGAGCGGAGAGGCATTATAGATCGCCCACCCGCTGAACAGCATACAGAACACCGCGATCGCGTTGATCCAATGTGTCACGCGCACAAGGAGGGGGTGGATCACCACAACGCGCGAGTGGCCGGCGGCAGACGGTGACATCGCGTGTTCGACCTTTGACATGCATCTCGAACGGCGTTTCGCGTACCCCGCCCACTCCCATTTGCTCCGCCGGTACCCTCCCCCATAGAGAGGGGAGGGCACAACGCCGTCACATCGATGGAACGGTCCCGTTGCGGCCGACGATCAGGATCACGGCGGAGGGCTTTCCATCGGCGCCCTTCTTGGTGAAGGCGACGACCTTCGCCCCGTCGACGACGATGGATTTGTCGCCCGGATCAACCTGGGTCACCGGCACGTCTTCCGGTACAGTCACCTTCTTCTCCCCGCCCTGATACTTGACCAGCAGGCTACGACCCTCGGTGCCGGAGATCGTTCCGATGGCGCCGTTGGTCATGGTGGAGTTGGAGCCGAGATCCCACGGATAATGGCCGTCGGCCGTGCCGCGGAGGGACGAGGCGAAGACGGTGACCTGCAGTGCCTTCTGCGTTCCGTCCGGCTGCGGGATCGCCGCCGTGCCGATGTAACTGTCGGGCTTGATGTCGGAGAGCCTGCCGGTGGAAGCCGCCAGCACCTTCACATCCGGCGCCATGCTCACCGTCAGCGACTCCCCGACGCGCGGCTTGATGGTGACGGCCGCCCCGTCGACCTTCTCGATGGTCCCGCGATAGCGCGTGATGTCATCGGCCCGCGCGGCGGTGGCCGTCATGGCGAGCGTCAAGGTGAGCGTCGTCAGAAAGGACTTGAGCATGGCGTGCCCTCAGGCGTGGGAGTTCGGCGTCGTTGTACCCGAGGCAGGCGGCAGGAATCACACCTCGGTGCCGGGGCTGCGCCGATGCCCCGGACGATCAAAGTCGCGCCGAGGCGCGGGTCACATCGGCGGGACGGTACCGTTCTCGCCGACGATCAACCGGTCGGCCACGACCGCGCCGGTTGCATCCGCCTTGGTGATCGCCACCACGCGGGCGCCGACCTTGATGACGGACTTGTCCGACGGGTTCAGGGCGACGATCGGTACGTCCTCGGGGACAGTGATGGTCTTCTCGCCGCCCTTATAGGTCACGGTGATCGTGCGGCCGGCAGTGCCTGTGAGCGCGCCCACTGCGCCGTTCGTCATCGTGTTTTCCTTCTCGAGATCCCACGGATAATGACCGTCGCCGGTCCCGCGCATGCTCGGAGCGAAGACCGCGACTTCGAGGGCCTTAAGGGTCCCGTCGGCCTGAGGCGTCGCGGCGGTGCCGACATAGCTGTCGGGCTTGATGTCGCCGATCTCGGCCTTGCTGGCGGCCGCTACCTTCATCGCATCGGCGAACTTGACCGATACGGATTGTCCGATCCGGGGCTTGATCGTCACATGGTCGCCCTCGACGGACTCGATCGTGCCCCGGACGCGAACCACCGCGGGATCGGCGAGGACGGAGGAGGTCGTTGCCGGCAGGCCCGAGAGGAGGCCGAGGCACAGCGTGCCGACCGTGATGATCCGTCGTGTCATGAAATGCCTCGCGGTGGAGCCGTCCCGGTTCTCTGAACCGGGCCGAACGCTTCCCCCATTGCGGCGGAAAGCGCTTCGACAACGCGCAGGGTGGCATCGGGTTCGTATGCGCACAAATCAATTGCGCGCTATCAGGGAGCGACCGATGCTGTCAGTGCGCCATCAGCATCGGCATGGTGGCATGGGCGAGGACATGGCTGGTTGCCCCCCCGAAGATCATCTGGCGCAGGCGGCTCTGCGTGTAGGCGCCCTTGATCAGAAGATCGCAGCCGAAATCCCGAGCCTCATTGAGAAAGATCTCTCCGGGTGTGCGCCGACCCTCGGAGAAGGCCTTGTGGTCTGCGAAAATTCCCTCGCAGGCGAGCGCCTTGGCCAGATCCTCCGCGCTCGGACCCGGTACCATGCCGCCCTCCGCGCTGATGATGCGGATGCGGGACGCCTTCCGCAGGAATGGCATGGCGAAGGCCACCGCCCGGGCGGTCTCGCTCGACCCGTTCCAGGCGATGAGGATCGCGTCGCCGACACTCGTCGGAGGCGTGGGCGGCGCCAGCAGGATCGGCCGGCCGCTCTCGAACAACGCCGTTTCGAACGTCGTCATGCGCGGCGCGCCGTCGCCCGTGCCCGGGCGCCCGACCACGGTGGCGGTGAACAGACGGGCGTGATGGCCGAGGAATGCATCGCCCGCCGGTACGTCCGGCCGCCAGCGGTAGCGTGTTCCGGCGCTGGCCACGAATTCCGGGGTGCATGGACCCTCGGTCGCCACGGGAATACCGCCGTCGACGAGGAAATCGACGAAGCGCTTCCCGGCGGCCTCGGCCTCGGCCTTGTCGGCTTCTTCGTCGCGCAGCCATGTCATGCCGCCGACCATGTCCACCGGCACATATTCGGCGAGCGCCGGCCGCAGGGAAATTCCCTCGATCAAGCTGCCGAATCGACGTCCGACCAGAAGCGTCGTGGCGAATACCGAGGGCAGGGCGTCATGGAGCGCCACCGGAACGAGCAGGGTCTTCATCGCCGGGAGCCTCCATCCACATCAACGTCGTCGGGGCGGCAGGCTAGAGCGGTTTCGCGTTCGGGAAAACTCCGCCTCCCCGTGAACCCACGCTTTTTCTGCGGCGTAGGGGAAAATGGCGCGCCGTGGGGGGCTCATCGTAGGTGCCGGATGTATCGATAAAGCTTGGCTATAAGACGGTGTGCATCTTGGGTCTATGATGATGAACGTCAGTAGAATGCCCGCATGCGGAACGACATTTGTTTGGAACCCAACGGTTGACGTATCGTTGTCCGCCAAACGTGGCGTTGTTGGTCATGCCGATCTGCATAACTGCGATCCTGACCGCCGCCCAGACGTTTTCAGATCCTATCCAGAGGTTCTCATCATGAACAAGTACGTTGCGTTCTCCGCTATTGCCGTCGCCATGGCGACCCCCGCCGCCGCGCAGACCATGTCCGGTGATTTCCGCCTGCAGGCGATGCAGGCCAATGCGTTCGAGGTTCAGTCCAGCCAGATGGCGCTGTCGAAGAGCCGCAACCCTCAGGTGATCCGTTTCGCCCGTGACGCCGTGCGCGACCACCGCGCCGCCAATGTGGCCCTGGCCGGCGGCGAGCGCACCTTTGCCGGTAACGGCGGCCCCGGTGGTCTGATCGGCGCCCCGCTGGCGATTGCCGGCGGTGCAGTCGGCGCGGCCACGGGCGCTGCCACCGGCGTCGTCGCCGGTACGCTGAGCGGTGGCCCGGTCGGTGCCGTCGAGGGAATCGGTAGCGGCGCGAGCCGTGGCGCTGCCGCCGGTAGCCAGGCTTTTAACGGCGACGTCGACACCACTGCCGGCACCACCATGGTCCCGGTCAGCCCCGAGCAGCAGGCCATGCTCGCGGAACTCGCCGCTGCCCCGGCCGGCCCGCGCTTCGACCGCCTCTACGGCCAGATCCAGGTAAAGTCGCACGAGATGTCGATCGGCATGTACCAGTCCTATGCCCAGACCGGCACGAACCCTGCGCTTCGCGCCCATGCCGAGCAGGCGCTTCCGGTGCTGCAGCAGCATTACCAGATGGCGCAGCGTCTTCCCGGCGCTCGCTGAAGTCTCGGGACCCGTCGCCGTCCTTCGGGGCGGCGGCGCTATCCTTTGCAACGAGAAACGCCGGGCTGGCGAGGCCCGGCGTTTCTTCGTGAATCGACTTGGCTGATCGACTTGGCTGAAACGACCGCCCCCGTATTCATTCAGATACGGGGGCGAATCTGCTCAGACTTCGCTGCTATGCATCAGGGAGGCGGGCGTCATCGGCTTCCCCCCACCATCGACGGCGGGCTCGAAATCCCCCGTCTCGGGATTGCGCAGGCGAAGCTCGCCATGAGCGATGCCAAAATGCGCGCCATGGAGTGCAAGACGGCCGTCGGCGACCCGCTCGCGGACGAAGGGGAACGTCAGCAGATTCTCGAGGCTCTGAGCCACGGTCGCGTATTCGAGGCGGGTCAGGTGATCCGGCCCCTTCTGAACCTTGAGCTTCTCCTCGGCTCCCTTCACCAGGGATACCCATTTGCCGATGAAGTCGCTCGTGGATAGCGGGCCCGGCGGGTTGGCATAGGCCTTGATGCCGCCGCAGGTGGCATGGCCCAGCACGACGATGTGCTTCACTTCCAGAGCCTGTACGGCGAATTCGATGGCCGCCGATGTGCCATGATACTCGCCGCCCTCCTCGAAGGGGGGAACGAGGTTCGCCACGTTGCGGATGATGAAGAGTTCGCCCGGCCCGGTATCGAAGATGACCTCCGGCGAAACGCGGCTGTCACAGCAGCCGATCAACAGGACTTCCGGATTCTGGCCTTTGGCCAGTGCGGCGTAGCGTTTGGCCTCGTCCGACAAGCGTCCATCGAGGAACGACCGGTATCCTGTGGTCAGCTTTTCTGGAAACATGCGTTTGCCTTCCTTGAGCGTTGTTGTTGAGGGCAGCCGTAGCGGCCCGGTTATCGACACGTAGCTTTGGCAGCCACGGCCCGTGCCATACTTGGTTCCGACGCTTGGCCTAGCCCAGCTTCCGGTGGATGGCCCGGTGCGGGTTCACACCTTATGCCAAGCCAGCATGACAGGTGGATCGGGCCGCTCACCGTTCGCGATGCGTCTGGCGATGCGAGCGAGGCCCGCCGGCTCGATCCGTTCGCCGGTGGCGTCCAACTCGTCGAGCGTCCACCAGCGCGTACCGAGGACCGTGCTGTCCTCGGTTTCGGCGAGGCGTGTGGTATCCACTTCGTCATTGGGCAGACGCACCACGAAATAGCGTTCGCGGGCATCGCGCAGCAGCGGGAACAGCAAGAACGGCCCATTGCAGGCGGCAACCTGTGGGCCGATCTCGGCATCGAAAACCCCGATTTCCTCGCCCAGTTCCCGGAGGCAGGCTTCCGCGTGGCTTTCGCCGGGTTCCAAACCCCCACCCGGCATGAACCAGAAGGTTCTATCCTCCGGCTTCGAGGGATCGATCGGCCGTTGCGCCTCGTACGCGATCAGGAGCAGCCGGTCCTGCGGGTCGAAGACCAGGGCACGTGCCGCGTCGCGAAGGGGAGCGGCGAGAATCTCCTCCCTGCAAAACCCATGAATGAGAGTCTCTTCGTTTGAAGAGCGTCCGGGCACTTCGGTCGTCGGAAGGTGAATCATGGTCAAGGTTTAACAGGGAATCGGACCATGACCAGCGGGAGCCCAGATCACCACGGGCAGACCGTGCCGGTCGCGTCCCGGCGGGTTGGGCAGGGGGATGGCGCGTCCGAGAAAGATGTCGCGGGCCACCACCAAAGCGGCGAGGGCGTCGAGGTGGTCGTCGGCCCCTACGCCCCGTGGTCGCGCCGCATCGACCAGCGGGGCGGGAAGGCCGGCGTTTCGCAAAAGCGCGCGGCGTTCCGCCAGCCCCACCTGCCGCTCGGGTCCCTTCTTGGCGGATGTGAGGGGCCGGTCACCGTTGAGGCGGCGAAACGCCACCTCCGGGTGAACCTCGTGGATCACGAGGCGGGCTTCATTTCGCGAGAGAAGGAGGTCATCGACCTCGCGGATGTAGCGGGTGATGTTCCAGCATTGAATGGAGGGCGCGAAGGGCGGTGTGCTGGCGGCGCGGGAGAGGGCCTTGGCCTCCTCGTAGTCGCCGGCATGAACAGCCGCGCGCGGCGGTACCGGGAAGACGCTCGATATCCCGCCCGCGAGATAGGCCCTGGCCGCGCTGTCGGCCACGCGACCCCTACCTTCAATATGGTCGGGCAAGCCGATCGGGACGTCGATCCCGATGCAGACCGGCGCCTCCGGACAGTCGAGGAGATCGGCGACGCGGGTGAACCGCATCGCGCGGTAGCGGCCGGGATCATCCAGATCGAGGAGGACGCCCGCCCAGGCGCCTCGGCAGCCATCGAGCCCGGCGATCCAGCGCGTCACGCGAACCGTGGCGGCTCTGGCGGGTTGACGCTGCTCAAGGACGGCGCCCCACGAGGGCCGTCGCGTCTGGCCAGGAAACGCCGCCGCCGGCGGTGCGCATCACAGGATCGTCTCATGGATATCGCCGTCGACAAGGTCACCGAGATCATTCTCCGGGTCAGGGCGCTGGACGTGAAGGAAGGACCGACCGATCCCGACTCAGGCTCCAACCCGATCGATGACGGCGCCACCGACGTCCTCACGTCGAGCGCCGACGATGCCACGGAATCGGAGATCCGCTCCATGATCAACGGCCTCAACGACGACGAGCGGGCCAACCTCCTGGCTCTTCTCTATGTCGGGCGTGGCGACATGGAAGCCGAAGAATGGGGGGAGGCGGTCCGCTTCGCCCGCGAACGCGAAGCCGTTGGCGAAGGCGCCCTGCGCGAGATCATGGGCTCGCCCGATGCCGGTGACCTCCTCGACGAAGGACTCGCCGCCCTGGGCATCAGCCAGGACATCCCCGACGCGTAGGGCGTCTCGGGCCGCCGCACCCTGCCACGGCTCAGCCGGGTAGTGTGCGGCGCGCAGTCGGTGCGGACCCTCGTGGCGCCCGTGCAACGTCCCCCGGCTTTCGCCGCGGTACCCTGAAATCCACAGCGTTAACCTTTTCTTAACCCGCCGATTGCCGTTCCCCCGTGGCCGTGAGACTTTCGTTAACAACAGATTAACGGGACGAGCGGCGGCCATGCGGATCGCGATTTCGAAGTTCCACGATGCGGTCGTCTCCCTTAGGCGGGCGATTGGGCGTTTGAGCCTGGTTTCGGGTGTCGCGTTCGCGTCCCTCGCCGCCGTGCCGGACGTCGCTTCCGCTCAGACGCTGGCCTCTCTCCCCAATGTGCCAAGCGCCATCTCGACTGCCGGCGCAGCCCGCCCCATCAGCGCCTGGGTGACGTTCTGCGAGACTTATCCCGCTGAATGCGCGGTCAATGCCGCCGAGCCGGCCACGATCACCCTGACCCCCGGAATCTGGAACACCATCGTCTCGGTGAACCGCCGCGTGAACAAGTCCATCCGCGCCGTCACCGACATGGAGCAACTCGGCGTCGCCGACCGCTGGGACCTCGCGGAATCCGGCGCTGGCGATTGCGAGGATTTTCAGCTTCTGAAGCGCAAGTTTCTCGCCGAGGCCGGCCTGCCGCGCCGGGCCATGCGGATGACCGTGGTCATCGACGAGAAGGGGGAGGGACATGCCGTCCTGACCTTGATCACCGACCGCGGCGATCTCGTCCTCGACAACAAGACCAACAATGTCCTTCCCTGGCGCCAGACCGGCTACACCTTCATCAAGCGCGAAAGCCAGAGCTCCATGGCCTGGGTCTCCCTCGGCCGCGCCGCGTCGCCGGTGACGACGGCCAACAGATAGAGAGCATGGGACCGGATGCGGCAGCATCCCGTCGAGGGATCGCTTCAAAGGCGATGAATTAGCGACTTGTTAAGCTTGGATGGGCGAGGGTGACCGGGTTCGGGAAACTCTCCTCATGACAAAGCTGAGCCGCGTGTCCGCAGGCATCCTGATGGCTGCCCTGGTCCCGTTGTCCTACATATCCCAGGCGTCGGCCGAGAATCCTCATGTCTCAACTCAGGATTCCGAAGTCGCCACCCTGCATTCGTCCTGGCGCGGATGCCTTCAACGCCATTTCGGCCTGCAAGCCGTCCTGACGAGCCGGACGTTCGCCGCTGAATCCGCCGTGAAATCCTGCCGCGGCAGTGAAGCGGCGTATCTCGCCGCCCTGTCCACCTCTCCCCTGCTGGACGACGAGGATGTGTCGCGGGTCCGCCCGGCCCTGATCCAGCGCGCCAAGGGCTGGCTTCTCCAGAAGGCCAGCGCGACTCGTCCCCTCTGAGCCCGAGCCGCGCGATCGACGCCTCTCCGCGTGACCGCTGGGTCCACTGCGGGTTGATACAAGGTTCCGTCAGGCCGCTTTCGGTCCGGTTCTTCCTACCATCCCCGTGTTCGTGACGAGGGCGGCCAGCGCCTCGGCTGACATGGACCGGCCATAGAGATAGCCTTGCCCCTCGCGGCAGCCCATCATGCGCAGCATCATATCCTGCTCGATCGTCTCGATTCCCTCGGCGATGACATCGAGGCCAAAACTCTGAGCCATGCCGAGTACCGCCCGCACGATCTCGGCGTCATGGCGGTCGGTGAGGATGTCGCGGATGAAGCCACGGTCGATCTTCAGCCGTGTCAGCGGGAAGCGCTTGAGCGAGCTGAGCGAGGCATACCCGGTGCCGAAATCGTCGAACGCGATGGAGACCCCGTGACGGTGCAAGTCGCGCAACGGGTTCAGCAGGGTGTCGTCGGCCTGTAGGGCGATCCGTTCCGTCACCTCGATCTCGAGGAGGCTCGGTGGCACGGCGTGACGCTCGAGCGCAGCGATCACCTCGCCCGCCAGCCGGCCTTTCCTCAATTGAGCGCCGAACAGGTTCACGGCGATCCGCAGGGGCGGGAGGCCGAGAGAGCGCCAGATGGCGGATTGCCGGCACACATCGTCGACGATCCAGTGGCCGACGGAGGCCGCGAGGGGATGGGCTTCGAGGGCGTCGATGAAGGTGGCAGGTAACAGCAGGCCGCGGCTGGGATGCGCCCACCGCAGCAGGGCTTCCGCACCGATGATACGACCGGAATCCAGATCGACCTGCGGCTGGTAGTGCAGCACCAGTTCGGAATGCTCCACTGCCCGGGTCAGTTCGTCGTGCAGCGCCCGGCGGGCGACGACCGCGCTACGCATGGATTGTTCGAACAGACGGAAGCAGCGCCGCCCGTCCCGCTTGGCCTGATAGAGCGCCAGATCCGCATCGGCGATCAACTCGTCGCGGGCGGCGCCGGGACCGCCAATCGCCGCGCCGATGCTGAGGCCTACATGGAAGACGTGTCCCGCCACGGGGAACGGGGTCTGGAAGATCTCGAGGATTCTCGCGGAAAGGGTTTCCGCTTTCAGCGGGTTGCCCTGTCCCGGCAGGAGAAGCGCGAATTCGTCCCCGCCGAAACGCGCCACCGTGATTTCGGGCGTGACGCAGGACGACAGCCGTATCGCGACAGCCTGGAGCAACGCGTCTCCGACGGCGTGCCCAAGACTGTCGTTGACTTCCTTGAAGCCGTCGAGATCGAGCAGCATCACCGTGGCGTAGCGGTCCGTCGAAAGGCTTCCATCCAGGCGCTCATCGAAAAGAGCACGGTTGGTGAGGCCGGTCAGCTTATCGTGATGAGCCAGCTGGAGCAGTTTGGCGTCGCGGGCGCGCCACTCACTGATGTCGCGGATGAGCGCTCCCATCCCGATCCCGCCGGGCTCCTGCCAGAGCGACATCGAGAATTCGATGGGGAACGTGCTGCCATCGCGATGAAGGGCCATCAACTCTATGGTGCGGCCGGCGAGATGTGACGCATTCCCGGCGGCGATCCGTCGAAATCCCGCCGCGTGAGCGGCCCGGAGCGGTTCGGGAATGATGATTTCGATGGGCCGCCCGAGCATCTCGCCCGCGCCATGCCCGAACAGGATCTCAGCCGCGGGATTGCAGAAGGCGATCGTACCCGCGCCATCGACGACCAACAGGGCATATTCGGCAGCCTTGGCGAACCCGAACATCGCGGCGTTGGCCGATTGCGTCCGATGGTTTTCCAGTCTGTCCATCACGAGGCCGGCGAAGTCCGCGAGCCTGTCCCGGTCTGCTTCGTCGAACTCTGCATGCGGCTCGGTATCGAGCACGCAGAGTGAGCCGATCCGGTGGCCGTCGCCTGTGATCAGGGGGGCGCCCGCGTGGAAGCGGACATCCGGCAGATCGCGAAAGAGGCCGCCATCCCGGTGGCCCGGCGTGCCGTCGCCCTCGTTGACGACCACGACATCGGAACGCGCGATGATCCGTTCGCAGGGAAGGCCATGCCGCGGCATCCGCTGCAGGTCGACGCCGATCCGGGCTACGAGCCACGAGAACTCCTCGTCGATGAGAGAAACCCAAGCGATCGGCATCCTGAGGCTCGACGCGGTCAGTCTGACGATGCGGTCGAGGCCGGCATCGGAGCCCGCGCCGATCATGCCGCAGGAGCGCAGGGCGGCGAGCCTCGCGGCTTCCTGTGTCGGGCAGTGTCGGTCATCGATTGCGGCGGGTGCCGATGGTCTCGGTAACATGGCGTCGGCACCGATCATGAGCGGTTTCCACCAGCGTACGCTATCAAATGCTAACGGACCTTCCAACGCATCGGGTGGTATCGACGTCGGCGGCCTCGTCAAAGAGCAGTTTCGAGAGATCGGGTGAGGATGACGGGAAGTTTTCGCGCACGGGTCTTTTCGCCTGGCCCACATGACCCCCCAGGTCGAAACGGACCACGCGATATGAACTTAAATGCCGAACCCGATGACGGTTCCGCCGGAGCTTGGCTTTGTGTTCGACCCACCGCTAATGCTTTGCCACCATTGCTCTAGCGCTTTTCGCCCGTGGTGGGGCGGGGCTAAAAATAACTGAGATTATATTAAAATCTGTTAACCTTCGAGAAAACTGGCGTCACCACAATCCGCCGGGGCGACTTGAATAATAACTATTGTTCATCCAGTTTTCGTTCAGCGGAGGTCAATCATGGCGCATTCGATCTACGTCCTAAGAATCGGCAGTGACGGCGAAAGCTCGTGGAAGACGCTGGCCCATGCCATTCAGACCCGGAGCGAAGCGGTCTTGCTCGCTCGAAGATTGGCATCCTCGTATCCGGAATCCGGGGCGAATCCGTTCAAGCGAGTGTTCTGGTTTCGAGACCGGACCGGCCTGCACGAAATCCGAGCGGCGCCCGAGCATCAGGTCTCGGACGGTCCCGCCACAGTGTGAGAGCTTGAAACCGGAGAGGGCGAGCGGTATCGCCGGCCGTGCATCACGCCACGGCTTCAGGGAAATCGACGCCCCATGACCGACATCCGTCCGCGTCGCAGCGTCCTTGCCATGCCCGGTTCCAATCCGCGGGTTCTGGAAAAGGCGCGCGGCCTGCCCACCGACGTCGTGATGATCGACCTCGAAGACGGCGTCGCCCCCGAGATGAAGGCGGAGGGACGGGACGCCGTCGCCGCCACCGTGGCCTCCCGGCCCTATGGCCGGCGCGAGGTCGCGGTGCGGATCAACAGCCTCGACACCCAATGGGGCGAGGCCGACCTCGCCCGCATCGCGCCGGCGGGACCGGACGCGATCGTGATTCCGAAAGTCTCCGGCCCCGATGCCCTCGTGTCGATCGGCTCTCGCCTGCGCCGGCTCGGAGCGCCGGACCATACCCGCGTCTGGGCCATGATCGAGACGCCTCTGGCCATCCTGCACATCAACGAGATCGCCAGCGCCGCCCGCGACGTGGATACGCGCCTGTCATGCCTGCTCGTCGGGCCGAACGATCTCGCCAAGACCAGTCGAGTCCGGCTCGGAGTGCCGGGCCGTCCGGCCCTGATGCCCTGGCTGATGAACGTGGTCATGGCGGCACGGGCCTACGAAATCGACGTGATCGACGGCATCTACAATGCCTTCCGAGACGAGAGCGGATTCCGGATCGAGTGCGAGCAGGGCCGCGATAGCGGGTTCGACGGCAAGATGCTGATCCATCCCGGCCAGATCGCCACCGCCAACGAATTGTTCGGCCCCTCGGAGGCTGAGATCGAGGAGGCGCGCGCGATCATCGCTGTCTTCGCTGAGCCGGAGAACCGGACGCGGGGGGCCATCGCGTTTCGGGGCCGGATGATCGAGCGGCTCCATGCGGTAGAGGCGTCCCGCATCGTCGCGCTCGCCGACGTCATCGCGGCACGGGCGGCGTGAGCGGCGAGTCCGCCGCCCCGACAGTCGGTCTGCGCATCCGCGACAACCGCCTACGGGAATGGGGTTTTCCGCGCTGGGGGTCGTCAGTGGCGGCGGGGCTCGACCTCCACGCCTGTCTCGACGAGCCCCTGCTCCTTACCCCTCAGGCTCCCCCCGTCCTAATCGCTGCGGGGTTCAGCGTACTGATCCGCGACCCGAACTGGTGCGGCCTCGTCTTCCCGCGCTCCGGGCTCGGTCATCGCGAGGGGCTGGTGCTGGGCAACGGGACCGGCGTCATCGACGCGGATTACGAGGGGCCTCTGATGGTCTCGGCCTGGAACCGCAACGCCGACCCGAGGGCGACCATCGTCATCCATCCCGGCGACAGGATCGCGCAACTGGTCTTCACCCGCGTGACACGGCCGGACTTCACTATCGTCGACGCGCTCGATCCAGACGAATCCGAACCCCCATCCGGGCGCGGAGAAAGTGGATTCGGATCGACCGGCCGGCGCTAGAGCTGCGCCCGACCACGTTGGGTCGGGGCACATCTCTGGGCCTTTGTTCTGCCGCGCTCTTTTTCGCCGAACCGGCACCCACTTCGGCGGAGAGCGCTCTAGAAGCGACACGGCAGGCGGGCCGCGAAGTCAGAGAACTGAGGCGCGATCCTCAGCCGCAATTTCCGTCTATGAGCCTTGTATCCGTGCTTCCGGCGATGGAACGTGCGTCCGTCGCGGACTCGCCCGCGTGCGTTCCGTCTTCCGGATCGTCCGGCAGCCGCCGCTGCTTTCGAAGGTCGGGAGAGACCGTGTTCTGATGCCTGCCATGCCCGCATCCGTAGAGACGGCTTCGGCCCTTATCGCCATCGTCTGCGCCTCTGCGCCGGTCCATCTCGTCCTGAACCTGCGAAGTCTCGATTGCGCCATCCGGCTGGTCACCGGGGCGAAGGCCGCCGCGAGCGACGAGCTATTCCAACCGGCCGATCTCGTCATCGTGATGCATGATCCCGACAGCGGCATCGATGGTCCGGCGGTTATCCGGGACTTGCGCACCTACGGGGGGCACGCCCGCACGGCAATCCTGTTTCTCGGGTCTTCCGCGGCCCTGCGGCGTCCCGCCGTAGAGGCCGGCGCCACCGACGTGATGACTGGTCCCATCGATCCGCTCGACCTTCAGATCCGGGTCTGCAACCTGCTCGAACTCGCGCTGGCTCGCCAGGTCCTCGACCGGCAATCGGATGCGATGAGCCGTGACGTCGACCGTGCCGGCGCCGAGGCTGCCTCACGGGAACGCGAGATCATCCGCCGCCTGATGCTGGCGGCCGAGTTCCGCGACGATCAGGCGGGGGACCACCTCACGCGGGTCGCCGGCTGCGCTATCGCCATCGCCGAGGGCCTCGGATTGTCGGAGGGAGACGCCAACGATATCGCCCTGGCCTCGACCATGCACGACATCGGCAAGATCAGCATCCCCGACAGCATCCTGATGAAGCCGGGACCGCTGAGCCACAGCGAGCGCGAGGAGATGAAGCACCACGCGATCCGCGGCTATCGCATGCTGTACGACAGCCCCTCGCATCTGCTGCAACTCGCCTCCGACATCGCCTTGACCCATCACGAGCGCTGGGATGGCGGCGGTTATCCGCAGGGGCTCAGCACGACGCAGATCCCCCTGGCAGGCCGCATCGTCGCCGTCGCCGACGTGTTCGATGCGCTGATTTCGGAGCGGGTCTACAAGAAGGCCTGGACTCCCGAGGCGGCGCGCCGGCACCTCGAAGAGCATGCCGGAACCCATTTCGATCCGGATTGCGTCGCCGCCTTCGTGTCCCGCTGGGAGGACATTCTCGGGTTGGTGGAGAGCAACCCGCCCGAACCGGCCAGCGTCTGAGCCGGGTGGAGGATCAGGCGTCGGCGACGCCGGCCTCGTCTTGTGCCTGAAGCACGTCGGGCCGGGGCATCGAGATGATGTTGTAGCCGGAATCGACGAAATGGACCTCGCCGGTGACGCCTCCGGAAAGGTCCGAGAGCAGATACACCGCAGATCCGCCCACTTCCTCGAGGGTCACCGTGCGCCGCAGGGGAGCGTGGGCGCGCTGGTGATTGAACATCAGGCGCGCATCGGCGATGCCGGCGCCGGCCAGAGTCCGCATCGGACCCGCTGAGAGGGCATTGACGCGGATTCCCTCCGGGCCGAGATCGCCCGCGAGATAGCGCACGGATGCCTCGAGCGCGGCCTTGGCGACCCCCATGACGTTGTAGTTCGGCATGATCCGGGTCGAACCGCCATAGGTCAGCGTCAGCATCGCTCCACCCTTGCGCATCCGCTTGGCCGCACGCTGCGCGATCTCCGTGAAGGAGAAACAGGAGATGACCATGGTCCGCGAGAAATTCTCGCGGCTGGTCACGTCGACATAGCGGCCCTTGAGCTGGCCCTTGTCGGAAAAGCCGATGGCGTGGACCACGAAATCGATCCCGTCGGTGAAGCGTTCGTCCAAAGTAGCGAACAGCGCGTCCACACTGGCGATGTCCTCCACGTCACAGGGGACCACGATATCGGAGCCGAGGGAGGCGGCCAGCGGTTTGACGCGGCGACCGAGAGCTTCCCCCTGATAGGTGAACGCGAGTTGGGCCCCGTGCTCATGCAGGGACTTGGCGATGCCCCAGGCGATGGAATGATCGTTGGCGACCCCTAGAATCAGGCCGCGCTTGCCTGCCATCAAACCCGTCATCCGTATCCTCGCATCCCTCGCGCCGAAATGTCAGATAGTTCCGGCCATTGCGAGGACGCTTAGCGCGGGCATCGATGAACTGTCCAATCCCACAGCGAACCGGGACTCGGGTGCCAGCCTCGTACGGATCGACTATCGCGTTGGGCTTGTGAGGAGGGCGAGCGATCAGAAATAGCCGCGCGTCTCGTCGAGTGCGGTGTCGAAGAGCGCCTGCTTAGCCCGAATGCAGGCCGTGGCCGCGACACCGAGGCCAGCCAGCGCACTCAAGAAAATCAGGATCATCACCATCACAGACTTTCGGCTCCATCCCGGAAACGCGAAGTCGAATTCGCGGTTCCGAGAAAATGGCCGATACATGGACAGTATGACCCAAGTAGAGCTCGATAAGCTTAGCCGTTCAAGCGTCGATATGCTTCAGGACCAGAGTGGAATTGGTTCCACCGAAGCCGAAGGAATTCGACACGACGTGACCGAGCTGAACGTTGTCGCGGCGCTGCCTGAGGATCGGCATGTCGGCGAAAGCCGGATCGAGTTCGTCGATATGGGCGCTCTCGCAGATGAAGCCGTTCTGCATCATCAAGAGAGAATAGATCGCCTCATGGACGCCTGTGGCTCCCAGCGAATGACCGGTCAGCGACTTGGTGCCCGAGATCGGTGGGCAATCGTCACCGCGCCCGAAGACCTCGCGGATCGCCTCGATCTCCTTGAGATCGCCCACCGGCGTCGCGGTGGCATGGGGGTTGATGTAATCGATCTTCGCGCCCCTGAGCCCTTCCATCGCCTGCCTCATGCAGCGCACGGCGCCTTCGCCGGAGGGGGCCACCATATCGTGGCCGTCGGAGGTCGCCCCGTAGCCCGCGAGCTCGCCGTAGATGCGAGCGCCGCGTGCCTTGGCATGCTCCAGTTCTTCCAGAACGAGGACGCCGGCACCACCCGCGATCACGAAACCGTCGCGGTTGACATCATAGGCACGGGAGGCGCGGGCAGGGGTGTCGTTGTAGCGCGAGGACATGGCGCCCATGGCGTCGAACAGGACGGAAAGCGTCCAGTCCAGATCCTCGCAGCCGCCGGCGAAAATAATGTCCTGACGCCCGCCCTGAATCACTTCGGCAGCGTTGCCGATGCAGTGGTTGGACGTCGCGCAGGCGGACGAAATCGAATAGTTCACGCCCTTGATCTTGAAGAAAGTCGCGAGCGTCGCCGAGGCCGTCGAGCACATCGCCTTGGGGACGGCGAAGGGGCCGACGCGCTTGGGGCCCTTTTCCCGGGCGAGGTTGGCGGATTCGACGATCGCCTTCGTCGAGGGCCCGCCGGAGCCCATGATGATTCCGGTGCGGTCGTTGGAAATGTCACCGGCCTCCAAGCCGGCGTCGCTGATCGCCTGATCCATGGCGATGTGATTCCAGGCCGTGCCGCCGCCATGGAAGCGCATGGCGCGCCGGTCGACGATCCCCTCAGGATCGATGCTCGGTCGTCCCTCGACCTGGCTGCGGAAGCCGAGTTCGGCATAGGAGGCCGAGTGGCCGATGCCGGACTTGGCCTCGCGCAGGGAGGCAAGGACTTCCTGGGTGTTGTTGCCGATGGACGAGACGATGCCCATCCCGGTGATCACGACACGCCGCATGGAAACGCTCTTCTCTTTCGCCGAAGCGCCGTCGCACCGACGCGTGTCAGGTAGGATGATGTCGGGGCATTCTCAACCACCGCGATGGCGGTCGGCCCCGAGATGCACCGGCAGCGGGGTTAGCTTTGTGCCTGGAACAGGGCAACCCTCAGATCCTTGGCGTCGTAGATCCGGGCGCCGTCCGCCTCCAGCCAGCCATCGGCGATGCCGAGAACGAGCTTGCCCTGGCGCACGCGCTTGATGTCGATGCCGTAGACGACCTTGCTCACGGTGGGCAGCACCTGGTCGCTGAACTTCACTTCTCCGACGCCGAGCGCCCGGCCGCGCCCTGGGGCACCGAGCCATCCGAGATGGAAGCCCACGAGCTGCCAGAGAGCATCGAGGCCAAGACAGCCGGGCATGACCGGGTCGTTCTTGAAGTGACAACCGAAGAACCAGAGGTCCGGCCGCACGTCGAATTCCGCCAGGACATGACCCTTGCCGAAGGCGCCGCCCTCGGTCCCGATCGAGGTGATGCGGTCGAACATCAGCATTGGCGGCAAGGGAAGCTGCGCGTTTCCGGCACCGAACAGCTCGCCCCGACCGCAGGCCAGCAACTCCTCATGGGAGTAGTGGGAGGCGCGGGGGGCGGTCTGTGCTGAACCGGCGGCGGCGGACGATTCGGGATCGGAAGACATGATCGGTGTGTCGGTCCTTGGTGGAGGGCGCGCTCGAAACGCCGGACATCGCCCTCGAAACATCGGACGCGCATGGCCGTCGAGGGCCACGACACGATCCGAACTCGCGAGCGGCGCTTCGTTAACACAGCGGCTTTGCGCCTCAAAACACCTCGTTTTCGTCGTGTTCAATGGAATGACTTTAAACAAGCCTCATGTTCACACCGCGTGGCCACCCATCAACCAGCTCGGGTTGCGACGAGGAGGGAGGTTCGTATAGAGTTCCCGCTGTATTGTGTTATTTACGTGAGATGTCAGTACCGCCGATGTCCAACTCGCTGCCGCTGCAAGCCATGCTGAACGCTCGTGGCGCTCCCCTCGATGCCGCTTCGGCTGCCGGTCGTCGGGGATGTCCCCTGTCCGACCTGCGCGACCGTCTGCGCCGCTCCGGTCTCCGTCCGACCCGCCAGCGGCTCTCGCTCGGCTGGCTCCTGTTCGGGCGCGGCGACCGCCATCTCACGGCGGAAATGCTCTATGACGAGGCCATGCGCGCCAAGGTGCCGGTCTCGCTGGCAACGGTCTACAATACGCTGCACCAGTTCACCGAGGCTGGCCTGCTACGCCAGTTGGCTCTCGATGGGTCGAAGGCCTATTTCGACACCAACCCGAGCGAGCACCACCACTTCTTCCTGGAAGACGAGGGACAGGTGCTGGACATGCCCGATTGCGGCATCACCGTCGATTCGCTCCCAGATGCGCCCGAAGGCATGGAGATCGCCGGGGTCGAGGTTATCGTCCGCCTGCGCCGCCGGCACGGTGCGCGTCAGTCCTGAACCTCTACGACCTCCTGCCCGCCATCATGAAAAAGGCCCGGCTCCGCCGGGCCTTTTTCATATCCGCCGAACTGCGCGTTCCCGCTCAGTCAATCTTCTCGTTGGGGTAGACCCCCCAGAGGCGGTCCTGGCGGATATAGCCGTCCACGTCGCCGCTCTTCTGGGGCAGCGCGACGATGACCCGGCACCAGCTTCCGGTGCAACTCTTGACGCTGCCGATGACGCCGGGCTGGAGCTTCGCCTCCACGCTCGCCCCTTCTTCCGCCCGCGCATGGAGCGGGATCGCAGAATCTCCTCCCTTGGCTGCCATGACAATGGAGGTACGCCGGCCGGAAAGGAGGGAGTGCAGCACCCAGCCCTCGGTCCCCTCGGAATCCCGGATACGGCGCCAGGTCTCGAACTCGGCGACGATCTCGATGGGCAGGCCTGCACGCTGGAACACCCACAGCGTGCGGTGATCCTTCGAAGGCCCCTCGCGCAGGTTGACGCGATCCGTCTTGAGGCTCGCGTAGCGGGGTAGGGGCAGGCCCGTCGCGGGGCCGCGATTCGCATCGCCCGCGCCTGCTGGGGCTGCGATCGCCCTCGAAGGCAGCATCGCCCATGAGGAGGCCAGCGTCAGGCAGGTGAAGAACAGGAATCCAGGCAGGCGCATCATCGGTCTTCCCAAAGGTTCGCGATCGTCATTTTCCCGGACGGCCATGTCTCCATGATCGTCATGACCACGATCGGCATCGTGAATCCTCGTCTAGCGATCCCTGCGCGATGCTTCGGGCGCGGGGGTACGTTGTGTTCCGTGCCCTCTCTGGTAGAGAAGCCTCGGGAACCGGCAGCCAAGGCGTCGGAGCTATGGGACCTGTCTGGCCGATGCGTGGTTAATGCGAGGTCAAGCCTCGGCATGAACTCCGGCTCACGGCAGAGACCGACCTAGCAGAAACGTTCGCGGAGGGTGCATGTCGTCGTTGAAGCGCAAGCCACTCGTTGTGGTCACGCGTCGCCTGCCTGAGGTGGTCGAGGCACGCATGCGCGAATTGTTCGATATTCGCCTCAGCCCCGATGACAAGCCTATGAGCAGCGAGGCGCTGGCCGCCGCTTTGCGGGAAGCCGACGTCCTCGTTCCCACCGTCACGGACAAGATCGATTCCGGTCTCCTCGCCCAGGCCGGCCCGAACCTTCGCCTGATCGCGAATTTCGGCAATGGCGTCGACCATATCGACGTGGCGGTCGCACTGGAGCGCGGCATCACCGTCACCAATACCCCCGGCGTCCTCACCGAAGACACGGCCGACATGACGATGGCGCTGATCCTCGCCGTGGCGCGCCGCGTCGCCGAAGGCGCCCGGATCATTCCGGACGACAATTGGGACGAAGGCTGGTCCCCGACCTGGATGCTCGGCCGCCGCATCACCGGCAAGCGCCTCGGTATCGTCGGCATGGGGCGGATCGGTCAGGCCTTGGCTCGCCGCGCGAAGGCGTTCGGCCTGCAGATCCATTATCACAACCGGCGCAAGGCACCGGCGCAGATCGAGCGAGAGCTCGACGCGACCTATTGGGAATCCCTCGACCAGATGCTGGCGCGGGTGGACATCGTCTCGGTCAATTGCCCCCACACGCCCGCGACCTATCACCTTCTCTCGGCCCGCCGTTTGAAGCTGCTGAAGCCGGAGGCGATCGTGGTGAACACGGCCCGCGGCGAGGTGATCGACGAGACGGCCCTCGCGCGCCTGATCGAAGCGGGCGAGATATCCGCCGCCGGCCTCGACGTGTTCGAGCAGGAGCCGGCCGTGAGCCCGCGCCTCGTCAAGCTGGCGCGTTCCGGCAAGGTCGTGCTCCTGCCTCACATGGGCTCGGCGACGCATGAGAGCCGGACCGATATGGGCGAGAAGGTCATCATCAACATCAAGACCTTCATGGATGGACATCGTCCGCCGGACCGGATTCTGCCCAGCATGCTCTGAAGTCGCCGCCTCCGGCCCGGAGCCGGGTTTGCACAAGGATTGCTAGTTTATCGATCTATGTGCATCGGCAGACCCAAGCCGTAGGAACGGTGCCATGTCCGATACGTTGACCGGCGCCGATAGATATCGTCGGGCGAGCGTCGCGCAGCGGTTAGAGTAGGAGCACCATGGCCGCGGAGACACAGTCGACCGAGGCAAACATCGACGAGGCCGTGCCGTGCGACGATTTCCGTCGCTTTGCGGACTTCGTGCCTCTGATGATGTGGCGCTCCGATACCGAGGGCGGGGCGATCCATCACAACGAATGCTGGCTCGACTTCACCGGCCGGTCCCGCGACGACGAGCTCGGTCATGGCTGGCGGCGTGGCTTGCATCCGGACGATTTCGACCGGCACGCGGCGCTGGTCGAAGAGGCCTTCGCATCGCGCGCGCCATACTCCATCGAGTTTCGCCTGCGCCGCCATGACGGCGCCTATCGCTGGCTGCTGAACAACGCCCGCCCCCTCACCGAGAACGGGACGTTCCAGGGCTACCTCGCCTCGTGCTTCGACATCACCGACCGTAAGCGCGCCGAGGAGCATGCCGAACACGCGCTCGTCGAGAAGGAGGCCCTTCTCGCGGAAGTGTATCACCGGGTCAGAAACAACCTCCAGGTGATGGTGAGCCTGATCGGCCTTTACGGCCGCGCCGCGCCGGCACCTTGCCGCGGTAGCTTCGAGGCGCTCGGCCAGCGCGTCCGCGCGATCGCCCTCGTCCAGCAGCATCTGCATGAGGCGCCACATATCGCCTCCATCGACCTGCGCGATTACCTCCACCGGCTCGCCTCCGGCCTCGGCCAGTTGCGGCGGGCCGGGCGGATCAGCGTGACGGTGGGAGGGCGCGGCACCAGCCTCGTCGAGCCGAGGACAGCCAACGCATTGGGCATGATCGTCGCCGAGGTCGTCGCCGAATGCCTCGACGCCACGTCCGATTCCGTGTCCTGCACGATCTCGATCACCATCGATGCCACGGCTGGCGCTCCGGTTCGACTCACCATCGTTTCCGGCGGCGATCAGCCGGCTGCCAGCGCGGCGGATGTGCCCAATCTTGGCCCCCGGCTGGTGGCGGCCTATGCCGCACAGGCCGAGATCGCGGTGCGAGGCACCGGAACGCATTCGGATCCGATGGAGCTTCAACTGCCCGAAGCTCTGGTCCATCCCTCGGAATAACGGACTTTCACGCCAGCGAGGGTCGCTTGGGTGGCCCCCGCTTCCTATATGGCTGCAACGGGCCGCGCCTTCACAGCGCGCCGTGTCGGCATTCGTAAGAGTTCAGCCCGCCATTATGCTTCCGCCCATCGAAACGATCATCGACAATTTCGAAATCCTCGACGACGGGCCGGACCAGCTCGAGTATCTGATGGAACTCGGCCGTGCCTTGCCGCCCTTCCCGGATGAACTGCTCACCGAGCAGAATCGCGTCCATGGCTGCGAAAGCCAGGTTTGGGTCGATTCTAACATCGATCATTCGCAGCAGCCTCCGCGTCTGCATTTGAGAGGAACCAGCGACTCGTTCATCACCAAGGGATTGATCGCCCTGGTGATGGCCTTGCACGATGGAAAGACGCCGAAGGAGATCGCCCAAGTCGACGTTTTCCAGGTCTTCAAGCAGATCGGCCTTGGTGCCCACCTGACGTCGAAGCGCTCCAACGGAGTTCGGGCCATGGCCGAGCGTATCCACCGGGATGCCGCGCAACTGGCCGCCTGAGCCCTTCAGGCACGGTCACGCCATAGGCGCAGGCGTGACTGGCTAGGCCCTACTGCTTCCCGCTCCAGCCCGTAATGCTCCGCCAGCCGCGCCAGGGCGATACGGATGACGACCTTGGCCGAACGCGCCGGCCAACGGCGCTCGGCTTCAATCATCTCCAGGCCTTTCACGAAGCCGCAGAGATCGATCAATAATCCGGACAGGTCGCTGCCTACCGCACTGAGTGCCGCCCGGACTCGCTGCCGCGCCGCCAGCATGGCGTCCGACCCAGCCGAGGGATCGCGCGGGCCCCCACCATCCACCTTGACCCCGCTCCAATCCGAACCCATCCGGGGCATCAATGCCCCCATGGTCATGTCGCGTCGCAGCCGCTCGCCCGCCTCGAAACAGGCGGCGTCGATCAGGGGCGTCCCGTCCCGATCCCGCCGCCGGGCCATCCAGGCAAGTGGACTTTCCGATGTGTCGCGAACCGGTCGGCTCGGTTCCCCGCGGCCTTCGAGATCGAGATGCTGTGCGAGATAGGGGGTGTCCCGGCCGGCCCGTTCCCGCCGTAGCCTGGCCCGGCCCGCGGCGCTGATGGTCAGCCTGGCACGACGCCCGTCCGCCTGTTCGGCGAGATCGCAGGACAGGAGGGTCTGACCGGCCTGCGCGAGGTAGCGCCCGCGACTTACCGAGATCCCGTCGCCACCGTTGCGGACGATGATGTCTCCCTCGGTCAAAGGGTCCGCCAACGCGTAGGCCCCCTCCGCGTCTAGGGCCGTGAGAAGGCGGGCCGCGTCGCGGCCGAGTTCCGTCGGAACACTGACCGACACTGGTCGACGGCTGGTGCTGCGAGTTTGGCCGATCCGGGATATGTTCATGATATGTTCCCTAGCGCGTAACAGCAGGTGCCGCGTTGGCTCAGGAAATAATAAAGGAAAA
The DNA here is from genome assembly GCF_054817845.1 of Methylobacterium sp. CM6241. Classification (NCBI taxonomy): domain Bacteria; kingdom Pseudomonadati; phylum Pseudomonadota; class Alphaproteobacteria; order Hyphomicrobiales; family Methylobacteriaceae; genus Methylobacterium; species Methylobacterium sp. CM6241. The sequence continues at coordinate 1,628,450 of NZ_CM139246.1, forward strand.
ATATCCTAGCGCAAGCGGCTTTTGTTCAGCGTCGCTCACGGGTACGAACGATCCCCGCTCCTGCGGAACGGGAAAAGGCCGGGCTGCGAGATTTCGCGAATGCCCGGCCGGTCGATTTACGCTGCTTCGTCGTAGGTCCCGTTGCGGGTCTGGCCGAGACCGATCGCCTTGGCGAGGTCCGAACGAGCCTTGGCGTAGTTCGGGGCGACCATCGGGTAGTCGGACGGCAAGCCCCACTTCGCACGGTACTGTTCCGGGCTCATATCGTACTTCGCGCGAAGGTGGCGCTTGAGCGATTTGAATACGCGGCCGTCCTCGAGGCAGATGATGTGGTCGGCAGTCACCGACTTCTTGACGGGAACGGCAGGCTGCTGCGGGGCGGCTGCGACTTTGGCCTCGGTTTCACCGCTCGCGACCTGGGTCAGCGAGGCGTGGATCTTGGTAATGAGCTGTGCGAGCTCACCGACAGGCACAGGATTGTTGCTCACATAGGCCGAGACGATGTCGACCGTCAGTTCAACGAAGTCGGCCGAATTCTCAATGTCGCTCATTGTCTAAACGGTTCCCTTAAGCACGATGCCGGTAACAGTCTGTTAAGTATGCGGGCGAGGAGCCAAGAGGCGTTTTGGCAAACCACGGCATTGACTTTCGGCATCGTGGCGTCACGCAGCGGTGTTCCATGATGATGGGCGATGGTAATCGCCATGTCAGTCATTTTATGATATTCAAGTTGGCCCTGCAAGACATAAGTCAAACCTCTGGATATGCCGAATCAAGATTTTTGAACAATAGTTCAATTCAGCGTGATCATGCATTGGCGAAAGTTTGACGTCACTTATGCATGCATGATCGGACGCATTCTGATTCCGCGCATTCCCGATCGGTTGACCGGTCTGGCACAGTTCGGCCGAAGACGGCAGGAAAAGACTTTCCGCTCCACCTTGCCCACAGCGTTCAGCTGGGACACATGCAGACATCGAAGGCGATCACGAGCCGAATTGATCGCCGCTACGCTATTCAGCCGACGATGTTTGGCAACCTTGCAGGTGTATCCATGGACGATCTTTTCCACTTGGAAAGCAAGTCGCCTGTCCCTGACGTGCGCCCGCACACATTCACGGTGCATGGCCGATCAATTTCCGACAATTATGCTTGGCTAAAAGCCGAGAACTGGCGCGACGTCCTGAAGGATCCTACTGCCCTTCCATCGGATATCCGCGAACATCTCAATGCTGAGAATGCTTATACGGAAGCCGCGCTCGGCGATCTCGAGCCCTTGCGGAAGACGCTGGTAGCGGAGATGCGCGGGCGCATCCGCGAGGACGATAGCGGCGTACCCGAGCCGGACGGTGCATTCGCCTATTACACCCGGCATCGCGAGGGTGGGCAGCATCCCCTCGTCTGCCGCCGGCCGCGCACGGTGGTGGTGATCCCCGGTCATGGGGCGGAGACGGCCGGTACGGGTGGGGCTGAGGAGGGCGAAGTCGTCCTGCTCGATGGTGACGAGGAGGGCAGGGGACTCGCCTTCTTCGAGCTCGCGGCGGCGGTGCATTCGGACGACCATGCTCGCCTTGCCTGGAGCGCGGATTCCAAGGGGTCCGAGCTTCACACGATCCGCGTCCGCGATCTCGGCACGGGACAGGATCTTCCGGACCGCGTCGAATCGACCACCGGCGAGGTGGTCTGGGCAGCGAATGGCCTGTCGTTCCATTACGTGGCCGTGGACGAGAACCATCGTCCCGCCCGCGTCATGCATCACGTGGTCGGGACGGACCAGTCCGCCGACAGCATGCTCTATGAGGAGCGCGATTCTGGCTTCTTCGTCCATATCGAGACGACCCAATCGCGCGATTACCTGGCCATCACGGCAAGCGACCACGAAACCTCGGAAGTGCATCTCCTCGATCGCCGGTCGCCGGATGCAACACTGCTATGCGTTCAGCCGCGGGAGCCGCTGCTCATCTACTCCGTGGAGAATTGGGGGAACCACCTCTTCATTCTAACCAATGCGGACGGGGCTGAGGACTTCAAGATCGTCACCACCCGCATCGGTGCGTCGGGCCGCGCCAATTGGACCGATCTGATTCCGCACCGGCGCGGCGTGATGATCCGCCACCAGCACGTCATCGCCCAGCATCTCGTGCGTCTCGAGATCGAGAATGCGCGACCCCGCATCGTCGTCCGCGATACGCAGGGCAACGAGCACATCGTGGCCTTCGCCGAGGAAGCCTATTCCCTCGGCCTCCAGCCGGGCCATGAATTCGAGACGGCGGTGATCCGGTTCACCTATTCGTCGATGACGACGCCGGCCGAGACCTACGACTACGATTGTTCGACCCGCGCCCGTCAGTTGCGCAAGCGCCAGACCATCCCCAGCGGGCACGATCCCGCCGCCTATGTGACACGCCGGATTTTCGCCACGGCACCGGACGGAGAGAGCGTGCCTATCTCGCTCCTCCACCGTCGTGACCTCGTCCTCGACGGCTCGTCTCCGCTGCTACTCTATGGCTATGGCTCCTATGGCACCCTGATGCCGGCCGCGTTCCGCACCAACCTGCTGTCGCTGGTGGATCGCGGCTTCGTCTACGCCATCGCCCATGTGCGCGGCGGAACGGAGAAGGGCTGGCACTGGTACATGGACGGCAAGCGGGCCAAAAAGCCCAACACCTTCTCGGACTTCGTCGCCTGCGGTCGCGCCCTGGCGGACGCCGGATACACGACGTCGGGGCGCATCGTCGCCCATGGCGGATCGGCTGGCGGGATGCTGATGGGGGCTGTGGCCAACCTCGCGCCGGACCTCTTCGCCGGGATCGTCGCAGACGTGCCCTTCGTCGACGTGCTCAACACCATGCTCGACGGCGACCTGCCGCTGACCCCGCCGGAATGGCCGGAATGGGGCAATCCGGGCGCGAGCGTCGAGGATTTCGAGAGCATCCTGTCCTACTCGCCCTACGACAACGTCTCGGCGCAGAACTACCCGGCGATCCTGGCGCTCGGCGGCCTCACCGACCCGCGCGTGACCTATTGGGAGCCGGCGAAATGGGTGGCGCGCCTGCGCGCCACCATGACCGGCGGCGGCCCCGTCCTGATGCGGATCAACATGGAAGCCGGCCATGGCGGGGCGGCGGGACGCTTCGACCGGCTGGAAGAAGTGGCCCTGATCTATGCCTTCGCCCTTCGGGCGGTGGGGCTGGCTGGTGGTAGCGAGAGCCTGCAGCCGTGACTGCCTTCATCCGAACCGCTGCCGCCGCCGGGTGGCTCCTGGCGACGCTGGTGCCGGGCGCGGCAGCGGACAGGACGGTGGCCCTCGAGGTTCCCCCCGATCTCGCCAAGGATCTGTCGGCGATGCCGCGGATCGCCAACCCCGTCGACGACGCCGAGCAGCGGATCAACGCCGCCGTTCAGCGCCCAGACGGAGCGGCGCGTAAAGCCGCGGCCGAGTGTCTGGCGCAGGGAGGCAAACATGCCGATTACGGCCGGCATATCGACGTGACGATGCGGGGCCCCCGCTTCCTCAGCTACACGATGACGGACAGCGCCTTCTGCGGCGGAGCACATCCCAATACCGGCACCTCGGCAATCGTCTACGACCTCGTTTCCGGTGCTCCCGTCGATTGGACCGCGCTGCTTCCGCCCGCTCTCACCGGCAAGGTCGCGCTCCAGACCGAGATGGATGGAAGCAGGATGGTGTCCCTGTCCTCCAAGCGGCTCTTCGACCTCTACCTCAAGGCTTATCGCCCCAGGACCGGTCAGGCGAAGGCGGATGCCGACGACGACGAGTGCCGGGAGGCGGTATCGACGCCAGATGGCGATGGGCCGCCTGCGATGACTGTCTGGCTCGATGCGAAGGCGGGCGGCCTCGCGGTCCAGTTCGACCTCGCCCATGTCGTCCAGGCCTGCGCCGACGTGGAGGTCATTCCCCTCGCTACCCTCAAAGCCGAGGGCGCCAATGCCGTGCTGACCGACGCAATCGTGGCGGCCCGGGCCGCGCTGCCTGTTCCTTGATCGTCTTCGTTCCTGAAACCGGCCGCGATCAGGGCTGCGGTGCGGGCGGTTCGACAACCCGGCCTGGAAGGACATCCGGGGCCGGTACGCCATCGGCGGCGCGGCGAGCGGCATCGTCTTGGCTCGGTGCGAGTGCGCGAATGCGCGTCTGACGGGCGGCCTCCTCGGCGGCCGCCTTCTCCCCCGCGGCTTTGTCGGCGGCGGCCTTCTCCGCTGCGGCTTTTTCGGCCGCCGCCTTGATGGCAGCGGCTCGGGCCTTGTCCATCTCGATCCTGGCGCGACGCCGCTGGCGCTCGATTTGATCGGCCTCGAACACTTCGATCTTATCGAGTTCGCGCTGCAGGACTACGGCGGCGAGGCCGGTGGTCAGGGGCCCGGTATCGACACTGCGGTCGGGCTTCGCGAGCGGGCCGGAATAGGAGAGCTGTATCGAGGGAATCCCTCCGGTCCAGCCCTTCGGAGCGCCGCCACCCGTCAATGTCCCGCGTGCATCGAACCGCCCCGTCGTCAGGTCGACGGAGAGGGTGCCGGCCCAGCGCGGTCCGCCGAGATCGAAGGTGAGAGGCGCGGCACGCAGTGAGCCGCCCGAGAGGGTCGCGGGTGCCTTCACCGTTCCCTTCACTGCCATCGGCGCGGCGGCGAGTTCCTCGGCCACCAGGGCCTGGAGCCGTCCCTCCCGGAGCGGATCGTCTTCCGCGAGCGCCTTGGCCAGGGCGCGCTCGATCCCGCCCGGATCGCCGCCGGGAAGCACCAGATTGGTAAGGCTGAGATCGCCGCTTCCGCCCAGATTGTTCGCCATGTTCGCGAGGCTCTGGCCCGAAGCGCCGAAGCGAAGGGTCGCGCTGGCCCGGCCGGAGATCGGTCCCGGACCGACGAGGTCCGCGATGGAGGCGTCGCTCAGGCTGCCTTCCCCGGAGATCGCTGCCGCGCCACCCTGCCGGGACAACGTGATGTTGCCGACGAGGCGTCCCCCGGCGAGACGTCCGTTGACGTCGCGAATCGTGAGGACGCCGTTGTCGAGCCGGGCACCGAAAGCCGCCCCTTCGGCGGTGAAGCGCCGGCCGAGATCGAGCTTATCCACCCTGACGTCGAGGTCGATGGGCGGTCTGACGGCTGGCGCTGCGCCGAACCGTGCGCTGTCTCCGGCTTCCGATTTCTTCGCGTCGGGCGGGACGATCAGGGAGGCGGCAAGCCAGGGCAGCGAGAGCCGGCCGAGCGCGACGCTGCCGAAGATGTCGCCGGCGGGCGATCGGTTGACATTGGCGAGAACCGTGGCCCCCGCGATCCGCCCGGTGACGTCGGCATGGGCATCGCGTCCGGCCCGCGACAGACCGACGAGCAGTTCCGCCGGCATCGGCGAGGGTAGGGCATCCGTGCTCCCGGCGAGAATGAGGAAGGGCGCGAGATCCGGCGTCTTCAAAAGGATCTCGCCGGCTTCCGGCGGGGTCTGGCCCGGACCGGGCACGACCGGCTTCACCGTTGCGAGCGTGAGGTCGGCGATGGTGCCGGAGATATCGAGGCCGAGGGCCGGAACCGAGCCGTCGGGCGCGGGCTGACCGCGTGCTCCGCTGATGTGCAGGGCGGCCGGCTTGCGCAGGGCGGCCATGTCCTCGCGCTCGAACCAACGTCCGGCGAGCGGCGTCGTCAGATCGAGGGACAGGCTGTCGATACGCCCGCCCCGCGAGAGCAGGTCGAGGCCGAGGCTGCCGCCTGCGGCTGTTCCGTTGGCGCTGGTGCGCAGGGTGTCGGCGGCACCCGCCTCGCGCTCCAGGGTCACGGCGAGGTCGAGGCTGCCCGCTCGCAGGAAGCCGGGGATCATCCGAGCCTCGGCGATCCACGTCCGGTCGAGAAGGGCGATGAGGGGGGCGGCCACCGGCGCCCACATCCGGCCCGCGATACGGCCTGACCCATCCGGCGCAATCCGGCCCGACAGCTTGGCGTTGGCGCCGGCGAGGTCGGTGACGTCGAGGCTGCCGACGTTCAGGCTCGCTCCGTCCGACTGGATGCTGGCGGCGATGGTTCCGTTGCCCGAATGGGCCCCGGCCGGCCCGTAGCGCACGTCCCGCGCTTGGATCGTCAGGCCGAGGTCGTGGTCGTGAAGGCCGGACAAGGCGCTGCCGAAGGAAGGCAGAGCGGCGACATCGATGCCCTGCGCCGAAAGCTGAGCATCGAAGCGCCCGCGCGCGCCCGATTCGGCCTGGGTATAGCGGGCGTTGCCGGTGATCCGCGCCTCGCCGAGGGAGAGCCGGAGGTTTCGCAGTGACGAGGACGGGCTCGCCGTCGAGACGTCCGTGGATGCCTGAATCGGGCGCCCGTCCATCACCGCGACAGCCGGGCCGCCGAGGCCGAACTTGCGCAGGTACCGCCCGAACCCGTCGGAGGCAGCGGCTTCCAGGGAGACGTTGCCCGTGAAGCGCAGGGCCGGTTGCGTATCGACCTCTCCGGACGCGGTGAGGGCGGTGTTGCCCGGCGCCGTCACCGAGAAGCGCCGAAGCGCGAGGCCTCCCGTCCGGTCGAACGTGCCGGACAGCTGGAGATTCGTCCATTCGTCGAGGCCGAGTCCGATGCTTTCGAGGGCGAGGTCCAGATCGACCATCATCGGAAGTTCGGATCCGGCGCGGGGCATCCCGCGCGCCAGCATGGCCTGACCGGCCGTTGAAATCAGGAAGGCATCGAGGTCGAGGCGGCGCGCCTCCAGGGTCAGTGCTGCCCGCCAGGAGCGCAGATCGATTCGTCCGGTTCCGGCCAGTCGCATGGCCTGACCGCCAGGATCGATTTCGGCCTTCACGTCGGAGAACCGCACCACCGGACCCCGCGCCTTGAACGTGCCGCCCAGGGAGAACGGCAGGTAGGCGCCCGCCACCTGAACCGGCGGCCCGACCACGACCCGCGCCGATCCTTCGGCCTTCGGAATCATCGCACGCAGCTGGCTACCCTGTGCGGGAGCCTCGCCGGGCACAGGTTCGAGTCGGATACGAGTGTCGGCCTCGAAGCGCGGACGGGTATCGCCGCCGCCGGAGAATTTCACGGCGACGCTGCCGTCCTCGGCGGGTTCGCCGGTGGCGATCCGGAAGGCGACCGCGCCGCTCGTCCCCTCGATCCGCCAGGGGCCCAGAAGCCGGGGCGCCGAGAGATGCACGGTCTCGGCCCGCACCTGATCGGTGCGGCCGCTCTGCGGGACGACGGTCGTGAGAATGACTTGTCCGATGGACAGGTCCTCGATGGCGAGATCCTGGTCGGCGAGCGTCTGATAGAGATCAGCGGGAAGGCGGATCGCGTCGTCGTCGCTGATCGGAAGCTTGATTTCCGCTCGCCCGATCCGCGTCTCGGTGAAGCGGACCTCACCCGTCAGCAGCGGTGTGAGACCGATCTCGGCCTTGACGAGCGAAAGATCCAACGCCGGCTTGTCGGCCTGTCCGCCGATGCGCAGCCGATCGACGCTCAGTTGCGGCGAGGGGAGGAGCCTGATGGCGATCCGTCCTTCGGTCCGCGCGTCGAGACCGAGCGACCTGCCGATCGTCCGGTCCACCAATGTGCGGTAACTCTCCCAAGCCACGAGGGGCGGGACCGCCAGGGCCGCGACGAGGATCAGGATGACGGCGCCCGCCAGCGCGGTCAGGATGTCTCGCACCGTCTTGGTTTCCGCCTCGCTCCGGCCCGGTCTCCGGGACTGCCATGGGGCGGGCACGTCATCTCACCGGACGTCATGCCCGGTCGTGCCCCCACTCTGTGCGGCATAGCACAAGGTGACCGGTTCCGCGCCAGAGGCGTTTCTCGCGGTCAACAGCTGCCGGGCATGCCCTCCGGAGCCGATCCGGTCAGCGACGCGGCGTCAGTCCCGAGCCGATCGGGGCCGGACGGGTGACTTCGTTGCGCTGCATCTGCATGCGAATCTGATTGTTCTCGAATTGCTGCTGATGCCGGACGCCGCGAATCTCGCTTTGGGTCGCAAGGCGGTCGTTGGTTTCGTTCAGCGATCGCGTGCCGGGTGACTGGGCCAAGGCGGGGGATAGGCCAAGGCCGGCTACAACGGTCAGCATCGAGATGGCGGATAGGGCGGTACGCATGGAACGTCCTCTGGTGATGATGTTCACGGTATGGTGAGACGACGCCCGAGAGGAAACCGTGGTTCCCCTCTCGGCCACCCATCTGGGGCCGACCTTTTGTCCCAACCCTCGACGTCGTTCGCGTTTTGGTCCAGGGAAGCAACATGAAACAGCATCCCGACGCGACGACGGCCCCTGTGCCGGCGCCGGCCTCCGGCGTGGCGGCCGAGGCCGCGCAGACCTCTATCGCCGCGCGCGCCATGGCCTCCCTCAGGCCACAGGGTTCGCCTTATCTCGAAGGGCTGAATCCCGAGCAGCGCCGCGCCGTCGAGACGACGGAAGGACCGGTCCTCGTCCTCGCTGGTGCAGGCACCGGCAAGACGCGGGTGCTCACCACGCGAATTGCCCATCTGGTCTCGACCGGCAAGGCGCGGCCTTACGACATCCTGTCGGTGACCTTCACCAACAAGGCCGCCCGCGAGATGAAGCACCGGATCGGTGCCCTCATCGGCCCGGCCGGCGAGGGGATGCCCTGGCTCGGCACATTCCATTCCATCGGCACCAAGATCCTGCGCCGGCACGCCGAGATGGTGGGGCTGAAATCGGATTTCACCATCCTGGGGATGGACGACCAGCTGCGCCTGATGAAGCAGGTCATCGTCGACCAGAACATCGACGAGAAGCGCTGGCCCGCCCGCGCCCTGTCCTCGGCCATCGACGGGTGGAAGAACCGCGGCCTCCTGCCGGAGCAGGTCCCCCCCGGCGAGGCGGGGGCCTTCGCCTTCGGCAAGGGTGGCGCGCTCTACACCGCCTATCAGGCCCGGCTCCTGACGTTGAACGCCGCCGATTTCGGCGATTTGCTGCTGCTCTGCCTCAAGCTGTGGCGCGAGAACCCGGACGTGCTGGCGAATTACCAGCAGCGCTTCCGCTACATCCTGGTCGACGAGTACCAGGACACCAACGTCGCCCAGTATCTCTGGCTGCGCCTGCTGGCGCAGGGGCACCGCAACGTCGCCTGTGTGGGCGACGACGACCAGTCGATCTATGGCTGGCGCGGGGCGGAGGTCGACAACATCCTGCGCTTCGAACACGATTTCCCCGGTGCGGCCGTGGTGCGGCTCGAGCGCAACTACCGCTCCACCGGTCATATTCTCTCCGCCGCATCCGGGCTCATCGCCAAGAACGAAGGCCGCCTCGGCAAGACCCTGCGCACCGAAGACGTGGCCGGCGAGAAGGTGACGGTGTCGGGCGCCTGGGATTCGGAGGAAGAGGCGCGCCAACTCGGCGAATCGATCGAGAGCCTGCAGGCCAAGCAGCATCCGCTTTCGGAGATCGCCGTGCTCGTGCGCATCTCGGCCCAGATGCGCGAGATCGAGGACCGCTTCGTCCAGCTCGGTCTGCCCTACCGCGTCATCGGTGGACCACGATTCTACGAACGTGCCGAAATTCGCGATGCGCTGGCCTATCTGCGCGTCACCATGAACCCGGCCGACGACCTCGCTTTCGAGCGCATCTTCAACACCCCGAAGAGGGGCCTGGGCGACGCCACCCTGCAGATCCTCCACGGCTATTCGCGTTCGCAGCGCGTGCCGCTGCTCCAGGCCGCCCGCAGCCTGATCGAGACCGACGAGTTGAAGCCGCGCGCCCGCTCGGGCGTCCGCGCTTTGGTCGAGAGCTTTTCGCGATGGGCGCGGATGGTCGGTACCCAGCCGCATTCGGAGGTGGCCCAGACCATTCTGGAGGAATCCGGCTACACCGAGATGTGGCAGAAGGATAAGTCCGCGGATGCCGCCGGGCGCCTGGAGAACCTCAAGGAGTTCGTGCGCTCCATGGAGGAATTCCCCGACATGGCTGCCTTCCTCGAACATGTCTCCCTCGTGATGGAGGCGAGCGAGCAGGAAGGGGCGGACCGGGTCTCCCTGATGACCCTGCATGCGGCCAAGGGGCTCGAATTCGACACCGTGTTCCTGCCCGGCTGGGAGGACGGATTGTTCCCGAACCAGCGGGCGCTCGACGAGAGCGGCCGCGCCGGGCTGGAGGAGGAGCGCCGTCTCGCCCATGTGGGCCTGACCCGTGCCCGAAAACGCGCCAAGCTGTCCTTTGCGGTGAACCGGCGCATCCATGGGCTGTGGTCCTCGACGGTGCCGAGCCGGTTCATCGACGAGTTGCCCGCAGACGCCGTCGACGTGATCGACGCCCCTGCGCATTTCTCCGCCGGCGCCTCGCGCTTCGACCGCAACCCGGCGCCGTTCGGTTCCTCCTACGCGACGCCGGGCTGGCAGCGGGCGCAAGCCAACACTGCCGGCAACCAGGAGTTCGGAGGCGGGAATCGGCAAGCTTTCGGACGGTCCTCGCCGCCCGGACGAGGCAATGGTGGCCCTCGCCAGATCGAAGGCGAGCTCGTCGCGAAGTCGACGGGTGCGCCGTCTGCGTTTTCGGATGGTATGCGAGTCTTCCACACCAAGTTCGGCCCCGGCAACGTGGCAGCCGTCGACGGTAACAAGCTGACCGTTGACTTCGATAAGGCCGGCCGCAAGATGGTTCTCGACAGCTTCATCCAGCCCGGCTGAAGCACCCTGCCGGCTCCACGCTCGATAAGCGATGTGGTCCGGCCGGTTCAGCCCTTCAGCAGGGCAGGAGTGTCATGGTCGAGATGGATGCGCCGACATCCCGCCCTCTCCATCCGCATGACCCGCCTCAACTGTCGCCGCCGAGTCTTCCGAGAGATATTCGGCCACACACTCAAGAATTCGCGCTGTCACGCCCCTGTCGCGACGGGAGCGGCATGGTGCGTGCGTAGGTGATTCGTGGGTCGCGCATGCGGGGCCCGCATCATCTTCGAGGCCAGTCGTCCACAGGCGTCGTGGCGACATCCGGAACTGAAAGACCTGCTCTCGAATTGGCGTAGTGTTGATAAAAAGTAGCCGTGCAGGAAAAGTTATCGAGGTTAAAAGACGTCAGCAGGTCTAAGATCAGTTAAACCCTAGTTGGCAAGTCCAGTTGGAGTGTTGATCGATGAAAAGACGGCGCACGCGACTTGAGCTGGTAGAAGACCGCCCGGTGCGGCTGCACCGCACCCGGTTCGACGACGAGCGTAACCTGGCCCCGATCCAACCGCTCACGGAGCGACAGGCCGAGTATTTGGACGCTCTCGCCGTCAACAAGCAGGTCATCGTTCTCGGCCCGGCCGGTACCGGTAAGACCTACATTGCTGGAACCCGCGCCGCGGATCAGCTTCGCCAGCGCCGCATCTCCAAGGTCATCATCACCCGCCCCAACGTCCCCGCTGGCCGCTCGCTCGGGTTCTTCCCAGGCAGCTTAGAGGAAAAAATCGCGCCTTGGGTGACCCCGCTCACCGAGACCATGAAGGAGCGAATGGGCGACGCCGCCTACGAGATCGCCATGAAGACCGGCGACATCGAGGTGGTCCCCTTCGAAGTGATGCGCGGACGCACCTTCAAGAACTGCCTCGTGATCCTCGACGAGGCGCAGAACACCACCACCGCCGAAATCAAGATGTTCCTCACCCGGATCGGCGACGATTGCCAGGTCATCATCAATGGCGACGTGTCCCAGACCGACCTGCGCGAGACGTCGGGCCTCAGAACCGTGATCCATCTCGTCAAAAGCCGCATGATGCCGATCCCGATCGTCGAATTCACCCTCGACGATATCGTCCGTTCGGGCATTTGCGCGGAATGGGTACGGGCCTTCGAGGAAACGAAACTCTGACTTGAGTGTTATCAGCGGCGGGTCGAACCGGACCCGCCGCACGTCTCGGCGTGCGGCAATCATCTCCCCGGCGCCAGCGGGGGAGATCAATCCGAGCGCAGAGCTCGGGTCAAAGAGAACGGAAACGCCCGATGAGAAAATTGATCTTCGCGCTCGCCATGGTCGGAAGCCTCGGCGCAGCCGGCCTCGCCACGAGCGCTTCGGCCGCCCCCGGCGCCCCGATGGGTGTGACCTCCTCCGAGACCGTCACTCCCGTGCGTATGCACCATGCTGAGCGCCGCATGCATCGTCGGATGCACCGCCGTCACCACATGCGCATGCACCGCCACCACATGCGTCACCGGATGATGCATCACCGCCGCATGCACCGGATGTGATCGCAGCAGCGATGTGAATGTGAAAGGGCCCCGATCGGGGCCCTTTTTTGTGCGACGACCGTTAGAGAGTGCTGCCGTTCAGAGCTTCGGTGTGGCCGCCGTGGCTTTCACCGATGTTTCCTTGAGCGCGGCATCCTTGGCCGGAGGCGTCTTGGCAACAGGTGACGGCGCACCGCTCGTCGGGGCCTTGCCGGCTTTCACGGGGTCGGCGGCGATCTTGGCCTTCTGTCCCACGGCGCCGGTCACTGTCGGAACCGTGATCGCATGACCAGTATGGGGCGCTTTGTCAGCCTTCGGTGCCGTCTGGATCGTTTCCGGCGCGGATGCGACGGCTGGGATCGTGGCGGCATTGGCCGATGGGGTCGCGGGCGTCGGTGAAGCCTTCGCGGTGAAGAGGCTGCCGAGAACCTTGGTGTAGGCAGGTGAATCCGCATCGGCATCGGCCACCATGATGCGCGCCGTCGCTGCCGGCTTCTGCGGTTCGGGCGCCGCATCCGTCTTCGCGACGATGCTGCCGGACTTGGTCTTGTCGGCCCCTGGCTTGAGGGCGGCCGCAGCGGCCTTGGTCGGGATCGGAGCTTCGGCGGCGGCAAGCATCACCGGCCGTCCCTTGGCATCCACCTCGACCTCGCGCTCGCCGGCCGCCAAGCTCTCGGGCCGGCTCACCTCACCGAGATGATGACGCGCATATTCCTTGGGGTCGTAGGGAGCCTCCGGCTCTTCCTTCTTCGTCAAATTCGCGAAGGCCATCGTCGAGGCGGGCGGCTGCGGCCGGAAGACCGGATTCTGGCCGCCATCGTCATAGACGACACGCGTCGCGGGCGTGCCTTTGGCGACGAGCTCGGCAATGTCGTGGTTATCCCGCGTCCGTTTCTCGGCAACGAGGGTGTCCACCTTCGGCGAGCACGAGCCGGCCGCCACATCCTGTCCGCCGAAGACGTAACGTGTGCCGCAGACGTTCACGCGCGGCTCTTCGCGCAGGGCCTCGAAATAATCCGAGCCTTCCTTCAGGTTCTTCCAGAACGGCGCGTTCGGGTCGTTGCGGTACTTGGCGAAATTCGTCGCCGTCATCCGGAACGGGTAGGATTGGAACTGGAACGCGCGCTGCCCGCCGGCGAAGGAATCGCGGGCCAGGGCGTAGATCTCGCCCATCGATTCGTCGGTCATGGCGAAACAGCCCGAGGACGAGCAGGTGCCGTGCACCATGATGTAGTTGCCCGTCCGCCCGTTGGCCCGGTCGTACGTGTTCGGGTAGCCGGTATCGAAAGAGAGATAATAGGACGAGTTCGGGTTCATTTGCCCCGGTGTCACCGTGTAGAAACCCTCAGGGGCCTGCCGGTCTCCCTGCTTGGTCTTGGGGCCGAGCTGGCCCGACCAGCGGCAGATCGGGAAGGTCTTGAGCAGCGCGTATTGGCCGTTCGCGCCACGCTTCCATACCTCCATCTCCGCTTCCTTCTTGAAAGCGCGGATCAGGATGGGGTCGTTCGTCGCCATGCCCTTCTGCGCCATGAGCGCCAGGGTTTTCGCGGGGACGGGAGTCAGGGCCCGCAACGGGACGCCGCCGCCCATCGAGCCGTCCTGGCAAGCGGTGAGGGAGAGAGCGAGCGCAACGATACCGGCAGCCGTAGCCAGGCGTAGAGCCAGCGGGCGCAAAGCCATGGGGAACCCCGTCCTCATTCATGCGCTCGCGGGATCTCGCCCGTCGAACGCCACTCCCCAACCCAATAGCGTCGTTAAACTTACTCGGTTGTTACCGCAAGAAGACGCAAATGGCCGGCTCGTGAGGATGTGGATTTCGGTGGCTTCCTCATTGTGGGCAACACCTTGCCGCAAAGTGTCGTCGAGCATCGACTTTCAGGCATGCCAGTCGGAGAGCAATCGACTTGATTCCGCTGGTATTTCTCTGTGCGATGCGTCCCGGACCCGTCGTCGTAGTGGGGCTTCACGAACAGTCCCGAGGCGGGATTTAACAAACTCTTCAACGGTTCCGCATGAGGTCTGCGCTAAAACGACGCATCAGAGTTTGCGGCCGATATCGAGGAACTTCGCGGCCCGGCGGTCGCGAATCTCGTCGGGGCTCAGACCATCGAATTCGGCCAGTGCCTTGGCTACGGCCTTGCCCGTATTGGCGATGGCTGCCTCGCGGCCGCGATGGGCACCGCCTGTCGCCTCCGGGATGATGCCGTCGATGATGCCAAGGCGCAGCAGATCCTGCGCAGTGATCTTCATGGCGGTGGCCGCATCCGCCGCACGGCCCTGGTCGCGCCAGAGGATCGAGGCCGCACCCTCGGGCGAAATCACACCGTAGATCGCATGTTCGAGCATGAGTACGCGGTTGGCGGTGGCAAGCGCGATGGCACCGCCCGAGCCGCCTTCGCCGATGACGACGGCGACATTGGGCACGCCGAGGGCGAGACAGGCCTCGGTGGAACTGGCGATGGCCTCGGCCTGCCCACGCTCCTCCGCCTCGATGCCAGGGAACGCGCCGGCCGTGTCGACGAAGGCGAGGACGGGAAGGCCGAACCGATCGGCCAATTCCATCAGCCGCACTGCCTTGCGGTAACCCTCGGGCTTGGCCATCCCGAAATTGTGGCGCAGGCGGCTCTCGGTGGTGGAGCCCTTCTCCTGGCCCAGCACGCAGACGGCTCGGCCCTCGAAACGGCCGAAACCGGCGACGATGGCCTGGTCTTCGCCGAAGGTGCGGTCGCCTGCCAGGGGAGTAAACTCGGTGATCAGCCCGGCGCAGTAGTCGATGAAATGCGGCCGCTGCGGGTGGCGTGCCACCTGCGTCTTCTGCCAGGGCGTCAGCGTGGCGTAGATGTCCGACAGGGCGGCGGCGGCCTTGCCTTCGAGTCGGCCGACCTCTTCGCTGATGGAGACCGCACCGTCGCGGGCGGCCATGGTCCTCAGCTCCTCCAGCTTGGATTCGAGCTCGGCCACCGGCTTCTCGAAATCGAGATAGGAGCGCGTCACCGACATCGGTCAGAGATCCTTGTTCGTCGCCATTGGTGCGCCGGGATGCCGTGTCGGAGACAACGGCGACGGAAGGCGTCCGGGGCGGGCGGGAAAAGCCGCGATTGGCCGGGGGTGTTGGCGAAGGAACACCGCCTGTCAACCATCCTGGCTCTCAGAGCCGGCCTTCGCCCTACACGACGATAGCCTTAAGCTTGGCCTTGGGTCATGGTGCCGTCATCGTTTGGCGTCCACTCTCCAGCCTGTGTGTATGGCGTCTGGGACGCTATGGAGAGGTCCGCGCCCGTGACAGCGTTTCTCAGCGGCGAATCCCACGTCCTCGTACTCCAGGGCGGTGGCGCACTCGGCTCCTACCAGGCCGGCATCTACGAGACGCTGGCGGCCGAGAACATCCTGCCCGACTGGGTGGCGGGCATCTCCATCGGCGCGATCAACGCGGCCCTGATCGTCGGTAATCCGCCCGAGCGCCGCGTCGAGCGGCTGAGGGCGTTCTGGGAGCAGGTCTCGTCGGGCGTGATGGGCTCACCCTGGTTTCCCGGCGAGAAGGCGCGTGCGGCCTTCAACGAGGCCAGCGCCAACTGGATCGCCACTTTCGGCGTCCCCGGTTTCTTCACGCCACGCGTTCCCCCGGCGACGTTCTATCCGCCGGGCGCCCCGGAGGCGCTGAGCTATTACGACACCGCTCCGCTCAGGGCGACGCTGGAGCGGCTGGTTGATTTCGACCTCATCAACGAGGGGCGCACCCGGCTCAGCATCGGAGCCGTCAACGTGCGCACCGGCAATTTCGTTTATTTCGACAATCGCTGCGACCGCATCACGCCCGAGCACATCATGGCGTCGGGGGCATTGCCGCCGGGTTTCCCGCCGGTGACCATCGACGGCGAGCAATATTGGGACGGCGGCATCGTCTCGAACACGCCGCTGCAATACATCCTGGACGAGGAGCGCAGCCGTGACCTCGTGGTCTATCAGGTCGATCTCTTCGCCGCGCGCGGGCCGATGCCCCGCACCCTGGTCGAATCGGCCGAGCGCGAGAAAGACATCCGCTTCTCGAGCCGCACACGGCTCAACACCGACAAGAACCTCGAAGCCCGCCGCGCGAAAGCCGCGTTCCGCCGCCTGGCCGAGAAGCTGCCGCCCGAGCTGATGAGCGACGAGGACGTCGCCTACCTGCGCCAGGTCTCCCACGCCAATTTCACGACCGTGATGCAGCTGATCTACCGGCGGAAAGCCTATGAGGGAAACTCGAAGGATTACGAGTTCTCTCGCGCCACCATGCTGGAGCATTGGGCGGCGGGTGCCGGTGACATGCGCCGCTCTCTGCGCTCTCCAGCCTGGTGCGACCGAGTGCACGACGAAACCGGCGTCGCCGTGTTCGACCTGACGCGGGACGCCCGCGACTGACGTCATCCCGACCGCTTCATCCCGACCGCTTAATCCCGGAGGCCTACACGCCATGACCCGTGACGAGATCCTGCAAGTTCCCTCGATGCCCGCCTTCAGTCCGAGCTATCCGCGCGGGCCGTATCGGTTCCTCAGGCGCGAATACCTCATCATCACCTACGAGACCGATGCCGAGGCCCTGCGCCGGGCGCTGCCCGAGCCGCTGGAGCCCCACCCCGAGAACCTCGTCTATTACGAGTGGATGAAGATGCCGGATTCCTCCGGGTTCGGCGATTACGAGGAGAGCGGATCGGGCGCCGTCGCCACCTATAATGGCGAGGCCTGCAACTTCTCGATCCAGATGTATCTCGACGACGAGCCGCCGATCACGGCCGGCCGCGAGATCTGGGGCTTCCCGAAGAAATGGGGCGTGCCTCGCCTCAAGGTGATGAAGGACACGCTCACCGGCACGCTCCATTACGACGAGGAGCGCGTGGCGATGGGCACCATGACCTACAAGCACAAGAGCCTGGAGAATGAGCTCGACACGGTGAAGGCCGGCCTCGGCCGCCTCAACGTCAACCTCAAGCTCCTTCCCGACGTGACCGGCGCACCGAAAGTGGCCCAGCTCGTCGGCTATCGCTTGGAGAACATCACCGTTCACGGCGCCTGGGACGGCGAGGCGCGCCTCGACCTGATCCCGCACGTGAATTGTCGGGTCGCCGACCTGCCGGTGAAGCGCATCGTCGGCGGCCGGCACATGATCGTCGACTTCACCTTGCCCTACGGGCAGGTGCTGCACGACTATCTCGCCTGATCGCCCAGATGACCCGAGAGGCTTCCATGATCCTGAAATCCAAGACCGCCATCGTCACGGGGTCCACCAGCGGCATCGGCCTCGCCTATGCCCGCGCCTTCGCCAAGGAGGGCGCCAACGTCGTCATCAACGGCTTCGGCAAGCCCGAGGACATCGAGAAGGAGCGCGCCGGGATCGAGACCGATTTCGGCGTGAAGGCGGCCTATTCCCCGGCCGACTTGACGAAGCCCGGCGAGATCGAGGGATTGATCCGCCTTGGCGAGGAGACATTCGGCTCGGTCGACGTGCTCGTGAACAATGCCGGCGTCCAGTTCGTCTCGCCGATCGAGGATTTCCCGCCCGAGAAATGGGAGCAGATCATCGCGCTCAACCTTTCCTCGGCCTTCTACACCATGCGATACGCCATCCCCGGAATGAAGGCGCGGGGATGGGGCCGCATCATCAACACCGCTTCGGCCCATTCCCTCGTGGCCTCACCGTTCAAGTCGGCCTACGTTTCGGCCAAGCACGGCATCGCCGGCCTGACCAAGACCGCCGCCCTCGAACTCGCCACCCACGGCATCACCGTGAACTGTATCTCGCCAGGCTATGTCTGGACGCCGCTGGTGGAGGCGCAGATCCCCGACACGATGAAGGCACGGGGCATGACCAAGGAGCAGGTCATGAACGACGTGCTGCTGGCGGCCCAGCCGACCAAGCAGTTCGTCACGGTGGAGCAGGTGGCGGCCCTCGCCGTGTTCCTGTGCAGCGACGGTGCGAGTCAGATTACCGGCGCCAATATCCCCATGGATGGCGGTTGGACCGCGCAGTAGCGCGCAGCGAAAAGCCCGCCCCGTCGGCATGACGGGACGGGCTCGTTTCAAGCGGATCTGGTGTTCAGCGGCGGCCGTGCAGGAGCAGGGCGAGGCCGTAGCCGACGGCTCCGGCGATCACGAGGGCGATGAGCGGGTTCTCTTCGACACGGCTCTCCACGGCGCGGGCGCCATCGCGAACGTAGCTGCCGCCGCGGTCATAGGCATCGCCGGCATAGTCGGAGACGTTGCCGGCCACATCGCGAAGGGTGTCCTTGGCCTGACCGTAGACCTCCTGGGCGCGGCCCTCCGCCTCGCGGTAGCGGCCTTCCGCCGAGGTCCGCGACGATCCGACGGCATCGCCGACGGCGCTCTGCACGCGGCCGCCGAGGTCCTTGGCCGTCCCGACGACTCGATCCGTATCAACCATGGGTCAACTCCTTCAGAATCGCAGATGCGTGAGCGGCGCTCCCAAGGCGGCGCCCGCATCCGATGGTCACAGAACGTGCGAACCGGCCAAGCGCACCATCGCAAGACAACTTTCTTGAGCGAGCGGTTTACGGGGTGTGTCGCTCCCGTGCTTCGATGAGCAGCAGACGCCCGACCTCGGATACCGCCCTGGGAAGGACCGCCAGGGGATCGCGCTGTTTTCGCGCGAGCGACGCGGATCGCCGCCATGCCGCCCGGACGGGTGGGATGTGGAGGAACAGAACCGGGCAGGGCTCGGCCAGCGCCTGGAAGTAACTGGCGTTGCACAGGTAGCGGCCAGCATTCCGGGATGGGATCGCCGAAATCCCCTGCCGTTTCAGGCAGACGAGGGCGCGGGCCGCGATGGGGGCTTCGCGCTGCGCTGGTCCCTGACGGTCGAGCCGCAGGGTGGTCGGAATCCGCCCCGATGCATCGGGAAACAGCCGGCTTGCCCGATTGAGGGCGCGAGCCTCGACGCGAACCCGTTTGGCGCGGCCAGCGACGCCGATCATCAGCACGGCGGCCGGGCTCTGGGCGAGGGCCGGCTTCAACGACTCGGAAAGAGCCGCATAGGCGGTGCGCAGGATGAGCGTGCGCACCGGGAACCCGGCGATGCCATGCCGGCCGAGATGTCCGACCTGCCGAGCGAGCGTCTCGCTCGGGTTGCGCGGCATGCCGGGGAAAGGGCCGAACCCGGTGACGAGGAGATGCCCCCCCGTCACAGCCCGATCAGCGTCGCGATGGCCTCCGCGCCGGCGGCCGGGGAGGATTCGCCTCGCGCCACGCCGGCTTCCGCCTCGGCCGTCTGCTTGCGCACTTCCGGCGAACCGACGAGCCGCTGGTGCAGGCGTTCGTGGACGAGGGCCCACATCCACTTCACGTCCTGAGCGCGGCGCTTCTTGGCGATTTCGCCTGTGGCGGTCAGCTTGTTGCGGTGGTCGACCACCTTGTCCCACATGGCGTCGAGACGCTTGTTGTTGAGGCCGGAGATGGTCACCACCGGCGGGGTCCAGGTCGAACTCGGAGCGCTGAGGATATGGAGCGCCGCCCGGTATTCGCCGGCTGCCGCGTTGGCCCTGCGCTCGCCCTCGCCATCGTCGGCCTTGTTGACCGCGATCATGTCGGCAAGTTCGAGAATGCCCTTCTTGATGCCCTGCAACTCGTCGCCGGCGCCGGGCAGCATCAGCACGAGGAAGAAGTCGGTGAGGTCGGCCACCGCCGTCTCCGACTGGCCGACGCCCACCGTCTCCACCAGGATCACGTCGAATCCCGCAGCCTCGCAGAGAAGCATGGTTTCGCGGGTCTTGGCCGCGACGCCGCCAAGGGTGCCCGATGAGGGGGAGGGGCGGATGAAGGCGTTCGGGTCGAGCGCCAGCTGGGCCATCCGGGTCTTGTCGCCGAGGATCGACCCACCGGTGCGGCTGGAAGAGGGGTCGACCGCCAGCACCGCCACCTTATGGCCGGCGGCGGTGAGATTGGCGCCGAGATTGTCGATCGTGGTGGACTTGCCGACCCCTGGCACCCCGGTGATGCCGACCCGGATCGCGGTGCCGGTCTGGGGAAGCACCGAATCGATGAGGCTGCGCGCTGCGGCGCGATGATCGGCCCGTTTCGATTCCGCCAGCGTGATCGCGCGTGCCAGGGCCGCGCGGTCGCCCGCGAGCAGCCGTTCGCGCAGGGAGTCGATGTCGAGAGAGGGAGGAAGCGCCATGAGCCCTTCATGCCGGGCCGGCTCGGTTTCGTCGAGGGGGGCACGTGTCCTCAGCACCGGACGGCCTGTACCCGACCGGCCACAGGCCGGCCTCTGCCCGCTATTCACATCGGCCCCCGCCACGCTCATGCCCTGCCATGGTCACGATCGTCACCGACACGGTAGGAGGAGGGGCCGGGACTTGAAGCGCCGGGCCGTCACGAGGCCGTCAGTACGCCATGATCCGAAACCACCTTGTTGGGGCATCCCTGCCGACCCGCCGCTCGCTGTTCCGCGCCGCCGCGCTCATGGGCGCTGCTAGCCTGACGCCGGGCCTCGCCGGCTGCGTCGCCGACGGGCTCGTCACCGGTGGGACCGGACCCGAGCGCCAGTCGAATCTCGACGTCAGCCCGATCCTATTGGTGGCGACGACGCGCAAGCCCGTGGGCAACCCGCCCAAGAGCCCGTATTTCAGTTCCGAGCGCGGCCGCGGCCTGAGCTTTGCCGAGGTGCGCCTCTCAGCGCCGGACCGGTCGCTCATCGGCAAGGTCTCCTCCGTGGTGTCTGGCGATTGGGCGGTGACCGCCGTGCCGCAGGTGGAGACCGGGGCGGGCGCGGCGGCGGCTTTCACCCAGGCGGCCTTCGGGCGAGACGTGCTGATTTATGTCCACGGCTACCGAGAGAGCTTCGCTTCGGCGGCAGTCAGCGCAGCCCGGCTCTCCGACGGCATACATTTTAGGGGCGCATCGGGCCTGTTCACCTGGCCGTCGGCGGCCGCCACCTTCGATTACGGTTACGACCGCGAGAGCGCTCTGTGGTCACGCGATGCGTTCGAGGACCTGCTGAAGTCGCTGGCGAGTTCGCCGAGCGGCGGGCGCATCAACATCGTTGCCCATTCCATGGGAACTCTCCTGACCCTGGAGACCATCCGTATGCTGCGTGCCGAGGCCGGCGAGGCGGCGATGGCGCGGATCGGCGCCATCGTCCTCGCGGCGCCCGATATCGACATCGACCTGTTCACCGGCGCGGTGGAGCGAATGGGGCCGGACGTCTCGAAGATCACGGTGATCTCTTCGACCAACGACCGCGCACTGGAACTCTCCGGTGCCATCGCGGGCGGCGTCGTCCGTGCGGGCGCGGCCGACCGCGAGCGGCTGGAGGCCCTGGGCGTGAGGGTGGCGGATGCGTCCGATTACGGCGGCGGCCTCATCAACCACGACTTGTTCCTGTCGAATCCCGAGGTCCAGGGCGTGGTCAAGCGCGCGATCGGCCGGGCGGCCGGTGGAGCCTGAGCGCAGCACCGCACCGGACAACGCGAGAGGTCTTGGTGTGAGGTCTTGGCTTGAGGTCTTGGCCTCGGCCCCGTTCGCCCCTACACGAGCGGCTGTCGGGCTGACGATTCCCACACCGACGCGGCCGCCTTCCGGCGCGCCCAGAACGAGGATTGTGCGATGTTCACTCTCGATATCGATGGCGTGGCCATCGCGGTCATCAACGGGACCGAGGAAACCGCTCGCGACCTGTTCACCTGCGACGGCTTCAAGGAAGACATCCAGGCGATGAAGAGCGACGGCAAGGTGCTGTGGAACGGCACCTCCGAGCTCAAGATCCGTCCCGCCACCGAGGACGAGATCGAAATCTTCGAGGATGCTCTGGCCGAGGACGATTCAGAGGAAGACGCTCCGTTCGAGCCCGACATGCGTCATGCCAAGAGCGCCGAAGAGCCCGATGAGGACGAAGACGAGGACGGCGAAGACGACGCCGATATCGTGTTCCTCGTGGATATCGACGAGGATGCCGGCCTCGATTCCTAAGGCCTGATCCCGCAGGATCATCTCACGCCGACCGCCTCGCCCGGACACGGGCGGGGCCTTGTATCGCGATCTCCCCTGCCAGCCGTTGACGGTGGCTTCTGCGAGCTATCCCTGAGCCGCTGGGGCATCGGCTGGGATCGGGCAAGGTCTCGAACACGGCGTGGGCGCGATGCCTGCCACGAGTCTCGGCACAGAGCGAGGACCGCATGACTTTCCGCTTCGAACACCTCCATCTTCGCAGTCAGGACGCGGTGTCGGCCGCCGGTTTCTACGTGGAGACCTTCGGCGCCCGCGAACTCACCCGTGACGGCGGCGCCACCGTGACCCGCGTCGTCCTCGACCTCGGTGGGCTCACCCTGTTCATCGAGCATGCACCGGAAGCCGGCCCTTCTGCCACGCCGCCTAACCGGGGCATCGAGCATATCGGCCTGGCGGTCGACGACCTCGACGGCACGGTCGCCGATCTGAAGCGTCGCGGCGTCGCCTTCGTCATCGACATCACCGATGTCCGCCCCGGGCTTCGCACCGCCTTCCTCGATGGGCCGGACGGGGTTCGGATCGAGCTGCTGCAGCGCGGCTGATCCGATCAGTTCGCGTCCGGTCGCGCCGCCTTGGCGGGTATCCTGCCGGGCGGGACCGGCGCGTCGCCCATGGCCTTGGCGGGTGCCACCGGCGCCGTCTTCTTCGGCGTGATGGAGCCCGTGATGACCGCATCCCGCATCGGTACCGCCGGCGAATCGATGCCGTAGATGTCGTCGCGGAAATGGGCGCGACCATCCGGCGTGGCGTAGCCGGTGAGATACACGAAGGTCACCGGGATCTGTTTCGGCAGCTTGATGTCGACCCGCTCGTTGGTGGCGATGTTGGCCTCGATCTCCATCGGTCCCCAGGTCGAGCCGGGGCCGTTGGGGCCGGGCGTGCCCTCCAGCAGCCAGCCCGCCAGTTCCTTCACCTGAGCCACCCGCACGCAGCCATGCGAGTGGAACCGTACCTCCCGTGCGAACAGCGATTTCGACGGCGTGTCGTGCATGTACACGGCCTGCTTGTTCGGCATGTCGATGCGGACCTGACCGAGGGAATTATCGAGGCCCGAATCCTGGCGAAGCGTGTAATTCGCCGCCTTCTCGCCCGCCCAGTCGATCGTCGTCGGATCGACCTCGACGCCCCCGGGGCCGAGGATGCGGATCCGCTCGCGGGCGAGATAGCCTGGATCCTTCCGCATCTTGGGGATGATCTCCTTCTTGATGATGGAAATCGGCAGGGTCCAGGTCGGGTTGAGGTTCACGTCGGTGATGCGCGCCTCGATCCTCGGCGTCGCCTTGTCGGGCTTGCCGACCACGGCCACGTAGCGGCGTACGACGACGCCGTTTTCCACCGCCTCCACGGCGGCGGAGGGAATGTTCACCACCACGTAACGGTCGCCATAGGGAAAGTTGGAGCCGATTTGCCGCGCGGCCGAGGCCGAGAGCTGGCGCTGGCGGGTCGCCGCCGGCACGTTGAGGGCGGTCACCGTCTGGCGGCCGATCATGCCGGTCTCGGGCAGGCCGTGGCGGGCCTGGAACGCCTTCACCGCCGAAACGAGGACGGGGTCGAGCAGGTCCGAACTCGGCACGCCGGCCGGCAGGTCCCCGGTGAGGACGAGGTGCTGTCGGAGTGCAGGGATGTTCGGGTCGCGGGCACCCGGCTTGATCGTCAGATCGGCGGGCAGCGTGCCCCAGCCGCCGGCATCGACGATGGCCTGGTAGCGCTCCGCCATGCGGAACGTATCGAGGAAGGTCGAGGGGGCGAGCGTCGGCACCGGATCGTCGGAGACCCGCGCCACCACGAGGGGAGGGAGTTCCCGGGATTTCTTCGGCGCCGCCGGAGCCGGCTCCGCTCCCTGAGCCAGCGGGGCGGATTGCGGGGCCGCGTTCCCCGATGTTTGTGCGGATTTCGGGGCCGCATCGGTTTTCGGGCTGGACTCGGCCCTGGCAGCAGGCTTGGCGGTGGCGGGTGGGGCCTCCGGAAGGGATGGAGCCGGTTCGGCTCGAACTCCTGTGAGGCACAGCATCAGCGCGAGCGGCGACAGGCCGGCACGCAGGATCGACGGGAACACGACGCAACGCGACGACACAGGCAACCCTCGTGAGCAGAGAGGTCCGGATCATGCGGGCCGGATGGTTACCAAGTTCCCACCCATTCCCATCCGCAGGCCCTGACAAATCGGGACGCCTCGCCCTACCTCCAGGCCAATCCGAAACGTCGAGGAGGTCAGGCCATGATTCATCATCCCGCGATCCGGAGTGGCGGCACGGCCGTCGTGACGGGGGCCGCGAGCGGCATCGGCCTCGCCGCCGCCAAGCGGTTCGCCGCCTCGGGCATGAGGATCGTCCTTGCCGACCTGCCCGGCGAGACGCTGGAGACGGCGCGTGCGGAGATCGCGGCGACGGGCGCGCAGGTTATGGCGTGCCCCACCGATGTCGGCCGGCGCGAGGACGTGGAGGCCTTGCGCGAGGCGGCGGGCGGGCCACCCGCCATCGTCATGCTCAATGCCGGCATCGAAGCGGGCGGCCGCCTCTTCTCGGACGAGGCGAGGTGGCGGCGCATCCTCGACACCAACCTCTGGGGCGTCGTCAACGGTATCCAGGCCTTCGCGCCCGCCATGGCCGAGGCGAGCGCACCCGGCGCGATCATCGTCACCGGCTCGAAACAGGGGATCACCACGCCGCCGGGCAACACGCCCTACAATGTCTCGAAGGCGGGCGTGAAAGTGGTCACCGAGGCCCTGGCTCACGACCTGCGCGGGCGCGACGGGGCCAAGGTCAGCGTGCATCTCCTGATTCCGGGCTTCGTCTATACCAGCCTCACCAGGGCGCGGGGCGTGGCCGAGAAGCCCGACGGCGCCTGGACACCGGAGCAGACGGTGCAGTTCATGGTCGAAGCGATGGGGCAGGGGGACTTCTACATCCTCTGCCCCGACAACGAGACCACCCGCGCCCAGGATGAACACCGCATCGCCTGGACGGCGGGCGACGTGATCGAGAACCGGCCCGCGCTCTCGCGCTGGCACCCCGATTACGCGGATGCCTTCAAGCGCCATATGGGCTGAGCGGGGGCTAGGCCCTTTTATCGGCCGATTGGCCTGTTGAAGCTTGGGCGTGCGCTTGGTCCCGGCTATGGCGGGTGCCTTGCATGGTACGGGACGGATGTCGGTCCTCACGAACGCGATCCACGGCAACAGCCCCGTCATCGGGGATATCAGAACGGGAGCCGCCCTTTGGCCACCATCATCCCAGTCGCTTCCTTCGATTGCGTCGTGTTCGGCGCCACCGGCGATCTGACCACGCGCAAGCTGTTGCCGGCCCTGTACTACCGCTACAAGGACGGCCAGATCCCCGGCACCAGCCGCATCATCGGCGCATCGCGCTCGGAGATGAGCGCCGATGCCTTTCGCGAGCGCGCACGCGATGCGCTCAAGCGCTTCGTCCCGGCCCGAGATCTCGTCGAGGACAAGCTCGGCGCCTTCCTCGATCACCTCGATTACGTGGCCGTGGACGGGGCCGGCGACGACGGCTGGGAGGATCTCGCCGCCAAGCTCGCGGAGCGGCCGGACCAGGTGCGGCCCTATTATCTCGCCACCTCGCCGGATCTCTACGGCTCGATCTGCCGCAACCTCTCGGTCCACGGGCTCATCGGTGAGAAGTCGCGGGTCGTGCTGGAAAAGCCGATCGGCAAGGATCTGAAATCCGCCCGCGCCATTAATGACGCGGTCGGCGAGGTCTTCCCTGAAGAGCAGATCTTCCGCATCGATCATTATCTCGGCAAGGAGACGGTGCAGAACCTATTGGCCCTGCGCTTCGCCAACACGATTTTCGAGCGCCTGTGGACGGCGGACGTCATCGATCACGTACAGATCACCGTGGGCGAGACGGTGGGTGTCGAGGGCCGGGCCGGCTATTACGACACGTCGGGCGCGTTGCGCGACATGGTGCAGAACCACCTGCTCCAGCTTCTCTGCCTGATGGCGATGGAGAGCCCGCTCACACTCGATGCCAATTCGGTACGGGACGAGAAGCTGAAAGTGCTGCGTGCGCTGAAGCCGATCACGCCCCACGATGTCCAGTCCGTCACCGTGCGCGGCCAGTACGCGGCCGGCGCAGTGGACGGCAAGCCGGTCCAGGGGTACCGCGCCGATCTCGGCGGCGAGACGGAGAGCCGCACGGAGACCTTCGTCGCTCTGAAGCTGGAGGTGCAGTCCTGGCGCTGGGCCGGCGTGCCGTTCTACATCCGCACCGGCAAGCGCCTGCCCCAGAAGCTCTCCGAGATCGTGGTGCAGTTCCGCGCCTCTCCCTTCTCGATCTTCCCGGCCGAATCCTTCGGGCGCGAGCCCAACCGCCTCGTCATCCGGCTTCAGCCGGAGGAGGGGATCAAGCTGGAAGTGATGACGAAGGACCCCGGTCCGGGCGGCATGCGGCTGCGCCCCACCAATCTCGACATCTCGTTCGAAGAGACCTTCAAGCAGCGCTATCCCGATGCCTACGAGCGCCTCTTGATGGACGTGGTGCGCGGCAACGCCACCCTGTTCATGCGCCGCGACGAGGTGGAGGTGGCCTGGGCCTGGGCCGATTCGCTGCTGAAGGCCTGGGCCGACCGGCCCGAGCCGCCCCGCGCCTATCCGGCCGGAAGCTGGGGGCCAACCGCTGCCATCGCGCTGATCGAGCGGGATGGACGGACCTGGCACGAGGAGGTGCACTGACCGGAGGGAGGCTGCACACAGGAGAGAAGTTATTTGTGTGAGGCTAATAAAAACAACTAATCGGGCACTCCCTCGACAGGCCGTTGCCCGACGCCTACACGTCTGGAGAGTATCGCCCCTCCAACATCAAGACCTACGCCCCCATGGAAAAGCTCGACTCGGCGATCGGGATCAATCGTCGCTACCTCCATGACGAAGTCGTGGACCGGATGCGGGATCTGATTCAGTCGGGAGAGCTCGAACCGCGCGCGCGGGTGAATGAAAGCGAGCTTACCGAGCGGTTCGGCATCTCGCGCACACCGCTTCGCGAAGCGATCAAGATCCTCGCCACCGAGGGGCTGCTCGAATTGCTGCCGAACCGGGGCGCCCGGGTGGCCAGCCTGTCTCAGGCCGAAATCGAGGAGATGATCGAGGTCATCGCCGGACTCGAGGCGACGGCCGCCGATCTCGCCTGCCGCACGATCGGCGACGACGAGATCGCCGCCATCGAGCAGGACCATCACGACATGGTCAGGGCCTGGAAGGACGGCGAGGAAGCCACGTATTTCCGGCTCAACCGCGCGATCCACGAGGCGATCATGGCGGCCAGCCGCAACTCGGTGCTGGGCACCATCTATGCGAGCCTGTCCGGCCGCATTCAGCGATCGCGCTACGCTGTCCACCAGACCGCCGAGCAATGGAGCCGGGCCGTCTCCGAGCATGAGCGGATGATCGCGCTGCTCCACGCCCGTGATGGCGAGGCGCTGGCCACGGTCATGCGTGACCATATCCGCTCGAAGACCCCGGTCATCGCCGAGAATTTCGGCGCCGGCGAGTGAAGGACCGGGACTTGGTATCACCCCGGCATTCCGCGATGGGCAATCCCGAAGCTCCGCTATCCGGGCCCCGGGACGCGGTGGCGTAACGACGTTGGGCGGTGCTGCTCAGGCCGCGCGGATCGTTGCGAGGAACTGAGCCACTTCGGCGTTGAGATGCTCCGATTCGCGTGAGAGTTCAGAGGCCGATGCCAGGACCTGGGAG
The DNA here is from genome assembly GCF_054817845.1 of Methylobacterium sp. CM6241. NCBI lineage: Bacteria > Pseudomonadati > Pseudomonadota > Alphaproteobacteria > Hyphomicrobiales > Methylobacteriaceae > Methylobacterium > Methylobacterium sp. CM6241. Next base: position 1,656,301 of record NZ_CM139246.1, read on the forward strand.
GCCGCGGCGCCCGTCTCCTCGGCGGCGCCCGCCACGCTCGCGATGGTGGTCGTCACCTCGCCGGTCCCCTCCGCGGCCTGGTTGATGTTGCGCACGATTTCCTGCGTCGCCGCACCCTGCTCCTCGACTGCCGCGGCGATCGACGTCGCAACGGTGCTGATCTCGCGGATGCGGGCCGTGATGGTCTCGATGGCCGTGACGGCTTGACCGGTGGAGCCCTGGATCCGGCTGATCTGGCTGCCGATCTCGTCTGTCGCCCGCGCGGTCTGGTTGGCGAGTTCCTTGACCTCCGCCGCCACGACGGCGAAGCCCCGGCCCGCTTCACCGGCGCGCGCGGCCTCGATGGTGGCGTTCAACGCGAGGAGGTTGGTCTGGCCCGCGATGGTGGCGATCATAGCGACGACGTCGCCGATCTTTGCGGCCGCATCGCTCAGATCCTTCATCTGCGCACCTGTCCGCGTCGCATCCTCTACCGCACGGTGAGCCAAGCTAGTGGAGCCATCGACCTGACGGCCGATCTCCATGACGGACGAGCCGAGCTCCTCGGCCGCCGCCGCCACCATGGTGACGTTGGTGCCCGCCTGCTCCGCCGCTGCCGCCACGGAGACCGATTGCTGCGCGGTCTGCGTCGCAGTGCCCGACATGCTCTGTGAGGTCGCGCGCAACTGGGTCGCCGCCGCCGAGACGCGGGTCAGGATATCGCCGACCGCATTCTCGAAACCATCGGCCAATGCGAGGGCGGCGATCTTGCGCTGGGTCTCTGAATCGGCACGGGCCTGCGCGGTTTCGGCTTCCAGGATACGGGTCCGCACCAGATTGTCCCGGAACGTGTCGAGGGTGCCGGCCATCGCGCCGATCTCGTCGGTCCGCCCGATACCGGGGATCACAACATCGGTCTCGCCGGAGGCCAGCCGGCGCATCGCCGCCGTGATCCGCTCGATGGGACGCGACACGCCGAGGAGAGCGAACGCCATGGCGGCCAGCGCCATGGCGACGGAAATGGCGAGCATCGTCCGTGTGGTGAGGACCGCCTCGGCCTGTTCTTCGCGCGCCGCCACGCTCGCGGCAGTCCCGGCCTGCCCATTGAGCTCTACGAGCTTGCGCGCGGCGGCGGTCGCGGCGAGGTACTCGGCATTCATCGGGCCGCGAAAGCGCTCGGTCAGCGACGCGCGCTGGCTGGTATCGATCTCGAGCAGGGCGTTCCAACCCTTCTGCAGGACCTGCCATTTGGCGGAGAAGTCCTCGAACAACGCCTGTTCCGATGGCGAGCTGATGAGCGGAAGATAGGCTGCTCTGCCCTTCTCGGCGTTTTGAATCATGTCGCCGACGTTCTTGATGCTCAGGGCACGCTCGGCCTCGTCATCCGCCATCAGATACCGGAACTGCCAAAGGCGGGTCCGCATGACCAGCGCGCTCAGGCTATGGGCCGCATCGACGGAGGGGAGCGCGTTCGAGGCCAGCAATTCGATACGGCCACCGATGCCGTCGAGCTTCCGCAAGGCAACCACACCCTGCACCGTCGTAATGATGGCGAGCGCGGTGAAGAGGCCGATGAGCGTTGTCTTGATGGAGGGGCGCATGAAACGGTCCAGGGTAACGAGCGAGTCTGTGCAAGAGCGCCGTAACCATGGGGGGCAATCCCTAATGATTATTTTGCCCCCGCCCGAAAGCCTCATGAGAGACATCGACTGTTGTCATCAGGCCGATCTCACGCTGCGTTGTTGATCGAGCGCAGATTGACCACCAGATCGGAAAAGCGGTCACCCTGCACGATGACGTGCGCACGCAGTCGGTCCGCCGCTGCGATCTCGTCGCCGGCGACGACGGCGGCGACGATAGCTTCGTGCTCGGCGAGGGATTGCCCGAGCCTGTGGCGCGCTCGCAACTGCATCCGGCGGAACGGGGTCAGGCGCCGGTGCAGGAGCCGCGCCTGCTCGCACAGGAAGTCGTTGCGGCAGGCCCGATAAATCACCGTATGGAAGACGTAGTTCTCTTGGTAGTAGGTCTCGGGGTCGCCATCCGCCGCCGCTACGGCACAGGCTGCGAGAGCCTGTTTCAGGGCCTTCTCGTCGGCCGGAATCAGCCGGCGCGCGGCGAGCCGGCCGCATGAGGCCTCGATTTCTGCCATCGTCTCGAACATGGCGATGAGCAACTCAGGATCGGGGGCGCTCACGATGGCACCCCGGCGCGGTTTGATCTCCACGAGGCCGGTCATCGCGAGTTGCAGCAGAGCCTCACGGATCGGCGTGCGCGAGACTCCGAAGCGCTCGGCAAGCTCGGTCTCATCGAGGCGGGAGCCGAGGGCCAACCGGCCATCCACGATTTCCGTCTCGATCGTCTGCCGGAGGCTGAGCGATCGGCTCATAGCGATTCCACCCTTGTGTTTCCAATCGAAATTCGCATTCGCTATTATTCATGGGCGTTGACAAAATATACAAGACATAGTTCGCTGGTATATCGAATGGGCGTTGCAGTATAAATGTTGCGCCGCAATACAGCGAGACCGCAAAGGTCCGCATGGGAGAGACGCCATGACGTTGACACGCCGCGCCCTCGTCGCATCCGGCCTCGCCGCCCCCGCCATCCTGTCGATGGGGTTGAAGGCACAGGCGGCCACCACCCTGAAGCTCTCCCACCAGTTCCCCGGCGGCACGATCGATGAGGGCGATTTCCGCGATCGCATGTGCCGGAAGTTCGCCGCCATGTTGGCCGAGCGGTCGAAGGGCGCGCTGGAGGTGCAGGTCTATCCGGGCTCGTCCCTGATGAAGACGAACGCCCAGTTCGGTGCCATGCGCAAAGGAGCGCTCGACCTGTCGCTCTACCCGTCACCTTACGCGGGCGGCGAGGTGGCCGAGATGAATATCGGCCTGATGCCGGCGCTGGTGAGTTCCTACGAGCAGGCCATCGCCTGGAAGAAGGCGCCGGTCGGCCGGAAGATCACCGAGATCCTCGATTCGAAGGGCATCCTCCTCGTGTCGTGGGTCTGGCAATCGGGCGGCGTCGCCAGCCGCGAGCGTCCCCTCTACGCGCCCGCGGATGCCAAGGGCCTCAAGGTGCGCGGCGGCTCGCGTGAAATGGACCTGATGATGAAGCAGGCGGGTGCGGCCACCCTGTCGATCCCGTCGAGCGAATCCTACGCCGCCATGCAGACCGGCGCCTGCGATGCGGTCATCACCTCCTCCACCAGCCTGATCTCGTTCCGCCTGGAGGAACTGTCGAAGTCTCTCACCTCGGGTCGCGAGCGCTCCTACTGGTTCATGCTCGAGCCGATCATGATGTCGAAGATCGCGTTCGACCGCCTGCCCAAGGACCAGCAGGATCTCATCATGGCGATCGGAGCCGAACTCGAACCCTTCGGCCAAGCCGGCGCCAAGGCGGACGACACCAAGGTCGAGGAGATTTTCACCAAGGCCGGGGCCAAGGTTCAGAACCTCGACGAGAAGACCCTCGGTCAGTGGCGCGACATCGCCCGCGAGACCGCCTGGAAGGACTTCGCGGGTAAGTCGGCCAGCTGCGCCGAGCTCCTCAAGCTGGCGGAGCAGGTCTCGTGAGCCACGCCTTCGACGCGGCCTCGGCCGCTTCAGAGACCGCTATCGCCGCGCCCGAACCCCGGATTCCCGGTGTGCTCGGGCATCTCGACCGGGGCATGAAGGCGATCAACCGGGTGATCATGCTGCTCGGCGGCATTGCCCTGGTCTGTGCCTGCCTCGTGCTCAGCTACAGCGTGGTCGTGCGCTACGCCCTGCACGAGCCCACCGACTGGCAGGACGAGATGGCGGTGTTCCTCATCGTGGGGGCCACCTTCTTCTCCGCTGCCGCCGTGCAGGCCAAGCGCGGCCACGTGGCAATCGAGGCCCTGAGCGGCCTGCTCTCGCCCCGTGTGAACCGCGCCCGCCTTTTGATGGCCGACATCATCAGCATCGTGTTCGTCACGTTCTTCGCCTGGAAGAGCTGGACCCTGCTGCACGAGGCCTGGGTGGACGGCCAGGTTTCGCAATCCTCCTGGGGCCCGCCCCTGTGGATTCCCTACGCGCTGATGGCGGTGGGAATGACCTTCCTCGGCCTGCAATTCCTGCTGCAGATCATCGAGGCGCTGACTTACGGCCCGCGCGCGGCCGGCTGGGCCAATCCGAAGATCGGCCTCGGCGCCGATCTCAATGCACCTTCCCTCAAGACGGGCACCCACCCATGAGCGTCGCGGCCATCGGCTTCCTCTATGCGGGCGCGACGCTCAGCGCGATGCTCGCCGGCATTCCCATCGCCTTCGCGCTCGGCTTCGTGGCGCTGGCGTTCATGTTCTTCTTCATGCCCGGGGCCTCCCTCGATACGGTGGCGCAGAACGTCTACGAGGAGATGGCCTCCATCACCCTCCTGTCGATCCCGCTCTTCATCCTGAAGGGCGCAGCCATCGGCCGTAGCCGGGCGGGCCAGGACCTCTACTCGGCCATGCATGCCTGGATGCACAAGATTCCGGGCGGCCTCGGCATCGCCAACGTCTTCGCCTGCGCGCTCTTCGCCGCCATGGCGGGATCCTCGCCCGCCACCTGCTCGGCCATCGGCTCGGCGGGCATCCCGGAGATGAGGAAGCGCGGCTACTCGCCGGGCTTCGCCGCCGGCATCATCGCGGCGGGCGGTACCCTCGGCATCCTGCTGCCGCCCTCCATCACCATGATCCTCTACGCGGTCGCCGCCGAGCAGTCGCTCGGACGCCTGTTCCTCGCCGGCATCGGGCCGGGCATGCTGCTGGTCGGGCTGTTCGCCGCCTGGTCGGTCTATCGCTTCCGCTCGGAATACGCCGCTGCGAAAGACGCCTATGAGCGTCACGGCACCGCCTCGGCCATCCTGGCCGAGGACACCTACAGCATGCGCCAGCGCTTCTCGACGCTGCCGCGTGTGCTGCCTTTCGTGATCCTGCTCACCGGCGTGATGGTGGCGCTCTATGGCGGCTATGCCACGCCCTCCGAGACGGCGGGCCTCGGTGGCCTGCTGGCCCTTGGGCTCATCGCCATCATCTACGGCGTCTGGCGCCCGAAAGACGTGAATCCGATCCTCGCCGCGACCCTGCGGGAATCGACCATGCTGATGCTCATCATCGGCATGTCGCTCCTCTACGCCTACGTGATGAGCTACCTGCACATCTCCCAATCGGCGGCGGCCGCCATCGTGGCGATGCAGCTGTCCAAATGGGTGCTGTTGGTGACGATCCTCGGCCTCGTGATCCTGCTCGGCTTCTTCCTGCCGCCGGTCTCGATCATCCTGATGACCGCGCCGATCATCCTGCCGCCGCTGAAGGCCGCCGGGTTCGACCTCGTCTGGTTCGGCGTGGTGATGACCATCACCATGGAGATGGGGCTGATCCACCCGCCGGTGGGCCTCAACATCTTCGTCATCAAGAACATCGCCCCCGACATCCCGCTGAAAGACATCATCTGGGGCACGCTGCCCTTCGTGATCCTGATGGCCGTGGCGATCCTGATCCTCTGCCTCGTCCCCGGCATCGCCATGTGGCTGCCGAACTGGCTGTTGCCGACGACGCGGTAGGAATTCGGAGCGGTCGGCGACGGGCGGTTCGGACCCTAACAGTCCGGACCGCCTTTCGGCGTCCGGAACAGGCTGGTTCATCTCGACCTGACGCCTCGATGTAATTACAATAGTGTCGTTACACCGAGGCGGTGATGCTGCGTTTCATCTGGGACCCGGTCAAAGCCGCGAGCAATCTCAGAAAGCACCGCGTCACCTTCGCGATCGCCACGCGCGTCTTCGCCGATCCATACGCGCTCATGGAGCAGGATCGGATCGAAGGCGGCGAGCGCCGCTGGTTGACGGTCGGTCTCGTCGACGGATTGCTGGTTCTGGCGGTCGCACACACCGTCATGGACGAGGAGGACGGTTCGGAGACGATCCGGATCATCTCGGCCCGGGTGGCGGATCGACGGGAACGGAGGTTCTATGAGCAAGAACGATCACGTCGGATATGAATTCGATCCTCATCATCCGCCGGCTCTCACCGCTGCGGAGAGAGCCGAAATCGAAGCGCTGGCCGCCTTGCCGGATGACGATATCGACCGGTCTGATATCCCACCGCTCACGGAGACCTTCTTCGCGGGTGCCGTCCGCAACCCGTTCTACCGACCGGTCAAAATGCAGCTCACCACACGGGTCGATGCCGACGTCCTGGCTTGGCTGAAAGCCGGCGGCCGCGGCTATCAGACCAAGCTCAATGCGATCCTGCGACAGGCGATGCTGCGCGAAGCCGCCAAGGATTAGAACCTCGAGCCGAAATGCCGATTTGGATCAAGGCCCCCGACCTGCGTGGCTCAGCCGTCAGAACCGCTCGGTCACGAAGGCCTCCGCCTCCGGCGAGGTCTCCGTCGATTCGGTGCGCAGCAGGGCGATGACCTCGGCGGCGTCTTTGGCCACGAGGTAGTTCAGCTCCAGCCCCTCGCGGATGAAGCCCTGGTCGCGCATATGGTCGAGGAGCGTCAGCAGCGGCGTCCAGAAATCGGCGATCGAGAGTAGCAGGATCGGCTTCTTGTGCCGGCCGAGCTGCGCCCAGGTCAGCTGTTCCACGAGTTCCTCGAGGGTTCCGATGCCGCCCGGCAGCGCCACGAAGGCGTCCGACCGCTCGAACATCAGTCGCTTGCGGGTATGCATGTCGCCGACGACGATCGTCTCCTGGATGTCGTCGAGCATCCGCTCGCGCGATTTCAGGAAGTCGGGGATGATGCCGGTGACATGGCCGCCGGCATCGAGCACTGCCTGCGCGACTGTGCCCATCAGCCCGACATTGCCGCCGCCATAGACGAGGCCGAGCCCGGCATCCGCCAGGGCGCGGCCAAGCGTCGCCGCGGCCTCGGCGAAGGCCGGATCACCGCCGAAGCCCGAGCCGCAATAGACGCAGACATTCTTCACCGCGGCCATGCCGAGCCTCCCACGGTGAGGGGCAGACAGGCACCGCCCAGGGGCCAAACTGCTGATTTCGTGAATGATCCCGCCTTTCGGGGGGAAGCGCGATTTGGTGTTGAGATCATGTCGGCTAGTATGTCGCCATCAATCGACGCTTTGTCGACAGCCAGAGTCGAAACCCGGCGATGTTATCTGCCGCAAAGTCGATGGATTTGAGGAGAGCGGTGCCATGACGGCGGAATGGCGGCGAGGCCTGATTCTCGCGGGCGGCGGCCTGCTGGCCGGATTCGCCCTGGTCGTCGTGCTGTTCGGCGCGGGCGAGATGGTCAAGCGCGTTCAGGGCGACAAGCAGCCCGTGGCCGCGGCAGCGCTGCCCCGGTCGAATGAGACCAGCACGCCGGAATCGCGGGCGGCCGAATCGCCTGCGGCCGCCGGCTCGCCGGTGACGCCGCCCGTGCGCCGCGAGGAGGGGGCTTCGACGACGCCGGGAAAGTCGCCGTCGGGGGGGCGGGGGGCCACCGGACAGACGGGCAATCCATCCGCCGCGCAGGACCAGGCGCAGGCCCCGACCTTCGATATCATTCGCGTCGAGCCGACAGGCGAGACCGTGATCGCCGGTCGCGGAACGCCCAACACCACCGTCGAGATGCTGCGCGACAACCATCCAATTGCCCGTGCGCTCATCGACCCGTCCGGCCAGTTTGCCATCGTCCCGCCTGCTCTCCCCCCCGGTAGCAGCGAGATCACGCTGAGTTCCATCGGGGCCGACGGACAAGGTCGTCAGGCGCGGGAAACCGTCATGGTTGTGGTGTCCGCCGACCGTACCACCAAACCGCTCATCGCTCTGACTTCGCCCGACAAACCTACCGTCGTCCTGTCGCAGCCGGATCGTCCGACGGATGCGGCTTCGGCCAAGGTGGCGGGGAACGTACGGAAGGACAGCGATCCGGCCCCGGCCGGCGCTGCGGGCCGGGCTTCCGCCGATGCCGCAAAGGGGAGCGTCGGCAAGGCTCTCGCGGGCCGAACCGATAGCGCCAAGTCTGGGAGTGGTAAGCCTGACGCTGGCAAGCCTGAGGATGCCAGGTCTGAAACGGCCAAGCCGGATGCCGTGCCGGTCAAAGTCGTCAGCGTCGATGCGGAGGAGGGCGGCCGCCTTTTCGTGACCGGACAAGCGCCGGCCGGTGCCACCGTCCGCCTCTACATCAACGACACGCTGATCGCCCCCGGCAGTGTCGGCGCCGACGGGCGTGTCTCGTTCACGATCGGGCGCGGCGTCGCCCCCGGGGATTACCGGATCCGCATCGATCAGGTCGATCCGGTCTCCGGTAAGGTGAAGAACCGGTCCGAGGTCGGCTTCGCCATGCCGAACGCGGCGAAGCCCGCTCTCGGCAACGGGCAGGAGTCGCCGGCCAACGGCGTGGCGGCCCTGACGCCACCCGCTCTTCCGGCCAAGCCCTTGCCAAGCGCGGCGCTAGCGGCGAGGACGCATGCCAAGTTCGCCGGAGCCCAAGGATACGGGACCCTTCCATCCCCGTCCGAGCGTCCGGCTCAAGGGGCGCCGCAGGATGCCACGCCGAGCGCGCCTGCGTCGCCGATGACGATGGGCCGGTCGCAGCCGGGACCCACCACCGGCGAGGCTGGCGCGACATCTGCTCAGGCCCCGGCGAGCCAGCCCTTGGCCGCGCCGCAGAATGTGTTCGTGCCGGAGATCAACACGGCTCGGATCACGCGCGGCGACAGCCTCTGGCAGATCAGTCGGCGCGTCTATGGAAGGGGGACCCGGTACACGGTGATCTTCGACGCCAACCAGCCGCAGATCCGTAATCCCGATCTGATCTATCCCGGCCAGATCTTCGTCGTGCCGTCCGAGAGCGCGTCGACTCTGCCTGAGGACAAGCGTCGTAGCTGAGACGAGGCGCGGTACCGCGCAGTCTGCAGCCCGGCCCTGCGCCGCCGGGTGCCTGTCTAGAACGGTTCGAGAGACTATATCGGGGGCTGAGTTCGTCCACTCCCGGTTCATCCTCCCGAGTCTGTCTGAATGAGCACCGATCCCACTGCCGTGGCGAACGGCGGCACGACGCCGCCCGAGCGTCCCGGCCTGTTCGCCACGTATCGACGCCTGTGGCCCTATCTCTGGCCCCATACCCGGCCGGACCTGCAGCGGCGCGTCTTCCTCGCCTTTGGCCTCCTCCTCGTCGCGAAATTCGTGACGATGCTGACGCCCTTCACCTTCAAATGGGCGACCGACGCCCTCGTGGCGGCAGTGGGGGACAAGGATGGCCTCGGTGCCACCATACCCACGGGCCTGTTCGCGGCGCCGATGCTGATGATTGGGCTCTACGGCCTGTCACGCGTGATCATGGCCTTGCTCACCCAGGTGCGCGACGGGCTCTTCGCCAAGGTGGCGATGCATGCGGTGCGTCGCCTCGCGCTCCAGACCTTCGAGCACATGCACCGGCTCTCCCTGCGCTTCCATCTGGAGCGCAAGACCGGGGGCCTCACCCGCGTGCTCGAACGCGGCCGCGGCGGCATCGAAGAGCTTTCGCGCCTGATGGTGCTGACGCTGGTTCCCACCATCGTCGAGTTCGTGCTGGTGATCGGCGTTCTCGCCTACGAGTTCGACTGGCTCTACTCGTTCGTCGTCTTCGTCATGGTGGCCGCCTATCTCGCCTTCACCTGGAAGGCGACGCAATGGCGGATCGAGATCCGCCGGCGGATGAACAACTCGGATACCGACGCCAACACCAAGGCGGTCGATTCGCTGCTCAATTTCGAGACCGTGAAGTATTTCGGTGCCGAACGCCGCGAGGCTGAACGCTACGACAGCTCCATGGCCAAATACGAGACAGCGTCGACCCAGACCTACGTTTCGCTCGCCGTGCTCAATGCCGGTCAAGCTCTGATCTTCACCATCGGCATGACGGTGGTGATGTGGCTCGCCGCGCGGGACATCATGGCCGGGCGAACCACGCTCGGCGGGTTCGTCCTCGTGAATACCATGCTGATCCAGCTCTCCATGCCGCTCAACTTCATGGGCATGATCTACCGCGAGATCAAACAGGCGTTGATCGACATCGACGACATGTTCCGGATCCTGCATCGCAACCCGGAAATCGCCGACAGGCCCGGCGCCAAACCTCTCGCGGTCTCGGCCGGTGTGGTCCGGTTCGAGGACGTGCGCTTCGCCTACGATCCGGCACGGCCGATCCTGCGCGGCGTCAGCTTCGAGGTGCCGGCCGGCCGCACGATCGCCATCGTCGGCCCGTCGGGGGCGGGCAAATCGACCTTGTCGCGGCTACTGTTCCGGTTCTACGAGCCGCAATCCGGCCGTATCCTCATCGACGGCCAGGACATTGCCTCCGTCGAGCAGGGCAGCCTGCGGGCCGCCATCGGCATGGTCCCGCAGGACACCGTGCTGTTCAACGACACGATCGGCTACAACATCCGCTACGGCCAGTGGGCTGCGAGCGACGAGGCGGTGCGCGAGGCCGCCCGCCTCGCCCAGATCGACCGGTTCGTCTCCGCTTTGCCGGAAGGCTACGACACGCCGGTGGGCGAGCGCGGGCTGAAGCTCTCGGGCGGCGAGAAACAGCGCGTCGCCATCGCCCGCACGATCCTGAAAGGCCCGCCGATCCTCGTCCTCGACGAGGCGACCTCGGCCCTCGATTCCTTCACCGAGCGCGAGATCCAAGACGCCCTCGACAAGGTCAGCCGCGGTCGGACCACCCTGGTCATCGCCCACCGCCTGTCGACGGTGGTAAATGCCGACGAAATCATCGTTCTAGACCGGGGCGTCATCGTCGAGCGCGGCGACCACCCGACCCTGCTCGATCTCGGCGGGGTCTACGCTTCCCTCTGGAGCCGCCAGCGCGAAGCCGACGAGGCCCGAGAGATCCTCAAGCGCGCCGAGGAGGAGCGGGTCGATGACGAGGTCCCGCCCTCGGTGGAGCGTGTGGCCCCTCAACCGAAAAGGCCCGTCGTACCCGAGCCGATGCCCGCCGAATAACGTATCGCAAGGGGCGGTACGTAATCATCTGTCGTCGTGTCCGGCTACATGATCCACACGCTGGAGGCGGCGCTCCGGTCAGTCGGCACCACCCAGACCTTCGAGGACGTGCTGATCCTGACCGTCAATCTTGGCGAGGACGCCGATACGGTCGGTGCCGTCACCGGCCAGCTCGCAGGCGCCCTCTACGGCGCCTCGGCGATCCCCGAACGCTGGCTCCGGCCCCTCGCCTGGCGCGAGCGGATCGTCGATCTCGCCGATGCCTTGGCGGCGAAAGCCTGATACCAGGCGCATCGCGCGTTGCCGTCATGATCCGCGTATGGAAAACACCCGTGCGGACGCTCGTACGAGGGTCGACCGGATCGTCCCCGTTTCGAGGGTGTGTATGCCCGTAGCGCCAACGTCCTTCTCGACCACGCGCCTGATCGTGATCCTGGCTTTCGCCGGCTTCGCCAGCACCTTTGCCGGACGGGCCATCGAGCCCCTCGTCGGCGTGCTCGCCCGCGATCTGCAGAGCGATCCGCATACAGTGGCGCTTCTCTCGACGGCTTTCGCGCTGCCCTATGCGCTGATCCAGCCGATCCTCGGGCCGGTCGGGGATTCGTTGGGCAAGGAACGGGTCATCGCGGTCTGTCTCGGCATCCTCACCCTGGCGCTTGCCGGATGCGCGGTCTCGGCCGATCTCACCGTGCTGTTCGGGCTCCGCATTATGGCGGGCGCGGCGGCGGGCGGCGTCATTCCCCTGGCGCTCGCCCTCATGGGCGACCGTATCCCGCTGGAGCGCCGACAGGTCGCCATCGGCCGGTTCCTCGTCGCCGTCATCCTCGGCCAATTGTCCGGCTCGACCTTCGCCGGTCTCATCGAGGCCGATGTCGGTTGGAAGGGCGTCTTCGCCATCACGGCGGCGGTGGCGGCCCTCGGCTGTGCGGCTGCGATCCTCGGCTTCGAATGGGCGGCCGGCGCGGCACCCAAACGCTTCGCGCTGGGCGAAGCGGTGGCCCGCTACCGCACCATCGTCGCGATCCCCCGTGCGCGGGTCCTGTTCATCGCCGTCTTCGTGGAGGCCATCGCAGTCTTCGGCATCTTTCCCCATCTCGCGCCGTTGATCGAGGCGCGCGGGGAGGGCGGCCCCCGCGAGGCCGGGCTGGCACTGGCGGGCTTCGCCGCCGGTGGTTTGCTCTACTCGGCCTTCGTCGCCGTGCTCCTGCGCCTCCTCGGGATGCGGCGGATGCTGATCGGCGGAGGCATAATCTGCGCCGGCGCCCTTCTGGTCATCGGCAGCGCGGCAAGCTGGCAGGTGGATTGCGCGGCCCTGGTGGCGTTGGGCCTCGGCTTCTACATGCTCCACAACACCTTTCAGGTGCAGGTCACCGAGGTGGCACCGACGGCCCGCGCCTCGGCGGTTTCGCTCCACGCCTTCTCGTTCTTCTGTGGCCAGGCTTTGGGAGTCGCGATCCTCGGCTCGGCGCTTCAGGGCCTCGGCCAGTTCATCGCGCTCGCGCTCTGCGCGCTGGTGATCCTGGGGGTCGGCAGCTTCAGCGCAAAGCTTCTCGCGCGCTGAAGCTCCGCTTCCCGACATCGCCGGCTCGCCCAAATCTAACTCTCGTGACCCGCATCGTTGATGCTGATGGGAGTGTTCACGGGATGGTGCAGCGGTTCCGTTATGCCGCCTCCAGCCCCGCATACCACTCGGCATAGGTCGTGTTTGCGACCATGCGGCGGTTCTGGTCGGGGGCGCCGTCCGTCCACCAAACGGGGCCGCGCTCGCCGAGGCCGTGCTTGGCGGCGTCGACCGCCGCGCGGGCGCGCTTCATATCGGCCTCGTCGCCCGAGCGCTTGGCCTCCTTCACCGCGCGCCGCGCATCCATCAGCGCCTTGACGAGATGCTCCCGCTTTTCTTCGCTCAGGTTCGGATTGGTGCGCCGCCAGAGCCGTCCCCTGACGACGATGTAGCGGCCGTCGGGGGTCTCCAGCACTGACATCGGGCATCCCGTCCCATCATCGCGGCAGGTCGGCATGGCAACGCGCGGGTGGCCACAGGTGTGCCACGTCAGCGGGGCAGGATCGGTGTGCAGACGAAGCGCCCGCCGCCCGGCAGGGGCACGATGGCGACGTCCACTCCATAGAGGAGGCGCAGGGTCTCCGGCGTGACGGCTTCCTCCGGTCTGCCGAGCGCCAGGAGCCGACCCTCATGCAGGAGTGCCACCCGATCGCAGAGGAAGGCGTGGTCGGGGTCGTGCGTCGAGAGAACGACGCCCATGCCGCGTTCCTTCAGGCGTCGCACTTGGTCGAGGACGCGGGCCTGGTTGCCGAAATCGAGGCTGGCGGTGGGCTCGTCCATGACGAGGAAGCGCGGCTCCCCGGCTAGAGCCCTGGCGATGAGGACGAGCTGGCGCTCGCCACCGCTGATCTCCGTGTAACGCCGCTCGGACAGATGCCGGATACCGAGGGTTGCCAGGGCCTCGAGGGCGATCGCCGCGTCCGCTTTGCCGGGCGCCGCGAAGGCACCGAGGCGGCTCGCCCGCCCCATCAGCACCACGTCCTGAACGCGGAAGGGGAAGAAGGCGGCATGAGCCTGCGGAACGTAGGCGACGCTCCGCGCGAACCGCGCCCGCGACCACGTCGCCACATCTTCGCCGTCGAGGAGGATTCGCCCCGCCTGGGTCGGAAGCAGGCCGAGGAGGGTCTTGAAGAGGGTAGTCTTGCCGCCGCCATTCGGGCCCAGAAGGCCGAGCACCTCGCCCGCTTCCAAGGTGAAGCCGATGCCCTCGCCGAGGGGCTTGGCGCCGTAGCCGAAAGCGAGGTTCTGGACCTGCAGGCTCACGCCCAGCCCCCCTTCGCGGTGGCCAGGAGCCAGAGGAAGAACGGTGCGCCGATGAGCGCGGTGAGGATGCCCAGCGGCACCTCGATGGGCGCGACCGTGCGGGCGACGAGATCCACCGCGAGGAGATAGCCCGCCCCCATCAGCAGGGAGGCCGGCAGCAGGCGGCGGAAATCCGGCCCGACGATTAGCCGCGCCACATGCGGGATGATGAGGCCGATCCAGCCGATCACGCCGGTGACCGAGACGGCGGCGGCGGTCACCAGCGTCGCGGCGGCGATGAAGAGCGGGCGCAGCAGGCGCGTCTCCACGCCCAGCGCACGGGCCTCCTCCTCGCCGAGACTCATCAGGTTCATCCGCCAGGCGAACAGGACGAGCGGCAGCAGGCCGAGCACCATGGCCGGCAGGATCGCTCCGACATCGCCGAGGCTGACGGAGGCGAGGCTGCCGAGCAGCCAGTAGGTGATGGCGGGGAGCTGGTTGTAGGGGTCGGCCAGCACCTTGAGCAGCGAGATCGCGGAGCCCAGCACCGCTCCGATGGCGACGCCGGCCAGCACCAGGGTGAGCACCGGATCGTGCCGCCGTACCGCGAGGCCCACCGCGTAGACCGCGCCCACCGCGAGCAATCCCCCGGCGAAGGCGAGGAGCTGGATCGCACCCACGGGGAGCGAGAGAAAGATGCCGAGCACGGCACCAAGGCTCGCCCCCGCCGAGACGCCGAGGATATCGGGCGAGATCAGGGGATTGCGGAATAGGCCCTGGTAGGTCGAGCCCGCGGCGGCGAGGGCAGCGCCGACGAAGAGGCTCGCCGCCACGCGCGGCAGGCGCACCTGCAGCACGACGATCTGCGCGGTCGGATCGATGGAAGAGTTCAGCCCGAGCAGTTTCGCCCAGAGGATGCGCGCCACATCGGCGACGGGCACGGAGTACTTGCCCGTCGCCAGCGACACCAGGACCAGCATCACCAGCGCGAGGAGCGGGAGTACGCCCGTCACGGCGAGGCGCAAGGCGGGCCGGGCTGCCAGGGAGGAGGCTGTCACGGGCGTGTGGCCCCTGCATCCTTCAGCAGGGTTTCCAGCTGCGCCGCGTCGAGGTCCACGTGGTAGAAGCGCATGTAGAAATCGCGCGTGATGCTCTCCATCGGCTCGGGGAAGAGGTCGGGATACAGCCGTCCCGCGAGCCAGCGCAGGCCGATCAGGCGGTTGATTCCCGGCGGCGAGTCGAACCAGCCGAAGGGCAGGCGCGGCGTCTGGTAGACCCGGCCGGCGCGAACGGCCCGTAGCGTGCTCCAGAGCGGATCGGTGGATATGGTCCGGTGGAAAGCCGGGTCGAGGGTGACGATGGCGTCGGGGTCCCAGGCCAGGACCTGTTCCGGCGAGATCGTGGTGAGCCCCGTGGCGCCCCCGCCCTCCGCGACATTGCGAGCGCCGGCGAGATCGAGGATTTCTGTATTGATCGAGCCCGAAACCCCCGTCTCCAATCCGCGTGGCCCGCGAGCGTAGTAGACGCGCGGTCGCCTGTCGGCAGGGATCGAAGCGATACGGTCCTTCACCTCGGCGATCATCGCCTCCGCATGGGCGGCGAGATCCCTGGCCCGCTCTTGCACTCCCACCAGATCGCCGAGCTTGGCATAGGTCTCGGAAGTCCGGTCGATGCTGCCGTCGAGGAGGATGTAGGGAATCCCCGTCTGCGCCTGGACCCGGTCGGCGAGCGACGCATAAGTGGGCGTGGTGCTGCCGACATCGACGATGAGGTCAGGCTTCAGGGCGAGCACGGCCTCCACATTGGCGGTGTTGCCCCGGCCGGTGAGCCGGCCATAGGCGGGCAGGCCGCGTGTCTCCGGTGTCAGGAAGGCGGCCTCGTCGGGGGAGGGGGCGCGGACCCAGCCGATCATGGTCTCGGGCGCCAGTGTGTAGAGCAGGACCGAGGCTGGCGGACCGGCGGCGAGGATGCGGCGCGCGCGCTCCGGCACCTCCACCTTTCGCCCCGCGGCATCGACGAAGGGACGGGCAGCGCCTGCCTCTACGGTGAAGACGAGGCCCATCAGAGCCATCGCGGCGGCTGCGAGCACCTGCGTCGCGCGGGACGAAACCTGTCTGCGGCCGGCGGCCGGCGGGATGAAGCGAAGGATCATGGCCGATATCGTATCATGGCGGCGGACGCTGCGCTTCGCGACGCACGCGCCGGGATCGCCCCGAGACCCGGAGTGACCGAACCGGCCTCTCGTTTGTCATCCGCGAGGGGCTGCTATACAGCCCCGGTCCATCGATCCGCCCGGCGGAGGTGAAGGCAGCGAGACCTGCCGACGTGATGGTCCGCCATCCTCCCGGTCCGGTGGGGCCGAGGGTGGCAAGCGCCCGATCCGTCATGGATCTGTCACCGCCGGCGGCGAGAGACGGTTGGTCGAGACGCCCGATCGAGGCGGCCGAGGAGAGAGCCTGATGAAGATCGCGATGATCGGCGCGGGGTATGTCGGCCTGGTCTCCGGTGCGTGCTTCGCCGATTTCGGCCACACGGTCTGTTGCGTCGACAACGATCCGGCCAAGATCGAGGCGCTCGAGCAGGGGCGTATCCCGATCTTCGAACCGGGCCTCAATACGCTGGTGGCCGACAATGTCCGCCAGAACCGGCTGACCTTCGCCACCGACCTGACGAGCGCGGTCGCCGCCGCCGACACGGTGTTCATCGCGGTGGGTACGCCGTCCCGGAGGGGCGACGGCTTCGCCGATCTCTCCTACGTCTATGCGGCGGCCCGTGACATCGCCGCAGCGCTCACCGGCTATACCGTGGTGGTGACCAAATCCACGGTTCCCGTCGGCACCGGAGACGAGGTCGAGCGCATCATCCGCGAGGCGCGGCCCGATGCCGATTTCGCCGTGGTGTCGAACCCCGAATTCCTGCGCGAAGGCGCGGCGATCGGCGACTTTAAACGTCCGGACCGCATCGTCATCGGGGCCGATGATGCCCGCGCGGCCAGCGTCATGAACGAGGTCTACCGCCCGCTCTATCTCAACCAGGCGCCGATCCTAGTCACGGGCCGCCGCACGGCGGAACTGACGAAATACGCCGCCAACGCGTTCCTCGCCACCAAGATCACGTTCATCAACGAGATCGCCGATCTCTGTGAGCAGGTCGGTGCCAACGTCCAGGAGGTCGCGCGCGGCATCGGCCTCGACAATCGCATCGGCTCAAAATTCCTGCATGCGGGGCCGGGCTATGGCGGCTCCTGCTTCCCGAAGGATACCCTGGCGCTGGTGAAGACCGCGCAGGATTGCGGCACGCCGATCCGGCTCGTGGAAGCGGTGGTCGCCGTCAACGACCAGCGCAAGCGGGCGATGGCGCGCAAGATCGTCACCGCCTGCGGCGGCTCGGTGAGGGGCAAGACCATTGCGCTCCTCGGCCTCACCTTCAAACCGAATACCGACGACATGCGCGACGCGCCGTCCCTCTCCATCGTCGCCGGCCTGCAGGATGCCGGCGCCCGCATCCGCGCGCACGACCCGGAGGGGATGGAGGGCGCGAAGCACCTGATGCCCGACATCGCCTATGCCGACGACCCCTATTCCTGTGCCGTAGGGGCGGACGCCCTCGTCATCGTCACCGAGTGGAACGCCTTCCGCGCCCTCGACTGGGCGCTGCTCGCCGACAGCATGGCCGCAAGGGTGGTGGTGGACCTGCGCAACGTCTACCGGGGCGAGGACGTGGCCCGCCACGGCTTCCACTATGTCGGCATCGGCGTGCCGACGCCGGAGGCGTGAACCGCCCGCGGGATCAGAGGATGAAGTCGCTCGCCTGAAGGCCGCCGACGACGGTCTTCAACAGGATCTGGAAATCGGCCCGTCCATTCCCGTCGACATCGCCTTCGAGGAACGTGGAGCTTCCGGACACCCGCATATGCAGGTCTCCGGCTTGGGCGAGGGCGGCATCGCCGATGAAAGTGAAGCCCTGGTCGCCCTCGGCACCGGTCATCGCCTGGATCGCCGAGAGGTCGATCCGGTCCTGGCCCAAAGCAAAATCCGTGATCGTGTCGTAAGTCTTGCCGGCAAGGCTGTCCGAGATGGCCCGGAAGGCGAAGGTGTCATTGCCGACGCCGCCCGTGAGCGTATCCTTCCCCACGCCGCCCACGAGGATGTCGCCGCCACCGCCACCCTTGAGCTTGTTCGCCGCATCGTTGCCGAGAAGCACGTTGTCGAGCGTGTTGCCGGTGCCGTTGATGGCCGCGTTCCCCATCAGGGTCAGGTTCTCGATGAACTGCTTACCGAGGGAGAACGAAATGGAGGCTTCGACGCGGTCGCTGCCCGCCATCGGACGCTCGAACACCCGGTCGCCGATATTGTCGACGATGTAGACGTCGTCGCCACCGCCACCGGCCATCGAATCCGCCCCGGCATAGCCATCGAGGAGATCGGCGTATTTCGATCCGGTGAGGGTGTCGTCGCCCGACAGAATCGCGGCCCGAACGCTCCCGGCATCCTGCTCGCGATAGAAGAGGGCTTGTTCGGCCGTGATGGCGAGCCCCTGGATCTCCAGGAGGGTACTGGCGCCGTAGAACAGGGTGACGCCATTGGTCACGCCCGCGACGGGGTAGGGGCCGGCCTCGTAGGAGAAACCGGAGCCGACGATGTCGAAGAAGATGTCCTCGCTCAGCGAGGCGCGAAAACCCGTCTCGACCTGATGGGAATAGCTGACCTGATCGTCATACGAATAAATGTCGATCGTATGCGCATCCAAGGGCAGCGAGGATTTGATCGTAACCACGGACGCGTTCTCCATCACCTTGCCCGCCCGCTCCCCGAGAGGAGCGGGCGGTGTCGATGATGTGATTGCAACCGAAACCTGAGAAAGGCTTAAGGCCGAGCATCCGCCCTGTGGGCGGAGCGGTCGGTCGCCGCAGCATGACGCTGCACGTCATCCCGAGCGGCACGCCGCCTCCGAGCCTTAGCCGGAGGCGGCATTTCTCACGCCGCCGCGTCGATGGCCGTAGAGGCGCGCCGCACCTTGCGGTCCATGCCGTCGAGGAAGGCGTGGGCGTCTTCCTTACGCTCGAAGACATGCGGGGCGAGGCCGCGATTGTTGAGCGCTTCTTCCATCTTGAGACGCAGGAAGGCGCTCGTCGCGTAGCGCGTGGTGGTGAGATAATAGTTCGCCGACAGGTATTGGATCATGCTGGCGTAATCGTCGTACAGGTTTTCGTTGATGCGGAACCCGTCATGGTTGACCACCGAGTTGACCCGTTGGCCGGCCTTCTTGCAGGCATCGACCAGGACCTTGCGCAGGTCGTCGATGTCGCTCTTGATGCGGGCGTGCCAGCCCTCGAGATTGAGGAAGAGGATGTTGCGCTCGGCGTCGTAGCTGACCCGTTCCGGCAGGTTGAGGTTGAGGAGGTCCGAGAGCAGTTCCATCGGCTCGTCCCGGAAGAGCCTCGCATCCATCTGCGCCGGGTGCTTGATGATCGGCGTGAAGCCCATATGGGGCAGGATATCGCGCTCGATATCGATGCCCGGTGCCACCTCGATGAGTTCGAGCCCTTCGTCGGTGAGCTGGAAGACACAACGCTCGGTGACGTAGATCACCGGCTGCGAACGCTTCTGCGCATAGGGACCGCTGAAGGTGATCTGCTCCACCTGCGGCAGGAACTTCTGCGACCGTCCCTCGGTGACGATCTTCAGCTTGCCGTCCTCGATCGTGGTCTCCAGGCCGCCCACGGTGAAGGTGCCGGCGAAGACCACGCTCCGCGCGTTCTGGCTGATGTTGATGAAGCCGCCGCAGCCGTTGAGCTTGCCGCCGAACGCACTGGTGTTGACGTTGCCGTGCTGGTCGCACTCGGCCATGCCGAGGCAGGTCATGTCGAGACCGCCGCCATCGTAGAAATCGAACATCTGGTTCTGGTCGATGACGCAATCGGCATTCGTCGCCGCGCCGAAGCTCGACCCGGAAGCGAGCACGCCGCCCACGGCCCCGGCCTCTGTGGTGAGGGTGATGTAGGGCGTCACCTTCTCTTCGTTGGCCACCGCCGAGATGCCCTCGGGGGCGCCGACGCCGAGATTGACCACGCCGTTCGGCGGCAATTCGAAAGCCGCGCGGCGGGCAATGATCTTGCGGGCGTCGAGCTTCATCTTCTTCATGCCGCTCACCGGCACGCGGATCTGGCCGGCGAGCGCCGCGTCGTGCTGTACGCCGTAATTCATGCGGTGCATCTCGGGCTCGGCCAGCACCACGCAATCGACGAGGATGCCCGGCACACGCACGTCCTTGGGCAGCAGGAAGCCGTCATCGACGATGCGCTCCACCTGCGCGATGACGATGCCGCCATTGTTTCGCGCGGCCATGGCCTGGGCCAGGCAGTCGAGGGTGAGAGCCTCCTTCTCGAAGGAGATGTTGCCGGCCGGGTCCGCCGAGGTGCCGCGGATGAAGGCGACGTCGATCTTGGTGGCGGTGTAGAACAGCCATTCCTCGCCATCGACCTCAACGAGCTTGACGATCTCGTCCGTCGTCACCTCGTTCACGCGGGCGCCGCCATGGCGCGGATCGACATAGGTATGCAGGCCGACCTTGGAGAAGAGGCCGGGCTGCCCGGCGGCGCAGGCGCGGTAGAGCTGCGAAATCACGCCCTGGGGCAGGTTGTAGCCGACGATCTTGTTGTCCTGGGCGGCCTTGGCCACTTTCGGCATGCGGCCGAAATTTGCGGCGATGACGCGCTTCAGCAGGCCCTCGTGGTGGAGGCGGCCGGTGCCGAGGCCTTTGCTGTCGCCGGCACCGGCGGTCATGATCAGGGTCAGGCCGCGCGGGGCGCCCGTGTCGACGAAGCGCTTCTCCAGGGCGGCATGGAGCGCCTCCGGGATGCAGCTCTGGACGAACCCCGTCGTGGTGACGACGTCGTCATGCCGGATGAGGGCGATCGCCTCCTCGGCCGTGATCACCTTATTTTTCTTCATCGACCGGTCTATCCTCAGAGCGCCTCCCGCATCCCGGCCCTAACGCAAGTGATATTTTGCATAAAGCCGGGGATGAGGAAGTCTTGTTTGGCGCAGGCAGCGTAAAGATACGGTCCAGTTTTCGCAAGGGTCCGGTCTAGCGCCAGTCGCGGCGTTCGCGTCTTGTTGCAGTGCAGCGTTAGCGCGAGTTTTCATGTCCGGACTGCCGGCATTTCCAGTGATCAGTGAGGATTGCGTCTAATCCTGAGGGCTCGCCGCCATTGGCTGAACACTTGTGCGGTGCGGGAAGGTCGAAAGTATTCAACATTTCGAATTTTGGTGGCGATTCGTTCCACCGTTGTCGGTCCCAAGCTCGTTTCTCTCATTCGAACGCACGACGTTGGGGCGGTTCGTCGCTGGTCCGCGTTCGTCACGAGAGCTTGCCTTGCCGGGAGACGCCGGGTGACGCAGGCTCGGGGATGCCGGTCCTTGGCCTCGACCGGTGATCCCCCCCAACGAAACCATAAGTCGTCGATGATCGTCCGTTCGCGTCCCAATCTCATGGCGGTGCTTTTCACGCTCCAGGGCTCGATCCTGCCGCGGGTCGCGCTGAAGGTGAGTTTCATCACCGTGGCGGCCATCGTCGTCGTGGCTGTCGAGCGGGCTTGGCCCCATCCTTTCCCGATGAGCGCGGGGATCGGGCCCTTCACCCTGGTCGGGCTGGCTCTCTCGATCTTCCTGAGCTTCCGCAACGGCGCCTGCTACGACCGCTGGTGGGAGGCGCGGAAAGCCTGGGGAACGCTGATCCTCGAAGCGAGGGCGTTCGCCCGACTCCTGACGGCGCTCCTGCCCGAGGAGCGGCACGACGCGTTGCGAAGCCGCGCACTGAAACGCGTGATGGGCTTTGCCAAGGCCCTCCACGCGCAAATGCGGCGCGAGGACGAGGTGGCGGCCGCAACCCCCTGGCTGTCCGAGGCGGAGGCCGCGCCCCTTCGCGACCGCCCGAGCATCGCCGATGCCGTGCTCGTGCACCTCACGGCCGATCTCGCTCGGACGCAGCGGGCCGGTGCTCTGACCGACATCCAGTTCGGCTTCCTCGAGCAGAAGATCGCGGCCCTCGGCCAGGTCCAGATCGTGTGCGAGCGCATCCAGGGCACCCCGCTGCCCTTCGCCTATACCCTGCTTCTCTACCGGACGGCCTGGATCTACTGCCTGCTCCTGCCCTTCGGTCTGGCGGGCACGCTGGGCTGGGTGACGCCGCTCGTGACGGCACTCGTCGCCTACACGTTCTTCGGCCTCGATGCCCTCGGAGACGAGTTGGAGGACCCGTTCGGCACCGAGCCCAACGATCTCCCCCTCGACGCGCTGGTCCGCGTCGTGGAGGGGATCGTCCTCGACGCATTGGGTGAACCCGCGCCGCCGCCTCTCGCGCCGGAGGGCTTCCTCCTGCGCTGAGGCGTGGCGCGAGCGGTGGGGGCTCAGTACTCCCAGAAGATCCGCTGAAGCTCCTTGGTGTCCTGCGTCTTCGTCAGGGCCACGGCGGCGAGGATCTTGGCCTTCTGCGGGTTGAGGTCGTGGGCGACGACCCAATCGTACTTGTCGTCCGGCTGTTCGGCATTGCGCAGGACGAAGCCGTCGCCGACGCGGGACGAACGGATGATCTGCACGCCCTTGGAGCGGATGTCCTTCAGGGTGTCGACGAGGTAACCGGCCACCGAGCCGTTGCCGGTGCCCGCATGGATGATGGCCTTCGCGCCCGTTGTGACGGCGGAGGTGTAGGGCTCGGGATGCATGTTGCCCGAGCCGTAGACGATGGCGACGTCCGGCAGGGTATCGATGGAATCGATGTCGAACTCGGAAGTGGTGCCGTGGCGCTTCACCGGCGCGCGGAACCAATAGGTCTTGCCCTCCACCACCATGCCGAGGGGGCCCCACTGGCTGAAGAAGGCCGAGGGCTTGATGTTGACGCGCTTGGTGGTGTCGCGTCCGGCCTGGATCTCGTCGTTCATGGTGAGGAGCACGCCCTTGGCGCGGGCATCCTTCGCGCCAGCCACCACCACGGCATCGAGAAGGTTGAGGGCGCCATCGGCCGAGATCGCCGTGGAGGGCCGCATGGAGGCGACCATGACGATGGGCTTGTCGGTCTTCACCACGAGGTCGAGGAAATAGGCCGTCTCCTCCACGGTGTCGGTGCCGTGGGTGATGACCACTCCATCCACGTCGTCGCGCTTGACCAGGGCGGAGACCTGCTTGGCGAGCTGGATCAACTGTGCGTTGGTGAAGCTCTCCGAGGCGATCTGGAACGCCTGCTCGCCGCGTACCTCAGCCACCTGTGCGATGGCCGGCACAGCGGCGATGAGCTTATCCACCGGAACCTTCGCCGCCTGATAAGTGGCGCTGTTGGCGGCATCCGCACCCGCGCCCGCGATCGTGCCGCCCGTGGCGACGATGACCACGCGGGGCTTTGTCGTCGCGGCCGGGGCCGCCGCTTCACCGGGTTTGGCCGGTGCCGGGCCTTCGAGAGCGATGGCTGGGAGCGGCGCGAGGGACAATCCGACGCTCAGAGCCAGGGCGAAGGCGATCGGACGACCGGTGGGCCGGTAAGCGGGAGGAACAAGCTGCATCGTGGTATCCTGTCACAGGCGGGAAGACTTCATTGTGGCCGCTCCCCCCGTTCACGCCCAGGCCAAAAAGGCGGCGGTCACAGGCTGTTCCGGCGTCATTCCTTCGACATCGTAACTGGAGGGGCGATCCTGCTGCCCGGCTCGGTCGATCCGGCGCATCCGCCGGCCGCGATCGAAGCATGGGTCCGCTTCACCGATCGGGTAAATGCTTGCAATCGGAATGAAATGGCGAGACTTTCGTGTTGTGGGCTGTCACGGCCCGGTACGACGTACGAGACCCAAGCGCGAGGAACCGATGACGCCGCTTGGGCATCGCGCAGGCCTGATCCGGGGATAGATCGCGTGGTGTATATGGTCGACGCTCCGGAGGAGCATACAGGCTCCACGACGGACCCTTTGCTGCTCGATAATCAGCTCTGTTACGCCCTCTACGCTGCCGCTCACCGGATCACCCGATCCTACCGCCCGATGCTGGAGCGGATGGGGCTGACCTACCCGCAATATCTGGTCCTCCTCGTCCTCTGGGAGACCGACGGCGTCACGGTGTCGGATATCGGTCGCCGGCTGCGTCTCGATTCCGGAACCTTGACGCCCGTTCTCAAGCGGCTCGAAACCGCAGGTTTCCTGATCCGTCATCGGCGACAGAGCGACGAGCGCGAAGTCGAGATCCAACTGACCCAGCAGGGGCGCGACCTGCGGGCCGAGGCACGGCTCGTGCGGGAATCGGTGATGTGCCAGCTCAACATGTCGGAGCCGGAGGTGCAGGCGATGCGGGCCGACCTGAACGCCCTGATCGAGAACCTGAGCGTCACCGGCTGAAGGCCGTCTCCGGCATGGCCGAGACGCCGTTCGGTCTATCGACCGTCGTGGTCGCACTGTCACAATCGCGCTGTACGCTCCGTTCCGATATCATCTTATTATCCTATGCTATCGATATGGTTTGCCGGATAAGTTTTACCTTGAGGTAAGCGTTCATTTACCGTTAAAGGCCGGCCACGTCCGGCATCGTGCCATGCGGCGCATCGGGTCTTCCCTTTCTCTCCGCCTGCCCGTTCTCGCGTGCCGGTCCTCACGCCACAGGGCAGGGGTGTTCGATGACCTGGTTGTCGAAAGTTCCGAATTTGATCGTCGAGGCAGGGAAGCGGCGGGCCGCTGAACTCGAACCGATCACGCGCGGATCCATCGAACCCACGCGGCATCGCGGCGTTCCCCTTCCATGAGTTCAGCCCTGGTGGAGAGTGAGACGGAGCCCCGGCGTCAGATCGGTGCCTTGCCGTTCCGGCGTCTGTCGGATGGTGGGTTCAAGATTCTCCTGATCACCTCACGTGAGAGCCGCCGCTGGGTGATCCCGAAGGGCTGGCCGATGAAGGGGCGCAAGCCCTACGAGGCCGCTGCGCGCGAGGCCTATGAGGAGGCCGGGCTTCTTGGCGAGATCGGCAAGAGGCCGCTCGGCTTCTACCTTTATGAGAAGCGGCTCAAGAGCCGTGATTTCGTACTCTGCCAAGTGAAGGTCTTCCCTCTGGAGGTCCGCAAGCAGCTGAAGCACTGGCCGGAACGGGGTGAGCGCGAGGATCGCTGGTTCACACCCTCCGACGCGGCCGAGGCTGTCGCCGAATCCGGCCTCGCCGGCATCATTCGCGCGGCGTGCAAAAGGGACACAGGGCTGCTTGTTTCACCAGCAACGATCAAAGGCGGCGAGAAGTGATTGCCAAGCCGCGTTCGATCCGCTAACTCCCCGCTCGTCGCCGACGCGTCGCGACGATCGGCTGCTGTAGCTCAGTGGTAGAGCACCTCATTGGTAATGAGGAGGTCGACAGTTCAATCCTGTCCAGCAGCACCATTAAATTCAATCGCTTAGCGCATTCCAGACCCGCCTCTTGCACCCCCGGAATTTTCCTGGGTTGCAGTGGGGGTGCACACGTAATTGTTTGTCATAACGGCGACCGCAATACGGGCTATCGTAAGGGACGCTACTCGTTCGCGGATTCCCCACGTTGGGCTTCATGGTGTCAGATATTGACGTCCAGCATTATCGTCAAAGGCCTGCTTCCAGCCTGACCCGGGATCGTGGCTGCCGTCGGGCCCCATCTTGAGCGTATGCCAGGCGATATCGCTATTCAGGTCCGTCCATTCACTTCAGGCGTCTCAGATGCGTTGATCAGCGTCATATCGAGATGGCTTGCATTGGCCTTTACGAGGACTGAGCCATGCCCTTCATCTGAATCGCGAGACGACACAAGGGGTCGGGACTGAGACGGGCAGACGCGCGAATGAGGCACCAGACCGACAAGCACTGCCGATAAGAGCTCAACCTTAGACGAAGCTGCGATACGCTGTGTCAGACGTGCGATGAATCGGTAAGGATGGGATGCGAAAAGCGCGATTTTTCGTGAGTTTCTATCTGAGAAGCTCTTCACAAGCTTGAGCGTTCAGATAGGTTGTGCCTGGAGCACAAGGTTGTGAGCGTGGCGCGTCCAGTAACTGAATGCCTCCCTTATACCGGTGGAGGTCACTGGCAAGGACAGGTTGCATAACCCTTGGGCCTTCCTTTGGTCAGGATATCTCCGGTGAATTTTTCAAAACTCATGCTTAGTGCTGTTGCCGCGGCGATAATTGGCAGCACTTCGTTGGCGCCGACCGCATCGGCAGGTCCATTGGATGGACTCGCCGGCGGCGCGATCGGTTTTGCCCTCGGTGCCATGGCTGCCGCGCCGCGGCAGATGTATCACGCTCCGCGTCCGCAGCGGGTCATTGTCTACCGTGATCGTCCGTCCCGTCGCCATGTGGCTGCAGCACCGGTGCGGCGCAGGGCTGCGCCTTCAACGAGCGGCGCCGCCATCAGCACCGTGTCAGATCCCTTTGCGGGCTCGGGTTCTGCTAGGTCGATCCCCGTCAACGGTCGATAGCATCTCCCTGGAAGGTCGCTCTTACCATGCGCTTCGGTTTGCGCTCGTTCCTCCTCGGCGCCTTGTCCCTGACGTCCGTGCTTCATGAGCCTCGCGGTGCAACCGCTGGCCCAGTGCTCAACGTGGACAAATCGATCGGCAAGGTCTCGGGTTGGTCGATCGGCGTTAGCCGATCGACCAATGGCTGCCTTGCGGCTGCGGCTTATCAAGACGAGACGACAGTCTGGATGGGATTCGACGGCGACAAGGACGAAGCCTTTCTCGCCTTCACGAATCCCAAATGGAGATCCATCGAGACTGATCGAATCTATCAGCTCG
Organism: Methylobacterium sp. CM6241; assembly: GCF_054817845.1. Classification (NCBI taxonomy): domain Bacteria; kingdom Pseudomonadati; phylum Pseudomonadota; class Alphaproteobacteria; order Hyphomicrobiales; family Methylobacteriaceae; genus Methylobacterium; species Methylobacterium sp. CM6241. The sequence goes on from NZ_CM139246.1 coordinate 1,682,796, forward strand.
TCATGCTGACGGGTCGCGGACGCTGGAAGGGCCAATTTGCGGGAATCGAGCGCGGCAGCGATCGCGGTCTCATGGCATCCGGTTTGAAGAAGAGTTTCGTACTCGACATCGCCCGTGCCGGGGGGGTCGAGGTCGTGTTCGAGCGCAAATCCATTGCTCGGCTTTCCCTGTCCGGGTCCTCGGACGCGATCAGCGCGATGATCGATTGCCAGAAGACGATCGTCGAAGCCAAGGCTGAGTCGCCATCGCCCAAGAGCAAGTCGGTTCCCGATGGAGACGTTACGCCGAGGCGGGACGTTAACTCCTCGGGGACGGGATTCTTCGTGTCCGACAGCGGGCATGTGCTCACCAACAACCACGTCATCAGTGGGTGTACGGAGATCAACGTCTCCAAGTTCGGGCTGCCGTCGCTAAGAGCTCGTCTCGTAGCCACGGACGTCCAGAACGATCTCGCCGTGCTTAGCACCGGATTCGACCATCCCGTGGTCCCGGCGCTCTCCCTCAAGCCGAGGGTCGGCGAGAGCGTCTACGCCTACGGTTTTCCGCTCCCCGACTTACTCGCCGCATCGGGCAACTTCACGGTCGGCAACATCACGGCGTCCGCGGGTCTCGGCGACGACACCCGCATGCTTCAGATCTCGACGCCCGTACAGCCCGGCAACAGCGGCGGTCCTTTGATCGATCAGTACGGTGCCGTGGTGGGCGTGATCGCTTCCAAGCTGAATGCGATGACGGTGGCGAAGGTCAACAACGACATTCCTCAGAACGTAAACTTCGCGATCAAGTCGACAATCGCCCTGAACTTTCTCGATTCCAACGGGATCGTCACCGCGACCGGCACCAAGAACCCGACCCCGATGGATCCGGCAACGGTTGCCGAGCAGGCCAAAATGTACACGGTCCACGTTACCTGCCGGTAGCAGCGGTTGCCGCTCCCTGAGGCTTTCCGTCTGCGCGGAGCTCTCTATCCGAGACATTGTTTTTGGGGGACGGGTGTCGTTGTATCAATTACAGCCGACGCTGCCGCAGAGAGAGTTCGCTCCCGTCGGCGCCGCGACCGCGGACGCTGGTGCGAAGAGAGCGGCCCGGGCGAGTTTGGCCTCCTCATTGTCCGGCTTGAGCCGGAGAACTTCGTCGTAGTCGCGCGCGGCCGCCGCTTGGTCGCCGAGTTGTGCGTGGGATTTGGCACGGTTCATCAACGGCCAGATGAAGTTCGGCCGTAGGGTATGGGCCCGTGTGAAGTCGGCGATGGCCGCCGCATGGTTGTTCAGCCCGGCCTGCGCAATACCGCGATTCTGGAAGCTGTAGGGATAAGCATCATCCGCCCGGATCGCGCTCGTGCAATCGGTGAGTGCGGCGGGGAAAGCGAGGCGATCGTTCTGGGCCATGCAGCGGCCGTCGAGGGCGATGGCGCGTTGTCTCGCGGTGCGGGCCTCCCCGAGCAAGGCCGTACAGCCCGTCACGCGGGATTCCGGGCTGCCGGACCGGCAGTCCTGCGCTGCATCGGCCCAGGCGTCGGTTCCTGTCCCGGCCAATGCTGCCAGCAGGAGTAGGCCGAGCCGGGCCGCGGCAGCGTTAGGACGGGACATGTTTTTCTCTCCGGACCTGATCGGACGTCGTCTGCCCCGGAACCTCAACGGCACCGGTTCGTGAACATGTCGCTGCCGGGCAGTTGCATGGAGTTCATCATCTTGAGCAGTTCCGGGCGGTAGATATCACTGTACTCGGCCGGGAAGCGGCCGCCGATATGCGTGATCGTGCTTCGGTCGTCGCGGCGGATCGAGACGAAATCGTAGAAGCTGCGGTCGTCGAAGGCGCCCTGTCCACGGGCCGTGCCGCGCCCTTCGAGGACGTAGCCGTTGCGTCCGGGTGCGCTCGTGATCTCCTGCGAGCGGGAGACCTGCGTCCGGCGCGGCGTGATCTGCTCGCTCATGTATTGTCTGGCATCGCCGCAGCGCTCGTTCGGGCTGACCTGAACGTAGATCGCCACTTGCTCTCCATGCAGTCGCGACTGCCAGACCGTGCTGTAGGATTGCTTCTGCGCATCGAAATGGTCGTCGGCCATGGGTTTGATTTCGAGCAGGGCGCTCGAATAGTTCAGGTTCCAGCCGGATGCGCTGCGGGCGGTCGCGCGCTGGTTCTGCAACTGACGGAGCCGTTCTTCCTCGGCACGCCGTCGCTCAGCTTCGGCACGTTGCCGATCATCCTCAAGCCGCTGGTCGTCAGCTCGACGTTGCGCATCCAGTGCACGCTGGCGCTCCGCATCCGCCCGCCTTTGGATTACTAGTTGCCGCTCGCGCTCGGCCTGTTCCTCCCAGCGGCGGCGCTGATCGTCCGCCTCGCGCCTGCGACGCTCCTCCTCTGTCTGCTGGCGATCGCGCACCCGATCGCATTCAAGAACATGGCTCTCGACGATGCCGCGGAACCGTCCGGCCGGGTAGGCACTGAGGTAGCTCGGCGCGCTCAATCGATCCTCGCAGGAAGCGACGGCTTTCTGGTAGGCCCGCTGCTCGCGCCCGGCCTGGAGTCGGTCCGCGAAGTGGCGGGCATAGGGATAGGCGGCGGTCATCGCCTCGCATTCGCGGATCGGCGGATCGAGGGGGACGGTGCGCAGGGTGGCCGCGTCGGCATCGAGATCGATCTTGTTGCAGCCGGTCGTCATGCCCGCGAAGAAGCCCTGCGGCAGGAAGGCGAAGGTGGTGGTGAGCGATCCACTCGCCCTCGGTTCGAGGTCGCTGTCGGCGAGGGCGCGCTGCAGGACATCGTAGGATTGAAGGAAGTTCTGGCCTTCCTGAGCCATGGCCCCAAGGAGGACGTCGCGCAGGGACGCGCGTCCCGCCAGTGGGGCCGCGCCGGGCGCCCGACGGGCCGCCCTCTGGGCGCCGATGAGGCTGGCGCCCGAGCCACCGGTCCCGGCGTCGAAATCGCAGCGGCCGCCGGCGGTGGGCTGGCACTCGTCGATGACCGCCACGAGGTCTCGCAACTGCCGGCGCGACAGGCGTCGCAACAGGTCACCCAGGCGCACCCCGTCGCTATCCACGAGGTTCGGGCGCTGGGCCAGATCGGCTGGGTTGCCGGGGACGAGGAACACGTCGTCTTCTCCGCCGATGCTCTGCCCGAGGGCAATCACCGCGACTTGGGCGCCTTGGGGGATCCGTCCCGCCGCCTCGCGCAGGCTCCGTTCGAGTTCGGGGCGGTCCGCCGGACCGAAGGTCCAGACGTCGAACCCGATTTCGAGCAGGCGCTTGCGATAGGCTTCCTCGTCGGAATGCGCGGTCGCGGCGCGGCTTCCCGCCGTGGACGCCTGGGGCACGATCAGAAGCGCGATGCGCGGGGACGTGACGGCACTGCTCCTGCCCGTTGCCGTCTTGACGAAGACACCTGGGGCGGCCGCCCACGCGAACGGGGCGCCCACGAGCAGGACGACCGCGAGAGCCGCGATCCCGGGTTGGCAAAATCGGTGAATGGGCTTCAAGGCCATGGTGGGTCTCTTCGGGCTCTTCATGGCGGGGTCTTATGGACGGCAGATCGCGCGCAGGCGCTCGTCGCGGCCGACGAGATCCGCGTTGGACTCGCACAGGCTTCGCAATTCATCCGTGTGTCTGGGTGAGCGATTGCGCCACAGGGCGTAGTAGTAGGCCGCGCGCGAGACGTTGGGGCGCGCCGCCTCCCGGTAGGTCGCGTCAGTGTTCCGGGGGTCATAAAACCGCGCGATCTGCCATGCCGCGTCGGCGCTGGCGACCGGGTCGGCTTCCTCGAACGCCCGGAAGGCCGCCCCGCCCTGGCGAGCCTCAATGGCCACGCCGCCCAGTTCCAGGAACGCGCTTCCCGCAGCGCTCTGGTCGAGGAGTTGCAGATGGCGCTGCCGCAATTCGGCTGCCGTCAGGCGCGGCGCTTCGGGGGCGGGTGGTGTCAGGGCGGCCGGAAGCGGTGGGGGGGCTTCAGGCGTGACGGGCGAGGCCGGTGGCAAGCCGGCGAGGATCACGCGCATGTCGTCCCGGAACAGATAAGCGCCGATTCCTGCACCTACCAGCACGATCAGGATGACAAGCGCGACCGCCCGCCAGATCGGGCGCCTCACCGGAGGCGCTACAGGGGGCGGAGCCGGTTCGTCCCGCGGAGGGCTGACAGGCGGCGGCTCCGGTTCGGGAGCAGCCTCGTCGGCCGGGGGGGGCGGCACGGAAACGGGCTCAGCCGGAAGGACCGTCTGCGTCAGGCTCGGCGCGGGTGTCGGATCGGCGGCGAGGATGCCGTATCCGGCCGGCGCCGGCGTGATGAACGGCCAGGAGACCACGCCGAAGGAGGTCCCGTCCTGGCCTACGATCTCAATGGGGACCAGCTCCTCAATGCGGTCGACGACCGCGGGGCCGAAGCGCGCCACCGTCCGTCCATCGCGCTCCGACATCGACAGGGGGGCGAGCCACGCGACTTCCGGCTGCCAGCCGTCGCTGCCGAGGTGCTTCGGCTCGGCATCCTGTCGGCGGAACGACAGGAGCGGCGCCGTCGCGCGCCGACCCAGGTCGATGAAGGCGTGGCCACCGATCTCGTCGTCGTCCTCGGTGATGCGAATGGTCATGACTTGGTCCAGGCGAGCCGTCTGAGGCAATCTGTGAGGATGAGGCGATGCCGGAGCGGTAACGCCTGCTGGAAGCGCCGCCGAAGGGCGGCGTCGGCTTCGTCGGAAAGCGTCCTAGGCCGCATGGCGCGGCTGGAGGCCCGCCAGGATCGCGCCCAGCCTGCCGTTCTGCTCCAGATCGATGGTGACGCCCGCCGCGCTTTTCGCGTTGTCCTCCACCACCCGGTAGAAGCCATGGAACCAGTCGGTCGCGTAGGTGTGGCCGAACGCCGTGGGACTGCTTCCGATCGACTTGGCGTCGAAGGAGACGGGCCTTGGGGCAAAGGCGACCCTGTCGCCGGCTTCCTCTTGGATGGATGGCCGCTCGCCAATGGATGGAACGAGGCCGAAACCAAGGTCGCCGCTCAGCCGGTTCAGGCGCGTGGCCGCGATGAGGGCGAGCTTCGCGGTGGATTGCTCGGCCCGCTCCACGGTGGCCAGGGCGCGCAGATCGGCCGCTATCGCGCTTTCGATATCCGCCCGGCGCGCCAGCGTGATCATCTCGCCGACGATGATCTCCATGACGTCGACGGGAACCCGGAAACGCAGGGCGAACCCCTCGGCCTCGATCCGCCGCCGCATGGAGCCGATCCACGCTGCCACCGCCGCCCGTGCCAGTCCGCGCTCGCGATCCGCGCCGGCAGGCAGCGCCGGCGTGCGCGCAGCCGGGCTCGGTGCGCCCGGTCGCGCGATCGCGCCGGGACGAGAGATACGGCCGGCGCCGGGCGGGCCGGCTGCGTCTCCCGGCGCCGTGCTCGCGCCGTGGAGGGCTTCGGTGAGGGTGCCCACGTCGATCAGGAGCTCGCGCAGCAGCGAGCCGAAGCCCCCCGTTGCGACAGTCTCGTCGAGGGCATCGAAGACATGCCCAGCAGCTTCGCGCCGCTCAGCGAGACGGGTCTCGATGTCCAAGGCCACATGGAAGCGCCCGAGGCGCTCGCGCAGCTCGGCCCGCAACCCGTCGAGCCTCGAAGCGATCTGTGCGGCCTTCAACTCAGGCCGGCAGACACGGGCAAGGTTCTCGACGAGGTAGCTCACGCCGCCGTCATTGAGCCGCAATGCCTCATCGAAGGCCCGGGCGGGGTCCTGGAAATGCGCGGCCGCCTCGGGGAGGGCCACGAAGCCGCGACGAAGCTCGGCGATGCGGTCCTGCTTCTCGAGCAGGAAGCCGACCTCCCGCCGGCCCTCATAGCGGATCACGGATTCCGCCGGATAGTTCGGATTGCGGAACCAGAACGCGTTGCGGAACGGCGTGCCCGGCGTCCATTGCCGCGGCCAGGTATGCGCCTTTCCAAAGAAGCCCAGCAGCGAGGCCTCGATCCGGTTGCGGAAGCGCAAGCCGGCATCCTGGCCGGCATCGCCCGCCTTGTCGATGAAATGGCTGTCGAACCAAGTCATCACCAGGAAAAGCAGGTTGGGTAGGGAGACCCGGGCTTCCGGACTGTTGCCGTGGGTCTGGGTGATCCAGCGCTCCACCAGATCCGGCAGCGTCACGACCTCTTGGTTCGATGGCCTGATGCAGAGCAGCATCGTCGTCAGTTCCTGCTCGGCCACGTAGCGGTCGAACAGGTAGGCGACCTTGCCGCGCAGGAAGGTCTCCTTGAGGGAATCCGGATGCTCGGCGAGGAAGTGGGTCAGGTCGACCTTCTGGCGGCTGCGCGCGCCGGGAAAGTCGAGCAAGTCCGCCTCCTGCAGGAAAGCGCGCGGCGCGTCCGCGATGTCGATACGCAGCTCCGCTGTGATGGCCGCGACGGTGGCACGGGGCAGCGCGACCGGAGCGCCCGATGCCCCATGAACCAGAAGCATATCGCCGTCGCCGGGCGAGCCGAGGCCCGCCAGGGTGGCCACGTCAAGGATGCTGCCCTCGCGCGGCACCAGGGCGGTGAGCGGCGCGAAGATCTCGTCGGGATGACCGAGACGTTCGAGGGCCTCGGCGAAATCACGGTACAGCCGCGTGAAGGCGGTGTGGCCTCCCCAGAGGGGGGCGAAGAGGCGTGCACGCCCGTCGAGGTCGAGCCCAGAGGCCAGAACCCGCGCCTCGTTCCAGTACCGCGCCAGCGCATCAAGGGCGCGGGTGCCGCGGGCCTGGTCCAGCAGGTAATCCTGCAGGTCGTCGATCTCGGCCCCGGAGAAGCGGTTGGTGCCGGGGCCGGCCTTGGTCCGCAGGTCGGCGAGGAGCGCCGCGATATCCTCCGGGCGCGGAGGCTGCTCCTTGGTAGCGTCGCCATCGTGCAGGAAGCTGTTGCACAGCACCTTGATCAGGTCGCTCTCTGTCAGCACCCGGAGCCGTACCGGTGCGCCGGATGGGGTCGGCGTCCCGCCGCCCTGCGCACTGAATCGGGTGACGAGCCCCGTCGCCTCCTTCTCGCCGATGGGGTTGATCTCGGCCAGGAAGTCCACCGGATCGTTTCCGTCGAACCGCGCCCGCAGGGACCCGTTCTCGGGACGGGCCAGTACTTCCACGAGGTAGGATTTCCCGGCCTGGCTCGGGCCGAATACGCCGACGCACATCGGCCTCTGCGCCGCACGCCGAAGCCGTTCCGCGCGGAAGGCGACCTTCCGCGTGTAGCGCACGAGGTCGTCGCGCTCGCGGCCGACTGTGGAGGCATTGGCCTCGTCACCGAGCCAGCGCTCGGCGTCCTGGGCGAGCCGGCTGGTATCGTGGCAGGTTTTGGCGAGGAGATCGGTGGACATGATGGATTTTGTATTCGATCCAAGAGGACGTGACGATCAATCAACGGAGAGGATGCCCGTATCGAGCCAGTAGCCCTGCTCGGACACCAAAGTGTCGAGCACAAGCTCGACTTTTCGTTTCACATCGAGGCCATCGGCGTCATAGGCGTCGGTGATTTGGAATTCTTCCTTCATGGATTCTGAACGGATCAGGGCATCCGGGCTGTCGTCGTCGGCGCGCCCATCGCCGCTGCGCTCCAGGGTGATGTCGAGGGGAAGACGCAACTGCGTCGCCTCCTGCCCGGTCCGTACGCGAAGGCGATAGAGCGGCGTCGCGATCCAGCGCTCGACGGGCAATTGCCGATATCCGAGGCGCATCGGCGCATAGTAGCGAAGCTTGGCGCTCATCGCCGGGCCGCTGGCTCGGGCGGAGGCCGGCGCGTCCAGATCGACGTCGCGAAAGCACAGGCCCGCATCTCTCAACTGGCCGCTCAGCTCCATCTCGCCGATGTAGCGGGCGGTGGAACGCAGGCCGAGGCGATTGGTGAACAGGGTGAAGTTGGTGAGCTGGCTCTCGGCAAGCGCGCACAGCATGCCGCCCACCGCCGTCGTGGTCTTGGGGTCGCCGATGCGGCGATTGTCCCGGTCCCGGAACGGATACCAGTTGCCGGCCTGATACTGGTGGAGCGGCACTACCCGGTCGGGCGAAACGGCCAGCTTGTTGACGAGCAAGTCGACGAAGGCCGAGAGCCGGGAGGGGCGCCCCGACAAGAGCACCACGTCCACGTCGAGGGCGTGGATCGCTTCGCACAGGTTGTCGAGAACAAGGTCGAGAACCGAGACGACGCAGGCACCGACGATGTCAGCGCGGCCCTCGAAGACGCAATCCACTAGGGCGAAGCCGCTCGCTCCATCCCGCCTTGCCGGACCTTCCAGAAAATCGAGGAGACGCTGCTGCGGCAACGCCCTGCGTACGACCCGGCCGCCGCGCTCGGGGAAAAACTCCGCGAAGGGGCGAGTGGTGAGGTCCCCCTCGGCCTCGACATCGGCTAGCAGGCGCAGGCCGATCGGCTCCAGTACGCGCGACACGAATTGCCGCCGCAAATGCTTCTCCTGCTCGGCCATGTTGGCGCGGTCGCCGCCGAAACGCTCCAGAAGGAGGGCGTGCGGATCGGGGTGCCCCGCCTTGCGCAATGCCTCCTCGATGGTCGGCAGCACGAGGCGCTCGATGACGCTCTTGAGGATGTCGTCCCCCGCGATCCGGAAACCCTCGCGGAAGTTCTGCACCGGTTTGATCGCCCGGTTGCCCTCGGCATAGTAGGTCGTCACCATCAGATCGGTGGTGCCGCCGCCCACATCGATGCTGGCGATGCGCACCGATGGCTCGGCCGGCGTACCGGGGGGCGGCCGCGTATCCGGCTCGGCGAATGGACGAGGACGGCCGATAAGCCTGAGGAAGCCGTCGACGGCTCCTCCCAGCTTCTGCGTGATCTCGCCATAGAGGTAGACGAACTGGACGCAGCTCGCCTCGTCCCAGGCCACGTGCACCTCCGGCTGCGTCAGACCCGGAGGCGGGTTGTCGGCCCATCCCATGAGCTGCCAGATCAGCTTGACGGCACCCTCAGCCCGCGAGCGTAGCAGGCGCTGCTCCTGCACCGGCATGGCCGGGGGCAGGGTGAGGATGATCCGACGCAGCTTGCGCGGCGCGTCCTTCGTCCGCCTGCGCTCGCGCACGCCGGCGTTGTTGATCATCGACAGGGCGTGGCAGACGACTTCGGCCACCATGAAGGTGAAAAAAGACGAGCGCGAGAAGGTCAGCCGCGAGGCGCCGATCCGGTCGTCCGCCTGGACCCGGATTCCATACCGCTTCCGGTCGGCATCGAGCTGAGCGATGACGTCGCCGCGGCTGTTGACGAACTGTCGGATGGTCCGGTCGATCAGCGGGCTGGTTCCGTCCGCACCGTAGTCGCGGTCGGGAAAGCGCCATTCCTGGTTCACCGGCCTGACGTCGCAGAGATAGCGCTTCGGGCTCGAAAGGCCGCCCACCGCCTCGGTTCCCTGCGCCAATTCCCGGAAGCGGCTGGCCTCCGGACCCACCCGGACCGGGCTGGGCCAGAAGAAGGCCCGCGGGCGTGCCGAGAGCCGCGAGAGGTGATCGCGTCCGAACCGGGCATGAGAGAGCTCCACATGGCTCTCGAACGGCTCGACATAGGCCTGCTCGGGCTCGGACAAGTCGCGCAATTGCAGCACGAAGGAGTTGTTGAGGTCGACCCTGTCCTCGTTGGGGTGAGATTCGATCAGAATGCCGCAGGTGCGGCTGTTGCCGATGTCGAGGATGAGATCGACGGTCACCGGCTTGATCGCCGGAATTGCCGTCACCGTATCGGTGAGGCGCATGACGCGCGGCTGGATTGCGCGCTGCAGATATTCGAGCATGACGAGATAGCGGGCATAATGCTCGAGGGTGTTGGGAAAGTCGCTGTCGCGCAGCGGACGGTCGGGTCTCTGGGCCGCCTTGAACTCGCGGAACTGCTCAGACAGCCAGGAGGGTACCCATTCCTGGAAGCCCGCGCGCTGCCGGGCTTCCTCGCTGTCGGAGGCCGCTCCCAGGAACCAGCCGATGTCGCGGAAGCGGAAGGCGAAACGGAACTCGTGTTCGTTGGCGGCATCGTCCAGGCTCGGCGCCGTGTAGGGCCGGTTGGGACGTCGCTCCAGGAGCTCCGTGTCGAAGGCGAAGATCACCCGATGGCTGATCGGGCTTTCAGGCGCGCGATCCGCCACTTCGACGACGCGGACCCGCGCCCAGTTGGTCGGGCCGACATCGAGCTCGTCTCCCCCCTCGATTCCGGACTTCACGCGTAGCATCGGCACCGGCGTCCACTTTTCAAGGAAGACCTCCAATGCGGCCCTCTCGCTGATGGCATATTCGCGATCGGTGCCGCGGGCGGTTTCGGTCTCGTCCCCACCCGGATCGGTCTCGTCCCATGTCGGGAGCAGCCGGTAGGTCCGCCGACCCGGCTGCTGGGGGGCGGCCTCGACTTCGCGCTCGATGAAGCGGCGCGACAGGCGTCCGACCGTATCGATGTTGAAGGTGTATTCGACGAACTGCACGCCGCTATGCGGCACGAGCCGGATCGTGGGACCGAAGGTGACGGGATCGACGAACATCGCGACGGATACAATCTCTTGAGGGAGGACGTTGCTGCCGGAGTGGGCGCTCACGGCGCGGCAGCGGCTCCGGACGATGGTGCGAGGGGGATCGGAAAGGTGAAGACGCTCTTCGGGACGCGGAGTGCGGAGACCGTTCCCTGCTCCTCGCGTACCACTTCGCCGTTCCTAGAAAGGACGATCTGAAACGGGATTCCGGCCCGGGAATCGCCGTGCCGCTCGTACAGGTTGACCTCGATGCCGAACGTACCCGGGGGAGTCGGCGCCACGTCCCAGATGATGTGTTCGATCGGGCGACTGGCGCTTGTGCCTCCGCCTTCGTTCTGGTCGGCGACCAGCCGGCCGCCGCAGGCCGCACGGTTGTTGAACTGGAGGCGAGTCTGATCGGGGCAGATCACCTGAAGGTCGAGATCGGGTGAGCCTTCCCATGCCAGGGTCAGTTCGAGATAGCGCCCGCGCTCGATCCGCTCGAGCCGCCGCTCGACATCGGCGGAGATGGCACGCGGCGTCTCGGTGGCGGTACGCGGCACGTCGACCGCGGCACGTTGGGGAATCGGACAACTCGCGTCGCAGGACAGGGCGCGGCGGGTCAGGGTGAGTTCGGCGGCGTGCAGCTCGGCTTCCGTCGCCTGGATCGCTGCACGCTGGGACGCTTCGAGCGGGTCCACGATGATGGAGGCGACCGGGCAGTGATCCGGCAGGACGCTCCTCAGCCAGGTCGGCCAGCCGTCACCGCCCACGGCGCAGGCCTGGAGTAGACGGTCTCCAAGGAGGAGGGACAGGATGACGAACAGCAGCCAGAGCGCGGGCGCGAGTCCCATCTGGACGCGGTTCGCCGTTCCTGCGCCAGATGGCGGCGGCGGGCGTGATGCGGTCGCCGCGGGCGGAGCGGCCCGTTGCGGTCGTGCCGCCGGGGCGATGGGAGAGGCGGCGCTCGCGGTGATCGCACCGCCCCGCTCGGCGACCATGCCGTCCAGCCGGGCATGGCGATATCCCCAGGCCACGAGAACCGGCTGCCCGTCCAGGGACCAGAGGTGATCCTCGTCGGGGGTCACGAGAGCGTCGCGGATGAGACGTGCGAGATCCCGGGAGGCCTCACCTTCGCCTTCCAGCGTGTCCGCAAATGTCGCCACGTCCAACGTCAGCCGTGCGGCGACCTGGCGCAGGGCCTGAGCCTCGTCCGGGGCGAGCCGCGTGACAGGTCGGGCCTCGCCGTCGCCGTCTGCGAACCAGGCGAATCCCGGAAGCCCGGTTTTCGCCATGGCGACCGGCACCGGCTCGGCGAATAGGCGGGCGTGGTCCGGGCCGAGACGCTGGGCCAAGAGATCGACGAGTTGCTCGTATTGCTGGCCCAGCTTCAGATTGACCGCGTCGAATCCCTGGCGCGGTATCTCGGTCAGTTTGGTGGTGATCGACATCGGGCGGCCGATCTCAGCGGACTGGCGGGCGTGCATCGCGACCCTGCCGGGGGGCGGGTCGCGATGGGGCGGGAGCGGCGGGACGTGGTGGGGTGGGTTGGACGGTGGTGCCATCCTGCGGGGCCGGGATCGGCGCTGCATCCGGAACGGGTCCAGCCGCGCCTGCCGCGACGTTCGGGGCGGGGTCGCGCTGTGCCGCTGGGCCGGGTTCGATGGTTGCAACGGGGGGAGTTTCGCGCGGCGCAGCCTGAAGATCGCAGGTCTGGGTGTCGAGGGTGGAGTTTTCACCGCCGGCCGCGAGGAAGGCCGTGAGCCCATCGGTGCCGAGCGCATAGCGCGCGGTGACGGGCAGGCGGCTATCGCTACGGCCGAAGCTGTTCACGCCGACCACCCGTCCGCAGTAATCGACGAGCGGACCGCCACTGTTGCCCGGGGCGATCTCGGCGCTGTGGAGCACCAGCGTCACGGCCGCGTCGTCATAGCGTTGGAGATGATTGACGACGCCGGTCTGGAGCACCGGCTCCAGTCCGCGGCTGGCGGACGCATCGCCTTCGCCGAGGCGCTTGAAAGTCGGGTCGGTGCCGAGATGGAGTCCGGGAAAGCCGGCGGCGACGACGGGCGTCAGCGGCCGTCCGGGAGCGGTGAGAGCAAGGGGCTGGATGTCCGCCTGCCGTGGGACCCGCAGAAGTGCGAGGTCATTGAGGGGCCCTTCGCCCCCAGTCCGCACGAGGGTGGCCTGAACGATGCCGACATGGCGTCCCGCGATCCGCAGGGACGCGGCGCCCTCCACGACGTGGCGGTTGGTGATGACGAGTTCGTCGCTGACGAAGAAGCCGGAGCCGGTCGCGTCCCCTGCCAGGACGAGGACGGTGCCCCGTTCCAGCCGACCGACGAGGCTCGCCGGGTCGGTCGCCACCGCCGGTCCCTGCGAACCCTGGATCGCGGGGACGGGCCCGATCGCGGCGCGCGCCTGCGGACGAGTCGGGGTTTCGATGGGCAGGCGAACCCCGACCGGGCTCTGGGGCACAAGCGCGGGCAGCTCCGAACGCAGGTGCGGACAGGCGAAAGCCGAGGCGGAAGCCAGGACGTCGCGTCGACGCTGAAGATTGTCGAGCCAGGCGGCAAGCAGGGTGCGCGCCTCACCCGAGATCGCCCGCGGCGGCTCGGGAAAGGCCAGCACGCCGGGAACGAAGGAGAGGCTGAGGAGAATGCCGGCCAGAGCGGTGGCGACGACAGGCGCCGTCCACAGCCGCGCACCAGGACGGTATCCGAGCGGTTCCGGAGCCGGCCCTACCGGCTCGTCGATCTGGGAGTTCGGTTGCACCGGCCGGAACCGGGCCAACCAATCCCCGCGCCCGATCGGTGGCATCGGCAGATCGTCCGGCACCAGATGGCTGAGGGTGACCGCGTGATGGCGGAGACGGCCCTGCTCGTCGCCCAGCAGACCGGCTGGGAGGAGCCCCCAATCGATCAGCAGCGGCTCCGTGCCGATGGCCAGGACTGCGCGCGGCGTGGCCAGGTTGAGGCAGGCTGCGACGAACGGGCCATCCTCGGGGTCACGCAGCAGTGGCTTGATGCCCGAGAGCAGAGCGCGGATGCGGCCCCTCAGCTCGGCCGCGCTGGTGGAATCCAGGTCTTCCAGGTTGCGCGAAGGGCCATCGAGGGAGGTGTACCAGTCGACGCGTGCTGCGGCCGACCCGTTGGAGTGGGACAGGACCGGCTCGGCGAAGAGCGCGGCAGTGGACTCGCCGCAACGCTGACGGAGGAGGCGGACCAGCCGTTCATGGTTCTCGATGACGATCCGGTCGTCGATCCGGACGAGGTCGAGACCTGCGAGCGTGCGGCTTCCGACGAAATGCGAGCCCTCCGTCATGAGCGCTCTCCGAGGCATCGTTCGAGGTGAGAGCGCGAATCAATCACAGCGGGTGCCCGTACCGAGACCATCGATATCGAGGCGGACGAGGGCGTCGCGTGCCTTCGACGTCCCATGCTCGGCTGCCCTGACGTACCAGGTCCGCGCGGCGACACCGTCCGCGGGACCGCCGACACCGTTATCGAGGGCCGTCGCGTAGCAATACATGCCCTCGGCGAGACCCATCTCCGCGGCATCGCGAAACCAAGCGCGGGCCTTGACTTCACTTCGTTCAAAGCGCCGTCCCTGGCGGTAGAGGATACCGATATTCACCTTGGCGGCTGCACTCCCCAGCTCGGCCGCCAGACGATATGCGCGATAGGCATCCTGATTGGCACCCTGCCGATCATAGGCGCGCCCGAGTTGGAAGCTCAGGCGACGCATGTCGGGGGACAGATCAACGGCGCGCCGACAAGCTTCGATTGCTTGCTGAGCCTGCAAATCGCGGAATTCCACCCGCGACGGCACGTTGGAGGAATCCGGATCCCATGGCGCCGCAGCGGCGCTGTCGCATCGATCGATTGCGGTTTCCTGTGGGGCTAACCGCATCTTTCCAGCCTCGGCCACGACCGGGCAATGCCCGCCAAAAAAGCAAAGAAGCGCCAGACACCGGAAATCGATCGGCCGCATTCTGCTGTGCATTATCAATAGCTGGCCTGGAAGGGGACGCACGGGATCACTGCGACGAAAAGGACGTCTGTTACATGCAGTGCAGCGTACAACCGATTGCATTGAGAAAATACGAAAAGGCTGCACCGCAACCTGCTCATCGAGCGACGGACTGCCATGTGTCTCGCCTGCGCAACACTCAAAGATTGGTGCACATCGCGCTTGCCCTGGGGGCTGCGGCAGTTGGTTATGCCATACCTCTGTTCGTTTCATCGACGGCTTGGTGTCAAGCACAACGACATCGTCGAACAGCATGGTTAGCACGGTGCCGCCGGAGTCATCGATGACCTCGAAGGATTTCAGGATGGCCGCCCTAAACGGAGCCCCGGTCCTGAGCGTTGCGGGGACGATATGTTTGGCGCCGAGGATTGCCTCCATTCGGACCGCATCGAGATCGTGGTGCTCTTCCGCCTCTGGCGCTGGCCACAGTCTAGCGTCAGAGCGGGTGTTGAAGAAGTAGTGGGGCATGTTTGGTCTCTTTTGGTTGGCCGCGATCACGTTGCTCGGTAGCGCAACCTTCTTGTGAATGGTGCAGCTTGCTGATGCTGCATCGGAGGTTGGCGAGAGCCATATCGAGCAGATCGGAATAGGGTCTTTTAGAATTTGCAAGTATAGGCGGGATACTCAACCCCGGAGTGGGGTCGCGAATAAAAAAATTACAGCACTATGTTTGTGTATAGTGACACAATGACTTCATTGATAGTTCACTTCGCGCTTGCCTCGTGGCGCCGCGCCTGCCATTCTGACCTCTGATAATGGATTGGTATCCGGGGTTAGACGGGTTCGTCACGAACCCCGGCGGCCAAAGGTGCAAGGAGGTGATGGCGGCGTTGATCCGGAATTTCGAGCGGAAGGAGATGGAGCGTGTCTCCCTCCACGATGAGATCGAGGCGACCTACAGCGTGTTCGAGCGCGACGGCCGGGTCCTCCTTCAGATCGACAGCTACGGTCGCGCCGATCGCGAGATGCCCGGCAAGAAGAGCCAGACGATCCAGTTGGATCGCGACGGTGCCCGCGCCCTGTTCAACATCATCAAACGCGAGTTCAGCTTCGACGAGGAGCGGTAGCGTGACCGTCATCGTCACACCGGCCACGGCTCTCCCTGTTCATCCTCTCGACGAGGTGGCCGCAAGCCCTCCAGCTGGTCGAGTTCGGCGCGGCCCTGCGGCGGTCCGAGCTGGTGGCCCTCGACGTCGCCGACATCGCCGTGGTGCCCGCATCGCCGTGGTGCCCGAGGGCCTGCCGGTGACGATCCGGCGGTCGAAGTCAGACCAGGACGGCGAGGGGGCCGTGCTCGCCATCGGCCGCACTGGCCGTGAGACCTGCCCGATGGCGGCCTACACTGGCTGGCTCACGGCCTCCGGGATCGTCGAGGGCGCCGTATTTTGCGGGATCTCCCGGCACGAGCGGATCGGGGTGCGGCTCTCCACCGACGCCGTCTCTGAGATCGTGCAGAAGCGGGCTGCCGCGGCGGGGCTCGAGGCCTTGCTCTTCTCCGGACACTCGATGCGGGCCGGGTTCGCGACGTCCGCGGCCTCGGCCGGGATCGAGGAGCGGGTGATCATGCGCCGACCCGGCACCGATCGGCCGCCACCGTTCGCCGGTACATCAGGGACGGCGAGTTGTTCGATCGGAACCTCGCTGCCGAGATCGGCCTGTAAGACGTGTTCGCGGAGCAGATCTCGGCCACGGCCCATGACCGGGCTCGGAAGGTTGCGATCGAACGTGTAGCCGTTGTTGTTCGGCGCGAAGCGACGGATACGCTACCCGACGGTCGCAACCCTATCAGTACTACCTATGGAGCTTACCTTGAGCAGGGCATTGATGAGGACGTTGAGCTAGACCTTGATGTCGACCTTGATGTTGCGGGTCCAAGCGAAGCGTACTCAGATGCCGACATGCTCCAATCGCCGGAGTTCTTTTCCATCCATTCCACCGCGAGGCGTGCGCGGGGAAGGCAAGCCAGCCGCGCAATGCCCACAACCTGGACATCGGGCATCGTCCTCCGTTTCGGCACGAGGAGCGTGAAGCCCTCGCCGGCCGCCTTTTCGATCGCCTCGGGTGGCAGGAGTCGACGAGCGGAGGATATCGCCTCCTCCCGAATCTCCGCCTCGTGATGTACGCCGTGCCATCGGTCGGCGAGCGAGTGGAGAACTTCGATATCGTAGCCGATACCCTCGACCAGATGCGGCACGAACGCGACGGCATCCAGATCACGCAGGACGCCCAAGTCTGCCTCGAAGGACTCGCCATAGCGAAAGGGGAAACCAGCGGGGTCGCAGGTGATCGCCTTCCTCGCGCGGTACCCCCAGACGATGACCTGTTCAGTCTTTCCGATTGCGCGTCGCTCGTAGGCTTGCCGGATCCCGCCCTCTCGCCATTCAAGGCCGCCTTCCTTCGTGAAGGTCGAGTCGCCATAGAGATTCACCAACAGGCGGAGGGCGGCGAGATTCTGGGTCTTCCGGATCGCCTCCAGCAGCGACACGTCCTCCCAGTCGAAGCCCGTGACGAGGTGATTGCTCAGCCAGATCCACTCCGGCTTGAAGTCATCGAATGTGGGAGCGTCCGGGTTGGCCCAGAAGGCCTTGCTTCCCGGCACTGCGTTGGCGGCGCTAAGAAGGTAGCGTGGACGAGTTCCGCCCTTGATTTGGGTCAAGAGGCCGGCATCCTTGAGCGCTTCAATCGCTCTTGGAGCTCGAATCCGTCCGATGCCAGTGTATTCCTCGACGGATTTCGCTGACCACGAGGTCGTGCGGTTGTCGGCTCCCGAGCCGCACGCCAGCACCAAGTAGGCGACCGCAGCGTTGAGACCCAGATCGCAAGCGAGGCCCCATAAGCGCCGGTCGATCGCGAATATCTTGCTTGCTTCAGTTTTCCTTTTCAACGAATCAGTAAGTGCGTCTAGTTCCATCATTTCATCTATTGTAATTTAACATTGCGTGAGTGTTATTCGGCGAATGCCAGAAGAAGTGCCGCAGAACTCGGCTGTGTGGAGCGCTTCCTGTCCTGTTCCTGCTCGCCCCATTTTCTGCATATGTTGAGGGAAATGGGGCGAGCTAAGTGTTTGAGTGGTAACGCGAATTGAGTGAAGTAGGTTTTGGCGGGCTCGCTTTTAAGGCTGCACAACCTGATGCCGGCAAATTGAGCACCCGTTAAGGCCTCAATTGTCACCTGTCCTTCGGCGCATTGTCATTCATGGCGAGGGCCGCACGATGCTCGTGCCACTGGAGGCCCGCCTGCCGGCAGTCGAGCCACTCGATCAGGTCCATGATCTTCCAGCCGAGCCGGCGCTCCGAGAGGCGGATCGGCATCGGTATTGCGCCACGGTCGTTCAGGCGGCGGAAGGTTGGAACAGAAAGTCCGCAGAAGGCCGCCGCGTCGTTGGTTCCGATCACGCGGCGGCGAGCGATCTCGGGTGGGAGTGTCGATAGTGCGTTCAAGTTTTCCTCTTTCGTCGTCGGGTGGAGCGCTACGCGGCATCGTCCAGACGTCCGGTGAAGGGGCGGCCAAATGGTGATGCCGTAATCGCCTCACAATGCTGTGATGCGCAACCATCACCCCTGATCAGGTCGAAGAGAAGCACGCCACCGTTGCCCGCCGGTGGTTGTGTCATCAGAGGCACAAGCGAAGCACCTGAAGGGCCCATCGATCGAGCGCGTCGCGCTTCTCGGGCCTGTATGCCGCCCAGTTGTAATTGCCGGCCACTCCGCCCTTGTGGGACGAGACGTGGCTGAGGACCTCCTCGACGATGTGCGGCATCACGCCGATTGAGTTCATCCCCGTGGACACCGTGCGCCTGAGGTCGTGGAGAGACCAGTCGCCCACTGCATCTCCAATCCGACGGTCCATCGCCGCTTTTGCCCTGCTGAACCCCGAGAATGCGCCGACGCCGTCACCAAATACGAGCTCTCTTCCAGCGCGGACAGGCGCATCTTCGAGAACAGAAAGTGAGGCGCGTGACAGGGGCACCTCGTGGCCGCGCCTGTTTTTCATGCGTGTGGCCGGAATGGTCCACATCGCAGCCTGAGCGTCGATCTCATTCCAGCGTATGCCAGCCACCTCAGTTCGTCGCTGGCCAGTAAGAATGAGAAGCCGGACGATGCGACCGAAGTCGTCGTTCGTGCTGGCCTGCCACACGGCGGCGAGTTCGCTGTCGTTCAGCACTCGATCTCGTCGAGTCGGCGTGGTGGCCTTGTTGGTGTTCAGGACCGGGTTGGCCTCGACGAGGCCCTCACCGATCGCCCAAACAAAAAATGTAGACAAGATCGATCGTGCCCGGTCGGCTGCTGATCCGCCGCTCACATTGGCGACTTCTCGGTGACGAGACGCGACATCCGCCCTCGTGATCGAGGAGAGTGGCCGATCCCGAAGCGGCTTCCAGTGAACCTCAAGATGGTGCCTCAGGTTGCTGATCGTCGAAGAACGCCGGCCCGTGGCCTCCTTATGGGCGACGTAGACGTCGATGAGGCCATCGAGCGTAATGACCGCTTGTGCACGGGCTTGCCGACGTGAGTTGGTCGGATCGCCGCCGAGAGTTGCCTCAGCGATCTTCTCACGCGCAGTGCGCCTCGCAGTTGCGAGGTCGATTGCGTCGAAGGAACCGAGTGTGTGCAGCTTCGACTTCCCACCTGAGCGCGGCGGACGAATGACCCAAGCTCGATTACCACTTGCGCGCAGGCGCAGTCCAAAGCCGGGCACATCAGAGTCCCAGACGATACGCTCTGCTTGTCCGCTCCCCGTCGTCAGACTCCCCAGGATACCCTTCGCGAATTTCAACACGTTCTCGTCGCTGGCGCGGCGCGGCATGATCCATCCTCGACTTCAGGGGTGCATCCGGGGTGCAGAAGGGTGTGCACCAGTGATGGCTCTTGATGACTGGAGTGAGGAGGTATGCTTGAATTCTCCTGCGATAGCCAGGGTCGAGCGTGCACCCCGGGCACTCGTGATCACATCGACTACATCATTGGTAATGAGGAGGTCGACAGTTCAATCCTGTCCAGCAGCACCATTTTCCCGAAAGAACCCAGCGTTCGTGCTGCGTCTCCCGCGACTAGGCTTCGTTGCTGGTTGAACGACTTTCGGGCGCGACAGCTTCATTTCTACCCACCGATTCACGTCTTCCAACAGCCTTCACGTGACCGTGCATAGCGCGGTGCCGGAGACGGCAGCATTCGCATCTTCGCCTTTGGTCACGCCTCAGCGAGGGGCATGTTTGAAAAAGGCAGGCCGGTCCGACCACTCTTGGCGCTGCCTTGACGCTGTCGCGGCCCAGGGGATAGGGCTACGCCCCGTTGCGGCAGCCAGGCTGCTTGAGTGAAGGCTGAATGTGGTGCGCGGCGGTGCCGCGGGTTTCTCGACAGGGCGGCTTCGGACATGGAAGCGGCGGTGCGAACGGTCGCGCGCGCGGCGCCCCAGATCGATCGAGAGGGTTTCATTGTGAGCTTTGAGCCGGACCATAAGGCACTGGCGATTTCCGGCGCCGACGTCGCCAGCGAGCGGCCCCCGGCCGACGCGGATTCGATCATCGCCGCCTTGGAAAGGGCAGCCGTTGCAGCCTCCGCGTCCCCACCGTCGCTCAAGATGGTGGGCATGGCCAAGCGTCTCCTGGTCGAACTGCGCGCCTCTTGCCGGGGTCGGGCCGATGCCAAGCCTATGATCCTGCGTGGCCGCGCCGCTCTCAAGGAGGTTGAGGCTGCGTACCGGCCCAACGAGGCGGATGTGACGAAGGATACGGTTTCCGCCGAACGTCGCGCTGCGAAGGCCGAAACAGCGAGCCGCCGCGTGGCTGAAGGCGAGGAGGTCTTCGCTCAGAATGCCGAACGCATGCGCAAGATCGTCGGCGCGTTGATCGCTGCCTCCAAGACCGAGGATCCCAGCCGCTTCACGGTCCAGGCCACCTTGTGCCAGCAGATCTGGGACGAGATTGGTCCGGCGGGCGCGGAAGGACCGGCCCTCACCAGGGCTTATCGTAAGGCGACGGCCGCGTTCTGGGCCAAGGCCGGTGTGCCGGATCCCGGCGAGGCCGAGAAATGATGACGTTTTGAGATCCCGGCGGCCGCGAGGATGCCGCGCCCCGGGACGTAGGGGTTACGTCCCGGGGCTTTGTGCTCAGGCCCGGCGGATCAGCGTACCGGCGCCGTGGTCGGTGAAGAGTTCGAGCAGCACGGCATGGCTCACCTTGCCGTCGAGGATCACGACCGCCTCGACGCCCTGTTCCAGCGCGTAGATACAGGTCTCGATCTTCGGGATCATCCCGCCCGTGATGGTGCCGTCGGCGATGAGGCGGCGGCAATCCTCCAGGGTGAGGTCGGTGAGGAGCTTCTTGTCCTTGTCGAGCACTCCCGGCACGTCGGTGAGGAGCAGCAGGCGCTTGGCCCGTAGGGCTCCGGCGATGGCCCCGGCGAACGTATCGGCATTGACGTTGTAGGTCTGGCCGTCGGCGCCGAAGGCGACCGGAGCGAGGACAGGGATCAGTTCCGCCTTCAACACCGCGTCGAGGACGCCGCGTTCCACATGCTCCGGCTCGCCCACGAGGCCGAGATCGATCTCCTTCTCGGTCTGGCTCTCCGGGTCGATCACGGTGCGCGTCGCCTTGCGGGCGCGGACCATGTTGCCGTCCTTGCCGCAGAGGCCGATGGCGCGACCGCCCTCGGCCGAGATCCAGCCGACGATCTGTTTGTTGATCGAGCCGGCGAGCACCATCTCGACCACCTCGACGGTCGCCTCGTCGGTGACGCGCAGGCCTCCGCGGAACTCCGACTCGATGCCGAGCCGGCCGAGCATGCGCCCGATCTGCGGGCCGCCGCCATGAACGACGATGGGCTTCAGGCCGGATTGCTCGAGGAGCACGATATCCTCGGCGAAATCTTCCGCCGCGGCGCGGTCGCCCATGGCGTGGCCGCCATACTTGATGACGACGATCTCCTGATCGTAGCGCTGCATGTGGGGCAGGGCCTGGACCAGAACTTCCGCGCGCACATGCACGTTCGGGAGGGCGTCTTTTGCCAGAGATTCTTTCATCGTGAGGCACTGTCCTCGCTACGGCGCCGGATCGGGATGCGCGACGACGCGCTTCTAGCGCAGCGATGTCGCACTGCGAAGCGCCATAGCCGCCAAAGCTCGGAAAAATGGTCCCATCGTGAAAGGCGGATCGGTGGTGAGAACGGCCAGCACCAAGGGGGGGCATAATCGTGCGTTAACCCTGTCCTGTGATCCTTTGGAAGATTGCACAGGACGCTCCCTCCGATGCTTGCCGCGGATACCACCGTCGCCCGTCCGACCCTCACCGGCCTTCGGAATTTGACTGCCGCCCTCGCCCAGATCGGGAAGGACACCGCCTCTCCCACAGAAGTCTGTCGCAGACTGACCGACAGGTACGTCGTCGATCTCGATGCCGTCGCCAGCATCCTGCCCCGCGCCGAGCCCGAGCCGACCTGGCTCGTACCTCGTAACGAGGACCGCCTCGTCACCGGCCGATCGCGGGCCGGCAACGTGTCGCTTCGCGCATGAATCCGAAGTCTTCGCGCCGTGCATGAGAGCCATGTCCGGCCGGGACCGAGGCCACCTTGCGAGAGGTTTGGCATCCGTCATGCTAGACCAAGTCCAATGAAAAACGACGAGGAATGCTCAGGCAACAATCACGCGGCCGCTCGACGCCTGAGCAACACCGCGGACCTTATTCGCCGAACCGAAAAAGGGGTCCGTCATGTCCGAATTGTTAGCCGTCGCCCTCGTTTGCTCCAGCATGATCGCGGCGCAGGATTGCTCCCGCACCACCGCCCTCGACGTCATCGTGTCACCTGCGCACACGCCGATGGAATGCATGATCCACGGCCAGACCATGGCGGCTTCCACCTGGAGTGAGGAGGGTGAGAAGCGCTACGTCAGGGTGACCTGCGAGCGGCGCCATGCCGATCTTCGCGGCCTGCGCCGGGCGGGCTACGCCGCAGCCATCGTGCTCGTCCCGCGCCACCCGATCTGACCTTGCCCAGCGGCGGGAACCCAGGTGCGATTATGGCCTGACTTCGCACGGCTCGAGCAGGAGCGTCTCGCCCTGTTCGAGGCGGCCGCCGCTGAGCACCTCGGCATAGACACCGCAATCGGTATGGCCGAGTCGCGTCGAGAGGGCCTTGGGGATCGCAAGGTCGCGGAGTCCGGTCGCCGGGTCGACATTCGTCGCCGCGCAGCGCTCCGTCCGCTTCGAGACTTGCAGGCGGACGCCGCCTTTCGACCCTAGGACGCGTCCGACCAGATCGAGTTCGGCAAACGGCGCGAGCCCGGAAAGGTGAAGGTTCGCGCGGAAGCGCAACGGATCGACGGGCGCTCCTACCATGTCCTCGGTCGCCGCCACGCTGGCGAGGTTGAGGAGCGAGACGAAGCCGCGCGCCGAATCCGTGAAGCGGAAGCCTTCCGGCGCGGCGAGCAACTTCGGCGGCCCGCGCAGGGCGTCGGCGAATTCCCTTGCGAAGAACGCTTCCACCGCCTCCCGCCCCTCTGGAACCGACAGGTCCGCCTCGACGGCGGAGCGTCCGCCTTGAGAGATTGTCAGGATCGAACGGTCCGCGTCGTAGCGCGTCACGAGACGCGCCAGGGCCTCGTTGCGCATCAGCATCAGAAACTTGATCTTTGGCTGGTGCTTGGGAGTCGCGGGATCGAGCCCCGACGGCCCGTTCTCGATGGCGAAGAGCCGATCGCCGGGAAAATAGGCTCCGGCCCGTAGCGTCGCCACGTCCAGACGCTCCGGCGACAGACCCTTCACCGGATAGCGATGAAGCGCCTCGAGGTGCAGTTCGCTTGAGGGCGTCGGCTGGACATTCATCGCGCCAGCTTCGCCCGAAGCTTTCCTGAAGCGCAAGTCCGTGATCGGGTCTTGTGGTGCTCATATGCAACACTACATCGTAAACATCGGCGGCCCTCGCGGCGCCGGTGTTCCCCGGACCATTCGGTCGGGGAGCGACGTCTCGACGGGGCCGCGCCGCTTGGCGGGCGGTGGATCGTCGGCACGGGGGAGAGGAAAGACATGAATTTCGAGATCTATACCGAACGCGCCCGCGGCTTCGTCCAGGCCGCGCAATCCCTGGCCCTTCGCGAAGGCCATCCGCAATTGCAGCCCGGCCACCTCCTGAAGGTGCTCCTCGACGATCCCGAGGGGCTTTGCGCAGGCCTTATCGACCGCGCCGGCGGACAGTCCCGCGTGGCGCTCGCCCAGGTCGAGCAATGGTTGGCCAAGCAGCCCAAAGTCTCGGGCAATTCCGCGCAGCCCCAGGCGACGCGCGAACTCGTGCGCCTGTTCGACACCGCCGAGAAGGCCGCCCAGAAGGCGGGTGATTCCTACGTCACCGTCGAGCGCCTGCTCCTGGCCCTCGCCGTGGAGAAGGACACTGAATCCGGCCGTGCGCTCGCTGCCGCCGGCGTCACCGCCGCGTCGCTGAACGCCGCCATCAACGCGCTCCGCAAGGGCCGCACGGCCGACAATGCCACGGCCGAGAATGCCTATGACGCCCTGAAGAAATACGCCCGCGACCTCACCGAGGCCGCCCGGGAGGGTAAGCTCGACCCGGTGATCGGTCGCGACGAGGAGATCCGCCGCACCATCCAGGTCCTGTCCCGGCGTACCAAGAACAACCCGGTTCTGATCGGCGAACCCGGCGTCGGCAAGACCGCCATCGTCGAGGGGTTGGCCCTGCGCATCGTCGATGGCGACGTGCCGGAGAGCCTGAAGGACAAGAGCCTGCTCGCCCTCGACATGGGTGCGCTGATCGCCGGAGCGAAATATCGCGGCGAGTTCGAGGAGCGGCTGAAGGGCGTGCTCTCCGAGGTCACCTCGGCGGCCGGCGGCATCATCCTGTTCATCGACGAAATGCACACGCTGGTGGGAGCCGGGAAGGCGGACGGGGCGATGGACGCCTCGAATCTGCTCAAGCCCGCTCTGGCACGCGGCGAACTGCATTGCGTCGGCGCGACCACGCTCGACGAATACCGCAAGCATGTGGAGAAGGACGCGGCCTTGGCCCGCCGCTTCCAGCCCGTCTTCGTGTCCGAGCCCACCGTCGAGGACACGGTCTCGATCCTGCGCGGCATCAAGGAGAAGTACGAGCAGCATCACGGCGTGCGCATTCAGGACGCGGCCCTCGTGGCGGCCGCGACTCTGTCGAACCGCTACATCACCGACCGCTTCCTGCCCGATAAAGCCATCGACCTGATGGACGAGGCCGGGTCGCGCCTGCGCATGCAGGTGGATTCGAAGCCGGAGGAGCTCGACAACATCGACCGTGAGGTGGTCCGCCTCAAGATCGAGGGCGAGGCGCTGAAGAAGGAGACCGATTCCGCCTCCCGCGACCGTCTGGTGCGGCTGGAGAAGGAACTGGCCGATCTCGAAGAGCAGTCGGCCGCGATCACCTCCCGCTGGAAGGCCGAGAAGGACAAGCTGGGTGCGGCGGCCGAGCTCAAGAAGAAGCTCGACGAGGCGCGCAACGAACTCGCCTCGGCCCAGCGCCAGGGCCAGTACCAGCGCGCGGGCGAGCTCGCATACGGCGTGATCCCCGGGTTGGAGCGGGAGCTCGCCGAGAACGAGGCGGCCGCCGAAAGCGCTGTCGCCCGCGACGGCATGGTCGAGGAGGCGGTGACGCCGGCCCATATCGCGGGCGTCGTCTCGCGCTGGACCGGCGTGCCCGTGGACAAGATGCTGGAGGGCGAGCGCGAGAAGCTCCTCGGCATGGAGGCCGAACTGGGCAAGCGCGTCATCGGCCAGCGGGAAGCCGTCGAGGCGGTGGCCACCGCCGTGCGGCGTGCCCGCGCCGGCCTGCAGGATCCGAACCGGCCGATCGGCTCGTTCATGTTCCTCGGACCGACGGGCGTCGGCAAGACCGAGTTGACCAAGGCGCTGGCCGGCTTCCTGTTCGACGACGACACGGCCCTCGTGCGCATCGACATGTCGGAATACATGGAGAAGCACTCGGTCGCCCGGCTGATTGGCGCGCCTCCGGGCTATGTCGGCTATGAGGAGGGCGGTGCGCTCACCGAGGCCGTGCGGCGCCGGCCGTATCAGGTCGTGCTGTTCGACGAGATCGAGAAGGCGCATCCGGACGTGTTCAACGTCCTGTTGCAGGTTCTCGACGACGGACGCCTGACGGACGGGCAGGGGCGGACGGTGGATTTCCGCAATACGCTCCTGATCATGACCTCGAATCTCGGGTCGGAATATCTGGTGGCTCAGACGGAAGGGCAGGATACGGATGAGGTCCGCGAGGAGGTGATGGGTGTGGTCCGCCATCATTTCCGGCCGGAATTCCTCAACCGCATCGACGAGATCATCCTGTTCCACCGTCTCCGGCGGTCCGAGATGGGGGCGATCGTCGATATCCAGCTTGGGCGCCTCCAGACCCTCCTCGACGAGCGCAAGATCGCCCTCGACGTGGAGCCCGATGCCCGCGACTGGCTGGCCGACAAGGGCTACGACCCGGCCTACGGGGCGCGTCCGCTCAAGCGCGTCATCCAGAAGGCGGTGCAGGACCGGCTGGCCGAGCAGCTGCTCGCGGGCCGCATCCATGACGGCGAGGCGGTGCCGGTCCGGCTCGGCCCGTCCGGCCTGATGATCGGCGACGATCCCGCTTTACCGGAGCGGCGTCCGGCGAGCGCCACGCTCAACTGAGGCGAGGTTCGCTTCCATGCTTCCGGCGGGGACCGCCTCCGCCGGAAGCTGATCTCATGGCAGTCGCCACCACCTCTCGGATAACTTCTGCATAGACGGGGGTTCCTGGCACGGGGAAGAAAGCGTAGTTCAGCGACCCGAGCCGCGCAGTGCCAGCTTCACGCGCTGTTCGAGCAGGTTCCACCGCGCCGAAACCTCACTTGCTACGCAGCCACCATAGGTCTGTCCTACGAAGAAGCCCTGTTCGGCCCGGTTTCGGCAGTCAAACACAGGTGGCGCCGCCAGGACGGCGAGCACAGCACCGGCAATCGCCGCGGCGCTGGCAAGGATGCTGAACAGCCAGGCCAGTTGCGAGCCGTGGGTTCTCCTTACCCTGTCAGCAGGACCGGTTTCCGTTCCATCGGTGAGATCACGGAACGGCGCATCCGCATTCGGGCGACGGTCGCGAATGATCTCCTGGACGGATTTGCTCGCTGGCCGTGTCACACGACATCCCCTGGAAGGATCGCGGCGCATAGTGAGACGCGCGGTACTGAAGGAAGGTTGAAGGCGACCCATCCCCGCCGACTTTAGCTTGGTGACAAGCCAAAAAGCCGGGCTTGAGCCCGCTCCATGTTTGGGCAACATGCACGGCATCGGCTTGGTGGACCAGGCCGGATCACGGCGGGATTTCAGATGTCGGCACCCAGTCCAGAATCCCGCGATCCGGTTCCGTCCAAACCGGGAACCGGCCGCCCCGTCGGCGAAGTCGCCACCGATGGTGCCCTGTCCCGCCTCGGCATCCGCTTCACCGTCTGGGCCGAGCGCTGGTTTCCCGACGCGTTCATCTTCGTGGCCATCGCGGTGGTCATCGTGGCCCTCGGGGCGCTGGCCAACGGCGCGCCTGCGATGACGGTGGCCAAGAGCTTCGGTGACGGGTTCTGGAGCCTGATCCCCTTCACCATGCAGATGGCCTTCGTCACCATCGGCGGCTACGTGGTGGCGACGGCGCCACCGGTGCAGCGGCTGATCGACCGGCTCGCCCTCGTGCCGAAGACCGGCCGGGGCGCGGTCGGCTTCGTGGCGGCGGCGACGATGCTGTCGTCGTTCCTGAGCTGGGGCCTCAGCCTGATCTTCGGCGGCCTTCTCGCCCGCGCGCTCGCCCGCCGCACCGAACTTCGCATGGATTACCGGGCCGCCGGTGCCGCGGCCTATCTCGGGCTCGGCGCCACCTGGGCCATGGGGCTCAGCTCATCGGCCGCCCAGCTCCAGGCCAATCCGAAGAGCTTGCCGCCGAGCCTGCTGCCGATCACCGGCGTGATCCCGTTCAGCGAGACGATCTTCCTCTGGCAGTCGATGCTGATCGCCCTGATCCTCTTCGTGATCTCGATCATCATCGCCTATGTCTCGGCGCCGCAGCCCGCCACCGCCGTGACGGCCGACGATCTCGGCCTCGACGTCTCGCGCGACAAGCCGGACGAGTCTCGGCCGCAGCAGCCCTCGGAATGGCTGGAGCATTCGCCGATCCTGACCCTGCTCCTCGTCATCATCGCCGCCGGCTGGCTCTACCAGGAATTCGCGCGCCAATCCTGGATCACAGCGATCTCCAACCTCAACACCTACAACCTGCTTTTCCTCACCCTCGGCCTGCTGCTGCATTGGCGGCCGCGGAACTTCCTCGCCTCCGTGGCGAAGGCGGTGCCGGCCACCGCCGGTGTGCTGATCCAGTTCCCCCTCTACGCGGCGATCAGCGCCATGCTGACCAACGCGAAGAACGCGGGCGGTACCTCGGTCTCGGATGTCATCACTCACGCGTTCGTGGCGCTGAACACCACGGGCAGCTTCCCGATTTCCATGGGCGTCTATTCGGCGGTGCTCGGCTTCTTCGTGCCGTCGGGCGGCGGCAAATGGCTGCTGGAAGCGCCCTACGTGATGCAGGCGGCCAACGAGCTGCAGGTCCATCTCGGCTGGGCGGTGATGATCTACAACGCTGCCGAAGCGCTGCCGAACCTGATCAACCCGTTCTGGATGTTGCCGCTTCTCGGCATCCTCGGCCTCAAGGCCCGCGACATCGTAGGGTTCAGCTTCCTTCAGCTCATCATCCATCTGCCGGTGGTGCTGTTCCTGCTCTGGGCGCTCGCCTTCACGCTCACCTACCACCCTCCAGTGATGCCGTAGGGGACGGCCTGTTTCTCGGGCCTGACCCGACTACGTGGCGCGAGCCCGCCGCTCTACCGCATAGGACGAGGGGCGGGCTTTCAAGGGCGTCCCTGCGGCGGACCGCCCATGGCGATCACGCCCGCATCGGCGAGGCCCCGGGCCTCGTCGGCGGCCGAGGCCACGAGCGAGAAACTGACCGGCCGCAGCGGACCGCTGTCATGGCCGGTTTCGCCCTCTGACCAGGAGCTGACGGATATCGGCGTGAATGCATCCGCCATACCGCTGCTCGTCAGACCCTCGGCGCGGGCGCGCGCATCGACGCGCTGGAGGAAGCCCTCACTTCGCACGCCAAGGCGCATTGGCCGGGCGTCGGGCTCGGCCTGCCAGACCGTACGGATGAGGCAGTGCCTGCCGTTATTGTCCTGCCCCCAGGATGCGACGTAGCGCGGCGACAAAAGCTCCACCGCCTTCTCCCGGTCCGGTGCACGGTGTGGGATGGTGTCGATCGCCTCACGCGAGGCGGGCCGCGTCGCGAGCCCCTGGAACGGCGTGCGGCCGTGGCGGATATAACCGAGGCAATCCTCGAAGATGATCCGCATCACCAACGGCTCGTTCTCCTCGATCGGCGCGGCGCGGACGGGGATGGCCGCGAGGCAGGCGGCGAACAGAATCCAGGGTTTCAGCAAGCGATCCTCCCTCCGGCGCGGGGGGTGAGAGAGCGTATACCATCACCCCCGCAGGCCGATGGCGACGGTGATCTAGAAGGCGGTCACGGCGAACCGGTGCGTCAGCGCCGCTCCGTGATCAGGGCGGTGGTAACGCGGGTGAACGGGATCTCGCTGTAGCCTGTCGTCCCGATCCATTCGGATGCCCGGCCTATGGCGTGGAGCATTCAATATTGCCGACTTCGCCCTGCCGGTGATGACTGATCCTCTTGTCTGAGCGCCGAGATTTCATGCCCCGCCTATCGGGGTTGGGCACTCGCGAAGGATGATTCCGCGCCGTCCCCACATTGGGCGAACACCTCGATCCCGTGAAGGAGGCCATCAGGGATGAGGCGTCGAGAGCGCTGAAAACTGCAGACAAAGACCAGATTTCTAAGAAATACTTTTATAAATCAAGTATATATTCCGTTATTGCCTGTCTGCCTGCAAAAGGCTAGGCTAGTCATGCAAATCGATCCTCGTTGGAGAATGCGAAGGAAAGGAACGACATGGCGTATGTAATGGGCACGGGTCAGGCCGATCTCATAGATTACACCACGGGTGTGACTGACGAGAAAGACTATATTCTCGGCTACAGTGGCAACGATGTGATCTACGGTCGAGGCGGGGATGATACCATTTTTGGCGACTCCGATTCGGCGACGAATTATATCGGCAGCGACACCCTCTATGGCGGCGGTGGCAACGATCTGCTGATCGCAGATAACGGCGTCGATACGCTCTACGGCGGATCTGGCGACGACCGGTTCGTCATGCGCTACGACTTGTTCATCGACGACGTTCATGGCCAGTCGGGTACCGATACTCTAGCGTTCGTTGCTTTCGACCGAGCCGCCAACGTCAATCTGAGCCAGAAGTCTTATTTCATCGTCGGCGGTGAAGAAGGCAAGCAAACCGTCTCCGGCGTCGAGAATGTCAGTGGGACCGACCAGAACGATAAGCTTACGGGCGATGCCGCCAACAATCTCCTGAGCGGCAACATCGGGGACGACCAACTCAATGGTGGTGCCGGCAACGACACGCTTCAGGGCGGGGACGGGGTGGACCGGCTCGTGGGCGCCAGCGGCGACGATGTCCTTTCGGGGGATGGCTCGTCGGACAAGCTGTTCGGGGGCGAGGGGAAGGACGTACTGAACGGCGGGTCAAGCGCCGACATCCTGTTCGGCGACGCCGGCAACGACTCGCTCCGAGGCGATGACGGCAATGACATGCTGATCGGCGGGACCGGCAACGACAGACTGACCGGCGGCGCCGGCCGCGATACCTTCGTTTTCGATCGGCTCACAGGCAAGGACGTCATCACCGACTTCAGCCCCGGATCGGGCTCGCCCGACGTCATTCGCCTGGAGAAGGATGTGCTGGGCTCCTTTGCCGCCGTGGTCTCTCACGCCGAGAACACCAGCGCCGGCGTCGTCATTCAGTATGACGAGGGCAGCATCAGGCTCGCCGGCCTGCAGGTCGCGGATCTGCACGCGACCGATTTCCTGTTCGTCTGAGTCCCACCCGTAGAACTTCCGTTTTGCTCTAGGGTTCGGAACGGGAGCCGTGTGTGAACCGGAACTTTCTCGAGGCACTGCAAGGACCGGGTGCCACTCCGAACCGCCCCTCGACCTTGGACGAACGCGCCAAGGGTCGAGGTGTCGCTAGGATCGAATTGCGGGCGTGTGCTGGCCAAGTGGACCCTGTCGGGTCCGCGCCGGAACGAAAGCGGCCAATGCCGCGACCAGCCAGCCGGCCATGAGGATGACGCCGCCAGTCGGCGCGGCCATCGTAAAGAGCGGAATGCCCTTCAGGGCACGCAAGGACAGATCACCGGAGAATAGCGCGAGTCCGATCACCAGGGCGGCAGCGGCGACCCGGGTCGTAAGGCGGTGAGTGATCCCGGTGGCCGTCAGGGCCACGAGTGCGATGATGGCGGGCGCGTGGAACAGCAGAAACTGCGCCGCCGTCTTCAGGCTGTCGGCTCCGGGGATATGGGCCGCGGCCGCGCTAGCGGCGACGCCGAGCAGGCCGGCGAGCGCGCCGAGAGCAAGGAGGGCACGGTCGAAGCCGGTCATGCGCCGCGCTCGGCCAGGATCCGGGCGACGCTCGCCCGTAGTTCCGGCACGCCACGGTCGTCGCGGCTGGATGTGATCAGGATCTCAGGGTAGGCCGCCGGGCGCTTGGCGATGGCGGAGCGGATGCCGGCAATGCGCGCATCGACTTCGGCCTTCTTCAGGGCATCGCCCTTGGTCAGGACGATCTGATAGCTCACGGCGGCCTTGTCGAGCCCGTCGAGCACGTCGGTATCGATGCTCTTCAATCCGTGGCGGGAATCGATCAGCATGAAGACGCGGGCGAGATTGGCGCGACCCTTGAGGTAGTCGTGGATCAAGTCGGTCCAGGCCTCGACCTTGGTCTTCTCCACGGCCGCGTAGCCGTAGCCGGGCATGTCCACCAGGGTCAGTCGCCCGCCGATATCGAAGAAGTTGAGTTGCTGCGTCCGGCCCGGCGTATGCGACGTCCGCGCCAGGGTATTGCGGCCGGTCAGTGCGTTGACGAGGCTCGACTTGCCGACATTGGAGCGCCCGGCAAAGGCGATCTCGACGCCCTTCATCGGCGGCAGCGCGGCGACGTTCGGCGCGGAGGACAGGAAATCAGCCACTCCCGCGAACAGCAGGCGGCCGGATTCGAGGAGGGCTGCGTCGGCTTCGGGCTCGGTCATCATGGTCTCCGGCTGAGAGAGGGAAACGTGACGTGTCCCACCATCGACCTCATCCTGAGGTGCCGCGAAGCGGCCTCGAAGGAGGCGTCCAGAAACCGCGTCGGGTCTTGGAGGCCTCTTTCGAGGCCTCCGCTTCGCTCCGGCGTCTCGTGATGAGGAGCCGGGGTGGTCTCGTTGGGAAGAACGCTAAGCCTAGCTCTTGGCCGGTGCGTTCTTGTCGGCGGGCTTCTTCTTGAACATCCCGCCGAGGTTGTCCCACAACTCCACCTTCACGCCGTTGCGGCGCATGATGACGTATTGCTGGATGACCGAGAGGGTGTTGTTCCAGGCCCAGTAGATCACCAGACCGGCCGGGAAAGAGCCGAGCATGAAGGTGAACACGATGGGCATGAAGGTGAAGATCTGCGCCTGGACCGGGTCCGGCGGCGCGGGGTTCATCTTCATCTGGATGAACATCGTGATGCCCATCACGATCGGCCAGATGCCGAGATGGATGAAGTCCGGGGCAGCGAAGGGCAGGAGCCCGAACAGGTTCAGGATGTTCGTCGGATCGGGAGCGGCGAGATCCTGGATCCAGCCGAAGAACGGCGCATGCCGCATCTCGATGGTGATGAACAGGACTTTGTAGAGCGCGAAGAAGACCGGGATCTGGATCAGCACCGGCCAGCAGCCGGCGACCGGGTTGATCTTCTCCTTCTTGTACAGCTCCATCATCGCCTGTTGCTGCTTCATCTTGTCGTCGCCGTAGCGCTCGCGGATCGAGGCCATCTCCGGCTGCACGGCCTTCATCTTGGCCATGGACTGGTACGACTTGTTGGCGATCGGCAGGAACAGCAGCTTAAGGCAGAACGTCACCACCAGGATCGACACGCCGAAATTGCCGAACAGGTGGAAGAAGAAGTCCAACGCGCGGAACATTGGCTTGGTGATGAAGTGGAACCAGCCCCAGTCGATCATCAGATCGAACTGCTTGATGCCGAGATCCTTCTGGTAGCCGTTGATCGTGTTGACTTCCTTGGCACCGGCGAAGAGCTGCTGGGTCGACGTCACGGTCGCGCCCGGCTCGACGCTGCGGCCATCGCCACGCACGCTGGCCTGATAGACCTTGGTGGCACCGTCGGTGCGTTCGGTGAAGCTGCCGGTATAGGGCGCGGCCTGGTCCGGGATCGTGGCCGCGGCCCAGTACTTGTCGGTGATGCCGACGAAGCCGCCGCTCACGTTCGCCCAGGCCTTGCCCTTGGTGCCGGCATTGCCGAGCGCCGGCTCCTTGGCAACGTGGTCATAGGTGTATTCCTGCAGGCCGTCGGCGCCGAGGACGCCGATCATGCCCTCATGCAGCACGTAATAGCCCTGCGTCGTTGGCTTGCCCCAGCGCGAGACCAGCCCATACGGATACAGCGTGACGGCGTTCGCCCCCTTGTTCTCGACCTCGTCGCGGATCGTGAACATGAACTTGTCGTCGACGGCGATGACGCGCTTGAACAGCAGGCCTGCGCCGTTGTCGTAGGTGAGGGTCAGAGGCTTTGCCGGCGTCAGCGCGGCGGCATCGGCGGTCCACACCGTGTCGCCCGTGGGGAGGGGGCCTGTGTTCTGACCGACCCAGCCGAATTCTGCGTAATACGGGTTCGCGCTACCGGTGGGCGAGAGCAGCACGATGCGCGGGCTCGAATCGCTCACGGTCTCGTGGTAGCCCTTGAGCGAGACGTCATCGACGCGGCCACCCTTCAGGGCGATCGAACCGGCCAGGGCCGGGGTGTCGATGGCCACGCGCGGGGAACGGGCCAGAGCCGCCTCGCGGCTCTCCACCGATACGGCCGCGTTCGGCAGGGTGCCCGGAACGGGAGCCGAGGGACCACCTTCCGCCGGGCTCGCCGAAGGAGCGCCGGTCGGGTTGGCAGCCTGGGCCGCAGCCTTGTTCTGAAGCTCGGCCTGACGCTGCTGCTCCACGCGGGGGGCGGCGATGAAGTAGTTCCACCCGAGCAGGACCGCCAGCGACAAGGCGATCGCGACGATCATGTTCGTCTTGTCATTACCCATCGAGAGATCCGTCGCGTGTGTTCGAAGGAGGGGAGGCGTCGAAGGCTCCGCTCGCCGCGCGAGGCATCGACGGCGCCTCGTGCTGCAGGGGCGCATCGGCCGCATGATGGCAGGATGGTGTCGGGGCGCCGCGAACCGGGCCTTTCACGGCATCGGCCGGGTTGGCCGCGCCGAGGCGACCTTTCCCACGTCCGGGGCGGTTCTTCTGACCCTGCTGCCTGCCGTCGCTCGGCTTGATCACCGCGCCAACGGAACGGCGCAGATCGGCGACCAGCGTGTCGAAAGGCGCATGCAGAGCGGGGCGACGGGCCACGAGCACGATATCGGCCTCGGCGGACGGCAACTCGGCTGCTGCGCGCTTCACGGCATCGCGCAATCGGCGGCGGATGCGGTTGCGCTCCGTCGCGTGACCGACCCGCTTGGTGATCGTGAAGCCGATGCGAAGTCCATCGACCGCCGCGCTCTCCGAGGTGGCAGGCACAGGCGTGCCGGCCGCATGACGCAGCCGGCCTTGGGCACTCATGAGCTCGGTGTGAAAACGGCGCCCTCCCGCAGCAGCGAGAAAGTCCGGTCTCCGCTTCAGCCGTCCGATCGTCGACACTGCCGGTTCGATCCTGCGGCCAAGGGGCGAGGTCATCGCTTGGGCAAGCCTCGGGTTGATCAAGGCCTACCCCAGCGGACTACGCCGCCGGGGCGCCTAGAAATCAGGCCGAGAGCTTCTTGCGACCGTGCGAGCGGCGGGCAGCGATGACCTTGCGGCCGCCGGCCGTCGCCATGCGAGCGCGGAAGCCGTGACGACGCTTACGCACGAGCTTGCTGGGCTGATAGGTTCTCTTCATGGCGCGATCTCCGATGGCCGAGGATCGATCCGGCTGGCTGCAGGAGCCCCACCGACATCTTCACTCGCCCTGAAATGTGTCTGCAAGCGCGAAGAGCGCCCACATGGGGCGCGGCAACGCGATGGCGCGGCTTATGGCGGAGAGGGGGGGCGAAGTCAATTCTGGCGCGGGCATTTCCCAGCGCCCGTTCTGTCGCCGGACCGTGTCCGCCCTTAGTCGGGCGTTAACCTTTTCAGCTTATGAAGAAATCATATCCGGTTTTCCGGATGTGGGGCAGATTTCGGTCTGCCGCTGTTTTGATGCCTCTGTCGACTTCACCAAAGCCGCCCCTCCGGGCGGCTTTTTTTTCGTTCCGCCGATTCGCGGAACGACGTCGCCAAATGCGGTTTCATCGGCACCAGTCCGGCCCATTAACGTTAATCCCCGGTCAACGGCGCGGGGCGGCACGTTCGGCGCTAGTGTTGCGCCTCTGGTCGCGAACGCACTGATCGTGTCTCAGATCGGGACAAAGCGGTCCGGTAGCGGCACAGGAGGCAGGATGAACGAGTTGGATGTCACCTTTCGCGACGAGCGGGACTGGGTCAACTTCGGCGACACGTATGTGAATTCCGAGGCCTTTCGCGTCCTGTTCCGCGAAGGCATGACCATGGTCGAAGAAGCCGCGGCCTATCTCGATGGCGATGGACGCGAGGAATCGCGGCTGCTGTCGCGCGACAGCACCCTGTCCTATGCCAGCGAGAGCATGCGCCTCACCACCCGGCTCATGCAGATCGCGTCGTGGCTTCTGGTGCAGCGTGCCGTGTCGGAGGGCGAGATCACCCCCGCCCAGGCCCTCCAGGAGAAGACCCGCGTCCGTCTCGCGACACCGGAGACCTTCCGCGCCGAGACCTTCGTCACTCTCCCGGCCCGCCTTCAGGACCTCACCGTCCGCTCGCGCCGGCTCCACGCCCGCATCCTGCATCTCGACGGCCTCATCTCCGACGACCGCCCGACCCCGGTCTTCGGGGAAAGCCCCGTCGCCGCGCAGCAGGGTCTGCTGCGGAGCGCCTTCGGTACCGCCCACTGAAACAGGGTTGGGCTTCGATGCCTGAAACGCGAAAGGGCGGCGCCTCGATGGCGTCGCCCTTTCGCGTATCCAAAACCCTCCGCCGCCACCAACCGGTCGCGGCGGTCAGTTCGCTCGAATCACTTCTTGCCGAAGGACAGGGCGCCGAAGCGCGAGTTGAACCGCGAAACACGGCCGCCGCGATCAAGCATCTTCTGCTCGCCGCCAGTCCAGGCCGGGTGCGTATTCGGGTCGATGTCGAGGTTGAGGGTGTCGCCCTCCTTGCCGTAGGTCGACCGGGTCATGTAGTCGGACCCATCGGTCATCACGACCTTGATGAAATGGTAGTCGGGATGTTCGGTACCCTTGGCCTTGTCGGCCGCACTCTTTGCCATGACGAAATCCTTGAATAGCCACGCCGACCGGCCCGCCTGGCGGCCCGCGGCCTTAGATCACGCGCAATCGGATGAAGGCGGGCCTATACCCCACGTGCTTCTTCCGAACAAGCGGTCGGGCGCGGGAGATCGTCGGGACCGCTATTTTCTTGAAACCGATTCTGTGTCGGGGATGATGACGAGGCACGATGGCTCGCGGGCGTAAAAAGAATTCACAGGGCGAAGGCCCGGGCGGCAACGGTCGCGGCAAAGCTCCTCTCGGGTCGCTGAGGCCGCTGATTCCCTTCGCCTTGGTCTATCGCGGTCGCATCCTCGCGGCGTTCCTGTCGCTGCTTTCGGCCTCGGTTGCGACCCTCGTGGTGCCGATCGCCCTGCGCCGGGTGATCGACCACGGCTTCTCGCCCGAAGGCCACAGCGTCATCGACGCTTACTTCATGGCTCTGATCGGCGTGGTGTCGGTGCTCGCCCTGTCGAGTGCCGCCCGGTACTACACCGTGGTGACGCTGGGTGAGCGCGTGGTCGCGGACCTGCGCAGCGCGGTCTTCGCCCGCCTCACCATCCTCGATCCCGCTTTCTTCGACCGCACGCAATCGGGCGAGATCGTCTCCCGGCTCACCGCCGACGCGACCCAGGTCAAGGCCGTGTTCGGGGTCTCCATCTCGATCCTGCTGCGAAATGCCTTCCTGTTCGTCGGCGCGGTGGTGATGATGGTCATCACCAGTCCCAAACTGTCGATCCTGGTTCTCGTGGCGATCCCGCTCATCGTGTTCCCGCTGATCCTGTCCGGACGCGGCGTGCGGCGGCGTTCCCGCGCCGCGCAGGACCGGCTGGCCGACGCCTCGGCCTATGCGGCGGAGGCGATCGGGGCGATTCGCACCATGCAGGCCTTCGGCATGGGTCGCGCCACGGCGGAGCATTTCGGGCAGGCTTCCGAGAATGCCTATTCGGCCGCCCGTGACTCGGTGAAGGCGCGCGCCCTGCTCACCGGCGTCGCGATCTTCCTCATCTCCGCCAGCGTCGTCGGGGTGATGTGGTACGGCGCCCAAGGGGTGCTGGCCGGTACGATGACGGCGGGCCAGCTCTCGCAATTCGTGCTCTACGCCGTGTTCGGCGCGAGCGCCCTGGGGCAGCTTTCAGAGGTCTACGGCGAACTCGCGCAGGCCGCCGGCGCCGCCGAACGCCTTGGCGAGATTCTGGCCGCCGAGCCCGCGATCCGCGCACCCGCCGAGCCGAAACTCCTTCCGGTGCCGCCGCGCGGCGAGGTGGCCTTCGAATCGGTCCGCCTGACCTATCCGACCCGGCCGGAGCATCCCTCCCTCGACGGGATCAGCTTCCAGGTGGCGCATGGGGAGCGCGTCGCCCTCGTGGGCCCTTCGGGGGCGGGCAAGACCACGGTGCTGCAGGCGCTGCTGCGCTTCTACGATCCGCAATCCGGCATCGTGCGCGTCGATGGAATCGACATCGCCAGCGTCGATCCGGATGCCCTGCGCGAGCGCATGTCCCTCGTGCCGCAGGATCCCACTGTCTTCTCCGGCTCGGTGATCGAGAACATCCGCTACGGTCGCCCACGGGCGAGCGAGGCGGAGGTTCATCGCGCAGCGGAACTCGCCCATGCGGACGGCTTCATCCGCGCCCTGCCGCAGGGCTACGACACGCAGGTCGGCGAGCGCGGCGTCACGCTGTCCGGCGGTCAGCGCCAGCGTGTCGCCATTGCCCGCGCCATTCTCAAGGACGCGCCGATCCTGCTCCTCGACGAAGCGACCTCGGCCCTCGATGCCGAGAGCGAGCGCGCGGTGCAGACCGCGCTCGATACGCTCATGCGGGGGCGCACGACCCTGGTCATCGCCCATCGGCTGGCAACGATCCGCGCTGCCGACCGCATCCTCGTCCTCGACGGCGGCAGGATCGTCGAGACCGGAACGCATGAGAGCTTGCTGGCGCAGGGGGCGCTCTACGCGCAGCTGGCCGCCCTGCAATTCACCGACGCCCTCGATGAGACGGCGCGGGGGAAAGAACCGAAGACGAAGCGGTTCGCCCTGCCGGCCGAATAGGCGGAAATGGGGGGAGGGGGCGTTGCAGGAACGGCCCTCTCCACAGGCAAATGCGCCGGATGTGGTAATGGTAATGGACCGTGAACCGCGACTCGGGATGGGTTGAGTCATGGCGCGCATCCTCAAAGATCCCGGTTTCGTCCACCTCCATGTCCACTCGTCCTTCTCGCTGCTCGAAGGGGCGCTGAAGGTCGGCGACATCGTCAAGGCGGCCGCCGCCGACCGGCAGCCGGCGCTGGCGCTCACCGACACCAACAACCTGTTCGGGGCGCTGGAATTTTCCGAGAAGGCCGCCGGAACGGGCATCCAGCCCATCGCCGGCATGCAGCTCTCCGTGGCCTTCGAGGCGCCGGACCCGATGGCGCGGCTATCGCAGATCACTACCTCCAACGTCGTCGTGCTGGCGCAGAGCGAGGCCGGCTACGGCAACCTCCTGCGTCTGGCGAGCCGTGCCTATTTCGACGGCCCCCTGGGCGATGCGCCCCGTCTCACCGTAGAGGCACTGGCGGAGAACGCGGAAGGCCTCATCGCTCTGACGGGTGGCACCACCGGCCCCCTCGATACGGCCCTGCGCGGCGGACGTGTCGAGCTCGCCGCCGCCCGTCTCGCCCAGCTGAAACAGGCTTTCGGCGAGGACCGGCTCTACGTGGAGATCCTGCGCCACGGGCTCGATGACGAGCGCATGGTGGAGCGCGAGCTGATCCGGCTCGCCGATTCCAACGGCCTCTCGATCGTGGCCACCAACGAACCGTTCTTCGCCAAGCCCGACGATTACGACGCCCACGACGCGTTGCTCGCCATCGCCGAGGGGCGCCTCGTTTCGGACGAGCGCCGCCGCAAGCTCACTCCGCGCCACGGCTTCAAGACCCGCGCCGAAATGGCCAAGCTCTTCCACGACCTGCCGGATGCCCTGTCCGCCACCGTGGAAATCGCCATGCGCTGCACCTATCGGGTGCGCACCCGCAAGCCGATCCTGCCAAATTTCGGCGTCGTGGCCGCTCTCGACGCGCTGCCCGTGGAGGCGGTCTCGCCGGATGTCGCCGAGGAGATCGCCCTCGACGAACCGTCCGAACTGCGCCGCCAGGCCGAGGCCGGGCTGGAACTGCGCCTCGCCCAGCACGGCCCATGCGAGGGCATGACCGAACAAGTCTATCGCGACCGTCTGGCCTTCGAGCTCGACGTCATCGTGAAGATGAAATTCCCCGGCTACTTCCTCATCGTGTCGGACTTCATCAAATGGGCCAAGGACCACGACATCCCGGTGGGGCCGGGCCGTGGTTCGGGTGCCGGCTCCCTCGTCGCCTACGCGCTCCTGATCACCGATCTCGATCCGCTGCGCTTCGGTCTGCTGTTCGAGCGCTTCCTCAACCCCGAGCGCGTCTCGATGCCGGATTTCGACATCGATTTCTGCGTCGATGGCCGTGAGCGCGTGATCCAGTACGTGCAGGAACGCTACGGCCACGAGCAGGTCGCGCAGATCATCACCTTCGGTACGCTGCAGGCGCGCGGCGTGCTGCGCGACGTCGGCCGCGTGTTGGAGATGCCCTATGGGCAGGTCGACAAGCTGACGAAGCTGGTGCCGCAGAACCCGGCCAACCCCGTCACCCTGGTCCAGGCCATCGAGGGCGAGCCCAAGCTTCAGGCGGCGATGGAGGAGGAGCCCGTCGTCGCCCGGTTGATGCAGATCGCCAAGAAGCTCGAGGGTCTGCAC
Organism: Methylobacterium sp. CM6241; assembly: GCF_054817845.1. Taxonomy (NCBI): domain Bacteria; kingdom Pseudomonadati; phylum Pseudomonadota; class Alphaproteobacteria; order Hyphomicrobiales; family Methylobacteriaceae; genus Methylobacterium; species Methylobacterium sp. CM6241. The sequence goes on from NZ_CM139246.1 coordinate 1,722,544, forward strand.
CGCCACGCTTCGACCCACGCGGCGGGCGTGGTCATCGGCGACCGGCCGCTGGAACAGCTCGTGCCGCTCTACCGCGACCCGAAGACCGGGATGCGGGTGACCCAGTTCAACATGAAATGGGTCGAGGCGGCGGGCCTCGTGAAGTTCGACTTCCTCGGCCTCAAGACCCTGACGATGCTGCGCTGCTGCACCGACCTTCTGGCGCAGCGCGGCATCATCGTCGATCTCGCCTCGCTGCCCCTCGACGACGCGGCGACCTATACGCCGATGAAGCGCGGCGAGACGGTGGGCGTGTTCCAGGTGGAATCCGCCGGCATGCGCAAGGCGCTGGTCGAGATGCAGGCCGACCGGTTCGAGGACATCATCGCCCTCGTGGCGCTCTACCGGCCCGGCCCCATGGCCAACATCCCGGTCTATTGCGAGCGCAAGCTCGGCCGCGATGCCGGCAACGAGGCGAGCTGGTACCCGCACGAGAAGCTGGAGCCGATCCTCAAGGAGACCTTCGGCATCATCGTCTACCAAGAGCAGGTGATGGAGGTGGCCAAGCTTCTGGCCGGCTACTCGCTCGGCGACGCCGACATGCTCCGCCGCGCCATGGGCAAGAAGATCAAGGCCGAGATGGACGCCCAGCGCGACCGTTTCGTGAAGGGCTCGGTGGAGCGCGGCCTCACCGAGGCCAAGGCCAACGAGATCTTCGACCTGCTGGCGAAATTCGCCGATTACGGCTTCAACAAATCGCACGCCGCCGCCTACGCCCTGCTGACCTACCAGACGGCCTATCTCAAGGCGAATTACCCGGTGGAGTTCCTGGCCGCCGCGATGCAGCTCGACATCGACGTCACCGACAAGCTCGCCGAGTTCCGCCAGGACGCCCAGCGCCTCGGTATCCCGGTGGACCCGCCCTCGATCAACACCTCGGGGGTCAATTTCGAGGTCCATGACGGGCGCATCGGCTATGCGCTCGCCGCCATCAAGGGCGTGGGCCGGGCCGCCGTCGAGGCCGTGGTGGAGGCACGCGGCGACACGCCGTTCAAGGACCTCGCCTGCCTGGCGCGCCGGCTCAACCCGCGCCTCATCAACAAGCGTACACTGGAGAATCTCGTGGCGGCCGGCGCCATGGATTGCATTGAGGTCGACCGCGCGCGGGCCTGCGCCGCCGTCGAGCCGATGATGAAGCTGGCGCAAGGGGCGGCGGAGGCGGCCAATACGGGCATCGTCGACATGTTCGGCGGCATCGCTTCGGCCGACGTGACCCTGCGGGTGCCCGCCTACGAGCCCTGGCCCATGGCCGAGAAGCTGAAGAAGGAATACGAGGCCATCGGCTTCTTCCTCTCGGGCCATCCGCTCGACGAATATGCCGGCCTGCTGGAGAAGCTGCGCGTCCAGAGCTGGGCCGAGTTCTGCCGCTCGGTCCGCGCCGGCACGTCGAGCGTCGGCAAGGTCGCCGCGTCCGTCCTCGACCGGTCGGAGCGCCGCACCAAATCCGGCAACAAGCTCGGCATCGTCACGCTCTCGGACCAGACCGGGCATTTCGAGGCGATCATCTTCCAGGAGGGCCTCGGCCAGTACCGCGAGATCCTGGAGCCCGGCCGGCCGCTGGTGCTGCAGATCCAGGCCAATCTCGAAGGCGAGGATGTGCGCGCGCGCATCGTCACCGCCGAGCCTCTCGACGAGGCGGTGGCACGCCACCAGAAGGGCATGCGCGTCTATCTCCGCGACGAGCGCCCCATCGTCAGCGTGCAGCAGCGCCTGCAGGTGCGCGGCGAGGGCGAGGTCTCGCTGATCCTCCTCCTCGACGGCGGCGACCGGGAGGTCGAGGTCAAGCTCCCCGGCCGCTACCAGGCGACGCCGCAGATCGCCGGTGCCCTGCGGGCGGTGCCCGGTGTGGTGCAGGTCGAAGTGAACTGACGGGGTCAGCCTCCCGAGGGGAGGGGCCCGTCGAACGTCTCGCGCGCCGTCTCCACCGCCGCGAGGTTCTGCTCGGCCCAGATCCACACGCCGCAGAAGGCGGCGCCGAGGCTCTGGCCGAGTTCCGTCAGCCGATACTCGACCTTGGGCGGCACCACCGGATGCACGGTGCGGATCACCAATCCGTCCCGCTCCATGTGGCGGAGAGTCTGGGTCAGCATCTTCTGGCTGATCGTGCCGATCGAGCGGCTGAGTTCGGTGAAACGAAGCTCGCCCCTCTCTTCCAGGATTTCGAGGACCAGCATCGTCCATTTATCGGCGACGCGGCCGATCAGGTCGTGAACCAGCGCCTCGACGCGCGGATCCGCATCGGCGGGTGGGTGCGGGGCCGGCATTTCACGCTCTCCTTTTGGTAAGTACAAATCTTTTTGGTGCCTTCTACCCATCGGAGAGTAGGCGCGGCATCTGTTTGGGACAACCAGGAGGGATGTCCCATGAAGACGAGCGGCAACACCATTCTCATCACCGGCGGCGCATCGGGGATCGGCCGCGAACTGGCGGAGCGTTTCCAGGCCCAGGGCAACACGGTGATCATCGCCGGCCGCCGCCGTGATCGGCTCGATGCGGTCACGGAGGCCAATCCCGGCATGGTCGGCTATGTGCTCGATGTCGAGGACAAAGCCGGGATAGACGCTTTCGCCGCGACGGTGATCGCCGCCCATCCCGACCTGAACGTCCTGATCAACAATGCCGGGATCATGCTGTTCGAGGATCTCACCCGGTCCCGTGATCTGGCGGATGCCGAGGCGATGGTGACCACCAACCTGCTGGGGCCGATCCGCCTCACCAACGCGCTGATCGACCATCTCTCCGCTCAGCCGGACGCGGCGGTCGTAAACGTCTCGTCGGGCCTCGCCTTCGTGCCGCTCGTCTCGACCCCGACCTATTCGGCGACGAAGGCGGCGATCCATTCCTACACGGTCAGCCTGCGGGACGCCGTTAAGGGCAGGGTCGAGGTCATCGAGCTCGTGCCGCCCGCCGTGCAGACGGAACTCACGCCCGGCCAGTCGACGCGGGAGGGATACATGCCCCTCGGCGACTTCATGGACGAAGTAATGATGCTCTTCGCGACGCAGCCGACTCCGCCGGAAATCCTGGTGGAACGCGTGGGATTCCTGCGCTTCGCGGAAAGCGAGAAGCGGTTCGACCAGGCCGTGGCTACCGTGAACGACTTCGCCAACAAGGCGCGCGCAGACCAGCACTGACGCTCCGCAGCGGCCATGCGAGCCGGCTTGCCGGTCGGCAAGACGCGGCGGGAAACATCCGCCGCGTAACCGCGTCTTAATAATACCTTCAGCATGGTCGAGATCAGGCTGGACCCGGTGCTTGCCCAACAAGACCCGGCATGACGCAAGCTGGCGTCGCGGTTCGGTGGCACGCTTCGATGACGAGAACTCTCTTGCGCCTGTCGGTCTTCGTCATCCTCGCGATCCTGGTCTTCGTGACGCTGTCGCCGATCGGGCTCCGGCCGGTCGTCGCCTCGGCGAATGTCGAGCGGATGAGCGCCTACGCCCTGTTCGGCTTCCTCTTGATCCTGGCCTATCCCAAGCGCTGGTATCTCGGGCTCATGACCGGCATGGCGGTGGCCGGCCTCCTCGAATTCGGCCAGGAATTGTCGCCGACCCGCCATGCGCGTCTGGGCGATTTCCTGGTCAAGGCGGTCGCCGCCGCGTTCGGTAGCCTCGTCGCTTACCTCGTCCTGGCCGCCTATGCCCGGTTCGAGCGGCCCTCGGCCTCCCGCTGACACAGGTGCCCGACGTGGATGTCTGCAACGATCCCGGTTTCCATACGCTCCTGACCGGGAGTTTTCGCCGTGCCGTCGGCCGGTCGCTGGTGCCCGAGTCTGGGGGCGACGCGGCCTGGCTCCATGCCGAGGCCCCCTTCGCGGTCCTGGCCCATGATGGAGCAGAGGACCCGCGTTTCATCTATGCGAACCTGACCGCTCTGCGCATCTTCGGCTACGAGAAGGACGAGCTCATCGGGTTGCCCTCTCGCTTCTCGGCCGAGGCCCCGGAACGCGCCGAGCGTCAGCGCCTGCTCGACGCCGTCACCCGTGACGGGTTCGTCGCCAATTATGCCGGCATCCGCATCCGCAAGGACGGAACCCGCTTCCCGATTCGCGATGCCATCGTCTGGCAACTCGTGGATGAGACCGGTCTGCTGCACGGACAGGCCGCGACCTTTTCTGTCTGAGAGGGTTCCCTCGGTTCGACAGGTATCGACGAGCGGAGACCGTGACGTTTTTCTTCCCTTCCACGACCTCGTCCTGAGGCACTGCGATAGCCGCCTCGAAGGAGGGCTCCAGAACCCGCTACGCGAGCCGGGGGCTCCTTCGAGGCCTTCGCTGCGCTTCGGCACTTCAGGATGAGGTGGCGGGCGGGACCGTGATCGCATCGCTATCCTCGCCGAGGGTCATGAGGGCGGCATTGCCGCCTGCCGCCGCGGTGTTGATGCTGACGCTGCGCTCCCGGAGAAGCCATTCCAACGAGTAATCGTCGGCTCCTTTCTCCAGTTCGTCCGGCGACACGGCGAGGACTGGGATGATGGCGCCCGGCAGCGCGGCGGCTCTCCGCGTCGCCGCGAGGGCCGCATCCGCCCCGCCCTCCGCCCCGCCCTCCGCCAGGATCGCCGCGCAGCCCACGGCGTCCGGCCCATCGGCCACGCCGATCGTGCCCCGAACCGCACGGGGCAGAAGGTCGAGCATCGGTCGCAGGCCGGCAGGCGGGACGAGCCGGACCGTATTGCCGGTGGCGAGGCAGGCCGCGATCTGTGCGAACAGCCCGGTTCCGCTGGTTGGCAGGCACAGGACCGTGCCGCGCGGATGCAGGCTGTAGCGGTTGCTCTCGCCCACCGGGCCGGGCAGGGCGATGTCGAGTCCGAGGAGGCTCCGTTCGGCATAGGCGTCGCAGCGCGCCGCCTCCCTCTCCCTGCCCGCCACCGACAGGGCGTCGCGCAGGGACGCCAGCGCCTCGGGCATCGCGGCGGGCCGCCGGACGAGGCCGGTCTTCGCTGGCGCCGAAGCCAGGAGGCGGCGGAGATAGAGCGGGCCGCCGGCCTTCGGTCCCGTCCCCGACAGGCCTTCGCCGCCGAAGGGCTGAAGGCCGACGACGGCCCCGATGAGGTTGCGGTTGACGTAGATGTTGCCCGCATGGACCCCGTCCACGAGGCGCGAGACGGTAGCGTCGATCCGGCTATGGACGCCGAAGGTCAGGCCGTAGCCGGTCCCGGCGATGGCATCGACGATCCGGCCGAGATCGTCGCGCCTGATACGCAGGACGTGGAGGACGGGGCCGAAGATCTCGCCGGACAGGTCGTCGAGACTGTCGATGGCGATCAGGGTCGGGGAAACGAAATGGCCGGCCGCGCAGGAGGGCGGCAGCGCGACCCGATGCACGGCGTGGCCGCGTTCCCGCATCCGCGCCACATGTTCTTCGATCGCCTCCCGCGCAGCCTCGCTGATCACCGGCCCGATATCGGTAGCGAGCCGGTCGGGATTGCCGATCGTCAGTTCGGCCATGGCGCCTTCGAGCATGGCGAGGATGCGGTCGGCCACCTCCTCCTGAAGGCAGAGCACGCGAAGCGCCGAGCAGCGCTGTCCGGCGGAATTGAAGGCCGACATCACCACATCGGCGACGACCTGCTCCGGCAGGGCGGAGGAATCGACGACCAGGGCGTTCTGGCCACCCGTCTCGGCCACGAACGGAATCGGCCGTCCATCCGGTCCGAGCCGCCTGGCGAGTTCGGCCTGGATCGCCTTGGCGACATCGGTCGAACCGGTAAAGAGCACGCCCTGGACCCGAGGATCGGCCACGAGGCGCGCGCCGATCGCACCGTCTCCCGGCAGGAGACCGAGCACGCCGTCAGGAATTCCCGCCTCGATCAGGATCTCCACGGCGAGCCCGGCCACCAGGGGCGTTTCCTCGGCTGGCTTGGCGAGGACGGCATTGCCGGCGGCGAGCGCGGCTCCGACCTGCCCGATGAAGATGGCGAGGGGGAAGTTCCAGGGGCTGATACAGGCGACGACGCCAAGGGGCGGATGAGTCGCGGGATCGAATCCCGCTGCCTGCGCTCCGTAATAGCGCAGGAAATCCACCGCCTCGCGGATCTCGCCGACGGCATCGGTGAGGGTCTTGCCGGCTTCCCGGATCAGCAACCCGAGGAACGCGTCACGCCGCGCCTCGATCCGGTCCGCCGCCACGTTCAGGATACCGGCCCGCCGCGATGGCGCCGTCGTCGCCCAGGCGCTGGAGGCTGATGTCGCACGCGCGATGGCGGCGTCGACGATCTCCGCCTCTGCCTCGATCACGTGGCCGACGATGTCGTTCCGGTCGGCGGGGTTGAGTACGGCGCGTTTCGTGCCGTCATACTCATCCGTCGGAACGGGCCGACACAGGCGGGGTGTCCCTGCACCCGCCCGCAGGCTCGCGCCGAGGGACGCGAGCACGTCCTCGTCGGACAGGTCGAGGCCGCGCGCGTTCACGCGGCTCGGGCCGAAGAGATCGCGCGGCAGAGCGATCCCCGGATGGCCCGATCCCGGCGGTACGACCCGGCGGGCCAGCTCCAGCGGGTTGGCAACGAGGTCGCCGGCCGACACGGCGGGATCGGCGATCCGGTTGACGAAGGAGGAGTTTGCTCCGTTCTCCAGCAGGCGCCGGACGAGATAGGCGAGCAGCGTGTCGTGCGAGCCCACCGGCGCATAGATCCGGCATGGCCGGTCGAGGATCGCGCCGCCGACCACCTCCTCGTAGAGCGCTTCGCCCATGCCGTGCAGGCACTGGAACTCGTAGTCGCCGGGCTGAAAATCGTCCCCCGCCATGGCGACGATGTCGGCGAGCGTGCGGGCATTGTGGGTCGCGAATTGCGGAAACACTGCGTCTCCGGCCGCCAGAAGCCGGCGCGCGCAGGCGAGGTACGACACGTCGGTATGGAGCTTCCGGGTGAAGACCGGGAAACCGTCGAGCCCATCGACCTGGGCGCGCTTGATCTCCGAATCCCAGTATGCGCCCTTGACGAGGCGGACCATGAGGCGGTGTCCGCTCCGCCGCGCGAGATCGATGACGACGTCCAGCACGGGGAGCGCGCGCTTCTGATAGGCCTGTACGACGAAGCCGAGCCCGTCCCAGCCGGCAAGACGCTCGTCCGACGCCAGGGCTTCGAGGAGATCGAGGGAGAGGTCGAGCCGGTCGGCCTCCTCGGCATCGATGTTGAACCCGATATCATGGCGGCTGGCCGCGAGGGCGAGGTCCGTCAGCCTCGGCAGCAACTCGTCCATCACCCGGTCGCGCTGGGCGCGGGCATAGCGCGGGTGCAGCGCTGAGAGCTTGACCGAGATGCCCGGCCCATCGAGAGGCCCGCGCCCGGCCGAGGCCACACCGATCGCCGCGATGGCGCCGGCATAATCCGCCAGATAGCGGGCGGCATCCGCTGCATTCACTGCCGCCTCGCCCAGCATGTCATAGGAATAGCGGAAGCCCTTCTCCTCCTTCGGCCGGCTGTTGCGGAGCGCTTCGGCGATGCTGCGGCCGGTGACGAACTGGCCGCCGAGCATCCGCATCGCCAGATCGACACCCATGCGGATGGCCGGCTGGCCCGCCCGACGCAGGACGCCCGTCAGCGCCGCCGTCAGGCCGGCCTCGTCCTCGACGCCGACCACCCGCCCCGTCAGCGCGAGGCTCCACGCGGCTGCACCGGCGAACAGCGAGGTGGGATGGCCGAGATGCGACCGCCAATCGCCATGTCCGATCTTGTCGCGGATGAGGGCGTCGCGGCTCGCCGTATCCGGAATGCGCAGAAGTGCTTCAGCGAGGCACATCAGGGCGACGCCCTCGGCGCTCGACAGGCTGAACTCGCGCATCAGCTGCTCGACGGGCCCGCGCGCGCCTTTCTCGCGCAAGGCAGCGACGAGGCGCCCCGCCAGATGCGTCGCCGCGGCATCCTCCGCCGCACTCTGATGAACGTTCGTCATCAAGGAGGCGACGCATTCGGGCTCGGAGCGTCGATTGGCGGCGCGGACCCTGGCCCGGAGCGCTCCGCGCGGCGCGGCGGGACCCTCCCATTCAAAGAAAGCCAGCCTGCGATCGGGCGGCAGCGGCGTCGGAGGTGGGCATTTGCTCATGGTATGAGGCTCATGGGTCGAAGCCTTCCCGCTGCTGCCCCCGGGCGATCACCGATATCCGGCATCTCCTCGAAGGAAGATGCACCGGAATTCGCCCGTGCACACCTGTGCGGAGCGACCTTGCCGATGCAGACCAACGAGGCCGCACCTGCGTAGTTTCCGGGCGGGTCGCCGGCCCTCTCTTCCACCTCGAAATCAGCGATGCGGGAAGGAGGGACCCGTTACCGCGTGGCGACGCGCAGCTCCGCTTGCTGTCGATACGCGGCCTCCAGGCGCTCGGCCACGAGATGCTGCAACCGCCAGAGATGGTCGTCGAGAATGCCGGCATCCGCGCAGGCCTGTGCCGTGCGGAATAGGTATTCCGCGCTCGGGCCGAGATGCCCCGCGCCGGTGGCGATCCGGTCGGCGATCTCCTCCTCCGCGAGGCGCCCAGTATAGCGGTCGCTGGCGCGGTTGACGACGAAGGTCAGGGCGGTGACCGGCCCGGTCGCGGTTTCGACGACGACCCAGCGTCCCGCATAGCCTCCGCCGCGCATCTCCCGGCGCCAGACCGGCATCAGGGTCTCGACCGGATCCGATCCCCTCAGGCGAAACACGATTCCGCGGCAGATGCCGCCCCGGTCGAGGGCAAGGACGAGGCCCGGCCGTTCGCGGCTCCCGCGAAACCGCCGCTGCAGCAGGCAAAAGCGCCGGTGATAGCCTCTCACCGTGCCGACGCGCCGCTCGGCCACGGCGAATTCCGGCTGCCAGATCAGCGAACCGTATCCGAACACCCAGAGCCCTCCATCCTCCGTCGGCCGGTGCCGGAGCATCCTGTCGAGGCCGGGCGCGAGGTCGAGATCGCTGATGAGATGCAAGGCGCTCGCATCGTCGGCGACCGGAGTCGGATGGGCACGGGCGATGAGGTCGAGGGTCAGCGAAAGGGGGCGATGCCGCATGGTTGGTATCGGAGCATCACCGGTCTGTCCGGGCAACCCGTCCGGTGCGGGATGGTCGTCAACCCCTCACATTCCCCAGCGCCTCCAGCTCCTTGAACGGCTCCGTCCGGTGGCCCTCGCAGACCTCCTCGACATCATCGAGGATGCTGAGCTTGCCGGCCTCCTCCCGAATGACGACCTTGGCCTTCTCGCCCTTGCGGAAGCGGCGGCCCATCATCCTGGCGGACACACAGTAGAGCGTGCGTCCGTCATCCTGGAACGGTCCCGCGATGCGGCTATGCTCGAAACGGACCGGGATCACCGAGATCGAACCGAAGCCGCTCTGGCGAAGGGCCAGGGCGGCCACCCGCTCGCGCATGGTGAAGCTGGCAAGGGCAGCGGGAGTCGGTTCGCGCCGCCCGCATCCAGCGAGCGTGAGGGTCAGGAATGCCATCGCCGCGATGGCGACCATGGATCGCGGCAGCAACGGGCCGTTACGGGCGATGCCATGTCGGGAGAGTACCATGCGAGGGAGCACCTAACGGCGGAACCCGAAGCGTAGCGTTTGACACGCTGCGCGGGAATATATGGATCACCACAATCCAGCGCGTTTCTCGATGCCGTCGGCCCGTTTCCAACGCATCCGCCACGCCTTAATGAGAGGGCCATGCAATGGACCGATGACGGCGTGGTGCTGGGGCTGCGCAAGCAGGGCGAGACGGGAATCGTCCTCGAAGTCATGACCGCGTGCCACGGTCGCCATCTCGGCCTCGTCCATGGGGGGCGTTCGCGGCGGATGCAGCCGGTGCTCCAGACCGGCAACCACGTTCGCCTCACCTGGCGCGCGCGTCTCGACGAGAGCCTCGGCGCCTTCGCGGTGGAGCCCCTCGAATCTTCGGCGGCGCGGCTCATGGGCTCGGGGCTCGCCCTCTACGGCGTGACCCATATGGCGGCGCTTCTCCGTCTGCTGCCCGAGCGCGATTCCCATTCCGCTCTCTACGAGGCGGCCCGCGTGCTCATCGCCCATCTCGACGACCGCGTGATCGCCCCCCTCCTGATGGTACGGTTCGAACTCGCGATCCTGGCCGAACTCGGCTTCGGCCTCGATCTCACCGCCTGCGCGGCCACGGGCGGCAACGATGCGCTGGTCTACGTCTCGCCGAGGACCGGGCGGGCTGTCAGCGCCTCGGCCGGGGAGCCCTTCCGGGACAGGCTGCTGGCGCTGCCGGGCTTCCTTCTCGAGCGGGAGAAGGGCCGGGGCGGCTCCATCCCGCCGGACGAGAGGGATGTAGCCAATGGATTTACCTTGACGGGGTATTTCCTCGACCAGCACATCTGGGGACCCCGCGCCATGGCCCCTCCGGCGGAGCGGGCGCGATTCGTTGCGTTGGGGACGCAGAGCGATTAAGTTCCGTTCTCGTTATGTTCTGATATGGGCCATGTCCGGCCCGGGAGTTCGTCATGGGCCAGCCCTTCGATCCACCGTCGGGATCCGACGGTATCGAGAGCGTCGAACTGAAGTCGGCGCTCGAAGAGCGCTACTTCGCCTATGCGCTTTCCACCATCATGAACCGCGCGTTGCCCGATGCCCGCGACGGCCTCAAGCCGGTCCATCGGCGCATCCTCTACGGCATGCGGCTCCTGCGCCTGGACCCCAACACGGCGTTCAAGAAATGCGCGAAGATCGTCGGCGACGTGATGGGCGATTTCCATCCGCACGGCGACCAGGCGATCTACGATGCGCTGGTGCGCCTCTCACAGGATTTCGCGCAGCGCTATCCGCTGGTGGATGGCCAGGGCAATTTCGGCAATATCGACGGCGATGGCCCCGCCGCCTATCGCTACACCGAGGCGCGGCTGACGGAGGTGGCGCGCCTGCTCCTCGACGGGATCGACGAGGACACGGTCGATTTCCGGCCGTCCTACAATGGCGAGAAGGACGAGCCCATCGTCCTGCCGGCGGCCTTTCCGAACCTGCTCGCCAACGGCTCCCAGGGCATCGCGGTGGGCATGGCCACCTCGATCCCGCCGCACAACGCGGCCGAACTCTGCGACGCGGCCCTCTATCTCATCGGCCATCGCGAGGCGACCTCGGCCCAGCTCCTCACCTTCGTGAAAGGGCCGGATTTCCCCACCGGCGGCATTCTGATCGACAGTGCCGAGTCGATCGCCGAGGCCTACCGTACCGGGCGCGGCGGTTTTCGCGTGCGGGCGCGCTGGGCGAAGGAGGATACCGGGCGCGGCACCTGGAACATCGTCGTCACCGAGATCCCCTACGGCATTCCCAAGGCCCGGCTCATCGAGAAGCTGGCCGAGCTGCTGCAGGAGAAGAAGCTGCCGCTGCTGGCCGACGTGCGCGATGAATCGGCGGAGGACGTCCGTGTCGTGCTGGAGCCGCGCTCGCGCAGCGTCGACCCGGTGATCCTCATGGAATCCGTGTTCCGGCTCACCGAGCTCGAAGCCCGCATCCCCCTCAACATGAACGTCCTGGTGGGTGGTCTCGTCCCGCGCGTGATCGGGCTGGCCGAGGCTCTGCGCGAATGGCTCGACCATCGCCGCCTCGTCCTCCAACGCCGCTCACGCCACCGCCTTGGGCAGATCGAACGCCGCCTCGAAATCCTCGGCGGCCTTCTCATCGTCTATCTCGATCTCGACGAGGTGATCCGCATCATCCGTGAGGAGGACGAGCCGAAACCGTCCCTGATGAAGCGGTTCGAACTCACCGAACTCCAGGCCAACGCCATCCTCGACACGCGCCTGCGCTCGTTGCGCAAGCTGGAGGAGATGGAGCTCAAGCGCGAACTCGATACGCTGACCAAGGAGAAGGACGGGATCGAGGAACTGCTCGGCTCCGAGAAGATGCAATGGTCGGACATCACCAAGCAGATCCGGGCGGTGAAGAAGACCTTCGGGCCCGAGACCAAGATCGGAGCCCGTCGCACCACCCTGGAGAACCCGCCCGACACCGCCGGGATCGATTTCACCTCCGCCATGGTGGAGCGCGAGCCGATCACCGTCATCGTCTCGGCCAAGGGCTGGATCCGCGCCCTCAAGGGGCATGTGGCCGATCTGTCGGGCGTCGCCTTCAAGGGCGACGACGCGCTCAAGATCTCGTTCCTCAGCGAGACCACGGCCAAGATCCTGGTCCTGGCCTCCAACGGCAAGGTGTTCACCCTGGAAGCGGCGAAGCTTCCGGGCGGACGCGGCTTCGGTGACCCGATCCGCTTGATGGTGGATTTCGACGACGGCGCCGAGATCGTCGCCGCCCTGCCGTATCAGCCGGGTGGCAAGCTCCTGATCGCGGGCTCGGATGGGCGCGGTTTCCTGGCCCCCGCCGACGCGCTGGTGGCCAATACCCGCAAGGGCAAGGGCATCATGGGGCTCGATGAGCCGGCCCAGGCCATGCTGCTCGTGCCTGCCAGCAGCGGCGATCATGTCGCCGTCTGCAGTGCCGACCGGCTATTGCTGGTCTTCCCGCTCTCTGAATTGCCGGAACTGTCGCGCGGCAAGGGGGTGCGCCTGCAGCGTTGCCGCCAGAGCACGCTCACCGACGCCCATGTCTTCACCCTGGCCGAGGGCCTGCCCTGGCGCGACAGCGCCGGTCAGGAGCGGCTCGCCAATGCGGCGCTGCTGGAGAAGTGGATGGGCCACCGGGCCGAGGCCGGCACGCTGATGACCCGGAGCTTCCCGAAATTCGAGCGGTTCGGAAAGTAGATGCTGAACACACCATCGCGGCTTGATCCGCGCTGGTGCTGCGACGATGTTTATCGGGTAGTCGCGTGATGAAGGAGTAATCGGATGGTCGACGCCGTAAGCCCGCTGACGCCCGATCTCGAAGAGCAGCTCGGCCGCATTCGGCGAGCGCGCGAAGAGAGTGAGAAATTCGTCGCCGAGCAGAAGAAACTCACGGCCGAAGCATTGAAGCTGGATCGCGACCGCATGCTCGCGCCCTGGCAGATCGCTTTGTCCGGCATGGCTGCCGGAGCCGCGTTCTTTGGCGCTGGCGCTGCCTTCGTGAAGATCCTCGGTCCCTAGCGGACAGACAAGATATCCGACAGCGCTCTTGCTCAGCGGCGGCGGAACTGGCCGCGGATCGGCGGGCGCGGACCGGAGGAACGCTCGTCCTTGTGACGGAACACGAGGCGGCCCTTCTCGAGATCGTAGGGCGACATCTCGACGGTGACACGGTCGCCCGCCAGAGTCTTGATGCGGTTCTTCTTCATCTTGCCGGCCGTGTAGGCCACGATCTCGTGGCCCTGGTCGAGCTGCACGCGGTAGCGTGCGTCCGGCAGGATCTCGATCACGAGACCGTCGAACTGCATCAACTCTTCTTTCGCCATCCACACTCTCCAGCCGGAACGCCAGAACGGGGCATTCCGGGACACCAAAAACATAGCCGTTCGGCAAAACGCTGCGGGCGGCGGGTCCGATCCCATCGGATGCGCAACACCGGCGAGCGTCGGCGAGACATAATGTTCGCGCGTTCCGTAAGCAAGCTTTTACCGCCGTGAACGGTATCCCGTCGACAGAAAAGCACATCCTGTCCCGAGACCGGGAAATCTTCGTTGGTGCTTCAACTGCCCGGTCATCCTCTCGGCTCGTCCCAATCCGAGGCGACAGCTGCCTCATCGGGTTGGCGACAAGGCGCCACTTTTCGCCCGGATCAGGGCGTCACGACATTGCCGGCGTAGTCGATACGGCCGTCGGGGGTCTTCTTCCAGATCTGCAGCTGGTAGCCGGGCGCTTTGGTCTGGCCTTTATCGTCGAATGCGACTTCGCCAAGGGCGGTCTTCAGCGGCGTACCGCCATGGAGGAACGCCGCAACTTTGCGGCCCTCATTGGATTTGGCTTGCTCGACGGCCTGTCTGAGGATCTCGACGGCGGCATAGCCCTGCGCCGCGACCATGTCGGCCTCCGGACTCCTCGGCTTGGCCGCCGCTCCCTTGGGCTCCGGCAGCTTTCGCGGTTCGGGGGCAAGGGTCATCACGGTCCCCTCGGCGCCGGGACCGGCCCCGGCGGCGAACTCCTTGTCGAGCAGTCCATCGCTGCCGACGAGGGGAATGGCCAGACCCGCTTCGCGCAGGGAACGGATCAGCAGCCCCGCTTCCGGCGCAAGGCCACCGAAATAAACGACCTCGATCCGGGCGCGCTTCAGGCGGGCGACGAGGGCGGAGAGATCCTTGTCGCCGCGGCCGAGGCTCTCGAAGGCGGTCTCCGCCTGTCCATTCGTTTTGAGACTGCGAGCGACGTCGTCGACGAGACCCCGACCGAACGTGCTCCTGTCATGGACGAGGCCGATACGCCGCCCTCTGAAACGCTCGAGAAGATAGCCCGCCGCGATCGGCCCCTGCTCCGCATCGCTGCCACCGAGGCGGAAGACGTTCCAGGCCCCACGCGTGGTCAAGGCGGGCCAGGCGATGCCGACCGTCACGGCGACGATCCCCGCTTCCTCGTAGACCGGCAGCGCCGATGCGGCCACGGCGGCATTCAGCGGCCCGATAACGAGGGGCACGCGATCGGCGGCGAATTTCCGCGCGACGGCCAGCCCCTGCTTGCCGTCGCCGGCATCGTCGGCAACGACGAGAGCAAGTTTCCGGCCCGAGGCTCCCGTCGCGCGGTTGAGATCCGCCACCGCTTGTTCGGCCCCGGCCCGGAGGCCCTGCCCGAAGGCGGCGTCAGGCCCGGTCAGGGGAAGCGAGAGCCCGATCCGGATCGGCGCCTGCGCGGCGCTCTGCGCCACGGCGCCGGAGGGTGAGAGGGCAAGCACAGCGAGGATCGCTACGGCGGCCGAGGGGAGAAAGGGTCTCATGGAATGGGGCCCGGAGGATTGGCGAGTAGAGGGCCCGATCTTCATAGCGCGCGCCAGCGGATTTGGCGCGGCTTGAAGCGCGCGTGCGCCCCGGCGACGAGACGCCTCCTCCGTGCTTGTCCGCACGTTTCGGAGATGGGACGTCCGGCAGGCATGGCATGGGCTTCGCCTCCGCATTGTGCCATCCGCGCCGGAGCTTATCTCCCCGAGGCGGCGTTGCGTGAGTGCCGTCATGCTCGAAGACGCGCAGCGCGCGGAGTGTCCCATGCTCTCCACCGAAACCGATATCCTCAACGCGGCCGAGTCGTGGCGCCGTAGCGGGCGCGGCGTGGCGCTTGCCACCGTCGTCGAGACCTGGGGCTCCGCGCCTCGCCCGGTCGGCAGCCACCTCGTCGTCGACGAGGGCGGAAACTTCCTCGGCTCGGTCTCTGGCGGCTGCGTCGAGGGGGCCGTCATCACCGAGGCACTGGATGCCATCTCCGATGGACGGCCGCGGGTGATCGAGTTCGGCGTTGCCGACGAGACCGCTTGGCGGGTGGGATTGTCCTGCGGCGGGCGCATCCGCGTCTTCGTCGAACGCATCGACTGAAGCAGCGCCATGCAACTCGATTCTCTCCGTGCCCTCAATGTCGAGCGCGCCGCGCGCCGCGCCGCGCTGCTCGTCACCGACCTCGATGACGGCAGCCAGCGTGTGGTCCGCGAGGCCGAGATCCCGGCCGATCCCCTCGCCGACATCCTGGCGCGGCGCCTCGCCTCGGGAAAGAGCGGCCTCGTCGAGGTGGAGGGGCGGCAGCTCTTCCTCACCGTCCAGGCTCCCAAGGTCCGGCTCGTCCTCATCGGGGCAGTGCATATCAGTCAGGCTTTGTGCCCGATGGCGGCGGCGATCGACCTTTCGGTAAGCGTCATCGACCCGCGAACGGCCTTCGCCACGCCCGAGCGTTTTCCTGAGGTTTCCCTCGTGCCGCTCTGGCCGGACGAAGCCCTCGCAGGCCCCGTGCCGCCCCTCGACCGCTATTGTGCCGTCGCCGCCCTGACCCACGATCCGAAGATCGACGATCCCGCGCTGATCGCGGCCCTGAAGGCCGAGTGCTTCTATGTGGGCGCCCTCGGCTCGCGAAAGACCCATTCCGCGCGGGTCGAACGCTTGTCGCAGGCGGGGTTCTCGTCGGAACAGATCGGGCGGATCGAGGCGCCGATCGGCCTCGATATCGGTGCCGTGAGCCCGGCCGAGATCGCCGTCTCCATCCTGGCGCAGGTCGTCTCCACCCTGCGCGGCGCCGATCCGCGCGCTACCAAACCCGGAGTTCCCGCTTGAAGTTCGGTTCGGTCGCGATCTCGCAAGCCGCGGGGCTCATCGCGGCCCATACTCTGCGGGCCGACGATGTGATCGTCCGCAAGGGGCGGCCGATCGGGAGTGAGGATGCGCGCCGTCTCGGTGAGGCCGGCCTCGACAGTGTGGTGGCGGTGACCCTGGAGGCGGGCGATGTCGGCGAGGACGAGGCCGCCGCCCGCCTCGCCGGCCGGGTCGCGGGGGCTGGCCTTTCGGCAAGTCCCGCTTTCACGGGACGCTGCAATCTCCACGCGGAGGTGCCGGGCCTTCTGATGATCGACCGCGCCGTCATCGACGCCGTGAACGGGGTGGACGAGGCGATCACGCTGGCGACCCTGCCGCCTTTCCGGCCTGTCATCCCCGGCGAGATGGTGGCGACCGTCAAGATCATCCCCTACGCCGTCTCGGCTTCCGCCCTTGAGCGCGCGTGTGGGATCGCGACGCCCGAGGCACTGACGGTCATCCCCTATCCCCGTCGCCGGGTCGGCGTCGTCTCGACCCTGTTGCCGGGGCTGAAGGAGACCACCATCGCCAAGACCCTGCGCAACCTCGAGCGCCGGCTGGCGCCGACCGGGGCCGGGATCGTCGCGGATATCCGGGTGTCGCACGAGGCTGGCGCCATGGCCGCCGCCCTTCGCCAGACCATCGCCCGCGACGAGGCTGATCTCGTCGTGGTGTTCGGCGCTTCGGCCATCGCCGACCGGCGCGACGTCATCCCCGCCGGTATCGAGGCGGCGGGCGGTGAGGTGGAGCATTTCGGCATGCCCGTCGATCCCGGCAACCTGCTTCTGGTCGGCCGTATCGGCGACGTCCCGGTCATCGGTGCGCCGGGATGCGCGCGCTCGCCCGCCGAGAACGGGTTCGACTGGATTCTCCACCGCCTTCTCGCCGGCCTCGTCGTCAGCCGGGCCGATATCGTCGGGCTCGGTGTCGGAGGCCTGCTCATGGAGATCGTGTCCCGTCCGCAGCCTAGATCAGGCGAGGAAAGCGCGCTGGACGAGGGCATGGCGGACGATGCCTGATCGGATCGGCATCGTCGTCCTCGCCGCCGGGCGGGGGACGCGTTTCGGCGGAGCGTCGAAGATGCTCGGCACCCTCGACGGCAAGCCACTCGTGCGCCACGCGGCCGAGTCAGCGGTCGCGGCGAAACTCGGGCCCGTGGCGGTCGTAATTGGCGCGCATGGCGCAGCAATCCGGCAGGCGCTCGCCGGCCTCGACCTGCGGTTCATCGACAACCCGGCCTATGCGGACGGGATGTCGACCTCCCTGCGGTGCGGGCTCGACGCCCTGCCGGAGCCCGCCGGACTCATCGTGATGCTGGGGGACATGCCGCGTGTCCGGCCGTCCCACCTCGCCACCCTGGCCGCCGCCTTCCTGGCTGCCGATCCGGTGCCCGCCGCCATTGTCCCGGTCCATCGCGGCGTGCGCGGAAACCCGGTTCTGTTGAATCGCGCGCTCCTCGCGCCAGACTTGGCCTCGCTCACCGGTGATCAGGGTGCCGGACGTCTCCTCGCGGCGCGGACAGACGTCGTCGAATGGGAGATGGATGCCGCCGTCACCTTCGACATCGATACGCAGGCCGCCCTGTTCGCTGCCGGCGGTGCTTGATCAGGAGGCCTTGCCCGACCGCTTCGCCTCGTTCCGGCACCGGTCGGAACAGTAGCGGACCTCGTCCCAGACACGTTCCCATTTCTTGCGCCAGGCGAAGGGCTTGCCGCAGGCGGCGCAGACCTTGGTGGGCAGATCCGCCTTCTTGCGCATGCGCGGCATAGGAATTTTGTCCTATCGCCCGAGTTGCCCGACATCCGCGACGGCGACCGGGCTCCAGCGGGTGATCTGGATGAAGCCGTCGCGCGCGGCGATCACCACGTGGCGGCGGTAACGGTGGACGATCGTTCCCGGCGCATGGCGGTGCGGCTCGCGCCAGCCCTCCGCCGCCGCCACGAAGATGGAGTTGTCGCCCAGCCGCGCAATGGTCTCGATGGTGCCGAAGGCCCGCATCCGCCGCAGGATCGCCTCGACGTCGGTACGGAAATCGAGGGTCCTGTCCGCATCGGTGGCACGGGCCCAGTAGGAGCCTTCGCCCTGGGGCTGGGCCGCCTGCCAGCGCGCCGGCAGGTCACGCGCGATCGGTCCCGAGGCGAGCCGCCGGGCGGCGATCTGGCATCGGGCCAACAGGGTCTCATGGGTCTCCTGCGGCGCCATCGCGAAGGTCTCCTGCGCGAGGATGTCGCCGGTATCGAACCCCTCCTCGGCCAGCACATGCGCCGTCACGCCCCAGCTGTCGCGTGCATCGGTGATCGCCTTGAACAGGGGATAGGGGCCGCGCCCCACCGGCAGGGGCGAGGGATGGAAGTTCAGGGCGTAGGCGGCCCGGTTGCGCCAGCCCTTGATAAGCCAGGGGTAACCGGCCACCACCAAGGCCCAGTCCGTCCCGTGGGTCTGCGTCAGGGTATCGAGATCCGCGAGCTTGATCCGGGAAAGCTGCATCGGGATGCGATGTCGGCGGCTCTGGGCCACGACCGCCTCGTTGTGATCGTAGAGCCCGTCGCAGGGCCGGGTGAACAGCTTGATCGGAGTCCATCCGGCTTCCACCAGCGCTTCGAAAACGCCTCCGAGGAAATCGATGCCGGCGAAGGCAAACTTCATGAACATCCCCGGGGCGTGGTTGCGAGACGTGCGACTCTACGGATGGGGCCTCACAGGCTCCACGGCAGCATGATCCGCCTTACCTAACCGATCCGGCAGGGAATGGGAGCGGTCATGAACCGGGTTGTGATCTACGGCGGAACCGGCGGCATCGGCATGGCCACGGCGCAGGCCCTGCGTAAGCGCGGTATCCCGCTCCATCTCGCAGCACGGGATCCCCAGCGCCTCGAAGACGCCGCCGCCCGCCTGGGGGACACGACCTTCACGGCCGGCGACGTCACTGACCCCGCCCATTTCACCACGGTGACGCAGGAAGCGGGCGGTTCGCTCGCAGGCCTCGTCTACGCGGTCGGGACGATCAACCTGAAGCCGCTGGCGAAGCTGACCGCCGACGACGCGGTGACGGATTTCAAGCTCAACGCCCTCGGCGCACTTCTCGCTCTCCAGGCCGCGGCGCCGGCGCTGAAAGCTGGTGCAGGCGAGGCAGGGGCGGGCGTCGTCCTGTTCTCCACCGTGGCGGTGGCACAGGGCTTTCCGGCCCATGCCTCGGTCGCCATGGCGAAGGGGGCAGTCGAGGGTCTCGCCCTGTCCCTCGCCGCCGAACTCAGCCCTCAGATCCGGATCAACGTCGTCGCCCCCTCGCTGACGCGCACGCCACTCGCCGCCGCGATCACCGGCAACGAGACGCTGGCCGCCGGGATCGCATCCATGCACGCCCTCCAGCGCCTGGGCACGCCGGACGATATCGGTGCGCTCGCCGCCTTCCTCGTCTCGGCGGAAGCCGGGTGGATCACCGGTCAGATCATCGGCGCGGATGGCGGCCGCTCGGCCCTGCGTACGAAGGGGTGACCCGCCAACGCACGCTCCGCTTCGTCCTCGGCGATCAGCTTCACCGCCGCGTTTCCTCGCTCACCGATCTCGACCCGCACTCCGACATCGTTCTCATGGTCGAGGTGTGGGAGGAGGCGACCTATGTCCACCACCACAAGCAGAAGATCGCTTTCCTGTTCTCGGCGATGCGCCATTTCGCGGCCGATCTGGAGGCCGAGGGCATCACCGTCGACTATGTGCGCCTTGATGCGCCGGACAATACCGGCTCGTTCACCGGAGAACTCCAGCGAGCGGTCGCGCGGCACGAACCCGACAGGATCGTCGTCACCGAGCCCGGCGAGTGGCGCGTCTGGGAGATGATGCAGGGATGGCGTGATGACCTGCCGATGCCCGTCGAGCTTCGCGAGGACAACCGTTTCCTCTGCCCGCGCTCGGATTTCGCGCGCTGGGCCGAGGGACGGCACGCCCTGCGGATGGAGACGTTCTATCGCGGCATGAGAAAGCGCACCGGCCTCCTGATGAAGGACGGTGAGCCGATCGGCGGCCAGTGGAACTTCGACCACGACAATCGGAAGAAATTGCCACGCGGGCACCGCCCCCCGGAACGCCCGGGCTTCGCGCCCGATGCGATCACGTCCGAGGTCATCGCCCTGGTTGCGGACAGGTTCGCCGGGCATTTCGGCGATCTCGATGCCTTCCGCTGGCCCGTCACCCGCGCCGACGCCATCGTCGCTCTGAAGCACTTCCTGGCCGAGTGTCTTCCGCGTTTCGGCGACTACCAGGATGCGATGAAGTCGGGCGCGCCGTTTCTCTACCATGCGCTGATCTCGCCGGCACTGAATGCGGGCCTACTCACGGCGGGGGAGGTCTGCCGGGAAGCGGCCCGCGCCTATGACGAGGGGGCAGCGCCGCTCAACTGCGTCGAGGGCTTCATCCGCCAGATCCTGGGATGGCGCGAATACGTTCGGGGGCTCTACTGGGCCAGGATGCCGGCCTATGCCGAGACCAACACCCTCGGCGCCAAGCGTGATCTGCCCTGGTTCTACTGGTCGGGCGAGACGCGCATGAACTGCCTCGCGCAATGCGTCGCCGATACGCGGGCCCATGCCTACGCCCATCACATCCAGCGGCTGATGGTGACTGGCAATTTCGCCCTGCTGGCCGGGATCGAACCGGCGCAGGTGGAGGAATGGTATCTCGTGGTCTATGCCGATGCCTACGAATGGGTGGAATTGCCCAACGTCCACGGCATGGTCCTGTGGGCGGATGGCGGCGTCATGGGCTCGAAACCGTATGCGGCCTCGGGCGCCTACATCAACCGGATGTCGGATTACTGCCGGGGCTGCACCTACGACGTCGCTGCCAAGTCCGGCGAAAGTGCCTGCCCGTTCAACTACCTCTACTGGAACTTCCTCATCGAGAACGCGGATCGCCTAGCGGGAAACCCGAGGATGGCGATGCCCTACCGTACCCTCGACGGATTGGGCGAGCAGCGACGGGAGGAGATCGCGACTGACGCGGCCCGCTTCCTGGCCGGCCCGGAGATGCGTCCCGCCCCGCCCTGAATCTCACCAGGGCTGCCAGACGGCCAGGGTGATATAGGGGCTTCCCCCGCCATCGGTTTCGGTCTGGTAGCCGAGCGAGGCGCGGAAACTCACGTCGCCGATGCGAAAGTCGGTGGCGTGGACACCGATCCCGAACTTCGAGTAGCCGCTTCCATCCAGATAGAAGGCAGCCTCTGGGCCGAGATAGGTCCCCCATAGGCCATGCCCCCAGGCGAGCCGGCCCCAGGCGCTCTGGCGCGTCGAGCCGAGGATCGCAGTGGCGGTGAGAAGAGTGGTTTGCGTCGGCCGCGCCCAGACCTCCCCGTGCAGCCTGATGCCGTAGCGGTCGGGCAGAACCAGCGTGCCGACGACGTTCCGCTCCACTTCGATGCTTCCCTCCGGACCAGCGAAAGCGGCGACCACGCCCCAATCGCGGAACCATTGGTATCCGGCAAGCACAGCTCCGAGCGCCATAAGGCGGGTCTGATCCGTGGAAATGCCCCGTATCGTCGGGCCGCGTTCGGCCCTCGCCCCTGCGCCGCCGCTCGCGAGGATAGCGAAGCCGTCCCGATCGCGCCCGTCGAACGTGATCTTCGCGCCCGCCGTGATGAAGGAGGATGCTCCGGCATCGAGGCTGCCGAAGATCAGTGCCGAGATCGAGCCCTCTTCCGCTTGAGCCGGGTTCGAGACAAGGCCACAGCAGAGTGCGGCGCAGCACATGAGTATCGGACGAGCCGAATGCAGTGATCGTCTCGTCGATCTGGCCGGTCGTCCCACGTCCCTTCTCGCTCCGTATTACCGGAGGAAAAGTGTACGACATCCTATGAGAAGTTGTACTGGTTCGTGAATATTGGACTTTGGGTCGTGCGCGTAGACCGCCCAAGACGATTCGCGAACAAGCGCCGTTTTGCTTTTGTTCTATTTGATAAAACTTCAGGATGTATTTTGTTGATTTTAGGTTGTGGGGCGTCCGTGTTCGATCTGCCGGTGTGTTCCGTCCGTATTGGCAATGGTGGACCCGCGATGCCGCATGGAGGTCAAAGCTGATTCGGTTGGCGTCGGGCGGGGACTAGGATAGAGCCCGCGGCAGGACCGTCGCCAAAGGCCGAGTTTCTTGTCACCAGCTGCTCGAACGTCCGAAGTTCTCACGGTGCTCGCGGCACAGGAGACGGATCGCTTGACCATCGGCGACATCGTCGCGGTGCTGAAGGACCGTGCCTTCGCCCTGCTCATCGTCATCCTCGGCCTGCCAAATTGCCTGCCGATGCCCCCGCCGATCCCCCTGGTCTGCGGCCTGCTGCTGTTGCTCGTGGCCGTTCAGATCACGGCGGGGATGTCGTCGCCTTGGCTGCCCCGCGCCCTCCTAAGCCGCTCGATCGCCCGGAGCGACGTTGAGCGGGCCGCCAAGCGAGCGGTGCCGCTGCTCCGGCGCCTGGAACGCTGGTCGCGTCCGCGCATGAGCCTGTTCGAGACCGGCCTCGGCATGCGGACGGTAGGGCTGATCCTCCTCACCCTGTCGCTCGCCCTCGTGGTGGCGGCGCCTCTTGTGGGACAGATCCCCCTCGGTCTGGCCATTTGCCTCGTCGGCCTTGGCCTCGTCGAGCGGGATGGCCTGCTGGTCGTCATGGGTCTCGGCGTCGGTGCCGTCGGCGTGCTTCTGAACGCCGGCTTCGTCTACGCTATCGTCTCGGGCCTCATGAGCCTCTTCAGCGTGTAGACTTTGACCAGGTATCCCTGACCCCGACCCATGGTCGGGATCAGGGAGGTCCGGCGGACGGCCGCCGCCGCGCAGTCGCGCGGGCGGACCTCGATGAGTCGGGCTCATCGAGGTCCGGTGCTAGCCTTCGAGGTGGCGCGGCTTGAACAGGCGCCAGACGAGGCCGCCTCTCGGTCCGAACAGGAGCGAGGCGAGGTAGAGGCTTCCCGCCGCCAGGACGATCGCCGGGCCGGTCGGAAGGTCGGCGCGATACGAGGCGGTGAGGCCCGCGAAGCTCGACACCATCGCCACCAGCATCGCCATGGGGATCAGGCCCGACAGGTCGGCGGCCCAGAACCGCGCGGTGATGGCGGGCAGCAGCATCAGCCCCACCGCGAGCAATGTCCCAAGCGCCTGGAAGCCTCCCACGAGGTTCATCACCACGAGGCCGAGGAAGGCGTAATGCACCGGCCCGCCGGCACGGCTGACAGTGCGCAGGAACAGCGGGTCGACACATTCCATGACGAGGGGGCGGTAGAGCGCGGCGAGGGCGAACAGCGTCGCCGTAGCGATCCCGCCCAGAAGCAGCAGCGCCGGGTCGTCGAGGGCCAGAACCGTCCCGAACAGGATGTGCAGGAGATCGATCTGCGAGCCGCGCAGGGAGACGAGCAATACGCCGGCCGCCAGGGAGATCAGGTAGAAGGCGGCGAGACTCGCATCTTCCTTGATCGAGGTCGTCCGGGTGACGATGCCGGCGAGCAGTGCCACGAACAGACCGGCGGCGAGGCCCCCGATGGTCATGGCCGGCAGGGACAGGCCGGCAACGAGGAAGCCCACCGCCGCCCCCGGCAGGATCGCGTGGCTCATGGCGTCGCTCATCAGGCTCATGCGCCGCAGCATGAGGAAAACCCCGACCGGCGGGGCCGACAGAGAGAGGGCGAAGCAGCCGGCCAGCGCCCGGCGCATGAAGCCGAACTCGATGAAGGGACCAAACAGGAGATCGATCACGCGGAGTGTCCGTGGTCGTGACGATGATCGTGCGCGTGACCATGGGGATGATCGTGAGCGTGATCATGCAGGTCCCCGCCTTCGGAAGGGGGTGGTGCGTGGTGATGCCCGTCGCCGCGCCCGCAGATGGCGGCGTCCTCGTCCCAGGCCTCGGACAGGGCCTGCGCGCGCGCGAGATTCTCCCGGGTCAGCACCGTCTCCGTGGCGCCCCAGGCCACCGGCTCGCGGGCCAGTAGCAGCGTCGTTGGAAAATGTGCCTTGACCTGATGCAGGTCGTGCAGGGCCGCGACGATGGTGCGGCCCTCCCCATGCCATCCGCGGATCAGGGCGATCAGATCGGCCGTGGTGCGCCCGTCGATCCCGGTGAACGGCTCGTCGAGGAGGATGATGCGAGCGTCTTGGACGATGAGGCGCGCGAACAGGGCGCGCTGGAACTGGCCGCCCGACAGGGTGCCGATCAGCCGGTCCTCGAAGCCGAGGAGGCCCACGGCAGCGAGGGCACGGACCAGGAC
Source organism: Methylobacterium sp. CM6241 (assembly GCF_054817845.1). Lineage (NCBI taxonomy): Bacteria > Pseudomonadati > Pseudomonadota > Alphaproteobacteria > Hyphomicrobiales > Methylobacteriaceae > Methylobacterium > Methylobacterium sp. CM6241. Next base: position 1,746,923 of record NZ_CM139246.1, read on the forward strand.
CTGACGATCGGGCAGCGCGCTGCGCCAGAAGCCGAGGCGCCGCCAGCGTCCCATCGCCACCAGATCGAGGACGCTCAACGGAAAGCTGCGGTCGATCTCGCCGGCCTGAGGCAGGTAGGCGATGGCATCGGTACCACCGGGCCGGTCGATCCGTCCGTCGAGGCAGCGGATTTCACCGACGATCCCTTTGAGCAGGGTCGATTTTCCCGCGCCGTTGGGACCGACAAGCGCGAGGAGGGCTCCGGCGGGAATAATCCCGTCCAGATGATGCACGGCGGGATGGCGATCGTAGCCGAGCGTCAAACCACGCAAGGCGATGGCGCCGGGCGGAGCGGGGGCGTGTGTCATCGTTATCCCATGGCCCAGACGATCGCCCCCCAGACCAGCCCGGACAGGATCGCGGCGAGGACCAGTCGCGAGGCGGCCCCGGCCTGGAACAGGGAACGACGGGGGGAGGGTTTGATCTGGGGAGGACGCGTCACAGCGGTTCGGGTACCAGGAAAGGGCCAGATTTGTCCGAACGGGGGCGGCGAACTATCTCTGGTGCTGATACACTGTAACATCGCATCAGTTCAACGTGCCGGACCATATCGACCGGCGATCAGGGGAGGATGGCGTGCACGACCATAGTGCCGTCCACGAGCATGCCGCCTGCTGCGGCAATGCCACAGACACGCTCGCACGGGCGGAGCGTCTCTGCGTCGAGCGCGACCTGCAATTCACGCGGCTGCGGCGGGACGTCCTCGAGGCGGTGGCGTCCGAGGCGAAGCCGCTCGGTGCCTATGACATCGCGGAGCGTCTCAGCGGGCAGGGGCGCCGGGTCGCCGCGGTCTCGGTGTACCGTGCCCTCGATTTCCTCACCGAGAACGGCCTCGTCCACCGCATCGCCAGCCGCAACGCTTTCGTCTCCTGCGGCCACCAGCACGGGGACGGTGCCGGGCTCGTCTTCCTGATCTGCCGGACCTGCGGCAGCATCGACGAGACGACCTCGCCGGAAGTGGACGACCAGCTCGACAGGACTTTGGCGAAGGCCGGCTTCAAGCCCTCGAGCCGGATTCTCGAAGTCGAGGGCGAATGCGGTTCCTGCTCCGGTCGTGAGCCGAGCCCATAGCGACCCGATGCATGGGGCTCAGCGGGCGTTGCGATAGGCCCTGCGCGAGACGACCGTCTGGATCATGATCTGGATGTCGAGCCAGACCGACCAATTGTCGATGTAATGCAGGTCGTGGTTCACGCGGCGCTCCATGTCGAGATCGGTCAGGGTCTCGCCGCGCAGACCGTTCACCTGTGCCCAGCCGGTGATGCCGGGCATCACGTTGTGGCGACGGGCATATTGGGCGATCCGCCGCTCGAAGCTGCGATCGTGGGCGAGGGCGTGAGGACGCGGACCCACCAGGGACATCTCCCCCATCAGGACATTGATGAGCTGGGGCAATTCATCGAGGTTCGTCCGGCGAAGGATGGCGCCGATCCGGGTGATCCGTGAATCGTGGCGGGTCGCCTGTCGGAAGACGGCGTTCTGCTCCGTCTTCATACTGCGGAACTTGAACACGCCGAACGCCTGCTGGTTGAAGCCGTAACGGCGCTGGCGGAAGAAGACCGGCCCGGGGCTGTCGAGCTTGATCAGCAGGGCAATGGACGCCAGCAGCGGTGCAAGCAGGAGCAGCGCAATGGCGGCGAGGACCATGTCGAGGCCGCGCTTCAAAGCGATCTCGGTGAAGCTGAGCGGCCGGCGCCCGATATTGATGCCCGACAGCCGCCCGACCCGCGCGAGCTTGAGATCAGGGAAACGGTCCATCACCGAGCCGGGACGTAGGTGGAGGGCGGCCGGCACGCGCAGGAACGCCTCGGTGCAACGCTCGATATCCGCCGCATCCGTCCAGGGAACCAGGATGAAGACGTCGTCGGGCCGCAGGAAGCGCACCACCGACACCGCGAGGTCGAGATCCTCCGCCATCTGGCTCTGGCGCACCGACGCGTCCTCGCGTGGATCGACCCGCCGGAGGTAGCTGGTTCCGACCACGCGCAGGTTCAGGGCTTCCGCGTCGTTATTGGCGTGGAAGCTGGCGATGTCATCTTCGAAGCCAACGAGATGGATGCGATTAATCGACGGCGAGCTCGGGCTCGTGGTCTGCCGGATCAGGCCCACGACGACGAGACGGGATAGGTAGAGGGCCGGCAGACCGGCCAGGAAGAAACCGATGGCCGTGGCGCGCGAGAACTCGGTCGTGGTCTTGGTCGCGAAGCCGACGACGAGAACGATCGCCCAGGCGGCCAGCCAGAGGCTCGCCATGCGGCGGCGATGGGGGCCTTGGGTGAGCTGAGTCTCGATCCTGTACTCGTCGCGAACGAGATTGGTCAGAAGTACGAAGACGGCCACCAGGGCCCCCAGCTGGAAGCTCCCGGTCATTCCCGTGGTGATCTGCTGGTCGAACGCGAACTCGTAGTAGATCGCCTCCACCAGATAGGCGGTGACGATGATCGCCGCGAGGTCGGAGGCGGCTAACGCCATGGACAGGCCGAACCGGAGCGTACCTCCCCACCGTCGCGGAAGGACCGCCGCCCAGGCATCACGCCGGGCGCTCTGAGCCGAGGGCAGGCTCTCGTAGATTTCGGGAAGACGTTGCTGGAACATCTGGGACGCCGTGTACCGAAGGGAGACCAGGATCGTGCCAGAACGGGTCAGTATCCCGTCCGGCCAACCTTATCTCTGCCAGGTCCGCAAAGCTCGGACCCGGTGGCGTCGTGCCGGAACTGCCGCCTCGCCCGGAGGGGGGGTCACTTGAGGAATTGTCGTGCGACCGAGGCTCGCTCGGCCTCGATATTTCCCTCGCGCCGATCCGGCATTTGGGTGGTCTCATCGACATGAACGGCGGCTTCCAAGTAAAAAACTCATCTTGCGAAGCCGGAAGACCGCTTTGTCGACGGCAGGACCAACTCGCGCAGCCCCGAAAGCGGATTGCCGCCGATACAGATGGGCCGGCAGGCGATTGCAGCGCCTGCCGCGCGGTGCAGCTTTACCCTGGCGAAGCGAATGAGGTGTATGCAAGGTCTGGCGGACCTACCCGTCGCGTGGTGGTGCACCATATACTTTGGACCGCGTGAGCCAGAGGATCCAGCGGCGAGGGAGGGCGATCAGGCAGTGGTTTCCGGATGTGTCCGGGACGAGGATTCGCCCTCTGTCTTTGCCAAGGTCTGGATGGGCTCGAAGCCCTCGAATTGGGGATGGCCGAGATAGAGAGGTTTCGTCGAGGGTGCCCGGCTATGCGCCTTTCGAAACTGCTCTGACCGGGTCCAGGCTTCAAAAGCCGATTTGGAGGCCCAAACGGTATGGGATGCATAAAGGACATGGTCTTCATAGGCTGGGCCGCGAAGCAGCTGGAACTCTACGAAGCCTTCCATTTCGCCAAGTTGGCTATCACGTCCGAGCCAGACCTGTTCGAATTCTTCCGTTGCGTCGGGGACGACCTTGAATCGATTCATAGCGATGAACATCGAGGACCTTCTTCGTCAGGCCAGTCCGAGGGTCGACCGGCCGCCTGGGGTGCTATCCTAGGCCTTAAGAGGCGGATTAAAAAATAATATGAAAACGATTAATTTTCATCTAAATAGTACTTTTTGCGTCATTGGCATCATGAGTTAGAAGAGCGGATTCATTTCGTTTGCGTCGGGGCTTCACTGGGCGGCCGTCGTTTGCATGGGCAAATTTGCGGTCACTCTTGCCATCCTTGCCTCATTTGTGGTCAAGCTGTTTTCGCGCATGCTTGATCCTATCGTACCGATGGTGTTCTTTGGATGTTCCAGGACATTGCCGGCCCTCCCGGGGCGGACCGTGAAGATGATAGCCTCACATTCGTGTGACCCTTAACCCTTCCGAATGAGTCGCGTGGCAGATGGCGACTTGGTTGGGGATCGAAACAGCCGGCCAAGACCGTATTGAGCACTGAAACGAGTGATGATGCCCAAGCAAACCACCGACGTCGACCGCCTAGTTGGGTTGCGAATCACCGCCTTGCGTAAGGCCCGCGGCCTGAGCCAGACCGCGCTCGGAACCGCCGTTGGCGTAACGTTCCAACAGGTCCAGAAGTACGAAAAGGGGCAGAACCGGGTCGGTGCCGGGCGTCTCCGCGAGATTTCCCGCCTTCTGGAGGTTCCGGTCTCGGCGTTCTTCGAGGAAGACGATGCGGGCGGAACGCAATCCGAAGTGTTCGGCTTCCTGAGCGCTCATGGGGCGATCGAGCTTCTTCAAGCCTACGCGTCCATTGAGGACGACCAGCTTCGGCGTGATGTTCTGGCACTCGTCCGGACCGCAGCAAAGATGGGAAAACGTTCAGAGCTCCCCGTCGCTGTTTGAACGTTTTTCTATCATCCAATGAGATGGAAGAAACTTCCGGACACGTGACCGCATCGGTGGCCGGCCATCCCTTGCGAAACGCCTTCCGCGTCGGTCACCGCCGCTAAGGCGATGTCTTCGCCCGGTGGAGGTGTGAGCTCGCTGGCATAGTGAAACTCGTGGCCAACGAGGCGTGAACCCGCTCTTCCGAGGGCGCCGTCGCCGACGAGCGTCGCCACGCGGTAGCCCAGATGCAGTCGCCGCACCTTGTAGGAGGTCGCGACCGGAAGCAGATCCGCCATCGCATGCGTGACGCCGGCCGCGTCTTCCAGGCTGCGTCCGAGGACCATGTAGCCGCCGCACTCGCCATGGACGGGATTGCGTTCGGCAAAGCTCCGGAGGCCGTTCAGGAACCGGCCCGCCGCTGCCAGTTTCCCGGCATGAAGCTCAGGATATCCGCCCGGTAGCCAGCAGGCGTCGCAGCCCTCCGGGGGCGCCTCGTTGGAAAGGGGTGAGAAGGCGACCAGTTCGGCGCCGGCGGCGCGCCAGCCCGCCTCCATATGCGGATAGAGAAACGAGAAGGCCTCATCCGACGCGATGGCGATGCGCTGTCCCGGGGGAGGGGGCAGGACGGCGTCCGATACCTCCGGAAGACGACCCGCGGCCGCCGCGAAGATGGCGTCGAGATCGAGGCTCGCCTCCGCCAGATCGGCGAGGCGGTCGAGCCGCGCGGCGAGGTCTCCCGTTTCGCGGGCCTGCACAAGGCCGAGATGACGCTCGGGCAGGGCGAGGCTCGCATCGCGCATCAGCACGCCGAGGACCGGGATGCCGACCCGCGCGAGTCCGGCCTCGACCAGACGCCGATGGCGGGCGCTGGCGACCTTGTTCAGCACGACGCCGGCGATGCGGAGGCGGGGATCGTAGCGGGCGCAGCCGAGCGCCACGGCGGCTGCCGATTGGGCGGCACCCGAGACGTCCACGACGAGGAGTACCGGCCAGCCGTAGCGGGCGGCGATGTCGGCATTGGCGCCGGTCCGGCCCTCGCTGGCGACGATGCCGTCGAACAGGCCCATGGAGCCTTCGGCGATGACGATATCGGCGCCATGGCCCGCCATCGCCGCGACTGAATCGAGCATGGCATCCGGCATGGCGAAGCTGTCGAGATTGACGCTGGGATAGCCCGTGGCGGCCTGGTGAAAGGCCGGGTCGATATAGTCCGGCCCGCATTTGGCGCCGCGCACGGCGAGACCGCGCCGGGCGAGCGCCCGCATCAATGCCAGCGTCACGGTGGTCTTGCCCGAGCTCGACCGTGGGGCGGCAACGAGAAGGCCGGGCGGATGCGATCGGTCCGTCTTCGTCATGACTCGACTCCGGGGGCCGGCTGCCCCGTGGGACGGAATCGCCGGTCGTAATCGGTGGAGTAGAGCGCGCTCTCGCGGAACTCGCTGGCCGCGAGGGCCGGACCGACGAGGATCAGCGCCGTCCGCTCGAGACCGGCGGCGCGAACATCCTCCGCGATGGTCGCGAGGGTACCTGAGATGACGCGTTCGTCCGGCCAGGTGGCCCGGAACACCACGGCGGCGGCGCAATCCGCCCCGTAGAACGGCACGAGCTCGGTCACCACGGTCTCGATCACGTGGATGGAGAGGTGCAGGGCCAGGGTCGCGCCGGTGGCGGCGAAGGCTTGGAGCGTTTCGCGCTCAGGCATGGCGCTGGCGCGGCCGGAGGTCCGGGTGAGGACCACGGATTGGGCTAGGCCCGGCACGGTGAGTTCGCGCCGGAGCAGGGCGGCGGCGGCGGCGAAGGAGGGCACGCCCGGCGTCACCGTGTAGGGAATGCCGATCCGGTCGAGCCTACGGGTCTGTTCGGCCAGCGCGCTCCAGATCGAGAGGTCGCCCGAATGCAGCCGCGCCACATCCTTCCCGGCCTCGTGCGCGGCGGTGATCTCGGCCACGATCGCGTCGAGGTCGAGGGGGGCGGTGTCGACGATGCGGGCGTCGGACGGGCACCAGGACAGGATCTCCGGCGCCACCAACGAACCGGCATAGAGGCAGACGGGGCAGCGCGCGATGAGATCGCGCCCGCGGATCGTGATGAGGTCGGCCGCACCGGGGCCGGCGCCGATGAAATGTACGGTCATTCCGCCTGAGTGGCGAAATACGCGGGAAGCGCAAGGGCGCATGTCACCGCTGGTGACGCGATGCGTGGCAGAATGAGGGTTCCGCCCTCGCCGGCCGCAGCCAGCGCGGCGGCTTCCGCCACCGAACCGACCCCTCGGCTCGCCTCGATCCGGCCCGAGCGGGTCGGTACACGCGCATCGACGGCGATCATCTCGGCGGGTGACCTTCCGACGGGTACGAGGCCGAACACAGCGGCGGCCTCGACGATCGACGGTTCATTCGCGCGGTCTTCAGCGGTGGCGATCGCGCCGAGCCGGTCCGGCTCATGGCCGCTTTCGGCAAGCGCGCGGTGGATCAGGGCGACGATCTCGTCGGGCATGGCCCCGTGCCGGAAGCCGATGCCGGCTACGATGAGACGGGTTGCCCACGTATCTCGAAGGGCCGGATCATCGTCAGACAAGTCGCGGGCCCCTCCTCCCCACAAGGGGGAGGGGAAGCGCGTCAGGCACCGCCCAGCCGCCCGTCACCGCTTCGTCCACACCCATTGCGTCACCGGCATTGCGGCGCGCCAGCCGTGGAGATGGCCGACCGGGTCGGCATGGGCCACCGATAGCCGCTTCAGCTGTCCGCCGAGACGGGCGAAGGCGCCAAGCAGGACCGCCTCGCCCTCGAGGGTGACGACGTTGGCGACCAGCCGGCCCCCGGGCCTGAGGGCGTCGACGGCGTGGTCGAGCACGCCAGGCCGCGTTACGCCGCCGCCGATGAAGATCGCGTCCGGCCGCTCGAGCCCTTCCAGGGCGGCGGGCGCCTCGCCCTCGACCACGCGTAGGTCCGGTACACCGAGGCGGGCGGCGTTGCGGGCGATCCGCGCCGCACGGGCCGGGTTCGCCTCGATGGCCAGCGAGCGCAGGCTGGAACCGCGCAGCATCCACTCGATGGAGATGGAGCCGGCTCCGGCGCCGATGTCCCAGAGGCGATGGCCGGCGCGGGGGCGCAGGGCGGCGAGGGTCACGGCGCGAATATCGGCTTTGGTGAGCTGGCCGTCATTCTCGAACCAGGCATCGTCGAGGCCGGGGCTCAGGCTGACGACGCGTGCATCGGCATCGGCCACGACCTCTACCGCCAGGGTGTTGAGCGCACCTATCCCAGTGAGGGAGAACGCATCGGCCCTTGCTTCGAGGCGGCGCTCACGCGGGCCACCCATGGCCTCGAGAACGACGAGGCGAGAGGCGCCGAAACCACGCTCCGTAAGTAGGGTGGCAACTGTCTCCGGCGTCGTCTCGTCCCAGGTCAGGGTGAGGATGCGGGCGCCGGGCTGGAGATGAGGTACGATCCGCTCCAATGCCCGCCCGTGCAGGGTGATGCAGGTGGTCTCGGCGAGCGGCCAGCCGAGGCGCGCCGCCGCGAGGCTGAATGCCGAGGGGTGGGGGAACACACACATCTCGGCCGCAGGCAGCAGCCGCGCGATCTCTGCGCCGATGCCGAAATGGAACGGGTCGCCGGTAGCGAGAATGCAGGTGGGCCGTCCGCGCCGAGCGAGGAGGCCAGGATAAGCGTCGGAGATCGGGCGCGGCCAGACCCGCGTCTCACCCCTCAGCGGTGCACCGAGGGCGAAATGGCGGGCTCCGCCATAGACCACCTCCGCCCCGTCGAGGGCGGCTGCGGCGGTGGGGCTCAGGCCCGCCCGCCCATCCTCGCCGATCCCGATGATGGTGAGCCAGGGTGGAACGCTCGACAGCGAAGCGTCGCTCATGGAGAAGGCGTCCTTTCGGAACCATGGCGGGCGAATAAACGACGATGCGAGTTCTGATCCTCGGCGGCACCACCGAGGCGAGCGCTCTGGTGAAGGGACTCGATCCGAGGATCGATGCGACCCTGTCGCTCGCCGGCCGTACCAGCGCGCCGAAGCGCGAACCGGTCCCCACCCGCATCGGCGGTTTCGGCGGTTCTGAGGGCCTGGCCGCGTGGATCGCCGAGAACCGGATAGAGGCGGTAATCGACGCCACGCATCCGTTCGCGGCGCGGATCGGCCGCAACGCGGCGCTCGCCTGCGAGCGGACCGGTGTGGCGCTCCTCGCCATCCGCCGCCCGGCCTGGGAGCGCATTCCGGGGGATCGCTGGACCGAGGTCGAGACCATGGCGGAGGCCGCACTCACCCTCGGCGAGACGCCCCGGCGCGTGTTCCTGACGATCGGCCGCCTCGAAGTCGGTGCCTTCGCGACTGCTCCACAGCACGATTACGTCGTCCGCGCCATTGAGCCCATCGGCGATGCCCTGCCGGTGCCGCGTCTCACCGAGATCGCCGCACGCGGTCCCTTCGACGAGGTGGCCGAAGCCGCCTTCCTCGCCGACCGGCGGATCGACATTCTGGTCACTAAGAATTCCGGCGGCCCCGCCACCTACGGCAAGATTGCCGCCGCCCGCGCGCTCGACGTGCCAGTGGTGATCGTACGCCCGCCCGATAAGCCGGATGTCGACAGCGTCCCGGATGCCGAGGGCGCGTTGGCGTGGCTGCGGGAGCGCCTGAACCACTGAAGCCCAACCCTGACCCTCATCCTGAGGTGCCCGCGAAGCGGGCCTCGAAGGAGGCCTCCAGTTCTCGCAGTGCTGACTGGAGGGCTCCTTCGAGGCCTTCGCTTCGCTGCGGCACCTCAGGATGAGGTGGATTGGTTGGGGAGTTGGGGGAGCCACGCTGCTGCGTCCCGCCCTCACGCAGGCACGCTGCGCGGGGTGTAGACGAAGGGCGTCGCGTCACCGCGTGGGATCAGCCGGGTGCCGGAAGCGCCGATAATGACCATCGTCGCCATATCCGCCTTGGTCTCCCGAGCCTGCGCCAGGGTGAGGATCCGGATCGCCTCGTCCGGGCGGGAGACCGCGCGGGCGAAGATGACCGGCGTCTCCGGTGCGCGGTGCTCGGCCGCCAGACCGAGCGCGGCCCCGAGCTGCCAGGGCCGGGCCGACGAGATCGGGTTGTAGAGCGAAATCACGAAATCGGCCCGCAGCACCGCCTCGAGCCGCGCGGTGATGACCTCCCAGGGCTTGAGGTTGTCGGACAGCGACATCGCGCAGAAATCGCCGCCGAGGGGCGCGCCGAGGCGGGCGGCGGCTGCCAGCATCGCCGTGATACCGGGCTCGACGGTGATGGCGAGGTGACGCCAGGCCGGGTCGCCGGTCTCCACCGCTTCGAAGATCGCCGCCGCCATGGCGAAGACCCCCGGATCGCCGCCGGACACCACCGCGACCCGGCGGCCGGAAGCGGCGAGCCGGAGCGCATGGCCGGCCCGGTCGATCTCGACGCGGTTATCGGTGGCGTGTTTCGTCAGCCCCGGACGATCGGGCACGCGGGCGACGTAGGGGATGTAGCCGATGAGGTCCTGCGCCTGCGCCAGGGCCTCGCTCGCCGCCTGGGTGAGGAGACGCGGATCGCCCGGCCCGAGGCCGACGACCGTGACGGAGCCGGTCACGGGCGGCGCCCCTCGCCGGGGACCAGGACCATCGAGAAGTAGGGGGCGTCGTCGTCCGGCTTCTCGGCCAGCGCGATCACTTTCTCGCCGGCCATGGTGCCGCGTTCCACATAGACCGCGCGGTCGAGGAGGCCGGTCTCGGCCAAAGCACGGCGCACCTTCGGCAGGTGGCGGCCGAGCTTCATGATGACGGCGGCGTCGGTGATGCGCAGGCGCTCCACCAGGGCGTCATGGCCCAGCGTCGCCGGTAGAATGGTCAGTACGTCGTCGCCCCAGGTGATCGGCGTTCCGGCCCTGGTCCAGCAGCCGGACATGCCGGTGACGCCGGGCACCACCTCCACCGGGAAACGGTCCTTCAGGCGCCGCCACAGATGCATGAACGAGCCGTAGAAGAACGGGTCGCCCTCCGACAGGATCGCGACGTCGCGCCCGGCCCCGAGATGGTCGGCGATCCGCGTCGCCGCATCGTCGTAGAAAGACGCGAGGGCGGAGACGTACTCGCCATGCTCGGGCGGAAGCTCGGTGGTGTAGGGATAGACCAGCGGCATCTCGCGGGCCGGGTCGCGCATCACCGCGTCGGCGATGGTGCGGGAATTACCGCGCCGGCCCTTCTTGCAGAAATGCACCAGGACCGGCGCCTCGGCCAGGAGCTTCATGGCGCGCACGGTGAGATAATCCGGGTCGCCCGGCCCCATCCCGACGCCGTAGAGCGTGCCGGTGGTGACCTGTCGCGGGATCTCGGTGACGTCCGCCGGCTCGGCGGGGGGAAGCCGCTCGCTCGAATCCATCACTCGATCTCGTTGGCGAGGGCGTTGATCGCGGAGGCGGTCATGGCGCTGCCGCCGCGCCTTCCATGAACGACGATGAAGGGCACCCGACCGTCGCGGGCGAGGGCCTCCTTCGATTCGGCGGCACCCACGAAGCCGACGGGGATACCGATGACCGCCGCCGGCGGGGCAACGCCTTCATCGAGCAGTTCGAGCAGCCGGAACAAGGCGGTCGGCGCGTTGCCGACGGCGACGATGCTGCCGGGAAGATGCTCGCGCCAGAGTTCCATGGCGGCGGCCGTGCGGGTCGTGTTCATCTCGGCGGCGAGGCCGGGCACGCGAGGGTCGGTCAGGGTGCAGATCACCCGGTTGTCGGCGGGAAGGCGCGAGCGGGTGACACCGTCGGCCACCATGCGCACATCGCACAGGATCGGTGCTCCGGCTTTGAGCGCGGCCTCGCCGCTGGCGGCGAAATCCTCGGAGGCTTCCACGTCCTTGGGCAGGTCGGTCATGCCGCATGCATGGATCATCCGCACGACGACGCGTTCGGCGGTGCCGGAGAAGCGGGCGAGGTCGGCCTCGGCGCGGATCATGGCGAAGGAGCGGGCGTAGATCGCCTGTCCGTCGCGCAGATAGTCGAGGCGCGAACTCATGTCGGTGTCCTGAAAGCGTGGGCGAGGGTGTCGGGATAGGCTGGATCGGCCCTCCTTACGCGCTCCAGCGCCGCGTCGAAAGTGAGGAGGGTCGCCGGCAATGCATCGGGCCGGCCGTCGAGGACGATGCCATAGAGGCCATTGCGTCCGACCAGGGTGAGCGAGGCGGCGGCAGGATGGGCACAGCCCTTGGCGCAGCCGGACACATGGGCCGATAGGCCTCGCGCCGAGAAGGCCTCGAAGGCGTCGGCCAGCCGTGCCGCGTCGATAAGCGTCGTCGTCGAGCCGGAAGCGCAGGCCGGCGCTCCCGGACAGGCGGCAACCGCCCGCCTCGGATCGTCCGGCTCCGTCAAGAAGCCTGCCGCCGCGAGGATGGGTCGCACCGCCTCCGCCGCCGCCGCGTTGGGGGCAACGAGAAGAAATCCCCTCGTGGGCGAGAGCCGCAGGGGCTCCGTCCCCAGAATTTCGGTTGCATCGGCGAGGGAATCCAGGGCGTCCGCCGTGCAGCGGCCGAAGGGCGCGTCGAGCAGGATGCCGACGGGCGAAGCTTCGCTCGGGGCGGATTCGTGCTGCCCGCGAGCGATGGGAAGATGTGAGTTCAGGGCAAGTAGGCCAGGACGCGGCAGCGATGCGCCGGGAGGAGGCGTTGCGGAGCGCAGGCCGAGGCCAAGCGCCAGGCCGCTCCTGTCCAAAGAGGATAGATCCCGCATCCGGCGCTGACCGCTCCCGGCGAGCCGGCGCAAGGTGGCGTCGAGGACAGCCAGCACGTCGTCGGCCGGAACATGCCACCAAGCCGCGTCGCCTGCGAGTTGCAACACCAGGCCCTCCGCCGTGGCGACGAGATGGCAATCCGGCTGGGCCCCGCCGAGGCAGGCGCCGCACTCCGCCGCCTCGACGGCGACCAGCGCCTTGGGCGGCAGGCCCGGGATCGCCAACCCGATGGCCTCGATCGCCCCGGCCAGGGTCGGAATGTCAATGGCCGTCGCTTCGAGGCCGGCAAGCGGCGCGGTCAGGGTGAGCCGCTGTGGCCCGCCGTCGCTACGCACATCGTCGAGCGCGGCCGCGCCGAGGGCCTCCGCGAGGCCGCAGCGGGTTGCCTCGGTGACGCCCCGGACCTGCAGGTTCGCCCGCGCCGTCACGTCGATATGGCCGTTGCCGAAGCGGCGCGCGCCTTCCGCCACCGCCCGCGCCTGCGCCGGCGTAAGGATGCCCCGTGGTGGATGTACGCGGGCAAGCAGCCCGTCCCCCGTCGGCATCGGCCGGGCGAGGCTCGGGCACCAGCCCCGGCGTGCAGGCTCCGGAGAGACGCGGCGCGGCGCGCTCATTCGGCCGCCTCCGGCATCAGCTCGTCGGCCGCCATGGCGTTGCGGCGCGTGGTCCAGAGGCCGCGCCGGCGCGCTTCGTCGAACCGTTCGAGGATGGCGCGGGCGGCATCGGGATTGGCCGCGCGCAGGGCATCGAACGTATCGAGATCGGCGATCATCGCCCCGTAGAGCCGGTCGAGATCGGCGTCCGAGATGGCGTCCGTGGCGGCGGCGAGGACAAAGACCGCGTCGATCCCCTGTGCCAGTTCCTGGGCACCGCGATAGCCGTGGCGTAGCTGCGCCGCGATCCAGCGCGGGTTCGCGAGCTTGGCGCGGATGAGGCGCGCCGCATCCTCGCGGGCGGTGCGCGCCTTGGGCTTTTCCGGGTCGGCCACGTCGAGGCTGTAGAGTGCGGGAGCGCGCCCGCCGAGCGCGGCGGCGGCCGAGAACCCTCCCATGGCATCGGCCGCGGCGTCGCCGTCGAGGAGGTCCCGTTCGGCGACATCGAAGGCGTGGACATAAGCGTCCGCCTGCGCGACGCGGGTGGCGAAGCCCGCATCGGCCATGTCCTCGGTCCCGCCATAGGCATGCGAGGTGGCGTCGAGATAGGCTTGGCCGAGATCGTCGCGGCTCTGCCATTGTCCGTCGAGGGCGAGTTCGCCGGCACCGGCGCCGTAGCGGCCGGGTGCTGCGCCGTAGACACGGGCGGGAGCCTCGCCCCGGCGGCGCGCGGCGGCAAGGGGGTTCTCGTCGTCCTCCTCGTCGCGTTCGGCGACGGCAGATGCCGCGCGGGCGAGGAGGGAGAGGGTTTCGGGAAAGGTGTCGCGGAACGCGCCCGAGACACGCAGGGTCACGTCGATGCGCGGCCGGTCGAGGAGGGCGAGCGGCATCACCTCGAATCCGGTGACGCGGGTCGAGGCATGGTCCCAGGTCGGGCGCACGCCCATGAGCGCGAGAGCATGCGCCACGTCCTCGCCGCCGGTGCGAAGGGTCGGAGAGGCCCAGAGATCCATGACGATGCGGGCCGGGTAGTCGCCCTCGTCCTGCAGGTAGCGCCGGACCACCGCATCGGCGGCTTTCGAGCCGAGCAGCGTGGCGGCCCGCGTCGGCAGGCTGCGCGGATCCAGCGTGGTGAGGTTGCGCCCCGTGGGCATCACGTCGGTCCGCCCGCGAGAGGGCGAACCGGCGGGGCCTGGGGGAACGAAGCGTCCGTCGAGGGCCGCCAGCAGTCCCTCGCGCTCGGCGGCCGCGCAGGCTTTCACAGGGTCCGGCGCGTCGTCCGGTGCCGATCCGAAAACGTGGAGCCCGTCGCGGGTGGTCACCTCGCCGAGATCGCACAGATGCGCGTCGAGGGCGGTGAGCGCGTCGGCCATGGGAGTGTCGGCGTCGATCCCGGCGCCCGAGAGAAGGCCGGCATCGGCCGCATCGTCGAGGATTGCGCGGGCGATGATGTCTGCCCGTCGCGGATCGAGCACGCTGGCCGAGGAATATTCCTCCACGAGTTCACGCAGCCGTGCGGCCTCCGGGGTCAGGCCGGCGCATTCGGTCTGGGGCGTGAGGTGGCCAAGGGCGATGCCGCCGAGCCGGCGTTTCACGGGGGCCGCCTCGCCGGGATCGTCGACGATGAAGGGGTAGATCACGGGCAGATGCCCAATCGCCCGCGCCGGCCAGCAGGCCGGCGACAAGGCCACCGCCTTGCCCGGCAGCCATTCGGTGGTGCCGTGGGTGCCGAGATGGATCAGGGCGTCGAACCCTTCCCGCAATCCGAGATGGAAGGCGAGATAAGCATGGGTCGGCGGCTCGTCGGGGTCGTGATAGCCGGCCTTGCGATCCGCCGCCCGGCCACGGTCGGGCTGAAGGAAGACGGCGAGGCGTCCTCTCGTCCAACCAATGACCTCATCCTGAGGTGCCGCATCAGCGGCCTCGAAGGAGGCTTCCAGATCTCTCTGAGGCAGCTGGAAGCCTCCTTCGAGGCCGGCGCTGCGCTCCGGCACCTCAGGATGAGGTCGTGGGGGGGAAGCAGTAGTGGCCACGACCATCGGGAAGCGGAACGCCCCGTCGATGCAGACCGGGTCGGCTTCCGGCTTGCCCCACCGTCGATTGAGCGTGTCCCTCTCGTCCGGTGACAGCGTGGAGAGCCAGTCGCGATAGGCCGCGAACGGCACCGCGAAGGTCGGAGCCTCCTTCGTGAGCGCGCGCATCAGAGCGTCCGGCTCCGGCAGGTCGCCCACCGAATAGCCGACACGCCGCAGCGTTTCCGCGATGATTCCTGCGCTCGCTGGCGTGTCGAGCCCCACGGCGAAGCCGGCCCGGCCGCCTCTGGCAGGGTAGTCGGACAGGACCAGGGCGAGGCGACGCGCTGCACGCGGCCGATGCTTCAGCGCCACCCAGGCGGAGGCGCGGTCGGCCAAGGCCGCGATTCCAGCCGGGAAGGACACGGCGCGGCGCTCGCTGAACCCATCGAGTTCCGGCCCGTCCTCCTTGAACGAAATCGGGAAACCGGAGAGCCGTCCGTCGAATTCGGGAAGCGCCACCTGCATGGCGAGGTCGGCGGCGTTCATCCCCCGTGCCGAGGCTTCCCAGGCCTCCCGTGAGGCCCCGATCGTGTAGGCCTGGAGGATGGGCGTGTCGGCGCCATCGAGGACGAAGCCGGCATCCTCCCGCGCGGAGAAGGCCGTCGCCGCGATGACGATGTCCGGGCTGCGCGCGGCCAGAGCCTCCCGCACGGCATCGAGGGCGAGCGCGTCCTTGAGGCTTGCGACCGCGAGAGTGGCGGCTCCGATGCCGCGCTCACCGAGGGCCGCGATGAGGTCGGCCACGGGCCGGGTGTCGCCGCCGAGCACGGCCGAGCGATAGACCAGGATCAGGGCGAGGGGGCGGTTCTGCCCGGCTGCGGCCAGCGCGGTCTCGTGTGCGACCGGTCCGCAACCCGGACACCAGGCGAAGCCGCGCGGCAGGGCGACCGGCGGCAGCGCTTCGACCGCGTTCCCGATCTCGCGGGAGAGGCGCCGGATCATCCGGCGCAGGTTGTCGGACCCGCCCGCGCGGCAATAGCCCTCGAGTGTCTCCACCAGTTCGGGAGCCACCGTCGAGAAGGCGGTGAGGCGGGGATCGGGCTTGTCGCAGCCCGGAATCACGGCGAGCTTCACGCCGTTCGCGCGAGCCGCGGCGGCGGCGCGCTCAATGCCGTAGCGCCAGTAATCGAGGCCACCGAGGCAGCGGATGACCACGAATTTCGACCGCGCGATCACGTTGTCCACGTAGAGATCGACGGACATCGGATGGCGCAGCCGCGCCAGTTTGGCGAGCCGAAGTGTCGGGACGTCAGCTGCCGACGAATCCCGTGCCGCCGCCTCCCGCTCAGCCGCATGCGCACCTGCCATGCCGGAGAGGTCGGAATCGGTGAAGGACAGGAACACGATGTCGCCGGGCGCCTGGCCCAGATCGATGGCGGCTTCGCCCTCGTCGAGGGAGACCGTGTCGATTCGGATCAGATGCATGGGCGGCGCGCCGTCATGGCTGTGCCCTGGAGGACGTCCGCTCGGTCATGGCGCTTCGGCGGCCGCGCCGACGCCACAGCGCGCGAAGGAGAAGCACGCCGATCAGCACCAGCGGTAACCATGGCAGGCCGGCGACGACGAAGCGCAAGGCCGATCCCGCGCTCATGCCGAAGGTCTGGCCCGCCTGGGCCCAGGCTTCCTCCACGGGGGCGAGGGGCCCGGCGCGCGCCTCGTCGGAGCGTAGGGCGATGGAGACGAGCTCGGTGTCCACGCGCTGGTTCAGGCCGCGCTGCTTGGCATCGGCTTCCTCGATCTGCGACTGAACCTGCGCCAATTCCTGCGCGATGCGGATCAGATCCTCCACGCGCGGGTCGGGCCGTGCAGCGATCGCGTCGAGCCGGGCGCGATAGGCGGTGAGTTGGGCCAAGCGCCGGCCGCCATCCTCGATGGCGTCCGTCAGATCGTCGGCACGTGTCGACTGGCTCCGGAGTACGACGTCACCCGCCGCCTCGCCGGGGAGGGGCGCCGTGACGAAGGCCATGAAGGGCGCGACGGATTCATGCGGCAGTCGGACCTGGACCTGCGCCTGCGGACGGCCCGCAGGCCTGCGGCCATCGTCGATGGACGCAGCGACGAGGACACATTTCAGGGCCGCCTCGTTCAAGCAGCGGTCGCGCGCCGCCTCGAAATGCGCGTTCACCCGCTGGGGCGGTAATCCGATGGTCAGGTCGTGGGTATAGGCGAGCTTCGCATCGCTCGTCTGGGCGAGCGGGCGGGCGACCGGAGCGAGGCGTGCCATCGTCCGGCTGTCCGAGGCCTGAAACTCCGGTTTGGGTGGGCGTGAATCCGAGCAGCCAGCTATCGCCGCGAGAGCCGCCAGGCCGGACGCGGCCACGAGGCCGCGGCACCCGTGAGCCAGGATCCGTCGGGCGGTCAACGCGCTCACCCCGCCAGGGCGGCTGCCACCGCCCCCTGGTCGAAACCCTTCAGCCCGATGACCACGAGCCGGCCGTCGCGGTTCTCGCTCGCCCGCCAGGGGCGGTCGTAATGATGGGCGATACGGGCACCGACGCCCTGGACCACGAGGCGCATCGGCTTGCCGGTGACCTCGGCGAAGCCCTTGATCCGCAGGACGCCGCTGGTCTCGGTGGCGCGGGCGACGCGGGAGGCCAGATCCTCGGCGCTCGCCGTGGCAGGCACGGCAATGGCCACGGAGGCGAAATCGTCGTGATCGTGGTCCTCGCCCTCGCCGTGATGCGAGGGGCGGGCGTCGAGATCGTCCTCGGCGGCGGCACCGAGACCGAGGATCACGCGCGGATCGAGGCGGCCATGCTCGGCCTCGACCATCTTCACCGCGCGCGGCAGCTGGCGCTCCACCTCGGCGCGGACCTTGGCCTTGCCGGCGTCGTCGAGGAGGTCGGCCTTGTTCATCACCACGAGGTCGGCGCAGAGGAGCTGGTCCTCGAACACCTCTTCCAGCGGGTTGTCGTGATCGACGCTGGCATCGTCGGCGCGCTGGGCGGCGAGAGCCTCTGGATCGTCGGCGAAGAAGCCGGCCGCCACGGCCGGACCATCGATCACCGCGATCACCCCGTCCACTGTCACCCGCGAGCGGATCGCCGGCCAGTGGAAAGCCTGGACCAGGGGCTTCGGCAGAGCGAGACCGGACGTCTCGATGAGGATGTGCTCCGGCGGGTCGGCGCGGTCGAGGAGCTTGTTCAGGGCCGGGACGAAATCGTCCGCCACGGTGCAGCAGATGCAGCCATTGGCGAGTTCCACGATGTCCTCGTCCTGGCAACCCTCGATGCCGCAGGCGGCCAGGAACGATCCGTCGAAGCCGATATCGCCGAACTCGTTGACGATGATGGCGAGCCGACGACCGCCGGCATTCTCCACGAGGTGACGGACGAGGGTCGTCTTCCCGGCTCCGAGGAAGCCGGTGACGATGGTGCAGGGGATCTTCTCGACGATGCTCATTCGGCGGCGTCCGGAATTCTGTCCGCGCGGTGCGGAGGAAACGGGGGAATGCGGGCGACGACGCCTTTGCGGAACGCTTCCGGCCGCGCCTTCCAGGGCACGATGCCGTCGGGCGTCTCCGCGTACAGGCCGATGCCCGCGAGGATGGTTCTGGCGGATTCGACCGGGTCGAGATCCCCGTAGACGTAGGTCCAGCGGCCTTCGGAAGCCACGGCGACGGTGCAGGGGCGCTTGCAGACCGACAGGCACTCCACGCTCTCGACCGCGATGCCCTCGATGGCGGCTTCCGTCACCGCATCGCGCAGCGCCGAGACGAGGCGGGCCCCGGCGCGGGGCTCGGACGTGTCGCCGGCCGTGCGACAGGTGGCGCAGACGTAGAGTACGACCGGGCTGCCGGCCTGGATGTCCTCGTCAGGCATGCGACGTCGCCGGGCTCTTGCGCCCGACGCTGTTCCAGGCCCAGCCGAAGGCGAGGCCGATCACCGCCCAGAACACGAAGGCGATGCCCAGCGACCGAGCGGCGAATTGGGCCGCGTAGCCCGGGGGAAGGGCGGAGGCGGTGTGGCTCGTCTCCGGCGCTCCGGCTAGATGCGGCGCGACGAGAAGCACGAGCCCTCCAGCAATGGCGATGGAGGAGCGGCGGATCGCGATGAGGTAGAGCCCCATGGCGGTGGCGGCCGCGGTCATGATCCACCAGAACTGGCGTTCGGCGAGCGGGGCCGCCTCCATGCCGGGCAGTTCCGGCGGCAGGCCGAGGGCCGGGGCGAGGGCCACGGCGAGGAACCCCGCGATGGCGAATCGCAGGCCGGTTTCAGGGCTCGGCTCGCGCCCACAGGCAATGAGAGCCGCGCCCAGTAACAGGGCGTAGCCGACGCCGCCGACCAGGGTCGCGAGGGCGGTGAAGACCATCCGGGGAAGGCCAGGGCCGGGCTGCCAGGCCGGAGCGACCTCGCCGCCTTCGACACCGTCCGTCTTGCCGCCATGGTCCTTGCCGCCATGGTCGTGGCCCGAATGGACGGGCACGATGAGGGAGGCCGGGGAGGCGCTGCGCGGCATCCATAGCGCGGCCGGCGCCGTGGCTTCGCCGCTCTCGTAACGCTCGGCCGCGATGATCAGCGGCGAGGTGAGGGCGAGCTGCAAGCCCGTGGCGACGACAGCCGCCAGAAAGCCGGCGACCAGGGCCGCCGACACGAGTCGGATCATCATGAAATCAGGTCCTGGCTGAGCGCGAGGCGGTCAGTGGCAGGGGAAATTCTGGGCGTGCCGGAAATCGTGGGCCGCGTTGTGCAGCGCCATCGCCGGGGCGAAGCCGGCCATGAAGACGAGCCCGAGGCCGAGGAAAGCGGCCATGAGCACCGCGCCGAGACGCTCGTTGCTGCGGGTGCCGGTGAGGACGAGGGTGTTCGTGGTCATCGTGTCAGGTCTCCGGCCGCCCCGCCGGCGGCGTTCGAGGATAGAGCGGGAGGACAATGTCCCCTTCGGAAGGCAGGTCTCCTGGCTCGCGGGTCATCCGGTCCTGCCGCCTTCCCGGATCGCTCCGGTGGCCGATGGCAGGCCCGTCTCCGCTCACAGTTGCGGGGGCAGCTGCGGTTTCAGGCGCGAGCCCTCACCGCATTCCCTTTTCACCCCGTCGCCGGGGCACCGTCCGAACCTCGCTTCTACGCGCTCGCGCGACCGCTGACAACGCGCCGCCAAAGCGTTTTACCGGCTTTGACGGGGCAGGGCGGTTTCGCGCTAAAGGGAGCCATGCGGCAGCCTTCTCCAAGAATGACACTGGTCCTCGGTGGCGCGCGCTCGGGCAAGAGCCTGCACGCGGAGCGCCTGATCGAAGCCTGCCCCGCGCCGTGGCTCTACCTCGCCACCGCGCAGGCCTGGGACGACGAGATGCGGGAGCGCGTCGCCCTTCACCGGTCGCGCCGCTCGGCGGATTGGATCACCCGGGACGTGCCGATCGACCTGGCCGAGGCCGTCGCTGCGGCGACAGGGCCGGTGCTCGTCGATTGCCTGACCCTGTGGCTGACCAACCTGATCCTGTCCGAGGCCGATATCGAGGCGGCGAGCGCTGCCCTGATCGAGGCCTGCGGCCGCGCGCCGGGGCCGGTGGTGCTCGTCGGCAACGAGGTCGGTCTCGGCATCGTGCCGGACAACGCGCTCGCGCGCCGCTTCCGTGACGTGGCCGGGCGCCTGCACCAGCGCCTCGCCGCGCGGGCCGACCATGTGGTGTTCATGGTGGCGGGACTGCCGATGATCGTGAAACCCCAACCCGGAGCGAGCGCATGAGCGTTTCAGACACGAGCGACCCGGAGGCCGAACGGCACCGTGAGAAGATGGAGAAGCGCAAGGCCGTCCAGGACGCCGAGGTCGCGGCCAAGACGATCGAGAAGGGCCTGCTCATCGTCAATACCGGCCCTGGCAAGGGCAAGACCACGGCCGGGCTCGGCCTCGTCCTGCGGGCGCTCGGCCATGGCTGGCGGGTCGGCGTGGTCCAGTTCATCAAGGGGGGGTGGGATACGGGCGAGAAGCACGCGCTGAAGGCTTTCGGCGACCGGATCGAATGGCATACGCTCGGCGAGGGCTTCACCTGGGAGACGCAGGACAAGGCCCGCGACATCGCGGCGGCCGAGCATGCCTGGGCCAAGGCCGAGGAGCTGATGGCCGACCCGACCATCCGCCTCGTCCTCCTCGACGAACTCAACATCGCCCTGCGCTACGATTATCTGCCCATCGACGCCGTGGTGGCGGCTTTCCGGGCGCGCCGGCCCGACCTCCACGTCATCGTCACCGGCCGCAACGCCAAGCCGGCCCTCATCCAGGCCGCCGACCTCGTCACCGAGATGGGCAGCGTGAAGCACCATTTCTCGGCCGGCGTGAAGGCGCAGGAGGGGATCGAATTCTGATGCGGACGGCCTTCTTCTCGCTCGGTCTTTTCGCCACCATGTCGGCGGCGTCCGCCCAATCCGTCACATCCTGGCCGGACACCTATCTCGGCCGGGTCGAGGCGCTGGCGGTGATGGAGGGGCTCAATGCGCGGCTCCTGGCGAGCCGCAGCGCCACCGCGACCCTCGAAGGCTGGTGCTCCGAGCACGGCATGGCGACGGACCCGCGGCTCACGGCGACCCTCCTGCGCGATGTGGACAAGCCCGCCTCGGAAGAGACGCGCCGCCGCCTCGCCGCCGGACCCGAAACTGTCCTGAAATATCGCCGGGTCCGGCTCGCCTGCGGCGTTCACGTCCTGTCGGAGGCGGACAATTGGTATGTGCCGGAGCGGCTGAACCCGGATATGAACCGCCTGCTGGAGACGACCGACACGCCCTTTGGCAGGGCGGTCCAGGCGCTGGGCACCACCCGCCAGACCATAGGGGCGGACCGTCTCTGGCAGCCTCTGCCGCCCGGTTGGGACCAGGCGGCCCCGCCCGATCCCGCCTGCGCGCCGCTCGCGATTCCGGACCGGCTGTTCAGTCATCGCGCCGTGCTGTTCACGGCCGAGCGGGTGCCGTTCTCGGAGGTCGTCGAGACCTACGCCTCCGCCATCCTCGATTTCCGCCGGGCCGCGCGGCCTCTCGATCCCGCCTGCGTCGCCGGCCCGCCGTCGCGGCCCTGACGCGGCCGTGCTAGGGCACGCCAACGCCCCTCGGCACACCGGACGAGACCCGATCGCATGACTGCCCGCGCCTTCATGATCCAGGGCACCGGCTCGGATGTCGGTAAGTCGCTGATCGTGGCCGGCCTGTGCCGCGCCTTCACGCGGCGCGGCCTCGCCGTGCGACCGTTCAAGCCGCAGAACATGTCCAACAACGCGGCCGTTACCGCCGATGGCGGCGAGATCGGCCGGGCCCAGGCGCTGCAGGCGCGGGCCTGCGGGGTGGCGCCTTCCATCCACATGAACCCGGTCCTGCTGAAGCCCCAGAGCGAGACCGGCTCGCAGGTGGTGGTGCAGGGCCGGATGGTCGGCACCGCGAAGGCGCGAGATTACCAGGCCTGGAAGCCGCGCCTCCTGGCCTCCGTGCTGGAGAGCTTCGATCACCTGAAGGGCCAGGCCGATCTCGTCATCGTCGAGGGGGCCGGCTCGGCCTCCGAGGTCAACCTGCGACGGGGCGACATCGCCAATATGGGCTTTGCGCGGGCCACCGACACGCCCGTGATCCTGCTCGGCGACATCGACCGGGGCGGCGTCATCGCCAGCCTCGTCGGCACCAAGGCGGTGATCGCGCCCGAGGATGCGGCGATGATCGTGGGCTTCCTCGTCAACCGCTTTCGCGGCGACCCGAGCCTGTTCGCCGACGGCATGGAGATCGTCGCCACGGCCACCGGCTGGCCCGCCCTCGGCCTCGTGCCGCATTTCCCAGGGGCCGCGCGCCTGCCCGCCGAGGATGCGCTGGGGCTCGCCGGTTCCGCCTCCTCCGGCCGGACGCGCATTCGCGTCGCGGTGCCGGTTCTCCCTCGCATCGCCAATTTCGACGACCTCGATCCGCTACGGGCGGAGCCGGAGGTGGAGGTCGTGCTGGTCCGGTCCGGCGAGGCGATTCCGGGCGACGTCGCCCTCGTCCTGCTGCCGGGCTCGAAGACCACGATCGACGATCTCGACGCCCTCCGTCGCGAGGGATGGGACATCGACATCCGCGCGCATCTGCGCCGGGGCGGCCACGTGCTCGGCCTCTGCGGCGGCTACCAGATGCTCGGCCGCACCTTGAGCGATCCGCACGGGATCGAGGGCGAGCCGCGCAGTGTCGCCGGGCTCGGCCTGCTGGAGGTCGATACGGTGATGACCCCGTTGAAGCGCCTCGAGGCGGTGAGCGGGCGGAGCCTCGCCGACGACCTGCCGTTCAGCGGCTACGAGATGCATGTGGGCGACACGGCCGGTGTGGACACCGTGACGCCGCTTCTGCGCTTCGCCGACGGACGGGTGGACGGGTCGGTCTCTGGCGACGGGCGGGTCTGCGGCACTTACGTTCACGGCCTCTTCGCCGACGACCGGCAGCGGGCCGCCTGGCTCGCGCGCCTGGGAGCGGCCTCCGACGGTCATTCCTACGAGGGCGAGGTCGAACGTGTCCTCGATGCCCTCGCGCGCCATGTCGAGGCGCATGTCGATTGCGACCGACTGTTCGCCTTGGCGCGCTAGCAGTTCCTCAGCATAGGCTCGACCGATCGAGCTTCCGCGCTAGGAGCGAGCCGTGAGGAAGCAGCCCATGATGCCGTCGCCGCCGGAGGCAGACGCGCATCACTCGTGAGACGGGGCTGAGCTCCTGGCTGCCCACCGTGGTGCTGCCTGGGCCCGCGCTCAAACTCGCCTATGGGGCGAGCTCGATAGTCGTGGTTGTGTCCGCCCTCCGCCGGGACGCCGTCCGCCGCAGCGTCGCCGCGCGGGTCGTCGCCCCACACGCCGCCTGAACGACAAAGGCTGTCAGGGGAGCTTGTATTCGAGCGGTCCGCCATCCTTGACGCTGTCGAACATCACCAGGATTCGCTTGTCGCCCAGCACCGCGACGCCCTCCGCCTTGGCGCCCTTTTCCGCCCCGGTGAGATGGCCGATCGGCTCGAGCTTCGCGTTGGTGGAGGCTCCGGCCGCGAACAGGCTGTAGGGCACGTCGGTCTGCCCCTGAGCCGGCCCGGTGAGGACGAGGAGCCGCCCGTCGGGCAGGATGGCGAGATCGCGGATCCCGGCCCCACGCCCGACCGTGAGGGGGATCACCTGAGGGGCAGCCTTGAGCGGCTCGTGCCCCTGGGCGAAGAGAGCCCCGACATCCACCTCGACGATGAAGGTCTTGCCGTCATGGGACGGCGCACGCAACCCGGCGAACAGGCGCGTTCCATCGACGGCGACGCCCTCGATATTGAGGCCGTTGGGCGTCGCGTCGCCGTCATCGGTCTGGAGATCCTGCGTGTAGTAGGCGCTGACAGTCTCTGCCAGGCCGAGGGCGTCACCGAGGCGGTAGGTGGTCTCGACCGCATTCGGTCCCACCGGCTCGCCGGCCGCGTCGACCCTGATGCGCGCCAGCACGAAGGTGGAGAGCTTGAACTTCGCCTTGCCGCGCGAGCAGCCATGCGAACCGACCACGTAGAAATACGGGGCGGCATAGGCGACGCCTTCGCCGTCGAGATCGTCGAACTTGCCCTCGCCGCCCGAGCATCCGTTCTTCGAGGGCGGGGTTCCCAGGGTGTTCGGGCTCGGTCCGCCGCCGACGAGGTCGATATCGGCACCGGGCGTAATCGTGTGCCCGTCGATGGTGATGAATTGCGCGCCGGTATTCTCGTCGTTGACCACGAGGCACCGGCGTTTGCCCTCCCGTGGGGGCATGCAGGCAATGCCGCTGATGTCCTTGGCGGGCTTGCCGTCCTTGCCTTTCAGGCCGGACGTCATCGTGTAGGGCGGATCGACGGGCACGAGGTCGTGCTGGGCTCCCCCCGCTGCCAAGGCCGGCGCGGCGGGTCCGTGAAGGAGGAGCATCGCCAGAAGACCAGTCCGTGTCATTGCCGCGTGCCCCTTCGAATGTCGGTGATCGGAATTACGGAAAAATAACTTTGAGTATCGATGCGCCAAGGACGACACATCCGAAAAGCAGCGCGCAGGCGATGCGATATAGGGCCAGCGCTCGCTCCACATCATGAGGGCCCGCCTTCGCCCGTCCGTCGCCCATCCAGGAATCGTCGACGATCTCGGAGCCGTACATGCGCGGCCCCGCCAGCCTCAGGCCGAGCGCGCCCGCCATTGCGGCCTCGGGCCAGCCGGCATTGGGCGAGCGGTGCTTGCCCGCATCGCGCCGGACGGCCCGGTACGCACCCGCCGCGGAGGCGCCGGGATGGAGGAGGGCGGCCGCCGCGATCAGCCCCGCCGAGAGCCGAGAGGCCGGGAGGTTGACGAGGTCGTCGAGGCGGGCCGAGGCCCAGCCGTAGGATTCGTGGCGGGGCGTGCGATGGCCGACCATGCTGTCGGCAGTGTTGATCGCCTTGTAGAGCGCGCCCCCCGGCAGGCCCCCGGTCCCGATCCAGAACGCGGGCGCCACGATGCCGTCAGAGAAGTTTTCCGATAGGCTCTCGATGGCGGCGCGGCAGATGCCGGCTTCGTCGAGGCTCTCCGGGTTGCGCCCCACGATCATCGCGACTTCGCGCCGCCCGCCAGCCAGCCCCTCGGAGCGGAGCGCCGAAGAGACACGGCCGACATGATCGTGGAGGCTGCGCTGCGCCGGCAGGGACGCGCAGACGAGGCCGAGCAGGATCAGGGCAGGCAGGTGACCGGCCGCGGCGGCCAGAGTCGTCGCCGCGATCGATACCGCCCCGACGACCGCCAGGAGGGCGAGAAGGCCGACTATCCCGGCCGCGCGCCGTCTCGCCTCGCTACCGGTATTGAGGGACCGGTCGAGCAGGGCGATCACCCAGCCGATCCAGGTGACAGGATGGCCCAGCGCCCTGTAGAGCCGGTCCGGATAGCCGGCCGCCGCCTCGGTGGCGAGGGCGAGGCCCAACACCACGAGCGTATCCGGCGGATGGAAGAGAGCGGTCCAGGTCATCGGTTCGCGGAGGGGATCCAGGCTGGTGGGCGGGAGCGCGACGGAGGCCCGATGAGCGGAAGCGAGGAGGCGGGCGAGGGGATTCGGCCCATCGCCCATGGCGGCGATCTCGATGCCGCCGGGGCGCTGTTCCCGCACGCCGAACAACCCTGGATCGACCTCTCCACCGGGATCAATCCGGTCCCGTATCCTTGTCCGCCGTTGGACGCCAGCACGTTCCGGCGGCTTCCTTCACGTGCCGACCTCCACGCTCTGCTCGCCGCCGCCGCCCGCGCCTATGGCGTCGCCGATCCGGACCATCTGGTCGCGGCGCCCGGCACGCAGATCCTCATCGAGACGCTGCCTCGCCTGAGGCCCCCTTCGCGGGTGGCCGTCATCGGCCCGACCTATGCCGAGCACGAGGCTGCCTGGCTCCGGGGCGGCCACGCAGTCGCGACGGTGACCGATCCGGCGCAGGCCGAGGAGGCGGACGTCGTCGTCGTGGTCAACCCCAACAATCCCGATGGTCGGACCTGGGAGGCCTCCGCCCTCCTCGATCTCGCGGGACGCCTCGCACGGCGCGGCGGGTGGCTCGTCGTGGACGAGGCCTTCATCGATCTCGAAGAGGTCGAATCCGTTGCGCCCCGTGTGGGGCCGGGGCTGATCGTGCTGCGCTCCTTCGGTAAGACCTATGGCCTCGCCGGCATCCGTCTCGGCTTCGCCCTCACCGAATCTTTGCTCGCCCGGCGGATCGCGCAGGCGCTGGGACCCTGGGCGGTGCCGGGGCCGGCGCTCGCCATCGGCCGCACGGCCTTGGCCGATACGCCCTGGCTGCGCGAGGCCGCCCTTGCCCGCCATGCCGATTCATTGCGTCTCGACCGGCTTCTGGCCTGTCGGGGAGGGCGTGTCGTCGGCGGCACCTGCCTTTTCCGCACGGCCGAGTTCGACGATGCGCCGGGCCTGTTCCGACGCCTCGGCGAGGCGGGCATCTATGTCCGCCGGTTCGAGGCCAACCCGCGATGGCTGCGTTTCGGCCTGCCGGCGGACAAGGGCGAATGGTGCCGCCTGTCCCGCGTGCTCAAACCCGCCTGATCAGGCGGGCTTCGACCGCGACCGGTCGCCGATCGACACGAGAAGGCCCGCCCCCGAGAGGAGGGCGCCCACCGCGCAGACACCGGGCCACCCCGCCATGAGGAAGGCCTGCGAGCCGGCGAAGGCGCCCAGCGCACCGAACACGAACATCACCGTGAACAGCACGGTGTTGATCCGGCCCCTGGCGCCCGGGACGAGGGCATAGGCCCGGGTCTGGTTGGCAATGAGCGCGCCGTTGATGCCGATATCGATGAGGAGCACGCCGATGGCGACTGCTACCAGCGAAACCTCTCCTCCCAGCCACAGAACCAGGAACGACGCGAGGACGAGCGCACCACCGGTGACGACCACCGGACGGGCGCCCTTCCGGTCGGTGTAGCGTCCGGAGAGGGGGGCGACGAAGGCGCCGCAGACCCCGATCACCCCGAACAGGCCGGCCCCGGCAGCGGTGAGATCGAAGGGCGGAGCTTCCACCAGCAGGGCCAGGGTCGCCCAGAACGCGTTGAAACTGGCGAACAACAATCCCTGCGAGAGGCTGGCATTGCGCAGGATCGGCTGCGTCTTCACCAGATGTAGGATCGACAGCATCAGCGCGCGGTAGCGCAGAGGCTTCGTCTGCTTGACCTTCGGGAGGGTCGTCGCTGCCACGAACGCGATGGCCAGGGCAACGACAGCGGCGGCGAAGAACACTGCACGCCAGCCGAAATGCGCGCCGACGAAGCCGCTCACCGTCCGGGCGAGGAGAATGCCGGTGAGGAGGCCCGTCATCACCTGCCCGACCATCCGGCCGCGACTCTCATCCGGGGCGAGTTCGGCGGCGAAGGGCACCGCCTGCTGCGCCGCGGAGGAGAGGAATCCGATGAGGAGGCAGGCAAGCGTCAGAAAGGCGAGGTTCGTTGCCAGGGCGGCGCCGAGGAGCGCCACGCTCAGGCCGAGTAACTGCGCCACGATCAGAGTCCGCCTCGGCCAGGCATCGCCCAGCGGGACGAGGCCGAGAATGCCGAGGCCGTAGCCCACGAGGCAAGCGGTGGGAACGAGGAGGGCGGCGCGCTCGCCGAACTCGCTCACCAGAACCGCGAGGAGAGGCTGGTTGTAGTAGATGTTGGCGACGGCGCCCCCGGCGATCAGGGTCAGGCCGAAGCGCGCCTTGGCGGTGAAGCCGTGGCTGGAAGCGGTCTCGGGTTGCATGGTCAGGCGTGCACCGGAACGGTGCCGCCCGTCGCGCCAAGTCGATGAAAAAGCGATGGATTGTACGTCATTCGGTGGGCGGGTCCGTGAGCGACGGGAGAGCCGTGCCCTCGGTTAGGGGTGGCGGCGCGCGGGGGCAACCCGCGGCCGCGCGAAATGGTCCCAGCCGCGTCGGACGGCCGACGCGGGCCCCGACCTTCCATCGGATGCACCGATCCCCATATACGAATTGTTACCGGACAATGACTTGGTGCGTCGTTCCGGTGGAGTCCCACTTGGCAGGAGCCAAGTCGTTCTGCCACAGTCTCGACTGTCGAGACGAGTCGGTCCCAAGTCCCGGTGACAAGCATCGCGTGTCGACAACGGAGTTTGGAATGCCGAATTACCGCGTCAGTTTCGCAAAGCAAATCCTCGGCGTGCCGTTCACCATCGGATCGGTCGAGATCTCTCGCGCGCGCGATCCGCGTCGTGCTCAGCGTGCGGCGGAACTTCGTTTCGCGCGCCAGCACGGTGTCGAGGATTGGCGCGAGCGGGCGGATCGTGTCGCCATCGAGGCCGCACAAGCCTGAGACACGGAATCTCGTCTTGATCCGTCTTTGCATAGTCTCGAGCAGGACGATGCCACAGCCATGGTCTCGATCACAGGTCGGGCTGCGGCTGCGGCATGGACCCGCTTTCAAGACCCTGGTCCTCGGTCGCCCCGCATCATAGACTGACGGCCATGCAAGGCTGCGGTCCGCGGGGCCGGCATCACCCTAGCCGGGTGACAGGGTTTTTGGGGCAGGCGGCGAGCCATGGCGGCGATTTCGTTTTTCGGCGACCTGCTTCAGACCATCAGCGACCGTGGTCGTGATCTCATCGGCATCGGTCGCGGCGACCTCGCCGCGAGGGCCAACGCGCAGGAGCTGATCAAGCTCTGTGAAGACCTGATCTCCAGGCGCGGCGAAGCCTCCGGCGTGGCGCTCGCCCGCCTGATCCTGGAGCGCTATTCGAGCCTGGCAAAGCCCGAGCGTCTCGTCTTCCTCCAGGGCGTTGCCACCGTGTTCGGGGCCGACCATGAAGCGGTGGACGATGCCATCGCCGCCTATCGCCGCGACCCGACCCGCGCCGCGCTCGGCGTCCTGCACGTGGCGGCCGAGCCGCGCAGCCAGGAACTCATCCGCCGCCTCAACCTCGCCCGCAACGGCACCCTCGCTCTGGTGCGGATGCGCGAGGACCTGTTCGCCCTGCGCAAGGAGTTGCGGGGCAGCGAGGCGGATCACGACCTCATCGACGCCGTCGACAGTCTCGACAGCGATTTCGAGCATCTCTTCGCCTCATGGTTCAACCGGGGCTTCCTGGTTCTGCGCCATATCGACTGGACCACGCCGGCCCATATCCTGGAGAAGATCATCCGTTACGAGGCCGTGCACGAGATCGCCGGCTGGGACGAGCTGCGCCGGCGCATCGAGCCGTCGGACAGACGCTGCTTCGCTTTCTTCCATCCGGCCCTGCAGGACGAGCCGCTGATCTTCGTCGAAGTGGCGCTTACCGGCGGCATTGCCCCGGCCATCGCGCCGATCCTGGCGCATGAGCGCGAGCTGCTTCCGACGCGTGCCGCCACCACGGCCATCTTCTACTCGATCTCGAACTGTCAAAAGGGGTTGGCTGGAATCACCTTCGGCAATTTCCTGATCAAGCAGGTGGTTGAGGATCTCGCCCGCGAGATCCCGAGCCTCAAGACCTTCGTGACCCTGTCGCCGGTGCCCGGCTTCTCCGCCTGGCTCGACCGCGAGCGCCGCTCGGATTCGCCGCAGGGGTTGACGCGCGACGATATCGAGGCGTTGCGGGCCATCGACGAGCCGGGCTGGCACGCCGACAAGGCCAGGGCCGATGCGGTGAAGAAGGCCCTGATCCCGGCGGCCGCCGCCTATTTCCTCCGCGCGAAGAACGAGCGCGGCAAGCCCCTCGACCCGGTGGCGCGCTTCCATCTCGGCAATGGCGCGCGGCTGGAGCGGCTGAACTTCCTCGGCGACGTTTCGCCCAAGGGGCTGAGCCAGTCGCGCGGGCTGATGGTCAATTACCTCTACGATCTCTCAGCCATCGAGAAGAACCACGAAACCTATGCCAATCTCGGCACGGTGGCGGCATCGAGCACCGTGAGCCGCGAACTGAGGTCCAACCTGCCGCCGATTCGCGCCGTCGCCCTGGCCGAGGCTTGATTTCGGGGCGTCGTCCGGCCACGGCTGTCGGTTCGATCACGGTTGGACGACGTCATGCGTAACCATCTCTTCGACCTCATCCGGGCGAGCCTGCCCGCCGATCCCGCCTCCCGGACCTTCATCGAGACCGGCGACGGCGCGCGGATCACCTATGCGGACATGCTCGAGCGTTCGGCCGCCTATGCCTCCGCCCTCAAGGCGCTCGGGGTGAAGACGGGCGACCGGGTCGCCGTCCAGGTCGAGAAGAGCGCCGAAGTGGTGTTCCTCTATCTCGGCGCGGTTCGGGCGGGTGCCGTCTTCCTGCCGCTCAACACCGCCTACACGGCCCCCGAGATCGCGTATTTCCTCTCGGATGCCGAGGCGTCCCTGTTCGTCTGCGATCCCGCCCGGCTCGCTGCCCTGGAACCCGTCGCCGCCGAGGCGAAGGTCTCCTCTCTGCGCACCCTCGACGGGGCGGGACGCGGCACCATGGCGGAGGCGGCGGACGCGGCCGGCATCGACTTCGCGGATGTGGAACGCGGGCCCGACGATCTGGCGGCGATCCTCTACACCTCGGGCACGACCGGGCGCTCGAAAGGCGCCATGCTCAGCCACGACAACCTCGCCTCCAACGCCGTCACCCTGGTGGAGGCCTGGCGTTTCACCGCCGACGATGTGCTGATCCACGCCCTGCCGGTGTTCCACACCCACGGCCTGTTCGTGGCTACCAACATCGTGCTGCTGGCTGGGGCCACGGCGATCTTCCTGCCGAAATTCGACCCGAAGCAGGTGCTCGCCTTGATGGGCCGGGCGACCTCGATGATGGGCGTGCCGACTTTCTATACGCGCCTCCTCAAGGAGCCGGGCCTGACCCCCGAGGCGGCGGCGACAATCCGCCTGTTCGTCTCCGGCTCGGCCCCGCTTCTGGCCGAGACGCACCGGGACTGGCAGGCCCGTACCGGCCACGCCATCCTCGAACGCTATGGCATGACCGAGACCAACATGAACACCTCGAACCCCTACGAGGGCGAGCGCATCGCCGGCACGGTGGGCCTGCCCCTGCCGGGCGTTTCGCTCAGGGTGGTCGATCCCGAGACGGGACGGGCCTTGCCCGCCGATACGGTGGGGATGATCGAGGTGAAGGGCCCGAACGTGTTCCAGGGCTATTGGCGCATGCCCGAGAAGACGGCCTCCGAATTCAAGGCGGACGGGTTCTTCATCACCGGCGATCTCGGCAAGGTCGACGAGCGCGGCTACGTCCACATCGTCGGGCGCGGCAAGGATCTCATCATCACCGGTGGCTACAACGTCTATCCGAAGGAAGTCGAAAACGAGATCGATGCGCTTCCGGGCGTCGTCGAATCCGCCGTGATCGGCCTCGCCCATGCGGATTTCGGCGAGGGCGTCACGGCGATCGTGGTCGCCCGCCCGGACGCGCCGGGGGAGCAGGAGATCCTCCGCATCCTCGAAGGGCGCCTCGCTCGGTTCAAATGCCCCAAGCGTGTGCTCTTCGCCGACGAATTGCCGCGCAATGCCATGGGCAAGGTACAGAAGAACCTGCTGCGCGAAGCGCATGCGGAACTCTACCGCCGCTGAGGGGCAAGACGGCGGAACGCTTTGGCGGGCCGGCGGTTCTCGTCATCGAACGGCCAAGCTCGCGCCGTCTCCGTACCGGTTGCCGTCATGTCTTCGTCTCAGCCTCACCGTCCCGAGCCTACGGAGCCGGGCTCCACCCATTCGATGGTCTGGACTCTGGCGATGGGAGCGGCGCTCGTCGCCCTGTCGCTGGCACCGCGGTCGCGCGGCGCCAGGCGTGAGGGCGAACCGCCCGAGCCGCGCCGCGACGAAGGCGCCCGTTCACATAGCGGGCGCAGCGCCGAATGGGTGGCGGCGACACAGGTCCATCGCGGTCGTGCCGCAGACAGTCCGACCGAGATCACCCGCGCCGGCTGGAAGGACATCGCCGTCCGCGTCTATCTGGAATTCAACAAGGACCGCGTGCTCGCGGTCGCCGCCGGGGTCACGTTCTTCACCCTGCTGTCGCTGTTCCCGGCCATCGCCGCCCTGGTCTCCTGCTACGGCCTCGTGGCCGATGTCGGCGCCATCAACGAGCACCTCTCCAGCATGCAGGGCGTGCTGCCCTCTAGCGCCATCGACATCATCGGCGAGCAGGTGAAGCGGATCGCCGCCAAGGATAACGGCACGCTGGGACTGACGTTCTTCTCCAGCCTCGTCCTGTCGCTCTGGAGCGCGAACGCCGCCATGAAGGCGATGTTCGATGCCCTGAACGTGGTCTACGAGGAAGACGAGAAGCGCTCCTTCGTGATGCTGAACCTGCGCTCCCTGACCTTCACCGTCGGGGCGCTCCTGTTCACCATCCTCGCGCTCATCAGCATCGTCGTGCTGCCGGTGATCTTCAACTTCTTCGGGTTCGGGCAGGGGGCGAGGCTCATCGCCCTGCTGCGCTGGCCCTTCCTGCTCGTCGTCCTCCTCGGCGGCCTCTCGCTGCTCTACCGCTATGGCCCGAGCCGCGAGCGGCCGCGCTGGCGCTGGGTCGGCACCGGTGGCGCTGTGGCGGGCATCCTCTGGCTCGCCGCCTCCATCCTGTTCTCGTGGTATGTCGGCAGCTTCGGCAATTACAACGAGACTTACGGTTCGCTCGGTGCCGCCATCGGCTTCATGACCTGGATCTGGATCTCTACGACGATCGTGCTCCTGGGCGCCGAGATCAATGCCGAAATGGAGCATCAGACCGCTCGGGACACGACGACGGGCCCAGAAAAGCCCATGGGCGACCGCGAGGCACGGATGGCGGACACGGTCGGCGCGGCTGCGTGACAGGGTGCGGGACGGCCTCGGGAGTCCTATTTCTCCAGCCTATCCCGAGGAACCGGAGGCCATCATGAGCGAGACCCAGTCAGGCACCGTCCAGCGCAGCGAGGCCGAGTGGCGCGCGATCCTGACGCCGGACCAGTACCGTGTCCTGCGCGAGCACGGCACGGAGCGGGCGGGCACGAGCTGCCTCAATGCCGAGAAGCGTCCCGGCACGTTCCACTGCGCCGGCTGTGATGCCCCGTTATTCGAGAACAGCACGAAATTCGAATCCGGCACCGGTTGGCCGAGCTTCTTCGATCCCATCGACGGCGCGGTGGAGACGACGACCGACCGGAGCCACTGGATGGTGAGGACCGAAGTGCACTGCGCCCGCTGCAAAGGTCATCTCGGCCACGTCTTCGATGATGGCCCGGCGCCGACGGGGCTGCGTTATTGCATGAACGGCATTTCACTGCGTTTCGAGCCGAATGCGTGAGCTCATTGGTATAAAAGGATAAAAATCGGGGCCGGGCTTACGAGAGCGGCCTTGATTTAGTCCCATTTTTTCTTAGTCGAAGGGAAGTGGTCTTCCCCTTTGTGTGCCGTCGGCGGTGCGAGGCGGGAAAACGATCGAATTCGGACGGTTCGTGCCGGCCGGTTTCCACAGGCCGGGCATTCCGTCGCTGCCGAAACAGGGTATGGCTTCGAACGGCGCTGACGTTGCGCCCGTGGCGCGGCGCTCCGGAGGAGTGCTTGCCATGATGAGCCGATCCGGGGGGAGAGAATACATGAGTGTCGTTCGTCGGTTTCTGGTCGCGCCTTCGCTCGTCCGCCTGATCCGCAAGGAGCGCGGCGGTTCGAAGATCACCGAGGGCTATTTCGCTCCCCAGGCCGGTCGCACCTCCTATGTCCGCGTCGATGGCCAGAACTGCCATCTCGTCCTCGTCACGACGGCGCCGGACGGAACGTCGAGCGAGGAGCGGACCGACGTTCCCCGCGCCCACGGCGATGCCCTTCTGGATGTCTGCTCCGGCAAGGCGATCTACGACCGCGCCGTGCTCGCGCTCGGCAACGGCCGCGAGGCGCTCGTCGACCGCTACGCGACACCGGGCGCCCTCGACCTGCTCAGCGTCGTGTTCGACGACCCCGCCCAGGCCGCCGCTTTCGTGCCCCCGGCCTGGTTCGGCGACGACGTCACCGAGAATTCCGCCTATGACCGCCATTCCGTGGCGATCCAGGGTGTGCCGCAAACCGGCGAGGTTCCCCTGAACAACGCCGCCCTCGAAGCGATCCTCGATCTGCTCGAACCGCGCTTCGGCTTCGGCCGCTTCAATGCCCCGCCGCCGAAGGCCGGTGAGGACGAGGCGACCCTTCGGGCGAACCGCCGCGCTGCAGCCCTGGCTGCCAAGGCGGCCGCTCCTGCGGCCATCCCGGTGGAAGAGCCCGCACCGCAACCCGTCGTTGAGGAACGGAGCGAGGAGCGTCGGGAAGAGCCCGCCGCGGCGGAGGAGACCGCGACGGACACTCCGATCCGCACCGATGCCCGCATCGACGACGTCATCGAGAGCCTGTCGCAGGCTCTGGGCGCGTCTCAACCGTCCCGCGCTCCTGCACGCGACGACGATCCGGCCGCCGAATTCGAGCGCTGGACCGTGCGTCCCCGTCGTACTCCGCAGACCTGAACCCTTGGTACCGGAGGTGGTCATGCCCATCTCCGGGCTCCTCGCGAGGACCCGGCAGCACCGGGCAGATCCGGCAAAGTGGATGACCAGCGATTGTATGCTGTAGCGCGACAGAAGCTCGGCGCGTTACAGAAGCAGCCCATCCTCACGGTTTCGGCGAGAAACAAAGATTATCTCTCATAGCCGCGTTGAGGCGAGGGATTAAACTCGCTAGCGTCTCGCCAAGACAGACGAGCGTGCGCCCAACGAGGCGCCTGTGAGGGAACATGGTTCAGACCACCGTCCATGCCGGAGGCAGCGCGCCGGCAGCACCGACACCTCACGAACCTTGGTACAAGGTCCTCTACATCCAAGTGCTGATCGCCATCGCGCTCGGCATCCTGCTCGGATATCTGCACCCTGAATGGGGCAAGTCCGTCAAGTGGTTGGGCGACGCCTTCATTGCCCTGATCAAGATGATGATCGCGCCGATCATCTTCTGTACCATCGTCCACGGCATCGCCTCCATCGGCGACCTGAAGAAGGTCGGCCGCGTAGGCTTGAAAGCGCTGGTCTATTTCGAGGTGGTCTCGACCATTGCGCTTCTCATCGGCGTGCTTGTGGGTGAGGTGGTGAAGCCGGGCGCCGGTTTCAATGCCGATGTGAGCAAGCTCGACGGTAAATCGGTTGAGAAATACGCCAAGATCGCCGCCGACGATTCCGTCACCGGCCACATCATGGCTCTGATCCCGAAGAGCTTCTTCGACGCTTTCGCCACGGGTGACCTGCTCCAGGTCCTTCTCATCTCGATCCTCACCGGCGTCGTGGTGACCGGCATGGGCAAGCGCGGCGAGGCGATCACGCACGCCATCGACACGGCCGGCCAGATCTTCTTCCGCATCATCGGCCTCGTGGTGAAGCTCGCGCCCATCGGTGCCTTCGGCGCCATGGCCTTCACCATCGGCCAGTACGGCATCGGCAAGGTGATCGATCTCGCCTGGCTCGTCGGCACCTTCTACGTCACCGCCTTTCTGTTCGTGGTTCTGGTTCTGGGCGGCATCGCCCGGGTGGCCGGCTTCTCGATCTTCAAGTTCCTGGCCTACATCAAGGACGAACTCCTCATCGTGCTCGGCACCTCGTCCTCCGAAACGGTGCTGCCGCACATGATGACGAAGATGCGCCGCCTGGGCGCCTCGGATTCCGTCGTGGGCCTGGTGATCCCCACCGGCTACTCGTTCAACCTCGACGGCACCAACATCTATATGACGCTGGCGTCGCTGTTCCTGGCTCAGGCCGTGGGTGCGGACCTGTCGTTCGGCCAGTACGCTACCATCATCCTGGTCGCGATGCTGACCTCGAAGGGAGCCTCCGGCGTCACGGGCGCCGGCTTCATCACTCTTGCGGCCACGCTCAGCGCCATCCCGAACAATCCGGTGCCGGTGGCTGCCATGACCCTGATCCTGGGTGTCGACAAGTTCATGTCGGAGTGCCGGGCCATCACCAACCTGATCGGCAACGGCGTCGCCACGGTGGTGGTCAGCCGCTGGGAGGGTGAACTCGATCAGGAGAAGCTGAACCAAGTCATGGCGCATCCCTTCTCCATCGGCACCGACATTTCCGACCACGCGCCGAACATGGACCAGGAGCCTGCTCCCCGTCCGGCGGTCGCTGCACAATAGGGCCAGGACATGGACCCGGCGCATCTCCGCATCGGGATCGACCTCGGCGGCACCAAGATCGCCGGCATCGTTCTCGATGCCGGCGGAGCCGTTCGCGCCGATGGCCGGATCCCGACCCCGAGGGACGATTACGACGCGACCCTCGACGCGATCGTGTCGCTCGTCCTGCGGATGGAGCGCGAGGCAGGCGGCATCGGCAGTGTCGGCATTGGTATGCCTGGCGCGGTCTCGCCACGCAGCGGCCTCGTGAAGAACGCCAACTCGGTCTGGCTGAACGGGAGGCCCTTCGTCATCGATCTCGAGGCGCGGCTCGGCCGGCCGGTCCGAGCGGAGAACGATGCCAATTGTCTCGCGGTCTCCGAGGCGGTGGATGGCGCGGGTGCCGGGGCGCGGGTCGTCTGGGCGATCATCCTAGGGACCGGCGTCGGTTCCGGCATCGCCATCGACGGTGTGGCCCTGTCGGGCGCCAACCGCATCGCCGGCGAATGGGGGCACAATCCACTTCCCGCGCCCCGCGACGGCGAACGGCCCGGCCCCGCCTGCTATTGCGGCCGGAAGGGCTGTATCGAGACGTGGCTCTCCGGGCCGGGGTTCGCCGCGGACCATGGCAGGCGCACCGGAGCGGCCGCCCCGACGGGCGAATCCGTCATTGCCGCCGCGCGGGCGGGCGATGCAGCCGCATGCGAAAGCGTCGCTCGCTATCGGGAAAGGCTCGCCCGCGCGATGGCCGGCGTGATCAACGTCCTCGACCCCGATGTGGTGGTTCTCGGTGGTGGGCTGTCGACCGTGCCGGAACTGACCGCCGACCTGACCGGACTGATCCGTCCGCATGTCTTCTCGGGAGAATGCGAGACGCCGATCCGGGTGAGCCGCCACGGCGACGCTTCCGGCGTGCGGGGTGCAGCCTGGTTATGGGGCCTCCACGCCTGAACCTCTCCCCATCGTTCCCCGCAGCCGGTATGGACGGGGCATCGCATAACGACGTGAGCGTATTCCCATGACGAGTCTGGCTTCCCTCGATCCCGCCGCCCGCGACGCACTTCACGCAGAGGCCCGCGACGCCTACGAGGCCTTCAAGGCCCGTGGCCTGAAGCTCGACATGACCCGCGGCAAGCCGTCGCCCGAGCAGCTCGACCTGTCCAGCGCGATGATGTCCCTTCCGGGGAACGGCGACCACTTCGCCGAGGCCGGCGACGATGCGCGCAATTACGGCGGCCTCCAAGGCCTGCCAGAGGCGCGCGCCCTGTTCGCGCCGATGGTGCAGGCACCGGCCGCCCAGATCGTCATCGGTGACAATTCCAGCCTCGCGCTCATGCACGATTGCATCGCCTGGGCTCTGCTGAAGGGCGTGCCCGGCTCGGAGAAGCCCTGGTCGAAGGAAGAGGAGCCGGTCTTCCTTTGTCCCGTCCCGGGCTATGACCGCCACTTCGCCATCTGCGAGGCCCTGGGCATCCGCATGCTGCCCGTCCCCATGACCGGCGAAGGGCCGGACATGGACGTGGTCGAGAAGCTTGCCGCCGATCCCGCGGTCAAGGGCATGTGGTGCGTGCCGAAATACGCCAATCCGAGCGGCGAGACCTATTCCGACGAGACAGTCCGGCGCCTCGCTTCCATGAAGACCGGCGCTCCCGACTTCCGCCTTTTCTGGGACAACGCGTACACGGTCCATCACCTCACCGCGACGCGCCACCCCCTCGCCGACATCCTCACCCTCTGCGAGGAAGCCGGCCATCCCGACCGGCCCTTCATCTTCGCCTCGACCTCCAAGATCACCCTGGCGGGAGCAGGCATCGCCGTGTTCGCCTCCTCGCCGGAAAACGTGCGCTGGTTCCTCGGCCGCTCGTTCTTCCGCACCATCGGGCCGGACAAGCTCAACCAGCTGCGCCACGTCCGCTTCCTCAAGGACATGGCCGGCATCGAGGCGCATATGGAGAAGCAGCGTGCGCTCATCGCGCCGAAGTTTCAGGCCGTTCTCGACGCGCTGGAGTCCCGACTCGGCGGAACCGGCGCAGCCACCTGGACGAAGCCCGAAGGCGGCTACTTCATCACCGTCGATACGGTGGACGGCGCGGCGCAGCGGACCGTTGCCCTCGCCAAGGAAGCCGGCATCGCCCTGACGCCCGCCGGTGCGACCTCGCCCTATGGACGCGACCCGCATGACCGCACCCTGCGCCTCGCCCCCACCTTTCCCTCGCTCTTCGACGTGAAGGCGGCCGCGGAAGGCATCGCGCTCTGCATCCTCCTCGCCGGACTGGAGACACAGCAGGCGGCCTGACCAAGCCGGCCGCCATCGTTCCCCTCGGCCTGAGGGGGCGATGGCGGCCGAAGGTAAGTCACGGACGCATCCCTAACGCTCTCTTTGCCCGTGATGGGGACGGAGGGCGGACCCGGCATCGCTCGATAAGCGACCGGCGCGTGATCGGATGACCGGCATGTGAGCGTGAAGCGCGATAGGCGAGACCAAGTACGGCGTCGCCCCCAGGGGCGACGGTGATGCGGCCGAACCTAGTCGTTCAGCGGAATCCGCCGACTCGACGATCCCGCTTACGCTCGGCGGCCGGTTGATACGCGATCTGAGCGTGGTGAGTGCAATAGGGCAGGCCGGTGATCGAGCGGTCGCCGCAATAGTGAAAATCCGGCGAGGTCGGATCGCCCAGCGGCCAGCGGCACATGGATTCGCGTAGATCCATGATCGTCACGCGCTTGGACACGGCCAGCGGCGTGGCCTGAGGCATGACCAAGGCGGTTGTCTCGGGAAATGCCAGGCTCGGCGTCGCGACGGGATCGGCCACGGGGGCGAATTCCACGACCGTGTCGGCCTCGGTCTCGGGTGCCCGTGCCGCGGGCTTCTTCCGGCCATTACCCGGCGAATCCGCTGCCTTCACGCGGCCCGAAAGGCCGAGCCTGTGGACCTTGCCGATGACCGCATTGCGGGTGACGCCGCCGAGCTGGGCCGCGATCTGGCTCGCGCTCAGGCCCTCGTCCCAGAGACGCCGCAGTAGCTCGACACGCTCGTCCGTCCAGCCAGCACCGGTATCCGTCATCGCCCCCTCCGACATCCGCTCGATTCCCCCGATCGGCACCGAACGAACCCTGCGAAAACCCGCATGGCCTGTCCGTCCAATACCATACAGATGGTGGTCGCCCAGGGCACCCTTACGACGACGATCGGAACCGTACAGGACGCTTCGATGCCGATGCAAGGGCGCCCGAAAGCCGGGACGGACTTTCCACCGGCAAACCGTCGGGGGCGTCTCGGCTGTATTCTGAAGGGGCGGCGGCGATGCGGTTCCGCCATGAGTGCGACGGCATAATCCTCCGCCGTATCCGACCGTATCGCCCGCCGGCCCAGCTTTCCCTTGACCTGACGCGGGATCGGGCGAGAAGCGCGTGTTTCACCAAGAACCGAGAAGTGAAGGACAGGTCATGGTCGCGCCCGATCCGACCGAGGGACGCCGCTCCGGCGAGGTGCCGCCACGCCTCGAAACACGCGGCCTGCGTGTCGATTTCGGTCGCAAGCTCGCTCTCGACGACGTCTCCCTCGCCGTTCGCGCGGGCGAGATCATCGCCCTTCTGGGTGATTCCGGCTGCGGCAAGAGCACCCTGCTACGTGCGGTGGCGGGGCTCGAACAGCCAAGCGGCGGCCTCGTCCTTCTCGATGGGCAGATCATGGGCCCGAGGGTGCCGCCGGAGGAGCGGGGCGTCGGATTGATGTTCCAGGACTACGCCCTGTTCCCCCACCTCACCGTCATGCAGAACGTTCGCTTCGGCCTTCACCGGCTGCGCGCCGATGAGGCCGATGCCGTGGCGAGGGCGCGGCTGGAACAGGTCGGCCTCGCCGACCGGGCCGCGAGTTATCCCGGCGACCTGTCCGGCGGCGAGAGCCAGCGCGTGGCGCTCGCCCGCGCGTTGGCGCCGGGGCCACGCGTGCTGCTCCTCGACGAGCCCTTCTCCAATCTCGACCGGCGCAACCGCGACCGGGTCCGGGCCGACACGATCTCGGTGCTGCGCGCCACGGGCGCGACGGCGCTCCTGGTGACGCACGACCCGGAGGAGGCCTTGCTGGTGAGTGACCGGATCGTCCTGATGCGGAGCGGACGCATCGTCCAGATCGGCACCGGTGCGGATCTCTACCGGCGTCCCGTCTCGCATTTCGCCGCGAGCTTCTTCGGTGATCTCATCGCTTTCCCCACGCGCTGCATCGACGGCGCGGCAACGACGCCGCTCGGCAAGTTTCCGGCGCCGGGAATCGCCAGCGGCGCAAGGGTGGCCGCCTGCGTCAGGCCAGAGGCGATTCTGCTATCCGGCGCGGAAACCGGTCATCCGGCGCGGGTCATCCGCCGGCGCTTCCTCGGACCCGTCGCGGAATTGACCCTGGCGGCGGAGGGGTTCTCCGACACGTTCCGCCTTACCGTCGCGGAAGAGACATCGGCGGGGGAGGGCGATTGCGTCGGCCTCAGGCTCGCTAACGGCGCGGGGTTGGTTTTTCCGCTCGAGACGGATTAATTCCGCTCGGTTGCTCGTGGTTGGCAATATCCAGAAGTATAGTTTTTAACGATAATAAACTGAAGACATAAGTCTTGCTTTTCTCGTGAAGATGCGGCCCAGAACCGTTCGCCACGGGAAGAGGAATGGACGTCATGGTCGGTTGGGTCTCGAAATGTCTGGTTGGCGGCGCGACGGCTTTCGCCTGGATCTCCGGAGCGACGGCCGCCGAGGTCAACATCTACACCACGCGCGAGCCCGGCCTGATCAAGCCCTTGCTCGATGCCTACACGGCCAAGAGCGGCGTCACCGTCAACACCGTTTTCGTCGAGAAGGGCCTCGCCGAGCGCGTGGCCTCCGAGGGCGAGCGGTCTAAGGCAGACGTGCTCATGACCGTCGATATCGGCAATCTCATCGAACTCGTGGATCGCGGCTTGGCGCAGCCGGTTCGTACGGAGACCCTGGAAGCCGCTGTCCCGGCTCCCCTGCGCGATGCCGGTGGTCTCTGGTACGCCCTCTCCATGCGCGCCCGCGTCGCCTATGCCGACAAGGACCTCGCGGAGAAGGCCCTGACCTACGAGGATCTCGCCGACCCGAAATGGAAGGGCAAGCTCTGCCTGCGCGCGGGCCAGCACCCTTACAACACGGCGCTCATCGCCCATTACATCGTCAAGCACGGGCCGGATAAGGCGAAGGAATGGCTGACCGGCGTCAAGGCCAATCTCGCGCGCAAGCCGGCCGGTGGCGACCGTGACGTAGCCCGCGATATCCTGGCCGGAACCTGCACCGTCGGTCTCGGCAACTCGTACTATGTCGGGCTGATGCGCTCGGGCAAGGGTGGCCCGGACCAGCAGAAATGGGGCGACGGGATCAAGGTCGTACTGCCGGTCTTCACGAGCGGTGGCACCCACGTGAACGTCTCCGGCGCCGTCGTCGCGAAAGGCGCGCCGAACCGCGACGAAGCGGTCAAGCTTCTCGAATACCTCGTCTCGGACGAGGGCCAGGGCCTCTATGCGAAGGCCAATTTCGAATATCCGGTGAAGGTAGGCGCGCCGATCGACCCCCAGCTCACCGCGCTGGGCCCGCTGACCATCGATACCGTGCCCCTGGCCGAGATCGCCCGTAACCGGAAGGCCGCGAGCCTGCTGGTGGATACGGTCGGCTTCGACAACTGAAGCCCAGGCCGATGCGGGTTGCTGCCGAACTGGCCGGATCGGAGGCCGCGCTCGGCACGGACGTCGTTCCGCGCCCGGCGTCGCGCCTGCGCGCCGGGCCTCTCGCCTGGGCGGCGGGAGCGCTGGCGCTCGCCGCCCTGATCCTGAGCCCGGTCGTATCCCTGTCGCTGACGGCGGCGGGGGGATCGAGCGAGGTC
The DNA here is from genome assembly GCF_054817845.1 of Methylobacterium sp. CM6241. Lineage (NCBI taxonomy): Bacteria > Pseudomonadati > Pseudomonadota > Alphaproteobacteria > Hyphomicrobiales > Methylobacteriaceae > Methylobacterium > Methylobacterium sp. CM6241. Next base: position 1,788,996 of record NZ_CM139246.1, read on the forward strand.
TGGCCGCATCTCCTGGCGCATGTCCTGCCGCAGGCGACGCTCACCACGGCGTTGCTCCTCGGCGGCGTCGGCCTCCTCGTCGTCATGCTCGGGGTCGGCTCCGCCTGGCTCGTCTCAGCCTACGAGTTCCGGGGCCGACGCCTCCTGGAAATCGGGTTGCTGCTGCCCTTGGCGGTGCCGACCTACATCGTCGCCTTCGCCTATCTCGACCTGCTTCATCCGATAGGCCCGGTCCAGACCGCGCTACGCGATGCTCTCGGCGTCGCGCGGCCGAAGGATCTGCTGCTGCCCGAGATCAGGTCCCTGCCGGGCTGCATCCTGCTTCTCGGCTTCGTGCTCTATCCATACGTCTACCTGCCGACGCGGGCGCTGTTCCTGATGCAGGCAGGCACGCTCATCGAGGCGGCGCGCATTCTCGGACGGTCGCCGATGGCGGTCTTCTTCCACGTCGCCTTGCCGCTGGCGCGCCCCGCCATCGCCCTCGGCACCAGCCTCGCCCTGATGGAGACACTCAACGATATCGGCGCCGCCGAATTTCTCGGCGTAAGGACGCTCACGGTTCAGGTCTACGCCACCTGGATCAACCGCTCCGATCTGCCCGGCGCCGCGCAGATCGCCCTGGTCATGCTGGCGATGGTGCTCCTGCTGCTGGCGGCCGAACGCTGGGGCCGGCGCGGGCGCGGCTATTCCGGCACGGCACAGCGCCAGCGCGGCATGGCCCGCCATCGCCTGTCCGGCGCTTCGGTCCTGGCCGCCTTGTGTCTCGGCACTCTTCCCATCGCCATCGGTTTCCTGATTCCGGCGGCCTATCTCGTCCATTCCGCCATCGCCCGCGTGACTCGGCTGGGATTTCCTCGGGGAGTCATCGCAGAGGCGGGAAACACCCTCCTTTATGCCGGCCTCGCCACCCTGCTGGCGGCAATATGCGGCTTCCTCGTCGCCGCCGGCCCGCGCCTCGTCGCGCGGCGTTTCGGGCAGGGGCTGATCCGCATCGCCGCCCTTGGCTACGCGCTCCCCGGCGCGATCCTGGCGATCGGGCTCCTCGGCCCGCTGGCTCTCGCCGATGCCTCCCTGTCCCGTGTCACGACGGCGCTCTTCGGCGTTGCGCCCGCGATCATCGGGGTCGGCGCGGGTGGTGCCCTCGTCATCGCCTATCTGGTGCGCTTCCTCGCGGTCGGCGTCGGCGCCTGCGAGGCCGGCCTGTCGAAAGTGCCGGCCTCCCTCGGGGAAGCCGGGCGCATGCTCGGCCGGGGGCCCGTCGGCACGCTGATGCGCGTCCACCTGCCGATGACGTGGCCGGCTTTGCTGAGTGGCGCGCTCCTCGTCTTCGTCGACTGCGTCAAGGAACTGCCCGCGACCCTGCTCCTGCGCCCGCTCAACGTCGAAACCCTGGCGACCCATCTCTACGGGGAGGCAGTGCGCGGTACTTACGAGGACGGCGCGGTAGCGGCCCTCCTCATCGTCGTCGTCGGCCTGATCCCGGTGGCTTTGCTCCTCCGCTTCGGCTCGCCGGAGCGGGCCCCGAGGGGCGGTTGAGGTTCAGGATCGAGGCCGTTCGCCGGGCGTCCGAACCTTATCGTATGCCGGCTCGGCATGGTCGCTGCCGACCAACGCGACAGAGGCCCTTGACGGGCGCGTGGGCCTCGCCCTAGAAGGCCCTCGGTCCGGGTGCGTAGCTCAGCGGGAGAGCATTCGCTTCACACGCGAAGGGTCACAGGTTCGATCCCTGTCGCGCCCACCATTTCCCTCAAGCCGTAGCGATAGCCGGCACGAGGGCCTCGACCGCATCCACCAAGTCATCGAAATGCTGGATCACCCGCGTGGGGCCGAGTTGCTCCACCGGCAGGTCGGTATAGCCGAACGGCACTGCGATCACCGGAATGCCGGCGGCCTTCGCGGCATCGATATCGGTGCGGGAATCCCCCACCATCACCGCGCGCGAGACGTCGCCCTTCGCCTGCTCCACCGTGAGGGTGATATGGGCCGGATTGGGCTTGTAGACCGGGAACGTGTCGCGGCCGCAGATGGCGGCGAAGCGGCTGGCAATACCGAGCTCCTCAAGCAGTTGCTTGGCATGGGCCTCGACCTTGTTGGTGCAGACCGCCAGCAGGAAGCCGCGGGCGCTCAGCATCTCGAGAGCCGTCTCGACGCCGGGGAACAGGTAGGAATGCTCGCTGAGATGCCGGCCGTAATGGTCGAGGAAATCGACGAAGAGGGTCTGCAGCCTTGTGTCGTCGAGCGTCTCCCCCGCCGCCTCGAAGCCACGCTGGATCAGCGCCTTCGCGCCGGCGCCGATCATGTCGCGGGCTTGATCCAGGGGCAGTGTCGGCAGGCCTTCGCGGGTGAGGATCGCGTTGAGGGTGCCGACGAGGTTGCCCGCGGTCTCGGCAAGGGTTCCGTCGAGGTCGAACACGACGATGGGCGGCAGGCTTGGCATGGTGGCTCGCTGGGTTCTGTGGGTCGGTAAAGGGCGCGATGGTGAAGAACCGGTTTGCGCGGCGGTCCCCGCCCGATAAAGCGGCATGGCCCATTGGGAAAAGCCGTTTAGGGGACAAGGACTTACGCGATCGACCCGGATCCGGTATCCGATTCCACCCTCTAGAATCGTGACGTGGTGCGATCAAGGCATTCGCGAGCGGGTCACGGTTGCGCCGCAAGGCCGCTATAGGGGAGCGGCCGTGAGATTCCCTTGTCTTCATCCGGACACGAAGGCGACCATGCGTTCGACCCTGCCGACCGATCCCGCGTTCACACTCATGGTTCCGGCCGCTTCCGCGCGTTCGCGGGGACGGCGTTGGAGCAATTTTGGATGCCGGGTAGCGATTACCCTCAGCGTTCTCGCCGGCACTGTCGGCGCCGTGTCCGCCGCCTCCTTCGAGTTCGTGCCCGCGCCGCAGATCGACCTCAACAGGGTCTATCGCGTGGACAAGGTCACCGGCGAGGTCACGTCCTGTCAGTACGGTCTGCGCGAGGGTGCGGTGGGCAGCGTCGGCCTCACCGTATGCTACGGCTCAGGGGAGGGCGCCAGCGCCCAGGCCCCGTCCGAATATGGCCTCGTCGCCTCCCGCCACACCCGGGAGGCCGGGGTGTTCCGCGTCAACTACCGCACGGGTGAGATGAGCATCTGCTACGTCCAGCTCCAGAAGGAAGCGGTGGTGTGCACGGCCCAGGCGAACCCGGCCACCAGCGGTCCCGAAGAGGCCGTGGCCACGGGGCAGGCGCCCGGCCGAGCGGGGCCGAGTGCCACGCCGCCCCAGAACACCAGGCCCTGACGACAATCGCTGCGTGTTCTCGGCAAGTGCCGCGTTCGGCAAGTGCTCCGTTGGACGCCGTTGCCAGCCGTGCTAGGGCCTCGGGACTTTCAGCGGCCCAGCCCGTAGCCCGAGAGCCCATCCATGCATCTGGTCCCCGCCCTCCCGACGAACCGGTCTCCCTCGTGAGCGGACCCGATCTGCGTCGTGCCGCCGCCGCCCGCGCCCTCGACCTCGTCGAGGATGGGATGCGACTCGGCATCGGTACCGGCAGCACCGCCAACGTGTTCGTGGAGCTTCTCGGCGCCAGGGTGCGCGAGGGACTCAAGGTGACGGGTGTACCGACCTCGGAGGCGACGCGAATCGCCGCCGAGCGCGTCGGCATTCCCCTGGCCACCCTAGAAGACCTGCCCGAACTCGACCTCACCATCGATGGCGCTGATGAGATCGATGCCGCGATGCGTCTGGTGAAGGGCGGCGGCGGCGCACTCCTGCGCGAAAAGATCGTGGCTTTCGCGAGCCGCCGTATGGTGGTGATCGCCGACGCGGCGAAATCCGTGACCACCCTCGGCGCGTTTCCGCTGCCGGTGGAGGCCAATTCGTTCGGCCTCGGCGCTACCCGCATCGCCGTGGGAAAGGCCATCGAGAGTGCTGGCTGCGCGGGCGATCTCGTGCTGCGCTCCGGACCCGGCGGCTCGCCCTTCGTGACAGATGGCGGCCATCTCATCCTCGATGCCCATCTGAAGGTCATCGCCGATCCCGAACGCCTGTCCGCCGCGCTCTGGGCGGTGCCCGGCGTGGTCGAGCACGGTCTGTTCATCGGGCTCGCCACGGGCGCAATCCTGGCGGAGGCCCGTGACGGGCAGGCGCATGTCACCTGTCTCGGCGCGGTCTGACGCGCTTCCCCATCCGCTTGATTTCTCGACCGACACGTCTTTCCGGAGCGCTCGCATGTCCCGCCGCCCTCTCTTTTTCGTCCTGACCGCCTCGGTCCTCGCCGGAATCCTCGCCGTCTCGGCTCCGACCGCCGGCCTGGCTCAGGCGCAGAAGCCTGCCGCGCCGGCCAAGCCCGGGGCCAAGCCCGCTGCGCCCGCGCCCGCGCCTTCGACGCCCGCGGCCCAGCAGCCGACCTACACGCCGAACCATCTGGCCCTGGCCCGCGAAGTCACCCTCAGCTCCGGCATCGCCCGGTCGTTCGACTCGATTCTTCCGGCCTTTGGCCAGCAGATCAAACAGGCGGCCATCACCCGCCCGGACCTGACGAAGGATCTCGATGAGGTTCTCACCTCCCTGGCGCCCGAGATGGAACTGCAAAAGCAGATGATGATCGAGACGGCGGCCAAGATCTATGCGAGCCGCCTGTCCGAGGCGGAGCTCACCGAGATCGTCGCCTTCTTCCATTCGGCGGCGGGCAAGCGCTACGTCGAGACCCAGCCGCAGGTGCTCGACGAGATCGTCCAGGCCATGCAGAACTGGACCCAGGGCGTGTCCGAATACATGATGGTCCGTGTGCGTGCCGAGATGGGCAAGCGCGGCCACGAACTCCAGTAACCGTCCGGTCCGCCCGTCTCCAATGATCTCTTTCCCGCCCCGATCGGAGACGGTCGCGCGCCTACGTGCCACCGGTGCCATCACACTCGCCATCCTTCCGGTGGCCATGGCGCTGGCCAATCGGTCGAGCCCAACCGTCGTCGGCCTCTCCGCCTCGTTCTTCCTCATCGCCGGGCTGATCGAGGATGCGCGCGGTACGGTGCGGTTCGTGGCGAGGCCGCTCGCCACGCCGATCGGTCTCGCAGTCCTCGGCTTCGTCGTCTGGTCGCTGGCGAGCATCTCCTGGAGCCCGGTGAAGGATCTGTCCTGGCGCAACATGCAGGAATTCCTGCCGACCGTCGTGGGGGCCTATCTCCTCGCGCGCCTCGCGCCCGGAAACATGCCGGCCTTCACGCCCCGGCTCGCCGCCTGGTCCATCGCGATCGCCGGGCTCTACATCGTTGTGGCCCTGGCCAACCACCTTCCCCTCCATCGGGCGATGGGCTCACGGGTGGCGCTGTTCGTCTTCAATCGCCCAGCCCTGACGATCGCGCCCGTAATGGGGCCCCTGGCTTATCTTCTCTACCGGCGCGGGCATGGGATCGCGGCGCTTTTGGTGATCGTGATCAGTACCGGGGCCATCCTGCGATCGATCAGCGGCGCCGCCGCCATGGGGCTCGCAGCCGGTGCCATCACGGCCCTCGTCGCCGTCCTGACCCCTCGCCGGGTCGGGCTCGCCATCGTGGGCGCTGCCCTGGCTCTCGCCCTCGTCCTCTCGCCGATCGAGGGGGATATTCTTCAGAAAGTCATGCCCGATGCCATCCACGAGCGTCTGGTCCAGAGCAGTTCGCGCGCACGGGTCGCCATCGCTCGCAGCTTCGGCGCGGCCGTAGCCCTCGATCCCTGGCAAGGCGCCGGGTTCGGGACCTCGGCGCGATTCATCGATACGCCCGTTGCCGCACGGATCGAGCCCGGCCTGCGCCCGATGCTGGCGGTGGGCCACCCGCACAACATCTTCCTGCAGATCTGGGCTGAGCTCGGCATCGTCGGCGCAACCCTGGCCGGGGCAATCCTGATGATGATGGTGGCGCTCATCGGACGCCTGCCGCGCGGGGAAAGCGTCATCGCCCTCGGCCTCGTGGGGTCGTGCACGGCCGTCGCCTTCGTGGAGCACGGGGCCTGGCAGGGCTGGTGGATCGCGGCTGTCGGTGCTGCCGTCGCCTGGACGTGCGAGGCTGGCAAGGAGCCGGCATGAAACCCGGCCCGTCCTGGCCGCTTCAGGCGGCCTCGGCCTCGACGCGGTTACGGCCGGAGGATTTGGCGCGGTAGAGCGCGAGGTCCGCCCGCTTCAGCATATCGGCCGGTCCCGAATCATCGGCATGGCGGCACGCCACCCCGATGGAGACGGTGACGTGGATGTCCCGCGTTTCCCGCTGGATCAGGAACGGCACCGCTTCGATGCGTTCGCGGATGCGCTCGGCGATGTGATGGGCGGCGTCCGGCTCCGCATCGGGCAGGATGATGACCACCTCTTCGCCGCCATAGCGGGCGACGATATCGATCTCGCGGGTATGCAGGCGGATGCGGTTGGCAAAGGAGCGGAGCACCTCGTCACCGGCATCGTGACCGTAGGTGTCGTTGATCGTTTTGAACCGGTCGATATCGAGCATCAGCATCGAGACGGCGCGGTGACGCGGGGCGGCATCGGCGAACAGCACCGCGAGATGGCTGTCGAGGTAGCGCCTGTTGTGCAGCCCGGTGAGGCCATCCGTGACGGCCATTTCCATGGATGCCTGCACGGCGCCGCGCAGGGTTTCCGAAAAGCGGCTGCGACGCAGCTGGGTGCGCACGCGGGCGACGAGCTCGTTCCGGTCGACCGGGCGCAGCAGATAATCGTGTACGCCGAATTCGAGGCCGCGGATGACCCGCGCCCTTTCGTTCTCCTCGGCGATCATCATCACCGGCATGTTGCGGATGCGGTCGAGGGACAGGATCTGGCTGCAGAGGCGCAGGCCGTCGAACCCCTGAAGGTCGAGGCTCACGAGAGCCAGCTCGAAATCCCCTTCGATGGCCAGGACCAGGGCGTCGTGCGGATCGGCGACCACGGTGACCCGATGGTGCTGGCTGAGGGCCGCCGATAGCCGCTCGGCCGAGCTCGCCCGATCTTCGACCAGCAGGATCGAGGCATTCTGGCCGTCCTCGGCGGTGGCGAGGGCGAGGGGATCGCCCATGCCGAATTCCCGGGAGGCGAGCGCCCTTTGGCGCAGCTCGTCGGTGACCGCCTTGAGGCGGACGAGGTTGCGTACCCGCGCGAACAGGGCGGTGTCGTCGATGGGCTTCGTCAGGAAGTCGTCTGCCCCCGCATCGAGGCCGCGCAACCTGTCCGCCGGTTGGTCGAGGGCCGTCACCATCACGACCGGAAGGTGGGCGGTGGTCGGACTGCTCTTGAGGCGGCGGCAGACTTCGAACCCGTCCATGCCCGGCATCATCACGTCGAGCAGGACGAGATCGCACAGGCCCTTCTCACAGATCGAGATCGCATCCGGCCCGTTCATGGCCGCCAGAACGTCGAAATACTCGAGCGACAGCTTGGTCTCGAGCAGCTTCACATTCGGAAAGAGATCATCGACGATCAGGATGCGGGCCGACATCGTTCCTCGCTCAAGTTAACGGGCTCGACGGGACGACCCTGTCGACGGTGTGCTCCTCAACGGGCTCCGTCGCCGAGGTAGAGGCGGACGGTGGCAAGAAACTTGGCAACCGAGATCGGCTTCGACAGATAGGCTTCGCAGCCCCCCTCGCGGATGCGCTCCTCATCGCCCTTCATGGCGAAGGCCGTGATGGCGATGACGGGGATATGCTTGAGGTCGTCGTCTTCCTTCAGCCATTTCGTGACTTCGAGGCCGGAAACCTCGGGAAGCTGGATGTCCATCAGAATCAGGTCGGGACGGTGGGCGCGGGCGAGTTCGATGGCCTCGATCCCGTTGGCCGTCTTGAGAGTCGCGTAGCCATGCCCTTCCAACAGATCGTTGAAGAGCTTCATGTTCAGCTCGTTGTCCTCGACGATGAGCACTGTTTTCGGCATGGCTCATTGTTCCCGGCAGGCTGGCGGCGCATTTTGGAAGGACCGGCGTCCCGCTCGATGAGAACCTAAGGGATACATGTTGACGAAACGCAAATCCGACCGCCCCGATCGATCCGCGGAGCAGGTCGCCATCTCGGTGCTCGGATGGATCGCGGAGGACGGCGACAGGCTCTTGCCGTTCATGGCCTCCTCCGGCCTGACACCCGATACGTTGCGGGAGAGTGCTGCCGATCCCGCCTTTCTCTCGGCGGTCCTCGACCATGTCATGGGCGACGAAGCCGTGCTGATCGCCTGCGCCACGGCACTCGATATGAAACCGGAGCGCATTGCCGACGCGTGGCGCCGTCTCGGCCCCCCCGATCCCGATGCCGATTTCGGCTGACGCCCCGGTCCGGCGGCCGGCAACGTAGGGCTGCGCGCCGCCACTCCCGTATGGGGGCGACACGAAACGAGTGGTCTCGAGCCTAGGCCCGCCCGCCTCGACGAGGCGGCGGGGCGCCAGGCGTCATGGCTTGCACTCGGCCTCGGTCTTGGCCTCGGCCTTGTGCAGGTCGAGACGGCTGAGGTCGCCCGCGATGGTGAAATCACCGTAGTTGAGGCTCAGTCCGCCGCTCACACCATTCTCGTAGAGGAGAAAGGAGAGGACGTAGACCGGGGTGCGCTCGCCCTGTCCGGCGGTGAAGTAGCTGAGGGTCACAGGCCAGCGCCGCATCCCCGCCATCTCGCCCTCGCGCAGGGGCTTGTCGCGGTCGGCCGCGCCATTCTTCGCGGGCTCGTCCGTGGTGACCGGCTTGCCGATCACCGCGAGCGTGTCGAAGATCTTGCGCCCGTCGTCCGACCCGTCGAACACCTTGGCCGACATCGTCGTCTCGCCGGCCTGTGCCGCTTCGATCATGCGGCGCATGTGGAAGGTCGGAAACAATACGGGGCCGGTCTCGGTGTATTGATCGCGCTTGGGCTCCTTGAGCTTGACCTTCAACGCCTCGGCGCCGCTCTCGGCCGTTCCATCCACCGCCGTGGATGCGCTACCGTTGAGCACCGTGTTGGTCTTGAAGCGGAAATGATGGCCGTCGCCGCCCTCGAAGGTGGTGTTGCGCAGATCGGAAAGACGCTTGCCGGTCTCGCCGCTGTCGAGTTCCGTCACCTGCCGGGTCTGCATCGTGTAGCCCTTGCAGGCATCGCCGCTGAACTCGAGGACGATGCGACCCCGCGCACTCTCCACCGCCCGCGCGCCCCGGCTCTCGGCCAGCGACAGGTCGTAGACTGCGCGGTGGCCGGCCAGTCGCATCGGCGCGGCCTCGGCGATGGCCGTGAAGGCGGCGAGTGCGCCGAACGCGATGGCGAGGGTGGAACTTGGCAACCGCATGAGGTCTCCCGATGGACGCGCCGGTCGAAGGGAACGGCGAGCCGATGCGTCGACACAGATAGGGGGTCGATGCCGGAGCGGCAACGGCGGCGTATTCTCGTGCGGTGGCGCGGGTCTCGAAGGCGGCCGGGCATCGGCCTCACCCGTCGAGAAGTGCCACACGTGATTCCTCGCCGGTTCGGTTCTCGCGGAAGCGTCCTTGCTGGATGAAGCGCAGGGAGGCCGCGATCGCAGCCCGGTTCAGGATCAGCAGGTCATGGGTGGAATGGATCGTCAGATGGTCGGTCATGCCGGCCACGCGGGTTCGCGCCACGCTGACACGGCCGTCATTGGGGCGAGGCAGGATCAGGAAGGATTCGATCAGCCAGATCGAGCGGTCCGCCGCGATGATCCCCAGGGGAAAATCGACCTCGCCGAGGAGCGCGACGAGGTCCTGATCGCGAAAGGTGGTGAGCTGCACCCCCGCCGGGCCGAAGAACAGGCGGTAGGGCAGCATCCGGTGGAGGAAATCGGCGACTTCGCTGCCGCCATTCGGCGTTCCCAGCATCACCACGCGGCCGAGATTGGCCGGGCGATGCCGGTTGATGAGCCCGCGCGCGACGAGGCCGCCCATGGAATGGGTCACGAAATGCACCCGCGCGACCCCGGCGGCGAAACCCGCCACCTGTGGCGCCACCTCGGCGACGATGCTGGCGAGGTCTGCCTTCCGCCCCGGATAATTCAAGTTGAGGGTGAGGAATCCCTCGGCCCTGAAGGCGCGCTCCATCCGCCCGAGGGAGGCCGAGCGGCGCGCGATGCCGTGAAGCAGTACGACGCCTTCCCGGGCGCGGGCTTCCCCTGGCCGATCGTCCGGGCCAAGGAAGGTGAGCGGCAAAGCCGTCATCGGGTGTCTCCCCGCAGCGCATCGCCCGATCATCGGGCTGCCGAAGGGGTAGAGCCCGCCACGGCCATGACGCAAGCGAGGAAACGTCCGATGCCGGCCACACTCGCGTGAGCGCCAGCGCCAAGGATCGCCGAAGCCTGTTCGGCCATCTCGCGCTGTTCACGGCGCTTTATGGCGGGTACGGCGCGCTGTCGCCGTTCCTGCCGCTGTTCCTCGAACAGCGCGGATTGTCGGCGCAAGAGATCGCCTGGCTCCTGGCGATCGCGATGCTGGTGCGGATGGCTGCCGGGCCGCTGGCCGGACGGATCGCCGACCGATGGGGGATCGTCGGCCCGGTCTTCACTCTTGCCGCCGCCCTGACGGGGGTGGCGGCCTCGGCCCATCTGGCGGGTGCTGGTTTCTCCGGTCTCTTCGTCGTCGCTCTCGCCTATGCGGTCTTCACCGCGCCCCTGGCCCCCTTCGCCGATGCCCTCGCCCTCTCGGCCTCGGAAGGTGGACGACGCTTCGCCTATGGCTGGGTGAGGGGGGCCGGTTCGGCCGCCTTCATCCTGGCCACCAGCCTCGCCGGCATGGTGGTGGTGACCGTCGGAATCAGAGGCGCGATCCTCCTCGGGGCGGGGCTCTTCATCGCCGCCGGCTTCGCCGCCTGGACGCTGCCGACCCAGCCGATCGCTGAGCCCGCGAGACCGGCCGCAGGGCGAGGCCTGATGATCGTCCTGGCGAACCGGCGGTTCGGGCTCGTTGTTCTCGCCGCTTCCCTGATCCTCGGCGCCCATGCCTTGCACGACGCTTTCGCGATGATCCTGTGGAGCCGCCATGGCATCACGCCGGATGTCGCCGGGTTGCTCTGGGCGGAGGCGGTGGCGTCGGAAATCGTGGTCTTCCTCGTCGCCGGCCCATGGATCCTGGCGCGGCTGGATCCGGGCCGGGCGATCGGGCTCGCCGCCCTCGTCGGGGCGCTGCGATGGGGGATCAGTGCCGAGACCGTGTCGCTGACCGCGCTCATGGCGATCCAGTGCCTGCACGGGCTCACCTTCGCGCTCCTGCATCTCGCCTGCTTGAAGGAGATCGGCCGCTGCGTGCCACAGGACCTCACCGCCACGGCCCTGACCCTCTATGGTCCCCTCGGCCTTGGCCTGTCCTCTGCCCTGTTCACGCTTGCGGCCGGTCCGCTCTTCGCCGCTTACGGGGCGTCGGGGTTCTGGGTCATGAGCGGGGTCAGTCTCGCGGCCCTTCCGGTGGCGGTTCTTCTGGCACGCGGCGAGCGGTCGCGATCGGGCGAGAGAGTACATAGATAGAACATGGTTCCCATGCAGAAGAGCCCATGCCCAGCGTCGCCGATATCCTGATCCCGCTCGCGCTCGACAACGCCTATAGCTACGCCGTGCCCGCCGGGCTGGTCCTGTCGCCGGGCGATGTCGTGCAGGTGCCGCTCGGGCCGCGTGAGACGGTGGGTGTGGTCTGGCAGGTGGCGGAGAGCCCCGGCGGCTCCAACCTGCGGCAGGTAACGGGGCGAATCGAAGCGCCGCCCCTGTCCGACCCGTTGCGCGAACTCGTCGATTGGCTCGCCCGCTACACCCTGGCGCCGAAGGGCTCGGCTCTGGCCATGGCCCTGCGCCTGCCCGACGAGGCGGCGCGCGGCGAGACCTCGCGGATCGGCGTGCGCGGTTCGGGCAAGCCGCCCGCCCGGCCGACCGCGGCGCGGATGAAGGTGCTGGCAGTCACCGCCGATGGGGCGATGCGCGGCAAGAGCGCGCTCGCCAAGGAGGCGGGCGTCTCGCTCAGCGTGGTCGACGGCCTCATCGATGATGGCGCCCTCGAAGCCGTGGCTCTGGCACCGGAGCCGGTGGCGCTCCCGCCCGATCCAGACCACGAGCGCGTCCCCCTGTCGGAGGCGCAAGACCAGGCGGCCCGTGACCTCATCGGCCTGGCCTTTCCCGCGCCGGAGGATGCGAAGGCGCCGACGATCCTCCTCGAAGGCGTCACCGGCTCGGGTAAGACGGAGGTCTATTTCGAGACCGTGGCCGAAGCCGTCCGGCGCGGGCACCAGGCCCTCATCCTGATGCCGGAAATCGCCCTGACGGCGCAGTTCCTTGACCGGTTCGCCGAGCGGTTCGGCGTCCGCCCGGCGACCTGGCATTCCGGCATCGGCTCGAAGCGCCGCGAGCGCCTGCGCGCCGGCGTGGCGGCGGGCGAGGTCTCGGTGGTGGTCGGTGCGCGCTCCGCCCTGTTCCTGCCCTTCACCGATCTTGGCCTCGTCGTCGTCGATGAGGAGCACGAGGCGGCCTACAAGCAGGAAGACGGGGTGCATTACCATGCCCGTGACATGGCGGTGGTACGCGGCCGGCTGGAGAACTGCCCGGTGGTCCTCGCCTCGGCGACGCCCTCCATCGAGACCAAGGTCAATGCCGAGAAAGGGCGCTACGCCCATATCGTCCTGCCCGAACGCTTCGGCGGGCGGCGGCTGCCGGATATCCACGCCATCGACATGCGCCTGGACAAGCCGGAGAAGGGCCGCTTCATCGCCCCGCCCCTGGTCAATGCCGTCCGCGCCACGATCGAGGCCGGCGATCAGGCGCTGCTGTTCCTCAACCGTCGGGGCTATGCGCCGCTCACCTTGTGCCGTGCCTGCGGCCACCGCTACCAGTGCCGCAACTGCTCGACCTGGCTGGTGGAGCACCGCTTCCGCAAGGCCCTGGTCTGCCACCAATGCGGCTATGCCGAGCGCCGGCCCGATGCCTGCACCGAATGCGGCACGTTCGACAACCTCACCCCCTGCGGGCCGGGGGTCGAGCGCATCGCCGAGGAGGTGACGGAGCTGTTCCCGGACAAGCGCATCATCGTGCTCTCCTCCGACTTTCCCGGCGGCGCCGAGCGCCTGCGCGCCGAGTTGCAGAGCGTGGCGGACGGGGAATGCGACATCGTCATCGGCACGCAATTGGTCGCCAAGGGCCATAACTTTCCGCACCTGACCCTGGTGGGCGTGCTCGATGCCGATATCGGCCTGACTTCGGGGGATCCGCGCGCGGCGGAGCGGACCTTCCAGTTGCTGCAGCAGGTGACGGGCCGTGCCGGGCGCGGCGAGAAGCCGGGGCGTGCCCTGGTCCAGACCTACCAGCCCGACCATCCGGTGATCGCGGCCCTGCTTTCCGGCGACGCGACGCGGTTCTACGAGGAGGAAATCGCCGCGAGGGAAGCGGCGGGCCTGCCACCCTTCGGGCGTCTCGCCGCCCTCATCGTCTCGGCCAATGAGCGCGAGACCGCCGAGGCGCATGGACAGGCCCTGGCCCGTGCCGCCGATCCGCCCGATGGTGTGATGGTGCTGGGTCCGGCGGAAGCGCCGCTCGCGCTGATCCGGGGGCGCTACCGGTTTCGCCTTTTGGTCAAGACCGAGCGGGCGGTCGATCTCCAATCGTATCTTCGCGATTGGCTGAAGCGGGGACCGAAGGTTCGCGGCAACGTGAAGGTCGCCATCGACGTAGACCCTCAGAGTTTCCTATAACCCTGGCCTGACGTTCGCTTGGGTAGCGTTCGACCTGAAGACCTAACGCCCTGAAGATCTTCGACCCCACGAGGAGTGCTGCACGTGCTGACCTACACCAAGAACCCGGATTCGACCGTCGCGGAAATCGTCGTGGATGGGCAGATCACCGACCAGGACATGAACACCGTGATCGCAGCCATGCAGGCCGACCTCGACAAGGGCGGCAAGCTCAAGCTTCTGGAGGACGTGCGCGAGTTCAAGGGCATGGAGCCCGCGGCCTTCTTCAAGGACGTCCGCTTCGGTCTCGCCATGATGAAGGGCGTCAGCCACGTCGCGCTCGTCACCGATGCATCCTGGCTGCGGATGATCGCCGATACGTTCGGCAAGGTGTCCCCGGCGCAGATCAAGACCTTCGACCGCGCCCATATCGATGAGGCACGGAGCTGGCTCGCCGCCGCTTAACGCACCCTACTCGGCCTGGGCGGTGCGCGTGGTCTGACGCCGCGCCGTCCAGCGCCCCGAGCAGAGTGGGGAAACCTTCCAGGTTCCGCTGCCCGAACGGGCGTCGAGCCGGCCGGAAGCCGCACCGCTCGCGCCGCCATTCGAGACATTGAGCCCCACCGTTCCGTCGGTGCCGACGCGGCCGGTCATCGTCGCGCGGTCGGCCGACGAGATGAGCCGAACCTGACCGTCCTGCACCGAGACCGAATAGCTGTAGCGGCTGTCGCAGATGCCGCTCTCGGTCACGAGCTCGACGGACCACGCGCCATTGAAATTGCCGCCCTCGCGGCTGACGGCCGGTTGAAGATGAGCGGATGAGAGTCCGGCTCCGAGCGCCAGCACAGCCACGAGTTTCGACATGTTTCCCCCTGAGTTGAGATAGTTCACAGATTCCCACGGGCAGCCTTTCGGCGCTCTTGAGAGGAATCCTGCGTTCTGTGAGTTGTTGGATTGTATAGATCTAGGATGCTCAGGGCAAATTTATGGCATCGGCCAAGGTAAGCTTCGCCGTTCTCGTATGCAGATGGTGTCGAATGCTGAAGCGAAATGTCGAGCGGGAGCGTGCAAATCGGACGCGGCGTGACATAGCGTGCAAACTATAGCCAAGCCGATATCGCTTCGATGTTGGCAATGCTTCGGTGCCGAGCGACGGCACCTCAGATGAACGCTCGTTTCAACGATCGAAATAGGCCTGCAACGCGTCGCGGTCCCGCGTGATCGGGAGCGCGAGGAGGGCCAGCACGCGGGCCTTGTCCGGCGACAGGTCATCGGCGAAGACGGCGCCCTCCGCCTTCAGGGTGCTTCCGCCGCCGGGGAAGCCGTAGACCGGCAGGGCGCGGCCGTTTTCCAGCTTGGTGGCGATGACGATGCCGACACCCTGGGCGATGGCGCTCCTGATCGCATCGAGGAGCGCGGCATTGACGTTGCCCATGCCGAGGGCGGCCACCACGATCCCTTCCGCGCCGCTCTCCACGGCATGGCGGATCTGGCTGCCATCGGCACCGGCATACATCGCCACGATGGTAATTTTGGCGAGCCGTTCGGGCAGCGGCAGGGTCTGCCGTCGCGTGGGCGTCCGGCGGATCACCACGCGATCCTCGTCGATGGTGCCGAGATAGCCGGTCTCGCCCGAATGGAAGGTCTCCACATTGTGGGTGTGGGTCTTCCTCACCTCACGCGCCGCGTTGATCGCGTGGTTGAGGGTCACCGTCACGCCAAGGGATGCGGCGGCGGGCGTGAGGATCTGGCGCACCGCATTGAGCAGGTTGCGGGCCCCGTCACTGTCGGGGTCGGAGGCGTTGCGCTGCGCGCCGATGACGACGACCGGCTTGTCGCTGCGCAGCGTCAGATCGAGGAAATAGGCTGTGGTGTCGAGGGTGTCGGTCCCGTGCAGGACCACGACTCCGGCGATCTCGGGATCGGCGAGCAATCCCTCGACGGTCCGTGTCAGCGAGGGCCACAGGTCCGGGCCCATCTCCGCGCTCGGGATGTTGGAGAACTCCGTCACGGTGATCCGCGCGAGCTTCTCCAGGCCCGGCGCGGCGGCGACGAGATCGGCTCCGGACAAAGCCGGCACCGGTGCATGGGTCACCGGGTCGGTTTTCATCGCGATGGTGCCGCCTGTGGCGACGATGGCGACGGTGGGGAGAACGACGTCCGTCACCTTTTGCCTCAGTCGTTCAGGGGCCGCGCTTCCTCGGGCAGCATGATCGGGATGCCGTCACGGATCGGATAGGCGAGCTTGGCGGAACGGCTGATCAGTTCCTGGCGCGCGGAATCGTACTCGAGCGACTGCTTGGTCAGGGGGCAGACCAGGAGTTCGAGGAGCTTGGGGTCGACGCGCGTGGCTTCCACGGCGTTGGGGATCTCGTCTGCCATCGTGTCCTATCCTCGGGTCAACGGAGTCACTGCAGGGTCGGTTCGGACCCCGATCCGCGCACCAACTCCATCTCGGTCACCGCAATCAAGACCTCGGCACGGGTCTTGAGGTCGGCCGCCTCCAGCATCGCCTGTTTTTCTCGCGAGCCGAACGGGCTCATCATGCAGAGGGCGTTGACGAGGGCTTCGTTCGGCGCCTCGTCGATCCCGGCCCAATCGACCTTGAGGTCGTTGACCTCGACGAAGTCCCGAAGCGCCTTCAGCACGCCCTCGCGGTCCACTGCCTCTTCGCCGGCCCTCGGTTCGAAATCGCTGAGGAAATCGTCGTAGGAGACCTGGCAGCGGCGGTAGCGGGTGGTGGTGGCGAGCTCGCTCTCCACGCGGAACCGGCTGATCCCGGTGAGCGAGATCAGGTAGCGCCCATCGCCGGTCTCGGCGAACTGGGTGATCCGGCCGAGGCAGCCGACGCGAAACAGCTTCGGCGTCATCGGCGACGATCCGCTCTCAACGTCGGGCTGGATCATGCCGATGACCCGGTCCGTCCTCAGCGCGTCGTCCACCATGGCGAGGTAGCGCGGTTCGAAGATGTTCAGCGGCATCTGTCCGCGAGGCAGCAGCAAAGCGCCGGGCAGAGGAAAGACAGGGATGACGCCGGGGCAATCGCCCGGTCCTTTATAGCCCGAATGGGTGCTCATCGCCTGTCTCCGCCCTGGCGTTTCTGCGTCACGCGAAGACCAGCGTCGAAAGTCGTCGCCGGCCGCGGATCGAGGCCTTGTCCATCAAGCCCCAGGCCTCGAAGAAGGTCAGCAGCTGCTTGCGCGCCGCGCCGTCGTTCCAGGTCTTGTCGCGGCGCTCGATCTCGATCAGTTCGTCCACCGCCTCGTCGCGCTTGCCGAGCCCGTTGAGCCCGAGGGCGAAGTCGAACCGGGCCTGGAAATCGGCCGGGTCGGCGGCGATGCGCTTCTGGAAGACACCGAGATCGCCGAGGGACGCGGCCTGTTCGGCGAGCTCCACCGCCGCGCGGATGCCGGCGAGGGCCGGGTCACCGGTTTTCTCCGGCGGCGCCATGTCGAGGATCTGACGAGCGTTGCCGATCTCGCCGGCATCGAGCTGGATCTTCGCGAGCGCCGCGAGGGCCACCAGATTTCCCGGCTCCTCGCCCAAAACCGCGGCATAGAGCTCAGACGCACCGGCGAAATCGCCTTCACCGAGCGCGACCTCCGCCTCGGCCATCATCGCCTCCACCGGCGTCGGGCCAGCGGGACCGGCGAGTCGGCCGATGAATTCCTTGATCTCGCTCTCCGGCAGCGCGCCGACAAAACCGTCGACAGGACGCCCCTTGTCGATGGCGATGACGGCGGGGATCGATTGCAGCCCGAGCTGCTGGCTGATCTGGCTCCAGATCGCCGGATTCTCGTCGATGTTCACCTTGGCCAGGATGACCCCGCCCTTGGCGGCGTTCACCGCCTTCTCGAGCAGCGGCGTCAGCTGCTTGCACGGGCCGCACCACGTGGCCCAGAAATCCACCAGCACCGGCTGTGTCATCGATGCGGTGATCACCTCTTCGCGGAAGGTCGCGGAGGTGACATCCTTGATGAGGTTCTGGGGGCCGCCGGCGGGGGTCGCCCCGGCGGTGGAAACGTCGTTCAGCATGCCATCCTCAACTCTAGCGGCCCGATCGTCGGCACAAGGCCGGTCTCGCCGATCACATATCACCGAGCCCTAGATGGGCGCGATGTCGCAGCGAGACCAGAGCGCCTTCGCGTCTATCCCGCTTCTCCATGCAAGACCCGGACGGCTCGTCCGGCTCAGGGCTTGGGTGCGGTCGGCGGAGCCTTCGCATCGGTGACGAACCGCGCCTCGTACCGACCCTTGGCGGCATTCGCCTCGCAGGTGATCGCGGTCTTTCCCTCGGATGGCGTGCTGAAGCTGCAGGAGCCGACGGCGACGAGCGGCCCACGGACCACCCCTTCGCTGGTCGTCTCGCTCGGCACGACGAGGTTGATCGGCTGAAGCGCGTCGGTCTCCTCGGTGCGCTCCTGTTGGGCGCCGCTGCCGCTGAAGCTCAGGCCGCGCCCATCCCATGCCGAGAAATCGAAGCTCGCCCGGTTGCGGGACACGGTGTTCATCATCGTGTCCTTGCAGTTCTGGGTGATGTCCAACCCGGCGATGATCAGCTTTTCGCAAGAGCCTTCGAGCTTGATCGCCGTCTGGGACGATGCTGGACCGGCTACCGCCGACATCGCAAGCGCGAGACAGAGACCGGGCAGGCTCGAGCGGGTCGCGGGCCGGAGGGAAGAGGATCGTGTCGTCATCACGCAGATGTATGTCCCCCATTCGATCTGTCGAGGGCCGATCGCATCGAACCGCGTCATCTCAGGCTCCGAAGCGCGAGGCGCGATCATTGGGCGCGTCGAGATCGAGTTCGGGGCCTTTCGGCACGATGCCGGTCGGGTTGATGGTCGGATGGCTCTCGTAATAGTGACGCTTGATGTGGGTGAGATCGACGGTCCCGGCGACGCCCGGCAGGGCGTAGAGGTCGCGCAGGTAGTGCGACAGGTTCGGGTAGTCGGCGATCCGGCGCAGGTTGCACTTGAAGTGGCCGACATAGACCGGGTCGAACCGCACCAGGGTCGTGAACAGGCGGATATCGGCCTCGGTGAGCGCCGAGCCACAGAGGTAGCGCGCCCGGCCCAGGCGCTCGTCGAGGGAATCGAGTTCCGCGAACAGGGCGTCGAAGGCCTCCTCGTAGGCCTCCTGCTTCGTCGCGAAGCCGGCCTTGTACACGCCGTTATTCACCGCGTCGTAGACCCGTGCGTTGATTGCATCGATCTCGGTGCGCAGCGCCTCCGGATAGAGATCGGGTCCAGTCCCGCCGAAGGCGTCGTTCAGCATCCTGATGATTTCGGAGGATTCGTTGGACACGATGGTGCGGCGCTGCTTGTCCCATAGGATCGGCACCGTGACCCGGCCGGTGAAGTCGGGCACGGCCGCGAGGTAGACCTCATAGAGGCGGCTCGCGCCGTTCACCGTATCGGGCGTCGCCCCCGGCGTGTCTCCGAAGACCCAGCCGTCCGGCCCCATCAGTGGATCGACCACCGAAACGGAGATGGCGTCCTCGAGACCTTTCAGTGCGCGGACGATCAGCGTGCGATGAGCCCAAGGGCAGGCGAGCGAGACGTAGAGGTGATAGCGCCCGGCCTCACCCGGAAAGCCGCCTTCGCCGGACGGGCCCGGCTTGCCGTCGGCTGTGACCCAGTTGCGGAACTTCGCGTCGGTTCGCTTGAAGCGGCCGCCGGTCTCCTTGGTGTCGTACCATTTGTCCTGCCAGACGCCGTCGACCAGAAGTCCCATGCCCGATCCCTCTCCCGTGCTTGGCTCGATTCAGATGGGCCACGCATCTTCGCCGAGTAGGGCGGGACGACTGGATTGCGCGTCGTCCCGCTCCATCTGGCGGGAATGAACGAATCCCCCGGCGGCCCTACATCCGATCCCCTTATCCTCACGCTGGAGATGGACAAGGCGGCCTTCGCGCATTTCGACGGGTTGAGGCGGCGGCATTTCCCGGAAAAGCTCAACCATATCCCGGCCCATGCCACCCTGTTCCATCATCTGCCGGGACCCGAGGAGGAGAGCATTTCGAGGACGCTCGCCGAACTGACGGCCGCCGAGCCGCCGGTCGTCGTCGAGGTGACCGGTCTGCGCTTCCTCGGGCGCGGCGTCGCCTTCACGCTTGCCTCCGACGTCCTCGCCTCGGTCAGGGACGGCATCGCCCGGCGCTACGGCGATGCATTGACCGCGCAGGATCGACAGGGCTGGAGGCCCCACGTCACCATCCAGAACAAGGTCTCGCCGGAGGCCGCGCGCGCGCTGCATCGGGCGCTGGAACGGGATTTCGAGCCGTTCCGTTTCACCGCGACGGGGCTTCTGCTCTGGCGTTACCTTGGCGGACCATGGCAACAGCAGGGACGCTTCGCCTTCGGGCGGGCAAGTTCGCCTTCGGGCGTGGAAATCGATCGAAGGACGAACGGATGATGAAGACCGCACCATGAAGGCTCCGCTTCCGACCTATCTCAACCATCCGCTCTTCGACCGGGCCACCGCCCTGTGGCTGCGTCTTCGCCTCAACGAGGTGGGTCCCCTGGTGGCCCTGCTCGGCGTTAGTTGTCTCGGCTACGGCTTCTTCTATCTCGCCGACGAGGTGGGGGAGGGATCCACGGCCGCCCTCGACCGCAAGATCCTCCTGGCCCTGCGCAACCCGGCCGACCTGTCCGACCCGATCGGACCGCGATGGCTGGAGGAGACCATGCGCGACATCACCGGCCTGGGAAGCGTCTTCACCATCACCTTCGTCACGCTGAGCGCGGTGGCCTATCTCGCCACCACCCGCCGGCACCGCATCGCCGTCTTCGTTCTGGGCGCCATCGGCGGGGGGCTCCTCGTCTCCACCGTGCTCAAGATGTTTTACCACCGGCCCCGGCCGGATCTCGTCCCCCACGGCATGGACGTGTTCACCGCGAGCTTCCCCAGCGGCCACGCGATGATGTCGGCGATCGCCTACCTCACCCTGGCGTCGCTTCTCGCCCGCGTCGACCCGAACCGGTCCGTGAAGGTGCTGGTCCTCATCGTCGGCGTCGGGATGACGCTCCTGGTCGGCGCCAGCCGGATCTATCTCGGCGTTCACTGGCCGAGCGACGTGCTCGCCGGCTGGTGCATCGGCGCCGCATGGGCCTCGCTCTGCTGGTTCGTCGCGCTCATCCTCCAGCGGAAGGGAGAGGTCGAGGCCCCCGATCCGCCTCCGGGATGACAGCATTCCGTGCTTTGACGCGTCGAACGACGGCGTGGCGCATTGCGGCCCATCGATCCCCTGACCTATGGTCCCGCGCATGAACCTCTCCACCCCCGACCTCGCGCTCGACCTGCCGTACCGGCCCTGCGTCGGGATCATGCTGATCGCCCCGAAAGGCGGCGTCTTCGTCGGCCGTCGTCGCAAGGAGGCGGGGCCGGAACATGTCGACGGCGACCTCGCCTGGCAGATGCCGCAGGGAGGGATCGACGAGGGGGAGGCCCCACTGGCGGCTGCGCTGCGTGAGCTTCACGAGGAGACCAACGTCTCGCCCGGTTCCGTCACGCTTCTGGGAGAATCGTCCGGCTGGCTCGCCTACGACCTGCCGCCGGCCGTGCTGAAACAGGCCTGGAAGGGCCGTTATCGCGGACAGACGCAGAAGTGGTTCGCCTTCGGTCTCGTTGGGCCGGAGACCGAGATCGACGTGATTTCACATGGCGGCGGTCTCCACAAATCGGAATTCGATGCCTGGCGCTGGGAGCCCATGGCCGGGCTGCCCGATCTCATCGTGCCGTTCAAACGCCCGGTCTACGAGGCCGTGATCGCGGAATTCGCGGGCCATGCCGGTTGGAGCGAACAGGCACAGAGGGCCGCTCCGTCGCAATGACGCGATTGTGGTGGATCCCGGTTTCCCTGGTTCTGGCGTGGTTCGTCTATACGCTGACGCCGTTCTGGATGCTCTACGACCTCGCCCGGGCCGTGCAGGCGCGGGACGTCGGCTATGTCGAGCGGCACGTCAATTTCCGCACCCTGCGCCAATCCATTATCCGGCAGGTTTCGGCAGCGGCCGCTCAGCCGCGCGGCGAGGCCGGTGCCGAGGTCCCACTCTCCCCGGACAAGCAGAGACTGATCGAGGCCGCTGCGGCCCTCGCCGAACCCTTGACTGAATCCCTGGTCACGGCACAGTCGGTCATCGACCTTCTCGATGACGGCATTCCTCAATCCCTCGATCTCGGCCCCCTCGGTGGGGATGGGGCGTGGTTGAAGGCCGAGCACGCAAGCAGCGCCGCCGGGTTGAAGATCGAGACGATCTTCCGGCTGGTCCCGTACTACTTCGCCTCCGACATGCGGGGGTTTCGTGCCCTCGTCATCGCCGTACCCCCCGAAGCGCCACGGGCGCAGCGGTTCCGCCTGCGCCTTCGCCTGCGTGGATGGTCGTGGCGGCTGGTCGAGATCGAACTACCGAGCGAGCTGCGGAACCGCATCGCCAGCAAGGTCGCCCGTGCCCGGAACCGGCCCGACCAAGATGCCGCGCCAGCTTCTTCTCCCTAGGGCATCGCTTTCTCCCTGGGGCATCCTTCGATCTTTGATCGGGGCCGGACGGTCCGTCTCTTCTCAATGCACCGTGTCGGGAAGCCGGCGGTTGGTGAAGCGGGCATTGCCGAGGCCGGTGCCGATGGTGAGGACGCCCCACCGTGCGACGTCGGTCATGTCCGACATGGCCGACAGGCCCTGCACCACGGCGTCGTTATGCATGAGCACCATGGTGTCATGATCGCCGATGGTGGGGATCGCCTCGACGAGCCGCTCGGTAAGGTTGAAGCGGCTGCTCTCCCAATTTCCGGGAAGGTTCTGACCGCCGCGTTCGATGGTCCCGTCGGCGGCGATGACGCCGGGGCACCCTACGCCGATGAACGGCGCGAGCTTCAGGCGCGACCGCTCCGCCCGTGAGATGAGGTCGTTCAGCATTGCGATCAGCCGGTCCACCGCCTCGTCACGGCTGGGAGCCGGATCCTCGTCGCGGTGACGCCAGAGCTCCGAGCGCCAGATTTCGGCGCGTGACAGGTCGGAGGCCTTCTTCAGGTTCGTGGAGACGACTCCGGCCCTGATGTTGCTCCCGCCGATATCGACGGCCAGGAGGCTGTCGTAGCCCGAGAAGATCCAGGATGGCGCGAGGTGCACGGCTCCGATCAGCCCCGCCTCGTCGGGATGATGGCGGATCGGTTCGAGCTTCAGGTTGAGGCCGCCGGCCCGGAGGATCACGCTCGCCCGGTCGATTGCCAGACGTCCCGCGAGACTGTCGCTGAAACCTCCACCCACGACGATGCTCTGCGTGTCGCGCCACCCCTTCTGGCGGAGGAAGCGCCGCACCACGGTGGCGAGCTCCTGCGCGAATTCCTCGACCGCGCCGAAGACCACTCCGGCGGCGAGCGGAGGGCCGTCGATCAGCAGATCGTCGAGACGCCGCTTGCTGAAATCTCGGCTCGCTTTCGCCCCCAGCGGATCGGGGCCGAGCTTGCGCAGCTTTTCCCGCCAATCCTCGATGAGATCCCGGAACGCCGCCTTCGACACGCGATCGCCGACGAAACCCTCTCCGTTCTTCAGTTCGATATTGTAATCGTCGAGGACGACCGAGGGCAGATCGTTCGACGCGTGAGAGATGCTCGATCCGCGCGTTGCCGTATCGGTGCCCATGCTCGATCGATCCTTTTGACCAAAGACGAAGGAAACGTGCGGGGGCTCGAGATCGCCCTCATGGAGACCCGGCCACCGCTGGTCCGCCGCATCGAAGCGGAATGACCAGCGATGCAAGCATTCTTGTCGCAGGTCCGTTCCCTCGCGGGCCCTGGCACAGAGGTTCTACCTGCGGGAACGGCCCTTACGAGGGTGGGCGGTCATTTGGGCTTAGCGGGCGCGGCCTCACCGGCCGGCGCCTTTGGCTGGCGGGCCTCCATCAGGTCCTCCGCCTTCTCCTCGTCCGTATCGCCGCTCTGCTCGATCGCCTTCTCGGGATTGGCGGCCAGCGCCTTGATGATCGTGACGAGACGATCGCATTCGCTCTCGTACTTGTACGTTTCCAGGATGATCGCGGCGTCGCGCAGGGTGCGCAGGTCGCGCACGGCCTGTTTGTTGGCCGTCTCGCGGAGCTCAGTCTTGCCCGCGATGGCCTCTTCCAGCTTCGCTCCCTTCACGTCGCACGCGGCCTTCGCGTTCCCCGTCGTGTAGGCGCTGAGCGTCGTGCCGAAGAGGACGAGGGCGGTGGCTAGAAGGGTGCGCATGGGGAATGGGGCTCCGGATGGTCGGGCGCGGGGGCGCTCAGGCGTAATGGGGGAAACGGCGCAGCAGGCCGTTGGCGAGGGCAATGAGTTGGCTCGGCCGATAGGGTTTCGGCACGAAGATTGATTCCGCTACCGCATCCGCCTGCGACAGGCTTCCGCGACCACCCGAGGTGTAGATGACCGGAAGGTTCGGGCGCAGGCGCCGCGCATGACGGGCCAGGGTGAGGCCGTTTGTGTTGCGGGCCAAATCGATATCGGTGAAGAGCAGGTCGATGCGTTCACGCGCCAGGATGTCCTCGGCCTCTTCGGCATCGGCGGCACTCAGAACGCGATAGCCTTCGTCGATAAGGGCCTCGACGGCCAGTTCGCACACCATGGCTTCATCCTCCACCACGAGGACGGTTTCGGCTCCGCGCACGGAGGCGAAGTTCGGCACCGCAAAGGCAGCGTAAGCGACAGGGATCATGACGCAACTCCAACTCACCCGGCTTGGAATGACCATTCCGACGCCGGATCGTCACACCAACGGGGCTCACGGCTTCGATGTTCGATCCCGTTCATTCGAATTGCGCGGACTTGGTAAGCAATGCCTTAACCCTACCGGACCGGTACCGGTCGTCCCGGGACGGAACGGGGCACCGGGCAGGCGCGCGCTGCCATGAGCCGGTCTCGGAAATGAGCCGGTCCCTGTCATGAGCCGTTCCTGGCATCTGGGCTTCGGCCTCATCCTCACGGCCCTGGCCGGCTACGTGGACGCGCTCGGGTTCATCCGGCTCGGCGGCTTCTACACGTCGTTCATGAGCGGCAACACGACCCAGTTCGCCGTGGCGCTGGGGCGCGACACGCCGTTTCTGGCGATCCTGCCGGGTCTCCTGATCGCTGCCTTCGTCCTCGGCGCCCTGTGCGGCGGCGGGCTCTCGGCGTTGACCCCGGCGCGGTGGAGCACGCCGGTCCTCCTCGGCTTCGAGACCGTCCTCGTGTCCGGCGCCTATCTGACGGCGGTGGAGGATCCCGGTCCCGGCCACGCCTCGCTGCTTCTCGCCCTCGCCATGGGCGCGCAGAATGCCGTCCTCGCCCATGTCCAGGGGTTCCGGGCCGGCACCACCTTCGTCACCGGGGCGCTGTTCAGCACCGGGCAGAAACTCGCCACCGCCCTGGCGGGGCGCGGCCCGCGCTTCGGCTGGGTCGGTGACGGGCTCGTCTGGCTCTCGCTGCTCTGCGGTTCGCTGGCCGGAACGGTCGCCTATGGCCGCTTCGCGTTGTATGCCCTCGCCATTCCCGCCGGTATCGCCGGTTGTCTCGCCCTGGTCGCGACGGTCATGACCGTCGTGAGATCGGCGCCGGACGCCGCATCCGCGACCTGAGAGGTTTTCACCGATGAGCGTGAGCGCTCCGACACTCTTCGATCATGTCGTCCCGCTGGAGGCCGGCGCCCATGTCACGGGAGCGGTCTGGCTGAAGGATGTGCTGGCGCTGGCGCTGGGTGACGGGGCCGTGCTGCTGGTCGGCCCAGAGACGACCCGGCGCGTCGAGGCCCATCCCGAGGCCGGCATCCTCGTGGCGTCCGGCGATGGCCGCCGGATCGTGACGGGCGGCGACGATGGCCGCATCGTGGCCACGGCGGCGGACGGTGACATGACGCAAGTCGCCGTCGCCAAGGGTGGCGCCTGGATCGACGCCCTGGCGCTACATCCCGACGGGGCGATCGCCTACGCGGCCGGTCGCAACGTCGTCGCCCGCGATGCCAAGGGCCGCGAGAAGATCTTCGCGGCGCCGTCCACCGCACGCGGCCTCGCCTTCGCGCCCAAAGGCTACCGCCTCGCCGTGGCGCATTACAACGGCGCGACGCTCTGGTACCCGAACCTCGAAACCACACCCGATTTCGTGGAATGGAAGGGCTCCCATATCGACGTGACCTGGTCGCCCGACGGCCGCTTCGTCGTGACCACGATGCAGGAGAACTCGCTCCACGGCTGGCGTCTCCAGCCCGATCGCGGCCACATGCGGATGTCGGGCTATCCCGGCAAGGTCCGCTCGGTGAGCTGGTCCGGGGACGGCAACTGGCTCGCCACCAGCGGAGCGGAGGCGGCCATCATCTGGCCGTTCGACTCGAAGGAGGGCCCCACCGGCAAGGCGCCGCGCGAATGCGGGATCCGCCCGGCCCGGGTGACGCGGGTCGCGTTCCACCCCAAGGCCCTCGTCCTGGCCATCGGCTACGAGGATGGCTGCGTCATGCTCGTGCGCTTCGCCGATGCCTCCGAACTCCTGGTCCGGCCCGCCACCAAGGGCGGGGCGATCTCGGCTTTAATCTGGGACGGGCGCGGCGGCCGGCTCGCTTTCGGCTGCGCGGACGGCATGGCCGGCATCCTGACGCTGCCGGGTTGAGGCGATGGCACTTCTCGGCTTCGGCCGTCGGCGTGACCCGCCCGACGATACCGCCCGGCGCAACGTCGAATCGTGGGTCCGCGCCCTCGTCGAGCCGGAGAGCGTGGTGAAGGTGAACGAGATCCTCTGCCCGGACCCCTCCTGTCCTGGTCTGGAGACCATCATCCTCGTCATGCGGGCGGGGCGGAAGACCCAGGCCGCGAAGGTGGAGAAGCCCCTGGCCGAGGTGACGCGCGCCGAGGTCGAGACCGCCCTGGCGGGTGTGCTCTGATCGTCCGGGAACCGCCGCGCGGCTCGGCCTTTTGTCTGAACGACGTCATGAGGGATGAATCGTGCTTCGTGTGATCCGGACCCTCGGCCTCGCCCTCGGCCTCCTCGGCGGCATCGTCGCCGCGCAGGGGCCGGAATTCGCCCAGCAATACGCGCAGCGGCTCGGTGGTACCCTCGACGAGTTACGGCGCTCCCTCGCCGCGCTCGACGCCGACGCGGCGGCGAGCGGGACCGACCGGCAGGGCGCCGTCGACCGCCTGCGCGGCAACGGCGACACCCTGGTGGCCCGCCGCGGCGAAGCCGCCCGCGCGGATATCGAGCGCCTCGCGCATCTCGATGCGCAGAAGCGGGCCCTGACGGAGGCAAGCGGGCCCCTGGGACGCTTCGCGGCGCTGCTGCGCGACCCGGACATGTCCCTGGCCCGCGCCACCTACCAGGATTACGTGCCCGCCGTTCCGGCGAGCGCCGACGGGATCATCGCCGGCCTCCTCGGATTTCTGGCGACCTGGGCGGGCTGGCGCGTGCTCACGGATGTCGGACGGCGGCTCAGTCCGGCGCGGCGACAACCCAGGGCCGCCTGAATACACGCGGCGGAGGAAGCGCGTGTGTTGCATGGCATCTACAGCGAATGTCCGCGCCGTGGACTACGACTCGACCGGTAGCGCACGGATGGACTCGTGGCGCCGTTGAACGGCTGCAATCGCACCATGCCTCCCCGCGCGACCACGTCACGACCCCCGATCGACCCGGCCCTCGACGCCGCGGCCCTGCTGCGGCGGGTCGGCTTCTTCGGCCTGTTCGTGCTGCTTCCCGTGGCCGCGCAGGTGGCCCGCCGCGCCACGGTGATCCTGGCACCCATCGCCATCGCACTCATCGTCATCGCCAGCGCCATCGACGGGAAACAGCGGCCGCTGCGGCTGACGGCGACGCGGATGCTGACATCCCCGACGTTCCTCGCCGGTGGGCTGGTCATCCTATGGTCGGCCCTGTCCCTCGTCTGGACGCCGTTCCTCGGCCCGGCGACGGAGCGCCTGCTCAATGTCATCGCCACCATCCTGATGACCCTGGCCGCCTATCTCGCGCTGCCGGACCGGATGCGCTCGGCCAATCTCTATCTGCTGCCGCTGGGCGTCATCGCCGCATCCATCGTCTCCATCCTGTTCGGCCTGTTCGGGGATACGCTCCTGCGCAACATGCCCGAAGATCAGAGCTCGGTGGATCGCGGCCTCACGCTCCTCGCTCTGCTGGTCTGGCCCTCCGTGGCGTGGCTGCGCTCACGCGGGCGCGACCTCGAAGCCCTCGGCACGGCCATCCTCGTGGCGGTCGCCCTCTCGTTCTCCTCCAATGTCACGCAGATCCTGGCCCTCGCCGTCGGCGCGGTGGCGTTTCTGCTCACCACCTACCGTCCGCTCGTCGGCGTGCGGGCCGTGGCCCTGATCTGCGGTGGCCTGCTGGTGAGCGCGCCTTTCCTGCCGTTCATCGCCCGGCCCATCGGGATCGTTGCCTTCGGTCCGACGGCCCCCGGCGTCCTGACCATCAAGGCGTGGCAGAAGGTCGTGACCACCGAGCCGGTCCGCCTCGTGACCGGGCACGGGTTCGAGACCGCCTCGCGCGGCCGGTTCGTGAACCTGCTTCCGAGCAATGCCCCGACGACGATGCTGTTCGAACTCTGGTACGAACTCGGGATCGTGGGCGCCTTCGCCGCCGCCTTCGCCCTCCACGCGGCGATCCGGCATAGCGGGCGCTCGGCCACCGCCGCCGCGCCCGGCGCCATCGCACCGGGTGCGATGGCCATCTTCGCCAGCGCCTTCACCATCGCCTGTATCGGCGTCGGCCTGACGGCGATCTGGTGGATCACGACGCTGACGATCACGGTGCTGGTCTTCATCGCCGTGGAGCGCGGGCAGTTCCGCACGCGTCGTCCCAAGGCCAGCCTGCTCAGGCCGCGCGCCGCGAGCCCGCGCCCCGCTAACGACGATTGACCGGAGCGGGCGGCCGCAACATCCGGGCCTCAGCCTTCCGCCGCCGCCTCGATGGCGGCCATGTCGTCGTCGGACAGGCCCATATGGTGCCCGATCTCGTGGACGAGGACATGGGTGACGAGGTGACCGAGGGTCTCCTCGTGCTCGGCCCAGTAATCGAGCAGCGGCCTGCGGTAGAGCCAGACCCGGTTGTGCATCTGCCCGGTCACCGTCTCGCCGCTCTGGGCGAGGCCGATTCCCCGGAACAGGCCGAGCAGGTCGAATTCGCTCTCGCACTGCATCTCGCTCAGGGTCTCGTCGTCGGGGAAATCCTCGACATGGACCGTCACGCCATCGCAAAGGGCGAGGAACGTCGCGGGCAGGCGAACGAGGGCGTCCCGCGCCAGGATCTCCACATCGTCGAGGGAGGGCGACCTGACCTCTGACCAGTCCTGAACGGCTTCGCTCATCGGATCGCCGGGAGGACCCGCTCGTTCAGGAAGGCGGCGAGATCGTTGGTGATGTGGTCGATATGTGGCTCCTTCACCGCCTCCTGCTCGAACGCCTCGCGGAACGGATCGATGGTGCGGGGAACGACGAGGACCGTCGCCATCCCGAGATCGTGCGGCACGACGAGGTTGCGGGCGATGTCCTCGAACAAAGCCGACCGGTGCGGATCGACCCCGTGCCGGTCGAGGAACCGCTCATAGGTGGAGCGCTCGGGCTTCGGGATGAAATCGGCTGCGGCGATGTCGAACACGTCCTCGAAATGGTCGAGGATGCCGAGCTTCGCCGCCACGTTCTCGGCATGGCGCCGGGAGCCGTTGGTGAGGATCAGCTTGCGGCCCGGCAATTGCTCGATGGCGTCGCCCAAGGCCGCGTCGAGGCGGATCGTCGAATGGTCGATGTCGTGGGCGAAATCGAGGAAATGGTAGGGGTCGACCTTCTCCTCCACCATCAGGGCTTTCAGCGTGGTGCCGTAGCGATGGTAGAAATGCTTCTGCAGCGCCCGCGCCGAGATCCCGTCGAGCCCGTAGAGCTGCATGACGTAGAGCGTGATCCGCTCGTCGACCTGCGGCCAGACTCGCGCGTCGCTCGGATAGAGCGTGTTGTCGAGATCGAACACCCAGGTGTCGATGGTCGAGAAGCCGCGGGAGCCCGCGCTGGAGAGATGGCTTTCACCGGGAAGGAACAATGGGGCTGAACGGGGTTCGAGACGGGGGACGGTGGTGACCGACGACGATCGTCCCTGGTTACGATGAAATTGTGCCTTGCGAAAGGAAGCGCTGCCATTCGGCACGTGCGGCAGCGGGATGGCCGAGTTGCATGTCGCGCCTGAATTGGCCGAATAACGAATGCGGAGCGAAGGAAACGGTAGGAATGTTGCAACGTTGATTTGCGTAACATGCCTCTGAAAGCCTCCGTCATGCATGGTCGATCACGGTCACGGGCAGGATGGGTAGCTTCGGATTGCTTCCCGGGATGGCGCGACGTGCAAGATCAGGCACAGGACCGAGGCGATGAAGAAGGTGTGGACGCTGTCGGACCGGATTCCACATCATGGATCGACCGTGACCCCGAGTTTCATCTCGACGCCGTGTGCCGTATTGCGGCCGCTCTATTTCGTGTTCCGATCGTCCTCGTTCCCCTCGCCGATACCGACTTTCTCCCCCTGAAGGCCGGACCGGGGACCGGGGAGGCCGAGCAGGATCGAGACGATGCGGTCACTTCACACCACATCGCCGGCAAGGCCGACAGACCGGTCGTGATCCGCGATCTCCTCGCCGATCCTCGTTTTGCCGATCATCCCCTGGCGAAGGGGGAGTTCCAGGCCCGGTTCTATGCCGGCATGCCTCTGGCGCATCGTCCCGGGCACCGGGCCGGTACGCTCTGCCTGATCGATACCGTGCCGCGTCCGGATTTCACCGAGGAGCAGCTGCTCCAGTTGCGGGACCTCGCCCTCATCGTCACCGGGCATCTGCGTCTCCATGATGCCAATGTGGAGCGCGAGGCCGAGCTGTGCGAGCGCCAGCGCGTGACATCCATCCTCACGCGCCGTGAAGCGCTTCTCCGGGCCGCCTTGGACTCCCAGCGCATGGCCGAGGAGATCGCAGGGTTCGGACATTGGCGTATCCACATCCCCGAAGGCCGGGTCGAATGGTCCGAGGGAATGGCGCGGATCCACGGTCGCGCGCCCGTCGACCCTGCCTGGATTCCCCTCGAGGAGCATCTGGCCTTCTACCATCCGGAGGACAGGGAGCGTGTGCGCTGGCATCTCGACGAAGCCGTGGCGGGGGTGGGCGCCTTCGCGCGCGACGATTACGAGCACCGGTCGTGCATCATCCGCCCGGGCGGGGAATGCAGGGTCGTCACCGAACGGGGAATCGTCGAGCGCGACCCGACCGGAGCCATCCGTGCCATTTCCGGAATCTGCCTCGACGTCACCGAACTGGCCCGATCCGACCAGCATTTGCGCGAAACGACGAACCTTCTGCGCATCACCCTGGAAAGCATCGACGAGGGCCTCGTCATGGTCGACATGGATGACCGGGTCCGGGTTCATAACGAGCGGCTGAACCTGCTGCTCGACCTGCCGCCGGGAATGCTCCACGACGGCGCGCCGTTCGACGATGTCCGCCACTTCATCGCCGAGCGGGACGGGACGCTTCCCGCAGTTCTGGACAGAGGCGTCCGCGACGCGAGACGCGAACGCGGCGAAGCGGGCGCCACCGGCGAGCATCAGCAGCGGGACGAGACCCTCCTCGAACTCTGCGGTGTGCCGCTGGCCGACGGCAGCACCGTCTACACCTTCGCCGACGTCACCGCCCGCCAGATGGCCGAACGCTCATTGCGCGAGAGCGAGGCGTCCTACCGCCTGCTCGCCGATTTCCTGCCTCAGATGGTCTGGATCACGAACGATCGGGACGACACCACCTACTGCAACCGCCATTGCGACCGCTATTACGGACGGCCCCTCGTTTCGCTGCTGGAGCGTGTCGAATCCTACCACCCCGACGATCGCGATCGCGTCTATGGCGATGTGTGCGACCGTCACAAAGCGTGGCAGGACTACGATTTCGAGATCCGCATCCGCCGCGCCGACGGCGTCTATCGCTGGCACAAGGTCAGCAAACGTCCGATCCGCCTCCTCGACGGTGCGCCCGGATGGCTCGCCACGGCCCTCGATATCGACGACATCATCACCGCCAGGATCGCCCTGGAGCGGACGGGCGACCTGCTACGTCTGGCGCAGGACGCGGCGGAGGCAGGGGTCTGGGAGTGGGACCTGGTCACGGGTCGGGTCTGGCAATCCCAGGAAAGCGCGCGGATGCAGGGATTGCCCCTCGACGAGGCCGATCCGGCCGCCGGCCTTTCGATGACCATGGAGGAGTGGGAGCGCAACGTACCGGACGAGGACGTGATCCGGGTTCGGAACGAGGCCCGCCGGGCCATCGCCACGCGCACAAATCACAGGGTGGAGTTCCGCGCCCTCCACCCGTCGACCGGTGAATGCCGCTGGTTCCAGGGGTTCGGCCGCGCCGTCCTCGATCCGCGGACGGGCGAGGTCTGCCGCTTCGTCGGCATGAATCTCGACATTACGGCCCGCAAGGAGACCGAGGAAGCGTTCCGGGCCAGCGATGCCCGCCTGCGCGTGAGCGAGGAACGGCTCGCTCTCGCCCTCGACAGCGGCAGGGACGGGTTGTGGGACGCCGATCTCCAGACCGGCGCGGTCTGGTTCTCCGACCGCTCCCAGAGCATGCTCGGCTACGAGCCCGGTGAATTCGGTCGGTCCTTCAGCTACGTCCAGTCCCTGATCCACCCGGACGACATGGCAGCTTGCCACGTCGCTGCGACCGCTCATTTCGAAGGTCGCCTACCGGCTTTTGAAATCGAGGTCCGGGTTCGCAACAAGGTCGGCGGCCATAGCTGGCTCCTCGCCCGCGGCAAGGTCGTCACCCGCGCCGCCGACGGTGCCCCGATCCGTTTCGTGGGGACCTATATCGATATCACGGCGCGCAAGGAGGCCGACCAGCGGATCGCCCATCTCGCCCGCCACGACGCCCTGACGGGCCTGCCCAACAGATCGGTGTTTCACGATCGTTTGAAACAGGTACTCGCGACGGTTCGGAACGGCGGCTGCGCGACGGCGGTGCTCTGTCTCGACCTCGACCGGTTCAAGGCGATCAACGACACGCTCGGGCATCTGGCGGGCGATACCCTCCTGAAGGTCGTCGCCGAGCGTCTGACCGACGTGGTGAAGCCCGGCGACTTGGTCTCCCGCCTCGGAGGCGACGAATTCGGCATCGTCCTGGTCGATCTGGACCGGAGTGACCAGGCCACCGAGATCGCCCGCAAGGTGATCGATTCCATTGCCCAGCCGATCAAGCTGGACGGTCAACTCGCTAATATCGGGATCAGCATCGGCATCGCCCACGCGCCGGCCGACGGGCTCGAGGCCGACCCTCTCCTGCGGCATGCCGATCTCGCGCTCTATCGCGCCAAGGCCGGCGGTCGGAACACGTTCCGCGTCTATGAAGCCGGCATGGACGCGGCGATCGAGGAGCGGCTTCAGCTCGAGGTCGATCTTCGCCAGGCCGTGCTGCGCGGCGACCTCATTCTGCATTACCAGCCCGTGGTCGATCTCGAGACGGACACGGTGAGCGGCGTCGAAGCGCTGATGCGCTGGCCGCATCCCACCCGTGGGATGATCCCGCCCGCCACCTTCATCGAGATCGCCGAAGAGACGGGTCTGATCATCGATCTTGGAAACTGGGCCCTGCGCGAGGCCTGCCGGGAAGCCGCCTCATGGACCCATTCCGCCCGGATCGCGGTCAACGTCTCGGCGATGCAGTTTCGCGAGCCGGGCCTCGAACAATGCGTGATCATGGCCCTCTCGGCCTCGGGCCTCGCGGCGGACAGGCTAGAACTGGAAATCACCGAAAGCGTCCTGATCCAGGATACCGAGGCGGTGATCGGCTGCCTGCACCGCCTGCGCTACCTCGGCGTCCGGATCGCTCTCGATGATTTCGGGACGGGCTATTCGTCCCTCAGCTATCTGCGGCAATTCCCCTTCGACAAGATCAAGATCGACCGTTCCTTCATCCGCGAGATCGCCGATGCGGACACGGCCGCCATCGTGCGCGCCATCGTCGGACTCGGCGAACGTCGCGGGACCACGATCACGGCGGAAGGCGTGGAGACCCGTGCCCAGCTCGATCTGGTGCGGGCGGAGGGATGCGGCGAGGTCCAGGGCTACTTCTTCAGCAAGGCCGTGCCGGCGCGGGACCTGCCGGGCGTCATCGCGAGGCTGTCCTGTGCCGAGAGGGCCGCCTGACGCCGAGGGATCAGGCGCCGAGACTGGCGAGATAACCCGGCGCGAGCCGAAGGCCGAGGGGCAGGGTGGTGACCGGCGGCGGGGTTCGGATACATTCCTCGAGAAAGATCATCGTGTCCCCGATGACGGCTTCCGAGAACGGCTTGGCGATCACCGCCACCGCACCGGCGAAGTCGTCGTGAAAGCGGCTGGCATTCGCGGTGAGGAAGACCAGGGTCATCGTGGGCTCGTCGGCCAGATTCCTGGCCACGTCGAGACCGGACGAGCCGCCCTTGAGTTGCAGGTCGATGAGGACGATGTCTGGCCGCGTCCGCCGGGCCACCGCGATGGCGTCGCTCGCGGAGACCGCCGTGCCCACGACCTCATGTCCGGCTTCTTCCAGCAGCATTTCGAGCTGCATCACGATCAGGGCTTCGTCTTCGACGACGACGATCCGCAGAGGTTCACTCACGGTGCGTTCCTGTTGCCGGTCCCGTCGCGGGGGAGGCGGATCTCGATCCGCGTCCCGGGCTCGGCCTGATGCCAAGCGATAGCGGCATTCAGCTGGCGCACAAGGCTCTCGATCAGGCGTTTCCCGAAAGTCCGGTCTCGAGCCACGTCCGGCGGCATGCCGATCCCGTCATCGGCGATGGTGATGCGGATCATGTCGCCCTCGGGCTTCACCGAAAGCGACAGCTGGCCTGTGGCATCGCGCGGGAACGCGTGTTTCAGTGCGTTGGTGAGCAACTCGTTCATGACGAGGGCGACCGGCGGCGCCTGTTCGACGGCGACCTCGACGGGAACGAGGTCGAAATCGAGCTCGATCCCCTGCCGCCCGGAGCCACGCACCAGATCGACGGCGAGTTCGCGCGCGAAGGCGGCGACGTCGAAACGCTGGACGTCGTTGGACTGGTAGAGCCGCTTGTGCACCGTGCCGAGGGCTTCGACGCGGGCCAGCATGGATTTGAGCGACGCCTTCGCATCGGGGTCGGTGATCGTCCGCGTCTGCAGGGTCAGCAGCGAGGCGATCATCTGGAGGTTGTTCTTCACCCGGTGGTCCACCTCGTGGACCAGCATCGTCTTGGCGGCCAGCGCTTCGGTCAGCTCTTTCGTGCGCTTCTGTACCTCGCGCTCGAAATGCAGTCTTTCGTTGCGCGTCTGCATGAGCGTGTCGATCCGGTCCGAGACGTCGAGCTGCGAGGCGAAGAAATACACCGTCTCGCCGTCGTCGTTGATCACCGGGCTGACATACAGCGCGTTCCAGAACTGGGTGCCGTCCTTGCGATAATTGAGGATGTCGACGGCGATGTCGCGTTTGGCCGTGACCGCGTCACGGATCTTGCGCACGGTGCCGGGATCCGTCTGCTCGCCCTGCAGGAAGCGGCAATTCTGGCCCATGATCTCGGGCCGGCTGTAGCCGGTCATCTTGAGAAACGCATCGTTGACGAAGACGATGGGATTGTCATCCTGCCGAGGGTCGGTGATCAGCATCGCCATGCGCGTCGCGCGGATGGCCGCCGCGAAAGGATCGCCCCTGCCGTGCTCGGCCCCCAATCGGTCGGTGAGGTGCCAGGCGTCGTCCGGTTCCATTTTGCCTTCCTGTGCTGACCGGCGCGTCTCGCGGCCAGAGCAAATGTCGTCAGTCACGACAAGGTTGCCTTCAGTATCACGAGGATCCGCATCGATCCGTCATGACGCGCGAAAGTTTGGCGACAAAGCCGTTGTGAGCTGAGATCAACGACATAGAGTACGTCATTCAATCGACAAGCTTCGTCTTTTGGTTCTGTTTCTCCCCTTTTGATGCATTTCTTACGGAGCGTGTGCCTGAACACGGCGGGATAACCGTTGCTGTTCCATCACGTGCTCAACGTTTCGGCACGACCGGGGGAGCGATGATTGCCCGCCGAACCCCGGAACGGTAGAATGGTCAAGCTCGTTATGGTCGAGCTTGACTGCTCCGTTGCCGGTCGAACGCCAGGATCATCCCGTCATGTCGACATCTCGCCGGTTCGGATGGGTCAAGGGCGCGGCCGCGCTCGCGATGGCCGCGCAATTGGCCGCCTGCGGATCGATCCCGCGCGTGGCCTACACCGCCGATCAAGCCGCCGCCGCGGTTCCTTCCGGCATGGATCTCAGCGTGCGCGCCTATGCCGACGCGTCGGAGAGCACCTTCACCGAAATGGTGGCGCGGCCGGAGCGCTCGAAGCGCGCCTTCGCCTACCTCGCCCTGTCGGGCGGCGGCGGTGACGGAGCCTACGGCGCCGGTATCCTCAACGGCTGGTCGGAATCCGGCAAGCGGCCCGAATTCGCCCTCGTCTCCGGTGTCAGCACCGGCGCGCTGATCGCGCCCTTCGCCTTCCTCGGGCCGGCCTACGATTCCACCCTCACCGACATCTATACGAGCGGCGTCGCCTCGACCCTGGTCCAATCGCCGAGCGTGGCCAACATCGTGTTCGGATCGGGCCTGTTCGGGGATGGCCGCCTGCGCGATCTCGTGCGCCGCTACGTGACGCCCGACCTGCTCGCCGCCATCGCGGAGCAGCACGCCAAGGGCCGCCGCCTCCTCGTGGTGACGACGAACCTCGATTCCCAGCGCGCCGTCATCTGGAACATGGGCGCCATCGCCGCGAATGGCGGTCCCAATGCCGTCTCGCTGTTCACGGATGTGCTCACGGCCTCCGCCAGCATCCCGGCCGTGTTCCCGCCCCAGCTCCTCGACGTGCAGGCCGAGGGCAGGGCCTTCCAGGAGATGCATGTGGACGGGTCGGTGGTGACGCCGGTCTTCACCCTCCCGCAATCGTTCCTGCTGCGGGACAACCGCCTGCGGACGGCGGGCAAGACCGACATCTACGTCATCATCAACGGACGCCTCGAGCCGGAATTCGACGTGGCGCAGAACAACACGCTGTCCATCGTCGAGCGCTCCTTCACCACCGCGAGCCGGGCGCGCAGCCGCGCCACCCTGGCGGCCACCTACGCCTTCACCCGCGGCAGCGGCATGGGCTTCAACCTCACCTATATCGACGAGGCCGCGCCGAACACGACCACGGCGCGGGGCTTCGACACCGGCTACATGCGCCAGCTCTACGAGAGAGGGCGCGAGACCGGACGGACCGGAAGCTTCTGGCAGAAGAACGTCCCCACCGCTCCCCTCGTCAAGGCGATCGCCGCCGGCGCCGCGCGGAACTGACCGGCCGGCACCATCCCCCGGTGGGGTGGTGCCCTGCGCGGCCCGCTCTCGCGCTCGTTGCTGCACTGCGATAGGATGATGAACATCCTCCCGTGTGGCCACCGGCCCGCATCTCCCCTGCGTTTGGCCGCTGATTCATGATCCAGATCGAAGACCTCACTTTCAGCGCCTGGGGCCGGCGCTTCTTCGACCGCGCGAGCGTGGCCGTCCCGCCCGGATCGAAGGTCGGGCTCGTCGGCCGCAACGGTGTCGGCAAATCGACCCTGTTCAAGATCATCCTCGGCGAGTTCCAGCCCGATAGCGGCGTGATCCTGCTGCCGAAGAATGCCCGCGTCGCCTCCGTCGACCAGGAGCATCCGGCGACCCCCGTCACCCTCATCGACACCATCCTGGCCGCGGATATCGAGCGCGAGGCCCTGAACCTCGAACTCGAAACCGCCGAGCCCGAGCGCATGGGCGAGATCTACGGCCGGCTGATCGAGATCGACGCCGACCGGGCGCCGGCCCGGGCGGGCGAAATTCTCGCCGGCCTCGGCTTCTCGGTGGAGGACCTGACCCGGCCGATGTCGGAATTCTCCGGCGGCTGGCGCATGCGCGTGGCGCTGGCCGCCGCGCTCTTCGCCGAGCCGGACATGCTGCTCCTCGACGAGCCCACCAACTACCTCGATCTGGAAGGCGCCCTCTGGCTGGAGGCGCGGCTGAAGCGCTATCCGCATTCGGCGCTCATCATCAGCCACGACCGCGAGCTTCTGAACAACTCGGTGGACGCGATCCTTCACGTCGCCAACGGCAAGCTCGAACTCTATACCGGCGGTTACGACGATTTCGAGAAGCGCCGGGCCGAGAAGGCACGGCTGCAGGCCTCGACCAAGATGAAGCAGGACGCCGAGCGCGCTCATTTGCAGAGCTTCGTCGACCGGTTCAAGGCGTCGGCCTCCAAGGCGGCGCAGGCCCAGTCGCGCATGAAGCGTCTCGCCAAGATGGAGCCGATCTCCACCACCATCGAGGAGCATGTGGCCCCGTTCCACCTGCCTTCGCCGAAGCGTCCGCTGGCGCCGCCGCTGATGCATCTCACCGATGCCACCATCGGCTATGGCAATGACGAGCCGGTGCTGCGCGACCTCAACCTGACCCTCGACGTCGATGACCGGATCGGATTGCTGGGGGTGAACGGTGCCGGCAAGTCGACCTTCGCCAAGATGGCGGCCGGCGCCCTGAAGGTGCGGGACGGGCGCATGGTGCGCGAGGGCCGGGTGCAGGTCGGCTGGTTTCACCAGCACCAGATCGAAGCCCTCGACCCGAAGGACACGCCCCTCGACATCATCCGCCGCGAGCGGCCGGACGACAGCGAATCCGGGCGCCGCGCGAAGCTCGCCAGTTTCGGCCTCGCCTTCGACAAGCAGGAGACCACGGTCGACGCGCTCTCGGGTGGCGAGCGGGCGAGACTCCTGCTCAATCTCGTGGCGATGCAGGCACCCCACCTGCTCATCCTCGACGAGCCGACGAACCATCTCGACATCGACAGCCGCCGGGCCTTGCTCGACGCGCTGAACGATTACGGCGGCGCCGTCATCCTCATCACCCACGACCGTTCGCTGATGGAACTGGTGGCCGACCGCCTCTGGCTCGCGGCAGACCGGACCGTGAAGCCCTTCGCCGGCGACATGGACGATTACGCCCGCTTCGTCCTCGACCGGTCGAAGACCGGCAAGACCGCGCCCGGCCAGGGTCGGGAGAAGAAGAACAAGCGCAAGGCGGCGTGAGGATAGATTCTGTCGCGTGCCGGCTTTTGTCTACATCCTGCGCTGTGCCGACGGTAGCTACTATGTCGGATCGGCGCGCGGCGAACCCCTGGACAAGCGACTTGGTGATCATCACGCCGGCACGTTTCCCGGTTATACCAGCAGCCGTCGCCCCGTTGCTCTGGTGTATGCCGCTCAATTCGAATGGATCACCGATGCCATTGCTTTCGAGCGCAGGCTGAAAGGTTGGAGCCGGGCGAAGAAGGAAGCCCTCATCGCCAGTGACTGGGATGCCTTGCAAAAATTGGCGAAGCGTCCGCGCCATGAAGGGACTTCCGACCCGCCGACCTCATCCTGAGGCGCTTTCGCAACGCGAAAGCCTCGAAGGAGCTCTCCAGTCTGCATTGCGATGACTGGAGGGCTCCTTCGAGGCCGCTCACGCGGCACCTCAGGATGAGGTTCGTGGTGGGACGTGAGGAGCGGTTCTGTGGGAAACTCCTCCGGGATCGCCCCTCACCCCCGGCTGCCGCCCCGCCACAAAGAAGACGGGGGCATTGCTTCCCTCTCCCCGCGTGCGGGGAGAGTGATTGTTCGTTGAGCTTACTTCCGCAGGATCTTCGTCACGAGGCGGCCGATCGGGTTGCTCGAATCGTAGTTGCGGTCGTCGCGGACGACGGGGCGGTTGTCGTTGCCGAGAAGCTTGGTGACGAGGCGTCCGATGAGGCTCATGGCTGTATCCCTTCAAACCGGTTATGCGCCGCATTACGGCGCAGCTTGACGGTCAACACGCCGGACGTCCTCCCGTTCCGGATGAACCCCCAGATGACGTGCGCCCGTCCCGGCATCGCCCTTGCTCCTCTCGGGCCGAAAGAGGGGACACGATGACCGAGCGACTGCTCCATGCCGGCGCGAGCCTGGCGCTGCTCCTCGCGATCGCGATCCTGTTCTCCACCAACCGCCGGGCGATCCGACCCCGGACCGTCATCTCGGCCCTCGCCCTGCAGATCGCGATCGGCGCCGTCGTGCTGTTCGTGCCCGTGGGGCGGCAGGTCCTCGACGTGGCCTCCACCCTCGTCCAGACAATTCTGGCGTATGGCGATCGCGGGGTCCTGTTCCTGTTCGGCGGCCTCGTCGAGCCGCGCATGTTCGAACTCTTCGGCGGCAGTGGCTTCATCCTGGCCCTGCGGGTGCTGCCGCAGATCCTTTACGTCTCCGCGCTGATCGCGATCCTGTATCATCTGCGGGTGATGCAGACCCTGGCCCGCCTCATCGGGGCCGGACTCCAGCGGGTGCTCGGCACCTCGCCCATCGAGACCTTCTCGGCCGTCATCACCATCGTCATCGGCCAGAGCGAGATCGCCGTGGCCCTGCGGCCGTTCCTGATCCTGCTGACCGGGGCCGAGTTGTTCGCCGTCATGTCGAGCGGGGCCGCCTCCACCGCCGGATCGATCCTGGCCGGCTACGCCGCCTTGGGTGTGCCGATGGAGTATCTCCTCGCCGCCGGTGTCATGGCGATTCCCGGCGGGCTTCTCTACGCCAAGATCCTGATGCCCTCGACGGAACCGACGCGGGTGACGACGATGCGGGTGGAATTCGCCGAGACGCGGGCGGTCAACCTCATCGAGGCGGCGGCCGACGGCACGCAGAAGGGCCTCGTCATCGCGGTCTCGGTGGGCGCAATGCTGATCGCCTTCACCGGGCTCATCGCCCTTCTCAACGGCATTGCCGGATGGGGCGGCGGACTGGTCGGCTATCCGTCTCTCAGTATCGAGGGAGTACTTGGGCTCGCCTTCGCGCCGCTGGCCTGGCTCATGGGCGTGCCCTGGAGCGAGGCGGGTCTGGTCGGCGGCGCCATCGGGCAGAAGATCGCGTTCAACGAGTTCCTGGCCTATGCGCAACTCTCGCCGACACTGAAGGCCGGCACGCTCGATGCCCGGACGACGGCCATCCTGTGCTTCGCCCTGTGCGGCTTCGCCAATCTGGCCTCCATCGCGATCCAGCTCGCGAGTCTGGAGAGCCTCGTCCCCGAGAGGAGGTCCGAGATCGCACGCTATGGAATGCGCGCGATCCTGGCTGGTACGTTGTCGAACCTGACGAGTGCGACCATCGCCGGCCTGTTCATCGGCTGACGGCGGACCCTCACGCGGCGGCGCGCTTGGCCTTGGACGGCTTGGCCGCTGCCGGGGCGGCCTTGGCCGGAGCCGTGACCGGAAGTTCGATGTCGACCCCGAGGGTCGACATGTCCTGGCCCCGTTCCAGGCGGATCTGGACCTTGTCCCGCTCCACCGTCACGTGCTTGGCGATGACGGCGAGGATCTCCTCCCGCAGGAGCATCACCAGATCGGAACCGCCGGCCCCGGCCCGTTCATGGGCCAGGATCAGCTGGAGACGGTCGCGGGCCGTGGGGGCCGAGGCGCGTTTGCTGAAGAGGTTGCGCAGGCTCATGCCGCCCTCCGGGTGAACAGCTTGTTGAGGAGAGACTTCTTGTCGGACGGCACGGTCATCGGAACCGTATCGCCCTTGAGGCGGCGGACGGCATCGATATAGGCCCGGGCCGGGGCGCTGAGCGGGTTGTTCATCGTCACCGGGCAGCCGACATTGGAGGCGCGCAGCACTTCCAGGCTCTCCGGGATGATGGCGAGCAGCGGGATCGAGAGGATCTCGAGCACGTCGTCGACCTTCAGCATGTCGCCGCGATCAGCGCGGGCGGGGTCGTAGCGGGTGAGGATGAGGTGTTTCTCCATCACCTCGCCGCGCTCGGCCTTCAGGGTCTTCGAATCGAGAAGGCCGATGATCCGGTCGGAATCGCGGACCGAGGAGACTTCCGGGTTCGTGACCACGACGGCGAGGTCGGCGTGGCGCATGGCCAGGGTGGCTCCGCGCTCGATGCCGGCCGGGGAATCGCAGATCACCCAGTCGAACTTCTCGCGCAGCTCTTCCATCACCTTGGCGACGCCCTCGTCTGTCAGGGCGTCCTTGTCGCGGGTCTGCGAGGCGGGCAGCAGCGACAGGTTCTCGAGCCGCTTGTCGCGGATCAGCGCCTGGTTGAGCTTGGCGTCGCCGTTGACCACGTTGATGAGGTCGTAGACCACGCGCCGCTCGGCGCCCATCACGAGGTCGAGGTTACGCAGGCCGACGTCGAAATCGACGACGGCGACGCTCTGTCCGGCCTGCGCGAGTGCTGCGCCGAGAGCCGCTGTGGTGGTCGTCTTGCCGACGCCGCCCTTGCCCGAAGTAACGACCAGAACCTTGGCCATGTTCGTATCTCTCCTTAATCCAAGGTTGCCATTTTGATGGAGCCGCTATCGAGCCAGATCTGCACGGGTTTCCCGCGCAGGGTCGTGCCCATGTCCTCGGCCGTGCGGACGAGGCGATCGATCCCGAGCAATTCGGGCTCGAACTTGCGGCAGTAGATGCGGGCGCGGGGGTTGCGGGCGGCGCCGGCGATGGCGCGCCCCCGCAATGCGCCGTAGACGTGGATCGAGCCGCCGGCGAGGATCTCGGCGCCGGAGGCGACCGAACCCATGACGGTGACGTCCCCGGTCGGATGCACGATGGACTGGCCGGAACGGACCGACCCTTCGATCATGAGGGAGGTGGTCTCGGGCTCGGCATCGCCCGGGATCTCGATGCTGGTCGCCGGCCGTCCCGCCACCAGAAGCGGGGGGAGGGCGATGCCGTCGAGCAGGG
The DNA here is from genome assembly GCF_054817845.1 of Methylobacterium sp. CM6241. Taxonomy (NCBI): domain Bacteria; kingdom Pseudomonadati; phylum Pseudomonadota; class Alphaproteobacteria; order Hyphomicrobiales; family Methylobacteriaceae; genus Methylobacterium; species Methylobacterium sp. CM6241. The sequence goes on from NZ_CM139246.1 coordinate 1,831,371, forward strand.
TCTTGCCCGAGAGCGTGGCTTCCGCGCCCTCGATGCCGAGGATGCGGATGCGGCGGGTGCCGAGATCGGCCAGCAGCTTGCCCACCACGTCCGGGTCAGACCCGAGCGCCGCGATGTCGAGGATGAGGGGGCGGCCGTCGAACAGGGTCGGCGACCGCTTCAGCGAGGCGTCCAGATCGGCGAACCAATCGGGAAGCGGAGCTTCCGGAGCCAGGACGAGTGCCTTGAAGGCACGGCCTCGTAGCGTCACGGATCGGCGGGATGGAGGGGCGTGTGTCACGGGCTCTCGCGATTCCTTACCGAACCATTGACGGTCCTTATGGTTACCGCTTGGTTAACGAGCCGGCTTTCTGTGATCCTGTGACCCTATAATCCTGCGATCCCGGGTTCCTGTGTCGGCGCTACTCAAGCGCGGCGACCTTGATCGCATCGCCGTCCAGGCGGATCTGCGCCGGCTGGCCCCGGCGGTCCGGCCCGAGATCGTCGGCCGTCCGGTAGAGACCGTCGATGGCGAGCAGTTCCGGCTCGAACTTGCGGCAGGTGATGCGGGCATCGGGATTGCCGGATGCCCCGGCGATCGCCCGCCCTCGCAGCGCTCCATAGATATGGATGGAGCCGCCGGCGATCACTTCCGCCCCGGAGGCCACCGATCCCATGATGGTGATGTCGCCTTCGAGATGCAGGATCGTCTGGCCCGACCGGACCGGCTGGTCGAGGATCAGCGAGCGGGCGGGGCGTGGCGGCTCCGCGTGCGTGGGCGCGGGCGCGTCCGGCGTGGCGACCTCGTCCACCGGCCGTCCGCCGGCCGGGGCGGGGGGCAGCCCCTCGCCGAGGCTGCCGGATTTGGCTCCCTCGATCCCCATCACGGTAACGTCGCGGGCCTTGAGCTCGGAGACCAGGGCGGTGAGGTCCGCGCGGTCGAGGCCGAGACCGGACACGTCGAGGATCACCGGGCGCCCCACGAAGAAGGCGGGGGAGCGCCGGGACAGCGCGTCGAGGTCTTCGAGCCAGTCATGCACCGGTGCCGAGGGGGCCAGCACCAGGGCCATGAAGGAGCGGCCACGGAAACGGATTGGGGGACGGGAATTCGGCTGGGTCACGCGGGGGCGTTTCTGTTGTTCCGGAATCGAAAAGGGACTTCTTGAGCCGACCATATCGGCAGATCGCCCGGAACGCTCCCCTCCCGGCATCGTCGCCCACGCCTGTTTCTCTCATGCCTCCGGCCAGCCGCCGTTTCCCCTTGCCATGCGTCCTAATCGAACATAAAGATATCTTTATGTCTCAAGAGAGCGCCAAGGCGACATTTGTCCTTCCTTTCTCCGATGCCCTCGGTGTGCTGCGCGCCACCGCGGAAGAGACGCGCCTGCGCATCCTCGCTCTGTTGATGCAGGGGGAATTGTCGGTCTCCGATCTCACCGACATCCTCGGCCAGTCACAGCCCCGCATCTCGCGCCATCTCAAGCTTCTGGTCGAGGCGGGTCTGGTGGAGCGGCATCGCGAGGGGGCCTGGGCGTTCTTCCGGCTGATCGAGGCGAGGACCGGGCTGGTGGAGCCCCTGGTCGGCGGTCTCGACCGCTCGAGCCCGCCTCTGTCCGAGGATCGGGCCCGGTTGGAGGGCGTGCGTGCCCAGCGCGCGGATGCCGCGCAGAGCTTCTTCGCCCGCCTCGCCCCGAAATGGGACCAGCTTCGCTCGCTCCACGTGCCGGAGGCGATGGTGGAGGCGGCGGTGATCGACGCCCTCGGATCGCGCCCGGTGCGCAGCCTGATCGATCTCGGCACCGGCACGGGGCGGATGCTCGGACTTCTGGCGCCGAGGGCTTCTCGCGCCACGGGGCTCGATTCGAGCCATGCCATGCTCTCCGTCGCCCGCGCCAATCTGGAGCGGGCCGGCCTGTCGGGCGTGGACCTGCGCCAGGGTGACATCCATGCACCGCCCTTCGGCCGTGGCAGCTTCGACCTCGTCGTGGTGCATCAGGTCCTGCATTATCTCGACGACCCCGCCCGTGCGCTCCGTGAGGCGGCGCGGCTCGTGGCGCCCGGAGGCCGGCTGCTGGTGGTGGATTTCGCGCCGCACGATCTCGAATTCCTGCGCGAGGAGCAGGCCCATCGCCGCCTCGGCTTCGCCGCCGAGCAGGTGACGGGCTGGCTCGCCGATGCCGGGCTCGGCATGGTGGCGACACGCCATCTCGCCCCGGCCGACGAGAGCGGGCACCAGCTCACCGTGACCCTCTGGCTCGCCGCCTCGGCGGCCGAGCCGACCCTTGCTTCCGAGGCGGAGCGCGCGGTGGCCTGACCGGCCGCCACGGATTCCCGTCTCGACGACACACGTCTGAACCGAAAGATCTTGAGGACGACCCGATGCCCACCGCTTCCCATCACCGCGCCAGCCGCGACGGCTACCGTCCGATCCAGGTCTCCATCGAGTTCTTCCCGCCGAAGACCGACGAGATGGAGAAGGTCCTGTGGTCGTCGATCGAGCGGCTCGCCCCGCTCCAGCCGAAATTCGTCTCGGTGACCTATGGGGCCGGCGGCTCCACCCGCGAGCGCACGCACAACACCGTGGCGCGGATGATCAAGGAGACGAGCCTCAAGCCCGCCGCCCATCTCACCTGCGTGGACGCCACCCGCGAGGAGATCGACGAAGTCGTGCAATCCTATTGGGATGCCGGGGTACGCCACATCGTGGCCCTGCGCGGCGACCCGCAGGACGGCGTCGGCACCGCTTATCGTCCGCATCCGGGCGGCTATGCCAGGACCAGCGATCTTGTGGCCGGCATCAAGCGCATCGGCGACTTCAAGGTCTCGGTCTCGGCCTATCCGGAGAAGCATCCCGAGGCCGCCACGCTCGATGCCGATATCGATGCGCTGAAGGCCAAGGTCGATGCGGGGGCCGACCAAGCGATCACGCAGTTCTTCTTCGAGAACGACGTCTATCTCCGCTACGTGGAGAAGGTGCGGGCGGCGGGGATCGAGATCCCGATCATCCCCGGCATCCTGCCGGTTCAGAACTTCAAGCAATCCGCCAATTTCGCCCGCCGCACCGGCGCCTCGGTGCCGTACTGGCTGGCCGCCCGGTTCGAGGGTCTGGACAACGATGTCGATACCCGCCGGCTGATCGCGGCGGCGGTCGCGGCCGAGCAGGTGCTCGATCTGGTGGACGAGGGGGTCAACGACTTCCATTTCTACTCGATGAACCGCTCCGACCTCGTCTATGCCATCTGCCATCTCCTCGGCCTGCGCGCGCAGGCACCGAAGGTGGCGGCGGCGAAGGCGGCCTGAACGACCATGGGACGGGGGCCTCTCCTCCCCCTTGTGGGGAGGAGCTGGAGGTGGGGGTGGTGTCGGATACGGCGCGACATCTTCGCTGCCACCCCCACCCCTGACCCCTCCCCACAAGGGGGAGGGGGATCATCTGCGACGGAACTTGAGAGACCCCATGACAGACCTCCGCCCCGTTGACGGAAAAGAGATCGAAGCCGCCCTGCGCCAGCGGGCCGCGGAAAAAATCCTCGTCCTCGATGGGGCGATGGGCACCGTGATCCAGCGCCTCGGCTACGGCGAGGCGGATTTTCGCGGGGACCGCTTCACGGATCACGGCCACGACCAGAAGGGCAACAACGACCTTCTGATCCTGACGCAGCCCGACGCAATCCGGCAGATCCACCTCGACTATTTCCTGGCCGGCGCCGACGTCTGCGAGACCAACACCTTCTCGGGCACCACCATCGCCCAGGCCGATTACGGCATGGAATCGATCATCCACGAGTTGAGCGCGGAAGGCGCGCGCCTCGCCCGCGAGGCCGCGGCTTTGGCCGAGAAGCAGGATGGCCGCCGCCGCTTCGTTGCCGGCGCCATCGGCCCGACGAACCGCACCCTGTCGATCTCGCCGGACGTGAACAATCCCGGCTACCGCGCCGTGACCTTCGATGCGGTCAAGACCGCATACATGGAGCAGGTGCGCGGCCTGATGGATGGCGGCGCCGAACTGATCCTGATCGAGACCATCTTCGACACGCTCAACGCCAAGGCGGCGGTCGCTGCCGCCTGGGCAGTGTTCGAGGAGCGCGGCATGGTGCTGCCGATCATGATCTCGGGCACGATCACCGATCTCTCCGGCCGCACCCTCTCGGGCCAGACGCCCGAAGCGTTCTGGAACGCGCTGCGCCATGCCAGCCCGCTCACCATCGGGCTGAACTGCGCGCTCGGCGCCAAGGAAATGCGCGGCCACATCTCCGAACTCTCGCGCATCGCCGACACCCTGGTCTGCGCCTACCCGAATGCGGGTCTTCCCAACGAATTCGGCCTCTATGACGAGAGCCCCGAAGCCATGGGCAGGCTGGTGGGTGAGTTCGCCACCGCCGGCCTCGTCAACATGGTCGGCGGCTGCTGCGGCACCACCCCGGATCATATCCGCGCCATCGCGCAGGCGGTGGAGGGCGTGAAGCCCCGCGCGATCCCGGAGGTGCCCCGCCTGATGCGCCTGTCGGGCCTCGAGCCCTTCACGCTGACGAAGGAGATCCCCTTCGTGAATGTTGGCGAGCGCACCAACGTCACCGGCTCGGCCAAATTCCGCAAGCTCATCACAGCCGGCGACTACGCGGCCGCCCTCGACGTAGCGCGCGACCAGGTGGCGGCGGGCGCCAGCATCATCGACATCAACATGGACGAGGGCCTGCTCGATTCCGAGAAGGCGATGGTCGAGTTCCTCAACCTCGTCGCCGCCGAGCCCGACATCGCCCGCGTGCCGGTGATGATCGATTCCTCGAAATTTCACGTCATCGAGGCCGGCCTGAAATGCGTCCAGGGCAAGGCCATCGTGAACTCGATTTCCATGAAGGAGGGTGTCGAGAAGTTCATCAGTGACGCCAAGGTATGCCGCTCCTACGGCGCCGCCGTGGTGGTCATGGCCTTCGACGAGCAGGGCCAGGCCGACTCTTACGAGCGCAAGGTCGAGATCTGCACCAAGGCCTACAAGGTCCTGACCGAGGAGGTCGGCTTCCCGCCGGAAGACATCATCTTCGATCCGAACGTGTTTGCCGTCGCCACCGGCATCGAGGAGCATAACGGCTACGGTGTCGCCTTCATCGAGGCGACCAAGACCATCCGCGAGACCCTGCCCCACGCCCATATCTCGGGCGGCATCTCGAATCTCAGCTTCGCCTTCCGGGGCAACGAGCCCGTGCGTGAGGCGATGCACGCGGTGTTCCTGTACCATGCGATCCAGGTCGGCATGGATATGGGCATCGTGAATGCCGGCCAGCTGGCGATCTACGCCGAGCTTCCGGCCGAGCTGCGCGAGCTGTGCGAGGACGTCGTCCTCAACCGGCGCGAGGATTCCACCGACCGGCTGCTCGATGCGGCCGCGCGCTTCAAGTCCGGCGGCGGCGTCCAGGCCAAGGCGGCCGATCTGTCCTGGCGCGAGGCTCCGGTGGCGAAGCGCATCGAGCACGCCCTGGTCAACGGGATCACCGAGTACATCCTCGTCGACACCGAGGAGGCGCGCCTCGGCGTCGAACGTCCGCTCCACGTCATCGAAGGCCCGCTGATGGCCGGCATGAACGTGGTCGGCGACCTGTTCGGCTCGGGCAAGATGTTCCTGCCGCAGGTGGTGAAGTCCGCCCGCGTGATGAAGCAGGCAGTGGCCTATCTCGAGCCCTTCATGGAGGCGGAGAAGCTCGCCAATGGCGGCGACGGCAAGCGCCAGGCCGCCGGCAAGATCCTGATGGCGACGGTGAAGGGCGATGTCCACGACATCGGCAAGAACATCGTCGGCGTCGTGCTGGCCTGCAACAATTACGAGATCATCGATCTGGGCGTGATGGTGCCGGCGGCCAAGATCCTCGACGTGGCCAAGCGTGAGAATGTCGACATCGTCGGCCTGTCCGGCCTCATCACGCCCTCGCTGGACGAGATGGTTCACGTGGCGGCCGAAATGGAGCGCGAAGGTTTTTCGGTTCCCCTGCTCATCGGTGGGGCCACGACCAGCCGCGTCCACACGGCGGTGAAGATCCACCCCTCATACAATCGGGGTCAGACCGTCTACGTGACGGATGCCAGCCGCGCCGTCGGCGTGGTCTCCAGCCTGCTCTCGAAGGAGACGCGGGACACCACCATCGCCAACATCCAGGCCGAGTACCGCAAGGTCTCGGACGCGCATGCCCGCTCTGAGCTCGACAAGCAGCGCCTGCCGCTCGCCAAAGCCCGCGCCAACCCGTTCAAGATCGACTGGTCGGGTTACCGGCCGACGAAGCCGAGCTTCACCGGCGTGCGGGTCTATTCCTCCTACGAGGTCGCCGACCTCGTGCCGTATATCGACTGGACGCCGTTCCTGCAGACCTACGAGTTCAAGGGCCGCTACCCGGCGATCTTCGAGGACCCGAACCAGGGTCCCGCCGCCAAGGCCCTGTTCGACGACGCACAGGAGATGCTGAAACAGATCGTCGATGAGCGCTGGTTCAATCCGAAGGCGATCATCGGCTTCTGGCCCGCCAACAGCGCCGGCGATGACATCACCCTGTTCACCGGCGAGAGCCGTTCGGAGAAGCTTGCGACCTTCCACGGCCTGCGCCAGCAATTGTCGAAGCGCGACGGGCGCGCCAATACCTGCCTGTCCGACTTCGTGGCACCGAAGGAGACGGGCATCGGCGATTACGTCGGCGGCTTCGTGGTCACGGCCGGCCTGGAAGAGGTGCGGATCGCCGAGCGCTTCGAGCGGGCCAACGACGATTACCGTTCGATCCTGGTGAAGGCGCTCGCCGACCGCATCGCCGAGGCGCTGGCAGAGCGCATGCACGAACGTGTGCGCAAGGAGTTCTGGGGCTATGCCGCCGACGAGACCTTCGGCCCCGAAGATCTCGTGCGCGAGGAATATGCCGGTATCCGCCCGGCGCCGGGCTATCCCTCCCAGCCCGACCATACCGAGAAGGTCACCCTGTTCGACCTGCTCAAGGCCGAGTCGCGCATCGGCGTGAAGCTCACCGAGAGCTATGCCATGTGGCCCGGCTCGTCGGTCTCCGGCCTCTACATCGCCCACCCGGAAGCGCATTACTTCGGCGTCGCCAAGGTGGAGCGCGATCAGGTGGAGGATTACGCGTTGCGCAAGGGCATGGACCTGCGCGAGGTGGAGCGCTGGCTCGGCCCCATCCTCAACTACGACCCGGCCCGCTACCTCGCGGCGGCCGCCGAATGACGCCGGATCTCGGTGAGCCTGACCGATGCGGCAGGCTCACCGAGGCGTGACATAAGCCGCGCGATCTGGTGGAATGGCGCTCTGTGTGTCCGGCGGAGGCTTGACCGTGGTCTCCGTCGCGCTTCAATGCGATCCCCTGATCGATGGCTTGAGCGGAGCGCGACCACGTTGAACCGGACCACCGGAATTCTGGCCGTCGCGGTCACGCTCGCTTTGGGAGTCTCCGGCTGCACCGGTTTCTCCTATCTGTCGAAGAACTACGCCGCTGTGGGCGTCCAGATCGTCACGATCGGCTGCAAGGACCCGTATTCCGTCTACGACCAGCGCCGCGTGAACAAGATGCTCGTCGTCTCCGATGGATTGCGGGAGATCACGGGCTGCGGCATCGACGAGCGCTATGACGGGCAGGGCGGCCCGGCGGAGACCCGCGCCAAGCGCCTGCGCGAGGCGGCCCGCACCTTCCTCGACGAGACCGCCCGAGAGAATTGCAAGATCACCGGGGAAGCGGTCTTCTCCGACCTGCAGACCGAGTTCTCCTATATCTGCAAGCCGACGCCGGAAGAGCGCGGCCTGAAGGTGCCGAGACTTCCCGGTCGCTGAGGGAAGCGCCGGTCCAGCGCCCTAATCGCCGTTCGTGGAGGACGGGCGCGGGAACGTCCGTTCCGCCGCATCCCCCGATGCCGCGAGCAGGGCACGGGCGAGGTCGCGGGCCTCCCGCCGGTCGAGGGCCAGAATGGCCGTGAAGGGTGCCCCGGACAGGTCTGCGAGGCCGAGTTCGAGCCGCACACCGTCCGGCAATGCGGCGACGGCGAGACTCCAGTCCCGTTCCTGCTGCCTGTTCATGCGCCTGTCTCCCGTTCGGTTCGCCACGGCATCGGACCGGCGATGGGACGCGACCGAGCGAAGAACTCCGATGCCGCGATGCCTGGAACCGCGCATGGAATGACCGATTGCGGCCCGCAGGGCCAGAGCGGAAGCGCCGCCCGCGAAACTCTCTCGGCCGAGGAATATTGACGGGCGACGGCGGAACGGTGTTTCTCCGCCCGCGAAACGGCCGGATCGCCGGCCCGGCAGCCAATGCCCAGGAACAAGGAAACGCCGACATGTCCGAGATCTGGTTCCGCACCGGAGAGGCCACCGTCCTCGCCGCCGATGGCCAGTACACCGACGCGATGCCGGAGGTGCTGATCGGCTCCACCCGTGGCCCGGTGGGCCAGGCCTTCGCCGGCATGATGGGGCAGGTCCAGGGACATACCCGCATGTTCGTGGTGCGCGACCTGAACCAGCTCGTGCGCCCTTCGACGATGATGACCACCAAGGCGACGATCCACACCGTGGAATACGTCAACCTCCTGGGCGGCGTGGTTCAGGCCGCCACGGGCGACGCCATCGTCGATTGCGTGATCGAGGGCATCCTGCCGAAGGACGGGCTCGACGACCTATGCATGATCATCATGATCTGGCTCGACCCGCGCTGCGCTGAGGACGCCAATCTCGACCAGAAGGACCTCTACCGCACCAATTACGAGGCGACGAAGCTCGCCATCGCCCGCGCCATCAAGGGCGAGCCGACCATCGACGAGCTCATCGCCAACCGCAAGACGGTGAAGCACTACGCGCTCGAGGACATCGTCGAGTACTGAGAGACCGGGGGTGGGGGGATGCACTGGCATCCTTCCACCCGCTGCTGGATCCCGTCTCCGTCAGCCCGGCGGGATGCGGCCCACCGAGCACAGGGTGCGGATCGAGCCCGATGGATCGGTGTAGCAGCTCGCCGACCACCCGTTCTGCTGGATGAACGACTTGCGCCGCTCGCGGAGCGACGTCTCGTAGGCCTTGCCGATGGCGCTTTGAACCGCACCGGCGTTCTCACCGGTCGCCGCCGCACCGGCAATCGCCAGATCCTGAGAATAGACCGCCGAGGGTGCTGGATCGCCGGAGGCCGCCTGAACGATGGGCTCGGACCTGCAGGTCAGGTCGATCTTCGTGCCGTTCGGGATCTTGAGATCGATGCTCGGCCCTTGCCGCCCCCCGACCTTCGCGCCGATCTCGGAAGCGATTCTCGCCGCCAGTCCGTCACACTCATCCGCATGGGCTGGGACCGCCACGGACAGGGTGATGGCCGCTGCGAGATAAACCGGCCGCGTCACGCTGGAACGACCGTCGGATTCCGCATCTGCGCCCCGCCCGATCCGGCTCCATCGCGCGGTTGCGCGCCCGACGCCTCGCGCAGGGAATCCACGGTTTCGTCGGAACCGGGGGCAACGAGATCACGTCGCCGTTCCGCCGTCGGCATCGGCATGCAGACCAGGATGATGGTGCCGAGACCCTCCTCGGACCGGATGCGCAGCGAGCCTCCATGAAGTTCCGCCATGGAGCGGGCGATGGCGAGCCCCAGGCCGGAGCCCTTATGGGTCCGGGTGAGGTTCGTCTCCACCTGCTGAAACGGTGAGCCGAGACGGCGAAGAGCGGCTTTCGGGATGCCGATCCCGTTATCTTCGATGAAGATGTGGACCCGGTCGCCGGCCGGCCGCGCCTTGACGATGATGCGCCCGTCTCCGCCCGGCGTGAACTTCACCGCGTTCTGGATGAGGTTCAGGAGGATCTGATGCAGGGCGCGGCCATCCGCCAGCAGGGTCAGGTCGTCTGAGACGTCGACGTCGATGCTGAGTGATTTCGCCCGGGCCGACTCGGCCACCAGCTTCAATGCGCCCTGGACGGCGGTGTCGAGGGGGACTTCCCGAAGCGCGAGGCGGACGCTGTGCGATTCGATGCGCGACATGTTGAGGATGTCGTCGATGACCGAGAGCAGGTAGTCGCCGCTGGAGCGAATATCCCGGCAATATTCCGTGTAACGGGGCGATCCCAGCGTTCCGTAGACTCCGCTTTCCATCAACTCCGCGAAGCCCATGATGGCGTTGAGCGGCGTGCGCAGCTCGTGGCTCATGGTGGCGAGGAACTCGGATTTCGCCTGGTTGGCGGTTTCGGCCTGGGCCTTCTGGTCGAGGTAGCGTTCGGCGAGGTCCGCGAGCTGCTGCGTCTGCAGTTCCAGGGTCCGGCGCGAGCGCTTGAGGTCCTTGACCGTCTCGATCAGTTCGCGCTCGGAAGCGACGAGCTGCTCCTGCTGGCGCTTGAGGTTGGTGATGTCCGTGCCGACCGAGACGTAGCCGCCGTCCTTGGTCCGCCGCTCGCTGATCTGGAGCCAGCGGCCGTCGGTGAGCTCCGCCTCGAACGTGCGGGCGGTCGCCGACGAAACCTCGATCTCCCGGAGTTCGCGGCGTACCGGCGGCAGGACGCCCCGGCCCATGATCTCATGGTAGCGCTTGCCCGGAGTCGCATCGTCGGGACTCAGAGCGTGGAGGTGGCGGAATTTCGAATTGCACAGGACGAGGCGGTTGCTCGTGTCCCACAGGACGAAGGCTTCCGAGATCGCCTCCACCGCGTCGCGCAGGCGCATGTCGGCGGTGGCGTTGGACTCGGCGAGCTGGCGTTGTTCGGTGACGTCGAGTGCGATGCCGACGAGGTGCCGGCCGCCATCGACCTGATCGGGGACGACCTCGGCGCGGGTGCGCAGCCAGATCCAGCCGCCATTGGCGCTGCGCATGCGGAATTCGTGATCGACGGTGGACTGGCTCGCAGCCAACTGGCGGGCAAGGGCGTAGAGGTCCCCGTCATCGGGATGGACCAGGGCGTTGACGTCGCCGAAGGACAGGAACTCGCGCTCCCGGCGATAACCGAGCAGGGCATACATCGAATCCGACCAGTAGATCCGGCCGCGCGGAATATCCCAGTCCCACAATCCGCACCGACCACGACCGAGCGCCGTGTCGAGCCGCTGCTTGATCTGCTCGCACAGCCTGTCGACCGCATAGGCCCGCTGGGTCTGTAGCGCGTAGGCGATGCCGATCCCGACGATCACGAGGGCGGCAGCCGCGTAGAGGACCGCCTGATGCCGCATCCGCGTGGCCCAGGCATCGAGAATGGGGGCGATCGGCTGGATCACCGCAACCTGGCCGCGACCTTTGGGAAGCGTCCGGAGGGCCGCGAAGGCCTGTTCGCCATTGGCGAGGGTCAGCGCCATCACGCCGGCGCGTTCGCCCAGCGTGCTCAGGGCCTGCATCTCTCCGAGGCGGTCCGCGATGGTCCCGCTCAGGTCCGTCATGGCCGGGTGGGCGCCAAGAAGCGTTTCGGAGGACGAGGCCACCAGGATCTGGCGGCCCGAGGGCATCAGCGAGGCGGGGAGCAGAGTCTCCAGGCGCGACCGGATCGCGGGCGGCGTCGCTTCCGCGTCCGACATGGCGGCCGTGACGAGCCGCGTGAAGGTCTCCATGTCCGTGACCGCATCGCGCAGGATCTCACTGCGCTCGCCGCGCAATTGAAGCGCTGCGCCGGCCGCCAGACAGACGAGAAAGGTGGCGAGGAAGGCGGGCACCGCATAGCGGAGCCAGATCTCGGCACGGACGAACCGGGTATGAGCCGCAGTCTGAGGGCGGTGAATACCGAGAATCGTATCCGCACGTGCGGAGAGGGAAGCGGAATCCGCCTCCAGCATGACAAGCCCCCGCAGCTGCTGGTGAGTCGTTCGGGGCATGTCGGTGAGTCACGCTCCGAATCGTATTCAATTCAGCATTTCCACAGCCAACTTGTCCACGAAATTCTTGGCCGTCCGCTTGACTCCTGGCGCAGTGTGGCAATCAGATTCAGAGAATCGATGGATCGAATTTAACCTTATTTTGGAGTGTGTTAACCATCACCGAGGGTCCGGGCCAGAATATCAGCCACATCACGGGAAAGCCCTGTCCTGGAGGCAATTTCTCCAAGCGTGGCCTTGGCTTGGCTACGCCGCACCGGCTCCCACATTCGCCACGAACCGAACGCGGTCAAAAGCCGCGCTGCGAGCTGGGGATTCGTCCGATCAGTCGTCTGAACCGCGTCCGCGAGCAGTCCGAAGCCCGCTCCATCGGGTCGGGCGAACTGCGTCGGGTTCGCCATGGCAAAGCTCCCGATCAGTGAGCGTACGCGATTTGGATTGGTGATCGCGAAAGCCGGATGCTGCTGCAGCCTCTCGATTCGCTCGATCGTGCCGTCTTCCGGGATCATCGCCTGGATGGCGAACCACTTGTCGAGAACCAGCGGTTCGTCGGCATAGCGCAGGCCGAAGGCGTGGAGCGCGGTTTCTCTGGCCGTTCCCGGGATCGAGGCCAGGACCGAGAGTGCCGCCAGTCGGTCGGTCATGTTGGTGGTGTCAGCGAGTTCGGCAGTGGCGAGCTCGACGCCTCGCTCCCCGTTCGAAGCGGCAATCAGGTCCAGGGCGGCATTGCGCAGGGCCCGGCGACCCGCCGAGACCGCACCGGGGTCGAATAGCGCGTCCGCTCCGTCCGCCATGGCGGCGCGAAGGGTCTCCAGGCGCGGACCGAGTCCTCGTCCGATCTGGCGCCGCAGGATCTTTCGGGCACGATGGATCGCATCGGGATCGACATCGGAGCCCAGATCGCCGGCGACGTCGCCTTCGCTCGGGATGCCGAGGACGAGGGCTGCGAAGGCAGGATCGCTTGAGGCCTCGTCGTCCAGGAAGGTAGCAAGCGCCTCGATGAAGGCTTGCGCGGCGGGGTCCGTCTCCTCCGTGAGCGATGCGTTGGCTCTCGTGCGTTCGACGATCAGGCGCAGCGCGATGTTCTGCGCAGCCTGCCACCGATTGAAGGCGTCGGTGTCGTGAGCGAGGAGCGTCAGGCGGTCGGCATCGCTCGATGCAATGTCGATGCGAACCGGGGCGGAAAAGCCTCGGAACAAGGACGGGACCGGCCTCTCGGCGACGTCGGTGAAGACGATCTCGTCCGATGTACGGTCAAGGACGAAGACGCCCTCGCTGACGCGTTCGCAGGAAGCGGCGATCGGGCCGCGCTCGCCGACGAGGCCGAGGGCGATGGGGATGACGAGGGGCGGGATGCCTTCGGCGCCTGCCAGGCGCTGGCTGAAGCGCAGGCGATAGGTCCGCGCAGCAGCATCGTAGTCTCCTTCGACGCTGACCGTTGGTGTTCCCGGACGCTCGTACCATCTCGCGAAAGCCGACAGGTCGTGCCCGGTCTCAGCGGCGAAGGCGGCGAGGAAATCCTCCACCGTGGCGGCTCGTCCGTCGTTCTCGGCAAAATAGCGGTCCATCCCCGCGCGAAAGACATGGGGGCCGATCAGCGTGCGCAGCATCCGCACGATCTCGGCACCTTTTTCGTAGACCGTTGCCGTGTAGAAATTGTTGATCTCGGCATAGGCCCGGGGCCGGACCGGATGGGCCAGCGGCCCGGCATCCTCCGGGAACTGGCGGGCGCGCAGCGTCCTGACCTCGCCGATGCGATGGACCGCGCGCGAGCGCATGTCGGACGAGAATTCCTGGTCGCGGAAGACCGTGAGGCCCTCCTTCAGGCAGAGCTGGAACCAGTCGCGGCAGGTGACGCGGTTGCCCGACCAATTGTGGAAATACTCGTGGGCGATGATCCGCTCGATCGCCGCGTAATCGGCATCGGTGGCCGTCTCGGGGGAGGCGAGGACGTATTTGTCGTTGAAGATGTTGAGGCCCTTGTTCTCCATGGCGCCCATGTTGAAATCGGACACCGCCACGACGTTGAAGACGTCGAGATCGTAGGCGCGGCCGAACGCCTCCTCGTCCCAGGTCATCGAGCGGGCGATGGCGTCCAGGGCATAGGCGGCCCGGTCCGACTTGCCCGGCTCCACGTAGACGGCGAGGGAAACGGGGCGGCCATCCATCGTCGTGAACGGGCGGGACACCCGGTCGAGGCGGCCGCCGACGAGGGCGAAGAGATAAGCGGGCTTCGGGTGCGGATCGTGCCAGATCGCATAATGGCGGCCCGGGCCGGCAGGCCCGGCTTCCGTCAGGTTGCCGTTGCCGAGAAGGACGGGCGCTTCGTCGGCATCGGCCTCGATCCGCGTCGTATAGACCGACATCACGTCGGGCCGGTCGAGGAAGTAGGTGATCCGGCGGAAGCCGTCGGCCTCGCACTGGGTGCAGTAGACGCCGCTCGACCGGTAGAGGCCCATGAGCTTGGTGTTGGCGGTCGGGTCGATCCGCGTCTCGATCGCCAGCGTGAAGGGCTTTCGCGGCGGCTCATGCACCGTCAGCGCCGAGGCGGTGGCGGAATAGGCTGCCGGATCGAGGATTTCGCCGTCGAGCGACAGCCGCGTCAGCGTGAGATCGTCACCGTCCAGCACCAGGGGCGCGTTCGGGCGTCCGTCCGGGTTCGGGCGCAGGGCCAGGGTCGCGACGATCCGCGTCTCACGGGGATGGAGCCGAACGTCGAGTGCCACCGTGTCGATGAGGTGGTCGCTCGGCCGGTAATCCTCGAGACGGATCAGGGTCGGGCTTTCGGTGCGCATGCGGTTGGTCCTGATCGGGAGCGAGGATTAAGAACGGCTCCGCGTCGTCGGCCCGCTCGGCTTCCACCCTCGATGTATGAGAGGGGGCGGGAGCGTCGGGGGCATCGCGGCGTTGACGCCCGGCATAGCCGGGCCACATAGGCGGCATCAACCGGAGACGACCCAGCCCATGGAATACCTGCACACGATGGTCCGCGTGGCGGATCTCGACAAGGCGCTCGCCTTCTACGTGGACACGTTCGGCCTGCGCGAAACCCGCCGCGTGGAGAACGAGAAGGGCCGCTTCACCCTCGTCTTCCTCGCGGCCCCCGGCGATTACGACACGGCCCTGGAGACGAAGGCGCCCCAGGTGGAGCTCACCTACAACTGGGATCCGGAGACCTATTCCGGCGGGCGCAATTTCGGTCACCTCGCCTATCAGGTGGACGACATCTACGCCTTTTGCGCGCGCCTGCAGGACAAGGGCGTGACCATCAACCGGCCGCCGCGCGACGGCTACATGGCCTTCGTGAAGTCGCCGGACGGGATCTCCCTCGAGATCCTGCAGAAGGGCGAGGCCAAGGCGCCGCAGGAGCCGTGGGCTTCCATGGAGAATACCGGCTCCTGGTAGGACGGCGAGATCGCGGGGCGCGTCATCGCGCGCCCCGCTCACCCGGTTTTAGATCTATGCGCCGCCCGCTTCGCTGGCCGGTGTGATGCCGAGTTCGGCGAGCTTGGCCGAGACGGCTTCGATCGGCCGCTTGAGCTTCAGGCTGATGATGGAGACCGGTACGCGCTCGCGCGCCAGCGTCCGGAGTTCGGATACGTTTTCGAGCGTCCAGGCCGAATCGCTCGTTGCCATGGTCACCTCCTCACGTGGGCGGGCCGCCGCGATGGGCGTGGCCCTATTCGATGAGCTAGGGCCGCGTCGATCGTCGAGCAAGCCGCCGAACAAAATCCCGCCATGGCGCCCGGATGGGCATCCGGCTCCTTGACCTCGGGCGCGATGGCGGCGCACATCCGCGCCGGATCAGTCGGCCGGGCGGCCGCTCCGGTGCGAACCGGGGAGGAAAGTCCGGGCTCCATGGAGAGACGGTGCCGGATAACGTCCGGCGGGGGCGACCCCAGGGACAGTGCCACAGAGAGCAGACCGCCCTGCTTCATGCAGGGTAAGGGTGAAAGGGTGCGGTAAGAGCGCACCGCGGACGCGGCAACGCGGACGGCACGGCAAACCCCACCGGGAGCAAAACCGAATAGGGGCGACACGCCTTCTCCCGAAAGGGACGAGGCAGGCCCTCTCTCCAGGCTCGTCGCCCGGGTTGGTTGCTCGAGGCGTTCGGTAACGAACGTCCCAGAGGAATGGCCGCCACGTCCGGAAGTTCGCTTCCGGGCCCTACAGAACCCGGCTTAAAGGCTGGCTGATCCTCTTTCCGCCGGCATCGGCCAGCGCTTGGCGAGCTCTCTCACACCCAACGAATACGCTGCATAAAACCGACGAAACTTACCGTCGGTTAACCTTGCTGAGGTCTGATCGGACTCGGCGGCTCACATGCGAGTCCGCGCGTTGACGGTGCTCAGAGGCTCATGTTACCCGGAATCACTTCGTCAGCGGCGATTTTGGGAACGGCGGACGCGCAGGGCGCTCGCCGGGGGCGAAGTGCGGGCCGCGTCCGCGACGTCTCCTCTTTCTTTGCCGTTCCGTCTCCTCCGGCCGCCTCGAAGCGGTCGATGCCCGCCGCAGGGACGCATGCGTCACATCCCATCTTCCGCCGCCGCCTGGCGTCCCCGACTCGTTCCAGCCCGGTGCGGGTCTCCGCGATCGGTTCCGTTCCGAGCCGCCGGTCGGGTTTCGGCATGACGCTCACTCATGCCGCCGCCGCCGGCGCGGTTACCGCTGCGCCGCATATTCCCGTCCTAATCGCCGAAGTCGTGGCATCGCTCGCACTTCCGGGCACATCCCTTGTTGTCGACGGAACCTTCGGTGCAGGCGGCTACACCCGCGCGATGCTGCAAGCCGATCCAGGGATCCGCGTGCTCGCGATCGACCGGGATCCCACTGCCATCGCAAGTGGCGCCGGCCTCGTGGCAGCTTCCGAAGGGCGTTTGACCCTCGTGCCCGGCCGGTTCGGCACGCTTGAAACGCTTGTCAGGGAACAAGGCATCGAATCTGCCGACGCCGTCGTCCTCGATATCGGCGTCTCCTCGATGCAGATCGACCAGGCCGACCGCGGCTTCTCGTTCCGCAACGATGGGCCCTTGGACATGCGCATGGAGCGCGCCGGCCAGAGCGCCGCCGACCTCGTCAATGGCGCCGAGGAGGCGACGCTGGCCGACATCATCTACCATTACGGCGAGGAGCGCCGCTCGCGGGCGGTGGCCCGCGCCATCATCGAGGCCAGGCGGAAAGGCCCGATCGAGACCACGGCGGCGCTCGCCGAGATCGTGTCGAGCGTGGTCTGGGCGGATCCCGCCAGTGGGATCCATCCGGCCACCCGGACGTTCCAGGGGCTACGCATCGCCGTGAACGACGAATTGGGCGAACTCGTCCAGGCGCTCCATGCCGCCGAGCGAATCCTCCGGCCGGGCGGACGCCTCGCCGTGGTCACCTTCCATTCCCTTGAAGACCGTATCGTCAAACAGTTCTTCTCCGCGCGCAGCGGTCGGGCGGCCCAGGCCTCCCGTCATCTGCCAAGCGCCGATGCGCCGACCCCGCGCAGCTTCACCATGGTGACGAAGGGCCCGGTGACGGCCTCCGACTCCGAGGTTCATGCCAATCCCCGCTCGCGCTCGGCCAAGCTCCGGGCGGCGGAGCGGACCATGGCGCCGGCCGCGCCGCCGCTGGCGGCCATCGAAGCGCTGGCGGCTCTTCCCGCCCAGCGCGGTCACCTCGTCTCGAAGAGCGGTGGAGTGCGTCGGTGATCCGTCTCCTGAACGTCGTCGCCATTCTCGGACTGATCGGCTCGGCGATTTACGCCTACTCGATCAAGTACGACACGCTGTACCAGGCCGGTCAGGTCTCGAAGGCCAAGAGCCAGCTCCACAAGGAGCGGCAGGCCATCGCGGTGCTCCGGGCCGAGTGGCAGCTCCTGACCCGGCCAGACCGCCTTCAGGCTGCCGTCGAGCGTCATCTTGCCCTGGAGCCCATCGGCGTGAATCATCTCGGCCGTCTCTCCGACCTGCCGATGCGCCCAGACCGCGGTGACGAGATCGGTCGCCTGCTGGCCGCCACCGCAACGCCCAAGGAAAAATCTTCGGCGAAGACTGCCGATGAGCCGAGGACGACCGGGTCGATCACCACGCGTACGACCACCACCAAGCCGACTGTGACCGCGTCGACGATCAAGACGACCACCGTCCAAACCACCAGAACGCCCAATACGGTTTCGAGGTAGTCCCGTGTCAGACGAGACCGTTCACGATCACACGCTCCACGCCGCCGACGAGGCCGGTGATGCTCTTCCGCAGGAAGGCGCTCCGCAGCCCGTGGCCGCCACGCGCCCGCCTTGGACGCCGATGGGCTTGGTGCGGGCGATGTTCCACCTCGCTATCGAGCGGTCCTATGCTCGCGTCGGCCTCGTCGGCCTCGGTTTCGCGCTGGTGTTCCTGACCATCGCCGGCCGACTGGTGGCGATGGCGGCCTTCCCTCAGGCCGATAACGGAGACAACCGCGTCGCCGCCGCGGCCACCACGGCGATCCGCCCCGACATCGTCGACCGCAATGGTGAGATCCTCGCCACAGACATCCGCACCGTGTCGGTCTTCGCCGAGCCGAAGAACATCTACGACAAGGACGAGGCGGTCGAGCTTCTGACCGCCGTCCTACCCGAGCTCAACGCCACCGATCTGCGTGCCAAGCTCTCGACGAAGAAGGGCTTCGTCTGGGTCAAGCGCGAGATCACCCCGAAGCAGCAGCTCGAAGTGCATCGCCTCGGCATTCCCGGCGTCGGCTTCCTGCCCGACCACAAGCGCGTCTACCCGAACGGTACGGCGGCGGCCCATATTCTGGGTGTGACCAACCTCGACAATATCGGCATCGCCGGTATCGAGAAGTACATCGACAATACCGGTCTGAAGGACCTGAACAGCCTCGGCTTCGTCGCCAAGGCCACCGACCTGCGTCCGGTTCAGCTCTCCATCGACCTGCGGGCCCAGTTCGCCCTGCGCGACGAGCTGGCCTGGGGCGTCGATCACTTCAAGGCCAAGGCCGCGGCAGGCCTGATCCTCGACGTGACCACCGGCGAGGTGATTGCACTCGCCTCCCTGCCGGATTTCGACCCGAACAACCCGGCCGAGGCCAACAATCCCGACCGGATCAACCGGATGAATGTCGGCGTCTACGAGATGGGCTCGACCTTCAAGGCGATGACCCTCGCCATGGCGCTCGATTCCGGCAAGTACAACGTCAACTCGACCTTCGATACGCGCGGTGGCGTGCTGACCTGGGGCCGGCAGAAGATCCACGAATATCACGGTACCAACCGCACCATCACTATGCCGGAGGTGTTCACGCACTCCTCCAACATCGGCTCGGCCAAGATGGCGCTCGGCATCGGCGTGCCAGGTCACAGGGCCTTCCTGAAGAAGATGGGCCTCACCGACCGGATGCGGACGGAGTTGCCCGAAAGCGCCGAGCCCATCGTTCCCTCGCGCTGGACCGAGATCAACACCATCACCATCGCGTTCGGTCACGGCCTCGCGGTCGCGCCGCTCCAGGCGGCGGCGGCGGTGGGCGCGATCACGAACGGCGGTAACCTGATCGTGCCGACCTTCCTTAAGACGACGGAAGCCGAGGCGCTAAAGAAGGCGACCCGCGTGCTCAAGCCCGAGACCAGCGAGGCGATGCGCTTCATCATGCGCCTCAACGCGGTGGAAGGCTCGGCCAAGAAGGCGTCGATCCCGCTCTACTATGTCGGCGGCAAGACCGGCACGGCGGAGAAGGTCATCCACGGCCGCTACGTCAAGAACCGCCTGTTCACGACCTTCATGGCAGCCGCGCCCATGAACAACCCGAAATACCTGTTCGTCACCATCATGGACGAGCCGCAGGGCCTGCCGGAATCCGGCGGCTACGCCACCGCCGCCTGGAATTCGGGCGTCGTGACCGGCCGGGTGATCGAGCGCGTCGCCCCGATCATCGGTCTGCCGCCGCAATTCGATCCGCCGGTGAAGCCATTCCCCCTGATGGTGAAGCTCGGCGCCTATCACGCGACGATGCTCGACCCGCGATGAGCGACATGAATCTCGGTTCGCTGTTCCCGGACCTCGATGTCGGGCCGGCCTCCAGCGCGATCGTGACGGGCATCACGGCCGATAGCCGCCGGGTCGTTCCCGGCGGCGTCTTCGTGGCGGTGCCCGGCACGCGGGTGGACGGCAAGGTCTTCGCCGCCAAGGCCTTCACGGATGGCGCCGTCGCCATCCTGGGGGAGGGCGACCGGCCCGCCGACCTGCCGGCAGAGGCTCTCTGGATCGCCGTTCCCGACGTGCGACGGGCATTGGCTCTGGCTGCCGCGCGCTTTTCCGGGCGCCAGCCGGAGACCGTGATCGCCGTGACCGGTACCAGCGGCAAAAGCTCGGTGGCCGATTTCGTCCGCCAGATCCTGTCGCGTCTCTCCCTTCCTTCTGCCAGCCTCGGCACGGTAGGGGTCGTCACCGATCGGGGCGCCGAATACGGCTCGCTGACGACGCCCGACCCGGTCTCGCTGCACGAGATCCTGGCGCGGCTGGCCGATGACGGCATCACGCATCTGGCCATGGAAGCGTCTTCGCACGGGATCGAGCAGCGCCGACTCGATGGCGTAAGGCTCGCCGTCGCCGGTTTCACCAATTTCGGTCGCGACCACCTCGATTACCACCCCACCATCGAGGACTATCTCCAGGCCAAGTTGCGGTTGTTCACGACGTTGCTGCCTGCCGGCAGGCCCGCCGTGATCAATGCGGACGGCCCCTATTCCGAGCGCGTCATCGAGGTGGCGCGGGAAGCCGGGCACGACATCCTGACCACCGGCCGGACAGGCGAGACGATCCGTCTTCTGGATGCCCGCACCGAGGGGTTCTCCCAGGCCCTCACCATCCGCCTGCACGGTGAGGCCGCGACCCGTCACGTCGCGCTTCCCCTCGTGGGCGGGTTCCAGGTCGAGAACGCGCTTCTCGCCGCCGGTCTCGTCGGCGCCGCCATCGGCCTCGACCGCATGGCCGATATTCTCGCCGCCCTCGAACACCTCACCGGCGTGCCCGGCCGCATGGAACGGATCGGCGAGGTCAACGGTGCCCTCTGCCTCGTGGATTACGCCCACAAGCCCGAAGCCCTGGAGAGCGTGCTCGATGCGCTCCGCCCCTTCGCGACAGGTCGCCTAACTTGCGTTTTCGGCTGCGGCGGCGACCGCGATGCCGGCAAGCGCCCGCTCATGGGCGCCATCGCGGCGCGGAAAGCCGACCTCGTCATCGTCACCGACGACAACCCACGCAGCGAAGACCCGGCCTCGATCCGCGCTGCCATTCTCGCCGCTTCTCCCGGTGCCACCGAGATCGGCGACCGGGCCGAGGCGATCCAGACCGCCGTGCGCGGGCTCCGGGCCGGCGACGTGCTGGTGGTGGCCGGCAAGGGTCATGAAACCGGCCAGATCGTGGGCACACAGGTGCTCCCGTTCTCGGATCACGCAGTTGTCCGGTCAGCGATCGCGGAGGTGGGGGCGTGAGATCGACTCAGGGTGAAACGCTGTCTTCAGCGCGTCTCTCCCTCCCCCCTTTGTGGGGGAGGGTGCCTGCGGAGCAGGCGGGAGAGGGGACGACCTCTCCGGAACCGGCGCTCCCCTCTCCCGACCCGCTTCGCGGGCCACCTCCCCCCGCAGAGGGGGGAGGGTACGCGCGCGGTCGCCCCATGCATGAGTCCGCCCGATGACGACGCCCCTCTGGACCCCCGAGGCCCTGGAAGCCGCTACCGGCGGCACCTTGCGCGGCAACCCGAAGCCGATCACCGGTGCCTCCATCGACACGCGGACGCTGCAGCCGGGCGACCTGTTCTTCGCCATCCGCGGCGAGGCGCGGGACGGTCACGATTTCGTTCGCGATGCCCTGGCGCGTGGTGCCGGGGCGGCCGTGGTCGCGGCTGACCGGGCCGAGGAATTCGCCGGGGCAGGGGGCCTTCTCGCGGTATCGGGGACGAGCGAGGACCCGATCCTCGACGCCATGCGGGCTCTGGGCCAGGCCTCGCGCGCCCGCAGCCAGGCCGGCATCGTCGCCGTCACCGGCTCGGTGGGCAAGACCGGCACGAAAGAGGCTCTGCTGCACGTCCTCTCGGCTCAGGGCGAGACCCATGCCTCCATCGCCTCCTACAACAACCATTGGGGCGTGCCCCTGACTTTGGCGCGGATGCCGGCCGAGAGCCGTTACGGCGTGTTCGAGATCGGCATGAACCATCCGGGCGAGATCGTGCCGTTGACCGCCATGGTCCGGCCCGACATCGCGCTGATCACCACGGTCGAGCCGGTGCATATCGAGCACTTCGCCTCGCTCTCGGCCATCGCCGATGCCAAGGGTGAGATCTTTTCCGGGTTGAGTACGGGCGGGACCGCCATCATCAACCGCGACAATCCGAACTACCCGCGGCTGCTCGCCCATGCGCATGCCTCGAAGGCGGGGCGGGTCGTCACGTTCGGTGAGCATGAGGAGGCGGATGTCCGCGCCCTTCGCATCGTCATGCGGCCCGATCTCTCGGTGGTGGACGCGGTGGTGATGGGCGTCCCCGTCACCTACCAGCTCGGCACGCCGGGCCGGCACGTGGCGATGAACTCCCTCGGCGTCATGGCGGTGGTTCATGCTCTCGGGGCCGATCACGCCCGCGCTGTCCTGTCGCTCGCCGCGCTGAAACCGCCGGTGGGGCGTGGCGAGCGCACGGCCTTGCGGCTCAAGGAGGGCGAGGCCTTCCTGGTGGACGAGAGTTACAACGCCAACCCGGCCTCGGTACGGGCGGCTCTGGCCACCTTGTCGGGAATCGAGACGGGGCCGCGCGGGCGCCGCATCGCGGTCCTAGGCGACATGCTCGAACTCGGCGCTTCGGCCGAAGATCACCACCGCGCGCTCGCCTCCGCCGTGGAAGCGGGCGGGATCGACCTCGTCTTCACCGCCGGCCCGATGATGCGGCATCTGTTCGAGGCGCTGCCGGTGAGCCGGCGCGGCGTCTCGGCGGGCGTTTCGTCGGATCTGGTCGATCCGCTCATCGGCGCCCTCCGCGCCGGAGACGCCGTCATGGTGAAGGGGTCGAACAGCATCCGCATGGGTCACATTGTCGAAGCTCTCAAAGCCCGCTACGCGGACGCGGTGGACCGCGCCGAGTCGGCGCAGGCCGCGATCCGCCAATAGACCTCCGTGTCAGGCCCGGCCTCGCACCGGGTTCGCCCGCCAGCCGGGTGCACGGCGGGGATGGAAAGGCGCGCGGCCTCCTCCAACCCCGATGATCCATTCTCAGACAAACCGCGACCGGGTGTCGGATGCTGTATCTCCTGTCGGACCTGAGCGGCACGCTCTCGCCCCTCAACGTCTTCCGCTACATCACCTTCCGCACCGGCGGCGCGCTGTTCACGGCGGGCCTGTTCGTGTTCTGGTTCGGGCCACTCATCATCTCGCTGCTGCGCCTGCGCCAGGGCAAGGGCCAGCCGATCCGCGAGGACGGTCCGCAGACTCATCTGACCAAGCGCGGCACGCCGACCATGGGCGGGCTGATGATCCTGGCCGGTGCCATCGTGGCGATCCTGCTCTGGGCCAACCCGCGCAATCACTTCGTCTGGGTGACCCTCGCGGTGACCCTGGGCTTTGGTGCCATCGGCTTCTACGACGATTATCTCAAGGTGACGAAGCAGTCGCATAAGGGGTTCTCTGGCAAGTTCCGGCTCCTGCTCGAAGCCGCCATCGCCATCTCTGCCTGCACCCTGATCTCGTATTATTCGGCGCCCGCGCTCCAGAACCAGCTCGCCTTCCCGGTCTTCAAGGATGCCCTGCTGAATCTCGGCTGGTTCTACGTGCTGTTCGCCGGCTTCGTCATCGTTGGTGCCGGAAACGCCGTGAACATCACCGACGGCCTCGACGGCCTCGCCATCGTGCCGGTGATGATCGCCTGTGGAACCTTCGGGGTCATCGCCTATCTGGTCGGCAACGTCTTCACCGCCGGATACCTCCAGGTGAACTACGTCCGCGACACCGGCGAACTCGCGGTCGTCTGTGGTGCAGTCATCGGGGCGGGGCTCGGCTTCCTGTGGTTCAACGCCCCTCCTGCGCAGATCTTCATGGGCGATACCGGCTCGCTCGCCCTCGGCGGCCTGCTCGGCACCGTGGCGGTCGCCACCAAGCACGAGATCGTCCTTGCCATCGTCGGCGGCCTGTTCGTCTTGGAGATCATGTCGGTGATCATCCAGGTCGCCTCGTTCAAGCTCACCGGCAAGCGCGTTTTCCGCATGGCGCCAATCCACCACCATTTCGAGCAGAAGGGCTGGAAGGAGCCGCAGGTCGTCATCCGGTTCTGGATCATCGCCGTAATCCTGGCGCTCGCCGGCCTCGCGACGCTGAAGCTGCGCTGAGCGTCGTATGATGGTTCGTCACAACTGGTCTTCCTCCCGCCGATCCACCTCGTCCTGAGGCGCCGCAGCGGAGCGGCGGCCTCGAAGGAGCCCTCCACTTCGTGCATTGGGCTCTGAAGGCCTCCTTCGAGGCCCGCTCGCGCGGGCACCTCAGGATGAGGTAGAGGGAGGGGGACAGAGATCAGAGCATTGGCGAGTTCGAGACCCGCATGACCCCCGCCACCACCTTCGCCGGCCGCACGGTCGCCCTGTTCGGCCTCGGCGGCTCCGGCCTCGCCACGGCGGTCTCGCTCCAGGCCGGGGGCGCCCGCGTCGTCGCCTGGGACGACAGTACCGAGAGTCAGGCAAAGGCGCGAGAACAGGGCGTCACCGTTGCGGATCTGCGCAGCGCAGACTGGTCGGGTTTTGCCGCCTTGATCCTGGCGCCCGGCGTACCGCTGACCCATCCCGTACCCCATTGGAGCGTCGGTCTCGCCGAGGCCGCCGGGATAGAAATTATCGGCGATGTCGAGCTGTTCTGCCGCGAGCGGGCGAAGACCGCCCCCGATGCACCTTTCGTCGCCATCACCGGCACGAACGGCAAGTCGACCACCACGGCGCTGATCGCTCATATCCTGGCCAAAGCGGGTCGTGACGTGCAGATGGGCGGGAATATCGGCACCGCGATCCTGTCACTGGAGGCACCGGCGCCGGGGCGCTGTCACGTCATCGAACTGTCCTCGTTCCAGATCGACCTGACGCCGTCGCTGGCTCCGAGCATCGGCGTGCTCCTGAACATCACGCCCGACCATCTCGACCGCCACGGCACGATGGAGAATTATGCGGCGATCAAGGCGCGCCTCGTCAATGGCTCCGCCCTCGCGGTGGTCGGGGTCGATGACGAGCCGAGCCGCGCCATCGCCGACCGGCATAGGGGGGCGCTCGTGCGGATCGGCGTCGCGCAACAGGACGTGGATGGGCTGACCGTCCGCGACGGGATCGTGGCCGGGCGCTCCGCGGAGGCCATCGCGGATGTCTCCGGCATCGGCTCGCTCCGGGGCGCCCATAACTGGCAGAACGCCGCCGTCGCCATCGCCGTGGCCCAAGCTCTCGGTGTGACGGGTGACGAGATCGTTTCCGCATTGGAGACTTTTCCCGGCCTGCCGCATCGGATGGAGCAGGTCGGCCGGCGCGAGCTGGTGCTCTTCGTCAACGATTCCAAGGCGACCAACGCGGATTCCACCGAGAAGGCTCTCACCGCCTTCCGCGACATTCATTGGATCCTCGGTGGCAAGCCGAAAGAGGGTGGTATCGACCTGCTGGAGCCTCTGTTCGACCGCGTTGCCCACGCCTACCTCATCGGCGCAGCGAGCGACGTCTTCGCCGCGACACTGGAGGGGAGGGTGCCCTATACGCGCTGCGGCACCCTGGATGTGGCGACGAAGCAAGCGGCGGAGGCTGCTGCGAGATCAGAGGCGCCGGAGCCGGTGGTCCTCCTCTCGCCGGCCTGTGCCTCCTACGACCAGTTCAAGAGTTTCGAAGATCGGGGCGACCAGTTCCGCGCGCTCGTGCGGGGGCTGATCGGGTAATCCGACGCCGCGTGATCAAGGCAATCCTGGTCCGCCCCCGGCTTCCCAGGACAGCGACGGCCTGACGCTTGGGCGACCGCCCTCGGCATGCGGGGGACGCAAGACCGTCGGTTTAAGTCTTCGCTGACGGGGAGTGCCTCATGCTGAGGCCGGGCGCGTATCCTCAGGCGGGTTGGACGGGCGGAATGGCGGCAGGCGGGAGATGGAGCGCGAGTGCGGCGGGCGTCGATATGGCGTCGGCTGATCCTCGCCGTGTCTCGTCGGGCCCGCTCCACACCCTCGGCTATGCGCTGTTGGCGCTGGTCATCTTTTTCACGTGCTTCACCTTCATGAAGCCGTCGCCCTATGATTTTCTGGCATTGCCGACGATCGCGTTGTGGTTCCTTCTGGGGATCAGGCTCTACCGCTCGACGATCCTCATCGTCGCGCTTCTGCTGATCTATCTGATGGCGATCGTCATCGCGCTGATACCCTATCTCGACGAGAGCAATTCGGTCGAATGGACGTATCAGGCCGTCTATCTCGGTTTGACCGGGATCTTCTTCGTGATGTTCTTCTCGGACGAGACCTCGGAAAGGGTCGGATTCGTCCTCAAGGCCTACCTCGCCGGGGCCCTTTTCGCCGCGATTTGCGGCATCTTTAGCTATTTCGACGTGCTCGGCGAAGACGTGCTGTTCAAGATGGACGGCCGTGCCTCGGGCGTGTTCCAGGATCCCAACCTGCTTGGATCCTTCCTGATCCTGTCGGTGCTGTACCTCATTCGCCGGATGCTGGTGGGTGAGACACAGCGGGTGTTCCTGTCGACGACGGCGCTACTCGTTCTCCTGGCCTGCGTCTTCCTCTCCTTCTCGCGCGGGTCCTGGGGGGCGTGCCTGCTTGGCATTCTTCTGACGATCAGCCTCACATTCGTGACCTCTCCGTCGCGTGCGATTCGGCAGCGGATCGCCCGATTGTCGGCCCTCGCCGTACTCGTCGGTGCGCTCCTGATCGGCGGCCTTCTGTCGATGGAGGGTGTCTCGGAGCGGTTCACCGATCGGGCGCAGGTCACGAAGGATTATGACGAAGGCGAGACCGGCCGGTTCGGCAACCAGCGCCGCGGCATCCCGATGCTCATCGATCGCCCCCTCGGTTTCGGGCCGCTGAGATGGCGCGTGGTCTTCGATCTGGAGCCGCACAATTCCTATATCGGTGGTTTCGCAAATGGCGGGTGGCTCGGAGGTTTCGCTTTCGTCTCTATGGTCCTGACATCGATCTTCGTCGGATTTCGCTTGTGCCTTAAACCATCGCCGTATCAGGGGCTCGCCCAAATCGTGTTTCCAGCCTTGCTGATGTTCTTTCTGCAAGCATTCCAGATTGATATCGAGAAATGGCGTCATGTTTATATGATGCTTGGCATGGTGTGGGGACTTGAAGCGGCCCGTGTGCGCTGGTTGAATCAGCAACGAGCGACTACCGTCATTCTCGATCGCGGCCGACCGTGATCTTTGAAAAGTATCGTCGATGAAGGGATTACACAGCGCCCTGTGGAGAATGCGATGCGGGCATGTGGAAATCATATTCGATACATCGATCGTTAGCGTCACGGCCGGTAGGTGTGAGTCATCGCAGAGCTGGCACAGCAGCTCGATGAGGGCAGCTTCTTGATCACGCCGACTGACGAGGCCGAGCGCGTTGCTGCGCTTCACAGGCTCGGCATCCTCGATACACGCCCCGAAGAGCATTTCGAGGCGGTGTCGCGCACGGCCAAACGCCTTTTCGGGGTCGAGAAGGCCTATGTTGCCTTCATCGATTCCGACCGGCAGTGGATCAAGTCGGACTGCGATCTCGGCCGCAAGGAGATGCCGCGCCTCGAATCGTTCTGCCATCACACCATCGCCGGTGGCGACATGCTCGTGGTGCCGGATGCGCGCCTCGATCCGCGCTTCGCCGGGAACCCCCTGGTGACCGGCCCCGATCCCATCGTCTTCTACGCCGGCGTGCCACTGTGCCTCGAATCGGGTTTCCGCGTCGGCTCGTTCTGTCTCATGCACAGCACTCCGCGCCCGTTCGGCGTGGAGGATGAAGCGGCTCTGCACGACCTCGCGGCCACCGTCACCGCCCATCTTCGCCTCGCGGACGCCCATGTGAGGCTGGTCCGCGAGGCCGAGGAACGCGCGGCCCATCAGGCGACCATCGCCGACCAGCGGGAAGAGTTGCAGCAGCGCCAGAGCGCGCTCGCCAGCGCGCATCACCTGCTCGCCATGGCGGAAGAGGTTGCCGGGATCGGCCATTGGCGCGTTCGGCTCGCCGATGGCCAGACCTTCTGGTCCACCGGCATCTACGGGATTGCCGGGCTCGATCCCGCGACCTCCGCGCCGACATTCGACGGGGCCATCGATCTGCATCATCCCGACGACCGTGAGCTGGTTCGGTCCAGCATCTCCAATGCGCTGGAGCGAAGAGATGCTTTCGCCTTCGAAGCGAGGATGGTTCGTCCCACGGGAGAAATCCGGACGATGGTGGTTCGTGGCATCTGCGAATGCGACGTGGCGGGTCTGACCGTAGGTCTGGTCGGCACCGCCATCGACGTGACGGACGCCCGGAATTCCGACGCCGCCCTGCGGGAGCGGACGAGCCAGTTCCGCCGTCTCGTGGACGCGGTGAGCGATTGCGCCTTCGTCACCCTCGACCGGACCGGGCATGTCGCCAACTGGAACAGCGGCGCGGAGCGTATCACCGGCTATTCCGCCCAGGATGCCATCGGGCGTCACGTCTCGCGCTTCTACACGAGGGAGGGGCTCGAAGCGGGGGCCCCGCGTATCGCGCTTGCGACCGCTGCTTATGAAGGAAAGGTCAAATTCGAGTGCTGGCGGGTTCGCCGAGACGGCTCGCAATTCTTCGCCAGTGTCGCCATCGACGCCATCCGCGACGAACAAGGCTCCGTGGTCGGCTATGCTGAGATCACCCGCGACATCACCGAGCGTCGGGCGGCCGAACTCGAACTCCAGCGCAGCGAAGATCGCTACCGCACTCTCGCGGAGGCGCTGCCCGCGCTAATCTGGACGACGCGTCCACCGGACGGGACGGCGACCTATGTGAATCCCGCCTTCACGGATTTTTACGGCGCTATCGGTCCCGAGAGGACGGAGCGTACGGCGCGCAACCATCCCGACGATGCCGAACGGATGGAGGTCGCTTGGCGGACCGCCCACAAACGGGGGCGGACGTTCATGGTGGAGGGACGCCTGCGCCGCCACGACGGCGTCTACCGCTGGCACAAGATCGTGATGATTCCGATCCCGACCCATGACGACCGGGCGCCCGACGATGCCGAATGGCTCGGCACTGCCCTCGACATCGACGACATCATCACCGCGCGTCAGCGGTTGGAGGAGACGTCCGACCTGCTCCGCATCGCCCAGACGGCGGCCGATGCCGGTACCTGGGACCTCGACCTCCGGACGGACGCGATCACGCTCAGCCAGAAAGCCCTGGGCCTGTTCGGCATCCCCGGGGAGGACGCCCAGGCGATGCCGGTCCGGGACTGGATCCGGCTCGTCCATCCCGATGACAGGCAGGCGGTCCGCGAGGAGGCGGCCCACGCGATCCGGAACCAGCTCAACTACGTCGCGGAATACCGCATCCTCGTGGAAACCGAGCAGCGCTGGATCTCCACCTGCGGACGCGTACTCTACGACTTAACTGGCGCGCCCTATCGTATGGTCGGCCTGCATTTCGACATCACCGAACGAAAGACCGTAGAGGCCGCATTGCAGGCCGCGACAGCCAGGGCCGAGGGGGCGAGCGCTGCGAAGAGCGAGTTCCTCGCTGCTATGAGCCACGAAATCCGCACGCCGCTGAACAGTATTCTCGGTTATGCCGACCTCCTGCTGGAGGAGCCGAGTCGGACGCCCGACGACAGGCACCGCCTCGAATTGATCCAGGGGGCGGGCAATGCGCTCCTCACCATCGTCAACGATGTACTGGACTTCTCGAAGATCGAGGCGGGGCAGTTCACGCTGGAATTGCTGCCGTTCCCGTTACGCGACCTGATCGAGAACACCGTGGAGATCGTGCGCGGCAGTGCGCTCAAGAGCCCCGTGACCATCCTCTCGCGGCTCGACCCCGCGCTGCCGCCCTGGACCATGGGCGATGCGAACCGGCTCAGGCAGGTTCTGCTCAACCTGCTCAATAACGCGGTGAAGTTCACACTCTCCGGGTCCGTCACCCTCAATGTCAGCCAATGCGGCGAGGAGGCAGCTGGTCCGGTCCTGCGCTTCGAGGTGGTGGATACCGGCATCGGCATCTCGGCGGACCAGCAGGAGCGCCTGTTCCAGCGCTTCAGCCAAGTCGATTCCTCGATCAGCCGCCGCTTCGGCGGTACCGGTCTCGGACTCGCGATCTGCCGTCGCCTGGTCTCGATGATGGACGGGGAGATCGGTGTCACCAGCACTCCCGGGCAAGGATCGACCTTCTGGTTCACTCTCGTCCTGCCGCGCGCCGACGCAGCGAGCGGTGTCGCTGTAGAAGAAGCGGGAAGGCAGCCTGTCCGGGCCTCGGCGTCACCGAGAAGGGCACGGATTCTCGTCGCCGAGGATGTGCCGGTGAACCAGGCCTTGGCCCGGGCGGTCCTCGAACTCGCGGGCCACAGCGTCGAGGTCGTGGGCGACGGCGCCGAAGCGGTGACCGCGGTCCGGGATGCCGCGGAAGGACCGAAGGCTTATGATCTTGTGCTGATGGACGTGCAGATGCCGGGCATGGACGGGCTTACCGCCACGCGCCTCATCCGCGCTCTGCCTGCGCCCGCCTGTACGGTACCGATCATCGCCATGACGGCCAATGTCCTGCCGCAGCAACTCGCTGCTTTGACCGCAGCCGGCATGAACGACCACGTCGGTAAGCCATTCAAGCGCGACGCGCTCTATGCCGCCATCGCCCGCTGGACCGATCCTTCGGCTACCCTCGATGCGCCGGATTCCCCGCCCATTCTCGACCGGGAGGTCTTCGACACGTTGAAGGACATGGTGGGGCCGGAGCGAGCCACCGCGCTTCTGTCCATGCTGGCAGATGAACTCGTCGACCGGTTCGGGGCCCCTCCGGACTCGGTCGACCT
This sequence comes from Methylobacterium sp. CM6241, assembly GCF_054817845.1. Lineage (NCBI taxonomy): Bacteria > Pseudomonadati > Pseudomonadota > Alphaproteobacteria > Hyphomicrobiales > Methylobacteriaceae > Methylobacterium > Methylobacterium sp. CM6241. The sequence continues at coordinate 1,862,154 of NZ_CM139246.1, forward strand.
ATCTGGCATCGATCCGCCGGAACTCGCCTACGATGCCCATGTCATGGTGTCCGCCGCCGGGCTGCTCGGCTTCGTCGGGCTGTCCGACCTCTGTCGAGAGATCGAGAACGCTTGCCGCAACGGCGACGATCTGGCGCCGCTGATCCACCGCCTCGCCGTGGTCCGGGACGGCACGCTCGGAACGATCAGGACGTTGCAGGCCGCTTGACCGTTCCGGCCAGGCTCATTCGTCCGCGGGGACCGGCTCGTCTTCCGGTTCCGGCTCTGCCGTCCAGGCGGTGGCAAAGGCGGCCAATTGCATCGCATCCTTGAAGGCCATCACCGAGACGCTGCGTTCCGTCGGCATCGCGCCCGGATAGGGAGCGATCAGCACGGTCTCCTGCGATAGGCGTGCGCCCGGCGCTTTCTCGGCGATCCAGGCCTCGGCTTCGGTGCACAGCCGTGCCGGATCCGAAGGATGGCGCGCCCGGGAATCCGAGCGCAGCACCAGGACGTAGGGGCCAAGCGTGGGATTGCGCTGCTGCAGGCCCTGGATGATATCGATCATGCTCGTGTCTCGTCACGTTTCTGCCGTGGGCGAGGCGCGCCCCCCGCCAACCCGGCCGTTCTCAGTGAAGTTTGACCCGTGGTTCGGTGCGCCGCGTCAGTGCGCGAGCCATGGCATCGAGCGCCGTCTTGATCGTGCCGTGCAGGGCCTGCTCGTGCATCTTGTAGAGTGAGCGGTACATCATCCGCGCGAAGAGGCCTGCGATGAACAGGTTCTTTCCCTGAATGAACCCCATCAGGTTGCCGACCGTGGAATACTCCCCGAGGGAGACCAACGAGCCGAAATCGCGATACTTGAACGGCTTCAGGGTCCCGCCCGCCATCTTGACCGGAATCTGCTTGATCAGGTGGCTCGCCTGCTGGTGAGCTGCCTGGGCGCGGGGCGGGATCGGGGTATCCGAGCCCTTCTCCACCAGATAGGCGCAATCGCCCATGGCGAAGATGTCGGGGTCGCGTGTCGTCTGGAGCGTCGGCGTCACGACGAGCTGATTGTTGCGCGTCGTCTCCAGGCCGCCGATCTCCTGCAGGAAGGGCGGCGCCTTCACGCCAGCCGCCCAGACGACGAGCTCGGAGGGAATAAAGCCGCCATCGGCGAGCTGAACCCCATCGGGGCGGACCTCGGTGACACGCGCTTGGGTGCGGACCTCGACACCGATCTTGTTCAACAGCGTCATGACGTCGGCGGACAGACGCTCGGGGACTGCCGGCAGAATCCGGTTCGCCGCTTCGACGAGGGTGATCTTCAGATCCTTGGCAGGATCGATCCTGTCGAGACCGGTGGAGGCCACGTCACGGGTCGTGCGATGAAGTTCCGCCGCGAGCTCGGTTCCGGTGGCGCCGGCTCCGATCACCACCACGTGGAGCTGCCCGGCCCGCACCGGGCCGACCTGGGTATGGGCGCGCAGCATGCCGTTGATCAGGCGCTGGTGGAACCGCACCGCCTGCTCCTGCGTATCGAGGGCGATGGCGTTCTCCTTCACCCCCGGCGTGCCGAAATCGTTGGTGGTCGAGCCCACCGCGAGGACCAGCGTATCGTAGGGAATCGAGCGGACGGGCGTGACCTCACGCCCCTCGGCATCGTGGCTCGCGGCGAGCTGGATCGTGCGCGCGCCACGGTCGAGTCCCGTCATCGAGCCGATACGATAGCGGAAATGATGGCGGTGGGCGTGGTGGAGATAGTCCACCGCATGGTGGCCGACATCGAGGCTGCCAGCGGCGACCTCGTGCAACAGAGGCTTCCAGATATGAGTGCGGGCCTTGTCCACGAGGGTGACGTGAGCCTTGCCTTTCCTGCCCAGCGTGTCGCCGAGCTTGGTGGCCAGCTGAAGCCCCGCCGCGCCTCCGCCGACGACCACGATCCGATGCAGGTTGTCCACGGTTTCGCCCGGTACCATGCGTTCCTCGTCTTCAGCGTTGAGCGGCAGGCCGTACGCCCTTTTTGTCCGCTCGGGTATTATAGGCAAAATCTTTTTGAACGGCAGCCTTCGTCGTGCAGGCCGGCTCTACGCCTTAAGCAGGCGCACCCGGCTGGCGGAGGGGATGCGCTTTCGCGAAAGCCTCCTGCGACAGGCAATCCTCTGCGATCCGCTTCACGGTGGGATAGGGAGCTGTCTCGACGCCGAAGATGCCGGTGCCGACCCAGAGGCTCACGAGGCACAGATCGGCGTGGCTGATCGTGTCCCCTTGCGCGTAGCGACCGGTGCCGGGCTCGTGGGCGAGGCGGGTCTCGAGCGTCTTCAGCCCTGTCTCGAACCAGTGCCGTACGAAACCCATCATCTCGTCTTTCGGGATGTCGTAGGCCGACATCAGGTAGTTGCGCACACGCGGGACGTAGAGCGGATGGGTGTCGCAGGCGACGACCTGCGCAAGGGAACGGGCGCGTGCCCGCGCCCTCGGCTCCTTCGGCAGCAGGGCCGGTTCGGGGTGGATGTCCTCGAGATAGTCGAGGATCGCCAGCGATTGGGTCAGGGGAGGGCCGTCGCCATCGAAGAAGGCCGGTACTGCCGCCTGCGGATTGATGGCCAGGAAATCCGGCTTGTACTGGTCGCCAGCGTCGAGGTCGATGAAGGTCTCCTCGCAGGGAATCCCCTTCAGGTTAAGGGCGATACGGACCCGGAAGGCGGCGGCCGAGCGCCAGTTGCCGTACATCCTCATGCCTATCTCCCTCGCCTTTGTCTGGCGCGGACCACACCCGACAAAGGCGCCGGTTGCAAGGGATGATCTTGTCGTAGTTCATCACGAGCGTGGCACGAGAGGATGGACGACGTGTCGAGCTTCTTCATCCGCGGCGGCATCGCTACGCTCGATGAATGACCCTGTTCGCGTATCCTCGAGTGTCGGATCACTCGGTTTGCTGCCCGATGGCCGCATTGCGCCAAACGGGAGAGCCAGGCGTGGCGGGATCCGGCCTGGCCCGTTCGAGCCCCTAGAACGACCGGCCGTAATCGTACCCGCCGCATCAGTCCGTTGCTCCCTCGGAAGCTTGCGATACTCCTCCCCCTACCTCTTGGGCGGCATCCTGCATCAGTTTTGCTCTTCTGCCGTGACGTCGGGCACAGCCTTCGGCCGAGTGCCTCGGAACGATCCGGGGTCTTGGCTTCCCCTTGCAGGCGAGGCGGCTTCACCGTGGAAGCACAATTCTGTCTGCGTCGATTGCGGGGTTGGCGGCAGTCGCACATTTGGCAGCGCCGCCCGGTTCGCGCATAGACGGCGGGACACGGTCGACAGCCCCCGATTGCGACGGATGCCAGCGCGATGCAGATCGAAACGCCCTACCTGATGTTCCTCGGCGACGTGCCGGATACGCTCGCCGCCAAGACGGCTTACGGCATCGCCGATTGGCGGCCCGAATGGTGCGTCGGCCAGCTGCGCCTTCCCGGATGTGCCGCCGATCTCGGCATCCCCGATCTCACCCTGAGCGACGCCGTGGCCAAGGGCTGCAAGACCATGGTGATCGGCGTCGCCAATGCGGGTGGTGTGCTGCCCCCGCATTGGGTGTCCGAGGTGGTCACAGCGCTCGATGCCGGTCTCGACATCGCCAGTGGCCTGCATGTGCGCCTCGGTTCGATCCCCGAGATCGCCGAAGCGGCCGAGCGGAACGGGCGGCAGCTTCACGATGTCCGCCACACCAGCGAGACCTTCGACACGGGCAAGGGCACGAGGCGGCCCGGCCGGCGCCTGCTCAGCGTCGGCACCGATTGTTCGGTGGGCAAGAAGTACACGGTCCTCGCCCTGGAGCGCGCCATGCGGGAACGCGGGCTCGATGCAGATTTCCGCGCTACGGGGCAGACCGGGGTGTTCATCTCCGGGCGCGGCGTCGCCATCGACGCGGTGGTGGCGGATTTCATCTCCGGCGCCGTGGAGTGGATCGCCCCGGCGGCGGATCCCGACCACTGGGACCTGATCGAGGGGCAGGGGTCGCTCTACCATCCGTCCTTCGCGGGCGTGAGTCTGGGGCTGCTGCACGGCGCCCAGGCCGATGCCTTCGTGGTCTGCCATGAGCCGAGCCGCACCACCATGCGCGGGGTCAAGCACCCGCTTCCCTCGATCCAGCAGGTGATCGACCTGACGATCCAGCTCGGAAGCCTGACCAATCCCGCCATCTGCCCTGTCGGCATCGCCGTGAACACGCAGAAACTGCCGGAGGACGAAGCGCGAACCCTGCTCCAAGACCTCACTCGCGATCACGGGCTGCCCGCCACCGATCCGGTTCGCTTCGGTGTCGACGGCATTATCGACCGGATGCTCGCGGAATTTCCGGCCGGGAGCGCCGCATGAGCCGCCGCCTCACCGTCGCCGTGGAGCGCTTTCCTATCGCTGGCGCTTTCACCATCGCTCGGGGCAGCCGCACGGAAGCCGTGGTGGTACTCGCCACCATCGTCGATGGGGCAGAGGGGCATGTGGGGCGCGGCGAATGCGTCCCGTATCCTCGCTACGGCGAATCCCCCGAGAGCGTCTGCGCACTGATCTCTGAACAGGCCGACGCCATCGCCTCGGGTGCCACCCGCACGGACCTGCTCACGCGAATGAAGGCTGGCGCCGCACGCAACGCCCTCGATTGCGCCCTGCTCGATCTCGAGGCCAAGCAGATCGGCCGACCGGCTTGGGAGATTGCCGGGCTCAGCGCACCGCAGGTCGCCACCACCGCCTACACGTTGAGCCTCGGTACGCCCGAAAGCATGGAGGAGGCCGCCCGGGGGGCTGCCCATCGCCCCCTTCTCAAGGTCAAGCTCGGCGGTGAGGGCGACCCCGAGCGCATCGCCGCCGTGCGTCGCGGCGCACCGAATTCACGCCTCATCGTCGATGCGAACGAGGCGTGGCGCGCGAACACGATCGAGGCGAACCTCGCCGCCTGCGTCGCTGCGGGCGTCGGCCTGATCGAGCAGCCGCTCCCGGCAGGGGAGGACGACCTTCTCGCCCAGATCCCGCGGCCGATTCCGATTTGCGCCGACGAAAGCCTGCACGACCGTGCCGGCCTCGATGCTCTCTCCAACCGCTACGATGCCATCAACATTAAGCTCGACAAGGCCGGTGGCCTCACCGAAGCAGTGATGCTGGCGCACGAAGCGAAGGCGCGGGGCCTCTCGCTGATGATCGGCTGCATGGTCGGCACCTCGCTCGCCATGGCCCCGGCGATGCTGCTCGCCCACCATGCCGATTACGTGGATCTCGATGGGCCGCTGCTCCTGGCGCGGGACCGCGACCCGGCTCTGCGCTTCGACGGCAGCCTCATCCATCCTCCGACACCCGATCTGTGGGGATAGGGCCACCGGAATCGTCGCGGGGACGCCAAACCCGGCTGACGCGGATCACGAATGGGTGTTTCGGCAGGATCGGCCGCCTTTCAAATCTGCAGAGTTGATCCTGCAAAATCGTGCCGATACGCACCATCGAGTTGACGGAACGGTGCCCGGACGGGCATGGCCCGATGCCTGCGACCGGAGTCCGGCTGCAAGCGTGACAGGTCCACCATGTTGAAGACCCGCATCATCCCCTGCCTCGACGTGAAGGACGGGCGCGTCGTTAAAGGCGTCCAGTTCCTCGAACTGCGCGATGCCGGCGATCCCGTCGAGGCGGCCAAGGCCTATGACGCGGCCGGCGCGGACGAACTCTGCTTCCTCGACATCACCGCGAGCCACGAGGCGCGCGGCACCCTACTGGATGTGGTGAGCCGAACCGCCGAGGCCTGTTTCATGCCGCTCACCGTGGGTGGAGGCGTACGCACGGTGGAGGACATCCGCACGCTTCTGCTCGCCGGGGCCGACAAGGTCTCCATCAACACGGCGGCGGTGAAGGATCCGTCCTTTGTCGAGCGTGGTGCTCTCAAATTCGGCAGCCAGTGCATCGTGGTCGCCATCGACGCCAAGCGCACCTCGGCGCCGGGGGAGCCCGATGCCTGGCAGATCTTCACCCATGGCGGGCGCACCCCCACCGGTCTCGACGCCATCGACTTCGCCCGCACCGTGGCGGCTCGCGGCGCCGGTGAGCTTCTGGTCACCTCCATGGACCGCGACGGGATGCGCTCGGGCTACGACATCGCCCTGACGCGGGCGATCTCGGACGCGGTCTCCGTGCCGGTCATCGCCTCCGGCGGCGTCGGCGGCCTCGACGACCTCGTGGCGGGCGTGCGCGACGGGGGCGCCAGCGCGGTTCTCGCCGCATCGATCTTCCATTTCGGCCAGCACAGCGTCGCCGAGGCCAAGGCACATATGGCGGCGGCCGGCCTGCGCATGCGGCTCGATCCGTAATGCGCCCCCTCGACCCCACCCTTGCCCAATTCCGCCCCGTGCCGCAGGCTCCGGCCCGTGGAGCGCGCGGCCCCGCCCGCCAACGTCCCTAGGATCGCATGACCGATTTCACTTTGAGCGACCTGGAGGCCGTGGTGGCCGACCGCGCCGCCGCACCACCGGACCAATCCTACACCGCCAAGCTCCTTGCAGGCGGGCCGGCAAAGCCCGCTAAAAAACTCGGCGAGGAGGCCGTCGAGGCCGCCATCGCTGCTGTCCAGGGGGACCGGGCAGGCTTGGTGAGCGAGGCGGCGGATGTGCTCTATCATCTCCTGGTTGTGCTGCGTGCCGGCGGCATCGGCCTGCCGGAGGTGATGGCGGAACTTCAGCGTCGTACGGCGCAGAGCGGCATCGCCGAAAAGGCGGCCCGGAGGCAGACGTGACCGTCGAGCCCCAACGGCCCGTGGCCTCCGTGATTGGGCGCGAACCGGCTCTCGGCCGCGGCCTCGTGCTGGGCCAGGATCCCGTGACTGGGATCGGCCCGGAGCGACTGTCGCCCTACCGACTGTTTTCCCGGGACGAGTGGGCCCAATTGCGCGCCGAGACGCCGCTCACCCTGACGAGCGACGATGTCAGCCGCCTGCAATCCCTCAACGATCCCATCTCCATCGAGGAGGTGGTGGCGATCTACCTGCCCTTGTCGCGTCTTCTCTCGCTCTACGTCGCGGCCACGCAGGGGCTGTTTAAAGCAACCCAGCGCTTCCTCCTCGCTGAGCACGAGGCCAAGGTCCCCTACATCATCGGCGTCGCCGGATCGGTGGCGGTGGGGAAATCCACCACGGCCCGCGTGCTAAAGGCACTGCTGGCGCGCTGGCCCAATACTCCGAAGGTCGATCTCATCACCACGGACGGGTTCCTGCACCCGAATGCCGAGCTGAAGCGCATGGGCGCGATGGAGCGCAAGGGGTTTCCCGAGAGCTACGACACGGCGGCGCTTCTGCGCTTCCTCACCGACATCAAGGCCGGCAAGAAACGCGTGGCCGCGCCGCTCTATTCCCACCTCGTCTACGATGTGGTGCCGGGCGAGGAACGGGTGGTGGAATCCCCCGACATCCTCATCGTGGAAGGCCTGAACGTCCTCCAGCCGGCGCGCCTGCCGCGCGATGGGACCGCGATCCCCTTCGTCTCCGACTTCTTCGACTTCTCGATCTATCTCGACGGTCACGAGGACGACCTGCACCGCTGGTACGTCAACCGCTTCCTGCGCCTGCGCCAGACCGCCTTCCGGGATCCGCTCTCGTATTTCCGGAAATACGCCGAGGTGACGGAGGCCGAGGCCCTAGAGATCGCCGACAATCTTTGGACCACGATCAACCTGCCCAACTTGCGCGACAACATCCTGCCGACGCGCCAACGAGCGAGCCTGATCCTGGCCAAGGGCGCGAGCCACCGTATCGAGAGCGTAGCGCTGCGGCGGTTGTGAAACGGCCCATGAGCGTCGTTATCCTAGCGGATACGCCGCCTCCACCACATACGGTCCTCCGCCTCGCGATTCCCGCGCCGAGAACAGCGCCACCCGTGTTGCGGTGAACCTCAGCGTCGCAAAAAGCCCCGCCTCGGCGATGTACCCTGCCACATCCGCCGCCTGGGTGTCGCGGCGGTTGAGGCGGGCGAGCGTGACGTGCGGCGTGAACTTGCGCCGTTCCGGCTCAGCTCCGGCTGCCCGGGCGATGCGCTCGTGCTCGTCTTGCAGGTCGAGCAGGTCGGGTGAAGCCGCTACGCTGGCGATGATCGCGCGAGGTTTGTCCCCGCCGAACGCGTCGAGGCCGGACAGCGTCACGTTGATGAATGGGCGCGGGCGCGCGTCGACAAGTCCCGCATGAAACGCCTCGGCTACATCCTCTTCAACGTCGCCGAGGAAGCGCAGGGTGATGTGAAGGTCACCGCGCTCGATCCAGCGCGCGCCGCGAAGGCCGCATTGGTAGCGCGTCAGCGCCTCCGCTGCGTCGTCCGGGATTTCTATGGCTGTGAACAGGCGGGGCATCGGGTTACTTCGACGCCGTGCCGAGCTTGTCGAGGAAGGTCTCGACGGTGGGCAGGATGCCGGCCACGATCGTCTCGACGCCCTTCACGTTGGGATGGAGCCCGTCTTCTAGGTTGAAGCGCCGGTCGCCCACGATGCCATCGAGGAAGAACGGGTAGAGGACGAGTCCGTATCGCGAAGCCAGATCAGGATAAATCGCGTCGAACCGTACGACGTAATCCGGCCCGAGATTGGTCGAGGCCTTCATGCCCGCGAGCAGGACCGGAATGTTGCGGGCCTTCAAGCGTGATACGATGGTGTCGAGGGCCTTCTTGGTCACGGCGGGATCGGTGCCGCGCAGCATGTCGTTGGCACCGAGTTCGAGGATCACCCCATCGGTCCCGTCCGGAACGGACCAGTCGAGCCGGTCGAGGCCCCCGGTGCTGGTGTCGCCGGACACGCCGGCATTGGCGATGGAGACCTCGCGTCCCCTTGCCTTCAACTCGCGTTCCAGCACTGAGGGGAAGGCCGCTGCCGAGGGCAAGCGATAACCGGCCGTGAGGCTGTCGCCGAAGGCCACGATGTTGAGCGGGCGGGAGGCGGCGTGGCCGATTCCTGTTCCAGCGCCGAGTGCGGCAAAGAGCGTCATCGCGAGGGCCGTCCGGCGCGAGTGCTGGCGCGGCACTCTCCGACCGACCATATCGACGCCGATGCGTGACGTATGACACAGACCCATTCGCGCACAGCCCTGACCTATGGTGTTCATGACGATGATCTCACACAGATCGGTCCTGCCTTGATACCCGGCAAGGTCCAGAGCCCGGCGATCGCCCTTTCGAAGATCGATCTCAGTCTCGGCCGGGGGGCGGCCCGGGTGCATGTCCTGCGCGGCATCTCCCTCGAAGTAGCGCGCGGCGAGGCTGTAGGGCTGGTCGGCCCCTCGGGCTCCGGCAAGTCGACGCTTCTCATGGTGATGGCCGGCCTGGAGCGCGCGGAATCGGGAAGCATCCACGTGGAGGGCACCGATCTCGGGACGCTCGACGAGGATGCCCTCGCGCGGTTTCGTGGGCGGCGCATCGGCATCGTGTTCCAGGCCTTCCATCTGGTGCCGACAATGACGGCCTTGGAGAACGTCGCCCTTCCCCTCGAACTCGCCGACAAAGCCGACGCACATGAGCGAGCGAAGGCCGAGCTCGAAGCGGTCGGCCTCGGACACCGTCTCCATCATTATCCGGCCCAGCTCTCCGGGGGAGAGCAACAGCGTGTCGCCATCGCTCGTGCCATCGCTCCGGACCCGGCAATTCTCGTTGCCGACGAGCCGACCGGCAATCTCGACGAAGCCACGGGCCGCCAGATCGTGGATCTGCTCTTCGCACTCAAGCGCGACCGGGGCGCGACCCTGGTCCTTGTGACCCATGATCCCGGCCTCGCCCGGCTCTGCGACCGCACCGTGCGCCTGCGCTCCGGGCGGGTGGATGAGGCGGTGGCGGCGTGATCCTGCTGAACTCCCGCGTTCGGCGGAAGGTCTGACCCCATGCACGGCACCCTGCCTCGGCCCGCTCCGAAACCGAGCCGCGTTCCACTGACGCTCCGCCTCGCATTCCGTGAATTGCGTGGCGGCCTTTCCGGTTTCGCGGTGTTCCTCGCCTGCATCGCGCTGGGCGTTGCGGCCATTGCCGGTGTCGCCTCGATCTCGCGCTCGCTCACGGATGGTCTCGGCCGCGAGGGCAAGCGCATCCTCGGCGGCGACCTGACCTACAGCCTCATAAACCGCGAGGCGACATCGGACGAGCGTGCCGTCCTCGACGCACAGGGCAAGGTTTCGGTGGTGACGACCCTGCGCGCCATGGCTCTGGCTGGCGACAAGGGCGCCGCCCTCGTGGAAATGAAGGCCGTTGACGGCGCCTATCCCGCCGCCGGGGACCTCGTGACCGACCCCGACACGCCGGTCTCTGGTCTGCTGGCCGAGAAGGATGGGGTATTCGGCGCGGTCGCCGACCCGCTCCTTCTTACGCGCCTCGACCTGAAGGTCGGCGATAGGATCGAGATCGCCGGTAAGCCGATTGCCATACGTGCCACTCTGGTCTCCGAGCCGGACAAGATCGCCAACGGCATCGGCTTCGGCCCGCGCCTCCTGGTTTCCGCCGCGACCCTACAAGCGACGAGTCTGATCCGACCGGGCAGCCTCAACCGCTGGAGCTATCGCATCCAGGCGCCCGAAGCCGACGATGCGGAGCTGGAGCGACGGATCGCAACCATCGCCAAGGCAGCACCGGATGCGGGCTGGGAGATGCGCTCGCGCTCGAACGCCGATCCGCGCTTTGCCAAGAGCGTCGAGCGCTTCACCCAGTTCCTCACTTTGGTCGGTCTCACCGCATTGATCGTCGGCGGTGTCGGCGTCGCCAATGCGGTGAACGCCTTCGTCGCGAGGAAACGCGGCTCCATCGCTACCCTGAAGAGCGTCGGCGCGCCGGGCCGACAAGTGGTCGCCATCTACCTGACGCAGGTGATGCTGGTCGCCGGCCTCGGTACCGCATTCGGCCTCGTGATCGGGGCGGGATTACCGTTCCTCCTCGACATGCTGTTCCACAATGCGCTTCCGCTGCCGCTGAACCCGACCCTAGCACCAGGGGAATTGCTGCTCGCCGCTGCCTACGGCCTTCTGACGGCGCTCGCCTTCGCCATCATTCCTCTCGGCCACGCCCATGACGTGCCGGTCTCCGGCCTGTTCCGAGACGTCATCGATCCCGACACCCGCAAGACGCGGCTCCGCTATCGCCTGATCCTCGTCGCTGCGCTCGCGACCCTGGTGACGCTGGCGCTCGCCACGGCGTTCGACCGCAGGGTGGCCTTGATGTTCATCGTGGCGGCCGGACTTGCCTTCGGACTCCTGCGCCTCGTCGCTCTCGGCCTCATGGCTTTGGCGCGGCGTCTGCCTCGCCCGCGCTCGGCCGCGCCCCGCATGGCGCTCGCCAACCTGCACCGCCCCGGTGCCCTCACCCCCGCCATCGTCCTGTCCCTGGGCCTCGGCGTGACATTGCTGGTGACGCTGAGCCTGATCGACGCCAATGTTCGCCGGACGCTGACAAGTTCCTTGCCGGCCCGTGCACCGAACCTGTTCTTCCTCGATATCCCAGCGGCGGAAGCGGACGGGTTCCACGCGGCTCTCGGCCAACTCGCGCCCGGCGCCAAGATCGAGCGCGTGCCGATGATGCGTGGGCGCATCGTCGCCATCAACGGGGTTCCGGCAGCCGCGATCAAACCGCCGGAGGATGCAGCCTGGGTGCTCGATGGCGACCGCGGCATCACCTATGCCGAGGATCTTCCCGAGGGATCGAACCTCGTTGCGGGCTCCTGGTGGAACGCCGAGGAGGGGGTGAAACCCCTGGTCTCATTCGACTCGGAATTGGCGCGCAGTCTCAGTCTCTCCGTGGGCGGCACCGTCACGGTGAACGTGCTCGGGCGGAATCTGACGGCTACGGTCGCCAATCTCCGCAAGGTCGAATGGCGCAACCTCGGCATCAACTTCGTCATGGTGTTCTCTCCCGGTACCTTCCGGGGCGCGCCGCACTCGGACCTTGCCACCCTGACGCTGGGCGGTGGGCCGGATGCCAAGGCCGAGGCCGTGATCCTACGCGATATCGCACGCGCCTTCCCGTCTGTGACCAGCGTACGGGTGAAAGACGCTCTCGATACGGTCAACGATATCGTCGGCAAGCTGGTGCTGGCGATCCGTGGCGCCAGTGGCGTCGCCGTGGTGGCGAGCCTGTTCGTTCTCGCGGGTGCCATCGCGGCGGGGCACGGAGCCCGGTTGTACGACGCCGTCGTGCTGAAGGTACTGGGCGCCACCCGGGGTCGCCTGCTCCTGGCCTACACATTGGAATACGGCGCATTGGGGCTAGCCACCGCCGTGTTCGGGCTCCTTGCCGGAACGCTGGCAGGTTGGGCCATCGTCACCCGCGTGATGAAGCTCGACTTCGCCCTCGACCTCTCGGGGGCCCTCGTCGCATCCGCCCTCGCGGTGGCGTTCGCGATCCTCCTCGGCCTTGCCGGGACTTGGCGTATCCTCGGTCAGAAGCCGGCACCTTACCTGCGCCGATTCTGATCCGGGCGAGGGTGGGCCTATCGTCGCGAGTTCGGTGGGAAAGAGCCGGCGAAAGTCATGCTTTATGAAATGTCACTATAGCTCTACCGTGCCGGGTGAATGATGAACCCGATTTAATCCGCGTGGCTGCAAATAAAGATCGCGCTCAGAAGCTATGATTCTGGGCGCACAAAGCTCGGCCGCCCCCTTGTGCGGAGCGGCATGACGGAACATATTTCGGCTCAAGGCGCGGTCACGTGCCAGAGGTCCTGTGCGTGAGCCTCGGTTCCAAATCACACGCTGAGAGAGCTTCCAAGGGAAACTCCCATGGCATTCGATAATAGCCCCTTCCGCTACGGCGCCCAGCCGCAGGGTTATGCTGGCTCGCAGGTCGAGGTCGACCAGGGCCTGCGCACCTTCATGCTCGGCGTCTACAACAACATGGTCATCGGCCTCGGGATCTCGGGCCTCGTGGCCCTTGGCTTGAACATGGCTGCGACCGCCCAGACGGCGACGGGCAAGCTCGCCCTGACCCCGTTCGGCCAGATGCTCTACACCAGCCCGCTGAAGTGGGTCCTCATGCTGGCGCCCCTCGCGTTCATCTTCATCTTCACGATGCGGATGGATAAGATGTCGGCCTCGTCCGCTCGACTGACCTTCTTCGCCTTCGCGGCGGTGATGGGCGCGTCGATGTCGACCCTGCTGCTCGTCTTCACGGGCGCCAGTGTCGTCCGGGTCTTCTTCATCACGGCGGCCACGTTCGGCGGTCTCAGCCTCTACGGCTACACCACCAAGCGCAGCCTTTCGGGGATGGGCTCGTTCCTGATCATGGGCGTGATCGGCCTCTTCATCGCCTCGATCGTGAACATCTTCCTTGCTTCCAGCGCGCTTCAGTTCGCCATCTCGGTTCTCGGCGTCCTGATCTTCGCGGGCCTTACCGCCTACGACACGCAGAAGCTCAAGGAGATGTTCCTCTACAGCGGTGCCGATGCCGAAGGCGCGGCCAAGCTGTCGGTGAACGGCGCTCTGACACTTTACCTGGACTTCATCAACATGTTCCAGTTCCTCCTCCAGCTCCTCGGCGACCGTCGCTAAACGAGCTTTATGGGACACGGAGCGAGAAGGCCTCGGCGGAAACGCCGGGGCCTTTTGCGTTGGCTGCAGCAAGGCGAGGATGTTGCGGTGGGAAAGCCTGTAGTGCCGAAGATCGTGAGAGGTTCGGGGAGTGACACCCCACCTCCAAGCGATGTGCCGACTTACGCCATTGTCGGCGCGAGCGTTGCCGCCGCGATAGGCACAGGCGCATGGGCCGGCTTCGGTGTCGGCATCGTCGTGGGCATCATCAGTTTGGTTGTCCTCGGCGGCCTGTATTCCGTGATCGCGTACCGGTTGGGTTGGCCCCCCATCCGATGGGAGGCGATCCCGTTCTTCATTCCGTGACGTCAGGTGTCACACTACCCGTAGGGGCTTCTCCAGCACCGCTAGGACGCGGGCGAGGTCATGGCCGCGCTTGAGTACAATGCCAGCGGCGGAAATCACCGAATAAGCGCCCTGTCGACGGGCGAGCTTAGGATCCTTCTCGACCCTGAACAAAGCCGTCTCGGACGAGCGGCGATAGATCGAGAACACTGCCTTGTCGCGGCGGAAGTCGAGGGCATAGTCGCGCCATTCTCCGGCGGACACCATGCGGCCGTAGAGGTTGAACAGGGTCCTGAGTTCGGAGCGGTCGAAGGCGACCTGTGGTACAACCGGGGCCGTCGGGAAAGGTACGACGCGGTTGGACGAATCCTGTGATCGCGGCTCGGCTCCGATCCTCTCGTCCATCCTCGCTCCTCGGTTTCGGCGACCCAACGGACACCATAAAGAGCAGATGATGGGCCTCCCGATCCGAGGCCGCAAGCCCAGCCAACCGTCGAGTGCGCTGCGGCACCAGCTACGGACGGGCAACACAACATCACGATTTCGCCGCGTTATTGCCCATCGTCGGCCTTGATAGAAGATGATACCTGTGGCCGAACCTCGTCGGTTCCGTGCTCGGTCGGGTGACCGATATCCATGCTCCCCAGCTTTCGGGAGCTCGCCGATGCCACGGAAGCGGCACTCCAGAGGTTTCGAGACCCAAGGACTTCAGGCCGCCTCTCCGGAGTGCGGCCTTTTTTTCTGCCATGCGGGCGTGCTCTGGTTTAAAAACCTCTCTGGCTGCGGCAGGCGCACAATCACTTCTCTCCCTGTGCAACTCGGCTTTGGTCGCTAACAGGGTCCAGCGGTCATAAGCCCGCAATGAGGAGATGTCCGTTCGTGACGAGTTTCGACCCCGGCTTTCGCGAGACGCTTGGCGACCTGATTGCCTGGCGTCGAGACGTGCGCCGCTTTCGGGCCGATCCGGTCGACGACGCCGTCTTGCGCCAATGCCTCGACCTTGCCTGTCTGAGTCCATCGGTCGGCAACAGCCAGCCGTGGCGCTTCGTCCGCGTCACCGATCCTGACAGGCGGGCGGCGGTGGTTGATAATTTCGAGCGCTGCAACGGCAATGCGGCGGAAACCTACGATTCGGAGCGTCGGGAAGCCTATAACCGGTTGAAGCTTGCGGGTTTGCGCGAGGCGCCGATCCATCTTGTGGTCTTCTGCGACGAAGCGACGGAATGCGGCTACGGGCTCGGCCGCGCCACCATGCCGGAAATGTTGCGCTACTCGGTGGTGACCGCCGTGCATACATTCTGGCTGGCAGCGCGCGCCAATGGGATCGGTGTGGGCTGGGTCTCGATCATCGAGCCGGACGGGGTTACCCGCCTTCTCGATGTTCCTCCGACGTGGCGCCTCGTTGCTTATCTCTGCGTTGGCTATCCCGTGGAGGAGCACGAGGATCCCGAACTCGTCCGGCATGGCTGGCAGGAGCGGGAGAGGGCGGCGACCGGGCTGCTGGAGCGGTGAAGCTACCGGTCTTAACGAAAGCCTACCCGGATCATTCGCTTTTATCCGGAACACCCTAGGCCACGCTTAACTGCCCGGCGCGATATGCGTGCGTATCCCCCGGATAGGGCGCTCCGGTAACCGGAACCGCAACTTCGAGAGCTGCTTATCGTGAAGCTCACGGTCACGGTTTCGAGGACGACACCAAATGTTCGCGCGTCATGGGTTCACTGTTTATCTGGCCGGAACAATCCTCAGTGTCGGGTTTGCGGCGACACCCGCCGCATCCCGTGAGCTCGTTGCCTTTGATCAAGCGGTCATGCCCGGCACGGTCGTGGTCAGAACCTCAGAGCGAAGGCTCTACCTCGTCAACGGTGACGGTACGGCGATCCGCTATCCGGTGGCGGTGGGCAAGCCCGGCAAGCAATGGACCGGCGCCACCACCATCGACGGCAAGTATGTGGAGCCGGCTTGGTCGCCGCCGCGGGAGGTGAAGCGCGACAATCCGCGACTGCCCGACGTCATCGCCGGCGGCTCGCCGCGTAACCCGATGGGCGCGGCGGCAATGACGCTTGCCGGCGGTGAATACGCCATTCACGGCACCAACCGCCCGAACTCGGTGGGTACATACGCATCTTACGGCTGCATCCGCATGTACAACCAGGATGTGGTCGATCTCTACGGGCGCGTCTCCGTTGGAACGCAGGTCTACGTCACGCGCTGAGACCTCGCTTAGAAATCGACCGCAATGCCTTTCACTTCCCAGTCGTCGTAACGAACAGGCTCGAGGCCGCCACGGCCCTGGCGCTCTCGCGCGGCGGATATCTCCGCCGCCTTCGCGTCGATGGCCGCGCGCCGGTCGGCAGCCTCGGCCAAAGCACGCTCGGCGGCGGGTGTCAGCCCCGCGCGGGGCGGGATCTCGGCGTTTTCCGCGTTGTCGGGCATTGTCATGGCTTGCATCTCAGTGGGCCGGATGGGAGGGCATCCGTTGGAACTGGCTTCGGGTAACCGGGCCTCTGAGACGGAAAGTGGCATTCATGGCGACACGCCGCAACGCGGACGGGCCGACGACGACGATCGACCGCACCGTTCCGGGCCTCGCCGCCCGGCAGGTGGCGCATGCCGCCGTGGCCGATCTCCTCGTTCAGGGACGGGCTTTCGCGCTCGAAGACGCCCTCGCTCAGGCGGGTCGTGACGCAGGCCTCGATGCGGCCGATGCGTCCCTCGCCCGCGCCATTGCCACCGCCACCTTCCGCCGCCTCGGCTTCCTGCGGCGAATGCTTTCGGCTCGGATGAACCAGGGCCTGCCGCCGGATCAGCCACGACTGGTGGCTCTCCTCGTGACCGGCGCCGTTCAGATCCTCGATCTCAACGTGCCGGACCATGCCGCCGTCGATCTTTCGGTGCGCCTCGCCAAGGGTGACCCCTATCTTCAGCACACGCCGGGCCTCGTGAACGCCATCCTACGTCGGGTGATCCGCGAGCGGGACGCCATCGCGGCAGAGGCGTCCGATCCCCTGGCGCAAAATACGCCGGACTGGCTCGCCGCTCGCTGGAGCGCCGCCTACGGACCCGACACTGCCCGAGCCATCGCCTCGGCTCATCTCTCCGGCGCCGCGATCGACATCACGCCGCGTGGACCGGCCGCGGAATGGGCCGATCGCCTCGGCGGCGTCGCCCTTCCCACCGGCAGCATCCGCCTGCACGAGGTCCGTTCTGCGGTTTCGGAACTCCCCGGATATGCTGAGGGCGTGTGGTGGGTGCAGGACGCCGCCGCCGCCATCCCGGCGCGCCTGCTCGCAGTCGGGCCGGGGCAGCGCGTGGCCGATCTCTGCGCGGCACCGGGCGGCAAGACCGCTCAGCTCGCCGCCATGGGGGCGGAAGTGGTCGCCGTGGATCGTTCGGCCCAGCGCCTCGAGCGTCTGACGGAGAATCTCACGCGCCTCGGCCTCAAGGCCGAAATCCGCATCGGCGACGCTACTCAGTTGCCCGAGAGCGATGCCGATACGTTCGACGCCGTGCTTCTCGATGCGCCATGCTCGGCGACCGGCACGATCCGGCGGCATCCGGACGTCGCCTGGACCAAGGCCGGTGGCGATATCGGACGCCTTGCCGGTCTGCAGCGCCGCCTGCTCGACCGTGCCGCCACCCTTGTGAAGCCGGGTGGGCGTCTCGTCTATTGCACCTGCTCGCTGGAACCCGAGGAAGGTGAGGGACAGGTCGCGGCCTTCCTCGCACGCAATCCGGCTTTCGAGCGGCTTCCGATTCGCGTCGAGGAGATTGGCGGCCTCGAAGAACTCATAAATGGCGACGGCGATCTTCGGACGCTGCCCTCGCACCTCTCCGGCGAAACGACCACCGGCGAGGAAGGGCCGCCTGCGGCGCGCGGCGGGATCGACGGGTTCTTCGCGAGCCGTCTGGTTCGGAAGGCGTAGGACGCGCGGTGCGTGCCCCCCGCCATGCCATTGCCGGCCTGTTCGGGGGGCTTCTTCTCCTGGGCCAAGCTGGGGCCGACGAGATCGACCGCCGAATCCTGCCGGTTGCGCCGACCTATACCCGCAATGCGACCTGCGCCTCGGTCTCGGCGACGATTCCTTTCGAGATTCATACAGGGACCCAGGATGTAGGCATCTCGCCCTCGCCGAAGGACCTGCCGCTGAACCAAGGTGAGAGTGCGATCTGCTTTGCTTATGCCACGGCGGACATGATTTCGCACCGCGTTGGCAGGCCGGTCTCTCCCTTGGATGTGGCGACGAAATTCTATTTCGCCGACCCAGCCAGGCTGGAGACGATCTCGGACCCGCATCTCAAGCGCCATCTCCGTGCGCATCCGGCCTACCGGGCCGACATCGCCTGGAGTCGCAATACTGCCGAGGTCACCAAGGACGGTAACCCAGCTCTGGAACCGTATTTCGACAAGATCGAAGGCGGTGAGGAGGACACGGCGGCGCTCCTCTACAACATCGGCGGGTATTGCGAGGACCGCGACCTGCCGTCCAATGACGGTTATCGCTACGTCATGCCGACATTGCGTTCGCTGCGCTACCGGACAAGGCTTCACCCGGCGCGACAAAGCTTTCGTGCTGTGGCTGCAACCGCTTCCCACTTGCGTGGGCGGCGGGCTGATTCATTCAACGCAGCATGGATCGCCCATGTGGAGGCCGTCTGCCGGCGTGTGCCGCTACCTGTGCCGCTTCTGCCGGTCTCCTACCGTGTGGCGGCGAGCCAAGCCGATTTCGCGGACATGCTCGAGTCCGGCCGTCATCCGAGCAAGCAAAAACTCGACCGAATCCTGGCCATGGTCGATTACGCACTCGACCGCGGCCGTGTGCCGACAGTGGGGTATAGCTGGTACCTTCTCGAAGACCGCGATCCGAAGGACCCGGACCTGTTCGCCGATCATGCGAGCCCGGTCATCGGCCGCCGCAAGGCAGAGGGCACCTGCCAGTATAGAATCCAGGACAATACCGGTGAATATTGCGGCCGCATGCGCGACGGCATCCGTGAACGTTGCGACAACGGACGCATCTGGGTCACTGAAAGCGAGCTGAGGAAGACCTTGTACAGCGTGACCTATCTGAGATAGGCGTCTAAAAACAGTATCGGTGTCGGCCTTACGGTGTAATGATTCGCATGGAGACGGTCTGCACCTGCGCATCGCCGTTTTGATCGCTGGCAGGTGCGGTCTTCTTCAGCCGCGCCATGAACTTGCGCACCTCGTCGGGCGGCAATGCACCCATCGGTGCGATCATCATGGACAGGAGTGCTTTGGTCTTGCGATCGACCGAGGCGGAACGGCTCACCGGCTCGAAATCCCGCACCGTGTGAGTCTTGTCCTCGTTGCCGGTAAAGACACGCGCGCCGTCCTTCAGCACGACGATGTCGCCCGGACGTAGGGTCGGATCCTTTAGCAGGGCGTTCATCGGTCCAGAAGACATGGAGATCGGCGTCTGGCGCTCGGCGATATGAAGCTGCAGCGGCTCGCTCTTCGGCAGGGCGGCATAACGGATCTTCGGACGGGGGCGGCTGGCTTCGCGCCGGATCGACGGAAGCCGGCGCTCAAATTGGGGCACGGGGACGGCTTGCTGCTGCTCGACAGCAGGACGGGCGGGAGAGAACAGCGCCTCGAAAAGTCCGCCCAAGCCACGGTCTTGAGCGTTTTGCGCCATCGCTGCGCTAGATGTGCACAATAACGCTGCTGCCGATATCAAGAGGCCGGCACGCTTGGCGACTGGGATGACAGTCATGGACACACTGCCATTGCTGGAGGCTACAGGGGAGAAGCTCGCTGGACGCTGTGTATAACCTGTGCAGCATTCAACCGTTCCAGCCGAGTTTGCCAAAAAATACAGTTCGGCGATTCAGCTTGGTGCCACGCCTCGCCCCAGTGGATGGCTCCGGCTCGAAGGCAAAAACCCGTGCGCAGATCGGCCTATGCATCGTGGGCAGTGTCGGCATCCTTAATCGTTGGTTAATACGCACGGCTTAGCTTTCGTGATGGGCGACATCTGGCGCGAGGGCCCAATCGGGTCTGGGCGCTGGAGGAAAGGTGTGCGTGGGTTGGGGGGTTGATCGCTGGCGGTTCTATCGGCTCGTCGGGCGGGAGATCGTCCGCTCGGCGCGGGGTGTGTCCGCACGCCTGACGGCGAGTCCAGACCTGCTCGCGCGGGCGCGCGTCACCGCCCTGGTCATCGCCCCGCACGATCTGCGCACTAGCGACGCCACCTTTGCCGACGACATCTATGCCGGCCTCTTCGTTTTCGCGGGACGCTCCCTTTCCGTGAGCGGTCGGTCACCGTTCGACTATGCGCCGCCGTCACCGGAATGGGCGGATGCGTTCTACGGATTCGGATGGCTGCGCCATCTGCGCGCCGCCGATACGGCCCTGGCTCGAGCCAATGCCCGAGCCTTCGTGGCGGATTTCATCGCTGGCCGTGGCGATGAGACTCTGGCCGCGCCCGTCCCCGTTGCCGCGCGGCGGTTGATCTCCTTCCTCTGTCAGTCGCCGCTGGTTCTGGAAGGCGCGGACCATGCCTTCTACCAAGCCTTCCTCAAGGCCGTCGGGCGCGGCGCAAGAGACCTCGAACGCTCCCTGCGCCGTGGCCTGCCGCCGCAATCGCGGCTCTTGGCGGTGGTGGCGCTGTGTTATGCTGGCCTGTGCTGCGAGGGCATCCAGCCGATCCTGCGCCGGGCCACCCGCATCCTGTCTCGCGAACTCGATCGGCAGATCATGGCGGATGGCGGGCATCGCAGCCGCGATCCGCGCTTCGCCATGGAGCTCCTGCTCGATCTCCTACCCCTGCGCCAAAGTTTCCTGAGCCGCAGCCTCGACCCGCCGGAGGCTCTGCTTCACGCGATCGACCGGATGCTCCCGTTGCTGCGGCTCCTGCGCCACGGCGATGCGTCCCTGAGCCATTTCAACGGCATGGGCGCCACGGCGGCGGACCATCTCGCCACCTTGCTGGTCTATGACGGGGCCCTGGCGCAGCCGCTGATGCATGCGCCGAATTCCGGCTACGAGCGGCTGGAAAGCGGCCGTGTCGTTTTAGTCGCTGATGTGGGGGCGCCGCCGCCGCTGCCCTTCTCGATGAATGCGGGGGCCGGCTGCCTTTCCTTCGAGATGTCGAGCGGCCCCCAGCGAGTGGTCATCAATTGCGGCCTGCCGGCGAGCGGCCCGGAATTGCGTCGCCTCGCCCGCAGCACCGCCGCCCATTCCACGGCGACGATAGGGGATTCGTCCTCATGCCGATTCCTCGGTGCCAGCGAAGGACTGGGCAGTCGCTGGGCCTCGGACTGGCTCATCAAGCGGATCGGTCCCGTGCTCGTGCGCGGTCCGCGCGCCGTCAAATCCGAGCGGACGAGCGATGGCGGAACGTTGATCCTGGCCGGACGCCATGACGGCTATGCCGCCGAGTTCGGGATCGTCCATGAGCGCCGCTGGCGCCTCCTGCCCGACGGGGCGGGGCTAGAAGGCGAGGATGCCTTCGTTCCGGTGGCCCATAAGGGCAACCGGATCCGGCTACGTCCGCCCGAGGCGGCAATCCGCTTCCATCTGCACCCCGCCATCGCGGCCAATGCGGCGGTCGGCGGTGGGGTCGATCTCGCCTCGCCCCTGGGGGAGGTCTGGCGGTTCGAGGCCGAGGGCGCTGCGGTAGCGCTGGAGGAGAGCGTCTATTTCGCGGGTCTCACCGGTGCGCGCCGAACCGACCAGATCGTCCTGTATGTCACGGCCGGGGAGGGCGCCCCGGTGCGATGGCGCTTCCTGCACATCGCACAGGCGCCGGGGCGGGGCGAACCCGCCGTGCGTGACGCTTCCATGGCCGATGACGCGGCGCGGTAGCCGATAGGGCGTCACATGTGGTACCCGCGCCTTTGAGGGGCAGGATCTGCCCTGTGCCGGACGGTTCTCGACGATGTCGCATGATCAGGCGCGGGTTGCCCGCGCACTTCTTTCCGTTTCCGACAAGACGGGTCTCGTGGATTTCGCCCGCGCGCTGTCCGAGCGTGGCGTGGCCCTGGTCTCCACCGGCGGCACCCATCGGGCGCTCACCGAGGCGGGGCTTCCTGTCACGGAGGTGGCCGAGATCACCGGTTTTCCCGAGATGATGGACGGACGGGTGAAGACCCTGCACCCGGCTGTGCATGGCGGCCTGCTCGCAGTGCGCGACGACCCTCAGCACCAGGCCGCACTTGCCGCACACGGCATCGGCGCCATCGATCTTCTCGTGGTCAATCTCTACCCGTTCGAGGCGACGATCGCGAAACCCTGCGGCTATGACGATGCGGTGGAAAACATCGATGTCGGCGGTCCGGCCATGATTCGCGCCGCCGCGAAGAACCACGCCGACGTGGCTGTGGTGGTGGATGTGGCTGATTACGCTGCCATCCTCACCGAGCTCGAGGCCGGCAACGGTGCGCTCGGAGCGGCGACTCGAAAGCGCCTTGCCCAGAAGGCCTTTGCCCGCACCGCCTCCTACGATGCTGCGATTGCGTCCTGGCTTGCCGACCATGTCGAGATGGATGAGGCGCCTGCCTACCGCGCTTTCGGCGGCACGCTCGCCCAATCCCTGCGCTACGGCGAGAACCCACACCAATCGGCGGCCTTCTACCGGACGCCCGGCCTCGTTCGGCCCGGCGTGGCGAGCGCCCGCCAGCTCCAAGGCAAGGAGCTGTCCTTCAACAACCTCAACGACACCGACGCGGCCTACGAATGTGTGGCCGAGTTCGATCCGGCCCGCGCCGCCGCGGTGGCGATCATCAAGCACGCCAATCCCTGTGGCGTCGCCGAAGGTCCTACGCTGGCGGAGGCCTATGAGCGGGCTCTGGCCTGCGACCCGACCTCGGCCTTCGGCGGCATCGTCGCCCTCAACCGCACACTGGATGCCGAATCGGCTGCGCGGATCGTCGAGATCTTCACCGAGGTGATCATCGCGCCGGACGCCACCGAAGAGGCGATCGCCATCGTCGCGGCCAAGAAGAACCTGCGTCTCCTCCTCGCGGGCGCTCTTCCCGACCCGCGCGCCAAGGGCTTCGCCATGCGCAACCTCGCCGGCGGCATCCTCGTTCAGGGCCGCGACGCCGCGGTGGTCGACGACATGACGCTGAAGGTGGTGACGAAGCGCGAGCCCTCGACCCAGGAATACGCAGACATGCGCTTCGCTTACCGCGTCGCCAAGCACGTCAAGTCGAATGCCATCGTCTACGCGCGCGACGGTGCTACGGTGGGGATCGGCGCAGGACAGATGTCGCGGGTCGATTCCTCACGTATCGCCGCCTGGAAGGCGGCGGAGGGCGCCAAACGCATCGGTGCGACCGAGAGCCTAGCCAAGGGCTCTGTGGTTGCCTCGGACGCGTTCTTCCCCTTCGCCGATGGCCTGATCGCGGCGGCGGAAGCCGGCGCCACCGCGGTGATTCAGCCGGGCGGGTCGATGCGTGACGCCGACGTAATCAAAGCCGCCGACGAAGCCGGTCTCGCCATGGTGTTTACAGGGCATCGTCACTTCCGGCACTGATGCCGCGCGGTGCGCGGCAAACGGCCTGCGCGCATCGCCTTGTCGAGGCTTTCTTCCATGACGAACATCTCTCCTTCCCCCGATCGCGCCCAGCGCCGAGCGGCCGGTAAGCGCTTGCGCGATGCGGTTCCCCGTGAATCCCATGCCGACTGGTATCCTGCCGAGAACCGCGATCCGCTCGCGGTTCTCCGGGCGAACGATTCGGGCAGGTTGCTCGAACTGATCCCTCTGCGGCACGAGCGGATGCGGGCAAACCCATTTGCGTTCCTGCGTGGGGCTGCCGCTGTGATGGCCGCCGACCTCGCGGGCGTTCCGGTTCCGGGCATTCCCGTCCAGGCCTGCGGCGATTGCCACATCGGCAATTTCGGCGTGTATCGCAGCGCCGAGGGCCAGACCCTTTTCGACATCAACGATTTCGACGAGACGCTTTGGAACGTCGATTTCACGATCGATGTGAAGCGCCTCGCCGCCAGTGTCGCTGTCGCCGCCCTGCCTCAGGGCGAGGACCGGGCACATCGTGCGGCTCGGGCAAGCGTCCGGGCTTATCGCGAACATATGCGTGACCTGTCGCATCTCTCGCCGCTCGCCATCTGGCACAGCCGGATCGATCTCGATCACGAAATCGGTCGCCTCGGCGACGGAGATCTGTGCCGCCGCCTCCTGTCCGACGCGGCTTCCGAGACCGCCGACGGCCTCAGCCATGGCGATGCACCGGACATCGATCCTGCGAGCTTCGGCGCCGATCCGTCTTTGTGGCGCATCGCCGACAAGGCCCCGACCGTCTTCCATGAAGGGCCGAACGGTCTGACCGAGGCGGTGCAGGAAGCGGCCGCCGCGTTGCTCGCCTATCCGCAAAGCCTTCAGGCCGACCGGAACCTGCTGGCTCTGCGCTACATGCAGCGCGATGTCGCCTTCAAGGTGGTGGGGATCGGCTCGGTGGGCACGGTCTGCGCCGTGGGGTTGTATACCGACGCGGATGGTGCGCCGCTCTTCCTGCAGATCAAGGAAGCCCGGCCTTCGGTGCTGGCGCAGCTCGCCCTGAGCCCATTCTTCCTCGCATCCGAAGGTCAGCGCGTCATCGACGGGCAGCGCATCATGCAGGCCGCGAGCGACATGTTCCTGGGCACCGCCTATTCCGATGCGAGTGGGCGCTCCTACTATGTCCGCCAGCTGAAGAACAAGAAGCTGTCGGCCGTCGCCGAAATCATGTCCGAGAGCGGTCCCAAGGCCTATGCCCAACTTTGCGGGACCACGCTCGCCCGTGCCCATGCCCGCTCAGGGGACGCAGCGATGATCGCCGGCTATCTCGGCAAGGGCGATGCCTTCGACGAGGCGGTGGCCGAATTCGCGATGCGCTATGCGTGGCAGACGATGGCGGACCACGATGCGCTGAAGCAGGCCTATCAGGAGCCCGCCGAGGCTGCGTGAAGGCAAAGGCCTCATGCAAGGTCTGACCGAACCCTGCGGCATAAGTCGAACCCTTCGACGACGTCGGAGATGACAAACGAAGAAGGCCCTGTCTCGCGACAGGGCCTTCTTCGTATCGTCGCCTAACAGGCATCGGGTCTTCAAGGCACCGACGCCGTTGAAGCACTTGCTCAAGGTGGACCGGGGTTGAGCCCCGGCCCAGTTCTACGCCTCGAACTCTAGCGTGCCGGGCGGTCGTCCCAGGTGAAGATGTCCCTGTCCTTGGTCTCGGGGATGAACAGGGCACCGATGACGGCCGTCGCGAGGGCGATGACGATCGGGTACCAGAGGCCGAAATAGATGTCGCCGGTCTGGGCCACCATGGCGAAGGCGGTGGCCGGCAGAAGGCCGCCAAACCAGCCATTGCCGATATGGTAGGGCAGCGACATCGAGGTGTAGCGGATACGCGTCGGGAAGAGCTCGACGAGAGCCGCCGCGATCGGGCCGTAGACCATCGTCACGTAGAGGACGAGGATCGTCAGAATACCGATGATCGTCAGTTTCTGGACCGAGAAGATGTCGATCATCTTGGCGAAGTTCGACAGGCCGTCCTTCGGTTCGATGGCGATCTTCACGATGCTCGGGTTGTTGGCGCCAGGGTAGCCGGCGGCCGTGAGCGCGGCGCCGATATCCTTGGCGAAGGCCGGATCGGCAGCGGCGAATTCCTTGCCGGCGACGGTGACGGTGGCCTTGGTGCCGGGAGCGACCGGCTCGGTGGTGTAGTTCACCGCGGACCGGGCGAGCAGCGCCTTGGCGATGTCGCAGGAATTGGTGAACTTGGCCGTTCCCACCGGATTGAACTGGAACGAGCAATCCGCCGGGTCGGCCTTCACCACCACCTGCGTGCTCTGCTGGGCCGCGTGCAGGGCCGGGTTGGCCGCAGCGGTCAGCGCTTTGAACAGCGGGAAGAAGGTCAGTGCCGCGATGACGCAACCGCCGAGGACGATCGGCTTGCGGCCGATCTTGTCGGAGAGCGCCCCGAAGAACAGGAATCCGCCGGTGCCGAGGATGAGCGACCAGGCGATGAGCACGTTGGCCGTGAACTGATCGACCTTCAGGATCGTCTGAAGGAAGAACAGCGCGTAGAACTGGCCGGTGTACCAGACCACGGCCTGGCCGGCGGTGAGGCCGAGCAGGGCGAGGAGCGCCCACTTGGCGTTGCGCCACTGGCCGAACGCCTCGGAGAGCGGCGCCTTCGAGCCGGTGCCCTCGTCCTTCATCTTCTTGAAGGCCGGGCTCTCCTGCATCTGCAGACGGATCCAGACCGAGACGCCGAGCAGCACGATCGAGACCAAGAACGGAATGCGCCAGCCCCAGGCGGCGAAGGGCGTGATCGTCCCGGCCGAACCATCGGCGAGGGTGGTGGCGACGGGCGCGTAGTTCGCGTTGACGTAGATCTGGGTGAACAGGATCACCATCAGCGACAGCAGCAGCCCGAGGGTCGCCGTGGTCTGGATGAAGGCCGTGTAGAAACCGCGACGCCCGGGGGGAGCGTGCTCGGCCACGTATACCGCTGCGCCGCCATACTCACCACCGAGGGCGAGACCCTGGAGCATGCGCAGAGCCAGCAGCGCCACGGGCGCGACCCAACCGACGCCGTACTCGTTCATCGTGGCGTAGGATGGCAGAAGGCCGACCACAAAGGTCGAGATGCCCATGATCAGGATGGTCACGAGGAAGGTGTACTTGCGGCCCACAAGGTCGCCGAGACGTCCGAACACCAGTGCGCCGAAGGGGCGGACCAGAAAGCCCGCTGCGAAGGCCATCAGGGCGAAAATGTTGCGCGTGGCTTCCGGATAGGCCGAGAAGAACTGCGCGCCGATGATCGCGGCCAGCGATCCATAGAGATAGAAATCGTACCACTCGAACACGGTACCGAGCGAGGAGGCCAGAATGACCTTCTTCTCGCCGGCACTCATGGGCCGTGCGGCTTCCTTTGGTAATGGGACCGCTGACGTTGCAGACATGGGGGAATCCTCCAAATTTTTTTACTTCCAGGCTTTTGCAGGCCTGGCTTTCATCATTTCAGAAACTTGGGCGCTGCGTCGGCGTTCGCAGTCGCTGAAGTCCTGGCGCGCATTGGTCTTGCCGCTCACGGAAACGAGAGCGATCGACGCTACCTCACGCCATGATTTCGCCCAAGAGTGAAAAAGCTGTACGGCAGGGAGATATTCACGTTTTTATGCAGTGGTGTCACTTTGGTGCCGATTGGTAGGACCGCTGCCCGATGGGATGCCATGAATGAGAAAGGGCGCGGCTTCCGCCGCGCCCTCTCGAGTACTCGTAGTGTGGTCTTCGAACCGTCAGTGAGCGTGGGCGCCGTCGGCTCCGATCCCGGTCTCCGAGCGCACGAACTGCTGTTCGAACAATGCGCGCTCGCGCTTGGCCCTGGCAGTATTGTCGAGCTTCGACACGACGTAGATCGTGAGGAAGGCCAGCGGCATCGAGAACAGGGCCGGGTTGTCGTAGGGGAAGATCGCCACAGGATTACCGAAGGTCGTCACCCACACTGCCTTCGACAGGATCACCATTCCGACAGCCGCGAAAAGGCCGACGAATCCGCCAATCAGTGCGCCCCAGGTGGTCGTGCCCCGCCATAGGATCGACATGGTCAGGATGGGAAAGTTGCAGCTCGCCGCCACCGAGAATGCGAGGCCGACCATGAAGGCGACGTTCTGGTTCTCGAAAACGTATCCGAGATAGATCGCCACGATACCGATGACGACCGCCGAGATCTTCGAGAGTCGCACTTCGGACGCTTCGTTGGTGCGTCCGCGGGCGATGACGCTGGCATAGAGATCGTGGCTGACCGCCGATGCACCGGCGAGCGTGAGCCCGGCCACGACAGCGAGAATGGTGGCGAAGGCGACTGCCGAGATGAAGCCGAGGAAGTACGGCCCGCCAACGGCGTTGGCGAGGTTCACAGCAACCATGTTGGTGCCGCCAAGCATCCCCTTCAGCTTGTCGAACGCACCCGCCGGATCGAGCTTGAAGTAGACCGGATCGGACATCAGCAGGGCGATGCCGCCGAAGCCGATGATGAAGGTCAGGATGTAGAAGTAGCCAATCAGGCCGGTGGCGTAGAACACCGATTTGCGGGCGGCCTGAGCATCGGAGACGGTGAAAAAGCGCATCAGGATGTGTGGTAGGCCGGCGGTGCCGAACATCAGACCGACGCCGAGGGAGATCGCTTCGATGGGGTTCGAGACGAGGCCGCCCGGCGCCATGATGGCATCGCCCTTCGGATGGGTGGCGACGGCGGCCGAGAACAGGGCCTCGGGGTTGAAGCCGTATTTGTAGAGGACCGCACCGGCCATGAAGGTGGCACCCCCGAGGAGAAGGCAGGCCTTGATGACCTGGACCCAAGTGGTCGCCTTCATGCCGCCGAACGCCACGTAGACGATCATCAGCACGCCGACGATCACGACCGCATAGAGATATTCGAGGCCGAACAGCAGTTGGATCAGTTTCCCTGCGCCGACCATTTGGGCGATCAGGTAGAACGCCACCACCACGAGGGTGCCCACTGCCGAAATGATGCGGATCGAGGTCTGGTCGAGGCGAAAGGAGGCGACGTCGGCGAAGGTGAACTTGCCGAGGTTGCGCAGCCGCTCTGCAATGAGAAACAGCACGATCGGCCACCCCACGAGGAAGCCTGTGGAATAGATCAGACCATCGAAGCCGGACGTATAGACGAGGCCGGAGATGCCGAGGAATGAGGCAGCCGACATGTAGTCGCCGGCAATGGCCAGCGAGTTTGTGCCGGCCGAGATACCACCGCCGGCGGCGTAGAAGTCAGAGGCCGATTTGGTGCCCTTGGCCGCCTTGTAAGTGATGCCGAGGGTGAAGAGCACGAAGAACGCGAACATACCGATGGCCGGCCAGTTCGTCTGGGCTTTCGTGACGGCGCCGATATCCGGACCGGCGGCGTAGGCCGCGCCAGCGAGGATGACTGCGAGGGTGGTGCCCAGGGCGATGGGGTGGGCTGAGCGGATCATCGGCCGAGATCCCGCTTAAGGGCAGCAGTCAGTTCGTCGAAGCGGCCGTTGGCACGCTGGACGTAAATGCCGGTGAGGATGAAGGCGAAGACAATCACGGCGACGCCGAGGACCAGGCCCAACGAGGTCGTGGCGCTCCCGACCTTCATGGCGAGCAGCGACTTGTCGAAGGCGATGAGGCCGATGAAGCCGAAATAGACGAGCAGCATCGCGATGGTCAGCGTCCAGCCGAAGCGGGTCCGCTCGTGGACGAGTTCCTTGAAACGCGGATTCTGCGCGATCCGCGCAGTCTCGATATCGGACATGGCGTAACTTTCCCTGAAGCTTCGGCCCTTCTGAACGGGGCCTCGGTCTTGGCGAATACTATGGCGATGGGAGGCGAGCGCGTGCGATGCCGCCGAACCTGTCTCGTGTTGCGAGGCGTGCCGGCGCAAGCGCCGCACGGTCACGATATCGTCAGGACAGGCGGGAGAGGCGGCTGAAAATGCGAGCGGCGCACCTCCTTCGAGATGCGCCGCTTCCTTGTGCGAGGCCCGCAATCAGGACGCGCGGTTCTGGCGGTTCTCGATCAGGTCGTCGACGACGGCCGGCTCGGCAAGGGTCGAGGTATCGCCGAGCGATGAGAACTCGTCCTCTGCGATCTTGCGGAGGATGCGGCGCATGATCTTGCCCGAGCGAGTCTTGGGCAGGCCGGGGGCGAACTGGATCAGGTCCGGCGAGGCGATGGGGCCGATATCCTTGCGGACCCAGGCCACCAGTTCCTTGCGCAGCTCGTCCGAACCGTCCTCGCCCTCCATCAGGGTGACGTAGGCGTAGATGCCCTGTCCCTTCATAGAATGAGGATAGCCGACGACAGCGGCTTCCGAGACCTTCGGATGGGCGACGAGCGAGGATTCGACCTCCGCCGTTCCCATGCGGTGACCCGACACGTTGATCACGTCGTCGACGCGGCCGGTGATCCAGTAATAGCCATCCGCGTCGCGGCGGCAGCCGTCGCCGGTGAAGTAGAGGTTTGGATAGGTGGAGAAGTAGGTCTGCTCGAACCGCTCGTGGTCGCCATAGACCGTGCGCATCTGGCCCGGCCAGGAATCCGCGATGCAGAGGTTGCCCTCGCAGGCACCGTCGAGCGGCTTGCCCTCCGCATCGACGATGAGCGGCTGCACGCCGAAGAATGGGCGTGTGGCCGAACCGGGCTTTAGCTTGGTGGCACCGGGCAACGGCGTAATGAGGATGCCGCCGGTCTCGGTCTGCCACCAGGTATCGACGATGGGGCAGCGGCTGTCGCCGACCACCCGGTAGTACCAGTCCCAGGCTTCCGGGTTGATCGGCTCGCCGACCGAGCCGAGGACGCGGAGCGAGGCCCGCGAGGTCTTCTTCACCGGACCTTCGCCGCCGCCCATGAGCGAGCGGATCGCCGTGGGCGCGGTGTAGAAGATGTTGACCTTGTGTTTGTCGACAACGTCCCAGAAGCGGGACGTCGACGGATAGGTCGGGATGCCTTCGAACATCAGGGTCGTGGCGCCGTTGGCGAGTGGGCCATAGACGATGTAGCTGTGACCTGTGACCCAGCCCACATCCGCCGTGCACCAGTAGACCTCGCCCTCGCGGTAATCGAAGACGTATTGATGCGTCATCGCGGCGTAGACGAGGTAGCCGCCGGTGGTATGCACCACACCCTTGGGCTGGCCCGTGGAGCCTGAGGTGTAGAGGATGAAGAGCGGGTGCTCTGCCTCCACGGCTTCGGCCGGGCACTCGTCGGTGACCATGGCGGCGGCCTCGTCGTAATAGACGTCGCGGCCGGGCTCCATGGCGACATTACTGCCCGTGCGACGCACAACGACGACGTGGTCCACGGCATCCTTGCCGAGCCTCGCGATCGCGGCATCCACATTGGCCTTCAACGCGACCTTGCGGCCGCCGCGCAGACCCTCGTCGGCGGTGATGACGAGCTTCGAGGCACAGCCCTCGATGCGGCCCGCCAGAGAATCCGGGGAGAAGCCGCCGAACACGATGGAGTGGATCGCGCCGAGCCGGGCGCAGGCCAACATGGCGTATGCGGCCTCCGGGATCATCGGCAGGTAGAGCGTGACCCGGTCACCCTTACCGACACCGCGATTGCGCAGCACATTGGCCATGCGGCAGACTTCCGAATGAAGCTGCCGATAGGTGATGTGCTTGGATTCGTTGGGGTCGTCGCCTTCCCAAATGATCGCTACCTGGTCGCCGCGCGTCGCGAGGTGACGGTCGATGCAATTGTAGGCGACGTTGGTCTTGCCGTCCTCGAACCATTTGATCGAGACGTTGCCGGGAGCAAAGCTTGTATTCTTGACGGTCGAATAAGGCGTCGACCAATCGATCCGCTTGCCGTGTTCACCCCAAAATGCAGCCGGGTCATCGACCGAGGCCTTGTACATCGCCTGATACCCGGCGTCGTCTACATGCGCACCGTCGATCCAGGTCGCGCGGACGTCGACCACCTTCTCGTCCATGACGTTTTCCCTACTGGTGCCCGATCGTATCGCGAAAACCGCGCAGCCGGGACTTCCAACTCGTTCTTAGGCGCAGGAACAGTCCTATCGCAAGCGCGAAGGGGGCGGATGCACCTGCGTCGGCACCCCCAATTTGGGCAATACTCTCGATCCATGATCGGCCGGCTGTCAGTTGCAGCCGATACAGATTCCCTTGATCCCCGAACCTTCGGTCTTGCCCTTCTTGCGGGCCTCATCGGGGGGTAGCCGGGTGTCGGGCGCGGCTGCGGCGCCGGGCGGCTTGGTGACGCCGCTCGGGGCAATATTTCGGAACGAGCCCGCCGATTCCAGGTTCTGACCGGTCGTCTGCGACGGACCCGCCGTTTGGGCTAGGACGCTTGTCGCTCCGGATATGAGCAGGCCAGCGAAAAGAAGCCTAAGGGTTATGTGCATGGGGTTTCTCCAAGACCTACCTGGAGAACGGGTGGCGCTTGCCTGGGTTGCCGACCAACAAGCGTTCGCACCCACGCCGGAATGCCCGTTTCAGGGAGGCGAACCGCCCGGCTCGGTACGCGGCGGCAGTGTCGGCTTGGCCCTTCGGAACTTGACCAATTCCGCATCGAGGCGCGCTTGCTCGATATCGGTCAACCGACGCATGACGTGTCTCGTCATGACGCTCGTACCCAATCTGGCTCGCCGACGGTCGCCGCTAGGCGATCGCCCAAGGGCACGCGGCGTCGTGCCGGTCCACCATGCCTGATGCGTTTCCGCCAGACGAGCCTGGGCGCGCCACGCCGATCACGCCGTTCTGACCGCCGCCTGCGGTGGGAACAGCATTTCCACCAGGGTGCCTTCATCCTTCCGGCTCTCGATGCGGAAGCGGCCATGATTGGCCTCGACGAGCGCCTTCGTGAGCGGCAGACCGAGGCCGGTTCCGGTGCTTCGTCCGTCCGCACGTCCCCTGGCCGAGGCCGCCACGGCGATCTGACGGAACGGTTCGAGGGCGGTCTCTACCTCGTCGGGGGTCATCCCGATTCCGGTGTCGCGGACCCTAAGGGCGATCTCGCCACGATCCGCCATGGTGGTGGAGACGATGACCTGTCCGCCGGCCTCGGTGAAGGCGATGGCGTTGGCGATGATATTGAGCGCAGCCTGCCGTACCGAGCGCTCGTCCGCGACCAGCATCGGGAGGTCGTCGGAGAAACTCGTCCGTACGACGATTCGATCGCGCATCGCCTGCGGCTGCAGCATCGCGACGCAATGGGTGACGACGTCGTTGAGGGGGACCTCAGCGAAGGTGAGGTCGAGGCGGCCGGCTTCGATCTTTGCAAGGTCGAGCAGGTCGTTGACGAGACTGAGGACGTGCGTTCCTGAAGCGTGGATGTCGCCCAGATAGTCGCGGTAGCGCTCGTGGCCAACGGGACCGAACGGTTCGGCTAGCATCATATCGGCGAAGCCGAGGATGCCGTTCATCGGCGTGCGGATCTCGTGGCTGATCCGGGCGAGGAAATCCGATTTGCGTGCGCTGGCATATTCCGCAGCCTGCCGTGCGTTCGACGTTTCCGCTTCGATACGTCTGGTGGCGCGAACGTCCCGCACGGTCATGACCATGCGGCCGTCGTCCCGCCCGGCGAGGGGTGTCACCTTGATCAGCAGCGGAGACATGCCGGCGGCGGTGCGGCCGATCACATCCGGAGTCGCTTGCGCGAGGACGGTTTGCCCCGAACCGGCTATGCCATGGACGCTGGCGAGCACGGCCACCGCGCTTTCCGCTGCGAACAGGCTGAGGATGGCGGCACCGACGACTTCGCGCGGGTCGATGCCGAAGGTCGTCGCCGCGCTGCGGTTGAGCCCGATGATCCGCCCATTCCGGTCGAGGGTGATGACTCCGTCATCGAGGCTGTCGAGAACGGCCTGCGCATCGGCGGCTCGGGCTCCCGCGAAGGCGTCGGCGATCTGCAGGGCAACGCGCTCACGGCCAGGCTCACCGGCAACGGCGTCGCGGATGAGGAGAAGGTGAGCCGGTGCGCCGCGCCAATCGAGATCGGAGGCCTGTATGTCGACGCTCAGGCGGTGCCCCGAGGCGGCAGTGAGGATGGCGGGGGCGCCGTTGATCTTCCGCTCGTGCGGGACGAGGCCGCCGAACAGCTTGCCGATGCCGCTCGATGCTGCCAGTTCGGCCAGATCGGCGAAGCCTGCCATCGCCAGCAGGTGGCTGTTGGCGAACAGGACGCTGTCGCCGCGATAGACCATCACGCCGCCGGGCACTCGCTCCAGCGTCGCGCTGACGGCGGCATTGGGGTCTTCCGATGCAGGCTCCGCGAACCGCGTCATCGCCGTGGGAAACGGAGTCACAGAACCGCCGGTGGCGCGCTCTTCTCCGGTCCTGGCCTCCGAAACCTCATCGTCGGGCGTGCTATCGCCGGCGAAGCGCGCGCCCAGGGCCCGCGCGATTTCGCGGAACGCCGCATGCTCGTTGCTGGACAAATGCGGGTCGTGCAACGGTGTCCAGGCGTCTTCGTCAGTCGTCGGGGGCTCTGTTCCGGTCGCAGACCGTTCGGTCGTTTCTTCCCCTGACGGCTCCACGTTAAGGAGAGCGGGGGAGGAATCTCTTACCGCAGCAGCGGACGGATCATCACCGATCGTCGCAAAAGCGGGTTCCGCCACGGGCAGAGCGGATGTTTCTTCGTTTCTCGCCGAGTCCGGTTTTCTCGCCGAGTCCGTTTTTCTCGCTAAGTCCATGGCGCTGAGCTCCATGGCCGTTGGCGTCACAGCCTCGGCAGTATCGGCAGATGCTCCATCATCGGGCTCCACCTCCGATACAAGCTGATCGCCAGGATGCAGGTCGGTGATGATGTCCGCGTGTTCTGGGCTCACCGATCCACTCTCCGATGACGCGGTCGAAGACCGCACCATGGCGAAGCCGTTGAACCCGGTGAACTCGGCTGCCCCGCGCTGGATCGGCGTGCCGGATATGTCGAGATCCATAGCGTCCGGCATGCCATCGGCCTGCAGCGTGACGGAAATTGCACGAAAGGTCCGGCGCTGGGCCAACGCCTGCAGGAGCCCTTCCGCGTCGAGCAGCGTGCGCGTGTGTGACAGCGCAGCCCAGGTCCTTCCGATCAGTACGGGTTTGACTGCGGCGGCGGCGGGTCCGGAAATGTCCGTGAGCCTGTCCTCGGCGTCGCTTTTCCAGGTTACGCGCCCAGTCCGCACCGCGCGGCTGTCCAATGGTGCGGACGTGTCTTCAAAGACGGAAGGACGCGGCTCAGGTGCTGCCGTCGGATCGGCCTGTGCGCGCTCCTGTTCGCCTGCGCCTTTCTGGGGCAAGGCTCGGTGGCCCGGCAGGCGATCGAGTACCGCCACGATCACGCAATTACGACCCGATGCATCCTTCGTCCGCAAAGCAAGGCAGGTCGTGGCCTGTCCGAGACGCCGCGTGTCGAATCGCAACTTCATCAGCGATGGCCGATCCAGCGGCAGGGCGCGCGGACGAATTTGTTCGCCCATACGAATCCCGTCGTCGATCCGGCCCGATTCGCCGCCGCTCAGAGACCGTGCAAGGCCATCCGCCGTCGAAGCCAGCAGGATTCGCTCCGCCGTACCGTCGAGCACAAGCCACACCGCGTCTGGGCCGCTCAGGCGAGCGCCAAACCGCGAATCACCGCTCCAGTGTCTAATAAGGTCGCCGAGGTCCGGTTCAGGGCCG
Source organism: Methylobacterium sp. CM6241 (assembly GCF_054817845.1). NCBI lineage: Bacteria > Pseudomonadati > Pseudomonadota > Alphaproteobacteria > Hyphomicrobiales > Methylobacteriaceae > Methylobacterium > Methylobacterium sp. CM6241. Next base: position 1,897,097 of record NZ_CM139246.1, read on the forward strand.
GATATCGGTTCTTCAGCCCGTCTTTCGAACATTCGTACCCGTTTCGCGTGACACGTGAGTGATTCGCACCCTTTTTTAACCGCAACGCGCCGCGGATGTAGACACCAAGCGCCGCCGATGCGCGTTTACCTTTTGTCATCCTTAATGCCGTGATCGAGGGTGGCATAGAGCGGGCGCTGTGTTATTGTGCAGCGCACAACAAACGATCAACAAGCAAGTTCAGAGGAGACGGACATGAGCAACACCCCGAACTATGAAGTGCCCGCTGAAATGCGCGATTTCGCTGAGAAGAGCGTCGATCAGGCTCGCAAGGCCTTCGACTCATTCATTGGCGCCGCTCGTCGCACCGCCGACACGGTCCAGGGTTCGGCCGACACGGCCCGTACCAGTGCACATGACGTCTCCGCGCGCGGCTTCGAGTTCGCCGAGCAGAACGTGAATGCCGCCTTCGACCTCGCCCAGAAGCTCGTTCGCTCGCGCGACTTGCAGGAAGCCATGCAGCATCAGGCTGAGTTCGTCCGCAGCCAGTTCGCCGCAATCCAGGCCCAGGCCAAGGAGTTCGGTGGCTTGGCGCAGAGTGCAATGCAGCAAGGCGCCGAGAAGGCCAAGGCAGCGATGCAGGAGACGGCTGAGAACACTCGCAAGGCGATGGAGCAGGGCACCGAGGCCGCTCGCAAGGCCGGCGCCGATGCCGAGCAAGCCATTCGCAACGCCAATTCCTGATATTTTCGAAATGCGACGGATCTGATCCGTCCGACGATAGAGGCCCGCCCCGCCCGCACGGTGAGGCGGGCCTTACTGTCTTTCTGAAGATGGACGCGATAAGCGGGCTCGATGTTCGGCTATTGACGGTCCCGGCCAAGCTGCCCTAGTCAAGTTTCGCCGCGCCAAGCGCGTGCCGTAAGCGTCTGACGTCAAGCAACGCATTTTCCGATCCGTCTTCCGGTCGGTGTCAGCGCTGCCCCGGATTGCGGTACAGACGTCGGGTTATCATGAACCGCCTGCAATCGTTCAGCCTCCGCGGATGCCTGCCGCCGAGCAGTCAGTGGCTCATCATGCCGCTGATGCTCTCGCTGCTGATGACGCTCGTCGTCTCGGCGATCTCCACCTACAAGACCTTGGGTGCCGATGCGGCTTTCCTCGAGCATTGGCCGCCAGCCTGGGCTTTGTCCTGGGTGGTGGCGTTCCCGACGCTTCTCCTGGTCCTGCCCCTGGTCCGCCGGATCGTCGGGTTCCTGGTCAGGCCCGCCTGATGCGTGCCGTGCCCGCCCCGGATTTCGAATGTGCGGCTCCATGAGTCGCTCCCAACGATGATCCGAGCATAACAGCGAGGGCGGAGGCAGGTTCTCAGACGAGCCGGCACGGCATATGAAACTGCCGTATCGCTCCTGAGACCATGTCCGGGACGGTGCGGCAGTCCTGCTCGACAGTCTCAAGTCACCAAAGCTTAGGATGGCCATGCAGCGGAGATCGGGAGGAACGGGGATCGATGACCATCAAGCCGGGTGATTACGTAGGGTCGGACGACAACGAGGCGACAATGACCGTCGTCGAGATCGTGGACGACAAGGCCCTGTGCCGCTGGTTCGTGGATGGCGACGTCGACGGCGACGAACTGGAAGCGTGGCTGCCGATCGCCTCCCTCACGGTTCTTTGAAAGGTCCTCATTCGCCGGTGCCGTAGTCCCGTCGGCGACGGCTGCGAACGAGGTGCGACACGGCGCTTGCACCGCGACGGCCGGTCTCCTAACCCTGGCGCCCCGCCCGGATTTCGGGCTCGTCGAAGAGGGCGAACCTTCATGCGACCTGCTTTTTCGCGCGCCGCCCAGCGTTTTGGCCTGTTGGCCCTCGCTCTGGCCGGTGTGCTATCCGCTGGCGCCGCCAGCGCCCAGTATGACGACGGCTACTACCGCCCCGCGCCCCGGCGCGACTATTACGAGGACCGCGGGCCCCCGCCCCGCCGGGCCGTCGGCTTGAACTGCGATGCTGTCCAGTCGGGAATCAGCGGCCTGCAGCCCTATTCCTGCCCGTTGCCCGGACCTCGTCCCCTCGGGGCGCGCTGTTTCTGCGACATGCCGATCGCGTCCTTCAGTTCACCGCAGACTGCGGTTGGACGTGTCGTCCCGTAAGGGTCGAACCGGAAAGAAACAACGCCGCGCCATCCTGGGATGACGCGGCGTTGTTCTGCAGAGACGTGGAATTCAGTTGAGGACGACGACCTTGGCGCCTACTTTCACGCGCTCGTAAAGGTCGGTGACGTCGTCATTGGTCATCCGGATACAACCTGACGAAACTGCCTGACCGATCGTGTCGGGCTCGTTGGATCCGTGGATCCGGTACTCCGTATTGCCGATATACATGGCGCGGGCGCCCAGAGGGTTCTCCACACCACCCGCCATGTAGCGCGGCAGGTCGGGGCGGCGGGCGATCATTGCGGCCGGGGGCGTCCATGACGGCCATTCGCGCTTGGCGGTAACGGTCTTCGTGCCTGACCAAGTGAAGCCGGGACGACCGACGCCAACGCCGTAGCGGATAGCTTCACCGTTCGGCAGAACGAAGTAGAGACGCCGTTCAGCGGTCGAGACGACGATCGTGCCAGGCTTGTATGCGCCGCGGAAGGTTACGATCTCGCGCGGAATCGGCGAGACCTGGGCCTGCGGAGCTGCTTGCGCGCCCTGACCGACGGTGCCCTGATAGCCATAAGGGTCGTAGGAGGGCTGGCTGTACTCGGTCTTGGGATAGTAATCGTCGCCCCCCGTTCCGAACGGATCGTAGGAGGAGGCGGCGAGAACGGGGGTGGAAGCGAGGATGCAAGCACCCATCATGCCTGCAAAAGCGGTCGCCAACGTCTTCATGGTCGGATGCCTTACCTGTGCGGTAACCTTTGCTATACAAGCGTAGGCGTAGGCGCGTGGTTCCACCCCCGGTCGCAGATTTCGCGTCTCGTTAACGTGAGCTTATGAATTTAGTACACCTCGTCCGTATGCACGTCGAAACGGGCAAGGTGCGAATAACCAAAGTTTGTGGTGATCGCGACATCAGTGGCATCGCGACCGCGGGCCATGACGATGCGGCCGATCCGCGGTGTATTGTGACGGGCGTCGAATGTGTACCAGCGCCCGTCCAGATACACTTCGAACCATGCCGAAAAATCCATCGGGTCCGGCACTGGCGGGATGCCGATATCGCCGAGATAACCGGTGCAGTAGCGCGCCGGGATGTTCATGCATCGGCAGAAAGCAACCGCCAGATGGGCGAAGTCGCGGCAGACGCCCTGGCGCTGCATGAAACCGTCCCAGGCCGTGCGCGTGGCATCGGCGAGCATGTAGTCGAACCGGATGCGGTCGTGAACGTAGTCGCAGATCGCCTGGACCCTCGACCAGCCAGGCATCGTTCCTCCGAAGAGGGACCAGGCCGTCTCAGACAGCTTGTCGGTGTCGCAATAGCGGCTGCCGAGGAGATAGACGAGGACATCGCTCGGTAGGTTCTGGACGTCGATCTGCTGCGCATGCGGAGCGTATTCGTCCGGCAATCCGGAATCGTAAACGGTAAAATCGGCCGAGATGTCGAGACGGCCAACCGGAGTGACGATGCGCGTGCAGATGTTGTCGTAGACGTCCCGATATTCCTGGAAAGGTATCGGCGGGTTGAAGCTGATGACGTGTGGGGTCATCACATCCGGCATGCGTGATGGATGCACGCTCAGTTCAAGAATCATGGGCGTCGGCTGAACCGATTCGAAGGCGATGTCGAACCCAGTCCTGATCTTCATCGTATTGGCCCCATGTCTGAAAAAATATGATTGGAACCCAGCCGCCATCTGATGGCAGCGGAATGAACGTCTTCAACGCACCACCATCGCATCGGGTGTACGCTGCTCGAGGGAACCGAGTTCGACTTCATCGACCTCGACGCTCACGGACATGCCGAGATCGTCCGCGGGAAACCCGAAGAAGGAGCCGTGCAACGGCACCGCCTGCCGCGGATCGCGGGCGACGGCGACGCGGATGAGGTCGCGATTGCCGACGATGCCATTGGTGGGGTCGAACTCGATCCAGCCCGCACCGGGCAAGTAGACTTGGACCCATGCATGGGTGGAGCCACCGCCCACATGGCGGTTGCGGTCGCCGCGTGGATTGTAGAGGTAGCCGGAGACGAAGCGGGCGGCCATGCCGAGAGCGCGCACGGCCTCGATCATCAGTACCGCGAAATCGCGGCAGCTTCCGCGCTTGAGGCGCAGGGTTGTGACGGGGTCCTGAACGCCTTTCTCCGAGCGCGCGAGATAGGCGAAGTTGCGCCGGACATGGCGCGTCATCTCGGCGAGCAGATCCTGTGTGCCGATGCGGCCGGCGGGGGGAACGAAGCTGCGCGCCCAGGCATCGACCTCGTTCTTCGGATCGCGGTGCTCGCGCTCGATGGAGCGGCTGAGATCCGGCATATCGTCGGCGCCGTAGCCGAAAGGGTAGAAGGCCGCATGCGGCGCGATCGGAAATTCCGGCGCGAGCTCGGGCGTGTGATCGAGGGTGATCGAGCATTCGAAGGACAGGGTGGAGGCGCGACCCTGGAATGTCGCCACGGCGACGCAATTTCCGAACACGTCGTGCAACCACCGCAGAGACGACGGCTCGGGCGTGATCTTCAGCGTCGCGGCGATCAGGCGCTGGTCATAGCTGTCGCGCGGACGAAACATGATCCGGTGTTCGCCCAAGCCGACGGGCTGGCGGTACCGGTAGGTCGTAATGTGACGGACGGATAGGATCGGCACGTTCACAGGCTCCGCAGCACCGGTCGGTACCACTCTCTTGGATCGATGCAATGCAAGAGGTGCGCCCAACGTCATGGCGGCCCGTGATGTCGCCTTCACGGCACAGGAGTATTGGCCTGAATATCACCGCTGGGGCAATGCTCCTTGAGCTGGTTCGATAGCGATCTTCATCAAAGTGAAAGCGGCCCTGGCCCCTGGCCGATTCATCCGCGGCGTGCAGAGTTCAGGGCACTGGCGGAGGAGGATTGCTGGTCGCGTGCTCGGCTTCCACCAACACATCCTGGGGGCGCCAGGGTTTGGGGATGAAGACCACCCTTTCCGGCAATGCGTCCGGTCGCGGAGCACGTCGGCCGGACGTGACCACCATCCTCGCCGTAGGCCACAGCATCGCGACGGCACGCGCCAGTTGCAGGCCGTCCATGACACCCGAGAGCTGGATATCGGCAAAGACCAAAGCGACATCGCCGCCCCTGTCCCGCATCACGGCCAGAGCCTCTTCCGCCGTAGCGCAGCCGATAGCATCGAGCTCAGTCTCGTCCAACAGGGCGACTGCCAAGCCTTGTGTCGATGCATCATCCTCGACCACGAGGGCGAGGCGGCCGGATTTACGAATCGGCGCGGAGATAACGGGATCGGGCTCAGGCGTGGCTTCCGGCTGGTGGACCTGACGAACGAGGGCAGCCAAGTTCTCCGGAATGCCCTCGGCGATCAGGTCGTCATAGAAAGACGCTAGGGCTTCGCCGATTTGGTCGAGGGCGAGGCCAGGCGCGAGCGTATCGTTGCCTGCGCGCTTTTTCGGAACATCCTTGAAAGGAGTGGGCGAACGATCGTTCGACGGGCCTTTCGGATCGAGCACGTCATCCCTCCGGTTTTCGTCATCTGCATGGTACCGCCGCGTGCGGCCCCAAGCTCAACGTAGGGACTCAGGCGTCAGTTGCTCCCAAGGCGCAACAAGGGTTGGGTCGACGGCGAATCGGTCCGGGAAATGCGATTGCTGGGGTTCAGGACTGACAGCGAGATCGGCGCATAAAACGCGGTGAGGCGCGGTTACTCCACCGAGGCGTCGGCATAGGCCATGACGCCCGAGAGAGAGCGGACATCGCGGTAGCGAGCACCACGAGTGCTCATCATAGTCTCGAACTTCTCATGAACCTGGGCCACCGACAGGCTCGCTGCCTTGCGTCGACCGCGTTGGGCCGCGAAGAAGATGGAACGGTTGGCGCGCGCCGGGCCCGGCAGCATCTGGGCGGCGGCGGATGTCGGCTTGTCGACAACGGTAGCGAGGAACTCCTCGGCATCGTCGGGACCGAGGAAGTGGGCGAGATACACTTCGCCCAGGGTCAGCTCGCGGCCGATACGCAGGGAGATTCGCGCTGCGTCGCGTTTCAGCATCTCGCCTGCCATCAGTGCGGCGAGATAGGGGTCACGCCGCAATTCGAGAATGCGGGTCCGCTCGGCGGCATCTGCCACGCTCGGCTTGCCGTTATCGCCGGAGACCACGAGGGCCGCTTCCTGCGTCAGGCCGTATTTCGGTCCGAAGTCGCGCACAACACCGAGCCAGGTGCGCTCGATGAACTGGAACAGGCCGGTCGCCGAGGACGTCTTGGCCTGCACTTCGGTGATGAAGCTCGACTCTTTGTCGGCTACCGCCATCAGCAGGACGGGGTCGGTCTGTACGGCCTGCGCAGCGCGGACGATCTTCTGCACCAAGTGGCGGCGAATCTTCATGGGTCCGAAATCGAGGATATCGTTCGGGTCGCCGACAGCGCTTTCGGTCAACAGGAAATCGTAGGAGACACGATCGACGGCATTAGAGCCGATTTCGGTGTCGAGGTCGTGGACGGGGGCAAAGGCCGAGGATGACGTGAGTACGGTGGGTGGAGCTTCTAGAACTCCCGGGACCGCCGACTGAATTCTGGGCTTCGGCATCGACAGCTCGGTCATCGCCTGAGCCGATTGTACCACGGCGCCAAAGCCACTGGTGCCGGTGCCGTTGAGAACGACGGCGCTCAGGCCTCCCGCGACCAGCATCATGGCCAGAACGGAGCGGGTGAGGGCGGGGCGGCTCCCATGGTCGTGTCCGACCCGATTCTTGAGCGTCAGCGCATCGAATGAAGTTGCCGCATCACCGCCAGCGCCGAAGCGGCGCGAGGGAGGGGTAACTCGTGATGATCCGACCTTTTGAACCCGCATCTGATCGACTCGTCTCCGTGTGGTGGCGCACATCGGCATTTACGAGGACAGTTGTGGCGACAAAACGGCTAGGCTCGTGATCATCCCGTGGCGTCGATGGCCACTTTGCGGCAGCTTAGCCATTACGAGCCTTTACCGTCCGCATGCGACAGGGTCGGACGGAAGGCACCAGCAACCACCGGGCATTCACGACAACATTGCATCGGAGCTGATCTAGCAAGAACGGCGCTCCCGTAATCGGGCGGTACGCATCATTCTAGGCAGGCAAGGCCAATCAGGGAGCTTTAGAAACAGCTGCCGATTCTTAGCCTGCAAGGCGTCGCCAAAGACGCCAATATAGTCGAATGGTACCACTGCCCCGGCTCGAACGGGGGACCTCTTGATCCACAATCAAGCGCTCTAACCAACTGAGCTACAGCGGCACTCGGGCTGCGATGTATCCTGAGGCTGCGGGCATTTCAAGCGTTAGAGACGCAAGGAATGCAGAATGGGGAAAACTCTTCGCCCCATCGATGCCGCCGGACGTGGAAATTCGGTCGACGGACCTTGCACCCCACCCCTAAGGTGCCGCGGTCTTCGTACCCCTTTCGTGCCAATCCCCCCGTCGGTCGATGAACTCAGAAACCGCGCCGCGCCGTGGATCTCCCGCCGGCCAGCTGCTGGTCCACGTGCCAAGTCGATTGCGTGCCCTGGTGCGCGGCAGCGAAGCCGGGCTCGTGGCGCTGGCCGCCTGCGTCGGCGCGATCGCCGGGATCGCAGTCTCGGCCATGAGTCTCGCGACGCAGGGCCTGCGCGAGATCCTCTATCGACTACCGCACGGCGCCCGACTCAGCGCTTCGACGGATGTGGCCCCGATCCTTATTCTAGTCGGCCCGGCCGTCGGCGGTCTCATCCTCGGCCTGATCGCTCTGGGCTTGGCTCGTCGCCGAGGCAGCCCGCAGCAGTCGATCGTCGATCCCATCGAGGCCAATGCCCTGCATGGCGGGCGCCTCTCGCTGAAGGGGTCTGCTGCCGTGGCGGCGCAAAATGTGATCTCGAATGGCAGCGGTGCATCGGTCGGTCTCGAAGCGGGCTATACCCAGATCTGCGCCGGCATCGCCTCGCGTCTCGGCCTCTCCTTTGAAATGCGTCGCTCGGATCTACGTACCCTAGTGGGCTGCGGCTCGGCCGCCGCCATCGCCGCTGCCTTCGGGGCGCCGCTCACGGGGGCATTCTATGCGTTCGAACTCATCATCGGCACCTATTCCATCGCCACTCTCACACCGGTGGTCGTCTCGGCCCTGTGCGGTAGCCTCGTCGCCAAGGCGCTCGTAACGCAGAGTCCCCTGGTGACTGCCAACGGTTTCGATGTCCTGACAACGAGGGCGGTCTCCGGAATCGATACGCTACCGAGCCTCGCTCTCGGTTTCGCGTGCGCTGGGCTCGGAATTCTGATTATGCGTGGTGTCACCCTAGTCGAGCAGGGTGTGCGGGCGACCCGCCTGCCGGCCTTCCTCGCCCCCGCCATCGGCGGTCTCTGCGTTGGCGTCCTGGCCCTAGCTGTCTCCCCGCAGATACTTTCCGGTGGGCACGGAGCGCTCCATCTCCATCTCGACACCAACATGCCTGCCATGGGGTTCGCTGCTCTGGCGCTGCTGTTCGTGGCGAAGGCCTCGGCCTCGGCGATCTCGATCGGCTCGGGTTTTCGCGGCGGCTTGTTCTTCGCTTCGCTGTTTCTTGGCGCTCTGGCGGGCAAGCTCTTTGCCGCGCTGATGGCGGAGGCAATCCCGGCCCTTTCCGGCGTTCATGGACTATCCGGCCTGGAGGGACTCACCTTCTTCGCTCTCACACCGCTGGCTTATGCGGTGATCGGCATGAGCGCCCTGGCGGTGGCAGTCATCGGCGGCCCGCTCACGATGACATTCCTCGCCCTCGAGCTCACCGGCAGCTTTCCGATCACCGGCCTCGTACTGGTGGCGGTGATCGCCTCGTCGATGACCGTGCGGAAGACCTTCGGCTATTCCTTTGCCACCTGGCGCTTCCACCTTCGCGGCGAAAGCATCCGTAGCGCGCATGATATCGGCTGGATCAGGTCACTCACCGTTGGGGCGCTCATGCGTCGCGAGGTCGAAACCGTGCCGGTCGATATGAAGCTCTGCGATTTCCTTGCGGCTCATCCCCTCGGCTCGCCGTCCCGCGTTGTGATGGTGGATAAGGAAGGGCGCTACGCCGGAATCGTGCTGGTGCCCGAGGCTCATGCCCTGGTGACGGCCGATAGCGAGGCCAGTCTCATCGAGGCCATGCGCTATACAGACGTGTTCCTCACCGCCGGCATGAATGCCAAACAGGCAGCCTCGGCCTTCGACAGCGCGGAGAGTGAAGCTCTGGCGGTGGTGGATGATCCGGTCTCGCGTCGGGTGATCGGGCTGCTCACCGAGAGCCACACCCTCAAGCGCTACAGCGAGGAGCTCGACCGGCAGCGACGAGCGATCATGGGCGACGCTGCGTGAAAATGATCCAGTTCCTCGCTGCAAGTCTCGGCCATGCGGATGCGGAGGGCCAAATCATGCACATCGCCCGACTGGCTCGCACTGCATCAGGAATAGTCACCGACGACATCACCTGAACCCGAGCGCGGTTGCTGTGCGGCACTTATGAAGACGCACGCGGCGAGCTAACACCGCGTGCGTTTGACCTTTCGACAGAGCGGCAATTTAGGCGGGCAGCGCCCGGCGTGACTTGCGCATCAGCGCCTCTTCCACCGTGCCGTCACCGTCGAGATAACCGTGACGCTTGGGGTTCGGCATGATCAGCGAGCCGATGAAGGCGATGGCGAGCATCGCCGTGACGTACCAGAAGAAGCTGCTTTCCGAGCCGATCTGCTTCAAATACAGGGCTACCGCCTCCGCCGTGCCACCGAAGATCGAGTTCGCCACCGCGTAGGAGAGGCCGACCCCCAGCGCCCGGACCTGGGTCGGGAACAGCTCTGCTTTCACAATGCCGCTGATGCCCGTGTAGAAGCTGATCACCGTGAGGCCGATCATGATCAGGCCGAACGAGAGGTAGGGGTTCGTAGTGGAGCCGATCGCCGTCATTAGCGGCACCACCATCAGCGTGCCGAGCCCGCTATAGAGCAGCATGTTGGTCTTGCGGCCGATCCTATCCGAAAGCCAGCCGAAGAAGGGCTGGATCACCATGTAGACAAGGAGCGCCGCAGTGGAGATCTGCGATGCGGTGATCTTGTCGATATGCGCCGTGTTGAAGAGATATTTCGGCATATAGGTGGTGAAAGTATAGAAGCTCAAGGAGCCGCCGGCGGTGTAGGCGAGTACTACGCAGAACGCACGCCAATGTTTGAAAAGGGCCGAAAAGGTGCCGGATTCCTTCGAGGCCATGTCCTCTTTGGTCGCCGTCTCCGCGAGCGACGAACGTAGAAACAGCGCCACCACGGCCGCCATCGCACCGATGAAGAACGGGATGCGCCAGCCCCAGGCAGTGAGCTGCTGGGCGGTGAGGAAGCTCTGCAGAATGATCAGCACCAGCGAGGCCAGGAGCTGTCCGCCGATTAGGGTAACGTACTGGAACGAGGCGAAGAATCCACGCTGACCCTTCAGGGCGACCTCGCTCATGTAGGTGGCGCTGGTGCCGTACTCGCCGCCCACGGAAAGGCCCTGGATCATACGTGCGAGCAAGAGCAGGGCGGGAGCCCAGTGCCCCACGCTGGCATAGGTCGGTAGCACGGCGATCATGAGCGATCCGCCGCACATCATCAGCACCGAGATCATCATCGAGGTCTTACGGCCAAGGCGATCGGCGATACGGCCGAACAACCAACCACCGATGGGGCGCATGAAGAATCCGACCGCGAACACGGCGGCGGATTTCAGGAGCTGACTGGTATCGTCGCCTTCGGGAAAGAAGACCGGCGCAAAGTAGAGGGCAAAGAAGGCGTAGCAATAAAAGTCGAACCACTCGACGAGATTACCCGACGACGAGCCCACGATGGCGAATATCCGCCGACGGCGGTCTTCCGGATCGTCAGGCTTCGAAGGATCGATCGCGATAGCGTCGGACATGGGCACTCCCTACCATCCTTGTCGGGGCCCTACCTGGGCCTCTTGGTCGGCGACGTTAAGCGGCGATGGAGAATTCACAAGCGCCTCAACGCGGCTTTCCTACAGCAGGCTGCAAATGTCATCCATTCCCTCATCCCCATCGCCCTTCCCGCCATGGCAAAGGTACGTCATCGTCTTCTCCAAGTGGAAATACTTGGAAGTCCGTTACCGTGAAGCTTGGGCTTAGGTTGCCTGTTCAGTGTGATGACAACGTGGGAAGTAGTTTTAATTCACGGAACGGTTTTGGCAGTCTTTCCGTTTCGGCTTCGCGTCGGCGCCGCGTGGCGTCAGCAATCAACCAAGAGATGGACTGACTGACATGAGCAAGCTCTTGCGGAGTACGGTGACGGCTGCCGTTCTCGTCGTCGGTGCGGCGAGTGCTTTCGCCCAAGGTGGGCCTGGAGCAGGTGGCGGTGCGGGTGGCGGCGGCGCGGCAGGCGCCGGTGCGCCCGGCGGTGGCGCGGGTGGTGCCGGATCGGCTGGTGGCGCCGGCATGCGGGGCGCCGGTGGCGGCGGAGCCGAGCGTGGTGGAGCCGCAGGTGGTATGGAACGCGGTGGTGCCTCGGGGGATCGCGGCGGCCCTGCGGGTGAGCGCGGTGGCGCGGCTGGAATGGAGCGAGGCGGTGATGCTGGCGGCGAACGAAATGGCCGCATGGAGCAGGGCGAACGCCCGAGTGCTGGCAGCAGGAGCGATCCCGCAGCCCGGCCGGATCGAGACGGCAGGTCTGATCGAGACGGCAAGTCTGATCGAGACGGCAGGGCCGATCGTGATGAGCGGATGGACGGAAGCGGCAAGGCCGATCGCGGCCTGAAGGATGGCAAAGCGGATCGTGGCGAGAGGAGCGACAGCGACCGGGGTGATCGAGCCGGGCGTCGAGATCGTGCGGGCCGAGGCGATAGCGGCGCCGTGCGCGGGGCTTATGGCCGACTGGGTGCTCCGCAGCGTACAGAATTTCGCCAGAGCGTACTTCGTCGCGGGATCCCCCGTCTCGCTGCCGGTGCTTTCGCTCTGACGGTGGGGACTGCAATCGCCCGAAGCTACACTCTCTACGACCTGCCGCCTGACATCGTGCAGATCGTGCCCGAATACGAAGATTACAGATACGTACTTGTCGACGACGACATCGTCATCGTTGACCCGGACACCTATGAGATTGTGGACGTCATCCGCGGTTGATCTTCATCTGTGGTGCCCTCGAGGGGAACTTCTTCTGGCGATGCGCATACGCTGTCGAATTGTGAACCGTAGCGCTTGATGTTTTGCCGGATCGAAGTGGTGACGTGAGAAGAGACTCCAGGCTCCGGATAAGCTGTCATCAGCGATCCGGAGCCTGGATGTTTCAGGCAAGGAATTATGTTTGGTCCGCGTGTCAAACGACCTGCGAGGCTGGGCCTCTTCCTCTTACTAAACTCTGCAGTGCCGCATGAGTGCAACAGGCTAGGTTGAGAACGTTATTCTCAGGCTGCGCCTGACGCGGGCGCGTGGCAAGATCACAGCGAGGTGAAAGACTGAGACTTCTATGCGAGTGATCGCAGCGAGTTTCGCTTTCCGGCAGGAGGGCGGCTAAGTCAGAGCCTTTCAGCAGGCCGTTGGCTACTTATGTGCCGAACTTCGAATGAAGGTCTCCAGTGTCTCGACATTAATCCCTGAAGCAGGGGCGTCGTCGACCATTGGTTCAGTTTCCTTCAAGTCGTGGTAGAGCTTTCTGTAAGAAGCGAAGTCTTGTCCGGTGAGATGAACGCAATGACGCTCAGCGCCCGTTGCGGTCGAGCATCTTCGAGACTACCCGAGCAGTGTAATCTACCATCGGCACGATCCGCGCGTAGTTAAGTCTCGTCGGGCCGATGACACCAACGACGCCGACGATTTTCTGAGAACCGTCCCGGAAAGGTGCGGCGATCATCGACGAGCCGGAAAGCGAGAACAGTTTATTCTCCGAGCCGATGAAGATGCGCACTCCTTCTCCACCCTCGGCGCGGGAGAGCAGTTCGATCACATCCTTTTGCGTTTCAAGGTCGTTGAAGAGTAGGCGGATGCGTTCGAGATCCTCCACCGCGCGCAGGTCGTCGAGAAGGTTGGCTTGGCCGCGCACGATTAATTGACGTGCGTCGGACGGCCCGACGGTGGTGGCTAGGCCCGCGTCCACTAGGCGCTCGGTAATGACGTCTAGTTCGCGCTTCATCGCCTCGCGGCCGGCCTCGATCTCGGCGCGCAAGCCTCCCAGTGTGCGTCCATGAAGGCGGGCATTGAGGTAGTTGGAGGCTTCCTGCAGGGCGCTGGCCGGAAGGCCCGGGGGCAGATCCAGGAGGCGGTTCTCCACCGAACCGTCATCCGACACCAGTACGACGAGGGCGCGGGCCGGATCGAGCCGGACGAATTCGATGTGTTTCAGGTGCACGTTTGTCTTGGTGGTGAGCACGACGCCTGCTCCCCGGGAAATTCCGGACAGCAGCGTCGAGGCCTCGGCCAAGGCGCTTTCGAATGTGTGGCCAGATGCGGCGGCACGCATTTGGGCCTCGATCCGCTCCTGCTCCTCGCGCCCGACATCGCCGATCTCCAGCATGGCATCGACAAAGAAGCGCAGGCCCATTTCCGTCGGAAGTCGGCCGGCGGATGTGTGAGGCGCGAAGATCAGGCCAGAATGCTCCAGATCCGCCATGACATTGCGGATTGAGGCCGGCGACAGCGCCATGGGCAGGATGCGCGCGAGGTTGCGGGATCCTACAGGTTCGCCCGTCGTGAGGTAGCTCTCCACGATCTGTCGAAAGATCTCGCGTGTGCGCTCGTTTAGAGCGGCGAGGGGCTGGAGCTGCTGAGAAGAGAAGGGGCGGGGGCGATCGTTCAATGGGTTCTTCCTGAGCGGCGATTGTGTCCGGCTCTGCCCTCGCGCACAACCTCTAGGCCCGCGGCATCGACGTTGTTTTCCGGCAATCCGCTTCGTCCAAAAGGAATGCCCTTTGCGTCGCGGTGCGGCCGGCCGCGAAACTCCGCCATCTGTCGGATGGCGCCGTGGCGGAGGCATGCGGGTTCCGTCTTGGCTCGCATCGATACCCGTTTCCTCGCAGATGAGCGACGCCGTGCCCGACCTTGATACCGTCGTCAGAGAAATCGCCGAAGAGATGGCTGACCGGCCAGACCGAGGTGAGGTCGCCACCTACATCCCGGAACTCGCCCGTGTCGATCCGAAGGCCTTCGGAATTGTCGTCATCGATGCTGACGGGCATGTGGCGGCGGGAGGGGACAGCGACACTTCATTCTCGATCCAAAGCATCTCGAAGGTGTTCACGCTGACTCTGGCCCTCGGCATGGCGGGAGATCGGCTCTGGCGCCGAGTCGGTCGCGAGCCGTCCGGCAGTCCTTTCAACTCCATTGTCCAGCTCGAGCGTGAGCGCGGCATCCCCCGCAATCCATTCATCAATGCCGGTGCCATCGCGGTGACCGACACGATACTGTCGGGCCACCAGCCCCGGGAGGCACTCGGTGAAATCCTGCGCTTCATGCAGTTCCTCGCCCAGGACCCGACCATTACCATTGACGAGGCGGTGGCCGCGTCCGAGCTGCGCACGGGTTTCCGTAATATCGCGCTTGCCAACTACATGAAATCCTTCGGCAATATCGATAACCCGGTCGATTTCACCCTGGGTGTTTATTTCCATCATTGCGCCATCGGCATGTCGTGCCGGCAGCTAGCCACGGCGAGCCGCTTCCTCGCTCATTCCGGCCGCAACCCTCTCACCGGGCATTCCGTGGTCTCTCCGGAGCGCGCCAAGCGTATCAACGCAGTCATGCTGACTTGCGGTCACTACGACGGGTCCGGCGAATTCGCTTATCGTGTTGGCCTTCCCGGCAAAAGTGGCGTCGGCGGCGGAATTATCGCGGTGGCCCCCGAAAAAGCGTCGATCGCGGTATGGTCGCCGGGCCTCGACGCATCCGGTAATTCGCATCTCGGCCGGATCGCCCTCGAGATGCTCACTCGGCGCCTTGGCTGGTCGATCTTCGGCGCGTGAACTCAGTAGGGACGGTAATCCCCTACGCCCCATCGTGATGTAGGCGAAAAGAAGCGTGTTGCACCGAGGTAGCCAAGCGACTTGTTCATTGAGACCCGCTTGCCTTCCAAATGAGCAAAAAAGAATGCCTGCCACAGACCCTGCGACAGGCATCGATTATAATTGGCGCAAAAGCCTTAATTGTCTGCCTAATATTTAGGCGGCCGCTTTCGCCTCGTCGGCGGTTGAAACCGTCGCGATCGTCTTCAGGATCTGCGAGGCGATCTGGTAGGGGTCCCCCTGGCTGTTGGGACGGCGGTCTTCCAAGTAGCCCTTGTACTCATTGTTGACGAAGCTGTGGGGCACCCGGATCGAGGCACCACGATCGGCGACGCCATAGCTGAACTCGTTGATCGCAGCGGTCTCGTGCTTGCCGGTCAACCGCATGTGGTTGTCAGGCCCGTAGACCGCGATGTGGTCGTCCAGGTTTTCCTTGAACGCTGCCATGAGCGCTTCGAAATAGGCCTTGCCGCCCACCGTGCGCAGGTGCTCCGTAGAGAAGTTCGCGTGCATGCCGGAGCCGTTCCAATCCGTCGCACCGAGCGGCTTGCAATGGTACTCGACATCGATCTCGTAGGTCTCGCACAGGCGCTGGAGAAGGTAGCGGGCGACCCACATTTCGTCGGCGGCTTTCTTGGAGCCCTTGCCGAAGATCTGGAATTCCCACTGGCCCTTGGCCACCTCGGCGTTGATGCCCTCGTGGTTGATACCGGCATCGAGGCACAGGTCGAGATGTTCCTCGACGATCTTGCGAGCGATGCTGCCGACTTCCTTATAGCCGACGCCACAATAATAGGGACCCTGCGGGGCAGGGTAGCCGGTGGCGGGGAAGCCGAGGGGGCGTCCGTCCTTGTAGAAGAAATACTCTTGCTCGAAGCCGAACCAGGCGCCGTCATCATCGAGGATGGTTGCGCGCTTGTTCGAGACGTGCGGGGTGACGCCGTCCGGCATCATCACTTCACAGAGAACGAGGACGCCATTCTTGCGAGTGCTATCGGGGAAGTGGCGCACAGGCTTCAGCATACAGTCGGAGCTGCCGCCCTCGGCCTGCATCGTCGAGCTGCCATCGAAGCCCCACAGCGGAAGCTGCTCAAGGGTCGGGAAGCCATCGAATTCCTTGATCTGGGTCTTGCCACGCAGGTTCGGCACCGGCGTGTATCCATCGAGCCATAGATACTCGAGTTTATATTTCGTCATTTCGAGCCTCTCGTACCTCAAGCGATCCGACAGCCGGGTTTCCCCTCACATCGTTCGCGGCCGTTCGTAGCCGGATTCGCCATTAGCATATCTCATGCCAATGACTTGCACGGACGGTTGATGGCTGTGCGTTCCGCGGAGAGCGTGGGCGATGAGAGATAGTGACATGGCAGGGACGACGGTCTGGAATATGCTGTGCACCTGCAAACCTGAGGCACCCGAATGGGAGAGCAACGAGTTCGGGTTATGAATCTAGCGGGCGTAGGGCGATCACCGCTCGCTCATTCCGGCGCATTCTGTCGAGCGAGGATGGAGGCTCGACGAATTTAAAGGAATAAAAGCCTTATTCTGATCGGCCCCTGCTTAATCCCGAAACAAAAAATATATAATCTCCCCAGGTCGTGCGTCGTTTTCCGTCGAAGATGCGTTGCACCGCATCCGCACCCAGCGGTCGACGAAACAAATATCTGTCAAACGGAGCCCGTCCTGATGAAGAACCCAACCCTGTCCGCCATGGCGAAGACCTTCGCCATCGTGGTCGCCCTGGTGGGCGCGATGATCCTGGGAACGCCCCGTGGTGCTGAAGCCGCACCGATGGCGGTATCCAGCGAAGTCGCCGGCGCGGCGAACGCGGCCGCCACCGAGGTTCAATACGGCGGCGGACACTGGCGCCACCACGGCCGGCATCATCGCCGCCATTTCGGCCATCATCGCGGTCGCCATTTCGGCCATCATTACGGTCGTCGCTTCGGTCATCACCATCACCGCCGCCATTTCGGCCATCATCACCGCCGCTTCTACCGCTACTGAGGCCCGAGTTTGGGGCGCGCCGCGAGGCGCGCCCCTACCTTACCGCGCTGCGCTTGCCGGTAGCCGGACCGCGGCCTAAGAGCCCGGACGACCATCCCGGAACCCGACCAAGGAGAGTGCCCATGCGGCCCTCGAAGCGCGCGAACGACGAATTGCGCAACGTGACTCTGGAGCGCTCCGTCGCCCGTTATGCCGAGGGTTCGTGCCTCGTGACGTTCGGTCAAACGAAAGTTCTTTGCACCGCCTCCCTCGAAGAGCGCGGTCCGCCATGGCTGCGCGGCTCGGGAAAGGGCTGGGTCACCGCGGAGTACTCCATGCTCCCCCGCGCTACCCATGAGCGCACCCGCCGTGAGGTAAATTCCGGCAAGCCCTCCGGACGGACGCAGGAGATCCAACGGCTGATCGGCCGCTCGCTCCGCGCCGTCACCAATCTTCCCGCCATCGGCGAGCGTCAGATCACCGTGGATTGCGATGTGATTCAAGCGGACGGCGGCACTCGCACTGCCGCGATCACGGGCGCCTGGATCGCTCTGCATGATTGTTTCACTTGGATGCGCGGGCGCTCCATCATTTCCGTCGATCCCCTGCGTGAGCATGTCGCCGCCATTTCCTGCGGCATCTACAAAGGCACCCCCGTGCTGGATCTCGAATACGCCGAGGATTCGGCCGCCGAGACCGATGCGAACTTCGTCATGACCGGCTCCGGCGGCCTCGTTGAGGTGCAGGGCACCGCCGAGGGAAAGCCCTTCTCGGAAGCCGAACTCATCGAGTTGCTGCGCCTAGCCCGCGGCGGCGTCGAGCAACTCGTCGCCCTTCAGAAGCAGGCGATCGCATGAGCGCGCCGCGCATTCTCACCGGGCGAGTTGTCATCGCCACTCATAATGCCGGCAAGCTCGTAGAGATGCGCGAGCTTCTGATGCCCTTCGGTGTCGAGGCCGTCTCTGCCGGCGAACTCGGCTTGCCGGAGCCCGAGGAGACCGGGACGATGTTTGCGGAGAACGCAGCGATCAAGGCTATCGCTGCGGCGCAGGCTTCGGGCCTGCCCGCCTTCGCTGACGATTCCGGACTTTGCGTCAACGCCCTCGATGGCGCACCCGGACTGTTCTCCGCCCGCTGGGCCGGGTCGAGCAAAGACTTTTCCAGTGCGATGGCTCGCATCGTGGCCGAACTCGACAAGCGAGGAGCCACGACCCGCCGGGCTCATTTTGTCTCAGCCCTCGTCATCGCTTGGCCCGATGGCCACACCGAAACGTTCGAAGGCCGTGTCTTCGGCGATCTCGTAGAGCCGCGCGGCTCACAAGGCTTTGGCTACGACCCGATGTTCCTGCCCGACGGCTACGACCGAACCTTCGGTGAGATCTCCTCAGAGGAGAAGCACGGTGTCGATTGGAAGAGCGGAAATGCGCTGTCGCACCGGGCACGGGCCTTCGTGCTGTTGGCCCAAAGTTGCCTGCAGCGTCCGGTCTGACCGGTCTCGTCTAGATTGAGATTGGATGACCCTGATCTCAGTCGTGCCGACGGGAGCAGGTGGATTCATCGACGGCCGCAACGGTCTCTCACCGAGACCTTCTTGTGACGGATGAATCCAAGAAGGGGGCGTAGGCTGAGCGCGGGATGTCTCCGGGACCATTGCCAAAACTGTTATCCGCGCGCACATCCGTTGAATGACCGACTCTTCAGGACCGGACCACCCGACCCGCGACGCCGGGTTCGGAATCTATGTCCATTGGCCTTTCTGCGCTTCGAAATGCCCCTATTGCGACTTCAATAGCCATGTCCGCCATGCCCCGGTGGATGAAGGACGTTTCCTGGCGGCATTCCGGACCGAGATCGCCCATGTCGCGGCGCGCGTTCCGGGCCGCACGGTTTCCAGCATCTTCCTCGGCGGCGGCACGCCGTCCCTCATGCAGCCGTCAACCGTGGCGGGGCTTCTCGAGGCCATTGACGATGCCTGGGGGGCGGCCCCCGATATCGAGGTCACGCTGGAGGCCAATCCCACGAGCGTCGAGGCCGGTCGCTTTCGCGGCTATCGGGCCGCGGGGGTGAACCGTGTCTCGCTCGGTGTCCAAGCCATGGACGACATCTCCCTGAAAGCGCTGGGGCGCCTCCATACGGCCGCGGAGGCAATGTCGGCGGTGCAGACGGCGGCTGCCCACTTCGAACGCTACTCCTTCGATCTCATCTATGCGCGGCCGAACCAGAGCGCGTCGGCGTGGCGGGCCGAGTTGAAGGAGGCCATCGCGCGGGCGGCGGAGCACCTGTCCCTCTACCAACTCACCATTGAGCCCGGCACGCCGTTCTTCGGCCTGCATGCGGCCGGCAAGCTTGTCCCACCGGACAACGACATGGCGAGGGCACTCTATGATGTGACGCAAGAGGTATGCGACGCCGCGGGCCTCCCATCCTACGAGATTTCCAATCACGCTCGCCCCGGCGCGCAATCGCGTCATAACCTCCTGTACTGGCGCTACGGCGAGTATGCCGGCATCGGTCCAGGCGCGCATGGCCGGCTTGTGACGGAAGAAGGGCGGATGGGCACCGTCACTGAGCGGACGCCGGAGGCGTGGCTTGCTCAGGTCGAGCGCAACGGTCATGGCATCATCGAGACCGAAGCACTCTCATGTGCCGACCAGGGCGATGAGTTCCTTATGATGGGTCTGCGCCTCAAGGAGGGCGTCGACCCCGACCGTTACGCGATGCTGAAAGGCCGTCCCATCGATGCGGCGCGTGTCGAGGCTCTGATCGGCGACGGGCTCGTCGCCCGCCTGGACGGAGGCCGCATCGCCGCGACCCCGCGCGGTGCGCCGGTTCTCAACGCCGTGGTGGCGGAACTCGCTGCCTGATGCTGGCCCCCATCCGCTTGCTCATGATCTATCACATTGACCAGGGTGCATGGCCGGCCAGTGCTACCTTCTGCGCAGCCTTTCTCGACCATACTTGACGCGCAAGCCGGATCAGGTGCCAGAGGGGCCGAGCGTGCGCGGGGCCGGGCTCACGATAGCCGGTGCGCCGCTGCGGATTTCGTAGATGGCTAGAGCCCTATCGCTTACCCCCTCCGGCCGGAAGCGGAAGGTGCCGTCGATCCCCGAGAAGCCGGCCTGCGTCGTCAGCGTCGCGTCGGCGAAGCGCTGAGATCCATATTGCCGCGACAGCGCTGCCATGAGCGAGACAGCGTCGTAGGCCAGCGTCGCCACACGCGGAGGTGCAGAGCCGAACCGCGCCTGATAGCGCTGTGAGAAATCGCTGAATCCCTTCGAATCGGCCGCTGCGAACCAGCCGCCCTGCAGGGCGGGCAGGGCGAAAAGGCGCGGGTCGTTCCACACCGCCGTGCCGATGGGCTTCACTCGGCTGGGAGAAAATCCCGCCTTGGCGAGCGCCGGTGCGACGATGGCCAAGCCTTCCGGGCTTTCCGGCAGGAACAGAGCGTCAGCTTGAGCGCCAGGACCATTGATGAGGCCCGCAAGGCGAGAGATAGCGGGGGCTGGCGCGCCGGGCACATAGCGCTCGATCCCCACCAGCCGAGCACCCTTTCTGGCCACCGCCTCACGGAATTGTGCCTCCACGGCATTGCCGTAGCTGCTCTCGGGAATCAGCGCGGCGAAGGAGCGTCGCCTGGCCGCCACCGCCTCGTCGACTACCCGGTCCACCTCGGTCTGCGGCAGGAAACTGAGGAGATAGACACTGCGTGCCGCGACGCTCGCATCGGTGGAAAAGGCGATGATCGGCTTGCCCGCCGCGCGCGTGACGCCGGCAGCTGCCTGGACATTGGCCGCGAACAGGGGGCCGAGCACCAGTTCGGCGCCCTCGGACAGGGCGGCCTGGGCCGCCTCGCGTGCGCCATCGGGCGAGCCGCGATCGTCCTTCACCAAAATCTGCAGGTCGGGCTTTTGGAAATCCTCGACGGCGAGTTCCGCCGCATTGCGGAGGGCCGTTCCGACGGTCGCACCGGGACCGGACAGGGGCAGGATGAGGGCGATCTTGACCGAGCCCGTGCCGATCTTCATCGCGCCCGGTGACGGCGCCTGCGGATCGCCAGCGGCGGCGATATCCGGGTTAGGAGAGGCTTTCGTAGCGCGTGGGCCACCATCGGGGCCGCCGATGCAGCCGCCGAGCCCCCCGGCGAGCAGGAGAATAGCCACCGCCATCGCCCAAACGGGCATTGCCGGACGGTGGCCCCTTGCAAGGCTTTTCTCCATTGCACGGTACTCCTCGTCGCCAATCCGCATCTCACGCCCGATGCGCGCACGGTTAAAGCCTGAACGACAAAAGTAAATGTCGCGACACCCCCGGTGCAGGCATTCCTCCGGCCCGTGTCCCCGTGGCAATGTCTGCCTCATGACTCAGAGAATCGACAATCGGACGCGCCGCTCCAGGGCTGTCCACGATCCGGCCAAGCCCATCTCGACCTTCACCGCCTTCGGCCTTGCGGCAGAGGCGGAACCGCTCGACCCTGGCCTGCACGTGGTGGCGACCCCGATCGGCAACCTCAAGGATGTGTCGTTCCGCGCGCTCGCGACTCTGGCGGCGGCTGATACGGTGCTCGCCGAAGACACCCGCGTCACCCGCACGCTGTTGATGCATTACGGCATCACGACGCCGCTGGTCGCCTATCACGAGCATTCCAACGCGGCTGTCCGCGAGCGGATGATCGCACGGATGCAAAACGGCGAAGCCTTGGCCCTGGTCTCGGATGCCGGGACGCCGCTGGTGTCGGATCCGGGTTTCA
Organism: Methylobacterium sp. CM6241; assembly: GCF_054817845.1. NCBI lineage: Bacteria > Pseudomonadati > Pseudomonadota > Alphaproteobacteria > Hyphomicrobiales > Methylobacteriaceae > Methylobacterium > Methylobacterium sp. CM6241. The sequence continues at coordinate 1,918,928 of NZ_CM139246.1, forward strand.
AGCTTGTTCAGGCCGCCATCGAGGCGGGTATTGCGGTGACGCCTATCCCCGGTCCATCGGCGGTGATGACCGCCATCGTCGCGGCGGGCCTGCCCACCGACCGGTTTTTTTTCGAAGGCTTCCTGCCGCAGAAATCCGGTGCCCGGCGCAATCGCCTGGCGGCGCTCGGGCAGATCCCCGGAACACTGGTCCTGTTCGAATCACCCCACCGCCTGCCCGAAATGCTGGTGGATGCCGCCGCGATCCTCGGAGGGAGCCGGCCCGCGGCGGTCGCCCGCGAACTGACCAAGCTCTACGAGACGATCCGGCGCGGCACCCTCGCGACCCTGGCCGAGACCTTCACAGAGGAGGGGGCTCCCAAGGGCGAGGTGGTGGTGGTGATCGGGACCAACCCGGAAGAACCGCCGGAGGAGGAGGTCGAGGCCGGTCTCGATGCGGCGATCGAGGCAGCGCTTTCGCGTCACTCGATTAAGGATGCCGCTGCTCTCGTGGCCGATGCCACCGGCCAGCCCCGCCGGGTCGTCTATGCCCGGGCCCTCGTCCTCGCCAGACGTACCGATGCGGACGTCTAAGCTCCTCAATGCGAAAGGACGGCGGCGCGCCACCTACCTGCGCGGCCAGTCCGGCGAGACCTTGGCCCTCCTCGCCATGATCATGAAAGGCTATCGCCCTCTGGCCCGGCGCTTCAGCGCGAATGGCGGCGAGATCGACCTGGTCCTACGCCGGGGCGACACCGTTGCTTTCGTAGAGGTGAAGGCAAGGGCGAATCTCGAGACTGCCCTGGTCGCTATCGATGCGAAGAAACGTGCCCGGTTTTCCCGCGCCGTGCGTGCCTGGATCACGCGCAATCCCCGCTACGGGGGGATGACGTTCAGGGCGGATGCGGTGTTCGTTGCGCCAAGGACTTGGCCGCGCCATCTCCCTGACGCCTTCACGATCGAGGGACTCTGAGCCGAGAGGTAACCCTCCATCCGAGGACGGAGTTGTGTCGTGTCCGGACCCGCCCGCGAGCTTGATGGGGCAGGGCTGCAGGCGCCGCTGTACTCTCTGGAAGAGCGGTCGCTGCTGACACGAGGCCATCAGCCAAGAGCAGCGCCCGAGCGAGGTCGACCGAGGCTTATTTCTTCGCTGCCGCGAGGGCAGCGATCAGGGTGCGCTTCAGATCGGCCTGGCTGAATGGCTTCTGGACCACGAGACGATCACGGAACGGCTCACGAATCCCCGCGCCGCCGTAGCCCGTCGAGAAGACGATGGGCAGGTCGCGCTCGGTGATCGCTTCGGCCACCGGATAGATCGGCTCGCCGGCGACGTTGACGTCGAGGATCGCGACTTCGAAGGTCTCGTTCCGAGCCATTTCCAAAGCCGTCGCAAGACGCGCAGCGGGACCGACTACGGTACACCCGAAGTCGAGCAGCATGTCTTCGAGCAGCATCGAGATGGCCGCTTCGTCCTCCACCACCAGAACCCTGGCGCCGTCGAGGAGAGTGTCGTTCTGTTCAGCACTCACGCTGGGGATTCTTCCCTTCGATTCGTTCCTGCCCGGAACGGTGCCGTCATCCGTAGCCTCGCAGGCTTGCCATCCGTCGGGGTGGCGGGAATGACGTATGGCTCCTGCGGCAACGGTCGAGCCGTCGCCCGTTCCGCTTGGCGTGTCAAGGCGCAGAAAGTGGCCTCGGCGGTTCAGGATCGGGTTAATGTTATCGGACGATACATTTTCACGCACATCGCCGATACCTGTGGCATGCGGAGCAAGCGAGGGCGCGGCCTCATGACCACTCATCGTCGCGGCGCCCTGGTAATGCTGGGCGCGGCGCCCTTCGCGGCTGCATCTCCTGTCCGAGCTGAGCGGCCCCTCGTCGTGGCCTCGAAAAGCGATACGGAGGGAGCGCTCACGGGGGCGATGATCGCCCTGGCGCTCGAGCATCTCAACGTCCCGGTGGTGCGCAAGCTCGGCCTCGGCCCGACCCTGATCGTCCGCGGCGCCCTACTGTCCGGCGACGTAGATATCTACCCGGAATATACCGGAAACGGCGCGTTCTTCACCAGCACCGAGGCCGATCCCGCCTGGAAGATCCCTCAGGACGCCTACGAGACCATCCGGCGGAGCGATGCCGAAAAGGGGCTGGTCTGGCTCGCCAGGGCGCCCGCCAACAACACCTGGCTCATCGCCCTCAACGGCGATTTCGCGCGGGAGCGGCATCTGGTCACGATGGCGGATTTCGCCAAGGTGGCGAATGACGGCCTGATCCTGCTGGCGGCCTCCACCGAGTTCGTGGAGAGCCCGGCGGCTTTGCCGTCCTTCGAGGCGGCCTACCGTTTCAGCCTGCCCCTCGACCGCATCATCAGCCTGCCCGGCGGCGATACGGCGGTGACGGCGCGGGCGGCGGCACAGCGGATCAGCGGGGTCAATGCCGGGATGGTCTATGGCACCGACGGGGCCCTCTCCGCCCTGGACCTCGTGGTGATGAGCGATCCCGCTGCGGCTCAGATCGTCTATGAGGTCGCGCCGGTCATCCGCGCCGCCGGTTTGGAGCGATTTCCGGCGATCCGTCCGGCCCTGGCCCGCATTTTCGCCGGTCTCGACGCGCCGACCCTTCGCCGGCTGAACGCGCGGATCACCGTGGACGGCGAGATCGCGGAAAAGGTCGCACGTGACGACCTCACGGAGCGCGGGCTGATCGGATGAGAGCGGAATCGGACCCGCGTTCGAACCGCCATCGGGCGGCTTTTCATGCGTCATCGGCCGGGCTTTTCGGGGCCGGCCTTCTCATCGCATTCCTCCATCGGATGGCGCTGCTCGATATCGCGCCGAATCGCCTCCTGCCCGGCGCTCCCGTGGCTGCGTCCGGGTTGGGCGATGGGTCGATCGGCCTGGTCTCGCTCCTGTCGCTGGCCGGTCTCGTCCTTCTCGCGACGCTGCCCCGACGCATGGGTGGTGTGCTTGCCGTCGGCCTCTTCGCGGCGGCCTGGGCTTTCCTCCTGCTCGGCCTCGGGGCGGAGGCCACTCGCCGCCTCGCGACCATGCCTACTGCGGCGAGAGCCAGCCTCGGCTCCGGTTTCTGGATGGCCTCGGCCTGCCTCCTGGCCTTCGCCGGAGCCAGCATCGGACGCGCCCGGATCCGCGGTCTCGGTCTGCTCGCCGCCCTCGCTGCCGCGGGAATCCTGATCGCGGCGTGGCACGGCGGCGGGTTGGACCGGTTGTCGCTCGTCATGGAATATGCCGGGCGGCGGGAGGCGCTCCACCAGGCCATCGCCGAGCATCTGCTCCTGTCGGGCGGGGCGATCGTCCTGGCGCTTCTGGCGGCGGTGCTTCTGTCGCTCTGGCGCTCGGGGGAGGGAATCGTCGGGCTCGTCGTAAGCGGCATACAGGTGATTCCCGCCGTCGCCTTATTCGGCGGCCTCGTCGCTCTGGTCTCCGGGTTGGTCCGCGCCGTGCCGGCCCTGCGCGATCTCGGCCTCTCGGCGCTGGGGCCATGGCCCGCCCTCATCGGCATCGCCGCCTATCTGCTGCTTCCGCTCTGGCGCGGGATCGGCACGGCCCTGCGATCCGCCGACCCCGCCGCTGTCGACGCGGCCGAGGCCATCGGCCTGACGAGGGGGCAGATCCTGCGGCAGGTCAGGCTGCCGCTCGGCGCGCCGGTGCTCGTGGGAGCCTTGCGGGTCGCGACGGTCCAGAGCCTCGGCCTCGCGACACTGGGCGCCCTCATCGGCGCAGGCGGCCTCGGGCGGATCGTGTTCGACGGCATGGCCCAGTTCGCGCCCGACCTGATCCTCCTCGGCGCCATCCCCATCGTCGTCCTGTCGCTCGCGGCGGAAGCGGCCTTGAGCGCGATGGAGGCAAGCTGCCGGTCGAGGTGGCACGCATGATTCGCCGCCTGCGCCCCGCGCTCGGCATCTTCCTGGTCGGAGCCATCTTCGCGGCGATGAGCCATCCTTCCCTGGCCGCCTGGATCGTGGCCGGCCTCGGCGAGGAGCCGCGACGGGGCCTGAGCGCCGAGCGATTGCTGGCCCTCGCGACGCATCATCTCGGCCTCGCCGCGCTCGGGCTCGCCCTGGTGGCCGCCCTCGGCCTCGGTCTCGGCATCCTGGTGACGCGCGCGGTCGCCGCGCCCCTGCGCGGCGGCATCGATGGCATCGCCGCCGCCGCGCAGGCGGTGCCGCCGGTGGTGATGGTGGCCCTGGCCCTGCCCATCCTCGGCTTCGGCGGGCCGCCGACCCTATTGGCCCTCGTGGCCTACGGCATCATGCCGGGCCTGCGCGGCACGGTGGGCGCGCTGGAATCGGTCCCGCCCGAGGCCCGCGAGGCGGCGGAGGCCTTGGGCTTCACGCCGATCCAGGTCCTGCTCCGGGTGGAACTGCCCCTGGCGCTGCCGGGCCTCGTCGATGCCCTGCGCACGGCCCTCGTCCTCGCCATCGCCACCACGGCGGTGGGAGCCCTGGCGGGAGCCTCCACCCTCGGCACCCCCATCGTCGCCGGGCTGCAGAACCAGAACGTCCTGCCGATGCTGCAGGGGGCGCTCGCCACCGCCGCCCTGGCCTTCCTCTGCGACGCGGTGCTGCTCGGGCTGGCGAGTTTGGTCTCGGCGGACCGCGCGCGGCAATGAACGGGTTTCGTAAAGGCGGCGACCGTTTATGCGATCTAAAATCGACGACGGGTCGGAGCCTGTTTAAGTTGATTTCCCATGCTTTACCTCGTCCTGAGGTGCCGCGTAGCGGCCTCGAAGGAGGGCTCCAGAACCCGCTACGCGAACTGGAAGGCTCCTTCGAGGCCTTCGCCGCATTTCGGTACCTCAGGATGAGGTGGTCGGCTGGGGATGATGAGCTCAAACACTCGGCGCGGTCGTTTCCTGGCCTGTTCGAACGTCACGAGGCGGTATGACAAACCCGACGTCACAGGACATCGCGGCATTGCGGAGCGAGTGGATCACCGGAGGTCGGCTGGTCGTCGGGGACGATTCCTCTCCGTCGGACCATGACTCGGTCTACCAATGGGTCTTGAACTTCATCGACGGCGGCGCTGACGACCCCGACTACAGCACTGTCCTCGGACTGATTTATCATAGCCTGAACTTCGATATCCCGTTCAGCGCGACCCAGTCCGTTCGGGACGATCTGATGCACATAGCGCGGAGAAAACTCGATGATCCGCATTGGCGCAGACAAACGATCTAGCCGACAGGATGTGAGAGTTCCCCTGCATCAACTGGGACGCGAGGCTGCCGAGGGCGAAACGCGATAAAGCCGACGGAGTGAAGGGCAGCCGAGGATGGCACGCCGACCGGATTGGTCACCGTGCCAAAGGTTGGACCCGATGCGCTCACGGGCCGCCTCAATGCCTGCGTGCGCGACGGTCCGGGGCGGATTGCCGTCTTGCATGGACCGCTCGAAGTTGTTGGCAAGGAGAAGCCCGAGGGGGAGCGGGGCTCCCCGACAACTCTCGCCAGTGGTGCTCGCCTCGGAGATCACCTCGTCGGTCCGATGCTGAACGAGGATATCGAGCGGCGGCACAAATCGTAGACATGCCATTGCCACTCAATCTATCTTGGCTACCTCGGCCATATCGGCACGCCAACGGCTCAGATCGCCGGACGTTGGAAGCCGGTACCGTTGCCGGACCGTAGCGGTAGGGTCCTGGCCTTGCGTCCCGAAGCAAACGTTGCCGTTGATGCTGAAGGTCGCCTGCCCGAAAACATCAGTTCTTCGTAGCCGGCGTGGAACAAGAAAACGCGGTATCAGGCCACAAGATCTTTCGAAGCACGGGCGTATTGAAGAGCATCGCGTGCTGAAAGTGGTTTGCTCAGCAAGTAGCCTTGTGCCTCTGTGAAACCCTCTCGACGTGCGTGGGCAAGCTGCATTTCGTCCTCGACACCCTCGGCGGTGATGCTCGCGCCCAGCCGTTCAGCGAGGCCGACGATGGCGCGCACGATCGCGGCCGTATCGGCATTGCCGATTTCGTGGATGAAGGAACGGTCGATCTTGATCTTGTCGAATGGGAATCGCCGCAGATAACTCAAGGACGAAAAGCCGGTGCCGAAATCATCGAGGGCTATGTGTACTCCAAGCTCACGCAGCCGATGCAGGCAACGGATTGCGCTTTCCGTGTCGCTCATCAGCACGCTCTCGGTGATTTCGAGCTCGAGACGTTGCGGCGGCAGACCTGACGCCGCCAGCGCCGTCACAACAGCATGCTCCAAACCAAGTTCGGCGAATTGCACGGTTGAGGCGTTCACCGCGACCTTGAGGTCGCCGGGCCATCTCGCCGCTTCGCAGCATGCTTCCTTCAGGGCCCAGGCGCCGAGCTGCACGACCAAGCCGATTTCTTCGGCCAGTGGAATGAAGTCTCCGGGCGAGACGAGGCCCCGCGAAGGACTTCTCCAACGCATGAGCGCCTCGAAGCCGCTCAACATATCGTTCTCGAGGCGGATGATCGGCTGGTAGTACAACTCGAACTCACCCAGCCGAACGGCTTCGCGAAGGTCTAGTTCGAGCGCATTGCGTTCGGCTATCGCCGCATCCATCTCGGGCTCGTAGTAGCGGTAAGTGCTCCGACCTACGGCCTTGGCGCGGTAGAGCGCGATATCGGCATTCTTGAACAACTGGTCCGGATTGCAGCCATCCTGCGGCCCCAGCGCGATGCCAATACTGATCCCGACACTGACTGCGCGGCCCTCGATATCGAAAGGCAGCTTCACGGCGTCGATGACCTGCTGCGCTGTAGTGCTGGAATTCTGCGGATGGTCGAGTCCTCTGAGAACGATCGCAAACTCGTCGCCGCCGAGCCGAGCGACAGTGTCTCCCTCACGGATCGCCGCGGTAAGCCGTTCAGCGACCTTGCGCAGAAGGGTGTCGCCCGCCGGGTGTCCCATGCTGTCGTTCACGGATTTGAAACGATCGAGATCGCAGGCGAGCACCGCGAAAAAGTGTCCGCGTCGTTCCGCGCTCACCATTTCACGGTCGAGGCGATCCCAAAATAGGGTGCGGTTGGGCAATCCGGTGAGCGCATCGTACAACGCCAGATACTCGATCTGCTGCTCCGCCTGTTTGCGCGCCGCGATGTCGATCTGTGTGCCGACGATGCGGAGTGGAGCCCCCGTGGCATCACGCGCGACGATCTTGCCGCGCGACAGGACCCACGTGTAGGCACCGCTTTTGTTGCGGACGCGTTGCTCGCATTCGTAGATCTTCGTCTTCCCCTCTATGTGGTCGGCCAGCTGCCTTCGAGACTGCTCGATGTCGTCAGGGTGCGTAAGTCGTATCAAGGACCGCACATGACCCTCGATCTCGCCCGGCTCGTAGCCGAGCATTGTCTGCGAGCGGTCTGAGAACCAGACCTTTCCTGTCGCGACATCCCAGTCCCAAAGGCCGTCGCTGCCGCTATCGAGGGCGAGCGCAAGACGCTCTTCGCTGATCCGCAAAGCGGTCTCACTGGTCCGCAAGGCGCGATTGGCGCGGCGCATGCGGTCGGCGAACAGGGCGAGCGCGGCAAAGCCCAGGATCGCAAGCATGACCGCAGCGATGCCGGAGGCGAGGGCGAGACGTGGCAGCCCAGACACCGAAGCAGGTTCCGCTCCGTCAGGGGTGATCTGCACCGCGCCCATGGCGGTGAAGTGCAATCCCGCGATCGCGACGGTCAGAAGCGTCGCGGCGACACCGTTCGGGTATTTCAGCCCCCGATGCCTGAAAGCGACGAATGCGGCGGCTGAAAAGCTACAACCGATCAGCACCGAGGCGAAGACGAGCGTTCGATCCCAGGCAAAAGCTCCAGGAAGCTGGATGCTCGCCATGCCGATAAAATGCATGGCCGCCACGCCCAGCCCGAGAACGATCCCAGCGCCCGCCGCCATGGCTGAATTGGTGGCCCAACGTCCGAACGCCAGTGCGACCACCGACGCCAGTATGGCTGCCATCAAGGATAGCAGCGTCAAGCGCGTATTGTAGCTGACGACGAGTCCCGGGTCATAACCGAGCATACCGATGAAATGCGTACTCCAGACCCCGGCTCCAGCTGAGAAACCCGCCGCCAACAGCCACGCCAAAGGTTCCAGACCACGGCTCTTAGTTGACTGGCGGGCAAGCCGCAGCGCGGTATGGCTCGATACCCAGCATACGATAGCAGCAAGGGGCAAGACCCAGGCGTCGTGCTGCGCGCTTAGGCAGAGAAGGGCGCGGTACATTGACGAATACCCTGTGGTTTTATGTCGACCACGCTGCCGTCAAGAGCCTTAATAAATTTAAACTATTTCTCGATGAATACGATTGAAATCAGAGCTATACAGTGGACCTCCGTTCCTCCGGTCGTGCTCTCTATCCCGCCCGGTGGCCTGAGAGCCGAGTTACTCACGAGCTGCTCGGGTCGGAGCCTGCCCCTCGTCCGTTCGAACTGCGCACGTCCCAACTCTACGCCCAAGTCACCTCACTCGTCCTTGAACACCACCTTCGCGCCGCGCTCGATGCGGGTGGCGAGGTCGCGGGCGTCCCAGTTGGTCAGGCGGATGCAGCCGTGGGATTCGGTCTTGCCGACCTTCTCCGGCTCTGGCGTGCCGTGGATGCCGTAGGACGGGATCGACAGGTCGATCCAGACGATGCCGACCGGGTTGTTCGGGCCGGGGCGGATCGAGAAGGTCTTGTTCGTCTTCACGCCCTTGAAGGCGTATTTCGGGTTGTAGGTGTAGACCGGCGCGAAGGCGACGCCCTTCACCTTGGTCTCGCCTGAGGGGGCCGGCTTCTCGGCGCTGCCGATGGAGGCGGGGTAATAGGCCCGCAAGGTGCCGTCCTCGCCGAAGCCTCGGACATGCCTGGTGACCTTGTCGACCTCGACCCGCACGATGTCCTTCTTCGGGGCGTCATCCTTCTTCGGGGCGTCATCCTTCTTTGGGGCATCATCTTTCTTGGAGGTATCGTCGCTCTTGGGCGCATCGTCCTTCTTCGACGTGTCCGTGCCTTTGTCCGCCGCCGGCTTGTCCGCGGATTTGCCGTCCGATGCGTCGCGGGCCTTGTCTTCCGATTTGCCGCTGGACTTGCTCTTGGACTTCGCCTCGTCCTTCGCCGGCTTGCCGGTTTCGAGCGGAGGGACCGCTGCCACGACGATGCCGGTGCCGGACCTGTCGAAGGCGGCGTCGGGGTTCAGGGCGCTGAGGAGGTCGCGCGACATGTGGAATCGCTCGGCCAGCATCTCGCGCGGATTGGTGTAGCTCATCGCCTCGAGATCGGCCTGCTCTTCCATCTTGGCGGGGATCTTTTCCGCGAAGGGGCCCGAGGCGTCGGTGTCGGTGATCGTGTAGGTGGCCACCACCGGGTCGGCGCTGGAGGCGGCCAGCTTGTCGAAGAGCTCCTGGTTCAGGGTCTGGCTCGCAGGCAGCCCCTGGGCCACGGCGAAGGCCGACAGGGCGTTGCGCATGTTCTCGCCGTCCCGCCCGTCGATGGCGCCGGGGGAGAAATGCGCCCGGTCGAGCAGCACCTGGACTTTCACCAGCAGCGGCTGAGGACGCTTGTCCTTGCCCTTCGCCCGCGCTTTCTTGCTCTCCTTCTTGCCGCCACCCTCGGGCGTCTCTGGCGCCGAGAAGGTCGCGCCGTTGATCGCCTCGGCGGTCAGGGCCTCGCCGGGAGCCTCCTTGTCGGAGCTCGCCTTGCTGGCCTCCGAGGATGTGTTTCCCGCCGGCTTCGCCACTGCCGCGTTCGGAGCCGCGAGGCAGACAAGAGCCATGAGCGCGACGGCGCTCGGCAGGGGCAGATGGGGCATCGGGAGATCAACTTTCGCCTAGGGATCGACAGCTTCGTTCCTTCAAGCCGGTCCGACCCCTCGGCGTTCCACCGCTGCTACTGGCAGAGACCAAGTCTTATTGGCAGAGGCGATGTCCCGCATTCCTCTCGCGTTCGTCGAGATGGAGGTGGTTGCCGTGGGAGGCATCCGACCCCGGCCCGAGCACGGTGCGGAAGAAGGCGCAGGCCTTGGCCCGGGTCGCGGCCTGGAACGTCGCCTCCGGCGCACCGTCGAGGCCGGCGCCCACCTGGATCGGTGCCCGTCCTTCGAAGCCGTAGCCCATGATGTCCACGCCGTTGGCGAAGCTGTGCTCGCTGAGCTTGGCGTCGGGATCGTGGTTCTGGCCGCGACACTCGTAGGACGTGCCGATGGAGAGGCTCCGAAGCGGAGCCTTCAGGATGCGCTCCGAGGCTTCCTGGGCCTCCGTGGTCCAGCGCGCCAGGGCTTCGGCGGTGTTGCAGACCAGGGTCGCGGGCGGGGTGAGCGTCACCTCGCCGGACAGACGGCTGAGCTTCAACGGCTTCTCCGCGCCGCATTGGCCGTTCGAGATCGGCGGCAGCGCCTCGAAGACCGCCCCCAGCCGTTCGAGCCGCTTGCGACAGGCGGTATCGTCGAGGGGGGCGACCGTCAGCGTCAGGGCGGGCGTGGAGGCCGGCGGCGTCGAGAGTTCGGCCGGGCGCGGTGGCGGCGCCGGCATTTCCGAGGCCGGGCCCGTCTCCGGGGCGGCCGGGGCAGGGGGCGTGAGTTCGGCCGGGCGTTCGGGTGGGGTCGGAGCGTCCGGCAGGGGCGGGACCGTCGCGGGTGTCGGCGCGGGCTCGGGCTTCAGCTCGGCGGGCCGAACCGGCGGCTCCGGCATCGACGCGGGCGGAGAAGCCGACTTTTCCTCGGCGGCCAGGGCCAGTGGGGATAGCGCAGCGAGGCCCGCCGCGAGGCAGAGGGCGAGTGCCGTCCATGGCCGGGCGGGCAGGGGAATTCGAGCGAGGGCGGCCTTCATGTCGTCCTCGATCCCATCGTCACCGTTGCGTCAGCGCAGAACCGGCCCCGCCATGGGGCCGGTCCGGAGACGCGGTCCTCAGCCTTCCGAGCGGGCGGCGAGCCGGCTCGCGCCGTAGGACAGGATCCCGGCGATGGCGAACAGGGCGACGAAGGTCTTCACCGTGGCGGAGAACAGCGCCGGCTCGATCCCGGTATCGGTGTAGAGCAGGAGGCCGATGGCGGAGATCGGGAGGAGCAGGACGATCAGGACGGGACCCAGCGGGTTCATGGCGTACTCGCGTGTATCGGGACCGGGGTTCGGCCCTTCTCTTGAAAGCGGCACCGGTCATAGCATTGGACTGCGCCCGAGGGGACACCCCGAACGCAACAAAATTCACAGGCGCTCCACCATCACGCCGGGATGCGGACGGTGGCCCGCAATCCCCCCAGCGGACTGTCGTGAAGGGCGACGTCGCCGCCATGGGCGCGGGCGATGTCACGGGCGATGGCGAGGCCGAGGCCCGACCCGCCGGCATCCTGGCGCGCATCGTCGAGGCGGACGAAGGGCTTGAACACCTCTTCGCGGCTCTCGGGAGGGATGCCGGGGCCGTCATCGTCGATGGAGACGACGAAGGAGCGTGCCTCCGTGCGGCCCCGGATCGCCACCGTCTCGCCGTAGCGGGCGGCGTTGGCGGCGAGATTGAACAGGCAGCGGCGGAACGCGTCCGGCCGCAGCGTCACCATGGCGCGGCCGTCGAACTCCACCTCGGCCACATGGGCGCCGAGGCGTTCCACGTCGGTGCGCAGGTCGTCCAGCATCGCCCGCATGTCGGTGGACACGGCGGCCTCGCCGGAATCGCCGCGCGCGAAGGCGAGGTAGGCCTCCAGCATCCGGCTCATCTCGTCGACGTCGCGCTGGAGGTCTTCCACCTCCGAAGTCTGCTCCACCAGGGCGAGCGACAACTTGAACCGCGTGATGATGGTGCGAAGGTCGTGGCTGACGCCGTTGAGCATGGTCGTGCGCTGTTCCATCGCCCGCTCGATGCGCCGCTTCATCTCGATGAAGGCGTGGCCTGCCTGGCGCACCTCGCGGGCGCCGCGCGGCCGGAACTCGATCTCGCGGCCCTTGCCGAAACTTTCCGCCACGTCGGCCAGCCGCAGGATCGGCTTGATCTGGTTGCGCAGGAACAGGATCGCCACGCCGAGCAGGACCAGGGACGAACCGCTCATCCAGAGCAGGAAGATGTGCGAGTTCGAGGCGTAGGCCATGCTCCGCCGCGCGGTCACCCGCAGCACCCCGTCCGGGATCTCGACGCGGATCTCGATGAGGCTGGACCGGCCCACCGTGTCGATCCAGAACGGCCGGCCGATCTGCTTGGCGAGTTCCTCCGAGAGCGTCTCGTCGAGGATGGAGAAGAACGGGCGCGGCCCCGGCAGGGGGAGCTTCGCCCCTTTCAGGATGTCGAGGTCGAGGTTCAGCCGCGTGCCGGCGATGCGGGTGAGGGTGTCGGCGTCCTTGTCCTGGGGGTAGCTCTCATAGACGTCGATCATCGCCGCCACGTCGGCCGTCACGGCGGCCGAGAGGCGGCGGGTCACGAGCTGCCAGTGCCGCTCCATGAAGGTGTAGGCGATGACCGATTGCAGCAGCACCACCGGCGCGATGATGATGATGAGCGAGCGGGCGTAGAGCCCCTTCGGCAGGGCGTTGCCGATGGCGCGCGCGAGCCTCTTCCACATCCGGCGGGGATGCGGTCTCGCGCGCCAGGCGGCGGCGGTGCTGGTTCTGATCCGCGACAGGTTCAGGCCGGCGAGGGCCATGGCGGGTCCTGTCTAATCGATCGCGAGGCGGTAGCCGATGCCGCGGACCGTCTGGAGGAAGAGGGGATTGCCCGGATCGACCTCGGTCTTGCGGCGCAGGCGGTTGATCTGCACGTCGATGGTGCGCTCGGCGGCGAGCCCGCCATTCCCGGCCAGCACGTCGCGGTCGACATTGCCGCCCTTGGCCTCGGCCAGGATCGTTAGGATCTCGCGTTCGCGCTCGGTGATGCGGATGGTCTCCTCGTCGCGGCGCAGTTCGCCCCGGTCGATCCGGTAGGAGAACGGCCCGAACGTCACCGTGGCGATGGTGCGGTCCGATGGCGGCGCGCCGTCCGGCCGGCGCTTGATGATGTTGTTGAGGCGCAGGATCAGCTCGCGCGGCTCGAAGGGCTTGGGCAGGTAATCGTCCGCCCCGATCTCGAGTCCCATCACCCGGTCGTTGGGGTTGGAACGGGCCGTGAGCATCAGGATCGGCACCCGCGAGGTCTCGCGCACCTGCCGGGCGTAATCGAAACCGTTCTCGCCCGGCATCATCACATCGAGGACGAGGGCGTCGAAGACGAAGCTCTGTGCCCGCTGCCGGGCCTCCTCGACATTGCCGGCGGAGGTGACGCGGAAGCCCTGCTCGTAGAGATAGCGCGACAGCAATTCACGTACCCGCCGGTCGTCGTCGACCACGAGGATATGCGGCGCGTGGTCGGGAAGCTCGGCGCGGACCTTCAGTTCCGGTGATGCCATGTCAGCGACGGCTCCGGGCGCGCCGCGCCATCAGGCTCGTCACCGCCGCGCGCTCTTCGGGTTCGATCATCGCCATGAGAAACCCCTGTGCCGCTGCAAATCCGCTCTTGTCCCGGGCGTCCTTCGGACCATCCCCCACGGGGTCCGCGATGGCGCGGGCGACCCGCCGTACCTGCACCCGCGTCAGCTCGGCCGTGAGGGTGGCGCCCGTCTCCGAACAATAGAGCAGACGCTGCCGGCGGTCGCTCCGGCCGGTCTTCTGCACGATGTGACCCTGTTCGATCAAATCCTTGAGAACCCGGTTCAGACTCTGCTTCGTGATCCGCAGGATGTCGAGGAGTTCGGCGATGGTCAGGCCGGGATAGTGGTAGACGAAATGGAGCACCCGGTGATGCGCCCGCCCGAACCCGTATTCGGCCAGCATCCGGTCCGGGTCGCCGACGAAGTCGCGGTAGGCGAAGAAGAGCAGTTCGACGAGATCGTTGGTGATGCCGTTGTCGGATACGCGCACGCCTTCGGGCGCGAGACCTGAATCCGCTAGCCCGTCATCCTCCCCGGACGGGGGTATGGGGGGCGGGCTCGTTGCCAGGGTCGATTGGCGCGTCACGTCCGGCGACATCCTCAATATACGTCAGTGTTGTTGACATATCTCAGGGGCGTTGATACCCGTCAAGCCTCCCCGGGGCCGGCTCGCCGTAACGGCCGTCTTGCGGACCTCCGTCCCCGCGGATACTGCGCGGGGCATTGCCTGGCCATCGCGCCAACCCGATCGATCGACCCCGCAGGCGCCCCGATGCGAGCCCGCGGTTTCAAGGAATTCGTCATGTCCGTGATCCCGTTCGACGAACGCGAGGGCACCATCTGGTTCGATGGCGTGCTGGTGCCGTGGCGCGAGGCCAAGATCCACGTGCTCAGCCATGGCCTGCATTACGGCTCGGCGGTGTTCGAGGGCGAGCGCGCCTATGGCGGACGGATCTTCAAGAGCCACGAGCATGCCGAGCGCCTGCTCCGCTCGGCCCAGTACCTCGATTTCACGATTCCCTACGGCGTCGCCGAGATCGAAGCGGCCAAGGAACTCGTGCTCAAGACCAGCGGCCTCACCGACGCCTATCTGCGTCCCGTCGCTTGGCGCGGTTCGGAGATGATGGGCGTCTCGGCCCAGAACAACACCATCCATCTCGCGGTCGCCGCCTGGGAATGGCCGAGCTATTTCGATCCCGAGACTAAGATGAAGGGCATCCGCCTCGACATGGCCGATTATCGCCGGCCCGATCCGCGGACCATTCCCTCCGCCTCGAAGGCGGCGGGCCTCTACATGATCTGCACGATCTCGAAGCACCGGGCCGAGAACAAGGGCTATGCCGACGCCCTGATGCTCGATTGGGAGGATTACGTCGCCGAATGCACCGGTGCGAACATCTTCTTCATCAAGGACGGCGTGGTCCACACCCCGCTCGCCGACCGCTTCCTCAACGGCATCACCCGCCAGACCGTCATCGACCTCGCCCACCGGCGTGGCTTCGAGGTGATCGAACGGCGGATCAAGCCCGAGGAGATGGAGGGCTTCTCCGAGTGCTTCATCACCGGCTCGGCTGCCGAAGTGACACCGGTCTCCGAAATCGGTCCCTACCGCTTCACGCCGGCCGCCATGACCAAGACGCTCATGGACGATTACACCGCCGAGGTTCAGCCGAAGGCGGTGGCGGCGTAGTTCGGACCGCTCTTCGCGCGGCCACGTCGTGGGCGCTTGCGGGGACGAGGCGTGAACGACGCCTTGCCCTCGCTCACCGGGGATTCACATCGAGCTGGTCCTTCGTGACGAGGCTCGCCGTCCATCACGCAAGCGGACGCAATGGACGGTCCAGGTGTCTGGAAGCCTGCGGCTCCCAGACACCTGTCTGCTCGGATTTTCCAGCGGACGATCCTAACCGAAATCGAACATCCAAGCAGATTTCCTCATCCTGAGGTGCCCGCGTCAGCGGGCCTCGAAGGAGGCCTCCAGTGGTCGCCCGATCCCTGGAAGGCTCCTGCGAGGCCGATACGCGGCACCTCAGCAGGATGAGGCGAAGCCCTGGAAAAACAGCCCGAATAGGCCCTAAGCCGCGTCGCCGTATCGCGCCAGGTCTTCCGGACGCGGGACCTGTCCGCTGCGGTTCTTCACGGCCGGACGATTGGCGACCTTGCCGCGCCAGTCGTGAAGGGCGGTGAGTTCCGGGGCGATCGGCAGGCCGACGATCTCGGCGAACATCAGCCCGGCGAACAAGGTGATGTCCGGCATCGAGAAGCCCTCTCCGGCGAGAAAGGGCTGCTTCGCCAGCAGATCGTTGAAATAGGGCATGTTGGCGACGGCATAGGCGCCGCGCCGCTGCCCCCATTCTTTGGCCCCGCTCCAATCCGGCATCCGCCATGGCCGCAGCGCGCCGCCGAGGCCGGGGGTGCCGTAATGGAAATAATCGTCGACGGCATCGATCAGCATCATCTCGGCGCGCCGCTGCATCATATGGATGACGCCTTTGTCACGCGGTGTCGTACCCGTGAGGGTCGGATGGCCGTCCAGGTTGTCGAGATATTCCGTGATCGCCGTGGATTCGGTGACGATCGTTCCGTCATCGAGTTCGAGGACCGGGACCTTCCCGATCGGGTTCATCGCCAGGAAACCAGGCTGCTTCTGCTCGGCGGCGATGAGGTCGATACTGACGAACTCGACCCTTTCCTCCAGCCCCTTCTCGGCGAGAACGATGCGGATTCGTGCGGGGTGGGGACCCGCCTCCCGGTCGTAGATTTTCATCGGCACACTCTCTATCTGCCAGTTGGTAGATATACCATGCAGGTCGATGACGACACGTCAACGTCTACCTGCCAATCGATAGAATGCAGGTGTAGAAGCGGAGGATGAGCGAGAGCACCCGGGAACTGATCCTGAACGCCGCAAGGCTGACCGCGCAGGCACGCGGCTATGGCGGCCTGAACTTCCGCGATCTCGCGGAGGAGGTGGGAATCAAGGCGGCGAGCATCCACTATTATTTCCCCGGCAAGGCTGCCCTGGGGACGGCGGTTGCACGTCGCTACCGGGAAGATGCGTTCGCTGCCCTGGAGGCCCTATCGGACGCATGTCCGGATCCGGTCGCCTGTCTGCGGCGCTACCCCGACACGTTCCGCACGGCGCTCCAGAACGACAACCGAATGTGCCTCGGCAGCATGATGGCCGCCGAGCACGACGACCTGCCGGACGACGTGAAGGCGGAGGTGCGAGCTTTCGCCGAGGTGAACGTGGCCTGGATCGGCAGACAGCTGACCGCCGCATCCCCGGTCACCGCCGAGACCGCCACGTCGAGAGCCTGGGCCATCTTCGCAGCCATCGCCGGCGCGCAACTTCTGGCGAGAAGCCGGTCGGATCTCTCCGCCTACGATGCGGCGATCGACACCTACCGTCAGGCGGGACTTCTGCCGGGCTAGA
This sequence comes from Methylobacterium sp. CM6241, assembly GCF_054817845.1. Lineage (NCBI taxonomy): Bacteria > Pseudomonadati > Pseudomonadota > Alphaproteobacteria > Hyphomicrobiales > Methylobacteriaceae > Methylobacterium > Methylobacterium sp. CM6241. Next base: position 1,935,676 of record NZ_CM139246.1, read on the forward strand.
GCGCTCTCCGCCGAAGTGGATCCCGGTTCGGCGAAAAAGAGCGCGGCAAAACAAAGGCCTGGAGATGTGTCCCGACCCAACGTGGTCGGGCGCAGCTCTAGCGGGGCACCAACGATATGGCCGCCGGTTGCCGGAACGAAGGATCGTGGCGAAGTGAGGCTTACACCCCGCATCCCGGGGATGGTCAGGGTTCGGAACTCATCGACGACCGCCTCGTTATGGAGAGAACAATTCATGAACGAGGTCGAGCGATGACGAAGAAGCAGGCGACGGACGAAAACGAGAACCCGAAGACGGCGGGCGGCGATGCATCGAACCGGATCAAGGATCCGAGCGAGTGGACCACGGGCGACGAGCCGATGACCGGCGCGCAGGCTTCCTATCTCAAGACCTTGTCGGAGGAGGCGAAATCACCCGACTCGTTCGAGCCGGATCTGGACAAGGCCGAGGCCTCGAAACGGATCGACGCGCTGCGCAAGGAATCCGGAAAAGCTTGATGGTCGGCAGCCCCGGTCGCGGGCTTGCGGCACTCGTTTTCGATAGGGCGAGACCCGATCCGTCTCGTCCTGGATAGTGATGTCTAGCGCGCCTTGGGCTCGGCCCTTCGGGGCCGGGCAACCCGGTGACGCGGAATGACGATGTGAGCGGTGAAAGCGCTGGGCCGTCGCTGCCGGATCGTGGGACATCGAACCGGATGTCGAGCCCCTGCTCGCGGTGGCGGGGGGGCACGTACCCATTGGAAGTCCGACGGCGTTTCGCTGGTATTTGTTTAAACCATCGGCAATGATTTCCTGCGTAGGAAGCTGGGCGCTGCTTCTTCAGGGATCGCCTCGCTCGATGACGATTTCTGAAAAAAACGATGTGACAACTACGGTCGCCAAGCCGATCTCGTCCTCGGATGGCCCTTCGTCCCGTTTCACACGGATCGCTTTGCGGTTCGCTCTAGATACAAGCGGGACGTCCGCGATCGAATATACGCTGGTTGCCGGCTTGATCTTCTTGGTGATTGTCGCGGCGCTCCGTAATTACGCCGATCGGGTCCACGAGCTTTACGAGTTCATCGGCCAAGCCGTCGCTCGGAGTACCTGAGGTCTCCTGACCCGCGCGTCCTATGCCGGGCCGGCTTCAGCGCCGCGTCTGGCCGGGCTGGTTCGGCGTCGGGTTGGGGTTGTTGGCTTTCGACGGGCCCATGGACGCCATGCCGTCACGCCACAGGCTGTCGAACAGGCTCTGCATCGTCCTGGCGTTTTCCTGCTGAACCTCCAACCCGGACTGGAACATCTGCTGCAACAGATCGAACGGGTTCAGCGCCGGACTTTGCGGCGCGTCGGCCGAAGCTTGCCGTGATTCTGGTGCAGAGGTGGAATCCTGTGCCGGTCGGGCCGCCGGGAACAGGCGTGCGGGCGGCAGGCTCTTCTGTGCCGTGGCGGTACGAGCAGGGGCGGCGGCCTGCATCGGCGGAGACAGCATCGCGCCGCCCGCTTTCATGAAGCCGTTCATTATCTCGGTCCAATAGGGATGGGTCGGGATGCCGAAGGGCGAGGGCGGGGGAGGCGCGGGCTGGGGAGCAGGCTGCCCTGGATTCATCATCACGTGGACGATCCCCGCCACGACCATGCCGGCCATGAGCGGCAGCATCTGCCGAAGGGCGGGCGTCGCCACGCCGCTCACCGCAGCTGCCTGTTGCAGGACGGCCTGGCTCAGATGCTGCGAGCCGAAGAGCTGGCGCATCATGGCATCCATCTGCGGCTTGGCCTGCGGGGCGGTGAGCGCGGCCGGGTCCATGAAGCTGAACATCTGGGTGAAGCCGGTGGGATCGGCGGCGGCGTTGCGCTGGAGGCCGAGCGTCAGGGCCGGCATCAGCGCTTCCATGGCCCGACGGGTCTGATCCGGCGACAATCCGAATTGCTGGCCGAAACCGTTGGCGCCCATGAAACCATTGGGGTCCATGCCGCCCTGCGCCTGCAAGAGATCGAACAGGTTGAACATGGCGGCAGCCTCTTGATCCCATCGCGGCCAGGCCGAATTGCTTCGGCCTGCTGTCGAGACGCGAACTCTGTCGCATCCCAGTCGTACTTACCAGCCCGAGATCATGCCCGTCCCGGCTCTAAACCAGTGCGTTCGGCCTCTCCGGGGCCGGAATATCGCCCCCGGAGGCATCCGCATCGGCCTTCGAGGCCAATTCGCGCGCGAAACCGGCCTGTTGCTCGAGCTGCGTCACCGTCCTGAAGGCGAGGGCGATGCCGATCGCCCCGAAGGCGACGGAGCCGAACCCCACCCCGGCGATGATGCCCTCGGGGCCATAGAGATAGCCTCCGAGAAGCGCCGGGGGCACGGTTCCGATGGTGGCACGGCCCCAATTGAGGAAGGTCGACAGGAAAGGAAAGCCGAGATTGTTGAACGAGGCGTTGGCGAGGAACAGTAGCCCGGTGAAGAACCACACGCCTCCGCTCACGAGGCAGAAGAAGACGAACAGGTCGGCGGCGGTGCCGGTGAGTTCGAACAGGCCCGTCAACGGCCCGCGAAAGGCGATCAGGGCGGCCCAGACCACCACGACATAGACCGCCGTCACCAGCGCGCCGTTCCTCAGCACGCCGCGCATCCGGTCGAACCGCCCCGCTCCCCAGTTCTGGCCGAGGATCGGCCCGATGGAGCCGGACATGGCGAAGAGGCCGCCGAATGCCACCGGCGTCAGCCGGTCGATCACCACGTTGCCGGCCACCGCCACGGCGCCGAACTTGGCCAGCGCATGGGCGATGAAGGCGCTCGCCACCGAGGGGGCGAGATTGGTGAGCACGGCGGGCAGGGCGATCCTGAAGACGATGGGCGCGTCCGAGATCACATCCGCGACGCTCGGCGTGGCGAGCATCCGGTGCTGGCGCACGCCCCACAGGCCGACGAGGGCGAAGGTCAACCGCGCCACGCATGTGGTGATGGCGGCTCCGTCGATCCCCAGCCCCGCCGTGAAGATGAGGAGCGGATCGAGACCGGCGGTGACGATGGCGCCGCCCAGCGTCACGTACATCGCCTGGCGCGCCGCCCCGACGGCGCGAAGCAGGCCCGAGAACATCATGCCCGGCCCCATGAGCAGGTTCGAGGGCAGGGCGATCCAGAGGAAGCGCTCGGCGACGGGCAGCGTCTCGGCGTCGGCGCCGATCCAGGACAGGATGGTCGGCAGGAAGGGCAGCATCGCGAGGACGAGGATGCCCGAGACGATGATGCCGTGGATCGAGGCGGAGGTGGCCAGCCGCCGCGCGCCCGCTTCGTCGCCCGCGCCGATGGCCCGTGAGACCAGGGCCCCGGCGGCGATCATCAGGCCGATATTGATGGCGATGGCGAAGAACTGGACGATGGTGGCGAAGCCCACCGCCGCCGTGAGCGTCGGGTCGCCGAGTTTCGAGACGTAGATCAGCGAGAGCAGGTCGACGACGAAGATCGCCATCAGCCCGATCGAGCCCGTCCCGCTCATCACCACGACGTGCCGCAGGATCGATCCCGTGACGAAACGGCCCGTCTCCCGTCGGGCGGCGGGTTTCACCGCCGCCGCGCTCGTTTCAGGCATCCGCTGGCGTGTCCTGCAATGGGGAATCCTGGACTTGCAACGTGCGGGTCGCGGCTTCGCGCTGTTCCAGGCCGATAATATCTCTGGTCTCGGCGCTGAGGGCGCGCGACGGGCGCTGCGGACGGGTCAAGGGTTCGGGTTTGATCTCGGGGCTGCCGCCGATATAGCGCGTTTCCTCCGGAAGGGCGCCGGCCTGCTGCAGGACGAGGCGCGCCACGTCGCGCTTGCGCACGTCCTGCGCCGTTGCGGCGGCGGCCTCGGCCGAGATGCCGAGCCCTTCCAGGGTCGCGCGGCCGAAGGCGATGGCCGATTCTACGGTCTCGCGAAGCTGATAATCCACGTCGCGGTTCATCAGCTCCACGGAATGCATCCGGTCGAAGGCGCGGACATAGGTGCGCACTCCGGTGAATTCCTCATGCACGATATCGACGATCTTCAGCGCCGCCTGGGGATCGTCGACACAGATGCAGAGCAGTTCGACCCGGCCGATTCCGGCCGCGCGCAGCACGTCGAGGCGCGTGCCGTCGCCGTAATAGATGCGGAACCCGAAGCGCGAGGCGGAACGGATCTGCTCCACGTCCTTGTCGATGACGGTGACGCTGATTCCCTCGGCGAGGAGCACCTGGGTCAGGATCTGTCCGAAACGGCCGAACCCGACCACGAGGACGCGGGCCTCGGTGCTCTCGATCTGGTCGGGCGCGTGCTCCACCGCGTCCGGCCGGTGGCGCGACAGGTAGCCGTCGAGGGCCTTGGCGGCGACGGGGCCGACCAGCATGGTCAGGGCGGCGAGCGCCACGGCGAACCGGGTGGAGGATTGGTCGATCAGCCCCAGTTCGGACCCGGCGGGAAGCAGCACGAAGGCGAACTCGCCCGCCGGCGCGAGGATCGCCGCGCCGCGCACGGCATCGAGCCAGGGCGATCCGAACAGGCGGAACAGGCCGGCCACGATGGCGACCTTGAGCAGGATGGCGGCCGCCGTCGCGCCGAGGAGGGCGGGCCACGCGCTCTTCAGCAGGCCGCCGTCGATGGACATGCCCACGCTCATGAAGAACAGGCCGAGGAGCATGCCGCGGAACGGCTCGATATCGGCTTCGAGCTGGTGCCGGAAGTTCGATTCCGCGAGAAGCACGCCGGCGAGGAAGGCGCCCATCGCCATGGACAGGCCGACATGCTCCATCAGCATCGCGGTGCCGAGGACCACGAGGAGGGCCGCCGCCGTCATGACCTCGCGCGCGCCGCTGGCCGCCAGCATGCTGAAGAACGGATTGAGGCCGTAGCGGCCCACCAGCACCACGGCCAGGATCGCCGCCCCGACGGTTCCCGTGGAGGCCAGCGCGTGCCCCAGCCACTCGTCGTTGCCGGTGCCGCCGCTGGAGGCGAGGAGCGGCATCAGGGCGAGGATGGCCACGACGGAGATGTCCTGGAACAGCAGCACCGCGAAGGCGCGTCCGCCATAGGGCGTTCCGAGATCGCCGCGCTCTTCCAAGAGCTGTAGAGCGACGGCGGTGGCCGACAGGGCGAGGGCGACGCCGATGACGAGGCTCGCGGCCAGGGTGAGGCCGAACAGGGCGCAGGCGCCGGCAAGCAGGATCGTGCAGAGGAGCAGCTGTGCCGCACCGAGCCCGAAAATGTCGCGACGCATCGAAATCAGCCGGGAAATCTCGAGTTCGAGCCCGACGATGAAGAGAAGGAGGACGACGCCGAGTTCCGCGACGCTCGCGGCGGTCTCCGGCTCGGCGATGAGCGAGAAGCCGAAGGGGCCGATGATGACCCCGGCGACGAGATATCCGAGTACCGCGCTCTGCCCGATGAGACGGAAGATCGGCACGCCGATCACCGCCGCCGACAGGAAGGTCAGCACCGGCGGCAGGAAGCTCACATGGGTGGAGGCGCTCGCCATGTCGATCCGGTCTATGAGGAGTGGGGTCGCCCGCGGCCGGTGCCGCGAGCGCGTCGCCGTGCTCTCCTCTTAGACCAGGGGCATCGCCCCCGCCACGCCTGCATGTGGTGGATGGGCCGTGTCGCATCCACTACCGGTGCGCAGCGGCACGCGGTTCAGGCGAAGCGGCGCGTGACGTGTCAGGCGAAGCGGCGCGTGACCTGGCGGACGGCGCGATGGGCCAGGATCACCTTGGTGGCGTCCGAAGGCGAGGGCGCGTCGTAGGCGTCCAGGACGTCCCAGCGGGTGAGGCCGATATCGTTCAATTCGCGCTCGGAAAGGGAGCCGAGCTCCACGAGGCCGCGCTTGTCGGCGTCGTTGCGCGAGACCAGGGACGCGGCCTGGGAGAAGAGGTTGCCGATGAAGCGGGTGGCCCGGCCGACCTGTTCGGCTGCCGCGTCGCCCGGGGTCCAGTTGAGGGTGCTGTTCATGATCCTGAGTTCCAAATTCTCGACGCACGATCTTTGCGGCGAAGGTGATGAGGGTGATGTGCGCCCCCTCCGCCCTGAAAGACGTGCGATCGAGCACTTAGCCCAAATAGACTTGCGGTGCCTGCAGGTCTGGTAGAACCGGACCACGGATAAACCTCAATCACCAACCGAATGACCAGTTTGGCGGCATGCCGAATTCGAAGTCATGCTCAATAATGCACGTTCCGCCATCTTGATCAGATCTTAACGCTTTGGGTGCGGCGTGCTTCCCTTCTCTCGTCCTGGCGGACCAGCAGGAACTGGGAGGCGTCGGCCTCAACAGCGCCTGCATCCATCACGTCCTGCCGGATCAGGCCGATATCCTTCAATTCCCGATCGGTCATGACACTGAGCTTACGCAGGACCCGCCGGTTGATCGCCTGGCGCGACAGCTCGGCGGCCAGTCCGGTGAACAGCCGGGCGGCGGCGAGGGAGACGCGCCGAGCGAGATCGCCCGTCCGCGTGGTGTTCCGCTGCTGCAGGATCGTCGTCATCGATAGGCCTTTCCTTCGCCGGCCTGCCGCGCGGGCCTGACGGCGTTTCATCGGAGGGCAGGGATGGCCCCGTCCCGCTGGCGGAGACAGGGACAGTCCAGTACGCTTTGGCTGAATTGTCCGGGCGAAGGATCAGTACAGATGGCGGGATCGGCGCGGACCACGCTCACCCTGGTGGATACGGTGTCGTCCGCGATCATGGAGCGGATCGCCGGACGCCAGCTCATGCCCGGCGCGCGGTTGCCCTCGGTGCGGGCTTTCGCCGAATCCATGGGCGTGTCGAAATCCACCGTGGTCGAGGCCTATGAGCGCCTGGGCGCCGAAGGGGCCATCGTCGCGCGCCGGGGCTCGGGCTTCTATGTGGCGGGCAAGACCCGCCCGCTCTGCCTAAAAGAGATCGGGCCGCAGCTCGACCGCGCCGTGGATCCGCTCTGGATCACCCGGCAATCGATGCAATCCGGGCCGGACCTGCTGAAACCCGGTTCCGGCTGGCTGCCCTCGTCATGGATGCCCGAGGAGGCGGTCCGGCGCGCCCTGCGCCACATTGCCCGCGACGCCGATTCGAACGTGATCTGCTATGACAAGCCCCTCGGCTTTCCGCCGTTGCGGAGCCAGATCGCCCGGCGTCTCGCCGAGAAGGGGATCGAGGCGGAGGCCGACCAGATCGTCCTGACGGATTCGGCGACCCAAGCCGTGGACCTGCTGTGCCGGTTCCTCCTCGACCCCGGCGACGCCGTGCTGGTCGATGACCCCTGCTACTTCAACTACCATGCGCTGCTGCGGGCGAACCGCGCGAAGGTCGTGGGTGTGCCCTTCACCCCCGCCGGGCCGGACGTCGCCGAGCTCGAACGGCTGATCGTCGAGCACCGGCCCCGGTTCTACCTGACCAATTCCGCGCTCCATAACCCCACCGGCGCCACCCTGGCTCCTGCCGTAGCCCACCGCGTCCTCAAGCTCGCCGAGGCGCATGACATGCTCATCGTCGAGGACGACATCTTCGGAGATCTCGAAGCCGACCCGGCCCCGCGTCTGGCGGGGTTCGACGGGCTCGACCGGGTGATCGCGGTGGGCAGCTTCTCGAAGACCCTCTCGGCCTCGATCCGCTGCGGCTACATCGCCCTGCGCCCCGACTGGGTGGAGGGGCTAATCGACCTGAAGCTCGCCCTCAGCCTCGGCAACGGTCATCTCTCCGCGGCGCTGATGCACCGTCTCATCACCGACGGGGCCTATCGCCGCCACCTCGCAGAAATCCGCGAAAAACTCGCCCGCGCCATGGGCGAGACCGCACGGCGGTTGGAGCGCTGCGGCCTCACGCTCTGGACCGAGCCGCGTGGGGGCCTCTTCCTCTGGGCGCGCCTGCCGGACGGGCTCGATTCGGCGGATATCGCCCGCAACGCCCTGGCGCGGGACGTGGTCCTCGCCCCCGGCGCGGCCTTCAGCATCGGCGCAAGCGGGCGTGACTTCCTTCGCTTCAACGTGGCCCATTGCGCCGATCCGCGCCTGTTTCGCGTGCTGGAAGAGAGCATGGCGGCGGCCTGACGACTTTCTGGTGCGCCGGGACAGGTGGAACCCCTGAGCCGAAGCGAAGCTTTGCTGGATAAGGGCGACGCCCAACACAAATCTCGGGAGGAACCATGTCGAAGTCGGAGCTGAAGCAGCCTCGTCCGCCGGAGCTGTTCTCCCCCTGGCGCACGGAGGCGCGCGCCAGGCTTCAGCAGGAGGCGCGCGACTTCGCCCGGGATGTGGTGCTGCCGCTCGCCGACGAACTCGACCGGCAGAAGGCCGAGATGCCGCGCTCGCTCATCGACCGGATGGCGGCCAAGGGCTGGTTCGGCATCACCATCCCGGCCGAGCATGGCGGGCTCGGCCTCGGCGTGTTCGAATATTGCCTCGTCTCGGAGGAGCTCGCCCGCGCCTGGCTCTCCGTCGGCAGCATTCTGGCGCGGGGGCAAGGGCTCGGCACCCAGACCCTCGACGAGGAGCGCCGCCGCGCTCTCCTGCAGAGATCGGCCCGCGGCGAGTGGATCGGCGGCATCGCCTTGTCCGAGCCCACTGCCGGTTCCGATCTCGCCGGCGTCCAGACCCGCGCGGTGCGCGACGGGGACGAATGGGTTCTCACCGGGACCAAGCGCTGGGCCGGTTTCGCGCTCGCCGCCGATTTCATCGAAGTCCTGGCCCGCACCCGCGAGCCGGAGCCGGGCGAGCCGCGCTCGGCCGGGCTGGAACCGTTCCTCGTGGTCAAGAAGCCCGGCACCTTCCCCGAGGGCATGACGGGCCATGTCATCGACAAGATCGGCTATCACGGCTTCCTCACCTTCGAGCTCGAACTCGACGGCGTGCGCGTGCCCGAGGGCGACCGCCTCACCGGCCTTTACGGCGATGGCGGCGCGGATGCGGATTCCGGCGGCTTCGCCTCGGTGCAGCGTGGCCTCAACATCGCCCGCGTCCACACCGCCGCCCGCGCCGTCGGCGTCGCCCGCGCGGCGGTGGAGGATTGCCAGCTCTACCTGCAGGAGCGCCAGCAGTTCGGCCATCCGATCGGCGAGTTCCAGGCCCTGCGCTTCGCGCTGGCCGACATGTCGGCGGAGGTCGATCAGGCCCGCGCCTACTGGCAACAGGTGGCCCACCTTCTCGACGAGGGCGAGGCGGCCGAGAGCGAATCCGCCAAGGTGAAGCTGCTGGCCACCGAGATGGCGGTGCGCGTCACCAACCAGGCGATGCAGCTCCACGGCGGCAACGGCTACACCACCGAACGCCGGGTGGAGCGCTACTGGCGCGACGCGCGGCTCACCACGATCTTCGAGGGAACCAGCGAGATCCAGCGGCGGATCATCAGCGACCGGATGCTGGGGCGCAGGTAAGTGACGCAAGGGAGGGACGCATCCGATCCTGCCCCGGTGTGCCCCCTCCGCCCTGACACCGCCGCGCATTTTACGCTATAGGAGGTTGACAGGGGCGGCCTCGCCTCGCCACATCCCGGCTATCATGAGCGATCCTCTTTCGAAGACCTTTCCCGACGGTTCGGCCAAGCCGCCGCTGGAGATCCTGCTCTGCGCACCCCGGGGGTTCTGCGCGGGCGTGGTTCGCGCCATCGACGTGGTCGAGCGGGCGCTGGCGATCTACGGACCTCCGGTCTATGTGCGTCACGAGATCGTCCACAACAAATACGTGGTCGAGAGTCTGAAGCGGAAGGGCGCGGTGTTCGTCCGTGAGCTCGACGAGGTGCCGGACGGCAACGCCCCGGTGATCTTCTCGGCCCACGGCGTCGCCAAGACGGTGCCGGCCAATGCCGACAATCGCGGGCTCGTCACCATCGACGCTACCTGCCCGCTGGTGACCAAGGTCCACCGCGAGGCCGAGATCCACCACAAGCGCGGCCGCCACGTCCTGCTGGTCGGCCATTCCGGCCATCCGGAAGTCGTCGGCACCATGGGCCAGCTGCCCAAGGGCTCGATCACCCTGGTGGAGGATCTTGAGCAGATCGCCGCCCTGGAGCCGGAGAATCGCGACAACCTCGCCTGGGTCACGCAAACGACCCTGTCGGTGGACGATACCCGCCACATCGTCGCCGCCCTGAAGCAGAAGTTCCCGACCATCACCGGGCCGCACAAGGACGACATCTGCTACGCCACCACCAACCGCCAGGAAGCGGTGAAGCAGGTGGCTCCGCTGGTGGATGCGGTGATCGTCGTCGGCTCCTCGAATTCCTCGAACTCGCAGCGTCTCCGCGAAGTCGCCGAGCGCGTCGGCTGCCCGATCACCCGCCTCGTGCTCCGCGCCGAGGAGATCGACTGGCCGGCTTTCGAGGGCATCCGCAAGCTCGGCCTCACCGCCGGCGCCTCGGCGCCCGAGGTGCTGGTGGAAGAGATCATCGACGCCTTCGCCGCCCGCTACGACGTCACCGTCGATACGGTCTCCACGGTGGTGGAGGACATGTCCTTCCCGCTGCCGCGCGAATTGCGCAGCGAAGCCGCCGAGTAACACGGCCGCATCGGCTCTCTATCCGGGGGCGCCTGCGGGCGCCCCTTCGCGTTTCCGCCCTCGAACCTCAGCGAAGCCCGTGGCCGTCTATACCGAGGTCTCCGACGAGGCGCTGACCGCCTTCCTCTCCGAATACGAGATCGGCACGCTCCTGTCCTACAAGGGCATCGCCGAGGGCGTCGAGAACACCAATTTCTTCCTGCACACCACGGCGGGCTCCTACATTCTCACCCTCTACGAGAAGAGGGTGAATGCCGGCGACCTGCCGTTCTTCCTCAACCTGATGCAGCATCTCGCCGCTCGCGGCCTCGCCTGCCCGCAGCCGATCGCGCGTCGCGACGGCGTGGCGCTGGGCACGCTCTGCGGCCGTCCGGCGGTAATCGTGAGCTTCCTGGAGGGCGTGTCGGTCAAGCGGCCGACCCCCGACCATTGTCGGGCGCTGGGCGTCGCCCTTGCGGGGCTGCATCGCGCCGGCAGCGATTTCGGCATGACCCGCGCCAACAACCTCTCCGTCGAGGCATGGCAGCCGCTGTTCGAGACCGCCGGCCCAGCCGCCGACAGCGTGTCCGAGGGGCTGACGGAGCGCGTGCGCGGCGATCTCGCGGTGCTCCAGGCCGGCTGGCCGCGCGGCCTGCCCTCCGGCGTGATCCATGCCGACCTGTTCACCGACAACGTGTTCTTCATCGGCGACGACCTGTCGGGTCTGATCGACTTCTATTTCGCCTGTACCGACGCCTTCGCCTACGACCTCGCCATCTGCCTCAATGCCTGGTGCTTCGAGGCGGACGGCACGTTCTTCCCCGAGAAGGGCGAGGCGATGATCGCCGGCTACCAATCCGTGCGTCGCCTGCAGGACGACGAGGTCGCGGCGCTGCCGATCCTGTGTCGGGGCGCGGCCCTGCGCTTCATGCTGACCCGCCTGGTGGACTGGCTCAACGTGCCCCCCGGCGCTCTGGTGCAGCCGAAGGACCCGCTGGAATACGACCGCCGGCTGGTGTTCCACCGCGCGGCCGTCCATGCGCGGGATTACGGCTGGCGCGAATAGCGTCCGCTCAGAGGTGATGCCAAGAAAATACCCCGGCCGTTTCGGGCCGGGGCAAGGTGGTCTCGTACCTTGAGGCCTAAAAGAAGCCGAGCTTCTTGGCCGAGTAGCTGACCAGCATGTTCTTGGTCTGCTGGTAATGGTCGAGCATCATCTTGTGGTTCTCACGGCCGATGCCGGACTGCTTGTAGCCGCCGAAGGCCGCGTGGGCCGGGTAGGCATGGTAGCAATTGGTCCAGACGCGGCCGGCCTGGATGGCCCGGCCGAAGCGGTAGGCGCGGGTTCCGTCGCGGGTCCAGACGCCGGCGCCGAGGCCGTAGAGCGTGTCGTTGGCGATCGAGAGCGCGTCGGCATCGTCCTTGAAGGTCGTCACCGAGAGGACGGGGCCGAAGATCTCCTCCTGGAAAATGCGCATCTTGTTGTGGCCCTGGAACACGGTGGGCTTCACGTAGAACCCTTCCGCCAGGTCGCCTTCGAGGGTGTTGCGCTCGCCGCCGGTGAGGACCTTGGCGCCTTCCTGCTTGCCGATGTCGATGTAGCTCAGGATCTTCTCGAGCTGCTCGCCGGAGGCCTGGGCACCGATCATCGTGGTCGGGTCGAGGGGCGAGCCCTGGACGATGGCCTCGACGCGCTTGATCGCCCGTTCCATGAAGCGGTCGTAGATCGATTCGTGCACCAGCGCGCGGCTCGGGCAGGTGCAGACCTCACCCTGGTTGAGGGCGAACATGGTGAAGCCTTCGAGGGCCTTGTCGAAGAAGTCGTCATCCTCGTTGGCCACATCGGCGAAGAAGATGTTCGGCGACTTGCCGCCGAGTTCCAGCGTCACCGGGATGAGGTTCTGCGAGGCGTATTGCATGATGAGGCGGCCCGTCGTCGTCTCGCCGGTGAAGGCGATCTTGGCGATGCGGGGCGAGGAGGCGAGCGGCTTGCCGCATTCCAGGCCGAAGCCGTTGACGATGTTGAGGGTGCCGGGCGGCAGCAGGTCGGCGATGAGCTCGGCCACGACGAGGATCGAGGCTGGGGTCTGCTCGGCGGGCTTGAGCACCACGCAATTGCCGGCAGCGAGCGCGGGCGCCAGCTTCCACACCGCCATCAGGATGGGAAAATTCCACGGGATGATCTGGCCGACGACGCCGAGCGGCTCGTGGAAATGGTAGGCGACGGTGTCGTGGTCGATCTCGGAGATCGAGCCTTCCTGGGCACGGACGCAGCCGGCGAAGTAGCGGAAATGGTCGATGGCCAGCGGGATGTCGGCGTTGGTCGTCTCGCGGATCGGCTTGCCGTTGTCCCAGGTCTCGGCGAGGGCGATCAGGTCGAGATTCTCCTCCATCCGGTCGGCGATGCGGTTGAGGATGAGGGCGCGCTCGCCCGGCGAGGTGCGGCCCCAGGCCTCCTTGGCGGCATGGGCCGCATCGAGGGCCTTCTCCACGTCCTGCGCGTCCGAACGGGCGACCTCGCAGATGACGCGGCCGGTGACCGGTGAGGTGTTCTCGAAATACCGGCCGGCGACGGGGGCGACCCACTGGCCGCCGATGAAGTTCTCGTAGCGGGCCGAGAAGGGCGCCTTGGTACCTGACGACAGGAATTCTGGCTTGTTCATGTGCGTTTCCTCCGTGTTGTTCTTGTGTGCGCCAGCAGAAGCCGGGCGGATTGCCAAATCAAGATAGACTTTTGGCCTAACCGGCTCGGATCGACGGCATCGAGCGGGTCGGCGCGTGGTCCCGCTTCTGTGGCGGGGAGCTACGCGCTGAGGCAGTCTAGCCCCTCTGCAGCGGTCTGGCGATGCCGTGGGCGGGCGCGGAGACCTTCGAACTCGGGTCGATAGGGTTCGGCATGACAATGAGCGGGACCTGCCGTCATCCCGGGGCCGCGTAGCGGAGCCCGGGATCCAGATCCGCCACGAGTCTCGAGGACGGCTCGATCATGCGACCGACCCAGCGACGATGCTGGCATCCGTAGCGGTTCTGGATTCCGGGCTCGCCTTCGGCGACCCGGAATGACGGTCAGAGTGTCGGAACCGGCGTGAAAGTCCCCACAAACCGGACGGTATCAACCCGAGTTTAAGGTCAGGGAAGACATTCACCGTCCCGACGGCAGCCGGGTGAAGCGGCGTGCGGTGATCCGCCGGGCGATGGCCCGGTCGATCCGGGGGCCTGCCCGTTCGATGCCGTCGCGGTGGATCATCACGCCCGTGGCGCGTCCGTCCGGTTCGATGTCGAAAGCCACGCGGATCGCGCCGTTCTCCGCCGCGAAGACCCTGTCGCTCTCGGCGACGAGGGTGATGCGGGACTCGGTCGATCCCTGACCGACCGCCTGCGCCGTGAGACGGTCGCCGTCGCGGGTGACGCCCAGGACCGAGCGCGGGCCCGTCCGGTAGAAGCCGACATAGCGGTCGAGAACGGTCGGTCCGACGCTGATTTCGGTGCGCGCCGGCTCGCCCAGATAGAGGGCCGCGAGTTGTCGCGAGAGGGCCTGGGCCGGCACGATCTCGGAATTGCCGAGCACCACGATGGTGAGGCCGAGATCGGGGTAGGAATCCTTGATCGCGCTGAACCCGCTGATGAACCCGCCATGCGACCACAGACGGTGCCCGTAGGCCGTGCCGATATACAAACCGAGGCCGTAGCCGTGGCCGTAATCCGTCACCATGGCCCGGCGCGACGCCTCCGACAGGACAGGGCCGGAGAACAGCACCCTGTCCCAGGCGACGAGGTCGTCGAGGGTCGAGGCCAGCATGCCGGCACCCGACGGGGCGCTGGCGGCCAGGGGCAGGGCGTGGCGCCATTCGCCAGAGACGCGGCGGTAACCGTTGGCGCGCCGGGGGAGGATGGCGCCGGGATCGGCGTCCCGGGTCGAGGCCAATCCGGCCGGCCCCAGGACAGCGTCGTTGAGATAGCGCGCGAAACTCTGGCCGGTGATCCGCTCGATCAAGCCGGCGAGGAGGATGTAGCCGGTATTGCTGTATTCGTGGCCGCTCCCCGGCGGGAACAGCAGGTCCTCGCGGTAGAGGAGGCCCACCGTCTCCATCGGCGAGCGCTCGATCCGCCCGAGTTGCGTCGCATAGCCCGGCAGGGCGGTGACGTTGGGCAGGCCGGAACTGTGGTTGAGCAGCATCCGGATCGTCATCGGCGCCCAGGCCGGCGGCAGTTCGGGCAGGTAGCGGATGGCGGGATCGTCGAGGGAGAGGGAACCGGCCTCGGCGAGTTTCAGGATCGCCGCCGCGGTGAACTGCTTCGTGATGGAGCCGATGCGGAACACCGTGTCCGGCGTGTTGGGAATCGCCCATTCGCGGTCGGCCATGCCGTAGGCGTGGCGGAACAGAGGGATGCCGTCCCGCGCCACGATGACGGCACCCGAGAAGACGCCGCCATCCGCATGGGATTCCATCAAAGCGGCGGCCTTGCGTGAGAACGCCTCCGTTTCGCCGTCGATGGCCGCGCCGGGAGCACGCTCCTGCGCAGTCGCCGCGCCGAGCAGCATCAACATGGCGCAAGCGCCGGCGAGGAAGCGTGAGAGCATAGGGCGCGGTGATCCGTCGGCTGCGATCCTGCCAAGGTTGCGCGGGAATGTGGCGTGGTTGCGCGGGAGCGCCACCCCCCGGTCGACATCACCGGCATTCCCGCGAAACCGTGATCGGCCTGGGCGCCGAGATCACTGTTTCGCCCCGAAGCTCGGCAACATGGCCCGCCTTCGTGCCGACGGACGAAGCCATCCGTCACGGTCGGACCCGCTCCGCCGATGACGGCCCTTCCCCAACCACGCAACAGGAAGAGACATCCATGAGCCGCACCACTCGCGCCCTGCTGGCAGCGTCCCTCGCCTTTGGTACCTCCGCCCTGGTCTCGCAGGTCAGCTTCGCCCAGGCGCCGCAGAAGGCGCCGGCACCCGCCAAAGCCGCCCCAGCCCCCGCCGCTCCCGCTCAGGCCCCCGAGGCCGAGGAGCAGAAGGAGGTCGCCCTGACCCAGGCGCTGATCGACGGCCTCGTGGCCGCGCAGCCCGAGCTGGCGAAACTCCCTGGCGGCAACGCGGACAAGCCTGATCCGAAGGTTCAGGCCCAGGCCGTGGCGATCGCGAAGAAGAACGGCTTTGCCAGCGTCGACGACCTGCAGGACGCGGCCGACAGCGTCGAGGCGGTGCTGGAAGGCATCGACCCCGAGACGAAGACCTATGTCGGCGTCGTGCCCCTGCTGAAGAAGCAGCTTACCGCCGTCGAGGCCGACAAGAAGATGAAGCCGAAGGACAAGGCCGCCGCGCTGAAGGACATCAACGAGGCGATCGCCGCCGGTGAGCCGAAGAAGCCGTCCGACGGCAACATCGCCCTCGTCACCCAGAACATCGACAAGCTCGGTCAGGTGGCGGGCGGCAGCCAGTAACGCCACTCGGCATGGCGGGCGACGATGCCGGGCAACCGGGATGCGATCGGGTGACCATCGTCGCCGCCGGTACGGAGCCTCGTCTCGAACGCGCATCCCAGCGAAGGGGCGCGCAACCGAAGGTCCGGCCGCGCACTTTCCACCATGATATCGCCGGCCCGGGAGCCGGCGATCGCAAAGAGGCTCAAGACGAGTGACTGTACCCTCGAGGCCGGTTCCGCCGAGTGATCAGCCGGGATCGGCACGGGCTCTCCCGCCCGTCGGACCGGTCTGGAACGGTCCGGGCTTCGGCGAATTCGTCGGCATTGTCGCCCTGATGATGGCGGTGACCGCCATCTCCATCGACAACCTGCTGCCGGCCTTTCCGGCGATCCAGGCGCGGTTCTCGGTCGCCGATCCGAATGCGCTGCAGCTTCTCGTCTATGTCTACATGATCGGGTTCGGCGTGGCCCAGATCGTCTACGGGCCGGTCTCGGATGCGCTGGGGCGTCGGCGCGTGCTGCTCGGCAGTCTTGCGGTCTACGGGGCGGGCACGGCGCTCGCCATGGTCGCGCCGTCCTTCGAGTGGTTGCTGGCCGCCCGCATCATCCAGGGGATCGGGGCGGCGGGCGGGCGCGTCCTCTCCACCGCCATCGTGCGCGACCGATATTCGGGGCGCGAAATGGCCAGCGTCATGTCGCTGATCATGATGGTGTTCCTCATCGTGCCGATGATCGCGCCCGCCATCGGCGGGGCGATGCTGCTGCTCGGCTCCTGGCACTATGTCTTCGTGTCCATGCTGGCCCTGGCCGGCATCCTCACCCTCTGGTTCTCCTGGCGCATGCCGGAGACGCTGCACCCGGAATACCGGCGTCCGCTCTCGCTGCGCTCCATCGGTCAGGCGGTCGCGCTGACTTTCCGCACCCGAGTGGCGGTCGGCTATGCCACCGCCCTCGGGCTGCTGACCGGCTGTATCATGGGCTATGTCGGCTCGGCCCAGCAGGTCTTCGATACCGGGCTCTACCAGCTCGGCGCGCTGTTCCCGCTCGCCTTCGCCCTCGTGGCCGGGGCCATGGGGGCGGCGACGCTGGTCAATGCCCGCCTGGTGCGACGGCTCGGGATGCGACCGCTCTCGCATGTGGGGCTCACCCTGTTCGTGGCGGTGGCGCTGACCCAGGTCGCAATCGGTCTCGCCTATGCCGGGCATCCGCCTTTGTGGCTGTTCCTGACGGTGCTCGCCTGCAACCAGTTCATGATCAGCTTCGCCATGCCGAACTTCAACGCGCTGGCCCTGCAGCCCCTCGGCGAGATCGCCGGCACGGCCTCGTCCTTCCTCGGTTTCTACACGACGATCCTCGGCGCTTTCTGCGGTTTCGTCATCGGCCAGGCCTTCGACGGCACCGTGCTTCCCCTCGGTATCGGCTATGCCGGACTCGGTGGCTCCGCGCTTCTCGTCGTCGCCTGGACCGAGCGCGGGCGGTTGTTCCGGGGTGGGGTGTCGGGGTGAGGAACGCACCGGTTCGACGGCGACCATAAGTTGAACTTCGAGTCTGCCACGCTTGTCGTTGATGGAAAAGCGGGCGATCCGATGAAGCCATCTATGATCGAGCAGACGAAGCTGCTCGCCAACGCGTTGGACCGGGCCTCGACGGCGTGCTTCACGGTCGGGATCGCCACGCCGGTCGCGGGCTTCCTGTACAATGTAGGAAATTTTCGAGCCCTGTCTGGGCCGTTCGAGATGATCGGCGGCGTCCTCGTTTGGATTCTCGGCGCCGGAGGCCTACATCTGGCTGCACGCCGTGTCCTGAAAGGGCTCGATCAATGAGCACCTCCTACGCGATCGCCTTCGTCTTCACGCCGTTACTCGCCGTCGGCCTCGGCTGGCTCGCAGTTCTGCTGCATGAGCGCTCGCTGGCGAAGGCGGAGCGTCGCTCCCCGGGCGAGTGAGCGCCGGCTCCAAGCTTTAACGCCGTCTTCAGCCGGTTTCGTCGGGGGGGAGCGGCGCGTCGGCGAAATGTCCTTCGCCGCATAGGGGATACCTGATAGCGATGATCGGGCGATGACCGGTCCTAGACCATGACCTCCGGTAGACATGGAGCGGCGGCGATGCCGATAAGTGCCGACCTCGGCCCCAGGATCGAGAGCTACGTTTCAACACTCGTGGAGAACGGGCGCTTCCAATCCCGTAGCGACGTGTTGCGCGAGGGCGTGCGCCTCTTGGAGGAGCGGGAGAATCGACTGGCGGCGCTCGACGCTGCCATCGAGCGCGGACTTGCCGATGCCGATGAAGGCCGGCTCAACCCGGCAAGCGAAGTCGCCGCGCGTCTGGCGACACGGTACGGCAACCGGTCGACCGTCACCGAGGCATGATCGTCGTCTTCGCCGAAACCGCCGAAGCGGATCTGGAACGGATCGGCGATTACATTTCCAGCGACAATCCGGCTCGCGCCGCCGCTTTCGTCCAGGCGTTGATCGCCTGTTCCGAACGTCTGGCCGATGCGCCTCTCGGTTTCCCCGTTGTGCGGCGATACGAGCGCAGGGGCATCCGGGTCCGGACGTATGGAAACTATCTCATGTTCTATCGTGTCGGTGCCGCGACGATCGACATCGTCCACATCCTGCATGGCGCCCAGGATTACGGGCCGATCTTGTTCCCCTCTCCATAGCCATGTCCGATTCGCCTGTTTCCCCAGGTGAATGAGCCCGGTTGACACCCCTTAACGCCGTCTTCAGCCGGTCTCGCGCATTCTCCCGATCTCGATGGGTCAGGGACGGAGTTCGCGCGTGTTCGGTCGGAGCCAGGACGGAATCCTCCTTGCGTCGCGCCTGTTGCTGGCGGCGGCGCTGCTGCCCACCGGCATCGCGCGTGCGCTCAACGTCTCGGGCTTCGCGCTGGCGCTGGCCGGGGCCGGGATGCCGTCACCCAACGCCGTCGCCACCGCAGCCGTGGTGGTCCAGGTCTTCGGGCCGTTGGCGCTGATCCTCGGCGTCCTGCCGCGTATCACCGGTTTCGCCCTGGCGGGGTTCGCCGTCGCGATGGCGGTGCTGCTGCACGGGTTCTGGGCCTATTCCGGCGCCTCGGCGATGACCGAGCGCACTCTGTTCCTCGCCGATCTCGGCCTCGCCGGTGGCTTCCTGATCTATGCCCTCACCGGTCCGGGGGCTTGGAGCTGGCAGGGCTGGCGCCAATCCAGCCGCGAAGCGCCCGTGCGCGCGCCTGCCCGGCCGCAATCCGCCAACGCCAATGCGAAATCCGCGAAGGGGCCGAAGCGCAGCCCCGCCCGGCCGTCGAGCCGCGCGGCGGCCTAAACGCCCTTCGACGCGAGACGCTGACCCGACACCTCCGCGCCCGCATCTGGCTTCAGCCGCAGGAAGGCGAAGAGGGAAGCGGACGAGATCAGCGCGACGGTGAGGAAGGCGGGCGAGAAATCGCCGGCCTCGATGGTTGTGCGGCCATGCTGCGACGCGGCCGTCTCCAGTGCCAGGGCTCCGATGGAGACGCCGAGGCTGAGCGACAATTGCTGCGCCACGCTCGCCAGGCTCGTCGCCGAACTCATCTCCCGCTTGTCGAGATCGGCATACGCGATGGCGTTGACGCAGGTGAATTGCAGCGACCTGACGCAGCCGCCGACCAGCAGGATGCCGATGATGAGCCAATGCGGCGTCTGCGCCGTGAACAGGCCGTTCACCGCGAGGAAGCAAGAGGCGACGACGGCGTTGAACAGCATCACCCGGCGGAAGCCGTAGGCTCGCAGGATGCGCGGCCCGATGATCTTGATGAGGAGCGCGCCGGCCGCCGCGGCGAAGGTGAGAAGGCCCGATTGCAGCGGATCGAGGCCGAAGCCGATCTGCAGCATCAGCGGCAGCAGGAACGGGATCGCCCCGGTGCCGATGCGGAACAGGCTGCCGCCCGTCACCGCCGCCCGGAAGGTCGGGTATCTCAGCAGATCGAGGCGGATCACCGGATGCTCGACCCGGCGGGAATGGGCGAGGTAGAGCGCGAGCAGGATCGCGCCGCCGCCGAGGCAGCCCCAGGACACGTAATCCGGCAGGAGATGACGCCCGAGGGAGGCGAGGCCGAGCATCAGCGTGGCGAGTCCTGTTCCGGATAGCAGGAACCCGAGGACGTCGAGGGGCGGCCGGGTCGGCTCGCGGATGTTCTCGAAATAGATCGTGGACAGCACGATTCCGGCCAGGCCGATCGGGATGTTGATGAAGAAGATCCAGCGCCAGTCGAGGTAGGTCGTGATCAACCCACCCAGCGGCGGCCCCATGATCGGGCCGATCAGGGCCGGGATCGTCAGGTAGGCGAGGGCGCTGACGAGTTCGCTCTTCGGCACCGCCCGGAGGATGACGAGACGGCCGACCGGCACCATCATCGCCCCGCCAATGCCCTGGAACGCGCGCGCGGCGACGAAGGCGCCGAGCGAATCGGACGCGGCGCAGGCCAGCGACCCCGCCATGAACACCACGAGGGCGGCGCGAAAGATCGTGCGCGCGCCATAGCGGTCGGCCATCCAGCCGCTGATTGGGATGAAGATCGCGAGGCTGACGAGATACGCCGTGAGCGCGAGCTTCAGGGCGATCGGATCCTCGCCGAGGCTGCGGGCGATGGCCGGCAGGGCCGTGGCGATCACCGTGGAATCGGTGTTCTCCATGAACAGGGCCGTTGCAACGACGAGGGGGACGATTTGGGATGGGCGCATGGGGATCGCGTAGGTAGCGCGGCTAAGGCTGCCCGGTTCCGTCACGGCGTCGAGGGGGGCGCAACTCGGCTCTCGAACGAACATGCACACAAATGATGGTGGCTGTGGATGAGGCGTGCGGTGTCGCACGTGGTGGACGACCGTGACCCACGAGCCACAGGTGCGGGCTTCAAGTCGTCAGGCCGGCATGGCCGGCTTTCGGGGGCGTCGATACGGCCTTAAGCTCAGCAACAATTCGGCTGTCTCGTATCACGTCGGTCGAGCGAGCCACCGCCGCCATTTTGCGCGAAAGATATTGAATGCCCTCGCGGTTCGAAACCTGTCGACGCTCGCCCCTCATCGGTGGGGCTCTGGGCCTGCTGCTCATGGTCGCCGGTTGCGGCACCGTCATTCTCAATGAAAGCGGGTCGCTCACCCGCTACGACCGCCTCAATGGAAGCACCGAAGTGGCGACCGGGGCGAAACTCTATGCAGATCAGCCGACCCTCGCGGCGACGCGGACGGTCCGCATCATCCCGGCGGCGTTTCCGGAATCGATCTCCGGCCCCGGTCTCAACAGCGTCGAGCGCCGCCTGATCGCCAACGCGGCCGACCGTGCGCTCTGCTACGAGTTGTCGCTGCGCTACGACGTGGTCTCCACCAAGAAGGCCGATCTCACGATCCGGTCCGCCGTCACCCGTGTGGAACTCACCAACGTCCCGGCCGCCGGCGCGACCATCGCCACCTCGGCGGGAATCACCGTCGCGTCCCAGCTCGGCGTCGGTTTCGCCACTGCTGTCGGCCGCGTGCCGATCCCGCGTATTCCCATCGGCCTCGGCAGCATCACCATCGAGGCCGAAGCCCTCGACAGCCGTCACCAGCAGCGGGCGGCGATGATCTGGGGTGGCGGCGCCAACGCCTTCACCAACCAGGCCCGCTTCTCGGCGGCCGGGGACGCCTACGACTTGGCGGGTGAATTCGGCCAGGATTTCGGCACGCTCCTCGTGACCGGACGCGACCCGTTCAAGGAGCCGCTGTCGATCCCGAGCTGGAATCGTATCCGCATCACCACCCTCGGCGAGGCTCCGCTCGATCCGGATTGCGAGCAGTTCGGCCGCGCGCCCGGCATCGACGGTATGGTCGGCGACTATATCGGCCTGCCGCCGGAATGGACCGACAAGGGCCCCCGCGACCCGATCAACTGAGTTTTCCATTGCGATGCCGCGATCCTGCCTTTGCGCAGGGTCCGGCCCCATGATACTGCGCCGTGCCAACGCATTCGGCGCCGACAGCTGTTTCCAGTCCGGCGCCTCTCACCGTTTCGGGAGTTGGCACATGGCTCGTATCACCGCGGATTCCATCATCGAGGGCCTGACCTTCGACGACGTGCTTCTCCGCCCCGCCGCATCCTCGGTGATGCCCACCGAGGTCAGCATCGCGTCGCGGCTGACCCGCTCGATCCACCTCAACATGCCGATCCTGGCCTCGGCCATGGACACCGTCACCGAGGCGCCCATGGCCATCGCCATGGCCCAGAACGGCGGCATGGGCGTGATCCACCGCAATCTCGAGCCGGCCGAGCAGGCCGAGCAGGTCCGCCTCGTCAAGAAGTACGAATCGGGCATGGTGCTCAACCCGATCACCATCCATCCCGACGAGACCCTGGCGGACGCGTTCTCGCTGATGAAGCAGAACCGCATCTCCGGCATTCCGGTGGTGGAGCGCGGCCCCAACGGCTCGCGCGGCAAGCTCGTCGGCATCCTCACCAACCGCGACGTGCGCTTCGCGACGAACCCCTCCGAGACCGTCGCCGAGCTGATGACCCGCGACCGGCTCATCACCGTGCGCGAGGGCGTGAACCAGGAGGAGGCCAAGCGCCTGCTTCATCAGTTCCGCATCGAGAAGCTTCTCGTGGTCGACGACCATTACCGCTGCATCGGCCTGATCACGGTGAAGGACATCGAGAAGCAGGTGGCCTATCCGGGCGCGGTGAAGGACGAGCAGGGCCGCCTCCGGGTCGCCGCCGCCACCACCACCGGCGATAACGGTTTCGAGCGGGCCGAGCGTCTCATCGATGCCGGCTGCGACGTGATCGTGGTCGACACCGCCCACGGTCATTCGATCAAGGTGCTCGACGCCGTGCGCCGGGTGAAGCAGCTCTCCAACACCGTGCAGATCGTGGCCGGCAACGTCGCCACCCGCGACGGCGCCCAGGCGCTGATCGATGCCGGCGCGGATGCGATCAAGGTCGGTATCGGCCCGGGTTCGATCTGCACCACCCGCATCGTGGCCGGCGTCGGCGTGCCCCAGCTCACCGCTCTGATGGAAGCGGTAGAGGCGGCCGACCGGGCCGACGTGCCGGTCATCGCCGATGGCGGAATCAAGTTCTCGGGCGATCTCGCCAAGGCGATCGCGGCCGGTGCTTCCGTGGCGATGCTGGGCTCGCTGCTCGCCGGAACCGACGAGGCGCCGGGGGAGGTGTTCCTGCACCAGGGCCGCTCCTACAAGAGCTACCGGGGCATGGGCTCGGTGGGCGCCATGGCGCGCGGCTCGGCCGACCGCTACTTCCAGGCCGAGGTCAGCGACACCCACAAGCTCGTCCCCGAGGGGATCGAAGGTCAGGTGCCCTACAAGGGACCGGTGGCGGCGGTGCTGCACCAGCTCGCCGGCGGCCTGCGTGCGGCCATGGGCTATGTCGGCGCGCCGACCATCCCCGAGTTCCAGGACAAGGCGCAGTTCGTCCGCATTACCAATGCAGGCCTGCGCGAGAGCCACGTCCATGACGTGACCATCACCCGCGAGAGCCCGAACTACCCCAGCCGCGCCTGAGCGCGAAACGCAGTCCGATCCGTCCCGTCGCCCGGCTTTGGCCGGTGGCGGCGCGGATCGGACTGGCATTCGGCCTCGATGGCGTGCTGATCGGGTCAGACGCATGGCCGAGTGTCGCGCGCCTCATCCACCGTTCGTCCAACCCGTTTAAACCGCCCGCCATCGTGCTCGCCTGCGACGGTCCGCTCGCCGCCCTCGGCCGGTGATGCGGACCAACAGGCTTCTTCATGACCGTCCAGGCCATCCTCGCCCCCGTCTTCGCGCAGGTTCTGCTGATCTTCGTGCTGATGTTTTGGCTCGGCCGCGTGCGCCTGGCGGAGGTCAGGGCCGGCTCGGTGAAGGCCGGCGAGGTCTCGATGGGCCAGCGCAACTGGCCGCCCCGCGCGCAGCAGGCAGCCAATGCGTTCTCGAACCAGTTCGAGCTGCCGGTGCTGTTCTTCGCACTGGTGCCGCTGGCCCTCTACACGAAGAAGGCCGATCTTCTCTTCGTGGTCCTGGCCTGGATCTTCGTCGCGTCCCGCGCCATTCATGCGGGCGTCTACGTCACCTCGAACCACGTCCCCTACCGCTTCCAGGCCTACACGCTCGGGGCGCTGGTGCTTTTGGTGATGTGGATCGTCTTCGCGGTGCGCGTCTTCCTCGCTCCGATCGGGGTCTGAGGTTCGGAATTTCCGTTCACGCCTGGAAAGTCGCCGCCCTCGTCCGGTAAAGAGGGAGACTTATCGAGGTTGAGGATCGTCCCATGCGCGTGCTCGTCGTCGGCGCCGGTGCAACCGGCGGATATTTCGGAGCGCGCCTCGTCGAGGCGGGCAAGGACGTCACCTTCCTCGTGCGGCCGGCCCGGGCCGAGGCTCTGGCCGCGTCGGGGCTCCGGGTGAAAAGCCCTGTGGGCGACGTTCACATCGCCGAACCGGCGACGCTCACGGCCGCCGATCTCGCGGCGGGGAAGGGCGGCGGCTTCGATATCGTCCTCCTCAGCTGCAAGGCCTACGACCTCGACGCCGCCATCGCCGACGTGGCACCGGCCGTCGGTCCCACGACGCTTGTGCTGCCCGTCCTCAACGGCTTGCGCCATCTCGACATCCTCGACGCCGCTTTCGGGCCGGAGCGGGTTCTCGGCGGCTCCTGCGCCATCGCGGCGACGGTGACGGCGGATGGCGAGATCCGCATGATGAGCCCGCTCCATAGCCTCACCTATGGCGAGCGGGCCGGCGGCCCTTCCGAGCGGGTGGAGCGGATCGAAACCTTGATGCAGGGCGTCGCGTTCCAGGCCCGTCTGAGCGAGGCGATGGTTCTCGAAATGTGGGAGAAGTGGACGTTCCTGGCGACCCTCGCCGGGGCGACCTGCCTGATGCGGTCGACGGTCGGCGACATCGTCGCCGCGTCGGGCGGTCTCGCCTTCATCGAGGCGCTGATGGAGGAATGCCGTGGGATCGCCGAGGATGCCGGATATGCGCCACGGGACAAGGTGATGCGGAACACGCAGGCGACGCTGACCGCGCAGGGGTCGGCCTTCACCGCCTCGATGCTGCGTGACATCGAAAACCAGGCGCGGATCGAGGCCGATCACATCATCGGCGATCTCATCTCCCGCGGGCGAGAGGGCGCGCACCCGATGCTCGACCGGGTCTACACGCATCTGAAGGCCTACGAGAACCGCCGCGCCCGTGAGGCGTCCTAAGCGGCGGCCCCGAAAGTCGGTCGCTCAGTAGCGCGGGGCCGGCGGCGGCGGGGGCGGGTTGCCGTATTCCAGCTGAGTTTTTGCATCGTAGGGGCGCTGGGGCGGAGGCGTCAGATCGATGGCGGGGGCGGTGGAGCAGGCGGCGACGCTCATGAGGACGATGCCCGCGAGGGTCAGGGGAATGATGGGCGACATGACGATTGCGAAGCTCCGTACGTTGACGCAGTGGGCTCTGGCGCAGCAAGGCCACGAGACAGATCCGCCACCCTGCCTGTCTGAGGGCTGATCTCGCCGGAAGCTCGGCTGTAATGTGTCCAACCCCGGCTCAAAGCGTGACCGTATCGCGGCGACGATCGACCGCGGTCACCCTTCCCTAACCTTGAGGATTTCGTCCTGACCCCTCCCGCCCGTCTCTCCGCCGCCATCGAAGTGCTCGCCGACATTGCCGGGCGACGCCGTCCGGCCGCGGATGCCCTCAAGGATTGGGGCCTCGCCCATCGCTTCGCCGGTTCCGGCGACCGCGCGGCCATCGCGAGCCTCGTCTACGACGCCCTGCGCCGCCGGGCTTCATCCGCCTGGATCATGGGGGACGAGGCCCCGCGCGCCATCCTCATCGGCATGCTGCGGCTGCAGCACGGACTCGCGGCGCCCACCATCGCCGAGCTGTTCTCCGGCGAGCGCTTCGCGCCCGATCCCCTGACCGATGCGGAGCGCAAGGCAGTCACCGAGGGCTCGCTCGCCGATGCACCGCCCCATGTGGCCGGCGACGTGCCGGACTGGATCCTGCCTTCACTCGGCCACCTGTTCGGCGATACCTTGCTCGATGAGCTGCGTGCGCTCGCCCGCCGCGCGCCCCTCGATATCCGGGTCAACACCCTCAAGCGCGATCGCGAGACGGCCCTGGCCGGGCTCGCGCATCTGACGCCGGCGGTGACGCCGCATGCCCCGAATGGCCTGCGCATTCCCATCGGCGAGGATGGTCGAGGTCCCGCCCTGCATGTGGAGCCGGAATTCCTTGACGGCTGGTACGAGATCCAGGACGAGGGCTCCCAGATCGCCGGCGCCCTGACCGGCGCGCGCGCCGGCGAGACCGTGGTCGATCTCTGCGCGGGCGGCGGCGGCAAGACCCTCGCCCTCGCGGCGATGATGGGCAATGGTGGGCGGCTCATCGCCACCGACGACGACCCACGCCGGCTCGCGCCGATTCATGACCGGCTGCGCCGCTCCGGTGCCGAGGCCGAGATCCGCACTCCGCGCGCCGGACGCGCGCGGGCCGATGTGCTCGGCGACCTCGACGGTACCGTGGACCGGGTGGTGGTCGACGCGCCCTGCACCGGCTCGGGGACATGGCGGCGCAATCCCGACGCCAAGTGGCGGCTGCGTCCCGGCTCCCTCAGCGCGCGTGTCACGGACCAGGCCGAGGTGCTCGACCGGGCCTCGCGCCTGGTGCGGCCGGGCGGGCGGATCACCTACATCACCTGCTCCCTGCTGCGGGAGGAGAACGACGCCGCCATCGACGGCATCCTCGCACGGGCGAATGGCGGGCTGACGGTCCTACCGGCCGAGAAGATCGCCGCCGACCATGCGCCGGGCCTCGCCGGGGTGGTGCGGTTCACCGAGCACGGCCTGCAGATGAGTCCGGCCCTCACGGGCACGGACGGCTTCTACGTCGCCACTCTGGAACGCCGCGGCTGATGCGCCTCGACCGCCAGCCCTCCTTGCCGGGCGGCCGACGACACCGTCGCCATCGTGGCTTCCTCCAGGCGTGAAAGCCGCTGGAATGGCTCTGAGAGCGAGCCATTCCAGCAGCGCCTTCGCGCCACCGAGTCGATGGCGCGAAGGTCGGTGCTCAGAAGCAGCGGCGCGTACGCACCATCGTCACCCGGCCATATGGACCCCGACGCTTCGTCACGACCGTCCGGCAACGGGGGCCCCTGACGACGGTGCGCGAGACGACCCGCACCTGCTCGATCGCGGTGGCGGGAGCGGAAAGGGTCATGCCGGCGAGCGGCAGAGCCGATGCCGAGCCGATGCCGGCGAGGGTGATGGCTGCCAATCCGAAGAGGGTTGCTCTCATTGCGTAAGCTCCTGTCTGTTGGAAGGGCGGGATGAATCGCGCAGATTGTGTGAATCCTTTGTTAATTATCCCGCCTTCCGTCTTTCGCTAGGCAGAGGCCACGCCCGATGCATGTGGGCGACGTGTGCCCTGCGGACGCTGCGCGTTGCACCATGGCGGGGCCTCGTCTAACTCCGATCCATGAATACCGACCACGATAAGATCCTCATCGTCGATTTCGGCAGCCAGGTGACCCAGCTCATCGCACGGCGCGTGCGTGAGGAGGGGGTCTATTGCGAGATCGTCCCCTTCACCAAGGCGGCCGAGGCCTTCGCCGAATCGAAGCCGAAGGGTGTGATCCTCTCCGGCGGCCCCGAATCGGTGACGACCGAGGCCTCGCCCCGCACGCCCCAGGTGGTGTTCGATTCGGGCGTACCGGTCTTCGGCATCTGTTACGGCCAGCAGACCATGGCGGCCCAGCTCGGCGGCGAGGTCGAGGGCGGGCACCATGCCGAGTTCGGCCGCGCCGAGATCGAGATCATTTCGGACTGTCCCCTGTTTAAGGGCGTCTGGCATGTGGGCGAGCATTATCCGGTCTGGATGAGCCACGGCGACCGGGTGACCAAGCTCCCCGACGGTTTCACCACCGTCGCCCTGTCGAAGAACGCGCCCTTCGCGGCGGTGGCCGACGAGTCGCGCAACTACTACGCGGTCCAGTTCCACCCGGAGGTGGCCCATACCCCGCACGGCGCCCTGCTGATCCGCAACTTCGTGCGCGACATCGCCGGCTGCACCGGTGACTGGACCATGGGCGCCTACCGCGAGGAGGCCATCGCCAAGATCCGCGAGCAGGTCGGCAAGGAGCGGGTGATCTGCGGCCTGTCGGGCGGCGTCGATTCCTCGGTCGCGGCGGTGCTGATCCACGAGGCGATCGGCGACCAGCTGACCTGCGTCTTCGTCGATCACGGCCTGCTCCGCATGGGCGAGGCCGATGAGGTCGTGCGGCTGTTCCGCGACCATTACAACATCCCCCTGGTCCATGTTCAGGCGCAGGAGCTGTTCCTCGGCGAGCTCGAAGGCGTCAGCGACCCGGAGATCAAGCGCAAGACCATCGGCCGCCTGTTCATCGACGTGTTCGACGAGGAGGCGAAGAAGATCGGCGGCGCGGCGTTCCTCGCCCAGGGGACGCTCTACCCCGACGTGATCGAGAGCGTGTCCTTCACCGGCGGCCCCTCGGTGACGATCAAGAGCCACCACAATGTCGGCGGCCTGCCCGAGCGCATGAACATGCAGCTCGTCGAGCCCCTGCGCGAGTTGTTCAAGGACGAGGTCCGGGTGCTCGGCAAGGAGCTCGGCCTGCCCGAGGCCTTCGTCGGCCGCCACCCGTTCCCCGGCCCCGGCCTCGCTATCCGCTGCCCCGGCACCATCACGGCCGAGAAGCTGGAGGCTTTGCGGAAAGCCGATGCGATCTATCTCGACGAGATCCGCAAGGCCGGCCTCTACGACACGATCTGGCAGGCCTTCGCGGTGATCCTGCCGGTGAAGACGGTGGGCGTGATGGGCGACGGCCGCACCTACGACCATGTCTGTGCTCTCCGCGCAGTCACCTCCGTCGACGGTATGACGGCGGATTTCTACCCCTTCGACATGGCCTTCCTCGGCCGCGTCGCCACCCGCATCATCAACGAGGTGAAGGGCATCAACCGGGTGACCTACGACATCACCTCGAAGCCGCCCGGCACGATCGAGTGGGAGTGAGGGGTGTGGGATACTGAGGGGGGCTCTGGAGGGGAATAGCGTAGGAAAAATAGAGGGTTATGGGATGGTTCGGCTAATATCCACGGTGCATCGTCAATCGACCTGTCGCCTTTTTCTAAGTTATTGATTTCCCGTAGAGTGTATTCCGAACTGCGAAAATGCATCCGGGGCAGCAAAAACTTTAGACGGTGTTTTTGACGGTAGTTTGTGGGCCGAAACGAGCGGTCGAGAAAACTACCGTCAGATTGAAACGCTGGGTCTGACGGTAGTTTTATACGGAGCTGGGGGGGCGATGACGAGCAATTTTGATCTCTACGACGATGTCGAAGGGTTGGAGCGATATCTCAATCTTCCCAAAGGTGCTCTCAGTAATATTCCGATTTATGCTCGCGTGCCAGCGGTCGATGCAATTAAGCGCGTCCGCCAAATGGAAGCTTCAACCCTCTTCCGACCCGGTCTTTATTATATCGTGCTTGCTGATTTGCGCGGGAACACGGCCTTCAACGCCAAATATGGCAATGCCGAAGGTGATCTACGTGTGGAATGGTTTCAGACCGCAGTTATACAGTCGATCGGTGAAATTTATCCAGAGAACTATGTTGCGTTTAGCAAGACTATCGGTGACGCTGCCCTTCTGATTTTTTCGGCGTTTCGCGATGTCTTTAGATGGTCGCAACAACTGACTCGCAATCTGGAGGGCCTTCGAGACGAGTATCCTGAGAATCTCGAGAGCCGCAGGATCGATATTGAGGATGATTCCTTAGATGAGCGGTTGTCGGATTTCGATCTTAGAGCGTCTAACAGAACGGCACGAAGCTGGAAGTTCAGCGTTGGTTTGGCATGGCCAGACCGCTTCTCCCCGATGATCTCTGGGATGAGATCGCTCCGCTCCTCCCGCCACCTCGGCCCCGTCCGAAGGGCGGGCGTCGTCCGATCGAGAACCGGGCCGCCCTGACGGGCATCCTGTTCGTGCTGCGCTCGGGTCTGCCGTGGGAGATGCTACCGGCCGAGATGGGCTGCGGCTCCGGCATGAGTTGCTGGCGGCGGCTGCGGGACTGGCAAGCGGCGGGCGTATGGAGCCGCCTGCATCACGTGCTGCTGGAGCGCCTGCACGCAGCGGGTGAGATCGACTGGAACCGGGCTTGCCTGGACAGCGCGTCTGTCCCGGCTAAAAAAGGGGGTCTGCCACCGGCCCGAACCCGACGGACCGGGGGAAGCCGGGCACGAAGCGCCACCTCGTCACCGACGCGCGCGGCACGCCGCTCGGCTTCTGCCTGAGCGGGGCCAACAGACACGACACCGTCATGATGGCGGCCACCCTCGATGCCATTCCGCCTCTGCGGAGTGGTCGACGAGGGCGACCGCGACGCCGTCCGGACAAGCTGCACGCCGACAAGGCCTACGATGCCCGACCCCGCCGCCATGAGTGCCGGGCGCGGGGCATCGTCCCGCGCATCGCGCGGAAGGGTATCGAAAGCAGCGAGAAACTCGGTCGGCATCGTTGGGTCGTCGAGCGTACCCACGCGTGGTTCAACCGCTTCCGCCGCCTGCCCGTCCGCTACGAGCGACGTGCAGACATCTACGAGGCCTTCACCAGCCTCGCGACCAGCCTCATCACTCTCAACCAGATCAAACGGTTCTGTTAGGCGCTCTTAAAGCGCGTCGGCTTGTCCATCTTGGGGAGGTTTCTTACAAAGAACAAATTGATCCTTTGAGTCTGGCAGTGAGTCAGACCTTCAAAATCGAGAAAGTTTTCGACCGCGACGAGCTCGGATGTACACAAACCGTCTATGACGCCGTTAGTCCCGCACTCGCCGAGTTGAATCTTGTTGCGCAAAAAAATGCGACGGTCGAAATCCCGGGCACGGCGGACCCTTCTATGACTTACTATCTTGTCCGGAGCGAAGCGTCTAAGCCAAAAGTTGATTAGCGATGAAGCCCTGGTGTGCCCCTCTTGGAAGCATATGCCCAAACGCAGAGGTTAGGAATGGGATCATGGTCGATGAAGGCTAAAAAGCAAATTGAGAACCTGCCTGCGCACACGCCGGAAGTCGGCAAAATGATCACGCTTTCTGCTCGTGATTCTGACGCGTTCTTGCCCTCTTGGAACCGGAATCGGTGAACGAGCGCCTGCGCGAAACCCTATGACGAGCTGATAAACGATGCACATCAAAGACCTCATCCCCGAGGCGGGCTTCGTTCAGAGAAATTACTGCGACGACTGCGGCAAGCTGCTCGACTTGGAGTTTTCCCGATACGACGAGGAATTCTCCGGCGTTCGCATTCAAATCGATGGGCTGCCGGTCCTTAGGTGCTCAGCTTGCAGTAAGGACCACCTACCGGATTTATCCCGTTTGGCGCTGATCGATTGCCATAAACGCGCGGTCGAAGCCGGTTCGCCCGTTTTCGCCTGCGTGCGAAAGAAGCGCAAAAACGAGTTCAAATTCGCCAAGGTGCCGTTCCTTTATGACCCTGACGACTATTTTTACATCCCCGGCCTCCATCGACCATTCGACGTTGGGTTTCTGACGCCCGTATTCTTTAAGCGGGACGTTCTGCTTAAATACGATAATTCGCCGTCGTATCGGGTGCAATTCGCGTCCACGACCTACGGGACGATCTATACCGGTGAGGAATACATCTCGTTCGGCATCAACAAGAACGGCCTGGTGGTAATGTGGTTGGGCGACATCGCGAAGATGCCGGAATCCGAGCAGTATTATCTCCGCTCGGAGAACGTCCCCTCCGACCATTCGATCGGCAGCGAGTTTTATGAAGGCCAGATCGAATGCGTTTTCACAGCGGTCTCGCGGGAGGATCGCCTGTTTAAGGCCAGGTCGGCCTTCATCGAAGCGAATGTCAAGCGCTTCACCAAGAAGATCGCGCATCTGGACGATGAGGTCATGAACCTAGCCCTTGCGTTCAATGGGCCCGTCGTCGACACCGAGAAGGAGCGGCGCCACGTCGCCGACACCCTCAACAAGATCTACATCGAGTCTTTCGACAACGCCGCGCTAGGGGAAGTGCTCAAGTCGTTGGGCGGTGACCCTAAGAGCCTCGGCAGCCTCAAGCGCCTTCAAAGCTTGTTGGAGCGCGCGCTACCCGGGGAAGACATCAACAGCCTGTTGAGCCCACTCTACGTGCTCTACGACCTGCGGGTCGCCTACTCGCATCTGACCTCGGCCGAGAGGCAGCGTGCCGTGTTTAGAACCGTGGTGGATCGGCTGGGCATCGACGCCAGCGTGGGACTGACCGATCTCTATGATCGCCTCATAGAGGTCTTGATCGCGACTTTTGAACGGCTGGCCGAGTTGGTCGATATCGATGATGCCAACGGAGTAAATGGCGCTCTGGAAATCGAATGAAAGGCTGTGAGTTTTTTGCTCAGAGATGAGCGGACCTTAATTGTTGACCGGGTCTCTTTAGGTTGTCACCGCTAAAGCCTGACGGTAATTTTTGATTACGTCGGTAGACCTACGGCTGATGGAGGATCGGAAGAAGTTGACCGATTGATATCGATTGTCTGCGAAAGCGAGAAATCTGCAAATCGCCCAAATTTCTTTTTGAAATCAAGAGCCATACCCGTTTGACGGTCTCAGCGACGGAAGCTTTCAGAGCGAAGAAAATTTTTTCCATATAAATCAAACAGCTAAGGCTGATAAGCACCATCGAGTGGGAGTGAAGGGCCGCCCTTCCCCCTGATGCCGTCGTTGCGCCGGATCGCTCCACGACACGCTGAGAGAGTGGGATAAAATTCGCCGTTTCGAGCCCTTCGGGATTCCGGCGCCGCATCAGATCGCTCCGCGCATAGGATTGAGGATTTCGACTCCGGCGAAATCCTTTTCGTTGTCGGTGACGACCACGCAGTCATTCGCACCGGCGATTGCGGCGATGATCATGTCGAGCCCGCTGCGCGGGTTGCCGGCCGCTTTCCCCGCCGCCATCAGCTGTGCCCAGATCAGGCCTGCTTTGTCGTCGAACGAGAGGACACGGCCCATAAACAGCGCTTGGGGTCCTTCCGGTCCGGAGAACCATCTCTCGAGCGCCTCGCGCTTTTTCCCCCGTGGCTTCTCCAAAATCCCGCGGCGGATTTCAGCGACGGTCAATGACGCGATGAATAGGTCCTCATCGCGCTGAGTCGACATCCACGCCAGAAGTGAGTCCGACGGCTGCGGCTTGACGACGTTGCTGATGATGTTGGTGTCCAAGAGATAGCGCGTCATAAGTCGACCTTGCGTCCCTCTTCAAGGGGGCGGGAAAGATCGAGTTCCGCATTCACCAGGGGCGAACGCCGCAACGCAGCGAGGATGCCGCCTGGTTTGGGCGGAGCGCCAGCGATCGACTGGCTGACGGTCGCACGAAGCTCCGAGGCTTCGGGCGTGTCTTCGGACAAGCGTCTGGCGAGCGACCGGATGAGGTCGCGATCGGTATCTCGTCCGAGCACTTCGAAACGCGCGAGGCCACGCTCGCCAAGGCGAGAGCGATAATTCCGGATGGCGCGATTCTGCGAACTTCCCATGATCGGCTCCAGATGTATCCAGTAATATAGCCAGTGCGGCCGAGGGCAGCAAGGTCGCGTGGTCGGCAAAGGGGGCGGTCGGGGTCCATCGGACATCCGTCCGACTCGACACCGGGCGCCGGGGTGGCATCTCTTGCCGCCCCCTGAAGGCCTGCCTTCCCGAGTGTCCGTCGACGACGGCCCGGTCTGTCGGCGCCGTCATCGTGCCGGAGTGGATGATGAGAGCATTGAAGCTGGTCTGGATTCTGTTGGCGCTCACCTATGCCGTGAGCGAAAGCAGGGCCGAGCCGGTCGCGGGTCCATCGTCTCCCGGGGGAGGGACCATACCGGGCGCCGTGGCGCTCGACGACATTCCCGTCTCGACCGTGCCCCTCGGCGGCTTTCCTTATTTCGCGCTGCCCGCGGGCTACCAGCCGGTGAACCCGCCAGAGTCCCGCGAATTCGGGCATTTTCCGTTCTGGACGGGCACCGCGCTCCACGATGTCGACGGCAAGGTCTTCCTGTCCCTCATCGGCGCCAAGGACGGTAAGACCTACTCGTCCTATGAGTTGAAGAAGAACATCGAGGCCGTGCTGACCCAGGCGGGCGGACGAAAGCTCACCGACAGCCAGATGCCCACCTCAGTGACCGATACCCTGCCGGAGGAGGTCAAGATGGGCATGTATGAAGGCCTCGGCAACGTCTACTCCGAACGGACGCAGACATGGGTGATCCGCCGTCCGGACCGGCAGATCTGGGTGCATTTCGTCCCCGGCAGCAGCAACGCGAGCTGGACCATCCTCGAGACGAAGCCGTTCGCCCAGACCGCCTCCCTGCTGCCCGCCGAGCAGCTGAAACAGGACATCGACAAGACCGGGCGGGCGGTGATCCATGTCAATTTCGCCACCGACAAGACCGCGATCCTGCCGGATTCCGCGGCTCAGATCGAAGCGGTGACGAGCCTGCTGAAGACGAATCCCGGTCTCAAGCTGGCGATCAACGGCTACACCGACGAGACCGGGTCCGACGGGTACAACCAGTCGCTCTCCGATGGCCGCGCCAGGGCGGTCATGGCCAGGCTCATCGCGTCGGGCGTCGCGAAGGAGAGGCTGAGAGCCAAGGGCTTCGGGGCCGCCAGCCCGGTCGCCTCCAATGGCAGCGAGGAGGGCAGGGCGAAGAACCGGCGCGTGGAACTGGTGAAGTTCTGACACGGAGACGTGCGATGCCGCCGGCCCGGCGGGTTCCTCTCCACTGGCACGATCTCGGTGGCGAAGTCCGCCCCATGCCGAATACGGGCCGGCCGTGATGACGATCCGCTTCCGCCTTACGGCCAGACCTTGAGCGCCAATGGTCTGCGGACGAGGTCCCGGTCCGAGGTCACCTGGCAGCCCTCCCGGCGCAGCGTCACGTAGGTGAGGAGGGCGGTGTCGCCCACATCGTCGAAGTTGCGGCCGGTCGCCTGTGGATCGAGAATCGACGGATAAGCGATGAGGTCGCCCTTGGCCGTGCAGGGATCGTCGTAGAGCGTGGAGCCAGCGAGGAGCAGGCGCGGCTGATCCCAGGTGAGGAGGTCGCGTGACGTCGTCCAGTAGAAACCGGATTGCGGAACCTTGGCGCCGGCCGCGGCCATGAAGACGGCGATCCAGGCCCCCGTGCCGCGGTGGCGCACCACTGCGCCCACGGGCAGGCCGAACGGCTCCAACGGCTTGCATGGTTCGGTGAGCAGGGTCGGCTTGGTGTAGGGATCGGGGAAGGCGGCGGTGAAGCCGAGCCCGGTCCAGGCCCGCCAGCGCGTCGGATCGGACAGCGTGTCGGTGCGGAACAGGCAGGCCCCGGCGGATTGCTCGCTGCCGCCGGAAGACCAGCCGGTGGTGGCAATCAGCACGTAGTGCCAGCGCCCGTCCGCAACGATGTTCGATGGATTGAAGAAGCCCCGCTGCCGGCCCTGTCCGACCTCCTGACGGAACGGCGCCCCGGCCACCACCGCAGGGGGCCTGGCGCGGGTGAAGCTGCGCCCGCCATCACCGGAGGAGGCGGCGACGATCGTGTTGTACCAGCACTCGATATAGACTTTCGAGCGGCAGCGGCCCTCGTGCTCGTTGGCCTGGTACTCGTGGTGGAGGAGGGCCGAGACGGCCTTGCCGTCGTCGGTCCATGTGGCCGTGATCCAGGAGCGGTCGTCATAGGCCGCCGGATCGGCCTTCTCGCCGGAATCGAGCCCCACGGCGCAGTCGAGCTTCAACTGGTCGAGGCTCGGTCCGCGCAGGGCCCGGTTGCGGTAATGCATGCCGAACAGGGCGATGCCGCCCGCTGAGTCGCGGAAGGCTCGGGCGGAGGCGTCCGGCACGTCCGCCCCGTCGCAGGCATCGCGACCGGCCTTGAAGATCGTCGTCGGCGCTCCGACGAGAGTGAGGGCGGAAAGCGGCGGTTCGGACCGCGCCGCGACCTCTTGAGGAAGCAGGACGAGCAGGAGGAGCGCGAGAAGCCGCGTCATCGGATGAGCCTGGACATCCGCGCCGGTTTGGGTTTTGAACCGTTACAGTCTGCTTCACCCGGCCTGGCGCGGCTCCCGCGATCCACAGGCTCGATTCGAAGGCCCTTCATGCTCATCCTCATCCTCGGTCTCGTGCTGTTCCTCGGCACGCATGCCTTTTCCATGTTGAGGACAAAGCGCGCGGGCGTCATCGACGAGGTGGGCGAGAGCCGGTTCAAGCTCGGCTATACCGTGCTGTCGATCGTCGGCATCGTGCTCATCGCCTATGGTTTCGGACAATACCGCGCGGATGGCTACATCCAGGTCTGGAACCCGCCGGTCTGGACGCGCCATCTCGCGCTGCTGCTGACGCTCCTCGCCTTCATCGCTCTGGCCTCCGCCTACCTGCCCGGCCACATCCGGGCGCGGGCCAAGCACCCGATGCTGCTGGCGGTGAAGATCTGGGCGACGGCCCATCTCCTCGCCAATGGCGACCTCGGCTCGATCCTGCTGTTCGGTAGCTTCCTCGCCTGGGCAGTGATCGCCAGGATCAACGCCAAGCGCCGCGCCCTGTCGGCTGGCGCGGTGGCCGCCCAGCACGGCGCCGTCGCGGCCCCGGCCGGCTGGCGCAACGATGCGATCGCACTCGTTGTCGGCTTCGTCGTCTGGTTCGCCTTCGCCAAATATCTCCACCCGTTGCTCATCGGCGTGGCGGCCTGGCCGGGGCAGGCCTGAGACCGGCCGCACTCACCGCTCGCCGCTCTCCAAGCTATCCAGTCGCCAAGCCGGCTGCGCTGTGCTACGCGCCGGGCTTGGATTTTCCTCAAGGCCGTCGATCGTATCGCGGTCGGCGTGAGACGATATGGCCGAGAACAACGAGTTCATCCGCGAGGTCAACGAAGACTATCGCCGTGATCAGGTCGCCCGGATCTGGAAGCGCTACAGTGGTCTGATCATCGCTGTTGCGATTCTCGTCGTGGCCGGCGTCGGGGGCTATCGCTACTGGCAGCACGATCAGCGCGTTCGTGCGGAAGCGGCGTCGGAGAAGTTCGAGGCCGCCAATCGTCTCGCCAAGGATGGCAAGGGTATGGAGGCCGACAAAGCCTTCGAGGCGCTGGAAGCCGATGCACCGGGCGGTTACCGGATGCTGGCCCGGTTCCGCTCCGCCACCGAGACCGCCAAGCGCGACGCCGCCGCCGGCGCGACCGAGTACGATGCGCTGGCCGCCGACACCCAGCTCAGCGATGGCCTGCGCGACCTCGCCCGCCTGCGCGCCGCCCTGATCCGACTCGACCAGCAGAATCCCGATACCGCGCTCGCCAGTCTCCAGGGGCTCGCCGCCCCGACCGGCGCGTTCCGCCACACCGCTCGCGAAATGCTCGGACTCGTGGCGCTGAAGCGCGGCGAATACGATGCCGCCGGGCGCTGGTTCGACCAGATCGTCGCCGATCCGCAGACGCCGGCGAACCTGCGCCAGCGTATCGAGGTCTATGCTGCCCTCGTGGCCGGCGGTCCGGTCACGGTGACCGCGGCTCCCGCTTCCGAGCCGGCCGCACCCCCGCCCGTGACGCGCTGAGCCGAATTTCGGCACGACGCCTGCACGACGAATTTTCTCCGTACGACGACTGAATCGAGACCACCATGGACATGCCGACCGTCGCTATCGTCGGACGGCCGAATGTCGGCAAGTCGACCCTCTTCAACCGTCTGGTGGGCAAGAAGCTCGCCCTCGTGGACGATCGCCCCGGCGTGACCCGCGACCGGCGCGAGGGCGACGTCAACTTCGGCGGATTGGTGTTTCGCATCATCGACACGGCGGGGCTCGAACAGGCCGATGCCGATTCGCTGCTCGGCCGCATGCGCGCACAGACCGAAGCCGCGATCCTCGAAGCCGACGTCGTGCTGTTCGTCATCGATGCCCGCGCCGGCATCCTCCCCGCCGACCAGCCCTTCGCCGAACTGGTGCGCCGGGCCGGCTGCCCGGTGGTGCTCGTCGCCAACAAGGCCGAGGGCGGCACCGGCCTGTCCGGCGCCTACGAGGCGTTCTCCCTCGGCCTCGGCGACCCGATCCCGTTCTCGGCCGAACATGGCGAGGGCATCGGCGAGCTGCATGACGCACTCACCGAGGCTCTGCCCAAGCTCGACGACGAGGAGGAGGGATACGACGACGACCCGTCGAATCGCTCGCTGAAGGTCGCCATCGTCGGCCGCCCCAATGCCGGCAAGTCCACGCTCATCAACCGGATGCTCGGCGAGGAGCGCCTGCTCGTCGGCCCCGAGGCGGGCATCACCCGGGATTCGATTTCCCTCGACTGGGAATGGCGCGGGCGCCGCATCAAGCTCCACGACACCGCCGGCATGCGCCGCAAGGCCCGCATCGACGACAAGCTCGAAAAGCTCGCCGTGTCGGACGGCCTGCGCGCCGTGCGCTTCGCCGAGGTGGTGGTGGTGCTTCTCGATGCCACGATCCCGTTCGAGAAGCAGGACCTGACCATCATCGATCTCATCGAGAGCGAGGGCAGGGCTGTGGTCATCGGCCTCAACAAGTGGGATCTCGTGGCGGACCAGCCCGGCCTGCTGAAGAAGCTGCGGGAGGATTGCACCCGCCTGCTACCGCAGGTGCGCGGTGTCTCCGTGGTTCCATTGTCGGGGTTGGCCGGTGACGGCATCGACGCGCTGATGAAGGCCGTGACCGAGACATTCGAGGTCTGGAACCGCCGCGTCTCCACCTCCAAGATCAACGATTGGCTCAGCGCGGCGACCCAGCGCAACCCACCGCCGGCGGTCGCCGGCCGCCGCATCAAGATCCGCTACGCCACCCAGGTGAAGAGCCGCCCGCCGCACTTCGCCCTGTTCGGCAACCAGCTCGACGGCCTGCCGAAATCCTACACGCGCTATCTCGTCAACAACCTGCGCGAGGCTTTCGACCTGCCCGGCGTGCCGATCCGTCTGTCCCTGCGCACCTCGAAGAACCCGTTCGACAAGGACAACAAGGGCTGAACCTCACGACCCGCAGGTCGTTTCGCTCAGCCAATCCACCACGTCGTCCAGTCCCTGGCGGTTGGTGCGACCCTTCTCGCGCGCGGCTTCGAACACGGCGATCTGGCGGTCGGCGCTGGTGCCCTTCGCCACGATGGTGCGGGCGCGCTCCACCTCCGCGCCGCAGCCGAGCGCATCGGCATCCGCATCGATGAGGGCCAGGACCTTGTCGAGGGCGTCGGCGAAGGGGAGGGCATCCTCACTGGTTTCGTCGATGATCTCGGCCTCGGTGCCGCTGCGCTGGGTGCGCCAGAGGTTTTCCTCGGCCAGGGCGAGAGAGACGCCGTCGAGATCGGCGTTGAGGTCCGGCTGGCGCACGACGCAGCGCACGAGGCAGCGGAAGAGTGCCGCCACCGTGAGAGCATCCTCGAGCCGGGTGCAGGAATCCGCCACGCGAAGCTCCAGCGTGGGAAACTTGATCGACGGACGAAGCGACCACCACAGGAAGCTGGCATCCTGGATCGAACCGGCCTTGGTCATGATCCGCAGATAGCGCTCATATGCCTCCGGACCGGAGAAGAGCTGTGGCAACCCCGTTCTGGGCAATTCACCGAAGGCACTCAGGCGGTAGGCGGTGAGCCCCGTCGGCTTGCCCTGCCAGAACGGCGACGAGGCCGAGAGCGCGAAGAGCAGGGGCTGGAACGGCAGAAGCCGGTTCATCAGGTCGATCCGGGCCGCGGGATCGGGCACTTCCACATGGACATGCATGCCACAGATCAGGCTGCGGCGGCCGGCGAGGCCCACATCCTTGAGGATGCCGCGATAGCGCTCGCCCTTCGTCGGCAATTGCCGCGCCCAATCCGCCACCGGATGGGTGCCGGCGGCGAAGACCATAAGCTCGTGTTTCTTGGCCAGCCGCCCGAGGGCATCGCGCTGCCCGGCGAGGATCTCGCGCGCCTCGCCGAACTCCGTGGAGGGCGGGGTGCAGACCTCTACCTGACACTGCAACATCTCGCGCCCGATCTCGGGCAGACGCTCGCTCGCTTCGGTATGGAACGGCTTCACCGACCGCCGCGGCGTCCCTCGCGTCTCGGCATCGGCCAGGAAGTATTCCTCCTCGATGCCGAAACGGTAGCTATGCGCGGTCATGCCATCATCCTGCGAGCGACCTCCATCAACTCGTAGGGCGAAAGGTCGTTGCTCCTCAGCTTCGCAATGCGCCACCCACCAGCCAGGCCGGATCGAACCAGCGGTCGGCCTCGCCGTCATAGGGCAGGCGGGTGATGTCCCAGTTCTGGATGTACTTGGCGTAGACGTTCCAGACCGTGATGCCGCCGCCGACGAAGATGCGCCGGCCCGGATAGCGCTTGAGCACCTCTTCCGGGTCCTCGTGGCTGCGGATGACGTCGATGGTGCGGTCCTTGAAGGCGAAGTCCGGCACGGAGGCCACGGTTTTCGGCCCGGCGATCAGCACGTGCCCCATGGTCAGTGCGAAGAAGCGCGTCACGTCCTCGACGAAGAGCGGATCGGTGTTGCCCTCCCACGGCAGGTGCCCGTTGAGGCCCAACTGGCCGCGCAGGCCGATGGCGCAGATGCAGCGAACGTCGATCATGATGGAAACCTCAATGAAGGCGGGTCACTCCCGCCACCGACCTCATCCTGAGGTGCCGCGAAGTGGCCTCGAAGGAGGGCTCCAGACCGCACTGCGAGTCCTGGAGCCCTCCTTCGAGGCCTTCGCTTCGCTCCAGCACCTCAGGATGAGGTCGCGGGCAGGTTATGGGTGACAGAAAAGCTAAGCCGCCATCTGCGGCGTCAGCACCCGGTCGCTGGGGAAATCGTAGATCTTGCCCGATTGATCCCAATCCGGGCTCGCGAGCCGCACGAAATGCGGGGCGAGGTCGTCCGGAGTCTTCAGTGTCGTCTCGTCCTCGCCCGGCATCGCCGCCTTGCGCATGGATGTACGGAGGGGGCCGGGATTGAGCAGCATGGCCTTGATCGGCGTGGTCTCGGTCTCCGCCGCATAGGTCCGCACCAGGGCGTCGAGAGCGGCCTTCGAGACCGAGTACGGCCCCCAATAGGCCTTGCATTTCTGCGCGGCGCCGGAGGTGACGAAGATGGCGCGGCCCGCATCCGACCTCCGCAACAGCGGGTCGACGGAGCGGAGCAAGCGCCAGTTGGCGGTGACGTTGATGTCCATCACCTGCGTCCAGGTCTTGGGCGTCACGTGGCCGAGGGGCGTCAGATTGCCGAGGATGCCGGCATTGCCCACGACCACGTCGAGTTTCTGCCAGCGCTCGTAGATGCTTAGGCCGAGCCGGTCGATCGCATCGAAATCGGTCAGGTCGAGGGGAACCAGCGTTGCACTCGAACCCGCCTGCCGGATCGCGTCGTCCAGTTCTTCCAGCGCCCCTTGCGTCCTGGCGACGGCCACGATGTGCGCGCCGGCCTCGGCGAGGGCCAGGGCCGCCGCCCGGCCGATGCCGCGCGAGCAGCCGGTGACGAGGGCGATGCGGCCGTCGAGGGGCTTCGTCGTCATCGGTCGAATCAATCCGCTTCGGCGAGCATCGCGAGACGCTTCGGCCCGGCGATGGCGAGGTCGGTCAGGCCGGTCGGGTAGTCGCCCGTGAAGCAGTGATCGGTATATTGCGGGCAGGATTCATTCCGGCTCTCCTCGCCCATGGCCTTGTACAGCCCCTCGATCGACAGGAAGGCCAGGGAGTCCGCGCCGATATAGCGGCGCATGCCTTCGAGGTCGTGGGTGGCGGCGAGCAGCTTCTCGCGCTCAGGCGTGTCGATGCCGTAGAAATCCGGATAGGTGATCGGCGGCGAGGCGATGCGGAAATGCACTTCCTTGGCACCGGCCTCGCGCATCATCCGCACGATCTTCACCGATGTGGTCCCGCGAACGAGGCTGTCGTCCACGAGGACGATGCGCTTGCCTTCCACCACGGCGCGGTTGGCCGAATGCTTCATCCGCACGCCGAGTTCACGCACCGACTGGGTCGGCTGGATGAAGGTGC
Organism: Methylobacterium sp. CM6241; assembly: GCF_054817845.1. Lineage (NCBI taxonomy): Bacteria > Pseudomonadati > Pseudomonadota > Alphaproteobacteria > Hyphomicrobiales > Methylobacteriaceae > Methylobacterium > Methylobacterium sp. CM6241. Next base: position 1,977,495 of record NZ_CM139246.1, read on the forward strand.
GCCCGACATAATGGTTGCGGATGATGCCCATCTCGAAGGGCAGGCCGGTCTCCTGCGCGAAGCCGAGGGCTGCCGGCACGCCGGAATCCGGCACCGGAATCACCACATCGGCGGCGGTGGCGGATTCGCGGGCCAGTTCGTGGCCGATATTCTTGCGGACGGAATAGACGCTCTTGCCGTTCACCACGGAATCCGGCCGGGCGAAGTAGATGTACTCGAAGATACAGGGGCGCATCGGCTGCGCCGGCGCGAACCGGATCGATTCGATGCCCTCCTCGGAGATGACGACGATCTCGCCGTTCTCCACGTCGCGGATGAACTTCGCGCCGATAATGTCGAGAGCACAGGTTTCCGAGGCGAGGATGTAGCGGCCGTCGAGTTCGCCGATGACCAGCGGGCGGATGCCGAGGGGGTCGCGGGCACCGATGAGCTTCTTGTTGGTCAGCGCCACGATGGCGTAGGCGCCCTGGACCTGCCGCAGGGCTTCGGTGAAGCGCTCGACGATCAGGGGCGCGCGGCTGCGGGCGGCGAGGTGCAGGATCACTTCCGTGTCGGAGGTCGACTGCGTGATCGCGCCGTCGCGGACGAGATCGCGGCGGATGGAGAGGGCGTTGGTGAGGTTGCCGTTATGGGCCACCGCGAGGCCGCCGCTGGCGAGTTCGGCGAAGAGCGGCTGGACGTTGCGGAGGATCGTGCCTCCGGTCGTCGAGTAGCGCACGTGGCCGATGGCGGCCGAGCCTTCGAGGTGCTCGATGGTGGAGCGGTCGGAGAACGAATCGCCGACGAGGCCGGGCCGGCGTTCGGAATGGAAGATGTGCCCGTCGAAGGAGACGATGCCTGCCGCCTCCTGGCCCCGGTGCTGGAGGGCGTGGAGGCCGAGCGCCACGATGGCTGAGGCGTCCGGATGGCCGAAAATGCCGAAGACGCCGCACTCCTCGCGCAGCGTGTCCCCGTCCCGGTCCAGCCCATCCACCACGTCGACCGAATGGCGGGCGCTCGCGCTGCGTGCTGACATCTGGTTCTGCGATCCTAAGGTGGCCCGCCGCTGCCGGTTTCGGCACCGTCCACGGACCGGCTTGCATCCTGCGACCGTTTTATGACGACGGCTGCTTCCTGCAAGAAGCCGTCATTTAGTCGGCCTTGGTTCCGCAACCAAGCGGCTTGCCACGCAGATCAGACGCGCTGCGTGAGAAGGTCAGCGTCGTGCAGGCGACTCCGTCCGGCGTTGCGCGGGCGCCGTATCGCCCTCACCGGCCGGCTCGACCGGGTCCGCCGTGCCGTCGCCCTTGGCTTTCTTGAACTGCTTCAGGAACCCTTCCGGGTTCTCCGGCAGCTGCGCCACCAGCGCGTCGCCCGATTTCTCGAGCATCGGGCGGCTGCGGGCCTGCGCTGCCCAATCAGGCATCTTGCCCTGGACCAGCCAGGCCAGGAACACCCAGCCGATCACGCAGATGAGGAAGCCGCGCCCAGCGCCGAAGACGAAGCCGAGGGACCGGTCGATCGCGCCGATGCGCGAATCGAGGATCATGTCGGAGACTTTCACCGTGATGATCGAGACGATGACGAGGGTGAGGAGGAAGATGGTGGCGATGGAGGCCACCAGCGCCACGGTGGCGTTGGAGACGTGCTGGCTCACCGTGGGCAGCAGCAGGGGATAGAGCTTCCACGCGACCGCGGCGGCGGCGACCCAGGCGACGATGGCGAGAACCTCGCGCGTCGCGCCGCGGACGGCGGCCAGAAGGGCCGAGATGACGACGATGCCGAGAACGGCCAGATCGAGAACGGAAAACGGCATTGATTGGTATGGTCGCACGGGGCAGAGGGGCTGACGATGGCCTGCTCGTGCGGCTCCCCCTCGCCGCCGCGCCTGTATATCGTGCGGAAACTCGGCCGTCACCCTCCGGTACGCCCTCCCTTCGCCGGCCTCACTCGTCGTCTTCGTATTCGTATCGCGCCGGGTTGCGCTCGGGCCGGCCGCGTTTGGGCGCGCCGCTGGCGATGCCGGCCACGAGATCCGCAATGTGGCGCAGGGCTTCCGTGGGTAGGGAATTGTCGCCGACCTCGTTGCGTCCCTGTGGCGTGACGGCTTTGGCGAAGCCGAGCTTCAACGCTTCCTTCAACCGCGACGGTGCCTGCGCCACCGGCCTGATCGCTCCCGAGAGACCGATCTCGCCGAAATAGACGGTCTCACCCGGCAGGGCCGCGCCCGACAGCGACGACACCAGGGCGGCTGCCACCGCGAGATCCGCCGCCGGTTCGGTGATGCGCAGGCCCCCTGCGACGTTGAGATAGACGTCGTGGGTGCCGAGCCGGATACCGCCATGAGCCTCGAGCACCGCGAGCACCATGGACAGGCGGTTGGGATCCCAGCCCACCACGGCGCGGCGCGGCGTGCCGAGGGAAGAGGGCGCTACCAGGGCCTGGATCTCCACCAGCAGGGGCCGCGTGCCCTCCATGCCGGCGAAGACCGCCGTGCCCGGTGCCGCATGGTCGCGTCCCGCGAGGAAGAGCGCCGAGGGGTTGGGCACCTCCGCGAGGCCCCGATCGGTCATCTCGAACACGCCGATCTCGTCGGTGGGGCCGAAGCGGTTCTTCACCGCGCGCAGGATACGGAAGTGATGGCCTTGGTCGCCCTCGAACGAGGCGACGGCATCGACCATGTGCTCCACCACGCGGGGACCGGCGATCTGACCGTCCTTCGTCACATGGCCGACGAGGATCACCGCCGTCCCGGTGGTCTTGGCGAAGCGGATCAGCGATTGGGCCGAGGATCGGACCTGGGTCACCGTGCCGGGGGCGGATTCCACCGTCTCCGTCCACATGGTCTGGATCGAATCGATGATGGCGAGTGCCGGCGGGCGCCCCTGACTGAGGGTCTCGACGATATCTTCGACATTGGTTTCGGCGGCGAGATCCACCGACGCGCTCGACAGGCCGAGGCGCTCGGCCCGTAGCCGCACCTGCGCCACCGCCTCCTCGCCGGAGATATAGACGACCCGTTCGCCGGTGCGCGCCATGGCGGCGGTGGCCTGCATCAGCAGGGTCGACTTGCCGATGCCGGGATCGCCGCCGAGCAGAATCACCGAGCCGCGCACGAAGCCGCCGCCGGTGACCCGGTCGAGCTCGCCGATGCCGGAGGGAATGCGCGGGGCCTCGCGGGCCTCGCCGGTGAGCCCTTCCAGAGGAAACACCCGCCCCCGCGCCCGGCTCGGCCGCGTCTTGACCGGCCCGGCCTGCGGGCCGCTCGCGCCCGTTTCCTCGACGATCGTGTTCCAGCCGTTGCAGGCTTCGCAGCGCCCGCGCCAGCGATTGTAGACGGCGCCGCAGGATTGGCAGACGAAGGTCTGGTGGATCTTGGCCATGATCGCCTTTTGAGGAAGCACGGACGACAGTCTGCGGCCATCCAACCCGCGCCCTCATCCTGAGGTGACCGCGCCAGCGGGCCTCGAAGGAGACCTCCAGGGCCGGCGGCGCTATCTGGAGTTCTCCTTCGAGGCCTACGCTTCGCTTCGGCACCTCAGGATGAGGCGGTGGATTTGGAATCGCCGGATCAGTCGGTAGACTCTACATAACGACGAACATATCGTGAACCAAGGCCGGTCAGGATTTCGTAGCCGATGGTGCCGGCGGCGTGGCCTACACTGTCCACATCGAGGGAATCACCGATGAGAACCGCCGGTTCGCCGCGACGGGCCTCAGGCGCATCGGTGACGTCGAGGATGATGAGGTCCATTGAGATCAGGCCGACGATGGGGCAGGGCACCCCGCCGACGAGGGCATGGCCGCGACCACTCGCCGAGCGCGGATACCCGTCGGCATAGCCGATGGAGAGGGTGGCGAGCCGTCGCGGACCGGGAGCGGTCCAGCGGGAATTGTAGCCGGCGCTGTCCCCCGTCTCCACGTCGCGGATCTGGGCGATCCGCGCTTCGAGGCGGACGACCGGCCGCATCGGGTTCGACCGCCACGGCATCGGGTTGCCGCCGAACAGGGCGTAGCCCGGCCGGAGCATGTCGTTCGCGATGCCTGCGCCGAGATAGCAGCCGGAAGAATTCGCGAGCGAACCCGGAATGCCCGGAAAGGCGCGGCGTACCGCATCGAAGTCCTCGCATTGGCGTCGGTTGATCGCCTCGTCGGGCCGTTCGGCACTGACGAGATGGCTCATCAGCAGGTCGATCCCCGCCGCTGGGATGATCGGGTCTCCGGCGAGAGCCAGGGCTTCGGGTACGGTCAGGCCGAGGCGGTTCATACCCGTATCGACATGGAGGGCGGCGGCGAGCGGCCGGCCCATCTCCGCCCCCAGAGCCGCCCATTCGTCGAGTTCCTCGCGCGATCCGAGGACTGGGCGCAGGGCGTGCGCGGCGAGGGTGGGGCCGCTGCCAGGAGCCAAGCCGTTGAGGACATAGATCGTCGCGTCCGGCAGGAGCGACCGCGCGGTGACTGCCTCGCTCGCATGGGCGACGAAGAACGTCCGGCAGCCGGCCTGCCACAGGACCGGTGCGACCACGGCCAGGCCGCAGCCATAGGCGTCGGCCTTCACCACGGCGGCGCAGGGGATATGCGGGGCCTGCGCGCCGAGCCGGCGCCAGTTCTCGGCGATGGCCGCGAGGTCGATGGTGAGGCGGGCGCCGTGAATGGCGGCCTCCGGATGAGCGATCGACATTGCAGGATCTCGTTCGAGCGCGGTGATGGGGCAGTCTCCGCTGCCTGCAAATCTCATGTGAGGAAGCGGAGTCTACCGTCTCTCGCAGGGTGGACCATAGAGTCGACGGTCTCTGTAGCGCCCTTCGCTCCTCAGGGCGGCGCTAAAGGATTTACATCCACTCTTTCAAGCGGGCCGCGTCCATCTCAGCCTTGTGGCGAGAGGTTAGGAGCGGGGGTGATTGGGGGCCCCTCGATTGGCTGAGGCTAGGGGACCGATCCCCGCCTCCAACTCCTCCCCACAAGAAGGAAGAGGGTCACCCTCACTCGGCGGTATGGAACCGATCACATGCGCTCCGGCATCCGGTCTTCGCTGGCCAGATCCGAGAAGCGCGTGATGTTGGCGTCGAACTGCAGCTCCACCGTGCCGGTGGGGCCGTGGCGCTGCTTGCCGAGGATGACTTCGGCCTTGCCGTGGACGCGGTTCATCTCCGCCTCCCAGGCGAAGAACTCCTCCGTGCCTTCGCGCGGCTTCTTGTTGTTGACGTAATATTCCTCGCGGAACACGAACATCACCACGTCGGCGTCCTGCTCGATCGAGCCCGATTCGCGAAGGTCGGAGAGCTGCGGGCGCTTGTCGTCGCGATTCTCCACCTGACGCGAGAGCTGCGACAGGCCGATGATCGGCACCGCGAGTTCCTTGGCCAGCGCCTTCATGCCGGTGGTGATCTCGGTCATCTCCTGCACGCGGTTGTCGCTGCGCTTACCCGAACCGGAGAGCAGCTGCAGATAGTCGATGATGAGGAGGTCGAGACCCTTCTGGCGCTTCAGGCGGCGGGCGCGGGCGGCGAGCTGCGCGATGGAGATGCCGCCGGTCTGGTCGATGTAGAACGGGATCGTCTGCATGTCCCGGGCGGCATCGGTGATCTTGTAGAAGTCCTCCGGCCGGATGTCGCCGCGGCGGATCTTGTAGGACGGCACGCCCGATTGCTCGGCGATGATGCGGGTCGCCAGCTGCTCGGCCGACATTTCGAGGGAGAAGAACCCGACGATGCCGCCGTTCTTGGTCTCGATCCGCCCGTCGGGCTGCTTCTCGCCCCGATAGGCCTTGGCGACGTTGAAGGCGATGTTGGTCACCAGCGAGGTCTTGCCCATGGCCGGGCGGCCGGCGAGGATGATCAAGTCGGAGGATTGCAGACCGCCCATCTTGGCGTCGAGATCCGACAGGCCTGTGGCGATGCCCGAGAGCTTGCCGTCGCGCTGGTAGGCCTTGGCGGCCATGTCCACGGCGGCGGTGAGCGCATCGGAAAATTTCTGGAAGCCGCCATCGTACTTGCCCGATTCGGCGAGCTCGTAGAGCCGGCGCTCGGTGCCCTCGATCTGGTCGCGGGGCGAGGATTCCACCGGTGCTTCGTAGGCACCGTTGACCAGATCCTCGCCGATGGTGATCAGCCGGCGGCGAATGGCGAGATCGTAGATGGTGCGGCCGTAATCACCCGCATTGATGACGGTGGTCGCCTCGGCCGCGAGGCGGGCGAGATACTGCATCACCGTCTGGCCGCCGAGATCGGCGTCACCGAGATAGGTCTTGAGCGTGATCGGGGTCGCGAGCTTGCCGACCTTGATCAGCGAGGCGGCGACCTCGAAGATCTTGCGGTGGACATCCTCCATGAAATGCTCGGGCAGGAGGAAGTCCGAGATCCGGTAATAGGCGTCGTTGTTGACGAGAATGGCGCCGAGCAGCGCCTGTTCCGCATCGATGTTGTGAGGCGCGACGCGGAACTCCTGCGTGACGCTCTGTAGGTTTGCCGTCAGGGCGTTGGGCAGGGCCATGGGCTGACTCGAGGCTCCGACTTCTTCGACACCGCGCGGCGATTCCGTCGCCGCATCATTCCGCTACCGCAAGACCATGGCCCAGGCATGGTTAGCCGAACCTTAGCCGATTCGCGCGACGCGCCTTTCGCGCCACCCTCTCACCTCATCCTGAGGTGCCCGCTTCAGCGGGCCTCGAAGGAGGGCTTCGGAACCCGACGCGCGAACTGGAGGCCTCCTTCGAGGCCTCCGCTGTGCTCCGGCACCTCAGGATGAGGTGGCCGGGTGGGATGGAGTGCGTGTGTCCGAACACGAAAAACGCCTGCCACCCCTTTCGGGATGACAGGCGCTATGCTGGAACAAATCGGGAACCAGTCAACCCCTTCGGACGACGATCCCCGTTCTCCACCGCTCTCGCGGGGATGCTTACTCGCGGTCGTCGCCGGCTTCGGCGAGAGCGGCGCCGACTTCCAGGCCGAGGTCGTCGAGGTTGAACGCCTCACGCTCGGTGGTCGATTCGCCGCGGGCCTGACGCTCGGCCTCTTCCGGCGAACGGGCGACGTTGACGGTGACGGTCACCTCGACCTCGGGGTGCAGCACCACCGGCACGTTGTGCAGTCCCAGCGTCTTGATCGGCTGGTTGAGGGCGAACTGATCGCGGCCGACGGTGAAGCCCTCGGCGGTGACGACTTCGGCGAGATCGCGGGTGGAGACCGAACCGTAGAGCACGCCGGTCTCGCCCGACTGACGGATTAGCACGAAGCTCTTGCCCTCGAGGGTCTCGGCGACGGACTGGGCCTCGGTCTTGCGCTCCAGGTTGCGGGCTTCGAGCTGCGCGCGCTGGGTCTCGAAGTGCTTCTTGTTGCCGGCGGTGGCGCGCAGGGCCTTGCCGCGGGCGAGAAGGAAGTTGCGGGCGTAGCCCGGCTTCACGTTCACGGTCTCGCCCATCTGGCCGAGTTTGGCGACGCGCTCGAGGAGGATGACTTCCATGATCTTGGTCCTTGCTGGGGTTGGGTGTGTCGAGAGAGATCCGGCCGCGTGACGCGGGAGACGGGCCTCAGGTTCGTCCGGCGTCTTCCTTGGGACGGCGCCGGTTGAAGGCGGTGTCGGCGAGGCCGAACAGCGTCAGGGCGAAAAGGGCGACGCCCTGCGTGAAGAACAGGATCAGATAGAGCCCGAACAGGAGGGCCATGCGTCCGGGCCGGCCACGGCTGCGGTCGTGGAAGGCGGCGAGGCCCTGCATGGCGAAGGCGGCGGTCAGCGCACCGATGAGGCAAACGCCGAGGACGCCCGGATAGCCCGGCACCAGGGCCAGCACGAAGGCCGCTCCCAGGATGCCGAGGACGGAGCGCGGCATCGCGGTGGAGGGGATGTCTGGCCAGGGCCGAGGCAAGCGGCCGGAAATGCGCACGATTCGGCCCGCGGCCCAGAGATAGAAGGTGAGCAGCACGGCAAGACCCTGCGTCGCCAGTCCGGGGGCGATCGTCGCCAGGGCATCCGCCACCGCGTTCTGCTGGTCGGTGCCGGGTTCGGCGGAGGGCGCCGTCTTCGTATCCGATTCCACCTGGGTCGCGGGCGTCTCTGTGGGCGTGGGACTCTCGGAGGCCGAGGGGTTCCCCGTCGTCGAAGGGGTTCCTGCAGGTGCAGCGGCGGGGGGCGTCGCACGGGTCTTGCCCTGCATCGTCACCAGCGTGCGCGTCATCCCGCGCAACTGGGTCTGGAAGGTCTCGAAGTTCGGCGACGCGATGACCGCGATGGCGACGAAGGCGAGCCCGGCCGTGCCGGCGGTCCAGGCGAGAAGCCGCCCGGTCGGGTACCATTCCATGGTGCCGTCGGCATTCGGGCGGCCGAGCAGGGCGAGATAGGCCAGCCACCAGGCCGGCAGCGCCAGATAGGCGAGGAAGCCGAGGCCGAGGAAGGGCTGCAGGAAGGAGAGCGCGATGGCGCCCGTGATCGCAGCGACGAGGGCGGCCTTGTGGCTCCAGCCGAGGCCCACGATCAGGATCGGGAGCGGGGCGAGCAGGTAGAGAACGATCGACAGCAAAGTGCCCTTCAGCAGGACGCCGAAGAGGAGTGCGGAGACGAGGCCCGCGCCGATGCCGATACCGAGAAACTGTGTCATCGATCCCGCTGTCCCGCTGTCCCCGAAAAGGGCAGGGTTAGAGGCGTTTCATTTCGCCCCAACGACGTCCGGCAGCGCGCATGCGGCCGATACGAAGAATGTTTCCGCCGACCTGTGGCAGCGGAAGTGAAGATTCTGCGTCGCCGCGCGGGCGGCGGGCGTCCTGGCCCGGATCGAACCGAGCCAGGACGATGGTCTTACTTGATCACGTAGGGGAGGAAGCCGAGGAAGCGGGCGCGCTTGATCGCCTGGGCGAGTTCACGCTGCTTCTTGGCCGACACCGCCGTGATGCGCGACGGCACGATCTTGCCGCGCTCGGAGACGTAGCGCGACAGGAGCTTGACGTCCTTGTAGTCGATCTTGGGAGCGTTCGCGCCCGAGAACGGGCAGGTCTTGCGACGACGGAAGAAGGGACGACGTCCGCCGCCCGCACCACCACCACCACCACCAGCGGCAGGAGCCGCACCAGGTCCAGCACCGAAACCCATGGCTTAGTTCTCCCCGCCGAAGCTGCGCTCGGGACGGTCGCCGCGATCACCGCGGTCGCCACGATCCCGGTCGCCACCGAATCCACCACCACCGAAGCCTTCGTCGTCACGACGACGGCCGCGCTCACGATCCTTACGGTCGTCGCGGTCGCGCTTCTGCATCATCGCCGACGGCTCGGACTCGAGCTCTTCGACGCGGACAGTCATGAAGCGCAGGACGTCCTCGGAGATCTGCATCTGGCGCTCCATCTCGGCGAGAGCCGCCGGGGGGGCGTCGACGTTGAGGAGCGTGAAATGCGCCTTGCGGTTCTTCTTGATGCGGTAGGCGAGGGACTTCACGCCCCACATCTCGATCTTCTCGACCTTGCCGCCATTGGCTTCGATGACGCCCTTGTAGGTCTCGACCATGGTCTCGACCTGCTGGGCCGTCACGTCCTGGCGCGCCAGGAAGACGTGTTCGTAGAGAGGCATAACGGGCCCTTCATAGCAAAAGGGGCCCGACGGCACGGATGTGCGGATGTCGATCGTCGGGCCGGTTCAACGCGTTTCACCCGGCGCCAAGCCCTTCGAGCCGTTTGAAGGCCCGAGCGGTTGATCGAAGGCGGAGACACGGGACGATGGAGCGAACTCCGCATGCCGGACAAGCCGGCACCGTCCGTTCAGCCCCCAGCCGGAGCGAACGCGAGCTGCGGCGCATAGACGAGTTCGGGCGGGATGGCAAGGATGACGGTAGACATGATCGCCCCGATCCCAGCGGCAAGGAAGCCCGCGAATCGATCCGCATCCGATGATAGAGGAGCCGCCGGAACGCGCACGCCATGTTGGAGGATCGCCGATGTCAGCTATGAAACGAGCCGTGGCCCTCCTGCTCTGTCTCTTTGCGTCCGGCCCGGCCATCGCCGACGAGCCCGTGCTGCAGACGGTCGATTACGCCAATACGCGCTATTCGAAGCTCGACCAGATCAACGCCAGCAACGTGAAGCAGTTGCAGGTGGCCTGGACGTTCTCGACCGGTGTCCTGCGCGGCCACGAAGGCTCGCCGCTCGTCATCGGCAACATGATGTACGTGCACACCCCCTTCCCGAACATCGTCTACGCCCTGGACCTCGACAAGGACGGCGTGATCGTCTGGAAGTACGAGCCCAAGCAGGACCCGAGCGTCATCCCGGTGATGTGCTGTGACACGGTCAACCGTGGCCTGGCCTATGCCGACGGCGCGATCATCCTGCACCAGGCCGACACCACCGTCGTCTCGCTCGACGCCAAGTCCGGCAAGGTGAACTGGTCCGTCGTCAACGGCGACCCGAAGAAGGGTGAGACCAACACCGCGACGGTTCTGCCGGTCAAGGACAAGATCATCGTCGGCATCTCCGGCGGCGAGTTCGGCGTGAACTGCCACGTCACCGCCTACGATTCCAAGTCGGGCAAGAAGGTGTGGCGCGGCTACTCCCAGGGCCCCGATGCCGACATGATCATGGACCCGGAGAAGACGACGTCTCTCGGCAAGCCGGTCGGCAAGGATTCCTCGCTGAAGACCTGGGAAGGCGATCAGTGGAAGACGGGCGGCGGCTGCACCTGGGGCTGGTTCTCCTACGATCCCAAGCTCGACCTGATGTATTACGGCTCGGGCAACCCCTCGACCTGGAACCCCAAGCAGCGTCCGGGCGACAACAAGTGGTCGATGACCATCTGGGCACGTAACCCCGACACGGGTGCGGCCAAGTGGGTCTACCAGATGACCCCGCACGACGAGTGGGATTACGACGGCATCAACGAGATGATCCTCACGGATCAGAAGATCGACGGTAAGGATCGTCCGCTCCTCACCCACTTCGATCGTAACGGCTTCGGCTACACGTTGGATCGGAGCACCGGCGAATTGCTGGTGGCGGAAAAATTCGATCCGGTGGTGAACTGGGCTTCCAAGGTCGACATGGACAAGGGCTCCAAGACCTATGGTCGGCCGGTGGTCGATCCGCGCTACTCACCGGAAGCCAAGGGTGAGGACGAGACCACCGTGGGGATCTGCCCCGGTGCCATCGGCGCCAAGAACGAGCAGCCTGCCGCCTATTCGCCCGACACGCAGCTGTTCTACGTGCCCACAAACCACATCTGCATGAGCTACGAGCCGTTCCAGGTGAGCTACACCCCCGGCATTCCCTATGTCGGCGCCACCGTCACCCTCCAGCCGCATGAGAGCGGCCCGGAGACCGGGCGTTTCATCGCCTGGGACGGCACCGGGGGAAAGGTCGTCTGGTCGAACACCGAGCCGTTCTCGGTCTGGTCGGGTGCCCTCGCTACCGCCGGCGACGTGGTGTTCTACGGAACGCTGGAAGGCTACCTGAAGGCCGTCGACGCGCGCACGGGCCGCGAACTCTACCGGTTCAAGACGCCGTCGGGCATCATCGGCAACGTGACGACCTACCTCCATCGCGGCAGGCAATACGTCGCCGTGCTCTCGGGCGTCGGCGGCTGGGCAGGGATCGGGCTCGCTGCCGGCCTCACCGATCCGGCGGACGGAGCCGGCGCGGTGGGCGGCTATGCCGGCCTGTCGCGCTACACGGCGCTGGGCGGCCAGCTCACTGTCTTCGCCCTGCCCGAATCGCGGGGCTGACGTCTCACGAGACGCTCGTCACGCCCTCGCGTGCCCGGAGCGCGGTCACGATCTCGTCGAAGCTCTTATCCGGGATATGCACGTAGGACACCTCGATCGTATCGATCCCGTCCTCCTCCGTCGGCTGCGCCACGAATTGTACGAGGCGGGAGGCGAAGGGACTGGACATCGTTCGCAGGGACTCGATGGTGATCACCCCGCGCTTGGCCATGATGGTGAGGGTCCGCGTCTGCGCCCGCTCGCGGTAGCGCTTCTCCAGGGGCTTCATCCCAGCGAGGATCAGCAGCACGATGACGGTCGTAGCGGTCGCCGCCACATAGAGGCCGGTTCCTGCAGCGAGGCCGATGGCGGCCACGGCCCAGAGTCCGGCCGCAGTGGTGAGACCCTTCACCATCTCCCCGCGAAGCATGATCGTCCCGGCGCCGAGGAAGCCGATGCCGGACACCACTTGCGCCGCCATGCGGGAGGGATCGAGGCTGACGTTCGGGGTGCCGAGGATGTCGGAGAAGCCGAAGGCCGAGACGATGACGATCAGGCAGGAGCCGACGCAGACGAGCATATGCGTCCGCATACCCGCCGCCCAGACGTGGCGCTCACGCTCGAAACCCACGGCGCTGCCGAGCAATGCCGCGAGGAGGAGACGGCCCAGGATCTCGAAATTGCCGATCACGCGCTGTCCATCCGCTCAGAGCCAGTCGGTCGCTCCTAAGCAGAGACGGGGACGGCGACAATCCTGCCGCCGTCCCTATTCACCTGTCGAAAGACCTATTTGTCGGGCTTCTCGGAAATGATGGCGCCGGTTTTCGGATCGGCGTGGAATTCCATCTTCACGCCGTTCTTCATGCCCTCGCCCTCCCAATGGCCGTCATCCGCCTCGAACTCGGTGATGTCGGTATAGCCGGCCGCCATCAGCTTCTGCTTGACCTGCTCGGCCGGCATCCAGTCCGCGCCGGGCTTGTCCGCAAGGGCAATGCCGGTGGATCCGGCGGTCAGGAGAAGTGCGAGGAGTGCGGGTTTCAGGGCTCTCATGGGTTCCTCCGGGGTTTCTTCTGTGCGGTTTTGTTTGCCGTCTAAGGGCAAACACCCACACGGGTTTTCCGGTTCCGGAGAAGAATCGCCAGAGAGAGGGATCACCCGAGGAAGGAATCACCTGAGGGAGGCGGCGATGGCCTGCTGGATGCCGAGGATGTCGGCGCCGCGCTTGAGCGTCTTCCGGATCGGCTCGGGCCGTCCCGAGACCCAGATCGCCAGTTCCGAATCGAAGTCGAAACTGCCCGCCGTTTCCACCGAGAAACAGGTGATCGCCCGGTAGGGCACGGTCATGTAGGTGACCTTGCGCCCGGTCATGCCCTGCTTGTCCACCAGGATCAGCCGCCGATCGGTGAAGACGATGAGGTCGCGGATCACCCGGAACGCCACCTGCACCGTCTCGCCCTGGGTGAGAACGCCGCCGAGCGCCTCGTGCACCTCCTGCGGGGAGAGGTCGCTGCCATGGCCGAAGAGCCCGTCGAGAATTCCCATTGCGCCGCCTATCCCGAAAATGCCGCCTGACCCCTATCTAGGGACGAAACGGCCGTGCGCATCGCCTGCCGGTCGTCCTTCGTCGCGGGAAGCGCCTGCCGTCCGGAGTTACCTGATGTCCGCCAAAGCACCTGTTCCCCTTCGCCTCGGCGTGAACATCGACCACGTCGCCACCGTGCGTAACGCTCGCGGCGGCATCCATCCCGATCCCGTCGCTGCCGCCCTACTGGCCGTCGAAGCCGGGGCGGACGGCATCACCGCGCATCTGCGCGAGGACCGCCGGCATATCCGTGACGGGGATATCGAGGCGCTGATGGCGCGGCTCTCGGTGCCGCTCAATTTCGAGATGGCGGCCACCGACGAGATGGTGGGGATCGCCACTCGCCTGCGGCCGCACGCCTCCTGCCTCGTTCCAGAGAAGCGCGAAGAGCGCACCACCGAGGGCGGCCTCGACATCGTCGGGCAGGCGGCCCATCTCGCGCCCCGAATCGCCGCCCTGTCGAGTGCCGGGATCCGCGTTTCGCTGTTCGTCGAGCCCGACGAGGCGGTGATGGACGCGGCGCTCCGCCTGGAGGCGCCGGTGGTCGAGCTTCATACGGGAAGCTATTGCGAAGCGGTCGCCGAGGGCGACGGCGCACGGGTCGCGCATGAGCTTGCCCGCATCGCGCGGGCCGCCGCCTATGGCTCCGGAATCGGCCTCGAAGTCCATGCCGGGCACGGTCTCGCCCTCGACAGCGTCGGTCCGGTGGCGGCGCTGCCGCAACTCGCCGAACTCAATATCGGCCACTCGCTCATCGGCGAGGCGATCTTTCACGGGTTGGCTCAGGCGATCCGCGACATGCGCGCCGCCATGGATCGGGCTCGGACGGGGATCGCGGCATGATCGTCGGCATCGGCTCGGACCTCTGCGACATCCGCCGGATCGAACGGTCCCTCGAGCGCTACGGCGAGCGCTTCACCCATCGGGTCTATACCGATGGCGAGCGCGCCAAGTCGGACCGTCGCGCCGCCCGCGCACCGTCCTATGCGAGGCGCTTCGCCGCCAAGGAGGCCTGTGCCAAGGCGCTCGGCACCGGCATGAGCCACGGCGTTTTCTGGCGCGACATGGAGGTGGTGAGCCTGCCGGGAGGGGCACCGACCCTGCGCCTCACCGGGGGCGCGGCGGAGCGTCTGCGGGCGCTGATTCCCGCCGGGCACACGGCCAAGATCCACGTGACGCTCACCGACGATCCGCCCATGGCGCAAGCATTCGTGATCATCGAGGCCTTGCCCTCCTCGCTGCCGTCGCCGATGGCGGATGCTGAGCCGGCCACTGCTCGCGTTGCGGCTCCCGACGGCATGGTCTAGACCGCCGGTCATCACCGACAGTCGATCGGGTTCGCGCGTCGAGCCGGAGATTGCAGACAGATGGAACGAGCGCGCGTGGATCACCAGACGAAGCGAGACCTGAGGGCGGCCGATACGGGCGCCTGGGCGAGCATCAAGGAAACGGTCAAGGTCGGCGTCCAGGCGCTACTGATCGCCCTCGTTGTGCGCACGCTGCTCTTCCAGCCGTTCAACATTCCTTCGGGATCGCTGGTTCCGACGCTTCTCGTGGGCGACTACCTGTTCGTGTCCAAGTACTCCTACGGATATTCCAAATACTCGCTGCCCTTGAGCGAGTACCTGACGTTCAAGGCCGATGGCCGGATCTGGGCGGCCGAGCCCAAGCGCGGCGACATCGCCGTATTCAAACTGCCGAAGGACAATGCCACCGACTACATCAAGCGCGTCATCGGCCTGCCCGGCGACAAGATCCAGATGAAGGCCGGCATTCTCTACATCAACGATGTGGCGGTGAAGCGTGAGCGTATCGCCCCCTACGAGACCACCGGTCCGTACGGCGAGGAAACGAAGGTCGAGCAATATACCGAGACCCTGCCGAATGGCGTGGTGCATCAGGTGATCGAGCGCGAGGGCGATAACGGCTACTGGGACAACACCGAGCCCTATCTCGTGCCGCCCGGCCGCTATTTCATGATGGGCGACAACCGCGACAATTCCACGGATTCGCGCGACCTCGCCAATGTCGGCTTCGTCCCGTTCGAGAATTTCGTCGGCCGCGCCGAGATGATCTTCTTCTCCATCGACGAAGGCACCCCGGCCTGGCAGATTTGGCAATGGCCGGCGAAGGTGCGGTGGGGCCGCATCTTCAGCAGCATCCATTAGGACGATCGACCGTGAGTGAGGAGACGCGTCCTTCCAGCCGGGCGCGTCGCGCACCGCGACCCAAGCCCGGCCTGAACGTGCTCGAAGAGCGGATCGGCCACGTCTTCGCCGACCGTAGCCTTCTGTCGCTGGCCCTGACCCATGTCAGCAAGGCCGGCGGTGGCGGACGGGTGGGAAGCTACCAGCGCCTCGAATTTCTCGGCGACCGTGTGCTCGGCCTCGCCATCGCGGACCTCCTCTACGAAGCCTTCCCGCAGGCCGATGAAGGCGACCTGTCGCGGCGTCTCGCCGGGCTCGTGCGCCGGGAGACCTGTGCCTCGGTCGCCACGGCCTGGGATGTCGGGCCCCATCTCGCCCTCGGCCCGGGAGAGATTCAAAGCGGCGGCCGCCGCAACCAGACGATCCTGGCCGATGCCTGCGAATCGATCCTCGGCGCGGTCTTCCTCGACGCCGGATACGAGACGGCGAAGGCCATCGTGGCCACGGCTTTCGCGCCCGGCACCGACACGGCGGCACCGCGCGGACGTGACGCGAAATCCGCCTTGCAGGAATGGGCGATGGGGCGCGCCCTGCCGATCCCGGTCTACGAGGTCGTGGAGCGGTCCGGCCCGGACCACGCCCCCGTCTTCAGGATCGCCGCGCGTGTCGAGGGCCTCGAGCCCGGATACGGCACCGGCCCCTCGAAACGCCTCGCCGAGCAGGAGGCCGCCCGCCTCGTGCTCGAGCGCGAGGTTCACGGCACGGGCCCTCAGGCCGGCGTCACCCCACGGAACGGAATGGAGACGTCGGCGGACGTCGGTGAAGAGAGCGACCCCGATGCCTGACGATCACAACGATTTCGACGACGAAGACGACCTGCCCCGGCAGGCTCCAATGCCCGAGATCAAGCCGCTGCCGGTCATCCCGGCCGATTCGAGCGCGGGCTTCGTCGCCCTGATCGGCGTACCCAATGCCGGCAAGTCGACCCTGCTCAACAGCCTCGTGGGCACCAAGGTCTCCATCGTCTCACGCAAGGTCCAGACGACCCGGGCACTCGTGCGCGGCATCGTCATGGAGGGCAGTGCCCAGATCATCCTGGTGGACACGCCCGGCATCTTCGCGCCCAAGCGCCGCCTCGACCGGGCGATGGTGCATTCCGCCTGGAGCGGTGCCGCCGATGCCGACGCGGTCTGCCTGCTGGTCGATGCCCGCAAGGGCGTCACCGAGGAGGTCGAGGCTATCCTCGCCCGTCTGCCCGAGGTGCGCCAACCCAAGGCTCTGATCCTCAACAAGATCGACCTGATCCCGCGCGACCGGCTGCTGGCCCTGGCTGCCTCGCTCAACGAGCGCATCGCCTTCGCGCATACGTTCATGATCTCCGCGCTCAACGGCGACGGAATCGATACGCTGAGGAAGACCCTGGCGGGGATGATGCAGCCCGGCCCTTGGCTCTACCCGGAGGATCAGGTTTCGGATGCACCGCTCCGCATGCTCGCCGCCGAGATCACGCGCGAGAAGCTCTATGACCGGCTCCACGAGGAGCTGCCCTACCGCTCCACCGTCGAGACCGACCAATGGGTGGTGAAGACCGATGGTTCGGTGCGGATCGAGCAGACGATCTTCGTGGAGCGCGAGAGCCAGCGCTCCATCGTGCTCGGCAAGGGCGGCCAGACCATCAAGGCGATCGGGCAGGCGGCCCGGCGCGAGATCGCTGAGGCGGCCGATCAACCCGTCCACCTGTTCCTGCATGTGAAGGTGCGCGAGAACTGGGCCGATGATCCGGCACGCTATCGGGAGATGGGGCTCGAATTCCCGCGCGGATAGGTGATGGGCTGGTGCGTCACGATACGGTTCGAGGTATCCAGAGCCGCTTCGTGCTGCATTGCCGCATAACTTGCAGTAACGTTCCGCACAGCGTCGCCGTTTTTGAAACGCAGGTTAAAGAACGAGGCCTGTTTGGGATGTTTATGCATGGAAGAGCTTGGCAATGACTTGACACGGTGTTGCCAACCGATTCGCTCGATTTTGTAAATTTATCGGATCTGGCGAAGATAACCTTTTCTTCGGGGCCATCGCCGGCTACCAATCGCGAAGCCGGACTCGATTCCGAGTCGTGGCGCCCAATATCCTTCCTCTTAACGCCCAACTCTCGAGGCGCGCGCGCTGTCGCGCCGGATCCATGAATGATGCCTGCTCCCACCGTCCCGGATGCTGTCTATGGGTCTCCTCCTCCCGAACTGGCCGACGTGTCCGCAGGGGCGGCCCAACTCTCGCCGCTGATCCCCGGTTCTGTCCGCCTCGAGGACATCGCCGAGGGTAGCCTCGAGAGCGTGACCATGCTGGCCCCGGCGGGGACGATCGAGCGTCGCTATGCCTTGTCCCTATCTCTGCGCGCCTTGCGTCCGGGTGGGCGCCTGCGCGCGCTTGCGCCGAAGGATAAGGGTGGGGCCCGTCTCGGCCGCGAGCTGAAGGAATTCGGCTGTGAGCCGGCCGAGACGGCCAAGCGGCATCATCGGATCTGCGAGGTCGCCCGACCCGCCGCGATCATCGACCTCGACGAGGTGATCCAGGAAGGCGCGCCGCGCCACATCGACAACCTCGCCCTCTGCACGCAGCCCGGCGTCTTCTCCTGGGACCGGCTCGACCCGGGCACCGCTTTGCTCCTGGCCAACCTGCCGTCGCTTTCGGGCCGGGGTGCGGATTTCGGCTGCGGGATCGGCGTCCTTGCCCGCGCCGTCCTGGCCTCCCAGGGCGTGACCGCACTGACCCTCATCGACATCGACCGGCGCGCCGTGGAGATGGCCCGCCGCAATGTCGGTGACCCGCGCGCGGATATTCGCTGGGCCGATATCCGTTCGGCCGACGTAGTGCTGGAGCGCCTCGACTTCGTCGTCATGAACCCGCCCTTCCACGATGGTGGGATCGAGGACCGTTTCCTCGGCGAAGTCTTCATCCGCCGCGCTGCCGAGACCCTGAGGCCCGGCGGCACGCTCTGGCTCACCGCCAACGCGCATCTGCCCTACGAGGCGCCGCTGAACGCCGCCTTCAGGAACGTCACGCTCAAGGCCTCGGCCGGCGGCTACAAGATCTACGAAGCGCGCAAGTGAAACCACGGAACGTGAAAGTGAGCACCGGTCGTTGAGCAAGAGCCCGAGCCTCAGGCTCGATCGCCTGCTGGCGAATCTCGGATACGGCTCGCGCAGGGAGATCGGCCTTCTCGCCAAAGCCGGCCTCGTCGTGCTCGACGATGCGCCTCTGCGCGATGCCAGTCAGCGCATCACCGCGACGCCTGATCTGTCACAGCGCATGGTCGTGGATGGCGATCCCCTGGATCCGCCGCCGGGCCTCGCCCTGGTGATGAACAAGCCGCTCGGCGTGACATGCTCCCACAAGGAGGCCGGCCCCCTCGTCTATGGGCTCCTTCCCGAGCGCTGGCGCCGGCGTGATCCGGCCCTCTCCACCATCGGCCGCCTCGACAAGGAGACTTCGGGTCTCCTGTTGCTCACCGACGACGGGCCGTTCCTGCACAAGGTGATCTCGCCGAAATCGAAGGTCGCCAAGCGCTACCGCGTCGCCCTCGACCGTCCGCTCAAGGGCGACGAGGTCATGGTGCTGGGGAGCGGATCGATGCTGCTCGAAGGAGAGGACAAGCCCCTCCTGCCGGTGGAGATGGAGGTCGAGGACGAGACCCATGTGGTCGTGACCCTTCACGAGGGCCGCTATCATCAGGTCCGCCGCATGTTCGCGGCGCTCGGCAACCACGTCACCGCCCTGCATCGCGACCGGATCGGCGGCCTGACCCTGCCGGCCGATCTCGAAGCCGGAGCCTACCGCATCCTCAACGAGACGGATGTCGCGGCCTTGTTCGGCGAGGCGTCGGCGGCCTGATTCGCTCAGGCCGTCTCGGTGGGACGAAGCGGGGCGACTGGCGATGCCGAACTCGGACGGGCGGAGGTTCTGGCGAGACCTGGGTTACGTGCTCGGCCTCTGCGCGATCTGGGGCTTTGCACACTGGCAGATTCTGAGCGCCCTCCTATGGGGCGTGACCTTCTGCGATACAAAGGATCATCGGCGGAAGCGGCGATGGCTGTGGGATTGGTTCTCCGAATACGAGAACTGTCGTCTCGAAACGGATGTCTGGGTCTTTTGGCCGAGTCTCGTCCCGTGGATCGTACTCGGCCCGTTCTTTCTCGGCGGAACGCTGGTGTTCCTCTGGATTCAGCGCCACGGGCGCAACTGAACTCCCATCGTCTTGCCTCGGCGGATATCCTCTGCTAAGGCCCCGCCCATTCCACACGCGGAGCCGGCCTCATGCCTGAATGAGGCGTTTCCGGTGATCGTCCCTTTCGAGGGTCGGTCGCTTCCTCCGCGGCGGCATCAACCGGAAGAGAAAACGATCATGGCCGTTGATTTCACGATGCGTCAGCTCCTCGAAGCGGGCGCCCATTTCGGACACCAGTCTCACCGCTGGAACCCGAAGATGCAGACCTACATCTTCGGTACCCGCAACAACATCCACATCATCGATCTCGCCCAGACTGTGCCGGCCCTTCACCAGGCCCTGCAGGCCGTGAGCGACACCGTCGCCAAGGGCGGCCGTGTGCTGTTCGTCGGCACCAAGCGTCAGGCCGCCGATACGATCGCGGAAGCCGCCAAGCGTTCGGCCCAGTACTACGTCAATTCCCGTTGGCTCGGCGGCATGCTGACCAACTGGAAGACCATTTCGGGCTCGATCGCCCGTCTGCGCAAGGTCGACGAGACCCTCGAAGGCGGCGGCCAGGGCCTCACCAAGAAAGAGCGCCTGATGCTGTCCCGTGAGAAGGACAAGCTCGAGAAGGCTCTCGGCGGCATCAAGGACATGGGCGGCGTGCCCGACCTGCTGTTCGTGATCGACACCAACAAGGAGCAGCTCGCGATCAAGGAGGCCCAGCGCCTCGGGATCCCGGTGGCGGCCATCGTCGACACCAACTGCAACCCCGACGGCATCACCTACGTCGTGCCCGCGAACGACGATGCCGGCCGCGCGATCTCGCTCTATTGCGACCTCATCGCCCGCGCCGCCATCGACGGTATCTCCCGCGGCCAGGGCTCCAGCGGCATCGACCTCGGTGCCTCCGAGGCTCCGACTGCCGAAGAGCTTCCCGAGGAAGAGGCTGCTCTCTCGGTCGAGTCCGGCGCTCTCGATCCCGCCGACGTGGCCGCTCTGGTGGAATCCACCGAGCATTTCGAACTGCTCTCGGCTCCCCGCGGCGCTCCGGACGACCTGTCCAAGCTCCATGGCGCCGGACCGCAGATCGTCCAGAAGCTCAACGATGCCGGCGTCTACCATTACTGGCAGATCGCCGCGATGACCGATGCCGAGGTCGCCAAGGTCGATGCCGATCTGAAGCTCAACGGCCGCATCAGCCGCGATGGCTGGGTCGACCAGGCCCGTGGCTTCGCCGAGGCTGCTGCCGCCGCCTGATCGCCCAGGCATCCCGGTGACGGGATGCCGCCGATGACGTCGAACCAATCCACGAAGCCCGGCGCTCCTAGCGCCGGGCTCCTTTATCATTTGAGACAGACCCGAAGAGAGGACTCGCCATGGCCAACATCACCGCCGCATTGGTGAAAGAGCTCCGCGAAAAGACCGGCGCGGGCATGATGGACTGCAAGGGCGCGCTGAACGAGACGGATGGCGACATCGAAGCCGCCGTCGACTGGCTGCGCAAGAAGGGCCTGGCCAAGGCCGCCAAGAAGGCCGGCCGCGTCGCCGCCGAGGGCCTCGTCGCCGTCGAATCGTCGGGCCATCACGCCGCCATCGTCGAGGTGAATTCCGAGACCGACTTCGTTGCGCGCAACGACAGCTTCCAGGCCTTCGCCCGCGAAGCCGCCAAGCTCGCCCTCGACACCGACGGTTCGCTCGAAGGCCTCGAGGCCGCTCACTTCCCCGGTGGTTCGACCACGGTCAAGGAGTCGCTCTCCAGCCTCATCGCCACGATCGGCGAGAACATGACCCTGCGCCGCGTGGCCAAGCTCGACGTGACCAAGGGCGTGATCGCGTCCTACGTCCACGCTCAGGTCGCCGACGGCCTCGGCAAGATCGGCGTGCTGGTCGCGCTCGAATCCGAAGGCGACGTGGAGGTTCTCTCCACCCTCGGCCGTCAGATCGCCATGCACGTCGCTGCGACGAACCCGGTTGCGCTGGATGCCGCTGGCGTCGATCAGGCCGTGCTCGAGCGCGAGAGCAACATCCTGCGCGAGAAGAATGCCGGCAAGCCGGACCACGTCCTCGCCAAGATCGTCGAGAGCGGCCTGAAGAGCTACTACAAGGAGGTCACCCTCCTGGAGCAGCCCTTCGTGCATGACGGCTCGAAGACGATCACGCAGGTGCTGAAGGAAGCCGAGGGCAAGGCCGGCGCGCCGGTGAAGCTCACTGCTTTCGTGCGCTACGCGCTCGGCGAGGGCATCGAGAAGGAAGAGGCTCCCGATTTCGCCACCGAAGTCGCGGCTGCCGCGCGCGGCTGACGCCGCCAACCTTCTGGATCGACAACTGTTTCCTGGGACGGGCGGTGGCAGCGATGCCGCCGCCCGTTCCGCGTTTTCCGACCATCGATCCCGCCTCGTCTCTCCACAGGTCCGGCGACCGATCCCCGAGATGACACACTAAGACGCTCCTGCCCCTCGACCTTCGCGACCGCCTTGCGATAGACAGCGGGCGCTTCCGATTGAATCGTTCGGCCTTGCGCCGGTGCTTGAGGGGACTGGCGCCATGCCGGAGACCAAACCGTTTCGCCGCGTCCTCGTGAAGCTGTCGGGCGAGGCCCTGGCCGCCCCGGACGGGTACTGGCTGCATCCCCCGCTCCTGGCGGGCCTGGCGGACGATATCGCCAAGACCCTGGAGGCCGGCTTCCAGGTCGCTCTCGTGGTCGGGGGCGGTAACATGATCCGAGGCGCGCGCATCTCGTCGGCGGGGTGGATCGATCGCGCCACCGGCGACTCGCTGGGCATGATCGCCACGGTGATGAACTCCCTCGCCCTCGAGACGGCCCTCAATGCCGCCGGCGTGCCCGCCCGGACGATGTCCGCGGTGTCGATGCCGACGATCTGCGAGACTTATGCGCGTCAGCCGGCTCTGCACCATCTCGACAAGGGCCAGGTGGTGGTGCTGGCCGGAGGCACCGGCAACCCGTATTTTACCACCGATACCGCCGCCGTGCTCCGCGCGGCCGAGCTGCGCTGCGGCGCCGTGCTCAAGGCGACCCAGGTCGATGGCGTCTATTCGGCCGATCCGAAGAAAGATCCCTCGGCGGTGCGCTACGACCGCCTGACCCATGACGATGCCATCGCGCGCGACCTCAAGATCATGGATACCGCCGCCTTTGCGCTGGCCCGCGAGAGCCGCATCTCCATCGTCGTCGGCTCTGTTCATGCCCCGAGTTCGGTCACCGCGATCCTCACGGGGAACGCTCCTTCGACGCACGTCGTGCCCTGACGACATAGTATCTCAAGTATCGGGTTCGTCGTTGCGAGTTGATGCGCAGCGGCTTCCCAGTTGCTCGCTCGATTTCGGCATCAGGGTTTCTTGAGGATTTTCGCTCTTCCTGTGAAAGGGAACGCCTGCCGCCTGCCCGATGCGGCTGCCGAGCATAGTCGATGCCCTTGTCGCAGTTCGTTTTCTATAGCCGGAATCTCGTCAAGCTGACGGGTGGTTCGATGCGTGACATGGTCAGGGACATCCTGGCCTCCTGCAACCGCTACGATCATGCGTCGGGCATGACGGGCGCCCTCGTGTTCAACGAGGATTTCTTCCTCCAGGCCATGGAGGGCGAGACGTCGACGATCTCGGAGCAGCTCTGGGCGCTGGCGGCGGACAGCCGTCACAGCGGCATGGTTCTCGTCTCTGCCGTTCCGTTACAGCAGCGTGCGTTGCGGGGATGGATGGTCGGCTATGCAGGCCGCTCGGAGGCCCTCAACGCCCTCTATCTCCAATACGGTCCCACTGCGAAGTTCGACCCTACGGAGATGTCGGCGGGAGCCATCATCGCGCTGCTCCAGGCGTTCACGGAGCTCGATGCAAACCATTTCGTCCAGCGCTCCGGCCCGCCGGGACTAGCGGAGAGGAAGCCGGTCGCGCGATAGGCAGATCGCGAAGCCGCCTCGCATGGTCGATTTGATCCGCCGCGCGCGCGAACGCCATTTGCGACCTGTCGGATTTTGGTTCATTGAGGCCGCACGCACGGGCCCCGGCGGCCCAACGCCTTTTCTCTCATTCTCGTCGGGACACACAGTATGGCGACCCCAGAGTTCGACCTGAACGATATCAAGCGCCGGATGCAGGGCGCCGTCAGCGCGCTGTCGAAGGATCTCGGCTCTCTGCGCACCGGACGCGCGACCCCGAGCATTCTCGACCCGATCAATGTCGATGCCTATGGGTCGTCCATGCCGATGGCCCAGGTCGCCACGGTGAGCGTGCCCGAGCCGCGCCTCCTGTCGATCTCGGTCTGGGACCGCAGCATGGTCGCCGCCGTGGAGAAGGCGATTCGTGAATCCGATCTCGGCCTGAACCCTCAGACCGAGGGTCAGACCATCCGCCTGCGCGTTCCGGAGATGAACGAGCAGCGCCGCAAGGAAATGGTCAAGGTCGCTCACAAATATACCGAGGAGGCCCGCGTCGCGGTCCGCCACGTCCGCCGCGATGCGCTCGATCATCTCAAGAAGCTTGAGAAGGAAAGCGCCATCAGCGAGGACGACGAGAAGCGTCAGGCCACCGAAGTGCAGAAGGTGACCGACCAGCACATCGCCGACATCGACGGCGTTCTCGCCTCCAAGGAAAAGGAAATCATGCAGGTCTAAGTTGTGGACAGGTATGGAATCGACGGAATCAGGGACGGGGAGAAGCGCGTTGGGTCGCTCAGAGGGCGCGCGTCAGATCGAGGTATCTGCGGCCGGGGATAGGGACACCGCCAGCGTCGCGGTCGGCCTCGCCTCGCGCGATACCGAGACTTCGGGGTCAGGCCCGTCTCCCGTCACCCGTCCGGCGGCGCCGGCTCATGTGGCCATCATCATGGATGGCAACGGCCGCTGGGCTGCGCGCCGTGGTCTGCCGCGGGTGGAGGGGCATCGCCGCGGCGTCGAGGCCGTCCGGCGCGCGGTCCGCTCCGCGATCGAACTCGGCGTCTCCTACCTGACGATCTACAGCTTCTCCTCCGAGAACTGGCGCCGGCCGCCGGCCGAGATCGCCGATCTCATGGGCCTGTTGAAGCTGTTCGTGCGCCGCGACCTCGCCGAGCTCCACGGCAACAACGTGCGCGTCAAGATCATCGGCGCCCGCGAGGGCCTGAGCACCGATATCGCCGCGCTGCTCGACGAGGCCGAGTCGCGGACCCGCGGCAATACCGGCCTCACCTTGGTGATCGCCTTCAATTACGGCGGGCGCCAGGAGATCCTGCGGGCGGTCCGGACCCTGGCCCAGGCAGTGGCCGACGGGCGGATGAGCCCGGCCGAGATCGGCCTCGAGGCCATCGCCCAAGCCCTCGACACCACCGGCATCCCCGATCCCGACCTCGTCATCCGGACCTCGGGCGAGCAGCGTTTGTCGAACTTCCTCACATGGCAGACGGCCTACGCCGAATACGTGATTGTGCCGGAATTCTGGCCGGATTTCGATCACGCCTGCTTCCATGCGGCCATCGATGAGTATCATCGCCGTGATCGCCGCTTCGGTGGCCTCAGCGGCAAGGCCGGGTGATGGTCTCGCCCGGCGACGCGGCATCCGCGCCGAGGCGCGGCCCCCTCGGCGGCCGCGAATTCCAGCTTCGCACGGCGTCCGCCATCGTACTGGCGACCATCGTGCTGACCACGCTGTTCCTCGGCGGCTGGGCCTTCGCCGCCATCTGGCTCATCGCCGGCATCGTCTTCGCGGGCGAATGGATCACAATCAGTCGGATCGCGCCGCTCAGGCCTACCGTTGCGATTACGGGCCTGGGGCTGTTCGCCCTCGCCCTCTGCCTGCGCCTGGATGCTCCGGCACTGGTCTGGCTCGCGGTCGCGGTTCTGACCCTCGTCTCGCTGGTCGTGATCGTCCGGGATTCGGGCGGACGGGGCCGCGTTGTGATCGGCTTTCTCAGTGCCGCGGTGCTGGCCCTGGTTCCCCCGGCTCTGCGCGACGACCCGGCCATCGGCATCTTCGGGCCGGCCTGGATGTTCGCCGTAGTCTGGTCCACCGACATCGTCGCCTACATCACAGGCCGTACTTTCGGCGGGCCGAAGCTGATGCCTTCGGTGAGCCCCAAGAAGACGTGGTCCGGCTCACTCGGCGGTCTCGCGGCGGGCATCGCCGCCGGCACCCTGCTGGTGATGGCCGCGCGCTCGCAGGGGTGGAGCAGTCTGGCGAACGCACCCCTCGTCGCGGTCGCCATCACCAGCGCCCTCGCGTCCATCCTGAGCCAGGCCGGCGACCTCGCCGAATCGGGGCTCAAGCGGCATTACGGCGTGAAGGATTCGGGCCGTTCGATCCCGGGCCATGGCGGTGTCATGGATCGGCTCGACGGCTTCTTCGCCGTGGCCGTGCTCGCCGGCCTTTATCTCGTTGCCCACCGCTTGGCGGTGGTCTGAAGGAATCGATCCGTTGACCCATACCGTCACCATCCTCGGCGCCACCGGGTCCATCGGTCGTTCCACCACCGACCTGCTGGCCCAGCATCCCGAGCGCTTCCGGATCGGCGCCCTCGTCGGTGGCCGCGATGCCGCCGCTTTGGCAAAGCTCGCCCGTGAGATCGGCGCGGATTTCGCCGCGCTCGCCGACGAGAGCCAGGGACCCGCCCTGCGCGAGGCGCTGTCCGGCACCGGCATCGCCAACGGGGCAGGCGACAGCGCCGTCCTCGAAGCCGTGGCCCGTGACGCCGATATCGTCGTGGCGGCGGTGAGCGGTGCGGCGGGGCTGCGCCCCACCCATGCGGCCTTGCGCCTCGGCCGTACCGTCGCCCTTGCCAACAAGGAGAGCCTCGTCTGCGCCGGCGACGCCTTCATGCGCGATGCCGCGCGGTTCAAGGCGACGCTGCTGCCGGTCGATTCCGAGCACAACGCCCTGGCCCAGGCGCTTGGGGACGGTCGCGTCTCGGACGTGACCAAGATGACCATCACCGCTTCCGGCGGCCCGTTCCGCACTTGGACGAAGGAACGCATCGCCGCGGCTTCGCCCACCGAGGCGGCGGCTCATCCGACCTGGTCGATGGGAATGAAGATCAACATCGATTCGGCCTCGCTGATGAACAAGGGCCTCGAACTCATCGAGGCGCATCACCTGTTCGCCATCGAGGCTGAGCGCCTCGACGTGATCGTGCATCCGCAATCGATCGTGCATGGCCTCATCACCTGGCGCGACGGCGCCGTGACGGCGGGCCTCGCCATGCCGGACATGCGCGTCCCCATCGCCCATTGCCTCGGCCTCGGCGACCGTCTGACCATCGAGCGGGGACGCTCCCTCGATCTCGCCGCCGTCGGCAGCCTCACCTTCGAGGCGGCGGACGAGGCGCGTTTCCCCTGCCTGCGCATCGCACGCGCCGCGCTCGCGGAGGGCGGTGCCGCCCCGACGGTGATGAACGCCGCCAACGAGATCGCGGTGGCCGCCTTCATCCGCGGCGAGATCGGCTTCTACGGCATCGCCGAACTGGTGGAGCGGGCCTGCGAACATTTCGCCTCCGAGTATCGCAGCGCGCCGGCCGATGTGGACGAGGCTCTGGCCATCGACGCCCATGTCCGCGCCTGGAGCGCCAAGGCGCTCCCATCGGCCGCCTGAGGTCCACTCAGAACAGGGCGAATCGCGGTTTCGCCGTCATCAGCCAGACGATGCCGAGCATGGCGGCGAAGGCGGGAAAACCGCAGGTGAACCAGATCCGGTAGAGAGCATGGTAGCGCGGTGGGAGGGGTATCCCTGATCGGGCTGCAGCCATGGCGAGGTCGCGCAGGATCATCTGGATTCTGACCACTGGCAGCCAGAACAAGCCGATGACGACGTAGAGAATCAACGACAGGGCAATCCAGCCTTCGGCGAGGGGCCAGCCCACCGCGCGCGCCAGGAGCCAGCCCGTCACCGGTTGGATGAACGCCGCCGTCGCCGTGAAGAGCAGGTCGGCGACGACCACCGTCCCCGCCACATGGGCGATCAGATCGGGCCGCCCCGTGCGGTGCGCCATCGTCATGAAGAAGGCGATGCCGGTTCCGGTGCCGAGCAGGATCGTCGCGCCGATGACGTGCAGCCAGCGCAGGAGATCGACGTACTCCATCGGGGTCAGCGCTCGTCGGCCAGCGCGTAGGCCACGAGGGCTAGCATCGCTCCCGGCAGGGTCTTGAGATAGGCGCCCAGGGGATCGAGCCAGAGGCCGGCGGCGATGGCCGAGCCGAAGAAGAGGTAGATCCCCGTCATCGCCGCCATGCCGAGGGCGGCGAGCGGCATGGTGCGCCTGACAAGGATCGCTCCCCCCAGCGCTAGGTCGACGAGGATGCCGGCGAGCACCGTGACACGCGCGGTCGCCGCATCGATGCCGTGGGCGGTCATCGCTGCCATGGCGGCGTCGAGATGCGTCAGGGCGATCAGCCCCGAGAGCAGCCAGAACAGCGAAAGCGTGGCGAGGATGGCCGGCTTCAGTAGCCAGAGCCGGCCGAACCAACGTTCCTGCACGCCGAAT
Source organism: Methylobacterium sp. CM6241 (assembly GCF_054817845.1). NCBI lineage: Bacteria > Pseudomonadati > Pseudomonadota > Alphaproteobacteria > Hyphomicrobiales > Methylobacteriaceae > Methylobacterium > Methylobacterium sp. CM6241. The sequence goes on from NZ_CM139246.1 coordinate 2,005,545, forward strand.
GGCATCCGGCGAAGGCTGTCCGACAGCGAGGAAAGCGGAGCCCCGGTGACCTGCATCCAGGCGGTCGGGTCCCCGGTCACGCCGGCCTCGATCTGGATCAATGCCGTGGTGCGGATGGGCGTCCGCCAGCCGAGACGGCCGACAAGGTCCCCGATGCGGAACCCGAGGCGAAGGAGCGGGGAGGGCATCGGCAGCGCGAATGCGGCGGTGGGGCGTCCGAGTCGGGCGCGAAAGGCCGCGACGATCTCCGCGAGGGAGTGGCCCCGCTCCTCGACGAGGTCGTAGCTCGCGCGCGGACCAATCCGGCCCTCGACCGCGAGCAGGACCGCCTCCGCCACATCGTCCACATGGACGGTCTGGATCGGCTGCAGATCGGACATGCCGGTGAAGGCGACCGGGAGCGATGCCAACGCACGGATGAGGCCGGTCGCCCCGTACGAGATCGGCGACAGGACCAGTCCCGGTCTCAGGATCACGCAATCGAGATCGAGGGAGGCGAGGTTCGAATCAGCTTCCGCCTTGCTGCGCATGAATTCGGTGGCGGCGTTCAGAGCGGCTCCCGCCGCCGAGACCTGGACGACGCGCACGATACCCAGCTGATGGCAACGGGCAAACAGGGCGCACATGGCGGTCGCCTGAAGAGCGCGGACATCGTCGCGCGGGCCGTCCTGCAGGGCGCCCGCGCAATTCACCACGGCATCGATGCCCCGCAGCGTGTCGCTCCAATCCTCCGGCGCGACGAGCCGGGCGATGTCGTGCTCGATCCAATCTGCTTCGGGACGGTGCAGGCGCGCCGCCCGGACGTCTCGCCCGAGACCCGTTACCGCATGCCCGGCGGCGAGGCAGCGGGAGACCACGGCCGAGCCGATGAGGCCGTAGCCTCCGAGAACCAGGATTCGCATAAGGGGTGACCTGCCGTTCCGGTCGCGTCGCGGGCCGACCTTGCCCGGATCGCCTGAATCAAGCGTGACCTCTCGTCATGCGGCGGGTCGTCAATCCTCGGGTCCATAGGCCGCGAAGAACACACGGATGGCTTCGGTCACGCGGGTCCCGATTTCGGCTTCGGTCACCGGACCGCCCGCCGCGAAGAGCAGCCGCGTGAGTAAGCCCGCCTGGCACAGATGCAGGAAGTGCTTGGCCGCGAGTTCCGTATCGGCGCGGCGCAGGCGGCCCGCCGCGACATGACGGTCGAGATAGGCGGTGAGCCTCGCGACGCCCTGCGCCGGTCCCGCTTCGTAGAAGGCCTGGCCGAAGCGTGGAAACTTCTCTGTCGCGCCGATCACCATGCGGATGATCGCCACGTGGTCCGGGCGTATCATGTGGACGAGGTAGCTCTGCCCCAGGCGGGTGAGCGCGCCGCGTACATCCGGATCGTCGGCATCGAACTGGAACAGAGCCTCGGCGAGGCAGCGCTTTTCCTCCAGCGTCAGAGCCTCGAACAGAGCCTCCTTGCTGTCGAAATAGACGTAGAGCGTGCCTTTCGAGACGCCGGCCGCCTTCGCGATCTCGCCCATGCTGGCACCGTCGAAACCAGAGGCCATGAAGACCGAGCGTGCGCCGTCGAGGATCTGCCGACGTTTATCCGTCTCCGGCGCGGAGCGGGTGCTCGCCTTCTCGATCGTCGGGCGCTCTGCCTGGACTGCACTCACCGCTCACCCCAATTGACCGAACCGTTCAGTCATCATACCTAAGGGGAACTCGCGGCGTCGGTCAACCTGATGCCGATGACCGAACGGTTCGGTCAATTCATTGACCCCGGGATCAGACCATGTCTCTCCGTGACGAAGGCAGTCATCCTGCCGCCTCTGGCAGCGGTGACCTGCCGAACGACGCAGCGCCGCTAGCGACTTCGGTCGTTGCGCATTCCCCGGTGCCGGTCGCCGCCACGGTGGCAACGCCGCCGAAGCGGCGGTTGCTCCGCAAGGCCATGATGCTGACCGTGCTCACGCTCGCGCTCGCGGGCGGCGGCTACAAGGGCTACGAATGGTGGACAGTCGGGCGCTTCTTCGTCTCCACCGACGATGCCTACGTCCAGGCCGACATCTCGATCCTGGCGGCCAAGGTTCCCGGCTACCTCGCCGCCGTGCCGGTGATGAACGGGCAGGCGGTGAAGCAGGGCGACGTGATTGCCCGCCTCGACGACGGCGATTATCGCCTCGCCGCCCAAGCCGCGCATGACAAGCTCCTGACTCAGCAGGCTACCATCGCCCGCATCGGCCGGCAGGTGGAGGCCGCACAGGCGCAACTCCTCCAGAGCGCGGCGCAGATCGATGCGGCCAAGGCCGATTCCATCCGCGCCGCTGCCGATTATGCCCGGCAGCAGCAGCTGGAGAAGGTCGATTTCGTCGCCAAATCGCGGATTGAGCAGGCCCTGGCCGATCGCAACCGCACCGAGGCCACGGTGAAAGGAGCCGAGGCGAACCTCGCCATGATGAAGGCTAATGTCGAGGTTCTGCGGGCTCAGGGCCGGGAGGCGGAAGGGCTCGCGGCCGAGTTGAAGACCGCCGAGGACAGGGCCGACCGCGACCTCGCCTTTACGGTGATCCATGCGCCCTTCGACGGCGTCGTCGGCAACAAGGCGGTGGAGGCGGGCGCCTATGTTGCGCCGGGCTCGCGCATCGCGGCCTTGGTCCCCTTGGAGAGCGTGCGGGTCGACGCGAACTTCAAGGAGACGCAGGTCGAGCGGATGCATGCCGGCCAGCAGGTCCACATCGCAGTGGATGCCTATCCGGGCCGTGACATCGTCGGCGAGGTCGAATCGCTATCCCCGGCCTCGGGCTCCGTCTTCAGCCTGCTGCCGCCCGACAACGCCACCGGCAACTTCACCAAGATCGTGCAACGCCTGCCGGTGCGCATCCATGTGCCGGCGGACGTGGCGCGGGAAGGGCTCCTGCGTCCCGGCCTCTCCGTCACCGTGCGCGTCGATACCCGTGGCGAGGACGAACCCGTCCGCACGGCGTGGCGGCATTAGGGGCCGATCATGGCCGATACCGCCACCATCGCGCCCGCACCCGCCGCCGAGCCGCCCCTCGATCGCCGCCGCATGGTGGCCTTCGTCTGCATGGTGTTCGGGATGTTCATGGCTATTCTGGATATCCAGATCGTCTCGGCGTCGCTGGCCGAGATCCAGGCGGGGCTCTCGGCCTCGGGCGATGAGATCCCCTGGGTCCAGACCAGCTACCTCATCGCCGAGGTCATCGCGATTCCCCTATCGGGCTTCCTCTCCCGGGTGATCTCCACCCGCTGGATGTTCGTGGTCTCGGCGGGTGGGTTCACCCTGATGAGCCTGATGTGCGCGACCTCGACCTCGATCAACGAGATGATCCTGTGGCGCGCGCTGCAAGGCTTCATCGGCGGCGGCATGATCCCCACCGTCTTCGCCTCGGCCTTCACGATCTTCCCGCCCTCCAAGCGTCCCATCGTCTCGCCGATGATCGGCCTCGTGGCGACGCTCGCCCCTACGATCGGTCCGACGGTGGGCGGCTACCTGACGGATGCGTTCGACTGGCACTGGCTGTTTCTCATCAACGTGGTGCCGGGCATCGTCGTCACCGTCTCGACCTATCTGCTCGTGGATTTCGACGAGCCCAACCTCGACCTGTTCAAGCGCTTCGACTGGTTCGGTCTCGCCTTCATGGCCGCCTTCCTCGGCTGCCTCGAATACGTGCTGGAGGAGGGGCCGAATCACGATTGGCTTCAGGACGAGGCGGTCTTCGCCTGCGCCATCATCTGCGTCGCCGGCGGTATCGCCTTCTTCTGGCGCGCGCTCACGGCGGCTGAGCCCATCGTCGACCTGCGCGCCTTCTCCGACCGCAACTTCGCGGCGGGCTGCATCTTCAGCTTCGTTCTCGGCATCGGGCTCTATGGCCTGACCTACCTCTACCCGGTCTATCTCGGGCGGGTGCGCGGCTACTCGGCTCTGCAGATCGGCGAGACGATGTTCGTCTCCGGTTTGTGCATGTTCGCCACCGCGCCCATCGCCGGCCGCTTCTCGGGCAAGGTCGATCCGCGCATCCTCATGGGGATCGGCTTCACCGGCTTCGCCGCCGGCACCTGGATCGTCACCGGGCTGACCAAGGACTGGGACTTCTGGGAATTGCTGCTGCCCCAGGTCCTGCGCGGCTGCTCGCTGATGCTGTGCATGATCCCAATCAACAACATCGCGCTCGGCACGCTTCCGCCTGCGCGGATGAAGAACGCGTCCGGCCTCTACAACCTCACCCGCAACCTCGGCGGGGCGGTGGGCCTCGCCCTCATCAACACCGTGTTGAACGACCGATGGGATCTGCACCTCGCCCGGCTGCACGAACGCTTCACCTGGACGAACAATGCCGTGCTGGAACGGCTCGACATGACCCGCCGGCAGTTCGATGCCCTCGGCCTCGATGGAAATGCCATGGCTCTGAAGGCGATGATGAACACGGTGCGGATGCAGGGGCTGGTGATGGGCTTCACCGACGTCTTCCTGGTTCTGACCTTCCTTTTCCTCGCCATGGCCTGCGCGACCCCGCTGATCCGCCGGCCGCGCGCTGTCGCGCCAGCGGGAGGCGGGCATTGATGCGGTCGTCATCGCCCGGCCCTTAACCGTCCACCGAGGAAAGCGGGGACGGGAGAGCCGCATGCGACGATCTCACCGGCCCCGCCCGGTTTGCGTTCGCTCGTCCGCGATCCGATCTGCTATGGACGTGTGTTGGCCCCTCGCGAGGCCCTGAGGATCGACGAATGGACTTTCTAGCTTCGATGGGGGGAACCGCCTCCGGCTTCTTCGGGTCGGTGATCCCCTTCGTCATCGTGCTCAGCATCGTGGTCTTCGTCCACGAGATGGGCCATTTCCTCGTCGGTCGCTGGTGCGGCGTCGGCGTTCACGCCTTCTCCATCGGCTTCGGTCCCGAACTGTTCGGCTTCAACGACCGTCACGGCACACGCTGGAAGGTGTCGGCGATCCCGCTCGGCGGCTACGTCAAGTTCCATGGCGACGCCAATGGCGCCAGCGTGGCCGATCCCGCCGCCCTGGCGCGGATGACGCCTCAGGAGCGTGCGACGAGCTTTCCCACGCAGAGCCTGGGTAAGCGGGCGGCGATCGTGGCTGCCGGCCCCATCGCCAACTTCCTCCTCGCCATCGCGCTTTTCGCCGGGGCGATCTACTTCGTCGGCCGCTACGAGCTTCCGCCGCGCATCGATGGCGTGATGCCGGGCAGCGCCGCGGAGCGTGCCGGATTCCAGCCCGGCGACGTGGTCACGTCCATCGACGGGGCGAGTGTCACCAACTTTCTTGACATGCAGCGCACCGTTTCCGGAAGCGCCGGCGCCAGCCTCGCCGTCACCGTGGATCGCGGCGGCGAGACCAAGACCCTGACCGCCGTGCCCGACGCGGTGGAAGAGCGGACCCCGTTCGGTAAGCATCGCCTCGGCCGCCTCGGCATCAAGGGGCCGAACGGTGCCGATGCCCAGGTTCGGCATTACGGCCTGTTCCAATCCCTCGGGCTCGGCGTGTCGGAGACCTATTTCGTCGTCGACCGCACGATGAACTACCTCGGCAAGCTGGTGACGGGCCGCGAGTCCGCCGATCAGCTCTCCGGTCCGATCGGGATCGCGCGCGTCTCGGGCGAGGTCGCCAAGGTCGGTGGCGTCGGGGGGCTCATCGGCCTCGTGGCGCTTCTCTCCGTCTCGATCGGCCTGCTTAACCTTTTTCCGGTTCCCCTCCTCGATGGCGGGCACCTGTTGTTCTACGCGTTCGAGGCCGTTCGCGGCCGCCCGCTGAGCGAGAAGACCCAGGAGATCGGGTTCCGGATCGGGCTCGCACTGGTCCTGTTCCTCATGCTGTTCGCCGCCTGGAACGATATCCTGAACCTCGGTGCGTCCTGGTCCGGCCGGGGCTCCTGACCGGACGACGCCGTCTCGGCGGCCGCTCGGAGCAGGCCTCTCGCAAGGTTGTGGATTTCTCCACAACATATTGATTGCACTCGACATTCGAAAAGCCCGCCCGGTCACCGGAGCGGGCTTTTTGCTGCAAATTGACGATTGATTCACCTTATCGAGCGATGAACGGGAACCGTTAAGTGACCGGAAGGCCACGTCTCCCCAAAATCCCCCCTACAGCCCAGGTCCGAGCGTTTGCTTCGCTCGGGAAACTCGGTAGAAGCTGAGCTTGGGACCAGGTGACGGGACGGTCGGATAACGACCGCCTGTCTGCGGGTGCAAACCCGGACTGTTAATAAATAGAGACGGGCGATTACATGATGTCGATGACGGGGAAGCGCCGGCGTAAGTCGGCCGAACGGACCATCGTCCTAGTCGCTGCCGCGGCCGCAGGGCTGGTTCTGGGCGGCACGGCTCAGGCGCAGCAGATCGTCGTCCAGGGTAACAAGCGCGTCGATGCCGACACGATCCGGTCCTACGTGACCGGTACGGCCTCCGGATCTCCCGAAGAGGCCCGCCGCAACCTGCTGGCGAGCGGCATGTTCTCCGACGTCAAGGTCTCGCGCAGCGGCGCCGGGACGGTGGTGACGGTTCGCGAGAACAACCTGATCAACCGGGTCGTGTTCGAGGGGAACAAGAAGGTCGAGAAGGGGACGCTCGAAGCCGAGGTCGAGGCGAAGGCCCGCGGCGGTTTCAGCGAGGGCATCGTCCAGGCTGATCTTCAGCGCATCCGCGAAATCTACCGCCGCGCCGGCCGCGGCACCGCCAAGGTCAGCTTCCGCACCGTCGATCTGCCGAATGGCCGTATCGACCTGATCTACGTGATCGAGGAAGGCGACAAGACCGGCATCAAGGCGATCAACTTCGTCGGGAACAGCGCCTATTCCGAGAGCAAGCTGCGCGAGCTGATGAGCTCGTCGGAGATGAACTTCCTCTCGTTCATCAAGACATCCGACGTCTATGATCCTGACCGGATCACCAACGATCTCGACCTCGTGCGCCGCTACTACCTGAAGAACGGCTATGCCGATTTCCGAGTGGTGAATGCCGATGCGCGCTACGTCGAAGGCGAAGGCGATGCCGGCTGGGTCATCACCGTGACGGTGGACGAGGGTCAGCAATACACCGTCGGTGCCGTGGCCATCGATTCGCGTCTGCCGGGTGTCGACACCCAGATCCTCGACGGCGAGGTCCGCGCTGCCGTGGGCGACGTCTACAATGCCGAGGACGTGGAGAAGACCCTCTCCGGCGTGACCAACCAGGTCGCCCGTCAGGGCTTCCCCTTCGCCCAGGTTCGCCCGACCGGCCAGCGCGACCGCGCCACCCACACCGTGGCGCTCGGCTTCGTCGTCGAAGACGGCCCGCGCGTCTATGTCGAGCGCATCAACATCCGCGGCAACACTCGTACCCGCGACTATGTCATCCGCCGCGAGCTCGATATCACCGAGGGCGACGCCTATAACCGCGTCCTGACCGATCGTGCCGAGCGTCGCCTCAATGGCCTCGGCTTCTTCAAGAAGGTCCGCTTCTCCAACGAGCCGGGCTCTTCCGCCGACCGCGTGATCATCAACATCGATGTCGAGGATCAGCCCACGGGTTCGTTCTCGGTGGCAGGCGGCTACTCCACCCAGGACGGCATCATCGGCGAAGTCTCGGTCTCCGAGTCGAACTTCCTCGGTCGTGGTCAGTACGTCCGTGTCGCCGGCACCGGCGGCCAGTACTCGCGCGGCGTCGATTTCTCGTTCACCGAGCCATACTTCCTCGGCTATCGTCTCGCCGCCGGCTTCGACGCCTTCTACAAGTACAGCGATCTGACCCGCTACTCGCGCTACGAGACCACCGTTTACGGCGGTCAGATCCGCGTCGGCCTGCCGATCACGGAAGAGTTCGGCGTCACGCTGCGCTACTCGCTCTACAACACCGAGTTGACGATCCCGAACAGCACCAAGCGGCCGTATAACGACTGTTCGAACCCGATCCCGGGCTATACGAATACGAATCAGCCAGCTTTAATTCCCGGTACGAACAATCCGAATCCGTATTTTGGGACTGGCCTATCCCTTTACCCGAACTGTGCGCTCGACGGCGAAGCCTCTATAGCTCTTAAGGGTTCCGTTGGCAGTACGCTCACTTCGCTTGCCGGCGTAACCTTGGCCTATTCAACGCTGGATAACCTTGCTCAGCCACGGAACGGCCTCTACGCCGAGTTGAAGCCCGAAATCGCCGGTCTCGGTGGCGACTCGAAGTTCTTCCGCGTGGCCGGCGACATGCGCTACTATAAGGAGTTCTACGAGGACGTGGTGGGCTTTGCCCGCTTCCAGGGCGGCCATATCTCGCCGCTCACCGACGAAAAGCTGCGCATCACCGATCAGTACTTCCTCGGCCCGTCGCTCGTTCGCGGCTTCGCGCCCAACGGTATCGGTCCGCGCGACGTCGGCAGCGCCGACTCACGCTCGAACGCCGTCGGTGGCACAACCTACTTCGGCGGTACGCTCGAAGTTCAGTTCCCGATCTACGGTATTCCGCGTGATTTGGGCCTGAAGGGCGCCGTCTTCGCCGATGCCGGTACGCTGTTCGGTTATAACAGCCGCACGCAGTTTAACGTGAACGGTGACAGCGATAGCAATGGCGCTGCCATCATCAACGGCACCGCCCCCGGCGGCGCCTGTGCCTACACGGCGCTTGGCACTGGAGCGATTACGGTCGAGCCGGAATGCCTGAACGTCCGCGACAAGATGACGATCCGCTCCTCGATCGGTGCCTCCATCCTGTGGAACTCGCCGCTCGGCCCGATCCGCTTCGATTACGCCTATGCCCTGACCAAGGACGAAGGCCAGAAGATCTACAATGCCCAGGGCGACTACCTCGGTCGCGTCGGCAAGGATCAGATCCAGGCCTTCCGCTTCTCCGGCGGTTCGCGCTTCTGAGCCAAGACGCACGGGCTTCATTCTCGAAGCCCGTGCGTTGTCGCATCATGTCTGATCCCATCTTCTTCGCATCCAGCACGGCCCTCAGCCTCGGTGACATCGCCGGGGCTGCAGGCATTTCGCTCCCCGAGGGAGCGGATTCTCAGCTGATGGTCAGCGGCGCGTCTCCTCTTGAGACTGCCGGCCCGAGCGACCTCGCCTATATGGACAATGCCCGTTACGGCGATGTCCTGGCCCAGACGAAGGCGCTGGCGTGCCTCGTCTCGCCGCGCTTCGCGGCCAAGGTTCCCGCATCCACGGTGGCGCTCGTCACGCGCGATCCCTACCGGGTCTATGCCGGCCTGTTGGCGCGCTTCCACCCGGAGGCCATGCGGCCGCTTTCGCAATTCGCCACCGAGGGCGTATCACCGGGCGCCCATGTCCATCCCAAGGCGCATCTTGAAGACGGCGTGATCGTCGATCCTGGCGCCGTGATCGGTCCCGGTGCCGAAATCGGTTCGGGGACCGTCATTGGACCGAACGCCGTCATCGGTCCGAATGTCTGCATCGGCCGCGACTGTTCCATCGGTGCGGGGGCGACCCTGGCCTATGCGCTGGTCGGCAACCGCGTGATCCTCCATCCTGGTGCGCGCCTCGGCCAGGACGGGTTCGGTTTCGCCATGGGGCCGGGCGGGCACCTCAAGGTTCCCCAGACCGGCCGCGTCATCGTGCAGGACGATGTTGAGATCGGTGCCAACACCACGATCGATCGCGGCGCCGGCCGCGACACCACGATCGGGGAGGGGACCAAGATCGATAACCTCGTCCAGATCGCCCATAACGTGGTCATCGGCCGCCACTGCGTCATCGTCTCCGGAGTCGGCATTTCCGGCTCGACCACGCTGGAGGATTACGTGGTGCTCGGCGGTCAGGTCGGCGTGGTCGGGCACCTCCGGATCGGCATGGGCTCGCAGATCGCCGGTTCCTCGAACGTCAACCGCGACGTCCCGCCCGGAAGTCGTTGGGGCGGTACGCCGGCAAAGCCCGTGCGCACTTGGTTCCGTGAACTCACGGCCCTGGCCCGGCTCGCGGAGAAGTCCGGGCGCGACACGAGCGAGCCGCAGAAGGATTGAGAGAGATCCAAGACCGGTCGCATGGGATTGCCGACCGGTCTCGGATCGCCGACGTCATCCCTCCGCAAGACTTCGCGGCCGCAAGACTTGCATCGGGTGGCGTTTATGCCGAAGAGAACATTCCATTTTTCAGGGGATGAGGCGAGGCGTCAGGGGCGCCGGCGCGCCATGGGATTGTTCGATCGATGAGTGACATGCCGAAAGATCTGGGCTCGGCCGACATCCAGAAGATCCTGGAACTTCTGCCCCATCGCTATCCGTTCCTGATGATCGACCGGATCATCGAGATCGACGGGGACCGTTCCTGCATCGGCATCAAGAACGTGTCGTTCAACGAGCCGCAATTCACCGGGCATTTTCCCGGTCTGCCGGTCTTTCCGGGTGTTCTGCTGATCGAGGGCATGGCCCAGACCGCCGGCGCCATCTGCTGCCAGCACATCAAGACAGACGACATGCGGGCCAAGCAGGTCTTCTTCATGACCATCGACAAGTGCAAGTTCCGCAAGCCCGTCGTACCGGGTGACACGGTGCGGTATCATATGACGAAGATGAACCAGCGCCGGACCATGTGGTGGTTCCGGGGCGAGGCCCGCGTGGGCGACACCCTCGTGGCGGAAGCCGAGATCGGTGCCATGCTGGTGACGGAGTGAGCGACGTGGCTGAAATCCATCCGAGTTCCGTTGTCGAGGATGGAGCCACGATCGGCGAAGGTGTCCGCATCGGCCCCTTCTGTCATGTCGGACCGGATGTGGTCCTGGGTGAAGGCTGCGAACTCATCAGCCATGTCGTCGTGGCCGGGCGAACCGGCATCGGTGCCCGCACCAAGCTCTATCCCTTCGCCTCCATCGGACACCCGCCGCAGGATCTGAAATTTCGCGGCGAGGTGTCGACGCTGACCATCGGCGCCGATTGCCTGATCCGTGAAGGCGTCACCATGAATCCCGGGACCGCCGGAGGCGGGCTCGAGACGACCGTGGGCGACAAGTGTACCTTCCTCGCCAATTCCCATGTGGGCCACGATTGCCGTGTGGGCGATGGTGTCGTCTTCTCCAATAACGTCATGCTCGCGGGCCATTGCACCGTTGGTGACCACGCGATCCTCGGTGGCGGCGCCGCGGTGATTCAGTTCGCGCGGGTCGGTGCCCATGCTTTCGTCGGCGGTCTCTCCGGATTGGAGAACGATTGCATCCCCTACGGCATGGCGCTCGGCAATCGCGCGTATCTGTCTGGCCTCAACATCATCGGGCTGCAGCGCCGTGGTTTCGCGCGTGAGGACATCCATGCCCTGCGCCGGGCCTATCGCCTGCTCTTCGCCCAGGAGGGCACCTTGATGGAGCGCGTCGAGGACGTGGCGGCGGAGTTCGAGTCGCATCGTGCGGTGGCGGAGATCATCGCCTTCATCCGTGAGGGCGGTAAGCGCTCGATCTGCACCCCGCGTGAGAATTCGGGCTCGGCTTGACCGCCTCTCTCCAGCCGGTGTCCCTCCTCGATCCGCATCCGGAAGAGCGTCTGGTTCTGGTGGCGGGGGCCGGCCGGCTTCCCGAACTGGTGGCCGACTCTCTCGACAGGGCGGGGCGCTCGTTTCGGGTGCTGGCCATTCGCGGCTTCGCCGAACGTCCGATGCGCGCGCGAGCCGACGCCACGGTCGATCTCCTCGACATTGCCGGTGCGCTGGCCATCCTGGAGGCCTGGGGGCCGGCCTGCGTCATACCGGTGGGCGGAGTCTCACGCCCCAATCCGGCGGCGATCCTCAATGCCGCGGCGGCGTTGCGGAACCGCGAGGCGCTCAGAGCCATCTCGGGGGGAGGGGACGACCGGTTGCTACGGGGCGCCCTCGTCCTCCTTGAGGATAACGGCCACCGCGTCGTCGGCATCCATGACGTGGCGCCGGACCTCCTGAGCCCGGAGGGGCAACTCGGCCGGCTCGCTCCTGACCTCGCGGCTCAGGCATCCATCGCGACCGGCTGCAATATTCTCGCGGCGCTGGCCGCCCATGATGTCGGCCAGGCCATCGTCGTGGCGGCGCAACGGGCGCTCGCGGTGGAGGGACCCGAGGGAACGGACCGGATGCTCGCCCGTGCGCGCGCCCTCGGCCGCAAGCCCTTCGGATTAGGCTCAGCCCAGCCGGGCACCGTGCTGGTCAAACTCGCCAAGACGGGCCAGGATCTGCGGGTCGACCTGCCGGCCATCGGTCCGCGCACGGTCAAGGCCGCCGCCGCGGCCGGTTGTGCCGGCATCGCCATTCAGGCCGGTTACACCCTCATCATCGACAGGAACGCCACGGTGGCCGAGGCCGACCGCGCGGGACTGTTCCTCATCGGTTTGCGGATCGAGGCATGAATCGCGGCATGACGACCACGCCGTCCAAACGAATTTGGCTCGTCGCCGGCGAGGATTCCGGCGATCAGCTCGGCGCCAAGCTGATGCGGGCGCTGTCGGACCTCTCCGATGGGCCTGTGGCGTTCGGTGGGGTCGGTGGCGAGGCCATGGCGGCGCAGGGCTTCGTCTCCCTGTTTCCCCTCGATGACGTAGCGGTGATGGGCTACCTGCCCGTGGCTGCGCGCCTGCGCACCCTCCTGCGCCGCATTCGGCAGACCGTGCGCGACATCGTCGAATCGCGTCCCGACATTCTCGTCATCATCGACAGTCCCGGTTTCACCCACGCCGTGGCCTCACGGGTGCGAAAGCGCCTGCCGAGCCTTCCCATCGTCGATTACGTCTCTCCCAGCGTCTGGGCGTGGAGACCCTGGCGCGCAGCCAAGATGCGGCCTTTCATCGACCACGTCATGGCGCTCCTGCCCTTCGAGCCGGACGCGCATCGCAGGCTCGGCGGCCCGGACTGTACCTATGTCGGGCATCCGCTCATCGAGCGACTCTCCGAATTGCGCCCGAAAGCCGATGAGGCGGCGGCTCGTGAGGGGACGCCCCCGACCCTCGTGATCCTGCCCGGCTCGCGCCGTTCCGAAATCGAGCGGCTGATGCCGGTCTTCGGTGCCACCCTGGATCTGCTCGTCCAGCGCTACGGGCCGATCGATGCCGTGCTCCCGGCGGTCACGCGCCATCGTGCGATGATCGAGCGCCTGGCCCTGTCCTGGTCGCGGCCGGTGACCATCGTGCACGGGGAGGCGGCGAAATACGCGGCCTTCCGGCGATCTCGTGCCGCTCTGGCGGCTTCGGGCACGGTCACCCTCGAACTCGCTCTCGCCGGCGTGCCGATGGTGGTGGCCTATAAAGTTTCGCGGCTGGAGGAGGCGGTGGCACGGCGGCTCATCCAGGTGCCGACCATCGTGTTGCCGAATCTGATCCTCGGCGAGAATGCCATGCCCGAATTCATCCAGGCCGAATGCACCCCCGGCCGCTTGGGCGAGGCCATGCTCCCGCTTCTCAAGGGCGGAGAGGCGCGTGACGCGCAGGTGCGGTCGCTTCAGCGCATCGACGGGGCGATGCGGCTGGCGGGCGATGACGAACCGAGTCGCAAGGCAGCCAGGATCGTGTTGTCGATGGCGTGCCCGCCCGTCAGCGGATCGTCGTCGGCATAGCCGCTTTGGGTCGCCCGCTTCTCATCGCCTCGGAGGCTTGGACGGCGCTGGGCGGTAGGGCCCTCTCGTCCGCCTTGGGCGACGATGACAGGGAGGGCAGGTCGGGGCTTGTAGCGTTTCGTTCGCGTCCGAAAGCGTAGCCTGCATTCACGCCGGCATAGAAGCCAGTGAAATCCTCGGCCTTCGCCAAGCCGCTGAAAGCCAGTTGCAGGCACAAGCTCATCGTCAAGAAGACGGCACGCATCGCTGCTCTCAGCACCTGAAATGTCTCACCGGATCGACGGGCCGGATCCTGTCATCGGGTCGTTCCGACGATGCTGACGACGAAAAACGGCGACCCGAAGGCCGCCGTCATGTCTCTTCGATGATCTCGAAGGCCCCGCGAACGCGACCTTCTCGAGAGGCATCGACGTCGATCAGTAATCGGCGTTGATGCTCTGGGCCTCGCGGCCCTTCTGACCGTCGATCACGCTGAGGGTGACCTGCTGGCCTTCGGCGAGGGACTCGAGCCCAGCGCGCGACAGAGCCGAACGGTGCACGAACACGTCCTTGCCACCGTCATTCACGGAGACGAAGCCGAAGCCCTTGGCCGGATCGTACCACTTCACGGTGCCGCTCATTTCCACCGAGGGTCCGCTGGCGAAACGACCACCACCGCCGCCGGCTCCGCCACCGCCGCCGAAGCGATCGTTGCCGCCGCCGTAGCCGCCGCCACCGCCGCTGAAGCGGTCACCGCCGCCGAAACCACCGGCGCGGGGTGCAGGTGCACGACGCGGGGGCTCGGCTTCGGCCGTCGACGTGTCGACGCTGGTCACGTCCGTCACCTGCGGACCCTTCTGGCCCTGCGCGGTGTGGACGGTCAGGCGCGTGCCGGGGAGGAGGTCGGCATGGCCGGCGGCCTCGACAGCGCGGATGTGAAGGAACGCATCGCCCGAACCGTCAGCCAGTTCGACGAAACCGAAGCCTTTCTCCTTGTTGAACCACTTGACCGTCGCGTCGCGCTCCGGCCCAGAGGGAGCGGCTGCCGCACGGGCCGGACCGCGATCGAAACCGCCGCCGCCACCGCCGTACCCACCGCCAAAGCCACCGCTCGGGGGTGCCTGATCCGGCCAGCGAGGCTCGGCACCACCCTCATCGAAACCGCGCTTCTGCGGCCCCCTGAAATCACGACCACGTCCCATCGAAAGCTCGCAAAAACCGTCCGCCGACCATCTTTCATCGAATACCGGGTGCGCGCCGTCCCAGACGGGCGCTTCACCACACTATCATCACTCTCGGCAGCGGTGACCAAGAATAACGCCATAGTCCTGACTGAATCTGGGCTTCATCGCAAGATGCTTGTCGACGCTCTCGGTAAGGTTCCTCTGATTTCCTGCGGCAGATTACGCAATCAAGTCCGGGCGAAGCGCCCCGGCGCGCCGGCAGGGCAGTGCGTACAGAATCCCCAAATGTCATGCGGCTGAACGACTTCGCGTCTCGAATTTTTTTCGGTCGCGTTAGGAAAATGCAAATCGATGGCCGTTAAGATGCGCCGAGGCATCTGCGAAAACAGGTTGCCCGGAACCCCTGTCCGATGATCGCTACCCCATCATTTCCGGATCTTTCGGCCCTCGTCGTCGACGAGAGCCTCTATATCCGCCGAATCGTTCGCGACATGCTGATGCGCGTGGGGATCAAACGCGTCCTCGAAGCCCCCGATGGTGCGGAGGCGCTCGGCGTGTTGGCGGAGAGCAAGCCGGACATCACGATCATCGATTGGGATCTGGCGATTCTGTCGGGCGAGGAGTTCATCCGGCTCGCGCGCACCCCCACCACCTCGCCGTCGCCCACCGTGCCGATCATCCTGATGCTGGCTCAGCCCCGCCGCAACGTCGTGGACCGCGCCATCTCCCTCGGGGTCAACGAGATCATCGCCAAGCCTTTCTCACCGAAGACCTTGTGGTCGCGTCTGGACGAAGTCATCAATCGGCCGAGACCGTTCTCCCAGGTGAAGAGCCTGCTGCGGCCTGTCCCCAGAATATCGGCTGCCGGCAAAGGTCTCTAAGCCGATCATAGATCGAGGCTTTGCACTGACGCCCAAGGCCTGTAGGCTTCCTATCGAATGATGGCCGGCCTATCCGGTGGGGCCACGATCGAGGATTCCGGCAAGGCCGATGAGGGAAGAGAGCGCCGCCATGACGCCGGCCCGCCCCATGGCCGGCACGACTTCACCGAATGCCGCCCCCGCCATGCCGGATACGGGTCGTTCACCGGCGGCGGGATTTCGCCCCGGACGGCGTAACACCTATGCCGCCCTCGACCTGGGGACCAACAATTGCCGCCTGCTGATCGCCGAGCCTGCCTCCCACGGGTTTCGCGTGATCGACGCGTTTTCCCGGATCGTCCGCCTCGGTGAGGGGCTCGGGACGTCCGATCGTCTCAGCGATGCCGCCGTGGAGCGAACGCTGGAGGCTTTGCGGGTCTGCCGCGCCAAGATGGAATCGCGTGGCGTCGCCCGTGCCAAGATCATCGCCACCGAGGCGTGCCGGCTCGCCGTGAACGGGGCCGATTTCGTGGCGCGCGTACGGGACGAGGTGGGCCTCGACCTCGAGATCGTCGACCGGCAGACCGAGGCCTATCTTGCGGTCACCGGTTGTGCGGCCCTGGCCGATCCTTACTCCGAATCGGTCGTCATCTTCGATATCGGCGGCGGGTCCACGGAAATCGCCTGGCTCGATGGCGCGGCCACGAACCCGTCGGCGGACCCCACCTTGCGAATCCGCGCTTGGGATTCGCTTCCCGTCGGCGTCGTGACGCTGGCCGAGCGGCACGGTGCCGCCGACGTCACACGCCTGATGTTCGAGGGCATGGTGGAGGAGGTGGCCGACATGCTGTCGCGCTTCGCCATCCGCGCCGCACCCGCCGCGAATGCCCGGCATTTCCATCTTCTCGGCACCTCGGGAACGGTGACGACCCTTGCCGCCATGCATCTGCGCCTCGCGCGCTACGAGCGCCGCCGCGTCGATGGGCTGTGGATGAGCGATGGCGACGTGAGCGATGCCATCGACGATTTGCTCGACACCCGCCTGGACCAGCGGGCAGACAATCCCTGTATCGGCCGCGATCGCGCCGATCTCGTCCTTGCGGGTTGCGCCATTCTGGAAGCGATCCGCCGGGCATTCCCCTCCGAACGGCTTCGCATCGCCGACCGGGGGCTGCGCGAAGGTCTCTTGATGAACATGATGCGCGAAGACGGCGTCTGGCGCCGCGGAGGCTACCGTTGACCGACAGGCGTGGCGCGGGCGGCGGGTTGCGAGGCGATCTCAAGCAGCGGGTGAAGACGGGGCGCGGCCGCACTGCCTCTCAGAAGCGGTGGCTCGAACGGCAACTCAACGATCCCTACGTGGCGCGGGCCAAGCGCGAGGGCTACCGCTCGCGCGCGGCCTTCAAGCTCATCGAGATCGACGAGCGTTTCAAGATCCTGAAGCCGAACCAGAAGATCATCGATCTGGGCGCGGCGCCCGGAGGCTGGTCTCAGGTCGCCGCCAAGATCGTTGGGCCGAGCGGCCGTATCGTCGGCATCGATCTGCTCGAAATCGAGCCGATGGTCGGCGTCGAGTTCATCACCCTGGACTTTCTCGATCCCGACGCTCCGAAGAGGCTGATCGATCTCCTCGGCGGTCAGGCCGATATCGTCATGTCCGACATGGCGGCCAACACCACCGGCCACAAGCAGACGGACCATCTGCGCATCATCGGCCTGGCCGAGACCGCCGCGGAATTCGCCCGCGAGGTGCTGGCGCCCGGAGGCACCTATCTCGCCAAGGTCTTCCAGGGTGGGACTGAGGGTACCCTGCTCGCCGACCTGAAGCGCGACTTCACCCTGGTGCGCCACGTGAAGCCTTCGGCGAGCCGTGCCGATTCGAGCGAGCTCTACGTGCTGGCCACCGGGTTTCGCGGGTCGGCGGAAGCTGTCGAGGAAAACGCTTGATATCTGGCGGCGGCGAGTGGGCTCATGGTTGTCCTCTCATCCGCCGAACCGGCTGATCGCGATCGGCCGGGATCGGCGCCGCTCACAGCGACGCTTCGCGGCTAAAGACCCGGCGGGATCAGGATCGGGTAGCACCGCGCTCCGGCACCCGCAGCCAGAACCTCGACGGCGCCCACGGTGGAGGTATCCCCCGCCACATGCACGACATCGGTGGTCTTCAGGCCACTGAGATGCGCCGTGAGGGGGCCGGGACGCACGTCCGGAGGCCGCTGCCTCATCCTGTCGGCGACGAGAGTGATGCGCGACACACCCGTGGCCTTGAGCCAATCGAGCGACGGACGCATGTACAGGTCGAGGGGATCGCTGGCGCCGATCACCACCACGATCTCGCGGTTGGGCTCGATGTAGCGCGCCGCCCGGGCAATCGACCAGATCGGGGCGAAGCCCGTCTCCCGGCCCACCAGCAGCAGTCGGCCGCCGCCGGGGCGATAATAGCCGCGCCCGACCGGCCCCTTGATCTTGACCGGATGTCCGAGAAGGATTTCCTCGCCGAGGGCATGAGTGACCGCGTTGCATGCATGTCCGAGGCGGAGGTGGAAGACGAGCTCGTTGAGCTCCGTCGTACCGTCGAGGCGCAGGGTCGGGCTCACGTCGATCGGCTCGAAGCCTTCGAACGTGGCGGTCACCTGGTGACCGGGCTCGAGATCGAGTCGGCGCGTGATCGTGACGACGACCTCGATCACATGGGCGCCGAGCGGCGCGATCTGCGTGACCGTGCCGACCCGACGCGCCTGCGCGGCCGGCTTCACTTCGGCGAAGACGAGGCTTTCGCCCGCCTTGGAGGGGCGGAGTGAAGAGAGCTTGACGGGTTCGGCCCGGTGCAGACGGGCCTGCGCCCGGCGCGGCGAAGGGTTGGAACCCTGTCCGAGAAGATGGGAACCGTGCAGACCGGTCGTGGGGGCGATGACGCCGTCGGCAAGGGCGGCTTCGAGCGGCGTATCGCCGGTCGAGACCCGCACGGCCTTGCCGTTGACGACAAGCGAGCAGCGCGCGCTCATGGTCGAGCCTCGGAGGATGAGAGAAGTCGAAAGGAGGCCGGTGTCGGGTGACGTGCGCCGGCCGATGGCGGAAACCTCAACGAGGTCCGTCGAGAAGCTTGTCCACGAGGGCGGCCCAGCGGTCGCGCACGGCACGGGCTTCCGGCGACAGCGGCTCCGGTCCGGCAAGGCGTTCGACGCTGGCGCGGATGCCGGCGTTCTCTTCCCGCTCGGCCCGCAGCACCGCCTTCATCACCAGGATCTCTGAACGCAGCCGTGCCAGATCGGTGTCGAGAGCGATCTCTTCGACCGCCTCCACTACCGGCTCGGCTGGCAAAGCCACCGGGGAGGCGTCCGCGCGCTTCGGGGTGACGCCGGTGCGGATCGGTCGGGCCATCAGACGCCTGACGATATCCGAGCCGAAATCCTCGCCGTGACCGAATTCGTTGCCTAATCGCAATGCCGCTTCGGCCATCACGCCCGCCTCCTGACGAACGGCAGGTCATGCCGCGCCGTTCGATCCATCTCGATCGTGACGATGCGCGATCATGGTTAAGGGACGTTTAATCCAACCGTGACGGTTTGACGATCAGGCCGCTTCCGGCGCCGCGCCGACCAATTGGCGGGCCTGAAGCATCGACATCGGATCGCCGAATGCCGTCCCCTGGGCGTATTCGCAACCGAACTCGGCCAGGGTCTGCGCGTCGGATTCGTTCTCCGCCCCATCAGCGATGATGGCGAGGCCGAGTTCCTGGGCCATCTTCACGATGGAGCGCAGCATGACCGATTGCCCGCCCGCCATCTGGCGCACGAATGTCGGGTCGATCTTGATCGTGTCGAACGGGAATCGCTGGAGATAGGACAGGGCCGAGTAACCGGTGCCGAAATCGTCCAGCGACAGGCCGGCGCCGAGTTCGTGGATGCGGCTCAGCATCTGGGCCGCATATTCCGGGTTCTCCATCACCAGACCCTCGCCGAATTCGAGCTTGAGCGAACCGGGAAGGACGCCCGACCGGGCCATGATCGTCTTCACGTCATGAAGCAGGTCGTGTCGGAGGATCTGCCGCGAGGACACGTTCACGCAGGCGAAGATCGGGGGATCGACATCGAGCGATCGCTGCCAGGCCGCGAGTTCGAGGGCGGTGCGCTCCAACGCGAAGATGCCCAGCGTGACGACGAAGCCGCTCTCCTCCGCGATCGGCATGAAGGTGGAGGAGGGGATGCGGCCGAGCTTGGCGTGATCCCAGCGCAGGACCGTCTCGAAACCCGCCACCGTGCGGTCCTCGAGGCGGACGACGGGCTGGAACAGCACCTTCAATTCGTTGCGCTCGATCGCCCGCTGCAGGTCGGCTTCGAGCATCAGCCGGTCGCTGCGGTCGTTGCGCATGGAGGCACGAAATACTTCGGTGCGGTCGCCGCCGTTGCGCTTGGCCTGGATCATGGCGATCTCGGCGTTCTTGAACACGTCCTCGCGTTTGAGGGCAGTTCCGACCTCGTGCAGGACGATCCCCACCGAGACCGTGAGGAAGATCTCGCGGTCGGCATAGGTGATGGGCGTGGCGATCGCCCGGCGGATCATGTCCGTGAAGGCGATGATGCGGTCGGGCTCCCGCTCCGACAGCAGGATCAGTCCGAACTCGTCCCCGGCGATGCGGGCCAAGGTATCCTGAGGGCGCAGCAGCCGGCCGAGACGGCGCGACAGGGTGAGCAGGATCGAATCGCCGGCCGAGAGGCCGATAGCATCGTTGATCGCCTTGAACCGGTCGACGTCGAGGAGGATCGTCGTCGGCTTCAGGCGCGCATCCTGACTCGCGAAGGCGAGGGCGGCGTCGAGGCGGTCGTTGAACAATTCGCGGTTGGGCAGGCCGGTGAGGCTGTCATGGATCGCGTCGTAGAGCAGGCGCTCCTCGGCCGTCTTCACTTCGGTAACGTCCGAGATGGTGCCGACGATGCGAATGACTTCGCCGTCCGGCCCGATCACCGGCCGGGCCTTCAGCCGGTACCAGACATAGAGGCCTTCCGTGGAGCGGAGGCGGAAATCGTGAACGATGCGACCGCGCCGCTCTTCGATCACCGTGTCCAGCGCCGTCGAATAGCGGTCCACGTCGAAGGGATGGACAAGGCCGAGCCAGTTCGAGGCCGGGCCTTCCAGGGTGCCGCGCTTCAGGCCGAGCTGGCTCTCGATCTCCTGGCCGGCGAAGACCCGGTCTCCCGGAACATCCCAATCGAACACCACATCGCCGGCGCCCGTCAGGGCCAAAGCGCGGCGCTCTGTGTCGGAGACCAGGGAATGGGTCATCCCGCCCCCGGTGAAGGCGTGCTGCATCACCGTGAAGCCGATGAGCATGACGATCAGGACGAGACCGCCGATCAGGGCCGGTTGGACGAGGTCGCTGCCGATCTGTCCGGTGATGGCGAAGCCCGCAGCCACGACCCAGACGAGGAGGAGGAACCAGGTGGGTACGAGAAGGATCGCGCGGTCGTAGCCGTTATGAATGGCGAGATAGACGATCAGCAGCAGGCCGACGCCGGCGACGGCGGCGATGGAGATGCGGGCAACGCCGGCCGCTACCGGCGGATCGAAGACCGCAAGGCCGACGAGGCCGGCGAGAAAGGCGAGCCAGAAGAACGCCACGTGGCCGTAGCGTACATGCCAGCGGCTGAGGTTGAGATAGGCGAAAAGGAAAACGAGGAGCGTCGCGCCGAGCACGGCCTCGGCGGATGCGCGATAGACCCGCTCGGCCACCTCGGTGACGGGAAAGACCCGCTGCAGAAAGCCAAAGTCGATACAGGCATAGGCGAGAACGGCCCAGGCCAAAGCCGCGGCCGCCGGAAAGATGATCGCACCCTTCACCACGAAGATGATCGTGAGGAACAGGGCGAGAAGGCCGGCAATACCGATGATGATGCCCTTGTAGAGCGTCAGGCCGGTGGATTTCTTGCGGTAGGCTTCCTGGTCCCAGAGATAGACCTGCGGCACGTTCGGCCCATGCAACTCGGCCACGAAGGTCACGGTCGCGCCGGGATCGAGGGTGATGACGAACTGGTCGGCTTCTGGGTTCTCGTCGCGTTCGGGCCGGATGCCCTGGCTCGCCGTGATCGCGGCGATGCGCGAGCCTCCCAGATCCGGCCAGATCACCCCCGACCCGACGAGGCGGAAATGCGGGGCCACGAGAACCCGGTCGATCTGCTCGTCGGTGTCATTGGTGAGCGCGAACACCATCCAGTCCGGTCGTGCGCCGCTATCGCGAGCCTTCACCACGATGCGGCGGACGATGCCGTCCTTGCCGGGAGCGGTGGAGATCTGGATCAGGTCGCCATCGGAGCGGTAGCGCTCGATCATCGGCGTCAGGTCGATGGCCGGGGCGTCGAGGGTCACCCGCACGGCTTCCACGGCCGAAGCCGGCGCTCCCGTTGCCAGGATGCCGATCAGCAGGGAGACGAAAACGTTGAGGACGTAGAGGGATCTGCGCAACGGGCGAGTGTTCCGGCCGGGCGGGCACTGATGAGGAATACGGCTCAGCTTGTAGCCCAGTCGTACCGGCGGGGGGGTCCACGGACAAGGCGAGCGGTCTGCCTCGCATTGCGGCACCCACTGCTTCTTGGCGTAGCGCCGAGGAGGATGGGATCGCGCTCCTTTGCGGCCAAAACAAGCCGGTAACGCTTCACGATGGTGGAGCTTCACCGCCAAAATGCTGCGCGCGGCGGCATTGACGGGGCAGGACCCATTCCGACCAGGAACTTTCCGTTTTCCTGGTCCCGGTCCGGCGCATCCGTGTCGAACCGGGAACGCTGCTCAGCTTGCCTGAAGCACGCCCCTCATCTTCTCCAGGGAAGGAAGCTTCTTGATCGGCCCGATCGCCGCCAGCGTCGGAGCGCCCGAGAGCAGACGCAAACCCGCCGCTCTCACATCGTCCACGGTGACAGCATCGATCTTGGCGATGACCTCCGGCGGCGGGATCACCCGGCCCCAGGCCAGCATCTGGCGGGCATTGCGTTCGATCCGACCGCCGGGGGTCTCCAGGGCCGACAGCAAAGCCACCTTCACCTGGGCCTTGGCGCGGGCGACCTCGACCGAATCCGCGTCACGCGCCGCCTTCGCCGTGGCGGCCAGGGTCACGTCGACGAGTTCGGCGAGATCCGAGCCGGACGTGCCGGCGCCAATGCCGAACAGGCCGCAATCGACGAAGGACCAGTGGAACGCCTGGATCTCGTAGGCGAGGCCGCGGGTCTCGCGCACCTCGTGCCAGAGCCGTGAGGTGAGACCGCCGCCAAGCACCTGCGCGAACATGTGAAGGGCGTAATAGCCTTCGTCGCGAAAGGAGAGGCCGGGCAGTCCCAGCACGAGATTGGCCTGTTCGAGCTTTTTTTGGATCCGCTTCTCACCGCCGACATAGGTGCCGGGGACCATTTCCGGGGCGACCGTCGCCGGCATCCCGCCGAAATGGTGCTCGGCCGCCTCGACGATGGCCTCGTGGGAGATGGCGCCCGCTGCGGCCACGACGATGCGGTCCGGGGTGTATTCGCGGGCGAGATAGGCGTCGATGGCATCGCGGTCGAAGCTCGCGATGGTCTGCGGCGTGCCGATGATCGGACGGCCGATCGGCTGATCCGGGAAAGCCGCCGCGGTGAAGGCCTCGTAGACCACGTCGTCCGGCGTATCCTCGATGGCGGCGTATTCCTGAAGGATCACCCCCTTCTCGCGGGCGAGCTCGCCCGCGTCGAAGACCGATCGCGTGAGGATGTCGCCGATCACGTCGAGGGCGACGCCGGCATCCTCGCCGAGCACGCGCGCGGTGTAGCTGGTTCCTTCAGCGCTGGTGGCGGCATTGATGTCGCCACCGACATTCTCGATGTCCTCGGCGATCCGGCGGGCGGAGCGGGTCTCGGTTCCCTTGAACGCCATATGCTCGATGAGATGGCTGAGGCCGCCCTCATCGGCCCGCTCGTGGCGCGATCCGGCGCCCACCCAAACTCCCAGTGTCGCGGTCGCGACACCCGGCATGGTCTCCGTGGTGACGGTGATGCCGTTGGAGAGGCGGGATACTTTCAGGCCGGGAGAGGCGCCATGGGTCGCGAAATGCTGGTTCATGCTGTCTCAGTTCCCGGCCGTGATGCGTGAATGTGTGCGGATGAAGGCTTCCACCGCCGCCTGGTCGTTGGCGACGCGGTCGAAGCGCTCCTTCCGATCCAGCAGGTCGGCGAGATGCGGCGGCAGCACGGGGCGAAGGCCGCCCGTCGCCTGGGAGACCGCATCCGGAAACTTGGCCGGATGAGCGGTGGCCAGGGCGACGACCGGCGTCTTCGCATCCTTCTCGAGAAGGCGGCGGCCGGCATGAACGCCGATGGCGGTGTGCGGGTCGATGACCATGCCGATCTCCCGATGCACCCGTGCGATCTCGGCGATGACGGCCTCTTCGGGGACCGAGGCCGCGTCGAACTCGTCGCGGACGGCTTTGAGTACCGTCTCGTCGAGATGGAAACCGCCCGATTGCTTCAATCCCGCCATCAGCCGCGACAGGCTCGACGCATCGCGGCCCAGGGCCTCGAACAGGAGCCGCTCGAAATTCGACGAGATCTGGATGTCCATGGAGGGCGAGGTGGTCGGCTGAACACCGCGAACCTCGTAGGCACCGTGTTCCAGGGTGCGGGCCAGGATATCGTTGGCGTTGGTGCCGATCATGAGGCGTTCGATGGGAAGGCCCATGCGTTTGGCGACCCACCCGGCGAGGATGTCGCCGAAATTGCCTGTCGGCACCGCGAAGGAGACCGGGCGGTGCGGAGCGCCCAGGGCCACGGCGCTGGTGAAGTAATAGACCGCCTGCGCGGCGACTCGCGCCCAGTTGATCGAGTTGACGCCGGAGAGCCTCAGCTCGTCGGCGAAATCCGCGTGCTGGAACAACGCTTTGACGATGTTCTGGCAATCGTCGAAGTTACCGTCGATGGCGATGGCGTGGACATTGTCCGCCCCCACCGAGGTCATCTGGCGGCGCTGCACCTCGGAGACGCGGCCATAGGGAAACAGGATGAAGATATCGACCTGATCGAGCCCGCGGAAAGCCTCGACGGCGGCGCTGCCGGTATCGCCCGAGGTGGCGCCGACGATGGTGGCGCGCGAGCCGCGGGACCGCAGGACGTGGTCCATCAACCGGCCGAGAAGCTGCATCGCCACGTCCTTGAACGCCAGCGTCGGACCGTGGAAGAGCTCCAACAGAAACAGGTTGTCGTCGAGCTGCACCAGCGGGCACACCGCCGGGTGGCGGAACGTGGCGTAGGATTCCTCGATCATCCGGTCGAGATCGGCATCCGCGATCTCGCCGTCGATCAGCGGCCGCAGGACGAGCTTGGCCGCATCGGCATAACGCTGTCCCGCCAGTCCGGCGATCGCGTCACGGGAAATCTGCGGCCAGCTCTCGGGCAGGTACAAACCGCCGTCGCGGGCGAGACCGGCGAGGAGAGCATCGGAAAAGCTGAGGGGCGCCGCGGCGCCGCGGGTCGAAACGTGTAGCAAAGGGGCCTCCGGGAAGGGCGCCGGTCTACACGATGTGGGTCGGTCTGTCGAAAGCGGGAAATTGCCGCCCTGTCGCGGGCGCTGCTGTCGCAGGCGTCTCTCATTCAGGATCAGGTAAGGGTGAGGCAAACCAGTTTGCCGGCTCGGCCACATACGGCAAGCGTATCTCTGTCGGATCGAGTTTCTCTCACAAAACGCCTTCTGACCAATGAAGCGTTTGCCGATACGTGGCCCGTGCCGTCGTAAGATGCGATATGCTCACTTTCAAGGGCATTCTACCTTGAGCAAGGATTCCATTTAAACTAGGCTGAAACATCCATAGTCAAAACAAGTTGCTCAGATCATGTCGTGTACGATCATCAATGTGAGTGTTGGATATGACGGTGATTTTGATCTCGATTTCACAAATACTCAGGTGAGATGTGCGGAGCGTTATGGTTACGAATATAAAAAGGTTACAGAAAAATTGATTCCAGATGCGTTGCCGACTTGGAGTAAGCATCAAGCTGCAATCGACATCATAGAAAGTCGCGAAGCTGTGATGATCATCGATACCGATGCAGAGGTTATGAAGACCTGTCCGCCCTTTCATCGGCTGGTGGCAGACAACCGTAGACATGATATTTTCTTGGCATTAGGGCATAGCTTTCGTCCAAATGCCGGGATGATTTTGCTCAGAGGAGGCAGCAAAAGCATCGCGCCGGAGTTTCTCCGAACCATTCTTGCCGAAAGGCTCATTCCGTCAAAAGACAAGGTTAAGCGCGGCGGCGACAATGGACATGTTATTAGTGTCCTTCGAAGGAAGCAATTTGCCAAAAAGCTGTTCTTACTTTCACCTGTTTGGAACAATACAATGAAAGCTTCGGATTGGGACCATATCAGGCATTACACAGGCCCAATGCGAGAAGCTTTTCGGACAGGATTGGTGGTAAAGGAAACGACAAAGGATAATGCCGCTAAATTGCCCGATCCAGCTTCTATTCGCTCGATAGACAATAACGACGTCGAAAAGCAGGCATAAGGGTTCGTCTCATGCACTGATGCCCGGCGCCTTGGCGAGGCGGCATCCGCTGATCCGCCAATCGCCGTCGCTCTGCTTCTCGAGACTATAGAGCGCCATCCAGTCGATGCCGTTTTCGTCCTGCAGCTTGACGCCGAGGGAGATGCCATCCTCGCCACTCTCTTCCACACGATCGATGCTGAAGCTGCGGGCGCGGTAGACGGCGGCGTATCCCTTCCGCACCATCTCGATGAATGTCTCGGGCGAGGTGAACATCCCTTGGATCGACGGGGCGGCCTGGGCATAGGCCGTCGCCGCGTCGTCTTTGTGGAACGCCTCGATCTGCCGCTCCACCGCCGCCCGAGCTTTCAGCTTCGCCGCTTCGTCGGCGGCATGGGCCGGCGAGGCCCAATGAATCGCGGCCAGAGACAGGAGACCGATCAGCAGGGAGGAGACAGCACGCATGAATCACACTCCGCAATCGGGGCGACCCTATGCAGGATAGCGCGGCGCTTGCCGCCGGCAAGAGCGGATCATCATCGTCGACGAAGCGCCAGCGCTAGCGGGCCGGGTTCGCTGCCGTATCGTCCCCCATGTCGGAGAGACGTTTCCAGGCGAAGACGCCGAAGACGCCGACGAGGCAGGCCGCGATGCCGAACCACGTGAAGGCGTATTGCATGTGGTTGTTGGGAAGATCGACCCGGAGTTGTCCCCCCTTCGGCCAGCCGCCGGGATTGGGCGTGGCATCCGCCTCGATGAGGTACGGCATCACGGTCAGCCCCCGAGCCACAGCGATGCCGTCGATGTCGCGATGGAACCACTCGCCCTTGGCGGGCTCCGGCGGCGGCACGAACATGGTGCGGGTCTCCGGACCGCGCAGCATACCGGTGATCGTCGTCGATCCGGCGATCTGCCCTGTTGGGCGCCGCGCCGTACTTTTCAATTCGGTGGGGACGAAGCCACGGTTGATGATGACGAGGCTTCCATCGTCATCCCGCTTCAGTGGCGTCAGTACGTAAAAACCCTGCAGGGCATTGCCGGGTACGGCGCCGGCCGCGAGACCGTGGACCAACGTCTCTTGGTCGTTCAGCAGCGTCCCTGTCACCCGCACGCGCTTGAACTCGTCCCGCGCCAGGTCCCAATCCCCGCGCGCCGGGAGAGGCGCGGGAGGCTCGACACGCGAACGGGCCACGATGCGGCCGATCAGGGCTTCCTTCTCGCCCTTCCGCTGCAACTGCCAGATTCCAAGGCTCAGCAGAATGGCAAGGCAGATCAGCGAGACGATGCCCGGGGCGATCAGCGACCGCAGGGCACCGGGACGAACTTCCGTCGACATCAGCGAAAGCGCCCCTCCTCGGCTTTATTGGCGAACTGCAAGGCGGCGAGCATCCCCTTCAACGGTCGAACCAGCAGCAGGCTGAGACCGACCGAGAGGGTGATGGCCACGGAGGCATGGACCCAGATCGGCGGTTCGAAGGTGATTTCGAGCCAAAGCGCCAGCCCGACGACGACGATGCCGACGATGGACATGACGAAGAAGGCCGGCCCGTCGCCGGCATTGAAGGTCGAGTAGTCGAGACCGCAGACCTCGCAGGACGGTTTGAAGGTCAGGAATCCGTCGAACATCGCACCCTCGCCGCAGCGGGGGCAGCGGCAACGCAATCCGGTCGGGATGGGAGGCGGTAGCGGCCGCTGCTGATTCACGATGCATGCTCCTCGGCGACGGACATGTCTGTCCTCTGCCGCATATGGGAAACCGAACGATCCATCGCACGAAAAAGGGCGGCTCGCGCCGCCCTGTTTCTCATACCTGTGTCGCTTCGCCGTACCGTTCGGCCCTGATCGAGCCGACGCCTCAGTGAGCCGCCGTGCCGGCGCCCCAGACGTAGATCGAAGCGAACAGGAACAGCCAGACCACATCCACGAAGTGCCAGTACCAAGCGGCGAACTCGAAACCGAGATGCTGCTGGACCGTGAATTGGCCGAGATAGACCCGGTAAAGGCAGATCGCGAGGAAGATCGTCCCGATGATGACGTGCGCGCCGTGGAAGCCCGTCGCCATGAAGAAGGTGGCCGAGTAGATGCTGCCCGAGAAGCCGAAATGCGCGTGGCTGTACTCATAGGCCTGGCAGGCCGTGAACAGCACGCCAAGGATGATCGTGAGCCACAGGCCGTATTTCAGACCCTTACGGTCGTTGTTGAGCAGGGCGTGGTGAGCCCAGGTGATGGTGGTGCCCGAGGTCAGCAGGATCAGGGTGTTGAGCAACGGCAGATGCCAGGGATCGAACGCCTCGATACCCTTCGGCGGCCAGGTGCCGCCCGTGAAGTCCAGGCGCGTGGTCTGGATCGGATCGGCCGTGTAGAGGGCGGCCTCGAAATAGGCCCAGAACCAGGCGGCGAAGAACATCACCTCGGAGGCGATGAACATGATCATGCCGTAGCGGTGGTGAAGCTGCACGACGCGGGTGTGGTCGCCGGCATTCGCCTCGTGGACGACGTCACGCCACCAGGCGAACATCACGTAGAGCACGCCGATCGTTCCGGCGCCGAAGATGTAGGGACCGGGGCTGAGCGTGCCGATCTGAAGGCTCTTCATCCAGAACACGGCGCCGAACGCCATGAGGAAGCCGGAGAAGGCACCCAACAGCGGCCAAGGGCTCGGGCTCAAGATATGGAAGTCGTGATTCTTGGCGTGCGCCTCGGCCATCTTAACTCTTCTCCTCACCCCGGGCCCAATGCCGCGAACGGCTCTGACCTTCTGAACGTTCGGCTACACCGGAACCCTTAATCGGGACGGCGCAGTGTTGTCACGCTTGAGACCTCAAAAATCTGGCGCGTCGAAAACGCGTCCCGCCAAAATTTTTGATGGCCTCAGAAATTGGTTTTCGTATTCTTGCCGTCCGTCGTCGCGAGCGCGGCCGAGGGTTGGCCATTCTTCGACGCGAAATACGTGTAGGAGAGCGTCAGCTCCTGAAGGTGGGCGGTGTTCGAGTCGGCTCTCACGGCCGGATCGATGTAGAACACCACCGGGAAATCCATCGTCTCCCCGGGCTGAAGCGTCTGCTCGTTGAAGCAGAAGCATTGGATCTTCACGAAGAAGCTCCCCATCAGTCCCGGCTGAACGTTGTAGGTCGCGATCCCCGTCGAGGGGGTCGTCCCCGTATTCTTGACCCGGAAGAACACGGTCTTCGTCTCGCCGAGGCGAACTTCGATCTTCGGAGTCTCGGCGACGAAGCGCCAAGGCAGGGTCGACGCGACGTTCGTGTCGAGATGGACGACCATGCTGTCATCCGTGGCGACCTGTGTCGATGCGAGCCCGACGCGTGGCGTGCCGTCAAAGCCGGTGGCCTTGCAGAACATGTCGTAGAGCGGCGCCGAGGCGAAGGCCAAGCCGATCATGCCCACCGCCAGACCCGCGCAGGCGAGGGCCGTGACCGAGGCCTTGCGGTTTGGATTGCCGCTTCGTGGGCTTTTCTTGTCGGTCATGATGACGTCCGACTTTCTTCGCTGAACGACCCGGTCGATGCGGTCACAGCGGGCGATTGAGGATCTGCGGTCCGAGCTTGGCGATGGTCAAAGCGTAGAAGATGGCCACGAGGACGAACAGCACCGTGGCGATGGCGATGGAGCGCCTGCGCTGGCGCTGGCGCTCTTCGGGCGTCAGCTGCCGCGGCGGAGTGGATTTACCCGGCACCGAGGTCACGCGAGCACCGCGCGGAACAGTCCCAGGCCCTGCTCGGCCAAGACCGCCGAGAACAGCAGGAAGAGGTAGAGGATCGAGAAGCCGAACATGCCGAGCGCGGCCTTGCGCTCCGCCTCGCCCTCACGGTTGCGGTAGACGTGGACGCTGAAGGCCAGCATCCCGAGGCCGCCGAGGAAGGCGGTGACGCCGTAGAGCCATCCGCCGAAGCCGAGGAAGACAGGGGCGAGGCCCACCGGGAACAGCAGGATCGAGTAGTAGATGATTTGGCGCCGTGTGGATTGAGGCCCGGCGACGTTCGGCATCATCGGGATGCCGGCCTTGGCGTATTCCCCTGCCTTGATGAGCGCGAGCGCCCAGAAATGCGGCGGCGTCCAGATGAAGATGATGAGGAACAGGACCGTCGATTCGATGCCCACCGATCCCGACACGGCAGCCTGGCCGATCATCGGGGGGAGGGCGCCGGCGGCGCCGCCGATGACGATGTTCTGCGGCGTCGCCCGCTTCAGCCACATGGAGTAGACGACCGCGTAGAACACGATCGTGAAGGCGAGCAGCGAGGCGGCCAGCCAATTCGAGGCGAGGCCGAGCACCAGGACCGAACCCACCGACAGGACGAGGCCGAAGGCCAGGGCTTCACCGGGCTGGATACGGCCGTCGGGGATCGGGCGCGTCGCCGTGCGGGTCATCACCGCGTCGATATCGGCGTCCCACCACATGTTGAGACAGCCGGAGGCACCGGCGCCCACCGCGATCATGAGGAGGGAGATCACTCCGACGACCGGCTGGATCTGGACATGGGACACCACCATGCCGACCAGCGCCGTGAAGATCACCAGCACCATCACGCGGGGCTTCAGGAGCGCGAAGAAGTCCGAGACCTCGCCGCCCACCATCATCGGGGCGGGGGCGAAATCTTGCGGCTCGGCGGCAGCGGATACGCTGTTCGACAGGCTCGTCATAGGTACCTGATGCTGTTGTCGGTCTGGCCGGGGGTGGGATCACGCCGTCTGAGGCGCCGCCCTTTGCGGGACGCCCCTCGCTGGAAGAGGCATCCGGGAAAGAGCGAGGACCGCTGGCGCGGTCCTCGCAATCCGTATCGTTTCGGTTCGTGTCTTAGTGACCGTGCTCGTCGACGATGGTCGGGAGGGTCTCGAACTGGTGGAAGGGCGGCGGGGAGGAGAGCGTCCACTCGAGGGTGGTGGCGCCTTCGCCCCAGGGATTGTCTGCCGCGCGGACCTTCGAGCGGAAGGCGAGAACGACGCCGATGAAGAACACCACCATGCCGAGGGCGAAGATATGACCGCCCCAGGTCGAGACCTTGTGCCAGCCGGCGAAGGCCTCCGGGTAATCGGCGTAGCGACGCGGCATGCCGGCCAGTCCCAGGAAGTGCATCGGGAAGAACAGGATGTTCGCACCGATGAAGGCGAGCCAGAAGTGCAGCTTGCCGGCCCATTCCGGGATGACGTAGCCGGTCATCTTCGGGAACCAGTAGTAGACACCGGCGAAGATGATGAACACGGCGCCGAGCGACAGCACGTAGTGGAAGTGGGCGACGACGTAATAGGTGTCGTGCAGGTACTTATCGACCGCCGAGTTCGCTAGCACGACGCCGGTGACGCCGCCGACCGTGAAGAGGAAGATGAAGCCGACCGCCCAGTGCATGGCGGCGGTGAAGCGGATCGAGCCACCCCACATCGTCGCGATCCAGGAGAAGATCTTCACGCCGGTGGGCACCGCGATGACCATCGTGGCGAAGACGAAGTAGGATTGCGTCTGCAGCGACAGGCCGACCGTGTACATGTGGTGGGCCCACACGACGAAGCCGACGACGCCGATGGCGACCATGGCGTAGGCCATGGCGAGGTAGCCGAAGACGGGCTTGCGCGAGAAGGTCGAGATGATGTGCGAGACGATGCCGAAGGCCGGCAGGATCATGATGTACACTTCGGGGTGACCGAAGAACCAGAACAGGTGCTGGTAGAGCACCGGATCACCACCGCCGGCCGGATCGAAGAAGGTCGTGCCGAAGTTGCGGTCGGTGAGCAGCATCGTGATCGCGCCGGCGAGGACCGGGAGCGACAGGAGCAGCAGGAACGCGGTGACGAGCTCAGCCCAGGCGAACAGCGGCATCTTGTGCAGGGTCATGCCCGGCGCGCGCATGTTCAGGATGGTGGTGATGAAGTTGATGGCGCCGAGGATCGAGCCAGCACCGGAAAGGTGAAGGGCGAAGATCGCGAAATCGACGGAGGGACCGGGATGGCCCGAGGTCGAGAGCGGCGGATAGACGGTCCAGCCGGTGCCGGCGCCTGACGTTCCCGGCGCGCCTTCGACGAAGAGCGAGCAGAGAAGGCTCGCGAAGCCGGAGACGGTGAGCCAGAACGAGATGTTGTTCATGCGCGGGAACGCCATGTCCGGCGCGCCGATCATGAGGGGCACGAACCAGTTGCCGAAGCCGCCGATGAGCGCCGGCATCACCATGAAGAACACCATGATGAGACCGTGGCCGGTCACGAACACGTTGTAGGTGCCGGGATTCGAGAAGTACTGCAGGCCGGGCTCTTCCATCTCCATGCGGATGCCGAAGGAGAGGAACGCGCCGATGATGCCCGCGCAGAACGCGAACAGGAGGTAAAGAGTGCCGATGTCCTTATGGTTGGTCGACAGGAACCAACGGGCGAAGAAGGACGGCGTATGGGAGGCGTGGGCGTCGTGATGCCCTGATTGTGCTGTGGCGGTTGCCATCGATGCAGACCCTGTTCAGGTTTCTCTAAATCTCTCGATTTGCGAATGAACCGGCCCGATCAAGGGCCGGTCCAGCCGGAGCCGTCGAGCGGCGCCGGAAAAAGCCGCTACTTGGCTTCTGCGAACTTCGAACCGTCGTCGAGGCGGGCGAACTTGGTCTTCCCCTCTGCGAGCCAGGCCGCATAGGCTTCGTCGCTCACCACCTGCACCGTGATGGGCATGTAGGCGTGGCGGGCGCCGCAGAGCTCGGAGCACTGGCCGTGATAGGTGCCCTCACGCTCGGCCTTGAACCAGAACTGGTTCAGGCGGCCGGGGATCGCGTCGATCTTGAAGCCGAAGGACGGCATCGCCCAGGAATGCAGCACGTCGGCGGCGGTCACCTGGATCTTCACGATCTTGTTCACCGGAACGACCATGTCGTTGTCGGTGCCGAGCAGCTTGGGCTGCTTCTCTTCGTCGATATTGGCGTCGAAGGTGAAGCCACCGCCATTCTCGACCGCCGGGTACTCGTAGGACCAGTACCAGGCATGGCCGATCACCTTGACGATGACGTCGGCCTTCGGATCCGAGAGCTGGGTGCGGAGCAGGCGGAACGAGGGGATGGCGACCGCCACCAGGATCAGCACCGGGACGATCGTCCAGGCCACTTCGATCATGGTGTTGTGCGTGGTCTTCGAGGGGACCGGGTTGGCCTTCGCGTTGAACTTGAAGATGCAGTAGATGATCAATCCCAGCACGAAGGCCGAGATGCCGAAGGAGAGCCAATGCATCCCCTGCTCGAACGTGTGGATGTCCCGCGCGTTCTCGGTGACGGCGACCTGACGGTCCATCTGCCACGGCTCGGGCTGGCCGATGCCGGCCGCCAGGGCAGCTGAAGAAACGAGGGTGGTGCCGAGCGCAGCAAGAGCGCCCGCAGCAAGTCCCCATGATGACCGGTGTTGCGCCTGCGTGGTCCGCATGTGCCTCTCGTGGCTCCCCTTTGGTATCGTTCTACGTCGTCCCGAAGCGTCTTGCGACTTTTGACGTCGCGCGCAAGTCCTCGCTTAACGGGAAAGGCGGACCTCGGATGTGAAATCCGGGTCGCCATTGCGGGTGTCAGACCACATGGAGGTCGATGGCGCAACCGCAACAGCGTCGCATGGTTGTGCCTTTCCCCGTAGTGCAGCACCCGTGGAGCCCGAATGACTGGGGAGATTCAAAGCAATTTTGCTCGACGGCAAACTTAAATTTGTATTGCCGCCGTCTTCGACCGTGAATCCCTCGCCAGTATAGCGCGGTTCCCGCTATGGAGAGTGACCGGCTCCGCGGGAGACATGCGGGCGCATATTCCGGGAAGCGAATTCGGGGATGAACACCATAAGGTCGTGGCGGTGATCGAACGCCTCGAATTCCTCCTAGCCCTGGCTCGCGAGCGGCATTTCGGCCGGGCCGCGCAATTCTGCAACGTTTCCCAGCAGACGCTCTCGGCTGGAGTGAAGCAGCTCGAAGAGCGGCTCGGCGTCCTGCTGGTGGAGCGCGGGTCCCGATTCCAGGGTTTCACCCCGGAAGGTGAGCGTGTTCTCGACTGGGCGCGCCGGATCGTCGGTGATGCGCGCGCCATGCGGGAGGAAGTCGCGAGCTTGCGTCGGGGATTGTCGGGCACTCTTCGCCTTGCGGCGATTCCCACTGCCACGCCGATCGTCGCCTCGTTGACCACCCCATTCCGCGCCCGCCATCCCGACGTGCGATTCTCGGTGCAATCCACCACCTCCGGCGAGATCGGCCGGCTGATCGCCGACCACGAGATCGATGCCGGGATCACCTATCTGGAGAACGAGCCGCTCGGAAAAGTCATTGCCGTACCGCTCTATCGCGAGCGCTACCGCCTGCTCACGGCGGTCGACGGCATCTACGGAATGCGGGATTCGGTGACCTGGGACGAGGTCGGCCGTCTTCCTCTCTGTCTTCTGACGCCAGATATGCAGAACCGCCGCATCGTTGACCGGCATCTCCAGAATGCCGGATGGAATGCGGAACCGTTGCTGCAGTCGAACTCGATGATCGTCTTGTTGACCCATGTCCGCACGGCCAAATGGGCCAGCGTGATGCCCGCCGTTCTTGCCGACAGTTTCCGCCTCAGTGAGCGGGTCCGCTCCGTGCCCATCGTCGAACCCGATGTCAGCCACATGATCGGGCTCGTCGTGCCGGAGCGCGATCCAATGACACCGCTCTGTGCCGCGCTCATCGTGGAGGGGCAGGCGATCGCACCGACGATCGCCGAAAACATCTCGTCACTCTGAGTTTTTGCGCCGCACAATGGAATTATAACAAAAAAGCATTGTTGAACGACCGAACCGGACGATTGATTCATGGGTGGAGATATACCACCTTGGAATGACAACAAGTTCATCCGGGTAGGAACAATGCTGCAGCATGAGCCATGGAGCGCGCAGCGTGCGGCCGGCATCATCGCCGACCATACGCATCTCGAAGGCGCCACGCTCCCCATCCTCCACGCCTTGCAGGAAACCTTTGGTTACGTCGACGAGGGCGCTGTTCCGCTCATCGCGGACGCGCTGAACCTGTCGCGGGCCGAGGTGCATGGCTGCATCACGTTCTACCACGACTTCCGCCGTGCCCCCTCGGGCAAGCATCAGGTGAAGCTGTGCCGCGCAGAGGCCTGCCAGGCCATGGGATCGGACGCTCTCCACGCCGATATCCTCGCCCGCCTCGGCATCGATTGGCACGGCACGACGCCGGACGGCCAGATCACGGTGGAGCCGGTCTACTGCCTCGGGCTTTGCGCCAACGGCCCGGGCGCCCTGGTCGACGATGAGCCGCTGGCGCGCCTCACCGCAGATTCCCTGGAATCGGCCCTCACGGAGATGAAGTCGTGAGCATCACCATTTATGTCCCGCGCGACGCCGTCGCGCTCGGTCTCGGCGCCAACCGTGTCGCCCGCGCGATTTTCGCCGGCGCCGAGCGCCGCGGTCTCGACGTCACCATCGTCCGCACGGGCTCGCGTGGGATGCTGTGGCTGGAGCCCATGGTCGAGGTCGCGACGCCGGAGGGCCGCATCGCCTACGGTCCCGTCACTCCCGGCGATGTCGACAGCCTTCTCGATGCCGGCTTGGTGAATGGCGGCGAACATGCCCTTCGCCTCGGCAAGCCCGAGGAGATGCCGTATCTCGCCCGGCAGCAGCGCCTGACCTTCCATCGCTGCGGCGTGATCGATCCCGTCTCGGTGGAGGATTACCGGGCGCATGGCGGCTATAACGGCCTGGATGCCGCGCTGAAGCTCGATGCCGCCGGTATCGTGGCGCAGGTGCGCGATTCCGGCCTGCGCGGACGCGGCGGTGCCGGCTTCCCCGCCGGCATCAAGTGGAACACGGTGATGCTCGCCCAGTCCGAGCAGAAATACGTCGTCTGCAATGCCGACGAGGGCGATTCGGGCACCTTCGCAGACCGTATGATGATGGAGGGCGATCCCTTCAACCTCATCGAGGGCATGACCATCGCGGGCATCGCGACGGGGGCCACGCGCGGCTACATCTATCTGCGCTCGGAATATCCGCAGGCTTTCGCGACGCTGAAGGAAGCGATCGTCAATGCCAAGGCCGCCGGCTATCTCGGCGACAACGTGGCGGGCTCGGGCAAGGCCTTCCACCTCGAAGTGCGCCTGGGCGCCGGCGCCTATATCTGCGGCGAGGAGACCTCGCTGCTGGAGAGCCTGGAGGGACGTCGCGGCATCGTCCGGGCCAAGCCGCCGATCCCGGCACTGAAGGGCTTCCTCGGCCAGCCGACCCTCGTCAACAACGTCATGACCTTCACGGCCGTGCCCTACATCCTGGAGCACGGTGCCAAGGCATATGCCGATTACGGCATGGGCCGTTCGCTCGGCACGCTGGCGATCCAGCTCGCCGGCAACATCAAGCATGGCGGCCTCATCGAGTTCGCGTTCGGCATCACCCTGCGCGAGATCATCGAGGATTTCGGTGGCGGCACGCAGAGCGGCCGTCCGGTCCGGGCGGTCCAGGTCGGCGGCCCGCTCGGGGCCTACTTCCCCGACCATCTCCTCGACACGCCCCTCGATTACGAGGCGATGGCGGCCAAGAAGGGCCTCGTCGGCCATGGCGGCATTGTCGTGTTCGACGACACCGTCGACATGGCCAAACAGGCCCGCTTCGCTTTCGAGTTCTGCGCGGTGGAATCCTGCGGAAAGTGCACCCCCTGCCGCATCGGCGCGACGCGCGGCGTCGAGACGATGGACAAGGTCATCGCCGGCATCCGCCCCACCGAGAATCTCGCCGTCGTGGCCGACCTTTGCGACGTCATGACCGACGGGTCGCTCTGCGCCAT
The DNA here is from genome assembly GCF_054817845.1 of Methylobacterium sp. CM6241. Classification (NCBI taxonomy): domain Bacteria; kingdom Pseudomonadati; phylum Pseudomonadota; class Alphaproteobacteria; order Hyphomicrobiales; family Methylobacteriaceae; genus Methylobacterium; species Methylobacterium sp. CM6241. The sequence continues at coordinate 2,042,343 of NZ_CM139246.1, forward strand.
GGGCGGGCTCACCCCGATGCCCGTCATGAGCGCGATCACCCATTTCCCCGAGGATTTCCAGCAGCGCGGACCGATGTCCGTGGCCGCTGAATAAGGAGGCGCGACCCATGGCCCTCATCAAAGAGATCGATTACGGCACCCCGATCCGGGTGAACGAGCAGACCGTCACGCTCACCATCGACGGCATGAGCGTGACCGTTCCCGCCGGCACCTCGGTGATGGCGGCGGCGATGCATGCCGGCACGCAGATCCCCAAGCTCTGCGCCACCGATTCGCTGGAAGCCTTCGGCTCTTGCCGTCTCTGTCTCGTGGAGATCGAGGGGCGGCGCGGCACGCCCGCCTCCTGCACGACCCCGGCCGAGAACGGCATGGTGGTCTCGACCCAGACGGATAAGCTCGCCAAGCTCCGCAAGGGCGTGATGGAGCTCTACATCTCCGATCACCCGCTCGACTGCCTGACCTGTGCCGCCAACGGCGATTGCGAGTTGCAGGACATGGCCGGCGCGGTCGGCCTGCGCGACGTGCGCTACGGCTATGACGGCGCCAATCACGTGAAGCCGTCTTCGGACCAGTACCTGGCCAAGGACACGTCCAACCCGTATTTCACCTACGATCCGTCGAAGTGCATCGTCTGCAATCGCTGCGTCCGCGCTTGCGAAGAGACGCAGGGCACCTTCGCGCTCACGATTTCGGGCCGTGGCTTCGACAGCCGCGTGGCCGCCGGCCCCACCGACTTCTTCAACTCCGAATGTGTCTCCTGTGGCGCCTGCGTCCAGGCCTGCCCGACGGCGACGCTTCAGGAGAAGTCGATCATCGAGCATGGCCAGCCGGACCATTCCGAGATCACCACCTGCGCCTATTGCGGCGTCGGCTGCTCGTTCAAGGCCGAGATGCAGGGCACCCGCATCGTACGCATGGTCCCCTACAAGGGCGGCAAGGCCAATGACGGCCATTCCTGCGTCAAGGGCCGCTTCGCCTACGGCTACGCCACCCACAAGGACCGCATCACCAAGCCGATGATCCGCGACAAGATCACGGACCCCTGGCAGGAAGTGTCGTGGGAGGTCGCGATCGATCGCGCCGCGTCCGAGTTCAAGCGGATCCAGGCCCAGTACGGCAAGGATTCCGTGGGCGGCATCACCTCGTCGCGCTGCACCAACGAGGAAGCCTACCTCGTCCAGAAGCTCGTGCGCGCTGCCTTCGGCAACAACAACGTCGATACCTGCGCCCGCGTCTGCCACTCGCCCACCGGCTACGGCCTGATGTCGACGCTCGGCACGTCGGCCGGCACGCAGGATTTCGCCTCGGTGGCGCATTCTGACGTGATCCTCGTCATCGGCGCGAACCCGACCGACGGTCACCCGGTTTTCGGCTCGCGGATGAAGAAGCGCCTGCGTGAGGGCGCCAAGCTCATCGTCGCCGATCCGCGCAGAATCGACCTGGTGAAGTCGCCCCATATCGAGGCCGATTACCATCTGCCGCTGAAGCCCGGCTCCAACGTCGCCTTCATCAACGCGATGGCGCATGTCATCGTCACGGAAGGGCTGATCGACGAGGCCTATGTGCGGGAGCGCTGCGACCTCAACGATTTCGAATCCTGGGCTCGTTTCATCGCCGAGGAGCGTCATTCGCCCGAGGCCCAGGCCGACAAGATCGGCGTGAACCCCGAGGACATCCGGGGCGCCGCCCGCCTCTACGCCACCGGCGGGGCCGCGGGCATCTATTACGGTCTCGGCGTCACCGAGCACAGCCAGGGCTCGACCATGGTCATGGGCATGGCCAACATCGCCATGGCCACCGGCAATATCGGCATGCTGGGCGCCGGCGTGAACCCGCTGCGCGGACAGAACAACGTCCAGGGCTCGTGCGACATGGGCTCGTTCCCGCACGAACTGCCGGGCTACCGCCACGTGTCGGACGACGCCACCCGCGAGACCTTCGAATCGCTCTGGGGCGTTTCCCTCGACAAGGATCCGGGCCTGCGCATCACCAACATGCTCGACGAGGCCGTCGATGGCGCCTTCAAGGGCATGTACATCCAGGGCGAGGACATCGCCCAGTCGGACCCCGACACGCACCACGTCACCGCCGGCCTGATGGCGATGGAATGCATCGTCGTTCAGGACATCTTCCTGAACGAGACGGCGAAATATGCCCATGTCTTCCTGCCGGGCGCGTCGTTCCTTGAGAAGGACGGTACCTTCACCAATGCCGAGCGTCGCATCTCCCGCGTCCGCAAGGTGATGCCTCCGCTCTCGGGCGTCGGTGATTGGGAGGGCACGATGCTGCTCTCGAACGCCCTCGGCTATCCGATGAACTACTCGCATCCGAGCGAGATCATGGACGAGATCGCCTCGCTCACCCCGAGCTTCAAGGGCGTGAGCTTCGCCAAGATCGACGAACTCGGCTCGATCCAGTGGCCGTGCAACGACGCCGCTCCCAACGGTACGCCGATGATGCACGTGGACCGGTTCGTTCGCGGCCTCGGCAAGTTCATGATCACCGAGTACGTGGCGACCGAGGAGCGCACCGGACCGCGCTTCCCGCTCATCCTCACCACCGGCCGCATCCTGTCGCAGTACAATGTCGGCGCACAGACGCGCCGCACGGAGAACTCGCGCTGGCACGAGGAGGACGTGCTGGAGATCCACCCGTTCGATGCCGAGGTTCGCGGCATTCTCGACGGCGATCTCGTGGCTCTCGAGAGCCGCTCCGGCGACATCGCCCTGAAGGCGATCGTCTCCGAGCGGATGCAGCCGGGCGTGGTCTACACCACGTTCCACCATGCCAAGACCGGTGCCAATGTCATCACCACCGACTACTCGGACTGGGCCACCAACTGCCCCGAGTATAAGGTGACGGCGGTACAGGTGCGGCGGACGAACCGTCCGTCGGATTGGCAGGCGAAGTTCTTCGAGGAGGACTTCTCGCTCACGAGAATCGCGACGCAATTGAATGCTGCCGAGTGAACGGAACGATCTGAACGACACCGACACGCCGGCTCCGACGAGCCGGCGTGTGCCGACCATGGTCGTGGCCTACGACGATCCCATGGCCCGCGAAGGGCATCGCGATCTTGCCGTCGAGATGCCCATCAACCTCGTCTTTGGCAGCGTGCCCTACGCCGTCATGATGACGACCCCGTCCGACCTCGAGGATTTCGCCTACGGGTTCAGCCTCACCGAGGGGATCGTCGAGTCCGCAGACGAGATCAGGTCGGTCCAGGTCGAGGACGGAGACGGGGGATTGCGCCTCGTCGTGGATCTCGCTCCGGGGCGACTGCGCGAGCATCTTGCCCGGAAACGCGCCATCAGCGGTCGCACCGGATGCGGCGTCTGCGGCATCGACGATCTCGCGGCCCTGCCGAAGGCGGAGCCGCGTGCTCATGCGATGCAGGTAGTCGGGATCGAATCGATCCAGCGCGCCCTGCTCGGAATGGGCGATGCGCAGGTACTCAACCACACGACCCGCGCCGTCCATGCCGCGGCCTGGGCGGATCGGGACGGCAATCTTCTCGCCGTCCGCGAGGATGTCGGGCGCCATAACGGTCTCGACAAGCTGATCGGTGCGCTGATGCGCGCCGGGACCGATCCCAACGATGGCTTCGTCGTCATCACCAGCCGCTGCTCGTTCGAGATGGTGGAGAAGACTGCGACTTTCGGCGCTGCCGTTCTGGTGGCGATCTCCGCCCCGACCTCCCTGGCCATCGACCGGGCGCGACTGCACGACATCACGCTCTGCGCCATCGCCCGGTCGGACACCCTCACGGTCTTTTCCGGCCGTGAACGTCTTCGTCTTGCCGCCGAACGCTAAGTCGCGCGCGGCCGATCCTTCACCCGTCGACAGAGCCAGTCCCATGAGCGCCCTGACCACCAACGACAAGCTCGTCCGCATGGCGAACCAGATCGCCGGCTTTTTCAGATCCTATCCGGATGACGAAGCCGTGGCGGGTATCCACAAGCACATCGTGGCATTCTGGACGCCGAAGATGCGCCGTGCCCTCGAAGCCTATGGCCCGACCGAGGGAAGCAACCTCGACCCGCTGGCGTTGAAGGCGATCACGACTTCGCCGAGCCAGAGCGACAGCCCCGTCCGGGCGGCCACGAACGACCCCCATCTACAGGGCGCCGGCGCGAGCGATGCTGGCTGATTGGCCGCGAGCGTGTTCAAGAAAAAGGCGCCGAGCCTTCGTCGCTCGACGCCTTTGTTCGTCTCGGTAGCGATGATGACGTCGGCTACTCGGCCGGACGGTCGCCTTGCTGATCCTTGTCGGTCGATCCCGGTACGACCGTCGCGCCACCGATGACCCGAACGGCTTTCCTGTCCGCAGGCGGATCGCTCCACGCCTGAGCCTTGGGCGAGGGAGCCTGCGCGGCGTCTCGGCGGGGCTGATTCGCGGCGGGTGTCGAGGGTTCGACCTTCGGCTGCTCGATGGCGGCAACCGGAGGCGTGGTGGTCCGGGCATCGGACGTTGCGTCCGTCGCGGCCGGGGAGGGGGCTTCCGGAGCGAGCCGGGGCGCTACCGGCTTCGCCGGCGGGGCCAACCTGGTGACTTTGCGGGCAGGCGCCGGTTCTACCGGGCGTCTCGCGTCGCCGGTGCGGGCATCGGGGTTCAGCCCCAACGGGTTGCGATCGGCGGGTTCCGCGCGGGCAGGGGCGTCTGGGCGCGCCGCCACGTCGAATCGCGGCTGCCGGCTCACACCATCTCCGTTCGGGATCCTGCCGGGGGGAACAGGCCTTGCCGCCTCGCGCATCGGTTGACGGGGCTGCTCGTCCGCCTCGGTCCAGCCATAGCCGGGCGCCGCCGGACGGGCGACCGGAATCGGCGCAGGCGGCAACGGTGCACCCAGACGTTGGCGGTCGAGGACCGCGCCGTCCCGTGCATCCACGAAGAGCCGCACCCTGTCGCCATAGGGGCCCGTCGCTTCGACGATATAGGCACGGCCGTCGAATCGTGGCCGCGTCACCTCGGTGAAGCCGCGGTCGTTCAGGCGCCATACGACGGCGCGAGGGGGAAGGATAAGGTCGGGCTCGTAACCGTATTGCGCTTGAGCGGTGACAGTCCCGAGGGCCGACATGGAGATGAACCCCGCCAGCATGGTCAGGCCGATCTGAGACCGGCTGAACTTATGGGAGCGCACAGGCGCCCTGCGGCTCGATTCCATGGTGCCTCGTCTTGCTTGGTCGTTCGTTCCGTAGCCTACTGTTGACGCAGGTCTATGGAGGTCTCCGTGCGGTCCATCACCCCGCATGCCGCTTGTGCTTGGCGAGCCCTGTAGAGCGCCCGATTGGGGCGGGAATGCGGGTGAAGCGCGGCAAGTCGCGGGCGATCGGTATCCGTCGGTTTCTCGGCCCTGTCACCGATCCCGCTGTCAGCATCAGCCCGTGTTGTTGACCTCAAAATGTATGCATGGTCGCAGCGCACATCAAACCTGTCCATCACGCGCGTGAGCCTCTTGCTGGAGCGTTTAAAATCTGTCACCTTCCGTAATTAGGACAGTACGGCTGTCCCATTTTTGGCAGGGTGTTCCGGCGGCGATTCGTCTCCGAGGACAATTGCCGTCGAGGAACGCGGAAGGTCTCGAGCGGGTGTCGAATCTCACGAAAAAACGAGATTCCAAGCCGGTCGCCATTACGGCGATCCGGGCCCGCACGGCTTGAACTCAAGCCGGCGTTGAGCCCGCGGAGTGCGGGCGCTTCCTTACCGAAGATCCTGCACGAATCCGACCGCGTCGAGGTAGGGGCCTGAGTGCCGGATGGCATTCGGGCATGAAACATGCTCGCATGCGGGCACGGACGAATGAGGCTGAGGGGTTATGAGCATGGCCGCATCTGAGGTTGCCGGGATCGTCCAGAACCCGATCCCCGCCACGCGGGACGGCGTCGCGCCGCTCGTCGTTCGCGATTCCGCCCTGCCGCATAAGCAGGGTCTTTACGATCCGGCCCGCGAGGGCGATGCCTGCGGTGTCGGCTTCGTCGCGGACATGCATGACCGGCGCACCCATGCCATCGTGGCTCAGGGCCTGCTCATCCTCGAGAACATCGACCATCGCGGCGCCGTCGGCGCCGATCCCAAGATGGGCGACGGCTGCGGCATCCTCACCCACATCCCGCATTTCCTCCTGAAGGAAGAGTGCGAGGGCCTCGGCATCGCTTTGCCCGAGCCCGGCCATTACGGTGTCGGCCAGTTCTTCATGCCGAAGGACGAGGAAGGCCGCCGCATCGTCGAGGAGATCGTCGAGAAGTCCCTCCAGGACGAAGGGCTCCCCTTCCTCGGCTGGCGCGACGTGCCGGTGGATTCGAGCGACCTCGGTGTGCGCGTCAAGGAGACGGAGCCGCACCACAAGCAGGTCTTCATCGGCCGCCCGGCCGCGATCACGGACGAAGACGCTTTCGAGCGCCGTCTGTTCATCGCGCGCAAGGTCATCTCGAACAAGGTCTACGGCCTCAACGATCCGCGCGTGAAGGCCTATTACCCGGTCTCCGTCTCGACCCGGACCATCGTCTACAAGGGCATGGTTCTGGTCACGCAGCTCGGCCATTACTTCAAGGATCTGCAGGACGAGCGCTATGTCTCGGGCCTCGCCCTCGTGCACCAGCGTTTCGCCACCAACACCTTCCCGACCTGGCAGCTGTCGCACCCCTACCGGATGGTCGCCCATAACGGCGAGATCAACACCCTGCGCGGCAACGTGAACTGGATGGCGGCGCGTCAGGCCAGCGTCGATTCGGATCTGTTCGGCAACGACATCTCGAAGCTCTGGCCGATCTCCTACGAGGGCCAGTCCGACACGGCCTGTTTCGACAACGCGCTCGAATTCCTCGTGCAGGGCGGCTACTCGCTCGCCCATGCCATGATGATGCTGATCCCGGAGGCCTGGGCCGGCAATCCCCTCATGAGCGAGGAGCGCAAGGCGTTCTACGAGTATCACGCCGCCCTGATGGAGCCGTGGGACGGCCCCGCAGCCGTCTGTTTCACCGATGGCCGCCAGATCGGCGCGACCCTCGACCGCAACGGCCTGCGCCCCGCCCGCTACATCGTCACGGAAGACGGCCTCGTCGTGTTGGCCTCCGAGATAGGCGTTCTGCCGATCCCGGACGAGAGCATCGTCGAATCCTGGCGCCTGCAGCCCGGCCGCATGCTGCTCATCGACCTGAAGAAGGGTCGCATCATCTCCGACGAGGAGATCAAGAGCGAGCTCGCCGCGGCCAATCCCTACGCACAATGGGTCAAGAACACCCAGATCGTTCTGGAGGACCTGAAGCCCGTCATCCCGCGCGCCTCGCGCTCCGACGTGTCGCTGCTCGATCGGCAGCAGGCGTTCGGCTACAGCCAGGAAGACCTCAAGCTGCTGATGGCCCCCATGGCCGTCACCGGCCAGGAGGCGGTCGGCTCCATGGGAACCGATACGCCACTCTCGGCCCTCTCCGATAAGCCCAAGCCCCTCTACACCTATTTCAAGCAGAACTTCGCGCAGGTCACCAATCCGGCGATCGACCCGATCCGCGAGGAGGCCGTGATGAGCCTCGTCTCGTTCATCGGGCCGCGCCCGAACCTGCTCGACATGGAGGGGGCTTCCCGCAAGAAGCGCCTCGAGGTCCGTCAGCCGATCCTGACCAATGGGGACCTCGAGAAGATCCGCTCGATCTCCCATTTCGAGGACCGTTTCGACACCAAGACCCTCGACATGACCTTCCCGGCCGAGTCCGGCGCCGTCGCCATGGAAGGCGCGGTCGACCGGCTGTGCGACCGGGCCGAGGCGGCGGTGCGCGGCGGCTACAACATCATCATCCTGACCGACCGCGGCGTCGGGCCGGACCGTATCGCGATCCCGGCCCTGCTGGCCACGGCTGCGGTGCACAACTACCTGATCCGCAAGGGACTTCGGACCTCCGTCGGTCTCGTTGTCGAGTCCGGCGAGCCGCGCGAGGTGCATCACTTCGCGTGTCTCGCGGGCTACGGCGCCGAGGCGATCAACCCCTATCTCGCCTTCGAGACGGTGATCGCGATGAAGGACGAGTTCCCGCCGGATCTCACCGACGACGAGATCGTCTATCGCTACATCAAGTCGATCGATAAGGGCCTGCTCAAGGTCATGTCCAAGATGGGCATCTCGACCTACCAGTCTTATTGCGGCGCGCAGATCTTCGACGCGATCGGCCTGAACTCGTCCTTCGTGGCCCGTGACTTCTTCGGCACGAAGACCACGATCGAAGGCATCGGCATGGCCGAGGTCGCCGAGGAGACTGCCCGTCGCCATGCCGACGCGTTCGGCGACGCTCCGGTGTTCCGTCACGCCCTCGATGTCGGCGGCGAATATGCCTACCGCCTGCGCGGTGAGAGCCATACCTGGACACCGGATTCGGTGGCCACCCTGCAGCATGCGGTGCGTCTCGGCCTGCCCGAGCGCTACCGTGAATATGCCCGGCTCGTGAACGAGCAGGAGAACCACCTCAAGACCATCCGCGGCCTGTTCCGCATCAAGCAGGCGGCCGAGCTCGGCCGGGCGCCCGTTGACATCTCCGAGGTCGAGCCGGCCGTGGACATCGTCAAGCGCTTCGCCACGGGCGCGATGTCCTACGGTTCCATCTCCAAGGAAGCCCACGAGACCCTCGCCATCGCGGTGAACTCGTTCGGCGGCCGTTCGAATTCCGGTGAGGGCGGCGAGGAGGTCGAGCGGTTCAAGCCGATGGCCGACGGCCGTTCGCGTCGCTCGGCGATCAAGCAGGTGGCCTCCGGTCGCTTCGGCGTGACGACGGAGTATCTCGTCAATGCCGACATGATGCAGATCAAGGTCTCGCAGGGCGCCAAGCCCGGTGAGGGCGGCCAGCTGCCCGGCCACAAGGTCGACGCCAAGATCGCCAAGGTCCGCTACGCCACTCCTGGCGTCGGCCTGATCTCGCCGCCGCCGCATCACGACATCTACTCGATCGAGGATCTCGCCCAGCTGATCTTCGACCTGAAGAACGTCAATCCGGCCGCCGATGTGTCGGTGAAGCTCGTCTCCGAGGTCGGTGTCGGCACGGTCGCCACCGGCGTCGCCAAGGCGCGCGCCGACCACATCACCATCTCGGGCTTCGACGGCGGCACCGGCGCGGCGCCGCTGACCTCCATCAAGCACGCGGGCGGGCCATGGGAGACGGGTCTCGCCGAGACCCAGCAGACCCTGGTGCTCAGCCATCTGCGCGGTCGTGTCGTGCTTCAGGCCGATGGCGGCATCCGCACGGGCCGGGACGTGCTCGTCGCGGCTCTGCTCGGCGCCGACCAGTTCGGCTTCTCCACCGCGCCGCTCATCGCGGCCGGCTGCATCATGATGCGCAAGTGCCACCTGAACACCTGTCCGGTGGGCGTGGCGACGCAGGACCCCGTCCTGCGCAAGCGCTTCAAGGGCACGCCGGAGCACGTGGTGAACTACTTCTTCTTCGTGGCGGAGGAGTTGCGCGAGCTGATGGCGGAGATGGGCTACACCAAGCTCGAAGACCTCATCGGTCGCGCCGACTTCCTCGACACACTGGAGGTCATCAACCACTGGAAGGCGCGGGGCCTCGATTTCTCGAAGCTCTTCCACCGTCCCGATGTCGGCCCCGACGTGGCGATCCGCCATACGGAGAAGCAGAAGCACCCGATCGACACGGTACTCGACCGCCGCCTGATCGAGGGCGCCAAGGCGGCCATCGAGACCGCCGAGCCGGTGGTGCTCAACGAGGTGATCCGGAACTCGGACCGCACGGCTGGGGCGATGCTCTCGGGCGTCGTCGCCAAGCGCTACGGCCATGAGGGATTGCCCGACGACACCATCACGGTGAACCTGTCCGGCACCGCCGGCCAGAGCTTCGGGGCATGGCTGGCCGCCGGTATCACCGTGGTTCTGACGGGTCATGCCAACGATTACGTCGGCAAGGGGCTCTCGGGTGGTAAGCTGATCATCCGGCCGAGCGACGCGTTGCGGTCACCCGCCGGGCGGACGATCATGGCCGGCAACACGGTGCTCTACGGGGCCATCGCGGGCGAATGCTACATTCGCGGTTCGGCCGGCGAACGCTTCGCCGTACGGAATTCCGGCGCCATCACGGTGGTCGAAGGCATGGGCGACCATGGCTGCGAGTACATGACCGGCGGCGTCGTGGTGTCCATCGGCGAAACCGGGCGTAACTTCGCGGCCGGCATGTCGGGCGGCATCGCCTACGTGCTGGATGCGGACGGCTCCTTCGCCGCGCGCTGCAATCTCTCGATGGTCGATCTGGAGCCCATCGAGGAGGAGGACGACGTCATGCGTCGCTTCCACCAGGATGGCGACCTCGAGACCAAGGGCCGCGTCGATATCCTGGCCGACATGTCCGGGCACGACGAGGAGCGGCTGAGCCAGCTCATCACCAATCACCTGAAGTACACGGGGTCCCCGCGTGCCAAGGCGATCCTCGATGATTGGGCGGGTTACCGCACTAAGTTCGTGAAGGTGATGCCGGTGGAATACCGCCGCGCCCTGCGCGAAATGGAGATGGCGCGGATGCCGGTGGCGGCTGAGTGAGGCCGGTATGCGGATCTACGGTGATCTCGTCTCGGGCAATTGTCTCAAGGTCAAGATCGTCGCCGATTACCTCCGCCTCTCCTATCGCTGGGTGCCGATCGACATTCTGAAGGGCGAAAGCCGAACACTCGACTACCTGTCCCGCTTTCCGGCGGGGCAGGTGCCGGGGGTCGAATTCGAGGACGGCCGGTGTCTGGCCCAATCGAACGCGATCATCCGCTATCTTTCCCGCGGGAGCGCGTTGATCCCGTGTGACGCGTTCCTCGCGGCGAAGATGGACGAGTGGCTGTTCTGGGAACAGTACAGCCACGAGCCCGCCATCGCGGTCTGCCGGTTCGACATGCGCTACCTCGGCAAGCCGAAGGAGGCGCGCGATCCGGCCCGTGTGGCACGCGGCGAAGCGGCTTTGGATGTGATGGAGCGCCATCTCGGCGGTGTCGAGTGGCTGGTTGGAGAAGAGCCCAGCGTCGCGGACGTGTCGCTCTTCGCCTATACGCAATGGGCCGATGAGGGCGGATTCGACCTCGCGGCGAGACCGTCGATAAGGGCGTGGCTCACCCGTTGCACGAATGTTTTCGAGCACGTCGACCACAGGCTGAAGACGGGTTAGTCGGCGGCACCGGGCGGCACAACAGGGATGACGAGCTGAGGCGGACCGGGCCGGTCAACCGCCGCTCGACGGATCAGACAGACTCGCGAAAGACGATCACGATGGGCAAGATCACGGGTTTCCTCGAGTTCGACCGGCAGGAGCAGAAGTACCAGCTCGCAGCGGACCGCGTGCGGCACTTCCGCGAGTTCACGCTGCCCCTCGATGAGCACGACCTGAAGAAGCAGGCCGCGCGCTGCATGGATTGCGGAATCCCGTTCTGCCATGGGCCGACTGGCTGCCCCGTGCATAACCAGATCCCGGACTGGAACGAGCTCGTCTTCCAGTCGGATTGGGAGGAGGCCGCGCGCAACCTCCATTCGACCAACAATTTCCCCGAATTCACCGGCCGCGTCTGCCCGGCGCCGTGCGAGGAGGCCTGCACCCTCAACCTCGAGAACCAGCCCGTCGCGATCAAGACGATCGAGCAGGCCATTGCCGACCGCGCCTGGAACAACGGTTGGGTGAAGCCGGAAATTCCTGCGTCCCGCACCGGCAAGAAGGTCGCCGTCATCGGCTCGGGACCGGCAGGCATGGCCGCTGCGCAGCAGCTCGCGCGCGCCGGCCATGACGTTCATGTCTTTGAGCGTGAGCCGAAGGCCGGTGGTCTGCTGCGCTATGGCATCCCCGACTTCAAGATGGAGAAGCGCCATATCGACCGGCGCGTGAAGCAGATGGAAGCGGAGGGCGTGACCTTCCATTACGGCGTCAATGTCGGCGTGACGAAGCCGCTCGACGAACTCACCGCCGAGTTCGACGCGGTGCTCTTCGCCGGCGGCGCCGAAGATCCGCGCAACCCGCAGCTCCCCGGCCAGGAACTCGCCGGCGTGCATTACGCGATGCCGTTCCTCGTCCAATCGAACCGGCGTGTCGGCGCCGAGCCGATGCCGGGCAACGGCGAATTGCCGATCCTCGCCACCGCCAAGAACGTCGTCGTGATCGGTGGCGGCGATACGGCGTCGGATTGCGTCGGCACGTCCTTCCGCCAGGGCGCCCTCTCGGTGACGCAGCTCGACATCCGACCGCGCCCGCCCGAGCGCGAGGACAAGCTCTCGGTCTGGCCCTACTGGCCGACCAAGATGCGGACCTCTTCGAGCCAGGCCGAAGGCGCCGAGCGCGAGTTCCAGGCCGCCACCCTGCGCCTGGAAGGCAACAAGAAGGGTAAGCTCACCGGCGTGGTCTGCACCCGCGTGGATGAGAAGCGCCAGCCCATCCCCGGCGGTGAGTTCACCCTGCCGGCCGATCTGGTGTTCCTTGCCATCGGTTTCGCCGGTTCGGTTCGCAAGGGCCTACTCGAGGAATCCGGCGTCGTCATGGACAAGCGCGGCAACGTCACCGCCAACGAACTCGATTATCGGACGTCCAACGAGAAGATCTATGCCGCCGGTGACATGCGCCGTGGCCAGTCCCTGGTCGTATGGGCGATTCGCGAAGGTCGCCAGGCGGCTCGCTCGATCGACGAAGCCCTGATGGGATCGAGCGTCCTGCCGCGCTGAAACCAAGGTCCGGGGCCGGCTCCATGCCGAGCCCCGGCACCGGATCTCTTCGCACTACCCGGCGCAGACGTGCCGGGATCAGCCCGGCGGCCATTTGAAATCGTCGGCCCGGCCCGGCTGTGGCATCGGCGCCGAGCCACGCTGAAGCACCCGCTCCACGTTCCCCGATGCGTCGCCGTCGCGCGGCCGCCCGCTCATTAGAGTCCCGCCCGGCGTCACCTCTGCACGGCCGAGGGGAATGACCGGGCCAGCCGCCGGTTTCACCGGCAGGGCGGGGATGCCCGGGGGCTCCGGCAGGCTCGGCAGCATCGAGGTGATCTGGCGATCGATCGCCGCGGTGTCATCGAGCTTCGGGGCCTCACCGTCCAGGAGGGGACCCGGAACCGTCGCTACGGGCGCCACCGTCGGCGCCTCCGTGGGGTTCGTGCCCATGAGACGCTTGAGCTCGACATCGGCGAAATGCGCGACCTTGCGGGAGCCCGCCTTGGTGAAATGCACGCCGTCCGATGTCCGCAGCTTGGCCTCCTGCCCCTCCAGGTCGGGGCCCGTCATGGTGAAGCGGTTGCGGTCGTCGACGAAGCCCGGCCAGATGTCGACATAAGTCCCGCCCGCCTTCGCCACGCGGTCGCGGATGAGGTCGTTGATGGTGGCGATGTCCTTCGTCAGCGGCTCGCTGCGCATCGGCGGCGCGCCGACCCAGATAAAGGGAATCTTTTGGGCGGCGAAGACCTTGGCCAGGGCATCGACGCGGTCGCGGTAGATCTCGCGCCAGCGTTCCGTTCCCGGTTCCACGGTCTCGTTCCCCTCCCTGATCGGCTGGCGGTCGTTGGCGCCGAGCATCACGACCGCGTAGGCGACTTTCGGGCTGGTTTTCAGAAAATCCTCCGCCGCCTTAGGCCAGTCGACCACGTCTTTCCGGACGAGACCGCTATCGGCCTTCGAACGGTCGAGGATCGCCACGTCGGCATTGTCCTCGAACACGTCATCGAGGCCACGGCCGAGAGAGTTCGCCAGGGAATCGCCGAAGACCGCGATGCGGATCGACGGCTCCGCCTTCGGCTGGACCGGTTTCGGCTGGGCGACCACGGGGGCCGGACGCGGCCGCCTCGTATAGGAGCGCTGGCTCTCCCCGATCGTCGGTGGCCGCGGCCGGGTGGGTCGGGCCGATGGCACCGGGGCCGGGGTCGGTTGTACCTGCTGCGGACGATCTTCCCAGGGCCAGTAGAACTGACGCGGCGCCTCCTGCGGGGGAGGGGCGTAGCGCCGGTTGGCTTGGCGGCCACCGTAATCTCCCTCCTCGCGCGGCCGGCGGCGCGGCGCGTAGTAGGAATCGCCGCGAGGGGTATCGTAGGAATCGCCCCATTGCGCCGCGGCGAACGGGCCAGAGGCGAAGAGCAGGGGCGTCGCGAACAAGGTGAGGAGGCAGACACGGAGAAGAGCGTCCCTCACCTGCCCCGCAACGGCCACCCCGTACGCTACGTTCTTGACTGTCCTTGGTGCCACGCTGCGACCTGCCTGCTGATCGTCGAAGGACGAGACCGTGCCATCCTATCGGACGATCGGCCCCGCGTCTAAATCCGCCTCACGAGGCGAAGCCTCAGGGGCGCGCCGTGATGTGCTCCAGAAGGCTGGGCGTGGCGTAGCCGTCGGCCACCAGACCTTCCTTGATCTGATATTGGCGGACCGCCTCCCGCATCTTTGGCCCGGCGCGGCCATCCGCATCGCCGGCATAGAGGTTTCGGGTCGTCAGGGCTTTCTGCAGGGCCTGCAGGCCCGCTTTGTCGAGGCGTGGCGCGCCGGTCGGCCAAGGTGCCGCCAGTGGCGGCCCGCCGGCAAGACGGTCGGCGAGATGGCCGACGGCGAGCGCATAGGAATCCGAGGTGTTGTAGCCCCTGATCACCTCGAAATTGTCGGTGATCAGGAAGACCGGGCCGCCCGAGCCGCCGGGCAGGAACAGGCTGGCCGCACCCGATCCCGGCAGCGCCTCGCCATCGATCCTGCGGACGCCCCGTCTGGCGAAGTCCGACAGGTCCGCCCGATACGTCGTCAGGTCGAATCCGCCGGGAAGCGTCACGGCATAGCCCCAGGACAGGTCGCGGTTCCAGCCGAGAGACCGGAGATAGCCGGCGATGGAAGCCAGGGCATCCGGCTCCGATCGCCAGATGTCTCGGTGACCGTCCCCATCGAAATCCACCGCATGTTTGAGAAAGGTCGATGGGAGGAACTGGGTCTGGCCCATGGCGCCGGCCCAGGATCCCTTCATCGCCTCGGGGGCGATGTCGCCGCGCTGCAGAATGGTCAATGCGTCGAGGAGCTCGTTCCGGAACAGCGTGCCGCGAAAGCGCGCCTGCGCCAGGGTCGCGAGGGCACGGATGGTCGGAACGGTCCCGCCGCTCGCTCCGAAATCCGACTCGACCCCCCAGAAGGCGAGGACGATCCAGCGCGGGACGCCCGTCCGGGCTTCGATCGCCGCCAGCGTGGTGGACAGACGGGCCGCTTGTGAGCGGCCCCGTGCGATCCGCCCGGTCGAGACCGCACCGACGAGATAGTCCCAGACGGGGCGTCCGAACTCCCCTTGAGCGGTGGACTTGGCGAGGATGCCGGGATCGGGCGAAGACACGCCGCGAAACGCCGCGTCGAAGGTCGCGGCACTGACCCCGCGCGCCTCGGCATCGGGCCGTAGGGCATCGACGAAGCTGCGAAACGAGGCGTTTACCGCCGCATCCGGTTTGGCAGGCGGTGCCGGCCGGGCAGAATCCTGGGCCCTACTCTCCGTTGCAAGAAATGCGCAGAGGGCGATGGCGGCGCGGAGGGCCGTCTTCATAGGCGGTTGCGCCGAGCCAGGGTCTCTTCCCAGGCGAGGGCCTGGGCCACGATCCCGTCGAGGTCGTCGTAACGTGGCTGCCAGCCCAATTCAGCGCGGATCCGGTCGGCCTTCGCCACGATCTGCGCCGGGTCGCCGGGCCTGCGCGGCGACAGCCTCACGTCGAAATCACGGCCCGAAATGCGCTTGACCACCTCGATCACCTCGAGGACCGAGTAACCGCGCCCGTAGCCGCAATTGAGCGTCTTGCTCGCGCCACCCGAACGTAGATGATCGATGGCGACGCAATGGGCATCGGCGAGATCGGAAACCTGGATGTAATCGCGGAGGCACGAGCCGTCGCGGGTGGGGTAATCCGTACCGAACACGCTCAGATGACTGCGCCGGCCCAGCGCCGCCTGAGTGGCGACCTTGATGAGATGGGTGGCTTCGCTTGAAGATTGGCCGCTGCGTCCGCGAGGATCGGCACCCGCGACATTGAAGTAACGCAGGATGACGTAGCTGAAGCCGTGGGCCTTGGCCGCGTCGTCGATCATCCACTCGCTCATGAGTTTCGAGCGGCCGTAGGGGTTGATCGGCGCGGCCACGAGGTCCTCCGGCACCGGGACGATTTCGGGCTCGCCGTAGATTGCGGCAGTGGAGGAGAAGATGACGTGCTTCACCCCGCCATGCACCGCAGCCTCGATGAGCGCCCGGGTCTTGACCGTGTTGGCCAGATAGTAGCCGAGCGGGTCGGCCACCGAATCCGGCACCACGATCTTAGCGGCGAAATGCGCCAGCACATCGATTCCGTGTTCGGCGATGACCCGTTTCACCAGGGCCTGATCGGCCACATCGCCCACCACCAGCGTCACGTCGGGGGGAAGCACCCAATCGAAGCCGGTGGACAAATCATCTATGACGACGATGTCCTTGTGGCCGGCATCCAGCAACGCCAGCACCATGTGGCTGCCGATATATCCCGCGCCGCCCGTCACCAGAATCGCCATGGCCCCACTTCCATTCCCGCGCACGTCGCGGAAGATATACCTCAAACCCTCCGTGTGATCATGTGGCGCTTTAGGCTGAGTCGGGCGTGGAAATGGTTTTGTTCTTGCTCGCTCCATCACGACAACGTGCTATCGTCCCTCGCCTCCGGGTTGTTCCCACCGCATTTTAAGAGACCGGGTCCCGCTTGATGAAACCGATTCGTAAAGCCGTCCTGCCTGTCGCAGGGTTGGGTACCCGCTTCCTGCCCGCCACCAAGGCCGTCCCGAAGGAAATGCTCACCGTGGTCGACCGGCCGGTCGTCCAGCATGTGGTGGACGAGGCGCGCGAGGCCGGGATCGAGCATTTCATCTTCGTCACCGGCCGCGGCAAGGCCGTGATCGAAGATCATTTCGACATCGCCTTCGAACTCGACCGCATGCTGCAGGAGCGCGGCAAGGAGGCGATCTACGAAGAGTTGAAGCAGGATCTTCCGCCTGCCGGGCAAACGAGCTTCACCCGCCAGCAGGCTCCTCTCGGCCTCGGCCATGCGGTCTGGTGTGCCCGCGAGATCGTCGGCGACGAGCCCTTCGCCGTGCTGCTGCCCGACATGCTGAGCAAGGGCTGCATGCAGCAGATGCTTTCCGCCTACGAGCGCCATGGCGGCAACGTCATCGCCGTGGAGGAGGTCAAGCCGGAGGAGACGCATCAATACGGTATCGTCGGCGTCGGTGAGACCTATGGGCAGACCTTCGAGATCAACGGCATGGTCGAGAAGCCCAAACAGGGCACCGCGCCATCGAACTTCATCATCTCCGGGCGCTACATCCTGCAGCCAGAGATCTTCTCGATCCTGGAGAAGGGCGAGAAGGGGACCGGCGGTGAGATCCAGCTGACCGACGCGATGATCAGGCTGGCCGAGAAGCAATCCTTCTTCGGCATGCATTACGAAGGCCGGACCTACGATACCGGTTCCAAGCTCGGCTTCCTCACGGCGAACATCGCCTACGCACTGCAGCGCAAGGAACTCGCCGAGCCGCTCAAGGCCGAGATCGCCCGGCTGCTCAAGGAACATTGAGGGAAGGCTCGGGAGGAGTACGCGCAAACCGGGACTGTCGAGCCAAGACCTGCAAGCTGCGCCGTACGGTGCGTGCGACGCGGGCATGGCATGCACCGAGTGCAGACTTTCGACGGCGAAACACTCTTGCGCTTTGTGCGGCGCACTGTACTTTGTGCATTGCGAGATCGCGATGGCGTCGCGGTCCCGTAGCCCTTCTTGGGCGTTTCCTCCCTAGACTTCGGGCCGCTCTTCGGAGCGGCCTTTTTTCTTGGGAAATCGGTTTGTGATTTGGCGGTTTGTGATTTGGGACGTCTGCTCGCGCGATACGCGCGGCAGAACCCATCCCGTCTACTCGGCGGCGATCCTGCGGAGTGTCAGGCTGTCCATTTCCTCGGCCACCGCCTTCACCACCTCGCGTAGCGTCCAGACCAGATCCGCGAACCCCTGCGTCACCGCGAGGTTGCTCTCGTTCATATAGAGCCCACGGTTGATCTCGATCTGAAGCGCGTGGCGGCCGATATTCGGCTCTCCGTAATGTTCGGTGATGAACCCGCCCGCATAGGGCTTGTTGCGTAGGGTGCGGAAACCGCGCGCGCGCAGATGATGCTCGAACGCGGCGATCAGGATCGGCGTGCAGCTCGTCCCGAACCTGTCGCCCAGCACGAAATCGGCCTTCGCATCCTCGTCGCGGGGGAGGCTCGAGGACGGCATCGAATGGCAATCGATCAGGATGGCGTGGCCGAAGGCACGTGCGGTGCGCTGGATGAGGCCGCGCAGGGTACGGTGATACGGTTTGTAGAGCTCCTCGATCCGCGCGACCGCTTCCTCCACGGGGAGCCGCGTGCGGTAGATCTCCTGACCATCGGCCACCACCCTCGGCACCGTGCCGAGGCCGCCAGCGACACGCATGGACCGCGTGTTGGCGAAAGGCGGAAGCCGCCCGTCGAACATGCGCGGGTCGAGCTCGTAGGGCTCGCGATTCACGTCGAGATAGGCCCGTGGGAAGTTCGCTCGCATGAGCGGCGCGCCGAGATCGACCACGGGCGCGAACAGGCGGTCGACATAGGCGTCTTCCGAGCGGCGGAGCGCCAACGGGTCGAGGCGTGAGCCCGCGAGGAAGGCTTTCGGATAGACCGCCCCGGAATGAGGCGTGTTGAACACGAACGGAAGCGTGTGCTCGCCCGGCTCGTCGATGGCGAAGGGCGGTACGAAGTCTCCCGGATTCGCTGCATTCCAGCGAGGGCTAGGCTCGGTCATCGCGGCGTGTGCGCCCAGGTGCTGGAAGGGAAACGCATGGCCACACTTTGCGGCGTGTGACGGTGCGTGTCCACTGCGACACCCCCCGTCGCGAAGTGATCGGTGTGCCGTCCTGCACCCGGTCCGGGTGCCAATCTCAACACCTTGTTTACCAAGTCTGCGCTTTATGAAAAGAACACAGCGACTCAAGGGTGCGGGACACCGACCGATGAAGATCCTCCTGGCCGAAGACGACAACGACATGCGCCGGTTCCTGGCCAAGGCGTTGCAGAATGCCGGCTATGACGTGCTGTCGTTCGATAACGGCCTCTCGGCCTATAACCGCCTGCGCGAGGAGCCCTTCGAATTGCTCCTGACCGATATCGTGATGCCGGAAATGGACGGGATCGAGCTGGCGCGCCGCGCCACCGAACTCGATCCGGACATCAAGGTCATGTTCATCACGGGCTTCGCGGCGGTTGCCCTGAACCCGGATTCGAAGGCTCCGAAGGACGCGAAGGTGCTGTCGAAGCCCTTCCACCTGCGTGACCTCGTCAACGAGGTCGAGAAGCTGCTGGCGGCCTGAAACCGATTCGCGCGTCGGCGCAATGACGCCTTCGCGGTAGGAAGACGTCCGCCATTCCCCTATATGCTCAGGGGAGCGAAGCGGGACGTCTGCAAACCATGCCTCCGGTGACCATCTACACGACAGCCTGGTGCCCTTACTGCACCGCCGCCAAGACCTTGCTGCGCGAGAAGGGCGTGACCTTCACGGAGGTCGACGTCGAGAAGACTGTCGGCTCCCGTGCGGCCATGACCCAGCGTGCGGGCGGCCGAACCAGCGTGCCGCAGATCTTCATCGGCGAGACGCATGTGGGTGGTTGCGACGACCTCTACGCCCTCGACCGGTCGGGCAAGCTCGATCCGCTTCTGTCGACCCAGGCGCCGCAATCATGAGCGACGGTTCGCCGACGGAACAGGACAAGACCGAGCCTCGCTTCGTCGCGGCCTGTGTCCAGATGCGGTCCGGGCGCGATCCGCTTGCCAATCGGGATGCCGCCGTCGCCCTTGTGCGAGAGGCTGCGTCCCAGGGGGCGGACTACGTACAGACACCGGAAATGACCTCGCTGGTGGAGCGGGATAAAGCCAGCCTGTTTGCCAATGTGCGCGAGCAGGACGAGGACGTGACCCTCGCCGCCCTGCGCGATGTGGCCCGCGAGCGCGGCATCGTCGTCCATATCGGCTCGCTGGCCGTGCGGAACGGCGACAAGATCGCGAACCGCGCTTTCCTCATCGATGCGGAAGGCGCGATCACCGCCTCCTACGACAAGCTCCACCTCTATGACGTGGACCTTCCCAATGGCGAGCGCTGGCGCGAATCGAACACCTATACCGGCGGTGCCTGCGCGGTCGTCGCCGAAACGCCCTGGGCGCCCCTCGGGATCGCGATCTGCTACGACCTGCGTTTCCCGGCCCTGTACCGGGCTCTGGCGGAAGCCGGTGCGACGATTCTCAGCGCTCCGGCCTGTTTCACCAAGCAGACGGGCGAGGCGCACTGGCATGTCCTCCACCGCGCCCGCGCCATCGAGACCGGATCGTTCATGATCTCGGCCGCTCAAGGCGGTCGCCACGAGGACGGACGCGAGACCTACGGCCACTCGATCATCGTCGATCCCTGGGGCAAGGTGCTGGCGGATGCCGGCGGTGCCGAGCCCGGCGTGATCCTTGCCGAAATCGACCTTGCCCGCGTCATAGAGGCGAGGGGGCGGATTCCAGCCCTCAAACATGCGCGCCCCTTCACGGTCGAGCGCGTCGGGCGGGCTGGGTGACCATGCGTCCGGTCCAATCCCGCCCATGATCCGCTACACGCTCGTCTGCGATAACGGACACGATTTCGAGGGCTGGTTTCGCTCGAGCGATTCCTACGACGCTCAGGCGGCGGACGGTCTCGTGGAATGTCTCGCTTGCGGCTCGACCCGGGTCGCCAAGGCCATGATGGCGCCGGCGCTGGCGAAGACCGTGGCTCAGCTGCCCGGTCCGAACCGCGCCCTCGCAGAAGCGTCGCCCACCGATCCTGCCGCCGCACCGTCGGCTGAGCGACTGCCGATGGCGGAGCCAGAGCGGCAGCTGCGCGCACTGATGCGAGCGGTCCGCGAGCACGTGATCCGGACGGCCGACAATGTCGGTCCGCAATTCCCCGAAGAAGCGCGGCGCATGCATTACGGCGAGGCCGAGTCTCGCCCGATCTACGGCGTCGCCAGCCCTTCCGAGGCCCGTGCCCTCGTGGAGGAGGGGATCGACGTCGCCCCGCTCCCTGCCTTGCCCGGCGACCTCAACTGAAGATTCGCCGCCGCCCGTTCAGCGTTTGAGGGCGGCCGTTCCGGCGATGGAGGCCAGGATGAAGGCGATGGCCGCATTCCAGCCGGCCAGCGAGATGCCGAGGAAGCGCCAGGCAGCGGTGGAGCAATCGGCGACTCGTGTCGCCTTTAGGGTATCGAGGAAATCCCCGACATCGCTGGGATTGGCACCGCTGCCGCCGCCGCAATCGGACGGCCCGGCCCAGAGCGCCCATTCCGCACCGGCGTGATAGACGCTGAGGCCCGCACCATAGAGCAGGCCGAGAGCAGCGATCCCGAGGATCAGCCGCGTCACGCGCTCCGGGGTGAACAGGGCCAGCAGGGCCAGCGGAATGGCCGCGTAATAAGGCAGGCGCTCCGTCAGGCAGAGCTTGCACGGCACGTAGCCGAGAACCCACTGAAAATAGAACGCGCCGGCAATCGCCAGGACAGACCCGATCAGGACCGCCAGCGCGGCCCGGCGAAGACGGAGAAGGGTGGAGTAATCGATCACAGCAGCACCTTGAACAGGACGAAGCCGAGGATGATGACGGCCACCGTGATGGCCGCGACGACGTTCAGATGCCGGTCGAGGACGGCGCGAATGGATACGCCGTAGCGCTTCAGAAGCCCAGCGAGGAGAAAGAAGCGCGCGCCTCGTGTGATGAGCGAGAGCAGGACGAACCAGAACAGGTCGTAATGGGCGAAGCCCGACGTGATGGTCACCAGCTTGAACGGGATCGGTGTCAGGCCCTTCAGCAGGATCACCCAGTGACCGTACTGAGCGTAGGAAGCCTGAAAGCTCGCCGCCTTCTCGTTCAACCCATAGAGCGAGAACAGCCAGACCCCGATGGAATCGTAGAGCAGCGCGCCGATGGCGTAGCCGAGCAGCCCGCCGGCCACCGACGACAGGGTGGTGATCGTCGCGTAGAACCAGACCTTGTCGGGCCGGCTCACCGCCATCGGCACCAGCATCACGTCGGGGGGGACCGGAAAGAACGAGCTCTCCGAGAACGCCACCGCACCGAGCGCGTAGGGGGCCGATGGCTTGCCCGCGAGCGCGAGTATCCACTCGTAAAGGCGGCGGATCATGAAGAGCTTCTATCCGATAGGGGAGGGCGCGAGGCCCTTTGAGCACAACCCGGCCGGACTTGCGAGCGGGAACCACCGCGGCGCGGTCTCGCTGTAAAACCCCTCTGGCCGTCGGCGCGATCCTGTGCCATGAGGCGGATGTTGCGGGCGTGGTGGAACTGGTAGACGCGCCGGACTCAAAATCCGGTTCTGGTGACAGAGTGTCGGTTCGATTCCGACCGCCCGCACCAATCGTCCTGGCAACGCGGCTCGTGAGCCAGCCCCGGACGGTGATTATCTCGATTGCAGGAAGCGGCGGATCCAGCCGCCCACGCGGGGAGCATCGCTTTCGCCGCGCAGTGACGAAACGGCTGCTGCCTGGAACGCCTCGTCATGAGGCACAGCGGGTCGGTGTCCTGCAATGAGGGCCGTGGCGTACTCGCTCTCGAATTCCGGGTGGACCTGGAACGAGATCGCCCGGTGTTGCGGGTAAGACAGGATGCCGTAGGGCGTGAAGGCGTTGCCGCCGAGGATGCGGGCATCCGCCGGAGGAACGACGACCTGATCCTGATGGATCGCCGGCACAGAGATGCGGGTCGCGTCGTCCATCCAGTCCGCCCGTTCGAACAGGTCATAGGTGTGGAGGCCGATGCCCCATCCCTTGGCCGATTTCTCCACCGTGCCGCCGAATGCCGCCGCCAGGATCTGGTGCCCGAAACAGAGGCCGACCAGCTTGGCGCGCCCATCGACGTCGCGCAGGAAGCTCTTCAGCGGCGCGATCCACGGCAGGTCGTCATAGACGCCCGCCGCCGATCCCGTCACGACGAACGCGTCGAACGCCTCGGGGGCGGTGGGAAACCGTCCCTCCGCCACCGGAAAGATCGTGACATCAGCGGGGTCGCCGAGGAGCCTCTCCACCATGCGGCCGTAGGACGGGTAGGATTCGGCCAGGCGAGCGGGCGGTGCGCCCGCCTCGATGATACCAATTTTCATCGCTGCCTTATGGCCAAGCCCCGCGCGTGATGCGAGCCCCAGCCCCTCAGATAGCCGGATCGAGCGTCGGGGCGGGAACGGTTGCGACCGGCTTTGCCAGGAAATGCGAGGCGGAAACGGCCACGACCATCACGGCCAGGAAGATCGCGAAGATCACTGGATTGAAGATGACCAGAGCGATGAAGCAGATGCCGGCCATGGCCAGGGCGAAGGCGGGGGCGATGGGGAAGAACGGTGCCCGGTAGGGACGTGCGAGGTCGGGCTCGCTGCGGCGCAGCTTGAACAGGGCCGCCATGCTCATGCCGTACATCACCAGCGCGCCGAACACCGCCATGGTCACGATGCTCGCGGTGAGGGACTGGCCCGCGATCTCGATGAGGTTGTCGCTGTAGATGGCGGCGATGCCGACGAGGCCGCCGGCCACCGTCGCCACATGCGGGGTCTGGAAGCGCGGATGCACCTTGGCAAGGAAACCGGGCAGGTAGCCGGCGCGGCCGAGGGCGAAGATCTGGCGCGAATAGCCCATGATGATGCCGTGGAACGACGCCACGAGGCCGAACAGGCCGAGCCAGACCAGCATGTGCAGCCAGCCGCTCGACTCGCCGACCACCGTCTTCATCGCCTGGGGCAGCGGGTCGTTGAGGTTGCTCAGGGTGCGCCAGTCGCCCGAGCCGCCGGCGAAGATCATGACGCCGAAGGCGAGGACGGTGAGCGTCAGCACGCCGGTGATGTAGGCGATGGGGATCGTGCGCTTGGGGTCCTTGGCCTCTTCCGCCGCCATGGCGACGCCTTCGATGGCGAGGAAGAACCAGATGGCGAAGGGAATGGCCGCGAACATGCCGCCGATCGCGGCGAAGCTGAATGTGGATTCGCCGGCCCAGCCATGGGCGGCGAAATTGGTGAAGCTGAAGGCGGGGGCGACGACGCCCATGAACACCAGCAACTCACCCACCGCCAGGATGGTCACGAACAGCTCGAACGTGGCGGCGATCTGAACGCCGACGATGTTGAGGGTCATGAAGATCAGGTAGGCGCCGAGCGCCGCGTGTTTCGGGTCGAGGCCCGGAAACTGGACGTTGAGATAGGCGCCGATGGCGAGCGCGATGGCGGGCGGCGCGAAGACGAATTCGATCAACGTCGCGTAGCCGGCGATGCAGCCGCCGATGGGGCCGAAGGCGCGCCGGCTATAGGCGAAGGGGCCGCCGGCCTGCGGAATGGCCGTGGTGAGTTCGGTGAAGCTGAAGATGAAGGCGACGTACATCGCCGCGATGAAGGTCGTGGTCACCAGGAAGCCGAGCGTGCCGGCGCTGGCCCAGCCATAGCTCCAGCCGAAATACTCGCCCGAGATCACGAGTCCGACGGCGATGCCCCAGAGATGGAACGCGTTCAGGCCCTTATGCAGGCCGGTGGATTCGCTTTGCATGGTGGGTTCCCGTCATCGGCGAAGGCTGCCGTCGGGGAATGGCCAAGCAAGAGTTTTGCCGTACGAGAAAGAGGGCGTGCGAAGCCCGTATCCGGTCAAAGCTCGGAACTCAGGTGAGAGCGCGAGGGTGTGACATTCGTGGACATATCTCCGTCATCCCGGGTCGCCGACGGCGAGCCCGGAATCCAGAACCACCGAGGCTGCCATGTCGAGCACAGGTTGCGGCTCTGGATTCCGCGCTCCGCTCCGCGGACCCGGAATGACGGTGAGGGGACAAAACCCCGGAGGCCGTATCGAATAAGTCTGTGCCTTAAAGCCGGGTTCGTAGCTTGGCGTATCGGCAGTCAGGCCGCGGTGGCGCGGGTGCGCAGGCGCGGCGTCTCCTTGGGGCGGATGTCCATGGCGTTGCCGCGCCAGACGATGGCGCTCTGCATCCAGGCGCTCACCCACATGATGGGGAGGATGGCGTCGCGAAGCAGGAAGGCGAGGAAGAGCCGGGGCGAGCGGTGCCACCCGGCGCGGGCCGCGAGCGCGTATTCGGCGCCGTACCAGAGCATGGCCATGGCGACGACGCCGATCAGGACTGGAACGCTGGGAACGCAGAGGGCCGCGATCGCGAAGGGCAGCACCGTGCCGGAGCCGATCTCGGGCGCGAAGAAGTGCGGGAAGGTGACCCGGCGCAGGCGCGCCCAGCGGACCTGTCGCGACCAGACCTCGCGAAACGCGCGGGTGCCCAGGGGCTGGTCGAAGGGCGAGGCCACGAGGTGGACCCGCTTGCCGGCCGCGCGAACGAGCTTCGTCGCCGCCGCATCCTCGGCGATTTCGGCGGCGAGCGCCCGGATGCCGCCATGCCCGTCCAGGAAGGGCTTGTGCCAGAGCATGCTCTTGCCCTGCGCGAAGCCGAGGCCGAGGCTCTCTCCGGTATATTGCCAGCGTGCCTGGAGCGTATTGAGGAAGGCGCATTCCAGTTCGGCGAAGAAACCGTGCGGCCGTGCGCCGATGGGCGTGGAGCAGACGAGGCCCGTCTCGGGCCGCCACGAGGCCTGCAGCCGCTGCAGGTAGTCCGGCGGCATCAGGACGTTGGAATCGGCCAGCACCACCCATTCGTGGCGGGCCGCCTCCCAGCCCCGCACGCAATTGTTGAGTTTGGGATTGTCGCTGATCCGCTCGTCGCCGACGATGAGCCGCGCCGGCACCGTGGGATGGGACGCCATCAGGCGGTGCAGGAGTGGGACGATGGGATCACGGCCGTCGGCGACGCAGAAGATCAGCTCGTAATCCGGGTGGTCGAGATGGAAGCCGCGCTCGAGCATCTCCTCGCTGAACGCTTCGAGGCCGCAGACCGGGCGCACGAGCGAAATGGGCGCGGCGCTGGGAAAGCTCGGGGTCCCGCGATTCCGGCCGATGCGCCATGCGGCGATGGCGATGCTGAGAAGATTGACCGAGGTCAGTGCGGCACAGAGCGAGAGCGCGACGATCGCGCCGGTCTCGATACTGCCGAACATGCTGCGCTCCCTCCGTGCCTCCGCCACCTGACGGAACCAGCCCCTGCCCAAGGCCGTAACAGACGGGCTATTTCAGTCGTATGACAGCGGCGCGGCCCCGATCTGCCGCCCGCCAGAGGGAAGGCTAGGGCGTGAGCGAGACGAGACCCTTGGCCGTTCGCGGAACTGCCGTTCGGCCCGGTCGGTTCGACCCGGCATGACCCCGCCCATCGTCGTCCACCCCGCCTATCAGGCCGTCCTGCCGGAGGGGCATCGCTTTCCGATGCGGAAATATGGCCGTCTCGCCGAAACGCTCGCGGCGCTCGGCCTCGCCCCCGCCGGTTTCGTCAGACCGGAGCCGGCCGACGCGGACATGCTGAAGCGCGCGCATCGATCGGATTACGTCGATGCCGTCCTGTCCTGTACGGTCTCGCGGGAGATCGAGCGCGAGATCGGCCTTCCGGTGGATGAGAGCGTCGTGGCCCGCTCGTGTGCCTCGGCCGGCGGCACCCTCGCGGCGGCGCGGCTCGCGCTGGAGCATGGTCTTGCCGGCAGCGCCGCCGGCGGAAGCCACCATGCGCGGCGGGAGACCGGCGCGGGTTTCTGCGTGTTCAACGACGTCGCCGTCGCCGCCCTGGCGCTTCAGGACGAGGGCGCGATCCGCCGGGCGCTGGTGGTGGATTGCGACGTGCATCAGGGCGATGGCACCGCCGATTGCCTCGCCGGCTCACCGGACCTGTTCACGTTCTCGGTCCATGCGGAGAAGAACTACCCGACGCGCAAGATCCCCGGCGACCTCGATCTGGGCTTGGTCGATGGCGTCGACGACGCGGCCTACGCGGCCGTTCTGGCGGCGCATTTGCCGGGCCTGCTCGACGGCCTCTTGCCGGACATCGTGTTCTACAATGCCGGGGTCGATCCACACATGGACGACCGGCTCGGGCGACTGGCCCTCACCGATGCGGGCCTCGCCGCACGGGATCGCTACGTCATCGGAGAGGCGCGACGGCGTCGCATTCCCCTCGTGGCGGTGATCGGCGGCGGCTATGCCACCGATATCGACGCCTTGGCCGCCCGCCACGCCATCGTCTTCCAGGCCATGGCCGCCCTCGCGTGAAGCCGCTCAGGGCGTCCCGCACGCATCCGGCGGGATCTCGCCCTCGGTCACGCAGCGCGCCACCTTTTCGAGGCCGTCGAAGAGCCGTTCGAGCTGCGCGCCCTCCATGGAATGGAAGCCCAGCGTCCGGGTGATCAGCAACCCCAGTGTCGAGAACACCAAAGCTGCGCCGATCCCCGGACAGGTCTCGATCTTCTCGAGACCGGCGAGCCGTTCGCGGAGGAACGCGTTGAAGCCGGCGAATGCCTCGGGATTCTCTGCCGAGGCCAGCAGGAAGGCCCGCGGGAACCCCTCTTCCTCAGCGTAGACCTGCCTCGCATGGGCGATCAGCGCGAGGGGGAGGGCCGAGGGACCCGGAACCTGCTCCGCTTCGAGCCGGGCAATGCCTTCCTTGACCTCCTTCAGCTTGCGCTCGGCCATGGCCGTGATGAGCGCTTCCTTCGAGGAGAAGTGGTGGAGGACCCCGCCCTTGCTCAGGCCCGCCTCTGCCGCGACCGCGTCGATCGTCAAGGTGCGCGTACCCGCACGACGGATCAGGCTCTCGGCCGCATCGAGGATGATGCTCGCCCGGTCCTCGCGCCGTGTGCGCGGCTTTGCCATGTCATTGCCTTTTAGAAACCGTCTGGACGGTCGGTAAGATACCCGATAGAGAAGCGGTTCGATAGAGCTTATCCGGAATGGGGTCGTGGTGTCTGGTCTGACCAAGTCCATTCGACGAATCCGTGGCGCGGGGGCGGTCATCCTCCTCGGCCTTGCGGTCTCGGCCTCGCTTCCGGCTTCTGCCAAGGAGGCGGAGGACGTCTCCGCTGCCGGCGCGGCCAAGCAGAGCCTCGCCATCGTCCGGACGGCGAAGGCCGAGCGCAGCACCATCTCGGCCGATCTCGTCTTCACGGGCGACATCCAGGCCCAGTCGCAGGTCAACGTGGCGTTCCGCAACAACGGCAAGATCGCCACGCGACTGGTGGAGGTCGGCGATCACGTCACCGCCGATCAGGTCCTGGCCAAGCTCGATCCGCAGGAGCAGCGCGCCAACCTCAACAACGCTCAGGCCGCGCTGACTTCCGCCGAGGCGCTGCTGACCCAGGCAAAGGTCAATTTCAAGCGCCAGGAGATGCTGCTCTCCAGCGGATACACCACTCGGCCGAGCTATGACGATGCCGAGCAGCAACTCCGCACGACCCAGGCCTCGGTCGAGTCCGCCAAGGCGGCACTGGGCACGGCCCAGGAACAGTTCTCCTACACCGATCTGAAATCGGGCGTGGACGGCATCGTCCTCAGCCGGAGCTTCGAGGTGGGGCAGGTGGTCCAGGCGGGCCAGACCGTTCTCACCATGGCCGAGGACGGGCCGCGCGACGCGGTGTTCAACGTATTCGAGGCGGTGCTCGCGACCCCGCCCGAGAGCAAGCAGATCGACGTCACCCTCCAGGCGGACCCGAAGGTGCGGACCGTCGGCACGGTGCGGGAGATTTCCCCGAGTGTCGATGCCGCCTCCGGCACCGTGCGAGTCAAGGTCGGGCTGAAGGACACGCCTTCCGCCATGACGCTCGGGGCCATCGTCGTCGGCACCGGCAAGTTCCGGCCGCAGACGGCCATCGTCCTGCCCTGGTCCTCGCTCTACCGCTGGGAGAACGCACCGGCCGTGTGGGTCCGCGATCCGGCCAGCGGCAAGGTCGCGCCGCGCAACGTGACCATCGACCGCTACTCGCCCAACACCATCGCCCTGTCCGGCGGTGTCGAGCCGGGCGAGGAGGTGGTCATCGCCGGCATTCAATTCCTCCGCCCGGGCCAGACCGTCTCGGTTGCCGAGGAGATCGGCCGATGATCCATTTCGGCTTACGCCTGACGCTGATCGCAGCGGTCGTGTCCACCCTCGGTGCCTGCCATGGCGAGGAGGAGAATGCCGGTCCGCCGCCGGTGCGGCCCGTCCTCTACACCGTGGCCAAGCCCATCGACACGATCGTGTTCGGGCCGTTCGCGGGCTTCGTGGCCCCCCGCTACCAGTCCGAGATCGGATTCCAGATCGCGGGCCGGGTCATCGCCCGCGACGTGACCGTGGGAGATGTAGTGAAGAAGGGCCAGCGCATCGCCGCCCTCGATCCCGTCGTCACGCGTTTCGCCCTGACGCGGGCGGAGGCGGAACTCGCCGATGCCACGGCGCAGGCGGAGAACGCCATCGCCACCGAGGCGCGGCAGAGGCGGCTCATCGCCAATGGCAACGTCACCCAGGCCCGGCTCGACAGTGCCGTGGCGAGCCGGGACACGGCCCAGGCCCGTCTCGCCCAGGCCCAGGCGAACCTGCAGAAAGCCCGCGACCAGATGGGCTATACCGAGCTGCATGCGGATTTCGACGGCGTCGTCACCGTCCGTAGCGCGGAGGTGGGACAGGTGCTCTCGGCGGGACAGGCGGTGGCGACCCTGGCGCGTCCCGAAGAACGCGAGGCCGTGGTCGACATCCCCGAGGATCTGGTCGGAGCCATGCCCAAGGACGCGGTCTTCACCGTGGCGCTTCAGAGCGCGCCCGACGTGACGGCCACGGGCAAAGTCCGCGAGGTCTCGCCCTTCGCCGACCAGAAGACCCGCACCCGCCGCATCAGGATGACTCTGCTCAAGCCACCGGACGCGTTCCGCCTCGGCTCCACCATTACGGTCGGACTGTCGCGCCACATGGCGCCGCGTTTCCAGTTGCCGGCGACCGCCGTCTTCGAGGCCGACGGGCGAAGCGCGGTCTGGATCGTCAACGAGGCCGGGGATGCCGTGTCCCGCCGCGACGTCACCGTCGCGGACAGGAACGGCGAGCGTGTCTCCATCACCGAGGGGCTGAAGCCCGGGGAGCGCGTCGTGCTCGCCGGTGCCCGCAGTCTCGGTGAAGGCCAGCGCGTCCGCCTCGCCGACACATCTCAATAGCCGCGCCGATCCGAACAGCGTCACGCGAGAGCCGCCCCGTGAAGAACTTCAACCTGTCCGAATGGGCGCTCGAGCATCGCTCCTTCGTCTGGTTCCTGATGCTCATCTCGATGCTGGCGGGCTTCCTCGCCTACGAGAAGCTCGGCCGCGAGGAAGACCCGCCCTTCGCCATCAAAACGATGATCGTGCAGGCGCGCTGGCCCGGCGCCACGATCAGCGACACGCTCGATCAGGTCACCGAACGGATCGAGAAGGAATTGCAGCAGATCGACGCCGTCGATTTCAGCCGCAGCTACACCACGCCGGGCCAGACCACGGTCTTCGTGCAGCTGCGTGAGACGACGCCGCCCAAGACCATCCCGGGCATTTTCTATCAGGTCCGCAAGCGTATCGGCGATATCGGCAGCACCTTCCCGCAAGGGATTCAGGGGCCGTTCTTCAACGACGAGTTCGGCGACGTCTTCGGCAACGTCTATGCGTTCACCGCCGACGGCGTCTCCATGCGCCAGCTTCGCGACTATGTGGAGCGGGTGCGCGCCGACCTGAAGAAGGTCAACAATGCCGGCAAGATGCAGCTGCTCGGCGCGCAGGACGAGGCGATCTACCTCGACTTCTCCACCCGCAAGCTCGCCGGCCTCGGCGTCGACCAGGCCGCCGTCATCGCGACGCTGCAGGCACAGAACGCCATCGCCCCCTCCGGCGTGATCCAGGCCGGGCCCGAGCGCGTCTCAGTGCGGGTCGGCGGCCAGTTCGTCTCCGAGGACAGTCTCAAGACCATCAACCTGCGGGTGAACGACCGCTTCTTCCGCCTGTCCGACGTGGCGGAAATCTCGCGCGGCTTCACCGATCCGCCGACCGCCCTGTTCCGGTTCAACGGCCAGCCTGCGATCGGCCTCGCCATCGCCATGCAGCCCTCCGGCAACCTGCTGACCTTCGGCCACGACCTCAAGGCGCGGATGAAGAAGCTCGAAGGCGAGCTGCCCTACGGCGTCGGCATCCACCTCGTCTCCGACCAGCCGAAGATCGTCGAAGAGGCTGTGGGCGGCTTCACCAAGGCGCTGATCGAGGCCGTCGTCATCGTCCTCGGCGTCAGCTTCATCAGCCTCGGGTGGCGCGCAGGGCTCGTCGTCTCGTTCTCCATCCCCCTCGTCCTCGCCGTGGTCTTCGTGGTGATGCAGGTCATGGGCGTCACGCTGCAGCGCATCTCGCTCGGCGCCCTCATCATCTCGCTGGGTCTCCTCGTCGACGACGCCATGATCACGGTGGAGATGATGGTCGCGCGGCTGGAGGTGGGCGACACCCTGAAGAAGGCGGCGACCTTCGCCTATACCTCCACCGCCTTCCCGATGCTCACCGGCACCCTCGTCACGGTGGCGGGCTTCCTGCCCATCGGCTTCAACGGCTCGGCGGCGGGCGAGTACACCTACAGCCTGTTCGTGGTCATCGCGGCGTCTCTACTGATCTCGTGGGTGGTGGCGGTGCTGTTCGCGCCGCTCATCGGCGTGAAGCTGCTGCCGAAGACCATTAAGAAGCACCACGACAAACCGAGCTTCCTGCTCCGTACCTTCCGGGCGATGCTGCTGCCGGCCATGCGCTTCCGCTGGATCACCGTGGCCTTCTGCGTCGGCCTGCTCGGCCTGTCGCTCTGCGGCATCCAGTTCGTGCAGCAGCAATTCTTCCCGGCCTCCGACCGTCCCGAGATCCTCGTGGACATGACGCTGCCGCAGAATGCCAGCATCGCCGAGACCAAGGCCCAGATGGACCGGTTCGAGGCGACGATGAAGGGCGATCCCGACATCCTGCGCTGGAGCTCCTATGTCGGGCAGGGCGCGGTGCGCTTCTATCTTCCCCTCGACCAGCAGCTCGGCAACGCGTTCTTCGGCCAGATCATCGTGGTGACCTCGTCGCTCGAGGCGCGGGACAAGATGATCCAGAAATTCGAGGCGCTGGCGGCCAAGGAATTCGTCGGTACCGACGTGTTCGTCCACTCCCTCGATCTCGGCCCGCCGGTGGGACGCCCGATCCAGTACCGGCTGAGCGGACCCGATCTGCAGAAGGTGCGGGGCCTCGCGCTCCAGCTCAGCAACATCGTCGCCTCGAACCCGAATGTCGGCCTGCCCAACCTCGACTGGAACGAGCCCGGCAAAGTGCTCAAGGTCGAGATCATTCAGGACAAGGCGCGCCAGCTCGGGGTCACTTCGGAGGATATCGCCGGCCTGCTCAACGGCATCGTCGGCGGCCGCGCGATAACTCAGGTCCGCGATTCGATCTACCTCGTGGACGTCATCGGCCGCGCCCAGGCGGTGGAGCGCAACTCCGTCGAGACGCTCCAGAGCCTGCAGGTGCCGCTATCGAACGGCAGCGTCGTGCCGCTGCTGGCCTTCGCCACGGTGAGCTACGAACTCGAACAGCCCATCGTCTGGCGCCGCGACCGCCTGCCCACCATCACGGTCCGGGCGGCCATCGTGAACGACACCCAGGCCCCGACCATCGTCAACGCCCTCGATCCGGCCATCAAGGCCTTCGAGAAGACCCTGCCGGACGGCTACACCCTCGCGGTCGGCGGTGCGGTGGAGGAGAGCGCCAAGGGCAGCGGACCCATCGCGGCGGTGGCGCCGGTGATGCTGCTCGCCATGGCGATGTTCCTGATGATCCAGCTTCAGAGCTTCCAGAAGCTGTTCCTGGTGGCGAGCGTGGCGCCGCTCGGCCTCATCGGCGTGGTGGCGATCCTGCTGCCCTTCGGCAAGCCATTGGGCTTCGTCGCCATCCTCGGCGTGCTCGCCCTCATCGGCATCATCATCCGCAACTCGGTGATTTTGGTGATGCAGATCGACGAGTACGACCGCGAGGGCTACGCCCCGTGGGACGCGGTGGTGGAGGCGACCTGCCACCGGATGCGTCCGATCCTGCTCACGGCCGGGGCAGCGAGCCTCGCCCTCATCCCCATCGCCCGCGAAGTGTTCTGGGGTCCGATGGCCTATGCCATGATCGGCGGCATCATCGCCGCCACCTTCCTGACCCTATTCTTCCTGCCCGCCCTCTATGTCGGCTGGTACCGCATCAAGGCACCCAAGGGAGACCGGCCGGAAGGCGGTGCATCGACGGCGCCGACGGCGCCCCATCACGCCGGGGCCTGATCAGGGCCTCGCCGCGCAGAGAGCGGGCTCCAAGGCCCGCATCACGCGGCGGTAATCCGCGATGTGCAGATCGTCGCGCAAGGTGCCGGGCAGGGCGAACCCGGTATCGCCGTCGCGGAGCTCTGCGAAAGGATCCGCATAACCGCAGGACAGGCGTTCGCACAGGACCCTGATCCGGGCGGAATAGGCCGCTACCGCCGCCGGTTCGAGGCGCTTCTCCACCGAACGCGAGATGGGCGGAATAGCGGCAACCACGACGCGGTCGCTTTCGGCCTGCAGCCGTTTCACGATCCGCTCCACCGATTCGTCGAAGATCTGGGCCGTTCTGTCGGACAGCGGCTCCTTCTTCCGCAGAAGATCGTTGGTTCCGATGAAGGCCACCACCGCGCGGGGGCGGGTCTTCACGGACAGGTTGGCCACGAGATCGGCATAGACGGAGGCCGAGGCGCCGCTCACACCGGCATTGACGATCTCCGTGCCGCAGACCCGCTGCGCCGGGTTCTGCAACTCGGCCTGCGAATCGCCGGCGAGGAGGATGTAGCCGTCCGGTGCATCGTCGAGATGGGCCTGGATCGAAGGCAGCCGGTCCGTGGCGTAGAGCCGGGTGTTGAGGCGCAGGGGCTTCTCGATCCATCCGATGGCGAAGCCGACGCCGAGGATCGCCAACCCGGCAAGGCCCAGGCGCAGAGCCCTCACCGGGCCGCCCCCGACCCGTCCACGATTTTTGCCGTGCCGGCTCGGTCGATGGTCGCCTCCGGCCGCGAATCGGTGCTGGCGTAATAGGGCTTGATATCGAGGAGCGGCGTGCCGTCGAGGCAGTCGAGCCCTCTGACTCTCAGGGTCGTCCCTTCGATGCCGAGGAGTTCCACCACAGACAGCGCGATGGGGTTGGGGCGCGCCGGGGAGCGCAGGGAGAACGTGCCCCGGCTGCCCTCCGCATGGCGCGGCATCTGGCGCACGATGTCCCGGGCCGCCCGGTCCATCCAGTAGAGCACGATGAGGTGGCTCGCCCCCTCCACGTTCTGCAGGCCGGGGGCGAAGGCGGCATCCACCTCCAGGGTGCAGATGGCGTCGGTCTGAAGCCCGTTCTTCGGGCATTCGGCGCGGGTCGCCCATGGGGTCCGGACACGTCCGATGAAGTAGAGCCCGGCATCGTGGGAGGCGGGCAGCGTGACGGTCTCTTCGCCGGGCCGCCGGTCGATTGGGTCGCTCATCTTGCGCATCGGGTTTGGAGAGGCGTTACCCGGCGGGACCGCGCGAGCCGTTCGAAGCGAGCATGTCGGACAACTCGCCCCCGTGCGCAAGCCGGTCGACAACGAGCCGCCATGCGGGCCGCATCGTTCCATCCACGGCCGGCGGGGTATAGGTTTCCGTCGGCAATTCAATCTGCCCAACCACCTACGGGCCGAAGCCTTTCGAGGAGAGAGCGTGACCACCAGCGAATGGCGCCCGATGGAATCCGTGGGCGATGCCGAGACCGCCGTCGACCGCCTCGCCGCCTTGTACGCGGGTGCGATCCAGTCGCTCCAGACCGCCCTGACCCGCTATCTCGACGGGGGCGCCGCGCCGGACCATGCCGAGCGGCTTCAGTTCCGCTATCCCGAACTACGGATCACCTATCACCCGGCCGGGCCGATCCCGCGTTTTTCCCGCGCGACGGCGAAGTTCCAGTCTCCCGGCACCTACGCCACCACGGTGACGCAGCCGGCGCATTTCCGGCCGTATCTGCTGGAGCAGCTGACGCCCCTGGTGCGGGATTACGGCGCTACATTGGAAGTGGGGCTGAGCGCGCAGGAGATTCCCTATCCCTATGTGCTGGAGCCCGGCGCCAACCTCTCGGGCAGTGGCATCACCCCGCGCGACCTGGCGACCTACTTCCCCGTCCCGCTGCTCTCGGTGGTGGGTGACGAGATCGCCGACGGCCTCTGGGTGGCGCCGGTCGAAGAGCCGAAGCCTCTGGCGCTGTTCGACGCGATCCGTGTCGATTACTCCCTGCGCCGTCTCGTCCATTACACCGGCTGCGACTGGCGCGACGTCCAGCCGTGGATCCTGCTCACGAACTATCATCGCTACGTCGACGGCTTCATCCGGCACGGTTTGGAGCAGCTCGCCAGCGGAAAGGATGGCTACGAGCGGATGATCCTGCCCGGCGGCATCACCGTCTCGCGGGCGGAGGCGGCGAGCATCGATCCGGCGGCCCTCATCGCCGCCTCGCCCTGGCACAAGTTCCAGATGCCGGCCTACCACCTCGTGGCGCGCGGCTCCGACGGGTCGATGCAGGGCACGACGCTGGTGAATATTGGCGTCGGCCCCTCCAACGCCAAGACGATCACCGACCATCTCGCGGTTCTGCGTCCGCATTGCTGGCTCATGGTCGGTCATTGCGGTGGGTTGCGGCAGTCGCAGACCATCGGCGACTACGTCCTCGCCCATGGCTATCTGCGCCGCGACCGCATCCTCGACGAACTCGTGCCGCCGGACGTGCCGGTGCCGGCCCTGGCCGAAGTCCAGCTGGCGCTCCAGGCCGCCGCCGCCAACGTCACCGGCGAGACCAGCGAGAACCTGAAGCGCCGCCTGCGCACGGGCACGGTGGTGACCTATGACGACCGCAACTGGGAGCTCCGCTTCAGCCAGGAACGGCGGCGGATCAACTTGTCCCGCGCCATCGGCGTCGACATGGAGAGCGGCACCATCGCGGCGCAGGGCTACCGCCTCCGGGTTCCCTACGGCACGCTCCTCTGCGTCTCCGACAAGCCGCTCCATGGCGAGATCAAGCTGCCGGGCGCGGCGAACGCCTTCTACGAACGGGCTGTGGCCGAGCACCTGCTCATCGGCCTGTCCGCCCTCGATATCCTCCGCGCCGACCGCAACGGCCTGCATTCGCGCAAGCTGAGGAGCTTCGACGAGCCGCCGTTCCGCTGACCGGTCCCAGACGGGAAAAGCCGGCGGGCCGCAGGTATCAGCGCTCGCGCCGCCACAGGCCGGCGCGCTCGGAGCGAGCCTGCTCCTCGGCGGCCAGAAGGTCCGATGGGGCATCCTCCGACGCGCGGGCACCGCCGGCCGTGAGGATCAACGATGCGAGGTCGTCGCCGTCGATCTGGCAGCGCAGGCCCGCAGGCTGGGCCTCGTCGACCGCGCCGTTGGCCGCCGGCTCGCAGACGACTTCGCGCCGGCGCAGATAGCGGGCGAGCTGGCGTGCCAGGGCACCGCGTTCGCCATCGACGCCGAGGAGGCGCACCGTCCGGCCGCGGAACGACAGGGTTCCGGTATCGATCACCTCCGGCACGCCGCGCAACGCCCCGGCGGCGGTGGTTTCCTTGGCGGCGGGGGTCGGCTCGGCGCGGGCGGTGGAGGGGCGCTTGCGCCGCGACGCCATCTGGACGGTGGCGCGCTGGGTGAAATCCTTGAAGATCGCCGCCGGCAGGTCACCGCCGCCGACCTTGTTCATCGAGGTGTTGTCGTCGTTGCCCACCCAGACGCCGACGACGAGGTCCGGCGTCACCCCGACGAACCAGGCATCGCGGTAATCCTGCGTCGTCCCGGTCTTGCCGCCCACCGCGAGATTGGTGATCCGCGCGGCCCGTCCGGTTCCACTATCCACCACGGCCTGGAGCGAATCCAGCATCATCGCGCGGCTCTCGCCCGGCAGGGGCGTCGTCGGTTTGGTTTCGGGGCGCAGGTAGAGCGGGTCTGGGCCGG
The DNA here is from genome assembly GCF_054817845.1 of Methylobacterium sp. CM6241. Taxonomy (NCBI): domain Bacteria; kingdom Pseudomonadati; phylum Pseudomonadota; class Alphaproteobacteria; order Hyphomicrobiales; family Methylobacteriaceae; genus Methylobacterium; species Methylobacterium sp. CM6241. Next base: position 2,079,267 of record NZ_CM139246.1, read on the forward strand.
GTCCGCGAATGGCATGGACGCCGTAGGTGTCGAGGGGCTGGGCGCTCGCCAGCACACCGGCATAGGCACGTGTCATCTCCAGCAGGGAGACTTCGGCCGAGCCGAGAGCGAGGCTCGGGACGTTGGGAAGATCGGAGGTGACGCCGAGCTTGCGTGCGGTCTCGATCACGGAGGCCATGCCGATCTCGTCGGCGAGCTGCGCGGCGATGGTGTTGATCGATTGCGCGAAGGCGGTGCGGAGGGGGACCGCGCCCCGGAAACGGCCGCTCGCGTTCTGCGGCTCCCAATCGCCGATCTGGATCGGCCGGTCCACCAGCACCGTCTCCGGCGAAAGGCCTTTCTCATAGGCGGTGAGGTAGACGAACAGCTTGAACAGCGAGCCGGCCTGGCGCTTGGCCTGGGTCGCCCGGTTGAACTGGCTGTCCTCGTAGTCGCGCCCGCCCACCATGGCGAGGATCGCGCCCTCCTTGTTCAGGACGACCATGGCGCCCTGGCTCGCCTTCTTCTTGGCCCCTTCCGCATCGAGCCGCCGGGCGACGACGCCCTCCGCCAGGCTCTGCAGATCGAGGTTCAGGGTGGTGCGCAGCGTGACGTCGCCGGCCGTGTCCGACAGACGCTTGGCGTCCGCCGACACCATGTCGAGGAAGTAATTGGTGCCCGGCGGAGTCTCGGGCGGTGTCCGCAGGGTGATCGTCTCGGCGCGCGCCTTGTCGGCCTCGGCGGCGGTGATCGCGCCGGTCTCGACCATGGTCTGCAGCACGATGTCGGCGCGCTCCTTGGCGCCGCCGAAATTGCGCGTCGGCGCCAGTTGCGACGGTGCGCGGACGAGGCCCGCCAGCATCGCCGCCTCGGGAAGCGTCAACGCCTTCGCGCCCTTGCCGAAATAGCGCCGCGACGCGGCGTCGATGCCATAGGCGCCGGCCCCGAAATAGGCGGTGTTGAGATAGCCGAGGAGGATGTCCTCCTTCGACATCGTGCTCTCGACGCGCAGGGCCAGGAACGCTTCCTGGATCTTCCGGCGCAGCGTCTTCTCCTGGGTGAGGGAGGTGAGCCGGACATATTGCTGCGTGATGGTGGACGCGCCCTCGCGCACCCCGCCGCTCACGGTGTTGCGCCAGAGCGCCCGCACCAGCCCGCGCGGATCGACTCCCCAATGCGAGTAGAAGCGCCGGTCCTCGATGGCGACCACGGCCTGGGCGAGATGGGCCGGCATGTCGGCCGCCGTCAGCTTCTGGCCCTGGAAGGCACCGCGCGTGGCGAAGACCCTTCCGTCATCCGCCTCCACCGTGAGGGCGCGCTGGCCGCCTTCCGGCACCACCCCGCCGAGCGGGGGCAGGGTCGCGAAACTGTAGAGGACGAGGCAAGCGACGAAGACGACGGGGAGGGCGAGGGCCGCGAGGCCGGCGGCGAGGTAGGGCCGTTGCCGCAGACGGCCGCGCCAGCCCGATTGTGGCGTCTGCGCCGCCGGAGCGCTCCCTGCCGCAGGCGGAGTGTCCGTGCCGCTCGTTCGCGCGGAGGCGGCGCCTGCGGTGAGCTTCGCACCGAGGGTGCCGAGCGTTCGGCCCGCAGCGCGCCCCGTCGAAAGCAGGCCGCGTGCGAGGCCGCGTAAGGCCGTGACGAGAAGGAAGCCGAGATACCTGAACAGGACACGGGCCGCTTGTCCGGCTTCGCGGGCGGCGGTTCGGGCATCCGGCGTTTCGCCGGTCTTCGGCCGTTCCGGTTCTTGATCTGTCATCGGCCGCCGGTGGTCATCCAGGAGCACAGGTCCCGTCGGCTTACCGTCGGCGCTGGCTTGGCGGTTCTAGACCGGAAAGAACCTTGGACGCCATGCCGGAAGCGGCGTCGCCAGGGCTCCGAACTCGGGCAAAATGCAGAGACGTGCTCGCCAGAGCTCTCTGAGGTTTGTCCCTCGCCGTCATTCCGGGTCGCCACAGGCGAGCCCGGACCCGGAGGGCCGCGCCAGAGGCATGCAATCCAGAACCGCCGACGCTGCTATGTCGAGCACGTGTAGCGGCTCTGGATTCCGGGCTCCGCCGCGCGGCCCCGGAATGACGGAGGTGTGTTCATGAATGTCATGGCCTACCGCGCTGGCCTGCGTTCGGACCCCCAGCGGCATCACTCCGATTCAGCGGCCCGGTTAGCCGCCCGAGCGACGAATCTCGGCCGTAGCTTTATTCTCTCGGCAAGGCCTCGGTCACCTGCATCCGCCCGGTCGGGGCAGAAACGCGCAGGCTCGCATCGAGGAGGGCCGAGGCCTGGCTCGGATCGCTGTTCGTCTCCGGGGTGGCGTCCTGGGTGCCGACCAGGGCGGTGACGCCTTCATACTGGTCGAGCCGGCGGTCGATCATGTCGCCGAGGCGCTCGCGGACTTCCGCGACGGTGAGGCTGCGGCGGTGCTTGCCGGCCTTCGCGGTGAAGAGGCTGCGGTTGGCGCGGGCGGCGGCGCGGAAAGCCTGCTTGGCCACGAGGTCCGGGTTGTCGTCGCTCAGCGTCAGGAACTTGCCGGCGCTCGACGTCCCGAGGAAATGGGCGAGATAGAGTTCGGAGGTCTTCAGTTCGCGGCCGATGCGCTGCTCGATACGGGCGCGGTCGCGCTTGATCAGCTCGCCGGCCATCAGGGCCGCCACATAGGGGTCCTGCCGAAGGCGCAGCACGCGGGTGCGGGTGGCCTCGTCCTGGATCGTGATGGCGCTGCCGCGGCCGGTGATGGCGTTGGCCTCGGTCTCATAGCCGTAGCGGGCGCCATAGGTCCGCACCAGTTCGAGCCAGGTGGCGGAGAGGAACTGGAACAGACCCTCGGCCGAAGAGGTCGAGGCCTTTACGGTGGTCGAGAAGCTCGATTCCTTGTCGGCCAGCGCCATCATGTAGACCGGATCGACCCCGGTCTCGGACGACGCCTTCAGGATCGTCTCGACGATGTCACGCGGCACATTCATGTCGCCGAACCGAAGCACGTCCCGGCCGTCGCTCTCGCGGCTCTGGGGAAGCGAGGCGAGGTCGTTCTCGATCAGGCTGGCCGTCGCAGGTTCCTGGTCGAGGAGGGGAACCCCATCCCAATCCGTGGGTTTGTCGATTGTGGCCGCCGCGAAATCGTTGGCGACGTAGGCGCGGATGTCGATGCGGTCATGGGCGGTCGCTGCCGGCGCCAGTGCGCTCTGCGGCAAACCTGAGCCGAGCAGCAGGCCGATCGCGATCTTCGCGACGGTGAGTTTGGCCGATACCGTGGTGCTTGCCTTTTTCCTGCCGTGAAGGGAGCCGGGCTTCAGCCAAGCCACCGTCTCGTCACGATCCAGGGTCTCGTTAGGCACGAGACGGCACGCGTCGTCGGCGCGATGCGCCGGCTCCGGGAAAAGCCCCATCATTGTTCCTTGTTCGTGCCGCGGCGTTCTAGGACGCGGCTTCGATCAGTTCAGCGAGCGGACATCTCGCTGGGAGCTGTGACCACAATGGGACAGCTCCGTGATTCAAGCGTGGCACGCTTAAGGAACGGTTAAGGCTATGATTTAACGATATTTTAAGTAATCGTTCGGGCGCGGTTCAGCGTGGCCGCGTCAAAAAGGCATTCTGGCCGGGGTTGGAACGAAGGCTCCGTAGCCCAGTTACGATGGTCCCAGAGGGCGATCTCGAAATATCGACGAGACACGCCCCGATGGACCCATTGAAGGAAGCCTTTTTCCAATGAGCATGCAGACCGGTCGCCGCGTCGGCGTTGCCTTCGTCGGTATGGGTGGCGCCGTCGCCACCACCGCCATCGCCGGCATCGAGATGATCAAATCTGGCTCGAACCGCCTCGACGGATTGCCCCTCGCGGGTCTCTCGGTCGCGGGATTGGCCGATTACAAAGATCTCGTCTTCGGCGGCTGGGATCTCAACGACGACGATCTCGCCTCCGCCGCCACCGGCCACGGTGTGCTCACCAAGCAGGATATCGAGAACGGCGCCCAGGTGCTGAAGGGCATCAAGCCCTGGCCGGCTGTCGGCAGCGCCAAGTTCTGCAAGAACATCGAGGGTGCCAACCGCATCGTCGCCGCCGATCACCGCGAGGCGGTCTCCGTCATCGCGAACGACCTTCGTCGTTTTCGGCTGGAGAGCAATCTCGACGAAGTCGTCGTGATCAACCTCGCCTCCACGGAACGCTGGCCCAACCTGGATGCGCCCGCACTGAACTCCCGCGAAGCTTTCGAGAAGGGTCTCGATACCAGCGACGAGGCGATCAGCCCGGCGATGCTCTACGCCTATGCGGCGATCCAGAGCGGCGTGCCCTACGCCAACTTCACCCCGAGCGTGGCTGCCGACATCCCTGCTCTGCTCGAACTCGCCCGCGAGAACGGCGTGCCGTTGGCGGGCAAGGACGGTAAGACCGGCCAGACCATGATGAAGACCGTCCTGGCCCCGGCCCTCAAGGCCCGCGCCCTCCACGTGGATGGTTGGTTCTCCACCAACATCCTCGGCAACCGCGACGGTCTCGCCCTGAACGACAAGGATTCGCTCCAGTCGAAGCTCAACACCAAGGGTACGGTGCTGGATTCGATCCTCGGCTATCCGGTCGAGGACCATCTGGTCCACATCCACTATTACCGTCCGCGCGGTGACGACAAGGAAGCCTGGGACAATATCGACGTCACCGGCTTCCTCGGTCAGCGGATGCAGATCAAGGTCAACTTCCTCTGCAAGGATTCCATCCTGGCAGCCCCCCTGGTGATCGAGATCGCTCGCGTGCTTGACCTCGCCAAGAAGCGCGGCGAGAGCGGCCCGCAGGAGCAACTCTCCTCGTTCTTCAAGGCGCCCATGGTCGCCAACGGCCACGGACCCGAGCACGATTTCGGCAAGCAGCAGCACATGCTGCTCGAGTGGCTCGGCGGCCAGCAATGATCACGTCCGATACGGGGGGCGGCATGGCCGCCCCCTTCGCGCTGCGCGAGTTGTTCGTCGAACTCAACGACCTCAAGCGCGTGCATTCCGCCGGCCGTATCGGCTCCATTGCCGAGCGGCTGTTCGCCCAAGGGTGGTCGGCGCTGACGGGCGGCGCCGATCCTGAGACGGTCGCCATCGACATCACCGCCAAGGCGCTCGCGGCCTCCCGGCTCTGCGACCTCGATGCCGCTTTTCTCGCCTCCGCCGGTCTCGGCGAGGCGGAAATCGGCGACGTTCTGACGTCCGGACTCGACGCCGTCACCGCAACGGTCGACCCCGAACTAAAGCGGCGTCTGGCCGTCGCGTTGCGCTCGAACGAGGTGTTGCATGGCGGTCCTTTGCCCGCCTTCGTGGCGGCACTGAGCCACCAGCCGCGCGCCGGCGTGACCTGTCCCGGCAAGCCTCGCATCCTGCTCGAGCCGCCCGAGAACCATGCCGAACATTGCCTGATGGTGGCGGTCTACGGCGTCGTCCTCAGCCCCTTTTACCGGGCTGATCCCACGCTGGTTTTCCTGGCGGCCATGAGCCACCACTTCCACAACGCGGCAATGCCCGACGCCGGCTTCACCGGCGAAATGCTGCTGGGCGACCACCTCGCTCCGATCATGGCGCGGACCACACAATGGGCTCTTGACGAGTTGGACGCCCCCTTGCGCGAGACCATCGAGCGGGCGCGTGCCATCCTGCCCGACGATGCGACGGCCGAGGGTCGCGCCTTCCACGCCGCCGATTGCATCGACCGGGTTCTGCAGATTTCACAGCACCTTAGGGCCGCCTCGCTGACCATGGACACCGTGCTGGTGGAGATGGAACTGGTCCATGCCGGTCCGGTGAAGGGCTTCCACGACCGAGTCCTCAGGGACATGCGGATTCCGTGATGGTTCGTCGCCGCATGACGGGACATCACAGATGATCCCGTTCGAACTCCTTTCCCCGGAGACGGGGAACGCGCTCAAAGCCGATACGCCGCATTCCCTCCGCGACGTCGTCACCGGTGAGCGCTGGCCAGTCATAGACGGGATTCCCTATCTGCGAATTGGCCGCTTGGAGCTTCTGGGCGCGACGCTGGACCTTCTCGATCGGGATAAACACGAGCTGGCACTGGAGGGTCTGCTCGCCGATCAAGACGATTGGTGGACCGGCCCGCCAGCAGATCCCCTCGATCTTCATGCTCTTGTGCGAGATCGTGACAGGGCGAGCCTGCGGGACGCAGTGCGGTTGCTCGGCTGGGGCAGAGTCGGCGACTATTTCCTGCATCGCTGGACCGATCCGACCTTTCTCGCTGGCTTGACGTTACTCGAAGCGCATTGGAACGACCCCGTCTGCGCGTTCGAATTCGCATGCGGCATTGGCCATTACCTCCGCGAGATGCAGATGCGCGGCGTCAAGGTAGCCGGGGCCGATGTCGTTTTCGCCAAGCTCTGGGTCGCCCGGCACTGGGTCGTCGGCGAGAAGGCGCAGCTCGTCTGTTTCGATGCTGCGTCGCCGCACTGGCCGATCCCCGGCGCACCCGTCGATCTCGTCGTGTGCAACGACGCTTTCTACTTCCTCGATGACAAGCCCGGCATTCTCGAATGCCTTCGCCACAATGCCGGCGACGATGGTTGGCTCGTTCTCAGCCACATTCACAATGCCGAGCGGCCCGGCTTCTCGGCCGGTCGCGCGGTCTCGGCCGAGGAGATCGAGGACCTGTTTCCCGATGCCCTCGTCTATGATGACGACGAACTCACCCGTGCCCTCGTGGAGAAGCGCGCGCCCTCGCCACAGCGGCCGTCCGACCTTCGCCATGTGGAAGCGTTCTCGGTGGTCGCCGGTGCAGGGATGCGGCCTGCACCCCGCGCCATCCTCGACGGACTGACATGGCCGCATGAAGGGACGTCGCTCCGGTTGAACCCCCTCTATGAGCCCGATCCTTCCGGCGGCTACGTGGTCGCATGGCCCTCGGATCGCTACGAGGCCGAATATGCCCCCAGGGTCACCTATCCGCTTCGCTCGGAAGGCCCGGAGACCCTCGACTGGATCGGGGGCGAGCAATCGCCGCACGAGGATCGCGTCCGCCGCCGCGAATTCGTCGACCTGCCGGAGCGCTGGTGATGGGTGATTCCATCGGATGGGGCATCGTCGGCTACGGCTGGGTGGCACGGGATTACATGGCTCCGGGCATCCGCGCGGCGGGCCATCGGCTCGTGGCCGTGTCCGATCCCGGAGAAGCTTCGCGCGCCGCTGCCGAGCGAGAAGGCGCGCGTGCCCATCCTGACCTGGCCGGATTACTGGCCGAACCGGAGGTCGAGGCCGTCTATGTGGCGACCCCCAATCACCTCCACCGTGAGGCGGTCGAGGCCTTGGCGGCATCGGGCAAGGCCGTGCTGTGCGAGAAACCGATGGCGGCCTCGCTCTCCGATGCAGAGGCCATGGTCGCGGCTGTGCGAAATGGCGGCATCTTCTACGGCACGGCCTTCGACCAGCGCCATCATCCGGCCCACCGGGCCATGCGCACCGCGATCCGCGACGGGCGCATTGGCGCCGTGACCACCATCCGCATCGTCTATGCCTGCTGGCTCGATCGGGCTTGGACCTCGTTCGCCGGCCAGGACAATTGGCGTATCGACCCGCTTAAAGCGGGCGGCGGCGCGCTCATGGATCTGGCTCCTCACGGCATCGATCTCGTCGATTTTCTTCTCGATGAGTCGATCGAGGATATCGCCGCTCTGACGCAGGCAAGGGCGCAGGACTACGCTGTCGACGACGGCGCGCTCCTCATCGGCCGCACCGGCTCCGGCATCCTCGCCAACCTGCACGTCGCCTATAATTGCCCGGATGCCCTGCCGCGTCGCCGTCTCGAAGTCATTGGCACCGGTGGCGCGCTCACGGCCGTCGACACGATGGGACAGGTGGCCGGAGGCACACTTTTCATCACCGATGGTGCAAGTGGGCAGACCGAGCCAGTCGCCTTCGATGCCGAGGCCTCGCCCTTTCTCGAGCAGGTCCGTGCCTTCGGCTCTGCCCTGCGCCGACCCGCCGAGCGCGACGCATACAGCGCTGAGCGCGACCTCCACACGATGCGGCTTCTGACGCGGGCTTATGCCGGCTGTCGGAGTGGCCGGGTCAACGAGGACTAGATAGGGACGCAACCCTTCTTCCTAACGCGGTCTCATCCTGGAGGTGCTGCCAAGCTGCTTCGAAGGACTTTTCCCAGGATCACCCTCGGCCCTGGGAGCCCTTTCGAAATCGCAGCTTAGCTGGGGCACTGCGGGGTGAGGTCGGCGGTTGGAATTACCTGAACCTGAGGGACGATCGACGTGAGCGAACACGACCAGGACGCCAGGGCGCGTGATCCGCGCATCAAGGCCCCCCGTCCCTACACCTACGGCGGGCCACGCATCATCGAGGGTCTGCCAGCGTCTTTGCCCGAGCCGGTGCGTGCCTATCTCGATATTCTTCCGAAGGGGCGCATCGTCGGCTTCCCTCTGGCCCCTCTCGACCGGACGGGTATTCCGGTCTGGTTCGTCTCATTGTTCCTCGACGATCCGTTCTTTATCGGCGCCATGCCGAGCGGCATCGGCTACGGCGCCACCGATGACGAGGCGCTCATCGGTGCGGTCGCGGAGATCGCCGAGAATCTGATGCCGTCGCTCGCGGTGATGCCGCGTAAGAAGGAACGGGGCTCCTACAACGACCTCGCCAAGGTCTTCGGCGCCGCGGCGGTGGCCGACCCGCTCACCCTGTGCCTGCCCGCCGGTTCCCCGGTCGGCCGGGACACGGTTCTGGAATGGACGCCGAGCGTCCGGCCGCGCACCGGCGAAACCGTGCTGATGCCCCTCGACATCGCGGCCACCGATTATTTCGAGCTGTCGGAAGGCTACAAGCCTTTCACCAACCTGATCACGAACGGCCTCGGCGCCGGGCCGGACGTCGATTTCGCCCTGGGCCACGGCCTGCTCGAACTGCTTCAGCGTGACGGCAACGGATTGCTGTTCCGCGCCCTCGACCAGGGCGTCATGCTCGATCTCGACGGGATCGGTCCCGAGAACAGGGCAATGCTCGACCGTCTCGACGATCTCGGTATCCGCGCGCTGCCGAAATTCGCCACCGACCAGTTCGGTCTCACGAACATCTATGTCGTCGGCTACGACAGGAATCCCGCCGATGCGCCGGTCCCCGTCGCCCTCTCTGCCTGTGGCGAAGCCTGCGACCCGGACCGCGAGCGGGCCCTCCGCAAGGCACTCCTTGAATTCCAGGCGGCCCGCGTTCGTAAGGCCTTCGGGCATGGTCCCCTGAGCTTCGCCGAGCGGGTGACGCCGCCGGGCTACGTCCAGGCTTTCATCCAGAAGGCACTGCCGAGCCTCGATCTGGAAGAGAGCCGTGCTCTTAGGGCAATGCTGGAATGGATCGTCCTGCCGCCTGAGGGCCTGCGCGACGTCCTGAAGGACAGTGTCTATTGCGAGCGAAGCACGAAGGCCTTCACCGATCTGCCGACCGCCCCGGCACCGGATGGCCATGCTCGCGGCCGCATCGCCCGCGAACGTCTCGAAGCGTCGGGTTTCGACGTTCTCTATGTCGACTGCTCGCCGCCGGGCGGTGGCGTCGGCGTGGTCAAGGCGATCGTGCCGGGGCTGGAGGTCGAGACGATGAGCTATCACCGCATCGGCGAGCGCAACACCGCCAAGCTCATCGAGCGGGATCATCCGCTGATTACATTCGGCGAGCCCAGCGAAACGAAGCTGCCCGTGCGGCTTACGCCCGAAGCGATCGAGCGTCTCGGCGGCCAGCCGCTTTTCGACATCGCGATGGCGGACGAAATCGTCGGGCGCCATTACCCGCTCTATCGCGAGCCGGAATCGCACCACGCGCCGTTCCGTCTCGAGCAGCAGGGACGCGCCGCATGAGTCTGCGCTTCGCCTACAATACCAACGGTACGGCCAACCATCGCCTGGACGACGCCATCGATCTCATCGCCGATGCCGGCTATCAGGGCGTGGCGCTCACCCTCGACATCCATCATCTCGATCCGTTCTCGGAGAACTGGATCCAGGAGGCCCAGCGCCTGTCGAGCCGCCTACAAAGGCTCGGCCTCGGGAGCGTCATCGAGACGGGTGCCCGCTTCCTCCTCGACCCCAAGGCCAAGCACGAGCCGACCTTGGTAAGCGGCGACGCTTCCGGACGCGCGAGGCGCATCGGTTTCCTGAAGCGCGCGGTGGACATCGCCGTCATCCTGCATTCCGAAGCGGTTTCGTTCTGGGCCGGCGTGCCCAAACCCGGCATCGATCGTGATGAGGCCCGGCTTTGGCTCGGCGAGGGCATCGCCGAGATCGTCGCCTATGCTGCGGAGCAGGGTATCGTCGCCTGCCTGGAACCCGAGCCGGGCATGCTGATCGAGACCCTCGACGACTTTGCCGACCTGAACATCGAAGGCCTCAGGCTTGCCCTCGATACCGGCCATTGCCTCGTCACGGGCGAGCGCGACCCGGCCCTGGCCGTAGCGGAATTCGCCGACCGCATCGGCACCGTGGCCATCGAGGACATGGCGCGCGGCGAGCATATCCATCTGCCCTTCGGCGAAGGCGACATGGACGTCCCGAGCGTCCTCGACGCCCTCGACGGCATCGGCTTCCAGCGCCTCGTCTGCGTCGAACTTTCCCGCGAGAGCCACCGCGCCGATGTGATGGTGCCGATATCGCTCGATTACCTGCGGACCTGCCGCAACCACAAAGCCGAGGTGAGCGCGTGAGGATTTGCTTCGTCAGTCGCCGTTATTTTCCGGCGATTTCCGGCATGAGCGTCTACGCGCAGAACCTTCTGCGCGAACTCGTGGCCGCCGGCCATGACGTGACGATGGTCAGCCAGTACCGGGGCGACGCGTTCGGCACTCGCGTCTATGGCGGTGGGCCACCACCTTCCGTGCCGGGTGTACGCGTCATCGGCCTCGAACAGGTGGGCGAGCAGACGAACGGCGATTTCGAGCGCGACATCGACACGATGGTCGAGACCATCGTGTCAGAGCATCGCGAACGGCCGTTCGACGTGCTCCATGCGCAATACGGCTATCCGACCGGCTGGGCGACGCTACTCGCGTCGAAGCGGATCGGAATTCCCAACGTCGTCTCGATCCAGGGGGGCGATGGCCACTGGGTCGGCTCCTGTTGCGAGACCCATCGCATCGCCATGTGCGAAGTGCTGGCCCATGCCAACGCCCTCCTCATCGGTGGCCGCTCCTTCGTCGAGGAGGTCTGCGACCGGCTGGGTTCCGACCCGGACCGCTTCACCATCGCGCCGGGCGCCGTGGACACAGCGCGCTTCACGCCCGGTGTCCCCGGGCATGCGGGGCCGGTGCGACTGTTCTATCATGGTCGCGTCGATCGCCGGAAAGGCGTGCTCGACTTCATCGCCGCCCTGGGTCTGTTGCGCGCGCGCGGGGTCCCGTTCGAGACGACGATCTCCGGAATCGGGCCGGACGTGGATTCCTCCAAGGCACGCGCCGCTGAATTGAACTTTTCCGAGGCCGAGATCCGCTTCACCGGCTACGCCGATTACGACACCGTACCCGACCTCTACCGCCAGGCGGATGTTTTCGTCTCGCCGACCTATGCGGAGGGTTTCTCTAACACGATCCTCGAGGCCATGGCGGCGGGGCTCGCCGTGGTCTCCACCCATGCGGTGGGCGTGTCCGATTGTCTGCGCGACGGCGAAAACGGCCTCTTGGTACAGCCCGGCGACGTGGCTTCCCTGGCGGATGCGCTTCAGCGCGTCATCGAGGACAAGAACTTGCGCCAGCGGCTTGCAGCGGACGGGCTCGATGAATGCCGCCGCGTCTATTCCTGGACCGCCGTCGGTCGCCAGATCATGGACATCTATGCCGAGGTAGTTGGACAGCGGCCGCATACGACGTTCGATGAGGTTCTGCCGCACGATCCGAACTGCCGCTTCCGCGCAGAACCGCATCTGCTCTGACCATGCCCGTTGCCCTCGCACTCTCGCCTCATCTCGATGACGCCGCCTTCTCCTGTGGCGGCACTCTGGCGACGCTGGCCGATGCCGGCTGGACGATCGTAATGGCGACGATCTTCACCGCCTCCGTCCCCGATCCCAAAGGCTTCGCGCTCGCTTGCCAGACCGACAAGGGTCTAGGTCCGGAGGTCGACTACATGTCGCTTCGGCGGGCCGAGGATCGACGAGCAGCAGAGGCGCTCGGCATCGCTCCTCCTTTGCATGTCCCGTTCCACGAGGCCCCCCATCGCGGTTACGGCGCGCCCGCCGACCTTTTTGCCGCTCCAAGGGATGACGATGACATCGTCGGTGCGCTCGCCGATGCGGTCTCCGCACTTATCAAAGACGTGTCGCCCGATCTCATATTCGCCCCTCAATCCGTGGGCGGCCATGTCGATCACGTCCAGCTAGTCCGGGCCATTGGTCACGTGGCGGGGGATGCGCCCATCCTGTGGTGGCGGGATTTCCCCTACACGGTGCGTCATACGCAGCCGCAGGAGCCGTTTGGGGCCCGCTTCGCCAAATTGCCCGAGCACGCGGTTCACTATTGTGCGAGCGCGGAAGAGAAGAAGGCGCTCGCCTGCGCTGCCTACGCCACCCAACTCGGATACCAGTTCGGCGGCGTCGAGGGTTTGCTGCGCCGGCTCGCAGACGAGGCACGGTTAGAGCGGTTCCGCCTCACGGGCATGCTTCCCTTGCAAGTCGCCGTGTTGTTCGAGGATCATGCTACCGTTTCCTGAACCGGCCCGGCCCAGGAGCTTAGCCGATCCGCAGCAGGTCGCTATCCGCCACTCACTGCTGGAGGCTGACCGCTTCATCCCCCTGTGCCGCCTGGCGCGGTCGATCGCCATCGAGCGATCGGCGGAGGTGCCGGATCCCGATCCGCTCGATGGCGGTACGGAAGCGCGGCTCCTCCTTCTCCTCGAAACACCGGGCCCCGGCATCGGCCGTACCGGCTTCGTCTCCCGTGACAACCCTACCGGGACCGCCGCCAACCTGTTCCGCTTCATGGCGGAGGCTGGCATCGCTCGGCGCGAGAGCCTCATCTGGAACGCAGTACCCTGGGTCATCCACGCGCCGGGAGCCGTCAACCGTGCTCCACGGAAAGCCGAGATTGCGACGGCCACCACCTATCTCGCTTCCCTCATCGAGATGCTTCCGGAACTCGAGGTCGTTGTCCTCGCCGGCCGTGTTGCTGGTCTGTCGCGTGAAACGCTCCGGCGCCTGCGGCCGGTGATACCGCTCATCGCCGTCCCGCATCCGAGCCCAACCTACGTTTGCACGTCGCCAGAGGTCGCCCAACGGATCGCTATCGGGCTTAGCGAGGCAGCTGCGATCCTGCGGGGGATCTCTTCGTCACCAACTCAAGAGGGCAGATGACTGGCCTTCCGGACACAAAGACCCTAAATGCCGGGTCACGGGCCGCGGTCCGGCAAAAGCTCGGTCCCGTTCCACGCCGCCGTCGAGGTTGGTCGGGAAGGCCGGCGGAGGCGGACGCCGACGACATGAATTTTGCGGGAGAGCATCAGCGGCGCGCCGAATCCGACGCGGCCAGCGCCTTGGCGACGTCCGAGGCCGAAGATTGCGCGCCGCCCGTGCCCAAGCGCTCCTACAAGAATCGATACGCCTGGCTGGGCACCGCTGCCAGCATCGTCATCTTCGCCGTGTCGCTCGGCGTGCTGTGGAAGCTCTCTCAGCAGGTCACCTGGGCCGAATTGCACTCGGCTTTGACGGCGGCGACCGGGGAACAGCTCGGCCTGGCCTTCCTGTTCGTCGGGGTGAGCTATCTCTTCCTCACCTGCTACGACGCTCTCGCACTCCGCCAACTCAAGATCAAAGTCCCCTACAGGACGACCGCGCTCGCCTCGTTTACCAGCTACGCCGTGAGCTTCACCCTGGGGTTCCCCCTCCTGACAGCGGGGACAATCCGCTATTGGATCTACTCGAAGAAGGGGTTGAGTGCGTCGAAGATCGCGGCGCTAACGGTTATTGCCGGCTTCACCTTCTGGCTTGGCATGGGCGTCGTCCTTGGGCTCAGTCTCGTCGCCGAGGCCGGGCAATTAGCGGCGCTGACCTTTACCAGCATACGCCTCAACCAGGGTGTTGGCTTCGCGGCCCTGCTCATGGTGTTCGGCTATCTCGGCTGGGTCTCGCTCAAGCGCCGCCACGTGAGGGTGAAAGGCTGGTCCCTGGAGCTTCCCGGCGCGACGGTGTCCATGAGCCAGATGGTGGTGGGCATCGGCGATGTCTGCGCGGCAGCGGCCACGCTCTACGTCCTGCTTCCGGCGGGTTCGACCATCGGTTTCACGACTTTCGTCGGCGTCTACGTGCTAGCAGCCATGTTGGGTATCGCCTCGAACGCGCCGGGCGGGCTCGGCGTGTTCGAGGCCACGATCCTCCTCGCCCTGTCGAGCCTGCCACGAGATCAGGTCCTCGGCTCGCTGCTGCTGTTCCGGGTTTGCTACTACCTCGTTCCCTTCGTCGTCGCCCTGGCGATGCTCGGATTCTACGAGATCGTCCGGCGTATGCGCGAATCGTCTCCTTCCGCGTCTGATGGGTCCTAAGCAATGTCTCCAATCCTGGAACGCTAAGCGATGGCCCGGGGCGCGCGAAGATCGGCCTGGATCGGCGCAGGGATCGCCGTCGCGATCACGACCTCGGCCACGTCCCTCAAAGGTGATCTCGATGTCATTACCATCGCCTTTGGGGCGGCTGCCATCGCCGCCGGTGGCCTTGCCGGCAGTCTGAGCCGGCCCCGAACAGTCGCTCTCCCGGAGAGAACCGCTCGCCAGCGGCATTCCATCGCCGAAGCCCTGCTGGCGAACATCCCCGATCCGGTGATCCTCGTGGATCGGCGTAGCGTGGTCATCGAAGTCAATCCGGCTGCACGTACGCTTCTGCCGGCATTGAAGGTCAAGCACCCGCTTTCCTTTGCCTTGAGAGCCCCAGACGTACTGGACGGGATCGAAGAGGTGCTCCGCACGGGCGCTCCGCTGAAGACGCTCTACACGACGCGTGTGCCGACGGAACGGGCCTTCGAGGTTCAGATCGGCGCGCTGCCCATGCCGGACGGGCCGGGGGGCGGACAGCCCAACGTGGTCCTGTTCCTTCGCGATCTCACAGCGGCGCGTCGCCTCGAGGCGATGCGCGTCGATTTCGTCGCCAATGCCAGCCACGAGCTTCGCACGCCGCTCGCCTCACTTCTGGGTTTTATCGAGACCCTGCAGGGGCCGGCCAAAGGCGATGCACCCGCAAGGGAGAAATTCCTGGGCATCATGAAGACCCAGGCACAGCGCATGGCGCGCCTCGTCGATGACCTGCTTTCGCTCTCTCGTATCGAGCTGCGCGAGCACGTTCCGCCGACACAGATCGTCGATCTCGGTCAGATCGCGCGGCAGATGGTGGATATGCAGGGGCCGCTGGCGCGCGAGCGCGGCGTGACCATCATCCTCGACGCGCCGGACGCTGCCTATCCGGTTCTAGGAGAACGCGACGAACTCACTCGCGTGGTCGAGAATCTCGTAGAGAATGCGGTCAAGTACGGCGGCGGCAACGTCGTGGTCGGCCTCGAACGGACCTTGCGCTCGGCATTCGGAAAACCACTGATCGCACTGAGCGTGAAAGACGACGGACCCGGCATCGCGCCCGAGCATATTCCCCGCCTGACCGAACGGTTCTACCGGGTCGATGTCGCATCGAGCCGCCAAAAGGGCGGGACGGGCCTCGGCCTCGCCATCGTCAAGCATATCGTCAATCGCCACAGCGGCAGGCTCGTCATCGAGAGCGAACTCGACCGGGGCACGACCGTCCGTGCCCTGCTCCCGGAACAGCCATCGATCGGGGGAGCGTCGACGACCGGATGATCCGGGTCGCTCAGTTCCGGCTGGTGCCGAGGCGCCGGTATTGCGCCTCGATGATGGCCTTCAGCACGGGAAGGAAAGGCGAGGGGCTCAAGCGCTGGTCGACGGCACGGTCGAGCATGCTGAGAGCAGCCACCTGCTTCGCCGGGCCGGGAAACGTCGCGAGATAGGTCTCGATACAGGCATTCGCCTCTGCCTCACCCGCCGGGATGTCGGAGGTGATCAGCGCGCTCAGGGTTCGCATGCAGGTGTCGAGAGGCTGTATCATCGCCTCCCTATGACAAGGAAACGCCCCGGACGCCATGCACACGCGACGTGATGAGCCATGCGTCGCAGCCTTGACCTTCCCACGATGGGAAGCCCCACATAGTCGTGCATGGATAACGTGATCGCTCCCCCGAAGCAGCGTCCCGGCAAGGGACGTCGTCTCACTCTTCCCGTTGCCGGCATGAGCTGCGCGTCCTGCGTCGGCCGCGTCGAGCGGGTGCTCGCCGCGCTTCCCGGCGTATCGGACGTCTCTGTCAATCTCGCCACCGGACGGGCCAGCCTCATCCTCCACGGCGACCCTGCCCATGCCGTGGTTGCCATCGGAAAGGCCGGTTACGAGGTGCCGGAGGCGGTGACGGAGTTGTCTGTCCGTGGCTTGTCCTGCGCCTCATGCGTCGGTCGCGTGGAGCGCGCGCTTCACGCCGTCGCCGGTGTGACGATGGCCAACGTGAACCTCGCCAGCGGGCGGGCGACTATGCGCCATGCTGACGGCGTCGTCACGATCGCGGATCTCGTCGAAGCGGTTAACGCTGCCGGTTACGACGCGTCGGGCGTCGAGAACGGGGGAGGGGATGCGCAGGCGAACCGGCATGAGCGCGAGACCACCGGCCTTCGGCGGGATCTCATCCTCTCAGCCATGCTGTCGGCGCCCATCGTCATCCTCGACATGGGAGGACATCTGCTCCCTCGCTTCGGCGACGCGATCCATGCCCATTTCGGAGATGCAGCCGGAATGGTGCAGGCCGTTATGGCGACGCTCGTTCTGGCGTGGCCGGGGCGGCGCTTTTTCCGTCGAGGGATTCCCGCTCTATTGAACGGCCATCCCGATATGAACGCCCTCGTCGCACTCGGGGCGGGAGCGGCCTATGTCTACTCCCTGGTTTCGGTCCTCGCTCCCCAGATTCTGCCGCCGGGAACGGCGCATCTGTACTTTGAGGCCTCCGTTCTCATCGTTACCCTGATTCTCCTCGGTCGCGCCCTTGAGGCCCGCGCAAAGGGGCGCACGGGGGCGGCGATCGCACGCCTGGTCGCCCTGGCGCCCTCCACGGCCCGAGTCGTTCGGGACGGTCGCGAGGACGACATTCCCCTGGCTGACTTGCGGCTCGGCGATATCGTTCGAGTCCGCCCGGGGGAACGTGTGGCTGCGGATGGAGTGATTGTAGCGGGTAGGAGCTTCGTCGATGAGAGCATGATCACCGGCGAGCCGGTGCCCGTGGCGAAGGACGAAGGCGACCGCACGGTGGGCGGCACGCTGAACACCAATGGCAGCCTCGATCTGCGCGTCGACACGATCGGCGCGCGGACCGTGCTGGCGCAGATCGTGGCGATGGTCCAGGCGGCGCAGGGCACCAAGCTTCCGATTCAGGCTCTCGTCGACCGGGTGACGGGTTGGTTCGTCCCGGCGGTTCTCGGCGCTGCGTTGGCGACGTTCCTGGCGTGGCTCGCATTCGGACCGAGTCCCGCCCTCGGCTTCGCTCTCGTGAACGCCATCGCCGTTCTGATCATTGCCTGCCCCTGCGCCATGGGGTTGGCGACGCCGACCTCGATCATGGTCGGCACGGGGCGTGCGGCAGAACTGGGCGTGCTGTTCCGCAACGGTGCCGCCTTGCAGGCTCTCCGCGACGCCAAGGTCGTCGCCTTCGACAAGACCGGGACGCTCACCGAGGGTAGGCCCGCACTCACCGGCTTCGTGGTGGCACCGGGCTTCGAGGCGGATACAGTGCTGGGACTTGCAGCATCCGTCGAATCCCGCTCGGAGCATCCGGTCGCGCGCAGCATCGTCGATGCGGCTCTGAAGCGGGGCCTGACTCTCATTCCCCCAGATCGATTCGAGGCTTTACCCGGCCACGGTGTCGAGGGGAGCGTCGACGGGCGGAAAGTCATCGTTGGTGCGCGACGCCATATGGGCAGGCTCGGCATCTCCGTGGCCGATCTGGCGGAAGCTGCATCCCGGCTGGAGGGTACGGGGAAAAGCCCCCTCTACGTCGCTGTCGAGGGACGGATCGCCGCCCTCGTCGCCGTATCCGACCCTATCAAGGCAGGTGCAGCCGAGGCCGTCTCGGCGCTCAAGGCACAAGGTCTGGTCGTCGCCATGGTGACGGGTGATGCGCGGGGAGCTGCCAGCGGCGTCGCGGCAAGGCTCGGGATCACCGAGGTCGCCGCTGAGGTGCTCCCCGGCGGTAAGGTCGAAGCCGTGCAAGCCTTGCGGGCTCGGTTCGGACCTGTGGCTTTCGTGGGGGATGGTATCAACGATGCGCCAGCCCTCGCCGAAGCCGAGATCGGCATTGCCATCGGGACCGGTACGGACATTGCCGTGGAGAGCGCCGACGTGGTGCTGATGGCGGGTGCTCTATCCGGCATCGTCTCCGCCATTGCGCTCTCGCGTGCAGTGATGCGCAACCTCGCGCAGAACCTGTTCTGGGCTTTCGCCTACAATGTGGCCCTGATCCCGGTGGCGGCGGGCCTGCTTTACGTTTTCGGCGGACCCCTGCTGTCGCCGGTTCTGGCCGCGGGCGCCATGGCACTGTCGAGCGTATTCGTCCTCGCCAACGCCCTTCGCCTCCGGCATGCCGGAGATCGGGGATGAGCGGTTCCGTCACCATCGGCGAGGCGGCGAAGGCCACGGGCGTCTCGGCCAAGATGATCCGGTATTATGAGGAGACCGGCCTCCTGCCACCGGCAGACAGGACGGCCTCCGGTTACCGGCTCTATGCCGAGAACGACTTGCACACCTTGCGCTTTGTGCGCCGATCCCGTGATCTCGGCTTTTCCGTTGAGGATTTCGCCGGCCTCCTCGCCCTTTGGCAGGATCGCGGACGTGCCAGCGCCCAGGTGAAGGCCCTGGCCGTGCACCATCTGACGGATCTGCGCCGCCGCATCGCCGAGTTGGAGGCGATGGCTCGCACCCTGACGTCGCTTGCGGATCATTGCAGCGGTGATTCCCGGCCGGATTGCCCCATTCTCGATGACCTCGCCGCAGAGCATTCGCCACAGTCACGAAGTCCTCGCCGGACGAAGCCGCTCTCCCGCTAGCCCCTGGCGCCACGTTCTGCACATGATCCGTCGGCCGCAGCCTTTTAAATCGATCTAAATGGCCTCGCCTTTGCTGGGATGCGCTATGGTCGGGAGGCTCTGCCCGAGACGAGCCAAGACGCGCGAAGAGACGTGACACCATGCCCATCGTCGACCGGATCGCAGCTCTGGCGGATGAGATCACCGCATGGCGGCACGACCTCCACGCCCATCCGGAGCTGCAATACGACGTCCATCGCACCGCCGGCTTCGTCGCCGACAAGCTGCGGGATTTCGGCTGCGACGAGATTGCCACCGGCATCGGTCGCACCGGAGTCGTCGGCCTCATCCGGGGGCGGTCGCACGGTTCGAACCGTGCCATCGGCCTGCGCGCGGACATGGACGCGCTACCGATCCAGGAGGTGCGGGATCTGGCCTATCGTTCCACCGCGCCGGGGCGGATGCATGCCTGTGGCCACGATGGCCATACCGCGATGCTTCTCGGCGCCGCCAAGTACCTCGCCGAGACCCGTGATTTCGACGGGACCGCAGTGATGATCTTCCAGCCTGCGGAAGAGGGCGGCGGCGGCGGCGAAGCTATGGTCCGAGACGGAATGATGGAGCGTTTCGGCGTCGAGACCGTCTATGGCCTGCATAATATTCCAGGCCTGGAACTCGGCCGTTTCGCGATCCGTCCCGGCCCGATCATGGCGTCCACCGACCGCTTCACCATCACGATCGAAGGGCGCGGCGGCCATGCCGCGCAACCGCATCTCGTCATCGACAGCGTTCTCGTGGCGAGCCATGTCGTGATCGCACTGCAATCGGTGGTCGCTCGTAGTATCAACCCGCTGGAAAGTGGCGTGGTGTCGGTCTGTGCCCTCGAAGCCGGCGATGCCTTCAACGTACTGCCCCAGCAGGTGACCATGCGGGGCACCATGCGCGCGCTTTCGAAGACGGTGCGCGCCACCATGCAGGAGCGCATCGGCGCCATCGTGACGAACACCGCCGCCGCCTACGGTGCCACCGCCCGCGTCGATTACAGCGGCGGATATCCGGTGACCGAGAACCACCCAGCCGAAGCGGATTTCATCGCCGACGTGGCGGCGGGCATCGTAGGCGAGGAACGAGTGGAGCGTGATGTCGCGCCGATGATGGCGGCGGAGGATTTCTCCTACATGCTGGCTCACCGGCCCGGCGCCTATATCTTCATGGGCAATGGTGACAGCGCAGGCCTCCACCATCCGCATTATGATTTCAATGATGCCGCCATTCCGTACGGCGCCTCGCTCTGGGCTCGGGTAATCGAGACGGCGCTGCCGGCTCGCTGATCGTCGTCCTGATCGTCTCGGAGACAGCAGGCCGTCGCAGCCGCCACGGACTGCGATTGATCTGTCACGTTGCGGGGCAGGGCACGCCACCGGGGAGTATGATCTCCTTCCCGTTGGTAGCGCGAACCGGCCAAGTGACTTCTTTCTCGAACGAGAAGGAGGTCAACGCCGGAA
The DNA here is from genome assembly GCF_054817845.1 of Methylobacterium sp. CM6241. Lineage (NCBI taxonomy): Bacteria > Pseudomonadati > Pseudomonadota > Alphaproteobacteria > Hyphomicrobiales > Methylobacteriaceae > Methylobacterium > Methylobacterium sp. CM6241. Next base: position 2,099,809 of record NZ_CM139246.1, read on the forward strand.
AGACAGGGAAGATAGGCTTATAGGAGATCGTCATCTTTGCGATGACATAGCGAGCCTTCTTCATAGCTTCCGATGGGGGCGGCGCACCAAGGATCGTGGAAGCTGCATATTTCGGGGCGTTGACCGCCGTGCTCGAGCAGACCTTGGCTATGAGGGATCCGTCGTTCTGCTGGTAGACGCCTGCCGCCGTGAGGACGATCTTTGCTCCGCTGGCGTCGTAGGGCGCCATGATGTTGCGGCCAAGTTTATAGACGCCCTCTATCTCCGTCGTGGTCAATGTCGTTCGGGAGATCAGATCCGCCATGGATCGCGCGGCGCGATTGGCATGCTGTCCTGTCGTGTAAGCACGCGGCAACTCGATCGAACCCATGAAAAGCAGAATCATCACGGGGGCGATGAGGGCGAATTCCATGGCGGAAACGCCCGACTGGTCGGTGATCATCCGTCGACACTGAATGATCGCCCGCATCAATTCGCCTGACATTTTCCCTGCGCGTATGGCTCCGCGCGAAAGACCACCATCGAACGGATCATTTGCTCGTTGTTGGGGAGAGGCGGCAGCATCAGCTTCGACGTCGGAAAATAGCGAGGTATCGCCGCGATCGCGCAGATCGTCACGATGTCGTCTCCGTTGGGACACTCGAACTTCTTTCCGAAGCCCGTCGCTATCGACTGGCTCACATTATCGTAGGGCGAGCAGGTCACGAGGGTGTTGCTGCTCTCCGTGGCAGTAACCTCGATCTTGATCTTGTCCGTGCTGCAGTTGAACAGCGTGGCACCGCTACACATTTCCTGAATAAGCCGGGTTGCCGGACTACTATTGTTGGATCCTTGCTGAAACGTGCCGGTGAAGACGGCCCGCGCCGCCCGATCGAGGGCGTTGTCGAACGAGATCTGGGCGACCATCAACATGGCGCCTTCGATCAACGCACCGAGCAGCATGAAGAACGGAATGCCGACGATCCCGAACTCGACCGCCGTTACGCCGCGACGATTGCCTAGAAAATCCCGGAATGAGCGCGAAAGCAGGCGTGACGGCCAGCGGATCCTCATCGCGAAATCCGCATCTCGCTCATCTGCGACCCAATAGCCCTGAAGGCGTCGGTCAGCGTCGCGGAATTCTGGACATCGTAGAACTTGTCGGTGCCGCTCGCACAGTTGCGGAGGATGTCGCTGGCCCCTTCAGTGACCTCGACGCGGACCGTAAAGATGGTGATGCCCGCATTCTTTATGTTCGTGCAAAGAGTTGAGAGCCGCGCATTCATGGCCGCCGTCCGGGTCGCGGTCGTGTTGGCATTGGTCCACATCCGATTCTGCCAGCTGAAGCCGAGGCCAGAATAGATCGATGCATTCGCGGAAGAGCTGACAGAGGAGGCGTTCTGTCCGTCCGTCATCAGGATCACGAACTTCCGAGTGTTCTTTTCGTCATACGGCACACCCTCCGCGAAGGGGCCGTTCGGCGACAGCAGATGCCATCCCCAGACCAGACCCATAGCGATGTTCGTGTCGCCGACGATGGTCATCGCGTTGATCGCGTTGGTGAGCGTAGATTGTGACGTGGTGAGACGCGTGATGGGCTGGAGCTCGCATCCGGAATTGGGCCCGTAGCGATAGGGGACGGTGTCGCTGATCCGGCCCTTTTGTAAGATGGGATTCCTGGAATATTTCGTGATCTGGCCCTGCCGCGTCCGATGGTCGGACTCCGCCGATGTGGTCGTGTAGTCGCTCATGTAATCGTTGACGGCGTTCCGGTCCTTATCGGATTCATCGGGTGCGAAGAAGGGCACGAACAGGGTATTGGGATTGGCGATCGACGGCGGTGTATCCTGAACGTCGTAGGGCGCTGGCCTGCTCTCGACGCACCCGCCCCAAGCGACCCCCATTTGGCGGAAAAGGGTCAGGCGGTTCGCCGAGGAGACAAAGATATTCGAGTGATAGGAGGCCTTCGCATCCTTATCGAGCCATGACTGGGTTGCATTCGATGGACCGACATTCACGGTCATCGAGAACGGGACGATTCCGATTTTTAGGGCGTTGGGCTTAGCGGGATCGGCCTCTCTGAACAGACTCGTGACAAGGTCGTTAGCGGCTGCCTTCAAGTTGGTGATCTTCGAACCGCTCATCGATCCGGTATTGTCTAGAACGAGAGCGATCTCGAGATTGCCCGACCCGCGTATACCTGCTGCCGTGACTGAGACAGGGAAGGAATTATAGCCCGCGATCCTGGTCACGCTGGTCGGGCTCTTGGCGATGACCGAAACGGTGATCGTATTCTCCACCCGTGCAACAGTGATCTTCGTGTCGGCGTCCACCAACCTGGGAGCGGCAGCCCTGATCTGGTTCTCGGCCCTGGTCTGAAGCTCGGCAGTTGTCGTGGCCACCGGGAGCTTGAGCAGCGAGATAACTGTTGAATCGGCGGCATCCTGAAGACCCTGTTGGGCCATCGAATTCACGCCGTAATCGATCACCAATCCCGACAGCATCAGCAGGGGAACAGCGAGCAGGCCGAAGAAAATGGCGATCGCACCGTCGGTATCCCGGCGGAAGCGCGTCAGCAGGATCGTTGCAGAATGTTCGCTTCGGCTCGTCATAGAGCCACGCGTAGAACGAACTTTCTAATGGAAAAGTAAATCTCTCCCGCCGACGGCTGTCGGCGGGAGATAAGGATATGTGAGCGTCAACAACTCGTAAGTTAAACGGAAGAATTTGAGCCCGTCGATACAATCGGCGCTCGATAAGATACTACTATCGGTAGCAGTGCTTCTACCTATTTCACGACTGGCGCGCGGTACCACCAAGGTGGAAAACGCGGTGCGGGACGAGTTCACCGCGCTCGACATCGCCTACGGCCACGAGGATGCCGCCGCAGGTCGCAAAGGCCTTGCCTTCCGTTGGGGCATCTTGTCCCCGCAGCAGGACGGGTTGGCCCCGCATGAGCCGTAACGCCATGTCCCGTGAGACGGCCACCGAAACGACCGCATCGAGCGCAGTCTCCACCGGACGGAGATGTGCGGCGTTTCCATCCGGTCCGCCCTCTTCGAGGGTGGCGACGAGGCAGGACTCAGCCTCCGCGAAGGGCCCGACGCGCGTGCGGCGCAAGGCGGAGACATGCCCGTAGCAGCCGAGCACCCGGCCGAGATCGCGGGCGATGGCGCGCACATAGGTGCCCTTGCCGCACTCTGCCGCGATGATCGTACGATCGGGGGTATGTTCCACCACGGAGAGATGGTCGATCTGGACCGGACGCGCCACGAGCTCCACCACTTCGCCGTCGCGAGCGAGATCGTAGGCACGTTCACCGGCGATCTTGATCGCCGAGTAGCGTGGTGGCACCTGCTCAATGGCTCCGACGAAGGCGGGCAGCGCGGCCTCTACGAGCGCGCGGTCCGGCCGTGTGTCGCTCGTCGCAACCGGACGGCCTTCCGCATCGTCGGTATCCGTCTCGATGCCCCAGGTCACGGTGAAGATGTAGGCCTTGCGGCCATCCATGACGAAGGGGACGGTCTTGGTCGCCTCGCCGAGGGCGATAGGCAGGATGCCGGAGGCCAAAGGATCGAGCGTTCCGGCATGGCCCGCCTTCTTCGCATTGAAGGCACGCTTCACCACCGCGACCGCATGGGTCGAGGTCATTCCGACGCCTTTGTCCAGGATGACCCAACCGTTCACATCGCGACGCTTGGGCCTGTCGGAGGCTTGGCCGCGCTGCTGGCGGCGACCTTGTGAGGGTCTTTCCTCGCCGGAACGGTGGGGCGACGGAGTGGCGACGTCGGGATTCTCGATCGTCGGATCGTTGATCATGATGTCCTCGTCGGCGGCGCGATGGAAGCGGCAGCTTTGGCAGCCCCGTAATCCCTATCGACGCCAGGGTCAGTTCTTGATGGGGTGTAACGCGAGGCGTCCGCTTTCCGGGTCCAATGAACCTCGTCGAGATGGCCGAACCTACGCGCCTGCGTCTGGCTCGTCCGCATCGCGCGGCTGCGATTCGAGATCGCGCCGCACCTTCTCGGACCGGAGAAGGGCGTCGATCCGATCCGCTTCGTCGAAGGTCTCGTCTCGCAGGAAGCGTAGATCGGGCGCAAATTTCAAATTCACCCGGCGGGCAACTTCCTGACGCAATGCTTTCTTGTTGCGTTCAAGAGCCGCGATGACCGGTTTCTCGTCGAGGCCGCCGAGCGGCATGATGTAGGCCGTGGCGATCTTGAGATCGGGCGACATACGCACTTCGGGCACGGTGATGACATGCGAGCCCAGGACAGGATCCTGGATGTCGCCGCGCTGCAGCACTTCTGCGATAGCGTGGCGGATAAGTTCGGCCACGCGCTGCTGGCGCTGCGAAGGACCACTAGGATTGGGTTTCTGAGCCATTGTCGCTTGGGTCTCGGATCCGGGATCGCCTGGACTGGGCGCCCCGTTTTGCGGGGGCGCTAAGACGTACCGGCCGTCTGCAAAACAAAACGGCGGCTGCAGCGCGCGCTGCAGCCGCCGGGTTCGTCGAGCCGCGTCGCCTTTAGAGCGTGCGGCGGATCTCCTCGACCCGGTAGCACTCGATCGTGTCACCCGCACGCATGTCCTGGAAGTTCTCGAAGGACATACCGCACTCGTAACCCGAACCGACTTCCTTCGCGTCATCCTTGAGGCGCTTCAGCTGAGACAGCTTGCCCTCGTGGATCACGACGCTGTCGCGGATCAGGCGGACATGGGCGCCACGCTGCACGACACCGTCGGTGACGCGACAACCGGCAATCTTACCGACCTTCGACACGTCGAAGATCTGCAGGATCTGCGCCTCACCGAGGCGCTCTTCGCGCAAGGTCGGCGGCAGCATGCCCGAGAGGGTCGCTTTGATGTCATCCACGAGGTCGTAGATGATGTTGTAGTAGCGGATCTCGACGCCCTTGTTCTCGGCCGACTCGCGCGCTTCCTTATGGGCACGCACGTTGAAGCCGATGACGACGGCCTTCGAAGCCTCCGCCAAGGTCACGTCCGACTCGGTGATGCCGCCGACGCCCGCGAGCAGAATGCGCGCTGACACCTCGTCGTTGCCGAGCTTCTCCAACGCGCCGATGATGGCTTCCACCGAACCCTGCACGTCGCCCTTGATGACGAGAGCCAGTTCCTTGCGGCCGAGGCCTTCCTTCAGGTCGCGCATCATGTCCACGAGCGAGCGGTTCGCACCGCCGGTTCGTGCAGCAATCCGCTCACGCTTCTGACGGGCGCGATACTCGGTGACTTCGCGGGCACGGGCTTCGTTCGGTACCACCGCCACGCGGTCGCCCGCATCCGGAGTTCCGTTGAAGCCGAGTACCTCCACCGGCACCGACGGGCCGGCATAAGGGATGCTCTCGCCCTTGTCGTCGATGAGGGCGCGGACACGCCCCCACTCGGCACCAGCAACGACGATGTCGCCGGTGAAGAGGGTGCCGCGCTGCACGAGCACCGTGGCGACGGGACCGCGACCGCGATCGAGCTTGGCCTCGATGACCGTACCCTCGCCGTCGCGCGCCTCGTTGGCACGCAGGTTCAAGATTTCGGCCTGCAGCTGCAGACCTTCGAGGAGATCCGGCAGACCGTCGCCGGTCTTGGCGGAGACTTCGAATTCCAGGGTCTCGCCGCCCATGGACTCGACCTGTATGTCATGCTGCAGAAGCTCGGTACGCACCCGCTGCGGGTTCGCATCGGGCTTGTCGATCTTGTTGATCGCCACGATGAGCGGCACGCCGGCCGCCTTCGCGTGGCTGATCGCCTCCACCGTCTGGGGCATGACACCGTCATCGGCCGCCACCACGAGCACGACGATATCCGTCACCTTGGCGCCACGGGCGCGCATGGAGGTGAACGCCGCGTGGCCGGGGGTGTCGATGAAGGTGACCATGTCGCCCGACGGCGATGCGACCTGATAGGCACCGATATGCTGCGTGATGCCACCGGCTTCGCCGGAGACGACGGCCGTCTTGCGGATGGCGTCGAGCAGCGAGGTTTTGCCGTGATCGACATGGCCCATGATGGTCACGACGGGCGGACGCGGATCGAGATCCTCTTCGAGATCCGGCTCGTCGTTGAACAAGCCCTCTTCGACATCGGACTCGGCGACGCGGCGTACGGTGTGGCCGAGTTCCTCGGCGATGAGCTGGGCAGAATCCGAATCGATCACGTCGGTGATCTTGTGGATCTCACCCTGCTTCATCAGCAGGCGAATCACGTCCACGGCCCGCTCCGACATGCGGTTGGCGAGTTCCTGGATGGTGATCGTCTCGGGGATCGTCACCTCGCGGGAGAGCTTCTCTTTCTGCTCCACCTGCCGGTTGCCGCTCATGCGCTGCTGGCGGCGACGGAACGAAGCAACGGAGCGTGTACGCTCGTCCTCGCCCGACGTGGCGGTGGCGATGGTCAGGCGCCCACGATTACGGTCGCCGCCCGGCTGCTTGGGTGTCTTGGGCGGCGTGATGATCTTGAGCGGCATGCCGGGGCGGCGGATGACGCGCTTCTGCTCGCTCTCCTCCTCGGCAGCCTGAGGCCGACCCGGCGCGCGGGCGGCAGGCGTCGCACCGGCCGGACGTGCGGCCGTGGCAGCGGTGGGAGCCGCCTCAGGCTCGGGTGCGGGAGCCGGGCGGGCCATGAAGTTCAAATCGCGCGGCTTGCGCACGTCGGCCGTGATGGTCTTGCGCGGCTCTGCAGGCGTCGGGCGAGCCGTCAGAGGGGGACGGGCAGCTGGAGCTGCCGGACGCGCAGGCGCCGCAGCCTGAGGTGCGGGAGCGGGTGCTGCCGGAGCGGGCTTCGGGGCCGACGAGATCGGAGCCGAGACAGGAGCCATCGGCACGGTCTTGGAAACGGGCCGTGCGGGCGCAGACGGAGCAGCTGCGGCAGGAGCCGCCGCGGCGGCTTCCTTGGCTGCGGCTTCGGCAGCGCGAGCCGCCTCGCGAGCAGCCTCTTCCTCGGCACGCAGGCGAGCCTGCTCCTCGGCGCGCTGACGCTCCTCTTCCTGGCGGCGACGCTCCTCGGCCTCGCGCTGGCGGGCTTCCTCAGCCTCGCGAGCACGCTGCGCTGCAGCCTCTTCCTCGACCTTGCGGCGGGCTTCCTGCTCACGGCGCTGGGCATCGGCGAGGGCAGCGGCGCGTGCATCGCGCTCCTGCTCGCTCAATGTCCGAAGTACGACGCCGGACGCCGCCCGCTGGGCGGGACGCGGGACCGCGGGAGCGGGCGGCGCCACACGGGACGCCGGAGCGACCGGTTGCGTTTCGCGAACGGGAGCGGCCGGTGCCGCCCCGATGACACGGCGCTTCACAGTCTCGACCACGACCTGCTTGGAGCGGCCATGGGAGAAGCTCTGACGCACCGTTCCCTGCTCGATCGGGCGCTTCAAGGACAGCGGCTTCGAGGGGGGTCGTGCCTGCGTCTTGTCGCCCGGATTATTCGTATCGCTCATTCAGTCCAAACCCTGAGGGTTTCCATCGTCCCGTGAACCGGCAAACTGCTGTGCGCCGGGTAAATCCGTCTCGTCGTCGTCCTGCAGAGTCGAAGCGGTTTGCCCTGCTCGGGCGTAACCGGCCTCCTCGGCTGTCGTAGGCCTGCCCTCGAAAGAGCGTAGCCGACGCCAACGCGCAAGGCAGCCGGTGCTCCCGACTCCTGCGACAAGCGCCGCATGTATCACATGATCCCGACCCAAGGCCATGTCCAATTCTGCATTGGACAAATCATCGATGACCGGGACACGGGATATGGCATCGCCATGCCTCCGGTGCAATGCCGCGGCGATCTTCCTTCTACCGTCCGCGCTACCGTCGGAGGCTTGAATCACCGCTGCGACACCGGCCTTGTCCGCAATGGCGGACTCGACCTTGGCGAAACCGGCGACCAGGCAGCCTGCCTTGTTGGCGAGCGACAGGGATTGGCGCAGGTCTTCCCGCAGGATCGCTGCGATCCTGTCACCGAGGTCCGCCGGTGCGGCCGCATCCTTGGTCTTGAAGGCGCGTTGGAACAGCCGCTTCTTCAGCGCGGCTTCGACCGTGACGCGACTGGCAGTGAGCCATGCGCCGCGTCCTGGCAGTTTCGCCTTCAGATCCGTCACCACTTCCCCGTCGGGAGACAGAACGAAGCGGATCATGCCTTCCGGATTCTGCGACATTCGGGTGACAAGGCATGTGCGCATTGCATTGCGCCGACCGCGCCCGAAGCCGGAATCGAGCAAAGTGCTCGGCTCCGGCTCAGCGGCATCTTGCGCTGCATCTGCGTATTCGCCCGTCATATGGCGGTTGGACCCTTCTACGTCTTGGGCTGTTCGGCCGTGCCGGACCTGCCAAGTCACGTTATGGCAGGGTGGCGATTCGAGGCCCGGGCACCGACCCGGTCGTTCTGCGCTTGGACGTTGTCGTCACCTTCTCCCTCGATTTCGTCGAGGGAGAAGGCGGTGAAGTCGCCTGGGATCAGACTGCCTCGGGTTCCCCGTCGGTCTGTTCGCCCTCGTCAGCCTCAACGGGTGCTTCGATCCAACCAGCCTTGACGCGAGCCGCCATGATCATGGCCTCAGCCTCGGCACGGGAGATTTCGAACCCGTCGAGATAGCCCGCATGTTTGGTGGCCTCGGGGCCGCGACCTTCGGTGTAGCCGACAAGGTCATCCGTGGCGCAGCCGGCGAGATCCTCTATCGACTTCACGTCGTTCTCGCCGAAGGCCACGAGCATCGGCGTGGTCACGCCATCGATCTCACGCAAATCGTCGGCGACACCGAGTTCCTGGCGCTTGGCATCGAATTCGGATTCGACGCGGGCGAGGTGATCCTGGGCGCGAGCCTGGATCTCCGTGCCGCTTTCCTCGTCGAGGCCCTGAATGTTGGCGAGCTCGCCCGGCTCGACATAGGCGATTTCCTCGACGTTTCGGAAACCCTCCGCCGCGAGGAGCTGGCCCACCGTCTCGTCGACGTCGAGGGCCGCCATGAAGACAGCAGTGCGTTCGGCGAATTCCTTCTGGCGCCGCTCGGATTCCTCGGCCTCGGTGAGGATGTCGATGTCCCACCCGGTGAGCTGCGAGGCGAGGCGCACGTTCTGGCCGCGACGGCCGATAGCCAGCGAGAGCTGATCGTCGGGCACCACCACCTCGATGCGGTCGGCCTCCTCGTCGAGGACCACCTTGACCACCTCGGCGGGCTGGAGCGCGTTGACGATGAAGGTCGCCTGATCCTCGGACCACGGAATGATGTCGACCTTCTCGCCCTGCAATTCGCCCACGACCGCCTGGACGCGGGAGCCGCGCATGCCGACGCAGGCACCGACGGGATCGATGGAGCCGTCCCGCGAAATGACGGCGATCTTGGCGCGCGAGCCCGGATCGCGGGCGACCGCCTTCACTTCGACGATGCCGTCATAGATTTCGGGCACTTCCTGGCCGAACAGCTTGGCCATGAACTGCGGGTGAGAGCGTGAGAGGAAGATCTGCGGGCCACGGACCTCGCGGCGCACGTCGAACAGGTAGGAGCGAATACGGTCGCCGGGGCGGAAGGTCTCGCGCGGGATCATCTCGTCACGGCGCACGATGCCCTCGCCGCGTCCCAGATCGACGATGACGTTGCCGTACTCGACCCGCTTGACCAGGCCGTTGACGATCTCGCCGATGCGGTCCTTGTACTCGTCGAACTGACGGTCGCGCTCGGCGTCACGCACCTTCTGAACGATGACCTGCTTGGCCGATTGAGCGGCGACGCGGCCGAAATCGAAGGGCGGCAGCGTGTCGGAGATCACGTCCCCCACGAGCGCGCCCGGATTGTAGCGCCGAGCCTGATCCAGCGTGACCTCGCGGGCGTCGTTCTCGACCTCGTCCACCACCACGAGATGGCGGGACAGGCGGAGCGCGCCGGTCTTGGGGTCGATCTCTGCATGGACATCCGTCTCCGCGCCGTAACGGGAGCGAGCGGCCTTGGCGATGGCCTCCTCCATGGCGTCGATGACGATGGAGCGGTCGATCACCTTCTCGCGGGCGACCGCTTCGGCAATCTGCAGGAGTTCGAGTCTGTTGGCGCTGACGACAGCCATCGGATTTCGTCCTTCTCTTCGTCGTATGTTCTTCTCGGAACCCTCAGCGCGCCGTCGGGCGCCCGCCGGAGTTCCAAACGAATGCTTTAGTGAAGCTTGCCGTCGTCCTTGACCCGCACCGCCTTGGTGCGGACTGGCTTGGCCTTGTTGGCCCGACTCGCCTCGGTCTCGATCTTTTCCGGCTTGGGCTTGGCCGACGCCTTGGGCTTCAGCGGCCGCTCGACCTTTTTCTTGAGAGGGGCGGGAGGCGAGACTTCAGCCTCGTCACCCTCCTCGCTCTCGTCTTCGTCCTCATCGTCCAGCATCGGCGGCGGCCCGCCGCCACGTCGGAGCGATTCACGCACGAGATCGTCGGTGAGGACGAGGTAGGCGTCGCCGAGATCGCGGAGGGGAAGGTCGATGCGGCTCGGCAGGCCCTCCTTCACGTCGGGCAGATCGATCGGCACCGTGAGGCCATCCGGGTTGGGGGCTCGGATGATCCCGCGAAACCGCTTCCGGCCGTCGAGGGGGATCGCCAATTCGATCTTGGCTTCGTAGCCGGCCCAACGCTCGAAATCGACGGCCCGTACCAGCGGCCGGTCGATACCGGGGGAGGAGATCTCCAGATAATAGGCCTTGCCCACCGGGTCGTCGAGATCGAGGAGAGGGGAGATCGCCCGGCTCACGGTCTCGCAATCGTCCACCGTCATGGTGCCGTCCGGCCGCTCGGCCATGATCTGCACGGTACAGCCATTGGCGCTCGACACCCGCACCCGGACCACGCGATAGCCGAGGCCCTCGATCGATGCCTCGATGACCTGCACGACCCGTGCGGCGACGCCGGTCTCGGTGATCAGACGTTTTTCGGAAGTGTCCGCCATGCTGCGCTGTACGTCCGGCCTTGCGTGAAGCGATCCGGTGCGAGAGGTGTTGCGGCAATAAAAAAGAGCGGACCCGGTGGGGCCCACTCCCGAACCGCAGCCTCAAGACTGCAACCAGAACTGATATGGTATGAGTAGTCCCATCGTCGGATCGTTTCAAGCGATTTCGCGAGCCGTTCCCCGGCGGAGCGCATGCCGGTCGCTCCGTAGCCGTCAACTCGTTCCAGTGAGCTTCGATCATGGCCGCCGATCCGTCATTCGGACCCGACCCGGATTGCCTTCACCCGGTTGCTGGTCACAGCCGAATCACCTTCATCCGCAATCTCACCCTGCCGCCGAATGTCGAGGTCGGCGCCTACACTTATTATGACGACCCTGCCGGCCCGGAGTCTTTCCTCGACAACATCCTCTATCACTTCGCTTTTCTGGGCGACCGTTTGCGGATCGGTCGCTTCTGCGCGTTTGCGGCGGGCACGCGCTTCCTCATGAACGGGGGCAACCACCGCCTCGACGCGCCCTCCACCTACCCGTTCCTCATCTTCGGCGGCGCCTGGGCCGAACGCTTCCCCGAAGAGATGGCCTTTCCCAACCGGGGCGACACGGTGATCGGCAACGATGTCTGGCTCGGCTACGACAGCACGATCCTACCGGGAATCCGCATCGGCGACGGAGCCGTGGTCGCCGCCAAATCCGTGGTCACCCGCGACGTACCTCCCTACGCCATCGTCGCCGGCAACCCGGCCACGCTCGTGCGGATGCGCGTACCGCCCGATATCGCCGCGCGGCTCCAGGCCGTGGCGTGGTGGGACTGGGATGCCCAGCGGATCACCCGGTGCCTGCCGGCGATCAGTGGTGGGGATGTGGCGGCGTTGGAGGCCTCGGTCTAATGCCGGCTTGCCTGTCGCCCTAGTCTTCTCGCCCACTTACGGGGCGGCCGATGCATCCTCCTCCAGGGGAAACAGGCTCGGTCTCCAAAATGGTTCGAGGGGACTTCCGACGATGGTCTCGGCTTCCCAGCGATGCAACAGGGTGGCGAGAGCGTCCCGATCGTCGGCCATGAGCGGCTCGCCGATGAGGCAGGTCCGGTCGTTGATCAACTGCCAGTGCGCATCCTCCATCACGGCCCCGTTGCGGTAATGCTTACCTATCTTGGACCAGATCGTCCGAGCCTCATCGAGTTCGCCGAGCGCAATGCAGGCGACGAGATGCCAGTCCAGACCGAGACGTCCGACCGTGGCGGGACGGGTGCGGGCGAAGTCGAGACACTTTCGCGTCGTGTCCAGGGGGCGAAGGATCGCCAGGGCATCCGCTTCGACGCGGGTGAGGAAATCGTCGTAGATCGTCGGGTCGGACCAGAACCAGCCCTGGCCACCCTCGAAGCCTTCAGAACGGGCAATCCTTTCGCTGCATCGCCCGAGTGAGGACGATGAACGAACTCCGGGCATGAAGAACTCGACGAGGTACCAGCTTGCAACGCAATAGGCCGGATTGCTCGTCCGATCGAGGTGGATCAATCGTCCTATAGATTCGATGGGGAGAAGCCAGAAGGAGTTTCTACCAGCAGCGACAAGATCAATATTTTTGTCGAGCAAATTCTTGGCAAGGCCTTTAATTTGTTTAATAGTCGTCATTTTATCGGCCTCACTTGAATGATAATTATACCATTTGATTGCGGCCAAAATTTCTTGGCGGATCTGGCTAGAAACAACGCTCTTTTTGAGCTTAGCCCCGCCGATCCAGTTTTATAATCATAGACGCAGACTGTTTGATTTGGTGAGAGTTCGAAAAGATCGAGGCGTGCTGAACCCTTTTCTCCATAATCTGCTTCATCGCCGGTACTGCTTATCGAAAATTCGACGCGCACATCGGGATAAGCCCTTGCAATGAATGTGTGTGCGATATCGACATGGATCATGGTGCCGAGTTGCTGTCTCGTCAGAAGGGGATTCAAGGCTGTCAGCCGTTTCGTCGCCTCGTCCGTTACGGCTTGCACTTCGGCGTTGCGTGGACAAGCTTGGTCGAGTGTCGTCTGATCGACCGGACCAACCCAAATGAGGGGAAGTTTTTTGTCCGGATCTGGGTCGAAGTCGTAGCGCAGTGCCGTTCTGCCCGGTGCCTTGCCGAATCCCGGCCTCCGAGCTTCCAGATAGGTGAAGAGAAGCGCCGCCGCTTCAAGAGTGACCTTGACGGCCGGAGCGACGACGAAAGCCGGCAGAAAGACCTGTTGTATTGTGGGCTGGGATTGCGATTCGGATAACGCGAACGCGCCACGCGAGAGAACCTCTCCCGATGCCCCGTCGCGGATGGTCTGAACGTCGCCCGAATTCTCGAAAATCCTGCTTTCGCCATCCGGTGTGACGACGGCGTGCTGGTCGTCCCACTCTCCGCGTCCCGAGCGAATACGCAGCGATAGAATCCGAGCCCCGTTATTGGTGACGGTTTCCTCTCGCGTGGACCTGCCTGACGTGCTTCCGTTATCGATGGAGGATCGGAGTGTCTGACCGGTTGATGGACGATCGGTCAGGCGACTGCCTCCGACGCCTCCGTCGGAGACCCACCGCCCACCATCGCTTTGGCCGGCGGGCGCACGGGGCTGGGCTGGATCGTACTTCCGGTCCAGGCTCTGTTGGAGTCGGATCAGTTTTGTCTCCGTCGCCAGTATGGCGAGTTGGCGACGGAGGGTTTCGGCTTCATGCCCGCGTTTGGAAGTGCCCCACATCGCGATCACCAATGTTCGTGTTTTGTTCTAATCCTAGCTATCCTAAAATAGGAACATTTTCAATAGAAATGCATCTCCTCCTGCTTCGTTAGGGGGATTGGCCATAAAAAAACGCCGCCCCGTGAACGGGACGGCGTCAATGACAATGGCCGGTCGATGGGTTTCGGCCCGAGGACTGGAAGTGGAGTGATCAGGCCGCTGCCCGCTCCTTCAGGAGCTTCCGGTTGATCAGCATCTCGGCGATCTGCACCGTGTTCAGGGCCGCGCCCTTGCGCAGGTTATCGGCGACGCACCAGAACGAGAGGCCATTATCGACCGTCGAATCCGCGCGGATGCGCGAGACATAGGTCGCGTCCTCGCCGGCCGCCTCGTGCGGGGTCATGTAGCCGCCGGGCTCTCGCTTATCGACGACCAGGATGCCTGGTGCCGAACGGAGGAGGGCGGTGGCCTCTTCGGGCGAGATCGGATGCTCGAACTCGACGTTCACCGCCTCGGCATGGCCGATGAACACCGGCACTCGCACGCAGGTCGCCGTGAGCTTGATCTTGGGATCGAGCATCTTCTTGGTCTCGGCGACCATCTTCCACTCTTCCTTGGTGGAGCCGTCGTCGAGGAACACGTCGATTTGCGGGATGACGTTGAAGGCGATGCGCTTGGGGAACTTCTCCATGGTCATCTGGCCAGCGGTGAAGACCGAACGGGTCTGTTGGAACAGCTCGTCCATGGCTTCCTTGCCGGCGCCGGAGACCGACTGATAGGTCGCCACCACCACGCGGGTGATCTTGGCCACGTCGTGCAGGGGCTTCAAGGCGACGACGAGCTGCGCCGTGGAGCAGTTCGGGTTGGCGATGATGTTCATCTTCGAGAAGCCGGTGATGGCTTCCGGATTCACTTCCGGAACGATCAGCGGCACGTCGGGATGGTAGCGAAAGGCCGACGAATTATCGATGACGACGCAGCCGGTCTGGCCGATGCGCGGCGACCATTCCTTCGACGTCTCGCCGCCGGCGGACATCAGGCAAATATCGGTGTCGGAGAAATCGTAGGTGTCGAGCGCCTTCACCTTCAGGATCTTGTCACCGAAGGAGACTTCCTGCCCGGCGCTGCGGCGCGAGGCGATAGCCACGACCTCATCGGCGGGGAACGCCCGCTCCGACAGGATGTCGAGCATCTCACGGCCAACATTGCCCGTGGCACCGACGACGGCGACCTTGTAACCCATCTCTCCAACTCCGCTTCGTGATGCCCTGGTTCCCCGCCAGGGCCGGGCTCATCGCCTCGGCACCGCCGGCAGGGTCGTTGGCAAGTCTCCGTGTACCGGTCCCATGAGAATCCGCAGGGTTTCCCGGTCACGACCTGATTGACCGGCCGGCTGCGAAAACGCGTCGTCCCGCGGACTTGCCGGCACGCCCCGTCCCATTCGACCCTTCGATAGGACCACTTTGACTTCAAGCGGCGGAGCAAGACGCTTCGTCTCCGCGACTGTCAAGAGTTGCGCTGCACGCGAGACTTTCGTCGCGGCACAAACAGGACCTGCCGATAGACGCAAGGTGTATCGGGCAACGATTCATTCACCGCAAAATCGAAAACCCTCGTCCGGTCACCCAGTGTGAAACCCGGCCTACGGAGCCTCGAGAGCATGGTCGCTCGCACGCGGCGAAAGCCTCCAGAAGAGTCACCGGTTTCAGGGTTTCATGCATCGCATCGCCGTACAGGACGAAACCAACCATCGGCTCCCCACGCGCAAAGCTCGCTCATCGTTGCGGCTTGCCGTGCCTTGTGTCGCGGCGCTCGCTTGTGTCGGCGCAGCCGGGCAGTTCGTCGGTGGTCAGCCGAAACACGAAGAAACGAAGTCGGGGGCGATTGTCTCGACCGACACGAATGCCCAGCCGTTCGTCCCCACCGCAGCCGTGAATGTTCGCCAGGCTCTGCCCGTTGCCGAAACGGCCCCGCGTTATCGGCTCGACGATCCTGACGCCCTCGATCAGGCGAAGATCGAGCCAGCACGGATCAACCCGGCCACGGGCCAGCGGGAGGACCGTCTTTCACAGGGTAAATTCGACGCGGCGGATGCACCCTATCTCAGCCTCACCGTCACAGAGGGCTCCACACCTCCCGTGAGCCTGTTCGTCACCATCGCTCGACGGGCCGCGGACGGGCAAGGACTCGCCGTCGTACGATCCGGCGAACGAGGGTTGATCGCCACCAAGTTCGGTCCGCTCGAGACCTTGGAAGCCACGTTGAGCGGTCCGGTGACGCGGATCTGTACCGGTTTCTCCAATGCGGGGCAGAGCGGGCTGATTCCACTGACCCCGCGCATCGATGGCTGGCTCTGCGCCCCATTGAGCCAGCCGCCGGAGCCGCGCGCCATCGTCTGCGCCCTGGACAAGCTCATTCTGAATGGCCAAGCTTCCGCAGGCCTAAAAGCGGCGTATCGCGTGTTCGAGGAACGGCGGGTGGAGGACTGCGCGCCGCGGGTCGCGGCCGTCCCCAACCGAGAGGCCGCCGGAGAAACCGGATCGATCTCGAAACGCCGCATCCGACATAATGAGGCGAAACTGCGGCGAAGCGACCAAGCGCGGCCTTAGGCCGGGAACAACAGCGCCGCTGGCACGTCTACTGACCATGAATGGCCGAGTTTCTTAAGGAAATCGGGCCTAATCTCACACAGGTTCAACGAAGGTCCGTCATGCGCACTGCCACGATTGCCCTGATGGGCGCACTCACCCTTACCGCTGTCGGCGCGAGCACCGCTGTCGAGGCGCAGGGTCGTTACGCCCCCGGTATCCGCGTCAGCCAGCCGCTGCCGATCCGCATCCGTCCGCGCAGCTGGCTCGATGCCGGCAACGTCGTCGAGGCGAATAACGGTTCGATCAGCAACCCGGCGACCAACCCGCACTTCATCACGGCCAGCTACCTGAATTCGCCGCCCTATGGCCGCAACGATCGCTTTGGCGGTGCGATCTTGCCCGATCCGATCACCAACGGCCCGTTCGTGGGCGCCCGTTCCAGCGCGATCCACAACATCGACTTCTCCGGTGTCGATGCGATCGACCCCACCTCCTACGTCTCTCGCAACGGCAACCCCTACTAAGGGCAGTCGTCGGACGATGGACCGAGAAAGGCGCCGACCCGGTTGGGTCGGCGCCTTTTTCCATGTCCGGACGAGACCGCTGTTCGCGCTTCAGCGCACCCGCGACTTGAGAGCCGCCACGACGGCCTCGCCCATCCCGGCGGTCCCCAGCGGCGTCACGCCCTCTCCGGCGATATCCTTCGTTCGGGAACCCGCCGCGAGCGCATCGGTGATCGCGCCGTCGAGTAGGTCGGCCGCCTCGCCGAGGCCGAACGAGTAGCGCAACGCCATGGCGAGCGAGCCGATCATGGCGATGGGGTTCGCGAGATCCTGGCCCGCAATATCGGGTGCCGAGCCATGGACCGGCTCGTACAATGCCTTGCGGCTTCCCTTCGAATCCACTGCTCCGAGCGAAGCGGAGGGCAGCATGCCGAGGGAGCCCGTGAGCATCGCCGCTACATCCGAGAGCACGTCGCCGAAGAGGTTGTCGGTCACGAGGACGTCGAACTGCTTCGGGCGGCGCACCAGCTGCATGGCGCAATTGTCGGCGAGCACATGCTCGAGCTCGACATCGCTGTAATGCTCGGAATGGACCTTGGTGACGACCTCCTTCCACAAGACGCCGGATTTCATCACGTTGTGCTTCTCGGCCGAGGCCACGCGGCCCGAGCGCTTGCGCGCCAGATCGAAGGCCACATGGGCGATCCGCTCGATCTCGCCCGTGGTGTAGACCTGGGTATCCACGGCGCGCTTGGTGCCGTCGGGGAGGGTGGTGATTTCCTTCGGCTCACCGAAATAGACGCCGCCGGTGAGTTCGCGCACGATCATGATGTCGAGACCCTCGACGAGCTCGCGTTTCAGCGCGGACGCATCCGCCAGCGCCGGGTAGCAGATCGCCGGCCGCAGATTCGCGAACAGGCCGAGATCCTTGCGGAGCCGCAGAAGCCCGGCCTCGGGGCGGATGTCGTAGGCGACGCCGGACCATTTTGGGCCGCCCACCGCGCCGAGCAGGATCGCATCCGCCGCGTCCGCCCGCGCGAGGGCCTCGTCGGTGAGGGGCACGCCGTGAGCGTCGATGGACGAGCCGCCGACGAGGTCGGTCTCGGTCTCGAACGTGGCGAGACCGGTCTGGGCGAGTGCACCGATCACGGTCTTCACCTGGGCCATCACCTCCGGGCCGATGCCGTCACCGGGGAGGAGGAGGAGCTTGTAGGCGGTCATGGGAGCACTCGCGGGCAAGGGGTGATGCGTCGCGCGGCTGTAGCGACGGGCTCGGGCGCTTGGCAAGTCTCCCGCTCGATCCCACTCTTCCCGTCGCTCAGTGACCCGGCCCCGCGAGGGCCGCCCCAGGCTTCCGATGAGTGCCGACCCGGTCGACGAGGGTGGTCGTCGCCGTGTTCATTCCGACGATCTCGACGGGTATGCCGTGGTGCCGGAATTTCAGCACCACCCTGTCGAGGGCACTGATGCTGGTGATGTCCCAGAAATGCGAGGCGGAGAGATCGATCACCACCCCGGTCAGGTCGTCCTCGCGGAAATCGAAGGCGGAATGGAACGCCTCCGCCGTGGCGAAGAAGATCTGGCCCGTCACCCGGTAGGTACGGATGCGGCTGGCCTCATCGCGTACCGACGACATACCGAAGAACCGCGTCACCTTGTGGGCGAAGAACAACCCCGAGAGAACGACCCCGAACAGCACACCCTTGGCGAGGTCATGCGTCGTCACGACGACGGCCACCGTTCCAAGCATCACCGCGCTCGAACTTTTCGGATGGGTCAGCAGCGTCCGCACGGAGTTCCACTGGAAAGTGTTGATCGAGACCATGATCATCACCGCGACGAGGGCCGCCATCGGGATTTGCGCCACATAGGGGCCGAGAACCACGATGAGGAACAGCAGGAACGCGCCCGCCCACAGCGTCGAGAGACGGCCCCGCCCGCCGGACGAGACGTTGATGACCGATTGCCCGATCATGGCGCAGCCGGCCATGCCGCCGAAGAGGCCAGAGGTGATGTTGGCGAGGCCCTGGCCGGCGCATTCGCGGTTCTTGTTGGAGGTCGTGTCGGTCATCTCATCAAGGATGGCCGCCGTCATCATGCTCTCGAGCAGGCCGACCATCGCCAGGGTGAGGGCGTAGGGCAGGATGATCTGCAGTGTCTCCAGAGTGAACGGCACCTGGGGGAGGGCGAAGACCGGTAATTCGCTCGGCAGGGCACCCATGTCGCCCACGGTCCTGATGTCGAACCCGAACCAGACCGAGATTCCGGTGAGAACGAGGATCGTGATCAACGGTGAGGGGACGGCCTTCGTCAGGTAGGGGAGGCCGTAGATCATCGCGAGGCCGATGGCGGTCATGGCGTAGACGACCGACCCGCGGCCGATCAACTCCGGCATCTGCGCAAGGAAGATGAGGATCGCCAGGGCGTTGACGAAGCCTGTGACCACCGAGCGCGAGACGAAGCGCATGAGGTTGCCGAGGCGCACGGCACTGGCGACGATCTGGAGCAACCCGGTGAGAATGGTGGCCGCGAACAGGTAGCCGAGCCCATGCTCCTTCACGAGCGTGACCATGACGAGGGACATGGCGCCGGTGGCAGCCGAAATCATGGCAGGACGCCCGCCGGCGAAAGCGGAAATGACGGCGATACAGAACGAAGCGTAGAGCCCGACTTTCGGGTCGACGCCCGCGATGATCGAGAAGGCGATGGCCTCAGGGATCAGCGCCAGGGCGACCACCGTGCCGGCCAGGATTTCACGCGTGACGTCGGGAGCCCACTCGCTCCGGAAGGACTGACGGTTCATGGGGAATGGCTTTCATCGTCCCCGCGCGCGAAGCGTCAGCAGGGACAGGCATCTTGATGACCGGGCGCTCAAGCGCTCACCGGGCACGGACGAAACACGATTCGGTAGGCTTAAGCCTACGGCGGCGTCAGGCCGAGAAAATCGATGAACCGTTTGAGATGCATGAAGGCCTGATATCACGGACCTGCCGCAATGCAACATCGCGGCAGAGTTCAGTGGGGCGATCGCATCACACTTTGCGGGCGACCGTGAAGCGTGCCGCTTCGCGCAGTGTCTGGGCTTTGTCGCCCCAGGAAGAAACGGCCTCTTCGCACATGCCGACGAGGCGGTCGCATTCCGCCCGGGCGCCGTCGATGCCGAGACGATCGACGAGGGTCGCCTTTCCGGCATCCTTATCCTTGCCGGTGGCTTTGCCCATCGCTTCGGGAGAGGCTTCGCGGTCGAGGATATCGTCGGCGATCTGGAAAGCTTGGCCCAAGGCGAGGCCGTAGCGCCATAGGGAGGTACGCTGATCCGACGTCGCACCGCCCACAAGGGCACCCGCATCCACCGAGAAGGCCAGGATGGCGCCGGTCTTCATCGCCTGAAGCTGCAGCGTGTCCTCGACATCGAGGGAAACGGCGCCGAACCGACCTTCCGCCCCGAGATCGAGGATCTGGCCGCCGACCATGCCGCCGAGGCCGGACGCCTTTGCAAGGCCGAGAACGAGGTCGGCACGGATCGACGGATCCGGCTGCCAGGTCGCATCTGCCAGAATCTCGAAGGCCAGCGTCTGCAGCGCGTCGCCGACGAGGATGGCGGTCGCCTCGTCATAGGCCTTGTGGACCGTAGGCTTGCCCCGGCGCATGTCGTCGTCGTCCATGGCCGGCATGTCGTCGTGGACGAGGGAGTAGCAATGGACGAGCTCAATGGCCGAACCGGCGGCCAGCGCCCCGGCCTCGGAGCCGCCCAGCATCCGCGCCGTCTCCACCGCCAGGAACGGGCGCAGACGCTTGCCGCCGCCGAGCACGGCATGGCGCATGGCCTCCATCAGCCGCGTGGGACGCGTGATCTCGCCCGTCTGCGTCTCGGGACCGAGGCGTTCGGCCAGAAACGCCTCGACGGCGTCGGCCACGCTCGAAAGCTTGTGGGAAAACGCTTGAGATGCGTCCGCCTTGACCGAAGCGTGGGATGCTTTTGGTGAGGTCATCGTAAGAAGGGCCTTGGTCAAGAATGGGCGCGTCGTTGTGCGGGAGGTACGGATTCAGGAACGGCGCGACGGTGCGGCAGATGACAGCGATTCGCGATCACGCCATGCGCGCGATCTCGATTCCATCCGCCAAGGACGAAGGAAGCATTGGGTGAGGCGGCTGGTCGGCCTCTTCATGCTGCTCCCCGTCATGTTGCTGGCCCTGATTCTTGTTCTGGGGCTCGTCTATAGTGCGCTGACGCCGCCCTCAACCCTGATGCTGGCGCGATGGTTGACCGGCAAACCCGTGAGCCGCGAAGCGGTCACCCTGGACGCGATCTCCCCGCTCCTGGTCCAGGCCGTCATCGCTTCGGAGGATCAGCGCTTCTGCCTACATAACGGCGTCGATTGGGGCGCCCTGCGCGACGTGGTGGATGACGACGAGGGGCCTAGCCGCGGCGCCTCGACGATCTCCATGCAGACGGTGAAGAACGTGTTCCTCTGGCCCGGCCGTTCGGTCATCCGCAAAGGAATGGAGATTCCCCTCGCCGTTATCGCCGACACCCTATGGGGCAAGCGGCGCATGATGGAGATCTATCTGAATATCGCCGAATGGGGGGACGGTGTGTACGGAGCCGAGGCGGCGGCGCAGCGCTGGTTCGGAAAGAGCGCGCGGAACCTCAACCGCAGCGAGGCGAGCCTGCTCGCCGCCGTTCTGCCGAACCCGATCCAACGCAATGCGGCCCTGCCATCTCGCGGAGTGCGTGCGGTCGCCACCCGCATCCAGGGGCGGATGAATGGGGTCGGTGGATTGATGGGCTGCCTTCGCTGAATCCAGACACGTGGAGGCTTGCCGCAACACATGTCATAGAGCCATCCATTCTCCGGCAGGCGGCCGGGGCCGGCCCGTGATGGGGCGGATGCGAGACACGACGAATACAACACCGATAGCGGACGCGACATGGCCGACAGCACAACCTTCGACCTCACCCTCGAGCGGATCGCCCTGATCCGCCGGATGGTGGTGGCCTGGAACCCGGCCGGGCAAGGCGCGCCCATCGTGCATCCCGACGCACCCTATGGCAGCACCGACCGTGACGGCGACATCTTCAACGTCACCGGCGACGATGATGGGGCGGACGAGGAACACCGGGCGCTCGGCGACGCGCTCGCGGTCTTCATCCACAATGCCGTGTTGAAGCCGGGCCGCTACGCGTATCACAACACCCTGGCCAAGCTTTCGTCGGACGATGTCGGCGACGTGTTTCGCGACGAAGGGACGGGCGAGACGCCCGAGCACGTCACCTTCGATGTGACGGCCGAGCATCTGGCGCTGGTGAGGAAGCTGAACATCGTCTGGGACGACGGCCGCGACGTGCCGGCCTTCGACACGGCCGAGCCTTATGGAGCGGGGACCGAAATACCGGCGGTGCATCACGAGATGCAGCCGGCCCTGCAGATCTTCCTGCGCTACGGCGATCTCGGCCCCGGCCCCTTCGGTAAGGCGGGCAACCGCTGGTCCGCCGTCTAAGCGCTGCGTAAACCCCTCCCCGCGACGGGGGAGGGGTGGATCCCGAGGCCTATGCCCCGAGCTTCTTCTTGCGCTGAGCCAAGGTGCGCAGCCGCAGGGCGTTGAGCTTGATGAAGCCCGCCGCGTCGCGGTGGTCGTAGGCCACGGCGCCCTCCTCGAAGGTGACGAGGTCCTGGTCGTAGAGCGAGTTCGGGCTGGTGCGGCCGATGACGTGGATGCCGCCCTTGTAGAGCTTCAGCCGAACCTCGCCGGTGACCATCTCCTGGCTCTTGTCGATGAGGGCCTGGAGCATCTCGCGCTCCGGCGAGAACCAGAAGCCATTATAGATCAGCTCCGAATATTGCGGCATGATCTGGTCCTTGAGGTGCGCCGCGCCGCGATCCAGCGTGATCGACTCGATGGCCCTGTGGGCCGGCAGCAGGATCGTGCCGCCCGGCGTCTCGTACATGCCCCGGCTCTTCATGCCGACGAAGCGGTTCTCCACGAGGTCGAGGCGGCCGATGCCGTTGTCATGACCGAGCTGGTTGAGCTTGGCTAATAGGGTGGCAGGCGTGAGGCGCTCGCCATCGATGGAGACCGCGTCGCCCTTCTCGAAGCCGATCGTGACGATGGTCGGAGTGTCGGGGGCCTCTTCGGGCGAAAGCGTACGGGAATAGACGTAATCCGGCACCTCATCGGCCGGGTCCTCCAGAACCTTGCCCTCGGAGGAGGCGTGAAGAAGGTTCGCGTCCACGGAGAACGGGCTCTCGCCGCGCTTGTCCTTGGAGATCGGAATCTGGTGCTGCTCGGCGAAAGCGATCAGTTGTTCGCGGCTCTTGAGATCCCATTCGCGCCAGGGGGCGATGACGGTCACATCGGGCTTCAAGGCATAATACCCGAGCTCGAACCGGACCTGATCGTTGCCCTTACCGGTGGCGCCGTGACAGACCGCATCGGCGCCGAGACGTTCGGCGATCTCGATCTGCTTCTTGGCGATGAGCGGGCGGGCGATGGAGGTGCCGAGGAGATAGACGCCCTCGTAGACCGCGTTGGCGCGGAACATCGGGAAGACGTAGTCGCGCACGAATTCCTCGCGCAGGTCCTCGATGAAGATGTTTTCCGGCTTGATGCCGAGCAGCTCAGCCTTCTTGCGCGCCGGCTCAAGCTCCTCGCCCTGTCCCAGATCGGCCGTGAAGGTGATGACCTCGCAGCCATAGGTGGTCTGCAGCCATTTCAGGATGATCGAGGTGTCGAGGCCACCGGAATAGGCGAGCACGACCTTGTTGACGGGCTTCGGATTCACGTCTGACATCGGGCTCGCTTCGGTTCTCGTGGAGTCGGGGCGACTTATCAGCCGACAGCCGCGTCGTGCAACCGGCATGCCGCAGGAGACGTTGCAGAGGTGTTCGCTCCCGCTTTCCACCACCGCGTCAGCGGAGCCCGTTGCTGCCCTGGCCCCAACGGCCGAAACTGCGTAATTCAACCTCGCTTGTCACCCCACGCCGGAGATTCGACGAATGCCGCGACGGCCGACCCTCGAATTCTGGTACGAGTTCTCTTCCACGTATTCCTACCTGGCGGCCATGCGGATCGACGAGATGGCGGAAGCCGCCGGCGTCGAAGTGCGCTGGCGGCCCTTCCTCCTTGGTCCGATCTTCGCCAGCCAGGGCTGGAATTCCTCGCCCTTCAATCTCTTTCCGGCCAAGGGACGGCATATGTGGCGGGATGTGGAGCGCGAGGCGGCGAGGCAAGGCCTGCCTCCGTTGAAGCGGCCCGACCCTTTCCCGCAGAACAGCTTGAGCGCGACCCGTGCAGCCACCTACGGCATGGATCACGACTGGCTCGTTCCGTTCTCGAAAGCCGTCTACGAGACCCAGTTCTCTCTGGGGCGCTCCATCGCCGAACCGCCGGCCATCGTGGGGGTCCTCAACGGGCTCGGTCTCGATGGCACCGTGATCCTCAAGGCTGCGGCCCTGGAGGGCAACAAGGGGCGTCTGCGCGTCAACGGCGAAGAGGCACGCTCGCGCGGCATCTTCGGCGCCCCGACCTTCCTGACCGGCGATGGCGAGCTGTTCTGGGGTAACGATCGGCTGGAACAGGCGCTTGCCTGGGCGATAGGCGACCGGCCGGGAGCAATGCGTTAGGCGCTTCGCCCCCGGCCAAAGGAGGGCGCGGACGTCGTTGGAGCGAAGCGTCGAGGGACCGGCATTGGGAACTTAGGCAGCTTCCTGAGAGGCGACCCTGACCTTCTGAGTGGCCGAATCGACCTCTTCGGTGGAGCGGGCAATCTCACTGAGGCTGCTAGTGATCTGGCCCACGCCGTTGGAGGCGGTCTGCATGCTCGCCGACATCTCGCGGGTCACCGCGCTCTGCTCTTCGACCGCCGCCGAGATCGCGCTCGCGACTTCGTTCAGGGTCATGATCGTGTCCTGGATCGAGGTGATGGCACCCACCGCATCCTGAGTCGCTTGCTGGGTCGACATGATCTGAGCGCTGATCTGCTCGGTCGCCTTGGAGGTCTGGGCGGCCAAAGCCTTCACCTCGGTCGCGACCACGGCGAAGCCCCGACCCGCTTCTCCCGCCCGTGCCGCCTCGATCGTCGCATTGAGGGCGAGCAAATTGGTTTGCGCGGCGATGCCCTGGATCAAGACGACGACTTCGCCGATCCGGGTCGCCGCGCCCGAGAGACCGGCGATGATGGTGCTGGTTTTCTCGGCCTGCTTGACCGCCTGACTGGAGATCTCGGAGGCGTGGGTCACCTGCATGCTGATCTCGGACACCGAGGCCGCGAGCTCTTCGGCGCCGGACGCCACGGTCTGGATGTCGCAAGAGACCTGAGTCGAGGCCTGAGCGGCTTGACCGGCCTGTAGCGACGCGCCCGAAGCGGCACCGGCGATGGCGTTGAGGTCGGTGGCAATGGAGATCTGCAGAGCGGCGCGGCGCTGGCGCTCCAGCACCTGCCGCGTGACGTCGATGCAGAATTTGACGACCTTCAGCGGGCGTCCGTCGCGGTCGAAGATTGGGTTGTAGGTCCCCTGGATGAAGACCTCGCGGCCACCCTTTGCGATCCGCCGATACTCGTCGGCCTGATACTCACCTCGGCCGAGTTCATCCCAGAAGCGCCTGTACGCCGCGCTTGCCCTCAGATCGGGACCGACGAACATGCTGTGGGGCTGGCCCTGAATCTCGGACAGGTCGTAGCCCATCACGTCGAGGAAGTTCCGGTTGGCCGTGAGGATGGTGCCGTCGAGGGCGAACTCGATGACCGCCTGCGAGCGGTCGAGGGCTTTGATCTGGCCCTCATGGTTGATCGAGCGCATCACGCGCTCGGTGATGTCGGATGAGAACTTGACGATCTTCTCGGTCTTTCCATTGCGACCGAGGATGGGATTGTAGGTGGCCTGCAACCAGATCTCGCGCCCGCCCTTGCCGATGCGCTTGAACTCGCCGGACTGGAAGGTGCCGGCGGCCAACGCGCTCCAGAAGGCTTTGTAATCCTGGCTCTCCCGAAACGCCGGCTCGACGAAAAGGCTGTGATGCTTGCCCTGGATCTCGGACAATTCGTAGCTGATCGCGGCGAGAAAATTCCGGTTTGCAGTCAGTACGGTGCCATCGGTATCGAACTCGATGACCGCTTGCGAACGATCCAATGCGGCGATCCGTGAGCGGAAATCGGTATTCGAAAAAAAGTTCATCACCCTATTTGACGCGTAAGGGTTGTGGCGGGCCGCCGCGCTCAGCCCTGTGTCATTCGATATAGGAGATTCCCTATCAATTGAGTTAACAATCCCTGCGACGGATTACGAAAACTAGAAAATTTCCGTCACGGCTGCGCTATAAAGATTACGAATAAATATTGTTGCTTAATTCTGGCGCGCAAAACTCCAAGATGCTTCTAGTTTATCGCAGTACGGCTCAATCTATACACTGTATATTTCATTTTAATCTGCCAGAAAATTTATCGGATATGCGCACTGCCTCAGAATACACGGATTTTGCTTGGAATATGAGGGGGGATCGTTCGAGGTACTCTCTGTGAGGAGTTAGAACAATATTTCATCGACGGGATGCGTGCGACCTCCGGAGCGAGCACTCCCCCCGGGGGGGGCAACGGTCTGGATACCATCTCGAACCGGGATTAAGAGGCGCGACACGCGACGCCGAATGATCGGTGATCCCGCACCTTCGAGGCCCCGTTCGCATGTCCATCGACCGTCGAAAGTTCCTGGCCGGTTCCACGAGCCTGGCTTTCCTTGTCGCGTCACTCCGCGGCGGCCATGCCCAGGGCTACGGCCAGACCTTCAAGGTCGATAACGACGATGGCCGGCCAATCGCGAACACCCGGCTCCCGGGTGAAATCGTCGGGGAAATTCCTGCTCTGAAGGGCGTCACCTATGTGGGGGCCCGCGAGGCGGAGATCACGCTCTACGAGTTCTTCGACTACAATTGTCCGTATTGCCGGAAGGCGGCGATCGACATGACGTCTCTCGCCGCGAGCGATACCGCTTTGCGAATCGGGCTTATCAACAATCCGATTCTCTCGCCTCAATCGGCTCAGGCGGCGAAGGTCGCATTGGCGATCCAGCGCAAGATGGGGTCGGCCGCCGCCTGGACGCTCTATCAGAAGCTGCTCGCCAGACCCGGCCGGATCGACGGTACCGGCGCGCTTCAGGTCGCCGCCACCTTGGGCGTCCCCGCCTCGGAGCTCGAGACGATCGCCGATAGCGACGAGGTGCGTCTCGCGTTGAAGGCGCAGATGCGCATGGCGGCCGATCTCGGTCTCGTGGCGACTCCCTCCTATGTGCTCGGCAATACCGGCCTTCTCGGACATCCGGGTGCGAAATCCCTCGCTCGGATGATCGGGGCCATGCGTCGCTGCGATCAGATCGCCTGCTGACGGCCTGAACTTTCGCCGGCGGCCTGACGCCTCACCTTCGCCATCGTTCTCGCGGATTGGACATGAGTGCACGACCGCGCGCCGCACAAGCTTATGCAGGCTCGTCTTCGTCTTGCGCCTCCCCAACACGCATGCTAGGCCCTCGCCGCGCCGGGAGGACGGGTTTCAGACCTGTATTTCGAGGCGGTTCCCATTCCTGACGGTTTCAGAGCCGACGCCGAGAACGGTGTCACGGGCCGGAACCTCGGGCCGGATTAAAAGAGAGAGTGGCGCGTGGCGCAGACCAGTTCCGAGGCGGGTTCCCCGGTTGCAGGCGTAGCAGGTCGCTATGCCTCCGCACTGTTCGAGCTGGCCCGCGACGAGCGCCAGATCGATGCGGTCGCGGCGACCCTGCAGAGCTTTGATTCCCTTCTCAAGGAGAGCCCCGATCTGGCTCGCCTCGTTCGCAGCCCGGTTTTCACCGGTGAGCAGCAGGAAGCCGCCATCGGCGCCATCCTCGACAAGGCCGGTCTCACCGGCCTCGGCGCGAACTTCATCCGGCTCGCGGCCTCCAACCGCCGTCTTTTCGCGCTGCCCGACATGATCCGCGCCTTCCGCCGTTTGGTGGCGGAATCGAAGGGGATCGTACGTGCCGAGGTGACCGTGGCCGAACGCCCGTCGGATGCCGTTCTCGAAGAGATCAAGGCGTCCCTGCGCGATGTGGCTCGTTCGGAGATCGACCTCGATCTGCGCGTCGACCCGGCCCTGATCGGCGGTCTCATCGTCAAGATCGGCAGCCGGATGGTGGATGCATCCCTGCGTACCAAGCTCAACGGTATTCGACTCGCGATGCGGGAAGCCTGAGGTCGGCGCTTCGGCGCAGGCCCGCTCCCGTTTCTCCACAGCAACTTCGTTTCGATTTAAAGAGGCCAGACGATGGACATCCGCGCTGCCGAGATCTCCGCGATCCTGAAAGAGCAGATCAAGAATTTCGGCCAGGAAGCCGAGGTAACCGAGGTGGGCCAAGTGCTCTCCGTCGGTGACGGTATCGCCCGCGCCTACGGGCTCGACAGCGTCCAGGCCGGTGAGATGGTCGAGTTCGAGTCGGGCGTGCGCGGCATGGCCCTCAACCTCGAGCAGGACAACGTCGGCATCGTGATCTTCGGGTCGGATCGCGACATCAAGGAAGGCCAGACCGTCAAGCGCACCGGCGCTATCGTGGACGTTCCGGTCGGTAAGGCGCTGCTCGGCCGCGTCGTCGACGCCCTCGGCAACCCGATCGACGGCAAGGGCCCCATCGCCACCACCGAGCGTCGCCGCGTCGACGTGAAGGCTCCCGGCATCATTCCGCGCAAGTCGGTTCACGAGCCGATGGCCACTGGCCTCAAGGCCATCGACGCCCTGATCCCCGTCGGCCGCGGCCAGCGCGAGCTGATCATCGGCGATCGCCAGACCGGCAAGACCGCCATCGCCCTCGATACGATCCTGAACCAGAAGCCGGCTCATGCCGGCACCGACGAGAACGCCAAGCTCTATTGCGTCTACGTCGCAATCGGTCAGAAGCGCTCCACCGTCGCACAGTTCGTGAAGTCGCTCGAAGACAACGGCGCGCTCGAATACTCCATCGTCATCGCCGCGACCGCTTCGGACGCTGCGCCGATGCAGTTCATCGCCCCCTTCGCCGGCTGCGCCATGGGCGAGTATTTCCGCGACAACGCCATGCACGCCGTGATCGTGTATGACGATCTCTCCAAGCAGGCCGTCGCCTACCGCCAGATGTCGCTGCTGCTGCGCCGCCCGCCGGGCCGCGAAGCTTATCCCGGCGACGTGTTCTACCTGCACTCGCGCCTGCTCGAGCGCGCCGCCAAGATGGGCGATGCGGCCGGTAACGGATCACTGACCGCGCTTCCGGTCATCGAGACCCAGGCCAACGACGTCTCGGCCTACATCCCGACCAATGTGATCTCGATCACCGACGGTCAGATCTTCCTCGAGACCGACCTGTTCTACCAGGGCATCCGTCCGGCGGTGAACGTAGGCCTCTCGGTGTCCCGCGTGGGCTCGTCGGCCCAGACGAAGGCGATGAAGAAGGTCGCCGGTAAGATCAAGGGTGAGCTCGCCCAGTACCGCGAGATGGCCGCCTTCGCACAGTTCGGCTCTGATCTCGATGCGTCGACCCAGAAGCTCCTGAACCGTGGCTCGCGCCTCACCGAGCTCCTGAAGCAGCCGCAATTCTCGCCGCTGAAGATGGAAGAGCAGGTCGCGGTGATCTATGCCGGCGTGAACGGCTATCTCGATGCACTGCCCGTGTCGAAGGTCCGTCCCTTCGAGGACGCGCTGCTCTCGACCCTGCGCACCAAGCACGCCGATCTGCTCACCAAGATCCGTGACTCGAAGGATCTGTCCGACGACAGCGCGAAGACGCTGAAGGGCGTCGTCGAGAGCGTCGCCAAGTCGCTGGCCTAAAGCCAGTCGATGAATCCCCTCTCTTAGCGGGGAGGGGACTGGGGTGGAGGTGTGCCGGACCGGCCGAGACCTCTTCGACACCACCCCCACCTCCGGCTCTTCCCCACTC
The DNA here is from genome assembly GCF_054817845.1 of Methylobacterium sp. CM6241. Taxonomy (NCBI): domain Bacteria; kingdom Pseudomonadati; phylum Pseudomonadota; class Alphaproteobacteria; order Hyphomicrobiales; family Methylobacteriaceae; genus Methylobacterium; species Methylobacterium sp. CM6241. The sequence continues at coordinate 2,129,415 of NZ_CM139246.1, forward strand.
AAGGGGAAGAGAGATGGCGTCGAACCGCACCGAACGGATCTGGAAGTCACCCCATGGCGAGTTTGAAGGATCTGCGTAACCGCATCGCTTCGGTGAAGGGCACGCAGAAGATCACCAAAGCGATGCAGATGGTCGCCGCCGCCAAGTTGCGGCGCGCCCAGAATGCCGCTGAGAATGCCCGTCCCTATGCCGAGAAGATGTCCCAGGTGCTCGGCAACCTCGCCGCGAACCTCGTCGGCGGTGTCCAGGGACCGAAGCTCCTGTCCGGCACGGGCGCCGACAAGGTTCACCTGCTGGTCGTCTGCACGGCTGACCGCGGCCTCTGCGGCGGCTTCAACTCGTCGATCGTGCGTCTGGCCCGCGAGCACATCCGCACGCTGACGGCCGAAGGCAAGACGGTGAAGATCGTCACGGTCGGCAAGAAGGGCTACGACCTCCTGCGTCGCCAGTATCGCGACCAGATCATCGAGAGCCGTGACCTGCGCGGCAACAAGCCGGTGGATTACGAGTTCGCTGCCGAGATCGCGCAGAGCATCATCTCGCGTTTCGATGACGGCGAGTTCGACGTGGCGACGCTGTTCTATTCGCGCTTCCGCTCCGTCATCGCCCAGGTGCCGACCGCCCAGAAGCTCATCCCAGCCGAGCTGCCCGCAGCCGGCGGTACCGCTCCGGATGCAGCTCTGGAGTTCGAGCCGAGCGAGGAAGCGATCCTCGACACGCTCCTGCCGCGCAACCTCACCGTCCAGGTGTTCCGCGCGCTCCTCGAGAACGCGGCCTCCGAGCAGGGCGCACGTACCGGTGCCATGGATTCCGCCACGCGCAACGCGGGCGAGATGATCAAGAAGCAGACGCAGATCTACAACCGCACGCGTCAGGCCATGATCACCAAGGAACTCATCGAAATCATCTCGGGTGCCGAAGCGCTCTAAGCGCTCCCCGTCGCCCTGACCGCAACATATTCGAAGGACCCGTAACATGGCGAACACCGCTCTCCCCGGCGCCGGCTCCAACAAGGTCGGCAAGATCACCCAGGTCATCGGCCCCGTGGTCGACGTTCACTTCGACGGCCACCTGCCGGAGATCCTCAACGCCCTCGAGACCAAGAACAACGGCAACCGCCTCGTCCTCGAAGTGGCCATGCAGCTCGGTGAGAGCACCGTGCGCTGCGTCGCCATGGACACGTCGGAAGGCCTCGTTCGTGGCCAGGAAGTCACCGACACCGGCGAGGCCATCAAGGTGCCGGTCGGCTTCAACACCCTCGGCCGCATCATGAACGTCATCGGCGAGCCGATCGACGAAGCCGGCCCGATCCAGTCGGACACCCTGCGCGCCATCCACCAGCCCGCGCCGTCCTACGCCGAGCAGTCCACCGAGTCGCAGATCCTGGTCACCGGCATCAAGGTGGTCGATCTCCTCGCCCCCTACGCCAAGGGCGGCAAGATCGGCCTGTTCGGCGGCGCCGGCGTCGGCAAGACCGTGCTGATCATGGAGCTCATCAACAACATCGCCAAGGTGCACTCGGGCTACTCGGTGTTCGCCGGCGTCGGTGAGCGCACCCGCGAGGGCAACGATCTCTACCACGAGATGATCGAGTCCAAGGTCAACATGGACCCGAAGGAGAACAACGGCTCGGCCGAAGGCTCCAAGTGCGCGCTCGTCTACGGCCAGATGAACGAGTCCCCCGGTGCCCGCTCGCGTGTCGCTCTCACCGGCCTCACCATCGCCGAGGATTTCCGCGATCAGGGCCAGGACGTGCTGTTCTTCGTGGACAACATCTTCCGCTTCACCCAGGCCGGTTCGGAAGTGTCGGCTCTCCTCGGCCGTATCCCCTCCGCCGTGGGCTACCAGCCGACGCTGGCCACGGACATGGGTGCCCTGCAGGAGCGCATCACCACCACGACCAAGGGCTCGATCACCTCGGTGCAGGCCATCTACGTGCCGGCCGACGATCTGACCGATCCGGCGCCCGCCGCCTCGTTCGCCCACTTGGACGCCACCACTGTGCTCTCCCGCTCCATCGCCGAGAAGGGCATCTACCCGGCCGTGGATCCGCTGGACTCAACGTCGCGCATGCTCAACCCCGCCGTCCTCGGTGAGGAGCATTACGACGTCGCCCGCCGCGTCCAGCAGACCCTGCAGCGCTACAAGGCCCTGCAGGACATCATCGCGATCCTGGGCATGGATGAGCTCTCGGAAGAGGACAAGCTCACCGTTGCCCGCGCCCGCAAGATCGAGCGCTTCTTCTCGCAGCCCTTCTCGGTAGCCGAGATCTTCACCGGCTCGCCCGGCATCCAGGTCCCGCTGGCCGACACGATCAAGGGCTTCAAGGGCCTCGTGAACGGCGATTACGACGACCTGCCGGAGGCGGCGTTCTACATGGTCGGCACGATCGAGGACGCCAAGGAGAAGGCGAAGAAGATCGCGGCTGCGGCCTGATCCATCGAACGCCAAGGCCTTCCGCCGAAATGGCGGACGGCCTGACCCGACAATCACGGCGCGGCCTTCTCGGGACCGCGCCGCTTTTCCAACACGACAACCCGAAGCGGGACCTCCCTCGCCATGGCCACCTTCCAGTTCGATTTCGTCGGTCCCGAGCGGACGGTCTATTCCGGCCAGATCGAGGCCGTGCAGCTTCCCGGCATCGAAGGGGAGATGACCGTTCTTCCGGGCCATGCCCCCGTCCTGACGGCGCTCAAGGTCGGCGTGATCGTCATCAACGAGGCCGGCCATGCCGGTAAGCGCGTTCTCGTGCGCGGCGGCTTCGCCGATATCGGACCGACCATGGTCACCGTGATCGCAGAGCGTGCCAACCCGTTCGAGGAGATCACGCCCGATTCGCTCGACAAGGACATCGCCGCCCTCGAATTGCAGCGCGACGCCACCGAGGATTTTGCCAAGAAGGACGAGATCACCGGCCAGATCGTCCAGCTTCAGGACGCCAAGGTCGCCCTCAATTTCTAACGTCCTTCGCTACGCTCAGTCACCCGAGCGGGCGTGAGTCACCGCATGGTCGAGGAGGAGGGCGCGCTCCTCCTCCCCGGTAAGACATCCCCGCTCGAGCCAGAGAGAGCGGCTCGCGGAGAGACCCCGACCCACTGAACGGCCTGGCGGGATGCCTGCCGTGATGAGGTCGCCCCCGCTGAGGGGAAAGGTCGGCGCGGCAGACGTGCCATCGAGCAGGCCGCTCAGTTCGCGGCGAGCCTCCGTGTCGATTCGGTTCACGTTCGTCTCATCCATGACGGCGATGACCAGCGCCAAGCCGAGTAGATCCTCTGTCGCCGCGAGCCGACGCATCTCGATGGCTCCCACGTGCTGCAGGCGCGCGATGGCCCGTCGTGCAGCCGCGTAGGCGCTCAAACGGGCATGCTCCTCGTTCGGTAATCGCAGCTTCTGTCGCAGACGGTCCGCATCGTCGTCGTTGTCGACGGCCAAGGCCGCGAGCGAGTTCACTGCCATCATCGAGCCGCCATGATCTGACGTCGATGCGATGGCGCGTTCCAGGCGATCGACGTGACCCTCGGCACCGATGATGCGCGCGAGCAGCCCGGCCTTCTTCATTTCCGCGACCGCCTCGACGGCGCCTGGCGCTTCCAAGAGTTTCAGAAATTCCGCACGGACCCGTTCCCGCGAGAGGGTATCGAGCGCTTCCGCCGCATCGCGCGCGGCCTGCAGGCCATCCGCGTCCGGCGCTCCGATCCCGTAACGGGCGTGGAAGCGGAAGAAGCGCAGGATGCGCAGGGCGTCCTCGCGGATGCGGGTCGCCGCTTCACCGATGAAACGGACGCGGCCCACCCGGAGATCCTCTCCGCCTCCGGTCGTGTCGTGGAGTTCGCCATCAACGCTCAGGGACAGGGCGTTGATGGTGAAGTCGCGACGCTCTGCGTCACGGGAAAAGTCCCGTCCGAACCTGACCACCGCGTGCCGGCCGTCGGTCTCGACATCCTCCCGCAGGGTGGTCACCTCGAAGGCCCGTCCGGCATGGAGCAGGGTGATCGTTCCATGCTCGATGCCCGTTGGGATCGCCCGGAGGGAACCAGCCGCCGCGCGCCGAATCGTCTCCTGCGGCAGAAGAGTGGTGGCGAGATCGATGTCCGATCCCACCTGGCCGAGCAGGGCATCGCGCACTGAGCCCCCGACGATCCGTGTTTCCTCCCCATCCGCCTTCAGCACGGAAAGCACGTGCGAGACGGCTGGATCCACGAGAAGGGCATTGAGCCCCTCCCACCGGAGATCGCGACCAGTCATTGGAAATGGCCCGGAACGACCTGTCCGTTTTCGATCCTGGGTGGGACGTAGCCGCCGCGATGCTTCTCGCCCGCCAGACCGGCAATGATGAAGGATAGGATCACCAGAGCGAGCCCTCCCATGGTCAGTCGAAACACGAACCCTTCCCAATGAGCGCCGTGGCTCGGGTTGCGGCCTCTGATCGTGAGATAGAGGCCGAACAAAATGAAGGGCAACAGGAAGATCAGGACTTCTTCGACGAGGCGGCGGATCATGGAGCTTTCGCTGGGCGAGGGAAGGCCGTCATGTCACGGAAACAGGCGTTCGTGGAGATTGTTCACGATCCCCGCCGTCACACCCCAGATCATGCGGTCGCCGAAGGGGATGGCGTAGTAGCGTCGCGGGCGATCCTGCCATAGCCCGACGCCGAGGCGCCGACGGACCGGGTCCATCAGGCGGCCCAGCGGGACTTCGAACACCTCCGCCACCTCCGCCGGATCTGGGGCGAGCCGGACTTCTTCGGTGCAGAGCCCCACCACCGGGACCACGAGGAATCCCGTCGCCGACAGATAGGGGTCGAGATAGCCGAGGATGCGGATGTCGTCAGGCCGAAGGCCGATCTCCTCTCGGGCTTCGCGCAGGGCGGCATCCGCCGGGTCCCGGTCCGAGGGTTCGATCTTGCCACCTGGAAAGGCGATCTGACCGGAATGGTCGCGCAGGTGCGATGCCCGCACGGTGAAGAGCACCGCCAGTTCCTCGTTCCTGACGACGATAGGCACCAGGACCGCTGCTGACCGGTGCGGTTTTACCGGAGGGGTCGCGATGCCGGCTGGATCGAGGTCGTGGTCGCCGCGCGGGTTCGAAACGGGGTCGTCGGCTTTGGGTGGAGTAGGGGAGAGGCCCCGCCCGGCCCTGTCGAGCAGGTCCGACAGCGCGTCGAAGCTCATGCGCCTTCGCTGCGAGCGATAGGGTGAAACCCGCCGCCGGCGGCGATGCCGAACCACGACACACCATCGACCAGGCGTTCCTCACCCAGCGCCAGCAGGTCGTAGGTCGTTGCGCGGGTAAGCAGTGCCCAGAGGCCACGGCGGATATGGATATAGGGGCGTAGACCGCCATCCCCGCCCTCCTCGAACCTCAGAGCATGATCGGCATCGACGGTCACGAGATCGTCGACATTCGTGCGGAACGCGATGCGCCGGGTCTCGCCCTCACCTTCCACCGCCATCTCCACTGCGGCGAAGGGCGCATCGTCCACCACGATTCCCACGCTCTCCACCGGCGTCACCAGCACGATGCGGCCATCGGGCTCTCGCCGGAGGATAGAGGAGAACAGCTTGACGAGGGCCGGGCGGCGGATCGGTGAGCCGTTATGGAACCACGTTCCATCCGCGGCGATCCGCATGTCGATTTCACCGCAATAGGGTGGGTTCCATCGCTCGACGGGCGGCAAACCCCGTTGGGGTACCCCGTCGAGGGCGAGGCTGAGCCGGGTCAGGGCCGTGTCCGGTGGCGGTTGTTCCGACTGGGTCATGGCTTCAGGAAATAACGTGTTCCCACCTTTTTGAAACCGTCCCAATCCATGGGAATCGATACCCTAGCGTGAATCAATGCGTAAAGTTTCGCTGCGCTGCGTTACGAGTTCGGTAAGAGACGAAGAGGTTCGAATGCGAGTGATTTCAATCAAGCGCTTAGTGAATTGTGCAACGCAAAAATAATCGCAAATGAAAGAGCTAAGCAGGATTTGCTCTTGCCGCGGAAGTTTGGCAATCAGAGCAGGCATCCCAGGGAGGGAATGCCTAAAACGCATCAAGCGTCTCGTCCCATAACCAGCCGAGCTACGTCATCACGATAACAACGCAAGGACGGTAGAATGACCGCATTGTTGCTTATCATCCTGGGCGGACTATGCGCCGTCGCCTACGGAATCATCACGATCAACGACGTGATGAAACGCGACGCGGGCACCCAGCGGATGCAAGAGATCGCCGGGGCGATTGCGGAAGGGGCACAGGCCTACCTGCGCCGGCAATACGCTACCATCGGCATCGTTGGCGTAGTTCTGTTCGTGGCGCTCGCCTATTTTCTCGGACTGAAGGTCGCCATCGGCTTCCTCATCGGCGCGGTCCTCTCCGGAGCGGCCGGCTTCATCGGCATGAACGTGTCGGTGCGCGCCAATGTCCGGACGGCGCAGGCGGCCTCCACCTCCCTGGGGGCTGGGCTCGACGTCGCATTCAAGTCCGGTGCCGTTACCGGCATGTTCGTGGCGGGTCTCGCGCTCCTTGGGGTCGCGCTCTACTACACCTTCCTCACCCGCGTTTCGGGCCTCGCGCCCGCCAGCCGTGAAGTCATCGATTCCCTGGTGGCGCTCGGCTTCGGCGCCTCGCTGATCTCGATCTTCGCCCGTCTGGGAGGCGGTATCTTCACTAAGGGCGCCGATGTCGGCGGCGACCTCGTCGGCAAGGTCGAAGCCGGGATTCCGGAAGACGATCCGCGCAACCCGGCCACAATCGCCGACAATGTCGGTGACAATGTCGGCGATTGCGCCGGCATGGCGGCCGACCTGTTCGAGACCTACGCGGTGACCGTCGTCGCCACCATGGTGCTCGCCGCGATCTTCTTCGCCGGTCAGACCGATATCGCCGGACGCAACGTGCTGGAGGCGATGCTGCTCTATCCGTTGGCCATTGGTTCGGCCTGCATCCTCACCTCGATCGCCGGTACTTACGCCGTTCGGCTCGGCGCCAACCAGTCGATCATGGGTGCGCTCTACAAGGGTCTCATCACCGCGGGCGCGCTCTCCATCGTCGCCATCGCGCTGGTCAATTTTGCGCTGTTCGGTGGATTCGCCACCGAGTTCAAGACGAATGCCGGCGTCACCTTCACCTCAGGCGGATTGTTCGGCTGCGCGGTGATCGGCCTCGTCATCACGGCGCTCATCGTCGTCATCACCGAATACTACACCGGCACGAATTTCCGCCCGGTGAAGTCGATCGCCGACGCCTCCGTCACGGGTCACGGCACCAACGTGATCCAGGGGCTCGCGATCTCGCTGGAATCGACGGCGCTGCCGGCGCTCGTCATCGTGGCGGGCATCATTGCCACCTATTCGCTGGCGGGCCTCTTCGGCATCGCCATCGCGGTCACGGCCATGCTCGCGCTGGCCGGGTTCATCGTCGCCCTCGACGCGTTCGGTCCCGTCACCGACAATGCCGGCGGTATCGCCGAGATGGCCGGTCTGCCGCCGGAGGTCCGCAAGTCCACCGACGCGCTCGATGCCGTTGGCAACACCACGAAGGCTGTCACCAAGGGCTATGCCATCGGCTCGGCCGGTCTCGGCGCCCTCGTCTTGTTCGCCGCCTATACCAGCGACCTCAACTACTTCATCGCCAATGCAAGCCCGACCCAGTACCGCTTCTTCCAGGGCGTGAGCGTCGATTTCTCCCTGTCGAACCCCTACGTCGTCGTCGGCCTCCTGCTCGGCGGGCTCATCCCGTTCCTGTTCGGCGGCATGGCGATGACGGCGGTCGGCCGTGCGGCCGGCGCCGTGGTCGAGGAGGTGCGGCGCCAGTTCCGCGAAAAGCCCGGCATCATGGCGGGCACCGACCGACCGGATTACGGGCGGGCCGTCGACATGCTCACCCGCGCGGCGATCAAGGAGATGATCGTCCCGTCGCTCCTGCCGGTTCTTTCGCCCATCGTCATCTTCTTCGTGATCCAGGCGATTGCCGGCAAGGACCAGGCCTTCGCCACGGTGGGTGCATCCCTGCTGGGTGTGATCCTGACCGGGCTCTACGTAGCGATCTCGATGACATCCGGCGGCGGCGCCTGGGACAACGCCAAGAAGTACATCGAGGACGGTCATCACGGTGGCAAAGGCTCCGATGCGCACAAGGCGGCGGTGACCGGCGACACCGTGGGCGACCCCTACAAGGACACGGCCGGCCCTGCCGTGAATCCCGCGATCAAGATCACGAACATCATTGCCCTGCTCCTGCTCGCAGTGCTGGCCCACCTCTGAGTCTCTATCGGAAGGGCGTTCGCGGAGCCAAAGCTCAGGCAGATGCCGGAAAGGTGATTGCCGGGGTGATGATCCCGTGCGTGGTGGCGTGCGGCGGCGCACAGGCGGTGTCCGATGCTCCGGCCGTCCCCCTGACGGTCTCCCGTCAGCGCCATACCTACGGGCAACGAAGGCGCGGCCGAAGCGGTCGCGTCTCCATTGTCGTAGTCTGACGAGAGATCTTCATGCCCTCACTGCACGATCCGATCCGCATCGGCGCGATCGACTCGAAGAACCGCATCTTCATGGCGCCGCTCACCCGTGCCCGCGCCACGAGGGAGCATGTACCGACCCCGATCATGGTCGATTATTACAGGCAGCGGGCGAGCGCGGGCGTGATCCTCACCGAGGCGACGGGCATTAGCCAGGAAGGGCTCGGTTGGCCCTTCGCGCCGGGTATCTGGTCTGACGAGCAGGTCGAAGCCTGGAAGCTCGTCGTGAAGGCAGTTCACGAGGCCGGAGGCCGAATCGTCTGCCAGCTCTGGCATATGGGCCGCATCGTCCATCCGAGCTTCAATGGCGGGAAGGCGCCGATCTCGTCTTCCGCCACTACTGCGCCGGACCACGCCCATACCTACGAGGGCAAGAAGCCCTACGCCCAGGCGCGTGCCCTGCCGATCGAAGAGATCCCGCGTCTCCTCGCCGATTATGACCGCGCCGCGCGCAATGCCATCGCGGCCGGGTTCGACGGTGTGCAGATCCACGCGGCGAATGGCTACCTCATCGACCAGTTCCTACGTGACAACAGCAATCACCGTGATGACCGCTATGGCGGCTCTGTCGAGAACCGCATTCGCCTGTTGACGGAGGTCACCCAGACAGTGGCCGACGCCATCGGGAAGGACCGCACGGGCGTGCGCCTGTCACCGAACGGCGAGATCCAAGGCGTGGACGATTCGAATCCGGACGCTCTGTTCGGGGCCGCTGCCGCCGCGCTCGGCAAGATCGGTATCGCTTTCCTCGAACTGCGCGAACCCGGCCCGAACGGGACCTTCGGCAAGCCGAACCATTCGCCGGTCGCGCCCGTGATGCGGAAGGCTTTCGGCGGCCCGCTGATCCTCAATTCGGATTACGATCCGGCCGCCGCCGAGGCCGCCCTCGCCGAGGGCAAAGCCGACGCCATCGCGTTCGGCCGGCCGTTCATCGCCAACCCCGATCTCGTCGAGCGGATCGCGGAGCATGTGCCGCTCAACAAGGACGAGCAATCGACCTGGTACAGCCAGGGACCGGAAGGGTATATCGACTACCCGACGCGCACCGCGTCGAAGGCGGCCTGACGCGGTCCTTCCAGACCTCGATGGGTTCGACTCATCGAGGTCTGTCCGCATTACTGCGTGGCGCCGGCTTCGGGGCCGCCTGAGGTTCCTTTTCCTCAGGGGAGCTGAACCATAACGGGCGACCCACCGGCGTGATGCGCACATCCTACAAGCTTGCCATCTTCGACTTCGACGGGACGCTTGCCGACACGTTCCCGTGGTTCTGCAGCGTTATCAACGACGTCGCTGTTCGCTATCGTTTCCGGCAGATCGATCCGGCCGAGACCGATGCGCTACGGGGTCTTTCGGCCCGCGCCCTCATTCGTGAGCTCGGCGTATCGCCCTGGAAGTTGCCGTTCATCACGCGGCACATGCACGGACTCGCGTCGCGCGACATCGCCACGATCTCGCTGTTTCCCGGGATACGGGACATGCTCTGCAGCCTCGACGAAGCAGGCGTCACCCTCGCCATCGTCAGTTCGAACAGCGAAGCCAATGTCCGGCATGTCCTCGGACCCTGCGCCCTGCGCTTCCGGCATTACGCCTGCGGCGCCTCAATGTTCGGTAAGGCCAAGCGCCTGAACGCAGTGATGCGACGGGAGGGATCGCTTGGCGGTGCCATCTATATCGGCGACGAATTGCGGGATCACGATGCGGCCAAGGCGGCATCGTGCGATTTTGGAGCCGTGACCTGGGGATATACGCGAGGAGACGCGCTGGTAACCGCTCGCCCCGACATGATTTTTCGACACCCCGCCGATATCGTGGTGACGATAGGAACGGCGCCAACCTGACGATACCCCTCGCCGGCATCGAACTTGCTGGGCCTTAGGATGTCTTCAGGGAAGTCGTCCCGATGCATAGCCCAAAGCCGGAGCAACACCCGAGAAACCGACACCCTCTGTTGCCACGGATCTCGGCAATGGCCGCTGAGCGACCAGTTCATCTGTTGAATCGGGACGATCCCGGTGCAGGCGGGCAAAACATGTGGCAGTGTACTTCGCCCGGTGGGCGAACGATCAACGGTCTGATCGACGGGCTGAGAAACGCCTCTTGCATCGAGGATCAGTACGCGGCGTCCATGATCGTCGCGGAAGTCATTACTCGTCTTCGACATGCCGAGGACGCTTGGGGGTGACGTGTTCGGCCTTCAAAGGCGAGACGTGTCACACAGCATCCACTCGCGACGCGCTGGCGGTCTCAGTATTTCCGAATGACCACGAGATGAGATCCCGTCGCTCTCTCAGTCCTCCATCATCCGCAGAACCTTTTCCCCGAAAAGGCGGACGACGCAGAGAACGAGGACGGGAATCAGAGCGATGGCTCCGATATTCGGCCCCAAAAGAAAGGAAAGGCCGACTCCGAGGCCGGCTGTGAAAGCAGCTGGTACCATGGTGAACTCACAAATCGGTTTCGTTGGCTGGCGAAGCAATTCATCCCTAGCCGCATTAAAATGCTATTCAAAGCAGAAAAATTCCAGTTTTAATGTCGATTAATACGAAATATCCTGCCTACAGGATTAAAGTCTCTCATAGGACTTGAGCCCAGGTCTGCTGTGCCCCATGCACGCCCTCGGCTTTCCATGATCGAGTAACCGCTTGATGTGGCTCGAAACTCAATTGGAGTCAGCGGACCGAAAGGATGGCAGTCAGTCTCGGCCGCTGATGGCCAAAGCATTGCGCCTTGATCACCAGTTTGACCGGCTCGGCTTCCCATGGGGCTTGGTTTTGTTGAGTAAATGTCGTCCTTCGACGTGGAAGACGTATCACCTACGCTCAAGCGGCGCCCATCAGGCGCTCACGAGCCGGCCCATTTGCGTGGATGGCTGGGGCGGGAGGATTCGAACCTCCGAATGGCGGTACCAAAAACCGCTGCCTTACCACTTGGCGACGCCCCATCGACGCAAGGCCGCGCGTTGTCTAGACGCCGCGTCGGCCCGTTGCAACAGCCTGTTCGCTCCGGCCGACCAGGAAATGGAGAGCGCGCATGTCGAAGCGGATCGCGATCGTCACAGGGGCGGGGTCCGGGATCGGCCGGGCGGTCTCGCTCGGACTCGCACGAGCCGGGTTCGATCTGGCTTTGGCCGGGCGTCGACGGGGGCCGCTCGATGAGGTAGCGGATGCCGCGCGTGCGCTTGGGGCTGAGGCCATGGCAGTGGAGACCGATGTCGGCGATGCCCCAGCAGTCGGGCATCTCTTCGCCGAGGTGAAGACGCGGTTCGGTCGCCTCGATCTCTTGTTCAACAATGCCGGCCTGTTCGCACCTTCCGTGCCGCTGGACGAACTCAGCCTGGCGCAATGGCAGGCCGTCGTGGATGCAAACCTCACCGGCGCGTTCCTGTGCACGCAGGGCGCCTTCCGGATGATGAAGGCGCAGAACCCGCGCGGCGGCCGCATCATCAATAACGGGTCCATCTCGGCCCAGGTGCCGCGTCCGAATTCGGCGCCCTATACGGCGACGAAACACGCGATCACCGGCCTCACGCGGTCAACCTCACTCGATGGACGCGACCATGACATCGCCTGTGGGCAGATCGATATCGGCAATGCCGAGACGGATATGACCAAGCCGATGGCGGCCGGTATCCGCCAGCCCGACGGGTCGCTGAAAGTCGAGCCGGTCATGGACGCCCGTCACGTGGCGGATGCGGTACTCTACATGGCCGGGCTGCCCCTCGACGCCAACGTGCAGTTCATGACCGTGATGGCGACGAAGATGCCCTATATCGGGAGGGGCTGAGGCCCCGCGCTTTCGCCCGGTCCCCGTTCGCATTACAGACGGGGCACGCCCCCGACCTTGTACAGACAAGCCCGCCCCGGCGGACGAGAGAAGCAACCGCCCGCGATGTTGATGCAGACAGAACCCAAGGACGCGACCGGGAAGGATTCCGCCGGCAAGGCGCAGGATCCCGTCGCCCGCCGCCGTACCTTCGCGATCATCTCCCACCCTGATGCGGGCAAGACCACGCTCACCGAGAAGCTGCTCCTGTTCGGCGGCGCGATCCAGCTCGCGGGCGAGGTCAAGGCGAAGCGCAACCGCGTCTCGACTCGGTCCGACTGGATGGGAATCGAGAAGGAGCGCGGCATCTCGGTCGTCACCTCGGTGATGACCTTCGAGTATGGCGACTGCGTCTTCAACCTGCTCGACACGCCGGGCCACGAGGACTTCTCGGAGGATACCTACCGCACCCTGACGGCCGTCGATTCGGCGGTGATGGTGATCGACGCCGCCAAGGGCATCGAGGCGCGCACGCGTAAGCTGTTCGAGGTCTGCCGCCTGCGCGACATCCCCATCGTCACCTTCATCAACAAGCTCGACCGTGAGGCGCGCGATCCGTTCGAACTTCTCGACGAAATCGAGAAGACCCTGGCGCTCGATGTAGCTCCGGTCACTTGGCCCATCGGCCGGGGGCGGAGCTTTGCCGGCACCTACGACCTCGGCAATGGTCGTGTTCGCCGGCTCGACGCGGCGGACGACGCCGGCACCGTGGCCGTGTCCGGCGTGGACGATCCGCTCTTCGACCAGCTCCTCACCGAGGAAGGCGAGGTGGCCACGTGGCGGGAGGAGGCGGAGCTCGCCGAATCCGGCCTCAAGCGGTTCGATCTCGAGGCGTTTCGCGAAGGGCACCTCACGCCGGTCTTTTTCGGCTCGGCCCTGCGCAATTTCGGCGTGCGCGATCTCATCGACGGGCTCGCCCGCTTCGCGCCGCCGCCACGCGGCCAGGATTGCGACAAGCGCCTGGTGGAGCCGACCGAGCCGAAAATGACCGGGTTCGTCTTCAAGATCCAGGCGAACATGGATCCCAACCATCGCGACCGCATCGCCTTCATGCGGGTCTGCTCGGGCAGGCTCAGCCGCGGGATGAAAGCGAAGCTCGTGCGCACCGGCAAGCCGATGTCGCTGTCCGCGCCGCAATTCTTCTTCGCGCAGGACCGAGCCATCGCCGACGAGGCCTTTGCCGGCGATGTGGTCGGCATCCCCAACCACGGCACCCTGCGCATCGGCGATACGCTCACCGAGGGCGAGGAGATCGTGTTCCGCGGCGTGCCGAGCTTCGCGCCGGAAATTCTGCGCCGTATCAAGCTCACCGATGCGATGAAGGCGAAGAAGCTGCGGGAAGCGCTTCAGCAGATGGGCGAGGAAGGCGTCGTCCAGGTGTTCCGTCCGCATGACGGCTCACAGGCCATCGTCGGCGTCGTCGGTGCGCTGCAGCTCGACGTGCTGAAGGAGCGGCTCCAGGCCGAGTATGGCCTCCCCATCGATTATGAGCCGACGCGCTTCTCGATCTGCCGCTGGATCGAATCGGATGTGGAAACCGACCTCGATTCCTTCATAGGTACTCATGGCTCTGCCATGGCGAGCGATCTCGACGGCGCGCCCGTCTTCATGGCGACCACCGCCTTCTCCCTCCGCTACGAGGAAGAACGCGCGCCGAAGGTCCGCTTTACCGACATCAAGGATTATCAGAAGCGCGCCGCCTGATCCTGCGCGTAGGCTTCATGAGAAAAGGCCGCGCGGTTTGCACCGCGCGGCCCTTTCGATTCCGTCAAACCAGTGAGGCGATCAGCGACCCTGCTGGATCGCCGAGAGGATCCAGCGCCCGCCGCGCTCGCGCACGAAGGTCCACAACTCCAGGGCCTCCGGCTCGCCGGTCTCGACGGTCTGGTTGGTCCGAAGGTCGATCGTCACGTCGGTAATGGCGTAGCGCATCGCCACCGTGGCGTATTCCATGCGGCCCTCGCTCCATGATTCCGACAGGTCGCCCTGCAGAAGCTTCACGTTCGAGATCCGATTGACGACCCCGCGGGATTCGTTGCCACGCAGCTCATCGGCAAAGTAGCCTGCCATTTCCGGTGTCGCGAGGTTGCGCAACGCAGCGACGTCGCCACGGCCATAGGCCGCCTGCACGTCATTCAGAGCGATCTCGAAGCTCTGGAAGTCGCCCGGGCCGATATCGACCTTGCCGACCGTCGGCTGCGGCGCGCCGCGCGGAGCAGCACCCATGGCCGAACCGGCGCCCATGGCGGGACCAGCACCCACGCCGGGCGTCGAGCCGTAGCCCGACGGGTTCGAATTGCCCGACATGCTGGAGCGGGCCATGCCGGCGGGAGCCGGATTGCCCTGACGGCGACGGAACCATCGCACCGCGAAGGCGACGACCATCACGATGAGGCCGACCTGCAGCAGCAGGCCGATCATCGAGGCGATGCCGCCGAGACCACCGAAGAAGCCACCACCCAGGAGCGCTCCAAGGAGGCCGGCGCCGAGAAGGCCGGCCATGAAGCCGCCACCGAAGCGAGGACGCTGCGTAGCAGCGCTCGTCATGCCGGGATTACCCATGGTCGAACCGGGCTGCGTCTGCGAGCGCTGGATCGGCGCAGCGCTCGGCGCCGTGTTCGTGGACGAAGGCGCGTTGTAGGTCTTCGAGCCGCGCGAGCCCATGCCACCGCCGCCGCCTGGACGGGCCTCGGCAACGGGCGCAGCAACGGCCAGCATCGCGGCGAGCGCGAAGACGGTCGCGGCGCGGGTGCGACGCGTGGAGGGGATGAACATGAATACGCCTCTGAACGAAGTCTGAGAGAGTCCCGGCGGGAATGCCGGATCTTATATGGTGACGTTCGACGACGAGTTTTAGTCCGGCCGCGCCCTGCTTTTGTAATGACGGCGAGACTTGAGAAAGCCGGTGCATTTCAGAGAGCGGCGGGAAAAATCATCCGGACCGTCGTTCCCTCGCCGGGCTTGCTGTCGAGAGACACGGTCCCGTTCTGACGCTTCACCAGGCCGTGGACGATGGCGAGCCCCGCTCCCCGTCCGGCCTCGCGCGTCGTGATGAAGGGCGCGAGCGCCCGTGCCGCCATCTCCGGTGTCATCCCGTGCCCGGTATCGCGGACGGAAAGACCGACCGCACCGTCGCCCGGGCGGCGGATCGCCGGGTCGCTCGGAGGCACCAGGAAACTCGCGATCTCGATGCTTCCGCCGGACGGCATCGCCTCGCAGGCGTTGGCGACGATATGGGACAGGGCCAGATCCACCTGAGTCGGGTTGGTGAGCCCGTTTGGCAGGTCCGGTGCGGTGCGGATCGTCAGGGTGACCCCCGGGGGAAGCGTCGCTTGCATGCGCGCGGCGAAGGCGGTGATGAGAGCATTCATATCGACCGGGCGGACATCCGGCGCGATCCGCCGCGAGAAGGTCAGAAGCTGGCGCGTCAGGATCGTCGCCCGCTCCACCGCGTCGGTGGAGCGTATCACCGCCCGTTGGATGAAGGGTTCCTCGCGGTCGCCGAGACGTCGCTTCAGCCCGTCGATATAGCCGATGAGGATCTGCAGGAAGTTGTTGAACTCGTGAGCGACGCTGTTCGTGAGCAGGCCCAGCGCCTCGCGTTGCCGCGACAAAGCCAGCGCACCCTCCGCATCCCTCCGCCTGGTCACGTCGATCACCTGGACGAGGAGAAGGTCGGTATCGGGCAGGCGGGCTGCGAAGATCTCGGCCCAGAAGGTCGAGCCGTTCCTGCGCCAGGCCAGCACCTCGATTCCCTCCGGCCGCGTCCCTGCCAACGCAGCGGCGAAAGCGGCGCGAGCGTCCTTGTCGGTATTGGCACCGAGAAGCAGATGGGCATCGCGTCCGACGAGATCCCCGGTATCGTGGCCAGTCAACCGGGCAAAAGCGGGATTGGCCGCAACGATCGTCGTCTTGGATTGGTCGATCAGCAGCGTGGGAAGGGCGCTGGCATCCAGGGCCGAGCGAAGATCGATAGGCGGGCTCGAAGCCTCATCCCGTTCGCCGTCCAGATCGTGCAACGCCATGCTGTATCCAGGCCTGTCGGAGCGGAACGGGCTCCAGCGTTAGTCGCATCGGACGGAAGCGCCAAGACGTCGCGGAGTCTCCCCACGATGTCTACTGCCGCACCCACATCACTCGCGCGATCCAGGCGATCTCCGCCACTTGGACGATGCGTTCCGGGTGGCTCGGGTTGAGCGACAGCAACTCGATCGTCCGGGCGGTCTTGCGGCGCAATTCCTTGGCCAGCACTTCGCCGCTGGCCAGCCGCACCACCACGCGGTCGCCTTTGCGGACGCTGGCGGTGGGAGACACGATCAGCACGTCGCCATCGCGGTAGAGCGGTTCCATGGAATCGCCCTGCACTTCGAGGGCGAAAGCGCGATCCTCACCGAGATCGGGAAACTCGATTTCTTCCCAGCCCGGCCCGCCGGTGGGCATGCCTTCCTCAGTGAAGAGCCTGCCCGCGCCTGCCTGAGTCATGCCGATCAGCGGCACCATGGTGCGCGGCATGCCTTCCCGTGCCTCGATGAGGCGAAGGAAATCGTCCAGCGTCGCATTGGTGGCCGCGAGTACCTTCGACACCGATTCGGTGGAGGGCCAGCGCTTGCGCCCGTCCGGCCCGATCCGCTTCGAGCGGTTGAAGCTCGTGGCGTCGAGCCCCGCACGGCGCGCGAGACCCGAAGCGGAGAATCCATGGCGTTCCGCGAGACGGTCGATCGCGGTCCAGATCTGCTCGTGGGACAGCATGGCGAGACTCGATCAGAATGGCTAAGACATCCAGCCTAGCTTTAGGAAAGTAGAACTAAAAAGCGGCGGAAGCAACGGCGCGCCGCCACTATCCTTGAGATGGAGAAATTACAAACTCACGACCAAAGGTAGAAATAGCCGCTGGTTGCGACGGATGCCTGCCCGTTCTATCGCGGTCGCGGTCGAACCGGAAGGCAACGCGCGATGTCAATGATCTACAAGATATGCCCGCGTGCCTTGTGGCGCGAGGCCGAGGAAGCGGGCCGGTTCACCGGTGCTCCGGTCGACCGCGCTGATGGGTTCATTCATTTCTCCACCGCCGACCAAGTGGCTGAAACTGCATCTCGGCATTTCACCGGTGTTCCCGATCTCGTCCTCGTCGGGATCGACGCCGATGCGTTGGGAGATGCCCTTCGCTACGAGCCCTCGCGCGGCGGGGCGCTGTTCCCGCATCTCTACGGCGACCTCCGGCTCGATGCGGTCAGGTCCGTCACCGATCTTCCGATCGGGCCGGACGGCCGGCATCTGTTTCCCGCCGATCTGGTTTCGCCCACTACTCCCTCGACCGGAGCATCGGTATGATCGGCGCGCTCTTTCCCCTCGCAAAGCCGATCCTGCATGGTCTCGACGCCGAGACGGCGCACAACCTCACCTTACGTGGGCTGGCTCTTCTGCCACCCCGCAAGCCGGCCCCGGACGATCCGAGGCTCGCGGTTGATGCCTTCGGCCGTCGGTTCCCCAACCCGGTCGGACTGGCGGCAGGATTCGACAAGGGCGCGCAGGTGCCCGACGCGCTGCTCGGCCTGGGCTTCGGCTTCGTGGAGGTCGGCGGCGTCGTTCCGAAGCCTCAGGGTGGCAATCCACGCCCGCGCGTGTTCCGTCTCAGCGCCGACGGCGCCGTCATCAACCGCTTCGGCCTCAACAGCGAAGGGCTCGACATCGTGCGCGGTCGCCTCGCGGCGAGAAACGGCCGGACCGGATTGGTCGGAGTCAATATCGGCGCCAATAAGGAGTCGAGCGACAGGATCGCCGATTACGTGGCCTGCACCTCGGCATTGGCGCCGCATGTCGCCTTTGTCACCGTCAACGTCTCTTCGCCGAACACGCCCGGCCTGCGTGACCTTCAGGGCGAAGCGTTCCTGGATGATCTGCTCGGACGCGTGGTCGAGGCTCGCGACAAGGCCTCCGCCGGGACTGCGATTCTGCTGAAGATCGCCCCCGATATCTCGCTCGAAGCGCTCGATTCCATCGTCGCCACCGCTTTGCGGAGGAAGGTGCAGGGGCTCGTGGTCTCCAACACCACCATCGCACGGCCCGCCGGTCTCGCCGACGCCTCCCTGGCCAGGGAGACCGGAGGCCTCTCCGGGCGTCCGCTTTTCGAGCCGGCGACCCGCCTCCTGGCGGAGACCTACCTGCGGGTGGGCGGCACCATCCCGCTCATCGGCGTGGGCGGCATCGACTCGGCCGAGGCGGCCTGGACCAAGATCCTCGCAGGGGCGAGCCTGCTGCAGCTCTACTCTGCGCTGGTCTATGCCGGTCCCGGGCTCGTCGGATCGATCAAAGCCGGCTTGCTCAGAAAACTCGCCGCGGAAGGTGCTCGCGACCTGTCGACGATCGTCGGCCGGGACGCGGCGACGCTGGCCAAACTCGCGACAGCTGCCGCTTAGTCTTTTGAGAAAGCCCGGATCCTCGGCGTCTCACTCCAAAAGGGTGATGACGCGGCAGGACCGTCTTCCGCATCGCGGCACGAACCTGTGTCGGCCGGGTGCTACTCAAGACGCGCGAGATCTAACCCGGCTTTCGTCGCATGCGGTCCATGCGTCTGACGCGGGGGCGAGTTTAGAACTTCGAAAGACTGCTTGGTTTCGCGCCATTGCATCGTCGTAAGCGCATGACTGGCCCGCGTTTATCCGTGTTTGAGTGACCCGTGTGCGGTGCGATATCGCTGGTGGTAGAGGACGTGGTTTCGCATGGCGATTCCGCCGTCCAGGCCATTTTTTGCCGAGCCAGGATCGTTCATGGATCACCCGGTCGCGTCCCCCAAGCGTTCCTCCGCCGCTGGCGGTTGGGGCGCGCTGAAGAGCTGCGGCAAGCACCTGCTGAGCAGCCGCGCCCCGCTCTCCGGGGCCCGCGCCATGCTCAAGGCCAACCAGCCCGATGGGTTCGATTGTCCCGGCTGCGCCTGGGGTGACCCGGCGCACGGTTCCTCGTTCGAGTTCTGTGAGAACGGCGTGAAGGCCGTTTCGTGGGAGGCGACCGACAAGCGTACGCCGCCGAAGTTCTTCGCGAAGCACACGGTGACGTCGCTGCGGACATGGACGGATTACGCGCTCGAAGGCGAGGGCCGCCTGACGCATCCCATGCGCTACGACGCAGCGAGCGACCGCTACCTGCCGGTCAGCTGGGATGCGGCCTTCGCCGAGATCGGCGCCACCCTGCGTGGTCTCGACAGCCCCGACCGGGCCGAGTTCTATACCTCCGGCCGCGCCTCCAACGAGGCCGCTTACATCTACCAGCTGTTCGCCCGGCTCTACGGCACCAACAACTTCCCCGATTGCTCCAACATGTGCCACGAGGCCAGCGGCATCGCCCTCCAGGCGGCCATCGGCATAGGCAAGGGCACCGTGCTGCTCGAGGATTTCGAGAAGGCGGACGCGATCTTCGTGGTCGGCCAGAACCCCGGCACCAACCATCCGCGCATGCTTGGCGACCTTCGCAAGGCGGCGACCCGCGGCGCCCGCGTCGTGGTCTACAACCCCGTGCGCGAGCGCGGTCTGGAGCGTTTCGCCGATCCGCAGAACACCGTGGAGATGCTGCGCGGTGCCAGCGCCCCGGTGGCGAGCCATTATTACCAGCCGCGTCCGGGCGGCGACATGGCGGTGTTCCGCGGCATCGCCAAGGCGGTCTTCGCCGCCGACGGCGCGGCGCTCGCCGCTGGCCGGCCTTCCGTCCTGGATCGCGCCTTCCTGAGCCACCATGCCGAGGGGCATGAGGCCTATCGCGCGGTCGTGGAGGCGACCACCTGGGAGGCGATCGAGGACCAGTCCGGCCTGTCCCGCGCCGATATCGAGGTGGCGGCCGACGTCTATCTCGGTGCCGACAAGGTCATCTGCACCTGGGCCATGGGCGTGACCCAGCACAAACACTCGGTGGCCACCATCCGGGAGATGACCAACGTCATGCTCCTGCGCGGCAATATCGGCCGTCCCGGCGCCGGCCTCTGTCCCGTGCGCGGCCATTCCAACGTGCAGGGCGACCGCACGGTGGGCATCAACGAGAAGCCGCCCGCCGCCCTGCTCGACGCCCTGGAGCGTGAGATCGGCTTCGTCGCCCCGCGCAAGCACGGCCACAACGTCATCGGCGCCATCGGCGCCATGCTCGACGGTTCGTCGAAGGCCTTCATCGGGCTCGGCGGCAATTTCGCCCGCGCCACGCCGGATACGGCGCTGGTAGCCAAGGCGCTCGCTTCCTGCGAGCTCACCGTCCACATCGCCACCAAGCTCAACCACTCGCATCTGGTGCCGGGCCGGGTCGCCTACCTGCTGCCTTGCATCGGCCGCACCGAGATCGACCGGAATTCGAAGGGCAAGATCCAGATCGTCACGGTCGAGGATTCCATGAGCATGGTCCACGGCTCGGGCGGCATCAACAAGCCTGCCTCGTCGGAGCTGCGCTCGGAGATCGCGATCATCGCCGGCATGGCCGCGGCCACCGTCGGGTCGGACAAGGTCGATTGGGCCGCCCTCGCCGACGATTACGACGGCATCCGCGCGTTAATCGAGCGGACCATTCCGGGGTTCGCCGGTTACAACGCCCGCGTCCGCCGTCCGCGCGGCTTCATGCTGCGCAACCTCGCTGCCGAGCGCAATTTCGAGACGACCACCGGCAAGGCAAATTTCTCGGCCGAGCATTTGCCCGAGGCGACGGAGCACCAGCAGGCGCGGACGAAGGCCGGCACCTTCGTGCTCCAGACCTTCCGTAGCCACGATCAGTACAACACCACCGTCTATGGCCTCGACGACCGCTATCGCGGGGTCTACGGCGAGCGTCAGGTGCTGTTCGCGCATCCCGACGACCTGGCCGAGATCCGTGCCGTCGCAGGCGACCGCGTCGATATCGTCGGCACCCATGACGACGGCGTGGTGCGGGTGGCCGAAGGCTTTCGCCTCGTGCCCTTCGACATGCCGCGCGGCAGTCTCGCCGGTTACTACCCGGAGCTCAACGTGCTCGTTCCCCTGTCGTCCTTCGGCAAGGAGAGCGACACGCCGACCTCGAAATCGGTCATGGTGTCGCTTCGCCGTCCGGCGGAAGCCGCGTGAGCGAGCCTCCTGCCGACGCCGAGACCTTTCTCGCCGTCACCGATTCTATCGCCGACCTCCAGCCCGGCCTCTCCACCCTGGAGGCCGGTCTGCTCGCGGGCCTTCATCTGAAGCTCGCCGCCGACAGCCGAAGCTTCGCCCGCGTCTTCGGCGTCGAGCACGCCCTCGTCCTGCGTGCGGTGGAGACCCTGTCCGGGGAGGCCGAGCTTCTGGCGGTCACCGAGCGCAATCAGAAAACCCAGCGGGCGCGCTACGAGGCGACCCCGGCGGGTCTCGCCATCCTGGATCACCTGCACGGCTGAGTCTCTGGGTTGCCGCCGTCAGCTTCCGTAGCTCTGGATCAGCGATCCGGCCACGAGGGTCCAGCCGTCGACCAGCACGAAGAAGATCAGCTTGAACGGCAGGGCCACCGTCGCCGGCGGCACCATCATCATGCCCACCGCCATCAGGATCGAGGCGACGACCAGATCGATGACGAGGAAGGGGATGAAGAGCAGGAAGCCGATCTCGAAGGCGCGGCGCAACTCCGAAATCATGAAGGCCGGCGTGACGATCTCCAGGCCGATGGCTTCCGGCCCGGCGGGGGCGGGGGCCTTCGCCATGTCGAGGAACAGCTTCAGGTCCTTCTCGCGCACGTTGCGCAGCATGAAGGTCTTGAACGGAGCCGAGGCCCTCTCGAACGCCACGCCCTGGGTGATCTGGCCCGCGATGAGCGGCTCGATCCCGGTGCGATAGGCCTCGCGCGCCGTCGGCGCCATCACGAAGGCGGTGAGGAACAGCGCGAGGCTGGTGATCACGGCGTTCGGCGGCGCGCTCTGCGTTCCGAGGGCCGAACGCAGGATCGACAACACCACGACGATTCGCGTGAACGAGGTCGCCATCACCAGCACCGAGGGCGCCAGCGCCAGGACGGTGATGAGGGCGACGAGCTGGAGCGCTCGCTCGGTGACGCCGCCCTGACCGAGATCGACCGAAAGGCTCTGTGCCGTGGCCGCGCCGATGCCGGCGGCCAGGAAGCCGCCCGCCGCCAGCACGAGTCCGGCGGAACGGAGGGAAACGGAGGTGGTTCGGGTCAGGGGTGCCATGGCGGGGCGCAACCTGCGTCGGCCTGAGCTTGGGTGCAAGCGCCCAAGGCCTGGAAGCCCCTTCGTTGAAAACCCGAGTGACACCGTGGCGAAAATGCCGACGGGACACTTTGCGCTCGCTTGCCGGGATGACTAGGTTCCCCCGCACAGGCCCGGACGACACCGAAGGACGACCATGACGAGCGTAACCGCCACCGAGACCCGGGACATCGGACCGTTCGCCGAGGCCGTATGGGACACGCCGTTCGGCATTCCGCCCTTCGAGCGGATCCGCGCGGAGCATTTCCTCCCCGCCTTCGAAGCCGCACTCGACGCGCATGATGCCGAGATCGCCGCCATTGCCGGCAACACCGAGCCGGCACGTTTCGCCAACACCGTCGAGGCCCTGGAGCGCGCCGGCCTCGATCTCGACCGCGTCGCCTCCGTCTTCTTCAACCTCAGCGGCAGCAACACCAGCCCTGAGCTCCAGGCGGTGGAGCGGGCGATCACCCCACGCCTCGCGCGCCATGGCAGCGCGATCTATCTCAACCCGCTGCTCTGGGCGCGGATCTCCGCCGTCGATCCGGATGCGGAGGCCCTCGGCGACGAGGAGCGCCGCGTGCTCGACCGCTACCGCACGCGCTTTCGCCGCGCCGGTGCCGATCTTGCCGCTGAGGCGAAGACCCGGATGGCGGAGATCGCGGGGCGGATGGCCGAACTCGGGACCACGTTCAGCCAGAACCTGCTGGCCGATGAGGGCGCGTTCATCCTCCCCCTCGACGGTGAGGAGGATCTCGCCGGGCTCCCCGAGTTCCTTCGCTCCGCTGCCGCCAGCGCCGCCAAGGATCGGGGCGACGAGCATGCGCACATCATCACCCTGTCGCGCTCGCTGATCGAGCCGTTCCTGGTGTTCTCGACCCGGCGTGACCTGCGCGAGAAGGCCTATCAGGCCTGGATCCGGCGTGGCGAGAGCGGCGGCGCCACGGACAACCGGGCCATCATCGCCGAGATCATCGCCCTCCGCGCGGAGCGGGCTCGCCTGCTCGGCTTCGACAGCTTTGCCCATTTCAAACTGTCAGACACCATGGCGGGCTCGCCCGACGCCGCGATGGAATTGCTGCGCAACGTCTGGACGCCGGCCCATGCCCGTGCCGGCACCGAGCGCGACCGCCTGCAGGCCCTGGCCACGTCCGAAGGGGCCAATATCGCCCTGGGGCCGCATGATTGG
Source organism: Methylobacterium sp. CM6241 (assembly GCF_054817845.1). NCBI lineage: Bacteria > Pseudomonadati > Pseudomonadota > Alphaproteobacteria > Hyphomicrobiales > Methylobacteriaceae > Methylobacterium > Methylobacterium sp. CM6241. The sequence continues at coordinate 2,153,093 of NZ_CM139246.1, forward strand.
CGCCACTATGCCGAGAAGCTGCGGCGGGCCGAGCACGATCTCGACGAGGGCGAGATCAAGCCCTACCTGCCCCTCGACGGTGTCATCGCGGCCTCCTTCGACACGGCTTCGCGCTTGTTCGACCTGCGCTTCGAGGAACTCACCGACTTTCCCCGCTACCACCCCGATGTGCGGGCCTGGGTGGTGCGCAATGCCGACGGGTCCGAGGTCGGCATCTTCCTCGGCGATTATTTCGCCAGGTCTTCGAAGCGCAGCGGTGCCTGGATGAGCGCCTTCCGCTCACAGGAGCGGCTCAACGGCACCATCACGCCGATCATCGTCAACGTGATGAACTTCGCCAAGGCGCCGGAGGGTGAGACACCGCTGCTCTCCTTCGACGACGCGCGCACCCTGTTCCACGAGTTCGGCCATGCGCTCCACGGCCTTCTCTCGGACGTCACCTATCCGCTCCTCTCGGGCACGGCGGTGGCCGGCGATTTCGTGGAACTGCCCTCGCAGCTCTATGAGCACTGGCTCGAACAGCCTCAGGTCCTGCGCGCCCATGCCAGGCATCACCGCACGGGCGAGCCGATGCCGGAGGAGTTGCTGAAGCGCCTCTTGGCGGCGCGGGCCTTCAACCAGGGCTTCTCCACCATCGAATACACCGCCTCGGCCATCGTCGACATGACGCTGCACCTGTCGAGCGGCGGCGAGGACGGGCTCGATGTCCTGGCCTTCGAGGCCGACGCGCTTCAGCGCATCGGCATGCCGGCGGAGATCTCTATGCGGCACCGCTCGCCGCATTTCGCCCATATCTTCTCCGGCGACGGTTATGCGGCGGGATATTACAGCTACCTCTGGTCCGAGGTGCTCGATGCCGACGCTTTCGACGCGTTCCGCGAGGCGGGCGATATCTTCGATCCCGAGACGGCGGCGCGGCTGCGCAAGTTCGTCTACGGCGCCGGAAACCTGCGCGATCCCGGTGAGGCCTACATCGCCTTCCGCGGCCGCCTGCCGAGCATCGATCCGCTGCTGCGCAAGCGCGGCTTGGCGGCTGCCTGATTCAGGAGAGGTAGTTCGTCAGAGTCAGTTTCGAGAGCATCGAGGTCACTTGGTAGCTCGCCTGAAGCTGGTTCTGGAGTGCCAGGAGCTTCGCGGTGACTTCCTCGAGGGAGACCGTATCGACGCCGTCGAGACTGTCATGAAGGGCGGCCCTGGCGGCGCGGTTGTCGGCCTTCGTCTCCGTCATGGTCTTGGCCGCCAGGCTGAGATCGCTGGCGATGGACTGTATTCCCTCGCGCCCGGCGGTGGAGGTGAGGAGCGAGCGTGAACGTTCCGAGACGGCGAGGTAGCGTGCCGCCTCCGGCGTTCCGGTCTGCGTAGTGGTGAAGCTTTGCACCGCGACCTGCGCGATCCCGGCGAGGACCGCGCGGATCGGCGCCTCGTTGGCCTGGGCTCCGATTCCGATCTTCCGGTCCGAACCGATCTGCACCGACGCCGTCGCCCGTGGATCGGTCGAGGTATCGTCGCCGGTGTACCAGATGACGGTCCCGGTGCTGGCCCCTTCCGCGTAGCCGTTCCCGTCCGCGGATACGCGGCGCGGTGCAAACCCCTCGGTCTTCGACCCGGCGAAGAAATCCTGGGTGGCGCGCGACGCCGAACTCGCCGAGAGGGTCGTCCCGGCCGTCTCCTTCAGCGCGTTCGACAGGGCGGTCGAGATGTTGGCCGCGACGTCACCGGTCAACGAGAACTCGGTGGTGGACTTCGCATCCGCATTCGCCTTCGCGGTCAGCGTGATCGTCTGCGTGGTACCGTCGCGAAGCGCGAGCTTGAAGGTCAGCGTGTCACCCGCTGCCGGAGGGGCTTTTACGGCCAGCTCCACCGAGGCCGGCGTGCCGGTGCCGAAATTCGCGGCGAGCCCAAGGGAGGCCTTGCCCTGGACGCTGGAAACGGCCTGGTTCTCGAATCTCTTGGTGAGGGCGGCGGCGGTGTCGGCGGCAGTGCCGAGCGGAATCGTATTCGTGGCGTCCGCCGGAGGATTGGCGGTAACGATCAGGTCGGTGAAAGTCTGGGTTCCGTCGGGCTGGTTGATCGCCACGCGAATGCGGTCGCCTTCCGCCGGCGCATTGGCCACGGAGAAGGTCACGGCCGGATTCGTGCGCGCCGTCATCGGGCCCGCCGTGATGGCCGCCGGGTTCGAGCTGGCCGCAGAGACGAGGCTGAAGCCGAAATTCGCTCGTGCTTCCGTGCCTCCCGCGCCGAGATCCTCTTCGCTGACCGTCACGGTGGAGCCCGACACGCTCGTGGCGATGCGGCCATTGCCATTCGGACCGAGGTCGGCGGCGATCTGTTCGCTGACCACGGTCTTGAGGCCGTCGAGGTTACGGCCGGGTATGCCGTTGAGGATCGCATCCGACGAGGCGACGGGCGGAGCGTCCGAATCGCGACCGCCGAAGATGTAATTGCCGGCGACGTCCTGGTTTAAGGCGTCCACGGCGGCGTCCAGGCTGTTCCTGGCTACCTGCACGGCGTTCGAACCGGACGCGATCGACCCGCTATTCAACGAACCCTGGACGATGCCGCTGAGGTTGGAGAGCTGTGTCACCGCCGAACTGGCGACGGTCACCCGCGTCGTGTTCGCGTTGATCGCGGCATCGTAGCCATCGAGCGCGCTCAGCGAGGCGTGGGCAGAGAGGCTGGTGGTTCGCGCCGAGCCAATGCCGCCATACGTCTCCGCATTGCGTCCCGTGGTGAGCTGGGCCGTCAATGTTTCAAGGCGCGCCTTCTGGCTGACCAGATTCGCCGTGTTGCGGTCCTGGAAATAGGTGCCTGCCGTGAAGGCGCTGATCGTCATCGTGACCTCGGCGAAAGGGTCTTCACGGGTTTGACCGATGAAAGACGCCGGAGAATTGACCCGAACCGTGGAAACCACGTTTCGGAAGAACCGGATGCCGGAACGAGGCTCTAGATCCGGAGGAGCGTGTCCAACATGTCGCGCGCGGCCGTGAGGACGCGGGCATTGGCGGTATAGGCCGTCTGCAATCCGACGAGCTTCGACATCTCCTCGTCGATCTTGACGCCGGATGTGCTCGCGAACCGGCCCTGGGCCGTGGCAAGGGCGATGCTCTGCCCTTCGTCGAGAAACTGTGCGGTCGCTGTGGCGGCGCCCTGGGCGTCGATGATCTTCTGGGTGAAGTCCTGAACCGAGGTCGTGAAGGGGGCGCTGATGCCCCCGATCCCGCTCGCCGCCGAGAAGGTCCGACTGGTGGTCGTGAGCGCGTCGTAGAGGTATTGCGGTCGCGTTACGTCGTCGGCCGGAGTGGATGACGACATCTTCACCAGCGATTCGGTCTTTGCCGCCACCGCCGGGTTCACGGCGATGCGTTGGGCAAAGCCCGTCAGCTGCGAGCCGCCATCGAACGAGCCGGTGAAGAGGCGGGACTTGCCGCCGCCATCCACGAAGAGCGCGATCTGCGGCTGGCCGTTCGTCACCTCATCGGCCGTTTTGGACTGGGTGACGCTCGCGCTGATCCCTTGGATCGTCGTGGTCCCGTTCGCCGGGGCTAGGATCCTGACGCCACCTTTGCCGACCGTGGGGTTGGAGGAGACACTGAAGGGCGAGCCGAGGGCGGCTGCGATCTCGGTGCCGAACTTCGCCGGGTCGCTTCCCACCGTGAACGGGACGATGGTCGCCAGCGGGTCGGTGACATCGGTCCGGTTCACGGCGGCGGGCGGAGTCAGGTTGGACGGAACCAGGATCAGGTTGCGCTGGGCGCCGTTGGCGTCCTTGAGGCTGATCGTGATGGCATTGCCGGCGCTCAGGCCGGTCAGGTCGATGTCGAATCCCGCCCCGCCCGCCGCCGTCGCAGGCGTGCCCACCGCCGAGCTATCGGACAGCGACCGCGACAGGCCCGCCGCGAGATCGTCGAGCTGGCGCTGAGCCTGGGGCAGAACCGTATCGCGCAGTTCGATTCCAGCAGCCAGCGAGCCCGAACGGATCGCGTTCGAGGCCACCAGATCGATCGTTCCGCCGCCCGGCGTGGTCGCCGTGATGGTTCCGACGCCGCGCTGAGCCGGGTCCGCGGAGTAGCTGTCCTCGGGGCCGAGCGTGCCGCGGCCGTCGAAGCTCAAAGTCGCCGCGCTGGCCCGGTCCACCAGGGTCATGCCGGAATTGGTCATGACCGTGACGGTCCCGTCGCGCTGCACCGAGGCCTGCACGTCGAGATAGCCGGAGAGGGAATTGAGGGCCTGGTCGCGCTGATCGAGCAGGGCGACCTTGGACCCATCGTCGCTGGTGGCCGCGATCTTGACGTTGAGTTGGGCGATGGACGAGAGCAGGGCGCTAGCCGCCGACGTATCGTTGGACAGCTGGCTCTCGGTCGCAGTGCGCAGGGATTGGACCCCCTCCGCGATGCTGCCGATCTTCGTCGCGAGGTTCGATGCCGCCGCGACCACGGCGGAGCGGGCAGGCGCGGAGTCCGGGGCAGCGCCGAGGGTCTGGAGCGACAGGGTGAAGCTGTTCATCACCCCGTCGAGGGCGCTCGTCGTACCGGGTGTGCCGTAGAGCTTGTCGAGCTGGGTCCGGACGTCCGCCATCATGCCCGTATAGGCCGCGCCAGACGTCTCCAGCCGCAGCTGCTTCAACGAATTCTCGTCGAAGACCCGGTTGATCGTGCCGATGGCGACGCCGGAATTGCCGGGCCCCTGCGCGACAGTGTCGAGCGAGCGCTTCACATAGCCGGCGGTGCCGACATTCGCGATGTTCTGCGAGACGATGCCGATGGCGGCCTGAGTGGTCTTCAGGCCGGCCGCGGCCGTGTTCAGGGCTGATAACGACACGCTTGCCCTCCCTCTACGTCACCGGAAAAATCGGACCTCAGCGGATGATGTTGATCAACGCGGACATCATATCCTGCGCGGTCGAGATGACCTTCGTGTTCGCAGAATAGGCCTGTTGGGTTACGATCATCTTCGAGAATTCACTCGCAATGTCCGTATTCGACTGCTCGATGTTTTGACCTATGATTTTCGTGGCATTAAGGCCTGTAAGCGGTTCCCCAGAATCGAGGGTCTGGCGATAGTTGCCGGAAGAATCAGCCTTCAACCCGTCGGCATTTGCGAACTGCACGACCTTAATTTTGGCCAGAGAAACGGTGTTGCCGTTGCTGTAGCTGCCCAACACCTCGCCGCTATCACTAACTGAAAGGCTATTCAGTGTGCCGGAGCTAAAGCCATTCTGTCCGAGCGTCGATGTCGTTATTCCCTCCTTGCCATGTGCCGTCAAACCCGCCGCGCCATAGTTAAAGGTTATGTCTCCGACATTGATATTGTCGACGGAGAGGTCGTTAATCGCAATGGAACTGGTGGCGGGGCTCGTCAGTCTTCCGGTAGCATCGAATTGAAACGCCGTTCCGACATTCGTCCAAGACGAGGCCGCGCCTGGGACCGTGCTGCTATTCGCGTAAAATAGGTTCCAAACATCTGGCTTGCCGGCTTCCGTGGCGGTAGCAGGCGTTTCGTTTTGGACTTTTGCCCACCGTGCGTTCACGGTAACGGGTGCTCCGCTGGCCGAGTAGGCAGTCAACAAAGGTCCATCAAGGCTACCTGCGATAAAGACGCCGGCATCCTCTGCGCTGACTGTTCCCGTCCTGGCTGTGTTACTGACGTTGACTGGATTGGTTGAGTTCGGAAGACTCGCTCCAACCAGCGATACTTTAGGTGCTTTAGGCAGATCGGCCGCGTAGTTGATGGCGGTCGTCGGCTTGGCCGGCACGGGCAATCCCGATATCTGGATCGGGCCTTCACCGGTAGCGAGTCCGGTCGACGGATCGATACTGGTTCCGGTCAGGAAGGCGCCGCCGCCATTGCGGAGATAGCCTTCGTCATCCTGCTTAAAGTCGCCTCGGCGCGTGTAAAGGTTGCCTGGCGAGAACGATGTCTGACCGTTGACGTCGCCGGTCTTCGTCTGCACGGCGAAGAAACCCGGCCCGTTCAAGGCGATGTTGGTCGGGATCTCGGTGGCGATAATGTTGCCCTGAATCGAGTTGGTCAGAACGGAATTGGCCCTGACGCTGCCGGAGACCTGACGATCGGGCGCCTGCTCGGCGACGAGGTCGACGAAGCTGGTATCGACGCGCTTGAAGCCCGTGGTCTGCGAGTTCGCGATGTTGCCGGAGATGTTCTCCAGAGAGAAGCCCTGGGCCTTCATGCCCGAGACCGCCGTCTGCAGCGCGGAAAACACATCCATGACCGGCAACCTTTGTTGAAAATGACGTGGACCGAAACTGGTTCATGCCATCATCCGCAAGCGGGATGCCAAATCTAAGCCATTGAAATAACGAGATAATATTTATGGCCGGCCGGCAAGAATGGCCTTTTCCCCGAGGCACCCGGCAGCTTTTGCCGGTTCCGTAAAAGCTTGGCGCGTCGTTTACCCAGCGTTATGCCTGTGCCGATTATCATCCAGCCGTGAGCGCAACGGGCGGGGATCATGAAGAGCAAGCGGACGACCCTTGTCCACCTCATCTACTTCTCCCGCCTGAATCTCGCGGCGGACGCGGCAGGCCGGACGCGTCAGCTCGGCGAGATCACCCGTCAGGCTCAGAAGAAGAACGAATTTTCGGTGATCACCAGTTTCCTGCTGGTGGAACAGAATTTCGCCGCCCAGATCATCGAGGGCGAGCGCACCTCCGTGAACGACACGTTCGGCCGGATCAGCAACGACACCCGGCATCGCGACGTCCAGATCGTCGAGTGGCGCGAGATCGTGAAGCGGGAATTCGTCAACTCGTTCGTGACCGTCATCCGCAACCCCGCGAACGACGCGGTCTTCCAGAAGGCCGGCTTGCTGCCGATGTTTCAGCGCGGCACGCCGAAAGCCGGGGTCATCCATTCTCTCGCGGTTGCACTCCAGGCCGAATCCATGGCCAAACAGGGTATCGACCATCTTTTCGTCTGATATTCCATCTCAGCCTTCCTGACGTCGGATATCCGACCCTGAGCTTCGAAAGCCCATGAGCGAGACGCCACCGATCCTGATTGTCGACGATCAGGAGAAACTGTTGAAGCTCGTCATCCTTCTGATGACGCGAATCGGTTTCCCCGACGTCGATGGCGTGACCAGCGGCCCCGACGCGTTGGAGCGGCTGCGCGAGCGTAAATACGCCCTGGTCATCTCGGATCTGGCCATGGAGCCGATGGACGGGCTGACATTGCTGCGCGAAATCCGCGGTGACGATGCGCTGATGAACACGCCTTTCATCCTCACCGAAGCCTCCTTCGATTTCGAGGACATCAACCTCGCTCACCAGGCCGGCGCAGACGCCTTCATCCTGAAGCCGTTCGATATGTCGGTGCTGAAATCGAAGCTGAAACAGGTCATCAACCGCAAGCCGCGCCGCCGCGAGGCGCCGCTTGCGGCCGAATCCGCCTTGAACGTCGATTTCCCGATGCTCGGAAAGTTCTGAGCGGCCGAGCGTCGGCGCGATCAGTCCAGCGCTCGCGCCATCGCGACGAAGCCCGCCACCGGTACTTCTTCCGCTCTAGCCGTCTCCACAATTCCCGCCGCGTCGAGCAGGCGCGCCGGGTCGGGGGTGGCGGCCTTCAGGCTCTGGCGTAGCATCTTGCGGCGCTGACCGAACGCCGCGCGCGTCACTCGCTCGAGCGCCGCCACCGAACAGGGGAGGGGCGTGTGCCTCGGCCTCAAATGGACCACGCTCGATGTCACCTTCGGTGGCGGTACGAAGGCCGAGGGCGCCACGTCGAACAGGATATGCGCCTCGGTGCGCCAGCCGCAGAGAACGCCCAGGCGTCCGTAATTCGCACGGTCGGATTCGTCCGCGACGATCCGTTCAGCCACCTCGCGCTGGAACATCAACGTGAGGGATTCCCACCAGGGCGGCCATGACGCTTCGGTGAGCCACCCGGTCAGCAGCGGTGTCCCGACATTGTAGGGAAGGTTGGCGACGATCCGCACCGGCCCGTCGCCGACGAGGGGGCGCGGGTCGAACCGAAGCGCGTCGGCATCGACGACATCGAGACGACCGGGGTAATGCGCGGCGATCTCGGCGAGGGCGGGGAGGGCGCGCGGATCGCGCTCGATCGCCACCACGCGGGCGGCGCCCGCCGAGAGGAGGGCGCGCGTCAGGCCGCCGGGGCCGGGCCCCACCTCCACCACCGTGACGCCCTCGAGCGGGCCGGCCGCGCGTGCGATGCGGCCGGTGAGGTTGAGGTCGAACAGGAAGTTCTGTCCAAGCGCCTTCTTCGGCGCGAGGTCGTGTTTCAGCACGACATCGCGCAGGGGCGGGAGACCGTCGTCGCTCAAGAGTGCTGACCTGCAAGTCTGGCGGCAAGGCGCAGGGCGCCGATGAGACTGTCCGGCCGCGCGATGCCCTTGCCGGCGATGTCGAAGGCCGTGCCGTGGTCGGGGGAGGTCCGAATGAAGGGCAGGCCGAGGGTGACGTTCACGCCGTCGTCGAAAGCGATGGTCTTGATCGGGATCAGCGCCTGGTCATGGGTCGGTGTCAGCGCGACGTCGTAGGTCGCCCGGGCGCGGGGATGAAACAGCGTGTCCGCCGGAAGCGGACCCCTGATATCGATCCCCTCGTTCTGAAGTTGCGCCACGGCGGGTTCGAGCACGTCGCGGTCCTCCGTTCCCATCGTGCCGGCCTCGCCCGCATGCGGGTTCAGCCCCGACAGGACAAGGCGCGGATGGGCGATTCCGAACCGCTCGGTGAGGTCGCGCGCCACGATCCGCGCCGTCTGGACCACGAGGTCCTGAGTCAACAGGTCCGGCACCCGGCGCAGGGCGACGTGAATCGTCACCGGGACCACGGCGAGCGTTTCGCTCCACAGCATCATCACCGGAAGGGGCGCGGCTTTGCCGGGCTCCACCGCGAGGGCCGCGAGGAACTCCGTATGACCGGGATAGGCGAAGCCGACGCTGGTCAGGACGTATTTCGCGATCGGATTGGTCACGAGGGCGATCGCCTCGCCAGACCGGACCAGACCGACTGCCGTCATGATCGATTCGAGGGTCGCGCCGGCATCCGCCGCACTCGGTCGTCCGGCCACGGCGCCGACCCGGGTGCCGCTCGGCAAGGGCATCACCGGGAGTGCGCGGGGAAAGACCTCGACTGCGAGATCGGGTCCGACCTCCGCCACCGGAACCTGAAAGCCGAGGCTGCTGGCCCGCCCCTCGATGAAATCGGGATCGCCGATGAGGAAGAAAGGCGGAAGCCCGGCCCCTTCGTCCCGGGCCAGCCAGGCCATGAGAGCGATCTCCGGACCGATACCGGCCGGATCGCCCATCGTGAGCGCAATGGGTCTATGCACCGTCATGGCCTGTTTCGTCGCCGAATGAAGGCGAGACCGGGCTCTCGCCCAATCTCACCGGGTCGCCGCGATGCCGTCGGCCGTGCTCGCGATGTTGACGTTCTGGCGCAGGTCGACTTCGCCGAGGGTCTTCAACTCGACGCGCAGCAGCACGGTGCGGTTGCGCTCCGTGACGCCGAGGGCCGCAGCAGTGGGAGAGACGATGTAGTTGAGCGAGAAGGTGGTGCACTCGTCCTGATAACCGCCGCCGATGCTCAAGCCGGCGAGGTTCGCGCGGCCGGGATTGGTATAGACGGGCGCCGCGCCGACGGGATTGGCGAGATAGGACGTGTAGGCGTTGGCGAAATTATCGCGCACGTCGAGATAGTGCGTGAGATCGACGAGGGCCGAGCCGGTGACGAACCAGTTCGGGGTGATGTGGTAGGTCGCCGACGCGGTCAGGCCTTCTCTGCGGTTGTTGAAACCGAGCAGGGGCTGGGCAGCGTAGTAGGAGTAGAACATCGACAGGTCGATGGGCGCGAAAGGTGCGAGGCGCGCGATGACGCCCGTCTCCATGCGGTTGACGGAGAAGTCCCGCTGTTCGAAGCGCGCGCGGCTGACGAAGCTGATGTTCTGGTTCGGTGACAGCTGGAACCGTCCGACATAATCGGATTCCCGACGCTCGAGGCCGGAATCGAGGCCGACATTCGCGAGGTCGCCGCGCCGGAACGAGTTGACCCCGGCGACCTGGATGGATTCGCCGAACATCACGTTCGCGTACCAGCCCGACGGCGTCACAACCGAGTATTGTGCGCCGAGATTGGTGCGGACGCCGCCCTCGACGCGGTCGTAGCCGGAGAACTTGTCCCATTCGAACAGCGACGTGTCGTCGAAGACGAGGCTCTGCGCGTCCTCGTTGGGCAGGCGGCCGATATGGGTCTCGCTCGGACGGATCACGACCTGCGCGATGGGTTCGAGCGTATGAACGCCGAGGGGGCCGAAATTGCTCACGAAGGGATAGCGGTAATCGAGTCCCACCGCCGGCATGACCCTCCCTGAGAAATCCGAATCCGTGGTGCTGATCGTCTGCGCCAGGGCGTTCTGATAGCCGGAATTACGCGGGTCGACGAAGAAGGCGTCGGTGCGCAGATAGGCGAAGGGCGTGAACACCTGGCCGGCATCGTCGATGAATGTCCGGCGCCATGACAGCTGCGCCGATGCGCGCGTGTTGCTGCCCGCCAAGCCGCGGATGATGCAGGTGCTGCGCGTGAAGGTGGTGCAGGTCTCGTAGAGCGAATAGGTCGTCCCGTTGACCGTGGGGTTGAAGTAGTAGGAGCCCGTGCGCGGGATCGCCTGGAAATCCGTAGCCTCGCGGTCGAGATGCGTGATGTTTGCCTCGAAGCGCACTTCGCCGCCGAGGAAGCCCGGACCGTTGATCCGCTTGTCGTAGTCGATCACCGGAGCGACGATCGGCTGCTCCTTCTGCCAATCGTAGCTCGACAGGCCCTTGAAATAATATGCGCGCGCCTCGAACCACGAGCGGTCACCCTGACCGATCAGGTAGGCCGTCGACACCGCTTCACGGAAGTAATCCGTGGTGATGCTCGAATTGCGGACGCGGTAATTGTCGAGGAACCATTTGTCGGTGACGCCGACGACGTCCCAGCCGGTGCGCCAACGGTCGTTGATGTAGAAATTACCCTTGGACTCGATCGAACCACGGAAGTCGCGGTCCCCCGCGCCGAGCGGGCCCGGAAGGAAGGCGCTGGGCGTCGTCTGGAAGATGCCGGTGGCGCGAATGGTATAGGAACCGGTCTCGAGCCGGTGACGCAGTTCGCCCTGGCCGAGAATTCCCTGCTCGCTCAGGAAGGAGGGCGACAGGGTGATGTCGAAATTGGGCGCGACGTTGATGAAGAACGGTGTCGAGATGCCAGTGCCGAGCGCGGTGGAGTTGATGAAACGCGGCGTGAGGAAGCCGGTCTTGCGCTTCACCGTCGGGTCCGGCGCCTCGAAATAGGGCAGGTAACCGACGGGGATGCCCGCGATCTCGAGGGTCGATTCCTCGAATCCGATCGTGTGGGTCTCGTTGTTGTGGATGATCTTGGCGGCGCGCACCTGCCAGAGCGGCGGCGTCTCGGGGTTGTTCTTGCACGGCTCGCAGGCCGTGTAGGTGCCGGATTCGAAGGTCGTCTGCTCGCCGTCCACGCGCTCGCCGCGCGGCGCGGAGAAGCGCGTCCGCACCGGCTGGCCCCGCATTTCGACGGTCTGCTGGATGCGCAGGGCATCGACGAACCCGTTCCGGAAATCGTCCGTCAGCTCCATCGTATCGCCGGTCACGACGGCACCGGTCTCGTCGGTGAGACGGACATTGCCTTCGGCGAAGACGCGACTGCTGGCCCGGTCGTAGCGGACACGGTCGGCCTGAAGGGTACGCGGGCCGTAATGAAGCTCGGCATTGCCGCGCGCCGTGACGGTGTTGTTGTCGTTGTCGTAGATCAGCTCGGCGGCTTCGACGAGAAGCCGCTCGGCCGGCTTGCCCGTGGGGGCAGGCGCGGGCTGCACGGAAGCCTTGGGCGGAGTAGCCTTGCGGGCCTGGCCCTTGTCGCTTCGACCGGTCGCCTGCGCGCTCGCTCCATCGGTGCCGAGCGTGAGCGCGGCGCCGGAGACGAACGCCAGCAAGCCGGCGAGCTTCGCGATGTCGGAGACTTTACGCAACCCGTGTCCCAACCTCTGCCTCGGCCTCGTTTCGCATCCCGTCACCGACAACGGCATCAGCCGTCCTCCTGATAGAGAAGCGTGAGCGTACCGAGAAGACTCCCTACCACGGCCGGGAACCATGCCGCCACCGGGGGCGACACGATGCCTGATGCGCCGAGGCCTTCCATGACCTGCCGCGCGACGTAGAGGAAGAACCCCGCCGCCACGCCGCCAAGCACAAGCTTGCCCACTCCACCAAAGCGGAAGAACCTTAAGGAAACGCTGGCTGCCACGAGCACCATGGCAACGAAGAGAATGGGCCTCGCCATGAGGACATCATACTGGAGTCGGTAGCGCGTCGCATCCAACCCGGCCCGCTCCGTCCGTGCGATGGTCTCGTTCAGTTGCCAGAAAGGCACAGATTCCGGAGGCGTGAAGCGCTGCTTCACCTGACCGGGATCGAGATTGGAGGCGAGGATATAGGTGTCGTAGCCCTCGGGCGGCTGGCCTTTGGTGAGGAGCCGCGCGTCCTGAAGGGACCAGTAACCGTCGTGCAGCGTCGCACGCGCGGCTTCGATCTGCGACAGGAACACCCCGTTCTCGTCGAACGTGTAGACCGATACCCCCGCCAGGGTGGTGCTACCCTCGATCGCCGTCCCGGCACGGAGGATCGCCTGTCCGTCGAGACTGTTCTGGCGGATCCATAAATCCTTGCCGGAATTGGCCTTCGTGGATTTCGCGAAGATCCTGGCCTCGATCTCGGTCGAGCGCTGCTTCATCGCCGCCGAGAGGGGATTGTAGACCCCCACCGTGAAAGCCCCGATGGCCAGCGCCACCAGGATGCCGGGCTGGAGGAACTGCCAGGCGGAGATTCCGGCGGCGCGCGCGACCACGAGTTCGAGCTTGCGCGACAGCTGCAGCAGGGCCGCCATGGAGCCGAACAGGATCGCGAAAGGCAGGACGCCCTCGGCGACGGCCGGGGTCCGGTAGAGCGAGAGCTGGGCCATCAAACTTGTGGACGCGCCCTCGGTGTCGCCGGCGCGCCGCAGCAATTCGACGAAATCCAGGGTGTAGACCAGGGCGAAGACGGTGATGAACACGCCGAGCACCGTGCGCAGGAAGCGCAGGGCGAAGTAGCGGCCGAGGGTGAAGCCGATCATCATCGCGGCGGCCTCACCTGTCGCCGAGGCGCGGCCGGCGCAGGATGGCGCGGCCGAAATTCGTCAGGGTCATGGAGACGCGTGCGTTCCAGTCCCGCACGGCGGCCCCGTTGAACACGACGAGGCAGGAGATCGCCAACGCCAGAATCGGGGCGGCGTAGATGGCGAAGACGGCGCCCTGGCTTCGCACGGCCGCGCTGCTGGCGGCGAAGCCCGCGATGCGCAGCACGATGACGGCGATGACCGCACCCGCCATTGCCAGACCGCGACCCTGGCGCGTCGTGCGCGGATCGCCCAAAGCCGCGAAGGCGATGAGGGTCAGGGCGAGAGGATAGAGCCAGGCCGAGAGCCGGTCATGCACTTCGGCGCGGAAACGGCCCTTCTGCGTCTGGTAGTAGGATTCGCTGGTGTCGGGGAAGAGGAGTTGCGCGGTCGACCGTTCGCGCGGCTTGTAGACGGTCTCGCCGTCCGGCGGCGTGAAGGCCGCGAGATCCACCGTGTAGCGCTCGAAGGTGATGATCGAGGAATCCCGCGAATCCTTCTGCTGCCGGTGAATGCTGCCCTTCTCGAGGGCGAGATAGCTCTGCCCCTCGTAATCCACCGCCTGTCCCTGCTCGGCGAGATAGACCACCGTCTTCCCGGCCTCGCGCTTGTCCTGGATGAAGATGCCCTGGAGCGTGCCGCCTGGACCGCGCTCGCGGAAATGGAAGGTGATGCCACTGTCGAGCTCGGTGAACTGGCCCTCCTTCACCACATTGGCGATGAAGTCGCCGCGCACGCGGGTCAACACGTCGCGCAGTTCCTGGAACGAGGACGGCATCACCTGGATCGTCAGAAAGGCGACGCCCGCGCTCACGATGAGCCCCAGGGTAAGAAAGGGACGCAGGATCCGGCGCGGCTGCATGCCGGCGGCCGACATGACGATGAGTTCGGAATCGCCGTTCAGCCGGTTCAGGGCGTAGACGACGGCGATGAACAGCGCAACGGGCGCGATGACGGTGATCAGCGTCGGCACCGAAAGACCGGTGATCAGGAAGAAGATGACGAGGGTCTGGCCCTTGGCCGTGATGAGGTCGAGCTCACGCAGGGCCTGCGTCACCCAGATCGTGCTCGTGAGGCCGATCAGGCAGGCGAGGAAGGCCCCGGCCGCGATCCTGAATATGTAGCGCTCGATTTGCGTCATCGGATCTCGCGGCGGGCCCTAGCGCATGGCGTCCGTGGGACGCGTCCCACGGGCCTTCCTCATGCCCCCCGGCATCGTGCCCGTCCACCGATGTCGATCACTCTGGGGCACTTCAATTCGGGCGGTTTCGCGGCGGGCGGATCGCGTTGCGTTCTCCGCATCAATGGGTACACAGGGAGTGTCGCGGCGGCGCGTGCTCCGTCGCACGCACCAATCCTGACCTTCGGAAAGCGTGACTTATGGCGGACGGTATCACGATCGCATTCGGGCCGCTCGGCCCGGTCGGCCACGGCGACATCGTTCTCTTCGTCGGCGATGATCTGGCTCTCTCCCCCGCTGTCGCACAGGCCGTCGGCCGCGGCGCGTCCGATCTGGTGGCGCGCGCCGCCGCGAGCGAGCGGTTCAAGGGCAAGTCGCTCACCTCCCTGGCGCTGCCCGCGCCCGCCGGGCTCGATGCCGACCGGTTGCTGGTCATCGGCCTCGGTTCGGAGAAGGACCGCGCCAAGATCGATTGGCCGGCGCTCGGCGGTTATGCCGCGAGCAAGCTCAGCGGCCGCCAGGCCCATGTCGCCCTCGATTGGCCCGGCGCGTCGGTGAGCCCGGCCAATGCCGCCGATTTCACCCTCGGAGCGCGCCTGCGCGTCTACAGTTTCGACCGCTACAAGACGAAGAAGAAGCCCGAGGGCGAAGAAGGCCGCGTCACCGCGCTCACGCTCATGGTCGCCGATCCTTCGGGAGCCGAGGCGGCGGCCAAGCAGTCCGAGGCCGTGGCCGGCGGCGTCCTGCTCGCCCGCGAACTCATCAACGAGCCGCCGAACGTGCTCTACCCGGAGGAATTCGCCCGGCGTGCGGAGGAGCTGACCAAGCTCGGCGTCGAGGTCGAGGTTCTCGGCCCCGGCAAGCTCGAAGCCCTCGGCATGGGCGCGCTCCTCGCCGTCGCGCAGGGCTCCACCCGCGAAGCGCGCGTGGTCGTGATGCGGTGGAACGGCGGCGCCGACGCGTCCGAGGCGCCCATCGCCTTCATCGGCAAGGGCGTGTGCTTCGATTCCGGCGGCATCTCCATCAAGTCCGCCGGCGGCATGGAAGACATGAAGGGCGATATGGGCGGTGCCGCCTGCGTCGTCGGCACGATGTTCGCGCTCGCCTCGCGCAAGGCGAAGGTCAACGCCATCGGGGCGATCGGCATCGTCGAGAACATGCCGGATGGCGGCGCGATGCGCCCCGCCGACATCGTCACCTCCATGTCCGGCCAGACCATCGAGATCATCAACACCGATGCCGAGGGACGTCTCGTCCTCGCCGACGTGATCTGGCACGTGCAGAGCGCCTACAAGCCGAAATTCATGATCGATCTGGCGACGCTCACCGGCGCGATCATCGTCGCCCTCGGCCAGGACATCGCCGGCATGTTCTCGAACGACGACGCACTCGCTGCCAAGATCGCCGCCGCAAGCGAGGCGACCGGCGAGGCGGTGTGGCGGATGCCGCTGATCCCGGCCTACGACAAGGCCATCGATTCGAAGTTCGCCGACATGAAGAACACCGGCGGCCGCCATGGCGGCGCGGCCACCGCCGCCTCGTTCATCAAGCGCTACGTCAACGACGTTCCCTGGGCCCATCTCGACATCGCCGGCGTGGCGATGTCGTCGAGCCCCAGTGAGATCAACCGGAGCTGGGGTGCGGGCTGGGGCGTGCGCCTCCTCGACAGGCTCGTCCGCGACAATTACGAAGCGTGATGCCATCCGGCGGCGCGTCGGCGGCGCTCGTCCCGGCCGCCGCCACTTCTCCCGTAGGCGCGATCTCACCGCTCGTGCCTGCGGCATTCCCGCTGATGGCCGCGTTACTCGCGCTGTGCGCTACGGCCGTGACCGGGCTGAGCCAAGCCTCGCCGCTTCCGCCCGAGCTGGCGGCGCGGTTCTACGGCTTCTTCCTGCAGCAATACCCGCTCTTCACCTTCGCCATCATCCATGGCTTGGCGAGGCTCGTCGCGATGGCGGCGGCGAGCACCGCGTCCCTTCCCCGGCGCATCGTCGGTGTCCTGTTGGGGGCCACGCTACTTCTCGCCCTCAGCCTCTATCCGACCTTCGGCGGTTTCGTGCTTCGCGCAGGCTTTGCCACCGGTGGCATGACCTTCCTCACCTATCAGCCGATGAGCGTTGCCTTCGCCCTTGGTTCCGCTTCGTCGGCCTTCGTGTTCGGCTCGGCCCTGGCGGTGGGCGCACTCCTGATCGGCGGCCGAACCTCGGCGGCATCCTGGGGTCGACGCCTCGCCACCGGCCTTCTCCACAGCGCCGCGGGCTTTCTCGCGTTATGGTTCGCCTTCGCCGTGATCGGGCAGGCTCATATGGCGGGCTTCGGCCCCTGGCCCAGGCGCGCTCTATCGACCGCCGAGGCGGGTTTGGGAGCGTCCCTCGTTCTCGCCGCGTTTCTGCCTCATGCCATACTCGTGTGGCTGGCACTTCGTGACAGATCGCGGCGGAAGAAACCCGGCGCCCCGTCGATTGCGGTTTGATCCGATGACAGGGACGTCGAAAAGATAGTTTACATATGAACGAAGGCGGCACCAAGCCGCTGCGCGGATAACAAGCCGCCGCGCACATCAGAGGGAGGATCGAGATGGTCCAAGGCACGGCCCCCGGGCCGGTTTCCGTGCGCCCATGGCTTTCCATGTATCCGCCCGGCATACCCGCCGAGATCGACGTCACCAGCCCGCGCACCCTCGTCGACATCCTGCGGCTCAGCACGACGCAATGCGCCGCTCGTCCGGCCATCCGATGTTTCGGCACATCCGTCACCTATGCCGAACTCGGTGCCTCCGCCGATGCCATTGCGGCCTGGCTGGTCGCCGAGGGGTTCCGCAAGGGCGACCGGATCGCCATCATGATGCCGAACGTGCCGGCCTATCCGGCGACGATCTATGGAATCCTTCTGGCCGGCTGCGTCGTGGTCAATGTGAACCCGCTCTACACGCCCCGTGAACTGGCGGTGCAGATCAACGATTCAGGCGCGAAGGCACTCTTCGTCCTCGAGAATTTCGCCCATACGGTCGCCGGCGCGGGCGCCGACCTCGACCTCGATCGGATCGTCGTCGCCGGGCCGGGTGACGGGCTTGGCCTCAAGGGCCGGATCATCGATCTCGCCGCGCGCCATATCAAGAAGGCGGTGCCTCCCTATCGACTGCCCACGGGGAAGACGTTGCGCTTCGACGCGGTCGTGCGCCGCGGGCGAAGCCTGCCGAAAGTGTCCGTCCCGGTCGGACCGCAGGATCTCGCCTTCCTGCAATATACCGGGGGTACGACGGGCGCGGCCAAGGCGGCGATGCTGACCCATGCCAACGTCGTCGCCAACGTGGCTCAGTGCCGGGTCTGGTTCTGCGTGTCGGAGACCGATGGGGTCGACCGGGTGATGGTCACGGCCCTGCCGCTCTATCACATCTTCGCCCTGACCGGCTGCTTCTTCCTGTTCATGAGCATCGGCGGATGCTGCCTGCTCATCCCCAATCCCCGCGACGTGGACGGGTTCGTGAAGACCCTGAAGGGCAATCGCTTCACGCATATTTCCGGGGTGAACACGCTCTTCAACATGCTCAACAACCACCCGAAGATCACCGAAGTGGATTTCTCCGCAATCCACTTCGTCATCGCCGGTGGCATGGCCGTGCAGGCTCCCGTGGCGGCCAAGTGGAAGGCGATCACGGGCAAGTCCATCGTCGAGGGCTACGGATTGTCGGAAACTTCCCCCGTGGTCTGCGTGAACGACCCGCGGGCGGATTGGACCGGTACGATCGGCTTTCCGGTTCCCTCGACCGATGTGGCGATCCGTGATGCCGAGGGGAGGGACGTCCTTCCCGGCGAGCCGGGCGAACTCTGCGTGCGTGGTCCACAGGTCATGGCGGGTTATTGGAAGCGGCCGGACGAGACTGCGCTGGCGACGACCAGCGATGGCTATTTCCGCACCGGGGACGTGGCGGTGCTTCAGGCAGACGGGCAGGTACGCATCGTCGACCGGATGAAGGACATGATCCTGGTCTCGGGATTCAACGTCTACCCGAACGAGGTGGAGGAAATCCTCGTCGGCCATCCCGGCGTGCTCGAATGCGCGGTAGTCGGCACCCGATCCGAAGAGACCGGCGAGATGGTGGTGGCGCATGTGGTGCTCAAGGATAAGAGCGTCGATGTCGAGGCGCTGCGGAGCTACGCGCGCTCGCAGCTGACCGGCTACAAGGTGCCGAGGCGCATCGTCTTCCACGACGCGCTGCCGAAGACCAATGTCGGCAAGGTGCTTCGCCGCGCCCTGCGCGACGACGCGGCGCGCCCCTGAGCGGCACGTCGACGTAACCGGTGGCGGCCTCTCATCGAATGGTGACGATAGGCCTTGCTTGCACTGATGCGCGGCGGGGACGATCTTCGCGGGATACAGCCGCCGCAAGCGGCGATCCCACCATTTTCGAGGACGGCACATGTACATCAAGCGCAGTCGCGGCTGGGAAATGCCTGAACGCCTCGCGACGCCCGAGAGCGTCTTCCTCAACCGCCGCGCCTTGCTGGGCGGGGCCGCGGGCCTCGCTGCGACGTCTCTCGTCGGCGTCGAGCACGCATTCGCTGCCGCCGATCCGACGAGCGGTCTCTATCCGGCGGCGCGTAACGATGCCTATACGCTCGACCGTCCGCTCACGGCCGAGAAGTTCTCGGCCGATTACAACAACTTCTACGAGTTCGGTACGTCGAAGACCGTGCTGCCGGCTGCTAACGCGTTAAAGACCCGCCCCTGGACCATCAAGATCGACGGATTGGTCGAGAAGCCGTTCGAGATCGGGATCGACGATCTGGTCCGCAAGATGACCCTCGAGGAGCGGCTGTACCGCCATCGCTGTGTCGAGGCCTGGTCGATGTCGGTGCCCTGGACGGGTTTCCCGCTCTCCAAGCTCGTCGCCCTGGCAAAGCCGGCATCCGGTGCGAAATACGTTCGCATGGAGACGTTCATGGACAAGGCCATGGCGCCGGGCCAGCGCTCGTTCCTCTATCCCTGGCCCTATGTCGAGGGCCTGACGATGGAGGAGGCCAACAACGACCTCGCCTTCATCGCCACGGGCATCTACGGCAAGCCGCTCGCCAACCAGTTCGGCGCACCGATCCGCCTCGCGGTGCCGTGGAAGTATGGCTTCAAATCGGTGAAGTCGATCGTAAAGCTGTCCTTCGTCGCCGAGCGGCCGAAGACGTTCTGGGAAGGCCTCCAGGCCTCGGAATACGGCTTCTGGGCCAATGTGAACCCTGCAGTGTCGCATCCGCGCTGGAGCCAGGCATCGGAGCGCGTACTCGGCACCGACCAGCGTGTTCCGACGCTGATCTACAACGGCTACGGCGAGCAGGTGGCCGGGCTCTACAAGGGTCTCGAAAACGAGCGCCTGTTCGTTTGAGGCCCGGTTTGATCGGCTTTTTCGGTGGAAGCTTATGCCGAAGTCGATCATCCCAGCAGACCACCTCATCCTGAGGAGACCTTTGCTTGAGCAAAGGGCCTCGAAGGAGAGCTCCAGCTGTCGTGCTATCCCTGGTAGCCTCCTTCGAGGCTGCTACGCGACACCTCAGGATGAGGTAAGGCCCTGGATTAACAACGCAAACAGGCCTTGAGAGACTTCTTCCGGTCAGTAGGTCCAGCGCTGGGCCTTCGCCACGAGGAAGTCCCTGAAGGCCTGGACGCGCGCCACGGAGCGCATCTCCTCGGCATAGACGAGGTAGCTCTCCATATGCGGCATCTCGACGTCGCGCAGCACCTGCATGAGGCCGGTCTGCCCCTCGACCGCGTAATCCGGGAGGATACCGATGCCGGCGCCGGTCTCCATCGCTTTCTGCAGGGCGGCGATATTGTTGACGGTGAAGTGGATCGTTCTCCGCTCCTGGCCTTCACGGCCGACGGTGGACAGCCAATGGGTCGCCAGCAGGTAGGAGGGTTCGTTGCCGCCGAAGGAGACGAGGCGGTGATTGTCGAGATCCGCGATGGATTTCGGCTCGCCGAACCGCTTCACGTAATCGGCCGAGGCGAAGGCATGGTAATGCACCGTGAACAGCCTGCGCTGGATCAGGTCCGGTTGGGCTGGGCGCCGCATCCGAACCGCGACGTCGGCCTCGCGCATGGCCAAATCGAGTTCCTCGTTGGTGAGGATGAGCTCGACGCGGACATCGGGATAGAGGTCCAGGAATTCCGCGACACGCTGGGCGAGCCAGGAGGTACCGAGACCCGTCGTGGTCGTCACCTTGAGGTCGCCGCTCGGGCGCTCGCTCGTCTCCACGAGACGCGCCCGGGTGTTCTCCAGTCGCAGCTTCATGTCCCGCGCGGCCCGGAACAGCAGGTCGCCCTGTTCGGTCAGGATGAGGCCACGGGCGTGGCGGTGAAAGAGGGGAGCCTTCAGTTCGCGTTCGAGGGCGCTGATCTGGCGGCTGACTGCCGACTGGCTCAGGCCGATATCGTCGCCCGCGCGGGTGAAGCTGCCAGCCTCGGCAACGTTGAGGAAGATCCGGATCTTGTCCCAGTCCACGGCGTCCAACCCCCTCACGCAGCCCCGTTCCGACGACCGGACTCCCGATGCCGGACCCGGTTCGGTCTGGGATCGGTCTTTGCCGTGTCACGGTGTGCCCGGCCGCCGTTTCCTACGGTTCGGCCAAACAACACGGGACGCCGAGCCGATGGAACTCGGCTCGTGCTGGTTTTAGGACAACGATCTTGCGATTAGGTTGACGCCCGACGCAAGGCGCCGAACGAAAATTTCCCTATTCGGCGGCAGCCTGCTGTGGGGTTTCACCCAGTTCGAGGGCCGCGAGGTACTTTTCAGCCTCCAGCGCCGCCATGCAGCCCATGCCGGCCGCGGTGATCGCCTGCCGGTAGACATCGTCCGTCACGTCGCCGGCGGCATAGACACCGGGGATCGCCGTCTCGGTCGTACCCGGCTTCGTCTCGATGTAGCTGCCATGGCGCATGGCGAGCTGTCCCTCGAAGATCCCGGTCGCCGGCTGATGCCCGATGGCGACGAAGACGCCGTCGGCCTTCCGCTCGGTGATCGAGCCCGACCTCACGTCCTTCAGGCGCAGATGCGTGACCGAGGGCGGTGACTGGCTGCCGCAGATCTCCTCGATCGCGTGGTGCCAGACCACTTCGACGTTGGGATGCTTGAACAGGCGCTCCTGCAGGATGCGCTCCGCACGGAACTCGCCCCGGCGATGGACGACCGTGACCTTCGAGGCGAGGTTGGCGAGATAAAGCGCCTCCTCAACGGCCGTGTTGCCGCCGCCGACCACCACGACCTCCTTGCCGCGAAAGAAGAACCCGTCGCAGGTGGCGCAGGCCGACACGCCGAAGCCCTGGAACTTCGCTTCGGACGGCAGGCCGAGCCATTTCGCCTGCGCCCCGGTGGCGATGATGAGGGCGTCGCAGGTGTAGGTTTCGCCGGAATCGGCTTCCAGATGGAACGGCCGCGCCTGCAGATCGACCTTGGTGATGTATTCCGACACGATCTTCGTGCCGACATGCTCGGCCTGGAGCTTCATCTGCTCCATCAGCCACGGTCCCTGAATCGGATCGGCGAAGCCCGGATAATTCTCGACATCGGTCGTGATCATCAGCTGGCCGCCCGGCTGGAAGCCGGAGATCAGGAGCGGCTCGACCATGGCGCGGGCCGCATAGATGGCGGCGGTGTAGCCGGCCGGGCCTGAGCCGATGATGATGAGCTTGGAATGGTTGGGGGCCATGGTTCGGACGTCTCCTACGGCCGCGACGCAGGTGCGAACCCGGCGCGGTGCTCGATATAGGCGCGGGCCATAGCTTCTGCGATGGTCGGCGTCGCGTCGAGGGGGGTGTAATGCAACTCTTCCAGACGGCCGGTGAAGGGCTTCAGCGCGCCCGCCATGGCCAGCCCGGCGAAGAGCCGCCGGTGCCGGATGTAGGTTTTCGGGAGATCGAAGAGAAGCACCGGCGCGCCGGTGCTCACCGCTTCCCCCACCATATTGGCCGAATCCGACGTGACCACGATGGCGTCGGCGAGCGCCAGCAGCGACACGTAGGGGTTCGCCCCCGTACCGTCCCAGAAGAATCCCTGTTTCTCTTCAACGAGGCGCTGCAAGGCCGAACGCAGGGGCGACGGCGTGCGGCGGGACACCGTGAGCATGAGCGACGCACCGCCATCGGCCAGCTTCGTCAGATGGGCGAGAAGCCGCTTCATGTCGGTCGTACGGTAGCTCAGATGGCGGCTGTCACCCCCGATCAATACCGCTACGCGAGGCTTCGAAAGATGGGTCAGACGGGGGTCGGGTGAGCGGCGCGCAGCCGCCAGACGTGCCGCCGTCACCTGGTGCGGCGCCGTCAGCGTGGTGAGCACGTTCGGCCCGCGAAGATCGTCGTAATCCGGTACCCAGATGAAATTCGCAGTGTCGTGGCCTGTCCGCGGATCCTTCAGGAAGGCCGTAAAGGTCTGGCCCTTCGACGCTTTTCGGATCGCCCGAAGGTAGGGAACGGCGCGGCGGCCCGAGGCGATCACGATCTCGGGAAAGGGACCGGCCAAGGCACCGCCGCGCTGGCCCGGGCGGTCGCGCGGGTCGATCGGTCCCCACGGGGCGAGCCAGCCGAAGGGGGGGCGCGGCGAGACGCGGCGGATCTCGTAGTCCAGACCGAGCGTCTCTGCCAGACCGATGCACTGGTTCTCATCGCCAGCCTTGCCGTCCGTAACGATCCAGGCGCCGAGATGAGCGAGTTTTACGGACACGAGTTCACCAGCAGGTCGCATCACACCGGCAGCTCCCAAGATCGACATGGCTGCGTCAGTTCGACGGGAATGCTCGGCGCAACCAGCCGGCATAGTGCCGGGCTATCGCGGCCACGCGGCGCCGTTCCGAATCCATGTCATACCATGCCCCGCCCGAGCTCGATGGCAGGGCCGAAAGCTGCGGATGCCGGGCAAGCACCTCGCCCCGACGCCCGACGAGCAGGGCTTCGCCATCGAGATAGTCGGATTGCGAGCCGCCACCAAAGCCGCTGCGGCCACCTTCGCTGCCGGTATAGGGACGTAGCGAAAGGCTCTTGATCCTCACCACCAGAACCGGTCCGGTCCCGCCGAGCCTATCGGCGAATTCCTGATTCAACGCGGTCAGGAGATCCCCACGAAGCGCCTCAGCGGGGGCACCGCCGCCCTGAGCCAGCAAAGGCCCCACATCCACACGGATGGCCGACAGTTTCGAACTACCGAAGGACGAAAGCCCTTGGGCGAGGGTCGGCGCGGCCATAGCGAGAAGAGCGGCGATAGCGATCGCCGCTCTCTGCAGGATCCTGACTGAAAGGCGGCATGCCGCCGGCTTCATGATGAGATCTCTCCGGCGTCAGACGCCGTACTGGACCGCGACCACTTCGTAGGACTTGCCGCCACCGGGCGTCGTCACCTCTACGGTGTCACCAACGCCCTTACCGATGAGAGCGCGAGCGATCGGGGAGGTGATCGAGACGAGACCCGAACGGACATCTGCCTCGGGCTCACCAACGAGCTGGTAGGTCTTCTCTTCCTCGGTATCCTCGTCCACCAGTTTCACGGTGGCGCCGAACTTGATCTTGGTGCCGGACAGCTTGGTCACGTCAATCACCTCGGCCCGGGCGATCATGCTCTCGAGCTCCATGACGCGGCCCTCGTTGTGGGACTGTGCTTCCTTGGCGGCATGATACTCGGCATTTTCCGAGAGGTCGCCGAGCGCGCGCGCTTCAGAGATGGCCTGGATGATGCGCTGACGCTCCACCTGCTGGCGATGCTTCAGCTCGGCTTCCAGCGCAGCGAACCCGCGCACCGTCATCGGAACCTTGTCTATCGTCATCGTCTCGCGCCACAATGAATAGGCCCGGTCGGGAGCGGAATGCTCCCTCCGGGCCAGAGTAAGATGGTCTTGAAGCCTTGGCACCTGCTACGTCCAATCAAGTCGGACGCAGCATCAAATGTTAGGCCGCGAAGTATTCCTGCAAAGCGCGGACTTGGAGATCACCTTCGAGATAGGCCTTGATCCCCTCGGCCGCTGCCATCGCTCCGGCTAGAGTGGTGTAGTACGGGACTTTATGCAAGAGGGCCGCCCTGCGCAGGGAGCGCGAGTCCGAGAGTGCGCCTGCGCCTTCCGTCGTGTTGAACACCAGCTGGATGTCGCCGTTCTTGATCGAATCGACCACGTGAGGCCGGCCTTCCAGCACCTTGTTCACCCGCTCCGTGGGGACTCCGTTCTCCAGGAGGTAGCGCTGCGTCCCGCTGGTGGCGACGATGACGAAACCGGCCTCCGATAACTCCCGGATGGCCGGCAGGATGCGGGCCTTGTCGGCGTCACGGACCGAAACGAACACCGCGCCGCTCTTCGGCACGAGGGTGCCCGAGCCGAGCTGGCTCTTGGCGAAGGCGACGCCGAAACTCGAATCGAGGCCGATGACCTCACCGGTGGAGCGCATCTCCGGTCCGAGCAGGACATCGACGCCGGGGAAACGGGCGAAGGGGAACACGGCTTCCTTGACGGCGATATGGTCGAGGACCTTGGGCTCGAGCCCGAAACTCGCGAGCGGCTCGCCGGCCATGACACGCGCCGCGATCTTGGCGATGGGCTCGCCGATGACCTTGGCGACGAAGGGCACCGTGCGGGATGCCCGTGGGTTCACCTCCAGCACGTAGATTGCGCCGTCCTTGATGGCGTATTGCACGTTCATCAGGCCGCCGACCTGTAGGGCCAGCGCCATCGCCCTGGTCTGGCGCTCCAGTTCGGCGATGGTCTCGGGCGAGAGCGAGCGCGAGGGCAGCGAGCAGGCGGAATCGCCCGAATGGATGCCGGCCTCCTCAATGTGCTCCATGATGCCGGCGATGTAGACGTCCTTTCCGTCGCAGATGGCATCCACATCGATCTCGGTGGCATCCGACAGGTAGCGATCGAACAGGAGCGGGTTCTTGCCCAGCACCGTGTTGATCTGGCCGGTCTTGTCGTTGGGGTAGCGCGACTTGACGTCCGACGGGATCAGGCTCGGCAAAGTGTCGAGGAGATAGTCGGCGAACTGGACCTCGTCGCGAATGATCGCCATGGCGCGGCCGCCCAGCACGTAGCTCGGGCGCACCACGAAGGGCAAGCCGAGATCGGAGGCCACGAGGCGGCTCTGCTCGACTGAATAGGCGATGCCGTTCTTCGGCTGCTTCATCCCCAGCTTGTCGAGGAGCCGCTTGAACTGGTCGCGGTCCTCGGCAAGGTCGATGGCGTCCGGTGAGGTGCCGAGGATCGGCACGCCGGCCGCTTCGAGGGCGCGGGCGAGCTTCAGCGGGGTCTGGCCGCCGAACTGGACGATGACGCCGTGCAGCGTGCCGGCCTGCCGCTCGGTCTCGATGATCTCGAGCACGTCCTCCTGCGTCAGCGGCTCGAAATAGAGCCGGTCGGAGGTGTCGTAGTCGGTGGAGACCGTCTCCGGGTTGCAGTTGACCATGATGGTCTCGTAGCCGGCCTCGGTGAGCGCGAAGCAGGCGTGACAACAGCAATAGTCGAACTCGATGCCCTGGCCGATACGGTTGGGCCCGCCGCCGAGGATGATGACCTTCTTGGCGTCGGTGGGCTGCGCCTCGTCGACCACGGTGCCGGCGAAGGGCGCCACGTAGGTAGAGTACATGTAGGCGGTGGGCGCCTTGAACTCGGCCGCGCAGGTGTCGATGCGCTTGAAGACCGGGCGGACGCCCAGCGCCCGGCGGGCGGCACGGACGCTGTCCTCGTCGGTCTTAGCGAGCACGGCGAGACGGGCGTCCGAGAAGCCCGCCGCCTTGAGCTGGCGCAGCGCGCCGGGTGTGGTGGGGATGCCGTGGGCCTTGACCCGGTTCTCCAGATCGATGATCGCCTGGAGCTGCTCCAGGAACCACGGATCGATCTTGCAGGAGGCATGGACCTCCTCGTGGCTGACGCCGAGACGCAGGGCCTGACCGACCTTCAGCAGGCGATCAGGGGTCGGCGTGCCCAACGCCGCTTTGATGGCATTGTGGTCATCGCCCTTGCCGAGCCCCTCGATCTCGATCTCGTCTAGGCCGGTCAGGCCGGTCTCCAGGGAGCGCAGCGCCTTCTGCAGCGATTCGGCAAAGCAACGGCCGATGGCCATGGCCTCGCCCACCGATTTCATCGCCGTGGTCAGCGTCGGCTCGGCGCCCGGGAATTTCTCGAAGGCGAAGCGCGGGATCTTGGTGACGACGTAGTCGATGGTCGGCTCGAACGAGGCCGGGGTCGCGCCGCCGGTGATGTCGTTGGCGATCTCGTCGAGGGTGTATCCCACCGCGAGCTTGGCCGCGACCTTGGCGATGGGGAAGCCCGTGGCCTTGGAGGCGAGCGCGGACGAGCGCGACACGCGCGGGTTCATCTCGATGACGATCATCCGGCCGGTGGCCGGGTCGATGGCGAACTGCACGTTCGAGCCGCCGGTCTCCACGCCGATCTCACGCAGCACCGCGAGCGATGCGTCGCGCATCACCTGATACTCTTTGTCCGTGAGCGTCAGGGCCGGGGCCACGGTGATGGAATCGCCGGTATGGACGCCCATCGGATCGATGTTCTCGATGGAGCAGACGATGATGCAGTTGTCGTTCTTATCACGAACGACCTCCATCTCGTATTCCTTCCAACCGAGGACGCTCTCTTCGATCAGGACCTCATTGGTCGGCGAAGCGTCGATGCCGCGCTCCACGATGTCGAGGAATTCTTCCCGGTTGTAGGCGATGCCGCCGCCGGTGCCGCCCATGGTGAAGGAGGGGCGGATGATGGCCGGGAGGCCGACTTCGGCCAGCGCGATCAGCGCCTGCCCGATGGCATGCTCGCCGTAGCGCTTGCGACGGTCAGATTCGCCCGCGTGCCACTTCTTCTCGAACGCGGCGAGGGCGGCCGGGCGAGTGGCCTCGTCGGTGGAGGTCTCGATCCGGGCGATCTCAGCGAGGTACTTTTCGCGATCCACCTTCTTGGCGGCGGACGCGTTGGCGACGGCCGATTTCGGCGTTTCCAGGCCGATCTTGGTCATCGCGTCGCGAAACAATTGCCGATCCTCGGCCTTGTCGATGGCCTCGGCCGTTGCGCCGATCATCTGGACGTCGAATTTTTCGAGTATGCCCAGCTTCTTGAGCGAGAGGGCGCAGTTCAAGGCCGTCTGGCCGCCCATGGTCGGCAGCAGGGCGAAGCCGCCGGGAAGGACGTGGCGCTCCTTCTCGATGATCTTGGCAACGATCTCCGGCGTGATCGGCTCGACATAGGTCGCATCCGCCATGTCCGGGTCGGTCATGATGGTGGCCGGGTTCGAATTGACCAGAACGATCCGATAACCCTCCTCGCGGAGGGCCTTGCAGGCCTGCGTCCCGGAATAGTCGAATTCGCAGGCCTGCCCGATCACGATCGGACCGGCACCGATGATGAGGATCGTGGAGAGGTCGGTGCGTTTCGGCATCGGGCGCCTTGGCTTGCGGACGCGCGCGTCCGTCAAGCGCGGCGCCACAATCTGGAGCGGGCCGGATATGGACGCGAGCGGCGTGAATGATCGTTAGGGTTCGCGTCTACACGCGGCGGGAGGGTTTTGGAAGAGCGTCGAGAGGCTTGGCGACGATTGTGCCCGCCCCGAATGACCGCTCGTTCGCCACCAAGAATAATTAAACTATAATAACTATAAATTTAAGAAGATGCAAAATATTGCGCCCTAGACGGAGCTGTGTAATTGAGATGATCGGCGCGTTGTCGATCTCGAACAAGACTAATTCGAGGATAGGAATGATAAAGCTAGGAACGCTCATGGGCACGCTGGCCCTGTGCATCGCCTCCGGCCCAGCCGCTTTCGCCGCCGAGATCGCCGTGAAGACCCTCAACAGCGGGCCGGGTGGTATAATGGTCTTCGACCCTGCCTTCGTGAAGTTGGCGCCGGGCGACAGCATCAAGTTCGTCCCCCAGGACAAGGGGCACAATGCCGAACTGATCAAGGGCATGGCGCCCGAGGGAGCGGAAACCTTCAAGACCGTCCTGGGCAAGGAGGAGGTCGTCAAGTTCGACAAGCCCGGGGTCTACGGCATCAAGTGCTCGCCGCATTACCTCATGGGCATGATCGCCGTGGTGGTGGTCGGCGATAAGCCGGAGAACCTCGAAGCGGCGAAGGCGGTGACGCACAACAAGCTCGCCGCCAAGCGGTTCGAGCCCCTGCTCGCCCAGGTTCAGTGACGTAAGAAAAGGAGGCGGCGCCAAGCCGCCTCCGACTACCCGCGCGGTACGATCAGAGGCCGATATAGAGGGCGGCCACCGCGCGATCGATGGAAAGATAGAACACGCCGAAGGCCACGGCGGCGGCGGCGGCGAATTCCAGGGCGACGTTGGGCAGGGTCTGCGAGCGGCGCAGGATCTCGCGGCCGAAGAACAGGCTGAGCCAGGCAATCGTGAGGACGACGGGCAGGACGAACAGGAAGGACCAGGTGCTCTCGATGGTCTGGGTGCCGCCGGCCGGGTCGATGAGCGCGCGGATGTTGCGGACCCAGGGGGCGTAGCAGGCCGAATACAGGGCGGTCATCCAGGCGAGAGCGACGGCCACGCCGAGATGGAACGTGAAGACCCGATGCAGGCGCGAGAAATCATCGCGCGCGTCGTCGAACGTCATGTGGAAAACCCCGTGCTCAAGGCAGCAGGACGATCGTCGCGGCGGCGTCACCGTGCCGATCGTCGTTGGCTTCGGGGAGTGCCGGTCAAAGCCGGGTTTTTTGTGACAACGAGGGAACCATTTCGCGAATGCCCCGGCGGCGATCCGCCGGAACTCAAGGGATGGGTGCGAAAGCGCCTGACGCGGCGAACGAACGGACCTACGCAGCGCCGGTGGGAGCCGTCTCGGCCTTGCCGCTGCGCATCAGCGCCACGAACCGCTCGAACAGGTAGTGGCTGTCGCGTGGGCCCGGCGAGGCTTCCGGGTGGTGCTGAACCGAGAAGGCCGGGCGGTCGGTGAGGGTAAGGCCGCAATTCGAGCCGTCGAACAGCGAGATATGCGTCTCCACCGCAGTCTCGGGCAGGCTGGCCGGATCGACGGCGAAGCCGTGGTTCATCGAGACGATCTCGACCTTCCCCGTGGTCTTGTCCTTCACCGGGTGATTGGCGCCGTGATGGCCCTGAGCCATCTTCACGGTGCGTCCGCCGAGCGCCAAGCCCATGAGCTGGTGCCCGAGGCAGATGCCGAAGGTCGGCACCTTCTCGTCCAGAAGCTCGCGGATCACCGGAACGGCGTATTCGCCGGTGGCGGCCGGATCGCCTGGACCGTTCGACAGGAAGACACCGTCGGGCTTCATCGCCATGATCGCGGCGGCGGAGGTGGTGGCGGGCACGACGGTGACGTCGCAGCCGGCCTCGGCGAGCAGGCGCAGGATGTTGCGCTTCACCCCGTAATCGATGGCCACGACCTTGAGGCCCTCGCCGATCTGGCGGCTGCCGTAGCCGCTCTTCACCGCCCAGGTCGTCTGCGACCAATCGGAAGTCTCGCGGCTCGTGACCGGCGGAACGAGGTCGAGACCCTCCATCGGGGCGAGGGCGGCGGCGCGCGCCTTCAGTGCCTCGCGGTCGAACCGCCCCTCCGGATCGTTGGCGATGACGGCGTTGGGCATGCCGTGGTCGCGGATGAGGGCTGTGAGCGCCCGCGTGTCGATCCCGGTGATGCCGACGATGCCGCGCGCCTTCAGCCAGGCGTCGAGATGGCTCGACGAGCGCCAGCTCGACGGGTTGGTGACGGCCGAGGCAATGACCGCGCCGCGGACGCCGGAGGCGGGGGCCGCGTCGAGGCTCTCCAGGTCTTCGTCGTTGGTGCCGGTATTGCCGATATGCGGAAAGGTGAAGGTGACGATCTGACCGGCATAAGAGGGGTCGGTCAGGATCTCCTGGTAGCCGGTCATTGCGGTGTTGAAGCAGACCTCGCCGTCGGACGCCCCGGTCTGGCCGATGCCGAATCCTTCGAGGATGGTGCCGTCGGACAGCACGAGCAGGGCTGTCGCGAGCGGCTCGGCCCAGGGTGCGGGCGTGGAGGATGATTGCGCTTGGGCGCCTTCGTCTTGCAGCATCGTCGCGATCTCGCTTATGTCCAGCCGACCCATCGACGCCGGTGCGACGGCGCGCGCTGGTGGCGCATTGTGCGGCGCTCATAACGAGCGGGCCGTGATGGGGTCAATGTGGCCTCGGCGTTCGACCGGCTCAACCACTTCGATTCGCAGAATCTCGCAATTCGCACACCATTCCCGTTATCGGGACTACTTTCAGGAGACCACCATGCTGCGCGCCCGCCTTACCAGCGACATGAAAGAGGCCATGAAGGCCGGCGACAAGGCCAAGCTCGCCACTGTGCGGATGATTCAAGCCGCTTTGAAGGACAAAGACATCGAGGCCCGCGGTCTCGGCAAAGAGCCAGCCACAGAGGAAGAAATTCTCGCGCTACTGCAGAAAATGATTAAACAGCGCAACGAATCCGCTGGCGTCTATGATCAGGGTGGCCGCCCCGAACTCGCTGAGAATGAGCGGGCCGAGGCTGCGATTATCGCGGGTTATCTGCCCCAACAGATGGATGAGGCCGAGACGAGAGCTGCGATCGAGGCGGCTGTCGCGGAAACCGGTGCGGCTGGTCCTAAGGACATGGGCAAGGTCATTGCCGTGTTGAAAGGAAATTTCGCGGGCCGGATGGATTTCGGCAAGGCTAGCGGTCTGGTGAAGGACGTGCTGAACGCCAAATCCTGACTGATTGGGTTTCAGGGGGAGAGCGCGCGTCGAAGCGTTCGGGACTCTTTAAACGCACTGGGCTAGAATGAACCTCTGCGAAGGTTCGGTGCCCCAGTGCGTTACCCACCCCACATCCTCGAAGAGATCAGAGCGCGGCTTCCCGCCTCCGACGTGGTCGGGCGGCGGGTGCGGCTGAAGAAGGCGGGCCGCGAGTGGCGCGGCCTATCGCCCTTCAACTCGGAGAAGACGCCGTCCTTCTATGTGAACGACCAGAAGCAGTTCTACCACTGTTTTTCGAGCGGTAAGCACGGCGACGTCTTCACGTTCCTGATGGAGACCGAGGGCCTCAGCTTTCCCGAGGCGGTGGAGCGCCTGGCCGGGGAGGCGGGGGTGACCCTGCCCGCGCCCAGCGCCGACACGCGGGAGATGGAAACCAAGCGCACCGGCGCTTTCGAGGTCATGGAACTGGCGGCCGCCTATTACGTGGACCAGCTCAAGGGCCGCCTCGGTACCGGCGCCCGCGCCTATCTCGACCGGCGCGAACTCGGCCCCGAGATCCGCTCGCGTTTCCGGCTCGGCTACGCCACGTCGGAGCGCTACGGCCTGCGCGATCATCTGGCCGCGAAGGACGTGGACAAGGAGCTGATGGCCGAACTGGGCCTGCTCGTCAGCGGCGACGACATCGCCGTCCCCTTCGACAAGTTCCGCGACCGGGTGATGTTTCCCATCACCGACAGCCGGGGCCGGGTCATCGCCTTCGGGGGCCGGGCGATGCAGGCCGACGCCAAGGCGAAGTACATGAATTCGCCGGAGACCCCGCTCTTCCACAAGGGGCAGGTGCTCTACAACCTGCACGGCGCCCGCAAAGCGGCCCATGATCGCGGGACGATCATCGCGGTGGAAGGCTATGTCGACGTTATCGCCATGACCATGGCCGGACACCCGAACGCCGTCGCCGGCCTCGGCACGGCCTTGACGGAGGAGCAGCTGGCACTGCTCTGGCGCCATGCCGACGAACCGATCCTGTGCTTCGATGGAGACGGCGCCGGCCAGCGCGCGGCGTTCAAGGCACTCGACGTGGCCCTGCCGGGATTGACGCCTGGAAAGTCGCTGCGCTTCGCGCTTCTACCGGAGGGGCAGGACCCCGATGACCTGCTCCGCTCAGCCGGTGCTTCGGCCATCGATCGCGTTCTCGAAGGCGCCCGCCCCCTTGTCGACGTTCTCTGGTCGCGCGCTACAGAATCCACGCCAGCGGATACGCCCGAGCGCAAGGCTGGTCTCGCCAAAGGGCTGCGCGAGATGGTCGCTTCGATCCGCGACGAGACAGTGAGACGGTTCTATAAGGATGAGATAGAGGGGCGCCTTCGTGGCCTCTCACCCGCTAGTAGCGGTGGCCAGCGTCGGACCGGTTATGAGCCCCGGAACGGTGGTGTATCGACGTTTCAGCGCAAACCGCGACCTGGTGATCCGCCGCCATCGCCGCGAATCACTACGAAGTTCAACCCGCTCTTCGCTGGATCGACTAATTCCGGCGGGACGGCAATGTTTCGCGATCGTGAGGCTATGATCGTCTCGAGCTTGCTGGCTCACCCGGAATTGTTGGGGATAGAAGCCGAGGATCTGGCAGCGCTGGAACTCGACGATCCCGACGCACAGGCGCTGCGGTCCCTGCTGCTGGACCAGGCCGCAGACGCCGATCAGCCCGATGTGGAGGTGCTGGAAACTCGTTTGCGCAGGGCTGGGCTCGGCGAAGCAGCGATACGGCTCGCCTCCCATGTCCGGCCTGGTGACCGCTGGACGCTCGATCCGCATGCAGACCGGATGCGGCTGGAAGACGCATTGCGTCAGGCCGTGATCTTGCACCGGAAGTCTGGCGCGCTAAATAGCGAGCTTCGCTCTGCCGAGCGCGCACTGGTCGAGGATGAATCCGAGGCCAACTTCGCTTGGCTTTGCGACGTCAAGGAACGTATGGCCGTAGTCGCAGGGGCAGAGGCAGACGCCGACGTGCCAGAATCAGACGATACGGCGGCCGCGTAACCACGACGAAACAGAATTTAGAGTGCCGCTTGCGGCGCATGGTTAACAATCGGTCAAGCGTCGTGCTTGTACACCGAAATATGAGATATCGACGCGGTCGCCTCGTGCGCGCCGCACATCACAGAATGGTGGCGTGGACGACGCGGAGTGAGCCGAACGCTCCCGCTCAACGCGACCAGGGCAACAATAGGCGGAACATGGCGACGAAGGCAACGGAACGGGACGATGCGGATGCTGCTCCTGAGCAACAGACCGACGGACCGCTCCTCGATCTGACCGATGCCTCAGTAAAGCGGATGGTGAAGCTCGCTAAGAAGCGCGGCTACATCACCTATGAGGAGATCAACGAGGTGCTGCCTGAGGGGCAGTCCGATCCGGATCAGCTCGAGGACGTACTGTCGCAGCTGTCCGAGATGGGCATCAACGTCGTCGAGGCCGAAGAGACCGAGGATGCTGGGGGCGACAAGCCTGCCAACGGTGAAGCGTCCGACGACGATGACGCCGCCGAAGGCACGGAAGTCGCCGAGATCGCCCCGACTAAGCCGCTCGCCGTTCGCGAGACGACGGCGAAGGAACCAACCGATCGTACCGACGATCCGGTTCGCATGTACCTGCGCGAGATGGGCTCGGTGGAGCTACTCTCCCGTGAGGGCGAAATCGCCATTGCGAAGCGCATCGAGGCCGGCCGCGAGGCGATGATCGCGGGCCTCTGCGAGAGTCCGCTTACCTTCCAGGCCATCATCATCTGGCGCGATGAGCTCGTCGACGGACGCGTGCTGCTGCGCGACATCATCGACCTAGAGGCGACCTATGCCGGGCCGGA
Organism: Methylobacterium sp. CM6241; assembly: GCF_054817845.1. Lineage (NCBI taxonomy): Bacteria > Pseudomonadati > Pseudomonadota > Alphaproteobacteria > Hyphomicrobiales > Methylobacteriaceae > Methylobacterium > Methylobacterium sp. CM6241. The sequence continues at coordinate 2,187,008 of NZ_CM139246.1, forward strand.
CGCGAAGAACGCTCCCCAGCTCACCGAGGGCGAGGATGCGGACGAGGCCGAGGCGCCGATCCCCTCTGAGGGCGGCGACGACGAAGACGACATGGAGAACAACGTTTCGCTCGCGGCGATGGAAGCTGAGATCAAGCCGCGCGTTCTCGAGACGTTCGACAATATCGCCAACAACTATAAGAAGCTGCGCAAGCTCCAGAACGAGCATGCCGATCTGAAGGCGGGTGGCGGAACGCAGACCTCCGCTCAGAGTCAAAAGCAGTCCGACCTCAAGGATACCGTCGTCGCCGACGTGAAGTCGCTGTCACTCAACTCGAACCGCATCGAAGCGCTCGTCGAGCAGCTTTACGACATCAACAAGCGCCTCATCAGCCATGAGGGTCGCCTCATGCGTTATGCCGAGAGCCACGGCGTCGCCCGCGACGAGTTCCTACGCCACTACCAGGGCTGGGAGCTCGATCCGAATTGGATGGAGCGTGTCGGCAAGCTCGGTGGCAAGGGCTGGAAGAACCTTGTCGAGAAGGGCGCCAAGCAGGTTGCCGATCTGCGTGAGCAGATCCTTACGCTCGCTTCGGAGACCGGCTTGGAGATCGGCGAATACCGCAAGATCGTCAACATGGTTCAGAAGGGCGAGCGCGAAGCCCGTCAGGCCAAGAAGGAGATGATCGAGGCCAACCTCCGTCTCGTGATTTCCATCGCTAAGAAATACACCAACCGCGGCCTGCAGTTCCTGGACCTGATCCAGGAGGGCAATATCGGCCTGATGAAGGCCGTCGATAAGTTCGAGTATCGCCGCGGCTACAAGTTCTCGACCTATGCCACGTGGTGGATCAGGCAGGCGATCACCCGCTCCATCGCCGATCAGGCGCGCACCATCCGCATTCCGGTGCACATGATCGAGACGATCAACAAGATTGTCCGGACCTCGCGCCAGATGCTGCACGAGATTGGCCGCGAACCGACTCCCGAGGAGCTGGCCGAGAAGCTGGCCATGCCTTTGGAGAAAGTCCGGAAAGTCCTGAAGATCGCCAAGGAGCCGATCTCCCTCGAAACGCCTATCGGCGACGAGGAGGATTCGCATCTCGGCGATTTCATCGAGGACAAGAACGTCGTTCTGCCGATCGATGCGGCGATCCAGTCGAACCTGCGCGAGACCACCACTCGCGTGCTGGCCTCGCTGACGCCGCGCGAGGAGCGTGTGCTGCGCATGCGCTTCGGCATCGGTATGAATACCGACCACACCCTCGAAGAGGTCGGTCAGCAATTCTCTGTCACGCGTGAGCGTATCCGTCAGATCGAAGCCAAGGCGCTGCGGAAGCTGAAGCACCCGAGCCGCTCCAGGAAGTTGCGAAGCTTCTTGGACAACTGAGGTTGAATCGTTCCGCGTTTCAGGCGACGATCATCTTTCAGAATCTAGAATGGCGCACCCCTCGGTGCGCCATTCTCGTTCAGGGCCTATGACCCGTAAATAAGGGACGCGACGGCTCGTCGGCCTTAACCACCTACGCGTCAATAGCTTGCCGCACGCGATGGGTCGAAGCCGCGCTTGCGCGAATAGATACTTTCTGCATCCGGCATGATGGCTCCCGCCATAGGATTTACGGGATTGGTGGCCCTGGGCTTTTGCCGAGATGCGTCCGTTCCACAGCCATTGCACAAGGACGCGATAGCCCGTTCACCGCGCCGGGCGATCCGTTCATTGAAGGTTGCCTGGCGCCGGCTGCTGGTTTCGTTCGATTCGGAGAAGCTCGATGTTGTCCGAGCATGAGCCTCGTCGCCTGCTGCAGCCTGCGCGCGGGATGGCGTGTTCGCGGCCGGAAGCGATACAGGCTCGGCCTTTGCCACCCCGGTACACGTCATGGCGATCACGAGGGCGACAACGCGATGTGCGAAAGGCATGGGCTGATCCGATGGTAGAGATAGAAAATCGGCGTCACGATCGGCCGGTGATGGCAAATTCCATATTACCGTGGCACCAATAGGACGACATTTTCGTGGGAACTCGTGACGAACTTGACGGCACCTGTTGTCGCCCCGCCCACTCCGACCCACTTTGGCATCATGCTCGATCTTAGTCCGCCCCATCCTCCGCCGACTGCCGATGCAGACGGGTCGGAGGCGAATGACGTACCGTTCGGGTCGCTGCAGGAGAGTGTCGCCCTCAGGGATTGGCTTTTGAGCGAGGGGGCTCGTCTGCCGCAGGCGGATGATCTTCTGGCCGGGATGTCTGAGCGGTTGATCGCTCTCGGTGTCCCTGTCGATCGCGCATCGACCGCCATCGACACGTTGCACTCCGAGTATTCAGGCGTGGGTCGTTTTTGGACGCGCGAGACTGGCTCGACGGTCCGCTTGTTCCCGCACGGCGATGCATCCGACCGTGCCTATCGAGATAGTCCGTTCTTCACCGTCCACGAGACCGGTGAATGGCTCATCGTCGATCTGAATGACACGAAGGATCTACGGTACTCGATCATTCCCGAACTCAAGGCCGAAGGTTACACTCACTATATCGTTGCGCCGTTGTTCTTTACCAATGGCACGCGTAACGGCATCACCTTCGCAACTCGCGCGGTCGGCGGCTTTCGAGACGAAGACATCGCGATCCTCCGTTTCGTCATGCCCACGCTGGCCGCAGTGATGGAGATGCGGATCGTCAACAAGACGCTGGATCAGGTTCTACGAATTTATGTCGGTGACGAGCCTCACCGAGCTATTCTCTCCGGTGATATCCGCCGGGGGCAAGTCAAGCGTATTCGATCTGCGATTTTTTTTGCAGATATGCGTGACTACACCCAGATTTCGGCAAATATGACACCAGAGGAGGCTGTGGACCTCCTCAATATCTTCTTCGATTGCCTTGTGCCGGCCGTCGAGCGCGAAGGTGGCGAAGTGTTGAAATACCTCGGCGATGGGCTGCTGGCGATCTTCCGCGAACGCGGCGACGACCTTGGCGGAGCCGCTAAAGGCGCACTCATCGCAGCGCGAACTGCCCTAGCCGCACTCGACGAGGCAAATGCCATTGGTCGGTTCGCTCAACCCGTCGTTGCGGGTATCGCCCTCCACCATGGCGAGGCGGCCTATGGAAATGTCGGATCGGGCGCCCGGCTCGACTTCACCGTCATCGGCCGCGATGTGAACCTTGCAAGCCGCCTCGCGCGCCTGAACAAGACGCTTGGAGAGCCGCTTCTCATGTCGAAACCGTTCGTCGATTTCCTTTGGGATGAGTCGGAAGCTCTCGGCGAACACGACCTCGATGGATTCGCCGAACCAATGGGCGTCTATAGGCCAGGGAGAACACCTGTGCCCGTCTGACACGGGTTCTTGTATCCTGAGGCGACCCTGGGGATTGACCGAGGCGCGATCGTTACCCACATCATGGGCGTTCCAGGGAGATCCCCGTCAAGGGGCTGAGAAACCGATGAGCTTGGGCCATGAGCCCGGGCGGCGCGGAAATCCTTTGAACCTGAACCGGCTCATACCGGCGTAGGGATTGGACCGCGGGTTTCTCTCGAAGGGAGCTCGGCACGCTTCGGATCGGAGCTGAAGGACACCAATCTTTGCGAAGCATCGCGGAGGTTGTTTTTGGACGTCTCAGCTAATCCGACCATCGGTTCCCGTAGAGCGACGGGTATCGTCATTGATAGCAACGCTTTGCCAACCCGAAGCGATGTCGTCGTTGTGGGCGCAGGATTGATCGGTCTCTCTTGTGCGTGGCGTCTGGCTCAAGCCGGGCTAAGCGTCACGGTCATCGAGCGCGACACCGTCGGCGTCGGCGCGAGCCTCGCCGCAACGGGGATGCTGGCACCGGCTGCGGAGCATGAGCCGGGTTCGGATCCTCTACTGCCTCTGGCGCTTGAAAGCTTGGCACGCTGGCCGGGCTTTCGCGACGAACTCCAGGCCGCCTCGGGTATCAGCATCGACTACCGGGAGGAGGGGACTCTCGTCGTAGCCATCGGTCGCGATGAGGTCGACCGCCTTCGATTTCGGCACGACCTGCAGATCCGGTCTGGACTTTCCGCCCGCTGGTTGCCGGGGTCGGAGGTTCGTGCTCTGGAGCCTACTCTACGCCCCTCCGTGACGGCTGGTCTGTTCTGCCCTGACGACCATCAGGTCGATCCACGTCTCGTGATGGCCGGGCTCACCCGCGCCAATCAGGCTGCCGGTGTCACAATCGTCGAGCACTGCGCAGTGGTGGCGCTCGATTGGGTAGGCGACCGGGTCTGCGGTGCTGCCACGTCTCGCGGGCATATCTCGGCGGCAACCCTGATCCTTGCAACCGGTGCCTGGAGTGGCGACGCCAGCCTTCTTCCCGGTGAACTCGCTTTGCCGGTGAGACCCTTGCGGGGTCAATCTCTGGCGCTGAAGACTACAACACGGACCGGCAATCTCTCGCACATGGTCTGGACCGAGCAGGTCCATATGGCCCCGAAGGCAGATGGCCATCTCATCATAGGCGCTACGGTCGAGGATTGCGGCTTCGTCCCCGGCGTCACCGCCGGTGGTCTTTATGCGTTGTTAGAGGGAGCGCGTCGGGTTCTACCCGGCATTGAGGAGATGGAGGTCGAGGCGGTCTGGAGTGGTTTTCGGCCAACCTCCGATGACGATGCGCCGATCATCGATACTCTGGCTCCTGGCCTCGTGGTCGCCACCGGGCATCACCGCAACGGCTATCTTCTCGCTCCAGCCACGGCCGATTGCGTGGCCGAGCTCGTTACCACCGGCGCGTTGCCCGATATCGCAAGCAGTTTCGGTCTCGCTCGATTCCACCGATCTGTGCAGCGCGAGAGGAGGGCCTTCGCATGAAGATCAGCATCAACGGACAGCCTCGCGAGATCGAGGCCGGGGATGTGTCGGCGCTCTTCCGGCTCGAGGCGGAGCAGACCGGAATTGAGAGCCCGCAGGGCATTGCCATCGCCGTGAACGGCACGGTCATTCGCCGGCGGGATTGGGAGACGACCGCCATCACGGAAGGCGACAAGGTCGAGATCGTGCGTGCCATGCAGGGCGGATAGCCGGAGGACAATCATCATGAACGGACGTACGATCGAAACTACTGCGGACGATGCATTGGTCATCGCCGGCGTGGCCTTGAGCTCCCGCCTTTTCATCGGCACTGCTGGTTATCCAACGCAGAGCATCATGGTCGATGCGATCGAAGCATCCGGTGCAGAGGTCGTCACCGCCTCGATTCGCCGCGTCTCGCTGCAAGGCCACGGTTCGGATACTGTGCGGCGCCTGAAGGGCTATCGTTTCCTGCCCAATACTGCCGGCTGCGAGACTGCTCGCGATGCGATTATGACCGCCGATCTCGCCCGTGAAGCCCTCGATACGAACTGGATAAAGGTCGAAGTCATCGGTGACCGGGAAACGCTCTACCCGGACGTGTCCGAATTGCTGGTCGCTTGTCGCCATCTCGTCGATGATGGGTTCGTCGTCCTGCCCTATTGCAATGACGACCCCGTCGTATGTCAGCGGCTTGCTGATATTGGCTGCGCGGCGGTGATGCCGATGGGCTCCCTGATTGGCTCTGGTATGGGGGTCGCCAACCCCGCTAATCTCGAATTGATCTGTCGTCGAGCTAGCGTGCCGGTCATTGTCGATGCCGGAATCGGCACCGCTTCCGATGCTGTGGTCGCCATGGAACTCGGCGCGGCGGGCTGTCTTCTCAATACCGCTGTGGCCAAAGCGGACGATCCGGTTCGCATGGCTCGCGCCATGCGTCATGCGGTCGAGGCCGGTCGCCTCGCCCATCTTGCTGGGCGAATCCCTAAGCGAGGCCGCGCAGATCCGTCGAGCCCGCAGCTCGGTCTCGTGGGCTCGTGAGGCCGAAGCCATCAGGTCTACTCGTCGTAACGGACCGGACGGGGAGTGACATCCCGTTGGTTGAAAGGGTCGAGGCGGCCCTCGCCGGCGGTGTCCGCTGGATTTGGTTCAGGGACCGCGATCTCGACGCGGCCTCTCGCCAATCCCTTGCCGAAGACCTGATCATCCCGGTGCGCAGGATGGGTGCTGCTTTCATCGTGGGGGGAGATGTGGCGCTCGCCTGTGCGATCGGAGCAGACGGTGTCCATCTCGGTGGTGGCGCCAAGCGAGAGGATATCCTTTCGGCAAAGCAACAACTTCCATCCGTATGCCTGGTTGGCATCTCGGCCCATTCTCCAGCCGAGATCGACAGGGCCGCCGAGCTGGGCGTGGACTACGCGACCCTTAGCCCAATTTTCGCGACGCAAAGCAAGCCGGGATACGGGCCCGCACTCGGGCCAGCTGCGATCCAATCTGATCGTAAGCGTGAGATACCTGTCCTTGCCCTGGGAGGAATCAGCCCGCTGAATACCCCAGCCTGCCGCAATGCCGGCTTTGCCGGAATTGCGATCATGGGCGGGGTCATGAGGACCAAGGATCCGGAGGGGGCGGTACGTGCCTATCGCGAAGCCTGGGAGGCTCCGGGCTAGCGCGGGGCAGGCCCGTAGGGAGGACGTGGGATAGCCCGGTGCGCTGCGCGCAGAGCGGCCGACCACCGCTCCCGGAGATCGTGGAAATATGACTCTCCTGCCTCGATCCGATGGCTCACCTCAAGGTCGAGGGCATCGCGTCGGCACACGGCGATATCGATCGGCAAACCCACACCCAGATTCGAACGCATCGTCGAATCCATGGAAACGAGGCCCACCTTCAGGGCGTCATAGAGGTCCGTCTCGAACTTCACGGCCCGATCGAGGATGGGCTTGCCGTATTTATGCTCACCAATCTGAAGGAACGGTGCGTCGGTGCTGCACTCAATGAAGTTTCCGGCCGAGTAGATGAGAAACAGGCGCATCGGCTCATTGCCGATCTGACCGCCGAACAGCAGCGAGATGGAGAATCGCAGGTTCGCTGCCTCGAACCCGGCCTTCTCGATGGCACGCACACGGCGGATCGCCTTGCCGATGAGCTGGGCCGCCTGAAACATCGTCGTGGTTTCGGTGATCTTCAGTGTAGGTTCGCCGTCATCGCCAGAGACGCCCTCGGCCAACATGCTGAGAACCGACTGCGTCACAGATAGATTGCCTGCCGAGGCCAGCATCATCACCCGTTCGCCCGGCACGTTGAAATGATGCAGCTTGCGATAGGTCGAGATGTCGTCGAGTCCCGCATTCGTGCGGGTATCGGCAACCATCACGAGTCCTTCCTCGACGAGGAGCCCGACGCAATAGGTCATGATACCGATACCCCCGATGGCCCGAGAATCTCGAGCCATGCCTCACGATGCGACAGATTAAACCTGGACGGCGGCTTGGACCTGTTCGACGCGAAGCTTTACTTCGAGCGTTTCAGTCCCGCCACCCATCCGGCTGCCTCTGATCGGGGCCGCACCCAAATAATCCAGCCCGATGGCGACACGGATATGCGCCTCGGTCGTAGCGATACCATTTGCAGGGTCGAAACCTACCCATCCAAGGCCGGGCACCAGGGCTTCCGCCCAAGCATGCCCCGCTCCCTGGTCCTCCCCGCCTTCGGCGTGGAAGAAATAGCCCGAGACGTAGCGAGCAGGAATCTCGAGATGTCGCGCGGCCGCGATGAAAATATGGGCGAGATCCTGGCAGACGCCCTTTCCGGCGGCGAAGGATTGCGCAGCGGTGGTGCTGGCGCTGGCTGGACCCGGCTCGAACGCGACCGTGTCGAAGACAGCGGCAAGGAGGCGGTGGAGGCAGGGGAGCACTGAGGAATCCCCTTCGTCGACCACGCTTTTAGCAAAAGCCTGAAGCTCGGTATTGGCCACCGCCAAATCGGAATCGCGCAGGTAGAACACATCTGGAAGGCGTTCCACCGTGCCGCGGACGATCCCATGCATCTCGTTGGTGTCGACTTCGCCGGTCACCCGGATGGTCAGGGCATCCGCAGGCTCGTCCGCCGTGAACCAGTGCGTGACATTACCGAAGCCGTCCTCGCGCTCGCTGACCCGCCCATCCACAGACGGCTCGATCCGCCAGCGGCGGACGTATTGCCCGTCATGGTCACGCGGACGAAGACGCAGGAGTTGGATCAGGCCGCGAGCGGGCTGCTCGTAAGTGTAGTTGGTCTCATGGAAAACGCGGATGCGCATGGACGTCTCTTGCAGAGCTCAGGATTCGACGGAACCCTACACCAGATATTGTTCGATGACGGCCGCGCCGAGGCGATTGTTCTCGACGATGAAGGCAGTGACAAACTCGTGTAGCCCCGACCGGAAGACCCGGTCGATATTCTCGCTTTCAAGGCGTGCGAGAGTGTTGCTCGCCAACCGCTGACTAGCCCCACGCCTGCCATAGGCGTCGGCGATGAGATCGAGATGCTCCACCAGCATTCCGTAGCAATTGGTCAGTGAGCGCGGCATCTGCCGGTTCAGAATGAGCAGGTCGGCGACCAGGAGCGGTTTGACGCTTTCACGGTAAACCCAATGATAAGCGTTAAAAGCCGAAACCTCACGAAGGATCGTAGTCCATTGGAAATAATCAAGGCTTCCACCGACTTTCTCAGTGGCCGGCAGAAGAATACGGTATTTCACATCAAGGATACGAGCGGTATTATCCGCACGCTCAATGGCGGTGCCGAGTCTTGTGAACCAATAGGCGTCGTTCCGTAGCATCGTACGATAGGCTGAGCCGTCGAACGCGAGGGACACACCTTTCACCCATTCGAGGAAACGGCTGAACTCATCGCGAGTGAGGTCGCGACCTTCGTAGTTGCGCAGTTCAAGCCAGGCTCCGTTGATCGCGTCCCACATTTCCGTGGTCAGCGCCGTACGCACGGACCTGGCGTTTTCTCGCGCCGTCTCGATGCAGGAGCGGATCGAAGAAGGGTTGTGCGGTGAGAAAGCCAGGAAGTTGCACACGGTCGCTTCGTTGACGCTGTCATAAAGCGTCTTGAACACTTCCGGGTCTCCCGCCGAAGCCAGTGCCGACGCCCATTCGTTGGTCTCGCCACCGCCGTAGCTCGACGGCAGGGCCGCGAGCCGGTGAGCCGCATCGAGGATGCGAGCCACGAATTCGGCCCGCTCGGCGTAGCGCGAGAGCCAGTAAAGATTGTCGGCGGTCCGGGACAGCATGGGCTTCCGTTAAGGCGATAGACGAGAAAACGATCCACCTCTCGCGCGAGGTGAGTTCGAACGTGATGTCAGGCGTCGAGTACCCAAGTGTCTTTGGTGCCACCGCCCTGGCTCGAATTGACGACGAGCGACCCTTCCTTGAGGGCAACACGTGTCAGACCGCCGGGAACGATCCTGATTTCGTCGGAGCCGCATAACACGAACGGTCGCAGATCGACGTGGCGCGGTGCGACGCCGGATGCAACGAATGTTGGGCACGTTGAGAGAGCAAGGGTCGGCTGGGCGATGAACCCATCCGGTGAGTGGCGGAGCTTGCGCCCGAAATCTTCGATTTCCCGCTTCGTGGCATGCGGACCGACCAGCATGCCGTAGCCCCCCGACCCGTTGACTTCCTTCACGACGAGATCGGCCAGATTATCCATCACGTAGGAGAAGGCCTCCTTTTCGCGGCACCGGTATGTCGGCACGTTGTGAAGGATCGGCTCCTCGCCGGTGAAGAATTTCACGATCTCCGGCATGTAGCTGTAGACCGCCTTGTCGTCCGCGATACCGGTGCCGACCGCGTTGGCAAGGGTTACCGTCCCGCGCTCATAGGCATTCATGAGGCCGGGCACACCGAGAACCGAATCGGGGCGAAACACCAGGGGGTCGAGGAAATCGTCGTCCAGGCGGCGGTAGATGACATCGACTCGGCGCGGGCCTTCCGTGGTGCGCATGTAGACGACGTCGTCCTTGGTGAAGAGGTCAGATGCCTCCACCAAATCGACGCCAAGCTTGTCGGCCAGGAAGGAGTGTTCGTAGAAAGCCGAATTGTAGCGACCGGGGGTGAGCAATACGACGGAGGGATCTCGGGTCGCCGTCTGCGGGGCCAGGCTGCGTAGGGTCGCGAGCAGGGAATCCGGATAATTCTCCACCGGCGCCACGCGATGGCGCGAAAACAATTCGGGGAAGAGCCGCAGCATCACTTCCCGGTTCTCCAACATGTAGGAGACGCCGGACGGCGTGCGGGCATTGTCCTCGAGCACGAAGAAGTCGTTCTCGCCGGTACGGACGATATCGATACCGGCGATGTGCACATAGAGATCGTGCGGGACTTTGAAGGCCCGCATCTCCATCCGGTAGTGCGGATTGCGATAGACCAGATCAGCTGGAATGATCCCGGCTTTGATGCATTCCTGCGCGCCATAGATGTCGCTGAGGAAGGCATTGATCGCCGTGACACGCTGTTTCAGCCCGCGCTCCAGGAAGGTCCATTCCGGCTTGGTGATAACCCGTGGGATGATGTCGAAAGGGATCAGTCGCTCAGTGGATTCGTTTGCACCGTAAACGGCGAAAGTGATGCCGATCCGCCGAAACAACATTTCGGCTTGACTACGACGCGTATTGAAATGCTCGGGCGGAGTCGTGTCGAGCCAGGATTTCAGACTGTCATAGGCTTCTCGTACCGCGGAATCGCCCATTGCGGCGCCGGGTATCCCATTCATCTCGTCGAACGCAGCGAGCGCCATTCGCGCCTCCCCTTTTATCTCGGCATCGTCGCAAGAGGCGCGCCACCGGGTCGATGTGCACGTCACATCAGGCCGACGTTGTCTCCCGATCGCCGTCCGCCAAACGATCCGCCTAATCCTAACGTCAGAGTAGCACGTTCAGATCAGCTTCAACCCTTTCAGACTCGCGTGTCCATCGCGTCCGAGAATGACATGGTCGTGGACGATAATTCCCAGTGGATCGAGGATTCCAACAATCTCGCGCGTCATCTTGATATCCGCCGCCGACGGTGTCGGATCACCGGATGGGTGATTGTGGGCAAGGATGATGGCGGTGGCCGAGAGTTCGAGGGCGCGGCGGGCGACTTCACGTGGATAGACTGGAGTATGGTCGACGGTGCCCCGACCTTGAACTTCGTCGGCGATGAGGTGGTTGCGTTTGTCCAGGAACAGCACGCGGAACTGCTCGCGCGGCGAAAAGGCCATGGTCGCGCGGCAATACTCGAGGAGTGCAGCCCAGGAGGACAGCAAGGGGCGCGCGGCGATGGCACCCCGAGCGAGGCGATGGCCGGCCGCCTCGATTAGCTTGATATCGGCGATCACGCCCTGGCTGACGCCGTCCACCTCCGCGAGGCGGTTCGGCTCTGCGCTCACGACTTCCGCGAAACTGCCGAACCGTCGAATCAAAGCCTTTGCCAGGGGCTTTACGTCCCGCCGCGGGATCGCTCGAAAGAGAACGAGTTCGAGCAGCTCATAGTCGGGCAGAGCATCGGCGCCGGCTTGGGCGAATCGGGCCCTCAACCGGTCGCGATGTTCGAGATAATGCGGTTCCAGCGATCCTGTGGTCTCGCTCGCCGATGCGACGGGGAGGCGCGTCATCGTGTTGCCTCCGGATCAATCGCTTTCAGGCAGATGGATTGATTGGCTGATGCAGGCCTTTGGGTGAGAAGGTGAACACTTCGACCCCGGTTTCCGTCACGGCTACGGTGTGCTCGAACTGAGCCGAGAGCGATCGATCTCGGGTTACGGCCGTCCAGCCGTCCGAGAGAACCTTCACCGCCGGCCTACCGAGATTGATCATCGGTTCGACCGTGAAGAATTGTCCGGGCTGGAAGGCCACGTCGTAGCTCGGCTCGACATAATGCAGGATAGTCGGGGCATCGTGATAGGTGCGACCCAGACCGTGCCCGCAGAAATCTCGCACCACCGAGCAACGCTCCGCTTCGGCATAGGCCTGGATCGCGCGGCCGATATCCGTAGTCGAGCCTCCCGGTTTGATCGCCGCAATGCCACGCATGAGGCATTCGTGGGTGATCTCGCACAGGCGTGCCGCCTTACGCGGCACCTCGCCGACATAGGCCATGCGGCTGCTATCCCCGTGCCATCCGTCGACGATCAAACAGATGTCGAGATTGACGATATCGCCCTCGCGCAAGGGCTTGTCGTTGGGGATCCCATGACAGACGACGTGGTTGATCGATGTGCAGATCGATTTCGGGTAGCCTCGATAGAGTAGCGAGGCCGGGTAAGCGCCGTTATCCATCGCGAATTCGTAGGCGAGGCGGTCGAGCGCCTCCGTGGTCACACCCGGCGCCGTGGCTTCCATCAGCACGTCGAGGGCTTCTGCCGTCAGGCGACCGGCCTTGCGCATGCCCTCGAACCCTTCGGGACCGTGAATCGGCGGCCGAGGCGCGCGGCGTCCGCCTTCGACAACGGCCTGTTCGTTCTGGGTCATGACAAGTGTGGCTTCGTAAAAGCAGCGATGAGAACCATCTATCTACGGCGGCATGCGCTGGAGGCCAACCCTCGACTGTAGGCGGTTTTGCCGGCAGCGACGGCTTTTCCGGTTTCGTGTTCGGTGAAGGCAATCCGCCGCCGGCTTTTTGCTGCGCCTGGGGAATCGTCCGCGCTAGGCTTCACGCCGCCGAGGGGCTAGAGAATGCCTGCGACGGAGCAATGTTGCCTGGTCGGGGGTCACCTCGGCGGGCCGGAGGCAAGATCGGGCGATGGCTGACAAGGCGGTGCCGCATTTCCACAACGACCTCGGGGTCGCCCTTATCGAAGTGGGCTCGAAGGAGTTCATGTGCATCGGTGCCAAGCCGCCCTTCGATCATCCGCACGTGTTCCTCGATATGGGGAGCGATGACGAGATCATCTGCCAGTACTGCTCGACGCTTTACCGCTACCGCGCGACCCTCAAAGCTGGGACTGCCGATCCGGCCGCCGCCGTCTGGGATGACCACGGGGCGAAGGCGGCCTGATCGCGTAGCGTTTCGTAGCGACGAGACCCGCAGGTGTCCGACGATTCTCATGGCGTTCGAATCCCTTCAGTCAGGACTGGCCTTTCTGTAGCTATCGTCGGCGCGGGCATTGGAGGCCTGACTGCCGCTCTCGCTCTCGATGCCGCCGGGCATGAAGTGACGCTCGTCGAGCGGAGGACGGGGTTCAGCGAGGTCGGGGCCGGCCTGCAGCTCTCTCCGAATGCGAGCCGCGTTCTCATTGGGCTGGGCCTCGGTGCGGCCCTTCGCAGGGCGGCGAGTGAACCGCCAAGGGTCGTGGTGCGTGCCCTCGGGACGGGCCGCGAGATCGGCGGTGTCGAACTCGGTGCCGATTTGCGCAGTCGCCATGGCGCCCCCTATTATGTCATCCACCGGGCGGATCTGCAGACGCTCCTTCTCGATGCCGTACGTAGCCGGCCGGGAATCCGGTTGCTTATGGGGCGGGATGTGCGAGGGCTGGCCGAGTCGGCCTCCTCCGTCGAACTGACACTGGAAAGCGGGCAGGGTTCGAAAACCGACACGCTGGCGGTCGATCTCGTGGTTGGCGCCGACGGTGTGCGATCCACGCTGCGGGGCCATTTCGACGGAAAGCCCTTGCGGTCCTGCGGAGAGGCTGCCTGGCGGGCGACGATACCGATCGATTCCGCCCCGCCGGAACTACAGGGCGACGAGACCGGTCTTTGGCTCGGGCGTCGACGGCACGTCGTGCATTACCCGATCCAGGGTGGACGGAGCATCAACATCGTGGCGGTCGTGCCCGAGCGCATCGGCAGCGAGGGTTGGGGGCAGCTCGGCGAGTCTGCGGTCCTGCGAGCGCAGTTTCCGGACGCGACCCCTGTTCTTGCCGAGCTTCTGACCGCACCTGATTCCTGGCTGGTCTGGTCGCTCGTCGACCGGCCGACTGCGCGACCGATGGCGCGGGGGCGGGTGGCCCTGCTAGGCGATGCGGCCCATCCCGTCCTACCGTTCCTGGCTCAGGGCGCAGCGCTCGCCATTGAGGACGCAGCCGTCCTCGCCGTGACGCTGCGAGCCGATGACGTAGCGGGATCGATGGTGGCCTACGCGAAACGACGCGTGCCTCGCACCAAGCGCGTACAAGCGGCGGCACGCGGCAACGGCCGGACCTATCATGCCGGGGCGCTCCTCGGTTTTGCCCGTAATACCGTGATGCGCCGGCTCGGTCCCACCGGAATGGGCCGCCGCTACGACTGGCTCTACGGCTGGGCGCCTTGATCTCGGAGCCTCGCCTCGTTACCGCTGATCTCGCAATGCGGACGTGGCGAAACCGGTAGACGCACGAGACTTAAAATCTTGCGGCTGAAAGGCTGTGCGGGTTCGAGTCCCGCCGTCCGCACCATCACCCGCTTCGAACCGCGATGGCCTGAAACGTGCTGAGCCGATCCGGTCATTGATCGTACCGCGCGGCGACCGATCTATCGCCTGCGAGACGAGCCCTCTACGTTCCTGACAGCAGGTGGCTTCGCATCAGCGAGGGAAGGATCTGCCATGACCGAGCTTCACCCGGAAGTCGCAGCCGTCACCGAGCGCGTGGTGACGCGCTCCAAGGCGAGCCGGCGCGCCTATCTCGACCTAATCTCCCGCGAACGCGACGGCGGCGTGCACCGGCCGATGCTCAATTGCGGCAACCTCGCCCATGGCTTCGCGGCCTCCGGCGAGGACAAGCCGGCGATCAAGGCCGGCCGGGGCATGAATATCGGCATCGTCACCGCCTATAACGACATGCTCTCTGCGCATCAGCCCTATGGCCGCTACCCTGAGCAGATGAAGTTGTTCGCCCGCGAGGTCGGGGCAACGGCGCAAGTTGCAGGCGGGGTCCCCGCCATGTGCGACGGCGTCACCCAGGGGCAGCGCGGCATGGAATTGTCGCTGTTCTCACGCGACACCATCGCGCTTTCCACGGCGGTCGGCCTCAGTCACGGCATGTTCGACGGGGCAGCCCTACTCGGCATCTGCGACAAGATCGTGCCGGGGCTGCTCATCGGCGCCCTGCGCTTCGGGCATCTGCCGCAGATCCTGATCCCGGCCGGGCCGATGCCCTCGGGCGTCGCCAACAAGGAGAAGCAGCGCATCCGCCAGCTCTATGCCGAAGGCAAGGTCGGCCGCGACGAGCTTCTGGAATCGGAATCCGCCTCTTATCATGGGGCGGGAACCTGCACTTTCTACGGCACCGCCAATTCCAACCAGATGATGATGGACGTGATGGGCCTGCACATGCCCGGCGCCTCTTTCATCAATCCCGGTACGAAGCTGCGCCAGGCGGTGACCCGCGCGGCCGTCCACCGGCTCACGGAGATCGGTGCTTCCGGCAACGATTACCGGCCCCTCGGGCGCTGCGTCGACGAGAAAGCCATCGTCAACGCGATCATCGGCCTGTTGGCCACCGGCGGCTCCACCAACCACGCTATCCACCTGCCGGCCATCGCCAGGGCCGCCGGGATCATTGTCGACTGGGAGGATTTCGACCGGCTCTCAGCCGTCATTCCGCAGGTGGCCAAGGTCTATCCCAACGGTTCGGGCGATGTGAACCACTTCCACGCCGCTGGAGGCATGTCCTACGTCATCGCCAGCCTCATCGATGCGGGCCTGCTTCACGACGACATCCTCACCGTGGCCGGCAGGCGCCTGCGCGACCATGCCCGCGACCCGAAGCTGATCGAGGACGAACTCGTGTTCGAGGACGCGCCGGCGGCTTCGCATGACGAGAGCATCCTGCGCGGCCCCGCCAACGCCTTCCAGCCGGATGGCGGGATGCGGCTGGTGAAGGGCAATCTCGGCCGGGCCACCTTCAAGACCAGCGCCGTCGATCCCTCGCGCTGGACGGTGGAGGCTCCGGCTCGGGTGTTCGACGATCAGGACGACGTCATGGCCGCCTTCAAGGCGGGTGAACTGGAGCGGGACGTCGTGGTGGTAGTGCGGTTCCAGGGACCGAAAGCCAACGGAATGCCCGAACTCCACAAGCTGACGCCGCAACTCGGTGTCCTTCAGGATCGTGGTTTTCGCGTCGCCCTCGTGACCGACGGGCGCATGTCCGGTGCGTCTGGCAAGGTGCCGGCCGCGATCCATCTGAGCCCGGAGGCCCTCGGAGGCGGCCCACTGGGAAAGCTTCGCGACGGCGACATCGTTCGCCTGAGCGCCGAGGATGGTACGCTTCAAGCGCTCGTCGATCCGTCCGAATGGGAGACGCGGGGAGATGCGACAGCGCCTCCGCCGGCTTTCGGTACCGGGCGGGAGCTTTTTGCCTTCATGCGCCATGGGGCGGATGGCGCCGAGCAGGGCGCTTCCGCGATGCTCAGCGCCGCCGGACTCTAGCCAAAGCTGTCCGGTCCGGGGAGGGCGCATTGGCTCTCCGCATGACGCTTCCACGACCGACCGAACACTCCACCCTTCGCCAAGGACGGTTCTCAATGACGACCATCGACGCGCTGATGCGCTCCGTTCCCGTGATTCCCGTCCTCGTGATCGAAGAGGCCGCCCATGCTGAGCCGATCGCCAGGGCCCTCGTCGATGGCGGCCTGACGGCGCTGGAGGTCACCCTGCGGACCCCCGCTGCCCTCGAGGTGATCCGCATCATGGCACAGGTCGAGGGTGCTGTGGTCGGCGCAGGCACTGTACTCAACGAGCGGGATCTCGATGCGGCAATGAAAGCGGGCGCGCAGTTCATCGTCAGCCCCGGTCTCACCGATCCGCTGACGAAAGCCGCGCTAGACCGCGGCATTCCCTTCCTGCCAGGGATCGCCAATGCCGCCGACATCATGCGCGGCCTCGATCACGGGCTCGACCGGTTCAAGTTCTTTCCTGCCGAGGCCGCCGGGGGCGTCAAGGCGCTGAAGGCCCTCACCGGCCCGTTCGGAAAGGTCTGTTTTTGCCCGACGGGTGGAATCACCGAAGCGACGGCACCGGACTGGTTGGCCGTCGGCCAAGTCCTCTGCGTCGGCGGCAGTTGGGTCGTGCCGGCCGGCGAGCCGCAGCCTGAAGCAATCCGTAGGGCAGCAAGGGTCGCGTCAGGCCTACGAAGGAACTGACCCGCCAAGAGAAATACTCTTGAATGCGCAGTCCTGCGGTGTGGCGGCATGGGGTCAGCTAAGGCCGCCGCATACCGGGAGGCGTTATTGGACAGGATCTTCACCGCTGCGCTACGATGATTGAGGCAATCATAGCAGCGCTAAAGCGATCGATAGCTTCACTTAAATATCTCGCCGCAAAGCATGGACTGACCTCCAAGACGTCGTGATGTGGTGAAAGCGTGTCTTCTTGGAGGACGCGGCGACGGAGTCGAAGACGCCGCTCTCCTCCGTGCTTGCGACCAACGAAGCGGCGGTCATCGTCACCTTCCACCGGCACAAGCTTTTGTCGCTCGACGATTGTTTCTACGCGCTCCGGGTAGCCGTCTCGCACCTCATCCGATGATCGCTGCATCGGCGTCTGCAGCGACGCGGAATGAGTCGATAATCTGAGGTCGGCGGCTATTCATGCGGCTTCAGGACTGAGCCGATGTCAGGATTGGACCTCCAAAGCGCTTGACGGTCGTGCCGCCGCGTGTGGCCTTCCGCAGAGCCGCTGCGAGCGCAGGGCGAGGGAGAAGATCGATGGCGACGGACACGCAGACGGTCACCGAGATACCGGCCGAGAACATCGCTGTCGCAACCGTGCGAACCGTCGAGATGGAGGGCGCGCGGACGCGCACGGAGCACGACCTTCTCGGTTATGGCGAAGTACCCGCCGACGCCTACTGGGGGATCCATACCAAGCGCGCGGTCGCGAACTTCCCCATCACGGGTGTTCCGGTGGGGCACTTTCCTGAATTCGTAAGAAGCCTCGCTCTTGTGAAGCAGGCCGCTGCGCGCGCCAACCGGCGACTTGGCTACCTGGCCGCCGACAAGGCCGACGCCATCGACCGCGCCTGTATTCTCGTCGCCACTGAGCCGCGCTTTGCCGAATCCTTCGTGGTGGATGCGATTCAGGGCGGCGCTGGCACCTCGACCAACATGAATGCCAACGAGGTGATCGCTAATGTCGCCCTGGAACTGATGGGGCACCCGCTAGGGCATTATGAGGCGCTCCACCCCAATGACGACGTCAACATGGCGCAATCGACCAACGACGCCTATCCGACGGCGCTGAGACTTGCGGTCATTTTCGCCACCCAGCCGCTCATTAAGGCGCTCGACGACCTCGCCTACGCTTTCAAGGGCAAGGCCGTTGAGTTCGCCGATGTCCTCAAGATGGGCCGCACCCAACTCATGGATGCGGTACCGATGACCCTCGGCCAAGAATTCGATGGGTTCCACGCCACCATGAAAGAGGACGTGGCCCGACTGAACGAGATCGTCGGGCTGTTCCGCGAGGTCAATCTCGGTGCCACAGCCATCGGCACCGGAATCAATGCCGATCCTCGTTACGCGTCCCTGGCGGTGGAAGAGCTGTCACGGATTTCCGGGTACCCCATGGTCCTCGCATCGAACCTGATCGAGGCGACATCCGATCTTGGGGCGTTCGTTCTGTTCTCCGGCGTGCTGAAACGTGTGGCGGTGAAGCTCTCTAAAATCTGCAACGATCTGCGCCTGCTTTCCAGCGGCCCGCGCACTGGGTTCGGCGAGATACGGCTGCCGGCCGTCCAGGCCGGTTCCTCGATCATGCCGGGTAAGGTCAACCCGGTGATTCCTGAGGTGGTCAACCAGGTCGCCTTCCTGGTGATTGGCCACGACCTTACCGTGACCCTCTGCGCAGAGGGAGGCCAGCTTCAGCTCAACGCCTTCGAGCCGACGATCGGGTATTGCGTTCTCAGCTCCCTGCGCATGCTCACCGCCGCGGTCGATACCCTCACGAAACGGTGCATCGAAGGGATCGAGGCGGATCGCGAACGCTGCCGCTCCCTCGTCCATGGTTCGATCGGCCTCGTTACCGCCCTTGTGCCGGCCTTGGGGTACGAGGCTTGCTCTAGAGTCGCCCAACGTGCCTTGGCAGAGAATCGCCCCGTCGCCGAGATCGTGTTGGAGGAGGGATTGCTGACGGAGAATCAGCTCGAGCATCTGTTGGAGCTCGAGGCCATGACACGTCCTTCGCGTGTGAGACGGACCAATCAGGGGGCCTGACGGCTAACGCGTCCCGACTGCCCCGTCGTTCCGGTGCCGGCGCTGGAACGGGGCCCTGGCTCTCTTCATGACGGTTCAGTGACGGTGCAGAGCACAAAAACTAAGCAAAGGGTGCGCTGGCGTGAACAAGTAATGCCATTAGCGCAGCGCGATGCATTGCTTTTCTTCTCCGGGGCCAACCTCTGCACAGCATGCGACCTCAGCGATGACATGGTTTGCCGCCTGACAAACGTTGCAACGCCGCCACAGCGGTTCACAACCGCTGTGGCATTCACGATTCCGAGTTGCCCGGCGGGACCCGCTCGCACAGAGTGAAAACGCACTGGGGAAACCCCGGGGCACAGCCGGAACGGGGCGATGAAACGCTCCCCTGGCTAACAAATAAAGGCAAACGAACATCGGTCGACGCCGTGTTGAAGTTGCCTATCCCTCGGGTCTCGAAGCTTTTGGAGATATCAATGAAGCTCTTGAAGAGCTCACTCCTCGGTACCGCCGCAGGTTTTGCGTCGGTCGTTGGAGCGCATGCCGCCGATCTTCCTGTGAAGAAGGCCGTGCCGATCGAATACGTCCGCGTCTGCTCCGCCTACGGCGCCGGCTTCTTCTACATCCCCGGAACGGATACCTGCATCCGTCTCTCGGGCCGTGCCCGCCTCGACATCGGCTACCAGCCGACGGACAGCCGTTCCGGCTCGGGCAATGGTGACACGACCGGCTATATCGGCCTCGCCCGCATCAACGTCGATGCCCGCACCCAGACGGCCTACGGCACCCTGCGCGCCTTCACCCGTATCCAGTTCGCCTCGCGCACCGGCGGCACCGGCGGCCTCCGCTCCGGCACCCAAGAGCGCATCGGCTCCGCCTTCGCCGCAATCGGTCAGGATCAGGCTGGTCGCGCTCAGCAGTTCGTGAACACCGATAAGGCGTTCATTCAGTTCGCCGGCCTCACCGCTGGTCGCGCCTCCTCGTTCTTCGACTTCTACGCTCACGACTTCGAGTTTGCTGGCGCGACCCTGAACTCCGACGTTCAGTCGACCAACCTGCTCGCCTATTCGGCTAAGTTCGGCGAAGGCTTCTCCGCCACGGTCTCGCTCGAAGACCCGACCTTCCGTCGCAACACCGTCTACTCGCAGACCTTCGGGGCGACTGGCGTGACCGGCGCTCCGTCTCCGGTTCTCGTCGGACTCGGCGCAACGAACACGTTCCAGAACTTCGACGTGTCGCAGCGTAACCGGATGCCCGACTTCGTCGGCGTTCTGCGCTACGATGCTGCCTGGGGTTCGGCTCAGATCTCAGCTGCCGTCAAGGAAATCAACGTCCAGAATCCCGTTGGATCCACCTTCGGTGTAGCTGCGGTTCCCGGTCTTGGTGGGACTGCTGTGACCGGACATCCCTCGAGCGAGTACGGCTGGGCTGTCCAGGGTGGCGTGAAGATCAACACCCCGTTCATCGCTCCGGGCGATACGCTGTACCTGCAGGGAGCCTACGGTGAGGGTTCGACCCTCTACACGGGCTACTCGTCCTACAACGGCAGCTACACCGCGATTGCCAGCACCATCAACGGCGCTGCCTTCGATCCCTTCATGTCCGACGCCACGCTGAACCCTCTCACCGGCAAGATCGAAACCTCCACCAGCTTCACGGTGGTTGGCTCGTTCCTGCACTACTGGTCGCCTGAGTGGCGTTCGGCCGTGTTCGGCAGCTACGGCGAGCTCTCCTTCGCCCGTGGCGCTCGCGCCGCCAATGCCGCTGCTTTCCAGACGAATGGTGCCACCACTCAGTTCACTGGCACTCCCGGCACAGTCTCCTTCGACGTGAGCCCGGTTCTGCGTGACACCTACCAGATCGTCGCCGGCGCAAGCCTGATCTGGTCGCCAGTGAAGGACCTCGATATCGGTGTCGAGGGCTTCTACACCAAGGTCGGCGTTCAGAACGGCCGTGTCGTGGATCGCACCCAGTCGAGCGGCACCGTCAACGCTGCGAACATCGCCTCCGGCGCCGTTCGCACCGTGACCGCCGACGACACCTACCAGGTGCGTATGCGCGTCCAGCGCGACTTCTAAGCCTCTGCGATCTTTGGGGTCGGCGCTTCGTGCGCCGACCCTGGGGGATGCAAGGAAACGGTTCAAAATGGGCCCGGCTGAAAAGCCGGGCCTTTTTCATGACTGCCGCACATCGATAATCGGCCTCTTCCTTCTCGATCCGGTGATTTCAAACGCAGGGCATTGTCTCGCCAAAAGCGATCTAGCCCGCCCGCACGGCACGTTGATTGCTATAGTCTTCCTGAGCGGTTGACATCTCCGGTGGTCCCTTATTCACCGATTGCGATGGGCGCGACCGCTGCTACGTTGAGCCTCGAGAGCCGATCATTCGGTCGGCGGAAACCCCTTCGGGAGTTAGCCTTCACATGCATTTTGGTCATCACAGGTCCGTCGCTCTGAAGGCGACGGTCGTCCTTGCATCGGCAATGAGCTTCACGCTCGGCGCAGCCGGCGCCAATGCCCAGGAACTGACCGGCACCCTCAGAAAGATCAAAGAGACCGGTGAAATTACGATCGGCTATCGTGACGCCTCCGTTCCGTTTTCTTACCTCGACGGTGATCAGAAGCCGGTCGGATACGCCTTCGAGATCTGTAAGAAGATCGCCGAAGCGGTGAAGACCAACCTGAAGCTCACTAAGCTCGAGGTGAGGCTCAATCCCGTCACCTCCGCCACACGCATCCCGCTGATCGCCAACGGCACCGTCGATCTCGAATGCGGTTCGACCACGAACAACGTCGATCGCCAGAAGCAGGTCTCCTTTACGAACACCCACTTCCTCACCGCGACCCGCTACGTCGCGAAGAAGTCGGCCAAACTCGACACGATCGAGGATCTTAAGGGTAAGACCGTCGTCTCCACCTCGGGCACCACCAATATCCGTCAGATCAACGAGGCCAATACCGCGCGCAACCTCGGCCTGACGATTCTGCCGGCCAAGGATCACGCTGAAGCATTCTTGATGGTCGAGACCGGCCGCGCCGCTGCCTTCGTGATGGACGACGTGTTGCTCGCCTCGCTGGCCGCCAGTTCCAAGGAGCCCGGTGCCTACGCCATCTCCAGCGAGGCCCTGTCGAAGCCCGAGCCCTACGGCATCATGCTCCGCAAGGATGACGCGCCGTTCAAGGCCGTGGTCGATGAGGCGACGTCCAAGCTCTACAAGAGCCCCGAGGGCAAAGCCTTGTACGAGACCTGGTTCACCAAGCCGATCCCGCCGCGCGGCATAAATTTGAACCTGCCCATGAGCGAGCCGATGACCAAGGCCTTCGCGTCGCCGAGCGACAGCGCCGACCCGGCCGCTTACTAAGCCGCCGCACGGGAGCAGACGACAGGCGATGAATTACAACTGGAACTGGCGGGTCTTCTTCGACCCGTCGCCGGAAGGCACCGGTACCTATGCCGACATGCTTCTCTCCGGCCTGTCTTGGACGATCGCCACGGCGCTCTGTTCCTGGATCATCGCCTTCTCCCTCGGCTCGCTCATTGGGGTGCTGCGCACCCTTCCGAGCCGGGGGGCTCAGCGGATCGGCACCATGTATGTGGAGCTTTTCCGGAACATTCCCCTGCTGGTTCAGATGTTCCTCTGGTTCTACGTCGTGCCGGAGCTCCTTCCCGGCTCCTGGGGGACTTGGCTGAAACAGCTGCCCAATGCATCGTTTTACACGGCGGTCATCTGTCTCGGCTTCTTCACCGCATCACGAGTCGCTGAGCAGGTCCGAACCGGCATCGAGACATTGCCCCGTGGCCAGCGGATGGCCGGCACCGCCATCGGTCTCACCACTTGGCAGACCTACCGCTACGTGCTGCTGCCCAATGCCTACCGGGTGATCCTACCTCCGCTGACATCGGAGTTTTTGAACAACCTGAAGAATACATCGGTGGCGCTCACCATCGGTCTGCTCGAACTCACCGCGCGGGCGCGCTCGATGCAGGAATTCTCTTCGCAGGTCTTCGAGTCCTTCACTGCGGCTACGGTGATCTATCTCGGTATCAGCCTGATCGTGGTGACCCTGTCGAGCAAGCTCGAGACACGTATCGCTGTCCCGGGATCGCGCTGATGCCCGCACCATCCGCCTTCCCATCCTTCGCGACCGCCAGACGGGACTAGAGGACCGATGTTTACGGATTTCGACTTCGGGGTCGTCCTCTCATCCTTGCCGTACCTGTTCGGTACGGGAATGGTGTTCACGCTGACGCTCACCGCACTCGCCGCCTCGGGCGGCATCATTCTCGGCACCGTCATAGCGATGATGCGCCTGTCCGGGATCGCTGCTCTGGCGATCCCGGCCAAGATCTACGTGAACTTCATGAGGTCGCTGCCGCTCGTACTGGTGATCTTCTGGTTCTACTTCCTCGTTCCCTATATCGGACAGTGGATGACGGGTGCTTCGCGTCCGATCTCGGTCGGCGCTTTCACCTCAGCGCTCGTAACGTTCACCTTGTTCGAGGCGGCGTTCTTTTCGGAGATCATGCGCGCCGGCATCCAGGCAATTCCGAAGGGACAAACATCCGCGGCCCAGGCCATCGGCCTCACCTACGGGCAGACCATGCGGACAGTGATCCTGCCTCAAGCCTTCCGCAACATGCTGCCCTTGCTGCTGACCCAGACCATCGTGCTGTTCCAGGATACGTCCCTCGTCTACGTGATCTCGCTTACCGATTTCCTCGGTGCCGCATCCAAGGTGGCTCAGCGCGATGGGCGTCTCGTGGAAATGTATCTGTTCGCGGCTGCGATCTATCTGGTGATTTGCATCACCGCCTCGACTCTCGTCCGGCGCCTGCAGCGCCGTGTCGCCATCATTCGCTAAGCTTTCGAGGATCCGCCATGTCCGCCATCGATCCCCAGGCTTCGGCAAAGCCGATGATCGCCATCGACAACATCAGCAAATGGTACGGCCCGGTTCAGGTTCTAAACGGGTGCACGACCCAGGTCACCAAGGGCGAAGTCGTCGTGGTCTGCGGTCCTTCAGGCTCCGGCAAATCCACCCTGATCAAGACCGTCAACGCCCTGGAGCCGATTCAGAAAGGGGCCATCACCGTCGATGGTATCGGTGTTCAGGCGAAGGGCACCAACCTTCCCAAGCTTCGTGCGCGCGTCGGCATGGTGTTCCAGCATTTCGAGCTGTTTCCACACCTGTCGATCATCGACAACCTCATGCTCGGCCAGTGCAAAGTCCTCGGACGGTCGAAGGACGATGCACACGATCGCGGCCTCAAGCTCCTCGGTCGTGTTGGTCTCTCGGCGCACTCGCATAAATATCCGGGCCAGCTTTCCGGTGGTCAGCAACAGCGCGTCGCCATCGCCCGCGCCTTATCGATGAACCCCATCGTCATGCTGTTCGATGAGCCGACCTCGGCTCTCGACCCAGAAATGGTCGGAGAGGTGCTGGATGTGATGATCGAGCTCGCCCGCGAGGGTATGACGATGATGGTCGTCACCCACGAAATGGGCTTCGCTCGGAAAGTCGCCAACCGCGTCGTCTTCATGGATCGTGGGGAGATCGTCGAAGACGCTACGAAGGACGACTTCTTCGACAAGCCTCGCTCGGAGCGGGCTCAGACCTTCCTCTCAAAGATCCTGGCTCACTGACCTGCAGACGAAGGGCGAGGGCCGCATCGACTCTCGTCCCTCTAGGATCACTCGAATGATCTCGCTCACGCATAACCCGGTGTGATTGCAGCGCGATGGTTTATTGCTGCTCTGATCGCCTCCAAGCGTGGTAGGCCAACGAACGACCTCACGGCGAGGAAGTAGGTTTCCTCACCGAGGGGCAGATATGCGAGACTGAAGCGTTTCGCGATGGCGCGGGTGCCCATTCCAACGTCCGCTGCACCTGAAGCGATCAAGGCCGCGACGGCCTGATGCGTGAACTCTTCCGTCTGGTAGCCTTGGATGTCCGGCCCGTTGATGCCCGCTTCCACGCATAATCTGTCAAACCATATCCGTGTGCCCGCACCCCGCTGTCTGTTTACAAAGCGGAGACCGGTCGCTGCCAAGTCCGCGATGCCGGAGATGGCGAAGGGATTGCCCGCCTCCATCATGAGGCCTTGTTCCCGCCGTATAATCGGAAGGGCGATTAGGTTCGGATCGGCTAGAACGTCAGCGAAGATCGTGCCCGGCTCTGGGACCGCTGCGCCGAAATGAAACCCCGCACCATCGACCTGACCGTTTTTCAATTGTGCGAGGGCATCCGTGCTCCCAGCAATCGAAACCGTTATGTCGCCCATGGAGTGAAGCGCATCCAGCAACACCGAATCGTGGCTCACTGCCAATGCCAGGGGTGCGGTCGCAGGGCCTGACAGAACGGCGAGGGCGATCTCTAATCGCCTCTCTTCCACCCCGATGATCTCCTGGCTCGCTCGCGACGCACGACCGAGTGCCTCGAGAAAGACAGTGCCGAAAGATGTCAGAACGGTCCCGTGGCCCTTCGTCTTGCTGATGACCGGCTGCCCTAGGATATCCTCCAAGAGGGTGAGACGGCCCCACGCGGAGCGATAGGACACGTGCAGTCGCGTCGCTGCGCCTTGAAGCGAGCCTTCCGAGGCGACCGCATCCAAGAGCGCCAGCGTGGGGCCAAACGCGATGCGCCCCTTCGCCACCGAGATGATGCCATCGACAAACAACTCGACCTTCATAGGCACGTCGTTTCCTATTGAACTATACTCCCCGGCGATAGCATGAGGGGTTCGGTCGCGCACAGCATCAGAGCCATGCTTCAAACCCTCCAGGAGACGCTCTCGCGGCTCGCAGCCCTTGATCCAGCCATAGTCGCCATCGCCGGCCTTTCGCTCCGCGTGAGCTTCTCGGCGGTCGGTCTTGGCACGTTGCTTGGAGTGCCGCTCGGTGCCCTTGTCGCCGTGTCTCAATTCCCGGGGCGAAGGCTCGTTGTGGGTCTGCTCAACGCAGCCATGGGCCTACCGCCGGTAGTTATCGGCCTTGTCCTGTACCTCATCCTGTCTCGTTCCGGCCCATTCGGCGGTCTCGGTTTGCTCTTCACGCCGAGTGCGATGATCGCGGCACAGACCGTCCTGGTTGTCCCACTGATCGCTGCACTCACGCGCCAAATCGTGGCGGATGCGCAAGATCACCTTGGCGAGCAACTCAGCTCTCTTGGCCTCAATGGAGCACAGCGCGCCGCGATCCTGATCTTCGATACGCGCTTCTCGCTGGTGACAGCGCTTCTTGCCGCTTTCGGCCGTGCCATATCGGAAATTGGCGCCGTCCTCGTCGTCGGTGGGAACATCGACGGGCATACCCGTACCATGACCACGGCGATCTCCCTCGAGACGCAGAAGGGAGACCTTCCCCTCGCGCTGGCGCTCGGTGTCGTCCTCATCGCCGTCGTCATCGCCGTCAGTGCCGTTGCCTCGTTGCTCAGGTCTTACGCGATGCGGGCCTATGGATGAGCGCCGCACTTCCTCTTGTGATCGAAGGATTGTGCTACCGAGCCGGAAATATGCCGATCCTCAACGGTGTCGATGTGGCGGTGACAGCGCCCGGCATCACGGCGATCATCGGTGCGAACGGTGCGGGAAAGACCGTGCTTTTGCGCCTCATTGATGGGTTGCTTGCGCCCACGAGCGGTACGATCAGCATCGGCGTATCTGCGCATCCTCGACCAAGTACCGCATTCGTCTTCCAGCGGCCCGGTCTCATCAGGGCGAGCGCCGCCGCGAACGTTTCGCTGGCTCTGGCGCCACTCAAGCTAAGCCGGCGCGAGCGACACGACCGTGTGCGGGCGGCACTGCATCACGTCGGACTTGCGGAGAAGGCTGGAGCACCTGCCACGCGGTTGTCGGGGGGCGAGCAGCAGCGGCTCGCCCTCGCGCGAGCTTGGGCAACAGCGCCCGATCTTCTCCTTCTGGATGAGCCCACCGCCAATCTCGATCCGGCCTCCTCTCACGCCATCGAGCATCTCGTCGTGTCGATGGCCGAAGCCGGTACGAAGGTGGTCCTCGTTTCACACAACCTCGGCCAGGTCATGCGTCTCGCCGAAGATGTCGTCGTCCTTGCCGCTGGACTCGCCGTTGAGCACGGGCCTGTCCGCAGCACTCTCTCATCCCCACACTCGCCGCAGGCGCGAGCTTACCTCGCTGGAGAAATGCCATGGACCGCCTTCGCCGCTCTGCCCTGAGCCTCCGGCTCCTCATTGCCGTCCTTGGTCTGGCGACAGGCCCAGTTCTGGCCACCCCCCAGGAGACGATCACGGTGGCGTCCACCACGTCCACCGAGCAATCCGGCCTGTTCAAGGATTTGCTGCCGAAGTTTACGCTGGCCAGTGGCATTGCCGTGAAGGTCGTCGCCCTCGGCACCGGGCAGGCACTCGATGCCGCCCGACGCGGTGATGCCGACGTCGCGCTCGTCCACGACACCACCGCCGAGGAGAAATTCGTCAGCGAGGGATGGAGTACGAAGCGTTATCCCGTGATGTACAACGATTTCGTCCTCGTCGGCCCGAAGGACGATCCGGCCGGCGCGGCCGGCGCCAGCGTCGTCGAGGCCCTGCGCAAGATCGCCGCCGCCAAGGCACCCTTCGTCTCTCGCGGTGATCGCTCGGGCACCCATACCGCCGAGCTGCGCTACTGGAACGAAACCGGTCTCGATCTCGGCGCGGTACGCGGCGATTGGTACAAGGATGTGGGTCAGGGAATGGGGCCAGCGCTCAATACCGCATCGGCCTCCAATGCCTATCTGCTCACCGACCGGGGCACTTGGCTGTCATTCAAGAATCGTGGTGATCTCAAGATCTTGGTCGAAGGCGATAAGCGTCTTTTCAACCAATATGGCGTGATGCTCGTGAACCCCGAGAAGCATCCACACGTGAAGGCGAAGGCGGGACAAGCCTTCATCGACTGGCTCGTTTCCACCCCGGGGCAGAACGCCATCGCTGCATACCGGATCGGGGGGGAACAACTCTTCTTCCCTAACGCGGGAGCTAGATGAGCCTTGGCTCCTATCAAATTCGCAGTGCGATCGGTCGAACCGCCATTGCCCGCCCTTGACACCCCTCTCGCCCGTCGCACTTTCTCCTACTAAGTGTTTCGTCACGTATGCGACGGCTTGGCCTTGGGAGGGCCGTGACATGATGAGTTTCCGTATCGTAGCATTGTCCACCGCAGCGGGGACGGCGATGGCGTCTCTGCTGCCGGTCGTTGCCCTGGCTGAACCGACGGGCAAGCCCGCTAATATCTGCAAGGAACTCACAGCCTTCCTGCATGCGCCCGCTGGGGCGGCACCATCCGGTCAAGCTACGAGCCAGACTAGCACAGCGGTCACCGCACCCGGCTCCGGATCGCAGAAACCTTCTGGCAGTGAGACACAGAAGGATTCGGGCCTCAGCGGGCCGACCGCCCCGAATGGTCCCGGCGCGGCCGGCCCCCAGGGAGCGACACAGAATGCCGCTGCGCCTTCGGGCGCATCGGCCCCAGCGCCCGCTGCCGCCCCCGCCGCACCACCGCCCAAGGCTGCGAGCGCCGAGTTCATCGAGCAGGGCAATACCGCTGCGGCTGCCAATGACATTGCGGGTTGCCAGCGGGTCGCTCGGCAGATCCGCCGCGACGGGGTCGTCATGCCGCCCCCGCTAATGGCTCTGGCTGCCCTGGATCTCAAAATCCTCGAGACGGCGAACTGAGATCACCCCAAACAGAATTTAGGAGCTTTGCGAGATGAGAGGCCCCTTGACAGGGGCCTCTTCTCGTTCGTGATGCGTCTCACAGATGGCCGTGGCCGGCGACTGTCTGAGCCGGTGCCGCGATGCGCTTCCAGATGAAGGCCGCGGCGACGACGATGACGGCGCAGATCGCAGCCGCGATCTGATGGGCGTGGGGCACCGAGACCACGTGTTCGGCAATGTAGGGATCGGTGACGATCATTTCCCCGGCGATCCACCCGAGAAGCGCCGCGCCCGCCCAGATCACCAAGGGGAAGCGCTTCAGCAACGTCGTGATTAGCGATGCGCCCGCGACAATGAGAGGGATCGAGAGCAGAAGACCGAAGACGAATAGCGACACCTCGCCTTTCGCAACGGCTGCGATGGCGACGACGTTGTCCAGGCTCATCACTGCATCGGCGATGGCGATGGTCCGTACCGCTTTCCATAAGGTTTTGCTGTCGCCGACGGCATGCGCCTCGTCATCCTCGCCGAGCGCGAGCTTCACCGCGATCCAAAGGAGAAGTAGCCCGCCACCGATCCGAAGGAACGGTACCGCCAGAAGATGAGTGATGATGACGGCGAAGAGGATGCGAAGCCCAACTGCCGTACCGGCCCCGAGAAGGATCCCGGTGCGCCGCTGCTCCGGGGGAAGGGATCGGCAGGCCATGGCGATGACGACCGCATTGTCGCCGGAAAGGAGCAGGTCGATCCAGACGATCTGCAGCACCGAGACGAGGAAGTGCGAGTCGAGGAAATCCATCGGCGCTTTCGATCAGGTCGGAGGGGCAGGGAGTCGGAACGAGCGGCCCCCCGCTCGAAAGCGGCGAGCATGCGGTCTCGAAGGGCACCCGGCACATCGTACCGAAGCCCGTGCAATGCAAGCTTCAGTCACGCTTACGGGTATGAGGACAGGCGATTCCGCGTCAGTACAGCATCCTGTGCGGATATACCTCGATCGTATCGCCAGGCTCGATTCGGGTAATCTCGCCCGGGAGGCCAGCCAGTGCATCACTGCCGGTGAGTGATGAGAGGATACCGGCCCCATCGCGGGGGAATTTTACCGCTTCGAGCAGTCCATCGGCGGCGCGCTGCAGGCTTACCCGTACGAATTCCAGGCGGCCAGCCTTCTTGCGATAGGCAAAGGTGGAGCGGACGGGAATGCCCAATGGCGGAACGAAATCTTCTCCACCGAGCCGCGCCAGGAGCGGACGTACTACGAAGAGCAGGGTCACGTAGGCGGCGACGGGATTGCCCGGTAATCCCACGAAGGGTGTCCCCTGCACGAGGCCCATAGCCACCGGCCGGCCCGGCTTGATCCCAAGGCGCCAGAAAACGAGGCTGCCGACGGTCTCCACGGCCGGTTTCACGTGATCCTCCTCACCGGTGGAGACACCGCCGGATGTAAGAAGGAGATCATGGGCGGACGCCGCCTCCGTGAGGCGTTCCGCGAGAAGAGTTCGGTCGTCGCGTAGGATGCCGAGGTCGCTCACCTCGGTGCCGAAGCGTTTCAGCAGGGCGACCAGCATCACCCGGTTGGAATCGTGGATGGCCCCCTGCGGCAGGGCGCCCCCCGGCTCGGCCAGTTCATCGCCGGTAGAGAATACCGCCACCTTCAGGCATTTCCGGACGGTCAGATGCGGGCGGCCTATGGCGGCGGCGAGTCCGATATCCTGCGGGCGGAGTCGACGGCCGGCTGTGATGATTGTGGTGCCTTTTGCGACATCCTCTCCGGCGAGCCGCCGGTTCGATCCGCGCTTCAGACCGGGGGGTAAGACCACCTCGGTGCCCTCGACCGTCACGTCCTCCTGCATGAAGACGGTGTCGGCGCCGTCCGGCATTCTGGCGCCAGTGAAGATGCGGACCGCGCTCGGCCCGCTTCCCATCTCCAGACCGGCTTGGCCGGCGGCGATCCGGCCTTCCACGGGCAGCCGCGTTTCGCCGTTGGGAGCAAGGTCAGTGTGGCGCAACGCGTAGCCGTCGACGGCGGAATTATCGAATGGCGGCAAGTCGATACTGGCGATGACGTCCTCCGCCGCGATGCGTCCGTCCGCCTCGTTAAGCGGTACGGTCTCGATCCCGGCGACCACCGGAAGGCGCTCGGCGATCAGCGCCAGGGCGTCGTCCACGCTCATGAGCTGCCCGCCGAAGGCGAAGCAATCGTCAGTCAGCTGCGCCATGGCCTCCGAGCCTGTTCAGGACGACCTCGATCGGCTCCGCCATGACCGCCACGAGACAGGCGATTCCACCGACATTGTCGAGGCCTATCACCGGAATCCGAGCGTCGGGGAATTCCGCATCCGTCGCAACGGCGACGATGTTCTCGTCCTGCGGATGAAGCGGTGGACGGCCGTTGGCGTTCCGATGAATCTCGATCTTGAGATGCCCCTCGCGCTTGAATCCTTCCACCAGCACGAGGTCGCAGGGGCTGAGGCGGCGCAGCAGGTCGGCCAAGCTCGCCTCGGCGCCGTCGCGCACTTCGTGCATCTGCACCCACCGGGCCGCCGACGAGATCAGCACTTCGGATGCGCCGGCCTGCCGGTGCCGGTGGGAATCCTTGCCCGGTTGGTCCACGTCGAAGGCGTGGTGCGCGTGCTTGATCGTCGAGACCGTGAAGCCGCGGGCGATCAGTTCGGGAATGAGCTTGGCGAGAAGTGTGGTCTTGCCCGCCCCGCTCCAGCCGGCGAGGCCGATGACCCGCATGGTCCGGTCCGTCATGGCTGGGCCTCCGGTAAGGAAAATCCGAGTTCGGCGAGAAGCGCCCCCGTTTCCCGCTCGGCGAGCAGCGCGAGGAAGGCGGCCAAGGCCGGCTCCCGCCCTCGGTCTTCGGAATAGGCAAAATCGTAATGCTCGCTCACCAGCGGCAGGAAGCCGAGGCCATAGGCACTCGCGACGCTCTCGATGGCGACACCCCAATCGGCTCGGCCTTGGGCCACGGCGGCGGCTACGGCGTTGTGTGAACGTGGCTGGTTCCAGTAGCCGGGAGGGCGGGCCCCGTTCAGAAGCCCGTCGATGAGGAGGCGCGTCCCCGAACCGGTGTTGCGGCCCACCATGATGGCGTCCGGGTCGAGGAGGAGCGCCGCGACGACACCGGCCGCGTCGCGTTCCGCGAACCGGCTGTCGCTGGGGCGGAACACCAATCCCTGCATCCGCGTCCAGCCCTCGGCGAGGCGCAACGCTGGGGTCAGGAACGGCGCATTGTAGCGTCCGGTCGTGGGATCGAAGAGATGCATCGAGGCGATCTCGCACTCGCCCCGCTTCAGGGCGGCGAGCCCTCCTGAGGACCCGACCCAGATGGTGCGGGCCCGGATGCCGCTCTCGGCCAGGCGTCCGACGACGGCATCGAGCCCGACGCAATGGCTGCCGACGATGGTGAGGTCGGGGGCGCGGGTGCCCGCGCCGATCCGCGAGAGGCGCACCGGCTCGCCGGCGTCCAGCCCGGCCCGCGCGGCGGGAATCGCGAAGAAGCCGTCGGCCTGCGAGAAGGCCGTCACCGAGCCGGAACCCTTGGACAGCGGCACGGCGACCGGAGCGTCCCGCCCATGGGCGAGGGAGGCCATCACGAATTCCATGCGCCCGAGTTCGGACGGGATGCGCCGGGGCAACACGGCATCGACGCTCTCTTCCTCGCGCGGGGGAAGTCCGGCCAGCGAGCGGATCAGGGGCACGACGAATTCGTGGAAGGTGAATATCGCCGAGGTCGGGAAGCCGGGCAGGACGACGATGGCCTTGCCTTGAGCCTTGGCGAGGCAGAGGGGCTTGCCGGGCTTGAGCGCGACGCCGTGGACGAGGATACCCGGCTCGCCCAGGCGGGAGAGGATGCGGTGGGACACGTCACCCGCCCCCTTCGACGTCCCTCCCGAAAGGACGACGACGTCGCACTCCGAAAGCGCCGCGCGGATGACGCTTTCGAGAGCGGCCTCATCGTCCGCGACGATGCCGAAGGGCACGGGTTCGCCGCCATTCTCGGTGACCGAAGCGGAGACGATGGCGCCGTTCGAATCGTAAATGCCGGCCGCCGGCAGGGTCTGGCCCGGTGCCGACAGCTCGTCGCCGGTGGAGAGCACGGCGACCCTCGGCCGGCGCACCATCTCGACCGCATCGAGGCCGCAGGCGGCCAGCATGCCGATCTCGCGCGCGGTGATGACGGTGCCCTTGCGGAGAACGGTCTCGCCGCGCGCCATGTCCGACCCGGCATAACCGACGAACTGTCCGGGCGCGGCCGCCCGGTCGAGGTCGATCGCCATCGATCCTCCGCTGGACGCGATCTCGGTCGCCTCCACCATCACCACCGCGTCGGCGCCGCGTGGAATCATGCCGCCCGTGGCGATGGCCGTCGCCGTGCCGGGCTCCACCACCAATCTGGGAGCGACACCGCAGGCGAGGATCTCGTGGTTGAGGCCGAGCCGGGCCGGTTCGGCCTCGCTCGCGCCGAGTGTGTCGGAGGAGCGGAGTGCGAACCCATCGACGAGGGCCCGGTCGAAGGGGGGCACGTCGATGGGCGAGGCCACGTCCCGCGCCAGCGCGCGGCCGAGCGTTGCGGCGAGCGGCACACTCTCGGATGGCAGCGCCACATGCGGCACCGCGGCGCGAAACCGCGATGCGGCCTCGTCTCGGCTGACCACATGAAGAAACTGCTCCTGACGGGCCGCGCGCAACAGCCTCGCCAGGAAATCCTCGTTCGACTCCGATGCGTCGAGACGCTTCACAGGGGCATGACCTCGATCCACTCGCCCTCGGGATAGCCTTCCCGCTCCGGCGGCACCAGAACCGCGCCCCAGGCGTGGATCAACCGTCGCAGCGGCAGATCCGCTCCGCCGAGAGGCTCTACCCGCTCGTTCTTCAGGCCGATAAAGACGACGTCGCTCATTCCAATGGTCGAGGACATCTTGCGGGCGAGACGCCCCTTGGCCCTGCCGGGGAGGCTCGCTCCGGAGAGCCTCGCCAGTAGGGGACGCCCGAGGGCAAGGAATGTCGCGAGGGCAGCGTCAGGCCTGCCCGGTAGGAGCAGGACCGGGACAGACCCGATCGAGCCGAAACCGGCGCTGTCTCCCGGACGAAGCGCGATGCCATGCGCATCGAGCCGGCCCCGCAATGCCAGGGCTTCGGCGCTGTGGTCATTGCGGCCGAAACCGGTGCCGCCGACGACGAACACCGCGTCCGCCCCCGGGACGAGCAGCGCATCGGCGATGGACTCTCTTTCGCGGGAGCATCGGCTCGACGTCACCCGAACGCCCGCCTTCTTGGCCAAAGCCGCGATGGTGGATGAGGAATGGCCCCCGATGTCGAGGATGTGAACATGCGGCACGCGGACTGCGACTATGTCGATCCCGCTGGCGCCGAGTGCGAGAGCACCGAGCGGCGTCAGCCGTTCCCCGTATCGCGCCAGAACGTCTCCCCGTGCGATCTCCTGACCGATGCCGGAGACACCTCCGCCCGGTGCCGCATCCGCCACGATGTCCCCGTCGGTGTCGATCGCGTCAGGCGGCAGAATCGTATCGGTGCCAGGCGGCATCGCATCGCCCGCGTCCAGCCAGGGCGGAGGCGAGAGCGGCGTGACCGGCGCATAGGCCGAGGCACCCGTCACAGTGCTGCCGGCCACGGCCCAGCCGTCCCGCAGCGCGCGCGGATGCGTGGGTAAGTCGGCGGGGGCCACGACATCCGCCGCGAGAACGGAGCCGATCGCATCGCCCACCGGCACGACAATGGCGCTTACCGGCTCGGCGACCAGAAGCTGCGCCAAGGCGTCGTCGAGGGGCACCAAGGCCGAAGTCGCGGACCGGATCGACATGCGCCGTGACGGATGCGGCATTGCGAGCGGGTGAGCAACCCCGCCTGCGGCGCATCAGCCGAGTGGTAGCCGGAAGGGAAGACAGGTTGCGTCGCCGCGACTATTTCTCAACGTCCTCGATCCCGTAAGAGAACGACGGCGTGGCGCGGATATCAGGGTTGTCGGTTCGACCTCGGTTCTCTCGACAGACGATCCGCCGCGTCTGGCCGATCTGCGCGATGCTCCTCGTCCTCTCCGCACCGCTTCCGGGCTCAGCGCAGCTTCGCGGTCATGGTGGTCCGGTGCGGGCGCTGGCGATTGCCCCGGACGGACGCATCGCGATTTCCGGCGGGTTCGACCATTCCGGCATTCTGTGGGCGATCGACCAGGGGACGGCCCTCTCGGTCCTTCGTTTCCACGACGGTGCGGTGAATGCCGTCGCTGCCCTCGATGGCGGCCGCTTCGTCACGGCCAGCGAGGACGGGCGCATCGCCCTCTGGCAGGCCGGACGCCCGGAGCCCGTCGAGATCTTTTCGGACCATGCCGGACCCATCGCGGCCCTCGCGGTCTCGCCGGACGGGGCGAGCCTCGCCTCCGCTTCCTGGGATGGAACCGCGCATATCCGGTCCCTCGCCGGCGGGCCGGTGCGGGTGCTGCGGGGACATGCGGGCAACGTCAACGCCGTCGCCTTCCTACCCGATGGCAGATTGGTCACCGGGGGCTATGACGCCACACTTCGAGTCTGGCCCCTCGCCGAGACCGATGAGCCACCGCGCATCGTTCAACTCCCATCGCCGGTGAACAGCGTGGCCGTGGCCGGGGAGGGCGAGATCGCCGCCGCCGGTGCGGATAGCGTGGTCCGCTTCCTGTCCGCCGACGGCACCATCCGCGCGTCGGTCGACCTCTCGACCAACCCTGTCATCGGTCTCGCTTTGTCTCCAGACGGGCGGCGGGTCGCCGCGGCCACGGTGGCCGGCACCGTGGCCATGATCGACCGTGGTGCGGCCAAGGTGGCGTTCAGCCTCGTGGGGCCGGGACTGCCGGTCTGGTCACTCACCTTCCGGCCGGACGGAACCGAATTGCTGACCGGGGGCGGGGACAGGCTGGTCCGTCGATGGAATGCCGGGACGGGCGAGCCCATCGGCTCGCTGTCGATGCCGCGGCCGGTGGATTCGCTGGCGGCCTTCAAGGGCGATCACGGGGCCGAAGTCTTTCGCGCCTGCGTCGCCTGCCATACCCTGACGCCGGAGGACGGCACGCGAGCCGGCCCTACCTTGAGCGGCGTGTTCGGTCGGCGTGTCGCCACCGCCGAGGGATACACGTTCTCGCAGGCCCTGAAGGGCCTCGACATCGTCTGGGATGCGCGGACCATCTCGAAACTGTTCGAGATCGGCCCATCCCGCTACACGCCCGGCACCAAGATGCCCGAGCAGACGATCAACAACCCGGACGACCGCGAGGCCCTGGTGCGTTTCCTCGAAAGGGCGACGAAGACGCCGTGATCAAAACGGGAGTGAGACGCATCACAAATCTTCCCGTCTCGGTCGGTTCTTGCCCGGAGCAAGACGGCGCAGCGGGCTATTTGCAAGACACTTTTTGAGTTGCTTTCCAAGGCTTTACCTCATCCTGAGGTGCCGCGTAGCGGCCTCGAAGGAGGGCTCCAGAACCCACTGAGCGAACTGGAGGGCTCCTTCGAGGCCCGCTGACGCGGGCACCTCAGGATGAGGTCGTCTGTTGGGAAGACTATTTTGGCAGGAGCACCCGCTGGGAAATCCGGCCAAACTGTTTCTCAGGCGCCGCCGCTCCCGCTCGTTTCCCGCGCCCGGAAGTAATCCTCGGAGGTTCTCGGCTTCGACCGCTCCGGCACCGTATGCGGGTCGAAAGCCTCGTTCACGACGACCTCGACGCGGCAGGTGTCGCACATCATCAGGGTACGGATCCTGGCCTCGCCGGCACTGCCTCTGAACATCCAGTGGCGGCCCTGAAGCTTCTCGATGACCCGCTCGATGCTGCTGCGTGTGCCGAAGGGCTTGCCGCAGGAGACACAATCGAACGGCTCTTCCTCCTTGACGATACGGCGCTGCTGGCTCCAGGCGGCGAAATCCACCTGCGGCTTCAGAGAGATGACATCTTCCGGGCAGGTGGCGGCGCAGAGCCCGCATTGCACGCAGAGACTTTCCTCGAATGCCAGCAGCGGCCGGTCCTGGCTGTCACTGAGGGCATGGGTCGGGCAGGTGCCGACACAGGCGAGGCACAGGGTGCAATCCTCGGTGCGGAAGTCGAGACCACCGAACGGCGAACCGGCTTCCAAGGGGACGACGGCGACAGGGGCCGGGGCGGCGACATGCATCTCGCGGAAGGCGAATTGCAGGACGTTGCGCTTGGGGCCGACCGGCATGAAGGCCGCGGGCACCGGCGCGGCTGTGCCGAGACCGCCGGTCGTCAGCGTGGAGCCCAGGATATCCGGGTCGTCGGTCTCGATGAGCGAGACGACGGGCGTCCCATCGGCCGAACCGTAGCCCAGCGCCCCAGCGAGGGTATCGGCAAGGTGAGCCATCCGGCGCAGCGCCGCGATGTCGTGCTTGGGACGGTCACGGACGAGGAGGCGAATACCCACGGCGCCGTAGGCCAGGAGCGCCGCGGCGGCTTCCGGGCCGAGTTGCGTGACCTCGTTGACGGAGACCGGCAGCACGTTGGCCGGCAGGCCGTCGCCGTAGCGGGCCAGCGCCTCGATCAAGGGCTCGCCGTGTTCAGCGTCGTGGAACAGCACCACGCCGTTCCGTCCCCCGCCCTCGTGATACGCACGCATCAGGGTCCGCAGGCGGCGCATCAGCCCGTCGGCGGCGGGCAGGGCGTAGGCCGCCGCACCGGTGGGGCACACGGAGGCGCAAGATCCGCAGCCGGCGCAGATATAGGGATCGATGGCGACGTGATCGCCTGCGGGCGCTATGGCGCCGGTCGGGCAGACTTCGAGGCAGCGCGTGCAGCCGGTGATGCGTGAGCGCGAATGCGCGCAGAGATCGGCCTGGAAATCGATGAAGCGCGCCTTCTCGAACTCGCCGACGAGGTGGGAGATCGTGAAGATCGCCCGCTCCACGGCGGCCGGGTCACCGGGATCCGCCCGGACATAGCCGCTGCGCAGGTCATGCGCGGGAAAGAGCGGCGTGCCCCCCGTCAGGTCGAGCACCACGTCGCAGGTGGAGGTGGCGCCGTTGCGCGACGGGCCGAAGGACAGGGATTGGCGGGATGAGGGGCTCGGAACCGCGTAATCGTCGATGCGCAGGGAGAACGCCCCGAGATGCCCGCTCGCCGAAACGACACTGCCCTGGAGCACGGGAAACTCGTGCCGGCGCGGCACCGGTACATCGCGCGGGCGGCTCAGCAGAACCGTCACGTCGAGATGGTCGGCGAGCCGCCGCCCGGCCTCGATGGCGACTTCGTCGCGTCCATAGATGAGGGCGACGCCCTGGCTCACCATCGCGACGGTGCCCGGCGCGGGCGTCGTCTCGGCCGCGGCGGCCAGCAGGGCCGCGATCTTCGGTCCGGCGGCATCGGCATCCCTCGACCAGCCCGCGTTCTCGCGAATATTGGCATAGGTCACGCGGGCTTCCGCCCCGGCCCCGGCGGCGATGTCGGTGAAGAGGGGGGCCTGCAGCGTGCACGAGACGGTGACGGGCGCGCCCTGTGCCAGCGCGTCCTCGAACCGGGCGATCTCACGCCCGCACAGTTGATCGGCGGTCTCCAGGCGGCCACCGCACGCCTTGCCGATCGCCGGCCTGTCGAGGGCGACGGTCTCATCGCAGGAGCACGCGAACACGATCCGGTCGGACAATGATTTACCCCGAACGTTTGGTCACAGCGGCGAGGGTACAAGCCCACTCGCGCTCAGGTTGGTGCATCGTATACTATAACGGCTCGAAACTAGGACCCGACATACGGGCGCAGGTAGAACCGAAACGCATGGCGCCGAGCTCCGACGACCCGGACCTGATCCTGCCGCCCGTCTTTTCTCTCGCCATCTCAGCCGGGCCGGCGAGCGCGTTCGACGAAGCCCGCGAGGCAGCCGCATCCGGCGGCGGGACCGGGCGCCTCGTCTGGCGAAAAAACGCGGAGCTGCTCGACTTTGCGGTGATCCTGGAGCCGGACGAGCCTCTCGCCACGGCGCGCCGCGCCGTCTTCGCCGGCATGGTGGCGCTTGCCGAGGCCATCGGTGCGCATGGTCCGCCCGAGGTCCCGGTGACGTTCGGCTGGCCCGATACGCTCCGCTTCGACGGCGCGCGCCTCGGCGGCGGGCGTCTCGGATGGCCGGCAACTTGTGGCGAGGGCGACGTGCCGGACTGGCTCGTCTTCTCCGCCACGATCATCGCCTCGAAGGCACGGGCCGGCGATCCGGGCCTGACGCCGGATTCGACCTCCCTCGAAAACGAGGGTTTCAATTTCGAGGATGGCCACGGAATCCTCGTGGAGAGCTTCGCCCGCCATCTGATGAAGACCTTCGCCATCTGGGAGGAAGACGGTTTCGCGGGAATCGAACGACGCTATCTCCGGCGGCTCGCCGATGGCGGTCCGGCGGCACGGATGGATGCTGGCGGCGGCCTGATCGGCGGCGACGGCGATCGCCGCGATCTCGTCGAAGCCCTGGCCGCGATGCGCTGGGGCGATCCGCAGACGGGCGAGCCTCATCTGTGAATGTGGCGATGCCCGGAATGTGGGAATGTCGGTCGATATCGCCCGCGGTGAGGGCGTTCCCCAGAGAGAAGACATCATTGAGAACCCGCATCGCCTGCCTCGCCGCGCTGGCCGCACTTCTATCTCTGCCGCGCGGGCTTCGGGCTGAGGAGGCTCCGAGGGGCCCGGCCATCGAGGCGAAGGGCATGCCCGGCCCCTATGGCGAGCGGCTCTCCATCGACGACAAGGGCATCACCCTGACATTTCCGGACGATGCCGCGACATTGCGCATCGGCGGCCGGCTCCACCTCGATTTCGGTGCGGCCGCCATCCGCCAATCGGGCTTCGGCGACCCGTTCAGCGACAATATCGCCGTGCGCCGCTCGTGGATCGAGACCACCCTGAGCCTCGGCAAGGATGTCGGGCTCGGCTTCCAATACGATTTCGCCGATCCGGTGACGCCGATCAACGATGCGGTCCTGGTCTATCGCGGTGTGCCGGACATGCTCTTCAGCATCGGCAACGAGAAGGAGCCGTTCGGCCTCGACCAGCTCGCTTCCAACAACAACATTCTCTTCACCGAGCGGGCCCTGTCCGACGCCTTCGTTCCGGCGCGGAACTTCGGCTTCGCCCTGGGGAGGCACGGCAAGGATTGGAGCGTCGTCACCGGCATCTTCGGCGGCAACGCCAATACCGGTATCGGCAGCGAGGGCTTGGCCTCGACGAGCCGGGTGACCTACGCGCCGATCAACGATGAGAAACGGACGCTCCATCTCGGCCTCGCCGGGAGCTACCGCAGCCTGCCGCGCGACGAGAGCCCCCTCTCGCTCTCGAGCCGATCCGAAGCGTTCCTCTACGCGAGGAGGTTCGTCGATACCGGCGATATCCGCGATGCGGCGAGCATCGCCCGCCTCGGTGCGGAACTGGCCTATCGCTCCGGTCCGCTGCTGGTGAGCGCGGAATACACGCGAACCGAGATCGGCCGGCTCGATGGCGGATCGCCGCTGAGCTTCCAGGGGGGATACGTCCAGGCGAGTTGGGTGCTCAACGGCGACAATCGGGCCTATCGCATGACGCCCGACTTCAACGGCACCAGCTACGCGGTCTTCGGTGGCGTCAAAGTCGCAGAAGCGCAGCGCATCACCCGTGGCGGTTTCGGCGTCTTCGAACTCGGCCTGCGGTTCTCGGCCATCGATCTCGACGATGGCGGCGTGCGCGGCGGCATCGAGCGGGACGGCACGGTGGGCCTATCCTGGTATCCCGATACCAACATCCGCATCATGGCCGATTACGTCCGGTCCCACACCTCTCCCTCCGCGCTTCAGAACGGACGGACGATCGACGCCGATACGTTCATCGGCCGGTTTCAATTGTATTGGTGAAGGGCGTCTCGCCCAGTCGTGAGCAATTTCCGCGAGCCGACCCCAGATACGTGCCGTGGACGCCGGACAGGTGCCTCGAACACGAAGGTCTTCGCCACCACCTCTCGGCCGGTTCGGGTGGTGACGATGGAATGAACAGGCGAAGGCCTCTATGAGCAGTCTCAAACTTCCCCGGACGATCCGCCTCGATCCGTCCGATACCTTCGTCTTCGCGAAGGCGGCCGAGCCCGGCGAATGGGCCGTCACGGGCTCGTTCCTGTTCTGGGATGCCGACGTTCCGCTTCTCGAAGGTAAGGACCGTACGGCGTTTCGCTCCGGGTTCCTCGGGGTGACCTCCCTCGGCTTCTCGACCCTGGCAGTGGTCAGCGAGGCGACGATGGCCGAGCGGGACAAAGCGGTCGAGCAGCTGGCGCATCACCTTTGCGAGCGCCTCGGCGCGCCCACCCTCGATGTGGCCCGCATCGCGGCCGACGAGGAGATCGCCTTCGCCGCCACCCTGTGTCAGCCGGCGGTGGGAAGCGTGATCGCGCTGCATCGGACCTTCGAGGACGGTGCGATCCGCGAAGCGTTCCGCACGCTGCATCAGCGTGGTCCGGGCGTCGCCGGGGCGGACAAGTTGCATGCCCATGCCAGGGCCTTCACCTTCGAGGAGACCGATGACGAACCCGAGGAACGGGCGGACCTCATCGGCATGGCCAACGCACCTGTTTCCGGGAATGACGGACGATGACCGAGTTCTGGGTCTCCAGCGGACACCACCTCGCCGGGCGCACGGAAGGGGGCGGCCTCGCTGTCACCGACGAGTTGATCCTCGCCTATCTCGCACGGCCCGAGCTCGTGCCGCCCGACGAAGCCTGCATGGCGGAGCGGGCGCTCCACCGCGGCCTCGTGACGGCGCCGCGCCGGCCGGTCTCCCCCGGTGAGATCGCCGCAATGGCGGATGCCGATGCGCGCGAGAACTGGACCATGATGCTCGCCTTCCGCGACCGGTTGATGGCCGCGCGGTCGGTGGAGGCGGCCTATCTCGACCTCGTTCGCAGGGGGCTGAACGGCACGCCACCGATCTTCCTCAATCAATTGGCGCATCTCATCCTGCGTAATGCTCTCGATGGCTGCGACGACCCTTACACGCTCCGCGCCGGCGAGCTCTTCTTCCGGCCGCAGCGCGTCTCTTTCGTCGATGGCGCGGCGTTGCTGGCCGATGCCGAGGTGATCGAGGCGCGGGAGACCGGGGCCGCGCAGTCGCCCCTCGTCGCCATGCTGGGCAAGGAGCCGGCGAATGAGCTCGACGTGCTCACGGACGAGACGGCCTGGACCTATTGGAGCCGCTCCGACGCATTCACC
The DNA here is from genome assembly GCF_054817845.1 of Methylobacterium sp. CM6241. Classification (NCBI taxonomy): domain Bacteria; kingdom Pseudomonadati; phylum Pseudomonadota; class Alphaproteobacteria; order Hyphomicrobiales; family Methylobacteriaceae; genus Methylobacterium; species Methylobacterium sp. CM6241. The sequence goes on from NZ_CM139246.1 coordinate 2,228,801, forward strand.
ATGGCGCTCAACCTCGGGAGCAACCCGAAGAGCCGCGACGGTCTGGCGCGCGCCATCGAGGCCTGGGTTCGACACCTTCTGCATGTGGAGGCGAAAGTGGAGCCGATCGCCTCCATGGACGATCCGGACTGGCGCTGGTTCGTCGGGCTCGACGCTCAAGCAACCCGAATCGGCAACGCCCTCTGGAACGGCGAGACCCTGGACGAAGCGAGCCGCATGCGCATCCTGGCCCTGTTTCGCCTCACCTTCGCCGACGACCGGCGGATCGACCCGCGCGCTGCCGGCCGGCCGGTCTATCTCCTGATGGCCATGGACCCCGACAAGCGCCTTTTTCTTAAACCTCAGAACCTCGTGGCTGGATTGCCGCTCGCGGACGGCGCGGAGGCCGCATGACCGAAGAGAATCCGACCCCTGCGCCGGCGCTGCCCGACGACCGTTTCGACGTCGGGATCATTGTCGTCAAACGGGCCTTGAAGAGCCGTTGGACAAGCCATGCCTGGCTACCGGTCGCGGCCCTTCCGGCGATCCCGGCCGCCTCGCCCTGGACCGTGCTGTCGTCGACGCCGGAGGAGGAAACTTTCTATGCCGGCGCCTACGAGGTCTCGCTCCACCCCGCCGAGACGTCGCATTACCGCGACAACCTGATCTCGGGCCGGCCCTCGCTCTGGGTCGCCCTGCGGCAGGTTGCGGAGGGCAGCTACGAAGTCGCCAATGTGACGGCCGATCCCTATGAGGGCGAATCCATGGCCGAGGGTATTGGCGAGGTGGTCGAGGCGGTGCCTATGCCGCTGGAGGTGCAGGCCAAGGTTCTGGCTTTCTTCGAGGCCTTCCACGTCGAACAGGTGTTCCACAAGCGTAAGCGCGACCGGGCCGATCCCGAGGCCCTGGCGCGACAGGGGACCGGTACGCGCAGACGGGGGGACGAGGGATGAGCGGCGGCGATTTCTTTTCCCGCTGGTCGAAGCGCAAGCGGGCTGTCGTCCGCGAGAGCCCGCCCGCGACCGTGCCGGTTGGAAGCGAGGCGGTCGAGAGCGAAGCGGTCGAGAGGGAGGCGGCGCCTCTCGCGGGAGAACTCTCCGAGCGTGAGACCCTGTCGCCCGAGGAACTCGCCAAGTTGCCCTCCCTGGACAGCCTGACGGCACAGACCGATCTGGCCCAGTTCCTTCGGGCTGGCGTTCCGATGGTGATGCGCAAGGCGGCTTTGCGCCGGATGTGGTCCCTCGACACCAACATCCGCGACTATGTCAGCGAGGCGCGGGAATACGCCTATGACTGGAATGTGGTGGGCGGTGTACCGGGAAACGGCCCGCTTCTGCCCACAGACGACATCAAGGCCATGCTGCGGGACATCTTCGACGGGACGCCCGACGAAAAAATTGAGCCTGAGCAGGAAAGCGAAGAGGCCACGCTGATCGAAGCGGAGGAGCTGGCGGAGGAATCCGAACCGGTGAAAACCGAAGAGATGGATCGAGGCAGTGAAGAACCGCGTCTCACTGTCGTGCAGGTTGACGAGCCAAGCTTGGCCTTGTCGCCGCCACGTTCTGCCCCCGTGGATACGGCTACGCCGAGGCCGCGACGACATGGCAGCGCCATCCCACTTTGAGCAATTAAAAACTACGTTGCGCACGTCCCATTCCGCGGTATTGTGGACGAAGTGAATTCACTTCGCCCGCGATCGGGTCGCGGTTTGAGGATGGTATGCGTTCGGTTGAGTTGTTGCGCGAAGACGAAGCGAAACTCGCTTCCGGCGCGCCCGGCATGACGCAGCCGGTCGTGGACGACGTCGATTTTCTGCGCGCTCATCTCTACGATCTCCTCGCGGCCCTAACCGGCCGAGTCCCGTCCGATGATATCCTGTCGCTTCTTGCCGGCTCGGGTGGCGATGAGACTCCCCTGGGCAAGGCGAGCTCCGCCCTCGCTCGCGAAGCGGCCGGTGCGGATTTGGCCAAGGTCGGGCGCGAGTATTTCGATCTCTTCGTCGGCGTCGGACGCGGCGAAGTCGTGCCGCACGCTTCCTACTACCTGACCGGCTTTCTCAACGAGCGCCCGCTGGCGCGCATCCGGCAGGATCTGGCCCGGCTTGGCATCGAAGCCTCGGGCGGCATGAGCGAGCCGGAAGACCATGTGGCGATGCTGCTCGAGACCATGGCGGGTCTCGTCTCGGGCCGTTTCGAGACGGGAGCCGGCGAGGACCGCGTCTTCTTCGAGCGGCATCTAAAGCCCTGGGCCGGGCGTTTGTTCGACGATGTGGCGGCCAATACCCGTTCGTCTTTCTACCGTGCCGTGGGCGACCTCGGCCGGACGTTCATCGACATCGAGACCCGGGCTTACGCGCTCGACGCGTGAGGCGGGGATCATTGAAACATCGGTCGCATTCAGGAGTGACGAGCATGCGGGACGATCGAAAGGACGAGACGGGACGGCGCCATTTCTTCCGCGCTCTCGGCGGCGGATCGGTGGCGGCCGCTGCCGCGATCACGGCCCAGCCGATGATTGCGACGCCCGCGCAGGCTTACGACCCCGGCGCGGATGAGACGAAGGCCCGCTACCGCGAGTCCGACCACGTCAAGGCGTTCTACCGCACCAACGGCTACGAGACCCTGAAGAAGAATTGAGGGCGCCATGCTGATCAAGCGCAAGACAGGCGGCCCGGGCCGCACCTTCCATCAGGCCGTCACCATCGGCGAGACGCCGAAGGCCCTCGACCGTCGCGCCTTCCTGCGCAATTCCGGCCTCGTCGCCGGAGGGCTCGCGGCCGCCGGCTCGATCCAGCTTGGCTCGGTCCGCAAGGCCCAGGCGGCGGGCGCCTCCGCGATCGGCCCCGAGGTGACGATCAAGAAGAACATCTGCACCCATTGCTCGGTGGGTTGCACGGTGACGGCGGAGGTCGTGAACGGCGTCTGGGTCGGCCAGGAGCCCTCCTTCAGCAGCCCGATCAACCGGGGTACCCATTGCGCCAAGGGCGCGGCGATCCGCGAGCTCGTCTCCAGCGACCGCCGCCTGAAATATCCGATGAAGATGGTCGACGGGCAGTGGACCCGCATTTCCTGGGATCAGGCCATCGATGAGATCGGCGACAAGATCACCGGCCTGCGGGACAAATACGGCCCCGATTCCGTCTACTGGCTCGGCTCCGCCAAATTCACCAACGAGGCCGCCTACGTCCTGCGTAAGTTCGGCGCCTTCTGGGGTACCAACTCGGTCGATCACCAGGCGCGGATCTGCCATTCGACCACGGTGGCAGGCGTTGCCAATACCTGGGGCTACGGCGCTCAGACCAATTCCTACAACGACATCCGCAACGCCAAGACGATGATCATTCTCGGCGGAAACCCCGCCGAAGCGCATCCGGTCTCCCTTCAGCACCTGCTGTCCGGCAAGGAGATCAACCGCGCGAACATGATCGTCATCGATCCGCGCTTCACCCGCACGGCCGCCCACGCCACGGAATATGTCCGCATCCGTTCCGGCACCGACATCCCGGTGGTCTGGGGCATCCTTTGGCACGTGTTCCAGAATGGCTGGGAGGACAAGGAGTTCATCAGCCAGCGCGTCTACGCCATGGACGACGTCCGCAAGGAAGTCGCCAAGTGGAATCCCGAGGAGGTCGAGCGTGTTTCCGGCGTGCCGGGCGAGCAGCTGCGCCGCGTGGCCGAGAAGTTCGCCAAGGAGAAGCCCGCCACCCTGATCTGGTGCATGGGCGCGACCCAGCACACGGTGGGCACCGCCAACGTCCGTGCGCTCTGCATCCTGTGTCTCGCCACGGGCAATGTCGGCAAGCCGGGCACGGGCGCGAACATCTTCCGCGGCCACACCAACGTACAGGGGGCCACCGATCTGGGCCTCGATGTGACGTCGCTGCCGCTCTATTACGGTCTCGTCGAAGGGGCCTGGAAGCACTGGGCGCGCGTCTGGGACGTGGAATACGACTGGCTCCAGTCGCGATTCGACGAGGTGCCGGCCAAGGGCGGCCGGAAGGCCCGTACGCGCAAGGAGAGCATGGAATTACCCGGCATCACCTCCACGAGGTGGTTCGACGGCGTGAACCTGCCCGAAGAACAGGTGGACCAGCGCACCGGCATCAAGGCGATGATGGTGTTCGGCCATGGCGGCAACACCGTCACCCGCCTGCCGGAGGCGGTGAAAGGCCTGACCAAGCTCGACCTCCTCGTAGTGGCGGATCCGCATCCCACCACCTTCGCCGCCCTCGATGCGCGGCGCGACAACACCTACCTCCTGCCGATCTGCACCTCGCTGGAGATGGATGGCAGCCGCACGGCCTCGAACCGCTCGCTCCAATGGGGCGAGCAGATCGTGAAGCCCGCCTTCGAATCGAAGAACGATTACGAGGTCATCTATCGCTTGGCGGCGAAGCTCGGCTTCGCCGACAAGATGTTCAAGAACATCAAAGTCGTGGACGCGGTGCCGGACGCGGAGGATATCCTGCGGGAGATCAACCGCGGCGGCTGGTCGACGGGCTATTGCGGCCAGAGCCCGGAACGCCTGAAGGCGCATATGCGCAACCAGGCCAAGTTCGATCTGGTGACGCTGCGGGCACCCAAGGACGACCCTGAAGTGGGCGGCGACTATTACGGCCTGCCCTGGCCGTGCTGGGGCAAGCCGGAGCTCCGCCATCCGGGCACGCATATCCTCTACAACACCAATCTCCACATCAAGGACGGTGGCGGAACGTTCCGGGCCCGCTTCGGCACTGAGCGTAACGGCGTGACCCTGCTGGCGGAGGATTCCTTCGCCAAGGGCTCCGAGCTCACCGACGGCTACCCCGAATTCACCATGGCGGTGTTCAAGAAGCTCGGCTGGGACAAGGACCTGACCGCCGACGAGATGGCGACCATCACCAAGATCGGCGGGGCCAACATCGATACGGTGAGCTGGGCGACCGACCTGTCGGGCGGCATCCAGCGCGTCTGCCTCGACCACGGCGTGACGCCCTACGGCAACGGCAAGGCACGGGCGAATGCCTGGAACCTGCCCGACCCCGTGCCGGTGCACCGCGAGCCCATCTATACGCCGCGTCCCGATCTCGTGGCCCAGTACCCGACCCGCCCCGACGAACGTCAGCTGCGCATGCCGAATATCGGCTTCTCGGTTCAGAAGGCGGCGGTGGATCGCGGCATCGCCAAGGACTTCCCGATCATCCTCACCTCCGGCCGTCTCGTGGAATACGAGGGCGGCGGCGAAGAGACGCGCTCGAACCCTTGGCTCGCCGAGCTGCAGCAGGACATGTTCGTCGAGATCAACACCGGCGACGCCACCGACCGGGGCATCAAGGACGGTCAGTTCGTCTGGGTCTCCGGCCCCGAGAACAACGCCAAGGCCAAGGTCAAGGCATTGGTGACGGACCGGGTCGGCAAGGGCGTCGCCTTCATGCCGTTCCACTTCTCCGGTTGGTACCAGGGCGACGACATGCGGAAATTCTATCCGCACGGCACCGACCCCGTGGTGCTGGGCGAGAGCTCCAACAACACGACGACCTATGGCTTCGATCCTGTGACGGGCATGCAGGAGACGAAGTGCACCCTGTGTCAGATCCGGGCCGTTTGAGGGATAATCGCCATGGCTCGCATGAAATTCCTCTGCGACGCGGACCGCTGCATCGAGTGCAACGCCTGCGTCACCGCCTGCAAGAACGAGCACGAGGTGCCGTGGGGCATCAACCGCCGGCGTGTCGTCACGCTCAATGACGGCAAGCCCGGCGAGCGCTCGGTCTCCATGGCCTGCATGCACTGCACCGACGCGCCCTGCGCGGCGGTGTGCCCGGTGAATTGCTTCTACACCACGGCCGACGCGGTGGTGCTGCATTCGAAGGACATCTGCATCGGCTGCGGATACTGCTTCTACGCCTGTCCGTTCGGCGCGCCGCAATATCCGAAGGTCGGCAACTTCGGTTCGCGCGGCAAGATGGACAAGTGCACCTACTGCGCCGGCGGTCCCGAATCCGATCTCTCCACCATCGAGTACGAGAAATACGGTTCGAACCGTCTCGCCGAGGGCAAGCTGCCGCTCTGCGCCGAGATGTGCTCGACCAAGGCGTTGCTGGCGGGTGACGGTGAGATGATCGCCCAGATCTACAAGCAGCGCGTGATCAAGCGCGGCTACGGCTCCGGCGCCTGGGGCTGGAAGACCGCCTATCGCGAAACCGTCGCCATCTAGGCGACGGACTGGACTGCCGGGGTCGAGACTTCAGGAAGGAAACGCCGATGCGGCGGACACTGACGACTTTCAGGACGCTGGTCGCAGCGACCATCCTCACGGCGGCTGTCGGCGCCTCGTCGACCTCCTTCGCGCAGCAGACGCGCGACGGACTGAACCCGACCGGGCAGAACCCGACGGCGGAATCCGTCAACGAGGAGTTCCTGTTCAAGCAGGACCCGAAGATCACCGGCCGCATCAGCATCCCCGACGGCAAGGCGGCGCACCTGATCCAGCCCGCCGGCCGCGACTACCGTGATTTCCGGGAACGGTGGCTGCCCTGGCTCAGCGCGCTCGCCGTCCTTGGCGCCGTCGCGCTTCTCGGCCTGTTCTACTTCTTCCGGGGCCGTATCCTGATGGAGCCCGGTCCCGATACGGGCCGCAAGATCCTGCGCTTCAACGGGTTCGAGCGGTTCGCGCACTGGATGACGTCGAGCTGCTTCATCATCCTGGCCCTGTCCGGCCTCAACTACATCTTCGGCAAGCGCCTGTTGATGCCGCTCATCGGTGCGGATGCGTTCGGCGTGGTGGCGCAATACGCGAAGTTCAGCCACATCTACCTCGCGTGGCCGTTCATGATTGGCGTCGCGCTGATGCTGGTGCTCTGGCTGAAGGATAACATCCCGAACAAGATCGACATTGCCTGGATCAAGGCCTTCGGCGGCTTCATCGGCAACAAGCATCCCAGCGCTGGCCGTTTCAACGCAGGCCAAAAGATGGTGTTCTGGATGGTGATCGGCTTCGGCACGGCCATGAGCGTCACCGGCCTGATGATGATCTTTCCCTTCGCCCTCACCGACATCACCGGAATGCAGCTGATGCAGGTGATCCACGCCCTCATCGGCATCGCCTTCATCGCCGGCATCCTCGCCCATATCTACATCGGTACCCTCGGCATGGAGGGCGCCTACGACGCGATGGGCAGCGGCAAGGTCGATCTCGGCTGGGCAAAGGTCCACCACGACCTCTGGGTAGAGGAAGAGCAGGCCAAGAACGCCAGCGGCCCGCAGCTAGGGCGCCATCAGGTGCCTGCCGAGTAACCTGACGGACTCATACAGGCGTTCGGCGACCGGAGCCGGCATGTCGAGGATCGGACAACGTCCATGAAAGCTTTCATCATCGCCCTCGTCGTCGCCGTCGCCCTCGGCACGCTGGCCGCTATGCTTCTCAACCAGCAGCAGCGCTTCGCTTACCAGGCGTTCACGACGTCCGGCACGCGGGTTTCCGACCCGGCGGGGCACAGCAATCTCGTCGGGCCGCATTGGAACGGCGTCACGCCCGATCCGGAGAAGCCCTCTAAATCCTGAATTCCGGAATCTCACGGAACGCCAACGGAGTTGGTTCAGGGTCACGAAAGCAGCCACCGCTCGCCGGATGCGCGGTACCGTATTCGGTGGGTAAAGGACGGCGAAAGCGACTTTCCGGTCCCTAATTCGCCGATCCGTTCAACGGATTTCCCTCGTCCCATCCAAAGCCGAGCGTCTCGAACCGCATGGATCGGGCATCGACCATGAGCAGCCGTCCCACCAGCGGCTCGCCGAAATCCGCAACCGCGCGGATCACTTCCATCGCCATCAGAGATCCCATCACCCCGGCCAGAGCACCGAGCACACCGGCCTCGGCGCAGGCGGGCACGCTGCCAGGGGGAGGCGGGTTCGGGAACAGGCAGCGATAGGTCGGATTCGGGCGGCCGTCCTTTCCAGTCTCATGGGCGCGGATCGTCGTCAGTGTGCCGTCGAACTGCCCGAGGGCGGCCGTGACGAGCGGACGCTTGGCGTGGAAACAGGCATCGGAGACGGCATAGCGGGTCGCGAAATTGTCTGACCCATCGGCGACGATATCGTATCGGCCAATCAACGCGACGGCATTGTCCGCGTCGATCCGCATGAGATGCGGTTCGATCCGCACATGCGGGTTGAGACGCGCCACGGCATCGGCGGCGCTGTCGATCTTAGGACGACCGATATCGGGCGTGCCGTGAATGACCTGCCGCTGCAGATTGGAGAGCGAGACCGTGTCGTCGTCGACGATGCCGATCGTGCCGATGCCGGCCGCTGCCAGATACTGGATCAGTGGAGCGCCAAGCCCGCCGGCGCCGATGACGAGCACCCGCGCCGCCTGCAAACGCGCCTGTCCCGGTCCGCCGACTTCGCGCAGGACGAGGTGGCGGGCGTAGCGTTCGACTTCGTCGCTGGAGAAGGCCATCCCGGTGAAATAGCCCTTGCGGCGAAGCGCCGAAAGGGCATCGGGACGGTATTTGCGTCCCGATGCCGTGCCGCTTATTCGCGACGGTGGAATGTCCCATCTCGACGAGACGATGCCCGTGTCCTCTCCCGTTATCGCCGATCACTCGCCGCTGGCCCTCGCCCAGGCCCTCATCCGCTGCCCGTCGGTGACGCCGGAGGAAGGCGGTGCCCTGCAATGGCTCGGTGGCGTCCTGGAGGAAGCGGGTTTCACCGTCGATCGCCCGCGCTTCTCGGAGCCCGGAACGCCCGACATCGACAATCTCTACGCGCGGATCGGGACAGGCAGTCCCTATCTCGTTTTCGCGGGCCATACCGACGTCGTCCCGCCCGGCGCCTTCGAAGCGTGGCGGCACGGGCCGTTCGATGGCGCGGTGGCGGACGGCATGCTCTACGGCCGCGGCGCGGTCGATATGAAGGGCGGTATCGCCTGCATGCTCTCGGCGGCGCTCGCTTTCGTCGCCGAGCGGGGAGGGGCGTTCAACGGCTCCATCGGGTTCCTCATCACCGGCGACGAGGAGGGGCCAGCCATCAACGGCACGGTGAAGCTCCTCGAATGGGCGAAGGGGTGGGGCGAGCGATTCGACCATTGCCTTCTGGGTGAGCCTACCAACCCGGCGCGCCTCGGCGAGATGATCAAGATCGGTCGGCGCGGGTCTCTCACCGGCAAGCTCGTCGTCCATGGCCGCCAGGGCCACGTGGCCTACCCCCACAAGGCCGAGAACCCCATCCCCGGCCTGCTGCGCCTCGCCTCTGCCCTTCTCGCCGAGCCACTCGATGGCGGCACCGCGCATTTCGATGCGTCGAACCTCGAATTCACCACCATCGATGTCGGCAATCCGGCCACCAATGTCATCCCGGCCGATGCCCGCGCGACGTTCAACATTCGCTTCAACGAGGGTTGGACGGCGGAAACCCTGGGTGCCGAGATCCAACGGCGGCTGGAGGCGGCCGCCGGCAACACCGTCCGGTTCACCCTGGACCTTCAGCCCTCGAACTCTCCGGCCTTCCTCACCGCGCCGGACGCGTTCACGGACCTCGTGGTCGAAGCCATCGAAACCGAGACCGGGCTGCGCCCCATCCTGTCCACCACCGGGGGCACCTCGGATGCCCGTTTCATCAAGGATGCCTGTCCGGTCATCGAGTTCGGCCTCGTGGGTGAGACCATGCACCAGACCGACGAATGCGTGGCTATCGCCGATCTGGATCGGCTGACCGCGATCTATGGGCGGGTGCTGGCGGCTTACTTCGGGGAAACAGCGAACCCAGCCAAAGCCTGATGGGCATCACGACGCCTTGCACATCATCGACCGTCGAACCCAGCTATCACGAATGCGGTACCGGCATTGGAGGCGATGCCGGTGCAAGGTGAAGCGGCGATTGCGCGGGCCCAATCTTTCCCCGACGGCGATGTAGATCTGCCGAAGGCGGTGGACATGCGGGTCGTCCAGGCGGAGCTCGATACTGGCTCTCGTCAGCGCGGCCGCAGCCTTGGGATCCTTGACACTGAGCGGAACGAGGCTGTCACCGAGGATGATGCGCCCGACTTCCAGAAGCAGGTTTTCGTGTGTGCCGTCGGTGGAAGCGGCCAGCCGTTCGAGGTCGAACAGGGTCCGCACGCCTAGGGGCCAAAGCCGGATGACCCTCTCTCTGCCGACCGAACAGCAGAGCTGCGCCTGCGCCACCCAATCCATGATTTGGTAGACGCCGAACGGTGTCTCTACGAACAGCATCAGCGGATTGGCGGTGGCTAGGTTCTGTGTCGAGTGGATGTGGTGATCGTCGAGCCTGACGCGGATGTTGCTGTCGATCCCGTCGATGATCTCTACGGGTGTGATCTTGAACGCTCGGAAGACGTCCTCTTCCTCGCGTTTGAAGTTCTTCAGCTGGTCTCTTTGCACGATGCTCCGCATGACGACATCTGGCATGATCCCGGCGACGAAACAGGCGACGACCACTGCAGCGATGGAGGCCGGCGCAGTCGCGAAGGAATCTGCTTTCAGCAGTGCGGAGACCACGTCCGTCCCGATCCAGAGGATGGAAATGACGAGGATCGGCCCGAGCGCGATGCTGACCAGCATCCTGATGCTCTCGCCGACGATCGTCCCGGGGCTCATGTCGAAGTTCTTGATCGCGCGGTAGAAACTGCGCAACGCCGTAACGTAGCTTCCGGCGAAGGCCGCGCAGATTCCCAGGAGCCAGACCAGCCCCAGGCTACCCGGCGTCGGATACGTCACGCCCGGCCAGCTGAAACCGGACGGTGTCGTCGGTTGTCCGGCGAACATCCAGAGGAGCAGCGACAATCCGTAGAACATGCCGATCCCCGCGAATGCGCTGAAGGGAGCGCAGCCGATGAGCCAGGAGACCTTCGAGAAATCCTCGCGTTTGCGATGCGCCTCCCGCGCCATGGCATTCGTTCGATCATCGCCACCGAATCCTGCGGTCGGGTCGCTGCTGCGCTTGGCCCCGACGAAATACTTGTATTTCACGAATTCGAAGGAGGGGATCAGCATCGGCCCCGGCTGATCCGATCTATCGAAGACCGTTGCAAGATCCGTGATGATCTCCTGCCTCTGAAGTTTGATCGCCTCTCGTATGGCGACGAAGATCAGCGGTGAGACGACCGCGAAGACAGTCGCGAGAACGAGGATGATCTGGAATGGCGTTTCCACGGGCGAAGGCTCCAGGCCTCACGATGTCGAAAATCGTCGAGGTTGCCTGAAGTTGCCTTTTCGCTGGCGAAATACAATCTGAAATTGCTTACTCAGTAGATTCCCGGTTCGGTCCGTAATCCACCCCCACGAAGGTCAGTCCCTTGGCGGGCGCCATCGGGCCGCAGCGGGCGCGGTCGCGGCTCGCCAGGATGTCGGCGACCTCGGCGATACCGAATCGTCCGCAGCCGGCCATCATCAGCGTTCCGACCATGGCGCGGACCTGATGGTGCAGGAACGAGCGCGCCGAGGTCGAGATCACGATCTCCTCGAACAGGCCCATCGTCACCGTGGCCACATCGAGCTGTTCGAGGGTGCGGATCGGGCTGTTCGCTTGACACTCGGCGGCGCGAAAGGCGGTGAAGTCGTGGCGACCGAGGAGACCTTGCGCGGCCCTGTGCATCACCTCGGCATCGAGCGGCCATGGCACGTGCCAAACATGGTCGCGTGTCAGGGCAGGCGGGCTGCGCCGGTTGAAGATGCGGTAGCGGTAATGCCGTCGAATGGCTGAGTGGCGCGCATCGAAACCGGGCCCGACCCGCTCGGCGCTGACGATGGCGACCGGTAGCGGGCGGAGATGGGCGTTCAGGGCGTCGCGCACCGTATCCGTGCGCCAGTCCTTGATGAGGTCCAGATGGGCCACCTGATGGATGGCGTGGACGCCGGCATCCGTCCGACCGGCGCAGGTCAGGCGCAGGTCCTCCCCTGTGAAGCGTTTGACGGCCTCCTCGATGGCGCCCTGGACGGTGATGTCTTCGGCCTGCCGCTGCCATCCGCAGAACGGAGCGCCGTCATACTCGATGACGAGTTTGTAGCGGGGCATCAGCGACGGCCCCTGGTCTCTGACTTCACGGGAAGCGCGTTCCCGGCGCGAGATGCGCACCGCGCACGAATTCCGCACCCGTGACGATGCCGCCCTTGCCGGCCCGGCGCAATTCTGTGAGCTGCACGGCGCCCTCGCCGCAGGCGATGGTTCCGGCCGCATCGAGCAGAGTGCCGGGCGTGCCCTGTCCCTGCTTTGGCAGGGCGCGCAGCACCTTAACCCGTTCTGGCCCCTTGCCGAGATCGGCCTCGAAGAAGGCTCCGGGGAAGGGCGACAGCCCGTTGATATGGTTCGCCACCTCACCCGCCGGCTTCGACCAGTCGATGCGCGCCTCGTCATTGGTGATCTTGTGCGCGTAGACGAGACCCTCCTCGGATTGGGGCGTGAGGGGGAGGGGCTCGTGTTCCAGCTGGCCGAGGGCCCGGCTCATGAGCGCCGCGCCAATGGGCATCAGCGCATCGTGCAGGTCTCCCGCACTCATGCCGGGGGTGATGGCGACCCGTTCTTCCAGGGCCACGGGGCCGGTATCGAGGCCCGCCTCCATGCGCATGATGCCAACCCCGCTCTCCGTATCCCCCGCCATGACCGCGCGTTGGATCGGTGCCGCCCCGCGCCAGCGTGGCAGCAGGGAGGCGTGGAGGTTCAGGCACCCGTGGCGCGGCACGTCGAGGATCGCCTGAGGCAGCAGCATTCCGTAGGCGACCACCACGGCGACATCGCATGCGTGCGACTGAAACAGAGTGAGCGCGTCCGGCGTCTTCAGCGTCGTGGGGGTATGAACCGGCAGGCCGAGCCTGTCCGCCAGCGCATGGACGGGGGACGGACGCAACGCCATGCCGCGCCCGGACCGCGCCGGGGCGCGGGTATAGACCGCGGCGATGTCGTGACCGTCTTCCGCCAGGCGCGCCAGGGTCGCCACGGCGAAATCGGGCGTCCCCATGAAGACGAGCTTCATCGCGCGCGCTCTCTGTTGAAGGATGGGATCAGACGTCCTCGCCGCGCTTGGCCGCCTTGACGAATTTCTTGATGACGCGGTCGCGCTTCAACTTCGACAGGTGATCGATGAAGAGTACGCCGTCGAGGTGATCGATCTCGTGCTGGATGCAGGTGGCCAGAAGCCCGTCCGCCTCGATCTCGCGGGTTTCGCCGGAAAGGTCGCGAAAGCGTACGCGCACCCGGTCGGGCCGCTCGACCTCGCCGTAATATTCGGGGATCGACAGGCAGCCCTCGTCATAGACGCGCTTCTCCTCCGAAGCCCAGACGATCTCCGGGTCGATGAAGACCTGCGGCTGCCGCGCGTTCTCGTCCTTCGACGTGTCGATCGTGACTACACGCTTGGTCACGCCGACCTGAATGGCGGCGAGGCCGACGCCCGGGGCATCGTACATCGTCTCCAGCATGTCAGCGGCGAGGGTGCGGATCTCGTCGTCGATGGCGCCGACGGGGGTCGACACCTGACGCAGGCGGGCGTCTGGCAGGATGACGAGGGGGCGGATGGTCATGGCGCGGCCGGATCTGTCGATGAAAAGGGCCCGGCTCCCTGTCTCCCGGGTCCGCCGTGCCGGACCCGCAGATAAGGTTTGGCGGATGGCCGGTCAAATCGGCCGGGGTAACGATGCGGCTCAGAACGCCGTCCGGCTTCGGATGGCCGCCGAGAGTGTCCCTTCGTCGAGATAATCGAGCTCTCCCCCCACCGGCACGCCATGGGCGAGGCGGGTCACTTTCAGCCCGTGATGCGCCAGGGATTCGGTGACGTAATGCGCGGTGGTCTGGCCATCGACCGTGGCGTTCAGCGCCAGGATGATCTCCCGGACATCGCCATTCCCGGCCCGGTCCACCAGGCTCGCGAGGTTGAGATGTTCCGGCCGGACACCATCGAGGGCGGAGAGCACGCCACCGAGGACGTGATAGCGCGCCGTCACCGCCCCTGACCGTTCCAGGGCCCAGAGATCCGAGACATCCTCGACCACCACCAGGATGGAGGGATCGCGCGACGCGTCCCGGCAGATGGTGCATGGGTCGCTTGTATCGACGTTGCCACATTCCTGGCACACGACGATGCGCTCGGAGGCCACCTGCATCGCCTCCGCCAGCGGAGCGAGCAGAGTTTCTCGCTTTTTGATGAGATGCAGCGCCGCGCGCCGGGCCGAGCGCGGGCCGAGCCCCGGCATGCGAGCGAGGAGCTGGATCAGGCGTTCGATTTCGGGGCCGGCAACGGCTTGGGCCATACGTGTTCCGTCAGACGGCCGCGGCCGTGCTCGTTAAAATGGGGTCGGATCTCGTCGTCTTGTAGTCGGGAATCGCCGCCGCCGCATGCGTTCCGACGCCGCTCCGGATACCCCTTTGTTTCTCTGACAGATCCGTTCGTTCGTCTTTTAAACCGTTGCCGTCTCAATTGACCGGTGGCTGCCGGAGAATAAGCAGGTCTATTCGATCGAGTGGTGAACCTGTGCGCGGCGGACCTGAACGACCGCGTGGACGCTCCATCGGACCGTCCGGAAGACGAATGGGAGATTCCGGCCAAGCCAGACCTCAAAGCGATCAGGTGTTCGAGGAGTAGCGGACGTGACACATTTCGGCGATTTCAACGCCAGCCATGGACCCGAAAAAATCGGCCTGCGCAATCTGAAGGCGGTTCATTGGAACCTGGAACCCCCACGGCTCTACGAGGAATCCCTGAGCCGTGGTGAATCGCAGCTCGCCCATGGCGGCGCCCTCGTGGCGACCACGGGCAGCCATACCGGTCGTTCGCCGAAGGACAAGTTCATCGTCCGTGACGCCAACACCGAGAACGAAATCTGGTGGGAGAACAACGGCGCGATCACGCCCGAGCAATTCGAGACGCTGTACCAGGATTTCCTCAGCCATGCCGAAGGGCGCGAACTCTTCGCCCAGGACCTCTATGGCGGCGCCGATCCGGCCCACCGTGTCCAGGCGCGGGTCTTCACCGAACTCGCCTGGCACTCGCTCTTCATCCGCAACCTGCTGATCCGGCCCGAGCGTTCGGCCCTTGCGGATTACGTCCCCGGTCTGACGATCATCGATCTTCCGAGCTTCCAAGCCGAACCGCACCGTCACGGCTGCCGCTCGAAGACCGTCATCGCAATCGACTTCACCCGGAAGATCGTCCTCATCGGCGGCAGCGCCTATGCCGGCGAGATGAAGAAGTCGGTCTTCACCTATCTGAACTACGTTCTGCCCGGCGCGGGCGTGATGCCGATGCATTGCTCGGCCAATGCGGCGCTGGATGCCGAGGGCGAGTCAGCCCTGTTCTTCGGCCTCTCGGGCACCGGCAAGACCACGCTCTCCAACGATTCCTCGCGGCAGCTCCTCGGCGACGACGAGCATGGCTGGAGCAAGGACGGCATCTTCAATTTCGAGGGTGGCTGCTACGCGAAGACCATCCGTCTCTCCCGCAACGCCGAGCCCGAGATCTACGCCACGACCGAGCGTTTCGGCACGGTGATGGAGAACGTGGTGATCGACCCGCTCTCGCGTCGCCCCGATTTCGACGATGCGTCGCTCACCGAGAATACCCGCTGCGCCTACCCGCTCGACTTCATCGCCAATGCCAGCGCCACGGGCAGGGCCGCTCACCCAAAGAACATCGTGATGCTCACCTGCGACGCGTTCGGGGTGATGCCACCCATCGCCAAGCTCTCGGGCGCGGAGGCGATGTACCACTTCCTCTCCGGCTACACCGCCAAGGTGGCCGGAACGGAACGCGGCCTGACGGCGCCCGAGGCGACGTTCTCGACCTGTTTCGGCGCACCTTTCATGCCCCGGCACCCGAGCGTCTACGGCAACCTGTTGCGTGATCTCATCGCCCATCACGATGTGGATTGCTGGCTGGTGAATACCGGCTGGACCGGCGGAGGTGTCGGCACCGGACGGCGCATGCCGATTCGCGTCACGCGTCGGCTGCTCGGTGCCGCCCTGGACGGGTCGCTGTCGAAGACCGAGTTCCGTCGCGATCCGTATTTCGGCTTCGCGGTTCCGGCTTTCGTTCAGGGGGTCGAGCCGCACATTCTCCAGCCCGTGAAGACCTGGGGCAACAAGACGGCTTTCGCCGAGACGGCGACGCGCCTCGTGTCGATGTTCCGGGAGAACTTCAAGCGCTTCGAGGCCCATGTGGACGCCGACGTGCGCGCCGCCGAGCCGGTTCAGGTCATCGCGGCCTGAGACAGATCATCATCCGATCCCGGCTCGTGCCGGGATCGGCCCCTACGACGAAGAACCGGCCGAAGACCTAGAACAGGTTCAGCCCCGGCGGGATCGGCAATCCCTTGGTCAGTTCGCCCATGCGTTCGGCCGCCACCTGCTCGGCTTTCCCGCGCGCGTCATTGACCGCGGCCACGATCAGATCTTCCAGGATCTCACGTTCGTCGGGGTTCATCAGCCCAGGATCGAGGGTGACGCCCTTTACGAGGCCCTTGGCGGTCATCGTCACGGCGACCGCGCCTCCGCCGGACGCGCCGCTGACCTCGACGGTATCGAGCTCGCGCTGCAGGGTCGCCATCTTCTCCTGCATGGCCTGGGCCTGCTTCATGATTCCCATGAGGTCGCGCATGGCTGAGCTTTCAAAACGAAGTGAGACGATTACAGGACGGCATCTGGGGTCGGCAGCGGCGAAGCGCTATGCCTCGTCGTCCGGATCTCCGGTGCTTTCGGGGTCGACCGGCGTGAGATCCGTGCTGCCAGCCGATTCCACCGGGGGGGCCTTGTCCCGCACGTCGATGATCTGAGCGCCGGGGAAGCGCGCGAGCACTTCCTTCACCAGAGGGTGCGCCGCCGCGTTCTCATGGCGCGATTCCAGCGCGGCGCGTGCCTTGTAGGCAAGGGTGGGCTCTCCCTCCTCCTTCGACAGCGCCACGATCCAGCGTCGGCCGGTCCAGGCATCCAGCGAACGGGCAAGATCGTTGGGCAGGCTCTGCCGGCCCCCCTCCGCCAGGCGGAACTCGATCCGCCCTTCTTCGAACCGAACGAGATGCGCTTCCCGTTCCAGCGCCATCTTGAGACCGATGTCGCGGCGCTCGTCGGCGAGGGCGACGATATCCTCGAAACAGGTCAGGCGCGGACCAGCCTCGCGGGGCGCTGCTTCCGGCGCGGGGGCCGGCACGAGATTCACACGCGCGCCGCCGCTCGCCGCGAGGGTCAGCGCGGGACGCGGCGGGGGCAAGTCGATCGATGGCAAGTCGATCGATGGCGAGGCCATCGATTGTGCGGCCAATGACTGCGAAGCCCCCGGCGGCGGGCCCGATGTGGCCGAGTGTGCTGCTCCGGCATGCGCAGACGACACTCCGCTCGGCGCGGATGCACTCGGCAGTATAGCTCCCGTCGATGTCATCGGGGTTGCGGCGAACGCATCCGATTTCAACTGTCGCAGGGCCTCGTCCGGCGTCGGCAGATCGGCGGCATAGGCCAGGCGAACGAGAGCCATTTCGGCGGCGGCGAGCGGTCTCGCGGCGGTCTGGACCTCGGGAATCGCCTTCAGCAGGATCTGCCATGCGCGGGATAGGGCGCGGATGGACAATTTGGCCGCGAACTCACCTCCGCGACCGCGCTCGTCGGCGCTCAAGGTCGGGTCGGCCGCCGCCGCATCGGGGACGAGCTTCAGCCGGGTGACCAGATGTGTGAAGCTCGCCAGGTCCGACAGGACGACGGCGGGATCAGCTCCCGCTTCGTACTGGCTGCGGATTTCGGCGAAAGAAGTCGGTACGTCGCCGCGCATCACCGCCTCGAACAGGTCGACGATACGCCCCCTGTCTGCGAGGCCGAGCATGTCGCGCACGCTCGCCCCGGTGACCAGGCCGGCGCCATGGGCGATGGCCTGGTCGAGGAGCGAGAGCGCGTCACGCACCGAACCTTCGGCGGCGCGGGTGATCGCCGCCAGGGCTTCCGGCTCGGCCTCGACGGATTCGGCTGCGCAGATCTTGGCCAGATGGGCGACCATGGTGTCGGCCTCGACCCGACGCAGGTCGAAACGCTGGCAGCGCGACAGGATCGTCACCGGCACCTTGCGGATCTCGGTGGTGGCGAAGACGAATTTGGCGTGGGGCGGCGGCTCTTCCAGTGTCTTCAGAAAGGCGTTGAACGCCTTCTCCGAGAGCATGTGCACTTCGTCTACGATGTAGACCTTGTAGCGGGCGGAGACCGGCGAATAGCGTATGCCGTCAATGATGCCGCGTACGTCGTCGATACCGGTATGCGAGGCGGCATCCATCTCCAGCACGTCCATGTGCCGTGATTCCATGATCGCCTGACAATGGCGGCCGAGCTCCGGCATGGCGATGGTGGGGCCGGTATCGGGATGCCCGTCGCGCAGGTAGTTCAGGCCACGGGCGAGGATGCGGGCGGTCGTCGTCTTGCCGACGCCGCGCACACCGGTCAGCATCCAGGCTTGTGGAATGCGATTGGCCGCGAACGCGTTGGCCAATGTGCGGACCATCGCGCCCTGGCCGATCAGATCGTCGAAATTCTGGGGGCGGTATTTGCGCGCCAGCACCCGGTAGGGCGTGGCCGCCGGTACGGGCTCGGGAAGACCCGGAAGGTCGGGAAAATCGCTCGGAGTGCCGGAGGTCGCGTCCATGCCGCCTTGCGTGGTTCGAGCGGCCCCGGGTCGGGGGATGCCGCCACGCGGACCTCAAAAGAAACGAAGGTGGGAGGCTGGACGAAGACCCGCTCGGTCTCGTTAGGGCTGCTTCCTTCCGGACCTGACCCGGTTGGCGAGTGAAACGTCCCTCGCCAACCTCCCGAGCGCTATATGGCCGGCGCCTTGCTGGAACGCAAGCGCCAGGACGGACGAAGCGCCTATTCGGCTTCGCGAGTGGTGATCGCGTAGGCCTTGAGGTCGAGTTCGAGGTCGAACTGCTTGCCATTCGCATCGATGGCGTCGTCCACGTCGATCTCGTGCTCCTCGACTTCGATCTTGCCCCACTTGGTGAAGCCTTCCTTCTTCAAGGTGGCTTCGATCTTGGTACGCTCCTCGGGGGTCGGCGCACGGTCGGCGAAGGCGGTGCCAGTGAGGGCGAAACCGAGGGCGATGGCAGCGAGGCTCGCAGTCTTGATCGACATGGTGGAACTCCTTGGTCCGGAAAGTGACACTTTCGAACGGCGAATCGGGAACGGAGTTCCATGACACGTCAGCAAGGGCGCACGCGCTGGTTGTCATGAGCCATGGCACATCCTAACCTTGGCCATAAGCTCAGGGGTCTGGATCCATGGTTACCCGCGTCGCCACAGTCGCCTTCGAGGGGATCGAGGCGCGCGCCGTCGACGTCCAGGTCCAGATCGCCCCGGGGGCGGTGATGTTCATGGTGGTGGGGCTGGCGGACAAGGCCGTGGCGGAATCGCGCGAGCGCGTGCGCTCGGCGCTGATCGCATCGGGACTGGCGCTTCCGGCAAAGCGCATCACCGTCAACCTCGCTCCGGCGGACCTGCCGAAGGAAGGCTCGCATTACGACCTTCCCATCGCCCTCGCGGTGATGGCCGCCATCGGCGCGATCCCACCCGATGCGCTCGCCGGGTACTGCGTTCTTGGTGAGCTCGCTCTCGACGGCACGATCACGGCGGTGAACGGCGTCCTGCCCGCCGCGATGGCGGCGAATGCGCGAGGACTTGGCTTGATCTGCCCAGCGGCGACGGGACCCGAGGCAGCCTGGGCCGGCGGCGATATGGACGTGCTGGCCCCGCGTTCGCTGATTCAACTGGCCAATCATTTCAAGGGAAGCCAGGTGATGGCCCGGCCCGAACCGGCCGTGGCCACGAGCACGGGATGCCTACCCGACCTTCGCGACATCAAGGGCCAGGAAGGCGCCAAGCGAGCCCTCGAAATTGCCGCCGCCGGAGGGCACAACCTGCTGATGAACGGCCCACCGGGCGCGGGCAAATCGATGCTCGCCGCGCGACTTCCCTCGATCCTGCCGCCGCTCGGTCCGCGCGAGCTCCTCGAAGTCTCGATGATCCAGTCGGTGGCCGGCGAGTTGAAAGGCGGTGCGCTCTCCAACCGGCGCCCCTTCCGCCAGCCCCACCATTCGGCGTCGATGGCGGCCTTGGTGGGCGGCGGAATGAATGCCCGCCCCGGCGAGGCCTCGCTGGCGCATGGCGGCGTGCTGTTTCTCGACGAACTTCCCGAATTCACCGGTATTCGGGCGCAAACGCCACAAGCGGCCTGAAGGGTCCGACCCCAAATCTCAGGCATGGAAAACGAACATGTGCTGAGCGGCCTAGTCCGCAAGCGGGCCGAAATCGCCGGCCAGATCGAACACACTCAGGGCGAGCTTCGGAAGCTCGTCACGTCGCTGGACGCCATAGACAGCGCCATCCGCATATTTGATCCCACGGCGGACGTGGGAGAGATCAGGAACCGCCAGTACCCGCCACTTCATGCGGCCTTCCGAGGGGAGATGATGCGGTTCGTCCTAGGTGCGCTTCGCGTCGCTGACGGGCCGCTCACGTCGCGTGAAATCGCGGACCACGTCATGGTCGGGCGTGGCCTCGACAAGGACGATCCCAAGGTCGCGCAGATGATTCGGAAGCGCGTGGGTGCCTGCTTGTGGAAGAGCAAGCAGGCGGGGAACGTCAGAGAAGTGCGGATCGAAGGCGACTTGAAGGGCTGGGTTAGGTGCGGCTAGAAATTTAATGAAGCAGGGGAGGAGCAGACTTTTCAAATGTCACAGGAACACTGTGCCAGGTAGACACACTCGAAAAGCTAGCGACATCAACACTGGGATCAAAAACAAAAACCTTGATAAACGCCGGAGCGGAAATCTTATCCTGAATAGCCATAGCCTGCCACGGCTTTAAGCCGAGGTGGTCAAGGAGTTCCGCTCCGATATTCTTAACGTCTGACATGGATCACACCGAATATCCCGATACGAGGCTTACTCCCAACTCCGTTAACGTCGGATCAATAGGTAGGGCTAACGAAAGATGCCCCATGCTACCCATAATTAACCCAACAGCATACTGCCCATCTTCGGTTACGACTAACGAGCCGCTGTCGCCAGGCCCCGAAAATGGTTGGCCGTTATCGCCTTCAATAGCCAAGCCGCCGCCGATGTAGACATGAGCACGAAAGCGATCCGAGTTATATGGGAACGCAACAGGAGCCGATTGTGTCCCGAGCACGCTTCCTGTCGTCTGACCCGTTGATCGCCCAATTTTTTTCACACGAACACCAGAGTGAGGCGAAAAGATTTGGGCCGGGGTGTCATAGGCCCCATCGCCCTGCATCGACGTCACTCGGGACGGATCTAAGATTGTGAAAATTGCTGCGTCGTGCGTTTGAGCTGGCACGATACGCAAATCCCCGCTTCTGAGGGGGATCGAGCGCGCATGCCTTCCGAGGGTCTCTGGAACTGGGTGGCTAGCTTCTGAGGAGGCATCAAGCGCCGCTGGGGTCAAGATGGGCATCCCCTCTTCCATATGATTGCATCCCCCCGTCACATGGTTGTTCGACATTCCATAAATCGTCCCGGCTGGATCGCGAACGAGGCAGCCGAACGTACCCGCACCATGGATAGATGCGGGGTGGACGGAACTACCGCATGCGACCAATCCGTTATGCCGATAGGATCGCTGGGTTATTGGCGTTGTCGGAGGCGTCGGCGGTGGGTTGCTCTGAATACTACAGGATCCAATCCAACGGATCGAAACGTCTTCGGCACTCTCGGGCATCGCTTTAGCACGATAAAGTGGAATAGCACCTCTGGTGCAAATTGTTACGGTATTCCGTTCGTTATCATGAAATACAGCAGATATCTGGATACGGCTAATCAATATATCAGTAGCTGGAATATCAACAATATCGCGATTTTGTGGAAATACCGCCGATAGCGGCACTCTGTGCCCTGGCGAGTCAAACATATCATTGGCTAGATAGCCATTTTCTTTCGCCCACGAATGAAATGAAAGCGCGAAGTCTTCGGCGTTCGGCATCTTTATGTTCTCGGGTGTTTCCTGATAACAGCCATTTTTTTGAGTCTGTTATCGACATGAGGCTGTAAGCACAATCACTAATACTCATGCCGGGACACACTCAAGTGGAATCTTGGGCTTCGTTTGATCGCTTAGCTGATAAAATTGTTAAGCCAGAGCGGTGATAAAAACGTATGTCCGTTCAATCGCCGTACGGTCAGGCAACCTTATGGCGCTGCCAGTAGCCGCAGAAGTCAACGGACGGGCCGCGCTTCATCGCCAGACCGGCAATCCGCTCGTACTGAGCCCCGTTCGCCTCGCGGCGGTGATCCTCGCGCCATGAAGCCTCCTGTGCGTATCGGAGGAGATAGACGCCAGCGATGTGGTGGTGATGGCCCTGCTCGGCGCGACGCAGGCGCGAGAAGTACTCCTCGGCCATGTTCGTGCAGGCGCCGTCCTCGCTGTAGGCTTCGCGGTGATTGATGCGCTTGACCTCGTACTGGGCGTGAAGCGCGTCCCATGAAGCGGCCTCGTCGGCCTGAATGACGGTGCCCTTGGCGACGCGAGCCTTGATGAAGTTGAGGGCCGCGCCCTCGGTAAGGAATACGGCAGGGACGGAGTTGCCGCCGCGCTCGCGGACGATCACGACGCACTCGCGCTTGCCGTTTTGGTTCTTGGCAAGGCGACGGTCGACCCGGTTCGCCTTGTGATTGGCGGGCTTGATGTACCCGCCGAAGTAGCCGCCATCGACCTCGACCGTCTTACCCTCGCCGCCGACGACGCGGCCCTTCAACTCGACGGCCATGGCTTCGCGGAGCTTGTGAAGCAGGACGAAGGCGCACTTGTAGGACACGCCAAGATCGCGTGTGAGGGCCAGGGCGCTCTTACCCTTCACCTCGTTGACGAAGATCGCGATGGCGGCGAGGTAGCCGCGCAGCGGGAGCTTGTGCGAGGCGAACAGCGTGCCTGAGGTGATGGAGAAGTCCTTTCGGCAGGCGCGGCAGCGGAAGCGCGGCGCACCGTTCGGACGGCGGCAATCGTAGGCGTTCACGCCACCGCAGTGGCAGCACACTGGCTCGCCGTTCGTCTCAGGCCAACGCACCAAGCGGAAGGTCTGCTCAGCGTCCGCATCGCTCATGCGCATGACCTTGGCGAGGCTCAGCGTCTTAGCGCGGGAGGAGAGAAGGAAGTGCTGAGCCACGGTCGTTACCTATCGAATTTGATAGCTAACGAATATGAGAGCTTTGACACCTCGTCAAGGAGTTTCTATCGGTTTTGATAGCTCACATAAATGATAGGTCGGACGATGCAAATAGCGAAGACGGAGGCCGAATGGCAGGCCCGCGCGAGCGCCTTCCTGAAGGCGAAGATGAAGGAGAACGGCGTCACCTACACCGGGCTCGTGGAGCGATTGAAGGACCATGGGTTTGAGGAAACCGAAGCCTCAATCACGATGAAGCTCAAGCGGGGGACGTTCGCCGCGACATTCCTGTTTGCATGCCTCGCCGCATTGGAAGTTGAGGGCATCCAGCTCGCGGAGTTGGCCGAACTTTAAGGTTGTCCTTGCGACTCGCGTTGCAATCGGATCGACTGTCGCTTCGCATTAAAGAGTGGCAGGGCTGTGTATGAGACGTCTTTGTGTAGCGTTTGGCCTGTGCCTACTCGGGTCCGGCGCATTCGCCGAACCGTTACTGTCTGCGACAGAGAAGCCCTCAGAAAAGCCGGTACAGGCTCCATGGGTCAAGACCGAGGAGAAATCCGACGGTGCCCTCAATGGCAAGAGTCCACCCCATAATCCGCCAAGCAAGCCCTCGGAGCCGGCTGCCTCTCAAAGCCAAGGTATCTCCACGAAAGATGGCAGGGAAGGAACAGATCAAACACAACAAAGCGCAGAAGAAGGAGCCCAATTCTGGCCCCCGTCTTTTGAGCGTAAGATCAACTTCTCGGACAGCATAATTGCTCTGTTTACTCTTGCTCTCGTCTACTACACGGCCCGGCTCAACAACTCCACTATCAAACTTTGGAAGGCCGGCGAAGAACAACGCGGGCTGTCTGAGCGCGTCTATGCACAGCAATCCGCGGACATGAGGGAATCTCTGCGCATCTCTGCCGAAGCCGCTCATGCCTCTAGGGACGCAGTAATTATCGGCCGTGACACTCTGATAGCCACCAATCGGGCATGGGTTACCGCGGAGTTCAGCATCGACCCTAAAAACAGATTTACTCATATTGATGGCGTATCGCAGCTCAGGCTCCAAGTAATTTTGCAGAATGAAAGCGATGTTCCGGCAATTGAAATTGACGTACAAACAGTCATTCTTTTCGGAGATGAGGGGCGAATCCCCTACGAGGAGCATAACGATATCTGCGAGGGGTTCCGCGCCTCTGATGACGATCGGTCCAGGGGCAGAACGTTGTTGCAAAGGCGTTGCTTCCCAGACGGAAGCTCCAAAATCGACAGCTATGGACAAACGGCAACTTCTTCGCGAGAGAAGTTCGTGCCTCCCGATCAAATCATCGGTGACGGCACGTACCTGAGTTGCTGCATATCCTACACCTTCCCCTCTGATCCCACCGGACGGCACCAGACTCGTTACTTCTTCAATATCTTTGCTCCAGACACGACGCCCCATCGCCTCGACAGCGGCCTTATGGGAACAGAAATGTACCTGTCGAACGCTTCCGGCTCTTGGCAGGGCGTCGACTAAAGGAATGGCCGCAGAAGGGGTGCTGATCGCTACCCACGCTACCGCCGCCAGCGCAAAGCTTCCCCACCTCATGACCGACCTCCCGAACCAAAATCGGTAAGTGGCTGTGAGGGTTGGGTAATTCCTGTGGCGTTTGCGCCCGAATACCGGAATTCACGCCCCAGGTGCTCGATTCCCTGCGCCAGCCGATGGAGACCGGAGAGGTCATGATCGCGCGCGCCAATCACCGGGTGACCTATCCGGCGCGGTTCCAGCTGATCGCCGCGATGAATCCGTGTCGCTGCGGTCAGGCCCTCGAGCCGGGCTATGCCTGTCGACGTGGACCCAACGAGCGTTGTGTCGCGCAATATGGCGCCCGTATCTCCGGGCCGCTCCTCGACCGGATCGACCTGCGAATCGAGGTGGGGGCAGTCACGGCGGCCGATCTGATCCTTCCGCCTCCCGCCGAAGGCTCGGCCGAAACGGCGGCGCGGGTCGCAGTCGCCCGGGCACTGCAGACTGAGCGCTTCACCGCGCAGGGGCTCACCGGCGTCGTCACCAACGCTACGTGTCCGGCTCCGATGATCGAAGAGATGGCCGCGCCGGATGCCGACGGTACGGCGTTGATCCGCGACGCGGCGGAAACCATGCGCCTTTCGGCTCGAGGCTTTCACCGCGTCCTGCGCGTGGCGCGCACCCTGGCGGACCTCGACGGGGAGGAGCGGGTACGCCGCATCCATCTCGCCGAGGCCCTGTCCTATCGCGGCCGGGCCGAGCGGCCTGTGGCCGCCTGAGCCCGACCGTCTCTCGTTTTAACGCCCGTAGATGTCCTCGACGCGGATGATGTCGTCCTCGCCGGTATAGGATCCGACCTGGACCTCGATGAGTTCGAGGGGGATCTTGCCCGGGTTGGTGAGGCGATGCATTGATCCGATGGGCAGGTAGACCGCCTCGTTCTCGTGAACCAGAACGACACGGTCATCCACGGTGACCTCGGCGGTACCGCGCACCACGACCCAATGCTCGGCACGGTGGAAGTGCTTCTGCAGTGAGAGCCGCCCGCCCGGCGTCACCATGATGCGCTTCACCTGGAAACGCTCGCCGATATCGATGCGCTGATACCAGCCCCAGGGGCGAAACATCCGGCGATGGGCATCCGCCTCCGGATGGGCTTTCTCGCGCAGCTGCGTGACCAGCTCCTTGACGAGCCCGGCCTTGGCCTTCGAGGTGACGAGTACGGCATCCGGGGTCGAGACGACGACGATGTCGTCGACGCCGACCACCGCAGTGAGGTGCTCGCCCTCGCTATGGATCAGGCTGCCCCGGGTTTCGACGAGTTCCACGCGGCCGCGCACGGCATTGCCCAACGCATCACGAGGCAGGACGTCCCAGACCGCATCCCAGGTGCCGACATCGGACCAGGGGAAGGAGACCGGCAGGACTCCGGCGCGATCGGTCCGCTCCATCACCGCGTAATCGATGGAGGTCTTCGGCGCGCTGGCGAAGGCGGCGGAATCCAGGCGCAGGAAATCGAGATCGCTCGTCGCCTTGTCGAGGGCCGTGCGTGTCGCGGCCAGGATCTCCGGGACATAGGTCTCGAGTTCGGCCAGCATGACGTCGGCCCGGAACAGGAAGTACCCGCTGTTCCACAGGGCCCCGTCGGCGATCAGGCTTTCCGCGCCATGACGATTGGGCTTCTCCACGAAGCGCCCGACATCATAGGCACCCTCTACGCCGTCGATGGGCGCGCCCTTGCGGATATAGCCATAGGCGGTGGATGGAGCGGTCGGCTCGATTCCGAGGGTCATGATGCGGCCCGCCTGCGCACCAACCGCGGCGGCGCGTGCAGCCTCGACGAAGGCCGCGGTGTCACCGATGACATGGTCGGCCGCCAGGATCATCACCACGGCCTCCGGGTCGCGGCGGGCGGCATGGAGGGCGGCTACCGCAACGGCCGCGGCGGAATCGCGACGCTCCGGCTCGAGCACGATGTCGGCTTGGACCTCGGCCTGCAGAAGTTGTTCCGCCACGATGAAGCGGGCTTCACTGCTTGTGATGATCGTCGGCCGCGAGAAGGCGGTTCCGTCGGTGACCCGACGGGCCGTGTCCTGGAAGGTCGAACTGTCCGCGTTCACGAGCGGAGTGAACTGCTTCGGCATGCTCTCGCGGGAAGCAGGCCAGAGGCGCGTACCGGAGCCTCCGCAGAGGATGACCGGATGGATGAGAGGGAAAAATCCTGAGGCCATCGGCGTCAACTCACAATTTCAGTTCAGTACGTTGCCGCGAAATACAATTTTGATGCGCCGCAACCAACCCGGCGTGGGATGAAAAATGCGGCAAAAACGATAAATGCATTAGGCAAGCGCTTGAGGCCAGCGTCGAAGCCGATCTCTTGCACTACGGTCGTGTAACATGAATGCGCTATTCGGCGGCCTGACGCGCGCTGTAACCGAGCCTTCCGTTGAGTTCTTCGATCAATTTCACCGCAGCGTCAGCAATGACCGTGCCGGGTGGAAAAATCGCAGATGCGCCAGCGGCATGGAGGGCGGGATAATCACCCGGGGGGATGACCCCACCAATCACGATCATGACGTCGCCCCGGCCTTGTTCGGTGAGGGCTGCCTTCAATTCGGGCACCAGCGTCAGGTGGCCGGCGGCCAGGGACGACACACCGACGATGTGGACGTCGTTCTCCACAGCCTGACGCGCGGCTTCGGCGGGAGTTGCGAAGAGGGGTCCGATATCCACGTCGAAGCCGAGATCGGCGAAGGCCGAGGCGATCACCTTCTGACCTCGGTCATGCCCGTCCTGGCCCATTTTCGCGACGAGGATGCGCGGGCGCCGCCCGTCATTCTCCTCGAAGGTCTCCACGAGCTGACGAACGGTCTCGACCACCGGCGACATGCCACCCACCTCTCGCTTGTAGACGCCCGATATCGAGCGGATCTCCGCCCGATGCCGGCCCCAGGCCTTTTCCAGCGCGTCGGAAATCTCTCCGACCGTGGCCTTCGCGCGGGCAGCCTCGACACCTAGCGCCAGGAGATTGCCCTCTCCTTGGGCGGCTGCGGTCAGTGCCGCAAGGGCCGCATCGACGTCGGCCTGGTTGCGCTCGGCACGCAGCCTCTTGAGCTTGTCGATCTGGAGCATGCGGACATTGCCGTTGTCGACGCGCATCAGCTCGATGGCGCGGTCATCCTCTGGCTTGAATTTGTTGACGCCGACGATGGTCTGGCGGCCGGAATCGATCCGCGCCTGGGCGCGGGCCGCCGCTTCCTCGATGCGCAGTTTGGGGATGCCGGCCTCGATGGCCTTGGCCATCCCGCCCAGTTCCTCGACTTCGCGGAGATGCTCCCAGGCGCGGGCAACGATGTCCTGGGTCAGCTTCTCGACATAGTAGGAGCCGCCCCACGGATCGACGATCCGCGTCGTGCCGCTCTCCTGCTGCAGGAAGAGCTGGGTGTTGCGGGCGATGCGCGCCGAGAAGTCGGTGGGCAGCGCTAGCGCCTCATCGAGGGCGTTGGTGTGGAGCGATTGCGTCCCGCCCTGCGTTGCGGCCATCGCCTCGATGCAGGTGCGGGTGACGTTGTTGAACACGTCCTGGGCGGTCAGCGACCAGCCGCTCGTCTGGCTGTGAGTGCGCAGGGGCAGGGACTTGTCGGTCTTCGGCTCGAACTCCTTCACGAGCTTGGCCCAGATCAGGCGCGCGGCCCGCATCTTGGCGATTTCCATGAAGAAGTTGGTGGAAATGGCCCAGAAGAACGACAGGCGGGGTGCGAACTTGTCGATGGTCAGCCCGGCCGCGAGACCGGCCTTGATGTACTCGACGCCGTCGGCGAGCGTGTAGGCGAGTTCGAGGTCGTTCGTCGCACCGGCTTCCTGCATGTGGTAGCCGGAGATCGAGATCGAGTTGAATTTCGGCATGTGAGCCGACGTGTAGGCGAAGATGTCGCCGATGATCCGCATCGAACCCGCCGGCGGGTAGATGTAGGTGTTGCGGACCATGAACTCCTTGAGGATGTCGTTCTGGATCGTGCCGGCGAGCTTCTCCGGCGGCACGCCCTGTTCCTCGGCCGCCACGATGTAGAGCGCCAGGATCGGCAGCACCGCGCCGTTCATCGTCATCGAGACGGTCATCTCGTCCAGCGGGATGCCCGAGAACAACGTCCGCATGTCGTAGATCGAATCGATCGCCACGCCGGCCATGCCGACATCGCCCGAGACGCGCGGGTGATCGGAATCGTAGCCCCGGTGGGTGGCGAGATCGAAGGCCACCGACAGGCCCTTCTGTCCGGCCGCGAGGTTGCGCCGATAAAAGGCGTTCGAATCCTCAGCCGTGGAGAAGCCGGCATATTGCCGGATCGTCCAGGGCTGCGTCACGTACATCGTCGGGTAGGGGCCGCGCAGATAAGGCGCGACACCGGGATACGTGTGCAGAAACTCGATCCCCTCGCGATCCTCCGGCCCATAGACGCCCTTCACCGGGATGCCTTCCGGCGTCATCCAGGGCTCGCCTGCCGGCGGCACGGGCGCCGTGAAGGCATCTGCCGCGTAGGGGACGTTCGCGAAATCAGGGATACGGGACGTCATGTGATCGAACTCGTGCGGCGGCGTATGGCGAAGCATTATAGTGAAGCACCGGCTTCGGGCTATCCCTCTCAAATTCATTTTGAGGATGAACCGCGATCCCAACTCCGCGGAGGCGGGCTTCCGGCACAGCCTCAGACTGCGGCATCGTTCAGTTCTCGGCGCCTCCTGATCGGCTTTTGAGCCACTCGATGCGTTCGTCGATCAGTTCGCGCAGCCTGTCGCGTCGCTTCGAGGCCTCCCAGCACGTGTCCGGGCAGTTGGGGGTTTCACCCTCCATGATTCCGACGATCGCCAGGACGACGAAAGCCAGGGCAAGCAGGATTCCAAATACGATCGGCCAGGCGAGGCTGAGCCCGACGAGGAGGGCGAGACCGCCCTTCAGCACGAGCGAGCCGGCAAGCTTCAGCTTGATCAGCGCCGCGAAGCTGGTGCCGCTACCAAGAACGCCTCGAAACACGCGCATGGCGATGGCGCGAAACCGACGCCGGGCCAAGAGCTTCTGCAAGCGGGCCAGATCGCGTCGCACACGCTCCGATTCCCAATCGGCGTCTTGCTCGGTCGTCCGCATCGGCAAGCGATTGCCCTCCCGCGCTATCGATAAGGTCGAGCTTCACCCTCGGCTACGCTAAGGCGGGCTGCGCCACTGCCGGAACCGCTAACGTGACAGACATCCCGACCCAAAGCGCCGTCCGCACCTGGCCGCCCATCGCCCGGTTCGCCGGCATCGAGGCACGTCTCGGTGCATGGGCCCTGGGGCGGGGACCTTTCGCGGCGGGACTCTACGAATTCCTGAGGTTCGGCATCAAGCAGGGGTGGGCGTGCCTGTTCGCGGTTTGCTCTGCGCCCTGCTCATCGCGAGCTACCTGCTCTATCCGCCGCATGCGGCGATCAGTCGGTACGATTTTCTCACGCTGTCGGCGGTTGCGATACAGATAGCGCTTCTCGCCCTGCGCATGGAGACCTGGGAGGAGGCGAAAGTGATTGCGCTCTTCCATGTGGTCGGGACGGTGATGGAGATCTTCAAGACTGCCGTCGGGTCATGGATCTATCCGGAGGCCAGTCTGCTCCGCATTGCGGGTGTGCCGCTCTTCACCGGCTTCATGTATGCGAGCATCGGCTCCTACATCGCCCGGGTGTGGCGCCTGTTCGACTTCCGCTTCGCCCATCATCCCGGCACC
Organism: Methylobacterium sp. CM6241; assembly: GCF_054817845.1. Classification (NCBI taxonomy): domain Bacteria; kingdom Pseudomonadati; phylum Pseudomonadota; class Alphaproteobacteria; order Hyphomicrobiales; family Methylobacteriaceae; genus Methylobacterium; species Methylobacterium sp. CM6241. Next base: position 2,259,161 of record NZ_CM139246.1, read on the forward strand.
GGCGTGACGCTCCTGCTGGCCGCGGCGATCTACATGAACTTCTTCACCCATCACTACGCGATGGACATCCGCCTCGGGTTGTTCGCGGCAACGGCCGTGTTGTTCGGCCGAACCTGGGTGCATTTCAAAGTCTGGCGGGTGCACCGGAGAATGCCGCTTCTCCTGGGCTTCCTGCTCGTCGCACTGTTCATCTGGTTTGCCGAGAATATCGGCACGGGGACGCGGGTCTGGCTCTATCCGAACCAGACATCGACCTGGGCGATGGTTTCCTGGCAGAAACTGGGTGCCTGGTATTTGCTGATGATCATTTCCTACGTGCTGGTCACCCTCGTGAACAAACCGGAGATTTATCGACACGGCGGGATCGAGCGGAGAAATTCGAGATAATAGCGATCGGCCTTCTTCAAGGTTTGGCAAGATCGAACGGGCTATGCTCGTTCGAGCCATGAGGAACCCCGTTCATGAGTGATTCCATCGCCGGCCTTGCACAGTCGATCGTGTCGAACCAGACGGCTGCGACGCGAGAGTCGATGCAGACGACTTTCATACGCAAGCAAGGCGAGAGCGACCGGGCCATTTCCCAGATGTTGCAGCAATCCGCCGATCAGCAGAAGGCCGTTCTTCCCGAAGGCCAAGGTGCGGTCGTGGACCGGCAGGTCTGAGCCCCAATCACCATCGGTGACAGGGCCGGATGATTGCCCGCGTCGAGGCAGGCCATGCCGTAGGATGGGTCGGGTAGCCCGCAAAGGATGACGCATGCATCGGACAGGCGGGTCCGACTTGCTACATCATCGTTACGCCCGCTGCGCGGCGCGGTCGGTTCCGCGCCGGCGGCTGGGTCTTGAAGAGCTCGTCAGTAGGCTGACGGAAGCCGTAGCGGATTAGTTGAGATAGGTGCGGATCCAGTTCGGCGAGAGAATTTCGCCTTCTTCCGTGATGATCCATGGCTGCTTTGCCGGGTCGGTCAGGGCGCCTGCGGCGGCCTCGATCGCCTCGCGAAGGGTGCCGTAGCGCGCAGGCTGGGCCAGCGGCGCCGGGACGGGAGTGGTCCGCCAGATCGTCAGATCGGCAGGACGTTCGAGGGCTTCGGTTTCCATAACAATGTTTCCTTGAACCTGAGAGGGTCATTCCCCGCGGGTCTGTGCGACTGAACCAGCACTCGGTGCAGCCAGCGCGGGATGTGTTTCCGTGAGAATGGAAGCATCTCTAGGGCAGCTTTGCGATCAATTTAGGCATTGCCATGATGAGTATGGCAGACCCGATCCTTTATCCCCTGCCTTAAGCATCATGTTTTGGACACAAAGCTTGAAGCCGCTGCTCTGGGACGCCCTCTTTTTATGATGAAGAGTTGGGAGTGGCAGTGCTTGTCGTAGTTGTAGCTTGAACGTTGGGGCGGAACCGTGTGCCTGCGCACCCGGATCGTGCCGCCCGTCAAAACAGTTGAACGGAGATGCGTGACCGACCAGTTAATGCGACAGACGCAGTCCAGAATTTTTCCAAAGCTGTGAAAGGGATGTGACATGTCGGACCGCTTTGGCCGCATCGCGATCACGGCGGCCCTGGTGCTCATGGCCCTCTATGTCGGGCAGCCCTATGTGGCGGCCCTCCTGTTCTCGGCCGAAACCCCGCGGGCCATCACGGCGCGGGGGGATCTGGCCCAAGCGGAAGTGTCCACCGCGACGTTGTTCGAGCGTGCGAGCCCATCGGTCGTGCATGTCTTCGCCCAGGCCGCCGCACAGGGGCGCTCCCTGATGAGCCCCGACGCCGAGGAGGGCGAAGGCGGCACCGGTGCGCAGACGGGTACGGGCTTCGTCTGGGATGGCGCAGGGCATGTGGTCACCAACAATCACGTGGTCGCATCGGCTGCCCAGCGGGGCGGGTCGGTGTCCGTCCGTCTTTCCTCGGGTGAAGTCCGTCCGGCGACGATCGTCGGCACTGCGCCGAGCTACGATCTCGCCGTACTTCGCCTCGGCGGCACCGGCGCCGTTCCGCCGCCCCTCGCCATTGGTACCTCGGCGGATCTCAAGGTCGGGCAATCGGCCTTCGCCATCGGGAATCCATTCGGTCTCGACCATACCCTGACGACGGGTGTCATCAGCGCGCTTCGCCGCCGCCTCCCGACGGGGGAGGGGAGGGAGCTGTCCGGCGTCATCCAGACCGACGCCGCGATCAATCCCGGCAATTCGGGCGGGCCACTCCTCGATTCCGCCGGACGCCTCGTGGGCGTCAACACGGCGATCTACTCTCCCTCCGGTGCCAGCGCCGGCATCGGTTTCGCGATTCCCGTGGATGTCGTGAACCGGGTCGTCCCTGAACTCATCCGCAACGGACGCACCCGCAATCCGGGTATCGGCATCATCGCCGGGCAGGAGGCCACCGCCGCGCGCCTCGGGATCGACGGTGTCGTGGTCCTGCGGGTTCTGCGCGGATCGCCGGCCGCCGAAGCCGGCTTGCGTGGCGTCGACGTTCAGACCGGCATGATAGGCGACATCATCGTCGGAGCGGCCGGCCAGCCCGTGCACCGCCTGGCCGACCTCACCGCGGCAATGGAAGCGGCGGGGATCGGCAAGTCCATCGAGCTCGCTGTTGAGCGGGACGGGCGCATCCGCAAGGTGACTGTCACCACGGCGGATGTCGCAGAGACGCGGCAATAAGGCTTTCCCGGTTCGGGCTGTCACATCGGCCGTTTCCGGTGCAGTAGGGACGGAACCGCGCCGCACGAGAACACGCAAGACACGCAATGACGACGAAGGCCAGCCTGTCCCGATCCCTCGTCTGCGTCGCGCTGGCGCTCGGCACGATGCCGGCCGAAGCGAGCGACAGGGCGCGGCGCTTATGTCCCGGCGACGCTCCCGAGGGAGTTCGCCCGCCGTCTCGTGAGCGTTGCCCGGACCGTATTACTGAGCGGGCCGGCTCGCTGAATGGTTCGCACCGGATTGGCGACGTCCAGATCCGGATCGGCGGACGGGTCTCACTCGATCACGACATCCGCCGATGACGATCCTCGCCGCCCTCGCGGCCCTGTTCGTCCTGTGGTGGTACGCGAAGAACGCGAAGCCCCAACTCGTTCGGCGCTTGCGGCGCCTGATCACGCCGCGTGTCGTGAGACGCAGCGGAGGCTATGTCTTGCTCGCCCTGGCGGCTGTGGCGGCAATTCGCGGACGGGTCGAACTCGCGATCCTGTTCGGAGGCATCGCGTTCTGGTTTCTCGACGGTGTCGATGCCCTCGTCGTCCGGCTGCGCGGACTGGTCGGGCGTGTTGCGGTCGCACGGCCCACGATCGTACTGTTCGAGGTGATGCCGGACGGACGGACCGCTGACGGGATCGTTCAGATCGGTCCCTATGCCGGGCGTCGCCTGTCACAGCTTCCGGATGCGGCGCTGATGCAGATCTTCGCGGTCTGCCGCAAGGTGGATCGCATCGCCGCCCGCCGCTTACAGACGTATCTCGACGGCAGGACGACCGCCGGGCGTGTAGACGCTGAGAGAGATGCCAACGCGCGGTCGCGCCGTCCGCCGGATCCAGGGTCGATGACGCAGGAGGAGGCTCACCAGATCCTGGGGCTTCAGAGCGGGGCGACCCTGCAGCAGATCCGCACGGCTCATCGGACGCTGATGAAACGGTGGCATCCCGACCAGGGCGGAACGGTCGAGGGGGCTTCGCGTATCAACGCGGCCCGAGACAGGCTTGTGAGCCGACATCGCTGATACTCCACGCGCGTTGCCAGAAAAATGCTCGATCAGACCCGACCGGCGAACAGCCGTCGGGGTTCGACGAAGACGCGAAGGGCGTCGTCGCCGTTGTCAGGACGGGTTCGGCCTCCTGAAGGGGGAAACCGTCGCGTTGGTGGAGTTCAGCTTCGCGTGGCGAAGCAGTTGAAGCCGTTGCGCTTCAGGGTCGAGCAGGCATCCTGGGCGGCTTCCTGTTCGCTGAAGCCGGAGAACCGCGCCCGGTAAAGGGTGGCGCCGCCGTGATCGACCCGCACGGTGTAAGGTGATGCCTTGGAGAGCGCGCTGCCGGCCCGGCTGCGAGCCTCGGATAGCATGGATTTGGCCTTGTCTTCGTCGTCCATGGCCCCGAGCTGGATCACCCAGGCGGTGGGCGTGACGCGGCTCGTGGATGCTGCCTTCGGTGCGGGGTCGGACCGAGCGCCGTCGACCGATGCGAGGCGGGCGTCGGACTTGCCGCTGGGCGAGGTTTTGGCTCCCGGGAACGCGGCGGGCGCGCTGCTCGGGGCATAGGCCTGAGCCGAGGCCGGGAGGGCGCCGCTCCGCCACTTGGCGCCGGCGCTTCCGGGCGTGGTTGTCTGGCGCGGGCTGATGTCGAGGGGCTGGGTCGAAGCGGTGGTCTCGACCTCCACGTCCTCGTCATCGGCCGAGGCGACCTGCGTGCGGGTCCGCGACGTGGCGTCCGCGACCACGGCGGGACGGCCACGCTCGGCGACTTCCGTCACGGCCGGGGTCTGCCGGTTGCCGGCATAGGCCCGGGGCAGGTTCGCCCGGACGAGATCGGCCATGATCCGGTCGCGACTGGCGCCCGACTTTCCGCCGAGCACGATCGCAACGATCTGGCGGTCGTCGGACTTGGCGGCGGTCATCAGGTTGAAGCCCGAATCGCGGGTGTAGCCGGTTTTGATACCGTCGACGCCCTCGACATTGCCGAGGAGGCGGTTGTGGTTGCCGATGACCCGGCCACGGAAGGCGAAGGAGCGGGTCTGGAAATATTTGTAGTAGCGCGGAAACCGGTCCTGGATCGCGCGGGCGAGGATGGTCAGATCGCGTGCCGTGGTGATCTGGTCCGCATCCGGTAGACCCGAGGCATTGGCGTAGTTGGTCCTGGTCATGCCCAGGGCCTGCGCCTTGCGGGTCATCATCTCGGCGAATTTCGGCTCGGAGCCGGCGATGTTCTCGCCGATGGCGCAAGCCACGTCGTTGGCGGATTTCGTGACGATGGCCTTGATCGCGTCCTCGACCTCGATCGTCGAGCCAGGCCGGAGCCCGAGCTTGGACGGGGATTGGGAGGCTGCGAAGGCGGAGATTGTCAGCGGCGAATCGAGGTTGAAGCGGCCGCGCTCGAGTTGCTCGAACAGCATGTAGAGCGTCATCACCTTGGTGATCGATGCCGGATGCCGGAGGGAATCCTCGTTGACCGCATGCAGGGTACGGCCGGTCTTCACGTCGATCACCATGGCGGCGTAGGGTGGGTTGTAGCCCCCGCCGCCGCCCCGGTGATGGTGCCCACGACGCGCGTCGGCGGGCGAGGCGATGGCCGTGAGAACGGCTGCGGCCGCAATGAGGGCCGGCAGTCCATGGGTCGTCCGGGAGCGACTCGGAACGCTACGCATCGCGACGGGGTGTCCTCGACAACCGATCGTGAGATCGGCTTGCACTGCATCATCACTGCAAAGCCGGCGAACGTGCCGCCGTGACCTCGCAACATCTGTCAATCAGGCTAGGTCGACGCGGTTACGGCCCGGTTAATGCCTAGCGATTGATTTGACCGTTTTTGCTGCGATGCAGCATGATCTTGACGTTCCATGTTGCATCGCACATAGAGACGGCATTGGTCGCTTCCGCGGGTCGGGGAACCGGCCTTGTCGACACCCGGCCCCAGAGGAATGCCCGAAAGGGTATCTCGCATCCCATGACCAGTCAGCTTTTCGACAAGATCCCCGCTTTCGACAAATCCGGCATCGACTCGGTGATGAAGAACGTGTCGCTGGTGGCGCGGACGAACCAGACCGTCGGAACCGAGATGGCCGATTACACCAAGCAGTCGTTCGAGCATGGCACCGCCACCATGAAGAAGCTGGCCGAGGCGAAGACCCCTCAGAGCGCCATGGAAATCCAGGCCGAGTTCATGAAGGCGTCCTACGAGCGCATGGTCGCTCAAGCGAAGCTCGTCGGCGGCCTGTATGCCGAGCTCGCCAAGGAAATCGGCAAGCCGCTCGAGGGCCTGACGAAGATCAAGCTTCCCGCCACCAACTGAGATCCCCCGGCACCAGCGCCCGAGAGACCGAAAAAGCTATTCCATAGGGCGATCGAGCGACGGCTCGGTCGCCCTTTTTCGTGCGCCACGGCACCTTCCGGCGCCGGGCCCGGGCGATGTCCGCCCGGCGGTAGGCATCCGTGGCGTCGAGCGACCGGACAAGTGCGCGCAGGCGACTGGCGAAGTCGGGAAACGGCCTATAGATTGGACGAGAAGCAGGTGCGCCGCGCCAGCGTGCAGTCGGGAAACCGGTCGGTTCTTACATATCCGCGTCCGGACTCCGCTGCCACAAATGGGGTCGATGCTATTCCGATGTTCGACGACCCGATGCGTTGTCTTCTGGTCTCTTCCGTCATGGATCACGGCAGTTTCGCCGCGACCATCGGACGTGATGGCGCGAATTCTGCCATTCCTACGGTGCCGCGCGCCGCTGATCCCCTCGGACCGGGTGGCACCGACGACGGTCGCTCGGGGACGGCGATCATCACGCGCACCAAGCCCAAGACCAAACGGCCGAGCCTGTACCGCGTCCTCCTGCTCAACGACGATTACACGCCGATGGAATTCGTCGTGCACGTGGTCGAGAAGTTCTTCAATAAATCACAGGCCGATGCCTACCAGATCATGATGCACGTGCATCAGAACGGCGTCGGCGAGTGCGGGATCTTTACGTACGAAGTGGCGGAGACCAAGGTGACGCAGGTCATGGACTTCGCGCGTAAACACCAACATCCTCTCCAGTGCGTCATGGAAAAAAAATAGGCACCCCACACGAGGACCCGCTTTTGCCCAGCTTCTCTCGCAGCCTAGAACAAGCTCTCCACCGCGCCCTGGCGCTCGCCGGCGAGCGCCGGCACGAATACGCGACGCTGGAGCACCTGCTCCTCGCCCTGGTGGACGACCAGGATGCCGCAGCCGTCATGCGCGCCTGTAACGTCGAGGTCGACACGCTGAAACGCAGCCTGGTCGAGTATGTGGATACCGAACTCGCCAACCTGATCGGCGATGGCCGGCAGGATGCCAAGCCGACGGCGGGCTTCCAGCGGGTCATCCAGCGCGCGGTCATTCATGTCCAATCATCCGGTCGGGAAGAGGTGACCGGGGCCAACGTGCTCGTGGCGATCTTCGCCGAGCGCGAAAGCCATGCCGCCTATTTCCTGCAGGAGCAGGACATGACCCGCTACGACGCGGTCAATTACATCAGCCACGGCATCGCCAAGCGCCCGGGCGCTTCGGAGGCGAAGCCGGTTCGCGGTGCGGAAGAGGAGCCCTCGTCCGAGCGCCCGAGCGGCGACGAAGCCGAGAACCGGACGAAGAAGAAGGGGGACGCTCTGGACGCCTATTGCGTCAACCTCAACAAGAAGGCCCGGGATGGCCGGATCGATCCGCTGATCGGACGTGAGAGCGAGGTCCAGCGTACCATCCAGATCCTTTGCCGCCGGCAGAAGAACAATCCTCTGCTCGTGGGCGACCCGGGCGTGGGCAAGACTGCCATCGCCGAGGGATTGGCGCGCAAGATCATCAACAAGGAAGTCCCGGAAGTCCTGATCGATGCGACGGTGTTCTCCCTCGACATGGGGACGCTGCTCGCCGGCACGCGCTATCGCGGCGACTTCGAGGAGCGCCTCAAGCAGGTGATGAAGGAAATCGAGGCGCATCCGAACGCGGTGCTGTTCATCGATGAAATTCATACGGTCATCGGCGCCGGTGCGACGTCCGGCGGCGCGATGGACGCATCGAACCTCCTCAAGCCGGCTCTCGCCAACGGCTCGCTTCGGTGCATCGGCTCGACCACCTACAAGGAGTACCGCCAGTACTTCGAGAAGGACCGTGCCCTGGTGCGCCGGTTCCAGAAGATCGACGTGAACGAGCCATCGATCCCGGACGCTATCGAGATCGTGAAGGGGCTCAAGCCCTATTTCGAGGAGTTCCACAAACTCAAGTACACGACCGAGGCCGTGAAGGCGGCCGTGGAACTCTCGGCGCGCTACATCAACGACCGTAAGCTGCCGGACAAGGCGATCGACGTGATCGACGAGACCGGCGCCTCGCAGATGCTGGTGCCGGAAGCCCGGCGCAAGCGGACCATCGGCGTCAAGGAGATCGAGGCGACCATCGCCACGATGGCCCGCATCCCGGCAAAGACCGTCTCCAAGGACGACGCGGTGGTTCTGAAGAACCTCACCGAGAACCTGAAGCGCGTCGTCTACGGCCAGTCGAATGCCATCGAGGCGCTGACTTCGGCGATCAAGCTGGCCCGTGCCGGTCTGCGTGACCCCGACAAGCCGATCGGTTCCTACCTGTTTGCCGGCCCAACCGGCGTCGGCAAGACGGAGGCGGCCAAGCAGCTGGCTTCATCGCTCGGCATCGAGATGATCCGCTTCGACATGTCGGAATACATGGAGCGGCATACGGTGAGCCGCCTGATCGGCGCACCGCCCGGCTATGTCGGCTTCGACCAAGGCGGGCTGCTCACGGACGGGATCGACCAGCATCCGCATTGCGTGCTGCTGCTGGACGAAATCGAGAAGGCTCATCCCGACCTGTTCAACATCCTGTTGCAGGTGATGGATCACGGCAAGCTCACCGATCACAACGGCAAGCAGGTCGATTTCCGCAATGTCATCATCATCATGACGACGAATGCGGGTGCGTCTGACATGGCGAAGTCCGCCTATGGCTTCACTCAGACCAAGCGCACGGGAGACGACGTGGAGGCGATCAACAAGCTCTTCGCGCCCGAATTCCGGAATCGCCTCGACTCGATCATCTCCTTCGGACATCTGCCGAAGGACGTGGTGGCCAAAGTCGTCGACAAGTTCGTGCTTCAGCTCGAGGCCCAGCTCGCCGACCGCAACGTCACGATCGAGTTGTCCGACGAAGCACGCGAGTGGCTGACCGAGAATGGCTACGACGAGGCGATGGGCGCGCGGCCCATGGCACGCCTGATCCAGACCACGATCAAGACTCCACTCGCCGACGAGGTGCTTTTCGGACGTCTCAAGGATGGTGGCGCAGTCAGGGTGGTGCTGAAAAAGGCCGAGGATGGCGAGGCGCTGACGCAGAAGGATGCACTGGCCTTCGAGTTCCCGGCCGGCCCGGTGACGCCCAAGCCGGAAAAGGACGTCACCGACGCCGGTGGCAGCAAGCGCAAGCGTAGCCGGGCGAAGGCTGCTCCGCGGAAGAAGGACGAGGCGAAGAAGGACGACAAGGGCGGTCCCGGCGGTTCGGGCGGCGTCCGCACCGTTCCTAAGGTTCCTCTCGTTCGAGCCTGATCGCCCGAGGCATCGGTCAGAAGGGGCGCGTCTTCCTCAACGGAAGACGCGCCCCTTCTGCGTTATGCCATACACAAATGGGCCTGCCCCACCGGGTTGGACGATTGAGACTTCGTATCGTGCCACGAAAACGTCGGTCCCGTGGTCGACATGGGCATGATCGGTCGTTAGCAACCGCGTTCGAATGGGTGCATAGGCGCCCGTCCGGTCGTGAATCCTGCGAGGGGGCTCGCCGAGCGACATGACAGGTTCAGGTGTCCGGCGACGGTTCAGATCGTCGCCAGGAGCATCGAGCCTGTGATTGTCATAGCCACTCGCGACAACAGGGGAGTATCCATGAGCGATCTGCAAGAGGGCCCCCTGACGCCACTCTCCAGCCAAGGCACGCATGTCGCGGCCCGCCCCCAGAAACTGACCCGCCGAGAAGAGCGTCGACGCCGGCGCATGCGCCGTCGCCGGGGCGAGGAAATCCTGGGTTGGATCCTCGTTCCGATCATCTGCTACGGGATCTATTGGGGCATCAGTGCCGGTTTCGACGTGCTCGGCACCACTCCTGGGACCGTCTGGGACCAGCTGATGCAGGTCAAGCAGATGCTCGAGAAAAAAGCCTGATCCTTATCCGCGTGTCAGGGCATGGACCGAGAACAGGCGCTCGCCGTCGGTCCAGCTCTTGGCCACGTTCCATCCGGCTTGGCTGGCGAGGTGGCGGAAGCCGTCGACCGTGTACTTGTAGCTGTTCTCGGTATGGATCGTTTCTCCCTCCGAGAAGCCGAACCGGCGGCCCGCTAGCGATACCTGCTGGGCGCGCAGGCTGACGAGATGCATCTCGATCCGCGAAGCCTCCGGGGCGAAGTAGGCCCGGTGGGCGAAAGCTGACGGGTCGAAGTCGGCGCCGAGTTCGCGATTGATCCGATGAAGCAGATTGAGGTTGAACCGCGCCGTCACTCCCGCCTCATCGTCATAGGCCGCGTCCAGCACGGACTTGTCTTTCACGAGATCGACGCCGACGACGAGAGATGCCCCGCGACCTAGAACCCTCCCGAAATGGGCGAGGAGATGGGCCGCTTGGGGCGGCTCGAAATTTCCGATTGTCGAGCCCGGAAAGAACCCCGCCACGGCGCCGTTGGAAAGCCCGTGGGGGAGAGTGAAGGGCCGGGTGAAATCCGCGGCCACCGGTTGGATCGACAGCCGAGGGAAATCGCGAGACAGAGTCTCGGCCTCGCTCCTTAGGAAGCTTTCGGAAACGTCCACCGGCACGTAGGCCGCCAGATCAGTCAGATGGACGAGAAGACGCCGAACCTTCACCGTCGAGCCGCTGCCGAATTCCACGAGGTTCGCGCGCGGGGGAAGAAGCGAGGCGATGTCCTGCCCCGATTCATCCAGAATACCGATCTCTGTTCGGGTTGGGTAATATTCCGGCTGCCGGGTGATCGCCTCGAACAAATCCGATCCGACCTCGTCGTAGAAATACTTCGCCGGAATGAATTTCTGCGTCGCCGTGAGTCCGACCAGGACGTCATCCCGGAATTGTTCTTCCGGGCTGACGGCGGACAGGGGTGTGGCGTCCGTGAAGACGGGATTGATGGTCACGGGCAAGTCTCCGAAGGACGCCAAAGGACGCTGGGTTACGCGGGTGTGGGAAACGATGCTCAGTCGCGATAGTTCGACAGCCGCAGTCCCGTGAATTGCCAGCGCTGGTGGGGATAGAAGAAGTTGCGATAGCCGATGCGGGCATGTCCTTCCGATGTCGCCACCGAGGAACCGCGCAGAACGAACTGGTTCGACATGAACTTGCCGTTGTATTCGCCGAGCGCACCGGAGACCGGCCTGTAGCCCGGGTAGGATAAATAGGCCGAGCGGGTCCATTGCCAGACGAGGCCGAAAGCGTCGTCGAGAAGGCCCTCCTTGGCGGCAATCTCCCATTCGAATTCGGTTGGCAGGTCGCGCCCTGCCCATCGGGCGAAGGCATCCGCCTCGAAATAGCTCACATGGGTGACAGGCAAGGCTGGGTCGATGCCTGCCTGCCCGGCAAAGGTCATGCTCGACCATTGCCCTGCATCGTTGCGCTGCCAGTAGCCAGGGGCCTCCCAGCCCTCCGCCTGTACCGCGAGCCAGCCATCCGAGAGCCAGAGTTCGGGACGCGCGTAGCCGCCATCCTCAATGAAGGCGAGCCATTGCGCATTGGTGACGAGGCCTTTGTCGATCCGGCACGGCAGGATCAGAGTCTCATGACGCGGCGATTCGTTGTCGAACGAGAAGCCTTCCCCCTCATGCCCGATCTTCGCTACCCCACCCCGCAGCTCGGCGGCTCCGCCGCGCGATACCGGACGGGGAAATCGCCATCCGGCATCGTAGACGGGGCTCAGCGGATTCTGCGCGAAGGCATGGAGAATGTCCGTGAGCAGCAATTCCTGATGCTGCTGCTCATGATAGAGGCCGATTTCGAGGATCGGCAACACGGTCTCGAGGGTCGCGTCGGTGGCATCCGACAGGAGGCTTTCCACTGCCCGGTCCACATGGGCACGGTATTCGGCGACTTCGTCGGCGGTCGGGCGGGTGATGAGGCCGCGCATGATTCGCGGCTGCCGGGGGCCGGCAGCGACGTAATAGGAATTGAACAGGTAGTGCAGCCGCTCGTCATAGATGCGGTAGCCGGGGACGTGATCACGCAGGAGAAATTGCTCGAAGAACCACGTGGTATGGGCCCGATGCCATTTCGTCGGACTGGCATCCGCCATGGACTGGATCTGCTGGTCCTCCGGCGAGAGCGGCGCGGCGCGGCGTTCCGTTTCGTCGCGCACTGCGTGGAAGGCTCTGATCCAGGCTGCGCGATTCACCGGTCGCGCCGATACGTTAGGCGGCGGGAATGCTGCGCCGTCCGCCTGATGGTGCGAGGTCTCGCGAATTGCCGCTGTCGCTGCCATGTCGATCACTCCACTCGCATCCATGATGCGGAAATATGGCTCCGCTGCCATTCGGCAACGGCCCTTCGTCTGCGCCCATCGCCGCGGCGCACAAGCGCTGAAAATGCCGGGCCTTTTTCATGCCGCAGTGACACGGCCTTAACCCTGTCGCCCGACACTCTGCCATCCACGCACTGTGTCCAGGCAAGGCTCGTATGCGGATCGATCTGATGGCGGGAGCGATGACAGCGGCCCTGGTTGCCGAAAGCCGGCCGACCCCGACGATCCTCGTCTTCGATTCGGGGCTCGGCGGCCTGACGGTTCTCGAACAGGTCCGGCGGGCCCGCCCCGACGCGCGTTACGTCTATGCGGCGGACGATGCGGCTTTTCCCTATGGCCGCCTCTCGGAGACCATCCTCGTCGCCCGCGTCACGACGGTGATGGAGCGACTGATCGCGCGCCACGCGCCCGACCTCATCGTCATCGCGTGCAACACCGCATCGACCCTCGTGCTTCCCGCTCTTCGGGCAGGTTTCTCCACCCCCTTCGTGGGCGTCGTGCCACCGATCAAGCCAGCGGCGGAAGCGACGCGTTCACGCAGGATCACTCTTCTGGCGACGCCGGGGACGGTTGCGCGGCCCTACACCCACGACCTGATCGAGACCTATGCGGGCGATTGCGTGGTCACGCTCGTCGGATCGCCGAATCTAGCGGCCTATGCCGAGGCCGAACTTGCGGGTCATCCTGTCGACGACGCGCTGCTCGCCGCCGAAATCGCACCCTGCTTCGTCGAGGGAGAGGATGGTCGGCGCACGGATGTGGTCTGCCTCGCCTGCACCCATTATCCGCTGCTGCTCGCGCGGTTCCAGCGCCTTGCCCCATGGGAAGTGAGCTGGATCGACCCGGCGCCGGCCATCGCCCGCCGGGTGACACAGCTTCTCGGTCCATCCCGTCGTAAGCCCCTGGACGACATCCCCCCGGGACTCACGGCCTTCACCAGCGGTGTGGGCATCACGGCCTCCCTCCGTCGCTCTCTCGACGCAAGAGGTGTCGGCGACGTCGCCGTGGAGATGATGCCGCTCGCCTTGCAATAGATGTGTTGCCGCCTCGGCATTGACCCTCGGGCATCTCTCGCTTATGCAGCGCAGAGTTACGGGGCTCCGAGAGGGGCCCCGCAGCTTTTTCAAGCGCACCCGTGAGCGGCAATGTCCGCTCTGTCGTTCCGCTTCGGCCCCGGGCCGCTTCGGAAAGAGGAGGGCGCGTTCCTCGACCAATCTCACTCGCTGAGAGGAACCGCGATGTCAAAACGTATTCAGGCGAAGCACAAGCTCGATCGCCGTATGGGCCAGAACATCTGGGGCCGCCCGAAGAGCCCCGTCAATCGCCGCGAATACGGCCCCGGCCAGCATGGCCAGCGCCGCAAGGGCAAGATGTCCGACTTCGGCACGCAGCTTCGCGCCAAGCAGAAGCTCAAGGGCTACTACGCCAACATCACCGAGAAGCAGTTCCGGCGTTACTACGCCGAGGCGATCCGCCTGCGCGGCGATTCGAGCGAGAACCTGATCGGCCTGCTGGAGCGTCGTCTCGACGCGGTCGTGTACCGCGCCAAGTTCGTGCCGACCCCGTTCGCTGCCCGTCAGTTCGTGAACCACGGCCACGTCAAGGTGAATGGCCGTCGCGTGAACATCGCCAGCTTCCTCGTGAAGCCGGGTGACGTGATCGAGGTGAAGGATTCCTCGAAGCAGCTCGAGATCGTCGTCGTGGCTTCGCAGCTCGCCGAGCGTGACGTGCCGGACTACATCGAGGTGGATCACTCCAAGATGACGGCTCGCGTCACCCGCGTGCCGAGCCTCACCGAGGTTCCCTACCCGGTCCAGATGGAACCGAACCTCGTGATCGAGTTCTATTCGCGCTGATCCCACCGGATCATCGCCGAGACGAAAAAAGGCCGCCCAAGAGGGCGGCCTTTTTGTTTGCCCGATCGATCGAAGATCGATCAGGCTTCGCTCTTCGGACGGCTCACGACGCGGGTAGGGGCACAAAAAAGGTGGGGTAGCCTGTCGGCCACCCCACCTTCATTCATTTCTTTATCCATAAGATCATGACCCTCCGTGACGTTCGCTTCGAAAGCGAGGTCGAATACGGCGGACAGCCTGAACGAAAGTATCAGCCGCGCTGGCCGATGGGCACGTATTCGCGCTTGTCCGGTCCGATATAAAGCTGGCGCGGACGGCCGATCTTCTGCGAGGGGTCCTCGATCATTTCGGCCCACTGAGCGATCCACCCGGTGGTGCGAGCCAGGGCGAAGAGCACCGTGAACATCGAGGTCGGGAATCCCATCGCCTTGAGGGTGATGCCGGAATAGAAATCGATGTTCGGGTAGAGCTTCTTCTCGATGAAGTACTCGTCCTTCAGGGCGATCTGCTCGAGCTGCACGGCGACTTCGAGCAGCGGATCGTCCTTGATGCCGAGTTGGCTGAGCACCTCATGCGTGGTCTTCTGCATGATGCGGGCGCGCGGATCGTAGTTCTTGTAGACGCGGTGACCGAAGCCCATGAGCCGGAACGGGTCGTTCTTGTCCTTGGCCTTGGCGACGTATTTCGCGACGTTGTCGGGCGTTCCGATCTCTTCCAGCATCTTGAGCGCTGCTTCGTTGGCGCCGCCATGCGCGGGGCCCCACAGGCAAGCGATGCCGGCGGCGATACAGGCGAAGGGGTTGGCGCCCGAGGAACCGGCCAGACGAACGGTGGAGGTCGAGGCGTTCTGCTCGTGATCGGCGTGGAGGATGAAGATCCGGTCCAGCGCGCGCGCATAGATCGGGTTGACGACGAACTCTTCGCACGGCACCGCGAAGCACATCCGCAGGAAGTTCGAGGTATAATCGAGGTCGTTCTTCGGATAGACGAACGGCTGACCGATGGAATACTTGTAGGCCATCGCTGCGAGCGTCGGCATCTTAGCGATCATGCGCAAGCTGGCGATCATCCGCTGCTTGTCGTCCGAGATGTCGGTCGAGTCGTGATAGAAGGCCGAGAGCGCGCCAACGCAGGCCACCATGATCGCCATCGGGTGGGCGTCGCGGCGGAACCCCTGGAAGAAGCGGTTCATCTGGTCATGCACCATGGTGTGGCGCGTGACCCGGTAGTCGAAATCCGCCTTCTGGGCGGGCGTCGGCAATTCGCCGAACAGCATCAGGTAGCACGTCTCGAGGAAGTCGCCCTGTTCGGCGATCTGCTCGATCGGGTAGCCGCGATAGAGGAGCACGCCGGCATCGCCGTCGATATAGGTGATCTTCGATTCGCAGGACGCGGTGGAAGTAAATCCCGGATCGAAGGTGAACATGCCGGTTTTGGCGTGAAGCTTGCCGATGTCGATGACGTCAGGTCCGATCGTACCCGTCTTGATCGGAAGCTCGACTTGGTTGTCGCCCACGGAGATCGTGCTGGAGGCGCTCATGGAGACGTGGACCCTTTCTTGGCAGAAGGCAGACCTTGGCAGAGGGGAGCGCCGGTCCGCATGGCGACACCCACCACTTCGGCCCGGAGCGCACGGGCAGACCTATGCTGCAAGTGCTCACACATCTATCGGGTTAGCGGATCGGCCCACCGCCTTCAACCGATCCCCCTCTCCACGCTATCCCTGAAGCGAAAACCGGGCCGATCTGTCACCGGTTCGATGCATGCGATCAGGCGGACGCCCCCTGATCGGCCAAGCGGCCCAGACATTCATCCCGTCCGAGTACGGCCATTACGTCGAAAACCGGGGGTGAGGTCGCGCGCCCGGTCAGCGCGGCCCGCAGGGGCTGCGCGATCAGGCCGAGTTTGAGTGCGTTCTCCTCCGCGAACCGGCGCACGGCCCCTTCCGTGGAGGCCGCGTTCCATTCCGGAAGGTCGCCGAGAGCCGGCAGGATCGCGGCGAGGCGCTGGCGGGCCTCTTCGCTCAGCAGTGTCTTCGCTTTGTCATCGAGATTGAGCGGCCGGGAGGCGGTGAGGTAATAGGCGCTGTCGAGAAGCTCGACCAGAGTCTTGGCGCGCTCCTTCAGGCCGGGCATCGCCGCCCGCAGCTTGTCACGGAGCTCGGGGGATAGGGTCGTGGGTAATCCGCGGTCGGCGGCGAGGGCCGGCAGGATCGTCTCGATCGCATCGATCAGTACGGCATCCTCCGCGCCGCGGATGTAGAGCCCATTGAGGTTCTCGAGCTTGGCGAAGTCGAAACGGGCAGCGGAGCGTCCGATCGACTTGAGATCGAAGGCAGCGATCATCTCCTCCGTCGAGAACACCTCCTGGTCGCCATGGCTCCAGCCGAGGCGGACGAGGTAGTTGCGCAAGGCGGCGGGCAGGTAGCCGAGGTCGCGATAAGCATCGACCCCGAGCGCGCCGTGGCGCTTCGAGAGCTTGGCGCCGTCAGCACCGTGGATGAGCGGGATATGGGCCATGATGGGTGCGGACCAACCGAGCGCATCATAGATCTGGCCCTGCCGTGCGGCGTTCGTGAGGTGGTCGTCGCCACGGATCACATGGGTGACGCCCATGTCGTGATCGTCGACGACGACCGCGAGCATGTAGGTCGGATTGCCGTCGGAACGGAGGAGGACGAGGTCGTCGAGATCCTTGTTGGCCCAGGTTACGCGGCCCTGAACCTGATCCTCCACCACCGTCTCGCCCTCGGATGGGGCGCGCAGGCGGATGACCGGCTTCACGCCCGCCGGTGCCTCCGAAGGATCGCGGTCGCGCCAACGCCCGTCATAGCGCATGGGACGTCCCTCGGCCCGCGCGGCTTCGCGCATGGCGGTAAGTTCGTCCGGCGTCGCGTAGCAATGATAGGCGTTGCCCGAAGCGAGCAGGCTTTCCGCTATCTCGCGGTGCCGCGCGGCGCGGGCGAACTGGTAGACGACGTCCCCATCCCAATCGAGCCCGAGCCAGCGGAGCCCGTCGAGAATCGCATCGATGGCGCCCTGGGTCGAGCGCTCCCGATCGGTATCCTCGATGCGCAGCAGCATTCTGCCGCCGAAATGACGGGCATAAAGCCAGTTGAAGAGCGCCGTGCGCGCTCCCCCGATATGCAGGTACCCCGTAGGGGAGGGGGCAAAGCGCGTAACGACGGGTGACGACATCGGGCGGTTAAACTTGTGCGTGAAGTGAGAGGGCGGATCGACCGGCCCGGATCGGCGCATGTAGCATGCGTTTTCGATGACGTTAAGAAAGCGTGGCGCCGAGTCGCGAAACGGGGACGATTTCGCGCGGGCGGCATCTCTCGCGCTTCGTGAGCCGTGAGGAGAGACGCAGCCGGAGATGGCGCAGGCCAGTGCGCGAGCCACGGGTGCGACGGGTGCCGCCTTGGCCTCGTCACGCTCACCCGCGATCCTGATCGGCGCGATTAGACGCTGGATCGTCGACGGGCTGGTTCAGGAATCCGAACAGAGGCGCCTGTTTCCCTGGCTTGCCGTCACGTTCGGTTTTGGCATCCTCGTCTGTTTCACCGCCACGGATGGTCAGCCGGCGCTGGCAGCACCCCTCCTCGTCGCGTCCGCACTCTCTGCCCTCGCACTTCGCCTCGGTTCGAGGCCCGTGGCCTTGGCATTGGTTCTCGGACTTGCCGCAGCCTTCCTGGGCTTCGCAGCCGCCACCTTGCGGATGCAGGTCGTAGCGGCACCCGTCCTGGCCCGGACGACGATTGCCCCGCTCACCGGATTGGTGGAAGCCCTCGACGAACGGGAAGTCGGCGCCCGCCTGATCGTTCTCGTGGAAAGTTTCGGCAACCTCCCGCCGGATCGCCGGCCCACGCGGGTCCGCGTTTCCTACAAGAAGGCCCTTGCGCTGAAGCCCGGCGATTTCATTTCGGCGACGGCACGGCTCCTGCCGCCGCCCGACGCGGCCCGCCCCGGCGGATATGATTTCGCCCGGGATGCCTATTTTCGCGGGATCGGTGCCGTCGGTTCCCTGGTAGGCAAGATCGACGTCAAGCCTCCGCCCAGGCCTTTGCCGCGCTCCGTAGCGCTGGCAGCCGCCGTAGACGACGCCCGCAACGCGCTGACCCGGCGCATCACCGACGCCAATGGCGGGCAGGCCGGCGCGGTGGCCGCCGCCCTCGTAACGGGCAAGCGCGGCCTCATCAATGCCGAGACCAACGAGGTTCTGCGTGCGGCGGGAATCTACCACGTCGTCTCGATTTCCGGCCTCCACATGGTGCTCGCAGCTGGCGTCGTGTTCTGGCTCGTCCGCGCGCTGCTCGCCCTCGTTCCGGGGCTCGCCCTGGTTTGGCCGATCAAGAAGATCGCCGCCGGTTTCGCCATGGTGGGTGTCACGGCCTATTGCGTCTTCTCGGGCTGGGATATCGCTGCCGAACGCTCGCTCATCATGACGTTGGTGATGCTCGGCGCGATCCTGGTAGATCGCCCGGCTTTGAGCATGCGAAACCTCGCGCTCGCTGCCCTCATCGCCCTCGCGCGAGAGCCGGACGGGATTCTCGGCCCGAGCTTTCAGATGTCCTTCGGCGCGGTAGCCGGCCTCATCGCTTGCGCCGGTGCGCTCAATCGCTGGATGCCGCCACGCGAAGGTGCGGGCCTCTTGGCCCGAACCTGGCGGTTTCTGGCTGTCGCGATCCTTGGCACGCTGGCGACGACCTTGATCGCCCAGATCGCCACGGCGCCCTTCGCAACCTATCACTTCCAGACCGTCCAGCCCTTCGGCATCGTCGGCAATGCCCTGACCTTGCCCCTCGTCTCCCTGGCGGTGATGCCGGCGGCGGTTCTTGGGATCCTCGCCTATCCCTTCGCACTGGACCAGCCGGTCTGGTGGGCGATGGGGCTCGCCGTACGCGGGATGCTCACGATCTCCGGCTGGATCAGCGGGTTCGGACACGCCACCCTCGTCGTCCCGGCCTATGGCAGCACGGCACTCTGCCTGCTTGCTCTCGCCCTGCTCCTGCTGGCACTTCCCGTCTCGAGCTTACGCTGGATCGGCCTTGCTCCGGCCGCTCTCGGTGTCGTGCTCGCTACCATGCCGCCGCGTTACGACGTCTACATCGACCGTGAGGGTGGCGGTGCAGCCTTCCGCGACGGGGACGGCCGATTGAGCATTCTCGGCAGCCCGCCGGCCTTCGTCCTCGAACAATGGCTCAAGGCGGATGGCGATTCGCGGAAGGTCGCCGCCGTCGCAGCCTCGCCGAGAAGCCGATGCGATACCGTCGGATGCGTCGTCGAGTTAGGGCCGGGTCGGATCGTCGCCCTCGTCAAGGACAAGCGGGCCTTCGCGGAGGATTGCGAACGGGCGAGTGTGATCATCGCCCGCCGGGACGCTCCCAAAGACTGCAGGGCCGGCTTCGTCATCGATCGCGCATACCTGGCTCTACGCGGCGCCACCGCCATCCGTTACGGCCCCGAAGGACCGCAGGTCACGTCCGCCCACCAACCTCATTCTCGTCCGCCATGGCGGCGGGCGGTCGCCGTCGTCACGCCGTCCCCTTCGCCTCCGAAGGAATCGGGACCAAGTCCGAAACCCATAGAACCCGAGGGCGACGACGGCGATCCGTCATCCGAAACGCAGTCGGACGGGCTTCAGTAACGACGGACCAGGCTGACGAGTCGCCCCTGGATCTGAACACGATCCGGACCCAGAACCCTCGTCTCGTAGGCTGGGTTTGCCGCTTCCAGAGCGATGGAGGAACCGCGGCGACGCAGGCGCTTCAATGTGGCCTCTTCATCGTCGATGAGGGCAACGATGATGTCGCCGGTATTCGCAGTGTCCTGCTTCTTGATCACGACAAGATCACCGTCGAGGATACCCGCTTCGATCATCGAATCGCCACGGACCTCCAGAGCGTAATGTTCGCCGCCGGCCAGGAAGTCCGGTGATAGCGTCACGGAATGGCTCTGGTTCTGTATGGCGGAGATCGGCGTGCCGGCCGCGATCCGTCCCATGACCGGGATCGTGATCGACCTGCCGCTCTCGTCCTGGGCCTGGGTCGTTGGCTGGCGCAGGGACGGCATCGCCTTGGACCGACCGCCTTCGACGACGCTCGGCGTGAAGCGGCGAACTTCACCGGCGGGAGCGGGCTTCGACGCCGGTGCACCGGTCAGGCTCTCAGGCATCCGGATCACTTCGATCGCCCTGGCGCGATTCGGCAAACGACGCAGAAATCCGCGCTCTTCGAGGGCCGTGATCAACCGGTGGATCCCCGACTTCGATTTGAGATCGAGGGCGTCCTTCATCTCGTCGAAGGAGGGCGGGACGCCACTCTCCTGCATCCGTTGTTGGATGAATTGGAGAAGATCCAGCTGCTTACGCGTCAACATACAGATCACTCTTCCACTGAAGCCAATGGCCGCGACTAACGCCGCTGAAACAAAACACGAACACGGTAAACGTTCCGCAAGTGTTCTGCAAGGGTTCCGTTAACCCGGTGGTAGAGTTTGTTCCTGACGCGCAATGTTCCGCTCAAGGCGCCTTACCGCGGGCCGGCTTGGCGTCCGCCGGTATCACCCGCCGGGCCCTTCAATCATCCGAAGGGGCTTCGTGCCGCGGGGGCTTACCCCGCCCCTTTATGGCGGGCCTTCGCGGTGTCCGGCGGAGCCGCGCGCCCAGTCCCCGCCGATGACTTTGTCGGTCACCGACGGCCGGGGAGCCATGCGATGTGGCGGGTACTCTGGCGGCAGCGTCGATCAGTCGAGATAGTCACCATATTTCTCGACATGGCTGGCTAGGCCGAGGCCGTGCTCGCGCACGAGGCGTTCCGCCAGATCTGCATCCCGCGCTTCCAATGCCTTGATGATCGCCACGTGTTCCTTGATCGAATTGGCCGCGCGTTCCCCCTGACGCAGCGCGGTGTTGCGAATACCGCGGACATGCATCAGCAGGTTGCTGGTGATGTCTTTGATCACGTCGCACTGGCCGAGCGAAATGATCTTCTGGTGGAAGCGAATGTTGGCTTCCGAATACTCGTCGAGATGATCCGACGGGCGCCCTTCATAGAATTCTGGAAAGTGCTCACGCAGGCAGTGAAGTTGTTCGTCGGTGGCCCGCTCGCAGGCGAGGCGCGCAGCCATGCTCTCCAAGGCAGACCAAGCCTGGATCATGCTGACAATTTCTTTCTTCGACTTCTTGATGACGAAGACACCGCGACGGGCCTCGAACCGCACGAAGCCTTCCTGCTCCAATACCGTCAGCGCTTCGCGCACAGGGGTGCGGCTCACGCCAAGGTTCAAGGACAGCTTTCGCTCATCCAGGCGAACCTCTTCACGCTGATTATAAATGTTCATGTTCGTGATTGCTTCTTTGAGCGCGTCATAAGCCAATGCACGCAAGCTTGAAGTCGCAACGATAGGCTTTACTTGAAATGTGTCGGTTTTAACCATTTTTCATGCCACCTAGAATAATTTAAACTCGCACACGCGGGCGAGCACACTTGGTGTGAAGCATGCCAAACTCGCGTTTGAAATACAAGGAATGCCTCGGCCCGCTCAAAGCTCTTAACATAAGCTGAGTGGCGCTTTCCTCGCTACGGGTCGAAGAGCAGACTTCCGATTACCATGAAGGAAGGAGTTGTATTCTTCCCGTGTCGACCGGCCATGCGAAGCCTCGCGTTCGAGCGATCCGATGCTGATCGGCACAATCGTGCAAATCCGTTTGACAGTTGGTATTTGGTATGCCACCAATTGCCTATCGGGTCGGAGGGCTTACAGCAGTTCTTGACCGTTAGATCGGGTCAAAGCGTCTTTTCAGTTCGAGGCAAGCGCGGGATCGCCAGCCGGCGAACGCCGCTCGACTGGCGGTAGGCATTATAAAACATGGTGATTTGGTTGTGTCCACCATCGACCCCATCAAGTCACCGCAAAGATTAAGCTGCGCGGAATACCCAAAGAGATCATAAATTTTTGGATTCCCGTTGAAGAAAATCCACGCCCCGTCGAGGGAGAATGAAACGTCACGCTGGCCGACTTCACTGCAACGCCAACTCCAAAGTCACTGCCAGGACGACGATCTAACGTCGAGGAATCCCGCGGTCTCCGAAGCCGCATCCCAATCGGGTTTGCGCCGCACGAGAGAACCAAATCCCGCGGCGGAAAAGTTCACGTCATCGGTTCGCCGACTTTGCGGACCGCCAATCAAAATAAAACGTCAAAGAACCAGGGAGAGAACACGATGTCAGCTTTGGCCCAGAGAATCGATGTCGACGTTTCGGCCGAGCCGGAACTCACCGATGGCTTCCACCTCGTCATCGACGCGCTGAAGCTCAATGACATCAACACGATCTACGGCGTGCCCGGCATTCCAATCACCGATCTCGGTCGCCTCGCCCAGGCCGCAGGAATGCGGGTCATCTCCTTTCGCCATGAGCAGCATGCTGGCAACGCCGCCGCCATCGCGGGCTTCCTGACGAAGAAGCCCGGCATCTGCCTTACGGTTTCCGCGCCGGGCTTCCTCAACGGCCTCACGGCCCTGGCCAACGCCACGACTAACTGCTTCCCGATGATCCTTATTTCCGGCTCGTCGGAGCGTGAGATCGTCGATCTCCAGCAGGGCGATTACGAAGAGATGGACCAGCTCGCCATCGCCAAGCCCCTGTGCAAGGCCGCCTTCCGCGTTCTTCACGCCGCCGACATCGGCATTGCCGTCGCACGGGCCATCCGGGCCGCCGTTTCGGGCCGCCCCGGCGGCGTCTATCTCGATCTACCTGCCAAGCTTTTCTCTCAGGTGATGGAGGCCGATGCCGGCGCCAAGTCGCTGGTCAAGGTCATCGATGCGGCCCCGGCCCAGCTGCCGGCCCCCTCTGCGATCAAGCGCGCACTCGATGTCCTGAAGAGCGCCAAACGCCCCCTCATCGTGCTCGGCAAGGGCGCGGCCTATGCGCAGGCCGACGACGAGGTTCGGGCTCTCGTGGAAACCAGCGGCATCCCCTACGTGCCCATGAGCATGGCCAAGGGCCTCCTGCCCGACACCCATCCGCAATCGGCGGGTGCTGCCCGTTCGCTCGTCCTCAAGGAGGCCGATGTCGTCCTGCTGGTGGGCGCGCGCCTCAACTGGCTGCTCTCCCACGGCAAGGGCAAGACCTGGGGCGCCCCCGGCTCGAAGAAGTTCATCCAGATCGACATCGAACCGAAGGAAATGGATTCGAACGTCGAGATCGTGGCGCCCGTCGTCGGCGATATCGGCTCCTGTGTCACCGCGCTTCTCGACGGGATGAAGGGCGATTGGCAGGCCCCGCCATCATCCTGGACCGATGCCATCTCTGCCAAGAAGGAAGAGAACCTCGCCAAGATGGCGTCGAAGCTCCGCAAGAATTCGACGCCGATGGATTTCCACGGCGCACTCGGCGCGCTGAAGACCATCATCGCCGAACGTCCGGACGCCATCCTCGTCAACGAGGGGGCCAATACCCTCGATCTCGCCCGTGGCATCATCGACATGTATCAGCCGCGCAAGCGCCTCGATGTCGGTACCTGGGGCATCATGGGCATCGGCATGGGCTTCGCCATCGCCGCCGCTGTCGAGACCGGTAAGCCCGTCCTCGCGGTGGAGGGCGACAGCGCCTTCGGCTTCTCGGGCATGGAGGTGGAAACGATCTGCCGCTACAACCTGCCGGTCTGTATCGTCGTGTTCAACAATAACGGCATCTACCGCGGCACCGATACGGATCCGACCGGCCGCGATCCAGGAACGACCGTCTTCGTCCGGGATTCCCGTTACGACAAGATGATGGAAGCCTTCGGCGGTGTTGGCGTCAACGCGACGACGCCGGACGAGCTCTCTCAGGCCGTCAACGCCGCGATGGATTCGGGCCGCCCGACCCTCATCAACGCGGTGATCGACCCGGAGGCCGGCACCGAAAGCGGCAATATCGGCAGCCTCAACCCGCAGAGCGCAGTGAAAAAGAAGAAGTAGGCCGTCGGTCCGTCCGGCCGCTCCCGCGTCAGCGACGCCGGGGCGGCCGGTGCCCATATCCGCCGAACGCCCTTCAACGCGGAAGAGTCCTATGAATGCCCTCGAAGGCGTGAAGATCCTCGACTTCACTCATGTCCAGTCCGGCCCGACCTGTACCCAGCTCCTGGCTTGGTTCGGCGCGGACGTGATCAAGGTCGAGCGTCCAGGCGTCGGCGATGCCACACGCCAACAGCTCCAAGACATTCCCGATGTGGACAGCCTCTATTTCACGATGCTGAACCACAATAAGCGTTCCATCACGCTCGACACCAAGAACCCCAAGGGGATCGAGGTGATGTGGCGGTTGGTGAAGCAGTGTGACGTTCTCGTGGAGAATTTCGCTCCCGGCGCGCTTGCCCGGATGGGACTGACCTGGGAGGCGATTCATGAAGCCAACCCGCGCATGATCCTCGCTTCGGTGAAGGGCTTCGGGCCGGGCGCCTATGAGAATTGCAAAGTCTACGAGAACGTCGCCCAATGCGTAGGAGGTGCGGCCTCCACCACTGGGTTTCGTACCGATATCCCGATGGTGTCAGGGGCCCAGATCGGTGATTCCGGCACCGGCCTCCATCTCGCCCTCGGCATCGTCACCGCCCTCTACCAACGGACGCATTCCGGCGTCGGCCAGAAGGTCGATTGCGCCATGCAGGACGGCGTTCTCAACCTCTGCCGGGTCAAGCTGCGCGACCAGCAGCGGCTGGAGCGCGGACCGCTCAAGGAATACAGCCAGTACGGGGAGGGGATCGGTTTTGGCGATTCGGTGCCGCGTGCGGGCAACGATTCCGGCGGTGGCCAGCCCGGTCGCATCCTGAAGTGCAAGGGCTGGGAGACCGATCCCAACGCCTACATCTACTTCATCGCGCAAGGCGCGGTCTGGGAGCCGATCTGCGATGTCATCGGCGAGCCGACATGGAAGACGCATCCCGATTACGCGACGCCGAAAGCGCGGCTGCCGCATCTGAATGAGATTTTCACCCGGGTCGAAGCCTGGACGATGTCGAAGACCAAGTTCGAGGCGATGGAAACGCTCAACGCGCTTCACGTTCCCTGCGGTCCAATCCTTTCGATGAAGGAGATCGCCGAGGACGAATCGCTGAGGAAATCCGGCACGGTGGTCGAAGTCGACCATCCGGAGCGCGGCAAGTACTTGACCGTGGGAAACCCGATCCGGCTTTCGGCGAGCCAGGTCGAGGTCAAGCGCTCGCCCCTGTTGGGCGAGCATACGGACGAGATCCTGCGAGATGTCCTCGGTTATTCCGAGAGCGACCGCCTCAAGATCTCGGAATCAGGGGCGATCGGCGCCATCCAGAGGATTGCAGCCGAATGATCTGTCCCTGAACGAAGCGCGGGCCGCCTGTCTTAACATCTCGGCTTGCGCGCATGACGTGAAGCTCCTCCTGACTCAGCGCGGTGTCGGCCGGATAGGCTCGATGCCGCGCTCTTTCAGGCGAAGACGATCCGTCAGGCGATACCGGTGAAGCGACCTGCCGAGCCTGGAACGTAATCGCGGTTTTCGACGCGGCTCTTGTCTGCGTGTGCCGAGAGAAGATCGGCGGCCTTCACTACGAGAAGGACCTGAAGCGCGATCATGACGATCACGGCGGCGAAGAGAGTGGCGAACATGGCGGGCTCCCGGAGGGCGTTGCATCACCCTGATGCCATGCTGCACCGCAAACTGATATACCACATTCCTTCGACCACTCATGTCGCTGGCGCATATCGGAGCGTGTCAGGGCCTCGGGCAGACGCTGAGTTCATTCCGCCAACCCGTTCGGGTGGACCTGGCCCAACGGACTTTATATTCACCGCATTGCTTGGGCCTTGGCCGCATCCATCGCACGCGTTGCATACGCGTTCAGGACCATAAGAGCCTAGAATGCGTCACCCCAGCGGCCCAATGTCTGAGCCTCTTCACGACGAAGGATCTCGCCGGGTTCGGGCATGGGAAGTGAAACTTCCGATACGCCTATCGCTCCGAGAGTCGCCTTCAATTCCGCGTTCTCGACCGCCCGCTCCGCGATATCCGCGGCGAGATGGGTCAGGCGCCCCTGGTGAAGCTTGGCATAGACGTGTCCCGTCCCGAAATCCGCGAAACAGATCGTGGTCATCCGGCGGATACAATCGCGCAGAAAGCTCATGTTGTCCGAAGGCGCCATTGAACCGGCAGCGGCATAGACCTCCTGCGCGGACCGCGCGGAGATATCGATTTTGCGGTACCGATCGATGTCGAAGAGAAATTTCAGGTCGAGGATATTCATCGTGCCGTTGATGCCGAAGGCAACGGTTCGGGGACGTTCACCTTCCGGTACGCTATTGTCCAGAAATTCGAAATGGACCCGCTTGTCTGACCTGAGTGCCCAGGTGAAAAAGAGCCGTGGCATGCCGGTATAGGCTTCGACGTTGTGTGCGAGCAGATCTTCGACAGCTTTGTAACGGCCGAATTGTTCGCCGCGTTTCCACGCCCGCTCGACGGTTGCCTCCGGCGGCGTGATCATGAACTGCATGTAGACGCAATGGCCGAAGCGGGTCAGGAGTTGGCTGCCATCCTCTGCTCCGGGATCGACGGTGAAACTGTCGAACCGGAACCGGTCGATCAGAAGATGTGAGATGCGCCCCTCCGCAGCCTTCACCGCCATGTGACGGTCGAGCTTGCGATCGATGATCTCGACCTCGCGTCCTGTCAGCGTACCGGCATAGCGGCGGGCCGCACCGAGGCTGTCGTAATCGAGCAGGAATTTGCGCCAGACGTCGGGTGTGATGACAGCAAAATCCGACTCGTCGAGGCCGACTTGCCCGGCGAGCGCACGCTGATAAGGCCGGATCGTGCTTTTGCCGGAAGCTGATGCACCTTTGACGTTCATCACCACCGGCTGCGTCTGGGCTCTCAATGAGCGGTAGCCTTCCCGTGCGACGACCTCGCGGAACCATGGTTCAATGAGCTGGCCGATCCGGCTGCTACCATACTGGTTCGAGACCAGGATGCAGACGAGACGGTGGAGAAGCGCGGTGTCGCGGATCAAGAAGCCGCGACGCCGGATGATGCTTGTCACCACCTGTCGCAGGGCGACGCAAACCGCCATTTCGAGGGAGTCCGATGGCGTGGCGCAACGCGCGTACCACGCGTCGAGATGGTGGAGGGCCCATTGCTCTGGCGTACCGTGCTCCCTTTGCCGCCTGGCCGGTTCGGGAGAGCCAAGGATCAGCTGCCAGAGGGAGGGTTGTCCGCGGGCCGGTTCTCCGACAACCTTCGGGGTGAACAACTCGGACAGTTCGCGTTGGAGCACGAGCGCGGCGTCGCTCCGGATCTGAATGAGCAGGTCAGCGATCTCATTCGCGTGAGACGCAATCCCGGTGTCCAGGATCGTGCTGACGATGGCCCGAAAGTTGACGCCGAGATCGCCATAAGTGCGCCCGACCGGTACCGACAGATCGGCCATGACGCGGACAAGCACTTCGTGCACCACGAGACGCTGAGCACGGAAGAGCACGAGCTGCGTCAGTGGCAGACCACTCACGTCACTCATCTCGCGGGCATCGTCGAGGCTGGTTTCTACGTTGTCCGGTCTGAAGAGCGTCTCGAGGGACAGAAACGCCCGGGGCAACGTCGATTCCAACCCCGGATTCCAGGGGCCGAACTCCGGGCGCGGAGGCAAATCAGCTGGGCCGGTAGCCGGGGGCACCATGATGGACATGGCCGGCCCCTCCAAGAGTCAGTGAATTCCAGGGCGGCCATGCATCGCGGCGACCTCGAACGCCTCAGGCGACCGCTTCCTCATCGATGGCCTCGAGCCGCAACTGATAGCGGTCACCCCAGAGTGCCTCGGCCTTCTCGTACCATTCCGCGTTGAAGTAGAGCTTGGCGCAGAACTCGCTCTGCCAGATGCAGACAGCGATCACCCTTGAATCGATGACTTTGACATGGCGGCTGATCAGTCCACGCGTAATCCCGGCCGAGGGACACATGTCCATGCTGGTCATCCCGTTGGGGGATTCGCCGCTGAAGATGACCGGGCATTCAAGAATGGCCAAGTAACGCATTGCTGCTAACCCTGTTGGCCACGAGATGCGAGCGGTCGGCGTTTCACCGACGATCGCTGCCCCGTAGCGTCTCCTTGCCTCGATCCCCGGCTTGAATCGAACCTTTCGAGAAGGCCGAAACACTAGGGTATCGTGTCGAAATTTTGAATGCAAAAACGATGGAGGTCAATGATCAGAAGCGGGTTATCTTATCCTGCACCTGCGGTGAGAGTGCGTCGCAGCGCAACAACGAAGGATCGAGATCGATTGCGCATCATTTAATCTCTCGGCAACCTCTGGACGACCTGACGTTACATTCGATTGTAACACCCCGAATGCCTGGTCGAGCATCACGAGTGAGCCGAGGTACTCCTATCAGACATGGCATCGACGCAGCTCCAAATGCTCTGGATCGACGTCAGGACGAGACCATCGGTCACTGCGATATGGTCGGTCTGATAAGCGCAGAACAGTTTAAGCCGGTCGGCATTTGACGTGCTGACGTCGACAGACGCGAAATCTTCCTTCGCCCACATCCAGACAAGGCTGTCGAGCACTTCGAGGCCACGCGATGCCATGGCACGGAAGATCTCGCGCTCGGTAATAATGCCGACGATGGCACCGTCCGTGAGAGGGGCGCCGTCGATGACGACGAGAGCGTCGACCCCGGGATTATGCAACATGTTCAATGCATCGCGAACCGAGCGATCCATTCGGATATAGTTTAGGCGACTTGCACCAGTGCCCGTCTGCTGCCTCGCCGGCATGACGTCGCCCCTTCCGGATCGCTTCTTGAGCTCAGACTCTGGTATGCAAAATACCGATTGTCAATGAATGAAAGAGCACTATGGTGCCGGACCAGGGCGAGGCGGGTAGGCTATGTACGTCCTCGTCGGCTTGGCTCGGTCGCTGCGTGGCCGGTATGGCATTGCCTGTTCCTGAAGGCATGCGCAAAGCCATCGCGTACAGATTTCAGATTTCTCAGCAAAAATCCGGTGGTTGAGGGGTGTACCCCTCGTTTCCACGGCAAATTTGCGCCTATGCAACAATATGCACTTAGGGGCATGGCAGACCCGTATTTGCGTCCGCGAGATGTTGTTTTCGCATAGCTCAAACAGATTCTTCATCGCCTGTACGAGATCTTGAGTTTAATCCCTGTTTGCTGCATTGCGGCGACGATTTTTCTGCAACTCGGTCTTGACGGACTCATACGTACGAGAGAGGCTGGTATTCCACATACCAGAATGCTGACGACGCCAAGGGTCGGCATTCGCCAAGACCGAAAGCCGGGCAGCCGGCTCCTACGCCTCGAGTGAAGCAAAACAGAACAACGCGGAGGACGACAATGACGAGGGCGGAAACAACGAGTGGGCGAGTATCCGATGGATACCGCTGGGGTCAGCTGGTGATCGGCGTGATCTGCATGGTGATGATCGCCAACCTGCAATACGGCTGGACGTTCTTCGTCCCCGACATCCAGAAGAAGTTCGGCTTCGACCGGGCGGCGATCCAGTGGGCCTTCACCCTGTTCGTGCTGTTCGAGACCTGGCTGGTCCCGATCGAGGGCTGGTTCGTGGACAAGTACGGCCCGCGCGTGGTCGTGCTGTTCGGCGGCGCGCTCTGCGGCATCGGCTGGGTCATCAACTCCTACGCCGCCTCGCTCAACATGTTCTATCTCGGCCAGGTCGTCGCCGGCATCGGCGCCGGCGCCGTCTACGGTACCTGCGTCGGCTCGGCCCTGAAGTGGTTCCCCGACAAGCGGGGGCTGGCCGCCGGCATCATCGCCGCCGGCTTCGGCGCCGGCTCGGCGCTGACCGTCGCCCCGATCCAGTGGATGATCGCCGACCACGGTTTCCAGGCCGCCTTCTTCAACTTCGGCATCGGCCAGGGCCTCGTCGTCTGCGCGCTCGCCTTCTTCTTCACCTCGCCCAAGAAGGGCCAGGTGCCGGAGGTCGTGGCCAACGCCAACATCATCCAGACCCGGCGCAACTACACCCCCGGCGAAGTCGCCCGCCAGCCGATCTTCTGGCTCATGTACTTCATGTTCGTCATCGTCGGCGCCGGCGGCCTGATGATCACCGCCAACCTCAAGCCCATCGCCTCCGATATCGGCGTCGACAAGGTGCCGGTCACCATCATGGGCATCACCATGGTGGCCATCACCTTCGCGGCCACCATCGATCGCGTGCTCAACGGCCTGACCCGCCCGTTCTTCGGATGGGTCTCCGACAAGATCGGCCGCGAGAACACCATGTTCATCGCCTTCGCCATGGAAGGCTTCGGCATCTACATGCTCTACCTCTGGGGCCACGACCCGCTGTGGTTCGTCCTGCTCTCCGGCTTCGTGTTCTTCGCCTGGGGCGAGATCTACTCCCTCTTCCCCTCCACCTGCACCGACACGTTCGGCACCAAGTTCGCCGCCACCAATGCCGGCCTGCTCTACACCGCCAAAGGCACCGCCGCCCTCCTGGTCCCGGTCGCCAACTACCTCCAGCAGGCCACCACCAGCTGGGACGGCGTCTTCCTCGTCGCCGCAGGCGCCAACATCCTCGCATCCCTCCTCGCCATCGCCGTGCTGAAGCCCTGGCGCAAGCGGGTGGTGGCCCAGGCGCTGGCCGTCTCCGACGAGACCAAGCCTGCCCCCCGCGTGGTCGCTGCCTGAACTCAGGCTGAGCCACCGACCACGAACAGAGTGCGGGGGCCGGACGCCAAGTCCTGGCCCCCGCACCCGTTTCATCGCCCCGTGATCGCCCTCGCAGGAGATGTCCGATGCCGCCGACCTGGCGCCCGATGCACACGGCCCCGCAGATCGTGGAGCGGATCTGGCTCAACCACCTGACCCTCGGTCCGATCCTGGCCGAGGGTCGCCCCGGTCGCTGGTACGCCCCAAGTGCGGCACGCCAAGTCTGGCGTTGGTATCGCCCCGCTGGGCAGGACAATCTGGAACCTTTCGCCGGCTGGCTCCCCTACGGGGCACTCGCGATGGAGGGGAAAGACGCAGCCTCGCTGGATGTCTCGCGTAACGGCCTCCCGGTTACGCATCCCATCGGAGGGCAACAGGACCGCACCACGTCCTTAGGGGGATAAACGCACGGCTACCGGGCCCGGTTTGGCCCAGGCCGCGCTCGTTCACCCATCGCGCCGCCGATTATCCGCGTCGGTCATGCTAGGGCCGACCCACCAATGAGATGGGGAAAGTCCTTGGCCGTCGATCTGCCGGTTCAGCTTCTGCGCCCGAGCGATCAGCTCGTTTATGACGACTCGCGATCGGTCGTACTCTCCTCGGCGATGACTCCGATACAGGACTGGAATTTCATCACTTCAGAGCCACGACCGCTCATGTCGCTCGCCTTCCGCTTGAGAGATTCGATCGCGGCCCGTTTTGGCGTGAAGGCGATCGGCGGCTTTTCCGGTGAACGCCGGATCCAAGCGCACGCGGGTGAAACGTTGGACTTCTTCCTGGTGGAACACAGCGCCCCGGATATGCTGGTTCTCACCGTGCGGGACCGCCACCTCGACGTCATGATCTGTCTCGCGACCTCCGGTCGCCGTCTCAGGATCACCTCGTCGGTCGTCATCCACAATGCCTTTGATTGGGTCTGCATGGTGCCGGTCGCGCCGATCCATCGCTTGATCCTCACCGCCGACCTGCGGCGTTTGACGAACTCGTTCGGGCAGGAAGCCGTGCGTCCCGGTACGTAGGTCGTTCACTCGAACAGGGCCGGCGCTCGATCAACGATGCCGACGACGCAGCCGTCCTGCTGCGGCCTTGTCCCATCCCAAAAGAAAACGGCGCGCCTCGCGGCACGCCGTTTTCCTCAATCCACGGCCCGTCCGAGGACGGGCCGCTTTGCATCTCTCTTAAACGGCGCGTGCCTGATGCAGGCGCTCGATCTGCTGCTGGGTGTAACCGAGGTCGAGCAGCACTTCGTCGGTGTGCTCTCCGAGGAGCGGCGAAGATTTGATCTCGACCGGCATGTCCGAGAACTTGATCGGGCTTCCGACGGTGAGATACGAGCCGAGCTTCGGGTGCTGCACCTCGACGATGGTGCCGCTGGCGCGCAGCGACGGATCGACCGAGAGCTCTTTCATCGACAGGACCGGCGAACACGGGATGTCGAACTTGCGCAGGATGTCGACGGCCTCGAACTTGGTCTTGTCAGCGAGCCATTCCTCGATCGTGCCGAAGATGTCCATGATCTTGTCCTGGCGGGCACGGGCGGTGTTGTAGGCCGGATCGTCGATCCACTCTTCGCGGCCGATCGCCTTGCAGATTGGGGCCCAGGCATGGCCCTGGATCGTGAAGTAGATGTAGGCGTTCGGGTCGGTTTCCCAGCCCTTGCACTTCAGCACCCAGCCCGGCTGCCCGCCGCCGCCCGCATTACCGCCGCGCGGCACCACGTCGGTGAACTCGCCATGCGGATACTGGGGGTATTCCTCGAGGTAGCCAAGGGCGTCGAGGCGCTGCTGGTCGCGCAGCTTCACACGGCAGAGGTTCAGCACCGAATCCTGCATCGACACGGCGACCTTCTGGCCCTTGCCGGTCTTGTTCTTCTGATGGAGCGCCGTGAGGATGCCGATGGCGAGATGCATGCCGGTGTTCGAGTCACCGAGAGCGGCGGCGCTGACAGTGGGGGGGCCGTCCCAGAAGCCGGTGGTGGAGGCGGCGCCGCCGGCGCATTGGGCGACGTTCTCGTAGACCTTCAGGTCCTCGTAATGGTGGCCGTCCGAGAAGCCCTTCACCGAAGCCAGGATCATGCCCGGGTTGAGTTCTTGAATGCGGGCCCAAGAGAAGCCCATGCGGTCGAGGGCACCGGGACCGAAATTCTCGACCATCACGTCGGATTGCTTGATGAGGTTCTCGAGAACTTCCTTGCCCTCGGGGGTCTTGGTGTCGAGGGTCAGCGAACGCTTGTTCGAATTCAGCATGGTGAAGTAAAGGGCGTCGGCATCCTCCACGTGGCGCAGCTGCGTCCGTGTCACGTCTCCGGCACCGGGACGCTCGACCTTGATGACGTCGGCGCCGAACCAGGCGAGAAGCTGCGTGCAAGCAGGGCCAGCCTGGACGTGCGTGAAATCGATGATCTTGGTGCCTTCAAGCGGCTTGCTCATCTCGACGTTCTCCCTTTCGATCGTCATGCAACGATAATGGATCGGATAGTTCGAATGTCCGGTTCTGATCCGGAACTCGTGTTGGCCGGTATTCTGGCGAAACCTTTAGCTTTTCGCGCCTCCACTTAAACGGCAGCGCTTTCGAGTTCGCTCAGACGCTTGCGCATCTGACGTTCGTCGTTCCAGCGCCGGGTCTCATCGCGGATGATGGCGAGGATTCCGGTCACTGCGCCGTCAGAACCGTGAAGGAGTCCGACGGTGAAGGCGATCGAGAGTGATCGGCCGTCTTTGTGAAGCGCCGGCACGCGCAGCACCTCGGTGCCGTAGCGGGTGATGCCGGTCCGCATTGTCTTGGCGTAACCATCCCAGTGACGCTGGCGCTGGCGTTCCGGGGTGATCAGATCGAGGGATTGGCCGAGCGCCTCGGATGACGAGAACCCGAAGATCCTCTCCGCCGCCGCGTTCCACACGACGATCGCACCGTCCGGATCGGAGACGACGATGGCATCTCCGGCGGCTTCGATCAGTTGAGAGACGTCGATACCGGCGAAATTGGCTTGATCCGACATGGCTTGTTTCGCGTCTTCGAGTGAAACGTCGTCCATCGACTTAGGCAGCAGGTACGGCCGTCAAACGCGATGAGGGATTTCACTTGAGACGCGCGATGCTTCGTTCGCAGTCGTGGTCGCGATTTCGGCTTCCGTCTGGAATATATTGCGGTTGCGAATGCTGCATTGCATCATCGTGATCGCTTCCTCCATTTCGCGGAAAGGTCAAACCCCGTCCGTGAGATGTTCCGCGCACTTGCTTTTTCTGTGCGTCTACTGTTGGTATTTGGTATGCCAATGATGGCGGGCTGTCAACACGTGGGCAAGGAGGGGGATGAGATGGAACTCGCCTTCGCTTCTCGTTCGTTGCCTTGCCAGTCGTTGCTTTGCCGCTTCAGTGCGCATGCGGCGGCTAGGCGAGCCGAGAGGAGACGTCCCGGATGGGCAGTGACGGCAGCATCACGATCAGGCAGATCGAGGGCTATCGGTTCGAGATCGATTTTGGGGAAGCCTTCCCGAACCTCGCCGTTGACGAGGCGCCACCCTATGGCGGCGGGGAGGGGCCTTACCCCGAGCAGATCCTGGTCGCCAGCGTCACCAACTGTCTGTGCGCGAGCCTGGTCTTCGCCCTCGGCAAATTCAAACAGGACGCAACCGGGCTCGCAGCGCGATCGAGCTTTCGCGTGGAGCGCAACGCGGATGGTCGCCTGAGGATCAGCGGGATCGAAGTCGGCATCGCGCTGAGCGCTCCGGCGGAAACGATGCCACGGCTCGACAAGGTTCTCGAGCAGTTCGAGCGCTTCTGTACCGTCTCCGAGAGCGTCAAAGCGGGGATTCCGGTCACCGTAGCGGTGCGCGACTCGGCTGGAACGCTGCTGAAGTAGCCGTGTAACAAGAGGAAAACGCCATGGACCACGTGCTAGCAGAAACCCCGGAAGACCTTGCCCGCCTCTTCAACGAAAGGGCCAATGCCGGCGATGTGGAGGGGTTGGTTGCCCTCTACGAACCGGATGCCGTGCTGGCTGCCGGAAAGGTGGTCGCGACGGGACATCAGGAGATCCGGGCGTTCTACACCGACCTTCTAGCACGGCGCTCCGAGTTTCCGGCCGCGGAGACGCTGCCGAGCATTCGCAACGGGGGGATTGCGATGACCTTCGCGCGCCTACCGAACGGAACGATCTCGGTGGAGACGGCACGGAAGCAGGAGGCCGGCGGCTGGCTGTGGATCATCGATCAACTGAAGATCAAGCCTTTGAGCGAAGCCAAGCCGGATTGACGCGGCAGCTTAGGCAAGGGGCGCCGTCCGCAGAGAACGACCGACGCCCGCACCATGTCACCGAACGACGCGAGGCTCGCCGCATGATCGACCCTAAACTCGCAGGACGTCTCGCTTTTGCGCATCGTCTGCCGACGAGGGAGCCCATGCCTCCGGGCCGCCATCCGCTCGGTCTGTTCGATGAGCGCGACGCCATGCTGATCGTGCCGCCAGGGATCAATCCGCGACGGCCGACTCCCCTCGTCGTACTCTTTCATGGCGGCGGCGGGAGTGCGGAGAAGATCCTGCCCATGCTCGAAAAGCATGCGGAGGCGCGCGGATTTCTACTCCTCGCTCCACAATCCATATTTCCGACCTGGGATCTCGTCATCGGCGGTCACGGGCCGGACCGCGAACGGCTCGACCTCGCTTTGACCGAGGTAGCGTCACGCTTCATGCTCGATCCGCTGCACATCGTCTTCGCCGGCCATTCCGATGGCGGGAGCTACGCTCTCTCCTCCGGCCTCGCCAATGGCCATGTGGTCACCCACCTCATCATCTCTTCGGCCGGGTTCCTGTCGGTACATCTGCAGGCCGGGTCACCACGCATCTTCATCTCACATGGGACACGGGACGAGCAGATACCCATCGATCGCAGCGCACGGGTGCACACTTCGAAACTCAGGGACGTTGGTTACGATGTGACCTCTCTGGAGTATGACGGGCCACACGCCTACCAGCCTGAGGTTGTTACGCAGGCGGTGGAGTTCGTATTCGGCTGACCGAGCCGGCAAGGGTGAAACCTGAAGATCGCCGGCGGATCGAAGCAGGCTCGGCTCGCGTTCAAAAATCATGGATTCGAGCGACCGTGTCATCGTGGAGCAGCAACCGGGAAGCCCTGGGTGGCGCGCGCAGGCACACCCTCCAGGAACCGAAAAAGGAGGGCGCGACGAGGCCAGGATCAGCCGGCTCGGCGAACGTATCGCGCGCCTTCGCAAGGGCCTGCCGCTACGACGCCGCCTCATCGATGGTTTGGTGCACGGCCTTTTATCCGCTGGCGCGGCGATCATCGCTTATCTGCCGACCCAGGCGCTGAACCAGCGCGAGGGGTTCTGGTCGGCGATCACTGCCATCGCCGTACTCCAGACCGAGTTCCGCGCGACGCGGAAAGTCGGGCGGGACCAATTGCTCGGTGCGGCCACGGGGGGCCTCATCGGCCTCGGTATCTGGCTCGGCCTCGGGCAGCATCTGGCTGCCTATGCCCTCGCAGTCATCCTGTCGCTCACGGCCTGCTGGGTGCTGAACGTGGCGAGCGCGGCCCGGCTCGCCGGGATCACCGCGACCATCATCCTGCTCGTCCCCCATGACGGAACGGCGCAGCATATCTTCGGCTCGCGCGTCATGGAGGTGGGCTGGGGCGTCACCGTAGCGATCATCGTCGGCTGGCTCGCCACGCGGCTGGCTAGATCGACCCCTGACGTCACCGGAAAATGACGAAACTTGTCGTCGTCAGAGCAACGCTCGATCGAGGCGAATGATCCGGCATGGATCGCCGCGCTTCGCGGCCGGAGCGCCGGGTGGGCGAACCAGCAGCGCTTCGGATTGACCGAGGACCGAGAGCATCGAGGAATCCTGGCGCGTTTCGGCGTACGCCATCGGACGGCCGTCATCCGCGATTTCGATCCGCGCCCGCATGTAGTCCTGGCGGATATCGTTGGCCGGCATGTCCGCCCCGAGCAGGGCCGGCTCGCTGCGGTCGGCCCCGGCCTTGGGGTCGCCAAGTAGAGCCCGGATCGCCGGCACGACGAAGAGCAGGCCACAGACTACGGCGGAGACGGGATTGCCCGGTAAACCGATGACCATCATCGGACCGAGGCGCCCATGCATCAGTGGCTTTCCGGGGCGGAGGGCCACTCGCCAGAAACCAAGTTCCAGCCCCTCGCGATGCAGAGCCGCCTGGACGAGGTCATGATCACCCACGGAGGCGCCGCCCAGGGTCACGAGGAGGTCTGCTTTCGCGTCCCGCGCCCGGCCCAGTGCGGCTTCGAGGGAGGCGAGGCTGTCTCCGGCAATGCCGAGATCGATGGGTTCCGCGCCTGCCTCGCGGGCAAGGCTCGCCACCGCCAATCCATTCGAGGCGACGATCTGGTCCCAGCGGGCCGGTTCTCCCGGCGCCACGAGTTCGTCGCCGGTGGCGAGGATCGCGACCCTAGGCCTGCGGCGAACCTGGAGGGTGGCGTGACCACCCGCGGCCGCGAGGGCAAGCCGGCGCGCATCCAGGCACTCCCCCGCCCGCAGGAGCAGATCGCCCGACCGGAAATCGAGACCGGGAACGCGGATATGGCGCTTGGCGGCGACCGTCTCCTTCGCCGTGACCACATTGTCCGAGACGTCGGCATTCTCCTGAATGAGGATCGTGTCGGCCCCCGTGGGCACTGGAGCCCCCGTGAGGATCCGTACCGTCTCGCCGGGGCCGATCGTGCCCGAGAAGCCGTGGCCCGCAGCGCTCATGCCGATGAGCGTCAGTTTTGCCGGAACGGCGGCCACATCCTCGGAACGCACCGCATAGCCATCCATAGCGGAGGCGGGGAAGGGCGGCTGGGTCCGTAGGGCGGCCACATCCTCGGCCAGGGTCCGGCCGTAGGCGTCGGCTACCGGTACCGTCTCGGCTGCCACTGGCTCGGCGGCACTGGCGAGGATGCGCGCGAGCGCCTCCTCCACCGGAATGAGTTTGCTCACGAAGCGCCCTCGGCCCGGTACGAGCCCGACTTTCCGCCATCCTTGGAGACTAGGTGGATGCCTTCGATCCGCATGGCGCGATCGGCCGCCTTCACCATGTCGTAGATCGTGAGGCAGGCGACCGAGACGGCGGTGAGGGCCTCCATCTCGACCCCGGTCGGACCGATCACCTTGACCTCTGCGGTCACGCGAAGGCCGGGCAGGGAATCGTCCGGCTCGCATTCCACCCGGACCTTGGAGATCAGCAACGGATGGCACAGCGGGATGAGTTCATGCGTGCGTTTCGACGCCATGATGCCCGCGAGCCTCGCCGTGCCGATTACGTCGCCCTTCTTGGCATCGCCTTCGCGGATCAGCCGCAACGTTTCGGGCAGCATCACCACCACGCCTTCGGCGCGGGCGGTACGGGTGGTGGCGGCTTTGTCGGAGACGTCGACCATGTTGGCGGCGCCGGCCGCATCGAGATGCGTGAGGGTGCTCATTTGCCGGCCTTGCCGAAGAGCAGGCGTTTCGTCGCCTTGGTCACGTCCGCTTCGCGCATCAAGCTTTCCCCGACGAGGATCGTCCGAAGTCCACCCTTTTCGAGGCGCAGGACATCGTCATGCCCGGTGATGCCGCTCTCCGCGACAGCGATACGGTCCTCTGGCACGCCCTTGGCAACACGGATGGCCGTATCGAACGAAACCTCGAATGTCTTGAGATCGCGGTTGTTGATGCCGAGAAGCCGGGTGCCGAGCGGAATGGCGCGGGCGAGCTCCTCCTCGTCATGCACCTCGACAAGCACGTCCATGCCGAGATCGTGCGCGGTCTCGACGAGGGCGAGGGCCTCGTCATCGTCGAGGCACGCCATGATGGCCAGAACGCAATCAGCGCCCCAGGCGCGAGCCTCGAACACCTGGTATGGTTCGAACAGGAAATCCTTGCGCAGCACGGGCAGCGAACAGGCGTCCCGCGCCTCCGTGAGGTATTCCGGCTTACCCTGGAACGAGGGTGTATCGGTGAGCACCGACAGGCAGGTTGCACCGCCCGTCTCGTAGGCGGCGGCAAGCACGGCGGGATCGAAATCGGCGCGGATCAGGCCTTTTGACGGCGAGGCCTTCTTCACCTCGGCGATGAGCGCGGGGCGACCCTGCGCGATATGAGCAGCGATCGCATCGGCGAAGGGCCGGACCGGCGAGGCTTTCTCGATGCGCTTCTCGAGCTTCGCGAGCGGTACGCGCAGCTTGGTTTCGGCGATCTCGCGGCGCTTATAGGCCTCGATCCGCGCAAGCACGTCACGCCGGTCGGTGGTGGCCGGTGGTGCAACGACGTCCGCAATGGGTTTCGCCTCGCTCATCGGGGCCTCTTTCATGTGTTCGAGACCGCCACGAGGCGTGCAAGGGTTGCTCGTGCCGCGCCGTCATCGATGGCGGAAGCGGCACGGGCCACACCTTCGCTCAAGGTCTGCGCGGAACCGGCGACGACGAGGCCGGCCCCCGCATTGAGAACGGCGATGTCGCGATAGGCGTTGCGCTCGCCCGCGAGGACGGCGTTCAGCGCGTGCGCGTTATGGTCGGGATCGCCGCCGCGCAGATCCTCGAGAGTCCAGAGCGGCAGGCCGACGTCGCGCGGATCGATGGTGAAACGGCCGATCCGCCCGTCCTCCAGGGTGACCACCGGCGTCGGGCCGGTGACGGTGATCTCGTCGAGCCCGTCCGACCCGTGCACCGTCCAGACCCGCGTGCTGCCGAGTTCGCCCAGTACACGCGTCAGGGGTTCGGCCCAGGCCTCGGTGGAGACGCCCAGAAGCTGGCGCTCGACACCGGCCGGATTCGAGAGCGGCCCGAGCAGGTTGAAGATCGTCCGCGTCGGAAGTTCGGAGCGCACCGGCGCCACATGGCGCATCGCGCCGTGATGGGTCTGAGCGAACATGAAGCAGAGGCCGGCCTGTGCGAGGCAGCGGGCCAGCCCGTCTGGGTCGAGACCGATTTTCACACCGAGGGAAACGAGGACATCGGCCGCGCCGGATCGCGAAGTGGCCGCGCGGTTGCCGTGCTTGGCCACCGGCACGCCGCAGGCCGCCGTGAGGATCGCGGCGAGAGTCGAGACGTTGTAACTGCCCGAATGGTCGCCGCCGGTGCCGACGATGTCGATGGCGCCGGGCACCGGGGCCACACGCACCATCCGCGCCCGCATGGCCTCCACCGCGCCGACGATCTCGTCCTCGGCTTCGCCACGGACCTTCAGGGCGATGAGGAAGGCACTGGCCTGGACCGGCGTCACCTCGCCCGAGAGCAGGTCGTCGAAGGCGGCGCGCGCCTCCGCCCGGTCGAGACTCGACCCGGCCGCGACTTTCGCGAGGAGCGGCTTGAAAGTGTCCATGGCTCGGAAGCGTCAATCAAAATCGATCGATGCGTCAATGCACGCCGGACCCGCGCTTGTCACGTCCCGCGTTCCACGCCGCGGCGATGTCGAGGAAGTTGCGCAGGATTTGCGACCCGTGATGCGAGAGGATGCTCTCCGGGTGAAACTGCACGCCGTGGACCGGGAGTGTGGCGTGTTCCAGCGCCATGATGAGCCCGTCTGCTTCCGCCGTGACGACGAGATCCTGCGGACACCCGCCGCGCTCCACCACGAGCGAGTGATAGCGCGTGGCATCGAAGGGGCCGTTCAGCCCGCGAAAGACCCCCGTTGCCCTGTGGGTGATGCTCGAGACCTTGCCATGCATGGGCTTTGGCGCGCGCACCACGTCGCCGCCAAAAGCCTGCCCGATCGCCTGAAGGCCGAGGCAGACTCCGAAGATCGGCACCTCGCCGGAGAGGTCGCGCACCACGTCGAGGCAGATGCCGGCCTCGTTGGGCGTGCACGGCCCCGGAGACAGCACCACCGCATCGGGCGCGCGCTCGCGGATCTCGTCGATGGTGATCTGGTCGTTGCGCACGACATCGATCGATCCGCAAAGCGGCCCGATGAGATGGACGAGATTCCAGGTGAAGGAATCGTAGTTGTCGATGACGAGGACGTTGGCCATGATCGCGCTTCTCTTGATCCCCCTCGTGTGACGAGGTGAGCCGAGAGGGTCAAGCGTTCTCGCGCCGCGTCCGCTCTCAGACCCCGATCGTCGGATGCTGGACGGCGGTGCCGTCCCCTAGATGCGTACGGATGAAGGCACCGGCGCT
The DNA here is from genome assembly GCF_054817845.1 of Methylobacterium sp. CM6241. Taxonomy (NCBI): domain Bacteria; kingdom Pseudomonadati; phylum Pseudomonadota; class Alphaproteobacteria; order Hyphomicrobiales; family Methylobacteriaceae; genus Methylobacterium; species Methylobacterium sp. CM6241. The sequence continues at coordinate 2,300,075 of NZ_CM139246.1, forward strand.
CGCCAGCGATCGCCGCCCCTCGGCAAGCTGCGGATAGAACATGTGCCAGGCATGGATCATGTGCGGCCAGACTTGAAGCGTCACGGCGACGTCCGCCGAGGCGGCCACCCCGGCGAGGCGAAGGGAATCGTCCAGCAGGGTCTCGGCGCTGCCGACTTGGATCAGCATCGGCGGCAGGCCGCCGAGGTCGGCATGAAGCGGCGAGATCAGCGGGGTCGCCGCGTCCTTTCCTGCGCAATAGGCCTCCGCGAGTTCCATCAGGTATTCCCGTTGGATCAGGGGATCGACCGCCGCCTTGGTGTCCATGCTGGCACCGGTCATCTCCAGATCGACCCAGGGCGACGTGAGCCAAAGGCAGCGGGGAAGCGGCAGACCGGCATCACGCAGCGAGAGGGCCGTCGCGACGGCAAGCCCGCCGCCGGCACTCTCCCCGGACAAGACGATGTTCCCGGGGCTGACGCCCGATTCGAGCAGGAAGCGGTAACCCGCCAGGGCGTCGTCGAGGGCCGCTGGAAACGGATGTTCCGGCGCGAGCCGGTAATCCAGCGCCAACGTCCGTGCTCCGGCAGCGCGGCCCGTCTCGGCCATCATGTGCCGGTGACTGGTGAGCGAGCCGGACACGTATCCGCCGCCATGCAGGAACAGGACGACGCGGGTCGGGTCCGCCCCCGGGCTCCCGGTCCATTCAGCCGACACCCCGCCCGCATTGACGGGCACGACCGTCACATCGGGGGGAACTGGATAATGCGCGCCGAACCCGTCGAGCCGTTCACGGCGCTCGGCGAGATTCGAAGACCGTGGACTGGCCGCAAGAAGATCCCTGACGGCATCGATCTCGGTCTCAGCCATCACGTTCCTCCGCCATCGCAACCCGTCGATATACGACCGATTCGATGTCTATCGGCAATCGCGGGCCAAGCGGAAGGCCTGCCTTGGTGCGCGGAAGGACTATTGCCCCCGCCGCGCCCGGCTCGCGAACATCACCGCATCCTCCGCGGCGCGGAACAGGGCTTTGGCCTTGTTCACGCATTCCTGCTGTTCGGAGGCCGGATCGGAATCGTAGACGATGCCGGCGCCGGCCTGAACATGCATCCGCCCGTCCTTCACGATGGCGGTGCGCAGCACGATGCAGGTATCCATCTCGCCGCGTGCGCCGAAATAGCCGATGCAGCCGCCATAGGGGCCGCGCTTCTCGCGTTCGAGCTCGTCGATGATCTCCATCGCCCTGACCTTCGGCGCGCCGGAGACCGTGCCGGCCGGAAACCCGGCCGAGAGGGCATCGAGTGCGTCGTGGCTCGGATCGAGATCGCCCTCGACATTCGAGACGATGTGCATGACCTGGCTGTAATATTCGAGGAAGAACGACCCCGTCACGGTCACGCTGCCGATGCGCGAGACCCGACCGACATCGTTGCGGCCGAGATCGAGCAGCATCAGGTGCTCGGAGCGTTCCTTCGGATCGGCCAGCAGTTCCTCGGCCAGGGCTTTGTCCTCGGACGGAGTGGCGCCACGCCGGCGGGTGCCGGCGATGGGGCGGATCGTGACGCGCCCCTCTCGCACCCGCACCAGGATCTCGGGCGACGAGCACACGACCTGGAAATCCTCGAAGTCGAGGTAGCACAGGAAGGGGGCCGGGTTGGTCCGCCGGAGGGACCGGTAGAGGGCGAAGGCCGGCAGCGTGAACGGCGCCTCGAAGCGCTGGGACAGCACGACCTGGAAAACGTCACCGGCGACAATGTACTCCTTCGCCCGCGCGACCATGTCGAGATAGGCGTCCGGCGAGGTGTTCGAGACCGGCTCGGGATGAGCAATGGAGCGGGGGTCGATCCGCGATTCCACCGGAAGCGGACCTTCCAGGACATCGGCCACGCGCTCCAGACGGGCGAGCGCGCCCTCATAGGCCGCACGCGCCGAAACCCCTGCGCTCGGGCGCACCGGGCCGACCACGGTGATGATGTCGCGCACGGCATCGAACACCACCATGACGCGCGGTCGCACGAGGATCGCGTCGGGAACGCCGAGGGGATCCGAATTGGACTCCCCGAGTCGCTCCATGGCTCGGACCATGTCGTAGCCGAGATATCCGAAGAGGCCCGCCGCCATGGGCGGGAGTTCGACATCGTCATCGGCTCCGATGGCGCTCTCGGCGATGAGGGACCGGAGGCTTGCCAGCGGCGATGCGTCGTCGGGCGCGAACACCGACAGGTCGCTGCCCCGTGCGGTCTCCGGCCGGCCGTCGCGACAGCGCCAGGCGAGGTCGGGGTCGAGGCCTATCATCGAGTAGCGGCCGCGCACCGCACCGCCCTCGACGGATTCGAGCAGGAAGGCCGGCCCGGCATGGACCGCCCGCAGCTTGAGGAAAGCCGCGACCGGAGTCTCCAGATCGGCCACCAGGGTCAGGTTGAGGAGGGTCGGCCGCCCTGCCTCGTAGGCCTCCGCGAACGCGGCGTAATCCGGCTCCTGAAACATGGTCGGTTCAGTACTCGCCGCCGATCGCGCGCCGGAACGCCGTCTGGTTGACGGTGATCCCCACGCTTTTCTGAACGTCGGCGATGTACTCGCCGAGGATGTCATCGATGAGGGTCGCCTGGAACCGCTTCGAGATCGCCTCGTCGGAGGGGCTGCCGGGCACGAAGGCGGGCATCGTCGCCGCCGTGACCTTGGCGACCACACGCGACTCGCCGGATTCGACCGAGACGGCCTTGTCCACCGGGATGGCGAAGAGGCGATTGACCACGTCGGCCGAGAGGCCGTCCTTGGACTGGCTGCGGGCGATGTCCGTGGAGGTTTGCACCTGCACGCCAACTTCCGCCGCGAGCGTGTCGATGGCCTCGCCCTTGTCCAGACGCTCGGTCAGGCTGCGTGCCTTGTCGGACAGGCGCTTGGCCACCTCGGCAGCGCGCCATTGGGCGGCTGCCTGATCGCGCACTTGGTCGAGGGGTTTGTCATGGGCTTGGTCTATGCCGGTGACGTCGACCCAGACGTAGCCGCCGGACTTCAGGCGAAGCGCCTCGGTGTCGCTCCCGATCTCGGAGCGGAACACGATCGGCAGCGTCGTGTCGCGATCCGGGATGGAATCGACGAGCTTGCCCGACGGGTCGAGTCCCTGGGCGCTCACCGCCGGCACCGTCACGAGGGTGAGGCCCCGCTCCTTGGCGATCTCGGCCAGCGGCTTGCTGTTGGCGCGCTCGTCCTCGATCGTGTCGTGGTCCTTTTCAACGGCGGTCTTGGCGCGCTCGAGAGCGATGGTCTTGCGAATCTCCGGCGCCACGTCGGCGAGGGGCTTGCGTGTCTCGGGTTCGATGGCCGTGACTCGGAGGAGCACGGTGCCGAAGCGACCCTTGACCGGGGCGCTCACGGTGTTCTGGGCAAGCGAGAAGGCGGCCTCTGCGACGGCCGGGTCGAACAGTTCGGCCTTCGTCAGGTTCCCCAGAGACAGTTCCTTCGCGTCGACGCCGCGCGCCAGAGCGACGGCCTCGAACGGCTTTTCGCCGGATTCGATCTCCTTGCGCGCCGCCTCGGCGGAGGCCTCGTCGGGGAACACGATCTGCTGGATCGTGCGCCGCTCCGGCGTTCCGTATTGCGCCTTGGCGAGATCGTAGCGCTTCTGCACATCCTCGTCCGTGACAGCGTCGGGCTTGGTCATCGCCTGCGGATCGAGGGCGAGGAGGGTCACGGCCCGGTAGTCCGGCGCGCGGAATGCGCTCTTATTCTCGTCGTAGAAGGTCTTCACCTCCTCGTCCGTCGGTGCGGGAATGTCTCCCGCCACGGAAGGGGGCAGCATCATGAAGGAGGCCGACCGGCGCTCGGTGGTGTAGCGATGCACGGCCTCGCGCAGGGCGGCGGGGACATGAATGTCCGCGGCCACGGCCTCGGCGATCTGGAGCCGTCCGGCGGCGGCGCGCTGGTCGCGCACGAACATCGCCTCGTTGATGCCGGCGCGCTGCAGCGTCTGGAAGAAGAGCGTCTGGTCGAAGGAGCCGTTGGCCCCCTTGAAGGTCGGCTCTTCCTGGATTGCGCGCAACACTGCCGAATCCGGGATGACGAGACCGAGATCCTTTGCCTGCTGGTCGAGGGAGGCCTCGCTGATCAGCTGCGAAAGGACCTGCCGGTCGAGACCGAGGCCCCGGGCCTGTTCGGGAGTCAGGCTGCGCTGAAGCTGGCTCTGATAGCGCTGCAGCTGCAGCTGATAGGCCGAGCGCACCGCCTCCGAAGTGATCTGCGTCTTGCCCACCGTAGCCACGGTCGTGGCCGAGTTCGAGCGGAAGAAATCTTCCACCCCGAAAATCGCAACGCCAGCGATGAGGAAGGTGAAGACCACCGTGAGAATGATCTTGCCGAGCCAATGCTGGCTCGCACTACGCATGTTCTGCAGCATCGGAACGTTCGAAAATCCGTCGTGATGGCGTGCCGAGGCACGCTCCAGGCCGCCCGCGATAGACCATCCGGTGGCCCCAGCAAAGGCCGGGCGAATCCTCGAGCCCATGTTTGCGCCCGCTAGTCGGCTCTGTTACGGCCCCGCTCACGATCCGGTGAAGCCGGACCAGCAGCATCTGAGCGCGAGGAATACGATGTCGAAGTCGGGACGGCGGCCGCTGATCGCCGGCAACTGGAAGATGAACGGCCTGCGCAGTTCGGTTCCGGTGGTCGAGGCCATCCGCGACGGGCTCTCGCCCGAACTCGCATCCCGGATCGACGTCCTCGTCTGCCCTCCTTCGACCCTGATTTCCTCCTGCGTGGCGGCCGTCTACGGGTCCGCCATCGCCATCGGCGGTCAGAACCTTCATGCCAAGGCCAGCGGCGCCTTTACCGGCAGCATCTCCGCCGAGATGCTGGCCGATCTCGGGGCGAGCTACGTCATCGTCGGGCATTCGGAGCGCCGCGCCTATCACCACGAGACCGACGATGGCGTCCATGCCAAGGCATTGGGTGCCCGCCGCGCCGGACTCTGCGGCATTATCTGCGTCGGCGAGACGCAGGAGGAACGGGAAGAGGGCCGGACGCTCGATATCGTCCGCGCCCAGCTCGCCATCGGCGTCCCCAAGGGGGCGAAGGCCTCCGATACGGTCATCGCCTACGAGCCTGTCTGGGCCATCGGCACCGGCCTGACACCGACCCCGTCCGACATCGCCGAAGTCCATGCTTCCCTGCGTGAGATGCTCGGACAGCTCATCGGCGCGGAAGCCGCCAAGGTCCGTATCCTCTATGGCGGTTCGGTGAAGCCGGGTAACGCCCGCGAATTGATGGCGGTAGAGAATGTGGACGGGGCGCTGGTCGGAGGCGCCAGTCTCGTGGCGTCCGACTTCCTGGGGATAGCGGCCGCCTACGCCTGAAACATTCGCCGCCCTGGGGCGATGCAGGATTTGGCGTGAGACACCATCTCGTGTAGGAGCCTGCCCTTTGCGGACGTTCCTCGCCGGGCCTCTTCGGGCGCCGGATACGGCCTACGTGGTTCACGGACCAGGAACATCGGACTGAAACGACATGAATGCCGTCCTGATCTCCATTCACCTCATCGTGGTTCTCGCACTCATCGCCGTGGTCTTGCTGCAGCGCTCTGAGGGCGGACTCGGGCTCGGCGGTGGTAGCAGCGGTGGCGGCGTATCGGGGTTCATGACCGGACGTGGCCAGGCCAACGCCCTCACGCGGGCTACAGCGATCCTGGCGGCCCTGTTCTTCACGACGAGCATGACCCTCGCGGTGATCTCCCACCGGAGCGCCGCGCCGAAGTCGATCCTCGACGGAGCCGCGACGACGCAGCCGGCGGCGCCCAACGGAAATATTCTCGAGACCCTTCGTCCCGGTCAGGGCGCTGGCCAGACCGCGCCGGCTCAGCCTGCCACGCCCGAAGCGCCCCAGTCGCGCTGATCGAAGGTCGATGCGGAATGACGGCTCGGACACCTCTCGCTCCGAACCGTCCCCACCCGGCGTTCCACAGAATCCGAACCGATGCAGCCCTGCCGCCACCAGCGGCGGGGTCGTTTGAAGTTTGTCGAATCATCCACCCTTGTTTATGAGCCGAAGCCCATGACGCGGTACGTATTCATCACCGGCGGCGTGGTCTCCTCGCTCGGCAAGGGCCTCGCATCTGCGGCTCTCGCAGCTCTCCTGCAGGCGCGCGGCCACACGGTCCGCCTGCGCAAGCTCGACCCCTACCTGAACGTGGATCCGGGCACGATGAGCCCGACGCAGCACGGCGAGGTCTTCGTTACCGACGACGGTGCGGAGACCGATCTCGACCTCGGCCATTACGAGCGTTTCACCGGTCTTCCGGCGACCAAGGCCGATAACATCACCACCGGTCGCATCTATCTCGACATCATCACCAAGGAGCGGCGCGGCGATTATCTCGGCGCGACGATCCAGGTCATCCCTCACGTCACCAACGCCATCAAGACGTTCGTACTCGATGGAAACGAAGCATTCGATTTCGTCCTCGTCGAGATCGGCGGCACGGTGGGCGACATCGAAGGCCTTCCGTTTTTCGAGGCGATCCGCCAGCTCGGCCAGGAATTGCCGCGCGGCACTGTCGCCTTCGTCCATCTGACTCTGCTGCCCTACATTCCCTCGGCAGGCGAATTGAAGACCAAGCCGACGCAGCATTCCGTCAAGGAACTCCGCTCCATCGGTATCCAGCCGGACATCCTGCTCTGCCGCTGTGACCGTCCGATTCCGGTGGAAGAGCGGCGCAAGCTCGGTCTGTTCTGCAATGTGCGTGAGACCGCCGTCATCGAGGCGCGCGACGTGGCGTCGATCTATGACGTGCCGCTGTCCTACCGCGAGGCCGGCCTCGACCGTGAGGTGCTCGCGCATTTCGGAATCGAACCGAAGGGCGAACCGGATCTCGTGCGCTGGACGACGATCTCCGAGCGCGTGCGCAATCCCGAAGGCGAGGTCTCCATCGCCATCGTGGGCAAATATACGGGCCTCAAGGACGCCTATAAGTCCCTGTCCGAGGCGCTGACGCATGGCGGCATCGCCAACAATGTGAAGGTGAACCTCGAATGGATCGAATCCGAGGTCTTCGAGCGCGAAGATCCGGCGCCGTTCCTTGAAGGCATCAACGGCATTCTCGTCCCCGGCGGTTTCGGACAGCGCGGCGCAGAGGGCAAGATCCGCGCGGCCCGCTACGCCCGTGAGCGCAAGATCCCATATTTCGGCATCTGTTTCGGCATGCAGATGGCCGTGATCGAAGCGGCTCGCTCCCTGGCCGGGGTCGAGGACGCCAATTCCACGGAATTCGGGGAGACCGGCGAGCCCGTGGTCGGCCTGTTGACCGAATGGCTCAAGGGCAACGAACTGGAGCGGCGCGCTGCACAGGGCGATCTCGGCGGCACCATGCGGCTCGGTGCCTACAAGGCGACCCTCGGAGCGGATACAAAGATCGCCGAGATTTACGGCGGCACCGAGATCTCTGAGCGTCACCGGCACCGCTACGAGGTCAACATGGCCTATCGCGAGCGGCTGGAAGCCAAGGGCCTGCGGTTCTCGGGGCTATCACCGGACGGTCTGCTTCCCGAGACGGTGGAACATGCAGGCCACCCCTGGTTCATCGGCGTGCAGTTTCACCCGGAACTGAAGTCGCGGCCGTTCGAGCCACATCCGCTGTTCAAGAGCTTCATCTCGGCTGCCATCGTGCAGAGCCGGCTGGTCTGAGGGAGGGGCGGGCGCCATGGTCTCGATCTCGGGTCTGCCCGCCTTCATCGCCTATGTCGCGGTGGCGTTCGGCCTCGTGGCGGTCTATCTCGCGGTCTACCTGTCGGCGACGTCCCATCGCGAGATCGCGCTGATCCGCGCCAACAATGCCTCGGCCGCCATCGCGCTGGGCGGAAGCCTGATCGGCTATACGCTGCCGCTCTCGGTGGCGATCTATAACGCTCAATCGATCCTCGACTGCATCGTCTGGGGCCTCGTCGCCCTCATCGTGCAGATCCTGGTCTATTTCGTCGTGCGGCTGATCCTGCCGGACCTGTCGCGTCGTATCGAAGCCGGTGAGATCGCCGCGTCCATCCTGCTCGCCGCGTCGTCCCTGGCCGGGGGTATCGTCAACGCGGCGTCCATGACCTACTGAGCCGGCGTTCGGGGAAATGTCCCATCGCCGGTTTCAAACGGCCAAGCTCGATCCTACATTCGGGTCTGTGCGGCATCGTGCCGTGAGGGAGCGGATCGTCGGAAGGCGGTCCTCAGTAGGATGCCATCCGAGGCCGATACTCCGACACCAGTAAAGCCGCCGCGCCTCATGCGCTCGCAGACGGTGACCCTCGTCATGCTGGCGGGTGCGGGCGCCGCCGCCTTCGGGCTTGCTCGTCTCGATCCGTCGCAGGACGAAGAATCCGTGCTCGTCTATGCGAATGCGGAGGCCTGTATCGCCGGAACCAGGCGAACGGAGGAGGATTGCCGGAGCGAGTACCTGACGGCGCGTGCCGCCTATCCCGAGGTCGCACCGCGTTACGCCACGGTGAGTGAGTGCGAGGCGCATCACGGCCCATCGCATTGCCTGCCCGGAGACGGCGTCGCTGCGAGTGCTGCCGGACGTTTCGTCCCGTGGATGGCCGGCTACGTCATCGGCAGGCGGATCGATCAGAACCTGCCGCCACAACCGATCTTCGACCATGCTCCGAAGTCGGAAGCGTCCCATAGCGGGAGCGCCGGCCACTCGGGTGGCGCTGGCTATTGTACGAGTTGGGGCGGACGGATCACCACATCTTCGGGCGGTGCGTCCTCCAGCGCGCGGGTCGCCTCTTCGGCGGTGCGCAAGGTCGCATACGGTGGCTTTGGAAGCACGGGTCGTTCGTTCTCGTCGCACGGCTGGTCGAGCCATGGAAGCGGCGGCTGATGCGGCGCGTGCCCATCGGCGAACGACCGGATTGGCGGGAGACCGCGCGCCGGCATGGTTTCACCTTCCACACCTTCGATGGCGCAGCGTATTGGTCCGAGAGCCACGCCTACGCTTTCAAGCTGGCTGAGATCGAGGACGATCTCGAAGCGCCGAGCACCGAGATCCACGCCCTGTGCCTCGCTTTCGTCGCCGATGCGGTGGAGGACGAGCGGATCCTGGCCTCGCTCGACATTCCTTCCTATGCCTGGGACGCGATCCGCGCGAGCTGGAGGCGGGGAGACCCCTCCCTCTATGGACGCCTGGATTTCTCCTACGGAGGGGCATCCGCCGGGCCGGCAAAGCTCCTCGAATACAATGCCGACACGCCCACAGCCCTCTACGAATCCGGGGTGTTTCAATGGTTATGGCTGGAAGAAGGGCTGCGAACCGGCTCGCTGCCCGAGACAGCCGACCAGTTCAATTCCCTACACGAGAAGCTGATTGCCCGGTTCCGCACGCTTCGCGGTGACGGAGCGATGGCCTTCACCGCTTATGCCGCTGAGCCCGAGGACAGGGGGACGGTGGCGTATCTCGAAGATTGCGCGCGCCAAGCGGGGCTCGCGACCCGCTTCCTCGACCTCTCCGACATCGGATGTGACGAGGACGGACGTTTCGTCGATCGTGTCGATGCGCCGATCCCGCGCCTGTTCAAACTCTATCCCTGGGAATGGGCCTTCAGCGACGCTTTCGGAAAGGAGCTCGGCACCACGACGACCCGGTTCCTCGAGCCACCCTGGAAGGCCGTCCTTTCGAACAAGGGATTGCTGGCCCATCTCCATGCGAGAGAGCCCGACCATCCCAACCTGTTGCCCACCTTTTTCGAGAACGATTCCCGCAAGGCGTCATTGGGCACCTCCTTCGTCAAGAAGCCGTTGGTTTCACGGGAGGGGGCGAACATCCTCATGCTGCGCGACGGTGCCGTGCTGGCACAGGATCACGGACCCTATGGCGGCGGGCGCTACGTGCGACAGGCCCTTGCCGAATTGCCGGATTTCGACGGCCGCCGCCCCGTGATCGGCTCCTGGATCGTAGGCGACGAACCGGCGGGGCTGTGCGTTCGCGAAAGCGCGGGACCGATCACCGGTAATTCAGCCCTGTTCGTCCCTCACTTCATCGAGCCTGGTTGAGAGCGGCAACCCGCCGCTTTCAAATCGGCGGCTTTACCCTATCCTGGTTCCCGTGACCGAAATCCTCTTCTATCATCTCCAGCAGCAGCCTCTCGAGACGGTTCTACCGAACCTCGTGGAGCGGTCTCTGGAGCGCAACTGGCGCGCGGCAATCCAGGCATCGGGCGAGGAGCGGCTTCAAGCCCTCGACGATCACCTCTGGACCTATCGCGACGATAGCTTTCTGCCGCATGGGACGGATCGCGATCCGCAAGCGGCGAGCCAGCCCGTCGTCCTGACGCTCCAGGATGGTAATCCCAACGCCGCCGCCATCCGCTTTCTCGTGGACGGCGCCCCACTGCCACCGGATGCGTCGGACTATCAGCGGATCTGCATCCTGTTCGACGGTAATGATCAGGACGCGTTGCTCGGTGCGCGGGCGCAGTGGAAGCAGGCGAAGGAAGCGGGCCATGCCATCGCTTATTGGCAGCAAGACGAGTCCGGACGCTGGCAGAAAAAAGCGTGAGCGCCTTGGCCCATCATTGTAGCGAGAATCGCATGAACCGAGGTTCGACCGTCGCGGATTCATGCCGGCCCGGTGGTGTAGCCAAGCCGGGCACAATCCCCACGGGGCTTCGGTCCATTCTGGCAGGCGGCACCAAGCGCCTCGCACTCGTCTTGTCCGCCATGCTCCTCGTCGCCGGGCAGCCCACCATGGCGCAGTCACCCCATGGTGCCGACAAGCCTCAGCAGCGGCGGGCCGCCGAACGGGGCCCAGAGGGACGCAAGCTTCCCTCCGACGTCACCACCGAGCACAGTGTCACCCTGCCGGATGGACGCCTTCTTCGCTTTACCGCCACCGCGGGCAGCCTTCCCCTCGTGGATGAGAGCGGAAAGCTCCAAGCAGAGATCGCCTTCATCGCCTATCGTCTCGCGGACACGAGCGAAGCGACCCGGCCCGTCACCTTCGCGGTCAACGGCGGTCCCGGCGCGGCATCGGCCTATCTCAATATCGGCGCGATCGGCCCCTGGCGCCTTCCTCTCGACGGCACGAGCATCAGCCCCTCCACGCCGGTGAGCCTCGTCCCCAACGACGGCACTTGGCTCGATTTCACCGATCTCGTCTTCCTCGACCCGGTGGGGACCGGATACAGCCGCGCATCGGACGGCGATGCCAAGCGTTACTGGAGCGTCGACTCGGATGCGTCGGTCCTGTCCTCGGCCATCGCCCGCTGGCTGCGGACGAACGATCGGATCGCGGCACCCAAGTTCTTCGTCGGCGAGAGCTATGGCGGTTTCCGCGGGCCGCTCATCGCGGCAAAGCTGCAGGAGGAGATCGGCATCGGCCTCTCCGGCATGGTTCTCCTGTCACCCGTCCTCGATTTCGCCTGGTTGCAATCGCCGCGCACGACCCCCTGGGGCCACGTGACGAAGTTGCCGTCCTTTGCCGCCGCCGCCATCGAACGAGCCGGTGGCACGCCGAGCCGGAAGGCTCTGGCAGAGACCGAGGCCTATGCCACCGGCGACTATCTCACCGACCTGCTCAAGGGCCCGTCGGACCAAGCGGCGCTGGCCCGGCTCGGCGAAAGGGTCGGAGCCATCACGGGTCTCGATCCGAACTTCGTCCGCCGCCAAGCCGGACGCCTGAGTTCGAACAGCGTCCAACGCGAGATCGGCCAGGAAGAGGGGAGGGTCGCCAGCGCCTACGATACCGGCATCACCGGATGGGATCCGGACCCAGCCGCCACATTCTCGGGCTTCGAGGACCCGCTGCTCACAGCCATGCAGGCGCCGCTGACCAGCGCCATGCTCGAACTCTACGGCACGAAACTGAACTATCGCGTGCCCGATCTTCGCTACGAACTCCTCAACGGTGCGGTCAGCCGAGGGTGGGGCTGGGGCGGCGGACGCATGGCACCGGAATCGCTCGGAGCCCTGCGCGGCGTCATGGCGCTCGATGGTAACCTGCGCGTCCTCGTCGCCCACGGTTTCACCGATCTCGTGACCCCGTACTTCACGTCGAAACTCCTCATCGACCAGTTGCCGGCCTTCGGCACGGACAAGCGGATCGACCTCGCTGTGTATCCCGGCGGTCATATGTTCTATTCGCGGCCCGATTCGCGTGCGGCCTTTCATAAGGATGCGGCCGAGCTATACGCTGCATCGCTCAAGGCGCGGTCGGGCGCTACAAGGGACGTGAAGTGACGAGGATGTCGTCGCGGCTGGGCTTCGCCGCTTGTCTCATGGGTCTCAATATCGTCGGCGCGTGTACGACGAGCGAGCGCGAGGCACCGAAGGCGGTACCGGCGAAGGTCGCCGTCGCACCGCCCCCGTCGCCATCCGTCACGGGCCCGGTGCTCAATGCCGATGGGACGTGCAGCCAGACCTCCGCAGCCAGCGCGACCGTGATCGAGCCCGGGATCGGCGAATGCGATCTCATCCGGTTGAAAGCGAAGCCTGCGACAGACGTGTTGATCGGAGAAGGCCGTTCAGGCCGGGAGGTACAGGTGCTTTACAGCGAGCCGGGAGCGAAGGAGCTGTATTTCTTTGTCAACGGTCGCCTCGACCGGATCGTCAAATCCTGACCGGTCGGATCAATAGGCCGGCACCAACCTGTCTCCGGGCAAGGGCGCGACCATGCGAAAGTGCAGGCCCTCGGCCCCATAGGTGATGTCGACATCGGCATTGCATTGCTGTGCGAGCACGCGCTGAAGCAGCGTCGAGCCGAAGCCCTTGCGTTCCGGCGCCTTGACCAGGGGTCCCCCCGATTCAGTCCAGCGGAGTTCCAGGACGCGCTCGGTATCGCGTTGATCCACGCTCCAGCTGACCGTGACCCGCCCACTCGGCAGCGACAGCGCCCCGTACTTGGTGGCATTGGTGGTCAGTTCGTGGATTGCCATACCGGTCGGTACGGCAAGATCTGCGGCCAGCTCGACCGGGGGCCCTTCGAGCGTGATCCGATTGGCTGTCCCGTCATTGTAATGTCCGAGCTCGTTCTGGAGAAGGTCGCGCAGGGGCGCCGTCTGCCAGTAATCCTCCGTGAGCAGGTTATGCGTCTTGCCGAGCGAGACGATCCGGTCCGAGAAGGACTGGTAGAATGTGTCCACATCCTTGGTCGAACGCGCCGTGGCACCGAGGAGCCCCTGCACCGTGGCGAGCGTGTTTTTCACGCGGTGGTGAAGCTCGCGGATCAGCAGCGCCTGGCGCTCGTGCGTCCGCTGGCGTTCTTCCAGATACGCCTGCACTTCGCGTTGCCGCCGTCGCGCGCGGAGGGCCGAGCGAACCGCATTCGCCAGCACGGCCGGATGGAACGGCCGTTCCAGCACCGTGACGTTGCCGAGTAGGTCGGTGAGCCTCACATCCGGCGGGCCGCCGCGATAGCTGAGCAGCACGAAGGGAAAGTCCGACCAGGGCGGTTGCTGCTCGACCCATCGAGCGATCTCCTGCCGGTCCCAATGCAGAAGCGCTTCCTCCGTCACCACCGCGCAGGCGGCGTGGTCCAGATGGGCCACGAGATCGTCCAAGGTCGACGTCGCTTTCGACGCGATACCGACTTCCGCTAGGATCGTCGCTGCCACCATCGCATCCCGTCCGAGCGGCGCGAGGATCAGGACAACCGGTTCAGGATGCGGCATCGCGGCCGGGCTCGCTCACGATCGTTCCATCCGTCCGGATCCGTTCCGCGAGCAGATGATCCCGGTCGCCGTCATAGGTCGGAACGCCCGTGAGAACACCGCGGAACCGCTCCAGCGGTTCGCCCACCCGCAATCCGCCTGCATCGATCTTGAACTCGCGGATCGTATCCTCATGCGCGCCTGTCCGCTTCTTCAGGACGGACAGAGCCCTACGGACCCGGCCGGCGGCTTCGAAGAAGCGGAGCATGATCACGGTGTCGCTGACATAGGTCAGGTCCACGGGCGATTCCATCTTTCCGACCATGCCATGCTGGGCCAGGATCAGAATCGTCACGACCCCCTGTTGGTTGAGGTAGGTGACCAGTTCGTGCATCTGCATGACCAGGTACGGCTGACCCGACATGGCGCTGAGATAGCCGGTCAGACTATCGATGATGACGATCCGCGTTCCATCTCGCTCTACAGCGTCGCGGATGCGGCCGGAGAAATCGCCGGGCGAGACATCGGCCGGGTCGATCTGCTCGATCTGCAGCATTCCGGCTTCGACAAAAGCCCCCAGAGGCATTCCCACGCTCTGGGCGCGCTGCAGCAGGATGTTGCGCGTTTCATCGAAGCTGATGATCAGCCCGCGTTCCCCGCGTTTCAGGGCCGCGATGAGGTAGCTCACGGCGAGCGTTGATTTCCCGGCCCCCGATGGACCGATCACGAGGCTCGCCGTCCCGCGATCGAGGCCGCCGCCGAGAACCCGGTCGAGTTCGGGAACACCGCTCGCCACCGAATCGATGACGAAGCTGCGATGGTGTTCGCTCGCCACCAAGCGCGGATGAACGCGGATGCCGCCCTTCCTGATGACGAAATCGTGGTAGCCGCCTTGATACTCGGTTCCGCGCATCTTGATGACGTGGATGCGCCGCCGAACCGCGCCGTAAGGCGGGGTCACCTGTTCGAGCCGGATCACCGCGTGGCTGATCGAGTGTAGGTTCAGATCGTCATGCTCGGCGCTGAGATCGTCGAGCATCAGCACCGTGATGTCATTGAGAAGAAAGTAGCTCTTGAGCGCGAGAACCTGGCGGCGGTAGCGCAGCGATCCTTGCGAGAGCAGCCGGATCTCGGACAGGCTGTCGAAGACGACGCGGGTCGGTTTCACCCGCTCCATCTCGCCCAGGGTCATGCGGACGGTCTCGCCCAGTTCGAGGTCCGACGAATGGACGAGACTCTGTTGCTGCTTCAGATCGAGGCTCAGCTCTGGCGGCACGAGCTCGTAGATCTCGATCCCGTCCAGGGACCAGCCATGGCGTCCCGCCACGGAGAGCAACTCCCGCCGGCTTTCCGACAGGGTGATGTAGAGGCAGGTCTCCCCCTGCGCCACGCCGTCGATGAGGAACTGGAGGCCGAGGGTCGTCTTACCACTTCCCGGACGACCCTCCACGAGATGCGCACGGCGGGCCGCGTAACCTCCCGAAAGGATGCCATCGAACCCCGGCACTCCCGTGGGGATCGGTTGGGCGTCGGGGGCGTCACTGGATGGCATCATCATGTCCGGTGGATACGGCAACGGTTCAACATAAATTTCCCCGGCGGGTCTGTCCTCGATAAATCGGCCACACCAGGAGCCGATGCCATTCGAGAGGGCGGGAATAACAGGCTTTGCAGATTGTCGTGCGTCGCCTTATCAGACCGTGCCGCCGCGCTGCGAGGCGGCAGCCGCTACCGCCTCGCGCTCCTCCCACAACCTGATAGTCCGGAGTTCGGATCCCATAATGCGCGAACCGAACGCGATCGACTTCTGGCGTGGCCTCGCCCTCGTGACGATCTACGTCAACCACATCCCGGGCAACACATTCGAACGTTACACCTATTCGCAGTACGGCATCTCGGATGCCGCGGAACTGTTCGTCTTCCTGGCCGGATGGTCGATCGGGATCGCCACGCGCGGGCGTGACGGCCGGCCGGAACCGCGTCTGAAAAGCGTGCTGAGGCTCCTGTCGCGCACGATCGAAGTCTACCGTGCACAGATCACCACTATGGCGATCGCCCTGGCCATGATCGCCGGAACGGCTCTGATCCTCGACAATCCGCTCCTTCTCGAATGGCACAATGCCGGAGGCTTCTTCGCCGACCCGATCCAGACCACGATCGGTTTCGTCGCGCTCACGCATCAGCTCGGCTTCTTCAATATACTGCCGCTCTACGTGGTGCTGTTGGGCATTGCCCCGATCTTCATCCTGATCGCCCGCGTGAGCCGGGTCGCGGCTCTCGGCCTGTCCTTCGGCCTCTATTCGGCAAGCCTCGTCTTCGAATGGAACCTACCGTCCTGGCCGGGCGAGGGGGATTGGTTCTTCGATCCCCTGTGCTGGCAGCTTCTCCTGGTGCTCGGCTTCGTTGCCCAGGACCTGAACCAGCGATCCGGCACGCTCCGGCGCTGGTCTCAACGGCTGATGCCCCTCGGCGTCCTCATCGTCGTGCTCGGAATTGTCCTGTCCGTGTTCGACCTCCGGCCAGACCCGCTGCTCGTTCCCGATCCTCGTCTCGTCTTCTCCTTCGACAAAACGTATCTTTCGCCGGCGCGACTGATCCATTTCATCGGCGTGTTGCTCGCCTTTCAAGGCGTCTACGCGCTCATCGTCCCACACATCGGTGCGATCGGTCGATATTTGGCGGGACTCGGTCGTAATTCGCTGGCAGTCTTCTCCATCGGCTCGCTCTTGAGCCTCGCCGCGCAGCTCGTGCGGTTCTGGACGGGGGGCGGCCTTCTCGTGGATGTCGGCGCCATGGGATTCGGTTTGTTCGCTCTGGGCTTCACTGCATGGTTCGTCGAATGGCGCTCGCGCAAACCTCGGCTCTCCTGATCTCACTCGGCCTTGCCTCCCTCGGGGCGATCTCCGGATCATCCCGCGCCGGAGCGGAAGGCAGCGCGACGATCGTCTCACCCCCGACTGCGGCGGCCCCGGCTCCCGGTGGCGAAGCGTCGGAGGCCGTCGATGTGAGCCTGTCGCCCGAATGCCGGGTGCCGGGATCGAAGCTCTATACTCTGGCCCGGTTGAGCTCGGTGAAGGCCGCGCTCAAGGAGAAGCGGCCCGTACGGGTTCTCGCCATCGGGTCGTCCTCGGCGGGGGCAGGGGCCTCGGCGACCTATCCGGTCAAGCTGGAAACGGCCCTTGAGCGCTCGCTTCCCAACGTGGATGTGGAGGTCGAGAGCCGAGGCATGCAGGGCGAGATCGCCTCGGGCGCTGCGGAGCGCCTGCGCAGCATGGTGGCCGAGGTCGAGCCCGACCTGGTGGTCTGGCAGGTCGGTACCCACGACGCGCTCGCCCGGGTCGATCTCGACGCCTTCGCCAGCGTCCTCGACGAGACGGTTCAGTGGATCAAGTCCCACGAGATCGACGTGGTGCTGGTCAATCCAGTCTACACGGCTTCGCTTGCCCAGGACGAGTATTACAGCAGCATTGTCCGGAAGGTGCAGGAGGTTGCACTGCGCGAGGGAGTGCCGCTCGTGCAGCGCTACGAGGCGATGCGCTACCTGTCCGGGAGCAGCGACAAGGGCGAAGCACATATGCTGGGACGACAGTTCCGTCTCAACGACCTTGGCCTGCGCTGCATGGCCGAGCATGTTACGCGAGCCATCACCCTCTCGCTGCTCCAGCCCGACCCGTCTGCGACCGGAACCGCAACTGCTCCGTCGGTCATCGTCGCGCCGCCGAAGGATGCGGCGGTGAAGCCGCCTTCACCGCCCCGGAGCGGTGGTGCCTCGCTTCAAGAGCAACCCTGATCAGCTTGCCATAGCGATCGCGGCGGATACTCGGTCGGTCCGTAGGTCATCGATCTATAGGGCCATCCTGCAATGTCTCGTTCGGATGGTGTTGTAGGCTGACGCGATCAAGTGGGCCGTCATCAAAAGCCGGGCGACCTTCCGTGGCGAAGCTAGAGAAGAGCCCTTTTCCGTGTCCATTCCGGGACGGGTTTCGCTCAGAGCCCGAAAGCGTAACGGAGTTTGTGTCGGAAACAGATAGGGTCGGCCTGAACGTTCGGGGCGTGGAGTGGGGTCAGTGAGGGACGGGACGGAGGGCTGGACCCTCGGCGCGGCCTTCAGCCGCTTGGGGACGTTTCGCGCAGGCGCGGCGGGAGCGGCGCTCGACGTCTTCGCGATTCGCATTGCCGCCGCCATCTTCGCCTACGGGGCACAGGTCATGATGGCGCGCCTCATGGGGCGCTCAGAATACGGAGTGTTCGCATCGATCTGGGTGTGGATCGCCATCCTCGGCCATTCCTCCACGCTGGGTTTCGGTCAAGGTGCCTGCCGTTTCCTGCCCGCCGATCAGGCGAGAGGCGACGCCGCCCATATGCGCGGGTTCCTCCTCGCGGGCGCGTGGGTGACCATTGCCGCTGCGTCTATAGTTGCAGGCATCGGCCTCGCCATTGCCTGGATGCAGGGCATCCTCCTCGATGGGCCGTATGCTGGGCCTTTGCTCCTCGCAGCACTCGTTCTGCCGCTCTTCACGATGCAGGATTATCTGGAGGGCGTCGCTCGAAGCCAGAACTGGGCGGTGCTCGCCATCGCGCCGCCCTACCTCCTGCGCCAGGGGCTCATCATGGTCACCATGGCGGGCGCCGTCACCGTCGGGGCACCGGCTCAGGCATGGGTTGCCATCGCCTGCACCCTGGTCGCCACTGGACTCGCCCTGGCGATCCAAGCATGGCTCCTGATCCTGCGCCTTCGTAACGATCTGCTCCCTGCGAAACCGCGATACCGCTGGCGGATCTGGCTCCGGGCCTGCCTTCCGATCGCAGCCGCCGACCTCGCATATTCCGCTTTCAGCATGATCGACGTGGTCATCCTCGGCATGCTGATGCCACCTGCGGCGGTGGGCCTGTATTTTGTCGCGACCCGGATCCAGCAATTCGTCCCCTTCGTGCATTACGCTGCGTCCGCGGCCACCGCTCAGCGTTTCGCCGCCATCCACGCATCCGGGGATGCAGACGGGCTGACGCGCTTCGTCCGCATGCAGGCCCGCCTTACCTTCGCCGCCACGGTGATCGTCGGTCTCTTCATCGTCACGGCGGGCCCATTCCTGCTCGCGATGTTCGGGCCGGAATTTGGAGCGAGCTATCCGCTTCTCGCCGTGCTGGTCGCGGGCAATGTCGGAGCGAGCCTGTTCGGACCCGGCGAAGACCTTCTCACCATGATCGACGGTGAACGTCTCTGCGCTGGCATCACCCTGGCGATGCTGGCCCTGGCCGCTCTGCTCTGTCTAGTTCTGGTGCCGGTCCTCGGAATCATGGGAGCGGCCATCGCGATGGCCCTAGCAAACGTGCTTCGCGGGTTGGGAATGGCTTTGGCCGCTTTCCGTGTGCACGGTATCGTCACGACGGTCCTGCCATTCGCCGGTCGGCTTGGCTCATGAAGACGGTCTTACAAGACCTGCGCTCGGGACACTCGGTCTCGCTCGCCACATATTCGGAACTGGCTGCCGATCCCGATCCCTGGGATGCGCTCATGGCCAACGCGCTCACCACGCACCCGCATTACAGCCGCCATGTCATGGCGTCTCATCGGAGGGCGGGGTTGGCCGCCACCGACCTCGCCTTCGTCGTTGTGCAAGGCCGGCTCGGGCTGGAGGCTCTGTTGCCCTTCGAATGGAAACGCGATGTGAGCGGGCTCGGAACGCGCATTGCCCGTCCCTTCCTGTCGCGCTTCATCACCCAGACGAGCCCTCTCGTTGCGGATGCTCCCGACCTGCCCGACATCCTCGATCTGCTGGTTAAAGGGCTCCAATCCGCCTCCAAGGGGCGGATCTGGCGCTGGCCCCTGCTTCCCACCGAGACGAAGCTCGGTCGCGGATTGCTCGAGGCCATGGATCGCGCCGGCTGGAAGAGTAGTATCGCCAGCCGTTTCGAGCGACCAATCGTCGAGCGTCGCGGGTCATATGCCGGTTTCCTCGACGAGCATCCGCACCGATCGCGCATGAAGGATCTCAGCCGTCGCCATCGTAACCTGTCGAAGCGAGGCACACTCAGCCATGACATCGCCACCGGCGGCGACCGCCTGAACGATGCCGTCGCGGGCTTTCTCAGACTGGAGAAGGCCGGGTGGAAGGGGAGGGCCGGGACGGCGCTCGCTTCTCGCCCACAGCACGAGGCTTTCGCGCGCGCCTTGTTCACCGGAGCCGATGGCCCGGTTCGCGTCCGGGCGGATAGCCTTCTGTTGGATGGTCGCCCGCTCTCGATCAGCCTTGCCCTCGTAGCGAGCGGTACGGCCACGCTCTTGAAGACCACCTTTGAAGAGAATGAGCGCTCCAGCGCTCCGGGCCTGCTGCTGGAGGCACGGATCATCGAAGCTCTGTACGGCACCGGCTTTGCCGAACGGCTCGATTCGGCCACGCTCGCCGGCTCGGTCCTCGAGAATCTTTATCCTGATCGAGAGACGATCTGCGAGATCGTCGCCGCCCCTAGCGGTGCCGCGCGTATGATCACGGTCGAACAGCGAATCCGCCTAATCTCGATGGAGCGGCGCGCCATGGTCCGCGTCAAACGGGCCCTGGGCAGGCGCTGACGGGCGGGCACAGGCGTGCTACTCGGCCGGTTCGGCACGCCAGACAGGAACCATCCGCATGCGTCGTCCGCTTCTTGCCCTCACCGGAGCTTTGTTGATAGCCATGACCGCTTCCGCATCCGCCGAGACCGTGACCACGCCTTCGGGCCTGCAATATCGCGACGAAGTCGTTGGGACCGGCCCTACGCCGCAGACCGGCAAGAAAGTCAGCGTCCATTATACCGGCTGGCTCGATGAGGGCGGTAAGCCGGGCAAGAAGTTCGACTCCTCGCGCGACCGTGGCCAGCCCTTCAGCTTCACCCTCGGCATCGGCCAGGTGATCGGTGGTTGGGATCAGGGTGTCGCCACGATGAAGGTCGGCGGCAAGCGCACGCTCATCATCCCCTCTGACCTCGGCTACGGCGCACGCGGTGCCGGTGGGCTGATTCCGCCAAACGCCACGCTCATCTTCGACGTGGAACTGCTCGGCGTGAACTGAACCCGACCCTTATACCCGGACGAGCCTCGCCTCGTCCGGTTCTTAGCCTGTCCCCAATCGGTCCCGCCAGCGCTCAGGCTGCCAACCCCAGTGCGGCTCGAGCCTCGGCGGGTGTCGCCACGGTACGACCGTGCCGCTGCACGCACTCCACGGCCAGCCCGACCAGTTCGGCATTGCTCGCTGCCAGTTGGTGCTTCGTCACCCGGATGTTGTCCTCCAATCCGGTCCGTACCGAGAACGCCCCACGGGCAAGTGCCCAGTCCATGACCTCGGCCTGATGGCGTCCGATGCCGGCAGCGGTCCAGGTCGCCTCGGGCAGTACCTGCTTCAGTTCGCCCAGGAGCAGATCGAGCAGGCGCTCGTCGGCCGGCAGAGCATTCTTCACTCCCATGACGAATTGGACGTGGGGGCGGGCATCCATGAGCCCTTCATCCACCAGCCGCCGGGCGCCATGAAGATGTGAGAGATCGAAGATCTCGATTTCCGGCCGGACACCATGCGCCCGCATCTGACTGGCGAGATCGGTGACGAGGCTCGCCGGATTCTCATAGACGATGGTCGGAAAGTTGACCGAGCCGGTGGAGAGCGAGGCCATATCCGGCCGGTGGCGAAGCGACAGGCCACGGCTGGCTGGATCGCGTCCGCGTCCTCCAGTGGAGAACTGCACGATCATGCCGGGGCAATGGCGGCGAATTCCCTCCTGCACGGCGGCGAAACGGTCGGGATTGGACGAGGGCGTCTCGTCGTCGTTGCGCACATGGATGTGCACCAGGGCGGCACCCGCCTCGTAGGCCTGGCGCGTCGATTCGATCTGCTCGGCGACTGTCACCGGAAGGGCCGGATTGTCGGTCTTGCGCGGAACTGAACCGGTGATGGCGACGGCGACGACGACAGGTTTCATGATCCGGCCCGGATGTCCGATGAGGAGGGCACGGGAAATACTGCATTCCGCTCGGTAAGCGAAGTGCTGGGTTCACGGGCAAAGCAGCCGTCCGCTCAGCCCCGGAACAGCAGCGTCGCCTTGGTTCCGGGTCCGCTCTCTCGATAGATAAGGGCGGAACGGAGGTTGGTGGCCATGGCCTTGACGATGCGCGAGCCGAGACCGGTGCCGCGAGGCTGGCCTTCGCCCGTCCACCCGATCCCGTCATCCTCGACGGTCAGGCTCAAACCGTCCGTCCCGTCGCGCGCCACCGCTACCCGGATCTCGCCGGGGACTTCCGGCGGATACGCATATTTGTAGGCGTTCGTCACGAGTTCGGTGACCACGACGCCGACGGAGACCGCCTTGTCGGTGGCAAGCCGGATCGGCTCCGCGACGAGGCGAATGGCATGGTCGCGACCGGCTGCCTTCATCGCTCCCTGCAGTTCCTCCACGAGGCTCGAAAGATAGGCGTCGAGTTCCACCGCCTCGACATCATCGGAGGTGTAGAGCCGCCGATGAATGCCGGCGATGGCCGAGATCCGCGCCTGCATCTCGCGCAAGGCCGCTTTGGCAGCGGGATCGGAGACGGCGTTGGTTTGCATATGCGTCAAGGCCGCCACGAGGGCGAGAGAATTGGCGACCCGGTGATTCACCTCGCGCAACAACATGACCGCGCGGTCTCGGGCCTCACGGACCTCTGCCTCGGCCCGTTCCTTGTCGCGCCTCATGGCCTCCTGGCGCAGAGCCGTGTCGACCGCTTCGCCGAGGAGTTCGCGGAACTGACCCTGCAGGTCCTTCCAGACGTAATCCACGGCCCCGGCCTTCAGAGCGGCCACCGCGACGCGGCTGTCCTCAGACCCGGTGACATAAATTACCGGCGGGGCGGAAGGCATGGCGCGGATGGCTGGGAGCACGTCGAGACCGGTCTGGCCGGGCATGTGATGATCGAGGGCCACGAGATCGATGCCGCCCTGGCCCAGACGCGCAAGACCCTCGTCGCCGGTGGCGGCAAGTTCCACGATATAGCCGCGTGCGTTCAGGCCCTTCTGCACGAGGCGCCCGAGGCCGGGATCGTCGTCGACATAGAGGATGCGACCGCGCTCCGGGGCGAGGGGAGCGCTCATGCGGTGCGGATTTTCATGGGTTCTCGGGCACCTGCATCACGGAAAAGAACAACCCGAGCTGACGAATAGCGTTCGAGAAGCCCTCATAATTCACCGGCTTGGTGATGTAGACGTTCGCGCCGAGGTCGTAGCAACGCTGGACCTCGCGGCTGTCGTCCGTCGTCGTGAGAACGACCACGGGCGAGCGCCGCGTATGCGGGTTCGCCTTGACCTTCTCCAGGATGTCGATCCCGGTCATATCGGGAAGATTGAGATCGAGCAGGATTAGGAGAGGGCGCTTGGCGCTGGCCTCTCCGGTGCCGTCCGGTCCGAGCAGATAAGCGAGCGCCGACGTCCCGTCTCGGAACGGAATGATCTCGTTGTTGACGCCCGCGCGGCGAATATTGCGCTCGATGAGCCGGGCATGACCCTCGTCATCCTCGATCATCACGATACTGACGGGGTTCACGTTCGGATCACGCCTCATTCCGCTGCGAGGGACGTCGCCGGAACACCCTCGTATACAGCTGTAGCGCTCCCGCGGGGCAGCGTCACGCTGAAGGTGGTGCCTTCACCGAGCTTGGAGGCGACGTCGATCCGTCCACCCAGCGACCGGACCAAAGCTTTAACATGGGCGAGACCGATCCCTTCGCCCGGCCGATCCTGCGCTCCGGAGCGGCGGAACAGTTCGAACACGCGGGAATGGTCACGTTCAGCGATTCCCCTGCCGTTATCAGCGACGTCGATACGGATTCGCGGCCCAACGGCCGCGGCAGTCACCGTGATTCGACCGGCGCGAGTGGGATCCAGATACTTCACCGCATTGTCGAGCAGATTGCCGAAGATCTGTTCGAGGGCGAGTCGGTCCGCCGTGATCCTGGGCAGATCGGGCGCGACGACGACTGCCGCGCCGGCCGCCTCGGTCTGATGGCGCTGGGCATCGGCGAGGCGCTGAAGCAGCGCGTGAAGGTCGAGGGGTTCTGGCCTGAAACTTCGCCGCCCTTCGCGGGACAGTTTCAGGATCGCGGCGATCAGGCTTTCCATCCGCGTCACCGCGGCGCTGATGAAGCCGAGCGCCTCACCAAGATCGGCGTCGATCCTCTCCGCGTCGGGATGGGACTTCAGGGCGGAACGGATGTCCTCACGCGTAGCGTCGAGCTCACTCGTGAAACCCATGACGTTCACGAGGGGGGCGCGAAGGTCGTGGCTGACGATGTAGGCATAGCGCTGAATCTCCTCGTTGGATTCTCGGAGTTCCGCTTCCGCCTCGCGCTGCTCGGTGATGTCGGTATGCACGCCGACCCATTCACGAATTGACCCATCGGGGGCCAGAACCGGGACGGCACGGATCGCGAAATGCCGCCACGTCCCGTCGCTCACCCGGACGCGATGCTCGTGGACGAAGGTTCGCTTCTCCCGGACCGTTTCGTTCCAGGCGTCCACGGACGATCGAGAATCGTCCGGATGCACGGCGTTGGCCCATCCGAACCCCTGGTACTCCTCGAAGGATTGGCCGGTGATCGCTGACCATCCCGGCTGTTCGCCGACCATTCGGCCCTCGGCATCGTTGGTCCAGAGCACGCCGCGCACAGCCTGAATCGCCGCGCGGAACCGCGCCTCGCTATTGCTCAACTCACGCTGGACGCGCTGCTGGTCGATGGAGGAGGCCAGCATGGCGAGGAACAGAGTGAGGAAGGTCGCCGCCCCGACGAAGAGGGCGAGGTTCTGCTGGCTTGGGGCGAGGCCCGTAACGTGGCTCGTATGCGCGCCGGTTTCTCCGGTCGTGAAGGTCGCGGCGGCCATGCCGGTATAGTGCATCCCGGAGACGGCGAACCCCATCACGAAAGCAGCGATGATTTTTTGCCACGCTCCGTGATTTCGGAACGTGAGCCAGAGCCCGACCGTCGCTGCCGTCACGGCAATGAGCACCGATATGGCGGCAAGGAGAAGATTGTAGGTAACGCTACCGGGCATGTGCAGAGCGGCCATGCCGATGAAGTGCATGCCGGCGATGCCGATCCCCATCAGCGTGCCGCTCACAAGGATGTCCTGCGCCTTCGCTCCCGGTCGGCCGACCCAAGCGAAGGCGCCGCCGGTTGCGCCAATGGCGATGACGAGCGAGAGCACGGTGAGACCGGCCTCGTAAGAGGTGGGCATCCCCATCTCGAAGGCGAGCATGCCGATGAAATGCATCGACCAGATGCCGCCACCCATGGCCAGCGCCGCCCCTCCGATCCACGCGATGCGGCGGCCAGGCGCTGCATTGTGTACTCGAGCTCCAAGATCCAAAGCCGTGTAGGAGGCGAAGATCGCGATGGCGACGGACAGGGCGACGAGGGCGGGATTGTAGCCGGTATGAACCATCGTGCGACTGCTTGAGGAGGATTCGGAGCCGCTGAACCGGCAGAGACCCGACCGTAGCCGGTCGGCACCGGCGCCACCACAGCGAACCAATCCGGCATCCTTACCGCTCATCGGCTTTGCGCCGATCAGGAGATGCCGAGGGCCCTGATGAGGATGAGGCTGGTGGCGAGGAGGACGGCGAGCGAGCCGGTGACGGCCAGGGTGACCCGGCCGCCCATGCGCGCCAGGACCCGGACATCGACTCCGAGCCCAAGGGCAGCCATCGACATGATCGTGAGAAAACCGGCCACTTGCCGCACCGGGCCGGAGGCAGCGTCAGGGATCAGCCCGAGGGAGCGCAGGGTGGCGAGCCCGAGGAATCCGAGGATGAACCAGGGCACGAGCCTGGTGAATCCCAGTCTCCGGGGCGACGCGCTTTGTAGGCCTGTCTCCCGGGGCAACCGGTGGGCGAGAAGCGAGAACGCCACCACGACGGGTCCGAGCATCAGGACGCGAACTAGCTTGACCAGCGTGCCGACCTGGGTGCTCAGGAGCCCGACCGGCACCGTAGCGGCCAGGACTTGGGGCACGGCATAAACCGTCAGGCCGGCGAGCACACCGTATTGGTGGTCTGACAGACCGGCGAGGGGAATGAACAAAGGCAGTCCGAGTACCATCAGCACGCCGAGCACGGCGGTGAATGCGATGGAGCCAGCGACGTCCTTGCTGTCGGCCCCAATCACCGGCGCCACGGCAGCGATAGCCGAGTTCCCGCAGATGGCGTTGCCGCAGGCGACAAGGATCGCCATGCGGGCCGGCAGACCGAGCCCCCGGCAGATCGCGTAACTCGCCAGAATCGCGAGAAACACCGTTCCGACGATGCCGGTGAGCAGAGCCGGGCCAGAGGCAACGATGGCACCGAGGCTGATGGAAGCACCCAGCAACGTCACGGCGATTTCGAGCAGTTGCTTCGCGCTGAAGGCGATCCCGGCTCGGAAGCGTTCACCCGGCACCCATGCGGTGCGGATGGCGATACCCAACAGGATCGCGATGACTAATGCCTCTATATAGGGGTGACCGGTGGCTCGCTCTTCCCAAGCCTGGATCGCCATGGCGGAAGCGGTCACGGAGAGGCAGAGCATCAGGCCGGGCAGCAGCGCCGGCCGCATGCGCGTGGTGGTCTCACCCGCGGGAAGACCCGTATTCGATGATGTTTTCACGCCCATTCCACCTGCCGGGATCAGCCAGCAGGCCGTTCCAAAAACAAACTTCTGCCTTGGGCGCAGAAAGGAGAAAACCCCTCTCCATATGGCTCTAATTTCAAAAGACCCATCCATTGATCGATGGCACCCAAACCTCGATCTTACCGCTTATGAGTGCTCGTTCGAATTTCGGCTCCACCAGTTTCGATCCGTATGGCGAACCGGTCAGCGACGACCGCAACGCTTCCACGATGCAGGGTGATCGGCGCGCACGCAATGCCGCTATCGCAGTGTTCTGGACTCTGGCACTTACGCTCACCGCGGGCCGGATCTATTTCAGCGAGCAGACCTTCGATCAGACGATGACGCTTGCCCAGGCGCAGATCGCGGCTTTCGTCACGGCGATCCGCTAGACTGAGATCGATGGCCGCCAGTTAGTAGGCGGCTGCGAGATAGGCGGCGATCGCTTTGGCTTCGGCTTCCTCGATCGGTGCGTGAAAGACCTTCACCATCTTTGTGACCTCGGCATTCCAAAACGCGGCGCCTTTTCCGGGCGGCTGCGTGAGGATGTAATCCACCGAGTGACACATGGTGCAATAGGTTTGCGCCGCCTCGAAACCGGCCTCGTGACCCTGAACGGGCAGCAACTCCGCTGTTGGCTCCGGGGCGTCATAACTGCGC
Source organism: Methylobacterium sp. CM6241 (assembly GCF_054817845.1). NCBI lineage: Bacteria > Pseudomonadati > Pseudomonadota > Alphaproteobacteria > Hyphomicrobiales > Methylobacteriaceae > Methylobacterium > Methylobacterium sp. CM6241. The sequence goes on from NZ_CM139246.1 coordinate 2,326,973, forward strand.
GGTGCGGCCCAGGCCGTTCCACCGATGAGAAGGGCGAGCGATCCAAAGGCGGCCGCGAAACGATGGTATCTCATCTCGCTTCTCCTCACAGCGCCTCAAGTCGGGTGGTCTCGATGACGTTCCGCATATATCCTGCCGGATTCCAACGCGGCTCCATCGGCTGCGTCGTCCCGTCTCCGGCTTTGGCGCGGACGCGAACCACGTGCGAGCCCGACTTGAGATCGGCCTCATAACTCCAAGACCGAAACGAGTATTGGCCAATATTTTGGCCGAGCCGTGCTGCCGACCATGTCGTCCCGTCATCCAATGAGATGTCGACGGCCGTAATGCCGGAACCTCCATCGAAGGCGATACCGCGCAGAGCTACCGTTCCCGCGCGAACCGTCGCACCATCCGTCAGGTTGGTGATGAAGGAGCGAACGGACAGCCGATGGATCGGTACCGTCTTCCCCAAGGCGGCTCCCGGCTCGACACAGGCACACTCGTTGTCGGGGATGCGATAGGCCTTCTGCATCCAGAACCCATCGAAGGGGGTGTCCAGCACCGTGATCGAGCTCAGGTGCTTGATCCAGTAGGTGCCGTAGAAACCCGGTACCACGAGCCTCAACGGGTATCCGTTGAGCCAGGGAAGCTCCTCTCCGTTCATTGCCCAGGCCAGCATCACCTCGCCCTCCTCGACATGATCGATAGCGAGAGCCTTGGCGTAACGCGGCGTCTCGGGCAGAACCGGCCCGTCGAGACCGGTGAACGCCACCTGCACGGCGCCCTGCTTCACCCCGGCTTTGTCGAGCACGGATTTGAGCGAGACGCCGGTCCAGCGGGCATTCCCCATGGCGCCATTGCCGAGTTGCCCCCCGGCGACACGGGGCAAGATGAAGCCCCGAGAGTTCCCCGAGCACTGGTTCACGGCCACGAGGTCGATGACGGGAAGGCTCTTCAGTTCCTTCAAGGAGAGGAAGATCGGCCTGTCGACATGGCCGCTTATCTCCAGCCGGAACAGGACTGGATCGATGGAGGTCGGGATATCGGCGAGGTGATAACGCACGAAGAACGCATCGTTCGGCGTGATCGCCCCCTCGTCGAAAACCTGGAACGGAGTTTCAAGCTGAGGCGGACGTGCCGTCGTCTGCAGCAATGGTCGCTTACCGGGGTAAGCCACCAGCGGCCTTTCCCCGTTGGCGAAGGGGAGCGTCGCGCGCTCGCCGGCGAGCGCGCGGAACGAGGGGAGCGCGAGACCACTTGCCGTTGCGGCAGCCCTAAGAAAATTTCTTCGGCCAAGCTGACCCATTGCTTTCCCCCGCCGCGATCACGGATCGTCGGCGCCGTCCCGGGCGACCGAACCTGCTTCGCGCGCTCATTGTATGCGGGCGAAGGATGAAGAGAGCGCTCACAACCATGCGGCCCCAATGCGGAACGGCGTACGCAGCGTTAGATCGTGACGGCTCGCAAATTGCCGCTTCGTTAGCCCTCCGCCGATGCACGGAGCCGACGGTACCACATCTGCTTTAAATTCTGTCCTCTCGGAGAACCTTGAGAACGTAAATGCCAATCAAAAAGGCCAGCCTCCTGAGAGGCTGGCCTTTACTTATTTTATAGTGAGTTTTCAGGAATTTTTCCGGCAACGAAGGCCTATCTTATCTCAGACCTTGCAACAATACGAGTGCCAGAGAATATGATCTTTGCTCGACACGTTAGGAGCATCCAGTCGTGGACCCGCACGTATCGCATTTCAGGCAAGTTCCGTTGCGCACGAGGGTGAAGTTCGCGCATTCCGGGCAGGATTCGCCGACATAACCCTTCATCTTGGCCTCGGCTCGGCGGTCCGACACGGTGCGTTCAGCCTTGGCGAAGGGGAGGGCGGTGACGAGGTTTTCGGCTTGGCCCGCCACTTCCGGCTCGGCCTTTAGCGCCGTCGCTCCCCGCAGGGCGTGGACGACGCCCCCAGCCGGAGCGCTGGTTCCGGCCGTGCCGGATCCGACGCCCACCGTGCCGCCGCCCGGGCCACCCTGGATCAGGGTGAGCCGGTCGGCCGAGCCGCGCAGCAGGCCGCGCGAGACGACGCTCGAGGCCATCGTGTCCGGCCGGTCGCCGTTGCGGGTGCCTTCGCCTTCGCCTTTGCCCATCACCGTGTTGCCGATCTCGGACGGGTCGACATGGGCGAGGTCCATGCGGCCGAGATAGGAAACGGCGAGTTCGCGGAACACGTAGTCGAGGATCGACGTGGCGTTCTTGATCGCGTCGTTGCCCTGCACGAAGCCCGAGGGCTCGAACCGGGTGAAAGTGAAGGCGTCGACATATTCCTCCATCGGCACGCCGTATTGCAGGCCGATCGAGATCGCGATGGCGAAGTTGTTCATCAGCGAGCGGAAGGCGGCGCCTTCCTTGTGCATGTCGATGAAGATCTCGCCGATGCGGCCGTCCTCGTATTCGCCGGTGCGCAGGTAGACCTTATGGCCCCCAACCACAGCCTTCTGGGTGTAGCCCTTGCGCCGGTCGGGCAGTTTCTCGCGGGACCGGATGCGCTCCACCCGCTCGATCACGCGCTCGACGATCTTCTCGGCCAGCTGCGCCGCCTTGGCGTTGGCCGGCTGGGCCACCAGCGCCTCGATCGCCTCCTCGGCATCCTCTTCCTCATCGGCGATGAGCGCCGAGTTTAGGGGCTGGGACAGCTTCGAGCCGTCGCGGTAGAGGGCGTTGGCCTTGAGGGCCAGCGTCCAGGACAGCTTGTAGGCGCTTTTGCAATCCTCGACCGTGGCGTCGTTCGGCATATTGATGGTTTTGGAGATCGCCCCCGAGATGAAGGGCTGCGCCGCCGCCATCATGCGGATGTGGCTTTCCACCGAGAGGTAGCGCTTGCCGATGCGGCCGCACGGGTTGGCACAATCGAAGACCGCGTAATGCTCCTGCTTCAGGAACGGCGCACCTTCGAGGGTCATCGCACCGCAAATATGCGTGTTGGCGGCTTCGATGTCCTTCTTCGAATAGCCGAGGAAGGGCAGGATCTCGAAGGTAGGGTCGGCCAGCTTCTCGGTCGGAACCTTCAGCACACTCGTCAGGAAGTCGTCCCCGAGCGTCCAACGGTTGAATACGAACTTGATGTCGAAGGCCGATTTCAGGCCCGCCTCAATGGCGGCGAGCTTGTCGTCGGTGAAGCCCTTCGCACGCAGGGAGCCCGGGTTGATGGCCGGGGCCTGGCCCATCGAGCCATGGCCGACCGCATAGGCCTCGATCTCGGCGATCTCGGATTCGCGGTAGCCGAGGGAGCGCAGCGCATCCGGCACGGCGCGGTTGATGATCTTGAAGTAGCCGCCGCCGGCGAGCTTCTTAAACTTCACCAGGGCGAAGTCCGGCTCGATGCCAGTCGTGTCGCAATCCATCACGAGGCCGATCGTGCCGGTGGGCGCGATGACGGTGGCCTGGGCGTTGCGGTAGCCGTGCTCTTCGCCGAGCGCCAGGGCCCGGTCCCACGCCACCTTGGCACGCCCGGCCAGATCGGCCTGGGGCACGTTGGCAATGTCGAGGGGAACGGGGGCGATGGAGAGGAACTCGTAGCCCGAGGCCTCGCCATGCGCGGCGCGGCGATGGTTGCGGATCACCTTGAGCATGGCGTCCGCGTTCTCATCGTAGCCGGGGAACGGCCCGAGCTCGGCCGCCATCTCGGCGGAGGTGGCGTAGGCAACGCCGGTCATGATCGCGGTCAGCGCCCCGGCGAGGGCCCGGCCCTGATGCGAATCGTAGGGCAGGCCCATGCTCATCAGCAGGCCGCCGATATTGGCGAAGCCGAGGCCGAGGGTGCGGTAGCGGTAGGACAGCTCCGCGATCTCCTTCGAGGGGAACTGCGCCATCATCACCGAGATCTCGAGGACTACGGTCCAGAGACGGTTGAGATGCTCAAAGGCGGCGACGTCGAACTGGCCGCTGGCGCGGTCATACATCGTCAGCAGGTTGGCGGAGGCGAGGTTACAGGCCGTGTCGTCGAGGAACATGTACTCGGAGCACGGGTTCGAGGCCCGGATCCGGCCCGCCGAGGGGCAGGTGTGCCAGTCGTTCATCGTGGTGTTGAAGTGCAGGCCCGGATCGGCCGAGGCCCAGGCGGCCTCGCCGATCTTGTCCCACAGCTCACGCGCCTTCAGGGTCTTCACCGGCTTGCCGGTGGTGCGGGCGGTCAGGTTCCAGTCGCCATCGGCCTCGACCGCCCGAAGGAAGTCGTCGGTGAGCGAGACGGAATTGTTCGAATTCTGACCGGCGACGGTGAGGTAGGCCTCCGAATCCCAGTCGGTGTCGTAAACGGGGAAATCGATCTTGGTGAAGCCCTGGCGGGCGAACTGAATCACCCGCTTGGTGTAGGCATCCGGCACCATCTCCTTGCGGGCGGCCTTCACGGCCTTCTTCAGCGCCGGGTTACGCTCGGGATCGAAACAGGCGTCACCCTCGGCCTCGCACTGGGTGCAGGCCTTCATCACCGCCTGGAGATGCTTCGAGACGATCTTGGAGCCGGTCACCAGGGCGGCGACCTTCTGCTCCTCCTTCACCTTCCAGTCGATGTACTGCTCGATATCCGGGTGGTCGATGTCGACGATGACCATCTTGGCGGCGCGGCGCGTGGTGCCGCCGGACTTGATCGCGCCGGCCGCCCGGTCGCCGATCTTCAGGAAGGACATCAGGCCCGAGGACTTGCCTCCACCGCCGAGCTTCTCGTTCTCGCCGCGCAGCATCGAGAAGTTCGAGCCGGTACCGGAGCCGTACTTGAACAGGCGCGCCTCGCGGACCCACAAGTCCATGATGCCGCCCTCGTTCACGAGGTCGTCCTGCACGCCCTGGATGAAACAGGCATGCGGCTGCGGGTGCTCGTAGCTCGAGGCCGACTTCACCAGTTCGCCGGTGCGGTAATCGACGTAATGGTGGCCCTGCGCCGGGCCGTCGATGCCGTAGGCCCAGTGAAGACCGGTATTGAACCATTGCGGCGAGTTCGGCGCCACCATCTGGCGGGCGAGCATGAAGCGCAACTCGTCGAGGAAGGCGGCGGCATCCTCCTCGGAAGTGAAATAGCCGCCCTTCCAGCCCCAGTAGGTCCAGCAGCCGGCGAGGCGGTCGAACACCTGTGTGGAGGAGATCTCGGAGCCCGAACGCTCGGCCTCGGGCAGTTCCGCCAGGGCGGCCTCATCGGCCACGGAGCGCCACAGGAAGGAGGGAACGTCGTTCTCCTCGACCTTCTTCAGACGCGCCGGCACGCCGGCCTTGCGGAAATACTTCTGCGCCAGCACATCGCTGGCGACCTGGCTCCAGCTCTCCGGCACCGAGATACCGTCGAGGCGAAAGACGATGGATCCGTCCGGGTTGCGGATCTCGCTCAGCGCCTTGCGGAAGGCGATGGTCGCGTAGGGGGATTGCCCGGCCGTGGTGTAACGCCGCTCGAACCGCATGAACCCTGTATCCCTTGCCGAAGTATCGATGGCGACGCCGCGTCGCGCGCCGCCGAATTCTTGCTGAGTCTGACGAAGGCGAGCGCCCGCGAACGCTCGCGATGCGCTGTCCCCTAGCCGGAAATGTCTTGAACCACCCAGCGGACTCGACCGCTCCGGTGACCATCGAACGCTATCGCGACCGGGGCCTTCCCGTCAACAACTTGTGTGTGCCGGCTACGTTCCGCGCTAGATGTTGTGGTTCCGCTTAGAAACCTGTGGATATCGCAGCCACACCGATAAGTGTCCTTTCGGCTTGGAGGATTCGGCGCGGAAAATTTTCGGTTCACAGGCCGGGCGGGGGTCGGTCAAAGTAAGCGTTTGGTTAAGAAGCTCGCGATGTGGGATTCCGGCCGCACCGGTCCCACCCGGACCGGCGGGCAGGACCCGACAAAAGCTGGACTTCGCATCGGCCCCTCACCATAGTCCGGCCCACGAAGGGCGGGCGGTCGAGCCGGTCCGGTTCAGGCAAGTGCGATGGCTCTCAAGGACACGCTTCTGCGGATCTTCACGTGGTGGAACGGGCAGACCATGTCGCTCGCTCTCATGACGGCCCGGCATGGCCAGCTCGTCGGCACGGACGATTTCGGCAACACCTATTACAAGGCGCTCGGCCCGCTGATCGATCGCTCGGTCGGCCCGGAGCGCCGTTGGGTGATCTATAACGGCTATGCCGACGCCTCGAAGGTACCGCCCGGCTGGCGCGGCTGGCTGTGCCATAACAGCGACGTGCCTCCGAGCGAGGAGACCTACATCCCTCGTGAATGGCAGAAGCCGCATGTGGAGAATCTGACCGGCACCAGCGCGGCCTACCGGCCGAAGGGCTCTCAGCTCAATCCCGGCTCCAAGCCGCTGACGGCGGGCGATTACGCGGCCTGGAGCCCGGAATAACCCGGAGCCCGCGCGAACCGGCATCTCAATCCGGCGGTCGCCCGGCGGGGCGGCGCCTATCAGCTATCCCTTTGTGACTCAGGGCGCCTTCGGAGGCTTGGCAAAGCCTATATCTGCGGCGACTTCCTTCAGCCGCTCCGGTTGGCGGTCCTTGCGCTCGCTGTAGCGGTCGACGAGGTAGTCGGCCCTCTCGCGCGTCAGGAGCGTGAACTTCATCAGTTCCTCGCAGACATCCACCACGCGCTCGTAGAGCGGCCCCGGCCGCATCCGGCCGGCCTCGTCGAATTCCTTGTAGGCCATCGGCACCGAGGACTGGTTCGGGATCGTGATCATCCGCATCCAGCGTCCGAGCAGGCGCAGGGCATTCACCGCGTTGAAACTCTGAGAGCCGCCGGAAACCTGCATCACCGCCAGGGTGCGCCCCTGGGTCGGGCGTACGCTTCCCTCGCTGAGGGGCAACCAGTCGATCTGGCTCTTCATCACACCCGTCAGGGTGCCATGGCGCTCGGGCGACACCCATACCTGCCCCTCCGACCAGAGCGAGAGCCGGCGCAGCTCCTGCACCTTCGGATGAGCGGCGGTGGCGTCATCCGGCAGGGGTAGGCCATCTGCGTCGTAGATGCGTACCTCGCCGCCCATGGCTTCAAGCAGGCGCGCAGCCTCGTGGGCGAGGAATCGACTGAACGACCACTCACGCAACGACCCGTACAGGATCAGGAAGCGCGGCGCGTGGCTGAAGGGCTCGTTGATCCGCAGATGCTCCGGTAGCGGCACCGCGAAATGGGATTCGCTGAGGTTTGGCAATCCGTCGGTGAAGGGCTGTCCGGCCTTGTCCAAGGATCGATCTTCCCTTATATTTCAATAATGATTGAGATATTGCATCGATGATCGAAGAACGGCAAGCCGTCGCGGCTTTCGCGGCCCTCGGCCAGGAGAACCGGTTGCGGATCATCCGCGCCCTGGTCACCGCCGGTCCGGACGGGTTGAGCGCGAGCGCGCTGGCGGGCGAGGTCGGCGTCTCCGGCACCAACCTGTCGTTCCACGCCAAGGAACTGAGCCATGCCGGGCTGATCCAATCCCGGCGCGACGGCCGATCGATCATCTACAGCGCCACCTATCCGGCCCTGTCGGGGCTGATCGAGTTCCTGATGCGCGATTGCTGCCGGGGCAGAGCGGAGGTCTGCGCTCCGGCCGTGAACGCGCTCGCCGCCTGTCCCAATCCCACCAGCGACGAGGCCTATGGAGACCGCACCCATGTCTGAACCGTTCGACGTCGTGATCTACCACAACCCGGATTGCGGCACGTCCCGCAACGCCTTGGCGATGATCCGCAATGCCGGGATCGAGCCGCATGTGGTCGAGTATCTGAAGTCCCCGCCGAACCCGGACCTGATCCGCCGGATGCTCGGCAGGGCCGGGCTCTGTGTCCGGGACATCCTGCGCGAGACGGGCACACCCTACCTGTCGCTCGCCCTCAGCGACCCGACCCTGACGGACGAGGAGTTGATCGACGCCATCGCGTCGCATCCGATCCTGCTCAACCGCCCGCTCGTGGTGACGCCGAGGGGCGTCGCCCTGTGCCGGCCCTCCGAGGTTGTGCTCGACCTTCTGCCGGTCCAGCACGGCGAGTTCGTCAAAGAGGATGGCGAGCGGGTGGTGGACGAGCATGGACGCCGCGTCGCCACCGCCTGAGCGCGGTTCGACCCATTACGAGAAACGACCCGGATGCTTGCGCTCGCCATCTTCCTCGTCACCCTGGTATTCGTGATTTGGCAGCCGAAGGGGATCGGGATCGGGTGGAGCGCCCTGGCCGGGGCCACCTTGGCGCTCGCCGCCGGGGTCATCCAGCCGGGCGACGTCCCGATCGTCTGGCACATCGTCTGGGATGCGACCTTCACCTTCGTCGCCCTCATCATCATCTCGCTGCTGCTCGATGAGGCCGGGTTCTTTCATTGGGCGGCCCTGCACATCGCCCGCTGGGGCGGCGGCAGGGGCCGGCGGCTGTTCCCCCTTGTGATTCTGCTCGGCGCCGCCATTGCGGCGTTCTTCGCCAATGACGGTGCGGCTCTGCTCCTGACCCCCATCGTGCTCGCGGTCCTGTTGCGGCTCGAGTTCAAACCGCCCGCAGCGCTAGCCTTCATCGTCGCCTGCGGTTTCGTCGCCGATTCGACGAGCCTGCCGCTGGTGATTTCCAACCTCGTCAACATCGTCTCGGCCAATTATTTCGCCGTGCCCTTCGGGCGCTATGCGTCCGTGATGGTGCCGGTGAACCTCGTATCGCTGACCGCGACCCTGGTGGTTCTGTGGCTCGCCTACCGGCGCGACATCCCCGAAGCCTATCCGATGCACGCGTTGGAAACGCCCAGCGACGCCATCCGCGATCCCGTCGTGTTCCGGACTGCATTCCCGCTGCTCGGCTTGCTGCTGCTCGCCTATACGCTCACCGCACCGCTCGGCGTGCCGGTCTCGGCGGTGACCGGCCTCGGTGCCGCGCTGCTGCTCGTCCTCGCTCTGCGGGGCCGGATCATCCCGGTCCGCAAGGTGCTGACCGGCGCGCCCTGGCAGATCGTCCTGTTCAGCCTGGGCATGTATCTGGTGGTCTACGGCCTCAGGAATGCCGGCCTCACCGGCGAACTGGCCAAGGGCCTCACCTGGCTGGCCGGGCAGGGGCCGTGGGTGGCCACCATCGGCACCGGTTTCGCCGCCGCCATCCTGTCCTCGGTGATGAACAACATGCCGAGCGTGCTGATCGGCGCGCTGTCGATCCAGCAAGCCCAGGACCTGTCGCCACTGACCCGCGAACTGATGATCTACGCCAACGTGATCGGCTGCGATCTCGGCCCGAAATTCACCCCGATCGGCAGCCTTGCCACTCTGCTCTGGCTGCATGTGCTGGTCGCGAAGGGGCAGACCATCGCCTGGGCCCAGTACATGAAGATCGGGCTGGCGATCACCCCGCCGGTCCTACTGGTCACCCTCGCGGCGCTGGCGATCTGGCTCCCCCTCCTCGGCCCGCAGTGGTAAAGCGCCGGCGGCGAACGCCCGACACCGATGGACAAGTGCGCCGCCCTTTTTACACCATGCTTGGTCTGTCTATCGTTGCATGACATCGCGACCGCCCTGGCTTAGGGCAGACGCCTCATCGTCCCGCTCCGGGTAAGCCGCATGCTCGTTCAACGCCGATTGCACATTGCCCTGAGGGCCGGCCTCATGCTCGCGGGCGCGGTGGCGCTCGGATTGCCGATGACGGGGCAGGCCCTCGCCGACAAGATCAAGAACCCGACCGCCGTGTTCTCCGGCCTCGACAAGATCACCGGACGGATCGTGTCCTTCGAGGTGGCTGTCGACGAGACCGTGCAGTTCGGCGCGCTGCAGATGACGCCGCGCGTCTGCTACAGCCGGCCGCCGACCGAGAGCCCGAAGACCACGGCCTTCCTGGAAGTCGACGAGGTGACCCTCGACAATAAGTACCGCCGGATCTTCACGGGCTGGATGTTCGCGGCCAGCCCGGGGCTCCACGCCATCGAGCATCCGATCTACGATGTATGGCTCGTTGATTGCAAAGGCGGCAATGACATCATCGCCGAGGCGCGAGAGCAGGAGGACGTGCCTGCTATGGCGTCGAAGCCGGAAAGGACGAAACGCCAGAAAAATACCGACCCGACGCGGACGGCTCAGCAGGTCAATCCAAACGGGCAGGTCGACGTGGAAGCGCCGCGTGGCGTTCCGGTACAGCCCAAGCAGAAGCCCTCGCGCAAGTTCTTCCCGACGAATGAAGGCCCGGCCCCCGCGCCGCCGCCGCAGCCACAATCGATCTTCGACGCCATTTTCCGGTAGGATCGGCCGGGCAACGGAGTTCCCCAGCATGCCCGATGCCGTCACCTTCCTGCCCTTCGCGGGCGTCTCCCTTGGGATGGTGCTGACGCCGGGGCCGAACATGGCCTATCTGGTCTCCCGCGCGATCTGCCAGGGCCGCGCGGCGGCACTGGTCTCCCTCTGCGGAGTCGCGCTGGGTTTCGTCATCTATATGCTATGCGCTGCGTTCGGCATCACGGCGCTGATCCTTGCGATCCCCTACGCGTATGACGCGCTGCGGCTGACCGGCGCCCTCTATCTCGGTTATCTCGCCTGGAAGGCCCTGAAGCCCGGCGGTCGCTCGCCGTTCGAGGTGAGCCGGCTCGCCCCCGACAGCCGGACGCGGCTCTTCGCCATGGGTTTCCTCACTAACCTCCTCAACCCAAAGATCGCGATGCTCTACCTCGCGCTGCTGCCGCAATTCGTGACGCCAACAGGCGGCTCGGTGCTGGGACAGACGCTGATGCTCGGCTCCGTTCAGATCGGGATCAGCATCGCGGTGAATGCGCTCATCGCCTTGGCGGCGGGATCGATCGCCGTCTTCCTGTCCCGCAATCCCGGATGGCTGAAGGCCCAGCGCTGGATCATGGGCGGCGTCCTCGCGAGCCTTGCTCTTCGTATGGCGCTCGATAGAGGTCGCTAATGCGGCTCGCGACTCAGGTTTCCTGGGCCTGAGCGAGCGAGGCAAGCACCTCCTCGCCGCTGACCGCCCGTTCCCTGGGCCAAACGTCCCAAACTGCTTCAGCAGCGATCGCCTCAGCGAGGCGACGCTTGTAGACATGGCGCGGAACCTCCTCGGCTCCGAACTGGATCAGATGGTCCGTGACGAACTGCGTATCAGCGAGGCGATATCCGCCCTTCCGTAGTCTCGCCATCAGGTGCGCGAGGGCAACCTTCGAAGCGTCGCGGGAGATGTGAAACATGCTCTCGCCGAAGAAGGCCGCTCCGAGCGAAACGCCATAAAGCCCGCCGACCAGCCGACTTTCGGCATAGACCTCGATCGTATGTGCGTGGCCTGCATCATAAAGTGCGCCGTAGAGTTCGCGGATGCGCGCATTGATCCAGGTCTTCTCGCCATCGCCTCGCGGAGCGGCACAGCCCGAGATGACGCCATCGAAATCGAAATCTGTCCGCACCTCGAAACGGTCGGATCGAATGGTTCGGGCAAGCCGACGCGAAACGTGGAAATAGTCGATTGGCAGGACGCCGCGAGCCTTCGGCTCGACCCAGTAGATCGTCGGGTCCTCGGCATCCTCCGCCATGGGGAAGATGCCGGCGGCATAGGCTTTCAACAGGATCTGCGGAGTGATGTCCACGCAATCGCCGTCGTGGTCGTGGTGCATGGCCACTAATGTGACGTCTCCCGCGCGCGAAAGCCAGAGCAACATAACGTCACCCAGCGTCGCGCCCAACGAAAAAGGGCGGAGCCTCCGCTCCGCCCACTGACGTTTTGAGCGAACCGACCTCAGAATTCCGGGCCGCCCGAGGTCGTGCCAAGGTTGGGGTAGGGGCGCTGGTTCTGCTCGGCATTACCGCCCTTCGCAGAATCCTCGAACACGGCCTCACGATTGGAGTTGAAGGAACCGCCGCGGACACTTCCTGTGTCCTCAACGTCGATACGGCCTTCTGCATCGCGATAAGTACCGTCGACCGGCGGGCGATCGATCGCGTCGACACCATTGGTACCCGCTAGCGGTACGATCCTGTCGGACGCACCAACAAAGTCAGTTGGTGCCTGGGCGAGAACGGCGGTGGCGCTCAGGGTAGCAGCCACGAGGGCGAGTGTCAGGGTGCGCATGATTGGAACTCAGTCGGTAGGAAGAGAATCGGCCTCTCGGTGGCTGCCTGGTGAGAATAGAAAGGCGCTGGCCGGGCCGGACTGGTCGAATAAGCTCTGACGACCCAAGACGTTCCGGAGATATTGAGCCGGCGATGTGTCACATCCCACCGGGGGTGAAAAACCAGATCAGATGACCGCCATGCTATGGATGCCCCAGAGAGAACTGTATTTTGCTCTTAATAGGCGCCAGTGCAGTGATTTTTAGAAAAAATGACTAGCTCGCTTTCCAAATCACGGAGGTAGGAATATCCATCATCGTGCTCATCCGCACTAATCGAGAATGACCTACGCTTTCAGAGGCCGGCAAAACAAAACAGCCGACCTGTTGAGGCCGACTGTTCTGTATCGTCACTTTGGAATTACGAGCAATTAGCGGGCGGGGCCGCCGGAGGTCGAGCCGGTATTGGCCCCCATGCCTTTGTTCGTCTGATCGGCATTGCCGCCCTTCGCAGAATCGACCGCGCCGGCACCCGGCGACATTCCGTTCTCCCCGGCTGGACGGCTCGTGCTGCCCGTGGCCGGCGGCATATCGCGCGTCGACGGGTTGTCGAGCGGCCCACCCGTGGTCGTGCCAGCCTGCGGTACGGCCCGTTCCGGCTGCGAGACGTTACCCGAAGGTGACTGCGCCAGAGCCGGGGAGGCTGCGATAAGCATGGCGGCGACAGTGAGCTTTGCGATACGCATGAAGTTCGTCCTTGCTGATTCCTGTTCTCATCACGCTGGCACAATCACGCTCGATTGCGCACAATGAGAAATTGTTCACCCAAAGAACGAGCTTCTAGCGGAGCAGTTCCGCTCAGCCGACGGTAAAACCGCTTCAGACTACGGCGTCCGCGAGACCGCCAGCTTCGAGAAAACCCTCTAGCCAATGGATATCGTACGCTCCGTCGAGGACCTCCGGATTTCGCACGAGTGTGCGAAAGAGCGGAAGCGTGGTGTCGACGCCGGCAACAACGAACTCATCGAGGGCGCGACGCAGGCGCATGAGGCATTCCTGGCGGGTGCGCCCGTGAACGATAAGCTTCCCAATGAGGGAATCGTAGTTCGGCGGAATGCGATATCCCTGATAGGCGGCAGAATCGACACGGACGCCGAGCCCACCCGGCGGATGGAAGTAGGTGATGAGGCCCGGCGAGGGACGAAAGGTAGCCGGGTGTTCGGCATTGATCCGGCATTCGATGGCATGCCCGGACACCTTGATGTCGTCCTGCGTCACGGAGAGGGGTAGGCCAGCGGCCACACGGATCTGCTCGGCCACGAGATCGACACCCGTGATCATCTCTGTGACCGGGTGCTCGACTTGGATGCGGGTGTTCATTTCGATGAAGTAGAAGCGACCATCCTCGTAGAGGAATTCTACTGTGCCGGCACCGATATATTCGAGCTCCTGCATCGCCTTGGCGCAGATGCCGCCGATCTCGGCGCGAGTCGCCTCGTCGATCACCGGCGAGCCGCCTTCTTCCCAGACCTTCTGGTGCCGCCGTTGGAGCGAGCAATCGCGCTCCGCGAGGTGGACGGCCCGGCCTCGGCCATCACCAAGAACCTGAACTTCGATATGGCGCGGCTTCTCGAGATACTTCTCGAGATAGACCGCATCGTCACCGAAAGCCGCCTTCGCTTCGGTGCGCGCCATATCGAGGGCCTGCTCGAGATCGGCCTCCGTCCGAGCCACCTTCATACCGCGGCCACCCCCACCGGAGGCGGCCTTCACCAGCACGGGATATCCGATCTCGGCCGCGATCCGCTTGGCTTCTACCGGATCGTCGACCCCACCCTCGGAGCCCGGCACACAAGGGATGCCCAGACGCTTTGCCGTTCGTTTGGCCTCGATCTTGTCACCCATGATGCGGATATGCTCGGCCTTGGGGCCGATGAAACCAATATTGTGGTGGGCCAGCACCTCAGCGAAGCGGGCGTTCTCCGACAGGAATCCGTAGCCCGGGTGCACCGCATCCGCCCCCGTGATCTCGCAGGCGGCGATGATGGACGGAATGTTGAGGTAGCTGTCCCGGGCCGACGGGGGCCCGATGCACACGCTCTCGTCGGCAAGCCGCACATGCATCGCATCGGCATCAGCTGTGGAATGCACCGCTACGGTGGCGATCCCGAGTTCCTTGGCCGCGCGAAGGACGCGAAGGGCGATCTCGCCGCGATTGGCGATCAGGATCTTTTCAAACATGGGACGCGCAATCACTCGATGACGAGGAGAGGTTCGCCGAACTCGACCGGCTGCCCATCCTCGAAGAAGATCGCGGTCACCGTTCCGGCGCGGGGGGCGACGATTTCATTGAACGTCTTCATGGCCTCGATCAGAAGGAGCTTCTCGCCAGCTGCGACTGTTGAGCCGATATCGACGAAGGCCTTGGCATCCGGGGAGGGTCGACGATACGCGGTACCGACCATTGGCGAGGGTACGGCTCCAGGGTGTCCCGCCCCGGCCTTGGTACGATCACCGGCGGTGCCGGGGCCGGCGACAGGCGCCGCAGCCGCCGCGGGAGCCGACATCGCCAGTGCAGGGGCGGGAGCAGCCACCTGAACGTGGACGGGCTCGATCCGACGGACCACGCGGATGCGCAGGTCACCCTTCTCCACCTCGATTTCGGTCAGATCCGTCTCGGTCACGAGTTTGGCGAGTTCGCGTACGAGCTCGGGATCGAAAGGTTCGTTCTTAGGCATCGGCACCTTGGCCATTCCGGTCAGTCTTGAGAGTTGGCGTCCGACGAAGCATCGGACAGGAGAGAAGGGAGAGACGGCAGGCGAGCCTGGAGCAACCGCACCAGGGCTTCCAGACCCAGACCGTAGCTGTGCGGACCGAAACCGCAGACGATTCCAGCGCAGACCGGTGCGATGAGCGAAACATGCCTGAAGGCCTCGCGCGCATGCACGTTCGAGAGATGCACCTCAACCGCGATGGCACCACTGCCCGCGATAGCATCGCGTAAGGCGACGGAGGTATGGGTGTAGGCGGCGGCGTTGATAAGCACCCCGGCGCCCACAAGGCCCGCCTCCTGCACGAAACCTACCAGTTCGCCCTCGTGGTTGGTCTGGCGGACCGTCAACGTGACGCCGAGGGTTTCGGCGCGCGCACGCAGGTCGCGCTCGATGTCGTCGAGCGTGGCGGTCCCGTAGATGCCTGGCTCGCGGCGTCCCAGGAGGTTGAGGTTCGGTCCATGAAGGACGTGGATCGGGATCATGACATCGCGTTCGAAGCGCCGGCCGCACCAATGAGCCGGGGCGGTGGTCCTAGACGATCGCCGCCGGAAGCGACAGATGCATTACCCGGGCAATCGCCGGGCATGATGCGCCTCAGCAGCTCGCGTGGCCGCATTGCCGGATATCGCTGATGGTCTTGCGGATTGGCTCCACGCCCACGGCACCGGGGATGATCTCCTCACCGATGATGAAGGCCGGCGTACCGGAGAGACCGAGCTTGTCGCCGAGGCCGACATTCTCTGCCAGCGCCGCCTTCACTTCCGCTCCCTGTGCATCCTTCTGCAGCTTGGCGATGTCGAGGCCCATATCCTTGGCCAGCGCAACCGCGCGCTCGCCGTTGACCCGCCCCTTGCTCTCCAGCAGCTTGACGTGGAACTCGAACAGCTTCTCGCCCTTGAGCTGCTGCTTGGCCGCCAGCGAGATCTTGCTGGCTTCCAGTGATTCCGCTCCGAGGACGGGGAAATCCTTCAGCACGACCCGCAGCTTGGGATCCCCCTTTACCAACGTCTGGATGTCGGCGAGCGCCTTGCGGCAATAGCCACAGTTATAGTCGAAAAACTCCACCAGGGTGACGTCGCCGGACGGATTGCCGACCACCACGCCGTGCGGAGAGTTCACGAGGGCCTCGCGGGATTCCTTCAGCGCGGCGGCCTGGGCCAGCTTCTGTGTCTCCTGCTGGCGGCGCTCGCCCTCGGCGATGGCCTCCTGCAAAACATCAGGATTCTTGACGAGGTAATCCTTGATGATCGCCTCGATCGCCTGGCGCTGCACATCGGTGAAGGCTGCAGCCGAAGCCGGGGCCATCTGAGCGGGAGCCGGCGCCTGTGCATTAGCGTTCGAAACGCCGGAGGTCAGAGCGCCAGCGAGGGCGACGGACGAAATAAAGTGGCGAAGCAGGCGCATTGATCCTCGCGGGGTCGCGTCCCGTCGGCCGTGATCCGGCTCGGGACGACCGGTCGTTAGTCGCCGGGTTAGGCGTTTTCGCGGCGGCGGGTCAATCGCATCGCCCGATGCGCCATAATCCGTGGCGGCGAGGAATGGGTAAGCTGCCTGGAAGAGGAGGGCGGAGGGGAGTAAGCCAGCACCATGACATCAGCCGCCGATCGCCCCGACAGCCGCATTGCCGCGAGAGCCTCACTGCGCGCAAGCCGCGTAGCGCCCTTTCTCGCCATGGACGTCATGGCCGCCGCTGCTCTGCGTGACAGGCAGGGTGACGGCGTGATCCATATGGAAATCGGCCAGCCTTCGGCTCCCGCGCCGCGTCGTGTGATCGAGGCTGCACAGCGTGCTTTGGAAACCGGCAGGCTGCCTTATACCGATGCCTGTGGGATCCCGGCCCTGCGCGAGCGCATCGCCCGGCATTATCGCGACACCTATGGTGTCACGGTGTCACCCAATCGGATCGTCGTCACCAGCGGCTCCTCAGCCGGCTTCGTGCTGGCGTTTCTCGGACTGTTCGATGCAGGCGCTCGCGTTGCGGTGCCACAACCGGGCTATCCCGCTTATCGCAGCATTCTCCACGCATTGGATCTCGTTCCGGTGCCTATGACGCTGCGGGACGAAGACCGCTTCGCTCCAACGAGTGAGGCTTTGCGCACCATGCATCATCGCGACTCACTTTCCGGCATCCTGGTGATGAGTCCCGCCAACCCGTCCGGCACGGTCATCGAGCCTGCCCGGCTCGCGGAACTCTGCGCCACGGCCCGCGACTTGGGGCTGCCTTTCATTTCGGACGAAATCTACCACGGTCTCAGCTACGGTATGCCCACCGAAACCGCACTGAAGTTCGATGACGATGCCATCGTCATCAACTCGTTCTCGAAGACCTTTTGCATGACCGGCTGGCGCATTGGCTGGATGGTGGTTCCGCCTTGGCTAGCTCGTCCCGTCGAGCGATTAGCGCAGAATCTCTACATCTCCGCCCCCTACCTGTCGCAGGTGGCGGCGTTGGCTTCCTTTGACGCGATGGAAGAGGCGGAGACGATTCGCCTCGGCTATGCCGCCAACCGGGCATTGTTGCTCGACGCGTTTCCCTCTCTCGGCCTGGGAAGTACCCATCCGGCCGATGGCGCCTTCTACCTCTATGCCGACGTCGCCAACCTCACCGACGACGCATCGTCCTTCTGTCGCCGGATGCTGGAGCAATCCGGTGTGGCCGCGACCCCGGGACTTGATTTCGACGCCGCGGAGGGAAGCCACCATGTGCGGTTCTCCTTCGCGGGGTCCGAACGGGATTGCGTAGAGGCGGTTCGTCGCCTGAAGGCTTGGCTCGGGTGAAGGCTTTCGGCTATCGACATGAGAATGGCCCCGAAGCGCTCCGGGGCCATTTTTTTGTATCTGAGCGCCGCGCTTAGCGGAACAGGTTCAGGAATCCGCCCGGCTCGGCATAGATGCCCGGGGCCGCCGTGGAGGTCTGGAACGTGATCGAACCGATCACCGCGTCACCGCACCATTTCGAGGTCCCGCCATTGGTAACCTGGCGGAAGTCGCCGCTGAAGACGGCGCATTCGGTCTTGGTCAGATCGGTGTTGTGGTAGCGTACGTCGAGAACGATGTTCTTGTAGGTGTAGGACAGGCCGACGTTCCCATAGAGGTAACTGGGCAGGTTGATCGAGTTGAATCGCCCGATATCCGCGTTGAATCCGGTAGCGGAGTTCTTTGCAGCACCGAGGAAAAAGTAGCCGAGTTCTGACGACAGCGAGAACCCGCCTGCATAGGCTTCAGGCAGGAAAGGGAAAAGTGAGGCTGGCAACGCGTAAGCGGCAGTACCCGAAGCATAGGTGCTGATGGCGTGCGTGCCGAAGAAGTTCGGCGAGAAGAATACGTTCGTACCGAGCGTCAGCGCATCCGTCGCCGTGTACAGCATCTTTCCAGCGGCTTCGTAGAAATCAGAATTCTTGGTGGAGAACGCCGTACCGCCGGGCAGGACGACCTGCTGCTCGTTCGGGTAGAAGTAGTACAGAATACCGAGATCGAAGGCGAACTTACCGAAGGTCGGGCGAATACCGGCAATCAGATCGAACTCCATGTCTGGTCGCGTCGGCAGGCGGGTCTGATAAGTCGCGAAACCCGCATAGGCGAAGTTGTTCAAGAACTGTGCTTCGAAAAAGGTCTGGTAGCTGCCCTGCAGGTTCGATTGCGACACACCGCGGAAGTTATAATCCGTCTGGTAGCGAGAGCCGAACGAGAAGCCGATCAGCGGATCGGCAGCCTTCGCCTCGACCGGCATGACTTTGGGTACGGAAAGATCGGCTGCAATCGTCGGCGAGACAGCGACGCTCGCAAGCGTACTGAAGGCCAGGAGTGATGTGTACAAACGGCGCATGGCCCGATCCTTCCAGTGGTCGCCAAAGTGGCTGTGGCGACACAAACCCCATTTCAATGAGATCCCCCGGGCTTCTAGACCGACGTGCAAACAGCTCGGTTTTCTAGCGCCAGTGAAGGCTGGGATGATGACTGTCTTTTCTGACGTCATATCTTTCGCCCCTAACTCAAGCTTGACCGTAAGGGACTACGCCTTTGAGAAAAATGACTTTGCTGCAACAGAGCCCACCAATCACATGGGATCTATTGAAAAAACCAAAAATAGACGAATACATGTGCAATATGCGCAAAAAATATACTTGAAATGCACGATAAGTATCACCGTCACTAAGAACCTTCATCTGCAATGAGGCCGAGTGGCCAGTCGCCCGCGGTGGTCTCGCACGGTGCACACGGAGCCGGAAATGAAATGGGCCGCATCCAGTTAGGATGCGGCCCATTTTGGTTCGCTCGGCGTCGTCGGAGGTTGGATTATTCGCCTGTGAGCGCAGCCTTGGTCCGCGACCACCATCCGGCGCGCTTCGGACGATCGGGATCGATCGGCGTCAGCACCACCGCTACCGGCTCGGGAGCAGGAATTGGCGCCGGAGCCGGCTCAGGGGACAAGTCCGATATAGACGTATCGTGAAGGTTGTCCGAGGCCTCGGGAGTCGCCGCCTCGATTGGCTTGAGCGAGGGCTCGTCAGCAATAGGCAGGTCCACCGAAACAGGTACGAGTGCCGCTTCCGATGCATCTGGCGGAAGATCGACCGAAACCGGAGCCCCCTCTTGGACGGGGTCTGAAGCGTTCCGCTCCTCATCGGCATCGTCGCGCGGGCGGCTCTCGTTACGATCCCGACCGCGTCCACCCCTGCGTCCGCGGCGACGCCGGCGGCCAGCGCCTTCGTCTTCTGACAGTTCGGAGCGGGGCGTCGTCTCGCTGTCCGGAGCATCCCCAACGACGATCTCGTCGGCCGCATTCTCGCGAGCCGTATTGTCCTGAGCCTCGCCGGCCTGATCGTCTGGATCTTGACTCTCTCCATCGGCGTCACCGTCACCGGAATGATCATCGCCGCTAGCGGAGTGCTCACCCGTCGATTCACCGGTCTCGTGACGACCGCCCCGACGGCGCCGACGGCGGCGGCGGCCACCGGAGCGCCCCTCGCCATTGCCGTCACTCGAATTCTCACGCGAACCGTCAACCTCGGACGCCTCAGCCTCGGCCTCGACGACGGTCTCTTCTTCCTCGTCGCCGTCGAAATCGTCGTCGGTATCCACCTGGGGCGAAATCGCCACGGCGCGGATACCGGTTGCGGGCCCCTCGCTTCGGATCGCCGGCTCACCTCGATCAAGCTGGAACGCGGACGTTGCGGCCAAGCGCTCGTCTGCAGCAATGGTAACGCTGACGCCGAAGCGGATCTCCAGCTCGCGCAGATGCGCGCGCTTCTGGTTGAGGATGTAGAGCGCCACCTCGGTACGGGTACGCAGGATGAGGTTGTGCGTCGTGCTCTTGAGGAGCGATTCCTCAATGGCGCGCAGGATTTGCAGGGCAACCGATGCCGTAGCCCGGACGTAGCCCGAACCGCCGCAATGGACGCAGGGGAGCGACGAACTCTCGAGCATGCCGGTGCGAATGCGCTGGCGGCTCATTTCAAGCAGACCGAACGGCGAGATCCGACCGACTTGGATACGGGCGCGATCGTTTTTCAGACAATCGTTCAGCTTCTTCTCGACAGCGCGGTTGTTGCGCTTCTCCTCCATGTCGATGAAGTCGATGACGACGAGGCCAGCGAGGTCGCGCAGACGGAGTTGGCGGGCGACTTCCTCGGCCGCCTCCAGATTGGTGCGGAGCGCCGTATCCTCAATGTCGTGCTCGCGGGTCGAACGGCCCGAATTCACGTCGATGGAGACGAGCGCCTCCGTCGGATTGATGACGAGGTAGCCGCCGGATTTGAGTGTGACATGGGTCGAGAACATCGCGTCGAGCTGTTGCTCGACACCGTGGCGCGCAAAGATCGGCGTCGCGTCCCGGTAGGGCTGCACCACCTTGGACTGGCCCGGCATCAGCATGCGCATGAAGTCGCGTGCTTCGCGGTAGGCCTCGTCGCCAGCCACGAGGATATCGTCGATATCCTTGTTATAGAGGTCGCGGATCGCGCGTTTGATCAGTGAGCCTTCCTCATAGACCAGGGCCGGCGCGGATGAGGACAGCGTCAATTCGCGAACGCTCTCCCAAAGGCGCATCAGATACTCGAAATCGCGCTTGATCTCGGGCTTGGTCCGAGACGCACCGGCGGTGCGAAGGATTACGCCCATGCCCTCCGGCACTTCGAGATCCTGAGCGACTTCCTTGAGGCGCTTACGGTCCGCTGCCGAAGTGATCTTGCGGGATATGCCGCCACCACGACCGGTATTGGGCATCAGCACGGAATACCGACCCGCCAGCGACAAGTACGTGGTGAGCGCCGCGCCTTTGGTGCCGCGCTCTTCCTTGACGACCTGAACCAGGATGATCTGGCGACGCTTGATGACCTCCTGGATCTTATAATGACGGCGATAGGTGCGCGGCCGCTCGGGGATCTCGGCCAGCGCGTCGCCGTTGCCACCTACCTGGGCGATCTTGTGCTCGCCATCCTCGCCTTCATGCTCGTCGTCCGAATCTTCGTCATCGGAGTCGTCCTCGTCGTCCGAATCATCGTCCTCATCCGATTCGTCTTCATCGGAATCGTCGTCCTCATCGGTCTCCTCTTCGGCAACCGAGGCATCCGGATGGGCTTCAGGCGACGGCTCTTCAACAGCATCCTCTGAGGGAGCCGTCCTCTCCAAGTTGAGGGCAGGGCCCTCGACGGGAGCAGCAGCCTCGCCTTCGAGGGATGCGGGCGGCAGGTCCGACGACGCGTCCGAACCGGGCTTGATGAAAGTGGCGTCAGGCGTGACGGGATCGGCTGAAGTGGCCTCGTCCTTCACAGACTCGTCGACGGCATTCTCCGAGGACACGACAGAATCAGGCGTCCCGACAGCCTCGGGCACGATGGGATGTTCACCCGATTCGTTGTTCTGCGGTGTGTGATCCTGCGGCGTCGCGTCGTCGGAAGAACGCGCCGCGACGGCCTCGGACACGTCCTCGACGCTCACCGTATCGCTGGTCTTGGCGGATGCGGCTTCAGCGCGGCGACCGCGCGAGCGCCGGCGTGGCTTACGCTCCTCGCGCTCGCGATGCTCCTCGGCATCCCTCGCCTCGTCTTCCAACAGTGCCTGACGATCCGCGAGGGGGATCTGGTAATAGTCGGGATGAATCTCACTGAAGGCGAGGAAGCCGTGGCGGTTGCCGCCATATTCGATGAACGCAGCCTGGAGCGATGGCTCCACTCGGGTCACCTTCGCGAGGTAGATATTGCCCCGAAGCTGCCGGCGGTTCGCCGCCTCGAAGTCGAACTCCTCAACCCGGGAACCATGCACCGTGACGACCCGGGTCTCTTCCGGGTGCATCGCATCGATGAGCATCTTGTTGTTGTTGGCCATGACGAACTTTCATGGCGGTCGACGTCGTCCTTCTGCAGCCGAATTGTCCCGGCGAAGCGCTGCCCGATCCCGGCCCATCGGCCGTCGAGGGGAGAGCACGCTTAGGCCCACAGAAGCGGGCCAAGGGGGCTTTAGGGAAGGGATTGCCGTCAACCGCCGCTAGGCGCCGGTGATCGGCGCGACTGGGGTTGAACCTGGCCAGGGCCGACGGGGAACCGGCGCCACGCGAAACGCGTACGCTTTGAACACGAGCAACGGCAACCGATGCTGTGCGTCCGCCCATCCGCTCCCTGACCTCACGAATAATTTGAAGCCGGGCAATCGCCGGCCGCTGATTTCAAGAACGGCGCTTCGGCGAAACAATCGCCGCATGCACCGATACCCACCCGGATTGAAGTTACCGGCGAACTTGACGCGGAGAGCCGACTGCGAGGCGACGCGGCGAAAAGCCATGACGCACCCGCGGGCCACGGTGACGACCGCACGGCACCCGGGAAGGGACACTACCATTACAGATCGTCGCGGGCGCTTGGCAAGCAGCAACGCAGCCGCCGTCTCAACTTTGCCGCCGTAGTCGGGTGCGCGGCATCCGACTCGCACCTGTCGCCCCACGGCACCATCCTAGCCACCTTGCGAATCAGGGACGATAGGAACGGTTAACCATCCTGATCGTATCCCTTAGCGAACGCTCGCGCTTCCGAAGGACCTTATGGTTCCAGGACAACGACTGCCGGACCGATGCCGCCTCTCGCTCGCCTGCTCCGTTCCACCTTGATTCTGTGTGTCGTCGCGGCGGCCGTTCCGGTCGTGGCCCAGGACGGTCTGCGAACCAGCCCAGCGGCATCCAGCCAACAATCGGCGGTCGCCATTGCCGCCGACCTTTCCGTCGGTTCGAGCGGCTCGACGAAGCTGACACTGACATTGTCAAAACCCATCGAGGCACGCGTCTTCGTTATGGAGCGGCCGGACCGGGCGGTCATCGACCTCGCGGAAGTGAACTTTCAGCTTGGGCCAGAAACCGGCCGCCACCGCGAAGGCTTGGTTTCCTCGTTCCGCTACGGCCTGTTTGCGCCCGGACGCTCCCGCATCGTCGTCGATCTCGCGCAACCAGCTACAGTCGGACGAATCGAGACGACGACACGTACGCGTGACGGCGCCATTCTGCTGACGGTCGAGTTCCAGAGAGCCGACCGCGACGCCTTCCGCCGAGCCGCCGTTTCCAACGACCCATCTCCGCCAAGCCGAAAGGAAGCCGTGGCGGAGCCGACCGATTCCCGACCACTCATTATGATCGATGCTGGCCATGGCGGAATCGATCCGGGCGCTATCGCCGCCAGCGGTGTTTTTGAAAAGGACATCGTCTTCGGCTTCGCCCAGGCTCTTGTCGGGAAGCTCGAAGCCTCCGGCCGTTACCGTGTCCGGATGACCAGAGATCGTGACGTGTTCGTACCGCTGTCAGAGCGCGTGCGGATCGCCCGCGAGGCGAGCGCCGACCTCTTCGTCTCGATTCACGCCGATTCCATTTCCTCCGCGCCGCAGGTGCGTGGCGCCACCATCTATACCGGCTCCGAGAAGGCCACTGACGCCGAATCGGCCAAGCTCGCTGAGCGTGAGAACAAGGCGGATTCGACCGCCGGCACGGATTCCAGCGAAGGCCCCGGCCACATCGCCGACATCCTCCAGGAACTGACCCTGCGCGAGACGCGGACCTTCTCGTCGGGCTTCGCCAAAGGGCTGATGTCCTATCTCAGCCCCGTGATGGAGCTGAGCAACAAGCCTCATCGTGAGGCCGGCTTCGTGGTCCTACGCTCGCCCGACGTGCCTTCGGTGCTGGTTGAGCTCGGCTACCTGTCGAGCAAGCGCGACCTTGAGATGCTTCAATCCGAAGCTTGGCGCGCTGACGTCACCGGGGGCATGGCGAAGGCGATCGACGCGTTCTTCGCCAACCGCACTTCGCTGACCCGGCCTGTGCCGCCGCGCCGCTCTGCGGCAATCGCCCCAGTTTCACCATAGATACGGTGTGAAACCGGGGCTCACGGCGCCCCGGCCTCGGAACAGGCGTTCCACCGCCTCCGGTCGATCACGGGTCGTCGCGTCACTCTTGCCTTTCCGGGATAATCGAGGTCTCGGTCATCCTCGCCTCTCGGCCGGACCGGCAGCGGCAGATCATCGACGGACGGGACCCGGATGCGCTTCATCCTTCGTTTCTTCGGCTTCCTGTTCAGCATCGGTGCGATGCTGTTCGTACTGCTATCCGCAGCCGGGGCGTATTTTTACTACACCTACAGCCAGGACCTGCCCGACCACGCCGCGCTCGCCAATTACGAGCCGCCGGTGATGAGCCGCGTCCACGCGGCGGATGGCAGCCTGCTCGCCGAATATGCCAACGAGCGCCGTCTCTACCTACCGATCCAGGCGATGCCGAAGGTCGTGGTGGCGGCCTTCCTCTCGGCCGAGGACAAGAATTTCTATAAGCATGGCGGCATCGACCCCGAAGGTGTCGTTCGCGCAATTCTGACCAATGCCAAGAGCGGCAAAAAGCAGGGCGCCTCGACCATCACACAGCAGGTGGCGAAGAACTTCCTGCTCACCAACGAGCAGACCTTCGACCGCAAGATCAAGGAGGCGCTGATCGCGCTTCGGATCGAATCGACCTATTCGAAGGACAAGATCCTCGAACTCTATCTGAACGAAATCTTCCTCGGCACCATCGTGCCCGGTCGCAACCTACACGGGGTTGCCGCCGCGGCGCTCGATTATTTCGGCAAGTCCGTCCACGAACTGACCATCAACGAGGCCGCTTATCTCGCCGCTTTGCCGAAGGGCCCGAACAACTACCACCCCTACCGTCAGACCCAGAAGGCCCTCGACCGCCGCAACGAGATCATCGGCCTGATGGCCCAGAACGGGTACATCACCAAGGAAGAAGGTGAGGCTGCCCGCAAGATGCCGCTGGGCGTGAACCCGCGCGTGGCCTTTGCCAACGCGGCGAACGCCAACTACTTCACCGAAGAGGTCCGGCGAGAGATCACCGAGCGCTACGGCGAGAAGAAGCTGTATGAGGGTGGCCTCTCCGTACGCGCGACCCTCGATCCGAAGATGCAGGCCTGGGCGCGCAAGGCACTGGTGGACGGCCTTATCCGATACGACCAGTCGCATGGCTGGCGCGGCGCGCAGGCCAAGGTCGATCTCGTCGGTCGTGATTGGGGCCTCGCCGTAGCGGAAGTTCCGGGCCTTGGCGACGTGCAGCCATGGCGGCTTGCCGTCGTCCTGAGCACCACGGGCGGCGTCGCCCAGATCGGTCTTCAGCCCCGCCGCGAAGCCTCTGGCCAAGTCTCGAAGGAGCGCGAGACCGGAACAATCGCCGCTGACGGTACTCGTTGGACCGGTCGCTCACCCTCGGCCGCGCTGAACGCCGGTGATGTCATTTATGTCGAAGCTATAGACGGCGGTCGCGGACAGTATCGCCTCCGTCAGCGCCCAGAAATCTCTGGTGCCATCGTCGCGATGGACCCGTTCACCGGGCGCGTCCACGCCATGGTCGGCGGCTTCTCCTATGACGAGAGCCAGTTCAACCGAGCGACACAGGCCCAGCGCCAGCCGGGCTCTTCGTTCAAGCCGATCGTCTACTCGGCGGCCCTGGACAATGGTTACACCCCGTCCTCGATCGTGCAGGATTCACCGATCACCATCGAGGCTGGACCAGGCCAGGAAGCGTGGTCGCCCTCGAACTATGACGGCAAGTCGGGTGGTCCGCACACGCTGCGCTACGGCATCGAGCATTCGAAGAACCTGATGACCGTGCGGCTGGCCAAGGATGTCGGCATGCCGCTCATCGCCGAATATGCCCGCCGCTTCGGCGTCTATGACGACATGCTCCCTGTTCTGCCAATGTCCCTTGGGGCCGGCGAGACCACGGTCATGCGTATGGTCACGGCCTATTCCATGCTGGCCAATGGTGGCCGCCGCATCCGTCCGACCTTGATCGACCGGATTCAGGACCGCGTCGGCGAGACCATCTATAAGCACGACAACCGTAAGTGCCTTGGGTGCGATGCCGAGAAGTGGTCCGGCCAGGATGAGCCCAAGCTCGTGGACGATTCGGAGCAGGTCCTCGATCCGCTGACGGCTTACCAGATGGTCTCCATCATGGAGGGTGTGGTCCAGCGCGGCACGGCGACGATCCTGAAACAGGTTGGGAAGCCCCTTGCCGGTAAGACTGGAACGACGAACGACGCCAAGGATGCGTGGTTCGTGGGCTTCTCGCCGGATCTCGCGGTCGGTGTCTATCTCGGCTTCGACAAGCCTCGCTCACTCGGCGACCGGGCCACCGGCGGCGGGTTGTCGGCGCCCATCGCGCTCGACTTCCTCAAGCAGGCTCTTAAAGACAAGCCACCGACCCCCTTCCGCGTGCCTCCGGGGATCAAGCTGATCCGCGTCAATGTCGCCTCCGGCATGCGCGCCGGCTCGGGCGAGGGTTCAGGTACGATCCTCGAAGCCTTCAAGCCGGGCACTGCCCCGCCGGACGCTTATGTGGCTGCACCTTCCGCGCCCGCTGCAGCGCCTGCGGATGCAGACCGTGCGGCGCAGGCAGGCGGATTGTATTAGGCTGCCTCTCTCCCTTCCCGGACACCCGACGCTCGGGCGAGCGGTGGTCCGGGAAGTGTCGCCATAACGGCGCCGGTCGATCGAAGAAAAGTGCCGATATCAAACGCCCTTCTGCTGGCGTGAATAGGCGGCTCCATTCGACCTGCCGTCAAAACGAGGCGCGGATCCCCCCGAATACGCTGCGGCCGGTGCCGGGATAGAACGCGATCGGATTGCCGCCCATCGCGGCCGCGTCGTTCAACACCGAAATGTCAGAGACATATCGGATATCCCCCAGGTTTCTCGCATCCAGGAACAGCGAAACTCCGTTGGCAAAGTCAAAACCGGCCTGGACGTTGACGAGGGTGTAGCCGGGCACCTGAAGGGTGTTGGCATGATCCGCGAAAGCTCCGCGCGGTACCCAATCGACTGACGGGCTCAGGTGAAAACCGCTCGGATGGGTGTAGGTCACGACGCTCCGCAACACGTCCTGCGGGATGCCGGCGATGCGGTTGTCTCCGAATTGCGGGTCTCCGACGAAGCGAAAGTCGTTATGCGTCCAGATCTGCGAAGCCGAGATACGGTCGCCACTGCCGGTGACGTCGCGAACGAGGTCGAGGGTCATTGCCGCCTCGACACCCTGGTGGATCGTACGCGGTGAATTGAACGTAGCTGCCGGAATGTTCAGTCCCGGATTGACGCTGAAATTGACTAGCTCATCCCGAACTTCCGACCGATAGAGCGTCACGTCCCAGGCAATCCCATCGAGCCGGCCGCGCGTGCCTGCTTCGTAAGTCCAGGCGCGTTGAGCCTGAAGCGGCACGAACTGCGTCGTTACCCCGATGGTCTGGGTCAGATCAGTGAAGTCGGGCACATCGCGTGAACGGGTGATGTCGGCGAAGACCTGGACATCCGGCACAGGCTGCCAGATCACACCAAGTTTCGGGTTGAGGCCCTGATAGGTCCGGTTGTCAAATTTGGCGCCGGAGTTCGGGCCGAAGCCGCCCTTGTCGCTATAGGTCCGGTTCGACGAGAAGGCCTTCGCGCCCGTCATCAGCGCGACATCAGGGAGGAACCAGAAGCGGTTCTCACCGTAAGCCTCGTAATTCGATGAACTTTGGAGCGCATTCAGAGTCTGCGCGCCCCGCTGCCCGGAAAGATTGGCGAAGCGAAGCGACGAGTTCTGCCCGGCAAACGCGCGCAGACCCAGGATCGTGTCGTTGCGGTAGCCCGCGATGTCGAAGGTGCCGGCCCAGTGAGGTGAGATACCGTATGTCCAGCCATCCTCGTCGATGACCTGGAAGATCGGATGGTAGAGCGACTTGTGGATCGCCCAGGTATCGATATCGAGCTTGCCGACGTCGAGGGCAAACGAGGTTCGGTTGGCGACGCGCTCAGTCTCCACCTTCCGGGACTGATTGCCCGCAATGGCGCCAGGATTCGCGATGGTCGGATTTTTCAGACTGTTGAACAGGCTCAGGGTGCCGGGGAGCTTCTGGTCTGTAAGGTAAATGCCGACATAGAATCTCGTTTCGACACCGGGGGCTAGCTGATAGCCGAGATTGGCGTTGAAGTTCTGCGTCCGCTGGGCCTCGTGATCCCGAAACCCATCAGCATTGGTGATCGTACCACTGATGAGGAAATCGGCTGGTCCTGATAAACGCGAGAACTGGAAATGCTCGCGGATCGCACCAAAGCTGCCGCCATCGACGCGCACGACGTTTGGCGCAAGGGCGGTCTGCGCCGTCGGTGTCACGAAGTTGATCGCCCCTCCGAGCGTCGTGGCGCCGTAGGTCAAGGCGTTGCCGCCTTTGTAGACCTCGACGGAGCGCAGGGCGAGGGGATCGATCTGGTAGAAATCACCGCTTCCATCGGCGGCATTCACCGGAAATCCGTCCTGAAGCAGCTCGATGCCGCGGAGGTGAAAACCGCGCGAGATGCCCGATCCGCGCAGGGAAAGGCGCATTTCCTGACCATAACGCTGCTGCACAAAGACACCGGGTGTATCCTTGAGAACATCGCGTAGCGTATTGGCGTAGCGGTTCTGAAAGTCCTTGGCATCGACGAAGGCGACGGACCCGACGGTGGCATTCACCGTAGCGCGTTGCGCCGCGACGCTCGGCACCGTGAGGGACCCGGCCGAAGCGCCCTGAACGCTGAGTTCTGGCAGTTCGGCATTGGCCACTTCTTGTGCGAGGGCCGATGTCGAGGACAAAAGTAGGAAGGCGAGCGCACTTCCGAAGTAGGAATTCTGCATGGAAATAGGCTCCGGACCCCGCGCCCTCAATCACTCCGCGCGGTCAGCGCGGAGGAGCAGCGGATCCTGAAAGAGAAAGAGATGGGATCGGCCTTAGCCCAGGCGATCACGCGGCAACGGAAAGCCTGGGATCAAATCCGGCATCGTGTTCCCCAGGGGAAACCGATTCGTCGACGTGATTCGTCAGTGCTGATGATGTCCGGCCGCGGGTTCGGTCGCAGCAGGCGCATTAGGGGCCTTGGCGCCGATCGGAGCGACGGCGAAGGTGACTCGCACCTCACCCGTGCGCTGAAAGCCCAGTGTCCCGGAAACCGGTTCACCGACCTTCGGCGACGCACTCAGCCCTTCGAACATCAAATGGAAGCCGCCGGGCTTGAGCTCCACGGTTTCGCCGGGCTTGATGACGAGGCCGCCATCCACCGCGGCCATCTTCATCACCCCGCCATCCATGGTCATGGAATGGATTGAACCGGTGCTAGCCAACGGAATAGAGGCGGAGATCAGCGTGTCCGGGCGCGTTCCGGTATTCGTGATCCGGACGTAGCCGCCAGCAACCGTCGCGCCACCGGGAGTGGCACGCATCCACGGTGTATCGATGACGAGATCACCGGCCTGGATGGTGTTCGCAGGGGAGGACGCAGCGCTCGACGACGATTTAGTGCGCGCGGCAACGATGGTCACGCCGGGAGCGGGAGATTGCAACGAGTTAGCGTTCTGGCCCGTTGCGGGAATCTCGCTCCAGCGATACGCGCCCTTCATGCAATCCTGCTCCACAGGAAAGTACACGATCGCACCGGGAGCGAATGTATCCGTGACACGGGCGAGGAACGTAAATTCGTCGACCTGATCGTCGGGCAGTTCACCTCCGCTCCAGGTTATAGTTTTCACGCCTTCTGAAATATCGCCGTGGTAATATGGATAGGCCTTGGCATAGGGAGCTTTTTCCAAGGACAGGGTCCAGCCGGGCTTCGGCATCGGTTTGGCACCGATGACGCCCTCTGGAATGGTCACGCTCACGCGTTTCGTCGGCGTGCCTTCGCAGCCATGGGTGATCTGAATGACGCCCCGATAAGTGGCGTTCGGGCTGGCCTCCTTCCGCTCGAGCGTGGCGTGAGAGAAAGCGACATTGGTCGAGACGGTGAGGAGAAGGGTCGCGGCAAGTTCTGCCCGCACTATCCGTTTCATGATGGCTGTCCGTGTCTGAAGGGATCGAGATTTCGGATCACTTCAGACGATAGGAGGACCACGCGGTTGATGAATGGTGCCAGGGGGACCGCGCCCACCGGGTCGGGCCTCAGTAAGCCATGTCAGGCGGATGCCCGCCGGGAGCGGCCAGACCGTCGGGCTCGAGACGAGCCCAATCACTGTCGCCACTGCAACGGCGGACGCGGACGTACAGCAGAAGTCGTGTTTGCCGTGCCCGGACTTCGCCGGGCTCTGATCGGTATCCGTCCCATCGGTCAGACTCGAGCAGAGCGGACCGACATGGCCGAGGGAGGGCAATGGCATCAGGGTGCCAAGGAAGACCTGAAGAACCAACGCGTAGAGCGCGATCACAGCAGTGATCGCGCGCAAGCCGCCAGCCCCTGAATCCCGCGACATCATCCTTCAGCGCTTAGCGCAACGGACATAATCCCGCCATCTCTTTCACAATCGGACGAGCCGTCATGTTGCATGTGCGCTGCAGTACAGCACAGCCTGTGATTTATCGCGGCCGCGCCACAATCTAGCCCGGACGGCATGACTTCTTAACCGTGCCCCGACACGTTCGCGGCACAGGACTTTCGGTGGTCGGTATCCACCCCAACCATGCCCCGACGGCCTCGTGCCGCTTCACAGGTCAGATTAGAGTTTCCGTCCGATGCTGAAACAGGCTCCCATCGCCCGCTCGCTGGGCTTCGCGCTTCTCGCCAGCGCCGCCGCCTTCGCCCAAACGGCCACTGCGCGCGAAGCGGCCGGCTTCGCTCAGGCGGAGTGGGCCCAGGATTATGCATCGCCTGCAACGATGCAGGTGCAGCGTTCCTCGACACCGATTCTTTCTCCGCAGACGATGGCGGCGACAGAGCAGATGGTCGAACGCTACAAGGACATCGTCGCACGCGGCGGTTGGCGCCCGGTCTCCGGCGCGGATCGCCTGCGCGTCGGCGCCAAGGGTCCAGCTGTGGCGGCTCTGCGCGCTCGTCTCGCCGTGACCGGCGACATCGACTCGGCGTCGGGCAGCTCGGGTGTCTACGATTCCTACGTCGCCGCTGCGGTGAAGCGCTTCCAGGCCCGTCACGGTCTGAGCCAGACCGGCTCCATGAGCATGGCCACCCAGCAGGCGATGAACGTCTCGGCCGATATCCGCCTGAAGCAGCTCGAGGTGAACGCCGTCCGCCTCCGCTCCTACGCGGGCAATCTCGGCAATCGCTTCGTCATCACCAACATTCCCGCCGCCCTGGTCCAGACGGTAGAGAATGGCCAAGTCGTGACCTTGCACGCCGCCGGCGTCGGCAAGATCGACCGTCAGTCGCCGATCATGAATACCAAGGCGACGCAGATCAATTTCAACCCCTTCTGGACGGTTCCGGCTTCCATCGTGAAGAAGGACCTCATCCCCAAGATGCAGAAGGATCCGAATTACCTTACCGAGAATAAGATCCGCATCTTCACTGGGGACACCGAGATTTCGCCGGCCTCGGTGAACTGGAACTCGGATGAGGGTACGCGCTATCGCTACCGTCAGGACTCGGGCGCCGATTTTAACTCGATGGGAATCGTCCGCATCAATATCCCGAACCCGCATGGCGTGTTCATGCACGACACAAATTCGAAGGGTGTGTACGGAGACGATTTCCGCTTCATCTCTTCCGGATGTGTTCGCGTCCAGAATGTGCGCGAGTACATCACCTGGCTTCTCAAGGACACGCCCGGTTGGGGCCGCGACCAAGT
The DNA here is from genome assembly GCF_054817845.1 of Methylobacterium sp. CM6241. Taxonomy (NCBI): domain Bacteria; kingdom Pseudomonadati; phylum Pseudomonadota; class Alphaproteobacteria; order Hyphomicrobiales; family Methylobacteriaceae; genus Methylobacterium; species Methylobacterium sp. CM6241. The sequence continues at coordinate 2,358,834 of NZ_CM139246.1, forward strand.
GGAACAGGCGATCGAGAGCGGCAAGCGCGTCGACGCGACTCTGAGCAGCCCGGTTCCGGTCTACTGGACCTACATCACGGCCTGGGCGACCCCAGACGGTCTCGTCCAGTTCCGCGACGACATCTACAAGCGCGACGGTGTCAATGTGCCTTCAACCTTGTCTGGGCCGACTCCGGTCGCCAGCGCTGAGCAAATTCAGACCTTCGAACCGGGTGACGAAGAGAACTAATCGCTTCACTTATGTGCGCGAAAGCGGGCGGCGGGATTCGGGTGCGAATCCCGCCTCTTTGGTTTTGAATTACGATCGCAGGTCTTGGAAAACAGATCGCCTCGAGAAAGCTTGGTTCGCCGCCATGGTATGACGCGGCTCCTGCTCGCCCCTTAGTCGCGAGACGCCGACAGCTTTCGAGCGCGATACATGCATGCAAGCGTCGCGACATAGGGTCGCCAAACTCTCGATCGGCGCGGCCAGTATCCCGCGGATGTCATTGGCGCACCGACAAATACAGGATGCACCGAATTTTTTTTGCCCGGGGCTACAAATTAGCTGTGCTTGGCCTCGCCCCGCGGCACGTGTAGTAAATCACGCTTCGAGCGACCGCCCGCCCTACGCCAGCGGATAACGGACGCCCTCGCCCGTTCAACAATCGAGGCTTTCCATGAGCGCCGGTACTGCAAGCGACAAGCATTTTTCGAATTCCTTCTTCAGCGCATCCTTGGCCGACGCGGATCCGGAAGTCGCGAAGGCGGTGGGCCAGGAACTCGGTCGGCAGCAGCACGAGATCGAACTGATCGCGTCGGAGAACATCGTCTCCCGTGCGGTCCTGGAAGCCCAGGGCTCGGTCCTCACCAACAAGTATGCGGAAGGCTATCCCGGCCGTCGCTATTATGGTGGTTGCGAGTTCGTCGACATCGCTGAGAACCTTGCAATCGAGCGCGCTAAGCGCTTGTTCGATTGCGGATTCGCAAACGTTCAGCCGAATTCCGGGAGTCAGGCGAACCAAGGCGTGTTCATGGCTCTTATGCAGCCGGGTGACACCTTCCTGGGCCTCGACCTCGCTGCTGGCGGCCACCTGACCCACGGCGCCCCGCCGAATGTGTCCGGCAAATGGTTCAAGCCCGTCTCCTACACCGTGCGTCGTGACGACCAGCGCATCGACATGGAACAGGTTGAGCGTCTGGCCCATGAACATAAGCCCAAGGTCATCATCGCTGGCGGCTCGGGCTACCCGCGTCATTGGGACTTTGCCAAGTTCCGCGAGATCGCCGATGCGGTCGGAGCTTATTTCTTCGTGGACATGGCCCATTTCGCGGGTCTCGTCGCGGCCGGTGTCCACCCGTCGCCGTTCCCACACGCCCATGTCGCCACTACGACGACCCACAAGACACTCCGCGGCCCGCGCGGCGGAATGATCCTCACGAACGACGAGGCGCTCGCCAAGAAGTTCAATTCGGCGATCTTCCCCGGCCTGCAGGGCGGACCGCTCATGCACGTCATCGCCGGCAAGGCCGTGGCCTTCGGTGAGGCACTGAAGCCCGAGTTCAAGATCTACGCCAAGCAGGTGATCGAGAACGCCAAGGCGCTCGCCGATACCCTGATCTCCGGCGGCTACGACATCACGTCCGGTGGGACCGACAACCACCTCATGCTGGTGGACCTTCAGAAGAAGGGCCTGACCGGCAAGGCGGCGGAAGCCGCACTCAGCCGCGCCCACATCACCTGCAACAAGAACGGCGTGCCCTTCGATCCGGCCAAGCCGACGATCACGTCGGGCATCCGCCTCGGCACACCTGCCGGCACCTCGCGCGGCTTCGGCGTTGCGGAGTTCAAGCAGATCGGCGCCCTCATCATTGAGGTACTCGACGGGCTGGTGGCCAAAGGTGAAGGCGGAGATCCGGCGATCGAGGCCGCGGTGAAGGACAAGGTCCACGCCCTCACGCACCGCTTCCCGATCTACGGCTGAAGCCTCCGTCTGCGGGTGCCCTCGCAGACGACCTCATGATAGAGACGGCCGCGGATCGCCATATCCGCGGCCGTTCTCATTTTTTCACCAACCATGCAGGTATCCGCCCGATGCGGTGTCCCTATTGCGGCGGTCCCGACACCCAGGTGAAGGATTCGCGTCCCAGCGATGATTCGGCAGCGATCCGCCGGCGGCGGGTCTGCCCGGACTGCGGCGGCCGCTTCACCACTTTCGAGCGAGTGCAGCTGCGGGAACTGACGGTGCTCAAGCGCTCGGGTAAGCGCGTACCGTTTGATCGCGATAAGCTTCAACGCTCTATCGACGTGGCCGTCCGCAAACGGCCGGTGGATCCGGAACGGATCGAACGTCTGGTCAGTGGGATCACCCGCCAACTCGAAAGCGGCGGCGAGGCTGAGATTGCCAGCGAGGCCATCGGTGAATTGGTGATGGAGGGGCTAAAGGGGCTAGACGACGTGGCCTATGTCCGCTTCGCCTCGGTTTACAAGAACTTCCGCGAGGCGAGCGACTTCAAGGCGTTGCTAGGAACCCTCGGTGATACTCCCGGTATCACGAGGCTACGAGACGATGGAATGAGCGACCGACACGCTCTCCATGAAGTCTTGGCCGGTGGTAGCCCGGCGGCCAAACCGCCTGCGAAGCGCCAGACGCGAGGGCGGTCATGAACGACTATCAGACAGCCAGCACGGATGATCGCCGCTTCATGCGCCTGGCTCTGGCGATCGGCAGGCGCAATCTCGGGCGGACCTGGCCTAATCCCTCCGTCGGCGCGGTGGTGGTCGCGGATGAGAGGGGCAGGGAGCGCATCATAGGGCAGGGCGTAACGGCATCGGGAGGCCGTCCCCATGCAGAGCCTCTTGCTCTCGCGATGGCCGGGGAGCGCGCGCGCGGAGCGACTCTCTACGTCACACTCGAGCCCTGCTCTCACCACGGTGCCACCCCCCCTTGTGTCGACGCTATCATCGCCTCGGGAATCACTCGTGTCGTCACTGCGATCGCAGACCCGGATCCGCGCGTGGCGGGGAGGGGCCATGCCCGCCTCGCCCAAGCCGGTATCGCCGTGACACAGGATGTACTCTGCGACGAGGCTGCGAGGGATCATCGCGGACACGTCACCCGCGTGACGAAGAAACGTCCCAGCCTACATCTCAAGCTTGCCCGTACCCTGGACGGCTTTGCGGCTGGCGCCCCGGATGAGCGCCTTCGCATCACGGGCCCCATTGCCGATGGCGCGGTCCATCTCTGGCGTGCTCATGCCGACGCAATTCTCGTAGGGATCGGAACGGCACGGGCTGACGATCCGTCGCTGACGGTGCGACTGCCTGGCCTTTCGCACCGATCGCCGCTGCGCATCATCCTCGATTCGACACTTCGCCTCTCGCCGGCCTCTCACCTCGTGCGAAGCGCACGGGACATCCCGACTCTTGTGGTGACGACACGATCGGCTCCCATTCACGCCAAGCGGATGCTCGTCTCTTTTGGGGTCGAAACGATCCAGGTCGAGGCCTGCTCACATGGTCGGATCGACCTCTCTGCCGCGCTCTCACAACTGGCCGAGCGTGGAGTGACACGGATCTGCTGCGAAGGCGGTCCCCACCTCGCCGATTCGCTTGCAGCCGCGGATCTGGTGGATGTCTGCACACTCGTGACTGGCCCTCGTGCCATCGGCGGGGGAGGCCTTCCGGCAGTCGGCGATGCGTTGACGGCGCGCCTCCAAGAGCCCGAATTCAGCATTACCGAAACTCGCGCTTTCGGACCGGACCAGTGTGTAACCTACGAACGGAGCGTCTAGATGTTCACTGGCTTGGTAAGCGATGTGGGATCGGTCCTCAGTGTCGAGGGTGATGAGCGTCTGCGCCGAATCCGCATCCGGTCCTCCTACGATCCCGCAACCATCGCCCTCGGTGCATCCATTGCGTGTTCCGGTCCCTGCCTCACCGTGGTGGCGATCGAGCGCGAAACCAAGGGCTGTATCTTTGCCATTGACGCCGCGGCCGAAACTCTCGCGCGGACCACCGTTGGCGGCTGGGCTGAAGGTACGCGCCTCAACCTCGAACGTTCGTTGAAGATTGGGGATGAGCTCGGCGGCCATCTTGTGACCGGGCATGTGGACGGCGTCACCGAGATCGTCGCTCGCGAGAGCGTGACGGGTGGGACCGGCGATCCGCAATGGGCACCGAGCGACCGATTCGTGTTGCGTGCGCCGTCATCCGTATCGCGCTTCATTGCAGAGAAGGGGTCAATCTGCCTCGACGGAACGTCACTCACGGTCAACTCCGTGGACGGAGACCTCTTCTCGGTCCTGCTCATTCCGCACACCCTGGCGGTTACGACCTGGGGTGACCGACGAACCGGCCACAAGCTCAATTTAGAGGTCGACCTGATCGCTCGCTATGCTGCCCGCCTGTTCGAGGATCGCGCCTCCTGACGCGCTATCTTGTGATACGCCACCCTTCAGTCTATCGCTCGCCCACCGCGAACGACTCGTCGCCGGTCCACGTCTCAGGCGTCATCGGTCGCAAGATTTCGAACCGGGCTGACCCGGTCATACTGGGTGGCGACGCCAACGATCCGCGCTAACGGCTCATTCGTCACATCCGTGCCGATCTTGCCCTTCGCCACTACAGACAAGGCCTACGATGGTTTCGCCTTCACCCGCCGCCCGGCCGGCAACGCCTACAAACGTGAAGGGCGCGCGCGTCCTCGTGGTAGAAGCGCGATATTACGACGACATTTCCGATGAGCTTCTTGCCGGAGCACAGGGTGCCCTCGACGCAGCGGAGGCCGAGGGCATCGTGGTGACGGTGCCAGGTGCCCTCGAGATCCCAGCCGCCATTGCCATTCTGGTGGAGGAGGCCGCTCGTGCAGGTCAGCCCTATGACGCTGCTGTTGCCTTGGGCTGCGTCATCCGTGGCGAGACCGGTCATTACGACATCGTAGCGACTGAAAGCGCGCGGGCTCTCATGGACTTGTCCGTGGTGGGTCGCCTTCCCCTCGGAAACGGCATTCTGACGGTGGAAACGATAGAGCAGGCGCTTGCCCGCGCCCGCGTTTCCGACCTGAACAAGGGTGCGGGTGCCGCGGAGGCAGCCCTGGCTGTCCTGGCGCTCAAACGTGCCGCGGCTGCCGCGCCCGTGGGAGAGGATTGAGAACCCCATGGCCAAGACGATCGAGCGCAGCGGCGCACGCCTCACCGTGGTTCAAGCGCTGTACGAGATGGAAATCTCCGACAAGGGCGTCATCGAAGCACTTGCCGAGTTCGAGGCGTATTGGATCGGCCGCGACGTCGACGGCGTCGAACAGCCCCCCGCCGAAATCTCATTCTTCCGCGATCTCTTGCGTGGTGTCGTCGAGGAGCAGCGTGCCATCGATCCGCAATTGGACAAGGCATTGTCGAGCGGCTGGCCGCTGAAGCGCATCGAAGCAGTTTTGCGCGCTATCCTGCGCGCTGGGGCCTACGAACTCATGTTCCGCAAGGATGTGCCAGCTCGCGCTGCGATCTCTGAATATGTCGACGTCGCCCATAGCTTTTATGCCGGCGACGAGCCCGGCATGGTCAACGCGGTCCTCGATAAGGTCGCCCGTGAGGTTCGCGGATCAGAATTCGCCGGGCTCCCCGGCTCCGGGCGCGCTTGACGATCACGCCCCCCACCGTTCGTTCCGATGAGAACGGGCTGATCGCGCGCTACTTTGCGCCCTGGGCTGGCTATGGCGCGGATGGGCTGCGGGATGATGCCGCCACCCTCGTGCCAAGTCCCGGCTTCGATCTGGTGTTGACTGCAGACGCGATCGTGGCGGGCGTCCACTACCTGGCCGGCGACCCTCCCGCATCCATCGGACGCAAAGCGCTCGGGGTGAACCTGTCCGATATCGCCGCCAAGGGGGCGATGCCGCGTGGGTTCCTCCTGACGCTCGCCCTGCCTGACGACTGGACGGAAGCGTGGCTTGCCGGCTTCGCCGACGGCCTCAGGGAAGCGGCGATCGCTTTCGATTGCCCGCTCCTCGGAGGCGATACCGTCCGCGCGGCGGGTCCCGCCCTGATTGGCGTGACCGCCCTCGGGGAAGTGCCGCGCGGCGGCATGGTTCGGCGGATGAGTGCGGAAATCGGTGACGTCCTCTGCGTCAGCGGCACGATCGGCGACGCGGCACTAGGCCTACTTGCCCTGAAGGGGGTGACGCCTGAATGGGCCGAGCGCTTGGGAGGGGAAGGTCGCGATGTCTTGATCGACCGCTATCGCCATCCGCGCCCGCGTATCGCCCTCGCACCGCTTCTCCGCCGCCATGCGCGGGCCGCTATGGACGTCTCCGATGGGCTTGCCGGCGATCTGACGAAGATGCTGGCCGGTGCTGGTCGGACTGCCGAGATCACACTCTCCAAAGTGCCACTGTCCGATGCCGCCCGTGCTGCGCTTGCTCTCGATCCGTCGCTGATCAGCCCGATTGTAACCGGTGGCGACGATTACGAGATTCTTTGCGCGGTGGCACCGGACCGGGTCGAGGCGTTCATCGCCGAAGCCCTCTCGTTGGGGGTTCCGCTGGCGCGGATAGGATCGGTCGTCGAAGGCGACCGCCCGCCTGCGTTCCGCCGGCCGGACGGCAGTGAGTACGCCTTCGCCACGCGCTCCTTCAGCCACTTCTGAATCACCGGGCAACTTCCCGCAGCGGTGAGAAGCGTGAGTTGCCGACGTTGTACGTCTCCAGCCTGATCGCGGATGCGCCATTCTTGTAGCGGGTCCCGCGGTAGCCGAGACGCGAAATCGTCCTTCGCCGTCGACGAGGGACCGCAAAATGCCTGCGTCGTCGCGCCGACCTTGCCAGCATGCGGGAAAGAACGCCACACTCTCTCCCAATGCCGCCGCCAGGCTGCACCCACGTGCCACCGCGATCCTGACCATCGGCCGCGCGGCAAACCGGGATCGAACGCATGACTTCAGGCTCCACGCCGGCGACGGCCACCTCTCTCGACGACGGCATCGTTGCCACCGCGGAGGCGTGTCTCGGCCAGGTGGGACAGGCCCGCGACGCGATCCACAAGGTCATCTTCGGCCAGGAAAAAGTGGTCGACCTCGCCCTCATCACCATTCTGGCGGGTGGCCACGGCCTGCTCGTCGGACTGCCCGGTCTGGCAAAGACCAAGCTCGTCGAGACGCTCGGCACCGTGCTCGGGCTCGATGCCCGGCGCGTTCAATTCACCCCCGACCTGATGCCTTCCGACATCCTCGGCACCGAGATCCTCGACGAGGACCAGGACCGCCGCCGCTCGTTCCGTTTCGTGCGCGGCCCTGTCTTCACGCAATTGCTGATGGCGGACGAGATCAACCGGGCCAGCCCACGCACCCAATCCGCTCTGCTGCAGGCGATGCAGGAGAATTTCGTCTCGGTGGCCGGTGAGCGGCACGACCTTCCGCGCCCGTTCCATGTGCTAGCGACGCAGAACCCTATTGAGCAGGAGGGCACTTACCCGCTCCCCGAGGCGCAGCTCGACCGTTTCCTGCTCGAGATCGATGTCGGCTATCCTGACCGCGCCGCTGAACGTCGGATCCTCATCGAGACGACGGGAATCGGGGACCATAGCCCGCAGGCGGTGATGTCCACGGAGGCGCTTCTCACGGCGCAGCGCCTCGTGCGTCGCCTGCCGGTCGGCGACGCCGTGGTGGACGCGATCCTCGACCTCGTCCGCTCCGCACGACCGGAAGGGGGCGATCCTTCTCTGAAGGGAAAGCTTCTATGGGGGCCTGGTCCCCGCGCCAGTCAGGCATTGACGCTGGCGGTGCGCGCTCGCGCCTTGATCGAAGGCCGCGTCGCACCCTCGGTCGCCGACGTGAAGGCGCTCGCGGAGCCCGTGCTCAAGCACCGCATGGCGCTGAGCTTTGCGGCGCGCGCCGACGGTGAGACCGTGCCGGGGATCATCGCCCAGCTGGCTGCGAAGCTTTAGCCGGATGATCGCGACCCGGGTTCTCGACGCGGCCCAGCGCGCTCCTGGGCGACACGAGACCGAAGGCGCGCTCTCTCTCGCCGAGCGGATGCCGCGTTTGATCCTTGAATCGCGCCGTGTCTCCTCGACGCTCGCGCATGGCCTGCATGGCAGACGCCGGGCGGGGCAGGGGGAAAGCTTCTGGCAGTTCAGACCCTTCGTGGCTGGGGAAGCGGCGGCGCGGGTGGATTGGCGCCGCTCCGCCCGCGACGATAAGCTCTACGTGCGCGAGCGCGAATGGGAGGCGACCCACAATATCTGGTTCTGGATCGACCGATCCGCCTCCATGGGATTCTCGTCGAGCCTCGGTCAGGGCCCGAAGGTCGAGCGCGCCCTCGTGCTCGGCCTCGCCGTTGCCGATGCCCTGGTCGAAGGGGGCGAGCGAGCGGGGCTCCTCGGTCTCACCAGAGCCACGGCCTCACGCCGCATTGTCGAGACGATGGCGCATGCCCTGGTGGCCGACAAAGCTGGTCTTATGCAGGATATGCCGCCGCGCGCCACGCCGAGCCGCTTCGACGAGGCGATCCTAATCAGCGATTTTCTCTCGCCTCTGGAACAGGTTAGAGAGTCTGTGGGCTCGCTGGCGGGCTCCGGCACGAGAGGCCATCTCGTCATGGTGGTCGACCCGGTGGAGGAGACCTTTCCCTTCGCGGGGCAAGCCGTGCTGCACGATCCTGAGACCAAGATGAGCCTCGATATCGGTGACGCGGCGTCGTGGGGGGCAGCCTATCGCACCCGCATCGCCGCGCATCGGGAGGGTCTCGCCGAGATCGCCCGAGCACAGGGCTGGACCCTGACGATCCATCGCACCGACCGGCCGGCGAGCGAGGCGGCCCTGCGTCTCCTCACGCTGGTCGCCGCCGCGCGCGGGACGGGGTGAGGAGCAGCGCATGTTCGGATTGCCCCTGACCTTCGCCGCGCCGCTGGCGCTCGCGGCGCTTATCGCATTGCCGGCATTGTGGTATTTGCTGCGGGTGACGCCGCCGCGGCCGCAGCGGATCGAGTTTCCGCCCCTGCGGATCATGGCCGACCTGCTGGCCAAGCGCGAGACTCCGGCGCGGACCCCGCCCTGGCTGCTGATCCTCCGGATGATTGCCGCCGCCTGCCTGATCCTCGCCGTGTCGGGGCCGGTCTGGAACCCATCGGGTACCGGCGCGACATCGGGGCGGACGCCTCTTATCGTCATGATCGATAACGGGTTTTCCGCCGCGCATGATTGGCGCGAGCGCATGCGGGCCGCCACTGACGAAATCGAGGCGGCCTCGCGGGACGGTCGCCCTGTGGCCGTGATCGCCCTGGCCGACGCCCCGGCGGCTATAGAGGCGAAGACGCCCGCCGCCGCTCTGGACCGGCTCCGGGCCGTCGCGCCGCGCTCGCATCTACCGCAACGCGACGTCCATTTGACCGCCATCGGAGCCTTCCTCGACCGCCATCCGGCGGTCGCTGTGGTCTGGATCACCGATGGCGTTGCGGGTGCCGCATCCGACGCGTTCGGCAAGGGTTTGTCCGACGCGTTGAACAAGGCCGGCGCCCGTCTCACCATCCTGCGCGCCGACCGGCCACCGGCTCTGGCCCTCGCCGCGGCCGAGAGCGGCGGCAAGCTGACCGCCCATGTGCTGCGCGCTTCGGCCAATGGCCGCGATGCCGGCGTGGTCCGTGCCCTGGACCAGAAGGGCCTGCCGCTGGCCGAGCACGATTTCCGCTTCGCCGACGGGGCCACCGAAACCGAGGTTCAGTTCGAGCTTCCGGTGGAACTCCGCAACGGCATCAGCCGGCTCGAGATCGCCGCCGAGCGCTCGGCCGGCGCGGTGACGCTGATGGACGAGCGCGGCAAGCGCCGCCGCGTCGGGTTGGTCTTCGGCGGCACCAACGATCAGGCGCAGCCACTCCTGGCCCCGACTTACTATCTCTCCCGCGCACTCACCCCCTTCGCGGATGTCCAGGAAGCACGCGGGGCCAAGGGGGTGGCCGAATCCGTCGGGCAGCTCCTCGACAATCAGGTCTCGGTCCTGGTGCTCGCCGATGTGGGCGCCCTCGACGAGGCGACCATGCGCCGGGTGGCGAGTTTCGTGGACGAGGGCGGTCTGCTGCTGCGCTTCGCCGGGCCGCGTTTGGCTGCCGGCAACGACACCCTGGTGCCCGTGCGCCTGCGCCGGGGTGGCAGGACCCTGGGCGGTACCCTGTCCTGGGACAGCCCCAAGACGCTCGCGACCTTTGCCCCAGAGAGTCCGTTTGCCGGGCTGGTCCCCCCGGCCGATATCGGGGTGCGCCGCCAGATCCTCGCGGAGCCGGATGGCGACCTGCCGGGCCGCACCTGGGCCTCACTGCAGGATGGCACGCCCATCGTCACCGCCGAGAAGCGCGGCAAGGGGCAGATCGTTCTGTTCCACGTCACCGCCGACACGACTTGGTCGAACTTGCCGCTCTCCGGCCTGTTCATCGACATGCTGCGCCGCGTGGTCGCCCTGTCGGGCAGCGCTGCGCCGAACGGAGGGGAGGGGTCGACCCGGCCCGCCGCCGCCGTCCTGGCGCCTCGCCTGACCCTCGACGGTTTCGGGGCACTCGGCAGCCCGCCCGCCGGCGCCACGGCAGTGCCGGACGATTACGGCGAGCGCGCCAGCCTCGAACACCCGGCCGGATTCTATGGCCCGGCCGACGGCGGCGTCGCCGTGAACGCGCTCAGGCCCGACGACCGCCTGAAACCCCTCGACCTGTCGGCCTTCACCGACGCACGCACCGGTTCGCTCACCGGCGGAGACACCCTCGACTTGCGCGCCACGCTGTTTACCCTGGCGCTGATGCTCCTGATCCTCGACACCCTCGCCGGCCTCTGGCTCGGCGGCCTCTTCAACCAGTCGCGCGGGGGGCTGTTCGGACGCTTCGCCGGACGGGCGGCGGCTGTGCTCATCGTGGCCGGCATCGGCGTCGCCGGCCTGTCGAGCGGCACCCATGCGCAGGAGGGTGCGCGGCCGAACACGTTCGACTCGGCCCTCGCCACTCGTCTGGCCTACGTCGTCACCGGCGACGAGGCGACGGATACGGCCAGCCGCGCCGGGCTCAACGGCCTGACGCAGATGCTGGCCAGCCGGACCGCCCTGGAGCCGGGCGACCCGATCGGCATCGATCCGGGCAAGGACGAGCTCGCATTCTATCCGATCATCTACTGGCCCATCGTCGCCAGCCGTCCGCAGCCGAGCGAAGCCGCGATCCGCCGGATCGACGCCTTCATGCGCAATGGCGGGACGGTCCTGTTCGACACCCGCGACGCGCTCACCGCACGGCCGGGCGGCCCTCCGACACCGGAGGGGGCCTACCTGCGCAAGATGCTCTCCACGCTGGAAGTGCCCGAACTGGAGCCGGTTCCGGCGGACCATGTGCTCACCAAGGCCTTCTACCTCGTGGACAATTTTCCCGGCCGCTACGCCACCGGCCAGACCTGGGTCGAGACCCTGCCGCCCGCCGGAGACGGGGCCGAACGCCGCCCCGCGCGGGCCGGCGACGGCGTCTCCCCCATCGTCATCACGGGCAACGACCTGGCTTCCGCCTGGGCGGTGGGCAAGCGCGGCGAGGCGCTCTACCCCATTGTCGGCGGCGACCAGCGCCAGCGCGAGATGTCGTTTCGCGGCGGCATCAACCTCGTGATCTACACGCTCACCGGCAACTACAAGGCGGATCAGGTCCACGTCCCGGCCCTGCTGGAGCGGTTGGGACAGTGATGAGCTTTCAGACTGCGTATCGGGACGGGCTCGTCCCTCCCCCCTTTGCGGGTGAGGGTGGTCGCGGAGCGACCGGGAGAGGGGGCGACCTCTCCGGACAACGCGCTCCCCACTCTCGACCCGCTCCCACAGAGCTACGGCATTCACGAGTGTTTCGGGATGCGCGGCTCTCCTTCCCCTTGTGGGGAGGAGTTGGAGGTGGGGTTGGTTGGGCGACCCTCAGAGTTCAGAGGCAAGCGGCACCACCCCCACTCCTAACCTCTCCCCACAAGGGGGAGAGGGACGCGGCCTGCCTGCAAGGTCAGATGCGTGAATTCGGTCTCCTGCTAAGGGTGCCGGCGGCAACGCCGTGCCAGTTCATCACAACGACCGAGGCCGCTAGCCCATGCTGAGCCTCAGCTTCACCCCCCTCATTCCCTGGCCGGTCATTGCCGGGTTCGGCGTTCTGGTGGCCATCTTCGTCGTTCTCGCCTTCGTGGCGCGGGGGCGAACGGCGATCCTGCGGGCGCTGGCCCTCGGGCTCGTGCTGCTGGCCATCGCCAACCCGTCGCTGGTGCGCGAGGACCGCGAGCCGGTGAAGGACATCGCGGCCATCCTCGTCGACCGGTCGGGGTCGCAAAGTCTCGGTGACCGTCCGGCTATGACCGATACGGTCCGGGCCGAGTTGCAGAGGCGCTTCGGATCGCTCAGCAACATCGAGCCCCGCTTCATCGATGTGCCGGACGCCAAGGACGGCGATGACGGCACCAAGCTGTTCACGGCCCTGTCCCAGGGGCTTGCCGACGTTCCGCCGGATCGGCTCGCCGGGGTGGTGATGCTGACGGACGGCGTGGTCCACGACATCCCGGCCAATGTCGCGGCGCTCGGCATCAAGGCGCCCCTCCATGTCCTCGTCACCGGCCATCCCGACGAGCGCGACCGGCAGATCAAGCTGATCGAGGCGCCGCGCTTCGGCATCGTCGGGCGCGATCTCACCATCCGCGCCGAGGTGATGGAGCGGGGCGGCACCGGCAACGCCACCGTCACCGTGCGCCGCGACGGCGAGGAGATCGGACGTCGCACCTTCCCCACCGGCCAGCCCTTCTCGCTGACCACCAAGATCGAGCATGGCGGCCCCAACGTCGTGGAGATCGAGGTCGAGCCGCTGCCCGGTGAGTTGACCACCATCAACAACCGCGCCGTCCTGCCCATCGAGGGCATCCGCGAGAAGCTGCGCGTTCTCCTCGTCTCGGGCGAGCCGCACCAGGGTGAGCGGACCTGGCGCAACCTGCTGAAATCGGACGCCAACGTCGATCTCGTCCACTTCACCATCCTGCGCCCCCCGGAGAAGCAGGATGGCACGCCGATCTCCGAACTGTCGCTCATCGCCTTCCCGACGCGCGAGCTGTTCGTCCAGAAGATCAAGGATTTCGACCTCATCATCTTCGACCGCTACGCCAACCAGAGCGTGCTGCCCTCGGCCTATTTCGACAACATCGTCCGCTATGTCCGCGATGGCGGCGCGCTGCTCATCGCGGCGGGGCCGGAATTCGCCTCCTCGGCGAGCCTCGCCCGTACCCGCCTCTCGCAGATCCTGCCGGGCGAGCCCAATGGCCGCGTGGTGGAGCAGCCCTACAAGGCAGCGCTGACGGGCACCGGCACCCGCCACCCCGTCACCCGCGCCCTGCCGGGATCGGAGGCCTCTCCCCCGGCCTGGGGTGACTGGCTGCGCATCGTCTCGGCCCAGACAAAGCCCGGCATCCAGCCGATCCTGCAGGGGCCGAACGCCCTGCCGCTCCTCGCTCTCTCGCGGGAGGACAAGGGCCGTGTCGCCCTGCTCCTGTCCGACCATGCCTGGCTCTGGGCGCGGGGCTACCAGGAAGGTGGCCCCTATCTCGACCTGCTGCGCCGCCTCGGCCATTGGCTGATGAAGGAGCCGGCCCTCGAAGAGGAGGCCCTGCGGGCGCAGACGACGGGGCATGGCCGCGAAGTCCGCGTCGAGCGCCAGACCATGGCCGAGACCACCGACCCCGTCACCGTGAAGGGACCGACCGGACCGGAGCGGACGCTCACCCTCACTGCCGGGGAGCCCGGCCTGTTCAGCACGACCTTCGAAGCGACGGAACTCGGGCTCCATACCCTGCGCTCCGGCTCGCTCATCGCCTTCGTCAGCGTCGGGCCGCCGAACCCGCGCGAACTCACCGACGTGTTCAGCGATACCGAGCGTCTGAAGGCCCTGGCCGAAGGGACCGGCGGGTCGATCCGCCGCCTCGCCGATGCGGGCGGGACCACCGTGGTGCCGCGCCTTCAGGCCGTGCGCAGTGGGCGTCTTGCCGGTGCCGATTGGATCGGCTTCCGCCCCAGCGACAGCGCCGTCATTCGCGGCGTCGAGGTCTATCCCCTGGCGCTCGGTCTGTGGGCGCTGGTGGCTTTGGCCGGTGCGGTGCTGGCGATGTGGCTGGTGGAGGGCCGGCGCGGCCGGGTGGCGTAGAGATTGTCGACCCTCCCCCCTCTGCGGGGGAGCAGGGCGATCGCATATGACACCACGCCGTCATTCCGGGTCGCCACAGGCGAGCCCGGACCCGGAGGGCCGCGCCAGAGGCGTGCAATCCAGAGCCGCCGACAGTGTAAAGTCCTGCACCACTTGTGTTTCTGGATCCCGGGCTCCGCTGCGCGGACCCGGGATGACGGGGTGGTGCCAGCGGGTTTCTGACAGGCGGATCGGCATATGCGATAGCCCTCGCGGGGGAGGGTGGTCGCGGAGCGACCGGGAGAGGGGGCGACCTCTCCGATGATGGCGCTCCCCTCATCCGACTTGGCTGCGGGCCACCTTCTCCCGCAGAGGGGAGAGGAGTGGCGCGCGTCTCACCCTCTGGGGAGGGTCAGCCTCGCGTTTCGCCACCCAAGATTGCGAGCGGACGAACGGGCCTGACGATCCCAGATACCGTCTCCAAGGCGCCGGGACGGAGTTCGAGCCAGAGGAAGCGCGCGGGGTCCACCGGTCCCGGCGGCAGCAGGCGGCCCGGCGGCACCGGCGCGAAGCCGAAGCGGCGGTAATAGGGCGCGTCTCCCACCAGAATGACGAGCCCGTGGCCGCCGGCCCGCGCGGCATCGAGGCTCGCCTGCATCAACGATCCGCCGATGCCGCGTTTACCGAAGCTCGGATCCACCGTGAGCGGCCCCAGAACCAGCAGCGGCCCTCCCGCCTCTGCAGGAGCGACACGGACCGAGCCGACGAGATAGGTGCCGACCAGCGCGGTGAAGCAGAGATCCGCCATGGGCCGGGCGCCTTCGCGCAGGCGATAGGCGGTGCGGGCGAAACGTCCCGGCCCGAAGGCGCGGGCGTGGAGGCGTTCGATGGAATCGGCGTCGCCCGGCCGCTCGGGCCGGATGACGAGGGGCAGGCTGGTCATGTCGCCCGCGCCGAGAAATCGATGCGCGGATCGATCCAAGTGTAGATCAGGTCGGAGAGCAGGTTCACCGCCAGACCCATCAGCGAGAAGATGTAGAGCGTGGCGAAGACGATCGGGTAATCGCGCCCGACGATGGCGGTGAAGGACAGGAGGCCGAGCCCGTCGAGGGAGAAGATCGTCTCGATGAGCAGGGAGCCGGCGAAAAAGGCCGAGATGAACGCGCCGGGAAAGCCCGCGACCACGATCAGCATGGCGTTGCGGAACACATGTCCGTAGAGGACGCGTCGCTCGGTGAGCCCCTTCATCCGGGCTGTCATCACGTATTGCTTGCGAATCTCGTCGAGGAACGAGTTTTTGGTAAGGAGCGTCGCGGTGGCGAAGGCGCCGAGCACCAGGGCGGTGAGCGGCAGCGTCATGTGCCAGGCGTAATCGACGATCTTGCCCCAGAGGGTAAAGTTCTCCCAGCCCTCGCTGGTGAGGCCGCGGATCGGGAAGACCTGCAGGAACGAGCCGCCGGCGAACAGGATGATGAGGGCGATGCCGAACAGGAAGCTCGGGATGGCGTAGCCGACGATGACGATGCTGGAGGTCCACAGGTCGAAGCGCGAGCCGTCCTTCACGGCTTTCCGGATGCCCAGCGGAATCGAGATTGCGTAGGACAGCAGAGTCATCCACAGGCCGAGGGAGATCGAGACCGGCAACCGCTCGCGGATCAGCTGCAGCACCGAGACGTCGCGAAAATAGCTCTTGCCGAAATCGAAGGTGGCGTAGTCCCACAGCATCTTGGCGAAGCGCTCGGGTGCCGGCTTGTCGAAGCCGAATTGCTGTTCGAGCTTCTTGATGAAGGCCGGGTCGAGCCCCTGCGCGCCGCGATAGCGCGAACTCGCCTCCGAGCCGCCGCCGGCCGAGCGCCCGCCGCCGCCAAGATCGCCGGCCCCGCCGGTGACGCGGGACAGGCTGCCCTCGCTCTGGCCCTGCAGCTGCGCCAGCACGCGCTCCACCGGCCCGCCGGGGGCGAACTGCACGATGACGAAGGTGATGAGCATGATCCCGAAGATCGTCGGGACCATGAGGGCGATGCGGCGCAGGATGTAGGCGAGCACGTCTGGTCCTCAATTCCTGCCGATTCGCCGGGCCTTGTCGGCATCGTGCCACCAGATTGCCGGGGCGCCGAGATCGTAGGCCGGTCCGGGCGATGGGTGGCCGTAGACGTCCCAGAGGGCAAGGCGGTGATCGGCCTTGTACCACATCGGAATCCAGTAGCGGCCCGAGCGCAGAACCCGGTCGAGGGCGCGGGCGGCGACGGTGAGATCGGCGCGGGTGGACGCATCGAGCACCCGGCCGATCAGGGCGTCCACCGTGGCGTTGGAGATCCCGGCGAGGTTGTCGGAGCCCGGCGTGGCGGCGCTGGCCGAGCCGTAGACCTGCCTCAGTTCCGGCCCCGGCGTTGGGCCGTTGCTATAGCGGCGCGAGGTGATGTCGAAGTCGAAATCCTTCAAGCGGGACTGATACTGGGACGTGTCCACCCGCCGGATGGTGGCCTTGATCCCGATCAGGCCGAGATTGCGGATGAAGGATTGGGTGTGCGGCTCGAGGGCCGGATCGGCGTCGAGGAACTCGATCTCCAGGGGCTTGCCTCCCGGCAGCGCGATGGTGCCGCCTTCCCGCGTGCAGCCCGCCTCGCGCAGGAGCGCCACGGCGCGGCTGAGCAACGCCCGGTCCTGGCCGGAGCCGTCCGACTGGGCCGGCTGCCAGGCTTCGCCGAAGACCTCGTCCGGCAGGCCGGCGCGCATGGGGTCGAGCAGCGCGAGCTCCTCGGCCGAGGGTTTACCGGTGGCCTTGAGGTCGGAATTCTCGAAGAACGAGGCCGTACGGATATAGGCGCCGAACATCAGGTTCTTGTTCGCCCAGGGGAAGTCGAAACACAGGCCGATCGCCTCGCGGACCCGGCGATCCTTGAAGGCTTCGCGGCGGGTGTTGATCCACCAGCCCTGCGTGCCGGAGGGTCGCGCATCGGGCACGACCTCCTTGCGGACACGACCCTCGCGGAAGGCGGGGAAATCGTAGCCCGTCGCCCACACGCGGGCGGTGAACTCCTCGCGGAAGGTGAAGATACCGCTCTTGAACGCCTCGAACGCCACCTGACGATCACGGAAATACTCGTAGCGGATCTGCTCGAAATTGTTCTGGCCGATCATTACCGGCAGGTCGACGGCCCAGTAATCGGCCACTCGCTCCAACTCGATGAAGCGACCGGCTTCCAGGCGCCCGACCTTGTAGGGGCCGGACCCCATCGGCGGCTCCAGGGTCGACGCCTCGAAGTCGCGGCCCGCGTAATAGGCCTTCGAGAAGATCGGCAGGGTGGCGACGAAGAGCGGCAGATCGCGGCTGCGGCCCTTCTCGAAACGCACGATCAGCGTCTCGTCGCTCTCGGCCACGGCATCCGCCATGTCGCGGATCACCTGGGAGATCTCGGGATGTCCCTTCTCCTTCAGAAGCAGCAGCGAGAAGGCGACATCGGCGGCGGTGAGGCGCGAGCCATCGTGGAACCGCGCCTGGGGGCGAAGGGTGAAGCGGTAGGTGAGGCCGTCCTCGCTCGCCCCCACGCTGCGGGCGACGAGACCGTAGAGCGAATCCGGCTCGTCCAGCGCTCGCACCATCAGCGAATCGAAGGTCAGGTTCATGCCGGCAGCGCCGTCGCCGCGCAGGACGTAGATGTTGAGGGTGTTGAACGTGTCGCCGGCCTGGTTGCCGAGGGTCGCCGAGAGCTGCGCCGAGAACCGGCCGCCGCGTGGCGCGGCCGGGTTCACATAGGCGAAATGCGGGAAGTCGGCCGGGTATTTCAGTTCCCCGAAACTCGACATGCCGTGGCTCGCCCCGGTGGGTGCGGCCCCCGCCGGCTTCGTCAGGGCGGTGGCGATGCCGAGGGCGCCGGCCCCGGCGACGAAGTCCCGGCGGGTCGGCGCGAACCTCACCGCGGCGCCCCGGTCTTGGCGGCGAGCGCCTCGTCGTACCACCACGTGGTCGGGAAGCCGGACGAACCGTAGAGCGGGAGGGTCGCCGGGTGCGCGAACCGGTTCCAGCGCAGGGTCCGCGACACGTTCGAGGCCCATTGCGGCACGACGAAGTTGTGGGCGAGGAGCACCCGGTCGAGGGCGTGGGTGGCGGCAAGCACGCCCGGGCGGTCCTTGGCGAAGATCACACGCTCGATCAGCGTATCGATGGCCGGGTCCTTGATGCCGATCAGGTTGCGCGATCCCTGCTTGTCGGCCGCGGCCGAGCCCCAATATTCGCGCTGCTCGTTACCGGGGGAGAGGGACTGGCCCCAGGAACTCGTGGTCACGTCGAAGTCGAAGCCGCGCAGCCGGTTCTGATACTGCGCCTGGTCGATGACGCGGAGCGAGGTCTGGATGCCGATGAGCTTCAACTGAGCCGAGAAGGGCAGGATCACCCGCTCGAACACGCTCTGGAATTCAAGGAACTCGACCGTGAGCGGTTCACCGGTCTTCACGTTGGTCATGCGCCCATCACGAAGCTCGTAGCCGGCCTCCTTGAGGAGGCGCACCGCCTCGCGCAGGTTGGCGCGCACCGCATCGGGCGTGCCGTTGACCGGGTTGGTGTAGGGCGTCGTGAAGACGGACGGCGGCACCTTGTCCTTCACCGCCTCGAGGATCGCCAGTTCCTCACCCTGGGGAAGACCCGACGAGGCGAGTTCCGAGCCGAAGTAGTAAGAGTCGATCCGCTTGTAGAGGCCGTAGAACAGCGAGCGGTTCATCTCCTCGAAATTCATGGCGAGGTTGAAGGCACGCCTCACCCGCTCGTCGGCGAATTTTGCCTTGCGGGTGTTGAAGACGAAGGCCTGCATGGTGCCGTTCCCGCGATCGGGGAACTCCTCCTTGATGAGGCGCCCCTCCTTCACGGCGGGGAAATCGTCATAGGCCGTGGCCCAGTTGCGGGCGACGTTCTCGGCACGGAAATCGAACAGGTCGCCCTTCAGCGCCTCGATCAGCACGGTGGAATCGCGAAAATACTCGTTGCGCATCGTGCCGAAATTGTTGCGTCCGGCATTCACCGGCAGGTCGGCGCCCCAGTAATCGGCCACGCGCTCATAGGTGGCGCTGCGGCCGGGCTCGAACTTGGCGAGGCGGTAGGGGCCGGAGCCCAGCGGCATCTCGAGGGTGGTCTGGGTGACGTCGCGCTGGCGTCCTTCCGCGTCCTTGCCCGTCCACCAGTGCTTGGGCAGAACGCGGAGCTGGCCGAGGACCTGCGGCAGCTCGCGATTGCCCTTCTCGGCGAAGGTGAAGGTGACCTCGCGCGGGCCGGTGACTTCGCCCTTCGCCACGGTCTGGTAATACGCGGCGTAGAACGGGCTGTTGGCCTTCAGGGTCTCGTAGGACCAGACCACATCCTCGGGCGTGATCGGCTTGCCGTCGTGCCAGCGGGCGTTCTCGCGCAGGCGGTAGGTCACGGAGGAGAGGTCGTCGGCGAGTTTCGCCCCCTCGGCCAGCAGGCCGTAGGAGGTGAAGGGCTCATCGAGCGATTCCGTCATGAGGGTATCGTAGATCTGGCCGATCCCGCTTTCGAGATCGCCCTTCAGGCCGGAGACGACGAGGTTGAAATTGTCGAACCCGCCCTGTGCCCCGAGGCGGACGAGGCCGCCCTTGGGGGCCTTCGGGTCCGCGTAATCGAAATGCTTGAAATCGGCCGGATATTTCGGCTCGCCCATCAGCGTCAGGGCATGGGCCCATCCACCGTCATGCGTGGCGGCGCGCGCATTCTCCACGAAGCTCGCCACGGCGAGAGAGGCGGCGAGTAGGCGTCCGATCAGGGCTGTTCGCTTCACGAGGCGGCTGTCTCCCGAATTCCATGGCCGAAGCCGTAGAGGGCTCAGGCGGCATGTCCTTCTAGGACGCCGGGGCGGGGCACGCCAAGCGGGCAAGTCCCAGGCGCGTCGGTTGAACGCGTGGGAGGACCGTCCTCCGAAGGACGTCGGAGTGCTTGACGGAACTCTAGATCAGGGTCGATTTTCCCGCGACGTACCGCACCGTAGCGGGAGCGGGAGTTTCGTGAGAGAGGGGAAGAACCTGTTTAGGCTGTTCTCCCAAGGGCTTACCTCATCCTGAGGTGCCGCGCAGCGGCCTCGAAGGAGGCCTCCAGAACCCATAGAGCAGACTGGAGGGCTCCTTCGAGGCCCTTTGCTCAGGCAAAGGGCACCTCAGGATGAGGTGGTCTGATTGGATAATCGACTTCTACGGATGATCCGCTCACGCCTGATCAACCGTAGGACAAATCCGATCGACCGGACGTCAGACGATCTGAACGCTCTTGGGCGTGATCTCGGCGATCTTGGTCGCGCCGACCTGGCGCATGATCGTCTCGAATTCGCGCTGCATCAGGGTGAGCACCATCTCGACGCCCGGCTGGCCGAAGGCGGCGAGGCCCCAGATGTAGGGACGACCGACGCAGACGGCGGTGGCGCCGAGCGCCAGGGCCTTGAGCACGTCGGTGCCGCGGCGGAACCCGCCATCGATGAGGACCGGCACCTTGCCGTTCACGGCGGCGACCACCTCGGGCAGCGCGCCGATGGTCGATTGCAGGCTCTCCTCGGCGCGGCCGCCATGGTTGGAGACGATGATCGCGTCGACACCGTGGGTGAGGGCGATCTTGGCATCTTCCTGGGTCATGATGCCCTTGAGGACGAGCTTGCCCTTCACGATGCCGCGCAGGCGCTTCACGTAATCCCAGGTCATGCCGGTGCCGTAGAGGTTGGTGACCTTCGACACGTCGATCTCATCGAACATCGGCTTGCGGCTGACTTCGTTCTTGAAGCCGGGCGTGTGGCAATCGGTACAGGTGCGGGTGTCGGCGCGGCGCTCGCGGAACAGCGTCTCGGTGTTGCGGCCGCCCTGGCGGTCAACGGTGAGCACGATGGCCGGCGCGCCGGCCGCCTCGGCCCGCTTCACCAGCTTCTCGGTCACGGCCCAATCGTCGGTCGGGTAGAGCATGTACCAGACGGGCGCGCCGCGCTCCTTGATGACATCTTCGATCGAGGTGCTGCCCACCGTGGACAGGATCATCTGGTGACCCTTGACCTTGCAGGCGCGGGCGGCGGCCGCCTCCGCCTCGGGGTGGAACGCGCCCACGCTACTGACGGGCGCCAGGGCGATGGGGCTCGCCCAGGTCTCGCCGAAGATCTTCACGGTCGTGTCGATCTTGCGCACGTCGATCAGGCGACGGGCACGGACGTGGATCTTGTCGAAATCGTCGCGGTTGGCCTTCAGCGTCTTGTCGGCGTCGACGCCGCTGGCGAGGTAGCCGTAATGCGCCGGCGGCAATTCCTTCTTCGCCACGGGCTCGAAATCGAACACGTTGAGGGCCTGCGCCGGGGAGGCGATGAGGTCGCCGTTCATCACGGGGGCGGCGCGGAGCACGTCATAGCTCTGGGCCACGGCTTCGGTGGTTCCGAAAGCGGCGATGCCGGCCAGGGCGCGGGCAGCGCTCGGTGCGAAAAGCGGGCTGGTCGAGAAATACGTCAGCAGCTTGCGACGGTGGATCGATGCATGCTCGCTCATAACACTCTGCCCTTCAAATCCGTTCGACCTATGCGCCGTTTCCACGGCCCAGATTACGGGGCTTTCCTGCATCATTTGTATTGTGCAATGCAATAACTGATATAATTCTAACTCAATGTGGGGGCGTCCCGTGCCCCCGTCCTACTGAGAAATCCTTCCACAAAGTCGACGGTGAGACTGTTTTTCGACTCAAAGCGCAGGATTATTGTGCTTAATTTGCTGTCATCACGATCATGCGATCCGCACCGTCCCAGTCACCGGGTGAGCCGGCTTTCACATTATTTTGCTGCAGTGCGGGATGCTGTCGGTCCGGGTGATTCCCTCGTTGGAAACGCGGCTCACGTCCTGGAACGCGAAAGGCCGGGACAAGCCCGGCCTTTCCGATCGTTCATCGATGCGGGAACTTCCCCGGTCGCGTAGCCTACTGCGCGGGCTTCTCTTCCGGCGCTTTCTGATCGACAGGCTTGTCGCCAGCCGGGCTGTCCGCAGCCGCGGCCTTCTCCACGGCGGGGAGCGGAGCCGGCGTATCGGCAAGCGAACGCAGATACGCGATCACATCGGCGCGCTCCTGCGGAGCCTGGATCCCGGCGAAGGCCATCTTGGTGCCGGGCACGTAGGTCTTCGGATTGGCGAGGAAGTGGTCGAGCTCGTCGTAGGTCCAGGTGCCACCCTTTTCCTTCAAGGCGGCGGAGTATTCGAACCCGCCTTCATGGGCGCGCTGACGATCCACAACGCCCCAGAGATGCGGGCCGACCTTGTTGGGGCCGCCCTTCTCGAAACTGTGGCAGGCGGCGCACTTCTTGGCGGCGCCGGTGCCTTTCTCGACGCTGGCGCTGGCGAGGCGAACCGGAAGCGGCTCGACCTTGGCAGCGGCGGCCGCACCACCGCCCGCAGCCTCGGGCTGAGGCTCGGGGAGGGCGTAGCCCGCGCTGCCGGCGGGCTTCGGAGAATAGATCAACTCGGCGACAAACCCGGAGCCCATGGCGAGAAGAAGAGTGCCGAGTACGGCGCCCGCGACCTTGTTCAGCTCGAAAGAGTCCATTCTCGACAACTCCGGGGGCGTCCGCCGGTTGCGGCGGCATGCGAGGCCCGGTGAGCGGATGCCCCGGACTCTGGAAATGTTCGAGGGTGAATAGCGGTACTCGACCGATCTTGACAATGCCGGAGTCACTGGCCGCGTAGTCGCAGAGGCGAAGCTGTCACCCGTGCGACGCCCCGGCGACGATGACAACCCGCATCGCCCCTGCTAATCCGCCCCCTCGCTGGAGAGATCCGCCGGTCGATGTCAGATCCCCTCGTCCTGATCCCCGCCCGCATGGCGGCCACGCGGCTGCCCAACAAGCCCATGGCCGACATCGCCGGCGAGCCGATGATCGTGCATGTCTGGCGCCGGGCCGTGGAGGCCGGCATCGGCCCCGTGGTGGTGGCGACCGATGCCGTCGAGATCGTCGATGCCATCGAGCGGGTCGGTGGCCTCGCGACCCTCACCCGGGCCGATCATCCCTCCGGATCGGACCGGCTGGCCGAGGCCCTCGAGATCATCGATCCGCAGGGCAACCACGACGTCATCGTCAACGTGCAGGGCGACCTGCCGACGATCGACCCGGCGGCCATCGCGGCCGCGATCCTGCCACTCGCGGATCGGGCTGTGGATATCGCCACCCTCTGCGCCCTCATCACCCGCGACGAGGAGCGGCACGATCCCAACGTGGTGAAACTCGTGGGCCATCACGTGACGCCGAACCGCTTGCGCGCCCTCTATTTCACCAGGGCGCAGGCGCCCTGGGGGGAGGGGCCGCTGTTCCACCATATCGGCCTTTACGCCTATCGCCGCCGTGCGCTCACCCGCTTCATGGCCCTGCCGCCCGGGGAGCTCGAGACCCGCGAGAAGCTGGAACAGCTGCGGGCGCTGGAGGCGGGCATGCGCATCGACGCCACCATCGTCGACGACCTGCCGCTGGGCGTCGACACCCCCGCCGACCTCGAGCGCGCGCGGGCCGTGCTCAATGCCCGGCGCCTCAACTGACGAACCGAGTCATCACCTCAATGTCCCAGACGACCGAGCCCCGCACGTCCGAATCCCGCACGTCCGAATCCCGTAAGACGATCTCCTACCAGGGTGAGCCCGGCGCGAACTCGCACATCATCTGCGCCCAGGCCTATCCGGACTGGACCCCGCTGCCCTGCGCCTCGTTCGAAGAAGCCTTCGCGGCGGTGAATGACGGCCGCGCGGCGCTGGCGATGATCCCGATCGAGAACTCCATCGCCGGCCGTGTCGCCGACATCCACCATCTCATCCCCACATCCGGCCTGCACATCGTGGCCGAGCATTTCCTGCCGATCCATTTCCAGCTGATGGCGCTTCCCGGCACGCCGATCGAGGCGATCAGGACGGTGCACAGCCATGTCCACGCCCTCGGCCAATGCCGCAAGATCATCCGGCGGCTGGGGCTGAAGGCCATCGTGGCCGGCGATACGGCGGGCGCAGCGCGCGAAGTCGCCGAGGCCGGGGATCCCAGTCGCGGCGCGCTGGCGCCGGCCATGGCGGCAGGCGTCTACGGGCTCGATATCCTCGCCCGTGACGTGGAGGACGAGAGCCACAACACCACGCGCTTCGTGGTGTTCTCGCCCGAGGCTGCGGAGGTGCCGGCCAATACCGGACCGACGGTGACGAGCTTCATCTTCCGCGTCCGCAACATTCCGGCGGCGCTCTACAAGGCGCTCGGGGGCTTTGCCACCAACGGCGTCAACATGTCGAAGCTCGAAAGCTACATGGTCGAAGGCCAGTTCTCGGCGACGCAGTTCTATGCGGAGGTCGACGGCCATCCGGAGGATCCGGGTCTCGCCCGCGCGCTGGACGAACTCGCCTATTTCTCGCGCGAATTGCGCATCATCGGCACCTACCCGGCCCATCCGTTCCGCGAGACGACGCGGCTGGCGGCGGAGTAGGCGCGTGAGGCGGACCTATTCGCGCTTGATCACCCGGTCGACCACGAGGTCGGACCAGAAGCCGGGGCGGAAATCGCGCTTCAAGGCCTCGGGGTCGTAGACCGTCTCGACCCAAGTCAGGAAATCCAGACCCTTCGCTTCGCCGTCGCGCAGGTACAAGTCGAAGAAGGCGTCGAGAATCCCGGTCTTGGCGAAGCGGAAATGGCCGTACCGGGCCGAGAGCTGCTGCATCGCCTCCGAAACCGGCACGCCTTCGTGGAGGATCAGGAACAGGGCAGCGCCGAGGCCGGCCCGGTCCGCTCCCGACTTGCAATGCATCACGGCGGGATACTGGACGCCGTCGAAAAACGCCTTCGCGGCGAGGATCGTCTCCTTCGAGGGCGCTTCGCGGGAGCGCAGCACGAATTCCACGAGGTTCAGCCCCTGCTGGGCGCAGGCCTCGCGCTGGAGCGGCCAGGAGCCGTGCTCGCGGCCGCCACGCAGGGAGATCACCGTGCGCACGCCCTGCCGCCGGAACCAGGCGAGCTGGTGGGGTGTGGGCTGGGCCGAGCGCCAGATCTTGCCGCTCCCGATCTTGTGCCGGTTCAGATAGGCGAGACGGAACACGCCGTGGTCGACGAGCAGCATGTTGGCCCAGGCCCGCACGCGTGCGCTCCGACCGGAGATCGGCTGCTCGAAGCGGGCGATCCGCGCCATGCGCCGGGCATAGCGGATCTCGGGCTTGATGAATCTGTTGAACACGGGTGGCTGCTGGAACCGGTCGGGAGGACAGTGCTGCGGCTCTAACAGCCGGTAGAGGATCGGGCAAACGCGTGTCGCGTAAGGGCGCCATCGGGCATCGATATTCCCGGCCACGAGAATTCGGCATCCGGCTTGCCTTCATCATGCCCGTATCGTGGATTTCGATGCGACGTCGTTCCCGTTTCCACCGAGCGTAGGGACAGTCATGAAGACGAGCACCACCAGCATCCGCCGCGCCCGTTCGGGAGACGCCGACCGGCTGAGCGACGTCTTCGACGAAACCTGGCGGGAGGCCTATCGCGGCATCATCCCCGGCATTTCGCTGGAGCGGATGATCTCCCAGCGCTCGTCGCAATGGTGGATCGGCGCGGCCCAGCGCAACCGCCCCCTGGTCGTGGTCGAGATCGGCGACGAGATCGTCGGATACGCCATCTACGGGCAGGCGAGGGGGAGCGCGCTCAAGGCAGCGGGCGAGATCGACGAGCTCTACATCCTGCCGGCCTATCAGGGCCTGGGGCTTGGCCGCCGCCTGTTCCGCGCGATCCGCAACGACCTGATCGACCACGGCCTGACACGGATCGGAGTCTGGACGCTGACGGGCAACGAGCGCGCCTGCGCGTTCTACGCCAGTCTCGGCGGCAAGAGGGTGGCCGAGGCCGTCGACCGCATGGCCGGTGCCGTCCTCGACAAGGCGGCCTACCGCTTCGAATGACATCCGGCCGCCGGGCCGGTCAGACGTCCCCGTCACGGAACCCTGAGCACGGCATGGATCGTTGATCCTGCGCTGAAGCAGGACCGCTCCCACATGTCGTGGGTCGGCCCGGACTTCCCTGCGCCGGAACAAGGACCACAATGACCACCAGTCAGCAGGACGTGTCGCGCCGCGATTGCACGGCGCAGGATTGGGACGACCGCGTCACCCGCCTCACCGAGAAGCTGCCCGACACGCTGCGCAAGGCCATCGAGTGGCTTCGCGAACCCCATCGCCGCTGGATCAGGATCGGCGCGGCGTTGCTGTTCATCCTCGGCGGGATCTTCTCCATCCTGCCCGTGCTCGGGCTTTGGATGCTGCCGGTGGGCCTGGCTCTCCTCAGCCAGGACATCCCGGCACTCAAGGTCCCGCTCGAACGCTCGGCCCGTTGGATCGAGGGCGTCTGGCAGCGCTGGTTCGGCTCGCGCAAGAACAAGCCCTGATCGACGACATCGACGTCGTGCCGATCGACCGGAAGCGGGCTCGATGGGCGCTTCACCGGGCGGGCATCGCTGCACCCTGAGGTAACGATTCGGGGCAAAAGCCCCGCGCAACGGGCGAAGGCCGATTTCTTTTAACCGGGAAGGGATTTAAGAGACGCGTCAAACAGCGCCCCAGGTTGCTGCAGGTTAGAGAGAGGACCCCATGATCATCGATTCCATCTCGATCGGTAAGAATCCGCCGGACGACGTTAACGTCATCATCGAGGTTCCGATCGGCGGTGATCCGATCAAGTACGAGATGGACAAGGAATCCGGTGCTCTGGTGGTCGACCGGTTTCTCTACACCGCGATGCATTACCCGGGGAATTACGGCTTCATCCCGCACACGCTCTCTGGTGACGGTGATCCGTGCGACGTTCTCGTGGCCAATACGCGCGCCATCGCTCCCGGCGCGGTCATCAGCGTTCGGCCGGTGGGCGTCCTCGTGATGGAGGACAATGCCGGCGAGGACGAGAAGATCATCGCCGTGCCGTCCCGCCACCTGACGATGCGCTACGACCGGATCGAGAACTACACCGACCTGCCGGACATCACGATCCAGCAGATCCAGCACTTCTTCGAGCATTACAAGGATCTGGAACCCGGCAAGTGGGTCAAGATCAAGCGCTGGGGCGACAAGGCCGAGGCCCAGCGCCTCATCAACGAGGGTATCGAGCGCGCCAAGGCCGAGAAGGCCTGAGAGCCTTTTTCGATCGGATCTCTCAGCGGCGGCCGATGCCAAAGGCGATCATCCAAGCCGACCACCTCATCCTGAGGCGCCCTTTGCTTCAGCAAAGGGCCTCGAAGGAGCTTCCAGTGATCGCGCGATCCCTGGAGGGCTCCTTCGAAGCCGCTACGCGGCGCCTCAGGATGAGGTAAAGCCGTGGAAAGAGAACCCAAAGAGGCCGCGTAATCGTCTCACAACGCCTCGCCCCGCATCAGCCGGGGCGAGGCAGCCCGCGAGGCCGAGGCCTCGCCGATGAACAGCGACTTCAGGCCGGGGAGCCTGTCGACGAGGCCGAGCCCGAGATCGCGCACGAGGCGAACCGGCAGGACGTCGTTCGAGAACAACCGGTTCAACCCATCCGTGGCCGCCGCCATGGCGAAAGTGTCGAAGCGCCGGCTGCGCTCGTAGCGCTGCAGCACATCCTTCGCCCCCGGATCGAGGCCGAGACGCAGGGCCTCTGTGATCTCTTCCGCAAGGGAGGCGGCATCCGCGAGGCCGAGATTCAATCCCTGCCCGGCGATGGGGTGGATCACGTGGGCCGCGTCGCCGAGCAAGGCGAGTCGCTCGCCCCGGAAGCTCCGTGCCATGCCGAGGGACAGCGGGTGGGCGCTCGGCCCGTCTTCGAGGACGAGACGACCGAGATTGAGCCCGAAGCGCCGTTCGATTTCCGCAAGCGTTTCTTCCCGGCTGCCGCCGATCAGCGCATCCACATCCGAGGTCCGCTCGGTCCAGACGATGGAGGAGCGATGACCCAATGCGCCGCCATCCACCAGCGGCAGGATGGCGAAGGGGCCGCTCGGCAGAAAATGTTCGAAGGCGCGTCCACCATGTGGACGCTCATGCCCGATCGTCGCGACGATGCCCATCTGCGGATAGGAGCGTCCGACCCAACCGATCCCCGCGGCCTCGCGCAATCTCGAACGCGATCCATCCGCGGCCACCAACAGGGAGGCGACGGCCTCGCGCCCGTCGGACAGGGCGACGGCGATGCCGGAACCCCGCGCCTGCGCATGGCGGATGCCGACCGGTTCCAGGACAACGCCGCAGGCTCTCGATGCCGAGAGCAGGGATTCCACCAGGAACTCCGCTTCGACCATGTGCGCGAAGGGCTCGTTGGCCTCCGCTCCGTCATCGGCGCCATGTCCGCCAAAGGTGAGAAAGATGGGCCGGACCGGGTCCGTCAGCCGACTGTCGCTGATCGCCATGTCGAGGATCGGTTCGGCCGCATGGGCGATGTCGTCCCAGACCCCCAGCCTCGTCAGCATGCGCCGCCCGCCGGCCGCCACCGCGAAGGCACGCCCCCGATGGCGTAAAGCCGCACGATCCAGCCCCGGATCGAAGACGGCCACATCCAACGATTCGCCATGGGCCTGGCGCAGAGCCAGCGCCAGGCTGAGGCCGGGAATACCGCCGCCCGCGACGATCACCTTGCGAGGTGCGCGACCGTCCATCGATCCGCCCATGCTCTTCACCTCGTCCCCATTCGCGCCGGCTGCGATCCGACGGGCCTGCACTGGCACCGCGTCTCATCCGAGGCAACGTTTCTTGCCCGAGGCCATTCGCTTTGCCGGAGCCAACGCGCGAAGGCGAGGCTTGGTGCATTGGCGAGGCTCGATACGTGGGCGAGACGTCCGATGCGTGGCTTTCACCCGCGCGCCTTGCATTCCGTGCCCGGTGTGGCGATGCCAATGCCCAATAATACGCGTTGCACGACATTCTCGGTGTCACTGCCCTGCAAAGGCCCGCATGACCGGATCCGTCGACGAACTCCTCGCCTGCCTCGACCTTGAACCGCTCGCTGACGACCTGTTCCGTGGTCAGAGCATCCAGACCGGTTGGTTCCGCGTCTTCGGCGGCCAGGTGCTCGGGCAGGCCCTGGTGGCCGCGTCGCGCACCGTGGAGGCCAGCCGCCCGGCGCATTCCCTCCACGCCTATTTCATCCTCGGCGGCGATCCCGCCGCCCCGATCGATTACGCGGTGGAGCGGATTCGCGACGGGCGCAGCTTCGCCACGCGGCGGGTCGTGGCCCACCAGCATGGCCGTGCGATCTTCACCCTCTCGGCCTCGTTCCACATCGAGGAAGACGGTGCTTTCCATCAGGCCGGCATGCCGGACGTGCCGGCCCCCGAGGCGCTGCTCGACGCCCCCGCTCTCGCAGCGGCGGCGGGGCCGGCGATCCCCGCGACCATGCGGGCCTATCTCGGACGGGCCACCCCGATCGAGTTGAGGCCGGTGGAGGTCGAACGCTATCTGTCGCGCGATCCGCGCGAGCCTCGGTTCCACGTCTGGATGCGGGCGCGAGAGCGGCTACCGGACGAGCCGGCGCTACACAGGGCCGTACTCGCCTATGCTTCCGACCTGATGCTCCTCGATGCCACCCTGATTCCGCACGGCAAGACGGTGTTCGACGCGTCGATCCAATCCGCCAGCCTGGATCACGCGCTCTGGTTTCACCGATCGTTCCGCGCCGATGAATGGCTGCTCTATGTCCATGACAGCCCTTCCGCCTCCGGCGCGCGCGGTTTCGCCAGAGGATCGCTCTTCACTCGACGTGGCGAGCTGGTGGCCTCCGTGGCTCAGGAAGGCCTGATACGCCCGACGGGCGATGGATCCTGAACTCCTGCAACCTTTGCTTTACTGGCTGCCATTCTGCTCACGATATCGTCTGAATGAGTATTCTTTAGGCGATTGACGCAGAAATTTCGCCCGATCACGCGTCAGTGATCGGTCACTTTGTGTGCAGATGGCAAAATTGCGAAAAGTTCCCTTTGGCATAATCCTTGAATGATGGGCGCCGATCGCTTGGCCATTCTGGCTGGTGCGAAAATGCCGGATCGCCGGGCCGCGACGTAGATCGCGCCGGTGACCGGGGGCATCCAGAACAAAGGGGGCGCCGCCCATGAAGATCGTGATGGCTATCATCAAGCCGTTCAAGCTCGAGGAGGTCAGGGATGCGCTGACCGGGATCGGCGTGCACGGCCTCACGGTGACCGAGGTCAAGGGTTACGGCCGCCAGAAGGGCCATACCGAGATTTATCGCGGCGCCGAATACGCGGTGAGCTTCCTGCCGAAGCTGAAGATCGAGGTCGCCGTCGCGTCAGACCTCACCAGCAGCGTCATCGACGCCATCGCCGCCGCCGCCCGCACCGGCCAGATCGGCGACGGTAAGATCTTCGTCGTGCCGCTCGAGAAGGCCGTCCGCATCCGCACGGGCGAGACCGACGTCGACGCGCTCTGATCCAGAGGCCCGGCTGGACGACGCTCCGGCCTGCCTTCCCCTGCTTTCCCCACATCACCATCGCACCGCGACCGGGAGTTCCGTTTCCATGAAACTTCGCAATGCCCTTGCGCTCGGGATGGGAGGCGCCGCGCTGGCCCTCCTGTTCGTCGAGCCATCCCTCGCACAGTCGCCGACGCCAGAAGTCGTCTCGGCCCCGGCTGCCGCCGCACCCGTTCCGAACAAGGGCGACACCGCCTGGGTGATGATCTCGGCGGTCCTGGTGCTGCTGATGACGGTGCCCGGCCTGGCGCTGTTCTACGGCGGCCTCGTGCGCACCAAGAACATGCTCTCGATCCTAACGCAGGTCTTCGCCATCGCGGCGGTCGTCAGCCTTCTGTGGGTCGCCTTCGGCTACAGCATGGCCTTCACCAATGGCGGCGGTCTCAACGACTTCGTCGGCGGCTTCTCCAAGGTCTTCCTGAAGGGGGTCGATCCGTCCACCACCGTGGCGACCTTCTCCAACGGCGTCGTGATCCCCGAATACGTCTACATCTGCTTCCAGATGACGTTCGCGATGATCACGCCCGGCCTCATCGTCGGTGCCTTCGCCGAGCGGATGAAGTTCTCGGCCCTGCTCGTGTTCTCCATCCTGTGGGTCACGCTGATCTACTTCCCGATGGCTCACATGGTCTGGTACTGGGGTGGTCCGGACGTCGTCGGCGATGCGGCCAAGGCTCTTGCTGCCGCGACCGACGACGCCTCGAAGGCGACCGCTCAGGCTGCCCTGGACGCCGTCAACGCCGATGCCGGAATGCTCTTCAAGTGGGGCGCCCTCGACTTCGCCGGCGGCACCGTCGTGCACATCAATGCGGGCATCGCCGGCTTCGTCGGCTGCCTGATGCTCGGCAAGCGTATCGGCTACGGCCGTGATCTGCTCGCCCCGCATTCGCTGACCATGACCACGATCGGCGCTTCGCTGCTCTGGGTCGGCTGGTTCGGCTTCAACGTCGGCTCCAACCTCGAAGCCAACGGTTCGGCCGGTCTGGCTATGATCAACACCTTCGTCGCCACCGCCGCCGCCGCCGTCTCCTGGCTGTTCGTCGAGTGGATGCTGAAGGGCAAGCCCTCGCTCCTGGGCATGCTCTCGGGCGCCATTGCCGGCCTCGTCGCCGTCACGCCCGCTGCCGGCTTCGCCGGCCCGATGGGATCGATCGTCCTCGGCTTCGTCGCCGGCGGCGCCTGCTTCATCATGTGCTCCACCGTCAAGAACGCCCTCGGCTACGACGATTCGCTCGACGTCTTCGGCGTCCACTGCATCGGCGGCATCCTCGGCGCCCTGGCCACCGGTATCCTGGTGAGCCCGGACCTCGGCGGCGTCGGCATCCCCGACTACACCAGCAAGCCCGGCGAACTGGCTGTGGGCGCCTACGACATGGCGGCCCAGCTCCTCGCCCAAGGTAAGGCCGTCGGCTTCACCATCCTGTGGTCCGCCATCGGCTCCGCCATCCTTTACAAGCTCGTCGACCTGACCATCGGTCTGCGCGTGACCCAGGACGAAGAGCGCGAAGGCCTCGACATCGCCGATCACGGCGAGCGCGCCTACAACTACTGATCCTGCTCTAGCGCGATCTCACCGCACCAAGAGGCCCCGGTCGCCATGCGACCGGGGCCTTTTTCATGGCTGTGAAGGCCCGCGAAGAGGCATCGACCGCCCCTCGGCTTACGGGCAGGGCCGGCTCACCCCGCCGGACTGGGGCGAGAATGTGATGCAAATGCAACATCCCGATGGCAAGTCCCACCAGAAGCCGTATTTGCCTATTTGCTGGGCAATTGCATCAAAGTTAGTTTTGCGAAGATCGGCGGGATTGGGCAACTTGGCTCTCACAGAATAACTGGGGCTGAACTCTAATGACACTGAAGCTGACTTCACTGGGGACTGCCGCTTCCCTCGCCGCGTTCCTGAGCGTTGGCAGCGTCAACGCCGCCGACCTTGCCGCTCCGAAGGTCATGCCGGTCGAGGCGAAGGTCGCCGACCCGCTGATCGGCTTCTCGTTCGGCTCGCGCTACCAGACGGACTACAACTTCCGCGGTGTGTCGCAGTCGAACCGCCAGGGCAGCTACCAGTCCTTCTTCGAGGCCCAGTATTTCGGCGGCTTCGCCTATACCGGCCTCGCCACCTACCAGACCCGCCTGCCCACGCAGCCGGACATGGAGTTCGATCTCGCCGCCGGTATCCGTCCGACCTTCGACAAGTTCACCCTCGATCTCGGCGTGCTCTACTACTTCTACCCGAACGAGAAGCGCCTGCTCGGCCCCGGCGGCGCGTTCCTGACCACCGCCAACACCGACTTCATGGAATATGCCGCCAAGGGCACCTGGGCAGCGTCGGATGCGCTGACCCTCGGCCTCAACGTGTTCTTCTCGCCGAACTTCCTCGGCCAGCACGCCAACGGCACCTACACCTCGGGTACCGCCGCCTACACTCTGCCGGCGAACTGGTTCTCGTTCCTTCCCGAGGCCTATTCGGGCGGCTTCTCGCTCTCGTCCGAGCTCGGCTACTACTTCCTGACCGCTGCCAAGACCTCGGCCACCGGCCAGACCGCGTTCAACCTGCCGAGCTATCTCTACGGCAACGTCGGCCTGTCCTATACCTACAAGAACATCGTCCTCGACGTTCGCTACCACAACACCAACCTGAGCAAGACCGACTGCTTCAACTTCACCGGCGACTACCGCGGCTTCAACAACGGCGGAACCTCCAAGTGGTGTGGCGATGCCGTCATCGGCTCGATCACCTTCCAGACGTCGACTGCAGCTCCTGGCATCTATGCCGAGCCGGGCGGCCTCCTGAACCTCTTCCGCTAAGCCCCAAGCTCAGCGACGGACAAAGAAGGCCCCGGAGCGATCCGGGGCCTTTCTTCGTTGGCGGCGCGGATGAATTCCGGCAAGGCGCGTCGTGACAGCGCATGAAAGCACGGACATCTGTACGCAACGCGCTAACGATCTCTAAGCCTTAAACAGCCGTTAACTCGGTCGCCATAGCGTTACCGGATCGTTTCTCCCTGCGTCTGGTCCCGTATGCGCTCGCTCCGCCGTTCCGCATCGCCTTACGACACCTTCGTCGACAGCTTTCGGCCATTTTTGGCCAAGCGCATGACGGAGATGGGCGGTCTCATCCTCTTTGCCGGCGCGACCGCGCTCACGGTCGCTCTGGCGACCTGGTCCATCGACGATCCGAGCATCAACCACGCCACCGATCATGCTGCGCACAACGTGCTCGGCACCGGCGGTGCGGTGGTGTCGGACCTCGCGATGCAGCTCCTCGGTCTGGGCTCTCTCGCTTTCGCCCTGCCGCCCGCCTTCTGGGGCGTGCAGCTCATGCGATCGCGCGAATTGCCCCGGGGCGGGCTGCGGATCACCCTCTGGATCATCGGATTCTTTGCCGCGAGCGCGGTGGCGAGCGCTCTGCCGCCCACCGCCCGCTGGCCTCTTCCCACCGGTCTCGGCGGAGTGGCGGGCGATGCCCTGATCCATACCGCGCGACTCATCGTCGGCGCCATCGCGTCGCCGGCGGCTGCCCTCGTGGGCTTCGCCTTCGCGGCGGTGGCGATCCTCTGCCTCACGGGTGCCTGCCGCGCCGGAGCGGAGCCGGAGGAGGAGCCCTACGATCAGCCCCTTCCATCCGCGTCCAACCAGCGTCCGCCATCCTCCGCGCGGCATGACGGCCGCTATGAGGAGGACGAGCCGAGCCTCGGCATCGTCTCCCTCGGCACCCTGGCGCATCTCCTCATGGGCGGCCGGACCGCCCTCGCCAGGCGCATCGCCGAATGGCGTGCCGAAAGGGCGGCGGCGGCCACGGACCTCGCCTATGCGGGCGCCTCGCCGGCTCTGGCCGCGCGCCGCGCGTTCTCGGATGGAGACGACGCGCCCTGGTCAACCCATGCGCCGCAGGAGACGGGAAACCCGGCCAGAAGCGGTGCCGGTCAGGCAACGCCGCGGCAGGGTGGGGCGGACGCCTCGGCTCGCCGTGAGCCGGTCTTCGAGCCGCAGCCCATGTCCGAGCCTCGCCCGGTGACACGCCGGCCCCTTCCGGAGCCGATCCTGCACGACGACGAGCCGGATGATGGCGGCGAGGAGTACTATGCGAACGAGGAACCGGCCGCGTCTGTGCCGGCCCCGCGCTCCCGCGTTGCCCCAGTGGCACCGTCTCCCGCTCCGGCGCCGATCCGGCGCGCGCCCGTCTCCCAAAACTATGGTGCGGAGAGCTACGCTCATCCGGCTCTCGAATTGCTCGCCGAAGCGCCGAGCCTGTCCCTCGCCAGCCAGGTCTCGACCGAGGCCCTGGAGCAGAATGCCACCATGCTCGAAGCAACGCTCAGCGATTTCGGCGTGCGCGGCGACATCCTCGCCGTCCGCCCCGGCCCGGTGGTCACGCTCTACGAACTGGAGCCGGCCCCCGGCACCAAGTCGAGCCGTGTGATCTCGCTCTCGGACGACATCGCCCGCTCCATGTCGGCGGTCTCGGCTCGCGTCGCGGTCGTTCCCGGCCGCAACGCCATCGGCATCGAATTGCCCAATGCCAGGCGCGAGACCGTGTATCTGCGCGAGCTTCTCGCCTCGGCGGATTTCGTCGAGACGAAGCAGAGCCTCGCTTTGTGCCTCGGCAAGAATATCGGCGGTGAGCCGATCATCGCCGATCTCGCCAAGATGCCCCACCTGCTGGTGGCCGGCACCACCGGTTCGGGTAAGTCGGTGGCCATCAACACGATGATCCTGTCGCTCCTCTACAGGATGAAGCCGGAAGAGTGCCGCCTGATCATGGTCGACCCCAAGATGCTGGAACTGTCCGTCTATGACGGCATCCCGCACCTGCTCTCCCCCGTCGTCACCGACCCGAAGAAGGCGGTCATCGCCCTCAAATGGGCCGTGCGCGAGATGGAAGAGCGCTACAAGAAGATGTCGAAGGTCGGTGTGCGCAACATCGACGGGTTCAACGCGCGCCTCGCCGAGGCCCGTGGGCGTGGCGAGGTCCTGACCCGTACGGTCCAGACCGGGTTCGATCGCGAGACGGGCGAGGCGGTCTACGAGACCGAGGAGATGGACCTCAATCCGCTTCCCTACATCGTCATCGTGGTCGACGAGATGGCCGACCTGATGATGGTGGCGGGCAAGGACATCGAAGGCGCGATCCAGCGTCTGGCGCAGATGGCGCGTGCCGCCGGCATCCACCTCATCATGGCGACGCAACGCCCCTCGGT
This sequence comes from Methylobacterium sp. CM6241, assembly GCF_054817845.1. Classification (NCBI taxonomy): domain Bacteria; kingdom Pseudomonadati; phylum Pseudomonadota; class Alphaproteobacteria; order Hyphomicrobiales; family Methylobacteriaceae; genus Methylobacterium; species Methylobacterium sp. CM6241. The sequence continues at coordinate 2,394,598 of NZ_CM139246.1, forward strand.
GGACGTCATCACCGGCACGATCAAGGCGAACTTCCCGACCCGGATCTCCTTCCAGGTCACCTCGAAGATCGACAGCCGCACGATCCTCGGCGAGATGGGCGCCGAGCAGCTGCTGGGCCAGGGCGACATGCTGTTCATGGCCGGTGGTGGCCGCACCACCCGTGTCCACGGCCCGTTCTGCTCGGATTCGGAAGTCGAGAGCGTGGTCGCCCACCTCAAGCGCCAGGGCCGGCCGTCCTATCTCGAAGCCGTCACTGCGGACGATGGCGAGGACGACGACAAGGGCTCGAAGGGCGGCGGAAAATCGGCCAAGGGCTCGATCGACGAGATCGAGGTCGATGGCGCGGTCTTCGACCAGGGCAGCTTCGGCGAGAGCGGCGGCGACCTCTACGCCCAGGCCGTGCAGGTGGTGATGCGCGATAAGAAGGCCTCCACCAGCTACATCCAGCGCCGCCTGCAGATCGGCTACAACCGCGCCGCCTCGCTCATGGAGCGTATGGAGGTGGAGGGAATCGTCGGTTCGGCCAACCACGCGGGCAAACGCGAGATCCTGGTGGAGCCCGATCCGCACGAGATGTGATGCGCGCCGTCAGGCGCGCGGCGCGAACAGGATGATCCCGGTGCCGACGAGGCAGATCGCGGCACCGGTCATATCCCACCGGTCCGGCCTCTGGCTCTCGGCGAGCCACAGCCACAGGATGGAGGCGGCGATGTAGACGCCGCCATAGGCGGCATAGGCCCGGCCCGCCGCGTCGCTCTCCACCCTGGTGAGCAGCACGGCGAAGAGGACGAGGGACGCCACGCCCGGCAGGGCCCACCAGGCCGACCGGCCGAGTCGCAGCCAGGCCCAGAAGGCGAAGCACCCGGCGATCTCGGCCAAAGCGGCGCCGGTATAGACGAGGGCGGTGATCAGGGGTTCGCTCCATCACGAAGGGGGGCCGCGCGCCGCGTTCCCATGCCGGTCATTCTCTCAGCGGGATGACGGCCCGCGAGGGCTGGGCCTCCGCCTTCCGCCCGACATTCCGGCCCAGAATGGATCCAAGTGCCGAATCCAGCCGGGCATGCCGGAAGGCGAACCCGCTGGCGAGCGCTTTTTCGGGCAGCACCCTCTGCCCGCCCAGGAGCATCTCCTCGGCGAAGTCGCCGCCCAGCCAGCGCAGGAGCCGCGCCGGAAGCGGGAAGATTGCCGGGCGGTGGAGCTGCCGCGCCAGGGATGCGGCGAAATCGGCATTGCGGACCGGCTCCGGCGCGGTGGCGTTCACCGGTCCCGCCAAGGTCGGCGTCGCGATGGCGTGGCAGATCAGGCGGACGAGGTCGTCGCGGGAAATCCACGACATCCATTGCCGCCCGGAGCCGATCCGTCCCCCGAGGCCGAACTCGAACGGCATGAGAAGCCGCGCGAGGAGGCCGCCCTCGATTCCGAGCACCAGCCCGGTGCGCAGGAGGACGACCCGTGGGCCGAGGGCCGCGATTGCCATCGCCTCCCGCTCCCAGGCCGCGCACACCCTTTGGGTGAAGGCTGGAGCCGCCGGGCTCGATTCGGTGAGGCTGTCATCGCCGCGCAGGCCGTACCATCCGACGGCCGAGCCGCTGACGACGACGGAAGGTGCCCTGTCGAGGCGGGCCACCAGTTTGGCGAGCCTCCGAGTTATCCTCAGGCGCGACGCGAGGATCGCGCGGCGCTTGGCGGGCGTCCACAGCCCGTCGGCGATCGGTTCGCCCGCGAGATTCACGATGGCATCGAGCCGCGCGCCGTCCGGCAATTGGTCGAGGGAGGTGACGATCCGCAACGGCGCGGGCAGTGCCGCGGCTTTCGCCCCGTCACGGGTCAGGACCGTCACCTCGTGGCCGGCCGCCACGAGGCTCGCCACGAGGCGTTGGCCGACGAAGCCGGTGGCGCCTGTCACCAGGATTGTCCGCGCCGGAGCGAGCATGTCCGCGAGCCCGGGCGGCGCGGGCAGGCCCAGGCGCTCGGACCGCCCGGCGGCGAACCAGTCGCGCAGGCCGAAGATCGCGACGGAGAGCGAGGCGGCGAGGGCGAGGGCGCTCCAGGCTCCGTGGCTCACCCAGGCGATGCCCGTGGCCTCCCTGGCCCAGCCGAGCAGCACCGGCAGAATGAGGACGAGGATCGCACCGTAATTCAGCGCCAGGAGGGTGTGGTTCACCCGTTCGGTGGCCGGCAGGCGCCGACTCAGATCCTCCTCGACGAAGTCCATCAGCGTGATGACGACCTCGACGATGAGCACGCCCATGATGGCCCAGGCGAGCAGTCCCTTGGGTTCGGCGAAACCGAGGGTGAGGAAGAGCAGGGCATAGAGCCAGTTGCGCACGGCATGGAGACGCAACTCGCCGCGCTGGGACGGGCGCCAGGCCAGGCGCTCGGTCAGTTCGTGGTGGTAGAGGGTGTCGAAGGCCCCCATGGCGATCTGCACGGCGATCAGCGACCACAGCAAGGTCGAGGTCATGATGTCGGGTCTCCCCCGTGATGGATCAGGCGTCGACGACGTCGCGGAACTCCGCCTCCTGGCGGATCAGCGTGCCGAACCAGGGATGACGAACGGTGAGGATGAAGGCGAAGCCGTTCGCGCCGGTCTCGCCGTGGGTGACCGTGAGGGTGCCCGGCGTCAGGAAACCGGGAAGCGGCAGACGCCATCCGCCCAGCCGGAGGAAGTAGCGGCGGCTCGAAAAGACCAGCCTGCCTTCGACGACGGAGACATCGAGGCTCATGCCGAGACCGCCGCCCACATGCTCTTCGAGGCCGGTGGGCCCGGCGAAGCGCTTGGCCGAATTGATGGTCTGGGGAAATCCGTCCGGCCGCGCGTAGAGCCGCGTCCAGACCTGCCCGCCGCCCGACCGGTCCTCCGTCACGGAGACGACGCTGGCGAGGCCCTTGGCCCGTGAGGTGGGGAGTGGGCCGCCGATGAGGCGGGCAGCTTGTGCCAGGACCCAGCCGAGGCGGCTCATCCGCGTCTCGACCACGGTGCCAACATAGACGGCGCTGGTGCCGGGGCGGAGACGCTTGGTGAAGCGCCGGCGGATCGCGGGCGACAGAGTGGTCCAGTCCTCGTCCGCGATCAGGCTGCGAAAGCGCAGGTCGTGGAGGTCGGCCTCGTGCGCACGGGCCATCACCGGACTATCGCCGAGGGGAGGCGCCGTCCGGCCCATGGAAGGCCCTCTCATTGCCGTCAGGGTCATGATCGCGGTCCCCGGTTCAGCCTTCGGGCTTGGAGGGCAGGAAGCGCACGATCCTGCTGCCGAGGCGGATCAGCTTGGCGAGGGTCGCGTGCGGAACGCCGAGCATCTGGCTGTGCCAGCGATCCATGGTCTCGGTGAATTCGAGCATCGCCTTGAGGCGGCGAGAGGCGACGGCGCCGATGGTCGGATCGCCCTCGGCCTGCGCCACGCAGGTGCGCAGGGCCGCGATCGCCGGATCGATCTCGCGCTCCTTGCGGCCGGCGGCGATGCGCGTGACCATCTCCCACAGGTCGGTCTCGGCGACGAAGTGATCGCGGCGCTCGCCCAGCACGGCGACGCGCCGGATCAGGTTCCAGCCCGACAGCTCCTTGAGCGACGTCGAGACGTTGGAGCGCGCGATGCCGAGGGTCGCCGCGATCTCCTCCGCTGCCAGGGGCCTGTCCGACAGGTAGAGCAGGGCGTGAATCTGGGCGACGGAACGGTTGACGCCCCATTGCCCGCCGAGATCGCCCCAGTGGAGGATGAAGCGCTCCACCGCCACGGGGAGTTTTTCGGAGATGTCTGTAATTTCTGTCATGGCAGAAATTACAGACACAAAAGAACCTAAGTCAAGCGACCACCGCTTCGGGCGATGACGGGCGGTGTGTCAGTCCGCGCTGAAACGATAGGTCGTCGTCGCGGTGAAGACCTCGCCGGGGCGGAGCGTCGTGGAGGGAAACTCCGCCCGGTTCGGCGCGTCGGGAAACCCCTGCGCCTCGAAACAGACCGCGTCGCCGGATCGGTACAGCCGCCCGCCGGACCCGATCACCGTGCCGTCGAGCATGTTGGCGGTGTAGAGTTGCAGGCCCGGCTGGGTGGTGGCGACGTCGAGCCGTCTCCCGCTCGCAGGATCGACGGCGGACGCCACATGCCGGAGGGAGCCGGGTTCGCGCAGCACGAAGGTGTGGTCGTAGCCGTGGGCCAGAGCGAGTTGCGAATCCCCGTCGCGGATGCGTGAGCCCAGGGTTTCGGGCTCGCGGAAATCGAAGGCGGTGCCCGCCACGGGTCTGATCTCGCCCGTGGGGATCTGGTCGGCATCGGTGGGGAGGTAATGGTCCGCCGCGATGGCGACCCGATGTTGCATCACGTCGCCGGAGCCCTCGCCGGAGAGGTTGAAATAGCTGTGGTTGGTGAGGTTAAGGATGGTCGGCCGGTCGGTCCAGGCCGTGTAGTCGATCCGCAGGGTCTGGTCGTCGCTGAGGGAGTAAGCGACTTCCACATCGAGATTGCCGGGGAAACCCTCTTCGCCGTCGATTGAGCGATAGCCGAGAACCACGGTCGTCTCGTCCGCCCGGATCACCCGCCAGACGCGACGGTCGAACCCATTCGTCCCGCCATGCATGGTGTTGCCACCGACATTGCGCGGCAATTGGTATTCGTGTCCGTCGAGGCTGAAGCGTCCCTTGGCGATGCGGTTGGCGTAGCGTCCGATGATGGCGCCGAAATGCGCGTCGCTGGCCTCGTAGCCCGCGACGTCATGCGCACCGAGAACGACATTGGTCCAGGCTCCCTCGCGGTCGGGCGTATCGATCCGGCTGACCACGCCGCCATAATCGAGGATGTCGACACGCAGGCGAGACCGGGCGAGCCTGTATCGAGTGACGGGGCTCCCATCCTTCGTTCGTCCGAAGGGCTGTCCTGCCATGCCGGCATCCGTTTCACGCTCGAGGATTCGTGACGCTTCAACGCGCGGAATGCGGATCAGGGGGCGGCGGGCTCTTCCGCATCTCCGGACAATTGCATGCGATGCAGACGGGCATAGCCACCCTGCGAGGCCATCAGGGCGTCATGCGTCCCCGTCTCGATGATGCGGCCGGCCTCCATCACCACGATCATGTCGGCATCGCGCACGGTGGAGAGGCGGTGCGCGATGACGAGGGTGGTCCGCCCCTGCATCAGGCGCAGCAGCGCGCCCTGGACCAGCCGCTCGGATTCGGAATCGAGGGCACTCGTCGCCTCATCCAGAAGCAGGATCGGCGCGTCCTTGAGGAAGGCGCGGGCCAGGGAGATGCGCTGGCGTTCGCCACCGGACAGGCGCCCGCCGGAGGGCCCGACGCGGAACTCGTAACCCTCCGTCAGCCGGGTGATGAATCCATGCGCTGCGGCGGCCTCCGCAGCCGCCTCGATCTCGGCGCGGGTCGCACCGGGGCGGCCGAACCCGATATTGGCCGCGATGGTATCGTCGAACAGCACCACGTCCTGGGAGACCACTGCCACGGCCGCGCGCAGGGATGGAATCGTCACGTCGCGCAGATCCGCGCCGTCGATGAGAACGTGGCCCCCCGTCACGTCGTACAGTCGGGGCACGAGGTTCAGCAGAGACGACTTGCCGGAGCCGGAACGCCCGACCAGGGCGACGGTGGCGCCTGCGGGAACGGTGAGGTCGATGCCCTCCAGCGCCGGCGCATCCTCGCGATATCGGAAGCGGACCTCCTCGAAGCGGATCTCGCCGCCGGTGATGACCAGCGGCACGGCATCGGGCTTTTCACGAATGCGCGGTGCTTCGTCCATCAGGGCGAAGTAGCGATGGAGCGCCGCGCCGGCTTCCTGAAGGATGGCGTTGAGGGTGCCCAAAGCGCGGGCGGGCTGCGCGGCCAGGAGCAGGGCCGCCACGTAGCCGGTGAAATCGCCCACCGTGCGGTCACCGGACATGACGCGCTGGCCCACCAGGACCAGCACCGCCGCCACGGCGAAGCCCCCGCCGATCTCCATCAACGGGTCGAGGCGTCCCCGGGCATTGGCCGCCTTCATCTTCAAGCGGCGGACGGTATCGAACGCGCCCGAGGCACGGCCCTTCAGGTAGGATTCCAGCGCGTAGGTCTTGGCGACGCGCGCGCCCTGCAGGCTCTCGGTGATGAGGCTGGCGGTGAGGCCCATCTGCTCCTGCGTGGTGGTGGAGACCCGCCTCAGCTTCTTGCCGATGCGGCCGATGGGGCCGGCGACGAAGGGCACGACCACGCCGGCCACGAGGGTGAGCACCGGGTCCATCCAGAGCAACGCGACCACGAGGGCGATCAGCATCGCGAGATCGCGCAGCAACACGGTGGAGATGCGGGTCAGCGCCTCCTTGATGAAGGCGAAATCCGTGGTGAAGCGCTGGGTGAACGCCGCCGGGCTCTCGCGGCCGAGCTGGGCGAGGTCGGAATCGATGAGGTGGCCGTAGAGCGCCGCCTGCATGTCGGCTTCGACCCGCGTGACGACCCGATTGGTCAGCACCGTCTGCCCGAACAGGGCGAAGCCCCGGATCGAGGTGATGGCGATGACGATGAGCGGTCCGTAGGTGAGGGCCGACGGGTCCTTGTGGTCGAACGCATCGAACGCCCCCTTGATCAGGGCGGGATACAAACCCGTCGCCGCTCCGATGATGGCGATGAGCACCAGCACCACGGCGAGGGTGCCCCGATGCGGCCGCAGCCATTCGCGCCAGACCCGGCCGAGGAGGGGGAGGGTCTCACCCCTCAGAAGCGGCCGACGGGCCATGCTCATCCATTGTCTGTCGCGCGGGGGGCTCCCGGCTCTCGGTCGGGGGTTTGCCGGTCAGAGACCGGAAGATCAAGCGAGGCCATCGAGCTTGGCAATGTGATAGTGTTACATTACACCGCGCGACGGTTCATCTGGTCTGCCCGGTTCCGGGAGCCGATGCGAAGGACGACGGCCATGCGATCGAGACGTCACGCCATGAAGACGGGCCTTTCGGCGTGGGTCGGTATCGCCCTCGCTCTCACGGCCTTCGGCGGGAATGCGGATGCCGCCGAGCCGCTGAAGGCGGTGGCGACCTTCTCGATCCTCGGGGACCTGGTGAAGCAGGTGGGCGGCGACCGCGTCGAGGTCTCGACCCTCGTCGGCCCCGATGCCGACGCACATGGCTACAACCCGGCCCCCGGAGACGCGCGCAAACTCACCGCCGCCAAGCTGGTCGTGGTCAACGGCCTCGGCCTGGAAGGCTGGCTCGACAGACTGATCAAGGCCTCCGGGACGAAGGCGCCCGTTATCGTCGCGACCAAGGGCGTGAAGCCCATCGAGGGTGACGACGACCATGGCGGAGGGCATGCGGGACACGCCCATAACGACGATCCCCATGCCTGGCAGAGCATCGCCAATGTGCGGATCTACATCGGCAACATCAGCGACGGGCTCTCGACCATCGATCCCGAACACGCCGCCGACTACGCAGCCAACGCGAAGGCCTATCTGACGACCCTGGCGGGTTTGGAGACCGACATCCGCGCGGCCATCGCGGCGATTCCCCCCGAACATCGCAAGATCATCACCACGCACGATGCGTTCGGCTATTTCACCGCCGCCTACGGCCTCGACTTCATCGCCCCGCAGGGCGTCTCCACCGACAGCGAGGCGAGCCCGAAGGATGTGGCCCGCATCATCCGGCAGATCCGGCGCGACAAGATCCCGGCCGTCTTCCTCGAGAACGTGGCCGATCCCCGCCTGATGCAGCAGATTTCGCGGGAGAGCGGAGCCATTGTGGGCGGCAAGGTCTATTCCGACGCCCTGTCCGGTCCCGATGGCCCGGCGGCCACCTACGTGGCCATGATGCGCAGCAACATCGCCGCCTTCAGCGCGGCTCTCGGCAAGAAGTGAATGCCCCGCGGGGTTTTGGGCCGGAGCCACTCACCCCGCCGTCTCGCCGATGACTTTCTGCAGACAGATCGTCCGGGTGTCCCGGTAGCCGAGATGTTCGTAGAAGTGGCGGATCGCTTCGTTCTCTTCGCGCACGAGGAGCTGGACCTTCCAGACGCCACGCGCGGACAGCCACCGCTCGGCTGCTTCCATGATCGCCCTACCCAGGCCGAGGTCGCGATACCGCGGGTCGACGGCGACGTAATAGAGCCATCCCCGGTGACCGTCCTCACCCACCATGGCGGTGGCGGCGACGGCCCCCTCGCGCTCGACGACCAGGATGGTCGAGTGCGTATCGCGGCGGGCGAAGGCGATGTCCTTGCCCGCATCGTTCCACGGCCGAGAGATTCCGGCCGCGAGCCATAGGGCCGCGACGCCATCGAAATCGGCGTCCTGGAATTCACGGATCACGGGCGTCATCGCGTGAGGGTCTCCTCGCAGACGATTTCAGGCGGCTCAGCCGCCCGTCATCGGCGGGAAGAACGCGATCTCGGTGGCCCCGGCGATGGGCGCATCCGGCTTGGCATGGACGCGGTCGATGGCCGCCCGCACGATGCCGGCATTCTCGAACGCGTAGGCATATTCCTCGCCCCTGCCACTCAACCAGGCCACGAGGTCGGCGACCGTCTCGGTCCCGGCGGGCGGGGTCACGACCTCTTCGGCCTTGCCGATGCGTTCTCGCACCCAGGCGAAATAGACGAGCTTCATGGTCTGCCCTTCCGGCTGCGGCATCGGCGGGTCAGCGCGGATCGTCCATCACGTGCCGGATGCCGGCTCTCATATAATCGTAGCCCGTGTAGAGCGTCAGGGCCGCGGCGATCCAGAGCAGGGCCTCTCCGGCGATGACGGTATGGGGGAGGATCGTCTCCCCCGCCTTTCCGGCCACGAGGAAGCCGATCGCCACGAGTTGAAGGGTGGTCTTCCATTTGGCGACGCGGCTGACCGGTACGCTGACCTTCAACTCCGCCAGATATTCGCGCAGGCCCGAGACGAGGATCTCGCGGCACAGGATGACGATGGCCGCCCACAGGCTCCAGTCATGGATCGTCTTGTCTGCCACCAGCATCAGCAGACAGGCGGCGACGAGGAGCTTGTCGGCGATCGGATCGAGCATGCGCCCGAGGGCCGAGCTCTGATCGTAGGTCCGTGCGACGTAGCCGTCGAGATAATCGGTGATGGCGGCCGCGATGAAGACGCCGAGAGCCGCGAACCGCGCCGCATGCTCGTCAGGCCAGTACAGCAGCGCCACGACGACGGGGACGGCGACGAGCCGCCCGTAGGTCAGGCAATTCGCCAGCGTCCAGGCCGGTGACCGGCGTCGGAGAGGAAGGACAGTCATCGACGCGGTGAAACCATGGGCGGGGGGAGGGGTCAACCACGATGATGCAAACGGACAAGCTGCTTCGATAGCGCCTAGGCCGTCGCGCTGGGCCCATCGCAACCGAATGTGCCGAGCCGGATTTTGTGCTACCAATGCGCTGAGGGAATAGAGTGCTCACGCATGTCGTCCGCAGACACGATCAGCATCACCATGACGCCCGATCTCCATCAGGCGGTACGTGAAAGCATCGAGGCAGGTGAGTATTCATCGACCAACGAGGTCATGCGTGATGCGCTGCGACTGTGGCAGCGGCAACGGCTCGAAGAAGCGGAGCGCTTGACCGAGATACGGGCTCGTGTTCGCCGGTCACTTGGTGACGCCCGGCAGGATCTGACGGCGATGGAAGCGGACGTTCACCTCGCACGCCTGTTCGCCGGCGAGGGCGCCAAGACCTCGGGTGCGTAGACTCCGGGTCTTCTTCCGGCCGGATGCGTTGGTCGACCTTGGCGACATTTTTCGCTTCGTTCGCGAAGCGAGTGGAAGCGCCTCGGTCGCCGCGTCGTTCGTACGACGCATCAAGTTCCGATGTGATCGGATCGGAGATGCGCCTCGTGCCGGTCGACCACGCGACGACCTCGTATCCGGCCTTCGCACGGTACCATTCGAGCGTTCCGCCGTGATCGCTTATCTGGTCGAGGACGACAGGGTCCGGATCACCAACATCTTCTATGGCGGGAAGGATTACGAGGCTCTGTATCGCCGGTCAGACGATGACCCCGGCACCGAACCCACCTGACGCAGGCGTTTTTGAGCCTCAGCCTCCGGCATGGAAGAAATCATACACCGCACGTGCCGTGGCTGCGTTGACGCCGGGCGTGGTCGCCAGATCCTCCAGGGAGGCCCGCTGGATCGCCTTCACCGTCCCGAAATGGTGAAGCAGGGCGCGCTTGCGGGTCGGGCCGATGCCGGCGATCTCGTCGAGGGGGTTCTTGATCATCTCGCGCTTGCGCTTGGCCCTATGCGTGCCGATGGCGAAGCGATGGGCCTCGTCCCGCAGGCGCTGGACGAAGTAAAGGGTCGGATCGCGCGGCGGCAGCTTGAACGGGGCCTTTCCGGGCACGAAGAAGGTCTCGCGTCCGGCATCGCGATCGCGACCCTTGGCGATGCCCACGAGGGCGACATCGGTGACGCCGAGTTCCTCCAGCGCCGTGCGGGCGGCTTCGAGCTGGCCCTTGCCGCCGTCGATGAGGACGAGATCCGGCCAGGCCGGCATGGTCTCGCCGTCCGATTCGGGAACCGGCTCGGCCGCACCGCCTTCGCTCGCTGAGCTCGCCGCCTCGTTGGCGGTACGGGGGTTTTCCTTCACGAGACGCTTGAAGCGGCGCTGGAGCACCTCCTTCATCATCCCGAAATCGTCGCCCGGCGTCAGCTCCTCCGACTTGATGTTGAAGGTGCGGTAATGCGTCTTCGCAAAACCCGACGGGCCGGCGACGATCATGCCCCCGACCGCGTTCGTGCCCATGATGTGCGAGTTGTCGTAAACCTCGATGCGGCGTGGTGGGGCGGGCAATCCGAACGATTGCCCGAGCGCCACCAGTAGTTTGCCCTGCGAGGCGGTGTCCGCGAGCCTGCGGGCCAGGGCCTCCTTGGCGTTGCGCTGGGCATATTCCACCAGGGCCTTGCGCTCGCCGCGCTGGGGCTGGTGAACCTCAACCCTGTTCTCCGCGCGGCTCGACAGGGCGGCCGCCATCAGCTCCGCATCCTCGATCGCATGGGAGACGAGGACGATCCGGGGAGCCGGCTTGTCGTCGTAGAACTGGCTGATGAAGGAGGCGAGCACCTCGTCCGGCGTCATGCTGCGATCGGCCTTCGGGAAATAGGCGCGGTTGCCCCAGTTCTGGAAGTTCCGGAAGAAGAACACCTCGATGCAGAACTGGCCGGCCTGTTCGTCGAGGGCGAACACATCCGCCTCCTCGATGCCCTGGGTGTTGACGCCCTGGGTCCCCTGGATCGCCGAGAGCGCGCTGATCCTGTCCCGGAAGCGGGCGGCACGCTCGAACTCGAGCTTCTCGGAGGCGTCCTGCATCTCCTCGCGCATACGGTCCTTCACCGCGTTGGACTTGCCCGCGAGGAAGCTCTTCGCATTCTCTGCGAGCGCCTGATATTCCGGCAGGCCGATTTCCCCGGTGCAGGGGCCCGAGCAGCGCTTGATCTGATAGAGCAGGCAGGGCCGCGTACGGTTCTCGTAATAGCTGTCGGTGCAGGTGCGCAGCAGGAAGGCGCGCTGGAGCGCGTTGACCGTGCGGTTCACAGCCCAGACGGTGGCGAACGGGCCGTAATAGCTGCCCTTGCGCCGCCGTGCGCCGCGGTGCTTGACGATCTGCGGCGCCTCGGAATCGGCCGTGACCAGGATGTAGGGAAACGATTTGTCGTCCCGCATCAGCACGTTGAAGCGGGGCTTCAACTGCTTGATGAGGTTGGCCTCGAGCAGCAGCGCCTCGGTCTCGGTGGCCGTGGTGACGAATTCCATCGCCGCCGTCTGCGAGATCATCCGGGCGATGCGATTGGAATGGGCCTGACCCCTCGCATAGGAGCCGACTCGGGCCTTCAGGTTCTTTGCCTTGCCGACGTAGAGGACATCACCCTTCTCGTCGAACATGCGGTAGACGCCCGGTCCCGACGGCAGCGTCGTCCAGAACCGGCGGATGATCTCCGTGCCGGCTTTGACAGCGCCTTCCTCGAAATCGAAATCGATTTCCGGTCCGTCGTCGATACGTTCCGGGGTCTCGTCCGCGTCCTCACGCTCGTCGAACGAATCCGGCGGCAGGTCTCGTTGGGAAGACAGGTCTTTCGCGGGCTGGCGGCTCATGCCCGAGACTTAAGCGCGGGGGATTCGAGAGGGAAGGGGCTCCCGGTCTCGCCGACCCGCGAAGGTCGGCGCATGCGCGTCTTAATCGAACAGCGCGTCGATATCGCCCTGGTCCACATGGCCCGGATCGCTGTCGAGCTTGGGTCCGTTGAGGAGCGAGCTCTCGTCGTCGATGCTGGGGCCCTGCGGCACGACGCCGAGGATCTCGCTGAACGAATTGAGGCCGCCCCAGGCCTCGATCATACGGTCGAGATGTTCCTCGATGAACTTGAGCACACCTACGATCTTGTTGATGCGCTGGCCGGTCAGGTCCTGGAAGTTGCAGGCCTCGTAGGCGACGATCACCCGCTCGAGGATCATATCGATGTTTTCGCCGCCGGCGGCCTGCCGCATGGCCCGCAGCGCACTGGCATTCGTCTCGATCTCTTCCAGGGCGCCGAGGATCGTGCTCGTCGCCAGCTCGGTGGATTCCACCACCGCGTCGAGTTCTCCCGCGACCCGCTTCATTCCCTTCCCGGTATTCTCCGAGTGGTAGAGCGTCGCGATCTCCTTCTTCGTCCGGGTGATCGCATCTTTCATCACGTCGAGTTCGGAGCGCATCGCGAAGGCCTCGTTGAGCTCCTTCCGGCAGGCTTCGATGGTCTCGACCGTGCTCGTCTGCGTGACACGGCGAAGCTCCTGGATCGCCGAGAGGATCTCATCGAGCTTCACGTCGTCGGAGCCGGAACGCTCCTTGGCGTGCGCGACCTCCACGACGGGTCGCACGCTTGCCAAACCGAGGCTGTCTTCGATGCGGTAGCGCTTCATGTTCATCGGGGATGATCAGCCGGCAGGAGTAACTGGGTCAGCGACAGGGCAGCATGGACCGGGGGCCGTCATCCTGGTGAACGACGCGAATCCCGATACGAGAAGCCTTCGAGCCACCATGCGACAAAGTCGTTGCCATTTCTTCAACACAGAGAACGGCCGATGCACTTTTACAAACAATTCATGCTGTTCTTTGAAGCTAGCAGTAGAGCAGCGGTGACCTGAACGATTCACCACGTTTTTTCACCCGATTCTCGTCCCGTCCGGCCAGCTTAAGCGCGAGGTTCGTGTTGGTCCGGAGTATCGCGCGTGTTGAAGCGTCTCGAATTGTGCGTCGCTATGGCCTGCCTGTCCGCCACGGTGGCGGGAGGTGCCGCACAGGCCCAGGTTCCCTCCGGCCAATACGGCGGGGGCTTCATCGAATTCCTGGTGACGGGTCATGGAACGCCGCCGCGCGCCCGGCGTCCCGGCCTCGCGGATGACGGCGTGCTTCCACGACATCCGGCGGCCCAGGGTTACGGTGGCGAGCCGATGCCGCGCGTGCTCCATTCGGGCGATCGAATCCCCGATCCCGATCTCTACCAGGCCCCCGTTCGCACGCGGCTCGCTGCCTTGCCGTCACAAGCTCTGCCGGCTCAGGCCGATCCCGAAAGGCAAATCGCGGGAATCGAGCGCGCGCCCGACCCCCGCTTTGCCCGACAGGTCGTCTCGTTCGATGGCCGGCAGAAGCCCGGCTCCATCGTCATCGATACCCAGACGAAGTTTCTCTATCTTGTCCAGCCAGGCGGTCAGGCCATCCGATACGGTATCGGTGTCGGTCGGCCGGGTTTTGCCTGGTCGGGAATGAAGACAATCAGCCAGAAGCGCGAATGGCCGGATTGGACGCCCCCGGCGGAGATGCTTCAGCGTCGCCCCGACCTGCCGCGCCACATGGCCGGCGGCCCGGCCAACCCTCTGGGTGCGCGGGCGCTCTATCTCGGCTCGTCCCTCTATCGCATCCACGGCACCAACGAGCCGCACACGATCGGGCAATCCGTCTCGTCGGGCTGCATCCGGATGATGAACGAGGATGTCATCGACCTGTATGAACGGACCCCCGTGGGAACACGGGTCGAAGTCCTCTAACGGCCTCCGGGCCGCTCATGAGAAAGGCCCGGCGCGTCTCCACGCACCGGGCCTTTCTTGTCAGGGAGCCATCACGCGCGGTGATGGCTGTGACTGTCGCTCACACCCAGTCGTCGTCACCGCCGCCACCCAGGTCGCCGCCGAAATCCCCGCCCGGATCGCTGTCGAACGACGCGTCCTGGAAGTCGTTGCCGCCGCCGAGGGCCGAACCGAGATCTTCGTTACCGGCCGCCGCGCCCGCAGAGGGAAGTCCCGCCGCCGCCGCGCTGCCGAGAGCCGAATGACCGCCCGCAAAGGCGTTGGACAAGGCGCTGCCGAGCAGCATGCCGCCAGCCGCGCCGGCCGCCATCGGAAGGGCCGTCGCCATGAAGCCGCCGCCACGAGCGGGTGCCGCCTGCTGGCCGGCCCATGGGCCACCCTGCTGCGGTCCGCCATAACCCGGCTGCTGGCCGTAACCGGGCTGCTGCCCATAGCCCGGCTGCTGACCATATCCCTGCTGAGGTCCGCCCTGGCCGCCCCACGGTTGACCGGACGGGCGCTGGGGCTCCGGCTGGCGAGACCCGCCGCCGAAGATGCTCGACAGGAAGCCGCCGCCGCCGCCCTGCGGCTGCTGTGCCGCCTGACGCGCCTGCTCGAGCTGCTCGTTCAAGCTCTTGATCGCCTCTTCCTGGACATAGATCAGCTGCGCCATCGCATAGGGCGCGTAGGGCTGAGCGCGGAGCTTGTCCGCGATGAAGCGCTCGGCATCGGCGTCGCGGGGCTGGCTCGCGGCCTGCTCCAGACGCTGGAAAATGCCGCCGATGACCTCGCGTTCTTCGCTATTCATGGGGTCGTCCTCCTGAGAGAAGCCTGCGGGCCATGCCGCCCCGGCGCCTCCGAGATGGGGTGGCGCCACTGGCTTTGTCAGGGGGTCAACGCGAACTTCGCCGTTGCGGATGCACGGGAGCTCCGGTTCGGAGCATGAAATTTCGGAAAGGTGACGGAGCCGGAGGCTACGCATCTTCGTCACGCAACAAAAAGAGCCCGGCCTTTCGGCCGGGCTCCTTCTGAGAGACCTCGTGCTCCGCCATGAGGCGGAGCGTCGGTTCTGTAAGGACTAGTACGAGCCGAACTTGTAGTTCAGGCCGGCGCGGACCACGGCGAACTCGGCTTCGCGAGCCGAAGGGCTGAGCGAAAGCACGTTCGTGGTGGGGTTGTAGACGGAGCGGTTGCCGCGGCCGTCCTGCTCGAGGTTCACGTACAGGCCTTCGACCTTCAGCGTCACAGCGGACGACTTGAAGAAGTTGAAGAAGGAGTCCGTGGGGAGAGCGTACTCGATACCACCACCAGCGGTGTAGCCGGTGCGGAAATCGTCGGAGCCGGTGCCGCCGTCGCCGTAAGCAAAGCCGCCGGTGCCGTACACGAGGGTGCGGTCGAAGGCGTAACCGATGCGGCCGCGGACGGTGCCGAAGAAGTTCATCTCGTTGCCGGGGAGGCGAACGGCGGTGGTGCCGTTGAGGCCGCCGACGACCGGGCTGAACGTGCCGTTCACGGTGCGGGTCTTGTTGCCGAAATCGGTGTACTGGGCGTCAGCTTCGATACCGACGACCACGCCCGAACCCGGGGTGAACTGGTAGTTGTAGCCGACCTGACCACCGCCGACGAAGCCTTCGAGGTCGTTGCTGCTGTTCGCGTTGAAGACCCGGTTGACCGGGCCGCCGTTCAGCACGGAGCCGGCCGGCAGGTTGTAACGGTCGCTGTTGCTGCCAGCGTCGAAGCCGTAACCGGCGTTGATACCGAAGTAGGCGCCCGTCCAGGTGAAGACCGGCACGGGAACGAAGACCGGCGGAGCGGCGCGGCGCGGCAGATCGGCAGCGAAAGCGGAGCCGGCGATGACGATGCCGGCAAGGGCGGTGGTGCCGCGAAGGAAGGATTTCATGGACTGGTCCTCTACTCGTTAGCGCGGCCGCTTTTTTCGGAGCGGTCCTGCGCAGTTCCCCGTCTATATCTCAGCATCCCTCAGGAAGCTGTTGCATCGCAACCACGCCGCGTGTGTTGAACACGGCCCCTTTGTGGCGGCGACCACCTCGCTGGAGGTCGTGCACTCCGAAAACTCAGATGAACGGCCAAGGTTCAACTACGGCCACGCTTTTTTCGCCTAGAGATCATGACAAGATGTCGCACCGAGGGAACGTATGACGGTGGCCGCTATGTAGCGAGGCTGATCGCGGAGATCAGGCGGCCGTAATCCGCCTCGCCCCGATGGGTCGTACGGCGATAGCTATAGAAGCGCTCCGCGTCCGCGTAGGTGCAGAGGCCCAGGACCGATGCCTTCTCGATACCGGCCTCACCCAGGCGACGGGCGATGAAGCCCGGCAGATCGAACTGGGCATGCCCCTCGCGCGCGCCTTCCGAGAAGTGGACATCGGAACCCGGAACCTCCGCGGAAAAGCGACCGCGGAAATCGACTCCGACTTCATAGGCGGATTGAGAGATCGTCGGGCCGAGCACGGCGACGATGTCGTTCCGCTCCGATCCGAGGCGCACCATGGCGTCGACGGTGGCGGCGATCACGCCGGTCAGCGCCCCTTTCCATCCCGCATGGGCGGCGCCGACGACACGACCGACCGGATCGGCGAAGAGGATCGGGCCGCAATCGGCCGTGGCGATGCCGAGGGCCAAGTTCGGCACCCGCGTCACCATGGCGTCGGCGCGGGGACGTTCGGCGAGGGCCATCGGGCCTTCGATCACGGCGACCTCGGCCGAATGGACCTGATACAGGCTGACGAGGTGGCTCGCCGGGACCCCGAGATGCTCGGCCATGCGGCGGCGGTTCTCGACGACGAGGGACGGCTCGTCATGGGAGCCGAGGCCGCCATTGAGGCTGGCATAGAATCCGTCCGAGACGCCGCCAAGACGGGTGAAGAAGGCGTGCCTGATCCCGGGCTGGCCCGCGAGGCTGGGGGCTTCGATATGCATGCGCCGTGTCCGTCCTTCGGAGAATGTCGGCCACCCTATAACACCGGCTCCCGCCGGAGAGGGGAGTGGCTTGGTGGTACTGGCGGATTGCGCCCGGTCAGGGCCAGTCGCCGGAGGCCCGATGACGCAGATTCCATCCCGGGCGATCCACGCCGTGCAACGACGACACGGGGATGTCCGTCTCGATGCGAGGGCCTCGCATTTTCCGCGTTTCGGGACAGCTAATTTTCCTTAACTTTTACGGTTCGTTAAGCATGGTTTGATCCAATGCTCCTCACACATGAGGACGCGAGCGATGTCGGAACCAGCCCGTCACAACCAGGCACAGGAAGTAAATGGGCGTCCGGCACCCGGACCCCTGCGGGATTGGCTGGCGGCCATGAAGGCCGCCACCACCGCACAGGAACAGGCGGCGGTCGCGTCGCAGCATGCCGAGCCGCACAGGCCGACGGCTGACAAGGTCGCGCTGTTCGAGAGGCCGGCCGCGGTCGAGAAGCCCGAGCCGCAGGCTCAGTCCTGGTCTCCCCGGGTCGTCCCGCCGCCCGCTCAAGCCGAACCGGCAGAGGACGACCTCTCGGAACTCATGGCCGAGAATCTGATGCTCAAGGCCAAGCTCCAGGTCGAGGGTGATCGGTACGACCAGCTCCAAGGGGTTCTCGCCCAGGAACTACGCCGCCTGCGCTCCCATGTGGAGAAGGAGATGGCCGAACTTCATGAGTTGCGCGCCGAGCGCGACCGTCTCAGCGAATTGCAGGCCCTTTTGATCGAGGAACTCGACGAGGCGCGCATGCGCTCCGAGAGAGAGGCCGCCGAACTCACCGAGGCCTGCTCGGACCGCGATCTCTGGATGGCCCGTGCGGAGGCGCTGGCGCAGCCTCTCTTCCAGAAGCGCTGAACGCTCCAACCGCCAACACCCAAACGACGAAGGGCCGCCCCATGAGGGCGGCCCTTCCATTGCCGAACCACTTATCCGTTCGGCCGAACCCGATGAGGGGTCCTCTGACGCGCTAGGCGTGCGCGCCGGAGGCGACGTTCCAGGTCCGGTTAGCCGAGGTAAGCGGCTGATTTAGGCAATGAGACACTGGATCACCTCCTTTCGTTCGTTGCGACAACCCCAAGCTAGTCACGGATCCGCAGCTTGAAAAGCCCCGATGCGGTGGGCGCGGCGCCTCGCCGCTGGGGGGCACCGAAGACGCGCGAAAATGGGCGCTGCGCGAAGCCGAGCATGCGGGTGTCCGAACGCGGCCGGTCCTTCCCGCTCATGGTCACCGCTGCTTATGGTCACCGCCGCCACCGAAGCGTAAGACGGGGCGCTCTTCGCCACGCATCGGCCGATATCCGAACGGATCGGGCGTCGCCGGAGGCGAGACCGATACAGGACAATCGCAGCCCGTCATGCTCTCATCCCTGCCGACCCAGGCAAAGGCCGATACGGCGACGCATTCGGCGACCGACGACGCGGCCCTCGACCCGGACGCCATGCGCCAGCCGCTGCCCGACGCCTTCTACTGCGTCGGCCGCTCCGACACGCTGAAAGCCGGCACCTTGCGGGCGGTCGAACTCAACGGCGAGCAGATCGTGCTCGGCCGCGACAAGGCTGGAGCCGCCTTCGCCATGCGGGACCGCTGCCCGCACCGGGGCATGGCCCTGTCGAAGGGACGCTTCGACGGCGATGCCGTGACCTGCCCGTTCCATGGCTGGCGCTTCGGCACGGACGGACGCTGCCGCGACGTACCGACCCTCTCCTCCGCCGATGCGGCGGATTTCACGCGGATCACGGTGCAGCGCTTCCCCATTCGCGAGAGCGCCGGCTTCGTCTGGGTGAATCCCTTCCTGGGTGCGCCGGGCAGTGACCTGCCGCCCCTACCGGAACTCGGCTTCGAGGCGGCGGGCTCCCTCGTGGTCGAACTCGTGGTCGAGGCCTCGTTCGACCTCACCACATTGAGCCTCGTCGACCCCGGCCACGTGGCCTTCGTCCACGATTCCTGGTGGTTCCGGCCGTCGAAGGAATTACGGGAGAAGGTGAAGACGTTCACGCCGACGCCGCACGGCTTCACCATGTCGAGCCATTCCACGACGACGAGTTCGCCGGTCTACAAGTTGCTGGGCGGTGTACCGGAAGTCGAAATCGAGTTTCGCCTGCCGGGCGTGCGGCTGGAGCGGATCGAGGCCGGAGCCAAGCGGGTGGCCAATTACACCTTCGCGACGCCGCTCACGCACAATCGGACCCTGCTGACGAACGCCCTTTATTGGAACATGCCGCTCCTCAACCTGCTGAAGCCGCTTGCGCGGCCGCTCATGCGGCAGTTCCTGACGCAGGACCAGCAGGTGCTCCAGCACGCCCAGGCCGGCCTCGACCGGAAGCCGACCATGGTGCTGTTCGGCCAGAGCGATCTCCCGTCGCAATGGTACTTCCGTCTCAAGCGGGAAGCCCTTCAGGCGGCGCGCGAGACGCGGCCCTTCCGCAACCCGCTGGTTCAGCAGGAATTGCGCTGGCGGTCCTGAAACTTTTCCGTCAGCCGCCCCGTAGCTGCTCCTTTCAGGCCGATGCCTTCTGGAAGGGACGGAACCGTTGCCGCATTACGTCGTTCGCCGCAGCCGCATGGGACGATTCAATTTCACGCTCATCGGCGCGCATGGGCGGATCACCGGCGTGGTCGCCATTCCCACCGAGAACAAGACCCGCGAGGAGATCGAGGTCGAGGCTCATCGCAAGATCCGCGCGCTCGCTGGTGAACTGGTCGCCGTGATGCCGAAGGAGTGCGAAGCCTGACGCACGCGTCTTGATTGCCCGGCGGCCACCGCCATCTCGGAACGATGAAACGGCAAAGCCTTCTCGCGACCCTGTCCGCGGTCACCGTCATGACGCTAGGCGGCGTCGGCTACGCGGCGCACCGGCGCAGCAAGGGCCGAAACCCCTATTACAACGGCCCCGTCACCGATAATTTCGACGGGCTTCAATTCCACGGCGTCGATCAGCCGCCCGACAAGGTGCTGGGTGACATCCTGCGCTGGAAGCGGGAGCGGGCCGGGATCGCCTGGCCGACGTCGTTTCCGAGCCCCTTCAGCGATACGCCGCCCGAGCGCGTCGACGGGTTGCGCGTCTCGTTCATCGGTCATGCGAGCTACCTGTTCCAGGTCGCGCGCCGCAACATCCTCGTCGATCCGGTTTTCGCCCCCCGCGCCAGCCCGTTTTCCCTGGCGGGTCCGAAGCGGGTCAATCCTCCGGGCACCGCCTTCGACGCTCTTCCGCCCATCGACGTCGTGCTCATCACCCACAACCATTACGACCATCTCGACGGGCCGACCGTGGCGCGGCTCTGGCAAAGCTATCAGCCCTTGATCGTCGCGCCGCTGGGCAATGACAGCATCCTTCGGTCCTACGACGATACGATGCATGTGGAGACGCGTGATTGGGGGCAGTCCATCGATCTCGGCGGCGACCTGACCGTGCATATGACACCGGCCAACCACTGGTCGGCGCGAGGGCTGAACGACAAGCGCATGGCGCTGTGGTGCTCCTACGTCCTGACCAGCCCGTCCGGTGTCGTCTATCATTCCGGCGATACCGGTCTCGCCGATGGCGCGATCTTCCGCGATGCCCGCGAGCGCTTCGGTCCTCCTCGCCTCGCGACCCTGCCGATCGGGGCTTACGAGCCACGGTGGTTCATGAAAGCTCAGCACATGAACCCGGCCGACGCCGTCGTCGCGGCCGGGTTGCTCGGGGCGGACCAGCTACTCGGGCACCATTGGGGCACGTTCCGCCTCACCGATGAGGGCATCCAACAGCCGGCGGAGGCTTTGGCGGTGGCATGCGCGGCGGGCGGAATTCCGCCGGAGCGGTTCGTTGCCCTGCGTCCGGGACAAGTCTGGGAAACCCGGTGAGACGGATAGCGGTTCGGCGCCCGGCAGTTCCATAGTGGCGACTATCAACAGCACAATTCATCTCCTTATCTGCCGCGGATCGAGTAGAAATCAGAAATATAATTGTAGATGGAAAATTAGACTGCTTTGTCAAATCAACGGGAACTATTAATAGGCCGATAAATATATCGTGCTTCACTACATGCCTCGACCATATTTCTGTGCTTGGATTGTGGCATGATGTTGTATCTTCGATCATTGACCGGGAAAGTCATCCTCCTCACGGCGGCAATGATTATTCTGGTATCCGTGACTCTTCTCATGGCAACGAACTGGGAGATCGATCACCAGCTCAAGGAGAAGCAGGCTGCCGATGGGAACCGTCATCTGCGAACGCTGAGTTTGGTCTATCGAGATGCGGTCCCCGGAGCAGAGATCGGATTCGACGGGGATCGGGTAACCTTGGCCAGATCGCCGGACCTCGGCGCATTAAGCGATCAATCCATCGTCGACCGCACCGTCGCCTATGTCGGGGGAACCGCTACGGTCTTCGCCTACGATTCGGCGGGCGACCGTTTCGTGCGGCGCGTCACGACGGTGAAGAAGGAGAATGGCGAGCGGGCAGTGGGCACCGACCTCGCCGTCGACCACCCCGCTCAGGCACTGATCCGCAGCGGAAAACCCTATTTCGGGCCCGCGACCCTGTTCGGCCGCCGGTACCTCACCGTTTATCAACCGACGCAAGATGCGAAGGGTCGGGTCAACGGCATCCTGTTCGTAGGCGTGTCCCTCGAAGCCTACGACGTGGTCCAGGCCCAGACCATCTCGACGGTGCGCTGGACGATTTTGTCCGTGGCGCTCCTGGCCTGTCTCGTCCTGGGCTTTGCCGCGTTCCGCATGTTTCGACCCATTCGCGTGGTCGCGGAGCGGACCTCCCGTCTCGTTTCAGGGGATCTCGAGGGTGCGATCCCCTATCGCGACGCACGAGACGAAGTCGGTGCCGTGGCCCGTGCCCTCGAGGCTTTGCGGCAAACCAGCCTGAAGGCCCGCGAACTGGAAGCCGAGCGGATGGCGAGTGCCAAGGACATTCAGGACCGCCGTGCGTTCATCGAGGCCGAGATCGCCCGTTTCCGGGCGCAAGTCGCAGAATCCGTCCGGTTGGTCGGCGCGCAGACGGGCGAGCTTCGGACCCGCGCCGCCGCCATGTCGGACGCGTCTTCGGATGCCACCCGTGCGGTGGAAGGCGCCTCGGCCGGCTCGCGCGAGGCTTCCGCCAACGTGCAGACCGTCGCAAGCGCCGCCGAAGAGCTCTCCGCTTCGATCGTGGAGATCGGCGCCCGCCTCGATGTCGCCAAGGCCGAGATCGACGCAGCCTTTAGCGAAGCGTCCGCCACCAACCAGCAGATGGGGCAGCTCGCCGATACCGCGCAACGCATCGGCACCGTCGTGGGTCTCATCCGGGCCATCGCGGAACAGACCAACCTCCTCGCCCTGAACGCCACGATCGAGGCCGCGCGGGCCGGCGAGTCCGGCCGTGGTTTCGCGGTCGTGGCGGCGGAGGTGAAAGCCCTGGCGAGCCAGACCGCGAAGGCGACGGACGAGATCGCCAGTCAGGTCGCATCCGTCCAGACTTCGACGGATCAGGCCGCCCATGCCATCGGCCGTGTGACGGATCGGATGGGTGCGATCAGCGCGATGACCACCGAGCTCGCGACAGCCGTCGCCGCACAAGGCGCGGCGACCGGCGAGATCTCACGCAATGCCGGGAACACCGCCGCCACCTCAGTGGAGATCGCACGCGATCTCTGCACCGTCACGGGTGCAGCCCGCAGCACAGCCACGATGGCCGAAAGCGTCCAGGGCAGCGCCGCCCAGGTGGAAAACGTCGCGGCCGAACTCGAAGCCGAGATCGGACGCTTCCTCACGGCCGTCGCGGCCTGAATCCTCGCCGGGACGAGGGCTACAGGATGAACCGGCTGAGATCGGCGTTCGCGGCGAGGCTTTCGACACGCTCGCGAACATAGGCGGCGTCGATCGCCACGGTCTCCCCCGACCGGTCGGTGGCAGTGAAGGAGATGTCGTCGATCACCCGCTCCAGCACGGTCTGGAGCCGGCGCGCGCCGATATTCTCCACCGAATTGTTCACCTCCACGGCGACCCGTGCGAGGGCGTCCACGGCATCGTCCGTGAAATCTAGGGTCACGCCTTCCGTGGCCATCAGCGCCACGGTCTGCTTCAGCAGGCTCGCCTCCGTGGTGGTGAGGATCTGCTTGAAATCCTCTACCGTGAGAGGCTGCAGCTCGACGCGGATCGGCAGGCGCCCCTGTAGCTCGGGCAGAAGATCGGACGGCTTGGAGACGTGGAAAGCGCCGCTGGCGATGAACAGCACGTGGTCGGTCTTCACCGGACCGTGCTTCGTCGCCACCGTGGTTCCCTCGATCAGCGGCAGCAAGTCGCGCTGTACGCCTTCCCGCGAGACATCCGCCGATGAGCGACCTTCCTTCGCGCAGATCTTGTCGATCTCGTCGAGGAACACGATGCCGTTGTTCTCGACTTCGCGGATCGCCTCCTGTGTCAGCGATTCCGAATCGACCAGCTTGTCGGATTCCTCGGCGAGCAGGGGCGCGTAGGCCTCGCGCACGGTCATGCGCCTCGGCTTGCCCTTCTGGCCGCCGAGCGCCTTGCCGAGCATGTCGCCGATATTGACTGCCCCCATGGAGGCTCCGGGCATTCCAGGAATCTCGAACATCGGCAGACCGGTTGGCGATCCGCCCGACAATTCGATCTCGACCTCCTTGTCGTCGAGCTCGCTGTTCCGCAGCTTCTTGCGGAAGCTCTCGCGGGTGGCCTGGCCCGATGTCGGTCCGACCAGGGCATCGAGGATGCGCGATTCCGCCGCCGCCTCGGCCTTCGCCTTGACCGAGCGACGCTTCTCCTCGCGCTTGAGGCCGATACCGACCTCCACGAGGTCGCGCACGATCTGTTCGACGTCGCGGCCGACATAGCCGACCTCGGTGAATTTCGTCGCCTCGATCTTGAGGAACGGCGCTCCGGCGAGCTTGGCCAGCCGACGGGCGATCTCGGTCTTGCCGCAGCCGGTGGGGCCGATCATCAGGATGTTCTTCGGCGCGACTTCCTCGCGCAATGGCCCCACGAGCTGCTGACGGCGCCAGCGGTTCCGCAAGGCAATAGCGACCGCACGCTTGGCGTCATGCTGGCCGACGATGAACCGGTCGAGTTCCGAGACGATTTCGCGGGGGGAGAAAGTTGTCATCACGCTCCGGTCGAATGCGGCAGTTGAGCTGCCCGAGATGAGGGGAGGGCGCCGAGCCGATCCGTCAGCGAATGATACCTGACGCGGCCTGCAGCGGGCGAGCACCGGGACAGGCCAGCGATGAGACGAGACGCCGACTTGTCGGAAGAGCCAGCCCATTCATGCAGGAACGCCGCCGGCCCGGCCAGATGCGGCGAGCCTGCGGCGGGATCGTTGCGGTGGGTCAGGAGAAGCACGCGGTCTTGCACGACCCCGATCTAAGCGTCGGCACCCGCCCTTTCCAGATGGTCGGGCAAGACGGTCAGGCTGCTCGGATGCCGCCGACGAAATCCTCGACCTCGTTACCCAGGCTGTTGGATTGCTGCGTCAATTGCTCGGCGGCGGCCAGAACCTGGGACGCGCCGGCCCCGGTCTGAACGGCGGCCAGCTGCACGTCCGCGATCGTTTCCGTGACGGCCTGGGTTCCGCGCGCGGCATCGTTGACGCTCCGGGCGATCTCCTGCGTGGCCACCTGCTGCTGCTCCACCGCCGCCGCGACACCCATCGCGATCGTATGGACGGTGCCGATGGTGGAGCCGATCTCCTCGATGGCGCCCACCGTGTCGCGGGTCGCCTCCTGGATCGTGGCGATCTGAACCGTGATCTCGTCCGTCGCCTTCGCGGTCTGGGCGGCGAGCCCTTTCACCTCGGCTGCGACCACCGCGAAGCCGCGACCGGCCTCACCGGCGCGAGCGGCCTCGATGGTGGCGTTCAGGGCGAGCAGATTGGTCTGGCTGGCGATGTTGGAGATCAAGGCGACCACGTCGCCGATGCGGGACGCGCTGTCGGCGAGGACGCGGACACGCTCCGAAGTTCGGCGCGCGCTCTCCACCGCGCCGGCGGCGGCGGCGGATGTCTGGGACACTTGCGCGCCGATCTCGTTGGCCGTCGCCGCGAGTTCCTCGGTCGCCGCCGCGACGGCCTGAACGTTCATGGCGGTCTCGTTGGCCGCGTTCATCACGGCGGTGGATTGCCGGTTGGTCTGGTCGGCAGTGGCGGCCATGGTCCGGGCGGTGAGTTCCATCTCGGCGGCCGAGCCGGCCAGGGTGCCGACCATCTGGCCGATGCTTCCCTGGAAGCGATCCGCCAGGGCGCCCATCTCGGCATGGCGACGTTGGCCCGCGATACCGGCGGCCTCATTCTGTTGGATCCGCAGCTCCGCCGCCTCTTTCATCGTTGCCGAGAAGACCCGCATGCTGGTCCAGATCTCGCCGATCTCGTCGCGTCGGGCCTTCGTCTCGGGAAGGGTGAGGTCACCCTCGGACAGGCGGCGGATCGCGGCGGAGACGCCGGCCAGGGGCCGGGCGATCGCCCGCGCTCCGACGAAGCCGCCGATGAGAAGACTGCCCAGGGTTCCGCCGATCGCCAAGGCCAGGAGCAGGTTCAGGCGCTCGGCGTAGAGCGTGTCCGTCCAGCGGTCGATAGCCTCCACCTCGGCGGAGCTATGCGCAACGAGCGTCTCGATACTGTCCTGGAAAGCCTGACGGTTGGCGCGGTTGGCCTCGTTGAAGCCCTGCTCGGCGGCGGCCTTCGGCGAAACCTGCGTGCCGAGACGTGCGGTTTCCGTACGCAGAGTAGTGAAGCCGGCGGCTTCGGCGGTGATCTTCTCGAAGAGCGCCCGCTCGCTCGCGGGCACTTTCGGAGCCCATGCGGTCAAGAGGGCGTTCATCGCCTCGAGGTTCTTCTTCAGCCGGGCCGCGTATTTCTCGGCATCCTGCGTATCCTTGGCCGCGTAGATGCCGCGCGACTCGACCACGACGCTGGTGACGAGCCGGTTCATGTTCGCGGCGTCGAGGGCCCGCTGGGAGGCGAGTTTCGCATCCGTGAGCGCAGTGTTGAAGGTCTGGAGCGACATGATGCTAATCGTGGCGACGACGAGCGTCACCATCGAGCAGAGACCGACGAAACCTAGAATTTTAGCTTTGATGCGCATCGTCTTCGGCCAGCTTTCCGAGAAAGACAGCCGATAGCGCTAGGGGAACATCCGCAAGTTTACGTTAATCGAAGTTGCAATCCGGCACTAAGATGCAGAAAACTCCAGCTGCTCGATGACGAGATTGCCGTTCGTGTAGACGCAGATTTCCGCCGCGATGCCGAGTGCTCGCCGGACGATCGCCTCTGCATCGTGCTCGCCATCTTCCAGGGCGCGGGCAGCGGCGAGGGCATAATTTCCCCCGGAGCCGATCGCCATGACGCCGCCTTCCGGCTCGAGCACGTCGCCCGCGCCCGACAGAAGCAGGCTGACATCCTTGTCTGCCACCAACATCATCGCTTCGAGACGACGCAGGTAGCGGTCGGTGCGCCAATCCTTCGTGAGTTCGACGCAGGCGCGGGTCAGTTGACCGGGATACTGATCGAGCTTGGCTTCGAGCCGCTCGAACAGGGTGAAGGCATCGGCCGTCGCTCCGGCGAATCCGCCGATGACGGAGCCTTTGGCGAGGCGGCGCACCTTGCGGGCATTGCCCTTCACGATGGTCTGGCCGAGGCTGACCTGCCCGTCGCCGCCGATGACCACCTTGCCGCCCTTGCGGACCATCAGGATCGTGGTGGCGTGCATTTGCGGCGGGCCGCCGGATGCGGAATGGGACAAGGCTGACTCCGGTCTGGTTCTGACCGGTGTCAGGTAGTCTTTCAGAACGCGGACTCCAACCTCCGCCGGAGCGTTACCGCGCTATTCCGGGTAGCGTTGGAAGGCCGGCAGGGTCTCGAACCGAGCGAACCACGAGGCGGCCTCGGCGATCTGAATCCTGACCTGGGGCGGCAGCGCGTCGGGATCGTCCAGGGTCGCGGTATGGATGTCGATTTGGCCAGGAAAGACCGCCTCGTTACGGTAGAACAGCCCCGTGCCGCAGGTGCCGCAGAACTGCCGGATAACGCCGGGCGAGGATTCGTAATCGGTCGGGTGACCCGAGATCGTCACCCGCTCGGCCGGGAACAGGGCAAAGGCCACCACCGGAGCACCGGACGAGCGCCGGCAATCGGCGCAATGACACAGGGCGCTATGGCTCGGCTCGCCCTCGGCGCTGTAATGGATCGCTCCGCAGCGGCACCGTCCCGTCAAGACCATGTGAGTTCCCCCTTCGTTCTCGCCGTTGTCTCAGAGGACGATGACGCGGGCAAGACGGCATCGCCCTCGCTCACACAACCACGGTGATGGCGCGGGCGGCACGGGTCAGCCCGGTATAGAGCCAGCGGGCCCGGTGCTCGCGAAAGGCGAAGGATTCGTCGAAGAGCACGACATTGTCCCATTGCGAGCCCTGCGCCTTATGGACGGTGAGGGCGTAGCCGTAGGTGAACTCGTCGGTCTCGCGCTTGAGGAAGGCCGGGATCTCCTCCTCGGAGCCCGACATCACCGCCCGCAGGACCTTGATGTCGATGGGCCGGCGGCGCAGGGCCGGGTCGTCGTCGGGCACGACATCGAGGCGGATCGTGTCGGCGCGCGGCGCGGCGCGAAGGGCATGGACCGTCCAGGTCGAGCCGTTGAGCAGGCCCTTGGTGCGGTCGTTGCGCAAGCAGACCAGTTTCTCGCCCACCGCCGGCATCGGATCGGTATGGCCGGCGAGCTCCCGCAGGCGGTTGTTGTAGAGCCGCCGCGTCTTGTTCATCCCGACGAGGACCTGATCGCATTCGAGCACGCTCGACGGATCGAGGGAGCGGCGCGAGACGACGCGGCTCTCGCCATACTCGCCGATGCTGAGCCGGCCGCCCTCCCGGATCGTCATCGCCATGCGCACGATCGGGTCATCGGCGGCCTGCCGGTGGACATCGGTCAACATCACGTCGGGCTCGGCCTCGGTGAAGAAGCCGCCGCCACGCACAGGCGGCAATTGGGCGGGGTCGCCGAGAACCAGGACCGGCCTGTCGAAGGAGAGCAGGTCGTTGCCGAGATCCGAATCGACCATGGAGCACTCGTCGATGACGACGAGTTCCGCCTTCGAGACCGGCCCGGTGCGGTTGAGGGTGAAGGCCGGCCCTCCCTCCTCGGTCTCCTTGCTGCGATAGATCAGGCTGTGGATCGTCGCGGCGTCGTGGCAACCCTTCGACCGCATCACAGAGGCGGCCTTGCCCGTGAAGGCGCCGAAGACGACATTGCCCTCGACATCGTCGGCGATCCGGCGCGCCAGGGTGGTCTTGCCGGTGCCGGCATAGCCGAACAGGCGGAACACCTGCGGACCGCCGGCCTTGCGCCACTCGGCGATGGCTTTGAGCGCCGCGTCCTGCTGGGGCGCGAACCGGGTCGGAAGGTCGTCGCTCACGGCCAGCGCACGGTGGGCGGCAGCGAGGACAGGATCGAGGCGACGTTGCCGCCCGTCTTCAGGCCGAAGATGGTGCCCCGGTCGTAGAGCAGGTTGAATTCCACGTAGCGCCCGCGCCGCACCTGCTGCTCCAACCGGTCTTCCTCCGTCCATGGCGTCGAAAGGTTCGCGCGCACGATCGCCGGATAGGCATCGAGGAAGGCGAGGCCGACATCCTTGGTGAAGGCGAGATCGGCCTTCGGATCGCCGGTCCAGTGGTAGTCGTAGAAGATTCCGCCGATCCCGCGCGGCTCGTTGCGGTGCTTGAGGAAGAAGTATTCCTCGCACCACGCCTTGTAGCGGTCGTAATCCGCCGCCGGCGCATGGGCGTCGCACGCCGCCTTCATCGCAGCATGGAACCGCAGCGTATCCGGATCGTCCTGCGTCCGACGCCGGTCGAGGACGGGGGTCAGGTCGGCCCCGCCGCCGAACCACGTCTTCGTCGTGGAGACGAAGCGGGTGTTCATGTGAACTGTCGGAACATGCGGATTCCAGGGATGGACGATGAGCGAGATGCCCGTGGCGTAGAAGCGCGGGTCTTCCGATGCGCCCGGCATCTGCGCGCGAAATTCCGGGGCGAACTCGCCGAAGACCTGCGAGACGTGGACACCGGCCTTCTCGAACACGCGCCCATGCAGCATCGACATGGTGCCGCCGCCGCCGGGCGTGCCGCTATGGTCCGTGCGCTTCCAGGGGGTCTTCACGAAGCGTCCGGCCTCGGCCGGGGAATCGGGATGGAACGGCCCTTCGGCTTCCGCCTCGATCGCTTCCAGCTCCGCCAGGATCCGGTCGCGCAGGCTCGCGAACCACGTGGTCACCTCGTCCTTGAGGAGCGCGAGTTCGGCCTCGGGGGGCGGTGGCGGAGTCGTGTCGGACATCGTCATGGGGGAGGGATGTCCCATCCCTCCCGCCCATCGTCAATCGAGGTCCGGTCAATCTTTACCCACCGACATCAGCAGACGCTCGGTCTTGGCGTCCTCGATCCGGTTGACCATGCGGCGACCCTCATGGACGTCGCGGATCGTCTTGGTGGCGGTGATGCAGGACTGGACCAACATGATCGTGCCCATGGCGAGGTAGCCCTTGATCCAGATGTCCATGGGCATGAACAGGATGCCGAGGGCGACCATCGCGGCCGAGCCGATGAAGGACGCATAGGTGAAGGTGACCCAGGCGCCGGAATGCTGAGTGGTCTCGTTGTTCATGGTCATGATCGTGGTCCTTGATGGGAGAGAGCTGAGTTGCGTGAGTTCTGTTCAAGTCATCGGCGATATTTTCGAATGTCGATCGCCCCGGATTTGGTGGTTCTGAAGGTTATTCCTCACCTCGACCTCATCCTGAGGTGCTGCGAAGCAGCCTCGAAGGAGGCCTCCAGTTAGAGCGAGCTTGCTGGAGGGCTCCTTCGAGGCCTCCGCTGCGCTCCGGCGCCTCAGGATGAGGTGGCGGGTGGGAGAATGGTGTTTCCCATGTCTTGATGCTCCGATGACCTGCCCAGACCCATCGAGTCCGCGTCGCATCAACTTTCATGCAGCACGCGCCTCGACCTTGCGCCGCAGGCGGTCGAGGACGGCGCCGCCGCTCGGGCGGGTGCTGGCGCCGAAGCCTTCGCGCTCGAGCCGTTCCGCGATGGAGAGGCCGGGCTCGGTCTCGGCGAGCGCCGCTTCCGTGTCGGCGGCCTCGGTCTGGAGGGCGCGCAGCCGGCTCAACGTCGCCTCCGCTTCCTTGAGCGTCGCCCGCTCGCTCGGGTTGGCCTGAACGCCGAGGCGTCGTGCCGCCTCGGCTGCGGCGGCGATGCGGCGTCCACGTTCCAGCTCGCTCTGACGACGGGTCGCGTCGGCGACGACGGAGCGGATGCGGGCGACTTCGCGGGCAAATCTCAGGCGCGCCTCACCGATGGCGTCCCGTTCGGCTTCGAGCTCGGCAATGGCCTCAGCCGCCTCAGACGCCAGTTCCTCGCGTCCCGCCGTCAGCGCCGCCAGGGCGCGCTCTTCGAGATCCGCCGCGCGGGCTTCGACCTCGGCGAAACGCCGTTCTTCCGCCTTGTCACCCGCCATTGCGGCGGCGAGGGCGAGCCGGCTGCGCTCCAGTGAGACCCGCGTCTCGCGGATCTGCTGGTCGAGGATGAGCAGGGCGTGGCGATCGATCACCGCTTCCTCGGCCTGGGCGGCTGCGCCGCGGGCGAGGAGCCGAAACAACTTGAGCATGGTGTGCCTCCGGCGTTTGAACGCTGTTCACACTCATGGTCTCGACGATATTTGAACGGCGTTCAAGTGCTGAACTGCACACCGTTCAAAATCTTGTCACGCACACGACCCGATCTGTCTCAGCCCCTCGCCGAGGATCATCGCCGCCGCCACGGCGATGTTGAGCGAGCGCATTCCCTCGCGGATGGGAATGACGATCCTGGCATCGGCCGCCTCGTGGACGGATGCGGGGACACCCGCCGATTCCCGTCCGAGCAGGATGCAGTCACCGGGGAGGAAGCCAAAGGCGGTGTAGGGAAGGGCGCCGGCGGTGGTGGCGAGGACGACCCGTGTTCCGGTCTCTTCCCGCCACTGCGAGAAGGCGGCCCAGGAGCGATGCCTCGTGATCGCCACATGGTCGAGATAATCGAGTCCTGAGCGGCGCAGGTGCCGGTCGGACACATCGAATCCTGCCGGCTCGATGATGTCGACGGCCACGTCGAGGCACGCTGCCATCCGCAGGATCGTCCCCGTATTCTGGGGAATGTCGGGCTGGTAGAGGGCGAGACGGAGCATCGGACCGGGCGGCTGCATTGCGTCTGCGGCATCGCCTCGCGGTTGGCACGTCGTCAAGGCCCACTACCTCAGGCAAGTCTCCAACACCGGACCAGATTATGTTTCTCGATTGGCTCGAGCGCCGCATCGACCCGTTCGCGTCTTTCGAAGACGGGCGGATGCCGCCCAAGACGGTGACGGGCTTCGCCGCTTTCTATCTCAGGCCGATGCGGACCGCCTTGGTGATGCTGTTCCTCGTGGCAGTGGCTGCCGGGACGGTTGAGGCATCGCTCTACCTGCTCATGGGCTGGTTCATCGACCTCTTGAACAATGCCGACCGGGCCATGATCCTGCAGGACCACGGATGGAAGCTCGGCCTCGCGGCAATGCTGCTCCTCGTGGTTCGTCCCTTCACGATCTGGCTGCACGAGGTGATGTCCAACCAGCTGCTCGTGCCGCAGGCGACCAACCAGGTCCGCTGGCGTACGCATCTCTATACGCTCGGCCACTCGCTTTCGTATTTCCAGGCCGATTTCGCCGGACGGCTCGCCAACCGCGTCGTGCAGGTCGGACCGGCCGTGCGCGAACTGGCCGTGGTCTTCATCGATACGCTTCTCTACGTGGCCATCTACGCGGTGACGGCGGTGGGGCTGTTCGGCTCCATCTCGTTATGGATGGCCCTGCCGGTCATCGTCTGGGTCGCGGCCTATTCGGTGCTGACCTGGTGGTTCGTGCCCCGTGCCCGAGCGCGCTCCCTCGTGACCGCCGACACGCGGTCGATTCTCATCGGGCGGATCGTCGACAGCTACACCAACATCCTCACCGTGAAGCTCTTCGCCCGCGACCGGGAAGAACGCGCGGCCGTGCGTGACGCCATCGACGTTCACACCACGGCGCATCTCCACCAGTTCCGGCTCGTGACGACCACGACGACGCTGCTCGGCATCCTCAACAGCGCGCTCATCGTCGCCACCGCGACTGCCTGTCTCCTGCTCTGGCGCAGCGGTGGAATGACCACTGGCGAGGCGGCGGCGGGTCTCGCCCTCGTGCTGCGGCTGATGGCGATGTCCGGTTGGGTCATGCAGACGGTGCGCGGCATCTTCGAGAATGTCGGCGTGATCCAGGAGAGCATGCAGACGATCTCGCGCCCGCACGGGATCGTGGATGTTCCGAACGCGCGGACGCTCGCGGTCGACGGGGGCGACATCCGCTTCGACAGGGTCGGCTTCCGCTACGGCGACGGCACGCCGTCGGTCATCCAGGATTTCAGCCTCCATATCCGTCCGGGCGAGAAGGTCGGTCTCGTTGGCGTCAGCGGCGCGGGCAAGACCACCCTGACCGCGCTCTTGCTTCGGCTGCACGACATCCAGAGCGGCCGGATCCTCATCGACGGTCAGGACATCGCGGGCGTCACGCAGGATTCCTTGCGCGAGGCGATCGCCATGGTCACCCAAGACACCTCGCTCCTGCACCGCTCGATCCGTGACAACATCGCCTATGGCAGGCCGGACGCGACGCTGGAGGAGATCCAGCGGGCGGCGCAACTCGCGGAGGCCGACGGGTTCATCGCCGGTCTCGTCGATAACAGGGGCCGGACAGGCTACGACGCCCAGGTCGGCGAGCGGGGCGTGAAGCTCTCCGGCGGCCAACGCCAGCGCATCGCCATCGCGCGCGTCATCCTCAAGAACGCGCCGATCCTGATCCTCGACGAAGCGACATCCGCCCTCGACAGCCAGGTCGAGGCGGCGATCCAGGACAGTCTCGACACCCTCATGCAGGGCAAGACGGTGCTCGCCATCGCGCACCGGCTTTCCACCATCGCTGCTCTCGACCGGCTGATCGTGATCGATGCCGGCCGCATCGTGGAGGAGGGGACCCATGCGGAGCTGATCCGCACCGGCGGGCTCTATGCACGCCTGTGGGAGCGCCAGTCCGGCGGCTTTCTCGGTGACGCCTCCCCGACCGTCTACGAGGACGCGGCGGAATGATCGCCCTCGACGTTTCGGCTGGGGCGAGCGAGAGGCGGTGTCCCTCGCGCGGTCCCTGGATCACGGAATTGCGGGCGACGCTGGTGCTTGCCGCGCCTCTGATCCTGACCAATCTCGCGCAGCACGGCCTGGTCACGGCCGATGTGGTTCTGCTCGGGCGTCTCGGGGCGGAGCCGCTGGCGGCAGGCGCCCTGGCGACGAGCCTCTACTTCATCCTGTTCATCTGCGGTATCGGCCTCGCCTCGGCGGTCTCTCCCCTAATCGCGGGCGCGCTCGGCCGGGGCGATTCGGCCGAGCACGACGTGCGCCGTATCGTCGGTGCCGGGCTCTGGGCCGTCACCATCGCGATCGTCCCGGTGATGCTCGCGCTCTGGCACACCGAGTCGCTGTTGCTCGCCATGGGGCAGCAACCGAAGCTCGCCGAGGATGCCGGGCTCTACATGCGCGCCCTGCAATGGTCGATGTGGCCGGCACTCGCCTTCATGGCGTTGCGCGCCAGTCTGTCCGCCCTGGAACGACCGGGCTGGCCCCTCGCCATCAGCATCGCGGCGCTGCCGGTGAATGTCGGGCTCGCGATTTGGCTCGCCTTCGAGGGGCCGGGATTGCTCGGCCTCGGCATGGTCGGTGTCGGCCTCGCCACGACGCTCGCCGCGTTTCTGTCTCTGGCCGCGCTCGTCGTGGTGATGTTGCTTGCGCCCAGCCTGCGCCAGCGTCGGCTCTTTCTCGGGGTCTGGCGCCCCAATGCCACGCGCCTCTCCACCATGTTCCGCCTCGGCCTGCCCATGGCGGCGACGGGTCTGGCCGAGGCGAGCCTGTTCGAGGCGGCCGTTCTGGGGATGGGCCTGTTCGGTACGGCCCCGCTTGCGGCCCATGCGGTGACGATCCAGATCGCCGCGATCTGCTTCATGGTGCCCAACGGTATCGGCCAAGCCGCGACGGTGAGGGTCGGACGGGCCTTCGGGGCCGGGGACCGCATGGCCATACGACGGGCCGGCGCCATCGCGATCCTCCTCGGCTTCGGCTTCATGAGCGCATGCGCGCTCATCCAGGTGACGCTGCCGCGACCGCTCATCGGCCTCTTTCTCGACCTCGACGCGCCGGGAAATGTCGACGTCATCCCCTACGCCGTCACCTTCATCGGCTTTGCCGCGCTCTTCGCCATGGCGGACGGCATCCAATCGGTCGCCCTCGGCGCCCTGCGCGGCATGCAGGATACACGCGTGCCCATGGCCATCGCCCTGTTCGGCTACTGGATCGTCGGGATCCCGTCCGGCATCCTCGCCGCCTGGGGCCTGGGCTTCGGCGGATCGGGGATCTGGATGGGGTTCTGCGCCGGTCTGGCGGTGGTCGCCGTGATGCTGGTGCGGCGCTGGCTATGGCTTAGCGGCAGCGTCATTTCGCGCTCGTGACGAATACTGTTTCCCGTCACGGGCCTACTCTGGACAGGTTCGCATCTGGCGTGCCAGAGAAACCTGCCTCAGAAGGCTCGTCTCGGGTGACGCCCGGTCGCATTGCACAGATTTGTGCAATCGTGTCTGCGTCTGCCCTACGCGCTTCTTTCGAGCGCCTCTAAATCTCGGCGAACGGAAGCGGCGCGCCCTCACTCTGCGGGTCGCCGAACCGGAGCCATCCTGTACCGGAGTGTCGATCTTGGCGAACACCCCTCCCTCATCAGGTCACGACGGGTCCCGCCGCGACTTCCTGTTCCTGGCGACCGGTGCCGGTCTCGCCGTGGGCGCCGGTGCCCTGGCCTGGCCCTTCGTGGCTTCCATGGCCCCGGATGCGGAGGTGATCGCCGCCGGTGCGCCCCTCGAGGTCGACCTGTCGCCGATCCAGGAAGGCCAGATCGTCAACGTTTTCTGGCGCGGCAAGCTGATCTTCGTGCGCAACCGCTCCGAGAAGGAAATCAAGGAATCGGAGGACACGAAGCTCAGCGAGCTCATGGATCCGCAGCCCGATTCCGCCCGCGTGAAGGAAGGCCACGCCAAGTGGCTCGTGGTCTACGGCAACTGCACCCATCTCGGCTGCGTGCCGATCGGGCACCAGGGCCAGTATGAAGGCTGGTCGTGCCCTTGCCACGGCTCGCTCTACGACACGTCCGGGCGCGTGCGCCGGGGACCGGCACCGACCAACCTGCCGATTCCGCCTTACGCATTCCTGAACGACACCAAGATCCGGATCGGTGAAGACGGCGGCAAGGCCGTCGCCTGACTTCGGCAGCATCGCTTACGAGCGATGAGGGAGGGGGTCCGGCAGCGACGGACCTGAGCGAAACAGACTTCGAAGCGGGTAACCTCATGAGCGGTCACGCCACCTACGTCCCCAAGAGTCGGATCGCCAAGTGGTTCGAATCGCGGCTGCCCATCGTCGGGCTGGTCCATTCGTCGTTCGTCTCGTTCCCCGTCCCGCGCAACCTGAACTATTTCTGGACCTTCGGCGCGATCCTGATCGCCATGCTGATGGCGCAGATCGTCACCGGCATCTGGCTGGCGATGCATTACGACCCCTCGGCCGGCAACGCTTTCAACTCCGTCGAGCACATCATGCGCGACGTGAATTACGGCTGGCTGCTGCGCTACATGCACGCCAACGGCGCCTCGATGTTTTTCGTGGCGGTCTACATCCACATTTTCCGCGCGCTCTATTACGGGTCGTACAAGGCACCGCGCGAGGTGCTCTACATCCTGGGCGTGATCATCTACCTCCTGATGATGGCCACCGCCTTCCTCGGCTACACCCTGCCGTGGGGCCAGATGAGCTTCTGGGGCGCCACTGTCATCACCAACATCCTGGCCGCGATCCCGGTCGTGGGCGACACCATTCAGAGCCTGCTCTGGGGCGGCTATTCCGTCGGTAACCCGACGATCAATCGGTTCTTCTCGCTGCACTACCTGATGCCCTTCATGATCCTCGGCGTCGTGGTTCTTCACGTCTGGGCGCTTCATGTGACCGGCCAGAACAACCCGACCGGTATTCCGATCAAGACCGGCAAGGACGCGGTGCCGTTCACGCCCTACGCGACGATCAAGGACGTGTTCGCCACCGTCGTGTTCTTCGTCTTCTTCGCCTACTGGATCTTCTACCAGCCGAACTACCTTGGCCACGCGGACAACTACATTCCCGCCAACGCCTCGGTGACGCCGGCCCACATCGTGCCGGAATGGTACTTCCTGCCCTTCTACGCGATCCTCCGCGCGGTTCCGGACAAGCTCGGCGGCGTCATCCTGATGTTCAGCGCCGTGATCATCCTCGCCTTCGCGCCTTGGCTCGATACGTCCCGTGTCCGCTCGTCCAACTACCGTCCGATCTACCGCCAGTTCTTCTGGCTGTTCGTGGCGGTGTGCGTGGTGCTCGGCTGGCTCGGCGCCAAGCCGCCGGAGGGTGGCTACGTCCTCGCGTCGCGGATCTGCACCGCCTACTACTTCGCGCATTTCCTCATTGTGATGCCGCTGGTGGGGCTGTTCGAGACGCCGAAGGCGATGCCGGGATCGATCCTGGAAAGCGTGACCGGACCTCATCCGCAATATGGCGGTTCGGGCATGCCAGCCGGTGCGGCTGCCGCACCATCGTCGAAGGGTTGAGGTGCGGATCGTGAAAAGCATGAACACATCGCGCATCCTCGCCGTCACGCTCGTCGCGACCCTTCTCGGCTCTGCCTCGGTCAGCGCCGAGGACGGTCACTCCACGCCCAACCCGCCGCGGGAGAAGTGGAGCTTCGCCGGAATCTTCGGCAAGTTCGACGAGGCCCAGCTGCAGCGCGGCTTCCAGGTCTATCGTGAGGTCTGCTCGAACTGCCACAGCATGAGCCTCGTGAAGTTCCGCAACCTCGCCGAGAAGGGCGGGCCGGGTTTCACGGCCGGTCAGGTCAAGGCTCTGGCAGCCGAGTACAAGATCAAGGACGGCCCCAACGACGCGGGTGACATGTTCGAGCGGCCCGGCCGCCCGGCCGACGCCTTCCCGTCGCCCTTCCCGAACGATAAGGCGGCGGCGGCCGCCAATGGCGGCAAGGCCCCGCCCGATTTCTCGGTGCTGGCCAAGGCTCGCACCTACGAGCGCGGTTTCCCCTACTTCATCTTCGATGCGATGCCCTTCATCGGCTATTCGGAACAGGGCGTGGACTACATCCACGCGCTCCTGAACGGCTACGAGGACGCCCCGAAGGGAATGGATGTCCCGGCGGGCACGAACTACAACAAGTATTATCCCGGCCACCTCATCGCGATGGCAAAGCCCCTGAGCGACGGCCAGGTGACCTACGCCAAGGGCGCCGAGGGCAATCCCGTCGTTCCCGAGACAGTGGAACAATATTCGCACGACGTGGCGGCGTTCATGTCCTGGGCGGCCGAGCCGCATATGGAAGCCCGGAAGGCCCTCGGCTTCCGTGTGATCCTGTTCCTGCTCATCCTGTCGGGCCTTCTCTACTACGTGAAGAAGAAGGTCTGGGCGGATGTGGGCGGCGAGGTCCACGGCCTGCAGCCGGAGCTTCACAAGACGAGCTGAGCCCCTTAAAGGCGGTTCACGACCGACGGGCTCGCTGTGGCGGGCCCGTTTTCGTTTCCACCCTGCGGGCACGCCCGGCGCGCCCTCGATGACGAACACAGGAGATTCGGCATGACCGCAGCAGTGCTCGGCGTGATAGGCGGATCCGGTGTCTACGATCTGCCAGGCCTCGAAGACATCCGTGAAGAAGCCGTCGTCTCGCCCTGGGGCGAACCCTCCGATTCGCTGCGGATCGGTCGGATCGGCGCGACCAAGGTGGTCTTTCTTGCCCGTCACGGACGGGGCCATCGCCTCTCTCCCTCCGGCATCAATTACCGCGCCAATATCGACGTCATGAAACGCGCCGGCGTCACCGACATCGTCTCGGTCTCGGCCTGCGGCTCGTTCAAGAGCGAGCTTCATCCCGGCCTGTTCGTCCTCGTCGACCAGTTCGTCGACCGGACTCACGGCCGGGAATCGTCGTTCTTCGGCAATGGCTGCGTGGCGCATGTGCCCTTCGCCCATCCGGTAGGGCCGGCCCTTCAGGCGCGCATCGCGGCAGCCGCCGCCGCCGAGGAACTGCCTGTCCATCGCGGCGGGACTTATGTCTGCATGGAAGGCCCACAATTCTCGTCCTTCGCCGAATCCCGGACCTACAAGGGCCTGGGCTACGATGTGATCGGCATGACCAACATGCCGGAGGCCAAGCTCGCCCGCGAGGCGGAGATCACCTTCGCCACCATCGCCATGGTGACGGATTTCGATTGCTGGCATCCGGGCCATGCCGATGTCGACGTCGCCTCAGTCGTCGCGGTCGCGCGCGCGAATGCCGACAAGGCAGCCCGCCTCATCTCGCGGATCGCCCGCGACTTCCCGGCCGAGCGCGAGGAATGCCCGGCGGGCTCCCACCGTGCCCTGGACGGCGCAATCATGACCGCACCGTCCCACCGCGATCCGGAGCTCCTGGCCAAGCTCGATGCCGTGGCGGGACGCGTACTCGGCGCCTGACCTGGCAGCATTCGGCAGTAAGGCCTTTCCAGAGGAAGGCATTTGCCTCTAGAGCGTCGGTCCCGATAGCGATCCGGATCGACGGTCCGGAGTTCTCGTTCGGCATAGGCTCGTGGGCGATGTCCCCCATGTGCCGATGCTCTTGAAGGCGGCCCTGTCCGTGACGGTCAAACCATGAGCGAACCCTCAGCGATGCGCTCCGCAAGCATCAGCCGCCGGACGGCGGAGACCGACGTCAGCGTGTCCATGGGACTTGATGGAACCGGCAGATCGACGATCTCGACGGGAATCGGCTTCTTCGACCACATGCTCGAACTCTTCGCCCGGCACGGGCTGTTCGACGTGGAGGCCAAGGTCACCGGCGATCTCCATGTGGACCACCACCACACCGTCGAGGATACCGGCATCGCCCTGGGGCAGGCCTTTGCGCGGGCGTTGGGCGACAAGCGTGGAATTGCGCGCTACGCCGATATCCACATGCCCATGGACGAGGCACTGACGCGGGTCGCCATCGACATTTCCGGGCGGCCCTTCCTCGTGTTCCGCACCACGTTCAAGGTGGAGAAGATCGGGCAGTTCGACACCGAGCTGGTGCGTGAATGGTTCCAGGCTTTCGCCATGAATGCAGGGATCACCCTGCATGTGGAGACTTTGTACGGCGACAACGCGCACCATATCGCGGAGAGCTGCTTCAAGGGCTTGGCCCGTGCCTTGCGGAAAGCGGTTGCGGTCGATCCCCGCGAAGACGGTCGGATTCCCTCGACGAAGGGTTCTCTGTAGGGCCTTCAGGGGCGGGAAGAGGCGGACAGACGCATGCGCACCTACACCATTCATCTGCCGTCGGATGCCGTCGCGGGCGAATCTCACGGTCTCGACCGGGCAATCCTGGTCCCCGACGGGTTCTCGATCCAGGCCTTCGTCTTCGGTCCGCTCTGGTTCTTTTTTCACCGACTCTGGCTGGCCGCTCTCGGTGTGCTGGCCCTCCTCGTGGCAGCCGGTTTCGCCGGCCGTTTCCTGGGGCTCGGTACCTTCGCGGGCTTCCTCATCACGATTCTCCTGCTCCTTCTAGTGGGGATGGAGGCATCCAGCCTGCGCCGGTGGACCTATGCCAGGCGCGGTCGTCCCGCCCGTGACGCCGTGGTCGCCCATTCCGCCGAAGAGGCCGAGATGAAGGCCGTGAACCGCTGGCTGACGGCTCCCCCCGTGGTCCGGCCGGGTCCGAGCGCCTATCCCGCCGCATCGGCGCGACCGGTCGATACGGCCATCGGCATGTTCCCCTTCGCCGAGCCGCGTCGTTCGTGATGTCCGAGACCGTCGCCATCATCGATTACGGATCGGGCAATCTGCATTCGGCCGCCAAGGCGTTCGAGCGCGCCGCCCGGGAAGCGGGACTGAGCGCGACCCGCATCGTCGTCACCAGCGATCCCGACGTGGTGTCGTCCGCAGACCGCGTCGTGCTGCCCGGCGTCGGCGCCTATGCCGATTGCCGCAAGGGCCTCGATTCCGTCTCCGGCATGGTCGAGGCGATGACGCATGCCGCCCACGAACGGGGCCGCCCATTTCTCGGGATCTGCGTCGGCATGCAGCTCCTCGCCAGCCGGGGCCTCGAATACGAGGTCACGCCGGGGCTCGGCTGGATCGCCGGCGATGTCAGCCCGATCCGCCCGTCCGACCCCGACCTGAAGGTTCCCCATATGGGTTGGAACACCCTTCGGCTCGAGCGTCCGCATGCGCTTCTCGATGGCATCGCCACGGGCGAGAACGGGTTGCACGCCTATTTCGTCCATAGCTACGCCCTCGATCCGGTCGACCGGCGCGATGTCGTGGCCGACAGCGAGTATGGCGGTCCGGTCACCGCCCTCGTTGCGCGCGACAACGTCGCCGGAACCCAGTTCCACCCCGAGAAGAGCCAGCATCTCGGTCTGGCGCTGATCGCGAACTTCCTGCGTTGGCGTCCGTAGACGCCCCACCGCTCATCGACATTCAGAAAGCGACATCCACCGTGATCCTGTTTCCGGCGATCGATCTGAAGGAAGGGCGTTGCGTTCGCCTCGTCCAGGGTGACATGGCGCAGGCCATCGTCTTCAGCGACGATCCGGCCGCGCAGGCGAGCGTGTTCGAGGAGCAGGGCTTCTCCTGGCTTCACGTCGTCGACCTCGACGGGGCCTTCGCGGGCGCGCCGATGAATGCGTCGGCGGTGGACGCCATCCTCGCCCGCACCAACCTTCCGGTTCAGCTCGGCGGCGGCATCCGCGAGATGCGTACGGTCGAAGCCTGGATCGAGAAGGGCGTCAGCCGGGTCATCATCGGCACGGCCGCCGTACGCGACCCGGCCTTCGTACGCGAAGCGGCCCGCCTGTATCCGGGCAAGATCGCCGTCGGCGTCGATGCCAAGGACGGTCGCGTGGCGGTGGAGGGCTGGGCGAAGACCTCCAGCACCACGGCCGAGGAATTGGGGCGCCGGTTCGAGGATGCGGGCGTCGCCGCCATCATCTACACCGACATCGCCCGCGACGGCATCCTCAAGGGCCTGAACATCGAGATGACCCTCGCCCTCGCGCAGGCCGTGACGATCCCCGTGATCGCGTCTGGCGGCCTGGCCTCGATCGACGACGTCCATCGCCTGCTCGAACCCGATTGCGCCATGCTCGCCGGAGCGATCACCGGGCGTGCGCTCTATGACGGCCGCATCGATCCGCGCGAAGCGCTCGCCGCCATCGCCCGGAAGGCGGCGTAACACCCGGCCTTGGTGAGCGCCCCCCATGGGGCGGGCTCACCGGGACTTCGTATAGGACGTCATCGCTCCACGGTGACAATCGACATGAAAAAGCCGCGTGCCCCATGGGCGCGCGGCTTTTTCGTTACCCTAGGGAGTGGAGTTACAGGCCGTTCTTGGCCCCGGGCACGATGCTCGCGCCCGAGCCGCTACCGAAGGGCTCGTAGCGGGTGAGGCCGCGGAACAGCTGCCCAAGGAAGGCACGATCGGCGCCGCTCGTGGGCGTGGTGCGCTCAATGAAGTCGAACACCTTGCCGTCCTGCAGGCCGTAGAGGGCGATGCGCTCCACTTTGAAGCCGGCGTTGAAATAGACGGTGGTGACCTTCTGGTCCTCCACCTGTTCCCCGAGGAACAGCACCGTGCGTCGCGAGTTCTGGGTGATGTAGTACCAAGTCTTGTTGCCGACGGTGGATACCGTGGAGGGCGTACCGAGGATCTGGAGCACCTGCTCCGCGCTCATGCCAGGCTTCACCGTGGCGAGAGCGGCTTGATCGATCTGGTATCCGTGCCGGAGATCCTCACCGATGCAGCCGGAGATTCCCACACCGATAAGGCCGATGACGGCGAGACGGCTGATCGACGAGACGAAACGGCGCGACATCAGCCACCCTTGATCCGTTGAGACAACACGACGTTTGAACGTCATAGCTCGGTGCAGATCTCCACCTGGACGTTCCGGTGGAGCTTGCGCCCTGGCTGTCGGTTGCCGTACCGCGAGGTTATGGTTTTGACAAGGCAAGCTCGGCCACACCCCTCGCGCCTCCGGTGGACGGCATGATTTCGCGATTCTTCAAGCGAAGCTCCGCGCGCGCCAGCGTCGTCGAGGCTTTGCATCTGCGGATCAACGAAGCCTCGCGGGCGCCGGGGCTCTATACCCATCTCGGCGTCCCCGACACTGTGGAGGGCCGTTTCGAATGCCTGACGCTCCACGTCATCATGGTTTTGCGACGGATGAACCAATTGCCGGCTCCCGCGGCGGACATCGCCCAGGATCTGGTCAACGCGGTCTTCCTCCAGCTCGATTCCTCACTGCGCGAACTCGGTGTCGGCGATTTCGGCGTGCCCAAGCGCATGAAGAAACTGGGTGCGGCCTTCTACGGTCGCGCGGCGGGTTACGACGGCGCCCTGGATGCAAGGGACGAGGACGGCCTCAAGGCCGCCTTGGCCCGCAACGTCATCGGCACCGCGACACCGGAGGCGGGTGCCGGCCTCGCGCGCTACGTGCTGAGAAGTGTCGATCTGCTCGATGCGCGCGACCTCGACCAAATCGTCTCGCACGGGCCGGGCTTTCCCTCCCCGCTCACCCTCAGCCAATCAGGAGACATCTGACATGACGGCAAAGTCGACGGCCGGGCCATTGTCGCGGCCATTCCGGGTCGACCGCCTGCCCAGGGACAGGGCAGGGATCGTCATCGATGCGACCCCCGAGGAAGAAGCGGCGCTGGCGGCGGATTTCCGGATTCCGGCCATCCGCGATCTCGTGGGCCGGCTACACTGGAGCGGAACGTCCGCCCGCCTGGTCATCACCGGCACGGTGTCGGCCTTCGTCACGCAGGTCTGCACAATCAGCCTCGAACCGTTCGAGGCGGAAATTTCCGAACCGGTCGAGATCGTGTTCAGTGACCACGAGCCGGAAAAGGACGCCGGAGACGAGGAGGCCGATATCCCGGACCCGATCGTCAACGGTACGATCGACCTCGGGCAGGTCACCGCCGAATTCCTGGCGCTTGGCCTCGATCCGTATCCGCGTAAGCCCGGCATCGACTTCGAGCCCGTCACCGACGCGACGGAATCGCCGCTGGCCATCCTCAAGACGTTGAAGCGCGACGAGGCCTGACACTCGGCCCGAGCGACGGATTTTCAGGGTTCCGGCGCCGAAGTCGCGATACGGATTCCGGAAAAGCTGAGATTTCGTTTGCCCGCCGGGCTCGAACCGCTATTTTCCGCCGCGCCGAGGAGGGGCCCGCCCATGCGGGTCCATGCCTCTCGACCATCCCTTCTCGCCGAAGGGCGTCTCATCGACCCTTTTGCAAGAGGGGTCTGTCCTTCCTGAAAGAGGCCTCCGGCCGAACCACATGTCTCAAAGAGTGTGCATCTCGCTCGACGCCATGGGCGGCGATCACGGTCCTACGACCGTGGTCCCCGGCGCCGCCATCGCGCGCGAGCGCCATCCCGAGATGACGTTCCTGATGTTCGGGGACGAGGCCATCCTCGCCCCGCTGGTGGCGGCCGAACCGCGCCTGAAGGGCGCCGTAGAGATCCGCCATACCACCGTGGCGATCTCCATGGACGAGAAGCCGAGCCAAGCCGTGCGTTCGGGCCGAGGCAAGTCCTCGATGTGGCGCGCGATTCAGGCCGTGAAGGACGGGGAGGCCGATGCGGCCGTCTCCGCCGGCAACACCGGTGCGCTCATGGCGATGTCGAAGATCTGCCTGAAGACCTTGGCCGGCATCGAGCGCCCTGCCATCGCGTGCCTCTGGCCGACCGTGCGCGGCGAGAGCGTCGTCCTCGATGTGGG
Source organism: Methylobacterium sp. CM6241 (assembly GCF_054817845.1). NCBI lineage: Bacteria > Pseudomonadati > Pseudomonadota > Alphaproteobacteria > Hyphomicrobiales > Methylobacteriaceae > Methylobacterium > Methylobacterium sp. CM6241. Next base: position 2,438,526 of record NZ_CM139246.1, read on the forward strand.
GGCGACGATTGGCACAGATGCGGAGCATCTGGTGGAGATGGCCCTGATGGGTGCCGCCATGGCCAGGATCGTGTTCGATCTCGATAAGCCGACCGTGGGCCTGCTCAATGTCGGGACCGAGGAGATGAAGGGCAACGAGGCGGTGAAGGAAGCCGCCCGGCGCCTGCGCGAAAGCGATCTGCCGAACCTGACCTATCACGGCTTCGTGGAGGGCAACGACCTCGGCAAGGGCACCGTGGACGTGGTGGTCACCGAAGGCTTCACCGGCAATATCGCGCTGAAGACCGCGGAGGGCACGGCCAAGCAGATCGGCAGCTACCTGCGCGCGGCCATGAGCCGGACCCTCTCGGCCAAGATCGGATACTTTTTCGCCCGGCAGGCTTTCAAGGCACTCCGCGACAAGATGAACCCGAGCCGTGCAAACGGTGGCGTCTTCCTCGGTCTGGAGGGTATCGTCATTAAGAGCCACGGCTCGGAAGATGCCCATGGTTTCGCAGCCGCCGTCGATCTTGCGCACGATATGGCGCGTCACGACCTGATGCGGACCATTCGCGACATGCTCGAACTCACGCCCATGGCCGCCTCCGCATGAGGTGGTCGATGCCGGATCGGATCTGACATGGCGGTTATACGCTCCGTAGTGGCGGGAACGGGCTCGGCCCTTCCCGCACGCCTGGTGACGAACGACGAGTTGACGAAGACCGTCGACACCTCCGACGAATGGATCGTCCAGCGCACGGGCATCCGTCAGCGCTACTTGGCCGAGGCCGGTGAGACCACATCGACCCTGGGCATCAAGGCCGCTGCCGCTGCCCTGGAAGATGCCGGGCTCGGTCCGGAGGATATCGACCTCGTCATCTGCGCCACGTCCACGCCGGACCATACCTTTCCGTCCGTGGCGACCCAGATCCAGGCGGGGCTGGGGATACGGTCCGGTTTCGCCTTCGACCTCCAGGCAGTCTGCGCCGGGTTCGTCTACGGCGTCGCCACCGCCGACAAGTTCATTGCCTCCGGGAGCGTGAAACGCGCGCTCGTGGTCGGCGCCGAGACTTTTTCGCGAATCCTCGATTGGGAAGACCGCACGACCTGCGTGCTGTTCGGCGATGGGGCAGGGGCGATCGTGCTCGAAGCCCAGGACGGCGAAGGGACGAGTGACGATCGTGGCGTACTCACCAGCCACCTGCGGTCCGATGGACGGCACCGGGAGAAGCTCTACGTCGATGGCGGCCCCGGCTCCACCGGTACGACCGGCCACCTGCGGATGGAAGGCAAGGAGGTCTTCCGCTTCGCGGTAGGCTCGGTGACGGATGTCATCGCCGACGCGTTCGCCGCCACGGGGACGAGCGCGGACGACCTGACATGGTTCGTGCCGCATCAAGCCAACCGGCGCATCATCGAAGCCTCCGCCGACAAGCTCGGCATCGACCGGAGCAAGGTCGTCCTCACTGTCGACCAGCACGGCAACACCTCGGCGGCCTCCATCCCACTCGCCCTCGATGCGGCCCGTAAGGACGGTCGGATCAAGCGCCGCGATCTCGTGATGATCGAAGCCATCGGCGGTGGTTTCACCTGGGGCGCCTCACTCATCCGCTGGTAGGGCGCGCCACGCTTCCATGGCATGGCCAAGCTTTGGATCGGACGCGCGGTTGACCGCGGGGCAAACGAAGATTAGCGTGTCCGATCATAGAGATACGTTAGAAAATACGATTCGTTTGGGGAATGACGCATGGCAGGGAAGACGGTCACACGCGCCGATCTGAGCGAGGCCGTCTATCAGCAGGTCGGCCTGTCGCGGACGGAATCGGCGGCTCTCGTCGAGACCGTGTTGTCGGAAATCTGCAGTTGCCTCGCATCCGGTGAAACGGTGAAGCTGTCCTCGTTCGGTTCCTTCGTCGTTCGCGGCAAGGGCCGGCGCGTCGGCCGCAACCCCAAGACCGGCGTCGAGGTCGCCATCGAGCCGCGCCAGGTGATGGTGTTCAAACCTTCCAACGTGCTCAAGGCCCGGATCAACGGCGTGAACGGCGTCGCGGAACAGGACGACGATTGAGGTCCATCATGCCGCTGGCAGCCAAGGTTCCGACCGATCCGACCTCCGGCAGGGACGGCTCCTTCGAGGTGAGCATCCCCGGCCTGATGGATCACCGCGACACCGTGGAGAAGCGCCCCGGCGCCTTCCGCACCATCAGCGAAGTCGCCGACGATATCGACGTTCCGCAGCACGTTCTTCGGTTTTGGGAAACCAAGTTCACCCAGGTCAGGCCGGTCAAGCGTGCCGGTGGTCGGCGCTACTATCGGCCAGAAGACGTCGACCTGATCAAGGGCATCCGCCGCCTGCTTCACGACCAGGGCTACACGATCCGTGGTGCCCAGCGTGTCCTGAAGGAGAATGGCATCCGCTTCGTGCAATCGGTCGGCCGAGGCGAAGCGGAGGTGGCGGCGCCGAGCCAGCGCGATCTGGACGCCGGAGATTCTGAGGCAGAGGACGAGGCGGTCAGCCATCTCGCCGGCGACGAGCGCCAGAGCCTCGATCGACAGGCTCTGAGGGCAGTGCTGGACGACCTTTACGCGTGCCGGGATGCTCTACGGCATCTCCGCGACCCATCGGATCCTTCGGCTCACTCCTGAGACGTCCATCCGGGTCGGCGCGAGGGACGTTTTGCACCTGATGGATCGTTTGTGTCCGAGAGCGTGCGGAATCCTGCTCGCGAAGGAAACGTTCCGGTGCCCTCGACGGCGGGCAGGCGCCTTCCCACATGCATCCGGCCACGGCGGTCGCACTTTTTTCGTCCCATAAGGTCGCCAGGCATCACCGGAGACCGCCCGATGTACGCCGTCAAATCGAAGACCTTTCTCGCAGCAGGCCTGTTTCTCGCCCTGGCCAGCGTCCCGGCCATGGCCCAGGACACCGCGACCCGCTCTGAGACCGCGGCACCCGGCAAGAGCGTCCGCATTCTCATCGCCTCGAACCTGAAGGACGATTGCAAGCCGGGCTCGATGCCCGAGATCCGCATCAGCACGTCGCCCAAGAATGGATCGCTCATCACCAAGACCGGCAGCGTCACGACCCCGTCGAGCCACAAATGCCCGAACAAGAAGACCGCCGCGACGGGCGTCTTCTACCAGAGCAAGGACGGGTTCACCGGAACCGACGAAGTCGTGGTCGAGGTGAAAAAGGCGGATGGGAAGACCATGACCCAGACGATCAACATCACCGTCGGCGGTTCGGCCACAAAGGGCGGTGACGAGAGCAAGAAGGGCGCCACCGACCTGTGAGCCTAGCCTGATACCATTCAGGCATGACGCGTCCGGCGGCCTGTATCCACGCCGCCGGACTCCGCACTGTGGCAAGCTTCCCACGCTCAATTGCCGTCGCGACCGCACTGCGACAAAACTGGGCCTGTCAGTTGCATCCTAGCCGAGACAGGATGAAGCTACGTCAGTCGTGAAGGGATCGGGATGCCAATGCCATCGACGAACGACCTGTTCCAGAGCTTTACCCGGGGTTACGAAGCACGCCGCGACACGGAGATGAGCCTCTCCGAATTTCTCGAGGCCTGCCGCGACGAACCCCTGATGTATGCGACAGCGGCCGAACGCATCCTCGATGCGATCGGCAAACCGGAATTCGTCGATACGTCCAAGGATGCCCGCCTCGGCCGGGTGTTCATGAACCGGACGATCCGGATCTACCCAGCCTTCTCGGAATTCTACGGCATGGAGGAGACGATCGAGCGGATCGTCTCGTTCTTCCGGCACGCCGCGCAAGGTTTGGAGGAGCGCAAGCAGATCCTCTACCTTCTCGGCCCGGTCGGTGGCGGCAAGTCCTCCTTGGCCGAGCGGCTGAAGGCGCTGATGGAAGTCCACCCCATCTATGTGCTCAAGGCCGGCAACGAGGTCTCGCCCGTCTTCGAAAGCCCCCTCGGCCTCTTCGACCCCGAAGTGATGGGGGCCGAGATCCAGGAGCGCTACGGCATTCCCCGCCGCCGCCTCACCGGACTGATGAGCCCCTGGGCCCTGAAGCGCCTCGACGAGTTCAACGGCGATATTTCGCAATTCAAGGTCATCAAGGTCCGGCCGTCGCGCCTGCGCCAGATCGGCATCGCCAAGACCGAGCCCGGCGACGAGAACAACCAGGACATCTCGAGCCTCGTTGGTAAGGTGGATATCCGCCGCCTGGAGACGCTATCCCAGGCCGACCCCGATGCCTATTCCTACTCGGGCGGCCTCAACCGGGCGAACCAGGGCGTTCTCGAATTCGTCGAAATGTTCAAGGCGCCCATCAAGATGCTGCACCCGCTGCTCACGGCGACGCAGGAGGGCAATTACGTCGGGACCGAGAATATCGGTGCGATTCCCTTCACCGGGATCATCCTGGCGCACTCGAACGAGTCCGAGTGGCAGACCTTCAAGACCAACAAGAACAACGAAGCCTTCATCGACCGCATCTACGTGATCAAGGTGCCGTACTGCCTGCGGGTGACGGAAGAGCAGCGGATCTACGAGAAGCTCGTCTCGGGCTCCGAACTGGCGGACGCGGCCTGCGCTCCCGGCACGCTGGAGATGCTGGCGCGTTTCTCCGTGCTCTCGCGCCTGCGCGAACACGCGAATTCCAACGCCTTCTCAAAGATGCGCGTCTATGACGGCGAATCCCTGCGGGAGGTCGATCCCCGCGCCCGTTCCATGCAGGAATACAAGGATTCGGCGGGCGTCGACGAGGGCATGGACGGCATCTCCACGCGCTTCGCCTTCAAGGTGATGGCGGCGACGTTCAACCACGACACCACCGAGGTTTCCGCCGATCCCGTGCACCTCATGTACGTGCTCGAACAGGCCTTGCGCCGCGAGCAATTGCCGCCGGAGACGGAGAAGCGCTACCTCGAATTCATCAAGACCGAACTCGCACCGCGTTATGCCGAGTTCATCGGCCACGAGATCCAGAAAGCCTATCTCGAATCCTACCACGATTACGGCCAGAACCTGTTCGACCGTTACATCGACTACGCCGATGCGTGGATCGAGGACCAGGACTTCAAGGATTCCGAGACGGGGCAGCTCCTCAATCGTGAACTCCTGAACCAGGAGCTCACCAAGATCGAGAAGCCGGCCGGCATCGCGAATCCCAAGGATTTCCGCAACGAGGTGGTGAAGTTCGCCCTTCGCTCGCGGGCCCAGCATGGCGGCCGCAACCCGTCATGGACCTCCTACGAGAAGCTGCGGGAGGTGATCGAGCGCCGGATGTTCAGCCAGGTGGAGGAACTGCTTCCGGTGATCTCCTTTGGTTCGAAGAAGGACGGCGACACCGAGAAGAAGCATGGCGAGTTCGTCGACCGCATGGTGGCGCGCGGCTACACCGAAAGGCAGGTCCGACGGCTGGTCGAATGGTACATGAGGGTGAAACAGGCGGGCTAGCTTTCCGAGCGCGTCCCGTCGCGACGGACAGACGGGCGGGCATCATCGATGTCCGCCCGCCACGACCAGCGAACTGCCAGAGTCTTGAAGGCGAGGGCGAAAACACCGGATGCACATCGTCGACCGTCGATTGAATCCAGGAGGCAAGAGCCTCGCGAACCGTCAGCGCTTCCTGCGCCGGGTCAAAGACATGGCCCAACGTGCCGTGCGAGAATCGGCCCGCGAGAAGGACATCAAAGATCTCGGCAAGGATGGCCGCGTCACGGTTCCGGGCGACGGTGTTCGCGAACCGAGATTCAGCCGGCAATCCGGCACCGGATTTCAGGATTACATTCTTCCCGGCAACAAGACCTACGTGGAGGGAGACCGGATCGAGCGTCCACCCGGCGGCGGCGGCGGAAAGGGTTCGGGGGAGGGCGGTGAAGGCTCCGAGAACAGCGAGGACGCCTTCAACTTCGTGCTGACGCGGGATGAGTTCCTCGAACTCTTCCTCGAAGACCTGGAACTCCCCGACCTCGCCAAGCGCCGCCTCTCCGTGGTGGAAACCGAGGGACTGCGTCGGGCGGGCTATACGGTATCCGGCTCGCCCGCCAACCTCGCCCTGACGCGCACCCTGCGCAATTCCATGTCGCGCCGCATCGCCCTGAAGCGGCCGAAGCCGAACGAGATCGCGGAACTCGAGGCGCGGATCGCCGACGCCCACGGGACCGACCCGCTTCTGCCGGATATGAAGCTCGCCCTCGAAGCCCTGCGCGAGCGCACCCGGCGCATTCCCTATGTCGACCCGATCGATCTTCGTTACCGCCGCTTCGAGCCTTATCCGCGCCCCATCGCTCAGGCGGTCATGTTCTGCCTGATGGATGTGTCCGGTTCGATGACCGAGCACATGAAGGATCTGGCCAAGCGCTTCTACATCCTGCTGCACATCTTCCTCACGCGGCGCTACCGCCACGTCGAGATCGTCTTCATCCGCCATACCGACAAAGCGACGGAGGTGGACGAAGAAACGTTCTTCGGCTCGCGCGAGACCGGCGGCACCCTGGTCTCGTCTGCCTTGGTGGAGATGAAGCGCGTCATCACCGAGCGCTACAGCCCGGATGATTGGAACATCTACGCCGCGCAGGCATCTGACGGCGACAACGTCTCCAGCGACGGCCCGACTGCCACGGAATTGCTGCGGGCGCATATCCTGCCCGCCTGTCAGCACTTCGCCTATCTCGAAGTCGGCGACGAGAACGGTCCTCGCGCCGGCTTCGTGGAGCACCGCACCACCCTTTGGCGCACCTATGAGGGGCTCGCTAAATCGGGCGGCGCCATCGCCATGCGCAAGGTCAACCACCGCCGCGACATCTACCCCGTCTTCCGCGACCTGTTCGGGCGAAAGGACGCCCGGGCGGAGGCGGAGGGGTGAGCGGCGCTCTCGCGCGCGACCCTCGTCCCGCTACGGAGGAGGGAAAACCTGTTCCGGCCTCTCGGTCTTCAGCGATGAGGCGGACGGACTATACCGACGCATAGATCGGGACCACGCATGACACTCACGCTTCCCCAAACGATCTCGGGCCGCCAGACACCCCTGTTCAGCGGGAACGACTGGGATTTCGACACCATCCGCCGAATCCATGACGCGTGCGAGGCCGAGGCGCGGGAACTCGGCCTGTCTTGGTACCCGAACCAGATCGAGATCATCACCGCCGAGCAGATGCTCGACGCCTATGCCTCCATCGGCATGCCGCTCTTCTACAAGCACTGGTCCTTCGGCAAGCATTTCGCCCAGCACGAGGCCGGTTACCGGCGGGGGATGATGGGGCTCGCCTACGAGATCGTCATCAATTCCGATCCGTGCATCTCCTACATCATGGAGGAGAACACAGCGACGATGCAGACGCTGGTGATCGCGCATGCCGCCTTCGGCCATAACCACTTCTTCAAGAACAATTACCTGTTCAAGCAATGGACCGATGCCGAGGGTATCCTCGATTACCTCGACTTCGCGAAGGGCTTCATCTCCCGATGCGAGGAGCGCTACGGCCACCATGCCGTGGAGCAAGTGCTGGACGCCGCGCATGCGCTGATGAGCCAGGGCATCCATCGCTATCCCCGCAAGAAACGGCCCGACCTCGCCTCCGAGCAACGTCGCGAGCGGGAGCGGGCCGAGCATGGCGAACAGATCTACAACGATCTCTGGCGAACCCTCCCGCAAAAGACCGCCGGCGCCAGGCCGGACGCCGCCTTGGAGCGCCGCAAGGCGCTGCTGGAGCTACCGCAGGAGAACCTGCTCTATTTTCTCGAGAAGGCCGCCCCCAGGCTCCGGCCCTGGCAGCGCGAGATCCTGCGCATCGTCCGTCTCGTGGCGCAGTATTTCTATCCCCAGCGCCAGACCAAGGTGATGAACGAGGGCTGCGCCACCTACTGCCACTATCGGATCATGACCTCGCTGTCGGAGAAGGGGCTCATCAACGAAGCCGCCTATCTCGAATTCCTGCAGTCGCACACCAACGTCATTCGCCAGCCGAACTACAACGAGCGCGGCTATGGCGGGCACAATCCCTACGCCATCGGCTTCGCGATGATGCAGGACATCGCCCGCATCGTGGAGCAGCCGACGGAGGAAGACCGGCAATGGTTCCCCGAGATCGCCGGCACGGGTGACGCGATGGCGACCCTGCGCGACATCTGGGCGAATTATCGGGACGAGAGCTTCATCGCGCAGTTCCTCAGCCCCAAGCTCATGCGCGACATGCGCCTGTTCCACGTCGTCGACGATCCCGACGAAGCCGAACTGCGCGTCGAGGCGATCCATGACGAGCGTGGTTACCGCAAGCTACGCCGATCCTTAGCACGACAATACGACGTCGCCTGGCTCGATCCCGATATCGAGGTGGTGGATGTCGACCTGGAGGGCGACCGCCGCCTCATCGTCCACCACAAGGCGCTGAACCGCATTACGCTCCAGGCCGACGATGCCAGACGCGTCCTGCAGCATCTGGCGGATCTCTGGGGCTACGACGCGGTGCTGAAAGAAATCGACCCGGCGACGGGCGCGATCCTCGCCGAACATCACGCGGCGGCGCGGCCGATCTTCTTCTGACGGGCCGGAACGCACGGGTTTGAGCCGCGATGCATCGTATTTGATCCATCCCGCTCGTCTTTCCTTCGCAGGCGATCACCCATCCTCGAAGGCGCAAATGGCGAGGTTTGTATGAGTGAGCGTCGGATCGATGAGCGGCTCCGCAAGGACGAGGCTGGCCTGATCGCCATAGACGAACACACGACGATCCCCTGCATCGTCTACGACATATCCGCCTCCGGTGTGCGCCTCACCCTCCCGGAAGCCATCCAGGTCCCTGACACGTTCATCCTGTACTCCTCCTGTGTCGCGGGGATGGAAGTCTGCCGCGTGGTATGGCGCGGCGAGGAGACCATCGGTGCGACCTTCAGCAGGGTGACGGCCTAAGGCTCGGTAAATCCGACCTCGCCGGCCGCGTAGCCGTACCCGCAGCTCGATCAGCGTCGGATATCGATTCAGCCGTATCGCGATGCATCCGGAGTCGATGCCGAAATCCGGAATTCTCGGGCAAACGAAAAAGGCCGGGGCTGCGCACCCCGGCCTTTCCGTCAGGACGGACGACATAAGCTCGAAGGCCAATGTCACCGCGTTTTAATGGTCGGAGTAGCAGGACTTGAACCTGCGACCCCCTGTCCCCCAGACAGGTGCGCTACCGGGCTGCGCTATACTCCGTCAAGAACCGTCCTGACTACCGATCGACTGCGAAAAACACCGATCCAGTCCTTGGTCCGAGGACCAACGCGCTGACTGGGCTGCGCTCCGCTTCGACGCCCTGTAACGGGCTGAGGGGTCTTAGCTTCACGGTCCTTCCCGTGCAACCCCTTTTCCGCGAGTCCGGCGCAGAGCTTCATGCGCCGGACCTTGTCGTCTTCACGCGTGCGACGGCGTCGCGTGGGGATCGTGCTTGTCGGGGGTGGTGTCGTGCGGATCCTTGCCACGCTTCTTGGCGAACCAGATCAGTATGTTGCGGATCGCCACATAGAAGACCGGGGTCAGGAACAGCCCGAAGAACGTCGCGCCGATCATACCGAAACAGACGGCGGTTCCGAGAGCCTGACGCATCTCCGCGCCGGGACCGGTGGCGATGACGAGGGGGACCGTACCGAGGATGAAGGCGAAGGCCGTCATCAGGATCGGGCGCAGGCGCAGCCGGCAGGCTTCCACCGCGGCGGCGACCGGCCCCTTCTTCTCCGTCTCCTCGAGCTGGTGGGCGAATTCCACGATCAGGATTGCGTTCTTCGCCGCCAGACCGATGAGCACGATCAGCCCGATCTGAGTCAGGATGTTGTTGTCCTGCCCCCTGAACTGGACCGCGCCCAGGGCCGAGAGCACACCTGTCGGCACGACGAGGATGATCGCCAGCGGCAGCGCCCAGGATTCGTACTGCGCCGCGAGCACCAAGAAGACGAGGAGCACGCCGAGACCGAAGACGTAGATCGCGGTGTTGCCCGTCGCCTTCTGCTGGAAGGCGATCTCGGTCCAGTCGTAGGCGTAGCCCTCCGGCAGGGACTGAGCGATCTTCTCCATCGCCGCGAGCGCCTGGCCGGTCGACACGCCGGGCTTGGCATCGCCCTGGATCGGCACCGAGTAGAACAGGTTGAACCGCTGGACGATCTGCGGCCCGCTGATCTCGCGGATCGACGCGAGGGTTCCCATCGGCACCAAGGCGCCGGTGGAGGAACGCACCTTCAGCCGCTCGATATCGCCCTTCTCCAGGCGGAAGGCCGCGTCGGCCTGGGCACGCACCTGATAGATACGGCCGAACGTGTTGAAGTCGTTGACGTAGGCACCGCCGAGATTGGTCTGCAGCGTCGCGAAGACAGAGGCGAGCGGCACGTTCAGCATCCGCGCCATCGTGCGATCGATGTCGATGAAGAGCTGAGGCGTGTCGTTGCCGAAGGTGGTGAACACGCGCTGGACGTCGTTGCTCTGGTTCGCCTGACCGAGAATCTCGTTCGTGGCGGCCAGCAGCGGAGCGATGGCCGAGTTCTGGCGGCTCTCGATCTGCATCTTGAAGCCGCCGCCGGTACCGAGGCCTCGGACGGGCGGCGGCGGAATGAACAGGACGCGGGCCTCTTGGATCGAGGCCGTGGCCTTGAACACGTCGCCGGTGATGGCCGCCGCCGTCCTACCCGTCGTGGCACGCTCCTTTGCCCCCTTCAGGACCAGGAACATCACGGCGCCGTTGGTGGTGTTGGTGAAGGTCGCCCCGTCGAAGCCCGAGATGATGACGGCATCGGCGACGCCGTCGACCTTCAGGGCCATGTCGGCGGCCCGCCGCACCACGGCGGTGGTGCGCTCCAGAGCCGAGCCCGCCGGCAGCTGGACGACGCCGATGAGGTAGCCCTGGTCCTGCTGCGGGATGAAGCCGGTGGGCGTCGTGGTGGCCACATGCAGCGTTCCGGCGATGATCGCGGCATACACCACCATCATACCGAGCAAGCCGATCATGCGTCCGGTCAGGAAGCCGATCGTCGCCGCGTACCAATGCGAGAGCTTGTCGAAGCCCCGATTGAACAAGTCGGCGAGCCAGCCGAAGAACCGCGTCAGGAAGAATTTCGGCTTGGCATGTTCGTGGTGGGGCTTCAGCAGCAGCTTGCAGAGCGCCGGTGATAGCGTCAGCGAGTTGAACATCGAGATGATGGTCGAGGCCGCGATGGTCAACGCGAACTGCTTGTAGAACTGGCCGGAAATGCCCGGGATGAACGCCGTCGGGATGAACACCGCCGACAGGACGAGGGCGATGGCGAGCACCGCGCCGCCCACTTCGTCCATGGTCTTGTGCGCGGCGTCCCCGGGCGAGAGTCCCTCGGCCATGTTGCGCTCGACATTCTCCACCACGACGATCGCGTCGTCGACGACAATGCCGATGGCGAGAACGAGCCCGAACAGGGTCAGGTTGTTGATGGAGAAGCCGAAGGCCTGCATGGCGGCGAAGGTGCCGATGAGCGAGACCGGGATCGCGATCACGGGGATCAGCGCCGTGCGCCAGCTCTGCAGGAAGACGATGACCACGACGACCACGAGGGCCACGGCTTCGAACAGGGTCTTGTAGACCTCGTGGACCGATTCTTCGATGAACTCCGTGGGGTTGTAGGCGATGCGGTACTCGACCCCCGGCGGGAAACTCTTCTTGATCGTCTCCATCGTCGCCCGCACCTGCGAGGCGGCTTCGAGGGCGTTCGTCCCCGGACGCTGGAACACGCCGACGCCGACGGCAGGGGTCCCGTTCAGGAAGGACTGCGTGGTGTAGTCCTTCTGGCCCATCTCGGTGCGGGCAATGTCCTTTACGCGCACGAGGCGGCCGTCGCTCGCCTTGACGATGACCTCGGTGAACTCCTCCGGGGTCTGGAAGCGGCCCTGAGACTGGACGACGAGCTGGAAGGCGTTGTCCTTCGGTGCGGGCGGGGCGCCGAGGGCGCCGGAAGCGACCTGGACGTTCTGTTCCTGCAGGGCCGAGATGACGTCGGTGGTCGAGAGCCCGTAGGCGGAGAGCTTGTTCGGATCGATCCAGATGCGGAGCGCGTATTCGCTGCCGCCGAACACGGTAATGTCGCCGACGCCATCGAGGCGCAGCAGTTCGTCACGGATTCGCAGGTAGATGTAGTTCGAGAGGTAGTTCTGGTCGTAGGTGTTGTCGGGCGAGAGCAGGTGCACGACCATCATCAGATCGGGCGACGACTTACGCACCGTGACGCCGAGGTTGCGCACGTCCGGCGGAAGACGCGGCTGCGCCACCGAAAGGCGGTTCTGCACCAGCACGTTGGCGATATCGAGGTTGGTGCCGACCTTGAAGGTGACGGTCAGCTGCATGTTGCCGTCATTGGTCGACAACGACGTCATGTAGAGCATGTTGTCGACGCCGTTCACCTCCTGCTCGATCGGTGTCGCGATCGTCGCCGCCACCGTCTCGGCATTGGCGCCTGGATAGGAGGCGCGCACGACGACGGTCGGCGGAACGATCTCGGGATATTGCGCGACGGGCAGCGACTCGTAGGAGACGTAGCCGAGGATCAGGAAGATGATCGACGTCACCGACGCGAAGATCGGCCGATCGACGAAGAAGTGGGCAAAGCGCATCGGTCAAACCTCTCGCCGCATAGGAGCCCTGGGCAACCTCTGCGGGAATGTTTCTTCGTTCGCCGTCACGGACCCGCCAGATGTCACGCCCCTGAAACGGAAGGCGGAAACGAGCGGGCCCGGTCTAGAATGGGGTCGCGTCAGCTGCGGCTCGGCGGCAGCGTGCTCGCCTCTGCCGTCACCTTGGCGCCGGGGCGGACGCGGGACAGGCCGTTGACGACGATGTTCTCGTCGCCCTTCAGGCCTTCGCGGATCACGCGGTATCCATCGACCTTCGGCCCGAGCTTCACGTCGCGGGTGCTCACCGAGCCATCATCGGCCACGATGTAGACGATGCGCTTGTCCTGGTTCGCGGAGATGGCCTCGTCGGGGAGCAGGATACCCTGGAACGGCTTCGTCGCCGGCAGCGAAACGATGCCGAACAGGCCCGGCTTGATGAAGCCGTCCGGGTTCTCGACCGTGGCGCGCAGCAGCACCGTACCGGTGGCGTTGTCGACGCGGTTGTCCACGAAGTCGAGGGTGCCCTTGCGGGTGGGCTTTGTCTCGTTGGTCAAGGCGATCAGGATCGGAACGCCCTTGCCCTTCTGGGTCTGGCCCATGCCGATGCCGAGGCTGCCCTGGTACTTCAGGAAAGAGCGCTCATCGACGGTGAAGCCGAAATAGATCGGGTCCAAGGAGACGATGGTCGTCAGCTGGGTCTGATCGGTGATGACGATGTTGCCCTCGGTGACGAGGCGCTGGCTGATCCGGCCAGAGATCGGGGCGCGGACTTCGGTGAAGTCGTAATTGAGCTGAGCCTGTCGAAGCTGGGCATCGGCGCTGTCGACATTGGCCTGCGCCGTCTGCGACGCCTGACGCCGCTGATCCGTCACCTGCTCTGAGATGTTGCCCGAGCGGCTCAGGGTCTGAGCGCGTTCGAGGTCGGTCTGGGAGAAGGTCAGCCCGGCCTGCGCGGAGGTGAGGGCGGCCTTGGCCTGGTCGAGGGCGGCCTTGTAGGGGCGGCGGTCGATGACGAAGAGCAGGTCGCCCTTCTTCACCGTCGCGCCATCCACGAAGTTGACCTTCTCGAGATAGCCGGTGACCCGCGCCCGCACGTCGACGATCTCTACCGGATCGAACCGCCCGGTATACATGTCGGTTTCGACGATCTCACGCACCACCGGCTTGGCCGTGGTCACTTTGGGAGGCGGCCCACCGGGCGCCTGCGCGGAGACCGGAGATGCGAAGGCTAGAAATGCTGCGGACAGGAGGATCGCGGACGACCATCCGGAGAGCGGACGCTTGATCATGTTGCTTTTCCCTGCGCCCAGCGAGCTAAAGGCACCGTTCCCGCGATGTCGTGCGCTGCCGCACATAGCCCGTGGAGCGATGGGATTGAGGCGTGGAATAATCGCCGAACCGCCGACCGGCCGGACTTCGAACACCGGATATTCAGGACTCGACCGTTTCACCGGCACGATACCAGTCCTTGAACCCGCCGACATAATGCTCCTCCACCGGGATCCCGGCGGATTGCGCGGTGGCCAAGGCATGAACCGAACGGACACCGGCCGCGCACGAAAAGACCGGGCGGCGCCCGTCCTCGGAGATGAGGGTCGACAACGCTTGCGTGTCGAAAGTCGATAGCGGGTGGGTGACCGAACCCGGAATATGCCCGGCCGAATATTCGTGCGGCTCCCGCACATCGATGAGCAGGATCGAACCGTCGTCGAGCCCGCGTTTGACCGTTTCCCGATCGAGATCGACAACCTTCATGCGCCTGGCCCTCGCTTCATCGCCCGGTGTGGCGAATGTTCTTATGCGTCAGGCGTCATCTCGGCAAATCCTCGGCCGGACAAGGGCCAACGCCAATGTTCGGCAATCCGGGCCGGAGGAGGTTCGGCTCGATAGAGCGAAGCTGTTCGAGTGGCACGGATAGGCGCGATGACCACCTCCACCTCCCGCCGTATCTGTTCGAAGTCTTCGAGAGATCCTGGGTAGGTGCAGGACCTGCGCGACCGCATCGCCCGTGCCCCGAGGGCCGTAGCAAACCGCCGAGATCGTAGTTAGGCCTGGTTGAAACCGCTGAGAACGGGCAGTCTTGGATCGGCGATCCCGATGGCCTGGAATAGGCTGCCCATGCCTCGTTTTTCCGATGCCGTGAGCCGATGAAACGCGGTATCGACCGCGTCGGCCTGCGCACGGCTCGCCCCGACTTTCAGGCGATCGGCGCGTTGGCGCAGTCCCAGGTTCAAGAGGAACGCTCCCTGGTCCAGCGGACCGTCGATACGGGCGCCTTCACCCCTGGCCGCTCGGCCGAGGGCGGCGAAATCGACATGGGTCGTCAGATCCGCCTCACCGGGAGACAGCAGGGGATCGGCGAAGCGGTGAGCCGATACCGCTTGGAACGTATCGCCAAATCCGGGTCGTACATGCCCGTAATCGATGGCCAGCAGCGCGCCGCCCTGGGCAACGATCCGGCGGCTGAGATTTCGCGCTATGTCGAGGGCCGGTGCCGGAACAGTCATCAGTACACCGACCGGCGCCTGTGCGCTGATCTCGCGATCGGGCTCGGCGGCAAGACCGAACGTGAGACGACCGCCATCCGGCGAAAGGCCGACGAGACGCTCACACCAGCCGCGTTCCGTACGCTGGAACTGGCGAACGGGAAGCGCATCGAAGAATTCGTTGGCAACGACGATCATCGGCCCTTCGGGCAGAGTCTCGATCCCATCGTGCCAGGTCGGAGACACGGCTCCGAGGCGGGAGGCCTGTGCCGCCCGAAGCAGGGGACTCGTCTCCACGAGATGGACGGCGGGCTGGAAATCCGGCGCCGCCCGGCCTAGCGCCCGCAGGGCATCGGCCATCAACGTACCGCGCCCGGGGCCGAGTTCCGTCAGGACGAGATCGCTCGGCCCTCCCATGGAGGCCCAGGTGACGGCGATCCAGATCCCGATCAACTCGCCGAACATCTGACTGATCTCGGGGGCCGTCACGAAATCGCCGCGTGCGCCGAGGGGATCGCGGGTGCGGTAATAGCCATGGATCGGGTGGCCGAGGCAGAGGGCCATGTAGCGAGCGAGGCTCATCGGCCCCGCCTCGACGATCTCGTCGCGAATCTCGAAGAAGAGCGGCGTGGTCATGCCGTATCAGCCCGCACCGCCTCCTCGACGGGCCGGCGCGGCCGCGTCACGCCGCGGAGTGCGAGGGCGATGTAGGTGAGGCCGATCAGCGCCATGGGCACGCAGAGCAGCATCCCCATGGTGATGCCGCCATAGCGCCAGTCCCCAGTCCCGAACAGGTATCCGAGTTGCCGGTCGGGTTCGCGAAAGAATTCGCAGAACGTGCGGGCGAGGGCGTAGCCGAGGACGAAGATCCCGCCGAGGAGACCTGGCTTACGGAAACCGAAGCGACGGACGGCCAGCGCCATCACCACGAAGAGGAGGGCGCCTTCCGTGGCCGCCTCATAGAGCTGGCTGGGATGCCGCGCCAGCGGGCCGCCGGAGGGAAACACGACCGCGTAGGCAAAATCCGGCGCGATCCGCCCCCACAATTCGCCATTCACGAAATTGGCGATGCGGCCGAAGAACAGGCCGATGGGAACGACGACGGCGGCGAGATCGAGAAGGGTATAGGGCGACAGTTTTCGCGATCGGGCGAACAGCACCATCGCCAGCACCGCGCCGAGAAAGCCGCCGTGGAACGACATGCCGCCGTTGCGGATCGCCAGGATCTCGAGGGGATCGTCGAGATAAAGCGGCAAATTATAGAAGAGGACGTAGCCGATGCGGCCGCCGAGGACGACGCCGAGGGCGACCCAGACAATGAGGTCGTCGATGTCGTTGAGGCTCGGCCGCCGCACGACACCCCAGAACCGGTCCGCCGCCACCAGTCGGCGGGCATAGAACCAGCCGCCGACGAGGCCTGCGATATAGGATAGGGCGTACCACTTGATCGTGATCGGGCCGATCGCCACCGCCACCGGATCGATGGCGGGAAAGGGCAGGGCGAGCAACGGCGGCATCGGCTGGCCTCCAAGAATGGGGCCGGCTGTGGACGTTCCGGGCCTCCCGCGTCAACCCTCGGTCGACGCGGGAGGCCCATGACGGGTCAGGCGGCCCGCACCGTCGCGAGGAATTGACCGACTTCCGAACGCAGGCTGTCGGACTGTGTCGACAGGTCTTCCGAGGCCACCAGGACCCGGCCGGCGGAGGTGCCGGCCTCGGCTGCCGAGCGGGCGACCTCCTCGATGTCCGTGGTCATCGCGCCGGTCCCGGCCGAAGCCTGCCCCATGTTGCGGACGATCTCCTGGGTGGTGAGGCTCTGCTCCTCGACCGCCGCAGCGATGCTGCTGGTCACCATGCTCATGCTCTCGATCCGCGAGACGATGCCCTGGATCGCGCCCGATGCGCCGTTGGTCGCGCCCTGGATCGCCTCCACCTGCTGGTGGATCTCGGCCGTGGCACGGGAGGTCTGCTCGGCGAGGCTCTTCACCTCGGCCGCCACGACGGCGAACCCGCGTCCGGCTTCGCCCGCACGCGCGGCTTCGATGGTCGCGTTGAGGGCCAACAGGTTGGTCTGCGAAGCGATCTGCTGGACCATGCCGACCACGTCACCGATGCGCGTCGCGGCAACCGACAGCGTGCGCATGGTCTCCGCGGTACGGCTCGCCTCCTCGACGGCAGAGCGCGACATGTCGGCGGCCTGCTCGACCTGACGGCCGATCTCCTGCACCGTGGCACCGAGTTCCTCGGCGGCCGCGGCCACCGCGTTGACGTTGCCGGCAGTCTGGTGGGCGGTAACAGCGACAGAGGTCGAACGGCTCACCGTGCCGTCCACGGTCATGGTCATGCTGTTCGACGCATCATGCAGGCTCGCCGAGGCGGACGACACGCCGTCGACGATGCGGCCGACGGAGCGCTCGAAATTGTCGGCGAGTTCGTTGAGCAGGGCGCGGCGCTCGATCTCGGCGCGCATGCGGGAGGCCTCGGTGGTTTGAAGCTGCTGGGCAGCGTCTTCCAGAGAAATGTCGCGGATGGTGACGACGGCGCGGGCGATCTCGCCGATCTCGTCGGCACGACGGCTGCCCGGGACCTCGTCGAGGGTCTCGCGGCGGGCCAAGGCCTGAAGGGCACGGGCGAGGGCACCGAGGGGCCGGACGATGCTGCGGGCGAAGAGCAGGCCGAGAAGGGCCGTGGCGGCGAGAACCGCGAAAGCCGACATGAGCAGCGATTTCGTCAGGCTGTTCACGGAATGCAGCGCCTCGCTCTGCGCCTGCTCGGCGACGATCGTCCAGGGCGAACCCAGCATCGAGATCGAGGCGGTGGCGGCCAGGCGAGCTTTGTCGCCGCTGCCGTAGACGAAGGGCTTGCCGGATTTCAGGCTCTCGGCGTCAAGCCCGGTCATCGTGACGGGCATGCCCGCCTTCACGGCGGAGTTCAGGGGCGGATTACCGCGCAGCAGCCCATCGGAACCGACGGCCATGACCTGTCCCGTATCGCCCAGGCCGTTCCGTTCGGACAGCGAGGCGTCGAAGAGGGCGGGCGTCACGCGCAGCACGAGGAAGCCGATCCGCGAGGCGGCCTGGCCGGTTCCCATGGCGACGTTGGCGCGACGGTAGATGCCACGGCCCATGAAGGCGGAGGGACCGGAATCCGTGGGATATGCGGCGAAGTCCTGCGACAGAACACTGTCGGGCTCGGCGGTCTTCAGGCGCTCGATCAGCTTGGCAAGACCGGATTTCTGCAGGTCCGGCTCCGAGAGACTATGGGTGAAATCCGCGCCCTTCGTCGTGGTGTAGACAATGCGCCCCTCCTCATCGACGAAGAGAAGGTCGGCATAGCCGGGACGCTCCAGGAGTTTGCGGGCGACTTCCTGAACCTTGGCGTGGCGTCGGCCATACATCGTGCCCGTACCCTCGACGGCCATGCGTTCCTGCACGGTCGTCGGGCTGGTGAAGGCCTGAACGAGGCTGGCATAATCGGCCTTATTGGGATCGAGGGCTTCGACCAGATCGCCGACATTGCTGGAGACCTGATTATTGCCGGCGGTAGCGATCAGATCGCCGCGGGCGCGGTCGGCGATCAGTTCCAGCCCGGTCTTACGAGCCGTAGCGGCGAATTCCAGTCGCTCTTGCACAGCGGATGTCAATCCAGACCTAGCCGAATACCAGCTCAGGCTGCCCATGAGGGCAGTACTGACCATTGCCAGACCGACGATCATCACGGGAAGGCGGACGTTGAGACTGCTGGCTATGGACATAAGGAAGTAGGCCCCTGGAGAAACTAGGGCGCAAATTATCCTATGACAAATTTAGAAAGTGTTCCTTAGAGTGGGGACTGCGTAATTTTCACGGCCGAGGAATGCTTCTTCGGCATGCCCTTGGCTTACGTGGAAGGAAGCCAAGGCAAACATCAAAAAAATGTTTCATCCGAGGGCTCCACGCCTTTCCCTCATTGAAGCGTGTCCGCGCCACCGTGATACAACCGAAACTTGCAGCGTCTTCATTAGCCAGAAGTACGATCGGAAACTTCGAGCTCCGACCGGGCAATCTCTCCCGTTGCCAGGAACAGGCGGTAGGCGAGATTGTCCGTTTCATCCACATACGGGTATCCGAGATCGTCCAGGGCGGTATCGAAGCGCTGACGCTCTTTTAGGGGAACGCTGATTCCAGCGAGCACCCGGCCGTAATCGGCGCCGTGGTTACGATAGTGGAATAGGGTGATGTTGAACCCGTCCGCCAAACCGTCCAGGAACCGCAGGAGGGCACCCGGACGCTCCGGGAATTGGAAGCGGTAGATGCGCTCGTCGGTGAGTTCGGTCGAGCGACCGCCGACCATGTAGCGGATATGCACTTTGGCCATCTCGTTGTCGCTGAGATCGACCACGCTGTAGCCGTCGGCCCTGAGGCCGGCGATGAGGTCGCGCTTCTCCGGGATTCCGCCGGGCAAGTTGATGCCCACGAAGATCTGCGCCTCGGCGGAGGGCGCGTAGCGGTAGTTGAACTCGGTGATCGCACGCGGGCCGAGATGGCGGATGAAGGCGCGATAGGAACCCGCCTCTTCGGGGATCGTCACGCCGAGGAGCGCTTCGCGCTGTTCGCCGATCTCGGCACGCTCGGCGATGTGCCGCAGACGATCGAAGTTGAGGTTGGCCCCGGAGGAGATCGCCACCAGCGTCCCCGCCGAGCCGCCCTCGCGCGCCGCATAGACCTTGGCACCGGCCAGAGCCAGGGCGCCGGACGGCTCGGAGACCGCGCGGGTATCGTCGAAGATGTCCTTGACTGCCGCGCACATGGCGTCGGTATCGACGGTGATGACCCCGTCGAGATGCTCTCGGCAGAGACGGAAGGTTTCCTCGCCGGCCTGGCGCACGGCGACACCGTCGGCGAACAATCCCACGGTCGGCAGCACGACACGCTCATCGGCGGCCAGGGCCGCCGCCATGCAGGCGGCATCGTCCGGCTCGACACCGATGACCTTCGTCTCCGGCCGCAGGTACTTCACGAAAGTCGCGATGCCGGCGGCGAGACCGCCGCCGCCGACCGGCACGAAGATCGCCTCGATCGGCCCGGAATGCTGGGTCAGGATCTCCATGCCGATGGTGCCCTGTCCGGCGATCACATCGGGATCGTCGAACGGGTGAAGGAACGTGAGACCCTGCTCGCCTTCCAATTGGCGGGCATGGCCGAGCGCCTCGTCGAACGTATCGCCGAACAGCACGACCTCGGCTCCGCGCGCGCGGCAGGCATCGACCTTGATGGCAGGGGTCGTGCGCGGCATCACGATGACGGCGCGCACGGTGAGACGCGCTGCCGCCAGGGCGACGCCCTGCGCGTGGTTTCCGGCCGAAGCGCAAACGACCCCGCGCGCCAGGACTTCGGAGGAGAGGCCGGACATCTTGTTGTAAGCACCGCGCAGCTTGAACGAGAAGACCGGCTGCAGATCCTCGCGCTTGAGCAGAATCGGGCGCCCCAGGCGCGCGGACATGCGCGGCATCGGATCGAGCGGACTCTCGATGGCGACGTCGTAGACGCGGGCGGTGAGGATCTTGCGGATATAGTCGGTCAAGGAGACGCGTGCTCCGTCGGGGGTTCAGAATCGATGTCGGGTGTGCCTCGGGATACGCCCGAGGCGACAAAGAAGCGAGGGGCGATCCACCGGCCCGGTGGGACAAGGCGCCGCCCGTAGCGGAGATGGCGAACGAGGGTCGACTTTAAAAGAACCTGTCGACCAGGGCTGCCAGCCACACCAGGGCCGCCACGGCCTGCGCCATGAAGGCCCCGGCGGAGGCGAGATCCTTCACCACGCCGATCCGCGCATGGTGGTCCGGGTGGAGGTGGTCGCAGAGTTTCTCGATCGCCGTATTCAGAAATTCGGCCGCCAGCATGAGGAGCAGGCTGGCCAGGAGTGCCACGCGGATCCAGAGCGTTCCGCCGAGCAGAAGCGCCGCCGGAACGCCGACCACCAACAGGACGAGCTCCAGGCGCAAGGCCCGTTCCGTCCGGGCGCCGAAGACGAGCCCGCGCCAGGAATTGAGAAAAGCGAAGTAGAGCGCGCGCATGCTTTCAGCGATCCGCCGGAGCGCCGCGCGCGATCCACTTGGCCAGAAGCGGTCCGGTGATCAGGACGACGAACAGGCGCAGGGTCTGCACCGCCAGGACGAACGAGACGTCGGCCTTCGAGCCGACGGCGATGATCGCCACGGAATCGAGCCCGCCGGGGCTCGTCGCGAGAAACGCCGTGAGGAAGTCGACCGGAAGCAGGAAGGTCAAGCCGAAGGCCCAGCCGCCGCAAAGGGCGATGACCGCAAGGGTGGCGGTGAGGATGCCCGGCAGGGCCGCGACGGTCTCGCGCAACGTCTGCGCGGTGAAACGCAGGCCGACATACCAGCCGATGCAAGCATAGGCGAGATCGAGGAGCGGCTCCGGCAGGGCCATCGAGACGAGGCCCATGGTGTGGAGCACGGCGCCCAGGATCATCGGCCCGACGAGAGCACTCGCCGGCAGGCGCAGAAAGCGGGCCAGCACGGCGCCGATCCCGGCGACTGAGAGCGTCACCAGCACAGGGAGGATACCGGCCTCCTCCAGCGATGCGGCCTGTGCCGGGATCGATGTGTCGGTGAGGATGCGGGCAACCACCGAGGCCGACAGGACCACGGCAGCGACGCGGACATATTGCATGAAGGCGACGAGGCGCGGATCCGCGCCGTATTCTTCCGCCATGGCCGTCATGGCGGCGGCTCCGCCAGGGGACGAGCCCCAGGCGGCGGTACTACCCGGGAGGATTCGCAGGCGGGTCAGCGCCCAGCCGACAAGGGCGCCGGCCATGACGGTGACCAGCACCACGGCGAGGATCAGCAGCCCGTCATCGAGAAGTGTCCCGACGATGTCGGCGGTCACGGATTTGGCGACAAGGCAGCCGATGATGGCCTGCGCCGCCTGGAAACCCGGTTTCGCCAACGACAGGCTCGCACCGCCGACCCCGAAAGCGATGGCGACGAGCATCGGCCCCAGGAGGAGCGCCGCCGGGAACTGCGCGAGCGTGAGGCTGTAGGCGATGACCGCCGAGGCGGCGACGAGCGCCGTCCAGAGGCCGAGGGAGCGCGGGCTGATCACGGGAGACCATTCTTGGGAAGGCAGCCGGCGCTACACCGGTTCGGCGACGCTGTCACGACCCGCCGGGGCATCGTCGCGAAACGCCGTTGTCCCGGCGGGCGCGTGCGCCCTGAAGAAGCTCGCCAGATGCGCAAGGCCGCTGGCGCGCGGGTCGCTGGAGCGCCAGGCGAGAGCGATGGTCCGGCCCGGCCCGTCGAGATCGAAGCCACGCGTGACGGTGAGGCCGCTGGCATCGGCCCCGGCCGGCACGGCGAGCGCGGGGAGCAGGGTGTAGCCGGCGCCGGCCGCCACCATCGAGCGCAGGGTTTCGAGCGAGGTGGCATGGCGACCCGCCGCGGAGCCGGCCCCGCACGCCGCGACGGCCTGATCGCGAAGGCAATTGCCCTCGTCGAGGAGAAGGAGGTCCGGCCCGGCAATGTCCGTCGCCCGCAACGCCCCGCCCTGGGCGAGGGCATGATCGGCGGGACAAGCGAGCAGGAACGGCTCGATGAACAGCGGCGAGACGGTGAGACCGGACGTGGGGATCGGCAGGGAGATCAAGGCGGCGTCGACCCTGCCGTCCCGCAGCCCCTCCAGGATTTCGGCCGTCTTCGCCTCACTCAACGCCAGGGACAGGATGGGAAACTCCTGCCGCAATGTTCGCAGCACGAGCGGAAACAGATACGGCCCCAGGGTTTGGATGGCGGCCAGGACCAGGCGTCCGGTAAGGGGCGCGCCGCGCCCTTCGCTCGCCAAAGCCAGCAGCCGCTGCGCCTCGGCCAGCACCGTGCGGGCCTGGCGGACGATGCTCTGACCCGCCGGCGTCAGCATCACCCGTCGGTTGCCACGTTCGAAGAGAACGAGGCCCAAGGCCTCTTCGAGCTTACGGACCTGCACGCTGAGTGTGGGCTGGCTCACATTGCAGCGTTCGGCCGCCCGTCCGAAGTGATTCTCCTCGGCGACGGCGACGGCATATTCCAGATCCCGGAGGGACAGACCCGATACGTTCATAGGCTCTGTCTATCGCAGCCTTTGCGACGATGCATTAGCCAAACGATCAGGCACGGTTCATAAGGGTGTCTCAGAACGATTCCAGGATGGCGACGCGACACCGCACGCCCGATCCGGATCGTCCCGACATTCTAGGAGAGAGTTCCGCATGAGCGATCAACGCCCGATACTGACCACCCGCCAGGGCCATCCGGTCCGTGACAACCAGAGCACGCGCACGGTCGGCGAGCGGGGACCGGCGACCCTCGAGAACTACCAGTTCATCGAGAAGATCACTCATTTCGACCGTGAGCGTATTCCCGAGCGTGTCGTCCATGCCCGCGGCGCCGGCGCCCATGGCTATTTCGAAGCCTATGGCAAGATCGGCAACGAGCCGGCCTCCAAGTACACCCGCGCCCGCGTCCTGAACGAGACCGGCGTGAAGACGCCGATGTTCGTGCGCTTCTCCACCGTGGCCGGTGCCAAGGAGAGCCCGGAGACCGAGCGCGACCCGCGCGGCTTCGCGGTGAAGTTCAAGACCGTCGACGGCAACTGGGACCTCGTGGGCAACAACCTCAAGGTCTTCTTCATCCGCGATGCGATCAAGTTCCCCGACATGATCCACGCGTTCAAGCCGGACCCGGTGACGAACCGTCAGGAGGCGTGGCGCTTCTTCGACTTCGTGTCCCAGCACCCTGAGGCCATCCACATGGTGACTCACTTGAAGTCACCCTGGGGCATTCCCGCCAACTATCGCGAGATGGAGGGCTCGGGCGTCAACACCTACAAGCTCGTCAATGACCAGGGCGAAGCCGTGCTCTGCAAGTTCCACTGGGAGCCCAAGCAGGGCGTCCGCAACCTGACTTCGGCCCAGGCGTCCGAAATCCAGGCCAAGGATGTCGGCCACGCCACACGTGACCTCTACGACAACATCTCGAAGGGCAACTTCCCCGAGTGGGAATTCTGCGTGCAGATCATGCCGGACGGCCCGAACGACCACCTGTCGTTCGATCCCCTCGACGACACCAAGCTGTGGCCGGTCGAGGACTTCCCGCTTCTGCCCGTGGGTCGCATGGTGCTCGACCGCGTGCCGGACAACTTTTTCGCGGAAGTCGAGCAGTCGGCCTTCGGTACCGGCGTACTCGTGGACGGCATCGACTTCTCGGACGACAAGATGCTCCAGGGTCGGACGCTATCCTATTCGGACACGCAGCGTTACCGCGTCGGCGCCAATTACCTGCAGCTGCCGATCAATGCGCCGCAGCCCGGCGTGAAGGTCTATTCGAACCAGCGTGACGGCCAGATGACCTACTCGGTCGACGGCACCGGTCCGAACCGGCACATCAACTACGAGCCTTCGACGCTGGCCGAGGGCCTGCGCGAGGCTCCGAAGCCCGCCAAGGACTACCACCAGCCGGTCCAGGGCCAGCTCGGCCGCTACCAGACCTCGCGCACCGAGGACGACTACACCCAGGCCGGCGTCCGCTACCGTTCGTTCCAGGATTGGGAGCGTGACGACCTGATCGCCAATCTCGTCGGCGACATGAAGCAGTGCCCGGAAGCCATCCAGCTGCGGATGGTCTGGCACTTCTGGCATGCCGACGAGGATTACGGCCGTCGCGTTGCCGAAGGTGCCGGCATCGATCTGGAGAAGGCCAAGGCCCTGCCGCCGCTGCCGGGCCGCGCGGCTCCGGGCAAGCGTCTCCAGGCCGAGACCTACACGGATGGCAGCCAGGCGCATCGCGTCGCCGCCGAATAAGCTCCGGTAGTTCGGACTGAACCATGACCTCCCCGCGATCCTCGTGATCGCGGGGATTTTTTATGCGGTCATTCCGCGGCGGGAGGCGCGCCGACCTTCCGGTCGCGGCCCGCGCCGAGGGCGAAGATTCCGGACGCCAGGGCGATGGCACAGAACAGACCGGCCGAGACGCGCCAGCCCCCGAACAGGTCGTGCGCCAGGCCGAATCCCAGCGGGCCGAGGGCGGCGATGGAATAGCCCACCGCCTGGGACATCGCCGAGAGATCGGCCGCGCCGACCGCATCGCGGGCGCGCAGCACCACGATGGTGAGGGCGAGTCCGAACAAACCGCCGATTCCGAGACCGAGCCCGATGCCGAACGGGAGAACGAGTGCGACCGGTCCATCGACGAGGGCGAGGAAACTCGCCGCCGACAGGATGAGAAGGGCGATCGCGATACCGCGCTGGTCCCGCAGCCGCGCGGCGAAAGCCGGCACGAGGAGGGCACTCGGCGCCTGTCCGATGCTCATGATGGAGGTGACGAATCCGGCCTCCACCGCCGATAGGCCACGGCTCTGCAGCACGACCGGGAGCCAGCCGAAAGTGATGTAGGCGAGGGACGATTGCAGGCCCATGAACCCGGTGACCTGCCAGGCGAGGGAATCGCGCCAGAGCGGGCGGCGGCGGGCGGGCGGCGGCCCCTTCTCGCGATGGGGGACGAAGACGATCCAGGCTATGGCCGCCGCCACGGCCGGTACGGCCCAGGCCGCCATCGCACGCGTCCAGCCTCCGAAGGCATCGGCCAGGGGCACCGCCGATCCGGCGCCCGTCGCCGCGCCGAGGCAGAGAACCATCGTGTAGAGTCCGGTCATCAAACCGGCCTGCCCGGAGAAGTCTCGCTTCACCAATCCGGGCAACAGGACACCGGCAAGGCCGATCCCGACGGCCGCGATACAGGCCCCGGCGAAAAGGGGAGGGAGCCCTCCGAGCCCGCGTAGGGCCGAGCCGAGGGCGATGACCAGGATCGCGACCAGCACACCACGCTCCGCCCCCGTCCGCCGGACCATGACGGGGCCGAGTACACAGGCGAGGCCGAGGCAGAGGACCGGCAGGGTCGTCAGGAACGCCGCCCCCGCGGCGGTCAGGCCAGTCTCGGCGCGGATGGCGTCCAGTAGGGGACCGAGAGAGGTGAGGGCGGGGCGCATGTTGAACGCGACCAGCATCATCCCGAGCCCGACGAGGACCGGGCGGGCGTTCCGCAAGGTGGGATCGGTCACGCGATGCGGCGCCTTACCAAGAGGGCGATGAGGCCAAGGCCGGCAAGCATCCCGGCGAAGGGCAGGTCACGCAGGACGGCGTAGACTGTGCGGCCGGGCAACCGAACGGGGAGATCCGCATCGAGGATGCCTTCTACCCCCACGGGCAGGCTGGCAGTAATGCGTCCATACGGGTCGACCACCGCCGAGATGCCGGTATTGGCGTCGCGCACCATGGGCAATCCTTCTTCCACGGCCCGCAATCGGGCCTGGGCGAAGTGCTGGCGCGGCCCAGGCGTATCGCCGAACCAGGCATCGTTGGTGACGTTAAGGATCAGCCCCGGAACGGGAGACGACCCGTCGGGCGCGTGTCCGGGCAGGATTTCGCCGGGAAAGATCGCCTCGTAGCAGATCGTCGCGACAACGGGGGGAAGTCCCGCGATGTCGAGCAGACGCTGGCCGGACCGGGCGCCGGGCGTGAATCCGCCGGGAATCGACACGAACTGGCGTAGACCCATCGCCCTCAATGCTGCGTCGAGGGGCCCCGGCAGATACTCGCCGAACGGCACGAGGTGGACCTTGTCGTAGATGTCGCCGAGCTTCGGACCGGACGAGATCGTCAGGATCGAATTGAAGAAGCGCGGGCGCTCATTCGGCAATAGCTCCTCGGCGCGGGCCGCGCCGGTGATGAGCTGCCGCCCCGGGGGGAAAGCGGCGGCGATGCGTGCGAGCGAGTCCGGATCGCGCTGGATCAGGAAGGGGAACGCCGATTCGGGCCAGATCACGTGGGTGACGTCAGCAATGCCGGTACGGTCCGGCGCGGCGGCACGATCGCTGAGACCGATGTACCAGTCGATGATGTCGGCCCGATTTTCCGGGCGGAACTTGGCGTCCTGGTTGAGGTTCGGCTGGACCAGCCGCAGACGTACCCCTTCTACCGTCGCCGTGGCGGTCGGCGGCAGGCGAACGACCCCGAACAGCGCGATCGCGGCGAGTCCGGCGGAGGCAGCCAGGGACGGCGCGTAACGCCCTCGTGCCGTTGTGCCGGTCGCGAGGGTGGCGGGCGCGGCTGCGATCAAGACAGCGAGAAGCGTGAGGCCGTAGAGCCCGATCACCGAGGCGGATTGCATCAGCCAAAGGTTCTGGCCGAGCGCCATGCCGAGGGTGTTCCAAGGAAACCCGGTAAAGAGGTGGCCGCGTAGCCACTCACAGACAGAGATGCCGACCGCGAGAGCGGCGATACGTGCGGGACCCTGTGACCAGAGCACGCGCGCCAGCGCGAAACCCGCGGCGTAGAACAGCGCGAGCACCGCGGGCAGGCCGATCACACCGAGGGGCAACGCCCATAAGAACTCGTCCGCCTCTACCAGGAACGCGGAGCCGAGCCACCACAGACCGGCGGTGAGGTAGCCGAAGCCCCAGGCCCAGCCGATGACCGCGCAGGCGAGGACCGCACCGCGGTTTCCCCGCCGCCCCGTTGCCGCACCGTCGATCAACCAGACGGCGATGCTCAGCGAAACGACGAGGGCGGGCAGGGCACCGAAAGGCGGCATCGCCAGTGCCCCAACGGCGCCGGCGGCGATCGACACGAGCAGGCGACGCCAGCCGGAGGTCAGCATGATCCATTGCGCGAGGTGAGCGAGCGGCCCCGTCGCGCTTCCGTGCACGGGCGCTGGGCGCGACCCGGCACCGTCGAAGGCGTAGCTCATCTTCGGGTCATCCCGGCTGAGGCATCAGCCCGAGACGTGACCGTCACGTTTCGGGAAAAGCTGATGTGAGACGAAAGCCTGATGCAGGATCCGGGGCGCTCGATCCGGAACGAGGCGCTACGAGGCTTCGGCGATCGGACTGCTGCTCGGCGGCGGAAGGGCCAGGGGTATGAGCGGGGCGATCTTCATCGGGCCGCGATGCAACCGCAACCGCTTCACCCGGCGCGGGTCGGCATCGAGCACCTCGAATTCGAGGTCGCCCGGCCCGGTGATGAGTTCGCCGCGCGAGGGAACGCGTCCGGCGAGCGTGACGATGAGGCCGCCGATCGTGTCGATCTCCTCGGCCATCTCGCCCACCGCGGCGACGAGATCGACGCCGCTCACCTCGGATACCTCGGCGAGTCCGGCGCGGGCATCGGCGATGAACATGTCGGCATCGCCCTCGACGCGCTGAACCAGGTGGCCTTCGGCCACATCGTGCTCGTCCTCGATATCGCCGACCACCATCTCGATGAGATCTTCGATGGAGATGAGCCCGTCGGTCCCGCCATATTCGTCGATGACGAGGGCCATGTGCGTGCGCGTCGCCTGCATACGTACCAACAGATCGATGGCCGGCATGGATGGCGGCACGAACAGGACCGGGCGCTGGATCCGGGTCGAGGCCAGGGTCGCCGAAAGATCGACATTGCCGAGGTTGAGCGCCTTCAACGCGCGGGTGGTCCGGCGCGGGCGCGGGGGCACGACGGCGGAGACATCGCCCGACGTGTCGGGGAGGGCGCTGGCGACGGCGGCGCTCGGACGACGGGGGGTCGCTTCGGCCTTGGCGGCAATGTGATCGACGAAGTCGCGGATGTGGACCATGCCGCGCGGATCGTCGAGCGTCTCGCCGTAAACCGGCAGGCGCGAATGGCCGGCGGTGCGGAACAGCTTCAACAGATCGCCGAGACTCGTCTCCATGGAGACGGCGACGATGTCGGCACGCGGGATCATCACGTCGTCCACGCGCACCTTGTGCAGCCCGAGGACGTTCTTAAGCATGGCCCGTTCGAGGGGGGAGAACAGGTTCTCACCCGAATCGGGTTCGGCCAGCGCATCCTCGATATCGTCGCGCAACGAATCGCGCGGCCGGAGATGGAAGGCGTGCAGCAGACGGTCGTACCAGGGCTCGCGCGCCTGAGCCTCACCGTCACCGCTACTGGGCGCAGCCTGAGCCGCGCCGCGACTTCGATCGTTCGTCATGTCTCTCTGATCTGGAATTGCGGGCGGAATCGCCCCTCACTCGGCATAGGGGTCGGCGATACCAAGGCCGTGCAAGGCTTCGGTCTCCAAGGCCTCCATGGCGGTCGCGTCCGCGTCGCCGGTCTCGTGGTCCTGGCCGAGAAGATGAAGCGTGCCATGGATCAGAAGATGCGCGAGGTGGTCTTGAAGCGGTTTTCCCTGCTCGGCACTCTCGCGCAGCATCGTGTCATACGCAAGAACGACATCGCCGAGCGGCACCGCGACACCCGCATGGGCGGGTTGCGGCGAAGCGGGAAAAGACAGGACATTGGTGGGCTTGTCTTTGCCACGCCAGGTCCGGTTGAGGTCCTGGACCACCTCATCCGTGGTCAGCAGCACGCTCACCTCGATCGGATGGGCCGGCGTATCGGGCACGATGGCAAGTCCTGCCTCTACCGCCCGGATGACGAAAGCCTCGAGGTCCGGCACCACGGTTTCCCAACGCGGGTCCTCCACGGCGACGTCGATCTCGGATTCGATCTCCGACTTCGGCATCACGAAAGCGGCCTGCGGCGGGACATGGGCGAGCGGTCCGCATCGCCCTCGCCATGGGCAGCCGTCTCGTAGGCGGTGACGATGCGGCGAACGAGGTCATGGCGCACCACGTCGACGTCCCGGAAGGTCACCCGGCCGATCCCCTCGACACCATCGAGGATGTTCACGGCCTCGACGAGCCCGGATTTCTGGCCGGGCGGGAGATCGACCTGACTCGGGTCTCCGGTGATGATCATCCGCGAGTTCTCGCCGAGACGGGTGAGAAACATCTTCATCTGCATCGAGGTGGTGTTCTGCGCCTCGTCGAGCAGGACCACGGCGTTGGTCAGGGTCCGGCCGCGCATGAAGGCCAGCGGCGCGATCTCGATGACGCCGGTCTGCAGGCTGCGATCAACGTGCCGCGCCTCCATGAAATCGTAGAGCGCGTCGTAGATCGGACGCAGGTAGGGATCGACTTTCTCGCGCATGTCGCCGGGCAGGAAGCCGAGACGCTCGCCGGCCTCGACGGCGGGCCGTGACAGGATCAGGCGCTCCACATGGCCCTGTTCCAGCAGGGACACCGCGTAGCCCACCGCAAGCCAGGTCTTGCCGGTGCCGGCGGGGCCTTCGGCGAAGACGAGCTCATGGTTGCGAAGAAGCTTGATATAAGTGTCCTGGGCCGCGTTCCTGGCCCGCACGGCGCCGCGCTTGCGCGTGGCGATCTGGTCGAAATGCGGGCGATCCGGCTCGGCGCTCACCTCCGCGGAGGGGAAGAGGTTGCCCTGAAGCGTCGTCTCCTGGATCGCGCCGTCGACATCGCCGAGGGTCAGGGCGGTGCCGCTGACCTTCACACGCGCATAGAGCCGTTCGAACACCTTGCGCGCCTTCTCGGCGGCATCCGGCGGTCCCTTCACAACGAGGTGGTTGCCCAGAGCCGTGGCGGTGACGGCCAGACGCCGTTCGATATGGGCGACGTTCTGGTCGTACTGGCCGAAAACGAGGCTGGCGAGCCGGTTGTCATCGAAGGTCAGGGAGACGTCTACCGTCTCCACGATCTCTCCCACCCGCGCCGCCGGTCCACGCCCACGGAGGGGCGCTCCCCGTCCACTCAGACCGTCAGATGCCGGCACGCAGAGGCTCCTTGCTGTGAGTATCGCTGAGCGTCACGAATGGGGTCGGGACGGCATGACGCGGCCATCCCATCTCCCAGGATGAAAATGCGGTTGCGTGGCGTCAGCGTCGTCAAGCGGCCGCCGCCTCGTCGGTAACGGCTTCGCCGAACAGGCTGTTCGAGCCGGCGCGGATCACGCGCACAGGCACGACCGTGCCGATGGTGGCAGGCGGGGCATCGAACTGCACGGGCAGGAGATGCGGTGTCTTGCCGGCGACCTGCCCCGGATGACGTCCGGCCTTCTCCACCAGCACCTCGACGACATGGCCGACGGCGGACGCGTTGAAGGCGTGACGCTGGTCATCGAGCAAGGCCTGGAGTGCTGCGAGGCGCTCGGACTTCACGGCCTCGGGCACGGCGTCCTCGCGCTCGGCGGCCGGCGTACCGGGGCGCGGGCTGTACTTGAAAGAATAGGCCGACGCGAAGCCGATCTCGGCCACGAGGCGCATCGTCTCGTCGAACTCCACGTCGGTCTCGCCGGGGAACCCGACGATGAAGTCGGAGGACAGGGCGATATCCGGGCGCACCCGGCGCACGCGCTCGATGAGCCGGCGATAGGCATCGCCCGTATGCTTGCGGTTCATCGCCTGCAGCACGCGGGTGGAGCCCGACTGAACCGGCAGGTGCAAGTAAGGCATCAGCGCGGCGATTTCCCCATGCGCCCGGATCAGATCGTCAGCCATGTCGTTGGGGTGGCTCGTGGTGTAGCGCAGGCGCAGGAGGCCCGGTATCGCTTCGAGCGCGCGCATCACCGTGGGAAGCGTCACCGATGCGCCATCGGCGCCGACCCCATGATAGGCATTGACGTTCTGCCCGATCAGCGTGATCTCGCGAGCACCGCCTCGAACGAGTTTCTGCGCCTCATCCAGGATCGCCTCCACCGAGCGCGAGACCTCGGCCCCGCGCGTATAGGGGACGACGCAGAAGGCGCAGAACTTGTCGCAGCCTTCCTGCACGGTCAGGAACGAGGAGACCGCAGCCGTCCGCCGAATGGGCAGGTGGTCGAACTTGTCCTCGACGGGAAACTCCGTGTCGACGACGCGCGCCGAGTTGGAGCGAGCCAGAAGATCCGGCAGGCGATGGTAGTTCTGCGGACCCACGACCACGTCGACGGCGGGTGAACGCGCCAGAATCTCCTTACCCTCAGCCTGTGCGACGCAGCCCGCGACCACGATCCGTGTGTCCAGCCCAGCCTCGGCACGAGCCGATTTCAGAACGCGCAGTCGGCCGAGTTCGGAATAGACCTTGTCGGCGGCCTTCTCGCGAATGTGGCAGGTATTGAGGATGACGACATCCGCCTCCTCGACGCTTTCCGTGGCGGCATAGCCCTGGCTACCGAGCAGGTCGGACATGCGACCCGCATCGTAGGCATTCATCTGACAGCCGTAGGATTTGACGTAGGCTTTCTTCAACGCGACCGTTCCAGCACCGGATAGACCTCGGGCGTCGCTCGGACGCCCCCTGCTGCCGGCGGTGCTAGCACGTTTCACCCGGCCCGTCGCTTCCTTGCGACATTACGAACACGGCCGAAGGGGTTGAGGCGGCGACATTCGAGGAGGGGAGCGTTGCGATGAGGGGCTCCGCGACGGGCAGTGCCACCGCCACGCCCTCCCACCGGCCCGTTACGGATGCCTGCATCGCCCTGCGCACCGAGGCTTCGGCCATGGCGGTGGCGCGCTTGCGGTCGGTGCCGGCCTCGAAGGCGATGGGATCGCCCCAGACGACGTGGGCGTCGATCGGCCCTTCCCGAAGGAAGACCGCAAGATGCGGCGCCAGCTCCATGTCACCGTACCAGGCGATGCCCGGCCGCTCGGACCGGATCACGGGCAGGCCGTTGCGGCGCGGATAGGTGAGGGCGAGGGGCTGGAGCCGGACGCGGTCGCGGGTGCCGCCCTCGGAATCGATGGCCGCGCGGGCGGCTCCGACGAGGGACGAGCGGAACGGCAGCAGCCGTGTCCCGTCACCCGTCGTACCTTCGGCGAAGAGGACGATGAGATCGCCATCGGTCAACCGGCTCGCCACCGTGGCGTTGACGCTGGCTGTCGCGGCACGGCGCGCCCGGTCGATGAAGACGGTACGCTGGAGCCGGGCCAGGGTTCCCACGACGGGCCACCCGGAAATCTCCGATTTCGCCACGAAGGAGAGCGGCCGCAAGGATCCGAGGACGAGGATATCGAGCCAGGAGATGTGGTTGGATAGGACGAGGGCCGGCTCCCCCAGGGCAGGGGGCGTGCCGCTCTGGGTCACCCTCACGGAGAACAGCGCCAGGAAGATCCGGTGGAAGTAGGTCGGCGCATGGGCAGCGATCCGTCCGCGCCCGAATCTCAGGCTGAGGAGATGCGGACCGACCAGCACCCCGAAGGCCAGGACGCAGACGAGAAGCCGAAGGGCGGTGCCGAGACGCGTCATCGTCCGACGTCGATCAAGAAGCGCGGATCACGACAGGGTCGCCGTCATGGTGAAGGCGGTGGCGCGAGTGCCATCGGCGCGGGTGTAATACCCGGTGCGCTCGCCGACGCGCTGGAAGCCGTGCCTGGCGTAGAGCTTCAGTGCGGCGGCATTGCCCTCGTCCACTTCGAGATGGACATGGCGCACGCCGTTCAGCGCGAGATGCCCGAGATGCTCACGTACGAGCTTGTGGCTCAGGCCACCGCCCCGTGCGGCAGGTGCCAGGACGACGGTGAGGATCTCGGCTTCGTCGGCGACGCGGCGCGAAAGAATGAAGCCCTGGATCGTGCCGGCGCGCCAGAGCGCGTGAGCCTCGGTGGAGCGCTCGCACAGCATCCGCTCGAATTCATGGGCATCCCAGGGCCGCGCGAAGGAGGTGGCGTGCAGGCGGGCAAGGGTGGAGGCGGAGGAAGAATCGCGTAGAGGCGTCACGTAGGGCTCGCCGCCCCAGGCGTCCCACCAGGCCAGCCACCAATCGAGAGCCCAAAGCGGAGAGACGGGACGAATCATCGACGGGCCAGCCTCGCGTGATCCTGGGGAGTGGCGTCCGGTCCACGCAGGTAGAGCGGACGCGCCATGGCTTGGGCAGGGTCGGCCAGCATGCCGAGGGAGGCGATCCAGGCAATCTGCGGCGGGCCGGCATCACTGATAGATGCCGCGACGCCACGGGATCTCAGCAGGCTGCTCAGTGCGGGCGCGCCGGATCCAACCAGGGTGACGGGGCTACGCCCGACGTGATCGGCCGCTTCCTCGATCCGCAGGAGGCTTGGGGGCACGACGATGCCTTCCGCCATGTTCATGGCCTGAAAATACACCGAGCCGTGCCGGGCATCGATCGCCGCGGCAATCAGGCCCTGGCCGTTGGTGGCGAGCAAGGGCGCCAGGAGCGCGGACAATGTCGTGACGCCGACCACCGGGACCTGTGTCGCGAGGCCGACGGCGCGAGCGGCCGACAAGCCGACGCGAAGGCCGGTATAGCTCCCTGGACCGACGGTGACCGCGACCCGGTCGAGACTCTCGAACCCGCCTTCGACACGCGCCATCACGCGTTCCAGCATGGGGAGCAACGCTTCGGCATGGCCACGGGCCAAGGTCATGGATTCTTCGGCGAGGAGATCGTCGGAGAGATCCGTCGCGATGCAGACGGAGCAGGCGTCCAGCGCCGTGTCGATAGCCAGGATACGCAACGTCACTCCAGATCGGGATGCCCGTCGGGCGCACGAGTTTACGATGAAAAAGGCCGCCCCGTCAGTGCGGGACGGCCCTCGGAAGCAACGAAGGACGCAGGGTGTTGCGCGCTTGCGACGGCAATCAGACCGCCTGGACCTCGCGCACTTCGGGAAGGAAGTGCTTGAACAGGTTCTGCACCCCATGCCGGAGCGTGGCGGTGGAGGAAGGGCAGCCGGAACAGGCACCCTTCATTTCGAGATAGACCACGCCCTCCTTGAAGCCACGGAACGTGATGTCGCCGCCATCGCTGGCAACCGCAGGGCGCACCCGGGTCTCGAGCAGGTCCTTGATGGTGACGACGGTGTCGTGATCCGCCGCATCGTAGAATTCCTCGGCATCGTCGCTGCCGAGAACGACGCCCTCTGCCAGGACCGGGGCGCCCGACTGGAAATGCTCCATGATCGCGCCGAGGATCGCCGGCTTCACCTGCGGCCAGCCATGCTCGTTCTCGATCTTGGTCACGGAGATGAAGTCGTGGCCGAAATAGACGCCGGCGACGCCGGGTACGTCGAAGAGGCGCTGGGCCAGCGGCGAGCGAGCAGCGGCTTCGGCATCCCGAGCCTCGAAGGTCGATTCGGGGAGTACCACGCGCCCCGGCAGAAACTTCAGGGTGGCGGGATTAGGAGTAGCTTCGGTCTGGATGAACATGGCTGTGTCGTATCCTCGTCCGCTGCGCCGGTTCAAGGCCGGCCGGGAAGGGCGCGAGGAACGCCCCGCGCTTACCTATCCATGTGGACCGTATGCGGGATTTTCTCAACCTGCACGCACCGGGCGGTGGACAGGCCCGTTCGTGTTCTTCGACGGGGATGTCGACAAGCGCCGATGCTTCCTGTATGGCCCGCGGCAACTCAAAACAGGATGCCGAAATCCTGACGCACGCATTCCCCTCCTGGGATCGCGGGCGCGCACCGGCAGGAACTTGACCATGAACATCATCCAGCAGCTCGAGCAGGAGCAGATTGCTGCGCTCGGCAAGACCATTCCCGACTTCCAGCCCGGCGACACGGTGACCGTGAACGTGAAGGTGAAGGAAGGCGAGCGTACCCGCGTGCAGGCCTATGAAGGCGTATGCATCGCGCGCTCCGGTGGCGGCCTCAACGAGAGCTTCACCGTCCGCAAGATTTCCTACGGCGAGGGCGTCGAGCGCGTCTTCCCGGTCTACTCGCCGATGATCGATTCGATCGCCGTCGTGCGTCGCGGTAAGGTGCGTCGCGCCAAGCTGTACTACCTGCGCGACCGTCGCGGTAAGTCCGCCCGTATCGTCGAGCGCGCCGACCGCCCCGCCGAGAAGGCCGCCAAGGCCGATGCCTCGAAGGCCAACAAGGACGCCCGCAAGGCCGAGAAGGCAGCAAAGTCCGCTGCCAAGACCGCAGCCGAATAAGCTGTACGGCAAGCCTCGTTAGAATTGCGAAAGGCCGGGCATTGCCCGGCCTTTTTCGTTGGCGGATGGACGCCGCACCGGCATCCACCCCAAAGCAGTCTCGCATCCCGAGACATACTCGATCCACCCCCTCCTCGACTGCAACATCTACGAGGACGGATTGGCCGGCACAAGGATCATCTCCATCCGACCACCGCGGGGGAAGGGAATCATTTTCATTTCCTGCTTCGGCGCAGGGCTCAATATCCGCGACGGCTCATAGCGCTGGTCGATCGCATGGGTCGCGTCGATATCTTGGTGACGCTGTTGAACGCCGCGCTTCCCCGCAATCTGGGCAACCGCCGCCGAGGAAGCCGTCGCGAGAATGAGCACGGTGGCAATTGCTACATTTTTATACAGCATGATTTTCCTTAGTGCATGTTTCAGCTACATAAGGGTCAACGGACGGCCAACAATGCCTAATCCTGCGCCAATCAGCCCAGTCCGTGAACAGGGTGCGGCGTCACACGGGCCAAGAGGAAAGGCCTGACATTGTGTTCGGAGGCCCGGATTAACCTCCTGACGCGATCCGAACGTGGTCTCGCCAAGGCAATATGAAGAAGACCATCAGCAAGATGGCGGCACATAGCAAAATAAATAGAGATTTCACTTCCGAAATAGATATCGATAGATATCCGCATCATCTTACTAAAGCGACCAGGCCGCTTGGGTCCAAGTGATGAGAGGATATCTTCGGACCCATTCCCTCAGGCCGGAGCCCCGGCCGTCATAGCCCGAGGCAGCGACCGGCGCCGCCTCGGAGGATGGGTCAGCTTCATCAGCGTCCCGGAAAGGGCGGATTGGAGGTCGGGTCGGCTGATCGAATGGAGACGTCCCGCCCCCTTCACACCACTATCCCCGGCGCAGGGCCTCGAGCACCTTTCCGCCCGGCCGCCCGGTCTGCGGCATGCCGAGCTTGCGCTCGATGGCCTTGATCGCGTCGCGGGTCTTTGCGCCGACTTTACCGTCCGGCTCGCCGACATCGTAGCCCTGGGCCGCCAATCTGGTCTGAAGATCGCGGCGCTCGGCGCGCGACAGGGGCGGATCGTCGGTGGGCCATTCCGCCTGGACGCCGGAGCGGCCGCGCAGGCGGTCGGACAGCACCGCGATGGCCAGACCGTAGGATTCGGCGGCGTTGTAGGAATAGAGCGCGTCGAAATTCCGGGTCACCAGGAAGGCCGGACCGTTGATACCGGCCGGGAGCAGGATGCCAGCGGGGCCGTCGCCGGAGAGCGGGCGTCCGTCGATCCGGGTGACACCCATGGAGGCCCAATGCGCCACGGCGTGCTTGTTCTTGCGCCCGGCGGCCCCGGCATTGAAGCCCTTCGGCACCCGAACCTCGTACCCCCATGGCTGGCTGTTCGACCATTTGGCCACGCGCAGGAAGTTGGCGGTGGAGGCCACCGCGTCGGGCACCGAATCCACGAGATCACGGCGCCCGTCGCCGTCGCCGTCGACGGCGAGGCGCTGGTAGGTGGTGGGCATGAACTGGGTCTGGCCAAAGGCGCCGGCCCATGACCCCATAAGGCGGGACGGGTCGATGTCGCCGCGCTCGATGATCTTCAGGGTCGCCATCAGCTCGCCCTTGAAGAAGCCCGCGCGGCGGTGGTTCGAGCAGATCAGAGTGGCAAAGGACTGAACCAGCGGCATCTTACCGAGGTTCTTGCCGAAATTCGATTCGACGCCCCAGACGGCGGCGATGGTGTAGCGGTCTACGCCATAGCGCGCCTCCGCATTGGCGAGGGCCTGGCCATGCTGCTTCATCGCCGCTTTGCCGTCGTCCACCCGCTCCTCGTCGACGAGGGCGGCCATGTAGTCCCAGATCGGCGTCTTGAATTCGGGCTGCGCCTGGGAGAGCTCGATGACCTTGTCGTCGAAGGCGATGCCGTCGGTCGCCGCGCGGAAGGTCTGGGCCGAGATCCCCTGAGAGGCCGCCTCCGCCTGAAGCGAGGCAAGACATGAGCGGAAGTCGGCCTTGGCCGGAACGGACGCTGCCGCACTCGCGAGGCAGAGGAGGGCGGTCAGCTTCGCGCGCGACGTCATGGGCGGTCTCCCGGCGGTTTTCGGCGTTTCCCGACCTTTAAGCCGCGCGCATGGTAAACGAACCGTGATGATGTCGGCGCTCAGGCAAATCCGCGCGCGGCGAGCTTCTCCTCGTAGGCGTCGATCTTCGGCGCGCGCTTGAGGGTCAGGCCGATCTCGTCGAGCCCGTTGAGCAGGCTTTCTTTGCGCCCGGCATCGATGTCGAAATGCAGCGTGCCGCCATCAGGCCCCTTG
The DNA here is from genome assembly GCF_054817845.1 of Methylobacterium sp. CM6241. NCBI lineage: Bacteria > Pseudomonadati > Pseudomonadota > Alphaproteobacteria > Hyphomicrobiales > Methylobacteriaceae > Methylobacterium > Methylobacterium sp. CM6241. The sequence continues at coordinate 2,476,650 of NZ_CM139246.1, forward strand.
ATGGTCTGGCTCTCGAGATCGATCGTCAAGGTAGCGTTGGAGCCGCGCTCGGCATCGTCGAACAGCTTCTCCAGATCCTCCGGCGAGACGATGATGGCGAGGATGCCGTTCTTGGCGCAGTTGTTGAAGAAGATATCGGCGAAGCTCGTGGAGATGATGCAGCGGATACCGAAATCGGCCAGCGCCCACGGCGCGTGCTCCCGCGACGAGCCGCAGCCAAAATTATCGCCGGCCACCAGCACTTTGGCATTACGGTAAGCCGGCTGGTTGAGGACGAAATCCGGGTTCTCGGAGCCATCGTCGTTGTAGCGCATCTCGGAGAACAGGCCCTTGCCGAGCCCGGTGCGCTTGATCGTCTTGAGATACTGCTTCGGGATGATCCGGTCGGTATCGACATTGGTGATGCGCATCGGCGCGGCAACGCCGGTGAGGGTGGTGAACTTTTCCATGATGCTTCGCCGTTCGTGAACCGGCCCGTCGCCCGCGCCTCTCCCGCGCTCGGGAGAAGAAGGGCAATCACCGGATGATCCTGTTTCCTTTCCTTACCAGTCGCCTTGGCATCTCGAAAGCAGGCGGTGCCATCTCGTAGCCGTCACGCAACTTGGCTATGCTTATCGTCGACGGACAACCGGGGCGACGCGATGAACGAGACGAGCAATCAGTTCAAGAAGGCGCCCAAGCGCAAAAAGGAAAAGGCCCGGAGCGTTTCCGTGTCACCGGAAATGCGCCAGGCCTATGCCGATCTCATTAAGGAGCGCGAAGAACGCGAGGCTTATGCCCAGCACCTGCCGGCCGAGGGCGGCGGCAAGCGCTGAGCACCTTCCTCGATCTCAGCGCTTCGGGCCGGCCTCGATCACGTCTTCCAGCGTGCGGAGCCCAGCGCGGGGAGCGTTGACGAGACAGGCCATGTTGCCGGGCGGGTGCTGGTTCTTCCACATCTTCGTGTGCGCCTGGGGGATCTTATCCCACGGGAACACCTCGCTCATGCAGGGGTCGATGCGCTGGTCCAGCACGAATTGGTTGGCGGCCGAAGCCTGCTTCAGATGCGCGAAGTGCGAACCCTGAATACGCTTCTGGCGCATCCACACGTAACGGGCATCGAAGGTGATGTTGAAGCCGGTGGTACCGGCGCAGAACACCACCATGCCGCCACGCTTCACGACGAGCGCGGAGACCGGGAAGGTCGCCTCACCGGGATGCTCGAAGACGATGTCGACATCGTTGCCCTTGCCGGTGATGTCCCAGATCGCCTTGCCGAACTTGCGCGCTTCCTTGGTCCAGGCGTGGAATTCCGGGGAGTTCACCTTGGGCAGCTGGCCCCAGCAATCGAAGTCCTTGCGGTTGATGACGCCCTTGGCGCCAAGGCTCATCACGTAGTCGCGCTTCGACTCGTCCGAGATGACCGCGATGGCGTTCGCACCGGAGGCGGCGCAGAGCTGGACGCCGAACACGCCGAGACCGCCCGAGGCGCCCCAGATCAGCACGTTCTGGCCCGGCTTCACCGTGTGCGGAGCGTGGCCGAACAGCATCCGGTAGGCGGTGGCGAGGGTCAGTGTGTAGCAGGCACCTTCTTCCCAGGTGAGGTGCTGCGGCCGCTTCATCAGCTGGCGCGACTGGACCCGGCAGAACTGCGCGAACGAGCCGTCCGGCGTCTCGTAGCCCCAGATCCGCTGTGAAGGCGAGAACATCGGGTCACCGCCGTTACACTCCTCGTCGTCGCCGTCGTCGCGGTTACAATGCACGATGACTTCGTCGCCGACCTTCCAGCGCTTCACCTTGGCGCCCACGGCCCAGACGATGCCCGAGGCATCCGAACCGGCGATGTGGTAGTCGGCCTTGTGCACGTCGAAGGGAGAGATCGGCTCGCCGAGTCCGGCCCAGACACCATTGTAGTTGATGCCGGCCGCCATGACGTAGACGAGGACTTCGTCGTCGCCGATCTCCCAGGTCGGCACCACCTCGACCTGCATCGACTCCTCCGGCGGGCCATGGCGCTCGCGCCGGATCGCCCAGGCATACATCTTCGCCGGAACATGGCCGAGGGGCGGAATTTCACCCAGCTCGTAGAGGTCCTTGCCCTCGGTCGTATTCAAGGCAGCACTCGCCGACATCTTGGCTCTCCCATTATTCTTTCTGTGCGACCCTATATCCACGAACCTGGACTGCTCCAAGGCCCCCTAAAAGGCCAGGATCGGGTGCTGCGTCCTCGAGTGCGTGCGCTGACCCGCCGCCTATTGATGTATTCATAATAAAGTCTTTGATGCAGAACGGCTCGTTTTCGATATTCCGCATCGAGGTCAAGGATTTACAGGAAGTTCACCTCAGTTGCCGGACAAAGCGCTCTTCAATTCGCTTGATCCAGTCGTCTAGAATTTTTCGAAGCATTCTGGGCTGTCGACCGCCAAGTTGGACCATCGGCCAGATGACGTATGGCCGAGGCTTGGTTAGGGTGCCGCACAATAAGCGTGAGATCGCGCAGCCTTGGAATCGAGTGGAGTCAGTGGAATGAGCGCGAGTGCGACCGTCGCCGAGGTCAAGCGCGACAAGCCATGGATCATCCGGACGTATGCCGGCCATTCCAACGCCAAGGAATCGAACGAACTCTATCGGGGCAATCTGGCCAAGGGGCAGACCGGACTGTCGGTGGCCTTTGATCTGCCGACGCAGACCGGCTACGATCCCGACCACGAATTGGCACGCGGCGAGGTCGGCAAGGTCGGCGTCTCGATCGCTCATCTCGGCGACATGCGGACGCTGTTCGATCAGATTCCGCTGCAGCAGATGAACACCTCGATGACGATCAACGCCACGGCACCGTGGCTGTTGTCGCTCTACCTCGCGGTCGCCGAGGAGCAGGGCGCTCCGCTCAGCGGCCTCCAGGGCACGACGCAGAACGACATCATCAAGGAATACCTGTCGCGCGGCACCTACGTGTTCCCGCCGGCCCCATCCCTTCGCCTGACCAAGGACGTGATCCTGTTCACGACCAAGGAAGTGCCGAAGTGGAACCCGATGAACGTGTGTTCCTACCACCTGCAGGAGGCCGGAGCGACGCCGGTGCAGGAGCTCTCCTACGCGCTGGCCATCGCCATCGCGGTGCTCGACACGGTGCGCGACGACCCGGATTTCGACGAGGCGAGCTTCGCCGACGTGTTCAGCCGCATTTCCTTCTTCGTGAATGCCGGCATGCGGTTCGTCACCGAGATCTGCAAGATGCGGGCGTTCTCGGAGCTTTGGGACGAGATCGCCCAGGAGCGCTACGGCATCACCGATCCGAAGAAGCGCATCTTCCGCTATGGCGTTCAGGTCAACAGCCTCGGACTGACGGAACAGCAACCTGAGAATAACGTCCACCGCATCCTGATCGAGATGCTCGCCGTCACCCTGTCGAAGCGCGCCCGCGCCCGTGCGGTGCAGCTCCCCGCCTGGAACGAGGCTCTGGGCCTGCCGCGCCCCTGGGACCAGCAATGGTCCATGCGGATGCAGCAGATCCTCGCCTTCGAGACCGACCTCCTCGAGTACGAGGACATCTTCGACGGTTCGAAGGTCATCGACGCCAAGGTCGAAGCTCTGAAGGCGGAGACCCGCAAGGCCCTCGAGGAGATCGGCGGCATCGGGGGCGCGGTGGCGGCGGTCGAGACCGGGGCACTGAAGCGCGCCCTCGTGGAATCCAACGCCAAGCGCATCTCGGCCATCGAGGCGGGCGATCAGGTTGTCGTCGGCGTCAACAAGTTTCAGGCCGGCGAGCCTTCGCCTCTCACGGCCGGGGAGGGCGCCATCTTTACGGTCTCCGAGACGGTGGAGATGGAAGCAGAGCAGCGCATCCGCGACTGGCGGGCCAAGCGCGACGGCAAGGCCGTCGAGAAGGCCCTCGACGAGCTCGAGGCCGCGGCGCGTTCGGGCGCCAACATCATGCCGGTCTCGATCGCGGCGGCGAAGGCCGGCGTCACCACCGGCGAATGGGGCACGCGCCTGCGCCAGGTCTTCGGTGAATACCGAGCCCCCACCGGCGTCAGCCTCGAGACGATCTCCTCGGGTGCGGCCGAGGACGCCAAGCTCCTCATCGCCGATCTCGGGGAGCGCCTGGGCGAGACGCCCAAGCTCGTCGTCGGCAAGCCCGGTCTCGACGGCCATTCGAATGGCGCCGAGCAGATCGCGCTCCGCGCCCGCGACGTCGGATTCGACGTGACCTATGACGGCATCCGCCAGACCCCGGCCGAGATCGTGGCGAAAGCCAAGGAGACCGGCGCCCACGTGGTCGGACTGTCGATCCTGTCCGGCAGTCACGTACCCCTGGTGCGCGACGTAAAGGCGAAGATGCGGGAGGCGGGCCTCGACCACGTCCCCCTCGTCGTCGGCGGGATCATCTCGCCGGACGACGAACTCGTCCTCAAGAACATGGGCGTCACGGCGGTCTACACGCCGAAGGACTACATCCTCGACACGATCATGATCGGCATCGCCAAGGTGGTGGGCCGCGCCCTCGACAAGCGCGCCGCCGAGAAGGCGGATGCCGCAGCCGGAATCGGCGGATCCTCCGTCAGGGAGGGCGGCGAAAAGGTGTTCTGACGCTACCACGTACCTTCCTCCCTTTCGGGGGAAGGTGCCTATGCAACCGGCTCGGAGAGGCGGCCTCTCCGAAAGGTGCACTCTCCCCGCCAGCGGCAAAAACGGGTAGGCACTCCGCACGACCTCGCGACATCAGCGGACGCTCACACGACAATGCCTTTCGCGCCGCTCGTCGCCGTACCGCTGGCCGCCTGCCTCAGCGCGGTCCTGATCGTGCTGCTCAAACCGATCCTTCAACGCTATGCGCTCGCCCGGCCGAACGCGCGGTCGAGCCACAGCGTACCGACCCCCCAAGGGGCCGGCATCGCGATCGTCCTCGCCATCCTGGCGACCGGTGGGCTCCTGGCATCCCTGATGCAGCCTATGCCAGCGACGATGGAGGCGCTGGTCCTCGCTCATGCGACGCTGCTCCTCGCCATCGTGGGTGCAGTCGACGATATTAGGCCGCTGCCGGCCACGTTGAGACTCGGTCTTCAGACTCTTGCGGTGACCGGCCTCGTCCTGTCGGTGGAGGGACGGCTCCTACCCGAGATTCCGCTCATTGCTGAGCGCGCGCTCGCCGTCCTGGCCGGAGTCTGGTTCGTGAACCTGACGAACTTCATGGACGGGCTCGACTGGATGACGGTCTCGGCCATGGTGCCGGTCTCGGCCGCGCTGATGCTCGCCGGACTCGGCGGGGAAATACCGCCGCTGCCGACCCTCGTGGCCGCGTCCCTCCTCGGTGCGCTGATCGGCTTTGCACCCTTCAATCGCCCGGTGGCCCGCCTTTTCCTGGGGGATGTCGGCTCCCTGCCGATCGGCCTTCTGGTGGCGTGGCTGCTCTACCGCCTCGGCCTGCAGCACGGTCTGGCGGCAGCCATCCTTCTTCCGCTCTACTACATCGCCGATTCCACGCTGACGCTGCTGCGCCGTGCGGCCAAGGGCGAGCCGGTCTGGAAGGCGCATCGCAGCCATTACTACCAGCGCGCCACCTCGAACGGCTTCACGGTGACGGAAGTGGTCGGGCGGGTCTTCGTCCTCAACACTGCGCTGGCGGTCCTGGCGGGCGCCACCTTGCTTTGGCCGTCGCGGCTTGTCACGCTCGCGGCCCTTGCTGCCGGCGCGGCCATGGTCGCCGCGACGCTGCGTCGGTTCTCGACCTTGCGAGAAGGAATCGCCGCTTGAGCGGAAACGTCATCGCGCTGACCGGTGCCACCGGCTTCATCGGCCGTCACCTGCTGCGCTCGCTCGCGAATCAGGGTTACCGGGTCCGGGTGCTGCTGCGACGCCCAGTCGAGTTGCCGCCCGGCGCCAGCGGCGCCGTGGTGGGCGATTTGAGCCGGCCCATGAACATGGCGGCGGCACTTTCTGGCGTCGACGCCATCGTCCATTCCGCCGGCCTCGCCCATGCCATGTCCGGCACGCCGGAGGACGATTACCGATCCTCGAACATCGACGCGACCCGACGTCTCGCTGAAGCCGCGGCCAAGGCGCGTATCGGCCGCTTCGTCTTCCTCTCCTCGATCAGGGCACAGACCGGCATCAGCGCGGCCGGAACCGTCACCGAAGTCGATCATCCAAATCCCACCGACGCCTATGGCCGCTCGAAACTCGCCGCTGAGGAAGCCTTGGCCGAGATCGGGATCGACTGGGTCGCCCTGCGCCCTGTCCTCGTCTATGGCGCTGGCGTGAAAGGCAACATGGCCGCGCTCCTGCGGCTCGCGCGAACGCCCTATCCCCTCCCACTCGCGAGCCTGACGGGGCGTCGGTCCCTGATCTCGGTGGAGAACCTCTCGGCAGCCATCGTCACGGTGCTTCGTCACGAAGGACCGCTTGGCCGGGCGCTGGTGGCGGCAGAGCCGGACGCCTTGACCTTGCCCGGCATGATCGCGGCCTTACGCGCCGGCCTCAACCGCCGCGCCGGTCTTGTACCCTGTCCGCCGAGCCTGTTCGGCCTCGCCTGCCGGATGACGGGTCGGCGGGAGATCTTCGAGCGCCTGTCGGGCGACCTCGTGGCGCAATCCAAGGGGCTGTCTGCGTTGGGTTGGTCCCCGCAATCGACCTCATTCCAGGGGCTTACAGCCCTGGCCCGCACGGAGGGTGCAGCCTAGGCCGGGATGGTCATTGGCGCAGGTTGTGACACGGGAACCGCTTTCGGCCGGTTGCGGTAATCGGGGATGGCGGTTTCGAACACCTGATCGGCGGCGGCCCTGTCATGATTGGCGACCGCCAGTTTCAGCGCGGCGATCCAACCCTCCAAGACGGTACGGTCGGCGAAGACGGGCTTGGCCGCCATGACACCGTCGATCCCGTCGAGCGCGACACGCGGCTCCTCGCGGGCGAACAGGATCTCGTTCAAACGCTCCCCCGGCCGCGAGCCGGTGAAGACCACCTCGATGTCTTCGCCGGGCTCGAAACCAGCGAGCCGGATCATCCGCTCGGCGAGATCGAGAATGCGCACGGGCTGACCCATCTTCAAAACGTAGACTGCAGCCCGCTGGTCGGATTCGGGGGCGGTCAGAGACAGGCAGCGTCCCTCGCGGTCGCCATGCGAGGCTGCGGTCAGAACGAGGTCGGCGGCCTCGCGCACGGTCATGAAGTAGCGCACCATTTCCGAATCGGTGACCGTGACCGGGCCGCCTCGGGCGATCTGCGCCTTGAACACTGGCACCACCGAACCGACCGAGCCGAGCACGTTGCCAAACCGCACCGCGATCAGACGAGTCGGCTTGCCCTGCGACGCGGTCGCTTGCTCGGCATCGAGCGCCTGGGCCACCATCTCGGCGAAGCGCTTGGTGACGCCGAGTTGGGAGACGGGCTCGATCGCCTTGTCGGTGGAAATCATCACCATGGCGCGCGCACGAGCCGCTACCGTCGCATCCGCGACGTTGATGGAACCGAGGACGTTGGTCTTGATGCCCTCCGACCAGTCCCGCTCCAGATACGGCACCTGCTTCAGGGCTGCGGCGTGGAACACGTAATCCGGCCGGAAACCGGCGAAGACCGCGTGCAGACGTTCACGGTCGCGAATATCGCAGAGTGCACCGGTGACATCGGCCGCTGCGATGGCGGGCTGGCTCAGGATGCCATGCAGGGCAGGCTCTGAATTCTCCACGACAAGGACGGATGCTGCGCCGAAGGCCACGGCCCGGGCGACAATCTCGGATCCGATGGAACCCCCGCCACCCGTGACGATAACGCGCGTCCCATTGAGGAAACGCTCGAGGCGCGGCCGGTCGATGGAGACGGTGGGTCGCAAGAGGAGATCCTCGATCTCCAGGGGCGCCAGTTCGGCATCGCGCATGCCCTCGCCGAGACTGGTGACCCGCGACAACGGAAGGCCGAGTCGGCGGGCGCGGGCGATCAGGTCGTCGGGCTCCGCCTCCGGTGTCAGGGCATTGGGAACGGCGACGAGGCGGCGTACCGGGGTACCCTCACTGGCTAGGTTAGCGACGACTCGCTCGAGGTCGGAGAAGGCCCCCAGGATGGGAACGCCGCGCATGATCTGGCCGGTCTCGTTTGCGCGTGGCGCAAGGATGCCCTTGGGGGACAGGCGCCGCACCGAGCCCGCTTCGATGGCGCGAAGCAGAAGTTCGATATCCCTGCCACGCCCGAGCAGCAGCGTCGGGGTCGTGGCGCTGCGAGCCTGGCTCTGCCGCGAACGCGTGTATTTCAGGTAGCGGAAGGCGAGCCGGGTGCCCCCCAACAGGAAGATCTGCAGCACCCAGTACAGGGCAATGGCGATCTTTCCGAAAAAGTAGAATCCATACATGTCCGCCGAAACGAGCACGTAGTCGACGACGAGGAGCGTGAGGGCGAGGACGCTCGCCGCCTTGACGATTCCGGCGAGGTCGGGGAGCGAGGCGAAGCGCCACTTTGTCCGGTAGAGCTTGAACCGACCGTAGACCAGCGCGGCGAAAGCCACGAACGGGGGCAGCAGAAGTGGAAGCGCGTCGAGGCGTTCGGCGAGCAACTCACCGTTGAAGCGGAAAACGAAGGTGAGTGTCACGGCTAGGACGGTCGCCACGCAATCGTGGACCACCATCACCGCTGTCTTGTAGATGCGCTGCTGCATGGGCTCCGGGCCGGGCGCGGTATCGGCGACGGAACGCCCCTCTGTCAACGCACGCCACGAACCACGGGGCTACACATCAGTTCAGATTGCGCATGGCACGCAGGACGGCATCGTCGGTTTCGTCGAGATCCGGTGCGTCGATGTGGCGGTACCAGGCTTGGATCAGGCCATACACGCCAAAGGCGAGATGCCCGGCGGCGACGATGCCAAGAAGGACGGAACCGTAGGGCTGAGCTCGCAAGGCGGAGAAAGCGCCCGCCAAACCCTTCACCTCCGAGGAGGCTTGGTACCACGCGGCGACCAGCACGAAGCCGCCGATGATTACGAACGCAACCCCACGCGCAGCGTATCCGAACTGACCCAACGGCTTGACCCATCGGCAATGGGCCTCGTCGAGAGAGAGCCGGTCGGTGACATCGCCCTTCCCGGCCTTCACCAGGAAGGCGATTCCTCCGCCGATGATGCCCAGGCCGATGAGGCCGACCAGCCATGGGCCGAATGGCTTGGCCAGCAGCCACGAGGTCCAATCCTGCAATCCTCCGCCGCCGCTGGCGCGTCTGCCGAGGCCGAGGGCGAGACTGGCCGCCGTGATGCCGAGGCCGACAGCCACGATGCCGCTGCCGAAATGCGCCAGCCGAACGACGAGCCCCTTCGCCGAGGTGCCGTGCCGGTCGGCGTCGGTGACGGATTCGACGAACCTCCAGGCGGCGAAACAAAACAGTCCCAGCGCTATGAGCCCGACGAGGATGGCCCCGAACGGTCCGAGGAAGACCCACCGGATCGCGCTCTCGCTATCGCCCGCCCGACCGCCCTGGCCCAGAGCGGCGAGAAGCGCCAGCCCGCCGACGATGCAATAGACGATGCCTCTCGCACCGAACCCCATGCGGGCGAGACGCTCGATCGTATTGCGGCCCATTCGCTTCACGAGGAGACTTTCACGATGACCTGTGGCGGAGACGAGCGGACGGACCGCGTTCCCTCCAACGCCGTTCGGGCTCGGACCGCTCCGGCATGGCCGTCATTTCTTTGCCGGCGCGAGACCGGAGCCTCCTAGTCGCCGGCGCGTGTCGCCTTGCCGGCGAGCGCAACATAGAAGCCGAGGCCATCGCCGGCCGGAAGTGTCTGAAGTCGATCGACGATCCCCTTGCGCTTCGCGTCCAGCAACAGCCTGCCGACGGGCTGGAACAGGGTCTCTCCGCCGCCTTCCGGCGGGGGATCGAAGCGGATCGCCACGGTCTTGCCTTTGCCGAAGCGACTGCGCTCCAGCATGTCGTTCAAGGATGCTTCGGCCGTCGGACGGTTCGTCCCGCGCAGATCGAGAACGGATTCCGCATCGGTGACTCCTAGAGAACCGCGCAGCTTGTCGGCGTAGAAATCTTCAAAGTGGGGCAAGGGCGGGACCTGACGCGGCGAGGGCGATGGGAGGCTCAGAGAGGCAGTCCGGTATAGAGGGCGCCGACCGGCACGGCGCCACCGAGTTCGGGAAGGTCGAGGCTGTCGTCACGGTACAGGGCCTCGACCGTCCAGCTCCCCGCCTCGGTCCGGCGCCAGGCCTCGACCCTGACCTCGTCCATCGCCGCGCTGAGCACGCCGAGGCCGGGAAGCGCGTTGCGGCCCCGGCGTTCCGCGAGCTCGTCGAGGCGTCGGATCAGGTTGGAAACGATGCGCTGGTGGCGCGCGGAAGGCGGCGACATCAGCAGGGCTATGCCGTCGATCAGTTCCCAGCGTTCCTCGTCGGGCCGGGGCTCGGCCCAGAGGCGGAACTCGGCGACGGTCATGCGGGTATCGCGGCGCGCGGCGACGGCCATGGCGGGGGCTCCCGATCGGATACGGGATGGTAGCATCCCGCCGAAACCCTGCAACATCCGTGCAGAGGAAGCCGCTATGCAGTCGTGCTCGGGCGGGATCCCGGGCTCCACAGCGCGGCCTGGGAAAAGACGTGGCGTTGGTCCTCGCCCATCATGGTCTGGCCCTTGGCGCCAAGCAGAGGGCACGGAGCGCGGGGAGTACGATCCCGCGCTCCGTTCGTCTATTCAGCTCTGAACGAGGACGTTCCGGAACTGCCAGGGGTCGCTCTCGTCGATGTTCTCGGGGAACAGGCCGGGGCGCCCGCTCAGCGGGGTCCAGTCGGTGTACACGCCGACGACGGGACCGAGATACGGCATCTGGACTTCGAGGCAGCGGCGGAAATCCATCTCGTCAGCCTCGACGATGCCGGCTTCGGGGTTCTCCAGCGCCCAGACCATGCCGGCGAGCACCGCCGATGTGACCTGAAGGCCGGTGGCGTTCTGGTACGGCGCGATCCGACGGGTCTCCTCGATGGAGAGCTGGGAGCCGAACCAATAGGCGTTCTTCTCGTGGCCGTAGAGGAGCACGCCGAGTTCATCGATTCCATCGACGATCTCGTTCTCATCGAGGATGTGGTGCTTTTCCTGCACCTCCGCAGCCTTGCCGAACATCTCGTGCAGCGAGAGCACCGCGTCGTTGCAGGGGTGGTAGGCGTAGTGACAGGTCGGGCGGTAGGCAGCGCGCTCGCCCTCCATCACGGTGTAATAGTCGGAGATCGAAACCGCCTCGTTATGCGTCACGAGGAAGCCGAACTGGCTCTGGGCCGTCGGCGTCCACGACCGCACGCGGGTGTCGGCACCGGGCTGGAGAAGGTAGATCGCGCAGCGCGAGCCTTTCTCCTGATCACGGGCATTGTCCGGGCGCCAGGTCTCGTGGGTTCCCCAGCCGAGTTCGGCCGGCTGGTTGCCCTCGGAAACGAAGCCTTCCACCGACCAGGTGTTGACGAAGACGCCCATGGGCTTCGGGCCCTTGGCGCGCTGGGTGTCGCGCTCGGCGATATGAATGCCCTTGACGCCGACCTCGCGCATGAGGGCGGCCCACTGGTCACGGGTCTTCGGCTCGGGCGTGGTCAGGCCGAGATCGGACGCGACGTTGAGGAGTCCCTGCTTCACGAACCACGAGACCATGCCCGGATTGGCGCCACAGCACGAGACGGCGGTGGTGCCACCGGGGTTCGCGGCGCGCGCGTCGAGGATGTCCTGGCGCAGGGCGTAGTTGGTGCGGTCGCCCTGGCCCTTGGACTTGTCGAAATAGAAGCCGGGCCAGGGCTCGGCGACGGTGTCGATGTAGAAGGCGCCGAGTTCACGGCACAATTCCATGATGGCGCGGGAATAGGTGTCCACGGACACGTTCACGCAGAAGCCCTGGCCGCCGCCCTCGGTGAGGAGGGGCGTGAGGATCTCGCGGTAATTGTCCTTGGTCAGCGCCACCTGCTCGAAGCGGAGGCCATGTTGATCGGCCAGGGCCTTATGCGCATCGGAGGGCTCGACGACGGTGAAGCGCGCCTTGTCGTATTCGAAATGACGCTCGATGAGCGGAAGGGTCCCGCGGCCGATCGAGCCGAAGCCGATCATCACGATGGGACCGCTGATGCGGCCGTGGACGGGCCAGGAGGTGGCGGCTTCGGTCATGCGGGCAATCCTTCTTCTCGGCCCCGCTCGAACTCACGAGCGAGGCACGTCCTTAGTCGGCGGAAATGACGGTCAGGCGACGGGCTAGTGGCCGGTTGAGGGCGTGCGGTCAACCACATCGCCGGCTTCAGCCACGTGGACCACGAGTGGTCCACGAGGGAAGATCATTAACATGAAGTTACGTCGACGCATGATTCAGACGCGGGTCGCCTTCCCGTTGGGCACCGTTGCGAATGATCCGCGACGCGCCGATATTGCAATGCAACAAACACGACATCGACACACCTACGGGACGGGAAACGCCAGAACGCCACATCACGGAGTTCCGATGTTATCCTTGTTTATCGCCAATACCCCCGCGCCAGCCGAAGAGCCGATCGATCGCGATCCCGGCGTCATCACCCTCGCGGCGGCTCTCATCCGTGCCGTTCGCCGCCAGCACGATGCAGCCTTCCGCCGCCGCTGCGAGCAGGCGACGACCACGACCGCCGTCTAGCGCTCACGCCGCCTGTCGTCGTGAATCCAATCCCTCCGGACAGGCAGCCTCATCCAGGATGCCTGAAGCGGAGAGGATGCCGGTCGCGCCGTCGAGCGCGCCCCTGCGCAGGTTGACACCGAGCAACCGCGTCCTTTCGAACGGGCCCGGCATGGACAGCCCACTCATGAGATCACCGGAAAAACCGAAGCGGGCATAATACGGCGCATCGCCGACGAGGACGATGGCGCCGTGACCGAGGGCGCGTGCCTTACCGATCGAGGCCCACATCAAAGTGCTGCCGAGGCCATGGCCCTGGAGCGAGGGATCGACCGCGAGCGGCCCCAGAAGCAAGGCAGGCCGTCCACGTCCCGCTTCCACATGCCAGAGACGGACGGTGCCGACGATCCGGCCATTCAGTTCCGCGGTCAGTGACAATCCGTGAGCGGGAAGGCGCCCCTCGCGCAGCCGCTCGGACGTCTTGAGGAATCGCGCCGGGCCGAAGCAAGTATCGAGCAATTGCTCCCGAGCCGAAACATCGGTCGGCCGTTCGTCACGAATCTCGATCAAGGCCGTGCCCTTTCCCAGTCCTGGCTGGTCAACCCATCTGACGTGACGGCGCGGATCCCGCACCAGTCACATGCGATGGAACCGTCCTCGCCCGCTGCCGGGCGGCGGTTAAGCCGCCCGAGCTCCGATTATATGGCGGTCAGATGACGTATTGCTGAAGGGGGGGGAAGCCGTTGAACGCCACCGCCGCGTAGGTGGCGGTGTAGGCTCCGGCCCCTTCGATCAGCACCTTGTCGCCGATGGAAAGCGAGACGGGGAGCGGGTAGGGCACCTTCTCGTAGAGGACATCGGCTGAATCACAGGTCGGTCCCGCGAGCACGCAGGGGGCCATGCGGTCCTCGTCATGCTCCGTCCGGATCGCGTAACGGATCGACTCGTCCATGGTTTCGGCTAGGCCGCCGAACTTTCCGATATCGAGATAGACCCAGCGGATCTCGTCCTCGGCATCGGACTTCTTCGAGACCAGGATCACCTCGGCTTCAATCATGCCGGCATTGCCGACCATGCCGCGACCGGGCTCGATGATCGTCTCCGGCAGCTGGTTGCCGAAATGCTTGGTGAGGGCGCGGAAGATCGCATCGCCGTAGGATTCCACGCCAGGCACCGCCTTCAGGTACTTGGTGGGGAAGCCGCCGCCGAGATTGACCATGGACAGGGTGATGCCCCGGTCGGCGCATTCACGGAAGATCGTGGAGGCCGAAGCGAGCGCCCCGTCCCAGGCTTCGGTGTTGCCCTGCTGCGAACCCACATGGAACGACACGCCGTAAGCATGCAGTCCCTGGCGGCAGGCATGCTCCAGAACATCGACGGCCATCTCCGGCACGCAGCCGAACTTGCGTGACAGGGGCCATTCGGCGCCGGCACCGTCGCAGAGAATGCGGCAGAACACCTGCACCGAGCCGAGTTCGACCTCGGCGGCCTCGGCAGCACGGGCGATCTTCTCGACCTCGACCTGACAATCGACGGCGAACAGGCGAACGCCGAGCTTGAGCGCACGGGTGATGCAGCGCTCTTTCTTGATGGTGTTGCCGAATGAGATCCGGTCGGCGGTGGCACCGCTGGCCAGAGCCATCTCCACCTCGACCACAGAGGCCGTGTCGAAGCAGGAGCCCATCTCGGCAAGCAGACGCAAGACTTCCGGCGCCGGATTCGCCTTCACGGCATAGAAGACGCGGGTATCGGGCAATGCACGGGCGAAGGCAGTGAAGTTGTCGCGCACGACATCGAGGTCGAGGACCATCACCGGGCCTTCGTCCTGGCCCATGTCACGGCGAGCGCGCAGAAAGTCGCGGATACGATCGGTCATGGTCGTTCCAACCCACAGGTTCGCGAGCGCCCGTTCGTGGGGCGCGCTATCGAAATCGGGACGGCCGTGAGCCGTCCGGCGTCTGGGGGCGACGCGACGCGATCCGCGACGTGCTTTGGAGACACGTCGTCGACCGCGGGCGCATCAGCACCCGGAAGCTGCCGTGGATTGGAAGGGAGATCCCCACCGCACGCCGGGCAAAGAGAAACAAGCCTCTTCGGTGCCGGCCTTTGGAGGGCCGACGAGACCAAAAAAGCCCGTTCGTCGTTGCTTTAAGCTGCGTCCCCCGTGGAGAGCGGGGTTCGCCGGTTTCGCCTCCGGCTGCCGGTTGTTGTCGGGGTCCGGTGTTGCCACCTGGATGCCGGCCGGAGGGAATCCACCCTGTCGACCATCGATCCTTTAAGACCCCTGGCGGCTGTCCGGCAGTTGGCCGGATGCCCACCAACCGACACGCGGCCACAGGCACGTGCGAAATTGGGCAAGGCGCATATACGTTCGATGCGTCTCCGCGACAAGGAAAAACCGGTTTTCTCTCACCCGAAACCCGACCTTACCGCCTCAATGTGACCCAAAAAGCGCACCCGGGTCGGTAGGCCCTTTCCAAGGCGTCACGAACGGGTCATTGAGCAGGCGGTTTTCATGCTGATCGAACCAGTCCGATCCACCGCCTCATCCCGAGGTGCCAGAGCGTAGCGGAGGCCTCGAGGCAGGGCTCCATCACGCATTGCGACCTCTGGGAGGCTCCCACGAGGCCCGCTCAGATGGGCACCTCGGGGTGAGGTGGGCTGGATGGGACCGTGCGGGGAAGCCCGATCGTCCCTCACCACCGACCAGAGCCGCAGGACCATGACCGAGCCCACCCGCCGCGCGCTTCTCACCGGTATCGCCGCCCTGTCCGTCGCCGGCACAGCGTCGACGGCGCAGGAGGGGCGCGCACCCAAACCCTTCGATTTCGAGGAGGTGGAGCGCCGCGCCGAGGAGCTTGCCAAGGTCGCTTACGATGCGCGGGTACCGCCCCTTCCGGCTCCCATCGCAAAGCTCGATTACGACGCCTGGCGTGACATCCGTTTCAAGCCCGACAAGGCCTTTCTCGGCGGAGAGAACAGCCCGTTCCGGCTGCAGCTCTTCCATGTCGGCTTTCTCTATAACCGGCCCGTCACCGTGAACCTCGTGCGTCGCGGCATCGCGACGCCGATCGCCTATCAGTCGAGCCTGTTCGACATGGGACGGACGAAGCTCGACAAGCCGCTGCCGGTCGATCTCGGCTTCGCTGGTCTCCGCTTCCACAGCTACCTCAACAAGCCGAACCTGCTCGACGAACTCATCGTGTTTCTCGGCGCCAGCTATTACCGCTTCCTTGGGCGCGATCAGCTGTATGGCCTATCCGCCCGTGGGCTCGCCCTCAACGTCGAGGGGGAGGGCGCTCCGGAGGAATTCCCGGTCTTCCGCGAATTCTGGGTGACGATGCCTGAGACCAACGCCGATTCGCTGCTGATTCATGCCCTTCTCGATAGCCCCTCGGTGACCGGTGCCTTCGCCTTCACGGTAAAGCCGGGCGACGAGACCAGCGTCGCCGTTCGCTCGACGCTGATCCCAAGGGTTGCGCTCCCATCGGTGGGCGTCGCACCGCTCACCTCGATGTTCTTCATCGGCGAGAACGACCGGCACCATTCGGACGATTACCGGCCCGAACTCCACGATTCCGATGGTCTTCAGATCGCGGCCGGATCGGGCGAATGGCTCTGGCGCCCCCTGGACAATCCGAAGGTGCGACGCATCTCGTCCTTCGTCGATCGCGATCCGAAGGGGTTCGGACTGATGCAGCGGGATCGCGCTTTCGAATCTTATCAGGATCTCGAAGCGTCCTATGGTCGGAGGCCGAGCTACTTCGTCGAACCCGAGGGTGACTGGGGCGAGGGCGCCGTGACCTTGATGGAACTGCCGACCGATACCGAGGTCAACGATAACATCGTCGCCTATTGGCGTCCGAGGCAGCCTTATCCGGCCGGCGAACCGGTCCGCATGTCGTACCGCGTGCGCGCCAGGAGTTCGAACACCAGACTGCATCCGGGCGGATATGTGGCGAACACCTTCCTGGCCGCCACGAGTGCCAGCGGTGCCGCCAAGGGGGAGGAGGCGAAAGGGACGCTGAGCCGCCGCTTCCTCATCGATTTCGCCGGCGGCGAGCTGCCCTATTATCTCTCGGACCCGAGTAAGGTGGAGGTGGTAGCCGGCGCTTCACAGGGGCGGATCACCGCCACATCGCTCACTCCGAACCCGCATATCGGAGGGTTGCGGGCAGCGATCGACATCACCCTCGACGCGGCGGACCAATCCACCGATCTCCGCGCCTTCCTGCGCGCCAGCGGTCGAGCATTGTCGGAAACCTGGGTCTATCCCTGGACCACAGCGTGAGCGCCCAAGCCTACAAACGGCAGACGGTCGCTCCGGTCACCATCCGTCCGGCGACATTGGGCGACCTCGACGCCCTGGTCGCTCTGGAACACGCGGCTTTTTCGGGAGACCGGGCGGAACGGCGGGCGATCCGCCATGCCATCGGCTCTCCGTCGATGTCGCTGCTGGTCGCTCTGGATGCAGAAGACCGCTCGATCCTGGTGGCGGCGGCCACACTGGAGCGCCGCAAGGGAAGCCGCAGTTGCAGGCTCTCCTCCATCGCGGTGTCTCCCGCACGCGCGGGCCAGGGCCTTGGCGGCATCATGCTCGATGCCGCGGAAGACGACGCACGAGCGCATGGATGCACGAAGCTGCGACTCGAAGTGAGAGCCGATAACGGTGCCGGCATCCGACTCTACGAGCGCCACGGCTACGTGCGCTTCGCTGTCCTCGAAGAGTACTACGAGGACAGCATGGAAGCCTGGCGCTACGAGAAGCCTCTGTAGGCCGTTGCCCCTTCCCCGGTATCGGGGAGGGAGCGGGAAGGGCTTAGTCGCAGTTCTCGCGGGTGACGGTCTTGCGGTCACCGACTTCGTTCTCGCGGGTGACAGACTTCACGCGGCAGCCGTCACGGGTCTCGCGCGTCTCCACGGTACGGGACTCAGATTCCGGCCGCTCGACGATGACGCGCTCGGGCGCCTCGCGCTCGATGATCGTGGTCTGGGCCTGAACCGCCGAAACCCCGAAGAGCGTCAGCAGGGCAGCAGTGGCAAGCATGGAATGACGCATGGCAATCTCCTTCAAAACCATGCGCCCAACGGCGATACGAGCTAGACCGTTCCCATTTCGCACCCCAACCTGCCAAATTCTCCCTTTGCAGGTAGGGTCGGGCACTATCCTTCGATCTTCGAGAAGTCTGCGACCTCCCGGGTCGCCGCCCGCAAAGCGTTGAGCAAGGCGAGGCGATTCTCACGCAGGGCCGGATCGTCGGCATTGACGATGACCTTCTCGAAGAAAGCATCAACGGGCGCGCGCAGGATCGACAAAGCGCGCATGGCCCCGGAGAAATCCTCGGCCGCCACGGCCGCAGACGCGGCTTCCCGGGCGGTCACCAGCGCCTCGGACAGAGCCTGCTCCTCCGGCTCGCCGGAGGCGGCGATGGCGACGCGGTCGGGCTCGGCCTCGTAGCTGCGCCCGTCCTTCTTCTCCTCGATCCGCAGGATGTTGGCCGCGCGCTTGTAGCCGGCGAGCAGGTTCCTACCGTCATCGGTCTCGAGGAACTTGCCCAGCGCCTCGACCCGACGCACGACCATCAGGAGGTCGTCCTGGCCGGGCAGGGCGAAGACGGCGTCGATCAGGTCGTGGCGGGCGCCCTGGTCGCGAAGATAGACCTTCAGGCGGTCGGCGAAGAAACCCTCCAGCTCTCGCGACGCAATCACAAGTTTTTTCTCAACTTTTTCACAGGCAGATATAATTTCTTCCTGTCGAAGATCACTATTTTCATCTTCTCTCTCGGCGTGCATTGTTTGGAGGATACTTGATAGTTTCCTTTCTCCTCCCAAATTTGATCTTATACTTGCAATACATACTATTGATTCGAATGAAGTGGACATTAAACGTATAGCATTACCAACTTCAGAACCGAGTTTCTCGATCATATTGTGCTCGCCGTCCCTTCTTGCTGAGAAGAACCGCGAAATCTTATCAAGATCAAGCTCCTGGTCCACTTGCCAAATCCAAGCAAACGCACCAGAAAATATCAAAGCAATAAATTCTTGAAAATTATTGTTCTTCCCATTTTGGAACGATTCTAATTTCAAGTCTAAATTTTTATCGGTCTGGATAAGGTACAAAAATCCTGAAAAAATTATAGCTCTAGTCAAATTGAGATGCAGCTTGTTCACCAAAGTTATCTTAACAACTCCGTAAGCTGCTCTGCGCAAAGCGAACGGATCTTTGCTTCCCGTTGGCCTTTCGATGCTTGCCCAAAATCCTACGAGCGTATCGAGCTTGTCGGCCAAGGCCACAGCGACAGAGACCGGATCGGACGGCACGCGATCACTCGGCCCGACCGGTTTGTAATGCTCCTCGACAGCTGCGGCGACGCTCGGATGCTCGCCCTGGAGCGCCGCATACTTCCGACCCATCAATCCCTGTAGTTCCGGGAACTCGCCGACCATTTCGGTGACGAGATCGGCCTTGGCGAGGTGGGCGGCCCGCTCGGCGAGGTCCGGGTCGGCACCGACCAACGGCGCCAGTTCGCGCGCCAGCGAGGCAATGCGCTTCACCCGCTCGCCCTGGGTTCCGAGCTTTTCATGGAAGACGATGCTGTCGAGCTTCGGCAGACGGTCTTCGAGACTGATCGCCTTGTCGGTCTCCCAGAAGAACTTCGCGTCCGAGAGGCGGGCGCGCACCACGCGCTCGTTGCCGCCGGTGATCGCGAGGCCGCCATCGCTGGCGATCAGGTTCGAGACCAGGATGAAGGCGGGAGCCAGCGTGTCGGTGCCCGTTTCACGCAGCACGAAGCACTTCTGGTTGGCGCGGATGGTGGCACGGATCGCCTCGGCCGGGATGTCGAGGAAGCTCGGATCGAAGGTGCCGAGCAGCACGACGGGCCATTCGACCAAGCCGGCGACCTCGTCGAGCAGGCCCTCGTCTTCCACGAGTTCGAGACCGCGCGCGAAGGCCAGGTCACGCGCATCGTGCAGGATGATGTCCTTGCGCCGATCCGGGTCGAGCACTACCTTGGCGCGCTCCAACGCCTGGATGTAATCGTCGAACCGCCGCACCTCGATGGCCTCGGGCGCGAGGAACCGGTGTCCGTAGGTGGTGGTGCCGGCGGTGATTCCGTCCACCGAGAACGGTACGGTCTCGGGCGTCTCGGTCTCGGGGCCGAAGGTCGCCACGATGGATTGCAGCGGCCGCACCCAGCGCAGGCTCCCCGGCTGGGAAGACGCTGCGCCCCAGCGCATGGATTTCGGCCAGGGGAAGCTCTTGATGATGGCGGGCAGGATCTCGGCCAGCACGTCGAGCGTCTCGCGGCCGGCCCGCTCGATCACGGCGACATAGAACTCGCCCTTTTTCGGATCGGTGACGATGGTCGCCTGATCGAGACTCGCGAGACCGGCGCTCTTGAGAAATCCCTGAATTGCTCCGTCCGGCGCGCCGACGCGGGGCCCTTTGCGTTCCTCGCGGACGTCCTTCCCGCGTGGCGGGAGGCCCGCCACGTGCAATGCCAGACGGCGCGGGGTCGAGAAGGCCTTCGCTCCCTCGTAGAGGAAGCCGCGCTCCACCAATGCGTCGGTGACGAGCTTCTTCAGATCCTCCGCGGCACGCCGCTGCATGCGGGCAGGAATCTCTTCGGAGCGCAGTTCGAGGAGAAGATCAGGCATGGGGAGCGGGCGTCCGAGATGTTGTTCCGGGATGTCGTCGGCGCCAAGGGCGCGCCCGACGATCATCATGCGAAGGTAAGAGAATGACCGGGCATGTCACGAAGAGGATGCCGGGCGCCTGAAGTCGTGCAAGGGCAGCAGTGCCGCAACTCAACCCGCTCCGCCGCCCGCCGTCTTCAGCCAGGCGGCCCCGCAGGCCTTGGCCAATTCGCGCACGCGCAGGATATAGCTCTGGCGCTCGGTCACCGAAATGACGCCGCGAGCGTCGAGCAGATTGAAGACGTGGCTCGCTTTGATGCACTGGTCGTAGGCAGGCTGGACCATCCGGTGGGTTCCCGAATCTTCCGCCGGCGCGCCCACATCCAGATAGGTGCGGCAGGCCTTCTCCGCGTCGGTGAACTGGCGGAACAACATCGCGGTATCCGCCGCCTCGAAATTGTGGCGCGAGTATTCCTGCTCGGCCTGGAGGAAGACATCACCGTAGGTGACCTTCTCGTCGCCCGCACCGCCATTGAAATTGAGGTCGTAGACGTTCTCGACGCCCTGCACATACATGGCCAGCCGCTCGAGCCCGTAGGTCAGTTCGCCCGCCACCGGAGCGCATTCCACACCGGCGACCTGCTGGAAATAGGTGAACTGACTCACCTCCATGCCGTCGCACCAGCACTCCCAGCCGAGGCCCCAGGCGCCCAATGTCGGGCTCTCCCAATCGTCCTCGACGAAGCGGATGTCGTGCAGCTTCAGGTCGACACCAATGGCGTCGAGGGAGGCGAGGTAGAGCTCCTGCAGGTTCGGCGGGTTCGGCTTCAGGATGACCTGGAACTGGTAATAATGCTGCAGCCGGTTGGGGTTCTCGCCGTAGCGCCCGTCCTTCGGCCGGCGGGAAGGCTGGACATAGGCCGCCTTCCAAGGCTTCGGCCCGAGGGCGCGCAGGGTCGTCGCCGGATGAAACGTGCCGGCGCCCACCTCCATGTCGTAGGGCTGGAGGATCACGCAGCCCTGCGCCGCCCAGAAATTCTGCAGGGTGAGAATCAAGCCTTGGAAGGAGGTCTTGGGGGCGAGATCGACAGCGCTCGGCAGGGCTTGTGCGCTCGACATGGCTAGCTTCCGGTAAGCGGGAAAGCGGCCAGCGTTTAAGAGGCGTACCCGCGCTGTCAAGCCGAAGCCCCGCACCCACGCGGGTGCGCGGCGGCACACATTTCCGCCACGATTGCCATTACGTCCGGAACTGTCTCGCTTGATCTAAGTTCTTAGCACAAATCAAGGGATCAGCCCGGTCGCAACCGACCGGCGAACATTGCGGAAACCGGACCATGCGCAAGTCGTTCACTGTCTTCGCGGCTCTCATTGCAGCTTCCCTGACCGCAACGCCCTTCGTCATGGGGGCATCGAATGCGCTGGCCACCACGGACAAGACCGATCTCGTCGCCATGCCCGCTCTGGTGACGCCGATCGAAGTCGCTAGCGTGCCTGCTCCTGCTTTGCCCGAGACCTGCACCCGCAAAGTGCGCGTGGTGTATTCCGGCTACGGCGCGCCGTCCTCGGCCTGCACCATCGCGACTCGCTGAGATCTCACAACCCGTAGCGAGCCCAGGCCGCCCGCTCTTCGACCGCCGCGAGGGCGTCGGCGGCAAGGCCGTCGACGACCGTAGAGCCCGGAACGGCCCGGCGCAGGAGCCTGCTCACGAGCGACCCCTGCTTCTCGGCCACGACTTTCAGCACGACGTCGTCCCCGAACCGCGCCCGCAACGTCGAGCGGGCATCACCCAGGCCATCGATGAGGCCCAACGGCAGCGCCTGCCGCCCGGTCCAGACCGCGCCGGTGAAGAGGTTGTCGCTGCTAGCTCGAACCGCGGGACGCCTCTCGGACACGAGCGTGGTGAACAGATCCTGCACATCCGCCTGGATCGCCTTCAGCCGCACGATGTCTTCCGGGTTCTCCGGGCGAAACGGGTCCAGCATCGCCTTGGCTTCGCCCTGAGTGTGGACCCTGCGCTCGATACCGATCCGCTCGATGAGCTTGTCGAAGCCGAACCCCGCCGAGACCACCCCGATCGAACCGATCAACGATGTCGGATCGGCGATGATCTCGTCCGCCGCGCAGGCGATCATGTAGCCGCCGGAGGCCGCAACATCCTCCACGAAGGCGTAGACGGGCACCCTCTTCTCGATCGACAGCGCGCGGATGCGGCGGTGGATGAGGTGGGACTGGGCCGGTGATCCTCCGGGCGAGTTGATGACCAGCGCCACCGCCGAGATGCCGGTCATTCCAAAGCCGCTCTCCAGGCTCGAGGCCACGGTGGCCATGGAAAGGCCGGACCGCAACGGTGAGACGGCACCGATGACGCCGCTGAGACGGATAACCGCCACGGTCGGTTTGCGGCCACGCCACGCCTTGGGGAGGATCGGGTGGAGGAAGCGTGGCAGGGGAAGGGACATCAGTCTCGTCTCGCTGGAAAGTTCTGGGCCACCTGGATCGGGGAACGAGCGACATCTCCCCACCCGGCAACAGTCACGAAATGGAGATGACCGAACCGATTTACAGGCTTCGCCGTTTTTCTCTGCCTGGGTTGCAGCACGGTGCCGCAGCGCGGAGGCCACCGGGCGACGCCCGGACAAGAGGAGGGAGACAGAGCATCATGCGTATCGCGACGTGGATGGTCGTTCTGATGGGGGTATTGGGCGGGACCTATGGTTCCTTGAACCAGGCGCGCGCCGCTCCACTGCCCGTCACCGCCATCGAGGGAGCTGCCGCAACGCCGCTTGTGGCGCAGGCCCATTGGCACCGTCACCGCTGGCATCGCCGCCATCACTGGCATCGTCGTCACGTCTGGCACCGGCCGCATTACGGCTACAGGCGGCATTATTGGCGGCCACATTTCTACCGCCCAGTCTACGGCTACCACCGTCCCGCCTATGGATGGCGCCGGCCCTACTGGCATCGCCGTCATCATTGGCATCGTCACCACTGGCACCGCCGGCATTGGCACCACCGCCACCACCATTGGCGCCGGTTCTACTGACGCTTCAGCGAGAGTGCCGTATCGCCTGGCGGCGGGGGCATAGGCCCCCGCCGTCGCCTTGTTCAAGCCGGCCAGGGCTGCCCGCGATGGATAGCGTCGGCCTCCGGCGTCATCACGCCGTCCTCGCCATGCACGATGAGCGGCGGCGCCAGCGAAAAAGGCGCGCGGCTTCCCTTGATGCCCGTGATTAGAACACGAATCGCGGGCCGCCCCGCTCGCGCATGGACCGGTCGAACCATGATCCCTCCGAAGCGCCTCCTCATGGCGGCGAGGCAGTCGGGCAGGGCATCGGCGCGATGGATCAGGCCAAGCGTCCCTCCGGGCTTCAGCACATCGAGGCAGGCCTTCAGCCAGGGTTCAAGCCCGCCCTCCGCGAAGGTATGGGCCGAAGCTTTCCCCGCGACGGGCGATGGCCTGTGACGCTCCACCTCGAAGAAGGGAGGGTTGGTAAGCACGATGTCGGCCATCTCGGGTCCGAGCCCGGCCGCCCGGCGGGCTTCGACCGAGAAGACGTCCGCGGCGATGACGACCGCCCGACCCTGAAGTCCGTTCTCCTCGATATTCCTGCGGGCGAGACGAACGAGGTCCGCGTCTCTCTCCACCAGGACGATCCTGGCGCTCGGTTCCTCTAGCGCCGCCGCGAGACCCACCGCTCCGCTTGCCGCACCGACATCGACGATCGTGGAATCCGGCTTCGGTCGCACCAACCGGCTCAGTAATGCCGCATCCGTCCCCGCGCGGTGGGCGCCTCGCGGCGGCTGATACAGGCGAAGACGTCCGCCGAGCCAGAGATCCGGCACAGTCTCCGCCTGCTCGTCACCCGGTTCACGCATCGCGCAGTTCGTGCGCGAGGCCGGCATCCTCGAGAAGACGGCGCGCTTCGGTCGCATGGTCGTCGGGCACGAGAAGCCTTCGTGCGAAAGCGCCGATCGAACCTTCCAGCAGGCTCATGTGGATGTCGGCGACGAGAACCGGAATCTCCGCCCCCTGAAGGAGCGACTCGGCAAAGCCCATCAGGACGATGTCGTTGCTCCGGATGAGTTCTCGCATGCGTCCACCCGCCCCATCGGCGGCTCCCTGCCGCCACCCTTTGTATACAGCGAGAAACGCGGGATGTTGCAGCGCCTCGGCGCGCATGCGAAGGGGTGCCCGCGTGGATGTTGGTCACGGGAGATAACCCGGCCGAGCGGATCGGCCCGAGCGGCGGGTGCGCCGCCGGGATCTGCCTGGTGTGAAAAGCTCGGGAGGCATCGAGTTTGGGTGTCGTCGTTTCCTTCGATGAGGGCCGCTCCGATCCGGAGTCGAGCCTGAACGATCTTGTGGCGCTGGTCGCCAAGGGGATGGAGCGCGTGAACGCGACCATCCTGTCGCGAACCGGATCCGATGTCGCGATGATTCCGGAGGTGGCCAACCATCTCATCGCGTCCGGGGGCAAGCGCCTTCGCCCTATCCTCACCCTCGCCACCGCCGATCTCTGCGGCTACGGGGCCGGGGAGGGGGCGGTGAAGCTCGCCGCCAGTGTCGAGTTCATGCACACCGCGACCCTGCTCCACGACGACGTGGTGGACGAAAGCGACATGCGGCGCGGCCGCGTCGCGGCGCGGATCAAGTGGGGCAACGAGGCGAGCGTGCTCGTCGGTGATTTCCTGCTCGGCCAGGCCTTCCGCATGATGGTGGAAGTCGGCTCTCTACGTGCTCTCGACATCCTCTCGGCCGCCGCGACCGTCATCGCCGAGGGCGAGGTGATGCAGCTCACCGCCGCCAAAAACACCGAGACCTCGGAGGACGAGTATCTCGCCGTCATCCGCGCGAAGACGGCGGAATTGTTCGCCGCCGCCTGCGAGGTCGGCCCGGTGATCGCCGACCGCCCAAGGGCGGAGCAGGCGGCGTGCCGCTCCTACGGCATGAATCTCGGGATCGCCTTCCAGTTGATCGACGACGTGCTCGATTACGGCGGCACCAGTGCTTCGATGGGCAAGAATGTCGGCGACGATTTCCGCGAGGGGAAGATCACCCTGCCGATCGTCCTTGCTTTCCGACGGGGCAGCGAGGAGGAGCGCACCTTCTGGCGTCGCACACTCCAGGACGGTCAGGTCGAAGAGTCCGATCTCGACACAGCGCTTGCCATCCTGCGGAAACACCGGGCTCTCGAAGACACGATCGACCGCGCTCGGCATTACGGCGCCATCGCCCGTGACGCCCTGGCGCTGTTCCCCAACGGGCCGATGAAATCGGCCCTGCTTCAGGTGGTGGATTTCTGCATCGCCCGCGCGCACTGAGCCGAAAGCGGCCAGCCGATCACGGCTCGTCACACGAGCCGTGCAGGGAAGGCCGTCACCGCAGCAAAGCGGCTCGGACCCACCAGGATGGCTGCATCGCGCGGATGGCGGCAGCCGCCCGAACCGCATCGGATCGGGTGGCGAACAAGCCGAACACCGTAGCACCGGAGCCGGACATGCGGGCGAGCCGGCATCCCGGCCGGTCGCGCAGGGCCGTGAGCGTATCTGCGATGACGGGGGCGACCGTGAGCGCCGGCGCCTCGAGATCGTTACGAGCCGGCGTCACCGCCGCCAGGATCTCGCCGAAGCCGAGACCTCGCGCGACGAGCGGGTGGGCCTCGCCAGCGTGGTGCTGCCCCACCGTCAGCCCCAGCGCCTTGAAGACCGGCGAGGTGGCGACCGGCACACCGGGATTGATCAGCACAGCCGGCAACGGCGCGAAATCGAGCGCCGGTCCGACATCCTCTCCGGCACCCCGCATCATCCGACCGCGCGGATCGAGGCAGACGGGAACGTCCGCCCCAGTGGCGCGGGCGGCCTCGACGATTGCGGGGTGATCGAGGGGAAGGTCGTTGAGGCGCGCCAGCAGCCGCAGGGCTGCGGCGGCATCCGACGATCCGCCACCGATCCCGGCCGCCACGGGCAGACGCTTGATGAGGTGGAAGCCACCGAGACGAAGCCCTGGGATGGCCTTGGCCACCCCTCGGGCGGCGCGGATGACGAGGTTGTCGTCGAGGGGACCGGCCGGTCCGGCGGTGGGTCCCGACACGTCCAGGGTTAGGTTGGTGCCGGGCTCCAGGCTCAGCGTATCCCCCGAACCGGTGAAGGCCACGAGGCTTTCGAGCTCGTGGTAGCCATCCCCCTCACGACGGCCGAGGACGTGAAGGGTGAGATTGATCTTCGCCGGAGCGCGGGTGACGAGGATTGGCACGGCTTGCTCTGTCGGAGAGGGGCGGGTCTTTCGACCGCGGGAATGCGCGGCCGGTCTGGCCCCGCGATCCCCCACCCGTCAAGCCGGGTCTCAGCCGCCGGTCTTCTTGTCGGCCGCGCCGGGGGGCTCGCTCGGAGCCGGAGCACCCTTCGGCAGATCGGGATTCACCTTCTCCGCCTCGGGAGGATTCTCGGCGGTAGCGGCGGGCTTTTCGAGTTCCGGCAGGCCGTCCTTGAGCTTGGCATTGATCTTCACGAGATCGTCCGGCTCTGGGTTCAGGTCCTTGGCATGCTGCCACTGGAACTTGCCTTCGAGCCTCCGGCCCGAGCGCCAGTACGCATCGCCCAGATGGTCGTTGATCGTGGGGTCGCCGGGCTTGAGTTCGATGGCCTTCTCCAGCTCGCGCACGGCATCGTCGTAGCGCCCGAGGCGGAAATAAGCCCAGCCGAGGCTGTCGATGATCATGCCGTCGCGCGGGCTCGCATCGACGGCCTGCTTCAGCATGGTGAAGGCCTCGTCGATATTCATGTTCTGGTCGACCCAGGAATAGGCGAGGTAGTTGAGCACTTGCGCCCGCGCCGCCGGTTGGTTCGGCGGAACCAGTTCCAGCGCCTTCTTGAGGTCGGCCTCGGCCTTGGGCCATTGCTTGGCCCGCTCGTAGGCGGTGCCGCGGAAGTAGAAGGTCGTCCAGTAATTGGACGCCGGCTGCTTGCCGATGAGCTCGATGGCGCGGCTGTAGGTGGCCGCCGCCTCTTCGTACTTCTTGCGCGAGCGCTGGACGTTGCCGAGGGCGGTCACGACGTCGATGCTGTCGGGATGCTCCTTCATCGCGGCGTCGAGGAGTTGGGTCGCCTCTTCGCCCTTGCCCATCTGCTCCAGATTGAGGCCGATCTGGATATCGGCGTTGAGCTTCAGCGGCGAAGATGCAGGCATCTGCGCATAGGCGTCGTTGGCGCGCTCGGTCTGCTTCATCCGGTCGAGCGTATCGGCGAGGGTCAGGCGGGCGAGGGCGTGCTCAGGGGCGAGATAGAGGGCAAGGCGCAGATAGACCACGGCGGGCAACTCGTCGCCCTGGGTCGATCCGGCCGAGCCGAGCCCGTAGAGCACCTCGCCGGCGCCCTCCTGAGCGGTGTTGACGAGGCGGGTCAACGGCTTGCCGGCCTTGAGCTTGTCGAGGGCGTCACGCACGATCGGGTGGCGCGGCAGAAGCTGGTCGAAGTTGGTGTAGGCCTGGATCGCGAGGTCCGTGCGGCCGGCCTGCGCTTCGAACCGGGCATAGGCATCGACGATGCGCAGGGTATTCTGGTCGGCGTCGTAGGCGGCCTTGAGCCGGCGCTCCGCTTCCGCCTGATCGCCGACGAGGTTGGCGATCAACCCGGCATGGAAGTCGCGGAAAGTGTTGTAAGAGCGCTCGCCCTTCAGCTTGTTCACCACTTCGAGGGCGCGCTTGCCATCATTGGCACCGGCATAGGCCCAGGCGGTCAGGAGAGTGCTGGTGAGATCGGCTGCAGCACCCCGTCCGCTGCGGGCGAAGTTCTGACGGGCCTGCGCGAACTGGCCGGCCTTGATCTGGCGAACCCCGAGGCTGAGCTGGGCGAGGCCGTTCGATCCATCGCGGGCGGTGAGGCGCTCGGCCGCGCGGAAGGCGTCGGGCAGAGCGCCGTCCGCGAGCAGCGACACGAAGGCGCGCTCGAGCAATTCCGCATTGCGCGGATCCGCCTTCACGGCCTCGCGGTAGAAGCTCGCGGCGGCGGAGGTGTCCTTGGACGCGCCGGCGATATAGGCGGACAGGAAGTTGCCCTCCAGCGACTCGGCCGGCTCGTACTCCGTCACCGGAGCCGATTCCCGGGGCTGGGCGGCCAGGGCCGTGACCGACGTCGCCACGGAGGCGGCGAGGCACAGGGCGAGAGCCGAGAGGGTCCGGCGGGTCGCGGCGTTTCCGTTCATGGGCACCAGTCGCGTTTGTAGCGCATCGTCCGTCAGGGACCGATGCCGATCGGGCGGGGACACTGAACTCTTCCCGCCATCCTCGCAAGGCGAAAGGATGGCGGGCAGTTAGGGTCCGGTGCGTCCTCACATGTTGGGATAGTTCGGCCCGCCCGGCCCCTCCGGCGTCACCCAATTGATGTTCTGGTTGGGGTCCTTGATATCGCAGGTCTTGCAGTGGACGCAGTTCTGCGCGTTGATCTGGTAGCGCACGCCATTGCCCTCCTGCACCCATTCGTAGACGCCCGCCGGGCAGTAGCGCGCCGAGGGGCCGCCATAGACGTCGTGCTCCGAGGACTTCTGGAGCGCCGCGTCCTTGACGTTGAGATGCGGCGGCTGGTCTTCTTCGTGATTGGTGTTCGAAAGATAGACCGAGGAGAGCCGGTCGAAGGTCAATTTACCGTCGGGCTTCGGATAGACGATCGGCGTCACCTCCGAGATCGGCTTCGTGGCGAGGTGATCGGGCTTGCCGTGTTTGAGCGTGCCGAACGGCGAGGCGTCGAGAATCGTCTGCGACCACATGTCGAGGCCGCCGAGGCCTACGCCTACAAGCGTGCCGTATTTCGACCAGAGCGGCTTGACGTTGCGCACGCGCTTGAGGTCGCGGCCAATGTCGCTGTCGCGCCAGCCCGTCTCGTAATCGGTGAGTTCGTCGCCTTGCCGGCCGGCAGTGAGAGCGGCCGCGATGGCCTCGGCCGCCTGCATCCCGGAAAGCACGGCGTTGTGCGAACCCTTGATGCGCGGCACGTTGACGAAGCCGGCCGAGCAGCCGACGAGGCAGCCGCCGGGGAAGACAAGCTTCGGCACCGATTGCCAGCCGCCTTCCATGATCGCGCGGGCACCGTATCCGATGCGCTTGGCGCCCTCGAACACGTCGCGGATCATCGGGTGGGTCTTGAAGCGCTGGAACTCGTCGAACGGCGACAGGGTCGGGTTCTCGTAATTCAGATGCGTGACGAAGCCGACAGAGAGCAGGTGATCGTCGAAATGATAGAGCCAGGAGCCGCCGCCGGTCTTGTTCGAAAGCGGCCAGCCCATCGTGTGGCGCACGAGACCGGGCTCGAACGTCTCCGGCTTCAGCTGCCAGAGTTCCTTGACGCCGAGGCCATACTTCTGGTGATCGCTGTCCCGGTTGAGCTGGAAGCGGTCGATCAGCGTCTTGGTGAGCGAGCCGCGCGCGCCCTCGCCGAAGATCGTGTACTTGCCGCGCAGCTCCATGCCGCGGGTGTAGTCGTCCCGCGGTTCGCCGGACCTGCCGATGCCGAGATCCCCGGTGGCCACGCCGATGACGGTACCGGCATCGTCGTAGAGCACTTCCGAGGCCGGGAAGCCTGGATAGATCTCGACGCCGAGTTCCTCGGCCTTGGCGCCGAGATACTTCGTCATGTTCGAGAGCGAGCCGACGAAATTACCGTGGTTCGACATGAATTTCGGGAAAGCGAAGTTCGGCAGCGCGATGCCGCTGTTCTTGGTGAGGAACAGGAACTCGTCGCGCTCGACCTCGGTCTTGAGCGGCCGGGCCTCGTCCTGACGCCAATCGGGGAGCAGGCGGTCGAGCCCGAGCG
The DNA here is from genome assembly GCF_054817845.1 of Methylobacterium sp. CM6241. Taxonomy (NCBI): domain Bacteria; kingdom Pseudomonadati; phylum Pseudomonadota; class Alphaproteobacteria; order Hyphomicrobiales; family Methylobacteriaceae; genus Methylobacterium; species Methylobacterium sp. CM6241. Next base: position 2,506,673 of record NZ_CM139246.1, read on the forward strand.
GATCGATCACGGCGCCGGACAGGATATGCGCGCCGACCTCGGACCCCTTCTCGACCACGACGACGGTGAGATCGGCGGCGATCTGCTTGAGGCGGATCGCGGCGGCAAGGCCAGCGGGCCCCGCACCGACGATCACCACGTCGAAATCCATACCCTCGCGCTCAGGCAACGCCATCCTATAAACTCCTCCTGCCGCGCGACCCGAAACCGATCGAGACCAGCCGTCGAATGCGCGATGTTATGATTGCGAACACTCTCAACCCATTCCAAGCTGGGAACGCAAGCCTGCGGATGGTCTCAGCTTTGCTCTGGCCGTCCCGCAGCCATGCAGACGATGGTAGATCCCGCCCCGCGAAGTGTTGTCCACAGGCTCCGCAAGAGCCACATCGAGAACCATGAGCCAAGGCCCCGACCACCAGCGCGACGTGATCGCCGAACTGGACTTCCATGCGGAATCCGGCGTCGATCTTTGTCTCGACGAACGCCCGCACGATCGCTTCTCCGAAACCGACGATCCTGCGCCCTGGCGCCCGGCGACGATACAGCGCGGATCGCCATCCCCCGTATCGTCGCAGCGGGCCGAACTGTCTGGCGAGGGGCCGCAGGCCGATCCGGTGCCGCCTCGCCGCGAGTTGCCGGCGCGAGGGCAGGCGCCGTCGGCCCCGCCGGCTCGGACCTATGGACAATCCGCGGCAGCGAAACCCGGAGAGGCTGCGGGCGACGCTCGGGCGCGGGCTCGCGACGTCGCCTCTCTCGAAGAGCTTGAGGCACTGCTCGCCACATTCGATGGTTGCCCCCTCAAGTTCACCGCCAAGAATCTCGTCTTCGCCGACGGAAACCCGGCGTCGAAACTCATGTTCATCGGTGAGGCACCGGGAGCGGACGAGGACCGCGTCGGCAAGCCGTTCATGGGCCGCTCGGGTCAACTGCTCGACCGGATGATGGCGGCGATCGGTCTCGACCGGACAAAAGCCTACGTCACCAACATCGTGCCATGGCGACCACCGGGAAACCGCAACCCGACACCACAGGAGGTGTCGATCTGCAAACCCTTCATCGAACGCCAGATCGAACTCGCCGACCCGGACATCATCGTCTGCCTCGGCAGTCCGGCGACACAGGCGATCACCGGCACGAAAGACGGTATCCTGAAGGCGCGAGGACGGATCTATCCCTATCGGGTGGGTGACCGGGAGGTGAAGGCTCTGGCGACCCTCCACCCGGCCTATCTTCTCCGCCAGCCGCTCCAAAAACGGCTCGCGTGGCGGGATTTCCGCCTGCTGAGGGCAACCCTCGACGGCAAAGCGTAGGGCGAAAGCCGGGGTGGAAGCGGAACCGTATCTTTCACCGCGGGATTAGTTCGGGCACACGGGACCGAAGACAGTGATGCGCGTGTCGACCGAGTTCCGGTAGGGCTACGCCACGAAGGGTGACGAGATCATGCGCTGGGAAGATTTCCGCTCTTCGGACAACGTCGAGGACCGCCGTGGCGAAGGCGGCGGGGGCGGCGGAGGCTTTCCGGGTGGCGGTGCCGGCGGGCTCGGCATCGGCACCATCGTCATCCTTTGCATCATCGGCTGGGTCACCGGCATCAATCCCGCCATCCTGATCGGTGGCGCCGAGCAGATGAGCGGCGGCGGACAACCGCGCCAGGAGCGTGTCGATCCGCAGACCCAGGCCCAGCGCAAGACAAAGCCAGCGGACGAGAGCGGACGTTTCGCGGCTGCGATCCTCGGTAATACCGAGGACGTCTGGAAGGAAATTCTCCCGAACCAGACCGGCAAGCAGTACCGCCCAACCGGCATGGTGCTTTACACCGGAGGCACGCGCAGCGGCTGTGGATCGGCGCAGGCCGCGATGGGGCCGTTCTATTGTCCGCTCGATAAGAAGGTCTACCTCGACACGTCGTTCTTCAAGGAGATGGAGCAGAAGTTCGGGGTCAAAGGCGATTTCGCCTATGCTTATGTGATCGCTCACGAAGTCGGCCACCACGTTCAGGACGAACTGGGCATCCTGGGCAAGGTCCAGGGTCGCCAGCAGGCGGCATCCAGCAAGGTCGAGTCTAACCAATTGTCGGTACGCGTGGAGTTGATGGCCGATTGCCTCGCCGGCGTCTGGGCCAAGAACTCCAACGACAAGTATAACTCTTTGGAGCTCGGTGACATCGAGGAAGCCATGCAGGCAGCCAGTGCCATCGGCGACGATAAGCTCCAGAAGCAGTCGCAGGGCTACGCCGTGCCGGATTCCTTCACGCACGGCTCGTCGGACCAGCGGATGCGGTGGTTCATGACAGGCTACAAGAGCGGCCAGACCAAGTCCTGCGATACGTTCCGCGCGGCGCGGAACTGAGGCGGCAGCTGCTACAAGAGCCGGGCACGGTATCGTGTCCGCCCCGGGCAGCGGCCGAGGACGCTCATATGTCGGGATCGACCATCGGGCCCATTCATGGGTAGAACGAAGCGTTATCGCCGAGCCGAGAGCAGCTAGCCATGGTCGCCGCAGACAAGACCCGTAGCTTTATCCCGCTTTCTATCGCGGTGCTGACCGTCTCCGATACTCGTGTTGCCGAAGATGATCGTTCCGGCGACACGCTGTGTGAGCGGCTCGTGGCGGCCGGGCACAGTCTCGCCGGTAGAGCCATCGTGCCCGATGAGGTGGCGGCGATCCGCGCTCAGGTGGAATCGTGGACCAGGGATCCGTCGGTCGACGTCGTGATCACCACCGGCGGCACCGGTTTTACTGGACGCGACGTGACGCCGGAAGCGCTCGAGCCGCTATTCGAGAAGCGGATGGATGGCTTCTCGGCGGTCTTCCACCGCATCTCCTACGACAAGATCGGGACGTCCACCCTGCAGTCACGGGCCATGGCAGGACTCGCGAACGCGACATTCGTCTTCGTCCTGCCGGGTTCGCCGGGCGCCTGCCGCGACGCTTGGGACGGCATTCTCTCGGCTCAGCTCGATTATCGGCACCGGCCCTGCAACTTCGTCGAGATCATGCCACGCCTGGACGAACACCTTCGACGCGGCGCTTCGATCCCGGTCTGATCACCCTCGGTTGAGCCGCACATTCACCCGTCGCGGATGCAGGCGGGTCGAGAAGACGCCGCTTGCGATCAGGCGGTCGCGGCGCACGAGGTCCCCGGCGCGGGGCGCACGGACACCGATCACGGACTCACCCTGCGCCGCAAGACGCGACGGCAGCCCGGCATGCGGCCGGCGCAATCGCCCGAGGACCATTTCCGGCCGCGCCGTGCCGATGAACCGATCGATCGTGCGGATCCAGCCCTCGGCCGGAACGTCGCCTGCTTCGAGGCAGAGGACCCACTCCCGCCGCGCGGCCTTCGCGCCAGCCGACCAAGGGGGCGTACCACCCGAACGGACCACGAAGGTCGCGCCGGTTGCCTCGGCGACGGCATCGACCGCTGCGTTATGGGTTGGGGCGATGATCACCGCATCGCCGACGAGCCCGGCAGCAACGCCCTCGACGAGAGCCCCCAGGGTGTCGGCGAGCTGGTCGACCGCCAAGGGGTCGGCCGGCCTCGCCACATGGATCAGAGCCGAAATCATGCGCGCGCATAGCGTATTTTCAGCGTGGGAAAAGCCAGGTGGCCGCGAAAGCTCCGCAAGAAACCGTTCCGGGGCGTCATAAGCCGGCGATTGCTCGAAATAAGGGCAGCGCTAGCCGACGTGTTCCTGATATGTTCGGATCGTAAGGACGGGTGGCGAAAGCGAAGGCTAAAGTCGCCGTATGGTCTTGGCGTCAGGGCGAATTAGGGGTCACGGATGCGACAGGATGGTAAGATCGATTATCTCGAATTGCCGGGCGGCGATCTCGACCGGGTGAAAGCGTTCTACGGGACGGCTTTCGGGTGGAGCTTCGTCGATTACGGCCCTCGCTACGCCGCCTTCGAACAGGGCCTCGATGGCGGTCTCGATGCCGATGCACCGAGAGCGATGCCGTTGCCCGTGCTCTACGCCGAGGATCTCGAAGCCATGCAGGCCCGCGTCGAGGCGGCAGGTGGCACGATCGTAGCGCCGATCTTCACCTTTCCCGGCGGCCGTCGCTTTCATTTCACGGACCCGGCCGGGACGGAACTCGCAGCGTGGTCCGAGCGGTGAAGGATGGTGGCGGCGAATGCGATGACCCATTCGCCGTCCCCGCTCGGCGGCTTGCGGGAAGCACCTTCCCCACAAGCGCACGCAAGGGACGTGGGGCGACGGCCAACCCCAGCGGTCGCTACGAGCCGGCGCGGCGCGAGACGTTCGACGACGGCTGGGCTTCGGATGACGCGGTCCGGCGCCTGCCGACGGAAGATCTTCCCGAGCGCGCACGCAGCATCCTGACACGGAATACTTCGCCGGACCTGCCGTTCGATCGCTCGATCAATCCCTATCGCGGCTGCGAGCACGGTTGCGTCTACTGCTTCGCCCGGCCCAACCATGCCTATGTGGGCCTTTCGCCGGGCATCGATTTCGAAACGAAGCTGTTCCACAAGGCGAACGCGGCCGAGTTGCTGGAGCGGGAGCTCTCGGTGCAGGGCTACGTGCCGGAGACGATCGCCCTCGGGACGGCAACGGACCCGTACCAACCCATCGAACGCGACCACGGCATCACCCGCGCTGTGCTCGGCGTGCTGGCGCGTTTCCGCCATCCCGTCGGTATCGTCACCAAATCGAATCTCGTCGCCCGCGATATCGATATTCTGGCGCCGATGGCCGAACTCGGACTCGTCAAAGTGGCGATGTCGGTGACCACACTCGACCCGGTCCTCGCCCGGCGCATGGAGCCTCGCGCTCCTCATCCGGCTCGGCGCCTCGATGCGATCCGCCAGCTGAGCCGCGCCGGCATCCCGGTCATGGTGATGATGGCGCCGGTCATTCCGTCGCTGAACGACCATGAGATCGAGGCGGTGTTGGAGCGGGCGCGGGAATGCGGTGCCGTCGAGGCACGGCATGTCCTCCTACGGCTGCCTCTCGAACTCGACGACCTCGTGAACGACTGGTTCGCCGAACATTATCCTGGACGCCAGCGCCATGTGATGTCGCTCGTGCGAGAGGCCCGCGGCGGCAAAGCCTATGATGCGACTTTCGGCCGGCGGATGACCGGCGGCGGCGCCTATGCCGACCTCATCGCCCAACGCATGCGGCTCGCAAAGCAGCGTCTCGGCTATGCAGATGCACGCATTACCCTGCGCACGGATCTCTTCGACCGCACGGCCGCGACCGGGGCTCAGCTCAGCCTGTTGTGACTACCGCGGGTGATGAAGCAAAACGCTTGGTGAAGCTCACCCGGTGATGCGCCGAACGGCCCATTCTCTCCAAGCCGGCAAGGTGGGAAGCGGTCCCGTATCCGACATTTCGATCCCAGGCATAGGCCGGATGACGGGTGGCCAGGGCCCGCATGAGATCGTCCCGCAGGGTCTTGGCGACGATGGACGCCGCGGCGATCTGCGGTACGAGCCGGTCGCCACCGATCACCGCCCGGCACGGAAGAGCAAGGCCGGGAATGCTGTCGCGGCCATCGACGGACACGGGCGCATCGAGCCCGAGTTTCTCGACGGCTCTCTTCATGGCGTCGAGGGTCGCGGCGCGGATGTTGATCCGGTCCACGAGAGCACGCGAGCCGGCGGCGACCGCAACCTCGGCATGTTCCCTGATCAGCGGAGTCAGGCGCTCCCGCGTCGCCCGGTCGAGCTTCTTGCTATCATCGAGGCAGGCGAGCACTGAGGCCGGGAACACGGCCGGATCGAACCACACAGCCGCCACGATCACGGGGCCGGATAGAGCGCCCCGCCCGACCTCGTCGCAACCGATGAGAGCGGGGAGGGTGCGGGCGACGGAATCGGTGAACGGTCTGGGCATCGGGCCGTCTGCCTACACCCGTCCCGTCCGACGGTCACGGGATGGACGGGCAGAAACGTGTGGGAGGCCAATTTCTCCTACCAGCGGGATCACGGAGCCATCCCTCGTCGCCGGGTCAAACGGCCGGTGCGGCCCGGAACGATCGGCGCCGGGGGACGGGAAGGCCGGTGCCGTGCGCCAACGAGATGTTGGTGAAGAACTGGCGCGCGCTCTCGCTCCACGTGTAGCGCAGGGCCTCCGCGCGGCAGCGTTCACGAGAAATCGACAGAGCGGCGAGCGCGGCCTCGCGCAGGTCGGGCCCGAGAATTCCGGCGCCGGTGCCACCGATGACGTCGAGCGGTCCGGTCACCGGGTAGGCCGCCACCGGTACGCCACAGGCCAGGGCTTCGAGCAGCACGATGCCGAACGTGTCGGTCAGGCTCGGAAACACGAAGACGTCCGCCGCCGCATAGATCCGGGCGAGCGCCGCCCCGGTGAGGGTGCCGAGGAAGCACGCCTGCGGATACAGGCCGGCGAGACGCGCCCTGTCCGGTCCGTCTCCCACCACAACCTTCGTGCCCGGCAGGTCGAGATCGAGGAAGGCCGCGACGTTCTTCTCCACCGCCAGTCGGCCGACGAAAAGAAAGAACGGTCCGGGCAACCCGACCAGGGCATCCGGCAGGACGTCATCCGGCCCAGCGGGGCGAAAGAGGTCGGTATCGACTCCCCGCGTCCAGCGCATCAGGTTACCGAACCCACGGGAGGCGAGGTCACGCTCGAGGGATGGGGTCGATACCATCGTACCGCTCGCCGCGCCGTGGAAACGCCGCAGCCAGGCGTAGCTCCAACTCTCCGGAACGGGCGCGCGGGCGGCGAGATATTCGGGAAAGCGCGTGTGGTAGCTCGTGGTGAACGGGCGGCCATGCGAGAGGCAATAGCGGCGGGTCGCGTAGCCGACGGTCCCCTCGGTCGCCACATGCACATGGGTCGGCGCAAGATCGGCCCAGAGGCGTGCGACCTTACCTTTCGTGGCATAGGAAAGCCGTATCTCGGGATATCCCGGAAGCGGCACCGAAGCGAAATCCTGATGGGTCAGGAACACCGTCTCGAACCCGAGCTCGCGGCCGGCGCTGGCCATGTTCTCGAGCGAACGGACCACCCCGTTGACCTGCGGGTGCCAAGCATCGGTGGCGATCAGCAGCCTCACGCGACCGCCCTTGCCGGATTCGAGAGGACCGCGCCTCGTTCCGCCTCTTCGGCGGCAGCGCGTGCCCGCAGTACGCTCGGGTAATGCAGCACCTCCATGGTGCCATCGTAATGCTCGACGATGGCGGTGCAGGATTCCACCCAATCCCCGGTGTTCAGATAGGTCAGCCCGGCGATCTGGCGGTGAGCGGCATGGTGGATATGTCCGCAGATGACGCCGTCGGCGCCCACGCGCTTCGCCTCCGCGCTCAAAAGCTCCTCGAACTTTCCGATGAAATTGACGGCGTTCTTCACCTTCAACTTCGCCCAGGCCGAGAGTGACCAGTAGGCGAGTCCGAGGCGGCGCCGGATCGTGTTCAGATGCGTGTTGATGAAGAGCGCGAACGTGTAAGCCCCGTCACCCAGGAAGGCGATCCATTTGGCATGCCGAACGACCATGTCGAACTGGTCGCCGTGGATGACGAGGTAGCGCTTGCCGTCTGCCGCGACGTGGATCCGGTCGTCCACGACCTCGATCCCACCGAACGTCATGCCGAGATAATCTCTCAGGAATTCGTCGTGGTTGCCGGGGATGTAGATCAACGTCGAGCCCTTGCGCACTTTGCGCAACAGCTTCTGCACCACGTCGTTGTGGCTCTGCGGCCAGAACCAGCCCGATTTGAGCTGCCAGCCGTCGACGATATCGCCGACGAGGTAGATCTCATCGGCGTCGTAATCCCGCAGGAATTCCAGCAGTAACCCTGCCTGACAGCCCTTCGTGCCCAGATGCATATCGGACAGGAAGAGCGTCCTCACGCGGATCGTCTTCTCTGTATCTTCGCCCACGACCCACTCCGAATGGCTTCGGTGCGTTGAGCCAAACCGGATTCCCGTATCAGTTTGATGACGCGACCTCTGCTCGCTTCGCAGCGGACCCCTTTCAAGCAAGGCGCAGAGATGCTGCGTTGCGCCACAAATTTTTTGAGTGGCGACGAAGTTTTTTGCATTTTCCTTCGACCGCGAACCTCGGCATAGTCAGGTCCAAGGTGACCCACCGGATCGCGCTGGAAAGCGTGTGTCCGGAGCCCGCACGAGGCAAAATCAAGGTCGCCGACGAGGTGAGAAACGACGTCCACGGCCATGGGAGTGTGCGAACACCGCGCGCCCCGGCCAACGGAGAGAGGCTTGATTCAGTCGAAGGCGGTTGCGTCGAGCATTCCGGATCTCGCGGGCATCGAAGATGCCTCGGGGCTGGCCTCACGCCACCCGTCGATTGACGCGGACCATGCCATCGCATCCGGCCGGAAAAACGTGAGCCGGGCGTTCGGCAACGTTGTCGTATCCTCATCCAAAGCTTAGGAACCGCACTGGCGTCGACCCAAGCCGGATCGCGACCTTAGACCACCGTATTCGAACCCAGCGTCGTGCGCTGCGTGCACGCGAACCAAAGAAGAACCGGAGACACAACATGGCGGCAACGAGACGACCGGGTCGGAATCATCTGTTCGTTCCGGGCCCGACGAACATTCCTGACCGCGTTCAGCGGGCGATGATCGTCCCCTCGGAAGATCACCGTTCGGTCGACTTCCCGACGCTGACCAAGCCCCTGTTCGAAGAGACCAAGGCGGTCTTCGGCTCCACCGAAGGTACCATCTTCCTGTTCCCCGCGTCCGGCACCGGCATCTGGGAATCCGCGCTGACGAACACGCTGCACCGTGGCGACAAGGTTCTGACCTCGCGCTTCGGCCAGTTCAGCCACCTCTGGATCGACATGGCCCAGCGCCTCGGCCTGAACGTGATCGTTCAGGAAGAAGAGTGGGGCACGGGTGCGAACCCGCAGCGGATCGAGGAGGCGCTGCGCGCCGACACGAACCACGAGATCAAGGCCGTCATGACGGTCCATAACGAGACCGCCACCGGCGTCACCAGCGACATCGGTGCCGTGCGCAAGGCGATCGACGCGGCCGGCCACCCTGCGCTTCTCTTCGTCGATGGCGTATCCTCGATCGGCTCGCTGCCGTTCTACGCCGACGAGTGGAAGGTCGATTGCGCCATTGCGGGCTCGCAGAAGGGCCTGATGCTCCCCGCCGGTCTCGGCGTGATCTGCGTCAGCCAGAAGGCTTTGAAGGCTGCCGAATCGTCGTCGGGTCCGAACGATCGCCTCGCGCATGTCTATTTCGACTGGGCCGACCACCAGAAGCAGAACGGCGCCGGCTACTTCCCCTACACCCCCGCCTTGCCGCTTCTCTACGGCCTGCGCGAGGCACTCGCCTGCCTGCGGGAAGAAGGTCTCGAGAACGTCTACCACCGCCATGCCGTGCTCGCCGAGGCGACCCGTCAGGCCGTGGCGGCCTGGGGTCTCAAGACCTGCGCCAAGGAAGCCAAGTGGAACTCGGACACGGTGACCGCCATCCTCGTCCCCGAGGGCGTCGATGCCGCCGCGATCATCAAGCACGCCTTCGTGCGCTACAACCTCGCCCTCGGCGCTGGTCTGAGCCAGGTGGCCGGCAAGGTGTTTCGTATCGGCCACGTGGGTGACCTGAACGAGCTCTCGCTCCTCGGCGCCATCGCGGGCGCGGAAATGGCCATGCTCGACAACGGCGTGAAGGTGCAGCCGGGCTCCGGCGTCGCCGCCGCCTCCAGCTACCTGCGCGAAAACCCGCTCGCGAAGTCCTGATCACCGTGATTTCCCGGGGCCGGCCTCTCGCCGGCCCCGGGGCATCGTCTATAGAAGTGTGTATCGCGTAACGTCGCGCTTGGCGCGGAACGTCGCTTGAGGGTTCCAATGGCGCACAAAATCGTCTTCCTCGACCGTGAATCCCTCGATGCCAAGGTGCGCGAATTCAATTTCCCGCATGAATATACCGAATACGAGTCGACCTGGACGCCGGAAGAGATCGTCGAGCGCCTGAAGGGTGCCGAGATCGCGCTGATCAACAAGGTGCCGATGCGCGCCGACACGTTAAAGCAGCTGCCCGATCTCAAGCTCATCGCTGTCGCCGCCACTGGTACCGACGTCGTCGACAAGAAGGCCGCCAAGGAACTCGGCATCACTGTCGTCAACATCCGTAATTACGCTTTCAACACCGTCCCCGAGCACGTGATCGGCCTGATGTTCGCCCTGCGGCGCGCCATTGTGCCCTATGCAAATTCGGTGCGCCGGGGTGATTGGGCGAAGTCCACCCAGTTCTGCTACTTCGATTATCCGATCCACGACATCGCCGGCTCGACGCTGGGCATCGTCGGCTACGGGGCTCTGGGCAAGTCGATCGCCAAGCGCGCGGAAGCGCTCGGCATGAAGGTCATTGCCTACGATGTGTTCCCGCAGGAAGGCCTCGTGGATTTCGAGACGATCCTGACCGAATCCGACGTCATCACCCTGCATGCGCCGCTGACGCCGGAGACCCGGAACATGATCGGCGCCGAGCAGCTGGCGAAGATGAAGAAGCACGCCATCCTGATCAACACGGCGCGTGGCGGTCTTGTGGATGAGGAGGCTCTCGCCGAGGCGCTCAAAGCCGGAACGATCGGTGGCGCCGGATTCGACGTGGTGATGACCGAGCCGCCCAAGAACGGCAACATCCTGTGCGAGCTCGACCTGCCGAACCTCATCGTCACGCCGCACGTGGCCTGGGCGAGCAAGGAAGCGATGCAGATCCTGGCGGACCAGCTCGTGGATAATGTCGAGGCCTATGTTGCGGGCAAACCGCAGAACGTGGTCGAAGGCTGAACGCGACGACGAGTCGGCTCCCCGGAGCCGTAATCATTCGGGGGTCGCAAGGCGATACCCCGGACACCATGAATGCGGACGCCGATCGAGTCCGCACCGAGGGCGAGCCGGAATTACGGTCTCGCCGGCGGCGCCCCACGACGATGGGGACGGTCCATCGCGCGATCTGACGAGACGCGCCAATGACAACGATACGTCAGCCGCGCAGCGACGCGGGCAGAGGAAACGACATGACCAAGAAGCTGCTGTTCCAATTCGATACCGATACCGTTCCGAGCGTGTTCGACGTGGTCGTCGGCTACGATGGTGGCGCCGATCGCATCACCGGTTACGGCAACGTGACGCCCGACAATGTCGGCGCCTTGGTGGACGGGACCATCTACACCCGCGGCGGTTCCGAGAAGAAGTCCACGGCGATCTTCGTGGGCGGCGGCAGCATGGCGGCTGGCGAGGCCGTGTTTGAGGCGGTGAAGAAGCGCTTCTTCGGCCCCTTCCGCGTTTCGATCATGCTCGACTCGAACGGCTCGAACACCACCGCCGCCGCAGGCGTCGCTCTGGTTCAGAAGGCTGCCGGCTCGCTCCAGGGTAAGAAGGCCGTCGTTCTGGCCGGCACCGGGCCGGTGGGCATGCGCTCGGCCGCACTCCTGGCTCAGGAAGGCGCCACCGTGGTTCTCTGCGGTCGCTCTCTCGATAAGGCTCAGGCTGCCGCCGATTCGATCAACAAGCGTTTCAAGGTCGAGATCAGCGCCGCCGCCACGCCGGACGCCGCGTCTCGCGCCGCCATCGTCAAGGGCCAGAACCTGGTCTTCTCCGCCGGCGCCATCGGCCTCGAGCTTCTGGCCGAAGCCGATTGGAAGGACGAGGCCAGCATTGAGTTCATCGCCGATTACAACGCCCAGCCGCCCCTCGGCTTCGGCGGCATCGACGCCATGGACAAGGGCAAGGAACGCCACGGCAAGAAGGTGTTCGGCGCCCTCGGCATCGGCGGCCTCAAGCTGAAGCTGCACCGCGCCTGCGTCGGCCAGCTCTTCGACAGCGCCGAGAAGGTCTTCGACGCCGAGGAGATTTACGCCCTCGCCAAGACGATGGCCTGACCCATGAGCGAGAAGACCTCACCTGCCAACGAAACCATCCAGAGCTTCCTCGACGGGCTGGCAAGCTCGGCTCCGACTCCCGGAGGCGGCGGAGCCGCCGCCATCTCCGGTGCCATGGGTGCCGCGCTTCTCAGCATGGTGTGCAACCTCACCATCGGGAAGAAGAAATACGTCGAGGTCGAAGGCGAGCTGAAGGAGATTCTCGGCAAATCGGAGGCGCTCCGGGCCGAACTCACCGGCATGATCGCCGATGACGTCGAGGCTTTCGATGCCGTGATGGGGGCCTACGGCTTGCCCAAGAGCACCGACGAGGAGAAGGCGGCCCGTGCCGCCAGGATCCAGGAGGCGCTCAAGGTCGCCACCGACGTGCCGCTCGCCTGCTGCCGCGCCTGCCGCGAGGTCATCGACCTGGCCGAGGCCGTGGCTGAGAAAGGCAACCTCAACGTCATCTCCGATGCGGGGGTCGCGGTTCTCTCCGCTCATGCCGGCCTGCGCAGCGCCGCGCTCAACGTCTATGTCAACGCCAAGGGTCTGGACGATCGCGGATTTGCCGACGAGCGCCTGAAGCAACTCGAAGAATTGCTCGGGCCGGCGGGGCCATTGAACGAAAAGATCTACGAGGTCGTGAAGGCCAAGGTGAACTAAGATCGACGACAGGCCGGCGAGAACAAACTCAGCCGGCCTTTTTGTCTACAAGATACATTCCAGCCGCCATTAAAGGCGGAGTGAAAGAGAATGTAAAAAAATATTACAGCAGAAGCTCTTTCCGTGAAGTGAAATTTACGAGAGTGTCTGTCCCAGGGAAAAACGCCGAGGAGAACGCACATGGACGTGCATGAGTATCAAGCCAAGGAGCTGCTCGCCGGATTCGGCGTTGCGGTTCCGAAGGGCGCGGTGGCCTTCAGCCCCGACCAGGCGGTTTACGCCGCCACCGAACTCGGCGGCTCGTTCTGGGCGGTGAAGGCACAGATCCATGCCGGTGCACGCGGCAAGGCCGGCGGCATCAAGTTGTGCCGGACCTACAACGAGGTCCGCGACGCGGCCAAGGACCTCCTCGGCAAACGCCTTGTGACGCTCCAGACCGGCCCCGAGGGCAAGCCGGTTCAGCGCGTCTATATCGAGACTGCCGATCCGTTCGAGCGCGAACTTTATCTCGGTTACGTCCTCGACCGTAAGGCCGAGCGCGTCCGCGTCATCGCCTCGCAGCGCGGCGGCATGGATATCGAAGAGATCGCCGCCAACGAGCCCGAAGCCCTGATCCAGGTCGTGGTCGAGCCGGCCGTCGGTCTGCAGCAGTTCCAGGCCCGCGAGATCGCGTTCCAGCTCGGCCTGAACATCAAGCAGGTCTCGGCGGCCGTGAAGACGATCATGAACGCCTACCGGGCGTTCCGCGATTGCGACGGCACCATGCTGGAGATCAACCCTCTCGTCGTCACCAAGGACGACCGCGTCCTGGCGCTCGACGCTAAGATGTCCTTCGACGACAACGCCATGTTCCGTCGGCGCAACATCGCCGACATGCACGATCCCTCGCAGGGCGATCCGCGTGAGGCCCAGGCCGCCGAGCACAATCTCAGCTATATCGGTCTCGAGGGTGAAATCGGCTGCATCGTCAACGGCGCCGGCCTCGCCATGGCGACCATGGACATGATCAAGCATGCGGGCGGCGAGCCCGCCAACTTCCTCGATGTCGGCGGCGGCGCCAGCCCCGACCGCGTGGCCACGGCCTTCCGCCTCGTTCTCTCGGACCGCAACGTCAAGGCGATCCTGGTGAACATCTTCGCCGGCATCAACCGCTGCGACTGGGTCGCCCAGGGCGTGATCCAGGCGGCGAAGGAAGTGAAGATCGACGTGCCGCTCATCGTCCGGCTCGCCGGCACGAATGTCGAGTCGGGCAAGAAGATCCTGGCCGAGAGCGGCCTCGACCTCATTACCGCCGACAGCCTGTCGGACGCCGCCACCAAGGCCGTCGCCGCCTGCGACGCCGCCAAGCGCAGCCACTGAGACGAGGGGAGGATACGTCATGAGCATTCTGATCGACGAGAAGACCCCGATCATCGTCCAGGGCATCACCGGCGATAAGGGTACGTTCCACGCCAAGGAGATGTTGGATTACGGCTCCAACGTCGTCGGTGGCGTCACCCCGGGCAAGGGCGGCAAGACCCATCTCGGCGTGCCGGTGTTCAACACCGTCAAGGAGGCCGTGGAGGCCACCGGAGCCACGACCTCGATCACCTTCGTCGCCCCGCCCTTCGCGGCCGACGCCATCATGGAAGGGGCCGATGCAGGCCTGGCGCTGATCTGCTCGATCACCGACGGCATCCCGGCCCAGGACATGATGCGGGTGAAGCGGTATCTGCGCCGCTACCCCAAGGACAAGCGCACCATGGTGGTGGGCCCGAACTGCGCCGGCATCATCTCGCCCGGCAAGTCGATGCTCGGCATCATGCCCGGCCACATCTACCTCAAGGGCAATGTCGGCGTGATCTCGCGCTCCGGCACCCTCGGCTACGAGGCCGCCGCTCAGATGAAGGAGCGGGGCATCGGCATCACGACCTCGGTGGGTATCGGCGGTGACCCGATCAACGGCTCGTCCTTCCTCGACCATCTCGCCCTGTTCGAGCAGGACCCCGAGACCAAGGCCGTGCTGATGATCGGCGAGATCGGCGGTCCGCAGGAGGCCGAGGCCTCGGCCTGGATCAAGGAGAACATGACGAAGCCCGTCATCGGCTTCGTCGCCGGCCTCACCGCCCCGAAGGGTCGCCGCATGGGCCATGCCGGGGCGATCATCTCCGCCACCGGCGACAGTGCCGCCGAAAAGGCCGAGATCATGCGCTCCTACGGCCTGACCGTCGCCCCGAGCCCCGGCGATTTTGGTTCGACGGTCGAACAGGTGATGCGCAAGATCGCGGCGTGAGCCGACGAACCCTCCCCCCTCAGCGGGGGAGGGTGGTGACTGAGCGAGCGGAAGTGAGGGGCAGCGCCGACACTTCCGGTAAAGCGTTGCTCGCCTCGCCCAACCCGCTAGACCACCCCCTTGATCGCTCCGGCGCTGCGTTCCATGCTGCCGAAGCGGCTGCTCTTCACCGTTGCCCGCACGATGTCGGCGGCCATCGGCTCAACTCTGTTCGAGGTGGCCATCCGATGACCGATACTCTCCACGCCCCGGTCGGATCGCTCGACCACCCCTTCGCGCCGCCGGTCATCACCGGCACCTCGTCGAAGGAAGCGCTCGACATACTCTTCCACGCCCTGCTCGAAGTCGCCCGCCGCCACGAGCCGGAACTCGAAGCCGTCCTCCTCGGCACGGCCAACATCTCGGATTTCTCGCCGGAGCTTCTTGCCCGCGCGCTTCAGGTTCAGGGCATCTGGTTCCAGCTCCTCTCGATCGCCGAGCAGAATGCCGCCATGCGCCGGCGTCGCCATGTGGAGCGCAGCAAGGGGCGGGCGGAACTCTCCGGCAGCTTCAGCGCGGTCCTGGCGGATGCGGTCAAGAACGGCATCAAGGCGCCCGAGATCCACGCCCTTCTGAAGGACCTGCGCATTCGGCCGACCATCACGGCGCACCCCACCGAGGGAAAGCGTGTGACGGTGCTGGAGAAGTTCCGCCGCATCTATCTCGTCCTGCGCGAGCTCGAACTGCCGCGCTGGACCGAGCGTGAGCGCAACGGCCTGATGAACGAGCTTCGGGACCAGATCGAGCTCGTCTGGATGACCGGCGAACTCCATCTGGAGAAGGCCACCGTCGAGCGCGAGGTGGCCTGGGGCCTGCACTTCTTCGACGAGACTCTGTTCGAGATGCTGCCGGAAGTCCTCTACTCGCTGGAGGAATCCCTGGCCGAATATTACCCGGACGAAAAGTTCGAGGTGCCGGCCTTCTTCCAGTTCGGCTCGTGGATCGGCGGCGACCGCGACGGCAACCCCTACGTCACCTCGTCGGTGACGCGCGCCACACTTCAACGCAACGCGCTCGCCTCCCTTCGGCGCTATCGCGATGGCGTCACCGCACTCGGCCGCACGCTCTCCCTCACCGAGCGCTCGCTCCCCGTGCCGGCATCGTTCAAGTCCGAACTCGCCCAGCTGCTCACCGAGAGCGGCGACGGGCGCGCCATCGCCAGCCGCAATCCCGGCGAGGCCTATCGCCAGTTCCTCACCTGCATCCTGCGCAAGATCGAGGCGACGATCGCGCGCAACAAAGGCTTACGCTCGACCGGCCCGGACTATCCCAGCGCCGATGGTCTCATCAACGACCTGCGCCACCTCGAGGCCGGGCTCGCCGACGCCAATTGCCCGTCGCTGGCCACAGACCTCGTGCGCCCGGTGCGCCGCATGGTGGAAATCTTCCGATTCTCCACGGTGCGCCTCGACCTGCGCGAGAACACCACGCGCACCACGAAGACTCTGCATGCGCTCTGGCACCAGGCCAACGGCCAGAACAAGACGCCGCCCGCCCTCGATTCGGCGGAGTGGAAGAACTGGCTGCTGGCCGAGCTGGCGAGGCCTATGCACGGCGAGCGCTCGTTCGAGAGCCTGCCTGACGACGCCCGCGAGACGCTGGAGACTTTCGCCCTCGTCGGCGAGATGCGCGAGCAGCTCGACCGCGAGGCCTTCGGCTCCTTCATCCTGTCAATGACCCGTTCGGTCCCCGACATCCTCGGTGCGTACCTCCTCGCCAAGGAAGCCGGCAACTTCCTCGATGCCACCGGCACCGAAATCTGCTGCCTGCCGATCGTTCCGCTGTTCGAGACCATCGACGATCTTCGCGCCGCGCCCTCGATCATGAAGGAGCTGTTCTCGATCCCGGTGGTCCGCCGCTCCACCCGCTGGCAGGGCGGCGTGCAGGAGGTGATGATCGGCTACTCGGATTCGAACAAGGATGGCGGCTTCGTTGCCTCGAATTGGGAGCTTTACAAGGCGCAGGACAAGCTGACCCAACTCGGGAAGTCGTCCGGCGTGCCGATCGCTTTCTTCCACGGCCGCGGCGGTTCCGTGAGCCGAGGCGGTGCGCCGACGGCACGAGCCATCGCCGCCCAGCCGCCGGGCTCGATCAACGGGCGTTTCCGCACCACGGAACAGGGCGAAGTCGTCTCGTTCAAATACGCCAACCGGGGCACGGCGGCCTACCAGATGGAGCTTCTCGCGTCGTCGGTGTTCGACCACGCGCTGAAATCCGAGCGGGAAGCCATCAAGGTCCCGCGCAACGAATTCGACGACTCGCTGGAAGCCTTGTCCGGCGCGTCGCGCGCGGCCTATGTCAACCTGATCCAGCATCCCGACCTCGTGACCTATTTCCAGGCCGCGAGCCCGCTGGACGAGATCGCGCTCCTCAATATCGGCTCACGCCCGGCGCGGCGGTTCGGCGCCCGGTCCCTGGCGGACCTGCGCGCGATCCCATGGGTCTTCGCATGGTCGCAGAACCGGCACGTCATCACCGGATGGTACGGTGTCGGGTCCGGCCTGAAGAGCTTCCTCGACGTGCGTGGCGCGCAGGGCGAGGAACAGCTGAAGCGGCTTTTCGCCGAATCGAAGCCGTTCCGCCTCATCCTCGACGAGGTCGAGAAGACGCTGCTGATGGTCGATCTCGAGATCGCCCGCGACTATGCCGGTCTCGTAGCCGACGAGAAGGCTCGCGCCAGCATCTTCCCGCTGATCCAGGCCGAGTATGAGTTGACCCGCGAGATGGCGCTTCGCGTCAGCGGCGGCACCGAACTCGCGGAACGCTTTCCCCTGTTCCGAGATCGCCTCAACGGCCGCCTGCCCACGATCAACCAGGTCAGCCGCGAACAGGTGGAGCTGCTTCGCCGCTTCCGCGCGGAAGAGGATGAGGACAAGCGCGAGGCGGTGAAATCTGCCCTGCTGCTCTCGATCAACTGCATCGCCGTCGGCTTCGGTGCGACGGGCTGACGGTTTTGTAAGGATACCGAGGGCCGGGCACGGCCCTGGGACAGGCGCGAAAGCGTATCCCGACCGGTATGGTGGACCGCGTTTTGCGGTCTCTCACCAACGACCAGAACACGAACCCAAAGGAAGGATTCCCCAATGAGCTTTACCCTGATCCAGCAGGCCACCCCGCGCCTGCACCGCTCGGAACTCGCAGTTCCCGGCTCCAACCCGACCTTCATGGAGAAGTCCGCTTCCTCCAAGGCCGACGTGATCTTCCTCGACCTCGAAGACGCCGTCGCTCCCGATGACAAGGAGCAGGCCCGCAAGAACATCATCCAGGCGCTCAACGACCTGGATTGGGGCACCAAGACCATGATGATCCGCATCAACGGTCTCGACACCCACTACATGTACCGCGACGTGGTCGACATCGTCGAAGCCTGTCCGCGCCTCGACATGATCCTGATCCCCAAGGTCGGCGTGCCGGCCGACGTCTACGCCATCGACGTGCTGACGACCCAGATCGAGCAGGCCAAGAAGCGCGAGAAGAAGATCGGCTTCGAGGTGCTGATCGAGACCGCTCTGGGCATGGCCAACGTGGAGGCGATCGCCACGTCGTCGAAGCGCCTGGAAGCCATGTCCTTCGGTGTCGCCGACTACGCCGCCTCGACCCGCGCCCGTTCCACCGTCATCGGCGGCGTCAACAAGGACTTCTCGGTGCTCACCGACAAGGACGAGGCCGGCAACCGCGAGACCCATTGGCAGGATCCCTGGCTGTTCGCCCAGAACCGCATGCTGATCGCCTGCCGCGCCTACGGCCTGCGTCCGATCGACGGCCCGTTCGGCGACTTCTCCGATCCGGATGGCTACACCTCCGCTGCGCGCCGCTGCGCCGCTCTCGGCTTCGAAGGCAAGTGGGCGATCCACCCCTCGCAGATCGATCTCGCCAACGAAGTGTTCACCCCCTCGGAAGCCGAAGTCACCAAGGCCCGCCGCATCCTCGAAGCCATGGAAGAGGCCGCCAAGGCCGGCAAGGGCGCCGTGTCGCTGGACGGCCGCCTCATCGACATCGCCTCGATCCGCATGGCCGAGGCACTGATCGAGAAGGCCAACGCGATGTCGGCCAGCTGATCGGGTCGCTTCGTAGACATCGCTAAGCAGGACGGCCGCTTCCGAAAGGGGCGGCCGTCCTCGCTTTAGGCCCGAAATGTCCTATCGTCCGCAGCGTATCGCCGGGAGAACAGGCGCCGGGGCTACGTCTTCCCCCTTGGGCAGGACAGCCAAACGGCTCCGATCTCGTCGATCGACAGGGAGAAACCACCATGCATGTGACCATCGAAGACGCTCACAAGGCCATCGAGGCCGCCCGCGCCAAGGCTGTCGAGCTGGATACCCAGATGTGTATCGCCGTCGTCGATTCCGGCGGCAACCTTAAGGCGTTCTACCGGATGGACGGGGCCTGGGTCGGCTCCATCGACATCGCCCAGAAGAAGGCCAAGACCTCGGTTTTCTTCGGCATGATGACCGGTCAGATCGGCCAGTTGTCACAGCCCAGCGGCCCGCTCTTCGGCATCGAGCATTCCAATGAAGGCCTGGTCACCTTCCCCGGCGGCATCCCGATCGTCGACAAGGACGGCGAGATGTCCGGCGCCATTGGCGTCAGCGGTTCGAGCGTCGAAAACGACCACGCGGTGGCTCTGGCCGGCGCCAGCGCCGTCGGCGCGACCGAGCTGCCCGCCCACCCCTGGCGGACCTGAACCGGCGAAACCGACGACGCGCATCGGGTGCACCGCACGCGATGAATACCGTCGGTTAAGCATGCGCGCCCTATCACGGTCGCATCACCCCGAGCCGTGACAGGAGCGCCGATGACCCGGGACCAACTCGCCGCCGAACTGAAGCGCATGGCCAATGCGCAGGTCGCCGACATCGAGCGTGCGGTCAAGGACGGCCACCGGACCATCGCCCTCAACGAACTGGCGGATCTGAACCGCCAGTTGAAGGCCTTGGCCGCAGCCGTGAAGGCCCGGCCCGTCGTACGGGCCTGACACGATGGCGTCGGACGCGAGACCGCTTCAGTAGCGCGGATCGCGTCCACGTCCCTCCAAGGGCGGCTCTTCGGACAGTCGCTCCTCGCCGGCGAGCCCCTCCGCAGGGGGCTCGCCGCCGACGTAACCACCCTGATCCGGACGAGCCTCGTCGGCAAAGGGAACTTCCCGAGGTGGAGTCGGAGGCCGCCGGTAAGGCCTCGGCTCACTGTATCCACCCTCCGGCTCGCGCTCCGGTCTGAAGCGGTCCGAATGCTCCTCGCAGATCGTCACCCGCTTGATGATTTCCTCTCCCTCCGGTGTGATCCGACGTCGGATGACAGTCCGGCACGGCTCCGCGAGGCGGGACGGTTCGCGCCCGGGGCGGAATTCCTCGACCGGGGGAGGGGGTCGGCGCCCTCCGGGGAATTCGCGCGGCGATCCATAGGGCTCCGGGAAATCGGCGGCGAGCGCAGGGATGCCGCAGAGCGCCAGGGCCAGGAGGCCGCTGAAGATAGGCGGCCTACGGCGCGTAGCGACGGACAGGAACGGGTTTGCAGCCACGGAACGTCTCCGGAGAGATGACCGCCCCCGCCATGGGTATGCGGCACAGGATCATCCTGCAGCCGAGCCGCTGAACCAGAGCAGACGCCACCACTCGGAAAGTATTCATCTGGACGCGCGCCGCGATGGCGCCAACGACCGGCTTGCCTCGACGCTCAACTTTCGCCGTCGGCGGCTTTCTGCTTCTCCACCTCGGGCGCGACCTGCCCGAAGTTGAGGACGGCGACCAGGGCGGTCCCGCCAAACACGTTGCCGAGAAGAGTCGGAATGAAGAAGCGCGAGACGTAATCGCCCATCGAGGCATGGCCGCTGAAGACGAGATAGAACGTGTCGACGGATCCGGCCACGATATGGGCGAGGCCGCACATCGACACGAGCCAGGTCATCAGGATGACGATGAACGGCGCCGCCGAGCCGGTGGCAGGCAGCATCCACACCATCAGGGCGATGAGCCAGCCCGCGAACACAGCTTTGATCAGAGTCGTCCAGAACGTCGACTCGATCGTATGGTGGCTGATCGCGGCGAAGGCGGTGTGGATCTCGGATGCGAACGCATCCGAATAGGCGAGGACCGCGGCGATGGCAGCGGTGGCGACCATGTTGCCGACCAGAACGATGCCCCACAAGCGCAGGACACGCATGAGGGTGGCGACGCTCCGGTCATGGAGCAGGGGCAGGATCGGCGTCAGTGTGTTTTCGGTGAAGAGTTGCTGGCGGCCGAGGACGACGATGAGGAAACCGGTCGCGTATCCCATGCTGGTGATGAGTCCGGCCCATTGGGCCTCCGGGAGATGAGCCTTCAGTACGCCGGGGACGATGAGGGAGAAGCCCATGGTCAATCCCGCGGCGAAAGCCGAGAGGAACAGCGCCCCGCCCGTGCGCCGAAGCTCCTCGTCACCCTCCCGGCGGATCACCTCGTGTAGGATGAAGGCGTCGGGCCGCAGGCCCTCCGCTACGGATTCCTCCCGCTCGACCGCCTCATCCCGCGTGGAGCCTTCGTCTCGCTGCCCCATTCGAGGGACCTCCTGAAAACGGGCTCTATTCCCGCCTTCGACAAGGAAGCCATGGACTCAGGCGACGGTTCCGTCCTTGAGCTGGGCGACGAGGGAATGGACATCTGCCTTCGCCCTCTCCACCGCTTCGGCGTCCTTTCCGCGCACCACGATGCGATTGGCGAATCCCTGCTGCGTCATCGACGGATAGGAGCCGATGGACACGCCGTCATGGACCTTGGCGATCTCGGCGAGGGCCGAAGCGTAATTGCCTTCGGGCAGATTCCCGGCTTCGATCGTCTCCGACAGCACACGCGCGCCGGTCTCGAGGGTAGGGCCGATCTCGTCGAGCATGGCCTGCATGATCGCCGGCACGCCGGCCATGACGAAGACGTTGCCGATTCGAAAGCCCGGCGCCTTCGAGATTGGGTTGGCGATGAGGTCGGCACCCGCCGGAATGCGCGCCATGCGCAACCGGGCCTCGTTGAGATCTTCGGGCTTGTGGCGCTCCAGCAGCATTGCCTTCGCCCGCGGATCGACGTCGATGGTCACGCCGAAGGCGGCGGCCACGCAATCGGCGGTGATGTCGTCATGGGTCGGGCCGATCCCGCCGGTGGTGAAGAGGTAGGTGTAGCGGTTCCGAAGGGCATTGACCGCGGCGACGATCTCTTCCGCCTCGTCCGGGACGATACGGACCTGACGCAGGTCGATGCCGATGGCCGTACAATAATCGGCAATGGTGCCGATATTCCGGTCTTTGGTACGGCCGGACAGGATCTCGTCGCCGATCACCAGAATGGCGGCGGTGATGGTAGGGGAAGTGGGGGAGGTCATCGTGGTCCGTGGCGAGCGCGAGGCGGTGATGCCCCTGACCTAGCGCGACGATGCCGAACTGACCATGGCGGGCTCCCTGGCCTGCGTCGACGCCAGCTGATAGGCGCACGGCGTCGTAGCCGTTTCGCGTGCCATTCCCGTCAGGAGGTCCTGCCGATGAGATTTCCCGGTCCGCTGATCGAGGGCCGGCTGGTCCGCCGTTACAAGCGTTTTCTCGCCGATATCGAAGTGGCGGATGGCAGCCTCGTCACGGCGCATTGCGCCAATCCCGGCGCGATGCTCGGCCTCAACCAACCCGGTTCGCGCGTCCTCCTTTCGGCTTCGACAAACCCGGCGCGTAAGCTCGGCTTTTCATGGGAACTGGTGGAAGCCGACTTGCCCGGCGGCCTGCAATGGGTCGGCATCAATACGATGCGTCCGAACGCGCTGGTCGCGGAGGCCTTCGCCGAAGGTCGCCTCGCACCACTTTCGGAATACGCTTCCCTGCGCCCCGAAGTGCGCTACGGACGCGCCAGCCGGGTCGATTTCCTGGCGACCGGGGAGGGCGTGCCACCCTGTCATGTGGAGGTGAAGAACTGCCACCTCCTGCGCCAACCGGGCCTCGCCGAATTTCCCGACTGCGTGGCCGCCCGCAGCGCGCGGCATATGGACGATCTCACGGAGGTCGTCGCTCAGGGCGGGCGCGCGATGCTGATCGTCGTGGTGCAGATGCAGGCAGACAGGTTCGATGTGGCCCGCGATCTCGATCCGGCCTTCGACCGTGCCTTTGCCGCCGCCATGGCGGGCGGAGTCGAAATCCATGCCTATCGCTGCCGGATCGACCCGACCGAGGTCACCATCGCGGAAGCGATTCCCGTGGTTTCGCGGCTGTCCGGCGGCTGATCGATCGGCGCGTCGGTGGGTCGCGCGATTTCATGGGGCCATCGGCGGATTTCGTGCCATGCTCCCAGCCCTACGACCCAAGGAGACGATGATGGCGACTGAGAAACCACGCGGTGGCCGCGAAGCGAAGAAGCCGAAGAAGCCCGTCGTCAAGACGATCGCCGCTGCCCCTTCCACCAAGGGCACCGTAAGCATCGGCGCCAAGAAGTAGGACCCACAGCCCCGTCAGGCCGGCTATACGCCGCCTGGCGTGGCTTTCGGGCCGGTATTTGGCAAGGTTCGGCCAAGTTCGAGAAGTACGATTTCCGGCGGCACCCCGATACGGATCGGGACGCGGCTCACGCCGAACCCGCCGGACACGATCATGTGCCGTCTCTCATCGACCACATGGCCGTAGGAAAGGTCCTTGCCACGCACGAAGGGTACGAGCGGCGAGGTACCGAAAAACCGGATCTGGCCGCCATGGGTATGGCCGGCCAGGGTCAGGGAGACACGCTCGGGCACACGGGGGAAGATGTAGGGCTCGTGCGCCATCAGGATGACCGGCGCATCGTCCGTGACCTGCGCCAGCGTGCCGGGGAGATCGTCCCGTCCTCGGCGATCGCCGCGCAGTAGGAACGGCTCCTGGTCCCCAAGCCCTGCGATCCAGAACGGATAGCCATCCTTTTCCAGCCGCAGAGCGATGTTCTCCATGACCGGGATGCCGCGAGCTTCCAGCACGCGCTGGGATTCGACCGGCCCACGCCGCGTCGTTTGGACGATTGTGTCGTCCCACCAATCGTGATTTCCAAGAATGGCGTAGACGCCGAGCGGCGCCCGCAGGCCGTCGACGACGCGGGCGAACTCGACCAGCGGCACCTTGCGTGTCGTCACGCTGGGACCGGATGGATAATCGCCGAGCAGCAGGATGAGATCGGGTTCGAGCCGGTTCGTCGCATCGACGATCTCGGCGATCCGGTCGAGCGACATGGTCGGCTCACCGACATGGAAATCGGAGAGGACAGCGACTTTCAGGCTCAACCCATGCGTCCAGCCAGGCAGAACCGGAGCGTATCGCGTCACGACGAGACGGTAGCGCGGCTCGATCACGAAGCCATAGGCGCCCGCCGAGGCCACCAGGGCCGTGCTCGCACCGATCCCGGTTAGGAGCTGCCGTCTTGTCGGCAGAATCAGCATGTCATCGTCCCCGGCGGCAGAGTCGATGCGGATTCATCGTCCCGGGGCGTCTACACATCCAGCGCAGCCAAGTTCCGATGGTTCGACGTCGGTGACCAAGCCCGTGAAGGCTTGGTCGCAATGTTTGGCCGGACGACGTTCGTCTTAAGAAAGATTGGCCTCAGACGAGGGGCGCATCCTCGTGCTGGAAGCGGGAGAGCTGCCGACGAGCGGCAATCTTCCGGGCCGCCTCTTTGGCAGCGGATGCAGAGACGTGAACCGCTGCGGCGAGGGCGGGCAGTGCCACGGGGCGGAAACCTTCGCGATCGGTTACCAGACCGGACGCACGGGGCGTCGACGAAATGGCTGCGCGCTGGTTCTGTTCGGGGCGGGACATGGGAACGGGTCCTGTTTCACGGTGTCGGAACGCCACCAGATCCTCGTTTGTCTGGTTGACGATCACGCCGGTCTCTCGGGCACCCTCAAGAGGTTTGACCCGGACCGACGCTGTGCGGCACGAGATCCATATGCGGCGAAGGATCATGAACGGGAGCTTAAGGCTAGCCAGAGATGAGCAGGATAGAGTTGTCCAACATCGTCGCTGAGTGACTTTCGACACAGTCAAGGAATAGTGGAAATATAAAAAATTCAATTCCGCAGTGCAATCTAACCTCGCTCGCACTGCGAAAGATCTAGACTTTTCTGTGGCGAGGCCGTCCTAAACCACGGGCCTCAGACCTTCCGACGCGATCCAGGCCTCGGTTCGATCCAGGGCACGGGCGAGGCGGTCGAACAACGTGTCGATCTCCTCGTGCGAGATGACCAGGGGAGGGCAGACCGCGACCCGGTCACCGGCGAGGAATCGCACGATCAGGCCCTCGGCCTGCGCGAACGCGACGCAGCGGGCCGCGACGCCGGCCTTCGGCTCGTACTGACGCTTGGATGCCTTGTCGGCGACGATCTCCAGCCCACCGATGAGACCGATGCCTCGCGCCTCGCCGACGATGGGGTGGTCGGCCAAGGCCGAGAGCCGGGCCTGGAAATGAGGGGCCTTCTCGGCGACGCCTTCGACGATGCGGTCGCGTTTGTAGATTTCGATGGTCTTCAGCGCGACGGCGCAGGCGACGGGGTGACCGGAATAGGTGGTGCCATGGCCGAACGTGCCGAGCTTGGCGCTCTGCGTCACCAGCGCCGTGTAGAGCGGCTCGTCGATGCTGATGCCGCCGAGCGGCATGTAGCCCGAGGTCACCGCCTTGGCGAAGGACAGGCTGTCGGGGCGCATCCCCAGGGCTTCGGAACCGAACCAGGTGCCGAGCCGGCCGAAGCCGCAGATCACCTCGTCGGCGATGAAGCGCACGTCGTAGCGGTCGAGGACGGCCTGGATCTTGGTGAAATAACCGGCGGGCGGGGCGATGGCGCCCCCCGCTCCCATGACCGGCTCTGCCACGAAGGCCGCGACGGTATCCGGCCCCTCGCGCAGGATCAGGGCTTCGAGTTCGTCGGCGAGGCGCTGCGAGAACGCCTCCTCGGTCTCACCGGCCTCGGCGAAACGATAGTGGTGCGGGCATCCCACATGCAGGAAGCCCGGCAGCGGCAGGTCCCAATCGGCATGGTTGGCGGTGAGGCCGGTCATGGAGGCGGTGGCGACCGTGACGCCGTGGTAGCCCTTGATCCGCGAGATGATCTTCTTCTTCGCCGGGCGGCCGAGGGCGTTGTTGAGATACCAGGTCAGCTTCACCTGGGTGTCGTTGGCCTCCGACCCGGACGAGGTGAAGAAGATCTTCGAGGTCGGGATCGGCATCAACTCCTTGAGCGTCTCCGCGAGCTCGATCGCCGGATCGTGGCTACGGCCCGAGAACAGATGGGTGAAGGGCAGGCGCGACATCTGCTCGCTCGCCGCTTCCACCAATTCCTCGTTCGAATAGCCGAGCGCCGTGCACCACAGGCCGGCCATACCTTCGAGATAGGGACGACCGTCGCTGTCATAGACCCAGACACCGTGGCCGCGCTCCAGCACCAGCGGGCCGGTCTCGCGAAAGGTGGACAGGTTGGTGTAGGGATGGATCAGCGTTTCGACGTCGCGGGTCGCGAGGTTCGAGAGCATGGGCCTGCCGTTACCTGTGGAAGCGGGCCGGTTCGGCCCCGTGTTCATGCGATGCCACACTAGCGACCCGGACCGTCGGTAGAAACCCGTCCGCACAACGCATCGTCGCCCCGTCTTCCGCACCGATTGTCCCGCGCATGCTCGATCCCGCTACTTTCGTGGCCCATCCGGCGCCAGGCCGCGTTTGCGGAACCTGCACCCTGTGCTGCAAGGTCTACGATGTTCCCGCCGTGGAGAGCGTCGCCGGCCAATGGTGCCGGCACACCAAGCAGGGCAGGGGCTGCGCCATCCATCCGACGCGGCCGGACCATTGCCGCGCCTTCCATTGCCTCTGGATGACCGAAGCCTGGCTCGGCGCCGAGTGGAAGCCGGAGAAGGCCAAGATGGTGCTGGCGCTCGATCCGGTGACGAAGAACATGAACGTCCAGGTCGATCCCGGCCAACCGAATGCGTGGCGGCGCGAGCCGTATTACGCACAGTTGCGGCGCTGGGCCGCCGCATCGCTGGCGCAGGACCGCCTCGTCCTCGTCCATCTCAACAAATCCACTACCGTCATCCTGCCGGACCGTGACGTAGCCTTGGGCGTGTTCGAGCCTGGCGACAGGATCGTGCGGCGAGATCGCGCCGGAACCTTCGACGTCGAGAAGGTGGGAGCCAGCGCGTGAGCGCGACGCGTCCCCGCCGTCTCGCCGGCATCCTGTTCGACAAGGACGGCACGCTCATCGATTTCGATAGGACCTGGGGGCCAGCGGCCCATGCGGTCATGGATTGCCTGTCCGGGGGCGACCGTACCCGCTTGGAAGACCTGATGGCGGTGAGCCATTACATCGAGGAGGAGCGACGCTTCCTGCCGACCTCGCCCCTCATCGCCGGCTCGTCCGCCGCCTATGGGCCGCTTTGGGCGAAAGTTCTCGGCCGGCCTGCCGGACCTGATCTCTACGGAGAGATGGACCGGCTGTTTCGCCGCGAAGGGCTGGCGCATCTATGCCCGATCGGTGATCCGGCCGGGATGGCACGCCATCTCGTCGGTGCCGGTTACGCGCTCGGCATCGCCACCAACGATGCCGAAGCCTCGGCGCGGGCGCAGGCTGATGCCCTCGGCCTCGCACCCCATCTCTCCTACGTCGCGGGCTACGATTCCGGGCATGGGTCCAAGCCGGAACCCGGCATGGTCAGCGCCTTCGCCGCGCAACTCGGCGTCGCCCCGTGCCGCATCGCCATGATCGGCGATTCGCCTTACGACCTCGTCGCCGGGCGCGCGGCCGGTGCCGTGACCGTCGCCGTTCTGAGCGGACCCATGGGGGAGGCAGCCCGCGAGATCATGACGCCGCTCGCAGACCATGTGGTCGCCTCGATCCGCGATCTCGCCGACTTGCTCGCCAGGATCGCCGATCAGGAACGAGCGAGTGCAGACGGGTCGCAACCTGAACGGTAAGTGAGGCCTTCACCGATCCGGCCGTCCGGGATGGAAGGGGAATATTTACCCGGAAACGTCACATCTGCCCGTGTCGCTTCCCGACGACAGGCCCGGCCTATCCGGCCACTTCGGCGATGGCGGCAAGACGCTGTCTTTCGCCGGAGATTTCGCCAGCCTGAAGACCGGCTGGGTCGAGGGGGCGATCGAAGCGGGCCTGCGAGCGGCCCGGCAGATCGACCCGCTGGTCCAGGCGGAAGGCCGCCCGGTGATCCGTCAGAGGCTCTGACGAAGGGACACCGAAGTAACTCAGCCGCTGGAATCGGCGCGGGCGACGTCGCGCCATTTCAACACGAGCTGCTCGAAAGCCGCGATATCGTCCGGAGGCAGAGTCCCGAGGGTACGGGCGACATAGGCTTTCTGCGCGGCGATCCCACGGGCTGCGATCTCCGTACCCGCCGGGGTAAGGTGGAGCGCATGCGAGCGCCGGTCACCCGGGATGGCGTGGCGCTCGACGAAACCGGCCTGGACGAGGCGGTCGATCAGGCCCGAGACATTGCCCTTGGTGACGTAGAGCCGCGCGGCGAGATCCTGCTGTGTCAGCCCCTCGCGTTCGGTGAGGGTCGAGAGGACGTCGAATTGCGGAATGGAGAGCCCGAGGCTGCGCAGCTCGGTCGCCATCGCGGCGGTCACCCTCCGGTTGAGGCGGATGAAGCGGAACCAGACCCGCAGCGGGTCGTCCGATCGAGCATCGGTCACGGGATTTCCGGTCGCTGCGGTAAAGTTCATGTCGACGCCGCTATAGCAGAAGCAGGCGGCATCGAAAGCACGACGTAACTCGCGGGTGGCGTCGCCATGCGAGGCCCGGTAAAGCTCATCGCTCAGGCGCGCGGGCACGACCTCCCTGCGGCGCGGCGATCTCCCGGACAGCGATTTCATCCGTATCATGCGTCGTTCGCTTATCGAGGAGCCCATCACCCGCGCCGGTCCGCTCTCGCGCGGAACGGCGATCCTGTCGGTCCTCGTCACCCTGTTCGCCCTCGTTCTGGTGCGTGATCCGCGGGCGGAAGAAGGGCCCGCGCTGGTCACGCTCGGGTCCGGCCTATTCCTGGCGGTGCTGGCGATCGGCTTTGCCCTCTTCGCCTTCGTCCGCGTGTGGCGCGAGGGTGCGCGCGGTTTGGGCGGAGCGATCGCGGGTCTCTTCCTCGCGGTGATACTCCTCGGATATCCGGGCTTCGTCGGGCTGCGCAGCCTGCGCCTTCCAGCCATCACCGACGTCACCACCGATACCGAGAACCCACCGGCCTTCTCGCGCTCGCATGCCGCCTTCGCCGCCCGCGAAGGGCATTACCCTCCCGATCCCGGGCCGGAAGCGCGAACGGCACAGCGCGCCACCTATCTGCAGGTCGCCCCACTTACCCTCGACCTCGACGCCAACGCCGCGTTCGAGCTGGCCCGCAAAGCAGCGGTGAACCGTAAATGGCAGATCGTCGAGGCGATCCGCCCCGGTGGCAGGATCGGCAATGGCCGGATCGAGGCCGTGACGCGCGGCCTCATCCTCAACCTTGCCAGCGACATCACGGTGAGAGTGCGACCGCGGGCGGACGGAGCCCGGATCGACGTGCGCTCGGCGTCCCGCATCGGCGACCGCGATTTCGGCGCCAATGCCGACACCATCCGGGCCTATCTCGACGAGGTCGCGAACCTCGCCATCGCCGTCAAGTGAGTGGTCAGGCCGGCGCGTAGACACCTTCCAGCCTGGCTGGACCATCGGTGACGATGAGCCCGCGCTCAACCAGGTCTTCCAGATGGGCGAAGACGGACAAAGCCGCGGCGCCCTGCAGGGCCGGGCTCAGGCCCTGATAGATCGTGCCGACGATGGAGCGGATGTCGCGGTCGCCCGCCTCGATCCGGCTGCGGATCGCATTTTCGCGCTGGCGCCGATGGGCGGCGAGGCCCCGGACGAAGCGCCGCGGATCGCGGACCGGGCCGCCATGGCCGGGCCAATAGATCGTCTCGTCACGTCCGCGCAAAGCCTCGAGCGACGCCATGTAGGCACGCATCGATCCATCGGGTGGCGCTACGATGGTGGTGGACCACGCCATGACGTGGTCGCCCGAGAACAAGGTCGCTTCCTCCGGCAGGGCGAAGGCGAGATGGTTCATGGTGTGGCCGGGCGTTTCGACCGCCTGAAGCGTCCAGCCCGGCCCCTCGAGCGTATCGCCCGCTCCCATCTGACGGTCGGGTCGGTGGTCCCGGTCGGCGCTGGCGTCGAGATGCGGAAACTCGCCCTCCGCCAGATCCCTCGCGGCGCGATGCGGCCCACAACCGATGATGGGCGCACCCGTCTCCGCTTGCAGCAGGCGCGCGCCGGGGGAGTGGTCGCGATGGGTATGGGTGACGACGATGGCAGTGAGCCGCTCCCCGGCGATGGAGGCGATCAGAGCCGCTACGTGACCGGAATCGGCCGGACCCGGATCGATGATCGCGACCTCGCCCCGTCCGACGATGTAGCTGCAGGTGCCGCTGGACGTGAACGGGCTGGCATTGGGACAGATCCGCCGGCGTACCAACGGCGAGAGGCTCACCGTCTCGCCGTTTGCCGGCGCGGCGCCGTCGAAATGCGGATCCGTTCCTGCCTCGCCGTCGTCATTGGTCTTGGTCATGCGGCACCCGGAACGATCACACTCTCGTCCGGCCCTACGCCATAGCGGACCGAGCCACAACGCACCCCGAGCTGTCCCTGAGGCAGGTCTCAGCGCGTGAAAGGCGAGGACACCACGACGCGGACGTCGGCGAAGCCCTCCGCGCGGTCCGGTCTTAGCTGGACTTCACCGAAGCCTCTTGTCCCCGCCGTGATACCCACCTGGGCCAGCCGGACGCGCGGCGCGCGGTCAAACGTCCGCCCGGCCTGCCGAGTATCCCCACCGGAGGCGCGGGCATCCGCCTCGCGCCGGACGACGTCGATCTTGCGGCCGATCAGGCGACGCTCATGGCGGGACAGGATGCCCGCCTCGCGGAAATCCACCATCGTGAAGCCACTAGGCCGCGTGGAGACCACGACACGGGCGCTCGATGGGGTTGCGACCACGTCGCCCACCCGCGCAGTCAGGTCGCGTTCGATCGGCAGCGGCGTCGCCGCCCCGCCTTCGGGCTGGCAGGAGCATTGGTCGACGAGCTTCCTGCGGTAGAGACGGGCGACCTTGAGAGCTCGGTAGGGCTGCCCGTCGAGGCTGACGGCCCGTTCCAGTTCGTTCTGCCGGGCGCCGAGCGTGTAGAGGCTGGTTGCCGCGTTGGGGCAGGCCGCCGCACAGGCTGCCTCGTGAAGAGAAATGTCGGCGCGCGAGGCCAGCCGCCCGAGCGGAAACAGGTAGCCGTCACAAGCCCGGACGCAGACCGTACGGGCCCCGAGCGCCGAGGCGACCAGGCCAGCCGATGACGAGCGGCTCTTCCGATCAGCGGATGGCCGGTCGATGCGCACCAGGCGAGGCGTGTGACGAGGCGGGGCGGGCCTCGTGATACGGTTGGTATCGGGCAGGGACGCATAGCGCGGACGCGCCGGGCGCGGCACGGGAACGGGTTCCGGCCGGATCCTTACGGCCGGTCCGCGGAAGATGTCCTCGAAGAAGCTGAAGATACCTCCCTGCTCGGAGGCCCGAACGAGGCTCGATCCGGCGACGACACCGCCGATGCCGAGGATCACGCCCGCCATAAGAGGGCCGACGACTCGCTGACGCGGCGCAATGGCCGTCCTCGCGACATGTGGGTATGCGACTCGCATCGCTTCCTCATCCTTCAGTAACCATCCGGTAGGACGTGCGTCCTGCCTAGGCTGGAGGAGAAGGGCTTCGCAACGGGGCAGACCACCGAGCCGCATGAAACCTTTGGTTGAGTTGACGCCTCCCAGGTCGCGAGAAGACGTCCCGCGGCACGGCGTTTTGAGCACGCCATGAACACACGCTGCCACACCGGTGGAGACGGAGAAGCCCCCTCTATCTTAGCCTTTGTTTTCCATTATAGCCGATGCTATATGCCTCGCAGGGTGCAGTGCGGCATTCGTGATTCGGCTTATCGGAAAACGCGGTATGGACAGGCTCAACGAGGATCGGGCGTGGCGCTTCAGCCGCGACACGCAGGAACAGCCGAGCCTCGGTCGCATGAACGGCAGCGTACCGGTTCTCGCGAACGGGAGCTGGCTGCGACGCCTGATGGCCTTTCTCGGCCCCGGCTACATGATCTCTGTCGGCTACATGGATCCGGGAAATTGGGCCACCGACATCGCGGGCGGTTCGCAGTTCGGCTACACGCTTTTGGCCGTCATCCTGATCTCGAACTTGATGGCGATCGTACTGCAGGCCCTCTCGGCCCGTCTCGGCATCGCCACCGGCCGCGACCTCGCCCAGGCCTGCCGTGATCATTATCCACGGCCCGTCAGCTTCGTCCTATGGATCGCCTGCGAAGCCGCCATCGTCGCCTGCGACCTGGCCGAGGTCATCGGCACTGCCATCGCCCTCAAGCTGCTGTTCGGCATCCCTCTCGTCATCGGCGCGATCATCACCGCCCTGGACGTCTTTCTGATCCTGCTCCTGATGCGCCGCGGGTTTCGCGCGCTCGAAGCGTTCGTCATCGCGCTGCTGCTGGTGATCTTCGTATGCTTCGGCATACAGATCGCCCTGGCCGCGCCTCCGGTCCAGGCAGTGCTCGCGGGCTTCATCCCCTCGTCGCAGATCGTCACCAATCCGGCCGCGCTCTACATCGCCATCGGCATCATCGGCGCGACCGTGATGCCGCATAATCTCTACCTGCACTCGTCCATCGTACAGACGCGAGCCTATCCACGTACCGAGGAGGGGCGTCGCGGCGCCCTGCGGTTCGCGGTCACGGATTCGACCATCGCGCTGATGCTGGCGCTCTTCGTCAATGCCGCGATCCTGATCATGGCCGCCTCGGTGTTTCATGCCACCGGGCGAACGGACGTGCAGGAGATCGAGCAGGCTTATGAGCTGCTGTCGCCGTTGCTGGGGGCCGGCATCGCCTCCACCTTGTTCGCCGTGGCGCTGCTCGCTTCGGGGCTCAACTCCACCGTCACCGCGACGCTGGCCGGCCAGATCATCATGGAAGGCTTCCTGCGCCTGCGCATTCCTGACTGGGCTCGGCGCCTGATCACACGTGGCATCGCTATCGTGCCGGTCGTGATCGTGACGGGACTCTACGGGGAAGACGGCACGGCCCGGCTACTGGTGCTGAGCCAGGTCGTTCTGTCGATGCAATTGCCCTTCGCCGTCATCCCCCTGGTCCGCTTCGTATCGGACAAGCAGAAGATGGGTGCGCTCGTCATTCCCGCTTGGCTGAAAATCCTCGCCTGGGTGATCGCCGCGATCATCGTGGTCCTCAACGTCAAGCTTCTGGTGGATACCGTCAGCGGCGCCTGAACCAAGTCAGTCATCGCCGGTCTTCCCGAGGGAAGGGCGGAGTACAGCGTTTCCCACCGTTACCGACCGGGCCGCCCAGGGGGCCCGGACGCAAGAACTTTATCTAAGAACATAGCATAGGCTATACTATCGAGGTCAGGCGTCGATGATCAGCAGAAGGGCTTTTCGGAGGTGGCGGGTGGGATTGGCGGGCGCTTTCGCCGTGAACCTCGCTTACCCGATCGCCTCGCCCGCTTGGTCGGAACCCTCGGCGACAGGAGCCCTAGACGATCGCCCGGCGCAGTCCGCCGCTCTGGAGGACGACCGACCGCCCTCGATCCAATCCTCACTCGGTACATTCGGCGATCCCGGCGGCTTCCGCCGAATGCTGGCGCCGCGCGGCATCACCTACAACCTGCTTTATACGAACGAGGTTCTGGGCAACGTCAGCGGCGGGGTGAGGCAAGGGCCGATCCATGCCGGCAAGTTCGAGGCGGCGATCAGCGTCGATCTCGACCGGTTTGCCGGTTGGAGGGGCTGGAGCGCGTTCGCCAACGTCTTCCAGATCCACGACACGGGCGGCCTACGTGATCGCAGCTTTCATCGCCTAATCACGGTGAGCAATATCGAAGCCTATCCCTCGACACGCCTTTCAGAACTCTGGCTGGAGCATGCCTCGGAGGACCAGCGCTTCAACTTTCGGATGGGGCAACTCGTGGCGGATGGCGAGTTCTTCGCCTCCGACACCGGAAAAATCTTCCTGAGCAACGATTGGCCGACCATCACCGGAGCGAACCTACCAAGTGGCGGCCCTGCCTATCCCCTATCGACTCCCGGACTTCGGCTGCGCTGGACGCCCAATGCCTCAATGAGCGGGCTTATTGCGGTGTTCAACGGCGACCCCGGCGATCAGGCCAGCGTCAACCGGACCGGATTGAATTTTCGCCTGAACGATCCGCCGCTGCTGATGGGCGAGATCCAGCTTCGCGCAGTACCCGGCCCGAGCGCGCTCACTCGAAGTGTGAAACTCGGAGGATATCAGCATTTCGGGCGTTTCGACGATTACCGCTACGACCGGAGTGGGCTTTCCCTGGCGAGCATCCATAGCAGCGGATCACCGCGCCGACATGGTGGAACGAGCGGCGCCTATGCGGTGATCGACGCGCAACTCTACCGACCGGAGGGCGCTGATCAGGCCGACGGAGTGGCCGTTTATGCCCGCCTATCCGGCAGCCCGTCGGACCGGAACCTCATCGGCCTTTGGGCGGATGGCGGCATCGTTTTCTCGGGGATGGTGCCCGGCCGGCCGGAAGACGCCTTCGGCCTCAGCTTCATCTACGCGCGTATCGGCGACCATGCCCAGCGCTACGACCGGGATCGATTGTCTTTCGACACCAACTTCCACCCAGTCCGCAGCTACGAAGCTTCAATCGAACTGACGTATCAAGCAGTGGTGGTACCCGGTTGGACGATCCAACCGGATATCCAGGTCGTCATCAATCCCGGCGGGGGTATCGCAGACCCCACGCGCCCGAACCAACGGGTCAAAGGTGGCGTGGTACTCGGACTACGCTCCACACTCACCTATTGAGCGCACTGTATCAGCGCCGATCGTTGCGACGGACGCGGACCGGTACGGGCTGGGGAGCGGGCGACCCATTTTCGATCGCCTCTACGACTCCGCGAGCGGCCGCAGCGACCGCATCGAGAAGGCGTCGTGCAAGGGATGCGGCCAGCGACTCTCTCATCAGAATGTATCCGTGTTCGGGAACAGGTGACGAACGCTACATCGGACACCGGGTTCCACATCAGCGTCAACCACTATGTGGGTCGTCACTCCCGAAACCGACAAGAGTCTCGCCGATATGACGCATGCGAGCACTGCGCTGGGCAAGGGATCGTCTCGGCGCAATCCGGGACAGGACGATGTTCAGATCTTTTCCAGGGTGCGTCGGCGTGTCTGTCTGCGCTTCCGCGACCCGCTGGTTTCGCCTCGGTAACCAATCGTGACCGCTTTGTGTCAAAGTCAGGAACCGGTCGGATAACTTGGCGTTATTGATGTCATGAGGTCGCGGCACAGGTCGCACCAGCTTCACAAGGATCGAGACCATGCTTGGTTGGGCTGTAACATTTCTCGTCGTGGCCCTCGTGGCCGCTCTGCTTGGTTTTGGTGGTATTGCCGGCACCGCCATGGAAGCCGCAAAGCTCGTCTTCTTTGTCGCTATCGTTCTGTTCGCCATCTCGGCCGTCATTGGCCTGATGCGCGGCCGCTCGCCGACACTCTGACGATTGGACGTGTCGGTGCAGTCAGACCGACAACCCAGACACCAAGAAAGCCGCCGGATCGCTTCGGCGGCTTTTCTACAGAGCGAAGACAGTCACACACTCCACCCGTGCCGGTGCACACTTTAGCGCTGAGGCAGGTGAGTTAGATTATTTTTCATCGAAGGGCTGACCGGAGGCATCGTCCATCCGGGCGATGAGATCTCGAAAGCGATCCGGAACGGGTTGCTGGACAATCGTGTCGTACATGGCACGCAGATGCATGCCGATCCGTTTCTGGGTGAGGTCACTCAGGCTGTGAGTTTCGGGGCTATGTAGTTTCGGCTCACGTTCCAACTCCAATCGCGTCTCCGCCAGGGAGATGCGGACCGTCTCGTCCTCGTCCATTCGGTTATCCCCTTGATGCCACGCGGTGGCATCGCCGCGATTGTTTTGCGGCTTGACATAAGTCATGGCTGCACCTGCAACGCAGCGCGATACAAACGGTTCCGGGCTCGCGGAACACAGCCCATCGAACCGCGTTATGGCGGTGGCGACCATAAAGAACGGCAGTGCCAAGGGGATCTAATGTCGACAGCTCAACTCGTCGTGCAACATCTGCCGTATCTGCGCCGCTACGCGCGGGCACTGACCGGCAGCCAGGTCGCCGGCGATGCATATGTGGCCGCCACGCTGGAAACGCTCGTCAACGAGCCGGACACGCTCGGACGCAGCACCAACGTCAAGGCGGACCTTTTCCGAGTCTACACCCGCATCTGGAATTCCCTCTCGGTCAACGGCCAGAGCGATCAAGTTCAGCATGATCTACCGGCTGAAGTTCGGCTGGGGCAGATCACCCCGCTGCCGCGCCAGGCGTTCCTGCTGTCATGCCTCGAAGGCTTCTCCGAAGAGGACGCTGCGGTAATCCTCGAAGTCGACGTGACACAGGTGCGTGACCTCGTAGACGAAGCGGGACGCGAACTGGCGGCCGACATGGCCACGGAAATCCTCATCATCGAGGACGAGCCGCTCATTGCCATGGACCTGGAAGCCCTGGTCGAAGGGCTCGGCCACAACGTCATCGGCGTCGCCCGGACACGGACCGAAGCGATCAAGATCGCATCAGAGGGATCGCGTCCTGGTTTGATCCTCGCGGACATTCAGCTTGCCGATGGCTCTTCGGGGCTCGACGCTGTGAACGATCTGTTGAAGACGTTCGAGGTGCCGGTGATCTTCATCACTGCCTATCCCGAGCGCTTCCTCACTGGCGAGCGGCCCGAGCCCGCCTTCCTGATCGCCAAGCCGTTCC
This sequence comes from Methylobacterium sp. CM6241, assembly GCF_054817845.1. Taxonomy (NCBI): domain Bacteria; kingdom Pseudomonadati; phylum Pseudomonadota; class Alphaproteobacteria; order Hyphomicrobiales; family Methylobacteriaceae; genus Methylobacterium; species Methylobacterium sp. CM6241. Next base: position 2,543,362 of record NZ_CM139246.1, read on the forward strand.
AGCCCGCCAATGTTTCCGCGGTGATCAGTCAAGCTCTGTTCTTCCAGCAGAGCGCCCGTCGCCGCGAGAAGACCGGCTGATCGTCCGACAGTCACAGACACCACCGGTGAATCAGAAAGCCCCGATCCTCGATCGGGGCTTTTCCATTCTTGCTTGGACAACCGATCAATAAAAACGGGCCGGACGAATGTCCGACCCGTGAAAAGTTTCCGGCCAATGCACAAGGGGGATGCGGGGGGAGGACCAGGCGGCCGGGTGATTTGGTAACGAACATGATGCAACAGGGTTCCAAAAAATGCGGATTCGGCCATTTTGACCACGCGCGTGGTTTTTCCGCAACGCGCCTTAACGGGCGGTACCCTGGTCCCGGAAAAATGTTTGCAACAACGAGCCCGTCGTTTACTGGCCGTAAAGTTTTTAGACCAGTCAAGGAACTCGCGACGATCAGGTCGCGTTGTCCAGCATCCTGTCAAGCTCCGCTTGGAGATTACGACAATGCTTCGGTCTGGATTGATCCTGAGTGTCGGTGGACCGGCTGCCCTCCTGACGATGCTTGTCATACCGGTCGTTCAGCGCGAAGCAGACCGCTGGTCGCATCCCGTTGCGACGAGCCAGCAGGTTCCCGCGAGCTTGACGCCGGCCATCATTCACTCACCGGCGCAGATCGGTGGAAGCGACATCGCCGTGCTCCGTGTGACGACGGCGGTCTCGAATGAGCGCAGGGCACCGGCGTTCTCGTCGGACCAGGATACCGTTTCAACGGAAAAGCCCGTGCTGAAGCCTCGCAGAACCATGAGGGATGGCTGTGAGGGAGCAATCAGCTCTTTGGCCGGCCCGGAAGCACGCCGCATGATCCCAGGCCGCTGCATCGCATAAGCAACAGACCGACACTGAACTTCGAGACCCGCAAGCCCTTCGTTGATGACGGAGGGCTTTTTACTGTTGCGCCTAAAACGGCGGACGAACTCGATATTCGGTCGCCTCAAACAAGAAAGGCGCGCACCGGATCTCGGTACGCGCCTTGTCTCTTCCAACAAATGGAATTTAGTCTTCGCCGGACCGGCCGGGTGTGGTCGACTGACCGCCCTTGCGTCCCGCGGACGAAGCAAGCTCGCGATCCTGAGAAAACGATCGCTTTTCCGCCGGAACACTCCGTCCACCTTTGCTCGCGATCTCGCGTTGCCGCTCCAGATCCATCGATGCAAAACCTCGCTTTGAGGTAGAATTTCCTGATGCCATCAGCGCCTCCTCAGCATATGGTTCTCGAAGATGACAACCTTCGCCAATATCGATGGTTCCTCGGCCAACCTTGCTGAAGACAAATGCCTGCCGCCATTTAATCCATGCCGGCTGGTCATTGCGAGAAAGCGCCTGGATACCGCGACAACCCGCCTCAGATGCAACGAATCATCGACGGTGACGTATGTCAGCGCGCGAGGCCGCCCCTCTTCGCCGTGAGAATGCGCGGGGCTGGACAATGCCTGGGCAAACCGCATGGATGCGCGGGATGAAGGCGCCCATCGGTCAGCGTCTTCCAGCGGAGCGCTCAGAATGGTCGTCCCATCATGACCCTCGACACTGAGGTCTCGTCACTCCGACAGGTGCCGCTCTTTCGCGGGGTAGAACCGTCCCGCCTGAAGCTCCTGGCCTTCACCAGTGAGCGGGTACATTTCGAAGCGGGGCAACAGCTCTTCGCCCGCGGCGATGTGGCGGATGCCGCGTATCTCATTCTCGACGGTTCAGCCGCCGTCACCATCGACGGGCCGTTCGGCCCATTCCGGCTCGCCCTTCTCGGGGCGAACGCGTTGGTCGGCGAAATGGGCATCCTGGCCGACCAGCCGCGCTCTGCCACCGTGCAGGCCGACACAGCGATCACCGCCTTGCGGATCGACAGGACGGTGTTCCTCGAATTGCTGGCTCAGTTTCCGCAAATCAGCATCGCGGTGATGCGTGAACTCGCCCTGCGTCTCGAACATACGAACCAGCAGCTGGCGGAACGGCGCAGCTGAGGCGGCACCGTCAATCCGTCGGATAGGTGATGAATTCCATCAACGAACCATCGGGGTCGCGAAAATAAACGCTGATCCCCGTACCGGCGGCGCCATTGCGCTCGACAGGACCGAGTTCGACGGGGACGCCCTTCGCCGCGAGATGCGTGAGCGCGTCGTCGATGGACCCTGACCACCGAAAGCAAAGATCACTGCCGCCCGGCATCACCGGGCGTTCGGCCAGCGGAGTCGGCGACAGGCCGGGGCCGTGGACGTTCAATTGAACGCCGCCGAACCGATAGGCGAAGCCCTTCCCGCGAGAGATCACCTCCGCGCCCAGCACGTCGCGATAGAACGCAGTCGAGCGCTCCCAATCGGAGACGTGGATGACGCAATGGTCGAGATGAATCGCCGGCGCGAGGTCGGCGAGGGGCTCGTCGACCTCGGTCGTGGTGAAGGTTTGCGTATCGGCCATCACGTCGTCTCGGTTTCCGGCGGCCCTGCCGCATCGGGGTCGAGCATGCCCCGCCCGGCCCGGCGGAGCAACGCAGCTTGCCTCAGCGCATCGACCGAACTCAACCTGAGATAAGTTATCGAGCTCGAGAAGGGCAACTCAACCGGGAACACCACTCCGTGGGATGGGAGCCCTAACCGAAAGTTCGGCTTCAGGCCGCACTGGAGATTACGATGCTTCACGTCCGCATGTACGGCGCCCCGGAGATCATCGTTCGTCAAGATATCAACGCAAGGTGAAGATGGGACAGCGGCCCAGCCTTCGACATTCCGTAGTTCCGCAGCCTCGTCTTCGGTGCCAGGCCGATTGCGATGGGATCAGCCTGACGGTCGATGTCGCGAAAGACCCGAACCTGCGGGCCGGGCTCCGAACGACACTCCCCGTGGTCAGGCCTTCCTGTCGGCACACCGCTTGAGACGAGCGAGCGGGACGGAAAACGGCTCGGCGTCAGCGCGCCGAACGATCAAGATCAGCTGAGCCAGACGAGCTGAATCCGCGAGCACTGCCTCTCGTAAAGCGGAGATGGCGGGCATGTTCCCTCCTGCTGCGACGTGAAAGACACAACATCGTCGGCCATCGGACGGTAGTCATGAGGGCAATGATCCGCCCGACGACCACTTTCGTGGAGCCCTCGATGCATATCCGCCGTGTCCTTCTCAGCCTGCTCGTCATCGCTCCATTGGCCGCATGCAATTCTCGTGGGCCCATGACCGTGGCGCAGGATGATGAGGCCGCCTGGTATACGGGTTCGATGCCGGATAAGCCCTACGACGTGCCGCTGGTGGATACGTCGCGGCTCGATCCGAAATATCGTCGGCAGGTGGTTCGCTATACCGGGGCGGAAAAGCCGGGCACCATCGTCGTCGACATCGACAACCGCCAGCTCGCCCTGGTGCAGGAGGACGGCACGGCCCGGCAATACGGCATCGGCGTCGGAAAGCTCGGCTTCTCCTGGAAAGGCGAAGCGAAGGTCGGACGAAAGGGCGTGTGGCCGGATTGGAGCCCCACCACCACGATGGTCTCCCTCAACCCCGACCTGCCGAGGACCCGCAAGGGCGGGGTGGACAATCCGCTGGGGGCCCGCGCCCTCTATCTCTACCAGAACAATCGGGACATCCTGTTCCGCATCCATGGCACCAACGAACCCTGGAGCATCGGTGAACAGATGTCCTCCGGCTGCGTCCGCATGCTGAACGAGGACATCGTCGATCTGTTCGAGCGCGTCCCCGTCGGCACGCGGGTGCTGGTCAAGCGCAACGGAAAATATCGCGCCTGAATGCCAAGCCAAGCCGTCGGCATGGCGGATTCGACCCGTTTTCCTGGAGCTTTGGAATGCGGGTTTAGGCGAATGACGGGTGATGTTCACCGGGTCATTCGATGATGCCCCCCGATCCCCGTCGGGGGCCTCAGCAACCAGCCACGAGCCGACAGATAGACGAATCAGAATCCTGTTCGTCGATCACAGGAATGAAGATGTCTTAACCCTGTGTCATGATCGGATGACAAATCCCGCTGCCCGTTACGCGTGATGACCGCCTAAGGGCCGTTCATCTTGCATTGCAGCATGCAATGGTTCAACGGGGCATCTAGGGGTATGACATCCCCGATTGTTGCAAGCGGATCATTGGCGATGGCGAAGTGGGTCTACTCGTTCGGCGACGGCAAGGCGGAGGGTCAATCCTCCATGCGCAACCTCCTCGGAGGCAAGGGCGCAAACCTCGCCGAGATGTCCAATCTCGGTCTCCCAGTGCCTCCGGGTTTCACCATCACGACTGAAGTCTGCACCTGGTATTACGACAACGATCGTCAGTACCCTACGGAACTGAAGGCCGAGGTCCAGGCCGCGCTCGATGCTGTCGGAGCTCTTACCGGCCGCGGCTTCGGTGACCCGAAGAACCCGCTTCTCGTCTCGGTCCGCTCCGGTGCTCGCGCTTCCATGCCGGGCATGATGGACACGGTGCTGAATCTCGGCCTGAACGACACAACCGTCGAGGCCCTGGCCGAAGGCTCCGGCGATCCGCGCTTCGCCTACGATTCCTACCGCCGCTTCATCACCATGTACTCGAACGTGGTACTCGATGTGGAGCACCACGCCTTCGAGGAGGCGCTGGAGCATTACAAGGAGACCAAGGGCTTCAGCCTCGATACCGAACTCGGTGCCGAGGACTGGAAGCACATGATCGGTCTCTACAAGAAGATCGTCCGCGACGAGCACGGCGCCGACTTCCCGCAGGGTGCCGAAGACCAGCTCTGGGGCGCCATCGGCGCGGTGTTCAGCTCGTGGATGATTCCGCGCGCCAAGAAGTACCGCGAGCTCAACGGCATCCCCGAGAGTTGGGGCACGGCGGTCAACGTCCAGGCCATGGTGTTCGGCAATATGGGCGACACCTCGGCCACGGGCGTCGCCTTCACCCGCAACCCCTCCACCGGCGAGCGGGCGCTCTACGGCGAGTTCCTCATCAACGCCCAGGGCGAAGACGTGGTGGCGGGCATCCGCACCCCGCAGGACATCACCGAGAAGGCACGGATCGAGGCCAAGTCCGACAAGCCGTCGATGGAGCGGGCGATGCCCGAATCCTATGCCGAGCTGGTACGGATCTATGGGCTGCTCGAGACCCATTACCGCGACATGCAGGACATGGAGTTCACCATCGAGAGCGGAAAGCTCTGGATGCTCCAGACCCGCAACGGCAAGCGCACCGCCAAGGCGGCTCTGCGCATCGCCGTGGATCTCGCCGCCGAAGGCTTGATCACCGAGGAGGAGGCGATCGGCCGGGTAGAGCCCGCCGCCCTCGACCAGCTGCTCCACCCCACCATCGACCCGAAAGCCGAGCGCAAGATCATCGCCTCCGGCCTGCCGGCATCGCCGGGTGCGGCCACCGGCGAGATCGTGTTCAATTCCGAGGATGCCGAGGCCGCCCGCAAGGCCGAGCGCAAGTGTATCCTCGTGCGGATCGAGACGAGCCCCGAGGACATCCACGGGATGCACGCCTCCGAGGGCATCCTCACCACGCGCGGCGGCATGACCTCGCACGCCGCGGTGGTCGCCCGCGGCATGGGCAAGCCCTGCGTCTCGGGCGTCGGCACGATCCGCGTCGATTACAAGGCCGGCACCCTCACGGTGGCGGGCACGACGCTGAAGGCCGGCGACAAGATCACCATCGACGGCTCCACCGGCCAGGTCCTCCTCGGCGAAGTGAAGATGCTGGAGCCGTCGCTCTCCGGTGAATTCGCGACCCTGATGGGCTGGGCCGACAAGGTTCGCACCATGAAGGTGCGCACCAATGCCGACACGCCCACCGATGCCCGCGCCGCCCGCAACTTCGGGGCCGAGGGTATCGGCCTGTGCCGTACCGAGCACATGTTCTTCGAAGGGGACCGCATCGTCGCCGTTCGCGAGATGATCCTCGCCGACGACGTAGAAGGCCGCCGTTCGGCCCTGGCAAAGATCCTGCCCTATCAGCGCCAGGACTTCGTCGAGCTGTTCACGATCATGTCGGGCCTGCCGGTGACGATCCGTCTGCTCGATCCGCCGCTGCACGAGTTCCTGCCGCATACCGATGCGGAAGTGCAGGACGTCGCCAAGAGCACCGGCGTGTCCGAGGAGAAGCTCCGCCGCCGGATGACCGAGCTGCACGAGTTCAATCCGATGCTCGGCTTCCGTGGCTGCCGCCTCGCCATCGCCTTCCCGGAGATCGCGGAGATGCAGGCCCGCGCCATCTTCGAGGCCGCCGTCCAGGCCGCCAAGGAGACGGATGCCCCCGTCACCGCCGAGATCATGGTTCCGCTGGTCTTCACCCAGATGGAGTTCGACATCGTCAAGGCGCGCATCGACGCCATGGCGAAGGCCGTCACAGAGGAGACTGGCGCGACGCTGTCCTATCAGGTCGGCACCATGATCGAGTTGCCGCGTGCGGCCCTTCGCGCGGGCGACATCGCCAAGACCGCCGAGTTCTTCTCCTTCGGCACCAACGACCTGACGCAGACCGCGCTCGGCATCTCGCGCGACGACGCCGCGACGTTCCTCGGGGCCTATACCCAGAAGGGCATCCTGTCCGCCGATCCCTTCATCTCGATCGATCAGGAAGGCGTGGGCGAACTCGTTCGCATCGGCGTCGAGCGGGGCAGGGCGGTCCGTCCCGACATCAAGCTCGGCATCTGCGGCGAGCATGGCGGCGATCCGGCCTCGATCCATTTCTGCCAGGAGGTCGGGCTCGATTACGTCTCCTGCTCGCCCTATCGCGTGCCGATCGCGCGCCTCGCTGCCGCCCAGGCAGCCCTCGCTACGCGGGACAAGACTCGCGGCTGAGTGCCGGTCCATCAGGACAGGAAGACCTGAAAGGGCGGCCGATGGCCGCCCTTTTTCGTCGCGCTGCGCCAGGAGAAATGTCGTTGAATAAATCTCCGAATACCCCTTGAACCGATGTCGCTTCGGCACGTTGAGTGCTAGTGCCAGACCAAAGCGCGACGACGCTCCCGGCTGGGTGGGATGGCTTTGAACGCGCGGGAACGCCGACCATGAGCGACTCGAGCCAACCCCCTGTTTTTCTCTCTGAAACCTCGCATGCCGTGCCGGTACCGCGGGTCGTCCAGCAGGCCTATTTCTGGGTCGTCTCGGCGCTCGGCGGCCTTGCGACCATCGCCCTTCTCATCTTCGCTGTCGCGACCCAAAGCAATACTGATGCAGAGCGCATCGCCGAAACCAAGGGACGCTCCAGCATCAATGCTCTCGTAGGCGCCCTAGCGGTCACACACGGCCGGCCCGGAAGCCTTTAAGGGACGTGTTGCAGGTTTTCGTGGGGGCCGATCAAGGTCTTCGCGGCACGTGATCCCGCGCGTCTTCTTAAGACACTCGCAACCATAACGCCCGATAGTTTGGATCGTACCTTCTGCTCCCCCATGCGCGGCGACAGTGAGGTCAGGTCCTTAACCGGGTTGTTTGGTCGTGAGTACGAAACGCGTTCGCCGCCCTAGCCAACGGCCCTGGTTTCGCGCCTCGATGGTGCCCTGGACCCTCGCCCTGGGCTTCGTCGTCTCCTTCACGGCAAGCGCCGGAACCGACCATTCCGCCTCCGGTCTGACGGGACAGGGCGTGGCCAGGATCGCCCTGCGGCTCCCCCACGATACGCCGGGAATCCGCCGCCGTGTCGATGCGAAGGCGACGGAGCGGCTCTACCCGAACCACGAGGCAGGCGCTGGCCAGATTGGGAAAGTGCCCGTCGTCAACGTAAACCTTTCGGGCAGCGATGCGGGAATGCTGGTTCCCGGCTCCGCGATCTGGTCGCCAGACCTGGAGCCGAATTCCGGCTTCACCCTCCCGCAGGAAGCGGCCAGCGACGACGAAGGCGATGAGCCCTCGGACGGTGCTACACCCGCCATCCCGCGCGCCGTCGCCCTGTCGTCGACGACACCGGCCCCGGCTGATGCCACGCCCATCGAAGTCGCGGCGGCGAGCCTGATGATCCCCGGCTTCTCGCCAAGGAAAGACTTTGCACCGGGCATCGCCGACGCCACCCCCGAGGACGCCCGGCATCGCTATGCCGACCTGATCGGCCCCGATTCCATCGATCGGGAACAGCGCTGCCTCGCCGAGGCTGTCTATTTCGAAGCCCGGAGCGAGCCCGAGGACGGTCAGGCCGCCGTGGCCCAGGTGGTTCTGAACCGCGTCAAGAGCGGCCTCTACCCGTCGAATGTCTGCGGTGTCGTCTACCAGAACCGGCATCGCTATATGGGCTGCCAGTTCTCCTTCGCTTGCGAAGGCAAATCGCTGCGCATCACCGACGGCCCGTCCTGGCAGAGCGCCAGCCGCATCGCCAGCGCGGTCATCGAGGGGCGGACCTATCTCAGCGAGGTCGGTGGCGCCACGCATTATCACGCCGATTACGTAAAGCCGGGCTGGTCGAGGCGCCTGAAAAAGATGGACGTGATCGGCCGCCACATCTTCTACCAGCTCAAGCGCGGTCAGACCTGAATCCGGTTTAACGCCTCGTGAATCGACATCGCACGCTTTACTTAAGCAGAGTGAAAATTGCGTAGTCTTAAGCCAGGGTTAATTTTACCCTGATCTGCAATACAGCTTGCTCCGAGCGCAACTTGACCGCCTCTAATGCGTCGAGGGGTGCGTGCCGTCATGGGCCGCACGCCAATCACATCGCGTTTTAGAGTCGAGGATTTCATCATGACCGCGCCGGTCGCCCATTTCACGCTGTCCGCCTTCGCCCTTGCCGGCGCCTTGCTCGGTACCTCGATTCTCGCGACATCGGCCCAGGCCGGAGGCTGTGGCGGCGCCGAATGCTACCGTCACGTCACTACGCCGCCCGTCTACGACACCGTCTCCGAGCGCGTTCTCGTCCGCCCGGCGCGGACCGTCTATCGCTCCATTCCCCCGGTGTTCGAGACTGTCGCCGAACAAGTCCAGATCTCTCCGGGCGGCCGCGTCTGGCAGACACGCCGGGACGCCTACGGCCAGATGATCGGCTGCTGGGTCGACGTTCCGCCGCGCTTCGCAACGCGCCATCGCCGCATCCTGGCCCAGCCTGGCCAGACGATCCCCGAGACGATCCCTGCGGAATATGCCAGCGTCCAGCGCACCGTCCTGGTCTCGCGCGGACGGTCGGGCTGGGTGCCCGCTCATGGTGGCGGCTATCGAAGCGGCTATGCCGGCTCCCCCCGCGCTCCTCTGATCGGCTCTATTCCCGATGCGTTCGGCATCACCGGTGCGAGTTCGGCCGATGTCGGTGTCGGCCTCGGCTTCTCCACCGGCAGCATTTACGACGGATATTGATCTGATCCGCGGCGACGTCGTCTCGGCCTCGGGCGTCTCACCGCCCGGGGCCGTCTTGATTCAGGGCGCCCTCGACACAGGTCACCTTCTAGGCGAGAGGAGACCGGCGGATATGGCGACGTTCAAGGCGTGGGTGATCGAAAAGAGCGAAGCGGGACAGAATCTCCGCTTCACGGATTTCGACGAAGCAGATCTCATGGACGGCGACGTCACCGTGCGGGTCACGCATTCGACCCTCAACTACAAGGACGGATTGGCTATGACCGGCCGTTCGCCCGTCGTGCGACGTTTCCCGATGATCCCCGGCATCGACTTTTCCGGCATCGTGGAGACTTCGGACCATCCCGACTACAAGCCCGGCGACGCCGTCGTGCTCACCGGCTGGGGTGTGGGCGAGAGCCATCTCGGCGCCTATGCGGAGCGAGCGCGGGTGAAGGGCGACTGGCTCGTGCCGTTGCCGGATGGGCTGAAGCCCGAAGAGGCGATGGCGGTGGGGACCGCCGGCTATACCGCCATGCTCTGCGTCATGGCCCTCGATTCCCACGGCCTCACCCCTGCCGACGGCCCCGCCATCGTTACGGGTGCGTCCGGCGGTGTCGGATCGGTCGCCGTGGCGCTGCTTGCCAAGGCTGGATGGCATGTCATCGCCGTGACCGGTCGTTCGGGCGAGGCGGATTACCTGACGTCGCTGGGCGCTGCCGAGATCATGGACCGGAGCGAGCTCGCGAATCCCGGAAAGCCTCTGGCGAAAGAGCGCTGGGCAGCGGGCATCGATGCCGTCGGCTCGACGACGCTCGCCAATCTCCTCGCATCCACCAAGGCCGACGGTGCCATCGCGGCCTGCGGCCTCGCCGGAGGCATGGACCTGCCGACCTCGGTGGCACCCTTTATCCTGCGCGGCGTGACGCTGTTCGGCATCAACAGTGTCACCACCCCGTTGCCAAAGCGCAGGGAAGCCTGGGCGCGGATCGCGCGGGACCTCGACCGAAGCCTCCTCGCCAAAATGACGAGCACAGTGCCACTTTCGGAGGTGGGGACGCTCGCCGAGGAAATCCTCGAGGGGCGGACGCGTGGCCGCACCGTCGTCACCATCGGGTGACCCGGAGCGGAACCGTTATGATTGCGGAGCATTGCCGTCTTCATGAGCAGTGCATTTATCAAAGAGCGCGAAGGCGGAGAAGCGTTCGAGGATCTTCCCGATCGCCCCATCTCGCCCCACACCAATTTCGTCACCCCCCAGGGTCTCGCCCAGATGGAAGCCGAAGTCGCTCGGCTGCAGTCGGAATTTTCCGCGCTGACGGCTGGCGCCAAGGCCGATGAGGCCCGTGTCACCCGTGAACTGGCCTATTGGACCGCGCGTCTCGGCTCGGCCGAACTCGTCGAGCCGATGGATGGCGAGACGGTCCATTTTGGGTCGACGGTCTCGATCCTGAAAGAGGACGGTGCCAAGCAGAAATTCCGCATCGTTGGCGAAGACGAGGCGGATCCGACCAAGGGCTCGATTTCCTACGTTTCACCGATGGCGAAGGCTCTGACGGGGAAAAGCGTGGGCGATACCGTCGAGGTGAATGGCCACGAGATCGAAATCGAAGCCATCGGGTGAATTAGGAACCGATCCCTTCGATCAATGGCCGCATCGCCGCGATTTCGGTGGCGATGACATCCATGAGCGCTCTGACCCGTGGAGCATGACGCAGCTCGGCGTGGGTCAGAACCCAGAGCGAGGTCGCGAGTTCGGGTTCGTTCTCTGAAAGGCGGAACAGGTTTGGACGAGTATCCGCCTCCCAGCGCGGTAGCGGTCCGATACCGCACCCGGCCTCGATCGCCTCGCGCAGGCCCAGCACCGTGTTGATCGAAATGGCGACGTTTCCCGCCGCGATGCGGGATTTCGCGAAGGCGGCGAATCGACCGCCTGCCACGGCAGCGCTCGGATAGACCCATGGACTGTCGGCCATAGCGCGACCCACGTAATCCTGTGTCCCGTAGATGGCACAGTTGCTGGTCGCTAAGCGTCGTCCGACGAGGTTGGGCGGTGGTCGATCACTAGCTCGGATCGCCACATCGGCATCCTTGCAGAGATTGAGCGATTCCTCGGCCAGAACGAGTTCGAGGCAGATACGCGGGTAGCGTCGTCGAAACCCCGCGAAGATCGGCATGAGGACTCCGGTTGCGAGGCCCGCCGGTGCGGTGATGCGCACATCACCGGCAGGCTCCGACGATTGGCCCGCGAGTTCACGGTTGAACTGCGCGACAGTGTCATCCATCCGACAGGCGGCGAGGATCATGGCGCGACCCGCCTCGGTGGGAACATAGCCCGACCGGTGCCGCTCGAAGAGCCGTGCCTGGATCGACGACTCGATGGCAGAGAGGCGGCGGAACGCGGTCGAATGATTGATGCCGAGATGATCGGCGGCACGGGTCAGGCCACCCTGCTCGGCGATCGCGCGCACGAGGCGGAAATCGTCCCAATCGGCCACGCAGCACCCCATCGAACCGTTGCGACCTTGCATTGACGCAAGACGAATTTTGCAGAGTAGGGCATTTCCGCAAGGCCCGTCCTCACCAATATCGGCCACTGCACAAAGCTGCGTTGCGGCGTCTTTCGATCTGGAGTGAGAATGATGACGAAGGTTCTGGTCCTCTATTACTCGTCCTGGGGACATGTGGAGCAGATGGCGAACGCCGTCGCTGAGGGTGCCCGCGAAGCCGGGGCCGATGTCAGCGTGAAGCGTGTCCCGGAACTCGTTCCCGACGAGGTCGCCAAGCAGTTCCACTACAAGCTCGACCAGCAGGCCCCCATCGCCACCGTGGACGAACTGGCCGATTATGATGCGATCATCTTCGGTACGCCCACACGCTACGGCAACATGACTGCCCAGATGAAGCAGTTCATCGATCAGACCGGCGGCCTCTGGGCGCAGGGTAAGCTGGTCGGAAAGGTCGGCTCGGTCTTCACATCCACGGCGTCACAGCATGGCGGCCAGGAGACGACACTCACCAGCTTCCACACCGTGCTCCTGCACCACGGCATGGTCATCGTGGGATTGCCCTATTCTTTCCCCGGCCAGAACGGTGTCGAGCAGGTGAAGGGGGGCACGCCCTATGGTGCCTCGACGATCGCCGATGGCGACGGAAGCCGTCAGCCGAGCGGTGTCGAACTCGATGGTGCCCGGTACCAGGGCAAACATGTCGCCGGCATCGCCGCCAAGCTCGCCGTCTGATCGACGTCGGGTTGGTGACGAGCCTCGCACATGGTGCGAGGCTCGTTTGGTCGTTCACCAATTGCACGCAAGAAAAAAGACTCGGACGAATCCGAGCCTTGAAAGGGAGAAGGTCATTTGGGGGCTGAACTGACCTTCGTGATAGTTGAACGCCTTCGCGCCGACTCGGTTCCCTCAAACCAAGAAATAATTTCAGCGGGGCGCCGCCGCCCGGCGTAGCCTGTCGTTGATCGCCTCGCCGAGGCCCGTCCGGGGGATCGGAGCGACCGCGATGATCCCGGTACCGGCAGCGTCCAGATGGCGTAGGGCGGAGAAGAGAGCGGACGCTGCCTCTTCGAGGCTGCCGGTCTCGCTGAGGTTGAGGCGCGCTTTCGCTGCGTCCGTACCGGGCGGTACATCTCGCCCGAACAGCAGAACCGCCTCATCCGGCTCGATCCGCAACGCGTCAAGTCGCACGGCCGCCCGAGGAGCGTAATGCGAAGCGAGGAGACCGGGGCCGATCGGTGCCTCGCCAGGATGGTTTCCGGTATCGAGGGCAAAGCCCAAAACCGCTTCCGCCACCTCCCGCGTCACACCGCCGGGGCGGAGCAGGCGTGCCCGACCGTCGAGACAAGCGATGACGGTGGATTCCAGGCCGACCGAGGTGCTCCCGCCATCGAGGATCGCGGCGATACGACCGTCGAGATCGGCGAGGACATGCTCGGCTCGCGTCGGGCTCACACGTCCCGACCGGTTGGCAGAGGGCGCCACCACCGGCCGCCCGACCCTCTCCAGAAGGGAGAGGGCGACGGGACTGGCCGGGATGCGCAGGGCGACGCTGGGAAGACCGGCTCGGCCGAGGTCACTGACCGTCCCCCCCGGGGCGACCGGAACGACGAGGGTCAGCGGTCCCGGCCAGAACGCGGCCGCGAGACGCAGGGCGATCTCGTCGAAGACGCCTTCGCGCCGGGCCGCGTCGAGACCTGGCACATGGGCAATCAGGGGGTTGAAGCTCGGGCGATTCTTCGCCGTGTAGATCCGCGCGACGGCATCGGAATCGGTGGCGTCGGCGCCGAGCCCGTAGACGGTCTCCGTGGGAAAGGCGACCAGAGCGCCCGCGCGAAGGAGATTCGCGGATCGCTCGATTCCAGCCTCGTCGATACCGAGCATCAAGGTCTGGCCGGGGATTGACGCGAGATCGTTCATATCTAAACTATCTCCTGCCCGGATGACGTGCGGCGTCGTGCGGTGTCCTGCTCCAGCGACTGCCTATCCCCGCGATGCGGTCTTGCCTATGCCTATCGGCGAACGACGTGACCGACCTGTCGCCGGGTCGGCTCGCGCGCCAAACACAGGGTGAAGCGTCGCTCGAGACGACGCGGGAGATACGTCCATGAGCTATCGCACGCCGGTTGCCGAGATCAGCTTTGCCTTGCGCCATGTCGCTCGGCTCGATGCCGCCATCGCCTCGGGCGCCCATGGCGACCTGACGTTGGAGGATGCGGACGCGATCCTGCAAGAGGCCGGCCGGGTGGCCGACGCCGTGATCGCGCCCCTCAACACCATCGGGGATCGGCAGGGCGCGCGCCTCGAGGACGGTGCCGTGACCACGTCGCCGGGCTGGCCCGACGCGTATCGCACCTGGATCGAGGGCGGTTGGAACGGCCTGAGCGCCGAACCCGAATATGGCGGTCAAGGGCTTCCACTGCTCCTCAACGCCGCCTGCAGCGAGATGTGGAATGCCGGCAGCATCAGCTTCGCGCTGTGCCCGCTCCTGACCGCCGGCGGGATCGAAGCGCTGTCGAAACACGGTTCCGAGGACCTGAAGGAGCGCTATCTCGAAAAACTCGTCTCCGGCGAGTGGACCGCCACGATGAACCTCACCGAGCCCCAGGCGGGTTCGGACCTGTCCCTCCTGCGCAGCCGCGCCGAGCCGGCGGGGGACGGGAGCTACCGCATCGTCGGGTCGAAGATCTACATCACCTATGGCGAGCACGACATGGCGGACAACATCGTCCATCTCGTCCTCGCCCGGCTGAAGGACGCCCCGGCCGGAACGCGCGGCATCTCCCTGTTCCTGGTGCCGAAGATCCTTCCCGACGGCAGCCACAACGACCTGCGCTGCTCGGGGCTGGAACATAAGCTCGGCATTCATGGCTCGCCGACCTGCTCGATGGCTTTCGGCGATAACGGCGGCGCCACGGGCTGGCTGATCGGCGAGGAGAACCGTGGCCTCGCCTGCATGTTCACGATGATGAATTCGGCCCGGCTCAATGTCGGGCTGCAGGGGGTGGGCGTCGCCGAACGGTCCTACCAGCAGGCGCTGACCTATGCCCGCGACCGTCGCCAGGGCAAGGCGGCGGGCTCGTCCGATCCCGTCAGCCCCATCGTCGAGCATCCCGACGTGCAGCGGATGCTGCTGACGATGAAAGCCTATACGGCGGCCGCCCGCGGCATCTGCTACCTCACGGCCGAAGCCCTCGATGCCGCGCGCGGCCCCGAAGGCAAGCAAGCGAACGACCGGGCGTCGTTGCTGACCCCCGTAGCCAAGGCGTTCTCCACCGACATCGCCAACGAGGTCACGTCTCTGGGCGTCCAGGTCCATGGCGGCATGGGCTTCGTCGAGGAGACGGGCGCGGCCCAGCACATGCGCGACGCACGCATCCTGGCGATCTACGAGGGCACCAACGGCATCCAGGCCATCGACCTCGTGGCGCGCAAGCTGCTGCTGAATGGCGGGGCCACCGTGAGGGCGCAGCTGGCCTCCATGCGTCGCGTGGCCGAGGCGGTCCAGAAGGATGCGACACCCGCTTTCGGCCATCTCGGCCCGCGCCTGCGCGCCGGGATCGAAAGCCTCGACCGGGCGACGAGTTTCCTGCTGAAGGCCCTGGCCTCGAACCGTCCGGAGGAGGCCCAGGCCGGAGCGACGCCGTATCTGCGCCTGTTCGGCCTCGCACAAGGCGCGACCTGCCTCGCCCTTGCGGCGCTCGCCTCGAATGCCGCCCTCAAGACCGGCGAGACCGATCCCGCCCACTGCGCCCGCATCGCGCTGGCGCGGTTCTTCGCCGAGAACCTGCTCACGGCGGCGGACGGGTTGGAACAGAGCGTCGTCGATGGTGGCGGGTTCACGCAGGACGGTATGCTGGCCTTGGCGGGATGAGTACGAAGACCCTCCCCCCTCTGCGGGGGAGGGTGCCTGCGGAGCAGGCGGGAGAGGGGACGACCTCTCCGGACGGCGCGCTCCCCTCTCCCAACCCGCATTCGCGGGCCACCCTCTCCCGCAGAGGGGAGAGGGACTAGCGGCCAGACGGGAGAGAGATCGCCGGAAAGCGAGGACACACATGACCGAGCACATCGCGATCCACGACACATCGGACGGCGTCCGCCTGATCCGTCCCGACCGGCCGGACAAGAAGAACGCGCTCACCGGCGCGATGTACGACGCCATGCGGGAAGCGCTCGCGCAGGCGGATTCATCGGAGAGCATCGGCGCCATCGTTTTCGCCGGGGCGCCGGGCGCGTTCAGCGCGGGCAACGACCTCGCCGATTTCGTCGCGGGTGCGCGACGGCCTTTCACGGAAGCACCCGCCCTGCATTTCATCCGGCAGCTCGCCCGGACCGCCACGCCGATGGTAGCGGCGGTGGACGGGATCGCGGTGGGGATCGGCACGACGCTGACGCTGCATTGCGACCTCGTTTATGCCAGCCCGGCGGCGCGGTTCCGGATGCCGTTCGTAGAACTCGGCCTCGTGCCGGAGGCGGCCTCGTCCTATCTGCTTCCGCGACGGGTCGGGCTCCTGAAGGCCACCGAACTCCTGCTGTTGTCACAGCCCCTCGATGCCGACGAGGCTCGGAGGCTGGGTCTCGTCAACGATGTCGTCGCATCCGACCTTCTGGAGGATCACGCCATGGCCCAGGCCGCCCGCCTCGCCGGATTGCCACGGGGGGCGGTCGCGGCGACCCGCAAGCTCATCCGTGGCGACCAGGCCGACGTCGAGGCCGCATTGGAAGCCGAGGCCGTGGCCTTCGAAGAACGCTTGCGAGCGCCTGAGGCGCAGGAAGCCTTCGCGCGCTTCCTCGGGAAAACGAAAGCACCGTGAGCAGGAATGCGCCCGACCTGAGCAACGCGATCTGCCTCGTGGCCGGGGCTTCGCGCGGCGTCGGACGGGGCCTTGCACGTGGATTGGGCGAAGCCGGCGCCACGGTGATCGTCACGGCACGATCGAGCGAGACGGGGCCTCGCACCGAGGGTAGGCCGGAGACGATCGAGGATACGGCCCGTGCGGTCGATGCCGCAGGCGGCCACGGCCATCATTACATCTGCGACCATACCAGCGAGCGGGAGGTGGATCGCCTCGACCAATGGGCTTTGCGCCGCTTCGGGCGGATCGATGTCGCGGTCTCCAGCGTCTGGGGCGGCAATGAGGGTTTCGACGGCGAGCGCTACGCCGATGGAGTAGAATGGGGCACCCCGTTCTGGCGACGCTCCGTGGAGCCGCTCTCGTCCTTCTTCGAAACCGGCCCATTACCGGCCCTTCTCCTGGCGCGTGCGGTCGCACCTGCCATGGTCTCTGCGAAACGGGGGCTGATCGCGTTCGCCTCGTTCGATACGCAGCCCGGCTATCTGGGTGACGTGTTCTACGACCTTGCCAAGGCGACGACGAACCGTCTCGCTTATGCCTGCGCCCAGGACCTCGCACCCCATCGCGTCACGGTGCTCGGGCTCTCGCCGGGTTTCGTCGGCACGGAGCGAGCCCGCGACAACGGCCATGCCGACCGGGCAACCGAAAGCCCGCTCTATGCCGGCCGGGCCCTGGCGGCCCTGGCCGCCGATCACATCGTCCATGTCCGTACCGGGCACATCCTCCATGCAGGCGATCTCGCCGCGGAATACGGCTTCACCGATCTAGACGGCACGCAGCCGCCGCGCTTTCAAATTGGACCATGAGGAAACGGGCATGATGGATTTGAACTCCCTGGCGGGAAAGACCCTGTTCATCACCGGGGCCTCGCGCGGCATCGGCCTCGCCATCGGCCTGCGCGCCGCGCGCGATGGCGCCAACGTCGCCATCGCCGCGAAGACGGAGACGCCGCATCCCAAGCTCGAAGGCACCATCCATACGGCGGCGGCGGCCATCGAGGCGGCAGGCGGTCGGGCCCTGCCGCTCCTCGTCGACGTGCGCGACGAGGCCAGTGTCGCCGCAGCGATCGCGCGGACGGCGGAAACCTTCGGCGGGATCGATATCGTCGTGAACAATGCGAGCGCGATTTCGCTCACCCGTACGCCGCAGACGGAGATGAAGCGCTTCGATCTGATGCACCAGATCAACACCCGCGGCACCTACATGGTCTCGAAATACGCGATCCCCCACCTGGAGAAGGCACCGAACCCGCACATCCTGATGCTGTCGCCGCCCCTCGACATGGCGGAGAAGTGGTTCGCGCCGCATCTCGCCTACACGATGGCGAAGTTCGGCATGTCGCTCTGCGTACTCGGCCTCGCCGGCGAATTGCGTCGCCAGGGCATCGCCGTGAATGCCCTTTGGCCGCGCACAACCATCGCGACGGCTGCCGTACGAAATCTCCTCGGCGGCGAGGCGCTGATCCAGGCGAGCCGCAAACCGGAGATCATGGCGGATGCCGCCCATGCGCTGTTTCTCAAGCCTTCCCGCGAGGTCACCGGCCGCTTCCTCATCGACGACAGCTTCCTCGCCGAGCAAGGTGTCACGGACTTCACACAATACCGCGTCACACCCGGTATACCCCTTGCGCCGGACTTCTTCGTGCCGGATGCGAACACACCGCCTTCCGGGGCCCTCGCCTGAGACGTAACGCGTGATTTTCATCCATCAGCCGATCGCCGGCCCCGGGCACATCCTGCTCGATCGCCGTCCCCTCGAACTGCAGGATCCCATTCCCGACGAGACCGTCTGGCTCGACATGATCCGCCCGACGCGGGAGGAAGACCTCAAGGTCGAGGCCTTCATGGGCATCTCGGTGCCGACCCGCGAGGAGATGAAGGACATCGAGCCCTCCGAACTCCTCTATGTGGAGGACGGGGCGCGCTACATGACGGGGCGCGTGCTGAGCAAGGTCAGCGACGCGGACGAACCGGGGCTCGCCGGCATCACCTTCATCCTGCGCGGCAACCGCCTCGTCACGGTGCGCTACGAGGAGCCGCAAGCTTTCCGCATGTACACCCAGCGGGCCGGCCGCTCGACCGGCAACGGGCCCTCCGCCGCTCCGTCGGGCGAGACGATCCTCGCCGGGCTGATCGAGACCGTGATCGACCGAGCAGCGGACGTGCTTCAGCTCCAGGGCGAGCGGATCGACCGGCTCTCGGGCAAGATCTTCGAGGAGAAAGAGGACCCATCGGCCCGCAACACCGCCCTGCAGGACACGCTCCGGGCACTCGGGCGCCTGGGAGACCTGATCTCGAAGCAGCGCGAGAGCCTGGTCTCCATGGAGCGCATTCTGCTGTCGCTTTCGGCGACCTACCGCACCACCAAGGCGCCGCGCGAGTTGCGCGAAGACGTCCGCTCGACCCTGCGCGATCTGCAGTCGCTGGAGGAGCACGCGACCTTCCTCTCGTCCAAAATCCAGTTCCTGCTGGACGCGACGCTGGGCCTCGTCAATCTCGAGCAGAACAACATCATCAAGCTGTTTTCGGTGATGGCGGTGGTGTTCATGCCGCCGACGCTGATCGCCTCGATCTACGGCATGAACTTCAAGGCGATGCCGGAGCTCGACTGGAACTTCGGCTATCCCATGGCCGTGGTGATGATGGTGGTTGCTGCCGTGCTGCCGTATGTGTTCTTCCGCTGGAAGAAGTGGCTGTAGGGCAGGATGGATCTCATGCGTCCCTGGAGCGTCGGCACCGCTCATCGGGCTCGTCCTGCACTGGACGGCTGGCGAAGGTAAGCACATGTGCGGCCGCTTCCTCATCCAACAGGATCCGAATGTCTTCCGGGCGTTCTACGGCTATGCCGAGCAGCCGAACTTCCCGCCGCGCTACAACGTGGCGCCGACACAGCCGGTGCCGATCGTGCTGGCGGAACGCGGCGAACGGCACTTCCGGCTTGTACGCTGGGGCTTCCTGCCGGGCTGGCTGAAAGACCCGAAGGGCTTTCCGCTCATCATCAACGCGCGCGTCGAGACGGTGCTGGAGAAGGCGACGTTCCGCGGGGCTATCCGCCACCGCCGCTGCGTCTTCCTCTCCGATGGATTCTACGAATGGCGCCGGGAGGGAACCGGCAAGACCATGACGCGGACGCCCTACATGATCCGTCGGGCGGACGGGGCGCCGATGGCTTTCGCGGGCGTGTGGGAGAACTGGCTCGGTGCCGACGGGTCCGAGATCGACACCGCCGCCATCGTCACCACGGGCGCCAACGGCACAATGGCGGCGGTCCATGACCGTATGCCCGCCATCTTGTCGCCCGATGCCATCGCGCCCTGGCTCGACCATCTCGGCACAGGACCGGAAGAGGCGGCCGCGCTGTGTCGGCCATGCCCCGACGAGTGGCTAACCCTCGATCCGGTCAGTGCGCGGGTCAATGACGCCCGCAATGAGGGCGCGGACCTCGCCGTCCCGGTCGGTCGTGCCGGACCGGCCCCGATCGCGAACATTCCACCGAAAGACCGCCCGCGATCCAGCGATGAAGATGCTCAAGGAACCCTGTTCTGATCGGGACCCGAGAATGCTCAGTTCCGGTGAGCGGAAGAGGCGCGCTCTTCGGCACCATTGCGGTAGTCGCTATAGACATCGAGCAGGGCCCAACCAGCGGTCAGGAGGGAGAAACCGGCAATAGCCGTGACGAGGGCTGCGGAAACCAGCATCTTTGCGGTGAAGACGTCCACGACGAAGAATCCTGAATGGGGTGAGGTTTGGCTCCCGCTAACGTGGCGATGAGAGCCCCCGCCGACCATGGGATTCTGAGCGAGGCTGCCATGACCTCACGGCCCCCTGCCATGTGCCGCAGCGCACTGCGCCCTGGGATCGAGGTGGCCGACCGCCCATCGGTGACCGGTTCTTACCTCAGTGAGGGCCTGCGCTTGGCGACATCCTTCCGGAACACGCCCACCATTTCGAGATGGCTCGAGTATTTGAACTGGTCGACAGGAACGACCCGTTCGAGTCGATAGCCCCCCTCGATCAGGGTCGCGGCGTCGCGCGCAAACGAGCCGATGTCGCACGCGACCCCGATGACCAGGGGGATTTTCGCCTCCGCGATGCGTTTGGCCTGGACCTGCGCGCCGGCGCGCGGCGGATCGAACACCACGGCGTCGTAGGTTTCGAGTTCGATAGGGAGAAGCGGCCGGCGGAAAAGGTCGCGCGTTTCGCTCGTGATCCGGCGCAGACCGGGTGTCGACCGAAACGCCCGGTCGAGGCTGGCGATCGCCGCGGCCTCACCCTCTACAGCATGGACATCCCGTGTACGGGCCATGGCGAGAGTGAACGGGCCGGCCCCGGCGAACAGGTCGACGACGCGCTTCACGCGCTTGTCCAGGGCCGCGACCACGAGTTCGGCGAGCATGGCCTCGCCGGCCTCCGTCGCCTGCAGGAAGCCTCCCGGCGGAGGCACGAGGCGGGCCGCGCTGGTGGTGATCGCGGGCGCGCGACGCTCCACCACGATATCGCCGTGAAGGGACAGGCGCGCGAGGTCGAGTTCGCCCGCCAGCCGCACCAGCGTGGCGCGCAGGCCTTCGCTCACTGGGCCATGTCCGCGCAGGTCGACATCGAGGCCGGCTTCGGTGGCCGTGAAGGCGACGTCGAGGGGTTTGCGCCCATGACCGAGGGGAGCACTCAGTGCCCGCGCGACGGCCGGCGCACGGTGCAGCTGCTCGACCGTGATCGGGCAATGATCGATCGCCACGAGGGCGTGGCTGCGCGCCTCCATCAACCCGGCGACGCCCTTGCCGTCGATCTCGCGCACATGGAGGGTGAGCCGGCGGCGGCCCGATCCATGCGCGTCGTGGGTCGGCTCGCACGGAACCTCGATCCCGGCCTGAGCCAGGCCCTGCGCGAGGTTGCCCCGCTTCCAGGCGGCGTAGGGCTCGGGCGCCAGATGCTGGACCGCGCAACCGCCGCAGGTTCCGAAATAGCCGCAGAACGGGTCGATCCGGTCCGGGGAGGGGGTCTCGACCGCCACGAGGGAAACCCGCGCCCCATCGCGGCGAACCGAGACGCGCTCGCCGGGCAAGGCATAGGGCACGATGGTGCCATCCGTCGCCATGCCATCCCCGCGTTGTCCGAGACGCGCGATCTCGAGGGTGGAAAGGTTCGATTGTCCGGTCATGGTCCTATCCGTCATGGGCGCACCTGAGAGCGTGCCCCGATGAGGAACTCGCGATTGCCGTCGCCACCGGCGACGGGGGAGGGGATGAGGCCGAGGACCGACAGGCCGAGATCGGCGACGAGGTTCGTCACCTCCTCGCAGACCGCCTGGTGGACGGCCTCGTCGCGCACGATGCCGCCGCGCCCGACCCGGTCGCGCCCCGCCTCGAATTGAGGTTTGATCAAGGCGGCCAATGCCGCGCCCGGTGCCATGAGCGGCACGATTGCGGGCAGGACAAGGCGAAGGGCGATGAAGCTCACATCGATCGCCACGAGGGACGGCGCAAGCGGAATCGTCATCGCATCGAGACCGCGCACGTCCTGGCCCTCGAGACTGGTCACGCGCGGATCGCCGCGGAGAGAGGCGTGGAGCTGATCCCGGCCGACATCGACCGCATAGACATGCCGAGCGCCCGCCCTCAGCAGCGCATCGGTGAAGCCTCCCGTGGAAGCACCGACATCGAGACAGATAAGGCTAGCCGGATCGAACCCGAACGCGTCCAGCGCAGCCTGCAGCTTCAGCCCGCCGCGCGAGACGAAGGGATGGGGAGCGCTCGCCACGATACGCGCCCGCCGGTCGATCCTGTCCGAGGCACGGGTGACGGGACGGTCGTCTGCGGTGACGAGACCCGCCTCAATTGCCGCCTGGGCCTTTGCCCGACTCTCGAAATGGCCATTCTCGACCAGGAGCCGATCGGCCCTTACCCGGTCTACCGTCATCGAACCCTTACGATCCCGTGCCTATGATCCTGCGCGCCGGACCGAAGCCCGATTCATCGGGCCATCCCGCCTCAGCTACGGGATTTCTCACGTTTGTCCATCCGGCAGCGGCATAGCGCGCTTGCGCGGCCCGGGAAGCACGGGGATGATCCACAACCGGTCCTCGGGCGTTGGCACTCGTCACACCGGACCAGAGAACAGGACGACCGATGGTTACCCCGAGGGAAATCGAGCTGAAGTTGGATTGCGGCGCCGCCGAACTGTTGGAACTGGCGCGCCACCCGCTCCTCGCCGTCGAGGGGCCGACCGACCCGGAATTCCTCTCCGCCACCTATTACGACACGGCCGAGCGGGCGCTCCACCGCCAGGGAATAACCCTGCGGGTGCGCCGGCACGGGGAGCGCCATGTCCAGACGGTGAAGGCCGCCTCGTCGGCGGCCGGCCTGTTCGACCGGTCGGAATGGGAATGGGCCGTGGACGGCCCGACCCCGGACCTGTCGCTCATCGACGATACACCAGTCCCGGACGTGCTCGGCAGCGCGTCCGCGCCCGACCTCAATGCCGTCGTCACCACCGTGATCGAGCGCAGCACCCGCGCCGTGGCCCATGGAACCTCGCGCATCTCGGCGACCCTCGACCAAGGCAGGGTCGAGACGCCGGACGGGGACGCTCCCATCTGGGAGCTCGAACTCGAACTGATCGAGGGCGATCCGGCCGACCTGTTCTCCCTCGCCCAAACCCTTGCAGAGACGGTGCCGCTGCGCCTCGGCGTCCTGTCGAAGAGCGAGCGTGGTTTCAGGATCCTCAGCGGCACGTTGCGCCGGCCGAGCAAGGCCGGATCGGTCAAGCTGAGCCCGGACGGGTCGGCGGCGGAGGCGTTCCGTGCCATCGCCATCGCCTGCCTCACCCATCTGCGGCTCAACGAGGATGTCTTCCTCAAGACACGCGACCCGGAGGGTCTGCATCAGATCCGCGTCGCCCTGCGGCGCCTTCGCTCGGCCTTCACCCTGTTCAAGCCGATCCTCGCGAGCGATCCCGCCGCGACCCATCTGCGCCAGGAGATCAAGCGCGTCACCGAGCCGTTCGGGCATGCCCGCAACCTCGACGTCTTCCTCAGCGAGACCCTGGCCGACGAGATGACCCGCAGGCCGGACGAAGCGGGGCTCGACGATCTGCGAATCCGTCTCGAAGCCGAACGCGACCGCGCCTACGGGACCGTGTTCGCGATCCTCGAATCGCAAGCCTGGCGCAGCTTGATTCTCGACCTCTCCGCCTGGATCGAAACCGGGCCGTGGCGGGGCGACGGGAAGCGGGAGCCGGTCTCGGCCCGCGACCATGCCGAAGCGACGCTCGACAAGGCCCGCCGGCGTATCCGCAAACGCGGCCGGCATCTCCATCGCATCGATGCGGAAGCCCGCCACGAGGTCCGCATCGAAGCCAAGAAGCTGCGCTACGGTGCCGAGTTCTTCGCCTCGCTCTACGCGGAGAAGTCAGCGCAGAAGCGTCACAAGGCCTTCGTCGCGGCCCTCTCGGACCTGCAGGATCACCTCGGCGCGCTGAACGACCTCGCCACCGCACACTCCGTACTGGCGAGCCTGGCCGATACCGGCAACGGTGAGACGTCCGGCGTCGACGGGCGGGCGCTGTTCGCCGCCGGTCTCACCGCCGCCGACGGAGAGGCCCGCACGGGCCAACTGCTCAAGGCGGCGGAGAAGGCGCATGAGGCGCTTCTCGATGTGAAGCCGTTCTGGCGCTGAGACCGACGCGTCAGCCGCCGCGAACGCTCAAGGCATAGAGCGTGATCGCGGCGGCGTTCGAGACGTTGATGCTGCGAATTTCGCCGCTGAACGGAATGCGGGCCAGGACGTCGCAATTGTCCCGCGTGCGCTGGCGCAGGCCCTTGCCCTCGGCTCCGAGCACGATCACCGCCGGCCGCTTCGGCCCTACGGAATCGAGGGTGGCCTCTCCCTCCGAATCGAGACCGATGCGGGTGAAGCCGCGCTTGCCGAGATCGATGAGCGCATCCGACAGGTTGCGTACGATCACGAGCGGCACGTGTTCGAGCCCGCCCGAGGCGGATTTCGCCAGCACACCCGTGGCGGTGGGCGAGTGCCGCGCCGTGGTGATGATGCCCGCGACGCCGAAGGCGGCGGCGGTGCGGACGATGGCGCCGACATTATGCGGGTCGGTGATCTGGTCGAGTGCCAACAGCAGCGCATCGTCCGGCAGGTCGTCGAGATCCGGGCCGGGGAGGGGATCGGCTTCCAGATAGAGGCCCTGATGCACGGCATCGGGCCCGAGCAAGGCGTTGATGGCGTTGGGGCGCACGAGTTCGGCGTCGATCCTGAGCTGACCCAGCTCCTCGGTCAGGCGCGCCAAGGCGTTCTCGGTGGCGAGAAGCCGATGCAGGCCACGGCCCTCATTCGCCAACGCCTGCGACACCGGGTGCCATCCATAGAGCACGACGTGATCGCCGCTGACACCGCGGGGCCCGGAAGAGGGCGGCCCATGTCGAAACCGGTCGCGCTGGCCGCCCGGCCGGCTGGTGCGGGGCCCGCCCGGCCCGTCGCGTCGCGTATTCATGGTGTTATCCACTGCCTGAAGGCACGACAGAGACGCCGCGCGGGTGCTGAGAAGCGACAAAGCGACCGCCATGCCGTTCGTCAAGCGTGAAACACCGCGAAACACCGGTTGCCCTGCCGGGGGAAGCCGCCTATAGAACCCTCGCTCTCGAGCAAGCGCCCTTCGTCTATCGGTTAGGACGTCAGCCTTTCACGCTGAAAAGGCGGGTTCGATTCCCGCAGGGCGCGCCAACACATCGAGATGCTCAGCCATGTCGTTGACTTGTTGGCGCGACAGCTTTCTGGCTTCCACATTCATGCAGAGTCCGGACGTCGGCAAAACCCCGTCCCGATGCATATCCTGATGGCCGCGAGAGTTGGCCGAACAGGATCGCCAGTCTCAGATCAGTTCGAGCTCGCGTGAGACATCGGTGAGGTAAAAGGCGATCCGGCGCGCGGCTTCTGGATCGTGGCAGGTCACGGTGAAGCCGACGCTGAGCACGTTCCCCTTGTAGAAGGCGAGCAGGGACTCGGCCTTCAGGGCGACCTCCCGCTCCGTGAACGCGACGAGGCTGCGGCGTCCATCGGGTGCGAAGATATCGACGCGATACGGTGCTGTTGTCATTGGCTATCCTTCGACCGTTATCGTGAAACGGCGAATGGAACGGAACGTCGATCCCGCCAGAAAGTATCCGTCACTCTCGGCAACGATGTTCGAGGTCAGTCGCTGTTGATGTCAGCTCTGCCGTCAAGACAACCTACCTCTCGTGCGCGGCTCTGTCCCACAACCGGTCCTCAGACCGGTCGCGGTTAACTACGCATCCCGTCCCGCTGCATTCAGGCGCCGAGACCGATCTGTACCGCCGCGGGTTCGAGACTGTCGCTGGCGATCTGGCCCATGGGCGTCTTCGGGTGCACGTCCATTCCCAGAGATCCAACCAGTGACGACCGTGCGCGGCTCACCCGGCTCTTCATGGTACCGACCTGACAGCCGATGAGCTCAGCGGCGGCCTCGTATGTCATGCCCTGGGCCGCGACGAGGATCAGGGCCTCCCGCTGCGACGGCGGCAATTTGCCGAGATGCTGCCAGACCCGCTTGAGGTCGCTGCTCGCCTCCTGGGCTGCCGGCGCGGCGACCTGTGCGGCCATGACCCCATCCGCGTCTTCGACCTCCCGCTTCCGCTTGCGGCACTCCGTATAGAAATGATTGCGCAGGATGGTGCAGAGCCAGGCCATGAGGTTGCTGCCGGGCTCGAACCGGTGCCGGTTCTGCCATGCTCTCAGGAGCGTCTCCTGCACGAGGTCGTCCGCCGTCGCCGCGTTGATGGCCAGCGACAGGGCGAAGGCCCTCAGACCCGGCAGCGCGGTGAGTAGATCGGCGCTGAAGGCAGCGTAAGCCGCGGCGTCACGCCCCGTAGAAGCCTGGGTGAGGCGCGCAACCAGATCCAACAGGGCCGGCGGCTGCTCCTCGGCGAGAATGCAGGCGTAGAACGCCCTCAGTTCGGCACCGATATGAACCCGCGCCGCGTCCGGTATCTTTGCCCCGGCAGGACGCTCCGAGGGCTGAGCCTCAGAACCGTGCGCTGGCCTCGAAGCCGTCATTCCCAGATCGCGAGCGCCCATCCATTCCCCCTTTGCCCATGCTATGCCCCATGCGCCGGGCGCATTTGGCAATGCCTGCGGGATGTTTTGGCAAAGGAAAGCTGAACGTTGGCTAAAGGAGTTCTAAACTGAGCGACAAAACCACGCTGTCTCACCGGATCGGCGATCGGTGATATGCCCGTTCTCGGCCCTGGGCATCAAGGAGTAGCGCGGGCGGGAACGCCCGAACGCCCCGACCGATGCTGGCTTCACTCGTCTCAGACAATGCTCGTGATGGCACCGGGCGGATGCGCCAACAGGTTCGCCAGAAGGCTGAGACCGTAGCGCAAAGCCTCGCCATCGGGGGCGGCCCCGAGGGAAACGCGGATCGCATCGGGTGCCGGGCCGACCGCGAAGGCATCACTCAGAATCACGGACAACCCGCTCTGGCGCGCATGAGCGCCGAATTCTCCGCGTTGCCAGGGTGGCGGCAATGGCAGCCAGAGGTGATGCCCGCAGGGATGGGCATGGACAACGAGGCCCCGCAGGGCCTCCCGCGCCACGGCCTGACGATGCCCATTCTCGTGCCGGATGGCAGTGACGATGGAATCGAGTTCCCCATTGGCGATCCAATGGGAAGCGAGGGCAGCGGCGAGCGGCGAGGCCATCATGCTGATGGCGCGTAGCTCGGCGGCGAGGCGGACCGCTTCGTTCGTGCCGGGTACGGCGACATAAGCGATGCGCAGCCCCGGGCTGACGCATTTGGACAGGGTCGCGATATGCCAGGTGATGTCCCCCGCGAATGACGCGAAGGGAGCCGGGGCATCGGGTGGCAGGGCGCCATAGGCGTCATCCTCGATGATCGCGACATCGTGGGTTCGGGCGATCTCGGCGATCCTTTGGCGTCGGTGCGTCGGGATCGTTGCGGTGGTCGGGTTGTCGAGGGTCGGCACCAGATAGAGGGCGCGCGGACGGTGGAGACGACAGCATTCGAGGAACGCGTCCGGGAGGATACCCTCGCGATCGGCTGACACAGGGAGCAAGCGAGCCCCACGCCGCTCGGCCGCCATGCGGAGCCCCGGATAGGTCAGGATCGGGACGCAGAGGGCATCGCCGGGTTTCAGCACCACGGTGAGGATCGCGGCGAGCGACGCCTGCGCCCCGCCGGCGACGATGACACGCTGGACCGGCACCGGCCCCAGACGGCGACCGAGCCAATCCGCCCCGGCGGCGCGATCCGCGAGGTTTCCGGCGCTGTCCTGGTACTGCATCCGGTCGAGGAACCCCGCCGACGCGGAAAGCCGCGACAGACCGCTCTCCATACGCTCCGCGAGCCGGGCCGCCGCCGGCTGGGGCGGCATGTTCATGCTGAAATCGACGCTGCCGGACGGGTCGGCGGTCGCGACCTTCGCCAGCGATGGCGAGGCGGCGCGAATGAAGCTTCCCCGCCCGGCGGACGCATCGATCAGACCCGTCCGCCGCGCTTCGTTGAAGGCCCGCGTGACAGTGGTGAGATCGACGTTGAGATGCTTGGCCAAGCTGCGCTGAGGCGGCAACCGCGTCCCCGGAGGAAGCCGTCCCGAGCGGATATCCTCTGCCAGGATTCTGACGATGGCCAAATATTTCGGCCCCTCCTCGTCCCGGATCGTTGGATTCCACGACTCCATCATTGCCTCTCGCGACACAGTTTTGTATGCATACATGCAGCATACATAGTTAGGCGACTCATACGACTTCCGTGACGATATGTCCGGTTTATAGGATGTTTGTATGGATATCTAGACCATACAATCGGTTTCGCTGATCCGCATCTCCGCCGCTCGTCAGGATGGCACCGCGAAACAAGGACATCGAGAATGCACAGGACGACAGATCAATCGCTCCTCTCCGTGGGCCTTCGCTGCCGTTGCCCCCGTTGCGGCGAGGGACGGCTCTTCGATGGCTTCATCACCCTGAAGCCGAACTGCGAAGCCTGCGGACTCGATTACGGTTTTGCCGACCCGGCGGACGGGCCGGCCTTCTTCATCATGATGTCGATGGCATTCCCCGTCACGGCTTTCGGCATCTGGCTGGAACTCTCCTACGATCCCCCGCTCTGGATCCATGCGGTGGTCACGCTGCCGCTGCTTCTCCTGGCCTGCGTTCCGATCATCCGCCCTCTCAAGGGTCTCTTCATCGCGAGCCAATACATCAACAAAGCCGAGGAAGGACGCTTCGCCGTCCGGGTCGCGCCAAAGGCGGAGCCGGGTACCGGCCGTTGAGCGTGATGACGCAATGGGGCAGGGTTGGTCCCGCAGACTGAGCTGCCGAGTCGTTTCCTGCCCGTTCCCAGCAACCATTCAGGTTGATCGACATGCTGTCGGACTTTGACGCTCTCCTCCTGGCGAGGATCCAATTCGGCTTCACGGTGGCGTTCCACATCGTGTTCCCCGCCTTCTCCATCGGACTCGCGAGTTACCTCGCGGTTCTGGAGGGGCTCTGGCTGGCGACCGGGCGGCAGGTCTTCCTCGATCTGTTCAAGTACTGGATCAAGATTTTCGCCATCGCCTTCGCCATGGGCGTCGTGTCCGGTCTGGTCATGTCCTATCAGTTCGGCACGAACTGGTCGGTCTTTTCGGACAAGACGGGACCGGTGCTCGGGCCGCTGATGGCCTATGAGGTGCTCTCCGCTTTCTTCCTCGAAGCCGGGTTCCTCGGCGTGATGCTGTTCGGCATGTCCAAGGTCGGGCCGAAGCTGCATTTCTTCGCGACCCTCATGGTGGCGATCGGGACCTTCTTCTCGGCCTTCTGGATCCTGTCGGTGAATTCTTGGATGCACACGCCGCAAGGCTACGGCATCAACGCCGCCGGGCAGTTCGTGCCGGAGGATTGGTGGGCGATCGTCTTCAACCCCTCCTTCCCGTACCGCCTCGTGCACATGGTGCTGGCCGCCTACCTGACGACGTCCCTCGTCGTCGGCGCGGTGGGAGCCTGGCACCTGTTGCGCGACCGATACAATCTCGGCGCGCGCACGATGTTCTCGATGGCGATGTGGATGGCCGCCATCGTCGCGCCGCTCCAGATCCTGGCGGGCGACGCTCATGGGCTGAACACCCTGGAGCATCAGCCCGCCAAGGTCATGGCGATGGAAGGGCATTTCGAGAGCCATCCGGACGGCGCTCCCCTCATCCTGTTCGGCCTGCCGAACCAGGAAGCGGGCCGGGTCGACTACGAGGTCTCGATCCCCAAACTGTCCTCGCTGATCCTGAAACACGGATTGAACGAGCCGTTGAAGGGCCTCGACACCGTGGACCGCAAGAACTGGCCGCCGGTTCCGGTGGTGTTCTGGTCCTTCCGTGTCATGATCGGCCTCGGGATGCTGATGCTGCTTCTCGGCGTCTGCAGCCTGTTCGCGCGGTACAGGAAGGCCCTCTACGATTGGAAGCCTCTGCACCGCTTCGCCGTCGCCATGGGTCCGGCAGGTTTCGTCGCCGTCTTGGCCGGTTGGATCACCACCGAGGTGGGGCGGCAGCCCTTCACGGTCTACGGCCTGCTTCGAACGGCCGAATCCGCCTCGCCCCTGTCGGCGCCGGCGGTCGGCTCCTCGCTTGTCGCGTTCGTACTGATCTATTTCGCGGTCTTCGGGATGGGAATTCTCTACATCCTGCACCTGATGGCGAAATCCCCGCATCTTGGCGAGCACGGGATCGAGCCCGGAACACCGATCCGCACCGCCGGCATCACCCCAGCGACTTCGGTCAATCCCGACCGCTCCCTCCAGCCGGCCGAGTGAGGACATCACCATGCTCGCGAGTATCGACCTGACCGTCGTCTGGGCCTTCATCATCGCCTTCGCGGTCTTCGCGTACATCGTCATGGACGGGTTCGACCTGGGTCTCGGCATCCTGTTCCCGGCCTTCAAGCCGGGGCAGGAGCGCGACACCGCCATGAACTCCGTCGCCCCGGTCTGGGACGGCAACGAGACCTGGCTGGTCCTCGGCGGGGGAGGCCTGTTCGCTGCCTTTCCGCTGGCCTACGCGGTCATCATGCCGGCCCTCTATGCGCCGATCATCGCCATGCTGCTCGGTCTGATCTTTCGCGGCGTCGCCTTCGAGTTCCGGTGGCGCGACCCCCGGCATCGGGCCCTGTGGGACGTGGCCTTCACCGGAGGATCGGTGGTGGCGACCTTCGCCCAGGGTATCGCGCTCGGGGCTCTGTTACAGGGTATCAAGGTCGAGGGCCGGGCCTATGCCGGCGGATGGTGGGATTGGCTGTCGCCCTTCAGCATCCTCGTCGGCCTCGGTCTCGTCTGCGGCTATGCGCTCCTGGGGGCGACATGGCTCGTCATGCGCACGGAAGGGTCGCTGCAGGAACGCTCCCGCACGCTCTCGCTCTGGCTCGGCGCGGCGACCATCGCCTCCGTCGCGGCTGTGAGCGCCGCCACGCCGTTCCTGAAAGGCCAGTATTGGGAGCGCTGGTTCTCGATGCCGAACGTCCTGCTCACGGCGCAGGTGCCGATCCTCGTGGTCCTGGCCTCGTTCCTGTTCTTCCATCTCCTCAGAAAAGGTGCCGAGACGGCACCGTTCCTCCTGTCCCTCGGCCTGTTCCTGCTGTCTTTCGCCGGTCTCGGGATCAGCATCTTCCCGGACATCGTGCCGGGGCGCATCACGATCTGGGAGGCGGCATCCCCGCATGCCAGTCAGGTATTCCTCCTCGCCGGCGCGTCGATACTGATCCCCATCATCCTGGCCTATACGGCCTACTCGTACTGGGTCTTTCGAGGGAAGGTCGACGCATCGGGGTACCATTGATGCCCGATGGCTCGGCTCCCGGAGGTCCGCCCCCGCTGTGGCGTCGGCTCCTCTGGTTCGCGGCGATCTGGGCGGCGAGCATCGTCGCCCTCGGCATCGTCGCATTCGGCCTGCGCACCTGGCTGAAGGCGGGCTAGGGCGGGAAACCCGGCCCTCAGTACTCCGCCTGACGGTCGATGACGTGAGACGGGGGGCGGATCATGCCGGGCTCTTGGTGTGCGTCATGAAGAACCGCACCATCTCCCGGCTGGCATCGGGCCCGCGTGGATCGGTGTAGCTTCCGTCCCTGCTTCCACCCGACCAGGCATGGCCGGCACCATGCAGCGCCCAATGCTCGAGCATGGGCCGTCCGGCATCATCCGCCCGGACGGTACGGGTGAAGGCCATCCCCCCCGCGGATTCACCCTGGTTCACGGTTTGGGAGAGCGCCGCGTTTGGCATGGCGAGAGCAAAGACCTGCTCGCCGTTGATCGGCTTCACCGTCTTGTCCGCATCCCCGTGGAAGACGATGGTGGGTATGCCCGGGCCGTCCTTCCGCGCCTTGACGGTGCCGCCGCCATTCATGGCCGCGAATGCGCCGGGCATGTCGGTGGCTGCTCCGCACGGCAACCCGGAATGGACGCCGACGGCTGCAAACACATCCGGATAGGTCGCGGCCATGATCGCGGCCGCCGCCCCGCCGGCCGACAGGCCAGCCGCATAGACCCGGTTCGGATCGGCCGAGAACTCCCTCACCACCTCCAGTGCGATCCCCGAGATCAGGGACGGTTCGCCGCTTCCGCGCTGCTGGTCGCTGGCATTGAACCAGTTCCAGCACTTCTGCATGTTGGCCGATTGCGGCTGGCCGGGATACGCCACGATGAAGGTCTGCTCCTCGGCCAAAGCGTTCATGCCGGTTCCCAGGGCGAAATCATCCGGGTTCTGGGTGCATCCGTGCAGCATGATCACGACCGGAAGCGCTTGGCCCTCGTAGCCGCTCGGGACATAGACCTTGTAGGTCCGACTGCCCGCCGCGTTGGCGAAACTCCGCTCCTCGAACCGCGCTCCCGCCGGAACCTCGACCGTCGCCCCGCGGGAGGACCTCGTTCCACCTCCAATATCGGGCATGCCTTTCCCGAAATCGGGCATATCGCCCATCTTCGGAAAGCGCTCGCGCAGGGCTCGGATCGTCTCGGCGAGGCCGGGGCGTGCAGAGGCTTGGCCCGCCGAGTGCGCCGCATGGTCGGTGGCGGTTGGGCCGGCGGCGGGGGCCGTCCAGGCGCCGCCGTTGAAAGCGGGCGCCACCATGTCGATGGTCTCGCCCGCCACCTCGTCGCTCGCCGGCGGTACGGATTGTCCCTGCAGCAGGGCCATCGCCTCGCTCAGTTGTCCGGCACGGGTGAGACGTGTCACCTTGGCCATGTCGATCTTGGGAAAAGCTTTCATCATTATGATCCTGGCGGCGCTGGGGCTGTGGAACGACGATCCACGCGGGTCTCTGCGAGGGGTCAGGCGATACGGTCGGCCAAGGCCGCCTTGACGTCGGGACTGGCCTGGAAGGCGCCTAGAACCTGCACGGAGGCGATGGCCTGTCGGGCCAGTTCGGGAGTCACATCGAACGCGATGCTCGCGAGGCCGAGCACCTGAATATGCAACGGCGCGCCCGCATCCCGCGCGGCTTCGAGGTCGCGGGCGGTATAGTGCGACAGGCCGAGGCTGAGCTGCTTACGGGCGACCGATTGCTTCACCGCATCGCCCTGACGATCGAGCTGATTGCGCACCGCCGTCCGGATGAAATCGGCACGGTTGGCATAGAATCCATCCCGAACCAGTAGGTCGATCTGCCCAAGATCGACGAAGCCGAGATTGAGGGTCAGCTTCTCGCTGTCCGGCACTTTCGGGCGCACCTCACGAACTCGATCCACCATACCGACCATCCCAGAACCATCCCATTGGATGGTCTACAGATGGTTATCGATGAGATCGGTGCAAGGCCCTTGGCTTCGTCTCCTGTCGTCCGGCTTTCGCATCGACGGTGTGTCGACAGGCTGACGCAACGATGCCGCCTCGTCTTATGGCCACTGCCACGATGAGAACGTGAGCGTCCTGTCAGGCTGATGTTCCGAAATCCGGCGGATGAAGGATGGCCCCGCGCCATCCGAGCCGGTCGTGCCAGAGCCCATCACGGACAGGCGCGAACGCCGCATATCGCTTCGCCGGCGGCTGCTTTATCGAAGGCCGCGCCAACCGACCCGGACCCATGCAGATGCTCACGTTCTGGCTCGATCAGCCGATCTGGTTGATTTTCGGAAGTCTCGCCTGTCTCGTCCTGGCCTGGTGCCTGATGCTGATCACCCTGACGAACACCAAGCGGACGCGTCCCTTCATCGTCGGTGTTTCGACCGGCATCGCTCCCGCCTTCGTCGGCGTGGTCTCGGTCCTGCTCTCGCTCCTGATTGGCTTTGTCGCCAACGATGCCTGGGAGCGTCAGCGCCAGGCGTCCCGCGTGGTACAGACGGAGAGCGCCCAGGCGCGGGCCGTCTACAATCTGAGCCGATTCGTATCCAAGGACCTGCCGGAGTTCCGCATTCTGCTCGCGGATTACATCGAGTCGATCGTCGACGAGGAATGGCCCGCCATGGCGAAAGGCGGAAAGGCGTCGTCACGGGCCGACCATGCCTTCGGCAAACTGCTTCAGGCGGTGGTTGCGCCGAATTTCGACGTGGTCGTTGGGAAAGCCAACCATTCGGCCCTCCTCGCGGCGGTGCTCAACCTGCAGACCGCGCGCAGCGAAAGGCTCGCCCTGAGCGAGATGGAGGGCGACGACAGCAAATGGGTGACCCTATTCGCTCTCTCGGCTCTCGCCCTTCTGGTCATCGCCGCCATTCATGTGGAGCGTCCGTCGTCTCAGGCCGCTTCCCTGTGCATCTTCGGCTCCGCGCTGGTGATCACCCTGGGGGTGATCGCCATGCACGAACGTCCGTTCGATGGCCCGCTCGCCCTCGGCCCGAGCTTGTTGAATCAAGTCCGCACGCTCGTCGTAGCCGCCGGCTGAGAGCGACGCTTCGCGCCATATGCGCGGATCCCAGCCGGTCTGCCGTCGGGCTACCGCAGGGTGGGAGACTCCCCGGGCTGAAGAGCGCGCTGCTCATCCGCGTCGCTGACGGCGTTGAGGCGCTCGAGATGCTCGAAAACGTGCTCGAAGGCTTGCGTCACAGCCTGCTCGAAGGAACCGTCGCCCTTGCCCTGGGCGGCTTTGAGCGCGGCCAGGAGAGCCTTGTGTTTCTCGGTGTCGCTCGACATCGCCATCTCCGAGGCCGGGCGGAATGCCGGCTCGAAGGGGCAAGCACGGGGTCGGCGTCGGGTTCCCATGCGGGCGGTGCTGCCGGCGAGGCCGTGAACTCGTCCGTCGGATTGTCACCGATGATGGTCGGTTTGCGCAGACCCATCCAAGATGGATCGTGCGGTCAAAAGACCGCGCAGGCCTCGCCCCCCACGACGGGGGAGGGCGAGGCGTCCATCGACGGAGACCGCCTCCGCAAAAAACCATAGTCCGAGGACAGGAAGGCGGTCAGAGGTCAGACTTCGGGTCGGCTTTGCCACCGCCTCCGGGGATGGGTCCCCCGAGCGTCGCCTTGAACCATGCGACGACCCGATCGATCACCGGCTGCTGAAACCAAGTGAGGTCGCCATGGCCCGCTCCTTCGACCAGCACATAGTCCGCCTTGCCGCCCTTTGCCCGCAGGCCTTCGAACAATTGCTTGCTCTGCACCGGTGAGACGAGCCTGTCGGCGGTTCCGTGCATGATGAGGAAGGGCGGTTCGTCGCCGCCGAGATGGCCCATGGGACTTGCGGCCAGCGCCTTGTCGGGATCGGCTGAAATCGAAGCACCGGGAAAGTCACGAAAAGCCGGCCCGTTGACGAGAAGCGCCTCCGTCACAGCAGGCGATTGGTGCATGAGTTGGACCGCCGGCGAAAATCCCTCACCGATATTGAGGAGGTTCGAAATCCCGTAGAGTGTGACGGCCGCCTGCACATCAGAGGGCTGATCGAGATGATCGCCCTTGTCGAAGGCTTTCTCTCCACCGGTGACGCCGACCATCTGGGAGAGATAGCCGCCAGCGGAATCACCGAGGACGCCGATCCGGGCCGGGTCTATGCCATACTCGGCCGCGTGAGCCCGTAGGTAGCGTACGGCGGCCTTGCCGTCCTCCACCAGCGCCGGGAACCTGTCGGGGACGACACGATATTCGGCGGCGGCAACGACGAAGCCGGCCGCGGCCAGAGCCGAGCGCAGCTCGAAGTATTTCTCATGGTCAGCCGAGGTGAAACCACCGCCCGGGAAATACACGATCGCAGGCTTCTTGTCTTTGGTGCGCGGCACGAGCAGCGACATGCGCAATTGCCGGATCGCACGCATCGAACGGATCTGGGAATAGATCACACCACTGATCTGATCGACCTGGCTCCGGTTTCCTTCCACCCGAACGACCTGAGCCCCCTCGGAATAACCTGGCAGCTGCGCGTCGCCTGCCGAGGCCTGCTGGGTAAGAACACTCGCAGCGATGACGCCTCCCAAACTAAGGGCCTGGATCATTCTCATGTGATGCGCCTTTGTCGGTTGCGGTGCCATCCTTCTACACCACAAACCGGCAAGGACATGTGTCAGCGCCATAGCCTCAGCGGTGCAGCCGAACGGAAGCGATAGAAGGCCGTCATCCGTCGCAAGTCGCTCAGGAAGCACGCCGACATGTTCGAAATGTCTGAGATCCAGCGAGGCAATGAGGTCACGCCATGCGGCCTTCGCTCGCGGCCGAACGCTCGATCCGGCAACGCCGGTCACGATGCCGGCTTAGCTGAGACGGGGAAGAGCGACGGACGGGAAATCGACGGCATTCGGAAACCGAACGGTCGTGTACGTCGTCGGCTTGGCCAAGATGGCGGGCCACGCCCGATGATGATGAGCACTACATCTACGCTATAGCCCTCTAACGCCGTCCGCGTGCTGCTGCGATCGGATCAATTTGCCGAGGAGCGCGGCAAGCTGACCTCGCTCCTGCTCATCCAGACCACTGACGATGCTCTGCTGATTTGCGATGTGAGCCTCTACCGCGCGATCGATCAACGCCAGACCATCGGCCGTCAGCGCCACCAACGTTCCCCGTTTATCCGCCGGGTTGGGCCTCCGCTCGACCAGTCCGCCATTCTCAAGCCGATCGAGGCGATTGGTCATGCTTCCAGATGAAATCATCGCCGCCTCATAGAGCGCGGTGGGCGTGAGCGCATACGGTGTGCCGCTGCGCCGGAGCGTCGCAAGCACGTCGAACTCGCCGGGTTGCAGGCCAAATTCCGCAAATAGCGGATTGAGACGATCCCGCGAGATCAGCAGCGCTGCTTCACCCAGCCGTCCCAGCAGCACCATCGGCCTGATATCGAGATCGGGCCGTTCGCAGGCCCATTGTTCCGCAGCCATTGCAGCCCTGTCCATTCCGCGCCCCTATCTTGACGTCGAGATACATATCTCTATGTAGAGATAATATTGAACGCGGCGACCCTGACAAGGTCATATTGCTCGGAGACCATCATGCGGGAAACATCAGGTCGGATGCTGTTTCCGGCCGGAATCCTGCTCGTCGGCATCAATCTGCGCCCGGCACTGGCCTCGGTCGGCCCACTGCTCGACGCGATCCAGCGCGACACGGGCCTTGGCGACATCGGCGCGAGTCTGCTGACCACGTTCCCGGTTTTATTGATGGGCATCTGCCTGCTGGGAACGGCATGGCTGCGCGGATGGATGGGAGAGCGGGCAGGCATCGCCTCTGGTGTCCTGCTCATTCTTCTCGCCTGCCTGGGCCGCTGGGTGTGGCCGCAGGAGGCAGCTTTGGTGTTGACCGCCATCGTTGGCGGCGTCGGCATCGCCATCGTTCAGGCGCTGATGCCGGGCGCCATCCGCCGTCGAGCGGGACCACGGAGCGGGCGCCTGATGGGCTTTTACTCCACCGCGATCATGGGTGGAGCGTTGATGTCGAGCATGGCGGGCGCCTGGATCGCGAGGGCATTGGGCTGGCCGACCGCGCTGGGCATTTGGGCATTGCCTGCCCTCCTCGGGCTGTGCGTCTGGCTTCTGGTACCGCGGGGACCGCAAGAGAGAATAGGATCGGTGCAACGCAGCCCGGTGCACCATGCGCCGCGCGCCTGGCTGTTGATGCTGTTCTTCGGCTTCGGCACGGGTGCCTATACGCTCGTGCTCGCCTGGCTGCCGCCCTTCTACACCCAGCTCGGCTGGTCCGACCAGGCGGCCGGCGCGATGCTTGGAGCCGTCACGCTGTCGGAGGTGGTCGCAGGCATTACCGTCTCGCTTTGGGTTGATCGATCGCAAGATCGTCGCGCAGTGTTGTTCACCGCGATTGCCGCGCTGCTGACGGGAATGCTCTGCCTCTGCGTGGCGCCACTGCAGCTCGCATGGGCGGCGGCGCTGCTGGCGGGGCTCGGCATTGGCGCGCTCTTCCCGCTCTCGCTGATCGTCGCGATGGATCATGGCGACGATGCCGATCAGGCAAGCGCGCTCGCCGGCTTCGTGCAGGGTGGGGGCTATGTCCTCGCCGCCGCGCTGCCGCTGGTCGCCGGACTGCTGCGTCAGCATCTGGCGGACCTCACCCCCGCCTGGTGGCTGATGGCGGGACTGTGCCTCGCGCTCGCGCTCATCGCCGCGCGCTTTCGCCCCGGTGACCGTCTCTTCCTCCGCCTCTGACGACAGGAGTCTTACAATGGCCTTTTACGACACGGCTAGCCGCACCAATTATTTCATCGAATTCGGCGCTGGCCGCCCTATCGTCCTTCTGCATGGCATCAGTAATTCAGGCCGCGCCTGGGGACACAGATCGCTCCGCTGGTCGAGGCAGGCGATCGTGCCCGATCATGCCGGGCATGGCGCGGCGGGCAAGCTGACTGCGCCCATAGGCGTCGCCGCGCTCGCGGGCGATATCGAAGCACTGCTCACTCATCTGGATATAGGGCCTGTCGATCTGGTTGGCCTCCACTGGGGGGCATGCTCGCGCTGGAGCTTGCGCTCCGAGACCCAGAACGTATCGGCCGACTGGTCGTCGCGAACAGCTTCGACAAGACAAGCACGCCCGTCTTCCACGCGCTGGCGGAAGGCTGGGCGACGATTTTCGAACGCCCCGGTGGTCCGGTCCAACGGTTGGAACAAAGCTGGCCGTCGCTTGTCTCTCCCGCGTTCCAGACGACACCGGAGGGCTTCCGGACCTATCAAGTCTGGCATGGCATAGCGGCGACGGCCGATGGCGCCTCGCTCGCCCATGTTGCGCGCGGCATCCGCATTCGACGTCACCGAACGCATCGCCTCGCTCGCCATGCCGACGCTTTTCATGGCAGGCAACCTCGATGGGATGTCCCCGCCCGAGACCAGCCATCGCATGGCCGAGCGCGCGCCACAGGGCCGCTACGCCGAAATCGACGGCGCCGCACACATCTCCAACGTCGATTCAGGGGATCGGTTTTCAGCCCGACTGCTGGAATTTCTGGGTGAAGGGACGGAGAGGCCCGATATACCCGGATCAAATGGATAGAAGAATCTGCGGTGCGGGTGGATGGCGCCTGCCACCACGGACTGCGTCCAAGCAAAGACCCGCGGTGGTTGCGTATCTGCCGCGCAGAATGGCGCACCATGGCGTAGAAGCGGCTAAATGGCGGAGACGGAGGGATTCGAACCCTCGATACCCCTTTCGGGGTATGCTCATTTAGCAAACGAGTGCCTTCAGCCGCTCGGCCACGTCTCCGTAGGGGTGGCTCTAGAATTTCGCGTCGGACGGGTCAACCCGCTTCGCTGGCTCGATAGGCGCCAATGGGGCGGAAATCCGTGCGTTGCGCCGTTCATAATGCTTGGCGACCCTCAGATGGCGGGAGATCGCGTAGTTCGCGGCGGTGAGGAAGCCATAGACGCCCCT
This sequence comes from Methylobacterium sp. CM6241, assembly GCF_054817845.1. Taxonomy (NCBI): domain Bacteria; kingdom Pseudomonadati; phylum Pseudomonadota; class Alphaproteobacteria; order Hyphomicrobiales; family Methylobacteriaceae; genus Methylobacterium; species Methylobacterium sp. CM6241. The sequence goes on from NZ_CM139246.1 coordinate 2,582,783, forward strand.
CACGAAATGGCGCCGGCCGAGATAGGCCTTCAGAAAGTTCAGCGGCAGCTCGACGAAGATCCGCCAGGTCGGGATCGTGACGCCGCGGGTTTCGAGATCCCGGGCCTGCTGGTCGGAATAGCGGTTGAGCTTGTCGAGCTGGTCGCCGAGCGAGCGGACGGAGAAGTGGTGGATGACCCCCTTCACGCGTCCGACGCTGGCGCCGGGATCGAGTTCCACCCGGTCGTGGACGGGGGAGGGCGAGTAGCGGCCCCTGTCCTTGCGATAGAGGCGGACGGGATGCAGGGCATAGGCCCAGGGATGGGGCTTCGTCTCACCGGGGAAGATCTCCGCGATGGCGATGCGATAGGCCGGATGGGCGGGCTCGCCGGCGGCGAACAGGGCGCGGATGGCGTCGGACAGGTCCGGCGGCACCACCTCGTCCGCATCGAGGTTGAGGAGCCAATCGTGACGGCACTCGGTCTCGGCGAAACGCTTCTGTGGGCCATAGCCCGACCAGTCGTTGTGGATCACGCGTGCGCCAAGCGATGCCGCCAGCGCCTGCGTTCCATCGGTGGAGCCGGAATCGACCACGACGAGGTCGTCGGTGAGGTCGCGGACCGCGCGGATGGTCGCGCCGATCCGGTCGGCTTCGTTGAAGGCGATGAGGAAGATCGAGAGCGGCGGCGCGGACATGGGGAGGGCTCTACGGCATCGGCCCGGCTGGCCGATACTGTTTTCTCGACAGTGTCGTCATGGATCGAGGATCGTCGCCCCGGGCCGGCGGCGTCGTGCTCAGGCCGCGACCGGCTGGTCGCCCAGCCGCTTGCGTTGGACCTTCCCGTTGGCGGTGCGGGGCAGCGCCTCCACGAACCGGATCTCGCGCGGGCATTTGTAGGCCGCCAGTCTCTCGGCGCACCAGGCCAGGATCGACGGTCCGTCCGCCTCCGCCCCAGGCTTGAGAACGACGAAAGCGGCGATGACCCTCAGGTCGGCCCGGACGGCGAGCTCGGCGACGCCGACTTCGGCCACGGAGGGATGCAAGCCGACCACGCCCTCGACCTCGTTGGGAGAGACCCGGTAGCCGAGAGCGTTCATCAGATCGTCGTTGCGCCCGTGGAACCAGAGGTAGCCCTCCTCGTCGAGGCTCGCGAGATCGCCGCCGGCGAACCATTCGCCGCGCAGGACGGTGGCTTCTTCGTCGGGCCGGTTCCAGTAGCCGAGCATCAAGCCCGGCTCCGTACGGTGGATGGCCAGAAGCCCGGTCTCGCCTTTGGGCAAGGGCTCGCTCGGCCCGTCCACGGGCAGGATCGCCACGCTGCGCCCTGGCTGGGGCTTGCCGGGAGAGCCGGGCTTCACCGGGATGGTGGGGCCGCTGGAGACATAGGTGGAGATTTCGCTCATGCCGAGCGCCTCGTAAAGCGGCTTGCCAGTCCGACGCGTCCAGGCCTCGAGCAAGTCGGCGGGCAGGGCCTCGCCAGCAGTGCAGCCGTGGCGCAGCCGGGACAGATCGCAGGCGTCGAGATCGGCATATTTCAGGATCTGTCGATAGACGCTCGGCACGGCGGCAAACAGCGTCGCACCGTGGCGGGCGATGAGACTGGGCCAGATGGCAGGATCACGGGGCCCATCGTAGAGCACGCTCGTGGCGCCACAGGACCAGGGATCGGTGATCCCGACGCCGAGCGTGTAGGTCCAGTTCATGGTGCCGGCATGCAGCATGACGTCGGCCTCCGTCAGCCCCAGCCAATGCGCATGCATCGGACGTCGCCCCCAGATCGCCCGATGGGCGTGGAGCACCCCTTTCGGCCGGCTGGTGGTGCCCGACGTGTAGACCAGGGTCGCCGGATCGTCCGCCGCGGTGTCGGCATAATCCGCGACCGGCTCGGCACGCTTCATCGCGGCGATCTCGGTGGGGCCGAGGACGATGCGGCCCACGGCCTCCGCCGCGTCGAGACGTTGGCCCGCCCCGGTCACCACGACGGCCGCACCGGAATTCTCCATGAGGAACGCGGCCTCCGCCGGCGTCAGCTGGGGCGAGGAGGGGAGGGCCACGAGCCCGGCGGCGAGCGCGCCGAAATACACGAGGACGTAATCCGCCTCGTTGCCCATCCGGATCATCACCCGGTCGCCGCGTGCGAGACCGAGGTAGAGAAAGCCGGCGGCAATGCCGCGCACGGCCCGGTCCGCCTCGCCGAAGGTGAGGCGCAATGTCTCGCCTTCTGCGCCCGCCATGACGAGCGCCGTCCTGCCTCCCCGCAGGCGCGCATTGTCCGCGAGGCAGTGGCGGGCGGCATTGAAACGGGCCGGCAGGGAGGCGTCCGGGTGGATCATTCGAAAGGTTCGGGCTCTCTCGTGGCGATGCGCTCAAGCCATGACGAAACCTGCGGCCGGCAACAAGAGCCGGCCGCAGGATGTCGAGGGGTTTGCCTGCGCGTCATCCGCGATGAGCGGCGATTACGCAGCCTTGGTGTCGAGCAACTCGTTGGCGGCGGCGAGCATCGACTTCATGGCGGCGGAAGCGGCCTGATAAGCCGGCGTCCCCACGTCCCAATTGTTCGCGGCGACGGCATCGATCATCTTCTTCGCTTCTTCGAGAGCGGTCTTCTCGGCATCGGTAAGACGGGCCAGCGCCGGATGATCGCGCAGCGGGCCGTTCCGCAACTCCGTGCAGACGCTGTGGTTCGCAATGCCCAGCATCGTCGCTTCGGTGGACGCGGCCGGAGCGAGCCCGACCAGGATGCGGGCCAGCTTGCGCTTCCACATGCCCACATCCGCCGGCAGGCAGACCAGGCCATGAGCGCTGACGCGGCCGCTTTCCGCAGCCAAAGCGGTGCGGCCGAAGCTTTCCGCCTTCACGAGGCGGGTGGTGATCTTGTCGATCTCCTCGTGGGTCTTCGCGGCCTTGCCGGCAATGTTCTGGACGCTGGTGGAGATTTCGGCGGTGGCAGAGCGCTGCTGCGAGAGCATGTGCGAGATCGCCTGATTCAGGTCGCTCGCCTGCGAGATCCGCTCGTTGGTCTGCTCGACCCGCGTCTCCAATTGCTCGACGATCGCCCGGCCGGACGTGACAGCGCTGCGGCTCTCGCCGACGGCCACCGAGATGGCTCCCATTTCGGCCGTGAGGGTGCTCAGCAGGCCGCGGATTTCACCCGTCGACTTGGCGGTCTGGGCAGAGAGCGACTTGACCTCGGCGGCGACTACCGAGAACCCACGTCCGGCTTCACCCGCACGCGCGGCCTCGATCGTGGCGTTCAGCGCAAGCAGATTGGTCTGTGCGGAAATCGACGCGATGGCGGTCGCCATCACCTCGATCTGGGCGATGGCTCGCTCCAGCACCACGACGCGCTCTGAAATGAGCGAGGTACGGGCTTCGATCTCCTGCATGGCGGATTTCGCCTCGCGCCCGTCGCCGATGCAGGCGCTCATAGCGGTCAGCGCGTCCTGGGCAACGGTGACGACCGTGTCGGACGTCTGAGAGACCTCAGCGATGGACGCCGCCAATTCCTCTGTTGCACCCGCGATCGTCTGCGTGGCGCTCGCCACCTCGCCGACATCGTAGGTCATCCAGCCGATATTGATGGCGGCCTCCGAGGCTTCCTTCGCCATGGACGCGATGGAGGACAGGCTGCGCTGCTTATCGTCATCGCCATGGCTGCGAAGGCGTTCGAGGGCGGATTTGAGCTTACCGTCGGGCAGGTCGACGGCGCTCAAACCCTGGCTCGACATCAGTGCTTCGACGGCCGCGCTCAGACGAACCTCATCGGCCTCGATCTGCTGGGCAACGGCAGGCACCGCAGTCGTGTCGGAGGCGGGACGCTTGCGGGAGAAGCCAATCATAAAACTACAACCCTGAGATATCGATAGGGCAATGTAATAAACTCTATTGTTTAATAGTGCCTTAGCATACCCGCCCTCCTCGACCGCCGGAACGCGAGAATGGTCGGCTTCCTTGAGCCAGACGCCAGTCGTCAATGGTAACCAAGCGGCTGGATCCTAATATTTTCTTCTTTCGAACAGTATCCAGTCGGCTCCTCAAAAAACAGGATTACCAATCAAACCGCTGGTTCTTCTCCAGTATCACGCGTAGACGAAAATTGGCTGGCGCATACTCCAACCATGTATGTCGTCTCGCCATAAGAATTGATGTCGCGGCGGCACCGAACAAGAAACATACTTATAGTTGAATTCAATTTCACCCAGTGTCGCACATGGGAGAGTAACTTTTTTGCGAAGTTCGCGCGCTCGACGTGAGTGACTGCATCGGATCGAAGGGCGAGCCATGGTGGGGCACCGTCCTCACGCGCATGTTCGGGCGAGCGCGCATGACGACTTGCTTTAGGCGCGAGCGATCAGGCCGAGTGAGGGAGAAGCGGTGCGGGTCGCAGCGGGACGAGGCCGGCCTTGCGCTCGAGCAAGGTCGGCGGCGGTACGGGCGCCTCGATCGAGCAGACAACCCCGGTGGGCTCGAACAGGAGCTGAACCTCGCCGGCAAGCTCGCGCGCCAGACTACGCTCGATGAGGCGGGAACCGAAGCCGGTGCGTGTCGGCTGCGTCACGGGCGGTCCGCCGTTTTCGCTCCAGCGCAGAAGGAGGCGGGTCTCCGCCTCTTTAATGACTGACCAAGTGATTTTCACAGTCCCGCCCTCTTGCGAGAGCGAGCCGTATTTGACCGCGTTGGTGCCGAGTTCATGCAGCGCCATGGCGATCGAGAGCGCAAGCCGAGGTGGCAGGCGCAGTTGCGGCCCGGACACGATGAAGCGGGATTGGCCCGCCCCGGTGGAATCGAGGGGAGCGATGGCATCCGCCACCACGTTGCCGAGTTCCGCACCCTCCCAGCTTTCGCGAGTAAGCACATCGTGCACCCGGGCAAGGGCGAGCAGTCTGGCCTCGAACGCGGCCTTTGCCGCCGCCGCCTCCGCCGTGTCGAGGCCGCGCAGGGATTGCATGGCGATGGACTGGACGGTCGCGAGCGTGTTCTTCACGCGGTGGTTGAGTTCGTGGATGAGGAGCAGGAGATGCTCCTCCGCCCGCTTGGCGTCGGTGATGTCGACGTTGCAGCCGGTATAGCCGAGGAAGGACCCGGTATCGTCGAGGCGTGGCACGCCTTCGCAACGCAGCCAGCGTACCTCGCCGTCGCGATCCACCACCCGGACCTCCGCCCTCACGGGAAGACGCTCGGCAAAGGCCTCGGAGAACTTGGACGTGAACTCCGTCTGGTCGTCCGGATGGACGATCGTCTGCCACCCGCCGGCCGCCAGCGCGCTGGCGGGTTTTCCGAACAGATGGTCGAAATGCAGGTTGGCGAAGCTGATCTCGCCAAGCTCGTCGGTCATCCAGATCAATGCGGGGGCCGAATCCGCCATGTGCCGGAACCGCGCCTCGCTCTCGCGCAGGGCCGAGAGCCCGCGCTCCGTCTCGGCGAGCGCCGTATCGCGCTCTTCGCTTCGCGTGCGGAGGCGCAGGGATGCGTCCGCCAGAACGTCGCCGAGGCGGCGGATCTCGTGGATCGGCGAGGTGATGCGCGGAATCGCTTCGCCACGGGCGAGCGCCGGGCCGGACGCCACCAGCCGGCGCAATGGCTGCGAGACCTTCGACCAGAGATTGATGGCGAGGATCGACGACGTAGCCAGGACGAGGAGACCGAAGCCGGTAAAGGCCCAGATCCATCCGCGCAGCCGCGCGTCCACGAGCGCCTTCGGAATCACGGCGCTCACCGTCCACCCGGTGAGACGCGAGCGCGCCTCGACGACCGTGACGGGGCGCATGTTGAAATCCTTGCCCTCCCAGACTCCCGGCGTATCGGTCTGGCGCTGGCGAAGGGTCGCCAGGCGCGGCCGCCCGACGATGGAGGCCGGGTCGGGAATACGGGCGAGGGCGATACCATCCCGGTCCGAGACCCCCGTCATCCAGCCCTGGACGTATTCCCGGCTCAGGATGCCCTGGAGCCGGTTCACCGGCGCGAGAAAACTCAGGAGGTAGACGACCTCGCCCTCGTTCTGCACCGGGACGGCGATGGCGTAGGTCGCCCGATCGGGCATGCTGCCCGACAGGATGCCGGAGATCATGGCCCGCTGCGTTCCGGATGTCAGCTCACGGTCGAAAGGCAAGGCGGTCTTCGGCAATGGGGCCCCGCGCGGGACCGACGTATTGACCAGTTGCTGCCCGTCCGGTTGGCGCAGGAGGATGTCGAGCCCGACGGTTTCGCGAACGAGGCGTGCCTGGGCGTCGAAATTCTCGAACTCCGCATCCTTCAGGCGGGGCGACGTCGCCAAGGTCTGCAGCACGGAGACGAGCCCCGCCGTATCGCGGTCGATGGACAGGGCGATGCCGCGAACGTTCTCGCGGGCATCCTGCTCGAACCGTGCCCGCTCTGTTCCGGCATAGCGAAACAGCAGGATCGCGGTGAACAGAAGCCCGGGCCCGATCAGCGCCACGACGAGGGCGATCAGGTAGACCTGGGTCGAGAAGCCTCGATCCCGGATGCGTGCGAACAGCCGGCCCGGCGCCGTGCCCTGCCACCCACCGGTTCTCGTCCGTTCGAAAGCAGGTTCCATCTCGCCCTTGGACTCGGCGCTCTTCGGCTCTTGGTTCTTGATCTTGGCTTTCCCCGTCTCGGCGTTCATGGCCTATCGATGTGACCGAGATCCCGGCTCGGCGCCAGCCGATCGCGGACGCGCTGCTTCAAGGTCTTCACGTCGGGAAATCCCCCGTCCCGCGTTCGGTCCCAGATCGTCTCCGATCCGCAGACGATGATGAAGACGCCGCCTGTCCCCGGCACGAGGGCGACTTCGCCGACCTCGTCGCGGAAAGTGGAAAGAAGCTCCTGCGCCATCCAGCCGGCACGCAGGAGCCACTGGCACTGCGTGCAGTAGGTGATGGAAACCCTCGGTTTTTCGACCCGGGGGGTAGGTGGCAGTTCATCCATGGCCGGCACAGCGACCCATGCACGCTGCCTTGTCAACCTGCCCTCGTGGGAGTTCGACTACGGGATGTGCGTGGAGTTTCGTCGCGGACGCATCGCGATCCGGCCTTTCACCGGCGGTATCACGCCCTATCTCAACATGCGTCGCCGGGCGGCAGGGGCGTGGACGCGCCATGCCGCGCCCGTCCACGAGGAGCCCCCGATGTTGTCAGTTCTGCGTCCCGACGCCACCGCGACCTTCGCGCCTTCGCCTCGACCCTCGGTGTTTCGCCGCATGCGGTCCGCGCTCGTCGCCGTCGCCCTGGCCACGACCCTCTCGGGCTGCGGCGCGATCAACCGGGTGCCCACGCTGGAGGAGAGCGCGAAATCCTCGTGGAGCGAGGTTCAGAATCAGTATCAGCGCCGTGCCGACCTGATCCCGAATCTCGTGGAGACGGTGAAGGGCTACGCGCAGCAGGAGAAGGATGTCCTCGTCGGCGTCACGGAAGCCCGCGCCAAGGCCTCCAGCGTGAAGGTCGATGCCTCCACGGTGTCCGATCCCCAGAAGTTCAAGGAATTCCAGGACGCGCAGAATCAGCTCTCCGGCGCCCTCGGGCGGCTCCTCGTCACCGTGGAGCGCTATCCCGATCTGAAGTCGAACCAGAACTTCCTCGCGCTGCAGTCGCAGCTCGAAGGCACGGAGAACCGGATCGCCGTCGCACGCCGCGACTATATCGGCGCCGTCCAGGCCTACAACACCGAGGTCCGCACCATCCCCGGCCGCTGGATCGCCGCGTGGTTCTATCCGGAATCGAAGCCGATGGAGACGTTCACGGCGACGCCCAATTCGGACAAGCCTCCGTCCGTGAAGTTCTAGCGCGGTGATGAGGGCGGCGTTTCTTCGAGGGCGCGCGCTCGCGCCGGTCCTGGCGTTCGTCCTCGTCGTCCTGGCGGGGATAGTGCTGCTGGCGCACGGCGAGGCTCTGGCCGCGGAGCCGACCTTCCCGTCCCTCAGCGGTCGCGTCGTGGATGCGGCCGGGATCCTCAAGCCGGACGAGATATCGGCGCTGGAAGCACAGCTGAAGGCCTACGAGGAGAAGACCTCCGATCAGGTCGTCGTCGCGACGGTGCCGAACATGCAAGGGCTGACGATCGAGGATTACGGCAACCGGCTGTTCCGCTCCTGGGCCATCGGGCAGTCCAAGACCAACAACGGCGCAATTCTGCTGGTAGCGCCAAACGACCGTAAGGTGAGGATCGAGGTCGGCTACGGCCTCGAAGGGGCGCTGACCGACGCCTTGTCGAAGGTCATCATCACCACTTCCATCACGCCCCGCTTCAAGACAGGCGATTACGGCGGCGGCATCAAGGCCGGAATCGATGCCATGCTGTCGATCCTCAGCGGCGATGCCGAGGAATGGCAGCGGCGAGGCAAGGTACGCAGCGACGAGGCCGAGCCATCCCATGTCATCGGCTTCATCATCCTGTTCCTGCTGATCCTGTTCGTCGTCTACCGGATGAATCGCGGCCGCCCGGGTGGCGGATTCATCATCCTGCCCGGGCCATCGTCCGGCGGCTGGAGCGGTGGCGTCTCCGGCGGCTTCGGTGATGGCGGCGGCTTCTCGGGCGGAGGTGGCTCATCGGGAGGAGGCGGCGCCTCCGGGGATTGGTAGGATGCTGAGCGACACCGACAGGACGCGGATCGCCGGAGCGATCGCCAAGGCCGAATCGACGACATCGGCGGAGATCGTCGTTCTCGTCGCCGCCCGCGCCGGGCTGTACCGGTCCGCAGCCCTCGTGCCGGCACTTGCCCTCGGGCTCGCGGTGCCCTGGCCGCTGATCCTGTTCACGCCGTGGAGTGCTGCGTCGATCGCCCTGACGCAGGCTGCGGTCGTTCTCCTGGCGCTTGCCGCAGCCTCCCATCCGCGAACCCGTCTCGGCCTCGTTCCCCGCTCGATCCGGCGGGCGCGGGCCCATGAGGCGGCGACGAGGGAATTCGCCGCGCGCGGACTGGCCGGGACGCGCGGGCGAACGGGCATCCTCATCTATCTCGCCGTCGCCGAGGGGCATGCCGAGATCGTCGCCGATACGGGCATCGCCTCGCGCATCTCCCCGGCGGCGTGGTCGTCGGCGATCGACTCGCTTCTGGCCTCGCTCCGACGGCGCGAGGCGACGGAGGGCCTCGTCACGGCCGTCGAGTCCATCGGCGCCATCCTCGAGCGACACCTGCCGCGCCGGCCGGGGGATATCGACGAGTTGCCGAACCGGGTCATCGTCACGGACTGACAGCGTCCGCGTCTTTGTATTTTTCTCCTCTGGCCCCGAAAGAATTTTTGAGCCAGAAGAGCCTTGACGATCCGCCATCAAGGACGGGTCGCGGGAGCGAGACGTCGATGAGTGCGATACAGAAGCACGGGCCATGGGCCCTTGTCGGTGCGTTGGGCGCGGCAGCCCTGGCGATTGTCGCCACCAGCCGCGGCGAATCGATCAACGCCTTGTGGATCGTCGTGGCCGCGGTCTGCGTCTACCTCATCTCCTACCGGTACTACTCGCTCTACATCTCCGAGAAGGTGATGCGCCTCGACCCGGCGCGCGAGACACCCGCCCATCGTCATAATGACGGGCTCGACTACGTTCCCACCAACAAGACCGTCCTGTTCGGTCACCATTTCGCGGCGATCGCAGGCGCGGGTCCCCTCGTCGGCCCGGTCCTGGCCGCGCAGATGGGCTACCTGCCCGGCATGCTCTGGATCCTGGCCGGCGTCGTGCTCGCGGGCGCGGTTCAGGACTTCATGATCCTGTTCATCTCCATGCGCCGCGACGGGCGCTCCCTCGGTGAACTGATCCGGGCCGAACTCGGCGTGATCCCCGGCGTGATCGCGCTGTTCGGCACCTTCATGATCATGGTGATCCTGCTCGCCGTCCTGGCGATGATCGTGGTCAAGGCGCTGGCCGAGAGCCCCTGGGGCACCTTTACCGTCGCGGCCACGATCCCGATCGCCATCCTGATGGGCCTCTACGCGCGCTTCGTCCGGCCGGGCAAGATCGGTGAGGTCTCGATCCTCGGCTTCATCCTGCTCATGGCCGCCATCATCGGCGGCGGCCAGATCAACGAACACCCGGTCTGGGGCCCGGCCTTCACCTTCACCGGCACCCAGCTCACCTGGATGCTGATCGGCTACGGCTTCATCGCCTCGATCCTGCCGGTCTGGCTCCTGCTCGCCCCGCGCGACTATCTCTCGACCTTCCTCAAGATCGGCACCATCATCGGCCTCGCGCTCGGCATCGTCGTCGTCGCCCCGCACCTCCAGATGCCGGCCATGACGAAGTTCGTCGACGGCACCGGCCCGGTCTGGGCGGGCTCCCTGTTCCCGTTCCTGTTCATCACCATTGCCTGCGGCGCGGTCTCCGGCTTCCATGCGCTGATCTCGTCGGGAACGACGCCGAAGCTCCTCGACAACGAGATGGACACCCGCTTCATCGGCTATGGCGGCATGCTGATGGAAAGCTTCGTCGCGATCATGGCGCTGGTCGCCGCGAGCGTGATCGATCCGGGCATCTACTTCACCATGAATTCGCCCGGCGCCCTGCTCGGGACCTCCGCCGAGACGGCGGCGGCCGCGGTGACCAATCTCGGCTTCCCGATCACACCCGATGTGATCACCCAGACCGCCAAGGACGTGGGCGAGCATTCGATCATCTCGCGCACCGGCGGCGCTCCGACCCTCGCCGTCGGCATGGCCCACATCATCTCGTCGGCCATCGGCGGCAAGACGATGATGGCCTTCTGGTACCATTTCGCGATCCTGTTCGAGGCCCTCTTCATCCTCACCGCCGTCGATGCCGGCACGCGGGCGGGACGCTTCATGCTGCAGGATCTGCTCGGCCTGATCTCGCCGACCTTCAAGGACACCACGGCCTGGGCGCCCAGCATCCTGGCCACGGCCCTCTGCGTCTCGGCCTGGGGCTACTTCCTCTACCAGGGCGTCACCGACCCGCTCGGCGGCATCTACACCCTGTGGCCGCTCTTCGGCATCTCGAACCAGATGCTGGCGGCCGTGGCGCTGACGCTGGCCACCGTTGTGATCTTCAAGATGAAGCGTGAGCGCTACGCCTTCGTCACGATCATCCCCACCGTGTGGCTGCTGATCTGCACCCTCAATGCGGGCTGGCAGAAGATCTTCTCGGCCGACCCCAAGATCGGCTTCCTGTCCCATGCCGACCGGTTCTCGGCCGCGATCGCCGAAGGCAAGGTGCTGGGTCCGGCCAAGAACATGGCCGACATGCACAAGATCGTCTTCAACGACCGGATCGACGCGGCACTCGCCGTGATGTTCGTCGGCCTCGTCGTCGCCATCGCCGCCTTCGGCATCATGGCTTGCGTCAAGGCCTATCGCGCCGAGCGCTGGACGGCCCTCGAAAGCGGCGGCCCCACCGCCGTCCCGGCGGAGTAACCGATATGGCGCTGTCGTCGACGGAACTGCGGGATCGGCTGAAGACCTTCTCGAAATGCGTCTGCGACGGCGCCCGCCTGATGGTGGGGCAGGGCGATTACGAGGCCTATGCCGCCCATATTCGCCGGACCCATACCGATCAGGAGCCGATGAGCGAGCGGGAATTCTACCGAAACAGGGAGAATGCCCGGTTCGGTGTGGGTAACCGGAATGGATTCCGCTGCTGCTGATCCAGTCTATCGCCTTCGGTGACGCCCCCTTCGGCGAGACAGATCATCCTCTCTATCGCGATCATGCGACGAAGACGTTTCGGGCTCCGGTCTCGGAATTGAAATTCCAAGACCGGAACTGGGCTTCTTAACGACGTCGGCAGCCCCATACTTCATCGGCGCAAGAGCATACCGATCTAAAGTCGTATCGGCGGGTGGCCTCATCTGGGACGATACGCTTATATGTCGCCTCCCGAGAGAGGAGGTCTCATGTCGCAGCCGCCAATGACCGAGACGCGATCCGGGATGGACCGCTCCGGCGCGATCACCTTCGACAGGACACTCAAGGGCCTCACCGGCATCGCCGTCCGTGGCTTCCTCCTGTCCCTCGTCACCTTCGGCATCTACCGGTTCTGGTACGTCACCGAATTGCGGCGCTACTTCTGGAACCGGACCGTCGTCGACGGCAGCCCGGCCGAGTATTCCGGGACCGGCAAGGAACTGTTCCTCGGCTTCCTCGTCGCCATCGCCATCCTGATCCCCGTCTACGTCCTGATCTTCGTCGCGACGATCTCGGCGCCCTGGCTCGCGGCCTTCGGCAGCGTCCTGTCCTTCCTCATCCTCTTCGTCCTCGGCCAGTTCGCGGTCTATCGCGGCCGGCGCTACCGCGCCTCGCGCACCCTGTGGCGTGGTATCCGCCTCGGCCAGGACGGATCGGCGATCACCTACGCGCTGATGGCCATCGGCTGGTCGCTGCTGACGCTCGTGACCCTCGGCCTCGCCTTCCCCTTCATGCGGGCGAGCCTCGAGCGGTACCGGATCAATCACACCCTGATCGGGTCGAGCCGGATGGAATCGACCGCGCGCGGGCGCTCGCTGCTGCTTCCCTGGCTAGCATTCTACGTGGTGGTGCTCCTTCCCATCGCCGCCGCGCTGATCGCCTTCTTCGTGGCTACCGATTTCAACATTCCCGACGACCTGTTCGTCCCCAAGGAGGGGGGCAAACCCGGCGAGACGGAGTTCAACAGCGATTACGACGGCACGCCCATCGCCACGTTCGGGGTGCTCTTCCTCAGCACGCTCGGCATCACGTTTCCCCTCGGGCTCCTGCTCATCCCCTTCTACCGGGCGCGGGAGACGCGGCTCTTCATGAACGCGGCCAGCCTCGGCTCCGCGCGCCTTTCGTCCACCCTGAAGGCCCGCCAGTTCTACTGGCCCTACTTCGTCTACCTTCTCTCCGTGATCGGCTTCGTCCTGATCCTCGGGCTCGTCATCGGCGGCGGTGGCCTGCTCCTGCAGGCCCTGGGGATGGAGAGCGGATTCCACTGGATGCTCTTCCTCGGCATGGTGCTCGGCTATCTCGGCGGCGCGCTGTTCTTCGCGGTGCTCTACGTCCGGGTCATCACCGCGCGGCTCTGGGCGGCGGTCGCCACCACCACTGTGGTCGAGAATGCCGGCGGCCTGGATGCCGTGCTCGCGTCGAGCCGGCGCGTGGGCAGCGGCTTCAACGAGGGCCTCGCCGACGCGCTCGATGTCGGCGGCGCACTCGAAGTGGGGTTCTAGTGCCGGCAACTGCGGTCCACGGCACGTATTACGATGGCTTGAGCGCCAGGGCCCATCCCGTGACCCTGATCCTCGAGGACAGCCTGGAGATCACCGGGCGCGATCTGCGCCTCGCCTGGACACTCGCCGACCTCGCGGCCGGCGACACGGCCGCCCCGCTCATGCGGGTCGGCCCGGCGGGACGTGCCGAGCGGGTCGAGTTCACCGACGAGGCCCTGGCCGCCGCGCTGAAGGATCGCTGTCCGGACCTGTACCGATCCGACCCCTCCACCTCGGGCGGTCGGCTGCGTCTCGTCCTGTGGTCGATCGCGGCCGGGATCTCGGTGATCGGTCTGGCGATCTACGGCGTCCCGGCCATCGCGGTGCGTCTGGCACCCGTCATCCCGGCAGCGATCGAAGCGCGGCTCGGCGGCGCCGTGGACGGGCAGATCGGCAAGATTCTCGGCGACCCGCCGGTCTGCGACGATGCCCCGGCGCGAGCCGTCCTCGACCGCCTGATCGAGCGGATGACGGCGGATGGCGGCCTGCCGGTCGATCCGGCGATCACGGTCAGGCGACACGCCATCGCCAATGCCCTAACCCTTCCCGGCGGGCGGGTCGTCGTGCTGTCGGACCTCATCGATCAGTCCCGCACGCCCGACGAGTTTGCCGGCGTGCTGGCTCACGAATTCGGGCATGTCGCCGCGCGCGACCCGATGCGGGCTCTGCTGGCGGCGAGCGGAAGCTCGTTCCTCCTCAGTCTCGTGCTGGGCGACCTGACCGGCTCCACGATCCTCGTCGCGGTAGGCCAAGCCGCCATCTCGGCCGGCTATTCCCGCGAGGCCGAGAACGCAGCGGATACCTATTCGGTGGAGGTCATGCGCCGGTCGGGCGGGGATGCCACGGCGCTGGCGACGATCCTCGAACGCATCGCCAAGGACGACGAGAAGGCCGAGTTCGCGAGCCTGCTCCGCAGCCATCCCTTCACGAAGGAGCGCGCCAACCGCATCCGCGCGATAGCGGGCACGGAAACGGGCGGCCGGCGCATTCTCGACGAGACCGCATGGGCGACGCTCAAGGGCATCTGCCGCAACGTGCCGGCCAAACCCGCGAAATAGGCGCGTGACCGTGCCGGGCCTGTCAGTGCGCGAGTTACATCCGGAAACAAAATTTCCGCTCCGGTCCGCCGATTGCGTCGCGGCGTCACGTCTACAGATGACCTCGTGGCATGCGACGAACGTGGTACACCAGCCCGAACAGGTTTGCGCGGATACCGTATGGGCCTCGTCCAGTATGCTCTGAAGTTTCGCATCACGATCTACGTGCTCGCCGTGCTGATGATGCTTGGCGGCGCGGCCTCGGTGATCGTGGCACCAAAGGACGTGCTGCCCACCGTGGACATCCCGGTGGTCGTGGTGGTGTGGACCTATACGGGCCTTTCGACCTCCGAGATGGAGCGTCGCATCACGACCTATGCGGAGTTCTCGCTTTCGAACAACGTCAACAACATCGCTCGGATGGAATCGACGACACTGCAGGGCACGGCGATCCAGAAAGTGTATTTCGACCAATCGGTGAGCATCGATCTCGCCATCGCCCAGACCGTCTCGGCGATGAACTCGATCCGTTCGACCATGCCGCCGGGCGTGCAGCCGCCCATCGTCCTGCGGTTCTCGGCCTCCTCCGTCCCGGTGATCCAGCTTTCGCTCTCCTCCACCAGCGAGAGCCTGACCAAGGTCTACGATTACGCCCAGTACCGCATCCGCCAGCGCCTGACCCAGGTGCCGGGCTCGACGCTGCCCTCGCCCTTCGGCGGCACGCCGCGCCAGATCATGGTCGATCTCGACCTTCAGGCCCTGCGCGCTCTGGGCCTGACGGCGCTCGACGTCACCAACGCCATGACGGCGCAGAATCTCACCGTGCCCTCCGGTCTCGCCAAGATCGGCGAGCAGCAATACCCGATCCAGCTCAACGCCACGCCGGACGCCATCGAAGCGCTCAATCAGGTGCCGATCCGGGTGGTCGGCGGACAGCCTGTGCTGGTGCGCGACGTCGCCAATGTCCGCGACGGCGGCCCGCCGCAGGTGAACATCGTGCGGGCCGACGGCCTGAACTCGGTGCTGATGCGCATCTTCAAGAACGGTACCGCCTCGACCCTCGACGTCGTCAACAACGTGAAGAAGGCTCTGCCAGACATCCGCGCCGCCGCCCCAGAGGGAATGGCCCTGCGCGAATTGTTCGACCAATCGGTCTTCGTCTCCGCCGCTATCGAAGGCGTCATCCACGAGGCGGTCATCGCCGCCGCGCTGACCGGCCTGACGATCCTGCTGTTCCTCGGCTCATGGCGCTCCACCATCGTGGTGCTCGTCTCGATCCCGCTCTCGATCCTGACCTCGCTCGCACTCCTCACGGCGTTGGGCGAGACCATCAACGTCATGACGCTTGGCGGTCTCGCCTTGGCGGTGGGCATCCTCGTCGACGACGCAACGGTGGCCATCGAGAACACCTACCGGCTGTTCGAGGAGGGCGAGCCGTTCCGAAAATCGGTGGTGGAGGGCGCGGCCGGCATCGCCAAACCCGCGCTGATCTCGACGCTCTCGATCTGCGCCGCCTTCGTCTCGGTCTTCGCCCTCACGGACACGCCGAAATACCTGTTCACGCCCCAGGCACTCGCCGTCGTCTTCGCGATGCTGACCTCCTACGTCCTGTCCCGCACCCTGGTGCCGGTGCTGATCGACGTGCTCGTGGCGCGGGAATACGAGGAGCATCACGGCAAGGGCGGGCAGGCTCCGCGTCGGGGCCGCGTCGCCCGTGCGCTGGGATGGCTGTTCGGACCGATCTTCCGCCTCGCGGGCTGGTTCCGCCAGGGATTCGAAGCCCGGTTCGCCCGCTTCCACCGCAGCTATCTCGGCCTGCTCCACGTGGTCCTGCGCCACCGCGTCGTCACGCTGGCCGCCGTGGCGGTGATCTTCGCGGGCACGGCAGGCCTGTTCGGCTTCGTCGGCCAGGATTACTTCCCGCAGGTCGAATCGAGCCAGATGACGCTGCATCTGCGCACCCGGCCGGGCATGCGCATCGAGACGGCGGTGCAGACCTTCGCCGAAGTCCAGGCCGTCGTCCGAGAGGTCATCCCCGAGGGCGAGATCGACCAGGTTCTCGACAATCTCGGCCTGCCTGCGAACAACTACAATTTCGCCTTCTCGGACGGGTCGTTCGTCGCCAACAACGACGGGCAGATGCTCATCAACCTGAAAGAAGGCCACGGCTCGGTCGCCGGCTACACCAAGCGATTGCGCGAGGTGTTGCGCGAGCGCTTCCCCGACCTGATCGTCTATTTCCAGCCGTCCGACATCATCACGCAGATCCTCAATTTCGGAACGCTGGCGCAGATCGACATCCAGGTCTCGGGCCGCAACACCGCCAAGGACCTCGCCGCCGCGCAGAACATCGTCCGTCGCCTCAAGGAGACGCGTGGGGCGGTGGACGTGCATCTCCACCAGATCGTCGGCACGCCGCAATTCTTCGTCGATGTCGACCGACGCCTCGCCTCCGAGCTCGGCCTCACCGAGCAGCAGATCGCGCAGGGCCTCAACGTCTCCCTGTCGGGCTCCTTCCAGGTGACACCGAATTTCTGGACCGACCCGAAGACCGGCATCCCCTACCAGCTCTGGGTGCAGACCCCGGAATATCGCAACGACAGCCTCACGGCGATCCAGAACACCCCGCTCCTCGTCAGCGGCAATTCCGATGCGCCGGGCGTGCTGACGCTGCTTTCCAGCGTCTCGACCATGCGCCGCGAGGGGTCGCAGACGGTGATCAACCACGTCAACACGCAGCCGACTTTCAATATCTACGCGGCGGTGCAGGATTCCGATCTCGGTTCGGTGGCGAAAGACATCCGCCGAATCGTCGAGGAGGAACAGAAGGCCCTTCCGGCCCCCGACAAGATCACCGTGCGCGGGCAGATCGAGAACATGCAATCGGCCTTCTTCCGCATGGGAATCGGCCTCTCCATCGCCCTGGTGGCGGTCTACTTGCTGATGGCGGTGAACTTCCAGTCTTGGGGCGACCCGCTCGTGGTGCTGGCGGCGCTCCCGCTCGCCTTCTGCGGAATCGTGGCCAGCCTGTTCATCACCGGCACGACCTTCTCGATCCCGTCGCTGTTCGGGGCGATCATGTCGGTGGGCATCGCTTCCGCCAATTCCATCCTCCTCGTCACCTTCGCCAAGGAGCACCGGGAGGCCACCGGCTGCAGCGCCACCGAAGCCGCGCTCCTGGCGGGCGAGACCCGGCTGCGGCCGGTGCTGATGACGGCAGGCGCGATGTTCCTCGGGTTGATCCCGATGGCCCTTGGGACGGGGGAGGGCGGCGAACAGAACGCGGCCCTCGCCCGCGCCGTCATGGGCGGTATCGCCATCGGCACGCCATCGACCTTGCTCTTCGTGCCCTTCCTCTACACCCTCCTCAGGCGGGGCGAGGTCAAGCCGCTTCAGGATTACGCATGAGCGGGAACAGCCCTGGTGACGCGACCGATGGCGAGACCGAAACGGTGACGGTTCATGAATCGGGGCGAGGCCCGGCGGAGATCCCGCCGCCGCCGGGGAAGGGGCCGTTCCTCGTCGCCGGGCTCATTGCCGTCGGCCTGCTCGGCTGGGGCGGTTACGGCCATTGGCAGAAGGCCGCCGCGGCGCAAGAGACGCAGCGCAAGGCGAGGGAGTTCGTGCCGAAGCTACGGACCATCGCGGTGGAGCGGGCCGACCAGCCCATCGACATCACCCTGCCCGGACAGACCGACGCCTTCGCCAGGGCGTCCCTCTTCGCCCGTGCCACCGGCTACATCGCAGAGCGCAGGGTCGATATCGGCACGCGGGTCAAGCAGGGCGACATCCTCATCCGCATCGCCGCCCCCGATCTCGACCAGCAGCAGGCGCAGGCCCAGGCGCAGGTCGGCCAACTCGAAGCCCAGCTGCTCCAGGCCAGGGCCATGGTCGATCAGGCGAAGGCCAACGTGAATCTCGCCACCGCCACCAACAGCCGCACCTCGACCCTCGCCGTGCAGGGCTGGGCCTCGAAGCAGAACGCGGACAATTCCCAGGCCAGCGTCCTGAGCCAGGGCGCGAGCCTCGCCTCGGCGGAAGCGGGGGTGAAAGTGGCCGAGGCCAACATCAAGGCGCAGCGCGCCACCGTGGACCGCCTGAAGGCACTGACCGGCTTCAAGGACGTGATCGCCCCCTTCGAGGGTGTCGTGACCGCCCGCAGCGTCGATGTCGGCGATCTCGTCCAGGCGGACGGCACCGGCACCGCCCTGCTGTCCATGGACCGGGACGACGTCCTGCGCGTGGTCGTCAACGTGCCCCAGAATCTCGCCGTCGGGGTGAGTCCGGGCGTCGCCGCCACGATCAAGGTGCCGCAGATCCCGGACCGGACCTTCTCCGGCAAGGTCGAGCGGAGCTCCGTCGCCCTGCTGACCTCGTCCCGAACCCTGACCACGCAGGTGGACGTTCCCAACCGCGGCGGCAGCCTGCGGCCCGGCCTTTACGTCTACGTGACGCTGAAGGTGCCGCGGACGGCGAAGAACACGGTCATCCCGGCCGAAGGCCTCGTCTTCAATCAGCGCGGCACCCAGGTCGCGATCTCCCGCGACGACGGCACGGTGGAATGGCGCGGCGTCCATATCCAGCGTGATCTCGGCACCACCATCGAGATCGACCAGGGATTGGACGGGGGCGAGCAGATCGTCCTGAGCCCGCCCGTCGACCTGCGCGATGGGCAGAGGATGGAGCGCCAGGCACCCAAGCAGGAGGGAAAGCCCCTGAAATCGGCGGCGCGATAGCACCGGCTGGCCCGGGGGCGCAGCCCAGCCCAGCCGTCCGGCAGGTTCCGTGGAAGGGGGATGATGGCGTAGAGCCTCACCGTTCGGTGCGCCCGCTCGCGCCTCCCCCGGAACGCCCCACGATCATGCTCGACCGCCCCGCCTCGAACACTCTCGATCGCGCTCATGTGGCGGCGATGAGCGCCGCGATCACCTGTGTTGCGGTGGTCGGCATCGGCCTCAGCCTGTCGATCCCGCTCCTCTCCCTCGAGATGGAGCGCATGGGCGTGTCGAGCACGGTCATCGGCATCAATACGGCCCTGGCGGGTCTCGCCAGCATCGTCACCGTGCCGTTCGTGCCGCGTCTGGCCGCCCGGATCGGCGTCGTACGGCTTCTCATTCTCGCGATCTTCATCGGCGCGGCCTCCCTCATCGGGTTCAAGCTGCTCCACGATATCCGTTGGTGGTTCCCCCTCCGCTTCGTCTTTTCGGCGACGCTGGGCGTGCTCTTCGTCCTGTCCGAGTTCTGGATCAACGAGGTCGCGCCCCCGGCCCGGCGCGGCCTCGTCATGGGCATCTACGCGACGGTCCTGGCCCTCGGCTTCGCGGTGGGTCCGACGCTCCTCGTCCTCATCGGCACCCAGGGCTACGCGCCGTATTGCGCGGGCGCCGCCCTGTTCCTGCTCGGCACCGTGCCCATCGCTCTGGCGCGCGGTCTCTCCCCCGAGATCGAAGGGTCCGGTAGTCGCGGTGTGCTCGGCTATGTCCGGCTGGCCCCCGCCGCTATCTTCGCGGCCCTCGTCTACGGTGCCGTCGAGACCGGGGGATTCGCCATCCTGCCTCTCTATGGCCTGCGGATCGGGCTCGATGCGGAGAGCGCCGCCGGGCTCGTCAGCATGCTCGCTCTCGGCCACGTCCTGTTCCAGATTCCCTTCGGTCTCCTGGCCGATAGGTTCGACCGTCGCCGCCTCCTCCTCGCCTCGGCCCTGGGTGGTGCGATCGGCGCGGCTTTGATCCCGGCGGCGTCGGCATCCCCTTTCTGGCTCGCCATCCTACTGCTGATCTGGGGCGGCCTGACCGGCACGCTCTACACGGTCGGTCTGGCCCATCTCGGGGCCAGCGTGCGCGGGGCCGAACTCGCTGGCGCGAATGCGGCCTTCCTGATTTTCTACAATGTCGGCCTGATGGTGGGGCCTCCGATCATCGGCGGCGGCATGGACCTGATGCCCCCTCAGGGCTTTGCCCATGCCATGTGCGGCGTGCTCGTCGCCTATGCCGGCCTCGTCCTGTGGCGGCTTCGGAAAACCGCCTCGGCCTTGACGAAGTGAGCCCGATGAGGCAATGACCGCGCGGAATTCAGCCGGTCCGTGCCGGCCATTTTGCGTTTCGCTCAAGCGGAATGCCGCAACCTTCAGGAGCACCGCGCCATGGCCAAGGCCGTCACCGTCAAGATCAAGCTCATCTCGACCGCCGATACGGGCTACTTCTACGTCACGAAGAAGAATTCCCGGACGCAGACCGAGAAACTGTCCATGAAGAAGTACGACCCCGTCGTGCGCAAGCATGTCGACTTCAAAGAAACCAAGATCAAGTAAGCTTCGTCTCCCCTTAGAGACGGCATGAAAAAGCCGCCCTTTCGGGGCGGCTTTTTCCGTTCGTGGATGGGTCGTCTCGGTTAGAGCGAGGCGGTGGGGTAGGAGCGCACGCCGGTACGGTTGCCCGGGACCGTGGTGGTCTCGGACGGCGTGGCGCTCGGCGCGGTCCAGCCTTCGGCCTTCCAACCCTCTGCGCGCTCGGTCACGTTCACCGAGCCGTGCTCCTCGAGAACGTCCATCACCAGCGACGCGCGGGCATCGTCGGCCTTGACGGTCACGAGGGTACCGCCGCGACGCACGCCTTCGCTGTAGGTATGCGCATCGGCTTCGCTCAGACCGGCGCCGGTCAAGCCGCCGACGAGACCGCCGGCCGCGGCACCGATGCCGGCACCAGCGAGTGTCGTCACGAGCCAACCGGCGGCCACGACGGGACCGACACCGGGGATCGCCAGCAGGCCGAGGCCCGTCAGGAGGCCGGCCGCGCCGCCGAGGAGCGTACCGACGCCGGCGCCCGTCCCGGCACCGGTCGACGCCGTCTCGGCGGTGTCGGTGCGGGTATGATCGCCGGTCGCTACACGTCCGGCATGCCGGTCGTTCTCGTTGCTGCTGACAATGCTGATGTCGCTGTGGCTGATGCCCGAGGCTTCGAGCTTGGCGACGGCCTTGCTGGCATCGTCATAGGAATCGTAGAGTGCGGTAATGGTCTGGTTTGCCATGGGATCGTTCCTCTCACTGTATCGACAAGTCTGCGACGTCCGAGATGTCGCTACTGAGCAGCGACGTTGCCCTTGAAGTCGACGCCGACGGTGACAGGCTTCCCGTTGAGCGTTGCCGCCCCGCGCCAGATGCCCTTGTCGTCCTTCTTGAGTTCCTTGACGTCCTTGTAGCCGGCCTGTTCGAGGCGGCTCCGGGTCTGGCCCTCGGTGAAGCTGTTCGCGCCTTCTTCCAGCTTGGCGTTGGTCGCCGCCTGGGTGGTGGCGGGGTTCTTCGCATCGGGCTTGTCGGTGTTCGGGCGCGTCACGGATTCTTGGCCGCCGGACTTGGCGCTGGTCTCGGCATCCGTGGCGGGCTTGCCGGTCACGGTGGTCTGAGCATAGGCCGTGCCCGAGCCTAGAAGTGCCACAAACGCGAGTGTAGCCAGCTGATGTCGCATGTTATTCTCCCTCGATCGGACCTATTCAATCCGGAAGGAAGCGAAAGCGTTCCGTCGAGATGTCGCAACGCATCATCATGAAGCGTGGCTTTATCTCGAAGGAAAATTGATTTTTCTATTCGCCCTCTCCCGCACCTGTTCCATTTCGTTGGCTAGATTATTGTTCCATGAAATTACGACAGCACCTTCGCTTGCTCGGGGAGAAGCTGTCACCAGTCTCTGGACGGCCGATCTCGACCGGCCCGATCCATGCCCTCAGTGACGAACCGAAGCGGCAGCGTTGAATTTCGCCGCGCGGCGATGACGGGCATCGTGTTCCTGCGATAGAGCGGACAGAACCAGCCCCGCGTTCCACCAGGATCGCCGAACCTGCATCCGTCGCTGTGAGGAGCCTGCCATGACCGACGAATTCGACGTCGATCTGTTCGTCATCGGTGGTGGCTCGGGGGGCGTGCGCGCAGCACGCATCGCCGCCGGCTACGGCGCCAGGGTGAGTCTCGCCGAAGAGTACCGGATCGGCGGCACCTGCGTGATCCGCGGCTGCGTCCCGAAGAAGCTGATGGTCTATGCCGGGCGCTTCGCCGACGAGTTCGAGGACGCGGCCGGTTTCGGCTGGTCGGTGAGTGAGCCGCATTTCGATTGGAGCGTGCTGAAAGCGCGCCGGGACGCCGAGGTCTCGCGCCTCGAATCGATCTACGACACCAACCTCGAACGGATGAACGTCACGATCATTCCCGAACGGGCCGTCATCGAGGACGCGCATACGATCCGCCTCGTCGGCTCGGGTCGCCGTGTGCGGGCGAAGTACATCCTCGTGGCGGTGGGCGCGTATCCGGTGAAGGTGCCGGTCATTCCCGGCGGCGATCTCGGCATCACCTCCAACGAGGTCTTCGAACTCGAGACCCTGCCGAAGCGGATCCTGGTCATCGGGGGCGGCTATATCGCGGTCGAGTTCGCCAGCGTCTTCGCGCATCTCGGTTCGCGCACGACCCTGCTGCACCGGGGCGACCGACTGCTGCGCGGGTTCGACGACGAGGTCCGCGACGCTCTCGGCCTCGCTTATGAGAAGCGCCTGGATCTTCGGCTCAACCAGACGGTGGAGCGCCTCGAACGGGGTGAGGGCGGCATTGCCGCGACTCTCGGCGACGGCAGCGTCCTCGAGGTCGATCAGGTCCTCGTCGCCACCGGGCGCAGGCCGGCGGTCACCGGCCTCGGCCTGGAGGCCGTGGGGATCGAGACCGACGAGAGCGGTGCGATCCCGGTGGACGCCTTCTCGCAGACATGCGTGCCCTCGATCTACGCGGTGGGCGACGTCACCAACCGCGCCGCCCTGACGCCCATCGCCATCCGCGAGGGCCATGCCTTCGCCGACACCGTATTCGGCGGCAGGCCGTGGGCGGTGAACCACGAACTCATCGCCACCGCCGTGTTCTCGACGCCCGAGATCGGCACCGTCGGCCTCACCGAGGAGCAGGCGCGCGAGCGGTTCGAGACTATCGATGTCTACAAGTCGAGCTTCCGCCCGATGAAGGCGACGCTGTCCGGCAGCGCCGAGCGTGTCCTGATGAAGATCATCGTGGATTGCGCCAGCGACCGGGTGCTCGGCGTCCATATCGTCGGCCACGATGCCGGCGAGATCATCCAGGCCGTCGCCATCGCGGTGACGATGGGAGCGACGAAGGCCGATTTCGACAGGACCATCGCGGTTCATCCCACGGCAGGCGAGGAACTCGTCACCATGCGGGTGCCCGCCGTGACCAAGCGGCCGGAAGGAGTGGGTTAGAGCCGCACCCCGGAACAGGCACTCGGCGCTGCCGTTGGGCTCTGAACCGATTCATCGGCAAAGGCCCAGCGAATGACCGACAAGATGGCGGAGCCGAAGATCGAGGCCTATCACGGGCCGGCCGGCGGCTGGGGCTCGGCGCAATCCCTCACCGAGATTCTTCTGCGGGAAGAGATTCCCGTCTCCGGCGCGGCGCTGCTGATGAAGCAGAACAAGCCGGACGGCTTCATGTGCGTGTCCTGCGCCTGGGCCAAGCCCGCCAAGCCGCTGACGTTCGAGTATTGCGAGAACGGCGCGAAGGCGACGGCCTGGGAGCAGACAGCCAAGCGCTGCGGACCCGACTTCTTCGCCAAGCACACGGTGACGGAACTCCGCGGCTGGACGGATTACGCCCTGGAGGAGCAGGGCCGGCTCACGCATCCGATGCGCTACGACGCAACGAGCGATCGTTACGTGCCGGTCTCGTGGGACGAGGCAACGGCGGCGATCGGCCGGGAATTGCGCGCCCTCGATCCGAAATCGGTGGTGTTCTACACGTCGGGCCGCGCCTCGCTGGAGACGTCCTACATCTACGGGCTCTTCGCCCGGCTGTACGGCAACAACAACCTGCCCGACTCGTCCAACATGTGCCACGAGCCGACCTCCGTCGGGCTGAAGGCATCGATCGGCGTCCCCGTGGGAACGGTGGTGCTGGACGATTTCGAGGCGACCGACCTGATCCTGTTCTTCGGCCAGAATGTCGGCTCGAACGCCCCCCGGATGCTGCATCAGTTGCAGGAGGCCCGCAAACGCCGGGTTCCGATCATCACCTTCAACCCCCTGCGTGAGCGCGGGCTGGAGCGGTTCACCAACCCGCAATCGGTGGTGGAGATGGCGACAGGCCACGCCACCGAGATCTCGACCCAGTACCATCAGGTCAAGGCCGGCGGCGATCTCGCGGCGATCACCGGGATGTGCAAGGCGCTCATCGCCGCCGACCGTGAGGCGCTGAGCGTCGGACGCCCCGGCATCCTCGACCGGAGCTTCATCGACGAGCACACCCATGGGTTCGACGCCTTCGCGGCCTATTGCGAGTCACAGGATTGGTCAGCCCTCGAAGGCCGGTCGGGCCTGACCCGCGCCGCCATCGAGGCGGCGGCCACCGTATATGCCCGCGCGCGTGCCGTCATCGGCGTCTATGGCATGGGATTGACCCAGCATCGCAAGGGCACGGAATCCGTGCAGATGCTCGTGAATCTCCTCCTCCTGCGCGGGAATATCGGGCGGAAGGGCGCCGGGCCCTCTCCGGTTCGGGGCCATTCCAACGTCCAGGGCCAACGCACGGTGGGGATCACCGAGAAGCCGGAACTCGCGCCGCTGGACATGCTGAAGGAGCAATACGGTTTCGAGCCGCCGCGCGAGAAGGGCCTCAACACCGTGGAGGCCTGCGAGGGCATCGTCTCCGGGGATGTGAAGGCCTTCGTCAGCCTCGGCGGCAACTTCGTTCGAGCGGTGCCCGAGACGGTGCGGATGGAAGAGGCGTGGCCGGGCATGCGCCTCACCGTGCAGATCTCGACCAAGCTCAACCGCTCGCACCTCATCAACGGTGAGGTCGCCTATATCCTGCCCTGCCTCGGCCGGATCGAAATCGACACCCAGGCGAGCGGTTCGCAGGCGGTCTCGATGGAGAGCTCGACCTCGTGTTTCCACGGTTCGCGGGGCAAGACCAATCCGGTGAGCGAACAGGTCCGCTCCGAGCCGTGGATCGTCGCCGAGATCGCCAAGGCGACCCTGGAGCCAAACCCGAACGTTCCTTGGGACGCATGGGTCGGTGACTATTCCCGCATTCGCGGGGCCATGGAGACGACTTACCCCTCGGTGTTCCACAATCTCGAAGGCCGGATGTTCGAGCCGGGCGGCATCCACAAGCCCCTGGCCGCCCGCGAACGCCGCTGGGAGACGGAGACCGGCAAGGCCAATTTCACGGTTCCCGAGGGAATCGAGGCCGATCCCGACATGCCGCTGCGGAGCGCCGAGGCTCTCGACCTCATCACGTTGCGCTCGAACGACCAGTTCAACACCACCGTCTACGGCTACGACGACCGATTCCGCGGCGTGAAGGGCACCCGGATGGTATTGTTCATGAATGCCGCCGATATCGCCCGGCTCGGCTTCGCCGATGCCCAGATCGTCGATGTGACGACGGTCGCCGACGATAGGGTCCGTTCGGTGAAGGGGCTTCGCATCGTGGCCTACAACATCCCGCCAGGGAATTGCGCGGGCTACTACCCGGAGCTCAATCCGCTCATCCCGCTCTGGCACCATGACGAGCAATCGAAGACGCCGGCCGCCAAGGCGATCCCGGTGACCATCGCCCGCTCGGCCTCGACCCCCAGGGTTGAGGTCGTCGCGTCCTCCGGCGCCCGGAGGTCGGTGATATAACGCTCACTTGTTTCGAGCGGCTTCCGCGCTCCATAACGGGACATGGCACAGAACGACGATGCGCATGACCGGCGCCAGGCGATCATCGACCGAATGCTGGAACAGGCGCTGTTTCCGGACGTCGAGCGTCGCCTGCCGAGCCACGATGCCCTGCCGGAGGATATGCGCGAGACGGTGGACCGTCTTCTCGCCAAGGCCGAAGCGCAGCGTGCGCGCCGCCTGACCTACGAGGATCTGGAGGAGGCCTTACCTCCGCGCGACGTGACGGCCGAGGATCTCGAAGCGATCTTCTGGATCCTGTCGGAGCATGGCATCGCCGTAGAGGACGGGGAGGGCGAGTAGCAACCTCCTCTCCGGGCATCCCGCCGAGCGCGCGGCGTCTTGAGTCGACGACGGCCAATCTCCATCTCCTGGGTCGACCTTGGCCTTATCGGGCGGGACATTCTCGCGACCGGCGGAACCGGCCGGTGCGTATCCCTCGCTTCTCTACGAGAACCGCTCTATAAGCCCCGCTCTTCGCGAGGGATTCCCCTTTCGTGAAGCCGGCCGAGAGGTGGACGGGAGATCATCATGGGCGAGCGTTGGACATCGAAGAGCGGTTGGACGCCGACATCCTGGCGCAACCTGCCGATCCAGCAGGTACCGGCCTATCCGGATGCCGCTGCGCTCCAGACGGTCGAGACCCAGCTCGCCAGCTTTCCGCCCCTCGTTTTTGCAGGTGAGGCGCGCAAGCTGAAATCGGCGCTCGCCCGCGTCTCCACCGGCGAAGCCTTCCTGCTGCAGGGCGGCGATTGCGCCGAGAGCTTCGACGAGCATTCGGCCGACAACATCCGCGATTTCTTCCGCGTCTTCCTGCAGATGGCGCTGGTGCTCACCTTCGCGGGCGGCTCGCCCGTCGTGAAGGTCGGGCGCATCGCCGGACAGTTCGCCAAGCCGCGCTCCTCGCCCACCGAGACGATGGATGGCGTGAGCCTGCCGAGCTACCGGGGCGACATCGTCAACGGCATCACCTTCACGGAGGAGGCGCGCATCCCCGATCCGCGCCGGCAGTTGGAGGCGTACCGCCAGTCGGCGGCGACGCTCAACCTGCTGCGCGCCTTCGCCACCGGCGGCTACGCCAATCTCGAGAACGCGCATCGCTGGATGCTCGGCTTCGTCAAGGACAGCCCGCAATCCTCACGCTACCAGGACGTGGCGGAGCGGATGAGCGACGCCCTCGACTTCATGCGCGCCATCGGCATCAACCCCGAGACGCACCAGGAGGTCCGCACCACGGATTTCTTCACGAGCCACGAGGCGCTGCTGCTGGGCTATGAAGAGGCGCTGACCCGCGTCGATTCCACCAGCGGCGACTGGTACGCCACGTCGGGCCACATGCTCTGGGTCGGCGACCGTACCCGCCAGGCCGACCACGCGCATATCGAGTATGCGCGCGGGATCAAGAACCCGATCGGGCTGAAATGCGGGCCGTCGATGACGTCGGAAGGGCTGATCAAGCTGATCGACCAGCTCAACCCGGAGAACGAAGCCGGCCGCCTGACCCTGATCTGCCGCTTCGGCGCGGACAAGGTCGGCGAGCATCTGCCCGGGCTGATCCGCACGGTGGAGCGTGAGGGCCGCAAGGTCGTGTGGGTCTGCGATCCGATGCACGGCAACACCATCGCGGCCGGACGTTACAAGACGCGTCCGTTCGAGCGGGTGATGACGGAGATCGAAGGCTTCTTCGGCGTCCACCGGGCGGAGCAGACCATCGCCGGCGGCATCCATCTCGAGATGACCGGCAAGAACGTCACGGAATGCACCGGCGGCGCCCGCGCGCTGACGGCGGACGACCTGCAGGATCGCTACCACACCTATTGCGATCCCCGCCTCAATGCGGAGCAGGCGCTGGAAGTCGCGTTCCTCACGGCCGAACTGGTGAAGCGCGAACGCGCCGAGATCGTCCGCCCGCGCCTCGACGCCGCCGAGTAGCTGGCGCTCGTATCTACTAACGAAAAAGCCCTCTCCCCGGTCGGGGGAGAGGGCTTTTTCATGTCATGCCCACCGATGAGCCGGCTCATCGGCCTCGGCGGCACGTCCTGTTTCAGTTCCGCTCAGTGCAGCCAGGACGTGAAGAAGTAGATCAGCAAAATGATCGGCAATGGGATACCGATCAACCACAACAATCCGCCTTTCAGCATCGTCATACTCCAGCTACATCATCGTTCGATCAACGGAATGTGAGCGGATACGGTTCCTGCAGGCGCCTACAGAACCTCCCTGACATGCTTGCCGCTGCGCTCGTAGAAGAACGGGATCGGCAGGTAAGGCGCGAACCCGCCGGCGATCTGCAGTTCCAATTCGTCGAGGACGACGCGGGTGATCCGCGGCAGGTCGAGGTTGCGCGCTTCGGCGAAACTCACCCAGGCGAGCTCCACTAGTTCGGATGTCGGCGTGACGATCCCCGGCTGCTCCGCCGCCACGGCTTTCCGGTCGATGGTGAAGAAGCGGGTGTCGAACCGGCGCGGTCGGCCGGGGGGCGTAATCGCGCGCGCCACCAGGTGAAGCGATTCGAGGTCCGGCAGGATTCCGAACTCCTTGAAGGCCGACCAGCTTCCCTCCGGCGCGGTGTCGGGCGGTCCGTATTCCTTGGTGCCCAGGAAAAGTCCGGTCTCCTCGGAGGTCTCGCGGATCGCCGCCAAAGCGAGCGCCCGCCCGAGAGAATGCGAGGCGCGCGGTACGCGCTTGGCCAGGGCATCCTCCGCGCGCGTCGAGAGAGCACCGGCCACGCTCATGCGGCGGTCTCCGGGCTCGATCCTGCCGCCGGGGAAGACGAACTTGCCGGGCATGAAGGCGAGGCCGTCATGGCGCTTGCCCATCAGGAATTTGGGCTGGCGCGCCGTGCGGTCGATGATGATGAGGGTGGCCGCGTTGCGCGGCCGTAGGGTGGCCGGGCGCCGTCGAGGCTCAGAGGCGGCCGAGGCCGGGGGTAGGATTGTCGCTTGGTCCAAGCTGAACCTCCTCGGATCGCGCAATTGCCACGCTTGTCCCCGTCGGTAGCGTGGCAAAGCCTCCCATGCCAAGGGCGTACTGCAATCCGACCACCGCGCCCTTCACCGGCTGCAGCAGGGCAAGCGCCGATCCGAGGGTCACGATCGGCCAGAACGAGAGCTGAAACCACAACGGTACGTCGTAATTCGTCTCGAGTTCGAGAATGAAATAACCGACGATATGGCCGATGATGAAGATCACCACGTAGGGCGGAAGGTCGTCGGCGCGGTGGTGGTGGAATTCGAGTCCGCACGCGTCGCAGGCCGGGCGCACCTTCAAGAACTTGCCGAAGAGCTTACCCTCGCCGCAATGCGGGCAGCGGCACAGGAAGCCGCGCGCCATCGACTTGACGAGGCCGACACGCTCTCCGGGCAGGGTCTCGACGCTCTCGGTCATGGCGATCTACCTTCCGCTTCGGATGTCCAACGCCGCGACCTCATCGCCGAGGTTGTGGCTGGGAAGACCAGTTCCGACGAGGCCCGATCCTACACCAGCCGCCCTAGCGGCGCGACCCGCGGTGGCGCGACCCGGTGTTGCGGATGCCGGCTGGCCTGCCGGGCGGGCCGGCCTTGTGGAAGCTCGGCGAGCGCGGAGATCTCGTCCCCCCGGCCCCAGGCCTCGTCTGGCCTTCGGAGAGCAACTCGAAGCGCAGCGCTCCGGCCACGGCCGCCGCCTCCACCAGCCTCACCTCCACCCGGTCGCCGAGGCGATGGGTCTCGCCGCTGCGCGACCCGACCAGGGCATGGCGCGCCTCGTCGTGATGGTAGAAATCGTTGCCGATGGTGGAGATCGGCACGAAGCCGTCGGCACCGGTCTCGTCGAGCTTGATGAAGAGCCCGGCGCGGGTGACGCCCGAGATCTGGCCGGTGAAGGTGGCACCGACCCTGTCGGCGAGATGATGCGCGATGAGCCGATCGATGGTCTCGCGCTCGGCCGCCATGGCGCGACGCTCGGCGGCCGAGATCTGCTCGCCGATCTGGTCGAGAGCGCCCACCGTCACGTCGGAGGACAGGCCGTCCGGGCCGAGGCGGCAGGCGGCGATCAGCGCCCGGTGGACGATGAGATCGGCATAGCGCCGGATCGGCGAGGTGAAATGGGCGTAGCGCCTGAGATTCAGGCCGAAATGCCCGAGATTCTGCGCGGCATAGACGGCCTGAGCCTGCGAGCGCAGCACGACCTCGTTGATGAAGATCGCGTGCTCGGTCTCGGCCACGGAGCCGAGGATGCGGTTGAACAGGGCAGGGCGCAGGGCACCTTCTTTGGGGATCTTGATGCCGATGGAGGCCAGAACCTCGCCGAGCGCGCGCATCTTCTCCAGGGCCGGCTCGTCATGGACGCGGTAGATCAGCGGCTGCTTGGCCTGTTCCAGGGTCTCGGCGGCGGCCACGTTGGCCTGGATCATGAACTCCTCGATGAGCCGGTGCGCGTCGAGGCGGGCCGGCACCACCACCCGGTCCACGGCCCCGTCCGGCGTCAGCAGCACCTTCCGCTCCGGCAGGTCGAGGGCGAGGGGGCCGCGTGCCTCGCGCGCCGCCGTCAGGGCCGCGTAGGCGGCCCAGAGCGGGCGCAGGATCGGTTCCAGCAGCGGCGCGGTCGTCTCGTCGGTGAAGCCGTCGATGGCCGCCTGCGCCTGGGCGTAGGACAGCTTGGCGCGCGAGCGCATCATCACCCGGTGGAAGCTGTGGCGTTTCTTCACCCCGTCGGGGCCGATCACCATGCGCACCGCGATGGCCGGCCGATCCTCCTTCTCCCTCAGCGAGCAGAGGTCGTTGGAGATGCGCTCCGGCAGCATTGGCACGACGCGGTCCGGGAAATAGACCGAGTTGCCGCGCAACAGCGCCTCGCGGTCGAGGGCGGAGCCGGGACGGACATAGGCGGCCACATCGGCGATGGCGACGGTGACGACGAAGCCGCCCTGATTGGCCTCGTCCGGGTCCGGCACCGCCATCACGGCGTCGTCATGGTCCTTTGCGTCGGGGGGGTCGATGGTCAGGAGAGGCTCGGCGCGCCAATCCTCACGGCCCTTCATCCCCACCGGCTCCACCGCGTCGGCCTCGGCCAGAGTGTCGGCGGCGAAGACGTGGGGGATGTGGTGGAGATGCAGCGCGATCAGGCTCACGGCACGCTCCGAGCCGAGCGACCCGAGGCGCTCGGTGACGCGCCCTCGCGGCAGGCCGAACCGGCTCTCGCTGACGAGGCTGACGCTGACGAGGTCGCCGTCCCGCGCCTCGCCTTCCTCGCCGGCCGAAATCGCGATCTCGCGGCCCTGCGCCCGCTTTTCAACAGGCACGATGCGGCCGCCATCGGGGCCGGAGCGGTAGACGCCGAGCACCTCCGCCTTGTTCTTGCCGATCACCTTGATGACACGGCCGGAATATCGCCCGGTCTCGCCGGGAATCAATTCGACGCGCAGAAGGGCGCGGTCCCCGATACCGGGGGCTGCGCGGCCCGGCTTCTTGCCGCTGCGGGGTGAGGAGACCAGGATCTTCGGCGGGGGGCCCTTCGCATGGTCCCATTCCACCGGAACGGCGAAGAAATCGCCATCGCGATCCCGCGACTTGATATCGGCCAGCGTCACCGGCGGCAGCCGGCCGGGCGGCACCAGTCCGGCGCGCCCGCGCTCGATCTCCCCTTCCTCCTCGATCTCCTTGAGGATGCGCTTCAAGCCGATGCGATCGGCCCCCTTGATATTGAACGCCGCGGCGATCTCGCGCTTGCCGACCTTCTCGGTCGCCTGCGCGATGAAGGCGAGAATCTGCTCGCGGGAGGGAAGGGCGCTCTGCCCGGGGTTGGGATTGATGCGTCTGGCCAAATGTCTCTGGGCTCGAACTCGTATAACGCGCCGCTCATGTCTTGGCGGCGAGAGGTCGAAAGGCCTCAGGCTCGGGCCTTTCCACATCCGTTAACATGGGACCGCGCGAGGCCGGGGGCAATGTTCTTCCGTTGTTCATCAACCGGTGGACGCGGAACCGACGATCCGCTCCACGCCGGCATCGATGTCGAAACCCGGATCGGTGATGTCGGCGAGGCTGAACGGGCAGGCGACCGGCAGCGTGAACGAGACCCGGGTCTCCGAGGCACGAAAATCGGGGGCCTCCGCCTCGCGGACGGCCAAAGTCCAGATCCCGTCGATCTTCAACCCCGCCACCGCCGACGGGTCCGAGGCGAGCACGGCATGGGCGCGCCTCGCCTCGTCACGCCAGCGAAGACTCGCCGCGTCGTCGGAGATCAGCGCCGCCTTCACGAGGTCGGCGAGAAGGGTCTGAAGAATCGTCATCTTTGCTGCGGCCTCCGGCATCATGGAGGGTCAACGCGCAAGAGCCGCGCCGGGCCGCGCATCGGCGGGTTTCCGGCACGGAGCACCACCCTCAGAGCCTGTTTGAGTCGCTTTTCCAACGCTCCACCTCATCCTGAGGTGCGGCGTAGCGGCCTCGAAGGAGGCTTTCAGAAATCGCGCGCCAACTGGAGGGCTCCCTCAAAGCCCGCTGACGCGGGCACCTCGGGATGAAGCGGTCTGCTGGGATGATCGACCCTGGCATGAGCATCCGCCGAGACATGCGATCGAACAGACCCCAGTCAGTAGGGCGTGCCCTTGGCGCGCTGCGCCTTGAGGGCCTCGGCGTGCCAGACCAGCTCGTCGAGGAACCGCTTGGCGGCCTTGCCCAGCCATTCCTCCTGCGGCACGCCCTCTTCGTCGAGCACCTTGTGGATGCGAGGGATCGGCAGCA
This sequence comes from Methylobacterium sp. CM6241, assembly GCF_054817845.1. Lineage (NCBI taxonomy): Bacteria > Pseudomonadati > Pseudomonadota > Alphaproteobacteria > Hyphomicrobiales > Methylobacteriaceae > Methylobacterium > Methylobacterium sp. CM6241. Next base: position 2,615,393 of record NZ_CM139246.1, read on the forward strand.
GCGACGCGATGCTCGGTGCGCCGAGCTCGGCCATCATCGCCCGGAGCTGCATCGCCGCGCGGACGCCGCCATATTGGCCGGCCGAGTAACAGACGATGGCCGAGGGCCGCCAGAAATACTCTTCGAGGAAGTGATCCAGCGTGTTCGAGAGGGCCGGCGGGATCGAATGGTTGTACTCGGCCGAGACCACCACGAACGCATCCGACCGGCGGTAGAGCGTGGCGAGGTCCTCGAGCACCGGAGGCGCCTCGCCCTTGGGATATTCCTTGTACATCTTGTCGAGGAGCGGCAGCTTCAACTCCGCCGGGTCCACCAGCGGAGCCTCGATGCCGCGTTCCCGCAGGCGCGCCACGAGGAAGCGCGCCGCGCGCAAGCCCTGGCGTTCGCTGCGGACGGAACCGAGGATGACGGGGATCACGAGGGACATGGCACTGCTCCGGCGAAGATGAACGCGGTGAGTTCATCGTAACGCCGCAGATGAAGGCTGTCGCGTCCTCGCGACCGAACACGCCGGACCTTTACGGTCAGGGCCGATCCTCGCCCTTCGTCAGGCCGCGTTGAGGCAGCACTTCTTGTACTTCTTCCCGCTTCCGCACGGGCAAGGATCGTTGCGGCCGATCTTCACCGGATTGCGGATTGGAAGGCCCGCCCCCTCGGCGGTCCAGGCCAAGGCCCCGATCGGGTCGTCGAACGTGCCGTAGTGCTGTCCGTCGAACCGCTGCATGTCGTTGGGCTTCGCGGTCGCCCGGCGAAGGGTGGTATGAAACCACCCCGCATCGCTGAATTCGTCGCTCAGGCGGCCGTCGGCCCTGGCGGCCGTGCTCCGCAGGGCGAGATCCGCGTAGCCGAGGAGCGCGATGGTCTCCTCCCAGCCGACCCAGGCGACGTCGCCCTCCACGGCGGCGCGCTTGTCGTCGAAGCGGACGAGGAGATCGTGGGTCTGGGTCCGGTCGATCCGTCCGGTCTGGGTCAGGTAGGCGAGGGCGGCGAAGACCTCGTTGCGGGCAAAGCCATCCACTGTCGAATCGAGCAGCAGCGCATGCATCGGCGCGACATCGCCGTCGAACAGGCTGGTGAGCACCTTCGCCATGGTGGTGGTCAGCGCATCGCCGAGGAGGGCGTCGAGCCCGTCGGAATCCTCGCGCCGCAGGATGGTGAGAAGCGGAGCGAAGGCCCGCGTCTCGCCGACCGCCGCCAGGATGTGTATTCCCCAGAACAGCAGGTTGCCCTGCGCCTCGTCGAGCTCCTTGCCGTCTGCCGCCAAAGCGAGAACGGCGAGGACCGGTTCGGCGATGTCGGCGGGGCTCGCCAGGGCCTGAAGCATCGCCGCCTTCGGCAGATGCTTGGCGGCCGACAAGACGTCGATCAGTTCCCGGTTCGCCATGTGATCGGCTTCCTTGTCTGGAGTTCCGAGGGCCGTTTCAAAGCCTGTCCGATCGGATTTCTCGGTGGCTGCTCATGCTCGATTAGATCATCCAAGCAGACAACCTCATCCTGAGGTGCCCTTTGCCTCGGCAAAGGGCCTCGAAGGAGGCCTCCAGAGGCCGGTGCGATATCTGGAGCCCTCCTTCGAGGCCGCTACGCGGCACCTCAGGATGAGGTAAGGCCTTGGAAAAACACCTTAAACGAACTTTCAACCCCTCAAAGTCGCGCCGGTCTTGCGGGCGACCTCGGCGACGATCTTGGCCGTCACGGCCTCGATCTCCGCATCGGTGAGGGTCCGCTCCACCGGTTGGAGCCTCACCGCGATGGCGACGGATTTCGAGCCGTCGGGAATGCCTGTCCCCTCGTAGATATCGAAGACGTCGATCCCGGCGATGAGCTTGCGCTCGGCAGCTTGCGCCGCCTTCACCACGTCGCCCGCCGCAACGTCGCGCCCGACGACGAAGGCGAAGTCGCGCGAGATCGCCTGGAAGTCGGAGAGGGCCAGCGCAGGCTTCACCTTGGTGGGGCGGTATTTCGGCAGGGGGATCGTATCCAGCGTGATTTCGAAGGCCACGAGCGTGCCCTTCAGGTCCAGAGCTTTCATCACCCGGGGATGGATCTCGCCGAAATAGCCGATCTGGTTCTTCGGCCCGAACTGCATCGTGCCGGAGCGTCCGGGATGAAGCCAAGCGGGGCCACCCGCCACGAGCTGGAGACCGCCGGTCGGTACGCCGAGGGCGGTGAGGAGCGCCAGCGCGTCGGCCTTGGCCTCGAATGCATCGACGGTGGCGGCGGCCCCCGCCCAATGGCGGCCGGCGCCATCGTGGCGTGCCGTTCCCCGGCGAATGGCCGTAGCGCGGATCGACTGGCCTTCGGGCTGGTCGGTCTCGAAGCACTGCCCGACCTCGAACAGGGCGACGTCGCCATAGCCGCGGTCGGCGTTGCGCTGGGCCGCCCGTAGCAGGCCCGGAACGAGGCTCGGGCGCATGTCCGAGAGATCGGCCGCGATGGGGTTGGCCAGCGCCAGATCTGCCTTGCCGCCGCCGAACAGGACGGCGTCGTCATGCGGGATGAACGACCACGTCACCGCCTCCACGAGGCCGCGCGTGGCCAGCGCCCGCTTGGCAAGACGCGTGCGCTTCTGCAGGGGCGTCAGCGTCGCCTTGGCGATGGCGGCATCGCCACGGGTCAGCGGCTTAGGCTCGATCCGGTCGAGGCCGGCGATGCGGATGATCTCCTCCACGAGATCGGCCTTGCCTTCCACATCCGGGCGCCAGGACGGGGTGAGAACCTTCACCCGGTCACCCGAACCGGCCACGTGGAACCCGAGGGTCTCCAACGTCACCTTCATCTCGGCGCGGGACAGTTCGATCCCGGCGAGCCGGCGGGTCTCGGTCCAGGGGAAATCGATGACACGCTCGGTCTCGGGCAAGTCACCGGCGATCACCGCCTCGCTCGCCGTGCCGCCGCAGATCTCGACGACCATGCGGGCGGCGAGGTCGAGCCCCGGCAGGGCGAAAACGGGGTCGACGCCGCGCTCGAAGCGGTAGCGGGCATCGGTGATGATGCCGAGGCGCCGGCCGCTCTGGGCGATGTTCACCGGGTCCCACAGGGCGGATTCGATGATGACGTCCACGGTGGCGTCGTCGCAGCCGGAGGCCTCGCCGCCGATAATGCCGCCGATGGATTCGGGGCCGTTCTCGTCGGCGATGACGACGATGCCGTCATCGAGCGCATAGGTCTTGCCGTCGAGCGCCTTCAGGCTCTCGCCGTCGCGGGCGCGTCGGACCGTCAGAGCGCCCTTCACCTTGGCCGCGTCGAAGACGTGGAGCGGGCGTCCGCGATCGAAGGTGAGGTAGTTGGTGATGTCGACGAGAGCGTTGATCGGGCGAAGGCCGATGGCACGCAGGCGGGCCTGCATCCAGTCCGGGGAGGGGGCGTTCTTCACGCCGCGCACGAGGCGCAGGGCGAAATACGGGCACAATCCCTTGTCCGCGGGCTCGAAATCGAGGGCGACCGGCACGGGGCACTCGCCCTCGCCACGCACAGGCGGCATCGGCTCGCGCTTCAAGACGCCGATGCCGGCAGCCGAAAGATCGCGGGCGATGCCGTGGATCGAGGTACAGTCCGGGCGGTTCGGGGTGAGGTTGATCTCGATGACCGGATCGTCGAGCCCGGCATAGAGCGCGTAGGCCTGACCCGTCGGCGCATCCTCGGGCAGATCGAGGATGCCGCTGGACTCCTCGCCGAGGCCGAGTTCGGCGCCCGAGCACAGCATGCCGAGGCTCTCGACGCCCCGGATGTTGCCGACCGCCAAGGTCTTGTCGAGACCGGGCACGTAGGTGCCGGGGGGCGCGAACACCGTCTTCATCCCGGCGCGCGCATTCGGCGCTCCGCAGACGACCTGCACGGGCTGCCCGTCGCCGGCATCCACGGTGCAGACACGCAAACGGTCGGCATTGGGGTGCTGTTCGGCCGTGAGCACATGGGCGACGACAAAAGGCGCGAGCGCCGCCGCCTTGTCCTCGATGCCTTCGACTTCGAGGCCGATCCGCGTCAGCGTCTCGGAGATATTCTCCAGAGACGAATCGGTGTCGAGGTGCTCCTTGAGCCAGGAGAGGGTGAATTTCATTTTCTTCTCGCCTGGAAGAGGAGGTGAACGGCGAGAGTCTGACGGTCCGGGCCAGTCAAACCCTCTAAGCGCGAGACGACACTTCTTGCCCGATCAAGATGTTCCTTGACCGCGGCAAGTTCGAACAGGTTGCTCCGGGGAGGCGAATAATCCGCGATCATGCGCGCCTCCTGAAGCTGGATCAGGTCGGTTCCGATGTCCCGTAGAACGATCGTCTGCTTCAACGGACCATTCGTCTGGAATGCATTCTTCATCGGGCCATGATCGATACCGCGATAGACGCGCTCGAAATCGGCGGAACTGGTATCGCCGCTGGGCAGCATCTCGGACGCACAGAGCCACATGAGGGCATGGAAAGCCGCATAGTAAGCCGAACTCACGGCCCGCCGCTTCGCTGCGCCACTACGGGGGTTCTGTTCGACCAGAGCTTCCGCCTGATCCAACATGAGATCGACCATCGACGCCATGGATCAGTCTATATCGCTCTCAGTCTGCTTCTCGCTGGCGACATCGTTCTTCAACAAGATGAAGCGATCCTCTCCTCGGCTGATGAGAGCAGACCGCAGGATGTGGCTGGCATTCAGCAGCGGATCGGGTTTCGTATCTGGCCGACGTTGATAACGAGCGACGATCTTGATGACCGGATCTCCGTCGAAATCCGAACTGGAGACGGCCTCGGCCCCCAGGAACCCGGCCTCGGGAACCTGCTCGCGCAGAACCTCGGATACCAGTCTGGTAATCTCCTGATCGGTCATCGATCGCTCCATGCCCATCAACTCGTCAGCCCGGCCACCAGGCTCGGGATATCGAGCGGGCGGAAGCCGTAATGCTCCAGCCAGCGCACATCCGCCTCGAAGAACGGGCGCAGGTCGGGCGTGCCGTATTTCAGCATGGCGATCCGGTCGATGCCCATGCCGAAGGCGAAGCCTTGGACGAAGTCCGGGTCGTAGCCGCAATTCCTGAGCACGTTCGGATGGACCATGCCGCAGCCGAGGATTTCGAGCCAGTCGGTGCCCTCACCGAAGCGGATCTCGCCGCCTTTGCGCGAACACTGGATATCGACCTCGGCCGACGGCTCGGTGAAGGGGAAGAAGGACGGCCGGAAGCGCATCTTCACCGCATCGACCTCGAAGAAGGTGCGGCAGAACTCCTCCAGCACCCATTTCAGGTTGGCGATGGTGGCGCTCTTGTCGATCACCAGCCCCTCCACCTGATGGAACATCGGCGTATGGGTCTGGTCGGAATCGTGCCGGTAGGTACGGCCGGGGCAGATCACGCGGATCGGCGGCTCCTGGGACCGCATGGTGCGGATCTGGACCGGCGACGTATGGGTGCGCAGCACCTTGCGCTGGCCGTTGCGGTCGGGCGCCAGGAAGAACGTGTCGTGCATCTCGCGCGCCGGATGGCCGGGCGGGAAGTTGAGAGCGGTGAAGTTGTAGTCGTCGGTCTCGATGTCCGGGCCTTCGGCCACCGAGAAGCCCATATCGGCGAAGATCGCGGTGATCTCGTCCATGACCTGGCTGATCGGATGGATGCGCCCACGCGCTTCCGGCGCCTCACGCACCGGCAGGGTCACGTCGATCCGCTCCGCCGCGAGGCGGGCTTCGAGGGCGGCCTCTGTGAGCGCCTCGCGCCGCGTGGCGATGGCGCCCTGCACCCTGTCGCGCAGACCGTTGATGAGCGGACCGCGCTCCTTGCGCTCGTCCGGCGTCATGCTGCCGAGGGTCTTCAGCAGGTCGGAGATCGAGCCCTTCTTGCCGAGCGCCGCGACGCGCACGGCGTCGAGGGAGGCCTCGTCGGATGCGCTCCCGACCTGTCCGAGCAGATCGCCTTCGAGGGTTTCGAGATCGGTCATCGGTTCAAACCACCGGTTGGCATCTGGCCTTCGGATCGTGTGCGGCCCCCGCGAGCGGTTTTGCGGGTAAGCGCCGCCAATGCAAGCGCGCCTGCCGACGATCCTTTGCAAAAGACGAAGGCGCGGCACCTCTCGGCCCGCGCCTTTCGCATCGACGAATGAGAGGGCGTGTGAACGCGCCTCAGGCAGCCTTCACGAATCAGGCAGCTTTGGCGAGGTCCGGAAGAGCGGCCTTGGCCTTCTCCACGACGACCGCGAAGCTGGCCGGCTCGTGAATGGCGAGCTCGGACAGAGCCTTGCGGTCCACCTCGATGCCGGACTTCGCGAGACCGTTGATGAAGCGCGAATAGGTCAGGCCGTGCTCGCGGACAGCGGCGTTGAGGCGCTGGATCCAGAGAGCGCGGAACGTGCGCTTCTTGTTCTTACGATCGCGGTAGGCATACTGCATGCCCTTCTCGACCGCCTGCTTGGCGATCCGGATCGTATTCTTGCGCCGGCCGTAATAGCCACGGGCGGCCTTGAGGACTTTCTTGTGCTTTGCGTGACTGGTCACGCCGCGCTTGACGCGGGCCATGGGTTCTCTCCTGGATTACGAAAACAGTATCGGCTGCGGCGAAGGATTACCGGCTGTTGGGCAGGAAATACTTCTTCACGTTGGCAGCATCGCCCTCGAACAGGGTGGTGGTACCGCGCAGGTTGCGGATCTGCTTCGTCGTCCGCTTGATCATTCCGTGGCGCTTGCCGGCCTGGGCATACATGACCTTGCCGGTGCCGGTGATCTTGAAGCGCTTCTTCGCGCCCGACTTGGTTTTCAGCTTGGGCATTTGGCTCTCCTGAACGCGCATGCCCTCCGACCCTGGGACAGGGCGAAGGCGTGCGCTCGGTTGATGCTTCTGATGGAGCAGCACGAACCGCCACGGCAGCCCTATCGGCCGGGCGGTTCAACGCGAGGGGGCGTATGACAGAAAAGAGACGTGGTTTCAATGGCACCGCCACTCGTCGGGCCGTCGCCTCTCGCCCCCGCTCCTTCGTCAAAGTGACGGCCATCGGATTTTCCATGGAAATGCGGCGTCCGGTTGCTTGACAGGCCGGGGTGCGGAAACTAGACCCCCGACACCGCCGGAAACGGGGCGGGACGCCGTGCGGGCGTAGCTCAGTTGGTTAGAGTGCCGGCCTGTCACGCCGGAGGTCGCGGGTTCGAGTCCCGTCGCCCGCGCCACGTCCATCATCGGCCTGCATCATGCGGGACGATCCGAATGCCCGGCTACCCAGATACGCGGGCGTAGCTCAGTTGGTTAGAGTGCCGGCCTGTCACGCCGGAGGTCGCGGGTTCGAGTCCCGTCGCCCGCGCCATTCTCAAGAATTCACGCAGCCGATGATGCAGCCTTCAAACGGGTTGCTTTGCGTGATGCCCTCGACATGGGGCATACGTGCACTAGCCTTTGCCCGAGCGCGACTCGCGAAACGGGCTGTCCGAACCATGGCGGGCTTCTTCTTCCTGTACTTCACCGCCTGCATGGCGAATGCACCGGATACCTGCGAATCGAAGCGTCTTCCGCTCGACGTCGTCGATGCGCGAGGATGCATCCGCGTAGCACAGCCGCAGCTGGCGCGATGGGTCGACACCCATCCCGATTACCGCATCACCGCGTGGCGCTGCGGTTCGCCGCCCCGCGATCTCGGTACGCGGATCTGACGCGAATCGGCACCTCCTCGCGCATCGATCAAGTTTCTTCGCCGGAGTGCAATGGCGTGGCGGATCGGACACACCGTCCCGTGCCGCGATCCCGTTCGCGCCGCCGCCGCGATTTCGCCCCATCGCACCGGGATGGCGAAGCCGACGACATGGCAGCGCAGCGAACCGGCACCGAGCGATGATGGCTTTCCCCCTTTCACCCATTCTGTCGCGGCTGGGCGGCATCGTCCTTTTGGGGAGCCTGCTGGCGGTGGGCGGCTGCGGCGGGCCGACGATCCTGCCCGATGCCGACAACCTCACGAGCCCGGTAATTCTCGACGAGGGTGCCGCCGCCGCCGCGATCTCCCGCTACAGGGCGTCGCACGGGCTCGGCCCGGTGGTGCTGGATTCGAGCCTGATCCGGGCGGCCTCCTACCAGGCGGAATCCAATGCCCGGGCCGGCAAGCTCAGCCACGAGATCGGTGGCACGTTCGATTCGCGCATGGCGCGGGCGGGATTCGGCCGCTCCTTCGCCGCCGAGAACCTCAGCGCCGGTTCGAATACGTTCGACGAGGTGCTGGCACGCTGGAAAGCCTCATCCGAGCACAACAAGAACATGCTGATGCCTCAGCTGAAGCGAATCGGCATCGCCCGCGTCGATGCGCCGGGTACGCGCTACAAGCGCTTCTGGGCCCTGGTCCTCGCCGGAAACTGAGGCGCATACGTCCTCGCCGCGCGGCTCAATCCGTAAGTTGATCCGACTCGGTCAACCCGTCCTGGATGCTGCGAATGATCGTGCGCATCTCGGGGATCATCGCGATGGCCCTGGCGATCCGCAACGCCTCCTCGCGGGTCATGAGGCCGGTTGCCTCTCGCTTCTCGGGCTCGTCGGAGAAGTATGTCCACGCGACGGCCGCTCCGTCCGCATCCTCGACGCAGAAACTCTCGACCTTCTCGACGACGAGCCAGGGGGTGGGGAAGCCGCGCGCGGTCATCGCTCGTCTCTGTTGCCGGGAAGGGTAGGGGGAGGGGCAGCGGGATGGTGGGCGGTGACGGGCTCGAACCGCCGACCCTCTCCGTGTAAAGGAGACGCTCTACCAACTGAGCTAACCGCCCGGTGCGCGCCGCATCGTTAATCCAAGCATCGTCGGGATGGCAACCCTCCTCGGCACGAGGCCGGTGGAGGACCATACGAAAAGGCCCCGGGGAAACCACGGGGCCTTTCCATTTTTCATCCGCGGATGACAGTCAGTGGGCGATCACCGTGGTCGGCTCGTCCTCGCCGACCACCGGGCGGCGGGCGACCGGGAGCGGCTCTTCCCACTCGATGCGCTCCGGCACCCTCACGAGGGCGTGCTGAAGCACCTGGTCCATCCGGGAGACCGGGATGATCTCCATCCCGTTCTTCACGCTGTCGGGCACCTCGGCGATGTCCTTGGCGTTCTCCTCGGGGATGAGGACCGTCTTGATGCCGCCGCGCAAGGCAGCGAGCAGCTTCTCCTTCAGACCGCCGATGGGCAGGATGCGGCCACGCAGGGTGACTTCTCCGGTCATCGCCACATCCTTCCTCACCGGGATGCCGGTGAGGGTCGAGATGATGGCGGTGGCCATGCCTATACCGGCCGACGGACCGTCCTTCGGGGTCGCCCCTTCCGGAACGTGGACGTGGATGTCGCGACGCTCGAACAGCGGCGGCTCGATGCCGAAGTCGAGGGCCCGGGAGCGGACATAGCTCGCCGCCGCCGAGATCGACTCCTTCATCACGTCACGCAGGTTGCCGGTGACCGTCATCTTGCCCTTGCCGGGCATCATGACGCCTTCGATCGTCAGCAGCTCGCCGCCGACCTCGGTCCAGGCGAGACCCGTCACCACGCCGACCTGATCCTCCTCGTCGATCTCGCCGTAGCGGAACTTCGGCGCGCCGAGGAAGACCGGCAAGTTCTCCTCGGTGACGGCAACGGCCTTCACCTTGGTGATGAGGATCTCCTTCACCGCCTTGCGGATCAGGTTCGAGATCTCGCGCTCCAGGTTACGCACGCCCGCTTCCCGCGTGTAACGGCGGATGAGCATGAGGACGCCGGAATCGTCGATCTCCCATTCCTTGGCCGTGAGGCCGTGCTTCTTCACCGCCCCCGGGATGAGGTGCTTGCGGGCGATCTGAAGCTTCTCTTCCTCGGTGTAGCCGGCGATGCGGATCACCTCCATGCGGTCCATCAGGGGCGCAGGGATGTTGAGCGTATTCGCTGTCGTCACGAACATCACGTCCGAGAGATCGTAATCGACCTCCAGGTAGTGATCGTTGAACGTGCCGTTCTGCTCCGGGTCGAGCACCTCGAGGAGAGCCGCGGACGGATCGCCGCGGAAATCCTGGCCCATCTTGTCGATTTCATCGAGCAGGATGAGCGGGTTCGAGGTCTTGGCCTTGCGCATCGACTGCACGATCTTGCCGGGCATCGAGCCGATATAGGTCCGGCGGTGACCGCGGATCTCGGCCTCGTCACGCACACCACCCAGCGACATCCGGACGAATTCGCGACCGGTCGCCTTGGCGATGGACTTGCCGAGCGAGGTCTTGCCGACGCCGGGAGGACCGACGAGGCACAGGATCGGACCGGTGAGCTTGTTCGCGCGCTGCTGCACGGCGAGATACTCGACGATGCGCTCCTTGACCTTTTCCAGACCGAAATGGTCCTGGTCGAGCATGACCTGGGCGCCCAGCAGATCCTTCTTGATCCGCGACCGCTTCGACCACGGGATGCCGAGCATCCAATCGAGGTAGTTGCGCACGACTGTGGCCTCGGCCGACATCGGCGACATCTGGCGAAGCTTCTTCAGCTCGGCCATCGCCTTCTCACGGGCTTCCTTCGAAAACTTGGTCTTCTCGATCTTCTCTTCGATTTCGGCGAGCTCGTCCTTGCCGTCCTCGGAATCGCCCAGTTCCTTCTGGATCGCCTTCATCTGCTCGTTGAGGTAGTACTCGCGCTGGGTCTTCTCCATCTGCCGCTTCACGCGGGTCCGGATGCGCTTTTCCACCTGCAGCACGGAGATCTCGCTCTCCATCAGCGACAGGACGCGCTCGAGACGCTCCGCCACCGTGGGGATTTCGAGGATCGCCTGCTTGTCGGCGATCTTGACGGCGAGATGCGAGCCGACGGTATCGGCGAGCTTCGACGGCTCGTCGATCTGGGTGACCGCGGAGACGACCTCGGGCGAGATCTTCTTGTTGAGCTTCACGTAGTTCTCGAACTCGGAGATGACCGAGCGGGCGAGAGCCTCTGCCTCGACGGGATCGCCGAGCTCATCCGTCAGCGTCTCGACATCGGCCTCGTAGAAGGAATCCGACTTGTTGAAGTTCGTGATCTTGGCGCGGCCCGCGCCTTCGACGAGCACCTTCACGGTACCGTCGGGCAGCTTCAGGAGCTGAAGGACGCTGGCGAGCGTGCCGATCTTGTAAATCGCATCGGTCGACGGATCGTCGTCGCTGGCATTGATCTGGGTGGCCAGCAGGATGTGGCGGTCGGTGCGGACGGCCTCTTCGAGGGCGCGGATCGACTTCTCGCGGCCGACGAAGAGCGGCACGATCATGTGCGGGAAGACGACGATGTCACGCAGGGGCAGAACGGCGTAGGAGCCCGTCGAACCCGGGACGACCGGCTGGCGAGATTTCGATTGGGTCATGTCGGACTTCCTCTTGATGGATTCCGGGCTCTAGCTCCTCGAAATGAGCAAGCATCCTGCCACGGACCGACCAGTCCGCATCGCGGGGTCGGAAGCATCGCTGAACTGTGAGGCTGGAGGCGGGACACCGCACCTCAGAAGGTGAGCGTGCGGCCATCGCCGTCTGACACTTCAGATGGAAGCCGGGGAGAGCTTTTTCAAGAATTCTCCCCGGACCGTTTCGGCGGCTAAGTCTCTGCCGCCGCTTTGCGCCCTCAGGCGCTGACGCTCGCGGGAACGTCCTTGTTGCGGTCGCCATGGATGTAGAGCGGGCGCGACTTGCCCTCGACCACCTCGGGACCGATCACCACCTGCTCCACCGAATCGAGGCCGGGCAGGTCGTACATCGTCTCGAGCAGGATCGTCTCCAGGATCGAGCGCAGGCCGCGGGCGCCGGTCTTCCGCTCGATGGCCTTGCGGGCCACCATGGAAAGCGCCTCTTCCTGGAACGTCAGGTCGACATTCTCCATCTCGAACAGGCGCTGGTACTGCTTCACCAGGGCGTTCTTCGGCTCCTGCAGGATGCGCTTGAGGGCGACCTCATCGAGGTCCTCCAGCGTCGCCAGCACGGGCAGACGGCCGACGAACTCGGGGATCAGGCCGAACTTCAGCAGGTCCTCGGGCTCGACATTGCGGAAGATTTCGCCGGTGCGGCGGTCGTCCGGGGCCTGCACGGTCGCGCCGAAGCCGATCGAAGTGCCCTTGCCGCGCGCCGAGATGATCCGCTCCAGCCCGGCGAACGCGCCGCCGCAGATGAAGAGGATGTTGGTGGTGTCGACCTGCAGGAATTCCTGCTGCGGGTGCTTGCGACCGCCCTGCGGGGGCACGGAGGCGACGGTGCCTTCCATGATCTTCAGGAGGGCCTGCTGCACGCCTTCGCCCGACACGTCGCGGGTGATCGACGGGTTGTCGGACTTCCGCGAGATCTTGTCGATCTCGTCGATGTAGACGATGCCGCGCTGCGCCCGCTCGACGTTGTAATCCGACGCCTGGAGCAGCTTCAGGATGATGTTCTCGACATCCTCGCCGACATAGCCGGCTTCGGTCAGCGTCGTCGCGTCGGCCATGGTGAAGGGCACGTCGAGGATGCGGGCGAGGGTCTGCGCGAGCAGAGTCTTGCCCGAACCGGTCGGCCCGATCAGCATGATGTTGGACTTCGCCAGCTCGACGTCGTTGTGCTTCGAGGCGTGGGCGAGGCGCTTGTAATGGTTGTGGACCGCGACGGAGAGAACCTTCTTCGCGAAATCCTGGCCGATGACGTAATCGTCCAGGACGCGGCGGATCTCCTTCGGCGTGGGCACGCCGTCGCGCGATTTCACCAGCGAGGACTTCGATTCCTCACGGATGATGTCCATGCACAGTTCGACACACTCGTCGCAGATGAACACCGTCGGGCCCGCGATCAGCTTGCGGACCTCGTGCTGGCTCTTGCCGCAAAACGAGCAGTACAGCGTGCTCTTCGAGTCGTTGCCGCCAGTCTTGCTCATATCGGTCTCCGTTCGCGGGTGCGACGCCAGCCCCGGGGCGCACGCGCATCTTCTAAGATCTAAGGGCGCCCGCCTAAAGAAACAGTCACCTGCGCGCTTTCTGCCGGTAGGTCAGACTCGCGATGCAAGCATGCTGCCGCGACGGGATCAAGGCAAAGCCGCATTGGCGGCCCGCCTCTAAAGGACGCGCCGGGGCCGCCATGCGGCCACGGCGCGGTCGAGATCAGGCTGCGGCCGGCTCGGGACGCTTCTGGATCACTTCGTCGATCAGGCCGAATTCCTTGGCCGCGTCGGCGGTCATGAAATTGTCGCGCTCGAGCGCCTGGACGATGGTGTCGTAGTCGCGACCGGTATGCTTCACGTAGATCTCGTTGAGGCGCTTCTTCAGCGCTTCGATCTCGCGGGCATGGATCAGGATGTCCGTGGCCTGGCCCTGGAACCCGCCGGACGGCTGGTGGACCATGATTCGGGCGTTCGGCAGGGCGAAGCGGTGGCCGGGCTCACCGGCGGTGAGCAGCAGCGATCCCATCGAGGCGGCCTGGCCGACGCAGAGGGTCGTCACCGGGCAGCGAATGAACTGCATCGTGTCGTAGATCGACAGGCCCGACGTCACCACGCCACCGGGCGAGTTGATGTAGAAGGAAATTTCCTTCTTCGGGTTTTCGGCTTCGAGGAACAGCAACTGCGCGACGATCAGCGAAGCGCCATAATCTTCGACCGGGCCGGTGAGGAAGATGATCCGCTCACGCAGCAGGCGGGAATAGATGTCGAATGCACGCTCGCCGCGGCTCGACTGCTCGACCACCATGGGAACGAGTGCGCTGTTATAATAGTCGACCGGATCTCTCATCATTCTCGTGCCCCAGGCTTCAAGGGGTCCGGCCGCGCGAATGGCGCGCGAGCCGGACGTGTCAGCGAACTACGGCGGCGGTGAACGCCGCCTTTACATCCAAGCCCGCCGCCCTTTTCGGAGCCTCGAGCTCAATCGGCCTTTGCGACGGCCGGGAGATCGTCGCCCGAAGGAGCCTGGGATTTGTCCGTCTCCGACTCCGTCGATCCGGCGCTGGCCGCATCGGCGTCCTCATCTGCGAACAAAGCATCCTTCGAAACAGGCTCTTCGACCAGCTTCACCTGGGCGAGGACATGGTCGACGACCTTCTCCTCGAACAGGGGTGCGCGAAGCTCGGCCAGGGCCTGTGCGTTCTTCCGGTAGAAGTCCCAGACCTGCTGCTCCTGCCCGGGATACTGCCGGACACGGGCGATCAGGGCCTGGTTCACCTCGTCGTCACTGACCTTGATATCGGCGGTCTCGCCCACCTGCGCAAGCACCAAGCCGAGACGGACGCGCCGCTCGGCTATCTTGCGGTACTCGGCCGTGGCCTTTTCCTCGGTGGTTCCCTCGTCCTCGAAGGTCTTGCCGCGGGTCTTCAGGTCCTGCTCGACCTGGGCCCACACGGCAGCGAATTCCTGGTGGACGAGGCTCGGGGGCAGGTCGAAAGCGTACTTGCCGTCGAGGGCGTCGAGGAGCTCCTTCTTGAGCTTGCGGCGCGACTGGGCCTCGAAATCACCACCGAGGGCGCCGGCGACGGCTTCCTTCAGCTTCTCCAGCGATTCCATGCCGAAGCCCTTGGCGAGCTCGTCGTCGATCTTGGTCTCGCCCGGAGCCTGGATCGCCGTGACGGTCACGTCGAACTCGGCATCCTTGCCGGCGAGGTGCTCGGCACCGTAGGCCTCGGGGAAGGTCGACTTCACCACCAGCGACTGGCCGACCTTGGCGCCGACCAGCTGGTCTTCGAATCCGGGGATGAACGAGCCCGAGCCGAGCTCCAGATCCACGCCTTCGCCCTTGCCGCCGTCGAACTCGACGCCGTCGATCTTGCCGACGAAATCGATCGTGACGCGGTCGCCCGTGGCGGCCTCGGCGCCCTCGTCCTTCGGGGTGAAGGCGCGGTTCGAGGAGGCCATGCGGTTGATTGCCTCGTCGACCTCTTCGTCGCTGGGCTTGGCGACCTGCTTCGTCAGGGTGACGTCGGACAGGTCGACGAGCTCGAAGCTCGGCAGGACTTCGAGGGCGACGTTGAAGGACAGGTCGTCCTTGGCCTCGAGCGCCCGGTCGACGATGGAAGCCTCACCGGGGAATTCGATCTTCGGCTCGAGGGCGAGCTTGAGGTTGTTGTCGGTGACGATCTTCTGGTTGGCCTCGTTGACCGCGTTCTGCAGCACGTCGGCCATCACCGAGCGGCCGTAGAGCTTGCGCAGATGGGCCACCGGCACCTTGCCGGGGCGGAAGCCCTTGATCTGGGCCTTGTCCTTGAGGGTGGACAGCTCGGTCGTCAGGCGCTCTTCGAGCTCCTTGGCGGCCAGAAGCACCTGGAACTCGCGCTTCAGACCCTGGGAGAGTGTCTCGGTCACCTGCATCGTCGTCTTCCCGCTGTCGTCCGTGTGATCGATCAAAAAATCTCGAATGGCGCCGCCGTCGAGGGCGGGACACCACAGGCGGCGTTTGACGAAGCACGCCCGACCGGAGGCCGACTCCGAGCGGCAGAGCGGGCCGGCCATCGCTGTGAGCCATTCCGTTCCCAACGGCGAAGGCTGGTGCGGGCGGAGGGGCTCGAACCCCCACGACTCTCGTCACTGGAACCTAAATCCAGCGCGTCTACCAGTTCCGCCACGCCCGCAAGCGCCAACGCCCGGCGTGCCTTTTCAGCCGCCAGAGCGCGGTCCTATAGCATGCGCGCGCAAGTCCGCAGCAAAAAAATAAGACCTCGCCCATCAGGGGCGTGGCGGCGGTTGGCGCCGCGCGGGACCGCCGTCTACAAGCGGGCGAAAGCGCCGGATGCGCCTGAGCATCCCTTCATTCCCGTCCGAGGTGACATGCCGAGTTCCGACCTGAAGAATGACCACCCGCCCTCGGAGACCGGCGGCCTGTCCCGCCGTTCGCTGATCGGCCGGGCGGCGGCCCTCGGCCTTGCCGGACCGGCCTTCATCGCGGGCGCGGTGGCGCAGACGGGATCGGGCAAGGCGACCCCAAAGGCAGCGCCCGTGCCGGCCAAGCCGGCCGAGACCAAGCCAGCCGAGCCGTTGCCCGAACCGCGCGCGCTCGTCGCCGGACCGGGCACGAACCGCCTGAAACCCGAGCCGGCCGCCGAGACGCCGATCTGGACCTTCGACGGCAAGGCGAGCCTTCCCGTCATCCGGGCGAAACTCGGCGACACCGTCCGCCTGCGCGTCGAAAACAAGACGGACAAGCCGCTCTCCCTCCACTGGCACGGGGTCCGCAACCAGAACGCCATGGACGGCGTCGGCGGCGTGACCCAGCCGCCGATCGCTCCGGGGACGGACTTCACTTACTCCTTCGTCCCGCCGGATGCCGGCACGTTCCTGATCCGGCCCCTCGTTGTGGGCGGTTCGAGCGAACCGTCGGGGCGGGGCCTTGCCGGCGCGTTGATCGTCGAGGAGACCTCGCCGCCCTCGCTCGACCAGGATCTCACCTTGTTGATGCAGGATTGGCGGCTGGAGGAGAACGGCGCGCTGATGCCGTTCGGGCAGGCGGCTTTCGCCGCGGCCTCCGGGCGCCTCGGCAATCTCGTCACGATCAACGGCAGGCCGGTTCCCGAAGCGGTGGAGGTTCGCCCGGGATCGCGGATCCGCCTGCGGCTCGGCAATGTCTGCAACGCGCGCGGAACCCGCATCCGGTTCGAGGGCGCCAAGGTCTACGTGGTGGCGGTGGACGGCCAGCCCACCGACACGTTCGAGCCGTTGCGGGCGACGCTGCCCTTCCCCCCCGGCACCCGCTACGACCTGATGCTCGACATGCCGGCGGAAGCCGGCGCCAGCGTCACGGTCAATGCCCTGGTGGGCAACGGCCTCGTCCTGGCGACACTCACCGCCAAGGGCCAGCCGGTGACGGAGAAGCGTCCGCCGATCGCACCGGTGGGCGAGAACAAGCTCCTGCCCGCCGAGGTCAAGCTCCAGAACGCAATCCGCCGCGACATCGCGATCACCGGCGGCGCCAAGCTCGACAAGGACAAGCCCAACGCCGAACCGGCCTATGCCGGTGATCCGAATCGGGTCTGGGCCATCAACGGGATCACGGGAGCCTCCGGCACCGCTCCCTCCTTCACGGTGAAGCGCGGCCAGGTGGTGGTCCTGGCGATCCGGAACGACACCGCCTTCCCGCAGGCCCTGCACGTCCACGGCCACGCCTTCCGGCTGCTTCACCCGCTGGACGACGGCTGGGAGCCCTATTGGCTCGACACGTTCCAGCTGCTCGAAGGCAGTACGGCCCGGATCGCCTTCAAGGCGGACAATCCCGGCCGCTGGGTCATCGGCTCCACGGTGCTGGAGCGGTTCGACACCGGATTGTGGACGAGTTTCGAGGTTACTTGACCAGACCGGCGAGAACCCGCGGCATCATCTCCGGCAGATCCTCGGCGATGAGGCCCGGCCCGTGTCGCAAACCGGCATCGCCATGGAGCCAGACCGCCGCGCAGGCGGCCTCGAAGGCCGGCATGCCCTGCGCCAGTAGGCCGGCGACGAAGCCGCCGAGGACATCGCCGGAACCGGCGGTGCCGAGATGGGGCGTGGCGTGGCCGTTGATCGCGGCGCGTCCGTCGGGCGCGGCGATGATGGTATCGGCGCCCTTCAGCACGACGACCGCCCCGACGAGGGACGCCGCCCTCAGCGCCCGTTCGAGCTTGCTCGCCGTCGGGTTGACAGCGGCCGTATCGGCGAAGAGGCGGCCGAACTCACCGGAATGCGGGGTCAGCACTGCCTTCCCCCCGCCATCCGCGATGAGGCTCGCCAATTGGTCGACCTGGCCTTTGAAGCTTGTGAGCGCGTCGGCATCGAGGACGAGGCTTCGCCCGACGCCGGCCGCCACGGCGACACGCTCACGGGTCGCCTCGCCGCTCCCCATGCCGGGGCCGGCGAGGATGACGTTGAGGCGCTCGTCCACGAGGAGATCGTCGAGGTCGTCGGCGGTCTCGCATGGCGTCAGCATGATCGCGGTGAGATGCGCGGCGTTCTCAGGCATCGCGGCGGTGGGGGAGGCCACGGTGACGAGGCCGGCCCCGACCCGCAACGCCGCCCGCGCGGCGAGGCGGATCGCTCCCGTCTTGAAGGCGGGACCGGACAAGGCGAGGACATGCCCCCTGGTGTATTTGTGACTGACGGCGTCGAGCCTCGGGAAATCAGAGTCCCAGAGATCGGGCCCATTGCGCCAGACCCTCGGCGTGCCGGCCAGCCCCTGTTCGAGGGCGGAATCGCCGATACCGATATCGGCCACATGGAGATGACCGCAATGGTCGCGGCCCGGCTGCAGCAGGTGGCCCGGCTTGAGCGCCACGAAGGTCACCGTCTCGCGCGCCCTGAGCGCGACCCCGCGTAAAGCGCCCGTATCGCCGTCGATCCCGCTCGGAATGTCGACGGCGAGAACGGGCACGTTCGCCGCCGCGACCCGCTCGACCATGGCCTTCGCCGCGCCGTCGAGGTCGCGGGACAGGCCCGCCCCGAACAGGGCGTCGATGACGAGGGCGGCCCCCGCCGGATCGGCCTCGGATAGGACGGGCCCCTCCCAGTCAGCGGCGGCCAACGCGGCATCACCCGTCAGGCTCTCCACCGGCGCGGTGCAGACGAGATCGACCGCATAGCCGCTCCCTTCGAGGAGGCGGGCGGCAATGAGACCGTCCCCACCATTGTTGCCGGGTCCGCAGAGGACGAGGATGCGGGAGGGCGCGGCGACCATCGTGGCGGCCCTCTCGGCCACGGCGGCGCCCGCCCGGCGCATCAGCTCGATCCCCGGAACGCCCGCCGCTATGGCGGCGGCGTCCATTCTCCGCATCGCTTCGACGGTGATCAGACGGTGTGGGGGCATTCGAAACTTCGCCTTGTCCATGTGTCCATGCCTGCGCACCGCTCATGCCGCGCCGTTATTTCAGGCGCAAAGCGGGCTTGGCTGAAACGATTTGCATTCGTTGCCTACCGAATGGGCAATTTAACGCCTGTCTCGGGGAAAACGGCGTGGCGAAGGCCGTGCCGCGATGGTAGGAAAAGGGCCCGGAGCAGCATTCAGGTCAGGCCCGTTCGGCATGAAGAAGATCGAAGCGATCATCAAGCCATTCAAGCTGGACGAGGTGAAGGAGGCCCTTCAAGAGGTCGGCCTTCAGGGCATCACCGTGATCGAAGCCAAGGGGTTCGGCCGGCAGAAGGGCCATACCGAGCTTTATCGCGGCGCCGAATACGTGGTCGATTTCCTGCCCAAGGTGAAGCTCGAGATCGTTCTCTCCGACGCTCTGGTCGAAGGTGCCGTGGAAGCCATCCGCAAGTCGGCCCAAACCGGACGCATCGGCGACGGCAAGATCTTCGTCTCGACCATCGAGGAAGCGATCCGCATCCGCACCGGCGAGACCGGCACCGACGCGATCTAGCGCCCGCTTCCGGCGGATGTTCCGGCATGGCTCCGGCCGGCCGGCGGCGGCGGTCGAACGGAACGATGGGGCGAAGGCGCCGGCCTGTTACAATCCGGCCAAGCGCGGCTCTAGCCTCGCGCCGTCCTAGAAGCTAAGTCCCTCGCGCACGCCCCTTCCCAATCCGCGGCACGCCACCGCGTGGTGCGGCAAAACCACGGCCGAGACAGGCTGAGCCTCGAAGGAGACACAGGGATGGCAAAGACCGCCGATCAGGTCCTCAAGGAAATCAAGGACAACGACGTCAAGTACGTCGATTTCCGCTTCACCGATCCCCGGGGCAAGTGGCAGCACGTCACGTTCGACGTGTCCCTCGTCGATGAGGAAATCTTCGCCGAAGGCACGATGTTCGACGGCTCGTCGATCGCCGGCTGGAAGGCGATCAACGAATCCGACATGCTGCTTATGCCCGACCCGGCGACGGCCTGCATGGACCCGTTCTTCTCGGCCTCCACCATGTCGATCGTCTGCGACGTGCTCGAGCCCTCGTCCGGTCTGCCGTATTCGCGCGATCCGCGCAGCACCGCCAAGCTCGCCGAGGCGTTCCTCAAGTCCACCGGCATCGGCGACACGATCTATGTCGGCCCCGAGGCCGAGTTCTTCGTGTTCGACGACGTGAAGTTCGGCTCCGATCCGTACCATACCGGCTTCCAGCTCGATTCGGTGGAACTGCCCACCAACGGCTTCACCGATTACGAGGGCGGCAACCTCGGCCACCGCGTCGCCACCAAGGGCGGCTACTTCCCGGTGCCGCCGCAGGATTCGGCGCAGGACATGCGCGGCGAGATGCTGGCCGCCATGCAGTCCATGGGCGTCAAGGTCGAGAAGCACCACCACGAGGTCGCCTCGGCCCAGCACGAGCTTGGCATGAAGTTCGACACGCTGACCCTGCTCGCCGACCACATGCAGATCTACAAATACGCGATCCACAACGTGGCGCAGAGCTACGGCAAGACCGCGACCTTCATGCCCAAGCCCGTCTACGGCGACAACGGCTCGGGCATGCACGTGCACCAGTCGATCTGGAAGGACGGCAAGCCGATCTTCGCCGGCGACAAGTACGCCGACCTCAGCCAGGAATGCCTCTGGTACATCGGCGGCATCATCAAGCACGCCAAGGCGCTGAACGCCTTCACCAACCCGTCCACCAACTCCTACAAGCGCCTGGTGCCCGGCTACGAGGCCCCCGTGCTGCTGGCCTACTCGGCCCGCAACCGCTCGGCCTCCTGTCGTATCCCGTGGACGACGAACCCGAAGGCCAAGCGCGTCGAGGTCCGCTTCCCCGACCCGATGGCGAACCCCTACCTCGCCTTCTCGGCCCTGTTGATGGCCGGCCTCGACGGCATCATCAACAAGATCGATCCGGGCCCGGCCATGGACAAGGATCTCTACGACCTGCCCCCGCGCGAGTTGAAGAAGATCCCCACCGTCTGCGGCAGCCTGCGTGAAGCCCTCACGAACCTCGACCGCGACCGCGGCTTCCTGAAGGCCGGCGGCGTGTTCTCGGACGACCAGATCGACTCCTTCATCGAACTGAAGATGACGGAAGTGATGCGCTACGAGATGACCCCGCATCCGGTCGAGTTCACGATGTACTACTCGCTCTGAGAGCGGGCCGGCCGGGCGGGCTCGCCCGGCTTTTCGGACGATGCGCGACGCCGGGGCCTCGAAAGGGGCTCCGGCGTTTCGCGTTTCAGTCGCTAAAAGTCTGTTTCATCGGATTCCTCGGCGGATTCTCATGCCCGGCGAATTTTTGCGGCAGAACCGAGTATCCAAACAGACCTCCTCATCCTGAGGCGCCGGAGCGTAGCGGAGGCCTCGAAGGAGCCCTCCAGCGGTCGCGCGATCCCTGGAAGGATCCTTCGAGGCCGCTGCGCGGCACCTCAGGCTGAGGTTAAAGCCTTGGAAAACAGCTCAAACAAGTTCTTAGACAGGAACACCGGAAATCAAACCGGAAGGAGTACCATCTCCGTCAAAAACTCCGCGTCGGCCGGTCGAGGACGCTGCGTCCCATCAGGCTGGCGGCGAGATCCGTCATCAGGATCGCGGTGCGGCCGCGCTCGTCGAGGAAGGGGTTGAGCTCGACGAGATCGAGGCTGCGGACGAGGCCGCTATCGTGCAGCATCTCCATGGCGAGATGCGCCTCGCGGAACGTCGCGCCGCCCGGAACCGTGGTGCCGACGCCCGGCGCGATGCCGGGATCGAGAAAATCGACGTCGAGGCTCACATGCAGCCATCCGCCGGCGGCGGCCACCCGTTCGAGGAAGGCCTTCAGCAGAATGCCGATGCCGAACTCGTCGATGGCGCGCATGTCGTGCACGGTGATCCCGGCCTCGCGGATCGTCCGCCGCTCCGCCGGATCGACGCTGCGCAGGCCGATCATGCAGACGTTGTGCGGTTTCACCGGCGCGACGGGCGGCGGCAGGTAGGGGGCGAACCCCTTGAGACCAAGGGCATAGGCCATCGGCACGCCATGGAGATTGCCGCTCGTCGTCGTCTCCAGGGTGTGGAGATCGGGATGCGCGTCGAGCCAGAGCACGTGCAACTCGCGGCCCGCCTCGGCCGCCCGCCGGCTCATGCCCGAGACCGTACCGGCCGAGAGGCTGTGATCGCCGCCGAGGAAGATCGGAAGGCCCTCGCCCCCGGCCCGATAGGCGGCCTCGCTGAGCGCCGACGTCCAGCGCGCGAAGTCGGAGAGGTTGGTCACGCTCGGATTGGGATGGGCGACGGCCTCGCCGGGGGGAGGGGCGATGTTCCCGCGATCCTCCACCACCAGGCCGAGGGAGGTGAGGGCGCCGCCCAAACCGGCGGCCCGGTAAGCGCTCGGGCCCATGTCGCAGCCCAGCCGGCTCGTGCCCTCCTGGACCGGCACGCCGATGAGGATGCAGCGTTTCTCGTCCATGGGTTCATTCTCCGATCCGCCGACACAATAGGGGCCGCGCACGACAGCCGTGAGGCGCGGGCCGGCGGATCGTCATGGCGCCGCAGGATCGGGACCAGCCCGGCCCTCCGCCCGAAGCAGCATCCCGAACAGGTCGCGGGGATCGTCCGGGTCCGCCAGCAGGTCGAGATCCTCGAAGAAGCCGGTGCCGGCCAGCACCGAGCGCAGGTATCGCAGGGCGGAGAAATCCTCGACCGCGAAACCGACGGAATCGAACAGCGTGATCTGCCTGTCGTCGCTCCGCCCCGGCACCTCGCCGGCGATCACCCGCCAGAGTTCGGTGACGGGGTGATCGGCCGGCAATTGCTGGATCTCGCCCTCAATCCGGGTCTGGGGCGCGTATTCGACGACGATGTCCGAACGGCGGAGGATGTCGGGGTGGAGCTCGGTCTTGCCGGGGCAATCCCCGCCGACGGCGTTGATGTGGATACCGGGGCCGACGAGGTTGTCGGTGAGGATGGTGGCGCATTGCTTGTCGGCCGTCGCTGTCGTGACGATATCGGCGCCTTCCACGGCCTCGGCGGTGCTCGAACAGATCGCG
Source organism: Methylobacterium sp. CM6241 (assembly GCF_054817845.1). NCBI lineage: Bacteria > Pseudomonadati > Pseudomonadota > Alphaproteobacteria > Hyphomicrobiales > Methylobacteriaceae > Methylobacterium > Methylobacterium sp. CM6241. The sequence goes on from NZ_CM139246.1 coordinate 2,638,133, forward strand.
ATCCGGAAGCCGAACCCCGCGAGGTTGCGCCGGCACTTGGCGCTGGCGGCCGGGTCGATGTCGTAGAGGCGCAGGGAATCGATGCCGATGAGGGCCTTGAAGGCCAGGGCCTGGAACTCGGCCTGGGCGCCGTTCCCGATGATCGCCATGGTCCGCGCATCTTTCGGGGCGAGGTATTTCGCCGCGACCGCCGACATGGCGGCGGTGCGCAGAGCCGTGAGGATCGTCATCTCGGTGAGCAGCATCGGATAACCGTTGCCGACATCGGCCAGCACGCCGAAGGCGGCCACGGTCTGGCGCCCGCTGCGGGCGTTCTTCGGGTGACCGTTGACGTATTTGAAGCCGTAGGTGGTGCCGTCGCTGGTCGGCATCAGTTCAATCACGCCGTCCGCGCTGTGGGAGGCCAGGCGCGGCTGCTTGTCGAACAGGTGCCAGCGCCGAAAATCCTCCTCGATCGTGGCGGCCAGTTCCCGCAGGAACCGCTCGACGCCGATCGCCAGGACGAGCCTCATCATGTTGTCGACGCTGACGAAGGGAACGACATTCAGTTTGTCCGCCATGACGCCTCGTCTCCCGGACCGATACCGAATCGATCATAGGCAGGATGCGCGCCCGCGCGAGGCGGCATAGCCCTTGCTGCGATGGGAGAGGGCGAAATGGGCAGGGCATCATGATCGGCACCTCTCGACCCGGTCGCTGTGAGGTCGCGTCGCGATGGGGTCGTTGATCGGATCGGACGGGGGACCAAGCGACTGGCGCCGGTCGGTACTGCGGCGGAAACCCGTATCCCCCGCGACGCAGGCTGCCGATGCCGGAGCCCGGCCCCTCGAACGCTCCATCGGCCTGTTCCGCCTCGTCATGCTCGGGGTCGGCGCCACGGTCGGCACCGGCATCTTCGTGATCCTGAGCGCGGCGGTGCCCGAGGCAGGACCCGCCATCCTGGTCTCGTTCCTGCTGGCCGCCGTCACGGCGGGCCTCACGGCGCTCTGCTACGCGGAACTGGCTTCGGCGCTTCCGCTCTCGGGCTCGTCCTATTCCTATGCTTACGCCACCCTCGGGGAACTCGCGGCCTTCCTGGTCGGGGCCTGCCTCCTCCTCGAATACGCGGTCTCCGCCTCGGCCATCGCCGTCGGATGGGGCCAGTATCTCAACGAGGTCTTCGGTGCGCTCCTCGGCTGGACCATGCCCGATTCCATCAGCCAGCCCCCCGGCCGGGGCGGCTACGTCAACCTGCCGGCCATCGTCCTCATCGGCCTGTGCACCCTGCTGCTCCTGCGCGGCACCGCCGAATCCACTGCGATCAACGCGGTCCTCGTGGTCCTGAAGCTCGCCGTGCTGGTGTTCTTCGCCGTCGTCGCCCTCACGGCGTTCGAGCCTGCGAACCTCACGCCCTTCGCTCCCCTCGGCTGGGCCGGGATCGGCACTGCTGCCTCGACGATCTTCTTCTCCTATATCGGCCTCGATACGATCTCGACGGCGAGCGAGGAGGTGCGCGACCCGGCGCGCACGCTGCCCCTGGGCATCCTCGCCTCCCTGGTCATCGTCACCGCGATCTACCTCCTCGTCGCCCTCGCGGGGATCGGAGCCCAACCCTGGACGCACTTTGCCGGGCAGGATGCCGGGCTGGCGGTGATCCTGCGCAACGTCACCGGGACGGCCTGGCCGGCCCTCGTCCTGTCGATCGGGGCGGTCATCTCCATCTTCTCCGTGACCCTGGTGACGATGTATGGCCAGACCCGCATCCTCTTCGCCATGAGCCGGGACGGGCTGCTGCCGACGCTGTTCCAGCGCGTGGACCGGCGCAGCCGGAGCCCGAACGCCAACACGCTAGCGGTGGGATTCTTCGTCGCCTCGCTGGCGGCGCTCGTTCCCCTCGACGTGCTCGCCAACCTCACCAGCATGGGCACCCTCGTGGCCTTCACGGCGGTTTCCCTCAGCGTGATCATCCTGCGCCGGCGGCGCCCCGACTTGCCGCGAGGATTTCGCGTGCCGTTCTACCCGCTCGTGCCACTCGCGAGCCTCGCCTGCTGCCTGATGCTCATCGCGGCGCTGCCACGGGACACCTACCTGCTCTTCGCGCTCTGGATCGGTGTCGCGCTGGTGATCTACACCGCCTATTCCCAGCGTCATTCGCGACTGGCTCGGGCCTGAGAGCCGGTCTGATGAGGTTTCTCTGCGTATCGTCTTGCCAGGATCGATCATCCAAGCCGACCACCTCATCCTGAGGTGACCTTTGCGCAAGCAAAGGGCCTTGAGGGAGACCTCAAGTTTGCTCATCGGCGACTGGAGGCCTCCTTCGAGGCCGCTTCGCGGCACCTCAGGATGAGGTGGTGCGTTGGAAAAAAATACCTCACATCTGCTCTGAGACCAGACTGCGACGAGCGTGCTTCATGGGCTTTGCCTGCCTGCGATGACACGGCGGAGGACCGGTTCCGCCCTGCAAGACGAGCCAGCGGGACTTGCGCCGCCGCGCCCCGGTTTCCAGCTGATATCGGCTGTTCCTCAAGCCGATCGAGTGTCGCGATGCCCCGCTTCTTCTTTCACACCCATATCGGCCGGGAGGTCATCGCCGATCCCACCGGCACCGAATTGCGGGATGCCGACCATGCCTGGGAGGTCGCCCGCGACACGATTCAGGCGACGATGAGCGAGGCGGAGGCCCAGGCCCGCCTGATGGGGGCAATTCTCGTCGTCACCGACGAATCCGGCGAAACGGTCCTCGAATTCCCGTTCTCCGAGGTGGTCACCCTCGCGCCGGAAGAGCCGGGCCCCACCGTGCATTGAGTGCCTGCGTGATTGGATGCTCATGCCGGAGCCGATCATCCCAGCAGACCACCTCATCCTGAGGTGCCCGCGTCAGCGGGCCTCGAAGGAGCCCTCCAGCGGGCGCGCGATCCCTGGAAGCCTCCTTCGAGGCCGCTGTGCGGCACCTCAGGATGAGGTGAAGCCCTGGGAAAAACAACGGAAACAAGCGGTGAGACGCCCCCGCGCCTCACCGGGTCTTCGGGGCCTCGCTTTCCATCGTCACGGCCTGCCGGATCGCCGCCAGAAGGGCGCCTTCGAACAGCAGGGCGGAGCCGTAATGGAACTCGAGGTCGAAGGGGCGGCGCGAGTTCATCGAGAGCGAGGCGCTCTGCATCGCCACGAGACGGCCCGACAGGTCGAACAGGCCGGAGCCCGAGCCGCCGAACCCGTCATTGCAATTGTGCCGGGCGCGGCGGATGTCGTCCTCCGTCGGCGGATCGATCTGGTGGATCGCGCAGGTCTCGGTGCTACTCGGCCCGCGATAATTCTCGTGCCCGCCGGGTGAGACCATCACCACGGGAATCTCCGCGACGCCCGTTGCCAGCGTCGGCGCTTCGGGCACCGGCTGCGGCGGCGCGCCGACCACCGCCTCGGTGAGGTCGAGCAAGGCCCAATCGTCGGTGATGTGCAGCGCCTTGGCGTCGGGCGCCGCGCCGAGACGCAGGCTCGCCGGCACGAAGCCGTAATTCCGCCCGCCGATCTGGAAGAAGCAATCCTCCACCTCCCGCGTCACCTCCATGCGGCGGTTGCGGAAATTGTGTGCGTTCATCACCACGAGGCGTGACGAACCGACGAGCCAGGCCGCCGCCGCCTTCTGCGGGATACCGTCCGGCCGGCGATGGCAGAACAGGACGCCCGCGCCGGGATAGCGGGTGATGTCGGCCCCCGTCAGATCGCGGCGCCCGTCATGCGGATAGAGGGCGGCCATGCGCCTTTCCTCCGCCGAGGCCGCCCCCGACACCATGATTGCGAGCCCGGCCAGCGCCCATCTCCGCAGCGGGCGGGACCGGCCATCGTGCCTCCGGCGGATCGAGCTTTCGGCTGCGACAGGAATCATCTGTGATGTGAACCGATGCTGATGCTGCGCCATCGCCGCTCGATCCGAGGAGGAGGGCGGTTCGGAATGTCGTCGGCCTCGCGCACGGGGCAGGGCCCCGCGGGGACCGCTTATTCCGGCGGGTCCTTCTTCACGGACACGCACATCTTCACCGCCGATTCCAGCTTGATCTCCCCCGGATTGCCGATATTCGCGGTCTCTTCCAGGCAGCGGATGAAGTAATTCTTGTCGAGCTCGACGTTCAGGCTGGAGAAGGCCTTGCCCATGCGGGTGGCGAAATCGATCTTCTCGTCCGTGGAGGCGCGGGGCCAGCGCGATACCTTGTCATCCATGGTCAACCGTGCCGCATCGGCAATCGACGGCAGGACAATCAGGCAAATCACGAGCGCAGTTGTTCTTCTGATCATCGGCATGTCTCGTTTTTGTTTCCTACCCACCATCAGTTTAGCGCTGGTCGGCAACGAGTAAAGCACAGGCTCACCGGCACAGGACGCTTTTCCTGCTGCGACACTGTGCATAAACCTTGCGCATCGCGACCGCACATCGTCCGGCTCCCGTGCTTCTGCGCCACCGAACACCGGACCGCTCCGTGAGGCCGACGACGACCGACCTGCAGCGCAAGTGCTTCGACCCACAGGGCAAGTGCTTCGACCGAAAGGGAAAGACCGGTCGTTCACCTATGTCGGTCTTCCGCAAGTCTTAGCCAGGATCACCCGCCAGACCGGGATAAAAGCATGGAACAACTTGCCAAATCATCCTGTAAAAAAAGGTTGAAGTGGCTAAAGACATCAGGCAAAGCAAATGATTATATAGCTAGCCGATGGATCAGTAATAAGTCTTTTATAAGAGCGGCCAGCGTCAGGTTATTCTTATAAATACGTTCATAATATCGATCGACTGACTGTTTGCTGAACCGGCGAAAGCAATGGCTGCGGCCGATCCCCTGGGGTCGAGCACGCGGCAGAAGGGCAGGAGACGCAGAATGAACAGGTTACTGAATTCAGTCTCGGTGCTGGCCGTCTTGGCCCTGGCACCGATCGGATTGTCAGGGATCGCCTCGGCCAACGACAAGCTCATCGATCTGTCGAACAGCGATGAAAACTGGGTGATGCCGGGCAAGAACTACGACTCGGACAATTACAGCAAGCTCAAGCAGATCAACACGACGAACGTGAAGGACCTCAAGGTCTCCTGGTCGTTCTCGACCGGCCTGCTCAACGGCCACGAGGGCGCGCCCGTCGTCGTCGACAACAAGATGTATATCCACACCTCCTTCCCGAACAACACCTTTGCTCTCGCCCTCGACGATCCGGGCAAGATCCTGTGGCAGGACAAGCCCAAGCAGAACCCGGCCGCCCGCGCCGTCGCCTGCTGCGATCTCGTCAATCGCGGTCTCGCCTACTGGCCCGGCGACGGAAAGACCCCGGCGCTGATCCTCAAGACCCTGCTCGACGGCAACGTCATGGCGCTCAACGCCGAGACCGGCGAGACGGTGTGGAAGGTCGAGAATTCCGACATCAAGGTCGGCTCCACGCTGACGATCGCCCCCTACGTGGTGAAGGACAAGGTCATCATCGGCTCCTCGGGCGCCGAGCTCGGCGTGCGCGGCTACCTCACCGCCTACGACGTGAAGACCGGTTCCCAGGTCTGGCGCGCCTACGCGACCGGCCCGGACAAGGACCTGCTGCTCGCCTCCGACTTCAACATCAAGAACCCCCATTACGGCCAGAAGAACCTCGGCACTTCCACCTGGGAGGGCGATGCCTGGAAGATCGGCGGCGGCACCAACTGGGGCTGGTATGCCTACGATCCCGGCACCAACCTGATCTACTTCGGCACCGGCAACCCGGCGCCGTGGAACGAGACCATGCGTCCCGGCGACAACAAGTGGACGATGACCATCTTCGGCCGCGACGCCGATACGGGTGAGGCCAAGTTCGGCTACCAGAAGACCCCGCACGACGAGTGGGATTACGCCGGCGTCAACGTGATGATGCTGTCGAACCAGAAGGACAAGGACGGCAAGGACCGCAAGCTCCTGACCCATCCGGACCGGAACGGCATCGTCTACACGCTCGACCGGACGGACGGCTCGCTCGTCTCGGCCAATAAGATCGACGACACCGTCAACGTGTTCAAGTCGGTGGACCTGAAGACCGGCCAGCCGGTGCGCGATCCCGAATACGGCACCCGCATGGACCACCTCGCCAAGGACATCTGTCCCTCGGCGATGGGCTACCACAACCAGGGCCACGATTCCTACGATCCCGAGCGCAAGCTCTTCTTCATGGGCATCAACCACATCTGCATGGATTGGGAGCCCTTCATGCTTCCCTACCGTGCCGGTCAGTTCTTCGTCGGTGCCACTCTGAACATGTATCCCGGCCCGAAGGGCGATCGCCAGAACTACGAAGGTCTGGGCCAGATCAAGGGCTACAACGCCATCACCGGCGAGTTCAAATGGGAGAAGATGGAGCGCTTCGCCGTGTGGGGCGGAACGACGGCGACCGCCGGCGGTCTCGTGTTCTACGGAACGCTGGACGGCTACATCAAGGCGCGCAACTCGGACAACGGAGACCTTCTCTGGAAGTTCAAGATGCCGTCGGGCGCCATCGGCTACCCGATCACCTACAGCCACAAGGGTGATCAGTACGTCGCCATCTACTACGGCGTCGGCGGCTGGCCGGGTGTCGGCCTCGTGTTCGACCTTCAGGACCCGACTGCCGGCCTCGGCGCGGTGGGCGCGTTCAAGAAGCTCGCCAACTACACCCAGATGGGCGGCGGCGTGATGGTGTTCTCGCTGAACGGCAAGGGGCCGTACGACGATCCGAGCATCGGTGAGTACCAGACCGCAGCCAAGTAACGGCTGCATCGGGAAACGAGCGCGTCCCTCTCCCCCTTGTGGGGAGAGGTTAGGAGTGGGGGTGGTTGGGTGACCCGCAGGCTGCAGAGGCCAGCGGAGCCACCCCCACCTCCAACTCCTCCCCACAATTTCGACGGATCTCAGGCAAGCCCGAGATCCGCTGGGGAGGAGGGCCGCGTCCCACTGCGCCGGCTCGATCCCAAAGAATCCGACCCATAAGAAACAACGGAAACGCTCTCATGTCCTTCGCCAAAGGATGCCTGTCCGTCGCGGCTCTCCTCGCCCTCGGCAGTGCCGCGTTCGCGCAGGCCGATACGAAATCCGCGCCCGACGACACCGTGCTCCGGGTCTGCGCGGCCAACCAGCCGCCGCTCTCGATGAAGGACGGCTCCGGGCTCGAGAACCGCATCGTCTCCGCCGTGGCCGAGGCCATGGGGCGCAAGGCGCAGTTCGTCTGGTCCGACAAGGCGGCGATCTATCTCGTGCGCGACAGCCTCGACAAGAAGCTCTGCGACGTGGTGGTCGGCCTCGACAGCGACGACCCGCGCGTGCTGACCACGAAGCCCTATTACCGCAGCGGCTACGTCTTCATCACCCGCGCCGACCGGGACCTCGACATCAAGTCCTGGTCCGATCCGCGCCTGAAGACGATCGACCACATGGTCGTCGGTTTCGGCACGCCGGGCGAGGCAATGCTGAAGGATATCGGCCGCTACGAGGAGGACATGGCCTACCTCTATTCGCTGGTGAACTTCCGCGCGGCCCGCAACACCTACACGCAGATCGACCCGGCCCGGATGGTCAGCGAAGTCGTCGCCAACAAGGCCGACGTCGCCGTGGCCTTCGCGCCGGACGTCGCCCGCTACGTCAAGGATTCGAGCCAGCCCCTGCGCATGAATCCGGTGCCGGACGATACGGTGCGCAGCGACGGCCAGAAGGTGCCGCAGAGCTTCGACCAGTCCATGGGCGTCCGCCGCGACGACCAGGCCCTCAAGACGGCCCTCGACGCCGCGATCGCCAAGGCTCGCCCGCAGATCGAGGCGATCCTCCGCCAGGACGGCGTGCCCGTCACCCCCGTTTCCAACTGATCCTCCGAACCCTGTCCCGCGTCGCCGGTGCGCTGAGCACCGGTACGCCCACCTCGGCCGCAAGTCCGGGGATAAACAGAGCAAATCGATGCGTCACACGAACCGTGTCCTCGCCGCCCTTCTCGGGCTCGGCCTCGCCTCCGCCGGTCTGGCGGCCCTGGCCCAGCCCTCCGCGGGCCCCTCGACGGGGATCACTTTCCGCAACACCGTGACCGGCGAAGAATTGAACGTCTCGGAAGGCAAGGAAGGCGGGCGCGACACTCCCGCCGTCAAGGAGTTCTTCCAGACCGGCAAGAACCTCTACATCGACGACAAGTCCTGCCTGCGTAACGGCGAGTCGCTGTTCGCGACCTCGTGCTCCGGCTGTCACGGCCACCTCGCCGAAGGCAAGCTCGGCCCCGGCCTCAACGACAATTACTGGACCTATCCGTCCAACACCGAGGATACCGGCCTGTTCGCCACCATCTTCGGCGGCGCCAACGGCATGATGGGTCCGCACAACGAGAACCTGACGCCCGACGAGATGCTGCAGACGATCGCCTGGATCCGGCACCTCTATACCGGTCCGGTCAAGGACGCCGTCTGGCTCAACGACGAGCAGAAGAAGAAATACACGCCCTACAAGCAGGGCGAGACCTTCCCCAAGGACGCTCCGGGCCAGTGCCCACCGCTGGAGTAGCAGTCTTGGGAAGTCACGTCGCGCGAGGATGCCTCGCGCGGTGAGCGAGAAGCGGCGAACGCCGTAACAATCAAACCAGAGGAAACGACCATGCGGACACTCATCACGGCTCTCGCAATCGGTGCGGGCGCGCTGCTCGCCGTTCCCGCGCTCGCCTATGACGGCACCAAGTGCAAGGCCGCCGGCGATTGCTGGCAGCCCAAGCCCGGCTTCCCCGAGAAGATCGCCGGCACGAAATACGACCCGAAGCACGATCCGAAAGAGCTGAACAAGCAGTCGGAGTCGATCAGGCTGATGGAAGAGCGCAACAAGAAGCGCATCGAAGCCGCCAAGAAGACCGGCAAGTTCGAATACGACGTCACCAAGATTTCCTCCAACTGACGTCGTCGCCGCTCATCGCTTTGGGCGGCCATCACGGTGACCGCGATCCCCTCAGGCGCCTGGACCGCTCCGTCCGGGGATCGCGGTCGCTGTCCTCAAAGGCAAACCCCATGAACGACATCCGCTCCGGCGACGCGATGCTCACCGATTGGCGCGAGGCGGCCGGCCGTTTCGAGCGCGCGGTCCGCGGCGCCGTGGTGGGCCAGGACCGGGCGATCCGGCTTCTCACCATCGCTCTCTTCGCCCGGGGCCACGTGCTGCTGGAAGGCGATGTCGGCGTCGGCAAGACCACCCTGTTGCGCGCCGTGGCGCGGGCGCTCGGCGGCGCCTACGAGCGCATCGAGGGCACGGTGGACATGATGCCGTCCGACCTCATCTATCACACCTACCTCGCCGATGACGGCCGCCCGCGCGTGGAGCCGGGGCCGGTGCTGCGGCAATCCGAAGACCTCTCGATCTTCTTCTTCAACGAGATCAACCGCGCGCGTCCGCAGGTCCATTCGCTCCTGCTCCGCCTCATGGCCGAGCGCAGCCTGACCGCGTTCAACCGCGAATACCGTTTCCCCAACCTCCAGGTCTTCGCCGACCGCAACCGCGTCGAGCGCGAGGAAACCTTCGAGCTTCCGGCCGCCGCCCGCGACCGGTTCCTGATGGAGATCGGGCTCGAAGCCCCGCGCGATGCCGAGGCGCGCCGCGCCCTCGTCTTCCATCCGCGCTTCCACGATACCGACGCCCTCATCGCCGGCATCGACGGCGGCGTCCTCGATCACGCCGCCATGGCCGGGATCGGCGCGGCGATCCAGCACGGCATCCAGGCGAGCCCGGCCATCGAGGCCTACGTGGTCGGCCTGTGGGAAGCCCTGGTCCGCCCGCACGAGGCCGGCATCCGCCTTCCCGGCATCGACATGTCGGCGCTGATCCAGGGCGGGGCCTCGCCGCGCGGCGTCGCCTTCCTCGTCCGCGCCGCCCGCGTCCGCGCCTGGCTGGAGGGCCGCGACTGGCTCGTGCCCGAGGATATCCGGGCGATCTTCCCCGAGGTGATGGCCCACCGTGTCTTCCTCGAGCCGATCTACGAGATGCGCCGCAGCACCATCGTGCCGGAGCTCTGCCGCGCCGTGTTCGACACCGTGCCCGCCCCGTGACGGCGCCCGAGAGAACGCCCCGGGAGCCGACGCCGGACATCGTCTATCGCCCGCGCGGCCGCGTGCCCGGCACGATGGCGGGTGCCCATCGCGGCCGCGATGCCGGCGGTCTCGGCACCTTCCGCGACCAGGTGCCGTTCCTGCGCATGCCGGATGCCCGCCGCATCGACGTCCGCGCCACCCTGCGCGACCCGTTCGAAGGCACCTATGTCCGGCGGTTCGAGAGCCGCACGGCGCTCGAAATCTGGGCACTGGTCGACCTCACCGCCTCCATGCGCTTCTCCGGCGAGGCGGACCGGGTGGGGCTCGTCTCGTCCTTCTGCGGCTGCCTCGCCGCCTCGGCCACGCGCATCGGCGACGCCTTCGGCCTGATCGGCTGCGATGCCGCCCTGCGGGAGGACGTGTTCCTGCCCGCGAGCCGTCGCCGCAGCATTGCCGGCGACGTGGTCTCCCGGCTGACGGACGCCGCCTGTACCGGCGACCGCGCGGACGGGATGGGGCAGGCGGCCCGCCGCCTCGTCGGCCGTCCCAAGATCGTGTTCCTGGTCTCCGACTTTCGCTGGCCGGAGGCACTCATCGCCGAGACTTTCGCGAGCCTGTCGCGCCACGACCTCGTGCCGGTGGTCCTAGCCGATGCTGCCGAGGAAGACGGCCTGCCCGAATGGGGCCTGATGGAACTCGACGATCTCGAAGGTGCCGGCCGCCGCGTGGTCTTCATGCGCCCGAGCCTGCGCCGCCGCTGGATCGCGCGCGAGGCGGAGCGGGCGGAGACCCTGCGCCGGATCGCCTCCACCTATGGGCGACCGCCTTTCCGCCTCGCGGGCCGCTTCGACCCGGACGCGATCAGCCGCCACCTCCTGGCGAGTTGAGGCATCCCATGCGCCGCCTCGCCCCGCTCCTGTTCCTGCTCTGCTCGTCGCTCGCCGCCCAGTCCCAGGTGCGGACCGTCGAGGTGCGCACGCCGCGCCCGTTCGGCTACTTCCTCGGCGATCTCGTCCGCGCCCAGGTCGATATCGTGGTCGAGCCGGGTTTTGCCCTGCAGGCCGCCTCGCTGCCCCAGCCCGGCGCGATCACCTATTGGCTCGACCTTCGCACCGTCGCGGTGACGCAGGCATCCGTGGGCGGCGGCAGCCGGGTGCGCCTCGATCTCACCTACCAGAACTTCTACGCCGCCCTCGATGCCCGCGCCCTGGAGATCCCCGGTTTCGTCGTCACCTTCGTGAGCGAGACGGACACGGGCGCGACCACGGCCAAGGCCCAGGTTCCGCCGTGGTCGTTCAACATCTCGCCCCTGCGCGAGGTCCAGCCGCCGGCTCAGGAAGACCCGAGGAACTACCTGCGTCCGGACGGGCGGGTCGCCTCCCTCGACACGCAACCCCTCGTCGTCGGAAGCGCCGGCTTCATGGCCATGGCCCTGCTGGCCTTCGCCGGCCTTGCCTGGGACCGGACATGGTGGCCCTTCGCCAAGCGCGAAGGACGCGCCTTCGCGGCGTGCCTGCGCCGCCTACGCGTCCTCGCCGGACGGGGGGATGACGAGGCGGCCTACGAGACCGCCCTTCTCGCGCTTCACCGGGCGCTGGACGAGACCGACGGGCGCCGGGTCCTGGCCGACGACCTGCCGGCCTTCCTCACCCGCCATCCCGCCTATGCGCGGGAGCGTGCCGGCCTCGCCGCCTTCCTCGACGCGTCGCGTCACAGCTTCTTCGGACCCGGTCCGGCCGCCGCCATGCAGCGTCTGCCCTTGGCCGACGTCGTCGCCCTGACCCGGAAACTCACCGCCATCGAGCGGCAATCATGAACGAGCCGAAAACCCGTCCGATGGCGGTCGAAGCATGGGTCTGATGGCGGTGGTGTCATGCGCCTGATGGCGGATTTTCCCTGGGTCTTGTGGCTGCTGCCTTTGGCGCTGCTGCCGCTCGCCGCGTCGAGCCAGCGGGTCACCCCGCTGTCGAGCATCGCGGCCAGCCCCGTCGACGGCCTGTCGCGCCTCATCGGCTGGAGCCTGCGCCTCGCCGGCATCCTCGCCATCGGCGGCCTCGTCGTCGCCCTGTCCGGCCCCTATCGCCAGGGCGAGACCATCACCCGGACCGGCATCGGCGCCCAGGTCTCGATCCTTGTCGACCGCTCGGGAAGCATGAACGAGACCTTCGCCGGGATGCAGCCCTCCGGTGCCGAGGAATCGAAGGCGGCGGCCTCGCGCCGGCTGCTCGGCGAGTTCGTCGGCAGCCGCGCCCATGACCAGTTCGCCGTCTCGGCCTTCTCCACGGCCCCCATGCTGGTGGTGCCGATGACCGATCGGCACGAGGCGGTCCGCGCGGCCATCGCCGCCATCGACCGGCCGGGCCTCGACTACACCAACGTGGCGCGCGGCCTCGGCATGGCGCTCTCACAGTTCGGCGCCAGTACCGCCAATGTCTCGCGCGCCCTGCTCATCGTCTCGGACGGCGCTGCGGTGATCAATCCCCGCGTCCAGGGGACGTTGCGCGCCGAATTCTCGCGTATTCGTCCCAACCTCTACTGGCTTTTCCTGCGGACGAAGGGCTCGCCCTCCATCTCCGACCGGCCATCGGGCGAGGACACCCCTCAGGCCGCGCCCGAACGTCATCTCGATCTGTTCTTCAAAAGCCTCGGCATCCCCTACCGCGCCTTCGAGGCCGAGGGCGCCGAGGCGGTGGCCGATGCCATCGGCCAGATCGAGCGCCTTGAGCGCGACCCGATCCCCTATATCGAGCAGCGGCCACGGCGCGACCTCGCGGGATGGGCCTATGGAATCAACCTGTTAGGCCTGATCCTGCTCGTCGCGGCCAAGCTCGCCGAGGCGGATCTCAGCTTGCGCCGGCCTGTGGTTTCCGCCTCCGCCGCGCCGGCTCCCCAGCCGCAGAGGCTCGCCGCATGAAGGCGTCTGTGAAACCAATATCGCCGCAGCGCGCCAACCCTCCCCCCTCTGCGGGGGAGGGTGGTCGCGGAGCGACCGGGAGAGGGGGCGACCTCTCCGGACAACGCGCTCCCCTCTCCCGACCCTCGCTGACGCGAGGGCCACCCTCTCCCGCAGAGGGGAGAGGGGGAGCCGGTGCAATGCTAGGCAATGCCCTGCGCCGCGCCCGACCGCACCTCCTCCTCGCCCTGCCGATCTTGCTGCTCCTCGTGGCCCTCGGCTTCGGCGCGGCGGCCTGGCGGGCAGCGCGCGACAATGCTGCGATCGCGGCTCTGGTGGCTGGCAGGGACGTTCCCGTTTCCCTCGACGCCCCGGGACAGCTCCTGCTGGCGCGGGTGCAGCATCTCGCCCGTCGTGGCGTGACCGAGGAGATCGAGCCGCTGATCGAATCCCTCGACCGCCGGGGGGAGACCGACCTCTCCGCTCGCGCCCGTTATGCGCTCGGCAATGCCCGCCTGCGCCAGGCCTTCGACCATCTGGAACGGAGCAACCTCGATCCGGCCGGACCGCTCATCACCTTGGCCCGTCAGGATTATCGGCGCGCGCTCCAGGGCCGGCCAGACCTCTGGGACGCCAAGTTCAACCTCGACGTGGCCTCGCGCCTGCTCCGCGACTTTCCCGAATTCGATCGCAAGACCGGCGACGAGCTGAAGGCCGAACCGAAGAAGATCTGGACCGAGATCCCCGGCCAGCCGCGGGGCGAGCCATGAGAGCGCCCGGCCTCGTCCGGCGAAACCTGCGCGACCGGCGGTTCCGACTCCTGGCCGCCGCACTGGCGCTCGTGGGGCTGACCTTTGTGGCTCGCCCCCTGCCGCTGACCCGCAACGGCGTCGAGATTCTGGCGGTCCTCGACATCACCGGCAGCATGAATGTCCGCGATTACGTCGGCGCGGACGGCAAACCGCAGAGCCGCCTGGAGACGGCGAAGGCCGCCTTACGCGAACTCGTCACCTCGCTGCCCTGCGGGTCGCGGGTGGCACTGGGCCTGTTCACCGAGCGCCGGCCGTTCCTGCTGTTCACCCCCATCGAAGTCTGCGCCGATTTCGCACCCTTGGACGGTGCGCTGGGCGCCCTGGATTGGCGCATGGCCTGGGAAGGCGACAGCCGCATCTCGGCCGGGCTGTTCCGCTCGGTGGAAATGGCGGCCAGTCTCGGCACCGACCTCGTCTTCATCACCGATGGCCACGAAGCGCCGCCCCTGCCCAGCACCGGCGGACCCGCCTTCGACGGCAAGCCGGGCGCCGTGCGCGGCCTCATCGTCGGAGCGGGGGCCTACGCCCTGTCGCCGATCCCACGCTACAACGATCGCGGCCGCGAGACCGGATTCTATGGCTCGGGCGACGTCCAGCAGGAGAACCGGTTCGGCCCGCCCCCCGCCGATGCCGAGAGCCGCGAGGGCTACAACCCGCGCAACGCCCCCTTCGGCGCTGCGGCGGCCTCCGGCACCGAGCATCTCTCCTCGGTGCGGGAGCCCTACCTCAAGACCCTCGCTCAGGCGACGGGCCTGACCTACGCCCATCTCGACGGCCCTGCCGGGCTCGGCCCCGCGCTGGTCCGCGCGGCGACCCCGCGCCCGCTCCCGGGCAGCCTCGACCTGCGCCCCGTCTTCGGCGGGATCGCCCTCGCGCTGATCCTCGCCGTCTTCGCCGCCCCTCTGTTCGGGGCCGGCCGTTTTGTCCTGGTAAAAAAGGTCTGATCGATGCGTTTTGCCCTGCCGTCCGCGTTCCTCGCTCCCCTGGCAGCCACCGCCTTCCTCGCAACCACGGCTCTCGCGCACGGCCCGACGCCGCAGAAGGTGGATCAGTCCATCGCCATCGCGGCAAAGCCCGATGCCGTCTGGGCCGTGGTCGGCGATTTCGCCGGCGTTTCGAACTGGCATCCGGACGTGGCCAAGAGCGTCGGCACCGGCGGAAACGCCTCGGGCGGCCGTCGCACGCTGACCCTGAAGAACGGTGGCACCCTCGATGAAGGCCTCGACGAGTGGGACGCGGCCAAGCGCAGCTATTCCTACCGACTCGGCGACGCCGACCTGAAGGCGCTACCGGTCTCCTCCTACTCGGCGACGATCACCGTCTCGCCGGACGGCGAGGGCTCGAAGGTCGAGTGGCTCGGCCGCTTCTATCGCGGCGATACCGGCAACGAGCCGCCGGAGGAGCTCAGCGACGCCGCCGGCAAGGATGCGATGAACCTCTATTTCAGCAACGGGCTCAAGGGCCTGAAGGCGCGCCTGGAGGGCAAGACGGCGCGATGAATCCTTTGCGCCCGATGCTCCTTGCCGGTCTCGTCCTGACGCTCTCCAACCCTCGGGTGGAGGCCGGGCCCGTCTATGTGGCGAGCCAGGGAGCCGGGACGCTGAGCCGCATTGAGGCCGGGGCCACCACGGTCGCGGCCACCATCGCGGTGGGGCAGGGGATCGCGCAGGTGGCGGCCGGACCGAACGGCCGCCTCTACCTGAGTCAACCGGACCACGCGGGGATCGACGTGGTCGACGGGCGGACCCGTGTCGTCCTGCGACGCCTGCCGTTTCCGGGACAGGCCTTCGGCATCGCCGCCTCGGCGGATGGCGAGAGCCTCTTCGTCGGAGACTGGGCCGGGGGGCGGGTGGTCCGCCTCTCCGCATCGACGGGCGCCGTCGAGGGCGACTGCCCCGTGGGCAAGGACCCGGCCGGCCTCGTCCTCGATCGGCGGGGCCGCCTCTACGTGGCCGACCGCGAGAGCCGGCAGGTCAGTGTCATCGACACCGCGCGCATGGAGCGGGTGGCGACGGTGCCGGTGGGCGAGGGACCGTTCGCCCTCGGGCTGAGCCCCGGCGAAGACAGGCTCTACGTGGGCAATGTGCGCAGCGGCGACCTCAGCGTCGTCGACACGGGCAGCTTGACGGTGACGACCACCGTGAAGATCGGCGGGATGCCCTACGGCGTCGCGACCAGCGAGGATGGCAGCCTCGTCCTCGTCACCAACCAGCAGGCGGGCACCGTAGCGGTGCTCGACTCGGGCAGCCTCGGCCTCAAGGCGACGATCCCGGTCGGGCGCTACCCCGAAGGGATCGCCGTCGATGGGGCCTTCGCCTATGTGGCGAACTGGTTTTCGGATTCGGTCTCGGTCATCGACCTGAAGTCGTTGAAGGAAACCGCCCGCATCCCCGTGGCAGAGGGGCCCCGCAGCCTCGCCGTCGGCTCGAACCCGGAGGCGGTGCGATGAAACGGGTCACACGCGCGATCCTGTGCCTTCCCCTCGCCCTGGCGGCCTGCGACAAGGGTGACGAGGCCGGCGGCGAGGCCGCGAGCACCGAGGATCAGGCCCTCGTCGCCACGAAATCGGACGCCGACGTTCCAACCTGGCTTTCGCATACGGACCCGACCGAGCCGGCCCGGTGGCTCGCGAGCCGCGAGGTCGGCAGGCCCGCCGCGGAGGTGGGCTCGCAGACAGAGCATCTCCGCCACAGCCTCGCTCGCGCCAAGGAGGTCTTCATCGAGGATCCGCGCATGATGGCCAACCGCATCGTCCAGCTCGGCGAGATGCTGGCCGAGGCGGGAAAGCCCGAACCCTATGCCGATTTACTCGACGGGCTGGAGGAGGTCGCCGCCGCCACCCACCGCAAGCAGCTCTTCGGCGAGATGTGCCAGCACTATTACAACACCCGCCAGCAGGGAGCCGACCGGGCGACGACGCTGGCGAGGCTGAAGGAGCGTTACTCGCTCCAGGATGAGGGACGAGCCCCCCGTGAACGGGAGAACCGGCAATGACGGCCGTCCTCGTCGTGGACGATCATCCCGTGGTCCTGCGCGGCTTCCGGCGCCTCATGGAGGATGCGGGCGTCGAGACGATCCATGAGGCCACGGACATCATGTCCGCGTATCGGATCTTCCACCGCCTGCGCCCGCAGATGGTAGTCGCCGACCTGAGTTTGCAGGGCGAGGGATTGTCCGGCCTCTCGCTGATCCGGCGCATCCACAATCTCGCGCGTGACACGCGGATCCTCGCCTTCAGCATGCACAACGACCCGATCATCGTCTCGCGCGCCCTGGAGAGCGGCGCCATCGGATACGTCTTCAAGGATGTTCGGACAGCGGAATTCCTCAAGGCCTTCGAAGCGGTACGCGCCGGGCGTAGCTACCTCGATCACGATCTCGCGGTAGAGATCGCGGTGTTGCAGGCCGGAGCCCGTCGCTCGCCCCTGGCTGATCTGAGCAATCGCGAGCGCGAAATCCTTTCGCTCCTCAGCCGCGGCACCTCGTATCAAAGCATCGCCGACGCGCTATCTATCAAGTACCGAACGGTTCTCAACACCTGCTCCGCCATGCGTCAGAAGCTCGGTGTCAGCACGCTGGCAGACCTCATTCGTATCGCGGTAGATCAGGAAAATCGATTGCGCTGAACATTGGTCTGAGACCCATGCAGCGTGACGATCCTTCGCCCTTGGCGAAGGATCGGTCAGCGATATCCGAATTGCGAACCACTCCAATTCGAGAGCACTGTCCCCTCCGACGATACCGGGCAACCGCTTTTCACAGCCCGAGCGGAGCGTTCCCGGCAGATGCAGGCGGCGACCACCCTGACAGGCGATTGGACGATGGTCGTCACCGCGCTGTTGCTCGCCGTCTGCATGGGTCTGTGGGCAAGTGGCATCGTGGCCGAAGTGGTAACGGCGATGATGTTCTTCGCCGCAGCCATGCTTTTCAAGCTCGCTCCCGCAGCGACGGTCTTTTCTGGCTTCTCATCATCCGCTTTCTGGCTCGTTCTGAGCGGGATGGTAGTCGGTCTCGCGATCACCCGGACAGGCCTTGGCACTCGCTTGGCGCGAAGCCTCGCGGGCCGGCTGACCGGATCCTATACCGGCTTTGTAGCGGTCATCGTCACCCTGTCGTTTGCCCTTGCCTTCGTAATGCCCTCCAATCTCGGGCGCATCGCCCTGTTGATCCCGGTGGTTCTGGCCCTTTGTGATGCATTCGGCCTGGAGCCTGGCCGCCCCGGGCGAAACGGCGCGGTCCTCGCCGTAGCCCTGGCGACACCATTGCTCTCAGCGGCGATCCTCCCCGCCAACGTCCCCAATCTGGTCATGGCTGGCACGGCGGAGACCCAATACGGCCTGCATGTCGGCTACCTGCCCTATCTGCTGCTCCACGCGCCGATCCTCGCCGGTGTGAAGGGGATCCTTCTGGTGGCTGTCATCGTGCGCCTTTTTCCAGACCGGATGAGCCCAGCCACCATCGGTATCGGCGAGACAGGACCGGCTTTTTCCGCGCCGGAAGTGCGATTGACGATCATCCTGGCACTGACGCTGGGTTTCTGGGTGACGGACAGCCTGCACCATATCGCCCCGGCCTGGATCGGGTTGATCGCAGCAGTGATCTGCCTCCTGCCGCGCGTCGGCGTCCTTCCGGCGGAAGCCTTTGGCGCGGTGAACCTGAGAACCTGCTTCTACGTGGCCGCTCTCCTCGGGCTGGTCGCCGTGATCAATGAGACGGGTCTCGGCACTCGGCTAGGCCATGTCCTACTTGCCGTAGCTCCGCTGGAACACGGAGCATCGGCGCAGAATTTCGGCGTGTTGACGATCATTGCGGCGCTCTTTGCCATCGCCGTCACAGCCAACGGTGCTCCCGCCCTCTACACGGCCTTGGCCGGTGAGATGTCCCGCGCGAGCGGTCTGGACCTCACGAGCGTGGTGATGATCCAGGTCGTCGGATACTCGACCCTGTTCCTTCCCTACCAGGCTCCGCCCATCGTGATGGCAATGGATCTCGGCCGGGTACCGCTCCGATCGGCGACCATTCTGACACTCGTAGTCGGTCTGTCGTCACTGCTCATTGTAACGCCGCTCGACTACCTCTGGTGGCGTATTCTCGGCCAGATTCCATGAGGACGAGCCGAATGACGATCATGTGAGTGTGTCACACCGCAATGCACATCTAACCGGCTTGCGCATTGGCGCATGGCCCTTACCCCTTTAGAGACGGTCCAATCTGAGCAGCATACCTGCTGGCATTGGCCCCAAAGCGCCGAGGACTTTCGCAGAATGGCCCCCACCGTCAGACCCACGGTCGCGCAGCCGCTCTCGCCCCATCTCCAGATCTACCGCTGGACCTGGACCATGGCGATGTCGGTGTTCCATCGCGTCACCGGTACCGCGCTCTACGGCGGAACCGCCCTGGTAGCGATCTGGCTTGTCGCACTGGCCTCCGGCTCAGCTGCGTACGGCTGGGTCGCTTGGTTCTTCGGCTCCATCATCGGGAAGCTGGTCCTCTTCGCCTACACCTGGATCCTGATGCACCACATGCTCGGTGGCCTGCGCCATTTCATCTGGGATTTTGGCTACGGCTTCGACCGTGAACGGCGATTGGGTCTGGCTCGCGCGACCCTCATCGGCTCCGTGATCCTGACCGTCCTGATCTGGGCGCTCGCCCTCGTCCTGCGCTGAGGAGCGACTCCATGGTAGACAACCGCCAGAACACGAACGTGACCATGCGTACCCCGCGTGCGCGGGTGAAGGGTCTCGGCGCCTCCGGCCACGGCGCAGGGCATTTTTGGCAGCAGCGACTGACCGCCGCCACCAACGCGCCTTTGATGCTCGGCTTTGTCGTCATCGTCGCAATGATGGCCAATCGGCCTTACCCCGAGGCGGTCGCGCTGATGTCGCACCCGCTCGTTGCACTCGTTCTCATCCTCGCCGTGATCTCGGTCACGCTCCACATGAGGATCGGCATGCAGGTCATCATCGAGGATTACGTCCACGACAAAGGACTGAAATTCCTGAGCCTGTTCGCCAACAACGCCTATGCGGTCGTCGTCGCCGTTGCCTGCCTCTACGCGATCCTCCGCGTGAGCCTCGGCAAGCTCGTCTGACCCGCCCACGAACCCGAAGGATCTGCCCATGGCCACCAACGGAACCAGCGGCAACGGCGCGCCCGCCTATTCCATCATCGACCACACCTTCGACGTGGTAATCGTCGGCGCCGGCGGGGCCGGTCTTCGCGCCACGGTGGGCTGCTCTCAGGCTGGTCTCCGCACG
Source organism: Methylobacterium sp. CM6241 (assembly GCF_054817845.1). Taxonomy (NCBI): domain Bacteria; kingdom Pseudomonadati; phylum Pseudomonadota; class Alphaproteobacteria; order Hyphomicrobiales; family Methylobacteriaceae; genus Methylobacterium; species Methylobacterium sp. CM6241. The sequence goes on from NZ_CM139246.1 coordinate 2,658,092, forward strand.
GCCTGCATCTCGAAGGTTTTCCCGACCCGCTCGCATACCGTGGCGGCGCAGGGGGGAATCTCTGCCTCCCTTGGAAATATGGGCGCGGACGATTGGCGCTGGCACATGTACGACACCGTGAAGGGGTCGGACTGGCTCGGCGATCAGGATGCCATCGAGTACCTCGTGCGTAATGCGCCCGCCGCCGTCTATGAACTGGAGCATTGGGGCGTCCCCTTCTCCCGCACCGAGGAAGGCAAAATCTATCAGCGCCCCTTCGGCGGCATGACCACCGATTACGGCAAAGGCACCGCACAGCGCACCTGCGCGGCGGCCGACCGCACCGGCCACGCCATGCTCCATACGCTTTATGGGCAGGCGGTGAAGAACCACACCAACTTCTTCATTGAGTACTTTGCCCTCGACCTCATCATGGACGAGGAGGGCCGTTGCCTCGGCGTCATCGCCATCGATCAGGCCTCGGGTGAAATCCACCGTTTCCGTGCCCAGATGACCATCCTGGCCACCGGCGGCTACGGACGCTCGTATTTCTCGGCAACCTCGGCCCATACCTGTACGGGTGACGGCAACGCGATGGTGCTACGCGCCGGCCTTCCGCTTCAGGACATGGAATTCGTGCAGTTCCATCCTACCGGTATCTATGGCGCCGGCTGCCTCATCACCGAGGGTGCCCGCGGCGAGGGTGGCTACCTGACCAATTCCGAGGGCGAGCGCTTCATGGAGCGCTATGCTCCAAGCGCGAAGGACCTCGCCTCGCGCGACGTGGTCTCACGCTCGATGACCATGGAGATCCGGGCCGGGCGCGGCGTCGGTAAGTCAAACGACCACATATATCTCCATCTCGACCATCTCGACCCGGCGATTCTGCACCAGCGCCTGCCGGGCATCTCAGAATCTGCCAAAATCTTCGCAGGCGTCGACGTCACTAAGGAGCCGATCCCGGTCCTGCCGACCGTACATTACAACATGGGCGGCATCCCGACGAACTATCACGGCGAGGTACTGACCCTGAAGAACGGCAACCCCGACACGGTGGTGCCGGGCCTGATGGCGTTGGGTGAAGCTGCCTGCGTCTCGGTGCACGGCGCCAACCGTCTCGGCTCGAACTCCCTCATCGACTTGGTGGTGTTCGGCCGCGCAGCCGGCCTACGTTGCGCCGAGATCGTCGAGCCGGGCCGTCGCCAGATGGACCTGCCTAAGGATTCGGCCGACAAGGCGCTCGGCCGTCTCGACCGCTTCCGTTATGCTGATGGCGGCACGCCGACGGCGGAACTGCGCGCCGAAATGCAGAAGACCATGCAGAACAACTGCGCGGTCTTCCGCACCGGCGAGGTTCTGGAAGAAGGCAAGGCTCTGATCCATAAGGTCTGGCAAGGCGAAGCCGACATCAAGATCACCGATCGCTCGCTGATCTGGAACACCGACCTGCTCGAGACGCTCGAGTTCGATAACCTGATCGGTCAAGCCGTTGTCACCATGGAATCGGCTGCCAACCGCAAGGAAAGCCGCGGCGCCCATGCTCGCGAGGACTATCCCGATCGTGACGACAAGGAATGGATGAAGCACACGCTGTCGTGGCTAGACGACAAATCTCAGCAGGTGAACATCGATTACCGTCCGGTCCACACCTACACCATGTCTAACGAGATCCAATACATCGAGCCGAAGGCTCGCGTTTACTAGGAAAGCGGCTGCGGTCGCTCCCGACGATGGTACTCACGAGACGGATTTAGGCACGCCGAACCATGGCCCAATTCAACCTACCCAAGAACTCCCGGATTACCGAGGGCAAGACCTGGCCTCGGCCGACCGGGGGCAACAACCTTCAGGAATTCCGGATCTATCGCTGGAATCCGGATGACGGCGCCAACCCGCGTGTCGACGTCTATCAAGTCGATCGCGACGATTGCGGGCCGATGGTTCTCGACGCCCTCCTTTGGATCAAGGCCAAGGTCGATTCGACGCTGGTGTTCCGCCGCTCCTGCCGCGAGGGCATCTGCGGCTCCTGCGCTATGAATATCGAGGGTCAGAACGCGCTCGCCTGCACCATGGGCATCGACGAATGCCAGGAGCATGCGAAGGGCAAGAAGACCGGCGCGGTGCGGATCTACCCGCTCCCGCACATGCCGGTCCTCAAGGATCTGGTACCCGACCTGACCAACTTTTTTGCTCAGCATGCCTCGGTCGAGCCCTGGCTCCAAACCGAGACACCGGCCCCCGAAGGTGAGTGGAAACAGACCCCGGAGGACCGTGCCCAACTCGATGGTCTCTACGAGTGTATCCTGTGCGCTTGCTGCACCACGTCCTGCCCAAGCTATTGGTGGAACGGCGACCGCTTCCTGGGTCCCGCTGCGCTTCTACAGGCCTATCGCTGGCTCATCGACAGCCGTGACGAGAACACCGGCGAGCGTCTCGACGCTCTTCACGACCCGTTCCGGCTTTATCGCTGCCATACGATCATGAATTGTGCCAATGCCTGCCCGAAAAGCCTCAATCCCGCAAAGGCCATCGCTGAGATCAAAAAGATGATGGTGTCGCGCGAAATCTGATACCTGAGCCCAAGACACCGAACTGCTACCAAAGCCGAGATGCCCAACATCTCGGCTTTGGTTATTCGTAGCCCTATTTCGTGATTTTTACCGAGACCGGATCGCTTGAAGGAAAGGTCTCCTCCAACGCTTCATCGAGTCGTTCGCTCATCTCATCCTGGTTATTACCGGGATTCGTCTTGTCACCGCCGCGCGCCGGGTCAACGCGAGGTTTCTCGTCGGCATCGGACGTGGCTTTTGGCTTCGGGTCGGACATCAGCGTCTCCTGGTGCTTGCCCGGTCATCACCGGGGTTGCGCATTCACCTCGACCAACGCGGATGGGACGACGCCCGATCCCTTTCATCGCTGGCGGTACGGCGGCTCGTCTGTGCGACGGTGGCGTTTACCGGACATGAGTCGATCGTCGCTACCCTGGCCATACCGGCCGGAGCTTCATGGAATCCTCGAGCTGGCCGAGGGATCGGGCGCGCCATGCATATCGTGATCCTCGCCGAGTTCGCCGTAGCGAGTGGCGGTGCTGAGAAGGTGGCGGTCGAATCTGCGCACGGCCTCGCTAGGGCGGGGATCGACATTACCTACATCCAAGCCATCGACGGCGCGGTGGATCCGTTACTCGATCATCCGAACATCCGGCATATTACCCTCGGCAATGCAGACATCTGGAGTCGCCCCCCTATGGAGGCGGCCTTGTCTGGCCTTTGGAATTGGCAATCCGCCGCACGCCTGCGCTCCATACTTCGCAGCCTCCCGAGGCCAGCAGACGTTATCCACCTGCATCAATGGACCCGCAGCCTTTCACCCAGCGTGTTCCCTGTCTTATTCGACAGCGGCGTCCCCGTGGCGGTGACGTTGCACGATTACTTTCTTTCCTGCCCCAACGGCGTCTATTACCGGTTCGATCAGGATCGCCCATGTGGACTGAGGCCACTCTCAAAGTCCTGTGTCGTAGCGCCTTGCGATCCGAGGAGCCGCTTTCACAAGGCCATCCGGGTAGGGCGAAGCGTCGTTCAAAGCCGTGCCTTGCGATGGCGCCATCTCGATCTGGTCCATGTCTGCGATGCCAGCCTCCGCCGCGCTGACGATCTGCAAGGCTCGTTCTCCGTGACGCATCATCGGGTCGACAATCCCGTCCGGGTGGAAAGGGGAGTACGGGCCAACCCGGCTGGGGCGGCAGCTATTGCCTATGTAGGTCGCCTGACGCGCGAGAAAGGCGCGGACCTCGTCGCCGAGGCAGCACGCGATGCCGGCATGCCGGCCCTCTTCATCGGAACTGGACCATTAGAGGCGGAACTGAGCGTGCAGCCGCATGTGGAAATGCTGGGATGGCGATCTCCCGGCGAGGTATGGACCATCCTTGCTCAACGTGCGCGTGCCGTGGCCGCGCCGTCCCGGTGGTACGAGACGGGACCTCTCACCGTCTACGAGGCTTTGGCGACCGGGCTTCCTGTCATCGCGTCAGACCGCTCCGGTGCCGCCGAAAAAGTCGTCAACGGCGTCACCGGTTATGTAGTCGCACCGGAGCGGACAACGCTCGCGGCGGCTTTCCGAAATCTCGACGCGATGACAGCGGAGACGCTCGGGCGTTCCGCTCACGCTAGATATTGGAACGCGCCGATGTCGATCGACGCCCATGCCGATGCACTTGTCCGCCTCTATCGAAGGATCACCCGAAACGTATCGCCTGCAACGCCCGATGTCTTAGAAACACCAAGTCATCGATAGCTGCAGAAAACCTGTGCGTCGGCTCCCACGTGAGATCCATCGAAAAGGATCATCCTCGAGCCCAACATGCTCAACACAGCCGCCAATGAATCGTTACTGCGGACGTCATATTTCACAATTCCTAACTTGCTGGCCTACATTGCATGCTCAGATCCTTCGGCATCCCGCTAATTTGAATCCAACACCGGGATGGCACTGCTACTGGTGGGCTCCCGCTAAACGCCCCATCTTGACTTCCATATTGCACCGCAACATATCGATAGTGCGGCGCGTCATCCCGTGTCGCCACCGCTCATTCAGAGAGGAACGACATGAACGCGCCAACCTACGAGATTCCTGCCGAGCTTCGCGACTTCGCGGAGAAGAGCGTCGGTCAGGCCCGGACTGCCGTGAGCAGTCTGCTCGGCACGGTGGTCAAATCCGCCGAACAGCTTCAGACCTCGTCCAACACGGTGCATGAGACGATCCAGTCCGTGATCGCCAAGGGCCTTGACCAAGTCCAGGCGAATGCAAGCTCGACGTTCGACTTCGCTCAGAAGCTGGTGCGTACCCGCGACGTGAAGGAAGCGTTCGAGTTGCAGAGCGCGTTCCTGCACAGCCAGATTGCCACGATTCAGACCCAGGCCAAGGATCTCGGCGCCCTGGCGCAGAAAGCGACCAAAGGCGCCTGAATTTGCCTCAATGCGCGGACTGGCCGATTGCCGGTTCGCGCGCAAACCGGAGAAGCGGTATGGTGTCGGCGCAGTAAATGCGGTCCAACTGGAGTTCCGGCATGAACCGCGGAGGGCGCCGACCGGTACCTGGCGATGCATGTCCGACGATGGATGAAGGGGACGCGAATCATGGCAATACGCCGACCAGCACGCTCCGTAGAGCGCCCCAAAAGTAAAGCCAATCGATCGACCCAGCCTGCCAATGCGGACGCCGCTCCGACGACAGCCGAAGCGCCGGATATCGTAACGAAGTCGCTCGAGGTGGCTCCGACCTATCAATCGTCGAGTATCGATTCTTCCTTGGTCGGGGCATCTCTGCCTGACGGCTCTTCCCCGGTCATCGCGCCCCTGTTGGAGACCGTGTCTTCAGATGCTTTGACGGCCGGACAGTCTGTGACGGAGATCCATTCCGGCATAGCAGAGACGCTCGCGGAGGATGGGGCATCCGAAGTCCACGCGCCTGCCGCCGTAAACGTATCCAACGCCGCGCAAGATGATGCGCCAGGACATGCCGGCGATGGCGAGGCGCGAACGGAGCACGAGGCGGAACTCGCATCTCTCCTGCCTGCCGAGATTGAGAGTGCGATCGCCTCGGCGAAAGATCTTGCCGCTCAGTCGCCAACCATTGAGGCCCCCTCGGCATTGGAGGAAATAACCGCCGCCAACGATACGCTGGCGACCTATGTCCGCAATGAGAGCATTGCCACTCTTGCGCATTGGCGTGCCTTATCGGCGGCAAAGAACCCCGCTGATGCTCTCCGTCTCCAAGTGAATGAAATGCAACGGGCAGCCGACGCCTCTCTCAGCTGCATTGCGAGTCTTGCCCGCCGCGCGGGCCGCATCGCCGACACGCTTCGACGCCCCGGACACCCCTCGCGCTGACGCCCCGGCGCGTCTAGATATCTCGGATTCCGCAGCGGCTCCGCTGTCTGCGCCTACCATCCGGGAGATCGCGATGATTCATCGGCCGCTGCTCGCCTGCCTCGTCACGGCGTCCATCGTCGTCTCGCCAAACGCTCAAGCGCAGATGATGAAGACGCCGGAAACGCACGTTCCGGCCAAGATCGTTCCCGGCTCGAAGGGCGAAGTCCATCTTTCTTTCGCGCCGGTGGTGAAGCGAGCCGCTCCCTCGGTGGTCAATGTCTACGCGTCGCATGTGGAGCAACGGGGCACGTCGCGAAGCGCCATGGACGAGTTCATGCGCCGGTTCTTCGGCGAGCAAGGCTCTGGTCGTGGCCAGGGCATGCCGGGCGAGCGGGCACAGAAATCCTTGGGGTCCGGCGTCATCGTGGATGAATCTGGGCTCGTCATCACCAACAACCACGTCATCGATAACATGAATGAGGTTCGTGTCTCGCTCTCCGACCGAAGGGAGTTCGAGGCGAGTATCGTCTTGCGCGATCCCCGCACTGACCTTGCCGTCATCAAGATCAAGAGCCCCGTTGGCGGACTCGTGCCAATGCCGATGGGGGATTCCGAGGCGCTGGAGGTCGGCGACTTCGTGATGGCGATCGGCAACCCGTTCGGCGTCGGCCAGACAGTGACGCAGGGCATCGTCTCGGCGGTGGCGCGTACCCAGGTCGGGTCTTCGGACTACCAATTCTTCATTCAGACCGATGCGGCGATCAATCCGGGCAATTCCGGCGGCGCTCTCGTTGACCTGCAAGGGCAGCTCGTCGGCATCAATACGGCGATCTACTCACAATCCGGTGGAAGCCACGGCATCGGCTTTGCCATCCCCACAAGCATGGTTCGCGCCGTGGTCGAGACAGCCAAGGGTGGTGCCACGACGGTACGCCGCCCGTGGCTTGGGGCGCGGGTGCAGAACGTGACACCGGACATCGCCGAGAGCATGGGCCTCGACCATCCGACCGGAGTCTTGGTGGCGAGCCTGCAGCCGAAAAGCCCGGCCGAAGAGGCCGGGCTGAAGCGCGGTGACCTGATCCTCACGGTGGACGACAAAGTCGTCGATGATCCGGAAGCCTTTGGTTACCGCTTTGCCCTGAAGGGAATCAGCGGAAGTGCCAAGTTCGGCATCCTGCGTGGCACCTCCCGCTCCACGATTTCAGTCAAACTCGCCTCTGCTCCGGAGACACGACCACGCGAGGCGGTGAAGCTGCGCACTCGCTCGCCCATGTTCGGCGCCACCCTCGTCAACACTTCGCCGGCCGTCGCGGAAGAATTGCAGAAGGATTTCGCCTCCGAGGGAGTAGCGGTCTCGTCCGTAGAGGAAGGGTCCATCGCGGCTCGCAACGGACTCCAGGTCGGAGACGTGGTCGTGGCGATCAACGGAGCCCCAGTGACCGCCACGAAAGATCTCGAGCGCCTGATCCGGACCAATCCCGGCATTTGGGAGATTACGATTAATCGCGGCGGCACAGTGTTGACCTCGGTATTCGGAGGCTAGAGGCCTCATTCAGTCCACGCATCCGGTATCCTCCGGCACCGGGCTCCAGAGGCATGCCCTGGCGAATTAAACGTTGGTCATAGGAGGCCGGGATCGCGTGTGATTCGCTGGATGCCCATATGAGGAAGACGTGCGAGGCGCCGATCCGATCTTTGCTCGGCATCCTAACTGTAAGGCAGGGCGGCAAGTCCACCGAAACGCGGGGACGAGGTCATTTGCAGATTGCGGGATGGCGCAGCCCGCGTCTTCTATGCGTCAATGTCCGATCTCTTCGCCTCCGCCGGTCTGCAGAACGATGCGCCTCGCCCGCTTGCGGACCGTTTGCGTCCACGCTCCCTCGCCGAGGTGGTGGGACAAGAGCACCTCACCGGGCCGGACGGTTCGCTGACCCGGCTCCTTAACGGCAAATCCTTCGGCTCACTGGTATTCTGGGGGCCGCCGGGTACCGGCAAGACCACGGTGGCCCGCCTTCTGGCCCACGAGACTGACCTCAAGTTCGAACAGATCTCGGCGATCTTTTCCGGCATCGCCGATCTGAAAAAGGTCTTCGAGGCGGCGCGCCAGCGCAGGGCGATGGGTCAGGGGACATTGCTCTTCGTGGATGAGATCCACCGCTTCAATCGGGCTCAGCTCGACGCTTTCCTTCCCGTGATGGAAGACGGAACCGTAACGCTCGTTGGCGCCACTACCGAAAACCCTTCCTTCGAGCTCAACGCCGCGCTTCTCTCGCGCGCCCGCGTCCTGCTGTTCCGCTCGCTCGACGACGTCGCCATCGCCAAGCTACTGGTCCGGGCAGAGGAATTGACGGGGCGTTCGCTGCCTTTGGACGAAGACGCGCGCGGCGTCCTCGTCCGCATGGCCGACGGTGACGGACGGGCCTGCCTCACCCTAGCGGAAGAGGTCTGGCGCTCTGCCAAGCGAGCCGAGATCTTCGACGCTGCCACCTTGCAGGAGATCGTCCAGCGCCGGGCGCCGATCTACGACAAGAGCCAGGAGGGGCACTACAACCTCATCAGCGCACTGCATAAGACTGTGCGTGGTTCCGACCCCGATGCGGCGCTCTATTATCTCTGCCGCATGCTCGACGGAGGCGAGGACAGGCTTTTCATCGCAAGGCGCCTCGTGCGCATGGCCGTGGAGGATATCGGCCTCGCCGACCCCCAGGCCCTCATCGTCGCCACTGCCGCTAAGGACGCATTCGATTTCCTTGGCTCGCCGGAAGGGGAATTGGCGCTCGCCCAGATCACCGTCTACCTCGCCTGCGCGCCGAAATCGAACGCGGTCTACAATGCCTACAAGGCGGCGACGCGAGTGGCTAAGGAGCACGGCTCACTGCCGCCGCCCCGGACCATCCTCAACGGCTCCACCAAGCTGATGCGCAAGATCGGCTATGGCGAGGGCTACCGCTACGACCATGATGAGCCGGATGCGTTCTCGGGCCAGGATTATTGGCCCGAGGCGCTGGGCCGCCAGTATTTCTATGAGCCCACCGACCGTGGCATGGAAACCCGCTACGGCGACCGCCTTGCCCATTGGGAGGCCTTGCGAAAGCAACGTCGTGATGAGGAACGCTGACCGCGACGTCCGGTGTTAGGGCGGCGCTCCGTCAAGCAGGAAGGCCAACCATGACCACGAATGCCTATCAGAGCCTCGCCACCCGCTTCGCCCGCATCGGGGCCATCGACGATGCGGCCGGCATCCTGGGCTGGGACGCCCAGACGTTCATGCCGGACGGCGCCGCAGAGGGTCGGGCAGAACAGCTTGCGCAGTTGCGGGTCATCGCCCACGAGATTCTCACTGGCACCGAGACCGGCGACCTGATTGCGGAGGCCTTAGACGACGAGACCGGCCTCGGGACGTGGGAGCGCGCTAATCTGCGCGAGATGCGACGAGCCTATCATCATGCGTCCGCCGTGCCGGGCGATCTCGTCGCCGCGAGCTCCAAGGCGTCGTCCCACTCCGAAATGGTATGGCGGGAAGCGCGGGCAGGATCCGATTTCGCGATGCTGGCACCTCATCTGGCCGAGACCCTGCGGCTGCAGCGGGAGGTCGGGGAGGCGAAGGGCGCGGCCCTGGGGCTTGCTCCCTACGATGCCCTCCTCGACGGTTACGATCCCGGCATGCGCCAGGCGGCGATTGATCCGCTCTTCGCCGAGCTTCGCGCGATCCTGCCGGGATTGATTGACGTGATCCGCGATCGTCAGGCTTCACTGCCGGCACCGATCCCGCTTCCCGGGCCATTCCCGGTGGAAGCGCAGAAGGCCCTTGGGTTGACGCTGATGCGCGCCGCCGGGTTCGACTTTCAACACGGACGGCTGGATATCAGCCTGCATCCATTCTGCGGCGGCGCCACCAACGATGTGCGCATCACCACGCGCTACGACGAGACCGATGCCACCCGCGCCCTGATGGGCGTGCTGCACGAGACCGGCCACGCGCTCTACGAGCAGGGCCGGCCGGCCACATGGCTCCACCAGCCCGTGGGGAACGCCCGGGGGATGAGCCTGCATGAAAGCCAGTCGCTGCTGATCGAGATGCAGGCCTGCCGCTCAGCCGAGTTCTGCGCTTACCTGGCACCTCGGCTGCGCGAGGCGTTCGGCGGGCAGGGAAGCGCCTGGGATGCCGACAACTTGCACCGCCTCTACACACGAGTTGAGCCGGGCCTGATCCGAGTCGATGCCGACGAAGTGACCTATCCGGCTCACATCCTCCTCCGCTACGACCTCGAAACCGCGATGATCGCCGGTGATCTCGCAATCACCGATCTACCGGGCGCATTCAATGAAGGCATGCGCTCGCTACTTGGTCTCCCGGTACCGAGCGACCGGCTCGGCTGCCTGCAGGACATCCACTGGCCCGGGGGCAGTTTCGGATATTTCCCGACTTATACCCTAGGCGCCATGGCGGCTGCGCAGTTCTTCCGCGCCGCTTGTGAGGACCTGCCCGGAATCCAAGCCGATCTGGCCGAGGGCGATTTTACCGCCATGCGCGGCTGGCTCGGCGAGAACGTGCACGGACGCGGCAGTTTCCTGGAGACGGACGAGTTGCTCGTTGCCACCACCGGCAAGCCCCTGGGCGCAGAAGACTACATGCGCCACCTGCGCCACCGCTATCTCGGGGAAAGCTGAACGCTCGCATCGGTTGGTTGCGAATCGGTTGCTGCGTGGCGATCCTTCGCGGGGTCGGACGTCCCTCGGGGTTTGCCGCTGCCGCCATGGCGCTATGCTCACAGCCGAAACAATCGTCCGAGCCGGATCGGATCCGGGGAAAGGTTCGCTTGAATGGTCGTCATCGTCGCAGCGATCGGGATCGTGGGTGCCGTCCTGTTCTGGATCATCCGCGCACATGGCACCGCGACGGCGCTGAGGGAGGTCAATCGTGACACGAAGGGCCTTCAGCGTCGGGCGAAATCGACCCTGGAGGACATCATCGGCACGCCGCTGAAGCGAGTGCGGGACGTCAGGCTCGCGGCGGTGATCCTGATGATCCAATTGGTGCGCACGGGTAGCCCCGTCACCGCCGCCGAGAAGACCAAGATCCTGGAATTCATGGATTCTCCGCTCCAGATCGATACTATCTCGGCCACGTTCGAGCGAGCGTGGACCTACACCGAGGCACGACGACCGTTCTCCCTCGTGGCAGACGAAATGCTGCCCCTGCTGCGGGACAACCTGACCGCGGCCGAGCGTCTGCATTTCATCGACATGCTTTCACAGGTCGCCAACGCCCATTCCGCCGCCAGCGAGTTGCAGCGAGAGGCGATCGTGCGGCTCAAGCGGCGGCTCACGGGTGGGAGCCCTGCGCTGAAGGCGAGCCGGGCCGGCGATTTCGAGCGCTGAGACCGGTGGACCGGGACGGGCCCAGCCTGTAGGTCGACGGCCCCCCATTCCAGCGGACCAGCGTCCGGAGATCCTACATGGCGGCCTGTGGCCTCGATTTCGGCACGTCCAACACCACGCTCGGCCTTGTCACCGAGGGACGGCCCGCCCTGCTGCGACTGGAGGGCGACCACGTGACAATTCCCAGCGCGATCTTTTTCCCGCCGGGTGGGACGCCCCTCGTCGGCCGCGCGGCCATGGCGGAGTACGTCGAGGGCACGCCGGGGCGGCTGATGCGCAGCCTGAAGTCAGTGCTCGGATCCTCGCTACTCGAGGAAACGACGCCAGTCGGGCGTGAGCGAATCCGCTTCCGCGACGTCATCGCCCGCTACCTCTCCGCTGTGAAGACGCGCGCCGAGGCGCAGGCGGGAACGGGCATCGATACCGTGGTCCACGGCCGCCCGGTCCACTTCGTCGATGGCGACCCGGAGGGCGACGCCCGCGCGGAGGATGCCCTGCGCGAGATCGCCCAGAGCATCGGCTTCCGCCACGTCTCGTTCCAATACGAGCCCATCGCGGCGGCGCTCGATTACGAGCAGCAGGTGACGGGGGAGGAGATCGCGCTCATCGCTGATATCGGCGGCGGCACCTCGGATTTCTCCATCGTCCGGCTCTCACCGGAGCGCCATACCAAGGTCGACCGGTCCGGCGACATCCTCGCCAATGACGGCGTACGCATCGGCGGTACCGATTTCGACCGGCGGCTCAGCCTCGGCACGGTAATGCCGCTCTTCGGCCTCGGCAGCCCGATGAACCGAGGCGACCTCGACGTGCCGACCGGGTATTTCCACGACCTCGCCACCTGGTCGAGCATCAACCGGCTCTACAATGCCAAGACCCTCCGCGAGATCGAGGAGGTCCGCCGCGACGCGCGCCGGCCGGACCTGATCGCTCGGCTCTACACCGTGGTGGAAGCCGAACGCGGGCATTCCCTGGCGATGGAAGTCGAGGGCGCCAAGATCGCTGCCTCGGATGCCGGCCAGGGCGGCGTCGCGCTCGGCTGGGTCGAGCCGGGTCTCGCCGCCAACCTCGACCATGCCGGCCTCGTGGCGCAGACGGAAGAGCTCTCTCGGCGAATCGCCGAGAGGATCGGGCGCTGCCTGAATCAGGCGGGCTTGCCGGCCGAGGGCATCGACGCCCTGTTCCTGACCGGCGGGTCCACGGGCCTGCCGCATGTCCGTGCCGCATTGGTGGCGGGCGTCCCGAATGCCAGAGTTGTGGACGGTGATACGTTCGGCTCCGTCGGGACCGGGCTGACCATTGAGGCGGGCCGCCGCGCCGCCTGAACTGCGGTTCATGCAACGTCGCGTTCTCGAAGCGCCCCATCCTCGAAGCGCTTTGCCCAGAGGGGCGAGGGTGTTACGAGCACGCGATGACCACCAGACCACCATCACGCGGCAATGCCGGACGTAAAGGTTCCGGCGCCGGCAAAGGCAGGCCGCCCGGCAGCGGCGGCAAGCCTTACCGTCCCGGCAAGCCCGGCACGTTCCGCAGGCCAGACCGCGAAGGCACTGGCCCCCGCACCAGCGCCCTCGACGCCGCCCATCGCGCGGCGCAGTTGCGCGGCGAGGCCGACAAGCGTGCCCCCTGGCGCCCCGGCGATGCCCCGGAGACGCCGTCCGATGACGAAATCCCGGTGGCCCGTGCGCCTCGGACGCGGGCGCCCCGTAATGAGGTAGCGGAGAAATTATTGGACGCGCCGCGTCCACGCCGCGCTGGCGCCAAGTCCCCGGAACCAGTGGTCGAAGGACCGACCCGGCGCGAACAGCGCGCCGCCGCCTCCGCGACTTTGGCCTCCGGCGTACAGACACTGATCGTCGAGGAAGACGAAGCCGAAATGCGGATCGACCGCTTCCTCACGACGCGTTTCCCGCAGCTACCCTTCACCCGTGTTCAAAGCATCGTCCGCAAGGGTGAGCTGCGTGTGGACGGTAAGCGCGCCAAGCCGAACGACCGGCTCTTGCCGGGCATGAGCGTGCGCGTGCCGCCCCTCAAGCTCGACCCGGTGGCGGAACGACCGCGCAGTGTTGCGCGTGACGCCACCGATGCCGACTTCCTGCGCTCGCTGATCCTCTACGAGGATGCGGACATGATGGTGCTGAACAAGCCCTTTGGCCTCGCGGTCCAGGGCGGCTCCGGCACCGTGCGCCACGTGGACGGGCTGCTGGAGGCTCTGACCGGACCGGACGGACAGAAGCCGCGCCTCGTCCACCGCCTCGACAAAGACACCGCCGGTTGCCTCATCGTCGCCAAGACACGCCTGGCTGCGGCGACCCTCGCCAAGAGCTTCCGCTCGCGGTCCGCCCGCAAGGTCTACTGGGCACTCACCGCCGGTGTCCCGCGCGTGCCTCAGGGCCGGATCTCGACCTATCTCGCCAAGGAGGAAGCCCCCGACGGCGACGCCCGAATGCGGGTAGCCCAGCACGGCGACGACGGTGCCGCCCACGCGCTCACCTATTACGCCATGGTCGACAATGCGGCGCAGAAGCTGTCCTGGCTTTCGCTGAAGCCCGTGACGGGGCGCACGCACCAGCTCCGAGCCCATGCCGCGCATATCGGCCACCCCATCGTCGGCGATCCGAAATATTTCAGCGTCGAGAACTGGGCGTTGCCGGGAGGCATCCAGAACCGGCTGCACCTCCTGGCACGTCGGATCGTCATTCCGCATCCGCGCACGTTGAAGCCGGTTGACGTCACGGCGCCTCTACCGCCGCATATGGCGCAGAGCTGGAACCTTCTGGGCTTCGACGCCTCGCGCTACGATCCCATCGTCGAGGCGCCGGAAGCGTGATCCGCTTTGGCCGCATCTGCGGGGAGCATCCGCGGATGCGCCTTGGCAATCGGGCGCCATGCCTTATCCTTGTGGTCGACCACACCCGTCGTTGCAGCGAGAACCCATGCCGATGACGTTCGCGACCATGGCCAGCACCGCCTTGATCGGCCTGTTCGTGTGCTTCGGATCAGCGTCGCTGACCGCCGAGGCTGCCGCGCAGGCGGCTGGTCCACAACAGACCCCGCCAAGTCCCGCGGTAAAAGCGGTTCCCGCTCCGGTAACGCAAAACCCAGCCCAGCCACCTCCCGCCGTCGGCCGCCATGGATCACAGGCGCGGGCGGGCGAACGCAGGCGGCGGTCCTATGCCAGTTGCAACCGGCTTTCGCACGCGCGCGGCCTGCGCGGCGGGGTCCGGCGGCGCTTTCTGATCCGCTGCAAGCTCGGCTACGAACGCCAGAAGCCAGGCCAAGCAGCGGCGCAACAACTGCAGCCAGGGCGTCAGCCGTAATGCGGCCATGCAGGACTCTTCCGTGAAGCTCGTCGTCTTCGACGTTGACGGTACGCTGGTTGATAGCCAGCACCTCATCGTTGCGGCCCAAGGCATGGCCTTCGCCGAGCACGGCATCGTTCCACCCTCGCGATCAGTCTCCCTTTCCGTTGTCGGCCTTTCACTGCCGCAGGCCTTCCGGCGTCTCGTAGGCGAGGATGGGCCTGTGGAAGGCCTGTCCGAGAGCTACAAGCGGGCCTTCAATACCTTGCGCTTGGATCCGGCCTATGAAGAGCCACTGTTCCCCGGAATGGGCGATCTAATCGAACGTCTGCATGCCCGAGACGATCTGCGCCTCGGACTCGCCACGGGGAAATCCCGGCGCGGTGTCGATCGGCTCGTAGAAAGCCATGGCTGGGGCGACGTCTTCGCCACCATCCAGACTGCCGACGACGCGCCATCGAAGCCCGACCCGGCGATGCTGCATCAGGCCATGGCCGCGGTTGGAGCACCGCCAGAGACGACAGTGATGATCGGAGACACCACCTACGACATGGATATGGCGGTGAGTGCCGGCGCGGCCGCCATTGGTGTCGCCTGGGGCTACCATCCGCCGGGAGCGCTGCTTGGCGCTGGGGCAGTGACCGTGGTCGAAACCGCTTCCGCTCTGGCAGATCTGTTCACGGGCGGCCTTCGGACGGTCACCGTAGACATGACGATTGCGGATCTTACCCGCGAGTAAAGTTCGCAACAGCCATTCAGTATCGCGCCGGCTTCCTGCTCGCAGGCTGCGAGACGATGCGCTAGAACCTCTCGCCATGAGTACAGACGATCCTGCCGATTGGCTTGGCGACGCCCCTCCGGTGCACGATCCGCACAAGGCCGTGCGCGCACAAACCCGCCCCGCATTGCCGAAGCGGTTCTACAAAGTGGCCGGCCTCGCGGGTAGCGAGGAGGGATTTCGCCTGATTCTCGATGGGCGATCTGCCAATACACCGGCCCGTAATCCGCTGACCTTGCCGACCCGCTCACTCGGCGAAGCTATCGCCGCAGAATGGGCAGCGCAGGCCGAGTTCATCGCCCCCTCGACCATGCCGCTGACTCGCCTCGCCAACACCGCCATCGACGGGGTCGCTCCCCGCCGTGACGCGGTGATCGATGATCTCTCGGCCTATGCAGGGACGGATCTCGTCGCCTACCGCGCCGGAGACCCGGAACGTCTCGTGGCCGATCAAGCCCGTGCCTGGAACCCCGTGATCGACTGGGCGCACGAGACCCTGGGCGTACGCCTGATCCTCAGCGAAGGCGTGATGCATGTGACCCAGCCGGAGACGTCGGTGAACGCACTTCGCGCTGTGATCGCGGCCGTCGAAGGGCCTTTCCGGCTGGCCGCGCTCCACACGATGACGACCTTGACTGGCTCTCTCCTGATCGCCCTCGCCACGCTGCATGGACGTCTCACTCCGATGGACGCCTGGGCGGCGGCGCATGTGGACGAGGCCTATCAGGCCAGCGTCTGGGGTAGCGATGCCGAAGCTGAGGCTCGGCATGCCCTGCGGAAGGCTGAATTCGAGGCCGCAGCGACGCTGGCAACCCTGGCTCGTTAAATTCATTTTCGCTGCCTTTCCCCCGTGCTAAGGCGCTTTTGAAGTATACCGCCAAGCCATGCTGTCGGACACGGCACGGCTTCACCCCCACGAACCCATCTCAAGGCTCACCACGCATGAAGGATATTCTCGAGAAGCTGGAAGAGCGGCGCGCTCAAGCCCGTCTCGGCGGCGGCGAAAACCGCGTCGTGGCCCAGCACAAGCGCGGCAAACTGACGGCACGAGAGCGTATCGAACTCCTCCTCGACCATGGGTCGTTCGAGGAATTCGACATGTTCGTGCAGCATCGCTCGACCGATTTCGGGATGGAGAAGCAGAAGATTCCCGGTGACGGCGTGGTCACCGGCTGGGGCACCATCAACGGCCGCACCGTGTTCCTCTTCTCCAAGGACTTCACCGTCTTCGGCGGCTCGCTCTCCGAGACGCATGCCGCCAAGATCGTCAAGGTCCAAGATATGGCGCTGAAGATGCGCGCCCCGATCATCGGCATCTTCGATGCCGGCGGCGCCCGCATCCAGGAAGGTGTCGCCGCTTTGGGCGGCTACGGCGAGGTATTCCGCCGCAACGTCGCCGCTTCCGGCGTCATTCCTCAGATCTCGGTCATCATGGGCCCCTGCGCGGGCGGCGATGTGTATTCGCCCGCCATGACCGACTTCATCTTCATGGTCCGTGACACGAGCTACATGTTCGTCACGGGCCCGGACGTGGTGAAGACCGTGACCAACGAGGTCGTCACGGCCGAGGAACTCGGCGGCGCCAAGGTCCACACCACCAAGTCCTCCATTGCCGACGGGTCGTTCGAGAACGACGTGGAGGCGATCCTTCAGATCCGCCGCTTGCTCGACTTCCTGCCCGCCAACAACATCGACGGCGTGCCGGAGATCGAAAGCTTCGACGACCCGCTCCGGCTCGATAAGTCCCTCGATACCCTGATTCCGGACAACCCGAACAAGCCCTACGACATGGGTGAGTTGATCCGCCGGGTGGCCGACGAAGGCGACTTCTTCGAAATCCAGTCGACTTATGCGCGCAACATCATCACCGGGTTCGGCCGCATCGAGGGCCGCACCGTCGGCTTCGTTGCCAACCAGCCGATGGTCCTGGCCGGCGTGCTCGACTCGGATGCGTCCCGCAAGGCGGCCCGCTTCGTGCGCTTCTGCGATGCGTTCTCGATCCCGATCGTCACCTTCGTCGATGTCCCCGGCTTCCTACCCGGCACCGCACAGGAATATGGCGGTCTCATCAAGCACGGCGCCAAGCTCCTCTTCGCTTACAGCCAAGCCACTGTGCCGCTGGTGACGATCATCACCCGCAAAGCCTTCGGCGGCGCCTACGACGTGATGGCCTCCAAGCACGTGGGTGCCGACATCAACTACGCTTGGCCGACCGCGCAGATCGCAGTCATGGGCGCCAAGGGCGCGGTGGAGATCATCTTCCGCAGCGAGATCGGCGATACCGACAAGATCGCGGCACGAACCGGCGAATACGAGGACCGCTTCCTCTCGCCCTTCGTCGCGGCCGAGCGCGGCTACATCGACGAGGTGATCATGCCCCACTCGACGCGTAAACGCATCGCCCGGGCGCTCGGCATGCTCCGAACCAAGGAAATGGAGCAGCCCTGGAAGAAGCATGACAACATCCCGCTCTGAGCGGTGGTAGGCTTCCCACCGGGGAAGCCTATTCCCAGTGGCCCACCGCGAAGTGGATGGTGGGCCATGACATGGGGTGCGGGAGCCGCGATGACGTCTTCGGCCATCCCAATCTCGACCTCATCGTCAGGTGCCGCGGCACCTGACGATGAGAAAGGCTCCAGCCGGACCTGAGCGAACGAAAGAGTTCCTCAAGACCCACATACGCGGGGCACATCTGGATGAGGTGGTTCGATGGGATGGGCGAACGTGCTCAGCTGACCGGCCGCTCGAAGTTCCCTCCGTCCGGTCCGGGGGATCTGACAGCTGTCCCGGAAAGCCGCCATACCTACCAAAGGCTCGGCACTCTCACCCATATCGCGATTGTTCCCGGATGCTGCCAGGATGATCCGACGCAGGAGGGACAGATCGAGAGCTTGCGCCGATGGTTCGCGGCTTGCGCCGGCAAGGGCCGGCTACCAGCTCGCTGGGTTGGGTTGGACCGGAATCTCCGCTTTTGAGCTTCCCCAACGCCCCATCGTGGCAAGACAAACAGTACCTTTTCTTTCAAGGGCATTGTCAGCACTGCCGTGAACAAACCCGCAAATCGCTATCACCGGTTACCGGCTCATCAATACAGAAATAAACCGCTCCAACGATTATTGCCTTAAAAACAACCCGCCTCTCTTTTTTCAGTTGCAACCTCAAATTTGACCGCTACGCTGAACCTAGTGATCGAGATCCTTATTGGATAGATTCTAGGATTCGCCATGCCGACCATTAAAATCACGGTAGGTACAGGTTACAATGATGACGATTCCATCACTGTATTTCCTCCGCAACGGTATGACGACGATCCGGAAGCAGATATTTATGTCCGCTCCGTCGGGGTCGATGAGCGACTCGTGATTCGCGATAGCGATGGAGACGGGACAACATTATTCTACTTTTCTGAAGATCGCTTGTCGCACCATGCTACGGCGTTTTCGGGAGGCTACGATTTCAACTTCTCCGACCGCCTTGGAAAAACGACACTCGAGGGCGGAAATTTCGCCGATGTCCTGACCGGTGGATCCGGCTCGGACAGTCTTCTTGGAGGGCTCGGAGACGACACGCTCAACGGTCGTCGCGGCAACGACGTGCTGGAAGGAGGCGCTGGCGCTGACATCTTGAACGGCAGCTTGGGAACCGACACGGCGAGCTACGAGCATTCCTCCGCGGGAGTCACCGTCAACCTGAGCACGGGCGTCAATCGAGGTGGCGATGCCGAAGGCGACGTCTTGATCAGTATCTCCAAGATCAATGGCAGCACCCATGGAGACCATCTCACGGGCAACGCCGCCGCCAACACTTTGATCGGCAACGGAGGAAACGACTCTCTTTACGGCCTAGGTGGCAATGACCGCCTCGTCGTTTCCGAGGATCCCGTCATCATCGACGGAGGCACCGGGAAAGACGTGCTGATTGTCACGGGCGCTATCGAACTCACAAACAGCAACTTCAATAGTATCGAAAGGACCTACGTTCGGAACGGCGGTGATGTGTCGTTCGAGTTCGTAACGCAAGGTCAAACCATCGTATCTCAGACGACTTTGGAAAATAGTACCATCATCTATGGCACCCAGGGCAATGATTGGATCTTGTCCGGCGACGGCAACGACAGTATCACTGGCGGCGCCGGCAACGATAAGTTGTTTGCAGGTTCGGGCGAAACCATTTTCGGCTATACGGACAGTAATTTCGGCCGAGACAACATTTATAAATTCGAAGTCGATATCGATCGCCTTAATGTAACACTCATCGCGAAAAACTTCAGTGACATTAAAATTAAAGCGATCAACGGCGGACAGGATACGCAAGTTACGTTTGCCGGGATTGCAGACCCTGCGCAGAAAATCATCTTGCACGATGTCGTGGCATCGAGCCTGACGGACGGTAGTTTTATTATCTAACTGTTCCTACACGGCAACTTTACTGAAAGCATCAGCATGCGCCTGAAAGGCAGGCATTGCCTCTTGCTACGAGTGCATTCCGGCGACGCAGTCGCCGGATCCTCGAGAGAGGCGCATTCTTACAATGGCCTTGGGGTACTGTACTCAAGCGGCGGTGTCGGTCGCGCCCCCCTGAAGACGCCCTTATCGCTCGTGAGGCCATGTGGGGTATTCTGGCGGCAGGCTAGGTGGATGGCGCTGAGCGGTCGATCGTGAGCGCAAAACCCTGTTTGGCCAAGCGTGGCAGTGTTTGTCCGTCGCCACCCTGACCATGCGGTGAGTCCACTCGACCCATTCGAGTGGGCGACAATCGCTTCAGGCGCCTCTCAGCTCGAAGATCAGGTTCAGCCGCGTGCGGGCGATCTGGCGATAGCCGCGCGATTCGAGCAGGCCGACGAGGTTGATCTGCCATTGCGCCGTGCCATCCTCGATGAGGAGCAGGCGAGGGTGCAGGGAGACCGGCGCCTCACGAAAGAACGGCTCCAGGATCAGGTCCTCGGCCCCCTCCACGTCGAGCTTGATCGCATCGATCCGGGTGATGCCTTCGCCCTGGGCAAGGCCCAGAAGGGTGACTGCAGGCACTCGGATCTGTGCACCTTCGTTGGTGCCGACAATCTTCAGACTCGATTCGCCCCGGTTGCGCGGATCGACGAACAAGGTCAGTTCACCGGCCTTATCGGCCACCGCGCAAGCCACGGCCTTCACCGTGCCGAACGGGTTCTGGGCGATATTGTAGGTGAGCCGATCGAAGATGTCGGGTTGAGGTTCCACGGCAAGTATCCGCGCGCGGGGACCGGCGAAGGCGGCGACGGACAAGGCGTAGGCGCCGATATTGGCCCCGATATCGAGGAAGGTGCAGCCGGGCTGCAGCCGTGACGCCAGAAGCGCACGTTCTTCGGGATCGAAGAATTGCGGCGTGAACAGCACCTTCTTCTCACAATTGTTGTTGTAGGGGTGCAGCCGCATCCGTGCGCCAAAACGCTCCACGTCGAGGGGCTGACCCTGCAGCATCGTGATCGCGAGTCGCCTCAGCAGGAAGCCGAGACGCCGCCCCGCCCAGCTTTTGCCCGAGAGGTTCACCGTGCGCTTGGTGATGCGTGCCACAAGCCCCTTGGGCGCGTGGGTGCCGAAGGGCGGGATGCCGGAAGAATGCGTATCGGTCATTGCGCCGGGTGATGCCAGCCCGGCAGCCTGACGGCAAGCTTCTCCTGTCGTCCAGCACCGCCCCTGAAGCCTGCATAATCCGACGCCATGCCCACAAACGGCGCACGTCCCCGATTATCGACTGCGCAAACGGTTATCGGGGAGGCATCCTCCGCAGGACTGGCGCCTTCATGAAAAGGGTAGGGGAACAATGCAGCCCCAGGGAAAGCCGCAGTGACGGGCGGCCTTACGGAATCGCTTAGAGCTGGCACATACCATGCAGATGGCTTCAGGTGGGCAACGGCGCCTGCGAGAGACGCCTTCGATGACGGGCGGCTCGTGCTCACTGTGGCGTGAGCGACCAATCTCTCCCCACCCCGTTCATGGGGGCCACTCGCGAGGAGTGCCGGGAGATATCCGATCGCCTGGAACCTCTCCGCATGCAGTCCCAAAAAGCGACCCGAATCGATCTCTTCAGTTTGGCCACGCCCCAGATGCGTGCCTTCCACATCACCTGGCTCGCCTTCTTCGTCTGCTTCTTCGCTTGGTTTGCCGTCGCTCCGCTGATGCCGGTCATCAAGGGTGAGTTCAAGCTGACCAACGATCAGGTCTACAATATCAACATCGCCGCAGTCGGTATCACCATCCTGGTGCGCCTCCTGATAGGTCCCATGTGTGACCGGTTCGGGCCGCGCCTGACCTACACGGGTCTGCTGACCCTCGGTGCGATTCCGGTGATCGGCATCGCCTTCGCCAATTCCTATGAGAGCTTCCTGTTCTTTCGCCTCGCCATCGGCGCCATTGGGGCGAGTTTCGTCATCACGCAGTTTCATACCTCGGTCATGTTCGCACCGAACGTGGTCGGTACGGCCAACGCCACGGTCGGCGGCTGGGGCAATGCCGGCGGTGGTGTCACCCAGAGCGCGATGCCGCTGATTCTGGCGGCCCTCGTCAGCATCGGCGTCGAGAAGACGATGGGCTGGCGCCTGTCGATGATCGTGCCCGGCGTCATGATGCTGGTCGTGGCATTCCTGTATTACCGGTTCACGCAGGACACGCCCGAGGGCAACATCACCGAGCTTCGTGCGCGCGGCGTTTCGGTTGACGCCGGCAAGAAGGGCGGCTGGGCCGTCTTCAAACAGGCGATGGCGAACTATCGCGTTTGGATGCTCGCGATCACCTACGGTGCCTGTTTCGGCGTCGAGATCTTCATCCATGCCGTAGCGGCGACGTATTATGTCGAACGATTCAGCCTCGACCTGACCCAGGCCGGAATGGCGGCCGGCAGCTTCGGACTTCTCGCTCTCTTCGCCCGTGCGCTCGGCGGCATCGCGTCCGACCGGGTCGCACGTAAGAAAGGCCTCGACGGCCGCACCCTGCTCTTGTTCGTGCTGATGGTCGGCGAGGGTCTCGGCCTTCTCGCTTTCGCCTATGCGGGGTCGGTCGCGCTCGCCGTCATCGCCATGCTCGCCTTCGGTCTGTTCACCCACATGGCCTGCGGCGCGACCTATGCCCTCGTACCGTTCATCGATCGCAAGGCGCTGGGCGGTGTCGCCGGGATCATCGGCGCGGGTGGAAATGTCGGCGCCGTGGCGGCTGGATTCCTGCTCAAGGGGGTCGGCAACCTGCCCGGCGCGTTGTTCATCCTCGGCATCGCCGTGCTGATCTCGTCGCTCTGCGCAATCTCCGTGCGCTTCTCGCTCACCCATAAGGAAAACGAGCAGAAGCTGTACGACGAAGCGGTCGCCCAACGCGCCGTCGCCAGCGGCCAGCCCGCCTTCGCCTAGATCGCTCATCACATCCGCGACAACGGGAGCAGCGACGCTAGTCGTTGCCCCCCTTGTCGGCTTTAGATGCAGCGGCGCTCGTTTAGGCCAGCGAGGCGTGAAGCTTTTCGAAGCGGTCGCGCCAATGCAATCGATAGGCGTTGCGTACGTCCACGCTGACGATCCGGCGGTGCGTTAATGTGATCTCCGTGGCTTTGTCACCCACCGACAGAAGATCGACCTGCACGATAGTCTCGCCGATGCGCAGCATTTCGTTCGGCCCGTCATAAGTCCAGGTCTGATGCAGGTGATGCCCGCGTCGGATCTCTTCAAAATGACCGGTAACCGCGTGAAGCGCGCCCGCCTCATCCCGTCCACGCAGCAGGAATGTCCCCCCGACCCGTGGGTCGATCTCCACATGTTCCGCCACGGTTCCAACCGGCGCCATCCAGCCTCGCGCGAGCAATGGGTCCGTCCAGGCTTGGAAGACGTCCGGCTGCGGGGCGCGCACCACGTGTTTGAGAACGACGACGGGAACGATCTGAATCATGGGCCGTCCATATCCTGAAAGATCGAGCCGCATGGCACGCCCTGAATCGTTTAGCTGGGGCGGCCAGATCGTTCTTCGCCCCGCAAGTTCCGTGCGGCAAGGGGAGGAAGACGGTTGGAGCACGATGAGGACAAGGGAAAGGCCGTCCTGTCACCCCTCTGATCACTCGCGCCTTGCCTCAATGCCGCTCAAGGACGATTTTGGCGACCGATAGGCATGGCCCTCGAGCCGCCATCGACCTTCCGACAGGAGCATGCAGCGCGATGCAGACGTTCGATTCCGACGGGACCACCATCGCCTATATCGACGTACCGGCGAAGGGAGGCCGCGGTGATCCGATCGTGCTGATCCACGGCTTCGCCTCCAACCATTCCGTGAACTGGGTCAATACACTCTGGGTGAAGACCCTGTCCGAGGCGGGGCGCCGGGTCGTCGCTCTCGACAATCGCGGCCATGGCGAGAGCGAGAAGCTCTACGCGCCGGAAGCCTATGGCTCCGACATCATGGCGCAGGATACAAGGCGGCTCCTCGACCATCTCGGTATCGAGCGCGCCGACATCATGGGTTATTCCATGGGCGCGCGGATCTCGGCCTATCTCGCACTCGACAACCCGGAGCGGGTGCGTTCGGTGCTTTTAGGGGGCCTCGGCCTGCATCTGGTGGAGGGGAAGGGCTTGCCGAATGGCATCGCCGAGGCTTTGGAGGCTCCGGCTGGCGAAAAGGCGCCCAATCTCACGGCCGCTGCCTTCCGTACCTTCGCCGAACAGACCAAAAGCGACCTTCGGGCGCTCGCCGCCTGTATGCGCGGCTCGCGCCAGACCTTGTCACGGGAGGAAGTCTCTCAGATCGAGGCTCCCACTCTTGTCACGGTGGGCACCCTCGATACTGTAGCAGGCTCGGCCCCGGCTTTGGCGGCGCTCATGCCCCATGCGAAGAGCCTGGAACTCCCCAACCGCGATCACAGCACGGCTGTCGGCGACAAGCTGCACCGGCAGGGCGTTCTGGCCTTCCTCGACGAGCGGCCGTGACGGCGATCAGCTTTTCAGCCGATAGCCGGTGCGGAAGATCCACGTCACGCTGGCAAGGCAAAGGGCGAGGAAGATCAACGTCATCGCGAGGCTGATCTCCACCCCGACATCGGACGTGCCGAAGAAGCTCCAGCGGAAGCCGCTGATGAGATAGACCACCGGGTTCACGAGACTCGCCGTCCGCCAGAAGGGCGGCAGCATCTCGATGGAATAGAAGCTGCCGCCGAGAAAGGTGAGCGGCGTGACGATGAGAAGCGGCACCAGTTGCAGCTTCTCGAACCCATCTGCCCACAATCCGATCAAAAAACCGAAAAGGCTGAACGTGGTCGCGGTCAGCAGGAGAAACGCTACCATCCAAAGCGGATGCTCGATCCTCAACGGTACGAACAGGGCCGCCGTCGCCAAGATGATGAGGCCGATCAGGATCGACTTCGAAGCCGCGGCCCCGACATAGCCGAGCACGATCTCCAACGGCGAGACCGGTGCCGACAGGATCTCGTAGATCGTCCCGGCAAAGCGCGGGAAGTAGATGCCGAAGGATGCGTTGGCGATGCTCTGCGTCAGCAAAGAGAGCATGATCAGGCCTGGCACGATGAAGGCGCCATAGGCGACTCCATCCACGGAAGCCATGCGTGCACCGATCGCTGCGCCGAAGACCACGAAATACAGAGAGGTGGCGATGACCGGAGCAACGATGCTCTGAAGGCCCGTCCGCCAGAAACGCGCCATTTCGAAGAGGTAGATGGCGCGGATCGCCGGCCAATTCATCGCAAGCGGATTCATCGGGGCGACCTTCATGCCTGCTCCCTCACGAGATCGACGAAGATGTCTTCGAGGGAACTTTGGCTCGTGGAGAGATCGCGAAATGGGATTCCCGCCGCAGCGAGGTCGGTGAGCAAAGTCGTGATGCCGGTGCGCTCGCCCTTGGTATCGTAGGTGTAGACGAGCTCCTGACCATCCGCCGATAGCGCGAGGCCGTGTGGGGCCAATTCGACCGGCAATGCAGGGAGCGGAGCCTGCAATTGCAGAGTCAGCCGCTTTTTGCCGAGCTTGCGCATCAGCTCGGCCTTCTCCTCGACCAAGATGATCTGCCCTTTTCGGATCACGCCGACTCGGTCGGCCATCTCTTCGGCCTCGTCGATGTAATGCGTCGTGAGAATGATGGTGACGCCTTGGTCACGCAGCTTCCGCACCAAGCGCCACATATCCTGACGCAGTTCCACGTCTACGCCTGCGGTCGGCTCGTCCAGGAACAGGATACGCGGCTCGTGGCTGAGGGCCTTGGCGATGAGTACGCGCCGCTTCATGCCACCGGACAGCGTCATGATGCGGCTGTCCTTCTTGTCCCACAGCGACAGGTCACGCAGCACCCGCTCGATATGACCAGGGTCGGCCTTCATACCGAACAGCCCCCGGCTGAAACTCGTTGTCGCCCAAACCGTCTCGAACGCGTCCGTAGTGAGCTCCTGCGGCACGAGGCCGATGGCTCTTCGCGCATTACGGTAGTCTTTTGCGATGTCGTGGCCGTCCACCGTAACGGTGCCGCCGCTTGCCCGGACGAGTCCGCAGACGATGCTGATCAGTGTCGTCTTACCGGCACCGTTGGGGCCGAGCAGGGCGAAGATTTCACCCCTAGCGATATCGAGGTCGATATCCTTCAGGGCATGGAGACCCGATGCGTAGACTTTGGACAAGCCCGCGATGGAGATGATAGGCGGCATCGAATCTCCGTGGATTATTTTTCTTCGGAGCGACTAACGGCGCTGCCATACCATGGAGACGGGTGCCGCGGACGAGTGTGAAGCGGCACGCCGGAGAACAAAAAAGCCGCCTTGCGGCGGCTTTCTCCGAACGTCGATGGAGGTGACACTCAGGCCTGAAGGCGCCCCTTAACCTCGTCCAGGCTGGAGCGGACGAGCGATAGAGCCGCATCGCCCCGGAGGCGCTCCCGCAGGATCACCTCGGACACCTTTACGGCAGCATCGGCGGCGGCGGCGCGAACCTGCGCGGTCGCCTGAACCTCGGCCTGTGCAATCTTGGTCTCGGCCGACTTGGTGCGGCGAGCGATGAACTCGTTCAGACGGGCGTGGCCTTCGTCGGCGATGCGCTGGGCCTCTTCGCGGGCTCCGGCAACAATCGCTTCGGCTTCGGACTCAGCCTGGCTGCGGCGCTTCTTGTAGTCGGCCAGCACCGTGGCAGCCTCCTCGCGCAGGCGGCGGGCCTCGTCGAGTTCGGAGCGAACGCGGCGGCCGCGGGTGTCGAGGGCCTTGGTGATCTGAGCGAAGCCGCCGACCTTCCACACGACGCCCATGAACAGGACGAAGGCGACGGCGACCCAGAACTCGGCATCCAACAACATTCTCGTCGTCCTATTTCGTTGGCGTCCGGCCGGGCGGGGCCGGACCGGTCACGTCTGCTGCAGGCGCACTCAGTGCGGGATGGCGACGCGGTTCAATGCGGTATCGAGGCTGGCCTGGTCGGGAGCCGTCCCAGTGAGGCGCTCGACGATGGCGGTAGCCGTTTCGCCGGCGATGGAGCGAACGCTGCCCATGGCTTCGGCGGTGCGGGTGCGAATCGTAGCTTCGGAGGCGGCGATCCTGTCGTTGAGCTCGGCCTCGAGCGTCTTGCGACGGGCTTCAGCCTCGGAGCTCAAGGCAGCGCGGGTCTCGGTGGCGATGGTGCGGGCCTTCGCCTGGGCATCGGCCAGCGACTTCTCGTAGGCGGCTCCGGCTGCCTCGGCCTCGGACTTCATGCGCTGGGCCTCGTCGAGATCGGACGAGAGGCGCGTGGCGCGGTCGTGCAGGATCGCCTGGATGCGGGGCAGGGCCACCTTGTCCATCAGGTAATAGAGCAGGCCGAAGGCCAGTGCGAGCCAGATCAGCTGCGAGAGAAAAGTATGGCTCTCGAAGGGCGGAAAGCCGCCGCCATGTTCGGACGCGGGCGATGCCATGATGCCTTCATGGGTTGCGGTCGGATGGGCCGGCTGAGCCATGACGTCCTTCGCTCAAAGTAAGTTCGTGAATGAGGACCGGGCGCGCGTCCAGAAGAATGGGGCGCCCGGTCCGGGTCTGCTGTCGGGTCGACGAACGTCGTCTGACTTAGACGGCGAACAGGAGGAGCAGCGCGACGAGCAGCGAGAAGATGCCGAGCGCTTCCGTCAGCGCGAAGCCGAGGAGCAGGTTGCCGCGCTGGCCGTCAGCGGCCGACGGGTTGCGAAGGGCACCGGCGTAGAACTGGCCGAAGAGATTGCCGAGGCCGATGGCGGCACCCGCCATTCCGAGGCAGGCGAGGCCGGCACCGATGTACTTAGCGGCTAAGGGATCCATCAAATTGCTCCTGGTATCGGTTCGTTCGTTGCGTGGAGAGGAATCCGGCCGCAACCGCGGACCGGGGACGGAAGGGGATACCGCCGGGGCCTAGTGGCCGGGGTGGAGGGCGTCGCTGAGGTAGATCGAGGCGAGCGTCGCGAAGACGTAGGCCTGCAGACCGGCGACGAGGAACTCGAGGGCCGTCACCGCGACGCTGAGAGCCAGCGGCAGCGGCGAGATCGCACCCCAGGCGCCCGCGGCGAGAAGCGCCGGAACGAAGCCCGCGAAGATCTTGAGGGCGATGTGGCCGGCGAGCACGTTGGCGAAGAGACGCACCGCGAGGCTGATCGGCCGCGAGACGAAGGAGACGATCTCGATGGCGACGATCATCGGCATCAGCCAGCCCGGCACGCCAGAGGGCACGAACACCTTCAGGAACTTCGTGCCGTGGGCCATGAAGCCGTAGACGATGACGGTGGTGATCACGAGGAGCGCCAGCGCGAAAGTCACGATGATGTGGCTTGTCACGGCGAACGCATAGGGGATCATGCCGAACATGTTCAGGACGAGGACGAACATGAACAGGGAGAAGATCAGCGGCATGAACCGCTCGGACCCGTGCCCGGCCGACTGACGGAGGGTCGAGCCGATGAACTCGTAGAACACCTCGGCCACGGACTGCATCCGGCCCGGCACCACCGAGCGCTGCGCCGTCGCCACGATCGTGATCAGCGCGATGATCCCGACGGCGGCAAACATGTACAGCGCCGACTGGGTGAACGCGATTTCCTGATTGCCGATATGACCGAAGGATACGAGCGGCTTGAGCTCGAACTGGTGGATCGGATCCATCTTTACGGCCATTGCCGCTACCGTCCTTCTGTCCACGAGCGGGCGAGATGCCCGCTTTGCCTCAGGACCGCTCGAAAGCGGCAAAATTCGCCGATCAGGACCGTTCCCGATCCTGGTTCTTGTCGACCGCGTTTTTCGCGGCCGGCCTCGAGAGCGAGCCCGAGACACGCATGACGTTATAGACGCCGGTTGCGAAGCCCAGCATGAGCAGAACGATCAGACCCCAGGGCTTCGTCCCCAGAAACTGATCGCACAACCAGCCGAGAATGCCTCCGGCGAGGACACCGGCGATGAACTCCGTGGAGAGTCGCATCGCCAGGCCCAAGGATGACGCCCCGTTGGAGCCACCGGCACCCGACGAGGGGCGGGAAGGAGCGGCGGGCCGCTTCTCCTCGATCCGCTTCTCGAGATGCTTTAGTCTCGCCGAGAGATCCTCGTCCGGCTTCTGCCGTCCGTCTCCATTCCCGTCCCCTGCGTCGTTACCGCTCACGGCGAAAACTCACATTGGCGAGAGTGGAGGGAACCGACCTGAAAACCCCGTCAAGCGCGGCGCACCATAGTTTCGCCTATCTTGAGTGTCAAGGCGCGCCGAATGGGCCTTAAGTTCCTGTAAAATATAGATAAACAGGCCCTTGCGACGATCCTGAACGATGCGCCCCGTGCATGAAGGGCAATCGGAGGCCAAGCTTCGGTCTCAGGCACCCAGAATCGGCTTGATGACCTTCTCCATCCCGTCGATCGTCATCTCGCCATTGAAGCGCTCGCCGTTGATGAAAAAGGTCGGCGTCGAGTCGACTTTGAAGGTGTCCAGCCCCTTCTGCTTCACCGCGTTCACGGCAGCGTAGAGCTTCTGATCCTTGAGACAGGTCTCGAATTTCTCCTTCGAGAATCCGGCTTGCCGCAACATCTGCTCCAAGGCATCCACCGGCGATTGCGGCTTCTGCACGTAGGCCCAGCCCTGCTGCTGGTCGAACAGCAGATCGGTGATGGGGTAGTATTTCGCGTCGCCGTCGCAGCGGGCCAGCATGAAGGCTGCGGTCGCCAGTGGATCGAGGGGAAATTCGCGCAGCGTGAAACGGACCTTGCCGGTGTCGACGTAGCGCTCCTTCAAAGCCGGCCAAGTGTTCTTGTGAAACGCGGCACAGTGCGAGCAGGTCATCGAGGCATATTCGATGATCGTGACCTTGGCGTCCTTCGGCCCCAGCCACACGTCACCGAGGGGGCCGGGCTCCATCAGGGAAGCGAGGTTCGCATCCTGGGCGAAGGCGTCGAGGGTCAGCCGGGGCAGGAGCGCGGCCGCGCCGATGGCCATGCCAGTGAGTTTCAAGGTGTCGCGACGGGTGATCATGATGTCGACGGGCTCCGCTCGAAAATCCGATCCATGCGGCTTGCGGTAGAGACCCGCGAACAATCTGACAAGACGGGACCTGCGGTCCCGCTTCCATGCGCCGCGACACGGATGGTGTCGGAAGTGAGATTCAGCGGGATTGCGGTGGTGAGGAGGCCACGATCGCCACGCCGAGCCTATCGAGGGCGTCACGCAACGCGTCGTCGCCGATGGACGACACGGCCAGGGCGACTTCGCCGCGCTTCACCGGATCGAGGGGCGGCACGACCCGCTTGCGAACGGCTTGATGAACGCGCCCCTGCTTGAGGACGAGCTTGCCGATGCAGGCCCAGCCATAATGGGCGTTGATGCGCTGGATCACCACGGGAGCCAGATGCTGCAATTCCAGGGCGAAGACGCCCTCCACCCGCACCACGAGCGTGCCTGGATCCGGCCGGCCCTGCTCCTCCCGCTTGGCACGGCGCGGCCATTCGAGCTTCGAAGGCTGACAGAAACGGGCGAGGCGCTCGCCGACGATATCGGGCCAGGCCGCGAGGATATCGGTGGAGGCGAACCCCTGCGCGGCGAAAGCCGGTCCGATACAGGTCTCGATCAGCTCGGCGAGGGGTTTGATGCGGGCCATGAGCTCCGAGAGTTTCCGATGCGGGCGGACGCCGCATGATAGCCCGAACGGCGCCGGCTTTCGAATGCTTTGATCGTTCGCCGCCACCCTGTATGGACGGGCGCCCAACACGCCGGATCTCATGTCGCGGGATTTCATGTCACCGGACTTCACGGCAGCGACCGGTTCTTCTGTTGGAGGCCCGCAGGCCGCCGATCTCCTTTCATGGTACGACCGGCATCGCCGCGTCCTCCCTTGGCGCGCCCTGCCGGGGGAAGCTCCGGACCCCTATCGGGTCTGGCTGTCCGAGGTGATGCTGCAACAGACCACGATCGCGGCGGTCAAACCGTACTTCCTGCGCTTCTTGGAACGCTTCCCCTCCGTGGAGGCCCTCGCGGCGGCGCCGGAGGAGAGCGTCATGTCGGCTTGGGCCGGCCTCGGCTATTACTCCCGCGCCCGCAACCTCCATGCCTGCGCCAAGGCGGTCGTGGAAGCCGGCGCCTTTCCCGACACGCTCGACGGCTTGCGCAAGCTGCCCGGCATCGGCGCCTATACGGCCGGCGCCATCGCGGCCATCGCCTTCGACAGGCAGGAAGCGGCAGTGGACGGCAATGTCGAGCGGGTGGTGACCCGGCTCTTCGCAATCGAGACGCCGATCCCCGCCGCGCGTCCCGAGATCCGACGGCTGACGCAGAGCCTCGTCCCGGCGCAGCGGCCCGGTGACTTCGCCCAGAGCCTGATGGATCTCGGTTCGACCATCTGCACGCCGAAGCGACCGGCCTGCGCCCTCTGCCCCTGGATGGCACCCTGCGAGGCCCGCACCCTGGGGCTGCAGGAAACGTTTCCGCGCAAGATCAAGAAAACGAAGGGCGTCGAGCGCTATGGCGCCGCGTTCGTGGCGATCCGGAGCGGCGACGAGGCCGTATTGCTGCGGACCCGCCCTCCCGAGGGGCTGCTCGGTGCCATGGCGGAGCCTCCGACCAGCGCATGGGATAGCGGTTACGATGTCGCCCAAGCCCTGCTCGACGCTCCGTTGGACGCGCGATGGAAGCGGCTGCCGGGCGTGGTGCGCCACGTCTTCACGCATTTCCCGTTGGGACTGACCGTCTTCGTCGCCCGCGTCGGCCTCACCACGAAGGCACCGGCCGGCATGCGCTTCACGCCCAGACGCGACCTCGAGGAGGAACCGTTGCCCGGCGTCATGAAAAAGGTGCTGGCCCATGCGTTCGATCCGAAGCCCGAGGCCGTGAAGCGCGGACGGCCGAAGGCCATGCGGGCGGTCCAGGACACACCACTCTTCGCAGAAGTCGAGGCTCCGCCGCCCGAGCCGCGCCCGAGCTTTCGCCCAGTGCCCAAGCCGGTGCCGCGCGCGGTGGCAAAGCCGCCGATCGAGGACGGGGAGGGTTTTTTCAACGAGCCGGAGGAATCGCCCCCGCCTGTGGCGCCGCGCAAGCGCGGCAGGCCGAAAACGCGTCCTCGATAGGACGAGCGCGAACCCTCACCCTGCGGGAGAAGTCGGCTCGCGTCCGATCCTCTCACCGTTGAGAGAACTAGGCGGCCGACCCCATAGCGGCCCGCATCCGGCCCCGGAAGACGTCGATCAGAACCAGTTTTCCGTCACGCTTGGCGTGCCAGAAATCCCAACCGTTGCAGGAGGGGAAGCCCTGGACCAGGGCGCCGATCTTGTGGATCGAGCCCATGGCAGGCCCGACCATCAGCGTCCCGTCGGGACGCACCACGGCTTCGTGGCGACCGCGCGCATCGGTGAGGATCTCGCCGGCACGGATATGGCCGGCCTCGATCACGCTGAGGAAGGCGACACGGGGCTCGGCCCGCTTGGTCGGGGCGACGAGGAGGGCGGCCTTGGACAGGGGCTCCACGGCGTCGATCCGGGCGCGGGCCGCCTCGGCATAGACCGTCTCCCGCTCGATGCCGATGAAGCGCCGGCCGAGCCGCTTGGCGACGGCCCCGGTGGTGCCTGTGCCGAAGAACGGGTCGAGCACCACGTCGCCGGCATTCGTCGCCGAGAGCAGGGTCCGGGCGAGCAGGGCTTCGGGCTTCTGGGTCGGGTGGACCTTCTGGCCGTCGACGCCTTTCAGGCGCTCGTCGCCGGTGCAGAGCGGGATGAACCAGTCCGAACGCATCTGGACGTCGTCGTTACCGCCCTTCAGCGCCTCGTAATGGAAGGTGTAGCCCTTCGATTCCGCCGAGCGGGAGGCCCAGATCAGGGTTTCGTGGGCATTGGTGAAGCGCTTGCCGCGGAAGTTCGGCATCGGGTTGGCTTTCCGCCAGACGATGTCGTTGAGGATCCAGAACCCGAGGTCCTGAAGCACCGAGCCGACGCGAAAAATGTTGTGGTAGGAGCCGATGACCCAGAGGGTGGCGTTCGGCTTCATCACCCGGCGGGCCGCGGTGAGCCAGGCACGGGTGAACTCGTCATAGGCAGCGAAGCTCGAGAACTGGTCCCAGGCGTCGTCGACGGCGTCGACCCGGCTCTGGTCGGGCCGCAACAGCGAGCCGTCCCCGAGTTGGAGATTGTAGGGCGGGTCGGCAAAGACACAGTCGACGCTTGCCGCCGGAAGGGCGTTCATGGCGGCGATGCAATCCCCGACGAGGATTTCGTCGAGAGGGAGACGCTGGGCGGCGGGTACGAGACCCATCCGCGGCGCCGACACGAGTCGCCCGGTACGCGAGACACTTTTCCGGGCGACGGTGTCGGCAACCGCGGTACGCAGGGAAGCCATGGCAAACACCGGTTACGCGACTGACCGGCAGACCATGGGGCCGTTAACGTAAAGGGCAGGTTGCCGGGGTGTAGACAATGCGTCTCGATTTGGGGCTGCAGATTTTGCCTACCCGCTCCAATACTGACGAATTTTCATCTCTTGCTTGATAAATTTAACCATCCGTTCACCATGAAATCACAGGCGAACGTATATCAACCAGCTGATCTGGAGTTCGACTTGGAACTTCGTCCGGACCCGTCGCGGATGCTTTCAGCCCACGCGCACCCCATCGGCAGCCATTCCGGAATCGTCAGGGTCACGGGCGACGCGCGCCTCCCATGCACCGCACGCCGGGTTACGGCGATGTCTCGCCATCAATGTGGCAGGGGCCGTGACGGAGTTGGAGAACGGGACCAGACCTGTCAACGACCGCCTCCATCCGCTCTCAATATAGAATTTCAGCGCACGCCCGATTTGCAATATCTTTAGATTTTATTCACACATCCTGAGACCACCGAAGGCTAATGAAGGCAGGCCTTGCCACATTCTACTGATCTCATTTCAGCCTTCATTGGCTCTATGTTCCGCAGCCTCTGCAACAACAAAGGGAATGCGGATGAATATGAAGCCTGTTCGTTGGACCGCTGCCGCTATTGGAACCGCCATGTCTCTCGCCGCACTCAGTGCACCGGCCGCAGCCCAATCCGGCGCGGCCTCCTGGTACGGCAGCGGTCGCAAGACCGCGAATGGCGAGCGCTTCAATCCGAACGGGATGACCGCCGCCCATCGCAGCCTGCCGTTCGGCACCCGTGTCCGGGTCGAGAACAAGCGCAACGGCCGCTCGGTGGTGGTGCGCATCAACGATCGCGGGCCTTTCGTGCGCGGCCGGATCATCGATCTCGCCAAAGGCTCTGCCCGAGCGCTCGGCATGGGCGGCACGACCTACGTCTCGCTCAAGGTCGTGAACTGACGCGGAACCCGTGACGTCATGGGCATGCCATAGGATGGCGGTGCCGGGTCGCGACGACGTGCGGCATGCCTCATCCTCCTGATGCCGCATGGTGATTCCGCGAAAGGCGGGTTTCACTGCCGCGCTTGATCAACTAAGGGGCCGGTTGCCGTTGCATGGATGGCGATCGGCCCCATCTTGACGGCTGGATGCGTGTTTGAGGATGGTTCCCCCATGGCAAAGCCCCTGATCGTCGAGATTCCCCACGAGATCGGTCCCGTCGAGGCGAAACGGCGGATCTCGAGCGGGCTGGACAAGGCGAAGGCGGCCTGCGCCAAGGCCGGAATCAATGTCGAACACATGACCTGGACAGACGACCGTCTGAACTTCGCCATGTCCGCCATGGGCCAGAAGGTGGACGGCGAGGTCGACGTCCTTCCCGAGACGGTCCGTATCGAAGTGCGCCTGCCGATGCTGCTGGCCCTGTTCGCCGAGCGGATGAAGAAGATCATCGGCAAGGAAGGCAATCAGCTCCTGATCAAGAAGGGCTGAGGAGCGCCATCGGGGGAACGGCAACGGGCACTCGCCCGTTTCCAGCCCTCTCCCGAAACTTCGCGAGCAGGTGGCGCCGCCCATGTCGAATCCAGGCCCGATAGATCCCGCGCCCATCCCGGAAGCTCCGGTTCCCGATACGCCCTACGAGGCCCCCCAGACGCCGCCGCCGGCTCCAGGGCCGGATATCCCCGCGTCGACGCCGGCCGAGGCGCCCACCGAGAGCCCGACGGAGATCCCCGTGATCGACCCGAGCCCCGCTCCCGTCTCGCCCGATCCGTCGCCAACCGGCCCGGCTAACCCGACGATGTAGCCTCACAGGCAAAACCGCATTTGTTCGGGAGCGGCTGCGCTGCCATAAGCCCGCATCATGGCTGCTCCCCCGCTTCTCACCCTCCAGAACGTCGCGCTCACTTTCGGCGGCACTCCGCTGATCGAACAGGCCGACCTTGCGATATCCCCCGGTGAACGGACTTGCCTCGTCGGCCGCAATGGCTCGGGCAAGTCGACGCTGATGAAGATCGCCTGTGGGCTCATCGAGCCCGACAAGGGCGTGCGCTTCGTCCAGCCCGGCACCACGATCCGCTACCTTGCGCAGGAGCCGGATTTCTCGGGGTTCACCACCACCCTCGATTTTGTCGAGCACGGTCTCACCCATGGCGACGACGCCTACCGCGCCCGCTACCTGCTGGAGAGCCTGGGCCTGACCGGCGCAGAGAACCCGGCGAGCCTGTCGGGCGGGGAGGGGCGGCGCGTGGCCCTGGCCCAGGCGCTGGCACCCGAGCCCGACATCCTGCTGCTCGACGAGCCCACCAACCATCTCGACCTGCCGGCCATCGAATGGCTCGAAGCGGAATTGAAGTCCGTGCGCGGCGCACTCGTTCTCATCAGCCACGACAGACGCTTCCTCTCGGCCCTGTCGAAGACCACCGTCTGGCTCGATCGCGGCATCACGAGGCGGATCGAGCAGGGCTTTTCCACCTTCGAGGCCTGGCGCGACGCTTTCTTCGAGGAAGAGGAGCGCGACCGGCACAAGCTCGATCGCAAGATCGCCGACGAGGAGCATTGGCTGCGCTACGGCGTCACGGCGCGCCGCAAGCGCAACGTCCGGCGGCTCGGCAACCTCCACGCCCTGCGCAAGGATCGACGGGAGGACCGCCGCCCCGTCGGCACCGCGACGATGACCTCCACCGAGGCGGAGAGTTCCGGCGCCCTGGTGATCGAGGCCAAGAATGCCGCCAAGGCCTATGGGGAGCGCCGCATCGTCGACGATCTCTCGATCCGGGTGATGCGTGGCGACCGGCTCGGCATCGTCGGCGCCAACGGCGCCGGCAAGACCACCCTCATCAATTTGCTCACGGGACAATCGGCACCGGATTCCGGCACCGTCGCCTTGGGCACGAACCTCAAGATGATGCTCCTCGACCAGGCCCGGGCTGTGCTGGACCCATCGATGACGGTCACCGAGGTGCTCACCGGCGGTAGCGGCGACAGCGTAGTCGTCGGCGGCGTGAGCCGTCACGTCATCGGCTACCTCAAGGACTTCCTGTTCGCCCCGGAACAGGCCCGGACCCCGGTGAGGGTGCTCTCCGGCGGCGAGCGCAACCGCCTTCTCATCGCCCGAGCCCTGGCCCAGCCCGCCAACCTCTTGGTCCTCGACGAGCCCACCAACGACCTCGACCTAGAGACCCTCGACCTCCTGCAGGAGATGCTGTCCGATTATTCCGGCACGCTGATCCTGGTGAGCCACGACCGTGACTTCCTCGACCGCGTCGTCGGCAGCGTCCTCGTCAGCGAGGGGGAGGGGCGCTGGGTCGAGTATGCCGGCGGCTATACCGACATGGTGACGCAGCGCGGCCAGGGCGTCGAGGCGCGCAAAAGCGCCACCGCGCCTCGCCCCGACGGCAAGGTGAAGCCGGGCCGCCTCGTCAGCACGTCCGCGCCCCCGGCGCCCAAGACGAAGATGGGGTTCAAGGACCAGCACGAGCTGAAGACCCTGCCGGAGCGAATCGCGAAGCTGCAGACCGAGATCGCCAAGATCCGCACCGTCCTCGCCGACCCGCAGCTCTACAGCCGCAATCCGGTCCTGTTCCAGAAGGCCTCGGCGACCCTCGCGGCGGCGGAGGCCGACCTCTCGGCGGCCGAGGACCGCTGGCTGGAGCTGGAGATGCAGCGGGAAGGGTGAGGCGGGTCGCCCTCCGCACCGGACGCCCGGCAGAGCGTGTCGGCTCGGGCTCCCCCGCTGGGTGACGCGCCCCCCTCGACCGGGGGAAGACGGAGCGTTCACGAGACCTTCGCCCCCGATGGGATGCCAGAGAACTCCGAGGCTTCCCGATAGGGGTCCCATGGCCGAGACCGTTCTCCGCCATATGAAATTTCTTGATAAAATTCCTATTCCATGCCTATATCCCCAAACCTGCCGCCCAGCGAAGGGGGCCTGTCCGGTGACCGACCGGGCGGGCCGAAAGGGGCGGCGGGGCGGTGCCTGCGTCGGTGGTGTCGGTCACCATCGCCCCGGGCGGCGGCTCGATAGTCTGTTGGCTCGGATGGGGGCGCGGTAGGTCGGGAGTTAAATGCCCCGGCACCGACCCCGTTCTGGGCTGCCATGACGAGGTTTGCGGCCCCTCCAATACGAGAGGGCGTGCGGGGCAAAGTCCGTTCGAACAGCCGGGCTGGGATGCAACACGACCACCTCAGGCGCGACGCAACGCGAGGACCGCTGGAGACACCGCGACGCAAAACAGGCCCCGGCGGGAACGCCGGAGCCTGACGGGACGCCGGGGGACCGGCAAACTCTTATAGCGCTCAATGGGTTTCGCGGCGTCCCGCGTCCCCTGTTCGGGGCTTCTTTTAGGCCATGCCCCCGGCGCTTGTCCGCGCGCGGGGGTGAAGGCATGTGGACGAGGAAAGAGGCGGCGATCGATGGGAATGAGCCTGCGGCGTCTTCAAGATGCCGCGAAGCGGGTGTCTGGTGGCGGCCGATCCCCGAGGTTCGCATTGACCGCCCTCCCGTCCTCCCCCTTGCTCCAGAAATTCGGCTGGGCCGTCGGCCTGCCCGGACTGGCGCTCATCGTCGGCGTCGCGACGCCGTTCCTCGCCAGCCGCGCGGAGCGGCGGCTCGACGACAACGCCGGGGCTGTCGTGCGTGCGACGGCCGAGACGGGGTTGGAGCCCTGGCTGCGCCTGACGGTACGGGGCCGTGACCTCATCGCCACCGGGGAGGCGCCCGACGAGGCCGGGCGCATCGCGGCCCTCGACAGGCTCAAGCGCCTGCCTGGCCTGCGCCACGTGGTCGGGCGTATCGGGATCGTCGAGGATGCCTCGCCCTTCGTCTGGACGGCGACACGCACCAGCCCGGAACGGATCGAACTGACCGGCAACCGGCCTGTCGAGATCGGTCCGAGCGCCCTTGCCGCGAAGCTCGCCCCGGAACTTCCCTCCGAGACCAGGATCGTCGATCAGGCGAAAGCCGCGCGCGGGGCACCGCCGGACTTTTCCGCCGCCTCTGCCTTCGCGCTCGAACAGCTGAAGCCGCTGGCTCCGGGCGCCAGCGCCACCATCGCCGATACCACGGTGTCGCTCAGCGGCGAGGCATCGACGGTGGCCGATTACGAGGCCGTCAGGCAGGCCTTGGCCCATCCCCCGACCGGCTTCACCATGGGCAAGGTCGACATCCGGCCGGCAGCGACCCCCGATTTCCGGTTTGCGGTAACCCGCGAGCGCGGCGGCAACCTCGTCCTTTCGGGTAATGTCGTGTCGGAGACGGCACGCGAGGAGATCCGCGCCATGGCGGACGACGCCGCCGATGGCGCCACGGTGGACGACCGGATGCAGACCGCCCGTGGTCTCGCGGATGGGATCGATCCGACCACGCTCGGCCGCTTCGCCTTCCAGCTTTCGTCCCTGTTGCAGGACGGCAGCGTTACCTATTCCGACTCGCGCCTGTCGGTCTCAGGAACCGCCCTCGACGGGCAGGCCATCGGCGAGATCGACGCGCTTTTGCGCGACGGGCGACCGTCCGGCACCAGGGCTGGGCCTGTCGATCTCGCCGCCATGCCGCTCTCGCCCTATCGCTTCATGGTCCGGCGTGAGAGCGATGCGGTGACGCTGACGGGACATCTTCCCGACGGCGCTACGCGCGACCGTATCCTGGCGACGCTGCGACCGCGCTTCTTCCGCGAACGCATCGTCGACAAAAGCCGCATCGCGGAGGGCGCGCCGGCCAATCTCACCGGCGCCATCGAGGCCGGCATCAGCGCGCTGTCCCTGCTCGCCACGGGCGAAATCCGCATCTCGGACAGGACTCTCGCGCTCTCCGGGAATAGCCTCTACCGCGAGAGTGCCGGACGCTTCGAAATGGACCTCTCCCGGCGGATGCCAGCCGGTTGGCAGGGGCAGGCCGAGGTCAAGCCGCCAGCCAGCGAGACCATGGAGGATAAGGCCTGCCGGGGCTCGTTCGACCGCGCGATCGAGGGGCGCCGCCTGCTCTTCGCCCCCGGCAGCGTCACCCTGAAGGCGGAGTTCTATCCGACCCTCGACGCGGTGGCTTCAGCTGCGAAAGCCTGCACCGGCCTGCGCATCGAGGTGACGGGGCATGTCGACCCGGCCGGTGCCGCAAGCGCACCGAAACCCGCCCTCGATGCAGGCGTGGAGAACACCTCTTCCGTCGATTCGGGGAAGCCTCGGGACGCCGACAAGGCCTCGAAGCCGGTAGTCGCGAAGACCGACAAGCCCCCGGTGAAGCCCGCCGATCCCAAACCGGCTCCGGCGAAGGACGGCAAGGACAAGGCGGCGAAGGAGAAGGATGCCAAGACGGAGGCCCCGAAAGAGGCGAAACCGGCGGAGCCGGAACCCGACATGGCTCGACAGCGAGCGCTTGTGATCGTCGAGTATCTGCTTCAAGCGGGCATCCCGGCGGACAGGATCGTCGCCGCGCCCGCCGGTCGCGCCAATGCCACCGGGCAGGGCGTCGGCCTCGCCCTGCGCTCCTGAGAGATCGTCCCGATGCTTCTGCTGTTGACGATTCTCTGGCCCGCGCTGGCCGCCAGCTTCGCGCTGGGCACCGCCATCGGATGGCATTTCGGACCGCCACGCGACCGGCTTTCGACCGCCATCGGGCTCGGACTCGGATTCGGGGCCGTTGCGCTCGCTGGGCTCGCGTTCAGCGGGCTCGTACCGGGCCGTCCGGGCTTCTGGGTGGAGAGCGCAGCGTTGAACCTGACGGCCTACCTCGTCGGCGCCGGAACCGGAGCCCTGGCGAGACTGACCCGTCCATCGCCGCCGAGGGCGGCGGGCAACGTCAGTGTCAGCGGCTCTCCTGACCGCCGCGCTCCATCACCTCGACCCACTGCCAGTGCCGAGCGGAGACTTCGAGGGAAAGCTTCGGGATGAGGTGATCGGGAGAGGATAACCCCTCCGCTCACCGCGCCCCGCGCTGAAGGTCTCCTTCGATCAGCAGCGCGCTCTTGCCTTCCAGCCGGCTGCGATAGACCTGCAGATTCTCCATCACGCGCTGGACGTAGTTGCGGGTCTCGGTGAAGGGGATGCGCTCGACCCAGTCGATGGGATCGACGCCGGTCCGGCGCGGATCGCCATAGGCGTCGATCCACTTCTTCACGTTGCCACCACCGGCATTGTAGGAGGCGAAGGCGAGAATGTAGGAGCCGCGCCAATCCTCCATCAGCTCCCCGAGATGGGCCTGGCCGAGGCGGGCATTGTAGGCGGGATCGCTGGTGAGGCGGTCCTGGTCGTAGGAGGCGCTGACCCGTCGCGCCGTGCGCTGGGCGGTGGCCGGCATCATCTGCATCAACCCACGGGCGCCGACGCTCGACTGGGCGCGGGGATCGAACTGGCTTTCCTGGCGGGCGATGGCGAAGACCATGGCCTTCTCCACCAGGGGAACGGCGGCGGAGGCCTCGTAATCGGGGATGCCGATGGTCGGGTAGGCATGGGCGTCGAGGGGCAGTCCCCGCTGGACGGCGAGCTTGCCCACCGCCACGAGGGCTCGGGAATTCCGCACCTCCACGGCGAGGTTGCCGAGCGCGCTGAGCTCGGCCGGGTTGGTCAGGCGATTCGCCGTGTCGATGTAGAGCGGCAGCGCCAGATCCTTCAGCGAAGCCGCCTCCAGCATCCGCAGCGCCCGCGTGGTCAGGCGGTTGTCGAAGGCGGCCGCGGCCGCGGGTTCGAGATCGGGGACGACGCGGAGCGGCAGGCTCGCCTGCCCGAGCTTCGCCCGCGCGAGCTGCCCATAATAGGCGATGGGCTGAAGCGCGGCGCGCTCGTAGAAGGTCTTGGCGAGGCCCGCTTCGCCTGCCGCCTCGGCGGCGCGGCCCTGCCAATAGGCCACGCGGGCCAGCGAGATCGGGGTCTCGGCAATGGTCGCGGCCTTGGCGAAATGGTTGGTGGCCTTGGCCGGATCGTCGAGGAAGCGCAGGGCGATCCAGCCGGCATGGAACTCGGCCTCGATCCGCTTCTCCACGGTGCGGCCGCTATGGCCGGCGGCGACCTCGTAGGCGAGGCTCGGATTGCCGATATCGATGAGCTTGCGGGCGACGATCCGGCGCTCGACCCACCATTCGTCGCCATCCACCAGGACATCGCCGTTGGTGGGGGCGGTGGCGAGGATAGCTGCGGCTTCCACCGCCTTGTCGGCTCGGCGCAGGTATTGCGCCCGCGACAGGATGTAGGACGGATCGCTGCGGAGCGACGGCGGCACGGCGTTCAGCGCGGAGGCGGCCGACGAACTCTTGTCTTCCACGGCACGGCGGGCGCGGACCAGACTGGCATAGCCGCCGCCGGCATAGGAGGCGGCACGGCCGGCCGTCTCGTAATCTTCCTTCAGGAGCGCGCGCTCCATGCGGAAGCGGTGATCGACGCGGGTGAGGACATTCGGAAAGGCGTCCATCACCTTGGTCTCGAGGGCGCGCCCGAAGGTTTCCGAGCGCCACAGGTCGCGGACCAGGGAGGCGGCGTCCTCGTCGAGGGAATCGGCCCGGAAGGCGAGGGCGAGGGCGAACTTGCCGGGAGCGCTCGACGGACGTGTTCCGGCGAAGAAGGCGCGCACGGTCGCCGGGTTCTTGCGCTCGGTGAGAAGAGCCTCCTCGGCGCGGCGGCGCAGGAGCGGACCCGCCGGCCATTCCGGGTTCGTCCGGGTGAAGGAGACCGTCCGCTCGAAACCGATGCCGGAGCCGGCGCGGATCGCCACCCATTCGAGCAGCGCGAGAGCCGCCGGATCGGTGAAGCCGTCGCGCAGGCGGTCGCCTTCGGAGACCTTGCCGCGCCGATAGGCGTCGATGGCCTGGCGCAGAGCGGGGAGGTCGACATCCGGCGCGACCTGCGCGGCGCGGGCGGGGTCGGGCACTTCCGGTACGGGCGCGGCCGGCGTCATGGCGGCGTCGGGAAGAGGGAAGGCGATCGGCGCTTCCGGATCGGCGGAGGCATAGGCCTTGGCGGCGGCGGGCAGGGCCTTGCTCGCCACGGTCTCGGCGCTGCGGTCATCCAGCTTCAGCGCATCGGCGGCGACCGCCTCGGTCTCCGCGGCCTTGCTGTCCGGCACCATGACGGAGGGGGCGACGGCGTCGCTCGACGGGCGGGTGGTGACATCCTCCCCCTGGGCCGCGGCGGCCGGGAAGATCGTGTTCGGCACGACCAGCATCGTCGTCCCCGCCAAGGCAAGGGCGAGGGAAACGGGGAGGGCGGCACGATGCGAGCGTGTCCAGAACGCCATGGTTCTTCAAGTCCCGTCAGATGCGGACATGCCTAAGCTGTCCCGGAGGGCATTAAGAAGTCATTAACCGCGCCGACAGAGCGTTTGCGCGCGTGCCGGCAAGGCCCTATGTCTGCCCGTCCGCGAGAGCGGTGATGCGGCCGGCACACCGGCCCACCGAAAAATCGACGGCCGGGAACGCCAGGATGACCGACACCACGACACAGCGCCTCAGGGGCGCCATGACCGCGCTCGCCACTCCGTTTCGCGATGGCGCCTTCGATGAGGACGCCTTTCGCAAATTTGTGAACTGGCAGATCGAGCAGGGCATCCATGGCCTCGTGCCCGTGGGCACCACCGGCGAGACGCCGACCCTGAGCCATGACGAGCACGACCGTGTCGTGGCCGCCTGCATCGCCGAGACCGCCGGCCGGGTGCCGGTCATCGCGGGCGCGGGCTCGAACTCCACGGCCGAGGCCGTCGACCGGGCCGTCAACGCGGAGAAGGCCGGTGCCGACGCAGTGCTCGTAGTGACGCCCTACTACAACAAGCCGACGCAGGCCGGGCTCTACGCGCATTTCAAGGCCGTCAACGACGCCATCGGTATTCCGATCATCATCTACAATATTCCCCCACGTTCCGTGGTCGACATGAGCGTCGAAACCATGGCGCGGCTGTATGAGCTCAAGAACATCGCCGGCGTGAAGGACGCCACGGCCAAGCTCGACCGTGTCAGCCTGCAACGCCAAGCCATGGGTGAAGACTTCATCCAGCTTTCGGGCGAAGATGCGACGGCGCTCGGATTCAATGCTCAGGGCGGCGTCGGCTGCATCTCGGTGGTCTCCAACGTGGCGCCTCGCCTCTGCGCCAAGCTTCAGGAAGCGACCCTGTCCGGCGATTACGCCACGGCCCTGCGGATCCAGGACCAATTGTTGCCGCTGCATGTGGGGCTGTTCGCGGAGTCGAACCCGTCACCGGTGAAATACGGTCTCTCGCGGCTGGGCCATATGAGCGACGAGGTGCGCCTCCCGCTCCTCACGGTCAGCGATGCCACGAAGGCGATCGTCGATTCCGCCCTGCGCCATGCCGGCCTGATCGACGGCTGAGCCCCCTCGCAGGCGAAACCCCGGCGAACCATATGAGTGTCGGTCGGCCGCGTCGCGCGGCCGGCGACGGCATCAGCTTCCTTCCAGACAAGGGGCATCGGCTCGGATAGGCCGATGCACCAGAACCGACGATGTGATGGCTCCCAAACCGCAAGACACCCGCCGCGTCGTCGCCGACAACCGCGCCGCCCGCTTCCATTACGAAATCTCCGACGTCCTCGAGGCGGGCATCGCCCTGACCGGGACGGAGGTCAAATCCCTGCGCAAGGGCAAGGCGGCCATCGGCGAGGCCTATGCCGGTCCGTCGGGTGACGAGCTGTTCCTGTTCAACGCCTACATCCCGGAATATCTCGAAGCCAACCGCTTCAACCACGAGACCAAGCGTCCGCGCCGGCTGCTGCTCCACCGCAAACAGATCAACAAGCTCATCGGCGCCACGAAGCGCGAGGGCTACACGGTGGTGCCGCTGAAGATCTACTTCAACGAGCAGGGCCGCGCGAAGATCGAACTCGGCCTCGGCCGGGGCAAGAAGCTCCACGACAAGCGCGAGAGCGCCAAGGAGCGCGACTGGGAGCGCGACCGCGCTCGGATCATGCGCGACAAGGGCTGACCCGCGAACCTCCGTTGACGGGCGATGCCCGTCCTGCCAAGACACCGCCCATGACGACGAGCCCGATCCTCTTCGGATTGTATTACGCGCCGCTCCCTTAGCGGCGAGGTGCTCTGTCACGTCTCAACCGCCCCGGTCGTCGGCGGTTGACCCTCTTCCAAGCACCGCTGGCCCCTCGGCTCCATAGAGGTCAGTTCCGTGTCTTTGGTTACGTCCCCTCCATCACGCATCACCGTCGGGATCATCGGATTCGGCGCGTTCGGCCAGCTGATCGCCCAACATCTCGGGCGGTATTTCCCGCTGCGCGCCTACGATCCCGCCCTGCCGC
Organism: Methylobacterium sp. CM6241; assembly: GCF_054817845.1. Taxonomy (NCBI): domain Bacteria; kingdom Pseudomonadati; phylum Pseudomonadota; class Alphaproteobacteria; order Hyphomicrobiales; family Methylobacteriaceae; genus Methylobacterium; species Methylobacterium sp. CM6241. The sequence goes on from NZ_CM139246.1 coordinate 2,702,420, forward strand.
ACGACGACGATATTCAGGCATCTCGCGGGCAGCACGGGTCCCTTCTCCTAGAAGGCTACGGCGTTCACACATTTCGCGGGATGCGCGGGTCCCCTCTCTTGGAAGGCGAGGGACAGAGTGAGGTGTGTGACCTTTTCGGAGGCGGACCACACCTCACCCCAGCCCTCTCCTTCCAGGAGAGGGAGCCCGTCGCGCCTCATGTCGAACCCGCTTGGGAAGGGAGAACGGCCGGCGACCAGACATGTGAATCCGGTACGCAGAAAGGGGCGAGGAAAGCCGGGGTGCGGCTCGGCTCGCTCGCCGAGGCGGCTTCCTGTCCCGTGGTCGTGCTGGCCGCTCCGGTCTCCAAGCTCGCCGAGGTGGTCTCCGCCATCGGACCTCATCTGCGGCCGGGCGCACTCGTCCTCGATGTCGCCTCGGTGAAGATGGTCGCCGCACGGATCATGGCGGAAGGGTTGCCCGATCACGTCGGGATCGTCGCCACGCATCCGCTCTTCGGCCCGCAAAGCGCGCGCTCCGGCCTGAAGGGGCTGAAGATCGCCGTATGTCCGATCCGGGGGCGGGGAGGCCTGCGCGCCGCGGCCTTCCTACGGAAGCATCTCGGCCTCGATGTCATCCTCACCGATCCCGAGGCACATGACCGGGCAGCCGCCTCGGTTCAGGGCCTGACGCATCTCATCGCCAAGGTCTTCGTCGAAATGGAGCCGCTCCCGACCCGGATGACGACAAAGAGCTTCGACCTGCTGATGCAGGCGGTGGGCATGGTCAGGAACGATGCCCCGGAAGTCTTCGACGCGATCGAGCGGGCGAACCCCTACGCGGCGGATGTGCGCCGCCGCTTCTTCGCGCATGCATCACGGCTGGAGCGTGAACTCTCGGAGCCTCGCTCCAACGTCATGGGGTGAACCGGCAATCGCGGCTTTGGGCATCCGCATACCGGGGGGAGGGAGGCGAGACGCAGACTTCCCCCGGTCAAGTGAGCGTCTACTGCTCGCTGACGTCGTCGCCCTGACGGATACCGTAGCGGGTCTCCAGTCCGGGATTGGCGCGGGCGACCGGCCGCTCGGCCACGTCGCGCGTCATGTCCCGTGGAGCATCCCGCGGCACGTCCCGAGGATTGCGGGCCAAGCCCTCACCCTGGGTCCGGACGCCGCGCTCGCCCGGATCGCGACCGACGCGGGGAATGAGGTGGACGAGGTCGACGAACTCGTCGGCCTGTCGGCGAAGGTCGTCGGCGATCATGGCCGGCTGTGTCTGGATCGTCGAGACGACGGTGACCCGGACCCCGCGGCGCTGCATCGCCTCTACCAGGGAGCGGAAATCGCCATCGCCCGAGAACAGGACCATATGATCGATGCGGGGCGCGAGTTCGAGGGCATCGATGGCGAGTTCGATGTCCATATTGCCTTTGATCTTGCGACGACCGGCGGAATCGGTGAATTCCTTGGCTGGTTTGGTCACGACCCGATAACCGTTATAATCGAGCCAATCGATCAGCGGTCGGATCGATGAATATTCCTGGTCTTCGACCATAGCTGTGTAGTAAAAAGCCCGGATCAAATTGTCGCGAGCTTGAAATTCCTTAAGCAGACGGCGATAATCGATATCGAAGCCAAGCGCCTTCGTTGCCGCGTAAAGATTCGCTCCGTCGATAAACAGAGCACTGCGCTGTTGTGCGCTCATTGAAAGATCCATTTTCTCATCAGAATTTTCAGACGTAAGATGTTGCAGTCTTAATAATTCGTCACATTTGACTGATCATTCGCCGCCCGATGCCTTGACAACCCAAGGTTGATAACGGACAGAACGTTAGAATTAATAATAAATTCTAAGAACCGGTCGAATGCCACAGGCAACGGCCAAGCCTCTCCTTTGTTATTGTCGGATTGACATACGTGTCAACCACGATTGGTATACAATCACCTGAAATTGAGGATAAAACCAGGTTCTGCCGAGAATATTTGCCGGTCTACAACTGTTGCGCCCAATTGCGCATCAGTTCATCGACCACATTCAGTTTTAGCCTTGCTTAAGATTAGGCGGGAGGCATCACCCGGCTACCAGGCTTGACGGCAGGCAGCGCGGCAAGTTCCGGCGGCAAGGCATCGGCAGCATAAGCCGGAATGTCGAGAGTGACCAGGGTAACGAGCGGCAGGCCGATTTCGCCGCGCCCGCCCGAACGGTCGATGAGGCAGGCCGCGCCGATGACCTCCCCGGGCTCGCTTTGGAGCGATGCGAGGCATTCGCGGGCGGAAAGCCCCGTCGTCACGATATCCTCGACGATCACGGCGCGTTGGCCGGCCGGAATGCTGAAGCCGCGACGAAGGCTGAAGGGCCCGCCGGGATCACGTTCGACGAAGATGGCGCGTGCTCCGAGATGACGCGCCGTCTCGTATCCCGGAACGATCCCGCCGATCGCCGGGGACACGACGATGTCGATCGGGCCGAAGCGGGCGACGATGACCTCCGCCAGGGCCTTACACAGGCGCTCGGTCCGGACCGGATCGGAGAAGATCGCCATCTTCTGCAGGAAGACGCCGGAATGGAGCCCGGAACTGAGCACGAAATGTCCTTCGAGCAGAGCCCCTGCATCGCGGAATTCCGCGAGCACCGCGTCTGGCGTCATGAGAAACGTGTTCCTTGGATAGCGAGTGAGGGCCGCGTTTGTGGCAGCGCGGGCCACCTGGCGCAAGGCGCGCACCGACGACGCGCCCGGCGGGGTGCGGACGCTCAGCCGTTGACGCGGTCGACCCTGCTCACGGTGCGCTTACCGCGCAGCTCGGCGACGATGGCGTTGAGATGCTTCAGGTCCCAGACCGAAAGATCGATCACGATCTCGGTGAAGTCCTGAGTGCGTCGCTTCATCGAGACATTGTCGATATTGCCGTCATGGTCGGCGATGACCTGCGCGATCTGGGCCAGAACGCCGGGCTCGTTGATCGATTGCAGGGCGAGGCGCGCGGGAAAACGTTCGCTCCCCCCCGCCTCGACATCCCAGCGTACATCGAGCCAACGCGCGGGTTCGTTGTCGAAATCCGCGAGCGCCGCCGACTGGATCGGATAGATCGTGACCCCGACACCGGGGGTGAGGATACCGACGATGCGGTCCCCCGGCACCGCGCCGCCATTCGGCGCGAAGCTCACCGGCAGGTCGTTGTCGAGGCCGCGGATCGGGATGGCGTCCGGCCGGCCCATATCGGCAGTGCCCTCGGGGAAGGTGAGGCGCATGGCCTGCCCCTTGGCGAGGCTGAGGCGACCGGCGCCCCCGTCCATCGGCTGCTGCAGGGCTGCCGGCGCCGTCCGGCGCTCGTCCTTGTGGTCGGGATAAACCGCGCGGACCACGTCGCCCGAGAACATCTCGCCCCGCCCCACCGCCGCGAACACGTCTTCGGTGCTCTGCCGGGCTAGGCGAGGAAGCGCCCCGCGCAGCTTGTCCTCGGAGAAGTTCTTGGCCGCCCGCTCGAACGCACGGTCGAGGATCTGGCGGCCGAGACCGGCATATTGGCGGCGCACGGCCGAGCGGGTGGCACGCCGGATCGCGGCGCGGGCCTTGCCGGTGACAACGAGGGATTCCCAAGCGGCCGGAGGCGATTGTCCATCGGCCCGGGCGATCTCGACCTCGTCGCCGTTCACGAGCTCGATCAGCAGCGGCGCCATGCGGCCGTTGATCTTGGCCCCCACCGCCGTGTTGCCTACGTCGGTATGGACCGCATAGGCGAAATCGATGGGCGTCGCGCCGCGCGGCAGGGCGATGAGGCGCCCCTTCGGCGTGAAGCAGAACACCTGGTCCTGAAACAGTTCGAGCTTGGTGTGTTCGAGGAACTCCTCCGGGCTGTCGCCCTCGGCTAGGAGCTCGATGGTCCGCCGCAGCCATTGATAGGCGCCGCTTTCCGTGGCGAGGCGCGGATGGACGCCGCCGATCTCGTCCTTTCCGCCGGATTCCTTGTAATGGGCATGCGCGGCGATGCCGTATTCGGCGATCTCGTCCATGGCCGCGGTGCGGATCTGCAGCTCGACGCGCTGGCTCTTCGGCCCGATCACGGTGGTGTGGATCGAGCGGTAATCGTTCTGTTTCGGGGTGGAGATGTAGTCCTTGTAGCGACCCGGCACCATCGGCCAGGTGGTGTGCACGACACCCAGCGCTCCGTAACATTCGGACAGGGATTCCACGATGATGCGGAATCCGAAGATGTCCGAGAGTTGCTCGAAGGCGACGGATTTACGCTCCATCTTGGCGGAAATGGAAAAGGGCCGCTTTTGCCGCCCGGTGACGACGGCGTTGATGCCCTGGGCCGCGAGCTTGGCGGTCAGGTCCCGTTCGATGCTCTCGACCAGCCGTTCGGATTTCACGGCGAGGTCGGCGAGCCGCTGGGTGATCGTCGCGTAGATCTCGGGCTTGAGGTTGCGCAGCGCGAGGTCTTCCAGCTCTTCGCGCAGTTCCTGCATACCCATGCGGCCGGCCAGCGGCGCGTAGATATCCAGCGTCTCCTGGGCGATCCGCTCGCGCTTCTCCGGCTTCATGTGATGAAGCGTGCGCATGTTGTGCAGGCGGTCGGCGAGCTTGACCAGCAGCACGCGAACATCCGCCGCGACGGCCAATAGCAGCTTGCGGAAGTTCTCGCCCTGCGCCGCACGTTTCGAGACGAGGTCGAGGCGCTTGAGCTTGGTCAGCCCGTCCACCAGGGCGCCGATCTCCGGGCTGAATATCTCGCTGATCTCGTCGAGGGTGGCTGCCGTGTCCTCGACCGTATCGTGCAGCACGGCGGCGACGATGGTGGCGTCGTCGAGCCGGAGATCGGTGAGGATCGCGGCGACTTCCAGCGGATGGGCGAAGAACGGATCGCCCGAGGCCCGCTTCTGCGTCCCATGGGCCCGCATGGCATAAACATAGGCGCGGTTGAGAAGGGCCTCGTTGGTGGCGGGGTTGTAACGCCTCACCCGCTCGACGAGCTCGTACTGGCGCATCATCCGCCGCAACACCCTTCACTCATCGTCACTGCCCGCCTCTGTCTCATGTTGTCCCGCATCGCGGCCGGGCACGCCAGACCCATGGCGCCGCATGACACCGGTTTCTCGCCCCGAAAAACGAAAAACCCGGCGCTGGGCCGGGTCTTCGCGGGATCGTCAGTAATAAACGTGTCGTCCGATCACTCGGCCTCTTCGTCCGTCTCGGTCGGAGGAGCGAGGTTCTCGAGACCGCGCAGAAGATCTTCTTCGCTCATCCGGTCGAACTGGACGGCGCCGTCATCGCTGGACGATTGCGGTGCGACGGCGGCGGCGGCCGGCGAGCTCGACAGCAGCGGCACCGTCTCGGCCTCGGGCTCATCCACCTCGACGTATTTCTGCATCGAATGGATCAGCTGTTCCTTGAGGTCGTCGGCGGTGATGGTCTCGTCGCCGATTTCGCGCAGGGCGCAGACGGGGTTCTTGTCGCGGTCGCGGTCGATCGTCAGCGGCGCTCCGGCGGCCAACAGGCGGGCACGGTGGCTCGCGAGCAGGACGAGCTCGAAGCGGTTCTCGACCTTGTCGATGCAGTCTTCAACGGTGACGCGAGCCATGCGCAGCGGCTCCTTCCATAGGACCGGGAATAGTATGATTGAACGCGCCTCTTACACCGCCTCGCGTGGCGCAACAAGCGCGACCGTAATATTGCACCCGACGCCGCCACGGGCAGCACGTTCGGGACCGGCGTTCCATTCCCTCTAAGAGCCGCTGCTTATCGCCAGGGCGACAGCGCCCCGCCCCACAGCTATGCGTGTCACGGTTAAGCTCGTGCGAGCCTTCGCATGGGAATTGAAGAGGGCCCAAACCTCATGACGAAGACGCTCAGCCGCCGCGGCCTGTTCAGCTGTGCCTGCCATCTCGGCGCAGCGGCCTTCGCCGCCACCGCCATGCCGAATCTCGGTCTGGCGGCCAGCCCGTCCACCAAGAAGACGGACCTGACGGCGGATCAGGCGCTGGAGCTGATGAAGGAGGGCAACCGGCTCTACAAGACCGACAGCCCCGTCCGCGCGGTGCAAGGGCGTGAGCGCCGGATCGAGATCGCCCTCGGCCAGACCCCGTTCTGCGTGCTGGTGAGCTGTTCCGATTCCCGCGTCTCCCCGGAGATCCTGTTCGGGCGCGGTCTCGGCGAACTCTTCATCGTCCGCAATGCCGGCAACACCGCCGACACCGCCGCCCTCGGATCGGTGGAATACGCCGTCTCCCAGCTCGGCGTGCCGCTTATCTTGGTCATGGGGCATAGCCGTTGCGGCGCGGTCCAGGCTGCGGCGGATGTGGTCGAGAACAACACCGTCTATCCGGGCTCCATCGGCCGGATGATCGAACCGATCGTTCCGGCGGTGCTCTCGGTGCGCGGCAAGCCCGGCGATTTCCTGGAGAATTGCGTACGCGCCAATGTCGACCGCGTGGTGAACCGCATGCGCACCGCCTCGGAGCCGGCGCTGCTCGACCCGTTGAAGGCGGGCAAGCTGCGTATCGTCGGCGCATCCTACAGCCTCGACACCGGCACGGTCGATTTCTTCAACGAGGCCTGAGACGGACCTATCGGCAGCCGCCGTACGCCGACCACCGGACGCCCGCGTTTCGGTGATGGGCGTCCGGCGGTGGCCGAGCCAGAGAACAAGCGCGGCATTCTCATCGACATCGTGGTCTCGATATCGGTCGAGACCGGTATTCGTCCGTTGCTTCGTCTCCGCTCGTGTTGACACTTGCTGCACACGGTGCGACTGCGCCGCCCTTTCCCGTGCGACGACGTGGCAAAGGATTTCGACGAACATGGCGCGCGCATTCATCTTTCCCGGCCAGGGCAGTCAGGCCGTCGGCATGGGCCGGGCCCTGGCGGAATCCTTCCCCCAGGCGAAAGCCGTCTTCGATGAGGTGGACGAGGCCTTGGGTCAGTCCCTCTCGACGCTGATGTTCGAGGGACCGACGGAGGAACTGACCCTCACCGCCAACGCGCAGCCCGCCCTGATGGCGGCGAGCCTCGCGGTCGTGCGCGTGCTCCAGGCCGAACGCGGCCTCGATCTCGTTCGCGACGTGGCGGCGGTAGCCGGCCACTCGCTCGGCGAATACACGGCGCTCGCCGCCGCCGGGACGTTCACGATCTCCGATACCGCCCGGCTCCTGCGCATTCGCGGCGAGGCGATGCAGGGCGCGGTCGCACCGGGGGCGGGGGCCATGGCCGCCCTGATCGGCGCCGATGCCGAGCTGGCCCTGTCCATCGCCTCGGAAGCCGCCGAAGGAGATGTCTGCGACGTCGCCAACGACAACGGCGCCGGGCAGGTGGTGCTCTCGGGCGGGAAGGCCGCGGTGGAGCGCGCGGTGGCGATTGCCCAGGCGCGCGGCATCAAGCGTGCGGTGATGCTCAACGTCTCCGCCCCGTTCCATTGCTCGATGATGTCGCCGGCTGCCGAGGCCATGCAGGATGCCCTGACCCGCGTGGCCATGAAGGCACCCCTGGTCCCGGTCTATTCCAACGTGCTGGCCTCGCCGGTCGTCGAGCCCGCCGCCATCCGGCAGGCCCTCGTCGCGCAGGTGACCGGCACCGTGCGCTGGCGCGAATGCGTCGAGGCCATGGCGGCCGCCGGCATCGATCAGTTCTACGAGATCGGCAGTGGCAAGGTGCTCACCGGCCTCGTCAAGCGGATCGCTTCCGGCTCCACCGCGACTCCCGTCGGCACGCCCGACGACGTCGCCGCCTTCCCGACGCTCAGCTGACAACAGGATTGCCCATGTTCGACCTGACCGGCCGCAAGGCCCTCGTCACCGGCGCGACCGGCGGCCTCGGCGGCGCCATCGCCAAGGCGCTCCACGCGCAGGGTGCCATCGTCGCCATTTCCGGCACCCGCCCCGAGGCGCTGGAAGCCCTGTCCGCCGAACTCGGCGGCGAGCGCGTCCACCTCGTGCCCGGCAACTTGTCGGACAAGGATGCCGTCGAGGCCCTGGTGCCGGCGGCCGAGGCCGCGATGGGCGGCCTCGATATCCTCGTCAACAATGCCGGCATCACCCGCGACAACCTCATGCTGCGGATGAAGGACGACGAGTGGGATGCGGTGATCGCCGTGAATCTTACGGCGGCGTTCCGGCTCTCGCGGGCGGCGGTGAAAGGCATGATGAAGCGGCGGCACGGCCGTATCATCAATGTGGGGTCCGTCGTGGGCGCCACCGGCAATCCCGGCCAGGTGAACTATGCCGCCGCCAAGGCCGGCCTCGTCGGCATGACCAAGGCCCTGGCCGCCGAGGTCGCCACCCGCAACCTCACCGTCAACTGCATCGCGCCGGGCTTCATCACCTCGCCGATGACGGATGTGCTCAACGAGAAGCAACGTGAGGGAATTCTCACCCGCGTGCCCATGAACCGCCTGGGCACCGGGGACGAGATCGGCGCGGCAGCCGTCTATCTCGCCTCCGCCGAGGCCGGCTACGTCACCGGCCAGACCTTGCACGTGAATGGCGGCATGGCGATGTATTGAGGCGTCTTTTATTGCCTTGACGCAGATCGCTTTGCTGCACTGCACACGAAAAATAAGTGTTCCTTCGCTCGAAAAAGCCACAGCGATGAACGGTTTGTGAACCGCCCCTCGCCAGCACGAAAACCCTGTGCTACCACCCCGGCTGCCGTGCGAGGGGGGTTGACGGTTCTGCGTGTTGCGGGTTCTCAAGGCCACGCGCGATCGGACACCGGCCGCCTTCAAAATCCTCACAAGCGGGATGGCGGCCACGGCGCCTTCACCATCACGATCGAATAGCTAAGGACCAAGAACGATGAGCGATATCGCTGAGCGCGTGAAGAAGATCGTTGTCGAGCACCTCGGCGTTGAGCCGGAAAAGGTAGTCGAGGGCGCAAACTTCATCGATGATCTCGGCGCCGACAGCCTCGACACCGTCGAGCTCGTGATGGCGTTCGAGGAAGAGTTCAACGTCGAGATCCCCGACGATGCCGCCGAGACCATCCAGACGGTCGGCGACGCCGTGAAGTTCCTCGAGAAGAACTCCGCCTAAGCGCGAGGGGCAAAAGGCGCATCGACAAGCGGGGCTCGATCGCCCCGTGCGCCATTTGGAATGATGATGACGGGACCGGTTCGGGATAACGCGATGCGTCGGGTTGTGGTGACGGGCTTAGGCATGGTGACGCCGCTGGGAAGCGACGTCGAGACCACCTGGAGCCGGTTGATCGCGGGAGATAGCGGAGCGTCGCAGGTGACAGCCTTCGACGTGTCCGATCTCGCCTGCCGCATCGCCTGTTCGGTCCCGTTCGGAGACGGCAGCGACGGCACCTTCAATCCCGACCGGTGGATGGAGGCGAAGGAGCAGCGCAAGGTCGATCCGTTCATCGTCTACGCCATGGCCGCCGCTGGCCAGGCGCTCGATGATGCCGGATGGCATCCGAAGTCCCACGAGGATCAATGCGCCACCGGCGTGATGATCGGCTCCGGCATCGGCGGGATCGGTGGCATCTACGACGCCTCCGTGACCCTGCACGACAAGGGGCCGCGGCGGATCTCGCCGTTCTTCATTCCCGGCCGCATCATCAACCTCGCCTCGGGCCAGGTTTCGATCGCGCACGGGCTCAAGGGGCCGAATCACGCAGTGGTCACCGCCTGCTCCACCGGCGCCCATGCCATCGGCGACGCGGCCCGCCTGATCCAGTTCGGCGATGCCGACGTCATGGTGGCGGGTGGTGCCGAATCTCCGGTGAACCGCCTCGCGCTCGCGGGCTTCGCCGCCTGCCGCGCCCTCTCCACAGGTTTCAACGACCAGCCAACTAAGGCTTCGCGCCCCTATGACAAGGACCGCGACGGCTTCGTCATGGGCGAAGGCGCCGGCGTGGTGGTGTTGGAGGAATACGAGCACGCCAAGGCGCGCGGCGCTCGGATCTATGCCGAGGTGGTCGGCTACGGCCTCACGGGCGACGCCTACCACATCACGTCGCCGGCCCCGGACGGCGACGGCGCCTTCCGCTGCATGAGCGCCGCCGTGAAACGCGCCGGCATCTCGGCTGGCGACATCGACTACATCAACGCGCACGGCACCTCGACGCCGATGGGCGACGAGCTCGAACTCAAGGCCGTCGAGCGCCTGCTCGGCGACAACGCGGCCAAGGCCGCCATGTCCTCCACCAAATCGGCGGTGGGGCATCTCTTGGGCGCGGCTGGCGCCATCGAGGCGATCTTCTCGATCCTCACCATCCGCGACGGCGTGATGCCGCCGACGCTGAACCTCGACACACCGTCGGTGGAAACGGCCATCGACCTCGTGCCGCATGAAGCCAAGCGCAAGCAGGTGGATGTCGTGCTGTCGAATTCTTTTGGATTTGGCGGGACGAATGCGTCGCTGGTGATGCGGCGGGTCTGACGGCAGAATGCTGCCACCGGCGAGATGGACGGCGGCCCCAGTAAGGGCCAACGCAGCTTGACCCGTTGGTCCCCATCCGAAAGTCCTGTTTTCCATCGATAGCGACATTCGTCGGAAACGGACGGCAAAGCCGAAACCAGTCGCCCATAGGCGAAAGTCTACTTCTGCATGGTGGCTTTCTTTATTACGCGCGCTGTAGATCAGCGGTGATGCATCCTCCTCGTTCCACCTGCTCCCTAACCTCGTCATCTTGCTCACGGCGAAGATCCTGATCGCCCCAGCCTCGTATCGCCTGATCGAGCGGCAGGCGGGGGCCTTCCTCGAACGCCTCGTGAGGTTCACGCCAAAGGGCTGTCGGCAACGGGGGCGGGGCCGTGACGATGGAGCGGTAATACGCCTTTTTGCCACAAAACCGGTTCACTCCGTCTCGTATAACCCGGCCGCCCGGGTGTAGTCAGGTTTGACGCACGGAACCTGTGGCCTCCATCCGGGAGGTCCACCCATGCACCGGCACCTCATTGCCTGAGACTCGTGGCACGCATGGCCCCTGTCGGACATGACAACACGACGACCGCATCGTCGGGCCGAGAAGAGGTTGGCGAGAGGCGAGGCCCGAACAGGATGTCCATGTTCTTCCGCAAGCGCAAAAATCCGGACCCGGCGCCGTTTCCGGTCCCCTCCGAAGAGCCGGCACAGCTGAACCGCGCGTCGCCGCGCAGCCCCAGCGAGGCGATCAAGCCCACGGCCGCGCCGCCCCCGCCGGACCGTCCGGTGCGCGAGCGCGGCGGGTTGCTCAGCACGATCAGCGGCCTGCTCACCGCCGCCGTCATCCTGGCCATCGCGGCGATGATCGGCGTGACGCTGTTCGACCGGCAGATCCGCGAGCCCGGCCCGCTCGCCGCCGACAAGGTCGTGGTCATCCCGCCGCGCAGCGGCACCTCCGAGATCGCCGAGGCTCTGAGCCGGGAGGGCGTCATCAGCCACACCGCCTTGTTCGAATGGGCCTCCCGCTTCTCCGGCAAGGCGCTGAAGGCCGGCGAGTACACGTTCAAGGCCCATGCCAGCATCGGCGACACCATCGAAACCCTGTCCACCGGCCGGCAGGTGCAGCACGCCATCACCTTCCCCGAGGGGCTGACCTCCGAACAGATCGTGGTGCGTCTCAACGAGAACGACATCCTCACCGGCGACATCAACGAGATCCCGCCCGAGGGCTCGCTCCTGCCCGACACCTACAAGTTCGAGCGCGGCGCCACCCGTCAGCAGATCGTCAACCTGATGCGCGCCAAGCAGCGCGAGGTGCTCAACCAGATCTGGCTGCGCCGCTCGGCCGAGATCCCGGTGAAGACCCCGGCCGAGATGGTGACCCTGGCCTCCATCGTCGAGAAGGAGACCGGCCGGGCCGACGAGCGCCCTCGCGTCGCCGGGGTGTTCGTGAACCGCCTCAACAAGCGGATGAAGCTGCAATCGGACCCCACCATCGTGTACGGTCTGGTAGGCGGACGCGGCACGCTCGGCCGTGGCATCCAGCGCTCGGAGATCGACCGGGCCACGCCCTACAACACCTACGTCATCGAAGGCCTGCCGCCGGGGCCGATCGCCAATCCGGGCCGCGCCGCGCTCGAGGCCGTCGCCAACCCGTCGCGCACCAAGGACCTCTACTTCGTCGCCGACGGCACCGGCGGCCACGCCTTCGCGGACAGCCTGGAAGGCCATTCGCGCAACGTCGCCCGCTGGCGCCAGGTGGAGCGCGCCCGCAAGGAGGTGCCCACCGACGCCGCCCCCGTGGACAAGGCCGATCCTCCGGCCGATCCGTCGAGCGTGCCGGGCCGGGCCTCCGCCTATGCACCGGAGGGCACGAACTTCGCCGGCGGCGCCCCCGACCCGTCGGCCCCGCGCCCGAAAGCCTTCGACGCGTCGGAAGGCACCAAGCTCGACCCGCTGCGCAACAAGACCTTCGACCTCAACTCGGCCAAAAGCGTCCCAGCGCTGAAGCCGCAATAGGGCGCTGCCGTCGCTTTCCCCCCGCTTGTGGGGAGGAATAGGAGGTGGGGTTGGTGCCGCTGGCCTCCGCTGCCTGAGGGTCGCCCCCCCACCCTCGATCCCTCCCCACAAGGGGGAGGGAGGTTCGCAAGACGGACTAAAGTTCAGACTTCATGATCCTCTCCAGCATGACGGGCTTTGCCCGCACCACCGGCACCACCGGCCCGGTGCAATGGGCCTGGGAGGTCCGCAGCGTGAACGGGCGCGGGCTCGACGTGCGCCTGCGCGTGCCCAACGGCCTGGAGGCGGTGGGCGAGGTTGCCCGTACCGCCCTGCAGAAGACCCTGACGCGGGGTCAGTGCCAGCTTTCGCTCAACCTCACCCGGCCCGAGACCAAGGCGCGGGTGCGGATCAACGAGACCCTGCTGGCCGAGCTCGCCGCCGCCACGGCGCGCGTGCCGCGCCCGGAAGGGCTCGCCCCGGCCTCCCTCGACGGATTGCTCGGCATCCGCGGCGTCATCGAATCCGACGAAGAGCCGGCGGTGGAATCGGACAGCCTCGCCCATGACCTAGCCGAGGGCGTGGTCCGGCTCGTGGCCGACCTCGTGGAAGCGCGCCGCGCCGAGGGGCGCCAGCTGCGCGCCATTATCGAGGGGCAGCTCGTCGCCATGTCCCGCCTCCGCCAAGCCGCCGAGGCCTGCCCCGGCCGCCAGCCCGAGGCGGTGAAGGCGCGGCTGTCCGCGAGCATCGCCGCCCTGATGGAGGCCGGCGGGCTCGATCCCGACCGTCTGCACCAGGAGGCCGTCCTCATCGCCGCGAAAGCCGACGTGCGCGAAGAACTCGACCGTCTGAGTGCCCATCTCGACAGTGTCGGCGAGTTGCTGGCCAAGGGCGGCGCCATCGGCCGCAAGCTCGATTTCCTGGCCCAGGAGCTCGGCCGCGAGGCGAATACCCTCTGCGCGAAGGCCGGAGACATCGCGTTGTCGCGGATCGGACTCGACTTGAAGGCCGTGGTGGAGCAATTCCGCGAACAGGTTCAGAACGTCGAGTAGGTTTTTCGGACATGCAGGCCACGACGATCGGGCGGCGCGGGTTCATCCTCATCCTGTCCTCGCCCTCGGGAGCGGGGAAGACCACGCTGACGCGCGCGGTCGCCAGCGACCCGAAATGGGGGCTCGATCTCTCGATTTCGGTGACGACGCGACAGCGCCGGCCCTCCGAGATCGACGGCAAGCACTACAATTTCATCGACCGTGAGGCCTTCGATGCCCTGCGAGGGGCCGACAACCTGCTCGAATGGGCCGAGGTCCACGGTAATTTCTACGGCACGCCGCGCCGCCCGGTGGAGAAGGTGCTCGGCGCCGGCCGAGACATGATCTTCGACATCGACTACCAAGGCACGCGGCAGGTGAGGGCGAAGCTCGCGGACGACGTGGTGACGGTGTTCATCCTGCCGCCGAGCCTCGCAGAGTTGCGACACCGCCTCGAACGCCGGGCCGAGGATTCGCCGGAGACCATCGAGAAGCGCCTCGCCAATTCCCGCGTCGAGATCCAGCGCTGGAACGAGTACGATTACGTCCTCGTGAACGACGATCTGAACGACGCCTTCGCAAAGCTCCAGGGAATCCTCGTCGCCGAGCGCCTCAAGCGCGCCCGCAACACCGGCCTGTCGGATTTCGTCGACGGGCTTCTGGCCGAGCCCGACAGGATCGCCTGAGGAGCCGAGCCCGATGTCGACACCCGACCGGACCATCCGCTTCGACCAGACCTGCCCGATCCTGCGCATCTTCGACGAGGCGAAGGCGCGCGAGTTCTATGTCGACTTCCTCGGCTTCAGCGTCGATTAGGAGCATCGCTTCGGCGCCGACTTTCCGCTCTACGCCCAGGTGTCGCGTGCCGGTCTCATCCTGCATCTGAGCGGCCATCACGGCGATGCGACGCCGGGCTCCACGACCTTCGTGCGGATGGCGGGCATTCACGCCTTCCAGGCGGAACTCAGCGCTCGGAACTACGTCCATGCCAAGCCGGGCATCGAGAACCTGCCCTGGGGGCTGGTGATGACGGTGACCGACCCTTTCGGCAACACCCTGCGTTTCTGCGAAGATCCTGCGGAGCCGTAGGTCACCGCGGTCGCCGGACGCTCGCCCGATCCGTCACAGTCGCGTAGCCCGGAACACCCCCGGCCCGGTCAGGGTTGGCCCGCACATGACCGGCCGGAGAACGTGTCGCCCCGGTCGGACCCACGCGGCCAGCGGAGCGAGCAATGGATTTCGGGATCGAGGGACAGGTCGCCGTCGTCACCGGGGGCGATTCCGGAATCGGCTTCGCCACGGCCGAGCTGCTCCTGAAGGAGGGAGCAAAGGTCATCCTCAGCGATAAGGTCGCGGAGGCCTTGGAGAAAGCGGCCACCGCACTGTCCGGCCTCGGTACCATTGTGGCGGTGGTCGCCGATCTGACACAGCGGGCCGATGTCGAAGCGCTGGCGATCAAGGCGCGCGAGACCTTCGGTGCGGCCCCGACCATCCTGGTGAATGCCGCCGGCATCACCGGGGCTACGGGCGACTTCCTGGACCTGACCGACGAGGATTGGCTGGAGACGATCCAGACCGACCTGATGGCGGCGGTGCGGGTAACACGCGCTTTCATCCCCGGCATGCGCGAGGCCGGGTGGGGGCGGATCGTCCTGTTCGCTTCCGAAGACGCGGTGCAGCCCTATGTCGAGGAACTGCCCTATTGCGCGGCGAAGGCCGGAATCCTCAGCCTCGCCAAGGGTCTCTCCAAGGCCTATGGGCCGGATGGCGTCCTGGTGAACACCGTCTCCCCCGCCTTCATCGCCACACCGATGACCGACGCTATGATGAAGAAGCGCGCCGAGGAGAAGGGGACCTCCTTCGATGAGGCGATCGCGAGCTTCCTCGACGAGGAGCGCCCCGGCATGGTGGCCAAGCGCCGGGGACGGGCGGAGGAAGTAGCGTCGGCCGTGGCGTTCCTCTGCTCCGAACAAGCGAGCTTCGTCACCGGCGCCAATCTGCGCGTCGATGGCGGATCGGTGGCGACGATCTCGACCTGAGAAGGGTTCAGCCGCGCGGCGGCAGGATCGTGGCGCGGCGGGCCTCGAGGGTCTGCCACAGGATCAGGGAGGGCAGGCCGAGCACCACGTCCGGCACGCGCTTGGCAAGCGACAGGGCGATGGCGGTGCCGGGGTCGATGCCGAACAGGCCGCCAACCAGAACGAACCCGCCTTCCTGAACCCCTAATCCGCTGGGCACCGGGAAGGCCGCCGATTTGATGGCCTGGCTCAAGGCCTCGATGATGATGACTTCGGCGAGGCCCACGCCCTCCACGCCCATACAGGTCAGCGCGATCCAGATCTCAGTGGCACCGAGCATCCAGGCGAGGAGGTGCAGGACGACGCCTTGGAACAGCAGGAGCCAGCGCTTCGGGGCCCAGACCGTATCGAGAGCGCCATGCACGCCCGCATCGGCAGGCACCGAGCCGGGGACGGCCTCCTCCTGGTCGCGCAGGAAGCGACGGGCGAGCTCGGCGATGCGGCGCTCGACACCCCGGATGAGCGGACTGCGCTGGAAGACGAAGAAGGCGGTGAGCACGATGGCGGTGACGCCGAGCGCCCGCAGGGCCCAAGCCGCGAGGGATGCGGCGGACTCGCCTTCCATCTGCATCAGTAACGCGACGCCGATGAGCACGAAGAGGGCCTGCGTGCCGACCTGGATCAGCATGTCCACCAGGATCGAGGCGGCGGCGAGTTTGCCCGGGACCCCCCAGAAGGTGAGGAGACGCCCGCCGACCACGTCCCCCCCGACGGAGGCCACAGGAAGGAGCACGTTGATCCCGTCCCGCACGAAACGGAGGATGAGGAACGCTCCCGCCTCGGCGGTGGCCGCGAGCCGGTGTAGCACCCGCTCCCAGGCGAGACCGCAGAGCGACAGGATGACGACGCGCATCAGCACGATGCCGGCGAGCCCGACGATCCCGATCCGCCCGAAGGCATCCGTCACCGAGGCGATATCGTGGGTCGCCACCAGCCAGATCGCCAGGACGAGGCCGAGTACCGTCCCCAGGACGGGCAGGTATCGCAGGACGTGCCTCACGGCGCCCGTACGGGCGGGAGGAGGCGCCACGACCCGGCGCGTCACCGGTACAACCCTGTGGAATGGACGAGCGCCAAGGGCGACGATCCTCTTCTGCTCGGCGGGCACCGCATCCGGCGCAAAGCCTGCCACCCAAATTGATCCCGGATCCGCCCTAAAGCGGCATTGGGGCCGAAATCGGAGATCGCTTCATTCGGACCGGCGGGCGGGCGGATAGACCGTATCGAGGGCCTGCTCGGCATTACCCTCGGGATCAATCAGCACGATGCGGTTGCGCGAGAGGCTGAAGGAGGTCGCCACCGCCACGAACCGCTTCGGGCAGGGGCCGAGGCAGCCCGTGGACACCACGCGGGTCATCCCGCCGAGGCCGCGCCTTTTCGCCTCCCGCTTGAGCCGCCCCCGGATCTCGTCCTTCTTCAGGCCGACGCGCTTGGTGCATTTCGCGCAGACCAGGACAATGTCGGAATAACCCGACTTCGCCGTCCGCACGGTTGTGTCCTTGTCGTGCTTTGCCAAATCCGGGTGCCCGTTCCACATCCGGCGCACCGAGGGGAGTGGGCGCCGCCGCCGCCACACCTAACCATGGGGGGGAGGGGCGGCAACGGGGCGTGTCGCCTCGCCGGCTCCGCGCCGTTCAGCCGTAGGCCGCCACGGCCCGGACACTGCCGGGCTCGGCGACGCTGATGCCGGCATCGACATATTCATTGAGTTTGTTGCGTAGGGTGCGGATCGAGATGCCGAGAATCTTGGCGGCATGGGTACGGTTGCCGAGGCAATGGTCGAGCGTGTCGAGGATCAGCTCGCATTCCACCTGAGCCACCGTCCGCCCCACGAGGCCACGGGTGGCGGCCTCGGCGACCTGGGCGGCGCGTTCCACCGGCCCGGCAGAACGGGCGAAGGATTCGCCCTCCGGGGTGGAGATCGCGTCGGCGTCGATCTCCGGGCCCGTCGCCAGCAGGACCGCCCTGTGGAGGGTGTTCTCGAGTTCGCGCACGTTCCCGCGCCACGGATTCTCACGAATGATCGCCTGCGCCTCGCGGCTCAGGACACGGACCGGCACGCCGTTCACCTCGGCGTATTTCTTGGCGAAGTGGGAGGCCAGCTCGAGGATGTCGGCCGGGCGCTCGCGCAGCGGCGGCAGGCGCAGGTGCACGACGTTGAGGCGGTAGAACAGATCCTCGCGGAACGTGCCCTTTCGGACCTCGTCGATGAGGTTGCGGTTGGAGGTGGCGAGCACCCGGATATCGACCTTCACGGGGGCCGTGCCGCCGACCCGATCGATCACCCGCTCCTGCAGCGCGCGCAGCAGTTTCGATTGCAGGCGGACATCCATCTCGGAGATTTCGTCGAGCAGCAGCGTGCCGCCATTGGCTTCCTCGAACCGGCCGATCCGGCGGGCGACGGCGCCGGTGAAGGCGCCCTTCTCGTGGCCGAACAGTTCGGATTCGAGCAGAGCTTCCGGGATCGCGGCGCAGTTGACCGAGACGAAGGGCCGGCTCGAACGGGTCGACTTCATATGGACGTGCCGGGCGAGCACCTCCTTACCGGTGCCGCTCTCGCCGGTGATCAGCACCGAGGCTTCCGACCGCGCGACCTGCTCGGCGAGCTTCACCACCCGCTCCATGGAGGCGTCGCGCCAGACGAAGGCGCGTCCGTCCTCGGAGACCGCCTGCAGCACGGCGGCGATCAATTCCGGATCGGGCGGCAGGGGGATGTATTCGCGGGCACCCGCCTGGATCGCGGCCACGGCCGCCTTGGCATCGGTGGCGACGCCGCAGGCGACCACCGGGGTGCGGATGCGCTCGTCGGCGAGCGCGGTCACGAGTTCGCGGATCGGCTGGCCCACATCGATCATGACGAGGTCGGCGCCCTTGGCGCGCAGCACGGCGAGACCCTGCGCCACCCCGTCCGCATGGGTCACGGCCGCGCCGCGACTCATGGCGATCTTCGAGGCGGTGACGAGTTCGCCGCTCAAGCGTCCGATGATGAGGAGCCGCATGGTCTAGTATCCTGTGTCGGTGGAGCCTCGCGCAGCAGCGCGGCGGGCGGGATCAGTGGTCACTCTTGATGATCTCGGTCATCGTCACGCCGAGGCGCTCCTCCACGAGGACGACCTCCCCACGCGCGACGAGGCGGTTGTTGACGAAGATGTCGATGGCCTCGCCGACCTTGCGGTCGAGTTCCAGCACCGCGCCGGGCTGCAGCCGCAGCAGGTCGCCGATGGGCATGCGGGACGACCCCAGCACGGCGGAGACCATGACCGGGACATCGAAGACCTGTTCGAGATCGGCGGCGCTCTTCGGGGTGGTGGGCGCCTCACGAATCGATTCGGAGCCGAGCCCGTCGAAGGACGCGTCGCCGCCATTGAGAAGCGGCAGGCTGAAATCGTCGGCCATCAGGATCTTTCAAAGTCGCGCGTTACAGGGGGGGTCGTCGACGGATCAGGATTCGAGAGGATGGCCGATGGCTTCGAGCACGGCGGCCTCGATACGGGCACGGTCACGCACCACCCCGCCATCGGCCCATTCCATGCGGGCATCGCCGGGGGCGAGGTCGGGCTCCCCGAGGACGATCAGACGCCCTTCGAAGCCGCGCTCGCGGGCGAGGCTCTTCACCAGCGCCTCGACTTCGTCCACCAGTCTGTCGTTCACGCGCACGACGAGATGCGGCACGCCGCGCAGGTGCTGCAGGGCGGCCCGCGCCGCGTCGCCGATCGCCGCCAGCGGATGGGCATCGAGGGCATCGCCGGCGATACGACGCGCCAGGGATACGGCGAAGGCCATGGCCTCCTCCTCGCGGGCCGCGTCCCGCGAATCCGCCTGGCCGATGAGGCCGGCGGCGGCGAGGCCGACGCGGGTGAGGGCATCCGCCATGCGAGCCTGGGCCTGGGCCTCGGCCTGGGCGCGCCCTTCCTGGACACCCCTCGCATGGGCCTGCGCCACGGCCTCGGCCAGGGCCGCCGCCTCCTTCGGCGAGACGGTCGCGCCCTCGCGCGGCCGGAAGTCGGTGTCGAACAGGAACCGGCGGGCGTTCAATAGACCAGCTCCTCTTCGCCACTGGACTTGGCGATCATGATCTCACCCTTCTCGGCCAGTTCCTTGGCGAGCTCGGTCATCTTGGCTTGCGCCTCATCGACGTCCTTGAGCCGAATCGGCCCCAGCGAGCCCATCTCGTCGTTGATGTTCTTGGCCGCGCGGGTGGACATGTTCTTGAGGAAGAAGTTGCGCACGCGCTCGTCGGCGCCCTTGAGCGCGCGGCACAGGGTATCGGTGTCGACCTTGCGCAACAGCGTCTGCACGCTGCCCGCATCGAGCTTCAGGAGATCCTCGAAGGTGAACATGAGCTGGCGGATCTTCTTGGCCGAGCCGCGATTGGCCTGGTCCAGGGCCGCGAGGAACCGGCCCTCGGTCTGGCGGTCGAAGGCGTTGAACACGTCCGCCATCAGTTCATGGGCGTCTCGCCGCGTGGTCTGCGCGATGGTCGAGACGAACTCGACGCGCAAGGTCTCCTCGATGTGGCGCAGGGCTTCCTTCTGCACCGTCTCCATCCGCAGCATGCGGTTGAGGACGTCGATGGCGAAATCCTCGGGCAGGATCGTCAGGACCTTGGCGGCGTAATCCGGCCGCACCTTCGACAGCACGACGGACACCGTCTGCGGGTATTCGTTGCGCAGGAACGAGGCGAGGATCTCGGGGTCGATCTGCGTCAGGCTCGCCCAGACCCGCTTGCCCGAAGCGCCCTTGATCTCCGCCATGATCGCCGAGACCTGCTCGGTGGGAAAGATCTTGAGAAGCAGCGATTCGGTGCGCTCGTAGTTCGAGGTGATGCCGCCGCCCGAGGAGAGCCGCGAGACGAAATCCACGATCAGCCTCTCGACGGTCTCCGCCTCCAATGATCCGAGCTGGACCATGGCGTGCGAGACCATCTTGACCTCTTCCTCGTCGAGCATCTGCCAGATCGGCGCGCCCTCCGTCTCGCCGAGGAGCAGGAGGAGTGCAGCCGCGCGCTGGGCGCCGGTCATGGCGTTCAAGCCCGCCTTGCCGAGTTCCTGATCCGGGATGACGCTCAACCCCGAGGACATGCCTCACTCCTCTTCACCGTTGTGGCTGCCGTTTCGAAGACCATCGCCCACCCGCTCAACTGTCGTGGATCCAGTTGCGCAGGACCTCTACCGTCTCGCTCGGACTGCCGCGGACCATGTCCACCACCCGTTGGACGGTCTCCGCCTGGACCTTGCCGTTCAGCTGCGCGAAGTCGACGAGGCGGGCGGTGGGGTTGTCGCGTGCCACCAGGACCTGGTCGGGGCCCGGCTCGCCGCCGGCCAGTGCCGGACCCGCCATCAGGATGGCCTGGGCGGGCTCCGAGGCGAGGACGCGGCGTAGAAGGGGACGGACCACGGCCATGAGGACGATCACGGTCAGGATCAGAAGCACGGAGAGTTCGACCATCCGCATGACGTCTTCCTTGGACGGCGCCAGGAACGACTGGATCAGCGACGGCTCGGTGAACTCGACGGGAGCGGGCGTCTCGGCAAAACGTAGGTTGACCACTTCGACCTGGTCACCCCGGTCCTTGTCGTATCCGATAGCGGTACGGACCAGGGTGGCGATCCGCTCGATGTCGTTGGCGGGGCGCGGCTGATAGACGGGCCGTCCATCGGCCCCCGGCACGTAGGCGCCGTCGACGAGGACCGCCACCGACAGGCGCTTCAGACGTCCGCCTTCCTCGACCACCGTCTTGGTGACGCGGGAGATCTCGTAATTCGTGGTCTCCTCGTCCTTCTTCGTAGAATCCTTCGAGTTGGGATTCGGTGTCGGCTGGTTGGCGCCCGGCAGTTCGTTGCCGACCGTCACGGCGCCCTCTGTCCCACCGGTGAGCGCGCTTTCGCTGCGGGTCTGGGTCGAACGGATGACTTTGCTCTCTGGATCGAAGGTCTCCGAACGGCTCTCTATGCGGTTCCGGTCGAGCTCCACGGTGACCTGCACCCGCGAGCGACCCGCGCCGACGATGCCGGCCACGATCTCTTCGATTTGGGACCGCAGACGGCGCTCGAGGCCGACCTGCTTCTCCTCCATGCCGGCGCCGGTCTCGGCCTCCGCACCCCGTGCCCCGTCCGCCAGCAGGCGGCCGCGCTCGTCGACGATGGAGATCCGCTCCGGCTTCAGGCCTTCCACCGCCGAAGCGGCGAGGTGACGGATGGCGCGGACCTGGGACGGGTCCATGTCGCCGACGAGCTTGAGCACGATGGCGGCGCTCGGCAATTCGCGGTCGCGCTCGAACAGGCGGCGCTCCGGTATGACGAGGTGCACGCGCGCGGCCTGGACCCGGCCGATGGCCCGGATCGAGCGTGCGAGCTCGCCCTCGAGCGCGCGCAAATGATTGACGTTCTGAACGAAATTGGTCGACGAGAACGCATCGCCCTTGTCGAAGATCTCGTAGCCGACGCCGGAAGCGCTGGGCAAACCCTTGCCGGCGAGGTCCATCCGCAGTCGCGGCAGGTCGGCCCGAGGCGCCATGATGGTCTGGCCGGCATCGCCCCGTGTTTCGTATTTGATGCCGCGCGCATCGAGGTCGCGGATCACGGCGCCCGAATCCTGCATCGACAGGTCGGCGAAGAGGACACCCATATCGGGCTTCGAGACGCGCAGGATGACGAAGGCGAAGAAGCCGATCAACGTCAGCGTCACGGCCGCCATGGCCGCGAGCCGTGCCGGTCCCAACTTCGTCACCAGTTCGAGAACCGACTTCACGACGCGACGTACCCACCCGAACCGGAGCGACGGAAGGGCCGCGCTCACTCGGCAAAATTTGCCCAGGCCGTGGTTAGCGTTCGGTTAACGATTGTCTTAACGAATGAAAAAAGGGTGTGACTCGGTCCTGACGCGGCGGTGCCCATAACGAAAGAACCGCGCCCTTGAGGGGGCGCGGTTCTTTCGTGGATCGACGGTGGTCCGAGGCATTGTCTCGGCATCCGGAGTGGACGCCGAATTCCATTGACCTCAGTGGCGGTAATGCTGGATGCGGGTGGTGCGCAATCCGGCGAGACCGTGCTGGTCGATGGAGAACTGCCAGCTCAGGAATTCCTCGGTGGTGAGGGTATAGCGCTGGCAGGCTTCCTCGAGACTGAGAAGTCCGCCACGTACGGCTGCGACGACTTCCGCCTTCCGGCGGATAACCCACCGTCTGGTCGTGGTCGGCGGAAGATCGGCAATGGTCAACGGACTGCCATCTGGCCCGATGACGTATTTGACTCTCGGGCGGCTTGGTTCGGTCATGATACGCTCTACAACTCGACTGACCTGTCGAGCCAGGAAGGTACTTGCGCCCGCTTAAGATATGTTGAAGCGGATCGATTGCATCTGATTCGTTTTTTCCACGATCATGTGGACAACCCGGCTCCGATGTTCTGAACGCTCGATATCGGCAGCCGCGAATTGCCAATCAGCAGCACCGGTTCTGTACCGCTGAGATCGACGCCATCGACTTTTCCGGCGACCTGCGTATCGACGCTAACCTGTGCACCAGTGGCGTCGAACGCATCGATCTTGATCGAGTAGCTGCCGTTGGCGGAGGTGAAACCCGATGTGGATCGCCCGTCCCAGGCGAAAGTCTGCGCACCCGCGGTCAGCGCCTTCGACTGTGTCGCCACCACGTTGCCCTTGGCATCGCTGATCGTCATCGTCGCCTGTTTGGCGGCCCGCGCCGGGGTCAGCGTCCAGACCGCCGAACCATCCTTCAGGTTGGCGACCCGCCCGTCCGCCGTCACGCTCTGACCGATGAAGCCGGTCGCTGCTGCGGCGCTGGACGCCTTCGCATTGTTGAGGATCGAGTCCAACCGGTCGTTCGACTTCAGCTGCTGCTCGACGCCGGCATATTGCACGAGTTGCTGCGTGAACTGGTTGGTGTCCAGCGGGTCCATCGGGTTCTGGTTCTTGAGCTGTGTCGTCAGCAGGGTCAGGAACTGCTGGAAATTACCGGCGATCTCCTGCGAAGCGCCGGTGGCGGTATTCGGGTTCGTGATGGAGGAGCTGCTCGAAGCTCCGGTGATGCCCGATGTCATGGCAGTGTCCTCAGATTCGGATGTCGAGACCGCCGAGACCGCGCAGCATTCGCAGCGGCACGGCGTCGTTGGGAAGGCGTTGTTCTTTCAGGTCGGCACCGCCATTGCCGGAACGGCCGTCGCGGCTGCCCCCGCCATCCCGCTCGGCGCCATTGCCCCCGGTGGAGCCGGTGTCGCTGCGCAGGGACAGGTTGATGCCGACATCCCCTGAGTCGAAACCGGCCTGTGACAGGGCCTGTTGCAGGTTGCCGACATCGCGTTGCAGCAGGGCCAGGGTCTCCGGCCGATCGACCGTGAGATGCGCAGTGACCGTGCCGTTGTCCTTGTCGATGTCGAGATTCACGTCGATCCGTCCGAGATCCTTGGGATCGAGGCTGATTTCGAAACGGTTGGACCCGGCCAACGACCGCAGCCCGATGGTCATCGCCACCGCGCCGAGGGGGACCGGCGCAGCCTGGGCCTGGGGGAGGAGGCTAGCGGGTTCTGGTGCGGGCGCGGGAAGCGGGGCCGCCGGCGCTGGGCCGAACGGCGTGGCTGGGGCTGAAGCGAGATCGCCGGAGGCCATTGCCGAACCGGAAGCGAACTCATCGAAAGCCTTGACCGATATGGTCTCGCGCTCGGAGGAGGCCGAGCGGTCGGTTCCGAGCGCGGCGAGGGCGGCAGGGCGACCGTCGGCGGCTTTCGCAGCGCCTATGCCGTGTGAAACGATTTCCCCGGCGTTCGGAGGGGGCGCGGCACCGGCCTGTGTCGCCATCGCGGGGGCGTTCGCCGCGGGCGGAAGCGCGACGGATTCGGGCGGAGCGACGGCGAGAGTCATCATGCCGGTCGCATTGGGCACCATACCGTCCGCTGGGACCGCCACGTCCTCGCTCGGCTCTTCCGCCGTCGTGACCGGGTTGGCCTCCGCAGCCTCGGAAACGATGGCCTGAACCGGAGCGGTCGCGGCCGCCTGTACCATTGTAGAGGGAGGCAAGGTCGAGGAAGGCAAGGCACTTCCGGTCTGAACCCGGGAGGCGGACAGACGACCGTTCCCCGCAATGGGCAGCAAGGCTTGACCCGGCGGAGCGTCCGGGACCTGCCCCTGCCGAGCCTGCACGGGCGAAGGTTCGGCGCCGTCGATGACTGGCAAGCCTGCCTTGCCGCCTTGCTGCGGCATTTGAGCTGGCTCGGCGACAACATTGGTCCGTTGCTCGCTCAGCCACGGGAAACCGCCAAGGCCGGACTCGCTCGGCGGCGTCGCCGGATCCTCGTCCTCTCGGGCTCGCGGCAGTCCTGTCTCGGCCGCATCCGCCATCTGTCCTGCGGCACTGTCTGTCGAAGGCGGTGACGACGGGATCGTAGCCTTTGCCAACCGGACCAGATCCGAGATCGGCAAGGCGGATTGCGCGATCGCCGAACCCAGCGACGCCGTAGCGACAGGTTTGGCTGCTCCACCGTCTCGGATCGCCGCCTTCGGCTCTGCCGCTCCGCGTGAGACTGGTATCGCGCCCGAGCCTGGCCCTTCGACCGGGATGCTGAAACGTTCGAGGCCATCGGAAGCGGCCGAAAGAGGCATGGCGGGACGCGCGGCGACCGCGCTCGCCAACCGCACGCCCTTTTCTCCGCTGATCGACGTGGTGGCCATGGGACGTCATCTCCTCGCCCCCACCGCGCAAACTTCGAGCCACGGCTCACGCGCCGCAACCCGTTGATTTAACAACCAAATTTTTTCCCGCCTTTGAATCTTACCGACGCGACCCGGCGAAATCGTCCCCGTCCCGGCAGGATTTGCCGGGTTCGGTGCTCCGGTATGCGAGCCCTGCCTCGCGCGTGCCTGGAAGTTCGACCTCAGGGTCGCTATAGACTCCGCATATGCGGGCGCTGCGGCCTGCCGGCGAACCCGTGACGTGATGAACTCCCTCGACCTCCCCAAGGCCCCGCACGAGACGCGTGTCGTCGTCGCCATGTCCGGCGGCGTGGATTCCTCCGTGGTGGCAGGCCTGCTCAGCCAACAGGGCTACGATGTCGTCGGGATCACGCTGCAGCTCTACGACCATGGGGCGGCGGTCCATCGCAAGGGTGCCTGCTGCGCGGGCCAGGACATCCACGATGCGCGCCGGGTCGCCGAGACGCTCGGCATCCCGCACTACGTCCTCGATTACGAGGACCGCTTCCGGGAATCGGTGATCGACCGTTTCGCCGAGAGCTATCTGGCCGGCGAGACGCCGATCCCCTGCGTCGAGTGCAACCGCTCGATCAAGTTCCGCGATCTTCTGGCCACCGCCCGCGACCTCGATGCCGACGTGCTGGCGACCGGCCATTACGTGGCCAGTCGCCCCCTCGAAGCCGGCGGGCGCGGCCTCTACCGCGCCCTGGATCCGGCCCGCGACCAGAGCTACTTCCTTTACGCCACCACAGCCGAGCAGCTCGATTTCCTGCGTTTCCCCCTGGGCGAACTGCCCAAGGACGAGACCCGTCGCCTCGCCCGCGAACTCGGCCTCGCCATTGCCGAGAAGGCCGATAGCCAGGACATCTGCTTCGTGCCCCAGGGGCGCTACGCCGACGTCATCGCCAAGCTGCGGCCGGATGCGGCGCGCGCCGGCGACATCGTCGATCTCGAAGGTCGCGTGCTCGGCCAGCATGACGGCATCATCCATTACACAATCGGGCAGCGGAAGGGCCTTCGCCTCGCCGTCGGAGAGCCGCTCTACGTGATCCGCCTGGAGCCGGGTTCCGCCCGCGTGGTGGTGGGTCCGCGTTCCGCCCTGGCCACCAGCCGCATCCGGCTCGACGACTTGAACTGGCTCGGCGGCATGCCCCCCGGCGGGGTCGTCGACATGCCGGTGGCCGTGCGGGTCCGCTCGACCCGGGAGCCGCGAGCCGCGCATCTGACGGTCGATCGGGACGGGGCGGCCGCCGAGGTCGTCCTGGCCACACCGGAAGACGGCGTCTCTCCGGGCCAGGCCTGCGTCATTTATGCCGATGACGGCCCACGCTCGCGTGTGCTCGGCGGCGGCACCATTCGTCGCATCGACGCGTTGGCAGCCGGAGCGGCGCAAGCCGCCTGACGCCGACCCGCAGACCCGAGCCAAAACCTTCCCATCCGCAGGATCTAGAGACGATATGCTGAGCGAGCCGCAGGCCGGTCCGAGCACGGCCCTGATGCGCAAGGCCTATGCCCGTTGGGCACCGGTCTACGACGTCGTCTACGACAAGCTGACCGAGCCTGCCGCGCGCGATGCGGTGATGGCCGCCACCGCCTGCGGGCCGCGCATCCTGGAGGCCGGCGTCGGCACCGGCTTGTCCCTTGGCTATTATCCGGCGGGCAGTTTCGTCTGCGGCGTCGACCTCTCCGAAGACATGCTGAAGCGCGCCCGCGCCAAGGTACTCCGCCGCCGGCTCACCCATGTCCGCGGCCTGCAGGTGATGGATGTGTGCCGCCTCGGCTATGCCGATGCCAGCTTCGATGCCGTGGTCGCGCAGTTCCTGATCACCCTGGTGCCCGACCCGGAGGCCGCCTTGTCGGAATTCCTCCGGGTGGTGCGACCGGGCGGAGAGATCGTGCTCGCCAACCATTTCGGCCAGACCAAGGGGGCCGTGGCCAAGGTCGAGGAAATCGTGGCGCCGCTCTGCACCAAGATCGGCTGGTCCTCGGCGTTCAAATCGACCCGGATCGAGGCCTGGGCTCAGCGCAACGGCGTCGAGTTTATCGGCGTCTCACCGACCTTTCCCGGTGGATTCTTCAAGATCCTGAGGATGCGGAAGGCCGGCTGATCCGGCGCGGCGAAGCGGGGACATGACACGCAACTCGAGCGGCGCGCTCCGACGCGCCATGCGGTGGCTGCCCGTCCTCGCCCTGGTGGCCCTGTCGCTGGGTGTGCTCGTCTCCGGAGCGCCGCATCTCTTCAGCCTGGACCGCCTGCTGTCCTATCGCGCAGCGCTCATGGAGGCGGTGGCCGAGGACCGGTTGCGGTCCATCGGGATCGCCTGCCTCGTCTATATCGGCTGCGTGATCGTGTCCGTGCCGGCCTCGCTGGTGCTGACCATCCTGTCGGGCTTTCTATTCGGGACGACCACCGGGGCGGGGATCGCTCTCGTCTCGGCGACGACCGGGGCGGCCATCGTCTTCTCCATCGGCCGTGGTCCGATGTCCGAGTTTCTCGTCACCCGCGCCGGACCGCGCCTCGGACGTCTGGCCGCCGGATTTCGCGACGACGCGTTCGGCTACATCCTCGTCCTGCGGCTCCTGCCGATCTTTCCGTTCTGGATGACCAACCTCGCCCCGGCGGCCTTTGGCGTATCCCTACGCACCTTCGTGCTCGCCACGTTTCTCGGCCTGGCCCCCGGCGCCTTCGTCTATGCGGCGGCCGGAGCGGCGATCGAGGACGTCATCGCGGCCAACGAAGCCGCCAAGGCGGCGTGCCTGGAGAGCGGCGCCGCCGCGTGCGACGAGGCCCTGTCCCTGCGGTCGCTGGTGACCGTCAAGACAGCCGCGGGCCTCGGCGGGATCGCCGCTTTCGCGCTCCTCTCCATCGCGTTGAGACGCCGCTTCGCCCGCAGACGCGCGGGTCCGTCCTAGCCCCTCACACCAGATCCCCATTGCGGGGTACTCGACGGGGCCGCGCGCGAAGCGTAACCGTCATGCAAACAACAAGATCGACATGTGTCGTTCGACGCCGAGGGAACGGAATACCGGTGCTGGCCCGGTGCCGCGCCGGAGCAACCGGGACGAGCAAAGAAACCCGGGAGCAGGGATGATCGGGACCCCGTGATGGACGCGACGCCACGCGCCGACATGGAATCACCTGTCCCCGTCGCAGCGGAGGCTCGGGCGGGGATCGGCCGACATCTCGGCCTGTCGGGCCGGCTGTTCCTCGTGACCATCGCCTTCGTCGCCCTCGTCGAAATCCTGATCTACGTGCCCACCGTCGCGAATTACCGACGCATGTGGCTGTCGGACCGGATCGCCGCCGCGCAGATCGCCGCTCTGGTCCTCGATGCCTCGCCGGATCAGCATGTCTCGGATGAACTGGCCCGGCATCTTCTGAAGGGTGTCGGCGCCAGCGCCATCGCGGTTCGCGGCGACGGCACACGCCGCCTGCTCGCGGTGGACGCCGTGCCGTCGGAGGTCACCGGCCATGTCGACCTGCGCTCGCATGACTGGATCACCTCCATCGGGGGGGCATGGCGGACCGTCTTCTCCGAGAATCAGGGTCCGATCCGGGTCATTGGCCATGGGCGGGACGGATTCGACCTCGTGGAAATCCTGCTCGACGAAGCGCCCCTGCGCGAGGCGCTGATCGACTTCGCCGATCGTCTGCTGCTCTCGTCGCTGGCGATCGCCGCCACGGTGGCCGGCCTCGTCTTCCTGATGCTGCAGCGGATCATCGTTCGCCCGGTTCGGCGCCTCGCCCGCAACATCACGGAATTCGCGGACGATCCCCAGGGGAGCGACCGCATCATCACGCCCTCGCGCAGGACCGACGAGATCGGCCATGCAGAGGTGGCCCTCGCCCGTATGGAGACGGCGCTCGCGGGCGAGCTACGCCAGAAGCGCCGCCTCGCCGAGCTTGGCCTGTCGGTGAGCAAGATCAACCACGAGCTGCGCAACCTCCTCACCACCGCCCAGCTGCTCGGAGACCGTCTTGAGACGGTGTCCGACCCGGCGGTGGAGCGTATCGCCCCCCGCCTCCTCGCCACGCTCGGCCGGGCGATCCGTTTCTGCGAGGAGACCTTGGCCTATGGTCGGGCGACCGAGGCAATGCCGCAGCGGCGCACAATCCAGCTCGCACCGCTGCTGGCCGAACTGTCCGATCTGGCGAGGCTCGACGACGCGTCACGCGTGACGATCCGCGTCGTATGCGAGCCGGATATCGAGGTGGAGATCGATCCGGACCAGTTCTCGCGCGCGCTCACCAACATCGTGCGCAACGCCGTGCAGGCCATGGGCGCCGAGAAAGCCGGAGCGCCCGATCCGGTCATCGAGATCGAGGCCAGCCGCC
This sequence comes from Methylobacterium sp. CM6241, assembly GCF_054817845.1. Classification (NCBI taxonomy): domain Bacteria; kingdom Pseudomonadati; phylum Pseudomonadota; class Alphaproteobacteria; order Hyphomicrobiales; family Methylobacteriaceae; genus Methylobacterium; species Methylobacterium sp. CM6241. Next base: position 2,731,909 of record NZ_CM139246.1, read on the forward strand.
ACGGTAAGCCGGGTTCGGGAAACCTGACCGTTGTCGTCTCGGATAACGGACCCGGGCTTCCCGAACGGGCGCGAGCGAACCTGTTCGCGCCCTTCGAGGGGTCGATGCGCGCGGGGGGGACGGGGCTCGGCCTGCCGATCGCCGCCGAGTTGATCCAGCTTCAGGGCGGGCGTCTCACCCTCGATCAGACGCAGGAAGGCGAGGGCGCCCGCTTCCGGATCGTGATCCCGGACCGCGCGCCAATTTCGCTCTGAGCTTATTCCGCCGCCGCCAGGGTCAGGCCCGGCACGGTGATGCCGATGTCGCGAAGCAGTTCCGCATCGGCGTCGGTCTCGTTATTGGCCGTGGTGAGAAGACGCTCACCGTAGAAGATCGAGTTCGCGCCGGCGAGGAAGCATAGGATCTGCGCTTCTCGGGTGAGCCCCTTGCGGCCGGCGCTGAGACGCACACGCGCCTTCGGCATGACGATGCGGGCGGTGGCGCACATCCGGACGAGATCGAGCGGGTCCACGGGCGGACGGTCCTCGAGAGGTGTCCCCTCGACGGCCACCAGGGCGTTGATCGGAACGCTCTCGGGATGGGGGGCGTGGTTGGCGAGCACCTGGAGCATCGCCGCGCGGTCCTTCACGCCCTCGCCCATGCCGACGATGCCGCCGCAACAGACGCCGATCCCGGCATCGCGCACGTTCTGAAGGGTGTTGAGGCGATCCTCGTAGGTCCGAGTCGAGATGATGTCGCCGTAGAAATCCGGGCCGGTATCGAGGTTGTGGTTGTAGGAGGTCAGCCCGGCCTCGGCGAGGCGCCCGGCCTGGGACGGGGTGAGCATGCCGAGCGTGACGCAGGCTTCCATTCCGAGGCCGCGGACACCGCGCACCATGGAGAGGACCGTATCGAATTCCGGCCCGTCCTTGGGCTGGCGCCAGGCGGCACCCATGCAGAAACGATGGGCCCCGGCGGCTTTCGCGGCGGCGGCCTCCTTCAGCACCTTGTCCACCGCCATCAGGCGCTCACGCGGCAGGCCGGTGCCCTTGTGATGCGCCGATTGTGGACAATAGGCGCAATCCTCCGGACAGGCGCCGGTCTTGATCGACAGCAGGGCGGCGCGCTGGATATCGGCCGGGTCGTTATGCACGCGGTGGACCTGTGCCGCCCGGAACACGAGGTCGAGGAGCGGCAGGTCGTGGATCGTCTGAATCTCCGCCACGGTCCAATCGTGCCGGATCGCAGGGATCTCGGTGGCGGGGAAGGGGGAGAGGGGAGCCACGGTGTCAGTCATGGCCCCATGAGGCGAATCTTCGCCGGAAAATCAAGCCGGGCCGGCCGCATGCCCCGATGCATTTGGCTTCAAGCCGGCCAGGATAGCCCCCTCACGCCGTCTTGCCGCGCAACCCCGACAGGCCCGACCAGAGCGGCGCGATGAGGTAACTCGTGATCGGAATCAGCGCAGCCCCGACCACCAGACCGACGATGCCGGAGCCGATGGCGGTGACGATCCATTCGACGACGGGTCCGACCGGCGGCACCATCTTCGCGCTGCCGGCAGCGGCTTCGTGGATCACGTGGGCGACCTGGGGCAGGCCGTAACCTTCGAGACCATGGACGAGGATGCCGCCGCCGACCCAGATCATCGCGGCTGTGCCGATGATGGCCAGAAGCTGCAGGAAGACCGGCATGCCCTTGACCAGGGCACGGCCGAAGCCGCGGATCGCGCTGCCGAACACGGACGCCGACTTGTTCTTAGCCATCGCGACCCCGGCATCGTCCGCCTTCACGATGAGCGCCACGCCGCCATAGACGAAGACTGTGATGCCGATGGCAACGACCGCGAGCACGATCGCCTTCGTCCAGATGCTGCCTTCCGGGAGGGAGGCCAGGGAGATCGCCATGATCTCGGCCGACAGGATGAAATCCGTCTTGATCGCGCTGGAGACCTTGCGCGCTTCCAGAGCCTGGCCGTCCCCGGCATCGGCGTCGAGCTTGGCCTCATGCGCATGGGCCTTGTGCGGGAACAGCGCCTCGTAGACCTTCTCGGTGCCCTCGTAGCAGAGGTAGGCCCCGCCGAGCATGAGCAGCGGGGTGATGGCCCAGGGGGCGAAGGCCTGCAGCAACAGGGCCGCCGGCAGCAGGAACAGCATTTTGTTGCGCAGCGAACCGATGGCGATCTTGCCCACGATCGGCAATTCGCGCTCGGCCGCGAAGCCCACGACGTAGCGCGGCGTCACGGCGGCGTCGTCGATGACGACCCCCGCCGCCTTCGCACCGGCCTTGGCGGCTTGCCCGGCGACGTCGTCGAGGGAAGCGGCCGCGACTTTGGCGAGCCCCGCGATGTCGTCGAGGAGGGCGATCAGTCCGATGCTCAAGATTAGGTCCTTCCAACTGCCATGGGCCGGGCCGCGCGACGCAGGTTACCGGCCAAGCTGCCTCTAGCAGAGGAGACGAGCGAGCGGGGATTTCGATCCCCGCCCCGTTTCAATGAGTCGGTTCGCCGGCCGCGACCTTCGCGGTCCAATCGTCGAAGGCGACGATTTCCTGCCGCTGCTCACCGAGGCCGGTGACGCCGAGGGTCATCACGTCCCCGCTCTTGAGGAAACGCGGAGGCTTGCGCGCCATGCCGACGCCAGGGGGTGTTCCCGTGGTGATCACGTCGCCCGGCTCCAGCATCATGAAATGCGAGAGATAGGCGACGATCTGGGCGACGTCGAAGATCATCCTCGAGGTCGACCCCGTCTGCATCCGCTCGCCATTCACGTCGAGCCAGATGTCGAGGGCCGCCGGGTCGGGGATCTCGTCCAGCGTCACCAGCCAGGGCCCGAGGGGGCCGAAAGTCGGGCAGCCCTTGCCCTTGCTCCATGTCCCGCCGCGATCGAACTGGTACTCCCGCTCGGAGACGTCGTTGCAGAGGCAGAGGCCGGCCACATAGGACAAAGCCTCGTTGGCATGGACGTAGGATGCACGTGCGCCGATGACGATGGCGAGCTCCGCCTCCCAATCCGTCTTGGCTGACCCTTTCGGCAGAATGACCCGGTCGTTGGGACCGGAGATGCAGGACGGCGCCTTGTTGAAGACGATCGGCTCGGCCGGGATATCCGCGCCGATCTCCGCCGCGTGATCGGTATAGTTCAGCCCGATGGCGATGAAGTTGCGCGTTCCGCCAACACAGGGACCGAGGCGTGTCTCCGGCGACAAGAGCGGCAAGGTTTCGGGATCGATGGACCGCAGCCGCTCCAGCGACGTCGTCGCGAGGGCGGAACCGGAAATATCGCGCAGGACACCGGACAGATCCCGCAATCCGCCCTGAGCATCGATCAGACCCGGCTTCTCGTCGCCCACATCACCATGACGCACCAGCTTCATCGGCTCTCACTCCCCTTCGATCGATGGACTGGCATTGAGATCGGTCCCACCACCGTCCCTGGCAAGGTGTAGAGGCCGGACAGGCGCATGTTGCATAATTCATACACTGCTCGGGAAACCCGCCAGAATACGCATTTTCTTGCATGAACGCCGATACGTAAATCCGAAAGTTTAGATGTGAACCATCTACCACGATGCTTTTCGGTGACACAGGCCGATGATGTCATCAGATGCATCCTCAAAGTAAATCTCAGATTAGGAAACGATTAACACCTCAACTAACATGGATTGCATAGACCGGCCAAGAACGGCACTCTTCTGCTCAAGATGCGGGCCGGGGATCACTCCACGGTAAATCCGAGCATCGTAAGCAAGGGTCGGGAAGAGGACATAGCCATGACGATTCGCAACGCGGCTCTGGCGGGAATTTCTACCGTGCTCCTGACCCTGACGGCGGGGGGAGCCCTGGCCGGCGCGTTCGGTATACGCGAACAGAGCACCCTTGCCCAAGGTCAGGCTTTCGCCGGTGCGGCGTCCGGCTCCGGCGGCGTCTCGTCGATGTTCTGGAACCCGGCCACGATCACTATGAACCCCGGCTGGGTCAGCGAGCAGAATCTTAGCTTCATCAACCTCTCCTCCAAGATCACCCCGACCGACGGCACCTCGCCGTTATTCGCGCCACTGGGCGGCAGCGGCGACATCGGCCAGGGAGCCGTGATTCCGGCCGGCGCCACCTCCTATCAGCTCACCGACAGGCTCTGGATCGGCATCCAGACCGGCGCTCCGTTCGGCCTCGTGACCAAGCCTCGCGATGACTGGGCTGGCGAAGTCTACGGACGGTCGAGCCGCATCTTCTCGCTCTCGTTCAACCCGACCATCGGCTTCAAGGTCAACGAGTGGCTCTCGATCGCCGCCGGGCCGAACATCGAGTATTTCCGCCTGACCCTTCGCCAGGCTTTCCCGCTCTCGTTCAGCCCGCTCATCGCCCCCAACGCGTCGCTCAAGGGAGAATCCTGGGGCGTCGGCTTCACGGCGGGCGTGCTCATCACCCCCTGGGCGGGGACGGCTTTGGGCGTCGGCTATCGCTCCTCCGTGCATCACGACATCGAAGGCGCCTTCATCTTGCCGGGGCCGGCGGCCTTCCTGAGCCAGCAGGTGACCGCCAACCTCAACACCCCGGAAAAGCTGAGCGTCGGCCTGACCCAGGCCGTCAGCCCGGTCGCCCGTGTCAATCTCGGTTTCGAGTGGGACAATTGGTCGAGGCTCGGCGATGTCGGCATCGTCGGCCGCACCACCGGCGGCATCGCGACCACGCTGCCCCTGAACTACAAGGACGGCTACACCTATTCCGTCGGCGGCGAGTACGATTGGTCGCCGGCCCTCACTGTCCGGGCCGGTCTCGCCTACGAACAATCGCCCATCGATTTCTCGAACCGCTCGGTGCGGCTGCCCGACAGCGACCGCTTCAACGTCTCGCTCGGCGGCAGCTATCGCTGGAGCGAGAAGCTGACCCTGAACATCGCGTATTCCCACCTCTTCCTCGTGGGCGATTCGAAGCTCCTCGCTGGGCCGGGCCGCGACTACAACTTCCGCGACATCCCTTTCGCGGCCGATACGAGCGGCAGCGCGGACATCGTTTCGGTAGGCTTCCGCTACGTCTTCGGAACGCCGGCCGCTCCGATCGCTCCCGCGCCGCTGGTGCGGAAATTCTGAGGGTCCTCGACCGGAACACCGCGGCTTTGAGGAGATCTTCCCCCCTCGACCTCATCCTGAGGTGCAGCGATAGCCGCCCCGAAGGAGCCCTCCAGACACCGTTGCGCGAACTGGAGGGCTCCCTCGAAGCCTACGCTCCGTCACCTCAGAATGAGGTGACGGGGATTCGAAAAAAGGCAGTCGAACACCTGTCAGCCGGCTGCACGAGCCACCGACGGTCGCGTTCTCGACCCGGTCATTCGATCCGATCACGCCTTCATGCGGACATAGGTCCCGGGCGCCGGCCCGAGGGAGGCGAGGCCTCCTTCTCCCGGAATCCGGGCAGGCACGCGGGCGGGCGCCTGCTTCTCCAGCCATTCGAACCAGTAGGGCCACCACGACCCCTTGTGCTCGGTCGCCGCCGAAATCCAGTCCTCCAGGCGCCCTTTGGCCGCCCCGCCGGTCCAGTACCCGTATTTCGGCTTGGAAGGCGGGTTGACCACGCCGGCGATGTGACCCGACCCGGCCAGCACGTAGTCGACCGGCCCGCCGAACTTGGATGACCCTTCGAAGACCGAGATGGCGGGGGCGATGTGATCCTCGCGGGTGGCGAGGTTGAAGATCGGCACCTTCACCTTCTTCAGGTCGAGACGCACGTTCCCGAGGATCATGCGGCCTTGAGCGAGGGTGTTATCGAGGTAGCAATTGCGCAGGTAGAACGAATGGTTGGCCGCTGGCATCCGCGTGGCGTCCGCGTTCCAGTAGAGGAGGTCGAAGGCCGAGGGCGTCTGCCCCTTCACGTAGTTGTTGACCACGTAGGACCAGATCAGGTCGTTCGGGCGCAGCATGTTGAAGGCGGCCGCCATGCCGGAGCCTTCGAGGTAGCCGCGTTTCTTCATGCGGGCTTCGATGCCGCGAATCTGCTCCTCGTCGGCGAAGACCTTCAGATCGCCGGCATGGGTGAAATCCACCTGCGTCGTCAGGAAGGTGGCGCTCTTGATCCGCTTGTTGCCGGTGGCCGCCTGCATGGCCAGGGTCACCGCCAGCAGAGTGCCGCCGACGCAATATCCTGCCGCCGCGACCTCGCTCTCGCCGGTGGCGACACCGATCGCGTCGATGGCCGCCTCGATGCCCTCGCGCATGTAGCTCTCGAAATCCTTGTCGGCATGGCGCTCGTCGGGGTTCACCCACGAGATGCAGAAGACCGTGAGGCCCTGCGACACCATCCAGCCGATGAGGCTTTTCGACGGATTGAGATCGAGGATGTAGAACTTGTTGATCCAGGGCGGCACGATCAGGAACGGGCGCTTCAGCACCGTCTCGGTGGTCGGCGAATACTGGATCAGTTCCATCAGGTCGTTGCGGAACACCACCTCGCCGGGGGACACGGCGACGTTGACGCCGACCTCGAACCCGGACGGATCGGTCTGGCGGACGCGCAGCTGACCTTTACCGGCCTCGATATCCTCCGCGAGCATCTTCATACCGCGCACGAGATTGGCGCCGTTCTCCTTCAGCGTGTGCCGAATCAGTTCGGGATTGGTCATCACGAAATTGGTCGGCGAGAGCGCGCCGACGATCTGCCGAAGGTAGAACTGCGCCTTGTGGCGCGTATGCTCGTCGATCCCGTCGGCCTCGTCGACGAGCTCCTCGGCCCAGCGGGAGGTGATGAGGTAGCTCTGCTTGATGAAGTCGAAGATCGGGTTGGTGGACCATTCCGCATGTTTGAAGCGGTTGTCCTTCGCCTCGGGCAGAGCCACGGGTGGGGCCTCCTCGCCCTGGAGGCGATGCCAGGTCGAGCCCCACAGGGTGATGAACGCGTCGCTGAGCTTCTTCTGGGCTTCGAGGGACTTCTGCGGATCGACCATCCAACGCTCGGCGACGGTGCCGAGGGTCTTGACGACGTCGTTGACCTCTTCCGGGGGCTTGGCCAGTTCGGGGTCGAGCGGGTCGGCCTGGCTGATCGGCTTCATGTAGGCGCCGGCCGTCCGGGTGAACTCCTCGATCAGCAACGTCGCGTTGCGGGACAAGGCGTCGATATTGGGAAGCGGTGTCGTCCTGTCGGTCGTCACGCGTGGATTTCCCTTCTATTCCGTGGGACGGCCCGGCCGAACCGTCCTCGTTCTCGACAAATTAACGCGGCACCTCGACTTTCCGCCAGGGCGCGGCTTACGTTTCAGGTCATTATGTCAGAGCCTTCATCACGGAATCACAGGCGGTGCGGCTTTGCTCCGCGCTTCGCCCTCGTCCTCGGCGGACTTCTCGCCGCAGGAGGATGCTCCGGCGACCTCAACGCCATGCGCGGCGCCTATACGCTCGCCGGCGGAGGGCCGAAGGATGTGAAGGCTCCCGACTTCGTGGTGCAGTCCCGCAAGACCGACGCCGATTACCTGCCCGTCGGCGTCGCGGCGCCCGCCAGACCCATCAGCGCCCGCACCGCCGAGGGGACCAAGAGTTTGGAGAACGATCTGATGGGCGCTCGTGGGCGTAACGAGGCCAAGGGCCGCGCCGCCGAGAGCGCCGCCCGCGCCACCGGCCAGATCCAGCCTGCACAATAACGGTCGGCTCCGGGCCGCCGAAATGGTAGACAGGCCGACCACGTCAGAGTGATGACAGTTTTGAACGCGCGAATCATGCGATTCGCGCATCGGACCCCGTGAAGCCCATGACCGATTTTCACCGCATCAAGCGCCTGCCCCCCTACGTGTTCGAGCAGGTCAACCGGATCAAGGCCCAGGCGCGCGCCAATGGCGCCGACATCATCGATCTCGGCATGGGCAATCCCGATCTCGACGCCCCGCGTCATGTCATCGCCAAGCTGGTGGAGACGGCCGGCCGGCCGCGCACGGACCGCTATTCGTCCTCGAAGGGCATCGCGGGTCTGCGCCGCGCCCAGGCGAATTATTACAAGCGCCGCTTCGGCGTGAGCCTTAACCCCGACACGCAGGTGGTGGCGACGTTGGGCTCCAAGGAGGGCTTCGCCAACATGGCGCAGGCGATCACCGCGCCTGGCGACGTCGTGCTGGTGCCGAATCCGAGCTACCCGATCCACGCCTTCGGCTTCCTGATGGCGGGCGGCGTGATCCGCTCCGTGCCGGCCGAGCCGACCCCGGCCTTCTTCCCGGCCGTGGAAAAGGCCATGCAGCACTCGATCCCGAAGCCGGTGGCGATCGTGGTCTGCTACCCTTCGAACCCCACAGCCTACGTCGCGAGCCTCGATTTCTACCGGGACCTCGTCGCCTTCGCCAAGCGCCACGAGATCATCATCCTGTCGGACCTCGCCTATGCGGAGGTCTATTTCGACGGCGAGCCGCCACCCTCCGTTCTGGAAGTGCCGGGCGCGATCGACTGCACGGTGGAATTCACCTCGCTCTCGAAGACCTTCTCCATGGCCGGCTGGCGCATGGGCTTCGCTGTCGGCAACGAGCGCTTGCTCGCGGCGCTGACCCGCGTGAAATCCTACCTCGATTACGGTGCCTTCACGCCGATCCAGGTCGCGGCGACGGCTGCCCTGAACGGGCCGGAAGATTGCATCGTCGAGATGCGCGGGATCTACAAGAAGCGCCGGGACGCGCTGATCGAGTCGTTCGACAAGACCGGCTGGAAGATCCCGAGCCCGTCGGCGTCGATGTTCGCCTGGGTGCCGATTCCGGAAAAGTATCAGAGCCTCGGCAGCCTGGAATTCTCCAAGCTGCTTCTCGAGAAGTCGGACGTCGCGGTGGCGCCGGGTATCGGTTTCGGCGAACACGGCGACAATTACGTCCGTATCGCGCTGGTCGAGAACGAGCAGCGCATCCGTCAGGCGGCCCGCAATATTCGCCGTTTCTTCGAGACGTCCGACCGCACGCTGCACAACGTCGTGCCGTTGACCAAAGCGGGCTGACGCATCGGAGACGATGTTGCGGGGAGGAGACAGGTCGCGCCAAAGCGGCCGGTGACCCTCTCATGTGCTTGTCACATGCCGTCCCGGTGAGCAGGGTCGCGGAATGTCGCCTGCCACCGAGGATCGTATGCGCGGATTGACCCTGACCGTCGCGCTGCTGCTGGCCGGATCGGCCGGTGCTTGCGCGCCGAACCCGATCGTCGCGCGTGACCCCGTTCCCGCGCCCGAGCCGGGCCTGAGCTATGTCTGCGATTCTCGGCCCTTCGTCCTGAATGCGGTCGTCAGCAATTGCGAACCAGTTCATCGCGAGCCGCAGGTCGTGCTTCGTTCCAAGGGCTGATCCGCCCGGACGGAGCACCCTTTCATGGAAAAAGGCCGGAGCATCGCTCCGGCCTTTTCTTTTCAGAGGGCGATCAACTCTCTCCTAAAACGGTCGGACCTTGCCTCAGCGGGCGGCCGGCGCCGGGCTCACGGGGCGCGGTGCCGCGCTCGGATCGTTGGTCGTCATACCGGGAGTGGCCGGCACGGCATTGCCCGGTGCCATGCGGGCACCCGGTGCGGTCGCGGTTCCGGTGGTCGCCGGGCCGGCCTCGAGGCTGTCCCCCTTGCCCACGACACCCGACTTCGAACCGGCGGCGTTGGTGCCGTGGCTCTCGGGCATGCCGGTCTGTGCGAAGGCGGCACCGGACAGGGCAACGACAAGGGTGGCAGCGGCGGCAGAAATCTTGATGGCGGTCACGTTGGGCTCCTTGTTGGATGCGCTTGAAGATCGCGCTTGAGAGGTCAACGCGGCGCGTCCGGCTCGGTTGCCCCAGGGATCGGACGCCCATCCCGAGCCCGGAGGGCGGACGTGAAAAAGTTGCGGCTTGGCGCGCCAATGACACGGACAGGCAACCTCTCCTGAGTCATGGTAGGAGCAAGAGCGGCCGCGGCCGCATGTGAACACCGCGACGGAGCGACCCGTGCAGCATCTCTCGACATTCGCCGCCGCCGGCCTGATCGGCCTCGGCCTGTCCATCGCCACCGGCGCGGTCGCCCAGACCTCCTATACGGCCTCGCATGGCCCCTACATCCTGCCGACGGACCGGGCGACGGGCCGTCCCGTCCCTGACGATGCGCGCGCGATTCCCGTGCCGAGCGTCATGAATGGCGGCGGGTTCGGCCTCAGCGGCAACAGCTATTTCGAGGATTCACCGACGGAAGGTCCGCTGAACGGACGCAAGCGGCCGCACGAATTCGTCCTGGCCCCGGCGCGCGTCGCGCCCCCCGCCTACGGGCGCTGACCTCTATTCCCCATCCGCCCGCGATCTGACCAGACGATCCACGAGGGCCGACGCGGCGAGGCCCGCCGCATAGGCGACGAGGTTCCAGGGCGAGAAGACCCGTCCGAGCAAAAGAGCACCGGCGAGCGTCAGCCTGAAAGCGTCGAGCGCTGGCGTATGGATGAGGCGGGAGAGTTCGACCAAGAGGGCGATCGTCCCGGCAACGATGAGAATAGCCCTCGTGCGCCGGCCCGGCAGCAGCACCGCGACCAGGCAATAGACCATAGCGCCCCATAGGGCTGAGCCGCCGTATTTTACGATCCCCGAGGGCAGTCCGACAGGGACGAAGCGGAGGGTCAATCCCGCGCCGATGATGGCGAGGCCGGCAGCGAGATAGAGCGCGCGTGCCCGCATGCGGCCGGTGGATCTGGAAGCGATGTTTGGCGCCATGCGTTCGCAGCGTCTCGGATCGTGACGGATAAGGAAGACGGGCGCCGCCGTTTACACCGGGCAGGCGTCTCGGTATCACCCGCGCTCACACGCCGAGCCCCATACCTTCACTACGAGCCGAAACACCAGATGCGCGCCGAGATCGAACAACTCTCGGATGCCGCCAAGCAGTCGATCGGACTGCTGAGGAGGCATCTTTGACTGGGATACCGTCGAGAAACGACTCGCGGAGCTGAATGCGGCTTCCGAAGACCCCGACCTCTGGAACGATGCGGAGGCGGCGCAGAAGGTCATGCGTGAGCGCGGCGCCCTCGAAGAGGCCGTGGCTGCGATCAGAAAACTTGCCCAAGATCTGGACGATGCCGTCACGCTGATCGAGCTCGGCGAGATGGAAGGCGACCAGGACACCATTCTCGAGGGCGAGAATGGCGTTCGCGCCGTCGAGAAGGAGGCTGCGCGCCGCCAGATCGAGACCCTCCTGTCCGGCGAAGCCGATGGCCTCGACACCTATGTCGAGGTCCATGCCGGGGCCGGTGGCACCGAGAGCCAGGACTGGGCGAACATGCTCCAGCGCATGTACGGCCGCTGGGCCGAGCGCCGGAAGTACAAGGTCGACATCGTCGAATGGTCGGATGGCGACGAGGCCGGGATCAAGGGCGCCACGCTCATGGTCAAGGGCCACAACGCCTATGGCTGGCTCAAGACGGAATCCGGCGTTCACCGCCTCGTTCGGATCTCGCCTTACGATTCCAGCGCGCGCCGGCATACCAGCTTCGCCAGCGTCCGGGTCTATCCGGTGATCGATGACCGCATCGTCATCGAGATCAAGGAATCGGATTGCCGCATCGACACCTATCGCTCGTCGGGCGCCGGTGGCCAGCACGTGAACACGACCGATTCGGCCGTGCGCATCACCCACAACCCGACCGGGATCGTGGTGGCGTGCCAGCAGGAGCGGTCCCAGCACAAGAACCGGGCCACCGCCTGGAACATGCTGCGCGCCCGGATGTACGAGGCCGAGCTCAAGAAACGCGAAGAGAAGGCCAACGCCGAGAACGCGGCCAAGACCGATATCGGTTGGGGCCACCAGATCCGGTCCTACGTGCTGCAGCCGTATCAGCTGGTGAAGGACCTGCGCACGGGCACCCAGTCGACCGATCCCGATGAAGTGCTGGACGGTGCGCTCGATCCCTTCATGGAAGCGTCGCTGGCCCAGCGCGTCTATGGCGGAGCCGGCGAGGTCGAGGACATCGACTGATCCTCGCTTGCCTTCAGATGTGCGCTCCTAGCGGGCGGCGAGGAACTGCGCGTCCGATCCGCTGAGGACGCGCAGGAAACGCAGCGGGTCCACGGGCTCGCCGTCGATTCTCGTCTCATAATGCAGGTGGCTTCCCGTCGAGCGTCCGGTGGAGCCGACGCGGCCGATGGCGGCTTCGGCCTCGACCCATTCTCCGGGCCCGACCGAGACCGACGAGAGATGGGCGTAGCGGGTGACGAGCCCGTTGCCGTGGTCGAGTTCGACCATGTTGCCATAGCCGCCGCTGTAATCTGCGACCGTCACCCGGCCGGCCGCCGTCGCGCGCGCGCTTTCCCCGAACTCGGCCTTCATGTCGAGGCCGGTATGCAGGGCGAGCCCGCGCGTGAACGGATCGAGACGCGGTCCGAAACCGCTCGACAGGCTGTACTTGCCGGTCAGGGGCTGCCGGACGGGGAGGGCGGATGCGATGCGGCGCAGGCGGTCTTCCTCGCCGAGAGCCCGCTGAACCTGTCCGACCGCGATGCCGAACGGATCGGCAGAGAGCGGCACGAGCGGCCCGCCAATGCCCGCCTCGCGCTGGCGCTCGAAACGCTGCGGGTCGAGGCCGGCCCGGAACACGATGTCGCGCAGGCGCTGGGACCCACGGATCGCGCGCACGCCCAACCCGTCCAGGGTTCGGATCTGGTCCGCTCCCAGTCGATCGAGGCGCTGGTCGAGCGCCGCCAGAACCTGCTCGCTCTTCCGCAGGGATTGGCGGCCGGGCTGTCCGTCAGTGTCGCGCGAGCGCAGTTCGAGTGCATCCGGAGTGGGAAACGGCTTCGGCACCGACTTGCGCAATGGCGCGGCAAACGACTTGGCAACGGGATCGGCCACCGGACCGGCATAGCCGAGGGCCCCGGTCTCGACTGGATCGTCAACGCCGATCTGGTCGGCGGCAATGATTGGGCGTTGCGCCTCGCCGGCGAGAAGCGCGAGCTGGGCCTGACGCTTCTCCACCACGGCCTGACGTTGCGAGAGATCGGCGATGCGCGCGGCGATGCCCTCACGCGTCGCCAGATGCTCCATCGTCGCCCGGTCGAGCTGAAGCCTGAGGGCTCCGATCCGCTCCTCGTACCCGTATTGGAGGGCGGTCTGCTGGGACACGAACCGGGCCAGCACCTCGTCGTGGAACACCAAGTACCACGTGGCGCCCCCGGCCCAGAGCGTGGCGATCGCCAGCCCGCAGGCCAAAGTCGGCACGAGGCGCCGCCCGGCTTTCGGCAAGCGCAACCCTCCGGCGATAGGTGACGACAGGCGCATACGGGCAACCCCAATCCAACTCGCGCCATTGGAGGGGATCAGGGTTAAAGAAGCGCAAAATCGCGCGTCAGGGGATTAGCCATGATGCCGAAGGGGGACAGCTTTCAGGCGAGGGCGCGCGCGGCCGCCAGGACCTCCTCGGCATGGCCGGGAACCTTCACCTTCGGCCAGATCCGGGCGATGCGGCCCTCCGCGTCGATCAGCACGGTGGTGCGCTCGACGCCCATATATTTGCGGCCGTACATGCTCTTCTCGACCCACACGCCGTAGGCTTCGAGCATCGCCTTGCTCTCGTCCGAGGCGAGCGGGAAGGTCAGGTCGTATTTGGCCCGGAACTTGTCATGGCTCTTCACCGAATCGGGTGAAACGCCCACCACGACGGCACCGGCTTCCGCAAAGGCGTCGCCAAGAGCGTTGAACCCCTGCGCCTCCAGGGTGCACCCGCTGGTATCGTCCTTGGGGTAGAAATAGAGTACGACCTTGCGACCCAAGAGCGCATCGAGACTGATCTCCGCGCCGCCCGCTCCGGGCAACGTGAAGGCGGGAGCTTGATCTCCGGTGTCGAGAGGCATGATGCCTTCCTTTCGGCCGATTGATAGTGTGCCACAAGAGGCGTTGATCGGGGGGTGCACGTAACCCCTCGGCTGAGGACCGAAAGATTGCCGGGTCAAGGCAACCCCGAATCCCGGACACCCGCTCGATAGCGTGAGCGGCCCGTCCGATCCAGCGGCTCAAGGATCGATGAACCAGGACACGGCCACAGGTTTGCGACGGGGCAGGTCGCGCCGCCGGCGGCGCCCGCTGCTATGGTGCTCGGTCGTGCTCGTGGTCGCCCTGACGCTCGCCGTTACCGGCGCGTTCTGGCGTCTGACCAACGGTCCCCTGCGCATCGACGGCATGTCCGAACGCGTGGCCTCGGCCATCGCGGGCAGCATCGGCCCTGGCTGGCGGGTGGACCTGCGCGACAGCACCGTCGAGCTCGATTCCGAGAATTCCCTGGCGCTTCAGGTCGCCGGCCTCGACATCCACAACCCGGACGGCGCCCTTGTGCTGCGCGCTCCCATGGCGGTGGTGAGCCTGGATACCTGGGGTCTGCTGCGCCTCGCCGTCCAGCCGAGGGCCATCGAGTTCCGCGATCTGCAGATGACGGCCCTGGTCCACCGCGACGGGTCCATCGCCTTCGCCGGTTCCGATCCGGCCCATGCCGCGGCGGAGCCTCATACGCTGCCCAGCGTGGATAGTGCCCGAGGAACCTCGTCGCCGATCTCGGCCGCCATCGCTTCGATCTTCGGCATCGTCCTCGATCCGGCCGGCGTGGTCGGAGCCCTCGACCGGGCGCGGATCACGAACGGTCGCCTGACGCTGATCGACGACGACGCCCGCCAGCGCGGGGTGTTCGAGCATGTGAACGGTCTGTTCCGGCGCGACGCGGTGCGGGACTCCCGCGTGTTCGAGCTGCGCATCGACGGCCCTCACGGGGAATGGCGCTTCGGCGGTGACCTGCACGAGGGCGGCGAAGGAAAGCGCAACGGCATCATCACCCTGGACGATCTGCCGGTCACCGATCTCCTCCTCCTCTCGGGGCAATCGAAACTGCCGATCGAGACCGACCTGAAGGTCTCGGCCAAAGCGGAAGTAGGCCTCGACCAGGGCCGGATCGAAACCCTGAAAGCGACGGTGAAGACCAGCGATGGCAATTTCCTCATCGAGGAAAAGGACTTCAACCCGGTCACCATCGAGAGCCTGACCGCCTCGGTCAGTTGGGACGAGGCCAAGCGGGTTCTGAACCTCGACAGCATCGATTATCTCGGAGCCGGCAACGCGGTGCATCTCGCCGGCGTCTGGACCGCGAGCCCGGTGAGGGGCCCCACGGCCTGGACCCTGGCCCTCGCGGGCAAGGATGCGATCCTGCGCGGCGCCGCCAGGACCGACAAGCCGGTCAAGCTCGATGCCCTCTCGGCCCATGTCACGGGGCGGGATGGCGGCATGTCCATCGACGAGTTCACCGTGGCGGGAGCTGGTGGAGCCACCGGCCGGGTCACCGGTACGGTGGACACCAGCGCTGACGAGGGCGGCCTCACACTGAAGATCAATGCGGCCCACACCGATGGGCGCATGGCCCTGCGCCTGTGGCCGGAACATATCGCTCCGCCCGCCCGCGAATATCTGGTGGACAACCTCCAGGGCGGCCTCGTGGACAAGGTCGACATCACCGTGGACATGAGCGGCAGTGAGCTTGCCGCCGCGACGCGTGGCGAGCCGATGCCGGACAGCGCCATCCATATCGATTTCGCCGTCTCTAACGCCACGCTGGCGGTGAGCGAGGGCGCTCCCCCCCTAAGCCGCGGCCGTGTGACGGGGACCATCACCGGCCTGACCACGAACATCCGCGGCGTCACCGCCGACATCAAGATGCCGGACGACCGGACGCTCTACATCACGGACGGCTCGTTCGTGATCCCGAAGATCACGCCGGACACGGTCACCGCTGAGATCGGCCTCAAGCTCGGCGGCGGCGCGGACGCCCTCGTCGCCCTGCTCCAGACCAAGATGTTCAAGAACCTCACCGGGGTCGAGATCGACCCGGCTTCGGTCAAGGGCAATGCCGATCTGCGCATCGACTTCCCGCTCAACCTCAAGCGCATCCCCGAATTGCCGGACCTTCCCGTGAGCCTCACCGGAACCCTGAACGACCTCGCCGTCGAGAAGGCCTTCGGTAAGGAGAAGCTGGAGAACGGCCGCTTCGCCGTTACCTACGAACGGGGCGGTTTCACCCTGAAGGGCGACGGCCGGGTCCTCGGCTCGCCGCTCACCCTCGACCTGCGCCAACCGAAGGCGGGCGCACCGGGCGAGGTCAACGCGACGCTCCTCCTCGACGAAGCCCTGCGGGCGAGGCGAGGCCTGCCGGTGGCCCCGCAACTCGCCGGGCCGATCCCGCTAAAGATCAATCTCGCGATCGGAAAGGGGAGCCCGGCGCGCTCACCCATCCGCATGGAAGCGGATCTGTCCCGCGCCTCCATCGATGGCCTGATTCCGGGCTTCGTCAAACCGGCCGGCAAGCCGGGGCGCGTCAGCTTCGTCATGACAGAGGTCAGCCCGGGCGGGGCCATGGACCTGCGCGACATCGTCCTCGATGCCGGCAGCGCCAGCGCGCGCGGCACGGCGGCGATCAATGGCGACGGGCAATTCGACCGGGCCGACCTTTCGAGCTTCAAGCTCTCGCCCGGCGACGACATGCGCATCCAGATCGACCGCAGCGGCAACCTCTACAAGGTGGGCGTGAAAGGGGCCGTGGCCGATGCGCGGCCCTTCATGAAGTCGCTCGGAGCACCGGAGGGCAAGGCCGGCAAGGAAAGCGGCCGGGACCAGTCCAAGGAGATCGAGGCCGATATCAGCTTAGGCATCATCACCGGTTTCAACGGCGAGGCGCTGACCGGCGCCAGCGCGAAGCTCTCGATGAAGGGCAAGGATTTCCGCTCGGGCCGCCTGCAGGGCCGCTTCAACGGAGCTGGCTTCTCCGCCGTGGTGTCCCGCTCGGGTCGCAGCGATCCCTCGATCAACATCGAGACCACCGATGCCGGGGCGACCCTGCGTTTCGTCGATATCTACAAGCGCATGTATGGCGGGCGCCTCGTCCTCGGCAGCACCCTAGGCGATGGGCCGCAGACCGGCGTGGTCCAGATCCGCGATTTCATGCTGCGCAACGAACCCGCCCTGTCGAGCATCATGGCCCAGGGTCCGGCGACCAGCGAAGTCGTCGATGCCAAGGGCCGCAAGCAGATCATCCAGAATGCCGGCAACGACGTGAATTTCGACCGTCTGCGGGCGAACTTTACCCGCACCGGCAGCCGCGTCGACTTCACCGACGCCGCCATCTCCAACGCCGCCATGGGCTTCACCATGAGCGGCTATCTCGACACCGCCAAGGAACGCGCCGACATCAACGGCACCTTCGTCCCGCTCTACGGGCTGAACAACGTCGTCTCGCGCCTGCCGCTGTTCGGACAGCTTCTCGGCGGTGGGAACAACGAGGGCCTGTTCGCCCTGAATTTCCGGGTCTCGGGCCGCCTGTCCAAGCCGGATGTGAGTGTGAACCCGCTCTCCGCCCTGGCTCCCGGCATCCTGCGCCGTCTGTTCAGCGCCGGAGGGAATGACGGCTTTCCCGGCGCGACCTCCGCCGGAGAGACCGAACGCTGAGGTAGCCGGCCACGTCCTCCCTCTTCGGGCTACGGGATTCATACAGCTGCTTTTAGGCAGACCGCGTCCCTCTCCGCCTTGTGGGGAGGAGTGGGGGTGGCTCCGCCAGCCTCCGAAGGATCAGGGTCGCCCAACCAAGCCGCCCCCACTCCTCCCCACAAGCTCGGCGGACCTCGGGCAGGCCCGAGATCCACTGGAAAGGAGGGCAGGGCTGCGCAGCCCGCGAACTATGTGAATGCTCTAGCGCCGCCGGCGGGAGAGGGGGCGATCTCTCCGAACAACGTGCTCCCCTCATCCGACCCGCTTCGCGGGCCACCTTCCCCCGCAGAGGGGGGAAGGAGATGCGCCACACTTTCGAAAGCCCCGATCGAGGTTTTACCCTCGTCGCCTCACTCGACCCGGAGAAGCACGTGCTTCTTGCGGCCGAAGGAAAGCTTCACCACGCCATCCTGGCCGAGATCGGCTGTGGTCAGCACTGCCTTCTCGTCGGTGATCTGGACGTCGTTGACACGCAACCCGCCGCTCTTGATCTGGCGCCGCGCCTCGCTGGTGGAGGGGACGAGCTTAGCGTGGTCGGGACCGAAGGCCGAGAGCACGCCGAGACCGGCTTCCAGAACGGAGCGGGCGACGGTGACGCTCGGCAGGTCCTGCGCCACGGCGCCTTCCACGAAGGTCTTGCGGGCGGTCTCGGTGGCCGCGTCAGCCGCCTCGCGGCCGTGCATCAGGGCCGTTGCCTCGGTGGCCAGTACCTTCTTGGCCTCGTTGATCTCGGCGCCCTGAAGCGCCTGAAGCCGGGCGATCTCGTCCATCGGCAGCAGGGTGAACAGCTTGAGGAACCGAGCCACGTCGGCATCCTCGGTGTTGCGCCAGAACTGCCAGTAATCGTAGGGGCTGAGCATCCCGGCATCGAGCCAGACCGCTCCGGCCGCCGTCTTACCCATCTTCGCGCCGGACGCCGTGGTGAGCAGCGGACAGGTCAGGCCGTAAAGCTGCGGCGTGCCCATGCGGCGGCCGAGATCGATGCCGTTGACGATGTTCCCCCACTGGTCCGATCCGCCCATCTGCAGGATGCAGCCATACCGGCGGTTCAGCTCCACGAAATCGTAGGATTGCAGGATCATGTAGTTGAATTCGAGGAACGACAGTTCCTGATCGCGCTCCAGGCGCATCCGCACGCTGTCCATCGACATCATGCGGTTGACCGAGAAGTGACGCCCAATATCGCGCAGCATCTCGATGTAGTTGAGCTTGGTCAGCCACTCGGCGTTGTCGACCATGGTCGCGCCGTTGCCGCCGCCCCCGAAGGTCAGGAACCGCGAGAAGGTCTTCTGGATCCCGGCCTTGTTCTCCTCGATCTGCTCCAGCGTGAGGATTTTTCGCGACTCGTCCCGACCGGACGGGTCGCCGACGCGGGTGGTGCCGCCGCCCATCAGTGTGATCGGCGTGCCGCCCGTCTTCTGCAGCCAGTGCAGCATCATGATCGACAGCAGATGTCCCACATGCAGCGAGGCGGCCGTGCAATCGTAGCCGACATAGGTTGTCAGGCGGCCTTCCAGGGCCGCCGCGTCGATCCCGGCGAGATCCGATCCCTGGTGGATGTAGCCGCGCTCGGACAGAACCCGCAGGAAGTCGGATTTCGGCGCGAAGGTCTCAGGCTGGTTCGGCGTGGCGGTGGACATGCGGGGTTCCGGATTCGACTGGTCGCGGCGCGGGACAGGAGAAACGCCAGCGTGATAGCAGCAGGTCAAGTGACGCGCGGCTCTTAGCAGGGCTCACCGCGGAAGGCACGGGGCGTAAACGGCATGACCATGATGCGGGCGATCGGCCTGATGAGCGGCACCTCCCTCGACGGCGTCGACGTCGCCCTGATCGAGACCGACGGCGAAGACGTGAAGGTGGTCCGCAGCCATAACGGCTACCTCGAGCCGCTCGGCCCCACCGGCTATCGCGGCTATACCGACGAGGATCGTGAGCTGCTCCGCCGGGCGCTGTCCGATTCCGAGGCCGTGGTCGCGCGCGAGGACCGGCCCGGCTGCCTCGCGGAGGCGGAGACCTTCGTCACCGCGGCCCATGCGGAGGCGGTGGAGGCCTTCCTTGCGGATAACGGCCTCAGCGCTGCGGATATCGACGTCATCGGCTTCCACGGCCAGACCGTGGTCCACCGCCCCGACCAGCGCATGAGCGTGCAGATCGGCGACGGGGCCGCACTCAGCCGTCGTCTCGGCATCCCGGTCGTGTCGGACATGCGCCATGCCGATATCGCTGCGGGAGGGCAGGGGGCGCCGCTGGTGCCGGTCTTCCACAAGGCGCTCGCCAAGGCGGCGGGCTATGACGGCGCGCTCGGCATCCTCAACATCGGCGGGGTCGCTAATGCCACGCTCATCGCCTCCAACGGCGACGTCATCGCCTTCGATACCGGGCCCGGCAACGCCCTCATCGACGACTGGATGCGCGAGCGCACCGGCCGGCCCCTGGACGATGGCGGGCGCACGGCGGCGCGGGGACGGCCGGACGAGCCGCTCCTCGCCTGGCTCCTGACCCACCCGTTCTTCTTCCGCAGGCCTCCGAAATCACTGGACCGCAACTGGTTCTCGCACAAGCTCGCCGGCCAGCTGTCCACCGAGGACGGGGCGGCGACGCTCACAGCCTTCACCGCGCGGTCCGTTGCCCGTGCCCTCGACCACGCGCCGGAAATCCCCACGCGCTGGATCGTCGCCGGCGGCGGCGCCCGCAACGGCGAGCTGGTGCGGCTTCTGAACTACCACCTGCGCGCCGAGATCACGACGGCGGACGCCATCGGCTGGTCTTCGGCCTATCTCGAAGCCCAGGCCTTCGCGCATCTCGCCGTGCGCTCGCTGAAGGGCCTGCCGATCACCTTCCCGTCGACCACCGGCGTGCGGGAGGCGATGACCGGCGGGGTGCTGGCGCGGCCGGAGGCATGATACCAAGCCTCGCTGAATACCAAGTCTCGCTGAACCTGCCCCATAGGTCGGGTTCAGTGAGGTCCGGCGGATGACCGCCGCCGCGCCGTCGCGCGGGCAGACCTCGATGAGTCAGGCTCAGCGAGGTCTGGCATGAGCCCGGCGCTTTGCTCTCGGACACATCCCGCGCTAGAGCGTCTCCCACCATGTCGCACAACACTTTCGGCCATCTCTTCCGCGTGACCACCTTCGGCGAGAGCCACGGGGTGGCGCTCGGCTGCGTGGTGGACGGGTGCCCGCCGGGGATTCCCATCGAGGCGGCGGACATCCAGGCGGAGCTCGACCGGCGCAAGCCCGGCCAGTCGCGCTTCACGACCCAGCGCCGGGAGCCGGACCAAGTCCGCATCCTGTCGGGGGTGTTCGCCGACGACCGCACCGGCGGCGTGCAGCTGACCACCGGCACGCCGATCGCCCTGGAGATCGAGAATACCGACCAGCGCTCGAAGGATTACTCCGAGATCCGCGACAGCTATCGGCCGGGTCATGCCGACTACGCCTACGACGCCAAATACGGCATCCGCGATTATCGGGGAGGCGGTCGCTCCTCGGCCCGTGAGACCGCCGCCCGCGTGGCGGCCGGGGCCATCGCGCGGCGGGTCTTGCCGGCCGACATCGTCATCCGGGCCGCCCTGGTGCAGATGGGACCGCATGCAATCGACCGGTCGCGGTGGGATTGGGACGAGGTGGCACGCAACCCGTTCTTCTGCCCCGATGCCGAGACGGCTAAATTCTACGAAGAGTATCTCGACGGCATCCGCAAGGACGGCTCGTCCATCGGCGCCGTCATCGAGGTCGTCGCCGAAGGCGTCCCGCCCGGCCTCGGCGCCCCGATCTACGGTAAGCTCGACGCGGATCTCGCCGCCGCGATGATGTCGATCAACGCGGTGAAGGGCGTCGAGATCGGCGACGGCTTCGCCTCGGCGGCTTTGCGCGGTGAGGAGAATGCCGACGAGATGCGCTCGGGCAATGCCGGCGCTCCGACCTTCCTCGCCAACCATGCCGGCGGCGTGCTCGGTGGCATCTCCACCGGCCAGCCGCTGATCTGCCGCTTCGCGGTCAAACCGACCTCCTCCATCCTGACGCCGCGCATGAGCGTGACAACCAACAACCGCGACGTCGATCTCGTCACCAAGGGGCGCCACGACCCCTGCGTCGGTATTCGCGCCGTCCCCGTCGCCGAGGCGATGATGGCGTGCGTACTGGCGGATCACTATCTGCGTCACCGGGGGCAGGTCGGGACGCGGGGGTGACCCGGCGCGCCGCAGCCCATCCGCCCAGCGAATTCCAAGAGATATCCCGTGCCCCATACCCACGTCACGCAGGCCATCGAGGCCTATGCCCGCGGCGAGATCGTCGTCGTCACCGATGACGACGATCGTGAGAACGAGGGCGACCTCGTCGTCGCCGCCTCGCTCTGCACGCCGGAGAAGATGGCCTTCATCGTCCGCAACACCTGCGGCATCGTCTGCGCGCCTCTCACCCGCGCCGAAGCGCGGCGCCTGCGGCTCGACCCGATGGTCGCCTCCAACGATGCGCCGCTCGGCACCGCCTTCACCGTGACGGTGGATGTGAAGCACGGGCTCACCACTGGCATCTCCGCCGAGCAGCGCTGCAACACGGTGCGGGCGCTCGCCAACGGCAATATGGGCGAATCCGATTTCGTCCGCCCCGGCCACATCTTCCCGCTCATCGCCAAGGATGGCGGCGTTCTCATGCGCTCCGGTCACACGGAGGCGGCGGTCGACCTCTGCAAGCTCGCCGGACTGCCGCCGGTGGGCGTCATCTGCGAACTGGCCAACGATGACGGCACGGTGATGAAGGGGCCGCAGATCACGGCCTTCTCGGAACTGCACAACCTCAAGCGCGTCTCGGTGGCCGATCTCATCGCCTACCGGCAGGCGCGCGAGAAGCTGGTCGAGCGCGTCGGAACCTTCCCGGTGAAGTCGGAATTCGGCGAGCTCACCGGCTTCGCCTACACGACCCCGTTCGAGACGGTGCAGCAATTCGCCTTCGTCCAGGGCGATATCGGCGACGGGCAGGATGTGCTGGTGCGCCTGCATCGCTCCAACGTGGTGGCCGACGTGATCGGCGGCGGCAAGTCGATCGACTGCGTCCTGCGCCGTTTCGCCAAGGAGGGACGCGGCGTCCTCGTCTATCTGCGCGACGGCACCGCCGGCGTGCCGCTCTCCTCCTATGCAGAAGAAGGAGCGGAAGCCCAGCGAGTGCGGCAATGGCGGGAGGTCGGGCTTGGCGCCCAGATCCTCCGTGACCTCGGCATCGTCTCGATCCGCAACCTCTCGACCTCGTCGCGCTCCTATGTCGGCCTCTCGGGCTTCGGCATCGACCTGTTGGGCGAGGTGCCGCTGGAAGGGTGAGTCCTCCTCACCGTCCCATCAGCGCATCCATATGGGCGGTGACCGAGCGGGCGAGACCGTCCAGGCTGTAGCCGCCCTCGAGGACCGAGACGATCCGGCCGCCGGCATGCTTGTCGGCGATCTCCATTAGCTTCCGGGTGGCCCAGCCGAAATCGGCCTCGTCGAGTTCGACGCTGGCCAGCGGATCGAGGCGGTGCGCGTCGAACCCTGCCGAGATCACGATCAGGTCGGGGGTGAAAGCGGAGAGGCGGGCGAGGACCCCCTTCTCGAACTTCTCGCGAAAAATCCCGCTGTCGTCGCCGGCCCGTAACGGCACGTTGACGATGGTGTCATGGGTGCCACGCTCACCCACCGCGCCCGTGCCGGGAAACAGCGGCATCTCATGGGTCGAGGCATACATCACCGCCGCATCGTCCCAGAAGATGTCCTGCGAGCCGTTGCCGTGATGGACATCCCAATCCACCAAGGCGACCCGGCTGGCTCCGTGCCGTTCCCGGGCGTGACGGACGGCAATGGCGGCGGAGTTGAACAGGCAGAAGCCCATCGCCTGCATGCGCTCGGCATGGTGGCCTGGCGGCCGCATGGCGACGAACGCGTTCGAACAGGCCCCGCTCATTACCGCATCCACCGCATGGACGGCGCCGCCGACGCCGCGCAGGGCCGCGTCGAGGGTGCCGGGTGACATCAGGGTATCCGAATCGATCTGGACATAGCCCGACCGCGGGGAGGCCGCGATGATCGCCTCCACATAGGGAACAGGATGGGCGAGGGCGACGGTTTCCGTCTCAGCGCGGGGCGCCGATTCGCGCAGCAGACCGGAGAACCGCTCCTTCTCCAGGGCGGCTTCCACGGCGCGGATCCGGTCCGATCGTTCTGGGTGCCCCTCGGGCATCTGGTGATCCAGCGCGGAGGGGTGGCTTACGTACAGGGTCGTCACGCTCATCCCTCCGAACGATCCTCGTCGTTCCACCCGACCCGACTGTGCTTTACGCACAACATACGATGCAAATGCGCCACGGTTCAGGGTAGCGAGATTACGCGCCGATCAGTCTGCGAGTTAGATGGCGACATAATCCATCAACCACATTCTTCGAAGCCCCCCGGCTTCGAGACAGGCTCACTCTCACATGTCGCCCACGACCCGGTCGCCCATCCCCTCCCGTCACGGCGTCCTGCGTCGCTCGCTCGGCGCCGCGACGATCCTGTCCGCCCTCGCCCTCGGCGCCTGCAACACGCAGACGGCGACCGCACCGCTCAGCCCGCCCACCGCGCATACGGCCCTGGCCCAGCCCCCGGCGCTGACCGGTGAGGCCCGTGACAAGGAATGGCTGAAACAGGCGCCGCAGGGCAATGTCGATCCCAAGATCGCCCGCACCACCGTCGACTACAAGACGAACGAGCCCGCGGGCACCGTCATCGTCGTGACGAAGGAGCGCCGGCTCTATTACGTGCTGCCGGACGGCAAGGCCGTGCGCTATCCCGTGGCCGTGGGCCATGCCGGCATGGCCTGGGCCGGGACCGCCAATGTCGACCGCAAGGGCGAGTGGCCGGATTGGAACCCGCCGCCCGAGATGATCGCCCGCCGCCCGGAACTGCCCAAGCGCCTCGAGGGCGGCCCCACCAGCCCCATCGGGGCCCGCGCGCTCTACCTCGCTGAGGGCAAGAAGGACACGCTGTTCCGCATCCACGGCACCAACGAGCCGGAGAAGATCGGCCAGGCCGTGTCGTCCGGCTGCATCCGCATGCTCAACGCGGACGTGGTCGATCTCTACGAGCGCGTTCCGATCGGCGCGAAGGTGGTGGTGCGCTGAGGCGAAGATGGGAACCGGCTCCGTCGCCGAGGCGGCGGAGCCGGGCTCCGAAGATACGATTCGGAAAGGCTCATTCGTGAGCAGCCTTTAACCTGAACGTTGATTCAGATTTGGCCGTTAACTTCTTGAACGGGTGCCTCCTGCATAGTCATCGACATGCAGAAACACAGACCGGCGCAAATAAAGCCGGGGAGGCACCAACCAATGATCAACCATTCGCTTCAGCTCTTCTGTAACCGTGTCGTCGCCGCCGGCCGCATCACCGCCACCGACGTTCAGGTCCTCGGCCGCGATATCCTCCCGGACGGCATCTCGCATGCGGACGAGGCCGACATGCTCATCGCCCTCGACCGGGCCGTGCCGCAGAGCGACGTGTCGTATGCCGATCTCGTGAGCGCCGCGGTGGTGAATTTCGCCGTCTGGGGCGAGCGTCCCACCGGCTACGTCGATGTCGAGATTGCCCGCTGGCTCGTCGGCTCCCTGCGCAGCGATGCCGGCCCGACCCCGCTTGCCGCCCGCATCGCTTTCGAGATCGTTCGCGAGGCCGAGACGAGCCACGAAATCCTCGTCGCCTTCGCCATCGGCTCCGCCCACCGTCGTCTGCATATCGAGGAAGCGACCTCGGTATCGCCGGTCGAGCTACTGGACGCGGCCTGAATCCGAGCAAGTTCGGATCGCGTTCGCCGGACTGGCCAGCGAACGATGGCGAATAGACGGGGCCTGGAGACACACTCAACCTCGACCGGTCTTGGTTCAAAACTTCAGATTTTCCAACAATCGCAAAAATTCGGATCTACAACGATCAATACACATAAATTGAAACTACGGCACAATACCATTGGAATCACGCCATTATACCAATAAAATAACTAGTAATCGCAGATATTTTTAGAATAAATATTTATTACACCACTCAAATATGCGGATCGCAGTTCACCGAACACTCTCTGCAGCAGTTGAACAATGTCGATAAATCGTTGGCCGAGAAGGCTGAAGACACACTGGTGTCGGTCACACCGGATTCACTGCCTGCCACGTCATCGGCTCGATACGACAGCTGACATCAACGTCGGCCGATCCCCTGTCAGATGGATCGGGGTGGGCAGGCGGAAAAGGGGACCAACCCGCGCTTCCTCATCCGAGCCTCGGCGACGGGCAATGCGTCACGGTCAGCATCGGCCGGTCCCTCGACGTCGGAAATGGTGACGAGGCGGGTTTCCTCGCCCTGGTCCGGCAGGCCGATGATGCGCTTTACCGGGCCAAGGAAGAAGGGCGCAATCGCTACGCCGCCCCGTGGATACCAGCGACCATGATTTTGAATACACAACCGGTTTGGCGCAGCGTATGAACAATCCTTCATTGGTCCAGCTTTGCGAAGCCGCACAACTGCTTTAACGGAAACGAGCTTGAGCGCGACGGCGCTCGTGACCTTTCCCGCTTCACCCGAGTGCCTGGACAGATGTTCGAGAAAATCCTGATTGCGAACCGCGGCGAGATTGCGTGCCGCATCATCAAGACCGCTCGCAGGATGGGTATCAAGACGGTCGCCGTCTATTCCGATGCCGACCGGGACGCGGTTCATGTGGCGATGGCGGACGAGGCGGTGCATATCGGCCCCGCTCCGGCCGCGCAGTCCTACCTGATCATCGACAAGATCATCGAGGCCTGCAAACAGACGGGCGCCCAGGCGGTCCATCCGGGCTATGGCTTCCTGTCGGAGCGCGAGGCGTTCCCGCGCGCGCTGGCCGAGGCCGGAATCGTCTTCATCGGCCCCAATCCCGGCGCCATCGCCGCCATGGGCGACAAGATCGAATCGAAGAAGGCGGCCTCGGCTGCCAACGTCTCCACCGTGCCGGGCTTCCTCGGCGTCATCGAGAGCCCCGAACACGCCGTCACCATCGCGGACGAGATCGGCTATCCGGTGATGATCAAGGCTTCCGCCGGCGGTGGCGGCAAGGGCATGCGCATCGCCCATTCGTCGGACGAGGTCGCGGAGGGCTTCGCCCGCGCCAAGTCCGAGGCCGCCTCGTCCTTCGGCGACGACCGTGTGTTCGTCGAGAAATTCATCACCGATCCGCGCCACATCGAGATCCAGGTGATCGGCGACAAGCACGGCAACGTCATCTATCTCGGCGAGCGTGAATGCTCGATCCAGCGCCGCAACCAGAAAGTCATCGAGGAGGCGCCGTCGCCGCTCCTCGACGAGGCGACCCGGAAGAAGATGGGCGAGCAGGCCGTGGCCTTGGCCAAGGCCGTCTCCTACGATTCGGCCGGTACCGTCGAGTTCGTCGCCGGCCAGGACAAGTCGTTCTACTTCCTCGAGATGAACACCCGTCTCCAAGTCGAGCATCCCGTCACCGAGATGATCACCGGCCTCGATCTCGTCGAGTTGATGATCCGTTCGGCCTATGGCGAGGCGCTGCCACTGAGCCAGGACCAGGTGAAGCTCAACGGCTGGGCCGTGGAGAGCCGCGTCTACGCCGAGGATCCGACCCGCAACTTCCTGCCCTCCATTGGCCGCCTCACAACCTACCAGCCGCCGGAGGAGGGCCCGTTCGGCAATGCCATCGTGCGTAACGATACCGGCGTGGAGGAGGGCGGCGAGATCGCGATCCACTACGATCCGATGATCGCCAAGCTGGTGACCTGGGCGCCCACCCGCGCCGAGGCCATCGAATCGCAGGGCCAGGCACTGGACGCCTTCGCCATCGACGGCATCCGCCACAACATCCCGTTCCTGTCGGCCCTCATGGCGCATCCGCGCTGGCGCTCGGGCAATATTTCCACCGGCTTCATCGCCGAGGAATTCCCCGAAGGCTTCGTCGCCCCCGAGCCCGAGGGCGAGGTCGCCCAACGCATGGCGGCCGCTGCCGCCGCCATCGACCACAAGCTCAACACCCGCAAGCGCGGCATCTCGGGCCAGATGCGCGACTCGGCCCTGCTCCATTTCGAGCGCGACCGCATCGTGATCCTGGCAGGCCAATCCTACCCGGTCACGGTGGACGATCTCGGCGAGCATCTCGTCGTCACCGCCGAAGACGGCCGGACCTGGACGGTGGAGAGCGACTGGCGTCCGGGTGAGCCGGTCTGGTCGGGAGAGATCAACGGCACTCGCGTGGCCATCCAAGTGCGCGCCCTTCTCAACGGCGTCGCGCTCCAGCATGCGGGCGCGGCGGCCGAGGCGCGGGTCTTCACCCGGCGCGAAGCCGAACTCGCCGCCCTGATGCCGATCAAGGAGAATGCCGGGTCCGGCAAGCAGGTGCTCTGCCCGATGCCCGGCCTGGTGAAGGCGATCCTGGTGAAGGAAGGCCAGGAAGTGAAGAACGGCGAGCCCCTCGCCATCGTCGAGGCGATGAAAATGGAGAACGTGCTTCGCGCCGAGCGCGACGCCACCATCTCCAAGATCGAAGCGAAGGAAGGCGACAGCCTCGCGGTCGACGCGGTCATCATGGAATTCGCCTGATCGCATAGCGATTAAAGGTGCGCGGTAGCCGATCACGGCCGCCCCGCTTCCTCGCTGAACGCCAGACGCAATCTCGAAGCGAGGGGATCGACAGCCCCCTCGTTCACCGGGACCCCGCGAATGGGCCCTCCTGGGCGGGTCCGACCGTCGAATCGGGCCCGGCAGGCGCTCGTCATCCCCTTCCGGCCAGCCGATCCATGCCCCTGTATTTCTCCTACGGTGCCAACATGGATGCCGCCGCGATGGCCATGCGCTGCCCCGGCTCGACCTCCCTCGGCACCGCCCGCCTGAACCGGCACCGCTTCATCATCATGCGAGAGGGCTATGCCTCGGTGGTGCGCGACCCGACATCCACCGTCTGGGGCGTCCTCTGGGATTTGGCGCTGGCCGACGTGCCGGCCCTCGACCGCTACGAGGGCGTCGCCGGGCGGCTCTACACGAAGGCCTACCAGCCGGTGACCACATCGACCGGCGTGAAACGGGCTTTGATCTATCTCGGCTGCAGCGCCGTTCCGGGGGTTCCGCGACCGGACTACCTGCAACCGGTGCTGGCCGCGGCCGAAGCCGCCGCTTTCCCGGCGCCTTACCTCGCCGAGATGCGCCGCTGGCTGCGGGCAGGACGCGGCTGAGGATCGCAGACAGGGTTGGATGCGAGGAGGTTTATTCTTGGCTACGATCAGAACCGTCGATGTCGTCATCCGTGGCCGAGTGCAAGGTGTCGGCTACCGGTACTGGACCGCGCGTGAAGCGGAACGTCGCTGCCTCGACGGCCATGTCCGCAACCGTTCGGATTGCGGTGTGGAAGCGACCTTCAGCGGTCCCGCCGATGCGGTCGCCGCCATGCTCGATGCGTGCAAGCTGGGGCCCGCCGGTGCCGTCGTGTCCTCGGTGGAGGCGGTGGACTCCGCCAATCCCCCCGATGCGCGATTTCGCATCCTGCGAACGTGATCTCTCCGTGCCGACGGGCACGATAACGGGTTTCTCTTTTCCTTCATCGTCAGAGATTCGTTTCCCACGGATCGGGCCGATGACCTATGGTCCGCGCCGCAGGCGGAACGGCGCCGGACCGGTGAGACCGGGTTCCGGTCGGCCATAGGCCGGGAAGCGATCAGAACCCATGCAGCAGCCGTTCACTCTCGCGGATTTCTCGCCGCTCGACATTGCCGGCCTTCTCTATTTCGTCGCCGCCTGGGCTGGCTATGGGATAGCGGTGGCGCGGATGCGCGGGCGGCGCACGAGCCTGAGCCAGATCATGAACCGCCAGCGGGAAGAATGGTCGCGGCAGCTCATCGTCCGCGACAACCGGGTGGTCGACACCACGATCAACGCCTCCCTCCAGAACGGGACGGCTTTCTTCGCCTCCACGTCCCTCATCGCGCTCGGCGGGGTGCTGACCCTGTCCCGCTCCGGTGACGATGTGCTGACCCTGTTCGGCGCGCTGCCCTTCGGCGCCATCGCCACGCGCGTCACCTGGGAGGTCAAGGTGGCGGGCCTCGCCGTCGTCTTCGTCTATGCGTTCTTCAAATTCGCCTGGGCCTACCGTCTGTTCAATTACGGTGCGATCCTCATCGGCGCGGTTCCGCCCAAGGGTGCTGGCGCCGCGCAACGTGACATGGACCGCGCCGCCCGCCGGGCCGCCGCCATGAACATCGCCGCCGGGACCCATTTCGCAAAGGGACAGCGTGCCTTCCTGTTCGCGCTGGCCTATCTCGGCTGGTTCGTGAACGCCTGGTTTCTCATCCTCGCCACCACGGGCGTCATCTGTGTCATGTGGCGACGGCAATTCACCTCCGATATCCGCGCCATCCTCCTCAACGAGGACGACGAGGCCACCCTGCAGGACACCGAGTCATGAGCACAGAGCGCAGATCCGTGAGCGAGGAGGAGATCGGCGAATCGATCCTCCGCCTCGTTTCAGAGCGGGGAGAAGGCAAGACCGTCTGCCCATCGGAGGTGGCGCGCCACCTCGGCGGGCCGCATCCGGACGGCTGGAGCCCGCTGATGCAGCCGGTTCGCCGGATGGCCGTGCGCCTTACCAAGGAGGGCCGCATCGCCATCCTGCGCAAGGGGAAGCCCGTCGCCGACCCCGACGATTTTCGCGGGATCTATCGTCTCGGAATGCCCGTCCCGGCTACCGGCGAAGCCTGAACCTTCTTCGTCGAGAAAAAGATCAGTCGGCCTTCGTCCGCGGCGCCGGCAGCATCGCGTCGGTATAGCCGGCGAGCCGGTAGACGACCAAGCCGATCCATTCCTTGACCACGAGGTCGAGGACCAGCAGCCCGTCGGAGGCGAAGCTCTTCGGCTTCCACGCGTCGCTCCATCCCACCGTGCGGTAATCGACCGGATAGGCCGTCACGTCGAAACCGGCCTGGCGAAAGCAGCCGATGGCGCGCGGCATGTGCCAGGCGGAGGTGACGAGCAGCCAGCGTTCACCCGCCACCGGCTTGACGAGATCGGCCGAGAAACGCGCGTTCTCGTGGGTGTTGCGCGAGCGGTCTTCCAGGATCAGCCGCGTGCGCGGCAGCCCGAGCGTATCGGCGAAGCGGCTGACGATCTCGGCCTCCGACGTTCCATCGGTGCCGAGCAAGCCGCTGCCCCCGGAGAAAAGCAGCCGTGCCTCCGGGTAGCGGCGCGCGAGATCCGCGAAGGCGATCTGGCGCTCGCCGGCATCGTTCACCGAGAGCTGGCCGCGCGCCAGCGTCGTCTGGGTTTCCACGGCGCCACCGAGCACGATCACGCCCTTGATCGGTGCGCCGTCATCCGCGAAGCGCGGGAAACGGTTTTCGAGGGGCAGGGTGATCCAGGCAGAGAGGGGCAGGAGGCCGCCGAGGAAGAGCCCGGCGAAGCCGAGGAGGGCCAGACCGCGCCCGAGGCGCGGCGTCCAGCCGCCGAACATTAGGACGCAGCCGAGGAGCCCGATCAGGATGAAGAAGTTCGAGGGCGTGATGACGAAATAGATCAGTTTTGAGAGCGGAAAGAACATGTCTGGACCCTGAAGCCTCGTCTCAGTCGGGCGCGTCCGCGCGCGGGTCAGTCTCGGTCCGGCCTGTCCGCATCCGGCGGGTAGGGATGCTCCAGCCCCTGAGGGTCGGTGACACGCCAGCCGGACCTGTCGCTTGCGAGATAGGACGGTCCCACCGGCACCTTGCCGTGGCCGCCGGGAATATCGAGCACGTAGAGCGGTTGGGCGAGGCCGGACAGGCGCCCGCGCAGGCGTCCCATGAGGTTGCGACCCGCCGCCAATCCGGTGCGCAGGTGCCCGGTGCCGGGCGCGAGATCGCCATGATGAAGATAGTAGGGCTTCACCCGGTTCTCGACGAAGCTTCGCATCAGGCTCGCGAGGGTCTCGGGGTCGTCGTTGACCCCGGCGAGCAGCACCGACTGGCTCACCATCGGGATGCCGGCATCGACGAGACGGGCGATGGCGCCTTTCGCGGCCGGCGTGAATTCGCGCGGATGATTGGCGTGGAGCGCGACATAGACCGCACCGCCGAAGCGCTTCAGGGCAGCGACGAGATCGTCGTCCACGCGGGCGGGCTCGACCACCGGCACACGGGTATGGATGCGCAGGACCTTGACGTGCGGGATGAGGCCAAGGGCCTCGGCGATCTGCCCGAGCCGGCGGGCCGAGAGCGCGAACGGGTCGCCGCCGGTGAGGATCACCTCCCAGATGTCGGGCCGGTCGGCGATGTAGGCGAAAGCGGCGGCGAGTTCGTCCTCGCTCAGGGTGCCGAGCCCGTCCGGCCCCACCATCTCGCGGCGGAAGCAGAAGCGGCAATAGACCGGGCAGACATGGAGCGGCTTGAGCAGCACCCGGTCGGGATAGCGGTGGACGAGGCCCGGAAGCGGCGAATGCGCCGCATCGCCGATCGGGTCCGAATCTTCCTCCGCACGTGTCACCAGTTCCTCCGCGCGGGGCAGGAACTGGCGGGCGATGGGGTCGGCGGGATCGGTCGGGTCGATCAGTTCGGCCATGTCGGGCGTCACCGAGACCGCGTATCGCGCCGCCACCGCTTCGAGCGCGGAAAGATCGGACGGAGCGACGAGCCCGGCTTCGACGAGCTGCGCGGGGTTGCGAAGGGAGCGGGGCAGGGAACGGGGAAGCGGCCTGTTCACGCTCCTTCCCCCATTTCCACCGCTGTCTCCGCGATCGGAGTCCAGATCACGTCGTCGATGCGCGGCGCGCCGACCGCGAGCATGACTAGCCTGTCGAGGCCCAGCGCGATGCCGCTCGCCTCCGGCATGATGGCCAGGGCCGAGAGGAAATCCTCGTCGATCGGGTAGGTCTCGCCGTAGATCCGCGCCTTCTCCGCCATCTCGATCTCGAAGCGCCGCCGCTGCTCGTGCGGGTCGGTGAGTTCGCCGAAGGCGTTGGCGAGTTCGACGCCGCATGCGTAGAGCTCGAACCTCTCCGCTACGCGGGGGTCGCGGGCGCTGGGACGGGCCAGGGCCGCCTCGCTCACGGGATATTCGTACAGCAGGGTCGGCCGTCCGTCGCCGAGCTTCGGCTCGATCAGGGCGACGAGGACGCGGCTGAACAGGTCGGCCCAGGTATCGTCGGCCGCCACCCGCAGGCCGCATGCGACCACGCCGGCGGCGAGGCCGTCCCTGTCCGTGCCCCCGCCAGGCTCGATCGTCGCCAGGAGGTCGATGTCGGCATGGCGCTCGAACGCCTCGGCGAGCGTGAGACGCTCGAAATCCGCGAAGGGATCGGATTCCCTTCCCCGAAAGCGGAGGGAGCGCGTCTTAGCCTCGTCGGCCGCCAAGGCCAGAATGTCGGCGCAGTCACGCATCAGCACCTCGTAATCCTGCCCCGCCCGGTACCATTCCAGCATGGTGAATTCCGGATGGTGCAGGGGACCGCGCTCACGGTTGCGGAAGACCCGCGCCACGCTGAACAGCCGTATCTCACCCGCGGCCAACAGCTTCTTGCAGGCGAATTCCGGCGAGGTGTGGAGATAGAGCGGGGAGGCGGCACCGTCATGGCCGATGGCGGAGGTGGCGAAGGCCGAGAGATGCGCCTCGTTGCCCGGCGAGACCTGGAGGGCGGCGGCTTCGACCTCGACGAAGTCGCGGGCCGCGAAATGCCCGCGCAGGGCCGCGACGATACGGTTTCGCGCGAGCAGGGCCGGCCGGCGATCGGCATGCCGATGCGGCGCCCACCATGGAGACGGTGAGCCGCTCACGCCGGTTCTCCCCCTAGCCGGCGCACCAATTGCGGGCACAGGCGCCGGGCTGCTGGCAACGCGACGCAGGATAGGATAGTGGCGGGGCACAGATGTCGCTCCCGTGGGCCGAATCCACGCCGGGGCGTCGCATATATTGTCTCGAACAGGATCTGACCCCGTGAAGGTGATCGCCTCTACGCTCCGCAAGGGCAACGTCGTCGACAAGGACGGCAAGCTCTACGTCATCTTGACGGTGGAGAACATCCATCCCGGCAAGGGCACCCCCGTCACGCAGCTCGACATGCGCCGCATCACCGATGGGGTGAAGGTGTCCGAGCGCTACCGCACCACCGAGTCGGTGGAGCGTGCCTTCGTGGAGGATCGCGAGCACACCTTCCTGTACGAGGATGGCGAGGGCTACCACTTCATGAACCCTGAGAACTACGATCAGGTCGCGGTTCCCAAGGACGTGATCGGTAGCGCGGCGCCCTACCTGCAGGAGGGCATGAAGGTGATGCTGGCCCTGCACAACGACGTGCCGCTCACGGTCGAACTGCCGCAGCGCGTCACCCTCGAGATCACCGAGACCGAGCCGGCGATGAAGGGTCAGACGGCCTCGTCTTCCTACAAGCCGGCGATCCTGTCGAACGGCGTGCGCACCGCCGTCCCGCCGCATGTGGCGGTCGGCACCCGTGTGGTCATCCTGACGGAAGACGGTTCCTACGTGGAACGCGCCAAGGATTGAGACCCGCCGGTTCGAGGCTCGGAGTTCGAGGCTCGGGCATCGATCTCCCACGGGAGACCGATGCCGGCCTGATCCGCCTCAGGGCGACGGCGCCGGCCCTTCGGCGGCGTCGTAACAGGACTGAGACAGAGCCTGGGCCTTCGCCCGCTCTTCGACGCTGAATCCCCGCCCCGTGATCGCCCAGAGATTCTCTCGCTGGAGGGCATCGGCGACACAGCGCGCCGCCACCCGGCATGTCTGCGCGGAACCTCCGGTCGTCTCGCACTGGACCCGGTAATCCTGACGGAACGCCGCGAGACCTGCCTTCGGATGAGGGCCGGTCACCGTCACGACGCCCGTGAGCAGGGCGAGCAGCACCGGCTGATGCACGAGATACACGGCGAGGCTGTGGCGCCCGGCCAAAGCCAGCCCGTGCGAGGCGAGCGATCCCGGCCGCCACGTCGCCCATTTCGTGCGCAGGAAAGCCGGCAGACCGAGCCGCGCCGCTACCAGCCCCAAGAGAACCAGGCCGAACCAGGGAAACAGCGGCACGTAATCGTTGGTCCGCGGCGGAACCATGCCGAGGCCGAGGAAACTCAGGATCGGGTCGTCGAAGACCGCGAGGTGATAATCCGGGTTCGCCATCACGGCCGGCGTCGCCAGAACGACGATCCCCACCACCAGTGCGACGGCCGGCGACACCCGTAGGAACGGCACGGCGAGCACGCTCGACACGGCGATGCAATGCAGGATGCCGAAGAAGATGAAGCTGTCCGGAAACGCGTAGACCGTCGCGGCCGTGATGAGGAGGGCGGCGATGCCGATCCGCGCGAGACGCAGGAGGAACGCGCGGGGCCGGAGGCCATCCCGGTTCATCAGGACGAGGCCGATCCCGACGAGAACGAGGAACGTACCCGCGATGAGGTGCGCCGCGACCTTGCCCAACGGGGCCAGAGCATAATTTTCGGGCGTGAGCGCGAGGTGCCCGAGGTCCCAGGTGGTGTGGTAGGCGGCCATCGCCAGCAGGGCGCCGCCCCGCGCGACATCGAGACTATCGAACCGCCGCGGCGTTCCACCGAGTTCTTTGGAGGCCGGCGATGCGGAGGACGCAGCGACAGGTCTCGCCGTGGAGGCACTCATGCGAACGGCCTCGCCGGCTTGAACCGTTCGGAGTGGCGCGACGAGCCCGCGCGAGGCGAGCGTCCGATCTCGGACGATACGATCTGAGTCATGCGCGTTGGCTATCGCCGGTGGCGAGGCGGATGCAAGGGCCCAGCATCGCCCAGTGTGACCGGCGCTCCGCGAGTAGTGTCGAAAACCGTCCAACTCCCGAACGAGAAGCGGCAGCTTGTGGGCGGATAGGCCGTATCCGGACTTTTCGGCGGAAGCCGCTGAGTCACCGTTGCGGGCGAGGAAGGCGCCGCGCCGCCGGTTGCCCGGCTCCTTGTTGCTCCGATGCCAATATGATGAAGAATGTCTCAATCGCCGCAGTCGATGTCCGCCAAACGGGCTTCCGCCGAGTCATGACTTTGTTAATCTATGGTGCGGATCGCGTCGCGTGATTCGGTGTGGGTTGCTTACATGTCCGACGATTTCGAATCAGGCTCGCACGGCCAGCGCGCGATGGGTGAATCGACCGGTGGACGTGGCACCGACCTCGGCGACGGAGAAGTGCAGCGCCCCCTCGACCTCATCGAGGTTTCGGGGCGCATCAAATGGTTCGATGTGTCGAAGGGCTTCGGCTTCATCCTTCCCGATGACGGCTCGGCCGACGTCTTGGTTCACATCACGTGCCTGCGCCGCGACGGATTCTCGGCCGCCAGCGAGGGCGCGCGCATCGTGGTGGAAGCCACCGAGCGGCCGCGCGGATGGCAGGCCTTCCGGGTGATTTCCCTGGATCAGTCGACGGCGATCCACCCGTCCGAACTCCCGATGCCCCGCACCCATGTGAGCGTCACGGCGACGAGCGGGCTCGAGACGGCCGTGGTGAAGTGGTTCAACCGGTTGCGCGGTTTCGGCTTCCTGAGCCGGGGGGACGGCTCCCCCGACATCTTCGTCCATATGGAGACGTTGCGTCGCTACGGCATCGCCGAACTGAAGCCCGGCGAAACCGTTCTCGTGCGCTACGGCGACGGCTCGAAGGGCAAGATGGCAGCCGAGGTCCGGCTTCTGGACGGCGCGCTACCCGCCTCCCATTGACGGAATGACCACGTGACACCAATCCAAGACGTTCGCTCGTCCGCGCCCTTGCGCGCGCTCCTGATCCTGATCACGATTCTCGCTGGTCTCGGCCTCGCCAATGCTCAGGATCTGGCCCCGCAGGAGCCCCTTGCGATCACGGGCAAGAGCGGCAGGCACAGCTTCTCCGTCGAGGTGATGCGCGACGACGAATCGCGCTCGCGCGGCCTGATGTTCCGCCGCGCGATGGCGCCTGAGCACGGGATGCTCTTCGACTTCCAGAAAGTCGAGCGCGTCGCGATGTGGATGAAGAACACCTACCTGCCCCTCGACATGCTGTTCATCCGCCCGGATGGAAGCATTGCCCGGATCGCGACCAATACCGAGCCGCTTTCGACCAAGGTCATTCCGTCGGGAGAGCCAGTGGTCGCCGTTCTCGAACTCAATGCCGGTGTCACGGCTAAGCTCGGAATCAAGGCGGGTGACCAAGTCGACCACACGATGTTCCCATCGCGCTGACCATAGCGAAACGAGGATCTTCGCGGCACCACCCCGCGAACACAGCGTGAACGAGCATCTTGACGGCCGCCTCGTTTCTCACCAATGTTCCCATATTGTTCCAAAGGCGAGCGAACCTGAGACAGCGGGTTCCTCGACGATGACAGGGGAACGCGATGCTCGACGTTCAAGCTTCCGGCGATGAAACGATCCTGTTCGAGAATGCCGATTGGCGCGTGATCGCGGACGGTCTCGAACATCGCGGGACCGGTTATTTCATCGCCCGCGAGAGCTTGGGCCGGCGCTCCGAGTCCGGCCTGTGGGAATGGCCGCTGCATCTGGCGGAGAAGAGCTGGTGTTCGCTGCGTCCGTTCCGCGACGCGTTTCAGGCGGCTGCCGATCTCTTCAACGTCGAGCGCGACGAGGCGTTGTCGCAATCCTTCGTCACCGGTTTTGGCCTCAGGATGGGGCAGGGCGGACAGGGCGGCACCGAAGGCTTCACGAAACTGGCGGAACTGGTACGTCCGAAATCCCTCGCTCGGCGGAGACCCACCGCATCCGAGGGCCGGCCCGTTCCCCACCGCAACGTCGCGGGGCGGAAGGAAGAGAAGGATACGGCGCGCGTCGCCCTGTCCTGACGTGACCTCCCTCCGCGACGCCCTAGTTTCCTGAAAGGCGTCGAGGGGCGCCGTGCAGGAGGTCAATCCATGGACGAGCGCGTGACGGACAAGGACGATCGGAGCAAGGGACTGGGCGGCCTCGATGGGCTCGTCGTTCCCCCCCTCTCGCGCCGGGGCTTCGTGATGACGAGCCTGATCGCCGGGTTCACCCTGGCCGAGGCGAATGCGCAGGCTCAGGCCGTTACGACCGATTCCAATGGTCTCGTCGCCGGCGAGGTGAAAATCCCCGCAACCGACGGGCCGATGCCGGGTTATCGGGCGATGCCCGAGGGAGCGGGCCCGTTTCCCCTCGTTCTCGTCATCGAAGAGATTTTCGGGGTCCACGAATATATCAAGGACGTGTGCCGCCGCCTGGCCAAGGCCGGCTATTGCGCCGTGGCGCCCGAGCTCTACGCAAGGCAGGGCGATCTCTCGACTATGACGGATGTGAAGGCGATCGTTCGCGACGTCATCCTGAAGACGCCCGATGCCGAGTGGATCGCGGATCTCGATGCGGCAGCGTCCTGGGCCGTTGCCGATTCGAAGGCCGATCCCGAGCGGATCGGCACGATGGGATGGTGCCGGGGCGGTCGCGGGGCATGGCTATACGCGGCGCATCGGCGCGATCTGAAAGCCGCGGTGGCCTGGTACGGCCCACTCGGCGGCGACCGTACGAGCCTGCAGCCGAAAACGGCAGGGGACGTCGCAGCGGACATCCGCGCACCGCTTCTGGCACTCTATGGCGGCGCGGATACCGGCATTCCCATAGCCAGCGTCGAGGAGGCCCGCGACCGGGCGAATGCTGCGGGGCGGAGTGTCGAGCTCGTCGTCTTCCCCGACGCACCGCACGGGTTCCATGCCGATTACCGGCCGAGCTATCGCAAGGACAGTGCGGAGCAGGGCTGGGCACGCGCGCTGGCGTTCCTCAAAAGCCACGGGGTCGGCTAAATCGTACCCTCATCGACCAACGCGACGATCGACCGAATCGGAGCGTTCGGGCACCTCCCACAGGAGCGTTCCCTCTGTTACAATGGAGAAACCGCCGCTCTGATCATGATTTCAGGGATGGATGCATGTCGGAAATTACGATCCGAGCGCCGGTTCGACACATTGACGGGTAGGACTACATAGCGTTGCTGGGATAACGGCTAGAGCGGCTGTCAAGCCTGAAGAGCGTTCCGGACCCATGAGTGCTGCGAATCCATCAGGCGAGAGACCCATCATCCTCGTCGTCGAGGACGAGCCGGATGAGCGCTACCTCGCGGCCGCACTCCTGGAAGAGACCGGGTTCAGCGTCATCGAGGCGGAAACCGCCGAACGCGCCCTCGCCATCCTGAACGAGAAGGACGGCGCTGTGAGCGTCGTCTTCTCCGATGTGCGAACCCCTGGCCCCATCGGCGGCTTCGAACTCGCGCGGATCATCGGAGTCACCTGGCCGCGGGTACGCGTGCTGCTCACATCCGGTGATGCGGGCGACCAGCCCAGTGACCTGCGGATTTCCGCGACTTTCATCCCGAAACCGTGGCGGGCATCCGACATCCTCGCTTGGGTCGAGGAAGCGGCGGGCCGTGCTCCCGCGCAAGGCGCGGGCATAGACGTGATCGGTGGCACCGCTCCCTGACGGGCCGCCGGGCCGCTCAAAAAATATCATAGATCATAGGGAAACTTGACGGGCTCCAACCGTTGGTTGGTTCAGTCGCCCGTCGATCAGTGACGGGCCATGGGTTTCCAATGACCAGCGCCGCCAATACCAACATGGCCAATATCAGCCGCCCCGGGCATTCCTATACGGTCTTCTCCGAGGCGCGGATGATGCAGAAAGTCGGCGAGGATCTACGCTCCCTTTACGGTGATATGATCGATCGTTCCGCGCCCGACGAACTGCTTCGTCTGGCGGCGCTGATCGATGAAAGGCGCAATGAAACCGAGGCCGGGCGCTAGCATCGTTCGCCCCTGCCGCGATTGGGACGACGTGATCGGTGCGGCCCGAATGACGCACGGCCGCTGAGACTTGGCGCAAGACTTGGATCGCCTCCCCATCGATGTCCTAAAACCTGATATGTCGAACGGACCCTTCCGGATCGA
Organism: Methylobacterium sp. CM6241; assembly: GCF_054817845.1. Taxonomy (NCBI): domain Bacteria; kingdom Pseudomonadati; phylum Pseudomonadota; class Alphaproteobacteria; order Hyphomicrobiales; family Methylobacteriaceae; genus Methylobacterium; species Methylobacterium sp. CM6241. Next base: position 2,771,246 of record NZ_CM139246.1, read on the forward strand.
TCTGACGAGCCCGTCATGCGTTTGAAAGCCTGCCTCGTTCTCGGCGCTTTGCTGTTCGCTGCGCCGTTATGCGAACCGGCCTTCGCCGCGACGCCCCCCAACCAGCCTGCCGACGGCCCCGGCGGTGTGGGAAACCGCTCCCTCTCGATCGTGAAGCGGGCGCTGGGACGGCCGAGTGCCGCGACCTTCGTCTTCTACTCAGCTGGTGCCGCGCCTGCGGAGGGACGGCCCGTCGTGGTGTTCCTCCACGCCTGGGGGGCCCCGAACCCGCAGCCCTACGGGGCCTGGATCGATCACCTCGCCCGCGCCGGATATCTCGTGCTGTTTCCGCGCTTTCAGGAGGTCAACCGCACGCGGCCGGCTGACGCCACGGGCAATGCCGAGAAACTCGTGAAGGCCGCCCTCGCGGAACTCGAATCCGATCCCGACGCCAAACCGGACCCGAAGCGGGTTGCACTGATCGGCCACCTCGCGGGGGCTCCGATCGCCGCCAACCTCGCCGCCGATACCGACAGCACCGGCTTGCCCGTGCCGCGCCTCGTCTTCGCCATCATGCCGGGGGGGATCGCCAGCGACGCCAAATCCAGGGGCGTCGTGTTGCGCGACCTGTCGAAGATCCCCTCCGAGACGCTCGTCATCACCGTCATCGGCGACCGCGATGCCCGCGCGGCGGATCTCGCCGCCAAGCGGCTCCTGCGAGAGGCGAGCAGTGTCGCGCCCGAGCGCAAGCTCTTCATCCGCGCGCTCTCCGACGACCACGGCTTTCCCTCGCTGACGGCGACCTTGACCTCGCCGGGTGCCGTGGACACGGCCTATGACGGGGGAGCCATCAAGCTTCCACCGGAGCCGCCGAAGGATCCGAAGCAGCCGCCGACACCGTTCAAATGGTCGGCCGACATGTCGCTGACCGGCGAACAGACGACACTGCTCGCGCAACTGAATAATTCCCGGGCAGATAGCCTCGATTACCTCGCCTATTGGAAGACGTTCGATCTGGCCGCCGCAGCGGCGTTCAGCGGCGACGCCACCACACTCAAGGCCAATCCGCGGCTCAGCGACATGGAACGCTGGAGCGACGGCTGGCCGGTGAAGCGTCTGGTCGTGGAAACGCCCCGTGCTGCTCCGGCGGCCGCGCATGCGCCGGCTCCGACGCCTGCGGCGGCCACGCAACCCAAGCCCAAACCGGTGAGACGTCCCTGATTCATCATGCCCGAGATGAGTCAGGGTTCAGGCGCGGGGCACCGGGGCTTGTCATCCCGGTAGCTTTTCGCAAACAGCAGGCCGGCACGGTCTTGTGCTTGCGCAACGAGCTCCACAGGTCACGATGAAGCTGTTCCACTCGCACTTCTCTCCCTTCGCGCGGAAGGTCATGGCCTGTGCCCACGTGCTGGGCATCGTCGACCGTATCGAGCTGCTACCGAGCGCGGCCCATCCGGTGAAGCGCGACGGCACCATCCTGACCCATCATCCGCTGGCACAGGTTCCGACCCTGCTTGACGACGAGGGCCACGCATTGGCCGACAGCAGGGTCATCTGCGAGTATCTCGACACCCAAGCCGGGGGAGGGCTGTTCCCCTCGGTCGGTCCCGCGAGATGGACGGCGCTCAACGACCAATCCATCGCCGACGGCATTCTCGATGCGGCCCTGCTGATCCGCTACGAACTCACGGCACGCGACGCCTCCGAACGCTCCAGCACCTGGATGGACGGTCAGGAGGCCAAGATCCGGAGCTCGCTCGCGTCCCTCGACGCAGGGGCGGAACGCCTCCTCGGCCGGGTCGATATCGGAACGATCAGCCTGGGCTGCGCCCTCGGATATCTCGACCTGCGCTTTGCCGAACTCGGCTGGACGCGGGACCATAGGGATTTGGCGGCGTGGTTCGCGGGCTTTGCCGAACATCCCGCGATGGTGGTGACGAAACCACCGGCGGCCTGAACCGGCACCGCTTCAGCCGCCAGACTGGCGCGCGCCTTGCAAAGTTCGCCTCCGGTTCTCCGGAGGTCGCGCCATGCCCGATTTCGTTGCCGCCTTGATCACCGCCGCGGTTTTCTGCGCGGGGCTGATCCTGCTCAATGCCCTGACGCGCTGGGCGATCCAGACACAAATCGCGCCGGCGGATCTCGCCGAGAACGGAATGCTGCAATACGGGCTCGCTCTCGCCCTCGCCGGATTCACGTGGCGGCGGGCGCTCGTCGCGCAGGCCGTCCCCAACGGGGGTGGCCAAGCCCATATCGTCGGGTGAAACGGCGGCTCGGACAGGCGCTCGCTACCTCAGGCCTCGGTCTCTAGAACCAGGGCTGCGTGGTGAAACTGTAATTCACCTTCATGCCAAAGGTGTATTGGTTCTGCGATCCGAACTGGCGGCGCACCAACGGGCTCTCGGCGGATGAGCCGACGATCCGGTTATAGCCAACGTACCCAGTGGCGGCCCACCGCTCGTCGAACGTATAGGTCACGGCTCCCAATCCGCCGACGGTGACGTAGCTGTCGGGCTGGAACGGCGTCAGCGTCCCGTTGAGCGCTGCCTCGAACGGTTTGACGCCGAAATAGCGCCTGGCGAAGCTGGCATCGCCAAAGTTGAAGCGCGGGCCCACCGAGACCTGCCAGCGGTCGAAGGGCTGGATCACGTCGGCGCCGAGCGAGCCGACGAAGCCGTGATGCCCGAAGATTCCATGGCGCAGTTCGGCCCGGGCGCGCAGCCATTGCGTGGGGTAATACTCGACGAAGACACCCGGCTCGATGGCGAACTGGGCATCGCGGAGACCGAACAGGTCACGCCGGTTGTCGCCGTAATAGCGGCCGGGCACGTACTCTGCCGTCAGCCCGGCATTGAAGAGCGGCGAATCGTAGAGCGAGAAGCTGATCCCGTCATCCGGCGACGAGAACCGGCGTGGCGTACCGGCCTTGGCGATGCTGATCGATGGGTAGCCGATGGCGGTATACTCGTTCGACCCCGGAAAACTCGGCGTCGCCTGCACCGTCGCCGTCACCGTCACGACCCAGAGATTCTGGTCCAAGGCGAGGAACGTCGGCGGCCTCTGCAACTCCATGAGATCCGCGGCTCCGGCGCCGCTCGCCGCGATGAGCGAGCCCGCAAGGGCCAGCGCCGGCATGGCGGCAAGGCTCGTCCTTTTGGCAGGGCGCGAGGATGGGTTGAGAAGCATCGTGTCCATGACGGAGGTCATAGACACAATTCCCTAACGCATCACGACAAAGCCGACGCGACGATAGACCTATGTTGGCACCGACAAAAAATCGCTTCGGCGCGACAATCGCGCCGAAGCGATTCTCAGATTAGAAGTAGGACTTCAACGCACCGCGGCGACGCACGTCGAGGGTGGCGCAGTGGAACGAGCCACCGAAGGGCCCATAGGACAGGAACGGCGCCGGGATCGGATCGAAGCCCCAATCCTTCAGTGCCTTGATCAAGGTCGGCTGACTTGCATCGACGACGATCTTCTTTTCGTCGATAGCCAGCACATTGATCGACGTCCAGGGCGAGCACATCGAAATCTTGCTCATGAAACCCTCGACCGGGTCGGGGCGGGGTGCGATGAGCACGTCCCACTTCTTGAGCACGGCGGGCAGCTTCTCGACGTCAATATAGTCCGGGTTCACCAGCACCTTGCCCGGGGCCAGGGGCATGAAGGACGAGTCGATATGCATCGGCTGCGGGCAACGGCTCTCGATCTCGTGGACGCGGAAGCCCGAGCCGAGGTGGCGGCGCAGCCACTCGATCCCCATCAGGTTCGTCACGTTGGAGCGGGTGACGAAGAGGTCGCGGCCGCAGCGGACGAAATCGGCCGCGTCGAAGACCGGCTCGAACTCGTTCACGGTGAACTGCATCGGCTCGCCGGCCTTCAGGTTCGGCACGCGGTAATCGTAATTGTAGAGTTCGTCCGTCAGCTGCGGCCGAGGCGCCGAGGTCCAACGCGCGCCGTTGCGAAAATATTCCTTGAACAGCGAGCGGTAAGCGTCGCCCTCGAAATAGCGCGATCGCCAGCACATCGGGCTCTCGATGATCTCGTCGCCGATGACCAGGTAGGGGTCGCGCGGGCAGGCAACGCAGAAGCCACGGGAGGACCAGCGCGGGGCGTTGTACTTGCGCGAGAAATCCACCGTGTCGGGCCGACGCACCTTCACGCCCTCGCCGGCGAGGATCGAGATGAAGTTGTCGAGCTCGGCCTGGGCGAGCTTCTTCATGAACTTCGGATACCGGAAGCCCGCGGCGAACCGGTAGAACGGCTGCGCTGCGCGCGGCAGGTTGAAGATCACCGTGAGGTGGTGGGACGGAATGGTCGCACCGTCGAGGCTCCCGACGATCACCTCTTCCAGAGGGTCCCACTCGTTCCATGCCATGACCGGCGATTTCGGGGCTGGCGTCCCGCGATAGGCTGCCGAATTGGCGGCGTAGGTATCGATCTGCGCGTCGGCGAGCACGGCATCCTGAGCCGTGGTGAAAGCTTCGCGGTCCATCATTCGTCCCTTGGTCGTGCCTTTGCGCGGCTGTTTCTTCGAGGCAGAAGCCTCAGCGCCGCTTTGGCTCGCACTGTGTCTATCGGGTGATAGACAACGAAATCCAAAGCTGCAACTTCCGATGAGGCCAACGTTTTCCGGAAGGCTTTTCGTCCGGGTCGTCGGTGAAATTCTCTAAAAAATCGTCCGCGCCGACGGTCGAAGGGGGATCATGAAGCGTCTGACGACATTGGCCCTCATCGTCGGCCTCTGCACAGTTGCAGGACTGTTCTTGTCATCGGGTCTCGATGACGTCGCCGCGGCAGTGGTGAGTGCCGGTTGGGGCGCTGCCATCGTCGTGCTGGCCCGTGCCGTCGCCGTCGGCTGGGCCGGCCTCGGCTGGTTCACGATTTTCCCGCGGGACGACCGTCCGAGCCTGTGGAACTGCATTTCGCTGCGTTTCGTGCGGGAGGGCATCAACACGCTCCTCCCCGTGGCCACCGTCGGCGGCGACTTCGTCGGAGCGCGGCTGTTGACGCAGCGCGGCCTCTCCGGAGGGCTCGCCGGCGCCAGCATGTTCGTGGACCTGATGACCCAGGCGGTCACCCAGTTCCTCTTCACGGTCGGCGGCGTCGCCCTGCTCGCCTGGCTGCATGGCGATGGCCCCGTGGTACGCACCGTCGCCGGTGGTCTCGCCATCGCGGCCCCGGCTCTCGGCGCCTTCTTCCTGATCCAGCGCCGCAGCGGGCACCGCATCATCCAGGCCCTGCTGAGCCGCTTTGCCGCCGCCCGTGAATGGCGCGCGCTCGGCGCGGTCGATGTTCTGTTCGACAGCCTGCGCCGACTTTATTCCTCGCCCAAGCGGGTCGTGGGTGCCATGGGCGTGCACATGATCGGCTGGATCATCGGCGCCGCCGAAGTTTATGTGGCGCTGCATTTCATGGGTTATCCGGTGACGGTCGCCGAGGCCATCGTCATCGAAAGCCTGGCCCAGGCGGTTCGCGGTGCCGCCTTCGCCGTGCCGGGGGCGCTCGGTGCCCAGGAAGGCGGCCTCATCGCCCTCTGCGCGATCTTCGGCATCCCCGCCGAAGCCGCCCTCGCGCTCTCCCTGGTGAAGCGTCTGGCCGATCTCATGGTCGGTGTGCCCGGCCTCGTCGCGTGGCACTTCATGGAAGGCAAGACGGTCGCACCGGACGTGGAAGATCGGACGTTTCGGGACCAGAGGTCCGTGGAGCAGAACGCGCCGAAAGCCGGAGGCGACATTGCCCGGGCGGTGAGCCTGGATTCCATGCCCGTGTCGCGGGTGCCCGCCAATTCCGCGGGAAACCACATCGTGTCGCGCTCGATGGAGAGCGAGATGGAGACGCTGCGGAAATGCGCGTGAGCAGATTCGCATCGGGGCTGGTGGCCTCGACCCTTCTCGCAGCGACCCTCCTGTCGGTCGGGCCCGCCCGTGCGGCGGAGGATGCGGCGGTGCAGACCGTGCGCGGCCTTTATTCCAGCTTCGAGGGCGCCCTCAAGGCGCCCGAAGCCGACGTGAAGAGCAGGGCCCTGGTCATCGGCCCGGTGCTCGACCAGAGCATGGATTTCGCCACCATGGCGCGGGTCGCCGTGGGCGCGAAATGGAAAGGCTTCACGCCCGAGCAGCAGGGCGCGCTGACGGAAGCCTTCAAACAGTATTTCACCGCGACCTATGCCACCCGCCTGTCCCAGGCCGCCGGCGGCAAATTCGACATCAAGCCCGAGAGTGAAGCGCGCGGCCAGAACCGCGTGGTCCAGACCGAGGTCGCCAATGCGGAGGGCGACGCCTCGCAGGTCGATTATCTCGTGGGTTCGAGCAACCGCATCCAGGACGTCTATCTCAACGGCAATGTCAGCGAGATCGCCGCCATGCGCGGCAGCTTCGCCGATCCGCTGAAGGCGGGCGGGGCGGAAAGCCTGCTGAAATTCCTTCGTGATCGGACCACGGCGATGCTCGCCGCCAAACCAAAGCCTTAGACGCAGGCCAGACGCCCCTCGTCGGGCCTGGCCGGACGAACCCGCCCGTGTCGCCTTCCAGACCTTGCGGCACCTTCAACCAAACCGTGACCGAGCTTCGCCCATCATGGACCTCACCTTGACGGATCTGCCTTCGGCGAACCTGAGCTGGCTCTCGCTCCTGTTCCAGTTCATGGCCCTGGCCGGCTGTGTCTACGGGCTGACGGCTGCCTTCCTGGCGAGCCGCTACGCACGCCGCCCCGTTCCCGTCCTTGCGGCGAACGCCGCACGCCCATCGGTGACCATCCTGAAGCCGCTCTGCGGCATGGAGCCCAATCTCTACGAGAACCTCGAGACCTTCTGCCGCCAGGACTACGCCGGCCCGATGCAGGTGGTCTTCGGCGTGCAGAACGCCACCGATCCGGCGATCGCCGTGGTGCGCCGCCTCGCCGAAACCTATCCCGACCTCAAGCTCGACCTCGTCATCGACGCGCGCCAGCACGGCTCGAACCGCAAGGTCTCCAACCTCATCAACATGTCGGCGCTGATCGCCCACGAGGTGATCGTGCTCGCCGACAGCGACATGGTGGCAAAGCCCGATTATCTGGAGCGGATCGTTGCCGAGCTGGCTCAGCCCGGCGTCAACGGCGTCACCTGCCTCTACCATGGCGTACCGGCGAATCGCGGCGTCTGGGCTCATCTCTCGGCGCTCGCCATCGACGTCCAGTTCCTGCCCAATGTCGTGATGGGCACCTCGCTCGGCCTGGCCAAGCCCTGCTTCGGCTCCACCATCGCCTTCACCACCAAGGCGCTCGCCGAGATGGGGGGCTTCGAAGCCTTCCGCGACGATCTCGCCGACGATTACGCGGTGGGCGAAGCCCTGCGCGCCAAGGGCGGTCTCGTGGCGATCCCGACCTTCACGATCGGGCATACCTGTGTCGACACCGATCTCGCCGGCCTGTGGAAGCACGAGTTGCGCTGGAACCGGACCATCCGCAACGTCGATCCGGCCGGGTATGCCGGCTCCATCGTCACCCATGCCTTCCCGCTGGCGCTCATCGGCGCCCTGATTCCGGGAGCCGACACGAGCGGACTCGTGGTGGCGGCCCTGGCGCTCGCCTGCCGCATCATCCTCTGCGTCCGCCTGGAGCGCGCCTTCGGTCTCGCTCCGCACCCCTACTGGCTGTTGCCGATTCGCGACATCCTCTCCTTCATGAACTTCTCCTGGAGCTTCGTGTCGGGGGCGGTGACATGGAAAGGTCACGATTATCGGGTGGTTGCGGACGGTACGCTGATCCCGGAGCGCAGCCTCGGTCACGATGCCGGCGCATCCCCGCTCTGACTCTCGCTTCGCTCTGAACCCGCCCCATTCCCGTCCCTCGCTGAGGCCTTGAACCCCATGCGCACGCTCTTCCTCCAGGCCCCCACCTTCGACGGTTTCGATGGCGGAGCGGGCTCTCGCTACCAGGCCAAGCGCGAGATCAAGTCGTTCTGGTACCCGACCTGGCTCGCCCAGCCGGCCGCCCTCGTGCCGAACTCGAAGCTGATCGACGCCCCCCCGCACAACATCAAGCTCGCCGAGATCGTGGCCCAGGCCAACGATTTCGACCTCGTGGTGCTGCACACCTCGGTGCCGTCCTTCAAGTCCGACGTGAAGACCGTCGAGGCTCTCAAGGCCGCCAACCCCAAGCTCATCGCCGGGCTCATCGGCGCCAAGGTCGCGGTCGACGCGGCGGGTGCCATGGCCCAGGCCCCGTGCATCGATTTCTGTGCCCGCAACGAGTTCGACTTCACCGTCAAGGAAGTCGCCGACGGCACGCCGATGTCCGAGATCAAGGGCCTGTCCTACCGGGACGCCAATGGAGTCGTGGTCCATAACGAGGACCGCGAAATCATGACGGACATGGACCAGCTGCCCTTCGTCACCTCGGTCTACAAGCGCGACCTCCAGATGGAGAAGTACTTCATCGGGTACCTCAAGCACCCCTACATCTCGTTCTATTCAGGCCGTGGCTGCAAGAGCCGCTGCACCTTCTGCCTCTGGCCGCAGACCGTGGGTGGCCACACCTACCGCACCCGTTCGGTCGCGCATGTGATCGAAGAGATCAAGTACTGCCTGAAGGAGTTCCCGCAGACGAAGGAGTTCTTCTTCGACGACGACACCTTCACCGACAACCTGCCGCGCGCCGAGGAGATCGCCCGCGAACTCGGCAAGCTCGGCGTGACCTGGTCGTGCAATGCCAAGGCGAACGTGCCCCGCGAGACCCTGAAGGTGCTCAAGGAGAACGGCCTTCGCCTGCTTCTCGTCGGCTACGAGTCCGGCAACCAGAAGATCTTGAACAACATCAAGAAGGGCATGCGCGTCGAGGTGGCCGAGAAGTTCACCAAGGATTGCCACGACCTCGGCATCGCCATCCACGGCACCTTCATCGTCGGCCTGCCGGGCGAAACCCGCGAGACGATCCAGGAGACGATCGCCTTCGCCAAGCGCATCAACCCGCACACGATCCAGGCCTCGCTGGCCGCCCCTTACCCGGGCACCTTCCTCTACAAGCAGGCCGTGGAGAACGGCTGGCTCGACGTGGAGAATGCCGAGCTCGTTGACGAGAACGGCGTACAGATCGCCCCGCTGCACTACCCGCACCTGTCGCATTCCGAGATCTTCGCGGCGGTCGAGGAATTCTACCGGAAGTTCTACTTCCGCGCCCCGAAGATCGCCTCCATCGTCTCCGAGATGGTGCGCTCGCCCGACATGATGAAGCGCCGCCTGCGCGAGGGTGTGGAATTCTACCGCTTCCTCAAGGAGCGTCAGACCGGCACGTCAAAAGCCGCCTGATCCTCAGGTCGCCCAACCTTCATCGTACGTCACTACCAGCGGCCGGGCTCATCGCCCGGCCGTTCTTGTTTCAGGCGCCCACCGGGTGGTGGTCAGGGCTCGCAAAGCCGGTTCCAACCCCACTCCGCCTGCTCTAGATCCTTTGGCGCGGCGCTCGTACGGGCGCGGTCAACGACGAAAGGGTTCGCCTTCCTGCTGTTTGGGCAGCCTCGAACGTTCTCCGGTTCCGACCTTCGGGCAGTCTGGATCGGGCTCTGCAGGCTACGGGCGTTCGCCCGTTCCCACAGCGACGGAGGCTGGCCGGCGGCGGGAGGGATGCGTTGTCCGATCGGATGCCGAAGGGCACCCTTGAGCTCGTGAACTTGCACCTACTTCAAGCCCTCTCTGGCGGGAAAGGCGGCGCGACTCTGGACCACGGCCGCGATGCTTTCGCCGGCGTATCGCCCGACCACCCGAACGACGAGGACCATCGAGCATGACCAAGGCCGCCATGAAACGCCTGATCGTCACCGCCGACGATTTCGGCCTGAGCCGGGAAGTGAACGAGGCTGTCGAGCAGGCCCATCGCGAGGGCATCCTCACCGCTGCCAGCCTGATGGTCTCGGCACCGGCGGCGGCCGACGCGGTGGCCCGCGCCCGGCGCCTTCCCTCCCTTCGCGTCGGACTGCACCTCGTCATGGTCGAGGCCTGGCCGACGCTTCCCCCGGCCGAACTGCCCGACCTCGTGGATGCGGACGGGCTGATCCGACGCGACATGGGTCGCCTCGGCCTCGACCTCGCGGTGAAACCTTCGGCACGGCGGCAGCTTTCAGCGGAAATCACAGCGCAGTTCGAAGCTTACAGAGCCACTGGCCTACCCCTCGACCACGTCAACGCCCACAAGCATTTCCATGTCCATCCGCTCATCGCCGGGCGCGTCCTGGCCATCGGCCGGGGATACGGCATGCGGGCGATCCGGGTGCCGCGCGAGCCCCGCGCCGTGCTACGCGCCGCCGAGCCCGGCGCGACCCCGAAGCCGGCCCTCGACATCGCCCCCTGGGCCGGGCTCCTCGCGGTTCGCGCCCGCCAGGCCGGCCTGCTGATCCCCGACCGCACTCTGGGCCTGGCATGGTCCGGCGCGATGACGCCGCAGCGTGTGGCGGGGCTCCTACGGCACCTGCCGGATGGGTTGACCGAACTCTATACCCATCCCGCCACGCGCGGCGGCTTCCCCGGCGAGGCGCCGGGCTACGCCTATGCGGCAGAGCGTGACGCCCTGATCTCGCCGGAGGCAATTGAAGCGATTAGGCAGGTCGGCGCGGACAGAGGCGGCTTCTCGGATTTCCTGTAGCCGTCCGATCGCAGGAACGGACACGAAAAAGGCCGCCGTCGCTTCACGCGACGGCGGCCTTTTCATTGGCGACCTGGAGAAATTCGAGGATCGGCAGTCCCGGCCTATTTGGCCGAGACCGGCTCCGGCCTCGGGGCTTTCACGCCGGCCATGGCCTCGTCGCCTTCGGGACGGTTCGGGTCAGGCTGCTCCGGCGGGGGACCGAGGAAGGCGGGAACCACGAAGAAGGCGGCGACAAGGGTGAAGAACAGCGACAGGGCCAGGAGCTTGCCCATGCTGGCCGTGCCGGGATGGCTCGACAGGACGAGCGAACCGAAGGCCGTGCCGGTGGTGAGCGCCGAGAAGAAGATCGCGCGCGTCAGGCTGGAGGCCAGCATGTCGGTGACACCCGCCCTCCAGGCGATGACGTAGTAGATGTGGAAGGCGACACCCACCGCGAGCATCAGCGGCAGGGCGATGATGTTGGCGAAGTTCAGCGGCATGCCGACCACGTGCAGCGCCATCAGCGTCCACAAGGTCGCCAGCACCAGCGGACCCAGCGTCATCGCCACGTCCCAGGGCTTACGCAGCGCCACGGACAGGATGATGAAGATGGCCACCAGAGCCGTCAGCGCCGCCTGAACGAAGGCGCCGAGGATGGTGTAGCTCGACGAGGTCGTGGCGACGGGAGCACCGGTGGCGTGGGGTGCGACCGACTGCACCTCCTTGGCGAAGCGGCGCAGAACCACGTTGTCGTTGGCATCCCCGCTCGGATGGACCTCGATCCGCGCCCGACCGTCCGAGGCGATCCACTCGGCCTTCAGCTTCGGCGGAATGTTGTCGAGGGTGACCTTCTCCGGAGCCAGCAGGCTCCGGAGGCGGACCAGCAGGGTCTTCAGGTCGGTGGTGACGGCGACGTTCGCCGCCTCCCGGATCTGCGGGGTCGCGGTCGAGAGTGCGTCGAGAGTACCAGCCAGGGAGCCCGCGGCCTTCGCGCCACCGGCATTGCCCGTCGCGATCCCCTTCAGGGCAGCGGCAGCCTCCTTCAACGCCTTGACCGTATCCGCATCAGTCGGCGGCGGCGGCTTGCGGACGGGATTGAGGATCGGTCCGAGGAGCTCGGCCGTCTCCGCGATGGTCGCGAGCTTCTGGTCCTGGTCCGGCGGCACGAAGGTATCGATGTCGATGACCTTCGCGACGGAGGGGAGGGCCTTCAGCTTGGCGGCGAGTTCGGGCACCGCCGCGACCGAAGGCGCGATCACGTCGATGAGGTTCGGGCTCGTCTCGGGATCCTTGATCAGGTCGAGATAGGTCGAGATCGATTCGACCTTGGTGCTGCGCAGGTGCATCGGGTTCGAGTCGAACGGCAGCTTGAACAAGAGCGGGATGCCCGCCACCGTGATCACGCCGACGATGATGAGCACCAGCTTGCGGTTCCGGATGATCCAGGGATCGACGCCCGACAGCCAGGTCGTCTCCACCGCCCGCGCTTCACCCTTGGGCTTGAAGACGGCGATGAGGGCAGGGAGCAGGGTCAGCGAGAACAGATACGCTACGATCATGCCGACGCCGGCGATGAGACCGAGCTCGGACACGCCGCGGAAGGCGGTTGGCAGGAAGGCGAAGAAGCCCGCCAGGAGCGAGATGGCAGCGAGGCTCAGGGACCAGCCCACACCTCGGGCGGCGGCGCGGATCGCGCTCGACAGGTCGGGCTGCTCGAACCGGTCGGCCCTGTAGCGTACGGCGAACTGGATGCCGAAATCGATCCCCAACCCCACGAACAGGGCCGTGAACGCCACCGAGATCGGGTTCAGCTCGCCCACCATGAGGAGGCCGAGGGCGGTGGTGACGATGAGACCCGCGAAGGTGGTGATGATCACCGCCGTGACCAGGGACGGCGAGCGCAGGGCCAGCCACAGGAACAGCACGATCGCCGCGACGGTGACGCCGTTATTGAGGAGCGCGTCGTCCGAGAGCGTGGCGAACTCGTCATCCGCCACGGCCACCGGGCCGGTGAGGCGCATGCGCGGATTGTCGGCCGCATCGAGGCCGCCGAGGGTGTTGATCTTCAGGTCGGTGGCAAGGCCACGGATGAGCTTCGTCGCGTCCGCGCCGGGCTGGAGCGCGGCATAATCCAGCTTCGGCTGGATCATGATGAACTTGCGCAGCTCCGTGCTCTGGGCCTTGCCGCCGGAGAGGAGCAATTGCCAGGAGAGACGTGCGGGCTCGCCGGCCAGCACCTTACGCAGGACCTCGTCGATCCGCGTCATCGGACCGTCCAGGTCTTCGAGCTTGGCATCGCCGCTCTTGATGCCCTTGGCCCCGAGGCCGAGCACCCGCATGACGCCGCGCAGGGTCGGGTCGGCCGCGAGCGGACCGAGGAGCCCCTGCTGCTGGACGAGTTGCTCCATGGTCTTGGTCAGCTCCTCCTGCGGCATCAGCAGGAAGCCGTTCTTGTCGTAGAAGGGACCGCCATCCGGGCGGTACACCGTCTCGATCTGTTCGGGATGGTCGAGCAGCGCCTTGGCGAGGGAGGCGGCCGCCTCCTCGGCGACCTCGGGCGTCTTGCCGTCGATCACCGCCACGAGCGTTCCGGTCCGTTGGGGGAACGCCTTCTCGTAATTGATCTCGTCCTGCCGCCAGGGCACGTCCTTATCGATCAGACGCTCGACATCGGTGTTGATCCGGAACAGATGCGCGCCGAGCGCTGCGCTTCCGATGGTGAGAATCGCCACGAGAGTGATGACGAGCCAGCGCCTGTGGACGGAAAACGCGACGAGACGTTCGATCACAAGTATCCTGCCTGCCTAGCGACGCGGTCGCCCGAATGAGTCCGCCGGTCCCCGCGGATGCGTGGGACGGCCGGCACGTTCGACGTGGAACCGGTCTTGGTCCGGATGTCGGTTACCATCTGTCGGCGCGATCCACGAGTCCCTGGCCACGAGTCCCTGCCAAAGGCTCCTGACAAGGATCGTGACAGAAATTCCTTTGAGAACCGCCGCGACGCGCCGCTTCTCGCAGATGGGTCGTGCCGACGAGATATCCAATCTCGACCGCGCTCATACCAGTGGGAGCACCTCGCGGTCGACCGTTTCCGTAGTCATCCGCAGGTAGAAATGCAACGAGACAGGGTTATCGGGCCCGGTTCGACGGATGAGGTGCGTCCGCGCACTGCGGATGAGCTTCGCTGCGGCGCAAGGCGAAACCCCAGCTCGGACATGCCCGGGGCGCCGCATGGCAGAGTGATGCCGATGACGTGATCACGGCCCGGCGCAGTTCAGGCATACCCTGACCGACTAGGAAAAAGCACCGTGCTTTGGGATAAGGTCCGTCATCATGGCGCGGCGGACGTCATCCTGGACCAATGTGCCACGCTCTACCTGTGGCTGGCACGCTCTACCTGTGGCTGGATTGTCCCAGGATCGCTCAAACACGTCCCGTCCGCCCACCAAGGCGTCCCCATCGACCGTGGTTCTAACCTAGTTCGCTGGAATTCCGCCGCTTTTCACGGTAATGCACCCGATCATATCGGGGCCAAAAATAAGGAGCCGCGTCTTGGGTATTCCCCTCCGTTACGTCGCGAAGATTGGCGGCTACATTCTTAAGCAGCACCTCACCGGTCGCAAGCGCTACCCGCTCGTGATGATGATGGAGCCGCTGTTCCGCTGCAATCTCGCCTGCGCCGGCTGTGGAAAAATCGATTACCCGGACGAGATCCTGAACAAGCGCCTGCCCGTGGCCGACGCCCTGGAATCCGTGCGCGAGTGCGGCGCACCCATGGTCGTGATCGCCGGTGGCGAGCCGCTGCTTCACAAGGACCTGCCGCAGATCGTCGAGGGCATCATCGCGCAGAAGAAATTCGCGATCGTCTGCACGAACGCGCTGCTGCTCGAGAAGAAGATCAAGGACTACAAGCCCAGCCCGTACTTCACCTGGTCGATCCATCTCGATGGCGACAAGGAGATGCACGACCAGTCGGTGTGCCAGCGCGGCGTTTACGACAAGGCCGTCTCCGCCATCGCCAAGGCGAAGGAGATGGGCTTCCGCGTCACCATCAACTGCACCTTCTTCAACAATTCCTCGGCCGACAAGATCGCCGACTTCTTCGACACCGTGACGAAGCTCGGCATCGACGGCATCACCGTCTCGCCCGGCTATGCCTACGAGCGCGCGCCCGACCAGCAGCACTTCCTGAACCGCAAGGCCACGAAGGACCTGTTCCGCGGCGTGTTCCGGCACGGCAAGGAGAAGGGCCGCCAGAACTGGACCTTCCAGCAGTCGGGTCTGTTCCTCGACTTCCTGGCTGGTAACCAGACCTACCATTGCACCCCGTGGGGCAACCCGACCCGCACCGTGTTCGGCTGGCAGAAGCCCTGCTACCTGCTCGGCGAGGGCTACGCCGCCACCTTCAAGGAGCTGATGGAGGAGACGGACTGGGATTCCTACGGCACCGGCAATTACGAGAAGTGCGCCGATTGCATGGTCCATTCCGGATATGAGGCCTCCTCGGTGGTCGATTCCGTGAAGAAGCCCTGGAAGCCGCTGATCCACGCCATCCGTGGGATCAAGACCGAGGGCGAGATGGCTCCCGAGGTCAGCCTCGAGAACCAGCGCCCGGCCGAGTTCGTGTTCTCGCGCAACGTGGCGCAGAAGCTGTCCGAGATCAAAGCTTCGGGCGTCGACACCAAGCGTGAGGCCCGCAACCGCACGGCGGCCTGACGCCACGAGGAAGCCGTTCTTGCGTCAATAAAAAGCCCCGCGATGCAGCAGCATCGCGGGGCTTTTCGTTCATTGTACTGATTGGATACGGCGGGCAGCTACCGTGCGGCATCACCGGCAGAGCGTCGTGCGCCGGGCTCATCGAAGTCCGGCACGAGGCCAGGACGGCAGCAAGCCAGAGCGGCGAAGGCTCTTCCAGAATCCCTGGCCAGACGGATCAGAGCCGGCATATGGGTCGGGTTTCGACCGAGGGCGGTCAGAACGGCGATGATGTCGGGGTCGCCGTTCGGCTTCAGTGCCGTCGTGACGAAGGCGGGCAGAGCGCGCTCGGCCGGGTCACAGACCACGCGGATCGCGGCGAACGGGATGCCGTGGCGAGCCGCGAAATCCGCCGCCACATGGGATTCCATATCGACCGCCGCCGCCCCGGTAAGGGCATGCAGTTCGGCCTTCGCGGCCACGCTCACGACCGCTGCGTCGACCCCGGCGAGGTCCACCGAGTGCGTCGTCAGATCGGCTCTCGACAGGGCGGAGTGAATCGCGTCGCGCAGGGCGGCGTCGGTCTCGCGGCGTCCCGTTTCATCGGCAATGCCGGTGGCGATCACCACGTCGCCTGGGACCAGCGACGGATCGAGCCCTCCCGCGATGCCGAAGCTGATCACGGCACGGCATCCGGGCTCCCGACGAAGGGCGAGCAGCGCACGAAGGCGCTCCGGAGATCCACCCGCTCCCACGGCCTCGATTCCAGGGCCGGCGGCAAGCCGAGCCTCCTTGGAGAGTCCGGTGACGACGAGGATGGGGAGCATGGGATTTCCAGCCAGCACTCCCTCCCCCTCTGCGGGGGAGGGGGGCCCTCGCGTCAGCGAGGGTCGGGAGAGGGGAGCGACGTTTCCGGAGAGGCCCCCCTCCCGCATGCTTCGCAGGCACTCTCTCCCACAGAGGGGAGAGGGTCGAGGAGAGCCTACATCCCGTAGGCGACAGACCGCGTGTTGCTACGCTTGAGGTTGCGGTAGCGCGCCATGGCCCAGAGCGGGAAGAATTTCGGGTAGCCATGGTAGCGCAGGTAGAACACCCGCGGGAACCCGGTCGCCGTATAGCGCTCCTCCGACCAGAACCCGTCCGCGCCCTGCGTCCGTGTCAGGTAGTTGATGCCGCGCGTCACCGCCGGATCGTCGGCCTCGCCCGCCGCCATCAGGGCGAGGAGAGCCCAGGCGGTCTGGGACGCGGTGGAATAACCGGGCTCGAAGGCCGGATCGATCTTGTACGACGAGGCATCCTCGCCCCAGCCGCCATCGGGGTTCTGGATGCGGATCAACCAGGATACCGACTTGCGGATCTCCGGCGAGGCCGAATCGACGCCGGCGGCGTTGAGCGCGCAGAGCACCGACCAGGTGCCATAGATGAAGTTCATCCCCCAGCGCCCGTACCAGGAGCCATCCTCCTCCTGATCGTCGAGGAGGTATTTCACGCCGCGATCGAGCGCCTTCGAGGTCTCCCGGGTCTCGCCGAGCTGCGACAGCATCGAGACGACGCGGGCCGTGACGTCGGCGGTCGGCGGGTCGAGCAGGGCGCCGTGATCCGAGAACGGGATGTTGTTGAGGTAATGATGGTTGTTGTCGGCGTCGAACGCCGCCCAGCCGCCGTCGCTCGATTGCAGGCCCTCGACCCATTCCCGCGCACGGGCGATGGAGACGGCATAATCCGGCACGTCGGCGACGAGACCGTGCTGGCGCATCGCCCGGTCCATCGCCATCACTACCACGGCGGTGTCGTCGAGATCGGGGAAATGCGGGTTGGCGTATTGGAACGCCCAGCCGCCGGGGCGGACATTGGGACGGCCGGCCGCCCAGTCGCCCTTGATGTCGAGCACCTGGAGCGGACGCAGCCAATCGAGCCCGCGCCGGGCCTGGTGCTCGGCATCGGGGCCGCCGGCTTCGAGCAGGGCGTGACCGGCCAAGGCCGTATCCCAGACCGGCGAGAGGCAGGGCTGGACATAGGCCTCGTGCTCCTTGACGACGACCAGCTTCTCGACCGCCTCGCAGGCGATCAGCACCTGCGGGTGATCGGCCGGATAGCCGAGCACTTCGTACATGAGCACAGTGTTAACCATGGCCGGGAAGATGGCGCCGAGGCCGTCCTCGCCGTTGAGGCGCTCGCTCGTCCAGGCAACGGCCTTGTCGATGCCGCGCTGACGGCGCTTCTTCGGGAAGTAATCCTGCGTGACCTGCAGCAGCCGGTCGATGGCGCCGAAGATCGGCGTCCAGGGCCAGGTCGCATGCGGGCTGCCGGGCCAGGAGCGTACATGCTCCGGCGGCGTCACGAACAGTTCGGGAATGCCGAGACCGAGCGGGTTCTTGGCGAGGGGCTTCTTCGCCTGCAGCACCAGCAGGGGCACGATCACGCAGCGTGCCCAATAGGAGATCTTGTCGAGGTGGAAGGGAAACCACTTCGGCAGATGCATGATCTCGACGGGCATCACCGGCACGGCGCGCCAGGGCACCTCGCCGAACAGAGCCAGCAGGAACCGGGTGAACACGTTGGAATTGGCGGCACCGCCACGCGAGAGGATCGCCTCGCGGGCGCGACGCATGTGGGGAGCCTCGATCGAGTCGCCGACGAATTTCAGCGCGTAATAGGCTTTCACACTGGCGCTCATATCGAACGGCCCGTCATGGACCAGCGACCACCCGCCATGCTTTCCTTGCGTCCGGCGCAGGTAATTGCCGATCTTGGCCATCAGGTCGGGCGGAATGGTCGTCGCCCGGAACTGGTGGAACATGATGTATTCGGAGGGGATCGTCGCATCCGCTTCGAGTTCGAAACAGAGATGCCCGTCCGCATGGACGAGATTCGTCAGGGCCTGCGTCGCCCGCATGACTCCATGCTCGACGTCGTCCAGGGAAATCTCCTGGGTCTTGGGACGCTGGAGCGTCTCGACCTTCTTGAATGCCTCTCGCATCATCCTCGCCTCAGTGCCGCCTGACGCGGCCCCTTCCTCACGCCGCGCCGCGCGTCACAGCTTCACGGCGCGCAGGCGCGCCTTTAAGGAGCGCTTGCGCGGCCGTCGTTCCCGAACGGATCGCTCCCTCTATCGTCGATGGCAGGCCGGTCGCGGTCCAGTCGCCCGCCAGGACGAGATTGTCGTGGGCCGTCACGGCACTCGCGCGCCGCGCGGCCTCTTCGGGCGTCGCCGCGAAGGTCGCCCGTTTCTCCTTGACGATCTGCCAGCTTGGCAGTTCCGGTGCAAGTCCGGTCAAAGTCGAGATCTCAGCCCAGATCTGCTTCGCCAAGTCTTCCCGCGGCATATCCAGCAGGCGATCGGCACCGCTGATGGTGACCGACAGTCGATCCGGATAGGCGAATAGCCATTCCGTCAGACCGTTCACCACACCGAGCAATAACGGCGAGCCCTGTGGAGGAAGGATCGCGAAATGAGCATTGACGATGGAGCGGTAGGATTGCGGAGCCGAAAGTCCTGGGATCAGGTCGGTCGCGACCCACGGCGGCAGGGCCAGCACCACCGAATCATCGGGACCGAGCGTCACCGATTCGTCGTTGAACAACAGGGTATCGACCCGACCCGCATCGGCGCCGAGGCCGCGCAGGCGACGGCCGAAGCGCATCTCGGCGCCGTGCCTGGCCAGATAGGCCAAAGCGGGATCCACGAAGGCGACCGAAAGGCCGCCGACGGCAATGAGGGGCCGACAAGCGGCGCCGCCCGCGCCCAGGGTTTCGCGCAGGATCGTGGCGGCGAGCCCGACATCGCTTTCCTGCGGGTCGGTGTTCAGGGCGGCGAGCAGCACCGGATGCCAGAGGCGCTCGTAGAGCGGCCCGGAACATTCCATGCGCTCGCCGATCGTGCCCGCACGGCCCGGCGCCTTGCCCGAGGCGGCCCGGAGGATGCTCAGAGGCGCGAGATAATCCATCGCCCGGCTGCCCGGCACCCGCCGCGACGCCTGGAGCACCCACCACGGCACCCGCCCGGCATTCGGCCGAAGGGTCCAGCGCTCACCGGTCTTCAGATCGGCGAAGGGAAACTCGGCCTCCTCCGGCCCGGTCAGGGCATCGGCGGGGGCGCCCACCAGCTTCAGGAAGTCGAGGGACGAACGGTTGCCCGACAGCAACAGGTGGTTGCCGTTGTCGATGGTCAGGCCCAGCGTCGAATCATAGTAGGAGCGGCAGCGCCCGCCCGCCTGCTTGGCGGCCTCGTGCACGATGACGCGGCGCCCCTGCTCGGCGAGCGACACGGCGGCCGAAAGGCCCGCGAGCCCCGCGCCGACGACGTGAACCGTTCCGGTCTGTTGTCCCGTCATCACAGGATCCCGTGACGAAGCGCGACGCCCAGCAGGGCGAGCTTCGAGGGTTTCACGCGCGCGCGGGGCATGGCCCAGCCGCGCTTCAGCACCGCGTCGAGATAGAGCCGGTAGGCCGCCGCCATCAGGCGAGGGGCCTTCGTCTCCTTGCGCGGATTGCGGTCGATGATCGTCCAGGCGTCGCGGTAATGGGCTTCCGCCTCCCTCGCCACGGCGATGCAGACCTCGCCGATGCGGGGATGGGCGATGGCGGCCTGGGGAGTCGGATCGGTAAGGCCGATGGCGGCGAGCTTCTCGCGCGGCAGGTAAAGACGGCCGCGCTCCGCATCCTCGTCGATGTCGCGCAGGATGTTGGTGAGCTGCAGCGCGCGGCCCTCGTGATGGGCGAGGCGGATGCCATCGGCCTCGGGCAGGCCGAAGATGCGCACGGACAGCCGCCCGACCGCGCTGGCGACCCGGTCGCAATAGAGATCGAGGGTGGCCTCATCGGGAGCGACGATGTCCTCGAACGCATCCATCGCCATGCCGTCGATGACCGCCTGGAAATCCTCGCGCAGCAATCCGTAGCGGCGGATGGGTACCACGAGGTCGCGCACGCGCGGAGCCGGGTTTCCGGCATAAAGAGCATCGATTTCGGCGCGCCAGCGGTCGAGTTCGGCCGCGCGGACGGGCGCCGGCCCACCATCGTCGGCGACGTCGTCCACCGAACGGCAGAAGGCGTAGACCGCGTACATCGCCTTCCGGCGATCCTTCGGCAGTAGCCGCATGGCGGTGTAGAACGAAGACCCGGCGGCCGGCAGGGCGGCGTCCTGCGCCATCGCGGGTTCCTGGGCGGGTGATGCGGTGGCGCTCATGACTGCGCTCCCTGGCTCGCGACGCGCGTGGACTGTCGGCGCAGGATGCGCGAGCGGAACGGACGCCGCGCCAGGGTCGAGGCGATCCCGCCCAGAGCCGTCAGGGCAAAGCCTGCCTTGCCGTGATGGACCTTCTCGGAGAGCGGGTCGCGCGTGAGCAGCCCCTTCGTGAGCACCACGGCGAGACGATGGATCGCCGCGATCTCGAGGCTCAGGCGCAGGTCGTCGATCAGATCGGGCAGCACCGCGCCCTCGTCGAGGAGGACCATGGTCCGCTCGGCGAGTTCATGGATGACCGCACGCAGGGCAGGGGAGGCCTTGTCGGCGGCAAGCGCTTCAACGGATACGCCGTGGCGCTCCAGCACGTCCCGCGGCAGGTAGACCCGATCGTTGCGGCGATAATCCTTCGCGCAATCCTGCAGATGGTTGATGATCTGGAGCGCTGCGCAGATCGCGTCCGACGGCCCCCAGACCACGGCCGGGTCCTCGCCATGCACGTCGAGGACGAAGCGGCCCACGGGCATCGCGGAAAGACGGCAATAGGCGATGAGTTCGTCCCAATCCTCATACCGGTTCTTCCGCGCGTCGAGGCGGAAGGCGTCGAGGAGTTCGAGGGCATGCGTGGCCGGAAGGCCGCGCGCGGCGAGTTCCCGCTTCAGCGGCTCAGCCTCACGGTCGGAGGGCCCCTTGCCGGTCAGGGCATTGGCGAGGTTGTCGAGAAGCTCGACCTTGCGCTCGGGCGACAGCTCGGCATGGTCGGCGACGTCGTCGCCCGCACGCACGAAATCGTAGAAAGCCAGGATCGCGCCGCGATTCTTCGGGTGGATCAGGTGGGAGGCGACGGGAAAGTTCTCGTCCTTGTGCCCCTTGCCCGAACGCGCGTCCGTCGCGCTGTCGAGGGTTGCGGTCACTTCAGATACCCCGATTGGCGGAACCAGCCGAGGGCGTCCGACAGTCCCTCGCGGTAGGGCCGCGCGGAATAGCCGAGTTCGGCCCGTGCCTTGGCATCGGTGAAGAACATGCGGTAGCGCGACATCTTGATGCCGTCGATGGTCGCGAAGGGCGTCTTGCCGGTGATCCGGGCCATCTGTTCGGAGATGAACGCGATCGGGTAGACCACGGCGCGCGGCAGGTTGATGGTCGGCGCCTTGCGGCCGACCATGCCGGCGATGTCGGCGAGCATCTGCGACAGAAGCACGTTCTCGCCGCCCAGAATGTAGCGCTCGCCGGTGCGGCCATGGCGCAGGGCCAGGAGATGGCCGTAGGCCACGTCGTCCACATGGGCGAGGTTGAGGCCGGTATCGACGAAGGCGGGCATCCGCCCGAGGGCCGCCTCGACGATGATCCGCCCGGTGGGGGTCGGCTTGACGTCGCGGGGGCCGATGGGCGTCGACGGGTTGACGATGACCACGGGCAGGCCGTTACGCGCCGCCATCTCCTCGACCACGCGCTCGGAGACGACCTTGCTGCGCTTGTAGGCGCCGATGGCCGTGCCGGGGGTGAGAGGACGCGTTTCGTCGGCGGGCGTGCCGTCGTCATGCGGCTTGATGGTGGCGACGCTGGATGTGTAGACGATCCGCTCGATCCCCGCCCTCAGCGCCTCCTCCATGAGGATGATGGCGCCGTCGCGATTGGTGCGGACGATCTCTTCCGGGTCCGGCGCCCAGAGCCGGTAATCGGCAGCGGCGTGGACGAGGTAGCGCTGACCGGCGAGAGCGGCGGCGACCGACGCGCGATCGCGCATGTCGCCCTCGACGATCTCGACATCGTTCCAGACGAGGTTGGTGCGCGGGGAGGAGGCCCGCACCATGATCCGCACGGAGAAGCCGGCCTTGCGGAATACGTCCACGAGCGCGGCACCGAGGAACCCACTCGCTCCGGTGATGAGAACCGGGCCGGCTTCGTAACGGTTCTCGTCGAACCTGCCGGAGGAGGTGGCCTCTGTCATTTCTCTCGTAGGGTCAGGAGATTGCACAGGAAGACGCGCCGGTGCGAACCGGCATTATGCCCGGTCTTTTCTCATCGATAGGCGAGGCGAACAAGCGCAGCGCGGCCACACACGGAGACTTCCGTGCGCGGCCACACGCAAGGGGCCGGAGGTCAGGCGAGACGCAGACGTCCGGCCTTCTGCTCGGGCAGGGTGGCCTGAACGGTGCGGACGATGCTGTCGGCGTCGAGGCCGGCCTCGGCGTACATGGTGTCGGGGCTGTTGTGGTCCTGGTAGGTATCCGGCAGCGTCAGCGTCCGTACCCGTACCCGGCCCGCATCGAGCGCGCCCTTCGCCGACAGGAGATGCAGCACCATAGCCCCGAAACCGCCGACCGAGCCCTCTTCCAGGGTGATCAGAACCTCGTGGCTCGCCGCCAGATCGAGGATCATCGCCTCGTCGAGCGGCTTGGCGAAGCGCGCATCCGCCACCGTCACGGCGATCCCCGCCGTCTCGAGCAAGTCCGCCGCCTTCAAGGCTTCGCCCAGACGCGTGCCCAGGCTCAACAAAGCCACCCGTGCGCCCTCGGGACGCCGCACGATCCGCCCCTTGCCGATCGGCAGCGGCACGCCGCGCTCGGGCAGGTCGACACCGACCCCCTCGCCGCGCGGATAGCGCAGCGCGATGGGGCCGCTGTCATGGGCATGCTGGGTCGCCACCATGTGGACCAGCTCGGCCTCGTCGGAGGCCGCCATCACCGTCATGTTCGGCAGGCAGCAGAGATAGGCGAGATCGAACGCGCCCGCATGGGTCGCCCCGTCCGCACCCACCAGACCCGCCCGGTCGAGGCAGAACCGCACGGGCAGGTTTTGCAAAGCCACATCGTGCACGACCTGATCGTAGGCCCGCTGCAGGAAGGTCGAGTAGATCGCCACGAACGGCTTGTAGCCCTCCGTCGCAAGACCGCCGGCGAACGTCACCGCATGCTGCTCGGCGATGCCCACATCGAAGGTCCGGTCCGGATGCGCCTTGCCGAACAGGTCGATCCCGGTGCCGCCCGGCATCGCCGCGGTGATCGCCACCACCTTGTCGTCGGCATCCGCCGCCTTGATCAGGCTCTC
The DNA here is from genome assembly GCF_054817845.1 of Methylobacterium sp. CM6241. Classification (NCBI taxonomy): domain Bacteria; kingdom Pseudomonadati; phylum Pseudomonadota; class Alphaproteobacteria; order Hyphomicrobiales; family Methylobacteriaceae; genus Methylobacterium; species Methylobacterium sp. CM6241. The sequence goes on from NZ_CM139246.1 coordinate 2,794,758, forward strand.
GCCGAAGACCCGCGTATAGGCCGGCGCGTTCGGCTTGGCCTTGGCCTGCACGCCCGACAGGACGTCGAACTTCACCACGCCGTGGTAGCGGTCGGCCGACGCCTCGGCCGGGGCGTAGCCCTTGCCCTTCTGGGTCACGACATGGAGCAGGATCGGGCCCTGGTCCGAATCGCGCACGTTCTTCAGGATCGGCAGGAGATGGTCGAGGTTGTGCCCGTCGACCGGGCCGACATAGTGGAAGCCCATCTCCTCGAACATCGTGCCGCCGCCCACCACCAGCGAGCGGGCGTATTCCTCCGCCGCCGCGGCGCGCTGGTAGATCGCCTTCGGCAGCAGCTTGCCGAGCTGCTTGGCCGTCTCGCGCAGGCCGCGATAGGTCCCGCCCGAGGCCAGGCGCGCGAAATAGGCCGACATCGCCCCCACCGGCGGGGCGATCGACATGTCGTTGTCGTTCAGGATCACGATCAGCCGCGAATGCAGCGCGCCGGCATTGTTCATCGCCTCGTAGGCCATGCCCGCCGACATCGAACCGTCGCCGATCACCGCCACCATGTTGCGGCGCTTCGGAGCGGGCTGCCCCTTGGCCTTGGCGGTCGACTCGTCGAGATCGCGGCCCACCGCCATGCCGAGCGCCGCCGAGATCGAGGTCGAGGAATGCGCCGCCCCGAACGGGTCGTAGACGCTCTCCGACCGCTTGGTGAAGCCCGACAGCCCGCCCGGCTGGCGCAGCGTCCGGATCCGGTCGCGCCGCCCCGTCAGGATCTTGTGCGGGTAGGCCTGGTGCCCGACATCCCACACGATCCGGTCGTCGGGCGTGTCGAACACGTGATGCAACGCCACCGTCAGCTCGACCACGCCGAGCCCCGACCCGAGGTGACCGCCCGTCACCGACACCGCGTCGATCATCTCCAGACGCACAGCGTCCGCCACCGCCTGAAGCTGGCTCTCGGGAAGCGCGCGAAGAGCAGACGTCTCGTCAAGCCCGTCGAGGATCGAGGTTTCTATCCGTGACAATGGCCCACTCACTTCTTTGAATCAGGTAACCGATCGACAGCGCGCCCCACCTGCCGCTATCGGCTTCGGGCGAGACATCCGTCGATCCTGGCTTTGGCGACTTTCATGCAGCGTGGCCGCCGTGACCAACGCGCATTATAACGCTACCGTCGGTCAATGCCACGCCGCCATATCGAGTCTTCTGGCCGTGCGCCACGCATTTGGTGCCTGGAACGGCCGAAGGAGGTAAGGATTTGTGGCTGATCGATCAATGTCGAAGATTGGCTTTTCGCACGGCGATGACTTCACGGCGAGCCCGAATGACCTGTTGTCGACCCCTGTCCGCGATGGTGCTCTTGGGCATTTCTGCCTGTGTGACGCTTTGTCCTGAACCATCGGTGGCGTCTCCCCGATCCCGCCAGAGCTTCTGGGACGGCGTCCCGGCGCCGGTCTTCGAATTCAGGCTCCCATGCGACAGACTCGATGGGTGCAGCCATCCCGGCGCGTCGCAGCAGCCCGACCGGCGGGTCCACCCCTTCGAGGGAACGCTCGGCCGGCCCTGTGGCTATCGCTGGCGTCCGACCCCCTCCGGCACGCGCAAGGTCCGGGTCTGCTATTGAGGGTCATCCTTCCGGAAGCCGCCTCGCCGAGGGTGCGCCTCAGGCGGCTGCCACATGCGGCGGCGTTCCTGTTCGTCGGAATGTTGGTTTCGGCGGAGGAGAGCCGGGCGGGCGTCGCCTGCCCCTCCCTGTTCGCTCGCGGACAGATACCGGTGATCGTCAACCGCAAGCTCTCCGCTGAGACGACGAGCCTCTGCTACGAGGCTTTCGCGGTGCTGCATTCGGGCGTGTCGCGCACCCCCGTCTACGCCTCCGAATATCTGACGCGGGCGAGCGTCTCTGCGGCGCGCATCGTCGATCGGACCGATTCCTTCCACGAGGAAGACCGACTGCCGGCGGCTAGCCGCGCCCGGCTCGACGATTATGTCCGTAGTGGCTTCGACCGGGGCCATATGGCGCCTGCCGGGGACATGCCGAGTGAGTCGGCGCAAGCCGAATCCTTCACGCTGGCCAATGTGGTGCCCCAGGACCGTGCCCTGAACCGGGGCCTGTGGGCGGCGATCGAGGAGAGCGTCCGGCGCCTCGCCGTGGCGCGGGGGCAGCTCTTCGTCGTCACCGGGACGATCTATGCGGGCACGAGCATCGACTCTCTCGACGGGCGTGTCCTGGTGCCGACGTCACTGTTCAAGGCGGTGTACGATCCGGCCCGCGGCGAGGCGGCGGCTTATCTCGTGCCGAACCGTGCCGATGCGGACTGGCGGTCGATCCCGCTCGACGAGTTGACGACGCTCTCGGGGATCGACGTCTTTCCCGGGTTCGTCGCTTCCATGATGGACCTGCCCGAACCGCGCACCTATTCCCGGGGCGACACGGCGGGTGGGCGACCGAAAGGGCGCACGCGCGATGAGCCGAGCTTCGAGGAATGGGCCCTTGCAACCCTCGAGCGGATCGCGCGGCGTGTGCTTCGCGAGTTTCTAAAGTCGATCTTCTGAACGCTCGAACGAGACGAGAGGCGGACATGACGAAGCCGAATGAGACGAGGGCGGCGGGGACCGGAACGGCCACGATGAGGGCGGAACCTGACGCCTTCACGCCCTTCGCGGATGACGCCACGGTCGAGACCATCGGCGGCCTCTCGGTGGAGAACGGCACCCTGGCGATCGCCCTTCACGGCAGCCTCGATCTCTCACGGGATAAAGTGGGGCTGGAACGGGCGCGCAGGCTCAGAACCATCGCAGAGGAGATCGTCGCCGTGCTCGAAACGGCCGACCTGCCGGACGAGGTGACGCGAACGGCCTCGAACACGCGAAAAGTCGAGAACCCTTTCGCGTGAGCCGCTTCGGCGTAGCTTCGACCCCGCGCAGAAAGGGCTCTTCCGCTCCCCTTGCGGACCATACCCGTTCTTGCCGCTGACCCGCCGCCCTGGTAGGTCCAACCATTGTCCGACGCGGTGCGGTTTCAAGGATGGCACGACGCCGTTCGATGCCACCGCACGTGGGACGGACCGGGCAGACCAGAGCAACGCGTGCCGTCCTCATGGCGCGCGACCTCGGCGGCGAGCCCCATTCACGCCATTTCCGGCGGCCGATCAAGCGCCCAAGCGCCGCGCCGCCCAGCAATAGTCAAGGATACCGGACGCTCATGGCGCGCGAATTCATCTACCACATGAAGGGTCTGACCAAGACCTATACCGGCGGCAAGAAGATCCTCGATAACGTCAACCTGTCGTTCTATCCGGACGCCAAGATCGGCGTGCTCGGCATCAACGGCTCGGGCAAGTCGACCCTGCTCAAGATCATGGCCGGCATCGACACCGAGTGGACCGGCGAGGGCTTCGTCGCCCAGGGCGCCCGCGTCGGCTACCTGCCACAGGAGCCGCAGCTCGATCCCAACAAGTCGGTGCGCGAGAACGTGATGGAGGGCGTCGCCGAGAAGCAGGCGCTGCTCGACCGCTACAACGAACTCGCGATGAACTATTCCGAGGAGACGGCGGACGAGATGACCGCCCTCCAGGACCAGATCGAAGCCAAGGATCTGTGGGAACTCGACTCGAAGGTCGATCAGGCCATGGAGGCCCTCGGCTGCCCCAGCGACGAGCAGCCGGTCGCCACCCTGTCGGGTGGCGAGCGCCGCCGCGTGGCGCTCTGCAAGCTGCTGCTCTGGGAGCCGGAACTGCTCCTCCTCGACGAGCCCACCAACCATCTCGACGCCGAGACGGTGAACTGGCTCGAAGGCCACCTGAAGCAATATCCCGGCGCGATCCTGATCGTGACCCACGATCGCTACTTCCTCGACAACGTCACCGGCTGGATCCTCGAACTCGACCGTACCCGCGGCTACCCCTACGAGGGCAACTACTCGGCCTGGCTGATTCAGAAGCAGAAGCGCCTCGCCCAGGAAGGCCGTGAGGACATGGCGCGCCAGCGCGCCATCAATCGCGAGCAGGAATGGATCTCGGCCTCGCCCAAGGCCCGCCAGTCGAAGTCGAAGGCCCGCATCACCCGCTACGAGGAGCTCGTGGCGAAGTCGCAGGACAAGATCGACGCTTCGGCCCAGATCGTCATTCCCATCGACGAGCGCCTCGGCAACAACGTCATCGAGTTCGAGCACCTCAACAAGGCGTTCGGCGACCGCCTGCTGATCGAGGACCTGTCGTTCAAGCTGCCGCCCGGCGGCATCGTCGGCGTCATCGGGCCGAACGGCGCCGGCAAGACCACCTTGTTCAAGATGATCACCGGCCAGGAGAAGCCCGATGGCGGCACCATCTCCGTCGGCGAGACCGTGCATCTCGGCTATGTCGACCAGTCGCGCGACGCCCTCGATCCCGGTGCCACGGTCTGGCAGGAAGTCTCGGGCGGCAACGACATCATTTATTTCAACAAGCGCGAGATCAATTCTCGCGCCTATTGCGCGGCCTTCGCCTTCAAGGGCTCCGACCAGCAGAAGAAGGTCGGCACACTGTCGGGCGGTGAGCGCAACCGCGTGCACCTGGCCCGCACGCTGAAGGGCGGCGCCAACGTGCTGCTGCTCGACGAGCCCACCAACGATCTCGACATGGAGACCCTGCGGGCACTGGAAGAGGCGCTGGAGGATTATGCCGGCTGCGCCGTCATCATCAGCCACGATCGCTGGTTCCTGAACCGCATTGCGACCCACATCCTAGCCTTCGAGGGCGAGAGCCATGTGGAATGGTTCGAGGGCAACTTCTCGGATTACGAAGAGGACAAGAAGCGTCGCCTCGGCGCCGATTCCCTGATGCCGAAGAAGATCAAGTACAAGAAGTTTTCGCGCTGACGACGCGGCCCGGTCCAAGACCGGGCCGATTTCGTATGGCGCGACGGGAGACTGAGGCGACGATGCCGCACCTTATTGATCGGGTAGCGGCATTGTTCTTGCCAAGCCCTGCAGAACTCCACCCGGTCTTCACCTAAGACCGGCACGATGTCGGCAGGAGGCTCAGCGTTGAAGCAAAGATGATCGAAACGTTACCGATCTCGATGTCTTCGGCTTTTCGCCCCGTCGAACGAAATTTCTAAGGGCGCCGCCTCCGTATCGATAGAGATCGGCCGACGACGCTCGTTTCTACGTTAGGGTGTGGCTCGCGGGTCATAGGCGAGCCGTGGGAGAGGGGCTAATTTGACCTCAAGGTCAGCCCCCACGGACATCCTCATCATGATCGCGAAGCTTCTTCTCGCCGGCACCGCCTCCGTTCTTCTGGCCGGCGCCGCTTCGGCCGCGGATCTTCCGCGCCGCGCCGCTCCCCCGCCGGTCTTCTCGCCCGTCCCGGTCTTCACCTGGACCGGCTTCTATCTCGGCACCCACAGCTCCTACGCCTGGAGCGACGATCAGACGATCCGCACCACCGGCAACGAATTCAACACGCGCGAGAACGTGCGTCTGGACCGTCGCCCCGGCACGTTCCGTTCCGAGCAGGACGGTATCGGCAATGTCGGCGGCGGCATCGGCTACAACTATCAGCTGACCCCCGGTTCGGGCTTCGTCCTCGGCGTCAACGCCGACGTGACCTGGACCGACATCAGCAAGAGCTACGCCTATTTCGGCCCCAGTAGCACGGTTGGAGGCCCCCTCAATCCCGCTAACCTGCGCCAGCGCCTCGACTATCTCGGCACCGTCCAGGGCCGCATCGGCTACGCCTTCGACACGGTCCTCGTCTACGGCACCGGCGGCTTCGCCTACGGCAACGTCAATTACGGCGCCAACTTCTTCAACGGCGCTGGCGCTCTGGCCTATGCCGGCCGCTACAACGACATGGAAACCGGCTACGCTTATGGCGGCGGCATCGAGTGGGCGATCCCCACCGACAGCTTCCTCAACCGGTTCAACTTCATCGGCAGCTTCATCGGCGCCAGCGCCATCACGCTGAAGGCCGAGTACCTGCATTACGACCTCGGCAGCCGCAACGTGCTGGTGAACAACACCGGCCTCGGCGCTCCCTCCACCGGTTCCTACACCTCGCGCTTCAGCACCGAGGGCAACCTCATCAAGGCCGGCTTCAACTACAAGTTCGGCGGCCTCTGAGGTTCGACTCTGCCGGAGCGGTCTTCGCTTCGGCAGTAGAACGACGGCGAAAGCCATCAAACGGCCCGGTCCCCAGGACCGGGCCGTTTGTTCATGACATCAATCCGGCTGCTCCGGCCGGTGCGCGCATTCAAGTCGTCGCGTGCACGCTCAACGCGGCTCGCAGATCGGCGCCATCGACGAGCTTTCGGTTCTGTCTCGCGAGACCCGCCAGCAGCGCCCGGTCCGGGAAGGGGCAGTAGGGCAGGGCCTCCGCCACCATGCCTTCGCCTAGGATACCTGCGGCGAGATCGTCAAGCACCCCATCGAGGAGGACGCGCCCCCTCTCGTGCAGCAGGATCGCCGCGCGGGTGGCGGTGGTGCCGGACGGAAAGTCCGATGCTTCCTGGGCGAGGATCGCCCCCGCGTCGATTGCTGGCGTCAAGCGATGGATCGTGACGCCGAAGCCGGGAACCTCCTCTGCCAGCGCGTGGATCGTCGGCACCGGCCCACGATGGCGCGGCAGCAGGCCGGGATGGACGTTGATTCCTCCAAGCGGCGCCAATGCCAGGGTCGCGGCGGAAAAGATCTGGTCGAAATGGAACGCGACGATGAGGTCCGGCACATGGGCCTCGAAGGCCTGGACCACATCCGACCCGTTGACGTCATCGATGCGGAGAGTCGGAATACCGAGCGTCCGGCACAATGCCTTGAGCGGCGTCGCCGTGGCCACATGTCCAGACCCCGTCAAGCGCCGCAGCATTCCCGATGCCGGAGCCAGCAGATCGGGCAGACCGAAATTCACCGCGAGATAGGGCAGGAATGCCGGGCCCGACCGGGCGAGGTGGCGCCGGACCTGGCCGGTGAGACCACCCGAGTTCGGACGCTCCGCATTCGACAGCCCGACAAAGGCGATGTCGCCGGCATGGTCCTGCACGAACTGGCGGGCGGCACGGGCATTCGGCAACGCTTCGAGCACGAACAATGCGATGCGCGGGCGCGTCATCGCTTGCTACGCCCGACCTTGAACCGGAAACCGCGCATAGAGCGGCGTCGCAGGCTCTCCGGCAGCAAGGCCGATCCGCGTGCCAGGGAGGCGAGGGGCTCTGGGAAGGCGATGATGTCGAGGTCGCGGGCGAGGCCGCGCGCGATGCGGACAGCCGCCTCCTCGGCACTCATCTCCATCGGACGCCAGCCCTCGTAATCCCCACCCATGGTGGTTTTCACGTAACCGGGAGTCACCACGTTCATCCGGACGCCACGCGGACCGAGCTTGGCGCGCAGCGCCAATCCGTGGGCGAGCAAAGCCGCCTTGGTACCACTATAGGCCGGTGCGTCGGGCAAGGGCGCGAAGGCCGCGAGAGACGAGATCAGGGCGATCTGGCCGCTCCCGCGCGCCAGCATCAGGGTCACGCAGGGTAGGGCGACATTCAGTGCGCCGTTGAGATTGACGTCGACGGTCTCGAACGCCATCACCTCGGTCTCGATATCCCCACCGGGATGGCCGCCGTTGATGCCGGCGTTGACGATGACGAGATCGAGGGGCGTCACCGCGTGCGTCTCGCGTAGCCATTCGCCCACGGCCTGCCTGTCGCGCACGTCGAGGGACCGGGTCGCCACGGTTGCGCCGAGGTCGCGGCACACGGCGGCGACGGTATTCAGCCTGTCGATGCCACGCGCATTCAGAACGAGATGCGTGCCGGGCGCGGCGTAATGCCGGGCCAGAGCCGCGCCGATACCGCTCGACGCACCGGTGATGAGAATGACGGGCATGAGGCCTGTTCTAGAGCATCACCCTGGCAAGCGGGAACCCGTTCTCGGACAAGATGATGCCGTGCCGATATCGGGGCGCACCATCCCCGGAATGGGTCAAAGCCCGGCGGCGCTCCGTCAGTAGACCGGCGCGAGTTCCGGCGTCGTCGTCGTGCGCTCGCGAATCACCCTTGCGGCGGCCAGGGCCGGTGCAGGCAGACGGGCTTCGAGGCGCGAGACGCTCCCCGCCACGGCTCGGTCGATCGACGGACGGGAGAAGAATCCGCCATTCACCTGGGTCCGATGCAAGACGACCCGACGAAAATCCGCGACCAGCTGCATGTCGGGAGCTTCCGGCTTCGTCCAGAAGGTGTCGAGCCCACCCTGATGCGTGAGGCCGGGTATGTTGTAGATCGCATCACCCGCGGCGACCGTCGGACGGCCGAGCTCCAGGGACAGCATCCCCACCGTGCTGTTCACCAGGACGACGCCTCGGCTGCCGGCGATGAGGTTCGGGAGGTCGCCGCCATCGATGAAATCGAGCCGGTCTTCCACGCCATGACGCCGGGCGGAGTTCCTGGCGTGTTTGCGCCAATTGACCAGCCCGCTGTCGAGGGGGTGAAGCTTGATCAGTAGGCGCGCGGCGGTGTTGGCATGGGCGGCAAAGGACGCGATGGCCCGGTCCATGAACCCTTCGACCCCCAGAAAGGGCGAGTGGATGCGAATCTGGTAATCGCTGTCGAGCTGCAATGGCAGCAGGAAATACTCGTGCTTGCGCGCCAGATAGATCTCATTGAGTTCCCGCGCCTGGCGGCGTGTACTGGCCCGGCCGGCGAACTTCTTGATCCAACCGACATATTCCGCCGCGATATGAATCGGCCGGTGGCTGCGGAAATGCGGGAAGAAATAGGGAAAGCCGATATTGGCGACGTTGTAGGCCACATCCCACAGGCTGCGCCGGGCCATGTCACCGCTCGCCGGCATAGCGCGGCCGGCCAGCGGCAGGCGCCGGGCGATGGCGCGGATCTCGTCGGGACAGCGAGGCAGCGAGGAATGGCCGTTCACACCGCCGAGCTCGCACGTGACCCAGTTCGGCCGTAGATAGCCTTCCTCGAACACGTGGATACGGACGCCGAGGGGGCTTGCGGCCTCTCGCGCCGCGACGTGATAGGGCCGGCAATCGCCGAACAGGACGATATCGGTCACGCCGTGCTCGACGATATAGCCGGCGATATAAGCGTCCCAGCCGTCGCGAGGGCCGCGATAATTGTCGGAGCCGAGGCGCCAGAACAGCCAGTCGCCCGATGAAAAGTTGATACGTCGAACCCGATGGCCGCGCTTGAGGAGCGCTTGGCCGAGATCCGCAAAGAAGGGCGACGCGATCCCCTGCAGAAACAGGAAGGTCGCTGGCCTCTCGCGTGTCGTGTCTACGCGTGTCGGCAACATGCGGAAGTGCTTGCTCCTGCGCCCGGCGAGGGCGTGTCGAATGGGCACGTGAGAGCCCTGATCGCACGGATGGTGCATTGCGGCAATTGGGTAGCACGGGGTCCTTAACGGAATTCCTGGCCGCGTGATGTGTCTGCAACATGACGCGCTGGCGACGCCTTTGAGATCCCGAACTCGAACGCTCCGATTGCCCGTTCTCCCACGAGATCGGATCGCGTGACGGCGCGGATCGTCGTATGCCTGCGGCCCCGCATAACCGGATCTGCCATAACCATTGCCAGACCTCTCGCCACCTTTCCCCCCGGCCGCCTCGTCGGTGCCCCGGCCGCTGCTTGCCACGAGCCGGCCGATTCGGGCTCTGCGAGCCGAGATCGAATCCGTGACCGGTCGCGCCTTCGCTCAAGCCTGGGCTCCGGGCGCCATCGGGGTGATCTGGGGACGGCGCGGGCTTGCCGGGCGGTGCCTGCAAATGGCGGGTCGCCGGCTCCTCACCGTCGAACCGGGGCCTCTGCTCAGTCCCTACGATTCTCCCGAAAGGGGTCTGTCCAGCCTGCGCTTCACCCTTGACGGAGTTCCGTTCGGTGGCGAGGCCGGGATCCACGCGTTCGACCCTTGGACTCGGCAGCCGATCACCCTCGACGAATGCCGCGATCGGGTGGCCTGGCTGGAGCGCCGGTTCCGCGACAACGAGAGCCTCACCGTCCTCGTCGGCATCTCGCGCTGGAAGCGGCCGGCCCTCGATGTCTTCGTCGGCGGACCGGCGGGTAAGCCCGTTTACGCCATGAATGCCGAGGAGGCGGTGGCGAAGGCGAGGAGCAGGGGACAAGCCGGAAAGGCCCGCATCCTCGCCTGGGCGACGCGGATGCCGGCACATTTGCCGTCGCTCTGCGCGGAGCACGGTATTCCCCTGGCCCGGATCGAGGACGGATTCCTGCGGTCGGTGGGGCTTGGAGCGAGCCTGCAGCCGGGCGCTTCTATCGTCGTGGATGACAGCGGCATCTATTACGACCCCCGCACCGAGAGCCGCCTCGCTCGCATCCTGAAGAACGAGGATTTCTCGCCTGAGCTCGTGGCCAGGGCATCGCTCCTGCGCCGGCTCGTGGTGGAACGGCGCCTGACGAAATACAATGTCGGGCTCGCCGGAAATGCATCGGGTTGGCCCGAGGATCGGCGCATCGTGCTGGTGCCGGGGCAGGTCGAGGACGATGCCTCGGTGCGCCACGGCTCACCGCATGTCCGCTCGAATCTCGAACTCCTGCGCGCGGCCCGCAGCCGTAATCCGGGGGCATTCCTGCTCTATAAACCGCATCCTGACGTGGAGGCCGGCTTCCGGCCGGGCGCGATCCCGGAGGCCGAGGTTCTGGCCCTGGCCGACAGGATCGTGGCGGGGCTCTCCATCGTCGACCTCCTCGACCGGGCGCACCATGTGGAGACGATGACCTCGCTTGCCGGATTCGAGGCCCTGATCCGGGGCTTGAGCGTGGCGGTCCATGGCCGGCCCTTCTATGCCGGCTGGGGGCTCACCGAGGATCTCGCACCGGGCGCCGACATGGGGCGGCGGCTCGCCCTCGACGAACTCGTCGCAGGAGCGCTTCTCGTCTACCCGCTCTATCTCGATCCCGTGGCGATGAAGCCGTGCACGCCCGAGCAACTCCTCGAGCGGCTGAGCCAGAGCCGAGAGGCCGCCGCCCCCTCGAAGCTCGCCCTCAGTCGCAGGGCACAGACCGTCATGCGCCTACGCTACGCTGTTCTGAACCCCATCGTCCGCCTGATCCGGGCGCGGCGGGGGATCGGGCGAGGCGGCGACAAGTGATGACTCTGCTCGCAGCTCTCACCTTGGCGTTGATCGGCTCCCTCGCCATCGAGGCGTGGGATGGTGCGGGCCGGCGGCCCATCGGCAGACGCCCCAGCGAGTTGGCCGTACGACTTGGCGGCTATGCCCTCCTGACGATATTCTGGTTCTGCTTCTCCTGGCGCCCCTGGCTCGCGGCCTTTTCCTGCCTGCTCACCGTCGCGATCCTGGTCGTGGTCAGCCGGTTGAAGCAGGCGGTGATCGGCGAGCCGCTGGTCTTCAGCGATTTCGCCCTGTTGCGCCAGGTGCCTCGCCATCCGGACCTCTATTATACGAGACCGATCACCGACCCGCGCATGGCAATCCCCCTCGGGGCAAGCCTCGCCGTCGTCGCCCTGTGGTACTGGATCGAGCCCAGCGCGCTGCCTGAAGAGCCGAGCGTCGCCGTCGTCTCGCTTATCGGTCTGCCCTGCCTCCTGGTCGGATTGGCCTCCGGCCTCGCCACAGGAATGGCGGCGCCATGGCTCGCGACCCGGTTTCCCCGACCCGATCTCGACGCGGATTGCGCCCGCTACGGGCTGCCGGCCACGATCATCGCCTATACCCTGCGCTGGACCAGCGACGTGCCGGAGCCCGAACCGGACGATACCGCTGTGCCCGGACCGGCCGCTCCGGCACCGCTCATTGTCGTCGTCCAGCTCGAATCCTTCGTCGATCCGGCCCGGCTCGGCGGTCCGAATCTGCCATTGATGGAGACGATCCGCCACCGTGCCTCGCGCTATGGCCGGCTGACGGTCCCGGCCCACGGTGCCTACACGATGCGGACGGAGCACGCCCTCCTCACCGGACGAGAACCGGAAAGCCTCGGGTTCGGGCGCTACGATCCCTATCTCAGCGGCGGTGGCGACGAGCCGACGAGCCTTGCCCGGCTTGCATCGGGGGCAGGGTACGCCACCGTGTTCGTGCATCCCTTCCACCGCGACTTCTTCCAGCGCGCCGAGGTGATGCGGCGGTTCGGTTTCACCCGGCTGGTGATGGAGGATGATTTCATCGGGGCTGCGAGAATCGGGCCCTATATCGCCGATGAGGCCGTCGCGGCCCGCATCCTGGTGGAGGTCGACGCGGTGCAAGAGCCCGTTTTCGTTTTCGCCGTGACCATGGAGAACCATGGGCCGTGGAAACCCGGGCGGCTCGACGGCATCACCGAGCCGCTGGACCAGTATCTCCACCACGTGGTCCATACCGGCCGGGCCGTCGAGACCTTGATCGAAGGTCTGGAAGGGCGCGATGCTATCCTGTGCGTCTATGGCGATCACGCCCCATCCCTGCCGACCTGCAGACCCGGTTTCGGCGACACAGCCACGGATTACGCGATCTTCGGCTTCGGAGCGTTCAGGGAAACGCCGCAGCGCATCGATATGAGCGCCGACGGACTCGGTCGTTTCCTCCGATTCCGCATCGGGGAGCGCTCGGCAGACGAGGCCGGATCGGCTATCGCCTCACCATCGTACTGACACGAACGTGACCGACGCGAGACCGCGCATCGGCTCGACCATGCGATAGTAGAGCGATCGTTAAACGATCGAAGAGTTTTGGCGCTATGAAAGGTGGACCGTTCGAAAGGTCCACTCTCGCACAGGCCCACGTGGCCAGCCAGCGAGACCGGAGATGACGGACGGTGCGTATCCGCCGACCCGACACGTGATCTGACAAGGCACTCGTCGCGGGGGCGGGTCTAGGAGAGTTAGATGTTTCCCAAAGCCACCCTGGCCATTGCCATCGCCGTCACGGTGTCCGGCTGCAACGCCTTCCTGCCCGCCGCCGGTCCGTCGACCTCGGCCGTGGTGGACGGCGCGGATCAAACGACGAGCGAGGGGACGTTCGCCCGGTACGAGTTCATCGACGTGAACGCCGCGGTGGTGGAGGCCCTGCGCGGACGCCCCCTCGACAGCCTGCTCTCCTCGTTCGGGGATGGACGCATGCCCTCGGAAGCGGTGATCGGCATTGGCGACGCCGTGGCCGTCTCGGTGTTCGAAGCCGGCTCGGGTGGCCTCTATTCCGGACCGCTCACGGTCAACTCGATGTCCGCCGGCTCGAAGGCGGCGCAGCTGCCCGAACAGGTCGTCTCACGCGATGGCGCGATCTCGGTCCCCTATGCCGGCCGGATCAAGGTCGCGGGGCGCCGCGCACAGGACGTCCAGTCGCTGATCGAGACCGAGCTCGCCGGCAAGGCGATCCAGCCTCAGGTGATCGTCACCGTGAGCCGCCCGGTCTCGCAATCCGTCACGGTAGGCGGCGAGGCGGTGGGCGGTGCCCGCGTCCCGCTCGGCACCCAGGGCGATCGCATCCTCGACGTCATCGCCACTGCCGGTGGCGTGAGAGCCCCGGTCAGCGAGACCTTCGTGCGTCTGTCGCGCAACGGCAGGACCGCGACGGTGCCGCTGACCACCGTGGTGTCGAACCCCAAAGAGAACATCTACCTGCGCCCCAACGACAACCTCACCCTGGTGCGCGATCCCCAGACTTTCCTGGCCATCGGGGCCCTGGGCTCGTCGAATGAAATCCCGTTCCAGGCCGAGGGCATCACGTTGGCGCAGGCGCTGGCCAAGGCGCGCGGCCAGAGCGATGCCGATGCCGACCCGACCGGCACGTTCCTGTTCCGCTTCGAGCCGGCGCCGGTGGTCCGTCGCCTGAAGCCCGCAAGCCCGCTTCTCGGTACGCCGCTCGTCCCTGTGGTCTATCGGTTCGACATGCGCGACCCGAACAGCCTGTTCCTCACCCAGGCTTTCCGCATGCGCAACCGCGACATGGTCTACGTCTCGAACGCGCCGTTCACCGAGATCAAGAAGGTTCTCTCAGTCTTCGCCGCCGCGTCCCAGCCGATCACGACCGGCGTCCGCGTTGGCGGTGCCTTCTGAAGGGGAAGGCCTGTAATCGCGGATCGGCGGATCGCTCGACCGTTACGGGCGGCCCCCCGCGAAGCGGCGGCCCCGGCTTCGGGGTCGCGCCATCCGGCCGATGGTGCCGGCCTCAGGATCACACCCGTCGCGGGCGATGCCGCGCCGTCTGCACGGCGGAGCCGGGCAGGGTGCTCTCAGGGCTTGCCGCGCTTGGCCATCAGCTGCTCGATGAGGGAGCCGCCCTTCTCGATCTCCGCGAGTTCCTCGGCCACGGCCGTCACTGTCTCGCGGATCTGCTCCGGCGTGTGTTCGGAGGTGATGAAGAAGCGCAGGCGCGAAGAGCGCTCGGGCACCGCCGGATGGATGATCGGCTGCACGTTGATGCCGCGCTTGTACAGGCGGTCCGACAAGGTGACCGATTTCAGCGAATCGCCGACAATGACGGGAATCACGGCGAGGCCGAGGCTCGTTCCGGTATCGAGCCCATGCTTCTTGGCGCATGACAGGAACAGGTGGCCGTTCTGGCGCAGTCGCTCGACCCGGTGCGGCTCGGCCTGCATCAGGGCAAGGGACGCCTCGGCGGCGGCGGCCAGCGGCGGGGACAGGCCAACGCTGTAGATGAAGCCCCCGGCCGTGCATTTGAGGTACTCGATCAAGGCCGCCGGGCCGGCGATGTAGCCGCCGCAGGACGACAGGGTCTTCGAGAGCGTGCCCATCCAGATATCGACGAGGTGCGAATCGACGTCGCAATGCTCGGCGAGCCCGGTTCCCGTACGGCCGAGGACGCCGAGCCCGTGGGCATCGTCCACCATCAGCCAGGCATCGTAGCGCTGTTTCAGGGCGACGAGGCCGGCGAGGTCCGGCGCATCCCCGTCCATGCTGTAGAGGCCTTCGACCACGATCAGTGCGCGGCGATGCTCGTGGCGCGTGGCGCCGAGCAGGGTCTCCAGGGCGTTGAGATCGTTATGGGCGAAGGAGCGACGCTGGGCTCCCGAAAGCTGGGCCCCGGTGACAATGCTGTTATGGCTCAGCGCGTCGTGGAAGATCACATCGCCGGGTTCCAGCAAGGCGCCGATCGTCGTGACGTTGGTGGCATGGCCGCTCACCATCACGACGCAGGCTTCGGTCTCGTAATGGTCGGCCAGCGCCTGTTCGAGGCGGATATGGCCTGGGCGCTCGCCGGCAACGATCCGGCTCGCGGAGGCCGAGGTGCCGAACTCGTCGATGGCCCTGCGCGCCGCCTCGCTGACGTCGGGATGTCCGTTGAGCCCGAGATAATCGTAGGACGAGAAATTGACGAAGCCCTTGCCGGCGATACGCGTCGTGGCGCCCGCCCTGGTCTCGTGGACCCGGAAGAACGGGTTGCCGAGGCCGATCAGGTCGGCGGCCGAGCGCTGCAGGCGCAATTCGCGGTAGCCCGGCAGGGTCTCGAATTTCTGTACCGATGCGTCCGTGGCCTTCGCCTCGGGGCGGGGCGGGGCCTGCCGGTTGGCATTGCGGCCGAGCCGGTTGGTGACGAAGCCCGCGAGCGCCGCGCGGCCGCCGTCGGGGCGGGCTGGATTACTCATGCGTGTTGAATCTTCCGATTGACCGATGCCGCCGAACGCGACCGGCCTTTCGGCCGGCCGCGCGGATCATGGCAGAATTTCTTTGATCTGGAGACTGTTCTGCTCGACGAGCTCGTGGAACGGCTCGAGTGTGCGGACATCCACGCCTTCGCTGACATGGCGCTGGGCGAGGCTCATCACCGCCGCCGAGGCCTCGTCGACCGGCGCCGCCACGGACTGGATCAGCGTTTCTGCCAGTTCGACGACGGTCAGGCCCGAGGAGATACCCGAAGGCGGCGCGTCGAGGGCGAAGCGCTCCTGCAGGCTGGCGCCCAGTTCCACACCCATCAGCGAGTCGAGGCCGATCTCGGAAAGGTGGCGGACACGGCTGATATCGTCCTTGGGCAGACGCAGGATGCGGGCAATGTCCTCTACGATGGCATCGGACACGGTCTTGCGCACCGCATCGAGGTCCAGGCTCTTGAGCAAACCACCGATATCGATGGCGGTCACGGTGCCGGATTCCGCCTGCTGGTCGGAACCGAGATCGCCGTAGCTCGGCGAGCGCATGGTCGCGAGACGTTCGCGCGCCTTGCCCCAATGCATCGAGGCAATGGCCAGGACGGCATCGTCGGGTGACGAGCCTTGCCCTTCCAGGGCCTCGGCCATGAGGTCGAGGGAGCGGCGGGCATCCATCGGCGTCACGCCGACGCGGCCGGCCAGGGTCTCCATCACCGCGCGGTTGCGCGCCAGTACGCCGACATCGCCGATCGCGCCCCAGGCGACCGCGAGGGCGGGCAGTCCCAGCGCCTTGCGACGGCGGGCAAGCCCCTCCATGAAACCGTTGGCCGCGACGTAGGCGCCCTGTCCCGGATTGCCGATGAAGGTCGTGGCCGAGGAGAACAGCACGAAGTAGTCGAGCTGCCGCTCGCGGGTGGCTGCATCCAGATGCTCCGCGCCGACGACCTTCGGGCGGATGACCGCGTCGAGGGCAGCCGCGTCGAGATTGGCGATGAGGCCATCCTGCAGCACCATCGCCCCATGGATCACGCCCGCGAGCCTGCGGCCGTCGCCCTCGACCTCTGCGAGGAGATCGTCCACCGCCTCGCGACTGGTGATGTCGCAGGCCATCGCCGCGACGCTGACGCCGCGGACCGCCAGATCGGCCACCACCTGCTTGGCTTCAGGGCTCGAGGCGCCCTTTCGGCCGACGAGGACCAGGTGACGGGCCCCCCGGTCGGCGAGCCACCGGGCCGCCTCGATGCCGAAGCCGCCGAGCCCTCCGGTGATGAGATGGACGCCCTCCGACGAGACCCGGAAGTCGGACTTGCGCTCGACCACGATGCTGCCCGGCTTCGGCGGGGCGATGACGATCTTCCCCACATGCCCGGATTGCTGCATCAGCCGGAACGCGTCCGAGACCTCGTCGGCGGTGAAGGGCTGGAACGGCAGGGGCTTGAGGCCGCCTTCCGTGAACAGGGCCATCACCTCTCGGAACAGACGCGCCCCGTCCTCGCCCTGGTGCTGGAGCACCTGATCGAGATCGACGCCGAAATAGGAGAGGTTCCGGCGGAACGGGCGCAGGCCGATATGGGTGTTGGCGACATAGTCGCGCTTGCCCAGCTCGATGAAGCGACCGAACGGCTTCAGGCAGTTCAGGCTGCGTTCCATCGCTTCGCCGAACAGGCTGTTCACCACGATGCCGACCCCGTCACCCGTGATCCGGCGGACTTCGTCGACGAAGGCGAGGGAGCGGGAATCGAGGACGTGCTCGGCCCCGAGAGCCTTCACCAGCGCACGCTTCTCGCGCGACCCGGCGGTGGCGATGACGCGGGCTCCCTTCAGCTTGGCGATCTGCAGGGCGGCGAGCCCGACGCCACCGGCACCACCATGGACCAGCACCCATTCGCCGCGTCGCAGCCGGGCGCAGCTGACGAGGCTGTAATAAGCGGTGAGGAAGGCGACCGGCACGGTGGCCGCCGCCTGCGGGTCGAGGCCGGGCGGGCTCGGTGCCACCACGAGCTCGGGCACCACGATATGGGTCGAGAAGCCCGATTGCGCGAAGGCGACGACAGGGTCGCCCACCTTGAAGGCAGCGACGCCCTTGCCGACCGAGACGACGCGACCGGCGACTTCGAGGCCGAGACGCGGACCGGCGAAGCCATCCTCCAGGATCTCCTCCGGAAGCATCGACAGGGCCCAGAGCACGTCGCGGAAGTTGAGGCCCGTGGCCTCCACGGCGATCTCGACCTCGCCGCGTCCGGGCGTGCGCCGCTCGGCCGGTCCCCAACGCATGTCGTTGAGGCCGCCGGTGACGCTGCGCTCGAGCTGCGCGGCTGGAGCCGCTACGGCATCGGAGGCCGGACGGCGTGAAAGCTGCCCCGGCGCGAACCGAATCACGCGGGTGGCGTCCGCGTCGAGGATAATCTCCGTCTCGGTCGTACCGGACAGGATCACGTCACGCAGGCGCTCGGATGCCCGCTTGCTCGGCATCGCAGCGGTGAGATCGATGCGGCGAATGTCGAGGGTGGCGACCTCGTTGGCGAGGGTGCGGGTGAAGGCCCAGAGGCCCGCTTCCACCGCTCCGTCGGCGTCTCCGTCATGGCGCGTCGCGCCCGGACAGATGACCCAGAGGCGGGTCTGACGGGTCCCGAGATGTTCGACGCAGCGCTTGAGACCGAGGCAGCGCTCGCGCAGCCGGTCGGCGGCGTCGCCCTTGGTGTCGAAGGCTCCGGCGAGGAACACCACCGTATCGGGGGTCTCGCGTTCGAGTTCGAGCAGCGATTGCTCGGAATCGAGGATGATAGAGACATGGACACCGGCGGCGACGAGGAGCGTCGCCAGCGACGAGGCGGTTTCCGCCGCGAAGGAATCCTGTGATCCGATGATGAAGGTGAAGGTCTGACCGGTGGAGGCCTTTGCCCGCACCGGTGCCTCGGCGAGGAAGAGAAGATCGTCTCCATTGGCCGAGACCGCCCGGTCGACCGCGACGCGGACGAGACCGGTATCGCTGAGCGAACGCTGCCAGCCGGTGATGTCGTCGAGGCGCCCCAGGGGCATCCCGTCCAGACTCTCGAACCAATCCGGCAGCAGACCGAAAACGAGATCGCGGAAGAGCGAAGCGCCCGGCTCCACCGCCAGCAGGAACCCACCCGTGGCGAGGGCGTCGGCGATCTTGCCGAGAAGGCCGCGCTCGGTCCGGTGCAGGACGTTGCTTGCCAGGATCGCGTCGAAGCCGCCTTCCGTCAGGTCGGCTTCGTCCTCGATCACGGTGACGCCGCGCGGCAGGGCGAGGCGGGCGCGCTCGGCGAGGCGGCGATCAGTCTCGAACACCGTAAGGTGCGCGGCGATTCCATCGGCGATGGCGGCCGCCTGGGCCGAGAGCGGCCCGAACCCGAGCTGAAGCAGGCGCAGGGACCGGTCCGTCGGAAGGTCGGCGCGGGCGCCGTCGAGGATACCGGCGATCACATCCGAGGATGCACGAGCGCTGGCGCTACGTAAGACGAAGGCGTCGAGAGCGTTCTGCGACAGGGTGGGCTGGCTCGCGAGGTCACCGTCGAGGAGGCGGGAGACGACGGCGCCGAGATCCGCCGTGAGCACCAGTTCGGCGGACAGTTCGGGATGGTCGGCCGCGATCCAACGCATGATCTCGTCGGGGGCGGGCAGGGTCACGTCCTTGCGCAGAGTCCAACGCGTTCCGTCGAGGGTGGCGAGCCCGCTGCTCTCGAGGGCGTAGAGGGCGTTCAGGAGCCAGGGCCGCATCGATTCCGGCACACGATCGTCGATGGCGACGGTGCCCGAGCGCTGCAGCCCTTCGGCCATGCGGTAGGCGAGGGAGGTGGCCCAGCCTTCGAGGAGAAGATGGCCAGGCGAGAGTGCAGCATCGGCGGGCGCGAGAGCCGCCTTGATGCCCGGACGGACCGCATCGGCGATGCGGGCGCGGCGATCGAGGGGGATCGCGGTCGGCTCCGTGGCGAGTTCCGACCTCTGCGCGATGGCGTAGGCGGCGAGATCCTGGCCGGACTTGGCGCGCAAGGCCTGGAACCGGCCTTCCCGCAGGGTCGCAATGACGTCGCCGGCCTCATCCACCAGGGTGAAGTCAGCGAGAATGCTGCGCTCGTTGCAGCGCCGCGTGCGGATCATCGCCCGGGCGATGACGGCACCGGGCCGAATCAGCCGGATCTCGCCGAAACGCACCGGTACATAGGCCTTGGTCGATCCCTCGCCCAACAGGTCGGCGAAGAGCAGGATCAGGCCGTGGAAACAGGCATCGAGCCGCGCCGGCACGAGGCCGAAGCGCGGATCCGGCTCCGCCGGCTTGAGTTCGGAGACGATCACGGTCTCGTCCACACGGGCGCTGAGGGCCACTTGGCGGAAGCTCGGCCCGAAATCGAGACCTGAGGCGGCTGCGAGACGATACAGCCCCTCTCCCTCGACGGCGTTCTCGGCCGGGATGATGATGTCCTGCCGGGGACGTGCCGCGAAGGTGCCGTCCACGATCTTGGCGGAGGCGTGCAACTGCCAGCCCGCCTGGGTCAGCCGAGGCCGGCTGAGGATCTGGATCTGGTTGCCGCTGCCCGAGAGCCGCACGGCGACTTCGCGGAGGGCATCCTCACCGAAGACCATCGGCGACTGGATTTCGAACTCGGCGAGGACGACGTCGTCGCTGCGCATCGCCTCGCGAGCGACGCCCAAAGCCATCTCGATGAAGGCCGCACCGGGCAGGATCGCTTGGCCGTCGATACGGTGGTCATCGAGTTCCGGCACCGTAGCGATGTCGAGATGGCCGTTCCACTCGAGTCCGTCGGCCGAAAGGCGCGATCCGTAGAGCGGATGATAGGCGCGGGCCGTCGCGGCGCCCACGCCTTCCGAGGTCTCCGACAGCCGGAACGGCCGGCGCTGCCAGGGATAGGTCGGAAGCGCGACATCGCCCTTCGGGTTCTCGCCGAAGACCGCCGCCTCGTCGACGGCGGCACCGTGGACGAGGGCCGAGGCCAGGGCACGGGCGAAGGGGTCACTGCCAACGGGTTTGTTGGTGAGGACGCCGACCGTGGCATTCTCGATGCCGAGGGGCTCGATGCAATCGCCGATATGCGGAAGCAGGGTCGCCCTTGGGCCGACCTCGACGAAGATGCGGGCGCCCTTGCGGGTCGCTTCCTGGACAGCCTCGCAGAAGCGCACCGGCTCGCGGATGTTGCGCCACCAATAGCCGGCGTCGAACTCCCCGCCCTGCAGCACGGCCCCGGTCACGGTGGAGACCATGGGAATCGTGCCGGGATGCGGCTTCAATCCTGCGAGATCGCGCAGCAGCGGCTTCTCGGTCGGGTTCATCAGCCGGCCGTGGAAGGGGTAGGCGAGGTCGAGCTTGCGACCACGGCGGCGCTTGCGCGCCAGCGCCTTCATGGCCGCGTCGATATCGGCGACCGGGCCCGCCACGGTGACGGCCTTCGGGCTGTTATAGGCGGCGATGTCGAGGCTCGGATAATCCTCGAGGAAGATCTCGATCTCCTCCACGGGTGCCAGCAGCACCGCCATGGTGCCGAGGCCACGCGTCGTCTCCTGATGCTGGCTGCGGTAGAAGATGACCTTCACCGCCTGTTCCAGGCTCAGGATGCCGGCTCCCTCGGCCGCCGCAATCTCACCCACGCTGTGGCCGAGCACGTAGGACGGGACGAGACCGGCGGCCTTCAGGGCCGTGGTCGAAGCGCTGGAAATGGCGAAGATCAGCGGCTGCGAGACCCGCGTGAGGACCATGCGCTCGGCCAGATCCTCGGCGAACAGGGCTTCCTTTAGCGACCAGCCCGAGATCTCGGCGAACAGGACGTCGATCCGGTCGAAGGCCGACCGGTAGATGGCGTTGCGGTCATAGGCCTCCCGGCCCATCCCCACCCATTGGCTGCCATTGCCGGAATAGACGAACGCGATCTCGGCGCTACGGTCGACGGCAGTGCCGACCCGGGCGATGTCGGTCTCCTCGGCATCGGCGACCGCGCGCAAGGTGGCGGGCAGGTCTGCGTCCA
This sequence comes from Methylobacterium sp. CM6241, assembly GCF_054817845.1. Lineage (NCBI taxonomy): Bacteria > Pseudomonadati > Pseudomonadota > Alphaproteobacteria > Hyphomicrobiales > Methylobacteriaceae > Methylobacterium > Methylobacterium sp. CM6241. Next base: position 2,816,286 of record NZ_CM139246.1, read on the forward strand.
TGGGCATGGCCAGGCGGGTCGACAGTCGCTCGCGGCGATGAGCGGCGGCGGCGGCGATCCGCACGGTCTCGGCGGAATCTGCGCGTTCGAACCGATCGGCGTAGTCGAGAGCTAGTTCGTTCAGCGCGGCGCGGCTCTGGGCAGAGAGGAGTAGCAATTCTGGTCCGCGCCCGGCATCGCTAGCGGCGGAGGCCGGCGCGCCGTCGGTGAGGACGATGTGGGCGTTTGTGCCGCCGAAGCCGAAGGAGTTGACGCCGGCGAAACGCTCACCCCGGCCACGCGGGATCGCCAGCGGCGCGGTGACCACCGAGAGATTGAGCTTGGTGAAGGGAATGTCGGGATTGAGAACGGTCGCATGCAGCGAAGGCGGCAGCAGATCGTGCTCGAGGGCGAGACTTGCCTTCAGAAGACCGGCGAGGCCCGAGACCGGCTCGGTATGTCCGATATTGCTCTTGATCGAGCCGATCGGCAGCGGCTCCTTGCGGGGCCGGCCGATCTTCCCGCCGATGGCGTCGGCCTCGATCGGGTCACCCACCGCCGTGCCGGTGCCGTGCGCTTCCACGAAGGCGACCGCATCGAAATCGATCTCGGCCTCGCGATAGACCTGTTCGAGCAGCGCACCCTGTGCGTAGCCGGAAGGCAGGGAGATGCCGGTGGTCCGGCCGTCGGAATTCACGCCGCTCGCCGCAATGACGCCACGCACGGTATCGCCGTCGCGCGAAGCGGCCCGCGCCGATTTCAGGACGAGAACGACGCCGCCCTCGGACCGGACATAGCCATCGGCATTGGCCGAGAAGGCTTGGCACAGCCCGGTCCGCGACAGCATCTGCGCGTTGGAAAAGCAGATGAAGTTGAAGGGGCTGGCGAGCAGGTTCACGCCCGCCACGACCGCGGTGTCGATCCGGCCACTGGCGATCGCCGCGACGGCGGCATCGAGCGCTACGAGCGAAGAGGAGCAAGCCGTATCGACGGTGAAGCTCGGCCCTTTCAGGTCGTAAATGTAGGAGATCCGGTTGGACAGGATCGAGAGCGTGTTGCCGGTCGCCGCATAGGCATCACCCGAAGAGGTATCGAGGACGCGCAGGTTTCCGTAGTCGAGGGACGAGGCGCCGACGAACACCCCGATCTGCGACCCCGCCACGGCGGAGGGACGCAGGCCCGCATCCTCCAGGGCCTCCCAGGTCAGTTCGAGGAGGAGCCGCTGCTGCGGGTCCATCTGCTCGGCTTCGCGGGGCGAAATGCCGAAGACGCCGGGATCGAACGACCAGATGTCGTCTAGGACGCCCGCCGACCATGTGTAGCTCTTGCCGCGCTCCTGCGCGCGTGGATGGCCGAACCGCTCCAACGACCAGCGATCGTCAGGGATACGCCCGACGGCGCAGCGGCCCTCGCTCAGAAGCTGCCACAGGCCATCGACGCTTGCAGCGCCGGGCAACCGGCACGAACGGCCGACGATCGCTATGTCTGTACGCTTGATCACGTTCGGTTCGCACACGCTCTTGATCGAGGACATCGCCGTCTCGCACCTGCAGCGGACAACCGACGTGAGGATGCATAATATGCAGCCGGAACCGTGTCCAACCCATGGCAGCTTTGCTGCAGCAGAGAGGCCGGAGGGATTTCGAGATACGGATAGTTTCACGGGATGATAAAAATCACACAGTCATGATTACGGCAGCATTCAATATAGGCCGCTACTTCAACGGCACGTCTGAAACTGTACAAACTTATCCCGCACCGGGATAATATCAAACACTATTAATGCGCCGCATCCTCGCTTCCCAGAACTATTATTTCATAAATACAATAAAAAGTCGATAATCAGCAACAAAAATTACCTTATTTACATAACTCGATAATCTATGCATCAGAAAATCCCCATTGCTAATGCGCCTATCATATTTGTGATATTATAATAAAAGGTGATTTATAGCATATTCTTCGATTATCATGAAGGTGCCGATTTTTCCATTTTTCTTATTGATAATGCCTGGAGTAAAAATCTACTTACGCTCCGTCACGATATTTATTCAAGCACCTCTATGCTGCGCCGCAACATAAATGCCTCACCTAGAGCTCGATGGGATAGGGTGGTCCCATCGAAGAAAACGCGACCCGGATCAAAGGAACGCCTGCTTTCCGCGAAAAGGCCCTTGACGCCCGTTCCAGCCGAAAGCTATACGCCGCTCCTCGCTGCAGCGGAAACGCTTCAGCCGGGGCGCGTAGCTCAGCGGGAGAGCACTACCTTGACATGGTAGGGGTCACAGGTTCGATCCCTGTCGCGCCCACCATTTCCCTTCGGGTGAGATGGACGAGAGAACAAAAGCCCCGGAAACGGGGCTTTTTCTCGTTCTGGCAGCCCCTCCGTCGTGAACGCACGGCTTGCTCGTACGGCGAGGCTTTCATGTCCATCGCGCCCTAGGCAGCGAATGGCGGTTGTCTCATGCCAGCCACTGTCACGCTTGCGTGAGCCGCCGTCCCGGTCACAGAACCGCCTCAGACAAAGAGTGTAAGGCGGGCGCTTTCATTCGGTGCCGGGCATCTCGGCCACCGTGCCGGATGCCGGAGATGATGATGAGCCGAAACTTGGCATTCTCGAATGCGGTCGGACGCTTCGGTCTCGGATGCGGCGCCATCGATCTGCCCGCCGTGGACGATCCGCGCGGCTACGTCCGTGCCCAGCTCGACATGCCGCTGACGGCCCCCGAAGCCAAGCTGATGTCCAGCAGCGACCAGTTGCAGGCGATGATGCATCGTCGCCTGATCGCGCGGCAACGTCGCGAGGCGATGGCGGATACGGGGTCCGGCAGCGCTAAGATCGAGCAGGGCAGCGGCATGCAGGGTGGCTCGATGGAAGATGGCGCCATGGCCATGGCGCCCCGCGCTAAACCCTCGATGAGCGGCAGTATGATGGAGAGCGAGGCCGAGAGCCAAGTCACGCTGGGTCCGGTCACGAAGAACCCCGACGAACTAATCGCTTGGCTGAGGCTGGCCGCGACGACGAGGGCCCCCTTTCAGGAGCGGCTGTTCCTGCATTGGAGCAACCACTTCACCGTATCGACCGGCAAAGGCAAAGGGAGCCTCACTGCGGGAGCATTTCAGCGCGAAGCGATCCGGCCGTTCATCCTTGGTCGCTTCCACGACATGGCCAAAGCGGCGATCCTGCACCCCTCGATGCTCTACTACTTGGATAACACGGCCTCGACCGGCCCTGATTCCAGGGTTGGCCGCATCAAGAAATCTGGTCTCAACGAGAATCTCGGGCGCGAGGTGCTTGAACTTCACACCCTCGGCGTCGACGGTGACTACAGTCAGGCTGACGTCACGGCATTGGCGGCCGTCCTCACGGGCTGGACCGTGGATCTCAAGCCGCATTCCGAGACCTTCGGCGAAGTAGTGTTCCGCGAGCGCCAACATCAGCCGGGGTCGAAGACCATCCTCGGCAAGCGCTACGCCGAGGCGGGAGCCGATGAGTTCCTCGCCGTCCTGACCGATCTCGCCCGTCACCCATCGACAGCGCACTACGTGACGCGGCGGATGGCACGTGCATTCATCTCGGAAAAGGTATCGGACACGCTGCAGAAGAGCCTCGCCAAGGTCTTCATGGCCAGCGACGGAGACTTGAAGGCTGTGACCGTCGCCCTGGTACAGGCTGATGAAGCCTGGACCGCCCCCCCCGTGAAGCTGCGTCCGCCCATGGAGTTCCTCGCCGCAACCGGCCGACTCCTCGGGCAAGCTCCGGTCAAGCCATCGCCAAACGCCTCGCTCCTCGCCATGGGCCAGCCCTTCCTGGCCGCCCCATCGCCAAAGGGTTGGGCCGAGGAGGATGATGCCTGGGTGACCTCGGACGGCATCAAGAGCCGGATCGACTGGGCGCAGCAATGCGCAACGCTCAACGCGGACCACGTCGACATCCGCAAACTCGTGGACGACCGGATCGGCGGCTACTTCTCGGATGAGACCCGGCGCGTGATCAGGCAGGGCGAGAGCCCGGAACAGGCATTGGCCCTGCTGATGCTCAGCCCGGAATTCCAGCGGCGCTAGCCGGTCGAGAGGCGATGACCCCATGAATCCTCAGGAACACGCCCACCTGCCGACGCGCCGCAACCTGCTGCTCGGCGCCGGCGCCCTCTTCGCCTGGCCCTATGTGCCGAAGGTCTGGGCCGCGTCCGGCCGCGACCCGCGCTTCCTCGTGGTGGTGCTGCGCGGTGGGCTCGACGGCCTGTCGGCGGTGATGCCGGTGGGCGATCCGCAATTCGCTTCGATCCGCTCCGGCTTCAAGCTGTCGCCGACGCACACGCCCTTCCGGCTCGATCCGCTGTTCTCGCTCAATCCGGCCATGCCGAACCTGGCCGATCTCTATGCCAAGCGCGAGGCCACGCTGTTCCATGCCGTCGCTACCCCCTACCGCGCCCGCTCGCATTTCGACGCGCAGGAGGTCCTCGAGAACGGGATGACGCGCTCCAGTTCCGGCGTCGATACCGGTTGGCTCAATCGCGCACTGTCCCTCATTCCCAAGGCCAAGGGCATCGAGCTGCGGCCGGCCAAGGCTCTCTCCGTCAGCGCGACGACACCGCTGATCCTGCGTGGTCCGGCCCAGGTCGAGACATGGCAGCCGCAGACTCTGCCCTACGCCTCGGCCGATACGCTGATGCGGCTTCAAGCGCTCTACGACGACAAGGACCAGGCCCTGGCAAATGCCCTGCGCGAGGGTGTGCAGGTCGACGATTTTATCGCCTCGGATCCGAGCATGGCGGCGATGGGCAAGCAGCCGTTGAAGGGCCCCAACAGCTTCGCCTCGGCCGCCCGCGCTGCGGCCTCGCTCATGGCGCCCGTCACCGGCCCCCGCATTGCCGTGATGAACTTCGACGGTTGGGACACACACTCGTCCCAAGGCCCCTATGAGGGGCGTCTCGCCAGGAACCTGGCCTCCCTCGATGCCGGCATAGCGGCGATCAAGGAGGGACTCGGCGCCTCCTGGGCACAGACCTCCGTTCTGATCGTCACGGAATTCGGCCGCACCGTGCATGTGAACGGCTCCTCCGGCACCGATCACGGAACGGCGACGGTGGCCTTCCTCGTCGGAGGCGCGGTGGCAGGGGGACGGGTGATCGCCGATTGGCCGAGCCTGAAGGAAAGCGCCCTGTTCGAAGGTCGCGACCTCGCGCCGACCACGGATCTGCGCGCCGTGATGAAGGGCCTGCTGATCGATCAGTTCGGGTTCGAGGAGAAGATCCTGTCGGAAAAGATCTTCCCCGGCAGCGAGACGGCCCCCGGTATGAGGGATCTGCTTCGGGCCTGACCTGCGCGAGGCGCAGAGGCTACGCCATCGACCCTCGTCAAAAGATGGAGGGGGTCCGTCTGCGCGAAGGGATGCCGACGCCGCCCGGTTCGTCGGTGTTTGGGGGCTCCTCTACGGCGCTCTCCACGGCCGGGGGCAGCTGCGCGACCTGTTTGGCGCGAGACGGCGCCACCTTCCCGACGCGCTCGATCCTGACGCCGACATAGTCACCCCGCCTCCAGGCGAGCTTCACCATGCAGACGAAGTCACGGCCGATGATGCGGAGCAGAAAGGAAGGCGGCAAAGCTTGGTAGGACGGGATGCCGAGCTTGGCACCGGATTTGGAGACGTCCTTCACGGTGCAGGGGATTTCGCTACCGTCCGGAAGGCGGATATTCGCGATCCAGTTGGTTGAGTTCCGGTCCTCGCGCCGCGGCACCGGATCCTGCGACTCGCCCGTCTCTTTGTCCGACCGCACTTAAGACGCTCCGGCTTTTCGCCATTACTCGCATCGGCATAAGCCGAGAACGTTTACGGACATCTACTGGCAATCGGAATTTCTCGCGGTGCTTGGCGGCCGATACGCGAGGTCGCGCAATCCAAAGCATAGGGCATCGCGGACATTTTCGTCGCCGGATCGGCCCAGATGCGCGCGGACTTCGCCGGTCAGTAGATGCACCTGATCACCCCCACAAAGGCTGGATTGGACCATCACAGGCGCTGCTGGAGAAGCGCCCGCCGGACGCAGGCGGTCATAATCCAACCGCACGGGCATGTTTTCGAGTTCTCGAATTCACACTTTTCTTCTAAGAGGAAGAGAGTGTCCGACCGCCGTTCGCAAACGGTATCGCAGACTTTCCTACGAACTAAGCTTGACAATCGAACGTGACGGCGGGGGCGGCAGTGGCTAAGGGGCGGGAATCGGCCGAGATCATTTCGGCGTTGGCAAGTTGCCGGACAGCGTTCATCGGCGTCGCGGTGATGAGCGGTTTGGTCAACATTTTATATCTGACCGGATCGTTCTTCATGCTCGAAGTCTACGACCGCGTCATTCCGAGCCGCAGCGTGCCGACACTGGTCGGCCTGGTGATCCTCGCCCTCGTCCTCTATGGATTTCAGGGCATTCTGGAGACGATCCGCTCGCGTATCCTTGCACGCGTCGGCGCGTCTCTGGACGAAGCCCTCAGCGCGCGGGTGTTCGACATCGTCGTACGGGCTCCCCTGAAGGGTGCCACCCCGGGCGACGGGCTGCTGCCCCTGCGCGATCTCGACCAGTTGCGTGCCTTCCTCGGCGGCACGGGCCCCTCGGCCTTCTTCGATCTGCCGTGGATGCCGATCTACGTCTTCATCTGCTTCCTCTTCCACCCCCTCATCGGCGTCGCAGCGCTCGTGGGCGCCGCGGTCCTGGCCGTCCTCGCCCTGACCACGGATCGCTCGACGCGTGGGCCCTCGCAGACCGCCACCGCCCACGGCATGCGCCGCAACGGATTGGCGGAAGCCGGCCGCCGCAATGCCGAGGTGCTCGCCGCCATGGGAATGCAGGGACGTTTCGCCGATCGCTGGGGTGGTGCCAACCGCGACTACATGCAGTCGCAGATGAACGTCTCGGACGTCGCCAGCGGTTTCGGTGCGGGCTCGAAAGTGTTCCGCATGGCGCTGCAATCGGGTGTGCTCGCCCTCGGCGCATGGCTCGTCATCAACAATCTGGCTTCGGCCGGCGTCATCATCGCCTCGTCGATCCTCGTCGCCCGTGCCCTGGCTCCCGCGGAACTCGCCATTGCCAATTGGAAGGGATTCGTTCAGGCACGCCAGAGCTGGGCGCGGCTCTCGGAGCTGTTCGCGCGCCTGCCCGCCGCCGAACAGCCCCACGCGCTGCCCGCTCCGTCGCAGAGTCTCGTCGCCGAGAACGTCACCCTCGCTCCGCCCGGAACCCAGCGCATCGTCGTCCAGGATGTCAGCCTTTCGCTGCAGCGCGGACAGGGGCTCGGAATCATCGGCCCGAGCGCGTCGGGTAAGTCCAGCCTCGTCCGCGCCATCGTCGGCGTCTGGCCTCCCGTTCGCGGCAAAGTCAGGATCGACGGCGCGGCCATCGACCAATGGTCCAGCGCCGATCTCGGACCGCATATCGGCTTCCTGCCGCAGGAAGTGGAGCTGTTCGCGGGCACCATCGCCGAGAACATCGCGCGGTTCGATCCCAACGGCCAATCGGGCGCCGTCATCGCGGCGGCCAAATCGGCGGGAATCCACGAGATGATCCTGCGCCTCACGGAAGGCTACGACACCCGGATCGGGGAGGGCGGCGCCGGCCTGTCGGCGGGTCAGCGCCAGCGTGTCGGCCTGGCGAGGGCGCTTTATGGCGACCCCTTCCTCGTGGTGCTGGATGAACCCAACTCGAATCTCGACGGGGAGGGCGAGAACGCCCTGACCCAGGCCATCGTCGGTGTGCGGCAGCGCGGCGGCATCTGCATCGTCGTGGCGCACCGCCCCAGCGCCCTGGCGGCCGTCGACATGATCCTGATGATGGCCGACGGGCGGGCCCAGGCCTTCGGCCCCAAGGACGAGGTGCTCAAGCGCGTCCTCCGGTCGACCCCGGCTCCCGCCGCCGAGCCCGTCGCCGCACAACGAACCGGCGCGAACGTCGCCACCCTGCAGGAGAGCGCGTGATGGCCATCGCACTGTCGCCCGTCGGACTTCCCGCCGCCCAGGTCCGCCCCACGGCCAACGGGTCCATCCGCCGCCACCTTGCCGTCGCCATCGGTGTCGGCGCCGTCCTCGTCGTCGGCATCGGCGGCTGGGCCACCTTCACGATGATTTCGGGAGCGGTGATCGCTCCGGGCCAACTCATGGTCGAATCGGATGTGAAAAAGGTCCAGCATCCCACCGGCGGCGTCGTCGGTGAGTTGCGGGTGAAGGAGGGCGCACGGGTCAAGGCCGGCGACATCCTGATCCGCCTCGACGAGACCCAGACCCGCGCCAACCTCGACATCATCCTGAAGGCGCTCGACGAATTCGCGGCCCGCCGCGCCCGCGACGAGGCGGAGCGTGACGGCGCATCCGAGATCACCTTCCCGGCGGATCTCCTGGCCCGCAAGGCCAAGGATCCGTCCGTCGCGCATCTGGTGGACAGCGAAACCCGCCTGTTCCACGCCCGCGTCGCCGGCCGCGAGGGCCAGAAGGCGCAGTTGCGCGAGCGCGTCTCCCAGCTCGGCGAAGAGATCAAGGGCCTCACCGAACAGGCCGCCGCCAAGGAGCGAGAAACGGCGCTGATCGGGACCGAGCTGAAAGGGGTGCGCGAGCTCTACGGCAAGAACCTCGTGCCGCTCTCGCGCGTCACGGCGCTCGAACGCGACGGCGCCCGGCTGCAGGGCGAGCGCGGGCAGCTCATCGCCTCCACCGCATCGGCCAAGGGAAAGATCACCGAGATCGAACTGCAGATCTTCCAGATCGATCAGGACATGCGCACCGAGACCGGAAAGGAACTCGCGGAGATTCGCGGCCGCTGGTCGGAATATGTCGAGAAGCGCATCGCCGCGGAGGATCAGCTCAAGCGCATCGACATGCGCTCGCCTCAAAACGGCACGGTCCACCAGCTGACCGTGCACACGATCGGCGGTCTCGTGGTTCCCAGCGAGCCGGCGATGCTGATCGTGCCCGACGCCGACAAGCTCATCGTCGAAGTAAAGATTCAGCCGCAGGACATCGACAACGTGCGTGTGGATCAGCGGGCGGTCCTGCGTTTCCCGGCCTTCAACCAGCGGGTGACGCCCGAGATCGACGGGATCGTGAGCCGGGTTTCGGCCGACGTCTCGCAGGACCCGAAGAGCGGCATGACCTACTACACCGCGCGCATCCGCATGACGGAGGATCAGGTGGAGCGCCTCGGCAAGGTCCAGCTCGTGCCCGGCATGCCTGTGGAAGCGTTCATGCAACTCGGGGACCGCTCGGTCATCTCCTACCTGACGAAGCCTCTGACGGACCAGATCGCAAAGGCTTGGCGCGAGCGTTGACGGCTCCGAGAGGCGAAGCATGGAGACCCCGACCATGCGTCGGGGCAAGAGTTTGAAGAATCCGCATCATGGGCAGGTCGGTTGCATCTTGCCTTCAGGCGCTCAAGCCTGATATGGCAACCGCCTTTCCGCGATGCGTGAACTGCCATCGCCGAGGACGCCTTACCGAGGTGCCTCGTTCCCGAGACCCTATGGACAGGCGGCGGGCTCAAACCCGGCCGACGTGAGACCGATGAAGATTCGCAACTCCCTTAAGTCCCTCCGTGGCCGTCACCGCGACAACCAGCTCGTGCGCCGTAAGGGCCGCGTCTACGTCATCAACAAGACGCAGAAGCGCTTCAAGGCCCGCCAGGGCTGAGGCTGCGGGCTGCCCGGCAATTCGGGGCAGCCGCGTCAAGCCTGCCTGTTGACGGCGGCGTGAAGGGCGAGGAAGCTCGCTCTCATGACGCTGTCCCGGCACCTCGGCATTCTTTTCAACGCTGCGCTCCTGAGCGCCGCGTTTTTTTCGTTCGGGGTATCGTCCGCCGACGCTCTGCCTCAAGCGAGTCAGGGCCGGGAGACCGGACAGGTCAAGGAAACCGAGAAGGATGCACCCAGGAAGGTGCAGGCGCCGAGCCTCGAAGATCTCTATGCGAGGCTGAAGGCGTCCGAGGACGATGCCGAGGCCAAGGGTATCTCCCGTCTGATCGAGCAGCGTCTCGGGCGCTCCGGCAGCGCCACGGCGGATCTCCTCACCGAACGTGCCCGCCAGGCGATGTCGGGCCGCGATTATGCCCTCGCCGTCGAGTTGATGGACCGCGCCACCACCCTGGAGCCGCAATGGGCGGAGGGCTGGAACCGCCGGGCCACGGTGTTCTGGCTGCTCACCGACCAGACCAATGCCGTGGCCGATCTGCAGCGGACGCTGGTGCTGGAGCCACGACATTACGAGGCCTGGGCGGCACTGGGCCGGATCTACCTATCGATGGATGACAAGCGCCGTGCCCTCGACGCTTTCAGGCGCGCCTCTGCCATCTATCCGCGCATGGAGAAGCTCCAGAGCGCCATCGACCGGCTTGTCCCCGAGATCGACGGACGGGACCTGTAACCGGACATGGTTCTTCTGCACTGGCTCGGCCTGATCGCGGGCGCGATGCTCGGATTGATCGTCAGCGTGCTCGCGGCCGGCGCTCTCGTGACCTTGATCGTCACCCTGCGGGTCGGCACCAAGTTCCCGCCGCTCGGCCCCTCCGTGGAAGTGGCGGGCGGACGGCTCGCGACGATCCAGGCCGGTCCGAATCCGTCCTCCAGGGGAACCATCGTGCTCCTGCACGGGGCTTCGGCCAATGCGGCCGATCCGATGGAAGGTGTCGGCCGCAGGCTCGCAGAGAGCGGTTTTCGCGTCATCGCCTTCGACAGGCCGGGATACGGCTGGAGCGACCGCCTCGGCGACCGCGATATGGCGAGTCCGGCGGCACAGGGACACGCCATCGCGCAGGCTATCGAAGGTATCGGGACCGGCCGCGTGATCCTGATGGGGCATTCCTGGGCCGGTGCGCTGGCCTCCGCCATTGCCCTCGACCATCCGGAGGTCGTGTCCGGCCTCGTGCTGGTGGCGCCGGTGGTGATGCCGTTTCCCGCCATGGCGCCTCTGCCATGGTATTACCGCGTCGCGTTGAAGCCCCCGGTCGCTTGGCTGCTCAGCCGCACCGTCGCGACACCGCTCGGCCTCTATTATCTCGAACGCGCAGGGCGTGCGGCCTTCCGGCCGCAGGAACTTCCCGGAGATTATCTCGACCGTAGCCGCTCAGCCCTGGTGCTGCGCCCCGCGACGATGTTGGCGAATCTCGAAGACCTGATCGGACTACCTGCTGCCTTGGCGGCCCAGGCTCCGCGATACGGTACGATCGCCGTGCCGACGGTGATCGTCTCCGGCGATGCGGATGCCGCCGTGCCGGCGACGCGCCATGCGGAACCCTTGGCCAGGACTATCCCCGGCGCGCGCCTCGTTCTGCTGCCAGGCATCGGCCACATGGTGCCCTATATGGCGACGGATGCGCTCGTGGATGCCATTGAGCGCCTCGCCGCCGAGATCGGCGCGACGGAAACTGAACCCGTCGCGCCCTGACAGTCGATCAGGCTCTCGCGGCGTGATCGCGGGTGACGAAGGCGATCCGCACCAGGTTGGTAGCGCCCGGCGTCCCGAACGGCACGCCCGCCACGACGATGACCCGGTCGCCGATCTCGGCGAAGCGTTCGCGAACGGCGAATTTCGCCGCGCGGAAGGCCATGTCGTCCACGTCGCTCGCATCGTTGGTGACGATCGGGTGCGTGCCCCAGCACATGGCCAGCCGCCGAGCGGTCTCGCGCTTCGGCGTGAGGGCGATGATCGTGGCGTTGGGCCGCGAGCGGGCGAGACGCAGGGCCGTCGATCCCGAATGCGTCCAGGCCATGATGGCGGTGAGGCCGAGAGCACCGACCATCTGATGCGCCGCCGCCGCGATGGCGTCCGACGCGGTGGCATCGGGCTCGGAGCGCTGCGCCGTCAGGATCGTCCAGTAGAGCGCGTCGCGCTCCACCTGCTCGGCGATACGGCTCATCATCGAGATCGCCTCGATCGGGAAGGCACCGGAGGCGCTCTCCGCCGACAGCATCACCGCATCCGCGCCCTCGTAGACTGCCGTCGCCACGTCCGAGACCTCGGCGCGGGTGGGGACCGGCGCGGTGATCATCGATTCCAGCATCTGGGTCGCGACCACGACGGGCTTGCCCAGACGCCGCGCACCACGCGTGATCCGCTTCTGCACGCCGGGCACCTGCTCGAGCGGCATCTCCACGCCGAGATCACCACGCGCCACCATGATGCCGTCGGAGATCTCGATGATCTCGTCGAGACGGGTCAGCGCTTGCGGCTTCTCGATCTTGGCCATGACCAGCGCGCGGCCGGCGGCGACCTTCTTCACCTCGGCCACGTCTTCGGGGCGCTGGACGAAGGAGACCGCGATCCAGTCCGCGCCGGCATTGAGGCCGGCCTCGAGATCGCCGCGATCCTTTTCGGTCATCGCCGCAACCGGGATCACCGTGTCGGGCAGGGACACGCCCTTGCGGTTGGAAATCCTGCCGCCGATGACGACCTCGGTCACCGCGCGTCCCTCGGAGACTTCGGTCACGACGAGGCGCAGCTTTCCGTCATCGATGATGACGACGTGGCCGGGCTCGAGCGCGGACAGAATCTCGGGGTGAGGAAGGTAGACGCGATGGATGTCGCCCGGCGTCGGATCCGAATCGAGCACGAAGGAGGCCCCGTTCTCGAGGATCGCGCTGCCCTCGGCGAAGGCAGCGACCCGCAGCTTCGGACCCTGGAGATCCACCAGGACGGCGATGGGCCGGCGCAACTCGCGCTCGATGGTACGGATCACCTCGATCTTCTCGGGCAATTTTTCGCGCGGAAGGTGGCTCATGTTGAGCCGGAACACATCCGCACCGGCGCGGAACAGTTTCTCGATCATCTCCGGCGTATCGGAAGCCGGACCGAGGGTGGCGATGATCTTCGTGCGGCGCGAGCGTTTCACTCCGGTCTCCCGTTTTCTTATGATTCCGCCTGTCGTGACCGACCGGACGAATGGAGGGCGAGCGGTCACAAGCACCGGGGCGGGTCAGGCGTCAAGGTGAGGGGCGCCGGCTGGAAATGATTGCCCCCGCCGATCGCCCGGATGGGGCCCCTCGACACAGGCCTTCGCGGGGACGATAAGCTCACGCCATTAGGGTCGACGGGCTGCCTGGGGAGACGGAGCGTGACGGAGAAGGAAAAGGCCGACAAGGGCAAGCTGGTCTCTCGGAAGTTGGCAACGCTGATCAGGGAAGGCGACAGGAAAGGATTTGAGAAGCTCGCAGCGGATCTTCTCGCCGAATCGGCCGAGGAATGGAGGCCGATGCTCAATTCCAACCGCGCGCTTCTCGACTTCGAGGACATGGCGGCGCAGGCCGGCCTCGAGGAGCAGTATCGTCCGAAGATCTGGTGGATGCGCAGCCCTTATCCGGGCAATTTTGGCGATATCCTCACCCCTTACGTATTGTGGCACGCTTTCGGCGTGATGCCACGCTGGGTTTCCAGTAAGGAGGCCGATGGCCTCTGCATCGGCAGTATCGCGAAATTCGCCAGACCTGGTATGCGCCTGTGGGGGACGGGCATGCCACGCGCTACCGATCCGCTCTGTCCCACGGCGATCTATGCAGCGGTTCGCGGCCCGCTCTCCCGCGGTGCCGTACTGGCGGCAGGCGCAGAATGTCCCGAGATCTATGGCGACGCCGCAGTGCTTCTGCCCGAAATCTACGCTCCCGACGTTGCCAAGACCCACAAGATCGGCATCATTTCCCACGTCCTGCAGGATGCGGAGATTCGGACTGCGATCCGCAAGCTTGGACTTGATCACATCAAAGTGATATCCCTCCACTCGGTGTCCTTCGACGATATCGAACGTGTCATCAGAGATATTTTGAGCTGCGAAGAGATTGTCACGACCTCATTGCATGGTCTCATCGTGTCTCATGCTTATGGTGTTCCTGCCCAATACATGAACCTTAATGGAGACACCAACTCCTTCAAGGTGGAAGATTACAAGCTATCGGTGGGACTTACGGATCCGGCCCTCCAAGCGCAGCGCGAGTTCACCGATGTGGATTGGCTGGACGCGCGCCGCTGCGTCCTGCCCCCGTCGCGCATCGATACGGTGGCGCTCCGCTCAGCCTTTCCCTTCCCGGTGCGGAACTTGAGCGAGACACGCGCTCCGATGAAGTGAGCTGCACGCATCGAACCTTACGTTGTTATCTCTGCGTCATTTGCAGTTCGAGGCAGGCCAACCGGTTCGTTAGGCATTCCTCCATTCATGCGCCGCCTAGCAGGCTTAATTCCAAGTCGAGCGTGCTGGCGGACCATCCTTTCAGGTCCGCCGAGGTTGAGTTCGTTGAAAGTGCCTCATAGTGAGCCGGAACCCGTCCGCACCGGCGCGGAACAGTTTCTCGATCATCTCCGGAGTGTCGGAAGCCGGACCGAGGGTGGCAATGATTTTCGTGCGGCCTGAGCGTTTCACTCCGGTTCTCGGAGTTTTTTGAGTATCCCCATCGGGTTCGAACGGCCGATTGGGGTCGAGGGGCCACAACCACCGAGGCGGGCCGCGCGTCAAGGTTTCGCCCTCATATGGGTGTGCGAAGCGGTCTGCTTGATCCGCTGCCGCGTCGGTCCGGGATCGCGTTTGCTCAGGGAGTGACCGCGGTTGAGAAATACGGCGGCTCGCCGTGCATGGCACGAGACCGAGACGACTGATCGAAAAGAAGCAAAATTCAGCGCGAGCGTCGAGCGCTTCGCTTTGACAGCGCTGCACGCATTAAGGTGGTCCCGCGGTGCAAGACCGGAGTTGTACCCAGTCTGGTTTCCCGTAGAAGCAAGAGAAATCGATGGACGAGCAATCTACTCCTCTGCGTTCGGAATCGGCCGAGAAGCGGCGTCAGGAGCGTATCGCCGCTCGTAAGGCGGCACGCCGCAAGGCTCGTATCGGGGCCCGTCCCGACAAGGCCTCGGATTCAACCAGCGACAACTGAGTGATCGAACGGACGGGGAATACTGCTCCCCCGTATTGTACGCCGGCTCCCGCTCATTGAGACTGGTCATCGCGGGTTAGCAGCCTTGGGCCGAAACGACGGAGTTGGACGATAGTGAGCGCTGGGAAGACCGAAGCATCGCCCAGTCATGCGAATGCCGTGCTCCATGCCTGTCGCAAGCACGCGGTGGCAAACGAATGGGCCGCCGTAATTGATAAGACGGAGGATCGCGCCCTCCAGATCTTGCAGCCTCAACTAGTCATGCAACGGCTTTATGCGGCGCTGATGTTGAATGACGAGGTGCTAGTGACTCAGGTGACCGAGCGCGTCCTCGAACCGGACATCTCCGTGGGTGTGAAGCTCGCGGCGGTTAAGGAACTCGCCTTGCGCAAGCACCCCGAGAAAGGCGCCCGTATCCTGATCACCGATTCCGAGGCCCAGGCCTCGCCGCGCTTCGGCAAAGCCGCAAGACACGTCTTCAAGCATTTGCAGGATCCTATCCTCAAGAATGAACTCAAAGACTGCGTGAGCAACTTCCGCGGTGGCGGCGACCTGATCAAAAGTGATAAGACGAGCTTTTCTTTCCGGAAGCAGCCCAAAAACGAAGTCTGGGGTACGGTTGCGCTGACGGCATCGCCGAAGACGTCCTCTCATCACGCCGAGATGCTCACCAGCGATGCTGCGAAATTCCGTGAGTCGGCGGAAGCGGGGAGACAACCGAAAGTCATCGAGTATCGGAATGTCTTCACGGAACCATCGGGCCAGATCTGGACGGAAAAGGGTGAACTCATCGTCCCCCGTGGGATACCCATGGCGACCTTGGACCGAGCCTCCGTCGAGACGGTCTCGATCGGCTTTGCTGGAAACCGCGGAAGCCGTGGGATTTACCATTGGATCGCGGATTATCTACCCCGTCTCGCCTGGATCCCCGATAGCGATATTCTCGAAGATGAAGGCTTCAAAATCCTGTTGAATGGGAAGAACCCCGGATTCGAGCAGGTGACGCTGGATATCCTCGGCTTCGGCGCAGCGGCGAAGAAGCTGACGGAACCGGTTTTCGTCGAACGGCTGCTTCTTGCACCCGTCACCTTCAAGGGGATGGTGGGCTGGAAACACCTCGATCCGGTCTACGAGACGCTGGGGGAGGAGGCCAGCCGATTAGCGGCCGAGCACGGCGTCGAGCTTCCGGAACGCCTCTACATCACGCGGCGCGATGCCGACCGTCGCGTGCTGACCAACGAAGCCGAGATCGAAGCCCTTGCCCGCGAACGTGGCTTTGAGATCCAGGAATTTTCAAGCATTCCGCTCTGGCACCAAATTGCCCTCGCCCGGCATGCCTCGGTGATTATGGCGCCCCACGGTGCGGGCTTGTCCCATATCGTATTCTCGCGACCAGGAACGATGATACTCGAGTTGCTGCCCATCAAGGACGGCTCATATGCACTTCGTTTCAACTACGCGCGCCTGTCGATCACCAAGGGGCACGATTACCGCGCTTGGTTGGAAGAACAGCAGATTCTCGTCAATGAATGGACGATCGACCTCGATTCCTTCGTACCTTTCCTCGATTCGGCACTGCACAAGGCCGAATGACGCGTCACGATAGGTGAAGCCTGTCATTTCGCTGCAATTCGGCCCTGGCCCGTCGAAGGGGCCTTCCCGACAAGCAAGGATATTATCCGATCAAGGCGCCGCCGGCTGGCTCGGATCCGTGAGCTGAATCGTCCAGCTCTTCTGCTCGCCGGTATCGACCTCATAGAAGCCGTTGCGATCGAACCCGCGGGCGAGGCAATCCTCGACGCCGTGGATCGTGAACTCGGCGTCCTTGGTGCACATCAACGAGCGACCGTTCCATTCTCCGCCGCGGGTATAGTCCACGGCGAACACGTAATAGAATCTCGAGGCGAGCGCCCCACGCAGCAGGGTCTCGCAGCCCTTGGGGGCCACGTCCCACCAGCCTTCCGTCACCCACCCCTGGCCGTCGCGATATCCAAGTGCGATGCCGACCTTGCTCCCGGTTTGGTTGCACATACGGAGGTCCGCCTGGGCCGGCAAGGGCCGAGCGACGAGGCAGGCAAGAACGAGGCCGGCAAAGACCGCCCCCCGCCCGCCAATGGGGGAGGGGCGGCGACAGTGCACGTCGTCAACCGACGAGAATGATACGGCAATCATTGACATTGGTGCGTGTGGGACCCGGTTGGACGAGGTCGCCGATCGTGGCGAAGAACTTCGTCGAATCATTGTCCGCCAGCATGGCAGCCGGGTCGAGGCCGGCGGCGCGGGCGCGCTCCAGCGTGGTCGGGTCGACGAGTCCGCCGGCTGGATCGGTGGCCGCGCCACGTCCGCCATCGGTCCCGTCGGTGTCGGCGGCGATGCCGAGGATGCCGGATTCGCCATCGAGGCCGATCGCGAGGGCGAGGGCGTATTCCTGGTTCGGGCCGCCATGACCCTCGCCGACGATGGTCACGGTGAGTTCGCCGCCGGAGATGATCGCCACCTTGCGGCCGGCCGCCTTCATCTCCTTGGCGAGGGCGGCGTGTTCCGCCGCGACCTCACGGGCTTCCCCCTCCACATCGGGGCCGAGCATCACGACCTCGTAGCCGGCGCGCTTCGCGGCCTCCGCCGCCGCATCCAGGGCGTCGATGGGACGGGCGATGATGCGGTACTCGGCGCGGGCGAAGGAAGGGTCGCCCGCCTTCGGCGTCTCGTTGGCCGGGTCGTTGAGGAGCGCCTTGGCGGTCTCCGGCAAGGGAATGTTGCGGCGCTCGCAGATCTCGCGCGCGTCGGCGAGCGTCGAGGGGTCGGGCACGGTCGGGCCCGAGGCGATCACCGCCGGATCGTCATGCGGCACGTCGGAAATCGCCAGCGTCAGGATCGAGCGCGCATTGCGGGCCATCATGGCCAGCCGGCCGCCCTTGATCCGGGACAGGTGCTTGCGCACCGCGTTGATCTCGTTGATCGGCGCGCCGGAGCGCAGCAACGCCTTGGTGATCGCCTGTTTCTCGCCGAGGGTGAGATCGCCGGCGGGCGCGATCCAATTCGCCGATCCGCCGCCCGAAAGCAGCACCAGCACATCGTCCTCCGGACCGGCATCGGCGGCGATTTTCAGGGCGTCGATAGTGGCGTCGATGCCGGCCTGGTCCGGTACCGGATGTCCGGCCTCGACCATGCGGATCATCGGGGCTTCTTCGCCGTAGCCGTGGCGCGCTACCGCCAGACCGACGATGCGGCTCTCGTCGACGCCGTGCTGCTCCCGGTAGAACCGGCTCGCGACCGCGGCCATGCTTCCGCCGGCCTTGCCGGCACCGAGGATGATCAGCCGACCCGTGCCGGGGGCGGGCAGATGCGGCACCAGGCAGCGGGAGGGATGCGCGGCGGCGATCGCCTCGTCGAGGAAGCCGAGAAGCAGGCCGCGAGCGGCGTCGTGGGACGAAGAGGAGGGAGCGGGCGAAGCGTGTGAAGGCGCGGTCATGGCGTGTCCGTGTCTCATCAAGGTCCGATCGCGCGGGCCGGATTGCTTGTCCGCCGGATTATTGCCGTGGCGGCGCGATCGCCTATACGTGCTGTGCCCGAGCCCTGCCGCCTCGGCAAGCGTGCGATGACCCGACCGGCGGCGTGTTTCATGCCTGAAGAGGGGGATTTCCTCCCGATCGGCCCCGAAGGACCGTGCCCGCCTCATGTTTCCGCCGCATCCCGTCGAGACGATTCCCGGCGATCCCACCTCGGGTCTCCTCCTTATCTGCGAGCATGCCTCGAATCACGTTCCGGAGGATCTGGCGCAGCTCGGGGTGCCCGAGCGGGAATTCGCGCGCCACATCGCCTACGATATCGGCGCGGCCGAGGTCACCCGGCGGCTTGCGGCCCATCTCGGCGTTCCGGCCATCCTCACGCGGTTCTCACGTCTGGTCATCGATCCCAACCGGGGGCGCGAGGACCCGACGCTGGTCATGCGTCTGTCGGACGGCGCCGTGGTGCCGGGCAATGCCAGGATCGACGAAGCCGGAAAGGAGGAGCGCATCCGGCGCTTCTATGTGCCCTTCGACGAAGCAGTGGATACGGCCGTCGCGCAGGCCACGGAGGTAGGCGTGCCGCCTTCCATCGTCACGATGCACAGTTTCACGGCCTCATGGCGCGGCACCATGCGGCCCTGGCATGTCGGCATCCTGTGGGACAGGGACGACCGTATGAGCGCGCCCCTCATCGCCGGGCTCCGCGCCGACCCGGCCGGGCTGACGGTGGGCGACAACGAGCCTTATGGCGGCGGCCTGCCGGGCGACACGATCGATCGCCACGCCATCGCACGCGGCCTTCCCAACGCCCTTGTGGAGATCCGACAGGATCTCATCGCCCTGGAGCCGGGCCAGATCGAATGGGCGGCGCGTTTCGCCAAGCTCCTCCGACCGCTGATGCCGAAAGCCGGCTGACCGTCATTCAGTGATAAACAGAGAGCACATACGAAAGCGGCGGGGCTCAGGCCCCGCCGCTTTCGTCATTCCGTCGGCCTCTGTTTAGCGGGGGCCGCCCGAGGTGCGGCCGTACTGCCAGACCGGGAAGCTGTTCTGCTCGGCATTGCCTTCCTGGGCGGAATCGACGCTGCGGCGGCTGACGACCGACCCGGTGGTCAAGTCGTCATCGGCGACGACCTGACGGCCTGCACTGCCGGGAGCCGCATAGGCCGAGATACCGGCGGGCGCATTATAGCTCTGAGCAAGAGCAGGCGAAGCAACGACGCCGAGGCTCAAAGCAACAGCGGCGACGGCGGAAGCGAGACGAGTGTTCATGACTAGATCCTATTGAATGTCGCGGTCTCCGTCAGAGGGCGGTGGGCCGTGAGTTTTTGTGTAGCCCCGATGTAGGACGAACCCCGCCGCAACGTCGTGCGGTTTGGCACCTTCATGCGCGAGACGCCGTGCGAGCGGTAATTTGAGGCCTTGCGATGCGTCAGGCGCAAGGGAGCGAAGAGAAATGTCCGGCGCCTCCCGCATTCTCGCGGGAGGTCATGCGCGCGCAGGAACGCCGGGAAAGCCATGCGTCCGAAAGCCATGCGCCCGAAAACGGGACCGCGCGTCAGCGATGGTATATCCTCGCGCGAAAGCGGTGACCGCCCGCGAGCCGAAGGACGAGGAAACTGCCATGACCGAGATCGACACCGCCACGCAGACCGAATTGGAAGCCGCGGTGTTCCGCCGCCTCGTGGCGCATCTGCAGACGCGCAGCGACGTCCAGAATATCGACCTCATGAACATGGCCGGCTTCTGCCGCAACTGCCTGTCGAACTGGATGAAGGACGCCGCCGACGAGCGCGGCCTGGGCCTCAGCAAGGACGAGACCCGCGAGCGCGTCTACGGAATGCCCTACGAGGAATGGAAGCGGCTGAACCAGGCCGAGGCCACGCCCGAGCAACAGTCGGCCTTCTCGAAGGCGCAAGCCGAGCCGCACTAAGCTTCCGGTAAGCGTGATCGCTTAACCAGCCTCTTCCGGCGCATCCCTCCCGATGCGCCTCAGATCAGGATTTGAGACGCTCATGGCCGCTTCCGCCGCACCCGCCGTCGATGCCTCCTCGGTTGCCGCCGACCAGCTCAAGAGCTTCATCGAGCGCATCGAGCGCCTGGAGGAGGAAAAGGCCGGCCTCGCCGGCGACATCAAGGACGTCTACGCCGAGGCCAAGGGCACCGGCTTCG
The DNA here is from genome assembly GCF_054817845.1 of Methylobacterium sp. CM6241. Classification (NCBI taxonomy): domain Bacteria; kingdom Pseudomonadati; phylum Pseudomonadota; class Alphaproteobacteria; order Hyphomicrobiales; family Methylobacteriaceae; genus Methylobacterium; species Methylobacterium sp. CM6241. The sequence continues at coordinate 2,836,832 of NZ_CM139246.1, forward strand.
ACGTGAAGGCCCTGCGCAAGATCATCTCCCTGCGCAAGAAGGACCATGCCGAGCGGCAGGAGGAAGAAGCCATCCTGGAGCTCTACATGCAGGCCCTCGGCATGGTGTAGCCCGACATCGCGCGGCGCTCCATCGAGGCCGAAGGCGGCCGTCTTCCCCTGACCGACTGGGCGGAAGACGGGTCGAGCTGATGCTGACCGTGCTCACGCCACGTCGCACTGAGCCCGGCGGGCTCGCCTCCGCGCGGCGGCACGGACAGGCATGCGACACGGCAGACCTCCTTCCTCACGACAAGAAATGAGGACCGGGCGGGAGGTGCTCGGTGCCTCCCGCCGCCTCAGCGCCGGGTCCGTTCGCCGCGCAGGGTGGCCCCGGCCTCGACGGCCCCACCCTTGGAGACGGCGATGCGCTGCGACAGGTAGATGCCGCGATGGCCCGAACAGGCATAGGCGGTGAAGCAAGCGACCGCGATGGCGACGCCGTGTGTCGCCCCGAACAGTTCGATCCCCATCAGCGTACAGGCGAGGGGCGTGTTAGCCGCTCCCGCGAAAACCGCCACGAAACCGAGAGCCGCCATCAGGTCGAGGGGGGCCCCCATCAGGCCACCCAGCGCGTTGCCGAGGGCTGCGCCGATGAAGAAAAGCGGCGTGACTTCCCCACCCTTGAAGCCCGAGGCCAGAGTGACGACGGTGAAGAGGATCTTCCAGGCCCAGGACCAGGGGTGGACCTCCGGCCCGAAGAAGCTCGCGATGCTCAGGCCTCCCGGATCCGGCGCCGCGACGCCGAGGCCGAGATAGTCACGGGTGCCCAGCGCGTAGACGAGGCCGATCACGGCCATTCCACCCAGGACGGGGCGCAGGGGTCCGTAGGGAATCAAGCGCTTCAGCCAGCCGCCGAGGAGGTGGTTGGCTTCCGCGAAGACGAGCGCCACGAGCCCGAAGGCGATGCCGGCGACCGCCGTTTTGGCCAGCAGGCTTGGATCGAGGGCGATCGGGCCGGTCACGTCCGCCAGATAGGCGATCCGAAAGAGCGAATGATGGATGCCCCAGGCCTGGCAGGCCCAATCGCCGATGACAGACGCCAGTAGGCAGGGGATGAGCGCGCCATATTCCACCCGGCCGATCGCCAGCACTTCGAGAGCGAAGACGGCCCCGGCGATAGGGGTGCCGAACACCGCCCCGAACCCTGCGGCCACGCCTGCCATCAGCACGATGCGGGTGGCCGCCGGATCGAGCTTCGCCAGCCGCCCGATGCCGCTGGCGAGGCTGCCGCCGAGTTGCACCGCCGTACCTTCCCGCCCGGCCGAGCCGCCGAAGAGATGGGTGACCACGGTGCCGAGAAAGATCAGCGGTGCCATGCGCAGCGGAACGCCGCCCCCGGGCTCATGAATCTGATCGACGATGAGGTTGTTGCCGCCCTCCACGCTGCGCCCGACACGGTGGTAGAGCAGGCCGATGGCGAACCCCCCGACAGGCAGCAGGAACAGCAGCCACGGATGCGAGAACCGGGCTTTCGTCGCGACGTCGAGACTCCAGAGAAACGCTGCGCAAAGCGTGCCGACGACGGCCGCCAGCGGCACGAGGATCACCGCCCAGCGCGCGAACGCCACGACCCAAGCCGCGCATCGCCTCGTGGCGCGCTTGAGCCCGGCAATCCGATCTTTGAGGAAGGCGAGCATGGCTCCACCGTCTTGCTGAATGGCAAAAGGGTAGGAATCATCAGCCCTTGTGGCGGTTCGGCTTACGCCCGGCAGAATCCATTGCCAGGGCCTTCGTGTCCCGTGACCGGCAGCGCGTCAAGCCGGGGCGGCTCCCCGTACCCAACGATGCGCAGCCCATCACCGCCGCCCCGGTTTCGGCATCGACGCTGGTGGGCGACCCTCGCCTTCGCGACGTTCAGCGACCGGCAGCCACAGCGCGGGTGGACGATCCGGTGAAGCGCGCGGCGGTGAGGTCGTCGCCGGGGCTACGTCCCGAGAAACGGCTGCGCACGCCGCTTTCCGCCTGAGCGACGAAGCCGGCCGGCGCGGCATCGGTGCGAGCACGCGACGGGGCGACATGAACGGGCGAGGCGCGGCTAGCCGGCGCGGTCGAAGCGGCGGCCACCTCGAACAGGGCGCGCAATTGCGTCTTCGCGTCGGCATCGGCCGGTACGGGCCGGGCCAGGCGGGCGGGTGCGGCAGGAACGATCGGGGTCGCGGCCATCCCGGTGGGGCCGAGGCTCGCCACCTGGATGGAAGGCCGCGGCGGCGGCAGAGGCATGGTGAGCGCAGCGGTGACGGCGGCGAGTTCCGAGGGCCGGCGTGGCGGCAGCGGCACGTCGATCAGGCTCGATTCTGCATCGGCGGCAGCGGTCGGTTTGGCGACCTCCTGGGTGAGGAGGCTCTGCGCGTCGCGTTCGTCACGGCGCAGGAGAGCACCTTTGAGGGCATCGGAGGCGGCCGGGGCGGCGTAAGCCAGGGCCTCGCGGGTGCCGGACTGGTCGTCCGGATCGGCACTGGCTACGAGAACGGTGGGCTTTGCCCGAGCCCGGGCCGGAGCTTCGGGCGGCGGCGCAGGGGTCTTGGAGCCGCCGCCGAAGAGGCTGGCGAAGAAGCCCTTGATGCTCGGGCCGTCATCCTCCTCCACCGTCGCGACCTGGGTCACGCCGAGCACGGTGCCGCCACGGGCGAGCACTTCGGCACGGGCAAGCTCGTAGCCCGGCAGGGGCCGGTTGTCGGCGGGCAGGTGCACGGTCTTGCCGTCGGGGAACAGGCGCGCCAGCTGGTCATGGCTCATGCGCGGCCAGGAACGGACCGACCCGACATCGAGATGGACGAAGGGAGAGCCGGCATGGGGATACCAGCCGACACCGCCGCGCTGCATCCGCATACCCACCGCGCGAAGCTGGTCGATGGAAACATCCGGCAGGTAGAAATCCATCGCCTTGCCGAGCATGTGCTGGCTGAACTCGGCCACGGCGCGCGACCGGCGGCGCAGCATGGCGTTGGTGCCCGGTGACCGATAGGCCGAGACCACGGTGATCGGCTCCTGCGAGCCCACCGACCGGTAGGCCTCCCACACCGTGTCGAACAGGCGCGGGTCCATCTTGGTGGGCTCGTCCATGCGCCAGTCGCGCAGCATCCAGTTGAGCTGCTCCAGCGCCGCCCGGTCGTAGCGTCCGTCACGTTTAAACGTGATCGTGGCGCTCTCTTTCGTATGGGTATGGTAGATCGAGAGGGTGCGGGTATCGCCATTGGCGACCGCATCCTGCGTCCCCCGCGTGCCCGCGCCGAGCGCCAGGGCGATGCCCGACGCCACGATGATCGAGCGGCGTAGGCGAGGACGGGAACAGGCGTTGCGGAGATAGACGAGCAGGCGCGAGGCAGGCTGGGTGGATCGATCGGCCGGCTGGGCCTCTTCTCGTAGCGAACTGCCCACGATCGTCCTCACCTCTGCCAGACCGCGCGTTGTCGCGCGGATCATGGTGAACGCAAGGTTGCCGAAAACCGTAAATGGACGGTTATCGGGTCCTCAGCCATTCGCCGGTCTACAAAACGGCTAGGTTTGAACCGTGGCGAAATCGTGCCGCCGCGCCGGCACGATCACGACGCCGCAAGAGCGGCATCACACATTCTGGCTCGCGTGACATTCACGCAACAAGAGGAGGCGCGCTACCACCAGCCGCGGGAGACCGGGGCCGGGGCAGGGGCTGGGGGGGCTCCCCATGGATCGACGCCTGCGGCTTCGGCGGACCGGGAGGCGCGGACGGGAGCGGCTCCGGCTGACACGGCAGGGCGCGACACCGTACGGCGAGCCTCTGTCGACGGAGCACTCGCACCCGGTGCCGATGGCGCCGGTCGCGCCGCGACCTTGGCCGGAGGCTTTGCGGGTGCCTTGGTCGGAGCTTTGGCGACGAGCAGGCTTCCCGGCGCGAGGCCGAGCGCGATCTTCATACGCGCGTCGTGGCCGTAGAGATCGGAATAGGTGCGCAAAGCCCCGTGATCGTCCGCCGCGAGGGTGAAATACGCGAGATGGACCGGCAGCTTCTCCGGCAGGCGGATGGTGCGCTCGCCCTTGCCGATGAGCTTCTTCAAGCGCTCGCTCGACCAGGCTTCGGGAAGCACCGAATCGGCGAAACGGAAGGGATCGTCCACGCGCACGCAGCCATGGCTCATCGCCCGCTGAGAGGCGGAGAACAGCGAGCGGTTGGGGGTGTCGTGCAGGTAGACGGCATGGTTGTTGGGAAACAGGAACTTGATGAAGCCGAGCGCATTCCGCTCGCCCGGCGGCTGGCGCACCGAGATGTTGCCGTTGCGATAGACGACCTCGTAGCCGCGACGAGCCGCGTAATTCGGGTCGCGGGCCAGGGCGGGCAGGAACTCGTTCTTCAGGATCGAGGGCGGCACGTTCCAGGACGGGTTGACGACGGCGTATTCCATCATCCCCGAAAAGACCGGCGTCGGCGTCTCGGTCTTACCGACGATGACGCGGGTCTCGTCGCGCACCGACCCATTGCGGATCACGCGCAGGCGAAATTCGGGAATGTTGACCAGTACGTAGTCGCGTCCGAGGTCGCTCGGCAGCCAGCGCCAGCGCTCCATGTTGACGAGAACCGTCGATTCCTCGTCGCTCGCGCGTGCAGACGGCTCGGACCGGCCGAGGGCGGCGACGGTCTGTGGCGTGAGCGTACCGGAGGCCGGCAGGCCACGGCCCCGCTGAAACTTCGCCACCGCAGCGGACACGGCCCCGTCGAACGCATCCGGCTCGCCCGACGCGGTGTCGAGGGTACCGGCGGTGCGGGTCGGCAGACCGAAATGCCTGCGCAGGGCAGGGACACGGGGATCGTGCATCCCAACCTTCAGGACCGGTCCGGCGGGAATCGACACGGGCGACGTCGCCATGGGCGCGCCGTGAAGATTGCGCAGGCTGGCGAGCCGGGCTTTCAGGGCGAGGTAGCCGGCCTGCGCCGGGTTGTAGCCCTGCAGCGCGGCACCGGCCTGCGGGCCGGCGCTGGCGACGCGCGCCAGAACCGCATCCGCTCCAGGAATGTCGAGGGTGGGCGTGATCAGGCGCGAGACGGCGGCCAGGTTGACGCGCGCACCGCGCGCATCCTTGGCGTAGAGCACGATGGCGGCCGAGAGTTTCAGCTCGATCTCGGCGGTCTGGGCCTCGGTCAGTCCCTGCGTGCCGATGACCGGTACCGGATAGGCCTGAACGTTGAGACCATCCTCGGCCGCGAGGGCGAGCCGCGACGCGGCGGCCTTGGCGGCAGCCGTGAAGGCTCCATCGACCACCCAGACCGGCTTGAAGGCGCCGAGCCCGTAGAAGGCCTGCATCGCCTCCCGGTCCTTCGTGCTCAAGCGGGCGAGAAGCGGGGCCGGATCGGCGAGACGAGCGGCCAGGGCCGCCCCCATAGGATCGGTCGGCACCGGAGCGGCGGCCACCGCGGCGGCGGGCTCGGAGCCCGTTTCAGCCTTCGAGGGTGAATCCTCGGCGCTTCTGGCGTCCGACGCGCCTTCCCGGGGGGCATCGGATGGGACCTGCGCGGAATCTCCCGCCACGGCGGGCTCTGCCGGGTTGGGGGAGGGGGATACGGGCGAGGAGATCGCCCCGGTCGCCGCCGTATCGCCCAGTCCCTGATCGGATGAGACCGAGGGCGTGGCGGCGCTCTGCACCACGGACGGAGTTTGGTCGAGCCGAGGCTCGGCCCTTGCCGCGTAGCCGACACAACCGGCCATGAGGGCGGCCAGTGCGACGGAGGCGGAGCGCGAAGCGCCCATGATGAAACTCCCGGGACCGGCCGTATCGGCCGTGTTTGCGGTCAAACAATCGCTGCTTGCGCAACCGCTTGCAACGGCGCGCGGGCAACAGTGGAGGCTTGCCGGGATCTCCCGGCCCGAAACGCAGTGCCTTGACGCACATCCCGGCCAGACGGGCCGCGACGGAAACGCTGCCCCAATCTCAGGCGGCGGCTTCGTCGCTCTTCTCGTCGTCGTCGAGACCGAGATCCTTCAGCTTGCGATAGAGCGTCGACCGGCCGATGCCGAGGCGCCTCGACACTTCCGACATGCGGCCCCGGTAATATTGCAGAGCGTAGCGGATGATCTCCGCCTCCAGCTCGTCCATCGGCTTCATCTCGCCGGTCTCCTCGGTCACGAGGGTCATCGCATGGGGGTCGCGGACTTCGACGCGGACGATTTCGCGCACCGGCTCGGGCATGCCGGCCTGAACCATGGGCTGGACCGGGGCGGCCGGAATGCGCACGTCGAACCCTTCCACCTGCGCGGCGATCTGAGGGAACTCGGACACGGTGAGCTCGTCGCTATCGGCGAGCACCACGGCGCGGAACAGGGCGTTCTCGAGCTGGCGGACATTGCCGGGCCACCCGTAGCGGCAGAGCAGCGACATGGCCTCCGGCGTGATCGCACGGACGCGCTTTCCTTCCTCGGCCGCGAAGCGCGCACAGAACGAGCGCACCAGGTCCGGGATGTCCTCGCGGCGCGCCCGGAGCGGAGGCAGGGTCATCGGGAAGACGTTGAGGCGGTAATACAGGTCCTCGCGGAAGCGACCCTGCTTGACGAGGTCGAGGAGCGAACGGTTCGTGGCCGAGATCAGCCGGATGTCGATCCGAACGCTGCGCTTGGCGCCCACCGGATCGACTTCGCCCTCCTGCAGCGCGCGCAGGAGCTTCACCTGGGCATCGAGCGGCAACTCGCCGATCTCGTCGAGGAACAGCGTTCCGCCCGAGGCTTCGACGAACTTGCCCATATGACGCTCGGTCGCGCCCGTGAACGCGCCCTTCTCATGCCCGAACAGGGTCGATTCCACGAGATTGTCGGGAATTGCCCCGCAATTGACTGTGACGAAAGCCTTGCCGCGCCGATCGCCCGAACCCTGGATCGCACGCGCCAGCACTTCCTTGCCGACGCCGGACTCGCCCTCGATGAGGACCGGGATGTTGGACTTGGCCGAACGCTCGGCCAGCCGGATCACACGCTCCATGTCGGGACTGCGCGAGGACAGGTCCTTGAAGGTGAGCGAGCCGGAGGCGCGGCGCCGCATGCGACGCACCTCTTCTTCCAGCTGATCGACCTTGAGCGCATTCTTGATCGACACCTGAAGCCGCTCGGCACCGGCCGGCTTCACCACGAAATCGGTGGCGCCGGCCCGCATGGCGTTGACGACGGCGTCGATGGAGCCGTTGGACGTCTGGACGATGACGGGCGTGTCGAGGCCCGATTGGCGCATCTGGGCCATGACGGCGAGACCGTCGAGCCCGCCTGGCATCACCAGATCGAGGAGCACGACGTCGATAGGCTCGCCGGACCGCAACACGGACAGCCCGTCCTCACCGCTCTCGGCGACCTTCACTTCGAAACCGAGGCGACGCACCATCGCTTCGGCGAGCCGGCGCTGGACGGGATCGTCGTCGACGATGAGGACCGTTGTCGACATGCGGAAAGCCTCGACCGTGTGCTGTGAAAGGTGATCGCCCCCAGGATATCGCCCTGCGAACCAGCCACCGGTGTTTCGTTTCGATCCGTAGGGTGAGCGAAGAGCGTAAAGCTGTGCTTAACGACGATCCCACTTTCTTTCCTGATGGTCCACTCCCCGGGCGGGTTGGGCCGGCGGAGGCTCTGCCGGAGATTCGTTGCGGCGGAATGCACCGACTCGGTTGATCACGCGGCCCTGGCGCTCGATATCAACCCCGACGGCGCGGGAACGCCGCTTCAGGATCAAAGTCACCATGTCGAGCCGAGCCGTCGTTCATGCCAGCCTGCCCAGCGCCGCCCGGATGCCGGCCGGCCAACGATCGGAAGGGACCAACGTCGCGAGGGCTGCCGCTCTTGCTCTCGACCTCGGCTCGCTTCCCGAATGGGATCTGAGCGACCTCTATTCCGGAATCGATTCGCCGGACTTCCGTAGCGACATCGCGCGGGCGGAGCGCGAATGCAGCGACTTCTCGGAGCGCTGGAGCGGCGTCATCGCCGAGATCGCTGAGGGGCCCGATGCGTCCTCGCGACTCGCCGAGGCGGTAGCCGCCTATGAGGCGATCGAGGACCGCCTCGGCCGCCTGATGTCATTCGCCGGCCTCGTCTATTCGGGCGACACCACGGACGAGCGGCGCCAGAAGTTCTACGGTGACACTCAGGAACGCCTGACCACGGCCTCGGGCCACCTCCTGTTCTTCGCCCTGGAGATCAACCGGGTCGACGACGCCCTGATGGACGCCGCCATGGCGGAAGGCCCCCTGGCGCATTACCGCCCCTGGGTCGAGGATCTGCGCCGCGAGAAGCCGTTCCAACTCGACGACCGCACCGAGAAGCTGTTTCTCGAGAAGTCGGTGACCGGACGTTCTGCCTGGAACCGGCTGTTCGATGGCACGATCGCCTCCCTGCGCTTCCCCCTCCAGGGCGAGATGCTCACCCTGGAGCCGACGCTCAACAAGCTGCAGGACCCGGACGGGGCGGTGCGGAAGGAGGCGGCCGGAGCCCTGGGCGACGTGTTCCGCGCCAATCTGCGGACCTTCGCCCTCATCACCAACACCCTGGCCAAGGACAAGGAGATTTCCGACCGCTGGCGCGGGTTCAAGGATGTGGCCGACGACCGCCACTTGTCGAACCGGGTCGAACCCGAGGTGGTGGCGGCCATGGTGGACGCCGTGCAGGCCGCCTATCCACGCCTCTCGCACCGCTATTACAAGCTGAAGGCGAAGTGGTTCGGCGTCGACGTCCTGCCCTATTGGGACCGCAACGCACCGCTGCCGCGAGTGGAGCAGCGCACGATTCCCTGGGCCGAAGCGCGCGACATGGTGCTCGACGCCTACGGGGCCTTCTCACCGCGCATGGCAGACATCGCCAAGACCTTCTTCGACCGCCGCTGGATCGATGCGCCGACACGTCCGGGCAAGGCTCCGGGCGCGTTCGCCCATCCCACCGTGCCCTCGGCGCATCCCTATGTGCTGGTGAATTACCAGGGCAAGCCGCGGGACGTGATGACCCTCGCGCACGAACTCGGCCACGGGGTGCATCAGGTTCTGGCCTCGCGCAACGGTGCGCTGATGGCGCCGACGCCGCTGACGCTGGCCGAGACCGCGAGCGTGTTCGGCGAGATGCTGACGTTCCGGCGCCTGCTCGCCTCCACGACCGACACGGTCCAGCGCAGGGCCATGCTGGCGGCCAAGGTCGAGGACATGATCAACACGGTCGTGCGCCAGATCGCGTTCTATCTCTTCGAGCGGAAGGTCCATCTCGCCCGCGCCGAGGGAGAACTCACGGCCGAGCAGATCAACGGCCTCTGGATGTCGGTGCAGGCCGAGAGCTTCGGCCCGGCGATCTCGCTCGATGCCGGCTACGAGCCGTTCTGGGCGTATATTCCGCACTTCATCCACTCGCCGTTCTACGTCTACGCCTACGCGTTCGGCGATTGCCTCGTGAACTCGCTCTACGGCGTCTACGCCAAGGCGGAGGAAGGCTTCGTCGACCGCTACTTCGCGCTGCTCTCCGCCGGTGGGTCGAAGCCCTACGGCGAGCTCCTGGCCCCCTTCGGCCTCAACGCCAGCGACCCCGCCTTCTGGCAGATCGGTCTCAACATGATCGAGGGGATGATCGTGGAGTTGGAAGCGATGGAGGGATAGGGGCCTTTGCGCTGCGGTCGTTCCGTTGTACAGAACGTACAACGGAACGACGAATTGCCATGAAGCTCGAAGTAAAAAAGATCGGAAATTCCACTGGGCTCATCCTGCCACGGGAATTGATCACCAAGCTCAATCTGCGGCAGGGCCAGTGGCTCCACATCACCGAGATGCCCGATGGTGGAGTGCGGCTGACCCCCTACGATCCTGATTTCGACAAGGCGATGGCGATCGTCGACGACATCATGGAGGAGTATAAGGATACCTTGCGGGCGCTGGCGCAGTGACCGAGCCCCGTTGGCTGACCTCTGAAGAGGTCAAAGTCGCCCACGAGCGCCAGCTCGTCCGGTTTGGTGGTCCTCCTGGTCTCAGAGACGAGAACGCACTCGAATCCGCTTTGGCGCGGCCTGTGAATCGCTGGCGGTACGAAGACGGCGATTTAGCATTACTGGCTGCGGCCTATGCATTCTGTCTCGCGCGCAATCATGCCTTCATCGATGGCAACAAGCGCATCGCCTTCGTGGCGATGACATTGTTCCTACGGCTCAACCACGTTGCTTTCCGCCCGGATCAGGCCGAGGCGACTCGAATGATTTTCGGTCTCGCCGCGAGCGAGATCGACGAGGACGGCCTCACGCGCTGGATCCGCGACAACTGGCCAACGGCGTAGCCCCTTCCGCGACGCAAGTTCCGCGACCCATGGGCCCATGGCTCTGGTACCCTTGGGGAAGGAGCCTATCTCGTGGTGACACTCCTTCGTCGCGCAGAATGGATTCGATGGCCGATCACGACAACGAAGCCAACCGCTTCTCGGCGCGCGCCAGCCGCTATGCCCGGGTGGGTGCGAATGTGGGCGGCGTCGCCGCGCGCATGGCCGGCGCCAAGTTCTTCGGTAAGGGCGAGACGCCGACCAACGCGGCGGCATTGGCACAGGCCCTCGGCGGGCTGAAGGGCCCGATCATGAAGGTGGCGCAGCTGCTCGCCACCGTGCCGGATCTGCTGCCACCGGAATACGCGACCGAGCTACAGAAACTGCAATCCGACGCGCCGCCCATGGGAGCGGCCTTCGTCAAGCGCCGGATGATGGCCGAGCTCGGACCCGATTGGCAGAAAAGGTTCGGCTCCTTCGATCTCAGGCCTGCTGCCGCCGCCTCCCTCGGCCAGGTCCATCGCGCGACCGGCCTGGATGGGACACCCTTCGCCTGCAAGCTTCAGTATCCCGACATGCAATCGGCCGTGGAGGCCGATCTGAAGCAGTTGGAAATCGCCTTCGCTCTCCATCGCCGCCTCAGTTCGTGGCTCGATACCCGCGAGATCGCCAAGGAGATCGGAGCCCGAGTCAGGGAGGAACTCGATTACGAGCGCGAGGCGAAACATGCCGCCCTCTACGGGGCGGTATTGCAGGACATCGCGGATGTGAGGGTGCCGGCGATCCACACGGATCTTTCGACGAAGCGCCTCCTCACCCTGGGCTGGCTCGAGGGGGACAGGATCCTCGACTTCACCGAGGAGCCGATCGAGGTCCGCAACCGCCTCGCGCAGGCGATGTTCAAGGCGTGGTGGCACCCTTTCAGCCGAGCCGCCGTCATCCATGGCGACCCGCATCTCGGCAATTATACCGTGTTCTCGGAGGACGGTGAGGCGCGCGGCATCAATCTTCTGGATTACGGCTGCGTTCGCATCTTCCACCCCCGCTTCGTGGGTGGGGTGGTCGATCTCTATCGCGGTCTTCTCGACAACGACCATGCCCGGATCGTCCACGCCTACGAGGTCTGGGGGTTCAAGAACCTCACCAAGGAGCTGATCGAGATCCTCAACATCTGGGCGCGGTTCATCTACGGCCCAATCCTGGAGGACCGCACGAGGACCGTGGCCGATGGGGTCAAGCCCGGAGAATACGGGCGGCGGCAGGCCTTCGAGGTGCACCAAGCCCTGAAGCAGCGCGGCCCCGTGACGGTGCCACAGGAATTCGTCTTCATGGACCGGGCGGCGGTGGGGCTCGGCGCCGTGTTCCTGCACCTGCGTTCGGAGCTGAATTACCATCGGCTGTTCGAGACCGAGATCGAGCGCTTTTCCCTCGAAACCCTGACCGAGCGGCAGGGCACGGCCCTGATGGCGGCAGGCCTTCCGCTCCCGGTCTAGGTAGATCGCGAAGCGGCTTTCAGCGAACCCGCCTTCGAACACCGGCGATCCGTCGAAGACCGGGCGGGTCCGCTTCGGCCCGTTCCCACGAGTCTTGTTCGCCACCGGGAAGCACCGAAGGGCGGGCACGACCGCCTGCGGGTAAGCTCGCCCATGACAGGCGGGGATGAACTGTCATTCCATTGGATAAATCCCGCTTCCCATATTTTCGCCAGTCGGTATCTCGATTGCGAGCGATCGAGGCTTGCGCTAAATCCGCTTGGAACCAATCAAGATGATGACCAAGGGGACGAGCGCAAGATGGCTGATGCGAAGAGCGTGACCGGCGTGCATTACAGCCCGGCGATGGACGAGAAGACCCACGAACAGACCTATCGCGGCTTTGTCCGGTTTGTGGAAATCGGCACGGGCGTGGTGATCTGCTGGGTGCTCGCCCTGGCCGTGGGCGGTATTCACGAGGCCTGGCTCACCGCCATCTTCGGTGTTCTCCTGTCGGGAGCCGCCGGCGCCGTGGGTGCATTCGTACCCAGCATCGGCTGGAAGGCACCGTTCGCGGTGGCGCTCCTGCTGGCGCTGTACCTCTTCTTCGCGTGACGTAGCCCAGGATCGCTGGTATACCAGCGATCCGCGGCTCTATATTCCTGCTAAGCCGCGGCAATCGAGCATGATTGCCGAAGGAGGTCTTTGAATGCGCATCGCTGTCCTGACAGAGTCTGATCCCGCTGAGCCGCGGGTGGCGGCGGTGCCCGATACGATCAAAAAATTCAGAGGACTCGGCGTCGACGTCACGGTCCAGTCCGGCGCGGGCCTGAAGGCCGGTGTTCCGGACGCGGAATACGAAGCGGTGGGCGCCAGCATCGCCGCAACGGCCGAGGAGACGGCGAAGGACGCCGATCTCGTCCTCAAGGTCAGGCGCCCCAGCGAGGACGAGCTGAAGCTTCTGAAGAGCGGCGCCACCGTCGTCGCCATCATGGATCCCTACGGGAACGAGACCGCGCTGCAGGCCATGGCGGATGCCGGCATCAGCGCTTTCTCGATGGAGCTGATGCCCCGCATCACCCGCGCCCAGGTGATGGACGTCCTGTCCTCCCAAGCCAATCTCGCGGGCTACCGCGCCGTGGTCGATGGTGCCGCCGAATACGGGCGCGCCATGCCGATGATGATGACCGCCGCCGGCACCGTGCCGGCCGCCCGCGTCTTCGTCATGGGTGTCGGTGTCGCCGGTCTCCAGGCCATCGCCACCGCCAGGCGCATGGGAGCCGTGGTGACGGCCACGGATGTGCGGCCCGCCACCAAGGAACAGGTCGAATCCCTCGGGGCCAAGTTCGTGGCCGTGGAGGACGACGAGTTCAAGCAGGCCGAGACGTCCGGTGGCTATGCCAAGGAAATGTCTGCCGAATACCAGAAGAAGCAGGCCGAGCTCGTGGCGACGCATATCGCCAAGCAGGACATCGTCATCACGACGGCGCTGATCCCCGGTCGGCCGGCCCCGAAGCTCGTGTCGGAATCCATGGTCGCGTCCATGAAGCCGGGTTCGGTGCTCATCGACCTCGCCGTCGAGCGCGGCGGCAACGTCGCCGGTGCCGAAGCGGGCGAGATCGTCACCACCGAGAACGGCGTCAAGATCGTCGGCCACGTGAACGTCGCCGGCCGCCTCGCGGCCACGGCGTCCAGCCTCTACGCCAGAAACCTGTTCGCGTTCGTCGAGACTCTGATCGACAAGGAAGCCAAGGCCCTCGCCATCAAATGGGATGACGAGCTCGTGAAGGCGACGAACCTCACCCGGGACGGACAGGTAGTCCACCCCGCCTTCCAGCCCAAAGCAGCCTGACCCCGGCGGAGAGACAGATGGCCACCCTTCCCCCCGAACAGGCCGCCGAGCAGGCGCGCGCCGCCGCTGCCGCCGCCCGTGCCTCCGCCGACCAGGCGCAGAGCATCGCCGACAGCCTCAGCCAAGGCCTCAGCCATGGCATCTCCGTCGTCACCCATGGCGCGGTCGATCCCACCGTCTTCCAGCTCGCGATCTTCGTGCTCGCGATCTTCGTCGGCTACTACGTGGTGTGGTCGGTGACCCCGGCGCTCCACACCCCCCTGATGTCGGTCACCAACGCGATCTCCTCGGTCATCATCGTCGGCGCGCTGCTGGCGGCGGGCGTACCGTTGATCGAGAAGGGAACCGGCTGGGCTCGCTTCTTCGGCTTCGTGGGCATCGTGCTCGCCAGCGTCAACATCTTCGGCGGGTTCCTCGTCACACAGCGCATGCTCGCCATGTACAAGAAGAAGGCTTGAGACGATGTCCCAGAACGTCTCCGCCCTTCTCTACATCGTCTCCGGCGTCCTGTTCATCATGGCGCTGCGGGGGCTCTCGCACCCGACCACGTCGCGGCAGGGTAACCTGTACGGCATGGTCGGCATGGGCCTCGCGGTCCTGACCACCCTGGTCGGCCATCCGCCAGCCGGATTCGGCGCCTGGATCATCGTCCTCCTCGGCCTCGCCATCGGCGGCGGCGCGGGCGCGGTGATCGCCAAGCGGGTGCCGATGACCGCCATGCCTCAGCTCGTGGCCGCCTTCCACTCCCTCGTGGGTCTCGCCGCCGTGGCGGGCGCAGCGGGCACGCTCTATGCCCCGCAGGCAGTCGGCATCCTCGAGAACGGCCATATCCATAAGGAATCGCTGTTCGAGATGGCGCTCGGCGTCGCCATCGGCGCGATCACCTTCACCGGTTCGGTCATCGCCTTCGCCAAGCTCGACGGACGCATGTCCGGCAAGCCGATCATGCTGCCGCAGCGGCACGCGATCAACATCGCCCTGGGCATCGCCCTGGTCGGCCTGATCGCCGTGTTCATTGGCACCGAGAGCAAGGCGATCTTCTGGCTGATCGTGGTGCTGTCCTTCGTGCTCGGCGGGCTCCTGATCATCCCGATCGGCGGCGCGGACATGCCCGTCGTCGTGTCGATGCTCAATTCCTATTCGGGTTGGGCGGCGGCCGGCATCGGCTTCACCCTGGGCAACCTCGCGCTCATCATCACCGGCGCCCTCGTCGGCTCCTCCGGTGCGATCCTGTCCTACATCATGTGCAAGGCGATGAACCGCTCGTTCATCTCCGTGATCCTCGGTGGCTTCGGCGGCGACGCCGCTGCGGCCGGTGCGGGTGGGGCTGTCGAGACGCGCCCCGTGAAGCAGGGATCGGCCGACGATGCGGCCTACATCATGAAGAATGCCGAGCGCGTCATCATCGTCCCCGGCTACGGCATGGCGGTGGCGCAGGCCCAGCACTCGCTCCGCGAGATGGTGGACCTGCTCAAGAAGGAAGGCGTCGACGTGAAATACGCCATCCATCCCGTCGCCGGCCGCATGCCCGGACACATGAACGTGCTGCTGGCGGAAGCCAATGTGCCCTACGACGAGGTCCACGAGCTCGAGGACATCAACGGCGACTTCCCGCAGGCGGACGTGGCCTTCGTCATCGGCGCCAACGACGTCACCAACCCGGCCGCCAAGACCGACAAGACCTCGCCGATCTACGGCATGCCGATCCTCGACGTGGAGAAGGCCAAGACGGTCCTCTTCATCAAGCGCGGAATGGGCTCCGGCTATGCCGGCGTGGAAAACGAGGTCTTCTTCCGCGACAACACCATGATGCTCTTCGGCGATGCCAAGAAGGTCGTGGACTCGATCGTCAAGAACCTCTGAGCGACGTGGGGCGGCCCTCCGCCCCGTCAGTCTCGACTGCGAAGGGTCGGCACCATGCGCCGGCCCTTTTCTCGTCTGGGTAAGAGCGAGTTCCGGTCTTGCCCCACGCGTCACCGCGAAGCCGGCAGCGCAGTAGCGCCGGATAGCCCCGGCCGGGTAGACTGATTGCGTGTCAGCTGCCTCAGCCCTCGCCCCAACCCGCGCCTTCCTCGGCGTCACCCGCTCCATCATGGGGCGGCCCTGGCGTGACCGCTGCGGCGAGGCGGCCGCCCAGGCCTATGCCGCGACGATGGTTCAGGCCCATGGCCTGCCCGACCTTCTCGCCCGTGTCCTCGCCTCCCGTGGCGTCCGGCCCGACGAAGCAGAGGCCTATCTCCAGCCGCGACTACGCGACCTTATGCCGGACCCGTCCCGCCTGGTGGACATGGAGGGCGCGGCCGAACGGCTCGCCCGTGCGGTCGAGAGCCACGAGCATGTGGCGGTGTTCGGCGATTACGACGTCGATGGCGCGGCGAGCGCGGCGCTGATCGCCGGCTACCTACGTTCTCTCGGCCTGACGGTGGACGTCCACATTCCGGACCGCATCACGGAAGGGTACGGCCCCAACGTGGCAGCGGTCACGTCGCTGGCGGAGGGCGGGGCAAAGCTCCTCGTCTGCGTCGATTGCGGCACGAGCGGCCACGAGCCCCTCGCAGCCGCGGCCGAGCTCGGCCTCGATGTGATCGTCCTCGATCATCACGGCGCACCGGAGGTCCTGCCCTCGGTGCGCGCCTTGGTGAACCCGAACCGGCTCGACGACATTTCGGGCTTCGGCCACCTCTGCGCGGCAGGTGTCGTCTTCCTCACCCTCGTAGCGCTCAACCGCCGCCTGAGGCGGGGAGGGAGGGAAGATCTGCCCGATCTCGCCGAATCCCTGGATCTGGTGGCGCTGGCGACGGTGGCCGACGTGGTGCCACTGACCGGCCTCAACCGCGCCTTCGTCGTCCAGGGACTGAAAGTGATGCGCGGCCGGGGCCGGATCGGCCTCGCCGCCCTGTTCGATGCGGCATCCTTGAGCGAGCCGCCGGAATCCTGGCATCTCGGATATCTCCTCGGTCCGCGCATCAATGCCGGCGGGCGCATAGGCCATGCGGGGCTCGGTGCCGCCCTTCTCACCAGCACCGATCAGGCCGAGGCGAACCGTATCGCCACCGAACTCGATCTCCTCAACCGCGAACGCCAGGGCATCGAGGCGCAGGCCGTTCTCGAAGCCGAGGCCGAGATGGATCGCGCCCTGACCCTGGATCCGGACAAGCCGGTCCTGGTGACCGCCTCCGCCACTTGGCATCCAGGCGTGGTCGGCCTCGTGGCGGCCCGCCTGAAGGAACGTTTCGGTCGACCGGCTTTCGCGTTCGCCCTACGGCCGGACGGGACGGCAACGGGGTCGGGCCGCTCCGTAGCCGGGGTCGATCTCGGATTTGCGGTGCGGGAGGCAGTGAATGCAGGCCTTCTCGTCAAGGGCGGCGGGCACGCCATGGCGGCTGGCGCAACGCTGCCGTGCCACGATCCCAGGCTCTTCGGCGAGTTTCTCGCCACCGCCCTCGCAGCAGCGGTGGCGGTGGCGAGGGCGGTGGAAGCGCTCCTCATCGACGGTACGGTGAGCGCGGGCGGTGCGACGGCGGAGGTGGTTCGCCTCGTCCAGCGCGCCGGGCCGTTCGGTGCCGGGGCGCCGGAGCCCGTCTTCGCCCTGTCGCATCACCGGCTCGTCGATGCGGGCATCGTCGGCAACGGCCATGTGCGCGCGCGCTTCAGGAGCCGGGATGGCCAGGCCATCGGCGCCATTGCCTTCCGTTCCGCGCAGGGGCCGTTGGGGCAGGCGCTCCTCGGCGGGATCGGGCAGGAATTCCACGTGGCCGGCACCCTCGCCATCGATACCTGGCGCGGCGGCGAGAGGGTGCAATTGCGCATTGGTGATCTCGCCACACCCTGAACTTTGCGCGCCCGCATGCGCAGGATGTGTTGACACCCGCGCAAGCCCTCACCATAAGGGCCCGCGCGCTGCCGAAAGGCGGTGGTTTGGGGGAATGTCCCGAGCGGCAAAGGGGGCGGACTGTAAATCCGCTGCGTAAGCTTCGTAGGTTCGAGTCCTACTTCCCCCACCAATCCATACCGACACGCTGGCAGCACGGCCGATGAAGGGATCACCTTCTCAAGACCGCGTCGCCATGCTATCGGGCGCCATATGCGGGTGTAGCTCAATGGTAGAGCAGCAGCCTTCCAAGCTGAATACCCGGGTTCGATTCCCGGTACCCGCTCCACTTTCTTCCCCGACCGATGCGAACGACGTTGCCGGGTGAGGCCGTCCTTCCCTCTCGGTGAACGTGCAGGTGACGCCCCCGGCGCGGCGCCCCTCTTCCTCCTCGACCAGCATGAATAAGCAGCGCCTCGGGCCGGTCGAGCAGGCGGGCCGGACCGCTTGCCTTCAATCCGCCGCGACCGATTCCGAGTTTGTTGTGCGCCCGGCCAATCCGGGAGAGTCGGGGGCGTAATGTCCGGCTGCGATCGTGCGTTTGACCGTGGACCGCGCGGCATCGATGGCGATGGCGGCGGCCGAGAGGGTCTTCGCCTCCGTCGGACGCTCCAGGGCGTGCTTGGCGATATCCCCGGCGAGATCGTCGATCTCACGGGCGAGGCCTTCGAGGCGCGTCGGGTCGGCGATACCTTGCGCCTCCTGGCGGATCTGCAGGAGGCGGTCGGTGGCCTCCTCGATCCGTTCCCGGCGCAACCGCGACAGACGCTGTCCGATCCAGGCCAATGCCGAGCCGATACCGCCACCGAGGAAGGCGACGAGGTAGATCCAGGTCTCGTAGCGTTCGATGAAGCCTTGCTGTTCGCGCTCGTAGAAATCGACGGCGCCCGGGTGGATCGGTAGCCGCGCGCTCGTCGCGCCGGCCGTGCTGTCGTAGCTCGGCGCCTGCATGTAGTCGGCGGCAGCGGTGACGTTGGCCATGCCGCTGCGCAGCTCGAACAAATGCTGGGTCACGTCTGCCGCGACAGGGCGGGACAGGCCAGCCCGCGCCATCAGGCGATAGGACGCTCCCACCGTGTGGACATCCTCGGCCGGAACTTTGGGACTGCCGCCGAACGTCTCGGCCGGCATGGTGACCGATTGCAGACGCGGCATCCGCGCGACGATGGCGTCGGCGTTCTCGACGGTCACGAAAGCGACCTTTCGCGTCTTGCTGGCCGCCTGAACGATGCCGACGATCCGCTGTGCCGTGGGCGCGGTCGGGGAAATGACCGAGACCACGGCATCGACCCGCTTCTTGGCGAATGCCGCCGGAAGCTCGGCTTCGGTCATCTCCACGAGGGCAACGTGGCGCGGCGGCAGCGGTCCGTCCGGGTCCTTGTCGAGCAGCGTCAGGCCGTAATGCCCCACCATCGCCTTGATCAGTGCTTGGTCGGCGTCGCGATGCGCGAGGATCGCGAGACGCTTCCGGTCGAGTTCGGGGAAACTCGTCAATCCGGATGGCTCGGGAGACGCGATAATCATGGCCTGATCGCGGAGGATCGCTAGGGTCAGAGCATTATCCGGCAAGTCGACATCGGGGCGGACCACGGCGAGGTCGGCGCGACCCTCCTGTAGGGCGGCGGCACTGTCCCTGACGTCGTCGAGGGCGATGACCTTGAGACGGATCTCCTTGTGTCTCCGGGCAAGAGCATCGGCATAGGCCTGGATCAGCGCCGGCTCGGTCCCGTCCTTCGGCGCGACCGCGATGGTGAGGACGGTCGCCCGCGAGATCCAGTAGGCCGTGGCGGCTCCCAGGCCGAGCAGCACGGCCAGGAGGAGGAAGACGAATTCACGGCGAATGATGCGGCCGGCGAATTTCATGTCTCGGCACTCCGCTCGCCGCTTTGCCGGACGGCACGCTGCATCATGCCACACCGGATGGTAGGGCGTGGGGATCGTGCCGGCGGGATCACGCGAGTTCGAGGTGGAGCGATGTCAGCGGGGCCGACGCGGCTGTGTGGTGGCCCCGCCGCTGAGACGGCGGGTGATATAGGCGATGATCTTCGGAAGCACGAAAACGGTCAGGAGTTTACGGAGCATCGAGACTTTCCGGAATGAGGGGGATCGGCGCTCAAGACCGGCAGCAAACCTGGTGTGAGACCGAGGGGCTGGTGACCGCTGCCTGCACGGAGGACCGACGAGACACGTTCTTTGACAGTGCGGCAAGCGGCGCGAACCCAATCGGCTCCGCCGAAATATCCGCATGCGCGTGGAGGCAGAGCGGTGCTCTGCCTCGCTTGCCGCTTCAGCGCTTGCCGGTGACCGTGTCGACCACCGAGGCGACGCCGTCCTTGGCCTCGCCGACGGTGCGCTGGGCCTCGCCCTTGAGTTCCTGGGCCTTGCCCTCGGCGACCAGCGTGTCGTTGCCCGTGACCTTGCCGGCCGCCTGCTTGACGTTGCCGGCGGCTTCGTTGGCGAGGCCCTTCAGCTTGTCCGTGGTGCTGCTCATGGGGATGCTCCTTCGGTTCGAGAATGAGATCGCAGGGGGAGGTCCGGCCGGTCGCGGGTGACCGGCCGGGGATGGGCTCAGGCGCGGCGGGCGCCGTAGCTGTCGGCGAGGGTGTGGAGCTTCGGGGCGCCGAGGCGGCCGCCGAAGAAGCCGGCGAGCGCGCCGAGGATCAGGGCGAGCGCGCCGTAGAAGGCGCCCTGGGTGGCGGCGGACTTGGCGGCGACGGCCGCGGCCTCGGCCTTCTGCTTGGCGGTGGCGACGGTCTCTTCGTACTGCTTGCGGTAGTCCTGGATCTGCGTCTTGGCCTGGTCGACCGGGATGCCCTGGGCCTTGGCCAGCGCGTCGGCGGCACGGTTCTCGGCCTGGGCCTTCTGGCTCGGATCACCCGTGAACAGGGCGCGGATCGCGGCGACGGCGGCGTCCTTGGCGGCCTGCGGGTCCTGGCCGGCGGCCTGGTTGCGGACGCTCTGCTCGATGCCGTCGAGCGGGTTGGTGATCTTCGACAGCGACGGGGCGGCGGCCTGGGCCGCGGTCTGCACGGTGCCGCCGACCAGCGAGCCGGCTCCGCCCAGCGTGCTGGTCACGCCCGAGAAGGCCCCGCCGATGAGGCCACCGGCCGCCGAGGTGAGGAGGTAGAGCACCACCAGGGTGGTTACCGCCCAGGAGACGAGGCCGTGCAGGCCGGCGGCGCCCGTGACGGGCTTGCCCGACAGACGCCCGGCGATGAAGCCGCCCGCCAGGGCGGCCACGATGCCCGAGACGATGAACCAGATGCCGGCGCTGAGCGACAGGGTCGAGGCAGCCGGGTTGTCGGCGGCCACCGGTCCGACGCTGGACAAGCCGATGCCGACGCCGACCATGTTGAGGATGACCTGGGTCACCAGGGCGGTGACGGCGCCGGCGAAGATCGCGCCCCACGACACCTGGTTCAGCAGGACGGTGCGGGTGTCGGCGGTGGCGATCGGCGATGCCAGAATGTTGGCGGAAGAAGACACGTGACAAAGCTCCGAGGTCGTCGGCAAACCGAAGGATTCGGTCGTCCAAGCGGGGAAGGACGAAGGGGAAAGTGTAGGGATGGCGGGAGCTTAGTCGCGCCCGTGGACGAGGAGGCCGATTCCGTAGCCGAGGAGGCCGGCGGCCAGCAGGGCGGCCACGGGATGTTCGGCAACCTGATGGGTCATCTCCCGACCACCCCGGCGCAGGTGATTGCCAAGGTTGTGGTAGGTATCCTCGGCGTCATCGTAGACCTCGCGTCCGGCATTGCGCACGGAGCGTTCGGCACGCTCATAGGTTTCGCCGGCGGCGTCCTGAGCCTCACGCACACGAGCCTTGATCTCACGCCCGTCTGGACCGGCAACGTCGTCGATGGCGTTGCGGATGGCACTGGCAGCCTCGACGATCGCGTCTTTGGCTTGGCCGTAAAGGTTCTCGGCCTTGCCTTGGACTTCGCGTGCACGGCCTTCGACGGAATTTCGGCTCGAACCGGTCAGATCGCCGACAGCCCCCTGGATCTTCCCACCGAGTTCCTCGGCGACTCCAGTGATCCGATAGGTATCGACCATGGTATTCCCCCTGTTTACGTACTCATTCGATAGGATCGCGCTGGTATTACCCAGAATACGCCAGACCGACGATTTCGCTTCGGACAACCGTCCAGATCAGAGAAGTTTCCGCTGATTTTTCATTAGTCGGCGATCTTTACGTCACCGAACATTTCGATGACGACGTATTTGATCGAGGCCTTTGTAGTATGCGCCTCTGCTGCAGATTTAGTCTCGTTCAGATATCCATTGGATGTTCTTGGCGCCCACACCTGCATGCCTTGCAGTTCGACATCTTAGCTGGCGCGCATCACCCGCCAATCAATGGTTCATTTGTACTGGTAGAGGGATTTTATTTAACCGGTTGATCCGGCTGGAAACCCATTGTTCCGTCCCCAGACGATGGCTTCCGAGCGCTTGTGCACGCCGAGCTTGCGGTAGAGGGCGGCGGCGTGGTTGCGCACGGTGTTTCGGGACAGGGTCAGGCGCTTGGCGATGGCATCGTCACCGAGCCCGGAGCAGATGAGATCGAGAATCTGCCGCTCGCGCACCGTCATGTTCGGCGCGATCGCATCCATGTGATCGCCTCCCGGCCCGCGCAGGTTGGCGAGTTTGTCGATGAGCCCGCGACTGAACCAGGACGTATCGGCCATGACGGTCTCGATAGCCTCGAACAGGTCGCGCTCGCCGCGCTTGCGCTCCGTGATGTCCTGCAGGACGAGGAGTGCAAAGACATCGTCCCCGATCTCGACCCGTTCGGCCGAGACGAGGCAATCGAGGCTGGTTCCGTCCTGGTGGCAGAGGCAGACTTCAAGGCCGATGACGTAGCCGGTCAGAGCCACCGCGTTCTCGAATTTCTCGCGGGCCGCCTCGTGAACCCAGAGCCCGAGTTCCGCGGGCGAACGCCCGGCGACCGTATCGCTGGCATGGCCGAAGACCCGGCTGAAGGCCTCGTTCACCCCCGTGATCGTGAAACCGTCCGCCCGTGCCAGCACGGTTGGCACGGGGGTCAGGCGGAATGCCTTGGCGAAACGCTCCTCGCTCTGGCGTAAAGCCATCTCGGCCTTCCGGCGCAATTCGAGGTCGGCGAAGGTGAAGAGCATGCAGGCTTCTTCGCCGAGCTCCATCGGCTGGCCAGCGACGATGACGTGACGCTCGCCCCCGTCGGGCAGATCGAGACAGGCCTCCATCTGCGGGATGGTGCCACCCTCGTTCAGGCGCGAGATGGCCAGGTCACGGTTGCGGGCGCCCGCCAGCACATCGACCTCGTAGACGCTGCGGCCGATGACGGCATCCCGGGTGTAGCCCGTCATCTCGAGGAACCCGAGATTGACCTTCACGTGGCGCAGGTCGGAAAGCCGGCAGATCACGGCCGGGGCCGGATTCGCGTTGAAGGTCTTCTCGAAGCGGTCCTCGGCCTCGAACTGGTCCGAGACGTCCTTCAGGATGAGGGCGAGGCAACTCGGATTGCCCTCCCGATCCATCGCCACGAGACTGCGGAGGGAATGGACGAAGGTCACGTCCGGCTTGTCGGTCCGGGTCACCTCGACGATCACGTCGTGGAACGTCTCGCCGGATACGACGCGCTCGATCGGATATTGATTGGGGGTGCGATTGTTGCGGTAGCGCAGGGCGAAACGCTCGCGATAGGCATCGACCGTTTCCCCGAGCACGTCCATGGATTCCACGCCATGCATCGCCAGGGCAGCCTCGTTGGCATAGGCGATGGTCTGGTCCGGCTCGACCAGGATCACCCCCTCGCTGAGGCCGGCGATGATCTGCCGGAGTTCGTACCTGTCGACGCCAAGTGTCACCGTCGCTCCCACCGCTCCCCGATCCGGGCCACAGCCCCGCCTTCAACAGATGCATGCGTAAGCAGTTCCAGGGTAAAGCGTCAAAACATTGGTATATCTCGCTGAACTCAGCGCTCTTGATTTCGGTGCACCCATTCATGATGACGATTGGCGAACTTAAATATTCATTATCTGATGGAACAGGACCCGTTCTTTACCTTGAGAAGTTACGCTCTGAACATCGAGACAAATCAATTTACAAATAAAGATTCGAACTAAAAAGAAACCGACGAAATAACGCGCCCTATCCACTCATCGCTCGAAAGTTTTTGGTGTGGGCACGCGGAGGCAAGAGGCGGAAAGTCCCGCGTTCCAACGGGGGGCGCGTCGTCACGGAGCGAGCCGGTGTGTCCCCGGCCCGCGACCATCGCTGCCCCTGACGTAACCGGGAGCGTGTGATCGCCGAAATCCGTCTCAGAGCCGCCGTCGAACCTGAGTTGCGATAAGGGGACCGTTCCACATGAGCACGCTTGCCCGCGCTCCAGCCGTCGCGGCGGAATGCCGTTGCCACGATCTCGATGGCGGAGGGCGGTGTGGCCAAGTCCCCGGCAGCGAATTAGAGTCTTGGCGATGAGCCTGGCGCAGGCGGCATATTCGGGCCGCTTCTCCGTCCTACCGGCTCGGTCCGAAGCCCCCGGAAGCATCGCGTCCATGCCCGCCCGATCGACGCCATCGTCCGGCGAGGCGTCACTCGCAGCTGCGATGCAGGCGGCTCAGAACGGCGATGCCGTCGCCTATCGCCAATTCCTGCGAGACTGCGTGCCCGTCATCTCCGCGATGGCGAGGGCCAAGGGCGTGCAGGGGCCGAGCCTCGACGATGTGGTCCAGGACACTCTGCTGACGATCCACCGGGCGCGGGCCAGCTACGACCCGTCCAGGCCCTTTCTCCCGTGGCTCCGCGCGATCGCCCATCGGCGCGCCATCGACGCCATGCGGTACGACAGCCGTCGGCCACGAGAGGTCCACGATCCGATCGCCTACGAGACACGCGCCGATGATGGGCCCCCGCCCGGGCACGATCTTGAAATCCGAGCCCGGCGTCGGGCCGTGACCGAGGCCGTCGCCCATCTTCCCCCGGGGCAGCGCGAGGCGATCGAACACATCGCCCTGCGCGAGTTATCCCTCGAGGAGGCGTCAGTTCTCACCGGGCGGACCAAGACGGCGCTGAAAGTCAATTTCCATCGGGCTCTGAAAGCCCTGCGTGCCGCTCTCTCATCCAGCAAGGAGGGCTCGGATGTCTGATCCCGCCAGCCACGAACGTCTCGTCGAGGAGCTGGCCCGGTCGCTCGCGCCGGTCCGCCCGCTGCCGGGGCCGGGATGGCGGGCCGTCGCCTGGTTCTCCGCCGTGCTCGCCCTGGCCATCCTCCTGCTGCCCCTATCCGACGCCGCCAGCCTGCAATTGCGCCTCGGCGTTCCGGATCTTCGCTATGCCGCGCTGGGGGCAATGTTGACCAGCATGGCTGCGGCCTTCGCAGCCTTCCAGAGCAGCGTGCCGGGCCGCAGCCGGGCCTGGGCTCTTCTGCCGATCCCGCCTCTGGTTGTGTGGCTCGGCGTCAGCGGGCTCGGTTGCCTGCGGGCCTGGCTCGCTCCGGCTTCGAACCTCGCCGAAACTGGAGAGATGCGCGGCTGCTTCGTCTTCCTGATGGGCGTCTCTCTGCCGCTCTCAATCCTGCTCGTCACGATGTTGCGCCGGGCCTGCCCCTTGAACCCGAGCCTCACGGCGGCTCTCGGAGGCTTGGCCGTCGCGGCGGCGGCAGCGGCGCTTCTGGTTCCGTTCCATCCCCACGACGCCACCGCGACGGATCTGGCGGTGCACCTCGTGGCCGTTTTCATCGTGGTCGGCCTCAACGGACTCCTCGGCGGGCGCATCCTCGAAGGCGCGCCCCGCCGACGCCCGGCCGCCACGGCGTCGGAGGCCGATCCGTAGGCGGGCAGGGGCGGCGCGTCCGATCGAGCGGGGCCCCGCGGCGGCCGGTGAGATGGCCTAGATCATGCCGCGCTAACGTCCTTCGACCGGCCCTTCCGTCCGCCGACGACACGCATGACCGTGCCATCTCCCTCGGCGCATATCTTCACGCCGACCGACAGTCTCGTCGTTCCCATCTTCAACGAGCGTGCGGCCGGTGCCGTCGTTCGCGGAACGGTATGACTCCGCATCCGAGGTGGAGGCCGGACAGCGAATGGACGACCAAGCCGCAGGCTCGATTCGGCCTCCACAGTCATCATCCCTTGATCATCTGACGCCAAGCCTTTATCCGGGCGGCGTCTTTCGCCCGGCTCGACACCTCGAGCGCCGCCCTGGGCGACCGCTCATGTGACTTTGTCTTAGGAATGTGACGATGGCCAAAGAGAAATTTGCCCGCACCAAGCCGCACTGCAACATTGGCACGATTGGTCACGTCGACCACGGCAAGACGTCGCTGACGGCTGCGATCACGAAGGTCCTGGCGGAGTCGGGTGGCGCGACGTTCACGGCCTACGACCAGATCGACAAGGCCCCCGAGGAGAAGGCGCGCGGCATCACGATCTCGACGGCTCACGTCGAGTACGAGACGGCCAACCGTCACTACGCCCACGTCGATTGCCCCGGCCACGCCGATTACGTGAAGAACATGATCACGGGTGCGGCGCAGATGGACGGCGCGATCCTGGTCGTGTCGGCCGCCGACGGCCCGATGCCGCAGACCCGCGAGCACATCCTGCTCGCCCGTCAGGTCGGCGTGCCGGCGCTGGTGGTGTTCCTCAACAAGGTCGACCTCGTCGACGACGAGGAGCTCCTCGAGCTCGTCGAGATGGAGGTGCGCGAGCTCCTCTCCAAGTACGACTTCCCCGGCGACGACATCCCGATCACCAAGGGTTCGGCCAAGGTCGCGCTCGACAACGGCGACAAGGCCGTCGGCCATGACGCCGTGCTGGCCCTGATGGCGAGCGTGGATGCCTACATCCCGCAGCCGGAGCGTCCGATCGACAAGCCGTTCCTGATGCCGATCGAGGACGTGTTCTCGATCTCGGGCCGCGGCACCGTGGTGACGGGCCGTGTCGAGCGCGGCATCGTCAAGGTCGGCGAGACCGTGGAGATCGTCGGCATCCGCGACACCCAGACCACCACGGTCACGGGCGTCGAGATGTTCCGCAAGCTGCTCGACCAGGGCCAGGCCGGCGACAATGTCGGCGTGCTCCTGCGCGGCACCAAGCGTGAAGACGTCGAGCGCGGCCAGGTCGTGTGCAAGCCGGGCTCGGTCAAGCCCCACACCAAGTTCAAGGCCGAGGCCTACATCCTCACCAAGGAGGAGGGCGGTCGCCACACCCCGTTCTTCACCAACTACCGGCCCCAGTTCTACTTCCGCACCACCGACGTGACCGGTGTCTGCGAACTGCCCGAGGGCACCGAGATGGTGATGCCCGGTGACAGCGTCACCATGGACGTCACCCTCATCGTCCCCGTCGCCATGGAAGAGAAGCTCCGCTTCGCCATCCGTGAAGGCGGACGCACCGTCGGCGCAGGCGTCGTCGCAGCCATCAACGATTAAGTTCGGTACGCCCGGCCTCTACCGCTGATTGTACATACCGATGCCGGCGGCCTGTCTTGACGGGTCGCCGGCATCGTCGTCTCCGAACCATGGGTTGCATGCCGCGAGGCGGTCTCATGAGTTCGACACCTGCCGCACTTTTCGACGCCATGACATCGCGACGCGCCGTCATCGCCGGAGCCTTGTCGATCCTGACCGCGCCCGCGCGCGCCCAGAGCGTTCCCGCCAAAACGATCCCGTCGCAGAATCGCGCGACGTTTCTGGCGTTCCGGGAGGAAGTCCTCGCTGTCCTACGGCGTGACTATCCCGCTGTGGCCGTCACCGTGGACGACAATGATCCAGAACAGGTCGTCATCGGCCGCTTCACCCTCTTCCTCGGCAACATTCGCCAAAAGATCGCCGACCGGACGGGCGCAGAACGCCGAGCCGTCATCGTCGACTACCTCCATCCGCTTGCCACCGCGAAGCCTCTTCCCGCGACACCCGCTCCCGCGGAGACCTTCGCCAAGGCTTCAGCCCGCCTGCGCATCCAGCTCGTTCCCATCGAGTATCGCGAGCAGGTGCCGACCCTGACCTGCCGCCGCTTCTCGGAGCGGCTCCTCATTGCCTACGCCCTCGATGAGAACGAGCGCTATCAGTTGGTGATTCATTCGATCTTCGAAGGATGGGATGTCGATCAGCAAACGGTCGAGCGGATCGCCAAGCGAAATCTCGAACTCGCCTCGGGCGGTGTACAGGTCCACATTTCGGCGACTGGACAATCCGGTCATTTCGCGACTTTGGCCGAGAACAGCGGCTACGCGGCCGCCAGCCTGCTCCTCCCCATGGTGATGGACCAGATTCAGGAAGGGCTCGGAACGCAGGCCATCGTGGCTGCAGTTCCCACGCGGGACGTCCTCATCGCATGGTCATCCAACAGCGAGGGGAAAGACAGGCTCGCGGCAATCGTGACGATGTATATGCGCAAAGGTCCATACGCCCGAAGCGACGAACTCTTCTCCTACTCGAAGGATGGGATCCGTCCTCTGAACGGACGCGAGCTTGCCGAACACGGCCGATAGAACCTTTGAATTTCACATTCCTCTCTCCGGAATCCCTTGCATCCAGGAGGATGATCGGGCATTGAGCGTCCCGCGTAGGAGTGTAGCTCAACTGGTCAGAGCGCCGGTCTCCAAAACCGGAGGTTGCGGGTTCGAGTCCCTCCACTCCTGCCAGTGTTTTCCTTAAGCGCAATGCCGGATCGGCCTCCCATCGGGAATGTCGAACCGGAGCGTGTCTCCAGCTTTCTGTCGACATGTCCGCGACGGTCGACAAGACCCGGGACTTGCGCTAGAGCGTTCGCATTCCGAGATCGGTAAATGTGTTCGGTGCGGGCTTCGACCAGAGCCTCCGCACCGGTCCGCTTTCCGGTCAGGGCCGATTTTCCCTGTTGTTGGCATCAATGGCATCGAACGAAGCAACGAAGAAGGCGGATCTGGCGCGCACTCCGCAGCGCGGCGCCGCTACGCCGACGCCGCCTCGGGGCACTCCGCCCGTGCGGCCCGCGCCCAAGCGCGTCGGCCCGGCCGAGTTCCTGTCCCAGGTGCGCGACGAGGGCCGCAAGGTCACGTGGCCGAGCCGGAAGGAGACCACCGTGACGACGATCATGGTGTTCATCATGGTGGTGGCGGCGAGCATCTTCTTCACGGTCGTGGACCAGGCACTGCGCTACATCGTGACCCTGATCCTCGGGGTCGGCGCCTAGAACAACTGAGTCTTCCTGGGCGCGTCGTCGCGACCGGGCAGGCCGACGTCAGGATTTGGTGAGAACCGTGTCGAAACGCTGGTACATCGTCCACGCCTACTCGAATTTCGAGAACAAGGTCGCGCAGTCCATCAAGGATCAGGCGGCGCAGCGCGGGCTGATGGAGCTGTTCGACGAGGTCATGGTTCCGACCGAGAAGGTCGTCGAGGTTCGCCGCGGCCGCAAGGTCGATGCCGAGCGCAAGTTCTTCCCGGGCTACGTCCTGGTGAAATGCGATCTCACCGACGAAGTCTACCACCTCATCAAGAACACCCCGAAGGTCACGGGCTTCCTCGGCGCCGACAAGTCGAAGCCGGTCCCGATTCCCGATTCCGAGGCGGAGCGTATCAAGGGGCAGGTCGCCGAGGGCGTCGATCGTCCCAAGCCCTCGATCTCCTTCGAGATCGGCGAGACCGTCCGCGTCTCCGACGGTCCCTTCGCATCCTTCAACGGCACCGTCGAGGAAATCGACGAGAGCCGTTCGCGCCTCAAGGTCGCCGTGTCGATCTTCGGTCGCGCCACTCCGGTGGAACTCGAATACGCTCAGGTCGAGAAGGTCTGATCGTCAGGCGAATGACGAAACGCGGATGGCGAAGGTAGGCAAAGCCTCCTCGCCGTCCGCGATTCGCGTTCGTCATAACCCGCGGGAGGTCCGCCCGGTTTGCCGCCGGGATTCACGGATCGCACCGCGACCTGCAACCGCTCGTATCGTTCGTGCTCGAGGCAGCCGGGCGACGGGCTACATTTGGGAGCAGTCCCTATGGCAAAGAAGATCACGGGCTACGTGAAGCTTCAGGTTCCGGCCGGCGCCGCGAACCCGTCGCCGCCCATCGGTCCCGCGCTCGGTCAGCGCGGCCTCAACATCATGGAATTCTGCAAGGCCTTCAACGCGAAGACCTCTCAGATCGAGAAGGGCACGCCGATCCCGGTCGTCATCACGGCGTATCAGGACCGCTCCTTCACCTTCGAGATGAAGCAGCCGCCGGTCACCTTCTTCCTGAAGAAGGCTGCCGGTCTGAAGATCGGCAAGAAGCCGGCTTCCGGCTCCAAGACTCCGGGCAAGGGCCCGACGGTGGGCAAGGTCACCGAAGCTCAGCTTCGCGAGATCGCCGAGAAGAAGATGCCCGACCTGAACTGCGACTCGGTTGACGCCGCCGTCGCCATGATCCGTGGCTCCGCGCGGGCCATGGGCCTCGACGTCGTCGCTTAAGGGGGAGGGCACAATGGCACATGAAGGCAAGCGCATCCGCGCCGCCCGCGAGGGCATCGACGCGCTCAAGCTCTACCCGATCGCCGAGGCGATCGCTCTGGTGAAGCAGAAGGCCAGCGCCAAGTTCGACGAGACCGTTGAGATCTCGATGAACCTCGGCGTCGACCCGCGCCACGCCGACCAGATGGTCCGCGGCGTCTGCAACCTGCCGAACGGCTCCGGCCGTACCGTGCGGGTGGCGGTGTTCGCCCGCGGCGCCAAGGCCGACGAGGCCAAGGCCGCCGGTGCCGACATCGTCGGCGCGGAGGATCTGCTCGAGATCGTCCAGAGCGGCAAGATCGAGTTCGACCGCTGCATCGCGACCCCGGACCTGATGCCGCTCGTCGGTCGTCTCGGCAAGGTGCTCGGCCCGCGCGGCCTGATGCCGAACCCGAAGGTCGGCACCGTCACCATGGACGTGAAGTCCGCGGTCGCCGGCGCCAAGGGCGGCTCGGTGGAGTTCCGCGTCGAGAAGGCTGGCATCGTCCATGCCGGCATCGGCAAGGTCTCCTTCGACGAGACCAAGCTCGTCGAGAACATCAAGGCGTTCGCCGACGCGGTGGCCAAGGCCAAGCCGGCCGGCGCCAAGGGCACCTACATCCAGCGCATCGCCGTCACGTCGTCGATGGGCCCCGGTGTGAAGGTCGAGCCGTCGACCGTGCTGACCGCCTGATCGGTAGTCACCTCACGAAAATAGGAAACGCCCGGCCGTCATGGCCGGGCGTTTTCTTTTGTCTACGCGAGAAGCTTCAGACGCCGGCCAGCGAGAAGCGTCGCGGTGAGGCCGGCGAACATCGCCGCGCCGAAGACCCATCCGGATGCGGCTCCGGCCATGATTCCCGATAGCAACGTTCCGACGCTGCAGCCGAGACCGGTCATGGCGCCCCAGCCGAGGAGAAGGCCGCCGACGAGACCGCGCACGGCCTGGCCCCGCGTCGGCAGGGCGGGGCGGAACTCCCCCGCCGCCAGAGCGGCGGCCAGGGACGCCGCGACGAGCCCCGCGATGAATACCCCGTTCGGCGTTAGGATCGCATCGCGGATGGCGGTGGCGCAGCCACGAAACCCGTCGAGCCCTTCGAGGCGCGAGGGCAGGAGATCGAGCCCGGCGGCGGCCTGCCTCGCCCGTCCGCCAATCTCGGCGGTGACACCGAGGGGGCCGACCCTGAGATACGCCAAGGTTCCGAGAGCGCCGACAGCGAGTCCGCCGAGCCAGGTCGGCCAACCCTCGACGAAGACGGCACGCAGCGGCGCGACGCGCCTCGATGGCAGCGCATCGGCAGGCGGCAGCCACCGCAGAAGGGGCACCGCGAGAGCCGCCAGGACCGAGAGAGTGAGGACGAGGCTGCCGGCATAGCCGAGATGCCGGGGCAGCCAGATGACGGGCGCTTCCGAGACACTTGCGAGATAGAGCGTGTTCCAGGTGAGGAAGCCGAGGACGAAGCCCAGGGCTGTTCCGACCAGGGCGAACGGTGCCGTGGGTGATCCCTCGCCGATGCGGTAGAGATGAGCGCCGATGCAGGAGCCCGAGATCGCCATGCCCGCTCCGAAAGCGGCACCGGCAAGGGCGAGGATCGGCCCGACGGGACCGATATGGGCGTCGGGCGGCAACCGCACCCCGCTCGGATCGGGCAGCCATGCCCCCAGCACGACAGCATAGCCGACCGTACCGGCGGCGAGCGCCGCGAGGATGCCGAGGGCCCCGCGCGGGTCTCGCCGGTCGATCAGATCGCGCCACAGGCAGAAGAAGCAGAAGCGCGAGCGCTGGAGCACGAAGCCGAACAGGGCTCCGAATGTCAGCGAGAGCGCGAGACGGCTGCTGCCGGGATCGCCGGAGAGATTCAAGGCGGCGGCCAGGATACCCGCACCGATCAGGGCCGCTGACGTGATCCGCAACGGCACGGAGGAACGCCCGGTCGAAGGACCGGGCGCTGGAGGTTCGGATATCGGCGAGGCCGTCACTTGCCCGACCACACCGTCCCGGCAAGGTTCACCACCGGCACGCCGACGGCGTTTCCGTATTCCGTCCAGGACCCGTCGTAATTCCGCACGGGGTAGCCGAGGACGCGGCTGAGCACGAACCAGGAATGGCTCGAGCGCTCGCCGATGCGGCAGGAGGTGATGACCGGCTTGGACCCATCGATCCCCACATCGGCGTAGAGCTTCTTCAGCTCCGGCACGGATTTCAGGGTGCCGTCCGGGTTCACGGCCTTGGCCCAGGGCACGTTCACCGAACCGGGGATATGGCCTGCCCGGATCGCGAGTTCCTGCACGCCTGCCGGCGCGATGAGCTTGCCCGAGAACTCATCCGGCGAGCGGATATCGAGGATCGTCTCGTCCCGCTCCTTGCGCGCCACGGCGAGCACGTCCGCGAGACGGGCGCGCTGGCCCGTCGAGACCGGCGTGACGGGGAAGGCCGAGGCGGCCACGTCGGGGCTGCGGGTATCGAGCTGCCGCTTCTCGGCCTCCCATTTCTTGCGGCCACCATCGAGCAGCTTCACGTTGTCGACGAGACCGTACTGCGCGAACACCCAAGCCCCCCAAGCGGCGAACCAGTTGTTGTTGTCGCCGTAAAGGATCACCGTGGTGTCGCGGTCGATGCCGAGACGCCGGATCAGGGCGGCGAACTTGTCCGGTCCCGCGATGTCGCGGCTCACCGTCTCCACGAGATCCGTATGCCAGAGGACGTTCTGCGCATTGGGTATGTGGCCGCGCTCGTACACGCCCGGCTCCACGCTGACCTCGACGATCCGCAGCTTCGGCGAGCTTAGGTTGGCCTCGAGCCACTCGGTGGATACGAGGGGGCTGGTTTGGGCTTGTTTCTGTTCGGCGGCATGCGCCGCCACATGCCCGATCGTCGGCAACGCCAAGGCGGCCAGCGCGATACGAGCGGCAAGAAGGGTTCTGAAGGACACGGGCGCGCTCCGGCGAGGATAAGGTCGTCGCGTCGCGGTGGGCTGTGCTCGGCCGTCGACCGTGCCGCCCGGGTCGTATCGTCGACCACGGGCCATGCCCCGAAACTTGACAATATGATGGTGTTTCCGATCGCCAGCGGAATCAATACAATGGTTTTTCAAATATTTGAGTGATGTTGGAATATAGGTTCCAATGCGAGCCTAAAAAGACAGGGATTATCTTCGCCATTGAACCGTCCGTGAAAGCCGATGAATCCGATGACGTCGCGGCTACCCGGAACCGGGTCCGAGATACCCGGCAGCGCCGGGAACCTGAGCGTGGATAATTCCTCGCTCGGTAGCCCGAGGGCTTTGCGGCCCGTCGGCACGAGCCCGCTCCCGGATTCCGACGCTGTCTTCAGGTTCATGCACGCCAGAACGGTTTCGCGGCTTCCAGGCGCAAAGCCACGGGATCGAGATCGAGTTCTCTAATTTGCTCCGAGGTCAATTCTCGAATTGTACGCCTCCCGGTGAAGCGCCTGAGCCAGATTGATAGGATCCCGAGGGGCCCAGGTGAAAGTTTCCTCTGTGCTTGGTCAGAAGAGGTCCTTAGACTAGGAAGGAAAGCGACCTTCCGATCGGGACTTAGGATCGGCCCTAGAGTATCGCGGTTCGGCATTTCGATGGGGCTCCATTCGCTCGCAACTCGTCATTGATCCGAATTTGAATCGAATCAATCAATACATTGCACTCGGAGCAATATGAGCTTGGCCGACTACCGGATGATTTCGGACGGGATCGCTGCGGATATCGCGCAGGGGCGCATGGCCCCGGGAAGCCGGATGCCGACGCAACGGCAATTCGCATACGAGCGTGGGATCGCCGTCTCTACCGCCAGTCGAGTCTATGCCGAGCTCACGCGGCGCGGGCTCGTCACCGGAGAAGTCGGCCGCGGTACGTTCATCCGCAACGCGGAGCCGGACGCGGCAGGCGAACGAGAGGCGGAAGGCGGCCTCGTCAATCTCGAACACGTCTTCTCCATCCTGCCCCATCAAGCGGCGGATCTCGCCGCCAGCCTCAAGCCTCTTCTCGATCCGGCTCGGATTCAGGCCACGTTCCCACCCGTCAGGCCGGGTGCGGCCGGGCCGGCGCGAGCCAAGGCGGCCGGTTTCTTCGCGCGGGGAGGGTGGTCGGCCGATCCCGAAACCGTCCTCTTCACCGGGACGGGACGTCAGGGCATCGCTGCGGCCATGGCGGCGCTGGCCCAACCCGGCGACCGGATCGGGGTGGAGGCCATGACCTATCCCATCGTCAAAGGCCTCGCGCACCGCCTCGGTATCGAGCTCGTCGCCCTACCGATGGATGCGGAGGGGGTGACCCCCGATGCCATCGAGCGAGCGCATGGGGAGAAGCCTATGCGGGCCCTCTATCTGCAGCCCGTCCTGCAAAGCCCCCTCGGCCAGAGCATGAGCGCAGAACGGCGGCGCGCCGTAGCGTCGGCCCTCCACCGGCACGACCTCGTCTGTATCGAGGATTCCGTCTACGGCTTCCTGTGTGACGAGGAACCCTTGGCGGCCCTGGCACCGGACCGCGTGATCCTCATCGACAGCCTGTCGAAACGGCTGGCTCCCGGCCTGAGCCTGGGCTTCGTCGCGGCGCCCTCCGGTTTGGTGCAGCGGCTCGGCGCCGCGATCCGCACCGGAGCCTGGACGGCGAGCGGCCTTCCCCTGGCGATGGCGCTTCACCTCATCGACGACGGCACCGCGAGGCGGATCGAGACCGCCAAGCGGGCGGACGCGACCGCGCGCCAGCATGCCGCCAGGGAAGCATTGGCGGGCCTCGACGTGCGGGGTGACCCGAGAGCCTTCCACCTCTGGCTCTCGTTGCCCTCCCATTGGAGCGCCGAACGCTATGCGGCTGCCGCGGCGCGCAACGGTGTCGCGGTATCCCCCGCCAGCGCCTTCGCCGTCGGGACCTCGACGCCGGAGAATGGGGTGCGCCTCGCCCTCGGCTCGCCACCTTTCGCGCGTCTGGACAGCGCTCTACGGACATTGCGGCGCCTCGTCCTCGATGGTGACGAGGCCGTGGTGGAATAGGCTCTCGGAGCCATTCGAAGCCTACCGGCCGATGCCGGGCAGTCGCACCGCACGCTTGAATCGGCGCGACCCGTTCGAGGCTGCGTCAAACGCGCGCGAACGTCACGGCTCCGGCTTGGGCACGATCAAAACCCGCCCTGGAAAGGGCAAAGAAATCAACATGCGAGGGTGACGCCTTCGCACCTGTCTGTGCTAGGTATGCCGCCATGCGATGCACCCTCTCCGTCACCTCGAAACGACGCATCCTGTGCGTCTTTCCCGCATACACGCCGTCCTTCGGGACTTTCGCCCACGCCTACCCGTTAATGGGCGGGGTAAAGGCGTTCATGCCGCCTCAGGGCCTGCTCCTCATCGCGGCTTACATGCCGGAGGAATGGGAGTACCGGTTCATCGACGAGAACATCAAACGGGCCGGGCCGGACGATTTCGCCTGGGCCGATGCGGTGTTCGTATCGGGCATGCACATCCAGGCACCCCAGATCCGGGACATCTACGCTCGGGCGCATGCGGCCGGTAAGGTGACGGCGCTCGGCGGCCCTTCGGTCTCCGGATCGCCCGAGCAATATCCCGAGTTCGACTATCTCCATATCGGCGAGATCGGCGACGCCACCGACGAACTCGTGTCGATCCTCGACCGCGACGTGTCCATTCCGGCGAGCCAAGTTCGCCTCGAAACCAAGGAGCGTCTGCCGCTCTCCGATTTCCCGGCGCCTGCCTACGAGGCCGCTCCCCTCAAGCGCTACCTCATCGGCTCCCTGCAATTCTCGTCCGGCTGCCCCTATCGCTGCGAGTTCTGCGATATCCCGCAGCTCTACGGCCGGCAGCCCCGCCTGAAGACGCCGGAGCAGATGCTCGGCGAGCTCGATGCGATCATCTCCCAGCCGGGCCATCCGGCCGTCGTGTACTTCGTCGATGACAATTTCATCGGCAACCGCAAGGCGACGAAGGATATGCTGCCCCACCTCGTGGAGTGGCAGAAGAAGAACCATTACCCGCTTCAGTTCGCCTGCGAGGCGACCCTGAACATGGCCAAGCAGCCCGACATCCTCGAGCTGATGCGGCAGGCGAACTTCATGACCGTCTTCGTCGGCATCGAGACGCCGGAAGAGGACGCGCTGGCGGGCATCGACAAGAAGCACAACGCCGCCGTGCCGATGTACGAGGCCATCGAGACGCTCAACAGCTTCGGCCTCGAAGTGACATCGGGCATCATCCTGGGCCTCGACACGGAGACGGACGGCTCGGAGCAGAAGCTCATCGACTTCGTCGACAAGTCGGCGGTGCCGGTGCTGACGATGAACCTGCTGCAGGCCCTGCCGAAGACACCGCTCTGGGACCGGCTGACCCGCGAGGGACGTCTCACCCATGACGCGGCGCTGGAATCCAACGTCCTGTTCAAGCGTCCGCACGACGATGTGGTGGCGAGCTGGCGCCGGGCCATCGCCCACGCCTACGAGCCGGAGAACCTGTTCGCGCGCTTCCGCTATCAGGTGGAGCGGACCTATCCGCATCGGATCAAGACGCCGACCAGGGGCAAGCTCACGCGGACCAATCTCCGTCGCGGTCTCGTGCTCGGTTTCAACATCGCCCTGCGCGTGGGCATCCTGTCGGATTACCGGGGCGTGTTCTGGCGCGCGGCCGGCCATGCCTTGAAGCGCGGGCAGATCGAGGCGGTCTTCAACATGGGCTTCGTCGCCCATCACCTGATCCGCTTCACCCGCGAAGCCCTGCGCGGCGAACACAACGCCTCCTTCTACGCGGCCAAGGCCGAGCAGAAGCTGGAGAATGCCCGGACGCCCTGGTGGCAGGCTGCGCGTAAGTTCCTGCCGACATAGGGACTTCCGTCCGCGCTCGAAGATGCTCCCGCCGAACAGGCGGGAGAAAATCCCGTCAACCAGAATCGTACATGCGAAGCGGATTTCTTCACCTCGGGCACTTGGCAGGGCGCTTGCTAGGGCCTATAGACCCCGCTCCACGTATTTCACACTTTGAAAGGATTCGACCAATCGGTCGATATCCGACATGCGAATTCGCCTGGGCAACCAGGCGATAATGGCCGGAAGGCTTTAAGGGGCGAGCAGCTCCTTCAAGCCTCGTCCGGCCATGTCCTGTCCGAGACTGCAGGCGCCGGGCAACCGGCTTAATTCCCCAGCCTGCACAGACGGGGAAGACCGAATTCAACACCCTATCGGCACCGCGATTCGCGGCGCAGGCAGGTATCGGTTTGAACCATCTCGCCCGTGCCGTCCACCGTTCCGGAGGATGTCAGGGGACAGGGCCGTGAAGCGTCGTCCAGGACGTTCCGGCTTCTCGCTGAGCCGAGTTCCGTTCCGGGCGGCATGTGCAACCGGCGGACCCTCCTCGAGGGGGACCCGCCAACCGGAGAGAGC
This sequence comes from Methylobacterium sp. CM6241, assembly GCF_054817845.1. Lineage (NCBI taxonomy): Bacteria > Pseudomonadati > Pseudomonadota > Alphaproteobacteria > Hyphomicrobiales > Methylobacteriaceae > Methylobacterium > Methylobacterium sp. CM6241. Next base: position 2,874,115 of record NZ_CM139246.1, read on the forward strand.
CCCAGTGGACAGGACAGCCAAAGCTGATCTCGTCTCGACGCTCAACGGCGTGTTTGCGAACACGTCCGTCGTCGTCGTGGCCCACTACAAGGGCCTCACGGTCGCCGAGATGCAGAAGCTGCGCGCGCAGATGAAGCAGGCCGGTGCCACCGTGAAGGTCACCAAGAACCGCATCGCCAACATCGCTCTCGATGGCACGGACGTCGCCTCCATCAAGCCCCTCTTGAAGGGCCCGACCCTGCTCGCTTATTCGAGCGATCCGGTCGCGGCTGCCAAGGTTGCGGTGGACTTCGCCAAGGGTAACGACAAGCTCGTGATCCTCGGCGGCGCCATGGGAACGACAGCTCTGAACCCGGACGGTGTGAAGGCGCTTGCGTCGCTCCCGTCCCTCGACGAACTGCGCGGCAAGATCGTGGGCCTCATCCAGGCTCCCGCGACCAAGATCGCCCAGGTCGTCAGCGCACCGGCTGCCAAGCTGGCTCGCGTGTTCGGAGCCTATGCCACCAAGGACGCGGCTCAGGACGAAGCGGCCTGAGGCCGCATCGCCCTTCCCTCATCACCCGTTCAAACCGACATCTAAAGGAACATTACCATGGCTGATCTTGCCAAGCTCGTCGACGACCTGTCCTCGCTGACCGTTCTCGAAGCCGCCGACCTCGCCAAGCTCCTCGAAGAGAAGTGGGGCGTCTCCGCCGCCGCTGCCGTCGCCGTTGCCGGCCCGGCCGCCGGCCCGGCCGCCGTCGTCGAGGAGCAGACCGAGTTCACGGTTCTCCTGACCGCCGCTGGCGACAAGAAGATCGAGGTCATCAAGGAGGTCCGCGCGATCACCGGCCTCGGCCTCAAGGAAGCCAAGGACCTCGTCGAGGGCGCTCCGAAGGCTGTCAAGGAGTCCGTCAACAAGGAAGAGGCCGAGAAGCTCAAGGCCCAGCTCGAGAAGGCCGGCGCCAAGGTCGAGCTCAAGTAAGTTGCCGATGGGCCAAATCAGGCCCGTCACTTCCGGTCGGTCCCATCGGGGCCGGCCGGCACCGACGCCCGCGGGTCTCCGACCCGTGGGCTAAGGTCGCTTCAAGCGACCGGGCGGTCCTGGAACGGACCGGCGGCATTCATTTCGGGTGGGCTTCGTCCGGCGGGACAGGTTCATCGCCTGGTCGCGGGAGGCATAAAGCCTTCCCCGGGCACCCGGTACGCGGGACGTAGGAGCGAGGTCACCCATGGCCAACACGCTGGTCGGTCGCAAGCGCATTCGCAAGTTTTTCGGCAAGATCAAGGAAGTCGCCGAGATGCCGAACCTCATCGAGGTTCAGAAGGCGTCCTACGACCAGTTCCTGATGATGGACGAGCCGGAAGGCGGACGGGGCGACGAAGGCCTGCAGACCGTTTTCAAGTCGGTCTTCCCGATCTCCGACTTCTCGGCGACGGCCCTCCTCGAATTCGTGAAGTACACGTTCGAGCAGCCGAAATACGATGTCGACGAGTGTCGCCAGCGTGGCATCACCTTCGCGGCCCCGCTCAAGGTGACGCTGCGCCTCATCGTGTTCGATGTGGACCCCGATACTGGCGCCAAGTCCGTCAAGGACATCAAGGAGCAGGACGTCTACATGGGCGACATGCCCCTGATGACGGAGAACGGCACCTTCATCGTCAACGGCACCGAGCGCGTCATCGTCTCGCAGATGCACCGTTCGCCGGGCGTGTTCTTCGATCACGACAAGGGCAAGACCCATTCCTCGGGCAAGCTGCTCTTTGCCGCGCGCATCATCCCCTATCGCGGCTCGTGGCTCGATGTGGAGTTCGATGCCAAGGACATCGTGCATGTGCGTATCGACCGTAAGCGCAAGCTTCCGGCGACGTCACTGCTGTTCGCCCTCGGCCTCGACGGCGAGGAGATCCTCTCCACCTTCTACAACCGCGTCATCTACGATCGCGACGGCGCCGAATGGCGCGTGCCGTTCGATGCCGATCGTCTGAAGGGCTTCAAGGCCTCCGTCGATCTCGTCGACGCGGATTCGGGCGAAGTCGTCCTCGAAGCCGGCAAGAAGCTCAACGCCCGCAACGCCCGCCAGATCAGCGAGCGCGGCGTGCAGTTCCTGAAGGCCACCGACGAGGACCTGATCGGCCAGTACATCGCCGAAGATCTGGTCAATGCGAAGACTGGCGAGATCTGGGCCGAGGCCGGCGACGAAATCTCCGACAAGCTCCTCAAGAGCCTGGAAGAGGTCGGCGTTTCCGAGCTCCCCGTCCTCGACATCGACCACGTCAATGTCGGTCCCTACATCCGCAACACCCTCGCCGTGGACAAGAACTCGTCCCGCGAAGGCGCGCTGTTCGACATCTACCGCGTCATGCGTCCCGGCGAGCCGCCGACGCTCGACACGGCCGAGGCGATGTTCCACTCGCTGTTCTTCGATTCCGAGCGCTACGACCTCTCGGCCGTCGGCCGCGTGAAGATGAACATGCGCCTCGACCTCGATGCCGAGGATACCGTGCGCACCCTGCGCCGCGAGGACATGCTCGCGGTCGTCAAGGCGCTGGTGGACCTGCGCGACGGCAAGGGCGAGATCGACGACATCGATCACCTCGGCAACCGCCGTGTGCGTTCGGTGGGCGAGCTCATGGAGAACCAGTACCGCCTGGGCCTTCTCCGCATGGAGCGCGCCATCAAGGAGCGCATGTCCTCCGTCGATATCGACACGGTGATGCCGCAGGACCTCATCAACGCCAAGCCGGCAGCGGCCGCGGTGCGTGAGTTCTTCGGCTCGTCGCAGCTGTCGCAGTTCATGGATCAGACCAATCCGCTCTCGGAAGTGACGCATAAGCGCCGCCTCTCGGCGCTTGGCCCGGGCGGTCTCACCCGTGAGCGCGCCGGCTTCGAGGTGCGCGACGTGCATCCGACCCATTACGGCCGCATCTGCCCGATCGAGACGCCGGAAGGCCCGAATATCGGTCTCATCAACTCGCTCGCCACCTTCGCGCGGGTGAACAAGTACGGCTTCATCGAGACCCCGTTCCGTCGCGTGAAGGACGGCGTGGTGACGAAGGAGGTCTCCTACCTCTCCGCGATGGAGGAGGCGAAGTACTATGTCGCCCAGGCCAACGCCCAGATGGACGAGAGCTTCAAGCTGACGGAAGACCTCGTGGTCTGCCGTCGGGCCGGCGACGTCATCGTCGTGCCGCCGGACCGCGTCGACCTCATGGACGTGTCGCCGAAGCAGCTCGTCTCGGTAGCTGCCGCACTCATCCCGTTCCTCGAGAACGACGATGCGAACCGTGCTCTGATGGGCTCGAACATGCAGCGCCAGGCGGTGCCGCTGGTCCGCGCCGACGCGCCGTTCGTCGGCACCGGCATGGAAGCCGTGGTCGCCCGCGATTCGGGTGCCGCCATCGCGGCTCGCCGCTCCGGCATCGTCGATCAGGTCGATGCGACCCGTATCGTCATCCGCGCCACCGAAGAGGCCGATGCCAACAAACCTGGCGTCGACATCTACCGCCTGCAGAAGTTCCAGCGCTCCAACCAGTCGACCTGCATCACGCAGAAGCCGCTGGTCCGCGTGGGCGAGCAGGTGAAGAAGGGCGAGATCATCGCCGATGGTCCGTCGACGGAGTTCGGCGAGCTGGCACTCGGCCGGAACGTGCTCGTCGCGTTCATGCCGTGGAACGGCTACAACTTCGAGGACTCGATCCTGCTCTCCGAGCGGATCGTGAAGGATGACGTGTTCACCTCGATCCATATCGAGGAGTTCGAGGTGATGGCCCGAGACACCAAGCTGGGTCCGGAGGAAATCACCCGCGACATCCCCAACGTCTCGGAAGAGGCGCTGAAGAACCTCGACGAAGCCGGCATCGTCTATATCGGCGCCGAGGTTCATGCGGGCGACATCCTGTGCGGCAAGATCACCCCGAAGGGCGAGAGCCCGATGACGCCGGAGGAGAAGCTCCTCCGCGCCATCTTCGGCGAGAAGGCTTCGGACGTGCGCGACACCTCGCTCCGGGTTCCCCCGGGCGTGACCGGCACGATCGTCGAAGTCCGGGTGTTCAACCGCCACGGCGTCGACAAGGACGAGCGCGCCCAGGCCATCGAGCGCGAAGAGATCGAGCGTCTCGCCAAGGATCGTGACGACGAGCAGGCGATCCTCGACCGCAACACCTACGCCCGTCTCGCCGGCGTCCTGATCGGCCAGTCGCCGATCGCAGGTCCGAAGGGCTTCAAGAAGGAGACCACGCTCAGCCGTGAGCTCCTGAACGAGTACCCGCGCTCGCAATGGTGGCAGTTCGCCGTCGTCGACGACCGTCTCATGACCGAGATGGAAGCGATGCAGAAGCAGTACGACGAGTCGAAGAAGCGCCTCGAACAGCGCTTCCTCGACAAGGTCGAGAAGCTGCAGCGCGGCGACGAGTTGCCCCCCGGCGTGATGAAGATGGTCAAGGTCTTCGTTGCGGTGAAGCGCAAGATCCAGCCGGGCGACAAGATGGCCGGCCGTCACGGCAACAAGGGTGTCGTGTCGCGGATCGTGCCGATCGAGGACATGCCGTTCCTCGAAGACGGAACGCATGCCGACATCGTGCTCAACCCGCTCGGCGTGCCGTCGCGCATGAACGTCGGTCAGATCCTGGAGACCCATCTGGGCTGGGCTGCCGCCGGTCTCGGCCGCAAGGTCGGGCTCGCCGTGGACGCCTACCTCCGCAGCAACGACATCGCGCCCCTCAAGGCGGAGATGGAGGCGATCTACTCGCCGTCGGAGCTGGAGGGCCTCTCGGACGAGGACATGGCGGAGGCGGCCAACAACGTACGCCGCGGCGTACCGATGGCCACTCCGGTGTTCAACGGCGCCAAGGAAGCCGACATCGAGACGATGCTGGAGATGGCCGGGCTCGACCGCTCGGCGCAGTCGACGCTCTATGACGGGCGTACGGGTGAGCCTTTCGACCGCAAGGTGACGATGGGCTACATCTACATGCTGAAGCTCCACCACCTCGTGGACGACAAGATCCACGCTCGGTCGATCGGTCCTTACTCCCTCGTCACCCAGCAGCCGCTGGGCGGTAAGGCGCAGTTCGGCGGCCAGCGCTTCGGCGAGATGGAGGTCTGGGCTCTGGAGGCCTACGGCGCGGCTTACACGCTGCAGGAGATGCTCACGGTGAAGTCGGACGACGTCGCCGGCCGCACCAAGGTCTACGAGGCCATCGTCCGTGGCGACGATACCTTCGAGGCCGGCATCCCCGAGTCCTTCAACGTGCTCGTCAAGGAAATGCGTTCGCTCGGCCTCAACGTGGAGCTCACCTCCTCCAAGAAGCTCGCGAACGACCAGCTCGACCCGCCCGCCGAGGCAGCCGAGTAAGACCCACGATACGCTCCCGCGCCGGCTCACCGTGAGCCGGCGCGGTTCGAGCGGGGAGGGGAAGCGCCTCTCGACGGACGAAGGCCAGCGGCGACCCGGCCGGTCGCAGCGCCTCATCGATTTCAGCACGTGGTCATCCCCTCGGCGGAGGGTGCAGCCCGTCAGCTCAGGAGCAGATCATGAACCAAGAGGTCATGAATCTTTTCAACCAGCAGGCTCAGCCTCAGAGCTTCGACCAGATCAAGATTTCGATCTCCTCACCCGAAAAGATCCTTTCGTGGTCCTTCGGCGAGATCAAGAAGCCCGAGACGATCAACTACCGTACGTTCAAGCCCGAGCGTGACGGCCTGTTCTGCGCGCGCATCTTTGGACCGATCAAGGATTACGAGTGCTTGTGCGGCAAGTACAAGCGCATGAAGTACAAGGGCGTCATCTGTGAGAAGTGCGGCGTCGAGGTCACCCTCGCGCGCGTCCGGCGTGACCGCATGGGCCATATCGAGCTGGCCGCGCCCGTCGCCCATATCTGGTTCCTGAAGTCGCTGCCGAGCCGCATCGGCCTGCTGCTCGACATGGCGCTCAAGGACCTCGAGCGCATCCTCTACTTCGAATCCTACTGCGTCATCGAGCCGGGCCTCACCCCCCTCAAGGAGCGTCAGCTCCTCTCCGAGGAAGAGTACCTGCGCGCCCAGGAAGAGTACGGCGAGGACAGCTTCACCGCCATGATCGGCGCCGAGGCCATCCGGCGCATTCTGCAGGAGCTCGACCTCGACGGAATCGCGAACTCGCTCCGCGAGGAAATCGCCACCACGACCTCCGAGCTGAAGCCCAAGAAGCTTCTCAAGCGCCTGAAGATCATCGAGGCCTTCCAGATGTCGGGCAACAAGCCCGAATGGATGATCCTCACCGTGGTTCCGGTGATCCCGCCGGACCTGCGCCCGCTCGTCCCCCTGGATGGCGGCCGCTTCGCCACGTCCGATCTGAACGACCTCTACCGCCGCGTCATCAACCGCAACAACCGCCTGAAGCGGCTGATCGAACTGCGCGCGCCCGACATCATCATCCGCAACGAGAAGCGCATGCTTCAGGAGGCGGTGGACGCGCTGTTCGACAACGGCCGTCGCGGTCGCGTCATCACGGGTGCCAATAAGCGTCCGCTGAAGTCGCTCGCCGACATGCTCAAGGGCAAGCAGGGCCGCTTCCGCCAGAACCTGCTCGGCAAGCGCGTCGACTATTCCGGCCGTTCGGTCATCGTGGTGGGTCCTGAGCTCAAGCTGCACCAGTGCGGCCTGCCGAAGAAGATGGCCTTGGAGCTGTTCAAGCCGTTCATCTACGCGCGCCTCGACGCCAAGGGTTTCTCGGCCACCGTCAAGCAGGCCAAGAAGCTCGTCGAAAAGGAAAAGCCGGAGGTCTGGGATATCCTCGACGAGGTGATCCGCGAGCACCCGGTGATGCTCAACCGCGCGCCGACGCTTCACCGCCTCGGCATCCAGGCGTTCGAGCCCAAGCTGATCGAAGGTAAGGCGATCCAGCTTCACCCGCTCGTCTGCGCGGCCTTCAACGCCGATTTCGACGGCGACCAGATGGCCGTCCACGTCCCGCTCTCGCTGGAAGCCCAGCTCGAAGCGCGCGTGCTGATGATGTCGACCAACAACATCCTGCACCCGGCCAATGGTCAGCCGATCATCGTGCCGTCGCAGGATATCGTGCTCGGCCTGTACTACCTATCGATCGTCGCCGAGGGCGCCATCGGCGCCTTCGACCCGACCAACAAGAAGAACCCGATGCAGGGTGTCTTCGGCACGATCGGCGAACTCGAGCACGCCCTCGCGGCCAACACCGTGAAGCTGCACTCGAAGATCCGCTGGCGGTGGAACGGCATCGGCCCCGATGGCGAGCCGCTGACCCAGACCTACGACACGACACCCGGCCGCGTGATCCTGTCCACGGCCCTGCCGCTGCACAAGAAGGTCCCCTACGACGTCGTCAACAAGCTGATGACGAAGAAGGAGATCTCCGCGATGATCGACACCGTCTACCGCCACTGCGGTCAGAAGGAGTCGGTGATCTTCTGTGATCGCATCATGGCGCTCGGCTTCAACCACGCGTTCAAGGCCGGCATCTCGTTCGGCAAGGACGACATGGTCGTGCCGGACAACAAGTGGCCGATCGTGGACGACACCCGCGCGCTGGTGAAGGACTACGAGCAGCAGTACAATGACGGCCTGATCACTCAGGGCGAGAAGTACAACAAGGTGGTGGATGCCTGGGCCAAGTGTTCGGACAAGCTCGCCGCCGAGATGATGCTGCGCATCTCCACCGTGCAAAAGGACGAGAACGGCGCCGACAAGCAGATCAACTCGATCTACATGATGAGCCATTCCGGTGCCCGTGGCTCGCCGGCGCAGATGAAGCAGCTCGCCGCGATGCGCGGACTCATGGCCAAGCCCTCGGGCGAGATCATCGAGACCCCGATCATCTCGAACTTCAAGGAAGGCCTGGACGTTCTCGAGTACTTCAACTCGACGCACGGAGCCCGTAAGGGTCTCGCCGACACCGCCTTGAAGACCGCGAATTCCGGTTACCTGACCCGCCGCCTCGTCGACGTGGCACAGGACGCCGTCATTCGTGAGGTCGATTGCGGCACCACCAACGGCATCAAGATGCGCGCCATCGTCGATGCGGGCCAGGTCGTGGCTCCGCTCTCGATCCGCATCCTCGGCCGCGCCACGGCCGAAGATCTCGTGGCTCAGGACGGCACGGTCATCGTCAAGACCAATGAGACGATCGAGGAGAAGCACCTGCCCGCCATCCAGGCGGCCGGTATCCAGGAGGTGAAAATCCGCTCGGTGCTCGTCTGCGCCACCAAGAGCGGCGTCTGCGCCACCTGCTACGGACGCGATCTCGCCCGTGGAACGCCCGTCAACATGGGCGAGGCCGTCGGCGTCATTGCGGCGCAGTCCATCGGCGAGCCGGGCACCCAGCTCACCATGCGTACCTTCCATATCGGTGGCGCGGCGCAGATCGCCGATTCGTCCTTCATCGAGTCGAGCTTCGAAGGCACGATCAAGATCCGCAACCGTGCCCTCGCCCGCAACACCGACGGCGATCTCATCGCCACCGGTCGTAACGTGGCGGTGGTCATCGTCGGAACCGATGGAGCGGAACGCGCGGTCCACCGCCTGCAATACGGCGCACGACTGCGGGTCGACGAGGGCGACAAGGTCAAGCGTGGCCAGCGCATCGCCGAATGGGACCCCTATACCCGTCCGATCATCACCGAGACCGACGGTATCGTGGCGTACGAGGATCTGATCGACGGCCAGTCGATCACCGAGACCACCGACGAGTCGACCGGCATCGCCAAGCGCGTCGTCATCGACTGGCGTGGTACGGCCCGCACGGCAGACCTCAAGCCGGCCATGCTCGTCCTCGACCAGGACGGCAAGCCGATGAAGCTGCCGCGCGGCTCGGACGCCCGCTACTTCCTCCCGGTCGACGCCATCATCGGCTACGACCCGGGCGGCACGGTGAAGGCCGGCGACATCCTCGCTCGTGTCTCCACCGACTCGGCCAAGACCCGCGACATCACCGGCGGTCTGCCGCGGGTGGCGGAGCTGTTCGAGGCCCGTCGTCCGAAGGACGCGGCGATCATTGCGGAGAAGTCGGGCACGATTCAGTTCGGGCGCGACTACAAGAACAAGCGTCGCCTGACGCTGACTCCGCATGACGGTTCGGATGCGGTCGAGTACCTGATCCCGAAGGGCAAGCACATCCACCTCCAAGACGGCGACGTCGTGGAGCTCGGCGACTACATCGTCGACGGCAACCCGGCGCCGCACGACATCCTGGCGATCAAGGGCGTGGAGGAACTCGCTGCCTACCTCGTCAACGAGATCCAGGAGGTCTACCGGCTCCAGGGCGTGTCCATCAACGACAAACACATCGAGGTGATCGTCCGTCAGATGCTGCAGAAGGTGGAAATCACCGATGGCGGCGATTCGGAGATCCTGACGGGCGACCAGATCGACCGGACGGAACTCGCGGACATCAACGAGAAGCTGCTCGCCGAGAACAAGAAGCCCGTCGTGGGTGTGCCGGTGTTGCTCGGCATCACCAAGGCGTCCCTGCAGACGAAGTCGTTCATCTCGGCGGCGTCGTTCCAGGAAACCACCCGCGTGCTCACCGAGGCGGCCGTCAACGGCAAGATCGACCATCTCGAGGGTCTCAAGGAGAACGTCATCGTCGGATCGCTCATTCCGGCCGGTACGGGCTCCATGGCAGCCGACATCCGCGCCGTCGCGCGGCGTCGCGATGCCATGATCCTTCAGCAGAAGGCCGCCGAGAGCGGCGCCCAGCCCCTCAGCGAGCTGCCGCCAGCCGCTGAGTGATCTCCGCGTTAGCCTTCAAACGAGACAAGGGGCGGCCAGCGATGGCCGCCCCTTCTTATTTCGCACCACCGCCTTCGGGCCCGGGAGAGCCCCCGGCACCGGCCGCACCTCGACGAATCGCAGCATCTGTGCGGCCTCATCCGACAGCCCGCCAGGATCCATCCCCCGCACGTGAACCGCCATCCAAGACTCCGCCAAGCTGACCGGCAGGTTGATCCGAGACCGTGACACCGCCCCGGATCGCCTCGTCCTGGCGCAGAACTCCAAAGCCATATAATAATCGGGCGTTAACCGCCGATCAGACCAAACTTTATCGTCCTTCGGGATTGACGTTCCGCCGTCCCCCGCATAGAAGCACGCCACTCCGGCACAACAGCAGGACATAGCGAGTCGCGGCCCTCGGGCCGAAAGACAATCGCTAATCCGGTTCCGGCACTCACATCGACTGACGTCCTTGTCAGATCAGTAGGTACGAGCGCGTCGTAAGGCGTGATCCTCTGCCGAACACGCGCCACGGGTCCTCACCGATCCATGGCGCATATTCGTTTTGCGGATCTTCTTATCGAGATCCGCGACAGCTCGGAAACGGGCTGCATCGTGAAGCCGAACATGGGATCGCGCCTAAGCGGTCCGAATGAAGAGGGCAGAGTATGCCGACGATCAACCAGCTGATCGCTCAGCCGCGTAAAGCGCAGAAGAGCCGCAACAAGGTGCCGGCGCTCGACGCTTGCCCGCAGAAGCGTGGCGTTTGCACCCGCGTCTACACGACGACGCCGAAGAAGCCGAACTCGGCTCTCCGTAAGGTCGCCAAGGTCCGTCTGACCAACGGTTTCGAAGTCATCGGGTACATCCCCGGCGAAGGTCACAACCTTCAAGAGCACTCCGTGGTCATGATCCGCGGCGGCCGCGTGAAGGATCTTCCCGGCGTTCGCTACCACATCCTGCGCGGCGTACTCGACACGCAGGGCGTCAAGGGTCGTAAGCAGCGCCGCTCCAAGTACGGCGCCAAGCGTCCGAAGTAAGAATTTCGCTCATCCCGTAAGGATGTCGCCGACCTCGACGAGGTTCAGGCGGCCTGCGCGGGGTGGTTTCAAGACCTTGATTTATAGACGGAGCGAGCGATGTCCCGCCGCCATTCTGCTGAAAAGCGTGAGATCATCCCGGACGCCAAGTACGGCGACATCGTGCTCACCAAGTTCATGAATTCCATCATGTACGAGGGCAAGAAGTCGATCGCCGAGGGCATCGTGTACGGCGCTTTCGACATCGTCGAGAACCGCGCCCGTGCGAACCCGATCGAGGTGTTCCGCGCCGCTCTCGAGAACGTCGCTCCGGCGATCGAAGTGCGGTCCCGTCGCGTCGGCGGCGCGACCTATCAGGTCCCCGTCGAAGTCCGTACCGAGCGTCGTCAGGCTCTGGCGATCCGCTGGCTCATCCAGGCCGCCCGGGGCCGCAACGACCGCACCATGGTCGAGCGCCTCTCGGCCGAACTCCTCGATGCCGCGAATAACCGTGGCAACGCGGTCAAGAAGCGGGAAGACACGCACCGGATGGCTGAAGCCAACCGCGCCTTCTCGCACTACCGCTGGTAAGCGGCCCCGGACCCTTTCAGGAGCAATCCGATGCCCCGCACGCATGCGATCGAGGACTACCGTAATTTCGGCATCATGGCTCACATTGATGCTGGAAAAACCACGACCACTGAGCGGATCCTCTACTACACCGGCAAGTCCCATAAGATCGGCGAAGTCCATGACGGCGCCGCGACGATGGATTGGATGACGCAGGAGCAGGAGCGTGGCATCACGATCACCTCCGCTGCGACCACCTGCTTCTGGCGCGACAAGCGCCTGAACATCATCGACACCCCCGGCCACGTGGACTTCACCATCGAAGTGGAGCGCTCGCTGCGCGTCCTCGACGGCGCCGTTTGCGTGCTCGACGGCAACCAGGGCGTCGAGCCCCAGACGGAGACCGTCTGGCGTCAGGCTGACAAGTATGACGTTCCGCGTGTCGTGTTCGTCAACAAGATGGACAAGATCGGCGCCGACTTCTTCAAATGCGTCGCCGACATCATCGACCGCGTCGCCGGCAAGCCCGTTTGCCTCCAGCTTCCGATCGGCGCCGAGACGACCTTCAAGGGCGTCATCGACCTGATCAAGATGAAGGCCATCGTGTGGACGTCCGAGAAGCTCGGCGCCGATTTCTCGGAGACCGAGATCCCGGCCGACCTCGCCGATCAGGCTGCCGAATACCGGATCAAGCTCGTCGAAGCCTGCGTCGAGATGGATGACGATGCCATGTCGGCCTATCTCGACGGTGTCGAGCCGGATGCCGAGACGATGCATCGCCTCGTGCGCACCGCTGTCCAGCGTCGCGCTTTCCACCCCGTGCTCTGCGGTTCGGCCTTCAAGAACAAGGGCGTTCAGCCCCTGCTCGACGCCGTCGTCGACTACCTGCCGTCTCCCGCCGATCGCGGCGAGATCAAGGGCCTCGACTTCAAGACCGAAGAAGAGACCGTTCGTCATCCGTCCGACAGCGATCCTTTCTCGATGCTGGCGTTCAAGATCATGGACGACCCGCATGTCGGCACGATCACGTTCTGCCGTGTCTATTCGGGCAAGGTCGAGTCTGGCGCCAACGTCATCAACTCGTCGCGCGACAAGAAGGAGCGTGTCGGCCGCATGCTTCTCATGCACGCCAACAACCGCGAAGACGTGAAGGAAGCCTTCACCGGCGACATCGTGGCTTTGGCTGGTCTCAAGGAAACTCGTACCGGCGATACGCTGTGCGACCCGAAGGACGCCGTCATCCTCGAGAAGATGGAGTTCCCCGAGCCCGTCATCGAGATCGCGGTGGAGCCGAAGTCCAAGGCCGATCAGGAGAAGCTGGGCATCGCTCTTGCCAAGCTCGCTGCTGAGGATCCGTCCTTCCGCGTTTCCACGGACCAGGAATCGGGCCAGACCATCCTTCGCGGGATGGGCGAGCTCCACCTCGACATCAAGGTCGACATCCTGCGCCGTACCTACATGGTCGACGCGAATATCGGCCAGCCGCAGGTGGCGTATCGTGAGAAGCTCACGAAGCGCACCGAGATCGACTACACCCACAAGAAGCAGACCGGTGGTACCGGTCAGTTCGCTCGGGTGAAGTTCGTGGTCGAGCCGAACGAGCCGGGCAAGGGCTTCGAGTTCTCCTCGAAGATCATCGGCGGCACGGTGCCCAAGGAATACATCCCGGGTGTCGAAAAGGGTCTCAACTCGGTGCTCGGCGCCGGCATCCTCGCCGGTTTCCCGGTCGTGGACATCAAGGTCGAGCTGATCGACGGCGCCTATCACGATGTCGACTCGTCGGCCCTGGCCTTCGAAATCGCCTCTCGTGCGGCGCTCCGTGAGGCTCTCCAGAAGGGCGGATCGGTCCTGCTCGAGCCGGTCATGAAGGTCGAGGTCGTCTCGCCGGAAGAGTATACCGGTTCGGTGATCGGCGATTTGAATTCCCGCCGTGGCCAGATCCAGGGCCAGGACATGCGCGGCAATGCGAACGTCATCAACGCGATGGTGCCGCTTGCCAACATGTTCGGCTACGTGAACCAGCTGCGCTCCTTCTCCCAGGGCCGCGCGAACTTCACGATGCAGTTTGACCATTACGAAGAGGTGCCGCGCGGCGAGGCCGAGAAGGTCGTCGCGAAGTACGCTTAAGGCTTCCCGCCTTTTCCGGACCGCAGCAGCATCACCTGAAACACTGAGATTACGGAGGCTACGATGGCCAAAGAGAAATTTGCCCGCACCAAGCCGCACTGCAACATTGGCACGATTGGTCACGTCGACCACGGCAAGACGTCGCTGACGGCTGCGATCACGAAGGTCCTGGCGGAGTCGGGTGGCGCGACGTTCACGGCCTACGACCAGATCGACAAGGCCCCCGAGGAGAAGGCGCGCGGCATCACGATCTCGACGGCTCACGTCGAGTACGAGACGGCCAACCGTCACTACGCCCACGTCGATTGCCCCGGCCACGCCGATTACGTGAAGAACATGATCACGGGTGCGGCGCAGATGGACGGCGCGATCCTGGTCGTGTCGGCCGCCGACGGCCCGATGCCGCAGACCCGCGAGCACATCCTGCTCGCCCGTCAGGTCGGCGTGCCGGCGCTGGTGGTGTTCCTCAACAAGGTCGACCTCGTCGACGACGAGGAGCTCCTCGAGCTCGTCGAGATGGAGGTGCGCGAGCTCCTCTCCAAGTACGACTTCCCCGGCGACGACATCCCGATCACCAAGGGTTCGGCCAAGGTCGCGCTCGACAACGGCGACAAGGCCGTCGGCCATGACGCCGTGCTGGCCCTGATGGCGAGCGTGGATGCCTACATCCCGCAGCCGGAGCGTCCGATCGACAAGCCGTTCCTGATGCCGATCGAGGACGTGTTCTCGATCTCGGGCCGCGGCACCGTGGTGACGGGCCGTGTCGAGCGCGGCATCGTCAAGGTCGGCGAGACCGTGGAGATCGTCGGCATCCGCGACACCCAGACCACCACGGTCACGGGCGTCGAGATGTTCCGCAAGCTGCTCGACCAGGGCCAGGCCGGCGACAATGTCGGCGTGCTCCTGCGCGGCACCAAGCGTGAAGACGTCGAGCGCGGCCAGGTCGTGTGCAAGCCGGGCTCGGTCAAGCCCCACACCAAGTTCAAGGCCGAGGCCTACATCCTCACCAAGGAGGAGGGCGGTCGCCACACCCCGTTCTTCACCAACTACCGGCCCCAGTTCTACTTCCGCACCACCGACGTGACCGGTGTCTGCGAACTGCCCGAGGGCACCGAGATGGTGATGCCCGGTGACAGCGTCACCATGGACGTCACCCTCATCGTCCCCGTCGCCATGGAAGAGAAGCTCCGCTTCGCCATCCGTGAAGGCGGACGCACCGTCGGCGCAGGCGTCGTCGCAGCCATCAACGATTAAGTTCGGTACGCTCAGTCTGCTGGGATCGACAGAGGGGCGGGTCCTCGCGCCCGCCCCTTATTAAGTCCCGCCAAGGTTTCAGGTCATGAACGGTCAGAATATCCGCATTCGCCTCAAGGCGTTCGATCATCGCATCCTCGATGCCTCGACCCGCGAGATCGTGTCGACGGCCAAGCGCACCGGCGCGACCATTCGTGGTCCGATCCCGCTGCCGACGCATATCGAGAAGTTCACCGTCAACCGCTCGCCGCACATCGACAAGAAGTCGCGCGAGCAGTTCGAGATGCGCACCCACAAGCGCGTCCTCGATATCGTCGATCCGACGCCGCAGACCGTGGACGCGCTGATGAAGCTCGACCTCGCCGCCGGCGTGGACGTGGAGATCAAGCTCTAAGTCCCGCGGGGATTTAGAGCTTACCGTAGAATCGCGCGAGGGAGACACCTATGCGCTCAGGCGTCATTGCACAGAAGGTCGGCATGACCCGCATCTTTACGGATGCTGGCGAACATGTCCCCGTGACAGTGCTTAAAATCGATCAATGCCAGGTGGTTGCCCACCGTACCGTCGAGAAGAATGGCTACGTCGCCCTTCAGGTCGGCGTCGGCAAGGCCAAGGTGAAGAACGTGTCGGCTGCCGAGCGCGGCCGGTTCGCGGTCGCCAAGGTCGAGCCCAAGCAGAAGCTCGCCGAGTTCCGCGTGTCCGAGGACGCGCTGATCCCGGTCGGCGCAGAGATCACCGCCGATCACTTCATCCCTGGCCAGTTCGTCGACGTAACGGGCACGACCACGGGTAAGGGCTTCGCCGGCGGCATGAAGCGCTGGAACTTCGGTGGTCTGCGCGCCACCCACGGCGTGTCCATCTCGCACCGTTCGATCGGTTCGACCGGTGGCCGCCAGGATCCGGGCAAGACCTTCAAGAACAAGAAGATGCCCGGTCACATGGGCGTCGACCGGGTCACGACCCAGAACCTGCGCGTCGTGCGCACGGATCCCGAGCGTGGCCTCATCCTCGTCGAAGGCGCCGTCCCCGGTGTCGCCGGCGGCTGGATCCAGATCCGCGACGCGGTGAAGCGCAAGCTCCCCGCCGACGTGCCGCAGCCCGGCAAGTTCCGTGAGAACGGTTCTTCGGCTGCTCCCGCCACCGAAGCTCCGGCTCCCGAGGCTCCCGCTTCCGAGGAGAACGCGTGATGAAGCTCGATATCACCACTCTCGACGGCGACGGCGCCGGGTCGATCGACCTGGACGAGACCATCTTCGGTCTCGAGCCCCGCGCCGACCTTCTCCAGCGCATGGTGCGCTGGCAGCTCGCCAAGCGTCAGGCCGGCACCCATGCGGTCAAGAACCGTTCGGACGTCAACCGGACGCGCAAGAAGCTGTACAAGCAGAAGGGCACCGGTAACGCTCGTCACGGCGCCGCCTCCGCTCCGCAGTTCCGCGGCGGTGGACGTGCCTTCGGCCCGGTCGTGCGCAGCCATGCCCATGACCTCCCGAAGAAGGTGCGTGCCCTCGCTCTTCGCCACGCCCTCTCGGCGAAGGTCAAGGCCGAGACCTTGATCATCGTGGACGACGTGACGCTCGCCGACGGCAAGACCCGGAACCTGGTCGAGCGCTTCGAGAAGATGGGCCTGTCCAGCGCGCTGATCATCAGCGGTGCTGAGGTCGACGTGAACTTCGGTCGCGCCGCCCGCAACATCCCGCAGATCGACGTCCTGCCGGTCCAGGGCATCAACGTCTACGACATCCTGCGTCGCGACAAGCTCGTGCTGACGCGCGCAGCGATCGATGCGCTGGAGGCGCGATTCAAATGAGTGCCGATCCGCGCCACTACGACATCATCGTCTCCCCGGTCATTACCGAGAAGGCGACGAACCTCACCGAGCAGAACAAGGTCGTCTTCCGGGTCTCCCCGAAGGCTACCAAGCCGCAGATCAAAGAGGCGGTCGAGAAGCTGTTCGACGTCAAGGTCACGGGCGTGAACACGCTCGTCACCAAGGGTAAGAAGAAGATTTTCCGCGGGCTTCGCGGACAGCGTTCGGACGTGAAGAAAGCGATCGTGACCCTCGCCGAGGGTGAGACGATCGACGTCACGACCGGGCTCTGACACGAAAAGCGTTAGGATCAAGCCGATGGCCTTGAAGACATTCAAACCGGTCACGCCGAGCCTTCGCCAGCTCGTGCTCGTCGACCGCCGTGAGCTCTACAAGGGCAAGCCGGTCAAGAAGCTCACCGAGGGCAAGTCGTCCTCGGGCGGCCGCAACAACCTCGGTCGCATCACCGTCCGCTTCCGCGGCGGTGGTCACAAGCGCACCCTGCGCAACGTCGATTTCAAGCGGCGTGAGCAGCTCGGCGTCGCTGCGACGGTGGAGCGGATCGAGTACGATCCCAACCGTACGGCGTTCATCGCGCTCATCACCTATCCGGACGGCGCGCAGAGCTACATCCTGGCTCCCCAGCGTCTGTCGCCGGGCGACACGGTGATCGCGGCCGAACAGGTCGACGTGAAGCCGGGCAATGCCGGTCCGGTTGGCAACATGCCGGTGGGCACCATCGTCCACAATATCGAGCTGAAGATCGGCAAGGGCGGCGCGATTGCCCGTTCCGCCGGCAACTACGCTCAGATCGTCGGGCGCGACCAGGGCTATGTCACGCTGCGCCTGAATTCGGGTGAGCAACGCCTGGTTCACGGTCAGTGCTTCGCCAGCATCGGTGCGGTGTCGAACCCGGACCATATGAACATCTCGCTCGGCAAAGCCGGTCGCAACCGCTGGCTCGGCAAGCGCCCGCATGTTCGCGGCGTTGCCATGAACCCGGTCGATCACCCGCACGGCGGTGGTGAGGGTCGTACCTCGGGCGGCCGTAATCCGGTCACGCCCTGGGGCGTGCCCACCAAGGGAAAGAAGACCCGCTCCAACAAGCGGACCGATGTCTTCATTCTCGCCAGCCGTCACAACCGCAAGAAGTAACCCTCATGGCACGCTCGCTCTGGAAGGGGCCGTTCATCGACGGCTACCTCCTCAAGAAGGCTGAGACCGCTCGCGGATCCAGCCGCAACGAAGTCATCAAGATCTGGAGCCGTCGCTCCACGATCCTGCCGCAGTTCGTCGGGCTCACCTTCGGTGTGCACAACGGACAGAAGCATATCCCGGTCTATGTGTCCGAGGAGATGGTCGGTCATAAGTTCGGCGAGTTCTCGCCGACCCGTACCTTCCACGGCCACGCAGCCGACAAGAAGGCGAAGAGGCGCTGAGATGGGCAAGCAAGCCACCCCCCGCGCGCTCCCCGAGAACGAAGCGAAGGCCGTCGCGCGCATGTTGCGCGTGAGCCCTCAGAAGCTCAATCTCGTTGCGCAACTCATCCGCGGTAAGAAGGTCGAGTCGGCTTTGGCCGACCTGGAATTCTCCCGCAAGCGGATCGCCCGCGAGGTCAAGAAGTGCCTCGAGAGCGCCATCGCCAATGCCGAGAACAACCATGACCTCGATGTCGACGATCTCGTCGTCTCCGAGGCCTTCGTCGGCAAGGCACTCGTGCTCAAGCGTTTCCATGCTCGTGCACGTGGCCGCGGCGCCCGCATCCTGAAGCCCTTCGCGAACCTCACCATCGTGGTGCGCGAAGTCCCGACCGCCGAAGCGGCGTGAGGAGGACCTGATGGGCCAGAAAGTCAATCCGATCGGTCTGCGGCTCGGTATCAACCGGACCTGGGACTCCCGCTGGTTCGCCCAGAAGGGTGAATACGCGAAGCTCATGCACGAGGACGTCGCCATCCGCGCCGCCCTCATGAAGCAGCTGAAGCAGGCTGCCGTTTCCAAGATCGTCATCGAGCGTCCGCACCGGAAGTGCCGCGTCACCATTCACTCGGGTCGTCCCGGCGTGGTGATCGGCAAGAAGGGCGCGGATATCGAGAAGCTGCGCAAGCTCGTCGGCACCCTGACCAAGGCCGACGTGACGATCAACATCGTCGAGGTGCGCAAGCCCGAGATCGATGCCACCCTGGTGGCTGATTCGATCGCCCAGCAGCTCGAGCGCCGTGTTGCCTTCCGTCGTGCCATGAAGCGCGCCGTGCAGTCGGCCATGCGTCTCGGTGCCGAAGGCATCCGGATCAATTGCTCGGGTCGTCTCGGCGGCGCTGAGATCGCCCGTCAGGAATGGTACCGCGAAGGTCGCGTCCCGCTGCATACCCTGCGCGCGGATGTCGATTACGGCGTGGCGACCGCCTTCACGACCTACGGGACGTGCGGAATCAAGGTGTGGGTGTTCAAGGGCGAAATCCTCGAGCACGACCCGATGGCGCAGGACAAGCGCGCTCAGGAAGAAGGCGGCCGTTCGGGCGGACGTCGCGAGCGCGATGGCGAGGGTGGCCGCGAGCGCGGCCGGCGCGAACACGCTTAAAGCGTGATCGCGTACGCCCGTTAGCCATAGAAGGTGTTGAGAGGCTGCCATGTTGCAACCCAAGAAGACCAGGTTTCGTAAGCAGTTCAAGGGTCGCATCCACGGTGCGGCCAAGGGCGGCTTCGACCTCAATTTCGGGACCTTCGGCCTCAAGGCCGTGGAGCCCGAGCGTGTCACCGCACGTCAGATCGAGGCGGCCCGCCGCGCGATCACCCGTGAGATGAAGCGCCAGGGCCGTGTCTGGATCCGGATCTTCCCGGACGTCCCGGTCACGGCAAAGCCCACCGAGGTCCGCATGGGCTCCGGTAAGGGTGCACCCGAGTTCTGGGCTGCCCGCGTGCATCCCGGACGTATCATGTTCGAAGTCGACGGCGTCGCCGAGGACATCGCCAAAGAGGCCCTCCGCCTCGGTGCGGCGAAGCTCCCGATCCGCACGCGCGTCGTTCAGCGCATCGCTGACTAAGGGGAGGGGATCATGAAGTCGTCACAGAGACAGTCGGATCTGGCCGCCCTGTCGCCCGATCAGCTGAACGATGAGCTGCTGAACCTGAAGAAGGAGCAGTTCAACCTGCGCTTCCAGGGCGCCACCGGCCAGCTCGAGAACGTCGCCCGCGTCCGTGAGGTCCGTCGCGATATCGCCCGCGTTCGCACTCTCCAGCGTCAGAAGACGCTGAAGTCCGCGCAGGCCTGAGGAGTACACCATGCCGAAGCGCGTATTGCAGGGCGTCGTCGTCAGCGACAAGGGCGAGAAGACCATCGTG
The DNA here is from genome assembly GCF_054817845.1 of Methylobacterium sp. CM6241. NCBI lineage: Bacteria > Pseudomonadati > Pseudomonadota > Alphaproteobacteria > Hyphomicrobiales > Methylobacteriaceae > Methylobacterium > Methylobacterium sp. CM6241. Next base: position 2,893,938 of record NZ_CM139246.1, read on the forward strand.
GTGAAGGTGGAGCGTCGCTTCACCCATCCGGTGATGAAGAAGACCGTCCGTCGTTCGAAGAACTATCACGCCCACGACGAGACGAACGTCGCCAAGGTCGGCCAGACCGTGTCGATCGAAGAGTGCCGTCCGTTCTCGAAGACCAAGACCTGGAAGCTCATCGAAGGTGGCGCTGCCACCGTGGAATCTCCTTCCGCCGAAGCGTGAGACCGATGCAGTGTCGTTAAAGCGGGCGCAGTTTCTGCGCCCGCTTTTTTGCGTCTTATGCCGACCCACGAAGAACGCGCGAATCATCGAGACGCATGGCCCTCTGTCGGTCGCACCTAACGGCCGATGAAGCGTAATCGGAACAATCGGCTTCGACCGTGAACACCTGTTCAGTTCCGCCGCGCGTTCGGTTCCACCATTCAACGCTTACTGCCGACGGTGCCCGTCAGGATGGCTGTCGGGCTCGGAGACGGCCGCTCAGGCACTTTCATGAAGACCCGGCCTGGATTGCTGTCTGCAGCACAGCTGCGCGTCTTTGCTCTTGCGCAGCGCTTCCCTCTCTAGTATTACGCCGTCCTTCGCGACATGCAAAAGGGTGTTCACACCCTGGACCGCGGTGACCGCGCCGGCGTTGAGAAACGCCGAATGCGCGGTCCTTCTATATGAGCCGGGGACATCAGATCCCCATCAGACGTCGTCCGCCGGACAATACCGTCCGTGTGCGGAAACCCGTCTGAAACAAGGAAAGGTCACTCTCGTGATCCAGATGCAGACGAATCTGGACGTCGCCGACAATTCTGGTGCGCGTCGCGTGATGTGCATCAAGGTTCTCGGCGGGTCGAAGCGCAAGTATGCCGGTGTCGGCGATATCATCGTCGTCTCGGTGAAGGAGGCCATTCCCCGCGGCCGCGTGAAGAAGGGCGACGTCATGAAGGCCGTCGTCGTTCGCACCGCCAAGGAAGTGAAGCGCGCCGACGGATCCGTGATCCGGTTCGACAAGAACGCCGCTGTCCTGATCAACAATCAGAAAGAGCCGATCGGCACCCGTATCTTCGGACCCGTGCCGCGCGAGTTGCGCGCCCGGAACCACATGAAGATCATCTCGCTCGCTCCGGAGGTGCTGTGATGGCTGCCAAGGTCAAGAAGGGCGACAAGGTCGTCATTCTCACCGGTCGCGACAAAGGTCGCTCCGGCGAGGTCATCCAGGTGATGCCGAAGGAAGACCGTGCGCTCGTGCGCGGGGTCAATCTGGTCAAGAAGCACCAGAAGCAGACGCAGAACCAGGAAGGCGGCATCATCTCCAAGGAAGCCGCGATTCATCTGTCCAACATCGCGATCGCCGACCCGAAAGACGGTCAGCCGACGCGCGTTGGTTTCCGCATTCTCGACGACGGCCGCAAGGTCCGGTTCGCCAAGCGCTCGGGGGATCTGATCGATGGCTGAGAAGAACAACGACGCGTACACCCCTCGTCTGCGCAAGCACTACGATGAGGTCGTCCGCCAGAAGCTGATCGAAGAGTTCGGCTACAAGAACCCCATGCAGGTTCCGGTCATCGAGAAGATCGTGATCAACATGGGCGTCGGCGAGTCCACCGCCGATTCCAAGAAGGCCTCCATCGCAGCCGGCGACCTTGCGCTGATCGCCGGCCAGAAGCCGGTCATCACCAAGGCCCGTAAGGCCATCGCGACCTTCAAGGTCCGCGAAGGCATGCCGATCGGCTGCAAGGTCACCCTGCGCAAGCACCGGATGTACGAGTTCATGGACCGCCTGATCACCATCGCGCTTCCGCGCGTTCGTGACTTCCGCGGCCTGAACCCCCGTTCGTTCGACGGCAACGGCAATTACGCGTTGGGCCTCAAGGAGCACCTGGTGTTCCCGGAGATCTCCTACGACAAGGCCGATGCCACCTGGGGCATGGACATCGTGATCCAGACATCGGCCCGTACCGATGCCGAGGCACGTGCGCTCCTCTCGCAATTCCGATTCCCGTTCCGGCAGTAAGTGCTGAAAAGCGCTTAGACGCGGACACTGGAGAGAGACATGGCAAAGAAAAGCTCAGTCGAGAAGAATAATCACCGCAAGGAACTGGTGAAGCGGTTCGCCGCCAAGCGTAAGGCCCTCCTTGCGACCGCCAACAACGAAAGCCTCGAGATGGAGGAGCGCTTCGAAGCTCGCCTCAAGCTCGCGGAACTGCCCCGCAACTCGTCGGCGACCCGTATCCGCAATCGTTGCGGCATGACGGGACGTCCCCGCGCCTTCTACCGCAAGATGGGCATCTCGCGTGTGGCGCTTCGGGAACTTGGCAACCGGGGTCTCATTCCCGGTCTGGTCAAGTCGAGCTGGTAAGGAGCAGGCACCATGGTCAACGATCCCGTGGGTGATATGCTCACCCGCATCCGCAACGGCCAGATGCGCCGCCGCAACGTCGTTCAGACGCCCGGCTCGCGTCTCCGTGCAAGCGTTCTCGACGTCCTCAAGGCTGAGGGCTACATCCGCGATTACGCAACGACCGATTTCGGCAACGGCCGTACCGAGTTCTCGATCGAGCTCAAGTACTATGACGGCCAGCCCGTCATCCGCTCGATCCAGCGCGTTTCGAAGCCCGGCCGCCGCGTCTATTCGGCCGTGAGCGAACTTCCCCGCGTCGCCGACGGCCTCGGCGTCACCATCGTGTCCACCCCGCAGGGCGTCATGGCCGACCACGAGGCGCGTGAGCGCAACGTTGGCGGCGAAGTGCTCTGCAAGGTGTTCTGATCTCGGACTTGGAGGAAAGGCTATGTCTCGCGTAGGCAAGAAGCCCGTTCCCGTCCCGTCCGGTGTGACGGCCACGGTGACCGGTCAAACGGTGAAGATGAAGGGCTCCAAGGGCGAGCTCCAGTATATCGTCCCCAACGTGGTGGACGTGAAGTTCGAGGACGGTGCCGTCTCGGTGCTGCCCAAGAACCAGACCAAGGAGGCCCGCTCGCTGTGGGGCACCTCCCGGGCCCAGGTGGCGAACCTCGTCGAGGGCGTCTCCAAGGGTTTCGAGAAGAAGCTCGAGATCACCGGCGTCGGCTATCGTGCCGCCATGGCCGGCAAGGCCCTCAAGCTCTCCCTCGGCTACAGCCACGACATCGAGTACGAGATCCCCGTCGGGATCACGATCGCGGTGCCCAAGCCCACCGAGATCGTCATCTCCGGCATCGACCGGCAGGTGGTGGGACAGGTGGCAGCCGAGATTCGCGACTATCGTGGTCCCGAGCCCTACAAGGGCAAGGGCGTGCGGTACGCGGGTGAGTTCATCTTCCGCAAGGAAGGCAAGAAGAAGTAAGGGCCGGCCATCATGTCACGCAAAATCGATGCACTCGACCGCCGCAAGGCGCGTGTGCGCCGCGCGCTGCGGGCGGCGGCGAATGGACGGCCCCGGCTTTCGGTGTTCCGTTCCTCCAAGCAGATCTACGTCCAGGTCATCGACGACGCCGAGGGCAAGACCCTCGCCGCCGCTTCGACCCTCGACAAGGATCTCCGCTCGGGCCTGAAGACCGGTGCCGATACGGCAGCGGCAGCGGCCGTCGGCAAGCTCGTCGCCGAGCGCGCCAAGGCTGCCGGAGTCACCAAGGTGATCTTCGACCGTTCGGGCTACATCTATCACGGGCGCGTCAAGGCGCTCGCCGACGCCGCCCGTGAGGGTGGCCTCGAGTTCTAAGACCAGGCGGGGAGGGGCGGCGCAGGCCGTCCCTCGGACAAGCTATCAAGCGAGCGGGCTCCGCCGCCCGCGTCAGTGAGACAGGATTCAAACATGGCACGTGAACGGGAAGGCGGGGGCCGCGGCCGCCGCGATGAGCGCGAGGAGCGCGACAGCGAATTCGTGGACAAGCTCGTCCACATCAACCGCGTCGCCAAGGTGGTAAAGGGTGGTCGTCGCTTCGGCTTCGCTGCTCTCGTCGTCGTCGGCGACCAGAAGGGCCGCGTCGGCTTCGGCCACGGTAAGGCGCGCGAAGTGCCTGAGGCGATCCGCAAGGCAACGGAAGCGGCCAAGCGCGGTCTCGTCCGCGTCGCTCTGCGCGAAGGTCGTACCCTTCACCACGACGTCTACGGACGTCACGGTGCGGGTAAGGTCATTCTCCGCGCTGCGCCGCAGGGTACCGGCATCATCGCCGGCGGTCCGATGCGCGCCGTCTTCGAGACGCTGGGCATGCAGGACGTCGTGGCGAAGTCGCTCGGTTCGTCGAACCCCTACAACCTCGTCCGCGCCACCTTCGAGGCGCTAAAGAACGAGGACAGCCCGCGCGCCGTCGCGGCCCGTCGGGGTCTCAAGGTGTCGACGCTTCAGGCTCGCCGTCGCGATGCCGATCCGTCGGACCTGTCCGAAGCCGCAGTCGCTTAAGGGGAGGGTGCAATGGCAACTAAGACTCTCCGCGTCGAGCAGATCGGCTCGCCGATCCGCCGCGAGGGCGACCAGCGTGCGACGCTGATCGGCCTTAAGCTCAACAAGCTGCACCGGGTCGCTACGCTGGAGGATACCCCCTCCGTGCGCGGCATGATCCGCAAGGTGCATCACCTCGTGCGCGTCCTCGACGACGCGGCCTGAGGGAGGGCATCATGAAACTGAACGAAATCCACGATAACGACGGCGCAACCAAGAACCGGATGCGCGTCGGCCGGGGCATCGGCTCCGGCAAGGGCAAGACTGCTGGTCGCGGCGTCAAGGGTCAGAAGGCCCGTACCGGCGTCTCGATCAAGGGCTTCGAGGGCGGTCAGATGCCGCTTCACCGTCGCCTGCCCAAGCGCGGCTTCAACAACCTGTACTCCACGGACCTGAACGAGGTGAACCTCGGACGCGTCCAGCAGGCTGTCGACGCCGGCCGTCTCGATGCTTCCGCCGTCGTCACGGTGGAGACCCTCATCGCCGCCGGCATCATCGCCCGTCCCCGTGACGGCGTGAAGCTGCTCGGCGTCGGCGAACTGACCGCGAAGCTCTCCTTCGAGGTCACCCGCGCTTCGAAGTCGGCCGTCGAGGCTGTCGAGAAAATCGGCGGTTCGGTGAACGTCGCTTACGGGGCCGGCATCTCCACCCGCGGCAAGCCGTCCGCAGAGTAAGTCTTCCGACGCCGCTGTTGCGTAGCGTCGGAGCAGACTTTAAGTCGAAGCTCTGAGCGGCGGCCCGTGCGACCTGCGCGTGGCCGCCGTTTCAGTTTGTTCGGGGGTCTTTCAATCCCCCATCTGGATCGATCTCAGGAACCGGTGCCATGGCCTCAGCCGCCGAGCAGCTTGCCGCGAACCTCAATTTCGGGGCCATCGCCAAGGCCGACGAGCTCAAGAAGCGGATCTGGTTCACGCTGGGTGCGCTCGTCGTGTTCCGGCTCGGCACCTACATCCCGATTCCCGGCATCGACCCCGAGCAATTCGCGCGGAACTTCCAGCAGCAGGCCGGTGGCGTGCTCGGCTTGTTCAACATGTTCTCCGGCGGTGCCGTCGAGCGCATGGCGATCTTCGCGCTCAACATCATGCCCTACATCTCGGCCTCCATCATCATTCAGCTTCTCACCTCGGTGATCCCGAGCCTCGAATCGCTGAAGAAAGAGGGTGAGTCCGGCCGGAAGGTCATCAACCAATATACCCGCTACCTCACGGTGGTGCTGGCACTGGTTCAGAGCTGGGGCATCGCCTTCGGCTTGCAGAGTTCCAGCGCCGCGATCGATCCGGGACCGTTCTTCATCCTGTCCACGGTGATCACGCTCACGGGCGGAACGCTGTTCCTGATGTGGATCGGCGAGCAGATCACATCACGCGGCATCGGTAACGGGTCGTCGCTCATCATCTTCGCCGGCATCGTCGCGCATCTGCCCACCGCCATCGTGGGAGCCCTCGAGCTGAGCCGGACCGGCGCGCTGTCCGCGGCCGTCATCCTCGGCGTCGGCTTTGCCGCCATTGCCCTCGTCTACTTCATCGTGTTCATGGAGCGGGCTCAGCGCCGGCTCCTGATCAACTACCCCAAGCGCCAGGTTGGTAACCGCATGTACGAGGGTCAGACCTCGTTCCTGCCGCTGAAGCTGAACACGGCCGGCGTGATCCCGCCGATCTTCGCCTCGTCGCTGCTGCTGCTTCCCGCCACGGTGGCGAGCTTCTCGGCCAATAACGGCGGCACCGGCGTGCTGGCGACGATCACCACCTATCTCGGCCATGGTCGGCCGCTCTACATGGTTCTCTACGCGGCGCTGATCATCTTCTTCGCGTTCTTCTACACGGCAGTGGTCTTCAACCCGCAGGAGACGGCGGACAACCTGAAGAAGCAGGGCGGCTTCATTCCCGGCATTCGTCCGGGCGAGCGCACCGCCGCCTTCATCGACAAGGTTCTGACGCGCATCACGTTGATCGGCGCTCTGTATTTGACCTTTGTCTGCCTTGTGCCGGAGATCCTGGCCTCCTACGCATCGGCGAGCCTCGGGTTCGGCGGTACCTCGCTCCTCATCGTCGTCTCCGTGACGATGGATACGGTGGCGCAGGTCCACGGCCATCTGATGGCCCACCAGTATGAGGGCCTCGTGAAGAAGGCAAAGCTGCGCGGCGCCACGCGCCGTCGCTGAAGCCGGCTCGACGAGCTCGATCGATCGGGGCGATGCCGGTCCAGGCATCGCCTCTCTACGCCCATGATGCCCGAACCATAACGCCCGATGCGGCCACCGGACGAGGACAACGACGCTATGCGGATCATTCTGCTCGGACCACCTGGAGCCGGTAAGGGAACCCAGTCGGCCCGAATCGTCGAGCGTTTCGGCATTCCGCAGCTTTCCACGGGCGACATGCTGCGCGCGGCGGTAGCCGCCGGCACTCCTGTCGGTCTCGAAGCGAAGTCGATCATGGAGAGCGGTGGCCTGGTCCCGGATTCCGTGGTGGTGGGGATCGTCGCCGACCGGATCGAAGAGGCCGATGCGCGCCCGGGCTTCATCCTCGACGGTTTCCCCCGCACGGTGGAGCAGGCAGCTGCCCTCGACAGGATGCTGGCCGACAAGAACCTGTCCCTGGATGCCGTGATCGAATTCGCGGTGAACGAGGAAATCCTCGTGGGCCGCATTGCCAAGCGGGCCGCCGAGACCGCTGCTCGTGGAGAGCCGGTGCGCAAAGACGACACCCCCGACGTGTTCAAGACGCGCCTCGCCGCCTTCCGGGCACAGACCGCGCCGCTCTCGGCTTATTATTCGAGCCTCGGCATGCTCCGGACCATCGACGGGATGAATCCGGTCGATGAGGTCACGAGCGAAGTGATGGCCGTGCTCGAACCGTTGGCCAGCGCGACCGCCTCCTGAATTTACCGTCCGATGGACGTTGACAAGATCGGCGGCCCGCGCTAGCAGGCCGTTATTCGTCCATACGCAATGGGTCTGGAGTGTCTCGGTTCAAGAGACGCTGCGGGCCGATTTGTCGTTATGGGCGGCGCGCAGGGGCCGGCCTCCACCGGACGCGCGTGACACAGCAGGGCCGGACCGAAGCGTCCGAGCGCCCGATGGAGTAGACCTTGGCCCGTATCGCAGGCGTCAACATCCCGACCAACAAGCGCGTCGTCATCGCGCTCCAGTATATTCACGGCATCGGCGCGAAGAAGGCCGAAGAGATCACCGGCAAGGTCGGCATTCCCGCCGAGCGCCGCGTGAACCAGCTGACCGACGCCGAAGTGCTGTCGATCCGCGAGACGATCGACCGCGATTACATCGTCGAGGGCGATCTGCGCCGCGAAGTGTCGATGAACATCAAGCGCCTGATGGATCTCGGCTGCTACCGTGGCCTCCGTCACCGCCGCAATCTTCCCGTCCGCGGTCAGCGTACGCATACCAATGCGCGCACCCGCAAGGGCAAGTCGAAGCCGATCGCCGGCAAGAAGAAGTAATTTTTCGAGATTGGGAGGCAGCGCTTCGCTCTGCCTCCCTTCTATCGCGCAGGGTGGCCCGCTATCGGCAGCCCGTATGGCGGCACGGTCATCCAGAGCCGCGCTGCCAGCACCGCAAAAATCCCGAGCGCCTGGAATGACGGGCGCGCCTGAAGGACGAGACGAGAGACAATGGCTAAGGAAGCAACCCGCATTCGCCGCCGCGAACGCAAGAACATCGTGTCGGGCGTGGCCCATGTGAACGCCTCGTTCAACAACACGATGATCACCATCACCGACGCGCAGGGCAACACCATCTCCTGGTCGTCCGCTGGCGCCATGGGCTTCAAGGGTTCGCGTAAGTCGACCCCTTACGCCGCCCAGGTCGCCGCCGAAGACGCCGCCCGCAAGGCTTCCGAGCACGGCATGCGTACGCTCGAGGTCGAGGTGTCCGGTCCCGGTTCGGGCCGTGAATCCGCTCTTCGCGCACTGCAGGCCGCCGGCTTCACCGTCACCTCGATCCGCGACGTGACGTCGATCCCGCATAACGGCTGCCGTCCGCGCAAGCGTCGTCGCGTCTAAGACGATTCGTCGATCTGCCCTTGGGTTTGAAAGCGGAGAAGCGTGTGTCCGATGCCGTGAAGGCGCTCCCCGGCGTGTTGCGCTGGAGCCTTGGCGATCTGACCGTCACCGTTCTGAATGACGGTTACCTTCAAGGCTCCCTCGATCTCGTCACAGGGATCGGGGCGGACGAGGCCGGCTCGCTTCAGGCGGCCGGCTTTCGCGCGCAAGCCCCTCGGATCACGCTGAACGCTTATCTGATCGAAGCGCCCGGTCGGAGGCCGATCCTCATCGATTCGGGGATGGGCCATTTCGGTGGCGATACGCTCGGTCGGGTGCCCGCGGCGCTTGCCGCAACGGGTATCCGCCCGGATGATATCGAGACGGTGCTGCTCACGCATCTTCACCCCGACCATGCCGGTGGCTTGATCCATGAGGATGGGTCGGCCGCCTATGCCAATGCGGAACTCGTCCTTCATCAGGCCGAAGCCGCTCATTGGCTGGCGGACGATGCGATCTCGCGGGCTCCCGAGGGGGCCCGCCCGTATTTCGAGAACGCCCAGAAGGCGGTGGCGCCGTATTCCGGTCGCGTGCGGACGATGACCGGCGGTGAGGTCCTTCCGGGCATCACGGCGGTCGCCCTGCCGGGGCATACGCCGGGCCATACGGGTTTTCGTATCGTGTCGGGCTCGGCATCGCTTCTGATGTGGGCCGACATCATCCATCTGCCGGCGATCCAGTTCAAACGTCCGGAGGCCACGATGGTCTTCGATGTCGATCCGGACGAGGCGAGGGCGGTGCGCGAGCGGATGCTGGACGAAGTCTCGAGCGAGAGAACCTTCGTCACCGGTGGACATCTGGAGTTTCCGGCGCTGGGCTACGTGGCGCGGGATGGAGGGGCTTACAGCTTCGTCCCGGAACTTTGGGTCGCGGCCCACTAACCGCCCGCCGCTTCGCGGGCACATGTTTTTCGAGACCGAGCCGTGCAAGGCGATGCGCGGGAAGGGCTCAAGGACCGACCACGTCAGTGGCTCGTGTCGGAATTGCGAGAGGTAGGACCGTGGTCATACAGAAGAACTGGCAAGAGCTCATCAAGCCGAACAAGCTCCAGGTTTCGACCGGGCACGACCCCAAGCGGGTCGCCACCGTCGTCGCCGAGCCCCTCGAGCGCGGCTTCGGCACCACCCTTGGCAACTCCCTTCGCCGGGTCCTGCTGTCGTCGCTCCAGGGCGCGGCCGTGACCTCGGTCCAGATCGACGGCGTTCTCCACGAGTTCTCGTCGATCCCCGGCGTGCGTGAGGACGTGACCGACATCGTCCTCAACATCAAGACCATCGCGATCCGGTCTCAGACGGAAGCCCCCAAGCGCCTGACGCTGCGCAAGACCGGCCCCGGCACCGTGACCGCCGGCGATATCGCCGCCGTTGGCGACATCCAGATCCTCAATCCCGACCTCGTCATCTGCACCCTCGATGACGGCGCCGAGATCCGGATGGAATTCACCGTCGCCACCGGCAAGGGCTACGTCCCGGCCGAGCGCAACCGTCCCGAGGATGCCCCCATCGGCCTCATCCCGGTCGATGCGCTGTTCTCTCCCGTCACCAAGGTGTCCTACCGCATCGAGACCACCCGCGAGGGCCAGGATCTCGACAAGGACAAGCTGACGATGACGATCGAGACCAACGGCGCCGTGTCGCCGGAAGATGCGCTGGCTTATGCCGCCCGCATCATCCAGGACCAGCTCCAGGTGTTCGTGAACTTCGAGGAGCCCCGCAAGGAAGAGGCGCAGCCGCTCGCGCCGCAGCTCCCCTTCAACCCGGCCCTGCTCAAGAAGGTCGACGAGCTCGAACTGTCGGTGCGTTCGGCGAACTGCCTGAAGAACGACAACATCGTCTATATCGGCGACCTCATCCAGAAGTCGGAGGGCGAGATGCTGCGCACCCCGAATTTCGGCCGCAAGTCGCTGAACGAGATCAAGGAAGTGCTGGCCGCGATGGGTCTCCATCTCGGTATGGACATCCCCGGCTGGCCGCCGGAGAACATCGAAGACCTCGCCAAGCGCTTCGAAGAGCACTACTAGCCGACTACGACGTCATTCCGGGGCTGCGCAGCAGAGCCCGGAATGACGCGGCGAATGAAGCGGGCCGGGTTCGGCAAGCTTCCCAGCAAACAGAATCCCGCCGCGGGGTCATGCGGAATGAACAGCCCCGATCATGGGGCGCTCGGCCGTACCGTGGCACGGCGGCCAGTCAAACAAGGAACAGCCAAATGCGTCATGGATTTCGCGGTCGTCGCTTCAACCGCACCACCGAACACCGCAAGGCGATGTTCGCCAACATGTCCGCCGCGCTGATCAAGCACGAGCAGATCATCACCACCCTGCCGAAGGCCAAGGATCTGCGTCCGGTCATCGAGAAGCTGATCACCCTCGGCAAGATCGACAGCCTGCATACGCGCCGTCTCGCCATGTCGCAGATCCGCGACGAGGCCATGGTCCGCAAGCTCTTCGCCGTCCTCGGCCCGCGCTACAATGCCCGTCCGGGCGGCTACTGCCGCATCATGAAGGCCGGCTTCCGTTACGGCGACAATGCTCCGCTCGCTGTGATCGAGTTCGTTGATCGCGATGTCGATGCCCGTGGCCTGGATTCGGGTCCGTCGCAGGTCTCCGACGCGGCGTAAGCCTCAGCTTCACCTATCAGACGACGAAAAGGCGGCCGAGAGGCCGCCTTTTTTCATGGTCTCTACGAGATTGGTATATCGGTGCCCCGCCCCCGATGACCCGCAGCGGGTCTCGGGGGAGGGGACGCGTTGACCTCACGCGTCTGCGACGAGCATCCCGGAGACCAGTGCCGCCAGGTCGGCCGAATCGAAGGGCTTGCGCAGGACAGGCAGATCGTCGGGGATCGGGATCGCCTCCGCATGTCCGGTGACGATGAGGATGGGAACGTCGGACCAGCGCCGCCTTACGATTTCCGCGAGTTCGACACCCGTCATCCCCGGCATGGCGAGATCCGCCACGATGAGATCGAACGAGGCGCGCTCCAGCAGGGCGACCGCCGCCGCCCCGTCGGCCGCCTCGGTCTCGGTGTAACCGAACGTGCTGAGGAAGGACGCGGTGACGTGGCGGACTTCCGCATCGTCGTCCACCACGAGGATGCGCGCCGGGCTCGCAGCCCCCATGGTCGTCACGGCGGCGCGCTGGGTCTTTTCCTCGGCCGCCTCCGCACGGGGGAGAAACAGATCGACCCTCGTGCCCTTGCCCACGTCGCTGGTGATGCGAAGCTTGCCCTGCGACTGCTGGGTCAGCCCGAACACCATCGCGAGGCCGAGCCCGGTGCCCTGTCCGATCGACTTGGTGGTGAAGAACGGTTCGCAGACCCGCGCCAGGATCTCCGGTGGGATACCCATCCCCGTATCGCTGATCGCCACGGTGACGTAGTCGCCCGCCGCCAAGTCGGGGTCGTCGGTCACCCGCGCCGCGCCCGTGGCGATGGAAATCGTTCCCCCCTCCGGCATGGCGTCACGCGCGTTGATGCAGAGGTTGAGAATGGCGAGTTCCAGCTGATCGGGATCGACGATGGCCGCCGGATGCACGGCGTCGAGATTGGTCGTCACCGTGACGAGACCGCCTAGGCTGCCCTTGAGCAATACGTCCATTCCGGCGACCAGGGCATTCACGTCGACCGAGCGAGGGCGCAGGTCACGCGCGCGGCTGAAGCTGAGAAGCCGCTTCGTCAGGGATGCGCCGCGTTGCGCGGCCTGTGCCGCGTTGGTGACGAGGCGCTGGACCCTTGGCTGGTCGACGATCCTGGGGCCCACGAGTTCGAGGCTGCCGAGGATCGCCGTGAGGAGATTGTTGAAGTCGTGCGCGATCCCGCCGGCGAGGGTGCCGAGCGCCTGCATCTTGTCCGACTGGCGCAGCCGTGCCTCGAGATTCTTCTGTTCGGTGACGTCCCGTTCGATCGTCGCCAGATGGGTGATGGCGCCGGCGGCACCGCGAATCGGCACGCGGGTGACATGGCTCCACCGCTCCGCCCCGACCGGGCCTTCGGCGGACACGGTCTCTGAAATGCTACCGCTCGCGATGGCGGCGCGGTCGGCGTCACGGGTGGTACTCTCGCCGCTGGGCGTGCCTTCGATCTCGTCCCTGGTGCGTCCGAGGCATTCGGCGACGGTGTGGCCGAGACGACTGGCCTTCCGCGCGTTGAGACGAATGAACCGTCCCTCCACGTCCTTGAAGGCGATGGCGTCTTCCGCGTTGTCGAGGAGCCCGAGCAGGAGGGCGCGCTCGGTGGCGAGGTCGCGGGCGAGGCTGTGCCGTTCGAAGGCCTGGCGGACGGTGGAGCGCAGCAGGACGGGGTCCCACGGCTTCGTGACGTAGCCGGTGATGCCTCCCCGGTTGAGCGCGGCGATGACGGCGCTCATATCGGCATAGCCGGTGAGGAGGATCGCCTGTGCGTCGTGGAAGCCCCGTGCCTCGGCCAGCATGGCGTCGCCGGTAATGCCCGGCATCCGCTGGTCGGACAGGATCACGGCGATGTCCGGTCTCGCCCGGAGGATGTCGAGCGCTTCCGACGGCTTCGTCGTGGTGATGACGGTGTAGTCGTCCTCGAACAGGTCTTCGAGGGCAATCAGGATGTCCGGCTCGTCATCGACGGCGAGAATCGTGCCTTTGGCCATGTCTACACTGCCTGTCGCGGAATGCCGATCACGAAACAGGCTCCCCCCCCTTCGGCCGTCTCCACGCTAAGCGAGCCGCTATGCGCTTGAACCACGCTGTACGCAATCGCAAGACCTAGCCCCGTGCCCGAACCGACGGGTTTCGTCGTGAAGAAGGGCTCGAATATCTTTTCCCGCAGGGTTTCGGGAATACCGGGCCCGGTATCGCTGATGCGGATCACGTCCGTCTCGGGCAATTCCTGGGTGACGATGGAGATGGTGCCGGATTCCGGCATGGCATCGGCGGCATTGCCGAGGATGTTCATGACGACCTGATTGAGGAGGGCGGGGGTGCAATGGATCTCGGGCCGGCCCGAGAAGTCGCGTTCGACGGTAATCCGTGTCCCGAGCTTGTGCTGGATCAGTGCCAGCACCGTCTCGATCGATTCGGGTACGTTGACGAGGGTGCGCTCACCTTCGTCGAGCCGCGAGAACTTGCGCAGGTTCAGAACGAGATCCTGGATGCGCGTGAGGCCCAGGCGCATGGAGCCGACACGGTCGCGGCACTTGGCGAGCGACCGGTGCGACGCGAGTTCCGCCTCGGAATCCGCGATCTCGCCGAGCAGGCGCTCGACCGTGCCCTGATGCGCGAGGATGAAGGCGAGGGGATTGTTGATCTCATGGGCGATGCCGGCCACGAGCTCGCCGAGGGACGCCATCTTGGCGGCCTGGACCAGCTTGGCCTGGGCATCCGTGAGCTTGCGGTTGGCGGTGGCGAGATCCTGGTTGGCCTGTTCGAGGGCACCCGCCAGGGCGGCACGCGCCTCGGCCGCCTCGGCCTCGGCACGCGCGCGTTCGAGGGCGCGCTCGCGAGCACCGAACTCGCCGGCGATGCGACGGTCGTCTTCTTCCAGAAGCTTGCGCCGGACCAGGCCCCTGACGCGGATGACGAGGACTTCGCCATCGGCCTTCGAGACCACGTCGTCGGCCCCCGCAGCGTAGGCTTCCACCAGGAAATCCTTGGCCGGCGCGCTGCCGGCGATGCCGACGAGGTGGAACGTCGGCGCTCCCGCCTCCCGCGCCTCGATCCCGGCCGCCCGGCGGCGGTCGATGGCCCTGCATAGGGCTAGGCCGTCATAGGCGGGGCCGAGGAGGTCGATGGTCACGCAATCGAAGGCGGCGTCGGCCTCGTCGAGGGCCGCGAGGGCGGAATCGTGGGTGGCGGCGGTACGGACCTCGTGGCCCTCATGCGCCAGGAGGCCGGCGAGGAAGGTGCGATAGGTCGCACTGCCATCGACCACCAGAACGCGTCCGCGCCGAAACGCCGACACGCCCGGCCCGTCGCCGGGGGCGCTACCGCCATGACGCTCGCGCAGGAGGGCACGGATGCGCAGGATCAGGATGTCCCGGTCGGCGGATTTCGCCACATAGGCATCGGCACCACTCTCCAGCCCCTGGCGTTCACCGTCGCGGGCGCCCGTTAGCATCAGCAGGGGGAGAGCACGGGTACGGAGCGACAGGCGCAGCTGACGGGTGAACTCGTCGCCGTTCATTCCCGGCAAGTGGTGGTCGGCCACGACGAGGTCGGGCAGGCGGGTATTGAGATGGTCGAGGGCCATTTCGGCCGTGGGACAGCGCTCCACCGAAAAGCCGTGGCTCTCCAGGAGCAGCCGCAGTTCCAGCGCCTGCGTCTCGGAATCCTCCACCAGCAGGATGCGAGGCCGGGGCGCAGCCTCGTCGGGTATGCCGGTCCCGCTCATGCGAAGGGGTCCGCCGCGGCGAGGCCCGGGAGAGCGAGCCGGACGAGATGGGGCGCGACCCGGTCGAGCGGGAGGATCGCGGAGGCTCCCGAAAGGCGGATCGCCGCCGCCGGCATGCCGAACACCACGGCGGTGCTCTCGTGTTCGGCGACGGTCTGGGCGCCGGCCTGGCGCATGGCCAGAAGGCCCGTGGCGCCATCCTCGCCCATGCCGGTGAGGAGCACGCCGATGCCGCGCGCGCCGGCATGGCGGGCCACCGAAGCGAACATGACGGTGGCGGCCGGGCGTTGGCCGCCGACGGGCGCGGCATCCAGGAGACGGAGGTTTCCGCCCGGCGCCCATTCGAGGTGCCTGTCGCCCGGCGCCACGTAGACATGGCCCGGCTCGGCCCGCTCGCCATCGGCCGCGAGCCTCACCGGCAGGGAGACGACGCCGTTCAGCCAGGAGGCGAAGCCTTCCATGAAGGCCGCCCCCATATGCTGGACCACGAGGATCGGGAGCGGAAACCCATCCGGCAATCCGCCGATGACGCGGGCGAGGGCAGGCGGGCCGCCGGTGGAGGCGGCAATGGCCAGAACGCTCGCGGCGTCCGAGGCGGCCGGGGGCGCGGCGAAGTCCGACGGCGACAGGGCGGCCGCCCGGCGTCCGGCCCATTCCGAGCCGATCGGCCGGCGACGGATCACCGGCACCTCGGCCATGATGCGCAGCTGCGTGCAGATCTCGGTGGAAACGGCGTCGTAGCCGGCATTGGTCGTCGCCACCGGCTTTTCGACCACGGAGAGCGCACCGGCGCGCAGCGCGTTCATGGAGATGCGCAGGGAGGAATCCTCCACCGAATCGGCGATGACCACGATCGGCGTCGGCCGCTCGGCCATGATCCGGCGCGTGGTCTCCAGCCCGTCGATGCCGGGGAGGCGGATATCCATCGAGATGACGTCGGGGCGGGCAGTGGAGAGTGCCGCGAGCGCCTCTTCGCCGGAGGCGACCGCCGCCACCACTTCCAGGCGCGGATCGCGGCCGACGATGTGACGCAACAGCTCCCGCACCACGAGGGAATCCTCCACCAGCATCACGCGCAGGCGGGCGCCCTGTCTCGTGATCTGAGACGCCTCGACGGATCTCTGTTCGGTGTCACTCACAACAATTGCCCGATCGTATCGAGAAGCTGGCGCTGGTCGAACGTCTGTTTCGTCAGATAAGCATCCGCGCCGAGACCGAGCCCCCGTGCGACATCGTCGGCATCCCCCCGCGAGGTCATCAGGATGAGGGGAAGGCGGGCGAAAGACTCGTCCGCCCGCAGGGCTTTCAGCAGGCCGAACCCGTCGAGGCGCGGCATCTCCACATCGGCCACGACGAGATCCACATGCTCGATCCCGGCGCGGAGGCGGTCGAGCGCATCCTGCCCGTCGACGCAGACGACAACGCGGTAGCCCGCCGATTCCAGAATACCCTTCTCCAAGGTTCGCGTGGTGATGGAATCGTCAACGACCAGGATCGTCGAACGTCGCGGAAGCGCGGCTGTTCCGGTGCGGTCTTCAACAGGCTCGGGCGCAGCGTGATTTGTTTCGGTCGCACGCGCCGCGAGGCCGTCGGGATCGAGGACGAGAACCGGCGTATCGCCGCCCAGGACGACGGTGCCCGAGATCAGGCGCGGATCCGCGCCGATGGGCGGCGCCGGCAGAACGAGGAGGTTTCGGACGTCGCGCAAAGCATCGATCCGCAGCACCCATGACCGGCCGCCCGAGCGCATCAGCACCGCCGTCACCGTGTGTCCCTCGCCCGGGCGGCTCTCCTCGCTCGTCACCCCGACGAGGCTCGCCAGATCCACGAGGGGAAGGGACAGATCCTCGCCGCGCTCCCTCGGCAGCCGCACCATGATCCGGCCCATGGCGGTGTAGAGGCTCGACCGGTCGAGGCGCAGGAGACGTTCCACGCTGGCGCTCGGCAGGGCGAAGAGCGAGGCACCGACATCGACCAGCAGCAAAGTCCGCCGCGCCGCCGAAAGCGGCAGATGCATGATCAGCGACGTCCCGGCCGGAACACGCGGCTCGAGCCGGACGCTGCCTCCGAGACGTCGGACCGCGTCGGCAACGACGGAGAGGCCGATGCCCCGGCCGGACAGGGTATCGACGGCGGAGGCGGTGGAGAAGCCGGGCTCGAACACCAGCGCCAGAAGGGTATCGGGGTCGCCGTCGCCGGCCCCGATCAGGCCCCGCGCGCGCGCCGTCGCCTCGATGGCGCGCAGGTCCGGCCCGCGCCCGTCGTCATGGATGCCGAGGACGAGCCGGCCGCCGCGCACCGCGATATCGAGGGTGATCGCGAGCGCGGGCGGCTTGCCCTGGCGTTCACGCTGCTCGGGCGTCTCTGCGCCGTGGCTCAGGGCGTTGCGCAGGGCGTGGAGGACCGGGTCCTTCAGCGATTGCAGCATGGCGCGGTCGACGGGCAGATCGAGACCGCGCGCGACGACGTCGATCTCACGACCGGATTCTCGCGCCATGTCGCGGAGCGCACGCGGAAACGCACCGAAGACGGTCTCGGCCGGCACGAGGGTCAGGCGCTCGGCCTCCCGCCCGATCCGGGTGGAGGCCGCTTCCGCCGAGGCGATGATTCCGGTGCGGATCTGGGCGAGCTGCGCCGCATCGCGGGCGAGCGCGAGGAGCGCCGTCTCGAAGCCGCGCAGCTCCGCCCTCATGGCGTCGAGGGCGGGTTCCGCCGTCTCGGCATCGGAGGGGCGAGGCCGGGTCGTACCGGATTGCGCCTTGCTCCCGCGAAGGCTCTCGGCCCGGCGCCCGAGGGCGGCGGCATCCCGCTGGAGCCGAGCCAGACCTTCGCCCACCGCGGATTCCGCCCCGAGGGCGCTGGCGAGCTCGTGTGAGGCCCGCGTGAGCGCCTCCACCGCATCCGCCGGCACGCGCAGGAGCACTCCCGGATCGCTGCCGGGCTCGGTGGGCGTCGATGCAGGTTTCTGCAGTCCCGCTTGCGCCGGAACGCTCTCCGCCGGTGGACCGGGCTGCCGAGGAGGGGACTCGACGGGAGGGTCGGGCTGAGCCGGGGACGGCCCGGCGAGGCAGCGGTCGAGGGACGCGAGCGCATCCGCCGGCATGGCCGGGTCCGCTTCGCCCTTGAGCGCGGCGACATAGGCTTCGATCCGATCCAGGGCGAGATGAACGGCGCCCGTCGCCTCCCGGTCGAGGGTGCCGTCACCGGCGACGATCCGCTCGAACAGGGTCTCGAGCCGATGCGCCACGGCTTCGACCTTCGGAAGGTCCACGGCCCGCGAGGCGCCCTTCAGGCTGTGCGCCCGGCGGAACACGTCGTTCCAGTCGGGCGGCACGTCCCCGGCCGCACCGGCCAGGGCCGCGCGGATCGCGTCGATATGTTCGCGATGCTCGACCTCGAAGGCCGCGAGGAGTTGCTGGCGGATATCCATGGGTGGCGGTCGCCCGGCCTCTCCCCTCAGTGCCGGTATCGGTCGGCGAGCGTCAGGAGCGCCTGGGCGAGTTCGGTGAGATTGGCGGAGGCCGCTTCCACCTCACGGGTCCCGGCGGCGGTCTGCTGGCTCGCCTGCCGGATGTTCTGGAGGGCCCCCATCACCTGCTCGATTCCGAGTTGCTGCTGGTTGGTCGAGGCGACGATCTGCTGGAAGGTCTGGACGCTCTCCTCGACCTTGGCGGTGATCTCCTCGATGGTCCGCTGGGTCGTGTCCGAGCGGGCCTTGCCCGTGCTCGTGCGCTTGACCGCCTCTTCGGTGAGCATGACCGAGGTGTTGATGCCCCTCTGGATCTCCGACAGGATGGTGCGCACCTGCGCGGTCGCCGCCTTGGCCTGATCGGCCAAAAGCTTCATCTCCGAGGCGACCACGGCGAAGCTCCGGCCGCTCTCGCCCGCCGCCGCCGCTTCGATCGCCGCGTTGAGCGCCAGCAGATGGGTGCGCTCCGAGATGTCGTTGACGGTTGTGATGATCTCGCCGATCGCCTGCGTCTTCTCGCTGAGCGAGACGATGTTGCCGGCGACGGCCTCCGCCTGCTCGCGGATGGCATCCATGGCCTTGGCCGTATCGGCGACAGCCCTGAGGCCTGCCCGCGAGATCTGCGCGGTCGATTGCGCGGTGGCGATGACCTCGCTCGCCCGCTTGCCGATCTGGGCGCCGGAATGGGTGATCTCATCCACCGTGGCGGCTGTCTCCTGCACCGCCGCGAACTGCTCCTCGACGCTGGCCGCCTGTTCCTGGGCGGAAGCGCGGATCTCGGCGGCAGCGGCATTGAGGTCGGACGTGGCCGCCCGATTGGTCCGGGCGAGGTCGGCAAGACCCGAGACCATTCTGTTCAAGGTCGATGCGAGACGGCCGATCTCGTCGCCCCCCGTACGGTCGAGGGTGCGGGTCAGGTCGCCCGATCCGACCTGCTCGGCGAAGGCCATGACCTCTTCGAGGGGCTTCACCACGCCCCGGCGGATGAGGCCGGTGACAACGATGCTGAGGAGAACGCACAAGGCGAGGATGAGCACGATGGAGACGAGGCTGCGCTCGTAGATGTCGGTGGCCCGGCGCTGGCCGGCATCGATCCCCTGATCGAGCAGGTCGCGGGTGCGGTCGAGATCGCGCAGGAACTCGTCCTGCAGGCGGTTCAGATCGGAGTTGCGGGCCTCCACCCCATCGACATCCTTGGCCGCGATGGCGGAAAGCTGAACTTCGCTGGCGGTCCGCAGCTTCCGGAAATCCGTGGCGGCAATAGTCGCGGATTCGCCGAGCCTCTTCCAGATCGCGGCACGCTCCGGCGACGGCGCCGTCGCGGAATAGCCGTCGGCGGTGCGGACGGTGTCGACGAGGATAGCCTCGGATTCGGAGGCGACGCGGCGCCAGGTGTCGATGATCGCGGCGATCTCGGTATCGGGCCGGTTGCGCATCAGCGCGGCGATCACGCCGTTGCGCCGAAGGTTGCCGAGGTCACGAGACTTGTTGCCGAGATCGTCGAGCTTGCGCGCGATGGTGAGGTCCCGCGAGACGATCGTCGTCGTGTTGTCGCGGACGGCCCCGATCTGGCTCAGCGCATAGGCGCCCAGTCCGACCATCACCAGGGTGACGACGACGAAGCCGAAGAGGATCCGTTTTCCAATCGAGATCGACACGCTTGGCGATGCTCCGAAACCGCTCGACGGGGAAAGGCCAGATGAGCCTTGCCGTCAGCTTTGAGGCAGGTATCGCCGCAGGAGGCGCGGCAGATCGATGACGACGAAGCCGGCCTCGCCGCCCTGGCGGGCGGCGTCCTGGCCGGGTGCCGGTGCATAGCCCGAAACCGCGTCCGCACCCAAGCCGCCGAGATGAAGCGGGGCACTCGCGAAGGCGCCGTCCACATCGCTGACCGCGAGAACCCGGTCGACGGCGAGGGCGAGCGGCATGATCCCTCCGCGAAGCACGAGGATATGTCCTGCCGAGGCCGGCATGTCGCCAGGCCTGGCCGAGACCGGTCGCCGCAGCGCACCGGACAGGCTGAGGACGCTGACGACGCGACCGGACAGGGCGATGAGGCCCAGCAGCTCCGCCGGCGCCCCCGGCACCGGCGTATAGGAACGGGCCGGCACCACCTGCGCCACCGCCTCCAGGGGCAGGCCGTAGCGATCGTCGCCCGACTGGCAGACGAGGAAGGGCGTCATCGCGACCCGAGCCGTGCTCTCCCGTCCACGGCGGGCCAGGGCAACGGTGCGCTCGGCGAGGAGGGCGGCCACGTAGGGATCGACTTCGGCAGTCCCGGCGGGCGGTTCGATCACGATACGGGTTTCCTCATGCGCATGCGGGCGGCATCGGCATTGGCGACCAGTTGCCCGGCGGTCAGGCCGTCTCCTTCCGCCACGGAGGCGTCGGACGGCTGGGCCCGGCCGAAGCGGATGGCGTTGTCGAAAGCCCGATCCGCCTCCGCGTGCCGGCCGATGGCGGCGAGCAGAAGGCCGAGTTGGTAATGCGCCATCGCGAAGCTCCGGTCGAGATAGAGTGCCCCGCGCAATGCCCGCTCGGCCTCGGCCTCGCGCCCGAGCCCATAGGCGAGAAGCCCGTCATAGTAGTGGAGTCGCGCGTCCGTGGGCGTGGCGAGGAGGGCATCGCGGACCATGCGCCAGCCCTCGGCGATCCGGCCGGAATCCCCCAAAGCCCGGATCGCATCGAGAACCGTGTCCGGATCTTCGGCTTCGACGGGCTCCGCGAGCGGCGGGATGGTCTCGACGACGACGGGTGGAAGCGGGACGAATCGCGGCAGCTCGACGACGGGGGGAAACGGCTCCGCGACCGTCACCGGAGGCAGGACGATGGGCGGCGCGGGGGGCGTGACGGCGACGGCATCGCCGCCGAGCGGTCGGTAGGCCACCGTACCGGGCAGGTTCATCGGCTGCAGCGTGCCGGCGAAGGCCGGGTTCGGCTCGGCATGGCCGATGAGCAACCAGCCGTCCGGCACCAGCCGGCGTCCCAGGGCGCGCACGATTCCGAGGACAGCATCGGCCTGAAAGTAGATCAGCACGTTGCGGCAGAGGATGAGGTCGAAATCGGCGAAATGCGATGGCGCCGTACCGTCGAGAAGACTCACCAGGTTGTGGTGCTCGAAGCGCACCATCCTTCGAAACTCGGGCCGCAGGGTGAAGCTGCCCTCGCGCGCGATCCCCGGCACCGAAGGACCGCAGACGAAATAGCGGGCATGCTCTTCCGGCGGCAATGTCCGCAGGGCCCAGCGCCCGAACAGCGCCGCCCGCGCCGTCGCCAGCGCTTCGGTGCTGATATCCGTGCCGGTGATGTCGATCCGCCACTCGTGCAGCGCATCGCCGAGGAGTTCGTGGATCAGGATCGCGATGGAATAGGGCTCCGCCCCGGTGGAACAGCCGGCGCTCCAGATCCGCAGGGACTTCGCCTCCGCCCGCGCGGCGATCAGGCCGGGCAGGATGGTCCCGCGCAACGCCGCGAACTGCTCGGCGTAGCGGAAGAAGAAGGTCTCGCCGATGGTGATCTCGGCCTCCAGGGCGGCCCATTCCGCCGGTCCGGTGGCCTCGCCGTCGAGATGCGCGAGATAGGCCTGGGAATCGGCAAGGCGGCAGGCCTTGAAGCGCTTGCGCAACCGGTCGAAGAGCAGATCGTCCTTGTCGGCGTAGTAGTGATGCCCTGTCCGGGCGATCACCTTGTCCTTGAGGGCGGGAAACCCCGGATCGATCTCCGCGACGGCACGCACCGGGCGCTTCATGCGGCGGACTTCCCAGACAGAACCACTGTCGGGCCTACCTCGTTCGGACGCGGCATGCGGTTCACGCGTCTTCGAGACGGGCGAGATCGGACAGGCGCGCGGCGGCGGCCTCCGTCAGCGCCTGCACGCGGCGGCGCTCCTCGGCGTCGAGGAGCCGGTCCATGCCGAGGATCTGGGTGAGCTGCTCGCCCTGTACGATCTCGCCGACGACACAGCCGTTGAGACTGGTCTCCGGCGCCCGCGCACGGACGGCGTCCGGGGCGACGAGAACCAGATCGCGGGCGCGGTCCACCAGGATCGCCGTGCCGCGATCGGCCGACAGCAGCAGGTGGCGGTAGGGATCGCCCTCCCGTGCGGGCATGGGCGGCAGCATCAGGAGCCGGCCGAGATCGATCACCGGCACCGTCGTCCCGCCGAGATCGAGGAACCCGGCGAGCCAAGTACCCATCAGGGTGGGCGGATGGAGGCGGGGGAGGGGCAGGACCTCGCTCACGGACGAGCGTCGCATCGCGAAGCCGGTGCCGGCCACGTCGAGGATGAGATAGGCCGTCATCTCGGACTGAGGCATCGTCCCGGCGGGGTCTGAGGAAGTACGATTTCGGATCCCCGCCAGATAGGACGACAGGGCGCTCCGGCGCAAACGGGTTCGCTATCCCAATGCCGCCGGATGCAAGGCGATCGAAGGCTGCCGCGTGCAGCCAAGAGAGCGGCCGGGGCGCAACCTTCCGGGCCGAACGGAGCGGTCTCGCCGTACCGTCGAAAAGCCGCTTGACCTGGAGCGCACTCCAGCTCGTAGACAGCCTTTACCGAAGGGGTTTCGCGATGAGAATCAGTGCCTTCGCAGCGAGGAGCGGGCTCAGCGTCGACACGCTTCGATACTACGAGCGGATCGGATTGCTCCCTCGCAGCGGGCGCGATTCCGGCGGTCGGCGGGATTACGGAAGCGACGACCTCGTCTGGGCGACCTTCCTTCGCAAGCTCCAGGCGATGGATATGCCCATGCGCGAGCGGCTCGCAAACAGCCGTCTGCGCGCGGAGGGCGACGCGACACTCGAAGCCCGTCGCAGTCTCCTCGAGGCGCATCGCATCGCGCTGATCGCGCGCAGGTCGGAACTGTCGGACCTCATCGCGGGACTGGATGACAAGATCACCCACTACCGGGCCCTGGAAGCAACGCGCGAGAGCAAGGACAATGACGATGACCCGACGTACCGTGCTGACCTCGGCAACGGCCCTCCCGCTGGCGGCCCAACATGCCGAGGCGCAGGAAGCACCGACTGAAACCCGCTATCAGCGCGGACTGGCTCAACTGGAGGCCATCAGCGGCCCGCACGGCGCGGCGGTCGTCAGAAGTCTCGACGACATCGCGCCCGATCTCGGCCGATACATCGTCGAGTTCGCTTACGGCGACGTATTTTCCCGCGACGGGCTCGATGTGAAGACGAGGGAGATCGCCACGGTCGTCGCCCTCACGGCGATGGGAACGGCCGCGCCCCAACTCAAGGTCCACATGCAGGCCGCCCTCCGCGTCGGCGTGACGCCGGCGGCCTTGATCGAGACGATCATGCAGATGATTCCCTATGCGGGGTTCCCTGCGGCGCTCAACGCCGTGGCGATCGCACGCGACGTTTTCGCCACCGACCATCGATGAGCCTGCCTCTGATTGGCCGTTGACCGTGATGGATTGCTTCTGTATTTAGACCCCTCGAAATGTCGATTCGCCATTCGGCGGGTCACAGAGCAAAGTTTTCAAGTCGATGCGTGTCATCCTTATCGTAACGAAAGCGCCACCGACGGGGCGGTCCTGACAGCAGGATCGCGATCCGGATGGTGGCGCATGCAGGGTCCTTCGGGGCCCTTTTTTGTTGCCTGAGCCAAGACGTGACACGGAACGAGCAACCGGGTTTCAGGGAGTTGAGACGATGAGCGGCGAGGTCATGACCGGGGCCGAAATGGTCATCCGGGCGTTCCGGGATCAGGGTGTCGATACGCTGTTCGGGTATCCGGGCGGTGCGGTGCTGCCGATCTACGATGCACTCTTCCACCAGGAAGAACTGAAGCACGTCCTCGTGCGGCACGAGCAGGGCGCGGTTCATGCGGCCGAGGGCTATGCCCGCTCCTCGGGCAAGGTCGGCTGCGTCCTCGTCACCTCCGGCCCCGGCGCCACCAACATCGTCACCGGGCTCACCGACGCGATGCTGGATTCGATCCCCCTCGTCTGCATCACCGGCCAGGTCCCGACGCACCTGATCGGCACCGATGCGTTCCAGGAATGCGACACGGTCGGCATCACCCGCCACTGCACGAAGCACAATTACCTGGTCAAATCGATCGACGACCTGCCGCGCATCCTGCACGAGGCCTTCTTCGTCGCCTCGAACGGCCGGCCGGGCCCCGTCGTGGTCGATCTGCCGAAAGACATCCAGTTCGCCAGCGGGATCTACGAGCGCCCCACCCATAACGGCCACAAGACCTACCGCCCCGCCTTCAAGGGCGACGCGCAGGCGATCCAGTCCGCCGTCGAGCTGATGGCGAATGCCCGCCGTCCGGTCCTCTATACCGGCGGCGGCGTCATCAATTCCGGCCCGCACGCCTCGGCGCTCCTGCGCCAGCTGGCCGAGGTCACCGGCTTTCCCGTCACCTCGACCCTGATGGGTCTGGGCGCCTTCCCGGCCTCCAACCCGCAGTTCCTCGGCATGCTGGGCATGCACGGGACCTACGAGGCCAACCTCGCCATGCACGAATGCGACGTGATGGTCTGCATCGGCGCCCGGTTCGACGACCGCATCACCGGCCGTCTCGACGCGTTCTCGCCGTTCTCGAAGAAGATCCACATCGACGTCGACGCCTCCTCGATCAACAAGGTGGTCAAGGTCGATGTCGGCATCGTCGGCGATTGCGGCTCGGTGCTCGAAGACATGCTCGCGGCCTGGAAGGCCCTGCCCAAGCGTCCCGACCAGGGCCGCTTCGACGAGTGGATGGCCAAGATCCGCACGTGGAAGGCGCGGGACTGCCTCGCCTATTGGCCGTCGGGCACGATCATCAAGCCGCAATACGCGGTGCAGCGCCTCTACGAGGCCTGCAAGGACCGGAAGACTTTCGTCACCACGGAGGTCGGCCAGCACCAGATGTGGGCGGCGCAGTACTTCAAGTTCGACGAGCCGAACCGTTGGATGACCTCCGGCGGCCTCGGCACCATGGGCTACGGCCTGCCCGCGGCCATCGGCACCCAGCTCGCCAATCCGGACGGTCTCGTCATCGACATCGCCGGCGAAGCCTCGATCCTGATGAACATCCAGGAGATGTCGACCGCCGTGCAGTATCGCCTGCCGGTCAAGATCTTCATCCTGAACAACGAGTATATGGGCATGGTGCGGCAGTGGCAGGAGCTGCTGCACGGCTCGCGCTATTCGCAGAGCTATTCGGAAAGCCTGCCGGACTTCGTCAAGCTGGCGGAGGCCTATGGCGCCAAGGGCATGCGCTGCGACAAGCCGGGCGAGCTCGACGGGGCGATCGCCGAGATGCTGGCCCATGACGGCCCGGTCATCTTCGATTGCATCGTCGACAAGAAAGAGAACTGCTTCCCGATGATCCCGTCGGGCAAGGCGCACAACGAGATGCTGCTCTCCGACTACCTCGGCGAGACCGGTATGGACCTCGGCGACGTGATCTCCGAGGAAGGCAAGATGCTGGTCTGACCGACGGCACGGAGGAGAGACGTGATGAACGCCATGAACACACACTACCCCGATGCCGGTCGGGTCGAGCCGATCAACCGGCACACCCTCGCCGTCATCGTGGACAACGAGCCGGGCGTCCTCGCGCGGATCGCGGGGATGTTCTCGGGACGTGGCTACAACATCGAGAGCCTGACGGTGTCGGAGACCGAGGTGGCGCGCCACATCTCGCGCATCACCATCGTCACCGCCGGCACCGATGCGGTGATCCAGCAGATCAAGGCTCAGCTCGACCGGCTCGTGCCCGTGCACCGGGTCGTCGACCTCACGCTCCAGGGCAAGGCCCTCGAGCGTGAGCTCTGCCTCGTCAAGGTGGCGGGAACGGGCGAGCACCGCACCGAATCGCTGACCCTCGCCGCCGCCTTCGGCGCCAAGACCCTGGACGCGACCCTGAACTCCTTCGTGTTCGAGGTCACCGGCACCACCGAGGAGATCGACCGCTTCATCGGCCTGATGACGGTGATCGGCCTCGTGGAGATCTCCCGCACGGGCATCGCGGCCATGGGGCGTGGCTCGGAAGCGATGTGAGGCTTTTTCGCCGACGGTGATAAGGTGCCGGAGATGTGCCGGGGATGATGCGATGAGAGCGAGGCTGGAACGGAGTGGGGACGATTTCGTCCTCTCAGTGACCCGAGAGGACGTGCGGAAGCTCGGTCTTGTCGAGGGGCAGGAAGTGGACATCGATCCGGTGCCTGCTCCCCTCGCACCTCCGCCCGCCCGCCGTTACGTCAACGGGTTCCCCGTCTTCACGATGGCGGAAATGGCTGCGGAGATGAGGAGACTCGGGCCTGATTTCGAGCCTCCGACCGTCGATTGGGGACCGGATGTCGGTTCCGAGATCATCAATGATGACGATCCCCGCTGATCGGCCGCATGAGCCGGGTGACCTGATCCTCGTCGATCTCGACCCCGTTCTCGGAACCGAGCAACGCGGAAAGCGACCGGTCCTCATTATCTCGACCCTGGAGATGAACACGCTGACCCGGCGGATCATCATCTGCCCGGTCACCCGCAATCGCGATCCCTGGCCGACGAAAGTCTTTTTGCCCGAGGGGTTAGGCGCTGACGGCGCAGTCCTCGCCGATCAGGTGCGTTCCATCGACCGCAGAGCGCGCATCCTCCGCTCCCTCGGGACAGTCCCCGATCCCATACTCGCGGAAGTCCGCGCCAAGGTGGCAGCGTTGATCGGCTTGCAATTCGATAGTGAGACCGAGGAAAGCTCAGCTCCATGACCACCCTCTACTACGCCCCCGGCGCCTGCTCGCTCGCCTCCCACATCGCCCTCGAGGAGACGGGAGCGCTCTACGAGACCGTGCGGCTCGACCTCGCCAAGGGCGACCAGCGGGCGGCCGAATACCTCGCCGTCAACGAGCGCGGCCGCGTGCCGGCGCTGGTGGAGGAGGATTGGGTGCTCACCGAGAACACCGCTATCTTGCGCCACATCGCGCGCAGTCATCCGCAGGCCGGCCTGTGGCCGCAAGCGCCCCGCGATCAGGCGCGGGTCGACGAATGGCTGGGCTGGCTCTCCACCGGCCATCACATCGCCTACGCGCATATCCGCCGGGCCGAGCGCTACACGAGCGATGAGACGGCCTTCCCGGGCATCCAGGCCAAGGGAGTCGAGACCTGCGGCGACCTCTTCACCATGACAGAGGTCAAGCTCTCCAACGGTGGCTGGGCCGTCGGCGAAGCCTACAGCGTCGCCGATCCCTACCTGTTGCTGTTCTGGACCTGGGGCCGCGGCCCGACGCTCGGTTTCGACATGGCGGAGCGCTTTCCCCATTGGACCGCGCATGCCCGCGCCATGGCGGCGCGGCCCGCCGTGCAGGCCGTGTTCGCTCGCGAAGGCCTCAAACTGCCTGAATAAGGTTCGACCGGGGGTACACCGCCTCTTGTCCGGGAAACCGAATCGGCCTATGCCGCCGCGTACCGTACGGTACGGTACTGGTTTTCTGGAAGCATGAGCGCGACGGTCGCACGCGACGAGACGGTGCAAGAGGCGCCCTCGGCCCGCCAACAGGCGGTGCTCGATGCCGTGCTCGCTCTCCTCGTCGAAGAGGGCGACCAGCTCACCATGGACGCGGTCGCGCGCCGGGCGAGCTGCTC
Source organism: Methylobacterium sp. CM6241 (assembly GCF_054817845.1). NCBI lineage: Bacteria > Pseudomonadati > Pseudomonadota > Alphaproteobacteria > Hyphomicrobiales > Methylobacteriaceae > Methylobacterium > Methylobacterium sp. CM6241. Next base: position 2,921,810 of record NZ_CM139246.1, read on the forward strand.
GAAGGAAACCCTGTACAAATGGTTCGGGGACCGGGACGGTCTCCTCACCGCCACGGTGCGCTGGCAGGCCTCGCGGGTCCATGCGGGGCGCGACGCGGTGGGCGTGCTCGATGCGGCGACCCTGCGGGAGCGCCTGCTCGATTTCGCCGTGACCTGGCTCGATGTGATCGCAGGCCGCACCTCGGTGGTGCTGAACCGCATCGCCATCGCGCATGCCGGGTCGCGCAAGGGCAACCTCGGCGCCATCGTGCTGGCGAACGGGCGCCTCGCCATCGGCGGGCGGGTCAAGCCCGTGCTCGAAGCGGGCCGTGCGGCCGGGCTCCTCGCCTTCGAGGACAGCGAGACCGCCTTCCGGACCTTCTTCGGTCTGGTCGGGCGCGACGTCCAGATCCGACTTCTCCTCGGCGACGCGCTCGACCTCGACGCCGCCGAGATCCGACGCGACGCGGCCCGCGCCGTCGACCAGTTCCTGGCCCTCTACGGCCAGGCCCGACCCTGACACCCCACGCGAAAAGGACATTCCATCATGCGGGTCTATTACGATCGTGACGCCGACCTCAACCTGATCAAGGGCAAGAAGGTCGTCATCGTCGGCTACGGCAGCCAGGGCCATGCCCACGCCCTCAACCTGCGTGATTCCGGCGTGAAGGGCATCGTCATCGCCCTCCGCGAGGGCTCGGCCACCGCCAAGAAGGCGGAGCATGAGGGCTTCACGGTGATGAACGTCGCCGACGCCGCCAAGCAGGCCGACGTCGTCATGATGCTGACCCCGGACGAGCTCCAGGGCGACATCTACAAGGAGTCGCTCGAGCCGAACATGAAGCAGGGCGCCGCCCTCCTGTTCGCCCACGGCCTCAACGTCCACTTCAACCTCATCGAGCCCCGCAAGGACCTCGACGTGCTCATGGTCGCCCCGAAGGGCCCCGGCCACACCGTGCGCGGCGAGTACCTCAAGGGCGGCGGCGTGCCGACCCTGATCGCCATCGCGCAGGACGCCTCCGGCAATGCGCACGATCTCGGACTGTCCTACGCTTCGGCGAATGGTGGCGGCCGCGCCGGCATCATCGAGACGACCTTCAAGGAAGAGTGCGAGACCGACCTGTTCGGCGAGCAGGCCGTGCTGTGCGGCGGCCTCGTCGAGCTCATCAAGGCCGGCTTCGAGACCCTGGTCGAGGGCGGCTACGCTCCCGAAATGGCCTATTTCGAGTGCCTCCACGAGGTGAAGCTCATCGTCGACCTCATCTACGAGGGCGGCATCGCCAACATGAACTACTCGATCTCCAACACCGCCGAGTACGGTGAATACGTCACCGGCCCGCGCATCGTCACGAGCGAGACCAAGGCCGAGATGAAGCGCGTACTGGACGATATCCAGTCGGGCAAGTTCACCCGCGACTGGATGCTGGAGAACAAGGTCGGCCAGACCTCGTTCAAGGCCACCCGCGCCAAGCTCGCCCGTCACCCGATCGAGGAAGTCGGCTCGAAGCTCCGTGGCATGATGCCGTGGATCTCCGAGAAGGCCCTGGTCGACAAGTCCAAGAACTGATTTTTTGTGATGGGCGGCCGGGCTTCGCTCGGCTGCCTCATCGCGGAGAAAGCCGGCTTCGTGCGAGCGGGGCCGGCTTTTTCGTGCGCGACCGGGCAAGGAAGTTTATCTCGGGAGATGACGCTCCCATTGCCCGCCCCTCGATCTTGCGAAGGCCGCCCTCTCCCGAACCAGTGCGGAAGAGCGGCGATCTCTCTGCCGTCATGGCACCTGACCGAGCGTCTCCTCGACGAGGCGAGGGTTCTTGTCGAGGAGAGCCAGGAGTACGCGCGCCGGCCCCTGAGGCTGGCGACGTTGATGCTCCCATTGCCTGAGAGTTGCGACGGGCACGCCTATGCTCGCGGCGAAGGCTGGCTGTGCCTTGCCGGTCCGCTTGCGGATCCCGGCGACATCGACGGTCTCGGGGACATGGACGACGAGACCGGCCGGCATCCCTCCCAGCGCGTGTTCCTCGGCTTCCCGCAGAGCGGAAAGGGTTCGTTCGAAAATATCCCTGCCCATGGTCGACCTTGCTCCTGTGAGAGGGCGATGCCCTGGTTGCCGTATGGATGCGCGTCACCTTCCACGCTTCTGCCAATGCGCCTTGATGGACAGCGTCAGCCGCGCCAGTTGCTGGACTTCCGCCGGCGAGAAGTTCTCCCGGTCCGCCTTGCTCAGAACCGCCAGGAGGTAGACCGGTGCATCGGGCCCGACATAAGCAGCAAGAACGCGATAGCCGCCGCTCTTGCCCTTGCCCCGCCCGGCGACGCGCACCTTACGGATACCACCCGAGCCGACGATGAGATCACCCGCCTCCGGGTTCGCGGCGAGCATGTCCTTGAGGGCCGTCCGAGTTGCGGCCGGCATGCGCTCGGCATCCGCATCCCTGACGAACTCGGAGGTTTCCGCGACCGTATGCAGGGGCGAGGGCATTCCGATCGTCTAAGCCAACACCGTCCATACGTCAACGACGTACGCCACCGACCTCCATGAGCGATCCGGCCCGGCAGTCGGCGGCTCTGAAGCGAAGGGGGGAGAGACGGACGCCCCCCGTTGTACTCTTAAGCAAATCCGGCGATCATGCTCCGTAACGGCTGCCCATCTGAGAGCGGCCGAAGGTTGGAGGACACCCATGGCTTCGCTCTATTACGACGAGCATCGCGCGCTTCAGGAAGAGTACAACACCGTCAAGCTCGCCGAGCGTCTCGACATCGGCTGGGTGCATGACGAGATCGGCCCCGACGAGGCCGCCTTCATCGGCAGCCGCGACATGTTCTTCCTGTCCACGGTCGATCCCGACGGCATGCCCACCGTCTCCTACAAGGGCGGCAGCACCGGCTTCGTGAAGGTGCTCGACGCCAACACGCTGGTCTTCCCCGGCCTCGACGGGAACGGCATGTGGTACTCGATGGGCAACATCGAGGGTCAGTCCAAGGTCGGGCTGCTGTTCATCGATTTCGAGACCCCGCACCGTGTCCGCGTCCAGGGACACGCCCGGATGCTGCGCGACGATCCGCTGATGGCCGAATACACCGAGGCCAAGTACCTCGTGAAGATCGAGGTGACGAAGGCCTGGGTCAATTGCCCGCGCTACATCCACAAGTACCAGAAGGTGTCGCAGAACAAATACGTGCCGCGCCCCGACAAGGAGACGCCGCTCGCCTTGTGGAAGCGCCTCGACATGGTCGGTGACGTGATCTCGGACGAGGACAAGGCGCGGGTCGAGAAGGAAGGCCAGCTCGCCCTGCCGGAATACGAGGCACGCGTGGCGCGCGGCGAGAGCTGAAACCCGGCCGCGCACCGTCCCGGCCATCGCATCCGGGTCGGTGCGCTCAGCAGGTTCGCGTCGGCGAGCCAACGCTTCACCTCGCTTAGGCCCTTGAAGTATCGCAGGTTCTGGGACGCAGAACCGGTGACCACTTTTGCGAGCCTGCTTAGTCCGCCCGGCGGGCGACGATGAAGACCCGCGGGAACGCGAGCAGGCGTCCCCCGTTGCTGCGCGGCGGATAAGCCGCATCGATCGCCGTCGCGTAGGCGGCGAGGAACCCGGCCATGTCCTCGGGGTCCAGCGGGTCGAGGAAGGGCCGGAGCCCGGTCGCCCTGACCCATTCGACGATGGCGGCGGCATCCGTCATCGGGTGATGATAGGCGGTGCGCCAGACATCGACCTCGGCCGCGAGGGGCGCCAGGAGGTCGTAATAGCCGGCCGGCTCCAGCATCCGCCCGAGCCGCCCGGCCACGGCCGGATCGCCGATGGCCCCGGCCCAGGGACCGGCACCCGCCACCTCGCGCATCATCCGGTGCGAGGGCTCGGCAAGATTGTCGGGCATCTGCACGGCGAGCACGCCGCCGGGTGCCAGGAGGCCGAGGAGCCGGGGCAGGAGCACCGGGTGGTCGGGCAGCCATTGCAGCACGGCGTTGGCATAGATCAGGTCCGGCGCCTGCTCGGGGATCCAAGTCGCCGCATCGGCCGTCGCGAAGGCGAGGCCGGGCAGGCGGCTCCTCGCACGCTCCAGCATCGCCGGCGAGGTGTCGAGGCCGATCACCTCCGCCTCGGGAAAGCGTGCAGTGATGAGCGCGGTGGAATTGCCGGGGCCGCATCCGAGATCGTAGACGAGGCGCGGGGCTTCGAGAGGCACACGGGCCAGGAGCTCGGCCGCCGGACGGGTACGCTCGTCCTCGAAGCGGGTATAGAGGGCTGGGTTCCAATCGGCCATCGTGCTCACCCTTCCGCTCCGTCGTCGTCAGCAGCCGAGCTGGTCGGCCAGATCCGTGAGGTCACGGGCTGCATAAGTGACCGGAACATTGGGCGCCGTTTCGCCACCGCCCGGCCCGTGCTCGCGCGGGCGGGCGATATGGGCGGTGGACAGGCCGTGGCTCGCCGCTGCCGCGAGGTCGCCCGAATGGGCGGCGACCATCAAGGTCTCCGCCGGAGCGAAGCCGAAGGCCGCCACCGCGTCGCGATAGAGTGCTGGTTTCGGCTTGTAATCGCGGGAATGGCCGGCACCCAGGATCGCGTCGAAGGTCAGCCCGTTGCGGCGGGCGAGGTCGGCCATCAGCCGGATATGACCGTTCGAGTTTGGCGCCAGGAGGTGGCGCGTCCGAAGGCGCCGCAGAGCGTGCGGTACGTCGGGCCAAGCGTCGAGCCGGTGCCAGGCCTGGACGAGTTCCCGCCGTGTGGCATCCGGCGCGCCGACGATGCCGAACTCCGCCAGAACGAGGGGCAGGGACTCCGCATGGAGGGTATCGAGGTCCACGAAGGGTCGCCCCCCCGAACGCACGGTCTCCATCGAAGGCCCGTAGCGCCGGCGCCACGCATCCGCGAAAGCGCCGGCATCAAGGGAGGGCGCCTCCGCGCCGAGGAGGCGTGCGGCCTCGCGGGCCACTCCCGAGCGCCAGTCGACGAGCGTCCCGAAGACGTCGAAGACGAGCGCCCGGATCATTACCGGACGGTCCGCAACCGTGGCCCGCGGCGGACGAAACCGACGATGTCCTTCACCGCGTCCAGCGTCGGGGCCGCGATGGCCTCGGCGCGCTCGGAGCCATCGGCGAGGACGGAGTCGATATAGTCGGTATCGGCCACGAGACGCTTCATCTCGGAGGCGATCGGCGCGAGGGTCTCCACCGCGAGCTCCACCAGCGCCCCCTTGAAGGCCGAGAACTGGGCACCGCCGTAATCGGCCAGCACCTCGTCGCGGGTGACGCCCTTCAGTGCCGCGAAGATGCCCACGAGGTTGTCGGCTTCGGGCCGTGCGGCGAGACCGGCCGTCTCGGAGGGCAGGGGCTCCGGGTCGGTCTTGGCCTTGCGCACCTTGTTGGCGATGGTATCCGCCTCGTCGGTGAGGTTGATGCGCGAATTGTCGGAGGGGTCCGATTTCGACATCTTCTTGGTGCCGTCCCGCAGGGACATGACGCGGGCGGCCGGGCCGCCGATCAGCGGCTCGGTGATCGGGAAGAAGCCCTCGCCCGCATCGTGCCCATGGGCGGAGATCGACTCCGAGAAGTCGTTGTTGAACTTCTGGGCGATATCGCGGGTCAGTTCGAGATGCTGCTTCTGGTCCTCGCCCACCGGCACGTGGGTGGCGCGGTAGGCCAAAATGTCGGCCGCCATCAGCACCGGATAGGCGTAGAGCCCGATCGAGGCGTTCTCCCGGTCCTTGCCGGCCTTGTCCTTGAACTGGGTCATGCGGTTCAGCCAGCCGAGGCGGGCGACGCAGTTGAAAATCCAGGCGAGCTCGGCATGGGCCGGCACCTGGCTCTGGTTGAAGACGATGCTGCGCTTCGGATCGATGCCGGCGGCGAGGAAGGCGGCCGTGACCTCGCGGATCTGGCCCTTCAGGGCGGCCGGGTCCTGCCACAGGGTGATCGCGTGCATGTCGACGACGCAGTAGAGGCACTGCGCGTCGCGCTCCTGCATCTCCACGAAGCGCTTGATGGCGCCGAGGTAATTGCCGAGATGCAGGTTGCCCGTGGGCTGAACGCCCGAGAACACGAGCTCTGTGAACGCGGTCATCGCGCGTGGTTCCTATGGCGTGATGGCGAGGGAGAAGCCGACGCTCGGGTCAGGGCACCGACGTTTGCGTTCTGAACGGCTCACCATGGGTGGTCAAGGTGCACAGCTTGACGGCATACGCCGCATCGAACCCGAAAAAGATCGAATTTTCGTACGCAATTTGGTACTGAGACGAGATCGCCTCTGCCGTTCCAGGGAGGCGGCAGGCGGTGGAGTCGTGAATGGAAGCTCAGCTGCAGAGTGTCATGGCCGATGTGGCGGTGAGTGTGTCGGAGCTGAAGAAGAGTCCGACATCGGTGATGAACCGCGCCGACGGAGCACCGGTGGCGATCCTGAACCACAACCGCGTCATGGGCTACATGGTCCCGCCGGAGACCTTCGAGGCCATGATGGACGCCATTGACGACGACGTGCTGGCGTCGATCGTGAAAGCCCGCTCCGGGGAAGTGCCCGTGCGGGTCACCCTGGATGCCCTTTGAACTCCAGTTTCTGCCGTCCGCGCTCAAGGAGTGGCACAAGCTCGGCGAGACCCTCCGGGGCCAGTTCAAGAAGAAGCTGGCCGAGCGTCTGCTGAACCCGAGGGTCGAAGCGGACAAGCTGCGCGATGCCGACCTGAAGGATTGCTACAAGATCAAGCTCAGGTCGGCGGGTTATCGGCTTGTCTACCGGGTCGACGACACGACGGTCACCGTGACGGTGGTGGCGGTTGGAAAACGGGAGCGAAGTGCCGTGTACGGGGCCGCCAAGCGGTAGCGCCTCCGCTTCCGCCTAGCCCCGCTCCCGCCCCTGCCCGGTCGGGCAGATGTCCAGCAGCACGCACCTCCCGCAAGCCGGGTTGCGGTGATGGCACACGGCCTGGCCATGGAGCATCAGGATCTCGTGGTTGTCGTAGAGATCCTGCGCGCTCCATTCCGCCGGAAGCTGCGCCCGCAGGATCGGATGCGAGGGGCCGACATCGACCTTCGCACCGATGAGGCCGGTGCGTTGCGCCACCCGGTGGTGGTGGCTGTCCACCGGAAGGGCCGGCATCCGCAACAGGCTGAACGAGAGCACCGCCGCGCTGGTTTTCGGGCCGACGCCCGGAATCGCCTCGAGCCACGAGCGCGCCGCATCGACCTCCATCTCCTTCAGGAAATCGAGCGAGAGGGAGCCGTGGCGCTCGGCCACCGCCGCCAGGATGGCACGGATGCGGGGCGCCTTCAGTTCCGGCCATGTCACGCCGGAGATGGTGGCCTCGATCTCCTCCACGGGCGCGCCCACGAGGTCGGCCCAATCCGGGTAGCGTGCCCGCAACGCTTTGAAGGCACGACCGGAATCGGCATTCCGGGTGCGGTGCGACAGGAGCGAGGAGACGAGTTCGCTCAAGGGATCGAGGCTGTGGAAATACGGAATCGGGCAGCCGTAGACGGGGCAGAGCCGGCGATGGATCTCCAGCGCCTTGTCCGTCAGGCTCGCGTCGGCGAGGTCAGCGGAGCGTCTGGTCTGCCGGGGGCGGGGGCCGGCGAGGTCGTGCCCGGATGCGATGGCCATGACAACGGAATCCGCGCCGAGTCCCGCCGGTTCCGATCCGGCGCGAGAGGAAGTGCCGCAGGGCAGCAGTATCGTGCAATAGACTGACAGTTGCGCCAAGGTGAAAGCCCGAACCTTGCGCCCCGGCGAAGGTCATGCGAGGCTCTGTCCGTCAGCGAATGACGAAGCGGGAGAGCCCAGGCCGGTACCAACCGGTCATGGCGCCGACGGAGCAACCACCCCCGGAAACTCTCAGGCACAATCACCGCTTCGTTTTGACAATCTGGAGAGAGGCGCCTTCGCGGGCGTCCACCGAAGGAGAAATCCCACCCTTCCCGGGGCGGGAGAAGCTCTCAGGTAACCGTGACAGATGGGGGTAGCCGGATCGCTCGATCGAGCGTCCGGAGCCGTTCTGTCATGGGATAACCAGATGCCGCTCGACGCTTCCAGCACACCGCTTCACGCGCTCCATCTGCGCCACGGCGCCCGCATGGTGCCCTTCGCGGGTTTTGCGCTGCCGCTCCATTATCCGGCCGGCCTGATCGCCGAACACCTGCACACCCGCAAGGCGGCCGGTTTGTTCGACGTGTCGCATATGGGCCAGATCCGGCTGAAGCCGGGTCCGAGCGGCATGGCGGACCTCGCTTGCGCCCTCGAAACCCTCCTGCCCATCGACGTGCTGGGGCTGGCGCCCGGCCGGCAGCGCTACGGTTTCCTCACCGGTGACACCGGCGGCATCCTCGACGACCTCATGGTCGCGCGCCTCGACGACAGCCTGATCCTGGTCGTCAACGCAGCCAACAAGGTGGCGGACGAGGCCCATCTTCGCGCCCGTCTGGCCGGCCTGTGCGAGATCACCGTGCTGCCCCGGGCGCTCCTCGCCCTTCAGGGGCCGCTGGCCGAGAGCGCCCTGGCGCGGCTCGCCCCGGAGACCGCCGCCATGCGCTTCCTCGATGTGAAGTGGGTGGAGATCCTCGGCGCGTCCGCCCTCGTCAGCCGCTCCGGCTATACCGGGGAGGACGGGTTCGAGATCTCCCTTCCGGAGGATGCCGCGGATGCGGTCGCCGAGGCGTTGCTGCAGGACAGGGACGTGGAGCCCGTCGGCCTCGGCGCACGCGATTCCCTGCGGCTGGAGGCGGGCCTGTGCCTGCATGGAGCCGATATCGATGCCGGGACGAGCCCGGTCGAGGCAGGCCTGACCTGGGCGATCCAGCCGGTCCGCCGCGCGGGCGGCGCGCGTGAGGGTGGCTTTCCAGGCGCTGAGCGCATCCTCCGCGAGATCGGTGACGGTCCCGCGTCGCGGCGCGTCGGCCTGCTGCCGGAGGGCCCGACCCCGGTGCGGGGAGGGGCCGCGCTCGTCGCAGAGGAAGCCGGCGAGGCCATCGGCCGGGTCACCTCCGGCGGGTTCAGCCCCAGCCTCAAGGCGCCCATCGCCATGGGCTACGTCCCCGCCGCCCTGTCGACGCCCGGCACCCGTCTCTTCGCGGAAGTGCGCGGCCGGCGACTGCCGGTCTCGGTCGTGGCGCTTCCCTTCGTGCCGGCGCGCTTCAAGCGCAGCTGAATCCCGGCCCCCGGCCGACTTCCCCCACACCACCTCTCCACGGAGCGCATCATGCTGAAATTCACGGACGAGCACGAGTGGCTGGCCATCGAGGGCGATGTCGCCACCATCGGCATCACCACCCATGCGGCTGAGCAACTCGGAGACCTCGTCTTCGTCGAGCTTCCCAAGGTCGGCGCCAAGCTCGTCAAGGGCGAGGCCGCGGCGGTGGTGGAATCGGTGAAGGCCGCCTCCGACGTGTTCGCCCCGGTCTCGGGTGAGGTCACCGAAATCAACGAGGCCGCCGTGTTGGACCCGGCCAGCATCGGCACCGACCCGCAGGGCGCGGGCTGGCTCTATCGCCTCCGCCTCGACGACGTCGCCTCCCTCGACGGATTGATGGACGAGGCCGCCTACGCCGAGTTCGCGAAATAGCGCTGACTTACCCTCCCCCCGCAGACCTCGGGCCTGCCCGAGATCTGTTCCTGAGTGCCCAAATGGGGCCAAGCCCAATTTGGGTGGGGGAGGGTGCCTGCGGAGCAGGCGGGAGAGGGGGCGACCTCTCCGGACAACGCGCTCCCCTCTCCCGACCCGCATTCGCGGGCCACCCTCTCCCGCAGAGGGGAGAGGGACGCGCACAGCCGTCAATTGCACCTCCGAGGCCCATCATGCCAAACGATCGCTACGATCCCTACGATTTCGCCAATCGCCGCCATATCGGTCCGACCACCGCCGAAATCGCGGCGATGCTGGCCGTGATCGGCTCCGAGAGCCTGCACGGCCTCGTGGACGAGACCTTGCCGGCCGACATCCGCCAGGAAGAGCGCATCGATTTCGGCACGTCGCTCACCGAGCGCAGGGTGCTCGAACATATGCGCGGCATCGCCGACAAGAACCGGCTTCTCGTCTCGCTCATCGGCCAGGGCTACCACGGCACCACGATGCCGCCGGTGATCCAGCGCAACATCTTCGAGAACCCGGCCTGGTACACCGCCTATTCACCCTACCAGCCCGAGATCAGCCAGGGCCGGCTCGAGGCGCTGCTGAACTTCCAGACCCTGGTCTGCGACCTCACCGGCCTCGACATCGCCAATGCCTCGCTCCTCGACGAGGCCACGGCGGCGGCGGAGGCCATGGGCATGGCCTCGCGCATCGCCCGCAACGGCAAGACCGCCTTCTTCGTCGACGGCGAATGCCTGCCCCAGACCATCGCCGTCCTGAAGACCCGTGCCGCGCCGCTGGGCTGGACCGTCGTCGTCGGCGACCCGTCGACCGATCTCGACCCGGCGGAGGTCTTCGGCGCGGTCTTCCAATATCCCGGCGTCTGCGGCGCCATCCACGATTTTTCGGAGGTCATCACCCGCCTGCACGAGGCCGGCGCGGTCGCGGTGATGGCCGCGGATCCCCTGGCCCTCACCCTGCTGAAGCCGCCCGGCGAGATGGGCGCCGACATCGCCATCGGCTCGATGCAGCGCTACGGCGTGCCCATGGGCTATGGCGGCCCGCACGCCGCCTATCTCTCCACCCGCGAGGCGCATAAGCGCACCCTGCCGGGCCGGCTCGTGGGCGTCTCCGTCGATGCGCGGGGAAACCGGGCCTACCGCCTCGCCCTTCAGACCCGCGAGCAGCATATCCGCCGTGAGAAGGCGACGTCGAACATCTGCACCGCGCAGGTGCTGCTGGCGGTCATCGCCGGCATGTACGCGGTGTTCCACGGCCCGCGCGGATTGAAGGCCATCGCCGCCCGTGTCCACCGCGACGCGGTGCGCCTCGCCGAAGGGCTGGAGAGCCTCGGCTTCACCGTGGAGCCGAAGGGCTTCTTCGACACGATCACCGTCGAGGTCGGCGCCTTCCAGGGGTTGATCCTGCAGAACGCGGTGAAGAACGGCATCAACCTGCGGAAAGTGGGCTCGGACCGCATCGGCATCACCGTCGACGAGCGTACCCGGCCCGATATCGTCCAGGCGGTGTGGCGCGCCTTCGGCGGCGAAGGCTTGACCTATGACGAGGCCTGGCCGGCGCAGCGTCTACCAGAGGCAAATCTCCGCACCTCCGCGTACCTGACGCATCCGATCTTCCACATGAACCGGGCCGAGAGCGAGATGACGCGCTACATGCGTCGCCTCGCCGACCGTGACCTGGCGCTGGACCGCGCGATGATCCCGCTCGGCTCGTGCACGATGAAGCTCAACGCCACCGCCGAGATGCTGCCGATCTCCTGGCCGGAATTCTCGGAGATCCACCCCTTCGTGCCGGCGGATCAGGCGGAGGGCTACCAGGAACTCCTGCGCGACTTCTCCGACAAGCTCTGCGCGATCACCGGCTACGACGCGATCTCGATGCAGCCGAATTCCGGCGCGCAGGGGGAATATGCCGGCTTGCTCGCCATCCGGGCCTACCACCTCTCGCGCGGGGAGGGGCACCGCAAGGTCTGCCTCATCCCGTCCTCGGCGCATGGCACCAACCCGGCCTCCGCGCAGATGTGCGGCATGAGCGTGGTCGTGGTCGGCGCCGACCAGCACGGCAACATCGACGTGGAGGACTTTTCGCGGAAGGCCGAGTTGCACGGCGAAAACCTCGCGGCCTGCATGATCACCTATCCGTCGACGCATGGGGTGTTCGAGGTGCGGGTCCGCGAGATCTGCGACATCGTCCATGCCCATGGCGGCCAGGTCTATCTCGACGGGGCCAACCTCAACGCCATGGTGGGCCTCGCGCGCCCCGGAGATATCGGCGCCGATGTCAGCCACCTCAACCTGCACAAGACCTTCTGCATCCCCCATGGCGGCGGCGGCCCCGGCATGGGTCCCATCGGCGTCAAGGCGCATCTCATCCCGTTCCTCCCCTCCGATCCACGGACGGCCGAGGAAGGGGCCGTCTCGGCGGCGCCCTACGGCTCGGCCTCGATCCTGCCGATCTCGTGGAGCTACTGCCTGCTGATGGGCGGGCGCGGCCTCACCCAGGCCACCCGCGTGGCCATCCTCAACGCCAATTACATCGCGAGCCGCCTGAAGGGCGCCTATCCGGTGCTCTATGCCGGGGCACAGGGCCGGGTGGCGCATGAATGCATCATCGACGTGCGGCCGTTCCAGAAATCGGCCGGGATCGGCGTCGAGGACATCGCCAAGCGCCTGATCGATTGCGGCTTCCACCCACCGACCATGAGCTGGCCGGTGGCCGGCACCCTGATGATCGAACCCACGGAATCCGAGACCAAAGGCGAGATCGACCGATTCTGCGATGCGATGCTGGCGATCCGCGAGGAGATCCGCGCCATCGAGGACGGCCGGATGGACAAGGTCGACAATCCGCTGAAACACGCGCCGCACACGGTGGCGGACCTGATCGGCCCGTGGGAGCGGCCCTATTCCCGCGAGGCGGCGTGTTTCCCCTCGGGAAGTCTCGGCATGGACAAGTACTGGCCGCCGATCAACCGCGTCGACAACGCTTACGGCGACCGCAACCTCGTCTGCTCCTGCCCGCCGGTGGATGCCTATAGCGAGGCGGCCGAATAGGGTAGGTTTTCCGCCTCCTAGCCTACCGGTTTCACACCTCTCCTCCTACAGGCAGAGCGCGTCCCTCTCCCCCTTATGGGGAGAGGTTAGGAGTGGGGGTGGCTCCGCCAGCCTCCGTAAGCTGAGGGTCGCCCAACCACCCCCACCTCCAACTCCTCCCCACAAGCTCGACGGATCTCAGGCAGGCCCGAGATCCGCTGGGGAGGAGGGCCGCTTCCCTCCGTGTAGGATGGCGGTCTCCCGAGGCGCGCAACCGCCGGCCCGAGACGATCCGCCATGCCCGACACCCGCTACACGGTCCTGCCCAGCCCGATCGGTCCGCTTGTTCTGGCCGGTACGGACGAGCGCCTGCATTGCATCGGTTTCCCAACCGGCAAGGGCGCCGTTGCCCCGAAACCGGACTGGCTCCGGGACGACGCGGCCTTCGCCGAAGCCCGGCGGCAATTGAGTGCCTATTTCGAAGGCCGGCTCACCAGGTTCGATCTCGAACTCGACCCGCGCGGCACGCCGTTCCAGAGGCAAGTCTGGACCGCGCTCATGGACATCCCGCTGGGCGAGACGATCAGCTACGGCGAGTTGGCCAGGCGAATCGGCCGTCCGAGCGCCAGCCGGGCCGTGGGTGCCGCCAATGGCGCCAACCCGCTCCCCATCGTCGTTCCCTGCCACCGGGTCATCGGCGCGGCGGGCAGCCTCACGGGGTTTGCCGGCGGCCTCGATACGAAACGATGGCTGCTCGCGCTTGAGCGCGGGGCGACCTCTCGTGTCTCGGCGCAGCTCAGCCTGCTCTGAACCCGGCGCGATGCTTTCGATCTGGGGTGTCGTTATTCTCCACATCCCCACCGCGACGACAAGCAGGCCCGTCCGCAGACACGCCCTGCGTGTTTCGAATTTTGGCGCATCCCGTTCCTGACGTATCCGCCTCTCCAGCGGCCCAACGACAGGGCCGAGCCGGAGGGATGAATGGCGGGACCGGACAATCGTCTGAGCGGGCTCGGCAAGGACGCGATGCGCCTGCTGCGTCCGATCTGGCCGCTCGTGGCCGTGTCCTCGGCGATCGGGGCGCTGAGCGGCCTCGCCACTGCGACGGTTCTGGCCAAGGTCAACACGGCCATCCATGCGGAGGGCGGTCTTTCCGAGACTTTCATTCCCGTCTTCCTCGGCCTCGTCCTTCTCGGCGTCGGCGGGTCCCTTCTCTCCGGGCTCGGCAGCGCCCTGGCGAGCGGACGCATCAGCGCCGGCCTCAGCCGCGATCTCGCCGACATGATCCTCACGGCGCCCATCGACCGTATCGAGCAGATCGGCCGCCACAAGGTCCTCGCTTCGCTCAACACGGATGCCGGCACGCTGTCGACGACGGTGGCGATGCTGTCGGGGCTCATCATCCAGAGCGGCGTCACCGCCGGATGCCTCGTCTACATGCTCACCTTGTCAGCCCCGCTCCTCGCCATCACCCTGCTGGTCTTCGGCCTCGGCAGCTATGTCGAGAACATCCTGCGCCGCCGCGCCATGGTCGGCTACCGCACGCGGCGCTCCCTCGCCGACACGATGCAGAAGCATTTCCAGAGCCTGACCGAAGGCAGCCGGGAATTGCGGCTCAACCGGCAGCGCCGGATGCGGTTGAGGGACGGGGCCCTGACCTCGTCCATCGAAGAACTCCGCCGCAACGAATTCAGGACCCATACGCTCCTCGAATTCTCCTACCTGACGAAGAAGCTGGCCCTGTTCGCCACGATCGCGGCCATCGTGACCTACAAGGCGACTCTGGGGATCGACAACGCCGTCCTCTCCGGCTTCGTCCTCGTGCTGCTCTATATCGAGCTGCCGGTCACCTACATCCTCGCCATCCTGCCCGAGATCGGTAGGGCCCGGATCGCCTACCAGCGCATCGCCGAATTCTCGGCCGGACGCACCGTCTCGGAGCCGAACCTGCTCGCGCCGGAGGACACGCGGACGCCCCGGACCATTGAGGAAATCGAGCTTCGCGGCGTCAGCCACACTTTCCCGGCCGCCGAGGGCAAGCCGGGCTTCACCCTCGGCCCCATCGACCTCACCGTGCGGCGGGGGGAGATCCTGTTCATCGTCGGCGAGAACGGCTCGGGCAAGACCACCCTCATCAAGCTGATCCTCGGCCTCTACCCGCCACAGACCGGCACCCTGTTCCTCGACGGGGCGCCGGTGACGGACGAGACGCGGGACGCCTACCGCCAGCATTTCTCGGCGGTGTTCTTCGATTACTACCTGTTCGACGATCTCGTGCTGCCCGCCGGGGCGAACCCGGCGGCGGCGGATGCCTATCTCGAGACCCTGGACCTCGCCCACAAGGTGACGATCCGGGACGGGGCCTTCTCCACCGTCGATCTCTCGGCCGGGCAGCGCAAGCGCCTGGCCCTGGTTCAGGCCTATCTCGAAGGGCGGCCGGTCCTCGTCCTCGACGAGTGGGCGGCGGAGCAGGACCCCACCTTCCGCCGCCTGTTCTACACACGGCTCCTGCCGGACCTGAAGCGTGAGGGCCGGACCCTGATCGTCATCAGCCATGACGACCGCTACTTCGATGCGGCCGACCGGGTGATCCACCTGAACAACGGCGCGATCCTGGAAGCTCCCCGAACGGAAGCGACCGCGTGAGCGAGACGTCGCCTATTTCGGCAGGGCGTAGATATTCACGTCGAGCTTCTCGTCCGCCTTGTCGTTCAGGTCGGTGACGTATTCCTCGATGAAGCGGTCCTGGACCACCACGTCCTTGGCGTCGAGATAGGCGGTGAGCGTCTCGTAGGTGCCGTCGATCTCGTCGTAGGAGCCCTTATGCGGGAAGCGCAGGGCCTTGCCGCTGGGGGTCGTGCCGAAGCGCAGGCCGCCCGACTCGGCGGGCTTCGGGTCCGGCATGGAGGCGATCGGGATCATCGCCTCGAACTGGAATCCGTCATCGTCGGTCTTGGCGAAGACCGCGATCGGCCGGCCGGTGGGGGTGATCCCGTCCTTGGCGAGCGCCTCCTCGATCTTCACGAAGGCGGCCTTCAGGGCCGGCACCGCCTCCTCCCAGCTCGCCCGCCCCGCCAGGATCGCGGCGGGCTTGGGCGGCAGCGAGACCTCGTCCACGTCGTTGGCGTCGCCGGGGGTCTCCACCAGGGTCTGGCGTGCCGGTCCGGCCGGAAGGGCCGGAGCGGCGGGGAGGGCCTGGGTCGGCACCGGACGGGCCGGCGCGTCGGGATTGACCGGATCGGGCGCCGTCGTGGTCGGCAGGGGAGAGGAGGTCGCGGGCGAGGACGGCTGCTGCGCGAGCGCGGAGGAGACGGCCAAAGCGGCGGCGAGGCTGACGAGCGGCAATAGACGATGACGGGTCAAGGCAACGCTCCGGAGATCGCACGCCGCGACGAATCGTACGGCTGAATCGCGAAGCCTTAAAATAGGGAGGAAGCCGCCCGCCTGCGAGACGCCAACCCGCCCCGAACGCAGGAACGTGACGGGCGCGTCCCTTGTGCAACGCTCCCCCGAGCGGCCCCCGCGTGCGCGGCCCGGCGCTTTGTCCTATATGCGGGGGCCTCGCACGCGGGATGCCCCGTTCAGACAACGAAACCGAAGACGATCATGACGAGGCTCGAGAACCGTCGGTTCCTGAAGATGCACGGGGCGGGCAACGCCATCGTGGTGCTGGACCTGCGCGGCACGGAGCTGGTCGTGCGTGCCGAGGAGGCCCGCGCCATCGCTGGCCACCCGCGCTCGGGCTTCGACCAGCTGATGGTCATCCACGATCCGCGCAGCCCCGGCACGGACGGCTTTATGCGGATCTACAATACCGACGGGTCGGAATCCGGCGCATGCGGCAACGGCACCCGCTGCGTCGCCTACGCCATGCTGGACGACCCGGCCATGGCGCGCCCGGCTGAGAACGGCCGCCTCACCCTGGAGACCAAGGCGGGGCTCGTCGAGGTGAAGCGCGTGGCGCACACCTCCTTCACCGTCGATATGGGCCGCCCCCGCCTCAAGTGGGACGAGATTCCGCTGGCCGAGCCGTTCCCCGACACGCGGCGGATCGAGCTCCAGATCGGCCCAATCGACGCGCCCGTGCTGCATTCGCCGGGCGTGGTGAATATGGGCAACCCCCACGCGGTGTTCTTCGTCGAGCGCGATCCCGACGACTACGATCTCGGCCGCATCGGCCCGATGCTCGAGAACCACCCGATCTTTCCCGAGCGCGCCAACATCTCCGTGGCGCAGGTGACGGGGCCCGACACGATCAAGCTTCGGGTCTGGGAGCGCGGCGCCGGGTTGACGCTCGCCTGCGGCACCGCCGCCTGCGCCACCCTGGTGGCGGCCTCGCGCCTGCGCATGCTCGGGCGCCACGCCACGGTGAGCCTGCCCGGCGGCGACCTCGTCATCGAATGGCGGGCCGACGACCACGTGCTGATGACCGGCCCCGTGGCTCTCGAATGGGAGGATTTCCTGTCCCCCGAACTCTTCGCGCGGGTGGACTGAGTGGCGGTGGAGACCCTGACCTTCGGCTGCCGCCTCAACACGGTGGAATCCGAGGTGATGCGCCGCCATGCCGAGGCGGCGGGGACGGGTGCGGACCTCGTCCTCGTCAATACCTGCGCCGTCACGACGGAGGCCGGACGCCAGGCCCGCAAGGCGATCCGCAAGCTCGCCCGCGAGCGGCCGGGGGCCGAGATCGTCGTCACCGGCTGCGGCGCGCAGGTGGAAACGGACGCCTATTCGGCGATGCCGGAAGTGGCGCGCATCGTCGGCAACGACGCCAAGACCAGGGCCGAGACCTGGCTGCCCGCCACGCATGTCAGACCGCGTCTCGCCATCGACGACATCATGGCCGCGCGCGAGGCGGCACCGACGCGGATCGCCTCGGTCGCCGGCCATACCCGCGCCTTCGTGCCGGTGCAGAACGGCTGCGACCATCGCTGCACCTTCTGCATCATCCCCTTCGGCCGGGGAAATTCCCGCTCCATCACGCTGGACGACGCGGTCGATCAGGTTCGCCGCATCGTCGACCATGGCGGGCGCGAAGTCGTGCTCACCGGCGTCGACCTCACCGCCTACGGCCGGGATTTGTCGCCGTCATCCAGCCTGGGACGGCTGGTCCAGGCGATCCTGCGCCACGTGCCGGATCTCGCGCGCCTGCGCCTGTCCTCCATCGATTCCATCGAGGCCGACGCGGCTCTCTGGGAGGCGATTGCCGGCGAGAACCGGCTGATGCCGCATTTCCACCTTTCGCTGCAGGCCGGCGACGACCTGATCCTCAAGCGGATGAAGCGCCGGCACGGCCGCGACGATGCGATCCGGTTCTGTGAGGCCGTGCGGCGTCTTCGCCCGAATGCCGTCTTCGGGGCCGACCTCATCGCCGGCTTTCCCACCGAGACGGAAGAGCAGTTCACCCGCTCGCTCGATCTCGTTGCCGAATGCGGCCTGACGCATCTCCACGTCTTCCCCTATTCGCCTCGCCCCGGCACGCCGGCCGCGCGCATGCCCCCCGTCGCCGGAGACGTGATCCGCGAGCGCGCCGCCCGTCTCCGTGACGCGGGAGCCGCGGCACTGACGGCACATCTCGCGGGAGAGGTCGGCCGGACCCATCGCGTGCTCACCGAGCGCGGGGGAATGGCACGCACGGAAGGGTTCACCCCGGTCCGGCTGGCAGCCGACACGCCTCCGGGCGAGCTTCGCGACGTGACGATCGCCGGACATGACGGCCGGGTGCTGATCGGGGCGGAGTAATCCGGCGCGACGGCGACCGCCTCTCCCCGCACGCGGGGAGAGGATCGCGGACACCTTGTCGTGTCCGCGATGAGCGAGAGGCGAAGCCGAAGCGAGGGTGAGGGGGCGCATCCGATAGGGGCTCACCCGGACGCGCCCCCTCACCCTCGGCTGCCGCCTCGCCGCGACGACGACGAGGTCGTCGCGGCCCTCTCCCCGCGTGCGGGGAGAGGGGATGTGCGCCCGCCATCCAGCCAGTCCATTTCGCGGGTCATGTCCCGGCGCCAGCGCCTCGACCGTAATGGACGGCCTTCTGAAGTAGAGCGGCCGGGTCAGGCAGCGCCGCCTCTCCCCGCGCGCGGGGAGAGGATCGCGGACACCTTGTCGTGTCCGCGATGAGCGAGAGGCGAAGCCGAAGCGAGGGTGAGGGGGCGCATCAGAACTTGGCTCACCCGGACGCGCCCCCTCACCTTCGGCTGCCGCCTCGCCGCGACGACGACGAGGTCGTCGCGGCCCTCTCCCCGCGTGCGGGGAGAGGGGATGTGCACCTCTCGCTCAGCCAATCCATCGCACGCGTCATGCGCTAGCCCGATACCCACACATCCCCATCCGCTCCCGCATGTGCCCCGGCGCCGGGGCCTCGACCACGATCGGCGGCTTCTTGGGATAGAGCGGCAGGGTGAGCGCGCGGGCGTGGAGCTGCAGCCCGGGTCCGCCCGAGCGCGGGGCGGTGCCGTAGATCGTGTCGCCGAGGATGGGCCAGCCCATGGCGGCGCAATGGACGCGCAGCTGATGCGTGCGGCCGGTGACCGGGCTGAGGGCTAGCCAGGCGAGGCTCCTGTCCGCCGAGCGGCCGAGAACGCGCCATGTGGTCAGCGAAGGGTCACCGGCCGGGTCCGTCTTCATCCACCACGAGCGCGGGTCGTCCGAGCGGCGGGCGAGGGGGAAGTCGATGCGGCCCTCGTCCTCGGCGGGATCGCCCTCGACGATGGCCCAGTAGGTCTTCCCCACCGTGCCGCTCGCGGCGAACAGCTTGTTGAGACGGGCCAAAGCTTTGGCATGACGGCCCAGGGCGAGGCAGCCCGACGTGTCGCGGTCGAGCCGATGGGCGGCCTCGGGACGACGTGGCAGACCGAAGCGCAAGGCATCGAGATGGTCGGTCAGGGTCTCGCCGCCCTTCGGGCCGGGATGGACAGGCAGTCCCGCCGGCTTGTCGATGACGAGGACAAGGGCATCGCGGTAGAGGAGACGCGCGCCTATGTCTGTTATGCGGTGTTCCACTGGGGCATCGGCTGACGGCATCGCCCTGCGCTACTCATGCGGGGTCGAGGGAGCAAGTGGGAATGAGCGAAGACAAGAGGCCGGGCTGGTTGCTGCGGCGGATGTTCGGGAAGAAGGAGGAAGCGTGGCCGCCCGAGCCGGTCCCGGTCCAGCCGCCCGATCCCAAGCCGGAGCGGAAACCCGAAACGGCCATCGAGCCGGCATCGCTTCCCATCGCGTCTCCCGCCTCGGCATCGGAAGGCCAGCCCGACTTCGCCACGGGTGCGGACGACATCTCGGCGATCCCGCTGCCCCCCAGCGAGCCCGCGCCCACCGACCCGGACAAGAACACGATCCCCGACGAGATCGAGGGGGCAGACCTGCAGCCCATCGCGGGCGCGGATGAGCGCCCGCCGGCCGGTACGGCGGGAGACGATCCCGCGCGCGGAGCGGAGAAGGCCGACACCACGACGGTCGCCTTCGCACCGGAGCCCGCCCCGATCCCGGCCCCCACGCCCGAGCCTGTCACCGACCCAGAGCCGGCCTCCGAGAAGCGCGGCTGGTGGAGCCGCCTCACCGGGGGCATGAAGCGCACCTCGTCGGCTTTGTCCGAGCGGGTGACCGGCCTCTTCACCAAGCGCAAGCTCGACGCGGACACGCTGGAGGAGCTGGAAGACGCCCTGATCCAGGCCGATTTCGGCATCGACACCGCCATGCGGATCTCGGAGGCCGTGGGCAAGGGCCGCTACGAGAAGGGCATCTCCCCGGATGAGGTCCGGGCCATCCTCGCCGCCGAGGTGGAGCGGGCGCTGACGCCCGTCGCCATTCCCCTCACCATCGACACAACGAAGAAGCCGTTCGTGATCCTGATGATCGGCGTCAACGGCGCGGGCAAGACCACCACCATCGGCAAGCTCGCCCTGAAGCTGAAGGGGGAGGGGCACAGCCTGATGCTCGCGGCGGGCGACACGTTCCGCGCCGCGGCCATCGAGCAGCTCAAGGTCTGGGGCACGCGCACCGGGGTTCCGGTGGTGGCGGGCGCGCAGGGAGCGGATGCCGCCGGCCTCGCCTTCGAGGCCTTCCAGCGGGCCAGAACCGAGGGCACCGACGTGCTCCTGATCGATACGGCCGGCCGGCTCCAGAACAAGACCGGGCTGATGGCGGAGTTGGAGAAGATCCTGCGCGTCATCCGCAAGATCGACGCCGAGGCGCCCCATGCCGTGCTCCTCGTCCTCGATGCCACCGTGGGCCAGAACGCGCTGAGCCAGGTCGAGCTGTTCTCGAAGGCGGCCAACGTCACCGGCCTCGTCATGACCAAGCTCGACGGCACCGCGCGGGGCGGCATCCTCGTGGCGCTGGCCGCGAAGTTCGGCCTGCCGGTGCATTTCATCGGCGTCGGCGAAGGCGTCGAGGATCTCGAACCCTTCGCCGCGCGGGACTTCGCGCGGGCCATCGCGGGGTTGGACAAGGACTAGATTCATGGACAGGCGCTCCGGAGACCTGCACGAAAAGCGCTCGCGCTAGGAAAGCCGGGGCGACTGTCCTACATCCGGCCTCCCGCCCGGCGCCGCTTCGCGCCCGGGCGTTCCGAACCACGAGCCGCTCACGATCATGACCCTGCCCATCGAATCCGTGCCGCCGCGCCGCCATCTCGACCCGGTGCCGAAGCTCGCCCTGGAAATGGGGCCGCTGGTGCTGTTCTTCCTGCTGAACTCGTTCGGCACGCGGTTCGGCCTGAGCGAGGACAGCAGCACCTTCATGGCCATCGGGGTGTTCGTGGTGGCGACGGTGGTGGCTCTGGCCATCCACTTCGCGCTGCTGCGACGGCTGCCGATCATGCCGCTGGTCTCCGGCATCGTCGTGCTGGTCTTCGGCGGCATGGCGCTGGCGTTGCACGACAAGACGTTCTTCGTGATCAAGCCGACGATCGTGAACGCCCTGTTCGGCGCCATCCTCCTCGGCGGCCTGCTGTTCGGGAAATCCCTGCTGTCGGTGGTGCTCGACTCGGTCTTCGACCTGACCGAGGAGGGCTGGCGCAAGCTCACCTTCCGCTGGGGATTGTTCTTCTTCGCCCTGGCCGCCATCAACGAGGTGGTCTGGCGGACGCAGACTTACGCCTTCTGGGCCAATTTCAAGGTGGTCGGCATCATGCCCCTGACCATCCTGTTCGCCCTGTCGCAGACCCCGCTTCTCATGCGCTACGACCGCAAGGCCGAGGCGAAGCCCGACGTGTAGGGAAAGCCCGTCGCCGGATCAGGGTTTCGCAGTGGCCACCGTCTCCGCCGCCCGGATCTTCTGCAGCACCGACGCATAGTTCTCCGCCGTGACGATCCCCACGAGCTTGTCGCGGATCACGCCGTCGGCGCCGATGATGAAGGTTTCCGGCACGCCGTAGACGCCGAAATCGATACCGGTGCGGCCGGTGGAATCCATGCCCACCGCCTGGAACGGGACGCCGCTGCGCGACAGGAAGCGGCGGCCGTTCTCCGGCGCGTCCTTGTAGTCGATGCCGACGAGGTTCACGCCCGGCTCACGCGCCAGCCGCATCAGTTGCGGATGCTCGATCTGGCACGGGGCGCACCACGACGCCCAGAAATTGACCACCGTCACGCGGCCCTTGAGGTCGGCGCTGGAAAGACCGGGAACGGCCTGGCCTTCGCCGCCGACGAGGTTGGGCAAGGCCGGCAACGCGAAGGCCGGCACAGGCCGTCCGATCAGCGCCGAGGGAATCGCGGCCGGGTCCGCTCCGGATCGCAGGCGAATGAAGAACACCAGGGCCAGCGCCGCGAAGATTACCAGCGGCGCGACGACGAGGAGCGACCGGCGCACCGGCGCCGACGAGGATGCGGCGCTCACGAGCGCTCCCCCGCATCGCCCTGAAGGGCCGCGAGCGCCTGTTTCTGCGCCCGGTGATCGCTGAGCGAGCGCCAGATCAGGGCGCCGATGACGAGGGCGGTGAAGGCGTAGGCGCCGAGGATGAAGCCGGCATGCGGCCCGAGGGAAGCCATCGCTCAGACTCCCCGGATCGCTTGGCCGAGGGGCCGGGCCGGACGCGGATCGGCATCCAGGCGCTCGGCCTCCCGGATGGTGAGCGCCCTGACGCGGCGGCGCAGGATCTCCGTGCGCATGGCGTAGAGATGCAGCGTGATCCCGAGCAGGGTGAAGGCGAGGATCATCTCGAGCAGGGGGTAGAGCATCGAGGGATCGATGCTGGAGCCGCCCATCCGCATGATCGAGGCCGGCTGATGCAGCGTCGACCACCAGTTCACCGAGAACTTGATGATCGGCAGGTTCACGGCGCCCACCAGCGTCAGGATCGCGATGGCGCGCGCGGCCCGGTTCGGATCCTCGATCGTGCGCCACAGGGCGATGATGCCGCAATAGATCAGGAACAGGATCAGCATCGAGGTCAGGCGCGCGTCCCAGACCCAGTAGGTGCCCCACATCGGCTTGCCCCAGAGCGAGCCGGTGACGAGGCAGATCAAGGTGAAGGCCGCCCCGATCGGCGCGGCGGCGCGCTGCGCCACGTCCGCCAGGGGGTGGCGCCAGACCAGAGTGCCGATCGCCGAGATCGCCATCGACCCGTAGAAGAACACGCCGAGCCAGGCCGCCGGCACGTGGATATACATGATCCGCACGGTCTCGCCCTGCTGGTAGTCGGGCGGGACCACGAACCAGGTGAGGTACAGGCCGATTGCGAGCAGCACGGCCGAGAGCCCCGCGAGCCAGGGCATCACGGGGCCGGTCCAGCGCAGGAAGTGACCGGGATGGGCAAGACGTGTCCACATGGTCCGTGGACCTAGCCCAAGGTGCGGTGCAGCATCAATGCGGGCGTTACGCGCATTCCCAGCCGCATCGATCATTTCTTCGCGCACGTCCTCGCGTTTTCCCCACCGGGCCGGTCGGCCTCGATCTCGCGCGCGAGGAAGGCTTCCGCGCGCTGCCAGGATTCGTCGTTGTCGCCGCGAAAGTTGAGTTCCCGCGAGAAGGTCGTCGCGCCGCCGCCGGTCTCCACCATACGAGCGAACATCTGCAAGATCAGCGTGCTGCTCTTGTGGATCACGCCGACGAAGGCGAGCCCGGCGCCGTTCGCCCGCGCGACGCCGAGGATGCAGGCCGGCTCGTTTCCCGGGCAGGACCGCGCCAGGGCCTCCGCGTCGATGCCGACCACGCGAAAGCAGCCCTTGGCGGAGAGGCGGGCGGAGAGCTCCTGGGACATCGCCGCGAGGCGGGCGGCATGTTCGGAGGTCTGGTCCTTCGGCTCGCCGGACGTGTCGAGCATCCGGATCGGCAGCATCGCCAGGTTCGGAGCGGGATCGGCGGAACAGGGCAGGGCGCCCAATAGAAGAGCGATCCCGACGCCGAGCGCGACGGTGCGGCTTCGATGAATCGTGCGCATGGCGTATCCTTGCCCAAGATCGGAAGCGCTCTGCATCGGCGCCTGATCGTCCGACTCTTCGATAGCCGGGCGGGAACACACCTTCTTGCCATCCGGTGCCACCTCGGCGACCTTCTCGTCCGGGGGCGCGACGGGATGCTGATCGGTCTGACCAAGGCACGCTCGATGGGGCCGGTGGCGGACGCGGTGGAGCGCGCCGGCGGTTCGGTGGCCCGCGTGTTCGGCAGGGCCGAGATGCCGATGGCCCTGATCGACGAGCCGGATCGGCTGATCCTGTTGCGAGACCAGTTGCGCATCGTCGAGGAGGCGGCCCGCGAGGTCGGCGACTCGGCTCTGCCGGCCCGGCTGTCACTGGGTGCGGGCGTGCCGAGCCTCGGCCCATATGGGATCCGCGTCTGCGCCTCCGCGACCCTGGGCGAGGCGCTGGCCCTCGGCACCACCCTCATCGTCGATCATTTGCAGACCGCGACCCGGATGGACGTATCGGTCCTGGCGGGCCGCGCCCATGTGACCTATGCCGTCACGGACGACAGTCCCGTCGGGCGGCAGAAGAACGAAATGCTGGCGCTCGGCTACATCCTCGATGTGCTCCGCCGATTCCTGGGGCCGGGCTTCGTGCCCGACGAGGTCGGTCTCTCGGGAGCGGTGCTGCAGGATCGCGGGGCGATCGAGAGCGCGCTTGGCTGTGAGCTTCGCCTCGGGCCGGGTGCCGTCGTGAGCTTCGATGCCGACCTCATCGCGACGAGGAACCCGCGACCGGCCAAGGCAGCGGCGGTCCTGGACATGGCCGGGGTTCCGGACCCCAGCGATTTCCTCCTTTGCACGGGGCATCTCCTCCGCCTCGGCCTCCTCGACAGGCGCCCCTCCATCGATTGGCTCTGTCGCCGGCTCGGTCTGTCGCGGCGTTCGCTTCAGCGCCGGTTCGAGGCGCACGGCACCAGCTACGGCGCCTGCCTCACCCAGGTTCTGATCGGGGAGGCCAAGCACCTGCTCTCGCGGACGGACCGGCCGATCGGCCGGATCGGCCTCGATCTGGGCTATGCCGACGCCGTACATTTCACCCGCGCCTTCCGTGGCTGGACCGGCCTGCCGCCGACGGAATGGCGGCATCTGGCGTCTGGCCTGGAAACGCGGCCTTCGATGGGGCGTTGAGCCGACGCCATGCTCGACAAAGCCCTCTACTACGCCCTGACCTTCGCGGAATCGCTCCTATCCGTGGTCGGCATCCGTGCCACCTACGAGCAGCCGCGCTACGAGGTGGTCGAGCAATTGCCCCGCAACGTCGAGATCCGCCGCTACGAACCGCGTGTCGCGGTCGAGACCGACATGGCGGGACCGGGCGATGCCGAGGCGTTTCGCCGGCTGTTCCGGTACATCACCGGCTCCAATGGCGGAGACGACCGCATCGCGATGACGGTGCCGGTGGAACAGGGCACCCTGATTGCCATGACCGTGCCGGTGGAGCAGGGCGGCGATCTGCGCGTCATGCGCTTCTTCCTGCCCGCCGCCATGGCTAAGGACGGACCGCCGGTCCCGACCGACCCGGCGGTCCGCATCGCTCGGCTGCCTGCCGCGACCTTCGCCGCGCTCCGCTTCTCCGGCACACTCGATGCGAGAGCCCGTGAGAAACGCGAGGCGGTTCTCCGGCAGGTCCTGGCGAAGATGGCCCGCGAGACGACGGGGCCTTCGAGCGTGCTGAGCTACGATCCACCCTTCACGATCCCTTTCCTGCGGCGCAACGAGATCGTCATCCCGGTCGCGGAAGGGCGCTGATCATTCCGACCAGCGCAGGGCCGCGGCCGCCGCGAAGGTCCCGATCACCGCCGCGATCAGGCTGAGGGCCGACAGGATCAGCAGGGGCGTCGTGAAGGGCACCGTGCCGCCGGATGCCGCCTCGGTCGCGGAGACGCCGAAGATCAGCGTTGGGATCATCAGCGGCAGCACCAGGACGGCGAGGATCAGGCCGCCCCGGCGGATCGAGGCGGTGAGCGCGGCGCCGACGGCGCCAATGAAGGTCAGGGCCGGCGTCCCCACCAGCAAAGTGAGGCCGGTGGCGCCCATGGCGGTGCCGTCGAGGGCGACGAGCAGCCCGAAGAGCGGCGAAGCGAGAGCCAACGGCAGGCCGGTGGTGAGCCAATGGGCAATCACCTTGGCGAGCACCACCATCTCCATCGGTGCCGGAGCGCCGGTCATCAGGTCGAGGGAGCCGTCCTCCTCGTCGGCCTGGAACAGGCGGTCGAGGCCGATCAGGGTGGCGAGCACGGCGGCGAGCCAGAGGATGGCCGGACCGATCCGCGAGAGAAGGTTGAGGTCGGGCCCCAGCGCGAACGGCACGAGGGCGACGATCATCAGGAAGAACACCAGCGACAGGGCGCCCGAGCCGCCGACGCGGGCGGCGAGCTGCAGGTCGCGGGCGATGAGGGCGCGCATCACGCCGATCACCACCACACCTCCGAATCGGCCGCATTCGCGCCGGCCGAGGCGGGTGCGGGTTTCAACGCCTCGTCGATGCGCAGTTCGCGGGCATCCTCCAGGCCGAGGGACTGGTGGGTGGCCGCCACGATGAGACCGCCCTCGGCCCGGTGGCGCGCCATCAATCCGGCGAGCACGGCCTGAGAGGCGGTGTCGAGGGCCGCGGTCGGCTCGTCGAGCAGCCAGAGCGGACGCCGGCACACGAGAAGCCGGGCGAGGGCGACGCGGCGGCGCTGGCCGGCGGAGAGGTAGGCCACCGGCAACCGCAGGGCATGGCCGAGCCCGAGTTCGTTCAACGCTTCGGCCGGGCTCGCGGTGGGCGCGCCGAGGAGGTCGCGGGCGAAGGTCAGGTTCTCCTCCGCCGTCAGCGGGCTTTTCAGCCCGTCGCGATGGCCGACCACGTGGAGACATTCGGCCAGCGTCGCCTCACCGACGTCGGCAACCGCGATGGTGCCGGCATCCGGCTTCAACCGGCCGGCGAGAAGGCTGAGCAGGGTGGATTTTCCCGCCCCGTTGCGCCCCGTCACCATCAAGGCCTCGCCGGGGCCGAGCGCGAAGGACAGACCCGAGAAGATGCGGCGGCCGGAGCGGCGGGCGGCGAGGTTCGTAGCGGTCAGCCGCACGGGGATCCCTGCCGGCCGACGGCAACGGCACGTTTCCAACTGCTCACTGAATTTGCGACCTCCACGTCTCGCGCAGGCGGCGCGGGCTCCCTCTCTTGGAAGGCTACTGGATTCATACATCTGCTCGACAGCCGTTCCCTCGATCCAAGAGGGTTGGCATGA
This sequence comes from Methylobacterium sp. CM6241, assembly GCF_054817845.1. Lineage (NCBI taxonomy): Bacteria > Pseudomonadati > Pseudomonadota > Alphaproteobacteria > Hyphomicrobiales > Methylobacteriaceae > Methylobacterium > Methylobacterium sp. CM6241. The sequence continues at coordinate 2,949,028 of NZ_CM139246.1, forward strand.
GGCGCAGCGGAACTCCCTCTCTTGGAAGGAGAGGGCTGGGGTGAGGTGTGGTCCATCCCCGGAGAGGTCACACACCTCACCCTGTCCCTCTCCTTCCAGGAGAGGGCACCCGAGCCGCCCGCGAGAGGCGTGAATGCCGTAGCCGGAAGAGGGCGCCTGTCACGCCTCATACCGACGTGAGGGTTCTGACTCGTTGGCAGTTTTGTGGATGGGGCAAACCGCTGCATCGCAAGGGTAAGAGGATCGTGCGCGACGGCCGCGATCACAATGCATACCGAGCGAGGAGTTCCGAGATGGGAACGAAGTCGCTTTTCCCCGCCTTCAGGTCGGCAAGCCGCCGCTCGGCGATTTGAACGTCCGCACGATCCTCAAGGTAATCTAGGATCGCGTCGCGGGCGTCTTCACGCGCGCCTTGGCCTGTCCGCCGACCATGCGCATCCATATGCGCTTCGATCTCCGGGGGCAGGCGAAAGGCGATCATGGAATGCTCCGGCATGGCCGCCTGCATAGCTCGCGCACCGAGGCTCGTCCACGTTCTCCCCGACACTCCTGCGCTCGTGTCACAGCAGGGCGTAGCGGCCAGTTTCGAAGTGTTCTATACGGGGCGCAGGCTGCGCCGCGCGAGTCCCGAGCGTCCAAATCGCTCGTCGCGCAACATCCTGTCCGGGCACCCCCGGAGCGGCGCGCGCTTTTTTTAGAAGCGCTCCAGCCGAACACGACTTCGTGGCGCAGGTCATGCCTGCGCGTGTTCGACAACCGCTCGTGAGGAAGAAACAAGCCGTGGCATCACTCGACAGCTTCCACTCCCGCCAGACCCTCACCGTCGGCGACAAATCCTACACCTACTACTCCATCCCCCATGCCGAGCAGGCCGGCCTCGCCGATGCGACGGCTTTGCCCTTCTCGATGAAGGTCATCCTGGAGAACCTCCTGCGGTTCGAGGACGACCGCTCGGTGAAGAAGGACGACATCTCCGCCACCGTCGCGTGGCTCGGCAACCTCGGCAAGGTCGAGACCGAGATCGCCTTCCGTCCCTCGCGCGTGCTGATGCAGGACTTCACCGGCGTGCCCGCCGTGGTGGATCTCGCCGCGATGCGCGACGCCATGGTCGCTCTCGGCGGCGATCCCCAGAAGATCAACCCGCTGGTCCCCGTCGATCTCGTCATCGACCATTCGGTCATCGTCGACGAGTTCGGCACCCCGAAGGCCCTGGCCGACAACGTGGCGCTGGAATACGAGCGCAACGGCGAACGCTACACCTTCCTGAAATGGGGCCAGTCGGCCTTCGACAACTTCTCCGTCGTCCCGCCCGGCACCGGCATCTGCCACCAGGTGAACCTCGAGTTCCTGTCGCAGACGGTGTGGACCAAGACCGAGGACGGCACCGAGCTCGCTTATCCCGACAGCCTCGTCGGCACCGATTCGCATACCACCATGGTCAACGGCCTCGCCGTGCTCGGCTGGGGCGTGGGTGGCATCGAGGCCGAGGCCGCCATGCTCGGCCAGCCGCTCTCCATGCTGATCCCGGAAGTCGTCGGCTTCAAACTGTCGGGCAAGCTGCCCGAGGGCACCACCGCCACCGATCTCGTGCTCACCGTGACGCAGATGCTGCGCAAGAAGGGTGTGGTCGGCAAATTCGTGGAATTCTACGGCCCCGGCCTCGACGACATGGCGGTGGCCGATCGCGCCACCATCTCCAACATGGCCCCCGAATACGGCGCCACCTGCGGCTTCTTCCCCATCGACCAGAAGACCATCGACTTCCTCAAGGTGACCGGCCGCGCCGACGACCGGATCGCCCTCGTGGAGGCCTATGCCAAGGCTCAGGGCATGTGGCGCGACGCGCAGACCCCGGACCCGGTCTTCACCGATTCCCTCTCCCTCGACATGGGTGACGTGCGCCCGTCGCTGGCCGGCCCCAAGCGGCCGCAGGACCGGGTGCTGCTGGACGGCGCCAAGCCGGGCTTCGCCCAGTCCATGGAGACCGAGTTCAGACGAGCCGCCGATATCGCCAAGCGCTACCCCGTCGACGGGGCGAATTACGATATCGGCCATGGCGACGTGGTGATCGCCGCGATCACGAGCTGCACCAACACCTCGAACCCGAGCGTGATGATCGGCGCGGGGCTCCTCGCCCGAAACGCCGTCGCCAAGGGCCTGCGTTCCAAGCCCTGGGTGAAGACCTCCCTGGCGCCCGGCTCACAGGTGGTCGCCGAGTATCTGGAGAGCGCGGGCCTGCAGGCGCCCCTCGACGCGCTCGGCTTCAACCTCGTCGGCTTCGGCTGCACCACCTGCATCGGCAATTCGGGCCCGCTGCCGGCGCCGATCTCCAAGGCGATCAACGACAACGACGTGGTCGCGGCGGCCGTGCTCTCCGGCAACCGCAACTTCGAAGGCCGCGTGAACCCCGACGTGCGCGCCAACTACCTGGCCTCGCCGCCGCTGGTGGTCGCCTACGCGCTCGCCGGCTCGATGCAGATCGACATCACCACCGAGCCGCTGGGCATTGGCTCCGATGGCCAGCCGGTCTATCTCGCCGACATCTGGCCCTCCACGGCGGAGGTCGCCGAGTTCATCGAGGCCAACATCACTTCCACCCTGTTCAAGTCGCGCTACGCCGACGTGTTCAGCGGCGACCATTACTGGAAGGCCGTCGAGGTCACCGAGGCCGAGACCTTCAAGTGGGATTCGACCTCCACCTACGTGCAGAACCCACCCTATTTCGAGGGCATGACCAAGACGCCGGCGCCGATCACCGACATCGTCGATGCCCGCATCCTCGGCCTGTTCCAGGATTCCATCACCACCGACCATATCTCTCCGGCAGGCAACATCCGCGCGGCCTCGCCGGCCGGCGCCTACCTGCAGGAGCATCAGGTCCGGGTGCAGGACTTCAACCAGTACGGCACCCGCCGCGGCAACCATCAGGTCATGATGCGGGGCACCTTCGCCAACATCCGCATCAAGAACCAGATGGTCCGGGACGAGAACGGCAATGTGGTCGAGGGCGGCTGGACCCTGTTCCAGCCCTCCGGCGAGCGGATGTACATCTACGACGCCGCCCAAAAATACGCCGAATCCGGCACGCCGCTCGTCGTCTTCGCCGGCAAGGAATACGGCACCGGCTCGTCGCGCGATTGGGCGGCCAAGGGCACCAAGCTCCTCGGCGTCCGCGCCGTGGTGGCGGAGAGCTTCGAGCGCATCCACCGCTCGAACCTCGTGGGCATGGGCATCGTGCCGCTGGTGTTCCAGGGCGAAACGTCCTGGGCGTCGCTCGGCCTCAAGGGTGACGAGACCGTCAGCCTTCTCGGCCTCTCGGGCGACATCAAGCCGCGCCAGACCATGATCGCCGAGATCACCTCCGCCGACGGCACCAAGACAGAGGTGCCGCTCACCTGCCGGATCGATACGCTGGACGAGCTGGAATATTTCCGCAACGGCGGAATCCTGCCCTACGTCCTGCGCTCGCTGGCGGCGTAAGCCTACGATGCGAGGAAGGCCCTCCCCGGTCAGGGGAGGGCCTTTCGGCCCAGAAATTCCACCGGAATCTGAGCCGACTTTGCAATCCCTCGAAACACCGTCCGATGGCGGTCGTTTCGGGCGTCCTATGGCGGTTGCGGGCGGCTCGAATTACGGTCCGCGCGAGCCTATGGATGCGGCCTGCGCCGCGTCCCCATCGGTGAACTCCCGCCACAATAGCACCAGGGCCGCCATCACCGCCGGGCCGAGGAAAAGCCCGAGCAGACCGAACGTCTCGACCCCGCCGAGGATGCCGAGCAGCACCCAGAGGAAGGGCAGGCGGGTGGTGCCGCCGATCAGGACCGGCCTCACGAAATGGTCGGCGACGAAGGTGACGACGAAGCCTGCCACCACCACCACCGCCGCCGGGATCACAGCACCGCCGGCGAGCAGGATCAGCGCGGCAATGCCGAAGACCAGCGGCGCTCCGAAGGGGATCATCGCCGCCACAGCCGTCAGCGCGCCGAGCAGGACCGGATGCGGCACGCCCGCAAAATAGTAAACGATTCCAAGGAGAACGCCCTCGCCGAGGCCGACTAGGACCAGCCCATCGACGGTGCCGTGGACGGAAGCCACCATCTGGCGCGCCACCCGCTCACCGCGCGGGCCGAACAGGCGGGCGCTCGCCGTCAGCGACTGCCTGATGACAGTTCGCCCGTCGCGGAACAGGAAGAACAGCGTCAGCAGGGTGAAGCCGAATAGCACAACCCGGCGAACGACTTGAGCCCCGAGGCTCTTGGTCAGGCCGATCGTGGTCGAGTTGTCGAGCTTGTGCAGGATCTCGGACCCGGCGGACGGGTGGCTGAGAGTCTCGCTCCACCATGCGCTCGCTTTGGCCGCACCGTAGGGAAGGTGGGACAGGAATTCCGGTACGGGAATACCGCTCCGCTCGGCCGACTTGGCCCAGGCCATCGCGTCATGGGCCTCCCGCGTCGCCTGTACCCCGAGGATCACCAGGGGCGCGAGGAAGATCAGCGCTACCGCAAGGGTGAACAGGCTCGGCAGCAGGATGTTGTGGCCACCGGGCGGCCAGCGCCGTTCCGCCTTCGCATAGAGCGGCCAGAGCGCGATGGCGAAGATCACCGCCCAGGCCAGCGCCGGAAGGAACGGGTGGAGCACCCACAGGCCGAGGGCGGACAGCGCCAGGACCAGGGCGATGCGCGCGCCTCCTTGGGCGCGGCTGCGATGGTCCGTCGGCAGCTCCGCCGCATCGACGGATGTAGGTCGTTCCATTCTCGTCACCTCTGCCGCCTCCTGGCATGCCTCACGCTCGATGGTTTCGCGCAGGAAGTAGAGCACAGGTCCACGCCGAACGGGCGCGTGTCCGCATGTAGGTCAAGGCATCGACGGGTGGAATGGTCCGGGGCGCCCCGCAGGCGCACGAAGGCGCGAGCCCGAGCCGAGTATCTGTCAAGGTTGCCCGGCACCACCCCCTCGTGTAAGGGACCGCCTTCGATCGGAAGCGGCGCGACGCCGCTTCGGGGGCGTGCTGCGCGACCCGGGGGGCGCCGGGCTCACGCGCCAGCCTCGGACCGGCCACGCCCGCCATGGGATCCGACACCGGATCCGCCACGGCGCGCCATAGAGAAGAAAACGGCGAGAACGCATGTCTGACCAGCCGACCACCGCTACGTTCGACCGCGTCGCGGACATCATCGCCGACACCGCCGACATCCCGCGCGACACCATCTCGCCCGAGAGTCACGCCATCGAGGATCTCGGCATCGATTCGCTCGCCTTCCTCGACATCGCCTTCGCGGTGGACAAAGCCTTCGGCATCAAGCTGCCGCTGGAGCGTTGGACCCAGGAGGTCAACGAGGGAAAGGTGCCGGCCGAGGAGTATTTCGTGCTGAAGAACCTCTGCGCCCGCATCGACGCGCTGGTGGCCGAGAAGGCCGCCAAGGCCTGAAGGGCGAGCCCGGCCGGGCCGAGCCCTTAAGAGTCCAGCGGAGCCTCTAGTCCCCAGCGGAGCCTTTGACGCCATGCGCCTCGAATATTTCGAGATGATCGACACGGTGACGAGTCTCGACAAGGCCGCCGGCCGGATCGAGGCGCTAGCTCACGTGCCGATGGAAAGCCCGGTCTTCGAGGGTCACTTTCCCGGTCATCCCCTGGTGCCCGGGGTACTCCTCACGGAGACCATGGCCCAGGCCTCGGGATACCTGCTCCTCGCCCATCTCGACTTCGTGCAGATGCCGTTCCTGATGGCGGTCGATAAGGCGAGGTTCCGCTCCTTCGTCGGCCCTGGGGCGACACTCGTCGTGCAGGCGAGTCTGGAGCATGACGGCTCTGGCTACGCGGTGACCAAGGCTTCCATCCGCCACGAGGGCAAACCTCTGGCCGATGCAGAGTTGCGCTTCCGAACCATGCCGTTTCCCGCAGGGCTCGATGCTCCCATGCGCGAACGCGCGGAGCGGATCGGCCTGATGGATCGCGCGGTTGCGGCAGGGGCTCCCCCCGGGGGAGCGGTTCCGGCATGAGCAAGACCAGCATGGACCGGCGCGACGTGGTCGTCACCGGCATCGGCCTCGTCTCGTGTGCCGGAGAGGGAATCGCCGCCCACCTCGAAGCCTTCGCAGCGGGCAGACCAAAGGCTACGGATACGGAGCGCTTTGCGCCCTATCCCGTCCATCCGGCCCCGCCACTCTTGCTCGATGGACAGATCCCCAAGAAATCCGACCAGCGGCAGATGGAGGCGTGGCAGCGCCTGGGCGTCTACGCGGCCGGGCTTGCCCTCGACTCGGCTGGGGTGAAACAGGACGCGGCCTTCAAGGCAGCGATGCATCTCGTCGTCGCCTGCGGCGGCGGCGAGCGTGATACCGCGGTGGACGGTGCGATCCTGACCGGCCTGCGCGACGCGGCCGACCCGGGCGCCTATCTCAACGAGCACCTGCAGAACGACCTGCGCCCGACCCTCTTTCTGGCCCAACTCTCGAACCTGCTCGCCGGCAACATCGCCATCGTCCATGGCGTCACGGGCGCCTCACGCACGTTCATGGGCGAGGAGGCTTCGGGCGTCGACGCCTTGCGCAATGCCCAGAGCCGCATCGCTTCGGGCCAGATCGACACGATGCTGGTGGGCGGTTCCTACAGCGCGGAACGTCCCGACGTTCTCGTCGTCCACGAGATGGGCGGATACCTGCGGAAGGGCGATTACCGGCCGGTTTTCGAGCGCGAGGGTGAAGGCGAGGCCGGCTTCATTTTGGGAAGTACCGCCGCCTTCCTCATGCTGGAAGCCGCCGAGACCGCAGCGGCGCGCGAGGCGACGATCTTCGCCCGCCTTCTCCCAGTGGAAAGCGATCGCCCCCGGCGCGAGGCCGGCAGCGTAGGGCGTAGCCTCTCCACCTTGTGGGGCGAGGCCGCTTCCAAGCCGGATCTGGTGATCTCGGGTGCCACCGGCGTCAAGGAGATCACCGCCGAGGAGCGTGCTGCCCTCGACGTACTCGTACCCGGAACCCCCGTCACAGCCCTCGGGGACCTGACCGGCCATTCGCTCGAAATTACGGCGCCGCTGGGGGCAGCGCTCGCCGCAGCACTCATCTCGGAAGGAAGGGCGCGCGAGATCACGATCACCACCGTCGGCCATCGCCGTGGTGAAGGCGTGATCCGGTTAAGCGCGCTGTCGTGACCGGCAGGGATGTGGCTGTCAGCGAACGGAAATTCCGCTAAGACCGGTGCAACCGTGATCGATCGGCCCGAATGTTCGGGGCGGGGCATCTTCAAGGCCGTTCGGTCGGAACGATAGCAAGACGGCACGATGACGAATTCCTCTCCCCCCGATTCACGGAAATTCCGGGACAGCCATGGCCGGCCGCTGGTCGCCGTGACAGGCCTCGGCATCGTCACGTCCCTGGGGCAGGGACAGGTCGACAATTGGGCCGCGCTCACCGCCGGCCGGTCCGGCATCCACAGCATCGCCCGTTTTCCTACAGACGGCCTGCGCACCCGCATCGCCGGCACGGTAGATTTCCTCGACACCGACCCGCTCGTGGCGCCCGCCCTGTCGCAGCGCTTCGCCGAAGAGGCGGCCGAGGAGGCGATCACCCAATCCGGCATCGGGACGAAGGGCAATTTCCCCGGCGCGCTGTTCATCGCCGTACCGCCGGTGGAAATGGAATGGCCGCAGCGCCAGTCGCTGGCACAGGCGTCCGGCCAGAACGGCGACATTACCTATTCCGACCTCCAGCGGGCGGCATCGAGCGGACGGTTCGACGCCTGGCACGATCTCTTCATCTTCGCTACCGTGGCCGACAACATCGCCGATCGGTTCGGCACCAAAGGATCGCCGATCTCGCTGTCCACCGCCTGCTCATCCGGCGCCACGGCAATCCAGCTCGGCGTCGAGGCGATCCGGCGGGGCGAAATGCAGGCGGCCCTGTGTATCGGCACCGACGGTTCGGTGAACCCGGAATCACTGATCCGATTCTCGCTGCTCTCCGCTCTTTCGACCCAGAATGATCCGCCGGAGGGGGCCTCGAAGCCGTTCTCCAAGAACCGCGACGGCTTCGTCATGGGGGAGGGGGCCGCCGCTCTGGTCCTCGAGAATGCCGAGGCAGCGCGTGCGCGCGGCGCGACGATCCTCGGTTACGTTCTTGGCTGCGGCGAGAAGGGTGACGGCTTTCACCGTACCCGGTCGAGCCCGGACGGGGCGCCCGGCATCGCCGCCATCCGCGCAGCCCTACACGATGCTGGCACCGAGCCGGATTCGATCGACACGATCAACGCCCACGGCACGTCGACGCCGGAAAATGATAAGATGGAGGCGTTGGGCTGCGCCGCCGTATTCGGTGACCGGATACGCTCCCTGCCGATCTCATCGAACAAGTCGATGATCGGTCATACGCTGACCGCCGCCGGGGCTATCGAGGCGGTGATCTCACTCCTTACCGTCGCCCGTGGCCGCATCCCACCGACGATCAACTACATGGTGCCGGACCCGGCCCTCTCCCTTGACGTGGTGACGAGCGCACGCGACGCGCGCGTCAGCCGTGTTCTGTCCAATTCCTTCGGATTCGGCGGGCAGAATACCTGCCTCGTCCTCGGGGACGAGCCGGCATGACGAACGAAGTGTCCCGCCGCGTCCTCGTCACGGGCGGCGCCTCCGGCCTCGGATCGGCCATCGTACGCGCGCTGGTCACCTCCGGCTACGACGTCGCTTTCACCTATCGGTCATCGGGCGAGGCGGCGGAGCGACTTGTCGCCGAACTCGTTCAGACTCACCCCGAACGGGCGATCACCGCCCACCCTCTCGACCTCGCCGATCGCGATGCTCTAGAGGCTTTCTGCGAGGCCCAGGAGGGGGAAGCGTTCTACGGGCTGGTCCACAATGCAGGCCAATCTTACGACGTGCTGGCTGCGATGATGGCGCAGGACAAAGCCGAGGCGGCGATGCAGGTGAACTTCTGGTCGCTGACCCGCATGGCGAAAGCGCTGGTGCGCGGCATGATCCGCGGACGCTCCGGCCGCATCGTCGCTATCGGTTCGGTGGCGGCCCTCCAGGCCAATCCGGGTAATGCCGCTTATGCGGCGACCAAGGGTGCGCTGATCTCCTATTGCCGGACGCTGGCGATCGAATCTGCCAAGCGTGGGGTAACCGTCAACGTCATCGCGCCGGGCTTCATCGACACTGACATGATGGCTCCATATGTTGCGCACCGCACCGGCATGGAGAAGCAGATTCCGTCCGGACGCTTCGCCAAGCCGGAGGAAGTGGCGGCGCTGGTAGCCTTCCTCATGGGAGATGGCGCCGCCTACATCACTGGCGCCGTTCTACCGGTCGATGGTGGGCTGACAGCGATGATGGGCGTCCATCGGACTTGAGGGGGACGATCCATTGCGCCTTCGCCTCATCTTCGCGCTGGTTCTGACAGCAACTCCGGCAATCGCCGAAACCGGCGCTTTCCGCGTCGATGGTCTTCCGCGCGGCGACGCGTTGAGTATCCGCGAGACCCCGGATGCCTCCACGCCCGTACTGGGCCAAGCGCCAGAAGGCGCGCGCCTGCGCGGCTTCGGCTGCACCAACGAGACGCCGAGCGGCCTCACTTGGTGTCGGGTCAAGGCCGGTCCGATCCTCGGCTGGGCGCGGCGACGCTACCTCGCGCCGGATTGAGCCGAGCCGACTTTCAGTCGATAAGGCGCCCTACCCATTCCGTTCCCTCATCCTGAGGTGCCGGAGCATTGTGGAGGCCTCGAAGGAGGACTCCAGACGGCACGCGGGCCCCGTAGCCCTCCCTCTACACCCGCCCACGCGGGCACCTCAGGATGAGGTGGTACGAAGGAGGTTCGGAGCCCGAAGCGCCCGACGAGAGACAAGCCCGATGCAAGCCCTCCAACTCTTCGGTGACCGCGACCTGCGCCTCAGCGAGGTCGATCCGCCGGCAGCTCCCGGCGGGGGCGAGGTTCAGATCCGCGTGCGCGCGGTGGGCTTGAACTTCATCGACGTCTGGGGCTTTCGCGGCATGGCCTTCGCCAAGCGCAAGATGCCGCTCACGGTAGGGGCCGAAGCCTCGGGCGAGATCGTCTGCGTTGGCGAGGGCGTCACGGATCTGCGTGAGGGCGACCGCGTGGTGATGTACGGCGCGCAGACGTGTGGTCGCTGCAAGGCCTGCCGGGAAGGTCGAGACAACCTGTGCGAGGACGTCTCCGGCGTTATGGGCTTCCATATCGACGGGTTCGCGCGCGAGCGTGTCACCATGCCGGCACGTCTCGTAGTGAAGGTACCCGATGGGGTGAGCTTCACCGATGCAGCCTGTGCTCCGATCGCCTTCGGCACCGTCCAGCACATGCTGTTCGACAATGCCAAGCTGGAGCTTGGCGAAAGCATCCTCGTTCATGCCGGTGGCTCGGGCATCGGTACCGCCGCGATCAAGATGGCCAAAGCCATTGGCTGCACTGTGTTTACGACGGTGGGGGACGACAAGAAGGGCGAGATGGCCAAGGCGCTGGGCGCCGATCACGTCATCAACTACCGCGACGAGCGCTTCGAAGGCGAGGTCCGCCGCCTGACCAAGCGAAAGGGTGTAGACGTAGTGTTCGAGCATGTCGGCCCGGATACCTGGAACGGCTCGCTCCTCTGCCTCAAGCGCGGCGGCCGCCTCGTCACCTGTGGTTCCACCTCCGGTGTCTCTACGACCATGAACCTCATGCAGCTGTTCCAGCAACAGTACCGCATTACCGGGTCCTTCGGCTGCTCTATGGCCAACATCCGCCAATCCCTGGCGAAAATGGCCGAGGGGATCACGCCGGTAGTGGATACCGTGCTGCCACTCGCGGACTTTTCACAGGGGCTGGAACGCCTGGAATCGCGCAAGGTGTTCGGGAAAATCCTCGTGGCGATCGACTGATATGTCGCCTGGGCGGCGAGACTCGCATTCACCTCAGGCTGCCCCTTACCCGGAAAATGTTCTACACGAGCGCGATAGCCACTCCCGGATAGTCTCGTGCTGCGTCTTGCCCTCGTCCTGAACCGCCATCTGCCCCGGATGGCGGGGATCGCCATGATTCCGTTGGTCCGCTGCCTCTTCTGGCTGGCGCGATTGCTGGGGACCGAGCGGGCGAGCCGGACCGGCGGGGCGATTGCACGGAGAGTAGGTCCGTTCCTACCCGCGAACCGCATCGCATTGACGAACCTGCGTGCCGCCTATCCCGAGAAAGATGAGGCCGCGATCAGGGCGCTCGCACGCCAAGCCTGGGACAATCTAGGCCGGACGGGAGCGGAATACGCACATCTTGTAACCCTATTCGATATCGACCCCACCGATCCAGCAAGTCAGCGCATGTCCGTTGCCGGCGCGGAGCATTTCGAGGCTTTGCGCGACGACGGCAAGCCGGGGCTGATCTTCGCCGCACACCTCGCCAACTGGGAATTGCCAGCGATCTGCGCCGCTCGCTACGGCCTCGAGGCTACGGCGATTTTCCGGCCGCCCAACGATATAGCCTCGGCTCGCCTCGTCGCCGAGGTGCGCCGAGAGACCATGGGTGGCCTGGCGGCGGCGGGGCAGGGCGCCGTATTTTCCATGCAGGGCGTCGTGGAACGCGGCGGTCATCTCGGCCAGCTCATCGATCAGCATTTCACCCGTGGCGTAGTCGTGGAGTTCTTTGGTCGACCCGTTCTGGTGAATCCGCTGCTCGCCAAGCTCGCCAAGCATTACGAATGCCCCGTCCACGGAGTCCGCGTGGTGCGCAAGGACAATGCGCGCTTCCATCTCGAACTCACGCCTCCCCTCGACCTACCCCGCGATGCCAAGGGTGAAATCGATGTGCAGGGTGCAATGCAGGCGATGACACGCGTGGTTGAGGAATGGATTCGGGAAAATCCGGGTCAATGGCTGTGGATGCATAGGCGGTGGCGGCCTAACATGCTGCCCAAACCCAAGGTTGCTCCAGTTAAGCAGCCTGATCCATCCACGGCCCATCGAGGCAACGTGACTTCCGTTTCCGGTTGAGGCGCTGTCACATAGGGATATGGTCCAATCCGCTTTACGGCTACGCCGCTCCGCGCTGAACCCTCTCACACTGACACTTCTCCTTTCGTGCATGACTGGCCCGGCACACGCCGAGCCGCCTCGCGCGGTGATCGAGCTCTTCACCAGCCAAGGTTGCGGCGCCTGCCAGCAGGCCTCGCGGATGATGGGGGATTACGCCCAGCAGGCCGACATCATCGCCCTGACCCTTCCGGTCACCTACTGGGACTATCTTGGCTGGAAGGACGAACTCGCGATCCCAGCCTTCACCGAACGCCAGCGCGCCTATGCTCTGAGCCATGGCGAGCGCCAGCTTTTCACACCGCAGGCCATCGTCAACGGCGAGCCATCCCCGGTCAGGTCGGACCAGGCCTTCCTCGACCGAAGCCTCCGCACGGCGCGACAGTCGGGGGGCCTTATGGTGCCTGTGAAGGCAACGGACCAGGGGGACCGTATCACCATCGATATCGGCGCCGGACGGGGAAGCGGCGAGGTCTGGCTACTCCCGATCCTGCGCAGGTACAGGACGACAGTCGGGCACGGTGAGAACAAGGGACAGGTGGTCGATTACGTGAACGTGGTGCGCGGGATGCACAAGGTCGGAGCCTGGATGGGCCAGGCCGCGCATTTCGAGCTCCCGCGTAGCCTCGCTCGTTCAGGTCATGCCGACAGCTACGTGGTCATGCTCCAGAGTGGGACGCTGGCCCATCCCGCCCGCATTCTCGGCGCGACGAAGGGGCCAGGTTTCTGAGCCTTGGCCCGCTTACTGCCTTCGCCGCTTCAGTCCACCCATTCCCCAGCGCGCATAACCGGCACGGCGCGCCCTTCGGCGGTGAGGCCATCGACGTCGATCTCGGCCGAGCCAATCATCCAGTCGATATGGATCAGGCTGCGGTTCGCACCCCGTGCCGCGAGATCGTCCTCACTGAAGCCTTCACCGCCGTCGCGGAAGCATTTGCTGTAAGCCTGCCCCAGGGCGATGTGGCTCGCCGCATTCTCGTCGTACAGGGTATTGTAAAACAGCAGTCCAGAAGCGGAGATAGCAGACGAAGCCGGCACCAGGGCGACCTCACCGAGACGGCGAGCCCCCTCATCCGTGTCGAGGACGCGCGCGAGGACATCGCCCCCTGTGCGAGCCGTCGCCTCGACGATGCGCCCATCTTCGAACCTTACCCGGATGCCGTCGATCAGCGTACCCTGGTAGGATAAGGGCTTGGTGCTTGCCACGTGGCCGTCCACCCGCGACTTGTGAGGCGTGGTGAACACCTCCTCGGTGGGAATATTGGCGTTGCACAGGATCCCGCTGCGCGAAACAGAGGCCCCACCGCACCACTCGTGATCGTCGGCAAGGCCGACGGTGAGGTCGGTGTCCGGTCCCTGAAACCGCAAGGCAGCGAAGCGATGCTCGTTGAGAATCTTAGTGCGGGCGTGGAGAGCCTCGTTATGCGCCTTCCACTCGCCCACCGGGTCGGTACCGTCAACGCGAGACGCCGCAAAGATCGCGTTCCACAGGCGTGAGAGGGCTTCGTCCTCGGCGCAATCCGGGAAAACGGTCCGTGCCCAGGGGCGGGTCGCCGCTGAAACGATCGTCCAATTCGTGGCGAAATTCGCGATGAGTTCGAGAGCCGGCACATAGGCCTTCGAGCGCGAGCGATTGGCGCGGGCGACTTTCTGGGCGTCCTGTCCAGCCAGCAACGACGGATCATCCCCGGCGATCGCAAGCCTTGCGGCTCCGTTCCGGAACGCGTCGGCCATACCGCTGTAGAGCCAGCCCGCCGCCGTATCGAACGCGTCCTCAGGTGCGTGGGCGAAGCGCGCCAAGGTCGCAGCGTCGTCGGAATAGAAAGTAGTCACCAGGGACGCGCCGGCCTTGTAAGCCTCGGTGGTGATCGCACGGGCGAGAGGCGCAGCTTCGAGCGGCGCCGTCATCACCAATTCCTGGCCGTTCTGGAGTCCGAGCCCAATGCGGACCGCCACCTCGGCGAGGCGGCTAATCCGCTCGTCGAAGGAGAGGGCGGTCGTGTCAGCCCCAGTGCTCGTCGTCATCACCAATCTCCTCAGCTCCATCCCGCATATGCCACGGGGCGGGCGTTCAGCAAGATCGGGATTCGTGATGCTGATTCAAGCGCGGGACCCGCAGCGAGATGGTCAAGCAGCGCGCGACCAAGTGATTTCGCCGAGATTCTCGCGGAAGGCGAAACGCATGAGATGGTCGGCCACCACGTTTTCCAGCCGCGTCAGACCAGCTGGATCAGGAGTCGCGACACGCATCAACAAAGCATCGGCCTCTGCCTGGAACGTGCAAACACGATCTTCGCCGAACGGGACCGTACCGGCCGCGTCCGTCGCTTCCACGGGGAATTTATGGCTCCAATGGCGGCAGAGCTGCTTCAGGTAGCGGCTTGCCTCGGCAGTGGGAACTCGCGCCTGCGAGATCGGCATCGTCTTGTCTCCTTCGGTCCCTGAAATCCATGGACGCAGCTGGTGCATCGTTGTCGCTGGGCTGCAGACCTTCATTGAGGGTGCGATCCGCCTCTTACTGAAGGGGTCAGGACCGTTAACGTCCCCATAAGACGCTGCAGCGCACCCATGGAGCACTCTCAACGCAATAACGCTTTAGATCAGGACTTGAAGCCGTTTCATGGCGCATCGCGAGATCGATTGTGATCTTTTTTTGTGCGACGCACAATGGGGCATGTGAACAACGCCGTGAGTGTCTGGATGGCTTATGCGGAGAAGGCACACGTTCCCGGCGCTTACTCCTTCGGAAGCGCCGGGGGAGGGTTCGCTGACAACGCGATCACCTTCCCGGGGTTCAGCAAATCTCGCGGATCGAGGGCGCACTTGAGCCGGCGCATCAGGTCCAGGCCGACCGGATCGGCGTAGAGGCCCAGTTCGTCTCGCTTGATTAGGCCGATGCCATGTTCGGCGGCGATGGACCCGCCCATCCGATGCACGATGTCGTGAACGATCCTGTTGAAGCGTCCCCATTCCTTGAGGAACGTAGCCTTGTCCATGCCGAGAGGCTGGCTAAGGTTGAAGTGGATGTTGCCGTCGCCGAAATGCCCGAAGGCGCAGACACGCAGGCCAGGCATTTCAGCCTCGCATACCGCGATCGCCGTATCGAGGAAATCGGCGAGACGCGATAGCGGCACCGAGACGTCGTGCTTGATCGAGCCGCCTTCGAGCGACTGAACGTCAGACAAGTTTTCTCGGAGCGCCCATAGGCTCGCGTTCTGCGTCTCACTCGACCCGATGACCGCGTTTTCCACGAGACCACGATCGATAGCTGCGGCAAGCGCCGTCTCGATGGCATCCGAGGCCTCTGCCCCAGCGTGCGTCGTAGACATTTCGATGAGCGCGTAGCCCGCATGATCCCCGGGAAGGGGACGTGGAAAAGCGGGTCTGTGTTTCAGTACGATTTCGAGTCCGAAGCGCGGAATGTACTCGAATGCCGTGAGGTTATGGCCAGCGGTCCGTTTAAGCGTGTCGAACAAGGCCAGAGCGGAATGCGGCGACGAAAGACCCGCAAAGCCGACTGCCCGCGACGAAGGCTTGGGATAGAGCTTCAGCACCGCCGCTGTGATGATTCCAAGGGTCCCTTCTGATCCAACGAACAGGTGTTTCAGGTCGTAGCCCGCATTGTCTTTGCGCAGCGCGCTCAACCCGTTCCAGACCCGGCCGTCTGCCAGCACCACTTCGAGGCCGAGCACGAGATCGCGCATGTTGCCATAGGCAAGGACGCCGGTTCCGCCGGCATTGGTGGCGAGGTTGCCGCCGATCGTGCACGAGCCCTCCGAGGGCAGTGACAGGGGGAACAGCATCCCCTGCTCGTCGGCCGCCGCCTGAGCCTCGGCGAGCAGGACGCCCGCCTCGACGGTGATACTGGCGCTCAACGGGTCGATGGCGCGGATGTGCGAGAGGCGACCAAGCGACAGGACGATCCCGCCATGCGGCACTCCGCCTCCCACCAACCCGGTATTACCACCCTGAGCAACGATGGCGATTCCAGCGGCGGCGCAGGCCGCAACAACGAACGCGACGTCGCCGGTATCGGCCGGCCGAACGACGGCGAGCGCGCTGCCGTGAAAGAGGCCGCGCCATTCCAGGAGATGGGGTGCAATCTCTGCGGGGGCCGTGAGGACGTGCTTCTCCCCCAAACGCTCAGTGAGACGGAAGAGAAGATCGGCGGGAGCAGTCACGGGCAGCTCTGGGTGGGAGATCGAGGGGTAACACGAGGTGGGGAGGCCGGACCGTCACGATGGCGGCTGCGAACTCACCTCCTATGATAAGGTTCGTGACCCGTCTTTGCAGGGCACGGAGCCGTGCCGCAACTGATCAGCGCAAACCCGGAGGAGGCGCCCAACCGATGCTGTCCGTGATCCCGAACCCACCCCGTACCGCCCTGCCCATTGCTGGCAGCGAGGACTTTTTCCCTGTGCGCCGCGTCTATTGCGTGGGACGCAACTACGCCGCCCATGCCCGCGAAATGGGGAAGGATCCCGAGCGCGAGCCGCCGTTCTTCTTCATGAAACCGGCGGACGCGCTTCAGATCGTCCCGGGCCCGGATGCAGTAGACCATCCCTATCCGCCCCGCACCGCCAATTACCATTTCGAGGTGGAACTCGTAGCAGCCCTCGGACGCGGCGGGCAGGACATCCCCACGGCCGATGCCCTCGATCATGTCTACGCCTACGCCGTCGGGCTCGACATGACCCGACGCGACGTTCAGGACGAAGCCAAGCGCCTTTCCCGCCCGTGGGACCTCGCCAAATCGGCCGATGCCTCGGCACCCATCGGACCACTCCACCCGGTCGAAGGTCGCAGGCATCCGATGCGCGGCGCAATCACACTCTCGGTGGACGACAATCCCCGCCAAGCCGGCGACCTATCGGAGATGATTTGGTCCGTAGCCGACCAGATCGCGCTCCTTTCCACCTATTTCGAGCTCCATCCCGGTGACCTGATCTTCACCGGTACGCCTTCAGGCGTCGGTGCGGTCGAGCGCGGACAAGTGATGGAGGCGGCCATCGAAGGCTTCGGTGCCATCCGCCTCAACGTCGTATGATTGGCTCCCTCCTCAACCGTCCGCTGATCCAACGGTTATTCCAGTTCGGCGCCCTCGTGTCCCGTGGGATGACCCTCGGCGTGCGGGGCGTCGCCCTCGACGCTCGGGGCCGCGTCTGCCTCGTGCGCCATACTTATGTTGAGGGATGGCACCTGCCCGGGGGTGGCATCGAGATTGGCGAGAATGCCGTCGACGCCATGGTTCGAGAGTTTCGGGAGGAGGCCGAGATCGTCGTGGAGGCGGCAGACACCTTGCGCCTGCATGGCTTCTTCCGCAGCACCGCCGCAGCGGGCCGCGACCACATCGCTGTCTACGTCGCCCCCACCTTCACACTCCTCGGACCGAAGGCGCCAGACCGGGAAATCGCGCAGAGCGACTTCTTCGCGCTCGACGCCTTGCCCAAAGACACGACGCGGGCCACCCACAGCCGCCTCGACGAGATCGTCCATGGACTCTCCCCAACGGCCACGTGGTGAGAACGCGAGAAAGTTGCCCGCCGGCAAAAGAACCAAAAAACAGCTCTTGCCACGCCCGTCGGAATGTTGTTTAGAGACGCCGTCCGGGGCCGCCGGCGGGTCTTCTCCTCAAGCGGCACGGCATAGTGAGCGGGTGTAGCTCAGGGGTAGAGCACAACCTTGCCAAGGTTGGGGTCGAGGGTTCGAATCCCTTCGCCCGCTCCAATTCATCCAACCATCAGAACATACGCGATAGGCCGCCTTCGGGCGGCCTTCGTCGTATCTGGGGCTCGCATTCCGTCTTTTGATGGACGGTCATGACGAGTTCTCAAGCATACACATTTCTGGTCATCCGATGGCCGCCAGCGGACCTTCTCGATGAACCAATACGCCCTCTGCATGTTGAGTCACCGACAGCAAGGGATAAAACGGATGACATCGACCTGGATGACCCTCGAGGAACTCGCTCTCAACCGCCAGATCACGGTGGATGAGGCGCTCCGCATTGTGAACGAGACCCATTGCCCCAAGGTGTTCCGTGCGACGGCAACCCTGTATCTGGTCTGAGGGCCAAGCGGGCGTGCTAGAGATTCAGTAGCGGTAGTTGTTTTCTACCTCCGTCGGGTTCCGACCCGCTAACTTAGTGCCCGACGGAATGCGAGGCGCTAAAATCATTCCAAATTGCCATTCTAACGGCATTCGCAGCCTGTGCTGCCTTCGCTTCGGCAACCCATGCTGCGCCCGTGTTACTTGGCAAGGTGCAGCTCGCTTCGTCGAGCAGAGTTGAACAAGTTCAGTACGCTTACGATAACAGCGCCCGTTATCTGCGCCGCACGACAATTCGCCAGGAAATTCATCGTGAGCGTCCTTAGGATGCCCGTCTCTGGGCTTGGCGCTGCAGCTACTGAATATCATACCGGCACTATTTTTTAATTTAGCGGAATGGAAATAGCCCAGCGCCATCATCTGGCACTGGGCTATTTTTACGTCAAGAACTAGCTAGTACCAGCACTGGTACGGGATTAGCTGCGAGTAGCGGTTTGTATCGAGGCGATAGCAGATCCGGTATTTTCGACCCGACCGTGCGGGGTCACACCGGTATTCGGCAGGATCGGTATTGTGTTGGGCTGCAACCCACACTGCCCTTGCACCGGAGAAGAACGGCCGGCTGGTGGCGTTTCCACCCTCTCCCACCTTGGCCGGGACAACCAGCCGTTGGGACAGCCCAACTCAATAAAACCGTTACTTCGCGCGCACGAGAAACCGGTTTGTCACCGCCGCTTGAAAGCGCTGAACGGTGATACCGTCACAGCGCCTGTCCGCCGTTCCGACGCATGGGATCACAGATTTTCGCAGACACCTTATCGAGATGTTCGCATGCATTCTTGAGGTACCAAGCCTTCAGATCCGGCTGGGTTGGTGCGACGAACATCGCCACAAGGACGAAGCCGACGAAGCCGAGGACGACAAGCGTCAGAAGATTCCGCATCAACTCACTCCAAAAAAGAGCGTCCTCTCCTGGAAACAGGGCGCAAGCCCATAGGAGACAACGTAAAACGGCCAGCCAATCGCCTCAACGGACAATTCAGCTGGCCGATTCGGTAATAACACGGCTTGTGAAAGCCGACGCGGGAAAGGCTGTTGAGACCTGATCTTTCAACGTTGTTGACAGCGCCCTGGTTCCCAGTTGTGGATCTTATCTCTCTGCAGGTTCAAAAAGCGGTACGATCTTCATGGCCGGCACCAGCACGAGGCCTTTGTCGGTGATCCGAATCTCTGGAATGACAGACAGCGGAATCAGGTTGAACCCCATATAGGGGATCGTGCAGCCGGCCCGCTCCCAGGCTATCTTCAGCAAACGGACTTCTTCGGCGACGAGGCCGACGCGCTTGTCGGAGAGAAGCCCTGCCACAGGCAGCGGAACCATCGCGGTGACCCTCCCATCCTCGACCACGCAGACGCCCCCCTGGATCGTCGACAGCGCATCTAGAGCGACGCGCATGTCCTCTTCATTCAGCCCGGCCACGATTACGTTGTGCGAATCGTGGCCGACACTGCTCGCGACAGCGCCCTGTTTCAGACCAAAGGCGCGCAGCAATCCGTGCGCGACGTTCCCGGCCCTGCCATGGCGCTCGATTACGGTGACGAAGCACAGGTCGTTGTCCCGCAATGTCGTTACCCAATCGAGGCCGGGAGTCAGATCGTAGCGCTCGTGGGTCAACTCGATGCCGGGAAGCGTGGTGCGAATGGCGTTGACGACACAGCGGCCTTCGGGAAACGGCGGGACGAGGGCAGGAAGCGGCTGTGGCAGATGCATCGTTGCATAGGCTGGTGCAGGATATCGATAGGGTCGCGAGAGTGCCGCATCGAGGAGGGGAGTAACCGCACGGTTCTCGACCACGCACCGTCCGCCATACCATGTGGTCTGCGGGATCAGGTCGTCATCGAGGAGGACCAGATCGGCCCGACGTCCCCCGCCGAACCCACCGATCTCGCCGTCGAGCCCATACCGGGTCGCCGGATGGAGCGAGCCCATTGACCATGCCTGTTCGCGGGGGATGCCCATGCGGATTGCCTCGCGCACCACCCAGTCCAGGCCGTAGGCGAGGAGATCCTGCGCATCCCGGTCGTCGGTGCAGACGCAGACCCGCTTGGCCGAGGCTCCCAATTCGATGATCGTGCCGATAGCCTTGGGCAAACTGTGCCAGGGCGTGGTCGGCGGGCCGCCGCGTAGGTAGATCCACAAACCCGCCTCGAGCAGGTCGTCGGCAATGTCCCTGTCGATGGCTTCGTGGGTATCGGTAACCCCGCTGGCCGCGTAGGCCGCAACGAAGCCGCGGCCGTAGATATGGCCGGAGACCGGCCGCCCCCGTTGCAGAGCCGCCGCGATGATGGCATGCGCCCTTTCATCGCCCTCGGCGACGGCGACGAAATCCATCTTCTCGCCAAGGCCGATCGCCTCCGGCCACGCATCGAACAAAGCTCCGATCTTCTCGGCCGTCAGGTCGCCGCCGGCGGTTTCCAAGGTCGGCGACGTAGCCGGGACCGTGCTCGGCACCGTGAGGTAGATATTGAGCGGCGCCTCGCGGGCATCCTCCAGCATCCAGGCGATGCCGTCCGCATCGAGGACATTTCCGATCTCGTGGCTGTCGCAGACGATGGTCGTGGTGCCGTTGAGGAGCGCCGCCTCGGCATAGGCGCAGGCGGTCACCATGCTGCTCTCGATATGCAGATGTGGATCCACCAGGCCGGGCGCCAGAATACCGCCGCCCGCATCGTAATGGGGGGCACTCCCGCGATAGGCACCGGCAGGCTTTACGGCGGCGATACGTCCTCCGGCGATCCAGACTTCACTGTCCGGCCGGATCCGCTCGGAATAGGTGGAGAGGATACGCGCACCGGTGATGACGAGATCGGGCTCCGCCCGCCCCGCGGCGACGCCGGCGAGATACCGGGTCATCCGGGCCAAGGGTGCGACGGAAAAACGTGTCAGCGGCGTCGGATCGGTCATCGTCGGCTTGGCTCCTGGCATCATCGGACCGGCCGCCACGGCAGGCCGGTCTTGCCCGGCGGCGCGCACGCATCATGCCACAGGCGGGTCTACCGCGCCTGCGCGTCCAGAAAGGCGGGTTGCCAACCTGTTTCGCCGGGACCATGTAGCGCTGCGAGTTCGGTCGTGGCGTCTCCCAACGGTGACGGTCACGGCGCAGGAATGTCGGCGGGACCAGACGGTCGAACGTCGAACATTCCGCCTACCGAACCCTCGACATCACATTCCCCGATCGCATCATCGAGCATTTGTCATGGCCAAGCGTACAAAGTCGAAACCGCAGGAGCGGGGCTCAGTCCTGTTCGACGTGGTCTATGAAGACGAGTCCCGTGCCTCGAACCGTCGGGTTCCCATGGAAATCCTCGGAGGGCTCGACGGTGACGAGCCCGCCCGGCAACTGATCGAGGAGCAGGACCGCGCCATCGCCGAGAAGTCGGGCCGCCCGTCCCGCGCCATTCGAAGCCTGAGCCGGTCGCCGGCCCGCGCGATCAGCAGCGAGTCCGGCGATTGATCCTCAGGCTTTCTTGAGGAACTGTGTCTTCAGAACGAGGCCCTTCACCTTCTCGGCGTTGCACTCGATCTCTTCAGGATCTTCCGTGAGGCGGATGTTCTTGATGAGCGTCCCGCGCTTCAGGGTGGTGGAGGTGCCCTTCACCTTGAGATCCTTGACCAGCGTGACGGAATCCCCGTCGGCCAGCGTGGTGCCGTTGGCATCCTTCGTATCGGCCATGGTTCAGGCCCCGGCATCGGGCGGCATGTAGGGCTGCCCGGCATTGGTCAGCGCCCGGTCCACCGCCTCGATGGCGAGGAGGATGCGCATGAAATCCTCGGCGGCGGAGGCAGCTGCGAGTTCGCTCGAACCGATCCGCTTGGCCAAGGCGTTGCGCTGTCGCGAGAGGCTGGCGCGGGCGCGGTTGAGGTCGGCAATCTCGTCGGGCGTCATGGTAGGGTCTCTCTGCCGATCGACCGTCCAGGCGGTCTCGGGTGCGGAGCGATGCAATCTTTGGCCGCAGGATGCAATGGCGCATCCGGCGGCATCGCCGCGGATGGGGCGACGGATTCGATACAGACGGCGCCGGCCGTCTCGGGAAGCGGCCTTACAGAGCGGTCACAGCTCCGCGGACCGCCCCGAAAGCTCGGCCCGCAGGTTCCGGGCGGCCTGGGTCAGCGCCTCGTCGCGGCGGCGGCGCGGACGCGGCACGTCGATCGTCATGTCGGCCGCGACCCGGCCCGGGCTTCCTGCCAAGACCACGACACGGTCGGCCAGGGTGACGGCCTCGTCGATGTCGTGGGTGACGAACAGGATGGTCTTGCCGGTCGCGGCCTGGATGCGCTGCAACTCGTCCTGCAGGCCCTCGCGGGTGAAACTGTCGAGTGCGGAGAACGGCTCGTCCATCAGGAGCACGTCCGGGTCCACGGCGAGCGCGCGCGCGATGGCGACGCGCTGGCGTTGCCCGCCCGAGAGTTGGTGCGGCCAGCGCTGGCCGTATTCGCCGAGTCCGACGAGGTCGAGCATCTCCTGCGCCTTGGCGAGGCGCTGTGGCTTCGACAGGCCGCTGCCTTCGAGACCGAAGGCCACGTTGGCGACGACCCGGCGCCAGGGCAGCAGGCGCGCATCCTGGAACACCAGCGCCATCGGCGTGCGGCAGCCCTCGCGCGTGGCGAGGCGCACCGTTCCCCCGCTGGGGGCGGCGAGGCCGATGAGAACGCGCAGGACGGTGGATTTGCCGACGCCGGATTCGCCGACGATGACCACGAACTCGCCGCGCGCGATGGAGAGGTCCAGCTCCGACAGGATGACGTTGCGCACCCCGTCGCGCTCGTAGGCGAGGCTGAGGCCGCTGATGTCGATGATCGGGTCCATCAGGCGCGCCACCGCAGGAGCCAGCTCTGGAGGGCGACGAAGCCGGTATCGAACAGCCCGTAGAGGCCGGCCATGGTGAGCATGTAGACGACCACGATGTCGGTGGAGAGGAGGCTGGAGGCCTGCATCATGCGGGCGCCGACGCCCGGCACGCCGAAGATCTCGGCGGCCACCACCGCCATCCAGGCCTGGCCGAGGGCCGTGCGCAGGCCGACGAGGATGCCAGGGGTCGCGGCCGGCAGCAGGATCTTGGTGAGCCGCGCCAGGGGCGAGCGGAAGCCGAAAGCCTGGGCGACCTCCACGAGGTCCCGGTCGACCCCACGCACCGCGCCTTGCGTCGCGAAAAACACGATCCAGAACACGCCGATGGCGATGATGAACACGGCGGCCGAGGGCTGGACCCCGAACCAGATGATGGCGAAGGGCACCCAGGCGAGGCCGGGAATGGGCCGCAGCAGGCGCACGATCCAGGCGGTGAGCGCCTCGAAGCCCCGGAACATGCCGACCAGGATGCCGAGCGCGATGCCCGCCCCTGCGCCGACGGCGAGGCCGACGAGGTAGTGGCTCAGGCTCGACAACACCGCCTCGCCCCAGACCCCGAGACGGATCTCGTTGAGGAAGGCGGCCGGGATCGTGCTCGGCGGCGGCAGGAAGGCCGGGTTGATCAGCCCGAGCCGAGGCATCGCCTCCCAGAACAGGAGGAAGGCGACGAGTCCGAGAGCCGCGAGGGCGGGTGCGCGAAGGGCCTTCATCCGATCAGCGCGCGATCGCCTTCTCGTAGTAGCGCGAGTCGAACAGCCCATCGAGGGGCACGTCCTTCTCGAGGGCGCCGATGGAGACCTGATAGGCCTGCATCGCCTTGGTGGCGACGATGATGGCGCGCGGATCGACGGTGAACTTCGCCGCCGGGGAGGTCAGGGCCTTCTGGATCGTGGCGAGATCAACGATGCCCTTGCCGAGGGCGGCGAGTACGTGGGGCGCGGCCTTGGCCGAGTCGGATTTCAGCAGGGTGTCGGCGCGGATGAGGGAGCGCACCAGGGATTCCACGGCGCCGGGATTCCG
This sequence comes from Methylobacterium sp. CM6241, assembly GCF_054817845.1. NCBI lineage: Bacteria > Pseudomonadati > Pseudomonadota > Alphaproteobacteria > Hyphomicrobiales > Methylobacteriaceae > Methylobacterium > Methylobacterium sp. CM6241. The sequence goes on from NZ_CM139246.1 coordinate 2,973,008, forward strand.
GTCGGCATAGGCGCCGTAGACGCCCACCACCGTGCCCGGCTGGTCGGGGAACATCTCGGCTCCGTTGGCGATCAGCTTCACGCCTGGATTGCGGCCCTGGATGATGGTGAGGGCCGGCTCACGGATCGAGGCGCCGTCGACGGCTCCGGCGAGGATCGCCTGCTGCGTGGCGTCGATGCCCATGGGCACCACCTCGGCATTGGCCTTGTCGGCCTTCGCCACCTGCCACAGCCAATGCTGCAGGGTGGTGTTGGGCACCGAGCCGAGGGGCTGGGTGGCGAGGCGGGCGGTGCGGCCTTCCTTGGCCTTGAACTGCGCGAAGGCCTCGGCCTTGCTGGCGCCGTTGGCGAAGAACGGGGCGAGCTTCGGCCCGGCCACGAACACCATCTCTTCCACGGCCGTGGAGGCGACCACGCGGACGTCGATGTTCTTGGTCCGCGCCACGGCCAGCGGCGCGACCCCGGCCACGTAGACGTCGATCGTGCCCGAGGCGAGGGCCTGGATCATGTTCGGGCCGGATTCGAAGGTGGTGAAGGAGGGGGCGAGGCCCGCCTCCTTGAGCCAGCCCTCGCCGTCGGCGACGAAGATCGGCGAGGCGCCGATGACCGGGATGACGCCGATCCGCATGGGGATCGGAGCCGTCTGGGCGGAGGCGGGGGCCGCGATCAGCCAACCGGCCAGGGAGGCCAGGATCGTCGCGATGACGGGAAGGGCAGGGCGCATCGAAGGGTCCGGATTCCGGGGGAAGCAGGTCGGCTCGCGGCGAGCCGTGGCCCGGCCATGCCACAGGAGCCGCGTTCTTCAAACACCGTTGCGCGAAAGAACGGCCCGCTTTGCGAATCTAAGGACGCCCTTCCACGGCCAAGCTTGAGGGGAGAGGCTTTATTCCCCAGCCCCGGGCGTCCGGCCGGAACGGCCTTGGCTGTATTCAGTTGAGAGGCAGGACCTCGTGAAGAGCAAGGCCTCGGCCGCCCATCGAGACGGCCGACCAACGACAAGGACAGACGCCATGAGCTTTCTCGGCAGCATCGTCAGCAAGATCCTCCATCCGTTCGGCGGCGGAACCACCTCGGCGGATGCCGCACCGGCAAACGCCCCGGCCGGCTCCACCACCACCGCCCCCACGGAATCGGCGGCCGCTCCGAAGCCCGGCGAGCCGGTGGACGTGGAAGCCGTGCTGAACGGCATGGCCGCGAAGAACTCCCAGACCCTCAACTGGCGGACCTCCATCGTCGACCTGATGAAGCTCCTCGACATCGATTCGAGCCTCAGCGCCCGCAAGTCGCTCGCCGACGAGCTGCACTACACCGGCGACAAGGAAGACTCGGCCACGATGAACGTCTGGCTGCACAAGCAGGTCATCAAGAAGCTCGAAGAGAACGGCGGCAAGGTGCCGGCCGATCTGAAGGATTGATCGCAGGGGAGCGTCCCCCTCTCCCCGCGCGCGGGGAGAGGATCGCGGACACCTTGTCGTGTCCGCGATGAGCGAGAGGCGAAGCCGAAGCGGGGGTGAGGGGGCGATTCCGAAAGAGACTCGTCCGTCATCGCCCCCTCACCCTCGGCTGCCGCCTCGACGCGCCGACGACGAGGTCGTCGCGTCCCTCTCCCCGCGAGCGGGGCGAGGGGATCCAAACACCTTCACCCCCGCGCGCGACAGCGCCGGGGGCATGGCCCAGAAGAAGCCCCAAAAGGGGGACGCGGGACGCCGCGGAACCCATTGAGCGCTATAATAAGTTTGCCGGTCCCCCGGCGTCCCGTCAGGCTCCGGCGTTCCCGCCGGGGCCTGTTTTGTCGTCGCGGTGTCTCCAGCGGTCCTCGCGTTGCGTCGCGCCTGAGGTGGTCGTGTTGCATCCCAGCCCGGCTGTTCGAACGGACTTTGCCCCGCACGCCCTCTCGTATTGGAGGGGCCGCAAACCTCGTCATGGCAGCCCAGAACGGGGTCGGTGCCGGGGCATTTAACTCCCGACCTACCGCGCCCCCATCCGAGCCCCCAGACTATCGAGCCGCCGCCCGGGGCGATGGTGACCGACACCACCGACGCAGGCACCGCCCCGCCGCCCCTTTCGGCCCACCCGGTCGGTCACCGGACAGGCCCCCCTTCGCTGGGCGGCAGGTGTGGGGATATAGGCATGAAATAGGAATTTTGTCAAGATTTTTTCTTCCTCCGCCTGGCTCTTGAGCCTTGAGTTTCAACCTCTCGCACGCTATGTTTGTTCCCTGTTTGTTCCGTCTGGTCCCAGTAGGAAGTCAGATGGTTTCTGTGGATGAACAGCGAGCAAGCTGTGCAAGGCTTCGCACATAATTTAAAATGCTTGCGCAGAATGCGCGGCGGAGCTTGAGTGGAGAGCTTTCTGGAAGCGAAAGTTAGGGCCGCCAAATGTTGAAATATGTCGGCACTCCGCTATTCGATTCGCGAGCTCAAACACTCGTGAACACCGTCAACTGTGTTGGCGTTATGGGAAAAGGTATCGCCGCCGAGTTTAAGAGGCGATACCCAAGCATGTTCGCTGATTATAAAAAAATTTGCGATAAAAAATTACTTGAACCTGGCAAGTTATGGCTTTGGCAGGGGCCAGATCAATGGGTCTTAAATTTTCCGACTAAGAACCATTGGCGGAAACCATCAAGCCTTGAATGGATTGCACTTGGACTGGAAAAATTTGCGTCTCAGTACGAGCGAAAGGGCATCCACGAGATTTCTTTCCCCAGGCTGGGCTGCGGCAATGGGGGACTCGATTGGGAAGACGTCCGCCCCCTTATGGAAAAGTACCTACATCGACTTCCAATAACAGTATTTATACACGACCACAGTATCGATAATGGGCAACCAGAACATCTGGAGGGCGTTGTTGCGCCCACAAGCGTTCGAACATTTGATGGTTTTTTTCAATGTCTCAGAAACACAATAGAAATACCCGATGCAGATTTGTTTTCATCTAGAGAACCTCAAAATTTCAAGGCGCATTTCAACTCGGACAGAAGTTTGTTTATAGATGCAAAAGACTCCAAAACCGAAGTATCTCAGGATGATCTTCATGGAATTTGGATCGGTTTGCTTAATGGGCTTGTAACACGAGATATGCTGACTTGGTCTGCGGGCTCTTGTGCCGACGAGTTAATGGATATTCTGAAACGCATACCAGGGGTCCAACCCGTGCAAGTGCAGAACAAGGAAGCATCTAACGCTCAGCCTGCCCTCCTATTCCGCCTAGAGCATACGAAAACGGTGGCTGCGTAATTGAATGCTAGATGCTTCCGTCATAAACGAGCACATTGCTCATTGGGAGCAACGACTTACAGGCGGCCTGTATTCATATAGATGCTCGTGGCCTAGCAGGCTCTTCCATCATGCACCGATCAACAATGCAGTTGAGATCCTGAAGCTCAATTGCCTGTTATCTCGTAATGATTCGGAGGGTATTCGCCGTCATGATATCGCGGGTCAAGAAGTCATTCGCACAAGAACAGATGCCCATTCATATTCACGCCTTTATTTTCGCCCGAAGACCCCTACCCAGTTCCACATCGAGGGCATCCGTAAGCCAAGCGAATATTGGAACAACGAACCAAATGCGCATGCCTCAGTTCTAGTGATGCTCGTTTTCGATGCGAGAACCGTATTAGGAAAGCCCGACATAGCATTCTCGCAAGGAAATATGCAAAGCCATTCTACACAATATGGCTCCGGTGTAGATTTTTTCAAAACAATCGATTTCTTTAAAGTATATCATGAAGGGCCAACTAATGGAGAAAGAAGTATAACACATTGCAGATGTGCTGAGGTATTAGTACGATCTCCGCTCCCATTAGATAACAATCTACAATGGATATTCTGTCGCTCTCAACCAGAGCGTCAGATGCTCTTGGGTATGCTAGGGCCCGCGTTTAAACATTATGAGAATAAGATACGTGTTTCTGACGACATTCGTGTTTTCGAGAAAAAATATGCTTATGTGGAGCAGATCAACGCTCAACCGGATGGAATTGTCTGGAGATTAAACCCAAGACTAGATGGAAAAACGATACTTACTGAAGTAAAACTCTTTGATAGCGATAATCACTCAATTATTAATTTTGGACCGAAAGAACTACATCCATTTCCACCCAACTCAAGGCTATGGATTATCAAGCATCCTCTAAAAGCGGGCCAGTACTATGCCGAGGTCAAGCTAGAGGGTTGCATAGCCTTTAGCGGAATGATGACAGTTGCAGGTGACCCCTTCTAGGATCGTTGCCCCAAAGAACGCTCACCGCCCCGTACGCACCCGCGTCCAATTCCGCGTCACGAACCTTTGCGTCCGGTCATCCCAGGCTTGGTTGGTGAACAGCCGCTGCATCGTCGCGTCGTCCGGGTAGATGCCGGGATTGGTGAGGATCTCCGGCTTCACCAGGGGTTTCGCGGCGAGGTTGCCGTTGGCGTAAGAGACGAAGTTGGTGTTGGCCGCCGCCACATCGGGACGCATCATGTAGTCGATGAAGCGGTGGGCCTCCTCGGGGTGGGGCGCGTCCTTCGGGATGGCGAAGGCATCGAACCACATCAGCGCGCCTTCCTTCGGGATGAAATAGGCGATCTCGACGCCGTTCTTCGATTCCTCGGCGCGCTTCTTGGCCTGCATCACGTCGCCGGAATAGCCGACCGCGAGGCAGAGATCGCCGTTGGCGAGGCCGTTGATGTATTCCGAGGAGTGGAACTTTCGCACCGAGCCGCGCACCTTGAACAGCGCGTCGGTGACCTGGGAGATGTCGTCCCAGCGCTTGGTGTCGGGCTTGAGGCCGTAGGCCGGCAGCATGCTGGGGATCAAGTCCTCGGGGCTATCGAGCATCATCACCCCGCAATCCTTGAGCTTGGCCATCAGGGTGGGGTTGAGCACCAGGGTCCAGGTGTTGAGCGGCTGGTTGGGGCCGAGGCGCTCGCGCACGGGGCCGAGATTCACGCCGATACCGGTGGTGCCCCACATGTAATCGACGGCGTAGGTGTTGCCGGGGTCGTAGACCGCGAGGCGCTGGGCGATCTCGGGCCAGGCGTGTTTCAGGTTCGGGATCTTGGCCTTATCGAGGGGCCGGAACACGCCGGCCTTGATGAGCCGCTGCAGGAACGGGCCGGTGGGCACCACGAGATCGTAGCCGGACTGGCCGGCGAGCAGCTTCGTCTCCAGGATCTCGTTGTTATCGTAGGTGTCGTAGACGACCTTGATCCCGGTCTCCTTGGTGAAGGCCTCCAGGGATTTCGGATCGATGTAATCCGACCAGTTGTAGATGTTGACCACGCGCTCCTGCGCCTTCGCCCCCGCCGAATTGAGGAGGGCGAAGGCGAGGAACAGGGACCCGAGAAGGCTGAGCGCCAGCGCGATCATCAGGACGGCGAACACGATACGACGCATCGGCGGGCTCTCTTGTCTCGGGACCGGGTCGGGATCAGGCGGGGAGCTTGGCCGCGACGACGACGATCTCCACGAGGTATTCCGGCCCCGCGAGCTTGGCTTCCACGGTGGCGCGGGTGGGCGGGTTCTCCTTCGAGACCCAGGCATCCCAGGCCGCGTTCATCTCGGCGAAGGTCGCCATGTCGGCCAGGTAGATCGTGGCGGAGATGAGCCGGGTCTTGTCGCTGCCGGCGAGCGCCAGCAGCCGGTCGATCTCGGTGAGCACTTCCTGCGTCTGCGCGGTCACGCCGGCCCCCACCGTCGTCCCCGCCACTTGGCCCGCGAGGTAGACCATCTCGCCATAGGTGACGGCCTGGCTCATGCGGGCGCCGGATTCGAAACGGGTGATGGTGGTCATGGATCGCTCTTCATGGGGCGCCGCGCAGGCGCGTCGTCGGGGCAAGCGTTGTGCCGCGCGCCACGCATCCGCGTAAAGGGGAGGGCGGCGGCCAAGGTCGAGAATGCGACACAATCGCCGTCCCGCGGCGCAACCCATCCCGCGATGCGGCGTTGCATGAGCACAAACGGTCAAGTCCGGGCGGGACAATCCCGGCCACCGCGTTTCGAGGATCAGCTCATGGATATCATCTGGACCATCATCATCGGCTTCCTGGCCGGTGTCGTCGCCAAGTTCATCATGCCGGGCGACAAGGAGCCTGCAGGGTTCATCCTCACCACCATCCTGGGCATCATCGGCGCCTTCGTCGCCACCTTCCTCGGTCAGGCGCTCGGCTGGTACGGTCCGAACCAGGGCGCGGGCTTCATCGGAGCCGTGGTCGGCGCCATCGTCGTGCTCGCGATCTACGGCTTCATCGCCAGCCGCCGCACCACCACCCTCTGAACGGACGTCACGGCGCGGGCCTCGGGTCCGCGCCTCTCGCGTTTCATCGGACAGACAAAAGGGGCGCCCCATCGGAGCGCCCCTTTTTCGTGGTCCGGTTCAGGAAAGGTAGCCGGTGGACTTGGCCGGGCAGTGGCCGGTGGCACCCCGGATGGCGAGGCCGGCGCCGACCACCAGGGCCGCCAGGCTGAGCCACTTGTTCGGGCGGGGCTGGGCGGCGGCGGCGGCGATGCCGAGGCCCAGAACGACGGACACGGCCCGCTCGGTGGTCGACAGGTTGGTCTCGCCTTCGAAGATGCTCGGAATCATCGGATCGGCCATGGTCGCACATACTCCTCGTGTTGCGTCGCGGGGCGAACGCGGCGGGAGGATGGGTGTTCCTGACGATCGGATCGGGGCGTTGACGCATCCTGGCCCCAAACGAAAAGCGCGGCCCCTTGCGGAGCCGCGCTTCTCATTCTCGATCAACCCTCGGGGCTGAGACGGCTTACGCGTCCTGGCGGGGTCCGCGGGCGCGGTCCTGCTCGGCGTTGCGCTCGGCCTTCAGCTTCTCGGTGAGGTCCTCGCCGGTCTCCTGGTCGACGACCTTCATGGAGAGGCGGATCTTGCCGCGATCGTCCGCGCCGAGGAACTTCACCTTGACCTTCTGGCCGTCCTTGACGACGTCCGTCACCTTGGCGACGCGCTGGGCAGCGAGTTCCGAGATGTGGACGAGGCCGTCCTTGGCGCCGAAGAAGTTCACGAAGGCGCCGAACTCCATGCACTTCACGACGGTGCCGTCGTAGATCATGCCGACTTCGGCTTCCGCCACGATCGACCGGATCCAGTTATAGGCGGCCTTGATGGCCTTGCCGTCGCTGGAGGCGATCTTCACCGTGCCGGTGTCGTCGATGTTGATCTTGGCGCCGGTCTTCTCGACGATCTCGCGGATCACCTTGCCGCCGGTGCCGATCACTTCCCGGATCTTGTCGGTGGGGATCTGCATGGTCTCGATGCGGGGCGCGTATTCGCCGAGCTCGGGACGGGCATCGGTGAGGGCCTTGGCCATCTCGCCGAGGATGTGGACGCGGCCTTCCTGCGCCTGATGCAGGGCGACCTTCATGATCTCCTCGGTGATGCCGGCGATCTTGATGTCCATCTGCAGCGAGGTGATGCCGGCTTCCGTGCCCGCCACCTTGAAGTCCATGTCGCCGAGGTGATCCTCGTCGCCGAGGATGTCGGACAGCACGGCGTAGCGCTCACCCTCGAGGATGAGGCCCATGGCGATGCCGGCCACCGGACGGCGCAGGGGCACGCCGGCATCCATCAGCGACAGCGACGCGCCGCAGACGGAGGCCATCGAGGAGGAGCCGTTGGACTCGGTGATCTCGGACACGACGCGGATCGTGTACGGGAACTCGTGGGCCGGCGGCAGGACGGGGTGCACGGCGCGCCAGGCGAGCTTGCCGTGGCCGATCTCGCGACGGCCCGGGGAGCCCATGCGGCCGGTCTCGCCCACCGAGTAGGGAGGGAAGTTGTAGTGCAGCAGGAAGGTCTCCTTGTAGGTGCCTTCCAGCGCGTCGATGAACTGCTCGTCCTCGCCGGTGCCGAGGGTGGCGACCACGAGGGCCTGGGTCTCGCCGCGGGTAAAGAGCGACGAACCATGGGCGCGCGGCAGCACGCCGACCTGGGACACGATCGGGCGCACGGTGCGGACGTCGCGTCCATCGATGCGGGAGCCGGTGTCGAGGATGTTCCAGCGGACGACCTTGGACTGCGCTTCCTTGAACGCGGCCTTGACCTTCTCGGCCGGGAACTTGGCCTCGCCCTCGGCGGGGCAGAGCGCGGCCATCACCTTCGCCTTCACGGCGTCGACGGCGGCGTAGCGCTCCTGCTTCACGGTGTTCTTGTAGGCGTCGCGGAGTTCCGCTTCACAGACGTCGAGCACGGCCTTCTCCACGTCGCCGTTCTCGGGCGCTGAGAAGTTGCGGGGCTCCTTGGCGGCCTTCTCGGCGAGGCGGATGATCGCATCGATGACCGGCTGGAAATGCTTGTGGCCGAACATCACGGCGCCGAGCATGGTCTCTTCATCGAGCTCCTTGGCCTCGGATTCCACCATCAGCACGGCGTCCTGCGTGCCGGCGACGACGAGATCGAGGGTCGAGTTCTCGAGCTCGGGAACCGGCGGGTTCAGGATGTACTGGCCGTTGACGTAGCCGACGCGGGCCGCGCCGATCGGGCCGGTGAAGGGCACGCCCGACAGGGTGAGGGCTGCGGAGGCCGCCACCATGGCGAGGATGTCGGGATCGTTTTCGAGATCGTGGGTCAGGACGGTGACGACGACCTGGGTGTCGTTGCGCCAGCCTTCGACGAAGAGCGGACGGATCGGGCGGTCGATGAGGCGGGAGACCAGGGTCTCCTTCTCGGAGGGACGGCCTTCGCGCTTGAAGTATCCGCCGGGGATGCGGCCGGCGGCGTAGGCGCGCTCCTGGTAGTTCACGGTGAGCGGCAGGAAGTCGATTCCGGCCTTGGGCTCCTTGCCCGACACGACGGTGGCCAGCACCGAGGTCTCGCCATACGTCGCCATCACGGCGCCGTCGGCCTGGCGGGCGACCTTGCCCGTCTCGAGGACGAGCTTGCGGTCGCCCCAGATCAGCTCTTCACGTTGTACGTCGAACATATGTCATGCCTTCCTGCGGTCGGGCGTGCCCGGCGCCGCCAGGGGCAAGACGGCGAGGAGTTCCGCGCCGGACCGGCGAAGAACTCCTGGCGATCCTGTCCCCGACGAGTGCGCCTCGAAGCGGCCCGATGGTCGCGCGGCCAGACCCATTCCGGCAGCGCGGGACGTCAATGAAACGCGGCCCTGAGCCAGGCTCGGGACCGCGAAAATCGCCTTAGCGGCGGATGCCGAGACGCTCGATGAGGCTGCGGTAGCGAGCCTCGTCCTTGCGCTTGACATAGTCGAGCAGCGAGCGGCGCTGCGAGACCATCTTCAGGAGGCCGCGGCGGGAATGGTTGTCCTTGCCGTGGGTCTTGAAGTGGCCGGTGAGGTTGGTGATCCGCTCGGTGAGGATCGCCACCTGGACCTCCGGAGAACCGGTGTCCTTGCCGCCGGTCGCGTATTCCTTGATGAGCGCAGTCTTGCGCTCGGCCGAAATCGACATCGCATTCCCTTTCGATACGGGTTTTCGGGTCGAGACGGTCCTCCTCGGGAGGGACCGCCTCAGCCTGGGACGGGGCCTGTGCCGGGATGTCGTCCAGCACGGTCGCGTTCACAAGCAGGTTTGGCCCCGTGCCCGTTTCCGGGTCGAGGCACCGAGACACATACACGAATCCGGGTCGCGTGCCACCCCCCGCGGCACCCCGGCGGGCCGTTGCCGGGCCGGGGAACAGAATTCCCCAAACTGTTATGCCGGCCCGGCACCCGCGCCAACGCCTTGATTCAGCACAGTGCCGGCCGATCTGCCGACATCTCTTTCATCGCAGCGTTACAGTCGGCGCTTAATTCAATCGTTGTCATGGACCACCAGAACATTCATATGGTTGGGGCTAGTCGGCGATCCCCTGTCGCCTAACAATTTACCATGTCGCCGGAAACACAATGGATAGAATCGCGGTAAAAATCCTGAAGCCAATAGCCTTCGCGGCACTAACATTCGGCGCAAGCTATTACTTGTTCAATTCAGCATTCGTCTCCCTGATTCTTAGCCTCGTCCCCCTATTACTCGGATGGCTGGGTGTGTTTGAAACGTTTTCGTACACGATCGCAGCAGTTTTATTCATCGCCGCCATCGTCTGGTGCGTCGTTCCGGTGGATATGAAGAATCTGGTGGCGCTACAGACCCAGGCTGCAGTCAAGGAATTCACGGCGGCGATGCCCACGCCAACAAAGCCCGACTGAGACTTTCCAACTGCTTCCTCGGGTGGCTCGATGGAAGCGCCTGACGAATCAGGCCGTCAGCGCCTCGCTCACGCCGCGGATGTCCCGAACCAGGGCGTCGATCCGATCCGGATCGGAATCCCAGGCGAACATGAACCGGGCGCCTCCGCCGATAAACGTGTAGAAACCCCACCCCCTCTTCCGCAAAGCCTCCAGCCGCGCGGGGGAGGCCTTCAGGAACACCGCATTGGCCTCCACCGGGAACATGGCGGTGAAGCCGGGGCATTCCGCCACCGAAGCGGCGAGGCGTTGCGCGCAGGCATTGGCATGGGCCGCGTTGCGGAGCCAGGCGCCGCCTTCCAGCATTCCGACCCAAGGGGCGGTGAGGAAGCGCATCTTCGAGGCGAGCTGACCCGCCTGCTTGCAGCGATAGCCGAAATCCTCGGCGAGGGTAGGATCGAAGAACAGGATCGCCTCGCCTGCCGCCATTCCGTTCTTGGTGCCACCGAAGCAGAGCAGATCGACGCCGGCCCTCCAGGTCATCTCCGCGGGCTCGCAGCCGAGGCTGGCGCAAGCATTGGCGAAGCGTGCGCCGTCCATATGGAGGCGCAGACCAAGCTCACGGCAGGCAGCGGAGATCGCCCGAATCTCGTCGAGCGAATACACCTGCCCTATCTCGGTTGGCTGTGTGATCGTCACGACCCGGGGCTTGGGGAAGTGGATGTCCGAGCGGCCGGAGGCGAGCCCGCGGATGAGGGCGGGGGTAAGCTTGCCGTCGGCGCTCGCCGCCACCAGCAGTTTCGAGCCGTTGGAAAAGAACTCCGGCGCGCCGCACTCGTCGGTCTCCACATGGGCCGAGGCCGAGCAGATGACGCTATGGTAGGATTGGCACAGGGAGGCCAGCGCCAGGGAGTTCGCGGCGGTACCGTTGAAGGCGAAGAACACCTCCGCATCCGGCTTGTCGAACAGGTCGCGAAACGCGTCCGATGCCCGCTTCGTCCAGGCATCCTCGCCATAGGCGGGCACCGAACCGCCATTGGCCGCTTCGGTGGCGGCCCAGGCCTCGGGGCAGATGCCGGCGTAATTGTCGCTGGCGAATTGCTGGGGTTCGGTCTTCATCGTCGCTTCGCCTTCCGTCGGTCCCGCAGGAAAGCCGAAGCGACGCGTGGCGAAACCCGTTTCGTTGCCGGTTCGGCCACATCCCCTCCAGTCGATGAGGGCTCCACCTTGCTCGGATCAGCAGGTTGGCGTCGGGCGTCGCCGCGACTCTTGATGCAAAGGGAAGCTTAACAGCGCGCGGGGCCAGCCGCAACGCGACGAGAGTGATGGTTGCCGCCCGTCCTCCGACACTCGAAGGACGGGCGGGGAACTACCTTCAGGCCGTCGGGCGACCCGAGCGACCGGAATAGCGGCGACGGAGGTAGGAGACGACTTTGGGGAGAAGGAAGGCGAGGATCAGCTTGCGCATGCGCGACACTCCGGAAAGGGAAGAAGATACGGCTCCATCCGGAGCCGCCTGTCTGGAGAGCAATGATCGGCCCGGCGTTGCGTTCCTTGGCCGGCTTCACAGATGGGATGCGACGGCCCGTCAGAGCTCCAGCGTCAGCGTGACCGGGACATGGTCGGAGGGACGCTCCCAACCGCGTGCCTCGCGGAAGACGTCCACCGCGCGGGCGGTGCCGTCGAGATCCGGCGAGACCCAGACATGGTCGAGGCGACGCCCCTTGTTGGCGGCGGACCAGTCGGGCGAGCGGTAGCTCCACCACGTGTAGATCTTCTCCGGCTCAGGCGTCAGGACGCGGGCGGTATCGATCCAGCCGGCCTCACCACGCAGGAGCTCCAGCGCTTCCGTTTCTACCGGCGTGTGGCTGACGACGGAGAGAAGCTGCTTGTGCGACCACACGTCGTGCTCGAGCGGCGCCACGTTGAGGTCGCCCACCAGAATCGCCGGGCCGGCCATGCGCCGCCCGCCCCATTCACGCAGGTCGCGGAGGAAATCGAGCTTGTGGGCGAATTTCGGGTTGAGGCCGGCATCCGGAATGTCGCCGCCGGCCGGAACGTAGAAGTCATGAATCACGAAGCCGGCGGCAGCGCCCGCCTCCGGCCCGAGCACGGCGGAGATGTGGCGGGCATCCGGCTTCCCGCAGAAGGCCATGACGTCGCGGGTGAGCAGAGGAAAGCGCGACAGGATGGCGACGCCGTTATAGCCCTTCTGGCCGGCGAACACGACGTTCTCGTAGCCCGAGCCGCGCAAGGCCTTGAGGGGAAAGGCATCGTCCGGGCATTTCGTCTCCTGCAGGCAGAGCACATCGGGCTTCACCTCGGCGAGAAACCGAAGGACGAGATCGATGCGCAGCCGCACCGAATTGATGTTCCAGGTGGTGACGGAGAGGCGCAACGGGTCTAGCTCACATATGTCATAAGGATCGGGACCGGCCGCTTCGATAGACCGGATCGGCCCGCCCGTCGCCGCACAATTGCCGCGTTCCATCGTCGAGAGGGATGCGCCGTCGCAGATACTGGAAGGATCGCCCGTCGTGTCGCGCACCCACTCTGCGCTTTTCAACATCTACTGGGCCGCCTGGACCGCTTGTTTCGCGCTGCCCCTCGTGGTGCTCGCGATCCTCGGTTGCCCGACACGGCCAATCCGTGCGGCGACGCGGCTGTGGTCGCGCGGCATCCTGTTCGGCCTGCGTCACATCGTCGGCCTGACCTATGTGGAGGAGGGGCGCGCACGCATCCCCTCCGAGCCGTGCCTGATCGTGGCCAACCACCAATCGGCCTGGGAGACCCTGGCCTTTCTCATCCTGATCCCGAACGTCGCCATCGTGGCCAAGCGCGAACTCGTGGCGATCCCCATCGTGGGCTGGTTCCTGCGCCGCTCGCCGATGATCATCATCGACAGGGCCAACGGCACCCAGGCCCTGCGCACGATGATCGACGAGAGCCGCCTCGCCATCGCGGAAGGCCGCTCCATCCTGATGTTCCCGGAAGGCACCCGGAGCACCATCGACGCGCCGGTGCAGTTCAAGCGCGGGGTCGAGCTGCTCTATGCCAAGCTCGGTCTGCCCGTCCTGCCGGTGGCGGTGAATTCGGGCCTGTACTGGCCGCATGGCGGCTCGCGCCACATCCCCGGGACGGTGGTGGTGAGCTACCTGGAAACCCTGAAGCCGGGCCTCTCGGGCGGAGAGTTCATGCGGGGCACGCAAGACGCGATCGATGCCGAGCTGAACCGTTGGCGGAGCGGCAGCCCGGAAATGAGCCTTCAAGCGTCGTAATCGAAAAAAGCCTTCCCCTCTGCGGACTTATCAGATCCACGCTTTTCAGCGAGATGCGCCGCCCTTCTCCCCCTTTTGGGGAGGAGTTGGAGGTGGGGGTGGTGGGGCGACCCTGATCCTTCGGAGGCTGGCGGAGCCACCCCCACTCCTAACCTCTCCCCACAAGGGCTACGGGCTACACAGGTTTTGCCTGAGCGTCCTTTTGAGCGTTGTCGCTTTTTCCCCTGGATGAGGAGGAGCGCATGTCGGGTTTCGGAGGCGGGAACGCGCTGACGCAGGCGCGGGGGTCGTGGTTGTTCGAGCGGATCGTGGAGACCGGGAGTGTGGTGCTGAGCGTGGTGGGGGGCGATCATGCCGGCACGGCCGCGGCACACCGCTACCTGGCCTCGCCTCAGAGCAGCGTTCCCACGGTCCTGTCGGCCCTGCGCGAGCGGGCGGTGGCGGCATGCCGGGGACGGCGTGTGGTGGCGGTGCAGGACACGACGGCGGTGAGCTTTGGCGAGGCAGGCGGGCGGCACGGTCTGGGGCCGGGCGGCGATGGCCGGCATCCGGGCTTCTTCCTGCATCCGGTCGATGCGCAGGTCTGGACGCGCGGGGCGGCGCCGGTAGCGCTGCGCTGGAACCGGGGCGTGAGCGAGAAGGAGAGCCGGCGCTGGCTGGTCGGGACGCAGGCGGCGGACACGGCGCTGGCGGGGGTGGCCGAGCAGGTGGTCTCGGTGGCCGATCAGGAGGCGGATCTCTACGAGCACTTTGCCGATCACGCCGGGCGGGCGGTGCCGGGCAGCGCCCTGCTGGTGCGGGCGCGCCACGACCGGGTGCTGGTCGAGGACGGACGGATGCTGGCGGTGTCGCAGGACTGGCCGGTGCTGGCGCGGGAGGCCGTGCCCATCCCGGCCACGCCCGGCCGGGCGGCGCGCACGGCACAGGTGACGCTGCGCGCGGGCCGGGTGGGCCTGCCGCGCCCCCGCAGTGCCGGGCCCGGAGCGCCGGCCGCTCTGACGTTGGGGCTGGTGCGGGTGGACGAGGTCGGGGGGCCCGCCGCGGGCGGACTGTGTTGGCATCTGCTGACGACGCTGCCGGTGGAGACGGTGGCGCAGGCCGCGGAGGTGGTGCGCCTCTACCGTCTGCGCTGGCGCATCGAAGAGGTGTTCCGCGCCCTCAAGAACGACGGCCTGCAACTGGAGGCGACGCAGATGCGGGTGCCCTCGAAACTGTTCCGGCTCAGTGTGCTGGCGCTGGGGGCGGCGGTGCGGATCCTGCAGCTGGTGGACGCCCGCGATGGCGGAATGCGGCCGATGAGCGACGTGCTCGACGCGAGCACGCGCCCGGTAGTGGCGGCCCTGGGACAGAGCCGGGAGCGGGCGACGGCGCGCCAGCGCAACCCTCACCGGGCCGGGTCCCTGGCCTGGCTGAGTTGGATCGTGGCCCGCTTCGGAGGCTGGAACTGCTACGGCAAGCCGCCAGGACCCAAGATCATCGCACGCGGCTGGGCAAGCTTCACCGCCGCCCTGACCGGAGCCCTCATCGATCACACAGAGCAAAACCTGTGTAGCCCGTAGCCACAAGGGGGAGAGGGACGCGCTCGGCTCCGCAAGAGCAGATGTATGAATCCAGGAGCCACAGGGGAGAAGGGAGGCGCTCGCGATCACTGCGCCTTGATCTGCTTCTCCATCGCCTTGTCCTCGCTGCGCCCGTAATTGATGAAGAACTGGCTGCCGTCGATGGCCTTGCCCTTCTGCAGGTTCGAGAGCTGGACCGTGGTCTGGTAGCCTTGCGGATCGGTGATCCGCCACTGGCTGAGCGTCTTCACTTCGGAGTCGAAAAACAGCTGGATCTTCGAGGTACCGCCCAGTGTCGCACGGTCCTCCAGCGAGATGCGGATGCCGCCCGGATCGTTGGCGATGTCCGACACGGTGAGGTCGCGGGCGAGGTCGATCTTGTCGCGCAGCAGGAATTTCAGCGGCGTCTGCGAGATGAAGTAGAGGTCCTGGGTCTTCAGCTTGCGGTCCTTCACCGCCACCGACGTGCCGTCGGCCACCACCTCCATGGGGGAGGGCTGGTCGTAGTCGAAACGCAGGCGGCCGGGCTTGGCCAGCGTCAGCTTGCCCCCGATGCGGCGCCCATCGGCGGCGATCTGGACGAAGTTGCCGCTGAGCGTGGTCATTCCGTTGAAATAGGCATTGGCCTGGGCGAGCACGGCACCGGGCTCGGCATCCAGCATGGACGACGCGGCGGTGGGGGCGCCGACGGCGGCGACCTTGGCGGGCGCGTCCGAGGGCGCGGCCTTCGCGGCGGGTTTCGTGCCGGAGGCGGCCTTGTCCGCCCCCGCCTTGGCGTCCTTGGCGGGTTTGGGCGCCTGGGCCGCCGGCTTCTTCGGCGCGGTGGGAGCGGCCGGGGGCGCTTCCGGCTCGGGAGCGGGGGCCGGCGCGGGCTGCTCCTTGCGGCCGAACAGGCCGTCGAGGAAGGACGAGACTTGCGCCGTGGCCGGCGCGGGTTGGAGGCTGGCCGCCAGCACGAGGAGCGAGCCGGCGGCGAGAAGGTGGCGTCGGCCGGTCATCCTGGGGCGTTCTCCGAAGTCGGGTGGGGTTCGGCTTAGAACTCGACCCTGTGGCGAATATGGGACGGGACCTCCCTCGCCCCAAAAGGGAGACGGACGGTACTCACACCGCTCGATCGCCTCGGATCGTGCGGTCGCCGCGGGGCTCCCTCTCCCGTGTGGGAGAGGGTACCCGCGGTACATCTCGTTCTTCGATGATCAGCCGGTTCGACGGAATCGGTCCAGCGGATCACGTCTCACTCGTCGTCCATCATCGATGAGGACATGGAGATCGACCCCATGCTGGAAGGCGCGGTTTCCATCAGGATCTCGCGCTTGCCGGCGTGGTTGGCTTGGCCCACGATGCCCTCGACCTCCATCCGCTCCATGATCGAGGCGGCGCGGTTGTAGCCGATCTGCAGGCGGCGCTGGATGTAGCTGGTGGAGGCCTTGCGGTCCCGCATCACCACCTGCACCGCCTGGTCGTAGAGGTCGGCACCCGCATCGATCCCGCCGCCCGCATAGGCCCCGGCATCGAAGATCGGCGCGTCGATCTCCTCGACTTCGGCGGCCGCCGCCTTGTCGGCCTTGGAGGCCTTGGCCGGCTTCTCCTCGGGCGGGTTCTCGTCCACGGTGACGGCTTCGAGATAGGACGGCCGGCCCTGGCGCTTCAGGTGGGCGACCACGCTCTCGACTTCCGAATCCGAGCAGAACGGGCCGTGGACGCGGGTGGTGCGTCCGCCACCGGCCATGAACAGCATGTCGCCCTGGCCCAGCAGCTGCTCGGCGCCCATCTCGCCGAGGATCGTCCGGCTGTCGATCTTCGAGGTAACCTGGAAGGAGATCCGGGTCGGGAAGTTCGCCTTGATCGTGCCGGTGATGACGTCCACCGAGGGGCGTTGCGTCGCCATGATGAGGTGGATGCCGGCTGCGCGCGCCATCTGCGCGAGACGCTGGATCGCGCCTTCGATGTCCTTGCCCGCCACCATCATCAGGTCGGCCATCTCGTCGACCACGATGACGATGTAGGGCAGGGCCGAGAGGTCCATCTCCTCCGTCTCGAACACGGCCTGGCCGGTCTCGCGGTTGAAGCCGGTATGGATCTCGCGGGTGATGATCTCGCCCTTGGCCCGCGCTTCCGCCATCCGGGCATTGTAGCCGTCGATGTTGCGGACCGCGATCTTGGACATCTTCTTGTAGCGCTCTTCCATCTCGCGCACGGCCCATTTGAGGGCGATGACCGCCTTCTTCGGGTCGGTGACGACGGGGGAGAGCAGGTGCGGGATGCCGTCATAGACGGACAGTTCCAGCATCTTCGGATCGACCATGATCAGGCGGCACTCTTCCGGCTTCATCCGGTAGAGGAGCGACAGGATCATCGTGTTGATCGCCACCGACTTGCCCGAGCCGGTGGTGCCGGCCACCAGCAGGTGGGGCATCTTGGCGAGATCGGCGATGATCGGTTCGCCGCCGATGTTCTTGCCGAGGCACAAAGCGAGCTTGTGCTTGCTGATGCAGAAATCGGCCGAGGACAACAGCTCGCGCAGGTAGACGGTCTCGCGGGTCTCGTTGGGCAGTTCGATGCCGATGACGTTACGGCCGGGCACCACCGCCACGCGGGCCGAGACAGCCGACATGGAGCGGGCGATGTCGTCCGAGAGGCCGATGACGCGGCTCGACTTGGTGCCGGGGGCCGGTTCCAGTTCGTACAGGGTCACGACAGGGCCGGGGCGCACGGCGAGGATGTCGCCGCGCACGCCGAAATCCTGCACCGTTTGCTGGAGGTTCAGCGCGTTCTGCTCCAGCACGTCGGCATCGACCTCCTCGGTGCCGGTCACCGGCGGCTCGGCCAGCAATTCCAGCGAGGGGTGCTCGTAATCCTCGTTCTCCACCAGCGACATCGGCGTGTGCCGGCCGGCCGGGATCAGCGTGGCGCGGGGCTCGGGGAAGATCGCGCGGGACGGAGACGGGGCGGGCGGCGGGGCCGGCAGGGCGAGGACGGGAGCCGGGGCTTCCTCCATCTCGACCGGTGCGGCGGCTTCGGGGACGGCCGGCGCTTCCGCCAGCTGCGGCTCGGGCTCCGGAGCCGGGGCGGCGGCCTTCGGGTTGCGCAGCAGGACCGGGCGCGGCGGCACCGGCGTGAAGACCGGAGCGGCCCTGGCAGGGGAGGGGGCCTGCATCGGAGTGGTTTCCGCGACGGAGGCGTCCAGCACGGGAGCTTCCGCGACGGGGGGCTGCATCACGGGAGTTTGCATGACGGGAGCCTGCGCCACCGGGGCGGCGGGCATGCGGGCGGGGCGGATCGCCGCGCGGGCGGCCATGGCCGAGACGGCAACCGAACGCTGGGGAGCCGGCCCGGTCTGCTCGATGACGAGAGCCAGGGTGGCCGCCTCGGCGACCTCGGCGACGCAGTCCTCGTGGCTCGGCTCGTCCCTGACGGGCGCGGACTGGCCATAGTCTTGGCCGTTATCCTGGCCGTTGGCAGGCAGGGGCGCGCCGCCGCGGTCGAACCGCATCAGCCGGTCGAGGACGTAGACGGGGCTGGGCGGCAGCGGGCGCAGGAGCGAGATGTCCACGGGCGGCGAGACCATGAAGGGTGAGGTCTCGTCCTCCTGCGCGCTGACCGGAGCGAGATCCGGCACGGGTGACATCTCCGGCACGGGAGAAACTTCCGGCACGGCCGGAGCCACAGCCTCGTCGGAATCGGCCTGGATCGCCGACCATGTCTCCACAGCGGTCGAATCCTCGCCATCGAACCAGGCGCGCATGGCGGCCCAATCCGGAACCTCGGTCCAATCGCGGTCGACGGGCAGCGGGGCCGGCTCGGCGGCGACGATCGGCTCGCTCACCGCTGCGGGGATCGGCAATGTCTCCTCGACGATGGTGGCGAGGACGGCCTGCGGTCGACGATCGGGCGAGCGGAAGAAGCGCACTCCGGGCGGCGGGGTATAGGGCTGGCGCCACAGGGGCTGCGGCGGCTCGGGGGGAATCGCGGCGAGAAGCGCGGCCTCGGCCGCCTCCTGGGCGGCACGCTCCGCTTCCGCGGCGGCGAGGGCGGCGCGTTCGGCGGCCTGCCGTGCCTCGTCCTCGGCCTGCCGCGCGGCGCGGACCTGCTCCTCCTGCGCCAGGCGCTCGGCATCGAGCGCCCGCTGGCGACGCTCCTGCAGCACCGGATCCGGCGTGCGGGTGTAGCGCACCGCCGGGGCATCCGGCTCGGGCGCGGAATGGGCCGGCGCGTCGTAGCCCTCCGGCGTGATGGAGGCGGGACGACGCGGCGAGCGAATCAGCACGCGCGGGCTCGATGCGCCGTGGTCGATCCGGCTCTCGCCGGTCGAGTCCATGGCCGCGATGCCCGAGGAGCGGGCGAGATCGGTTGTGGCGCGGTCGTCGAAGACGTGGTCCGGCCAGGCCTGTGCCTCGGCCCATTTGCCCTGCTCCAACCAAGGCTGTGCCTGGGGAGCGGGGGCGTCGTGCACCATGTCCCGGGGGGCCGTGAGCCAGGATTGCGCCGGGCGCGGCGAGACCAGGCTCGGGCGCTGGGGCGGTCCGGCGAGGCGCCGGGTCAGGCTTGCGCGCAGGCTGATCAGCCTGTGCGCGAGGGCGCCCAAGGTCAGGCCGGGGCGGTCACCACCGCGTCCGGGCCGAGAGGGATCACGATGAGAATAGGGAGGCCGTCCCGATGCGCGCATGATGCTCTGAATTGACTCGTAGGGTACCGGTCCGCGTCCTCGACAGGAGCGGTTCTTCCCCAAGCTAGGGCCAACGTCGTTAACAGACGCTTGCCCGTATCCCGCGAAGTGTCGGATTGCCGAGGGAACGCGACGCCGCCTCCCCCTGGAGCCCCGGCGCGTAACCGGTTAGGTTAGGGAACCCAATGAAGCGCTTCGGATCACACGGGTTTCCTTCGGCGACCCTGCCGGTCCGTCCCCGCGCCATGCAGATAGTGCGTCACACTCGCTAGAGGCCCCCTGCCCCTTGGCCGAAACGACACGAAGAACCGCCTTCAAGTCCCTCTATCGTCACGGTTTCGCCCGTGTGGCGGCCTGTGCCGGACGTAGCCATCCGGCCGACCCGGAGAGCAATGCCGATGGAATTCTGTCGCTCGCCGAGGAATGCCATCGAGCGGGAGCGGTCCTCGCCGTGTTCCCGGAACTCTGCGTCTCGGCCTATTCCATCGAGGACCTGCTGCTGCAGGCGACCCTGCTCGACGCGGTGGAGACGGCGATCACCCGCATCGTCGCGGCCTCGACCGAGCTGACCCCCATCCTCGTCGTCGGCGCGCCCCTGCGCTGGCGCCACCGGATCTACAATTGCGCGGTCGCCATCCACCGGGGCCGGGTGCTCGGCGTCGTGCCCAAGAGCTACCTCCCGAATTACCGGGAATTCTACGAGAAGCGCCATTTCGCCTCCGGCGCCGGCCTCCTCGGCGAATCGATCACCCTTGGGGGCAGTGTCGTCCCCTTCGGTCCGGACCTGCTCTTTTCGGCCGAGGACCTGCCCGGCTTCACCCTCGGCATCGAGGTCTGCGAGGACCTCTGGGTGCCCGCCTCCCCCGGCACCGACGCGGCCTTGGCCGGCGCCACCGTGCTCGCCAACCTGTCGGGCAGCCCGATCACCGTTGGGCGCGCGGAATCCCGGGCCATGCTCACCCGTTCGGCCTCGATGCGCTGCTCCTGCGCCTATGTCTACGCGGCGGCGGGCCTCGGCGAATCCACCACCGACCTGTCCTGGGACGGCCAGACCAGCATCGACGAGGTCGGCATCCGCCTCGCCGAGGGCGAGCGCTTCGCCGCCGGTCCGGTGGCGACGCTGGCCGATATCGACCTCGATCTCCTGGCCCAGGAACGGCTCCAGACCGGAAGCTTCGACGACAATGCACGCGGGCGTGGGCTGTCCTACCGCACGATCCGCCTCCGGCTCGATCCGCCCTCGGGCGATCTCGGCCTGAGGCGCCGGGTGGAGCGCTTCCCCTTCGTACCGGCCGATATCGGCCGCCTCGCCCAGGATTGCTACGAGGCCTACAACATTCAGGTGGCGGGCCTCGCCCAGCGGCTCGCCGCCACCGGCACGAAGAAAGCAGTCATCGGTATTTCGGGCGGCCTCGATTCGACCCATGCCCTCATCGTCGTGGCCAAGGCCTTCGACAGGCTCGGCCTCCCACGGACGAACATCCTCGCCTACACCCTGCCGGGCTTCGCCACCTCGGACGCCACCAAGGCCAATGCCCACGCGCTGATGGCAGCCCTCGGCACCACGGCGGGGGAGATCGATATCCGGCCGGCGGCGCGGCAGATGCTCGCCGATATGGGCCACCCGTTCGGGCGGGGGGAGCCGGTCTACGACGTCACCTTCGAGAACGTGCAGGCGGGACTGCGGACCGATTATCTGTTCCGGCTGGCCAATCAGAATGGCGGCATCGTCATCGGCACGGGCGACCTGTCGGAACTGGCGCTCGGCTGGTGCACCTACGGCGTCGGCGACCAGATGAGCCATTACGGCGTCAATTCCGGGGTGCCCAAGACGCTGATCCAGCACCTGATCCGCTGGGTCATCGCTAGTGGCCAGATCGGCGAGGGCGCCAACGTCACCCTGCAGGCGATCCTCGCCACCGAGATCTCGCCCGAACTCGTA
Organism: Methylobacterium sp. CM6241; assembly: GCF_054817845.1. NCBI lineage: Bacteria > Pseudomonadati > Pseudomonadota > Alphaproteobacteria > Hyphomicrobiales > Methylobacteriaceae > Methylobacterium > Methylobacterium sp. CM6241. The sequence goes on from NZ_CM139246.1 coordinate 2,994,573, forward strand.
CCCACGGAGGAGGGCGGCTCGCCCCAGAGCACGGAGGCCAAGATCGGCCCCTACGCGCTGCAGGATTTCAACCTGTTCTACACCCTGCGCTACGGCTTCAAACCGTCGAAGATCGCCTTCCTCTCCCTCCATGCCTGGGGGGATGCGGAGCGTGGCGCATGGCCACCGGACTTTCCCGAGGGCAAGCGTCAGGCCTATGGACTGCCGGAGATCCGCGCCTGGCTCGGCGTGTTCCTGCAGCGCTTCTTCGGCTTCAGCCAGTTCAAGCGCTCGGCCATGCCCAACGGCCCGAAAGTCGCGGCCGGGGGCTCGCTCTCGCCGCGCGGCGACTGGCGCGCACCCTCCGACGGCAATGCCCGGATCTGGCTCGACGAGCTCGCCCGCAACGTCCCCGAAAACTGATCGACATAGTCCGGTCCGATTATGGCACTATCGGCTGAGTCGGGGTGGCCAGTCGGAGACCGACCGATGCAAAGCTACAACGTGTTCTGCCTGAAGTCCGTCAGCGGCCTGTGCTGCGCGGTACCGGAGTGCCGTGCCGTTCCGAGCTTTCTGAGCGCACGGAACTGGGCGTTCAGCGGACGGCTGAGCGACGAAGCCGAGGCGCCGGCCGATTTCGACGAGCGGGCCGCGACCACGGCGGTGCGCTTCAACGGCTTCTACCTGTTCGAGACCATGGACCGGCGCTTCAACTGAGCGGGCGCGCCCTCACCGCGGCGATCATTCCTTAAGGGGCCCCATGCGAGGGTCCCGCCGGTCGCACCAAGCGGAGCCGGAGACCGGCCGTCATGTCGGACAATCGCAAGGAAGCGCGGCAGAGGACGTTCCTCAAGGGCCGCATCATCTTCAACAACGGCGCGTCGAGCATGGATTGCCTCGTCCGCGATATGTCCGCGACCGGTGCGCGCCTCGCGCTGACCGAGACCGCGACCCTTCCGGAGATGTTCGACCTCTTCATCCCCCAGAAGGAGCGGACCTATAAGGCGAATCTGCGCTGGCGCCGCGCCGACGGCATCGGCGTCGCCTTCGCGGACGAGACCACAGCCGCCACTCCCGTTCCGCCGCCCCAGGCCGATCCGGCCGCGATGCTGGCCCTGATCCGTCGCATCGCCGAACTCGAAGCCGAGAACGCCGCCTTGCGCCGGCTGATCGCCGCGACGCCGGCGCCTGCCAGCGTCGCCTGATCGTTCACGCCGCGTCGAGGGCCGCCCGGATCTGCGCCGCGTGGATGCCGAGAAGATCGCTGTCGGCCATCCCCCCCGTATGCCGGCCCAGCGCCACGCCGTCGAAGCGCGGCACGATGTGGATGTGGAGGTGGAACACCGTCTGTCCGCCGGCGGGCTCGTTATACTGGTAGACCGTCAGGCCATCGCCCGCGAAGGCCGTCTTCACCGCGCGGGCGACGCGCTGAACGGTGGCAATGGTCGCGGCCAGCGATGCGGGATCCGCATCGAGCAGTCCGCGCGCCGGGGCCTTGGGGATGACCAGGGTATGGCCCGGCCCCTGGGGCATCACATCCATGAAGGCGAGGGTGTGCTCGTCCTCGTAGACCTTGTGGGCGGGAATCTCGCCCCGCAGGATCTTCGCGAAGACGTTGTCGGGATCATACTGCGCAGCTTCGACGTTTGAGGGCATGGGCCGGTCTCCATCGCGGATGTGCGTCTGCGGTTTTCCGGCCGGACCTTGCACAGACTGGCCCCCGGCGTCCACGGCGAGGGGATCGTCCCTTCGATGAGAGTTTCGCCGGCATGGCGCATGAGAGCAACGGCGCGATCTACACCGCCGCAGGGGCCAACCTCGCCATCGCGGCGGCGAAGTTCGTGGGCGCCTTCTTCACCGGTTCCTCGGCCATGCTGGCGGAGGGAGTCCATTCGCTGGTGGACACCGCCAACCAGATCCTCCTCCTCGTCGGCCTGTCGCGGGCCAGGAAGCCGGCCGATGCGCGCTTTCCGTTCGGCTATGGGCGCGAGGTCTATTTCTACGCCTTCATCGTGGCGCTGTTCATCTTCCTCGGCGGCGGCGCCTTCGCGGTCTACGAGGGCATCCACAAGATCCACTACCCGGAGGCCTCTGCCGACGCGGTGATCTTCGGCCGCACCATTCCGGGCTTCTGGGTCAACCTCTCGATCCTCGGCTTCGCGGTGCTGTCCGAGGGCTATTCCTGCGCCGTCGCCCTCAAGGCGTTCTGGGCCGAGAAGGGCGACCGCGAGGCGATCACCGCGATCCGCCGGAGCAAGGATCCAGCCCTGTTCACCGTGCTGATCGAGGATGTCGCCGCTCTTCTCGGTCTGACGGTCGCGCTGGCAGGCGTGATCCTCGCCGAATGGCTGCAGATGCCCGCCCTCGACGGCTGGTCGTCCATCGGCATCGGCGCGATCCTGATCGGGATGGCGCTGTTCCTGATGATCGAGACGCATGGCCTCCTCGTCGGCGAGGCGGCCGCCCCCGAGACCGTGGCGGCGATCGAGGAGACGGTGCGGACGGAGCCGGGCGTCCGCCACGTCAACGCGGTACTGACCCAGCATCTCGGCCCCTCCGACATCCTGGTGAATGTCAGCCTCGACATGGAGGACGACCTCAAGGCCGGCGAGGTCGAGGCGATGGTCGGCCGCCTCGATGCCCGGCTGAAGGCGCGCAATCCTGCGGTGAAGCGCGTCTTCATCGAGATCCAGGCGAAGGACTCCGCCGCCTGAAGCTCAGTGTCCGGCCAGGGCCTTCGCGATGTCGCCTTCGAGATCCGCGGGCTTGGCGGTGGGCGGGTAGCGGCCGATGACCTTACCGTCGCGGCCGACGAGGAACTTGGTGAAGTTCCACTTGATGCCCTTGGTGCCGAGAAGGCCGGGCTTCTCCTGCTTCAGATGGGCGAAGACCGGGTCGGTGCCGGCCCCGTTCACCTCCACCTTGGCCAGGACGGGGAAACTGACATCGTAGGTCAGGCTGCAGAATTGCGCGATCTCCCCGGCATCGCCCGGCTCCTGGGCGCCGAACTGGTTGCAGGGGAAGCCGAGCACCACGAGCCCCTCCTCGCGGTGCTTGCGCCAGAGCGCCTCCAGCCCCTCGTATTGAGGGGTGAAGCCGCATTTCGAGGCGGTGTTGACCACGAGCACGACCTGCCCCCGATGCTGGTCGAGGGGATAGGGCGTGCCGTCGGCGGCCTTGGGGGCGAAATCGAACAGGCTGGTCATGCGGCGGTGCGCTTCTCGACGAGGCGGGCGAGGTAGGAGCTGCCCAGGGGGATGATGCTGTCGTCGAAATCGAAGGCCGCGTTGTGCAGGCCGGGCCCCGGCGTCCCGCCGATCCAGGCATAGGCGCCCGGCACCACCATCAGCATGTCGGCGAAATCCTCGCTGCCCATACGCGGCACCGTGTCGTCGTCGACGCTCGCGGCCCCGAAGATCTCGCGGGCGATTTCGGCCGCCGCGGCGGCATGGGCGGCGCTGTTCTCCAGAACCGAGAACGTGTCGCGGATCTCCACCCCGATCTCGACGCCGTGGGCGAGGGCGATGCCCTGCGCGACCTCGCGGATGCGGCGCGAGACGAGCGCGCGCACGCCCGCATCGAAGGTCCGCACCGTGCCGGCGAGATGGGCGCCCTCGGGAATGACGTTATAGGCCGCCCCCGCATGGATCTGGGTCACGGAAAGCACGGCGCTCTTCAGCGGGTCGGCATTGCGCGAGACGATGGATTGCAGCGCCTGGACCAGGGCAGAGGCCGCCACGATGGAATCGAGCCCGCGATGCGGTTCGGCCGCGTGGGCGCCGCGGCCTGTGATGCGGATATCGAAGAAGTCCGCCGCCGCCATCATCGGGCCGGGCTTGATCTTGAGCTTGCCGTGCGGGCCGCTGGGGGTGTTGTGGAGCCCGTAGATCTCGTCACAGGGGAAGCGCTCGAACAACCCGTCGGCCAGCATGGCGCGGGCGCCGCCGAGCCCTTCCTCCGCCGGCTGGAACACGAACAGGGCGGTGCCGTCGAAATCGCGCGTCTCGGCGAGGTAGCGAGCCGCGCCGAGCAGCATGGTGGTGTGGCCGTCATGACCGCAGGCGTGCATCTTGCCCGGAATCGTGGAGCGATGGGGGAGGTTGGTCTCCTCCTCGATCGGCAGCGCATCCATCTCCGCCCGCAACCCGATACGGCGCCCCTTGGCCGAGCGCCCTTCGAGCACCCCGACCACGCCGGTACCGCCGAGCCCGCGATGGACCTCGATGCCGTAGCTCTGCAGCTGCTCGGCCACGAGGTTCGAGGTCCGCACCTCCTCGAAGCCGATCTCGGGATGGGCGTGGATGTCCCGGCGGATCGCCGTGAGGTCGTCGGCGAAGGATCGGATACGGTCGATCGGGCTCATCGGGTCTCCTCGTGATCGGACGGCTCGGGAGCGGGATTCGTGCCGTCCCGGCGGAAAGGGGTCATCTCGCCGAGCACCGAGGCCGCCTCGACGACATGCTCGCGCTCGCGGCGGAGATAGTCGGCGATGGCCCGGCGCAGGGCGGGATCGGCGATGTCGTGCGCCGAATGCATCAACACCGGGGCGTAGCCACGGGCAAGCTTGTGCTCTCCCTGCGCACCGGCCTCGACGCGCTTGAGGCCGCGCCGGATCGCGAAATCGATGGCCTGATAGTAGCAGACCTCGAAATGCAGGAACGGGTGGTCCTCGTTGCAGCCCCAGTTCCGGCCATAGAGCGCGACGTCGCCGATGAGGTTGATCGCACCGGCGATGTAGCGTCCCTCGCGCTTGGCCATCACCAGCAGGACGCGCTCGGGCATACGCTCGCCGAGCAGGCCGAAGAACGTGCGGTTGAGATAGGGCCGGCCCCATTTGCGCGCGCCGGTATCCGAGTAGAACTCGTAGAACGCATCCCAATGGGCCGGGGTCAGGTCGGCCCCGGTGATGTGCTCGATGGTGATGCCCTGGCTCAGGGCGTCGCGGCGCTCGCGCCGGATCGCCTTGCGCTTGCGCGAGGCCAGGGCACCGAGGAAATCCTCGAACCCGGCATAGCCCTCGTTGGACCAGTGAAACTGCTGGTCGACCCGCTGGAGCATCCCGACCTCCCCGGCCTGCTCCCACTCGCGCTCGCGCATGAAGGTGACATGGATCGAGGAGGCCTTGGTCTCCGCCCGGAGGGCACGCAATCCGGCGATGAGGGCGGAGGCGGCCTCGTCCACGTCCTGCCCCGGGGCGATCAGGAAGCGCGGGCCGGTGACCGGCGTGAACGGTACGCTGACCTGGAGCTTTGGATAATAGGCGCCACCGGCCCGCTCATAGGCATCGGCCCAGCCATGGTCGAAGACGTATTCGCCCTGGCTGTGGGATTTCAGGTAGCAGGGCGCAAGGCCGACGAGTTGCCCCTCGCGCTCCACAGCCACATGCAGCGGCAGCCAGCCGGTCTTGCGCGAGACGCAGCCGGAATCCTCGATCGCCGACAGGAAGGCATGGGAGACGAACGGATTGTGGGTCTCGTCGCCCGCCGACAGGGTCTCGGGCGACGTGGCGCAGGCATCCCATTGCGCAGCGGGAATCTGGGCGAGGCCCGTGATGGCGCGAACCTGCAGCATCGGCGCAGGGTCCAGCGCATCCTCTGATGCCGGTCCGGTCTTTTCCATCACCGCAATCTAACCCTGCCGGGCGAGGGGACAAGCGCGAGTGACGAGCACGGCCGTCGCAGGCCAGCGGTTTCGGCGGGCCGACGACGATCCATCGCCGTCCCGGGCGATTACGGCCTGAACCCCTCGAACACCATCTGGTCGGCATGCTCGTGCGCACGCTGGCGCTGGTCGGGGTTGCGCACCGTCCAGGTCATCACCGGCATCCGGCCGAGATGGCGGCTCAGGAAGGTGGCGGCGCAGGGCAGGTCGTCCACCCGCCAGGACAGGAAATCGGGGCGGCTCGCCTCGAGATGGAGCAGGTTGGCGAGCGAATGCCGCAGGCTCTCCGTCATCAGCGCATAGGCCGGGTCGTCCTGGTTGGTCTCGCCCACGATCCCGCGCGGGATCCGCGGCGCGAGGCCGGCGAAGGCCTCGATCAGGGCCGGGTCGAAGGACTTCACCGCCACCGGCCCGTCATACTCCGCGACGATGGCGGCCACGCGCTCGACCAAGCGAAGGTCGCCGGTAAAGCGCGACTTGAGCTCGACCACGAGGGGCACCCGGCCGGCGATGGCCGCGAGGGTGGCGGGCAGGGTAGGGATCGTCTCGGAGGAGCCGGCAACCGCCAGGGACCGGAGGGCGTCCGTCCGCGTCTCGGCCACGAGGGCGACGGCGCCGGTGAGGCGCCCCAACGCCTCGTCGTGGAACACTATCGCCTCGCCATCGGCGCTGATCTGCACGTCGCACTCGATCGCGTAGCCTCCGGCGATGGCGGCCCGCGCCGCCGCCAGGGTGTTCTCGGGGATGCCCGCCGCGCGGTCGTGCAAACCCCGATGGGCAATCGGCCTGGCCGTGAGCCAGGCAGGGGCGTTCGACCCCACCGTCATTTCACCTCGAACATCGCCTCGACCTCGACGGCGGCGTCGAGGGGAAGTTCGGCGACGCCCACGGTCGCGCGGGTGTGCCGGCCGCGATCACCGAGGATCTCCACCATCAGGTCGGAGGCTCCGTTCATGATGCCGGCAAGGCCCGCGAAGGTCGGCACGGCGTTGATGAAGCCGCCGAGCCTCAGACACTGCACGACGCCGTGGTCGAGATCGCCGATGGCGGCTTGCAGCTGCGCCAGCACGTTCAGGCCGCAAAGCCGCGCCGCTGCGATGCCCTGTTCGGGCGAGACCTCGCCGCCGAGCTTGCCCTTGTGGGCATCGGCGAGCTTTCCGTCTGCGCCGAAGCAGATCTGGCCGGAAATGATGACGAGGTTGCCGGTGCGGATGAACGGCACGTAGTTCGCAACGGGGGAGGCCGCCTTGGGCAGGACCAGACCGAGGGTTTCCAGGCGTTCCTTGACCGTGCTCATCCGTCGTCTTTCCTCAAAGCTGGCCGGGATATCGCCGTGAAGGCGATGGGCGCTCCCGAATTCATGCGGCGGGACTGAGCATGATCGCGCCATCTCGCGCAACCCGCTGGCGTCCGGCCGAGTGATCGACCAAAGGGGCAGCCAAGTGCCAAGCTCGCAAGTGCCAAGCTCGCGCACCGGGCCAAGCGCCCCGGATATGGACCGGACCCGATCGAACGCGCCGTTACCGGCGCCCGTCTGTACAGCCTAACCACAAGGCGTGTCGGTCCTTTGAACACCCCACATCATTGACATAACGGGGCAATTCTCTAGTAATCGCAGCCGTGCCGCCCGGATTCGAGGCGGCACTTTCATTTGGTGCGGTGGCGCTCCTCGCGTGCCCGCTTTGACGAACGGGAAGTCGGGATCGTGACATCCGCTCTTCTGCCGACCTATGCCCGGGCTCCGATCGCTTTCGAGCGTGGAGAGGGTGCTTGGCTCGTAGCGCATGACGGCAAGCGATATCTCGATTTCGGCGCCGGCATCGCGGTCAACGCCCTCGGCCATGCCCATCCGCATCTCGTGGAGGCCCTGACCACCCAGGCGCAGAAGCTGTGGCACACCTCGAACCTGTTCGAGATTCCCGGGGGCGAACGCCTCGGCCGGCGGCTGGTGGACGCGACCTTCGCCGACGTGGCCTTCTTCGCCAATTCCGGTGCCGAGGCCAACGAGGCCGCCATCAAGATGGCGCGCAAGTACCATGCGGCCGGCGGCCATCCCGAGCGGTTCCGCATCGTCACCTTCGAGGGCGCGTTCCACGGACGGACGCTGGCGACCATCGCGGCCGGCGGCCAGCAGAAATACATCGACGGGTTCGGCCCGAAGGTGGACGGGTTCGACCAGGTGCCCTTCGGCGACCGCGAGGCCCTGCTCGCCGCCATCGGCCCCGAGACCGCAGCCCTGATGATCGAGCCGATCCAGGGGGAGGGCGGCATCCGCACGGTGCCGCCGGAGATGCTGCGCGACCTTCGGGCGCTCTGCGACGAGCACGGCCTCCTCTTCATCATGGACGAGGTTCAGACCGGCGTCGGCCGCACCGGCCGGCTGTTCGCCCATGAATGGTCGGGGGTGACCCCCGACATCATGAGCGCGGCCAAGGGCATCGGCGGCGGCTTCCCGCTCGGCGTCTGCCTCGCCACGTCGGAGGCCGCGCGCGGCATGACGGCGGGCAGCCACGGCACCACCTTCGGCGGCAACCCCCTCGCCATGGCCGTGGGCAACGCCGTGCTCGACGTGGTCCTGGCGGAGGGCTTCCTCGACCATGTCCAGCGCATGGGCCTGCTGCTGAAGCAGCAGCTCGCCTCGGTCATGGACCGCCATCCCGGGATTATCACCGAGATTCGCGGAACCGCGCTGATCCTCGGCCTCAAGCTCGACGTGCCCAACACCGCCTTCACGGCGGCCGCGCGCGACGAACACCTGCTGGTGATCCCCGCCGGCGACAATGTGGTCCGGCTCTTGCCGCCGCTCATCATCTCCGAGGCGGATGTGGCCGAGGCGGTGAAGCGAATCGACGCCACGGCGGGTCGTCTCCAAGTCCAGATGCGCGGCGCCGCCGAGTAACCGACAGGCCGTCCATCCCGCACGAGATGTCCCGACGCACGATACGAAGAACGGACCTATGAATTCCCACACCAACGGGGCCGCAACCGGGCCCCGCCACTTCCTCGACCTCAAGGATTTCTCCGGCGAGGCCCTGCGCTCCGTCCTGGATTCCGCGGCTGCGATGAAGGCACGCCGCCGCAAGGGAGAGGTCGCGGCCGATCGTCCGCTGACGGGCAAGATGCTGGCGATGGTGTTCGACCGGCCCTCGACCCGCACCCGGGTCTCGTTCGACGTCGCCATGCGTGAACTCGGCGGCGAAACACTGATGCTGACGGGCAGCGAGATGCAGCTCGGCCGGGGCGAGACCGTGGGCGATACCGCCCGTGTGCTGTCGCGCTACATCGACGCGATCATGATCCGCATTCTCGACCACGACCTGATGCTGGAATTGGCCGAATATGCCGACGTCCCGGTGATCAATGCCCTCACCAAGGTCTCGCATCCCTGCCAGATCATGGCCGACGTGCTGACTTTCGAGGAGCATCGCGGGCCGATCCAGGGGCGCACCATCGCCTGGTCGGGCGACGCCAACAACGTGCTGGCCTCCTGGGTCCACGCGGCGGCGCGGTTCGACTTCACCCTCAACATCGCCGCCCCCCTCGAACTCTCGACGCCACCCGCCCTGCTCGCCTGGGCGAAGCAGGAGGGCGCGCGCATCAACGTCACCACCGACGCCTTCGAGGCGGTGGACGGCGCCGATGCCGTCGTCACCGATTGCTGGGTCTCGATGGGGGACGACGACGAGCATTACCGTCACAACCTGCTCTCGCCCTACCAGGTGAATGCCAAGCTGATGGCGGCAGCCAAGGACGACGCGATCTTCATGCATTGCCTCCCCGCCCATCGCGGCGAGGAAGTGACGGCCGAGATCATGGACGGCCCCCGCTCGGTGGTGTTCGACGAAGCCGAGAACCGCCTGCATGCGCAGAAGGGTATTTTGGCGTGGTGCCTGGGGGCGTGAGGCCCGGTTCGGACGCGGTGCCCTGAGCCGCGGACGACGATCCCGGTCGAGCATTCCAGGTTGTGAGGGGGCGGATCTGGCATCCGCCCAGGGCGGAAAGCCGTGTGAAACGGCGGGCTCATCCCTATATCCGACATCATCCCCAGCGCGACCTCACCCTGGGGTGCCGCTAAGCGGCCTCGAAGGAGGCTTTCCGTGTTCGTTGCGCGAACCGAAAGCCTCCTTCGAGGCCTTCGCTTTGCTACGGCGCCTCGGCATGAGTGCGGGATCCAGAATCGAGCCATTCCGTTCGGTCCGCGAACCGGATGGACAAGAGACATGGAGAGGCCATGACCTCCGGACACGAGATTTCCCCGACCGTCATCGAGGGCGCGGACGACGTCGCCCTGCCGTTCTCGGTGGAGGCACTGGACGTGCGCGGCCGCGTCGTGAGGCTCGGGCCCAGCGTCGACACCATCCTGCGCCGCCATGGCTATCCCGACCCGGTGGCGCGGCTGCTGGGTGAGGCAGCGGCGCTCACCGTGCTGCTGGGCTCGTCCCTGAAATTCGAGGGCCGGTTCCAGTTCCAGACCAAGAGCGACGGCCCGGTCGAAATGATCGTGGTCGATTTCGAGGCGCCCGACCGGCTGCGCGCGACGGCGCGGTTCGACGCGGAGCGGGTGAAGGCGCTGGGGACCACTCCGCTCAAGAGCGCGGACCTGATCGGGCAGGGCCATCTCGCGATGACCATCGACCAGGGCAACGATTTCAGCCGTTACCAGGGCGTGGTCGCGCTCGAAGGGCAGAGCCTCGAAGAGGCGGCGCACCAGTATTTCCGGCAATCCGAGCAGATCCCGACCCAGGTTCGCCTCGCCGTGGCCGAGCAATTCGCCAACGGCACCAACAGCTACCGCGCCGGCGGACTGCTGGTTCAGTTCCTGCCCCAATCCATCGACCGCGCGCGGTTGGCCGACCTCCCCCCGGGCGACATACCCGAGGGCCATGCCCATCTCGGCGAGGGCGAGGTCCGGGAGGACGATGCCTGGGTGGAGGCGCGCAGCCTCGTCAACACGGTGGAGGACCACGAGCTGGTCGATCCGGAGGTTTCCTCCGAGAGGCTGCTTTACCGGCTCTTCCACGAGCGCGGCGTGCGGGTGTTCGAGGCGCAGGGCATCCACGAGCGCTGCCGGTGCTCACCGGAGCGCGTCCTCGGCATGATCCGCTCCTTCGCCCCGCAGGAACGCCGCGACATGGTTGCGGAAGATGGCCGCATCGGCATCACCTGCGAGTTCTGCTCGCGGCGCTACGACATCGACCCGGCCGAGGTCGAGGCCGGGATCGACGATCCCGCCTGAGGCACCCGCCGACGGGGGCGGCTCCCCGGCTCATCACTGGACGGCAAGCCGGGACTGTGCGCAGCCCGGCAGCCAAACACGAACCTTCGCCATAGCAAAGCTTGGGCGCATTCCGGAGATCATCAATATTCGCCGGCCGATCTCAATCATGCGCTCGTGAAATCATCGGTTGCAGAGGGGGTAAACCACGCAAGGCGCTCGATCACTCGCTAAACCGAGTGAACGGTTTTGCCACGTTCGACGTTTCGATGGCTCGAAAGCTATGGGAGAAACGTCCATGACGAAATTCGGACTGGGTCTTGCAGCATTACTGTTCTCGACATCTGTCTTCGCGCAAGGCGCGGCAGTCGGGGGATCGACCGGTACAGGCGCGGGATCGGCAGGCGCCGGCGCGCGCGAAAGCGTCGAGAGCGGGCAGGGCGGTCGTGGCGGAGCCGCGAATGCCGAACGGGGCGGGGCGCAGCGCGCAACGGAAAGCCGCGACGCGAACTCGGCACGACAGGAATCCTCCAGCCGCGATTCGGCCGGACGCGAATCACGGAACCAGGACATGCCCCGTCAGGGCGGGCGGGATGGCGGAGACCGTCAGGGCATGCGCGACGAGGGCCGGTCGATGCGGACCGAGTCCGAGGGACGCATGAGCCGCGACCGGAACGAGGTGAGAGAGAGCCGCAGCATCGAGCGGAACACGACCCGCGTCAGCGGCCGCTTTGACGGGGGCCAGCGTTCCGGGCGGTACGTGACGATTCGCGGGCAGAGGGTCGTCTACGGATCGCCGCAATATCGTCGGCTCGTGGTCGTCGAGCGCCGGGGCGGCGATCGTTATGTCCAGAACGGCCGCCGGCGCTTCGTGACGATCCGGGGTCAGCGCGTCGTCTACGGCTCGCCGGAATATCGGCGCCTCGTCACGATTCACCAGACGGGTTCGCGTCGATCCGGCGGGCGCTACGTGGTCATCCGCGGCCAGCGCGTTGTCTACGGCTCGCCCGAATATCGGCGTCTCACCGTCACCACCGCGCGGAGCGGTCGTGACAGCGTTTCGGTGAGCGGCCGCACCATCGAGCGCTACCGTGGCGGCGAGGAGCGGGTGTCCGGCCGCGCGACGGTGCGTAGCGAAGGCGGCATGCGTCGCGACGGCAATCGCGGCGGCGAGGCCGATCGTACGGTCGGCATGCAGCGGAACGAGACCGAGCGCGGCGGCATGCGCAATGCCGGTCGCGAAGGTGGCCAGGCGGGCGGCCAGGAGGGCAGCATCCGCAACGCGGCCGAGCGCGGCGACAACGGTGCCATGAAGCCGGCCGGCATGAACGGCCGGAGCGGTGGCGCGGAGCGCGGCAGAGGCGAGGGCGGCAGAAGCGAGGGGGGCAGAAGCGAGGGGGGCATGCCGGGCGGACGCAACTGATCCGCGCGCTCCTCCGACGATAGATGACAGCGAGGGGGAGGGATCACATCGTGACGCCTCCCCTTTCCTCGCGACCGGCTTTCGGGCCGGTGGCCGTCTCAGACGAAGTGCTTCGACAGTTTCAGCCCCTGGGCCTGATAGTTCGACCCGGCATCCGTGCCGTAGAGGGTGGCGGGCCGCTCGGCCATGCGCTCGTAGACGAGGCGGCCGACGATCTGGCCGTCTTCCAGCAGGAAGGGCACATCGCGCGAGCGCACTTCGAGCACGGCCCGCGCCCCGGCGCCGCCCGCGGCGGCAAAGCCGAAGCCGGGGTCGAAGAAGCCGGCGTAATGGACCCGGAATTCACCCACCAGCGGATCGAACGGCACCATTTCGGCGGCGAAATCCGGCGGCACCTGCACCGCTTCCTTGGAGGCGAGGATGTAGAATTGGCCGGGATCGAGGATCAGCGCGCCCGAGCCGTCGGCGGGAAGGGGCTCCCAGAATTCCGCGATAGCGTGCCGGCCCGGCGCATCCACATCGACGAGGCCGGTATGGCGCTTGGCGCGGTAGCCGATCAGCCCTGCGAACCCGGCGAGGTCCACCGAGACGGCGATGCCGCCCTGGAAGGACGGGTTGGCCGAAGCGACCAGAGGGGTCGCCGTATGCAGCGCGGCGAGTTCGGCATCGGACAGGCGCGGCTCACCGCGACGGAAGCGGATCTGCGACAGGCGTGAGCCGGTGCGGACACGGACCGGGAAGGTGCGGGGCGAGATTTCGGCATAGAGCCGGCCCTGGTAGCCCGCCTCGACCTGATCAAAGGCTTGGCCCCGGTCGGTGATGACGCGGGTGAACACATCGATGCGGCCGGTGGAGCTCTTCGGATTGGCGCTGGCCGCCACATCGGCCGGAAGCGCCAGGGTCTCCTGCAATTCGGCGATGTAGACGCACCCGGTCTCCAGCACCGCACCCCGCGTCAGGTCGATCTCATGAAGGGCGAAGGCCTCGATACAGGCCGAGACCGGCCGGCTACCGGGCAGGAAACTCGTGCGGACCCGGAAAGCGCGAGCCCCCAGGCGTAGGTCGAGGCTGGCCGGCTGGACCTGATCCGCCGCGAAAGGGGTTTCGGGGAGAATGGCACCGGCCGCATGCAAAGCCTGGATGCCCTGCGCGGCCAGGATGCCGCCTGAACGCGGGCTTATAGAAGGCGGGCTTGCAGAAGGAGAGGGGCCCGGTCGTGCCGTGTCCTGCTTGGTATCCGGCATGGTCTCGCGTCGCCCGCTCCGAACTAGGCCACCGCCCCCGGCTGGGGATCGCGACTGCCGCATGGTTTCGCACAGTCTCTCGCGTATCCTCTAAGGGTCCCTTAACCCTCCTCGTCCCTGCCGATCCGCAACACGATCCAGGCGACCACCAGACGGGCGATGGCCCCCATGGCGATCAGGCCCGCCAGCGCGCTGGCCAACGGCGGAAAGCCTGCGGGCCACAGCAGGAGCGCGACGGCGAAGAGCACGGCCCCGAGGCCTGCCGCCGGGCCGAAGGCGAGAACCACGGACGGCAAGCCGGCGATTCGGGGCGCGGGGCCGCGTCGGGCCAGGAGCGCGCCTGCCAGCAGGGCGAGACCGTCGAGCAGGAGCGCGCCGCCCAGGGCCAGGGCCGGCCAGCCGTTCCGCTCCGGCATGGTGAAGGCGAAGGCACCGGCGAGACCCGCGATCGCGAGGCTGGCGAGAACCGCACGGCCTGGAGACGGCGCCGGCCGGTGCGAGAGGGTCTCCTCGACCACGGGACACGACCTTCCGATTGGAGCGGGCTATCCCGCATTCAGCACGATTGACGCAATTTCGCCCGGGACGTACCACGGCGAAAAGGCTATGTCGCTTCGGGTGGGCGACGGTACGGGAGGCTTTGAAGGCGATGTACAAGGCCCAGACGCGCGGCATCAGCGTGACCGTCCAGCCCCGCTTCGTCGAGGAGGAATCCTCCCCCGACGAAAGCCGGTATTTCTTCGCCTACACCGTCGAGATCGTGAATAACGGCTCCGAGCAGGTCCAGCTGCGTTCGCGCCACTGGCGCATCGTCGATGGGCGCGGCGAGACCCAGGAGGTGCGCGGCGCCGGCGTGGTCGGCAAGCAGCCCGTTCTCGGCCCCGGCGAGTCGTTCAGCTATACCAGCGGTTGCCCGCTCACCACGCCCGACGGCCTGATGGCCGGCAGCTACACCATGTCCACCACCGCTGGTGAGAGCTTCGAGGCCGAGATCCCCGCCTTCTCCCTCGATTCGCCGCACGTCCGCCGCAGCGTCCACTAAGCAGGTTCACGTTGGCAGGCCAACGCTTCACCCTGCTTCGGTTTTTGCCCTGACGCAGGTTTTTGCCACAAAACCGGGGGCCACTTTTGCGAAACCTGCTTAGGCCGATGTCGGGTGGCGGAGAACGGTTGAGCACGCTCGACCTGCTGGCGCACCTCGTCGCCTTCGACACGGAGAGTTCGCGCTCCAACCTCGCGCTCATCGACAGCGTCTGCGCCTATCTCGACGGCTGGGGCGTGAGCTATGTGCGCATCCCCAGTGAAGCGGGTGACAAGGCGGCGATCTTCGCCACGATCGGCCCGAAGATGGATGGCGGCATCGTCCTGTCGGGCCATACCGACGTGGTGCCGGTGACGGGACAGGCCTGGACCACCGATCCTTTCACCCTGCGGGTCGCCGATGGGCGTGCCTACGGGCGCGGCTCCGTGGACATGAAGGGCTTCTGCGCCCTGGCGCTGGCAGCCGTCCCGGACATGCTCGCTGCCGACCTCAAGCGGCCGATCCACATCCTGCTTTCCTACGACGAGGAGACCACGTGTCTCGGCGTCGCCGACACCATCGCCCGGTTCGGCAAGGATCTCCCCCGGCCGGGGGCGGTGATCGTGGGCGAGCCCACCGATCTCGACGTAGCCGATGCCCATAAGAGCATCGTCACCTATTTCACCACCGTCCACGGCCACGAGGCGCATTCGGCGAAACCCATGCTCGGCGCCAACGCCGTGATGGCGGCGGCCGAGCTCGTCTCCGAATTGAACCGCATCGCCGATGCGATGATCGAGCGCGGCGATGCCTCCGGTCGCTTCGACCCGCCCTCCACCACCGTGCATGTGGGCACGATCTCCGGTGGGACGGCGCGCAACATCCTGCCCAAGGTCTGCACCTTCCACTGGGAGTTCCGCGGCCTGCCCGATCTCGACATGGCCGAGATCCCGGCCCTGTTCGCGGCCAAGGCCGAGACGGTGCTGAAGGACCGGCTCAACCGCTACGGCGATTACGGGCGGATCGAGACCATCGAAGAGGTGGCGGTGCCGGGCCTCGCCCCCGAGCCGGGCTCGGAGGCCGAGCGGCTGGCCTTGCGGGTAGCGGGTCGCAACCACACCATCTCCGTTTCCTACGCCACCGAGGCGGGACGCTTCCAGAAGGCGGGCATACCCACCGTCGTCTGCGGCCCCGGCTCCATCGACCAGGCCCACCAGCCGGACGAGTACATCACCCTTGCCGCCCTCGAGGCCGGCGAGGCATTCATGCGCCGTCTCATCTCGGAATGCGTCGTAACTCCATGAGCCAGTTCGTTCCCCGTACCATCGCGGCCGACGGCCCGGTGAAGCTCCGCCCGCTGGAACGCGAAGACCTGATGTTCGTGCATCAGCTCAACAACAACGACAGCATCATGCGCTACTGGTTCGAGGAGGCCTACGAGTCCTTCGCCGAACTGGCGCAGCTCTACGAGCGCAACATCCACAACCAGACCGAGCGGCGCTTCATCATCGCCAATTCTGAGGGCGCCCCGGCGGGCCTCGTGGAGTTGGTGGAGATCAACCACCTGCACCGGCGCTGCGAATTCCAGATCGCGATCCACCCCGCCTTCCAGGGCCAGGGTTACGCCCCGCGCGCCACCCGCATCGCCATGGATTACGCCTTCAGCGTCCTCAACATCCACAAGCTCTACCTGCACGTGGACAAGGACAACGCCCGCGCCGTCCGCATCTACGAGCGTTGCGGCTTCGTGCCCGAAGGCATCCTCAAGGACGAGTTCTTCGTCAACGGCAAGTATCGCGACGCGGTACGGATGTGCCTGTTCCAGCCGGAATACCTGGCCCGGCGCGGCAGCGGCGATATTTCGGAGCCGGTGCTGAAGTCGTAGCCGTCGATCCCGGAAAGTTTCTTATCGGCCAAGTGCGATCACCCTGGCAGCGATCCGCGCTCAGGCAATGGCGAAAAACACAGCCAGCGCCCGCGTCACCGCCAGCATCGTCTCGGCATCGAGATACCCGATCCGTGCGCCGATCTTCTCACGCTTCACCGACATGGTCTTGTCCACCATGACCTGTGAGCGCTTCTTCAAGCCATTGGCCTCAGTCGGCTCGATGGTCGTGCGGATCAGGGGAGCCTCGGCCAGCGTGCCGGATATCAGCAGGACCGTGACCGTGCCGGTCTCAGCGAACGCGTCCGATTGGATGATGGAGGGCTGGACGAGGTTTGCCGAAATCGCCGGGCATGGCGATGGTGACGAGATCGCCCCGCTTCATGCCTCGCGCTCAGGGAGCATATCGACGAGCGCGGCCTCCATGAAGGCATCCAGTTCCCGATCGGCCGCATCTGTCGCCGCGACGACCCGAGCCTGTCGCGCGCATTCTTCGGCAAAGCCCGCCCTTCGGGTGTCGGGCACCCAGATCTGGATGGGCCGAAGGCCAGCCGCCCGGAGCGCATCACGACGCTTGCTGACACGCTGACCGACAGTTGCCGACATGACGAGTCCTTCCAGAGTCGTTACATGTAACGTAGGCTCCGCATGCGACCATGCCAAGGGGCCAGGACAGTGACGGACCGCCGGTCGCAGGTCTCAGCCGAAATCAGCGGCCGCGCGGTCGAGCAGCCATGTCAGGTTGCCGATGCTCGAGATGTAGCGCGCGGGCAGATCGTCGCCCTTTGCGATGCGTGCGAGGGGATCGCGCTTGCCGGCTCCCGTCACCAGGACGAGAAGCTGGCGCGAAGAAGCAAGCGCCGGGAAGGTGAGGGTGATGCGCGGCACGAACGGCGCGAGCCCGGCCTCCGGGACCGGCGCCACCCAGGCCTGACGCTCAGCGAGCGCGGGCTTGCCCGGGAACAGCGACGCGGTGTGCCCGTCCTCGCCGATCCCAAGGAGGACGAGATCGAAGAGCGGGCGCGCCGGGTCGAGTTCGTCGGCGCCATAGAAGCTCTTCAAGGTCTCGGCATAGGCGGATGCTGCCGAGTCCAGCGTCCCGTCGGTGGGAATACCGTGGAGATGGCCCTCGGGGATCGGGGCGTCCCCGAACGCCGCGCGGGCCATGTGCATGTTGCTGGCCTCATCGGTCCAGGGCACGAACCGGTCGTCGCCGAAGAACCAGTGCAACCGGTCCCAGGGGAGGGCACTGACATAGTCGGGCCCGCCCAGCAGGGTGTAGAGCCGCTTCGGCGTGGACCCACCGGAGAGGCAGATGGCGATGCGCTCCTGCTTGCTCTCGGCGCAGAGAGTGACGAGGCGGTCCGCCGCCGCGCGGGCGACGCTCTCGCCATCAGGAAAGATTTCCGCGTTGTTCGGTAGCGGGATCATGCGGCGACGCTTCCTCCTGGTCTGGTCCTCGATCGTCTGTCCGGCAGGCTATATTGCCTGCACGACAGGCTATTTCGGTTCGACGTGGCCGCCGAAGCCCTTGCGCATGGCCGACAGCAGCTTGTCCGCGTAGGAGGCGTCCTCGCGGGAGCGGAAGCGGGCATAGAGGGCGGCGGAGAGCACATTGGCCGGCACCGATTCCTCGATGGCCGCGTTCAGGGTCCAGCGCCCCTCGCCGGAATCGGCGACGAAGCCTGAGAAACCGTCCAGAGCCTCGTTGCCCGCCAGCGCCCCCGCCGTGAGGTCGAGGAGCCAGGACGAGACCACGCTGCCGCGCCGCCACACTTCGGCGATGTCGCCGATATTGAGGTCGAAGCGCTGGTCCTCGGCCAGATCCTTCGAATTGGCGTGTTTCAGGATGTCGAATCCCTCGGCATAGGCCTGCATCAACCCGTACTCGATGCCGTTATGGACCATCTTGACGAAATGCCCGGCGCCGCTCGGCCCGGCATGGATGTAGCCTTCCTCGGCGCGGGCGTCGCGGCCCTCGCGACCCGGCGTCTTCGGGATGGTGCCGACGCCCGGTGCCAGGGTCTTGAAGATCGGGTCGAGCCTGTCGAGGGCGTCGTTGCTCCCCCCGATCATCATGCAATAGCCGCGTTCCAGGCCCCAGACGCCGCCCGACGTGCCGACATCGACGTAGTGGATGCCCTTCGGCTTCAGGGTGGCCGCCCGCCGGATGTCGTCCTTGTAGAAGGAATTGCCGCCATCGATGATGACGTCGTCCGGCTGCATCAGGTCGCCGAGCTGCGCCACCGTGGCCTCGGTGATCGCGCCCGCCGGTAGCATCACCCAGGCCGCGCGCGGCACGTCGAGTTTGGAGACGAACTCCTCCAGGCTCGCCGCCCCGGTGGCGCCCTCGGCGACCAGGGCCGCCACGGCCTCCGGGTTCTGATCGAAGACCACGGCCGTGTGCCCGTCCCGCAGGAGGCGGCGGACGATGTTGCCGCCCATCCGGCCGAGGCCGATCATGCCGAGTTGCATTGGGGATCTCCGTTGCTTTCCCCTCCCCCTTGTGGGGAGG
This sequence comes from Methylobacterium sp. CM6241, assembly GCF_054817845.1. Lineage (NCBI taxonomy): Bacteria > Pseudomonadati > Pseudomonadota > Alphaproteobacteria > Hyphomicrobiales > Methylobacteriaceae > Methylobacterium > Methylobacterium sp. CM6241. The sequence goes on from NZ_CM139246.1 coordinate 3,013,516, forward strand.
GGTCAGAGGTGGGGGTCGTGCCGCTTGCCTCAGGAGAAAGAGGGTCACCCAAACACCCCCACCTCCGGCTCCTCCCCACAAGGGGGAGGAGAGGGCCTCAGATCACGCCAAAGCCGCCTTGATCGCCGCCGCGATGCGCTTCAGCCCAGCTTCCACGTCGCCGCCCTTGATGTGGACGCGCAGGGCCCGGCGGCCGCGCTCGGCCAGGACCGCGAAATCGCCCCGTGCCTGGGCCGCCACCACGGTGCCGAAGCCCAGCGCCCGGCCGGGGATCGCGAGATCCTCGGACGGATCGGCGGTGATCTGCAGGAACACGCCGGTATCCGGCCCGCCCTTGTAGGCCTGTCCCGTGGAATGGAGGAAGCGCGGCCCGAATTCGAGGCAGGTCGCGACCTTGCGCTTGTCGCGCAGAGCGATGCGCGCCTCCTGCAGGATGGCGTGGTGCGCCTCGTTACGGTCGACGTAGGCCAGCAGCGCGGCGTAGTCGCCGTCCTTGATCCGCGCGAGATGAGCCTTCAGTGCCGCCTCGAACCCCTCTCCAGTCTGCGGCAGCGCTCCGGCATTGGCCGGGTCCGCGTAAAGGGCGATGGTCTCGTCTTCGAAGAGCGGCGTCTCGGAGGGCAGCGAACCGCTTTTCTCGGCGGCGTCGAAGAGCTTCTTCGTCTCGATCTTGCTCGCTTCCACGTCCGGCTGGTCGAACGGGTTGATGCCGAGCAGCGCGCCGGCGACGGCAGTCGCCATCTCGAAGCGGAAGAATTCCTGCGGCAGCTGCTCCTCGTTCGCCATGGTGATGTGGGCGACGGGGTGGCCCTCGCGCTCCAGGCTACGCACCGCCTCGTCCTGCTGGGCATCCGCCCGGTTGTCGAGACGCAGATAGACGAAGAAGCGGTCGCGGCCATAGACCGCCGGCACGCCGACCGGCTCGCCGTCGACGGGGATGAGACCCTTGCCGTCCTTGCCGGTGGATTCGGCGATGAGCTGCTCGGCCCAAGCCCCGAACGTATCGATGCCGGGGGAGGCGATGAACGTGACCTTGTCACGACCGTCATGGAGCGCAGCCGCCGCCATGGCGGTGCCCAGTAGGACACCGGGGTTCTGGGCGGGCGGCACGGCCGGGCCGCAGGAGCGGACCATGGTCCGCGCCGTGTCGAGGAAGTCCTTCACATCGATGCCGGACGCCGCAGCAGGCACCAGTCCGAAGGCGGAGAGCACCGAATAGCGCCCGCCGATCTGCTTCACACCGTAGAAGATCCGGCGGAAATTGTCGGCCTTGGCCGCCGCCTCCATGGCCGAGCCGGGATCGGTGACGGCCACGAAATGCGCCCCGGCCCGCTCACCGACCAGAGCCTTCATCCGGCCGAGGAAGTAATCGCGGAACACGTTGGGCTCGAGGGTGGAGCCGGATTTCGAGGCGACGATGAACAAAGTCGTCTCGAGATTCACCGCGCTTTCCACGGCGCGGACCTGATCGGGATCGGTGGAATCGAGGATGCGCAGCGTCGGGAAACCGTCACGGCTGCCATAGGTCTCGGCCAGCACTTCCGGTCCGAGGCTCGACCCGCCCATGCCGAGGACGACGACGTCGGAGAAGCCGGTCTGGCGGACATCCTCGGCGAAGGCCTGGTATTCGGAGACTCGGGCGAGTTCGTCCTCGACGATGCGAAGCCAGCCGAGCCACTGGTCCTCGTCGGCATTCGACCAGACCGTCTTGTCATGCGCCCAGAGCCGGCGGATCGAGCCCGAGGCGCGCCAGGATTCGACCGCTTTCTTCGCCTCGGCGCCAATGGCATCGCCGAGAATGAGGGTCTGGCCGTCGAGCTTGGCGCCGAGGAAATCGACGCGCTTGCCCGCCACCGCGCCCAGGAGCTTGTCGGCGGCGTCGATGAAGAGCTGGACGCCTTCCTCCACGAGTTGCTGGGCCACCGCCCCGATATCGATGCCGGCCCTGGCGAGGCGGGCCATCACGGCCTCGGCGTCACCGACATTCTCCTCGATGGCGGACTTGACCGTGCCGTGGTCGCGGAACGCGTCCATCGTGGCCGGCGGCATGGTGTTGACGGTATCCGGCCCGATCAGCTCCCCGACATAGAGCACATCGGAATAGGCCTTGTTCTTGACGCCGGTGGAGGCCCAGAGCAGGCGCTGCGCCTTGGCGCCCTTCTGCGCGAGCGCCTGCCATTTCGGCTCGGCGAAGATGCGCTTGTAGCGCTGGTAGGCGAGCTTGGCGTTGGCGATGGCCACCTTGCCCTTGAGGGCTTCCAGTTCCGCCTTTTCGTCGGGATCGTTGGCTTCCGCGATCTTGGCGTCGAGGGCCTTGTCGATGGTGACGTCGATACGGCTGATGAAGAAGCTCGCCACGCTGGCGACCTTCGAGACGTCGCCGCCCTTGGCGCCGAACTCTTCCAGGCCGGCGATGAAGGCGCGCGCCACCTCTTCGTAGGAATCCTGGCCGAACAGCAGCGTGACGTTGATGCTGATCCCGTCGGCGGTGAGGGCCCGGATCGCCGGGATGCCGGCCGGGGTGGCGGGCACCTTCACCATCAGGTTGTCGCGGGCCACGGTCTTGTGCAGACGGCGGGCCTCGTCGAGGGTCTCCTCGGTGTCGAGGGCGAGATAAGGCGAGACTTCGAGGCTGACATAGCCGTCGGCGCCGTCGCTCTCCTCGTAGACGGGGCGCAGCACGTCGGCCGCCGCCTGGATGTCGGCGATGGCACAGCCTTCGTAGAGATCGATGACACGGGCATCGCCCGCATCCATGACCTCCTTCAGCGCGCCGTCATATTCCGTGGAATCGCCGATCGCCTTCTCGAAGATCGAGGGGTTCGAGGTCACGCCCCGCAGGCCGTCCTCGTCCACCAGCTTCTTGAGGCGTCCATCGGCGATGAAACCGCGGGCCACGAAATCCAGCCACACGGCCTGGCCCTGTTCAGGGAAGAGAGCCTTGAGCGGGTTCATGCAAAAACTCCTCGTGGTCGGTCGTCGTGAGTAGCGCGCGAAAGGCAGCGTCGTTCAGCACTCGTTGTCAGGATGCGCGCCTCTCCCCCCCTTGTGGGGAAGAGCCGGAGGTGGGGATGGCTCCGCTGGCCTCCGCGGCCCGCGGGTCACCCAACCACCCCCACCCCTGACCCTCCCCACAAGGGGGAGGGGGACGTGCGTTCCGTCCTTCAGGGAACCCGCGAGACCTACTTCTTGTGCCGCGCGATCTGGTCGCGGGCGGCCTGCAGCACCTTCTCCGGCGTGAAGCCGAACTTGGTCTGCAGATCCTTGATCGGGGCCGAGGACCCGAACGTATGCATGCCGATGATCGCGCCGGCGGAGCCCGCATAGCGGTCCCAGCCGATCACCGAGCCCTGCTCGACGGCGACACGGGCCAGCACCTCCGGCGTCAGCACCGTGTTGCGGTAGGCTTCGTCCTGACGCTCGAACAGGTCCCAGGACGGCATCGAGACCACGCGGGCCTTGATGCCCTCCGCCGTCAGCGCGTCGTAGGCCGAGACGCAGAGCTGCACCTCGCTGCCCGTGCCGATGAGGATGACCTCCGGCGTACCGTCGCAATCGGCCAGCACGTAGCCGCCCTTCGCGACGCCGGCGGCGCTGCCGTACTTGGTCCGGTCGAAGGTCGGCAGCGGCTGGCGGCTGAGGGCCAGCACCGCCGGCTGATTCTTCAGCCCCATGATGACCCGGTAGGCTTCCGCCACCTCGTTGGCATCCGCCGGACGCAGGGTGACGAGGCCCGGGATGGCGCGGAGCGTCAGGAGCTGCTCCACCGGCTGGTGGGTGGGCCCGTCCTCGCCGACGCCGATCGAATCGTGCGTGAAGACGTGGAAGACCGGCAGCTCCATCAGCGAGGCGAGGCGGATCGGCGGGCGCATGTAATCGGCGAAGACCAGGAAGGTCGCGCCGTAGGCGCGCAGGCCGACGAGGCCGAGACCGTTGACGATCGACCCCATGGCGTGTTCGCGCACGCCGAAATGGATGTTGCGGCCGCCCGGCTCGAAGGGCGACAGGGTACCGGCCCCCTCGAATTCGAGCTTGGTCTTGTTGGAGGGCGCCAGATCCGCCGAGCCGCCGAGCAGGTGGGGCACGTTCTTGGCGATGGCGTTGAGCACCTTGCCGGAGGATTCGCGGGTGGCCATGCCCTTGGCGTCGGCCGGGAAGACCGGGATGTCCTTGTCCCAGCCCTCTGGCAGGCGGCCCGTGAGGAGGGCGTCGATCTCTTCGGCCAGGGCCGGATCGGAGGCCTTGGCCTCGGCCATGAAGCCTTCCCAGGTGGCGAACAGCTCGGCGCCGCGCTGGCCGATGCCGCTACGGAAGTTCTCGATGACGCCGTCCGGCACCAGGAACTGGGAATCCTCGGGCCAGCCATAGGCCCGCTTGGCGCCCTTCACCTCTTCTTCGCCCAGGGCGTCGGAATGGGCCTTCGAGGTGTTCTGCTTCTTGGGCGCGCCGAAGCCGATGATCGAGTTGACGACGATGAGCGTCGGCCGGTCGCTGGATTGGAGGAAGGTCTCCAGGGCGGCGGAAATGGCATGGACGTCGTTGGCGTCGGCCACCCGCAGGACCTGCCAGCCATAGCTGAGGAAGCGGGTCGCCACCTCTTCAGAGAAGGCGAGCTCGGTGTGCCCCTCGATGGTGATCGTGTTGTTGTCGTAGATCCAGCACAGGTTCGACAGGCGCAGATGCCCGGCGATGGAGGCGGCCTCAGCGGCCACGCCCTCCATCAGGTCGCCATCCGAGCAGATCGCGTAGACGTTGAAGTCGAACAGCGGCAGGTCGGGGCGGTTCAGGGTCTCACCGAGGAAGCGGCCGCCCATCGCCATGCCGACGGAATTCGCCACACCCTGGCCGAGCGGCCCGGTCGTGGTCTCGACGCCGGTGGTGAAATGGTATTCCGGGTGCCCCGGCGTCTTGCTGTCGAGCTGGCGGAAGTTCTTGATGTCTTCGATGGTGATGGCCGGCTCGTTGCCGCCATCGCTCTGGGCGACACCGGCGAGGTGCAGCAACCCGTAGAGCAGCATCGAGGCGTGGCCCGCCGAGAGCACGAACCGGTCGCGGTTGGGCCAGTGCGGATGCGCCGGGTCGTAGCGCAGGTAGCGGTTCCACAGGGTGTAGGCCACGGGCGCCAGGGCCATCGGCGCGCCGGCATGGCCGGAATTCGCCTTCTGCACCGCGTCGATCGCCAGGGTACGCAGGGTGTCGATGGAGAGCTTGTCGATCTCGCTCAGTTCACCCTTCGGCTTGGTCTCGGCTCCGCTCATGGTCTCGTCTTCCTACTCTTTACGGGGCTGCGGCGATCAGCTGTGCTGGGCCGCGGCGCCTTCTAGATTTGCGCCACCCTGGCTGGGAGAGCTCGCCTGGCTGGGAGAGTTCGGCTGGCTGGGAGAACCCGCCCGGTTCGGCGATGTGGCCCGGGCGAGGGCAGATTTCTCGCTGCGCTCCCGCGCCGGCCCGCTGGCACGGCTATAGTTCAAAATCGTGTTCACCAACGTGACGTGACTGAACGCCTGGGGGAAATTGCCGACAAGGCGCTTGGCTCCCACGTCGTATTCCTCGGCCACGAGCCCGACATCGTTGCAAACGCCGATGAGGCGTTCGATCAACTCCCGCGCCTCGTGGCAGCGGTCGAGACCGATCAGATTGTCGGCGTACCAGAAGCTGCAGGGCAGGAAAGCCCCCTCGCCGCCGGGCAGACCATCGGTATTGTCATCCTCGGTGTCGTAGCGCAGCACGAACCCATCGCGCATCAGGTGTTTGCCGATGGCCTCCACCGTGCCGACGACGCGCGGGTCGTCCTGGGGCAGGAAGCCCATATGGGCGATGAGGAGCAGGCTCGCATCGAGGGTCTTGGCCCCGTAATACTGGACGAAGCTGTTCAGCTCCTTGTCGAACCCCTTCTCGCAGACCTCCTCGTGGATATGGTCGCGGATCGCGCGCCAGCGATCCACGGGGGCGGGCGGCCCCTCGCCCATCTCGAAGGAGCGGATGGCCCGGTCGAAGGCGACCCAGGCCATGACCTTGGAATGGACGAAGTGACGGCGCCCGCCGCGCACCTCCCAGATGCCTTCGTCGGGCTCGCTCCAGACCTTCTCCAGATGCTCCAGCAGGGCGAGGCCCACGCGCCAGCCATCGGCATCGCCGAGCAGGCCACGCTGGCGGGCCTGGTAGAGCGCGTCGAAGATCTCGCCGTAGACGTCGAGCTGGAACTGGTTGACCGCGGCATTGCCGATCCGCACCGGCTTCGAACCCTCGTAGCCGGGAAGCCAGTCGAGCTCGATTTCGGGCAGGAGACGCTCCCCGGCGATGCCGTAGAGGATGTGGGCCTGTTCCGGATTGCCGGCCACCGCGCGGATCAGCCAGTCGCGCCAGGCCCGCGCCTCGTCGAGAAAGCCGCCATCCATCAGTGCGATGAGGGTGAAGGTCGAATCCCGCAGCCAGCAGAACCGGTAATCCCAGTTGCGTACGCCGCCGAGCTCCTCGGGCAGGGAGGTGGTGGGCGCGGCCACGATCCCGCCCGTCGGCGTGTAGATCAGGGCCTTGAGCGTCAGCAGCGAGCGCTTGAGGATCGCGTCCCAGGGCGTGCCGGACGCGCAGCGGCTCGACCAGTCGCGCCAGTAGCGGTCGGTCTGGAACAGCACCTTGCGCGGCTCGATCGGCGGCGGATCGTCCTCGTGCGAAAGGCCGTAGCTGAGGCAGAACGACTGGCTCTCGCCCTTCGCCACGGTGAAGTCCGAGACCGTGGTCTGGCCGACCCCGTCGAGGGGCGCGCGGGTGCGGAGAACCACCTTATGGGGGCCGGAAATCGCCCGCAGGTCGCCGAGCTCGTTATGGGACACCCACGGCACCGCGAGCCCATAATCGAAGCGCACCGCCAGGACCATGCGCATGTCGACCGAGCCGGACAGGCCTTCGACGATGCGCACCATGTGCGACCCGTCATTGGCCGGCATGTAGTCGATCACCCTGGCCTCGCCCGCGGAGGTCACATAGCGCGTCTCGAGGACAAGGCTGCCTTCGCGGTAGCGGCGCGTGACCGTAGCCTCGCCATCCACCGGGGACAGTTTCCAGAACCCGTGTTCCTCGGTGCCGAGGAGGGAGGCGAAACAGGCGGCGGAATCGAAACGGGGCCAGCAGAGCCAGTCGATGCTGCCGTCGCGCCCGATGAGCGCAGCGGTGCGGCCATCGCCGACCAGCGCGTAATCCTCGATCCGTCCCGCCATGCCCATCCTTGCCGCCGGGCCCCCGCGGCAATGCGGTCGTCGCGCCCGTCTCGTCGACGAAGGCTCACCTAGTCCCCGACAGGGGGAGAATCCAGCGGCAAAGCTCTGAAAGAAAGGCCGGACCGGCCCGAAACCGCGCGTGACCCGCAGCGCGGTGCGATCAGGGCCGCAACGGCAGGCGGTCGACGAGCCCGGTCACGACATTGCCGAGGGCCATGGCCTCGGCGCCCACCGCCGCGCTCTGGGTGCCGACGAAGCTGCCGGCACGGGTGATCGCGGAGATGGCCGGCGCGAAGGGCAGGGCGAGATGCGGAATGAGTTCCTCGTCCGCCTCGGCCTCTACCCGGAACGGCTCGGGCGAGATGGCGGCCTTCGCGGCGACGACCGACGGGACCCGATTGGCGTCCGGTCTCGTCGCTTCGGTCTTCGCCATTTCGGACCGCGCGGAATCGGGCCGGCGTTGAGACGGCTTCGCGGCGGCGGTGCGGGATGTCGCGCGACGCGGCGCGATGCTGGCGGTCGTGGTCACGAGGTCGCGCAGCGGAAACTGATCACGGAAGGCGAAAGCGGCCGGGACGAAGGCCGTGCCCAGATCGGCGGTCTCGATCGGCCTCGCCTGCGCCGTCCGGCTCTCCATCTCGACGATCCGCGTGCTGGCGGGCGTCTCGGGAATGGGCGCGGAGGGCGTCTGGCAGAGGAAGGAGGCGGCGGAGACGATCACCGCGACGACGATCGTCGGCAGCAGGGGAAGCGCCATGCCGGTCCCCGCCTCGGAGGCGAGGGCGTTCTCGACAGGCTGCGATATGCGGCACTCCACCATCCGAACACCTCACCCCGACCTTCGACATCGCCATAAGCGCCCGCGTTTGCGGCGGAAGCTGGGCCATTTCCTTTCCTGAACGTGTCGAAAGGTACCTGAGCCGACGATTTGGCCACGGACTTTTTCGGCGATGCCGATTTTCGGGTAGATCCGTGCGGTCGCGCGCTGTGTTAGGTACGCCTCTTGCCCGTTCCCGCCGGCACGAACCGGCCGTCCCGCCCCCCATTGGGCTCCGATGACAGAACCTTCCTTCACCGTCGCCGTGATCGATCCGAGCCGGGCCCGCGCCGCGATCCTCGAAGAGGGCCTGCGCGCCGCCGGAATCGCGGATGTGGTCATCATCCCCGATACCGCCGACCTGCCGGCGCAGGTGGCCGCCCTCAATCCCGACGTGGTGGTGATCCACCTGGAGAGCCCCAGCCGGGACATCCTCGAACAGATGTCGGGCCTGTCCCGCCATGTGGAGCGGCCGGTGGCGATGTTCGTCGACCGCTCGGACGCACCGATGATGCAGGCGGCGGTGGATGCCGGCATCTCGGCCTATGTGGTGGACGGGCTGCATCCCCAGCGCATCCGGTCGATCCTCGACATCGCCATCCTGCGGTTCCAGGCCTTCGCCCGGCTGCAGCGGGAACTGGTGGAGGCGCGGGGCGAACTCGCCGACCGGAAGATCGTGGAGCGCGCCAAGGGCATCCTCATGGCCGCCCGCTCCCTGAGCGAGGAGGAGGCCTACAAGCTGATGCGGCGCAAGGCCATGAACGAGAAGAGCAAGATCGCCGACATCGCCCGCGCCATCGTCACCACGGCGGACCTGTTCGGATGAGGCTCGCGCTCGGATACGTCCCCCTCGTGGATGCCGCGAGCCTGATCGCGGCGGCGGAGCTCGGCTTCGCACGGGCCGAGGGGCTCACCCTCGACCTCGTGCGCGAGCCCTCCTGGGCGACCCTGCGCGACAAGCTGGCGGTGGGCCATCTCGACGGCGCGCATATGCTGGCGCCCCTCGCCATCGCCAGCGCGCTCGGGCTGAGCGGGCCGCAGACCCGGCTTTGCGTACCCATGGCACTCAACCTCAACGGCAACGCGATCACGGTGTCCCGTCCCCTGTGGGAGGCGATGGAGGCCGCGGACGACGAGGTGGACACCGTGGCCGCCGCTTTCGCGCGCATCGCCCTGCGGCGGGAGCGGGAGGGGAGGCCGTTGACGCTGGGAACGGTGCATCCGTTCTCCAGCCACACCTACCAGCTCCGGATCTTCGCCGAGCGCGGCGGCCTCGACCTCGACACGCAGACGCGCCTCGTCGTGATCCCGCCGCCACAGATCGCCGAGGCGCTGCGGCGAGAACTGATCGACGGGTTCTGCGTCGGCAGCCCCTGGAACAGCGTCGCCGTGGCGGAGGGGTATGGCCGCATCGCGGTCCTGGGCAGTGAACTCCTGCCCGATTGCCCGGAAAAAGTTCTGGCCCTGCCGGAATCGGAGGCGCCGCGCTGCGCCCCCCTGGTGCGGGCCCTCGACCGCGCCGGGCGCTGGTGCGCCGATCCCGGCAACAGCGCCGAACTCGCCTCCCTCCTTTCGCACGATGGCTACCTGAATGTACCGGCGCCGATTCTCGAACGGGCGCTCACGGGGGACGTGGTGGTGGATAACGGCGGGCGTCGGCGGCGGGACCCGCATTTCAGCCTGTTCGGCGAGCGGGCGCACCGGCCCGACCCCGCCCATGCGGATTGGTTCATCGGTGAGGCGGAGCGCGCCGGACAGCTTGTCGCCTCCGACGAACTTCGCTCCGCAGCCCGTGCGATCTACCGCCCGGACCTGTTCGATGCCGCTCTGAGCGGCTGATCGGGGCCGGACGCCGCTTTTGGCGGCACGACAAGCCTCACGATTGTGCAACGCACGCCCCGCCATCCCAGCCGGGCCGTATGCCTCCTCGCGCCCTCCGAACCGCCTTCGGCCTTAGAGCCGTTACAGGCTGAACGGCGTTTGGCACGGAACCTGCTGTGCCTATCCCGCTCGTCAACGGCGACGGGCACGAATGTCGGCAGAGCCGCTGACCCAAGTAACCCGTTGGCGCGCTTTCGCGGCTGCCTTCGGTTGCGTTTGGGCGGCGGTTTTTTTTCGTCTTCGGGTCGACTGCTTAAGCTTCGAGGGATCGAGTTTTCCATGACTGACGGGTTTCAGAACAGCCGCCGCAGCCTCTTGAAGGGCGCCGCCGCGACCTTGTCGCTGGCAGCCCTGGCGCGCACTGCGCTGCCCGGCGGTGCCTTCGCGCAGGGGGCGGGCCCCGAGGTGAAGGGCGCCAAGCTCGGCTTCATCGCGCTCACCGATGCCGGCCCGCTCTTCGTCGCCAAGGAAAAGGGCTTCTTCGCCAAGCACGGCATGCCCGACGTGGAGGTGCTGAAACAGGCGAGCTGGGGCACTACCCGCGACAACCTCGTGCTCGGCTCCGAGGGCAACGGCATCGACGGCGCGCACATCCTGACGCCGATGCCCTACCTCATCAGCGCCGGTCGGGTGACGCAGAACAACGTCCCCGTGCCGATGCAGATCCTGGCCCGGCTCAATACCAACGGCCAGTGCGTCTCGGTGGCCAAGGAGTATCTGGACGCCAAGGTCGCGCTCGATTCCAAGGTGTTCAAGGCCGCGATCGACAAGAAGAAAGCCGCCGGCAAGTCGGTGAAGGCGGCCATGACCTTCCCCGGCGGCACCCACGACCTCTGGATCCGCTACTGGCTCGCCGCCGGCGGGATCGACCCCGACAAGGACATCGAGACCATCGTCGTGCCGCCGCCCCAGATGGTGGCGAACATGAAGGTCGGCACGATGGATTGCTTCTGCGTGGGCGAGCCGTGGAACGCGCAGCTCGTGCAGCAGGGCCTCGGCTACACCGCGCTGACCACCGGCGAATTGTGGAAGGATCACCCGGAGAAGGCGTTCGCCATGCGCGCCTCCTGGGTCGAGAAGAACCCCATCGCCGCCAAGGCTCTGACCATGGCCGTGCTGGAAGCGCAGATGTGGTGCGACAAGCCCGAGAACCGGGATGAGTTCGCCGCCATCGTCGCCAAGCGCCAGTGGATCAACATCCCCGTCGGCGATGTCGCCGGCCGCATGAAGGGCACCATCGATTACGGCGACGGCCGCGTGGTCGAGAACAGCCCCTACGTCATGAAGTTCTTCGCCGACAACGCCTCCTACCCCTACCAGAGCCACGACCTCTGGTTCCTCACCGAGGACATCCGCTGGGGCAAGTTCGACGCGCAGACCGACACCAAGGCGCTCATCGCCAAGGTGAACCGTGAGGATATCTGGCGCGACGCCGCGAAGGCACTGGGCGTCACCGCGATCCCGAGCTCCACGTCGCGCGGCAAGGAGACCTTCTTCGACGGGAAGGTCTTCGATCCCGCCGATCCCGCCGCCTACCTGTCCAGCCTCGGCATCAAGAGGATCGCGTGATGGCCAACACCTCCACCATCGCCGTGACGGGGGCCGCCGCGAAGCCGGCGGCCAAGGCCCCGCGCAAACCCCTGGTGACCCTGGCGACGTTCCGCCAGATCGCCGTCAACCTGATCCCGCCGATCGTGGTGCTGATCGCCTTCCTGGTGATCTGGGAGCTGCTGTGCTCGCGGCCCACCGCCGGCCTGCCGCCGCCTTCGCGCGTCGTCACCGAGGCGTGGGACATCATCGCCCACCCGTTCTACGACAATGGCGGCACCGACAAGGGCCTGTTCTGGCACATCTATGCCAGCATCCAGCGCGTCGCCTTCGGCTTCGCCCTGGCCACCGTCGTGGGCATCATGGTCGGCACCCTGATCGGCCAGTCGGACTGGGCCATGCGCGGCCTCGACCCGATCTTCCAGGTGCTGCGCACGATTCCGCCGCTGGCCTGGCTGCCGCTCTCCCTCGCGGCGTTCCGCGACGGCCAGCCCTCGGCCATCTTCGTGATCTTCATCACCTCGATCTGGCCGATCATCATCAACACGGCGGTGGGCATCCGCAACATCCCGCAGGATTACCGCAACGTGGCGGCGGTGCTGCGCCTCAACCCGATCGAATTCTTCGTGAAGATCATGCTGCCCTCGGCGGCTCCCTACATCTTCACGGGGCTTCGCATCGGCGTCGGCCTGTCCTGGCTCGCCATCGTGGCGGCCGAGATGCTCATCGGCGGCGTCGGCATCGGCTTCTTCATCTGGGACGCCTGGAACTCGTCGCACATCTCCGAGATCATCGTCGCCCTCGTCTATGTCGGGGTGATCGGGTTCTTCCTCGACCGGTTCGTGGCCTTCATCGGCACCCTCGTCACCCGCGGCGCCACCGCCTGAACGCCTCCGCGCGGCGCGTCGGGCTCTGACCCCGCGCCGTGCCCCGACCGCCTCTCGCAGAGGGACACGAGACCCATGAGCTATCTCAGCATCGAGAATGTCGGCATCAGCTTCACCCGCGCCGGGCGCACCAACGAGGTGCTGCGCGACGTGAGCGTGAAGATCGACAAGGGCGAGTTCGTCTCGCTGATCGGCCATTCCGGCTGCGGCAAGTCGACGGTGCTCAACATCGTGGCCGGGCTGCTCAAGGCCTCCACCGGGGGCGTCCTCCTGGAAGAGAAGGAGGTGAACAGCCCCGGCCCGGACCGCGCCGTGGTGTTCCAGAACCATTCCCTGCTGCCCTGGCTGACCGTGCGCGAGAACGTGGCTTTGGCCGTCGAGAAGGTGCTGAAGGGCAAGAAGACCCGGGCCGAGCGGTCCGAATGGATCGACCACAACCTCGCCCTCGTGAACATGACCCATGCCGCAGACCGCCGCCCCAACGAGATCTCGGGCGGCATGAAGCAGCGCGTCGGCATCGCCCGCGCGCTGGCCATGGAGCCGAAGGTCCTCCTCCTCGACGAGCCCTTCGGGGCGCTGGACGCGCTCACCCGTGCCCACCTCCAGGACTCGCTCATGGACATCCATGCGCGGCTCAAGAACGCCGTCATCATGATCACCCACGATGTCGACGAGGCGGTGCTGCTCTCGGACCGGATCGTGATGATGACCAACGGCCCCTCGGCCACGGTCGGCGAGATCCTGAAGGTCGATCTCGAGCGTCCCCGCCGCCGCCTCGATCTGGTGGAGGACGCGACCTACACCCATGCCCGCGCCGCAGTGCTCGAGTTCCTCTATGCCCGCCACGCCAAGCCCGCCATGGCGGCGTGAGGATCGGACGCAGGTCATGAAGGAGCGTCTGGTGGTGATCGGCAACGGCATGGCGTCGTTGCGCTTTCTGGAGCGGCTGACCGAGCGCGCGCCCGGTCGCTACGACGTCACCGTCGTGGGTGCCGAGCCGCAGGCGGCCTATAACCGCGTGCTGCTCTCGTCGCTGCTGGGCGGTGAGGTCGACGAAGCGGCTTGCGCCTTTCGTGGTCTCGACTGGTACGAGGCGCACGGCATCCGCCTCATCACCGGCGCGCCGGTGACGCAGGTCGACCGGGAGAACGCCCTCGTCATGGTCGGCGAGACCCATGTCCTGCCCTTCGACAAGCTCGTCCTCGCGGTGGGTTCGCTGCCGATCCGGCTGCCGAAGCCCGGCATGGACCTGCCCGGCATCATCACGTTTCGCGATCTCGCCGATGTGGCGGCCATCCGGAAAGCGGCGGTCACCGGCGCGCGGGCCATCGTCATCGGCGGCGGCCTGCTCGGGCTGGAGGCCGCCGTCGGCCTCGCCCGGCTCGGGGTCGACACGACCCTGCTCCACGTCATGGACCGGCTGATGGAGCGCCAGCTCGACCACCACGCCGCCGGCCTGGTGAAGCGCGCCATGGAATCCCGCGGAATCCGCGTGCTGCTCAAGGCCGATACCGCCCATGTGGAGGGCGACGGCCGGGTCGAGCGCCTTGTCCTGTCGGACGGTACGGTGCTGCCGGCCGATCTCGTGGTGATGTCCGTGGGCGTGCGGCCCAATGCCGTCCTGGCCCAGGGCGCCGGGCTCGATGTCGGGCGTGGCATCAAGGTCGACGACCGGATGACGAGCTCCGATCCGCGCATCTTCGCTCTCGGCGAATGCGCCGAGCATCGCGGCATGGTCTACGGCCTCGTCGAGCCCGCCTACGACCAGGCCGAAGTGCTGAGCCGCCACCTCGTCGGCGAGGAAGCCGCCTATCTCGGCACCTCACTGGCCACCAGCCTCAAGGTCTCGGGCCTGCCGGTCTTCTCGGCCGGCGAGATCGAGGCGCCCGAACATGCCGAGACGGTGGTGATGTCGGATCCCGGCCTCGGCCTCTACCGCAAGCTGATCATCGGCGACGGCAAGCTCCTCGGCGCCGTCTTCGTCGGCGACATCGCCGAACAGGGCTGGTGCAAGACGCTGATCCGCACCGGCGAACCGATCGCCGATCACCGAGACGACCTGATGTTCGGGCGCGTCCACGCCCCCGATTCCCAATCCCTGGCAGCATGATGGAGGCTTCCATGGCCGACGACTTCAACGCCGAGCAGAAGCGCTACCTGGAAGGCTTCGCCTCGGGCATCGCAGCCGCGCGCCTCACCGGCGGCCTCGCCCTCGGGCAGGGTGCCGCCGCGCCCTCCGAGCCGACCGGCCCGGACGCCATCCACATCAAGGCCCAGGACGCCACGGTGAAGGCCGGCGGCAAGCTCTGCGACCAGGAGAAGTGGAAGCGGGCGGAGAACCCGTTCGACGGCCACAACCGCCTGATCGCCGAGGCCGCCACCGGCAAGGCCCCGAAGCCGGAGGACAATTTCCGCTGGCGCTATCACGGCCTGTTCTGGCTCGCCCCGGCCAGCGGCGACTTCATGTGCCGCCTGCGCATCCCCAACGGCATCCTGCAGCATTGGCAGTTCGCCGGTATCGCGGATCTGGCCGATGCCCATGGCGGCGGCTACAGCCACGTCACCACCCGCGCCAACCTCCAGGTCCGCGAGATCACGGCGGAGCATGGCCAGCCCTTCCTCGACGGGCTGATCGACCTCGGCCTCACCGCGCGCGGCTCGGGCGCGGACAACATCCGCAACGTCACCGGCTCGCCGGTGGCCGGGATCGACGCCCAGGAACTCCTCGACACCCGGCCCCTGGCCAAGTCCTGGCACAACTGGATCATCAACGACCGTTCGCTCTACGGCCTGCCGCGCAAGTTCAACGTCGCCTTCGACGGCGGCGGCGTGATGCCGGTGCTGGAAGAGACCAACGATATCGGCTTCCAGGCGGTGAAGGTCCTCGACGGCGCGGCCGTGGAGCCGGGCATCTGGATGCGCCTCGTGCTCGGTGGCATTTCCGGCCACCGCGATCTCGCCCGCGATACCGGCGTGGTGCTGAAGCCCGAGGCCTGCAACAAGGTCGCCGACGCGATCCTGCGAGTCTTCATCAAGAACGGCGACCGGACCAACCGCAACAAGAGCCGGATGAAATACGTCCTCGATGCCTGGGGCTTCGACAAGTACCTCGCCGCCGTCGAGGAGGAGCTCGGCTACACGCTCGACCGGGTCGACCCCGCCCATCTCGCCCCGCGCGGGCCCATGGACCGCTTCTCCCATGTGGGCGTCCACAAACAGGTCCAGCCGGGCCTGAACTGGATCGGGGTGATCCTGCCCGTGGGCAAGATGACCTCCGACCAGATGCGGGAATTGGCAAAGATCTCGTCGGAATGCGGCGACGGCGCCATCCGCATGACGGTATGGCAGAACTTTCTTTTCTCCGGCGTGCCCGACGCCAAGGTGGCCGAGGTCCAGGCCCGCGTGGCAGCGCTCGGCCTCACCACGGAAGCCTCCAGCATCCGCGCCGGCCTGGTGGCCTGCACCGGCAACAAGGGCTGCAAGTTCGCCGCCTCGGACACGAAGGGCCACGCGCTCGTCATCGCCGATTACATGGAGGCTCACCTGCCGGAACTCGACGTGCCCGTGAACGTGCACGTCACCGGCTGCCACCATAGCTGCGCCCAGCATTACATCGGCGATATCGGCCTCATCGGCGCGAAGGTCGTCGTCTCGGAGGAGGGCGACACCGTCGAGGGCTACGACATCGTCGTCGGCGGCGGCTTCGGCGACAGTCCGAAGATCGGCACCGAGATCTGGAAGGCGGTGAAGGCGGAGGATTGTCCGTCCCGGATCGAGGCGCTGCTGCGCAGCTACCTCGCCCGCCGCGAGAGCCAGGCCGAGAGCTTCCAGGCCTTCACCGCACGCACCGGCCCGGAGAGCCTCCGCAGCCTCGCCGAAGATCAACCCGTTCTGAAGGCCGCAGCATGAGCGAGCATGTCGTTCCCCCGCTCGTTCTCATCCCCGAGAACGCCCCGTTCAACCCGGATCAGCGTTCCTGGCTGTCCGGCTATTTCGCCGCCCTGCTCGGCCCCGCCGTGGAGGGCGCGACGGCCCTCGCGCCCGGCGATACGGGTGGCGGGCCGAAGCTCGCCGACAATGACGACGCGCCCTGGCACGACCCGTCGATGCCGCTGCCCGACCGGATGGAGCTCGCCAAGGAGCGGCCTGAGGCGCAGAAGCTCATGGCCGCCATGGCGCAGCAGGATTGTGGCCAATGCGGCTATAATTGCGCCGATTATGCCAACGCCCTGTTCCTGAAGAAGGAAGAGCGCCTCAACCTGTGCCAGCCGGGGGGCAAGGACACCCTCCGCATGCTCAAGAAGCTGGATGAGGAATTCGGCGCGGGCGGCGGCGCGAAGGCGGCCGAAGCGGGGGAGGGCGAGGCCAAGGCGGAGGCGCCCCTCGGACCGCTCGGCTATTGCCGCGAGAACCCGGTGGAGGCCGTGTTCCTGTCCCGCACTCGCCTCAACGAGCCGGGCGGCGAGAAGGAGACCTGGCATGTCGAGATCGATCTCACGGGCACGCCCATCGAGTATGTGGTCGGCGATTCCCTCGGGCTCTTCCCCTCGAACCCGCCGGCCCTGGTGGATGCGATCATCGCCGAACTCGGCACCCGGCCCGAGCGCATGATCGGCGGCCAGACCCTGCGGAACCGGCTGATCAAGGATTACTCCCTGGGCGCCGCCCCGGACGGGCTCTACCAGCTCCTCTCCCTCCTCACGTCGGGGGAGGCCCGCAAGAAGGCGCGGGCACTCTCGGCGGGCGAGGACCCGGACGGCGACGCCGCCTATCTCGACGTGCTCGGCGCGCTTCACAAGTTTCCCGGCGCCCGGCCCGACGCGGAGGTCTTCCTGGAAGCCCTCGACGAGCTGCAGCCGCGGCTCTACTCGATCTCCTCCTCGCCGAAGGCCGATCCGGGCCGGGTCTCGCTCACGGTCGACGCGGTGCGCTACAACCACCGCTCACGGCTGCGTCTGGGCGTCGCCTCGACCCATCTCGGCGAACGCATTGCCGAGAAGACCACGGTCAAGGTCTACCTGCAGAAGGCGCACGGCTTCGCCCTGCCGGAGGATCTGTCGAAGGACGTCATCATGTGCGGGCCGGGCACCGGCATCGCACCGTTCCGCGCCTTCCTGCGCGAGCGCGCCGCGACCCAGGCGCTGGGCCGCAACTGGCTGTTCTACGGCCATCAGCGCCAGGCCAGCGACTTCTTCTACAAGGACGAACTGAACGCGCTGAAGGACGGCAAGGTCCTCACCCGCCTGTCCCTCGCCTGGTCGCGGGACGGCACCGAGAAGACCTATGTGCAGGACCGCATGCGCGAGAACGGCGCTGACCTGTGGAAATGGCTCGAAGGCGGCGCTCATTTCTATGTCTGCGGCGATGCCAAGCGCATGGCCAAGGATGTGGAGCGGGCGATCATCGACGTCGCCGGTCAGTTCGGCGGCAAGAATCCCGACGAGGCCGTGGCCTACCTCGCCCATCTCAAGAAGACCGGGCGGTATCAGGCCGACGTGTATTAGCACACGCCGAACCATCCCCCACAGACCTCGGACTTGCCCGAGTTCTGCCTTTGACTGCCCAAGTCGGGCAGGCGCGACTTGGGGTGGGGGAGGGTGCCTGCGAAGCAGACGGGAGAGGGGCAGCGCGACCTCTCCGAATGGGGCAGTGCTCCCCTCTCCCGACCCGCATTAGCGGGCCACCCTCCCCCGCAGAGGGGGGAGGGAGATGCGCACAGCCGGCCCGACTTTTGCTGCCCTTCGAACCCTGGAATTCGCCGAGGATTTCGCCATGAACGCGCACGTCCAGGCACCCGCCGCCGCCGTGAAGACCACCTGCCCGTATTGCGGCGTCGGCTGCGGTGTGATCGCCACGCCGGACGGGGCAGGCGGGGCGGGGATTGCCGGCGATACCGAGCACCCGGCCAATTTCGGCCGCCTCTGCTCCAAGGGCTCCGCCCTCGGCGAGACCCTGTCCCTCGACAACCGCCTGCTGCATCCCGTCGTCGACGGCGTGCGGTCGAGCTGGGAATCGGCACTCGGCACCGTGGCCGGCGGGCTACGGAAAGTCGCCGAGCAGCACGGCCCGGATTCGATCGCCTTCTACCTGTCCGGACAGCTCCTCACCGAGGATTACTACGTCGCCAACAAGCTCGCGAAGGGCTTCCTCGGCACGCCGCATGTGGACACCAATTCGCGCCTTTGCATGTCGAGCGCGGTGGCGGCCCACCGCCGCGCCTTCGGTTCGGACACGGTGCCGGGCTGCTACGAGGATCTCGACGAGGCCGACCTCATCGTGCTGGTGGGGTCCAACACCGCCTGGTGCCACCCGATCCTGTTCCGCCGCATGGTCGATGCGCGCGCCAAGCGCGGCACCAAGCTCGTTGTGATCGACCCGCGCCGGACCCAGACGGGGGAGGAGGCAGACCTCATCCTCGGTCTCAAGCCGGGCACCGACACCGCCCTGTTCTCAGGCCTCCTGGTCCATCTCGCGAGCGCAGGTGCTTTCGACTACCGCTTCGTTCTCGACCACACGACCGGCCTCGACGGGGCCCTGGAGCGCGCCCGTTCGATCGCCCCGGACATCGCCGCGACGGCCGCCGCCACCGGGCTGTCGGAGGCGGATGTCGGGCAATTCTTCACCCTGTTCGCGCGCACGAAGCGCGTCGTCACCGGCTTCTCGCAAGGGGTCAACCAATCGGCTCAGGGGACCGACAAGGGCAATGCTATCATCAACTGCCATCTGGCCACCGGCCGCATCGGCAAGACCGGCGCGGGGCCGCTCTCCCTCACCGGCCAGCCCAACGCCATGGGTGGCCGCGAGGTCGGCGGGCTCGCCAACATGCTCGCCGCTCACATGCATTTCGCGCCCGAGGAAGTGGACCGGGTCCGCCGGTTCTGGTCGGCGCCCAACATCATCACCGGCGAGGGCATGAAGGCCGTCGCCCTGTTCGAGGCGGTGGAGCGCGGCAGGATCAAGGCCCTCTGGGTGATGGGCACCAACCCCGTCGTGTCGATGCCCCGTGCCGACGCGATCCGCGAAGCGATCAAGGGGCTCGATCTCTACGTCGTCTCCGAGGTCGTTTCCGACAGCGACACCGCCATGACGACGGGCCGGAAGACCGTGCTGCTGCCGGCCCAGGCCTGGGGCGAGAAGGACGGCACCGTCACCAATTCCGAGCGGCGCATCTCGCGCCAGCGCAGCTTCCTCAAGTCTCCCGGCGAGGCGCGGGCGGATTGGGCGATCATCAGCGACGTGGCCAAGCGCCTCGGCCACGGCGAGGCCTTCGCCTATCCGAACGCCGCCGCGATCTTCCGCGAACATGCCTCGCTCTCGGCCTTCGAGAATAACGGCAGCCGCGACTTCGACATCGGCGCGGTGAGCGACATCTCCGATACCGCCTATGCCGGGGCGGCGCCCGTGCAGTGGCCCCTGACGAAGCGTGGGGGAAAGCAGGGCCGGCAGCGGCTCTTCGCCGACGGGCAGTTCTTCACCTTCGACAAGCGCGCCCGTTTCGTCGCCGTACAGCCCCCGGCGCTGGCGCAGGCCGTGAGTGCGGACTTCCCCTTCGTGCTCAATACCGGACGGGTCCGCGACCATTGGCACACGATGACGCGCACGGGGAAGAGCCAGCGCCTGTCGGCTCATCGCGACGTGCCCTTCGTGGAGATCCACCCCGATGACGCAACCGCGATGGGCGTGGTCCATGGCGGCCTCGCCACGGTCTCCACCGCCCACGGCGCGGCGGTGCTGGAGGTGATGGTAGGGGAGGGTATGCGCCGGGGCGACCTCTTCGCGGCTTTCCACTGGAGCGGGGCCACCGCGTCGGAGGGGCGCGTCGGCGCCCTCGCACGCGGCATCCCCGATCCGGTCTCCGGGCAGCCCGAGCTGAAGGCGACGCCGTCCGCCATCGCGCCGGCCGTCTATCGCAGCCGCGGCTTTATGCTGACCCGCGAGCAGCGGTCGCTTCCCACCGGCTGGTGGTGGGCGCGCGCCACGATCCAGGGCGGATCCGGGCTGCACTTCGCCACCCAGGAGAGCTCGCGCGAGGTCGCGCTGATGCTGAGGGGAATGTTCCAGGGCTTCGAGATCGCCGAATATGCCGACCACGCCCGTGGCCGCTACCGTTTCGCCGCCTATGACGGGGAGCGTCTCGTCGCATGCTTGGCCCTGACGCCCGGCGACGCGAAGCCGGGCTGGGAATCGGAGAAGGCCTATTTCGCCGCGCCCGATCTCGAACCCTCTGCCCGACGCGCCCTACTCTCAGGCCGGGCCGAGACGGCGTCGGCCGGGCCGACCGTCTGCGCCTGCCACGGGGTCGGCCTCGACGTCATCACCGCCACCATCGCGGCCGGCGCCCACAGCGTCGAGGCGGTGGGGGCCGCCTGCAAGGCCGGCACGAATTGCGGCTCGTGCATCCCAGAGATCCGCAAGCTGCTGCCGCAGGCGCTTGCGCGCGACGCCGCATAAGCTCATTTTCACGCCATGAGCACGCCCCGCCAGCCCCGGGAAACCCGACCCGCCGGAATCGCCGCCCGTGAGGGCGCAGGACATGCCGGCCTCGAACCGCTGGCGGTCCTGCCGGTCTTCGTGCCGCTGCAGGGCAAGCGTGCGGTGCTGGCCGGGTCCAATGGCGGGGCGCCGTGGAAGGTGAAGCTGCTCGCCGCCGCCGGGGCCGATGTCGACGTCTACGCGCCCGAACCCAGCGACGAGTTGCGCGCGGTGCCGGGCGAGATCGTCGCCGGCAGCGTCACCCTGCATGAGCGCCAGTGGCAGCCCTCCGACCTCCAGGGCGCGGCCTTCTGCATCGGCGCCATGGAGGACGAGGCCGATTGCGTTGCCTTCGTGGCCGCGGCGCGGGCGACCGGCGCCATCGTCAACGCCGTCGACCGGCCGCATCTCTGCGACGTGAAGTTCGGCGCCATCGTCAACCGCTCGCCCATGGTGGTGGGCATCTCGACGGAGGGCGCGGCTCCTGTCTTCGGGCAGACGGTGCGTGCCCGGATCGAGGGCATGCTCCCGCGCGGGTTCAAGGGGTGGATCGGCGCCGCCCGCGACTGGCGCGAGGAGGTCACGAGCCGCTTCCACGCCTTTTCCGACCGCCGCGCCTTCTGGGAGCGCTTCACGGATCGCGCCTTCGCCGAGCCGGACCGGGTTCCCACCGAGGCGGACCTCGCCGAGCTTCTCGGCCAGACGGACGCGGCACCGAAGGGTGGGGCGGTGACACTCGTCGGCTCGGGGCCGGGCGATGCCGAGCTCCTGACGCTGAAGGCCCTGCGGGCGCTCCGCAACGCCGACGTGATCCTCTACGACGATCTCGTGGCGCCCGAGATCCTCGATTATGCCCGCCGCGAAGCGCGCACCATGCTGGTCGGCAAGACCGGGCACGGCCCCTCCTGCCGCCAGGACGACATCAACGCGCTGATGGTGCAGCTCGCCAAATCCGGCAAGCAGGTGGTGCGCCTGAAATCCGGCGATCCCCTCGTCTTCGGCCGAGCCGGCGAGGAGATCGACGCCTGCCATCAGGCGGGAATCCCCGTGAGCGTGGTGCCGGGCATCTCTGCGGCGCAGGGGGCGGCCGCGTCGCTGGGTGTCTCGTTGACCAACCGCGACTCGGC
The DNA here is from genome assembly GCF_054817845.1 of Methylobacterium sp. CM6241. Taxonomy (NCBI): domain Bacteria; kingdom Pseudomonadati; phylum Pseudomonadota; class Alphaproteobacteria; order Hyphomicrobiales; family Methylobacteriaceae; genus Methylobacterium; species Methylobacterium sp. CM6241. The sequence goes on from NZ_CM139246.1 coordinate 3,035,465, forward strand.
GCGACGCCTGCAATTCGTCACCGGCCACGACCGCCGCGGCACCCTGCCGTCTGACCTGAACTGGGGGGCGCTCGCCGATCCGAGCGTGACCACCGTGGTCTACATGCCGAAAAAGACCCTGCGCGAGCTTCTCGAACGCGCCGTCGCCGAGGGTCTGGCCCCGGCCACCCCCGCGCTCCTCGTCTTCAACGCCACCCGGCCCAACCAAGCCGTCGTGTCCGGCACAGCCGCCGATCTGGCGGACCGGGTGGAGGCATCGGGCTTCGATGGGCCGGCCCTGCTGATGGTGGGCGAGGCTTTGCGGCTGCATGGGGTCGAAGCGATCGCGGCAACGCCCGAGCCGGACAAGCTGGCGATCTGACCGTCGCTCGGCCTTCATCGGACAGAGCGCGGCCTTCGTTTCGCCGAGAGGACGTAGAAGGCCACGCCCGCAATGGCCGCGCCGAAGAACATCAGTAGGTTCTCCGCATTCTGCATCGCCCCGGCGAGCCGGCCGGGAATATCGCCGACCGTGAGCACTGAGCCGCGCCGCATCACCACGCTCGTCACGGACACGAACAGCCAGACGATGATGGGCGCGGCGACGCTCCATGCCAAGACGTGCCGTTCGATCGCGCGCTTGAGCAGCATGCCGCTGACGATGGCGATAAAGATCAGCGGACTTGCGATAATCAAACTGAGCGGCACGAGAATGATCATCGCCGCGAAGACCTGCAAGGAGTCGAGGACCAGCGAACCGGTCGCTTTCGCTCGACCGGCGGCAACGCTCTCGCCGAGGAACAGGAGCACCGACGCAACAACGCCGGTGAACCCACACACGGCGACACGCGCGGAGATGGGCCAGGATGCAGAGGAGCCAATCATGTCCATGCCTCCACCCTACCGACACGGCGCAATCCCTCCCTCGGCGTCAGGTCGCGCGGCTGCTTCAGCCCCCACACCAGCCCGAGCCGGCGCATCGCCAGCAGCACCCACCAGCCTGGATCGTGCTGGCCCGGCTCGATGCCGAGGCGGGCGGATTCCGGCCAGGCATGATGGTTGCCGTGCCACGCCTCTCCGAAGGTGACGAGGGAGGCCGCCGGCAGGTCGTGGCCCTGCACCGCGACACCATCCACCGCCCAGCCCTGCGGCCCGCGCCGGTGGGTGAGATGGCCGACGAGCCAGTGCCCGGTGAGGCTCACGGCGATGCGGACGGGGACGCCCCAGACCAGCCACGGCATGCCGCCGAGCGCGTAGAACAGGATCGCCCACGGGATCTGCTGCGCCATCCAAGTCGCCTCCACCCAGCGCAGGAACCCATCGCGGGCAATCCTGTCCTCCGGCACGAAGCGGGGCGGGTGGGCCAGATCGAGGCGGCAATGCATCTGCCACCACGCGTCGCGGAGAAACGGTGCGCGGTGGGCATGGAGGTCGTGGCACGCGGCCTGGCGCTGCGCCCAGTCCCGGGTGTCGTGGAGCCGCACCATGCCGAGCGGACCCGCCATGCCGACCAGCGTGCCGAGATAGACCAGCACGCGCTCCACCCAGAGCGGCGCCGACAGGCTGCGATGGATCAGGAGCCGGTGCAGGCCGATGGAGTGCCCGAGACAAAGAGTGACCGCGCTCGTCGCCAGGAACAGCAGCACCGCACCGGGCGTGACAAAGATCGGCGCCAGGGAGACGGCCGCCAACGTCATCCCACCGGTCCAGAGCGAGCGGGACGGCGCCCAGCGGACCCTCCCCTCCGTGGCGGAGGTGTCCGGTCCCGCAATGAGGCGGTGCATCGAGAGAAGCGTCATGTCGGCCTCCTACAATTAGGTGATTACCTAATTATGCTAGCGACCGATTTGTCAATCGTTAGCTCATCGCCTAAATGTCCGATGAAGTGAGGCACCGATCCCATGCAGCGCGTCTTCGAGGCCCTGGCATCCCCAGTGCGCCGAAAAATCCTCGCCTATCTGGCGCATGCCGAGTTGAGCGCGGGCGACATCGCCTCACGCTTCGAGATGTCGAAACCGTCGATCTCGCAGCACCTGTCGATCCTGGAGAATGCCGGTCTGGTGGCGAGCGAGAAGCGGGGCCAGTTCGTGTTTTACCGGCAGGTGGAGGACAATCTCGCCAACACCCTCGCCGGGTTCGTGCAGGAGGTCTGCCCCGTCGGCCGCCCGCTCCGGCGTGAGAGCGCCTCTTTGTCCGGCGACCGTGGGAAGGTCGGGGAAAGCTGAGATCGGGCGTCCCGTCGCGGTGACTTGCCTCCGGACGGCGTGAACGATCAAACACCTGTGTATCCTGCGGCGTCTCCGCGGATCCGATGGGCTCGTGTCTCCCGCCATACGTGTAGAGTTCCGACCGGAATCGGAGCCACGCCGTGAACAAGCGATTCGCTGTCCTTGCCCTTGCCCTGTCGCTCGCGACGACGACACGAGCATTTAGCGCCGACGATCCGGTGATCGCGGCGGCGACGGACCTAACCGGTGACGTCCTGTTCCTCGAATCCGGGGCGCCCGGTATGATCCTGGTGGTCGTGCGTGGGGACGGGACCTTCATCCGCGGCTACGGCGAGACCGAGAAGGGCAACGGCATCACGCCCGACGGAACCAGTCTCGTACGGCTCAACTCCATCACCAAGGTCTTCACCACGGAGGTGCTCGCCTCCCTCGCCACGGAGAGGAAGCTCTCCCTCGCCGATCCGCTGCAGAGCTTCGCGCCGCAGGCGAAGGTTCCCGCCTTCGAAGGGCGCCCCATCACCCTCCTCGACCTCGCAACCTATTCGGGCGCCCTACCGCGCGAGATGGGACACGCTCCCGAAGGCACGAATCCCCGCGCCTGGCCGACCCGCGACGACCGCTGGTCCTGGCTCGGCAACTACACGCTGCCTTGGGCCCCCGGCACCGTCACGTCCTACTCGAATGTGGGGTTCGACCTCCTGGCCGATGCGGTCGGGACGGCAGGCGGCGCGTCCTATGCGAACGTGCTGCGCGGCCACGTTACCGCGCCCCTCGGAATGCCGGATACGGTTCTCTCGCCGACACCGGAGCAATGCGCCCGGCTGATGATCGGCTCGGGCCTCGGCGGCCCGGCCACCTGCGTCGACACCCAGGCGACGGGGGGAAGCGGCGGGCTCTACAGCACCGGCAACGACATGGCCCGCTGGCTCCGGCACAACGTCACCGCCACGAGCAGCGCGCTCGCCCTGAGCCACGCGGTCTACCGCCAGCGCCAATCGATGCCGGCGGCGATCGGCTTCGACGAAGCGTCGCCCATGGCGGGTCTGGCCCTCGGCTGGGTGGCCCTGGCGGCCAAGGGGAACGAACCAGCGATGCTGGCCAAGAGCGGGGGAGGCGCCGGCTTCATGAGCTACGTCGCCTTCGCGCCGGGGCGCGATGTCGGGGTTTTCGTCGTCATCAACAGCATCGATTTCGCGGCCTTCGCCACCTTGACCAGCACCGCCCACAAGCTGATCGCCGCCCTCGCGACCCGCTGACCGGGGTGGAGAAGCCGGGTCCACGGAGCCCACCGGCGACACATTGACGGTTGCCCGCATCCCCGGCCCATGCTCTTGCCGCAGCGTCTCCCCAGGAACCGGCTTGAAGGCTCCCCATGCGTCGCGCCCTTCCCCTCATCCTCTTCGCCCTCGGCCTCGTGGCGCTCGGCGTCGCGGCCACCGTGATGCTCGTGCCGAAGGCGGGGCAGGTGGCGACCAGCAGCGTCGGCGGCCCCTTCACCCTCACCGACCAGGACGGACGGCGCGTCACCGAGCGGGATTTCGCCGGGGCGACCCATCTCGTCTTCTTCGGATTCACGCATTGCCCCGATGTCTGCCCGACGACGCTGCAGCAGATCGGCGATGTGCTCCAGGCGCTCGGCCCCAAGGGCAAGGACACGAAGGCGCTGTTCATCGCGGTCGATCCCGAGCGCGACACGCCCGAGGCCCTGAAGACCTACCTCTCCAGTTTCGATCCCCGCATCGTCGGCCTCACCGGCTCGCAGGAGGAAGTCAACGCCGCCGTGAAGGCCTACCGCGCTTATGTCCGCAAGGTGCCGACCAAGGGGGACGACTACACGATGGAGCACACGGCTTTGGTCTACATCATGGATGGCCGGAACCGCTTCGTGAACGCCCTCAACCTGACGAAACCCGCCGACCAGACGGCGGCGGAACTCGCCAAGGCGCTGTAACGCGTCATTGTGCTGTGCCCCGTCATCGCGGTGGGTGCGGTGTCAGCGCCCCGCTGCGCGAGGTGCGGGACAGACCGTGCTCGGTCTTGTTCCAGCGGTCTGGCGCCAGGATCAGCTCGATCACCCCGCGCCAGGCGGCGAGGCTGACGAGCAGGAAATAGGCCGGCAGCAGGGGCACGAAGGGGACGAGATCGTGCCAGCCCCGTCGCCGGCAGCCGATATAGGCGGGCAGCAGCATCGCCACGAAGCCGGAGACGAGGACCGTGATCGCCGTGCCGGTGGGCAGATTCGCCCAGAAGTCGTTCCCCGCCTCGATCCGGCCCGGCCACAGGGAGACCACGGCCGGCAGCATCAGGAACGGGTAGGCCAGGGCCGAGACCACCGTACCGGGGATGAGGGCCAGCGCGCAGAGGCTCGCCAGGGGGCCGAGTTCGCGGAAGGTCGCCATGGGGGTGCGGCCATGGGTGAGGCTGGTCTGGAGGAAGCCCTTCATCCAGCGGGTGCGCTGGTTGAGCCAGGCCTTGTAGCGGGCCGGCGCCTCCTCGATCGTGCTGCTCGGCAGATCACCCACATCGTAGCCGGCCCGCGCCAGCCGCAGACCGAGATCGGCATCCTCGGTGACATTCCAGGCATCCCATCCGCATACGGCGCGAAGGATATGGGTCCGGAAATGGGTGGAGGTGCCGCCGAGCGGCGTCGGCAGCCGCCACGCCGCCAGTGCCGGGCCGAGCACGTCGAACAGGGCCGTGTATTCGAGGGCGAAGCACCGGGTGAGCCAGGAATCGCGGGCATTGTCGATGACGAGGCGGCCCTGCAGGCAGGCCGTGCGTGGGGAGGCGCGGGCGAAGGCTGCGGCCGCCGCCCGCAACTGGCCGGGATCGGGCACGTCCTCCGCGTCGTAGACCACGAGGCAGCTTCCCCGCGCCAGGGGCAGGGCGGCGTTGAGGGCGCGCGGCTTGGTCTTTGGCAGCCCCGGCGGCACGACGACGACCTCCACATGTGCCGGCAGGGCGAGGCAGGCGAGCGCCCCCGCCGTGGCGGCATCGTCGGCCTCGGTGAGGAGCTTGATGTCGAGCTTCGCCACCGGGTAATCGAAGCGCGTCAGCGCCTCCAGCAAGCGCGGCACCACCGCCGCCTCCCGGTAGAGCGCCACGAACACCGTGTAGACCGGCAGGTCGCCATCCGGCAGCCCGGGTCCGGGCGGGTCTTCCGGCGCAACCTCGCCGGTCGGCCCGATGGCGGCCACGCGAAAGGTGAGGAGGGCGAGGAACCCGACCTGCACCAGGACCCAGGCCGCCGTGACGAGGAGCGCCGGCAGGCTGGCCATGGCGAGAACGAGCGCCCCGAAGATGAGACCGGCCAGAGCGAGGAGCGGCGCCACGGGGGCAGCATTGTAGGCCCAGTCCGGCCTCCTCCTGAGAAGGTCGTCCGAGGCATGGGCGGCGATTCCCGCCGCGCGTTGGGCGAAGATCGCGTGGCGCAAGGCGGTCGGCGTGGTGATCGCCGGCATCAGCCCCGTCGGGCTGCGCCCCTGCAGCAATTCGGCGATCGCGCGCCCCCGAGGGGCATAGACGAACGCGGCCCCCATTCCCGGTGCGAGGGGGGCGACGCCCGCGATCAGACTGTCGGGAAACCGCGCTCCGGCGCCGAGGGGCAGGGTCCCGCCGAGGAACCGCGCCCCGAGGGTGAGCGCGAGGGCGCGGTAGAAGCGCTCCTCTTCCATCAACCCGGCCTGGATCAGGGTGGTGGCGGCATCGGTGCCGCTCGAACGGGCCAGGGCCGCGGCCTTCGCCAGCATCAGCGGGGACGCGGCGTGGCTGAGGAGAAACGCGATCTCCGGAGGCAGTGCCACCGTTTTGCCGCGCAGGTTCCTGAAACCGACGATCGACACCGGAACCGGCTCCCCGAGGCCCGGGAACGTGATAGGGGGAGAGCCGTGAGCCAGACGATTCCCGCGCACAACCAGTGCGACACAGATACAACCAGGCCGTCAACCCGAGGCAGGCGGTCCGCCGCCGCTTTGCTGGTGACGGCGCTCCTCGCCGTTTCGCCGGCGTCGGCGCAGGAAGCCACCTCGCCGGGCGTGACGATCCCGAATTTCTGGAATCCGCGCAGCCGGCTCGAACGGATCGAGGTGCCGCAGACGGCGCGCGCCATCCGCTTCCTCACCGACGACGAGTTCCCGCCCCTGCATTTCGCCGGCCCTGACGGTGCGCCGACCGGCTTCGTGGTGGAACTCGTCCGGGCGGTCTGCGAACGGTTGACGCTCAGCTGCACCATCCAGGCGCGCCGGTTCGATACGCTGCTCGATGGGCTGGCCGACCAGCAGGGCGACGTGGTCGCCGCCGCCATCCCGCTGACGCCGACCCTGCGCAGTCGGTTCCTCGCCACCCGTCCGTATTTTCGCTGGCCGGCGCGCTTCGCCGCCCGCACCGACAAGGGCCTTCCCGCCCCATCGGCGAAGGCCCTCGCGGGCAAGTCCGTCGGAATCGTCGCGGCGAGCGCGCATGCGGCCTATCTCAAGGCGTTCTTCCCCCAGGCGGAGGCGCGCGAGTTCACCGACCTCGCCACCGCCGAAGGCGCGCTGCGGCGCGGCGACGTGGACTACGTCTTCGCCGACGGGCTCAACCTCGCCTTGTGGATCGGCGGCATCGATTCGTCGAACTGCTGCGCGCTGGTGGGCGGCGACTACCTCGAAAACCACTATTTCGGCGAAGGCATCGGCCTCGTCACCCGCCGAGAGGATACGGCCCTCTCCCGCGCCCTCGACGAAGCCCTGCAACGGCTCTGGGACGAGGGGAAATACGCAGAGCTGTACCTGCGGTTCTTCCCCGTCAGTCCGTTCTGACTCGCCGGCCCATCCCCCTCGGGGCGCCGGGCTGGCCTTACATCCTCAGCATCCCGCGCGCCTCGTCCGCCAGCCGCAAGGTAAGGTCCGCAGCCCCCGTTTCCCGTGCCAGGGACGCCGCCTGTCCCGACCAGAGCGGCGAGAAATCGCCCGAGCCTCCCGCCTCCGCGCGCTGGCGCAGGGGCTGGAGCGCCACGGCGGCGGAGGGAAAGGCCGGAGCGTCGGCGCTCACCGGGCCGAGCTCCGCCAACGCACGGTTGACGAGCCCTCGGGCGGGGCGCCCCGTGAACACGTTGGTGAGCGCGGTATCGTCGTCGCGGGCCGCCCGCAGGGCGGCGAGATGGACGGCGGAGGTGCCGGCCTCCGGGCAGAAAAGATAGGCCGTACCGATCTGGACGGCGGACGCGCCGAGCATGAGCGCCGCCGCGATCCCGCGCGCATCGGCGATGCCGCCCGCCGCGATGACCGGGACGCGCACCGCGTCCACCACCTGCGGCACCAGAGAGAAGGTGCCGACCTGGGACTCCACCGCATCGGTGAGGAACATGCCGCGATGGCCCCCGGCATCGGCCCCTTGGGCGATGATCGCGTCCACGCCACGCTCATCGAGCCAGCGCGCCTCACGCACCGTGGTGGCGGACGAGACGACGAGGCAGCCCGCTTCCCTGACGCGGCGGAGGAGGGCGGCCTCGGGAAGCCCGAAATGGAAGCTGACCACCGCCGGGCGCAGATCCTCCACGACGGCGCACATCGCCTCGTCGAAGGGCGCGCGGTTGGACATGGCGACGGGCGCGGCGGGGTCGAGGCCGAGCTCGCGGTAATAGGGTGTCACGCGCTGGAGCCATGCGGCCTCGCGGGCCGGATCGGCGGCGGCCGGAGCGTGGCAGAAGAAATTCAGATTGAACGGACGATCCGTGTTCAGGCGGATCGCCGCGACCTCATTGCGCACCTGTTCGGCGTTCAGGGCGGCACAGGCCAGCGACCCGAGGGCGCCGGTGGTGGAGACGGCGGCCGTGAGCTGGCCCCGAGGCCCCACCATCGGGGCCTGGACGATGGGATGATCCAGACCGACGAGATCGAGGAAGCGTCTGTCGGGCCACATGGCATGGTCTCCTTGGCAAGGCGTCGATCACCGTCTGTCTACACCATCGAAGCGCGAAGGTTTCCGGTTGGCTCCGCAGCCGTGAGGAACGCGATGAAAAGCCTCGCCCGGCGTGGATAACCTCGCTCGCAGGCGAGTTTCACGGCCCGGTCAGATGTCGGATCGCGCGGGAACATGGTCCAACTATTGCTAATGTTTCGGCGTGGTTTGCATCGGCGTCGATGGTGTGACGGACCCTGAGGCGATCCATGGCGAGCCGGTCATATCCAGTTTCCGATGCGTCATCGGCAGGACCTCGTCCGTCGCTCGACGCGGCCTACCGCCGGATTACCTGGCGGCTGCTGCCGTTCCTGATGATGCTCTGGATCCTGTCCTGGATCGACCGGGTCAATATCGGCTTCGCCAAGCTGCAGATGCTGTCCGATCTCAAATTCAGCGAGACGGTCTACGGCATCGGCGCGGGCATCTTCTTCATCGGGTATTTCCTGTGCGAGGTGCCGAGCAACCTGCTTCTGGAATATATCGGCGCCCGCAAGACCATCGCGCGGATCACGTTCCTCTGGGGCGCCTGCTGCGTGGCGATGATGTTCGTCACCACACCGGCCTTCTTCTACGTCCTCCGCTTCCTGCTCGGAGTGTTCGAGGCCGGCTTCTATCCGGGCGTGATCCTGTACCTCACCTACTGGTACCCGAGTGAGCGGCGGGCGAAGGTGTTCGGGCTGTTCATGTCGGCCTCGGCGATTGCCGGGGTGATCGGCGGGCCGCTGGCCGGCGCGATCCTCACCGGCATGGACGGCGTCAACGGTTGGGCAGGCTGGCAATGGGTGTTCCTGCTGGAGGGTATCCCGTCGATCCTCGCGGGATTCGTGACGCTCCTCTACCTGACCGACCGTCCCGCCAAGGCCACATGGCTGACGACAGAGCAGCGGGCGCTGGTCGAGGCGGACCTCGCCCGCGACGCCGAGGCCTTGGGTCCGCGCGAGCACCGCATCCTCGCTTCCCTGAAGGATGCCCGGGTCTGGCAATGCATCGCGATCTTCTTCTGCATCATCATGGCGAACTCGGCCCTGACCTTCTTCGGGCCGAGCGTTGTACGCGATGCCGGCTTCACCGACCCGCTCACCGTCGGCTGGATCATGTCGGCGGCCTATCTGTGCGGTGGCATCGGGATGATCCTCAATGGGCGCCATTCCGACCGGACCGGCGAGGCGCGCCTGCATTGCGGGATCCCGGCGACGATCGGGGCGCTGGCCATCGCCCTCGTCGGGTTCCTGGTCCCGTGGAGCCCGGTTCTGGCCATGCTGGCGCTCGCCGTGGCGATCGTCGGTACGATGAGTGCGATCCCCGTCTTCTGGCAGATCCCCGGGCGGTTCCTGGCGGGCTCGGCCGCCGCTGCCGGCATCGCCCTGATCAATTCGGTGGCCAACCTCGCAGGCTTCGGCGCCCCCGCCCTCATGGGTTACCTGCGCGAGCATACCGGCTCGGCCTCCGCCGGCCTGTGGCTGGTCGCGGCCTTCGAACTCGCGACGATCGTCCTGATCCTCGCCTTCGTCCCACCCGCCACCCCGGCGCTGGAGCGCCGGGCCGCCGCCCGTGCCGCCCATGAGCCGGCCTGACCCCGCCCCCGGTCGCGCCGGAACCGGCCCTCTGCAGGAGACACAGTTGAACCACCCCCCTGAGCGACCCGACCTCACGCGCCGCAGCCTGGTCGGCGCCGGCCTCGCCGGAATCGGTCTCGGCGGCACGGTCGCCGCCACCGGCACCGTGCTGGCGCAGGGCGCGCCCGCCCCGGCTCCTGCGCAGCCGGGCGCCCTGAACACCGGCCCGACGATGCAATCCGGCCTCGGCCCGCGCCTCACCATGCACGCCATCGACAATTTCCACGGTACACCGGGCGCGGGCATGGTCTGCGACCTCTCCGTGCGCGATGGCGACACCTACCGGCCGATCAAGACGATCACGACGGGAGCCAACGGCCGTTCGCCCGAGCCGCTCCTCATCGACGACGCCCTGAAGACCGGGCGCTACGAGTTGCTGATGCATGTCGAGGAATACTTCGCCCGGATCGGCGTGGCGCTGCCGAGCCCGAATTTCCTGAGCCTCGTCCCGATCCGCTTCCACATCCGCGATGCGAGCCAGCGCTACCACCTGCCGATCCTGTTCACGCCCTGGGGCTACTCGTATTATCGCGGCAGCTGAAAGCCCCGACCGTCCGCAACCGCTTACCCACGAAACGATCCGAGAAACCCGATGGCTGGCATCACGACACATATCCTCGACTCGGAGCGCGGGCGCCCCGCGCCCGGCGTACGCATCGACTTTTCGGTGATGGAGGAGGGGCGCTGGCGCCTCGTGAAGAGCGTCGTCACCAATGCCGACGGGCGCACCGACACACCGATCCTGCCGGCGGCGGAGGCGAAGATCGGCCAGTACCAGCTCGAATTCTTCATTGACGGCTATCTGAAGAGCCGGCCCGGCGTGAGCGAGGCGGACATCTTCGTGGACAACCCGGTGGTGCGGTTCGCGGTGTTCGACGCCAAGCAGCATTACCACGTGCCGATGCTGTGCACGCCCGGCAATTGCACCACTTATCGCGGAAGCTGACCATGCCGGAACGGGTCGAGATTTACGGCCCGATCAGGGTTTGGATTGCATAAGGGGAGGGTCCATCTCGTCTCGGCACTTCGGTGAGAGTTTCATCGCCGCCGACGACGCGACCATCTTCGGGGCAATCCATGGCGATCCGGTCATATCCAACTCATCCTAAGTCATCGGTCGGACAGAACCCGTCACTCGACGCGGCCTACCGCCGGATCACCTGGCGCCTGCTGCCGTTCCTGATGATGCTCTGGATCCTGTCCTGGATCGACCGGGTCAATATCGGCTTCGCCAAGCTGCAGATGTTGTCCGATCTCAAATTCAGCGAGACGGTCTACGGCATCGGCGCGGGCATCTTCTTCATCGGGTATTTCCTGTGCGAGGTGCCGAGCAACCTGCTTCTGGAACATGTCGGCGCCCGCAAGACCATCGCGCGGATCACGCTCCTCTGGGGCGCCTGCTGCGTGGCGATGATGTTCGTCACCACGCCGGCCTTCTTCTACGTGCTCCGCTTCCTGCTCGGAGTGTTCGAAGCCGGTTTCTTCCCAGGCGTGGTCCTGTACCTCACCTACTGGTATCCGAGCGCGCGGCGGGCGAGGGTGCTCGGCCTCTTCATGTCGGCTGCGGCCATCGCCGGGGTGATCGGCGGGCCGCTGGCCGGGGCGATCCTCACCGGCCTGGACGGCGTGAACGGCTGGGACGGCTGGCAATGGGTGTTCTTGCTGGAGGGTATCCCTTCGATCCTCGCAGGGCTCGTCACCATCTTCTTCCTCGGCAACGTTCTTACCGACCGCCCCGCCAAGGCCAACTGGCTGACACCGGAGCAGCGGGCATTGATCGAAGCCGACCTCGCCCGCGACGCGGAAGCCTTGGGGCCCCGCGAGCACGGCGTCCTCGCCTCCCTGAAGGATGTCCGGGTCTGGCAGTGTATCGCGATCTATTTCTGCCTCGTCACGGGGTACTCGGCGCTGATCTTCTTCGGGCCGAGCGTAGTGCATGACGCAGGCTTCACCGACCCGCTCACCATCGGCTGGATCATGGCCGCCGCCTTCCTGTTCGGCGGCATCGGCATGGTGCTCAACGGGCGCCATTCCGATCACACCGGAGAGGTGCGCCTGCATTGCGGTGTGCCCGCCATGATCGGGGCACTGGCCATCGCCCTCGTCGGGTTCCTGATCCCGTCGAACCCGGTTCTGGCCATGGTCGCACTCGCCGTGGCGATCGCCGGTACGATGAGCGCGATCCCCGTCTTCTGGCAGATTCCCGGACGGTTCCTGGCAGGCTCCGCCGCCGCGGCCGGCTTCGCGCTGATCAACTCGGTGGCCAACCTGGCGGGCTTCGGCGCTCCGACGGTGATGGGCTATCTGCGCGAGCATACCGGCTCAGCCTCCGCCGGCCTGTGGCTGATCGCGGTCTTCGAGCTCGCGACGATCGTGCTGATCCTCGCCTTCGTCCCGCCCGCCATCCCGGCCGGCGAGCGCCGGGGCACCACTGGCGCCGCGCCCGAGCCGGCCTGAACCGCCACGGCCGTGCCCGGGGCGGGAACGTCGACCGCGCCCCGACGAGGCTGCCCCCGTGAGCGAGGCGGAGATCGCCGTGGACAAAGGGTGGCACGGTTCGCCATGGTCGAAGCCAGGGAGCATGATCCCGTGCCGATGCCGTTCACGCCGGGTCGTCGCACGGATTATCGCGGGAGTTGAAGCCTTTGTCGGATCTGGCCGCCATCCACCGTCTCGACCGGGACGCCTTCGTCGCTCTGCTCGGCGGGGTGTTCGAACACGCGGCCTGGGTCGCCGAGACGGTGGCGCCGGCCCGCCCCTTTGCCAGCGTGGCCGACCTGCACGCCGCGATGATGGACGCGGTGCGCCATGCGCCCGAGGCGCAGCGCCTCGCCTTCCTCAACGGGCATCCGGAACTCGCCGGGCCCGAAGCACGGGCGCGGGCCATGACGGCCGACTCGGCGAGCGAGCAGGGCAGCGCCGGCCTCGACCACCTCCCGCCGGAGGATGCGGCGGCCTTCGACCGCCTGAACGCCGCCTACCGGGAGAGGTTCGGCTTCCCCTTCATCATCGCCGTACGGGGCCGCAGCCGGGCCGAAATCCTCGCGGTGTTCGAGGCCCGCCTCGGACGGGGACAGGCCGAGGAGGAGGCCACCGCCCTCGACGAGATCGGCGCGATCACGCGGATGCGCCTGGACATGCTGATCGCCGGGGCGAGCGACTGAGAGCGTCTCGGGGTTCCGGACCCGGAACCAACCGACCCGCGAACCCGCTCAGATGATGAAGTCTGCTTCGCCGAGCGCCGAAGCGGCGACGTCGTGCAGGATGATGCGGTGATCGATCCCGGTGTATTTCGCGAAGGTGACGAGGGTGTCGTCTCCGCCGTGGACCGACGTGATGACGACATCCTCGAAATTCGTCGTCAGCGGCACCACGGTCAGCTTGTCCCTGCCGAGCTCGAAATCGTGGATCTCGGTGCGGCCCTTGTCCGACCGGAAGATGAACTGGTCCTTGCCCACACCACCGAGGACGGTGTTGTCGCCGCTCCAGGCGTCGATCCGATCGCCGCCGCTTCCCGCCCTGATGCGATCGTCCCCAGCAGTGCCGATGATCTTTCCGTGATCGCCCTCGACGCTCTGTGAGATGATCGACGTCCCGACCGAGACATTCCTCATGTCGATGGAGCCGTCGCTACGAACGGCCACCTTCTCGATGGCCGAGAAGGTCTCGTCGCTGAGGTGGATCGTCTCGAGGTAGGGGTTCACCTCCACGATCAGGACGTCCAGCCCCAAGCCGCCGTCTACCTCGACGGGCGTGGAGGAGACGATCAGGCGGTCGTTGCCGGGGTTGCCATAGAGCCTGTCGGCGCCGCCATTCCCGTCGAGGGTGTTGTCCTTGCCGTCGCCCGACAGCAAGTCGTCGTGCAGGCTGCCCCTTACGTTGGCGATGCCGTAAAGGCTGTCGTCGTCGGCATCGCCCTTGCTCGTCTGCAGGGTACGGTAGAGCCTGATCGTGACGCCCTCCGACGAGTGCTCGTAGCTCGCCGTATCCTTCTGGCCACCGCCCTCAATGGTGTCCGCACCCGCACCGCCTTCGAGGATATCGTTGCCGCCGCCGCCGCGGAGGACATCCGCAGCGTCTCCGCCTTCGAGGATGTCGTCGCCACCGCCGCCGCCGATGACGTCCTCCCCTCCACCGCCTTCGATGCGGTTGGCGAGGGAATCTCCCGAGATCAGGTCGCCGAAGCGGGTGCCACGTACGTTCGCGATGCTCGACAGAGTATCCTCGTCGCCGGTGGGAACGGTGTAGGCCCGGGAATCCTCCAGATACACTTCGATGCTGTACTGGGCGTGCTCGTAGCTGACTGTATCGGAACCGGTGCTGCCCTTGATGACGTTGTCGCCTTCGCCGCCCTCGAACACGTCGTTGCCTCCGCCACCGCTGAGGACATCGTCGCCGCTTCCGCCCCGGAGCACGTCTCCGAAGATCCCGCCGGTCAAGCTCAGCGATGCCGTGTTGTCGGACATGTCCAGGAAGACCGAGTAACGGTCGCTCGTCAGGACGGCGTAGCCCCCGGGGACGGGTCGCGCGGCATCGGTGAAGGTCGAGCCGCCATCGTCGATGGCGCCGGTGTCGTTCAGGATGAAACGGCCCTCGTCGTCGCGGCCGAAGGCGTGGCTGCTGGCCGGCCCGGCATAGGAGGCGAGGGGGTTGCGATCCAGGCGGATGGTCTTGGCGGAATCGTAGTCATCGTCGAGGGTGAAGGAAACGGATGCCATCGGGGTCGCCTTTCCGCTGGATACGCCGCTATCGGGCCGCGGCATGGTTCCCGCCCGTCTCGGTCGTCGCCAGGGTTGGGAATGCCCGCTTGCATAAGGGGCCGAGGATTAAAGCCCGGTTTCACGCGAAGTCCGCTCCCGCCTCGCCTGGCCTCGCACCTCCGCGTTGACCCTCCCCGGCCCGCTCCCTAGGGTGCCCGGCCGCATCCGGCCGGTTCCGGCCGTCCCGTGTCTTCTCGCAGAACTGACGCCCATTCCATGTCCGCCCCGCCCGTCTCGTCTCCGCTCGCCCTCGACCCCGCCCTGGTGGAGGCCGCCGCCCATGCGGCCGCCTGGCCCTTCGAGGAGGCGCGCAAGCTCGTGGCGCGGCTGGAGCGCAAGCCGAAATCGGAAGTGCTGTTCGAGACCGGCTACGGCCCGTCGGGCCTGCCACATATCGGGACGTTCGGCGAGGTGGCCCGCACCTCCATGGTGCGCCACGCCTTCCGGGTGCTCACCAACGACAGCGTGCCCACGCGGCTCATCGCCTTCTCGGACGACATGGACGGCCTGCGCAAGGTGCCGGACAACGTGCCGAACAAGCAGATCCTGATCCCGGCGCTGAACCAGCCGCTCACCCGCGTGCCCGACCCGTTCGGCACGCATGACAGCTTCGGCGCGCACAACAATGCCGAGCTGCGCCGCTTCCTCGACGCCTTCGGGTTCGATTACGAGTTCCGCTCGGCCACCGAATGCTACAAGGCCGGCCTGTTCGACACGGCCCTGCTGACGGTGCTCGACCGCTACGAGGCCGTGATGGCGATCATGCTGCCGTCGCTCCGGGCCGAGCGTTCGGCGAGCTACTCGCCGTTCCTGCCGCTGCACCCGGAGACCGGGGAGGTGATGCAGGTGGCCATCGACGAGGTGCGGGTCTCCGCCGGCACCCTGGTCTGGCGCGACCCCAAGACCGGCACTGCCTACGAGACCCCGGTCACCGGCGGCCACGCCAAGCTGCAGTGGAAGCCGGATTGGGCCATGCGCTGGGTGGCGCTCGGCGTCGATTACGAGATGGCCGGCAAGGATCTGATCGATTCGGTGAAGCTCTCCGGCGAGATCGCCCGTGCCCTCGGCGGCGAGCCGCCGGAGGGATTCAACTACGAGCTCTTCCTCGATAAGGAGGGCAAGAAGATCTCGAAGTCGAAGGGCAACGGCCTGTCCATCGACGATTGGCTCGTCTACGGCACCGCCGACAGTCTTGCCCTGTTCATGTACAACAAGCCGCGCGAGGCCAAGCGCCTGTTCGTGGAGATGATCCCGCGTCAGGTCGACGATTACCTGAACTTCCTCGAGAAGTTCCCCGGCCAGGAGCCGGCGCAGCAGCTCGGCAACCCGGTCTGGCACCTCCATGCCGGCCATCCGCCAGCGGCCGAAGCCGTGGGCAAGGGCGGCTCGCTGAACTTCGCCATGTTGCTCAACCTCGCGGCTGTCGCCAATACCGAGGACCCGGCGGTGCTGTGGGGCTTCATCCGCCGCTACGACCCGGAGATCGGGCCGCAGACCCATCCGGTCCTCGACAAGCTGGTCGGCCATGCGCTCGCGTATTTCCGCGATCTGGTGCGTCCGGCCAAGACCTACCGCGCGGCGACGGAGGACGAGAGGGCGGCCCTCGCCGACCTGTCGCGGACGCTGGAGGCCCACAAGGGCTCCACCGATCCGGAGGGGCTTCAGGCTGTGGTCTACGAGGTCGGGCGGCGGCACTTCCCCGACCTGTCCGGCAAGGCCAAGAGCCCGGACGGACGGCCCGGGGTGTCGCAGGCCTGGTTCACCACCATCTACAACGTGCTGTTCGGCGAGGCGCGCGGACCGCGCTTCGGCTCGTTCATCGCGCTCTACGGCGTGGCGGAAACGCAGGCGCTGATCGAGAAGGCCCTGTCCGGCGCGTTCGTGCCGGCCTCGTCCGAGACGGCCTCACTAGCGTGACCCTCGACCTCACCGATTATTCGCTGGACGGATGATCGGTGAGGTGAGGACCGGGGTCCCGGCTGGCATGCAGCATCGCCACGATCTCTACAGTCCCGGCCTCATAGCGGAAGAAGATCACGTAGCTTTCGCAAGGAAAGCTACGTAGGTCGCTCTGCAATTCCGGACGTGCCCGGCCGAGCCGTCCCGGGAGCGTCGCCAGTCGATGGCATTGCCGGCGAAGTCGCGCAACGAACCCCTGTGCGGTGGCGAGGCTGCCACTGATTTCAGTGACGTGGCCGAGGATATCGACGAGGTTGGTTCGCGCGAAGGCGAGGAACCGAACCTTGCTCACTCCCCATAGGCTAGAGCCTTGAGTTCCGCGCTTTTCGCCGCGAGCGCGGCATCGATCTCGTCCTCGCTCGCGTCACCGCCCGCCTCGACGGCCTCGCTCAAGGTCCGACGCAGGGCCTGGAGTTTCGCCTCGCGCTCTTCGACGAGGCGAAGGCCTTCGCGAACCACCTCACTCGCCGAGCCATAGCGGCCATCCTGCACGATGCGGGAGATAAACCCCTCCCACCGGTCGCCAACAGATACGTTCATGCCGTCCTCGCCTCTCAATCGATGCGAAGAATATCATAAACGGTGCATTTTTTGATATGGGAGCGGATTAAGAAGGGGCCGGATTCAGGCGATCCCACCGGCGCGTCTCCACCAACGGGGCCGTCGCCCTATTCCGCCCGTCCGAGCTGCCGCAGGCTCAACGCCCAGACCCGTTCCTGAAGCGCCTGATCGCGTCCGTGGCGAGAGGTCGGGACGGGACGGCATTTCGAGAAGTACAGGCCGCTGACGCCGTCCACCTCCGGCGAGGTCGCCAGATGCAGGGAGGTCGCCGCCCCATCGGCCGGGTTGCTGAGGAAGGGCCGGATCAGCGACCAACTGATGCCGAACCATCCCCCGGTGCCGCCGGCGAACCCGCTGGCGATCACGCCGGGATGGAGCGAATTCACGGTGACACCTGTGCCGGCGAGGCGACGGGCGAGGGCGGCGGTGAAAAGCACGTTGCCGAGCTTGGCCTGGGAATAGGCCTTCCACGTGCCGTAGCGGCGCGCACCGTCGAGATCCTCGAGATCGATCAGGCCGCGCTTATGCGCCCTCGAGGCGACGTTCACGATGCGAGCGGGCGCGCTCGCCTTCATCAGGTCGAGGAGGTCCAGGGTCAGTTGCATGTAGGCGAGATGGTCGAGCGCCCAGGTCCGCTCCAGGCCATCCACTGTCACGTGCCGGGCATCGAAGATGGCGCCGGCATTGTTCACCAGCACGTCGAGGCGTGGATAGAGCGCCCGCACCTCGGCGGAGAGACGCCGGATCTCCGCCTGCGAAGAGAGGTCGGCGAGAAATACGTCGATGACGGCGCCCGGCACCGCGTCGCGGATGCGGGACGCCGCCTCGTCGGTTCGGCCGGCATCACGGCCGACGATCCCGACACGGGCGCCCGCCCGTGCCAGGCCCAGGGCCGTCTCGTAGCCGATGCCCGAGGTGGCACCGGTCACGAGACAGATCTTTCCGGGAATGGGTACGGCGTTCGCCATGGACGTCACGAACTCCCGCCGGCCCGGTTACCGATCGGATGACCGCTTAGAAGACCGCCTGGCCGACCGCCAAAGCGAGCACCACGATCACGATGGCGATCACCAGGAACACACCGAACAGGATGCGCGACAGGGAGCGCGCGCCCGAGGCGATGCCGGTGAAGCCGAGGCCGCCCGCCAGGAGCGAGATGACGAAACAGATGAGGGCCCATTTGAGAAGGGTCATACGCGCAAAACTCCAGCGTGCGGAACGACCGATAACCCTCCTGTCGGGTCAAGCGTTCCGCTCAAGCTTGTGCGGCGTCGCGATGACGGGCGCGGCACCGGATTCGGCCTTCTCCAGGATCGTGGCGGCCAGCGCGTGATAGAGCCCTTCGCGGCAGATCAGCTTCGAGACCGCGTCGGCGATGAGGGCGGTGACCATGAGCGGGATCATCATCGCGTGGTCCTGGGTCATCTCGGTGACGATGACGAAGGCGGTGATCGGCGCCTGAAGCGTGCCGGTGAGGTAGGCGACCATGCCGATGAGCACGAGCGCGCCGATGGGCACGTCCGCGAACAGGCCGTGCAGCCAGACGCCCATCCCAGCACCGACGCTGAGGGAGGGGGCGAACAGGCCACCGGGAATGCCGCTGATGGAGGAGAACACCGTCGCGAGGAATTTCAGCGGGGCATAGGCCGGGTGCCCGGTATCGGTGCCATGGAGCATGGCGCGGGCCTCCTCGTAGCCGGTGCCGTAGACCGTACCGCCGGAGGCGAGACCGCAGAGGGCGACGCCGAGCCCGCAGAGGGCGCCGAACACGATGGGGTGGCGGCGGATGGCGCCACCGATCCGACCGGGCAGCCCCCTGGCGAAGAGGAGGGTGACGCGGCCGAACAGGCCGCCCGCGATGCCCCCGAGCGCGCCGAGGATCGCCACGGCGAGCCATCCCGGCCCGAAGGGCAGGGCGGCCTTGGTCGTGCCGAAATACGTATAGTCGCCCTGGATCGCCAGCGCGGTCAGCCCGGCGGCGATGACGGTGGCGACGATGAGACCGCTGGTGCGCGCCTCGTAGGTCCGGCTCAGTTCCTCGATGCCGAAGACGATGCCGGCGATGGGGGTGTTGAAGGCGGCGGCGACCCCTGCCGCACCACCGGCGAGGATGACACCCGGCAGGCGCTCCGCGTCGAGCCGGCCGAATGCCGCCATGATCGCAGCCCCCACCTGGACCGTCGGCCCCTCGCGGCCCGTCGAGGCGCCGCAGACGAGGCCCAGCGTCATGACCAGGATCTTGCCGAACGCCGTCTTGAGGGAGACCAGGGCGTTGCGGATCGCCGGGTCCTCCGTATGGCGCGCGGCGATCACCTGGGGAATCCCCGAGCCTTGCGAGTTCGGGAACACCCGAATGGCGAGCAGGATCGCGATGGCGAAGCCGAGCGGCGTCAGCACCAGGGCGACGAGGGGGGAGGGCGAGACGATCCAGCGGAATACTTCGTGCGCCCAATCGGCGAGCTTGGCCATCGCCACGGCGGCGAGCCCGACGCAGAGGCCCCCGAACAGGAACAGCAGGCGCTGCCGCCATAGCGGCGCCGCATCGGAGGCCGCCCCGCGCCAGCGGTCCAGTCGCCTGCGCGGCGGAGGTGAGGCGGGAGCGGGGTCAAGCACGATCGCGGGCCTCAGCGGGCGATCGATCGTCGGAGGGGCGACACGTCCATGAACCGACCCCGTCTTTCCGGGGCTGCGGAGCGGAGCCCGGAATCCAGAACCGGAGGTCGATCTTCATTCTGCTCCACCGGTGGTTCTGGATTCCGGGCTCGCCTCTGGCGCCCCGGAAAGACGGGAAGGATCACGAGCGTGTACGGCGCTTGTCCGGCACGAACCGAAGGCCCGAGGACACTTGCCAAGCAAGAACACCCGCCAAGCAAGAACCCTCACGAAGCCAAGGCCCTCACGAAGTAAGGACACACGCCAGGCGAAGCCCACGACGCAAGGCGTGTACCGCACCTCAGCTCGTCTTTCGCGGTGTCTTTCCCGCCTTCTCCTCAGCTCGGCAGAGTTCACCGACGGTCTTGAGATAGGCCTTGGCGTCGAACTTCCGGAGCGAGTTCTCGCTCTGGTAGCGCACCGTTCCGAAGATCGGACGGCGCGCCCAGGGGCGGTCGTGCAGGCCGTAGACCCAGGCGACGTTGGTGAAGGAATTGGCGTCGCGCCCGTCGAGAAAGTAGCGGTTGTTGAGGCGCAGGGTGCGCTTGAAGCCTTCCTCCGCGCTCGGAGACCATTCGAGGATCTTCTTGCCCCAGTACATGCGCAGGTGGTTGTGCATGTAGCCGGTCACCCGCATCTCGGCCTGGGCGGCGTTCCAGTATTCGTCGTGGGTCTTGCCCTCGGCGAGTTCGGCCTCGGTGTAGAGCGTGGGCCGCTCGTCATCGGCGTGTTCGGCCAGGGCCTTGCGCGCCCAGTCCGGCACCGCGTGCTCGAAACTGTCGTAGCGCTCCGTGTAGTTCACATGGTTCATGGCGAGCTCCCGCCGCACCACGAGTTCCTCGAGATAGGAGGCCTTGTCCTCCGACGCCCCCGCCTTCGAGGCCCGTACCGCCAGGGCGATCTCCACCGGCGAGATCTGCCCGAAATGCAGGTAGGGGCTCATATGCGAGGCGGCCCCCGCTTCGGGCCGGTTGCGGTCAGTGCCGTAGGAGCCGAACGGCCCGGCGAGATAGGCCTTCAGGCGCCGGCGCGCCTCCGTCTCGCCGCCGGTGAAGCGCGTCACCGGAGCGACCTCGCGGTCGAGGCTCATTCCCGCCAGCACCGCCTCCGGGTCCGACACGTCGACCTCGCTCTTCGGCAGCCCGCGCCCGGCCTTGTGCTTCACCGTACGGGGTTTGAGCTCCTCCACATACTCGTCGAGGAGCTTCAGGATCTTGGGACGCAGGGTGCGGGCCGCGAATTCATGCTTCGGGGAGGCGACCTCCACCGGCACCACCACGTCCCCCTCCACCTGGACGACGCGGATCGTCACGGCTTTCGCGATCGCGCCGTACCAGCGCTTCTGGATGGCGAGATAGCCCCGGTCGAGGACGAGGAGGGCCGCCTTGGCCGAAAGGTCGATGGCGATCTCGGCCGGCGAGGCCTTGCGCATCACGAAATGGATGCCGCGCGCCTCCAGCCCTGCCTTCGCGTCGGCGAGCCCCTGCAGCAGGAAGGCGTAGTGGCGCGCATTGGCTTCGGGAAACCCGTTGGCGCCGTCGAGAAGTCCGAAACAGACGACGACGGGAAGGCCGAGCCGGTTGGCCTCCTCGATGGCGAGTTCCAGGGCCGGGTTGCAATGGGCGCGGTTGGCCTGCTGCAGCAGGTAGAGGACGTAGGAGCCGTCCGCATCGGGTTCGGCGTCGTTCAAGTCCCGTATTCGCTTCGCCTGTATCGCCATCGTGTGTCACCGCCCCGTTTCCGTCGAAGTTTGCTCTCCCGCCAAGCGGAAGGTGAAGATGAATGATCTCGCGAGGTGCGGGTCAGGGAGATGGAAACGCCAGAATTCGTGGCGTTCCACCCAATGCAGAGACCGGGTTTCCGAATGCACTCATCGGCTTGCATCACACGGATGACCAGGAAGACTGGGGCTGATCTTGGCCTGCGACATTTTCGTTACAGCGGGATTACGAAGTGCGACGCCACACGAAAACAGATGGCTCCGTTGCACGAACGGCCTTGCATTTCCGCCCAGGACGCTCAGATTGTGCATTGCGGGAACGCGATGGCGTCGCGCTCCCGCTGCCCTTCTTGGGCGTTTCCTCCCTAGACTTCGGGCCGCTCTTCGGAGCGGCCTTTTTTCTGTCCGCAGCCACGCATCGCCCGTCAGCACGGAGTGCTCATCCGCGAGTGCGGGCCCGGATCATGAAATTGTCGTAGGTGTATTCCGCCACCTGGAACCAGAGATATTCCTCGTTCCGGAAGGTCTTCATAGCCTCGTAGATGCGCTTGAAATCGGCGTTCTTGGCAGAAATCTCGGCATAGACGTCGTTGGAATGCTTCAGGGCCGTCTCCATGACGTCCTGGGGGAAGGGCCGGAGCTGTGCGCCGGCGGCCACCAGACGGCGGAGGGCGCGGGGGTTGCGCGCATCGTATTTCGCCAGGACTTCGGCATGGGCCTGGGCGGCGGCGGCCTGGAGGATGGCGCGATAGGCCTTCGGCAAGGCTTTCCAGGCTTCGGCGCCGATCCAGAAATGCAGCATCGCGCTGCCCTCCCAGAAGCCGGGGTAATGGTAGGTGGGCGCCACCTTCTGCAATCCGAGTTTCTCGTCGTCGTAGGGGCCGATCCACTCCGCCGCATCGAGGGCCTTCGATTCGAGGCCGGCATAGATCTCCGGCCCGGGCGTCGTCTGGGGCACCGCGCCGAACTTCGCCAGCACCTGACCACCGAGACCCGCGATGCGGATCTTCATGCCCTGGAGATCGGACGCGCTCTTCACCTCCCGGCGGAACCAGCCACCCATCTGCGCCCCGGTATTCCCGCCGGGGAGGCTCACCAACCCATGCTTGGCGAAGACCTCCGCGAACAGGTCGGCTGCGCCGCCCTGGAGCCACCATGCATTCTGGCCGCGGGCATTGAGGCCGAAGGGCAGGGCGGAGGCGAGAGCGAAGGTCGGGTCCTTGCCGCTGCCGAGGGTGGCCGGCGCGTGTCCCATCTCCACCGTCGCGGCGGACACCGCATCGATCACGCCCTCGGCCGGGACCGGCTCACCCGGCGGAAGCACCTGGATCTGGAAACGACCATCCGTCGCCTCGGCCACGAGGCGCGCGAGCGTCTCCGGCGCGCCGAACAGGACATCGAGGGATTTCGGATAGTGGGAGGCCAGCCGCCAGCGCATCTCGGGCATCGTCTCGGCCCGGGCCGCTCCCATCGACAGGGCGGCGGCACCGCCCAATCCGGCGGCGAGCAGGCTGCGGCGCGCAGGGTGTGAGGCCATGACAACTCGCTTCAAAAACTCGCTTCCCCCGTCTCTCGGTCCGTTCACGAACGGGGCAGGAGGCAAAACGATCCGATATTCCTTCGCGCGCGCCCTTCCTTCGGCCTCACCGGCCGAACTGCGTCAGGGAGGGGGCGCGTAGGTGAAGCTCCCGTCCTTCCAGACATAGAGCACGTAGCCCTGGGCGGTGACGTCGCCCTTGCCGTCGAAACCGACCGAACCGAGGACGAGATCGAACCGCTCCGTATGGAGCGCGGAGACGATGCGGCGTGCATCCGTGCTGCGGGCGAAGTTCCCCGCCTCCACCAGGGCCTGAAGGGCGGCGTAGCCATAGATCGTCGAGCCCTCCACGTCGCCGCCCTGCGCCTTGAGCGCCTGGACCACGGCAGCCGCCTCCGGCTTGCGGCGCGGATCGAGGTAGAAGGTCATCAGCACGCCGTTGCTGGCCGGCCCGGCCGCGGTGGCGAAATCCTGCGTGGCGATGGCGGAGGTGCCGAACCATTGCGGCCGGAAGCCCCGTTCCGCCGAGATCCGCACGAGGCGGCCCATTTCGAGAGCGTCGCCCCCGTAATAGGCCACCGAGATCCCCGCCTCCTTCAGCCGATCGGCCAGGGCCGCATCGTCCGCGTCGCTGGCGACGAAGGCGGTCGCCAGGGCCTCGTTGATGCCGATCCGGTTGAGGTTGTCCTTGGTGGCGGCGGCGAGCGCCCGGGAGCCGGGGCTCTGGTCGTTGAGGATGGCGATCTTCTTGTCGCGGAAACGCTCCGCCAGCACCGTGGCCGAGAGCTTGGCCTGGTCGTCGTCGCGTCCGCATACCCGGAACACGTTCTGGAGGCCGCGATCGGTGAGCTTGGCGGCGACGGACGCCGCCGTGACCATGGCGATGCCGTTGGCGGCATAGACTTCGGACGCCGCCAGCGAGGCGTTGGAACAGACATGGCCCACGACGAGGCGCACATCGCTCGCGGCATAATGCTTGGCGACTCCCACGGCCTTGTTGGAATCGCAGGCATCGTCCTGGACGTCGAGCTGGATCGTCTGCCCGGCGAGGCCGCCCTTGGCATTGGCGTCACGCACCGCGGCGCGGACCCCGCGAAGAACCTGCTCGCCGACGGCGACATAGGCACCCGATTGCGGAACCGCCACGCCGACGGTCACGTCGGCATGGGCGGGAGCGACGGCCAGGAACACGGCGAGACTTCCGCACGCGGCGCTTCGCGTGGTGACAGCGGATCTCAGCAGCGTGGCGGCGGTGTTCGGTCGCGTGGCGGCGGCCTTCCGTGACGTGGCGGCGGCCTTCCGTAACGTTGCGGCGGCCTTGCGCCGCGAGGCCAGATGGCGGGCCACGCTCGCCAGCCCGAAAAAGCAGGCCACCCGTCTCATCCTCATGTCGCCCCGCCCCAAAACCCGTCCGGTCCACTCTAAGACGAGCGGGCCCTACGAGTTGCCCCCCGGCACCCATGGCATCGTCGAGCCGTGAGGCAAGGCGGTCCATAACGCAAGTGCGTGCAAGCCCCCGCGTGGTCGGTGCGGAACCGAACCGCCCCGGCGCATGACGATCCGACCCATGACGATCCGGCCGGCCTCAGTCGAAGGAACCGCCGACGCGTACGCCGGTCATGACCGGCTGGGCCGCCGCCGAGAAGACGGAGAGGACCTTCTTGATCTCGGTGAACGGCGCGTTCGAGACGTAGACCATGTCGCGGTTGCGCATGCGGAAGGCCTGGGTGAGGAACAGGCTGTTCGGGTCGCGCATGTCGACGCGATAGACCACGGGAACGAGAGGTGTCCCGAGAAGCGGGCTTCCGGGCTTCAGGCGACGGACCACCGCCGCCGGCTCGAAGCGGAAGATGAAGGTCCCGGTCGGATCGGCATCGGCATCGCGCTGACCGCGTGCCTTGGCCAGCGCCTGCGCCAAAGTGATGCCCTCGGCCTGGAACGGGATTTCCGTGGCCTGACCCAGCGCGCCGACCGCCAGGAAGGTCTGGGGATCGCGCACCAGGGTGAGGTTGTCGTTGGGGCGCAGGTAGATGTTTTCCTTGGGGTTCGACACCACCGTCGTCAGCGGCACCGTCGCCGTCGTACCGCCCCGCGACAGGCGCACGAAGGTCTCGTTGACGGGCGTCTTGACCCCGCCTGCAGTGGCGATGACGTCGAGGATGCGATCGCCCTGGGTACCGAGCGGGACGCGGGCGCCGCCGATGGATTCACCACCGACCGTCACCGATTGCGAGACCGGCCGGGTCACGGTGACGATCACCTGAGGCTGGATCGCCTTGCCGGCGAGCTCCGTCTCGATCAGCGCCTGGACGTCCTGCGTCCGCCGTCCGGCCACCTGGATCCGGCCGGCATAGGGGATCGAGATCGCGCCGTCGCGCGAGACGACCTGCTCGGGCAGCTGCGCCGCCTTCGAGCCCGCGGAGAACGAATTGACCGTGAGCGGGCCCGAGAACAGGCCGCCCGAACCGGCTTCGAACACCGAGACGGCCACGGCGTCGCCGATGCCGATCACGGATTCCGCCGGAGCGCGACGATCGCCGAAGGATGCGAACAGGCTATCGAGGGAGCGTCCGCGCAGGGCCTCGACCACGGCGGAGTTCATGTCGATGAGTTCGTAGCGGGCGAAGGTCCCTTCGCTCGTCGCCTGATCCGCGCCGTCCACCACGGCCGTGGTCGACGGGCCGGCGGCGGGCAGGAAAGCGCCGCATCCCGACACCGAAAGCGTGGTGATAAGGACGATAGGCAGAGTGCGCATGCAGTTTCGCCTGTCGGTTTCTCTCATCCGCTGCCTAAACCAAAGCCTTGTCACTGTCCGTGGCGGGTTGGACACAGTGCCGTCCCGTCGGGACGCGTGCAACGGATCGTCCCCGATACCCACATGCCGAGCTCCTGGACTTGCCGTCGGGGCTTCGCAACGGACGACGTACGGGGCTACTTGGCCGCATCTGTCTCGTCTTACTGCCGAAATCGCTCGACGGTGGGCGGATCGGCGTGCGAATTTCCCGACCTACGAGCAGGGGGCACCTGCGAGGACAGCCGAGCAGGATGCCTTTGTCTGACACGATCCCCGATCGCCCTCCCGGCGCGCGCGCCGAGCGGACCCACGGTGACGGCGCACGAAGCCCCGTGCGGCGCCGGCACGTCTTCTATGTGCCGGGCTACGATCCGGAAGGGCGTACCCGCTACCGCATGCTGTTCGTGCGTGAGCTGACGCTCCATGCCAAGAGGTTCGGGGAGCCCAAGCGCCGCCCCGGACGCGCGGTCATGGGAGCGGACGGGCTTTCCCAGCGCTGGACCGTGGCCGCCGAACCGAAGGTCGGCGGAGCGGAGACGAGTTACGACGTCCTGCTCTGGGACGACATCGTGCTCAAGGATTTCGCCCGCTGGCGCATCGTCAGCGTCCTCCTGCTGTTCGCGGGCAGCCTCCAGGCCATCGTCACCGGCATGGCGGTGAAGTTCTACCGGCTGAACTGGAAATACGGCAACGTCATCCTCTATCCGCTCGGCCTGATCCTCCTCCTCACCCTCGTGAGCGGCCTGATCGCACATCAGATCCATGCTCATCTGGGAGACGGATTCGGGCACAGCCTGCAATGGCCGGCCTGGGTGACGGTGCCGCTGGGCCTCGCGGCCGGCCTCGTCTGGATCAAATCCCTCGATGCCCTGCTGGAACGCGCGTTCTTCTGGCAATTACTCAACGACTGGGTCTTCAACTGGCAGCACGGCCAGGGCCGGCGGCGCGACTACGAAACCCGCGTCGATGCTTTCGCCGCCCTGGTCGTGGACCGCCTCGCGGCATTCCGGGCGGAGGGTACGGAGCTCGACGAAGTGCTCATCCTCGGCCATTCGACCGGCGCGCTCACGGCGGTGGAAGTCGCCGCCCGCGTGCTCGCCGCTGATCCGGCGATCGGCACGGGAACGACGGCCTTCTCCTTGCTGACCCTCGGCTCGGGCCTGCCCATCGTCGCGCTGCAGAAGGAGGCGCGCCGGGTGCAATCGGACATCGCGAGCCTCGTCGTCTCGGAGCGGATCGTCTGGGTCGATTATTATGCCCCCCAGGACTGGATGAACTTCCCCGATTTCGATCCGGTGGAGCGCCTGCCCCTCGACCTCGGCGGCCGCCCCCCGCGCAACCCGCTGGTGCGCTCGGCCAAGTTCCGTGAGATCATCGACCCGGAAACCTACCTCAAAGTGCGATGGCGGCCGTTCCGGATGCATTTCCAGTTTCTCTTCGCCAACGATCGTCGCGGCGAATACGATTTCTTCGCCATGGCGCTCGGCCCGCAGCGCCTGCGGGACCGGGTGAAAGGCCCCCGGATCGACACCGGCACGGCGACCGGGTCTTGAGCATCGAACCGGATCAGGGCCCGCCTCGAATTTTCATCGTGATGGGCGTCTCGGGCTCGGGCAAGAGCACGATCGCCGGGCTATTGGCCGAGCGCCTCGGGTGGGATTTCGTCGATGGTGACGCCTTCCACAGCGCGGAACACGTGGCCAGGATGCGGGATGGCCACGCCCTCGACGATGCCGACCGCGCCCCCTGGCTGGCGGCGATGTCGGCCTGGATCGGCACACGCCTGGAGACCGGCAAACCGGGCGTTCTCGCCTGCTCGGCCCTGAAGCGGGCCTATCGCGATGCGCTCGTCCAGGGGCGGGCGGGCATTCGCATCGTCTATCTCGACGGCGACCGCGACCTGATCGCGGCCCGCATCGCCCGCCGTACCGGCCACTTCATGCCGGGTGCCCTCCTCGACAGCCAATTCGCCACGCTCGAACCGCCGCGCCCGGAGGAGGGCGCGCTGGCGGTGCCGATCGTCGGCAGCGCGGAGGCCATCGTGGCAACGATCCTGGACCGATCGGGTTTGCAGCCCGACGATCCCATCAGACAGGACACAGCATGATGTCGGGCCCTCCCTCCGGCGACCGGGCGATCGCCTTCGTGATCTCCGACGTGGACGGGACCCTCGTCACCTCCGACAAGAGCCTGACCCAGCGCAGCCGGGACGCCGTCCGGCGGCTCGACGCGGCGGGCATCGGTTTCACCATCGCCTCCGCCCGGCCGCCGATGGGGCTCAGGTCGCTGATCGCCGACCTCGGCCTGCGTCATCCGATCGGCGCCTTCAACGGCAGCACCCTGCTCGCCCCGGATGGGCAGATCCTCGCCGAACATCTCCTCCCGGAGGAGACGGCCCGCCAGGCCGTGCGGCTCCTCGACGGGCTCGGCCTCGATATCTGGGTGTTCGCGCGGGGGCAGTGGAACCTGCGCGACCCCCATGGACCCTACACCGATCTCGAACGCCGGACCCTCCAGGCCGACCCCACCCGCGTCGAGGATCTCGGTCCCCTTCTCGTGGGCGCATCCAAGATCGTCGGCATCAGCGCCGATCCCGATCATCTGGCCGCATGCGAGAGCCGGGTCGCCGAGGCTCTGGGAGACGGCGCCGACGTCCATCGCTCCCAGGCCTATTATCTCGACGTGACGCCGTACGGGCAGGGCAAGGGGACATTCGTCGACGAGATCGCGCGCCGCCTCGGGATTCCTCATGCACGGATCGCGACCCTCGGCGATGCCGCCAACGACGTGGCGATGTTTGCGCGAAGCGGGTTCTCGGTGGCCATGGGCAATGCCAATGAGGCGGTGAAACGGGCCGCGTCGGCGGTAACGTCGGGAAATGACGAGGACGGGTTCGCAAAAGCGGTGGATGAATTTCTCTTGACGCGCTGACGCGCAAACCCCGCCGATCCTTGTCCCGTACGGCTCAGCTCCTTGGCAATGCTGGCGAATCCGCCGGGCCACGGGCCGGGGCCGCGTTCAGGCCTGTGCCATGTGCGCCACAGCACGCGGAGAAACGGCTCCGCTTTCCCGCAATCATGACAGTGGAGCCGCCTTCCGGCCTCATTTGGCCTCGACCCTTGGCCTCAGATCAAGAAAGACGCCACCGGGTCTCCGAATGAATCAGCGCCTCCTGCTCCTCGCCGTGGCTGCGGCCGTCCTGCCGGGCCCGGTTCTCGGCCAAGGCACCCCGGCCCGCGACAACATCGATGCGCTGATCGAGGAGCAGGCAAAGGCAAACGGTGTCCCGGCGAGCTTCGTCCACCAGGTCGTCAAGCGCGAAAGCAACTACAATCCCAACGCGAAGGGTGGCAGCGCCCTCGGCCTGATGCAGATCAAACATGCCACCGCACGCGGCATGGGATATCGCGGGGATGCGGCGGGTCTCTACGATCCGAAGATCAATCTTCGTTACGGCATTGCCTATCTCGCCGGCGCCTATCGCACCGCCAAGGGCAACACCCACCAAGCCTATACTTATTACAACCGGGGCTATTACTACGCTGGCAAGCGCCAGGGCACCCTGGTCGCCGGCATCGAGGACACCACGGCCGCCTCGCCGCAATCGAGCGCGGCCTTCAGCGACGTGTTCACCCGAGGCTTCGGCGCGCAGCGCAAGGCGCAGCCCGATGCGAACGTCACCGCCGCCGGAACGGCCCTGGCCTATGCTCCGAGCCTGACCACTCCGCCCGTGCCGACCGAGCTGGTGGAAGTCCCGCTGCCGCCGCGCCGGCCGGCCGCCTTGTCCGGCCTCGCGCCGGCCGTGGCGGAGATCGGCCCCGCCCATGCGCCGGCCGCCACCCCCCAGGCCACGGCCTTGGCCGCCCTGTCGGTGAATCCGGCAATACCCCAGCCGGCCGCCGTCACGGGCGCCGCCGAGTTCTCCGTGACGGAGAAAGTGGAAGTGCCGCTGCCGCCGCGTCGTCCTTCGGCGGTCGTTCTGGCCTCGGTGGGCCGCCCGATCGTCGCGAAGAAGGCGCCGACACCCGGCACCATCATGGAAGCCTCGGCGCTTCCGCCCAGCCAGTAGGCCCTCGAAAGCCCGTCACCGCGTCGAGCGCCTCACCCAGAAGGCGGCAAGCGCCCCGTCTGTCCCTGATCGGGACAAAGCTGAAACCATTCAGAAACAAACATACGTGAATGTTCTCCTGTCATGCCGATTGCGGCGGGGACACGCATGTTTCGCTTGCGTATGCTCTCTTTCGACATCACATGGTGCAGTGCGGCATCGAGAGCGCATGAGGTTGCAAGATCAGGCTTCCAACGCGGAGCTTGAGGTGCAAGTCTTGTACATCGGGCCCCAAACTGACGATTGTGAAGCCTCGTCACGAGCCTGATCTTGGTCAAACGACCATGGAATGAAGGATCGCGACCGGCGCTTGGGAGCCTGCTGCAATCGATCTCGCCGGTACGAATTTCGTGCCGAGCCAAGATCGCGTGGCGGGATATGGTGAGGCCATCAGCCTCCGGGACGGTCAGGTCCGGGACGCGAACACGGAAGACGGACGACGGCATGGCCGGCGCGGCTGAACAAGAATCGATTTTTCTGGCCGAACTCGGTCGGCGTGTGAGGCATGCACGGACAGTGCGCGGCCTTTCGCGGAAACTCCTCTCCCAGACCTCGGGTCTGTCGGAGCGCTACATCGCACAGCTCGAAAGCGGGCAGGGCAACGTGTCGATCATCCTGCTGCGTCGCGTGGCGGATGCCATGGGCGTGCGGCTCGACGACATGATCGCCGTGCAGGACACCCCGCCCGATTGGCACGTGATCCGCGACCTTCTCGGTTCGGCATCGGCGGAACAGATCACCCTGGCGAAGGGCATCCTGTCCGGCCACGCCATGTCCAACGGTGACACCCCGATGCCGCGGGTGGCCCTGGTCGGCCTGCGCGGAGCGGGCAAATCGACCCTCGGCCGCCGGGTGGCGGAACGCCTGGGCTGGACCTTCATCGAGCTCAACGCCGAGATCGAGCGTGAGAACGCGCTCTCGGTGAAGGAGATCTTCGCGATCTACGGCCAGGAAGGGTATCGCCGCCTCGAACAGGCTGCCTTGCGCCGGCTCACCGAACATCCCGGCCCGATGATCCTGGCCACCAGCGGCGGCATCGTCGCCGAGCCCCTGACTTACGACCTGCTTCTCCAGGCCTTCTTCACCGTCTGGCTCAGGGCGAAGCCCGAGGAGCACATGCAGCGCGTGCGCGACCAGGGCAAGCTCGCCACCACGGGCGACCATGCCTCCGCCATGCAGGAACTGCGTGCCGTGCTGCTCAGCCGCGAGCCGCTCTATGCCCGCGCTCCGGCGGTGGTGGACACGTCCGACGTTCCCCTGGAAGAGATGATCGACCGGCTCGCCGCCGTGATCGATGCGCGTTTCGGATCGGTCGATTTCCGGCGCAGCGCCTGACACGCTGAGTAACACCGAGAGGTGGTTCGGGAAGGTAGCTCAGGAAACCCCCTTGATACGGGGGCGGCCTTTCCCCACGCTATGGGACGCACCCCAAGGGGAACGGAGTGCTTCGTTCTCCCTTGACCCCGGGGAGAGTGTTCTCCCGTATCGGCTCCCGGCACGGCCGTCCGGCCCCTGACATGGCGATCCGGCCGCATAGGCCCCGCCCGCCATAGACCCCGCATCGCGGAGGAATCCATGTCCGCCAGCCCCTTCTCGAATCCCGCAATCGGGAACGAAGCCATCGCCGGCACCGTCGATCCGGTCTGGTCGCGCCTGCGCGGCGAGGCCGAAGCCGTGGTTCGCGAGGAACCTCAACTCGCCTCCTTCATCGTGGCGACGATCCTCAACCAGGCGACGCTCGAAGCCGCCGTGTCCCACCGCGTGGCCGCACGCCTCGGCCATCCGTCGCTTCCGGCCGAGCTCGTGGCGCATGGATTTCACGAGGCCATCGCCGCCGACCCGCGCATCGGCGACAGCTTCCGTGCCGATATCGGGGCCGTGCTGGACCGTGACCCGGCGGCGGGCCGCGCCATCGAACCCGTGCTGTACTTCAAGGGATTTCACGCCATCCAGGCGCACCGGCTGGCGCATTGGTACTGGACCAGCGGCCGGCGAGACCTGGCGCTCTACCTGCAGAGCCGCTCGTCCGAGGTCTTCCAGACCGACATCCATCCCGCCGCCCGCATCGGACGCGGCATCTTCCTCGACCATGCCACCGGCGTCGTCGTCGGCTCCACCGCCGTGATCGAGGACGACGTCTCGATCCTGCACGCCGTGACCCTCGGCGGCACCGGCAAGCAAGGCAGCGATCGCCACCCCAAGATCCGCCGCGGCGTCATGATCGGTGCCGGAGCCAAGATCCTGGGCAACATCGAAGTCGGAGAATATGCCCGCGTCGCGGCCGGTTCCGTGGTCCTGCGCCCGGTTCCTGCCCACACCACGGTGGTGGGCGTGCCCGCCCGCGTGGTCGGCACCGCCGGTTGCGCCGAGCCGGCGCGCGCCATGGACCAGTTCGTCAATATCGACCAGTTCATCCACATGGCCGAGGGCATCTGAACCGGCCGGCCCGCGCGTGCCCGCAGCGACTTGCCCGTGGCGAAGCGGCGTGGCAAGCGGTGCCCATCCGGAGGGACTCGGTCGCTCGAAGCGAGCCCGGCCTCCACCGACCATCGACGAATCAAGAGGCGAACGCGTGAACAAGACCGACATCACGAAGGTCCAGGACTATATGCGCCGGACATTCGCCAACACGAATATCCGTCTCGTCGCCCGCCCCAAGAAGGACGATTCCGCCGAGGTCTATATCGGCGAGGAATTCCTCGGCGTGGTCTCAGTCGATGACGAGGACGGCGATCGCTCGTTCAACTTCGCCATGGCGATCCTCGACATCGATCTCGAAGACTAAAGCCGAAGCAGCCATAGAATCGCGCAAGCCGGTCGCGGACGTTCGCAAGCCGCGACCAGCACAATGCCCGAATGCACGTAGTCCTCCCTGTGCGTCGGCTCATCCCGGCGCCGGGACATCCTTAACAACTCGTAAACGCTCTGGCAGAGTGCGTGCTCAATCCGTCATCAACGGTCGAGCGCGCCATGGATATCAGCCCCTCCGCCATCGAATCGATCAAGACCCTGTGCGTCGGCCTCGCCCTGTCGGGCCTCCTCGCTAGCGCCTTCGAACTCGTCTCGGACCGTCGCGCGAGCTTCAGCCTGCTGGAACGCGGCGGCGTCGGAGCGGTGGCGGCCCTGCCGATCCTGGCCTTCGGCGCGCCCTTCATCATCCTGCGCAACACCGTACGAGGCCGGCGGATCGAGCGTCGCCCGATCCCCTTCGTCATGATTGCCACGATCGTCGCCTGCGGCTGGAGCCTGCTCTCGGGCCGGGTCGCGCTCGATCTCGCCCATTTCATCACCGGCTGAACAGGGCGAGCCGCAGCGGCGGCCGGATGACGATACGGGACATCGCATCGCCTGGCGCCATGGCCCGTCCGGCGCGGACGGATCGGCACCGCCCCTCTCAGCGGTTGGCGGTGGCCACCGGCGAGGCGACGCCGTTGAGCGAGACCCAGGCCATACCGTCCTGGCCCTCGCGCTTGACATAGGTGTAGCCGGTGCGCGGCGCGGACAGGATCGCGGTGGTCTTGTTGTCGAGGATGAGATCGCCCTTGTCGGTGCGGACCATCAGGACCGCATGGCCTTCGCCGATATCGTCGATGACCACGGTCATCCGCAGAGCGCGACGGGGGAGCCCCCGCTCCACGAGCATCCGACGCTTCAGAAGCTGAAAATCCTCGCAATCGCCGAAGCCGTCATCGGGAAAGTCCCAGCGGTCGACGACGCCCCAATGGGCCATGTCGGTGATCGGATGGATGCGCGCGTTGACGCGACGGTTGACGCTGGTGAGCGTGCGCCAAATGGCCGGATTGAGGGCGATGATCGCGGGCTGCGACGTGTCGACGATGCATTCGGCGGGGTATTTGGCGCAGAACCCGTTCCAGGCGGCCACCGGCCGGGCGCCGCCATTCTCGTTCACCGCCGGCGCATCCGGCAGGGCGGCGACCGGGCGCGCTTGCGTCGCGGCCCCACCGAGGAGCAGGATGGAGCCGACCAGGGACAGCTTGGCCGCACGTCCAATGCGTCGCCAAGAAAGCCCGCAAGTAACCCCGCAAGTAACCCCGTATGAGAGCCCACTTGCCGAGTAGCTTCCGCCGTCGACGCCTCGCAGAACCGCGTGCCGCATTCCGGTCGCCCTGCCATTCGTTGCCGAAGGCAAGAAACTGGCACGGCCGGGGCCAGGGCTCAATCCAAAAGTTAAACTCGAATTAACTTCCCACATCGCCATGGGTTCCATGGCAGAGACGTGATGTTTTCGTGCAACCCGAGAGAATCCGGTTCAGCGGTTCGCAGTGGTCACCGGCGACGTGACACCGCCTAGCGAAACCCAGGCCACGGAATCCTGGCTCTCGCGCTTGATGAAGACGTAACCGGTCCGATACCAGGGCACGATCTCGCTGGTCTTATTGTCGAGGATGAACTCGCCCCGGTCGGTGAGGAGCGTCAGCACGGCATGCCCTTCGCCCTTCTCGTCGATGACCACGGTCATCCGCATGGCGCGGCGGGAGAGGCCGGCATCGGCGAGACGCTTGCGCTTGACCAGCTGGAAATCCTCGCAATCTCCCATTCCATCCTCGGCGAGGTCCCAGCGGTCGGCTTCACCCCAATGCTCGGTGTCGGTGACGGCACGCAGACCGGTATTCACCCGACGATTGACCGAGACGATCAGGCTCCAGGTGGCGGGGGTGAGGGCGACACGGGGCGGCTCGTTCGCGTCGATGGCGCACTCGGCCGGGTAACGCTGGCAGAACGAGACCCAGCCGACGATGGGGCGGGCGACACCGAGAACATCGGCGGAGGGGGAGGGCGAGGGCAGGGCGGCCATGATCTGGGCCTGCGACGCGCCGGCGCCGAACAGCGCCAATGCCGCGAGCATCCCCAGCAAGAATGATTTCGTCCGTGCCATCGCGACCACCTCGTCCAACGAGGACCACGATGCCGCCACGCTTCCTGAGCCGCGCTGAAGCGGATACGCGCAATTTTATCGATTCGGCCCCGGGACGGAGCTCCTGCGGGTCAGAGCCAATCACCCGCTGAATCGAGGACTCGCATTCGCGCGATGGCGATCAGGAAGTCGTAACCATGGCGAGGCGGGATCGACCGACGACGATTGCGGCCCCGCTCTCGCCGGACGCCGTGGCTGTCACGACGGAGTGGGGAGACAGGCCGAAACGGCCAGCCGGCGCGCGACGCGGTGAGGAGATCCTGTCGCGACGACGCCGACCTTCGGGGGAGCGCCATGCCGGCAGAACCCGCAGACGGAGCGCCCTCAACCGGAGAGGCGGGACGACGCTCTCAGAGCGTCAGGCCTTCATGAAAAAGGTCGGGCGAGATCGGCAGCATGAAGCCCACGCCGATGCCGCCCTCGAAATAGCGCACCACGCGCCCCGGTGTCCGCCCGACCATGACGCTCATGCCCACAGGCGGCTGGGCCTGGGTCGAGAGGGCGACGCCGGACAGGGAGACGTCGATGATGCGGGCCGCGACCTCGCGCCCGTTCTCGAGCTTCAGGAGCACGCCTGTCTCCTGTGGCGTGAGACGTTCGTGGTTGCGGCCTTCGGGCAGGCCGAGCGCCTCACGGTTGGAGATCCAGGTGAGTTGCGACGCGATCTTGTCGCGCTTGCGCTGGGTCGCGCTCAGGCGGACAGCCATGCCCCCGCTGGGAAACCGGGCGATCGTCCCTTCGATCCGCCCGATACGCTCGAGATACAGCACAACGCGCTCGTCGAGTTCGCCCAGGACCGCGCAAGTCAGGCGCACGCCGCCCGGAGACATGTCGACCGTCTGGCAAGGATATTCACGCCGGTCGGCAAGCATGTAGCGGCCGAGGAGGGAGACTTGGACGCGCTGATGCCGACGCAGATCCGACGGCCGCAACAGGCGGACCGGCTTGGTTTCAGCGGGCGCGAACTTGGTTTCAGCGGGCGCGAAAGCCTCGATCATCGCGAAATCCGCACTCGGGTTCGATCGTCGTCAGCACAATCCTACAGGTCGGCTCGTTACGAAAATCTTTGCCGAAGACAGATCAGTCTCTCGATCGGTCCATTAAAGTACCGATCAGGCCCGTCCGCCGGGATGCACCATGAGATGTCCGCGCCGCACCGGAACGCTGTCATTGGCCGGTTCGGGCAGGTTCCTGAGGCTGGAGGCGGCATCGTTCCTGGCGAGATCGATGACGTCGTAGGTCGGGTCGAGGACGCGGAGGGAGATGGATTCGAGCCGCGTCACGGGCCGAAGCCCCAGCCATTGCGGAACGACTTTCGGGCTCAGCGCCCCAAACATGCGGACCTGGGTCTGCCCACGATGGCGCAGGGGGAGAAGCAGGAGTTCGAGGTCGATCTGTTCGTCCCTCTGGGTCATCCCGCGCAGCCCCGCGACGATCCCCACCGTATCGACCGCCACCGTCTCCACGAGGCGCCAGGGATCGGCCTGTCCCGCACCCCAGATGTCGCCGAAGGCGCTGCCGCGCAATTCGCGCCCGAACAGGGCGCAGACGCGGGTCCCCGCGAGCCGGACCGTCGCGGCCGAGCGCGCCATGTCGAGTTCGAGGATGAGGCTCTCGGAGAGGAGGTTGCGGATCTCGCCGGGCTCGATCTCGCTCCTCTCGGGCGCGGCCCGCGTACCACGAAGCCGGTCCCAGTAATGATAGAGCATACGGCTGGTCGGATGCTTCATGGCGTCCCGTCGTGGCACGGT
Organism: Methylobacterium sp. CM6241; assembly: GCF_054817845.1. Lineage (NCBI taxonomy): Bacteria > Pseudomonadati > Pseudomonadota > Alphaproteobacteria > Hyphomicrobiales > Methylobacteriaceae > Methylobacterium > Methylobacterium sp. CM6241. The sequence goes on from NZ_CM139246.1 coordinate 3,072,009, forward strand.
CCCGCTGGGACCTGTTCGAAATCGGCCCGATCCATCCGGCGCTGGACACAGCTGCCGGTTCGGTTAACAAGCCTGCCGCACACTCTATGCCCGTCCAAGGCGGCACGCTCGCTTAAGCTCTGATTAGGGTTAACGCGGCGGGGGAAACGCTGCCGCACGGCACCCATCGCGGCGATGTCCTGCATCGTCGGACCGTTCGGGTCGTGGAGGGCTGCGCCGGAATCGCGCATCGCTCGCCTGAATTTGCATGGGCCGGGGGCTTGCGGCGGCGGCATCCGCGCCGACATGGTGGCGCCATGGATGCCATGCCCGATCTGCCGCGCCAAAGCCGCGTCCCCGTCTTCAACATGCCCGGCGCGGTGACGGCCTCGATCGCCCTCCTGCTCGGCCTCCATGCCCTGCGGGAATTCGTCCTCCCGGACGAATGGGACATCACGCTTCTGCTGAACCTGGCCCTGATCCCGGGCCGCTGGCTCGCCTCGGTGGACCCGGACCGGGCCGCGGAGATCCTGTCGGCCGCCTCCTCGGCAACAGGCGACACGGATGTGGTCCAGGCCCGTGCGGCCTTCGCGCAATACGTGGTGGCCAACCCGTCCGCGAGCCTCTGGACCTTCGCCACCTATGCGTTGCTGCACGGCTCGTGGACGCATGTCATTTTCAACGTGGTCTGGCTCGCCGCCTTCGGCTCCCCCGTGGCGCGGCGATGCGGCCCCTGGCGCTATGGCCTCCTCGGGCTCATCGGCGCGGTGGCGGGAGGCGTTCTCCACGTGGCGATCGACCCGTTGAGCACGGCCCCGCTGATCGGCGCCTCGGCCGCTGTCTCGGCGCTGATGGCCGCCGCCGCGCGCTTCGTGTTCCAGCCGCCGCCGTCCTTCCATGCCAGCCAGCCCTGGCAGCACGCCGCCCAGCCGCCGCTCCAGACCATCCCCGAACTCCTGCGCAATCGCACGGCGGTGATGTTCCTCGGCATCTGGCTCGTCACCAACTTCGTCTTCGGGATCATCTCGCTGCCGCTGGGCGCGGAATCCTCGACCGTGGCATGGGACGCCCATCTGGGCGGGTTCCTGGCAGGATTTTTCCTCTTTCCGATATTTGACCGCTTAGGAGGCGCAAAAGCATAATTTTTCCGCATGTTTTGGCATCGGAAGGACGGTCCCGTGGGTTGTCACGTCAGACATGACGTCACACAATTCCGTGATGCGCCGGGATCAACCCGGCCCGCGTAACAGCCTATGGGAGATCATGGTCATGACCGTCGCACGCATCCTTTCCGAGAAGGGCGGCTCAGTCGTCACTGTGGAGCCGAACCGGACCCTGGACGACGCCATCCATCTCCTCGCCGAGAAGCGGATCGGCGCCATCGTGGTGAGCAATGACGAGGGCGCGGTCCTCGGCATCCTGTCCGAGCGGGACATCATCCGGGCCCTGTCCCGCCAGGGAGCGGGGGCGTTCGATGCTCCGATCTCGCAGCACATGACGGCGTCGGTGACCACCTGCACCCGGTCGAATACCGTCGAGGAGGTCATGCAGCTGATGACCGACGGGCGCTTCCGCCACGTGCCCGTGGTCGAGGACGGGCGGCTCGCCGGCCTCGTCTCCATCGGTGACGTGGTCAAGCGCCGGATCGCCGCCGTGGAGGCGGAGCACCAGGCCATGCGCGACTACATCACCATGGCCTGACACGGCGTCGGGGATCCCTCACGCGGAGCGGAGGGGCCCCGGCAGGGTCAGACCCGCTCGGCCGCCAGGGTGACGAGTTCCCTGATGCGCGGCAGGGCGGCCTTGGCCGCTTCCCGCCCGAGGAGGATCGCCTCTTCGGCGCGGTGGAACTCGAACAAGCCCATCTCCGCGAGGCGCGGGGACAGCATGAGATCCGGCGGGTCCCGCTCCAGCCTCGCCCGCGAGATCCGGTCCTGGGTGATGTTGAACGCGTCGAACATCACCCGCCCCATGCCGGGAGGGCCGGGCTCGCGGGGCGGGGCAGGGCGTGGCGCCGGCCCGCGCCGACCGGTACCGCGCATGCGGTTCAGCAGGTTCCATCCCCGGCGCGACGTGGTGAGGGGCAGGGCCGGCGAGGCGGCCCCGTCACCGTCAGGCCCGATCACCAGACCGGGCTCGGCCCGCGGATCGCCGTTGAGGTTCACGCAGATCACCAGTTCGGCCCCGAGCCCGCGCGCGAGCTTGACCGGCACCGGATTCACCAGCGTTCCGTCCATCATGAGGCGCCCGTCGAGGCGCACCGGGGGAAACAGGCCGGGGAGGGCGTAGGAGGCCCGGATCGCCTCCACCAGGGAGCCACGGGTCAGCCAGACCTCGTCGCCCGAGCCGAGATCCGTCGCGACGCTGGCGAAGCGGATCGGCAGGTTCTCCACCCGCCGCGTGCCGAGATCGCCTTCGAGGCGGCGCTTCAACCGCTCGCCGGCGATGAGGCCAGACCCCAGGCGCAGGTCGAGGAGCCCCATGACCCGCCGCCTCGTCAGCGACAGGGCGAAATCCTTGAGCAGATCGAGCTTGCCGGCGGCGTAGCAGCCCCCCACGACGGCACCGATGGAGCAGCCCGCCACCATATCGGGGTGGATGCCGGCCTCTTCCAGCACCTCGATGACGCCGATATGCGCCCAGCCCCGCGCGGAACCGCCGCCCAGAGCCAGACCGATTCGCGGTCCCGACGGCTTCGGTTCGGCCACGGGCTCGACACTGCCCCGTGGAAAGACCGGCTTCTGCGACAGGGTGGACAGCATGCCCTGGCGGTAGAGGGCGACCCCGCGAAAGGACAGCCCATCCCAGGTCACGGCCCGGCGGGTCCGAGCAGGGCCTCGCCGGATACCGGATCGAGGGAGACGGCGCGGTAGAAGCAGGAGCGTCGCCCGGTATGGCAACATCCGCCATCGCCTCCGACCTCCACCGAGATCAGGAGCGCGTCCTGGTCGCAATCGACCCGCATCTCGACGACGCGCTGGACCTGCCCGCTGGTGGCGCCCTTGTGCCAGAGCTCGCTCCGCGAGCGCGACCAGTACCAGGCCTCGCCGGTCTCCAGGGTGAGCCGCAGGGATTCGGCGTTCATATGGGCAAGCATCAGGACCCGGCCGTCATGGGCATCGACGGCGATGCAGGCGACGAGACCGTTCGCGTCGAAGCGCGGGGTCAGCGTTGCGCCTTCCTCCACATCCTTGCGCGAACCGGGCGGGGAGAACCCACCGGGCGCGGCGGTAGCTTGGCTCACCGTCATCGCGTGGAATGCCCGCGTCAGTTCTTGTTGTTGCGGACGAGGGTCAGGAACCGGACCTGCTCGTTGGCATCGTCCTTGAACACGCCGCGAAACTGCGTGGTCAGGGTGGAGACGCCGGCCTTCTGCACGCCGCGCATGGCCATGCAGAGATGCTCGGCCTCCACCATCACGGCGATGCCGCGCGGCTTGAGAATGTTCTCGATCACGTCGGCGATCTGGGCCGTCATGGTCTCCTGCGTCTGCAGGCGGCGGGCGAAGGTGTCGACCACGCGGGCGAGCTTCGACAGGCCGACCACGCCCTTGGTCGGGTAATAGGCGATATGGGCAAGGCCCATGAACGGCACCATGTGGTGCTCGCAATGGGAGTAGAACGGGATGTCGCGCACGAGCACGATGTCGGAATAACCCTCCACCTCCTCGAACACGCGCTCGAGCAGGGCGTCGGCATCCTGCTCGTAGCCGCCGAAGAGCTGGCCATAGGCCTTCGCCACACGGGCGGGCGTATCCTTGAGGCCTTCGCGATTCGGGTCGTCGCCGGCCCAGCGCAGCAGAGTGCGCACGGCGGCCTCGGCCTCTTCCCGGCTCGGACGGCCGGTGGCCACGGCATCGGGCACGCGCTTGGCCGAAGCGGGCAGGGGAGCGACCTCGGCGGGGGCCTCGACGGGGCGGGAATTGTCGTTGCGCATGCCGTTCAGGGTGGCCGGCGCAGCCGTGGCAATCGGGTCCATTCCCTGATGATCCGTGTCGGTCAGGCGATAGGAGAGGGATTTGAGCGCGGCATCCATGGCATCTCCCGCACGGGCGACACGTGCGTTCATCGTCGAACTATCTGGTTTTGCGTACATCGTCGAACCATCTCGGTCGCGTTTTCAGCCGCGTTGCCGCAGGCCGGCGCCCGAACGTTAAGGTCTCCTTGGCCGTGGGCGCGACCCTGGTCGACGAACCGCCTCCTCGCGAAACGGTACGCTGGCGCCTATATCGTCGTTATCGCGCCGCCGCGCAATGCGGGGAATGCGGATCAGACCATCGTGATCGGAAGCCGGCTGTCTGTCGGCGCCCCGACGGGACCTCCCATATGCTCGACGACATCTACAATCGCCGCATTCTCGAACTCGCCGCCGACATCCCGCGTCTCGGCCGGCTCCACGCTCCGGATGCCAGCGCCACCGCCCATTCCAAGCTCTGCGGCTCCACCGTCACCGTCGATCTCTCGGTGAAGGACGGCACGGTGACGGACTTCGCCCATGACGTGAAGGCCTGCGCCCTGGGCCAGGCCTCGTCCTCTTTGATGGCCCGCCACGTGGTCGGCGCCACGGCGGACGAGTTACGGGAGGTGCGCGACACGGTGCGTCGCATGCTCAAGGAGAACGGGCCGGCACCGCAGGGCGAGTGGGCCGACCTCGCCGTTCTAGAGCCGGTGCGGGATTTCAAGGCGCGCCACGCCTCGACCCTCCTCACCTTCGACGCCGTGGTGAATGCCCTCGATCAGGTCGCCGCCAAGGCCCAGGCCGCCGAATAGAGCCATGGTCCGCCGCGCGGCCCATTGGGCGATCCGGGGCTACCAGCTCACCCTGTCGGGCCTGATCGGCCGGCAATGCCGGCACTGGCCGTCCTGTTCGGACTACACCGACGAGGCCATCCGCCGGCACGGAATCTGGCCGGGCGGCTGGATCGGGTTCTCGCGCATCTGCCGCTGCGGCCCGTTCGGCACGCATGGGATCGACATCGTGCCGGACGTCCTGCCTCCGCGCTCGGCCTGGTATGCCCCCTGGACGTATGGGCGCTGGCGCGGGGTGAATGCCCCGCCTTCGCCGTTTGCGTGCGAGGCGGTGGAGGAGACGGATCGAGGCGTTTCAGGCGGGAGGACCGAAGGCGGCTGACAGGGCGCGCGCGCCGTCCGTCGTGAAGGCGATCACGCGGCCGTCCGCGCGGGAGGCCCAAGCCCGGTCGAGGACATGGTGCAGCAGAGCCGCGCCGAGCGCGCCGCCGAGATGATTCCGGCGTTCGCTCCAGTCGAGACAATAGCGGCAGACGGGCCTGCGTCCCCGCTCCAGCGACGCGACGTCGAGTCCCCGATCCGTCAGGCCCTCACGGCCGGAGGCGGTGAGATTCGTCTCCGCCTCGTCGATCCACCCCCGCGCGATGAGGCCCTGCAGGAGCAGGACGCCGCGCTCGCCGGCCAGATGGTCGTAGCAGATACGGGCCTCGCGCAGGGCCGCGTCGCGCGGGCCTGTTCGGGTGCGGACCGCCCCGGTGCGCTGGGCCAAGCCCATCAGGTGCTCCAGGACGACGGCGACGTCCGACCCGGACAAGCGATAATACCGATGCCGTCCCTGCCGCTCGACGGTGAGAAGGGCCGCCGCTTCGAGCTTGGCGAGATGCCCGCTCGCCGTCGGCAGGGCGATGCCGGCCACCTCGGAGAGTTCGCTCACCGTGAGGGCGCGCCCGTCCATCAGCGCCGTGAGCATGTTGGCGCGGGCGGGGTCGCCGAGAAGCGCGGCGACGGCGGCGATGACGGGGCCATCCTGCATCGTTCGATCTTAACCGAAGCATCGTCGGCGGGCCATCGCCTATGATCCTGCCTCGGCCAAGGCAGGAGACGAGGCGTTCATGATCGCATGTGTCCTTCGAGAGGGGAGCGAGAAGTCGCGGACGGAGGCCGTCGAGCCATCTATGCGCGCCTGGAACAGGGTGACCCCACACCGCGTGACCGGAGAGCCGGCGTGATCGCGGTCATCTTCGAGGTCTGGCCGGCACCGGATCGCGCCGACCGCTATCTCGATCTCGCCGCCTCTCTCAGGGAAGAGCTTGCCGGCATCGACGGATTCCTGTCGGTGGAACGTTTCCGAAGCCTCACCGAGCCTGACAAGGTCCTGTCGCTGTCGTTCTTCCGGGACGAGGCGGCGGTACGCGCCTGGCGCGAACGCCCGCACCATCGGGCGACCCAGGCGGAAGGACGTGGCGGAGTGTTTCGCGATTATCGTCTGCGGATCGCCCATGTCCTGCGCGATTACGGCATGATCGACCGGGACGAGGCACCGGCCGACAGCAATGCGGCCCACGGCGCATGACGCGCGCCGTCGACAACCGGAGAGACCGACCATGTCGACCCATATCGCGGATGTCGCCTGGGCCCTGAAGCCCGGGGAGGATTTCGCCGCCGGGCGCTACGGCCGGGGGCACACGGTCGAGTTCGATGGCGGCGTGACGCTCGCCGGCACCGCATCGGAGCACGTGGTCGGGAAATGGGCCGCTCGCGAGGCCGTCGACCCGGAGGAGATGCTGGTCGCGGCACTGTCGAGCTGCCACATGCTGACCTTCCTCCACCTCGCGCGCCTCGCCGGATTCGGCGTGACCGCCTATCGGGACCATGCCGAGGGCGTGCTGGAGGAGACGAAGCCCGGACGTCGCGCGGTGACGCGGGTCACGCTACGCCCGGAGATCGACTGGGCCGGCGCCACGCCGGATGCCGACCAACTCGCGGCGCTCCACGAGGCCGCGCATGAGGAGTGCTTCATCGCGAATTCGGTGAGGACGGAGGTCGTCGTGGCCGCTCCCCTCAGCCCCCGCTGACCCAGCGCATCACCACCAGCGTCCCCGTCACCGTCAGCGCGCCGCCGATGCGGGTGGCGATCTGGGCGAAGGGCATCAGCGCCATGCGGTTGGCGGCGGTGAGGATCGCCACGTCCCCGGTGCCGCCCTGGCCGCTATGGCACGCATTCACGATGGCGGTCTCGATCGGGTACATGCCGAGGCGGCGGCCCACCAGGAATCCGGTGCCCATCAGCGTCACCACGGTCGAGACGATGGTGACGAGGTTGGCCAGCGTGAACGCCGCCACCAGCTTGTCCCAGGGGGTCATCGACACGCCGATGGCGAAGAGCAGCGGATAGGTCATGCTGATCTGCACGAACTTGTAGGCGACGAAACCGCCGGCCTGGAGGCGCGGCGAGACGGCGCTGGCGAGCTTGGCGAGCACCGCGAGGAACAGCATCGCCACGGGGGCGGGGAGCCCGGTGAGGTGGTGCGTCATCACGCCGAGGAGGTAGAGCGTCACGGCGGTGAGCGCGGCCGCGCCCACCGTCGCCGCGTCCACCGGCGCGTCCTCGACCTTGGCGGCAGTGACGTCGTTGTCCCGGTCCGGCTGCAGGCGGCCCTCGCCGGTGAGATGCGGCAGCCGCTTGCCCACGGCATTGAGGGTGCCCGCCAGCACGATCGCCGTCAGGCTGCCGAGCATGACGGGAGGCAGCACCTGCGCGAACACATCGCCCTGGCCTTGGCCGAGGATGGCCGCGTAGCCGATGGAGAGCGGGATCGCCCCTTCGCCGACGCCGCCGGCCATGATCGGGACGACCAGGAAAAAGAACGTGTGATAGGCGCCGAGGCCGAGCAGGGTGCCGACCAGCGTGCCCACGCAGGCCGCCGCAACGGAGCCGGCCGCCAGGGGTACGAAGATCTTCAGGAAGCCCTTGATCAGCACCTCGCGGTCCATGCCTAGGATGCTGCCGACGATGATCGTGGCGATATACAGGTAGAGGAAGTTGGTGAACTTGGTGAAATCCGTGATCGCCTTCACCAGCGGCGTCGGGATCAGCATGTAATAGACCAGGGCCGAGGGGATGAAGGTCGCGAAGATCGCGCCCGCCCCGATGGTCTTGAGGACCGGCAGCCGCTTGCCGATCTCGGCGCAGGTGAAACCGCCGAGCGCCAGCACCGCGATCATCGTCGGCGCATCGGGCTTGATCTCGCCCTCCGAGGTCAGGACCGCCAGCAGGATCGCCAGGATGAGATAGACCGGCAGAGGAATGATGCCGATCTTGATGTCGACGAGCCGCCACCAGCCCTCCGGCCAGAACCGGCGCGCGGGCATCTCCGCCGCCGGGACGGGCTCGGCGGCAGCGGCGGAAGCTGGGTTCGCCATCGATACTCTCCCATCGGCCGGTCGCCTTTCGGGCCGGCCTGATTGATCGGAGCTTCTACGGCGTACCGGCAAGAGTGTGACCCGCCACCGGCCCGCCGCGGCTCCCTGGTGCGTGCATGGGCGGATCAGGCCGGAAGCTTGTCAATCGCAGCTCGTATCAACCGATCCGGATCGTCTCGGAAGTTCGTTCACGTCCGCGAGAGCCCGGAAAAGGCCGGCCGAGGCCCCGCGCGGATTTCTTCCTCCTGCGAAACGGTCTAAACCGCGCCGCACGCGCTGACGCCGCGCGCCACCTCAAACCCAGATCCGCTTACCTGCCTCGTTCGCAGGAGTGAGCCCCCGGAGACTCGTTCGCGATGCCCATTCTGACATTCCCCGACGGCAATACCCGCAGCTACGACGCCGCGGTGACCGGCCGTACCGTCGTGGAGGGCATCGCCAAGAGCCTCGCCAAGCGCACCGTGGCGATGGCCCTCGACGGGCGGGTCCGCGATCTCGACGACCTGATCGATGCGGATGTGCGCATCGAGTTCCTCGACCGCGCCGACCCGCGCAGCCTGGAACTGATCCGGCATGATTGCGCCCACGTCCTCGCGGAGGCCGTGCAATCCCTGTGGCCGGAGACCCAGGTCACCATCGGCCCGGTGATCGAGAACGGGTTCTACTATGACTTCGCCCGCGACCAGCCGTTCACCCCCGAGGACTTCCCCAAGATCGAGGCGAAGATGCGCGAGCTCATCGCCCGCGACGCCCCCTTCACCAAGGAAGTGTGGAAGCGCGACGACGTGCGGGCGCTGTTCGAGTCGAAAGCCGAGAAATACAAGGTCGAGCTCGTCGACGCGATCCCGCCCGGTGAGGATCTGAACATCTACCGCCAGGGCGAGTGGTTCGATCTATGCCGGGGCCCGCACATGACCTCGACGGGCAAGGTCGGCACCGCCTTCAAGCTGATGAAGGTGGCGGGCGCCTATTGGCGCGGCGATTCCAACAACCCGATGCTGACCCGCATCTACGGCACCGCCTGGGCCACGAAGGAAGACCTCGACGCCTATCTCCACCGGCTGGAAGAGGCCGAGCGCCGCGACCATCGCCGCCTCGGCCGCGAGATGGACCTGTTCCACTTCCAGGAGGAGGGGCCGGGCGTCGTGTTCTGGCACGCCAAGGGCTGGACCATCTTCCAGGAGCTCATCGCCTATATGCGTCGCCGCCTGAAGGGCGATTACGCCGAGGTGAACGCGCCGCAGATCCTCGACAAGTCGCTCTGGGAGACCTCGGGCCACTGGGACTGGTACCGCGAGAACATGTTCGCCGCGCAAAGCGCCGGCGACGAGGCCGAGGACAAGCGCTGGTTCGCGCTGAAACCGATGAACTGCCCCGGCCATGTGATGATCTTCAAGCACGGCCTGAAATCCTACCGCGACCTGCCCCTGCGCATGGCCGAGTTCGGCATCGTCCACCGCTACGAGGCGTCGGGCGCCATGCACGGGCTGATGCGCGTGCGCGGCTTCACCCAGGACGACGCCCACGTCTTCTGCACCGAGGACCAGCTCGCCGACGAATGCCTCAAGATCAACGACCTGATCCTCTCGACCTATAGCGATTTCGGCTTCGGCGACATCGTGGTGAAGCTCTCGACCCGGCCCGAGAAGCGGGTCGGTTCGGATGCCCTCTGGGACCATGCCGAGGAGGTGATGACCCGCGTCCTGGCGCAGATCGAGGAGCAGTCGGGCGGCCGGATCAAGACCGAGATCAACCCGGGCGAGGGCGCTTTCTACGGGCCGAAATTCGAATACGTGCTCCGCGACGCCATCGGCCGCGACTGGCAATGCGGCACGACCCAGGTGGATTTCAACCTGCCGGAGCGCTTCGGGGCGTTCTACGTCGATGGCGACAGCCAGAAGAAGGCACCGGTCATGGTGCACCGGGCGATCTGCGGCTCGCTGGAGCGTTTCACCGGCATCCTGATCGAGCATTTCGCCGGCCATTTCCCGCTCTGGCTCGCGCCGGTTCAGGTGGTGGTGGCGACGATCACCCAGGAGGCGGACGGTTACGCCCGCGAGGTCGTGGCGGCGCTGAACCGCGCCGGGCTCCGGGTCGAGTCGGACCTGCGCAACGAGAAGATCAACTACAAGGTCCGCGAGCATTCGCTGGCCAAGGTGCCGGTCATGCTCGTGGTCGGCCGCAAGGAAGGCGAGGAGCGCACCGTCTCGATCCGCCGGCTGGGCAGCCAGCAGACCCGCACCGCCGCCCTCGACACGGCTCTCGCCGACCTCCTCGCGGAAGCGACCTCACCGGACATCCGCCGGGCGCAGGCCGTGGACGAAAGCGTGCCGAGCGCCGAAGTCGCGCTCGACGGCCAGCACGGGGAAAGCCCGACGCCGTGATCCGGTCTCGGTAAGCATTCCCTCTCCCCGCCCGGCGGGGAGAGGGGTAAGCGTCGTCCTACGGGACCTCGTTGCCGGCGTAGTTGATGGAGCCGTCGGCGCCCTTCTTCCACATGTACATGACGTAGTCGGGCCGGGTGATGTCGCCCTTCTTGTCGTAGGAGATGTCGCCGATCACGGTGTCGAACGGCTTGCCCTGGTGCAGATGTGCGGCGAGCTTCTGCCCATCCGTCGATTTCGTCGCCTCCATCGCCTGTTTCAGGATCTGAACGGCGGCGTAGGAATAGAGCGTGTAGCCTTCCGGCTCGAACTTGATCGCCTTGAAGGAATCGATGGTGGCCTTGGCCTTGGGGTTCTTGCGGGCGTCGGGCGAGAAGGTCATGAAGGTGCCTTCGGAGCCGGGGCCGCCGACCTGCGCGAACTCACGGTCGGCGAGGGCATCTCCGCCCATGAGGGGAGCCTGGAGGCCCTGGTCGCGCATCTGGCGGATCAGCAGCCCGGCCTCGGTGTAGTAGCCGCCGAAGTAGATCACATCGACATTGGCCTGTTTGAGCTTCGAGACGAGGGCGGAAAAATCCTTCTCGCCGGGCGTGAGGCTCTCGGAGATCGCAGCGGACCCTCCCTTGGCCTTCAGCGCCTTCAACGTCTCTTCGGCCAGCCCCTTACCGTAGGTGCTCTTGTCGTGGATGAAGGCGACCTTCTTGCCCTTGAACTTGTCGGCGAGATACGCCGCCGCGACCGCGCCCTGCTGGTCGTCACGGCCACAGGTGCGAAACGTGTTCCAGTTGCCGCGTTCGGTGAACTTGATCGCCGTGGAGGCGGGGGTGATCTGGATGATGCCGGCCTCGATCAGCGCTTCGGAGACAGGAATCGAGACGCTGGAATTGAAGTCGCCGACCACCATCTTCACGCCCTCGCCGGCGAACTTGTTGGCGACCGACACGCCCTGCTTCGGGTCGGAGGCGTCGTCACCGACCGAGACGACGAGTTTCTCGCCGTTGACGCCGCCGGCCTTGTTGATGTCCTCGACCGCCTGAACCGCGCCGTTCCGGATCTGCGCGCCGAACGCGGCGCTCGGCCCCGTGATCGGCGCGATGACGCCGATCTTGATCTCGGCCTGCGCGGTGCCCGCCAGCATCAGCGCGCCCAGCGCCACGCTCATCGCCATCAGTGTTTTCATGGTCATTTCCCCTCGATCAGCGCGGCGGATCCAACCGTCTCCGCATGGCGCATGGTTGCATGAAGATGGTGCGGATTCACGCCCCTTGCCGGTCCCGCCAGGTCAGCGGGCCGGTGCGCTCGTAGAGCCAGCGATACTGGGTGGTCATCTGCCGGGTGCGGGTGACCCGGTAGCCGAGCGCGCCGATGGCGAGGATCACCACCGCGTCGAGGGCGTAGCCGGCCGGCGAGAGCAGCGTGCCCGAGAACAGGGCATAATGCAGGAAGCGCGAGACCGCCGCGATGGCGAGCCCCGCCAGCACGCACTGCCAGAACGGACGCCATCCCCGGGCGAAGCTGCTGCCCGCCATCCAGGCCGCGCCCCCGCCCATCGCCAGCGTGACGAGGAGGAAGATGCCGAGATTGGGCGTGTCGAGGGACAGGGTCTCGGTCATGATGTCTTGCCTGGCGATGCCATCCGAAGCGTGACGCGCTTTCCCTCCCCCCTCAGCGGGGGAGGGTGGCCCGCGAAGCGGGTCGAGAGAGGGGATCGCCGGCTCCGGAGAGGGCGCCCCCTCTCCCGCCTGCTCCGCAGGCACCCTCTCCCGCAGGGGGGAGAGGGTGAGGGCGTCATTGCCGACCCGCTCAATGCTGGCCCCCTTCGAGATAGGCGGCCTTCACCTGCGGGTTGTCGAGGAGCTCGCGGCCCGTGCCGCTCATCGTCACCGCGCCCGTCACCATGACGTAGCCACGATGGGCCAGCTTGAGGGCGTGATAGGCGTTCTGCTCGACGATGAAGACGGTGAGACCCTCGCGCTCGTTGAGGTCGCGCACGGCCGAGAAGATCTGCTTGACGATGAGCGGGGCGAGGCCGAGCGACGGCTCGTCGAGCATGAGCAGGCGTGGGCGGCTCATCAGGGCGCGGGCGATGGCGAGCATCTGCTGTTCGCCGCCGGACATGGTGCCGCCGCGCTGGTCGAGCCGCTCCTTCAGGCGCGGGAACAGGACGCACATGCGCTCGAGATCCTCGGCGAAGTAGCGCCCGCCATGCAGGGCCGCGCCCATCTGCAGGTTCTCGCGCACGCTCATGCGAGAGAAGATGCGCCGCCCCTCCGGCGACTGGGCGATGTTGAGGCGCGCGATCTCGTGGGTCGCCATGCGGGTGATGTCGCGGCCCGCATAGGTGATGCTGCCGGTCCGTGCCTGCGGCTGGCCGAAGATCGTCATCATCAGGGTCGACTTGCCGGCCCCGTTGGCGCCGATCAGGGCGACGATCTCGCCCTCTTTGACGTGTAGATCGACGCTTTTCAGGGCCTGGATGCTGCCGTAATAGGCAGAGACGCCGCGCACATCGAGGAGCGGCGCCTGAAGCGCGCGTGTCTCCTCCACGAGGACGTTGATGCCGGCGACACTCATGCTTGCGTTCCCGTCAGGCCGACCTCGGCCTCCACCGCCGCCACTTCCTCGTCGTCGACGCCCAGATAGGCGGCGATGACGCGGGTATCGGTGCGGATGTCGTCGGGCGTGCCGTCGGCGATCTTGATGCCGTAATCGAGCACGACGATCCGGTCGGAGATCTGCATCACCACCGACATGTCGTGTTCGATGAGGAGGACGGAGGTGTCATACTCGTCCCGGATTAGTCGCAGCAGGGTGTTGAGCTCCGAGGATTCGCGCGGGTTGAGGCCGGCGGCGGGCTCGTCGAGGCAGAGCAGCACCGGATCGGTGCACATGGCCCTGGCGATTTCGAGCCGGCGCTGATCGCCGTAGGGCAGGTCGCCGGCGGCATCGTCGGCCCGCGCCGTCAGCCCGATCCGGTCGAGCCAGGCGGCGGCCTTCTCGATTCCCGCCTTCTCGGCGCTGCGATAGGCCGGCAGGCCAAGGATGCCGAGGATCGAGAAGCCCGAGGCACGCATCAGCGGCTTGTGCATCGCCACCAGCAGGTTCTCCAGCACGGTCATGCGCGGGAACAGGCGGATGTTCTGGAAGGTGCGGGCGACGCGGGCGAGCCGGTTCACGTCATGGCCGGGCAGGCGCTCGAGGAGGTAGGTCTCGCCGCCCTTCTGCACCAGGCGGATCATGCCCTCGCTCGGCTTGTAGAAGCCCGTAATGCAGTTGAAGACCGTGGTCTTGCCCGCGCCGTTGGGGCCGATCAGGGCCGTGATGTCGCCGCGTCCGACCTTGAACGAGAGGTCGTTGACGGCGGTGAGGCCACCGAACCGCATGGTCAGGTGGTCGACGATCAGCACCGGATCGGCGGGGCCGCCGGGAATGGCGGCGGGGGGCTCGTCCTGCAACGTCGCGAGCCGGTTGATGCCTGTGGCGAGGGTCATCGGCCGCGCTCCGCGATGGTGACGGAGGGCGTTCGCTCGGAGATGAGACCGCGCGGGCGGAACACCATCATCGCCACCATGGCGAGGCCGAACAGAAGCAGGCGGTACTCGTTGGGGTCGAACCCCTCGCCGAACACGGCCTTGAGGAAGCCGAGATTGCGCAGGAGTTCGGGGCCGCCGATCATGACGATGGCGGCGATGGCGACGCCGATCTGGCTACCCATGCCGCCGAGCACGACGATGGCCAGGATGATGGCACTCTCCAGGAAGTTGAAGCTCTCCGGCGAGACGAAGGCCTGCCGCACGGCGAAGAACGATCCGGCGAAGCCCGCGAACATCGCCCCGAGGGCGAAGGCGGTGAGCTTGGTGATGGTGGTGTCGATGCCGAGCGAGCGGCAGGCGATCTCGTCCTCGCGCAGCGCCTCCCAGGCCCGCCCGAGGGGCAGGCGCCGCATGCGCAGGGTCACGAGGTTGGTGACGAGCGCCAGGACCAGGATCAGGTAATACAGGAAGACCAGCCTGTGCATGGCGTTGAAGCTGAGCCCGAACGTGGCGGCGAAGCCGTTCTCTCCCGCCGTGAAGGGCAGGCCGAAAAAGCTGACGCGCGGGATCGAGGAAATGCCGGCCGCGCCCCCCGAGAAGTCGGTCCAGTTGATGAGGACGAGGCGGATGATCTCGCCGAAGGCCAGAGTCACGATGGCGAGGTAATCGCCCCGGAGCCTGAGGACGGGAAAGCCCAGCAGCACGCCGAAGGCGGCGGCGAACAGGCCGGCCAGGGGCAGGCAGATCCAGAAGGACAGGCCGAACACGGTGGAGAGCAGGGCGTAGGAATAGGCCCCCACCGCGTAGAAGGCGACGTAGCCGAGGTCGAGCAGGCCCGCGAGGCCGACCACGATGTTGAGCCCCCATCCGAGCATGACATAGGTCAGGATCAGGATGCCGAGATCGATCCAGTAGCGGCCTTCGCCGAGGGACCCTGTGAGGAGGGTGGCGAGGAGCGGCAGGGTGAGGGCGATCACGAGGGTGATCGGCGCGAGGATCCCGGCGAGGCGGCTCGCCCCTTCCACCACCGGCGCACGGGCGGCCCGCCGTCGCGCCCGCCCGGTGAGGTAGAGTTGCTGCACGAGGCGCAGGACGAAGATGGCGGCGCAGAGGGCGAGCACGGTGCCCCAGCGGGTGGTGATGACGAGGCCGATACCTTGGCCGAGATCGGTGCGGTAGCTGACGATGGGCACGCACAGGCCCAGCGTCACCAGGGCGAACAGCCCCGCATCCTTGATCAGGCCGGGCAGGGGAGACGCCTCGGCGCGGGCGGTCGCGGCGATGGGGGTGGTCGAACCGGTTTCCACGTCAGACCTTCTCCACTTCGGGCCGGCCGAGGATGCCCGAAGGCTTGAAGATGAGCACGACGATGAGGATGAGGAACGCGGCCACATCCTTGTACTCGATGGTGAAATAGGCCGACCAGAAGGTCTCGATCAGGCCGATGATGATCCCGCCGATGACGGCGCCGGGAAGCGAACCGATGCCGCCGAGCACGGCGGCGGTGAAGGCCTTCACGCCGGGTACGAACCCGTCCGAGAACGAGACCACGCCGTAATAGAGCAGGTAGAGCGTGCCCGCGACGGCGGCCAAGGCCGCGCCGAGCACGAAGGTCAGGGAGATGGTGCGGTCGACATTGATGCCGAGCAGCGCCGCCATGCGCCGGTCCTGCTCCACGGCGCGCTGCGCCCGGCCGAACGGCGTCTTCTGCACGAGGTACCAGAACCCCGCGAGCAGCACGGCCGTGGTGATCATGATGATCGCCTGCTTGTAGGACAGGGTCACGGTGTATTGCTCGTTCTGGTAGAGCACGACTACGTCGCGCACGAGGGGCGGCACCGGCTTGTTGCGGGCGCCCTGCACCACCTGGACGAAGTTCGATAGGAAGATCGACACGCCGATCGCCGAGATCAGCGGCGCGAGGCGAAACGACCCGCGCAAGGGCCGGTAGGCCATCCGCTCGATCGCCCATCCCCACAGGGAAGTCAGCGCCATGGCGATGACGAGGACAATGAGGAAGACCAGGGCCACGGACGAGAGGCCGAACCAGGTGGTGAGGATGAGAAACGCGATGAGCGCGATGAAGGCCGAGACCATGAAGACGTCGCCATGCGCGAAATTCACCATGCCGATGATGCCGAACACCATCGTGTAGCCGATGGCGATCAGGCCGTAGATCGACCCGAGGGTCAGGCCGTTGATGAATTGCTGGGCGAAGAATTCCATTGATGGGCTTTCGCGAATGGCATGCCAGATGCGCGAATGGCATGCCAGATGGCCGCCCGCCGCCATCCTTCGTGGAGATCGGCGCGGGCGTGGGGAGTGTCCGCAAGAACGCCCCGGGGTCAATCCAAGAATCGTTCTCGTCCGAAGGGATTGTCAGTCAGCGTCATGACGCCGCCCTCGGAGGTCGGATTCTCGATGCGGCAAGAAGAACTCTCTCCGCCAACGCGGCCATCCCAGACGAGCCATCGTCGACCCTACGGTTTCCCGTAGTACGCAACCTTTCCGGGCACTGCCAGACATGCGCCGAGGACGGAGTTGCTGGCATGATCCACATCATCACCCCCGCCAACGAGGGCGATTACCGCGACGAGATGGAGCAGGCCTGGCGCCTGCGCCACGAGATTTTCGTGACCGAGAAAGGCTGGTCGGACCTCGCCAGGCCGGATGGCCGCGAGATCGATCAGTTCGATACGCCCCACGCCATCCATTTCCTGGCGATCGAGGATGGCAGGGTGATCGGTTATAGCCGGCTTCTGCCGACGACGCGGCCGCACCTTCTGTCCGAAATCATGCCACAGCTCTGCGAGGGCGAACGTCCGTGCGGCACCCGGACCTGGGAATGGACGCGGCAAGCCGTGGCGCGCTCGCACAGGGCCCGCGGCAAGGTGGTCAACCCGGTCTCCCTCGCCCTGCTCACGGGCATCGTCGAATGGGGCATGCACCACGGCGTGAACCGCCTCGTGCTGCAGATGCCGACGCTCTACCTGCTGCACGTGGTGCAGCTGCACTTCCGCGCCCGCCCGCTCGGGCTGCCCCACACGATCAGCGGCGAGGACATCATCGCGGCGACGGCGGAATTCGACGAGCGCACCCTCGCGCGCCTGCGCAGCGTCAGCGGCAACCCGGATTCCGTGCTCGCACCCTCTTCCTATGCCTATCTCGCCGCCTGAGCGGCGGCCACTCGGCAGACAGCAGACGACACCTCGAAGACGAGGGTCTTCGACAACAGAACAAAAGGGCGCTCCCCATGTACTCTTCGGCAATGAACCGGGAGGATCACCTCCAGACGCTGGCAGGACATTGCATCGCGGCACGGGAGATCATCGAAACGTCGGGCACGCTGGTGATGCGCCAATTGGTCGATCTCCTGCTCTTCGAGATCGGCGTCGCCATGGCGAAGGCGACCGAGGCCGAGACCCAGACCGGGCAGCAATCGGTGCTCGGCCACTGACCCCGTCGACCACGGGACCTCCGCGCCGATCGGACGGCGCGGGCCGGGGTGAACCAGGACCCGGCCGCATGTGTTGAGGCTTCAGCAGATCGCTCCCGATCGTCTGGAAGAACCGACATGCCGGCATTCGTCCGTACCCTCGCGCTCCTCATCGTCGCCGCCTCGGCGGTTCCGGCGCTCGCACAGGACGGCCAGACGGGACAATCCGCCTTCCTCACCCAGGCCCCGCTGGGGAGCTTCAAGGCGTCCAAGGTCATCGGCCTGCGCGTGGTGGGCCAGGATCATGTCAAGGTCGGCACCATCGAGGATGTGCTGGTGGACGGAAATGGCCGCATCCAGGCGGTGGTGATCGATGTCGGCGGCTTCCTCGGTGTGGGCGGCAAGCGGGTCGCGGTGGCCTTCGACCAGATGGCGTGGAACACCAACGCCAAGGCCGGAGAGCTTCCGGACCCGTCCATCGTCAAGCCGAAGGACGCCCCCTCCGAGGCTCGAGCCGCCAAAGTGACACCCGAGACCATGCCGGGCGCGAAATCCGGCGATGCCGTCCTGAAGGCGGAGAATACCGGCGATACCGACCAGGCCACCGGCCCTGCGGGCGCCGCCACCACGACCGAAGCCACGAAGGGCCGGGCGAGCGTCCATGTCGGCGAGCCGATCGAGGCGGAGATCCGCCAGACGAAAGCGGAATTGCAAGCCGCGCCGGTCTTCACCTACCCGACGCAGAAGGCGGAGTGAGGAGGCGTGGCGGGCGCGTGGTTCGGGATCGGCCGCGATCCGCCCGCATCGAACCTGGGCTGCGGAGCTTGCGGCCGGATGCGCATTCCAGACCTCCGGCCTGAACCCGAGATCCGACCACGACGACACTCTTTTTGATAATCGCTCGATGATCCCGTCCGGCCTCGTGGCCGTCTCCGGGATCAGACGCTTCGGGGTACAACAACTCGATTGAGTTGGTGCGGCCAAGAGGACTCGAACCTCCACCCCTTGCAGGACTAGCACCTCAAGCTAGCGCGTCTACCAATTCCGCCATGGCCGCATCGGTGCCACCCGTTCCGCCGCGCTCTCCGCCGGAGGGCGGTGCGAGGCGTTTCGTGTGGCGCGGCGCAGCGGATAACAGATCGAATCTGCCACGACAAGCGCCGTCATGCGTCTCAGATGAGATCGACCGGTCCATCGAGGATCTGAACCGCCCCATCGCCGATGGTGACGCCCGGAATGCGGACCACGTCCGCCTTGCGGATGAGCTCGGTGATCTCCACCGAAATCCGGTTTCCGGTCACGACGATCTGGCCGCGCGCGATCGGGTGGTCGTTGGCGAGAATCTCGACCATATCGGTCTCGGTGGATTCGAGTTCGATCACGGCGCCGCGGCCCATGCGCAGCAGCATATGGAGCGGCATGTGGCTGCGCCCGAGCACCACCGAGAGATCGACCTTGAGGTCTTCGAGAACTGCCACGCGCCACGAACTCCGTCGGCCCGCACCGGGCCTGCCATGCCGGAGTGTTCCTGAGATATGGTGAAGCCTTGGTAAACGAACCCGCCGGCAAAGACCGTCTCTCCGTCTCGACGGTCGATTTTCGGCCGCGCTCCGGCATGCGGCCGGTCCTGTGGCGGATCAGCGACACTCCCGTCCCATACGAGGAGGCGGTGGCCGCGATGGAAGCGCATGCGGGGCGGATCGCCGGCGGGGAGGCGCCGGAGATGGTCTGGCTGCTCGAACACCCGCCGCTCTACACCGCCGGAACCTCGGCGAAGACCGGGGACCTCGTCGAGCCGGATCGATTCCCGGTCCACGCCACCGGGCGGGGGGGCCAGTACACCTATCACGGGCCCGGCCAGCGGGTGGCCTATGTGATGCTCGATCTCAACCGGCGCAGGCCGGACCTGCGCGCCTACGTCTCCGCCCTGGAGGCCTGGATCATCGCCACGCTCGATGCCTTCAACGTACGCGGCGAACGGCGCGAGGACCGCGTCGGCGTCTGGGTGCGCCGCCCCGACAAGGGGGAGGGGGTGGAGGACAAGATCGCGGCGATCGGCATCCGGGTGCGCCGCTGGGTGAGTTTCCACGGCATCAGCCTGAACGTGGAACCCGACCTGTCGCATTTCTCCGGCATCGTGCCCTGCGGCATCTCCGGACACGGGGTGACCAGCCTCGTCGATCTCGGCCAGATCGTCACCCTGCCCGAACTGGACATGGCGTTGCGCGCGGCGTTCGAGGACATTTTCGGCGAGACACAGGACGAATGAAGGCTGGCGCCGGACGGATATGGCGCCGCCTCATCGCTTCGGCACGAAAGAGTAGACCTATAAATTTGAATTATATATCAATATTCTATGTCTATCTCGAAGGCACAAATCTGAATAAGTAAACATTATTCCTCCACGGCGGTTTATAGTCATTCCAATCTATTCGATGAGATTCATCCATCCGCCATTGAACAATTGACACACCCGGCTTCGCATTCGTAGTTCGGCACTTATCGTCGTTCGACAGAGAGATGGTCTGTCTCACGCAGCCCTGCACTTCCCCGAGGGCGCGCATAGTCGGCACATATCTCGACGTTACGGCGGGAGATCCGTTCCGGGCAATCGGGACCGCAGGGTTATTCTCGTAGGCGAGCGCATATGACGACCCGCACCGTTCTGTTCCGCCTGCATTGGCTGCTCGGCCTCACGGCGGGGCTCGTCCTGGCCCTCGTGGGCGTGACGGGCGCGCTGCTGAGCTATGAAGAGGCGCTGACGGAATGGACGAATGCCGACCGTGCCTTCGTCACCGCGAGCGATGCGCCCCGCCTCTCGCCCGCCGCCCTCAAGGCGCGGGTCGAAGCGCAGCAGCCGGGGAGGGTGGTGAGCTCCCTGGCCCTCTGGGGCGATCCCGAGCGGAGCCCGCGCATCCGGTTCGCCAACGACCCGGCCATGGGCGCGCGGCCGCCGACCCTCTATCTCGACCCCGTCGACGGCCGGACCCTCGGGGAGATGCGCCTCGAAGACACGTTCGCCACCATCCGCAAGCTGCATCGCTGGCTGTTGCTGCCCGGCGACGGCAAGGGCTGGGGCCGCAGCATCACCGGCATCTGCGCCATCGCCCTCCTGGTCTTCCTGGCCACTGGGCTCTACCTGCGCTGGCCCAAAGTCCATACGTGGAAGATCTGGCTGAAACCCTCCCTCAAACGGCCCGGACGGCCGCGCTGGTGGTCGCTCCACACCATCGCGGGGACCTGGCTCGTGCCCTTCTACGCCGCCATCGCCTTGACCGGGCTGTGGTGGTCCTTCGACAGCTACAGGAACGCCGCGACTTGGCTCCTCACCGGCGAGACCCGTGCGCCCCGGGCGGCACGCGGACCCGGCGCGCCGCCTCAGACCACGGGCTCGGCCCTCGATACGGCCTGGGCGACATTCAGCGCCGGGGAGGGCGCCGGCGCGCATATGGCCCTCATCGCGCTGCCGGGGCCGGAACAGGCGGCGATCCGCATCCGATTCCTCGCCACCGCGTCGGACCTGCCGAAGGCCCGCGACGAGGCGACCTTCGACCCCGCCACCGGCGCCCGCCTCTCGCAGACCCGCTTTGCCGACAAGCCCCTCGGCCGGCAGATGGCCGAGAACATGCTCGAAGTGCATCGCGGCCGCTTCTTCGGCGGGTTCGTCGCCTTCCTGTTCTTCGCCGCCTCCCTGGCGATGCCGCTCTTCGCGGCGACCGGCCTCACCCTCTACGTCCTCCGCCGCGGCGCCCGCCGCCGCAGGCTGATGGCGGCAGCCCCTGCCGGCGCGGGGACGATCCGCGCCTGATCGGGCGTCCGCCCATGATGCCCCTCAGGCAGCGGTCCGCCCAACACCCGACGATCCAGGCCGGCTTCCGAGTAACGATCTCCTCCGGCGGTCCACATCTGACGGCTCATTCCGTCTGTTCACGACGCATTGCAGACCCTGGGAAGATCCGCTTCGTAGCGGCTTGGTGGATGCCGGCCTACGACCGAAACTCTTCAGGTTTTGCGACCGTCTGCTTATGAGCAGCAACCGCATCGAAGCAGACATCACTGCGACGATCAAGATTTATTGCTTCGGCTTATGATTTTTGTCGGCCGCTAAAGACCACCTCTGACAACGCAGAGAAGCCCCCACGTAAATCAACTGCCGACATCCAATAACCATGTGACCCAAGAACACGGTTTAAACGCGCCACACGCCGCGCACGACTCTTCCAAGGTAAACTTGCATCAGCGTCTGCGTAAACGTCGATGACGAGGTGCTTCTGCCACTTGATGTGCATTGGCGTGATGCTGCGGATCGCTGCCCAGGGAACCCAATCCGTTGAGATCCTGCGGTCGAATATCCCCTTAGGTCCCACCGAAACTACAGGACCGCGCTGAAAAAACGCGAAGATCAACACCACCGCAGCAAATCCAAATAGCAGAACACCGCAGTAGGCTAAAAACTCATTGAAGCTGCTCGGCGTTGCGGCTCGGCGTCCAGTCCCAGGGTGAGCGGAGATTATCCAGATGCAGAGCGCGACCAAACCACATGCGACCACCAGCAGTCCGGCGACACGGAGGCGCGAGCGATAGATGTCAACTGCGGTCACTTTCTCGATTCCCGAGTGAGACCGGCTGGATGCCGGTCATTCTGGCGAGGCAAGCGGAAGAGTACGGCGTCGAGGTGAAAAATGCCTGCCTCGAATGGCTGCTACCCGCCCGAGCCGAAGTCGTCGGAAGGCTGACGAACGGCCACTCTGGAGAAGCGCCGATGGCGGTCCGGCCGGTTGGGCCGGGTCGGAGGCGGAACGTCCGCTTCAGTGCACAGAGGCAAAGCCTGCTTTCCATCCGTAGGCGAAGTTGCCCCATCTTGCCCCCCACGGCAGGGTGGGGATGTGAAGCACACGGAGTATCGGATGACGTGGCGACTCCATTGGCTTGAGGCATCCGGCGATCTGGGGCCCTGGCGTAGCACCATCGCTGATGAGGTCGAGATCGCTCGAAAGGTCGTAGCAGGCGTGCTACCGGTGTCGCCGCTCGACATCCTCGTGCAGCGCCTGCCCGGCGCGGTGATCCCGGAGACCGGCACGACGGGACAAGCCATGCGCCCTGGTCTGTTCTCCCTCACCATCGACCCCGACAACCCGAACTTC
This sequence comes from Methylobacterium sp. CM6241, assembly GCF_054817845.1. Classification (NCBI taxonomy): domain Bacteria; kingdom Pseudomonadati; phylum Pseudomonadota; class Alphaproteobacteria; order Hyphomicrobiales; family Methylobacteriaceae; genus Methylobacterium; species Methylobacterium sp. CM6241. Next base: position 3,094,656 of record NZ_CM139246.1, read on the forward strand.
GCGCACTCGCTGCGAAATGGGGACCTGCGCCAGACCGTGGCGCACGAGGCCCACCACTGCATGCGTATGGCCGGTCCCGGCTACGGCTGGACCCTGGGCGAGGCCCTGGTCAGTGAGGGCTTGGCAGGCCAGTTTGTGAGCCGCCTGTTCGGCTCGCCACCCGCGCCGTGGGAATGCGCCGTGACCGATGAGGTGCTCGCGGCTCACCTGCCGGACAATGCGACGCTCGCCGGCGACGGTCACGACCACCGCGCGTGGTTCTTCGGCTTCGGGGGACGGTACCCGCGATGGCTTGGCTACACCCTCGGCTACCGGATCGTGGGCGACTGGCTGGAAGCGGGGGCGGACACCGGTGGTGAAACCTGGGTCGACATCCCCGCCCAAGAAGTCATCAAGGCCGCACGCGGACGAACGCTGTCAAACCTCTGAGCCGACGAGCAGCATGGTTCGCTTTCCACCCTTCTGGGCATTCTGGCCGCCAGATTGAATGAGTGTCATGGTCGGGTGAGGCTCTGCAGCACCGGGGCCATCCCATGGAGCGCAAGTGGCGTCTGAGCGGATGATCCTTCGTCCGGCCGAAGAGAGTGATGTGCCCGCTCTCGTGCGCCTGCTGCGGCGCTCCTGGCTTGTCACCTGGGCGCCTGAACTTCCGTTCGAGGCGGTTCAAACCTTCGCTTCGTTCGACCCTGCGCGGCTTCACGCCGAGAACCAGTGGCGAAGCTTCATCGTCGCTATCCGGGACGACGTGCTGATCGGAATGATGCAGGTCGAGGACGATCAGATCGCCGACTTGCACGTCGATCCCGCCTTTTGGAACGAGGGTGCTGGCTCGAAGCTGCTCGACGCCGCCGAGCGGCAAGCCGCACGCATTCATCACGTCGTGCGTCTAGAGGTGCGTGCGTTCAATTCCCGAGCACGCGCCTTCTACGCACGTCATGGTCGGAGAGAGGTGCGCAGCTATCCCGGCATGGAGTGCGGGAGCCCTGTTGAGAATGTGGAGATGCAGAAACGCGTCAAAGCCTAAGGCAGAACGTCCGCCCCGCATTGCGACGGTTTATCAGGCGCCAAACGTCAGATTTTGACGACAGCGAAGACCAACACATCCCGTCGCCGGGAAGGGCAGGTGGGTCCGCGGCCATACCATGTCCCGGCGGGGGGCATCTCGGCCCCCGCGCCGAAAATTGCCCGGATCAGACCACCAGCAGGTCCGAGGCGGTCAGGTCGGGCTTGCCGAGAAGGGTCGCGAGCAGCACCGCATCGTGGTCGGTGCCGGAGCCGTCCGCGTCGTAGAAGAGATGGCCCTTGGCCGCGTCGTAGAGGATGCGGTGGTCTTCCGTGGTCGCGGCGCCGAGGGCGAAGGCCTCGTCCGATAGGGAGCCGGGGGTCAGCGCCGTGAAGACGCTGGCATCGAGGGCGAGCCTGTCTTCGCCATGGCTGAAATCGACGATCCGGTCCTTCTGACCGGCGGGCAGCGTATCGAACACGAAGGTGTCGGCACCGGCATCGCCGCGCAGGACATCCGTTCCCGCGCCGCCTGTCAGGATGTCGTCCCCGGCGCCGCCGAACAGCCGGTCGTCGCCCGCGCCGCCGAGGAACTGGTTCGCCTCGGCATCGCCCCGCATGGAATCGGCGAAGGCCGAGCCCTTGACGATCTCGAAGCCGGAGACGCCCCCCGTGCCCGTGGCCCGGCCGGTTTCGAATAGCGCGCGCGCAGATGCGCCGAAATCCGAGTAGTCGAGCGTGTCGGTGCCGTCGCCGCCGAGGCTGAGGCCACGGATGGCCGACCCCGTCTCGATGGCCAGCGTGTTGTCGCCGGAGCCGAACTGGATCGCAGTGCCGCCCGAGCCGATGATGCGGCCGGCATTGACCACCACGTCGTCGAGGGCACTGACGATCTTGATGGCAATGCCCGACCCGCCGTGGATGAGCCCCGCATTGTCGATGCTCGTGAGGAACGGCGCATCCCCCTGCGACGAGTCGTCGATCAAGATTCCGAGGCCGGCGCCGTAGATCCGCGCGCCGGTGAGATTGACGATGTCGCCGCCGCCCGCCGCGATGCCTTCGGCGGTGTTGGGCAGCCCGTCGGACCCCGTGCCGCCGGCGCCGAGGCCGCGAATGGTGCCATGATTCTCGATTGTTGCACGGAAATCGATGTCGATCCCGTCGCCGTCGCCGTCATTGATGCCGTCCGGGCCGCCGCCGTCTTCGGAACCGGGCGTCGCGCCGTTGACATCGGAGCCGGCCGCATCCGCGAAGGTGCCCGTGATGATTCCGTGATTGATCACGGTCGCGGTGCCGTCCGAGCCGATGCCGGAACCGTTGCCGCCGAGGATGCGGGCGCCGGCCTCGTTCGTCACCGTGGCGACGCTGCCCTCGCCCATATTGACGCCGTGGCGGTCGCCGAGGATGGCGCCGCCGGCATCGTTGCGGATCGTCCCGCTCGCCCCGTCCTCGAACTGGATGCCGTCGGCACCCTGAACGTAGCCGGTGGCGGAACCGCCCCGGATGGTGCCGCTATTGACGAGATCCAGCGTCGCGCCGATCCGCACGCCGTCCGAGACCAGGGACAGCAGCGAGCCGGCATTGTCGATCTCGGCGAGGAACCCGCCCGAGGTCGAGGCGAGGTCGAGGGCCTGGCCCGTGCTGGAGACGATGGTCGAGCCGCTATCCGTGGTGATGGTGAGCGTGCCGGCGGCGACGGTGCCGTCCTGGATCTGCACGGCATCGTCCCCGGCGCGGATGGCGCCGCCATTGTCGATCGTCGCGGTCAGGGTCGCGCCGATTTCGCTCTCGAAGCGGATCGCGCGCCCCCCGGCGGTGTTCTCGATCAGGCCGTCATTGTGGATCTCGGCGCCGTCCGGGGCGACCTGGAAGCGCACGGACTGAGCGTTGGCGGAGACAGACAGGGTTCCGTCCACCTGCAGCGTGTCGGCGCCCGCCAGGGTGAAGCGAGCGGTCTGCGTCGTGCCGTTCGCGACGGAATAGGCGGTCATGCGGTCTCATCCTCGGCCGGACGCGTCCGCGGACGAGCGGACGTCAAATCACCGGCCGTGGCGGACATTAGGGGGGTCGGATGACGCTCGAACGACGGTGCGCGTGGCGGTGGATTTTCGCGCATTCCGGGGGAGGCTCGCCCCTACACCACCGGCACGCCGCGGCCCTTGGCATGCTCGGCCGGCTCCACATGGATGACGACGACGGCCCCCGCGATGGCACCTTCGATGGCACTCTCGAGCCGGTCGCAGATGTCGTGCGAGTCCTTCACGGTCATCTCGCCGGGCACCACGAGGTGGAAATCGATGAAGGTCGCCTGCCCGGCATGCCGTGTGCGCACGTCATGCGCCTCCAGCGCCCCCTCGCCATGCTCCGAGATCAGGGCACGGATCTGGGTCACCATCTCGGCCGGAGCCGCCTTGTCGAGAAGGCCGCTCACGGAATCGCGCACCATGGTCCAGCCCGACCACAGGATGTTGAGGGCGACGAGGCCGGCGATGAGCGGGTCGAGGATCAGGGTTCCGGTGAGGGCCACCAGGGCGACGCCGATGAGAACACCACCGGATGTGAAGACATCCGCCATCACATGGCGGGCATCGGCCACCAGGGCGGGCGAGCGCCAGACCTTGCCGCGACTCAGGAGCGCCATGGACCAGGCGGCGTTGATCGCCGTCCCCACCGCGCTGACGGCAAGGCCCAACATCGGCGCATCGAGGGGTTTCGGGTCGAGGAGGCCGTAATAGGACTCACGCAGGATGAGGATGGCGGCCACGATGATGAGGGCCCCTTCGATCACCGCCGAGAAATACTCGGCCTTGTGGTGCCCGAACTGGTGGTCCTCGTCGGCGGGCGCGGCGGCCACGCGCAAGGCGATGAAGGCGAAGGCCGCCGCCGCCACGTTGATGATGCTCTCCAGCGCGTCCGAATAGAGCGCGAGACTGCCTGTGAGCCAGTAGGCGGTGAATTTGATCGCCATCACGAGAAGGCCGATTCCGGCGCTCGCGAGGGCGGCTTTCTGTGTGCGGTCCATTTCCGGTGAGAATCCGTGACGGGCCCGGCGAATGGCGGGGCAGGGCTTGGCGCGCCCTGCCCATACGATCATCCCCATCGACAAGGCCACGGCAAAGGTTGAACCCGCCGGTGAAGGGTTTAGTCGCTGCTATGTCTGGGGTTCGATCTCTTGCGATGCCGGCGCGACTCCCACACCGCGATCCGCCTCTCTCTGGGCAGAGCGGGCGCTCTGCGCACGCGCGCGCTCGGCCTTGCGCGCGTAGCTTCGGGCCATCCAACCCCACCGGGCATTGGCCGCCATGACATCGAGACGCTGGGCCTCTCGGTCCCAGTAGGACATCAACTGCGAGTCCAGCGTGATCCGCCGGCGAGGAACCTTGGCCTTGGGGAGGGCGGTCTTGAAGGTGTCAGTCATCGCACGAACCGAATCTGAGCCAACTTGGCCGGCCACAACGCAGACTCGCGCCGACGCGGTCAAGGTTGTTTTCAACGTAGACCTGTAACCGTGCGGCCCGGTGGAGAAAGGCGGGTACATGAAAAGTGGCGATGATATGGGTTTCGCCCGTCAGGCCCTTCCGGCGACTTGGCCCTCATCTGCATGTCTATGTCCCGCATCCACAATGCGCGACGGCCGCTTCCCGCTTTTTCCAGACGGCGATCCGCCGGCCATTGATCCCGAGCCCTGAACCGTGCTGTTGGCGCCCGATGCGCGTCGACCTCTTCGATTTCGATCTGCCCGAATCCAGCATCGCCCTCAGGCCACCCCAGCCCCGCGATGCCGGGCGAATGTTGGTGGTCCGGCCGGGCGAGGCCCTGGAGGACCGCGCGGTGTGCGATCTCGCCGACCTGCTGCGGCCGGGCGACGCCCTCGTCTTCAACGACACCCGCGTGATCCCGGCCCGCCTTCACGGCATCCGTCACCGCTCGGGATCGCCGGGGCTGCGGATGGAGGCCATGCTGCACCTCCGCGAGGCAACCGACCGATGGCGCGCCTTTGCCCGGCCGGGCAAGCGTCTCGCCATCAGTGACAGGGTGAGCTTCGGGCGGAGCGGGCAGGGCGCCGCCTGCTCCCTCGGCGTTCTCGATGCCACCATCACGGAGAAGGGGGAGGGCGGCGAGATCGTCCTGCGCTTCGATCTCTCCGGTCCCGCCCTCGACGAGGCCATCGTGCTGGCCGGCGAACTGCCGCTCCCGCCCTACATCGCGGGCAAGCGCAGCACCGACGCGCAGGACGCGGTGGATTACCAGACGGTCTATGCCCGGCAGGCCGGCGCCGTTGCCGCCCCCACCGCGGGCCTGCATTTCTCCGACGAGCTCCTGGCACGGATCGACGCCGCCGGCATCCTGCGCCATTGCGTGACGCTGCATGTGGGGGCGGGCACATTCCTGCCGGTCAAGGCCGACGATACCGACCACCATCGCATGCATGCCGAGATCGGCTTTCTCGATGAGGAAACCGCGGATGCTCTCAACCGGACGCGAGACGGGGGAGGCCGCATCGTCGCGGTGGGGACCACGGCGCTGCGCCTGCTCGAGAGCGCGGCGGACGAGAATGGTAGGCTTCATGCCTTCTCCGGTCCGACCGAGATCTTCATCACGCCTGGCACCCGCATCCGCGCGGTGGACGCCTTGATGACCAATTTCCACCTGCCGCGTTCGACCCTCTTCATGCTGGTCTCGGCCTTTTCCGGGCTGGAGACCATGCGGGCGGCCTACGCACATGCCATCGCGGCCGGCTATCGCTTCTATTCGTACGGGGATTCGAGCCTGCTGTTTCCAGCCCGATCCGAGTGACGCGATAATCCCCCTCTCGGGTGCCCGCAGTGTCACGCTCGCGAAGCGGGACGGCGGCGCGGCCCCGGCAGGCCGGTCATTCCTGGTGTGTCGTCATCATGCTTTTAGCCCGCTCGAACGCTTCGGGCCCGATGGCGAAGGGACCATCGAAGGGCCGCTCGTGGAGCGCGATGACACAGAGCGTTCCCACCATCGCCGTGGAGAAGATGGCGAGCGTGATCACCTGGGCGCGCGGCTTGTCCACATGGACGATACCGATGGAGATCAGCGTCAGCGTGCAGAGGAACAGCAACGTCAGCCATTTCGAATCGTCGTTCTTGCTGGCGCTCAGGGCGAGCCGCTCACCGCGAGCTTCGCGAAGGTTCATGATCGTGGTCATCAGCGCGGTATGCGCGACGGCACCGGACGCCGTGGTGTGCACCGGGTCGGCGACCATCTTCATGAGCGCGCTGAGGGCCGCGCCCGCCTCGCTGGAATACGCCGTCCCCGTTCCCATCTTCGGAAATTCGTCGGCGATCACCGCATTCGCATAGGCGAGGAGCGCCTTCTGGATGTCCGACATGTCCGAGACGGTGGCCTCGCTGAGGTCGTAGGCGGCGATCAGGTTCGCCCGCTCGGTCTGGACGATCCGCGATGCCTTGCCCTGCCGCTCCCAGGCATCGTTCGCCACGAAGCCGGTGAGCAGGGCGAGCAGGATGCCGATCGAACTGAAGAACGACGCGACGATGCCGCCGACATTGTTCAACAGATGCGCCCGCGTGGCGGGCACGTTCGTCAGGACGATCAAGACGATCGAGATGCCGGCGAACAGGCTTGCGAGTATGCCGATGATCAGTGCTAGCGGCTGATCGAGCCAGATCCCCATGAGCATCGCTATCCCTCGCGGTCGTTTGGTGAGTCGGCCGGGACGGGCAAATCCCGCTCGGAATCTCCGGATCATGGGAGGATGCGATAGCGCCGGTCGGCAGTGGCGACCAGAGGCGCGGTCAGCTTCCGGACTGTGCTGATGACCGGCCGGGTATAGGAGGCTCGCATGTTTCCGTTTTGCGGCGCGGAGCTTTAAAGACCTGGCCCATGTCCGACACTGCCTCCCTCCGAAACGCTACATCCGACCACTTCGGCTTCCGCGTCGACGCCACCGACGGACAGGCCCGCACCGGTGCAATCTCGATGCCGAGGGGGACGATCCGTACCCCGGCCTTCATGCCCGTGGGGACCGCGGCGACGGTCAAAGCGATGTATCCGGGCCAGGTCCGGGATCTCGGCGCCGACGTGGTGCTCGGCAACACCTATCACCTGATGCTGCGTCCCGGCCCGGAGCGGATGGAGCGGCTCGGCGGCCTCCACCGTTTCATGAACTGGCCGCACCCGATCCTCACCGATTCGGGCGGTTTCCAGGTGATGTCGCTCTCCGCCCTGAGAAAGCTCGACGAGCAGGGCGTGACCTTCCGCTCGCATGTGGACGGGTCGAGCCACCATATGAGCCCGGAGCGCTCCATCGAGATCCAGGGGCTGCTCGGCTCCGACATCCAGATGCAGCTCGACGAATGCGTTCGGCTTCCCGCAGAGCGGGCGGCCATCGAGAGCGCCATGCGCCTCTCCCTACGCTGGGCCGAGCGTTGCCGGATCGCCTTCGGCGAACAGCCGGGCAAGGCTATGTTCGGCATCGTCCAGGGCGGCGACCTGCCCGACCTGCGGGTGGAGAGCGCCAGGGCCCTGGCCGATCTCGATCTCAAGGGCTACGCCATCGGCGGCCTCGCGGTGGGCGAGCCGCAGGCCGTGATGCTGGCCATGATCGAGACGGTGGAGCCGCATCTCCCAGCTGGCAAGCCGCGCTACCTCATGGGAGTCGGCACGCCCGACGACCTGATGCGCTCGGTGATGCGCGGCATCGATATGTTCGACTGCGTGATGCCCACCCGCGCCGGCCGCCATGGCCTGGCCTATACACGCCATGGCCGGATAAACCTGCGCAATGCCCGGCACGGCGAGGATACGCGACCGCTGGACGAAACGTCGTCATGCCCCGCCGCGAGGGACTATTCCCGCGCCTATCTCCACCACCTCGTCCGCACCGACGAGATCCTGGGCATGATGCTGCTGACCTGGAACAACCTGTCCTATTACCAGGACTTGATGGCAGGGATGCGTGCGGCGATCGCCGCGGGTCGTCTCGCCGATTTCTGCGATGAGACCCGCGAGGGCTGGGCGCGCGCCGAGGCTGAGCGCGCCGACGAAACGATCTCCCGCTGATATCCTTCAAGGGTGTCGGCACGCGGTTTGGTAGGGCCCCGGACGAAGTCGATAACATTTCGCGGGAGTGACGGGACGGCCGCCATCGAGGGCAGCAGGACGCCCCCCGGCCGCGCTGTCCGTTTACCAGACTGCCGAGAGGATCATGACACGGGCATCCCCGCGTTCAGGGCGATCCAAGACGGCAGGCCTACCCAGCAAAAGCCAAACACCCCTCCGGCGCAGCCCGAGCCAAACCGTCGCGATGACATTGCCAAGCGCGGCACCGGTTGACCCCTCCACTCCAACCCCCTATTGCGAGCCACGCTTGCACCAACGGGCAGCCCGATCCCCATCGGGACCGGCCCACCGAGCAAGCGAGCGCGTAGCTCAGCTGGTAGAGCAACGGACTTTTAATCTGTAGGTCCTGGGTTCGAGTCCCAGCGCGCTCACCACTTACTTTATTCATTAAACCAGCGATTGCCGGTCTTTGCGGCATCATCAGCAAGTCTGCAGCTGCCATTTCCAAGGCTTCCGACCCTCGATAGTTCGGGCGGCCCGCCTCTACACCACCGCCTCAAAATCTTACAGGCAGCTCAGGCCGGCAACTGGGTCTGGTCGGGCTGGATGCCGAGGGACAGGGGGGTGCCGTCGTCCATAGCGGCCAGACGGGACACCAGCAGGTCGTAGAAGCGGGTCAGGCCCTTGTACTCCACGAGTTCGGGCGGGAGCGTCGCCAGTACGCGATGGAGGCGCTTGTGCCACTTTTTCACCCGCTCGATATCCTGCAGGCTGATCAGGTAGCAGCGGATTCCGAACAGGATCGCGTTGGAGCGGGGCAGGCGGAACAGGGTCTGTAACTCGACGCGCAGGTGAAGCTTGCCCGCGATGTTCTCCGCCGTGAGGGTGGTGCGGTCGGGCCCCCAGTCGGGATAATTCTCGGGCGAGGTATCGAGACGGGGGTTGATCGTCATCGTCCAGTTCAACCGGCGGACGGGATGCCCGTATTGCAGACGCAGGAGATATTGCAGCGCCCGGTCGAATACGCCGATCTCATGTGCCAGCGGTACCGGCCCGTGCCATTCGTGAAAGCTCATCCCGATATCGAATTCCAGCGACCAATCCGCCTGCGTCGTGACCATACCGCCATCGACGTAGAGATTATTGTCCCGCTGATCCTGAAGGGTGAAATCGCCTTGCGCCTGACGAGTGATGTATTCGAACGGCTCGCAGGGCAGCGTGGACGCGTCGCCGAAGACGAAGCGTTGGTCGAGGTTCAGGGGACGGTTGATCCAATGCCACGCGGTCCCGTCCCGCTTCAGGCTGAAATGCTCGGGGTAATCCGTGGACAGGCTCTCCATCAGGAGTTCGAGCGTGTCCCATTGCGCGGGCATCATGTGCGGCAGCACCTGACACCGTTTCGGATCGTGATCGAGGACGATCGCGCGCTCCCTGCATTCCGCGACGTAATGTTCGTCCACATCGAACGCGTGTTCGAAGGCCGGCGACGGGCCTGCTTTCACATGAGGTTCGATATTGACCGAGTACCTGTATGTGTCTTCGCTGAACGGAAACGGAAAGCGCAGGACCGCAGCGTCGCTGTTCCGATAGGAGAAGTCGTCCCGGAACGTCTCGTCCGTCTTGAAGTGAATACCCATTTCAGCCACCTTTTCCCAAGCGGCACTGATCCCGACCGATGGCCGGTCTCAGCGCGTTAGGCGGACGCCCGCCGCCGCGCGGTCGCATCAACAGACGACGATCGGTTCTCCTCGTCGTCGACTAATCTTAGAAATCGAGCACGAGGGTCTCGGATCTGGCCCGGGAGACGCAGGTCGCGATGAGGCGTCCCTCCGACTTCTCGGCATCGGACAGGACGTGATCGCGATGGTCGGGGAGGCCCTCCACCACGGGGAGGAGGCAGACGCCGCAGGCGCCCCCCCTGCAGAGGCAGGGGGCCTCGATGCCATACCTCTCCAGCGCCTCGAGAAGAGTCTGCGACGCCCCGACCTCGAACGACCGGCCGGACCGCGCCAGGGTGACGACGAACGGCTCGCCGCCCTTGGCCCCGCCGAAACTCTCGCGATGGATCGCATGCGGCGTCCATCCGAGGCCGCGCGCAGTCTCCTCGACCGCATCCATCAGGCCCTCCGGCCCGCAGGTATAGACATGCGTGCCCAGAGGCTGGTCGGCGAGAAGGGCGGCGAGATCCGGCCGCGCACCCCGGGCAACGCCATGGACGTGAACGCCCGCCGCATCGGTTCCGAGCAGGTCCCGAAAGGTCTCGACCTCGTCGCCGGCGCAGAATTGATGCAGTTCATAATTGGCGCCACGAAGCGCGAGGACCGGTAAGTAGGACAGGAACGGCGTCACACCGATGCCGCCGGAGATCAGGATATGCTTTCGGGCCCGGGACGCGATGGGGAACAGGCTCGCAGGTACGCCGAGTTCCACGGCATCACCAGCCTTGAGCATGTCATGCAGGAAGTGCGAGCCGCCGCGCGATTCCGCAACACGGCGGACGATGATCGCGTAGTGATCACGCTGATCGGGCGGGGTCACCAGCGAATAGGCGTTCTGCCAGACACGGTCCGTATCCCGCAGGGTGACGAGCACATGCGCCCCTGGCGGTGAGGTGGGGAATGTTCCGCCGCCTTCCGGAACGAAGCGGAAGCGCTTGAGGGTCGGGTTCAGGAGTTCGATCTCGGCGACGCGCGCCGACAGCTTGCCTTCGACGATCATGAATAGGCCTGCTCTGCGGGAGGAACGTCGCCGGCGACTTCGGCATCGACCTTGACCCCCATGAAAGCCGAGAGGCGCCGGGAGAAATGATCCCGGACGAAAAGGTTCGCGCCGCAGCCCTCGCATCGGACGATGGTGGTCGTCACTGCGTGGTTGAAGGTCCGGCAATGGACGCAGGCGACGCGACGCGCCTTGGTGCCGGAATGGCACTGGAAGATCTCCTGCTTGTTCATTCCGGCGCGTTGCGCCGTGTTGAAGACGTCCCAAAGGAAATCCTCGGTCCCGCTTGCATAGAGCCGCAGCCCCATGCGCTCCTGCGCGAGACGATGGTCGAGGCGATCGATGAGGTGCCGTGGCGAACGAAAGCATCGCCCACCACCGGCCTCGGGCGGTCTCGTACGGCCCTCCTGGTCAGGGGCCGCGACGAACCAGATCTCCGCTTCCTGTCCGGGCGATGCCGCGAAGCTGAAGGCCGGAGAGTCTGAAACCAGCAGGTGTCGTAATCCGGAGGAATCCACCGCCAGCGACTGATAGACCGGCCGGCTCTTGATGAACTGATCTGACATCGGCCTCATCTCGACAACGGACGATATGGCAATCGCCCGGCTCATCATTCCCATTCACGGTCGCAGCGGTCGGCACGGACCATGCGAACCCTCGGAGCAGGATTTGATCCAAGGAGCATGACTCTCCGTGACCCAACCATAGGGCAACAACCGTTCTCTAAGAGAATTTAATTTTCGCTACGAGAATAAAAATGTCAATCGCCGATTTCGCCGGCACGTTGGCCCGATGTCGATCAGGCAAGTGCCGGACGATCGTTTCATCGACGGCCTTCGTCAAATTCTCGAAAAAGCAGGGGCGATCCTGATAAATTGAAAGTGCCCAGCAGAGCCAAAGCCCATGAATCCACGGTTGATTCGGGCATCCTCGGCGATTGATCCCCTCAGGGCAACACAGTGTGCGGGCCATGAAGGATGTCAGCGCGTTGCGATCATCGGCAGCGAATGATTCTGCCTGAGCAGATTGCTTATATACTGAGCATAAATGGATAAAAACGGCCAATTGCGGTGCATTTTAGTTCAATTTCCGTCCTTACTCGGCGGTGACCTGCAATAGCGCTTGACAGCCCTTAGCCCGAGGGGAAATGATTGTTCCCGTAGAGAACCCAGGCGATCGTCGACGGTCTCGCTCACGTGATTTGCCGGCCACTCCTGCCCGGCACGACCCGACCGTCCGGCTGACATCCATCAGCCGGACAACACCAAACAGATCTTCATCCCGTGTGCCGACAGGACCTTTGTAGCAGCCACCAAACATCAGGGTAGCGACGATACCGGCATTTCACCCTAAACTTTGGCCTTCGCGCCAATTCGACGGTGACATGTCCAAAGCAAGTCCATCGACAACCCCGCCAACCTAAATAAATAGCGAACAAAAACCACTAAAGGCATGCTTCCCACCATCATAGCCGGTGGTGAGCAAGCTGGTATTTTCTGATCAAACGATAAAATTTCTCGAAGACATGTCTCTCAGCGCTTCTCACTGGCGTGGCGAGTGCGCACGGGAGCGTGCCTCATGGAAAAGACGAGGCTCCGGGTGCTCCTCGGTTCTTCCCAAACCTCATCGAAACGAACGGCCCGGGGATCGCAGTCTCGCGGAGGGCGCGTCTCGATCCGAACTGATCCCTCGCCAAGACAAATGGAGCATTCAACCATGAGCACCGGACTGACATCCGCGGCAAAGCCTCTGGCGGGCTACACTTCCCCCGCCATCGAAGCCGCCGGAGACGGCAAACTCCATCGCAGCATCAACTGGACGGGCGCGTTCTGGGTCGCGAGCGGCGTGCCCGCCCTCGTCCTGTTCTCGGTGGGCGGCATTGCCGGCAATACGGGCAAGCTCGCCTTCCTGATCTGGACGCTCTCCATGGTCATGGGCTTCATCCAGTCCTTCACCTATGCGGAGATCGCCGGCCTGTTCCCGAACAAGTCGGGGGGCGCGTCGGTCTACGGGGCCGCGGCCTGGGTCCGCTACACCAAGCTGGTGGCGCCCCTCTCGGTCTGGTGCAACTGGTTCGCCTGGTCGCCGGTCCTGTCGCTGGGCTGTTCCATCGCGGCCTCCTACATCATCAACGCGGTGGCGCCGCAGCCGACGGCCACGTCGCCGGCCGTGGTGCAATGGCTCGCCACCAACGGTGCCGCCCTGCAGATGGCCGATGCCGACAAGGTGACGGCGGCCATCGCGGCCGTGGCGCCCGGCATCCGCAGCTGGACCCTGTTCACCACCACCCTCGGCCCGGTCTCGCTCTCCCTCAACCTGGCCTTCTTCATCGGCGCCGCCCTCATGCTCGCGGTCTTCGCCGTGCAGCACCGCGGTATCCTTGGAACGGCGAACGTCCAGAAGTATATCGGCCTCCTCGTCATCATCCCGATGTTCATCGTCGGCGTGGTCCCGCTGCTGATCCACGGCGTGAACTGGGAGAACTTCTCTCCGCTCGTCCCCCTCGCGGCGCCGGCCGCTCCTGCGCCGGGCGCCTGGAACATCACGGGCTGGACACTGGTCCTCGGCAGCATGTTCATCGCGGCCTGGTCGACCTACGGGTTCGAGACGGCGATCTGCTACACCAGCGAGTTCCGTGATCCCGCCAAGGATACGTTCAAGGCGATCTTCTATTCGGGCCTGCTCTGCCTCCTGCTGTTCACCCTCGTGCCCTTCACCTTCCAGAGCATGCTCGGCGTCGAGGGGATGCTGGAGGCCTCCATCGTGGACGGGTCGGGTGTGGCGGCAGCACTCGCGCACATGGTCGGCGGCGGTCCCATCGTCGAGAACTTCCTCGTCATGCTGATGATCCTGGCCCTCGTGCTCTGCATCATGACGGCGATGGCGGGGTCCTCGCGCACCCTCTACCAGGGCTCGGCCGACGGTTGGCTGCCGCGCTACCTCAGCCATGTGAACGAGCACGGCGCGCCGACGCGGGCGATGTGGACCGATCTCGTCTTCAACCTCGCGATCCTGGCGATCGCCTGTGCCGATGCGACGAGCTTCTTCTTCATCCTGGCCGTGTCGAATTGCGGCTACATCATCTTCAACTTCCTCAACCTCAACTCGGCCTGGATCCACCGCATCGACTCGGCGCATATCCCGCGCCCCTACCGCGCACCGACTGTCATCCTGGTGCTCGGCGGCGTATTCGCCTTCGTGAACGTGATCTTCATGGGCGCGGGCGCGAAGGTCTGGAACCCGGTCGCTCTCTGGGCCGGCCTGATCACCGCCGCCCTGATCATCCCGGTCTTCTGCTACCGCCACTATGTCCAGGACGGCGGCAAGTTCCCGACCGAGATGTACGAGGACCTGCATGTCGGCCCCGACGGTGCGGTGAGCCGCCGCCGGGCGGGAATCCTGCCCTACCTGACGCTGGCCGCCGGCGTCGTGGTGCTCCTCCTCTCGAACTGGTTCTTCCAGCTCTGATCGAACCGGGCTGCCGGGGCCATGAGCTCCGGCAGCCCGCGCGCGGGACGAGACAGAGCCCGCCCAATCAAAAAACGGAACGCTAGAGCTGCGCCCGACCACGTTGGGTCGGGGCACATCTCTAGGCCTTTGTTTTGCCGCGCTCTTTTTCGCCGAACCGGCATCCACTTCGGCGGAGAGCGCTCTAAGGGACAGCCGCCATGAGCTACAAAGACCTTCCCCGCCAGTCGGCCCTCAACGAACGCCACCTGGCCCTGGGCTCGTCACTCGACGCCGAGTGGAACGGGATGCCCATCCCCCAATCCTACAGCACCGACCGCTACGAGGAGACCACCATCGTCCGCTCGCGGGCGGGCCTGTTCGACGTCTCCGGCCTTCGCATCGTCAACGTCTCCGGTCCGGACGCGGAAGCGATGCTGAACGCGATGCTCACCAGCGACGTCGGCAAGATCGCGCAAGGTAAGTCGGCCATCAGCAACATCGTCGACGAGAACGGCTCCCTGATCGACGACGTGCTGGTCTACCGGGACGGGCCGCAGGCCTTCCGCGTCTCGCATGGCGGCGGCAGCCTCGAAGACGTTCTTCCCGAATTCACCGAAGGCCGCGCCGTGGAAGCGGCCCGCGACGACGACGTCCACATTCTGTCGCTGCAGGGACCGCTGGCCCTCGACATCCTCGCGCCGCACACGCCCTTCGATCTGGCGACTCTGAAGTATTTCGAGCATGTCCGCACGACGCTGTTCGGCCGCGACGTGTCCCTGGCGCGGGGCGGCTACTCGGCCGAGCGCGGCTACGAGGTGTTCTGCGCCGCCAAGGACGCCATCGCCCTCTGGGACGCGATCATGCAGGCGGGCGAACCCTTCGGCATCGTGGCGGCCTCCTGGGACTGCCTCGACATCGTGCGCGTGGAGGGCGGCCTGCTGTTCTTCCCCTTCGACATGCCGAAGCCCGACACCACGCCGTGGGAAATGGGCCTGGCCTGGACCGTCGACCTCGACAAGCCGGATTTTCGCGGCAAGGCCGCCCTGCTGGCGAGGAGGGGCACCGAGCGTTTCAGCCAGGTCGGCCTCGAGATCCTGCACCATGAGGCGGTGACGCCCGGCGCCAAGATCTTCAAGGACGGAATCGAGGTCGGCACCGTCAACAGCACCACCTACAGCCGCCACCTGATGAAGTCCCTCGGCCTCGCCCACCTGCCGCCGGAGCTCTCCGCCCTCGGAACCGAGGTCGAGGTCCAAACCGAGACCGGCCCGCTGGTCGCCAACGTGGTGCGGACGCCGTTCTACGACCCGATGCGCCTGCGCACCCATCCGGCCGACGAACGGACCGCCTGATACCAGACCGCGAGCCGGCGGCATGCCGCCGGGCCCCGGTGAGCCCGGCCTGCGGGTCGGCCTCACCGGGAAGCCGCGGAGCTATGCGGCCCGTGTCAGGCCGAGGGAAAGAACGGACTGAACTTCTTGATGAGATCCCGTTCCGACGTGACATCCACCTTGCGATAGATCCGGATCTTGCAGTTCTTGATCGTGCCCTTGCTGATCTTCAGAATCTGCGCGATGTCGCCCGTGGCCTGGCCTTTCATGGTCAGGGTCAGGATGTCCCGCTCCCGCGGCGTCAGGGCTGTCAGGATGTCCGCCGCAGCCTGATAACTGGCCAGATCGTCCTGCGCCGAGACTTTCGGACCCAGCATGAAGATCCGGCCGCCGGGCGCCAGGGCGAAGTCGCGATCGAAGGTCTCCGACGTGATCACATGATCCCGCGCGTGGACGGTCTGGATAGCGTCCGCGCGAGCCAGCGTCTCCAGCATCGGTTCGATGGAGACATCAGCCAGGACCGCCTGCTTCCAGGTCTCGTTGGCAAACACCTCCACGTCGTGGCGGTCTCGGATCAGGGTTGGGCGGTTGAGCAATCCCTCCGCCTGCTTCCCGTTCGTATAGCGCAGATTGCTGAAAAGGTGGCCGAGATGACTCCGGTGACATCCCTCTAGGGCCGGAAAGATCAGTTCCGCCCTACGGACATCCTCCTGCGAGAACTCCCCCCGCTCGCGTTCGAGGAACAAGCCGAAGCAGCAATGCCCCACCGTCGAGAAGAACATCCCCAATTCGTCGGAAATATTGGCGGCGGGGCGGAAGATCTTCGCATAGAGGATCGATTCTGGGCTGGTATGCCCGATCTCCGACAATGTCAGGATGCCCGGCTTGCCGAACGTCTTCCAATAGAGGGAGAACGGATCGATCCGAAGGCATTTCCTGTTGTAGAAATCCACGATCTCGCTCGGAACCCCGGTGGTGTAGAGCACGTCCGGCGGGGCCACACGCGAATAACGGATGATCCATCCCGAATCGCTCTCGATGGAAAGAGCGAACAGGGACAGTAAGTTCCGGTGAAAAGACTCGGTTCCGATCGAAGCCGCGACCTCGCCGAACCGTCTGTACCATTCGGCGTCGGTCAACCCGATGCCACCGTTCCGGATCGGTTCGTCACTCATCCTAAAACGGTCATCTTGGAAACGGTGCCATCCACTGCATCTCACGCGCTCGTCGCGAGACGGCCGGCCTCGCCCATGCGCACGTCCCGCACAGTATCGTCGGCAGCCCCACCACCCAAGGCCTTCTTTACCCCCCCGGTCCTTCGTCCACGGTCGTAAAGAGAGAATGCGAATGCAAGGTAATGGCACATTATCTGCTCGAAACGACCATTTGGCATGATCCTCGCAAACTCAGACGCCCTTCGTTTTCTCAATGCAGAGGCAGACCCACACAGTAGTGCCAACAGTCACTATTGCATCGTCATTTCACCCCGGCATAAAATTTTCCCAAGAAGAATGAACGCGCGGGGCGATCCTCGCTGTCGGAGCGGATGGCTCAATCGGGGGCCGTCTCGCCTCACACGATGTTTCTCGGAGATCTCATCATGCGGAAACGGGTTGCGATCATCGGCGCGGGTCCGAGCGGATTAGCTCAGTTGCGGGCCTTCGAGTCCGCGCGTCGCCGAGGCGAGGAGATCCCCGAACTCGTCTGTTTCGAGAAGCAATCCGATTGGGGCGGCCAGTGGAATTATTCCTGGCGCACCGGCCTCGACGGGAACGGCGAACCCGTCCACAGCAGCATGTATCGCTACCTCTGGTCGAACGGCCCGAAGGAATGCCTCGAATTCGCGGATTACTCCTTCGAGGAGCATTTTGGCCGCCCGATTCCGTCCTATCCACCGCGGGCGGTGCTGCACGATTACATCGCCGGCCGCGTCGAGCGCAGCGATGTTCGCAAGTATATCCGCTTCTGCACGCCCGTCCGCTGGGTCAGCTATTCGGAGGAAACCGGCAGGTTCACCGTGACGGCGAAGGATCTGATCGCCGATGAGCATCAGGTCGAAGAGTTCGATTACGTGGTCGTGGCCAACGGGCACTTCTCCGTGCCCAACGTCCCGAGTTTCGAGGGACTGGAGCAGTTCCCAGGCCGTGTGATGCATGCCCACGACTTCCGCGTCGCCGACGAGTTCGCCGGCAAGCATCTCCTGATGATCGGCGCAAGCTATTCCGCAGAAGATATTGGTACCCAGTGCATCAAGTACGGCGCGAAATCGATCACCTTCAGCTACCGCACCAAGCCGATGGGCTTCGATTGGCCCGAAGGCTTTGTGGAGAAACCTCTTCTGCTGAAACTCTCGGGGAAGGCAGCGCATTTCAAGGATGGCAGCACCAAGGAAGTGGATGCGATCATCCTGTGCACGGGCTATCAGCACACCTATCCGTTCCTGCCGGACGAGCTGCGCCTCAAGTCACACAACTGCCTGTATCCGGCCGGGATCTACAAGGGCATCTTCTGGCAGTCGAACCCGAAGCTAATCTATATCGGGATGCAGGATCAGTATTACACCTTCAACATGTTCGATGCCCAGGCCTGGTATGCCCGCGACTACATGATGGGCAAGCTCACCCTGCCGGGCGCGGAAGAGCGGAACGCCGACATCACCAAGTGGCTGGCCTATCAGGACACGCTCACCAACCCGTTCGAGGCGATCGACTTTCAGACGGAGTATGTCCGCGAGCTCCTGGCGGCGACCGACTATCCTCCCCTCGACGTCGACAAAGTTGCCGAGCTGTTCAAGGAATGGGAGCATCACAAGATGGAGGGCATCCTCACCTATCGCGACAGATCCTACCGCTCGACCATCACCGGCACGCTCTCACCGGCCCATCACACCACATGGATGAAGGCAATGGACGACTCGCTCGATGCCTTCATGGGCCTGCCCCAAGCCGCGGAATGATCGCGTAACACTCTCGCGTCGGCCCGACCGCATCGCGGCCAGTATACCAGGGATCGTCGAATGAACCAGATCTGGATGCAGCCAGAGCCCGCGCGGGGGGCAACGTCGCCGCGCACGCTCTCGTTCTCGGCGAGGGGTGGAGCCTCAGCCTTCTTCGAGGTCGAGGCCGGGGATCGTCTGCGCATCGTCGATCCGGAAGGGTGCCAGCCTGCCTTTCTCTATGCTCGCCCCGATGCGTTCGGAGCGGCGGCCGCGGACGGGCGCGTCGCCTCGAACATGGGGGATCTCTTGCGCCGGCGGGGCGAGGGGATGGGCGGAGAGGCGGAAAGCGCCGCCCTCGCACGGCATGGCCTCGCAGCGTCCGATCTCGAAGCGCACGCGCTGTTTCACGGCGAGTCCCAACCGGGCTCGGCCTTCGAGGTGACGGCGGCCGCCGCCTCGGTCTGCGTGCTCATCGTTCCCGGCGGCCCGATGGCGCCGGACGCGCAGGATCCGCCGACCGATCTGCGGGTGGAGATCGAGCCTGCCACGTCCCTCGAGGGGAGGGCGCCGCCGCCCCTCGCTCCGCCCCTTCTCGACCTGCGCGTGAGGGCCGCGACGGCGGAGGCCTTCACGGTCAAGGCCGGTCAGTACATCCAGATCATCGACGTGGACGGGCGCCAATGCGCCGATTTCCTCGCCTTCGATGCCGTGGCCCTCGAAGCGGGTGACGAATACGGCCTCGACGCCACCACCACGCATACCCTGATGGGATCGACGGCGCCGAAACCCGGCCTGCTGTCGAAGTATTTCGACGCGCGCATGGTCCCCCTGGTCGAAATCGTGCAGGACACGGTCGGGCGCCACGATACGTTCATGCTCGCCTGCTCGGCCAAGTATTATGAGGATATGGGATATCCCGGTCATTCGAACTGCACCGACAACTTCAACGCTGTCCTGCGACCGCATGGGGTTCAGCCGAAGAAGGGTTGGCCGGCGATCAACTTCTTCTACAACACCGTCGCCGGGCCGGATGATAAGATCACCATGGACGAGCCCTGGTCACGCGCGGGCGATTACGTTCTGTTGCGGGCGCTGACCGACCTCGTCTGCGCCACCTCGTCCTGCGCCGACGACATCGATCCCGCCAATGGCTGGTGCCCCACCGACATACACGTCCGGGTCTATGATTCTGAAAGCGCCTTCTCCAAGGGTATGAGCCACCGCATGACCCCCGATGCCGAACCGCGCCTCACCCGCGAATCCGGGTTTCACCCACGCACCGCCGCCTTGACACGGAAGATGGAAGATTATCGCGGGTTCTGGGTGCCGACCTGCTTCAACGCGGCGGGCCCGCTGGAGGAATACTGGGCCTGCCGCGAGCGGGCCACGATCATGGACCTCTCGGTCCTGCGCAAGTTCGAGGTGATCGGGCCCGATGCCGAGGATCTGATGCAGCTCGCGGTGACACGCAACGTGCGAAAGCTCGCCGTCAACCAGATCGTCTATACCGCCATGTGCAACCCGCATGGCGGGATGATCGACGACGGCACGCTGTTCCGTCTCGGCCAGAACAACTTCCGCTGGATCTGCGGAGACGAATATTCCGGCATCTGGCTGCGCAAGCTCGCCGAGGAACACAAGCTGAAGGTCTGGGTGAAGAGTTCCACCGACCAGCTTCACAACGTCTCCGTCCAGGGGCCGAGATCGCGGGCGATTCTGTCGAGCCTCGTCGTCAGCCCACCCCAGGAACCCACGATCGACGAGTTGAAATGGTTCCGCTTCACCGTCGGGCGCATCGACGGCGTGCCGGTCCTGGTGTCGCGAACCGGTTATACCGGCGAACTCGGCTACGAGGTCTGGTGCCATCCGAGCCGGGCGACCGACCTCTGGGACGCGATCATGCGAGCCGGTGAGCCGCATGGCCTCACGCCGATGGGGCTCGCCGCCCTCGACATGCTCCGGATCGAGGCCGGCCTCATCTTCGCCGGATACGATTTCTGCGACCAGACCGACCCGTTCGAGGCGGGAATCGGCTTCACCGTGCCCAAGGACAAGCCGGACCACTACATCGGATCGGAGGCGGTGGCACGTCGACGGGACAACCCGCACAAGCGGATGGTCGGCCTAGACGTCACGGGCAACGAGCCCGTCGTGCATGGCGATCCCGTCTATGACGGCCGGACCCAGATTGGGATCGTCACCAGCGCCACGAAATCACCGATCCTCGGCAAGACCATCGCCCTGGCGCGCCTCGACGTCTCGGCGGCGGCCATCGGCCGGTCGGTGGAGATCGGCAAGCTCGACGGCCATCAGAAGCGGCTTTCCGCGACCATCGTGGCGTTTCCCCATTTCGATCCCAAGAAGATTCGTGTCCGAGTGGGACCGTCGGCAAGTGAGGATCTGGGAAAGCTCTGCATCCCAAAGCCCTCGCCGGAGACCGTCGCAACCGCTGGAATTCCAGCTTAGGTAGTTCTCAATAGACCGCAACGAGGCTTCTTCACCAACCAGTCTTCCGCAACCGATGAACGAACACCCAATCGCGCGAGCTAAAACCCTACGGATACGCGAAAGAATTGTGCGAACACCACCATCGGTCCTCCTCGCGTAATCGGACAACCTTTAATCCGTTCATAACAAACCTTGCATTGGGGAAACGGAAATTTAAATCATACTACCAATAGATCATTTGTTAACCTGCCAATTGAATATTGCCTCAGTGCACATCTTATGGGCGGAACCGATCCTGCAATGGCCACTCTTTCCTTCAAAGCCGCGATTGCGGGCAGCGTGTCGCTGGCAGCAATCTTCACCGTCGGAACGATCTTTCTGACCAGACAGATCGGCGACTCGTTCGCCACCCAGGCCGAGGCGCTACAGGGGGAGACACTGTCGAACGAGGCGCGCGCCGTGCGCGGTCGCCTGGACGAGGTCGCCCAGATCGCGAAGAATATCGCTGTGGTCGCCGGCGCCATGCAAAGCAGTGGCGTGAAGGATCGCGCAATTTACGATGCGGCTCTCAAGCGACTGCTGGAGGAGAATCCCGCCATCCTCGCCACATGGACCGGGTGGGAGGCCAACGCTCTCGACGCGCGCGACACCGAGTTCGCCGGTGGTTCCACCTCCGACGCCACCGGGCGTTTCCTGCCGTACTGGAACCGTGGCAGCGGCACCATCGTGCGCGAAGTGCTGACAGGCTACGAGAACCCCGTGGAAGGGGCCTATTATCAGCAGCCCAAATTGCTGAATCGGCCCGTCGCCATCGAGCCGTACAACTACCCCGTGGCGGGGAAGGACACAATGATCATGTCCTTCGGGGCACCGATCACGGTGGACGGCAAGTTTCTCGGCGTCGGAGGGATCGACATCGATCTTTCCGCCATGAGCCAGGCCGTGGCTTCGGTCCGGCCCTTCGGCACCGGCTACGTCACCCTGGTCTCCACTCAGGGCGGAGCGGTGGCGTATCCGGATGCGAAGGTGGTCGGCAAATCCCTCGACAAGCTGGATCCCGCGGCTGCCATGGCGGCGCGACGGGCGGTCGAGACCGGGGAGCGCGTGCAGGAGGTCGTGACCGGGCCCGATTCCCGATCCTGGCGCTACATGGCCGAGCCGATCCAGGCCGGGGCGACGAAGGATCGCTGGGCGATCGTCACCGCCGTTCCCGAGGCGACGCTGACGGCCGCGGCCGACAGCGCGCAATGGATCCTCATCGGCATCTCGGCCCTGTGCGTCCTGGCGAGCTCCGCCATTCTCTTCGCCCTCATCCGGCGTCTCGTCGGCGTGCCGATCCGGGCGCTCGGCACCACGATTGGCGACATGGCCGCGGGCGATTACAATGCGCCCGTGCCGCAGGCGGACCGCCGGGACGAAGTGGGGCTCGTGGGCAAGGCCGTCGTCGGGCTGCGCGACTCCCTGCGGCAGAGCGCGGAGGCGGAGGAGCACCGGAAGGAAGCGGCCCGGGTGATGGCGGACGAGCAGCGCCGGGCCGGCACGCGGGGCCTGGCCGATGGGTTCGAGAACGCCGTGGGCGGCATCGTCGGCCTCGTCGCCTCGGCCGCCACAGAATTGCAGGCCACCGCGCGCGAGATGGCCGACACCGCCGCCCGCACGGCCGGCCAGTCCGACACGGTCGCCAACGCGGCCCGTGACGCGGCGGCGAACGTGACCGCCGTCGCGACGGCGGTGGAGGAACTGGGGAGCTCCGTTCAGGAGATCGCCCGGCAGGTGAGCGGTTCGAGCCAACTGGCGCAGGAGGCCGTCGACGAAGCCCTGCAGACCTTCGGTTTCGTGGAGGCCCTGAGCGGGGCAGTGGCGAAGATCGGCGACATGGTGACGATGATCAACGCCATCGCCGCGCAAACCAACCTGCTCGCCCTCAACGCGACCATCGAGGCGGCACGCGCCGGCGATGCCGGCCGCGGATTCGCCGTGGTCGCCTCGGAGGTCAAGGAACTCGCCAACCAGACCGCGCGCGTCACCCAGGACATCGCGGGCCAGATCGCCGTGATTCAGGGCTCCACCGACCAGGCCGTGACGGCGATAGGCACCATCACCAACCGCATCAAGGAGATCAGCACGGTGGCGACCACGATCGCGGTGGCCGTGGAGCAGCAGGGTGCGGCGACGCAGGAGATCGTCCGCAACGTCTCCCTGGCGGCTGTCGGCACCGGTGAGGTGACCTCGAACGTTACGGGTGTGGCCGATGCCGCCGTGCATACCGGCGCCGCGGCGGATCAGGTGCTGATCTCGGCATCGGAACTGTCACGCCAGTCGGAACATCTCGGTTCCGAAGTGCGGCAATTCCTGGCCAATGTCCGGGCCGCATAAATCCCTTGTGAAGGACCGCCGTCTCACCCGTTCACGGGTGGACGGCAGTCCTGTCGATCGACACGACACGGCGGTCCGGGCTTCGGACCGCCTTCGATAGGGTCTACTGATACCCTTTGGGGAATGGGTCCGGCTTGATCAGCTCGGGGCTCGTATAGACGATCTCGAACTGGCCATCGGCCTTGGCCTTGCCGACGCGGGTCTTGGACCAGAGGTGGTGGTTCGGATCGACGCGCACATAGCCTTCCGGCGCGTCCTTGAATTCCAGGCCCGGCGAGGCCGCGACGACCTTGTCCACATCGAACGAGCCGGCCTTCTCGCAGGCCATCTTCCATAGGAACGGGCCGAGATAGGCGGCCTGGGTCACGTCGCCGATGACGGTCTTCTCGCCCCACATCTTGTGGAAGGCGGCGACGAAGGCCTTGTTGTTCTCGTTCTCGATGGACTGGAAGTACTTCATGCAGGAATAGGCGCCCGCGATGTTGTCGCCGCCGATGCCCTCGACCTCGTCCTCCGTGACGGACAGGGTGAGCAGGGTCTGTTTCGAGAGATCGATGCCGGAGGCCTTGAGCTGCTTGTAGAACGCCACGTTCGAGCCGCCGACGACGGTGACGAAAATCACCTTCGGCTTGGTGAGCTTGATCTTGTTGATCACCGAGTTGAACTGGGTGTGGCCGAAGGGGAAATACTCCTCGCCGACGACCTTTCCTTTGAGCACGCTCTCGATGTGCTTGCGGGCGATCTTGTTCGAGGTGCGCGGCCAGATGTAATCCGAGCCGATGAAGAAGAAGCTGTCGCCGCCCTTCTCCTTGTGGACCCAGTCGAGGCTGGCGAGGATCTGCTGCGTCGCCTCCTGCCCGGTATAGATGACGTTCTTGGACTGCTCCAATCCCTCGTAGAAAGTCGGATAGTAGAGCAGGCCGTTATACTGCTCGATCACCGGCAGCGCCGCCTTGCGCGAAGCCGAGGTGAAGCAGCCGAAGATCGCCGCGCAATGGTCGTTGACGAGGAGCTTCTTGGCCTTTTCGGCGAAGGTCGGCCAGTCGGAAGCGCCGTCCTCCTGGATCACCTTGATCTTGCGGCCGAGGATGCCGCCGGAGGCGTTGATCTGCTCGAAGGCGAGCTTTTCGGCCTGCGTGGCACCGGTCTCGGAGATCGCCATCGTGCCGGTGACGGAGTGGAGGATGCCGACGGTCACTTCGGTGTCGGTGACGGCGAGTCCCGTCGTGTTCACGGTATCGGCCGCAGAGACGGACGAGCTTCTCGTAGCGGCAATGAAGGGGGCTGCTGCCAGGCCGAGTAGCAACCGGCGACGAAGTTGAAGATAAGCGGTGCCTTCGTCTTTCGACGCCATCGGTTCGTTCCCCACTTTTCATTGCGGAGGACATGCCTTTGTCCACCCACGGTTGCTCCCTGGAGCAGGATCACTCCAACTCGACCGAGGCACACTGTCGGTAAGAAACTTCGTTTCTTAAAGGGTAAATTGGCTGCATGGTGCATCATTGCTGGGCAGGCTGAGCGCCTTTCCTTCACGACCGCCGAGCGGAGCCCGCGCCCGCCGATCCAGTCCGGTCCCATCCTCATTTGCGACGGCGTGCAGGGGCGCAGCCGAACAGCGCGGCGAAAGCGACCGCGAAGACCGCATCCATGCCCGTCGACAGCGCGCCACCATTGCGCGCGAGAACCCGCACGGCCAATCCGGCGGCGTTCGGAAGCGGGCTCGCTCCGCAGAGGCATCCCATTCCCTCAGCGACGGCCTGGAGAGCGGCGATATCGGGACAGCAATCGACGCTCCCGAGGATCACCATCGAACCATAGGCTGCGTAGGCGCCCATGGGGGAGGCGGGGCCTTTCAGGTGCGCCCCGTCGAGGGTGGAGCGCTCGTTGACGAGGATGCGTCCATCCTCGGTCTCGACCCGCAGGGACAGGGCGATCCGGGAGAACGGCCGGCCCATGCCGGTCGGATCGTGGCTGGCGAAGCCTTCGCTGACGATAGCGCGCGCATCCGGGCCGACGACGATGCGGGTGTCGAGATCCAGCGCCGCGCCGGGAAACAGGATCATCGGATCGGGATGGAGCGCCAGGCTCGCGTCGCCGGCGATGTAGAGACGTGTGTCCTGGCGTGCCGCGAAGGCGCCGGTGTCATGCACGACGGTGGCCGATTGCGTGGTCACATGGGCCCGGCTTCCGGCCTTCGCCGTGATGTCGAGGCCCAGGCGGTCGGCCCGGTAGAGGCCGCCGGATGCCGATTGGAGATATAGCGTCGCGATGTCGGGATGGTCCGGATACATCCGGAACGGCCGGGTGATGTGGAACGGATAGGGCACGACCTGCTGCGACAGCACCGTGGTCCCGCCGCCGCGCACGAAGACGAGGCGCGCCTGAGAATGGCGTGAGCGGCCCGCTCCCTCCGGCGAGGCACCCCGGACCTCCTCTCCCACGTCGCTCAAGGCGCGAAGAGCACCGCGCGGCAGATCGCATCCGCCACGGCCTCGATCCCGTCGCCCGCGCGGGCATTGGTGGCGATCATCGCCTTGCCGCCGCGGACGGCGGTGGCCTCGCTGAGCATGGCGGGGAGGTCGATCCCCACATGGGGGGCGAGATCGGTCTTGTTCACCACGAGAAGGTCGCAGCGCAGTACGCCGGGGCCGCGCTTCCTGGGGATGTCGTCGCCTCCCGCCACGTCGATGACGAAGATCCACCAATCCACCAGATCGAGGGAGAAGGTGGAGGCGAGGTTGTCGCCGCCGGATTCGAAGATCAGGAGGTCGAGGCCGGGAAAGGCCGCCTCCAGGGCGTCGCCGGCGGCGATGTTGAGGGTCGGGTCCTCGCGGATCACCGTGTGCGGGCAGGCGCCGGCCTCCACGGCCGAGACCCTGGCCGGATCGATCAGCCCGGACCGGCGCAGGCGTTCCGCGTCCTCCTTGGTGACGAGGTCGTTGGTGACGATGGCGAGATCGACGCCGCGCCCCGCCAGGACCGGGATCAGACGCTCGATCAGCGCCGTCTTCCCCGAGCCGACCGGTCCGCCGATGCCGATCCGCGCGGCACTGGCGCGGGTGGGAGATGGAGTGAGAGTCATTGCGGTATTGAGCATCAGCGCAGCATGTAGCGTTGGGCGAGGGGAAGGACCTTGGCCGGTTCGCAGGTCGCGATGGCCCCGTCGACGAAGACGTCGAAGGTCTGGGGATCGACGCGGATATCGGGGCAGGCGTCGTTCCAGAGCATGTCGGCCTTGCTGAGCGTCCGGGTGCCATGGGCCGGCAGCAGCGCCTTGCGCAGGCCAAGTTCGTTGCGCAGGCCCCGCTCGATCGCCAGCGGATGGACGAAACAGGCCGAGAGCCCCTGCTTGGCGAGGCCGAACGCGCCCCATTGCGGGCGCAGCAGCATCGGTTCGCAGGTCATCAGCGACGCAGCGGAATCGCCCATGGCGCCCCAGGCGATGAAGCCGCCCTTGATGACGAGTTCGGGCTTGATGCCGAAGAAGGCGGGCCGCCACAGAACGATGTCGGCCATCTTGCCTTCTTCGAGAGAGCCGATGTGATCGGCAATGCCGAAGGTGCGCGCCGCATTGATCGTGTATTTGGCGATGTAGCGCTTGATCCGGGCATTGTCGCCGAAGCCGGCCCGGTCCTCGGGCAGGCTGCCGCGCTGGTCCTTCATCTTGGAAGCGAGCTGCCAGGTCCGGCAGATCACCTCGTGGATGCGGCCCATCCCCTGGCTGTCGGAGCCGAGCATCGAGATCGCGCCGATATCGTGCAGCACGTCCTCGGCCGCGATGGTCTGGGCGCGGATGCGGCTCTCGGCGAAGGCCACGTCCTCCGGCAGGGCCGGGTTGAGGTGGTGGCACACCATTGTCATGTCGAGGTGCTCGTCGAACGTATTCACCGTGTAGGGATTGGTGGGGTTCGTCGAGGAGGGCAGGCAATGGGGCAGGCCGGCGACGCGGATGATGTCCGGCGCGTGCCCGCCGCCGGCCCCTTCCGTGTGATACATGTGGATCACCCGGCCGCCGATGGCGGCGAGCGTGTCCTCCACGAAGCCGGATTCGTTGAGCGTGTCGGTGTGGAGCTGGACCTGGAAATCGTGCGCGTCGGCGAATCCCAGGCAGGCATCGATGGCCGAGGGCATCGCCCCCCAATCCTCGTGGATCTTCAGGCCGAGCACACCGGTCTCCAACTGCTCCTTGAGGGCCGCCGGCTTGTGGGTGTTGCCACGGCCGAGGAAGCCGAAATTCACCGGCCAATGCTCGGCCGCCTGGAGCATCTTGCCCGTGTTGAACGGCCCCCCGGAATCGATGCCCACGGTGATCGGCCCGAGCGAGCCGCCGAGCAGCGTGGTGATGCCCGACGCGATGGCGTGGTCAGGCAAGCCCGCGGAATCGAAATGGACATGGACGTCGATGGCGCCCGGCGTCGCGATCAGCCCCTCGCAATCGCGCACCGTGGTGCCGGCGGACACGATGAGCCGCGGATCGACCCCGTCCATGATCGCCGGGTTGCCGGCCTTGCCGATGCCGACGATCTTGCCGTGGCGGATGCCGAGATCGCCCTTCACGATGCCGAGCACGGGATCGATGACGAGAACGTTGCAGAGCAGGAAATCGAGGGCGCCCTCGGCCGAGGTGATGCCGGGCGCCATGCCGATCCCGTCGCGCAGGGTCTTGCCGCCGCCATGCAGGCATTCGTCGCCGTAGACGGCGTAATCCTTCTCCACGACGGCGACGAGGGAGGTGTCGGCGAGGCGCACGCCGTCCCCCGTGGTGGGACCGTAGAGGGCGGCGTAGTCGCGGCGGGGGATCGTCACCATGATCGTCTCCTTGATACCAAGCGGCACTGATCTTGACCGATGGCCGGGATCAGTGCGTTCGGCGGACGCCCGCCGCCGCGCCGTCGCGCGGGCAGACGACGATGAGGTCTCCTCATCGTCGTCCGGTCTGACACGCCCGGACTTCTAGGCACCCTTGAAGCCGCCGGCTTTGGCCCGCGCCAGGGCGGCGGCGCGGTCCGCCGGCGTATCGATCGTCCCCTGGGTCAGGTCGTTCAGCCCGGTGAGCCGGCGTTCGCCGCCGAACCCCACCAGGGTCACGGTCTTGCGCTGGCCCGGCTCGAACCGCACCGCAGTGCCGGCCGGGATATCGAGGCGCAGGCCGAGCGCCGCTTCACGATCGAAGTCGAGGGCGCGGTTGACCTCGAAGAAGTGGTAATGCGACCCGATCTGCACCGGACGGTCGCCGGTATTGACCACCTCGATAGTCGTGCGGGGACGCCCTGCGGACAGCTCGATCTCCCCCTTGGCGGGCAGGATGGCGCCGGGCTCCAGCGTATCGGCCGGCGCCCCTTCGGCGGGCCGGATCGGCTCGTGCACGGTGACGAGCTTGGTCCCGTCGGGGAACACGCCCTCGACCTGCAGGATCGGCAGCATGGCGGCGATGCCGGGCATGACGTCCCCGGTGGTCAGGATGGTCGAGCCCCACCCGATCAGATCGGCGACGCTGCGCCCGTCGCGGGCGCCTTCGAGGATCTCGTCGGTGATGATGGCGACGGCCTCCGGATAATTGAGCTTGAGGCCGCGCGCGCGACGCTTCCGTGCCAGTTCCGCCGCCGTGAAGATGGTCAGCCGTTCGAGTTCGGTCGGTGTCAGCAGCATGGGCAATCCTCAACGCATGACGCGGCAGAAGGAGGCGGGTCTTCCGAGCCGCCATGCGGCAAGACGTGAATCAAAAAACCGCGGGCCGGCAAACCACAGATCGATCGGGGCGCTGCGGGCTCGAAGGTGACAATCGGGGCCCGCCTTACGGAACCGCACCTCAATTCGCGAACAAGCGCAGATCGGCCCGCGCATGGCGCATGGTGGCGATCTCGATCAGCGGTGTGAAGGCAACGAGCATGATGTCCGGGCTTTCCTTGTCGTCCCGGGCCGCCCCCTGCATAGGTTGGGCCGCAATCTCCGCCAGAACCGGCATCAGGGCGGTCAGGATGCGCTGAGCCTCGATGGCGCCGACCAGCCCGAGCCTGACGGACGCGGTGACGAGGGCAGTGGCACATTGGTAGCCGGCGATCTCGGTGATCGCCGTTTCGTCCAGACCGAGGGATCGCCACAGCGCGCCCTGCATCACCGCCAGATGCCCGAGAAGGCGGCCGTCGCGCACGGCGCGTTGCAACCCGTCGGCCCCCGCCGTCCCGATGCGGGTATGGGCGGCGAGCAGCGCACCACCGTTGCGGCGGCTGCCCGTGCGCATCGGCTCGGGCAGGCAGGCCGCCTCCATGGCGGCATCGATCTGGGCGAGCCGCGCGAGATCCCCCGCCGCCCGATGCGCCAGAACCAAGGCGACCCGGTCGCTGCCGGCCCAGCGGTGACGTAGAACGGCCTCGACCGCATGGCCCAGTTCGGCCCCGCCGAGGCCGTCGAGTAGCGCCGCAAGCCCCTCGATCCCATTCGAGAAAGCGAAGCTGCCGCTTGGAAAGGCCGAATCCGCCTGCTGCAGGGCAATGAGCCGCTGCAGCATCAGGCGGCCTCGTTCCGAGCGTCGAGTCCATGCGTCACGCGTCCGCCAGAGACGAGATCGCCGAGGCGCGCCAGATAATCTTCCGGAGGACCTTCGAGCGCGACGAGAAGATCGTCACCATCGAACCGGACGCGCCAATGCAGGTTGCCGGCGTGGTAGCCAAGTTCGAGGGCGGCGATCCTGTCCCTGGGCGCGAGCCGAAGCCAGCGTTCCGCCCCGACCCGCACCACCACGGCCCGGTCCGCATCCAGGATCAGAACGGCACCGTCGAACAGGGTTTCCTCGCGGGGCAGGGCGATGGCGATCTCCTCACCGCCCCTCGTCGTCGCCCGTAACCGCCGCCGGGCCATGTCGGCGCTGTCGATCGCCAGGATGTCGACGGCATGGCGGTGATCGAGATGATGCAGGCGGTGCGCGATCTCTGGATCGAGCCTGCTGCCTACGATACGGTCGATGACGTGCATTCGGTATCCGCTTCCCCGCAAGGTCCGGGAGACGAGATCAGGCTCAGTCGTTCCGGGCAGCCAGCTATCGGGCGAGCGTATATCGAAACGCGTCCACTGCAATCGCCTGCAGCCATCTTTTCCCATTCAGGCGGTAAGACGCAGGACGGGCCCTGATGCCGGGGCGAACTCGTGGCGCTACGGCGCCGCTGCCCCCGCAGTCAGGGGAGGACGGTAGAAGGCTCCGATTTCGCGGATCAGATCGCGCCGCTGCTCCTCCACCAGATCCGAGAGGATGTCATCGTGATCCCGGCTGATGACCGAGAGCAGACGCACATTCGGATACTTGCCTTCGAAAACAACGAACACTTCCGCCTCCCCAGAAGGGTCGAGGGGATCGAGGCAGTAATGGTTAGCCATACCGAGACTCCGAGCCATCGCGACAAGAACTGGATTTCATCGAAATCCTTCCGACAAGGCGGCCACCAAACATTCACTCGTCGTTTCTAATCTTCCGAAACCTGTATCTCTCGGAAAATGACCTGTTCGGCCACTCAGCATTTCCAAGCGGCACATAGCGATGAAGACGATCACGCCCATGCCTTGGGGACGTCGGCCTCGAATCGGCTGCTCCGATTGCCTCCACGGCTATCACGCAAAAGTAATGGCCGCTACCAAAATGGGTCCAAAATCAGCAATTCCACAGTATTCACATAATTTGTAAAGAGAATGGTACCCTTGACTGGTACCAAAACGGGAGATGCCCGTCGGTCCGGCCGTGGCCATCGTCCTTATGTGCGCAGGCGCAGCCGGTAGGCGTAGGCATCGCCGCGGAAGAGCCCTTCGACATACTCGATCAAGCGGGAATCGGTGCCGTAGGAGCGGCGCTTGATCAGCAGGCAGGGAAGCGGCTCGGAAAAGCCGAAGATCGCGCATTCCTGCGCCTCGGGGGAGGCGGCCTCGATGGTTTGCTCGCAATCGACCAGGGGAACGCCGCACTCGGCGAGGCGAGCATAGATGGACCCCGACAGGTCGACCTCGGCGAGGCCGGGCGCGAGACCGAGATCGTACCAGGCCTTCTCCACGGAGAGTGGAATGCCGTCCCCCATGCGCACACGCACGAGTCGGAGGAACCGGGCGGTGGACGAGAGACCGAAGATCGAGGCGATGGAGCGGTCCTCGCCGATCGTCCGTTCGAGAATGCGGGAGGAGGGGACGCGACCCAACTCGTGCATCTCCTCGGTGAAGCCCTTGAGGCGCTCCATCCCGGGCTTGATGCGCCGGAAGCCGTCTTCCACGATGTAGCCGTTGCGGCCATGCGCGCTCACCAGGCGCTGCTGGCGCAGAGCGTCGTAGCATTGCTGGACGGTCTTCCTGCTGATGCCGAGATCCTGCGCAAGCTTCCGTTCGGCTGGCAGCGTGGCTCCGGGACCAAGAACACCGTCCGTAATCATGGCCCGGAACTGGTGCTCCAGCTGCCGATACATCGGAAGAGCCGTGTCGTTCTGGATGCGGAGGTTCGCGAAAACGCTTGGTGTTTTGGTCAATGCGGCGGCATCGTGCGAAGAGCGTGCGGGCAGCGTGTCACTGTCCCTTCCTTACAGGATCTTGCGGCGGGCTCGCTACATGGGAAGCGCCTTCGTGCTCGGGAGTTTCGTCGCGGCCGGCACGTTCCGGGTCGACCGGCTTCCCCATCCCGGCGAATCCCTCCTGGCCTCCGCCGTCGCCTGGGAGCCAGGAGGCAAGGGGTTCAATGTCGCCGCCGGCCTGCGCAGGCTCGGCGTGGAGGTCGATGGGCTGATCCCGGTGGGTACGGACCATCTCGCGGCGCTGGCGGATCCCGCGCTTCGGCGGATGGGCCTGCCCGCCGCCATGATACGGCACCATCCAGGCTCCACCGGCATCGGCGTCGGTTTCGTCGGGGCCGATGGCGAGAATTGCCTCGCAGTCCATCCCGGCGCCAACCTGCTCCTGTCGCGGGAGACCGTGCGCTCGGCGGCGGCGAGCCTCATCTCCTCCGCGATGGTGATCGCGCAGTTCGAGATCGGCGACGACGCCATCGCCGAAGCCTTCGTGACGGCGCGCGTGGCCGGCGTCCCGACCCTGCTCAATCTGTCGCCGTTCCGGATGACGCAGCCGGAGATCTTGTCGGAGATTCTGGCATCCACCACGATCCTCGTGGTGAACCAGACCGAGGCGGAGGCTCTCCTCGGATTCCTGTACCCTGGGCGGGCCGGCGGCAACGACCTGCGCGCCGTGGCCGGGAAGCTCGCGGAGGCGCTGCATGCACGCGGCGTGGAGGCACTGGTGATCACCTTCGGCGCGGCCGGCGCGCGGATCGTCCTCGGCGGCTCGACCGTCCTGGACCAGCCGGCCTTCCCGGTGACGGCGATCGACACGATCGGTGCCGGCGACGCCTTCATCGCAGGCCTGGCGGCGGGCCTCCTGACGGGCAGATCCTGGAGTGAGTGCGGACGGATGGCAGCCGCCTGCGGCGCCCTCGCGGTGACACGAAGCGGCGTCCTCGACGCACTGCCCGATCCAGGTGAGGTAGCGGAATTCCTCTGCGCCTACCCACCCCCGATGGAGGCCCCATGACCCGGCCGGGTTGGGGATGGCGGCCCGCCTCAGCGATAAGTGCCCCTGACTTCGTCGAACGCGTAGGTCCGGGCATCCCGGCCCGTCGCAGGGCGCACCTTTCCATCCTCGCCACGGACCGTGCCGGTGAGGGTCACCCGGATGGGAGGCCATGCGAGGGGCTTGAACGAATCCTCCGCTAGGATCTCGAGCTGACCCAGGCTCTTGCCCATCCCGCAGGGTTGCCCGTCATCGGAATCGCAGGCGGCGGTGTCGTCGGACCCGGCGGGGACCTCACCGGCCACCCTCCAGCGAAGCGGCACCTTGCTGAAATGCAGCAGGAGGAAGCTGAGGCTGTGCGCGCCCGCCGCTCCAAAGGATGTCAGGCGCAGGCCCATCACCAGACGAATCCGGTTCACCGGCCTCATCACGGCTCCGAGTGCCTCATCCACTTGGGGAGCGTCCCCGTTGCGGTTGCCGGTCCCGATCTGCCCGATATCGGCCTGCACGCCCTTGAGGCGCCAGTGCATTTCCTCCAGGGCGAAGGTTGCGGCGGCGATGGTCCGCCGGTTGGGCATCTCTGCAATTTCCCCTGGCGCCGCCATCGTCGCAAAGCCTGTGAACCAAGTTCCGGTCGAGGTGGAGATCGTTGTCCCGTACCAGAACTCCGCCGGGCGCCCGTCCTTCATCCGGCAGGTTCCGGTCTCGGCGCGCGCTGGAATCCCGCAGATCGCCGCCAGAACGGTCTCCTTCGGCGGCTGAACGACGTCCGGATCGGCCGAGGCGGGCGAGAGCCCGCCGACAACCGAACCGGCCAGGACCAGCATCGCCCACACGCTCACGCGCCTCGAACACCCATGACGATCACTGGATCTCTTCACGGGGCCAGACCGGGGATGGCCCCCACGGGGCCGATACGGGATGGAACACATGGACGGTGAAGCCTCGCCGGCATCCGGCATGCCGGACAGTGAGAGATCGGCCCCAGAGGGCAATGCCCGAGCACCCGCCCCGGCAATCCGGATCATTCGAACACACCGGCATTGGCCGCCTTCGCAGCAGCGGCGGAGCGGGAGGTGACGTCGAGGGCCCGCAGAAGCGCCGAGACGTGGATCCGGACCGTGAACGGGGAGATGTCCAGTTCCCGGGCGATCTCCTTGTTCGTGTGCCCCATGGCGACGAGGCGCAGGACGTCACGCTGGCGCTGCGTGAGCGGCGGAAGGGTGAGGCGCGGGGTGGTGAGGCCCGAGGCGGTGCTTCGCCTCATCACGCTCTCGCCATCGCGCAGCGCCGCGATCGCCTGCGAGATCTCCTTCGCGGGCAGGGATTTCCCGATGAACCCGTCGGCGCCCTCGGCCAAGACGGCGCGGATCACGGCTTCGTCCTCGATTCTGGAGACGACGATGATCGAGGCCTTCCGGAATTCCTCGCGCAGCGCACCGATGGAGCGATGGGGATCGATCCCGGGAAAATCCGGGTCGAGGAGAAAGGTCTGCGGTGGCGGTCCGGCGCGCGACAGTGCCAGAACCTGCTCCATCGAGGCGGCTTCTCGAACGAGGGCTTCCGGGTAGAGCCGTTCGGCGATGTGGATCATCCCCGCGCGGAACAGCGGATGGTCATCGGCGACGATGATCGTCTCTTTCAACGTCCCGATCACTCCACTCCCGACCAGGGCATCGGATTCATCCCGCATGGGACCGAGCTGGTGGCTTACTGCCTGGACAGAGACAGGAAAGGTCAAGGCGGACGCCATAGGTCATGTGTACTAGTAGACCGATTTTTAACAGGTGCATAGAAGCTTGACCGATTAAGAAACGAGAAATTGCCAGGATTTTTTAGAATAATTTTAATATTTAACGTACGGGATAATATTTATTAATAAAAATATCAACTTATACTAGGAGTTTCAATTATTTTAGCCAGAATATGGAGCTGTAAAGATGTCGAATACTGAGCATCAAACGCAAGCTCAGGACAGGAGCGCCGATCTCAAAGCGGCTCCTGCGGGACCGGTTCAGGCAAAGCCGGCCGTTTCACCGAGCATCATCGCCTTGGCGGGTGGCATCGTGGCGGCGGGCGCTATCGCGGCCTTCCTGCTCATGGGTGGCGGAGAGATGGCGGGGACGGCCGAACGCCCGGCCCTGAACCTCGTCAAGACGAGCGAGATCGACAAGGCCGCCGAGACCCTGGTGCCGGAGGAGAAGGAGAAGCTCGTCACGCAGGCCAAGGCCTGCACCGCGCCGCTCGGCAACATGCGCCTGTCGAAGATGACGGCGAATGCCGGCGGCGTCGTGCGTATCCGGGCGGGCAACTACCTCTCGCCGGCCTTCAACGTCGCCGAGGGGCCGATCAACATCGCGGTCCCGTTCCCCGCCCCTTACGAGGTCGGCAGGGGAGAGATCGTCGTCGAGGGCGCGGCCAAGGACGTCTTCTTCGAGCTGACGCCGGGCCTGAAGATCGACACGACGGGCGGCGTCCAGCGGATCCCCGTCATCTGGAACACCAGCAAGCCCTGCGGAGGCTGACCGATGTCGAAATCCGCCATCATCCCGTTCGTCATCTCGGGACTTCTCGTCGCGATCCTGACGCCTTTGCTGATGAGCACGGAGTACGGGCCGGTGGCATGGTGGAACGCCGCCGGAAGCGAGTTGCGCTGGCAGGCCGCCATCTGGTCGGCCGCCGCCCTCTTCGCCGCCCTCGGCCTCGTGGTGACGGCTACGGCCGCGCGGCGGGCCGAGGCGGGCCTGGGGCAACCGGCCGGGGGCTTGAGCCTGCCGCGCCTGCTCTTCGCCCCGCGCCGCATCGTCGAGGCACGTTCACCCGACGAGGTCATCGCCACGCTCGAGGGGATGGTCGGCCTCGCGCCGGTCAAGCGCGAGGTCAACGCCCTCATCGCCCGGCTCGAACTGGAGCAGCGCCGCCGCGCGGAAGGCCTACCGGTCTCGGCGATCAGCCAGCACATGATCTTTACCGGCCCGCCCGGCGTCGGCAAGACCGAGGTGGCGCGGGCGATCGGCGAGATCTTCCGCGCCCTGAACGTCCTGCGTCGAGGCCATCTCGTGGAGGTCGACCGCGCCGGGCTGGTGGCGGGCTATGTCGGGCAGACCGCCGCCAAGACCCTGGAGAAGTGCCAGGAGGCCCTCGACGGGGTGCTCTTCATCGACGAGGCCTACACCCTCGCGGGCGGGTCCGGCGGCGGCGATTTCGGCAAGGAGGCGATCGACACCCTGCTGAAGTTCATGGAGGACAACCGCGACCGGATCATCGTGATCGTGGCCGGCTACACCAACGACATGCGCCGGTTCATCGACACCAATCCGGGGCTCGCCGGGCGCTTCACCAAGACCATCGAGTTCCCGCCCTACAAGCCGAAGGAGCTGTGCGAGATCCTCCGGCGCATGGCCGCCCGCCAGCAATTCACGCTGCCCGAGGGGTTCGAGGCGGCGCTGACTCCATGGCTCGCCCAGCGTTCCCGCTCCGACGACTGGTCGAACGCCCGCGAGATGCGCACCCTCCTGGAGAAGGCCCGCGAAGCGCAGGCCGCCCGCGTCGCCCTGGAGGGCGGCGACATGCGCCGCCTGGAGATCGTCGACCTGCTCTTCGCGATCGGCGAGGACGCCTGAGGGCCAGCGCCCCTTCCGGACCACGACACGCACCGCGCCCGACCCGCATCAAGGCACGTCACATCCATGGAACGCCTCGACAAGCATCCCGCCGCCCTCTTCCTGGCCATCGTGCTCGGCGCGACCGCCCTGGTGGTCGCCCTACGGCCGGACGTGCTCGCCCCCCTGGCGGCGACACCCTCGGCCCTGCTGCGCAACGTCCTGATCCTGGGGGGAATCGTCGGCGGCCTGCTCGCCGCCACCTACATTCCGGCCCGGATCGCCGGCATGCGGCGCGCGATGGATCAGGAGAGGGCGAACCGGAAGATCCGTCCGATCCAGTTCGAGGATGACGGCGCGGCGGTGGAGAAGAAGGACCTCCTCGCCACGGCGCTGGCGACCCTGGACGGCATGGTCGGCCTCGCGCCGGTGAAGGCGGAGGTGAAGGGCGTCATCGCCCGGATGCAGGTGGAGCAGCAGCGCCGCGCCCAGAACCTGCCCGTGGCGGCCATGAGCCAGCACATGGTCTTCACCGGCCCTCCCGGCGTCGGCAAGACCGAGGTGGCGCGGGTGCTCGGCAGCGTCTTCAAGGCGCTGAAGGTGCTGCGCAAGGGACATCTCGTCGAGGTCGACCGGGCCGGGCTGGTGGCGGGCTATGCCGGCCAGACCGCGATCAAGACCCTGGAGCGCTGCAAGGAGGCCCTCGACGGCATCCTGTTCATCGACGAAGCCTACGCGCTGGCACCCGGCGGGGCCGGCGGCGGCGATTTCGGCAAGGAAGCGATCGACACCCTGCTGAAGTTCATGGAGGACAACCGCGACCGGATCATCGTGATCGTGGCCGGCTACACCAACGACATGCGTCGGTTCATCGACACCAATCCGGGTCTCGCCAGCCGTTTCACCAAGACGATCGAGTTCCCGCCCTACAGCCCGCCGGAACTCGCCGAGATCCTGCAGCGCATGGCGGCCAACCAGGGCTTCGTCCTGCCGGAGGGCTTCCAGAAGGAGCTGATCCCCTATGTGAGCGCCCGCTCCCGCGCCGAGGATTGGGCCAATGCCCGCGAGATGCGCACGGTGCTGGAGAAGGCCCGACAGGCCCAGGCGATGCGGCTCTCCGCCCATCCCGGCGGCGACATCAACCGGTTCGAGCCCTCGGACATCGCCGCCGCCCTCGGCAGCCAGGGCGCCGGCGCGGTCGACATGGAGGAGGCGCGCAGGGTCATCGGCCGCCTCGAGGCGATGATCGGGCTCGCCCCGGTCAAGCAGCAGGTGAAGACCGTGGTGGCGCGGGTCCTGGTGGATGCCAAGCGGCGCGCGGAGGGCATCGAGGTCGGCGCGGTGAGCCAGCACATGGTGTTCACCGGTCCTCCCGGCGTCGGCAAGACCGAGGTGGCGCGCATCATGGGCGACATCTTCAAGGCTTTGGGCGTCCTGCGGAAGGGCCATGTGGTGGAGGTCGACCGCGCCGGGCTAGTGGCGGGCTATGTCGGGCAGACCGCGGCGCGGACCCTGGAGCGCTGCAAGGAGGCCCTGGACGGCATCCTGTTCATCGACGAGGCCTACACGCTGGCCGCAGGCGGCGGTGGTGGCGGCAGCGATTTCGGCAAGGAGGCGATCGACACCCTGCTGAAGTTCATGGAGGACAACCGCGACCGGATCATCGTCATCGTGGCCGGATACACCGAGGACATGAGCCGGTTCATCG
The DNA here is from genome assembly GCF_054817845.1 of Methylobacterium sp. CM6241. NCBI lineage: Bacteria > Pseudomonadati > Pseudomonadota > Alphaproteobacteria > Hyphomicrobiales > Methylobacteriaceae > Methylobacterium > Methylobacterium sp. CM6241. The sequence continues at coordinate 3,132,807 of NZ_CM139246.1, forward strand.
ACACCAATCCGGGGCTTGCCGGCCGCTTCACCAAGACGATCGAGTTCCCGGCCTACGATCCCTACGATCTCCTCGAAATCCTGCGCCTGATGGCGACCCGGCAATCGTTCCGGCTGCCGGCCCGGTTCGAGACCGTGCTGCTCCCGTGGATCGAGCGGCGCGCGCAAGGCCGCGACTGGGCGAACGCGCGCGAGATGCGCACGCTCCTCGAGCGCCTGCGCGAGGCCCAGGCCCTGCGGCTCTCGGCCGATCCGCTCGGCGATCACGGCCAGTTCGAACTCGTCGACGTCGAGCGCGCCATCGGGGGCACGGCGCCCTCCGCCACGGCGTCGTGACCGCATGAGATCCGGCACGATGACCGCGCGCGCCGCCGTCCATGGCAGCCTGTGGTACGAGGATCCCTGGTACCGCCTGGCCTGGCTCGCCCTGCCGCAGGCCGGCACCGTTCTGCTCGCCAACCTGCTCTTCGCCCTCGTGGCGCAGGGCGAATGGGGTCGGCCCGCCACCGGGTCCCGGCAGCGCGCCGCCGAACTCGAAATCCTGCGCGACCGCGCGGGCGGGGAGGGCGACGCCGCCGCGCTGAACCAGCTCGCGGCCGGAGCCAAGGCGGGGGAGATCGACGCTCAGACCCGGCTGGCGACCCTCTACGATCCCCTCGTCGCCGGACGATTCCCGCGCAAGACCGTGCCGAGCGATCGTGGGCGCGCAACCGAGCTTTACCGGGCCGGCAGCGATGCCGGGGATCCCGCCGCCATGGCGCGCCTTGCCGACCTGCTGCTCGAGGATTTCAACCCGGGCGACGACCGGACACGGGGATGCCGCCTGGCCAAGGCCTGGCTCGACCATCCGGCGACGACGCGGGACATGCTCCGCGGGGAGGAGCGCCTGGCCGAGAAGCTCGCCCGCTGCCTCGTCGATGCCGAGAGCGGCATTCCCCAGGATCCGCGGCGGGCCGGCGACCTCATCGTCGACACCCTCCGGCTGAAATACGAACCGTCGATCCGCACCTATGTGCGCGGCCTCGGCCTGCACAAGCCCGCGCTGATCCGCGCGCTGCAGGAGGCGATGGCGGCGCGGACCGTCGGCCGCTACACCGGTCCGGTGGACGGGCTCGTCCACCCCGAGACGATCGCGGCGCTGGAACGGGAGGCGGGCCTGCGCCCGTTCCTGCCGGAGCCCGCCCCGGAGCGCCGCGCCGAGACCGGCACCGGCCTGACGGCGGAGGAGTTCCGCAGCCTCGCCCAGGCGGCGACCCGGGATCTCGCCGCCCTGGCGCGGGTCCAGGCCATCGCCGACCGGGGGGATGCCACCGCGCTGGCGACCCTCGGCTACCTCTACAGCCCGTTCCTCAACAAGGGCGAGGTCTTCGCGCCGGACGCCCGGCGGTCCGCCGCCAATTTCGAGCGGGCCGCAGCGGCCGGCGCCCGCGACGCCGCCGCCCAGGCGGCGGGTCTCTACGACAAGGGCGCGGGCGCCCTGGAGAAGGACCCGGACCGGGCGGCCTCCCTCATCCTTCGCCAGCTCGAGCTCGATCCGGGCTACCAGGTCTTTCTGACGGACCCGGTCTTCGGCGCGACCTGGAGCCCCGCCTTCTGGGGAGCGCTCCAGCGGGCGCTGGCGGCGCGCGGCATCTACACCAACCCGGTCGAGAACCGCCGCAACGACGCGGTCATCGCCGCGATCCGACGCTTCGCCCAGGCGAACGGGACGGCCCGGAGCCCATCGAGACCATGAGCAACGCGCGAGACGAGTGGCTGCGCGCGCACGCGGCCCTATGGTACGGCGATGCCCGCTACCGCCTGGCCTGGTTCGGCTTGCCGCAGGTGGTGACACTGGGGCTGGCGGGGCTGTGCCTGTCCCTGGCCGCGCAGGGGGAATGGGGCCAGCCGGCCACCGCCTCGAAGGCGCGGGTGGCCGAGCTGACGACCTTGCGCGACCGGGCCGGCAAGGAGGGCGACCTTAAGGCGTTCCAGGAACTCACCGCCGCGGCCACGCGCAACCAGATCGACGCCGCGACCAAGCTCGGCACGCTCTACGACCCGCTGACCGCCGCCTATTTCCCGAAGAAGCCGTCGCCCAACGACTTCTCCCGGGCCGCCGCCCTCTATGCTCCCGGCGCCGCGGCGGGCGACCTCCTGGCGATCACGCGCCTGGCCGACGTGCTCCTCGATCCGGCCAACCCCAACGGCGATCTCAAGCGGGGCTGCCGCCTCGCCCAGACCTGGATGGACGACCCGGAGACGCTCAACCGCACGATCTCCGGCGAGGAGCGCGTCACCGTCAAGCTCGCCAAATGCTATGTCGAGCCCGAGAGCGGCCTGCCGCAGGATCCCGTCAGGGCGGGCGAGCTGGTGACCGCCGTGCTGTGGCGCAAGCACCAGCCGACCATCGACGCCTTCGTCAACAATCTCGGCATGCAGAGCCCGGCCCTGGTGGCGGGGATCCAGCGCCATCTCGCCAAGTCCGGGCGCTATATCGGCCTCGTGGACGGGCGCGCCAATCCCGCCATCGTCACGGCCCTCCAGGTGGAGGCCGGGATCAAGAACACCGTCGCGGCCCCGCGGCCCGAGCCGCGCAAGGTGGCGCCGAGCGGGCCGGACCCGGAAGTCACGGCCCTGGCGGGCGCCGCCATGGCGGGAGACCGGGGCAAGATGGCTCAGCTCAAGAGCTGGGCCGATTCCGGCGACGCGGACGCGCAGATCGCCTATGCGCGCCTGTTCAACCCGGTGCGGAACAAGGGGCAGGTCTTCGCGCCGGATGCGCAGGTCGCCGTCGCGTATTACGAGCGGGCCGCCGCCGCCGGCAACGTCATGGCGGCGGGGGAGGCCGCCTCGATCTACGATCAAGGCTGGGGCAACGTCGCCAAGGATCCGAAGAAGGCGGCCGCCCTCGCCCTGCGCGGCGTCGACCTCAAGGACGATCAGGTCACCTTCTGGCTGCTGTTCGAGGAAGCGGGCAGTTGGAGCGGCCCGTTCTGGGGCGCCCTCCAGGCCGAGCTGACGGCGCGCGGCTTCTACACGCTCCCCGTCGAGAACAAGCGCAACCCCGCCGTCATCACGGCCCTGCGCGCCTACATGAAGGCGAAGTCGTGAGCGGGACCGACCGGCTCGGCGCGCATGCGGCGCTCTGGTACGCGGATGCGCGCTACCGTTCCGCCTGGCTCGTCCTGCCCCAGGCCGCCATCGCCCTCGTGGCCGGCCTCGCGCTGCTCTTGCTGAAACCCACGGCGGATTGGGGCAAACCCGCCGACAGCAAGGACAGCGAGAAGATCTATCTCGACCTCCTCGACAAGGCCGGCAAGGATGGCGACAAGGCCGCCTTCGAGAAACTGAAGGCCGCGGCGGATGCCGGCGACATCTCCGCCCGCTCGTTCATGGGTGCCCTCCACAATCCCGAATGGGCCGGGATCTACGTCAAGAACCCCGTCAAGCCCGATGCCGCCACCGCCCTGAACTATTATCAGAAGCCCGCCGATCTCGGTTATCCGGGCGCCCAGCGGGGCATGACCGATCTCCTGCTCAACCGCGGGCGCGGCCAGTACGATCTCAAGCGCGGCTGTCGCTACGGGCTCGCCTTTCAGGCGAACCCGGTCGCGATCCGGAACAACTATCTGGGCTCGTGGTCGACACTCTTCTGGATCGCCGGCTGCTACGCCGACGCGGAGAGCGGCGTGCCGAAAGACCCTCAGAAGGCCGCCGACATCTACATGGACACGGTGGCGGCCAGGCTGCCGCTGGCCATCGGCACCTTCACCGACGATCTCGGCCGCCAGCCCTCCGATCTCGTGGCCGCGATCCAGCGCAATCTCACCCGGCGCGGCTTTTATTCCGGACCGGCCGGCGGGGCGGCGACGCCCCAGACCCAGGCGGCCATCCGTGCCCTGTCCGGCACCGCCGCCGCTCCGCAGGCTCGGCCCACCGATCCGGGCCAGCCGCCGCCCCAGGCACGCCCCACGGCGCCGGCGCCGAGCACCGACGAGATGATGGCGCTCTTCAAGAGCGCGACCACCGACGCCGCCGCCGAGGGGAAGCTTCGCGCCCTGGCGGAGAACGGTGTGTCGGTGGCGCAGTATCTCTACGCGCTCCTCCTGTCGCCGGCCAACACCAACAAGCAGCGGATCACCATGCCCGACGCCGCCCTGGCGAGCCGCTATCTCGACCGCCTCGTGGCGGAGCGGTCCTTCGCGCCCGCGGCCGCGGCGGCGGCCTTCCTCTACGATATCGGAGGCGCCAATCTCCCCCGCGCCCCCGGAAAGGCGGCGGACATGACGATCCGCGCCCTCGAATTGAAGTCCACGGACATCATTCAGAATCTCAGCGAGGACCAGTGGGGCGCCGGCTTCTGGGCGGCGCTGCAGCAGCGACTGGTCGACCGGAATCTTTATCACGGCCGTATCGTCGATCAGCGCAACGACCGGACCATCCAGGCGGCGCGCCGCCTCCTCGGCAACCCTTAGGAGATGCCCGTGGCGGCTGATCGCGGTTCGAGTTCCCTGGCGTACCCGGCGCGGCTGGCCCGGTGCTGCCTCGCCCTCCTGGCGGGGATCGTCGGGCTCGGCCTCGTCCTGCCCGGCGCCGCCGAGGCGCAGATCAAGGTCCGCAAGGCCGATTGCTACGTCGAGGCCGATGGCAGGATCGCCATCAACGGCGTCTGCGAGTTCCTGACCGACGCGCGCAGCTACAGGACGGGCGGGTTCCGTCTCGCCACTTACGAGAACGGCTACCTCCGCTACGGGGTGGTCGTGGCGGTGACGAGCCCCGGAAGCGGCACGGCGACATGGAACGAGACGCCCGGCGGCAAGCCCGACGAGGGTCCCTCCGAGGCCGTCACCTCCGGCGGGGCCTGCTGGACCGGGCCACGCACCCGGACCTGCGCCTGGAAGATCGGCGAGGGCCGTCCCGGTTTCGCCGGGGGCGGCGTCGCGCCGGCGCCCGGGATCGGCGCGCCCCGCACCGCCGATTGTCTCATCGAGGTCGGGGGCGCGGCCCGGATCGACGGCCCCTGCCAGTTCCGGGCGGATGCCGGACAGGACGGGGCGGGCGGATTCGAGGTCCGCTCCTATGCCAGGGGAGGGCTGGACTTCATCGCGCGGCTCACCCGCGATCCACGGGACCTGCAGAAGGCCACCGCCTCGTGGAACGAGCGCCCCGGCGCACCGCAGGCGACGGCTCCCCTCGGCACCCTGGCGGCCAAGGGGCCGTGCTGGGAGGGTGTGGGCGCGCGTCTCTGTGTCTGGCAGGCCGGACAGTCTCGCGGCCCGTCGGACCGGCCCGCCGCCGGTACCGATCCGGGCCGCGCCCCGCCGACCGAGACCGCGCGCCCGGCCTCGCCGCCCGTGCCCCGGGACAATGCGGGGACGGGGGCGGAGACGGGGGAGACACCGCCGGGGATGGTCCTGAAGTTGACCTTCAAGGGCCGCTGCGAATCGCTGGTGATCGATGGCGAGGACATCACCGCGTCCTGCGCCCCCACCGCCAGGAATTCCTCCACCACCGGGTCGGCGCGTGCCGAGTTCGTGTTCGGAACCTCCGACGACCGGGAGGTCAGCTTCCTCGCATCGGCGAAGGGATGGGTCGAGAGCGGCACCCTGCGTCAGCCCATCGACGAAGTGATGTACGAGGAGCGCGGCCAGAGCCTCCTCGTGAAGGCCAAGGGCGTCTGCGAGATGCCCAACCCCATGGGCGGTCCCGTGGTGATCACGTGCAGCGCCCAGACGTCCAACAGCACCTACACCGTCCGCTTCCGCACGGATGGCGGCAAGCCGGTCCTGGAGCGGTCCAGCCCCGGCTGAGCGCCCGCCACGACTCGCCCGTTCCATCCCGAAGCCGAGGAGAAGCCCATGACACACCGCCTCCCGAACGCGGCCCTCCGGTCCACCGCGCCGCTGCGATGCTCGGCCCTCCGATCCTTGGCCCTCCGATCCTTGGCCCTCCGATCCTTGGCCCTGCGATCCTTGGCCCTTCGATCCTTGGCCCTTCGATCCTTGGCGCTCGCCGGCCTCCTCGGGCATGGCCTCGTGCTGCCGGCGCTCGCGGAGACGGAGAACAAGACCGCCCGCCCGGGCCAGCGGATCTTCCTCCAGGGCTTCACCCATTATTTTCCCCAGCAAGGGTGCCGTTCCAAGGCGGCCTTGATCAGCCTCGTCTCACCGCCGCGCGGCGGGCGCGTCGAAACCCGGCGGGAGCTGAGAGTACTCGGCAGCAAGATCGACGAGCGAGGCGCCACAATTCCGCAGGTGGATGGCTGCGAGGACGTGAAGAAGGATTCGATGTCGATCTTCTACACCGCACGGCCCGATTTTTCCGGTCTCGATACCCTGTCCGTCGCCGTGACCTTCGGCGACGGGACGACGGTGCCCTACACCTTCCGGATCACGGTGCCGGAGGGCGAACGCCGCCAGGCTCCTGCAGTCTCGCAGGCGCCGGCCCCGCGCGGCAACGGCGCGGGCCAGGCCGCCGGAACCACCGCGACGGCACCGGCGGCGCGGGCCGCCAGCACCGGCGACTTCCTGCGCGACACGGTCCGAGAGGCGACGCCCGCTACCCGGCAGGCCCCGGAATCTCCCCCTGCGAAGGCGGCCGATGCACCGGGCGCTACCGCTTCCGCGCCTCCAGCCCGCGTCGAAGCCCCGCCGCCCGCTCGGATCGAAGCCCCGACGTCTCCGCCCGCCCCGCGGGAAATGGCGCCCGCGCCCCGGCCCCGTCCGGCTCCCATGCCTCAGCTGTGATGTGTCCCGTCTCGGAATCCGGTGGTCCGCGCGAGCGCTGCCGCAGCACCGCCGCCGATGACCTGCCGAGCGGTGCAGTGAGGCGATGACGCAGCTTCTCATCGGGGCGATCGTCGCCCTCGGCGCGATCCTCTATGTCGCACGCGTGCGGCAGATGCTGAATGCCGCCACGCGCGCGCATTTTCCGCGACGAATCCTGCTGGTCTACATCCTCGTCCAGACACTGATCTTCGGGGCCGTCCTTGCAGGCGGCATCTGGCTGGTGTCGTGGCTGATGCGCTGACGGGGGACGACCGGCAGCGCCTTGCGGAGCGGGATCATTGCTTAGAACCGGGCACCATGCCGTCCGGCTCCGACGGCCTCTCAGAGCCGGCTTCATACCCGTCAGATCATGGCTGTTCTTGTCTGGAGAACCGAAGGTCCCGATGAATCGCACATTCGCCTTTCCCGTCGCCGTGATGGTCAGCCTGCTCGGCAGCATCGTCGTCGAGCCGTCCTACGCCGCCGGCATGAATACGCAGACATATTCCCCGGACTACGATAAATGCATGGACAAATCCGGTGGCGTCACAGCCGAGATGCTGGATTGTGCGTCCGCTGAACTGTCGCTGCAGGACAAGAAGCTGAACGCCGCCTACCAGACGCTCATGCGCAAATCGACGGACGAGGAGAAGACCGCGCTCCGCGATTCTCAGCGGGGTTGGCTGGCCTACAGGACCGCCTCCTGCAAGCTGACGATGATCTTCGGAGGAGGCGGAACCATGGACCTGATCGCCGCCTCGAGCTGCAATCTCGATGAGACGGCGCGGCGGGTGTTCTTCCTGGAAAGCCTGCTCGCCGAGTAGGGCCGTCCGACCGAAGGCATCGGCAATGGCGCATTCGTCCAAGCGGTGACGCGAATCGTCAAGCCGACTCGGCGCCTTGCTTCCATAGCTCGGACCATCTCCCTCCCGAACAGGATAGCCTTCCATGCCCTTCGTCACGACCAAGGACGGCGTCGAGATCTTCTACAAGGATTGGGGTTCCAAGAGCGCCCAGCCGATCATGTTTCACCATGGCTGGCCGCTCTCCTCGGACGATTGGGACGCGCAGATCCTGTTCTTCCTACAGCACGGCTACCGCGTCGTGGCGCATGACCGACGCGGTCATGGCCGCTCGGCCCAGGTCGATACCGGCCATGACATGGATCACTACGCCGCCGACGCCTTCGCGGTGACGGAAGCGCTGGACCTGCGCGACGCCGTGCATATCGGCCATTCCACCGGCGGCGGCGAGGTCGCCCGCTACGTGGCGAAGCACGGAGAGCCAGCCGGCCGCGTGGCGAAAGCCGTGCTGGTCTCCGCGGTGCCGCCGCTGATGGTCAAGACGGAAGCCAATCCCGAAGGCCTGCCGATCGAGGTGTTCGACAACTTCCGTGCAGCCACCGCCGCGAACCGCGCGCAGTTCTTCCTCGACGTGGCGAGCGGGCCCTTCTACGGGTTCAACCGCGACGGCGCGACGGTTCAACAGGGCGTGATCCAGAATTGGTGGCGCCAGGGCATGATGGGCAGCACGAAGGCCCATTACGACGGCATCGCGGCGTTCTCAGAGACCGACCAGACGGACGATCTGAAAGCCATCACCGTGCCGACGCTGGTCCTGCATGGGGACGACGACCAGATCGTCCCGATCGCCGATTCTGCGCTGAAATCGGTCGAACTCCTGACCAATGGCACGCTCAAGACCTATCCTGGCTTTCCGCACGGAATGCTCACCACCCACCACGACGTCATCAACCCCGACCTCCTCGCCTTCGTGAAGGGCTGATCCGGGTTTTCGCGACGGCGGTCACGCCGTCGCGTCCCTCGCCGACCGCCCCGTCAGTGCCAGTTCCAGCGAGCGGATGATCGTGGCGCCGTCGCAGGGCTTGCCCAAGAAGTCACTGGCGCCCGCCGCCAGGAGGGTTTCGCGCAGGGCTTCGGTCGGGAACGCCGTCACGAAGATCACTGGCACCCGCGATCCCAGAGCGCGCAGACCCTTCTGCATCTCAACACCGGTCATGCCGGGCATCTGCACGTCGGTGATGATGCAGTCGGGCGCGTCCGCCGAGCAGGTCGCCAGGAAGTCGCAGGCCGAGGCGTAGATGCGGGCGGTGTAGCCGAGGGAGCGCACGAGGCTTCCGGTCGCCACGCGCACGTCCTCGTCGTCGTCGACGATCGCGATCACAGGCGGAGTTGGCATTCCACTGACCTAAGGGTTCACCGCCCGGTCCCCGTGATCGGGGAGGGTTGGCCCAGGCCGAGATATGGCCCCTCGCGCCGTGGGTTGGAATCATACGGAGGTTTGCCGGGCCCCACCTTTCGGCAAAGGCCGGCAGATCGGTCACCGCGTCGGCGCACCGCCGGCATGGGAGATCCCGAGGGACTCGGCACTCCGAACCAGATCGGCCAGGGAGCGCGCCTTCATCTTGCGCATGACGTGGCCCCGGTGGATCTTCACTGTGATCTCGCTGAGGCCGAGATTGCCAGCGACCTGCTTGTTCATCAGGCCAGCGGTGACCTGTGCCATCACCTCCCGCTCCCGCGCAGTGAGGGTCTCGTAATCGGCCCTGAGATCGTCGAGGGCCGCATGCGCGCTGCGCTGGACCGCGTCGCGCGCCAACGCCGTGCCGATCGCGTCGAGAAGATCCTGTTCTCGGAACGGCTTGGCGAGGAAATCGACCGCTCCGGCCTTCATGGCTTTGACCGTCATCGGAATATCGCCGTGCCCGGTCATCAGGATCATCGGCAGGTCGATCCCCAGGGCGCCGAGCTGAGTCTGGAACTCGAGGCCGCTCACGCCCGGCAGGCGGACATCGACCACGAGGCATCCGGCGCCCAGGGGACGCGGCGCGGCGAGGAACTCCGCCACCGACGCGAAGGCAGCGCAGGTAAGATCGATGGAGCGGAGAAGACCCGATAGGGCATCCCGGATATCCGGGTCGTCATCGACGACGAACACGGTCTGCCTCGCAATCGATGCGCGTGCCGGCCCTGCCGCATTACCTCGGATCATGATCCCCTCTCGGCCGTCATCGGTATGGTGAAGTGGAAGGCGGCGCCCGGACCATCGTCGCTATCGTCATGGCCACTGATCCAGAGGCGACCGCCATGCGCTTCGACGATCGAGCGGCAGATCGCCAGTCCCATGCCCATCCCGTCCGCCTTGGTGGTGAAGAACGGCTGGAAGATCCGTTCGACGGCCTCCGCCGCGATTCCCCCGCCGCTATCGGCGACGGTGACGCGGACATGCTCGGTCCCGTCCGGGGCGACGCGGATGATCAGGAGACGGGGCCGCCCGATGACCGTCGCCATGGCCTGGATGGCATTCACCATCAGGTTGATGAGTACCTGCTGCAGCTGAACCCGGTCGCCATGGACCGGCGTCACGTCGGCCGCCACGTCACGCACCAATCGCACGTCATGGCGTACCATCTCGCGTTCGACGAGAAGTACGGCTTCCCCGATCATCTCGCGCAGATCGAGCCAGTCGCGCGGGGGCGGCGCCTTGGCGAGGAAAGTGCGGATCCGCGAGACGATCTCGCCGGCGCGGGTGCCGCTCGCCACGACCCGCGTCACCGCGGCCGAGACTTCGCCGAGATCCGGCGGGCTCCGCTTCAGCCAGCGCAACGCCGCCTCGCCATTGGTCACGATGGCCGCGAGGGGCTGATTGACCTCATGGGCGATGGAGGCGGTGAGTTCGCCCAGCGTCGTCACGCGCGCCGTATGGGCGAGCTCGGACTGAAGCGCCAACAGCGCTTCCTGCGCCTGCTTGCGCTCGGCGATGTCGAGGGCGAAGACCAGCACGCACTCGAACCCATCCGCATGGGACGGAAAGGTGATGCCGAAGAGAATCGGCACCCGCTCCCCCGAAAGCGAGCGGATCACAGTCTCCCCCTCGAAGAAGGTCTCGCCCCGCGCCAGCGCCAGCAACGACTCGACGAAGGTCGGCTCGTCCTCGAACAGGAAGGCGTCGAGGGATTGCGGCGCTGCGGCGCCCGTATCGGCTCCGATCAAGCGCCGCAATTCGGCATTGGCGTCGACGATGGTGACGCTGCGGCGCAGGTCGCGGACGACCTCCGGATGATCGTCGAGGTAGGTGCCGAGGGACATCCCCGAATCGCGCGGGACCGCATCGAGGACCGCCTTCACCTGGCGCCAATCCTGCTGCAGGATCGCCACGCGGGCCGTGTCGAAGATGGTACGGTAGCGCCGCTCGCTTTCCGCCAGGGCGGCGTGGGCGCGCTTGCGCTCCGTGATGTCGGTATTGGTTTCCAGGACAGCGAGCGGCTGACCATCCGCATTGCGCTGGAGCGACCAGCGGCTCTCGACGACGACCCTGGCGCCCGACCGCACCGTCTGGACGAGTTCACCCTCCCATCGCCCGTTCCGCATCAGCGCGTCCCGGATCGCCGCCTCCCCATCCGGAAAGGCCGTACGCAGGAGGACGTGCACGTTGCGCCCCCGAACCTCGTCCCGGCGCCAGCCATAGAGGTCTTCCGCGGCGCGATTCCAGAACGTCACCGTGTCGGTGGGCGTACGCACGAAGATCGGATCGTGGGTGAGTTCGAGCAGTTCGGCCTGCTCCGCGAGGATGCGGGCCGCGGATTGATTGCGAAGCACCAGGAGCGTGCTGATCGCGATGGCCGCGAGGCTGACGAGGGCACGCAGCAGCGCCGAGTCGCTGTCGAACAGGCGGTGCGACAGGAAATAGGCGACTGTCGTCAGGATGAGACACCCGGACGCCGTCAGGATCACCCCGTTCCGCTGGAATGCTCGCGCGGCGATGAGCACGACGACCACGTAAAGCACGGCCACCGCGCCTTCGAGCGGCGTGAACGCGTCGACGAGGAAGATGACCAGGGCGAGGCCGAGGGCGACGATGCCCAGGATTCCGCCCGGTCGCCGGCCCTCCGGCGGGGCGGCGGGGCGGAAAGGCGAGGGGGCCGCTACGACAGGCGCGTCCATCGCCCCTCCGCGGCATCGACGGCGCCCCGACGCACCCTGTCGTCCGGTCGCCCGGCTAACGGCACCGTCACGGAGAATAGCGATCCCGTACCCTCCACGGACCGAACCGTGATCCTGTGATCCAAGGCCAGTGCCGTCTGGCGCACGATCGCCAGGCCGAGGCCGAGACCCAGCTGGGTATGCTCGCGCCCGCCACGGTCGAAGGCGTCGAAGATCGTTCCGCACCGGGACGACGGGATCCCCTCGCCCTGGTCGTACACCGCGATCGCCAGATGCTGCCCACGCCTGCGGCATCCGATCAGAACGGTCCCGTCGCAGCGGGAATATTTGATCGCATTGCCGATGAGGTTGCGCAGGATCGCCATGAGCATCGTCGGATCGGTGTCGACCATCCTCGCCGATGGCCGGAAGCGAAGCGTGATCCCGCAGGCACGAGCATGACCGCCCCACTCCGCCTGCAGTTCCTCGAACATGTGGCGCAGGCATACGGCTTCGCGTTGAATCACCGGCCCGTTGCGGAGTTGCGATGAGCGCGCGAGGTCGTCGAGCTCGTGTCCCAGCCGGTGAAGCGCGCCCGTTGCTATGCCGAGGCGAGCGGCGACCTCCGGGTCGGAGCTGCGCTGCAGCGCGCGCTCGATGGCCATGACGGCGACCTGGAGCGGCTGCTTCAGGTCGTGCCCAGCCACGGCGAGGAGACGGGACATGGCGGCACAGGCCGTCTCGGCGCTCATACCTGCCTCCGCCCGTCCCGCCGGGCTCTGCGCATGAACGGCCTGAAGCATCGTCATCTCCCCATTCCCGGTGGCCTGGACGGCGGATGAAGCCTCGGCCGTTCGAGCGAACCATGAAGCGTGACCGGATGCCTGTGAACTATACTGTCGTTTACTAAGGGGTCACCGCGCGGCGCTCATACGGAGCGTGGCCGGGCGCATGCCCGTGCCTGATGCCGCGTGCCGCCGGACGGCTGCGCATCCGTCCGGCATCCAAGTCGCCATAAGTCTCGCCGCTCGTCTTGCACGTATGGTCCGTGTTTTGAACGATCCGCGTTCACCTCGAGAACACCTCTCCAACCGCGCTCACCCTGGATCGCCGGACGCGAATCAATGAGGCCTCATGCTGATCCCGGTCGTTCGGCCAGGCACCATTCCCGATCGTCGGCGAGCGGGCGGTCGCCGGGAATTGGCACCGGCCCATCCAAAACGTCGCGCGATCGGACAAGCCAGGTGGCATGCCGTCCTGCAGCTACGGCAGTGACGACAGGACGAGACACTATCCGGGGCAGGAATGGCCCCTCCGGATTCGACGGCACGGAGTGATCCGAGATGACCGACACCACCCTCGCGGCGGACACCGACGGCGACGAGCGCACGGCGCAGACCTTTCCCCGCCTCAGCGATGAAATGGAGCGCCGGGTGGCCGGCTACGGCACGGAGGAGATTCTGCCGGAGGGTAGCCTCATCTTCACCAGAGGGCAGCGGCGGGTGGATTTCTTCCTCGTCCTCGCCGGCCGGATCGAGATGTTCGAGACCGACCATGACGGGGTCGACCGGGTCTTCGTGGTGCACACCGAGGGGCAGTTCACGGGCGAACTCGACCTGTTCAACGACCGGGAGATCTTGGTCTCGGGGCGCACCGTGGTGGAGACGCGCGTGGTGCGGATCGATCGCGCCGCCTTTCGCCGCTTGGTCACCGCCGAGCCGGATATCGGCGAGATCATCATGCGGGCCTTCATCCTGCGCCGGGTCGGCCTGATCCGCCATGGGCGGGGAGGCGTCGTGCTGATCGGTCCCGGTCACCAGCGTGAGACCCTTCGCCTGGAGCGCTTCCTCGTCCGGAACGCCTACCCGCACCGCATCCTCGACACAGCGGGCGACCCGGCCTCCCGCCATGCCCTGGACGGATTCGGCCTGACCGAGGCGGACCTGCCGGTGGTGATCGCTCCGGGCGCTGCGGTGATGCGCAATCCTACGAACGCGGCACTGGCGGACGCGCTGGGGCTGACGGAAGCGATCGACCCCGGCCGCATCTACGATGTCGCGGTGATCGGCGCCGGACCGGCGGGCCTCGCCGCCGCGGTCTATGCCGCCTCGGAGGGGCTCGACACCATCGTCATCGAAGGGCTGGCACCCCGCGGCCAGGCCGGCACCTCCTCGAAGATCGAGAACTATCTCGGCTTTCCGACCGGGATCTCCGGTCAGGCGCTCGCCGGCCGCGCGCAAGTCCAGGCCCAGAAGTTCGGGGCGCGTCTCGCGATCTCCCGCATGGCGACGGGGCTCGATTGCGGCGGGTCATCCTTCCGGGTGATCCTCGAAGATGGCACCGCCGTCCCGGCGCGCGCCGTCATCGCCGCCACCGGCGCCCGCTACCGCCGCCTGGATCTGCCGCGCTACGCGCATTTCGAAGGGCAGGGCATCCATTACGCCGCCACAGCCATGGAAGCGCAACTCTGCACCGGCGAAGCGGTGATCGTCGTGGGTGGCGGTAATTCGGCCGGTCAGGCCGCAATGTTCCTGTCCCGCACGGTGGCGCATGTCCACCTTCTCGTGCGGGCCACCGGTCTCGCCGCGACGATGTCCGATTATCTCGTGCAGCGGATCGCGTCGTCGCCGCGCATCACCCTGCATACGCAGACCGAGATCACCGCGCTTCTCGGTGAAGACACCCTGACATCGGTGACATGGACCGACCGGTCGAGCGGGATCAGTGAAACGAAGGCCATCGGCAACGTCTTCGTCATGATCGGTGCCTTGCCGAATACCGGATGGCTCTCGGACTGCCTCGGTCTCGATCCAAAGGGATTCGTTCCGACCGGCCTGCGGAGCGACGGGATGCCGGCCGCGTCTCCCTATGCCACAACGGTCCCGGGTCTTTACGCCGTCGGCGACGTTCGCGCGGGCTCGGTGAAGCGCGTCGCATCCGGGGTGGGCGAGGGATCGGTGGTGGTCCAGGCGGTCCACGGTTTCCTGCACCCGGAGCCCTGAAGGCACAGAGGCGAAACGCCAAGCCCGAGACCGGCGGGGGAGGGCTATGGCCGACAGGCTTTGGCTGGATTTGGGCCGGCTTCAGCGCGTTCGGACAGAACGTTTCCCACTCTGGACGCCGGATGCATGGCCGCCGTCAGGAAAACGGAGCGGAGGACCGAATGGACCACTTGCCGGCCATTCGGTCCTCCGCCCTGAATCTCACCTAACCTCGGATCTCACCTAACCTCGGATCTCATTTCGCCTGCAGATCCGTCTTACGGCCGACCTGCTGGCGATCGGCCTCGACGGTCACCGGCACCGCCGCCTTCCCCGGGGCGTCGATCCGGTCCCGCGCTCCGGCGGCGTCGAGCCCCGCCGGAGGCGTGTGGGATTGCGCGAAGGGCACGGTCGATGCCAGCGCGAGGATGGCTGCGAGACAGGGTCTGATCAGAAGGTTCATGGCCGCTCTCCCCGGAAATGACCGCGTTGCCGCGAGGCGATGAAAGCTCAGTCGGCGGGACCGCCCGACGTCGTGCCGAAATTCGGCACCGCGTGGTTCGTCTCGTCGGCGTTGCCGCCCTTGGCCGAGCTGTCGGTGGTCCGGGACGCCTGCGGCTCATGACGGGATTGCAGGGAACCGGTCCCGTCCAGGTCCACCTGCTCGACGGTGCTGCGGGCCGGATGACGATCCGGCATGGCGAGGGCAGGGGCCATCAGGCCAAGCTGCAGGAGGGCGACGGAAGCGAGATGCTTGATCATGGTACGTCTCCGGATGTCAGACTGGTTTCGGGTCAGAACGGAGCCGCTCGATGTCTTCGCCGCGGCCCTGAGTTCATGTCCAGATCTTAATCCGTCCAAGCAATCTGAATATTATACGGCAGATCATCCGATCGATGCGTTGGTTAAACCGTCTCATACGAAGGTTTCGGCTTGCGCCGGCTCCGGCAGAACGGTGTTCACCGCCATGGCGGCTCGACCCTTCGGCCGCTCAACGCTGGCGCGTGGCCACGATGCCGAGTTGATCCGCCATGCGGACGAGGTCGGCGAGGGACCGGGCCTGCATCTTCTCCATGACCCGCCTCTTGTGAACCTTGGCGGTGATCTCCGTGATGCCGAGATCGGCGGCGATCTGCTTGTTCATCAGCCCCCCGATGGCGCATCGCATCACGTCGTTTTCCCGTGGGGTCAGCGTGGAGAACCTGGCTGCGAGTTCGCCCTGTGCGCGCCGATCGGCGAGGGCGGCGGCATCGGCCTCGAGCGCCTTGCGGATCGCGGCGAGCAGCACGTCCGCAATAAAGGGCTTGGTCAGGAACTCGACGGCGCCGCCCCGCATGGCACGGACCGACATGGGGATCGTGCCATAGCCGGTCAGGAAGATGATCGGCACCGTATTGCCGTCCGCGCGCAGCATTTCCTGGACGGCCAGTCCGCTCTGTTCGGCGAGCCGCACGTCGAGCAGGATGCATTCGGGTGATTGGCGCAGGAGCGAGCCCGACAATCCGCTCGAATCCGCGTGACCGACCGCTGCCAGCCCATCGGACATACAGAGGCGGACCAGCGCTTCACGCAGCACAGGGTCATCGTCGACGATATGAATGGTCGCTTCGGGCATTGGTCTCGCGGGCGCGAATACGCTCGTCTCATACACGAATTGCGTAGCGCCTCGACTGCAAGCTTCGCACCGACCCCTTATTATCGTGCGCCATACCGCAATCCCAGGGCGACCACCTCACCGTCAGGGAAAGGATCACGCATCGGAGATGGGGAGCGTGATGTGGAACGCGGCGCCTCCACCCGGCGCGGCATCGACACGGATGTCGCCCCCATGGGCATCGATGAGGTTGCGGCAGATCGCGAGGCCCATGCCCATGCCATTCGCTTTGGTCGAATGAAACGGCTCGAAGATCCGCGCGCGCCGCTCCTGCGCGATGCCGGGGCCCGTATCGCTGACGGTGACGGCGACGAAGGCGGCCTCGCGGCGGATGGCGACCAGGATATCCCGGCGTCCGGCGCTGTCCGTCATCGCCTGCGCCGCATTGAGGAGCAGGTTCACGAAGACCTGCTGGATCTGGATCGGATCGGCCGCGATGAGCGGGATCTCGCCGTCGGCGGCAATGTGGACCGTCGTGCCGTGGACACGGATCTCGCGCTCGATCAGCAGATTGGCGTCCCGCGCCGCCTGTAGCGGATCGACGGGGGTGAACAGGCGGGGCGCGTTGCCGAGATAGGATCGTGTGCGGGAGATCACGTCTCGGGCGCGGATCGCGGCGCCGACCACGTCGTCGAGGGCTGCGGACGCCGCCTCGACATCCGGCTGGGGCCGTTTCAACCAGCGCAGGGCGGCTTCGGCATTGGCGACGATCACCGCGAGCGGGGAATTGACCTCGTGGGCGATCGACGCGCTCAAAGCTCCCACCGTGGTGATCCGCGATGCTCGTGCGAGCTCGCTATCGGCCACGGCGACGTTCGCCTGCGCCTGCTTGAACGCCGTGACATCGAGGGAGGTGACGATGATCTCGGCGAACCCGTCGAGATCCTGCGGCAGCATCGCGGTGAAGAGCGTGTCCCCCTCGCTTCCATCGGCCCGGACCACATGCGCTTCCGAGCGGAAGAACCGATCGCCGCGGCCGAACGCGACGAGCCACTGGACGAAGGTCTGGTCTGTCGAGGGCAGCAGTCGATCGAGCGGGCCGAGATAGGCGCTCTTGTCAGTGGCCCCCGTCTCCTCGAGGGTGAAGGCGTTCACGTCCGTGACGATCACCTTGGCACACAAAGCGCGGAGTTCGTCCGGACGGCTGGCGTAATAGCACTCGATATCGGTCACGCCCGCATGGCGCAGTTCCATGACCGCCCGGGCCGCCTCCGTCCAATCCTCGCGCCACATCGAAATCCCGGCCCGCTCGAAGATGGCAGCGAAGCGCGCCTCACTGCGTTCGGACGTGGCTCGCATTCGCGCGATGCTCAACATTGCGACCGTAAGCGCCAGCGCCCCGCCCGCTCCGATGACGAAGGACGCCATCGTGGACGCCGCCCCGGCCGCCCAACCGGCGAGCCCCGCCAGGATGACGGGCGGGAGCGTCACTCCGGCGGCAAAGCCGAACCCGGTGGGGTGCAGCTTCCGGCGACGGGCCGGACCGGCTCGCATCCAGGCGGGGGGGTCTCCCGAGGTCGGTCGATCCGCTCGGGGCGAGGCGGACGCCCGGCTCGGCCACCGCGAGAAGACCTGCCGCATTCGCTCGTCCGCCTGGCTTCGCCGCGATGTCGGGCACTGCTCGTCTGGTATCCGATACACCTGTATAATAGCCGAGTTCGCGCGCGGCTTGCACGTTGCCGGCATGGATTTTCACCGTCACGGCGCACACAAGTTCCCGAAAGCGGGTCTCTTCGCCTCCTCGGCGGGTCGGCAATGGAACGGCGTCGCCGCGGAGTTGCGGTCTCATCCGGCCGGCGACCTGCCCGCCATCGTCCCGACCCAGATGGAGATCACGCTGGCGGTCCGGCGCAGCCCCGATGCTCATGTCAGCCGCAAGGGCGCCGGGATCCGGCAGCGGACGCCGGTGGAGAGCGGAACGATCTGGCTCTGTCCCGTCGGGGTCGGGGAGGACGACATCAACATCTCGGCGCCCCTGGACGAGATCCTCCACATCTATCTGCCGGCGGAGCGTTTCGACCATCTCGCCGCCCTGTATGGCGACGCGCGCATCCGTGCCGATGCCGTGCGCTATCTCGCCGGCGTCGAGGATCCGTTGCTCGTCCAGATCGGCCTGTCGATCCATCAGGAACTGATCCGGGAAAGCTCGGCGGGCCGCATGATGGTCGAGGCTGCCGCCCTCGCCCTGACGGCCCGGATCGCGCAGGCCTACGGTCACGACCGACCGGAAACGCGAGCGCGCCCCGCCACGGACGCCGCATCCCCGGACCGGATCAACCGCGCCGTCGCCTTCATCCGCGACAATCTCGAACGGGACCTGTCCGTGGCCGAGATCGCCGCCGTGGCTTGCCTCAGCCCCTTCCACTTCACCCGCATGTTCAAGCGCGTCACCGGGAAAACGCCTTATGCCTTCGTCAGCGAAGAAAGACTGAAGCACGCACGCCGATTACTGATCGAGCGTAAAATATCCCTGATCGACGTCGCCCTGTCCTCCGGGTTTTCCAGTCAGGGCTCGTTCAACACGGCATTCAAGCGCGCTGTCGGTCGGACACCCGGCGAGTATAGGCAGCATTATTCATAACCCCTCGCAATCCGGACAGCAGGATATGCGAAGTCCACGGCAATTCGGCGAAATACGAGAGCGGCCTCAGCGATTTAAGTGATCTCCATGGTGAATGGGGAAACAGACATGCACGTGACGCCTGTCCACGAACCGGCAAAGCAAGCTCTCGCGCGCCCGGCCCCGGCATCCGCCCGCCCTCGCGCAAGGCAGCATTTTCGTTTCGAGCGAACTCCATGCGATCCGGTTGGCCCATCGAGAATCCGGCTCGGCGACTGGTCCGAGGGGGGCATCGTGCTGATGTCCGGGGACGGCGTCGGAAGCGCGGTCCGGATCGACCGGGTCGATGCGCTCGTTCTCCAGATCCGGCTCGACGAGCCACCGACGCCATGGAACCACGTCGCGCTCCTGGACCGTGCGGATGGTCAGCCACAGATGCAGCTGCGCGCAGGCGAGGCGATCCTTCATGACCTGCGTCAGCCCTGCCTGTTGCGGGCTCCGGCGCGAACCCTCCAGATCGGGCTCGATCGCCAGATCCTGACGCAGGTGGCCGAGGATCTGAACATCCACGACGCCGATCCCGTCGAGGAATTCCTACCGGTCTACGGAATGGTGCTGGCGGACCCCGCCTTGTATCATCTCGCCGTCAGTGTCGGAGAAACCCTGGATCGGGACGATCGCTGGGCCGGGGCCATCCGCCGCCAGTTGACCCATGCGGTGGCGGCCCATCTCCTGGGAACCTATACGCGGCTCAAACCCGCGCCCGAGACCGTTCGCGGCGGCCTAGCTCCCTGGCAGCTTCGTCGCGCTCAGGACCGGATCCGTGCCGATCTCGCCCAGGCCATCGACCTCCGGGCGGTCTCGGAATCCTGTGGTCTGTCCGTCAGCCACTTCGCGCGCGCCTTTCGCCAATCCACCGGCATCGCGCCCCATTCCTGGTTGACGGGGGAGCGCATCGCCCGCGCCAAGGTCATGATGCGGAGGAAGGATCGGACGCTCGCCGACATCGCCCTGGCCTGCGGCTTCGCCGATCAAAGCCACTTCACCCGCGCCTTCGCAAAAAACCAGGGCACGACTCCGGGACGCTGGCGTCGCCTGATGGAACCGGAGGCGCGGCACGCCACGATGCAGTGACCGGCGGAGCCCAAGGGGTTACCTCAGGGCATCCTGGGGACGGCGCCGTTCAATCTTCGTCATCGTCCTCCGGAACGATGTCGCTGAACGGCACGGTCAGCACGCGGCGCGCATTCGCGTCCTCGACCTCGAAGGAGCAGGCGAACCAATCCCGCACGGCAAACGAGCGAGATCCAGCGACCAGCTCGCGGGCACATTGCAACGCATGCTGGCGCGCGGCGTCCAGATCGGCCAGTTCATCTCCCTCCGGATCGACTGCCAGCTTGCCGAGGCCCGCACCATAGCGAAGGTTGAAGAAGTACCGGGGCATGTCAGGCGCCTTCGATCAGGCGGGCATATTCGGCCTCGGGCGTGCCGTAGCTGCCATTGGCCATCTCCTCCAAGAGCTCCCGATCCAGCACGGTGATGCGCCCGCGCCGAGCTCGGATACGACCGGCCCCTTCGAGCTGCTGCATGGCCAGGGTGACGCCTGAGCGCCGCACGCCCAGCATCATCGACAGGAACTCGTGCTTGAGCAGCAGTTCATCGCCTTCTGCACGATCGTGGCACATGAGCAGCCAGCGTGCGAGGCGCACCTCGATCTCAAAGGTGGCGTTGACGATCGCCGTCTGCCGGACTTGGATCATCTCGGTCAGAACGTAGCGGAGGAGCAGCTTGCGGAGGGTCGGGCTCTCGTCCACCGCCGCGCTGACGATCCCGGCGCGGATCGACAAGGCGTGACCCGCCATCTGCACGAAGTGCCGGTAGGGGACACGGTCCGAGCCGAGCAGCACATGCGACGCGCCGATCACGCCCTCTCGGCCGATGATCCCGATCTCGACCCGGCCGTTGGTACCGTCGGCCGTAATCGAACCGAGACCGCTCTCCAGGAAGTACAGGTACTCGGTTCGGATATTGGCTTCGATCAGCGTCTGATCGACCAGCAAGTCAACGGGTTCCAGATGAGGCTGGAGCCGGGCGAAATCCTCACCGGTCATGACCTTCAGCAGGCGATTGCGCACGGCAGATTGCTGGATGTGAGCCATGGGCCCTTGCCTCCTCGTCGGAGCAAGAGCTCGGCGTCTCTTAGCCGCCTACGCTCGGACATCGTTGCAGGCGATCGCTAAGTCATGGCACGGACAACAGATGATCTCAATAACATTTGGCAAACTGTCATAGATTAACCGAAGCTGACCAGCGTATCCGACGTAAGTTCGATACCGCACCGGACGCTTTGTTTTGTTTACTGTCAATTCAGATCATGTTTAAACCTGGGTATACGATTTTGCCCGTCAGATGACAGGTGGCCTTCATTTTTGGAGCCCGGACATGGACCTTGCAGCCCGACAACCGACGGTGCTCCTAGCCGAACCGGATTTTCTCATAGCGGAGGACCTCAGCGACGCTCTGATGGGGGCGGGCTACCGCGTGCTGGGGCCATTCGCGACGACGCCCGAGGCACTGGCCGCCATCGACCTGGCCAGTCCCGCCCTCGCGGTGGTGGACGTCAAGCTTAGGGACGGCTTCTGCACCGTATTGGGCCGCGAATTGCGCCAACGCAGAATTCCCATCCTCGTCCATTCGGGTTTCCAGCAGGACGAGCCTCGTGCCTCGGACTTCCAGAACCTGCCCTGGCTGACCAAACCGGCTCTGCCCAACGATATCATCGCGCTGCTGGACAGCCTCACCAAAGCGCCCCCACCCATGAGCGCCGAGGTCGTGACGCCTATTCGGAGGCTTCAACCGGTCGAGGGCCGGAGCAACCCCTTCATCCGCAAGCTGGAGGGATTCGTGACGCTCTCCCAGGCCGACCGGGAGATCCTGGAGCGGATCAGCGCCAATCCTCGCCCCATCGCGCCGCATACCGATTTCGTCCGGGCGGGCGACCCACCGGATGGCGTCCATCTCGTGATGAGTGGGATCGCCTGCCGCTACAAGCAGCGCTCCAGCGGCGCCCGCCAGATCACCGCCTATCTCGTGCCCGGCGACACCTGCGATCTCGATGTGGCGCTCATGAACCGCATGGATCACACCCTCGCCACGCTCTCCGCCTGCGAGGTGGTGCGGATCCCGGTGACTGTCGTGAAGGATCTCATGGAGCATCATCCGGCCATCGCGCGGGCCTTGCGGATGGCAAGTCTCGTGGATGAGGCGACCCTGCACGAGTGGCTGGTCAATGTCGGTCAGCGAACGGCGCTGGAGCGGATCGCCCATCTGTTCTGCGAACTGATCACCCGCTTTCAGGCCGCGGGTGTCGGAACCAACCAAAGCTGCGACCTGCCCGTCACACAGAACCAGCTCGCTGATACGACGGGAATGACCACCGTCCACGTCAACCGTTCGCTACAGGAGCTTCGACGGCGCGGGCTGATCGAGCTCAAGGGCCGGACCCTGAGGATCCTCGACTGGCCGCGCCTGAAGCGTCTTGCCGAATTCGATGCGGACTATCTGCATCTCGGCGAGCGGTCCGCCGCATAGGATTTCGGCGTCGGCGAAGCGCCGACGCAACGCGCCTCGACGGTCCGGTATCGGTCGACCCGCCTTCCGTCCGCAGACGCGGACGCCTTCCTCGCTGAGAGCAGGGTTCTCGCCGCGAGGCCCGCCGGTCCGTAGACCGGGGGCGATATGGTGCTCTCACGATCCTTCGCCGCCGGGCCTGCTTTGGCCCCGCTCGCCCCTGCCTGCGAGCCACGTCCGCCCTGATCATCGAAGATCATCCGGCCCATGTGCTCATGGGCTCCGGCCGGATAGCGGGTCCTCGGTTCCGTCGAGGCTCCCTCCTCGCAAGGGTTCGAGCCCGTGGACGCCCCAACGTGGACGACCCGACGCGGTGCAGGACGAGCCGGCGAGCCGGTTTTTCACCGGTGTGGGGAAAACAGAAGCGGACTCGACCGTTGGGTATCTGCCCGAGTTCTCGCTAAGAGATCGGTCAGCCGCCACGGATAGGGCCACATGTACGACCCCGAATCTCACGCATTTCCCTCTCCGAAATTCGTACCCGTTTGCGCCATCGGCGCCTCGGCGGGCGGCATCGCGGCGCTGCAGGGCCTGTTCCGGCAACTCCCGCCGGATCTCGGCCTCGCCTACGTCGTCATTCTTCACCTCGCACCCGACCACCCGAGCATGCTCGCCGACATCCTGTCGGGCTGCACCCGGATGCCCGTCAACCAGATCCAGGACAGGCCGACCCTCAAGCCCAATTGCGTCTACGTGATCCCGCCCGATCGCGAACTCGTCATCGATGGCGACAGCGTCACGGCACGGGAGTTCAGCGAGCCGCGCGGCCGGCGATCGCCCATCGACATGTTCTTCCGCTCCGTCGCCGCCGCCCGTGGCGACGGCATCGCCATCATCCTGTCGGGCGCCGGCGCCGATGGATCGGTGGGTATCCAGGCCATCAGGGAGGGCGGGGGCGTCGTCATGGTGCAGGAGCCGGCGGAAGCCAGCTTCGCCTCCATGCCGCAGAACGCCATCTCCACGGGGACGGCCGATTTCGTCGCGCCGCTGGCCCGCCTGGCCGAGCGCGTGGTGGAGTTGGCCCATAGCAAGGAGGCCGTCCGCTCTCTCGACATGGACGCCAGCGCCAACGAGCTTCGGCGCATCGTGGCGTTCCTTCGCGCCCGCCTGGGCCACGATTTCTCAGGCTACAAGCGGGCCACCGTGATGCGGCGCGTGATCCGACGCATGCAAGTCTGCCGCACGGATACGCTCGCGGACTATGCCAATCACCTTCTGGCCACTCCCGAGGAGGCGAAAGAACTCTTCACCGATCTTCTGATCTCGGTGACGCAATTCTTCCGCGACCCGCAGGCTTTCGAGGCCTTGAGGCACCAGACGATCCGACCGCTCTTCGACGATCTCGGGCCCGAAAAGGGGGAGAACCTCCGCGCCTGGGTCGTGGGTTGTGCCACTGGAGAGGAGGCGTACAGCCTCGCGATCCTGCTGCATGAGGAGGCTGCGCGGCGGAAGCTCCATCCGCAGATCCAGATCTTCGCCACGGATCTCGATGATACCGCGCTCGGGATCGCGCGGGAGGGGCGCTACCCGCGCTCGATCGAGGCCGACGTCTCCAATGAGCGCCTCACTCAGTTCTTCGTCGACGAAGGCTCGCATTACCGTGTGCGCAAGGAGCTGCGCGACAGCGTCATGTTCGCCACGCACAGCGTCATCAAGGAGCCGCCCTTCATGCGGCTCGATCTCATCACCTGCCGCAACCTTTTGATCTACCTCGAGCGCAGCCTGCAGCAGCAGCTCTGCGCGATCTTCCATTACGGCCTCAAGCCGGGACGCTACCTGTTCTTGGGGTCGGCCGAGACCGTGGACGCGGCAACGGACCAGTTCGCCCCCCTCGACCGGGAAGCGCGCATCTACTGCTCCCGGCCGAATGCGGCCCGCACACTGCCGATCCTGCCGCAATTCGCCGTGCCCGAACGGTTCATGCCCCCGGATCACGCTGCGCCCGCGCGCAACGAGAATGGGGACAGGTCGGCCACGCTGCACCTGTCCGCTCTGGAACAGAGCGCGCCCGCGAGCGTGCTCGTGGATGACGTTCAGCACATCCTGCACCTCTCGGCGAATGCGGGGCGCTTCCTCCTCCACTCGGCCGGGCCGGTCTCCAACCAACTCCCCACGGTGGTGCGGCCGGAGCTGCGGCTCGATCTCAGGCTGGCGCTGACCCGCGCCCTCGACCAGAAGGAACCGACGCTCACCCATCCGACCGTGGTCGCGTTCGACAGCGAGCGGCGCAGGATCGCCATGCACGTCGTTCCCGTTCCCAGCGAGGCGCATATGGGGACGCGCGCGCTCGTGTTCTTCCTGGATGGCGGCCGCGTGCGCGGCGACGACACGTCAGAGGCCGCAACCGACACCCAGCCCGACGAGGTTCGCCGCCTTCATGCCGAGTTGAGGGCTGCCCAGGAAGCCCTGATCGCCAGCCGCAGCGGGCACGAAGCGTCGATCCAGGATCTTCGTGCCACCAACGAGGAGCTGCAATCGATCAACGAGGAGTATCGCTCGACGGCAGAGGAGCTCGAGACCTCGAAAGAGGAGCTGCAATCGATCAACGAGGAGCTTCACACCGTCAATGCCGAGATGAAGAGCAAGCTGGCCAGCATCTCGGTGGCGCATAGCGACTTGCAAAATCTCACCTACGCGACGGAAATCGGCACTTTGTTCCTCGATGCCAACCTGCGCATCAAGATGTTCACGCCACCGATCGCGGAACTCTTCAACATCACGAAAGCCGATATCGGCCGTACGATCACCGATTTCACGCACCGTCTGGAGTATGACGGGATCGAGGCGGACACCAGTCGGGTGCTGCAGGACCTCGTGCCGGTGGAGAACGAGGTCCGCAGCCGGGCCGGGCAATGGTTCATGATGCGGCTCAGACCCTACCGCACCGTGGAGGATCGCATCGACGGCACCGTCATGACCTTCGTCGACATTACCGCGCGTCGCAAAGCCGAGGCGGCACAGAGCCGCTCGGAACAGCAGTTGCGGGCGCTCGTCCAGGCCAGTTCGCAGGTGCTCTACCGGATGAGTCCGGCCTGGGACATGATGCACGAACTCTCCGGGGGAGGGTTCCTGTCCGATACTGACGATCCCGACCAGAGCTGGGTCACCCGGTACATCCCGGAAGAAGATCAGGCGCAGGTCCGTGCCGAGATCGAGGCGGCCAACGCCGCGAAGCGTTCCTTCGACCTGGAGCACCGGGTCCGACGTCTCGACGGCACTGTGGGATGGACGCATTCGCGGGCCATCCCGGTCTTCGACGGCGACGGCAACATCATCGAATGGTTCGGCTCGGCGACGGATGTCACCACGCGCAAACGCGCCGAGGATGCGCTGCGTGAGAGCGAGGCCCGCCAGCGCGCGTTGATCGAGGGCGTCCCACAGCTGGTCTGGCGGGCGGTCGATGGCGGCCAATGGACCTGGGCCAGCCCGCAATGGGGCGCCTATACGGGGCAGTCCGAGGCGGACAGCCTCGGTCACGGCTGGATCGCCGCTCTCCACCCTGACGACCGTGATGAGACCCTCGCGCGCTGGGAGGAGGCGGAGCGTTTGGGCACGCTCGTGGTCAATTACCGGATCCGCAATGCGGCGGAGGACCGTTATTCCTGGTTCCAGACGCGCGCGACCCCGGTCCATGACGAAAGGGGGAGGATCGTCGAGTGGCTCGGCACCTCCACCGATGTGGACGACCTGCGCACCTACCAGGAACGCCAGAAGGTCATGGTCGCCGAATTGCAGCACCGCACCCGGAACCTGCTCGGCGTGGTCCGGTCGATCGCTGGACAGACGCTGCGCTCCAGCGAGACGCTCGAGGATTTCGAGGTGGCCTTCACGAACCGGCTGTCCGCGCTCTCACGTGTACAAGGCGTTCTATCCCGCGCGGATAACGAGCCGATCACCATGGACGCGGTGCTCCGTGCGGAGCTCGACGCCCTCGGCGCCGCCAACATGCCCGAGCGCGTCCTGTTGTCGGGTCCGAAGGTACGCCTGCGCAAGCGCACGGTGGAAATCTTCGCGCTGGCCTTGCACGAACTCGCCACGAATGCCCGCAAATACGGGGCGCTCACCACCGAGGCGGGCCGCCTGGAGGTGACGTGGCGGACCTATGCGGGCGAGGAAGGCGAGCGCCTCGTGTTGGAGTGGCGGGAGACCGGGCTCGAACATGTGCTGGAGGAAGAGGGTCCGATCGCGAAGGCCGGCGGCTACGGCCGCGAATTGATCGAGCGGGCATTGCCCTACGTCATGCAGGCACGCACCACCTACGACCTCTCCTCGACGGACCTGCACTGCACCATCGATTTGCCACTCATCGATCATGCCCAGGCACAAGATCTGGGGTGACGATGGAATCGAGCCCCTGGGCAAGCCGCGTGATCCTCGTGGTCGAGGACGAGTATGCCCGGGTCGATGCGTTGCGCCGTGACTGCGAGCGAGCCGGCTTACCGGCACGCTTCGCGGATGTGGTCAGGATCGAAGCGCCGGTCGAGCCTGAGAAGATCGCCGAAGCGCTCATCCGCTGAAGCATTCGGCATGGGCGCCGGATGACAGACCGTCGGGCTCCGTCGCCGGGGCAGGGGCCTCGCTGCTATCCATCGATATGCGCCGCGAGCTCATCGGCGGTCCCCATCGGGAAGGCCTCCTTCAGATGGACGAGGAAGGCGGAGACACGTGCGCTCAGCAGCCGCCGCGACGGGTAGAGCGTCCAGAGGGCGATCTCCGGCCGGTCGAGATCGCCCCAGAGAACCATCCTGCCGGCCGCCAGATCGCGGCTGACGAGCGAGATCGGCAGGCGTCCGGCGCCGAGCCCGGCGCGGACCGCATCGCGGACCATCATGAGCGATGACAGGCCGAGCACCGGATCGACGGTGACGCTGGACTTACCGCCGGGCGATCGCATGTCCCAGGTCAGCGGACCTCCGATCGGTCCGCGGATGACACCGGGCACGGTTGCCCCTTCTCCCGGCCGGTCCAGGCCCGGGCTCGCCACGACCACCAGCCGGTCCCGCAAGAAGATACGGCCGACCAGAGTCTCGTCCGGCTCCGGGTTGACCCGGATCGCCAGGTCGTAGCCCTCCTCCACCATGTCGACGGCCCGGTCCTCCGTGGTGATCTCCAGCCGGATGTCGGGATATTTCAACCCGAAATCGACCGCGAGCCGGCCCATCGCGGTCTGTGAGAACAGCACGGGCGCGCTGATGCGCAAGCGTCCGCGGGGCCTGTCTCCGCCCGTGGCGATGGCCGACGCCGCTTCGTCGAGTTCGGTGAGCAGCACCCGCGTCCGCTCGTGAAGGGCGCGGCCTTCCTCCGTCAGCTTCAGGCTGCGCGCGCCCCGTTCGAACAGGCGCAGGGCGAGGCTGGCCTCCAGCTCCCCGACCCGGCGGGACAGGGTCGCCTTCGGGCGTCCAGAAGCGCGGGCAGCCCGGCCGAAACCCCCGTGCCGGGCGACGAGGTTGAAATCGGCGAGGGCGAGGAGGTCCATCGTCCCACCTGTGAGACGGACCATCCTAACAGACGGTCTATCGATCCACGAGTGGGCCCATCATTCTCCGGGTGTCGTTTGAACCAACCTTGGAGTGAACCCCATGACCATCCTCGTCACCGGCGCGACCGGCACCGTCGGCCGCCACGTCATCAACCACCTCGTCCAGCGTGGCGCCGATGTCCGCGCACTCGTCCGCGACCCCGTAAAAGCGGAGCTTCCCGCGGGTGTGGCCGTGGTCCAGGGCGACCTGCTCGATGTCGACACCTTGCGGAACGCCCTGTCGGGAATCTCCACCCTGTTCCTGCTGAACGCCGTGGTGCCGGACGAATTCACCCAGGCCCTGATCGCCCTCAACCTCGCCCGCGAGGCCGGGATCGAGCGGCTCGTCTACCTGTCGGTGATCCATAGCGACCTCTACGTGAACGTGCCGCATTTCGCGGGCAAGTTCGGCGTCGAGCGGATGATCGAGGGAATGGGCTTCAACGCCACGATCCTGCGCCCGGCCTACTTCATGAACAACGATGCCCTGATCAAGGACGTCGTGCTCGGCTACGGCGTCTACCCGATGCCGATCGGGGCCAAGGGCCTCGCGATGATCGATGCGGCCGATATCGGCGAGATCGCCGCCCTCGAACTCATCCGCCGCGAGCGGTCCA
This sequence comes from Methylobacterium sp. CM6241, assembly GCF_054817845.1. Lineage (NCBI taxonomy): Bacteria > Pseudomonadati > Pseudomonadota > Alphaproteobacteria > Hyphomicrobiales > Methylobacteriaceae > Methylobacterium > Methylobacterium sp. CM6241. Next base: position 3,161,458 of record NZ_CM139246.1, read on the forward strand.
GCACACCGCTCCCCTTCGACCGGATCAATCTCGTCGGTCCCGAGACGCTGACCGGTGCGGACGTCGCCGCCATCTGGTCCAAAATCCTGGGCCGCCCGGTCGCGTATGGCGGTGACGACACCGGCGCCTTCGAGCAGAACCTGCGGCAGCAGCACGCGCCGAGCTGGATGGCCTTCGACATGCGCCTGATGTGCGAATGCTTTCTCGACATCGGGATGCGGCCGGAGACCGGCGACATCGATCGCCTCACGGCACTTCTGGGTCGTCCGTTGCAGTCCTATCGCGATTTTGCCGCCAGGATCGCGGCGTCCGCCTGACACCATTTGGGACACCGGCCGTCAGGCTCCAGGAGTTCGGTGGGGAATACCGAACTCCTGAGGCCGGATGGCCACGCGCAACATCAAGAATCCGCTTTGTGCTCGGATCGTCTATCGATCGCGCCCCCTGATCAACCGGCGCGGTGCCGACAGGCGCTCCAAAAATAAGAGAGCGCACGGATAGCCTGAGCAGAACCAATCTCCCGATCACGGCTCGCATGGAACGAATGAGGTAAAAGCGCCAGAAATATAGCTCCTTATCCTTTTGACAGATTTAGATTTATAGATGAAGCTGGGCCTATCGATGATCCGTCAAGGGTATCATCCATCCCATGAGACTGGCTTTATCGCGTCATGATCTCGATTCATTGACGTGAATACATTACCTCGCCCCCCCCGGAAACGCTTCTCTCATCATGAATGTTGCTGTCCGGCCGCATCTCGTCGATCGGCCACGATCCGTGAGCCTTCCCGCTTCCCGCCAACGGCTCCATCCCAGGATCGTCGAGGAGGGTGCTCCCTTCCTTGTAGTCGAAGGCGTGTCGCTCGGGTTCGGTGGGACCGTGGCGCTCGATGCCGTGGATCTGTCGGTCGGGGAGGGGGAGATCCATGCGGTCATCGGCCCGAACGGAGCCGGTAAATCCTCCCTGATCAACGCGATCAGCGGGCTTTACGCGCCGGATTCCGGAGCGATCCGGATCGGCGACGACCGCTTTTCCCGCGTGCCGACGCGGCACCTCGCCCGCCTCGGTGTGGCCCGCACCTTCCAGAACCTGGCGCTGTTCCGGGGTCTCACCGTCCTCGATACGGTGACGATCGGGCTGGTCGACAGCCAGTCCGCCGGGCTTGGTGCGCAGGTCCTCGGACTTCCCCATGCGCGACGCGAAGCGTGCGAGCACCGGGAGCGGGCCGAGGCCGTCATCGCCGCGCTCGACCTCGCCGACATACGCGACCGGCTCGTCGGCACGCTCCCCTATGGTGTGCAGAAGCGGGTCGAGCTCGCCCGCGCCCTGGTAGCCAGACCGCGCCTCCTGCTGCTCGACGAGCCCATGGCCGGCATGACGGCCACCGAGAAACAGCGGATGAGCGGTGATATTCGCGCCACGCGGGACTCCACCGGCACCACCATCGTACTGATCGAGCACGATGCCGGCGTGGTGATGGGCCTATCGGATCGCGTCACCGTCCTCGATCACGGGCGGCGCATCGCCTCCGGTACGCCGGCCGAGGTCCAGGCCGATCCCGCCGTCATCGCCGCCTATCTCGGCCTCGCCTTCGAGGCCGGCGCATGAATCCCGATCTCGCTTTCTTCGTCGAGGTGCTGGTCGGCGGTCTGTTGTCCGGCGTCATGTATGCGCTGGTCGCGATCGGCTTCGTGCTGATCTACAAGACCTCCGGCGTGCTCAACTTCGCGCAAGGCGCGATGCTGCTGTTCGCGGCACTGACCTTCGTCAGCCTTACGGAACGGGGCGTGCCCTTCATCGGCGCCTTTGCCGCGACCCTGGCGGTCATGGCCCTCCTCGGGCTCGCCATCGAACGCGCCGTCCTGCGGCCCCTGGTCAACCAGCCGCCGATCACTCTCTTCATGGCGACGCTCGGCGTCGCCTACGTCATCGAGGGAGCCGCCCAGCTCGTCTGGGGCACGCAGGTACACGGGCTCGATCTCGGCATCGACGATACGCCGATCGACCTCGCCGGCATCCTCGTCAGCCGCTTCGACCTGTTCGCCGCAGCCGTCGCCGGGCTGATGGTAGCCGTGCTGAGCCTGTTCTTCCGCTACACCCGCACCGGCCTCGCCTTCCGTGCGGTGGCGGACGATCCGCTGGCGGCTCTGAACACCGGCCTGCGTCTGCCCCGGATCTGGGCCGCGGTCTGGATCGTGTCGGGCATCGTCGCCCTGGTGGCTGGACTACTCTGGGGAGCGCGCCTCGGCGTGCAATTCTCGCTCTCCCTGGTGGTGCTGAAGGCCCTGCCGGTCCTCGTGCTCGGCGGTTTCGATTCGATCCTCGGCGCCATCGTCGCCGGCCTCATCGTCGGCGCGGTGGAGAAGCTGTCGGAAGTCTATCTCGGGCCGGTCATCGGCAGCGGCATCGAGGGCTGGATCGCCTATGTCGCGGCTTTGGGCTTCCTGTTGCTGAAACCCTCGGGGCTGTTCGGCATGCGCAGCGTCGAGCGGGTCTGAGCGCCATGGCCGCCACCTCTACTCCGCGGGACAAGTCCTTGCCGCGCCTATCCGCCAAGGGCATCGGCGTCGTTCTTCTTCTGACGATCGCCTATGGGATCGTTCCGCTCGTCGGCAGCAGCTACCTCTACGAGGCGATCCTGACGCCGTTCCTGGCCCTGTCGCTGGCGGCCCTCGGACTCAACCTGCTCACCGGCTATGCCGGCCAGCTCTCACTCGGATCCTCTGCCTTCATGGCGGTGGGAGCCTATGCCGCCTTCAACCTGTCGCTGCGGCTGCCCTTCCTGCCGCTGCCGGCGACCATCGTGCTGGCCGGGCTCGTCGCCGCCCTGGCGGGGCTGGTAGCCGGTTTGCCCGCCCTGCGGCTGCGCGGCTTCTACCTCGCCGTCTCGACGCTGGCGGTGCAGTTCTTCGTGGCCTGGGTGCTGAACCGCTTCAGCTGGCTCTCCAACGACAGCCCATCCGGAGTCATCAGCGCGCCGCCGCTGGTCGTCGGCGGCCTGTCCTTCGAGGATGCCCGTGGCCGCTACCTGTTCTCGCTCACCGTGGTGACGCTGCTGACGGTCCTGGCCTGGCGCCTGGTCACCTCGCCCACCGGACGCAACTTCGTCGCCGTGCGTGACAACGAGACCGCCGCCCGCGTCATCGGCGTGAAGGTGGCGCGCACCAAGCTCCTCGCTTTCGGGCTGTCCTCCTTCATCATCGGCGTAGCGGGTGTGCTCTGGGCCTTCGCCTACCTGCGCACGGTGGAGCCGGCAGGGTTCAACCTCGACCGCTCCTTCCAGATCCTGTTCATCGTCATCATCGGCGGCCTCGGCACCCTGCGCGGCGCCTTCCTGGGCGCGGGGCTAATCGTCGTCCTGCCGTTGCTGTTGTCACGGTTCGGCGCAGCCTTACTCGGCGACGGGTTCGATTCCGGCACGCTGGAGATGTGTCAGCGCATCGTCCTCGGAATCCTGATCGTCGCCTTCCTGATCCGCGAACCCGCCGGGCTCAGTGCGCTCCTCGACCGCGCCGTGCGCCGCCTACGCCCCTCGGCCTGACCGTTCAAACTCCTGAGACCAGTGAACTAAGGGACTTCCCATGCCCGCATTCAGAACCGCCCTGCGTTCCGTGCTCGTCGCCGGGACCGCCCTCGTCGCGCTTACCGGTTCGGCCGGTGCCGACGAACAGCATTTCCCCCTGCAGAGTTACCGGGTCGGGCCCTATGCGGCCGGCGGCACCGGGTTCTTCGGTGGCTTCATCGATTACCTGAACCTGATCAACACCCGCGACGGCGGCGTGAACGGGGTCAAGCTGACCTGGAGCGAGGGCGAGACCCAGTACGAGGTCGAGCGCGGCGTCGAGGTCTATGAGCGGCTCAAATCCCGTCCCGGCATCGCAGCCTGGAACCCGCTCTCTGTGGGAATCGCCTATGCGATGGTCGACCGGATCACCAAGGACAAGGTGCCGCTGATCACGATCAATCACGGCCGCACCGATTCCACCGATGGCCGGGTCTTCCCCTACGTCTTCCCGCTCCTCCTCAACCCCTACAGCGAGACATCCGGCATCGTCGAATATCTCGGGAGCCGCGAGGGTGGACTCGACAAGCTCAAGGGCAAGACCATCGCGGTGCTCTATCATGGCTCGCCGTACGGCAAGGAGACGATCCCGATCTATGAGCTCCTCGCCAAGAAGCACGGCTTCACGGTCGAGCAGATCGAGGTGCCGCATCCCGGCAACGAGCAGCAATCGCAATGGCTGACCATCCGCCGCCTCAAGCCGGATTACGTGGTCCTGCGCGGTTGGGGCGTGATGAACCCGGTGGCGTTGAAGACCGCCCAGAAGACGGGCTTTCCCGCCAACCGCATCGTCGGCAACGTCTGGTCCAACTCGGAGGAGGACGTGATCCCGGCAGGAGAGGCCGCCAAGGGCTACGTCGCCATCACCACGCAGGCGTCGGGCGCCGAATATCCGGTGCTGAAGGACATCATCAAGACCGTCTACGACGGCAATACCGGCAATCTCGCCGACAAGAAGCGCATCGGCAGCGTCTACCACAACCTCGGCATCGTGAACGGCATCCTCAACGTCGAGGCGGTGCGGGCGGCGCAAGCGAAGTCCGGCAAGCGGACGCTCACCGGAGACGAGGTCCGCTGGGGCTTCGAGCACCTGCGTCTCGACGAAGCCCGGGTCGCGGCTTTGGGCGCCAAGGGCCTGTTCCATTCCATCAACGTCACCTGCGCCAATCACGAAGGCGATGGCCGCGTCACCTTCCAGCAATGGGACGGGGCGAAATGGAAGGTGGTCTCCGACTGGATCGCCCCCGACTGGGCGACCCTGCGCCCGATCATCGAGGCCTCGTCGGCGACCTACGCCAAGGAGCACGGCATCACGCCGCGCAACTGTGCCGCCGAGGAGAATGCGACCCACGCCGCGGCGGCCACTCCGTGACCGGCACGCCGCTGCTACGCGTCGAGGCGCTGGAGGCCCGCTATGGCGGCGCCGTCCGCGCCCTCTCGGGAGTCGACCTCGCCGTCGCGGCGGGCGAGATAGTCGCCCTCGTGGGCTCCAACGGCGCCGGCAAGACCACCGTCCTCAAGGCGGTCTCGAACCTCCTGCCGGCCGAACGCGGGCAGGTGACGGCGGGCCGCGTCGTCTATGACGGACAGGACGTGTCCCGGACACCCACCGACGCCCTGGTGCGGGCGGGCCTCGTCGGGGTGCTCGAAGGCCGCCACTGCTTCCGTGGGCTCAGCGTGGAGGAGAACCTCGTCACCGGTGGGCTCGGGCGCGGCTCGAACCGATCCGCCATCCGGTCCGACCTCGCGCGGATCTACGCGATCTTCCCGCGCCTGCTGCAGAAGCGCCGGATTCTGGCCGGGCTGATCTCCGGCGGAGAACAACAGATGGTGGCGATCGGGCGTGCCCTGATGGGTCGTCCGCGCCTGCTCGTCCTCGACGAACCCTCCATGGGCCTCGCTCCGCAGGTGGTGGCCGAGATCTTTCGCACCCTCGAGCGCCTCAACCGCGACGAGGGACTGACGATCCTGGTCGCCGAGCAGAACGTCACCGTCGCGCTGCGCCATGCGGACCGGGCGGTCGTGCTGGAGAATGGACGCAGCGTCCTCACCGGCACCGCCGCCGAACTTCGTGGGCGCGACGACATCAAGACGTTCTATCTCGGCCTCGGGACGGTGCCCACCCACGTGCCGGCATGAACGGTGTCGTTCCAAGAACGGGCCCCTGCGCCTGGGGCAGGGCGCCGTCACGAGGCCGGCAACAACGCTTTCACCCGCGGTATCACCTCGGTGCCGAGCAATGAGATGGATCGCTGCATGGCATCCGGCTCCTGCATCGCCGAACTCATCTGGAAGGTCAGACGGGATATGCCACCGAGCGCGGCGCTGGCCGTCACCACCTTCGCCGCAACCGTGTCCGGCGCTCCGATCAGGTAGGCGCCGTAGGGGCCGCACATGGCTTCGAATTGCTCACGCTGATTCGTGTTCGGCCATCCCCGTTCCGCCCCGATCTTCCCGAACAGCTGAGCCCAGCCGGGATAGAACGCCTCCTGCGCGGCCCCGTCGGTGTCGGCGACGAAACCGACGGCATGCACCCCGACCTTGAGTCTTTCCGGTGCATGGCCCGCCTGGCGGCCGGCTTCGCGGTAAAGGTCGACCAGGGGGCGAAAGCGTTGGAAGCTACCGCCGATGATGGCGACCATCAGCGGCAGGCCGAGGGTGCCGGCGCGCGCGAAGGAGGCCGGTGTTCCACCCACACCGATCCAGATCGGAAGCGTCTCCTGGTGCGGACGCGGATAGACGCCTTGGCCGGTGAGCGGCGGGCGGAACCGGCCGCGCCAGGTGATATGGGTCCGCTCGCGCAGCGTTAGAAGCAGGTCGAGCTTCTCCGCGAAGAGGGCGTCGTAATCCTCGGCGGCGAACCCGAAGAGTGGGTAGGCCTCGCCGAAGGAGCCGCGCCCGACCACGATCTCCGCCCGGCCCTTGGCGATCAGGTCGAGGGTAGCGAACTCCTGAAAGACGCGGACCGGGTCGGCCGCGCTCAACACCGTGACGGCGCTTGTCAATCGGATCCGGCTCGTGCGTGCCGCCGCGGCCGCGAGGATGACGGCCGGAGCCGCATCGAGGAATTCGGCGCGGTGGTGCTCACCGATACCGAAGACGTCGAGCCCGGCCCGGTCGGCCACCTCCACTTCCGCGAGCAGACGCGCCATGCGCTCGGCCGCCGGAAGGGACCGGCCCGTTTCCGGATCGGGAAGGGTGACGGCGAAGCTGTCGATGCCGAGTTCCATGGCGGACGGTCTCTCTGGTGCGATCAGATGGAAGAAGCGTGCAGATCGATGAGGCGAGAATGGGAGCGCGGCCCCTTTGCGATGGCGCCGCATCCGTTCGCGTCGGCCGCGGCCATCCCGGGCAACGGCCCCTTACTCAGCGACGGCGCGCCAGGACCGAGAGGATCTGGTCTCGGCGCAGCCAGGCCAGGGTTCCGGTGAGGGCAAGCAGCACGGCAGCCGGGGCCACCGGCGTGGGTAGAACGACCAGATGAGCGATGATGGCGCCGACCATGGTGCAGGCCAGCCAGAGGGCAGCAAAGGCCGCGTAGCCGGGGATCAGGAGGGCGACGGCGCCTGCGACTTCCACGAGGCCGGTAACGATGCGGAACCATTGGCCGACGCCGATGAGGTCATAGACCTGCACCATCATCGGCACCCCGGCGAGTTTGGCGCCGCCCGCCGCCAGGAACACGAGAGCGAGCAGGATCTGCAACGACCATGTCGCAATGGTGAGCTTGCGCGACGGAGCGGACGGGGCCGTGAGGGTCTGTGACATGAGTAACATCCAGTTCGATGTCGCCGAACTCTGGACCGGCTCGGCTGTGCGCTAAGCCGTAGGCCCCTTCCATCCCCCATCGAAGCCTATATCTTTCGATGCATACCATCACCTGGACAGATGGATGCTCGACCAACTCACCCTCGATCAACTCCGGACTTTCGTCGCCGCGGTAGATACCGGCAGCTTCTCCGCAGCCGCACGCAAGCTCGGGCGGGCGCAGTCGCTGGTCAGCCAGTCTCTGGCAAACCTGGAGACGCAATCCGGCATCAAGCTCTTCGACCGCTCGAACCGTTATCCGGTCCTGACTGAGGCGGGCCGCGTGCTGCTCGCCCATGCACGCGCGACGGTAGCGGCCGCCGAGACGTTCAAGGCCCAGGCCCGAGACCTTGCCGGCGGCCTGGAGGCGGAAGTCAGCATCGTGCTGGACGTCCTGTTCCCGTTCCAAGTGCTCACGCAAGCCGTGGCCGCGTTCCAGCCGACCTTTCCCTCCACGCCCCTGCGCATCCAGGTCGAGACCCTGGGGGCGGTGATCGCGCCGGTCCTCGACGGGCGCTGCGCTTTCGCGGTCGCGGGTGCCACGCCCCTGCTGCCGCCCGAGCTTGCGCGCGAGCCGTTGCGCCAGATCGAACTGGTCATGGTCGCCTCGCCCGCCCATCCCCTCGCGCGCAGGACGGGGACGATCCCGACCGCTGACTTGGCCGAGCATGTCCAACTCGTCCTGACCGACCGCAGCGAGCTGACGAAGGGGCGCGAGTTCGGCGTGTTCTCGCCAAGGACCTGGCGGCTGGCCGATCTCGGAGCCAAGCATGCTTTCCTGCGCTCGGGGCTCGGATGGGGCGGGATGCCCCTGGAGGTCGTGGCGGATGACCTCGCCGTCGGACACCTCGTGCGGCTCGACATCGCCGCTTTGCCGAAGGGCGGCCTGTTCCTGCCGATGTGGGCCGTATACCCGATGGAACGGCCGCCGGGACCGGCCGGACGCTGGCTCATTGCCCAATTGCGTTGCGCCGACACGGGCCAGTGACGCCAACCATGATGAGCGACGAACGCCTCTGCGCCGACAGAGTGGTCGAGGTCAGAATCAAAGAAAAAAGGTGGTCGTTCCATCCGACAGGGCCGGACGGATTCGGACAACGCTTCGCAGCGCCTGCACTTGGCACCGTTCACGGAGCGAGTTCGCGTCGTACGTTCGTGTCGATCACTTTAATCCAGCGCCATCGGTGCTTTTTGAATGCATGTCACAGGACTGTTATGAGCGCGACCTACTGGCAGGATCGTTGATCCCCCGGGTCCTGAGGCCATCATGTCCGACGCCGTTGCTGCTCCGACCGGCCTGCCGCAGGGCGCCAAGGCGCCCGCCACGGGGCCAAAGCTCGACCACGGCATTCATCCGGGCGGCGTCATCGCCTTCCTGCTCGTCCTGGTCGCCGGACTGGGCTACGCGCTCTACAGCCTCGTGACCGACATGAACGCGGTGGGGCAGTCGCCTCTCGCCATCGGCGCCTTCGTGCTGCTCGGACTGGCTCTGCTCATCGCTCTGGCCTTCGAGTTCGTGAACGGGTTCCACGACACCGCCAATGCCGTGGCCACCGTGATCTATACCCACTCGATGCCGCCGCTCGTCGCGGTCATCTGGTCGGGCGCCTTCAACTTCCTCGGTGTGATGCTGTCTTCCGGCGCCGTGGCCTATGCCATTGTCACCCTGCTGCCGGTGGAACTGATCCTGCAGGTCGGGTCGTCGGCCGGTTATGCCATGATCTTCGCGCTGCTCATCGCCGCCATCCTCTGGAACCTGGGCACCTGGGCTTTCGGCCTGCCGAACTCGTCGTCCCATGCCCTGATCGGATCGGTCATCGGCGTCGGCCTCGCCAACCAGCTGATGGCCCCCGAAGGACAGGCAACCTCGGGCGTCGACTGGGCGCAGGCCCTGGGCGTGTTCAAGGCGCTGCTGTTCAGCCCCGTCATCGGGTTCGCCGCCGCCGCCCTGCTGCTGCTGGCCCTCAAATTCACCGTGCGGCGCAAGGATCTCTACGAGGCCCCCAAGGGCGAAACCCCGCCGCCTTTGTGGATTCGCAGCCTTCTGATCCTGACCTGCACGCTCGTGTCGTTCTTCCATGGCGGCAATGACGGCCAGAAGGGCATGGGCCTGATCATGCTCATCCTCATCGGCGCGGCCCCCACCGCCTACGCCCTCAACCGCACGATGTCGGACGACACCACCCCGGCCTTCATCCAGACCTCCCAGAACGCCAGCACGGTATTCGCCAGCCATGCCGGGAACGCGCCGAAGCCTGACGCCGCCGAGGCCCGCAAGCAGGTCTCGGAAGCTCTCAAGTCCAAGGACCTGAACCAGCCTGCCGTGTATGGGGCCCTCGCCGCGCTCTCCACCGACATCGCCGATAACGTGAAGGCCTACGGCGCCATCAAGCAGGTGCCGGCTGCGGCGACGTCGAACCTGCGCAACGACATGTATCTCGCCGCCGACGCGATCCGGCTCCTGCCGAAGAACGGCGCGACATTCTCGGAAGCCGAGGCCGGTACCCTGAAGGCCTATACCGGCCTCCTCAACGATGGGACACGCTACATCCCGACTTGGGTCAAGGTCTGCGTCGCACTGGCTCTCGGCCTCGGCACAATGGTCGGCTGGAAGCGCATCGTCGTCACCGTGGGCGAGAGAATCGGGAAGACCCATCTCACCTACGCGCAGGGCGCTTCCGCCGAGATGGTCGCCGCCGGCACCATCGGTCTCGCCGAACTCTACGGTCTGCCAGTCTCGACCACGCACATCCTGTCGAGCGGCGTCGCCGGCACCATGGCCGCCAACGGTTCGGGCCTGCAGATGTCGACCGTACGCAACATGGCGCTGGCCTGGGTCCTGACCCTGCCCGCAGCCATCACCCTGGCGGGCGTCCTCTTCTTCATCCTACGGCACGTGTTCTAGCGGCACCTCGACGTCGCCGGCCGGGGACCCGATGCTGGACGATCGCAGCGTCGCGCGGTAGGCGTCCACGGCCGAAGCAGGGTTGCTTCACGAAACGGGACTGGCCCCTTGAGCGAACGAACAGGGGCGGGAGCGCTGACGATCTACCTCGACGTGGACGGCGTCGTCACGACGGTGGACTTTCAACGGCAAGCCGGGAAGGACAGGCTCAACCCGGCCCAGGTCGCCCTCGTGGCCGCCCTCGTACGGGAGTTCGACGCGAAGGTGGTCGTGTCGTCCACTTGGCGCGTCGACGATTGCCGCCCGACACTGGTGGAAGCCGGCCTATCCGAGGACTGCTTTCACCCGGACTGGCGGACGGCCATCCTGCCGACGAGCAGGAATGCCGAAACGGGCGCGATGCTTCCCGCCGAGCAAGCCGGGCGCGGCGATGAGATCACCGAACACGCGAGCCGGAACCACATCACGCACTACCTCGTCCTCGACGACGTAGAGGTCGGCCCGGCCCATGCGGGTCGGCACGTTCGTCCCGTTGCAGAGATTGGACTAAGCGAGGCGGAGGGGATCCTGGCCCGCGACCTGCTGGCGGGGATGGCGGCTCCTCGAGCAATGATGGGTCAGATTGGCTCATTCCCACGCACCGCCGATTTACTTCCCCATAGGGATTGAACTTTTCGAAAGCACCGGTCATTCCATGACAGTGGAGTGACACCCGCGTCACGCTGCCCCCGACATCGACAGGGTCTCCTCGACCTTTGCCGGACCTGCCCATCCGGTCGCGCCTCGACGCCGCCCCCGTTCGGCTGCTGAGAGCGCGTCGCGTCGGATTGTCGTTCGGCAGGAAGGAGTGGCTGCGATGTTCGGGTTCAGAACTCACGGAAGGACGTCCAGTCCTTCGCTCGCGGTCCTGGGCATTGCCGAACGGTCGGCCGCGGAGGCCTATGCCGCGCTCATCGCCACAGGCTGGTCGGAGATCGGATTCGGGTACCATGGTACCGTCCATGCGCATCCGGACCATCCGGACGTCGTCGTGCGCTTCGCACGCAAGGCCGATGGATTCGGCGATTATGCGGCCCTGCTTCGCAAGGGGTTCGCAGGCTCCGATGGCCCGCACGCGCCGCGTATCCACGACCTGCAGGTCAGCCGCTGCGGCGCGCTGATGACCGTGGGCTCACGGCTCACGAATCCGGCGCGGGATGCCTGGTGGCTGGCCTATGCCCATGCCGTCATCGCGGACCATCCGGGCGTCGCGATGAACGAGGGCGTCCGAGACCGGTTCAAGGTGGAATGGCCGGCCCACGAGCCGCGGATCGATCACGCGAGCTTCGACGGGATCCGCGAAGACTTCAGGGCCGCGTGGCCTGGATACGAAGCCTATGTCGCGTCCTTGCGTGCGGTATCGCCGCAAGGCCTCGATCCGAACATCGGCAACGTCCTGGTGGGCGCCGATGGCAGTCCCGTGGTGAACGATCCGCTCTGTGATGACGGACACGGCCTGTGGCGCTCGCCTCTCGCGCGCTTGCTCACGCGCTACGCGGACGTCCTGCACCGCCTGGCCAACGAAGCACGGGCCAGGTTGAGCAAAACTCTCGTGCCTGCCTGATCGTCGGGCGTCGCTATCTTGCGGTAAAGGTTCAGAAAGCCGGCATCGAGGGCGATGACGAGTTACCGGCGCGTGCCGTCCATTCGATCGTCATCTGAATCCCATCAGAACTATGCGTTTCCCTCAGGCCTAGACGAAAGGCATCTTTCCTGAGCGTCTGACGGCCATCCGATGCCTTCGGCGCCGAACGTCTCTGGAAAGGTAGCGCGTCTCATGACTAAGCCGGGATCGGCTGCCGCCCTCCGGCGTAGAAGCGGCCCTATGCTTCCGATCCTCGTCCTTCTGGCCTGGGTGAGCCTTGCCGGCGGTGGCTGCGTGACCATGGAGGCCCGGCGCGAGGCCGTGGTACCGCCACCGAGCGCGGCGTTCACCGCCATGTATGGTGCACGTCCCGACGAACGCTTCCCTCTTCCGGCGACCGAGATCGGCAGCATCGATTACCGCTACTTTCGCCAGGAGGTGGCCTGCCCCCTGAAAAGTGGTCCTCCCTGAGGTATGGCTTTGAGCCATGTTGGAGTTGACCCCGTTTGTGGTCCACGGCCTATGCAAGTTCTCGGGCTGTGACAGCTTGGTTGGCGAAGGCTCGGGGGGGCAAGCCGCCCAAGGCCGTGTGGGGTCGATCTTCGTTGTATTGGCACCTCCAGATCTCGATGCGCTCGCGGGCATCGGCCAGCGACAGGAACCACGAGGCGTTCAGGCACTCCGCCCGTAGACGACCGTTGAACGACTCGATGTAGGCGTTGTCGGTCGGCTTGCCCGGTCGTGAGAAGGCGATCTCGACCCCGTTCAGGTAGGCCCACTGGTCGAGCATGCGACCGGCGAACTCCGGCCCATTGTCGACCCGCAAGCTCTTGGGCCGTCCCCTCAGCTTGACCAAGGCGTCGAGCGCCTCGGTCACTTGGTAGGCGCGGAAGTTGGCTCTCGGTGTGAGTGAGAGCGCCTCTCGCGTGTGGCAATCAACGACGGTCAAGATCCGGAATGGACGTCCGTCGAAGATGCGGTCGGATACGAAGTCCATCGCCCACACCTCATTGGGCCCACCGATCCCTGGTCGACCCTGACGATAACGCCAAGCTCGCTTACGCTTAGGCAGCTTTGACCGGATCGATAGCCCCTCGTCTCGGTAGATCCGGTAGGTGCGCTTGTGGTTCACCTCCCAGCCCTCCCGTCGCAGCAGGATGTGCAGCCGCCGGTAGCCGTAACGGACCCGTGCGGCGGCCAGCTCCTTCAACCGCATCCGCAGAGCGACTTGCGGGTCGGCTCGCTTCCTGTAACGCTGGGACGAGCGGCCGAAGCCGGTGGCCTGGCAGACCCGACGCTCGCTGATGTCGTAGGTCACCTGCAAGTGACCGGCGACTTCACGGCGAACGGCGGGCCTCACCACTTTTGCTGACGCTGCCCTTCGGGTCGCTTGAGCACGTCCTGCAGCATCGAGCGGTCCAGCGTCAGGTCTGCGACCAACCGCTTGAGTTTACCATTCTCGTCCTCCAGCTGCTTGAGCCGTCGGATCTCCGGCACGCCCATGCCGACGAACTGCTTCTTCCAACGGTAAAACGTCGGCTCGGATACACCCATCTTCCGGCAGACCTCGTCCACCGTGCCGCCATTCTCCGCCTGCCGCAGGGCAAAGGCGATCTGTTCGTTCGTGAAGCGTTTGCGAGGCATGGCATCCTCCCTCCTTCAGGGTTCAAGATGCCCGATAAACTTGCGCTCAGCGCGGACTACTTTGCTGGGTCAAGGTCATTCGAGGGCGAGGGTCGCCCGATCCCAGCCGGCCAGGGTCGCGATCTTGTTGTCGGCAATCGCATAGGCGCGCTTCTGCGTGTCGCTCAGGTGATCGAGCCGGACGGTCGGGACGGTGGGCAGGCCGAGTTGCTTTGCTGCCAACAAGCGTCCGTGCCCGGCGAGCACGAGCCCGGTCTCGTCGACGACGAGCGGCACGGTGAAGCCGAACGCCCTGATGCTGTCGGCGATCTTGGCGATCTGCTTCTTCGAATGGGTGCGGGCATTGCGCGGGTTGGCGCTGAGGGAGGTCGGAGCTTGGTCAAGGATGGTCAACCCGGCCGTGGGGAAGGCCAGTGCGTTCGTCGTCATGATGGGGATGTCCTTGGAAAAGCGCACGACGACGAGCCCGCGTGCCGGAAGGCCGCAGGGTCAAAGTCGGCGCAGTGCTGTGAGAGAAGGGCCGCTCAGGCCCGGAGACAGAAACGCCCCGGGGCCGGTGCCGCGGGGCGAGGGGACGTGCAATCGCGCAGCGAGCCTGTCAGGCGCGCCGTTCAGAAAGGATTACGATTGCGGGCAGATCGAAGCTGAGCCCCGGCGGACACAAAAACTTCGACTTAATAAAAATGTAGAGTATACCCGTCGGGTGTCAAGCCATGCTCATCTCAATCATCACGCAGAAGCAAGCTGCTCGCCAATAAAATAGACTACGCCTATAAATAACCGCATTTAAGACACAACAAGCGCCGATTCTTGACTTGCCAGCCCATTTATGTTAACCTGTGTCGGCAAAACCCACTATTTCTCAGATTCTATTTCACAAAAAACACGCGCAAGCTCAGCTAGCAGATAGCGGGCTCGTGGATCCTTGATTTTATCGAACGCCTCCTTAAAATATACCCCGTCCAGTGAAGTGGAAACTCCGCTGAATCCTGGAATCTCGACAGTGGGGATTTTCTCATTCCGCTCATTGTAAAAGTAACTGACGTCGACTCCTAAAGCCTGAGCTATCTTTTGTAGTTTCTCGGCGGCTATTTTACTCTGGCCGCTCTCATATTTTTGGACCTGTTGAAAAGTTACGCCCAAGGCGCTACCTAAACTGGCTTGGCTAAGCCCAGCCGAACGTCGCAATGACTTGATGCGCAGGCCAATTGCACCCGCGCTTCCATCCCTCTTATCGTCGGACATAGCTTCCTGTGTGGCTTGAGTTTCGAATGCGTTAACGCCAAGCTGGGGCAATAACTTTGGCATACTGCATTCGGCGTCATTCCAAAAGGCCCCAGCATGCAGGGGTCATCCGATGCGCCGAAGGGGGACTGGATGCGATCAGATGAATCGCTGCCGATTCTGGACCAGCAACTTGGCTCGCACCAAATGCATACCTACCGAGTTCTCGGTCATGAAGATGTGCAGATGCCATGTGTTATCCAAAAAGCTCGGCCTTGCTCTTGACCTGACCGGTATTTTGGACCGAGCCGATTGAGAGGCTACTGCATGGTGGCGGCCATGGGTAGCCGGAAGGCCAGGTCCGGGAAGGTGACAGGCGCGGGCGGCCGATAGCCCAAGGACGAATGCGGTCGAACGCGGTTGTAGTTATTCTGCCACATACCGATCACGGTCTGTGCCTCCTTGAGCGAGTAGAAGATCTCTTGGCGTAGGCACTCGTCCTTCAGCTTGCCATTGAAGCTCTCACAATAGCCATTCTCCCACGGCGATCCTGGTGCGATGTACTGGATCTGCGGGCCGGTTTTGGCGACCCATTTCCGCAAAGCCTTCGCGATCATCTCCGGGCCGTTGTCGCAGCGGATATTCTCCGGGATGCCATGCAGGCACATCGCATCGGCCAGCGCCTCGATCACACCCAGACTGTTGATGCGTCTGGCGACCTTTAGCGCTAGGCAGGCGCGACTGTGCTCGTCGATCAGCGTCAGGATACGCAGGCTTCGCCCGTCATGGGTCTGGCCCTGCACAAAATCGAAGCTCCAGACGTGATTGCGATGGAGAGGCCGCAGCCGTACGCAGGAGCCATCGTTCAACCACAGCCGGCTTCGCGGCCGATGCTTTTGCGGGACCTTGAGCCCCTCACGACGCCAGATCCGCTGAACCCGGTCTTTCCCCACCTGCCAGCCCGCTGCCTGCAGCAGCGCGGTGACGCGGCGGTAGCCGTAGCGTCCGTACTCGGACGCCAAGGCGATAATGGCGCGGGTCAGCGCATCCTCGTCAGCCGGAACCGTGGGCACGTAGCGTTGCGTACCCCGGTGCTGGCCGACGATCCGGCAGGCGTGGCGCTCCGAGAGGCCGTACTTCTCCTGGATCACGTCGACTGCCTGCCGGCGTCGCTCCGGGGCTATAAGTTTCCCGCGGCGACGTCCGCCAACACCTGCTTCTCCAGGGACAAGTCAGCCACAAGCCGGCGCAATCGAGCGTTCTCACGCCCCAGATCCTTCATCCGACGGGCCTGGTCGATCTGCAGGCCGCCGTACTCCTTGCGCCAGCGATAGTAACTTTGCTCGGAGATCTCCGCCTCCCGGCACGCTATCGCCAAACTTTTACCCTGCGCTGTCTGCACCTCAATCTGGCGCAGCTTCAGCACCACCTGCTCCGCACCCGTCTTCCGACCTCGCTTCATGTCCAGCTCCTTCAGTCCTGGCTGATCCTCTCAATCAGCCCGGTCCAAAGCCAGCCGGTCAGGTCAGATCCAAGCTAAGCGAGCGCGGCTCAAGGGGATCGGTTGAATTCCCCTAAGAGTTGAATATAACAACTTTGATGGGAAAAGTTCACTCATTGGGAACTTTTATGCGCCATCCATGGATCGCTCTGTGATCGGTCGGCGCCACCGCGCTGACACATGTCGATCACGGGCAGCTTAACCAATTGGAGCTCCGCATGTCCTCCGTTGAAATCAACACCGCTGCAGAATTCCCGCTACGTAATTTTTGGCTGGAAGATTTTTCTGAAGTTGATAACGCCTATTTCTCAGAGAGACAAAGCACACAAAATGAAGTGGGAAGGCGTACGGAAACTTATAGTTCATTTAGTTTAGTTGTTGATAATAAGGTATACACGTACATCGGAGAATGGACAGTCGACGTAAGATACGGCGTACTTAATGGAACGGCCGAATTTTTTGGCACCTACGATAGCGCAACTGTTACTGACAACGGCGAAATTATTGCGGCTTACAGCGGCGAGCCGTTAGATGTTGATCTAGGAAGCACAGGCGAGGTTGGCGCACTAGGGATCGTCGGTGGGATTGTAGGCGCGGTGCTTGGTGGCGTAGTAAATCTTCTGTTTGGAAGCACAGCAAATGACTTGGCGGTTGAAAATCTGAATCTCGATGAAACTCCAAATCTTCCAGGGCTAGCAATCGGCGAAACCTATGATCTGACTGGAGGCAATGGTGATAATACGCTCCGTGGCTCCAATGGGGACAATGTGATTGATGGTGGGACCGGCAACGACACTATGATCGGCGGTGGCGGCGACGATACTTATGTCGTCGGTTCCGCGGGTGATATCGTGGTCGAGGACGCTGTCGAGGGCGATGACACCGTTCGCTCCTCGGTGACCTACACTCTTCCCGACAACGTCGAGAACCTGGTTCTCACCGGCACCAGCGACATCGACGGGACAGGCAACGCTCTCGACAACAGCATCACCGGAAATGACGGCGACAACCGCCTCGACGGCGGAGACGGAAACGACATCCTGATCGGTGGCGGAGGCGACGATACCTACATCGTTAACTCGGCCGGCGACACCGTGGTAGAGGCTGCCGGCGAAGGCGATGACACCGTTCGCTCCTCGGTGACCTACACCCTTCCCGACAACGTCGAGAACCTGATCCTCACCGGCACCGGCGACATCGACGGGACAGGCAACGCCCTCGACAACAGCATCGTCGGAAACGCTAGCGACAACCGCCTCGACGGTGGCGACGGCAATGACCGCCTCACCGCGCTCGGCGGCGATGATATCCTCATCGGCGGCACCGGCGACGACATCATGCGCGGCGGGGCCGGCGATGACGTCTACGTCGTGGATTCCACGGGCGATGAGGTCATCGAGGCTGCCGACGAGGGCAACGACACCGTGCGCTCATCGGTGACCTACAGCCTCGGCGCCAACGTCGAGAACGTCATTCTCATCGGAACCGGTGCCATCGACGCCACGGGAACCGACGGCGCCGACGGCCTGACCGGCAATGACAGTGCCAACCGCCTCGATGGGGGCGCCGGCGAAGACACGCTCTCCGGACGCGGGGGCAATGACACCCTTATCGGCGGCACCGGCGCGGACACGATGCGCGGGGGCACCGGCGACGACACCTACGTAGTCGACGATGCAAGCGACCAAGTCATCGAGTTGGCTGGCGACGGCACCGATACCGTGCGCTCCTCGCTCGACTACACCCTAGGGGCCAATGTCGAGCGCCTCGTGTTGACCGGCGCTGGAAATCTTGATGGGACGGGCAACACGTTGAACAACTCCATCTTCGGCACCGGCGGGGACAACACCCTCCGCGGCGAGAGCGGGAGCGACTTCCTGTTCGGCAAGGGCGGAGCCGACATTCTCGACGGCGGAACCGGCAACGACACGATGCATGGCGGTCTCGGCGACGACACCTACTTCGTCGACAGGGTCGGCGATAAGATCGTGGAACTTCCGGGCGAGGGCAACGACACGGTTTATGCCTCCGTGACCTACGGCCTCTCAGCCAATGTCGAGAACCTCGTCCTGACGGGGGCTCGCAACCTGAGCGGTTTCGGCAACGACCTCGACAATGACATTACCGGCAACGGCGGCAGCAACCGTCTGAGCGGCGGTGCCGGGGACGATGTCATGACGGGCAACGGCGGCAACGACACCCTGCTCGGGGGCAGCGGAGCCGACACCATGCGCGGGGGCACCGGCAACGACACCTACCTTATCGACAATGCCGGGGATCGCGCCATCGAACAGCCGGGCGAAGGCTTCGACACGATCCGCTCGACCGTCAGCCACACGATGGAAGCCAATACGGAGAAGATGGTTCTCAGCGGAAACGTGGCTCTCGTCGCCAACGGCAATGCCGGCAACAACGAGATCTTCGGCAATGCCGGCGATACCGAGATCTACGGCGGCGACGGTCGTGACCTTCTCTACGGACGCGGTGGTGCCGACACCTTCGTGTTCAAGGACGCCACCGATAGCGACGTCGCCATCGGCGGGCGCGACATCGTCAAGGACTTCGATTTCGCAGCGGGCGACCGCATCGACCTCAGCGCAATCGATGCGAATTTCGGGCAAGCCGGAGACCAGGGCTTCGAGTTTATCGGAACCCAGGCGTTCTCCGGCGAGGCTGGCGAGCTGCGAGTGAAATTCGCTGGCGGCAACGCTCTTGTACAGGGAGATACGAATGGCGATGGTGCATCAGACTTCGACTTCATCCTCCAGGGCCATCAAGCCATAGACAGCGGGTCGTTCATTCTCTGATACTTTCTCTCACTCTGAAGGGGCTGCCATTGGGCAGCCCCTTATTCTTAAAAATAGAGTGATAGATTGGATATTGACTGCTCGCCAATGGTATCGCTGCCTCTGCGAGCTACGCGACCAATCACGCATGCATGAAATTATTGTCAAAATTTGATACATAGCGTGCGTCAACCGAATTTGTTGTATGAGCAACCTATAGCGATGGAATAACCATGCCGCCGCTTCCGCCAAATGAGGGCGAGCGTCTCGCGGCTCTGCGCGATCTGCGCATCCTCGATACGGCGCCTGAGGCCCACTTCGATGCGGTGTGCAGCACTGCCGCCGCGTTGTTCGCTGTGCCTATCGCACTGATCACGCTCATCGACAGCGACCGTCAGTGGTTCAAGGCCAAGTGTGGGATCGCTGCAGATGGCACGTCGCGTGATATCGCATTCTGCACATACGCCATTCTGTCTGACGATGTTCTCGTCGTGGAAGACGCGACGACGGACCCCCGCTTCGCCCAGAGCGCTTTAGTAACGGGTGAGCATGCCATCCGCTTCTACGCAGGCGCCCCTCTTGTTCTTCGATCAGGCATTCGACTTGGCACGCTGTGCCTCGTCGACACCAAGCCGCGAACGTTTTCAGAGCTGCAGGGAGCCCAGCTTGAAGGTCTCGCTCGGATTGTTGTCGCTCATATCGAACTTCACCGTGCACGGATCGCGGCTGAAACCGCGTTGGAGGAGCGCACACGATCAGAGACGCTGATCAAAGCGAGCGAGGAGCGCTACCGAACCGCACATGCGAAACTAGAGCAGACAGCCAATCTCCTCCGGCTCGCTCAGGAAGCTGCCGGAGCAGGAATTTGGCAGTGGAGCTTGGACACAGATTTAGCGCAAAACTCCCCTGAGAGCGCCCACATGCTTGGGTTCGATTGCGACTCGGGCTCAACCGACTGGATCGACATCGGGATCGCCGAATGGGCCGCGAGAGTACACCCGGACGACCTTCCACTTGTCCATGCGGCTCACACAGCAGCGCTTCGTGACGGCACGACCTACAAAGTCGAGTATCGGGTGAGGAGACCCGAGGGCAGCGCTGGGTACCGCTGGCTCAAGAGCTTTGGCCGCATCATCCGTGATGAAGCAACGGGCAAGCCGCTGCAGATCGTTGGCCTTGATCTCGATGTAACCGAGCGACGTACGACCCAGGACGCTCTCATTCAAAGCGAAAGGCGTCTACGCACGAGCGAAGAGCGCCTTGCATTCGCCCTCGACAGTGGCAGCGATGGTTTATGGGACTGGAACATCACCACGGGGCAGGTTTGGTACTCCGACCGCTGGTACACCATGTTCGGCTACGAGCCCGGAGACATCGAAGCTCACATCAACACCTGCATGGGGCTCACCCACCCCGACGACCTGAAGCAGACGCTGGCGCTTGTGGCGGAGCATTTCGAACAGCGATCTGCCATGTACTCCTCCGAGCGCCGCATGCGCACCAAGTCTGGCGACTACACCTGGGTTCTATCACGTGGCAGAGTAGTGTCGCGGGACCCGCAAGGCACACCTCTTCGTATGGTTGGCACTTACATCGACATCTCGGAGCGCAAAGCATCTGAGCACCGCATCGCCTACATGGCACGCCACGATGCGCTCACGGGCTTGCCCAACCGAACCGTTTTTTACGAGCATCTAGAGCACCGACTGGCCGAGGTTCGCCGCGGCCGAGGCCAGGCAGCGCTGCTATGCCTTGACCTCGATCGGTTCAAGTCCGTCAACGACACACTTGGCCACCCTGCGGGCGACCAACTGCTCTGTCAGATCGCTACGCGCTTGCGCGCAAACATTCGCGACGGCGATGTCGTGGTACGGCTCGGCGGCGACGAGTTCGCGATCATCGTCTCGCACGTAGACCACGTTCACCAAGTCAGCTCGCTAGCACAGCGTATGATCGATGCGGTAGGCCAACCACTCGATCTTGGCGGGCACCTTGTGACCGTCGGCGTCAGCATTGGGATCGCTCTGTCTCCGTCCAACGGCGACACAGCCGAAACCCTGTTCAAGAACGCGGACCTCGCGCTTTATCGAGCCAAGGAGGCAGCACGCGACAGCTACCGCTTCTACGAACCCGGTATGGATGCGGCTATCGAGGCCCGCATGCAGCTTGAGTTGGAGATGCGTGAGGCCATCATGTGTGGCAGCTTTGCGATGCATTATCAGCCTGTGCTGCGTCTGTCTGACCACCGGATCGTCGGTTTCGAGGCGCTGATGCGTTGGCCTCACCCGACACGTGGAATGATTGCGCCTGGTGCATTCATCCCATTGGCCGAGGAAACCGGACTGATTGTCTCACTCGGTTCCTGGGCGCTGCAGGAGGCATGCCGGGAAGCGGCAGCCTGGCCTGGCCATCTGCGGATCGCCGTCAACGTCTCTGCCATTCAGTTCCAGCAACCGGGGCTTGAAGAGAGTGTCATGTCGGCTCTGCGTACCTCAGGCCTCCCGCCCCATCGTCTCGTATTGGAGATCACCGAGAGCGTTCTCGTCCAGGATGCGGAGGCGGTGATCGCCTGCCTGCACCGCTTGAAAAGCTTTGGCGTTCGTATCGCGCTCGACGACTTTGGCACCGGCTACTCATCGCTGAGCTATCTACGACGGTTTCCCTTCGACAGCATCAAGATTGACCGGTCCTTCGTCAGCGAGATCGACGACCCTGGGGCTGCAGGAATTGTCCGGGCCGTGGTGAGTATCGCGAAGCAACTTGGAGCAACCGTTACGGCGGAAGGCGTTGAGACCAATCATCAGCTTGAGCAGGTATGTTTAGAGGGCTGTACGGATATACAGGGTTACTTTATCAGTAGTCCAATGCCGGCAGACGACACCAAGGTTTTCATTAGAGAGAACCTTTTCACAGGCACGCAAGCTGACTTGCGTGATATCCACCCAAACCAAACAAAAGACACCATCAGCAGCGAGCGGCTTGCGGGATGTCCGAGGCGGGATCCTCGATCTGCCCGATCAGGTGCTCAATGTGGAAGGGATCCTGCAGCGCAATCAGGCCGTACTCAGGCAGGTGATCACGGATCGCGTTGATGAGATGGGCGCGCTGGCCCATCGGGAGGTCTCGAGCCCGGAAGATCCCTGCGGCGGACTACATGGCCTCGCATTTCACGGCCACCAACAGCATGGTCGGGCGCTTTGCCGCCTCGAAGATCGCCTCGGCATCGGCGGCATCGTTCTTCTGCCGCTTAGCGACCGGCTTCACCTAAGCCGGCGCCATCAGCTTTACCCTGTGGCCAAGCTTGCCGGTCTCTCGACCCCAGTGATGCGCGCTGGGGCAAACCTCCGTTGCTACGAGGCAGGAAGCTGGATGGCGAAGTAGGCCAATATTTGATCGCGCCGCAGCTGCTTGCTGAAGGCCGGAACACTGGAGGCATTTGCCCCATGCGCCTGGAAAACGTTCCTAGCCAAATCCAGGCCAATGGTATTAACCTCTATCACGGACTCCTCCCCGTGGTGGCTCTCAACACAACCAACTTGGCTCATCTATGCCGCCGAGAGACATCCACCCCATTATTGGAAAACGACGACCGTCACGGCGGGGCTGCGCCTGTCCGAGAGCGCCGCGCCGTTCGTGCTCGACGAGCCAATCAAACGCGACGCCTTCCAGGATCACGTCGATCGCGTCTTGGTGCCCGAACTCACCCCCAGTGACAGCGCGGTCATGGACTAGGTGTACGGTCCCGGGATGAGGTGTGACGGATCGATCCTGAAGCGATCGGGCTCTTTCGTCCAGGCATTCAGGATGAACTCGGTGGGCGTCAGGCCGCGCAGCGTCTTGAGCCTGCGGGCATGATTGTAGGCATCGACGAACAGATGCAGATGCGCTCTCAGCTGAGCATGGCTGTCGTAGTGGTAGCGTTTGACCGTCGCGTCCTTGATCGTACGGTTCATTCGCTCGACTTGCCCGTTGGTCCAAGGGTGGTTCACCTTGGTCAGACGGTGCTCGATGCCATGCTCGTCGCAGACACGATCGAAGATGTGCTGACTGTCGTAGATATCCCGCTGGCGTGATGTGAACTGAATGCCATTGTCCGTGAGCACAGTGTGGATGCGGTAAGGCACCGCTTCGATGAAGTCGCGGAGGAACTGAGCGGCCTCCATCTTGCCGGCGCTCTCGACCAGCCGCACGAAGACGAATTTGCTGGTTCGGTCGATGGCCACGAACAGCCTGAGCTTGCCCTCAGCGGTGCTGACCTCGGCGATGTCGATATGGACGTAGCCGATGGCGTAACTCGCAAAGCGCTGCTTTTTGGGTTTGTCGCCGTCGATCTCGGGCAGTCGGCTGATGCCGTGCCGTTCCAGACAGCGATGCAGCGAGGACCGGGTCAGGTGCGGGATCGTCGGTTGCAGGCCATAGAGGCAATCGTCGAGCGGGAGCAGCGTGTGCCGTCGGAAAGCGACGATGATCGCCTCCTCCTCGACCGTGAGCACGGTGGAGCGCGGCTCCTTGGGTCCCATCCGGGCATCCGCCGTCGTCGCCCGTTTGCGCCACTTCTGCACCGTCGTCGGACTGACGCTGTAGCGCCGGGCCAGCGCCCTTACGCTCTCTTCACGTAGCTGGATCGCGCGACGGACTGCCTCCGTCGTGGTGGCGCTTCCATGGAGAACTTGGCCCATAGCGCTTCCCTCGCAGCATGATGCGCAACCGTATCACCACACCGCGGGATCAAACACCTAACTCGGCAGCCACGAGGGTACGGCCGTGCGGGCAGCAATCAAAGCGGTCGACACTCGACGGCTGTTCCCCTCCGTAGTACCCACTTCAACACCACCAAGATGGCGTTCTCGAAACTGAAGGACCCGCTGCGCAAAGCTGCCGAACGCGCCGTCGAGGGACTCTGGTCGACAATCGGACATCTCGTCGACACCGTCACGCCAGACGAGGGCCCCCAGTTTTCCGTTCCAGCAGGATATGAGCCAAATAAGCGAGAAACGCTTTTTTGTTAGAAACTTACCATAAGATACTGAGCCCCTCTGCCACTGTTGTGACCGGACCGCGGATCCGGTGCAGCGCAGATGCACTTTGTCAAGCGCTCTGTGACGAGAAGTGAGTTATTCGACACATCATGGACTACCGAAAGGAACCGAATGCAATGCCAAATATGAGTGATGCGGCAGTACGTTACGAACATTTCCAGACACTTGCAGACGAGACCAGCATCGGAGCTTCCCACAAAAGCATCCTTCCGGTGTGAAACAGACGCCAGCCGATTCGCCTTGCCAAATTCTTCCGACGAAAGTCCAAGCTGCGCTGCAACCTGATGCTGGAGCATATCACTGCGGCTCGGTAGAAGAGAGTTTAGATTCCCCATTGCGTCGGAGGAAGCGGACGAAGCAGCTTCAATCAAGTTCGGCTAACGTCCTGTCATATGAAATCAGCATTCCGAAGTTGAAGCCCGCACGCGTACAGCGGATTGCATGCGAAAGCGTGGCCATATCGCTGCAAAATCTATCGCATGTTAACGGATCATAAAAAAGTCTCACATTGAAGTGAACGAAGCAATCTAACGCTACTTTGGAGGTTTTGGTGGGAAGGGTCGGGACAGATGTGGCGAAAGGCTCGCAGATCCAATTGCAGGCTTCGATCGACGCATCGGATGTCATCGGGCGTTGGGACTGGGACATCCCCAACGATCTGCTATACGCAGATGCGACGGTTGCCCTGCTCTTTAGCGTTGATCCTGCGACGGCGCAAGGTGGCGTTCCGTTAAGCCTGTTTCTTGCAGGAATTCATCCGGAGGACAGGGCAAAAACGGCGGAGGTTATTGCGATAAGCGCAAGGGCGGGCCGCTCTTACGTACAGGAATATCGAGTCTACTCGGCGGACGGAGCTATGAGGTGGGTTTTAGCACGAGGCCTTATACATCTGGACAAGACAGGTCGCCCCCTGCGGGGCACCGGTTTGCTGATTGATATTACGCCGAACCGGGCTGATGAGGCCGATCATCCAACCAAAGGGGCTGATAGCTTAGCACACCCGTTGGAGGAGGCTGCCGAACATTGCCTTGCTGCCCGACACGCAATACAGAAACTTTCCGAGCCATTACTTAAGAACATGACCGACATGTTGCTACTTGAAATCGGACGTCGTCTTTCGAAAACTGCAATTCACCAGCGCAGGACGCGCATGAACTGACGCACTGATCAAATTGCAAATCCATCGATAGAAATAGCTCGGACTGTCAGTTAAAGCCTCAGCATTAGGAAGCTAGTCAGTAAATCCTTTTAACGCGTTGAGCCGCGCGACTTACACATGTGCATACGGGGCATCCAAAATTAACAATCACTCTAAGCGAACGCAGAATATACGGCTCTAAGCGAATAAATCACGTGTGCATTCAGATATTTACCTCCTACTTTACCGAACGAAGTTGTCTTAAATCCCCTAACACTACTTTGGCAGACTGAGGGAACGATGTAGGATTCTTGCGGATTCGCATGCCACGGCGATGTTCGTGGGTGATCGCGATGTCAGGTGCTGGCAGGTGGCGTGACGATCTGGAGAAGTGGCTGCAGCCGTTCCTGGCGGGCCTGTCGCATCCGGCGCGTCGGGCGATGTGCCCTCTCTACGTGGCGGGGCTGATCGGCTTGGGCGACCGCAAGAGCGTCCAGCCGATGGCGGCGCGGGCTGATGGGGTTCCCTACGATCGGTTGCACCACTTCATCGCGGCCGGGATCTGGGATGAAGCGCCGCTACAGCAGGCGCTTCTGCGCGAGGCCGATCGCCTGGTCGGCGGTTCGGATGCGATCCTCGTCGTCGACGACACCGCCTTGCCGAAGAAAGGCAACCGCTCGGTCGGGGTCGCGCCGCAATACGCCACGACGCTGGGCAAGACCGCCAATTGCCAGACGCTGGTCTCGCTTACGCTGGCGCGTGGCGAGGTGCCCGTGGCTGTGGGACTGCGACTGTTCCTGCCCGAGATCTGGACAGGGCACCCGGACCGGATGGCCCGGGCCGGTGTGCCCGAGGACCGGCGCGCGGCTCGCACCAAGCTGGAGATCGCGGTTGCGGAGATCGACCGGGTCCGAGCGGGTGGCGTGCGCTTTGGCTGCGTGCTGGCGGATGCGGGTTACGGCTGCTCCGCCCCGTTCCGGCAGGCCCTGAGCGAGCGCGGCTTGAGATGGGCCGTCGGGATCTCGGGACGCAGCAAGGTCTACCCGGCCGACGTGGCGATGGTCTTCCCGGTCGCGGGGCGGGGGCGACCCCGCCAGCATCACGTGCCGGATCAGGTCTCGGTCTCGGCCGAGACGATCCTGGTGGACATGACCGGCCGATCCGTGACGTGGCGACACGGCACCAAAGGGCGGCTGCGAGCTCGCTTCTGTGGGCTGCGCGTCCGGATGGCCGATGGGCCGACGCAGCGGATCGGCACACAAGGCAACCAGCACCTGCCCGGGGAAGCTGTCTGGCTGGTGCGTGAAGAGCGTGGCTCGGGCGAGTGCAAGTTCTACCTCTCGAACCTGCCGGCCGATGCGACCCTCAAGCAGCTCGCCGCCACGATCAAGGCGCGCTGGATCTGCGAGCAGACGCATCAGCAGATGAAGGAGGAGCTCGGCCTGGACCACTTCGAAGGCCGCTCGTGGACCGGGCTGCACCGACACGCGCTGATGACGATGATCGCCTACGCCTTCCTTCAGTCCCGCCGCCTCGCCGCGGCGGGGCGGAAAAAAAAGAATCGCCTGCCCACCGCCCCAGCCCTCGATGCAGGCGATCCGCCAAGCCATCCTGGATCACCCCAGCCAGCCACCACCGCGGCGATGCCCGCACTGTGATGCCGTACTCCACCGGCCTCCCTGAAATCAGTCTGCTAAAGTAGTGCTAAGGTCGGCTACCAAATTATGCAGTTGCAATTGTACTGTGTAAGGCCACGTGCGGCCCTCAGAAAGCGAACAAATTTATAGCACAACTCAGCGAAAAATTCTTGCTCAGCGCCGTTCAAACCTCTACCTGTCGCAGTTTCAGCGCTACGTGCTCAATATCCGTCTTCTGTCTTCGCTTCATATCTAGCCGGTTCGATACTGCCTGAGACTGTAAAGCAGCCCATTCCAAGCCAGCCGGTTAGGTCACCCGTATAAGTAGTCATAAAGTCGAACGGGTCCCTTGATAGCTTAGGTTGAGCGCCGCTCAACTTTTTGTACGGCAACAGACTCAATCAGCCACAGCCGGAATGCTTACTCATCCTAAGGAGAATTTCGCTCATTTATTATCACAAAGATTGCTGGCTTCGGATAGCAACAGGTTCGGTAAGCCATGTATCTTCAGAGCCATTGCCTCGCGAAGCACCGCATTGTATTAAGTAAATACTTATGCCTATAATGCTTTGCTTGATTTTTGTCCGATAAGTTATGACGCTCGGCCCAGCCTTCGCATGAGGATCATGAAGGCGGCAGCGTAGAGGAAAGTCTGAGCCAAAGCGAAGGTCGCCTCAAAATTTTCCCCGAAGGCGGCAGTTGCGGCTAATCCAGCCGAGGAAGCATTTCACGCCCCAACGGCGTGGATGCACAGCAAAGTCATAGGCTCTCCGTCTCCAGTTAATCCAGTCGCTTGACCTGATGACCTTTAAAACCATATCCGGAACGCAAACGGCAATACGTGAACTCGGCCAACTAGATAGATCGTATACCTTCTGCGACCTTGCGTACTTACAAGACCAAAACATCCCCTCAGCGAAGCTTGGCGATAATCTCTTCAGACTGAAGCTTTTTTCGTGCCATGACAACATTCTGCATATAGCTCGGAGCCATAACGCCAGGAGGACCACAACCGATGGCTAGATAAAACGCCCGTAGAAATACAAATCCATTAAGCGCAGATTTTTCAGTAACCGTGACGCATCCGTTTCGAGAACCGCTCGATGATGCCACAGCAGACCTTTATGCCGTTCTCTTGAGCACTTCGTTTCTTCGCTTCTTTGCAAGCCTCCGCAACAGTTGGAGAATGGAGAAGCGTATTGAGGCATTGGCTGGCGCGAGAGGGTGTGAAGCGTCTGCGTGAGAGCGTCATACCTACCCCAAGACGACGAAGACGCTCTCCCTCGTCGAAATGATCGAAGGCGACTGGTACGATGAGCTGCGGAACGCCAGCAGCTAGCCCCTCCGCAACAGTGCCAATCCCGCCATGATGGATCAGCGCGGCGGAATATGGGAGCAGTGCACTGAGAGGGGCGTAGGCCGCCCTGAACACGCTGGCCGGTAGATCGTCGGGGATCTGGCCGTTCTGAGGCGCCAGGAGAACACCGCGACGTCCCATCCGCCTACAGATGGCGACGGCCGTCTCGAAAAAACGCCCTGCCTGTCTCATCGCGGAGCCGTAGGTGAAGACCAAGGGAGGCTCACCGCCTTCTACGAACGCAGCAAGCGATGGTGACAGCGTACCGGCATCACCGAAGGTATCGACACGAGGAAATCCGGTCTGGACTGTGCGATGTGGCCAGTCATCCTGTGGCGGGGCGAACCAGCTTGGGACCATGAGGATGATGCGCTGAGGCGAGTGCCACCATGTCCTCAATCGATCCACAGCAGGCAGATTGAACTCAGCCCGATATGCGTTGACCGCGGGAAGAGAGACGGGATTGAGCACGTATTTTTCGGCTCCAAGCTGGATTGAGTGCTTGAGACGATTTGGGAGCCAACGGGGAAGCGGCACTCCTGGGATGATGGGAGGTGCATGCCGGCTCCGAAAGATGAAAGGAGCGAGGTGAACCGTGATCACGTCGAGCCCCAGGCGATCCTGAGCGATACGGGCGCCTAAGCTGAGTGTTGAGGCGACGACCAGGATCGGGCCCCGTTCTGCCTCCTGGCCTAGGAAGGCGTCAACGACCGGCATCAGTTTCAGCGCGTACCCAAGCAGAAGGGCCGCTCCCTTGCGAGGATGCCAAAGGTTCGGGTCGGCGATGGCCTCATCGTACTCAGCTTGGCTGCCAAGGGGGTGAAACGGCAGTCGCGCTTGCTTCGCCAGCCTCTCAAAATGTCCTGGCGCAGCGAGGAGGACATTGAAGGAGCGTCGGCGCATTTCGATGGCAAGGCCTATGAACGGCAAGACGTCCCCATGGCTACCTATCGAAACGAAAATGACCTTCATTAGAGAGCCTTAAGTAGTAGAAAACCGAGGGCGCAAAATCGGCGATTCAAGGCAAAAAAGCAATTGATATGGCTGAGACCACCTTGGTTATACTATCAATCATCAGGTCACTACAGCATTCCTTCGCTACTTGCGCCGGAAACCGCAAGCCTTTACAGCATGGAAGCAGCCCTTCTGCTGCAGCAGCTTTCTGTAGATCGGCTCGCCATTCCCACAGCAGGCTGCGGATGGCGCTTAAACGTCAGCGGCTCTGTGGAACGTCGGTTCTGGGAGCCAAGCCGCGGATGAAGCTCAGCACCTTCAATCGGTCCTGCTCGACCTCAATCATGGCCCAAAGTTGCAGAAGCTCCGCCGTAGGGTTTCGATCAGGCAATGACAGATCTGAGAACACTTCAACCGGGCAATCGAGTGCTACAGCGATCCGGTTCAATAGCGCTTCCGATTGGTCTGACTCGTACTCAGCGGCATCCCGCTTACACATGTGTAACTCCGATTGTGCGCAACCGGTTTATCGCATCTTTTGGAGGCCATGCAAAATACAACCTGAGTTAGAACATTTCGCGTTTGATCCACGTTGATTACTTAAGCTATCCTGCCAGTATCCAACCAGTTTCGGACAGAATGGACGGTGCAGAAATGGAAGACGACGAGCGTTTCAACGAGATGGCAGAGGCTTGTTTGTCGGCGCATGAGGCCGTCATCGAAGCAGGCACCCCTGCGATGATTGCTTTGACACGTGCTCTCTTGTGGCAGGTCGGCCAGGAACTTTCACAAAGAGAGGAACGGCGAAATGAAATTGTTCGCTTAAGTGATGCTAAATAGCAACAACGTAGCACATAGACACGATCTGCTATCGGCTACGCTTCGTATGCGCCGTTAACAATCAGATTAAGGAGTGCCATGCTAACCAGCCTATCACCGCGCCATCCTTAACTTGTGCCCCCCGATCTGCTATCAATCGCGATGCGGCCTCTAGTTGTAATAATTCCTGTAATCGACTAAGGGCTGATGAAATTTCAGCGAAGTCATCATCCAGTAGTGATTGAATACGGCTGATGGTCGAAATTTTCTGAGCTTCAGGCATGTATTTGGCCTTTCACCCAGCCACAGACCCCTGATCTAGCCAGCGTGCCTCGCACAGGGCAAATTAAGAAAACCATCGAATATAAAGATAAATATATACAGATCAGATGACGCCAAAACCGCGACTGCAAATAGTTCTGTATTGTTCTATTTGAAACTGCATTAGTTTCGGTTAAATACTGATAATCCGCCTTAGCCTACAGATCGGGCCGTCAACCTTGCGGCTCCTCGTGCTCGCTCACGCGAGCCGCGTTTCGAACCATATTAAGAATGCGTTCACGCTCTTTAGGATCTACCACACGTACAAAAGCCTCAATGAGATCCACGCAGTCTTGCGTCAGCCCAGTCTCCGGCGCATGGCCGTCATGATTGGCTTCTTGGGTATGTTTCTCGGATTCAGCTGGATGGAGGAAGTCCGCTACGGAAAGATCCAGCGCCTTTGCAATTCTTGATTGAAGCACTGAGCCATATGACGAGGTGACTTCAGCGGTCTGATTCGGCAAACTTGTACTGTCTTTGGCAAACACATCGGCTTCAGCCGAACTCAACTTCCGGCCCATGCGGCCCTCCAGCGCAACTTTTGATTGAATCACGTTTAGCGATGTATTTTGCACCATCTCGTAGTAATTTTCTACCGGTATAGATTTACTTAGGTTTCGCTTATATTGTCGTATTGGATCGAACCTTATCAGATTCTGGAGACGCGTGTGGGGCGTATTCAAACGCGCGGGACGCAGGTCTCGCAGATCATGTTGCAACAGGCGCTCGACGCTTCAGACCTGATTGGACGATGGGAATACGACGTTGCGAAGGATCTCGCGTATGCGGACGCACTCGTTGCACTCGTGTTCAATATCGACCCCACAGCGATGGCTGCCGGCGTGGCGCTCGATGTGTTCCTTGCCGGGGTGCATCCCGAGGATCGTGAGCGTTTTGCCGACGAGATAGTGCGCAGTATGATGACGGGAATTTGCTGCACGTTCGAGTACCGAGTTTGCTCTGCTGACGGCGTTGTACGTTGGGTTCTGGATCGTGGGCGTATCACCTTGGACGAGGCAGGGCGGCCTCAGCGTGGAAGCGGTGTGCTAATCGACATCACACAATCGCGTGTTCGTGACCATGAGGCGAATCCCGTTCCAGACTTTAAGCATCAGCACCCCTTGGAACGGGCTGCCGAGCATTGCCTCGCGGCGCAGGAGGCAATCCACGAGCTTCCTGAGCCTCTCCTGCACCGGATGAGCGATATGCTGCTGCTTGAAGTCGGACGAGCGTTGTCGAAGCTTACGGATGCCCGACGTCGCGGCTCGATGAACTAACTCTGAAACTTTATAGAGCCGCTTCCAGTCAGGTTGGGTCAAAGGCATCGTACCCTGCGGCTATCAGGTAATTGCGGCACTCATTCGGCGTGAAGCGTCCATGGACCTGCGCGAGCGTGTTGCAGAGTTCTGCGACCGTGCAGGCGGCCTGGGCACCCAAATTGGCCTTGAGCTTGGCACAGGCGAGTTCGGTCAGATTGAAATCTCTTAGCGGTCTTTCGTTTAGGGCGAATAGACCGAGAGGTAGAGCAGGCGGGCACCTGCAGAAGCGATGCGCTCGCGGATGCCGCTGACGTTGTGGGCGGACAAGTTGTCGAGCACGACCGTGCTACCGTGCTTCATGGCCGGCACCAGGGCCTTTTCGGCATAGCGGCCGAAGCGGACCCCGGCCATCAATCAGTCGAAGGGCGGTCTCGTCGTCAGGCTGCTGACAGGCAGCCCCGCGGTTGTTGTTTTACTTCTTCTTAAGTGCCGTTAAGCTATTTGCCCGCGACACGAAGGCGCCCCTGTGGGCTAGCCGGGGCTTCGCTTTCGGCACGCCAGCCCGATTGAACCGGAGCGGTCGCGACCTGGTTTCTTCCGCTATGTTTGGCTCGATAGAGTGCCGTGTCGGCTGCCTTGACGAGGTCAGCGCTGTTGCTTGATGTGCTCGGCAGAGAGGACACCCCTAGCGACGCCGAGACCTTCGCACCATGGGCCCCGGACAGAGCCTCGATCCGCTCTCGGATTTGTTCTGCCTAGAGCGCTGCATCCTCGAGGCTGCAGTCGGGGAGAAACACGATCAGTTCTTCGCCACCGTAGCGACAGGCCACATCGGTCTCACGGAGCGCTCCGACGATCGCAGCCGCCGCTTCCCTCAGAACAGCGTCACCTGTCGCATGACCGTGCTCGTCATTGAGGCGCTTGAAGTGGTCGAGGTCGATCATGATCACCGAAACCATCCGCCCCTCGCGCTCAGCGATGCGGACATATCGATCGAGACTGTCCTCCATGTAGCGTCGGTTATAGAGGCCCGTCAGTGGATCGCGGAGCGCCTGGTTGCGCAGCTTCTCGCGCAGAGCGATGTTGGACAGGGCGAGCGACATCGCGTCCCCGAGCGCCGAACTCAGCGGCAGGATGTCAGCGAGGCGTTTCTCTGCGTCCAAACCATGCGCAAAGATCTGAAGAAGACCAAGGTTCTCACCCCGCGCGACCATCGGTATTTCGAGGGCGGCGAGACCGGAGACATGATGCTCACAGCAAAGGGCTCTGGAGCCGCCACGGTTGATGTGCGGCTTGCCGCGCTTCATGGCCCAGCACTGGTTGATCGCGATCACCTCCGGCGGGGGCGATCCATCTTCGCATGCCCAGGAGGTCGAGAGGACGAGGCGGTCGCGCGAATTGTTGAAGACATAGAGCGCGCCGCTGAACCCGCCGATCAACTCGCCAGCGGTGGCGCGGAGGACTGCGTTTGCATCGTGATGATCGGCAGCGCTCTGGAGCATATCCGTCATCTCGAACAGATGGCCGATCTGTGTTCTGGAAGCGTCCATGTCCGTGATGGCCGTCGCCCGGGCCTGGGCATCTCGCGCACTTGATCGGAATGCGAAGATCATCACTCCGGCAATAAGGATCTGCGAGAGCAACACGATGGTTTTGCCGATCTCAATGCGCGTCTCGTGATCGGCGAAGTGCGAGTTCCAGTCGGCCAGGAAGGCATCGAACGCGCGACGCATGGTGCCGATCAGAGCCGCACTCCTGCGCTCCCTGAGCAGGGCCTGAGCCGCCTCCAGCTTTCCGGCACGGACGAGTTCGAGTGTATCCGTCCAGATGGCTTCGAGCGACTTGATGCTGGCGTCGGCGGAGGCGCTGGTCCCGTCGGGCATCTTTAGGAAAGGATCGAGGCGAGCCAGATACGTATCGCGACGGCTATGCAACGCTTCGAAGGCGCGGCTGTACTCGCTGTATTCGCTGTCCCGGTCGCCGAGGGCTCTGTTGAGGACGTAGGCTTCCGCGTCCATGAGCGCTTCCTGGGCGATGCGCATCTGCCGCCCGCCTTCGCGCAGATCGATGAGAGCCTGCTGGTGCCGGTTGGTGTAAAAGAAGCCCGAGAGCACGATCGTGATCATGACCACGACGAGACCAACCTGAGCGACAAGGCGATGCCGGACATTGCTGCGCCGGGTGCTTGCCGTCGCGACACCCGCTTCGCGCTCACACAGTGCCATTGCCGGTCCTATGATGTTGGAACCGACACGGATCGGCACGCCGGAGGGAGAAGGGCCCCAAGCTCCTGTTTCCGCGTGAAAGAAGATGGCTAAGAAAAAGATTTTTCCAGCCGGCGCGTTTCGAGCGGGGGGGGTAGCTCTCGCTAGGCCCCAGCGTAATCGCGTTTGTTTTGGCGATTATATCGTCGACATATACGACGTGCGAAGTGGCCAGCAACGAGTTGAACTCGCCATTTGCCGCAGTAGATGTTAGTGCGGTTGCGATGCTCCTCGTGTAGGATAGAACAATCGCGGCCCTCTGATTGGCGCCCCGCGCTTGAGAGACAAATTGCGCTCCCGCCTTTTATGTGTGGAGAGCCGCTGTGCCACGTTATTACTTCGACATCCACGACGGCGTATCGCTTCGTGATGAAGAGGGGATTGAACTTACCGATCTCAATGCAGTGGCGCGGCATGCCAAGAAGGTTCTACCTGAGATAGCGGCCGATGAAGTGTGCAAGGACGGCGAACACCAAGCTTTCTCTGTGCTGGTGACTGACGAAGAGGGGCACCCTGTCTACTCAGCCGCCGTGACCTATACAGGCACGTGGCTGATCCGGTAGCGTCTACTTTGGAGTTGTCGGGACTTTTGGCTTCGCGATCCGCTTAAACGCTGCATCGAAGTCCGCTTCATCCTCGCTGGCCCCGGCCTCACGCGCCCCTTCGACGAACCTGCGCTTCTGCTCCTCAGGCGTCAGCTTCTGAGCGCCGAGCTTGGATGGACGCTTGGGTTCGGCCTCTGGCTCGTCCAGCATCACCCTTGTTTCTTTGATCAGCGCCTTGGTGAAGTCGTCACGCGCTTGGCGCTTTAGCTTGAGGGCGTTGAGGATCATGGACTGGCTCCGGAACGGAGGCAGCAAGCTGGGCGGGTATGGCTAACGACCCATGAACGTCAGCGAGTTCGCGTTTGCGACAGGACCGGATGGCTTGGGGTCGGCTCTCCTGAAGGAAACGATGCTCAATCATGGCGCGTATTGCAACGAGGATCTGGCCGAGTACCTTGTCGCGACGGCGGCCGATGCTCCGGAAGTCGAGGCAATCCAGGTGCCGGATGAGGATACCGAGGTGAATGCACTTGGCCTGAAGGGCTTGGGCGAACTCGGCAACATTGGTGACAACACCGCCATCGCGAACGCCCTCTTTCATGCATGCGGCCGTCGCTTCAGGCGCCTCCCAATCCGAGCCGAAGGCCACTTCTGATGATGGTCCGGCGAAGTCCATTTTCAGGATAGGCTTGTCATCCCTTGTTCCGCCGTATCGCGACCAAGTGCGTGACGGTCGTTTCGGTGGCCTGTGGATCGCTCTTTGGCGTGGCTAGCCGCTTTCTGGCGAATACGGATCTTAGTGCCATCACCGATGGTAGGCCCATCACTACCGCGGCTCGACATATGGCTGCTTACGGGCAGGTTTGGATGGCGAGGACTGACCGATTTAGGTTGGGACCCGTCCGTCCGCTCTACGACCGGGTCGGGTGGGGAGCAGACCTCAGCCCGGCGGTCCGAAGCGGACATTCTGTCCTGCGCCTTTCAATGGACGCTATTACCTTGCGCAGGTGATGTGGTGCTTTGAGCGAGCAATATGCCCGCCGTAAGCAGTGCATTCCGCAATACAGGCAGCATTTCCTTTGCATGATCCTGCTCAATGAGCCCGTGTGCGACTAGTAAGTAGTTGGCCACGAGTTCCAACGCAGAGCCTGACGGCGTCGAGGGGTGCGAAGGCGGTGGAACGAAGCGCGCAAGTGTGCCGTAGGCGGTCAGAGGATCAAAGGTACCAGCACTGAGTTCGGTCATTGAGCCGAGATAGCCTAAAAAGGTGCTCCCCGGTGGTCCAAAGGACGGGACAGCTCCGATCATCACCCACGTATAGCTCTTATCAGGGCGCTGTAGCCGGAGGCGAATGCTGAACTCGCTCTGCTGCTCGTGCGCCTTGCGAAGAAAGCCAACTGCGATCTCGTAATCATCAGGATGGACACAGCTGAACCATCCATGCCCAACAACCTCGGTTGCTGCTTGCCCAGTGAACACAGTCCATTCGTAACTTACGTAGCTTACGCCGCCGTCAAAATTTGTTACGAAGATCATATGGCGCTCCTTAGCTTCAGTTCCAATGCGACGCTGAAGCCTCTGCGCCAAAAAGGAATTATATCACGATTTTATTTAGAAAGTCGAACAGACTTCGTGCAAGCACTCTACGGACAGGCCGGAGTTATTTTTCCAGGGAACAATTTTTTCTGGATACGATTTAGAATTCGATATGGAAGAATCAGATAAGCGTGTTGCAGCACTCCTCCAGCGAATCGCTCACGAAATTGGTGTGCCTGTGCAGCAGTTCTACCATGACAGCACGCCTTTGGATGCAAGCGAGTGCTTGAGCCTGTGGTTCAAGATAAGGACGCAGGAAGGGCGCTACCGGGCCCTTCAAGCCCTCCGCGCAATTGTTGAAGATGAAACCTGAATGCAGTGCGGTTACAGTAGTTGTTCGACCCGAACCGACATTGAAATGTTCCGTTGTGAGTCCCGAGGCCTCGCTGCTGGGAAGCGGACTGTCCCGGGGTCTGCAAGGGTTCGGATGCGGAAGGTCCGCTTCCGGGCAGGCGGCTAGCTTCTCCTTAGAGCGTTTTCAATTAATCCGCTCATATCCTGCTGCGGCGAAGAAGTTGGCGCACTCGTCGGGTGTGACGGCGTCGACGAGGCGCCCGATGGCCGACCACATTCCCTCGACGGTCCGTTCCTCGGCTTTGCGCAGCAGCGCTTTTAGCTTCGAGAAGGCCATCTCGATAGGGTTGAAGTCGCTGCGCGGTCCTTCGGTTCGGGGCTGTAGGGCGGGAGGAACAACAGCTGTGCGCCCGCGGCCTCGATGGCGGCTTGCACGGCAGGCCCCTTGTAGCTGCCGAGGTTGTCCATGACGACGATGTCGCCGGGAACGAGTTCGGGCGCCAAGACGCGGTCGACGTAGGGCTGGAAGGCGCCCAGATTGATCGGCCCATCCAGCACGAACGGCGCGGCGATCCCGGACAGGCTTAGGCCCGCCACGAAGGTCGTGGTCTTCCAATGGCCATGCGGCACGGGCGAGCGAAGCCGCTCTCCGCGCGATGAACGCCCGCGGGTGCGGGCCATGTTGGTCGAGGTCCAGGTTTCGTCGAGGAATACGAGGCGGGCAGGGTCGAGATCCAGCTGACCTTCGAACCACACCTCGCGGGCGGCCTTCACATCCGGGCGGTTCTGCTCCGCGGCGTGGGCTGTTTTTGTGTACGTGAGATCGCGCGCGTCGAGGAACGTCCAAAGGGTACCGAGCCCGACCGTCAGAGCGTGCTCGTCCCGAAGCCAGGCCCGCATCTCCTCCAGGGTGATGTCGTCCTTTGCGTCGATCACGCCGCGCAGGAACGCCTCGTACGGATCGAGCTTCGAGCGGCGCGCGCATCCTTACGGTCGGGCCGCCGTCCCGGTCGTCGTGAGCGGGGCCATCCAGCGGATCGAGGTGGCAACACCGACCCCAAACCGCGCTGCTGCCTGCCGGCGCGAGGTCGTGGCCGCGGCTTCCACCACCCGCTCGCGCAGATCATGACTGTAGGGCCGTCCCATCGGTCGCTCCTCACCCAGAGCGATCAGTGAATCAGCCTACCGCATCTCTGTGAACCCCGCCGCATCGACTCAGCGCAAACCGAAAACGCTCTAGGGCGCACAGCAACCACGAGGGATGGCTGGGTCAGGCCCGGAAGGCGACGGTCCGATCGCAACTTAGTGGGGCGGAAAACCGGACGCTCGCGTTGGACGTTTAGAACGGGAGGAGCCGTCGAAAGCGGGCAATGTTTACGAGGGCCACGAGGGACGAGGCCACGTACGTGAGGGCGGCGGCGCGCAGTACAGTGCGGGCGCCGGGTATGTCGCCTGTGTCGAGGTAGCGACCCGTCTCCAAGATGGGAAGGGCCCGGCAAAAGCTTGCATTGAGTTCGACGGGCAGCGTCAGGAAGTGAAACAGGACGCGAACGCCGAGGAGCGCAATGCCGATACCCATCTGCAGGGCGAGCAGGGCAGGCGAATGGACGAAGGCAAGGACCACGGGCGCGGTCGTCATCACCAAGGCCGCGGCGACCTCGAAGCCCTGCACGACCGGGGCGAACCTTACCCGTGCCGCGAGGAGCCGATCCCCCGCCGCGTGCTGGAGCGCGTGGGCGACCTCATGCGCTGCGACCGCGACCGCGGTGATCGAGCGGCCGTCATGGTTTTCCGGCGATAGCCGCACGACGTTCGCAATCGGATCGTAGTGGTCGGCTGGCGCGATCTCGACGAGGACGTGCTCCAGCTGGGCTAGGTCGAGCAGATGGCGGGCGAGTTCGCCGCCGGTCCCGGGCAAGTCCGGCCGCTCGGTGGCGTGTTGCTGCATCGCCCGGCGCACCCACCACTGGGGGCCGAACACCAGACCGAACAGGAGGACGGCGCCAAGCGCTAGGAGGACGGGCACGAGGGATATGTAGGCACGCGGCCGTATCCGTGAAAGCGCGGCGCCTTGCTTAAAATATCCACCGTCCGACAATGGCCTGACCAGCGTCAAAGACTGGATTGGGTGGAAACCCGACCCCGGCCTTGCGTCCGTAAGCGGACGTTCGGCATCCGACCCAACCCGGCCGTACAGCCCACGCGCCCGTGTTACCCGAAAGCGGTCATTCGTTGACCGTCGGGCAATTTCCCCTCTGAGCGGGTAACACATGTTGGCTGGACGCCGAGAAACCGACATCTGTTTGTACGCCCAAATTGTCTCGAAGGCCGTATCAAAGGCTACCTGTAGGTGGAAAACGACCTTATCCGGATTGTACGTTCCGGCCAGGAACTCTAAGGCGCCCTTAAGGTCGGATGCATCTGAAATATCGTACTTGAGGGCCGGCAGCTATTCGCGCTCTCGCAGGAGTTTACGGGCCCGAACGCGACCATGACGCGGACCGTGGCTGTCAGCCTGATCACGACCTCACCTTCAGGATCCAAGTCGCGGCCGAGATAGCCTCCTGGCTCGGAGCGGAGGCCACCCGGACCGCAACGGCATCGAACTCCAAACTGACCACTCGGCGATGATTTCGCTCATGGGGACGAAGGAGCAGCTAGTGGGTGGGCAGAAAGGGCCGTGCGTTCTACGCTGCCGGAGCGGCTATCGAGCTGGGGGGGAGCCCTGAAATTTACCAATTTTCCTGTCGCCAGGACGGTGAATGTTGTCGGTCATCCCGTTCTTGAAGCGAACTCTGAAAGCACCCCATTTCGGCGTCCATACTTGGCAATGAACTGCGTCTTTTTCCATAGCCAGCAAGCGACAACGACCACCAGCACCGAAATCCAGGTTCTAACGAGGGTTCCCGTTCGCAACTAACAAGATGCGCCGGAAGCCCAAAAATGAGACACGAATGTAAAAATTTCCCGTTCAGGGCGGGACATTCTGATTGGGGGATTGCAGTCGAGTGCGAACTCGATAATGTCGAGTTATCTAGTTGGGAGTGGGAAATGGCACGTAACAAGGTTTTCGCGGCTGTGGGGCCGATAGCCCTTTGTGCCAGCCTGAGTGTAATCACATCAGAGGCAACTGCACTAAATAAGTCTTCGGGAGAGACTGTAGAAGATCGAATCCAGTCCCTTCGTTCTGCCCTCATCAAAGCCGATGCAACTGTCAAATCAACTCAGACGCGGGATGGCGGCATTACGCTCACGCAATTCAGCAAGGCGTTCGATAACTGTTTCAGAAACGCCAGCAATTCATCGGCGAACAAGTGCTGAACTTTTTGAGAGATACAGAATGCCTGCGTCCATTCTCATTATACAATCCACGGCATTCTGTAATATTGATTGTGATTATTGCTACCTGACTTCGCGCAACATTAAGGGCGCAATGAGCATGCAGACCTTAACGGCTGCGGCCAAGAATCTATTCGCGTCCGATTTAATTGATGACGAACTTGAAATATCTTGGCATGCAGGCGAGCCAACTGTTCTGCCACCTAGCTATTATAAAGAAGCATTTAAGATAATCGAGGAGCTCAGACCGAGAAAGATTGCTATCAAGCATAACTTTCAAACGAATGCTACATTAATTAACGATGATTGGTGCGATCTTTTCAGACAGCACGAAGTCACAGTCGGTGTAAGCCTCGATGGTCCGAAAAAACTTCACGACGCTCGTCGAAAGGATCGTGGAGGACGCGGCACATTTGACAGCACGATGCGGGGAGTTCGAACTCTGCAGCAAGGGAAAATCCGCTTTCACGTGATTGCCGTACTAACTAGTAGTTCTCTTGAGTGCGCAGACGAGATTTTTCAATTCTTTCTCGAGAATAATATTCGCGAGATCTGCTTTAACGTTGAGGAGCAGGAAGCCGCTAACGCGACGTCATCACTGACAGAGGAAGGTATTGAGCAACGATTTCGAGCTTTTTTTGATCGATACTATGACCTACTGCGCGCTAGTAGCTTCCCGCAGTGGGTCCGAGAAATCGATTATGCAGTTAACGCCGTACTCGGAGCCGACCTGACTGCCCCTAGAAACGCGCTTGCGGAGCCATTCCGCACGTTGAACGTTGACCGACTTGGTAACGTGTCAACATTCTGTCCAGAGCTTCTTGGAGTCGATACGGCCTACGGGCCATTTATATTTGGCAATATTGCGGACCGTCCATTATCCGACCTGTTCCGTGATGAGCGCCTGCTGGCCGTCGCGAAAGACGTTGCCGCGGGAGTAGATGCCTGCCGGCAGAGTTGCGAATACTTCGGCGTTTGTGGGGGAGGCGCTCCGTCAAACAAATACTTTGAAAACGGAAGCTTTGCGTCGTCGGAGACCTTATTTTGCCGACTTGTAATAAAAAACATGATAAATTTGGGCATTAGCTGGGTCGAAGACGGCCTCACCGGCAGAGGAGCACTGCTCGATGCTTGACGGATTGGTCAAGGCTCTACCCACTGCGGCTGTGAGTCCCTTCTCGTTTGTCGCTTATCTCGTACTAGTGGTCGCATTAACCTATTCTGCAAGCGCGCAATTTAGATTGAAGCAAATATCTAAAATAATTACGTCGATCCCCGAAGGGGACCGCGCCAAACTTATAGCTCGTGAGTATGATACGACGCCGAAGGGAATGACCGCCGCTGAGTGGATTCAGGCTCGGCGCAGTACTCTCGTATTCTGGACCTTCATCGCCGTACTCGGTTGTCTAAGCGTTATACTAATTATAGCAATGCAGATAGCCGCAACTGCTTAACCAGATCATTATGAGTCGACAAGCCGGCGCGGCCCCGTGATCACCCTCAGTCTTGTAGTCGGTACACTCGCGTTCGTGGTCGTATCATACGGTATTTTCAGCCGCCAACGGTTAAGGGGTACGCTCAAGTCGCTATTGTATATCCCTCCCGAACAACGTGCTGCTCTGATGCAGCGCGAATATGATCCCATACCAGAAGGGGGGGTAACCGGCGAGCAGTGGCTTAAGGCTCGATTTTATTCCCTGATTTTTTGGGCCGTTCTCGCGTTAATAGGGACCTCCTTTGTAGCTCTGGTGATACTAGCCTCAAAAGATACCATGGCTACGACAGAGGCAACGCTTACTTCGGCATGGACGGCTCGTCGAGATCAAATAAAGGCTCGCCTGACCGGGGAGCAATCTTTAAGTGCCGAGGATCTGCGTACTCTCCTCGTCTCTCTTCAGACTTTGCTCGACAAATTGGGCGACCCCACGAAAGCGACCGAAGCGTATGTGAGTGCCGCCGCAGAGGCGGGACGTCGGCTTGACCAGATTGGATCAAACATCCCGGCCAAACAAATGGCAAAGGCTAAAATTGAACTTTCTCGTGGCTCACCTCGGGCGGCGGCCTTGCTGCTCAAAGAGGAGGCAGCAAAAAATGCCAATGAAGCAGCAGCAAACCTTTTGCAGGCTGGCGGTTTGGCTGAAGAAGAAGGGGACTTAAGCGATGCTTATGCCTCTTATCGCCGCGCAGCTGTGATTGCACCGAATAACGTGAAAGTCGCCACTAAACTACAGCGTCTTGCGGTCACTTTTGGTCGGTATTCGGAGGCTAATGAAATCTCGAAGGACTTACGAACGCGGCTTGCGCCTGATGTGGAAGCTGCGTTGGCAACCCGAGAGGTCGAGGAGAGTTATGGAGCCTTGCTCTTGGCCGTCGGTGATCTCCCTGAAGCTGAGAAGGTTTTACTTGAGGTGCGCACTCGATATACGCAAGCCACAGCCGCTGAACGAGCTAGCACGGCGAGTCAGCTTGGATCCGTGTACCACAACTGGGGTAGATACGACGAAGCTGACGCTCTCCTAAATGAGGCATTAGAGCTTTTCACGAGCCTGTCAATTCCGAACAATACTAACGTTGCTAGCTCTTTAAGCAACCTAGCTTTTCTACATACCCTGCAGGCTCGCTACGACTCTGTTTTATTGGATATATCTACCGCCCAGGAGATCTTAACTGCAAAATTTGGACCGCAGCATTTTAGGCAAATACCAGCCCTTAACAATCTTGGTCGATATTATATAAGAAAGGATCGTCTCCCGCTCGCCGATAAGACCTTAAATGAGGCGCTTAGACTTGGAATGAAGTCGCTTTCGGGACAACATCCTTTTTATGCGCGTTCCCTAGACCTCATCGCAGAGCTGCAAATAGCGCAGAGTCGATACGATCTGGCCTTCAATACGGCATCTGACGCACTCAAAGTTAAAGTTCCTATTTTCGGCCTGGACGGGATTGAAACCGCTAGCACGCGAATCCTCCAAGCTCAGTCGCTAGTTCTAGATCCGG
This sequence comes from Methylobacterium sp. CM6241, assembly GCF_054817845.1. Taxonomy (NCBI): domain Bacteria; kingdom Pseudomonadati; phylum Pseudomonadota; class Alphaproteobacteria; order Hyphomicrobiales; family Methylobacteriaceae; genus Methylobacterium; species Methylobacterium sp. CM6241. Next base: position 3,204,071 of record NZ_CM139246.1, read on the forward strand.
AGGACAGTCAATTGGGTGACAGGCTGAACCGTGCTACATTGGCACTCTCGTCCGCGGCTAAGATCGTGTCCAGGAAAGTTGGAGAAACATGTCCACAGTGGGCGACGATCCTATTCGTAAGAGCGCAATTGCAAAAGCGAAGAGGCGATATCACGGGAGCGCTAGCTTGTGCTATCAAAGCACACGATCTACGCCTTGCCAGGCTTGGACTTTTGCATCCTGATTCGATCACAGCTGATAAGCTAGTCCAAAGCCTTTCGCCCGGGGTTTCGCCTGGGGACTGCGTTTTGTGATAATGATAACGTAGTCCTTTGTGCTTACCTCTACGGAGAATGACATTCTCAATTACCGTGGGCCGTATTAGTAACTCGATGTAAAGATCAGCGCCGAGGAATGGTGGATATGCGGTGCTTCTTGAATGCGCACGGTAACAGGCCTTTGTCGGAGGCTGCCGCGACCTCCGGCGGTTTAGCGTCATCTGCCTAATCTGCGAAATACTCCAGCTCCCGGTTGAGCGGGAGCTTGGCTACGATAGGGTAAGTGAACGCAATCGTTGCCCTCGTCGTACAGGCCGCGGGCAAGGCCGCTGGTGAGATCGGCCGCGCCCTAACGACAGCAAAACTCGACCGCGGTTTGCAAGAATCATTCCTGGATTGAAGTTAAATTGCCCACAAGGTGACGACTTCAGGTTCCGCATTGGGTCGTGAGCGGTCAGGACAATAATGTCCGCTTTTTGAGCTCGATGCTCGGAAACCGAATGGCAGAAACCCACCCAACCCGGTCTTGGGTCGCCGCCCACCACGCAACTGGGAAGCAGACCTTCCTAGGGTTCGACAAAGGTCGGGAGCGGATGGTGCCAATTGTTAGAATTGGACCACCAGCCGCTCAGATCTTTAAGTGTTCGAGAGAAAGTCCTGAGAATTTGACGCTTGCAATGTCGTCGGCGAGCATTTTCGTCGGGAAGCCTCGTCCGTAGCCGGCATCTACTCCGGTATCAGCCCATCCGCCGAGAGCCCGTCGCCGGTCTTCCGGAACGCCAGCCTCACGGAGCCGGTCGGCCCAGCCGTGTCGGAAGGAGTGAAAAGTGGTCGAAGCTTTCGCTGCGCCGCAACTCTTCAAAAAGCGAGCGAACCATTTCTGAAACGCGTCGGAGAAGTATCCACGGCTATCCGCGCTCAACTCTGGGAACAGCCTACCTTGGGACGCCTTTCGAGCGTCCGCTACGAAGTCGAGAATCCCCATGGCGAGGATTTCAGGGTGTAGCGGGACGATGCGGGTTCCCGTCTTGCTCTTAACCCGCTGTGAGGCTTCGGCGGCCCGAACTAGGATCACCGCTACGCCGTCGCGCTCCGCAATGTCATCCGGTGCAAGCTGGCAGCACTCATTCAGCCGAAGCCCGTGGAACAGGCTCAGGATTGGCACCCAAAATCGCGCACGGCGTGGGCGGAGAGGACCAACCTTGGCGTAGCCTATCTCGTCGTCAGTGCATCCGGTGTAGAGCGGTGCGTTGAAAATGGCCCGCATTTGTTGAAGCGAGAACGGCTCCCGCTTCGCTTGGGGGGCTTCCTCAATCGTTAGCCCAGTGGCGGGGTTCTTGCTCAACCACTCCTCCCGGACAGCCCAATTGAAGAGCGTTGCCATCTTCGTGATGTGGGAGTTCACGGTCTGGGTGTTGAGCGGAGCCAGCCCTTCACGCTTTGCAGTCTCAGCAGCCTGTGCCAGCGAAAAGGTGGGGAACCGCTTCGTCGCATTCGGTGGTAGCGCCCGGAACAGGTCACGAACCTGCTTAGCGTGGTCGCGCGAGAGCCCGGAGATGTCCATGTCCGTACCGACCAACTCTCGGAGGGCGCGGAAGACCATTCCATAGTCCGCATTCGTCTTCCCGGTACGCGCGCCCCGACCGGGGTCGCTTTCGAAAGCGCGGATAAGATCGTCCAGCGTCCGTTTTGGCTGCGCATCAGGTCGCGGCGTGCCGTCGAAGAGTGGATCGCCTTTGCTACCAGTGCTGCCCGCGAGGGCAGCCACTTGTCGGGCGTTGAGCGCAAGCATGGCGCGCCGCACTACGCTTGCCAGTCGGCGGTAGGGATCGCCGTTCCAGTCAATGTTCGGCCGGCGCACCGAACGGCGCAGCTTTCCAGGACCGTGTGGCTCCGGAGGCATGCCAGCGCGCAGTAGAATTTGATCTGTCGTCGCCCGCACCGCTTCGAGGTAATCGTCCGGCCGAGGGCTTTCGAGGATCTGGCCCTCTGCCCGCGCATCGGCCAGGACCGTCTCCCAATCCACAAAACGCAGTTCGTCCCTCTCTTCGGGCGAGCGTGCAACTTGTTGCACGGCTTCTTCGAACCACCGGATGGCAAGGTCTTCGATTTCGCGCGGTGCAAGCCTCTCTAGGCGGCCGGATGCGAGAAGCTGCCGCGTTTGAGCGATTTCTGAGCGCTGCCGCCTCACGGTCTCCCACTCTCGTTCCAGCCGCGCTTGCTCAATGCGAAACCGGGTAAGCGCGACGCGCCGATCCTTCGTCCGAAGGCTGCGAACGAGATGTGACCGCCCGACGTCACGGGCGATATCCACCGGCACCCGCATGCGGAGATAGTACGTGCCTTCGCGGGTCGTGAGATTGGGGTGGTGGGCCACAGGTTCACCGCTCAATGTGTCACAGTCGTGTGTCACAGTCGCGTCTGAGAAGCTGTTTTCCATCAGTATCTTGTGCCACCACAGGCCCTTAGAAGGCAAGTGGTGGGGCACGCATCCTGTCCAAACCGGTCTCTGCTGCCGTTTCCCTGCTAACAGGGAAAACAACAGGGAAAACGTCGCGGTGCAGCTTCCAGGCTCGATTTAGGTTGGAAATACTGCAGCCGAGGCAATGATTTAAGAGACAATTCCCTGTGCGGCGGAACAGGGAATTGGTCCTGACCAAACAGGGAGCGTGTTTGGCCGAAACAGGCAAGCCTATCGGTGGGAGCAGGGATCGTCCGGGTTCGAATGCAAAAAAGCCGGAGAGCCGTGAGGCTCCCCGGCTGCATGATGTTTGAGGGATCAGGGGAGGGGGGCTCAGGTCCCCATTGGCTTCCTCTGGATGTCATCAGCGTCGACGAACCGGACCGTGATGCCAGGAAGATCCTTTGGTCCTTCATCAAGGAGTAGCAGTCGCTCCTCGAACGACATGCCATCGGGCTCGTCCGCCGGAGCCAGGGCTTTGATATTATCGAAAAGGAGCTTCGCCGCCCTCATATCCCCCTGCAGTGCCTTCCGGGTGAGTTGCTGGGCAAGCGCCTCGATCTGAGTTGTCCGGATCGTACGACCGTCCTTGGTGATGGCAATCGGCTCACGTGCGGCCTGGGTGAACGCATCCAGAAGATCGCGCCGACCAAGCGGCGCCGCCTGGCCTCGGGGCCGACCGCGGGGATTGCCGGACTGACCCTTCCGGAAGCGGCGGTCGGCCGGCGGTTTGCCGTAGCCGACCTCGTACGCGGCGGGTCGCTTCGGTTTGGTCATCGCGGTGTTCGCAGCGTCAGCCATCACGCAGCCTCTTCGAGCAGGGCAGGGGCCATACGGGCCGATCGGACCTCGTCCCAGGTCTCAGCTGTGCCGTCGAGGATGGCGTCCCGTCCCGTGAAGGTCTGCCAGCGCCGAACAGCGACATCGACATAGACCGGGTCGAGTTCGAGCACCCGTGCCTCACGTCCCGTCTTCTCCGCAGCCAGCAGGGTCGTACCGCTGCCTGAGAACGGATCGAGGACGATCGCACCGCGGCGCGTCACGTCCTTGATCGCATCGACGACCAGGGCCACCGGCTTGACGGTGGGATGCAGCGCCAGATCGCCCGCGCCCTTGAAGGTGTTGACGCCGGAATAGGTCCACACGTTCGAACGGTTGCGCCCGTGCCGGCCAAGCTCGACGTTGTTGGTGTGGCTGGCTGTACCGACTTTGTAGAGCGCGATCAGTTCGTGCTGCGAGCGGTAGAGCGAGCCCTGCCCCGGATTGGTCTTGCTCCACACGATAAGGTTCTTCTGCTCGCCATAGAGCGGGCGGGTCGCGGCATGCAGCTCCGGCAGGTGCCGCCAATCCATGCAAACGTAGTGCAGGGCGCCATCACGGGAGACCGAGACCGCATTGCCGAGGCTCTCGCTCAGGAAGGCCGTGAAGGCGTCCTCCGTCATCTCGCCCGAGCCCATGACGAACTCGCGGTGCTGGACCCGGCCACGGCCCATGACGTGACCGTTGACGGGGACGTTGTAGGGGGGATCGGTGAAGACCATGTCCGCCTCTCGTCCACCCATCAGACGCTCCACGTCATCGTGGCTGCACGCGCTGCCGCACAGGATCCGGTTTGGGCCGAGCTGCCAGAGGTCACCGAGCTGCGAGACCGGTGTTTCGGGCTCATGCTGCTCGTCCTCGCGCGAGGCGAGGCGCTCCTCTTCGAGATCCCCCGTCAGCAGATCGAGTTCGGCGATCTCGAAGCCGGTGACGGAGAGATCCAGGCCGATCTCGGGCAGGTGGATGGCGAGCTCACCGAGTTCGAGGGCGAGCGTGGCTCGATCCCAGCCGGCCAGGGTCGCGATCTTGTTGTCGGCGATGGCGTAGGCGCGCTTCTGCGTGTCGCTCAGGTGATCGAGCCGGACGGTCGGGACGGTGGGCAGGCCGAGTTGCTTTGCCGCCAACAACCGTCCGTGCCCGGCGAGCACGAGCCCGGTCTCGTCGACGACAAGTGGAACGGTGAAGCCGAATGCCCTCATGCTGTCGGCGATCTTGGCGATCTGCCTCTTCGAATGGGTGCGGGCGTTGCGCGGGTTGGGTCTGAGGGCGGATGGAGCCTGGTCGAGGATGGTCAACCCGGCCACCGGGAAGGCAGGCGTGTTCGTCGTCATGATGAGGATGTCCTTGGAAAGCGCGCACGACGACGGGCCCGCGTGCCGGAAGGCAGCAGGGTCAAGGTCGGCGCGGTGGTTTGAGAGGAGGGCCGCTCGGGCCCGGAGGCAGAAACGCCCCGGGGCGGGTGCCGCGGGGCGAGGGGACATGCAATCGAGCCGCGGGCTGTTCAGGCGCGCTGTTCGGAAAGGATCACGATTGCGGGTGAGTCGGAGCTGGTCCGCTGCGGACACGAAACCTTCGACTTAGAGCGTCTAACAGAACGGCACGAAGCTGGAAGTTCAGCGTTGGTTTGGCATGGCCAGACCGCTTCTCCCCGATGATCTCTGGGATGAGATCGCTCCGCTCCTCCCGCCACCTCGGCCCCGTCCGAAGGGCGGGCGTCGTCCGATCGAGAACCGGGCCGCCCTGACGGGCATCCTGTTCGTGCTGCGCTCGGGTCTGCCGTGGGAGATGCTACCGGCCGAGATGGGCTGCGGCTCCGGCATGAGTTGCTGGCGGCGGCTGCGGGACTGGCAAGCGGCGGGCGTATGGAGCCGCCTGCATCACGTGCTGCTGGAGCGCCTGCACGCAGCGGGTGAGATCGACTGGAACCGGGCTTGCCTGGACAGCGCGTCTGTCCCGGCTAAAAAAGGGGGCCTGCCACCGGCCCGAACCCGACGGACCGGGGGAAGCCGGGCACGAAGCGCCACCTCGTCACCGACGCGCGCGGCACGCCGCTCGGCTTCTGCCTGAGCGGGGCCAACAGACACGACACCGTCATGATGGCGGCCACCCTCGATGCCATTCCGCCTCTGCGGAGTGGTCGACGAGGGCGACCGCGACGCCGTCCGGACAAGCTGCACGCCGACAAGGCCTACGATGCCCGACCCCGCCGCCATGAGTGCCGGGCGCGGGGCATCGTCCCGCGCATCGCGCGGAAGGGTATCGAAAGCAGCGAGAAACTCGGTCGGCATCGTTGGGTCGTCGAGCGTACCCACGCGTGGTTCAACCGCTTCCGCCGCTTGCCCGTCCGCTACGAGCGACGTGCAGACATCTACGAGGCCTTCACCAGCCTCGCGACCAGCCTCATCACTCTCAACCAGATCAAACGGTTCTGTTAGGCGCTCTTAGCGAAAATGCGCAGTTTGCCCGTCGGGTGTCAAGCCATGTTCGCCCCAGTCCTCCTGCAACAGCAAGTTGCTTAGCAAAAAAAATTAGTTATTTTCAACCATTCCGAATCAAGCAACAAACGCTCTTTCCTTATGGCGCACCAACTCATTTACATAAAATTGTCTTAGGTAAGAATACTATTTTGCAGATTCTATGTCACAGAATAATCGAGCAAGCTCAGCCAACAGATAACGGGCGCGCGGATCTTTAATTTTATCGAACGCTTCCCTGAAATATACCCCGTCCGGTGAGGTTGAAAGTCCGCTGAGTTCCAGCATCTCGACAGCGGAAGTTCTCTCAGAGTGCTCGTTGTAAAAGGAGCTGATATCGACTCCCAAAGCCTGCGCTATCTATTGAAGCTTGTCAGCGGCTATTTTACTCTGGCCGCTCTCATATTTCTGTACCTGTTGAAATGTTACACCCAAGGCACTTCCTAGACTAGCTTGGCTCAGCCCAGCAGAACGTCGCAAAGACTTTACGCGAAGGCCAATTGCACCCGCGTTTCCATCCTTGTTATCGTCCGACATAGCTTCCTGCGTAGCTTGAGGTTCGAATGCGTCAACGGCAAACTGGAACAATAAATTTGGCATACTGCATTCGACATCTTTCCAAAAGCCCACAGCATGCAGGGGTCATCAGATGCGCCGAAGGGACTAAGAGTGCCTAACAGAACGGCACCGAGCCATATGATGAACGTCGGTTTAGCATGGCCAGACCGCTTCTCCCCGATAATCTCTGGGATGAAATCGCTCCGCTCCTACCGCCCCGGCCCCTTCTGAAGGGCGGACGTCGTTCGATTGAGAACCGGGCCGCACTGACGGTGCATCCTGTTCGTGCTGCTCTCGGGTGGGACTTTGGGCACGGATCGGCGCGGCGACGAGACGCCGGACTGAATGGCCGACAAGCAGCGGCGGCTGGAGACGATTCGCGCCGCGAAAGCCGCCCTGGAGGCTGAAGCAACCGATCCGCCCGATCCCGACGACCAGAGCGGGCCGGGCGCATTGTCCGGCATGCGCTTGCAAGGTCGACCCTTGCGCGGGGAGGATGGCGGTCCACCCGATCGGGCACAGCGCAACTTCACCGATCCGGACAACAACATCCTGCCGACCCGTGACGGGTTTGTGCAAGGCTACAACGGCCAGATCGCTGTCGACGTGGCTCATCAGGTCATCGTGGCGCACCGTATTGTGACAAACTCCGCGGACTCCCGCGCCCTCGTACCGCTGATCGACGACGTCCGCATCCATCTCGGCCGCAAGCCGCGTGAGGTCTCGGGCGATGCCAGTTTTGCCAACGAGGCGAACCTTTCCGCTTTGAAGCACCGCAGGATCACGGCCTATCTGGCTCCGGGCCGAGCCCGCCATGGCGAGGCGAATGCAACGGGGCGCCGCAAGCTGACGAAGACGCCCCTGATGCGTGCGATGGCCGCGCGGCCGAAGCGAGCTGGCCGCCGGAGCCGCTACCGCCTGAGGAAGCAGGTCGTCGAGCCGGTGTTTAGGCAGATCAAGCAGGCCAGAGGCTTCCGGCATTTCTTGCTCCGGGGCCTCGATCAGGTCCAGGGCGAATGGGCGATGATTTGCACCGCCCACAACCTCTTCAAGCTGGCGAAAGCCAGACACTGAGCCCAAAGCCGACGCACAGTTTTGACACAGGCAGTGTCGGACGTGGCCGCCTGCATATGTCGGGCAAACCCTCGTTTTTTTAGGCATCGGGTCTTCGCTCGTGCAAGGTCCTTATAGGAAACCCAGTGTGACGCATTAGCAACACACCTTAAGCCCATGATCTGTTATCTACCGCTGTGTTCAGTAATAGGGAGCCTGCCGCTTCCAATTCTTTTACAAGGAAACCGTTATGGGTTCGCTTCCGACTGTCACAATTGCCACGACAGACGGGACGGCCAAAGAGGGCGTAGCCGGCGACGGGCTTTCGTTCACGCTGACCCGTACCGGCGACCTTTCGCAGGCGCTGACAGTCAACACATACGTCAATGGTTGGACATCAAACGCCGCCACGATGGGTCAGGACTTCGTCGCCGCGCCAAGCACCGTGACGTTTAAGCCCGGCTCGGCCACGGCTGTGCTCAAAGTCACGATCATCGACGACACCGTCGCCGAGGCCACCGAGGGACTGAGCGCCTACGTTTTCGAAGGCAACGGCTATCAGCGGACGCCGCTGCAGAGCATTGCAGATGCCTCAATCCTCGACAACGACAGTGGCTCGACTCCGCTTCCCACGGTCACGATTGCTACTACAGACGGAACGGCCAAGGAGGGCGTAGCCGGCGACGGGCTTTCGTTCACGCTGACCCGTACCGGCAACCTTTCGCAGGCGCTGACAGTCAACACATACGTCAATGGTTGGACATCAAACGCCGCCACGATGGGTCAGGACTTCGTCGCCGCGCCAAGCACCGTGACGTTTAAGCCCGGCTCGGCCACGGCTGTGCTCAAAGTCACGATCATCGACGACACCGTCGCCGAGGCCACCGAGGGACTGAGCGCCTACGTTTTTGAAGGCAACGGCTATCAGCGGACGCCGCTGCAGAGCATTGCAGATGCCTCAATCCTCGACAACGACAGTGGCTCGACTCCGCTTCCCACGGTCACGATTGCTACTACAGACGGAACGGCCAAGGAGGGCGTAGCCGGCGACGGGCTTTCGTTCACGCTGACCCGTACCGGCAACCTTTCGCAGGCGCTGACAGTCAACACATACGTCAATGGTTGGACATCAAACGCCGCCACGATGGGTCAGGACTTCGTCGCCGCGCCAATCACAGTGACGTTTAAGCCCGGCTCGGCCACGGCTGTGCTCAAAGTCACGATCATCGACGACACCGTCGCCGAGGCCACCGAGGGACTGAGTGCCTACGTTTTCGAAGGCAGCGGCTATCAGCGGACGCCGCTGCAGAGCATTGCAGATGCCTCAATCCACGACAACGATATTACGAACGGCACCTTCAATGGAGGCACCGGTAACGACATTCTCTACGGTGAAGCGGGCAACGACACCCTCAACGGTGGTGCCGGTGCCGACCTGCTCTACGGTCGAGGTGGCAACGACTTGTACTACGTAGACAACGCAGGCGACCGCGTGTTCGAGACGGCGGGCAACGGCGCCGATCGGGTGCTGACGAGCGTGAGCTATAAGCTCGCAGCCGGCCAAGAGATCGAGCGGCTCGACATCGCGAGCGCGACAGGCACTGCCGCTATTAACCTCACAGGTAATGAGATCACTAACGCCCTGTTGGGTAACGCTGGTGCCAACACCCTCAACGGTGGTGCCGGTGCCGACCTGCTCTACGGTCGAGGTGGCAACGACTTGTACTACGTAGACAACGCAGGCGACCGCGTGTTCGAGACGGCGGGCAACGGCGCCGATCGGGTGCTGACGAGCGTGAGCTATAAGCTCGCAGCCGGCCAAGAGATCGAGCGGCTCGACATCGCGAGCGCGACAGGCACTGCCGCTATTAACCTCACAGGTAATGAGATCACTAACGCCCTGTTGGGTAACGCTGGTGCCAACACCCTCAACGGTGGTGCCGGTGCTGACCTGCTCTACGGTCGAGGTGGCAACGACCTGTACTACGTCGACAACGCAGGCGACCGCGTGTTCGAGACGGCGGGCAACGGCGCCGATCGGGTGCTGACGAGCGTGAGCTATAAGCTCGCAGCCGGCCAAGAGATCGAGCGGCTCGACATCGCGAGCGCGACAGGCACTGCCGCTATTAACCTCACCGGTAATGAGATCACTAACGCCCTGTTGGGTAACGCTGGTGCCAACACCCTCAACGGTGGTGCCGGTGCTGACCTGCTCTACGGTCGAGGTGGCAACGATACCTTCGTGTTCTCGACGGCCGTGAGTGCTGGCAACATTGACCGCATTACCGACTTTGCGGTGACGGATGATACGGTCCAACTAGCGAGGAGTGTATTCAGCACCTTGTCCATGGGGCAGCTCACGGAAACCGCGTTCAAAGATCTGGGCAGTGTCGGCGCGGAGCTCGATGCTAACGATCGCATCCTCTACAACCATACCACCGGTGCCCTGTCATACGACGCTGACGGTAGCGGGACGGCGAAAACAGCCCTTCAGTTTGCCATTATAGATACCAAGGCAGCCCTGACCCACCTCGACTTCATAGTCGTGTAAGACTGGATAGGCGACGGTCATCGGGGACCTCTCGGGTTCAGGGTTGGCTGTGGCCTGCCCCCATTCGGTGGCCCAGGATCGAAGTTAGTGCACCGTCGGTTTGGAGTTGACCCCGTTTGTGGTCCACGACCTATGCAAGTTCTCGGGCAGTGACAACTTGATTGGCGAAGGCTCGGGGCGTCAAGCCGCCCAGGGCCGTGTGAGGTCGATCGTCGTTGTAGTGGCACCTCCAGTCTGGAGTTGACCCCGTTTGTGGTCCACGACCTATGCAAGTTCTCGGGCAATGACAACTTGATTGGCGAAGGCTCGGGGCGTCAAGCCGCCCAGGGCCGTGTGGGGTCGATCGTCGTTGTAGTAGCACCTCCATTCTTCGATGCGCTCACGTGCATCCGCTAGCGACAGGAACCACGAGGCGTTCAGGCATTCCGCCCGTAGGCGACCATTGAACGACTCGATGTAGGCGTTGTCGGTCGGCTTGCCAGGGCGCGAGAAGTCCAACGTGACACCGTTGTCGTAGGCCCAGCAGTCGAGTGCTTTCAAGACGAACTCGCTACGCGGTCCTTCGGTTCAGGCCCGTTATCGACCTGAGTCGCGCTCGGTGCTCCGCGCAGCAGTGCCAAGCGTCCGACGACAGCCACGACCTGCTCGTTCGAATGGGTACGAGCGTTGCGCGGGTTGGCTCTGAGGGAGATCGGAGCTTGGTCAAGGATGGTCAACCCGGCCGTGGGAAAGGCCAGTGCGTTCGTCGTCATGATGGGGATATCCCTGGAAAAGCGCGCACGACGACGAGCCCGCGTGCCGGACGGCTGCAGGGTCAAAGTCGGCGCAGTGCTGTGAGAGAAGGGGCCGCTCAGGCCCGGAGACAGAAACGCCCCGGAGCGGGAGCCACGGGGCGAGGAGATATGCGATCGCGCGGCGGGCCGGTCAGGCGCGCCGTTCGGAAAGGATCACGATTGCAGGTGGGTCCAAGCTGGTCCGCTGCGGACACAAAACTCAAGACCTAATAAAAATGCGCAATTTACCCGTCGGGTGTCAAGACGGTTTCTGAAGCTTCTCACTATCAACAGCAAACGCCGATAAGAGAAACTTAGTGCGGACCGCCGCAATCGTGGTGTCGATTACCCTCCTCATGCTAGGGGCGGCCCTTGTGGAGGCCGGCCTACTAAGGCGTGTCATCGCTTGAGCCAATCGAGGGCGGCTGCGAGGAAGAGGACGCCTATGAAGCTGACGGCGGTCTTCTCGTAGCGGGTGGCGATGGCGCGCCACTCTTTGAGCCTGGCCCAGAGGCGCTCGACCTGATTGCGGTTGTTGTAGATCCAATCCGGGCAGGCCACGGGCGCTTCGTGGCGCTGAGGCGGGATCGCAGGCCGAGCGCCCATACCCCAGATGTGTTCGCGAAAGACGTGGCTGGTGTAGCCGCGGTCCCCCACGACCCATTTGGGCACCCCCGGCAGTTGGTCGAGCAGGGGAACAGCGTGAGGTAGTTCATGGGCCTGACCGGGCGCCAGCCGGAAGGCGATGGCGCGGCCCCGCCCGTCGGCGATCACGCAAGCCTTGGTGCCATAGCCGCCACGCGAGCGGCCAAGAGCTTCACGAGCGTCTCGCTCGGCCGTAGATCCCCCTTTTTGGCGGCTCCCGCCGCCTTTTGGTGCGCCCGCACGTTCGTTCCGTCGAGGAACACCATGCCGAGTTGGACGCCGCGTTCCTGCACGAGGTGAAGAAGCCGCTCCCAGACGCCGGCACGCGACCAGCGGATGAATATCTGGGCGGCCCGCCACCAAGGTCCCAATTCCTCGGGAATGGCCCGCCACTTGGCCCCGTTCTGATGCCGCCAAAGGATGCCCGAGAGCGTGCGCTGCAGATCCTGCGGAGGCGTTTTGGCCTTGGGCCGGCAGGCTTCAACCAGAGGCTCTAGATCAGCCCATTGCGCGTCGCTCAGCATCGTCCCCCTCCATCAGAGAGACGAAAACGCAAGCCAAGCCAATCTGTTCAGGCGACGACAGGCCCTAACCTTGGGGCGCTGGGTCGTTGAATCGCAGCGGCTTCCGCGCACGTGTTTGGCTTGATCTGAGCCAAGCGCCGACCCGCCGGATTCCTCGCTGGAAACACGCAGCCACGGGATCCTAGCACGGTAGGTTCATGGGGACCGCACTATTGCGAGGTCTTACGTCGCTGGCTCGGGTGCATCTTCGTCGGCACGAAGTGCCGAGAGTTCATTAGCGTAGCACTTGCATGACTGGGAGGATCGCGTACCACTTTGCGTTATGCTGCAGGGTAGCGGCGGGGAGTGTGTATGTCCGAGTTCGATCAGGTTCCGTTCGGTGCTGCCGAGTTTGCCGATAACCCGGAGCCCCGGTGCCCTTGCCTGCTATTACTCGACACCTCCCATTCCATGCAGGGTCGACCCATTGCCGAGTTAAACAGAGGATTAGTCGCGTTCAAGGACGAGCTTGCGGCTGATACCCTGGCAATGAAGCGGGTCGAGATCGCGATGGTGACGTTCGGTCCGGTTTCCGTTGTCAGCGACTTCCAGACGCCCGACCTGTTCGTTCCGCGCACCCTCGAAACGACCGGTGACACGCCGATGGGCGCTGCCATCGAACGCGGCGTCGACCTCATCCGCCAGAGGAAAGATGCCTACCGGGCCAACGGCATCTCCTACTACCGTCCTTGGGTATTCCTACTCACCGATGGTGCTCCGACCGATAATTACTCCCGTGCGGCGCAATTGGTCCGGGAAGGAGAGGAGACGAAGGCGTTCTCGTTCTTTGCGGTGGGCGTCGAAGGCGCGAACATGGACATCCTAGCGAGCATCTCAAGCCGTCAGCCCCTCAAATTGGGAGGGCTCCGGTTCCGTGAGCTCTTTGCGTGGCTGTCGTCGTCGCTGAGCGGTGTCTCGCGCTCGCAGGTCGGGCAGTCCGTGCCCCTGGCCGCGCCGACGGGGTGGGCCGAGGTTTGACCGACGCCCGTCGTCCTTGGCGACTGGCCGTGGCCGTCGCCAAGGGAACTTCCCACGAAGCTTCGAACACGCCTTGCCAGGACCAAGCGTCTTGTCGGGTGATTGAGACGTCCGAAGGGCCTGTGCTGGTCGCCATCGTCTGCGACGGCGCTGGCAGTGCCGCCCATGCAGAAATCGGCGCCTGGCTCGCGGCGGAGACGATGATGGAACTGGTCGAGCTGCATTTCGAGGAGGGCGGCCGCATGGCGGACGTTGACTTGGCGTGCGGCAGGGCTTGGCTCGTCCGGGTCGCGGATGCGCTGACACATGATGCCGCCGCCCAGGGGCGGTCGGTCCGAGACTATGCCTGCACTTTGCTGGTGGCCGTTGTTGCAAAGGGGAGCGCAGCCTTTCTGCAGATCGGCGACGGTGCGATCGTTATATCCCGCGGCGAGGACGAGGATTGGTCATACGTGTTCTGGCCACAGCACGGCGAGTTCGCCAACACAACGAACTTCGTCGTCTCTCGGGACGCGGCAGACCTGCTCGAATTTGCTTATGTGCCCGAGCCTCTTCAAGAGTTGGCCCTCTTTTCTGACGGCTTGGAAAATCTTGTCCTGCATCACGCCACCAAGACGGTGTTCGAACCTTTTTTCAGACAGATGATCGCCCCCGTCCGGAGGGCGGCCGAGTCTGGGCTCGACGTACGGCTTTCTTCGGACCTGACAGCATATCTGTCTTCTCCCCGCGTCTGCGAGCGGACCGATGACGACAAGTCGTTGGTCCTAGCTTCGCGTCTGCTGTCCGCCTAACGGATCCCAGATGGCCAAAGGGCTGCCGAAAGTCGTCGACGATGCCGGCCGCGTGGTAAGGCTTGGAGGCATCGTCGGGCAGGGCGGCGAGGGCGCCGTATACGAAGTGGTCGCCCAGCCCGATGTGGTCGCCAAAGTCTATCACAAGCCGTTATCCAGAGAGAGAGCGGACAAGATCAGGGCCATGGGCCTGATCGGCAACGATGCCTTGGGTCGGCTTACGGCATGGCCCAGGGGGCTCTTGCTGGACGGCGTGGCAGGCACACCCGTGGGCCTCGTTACCCGGCGAGTGGTCAATCAAAAGGATATTCATCACCTATATAGTCCGAAGAGCCGTCGATCCGAGTTCCTGCGGGCAGATTGGCGCTTTCTCGTTAGGGCTGCAGCCAATACTGCCCGAGCTTTCGCAGCCGTCCATGCGGCTGGTTGCGTCATTGGCGACGTAAACCACGGTGGAGTCCTCGTCGGGCAGGACGCTACCGTCACATTGATCGATTGCGACAGCTTCCAAGTCATGCATGGCGGTCGGCGCTTCCTCTGCGAGGTCGGGGTCGAGACGTTCACGCCGCCCGAACTGCAAGGGAAGTCTTTCGAGGGAGTGGTGCGCAGCGCGTCGCACGACGACTTCGGTTTGGCCGTGATGGTGTTCCTACTCCTTCTCATGGGGCGGCATCCGTTTGCTGGCCGCTTCTCCGGCCCCGGCGACATGCCGATATCGCGCGCCATCGAGGAATTCCGCTTCGCCTACGGCCATCAGCGGTCGGCGCTACAGATGACCCAACCCCCCGGCACTCCGCCTTTATCCATCGTCGGACCTACTATCGAGCAACTCTTCGAATTGGCATTCGCTGCCGATGCGCCAAGGGTTGGGCGGCCCGCCGCCCGTGATTGGATGGCGGCCTTGGATGGGCTGGAGAAAGATCTCAAGCAGTGCGCGTCGAACCCAGCGCATTGGCACCATCGGACATCCTCGTGTCCGTGGTGTCCAATGGAGGGATCCACCGGTATCGCCCTCTTCCCAGCCGTGATCCAAAACGCGGCTGGGACGATCTTCGATATGGCTCGGCTATGGCGGGAGGTTGAGGCCATTACGCATCCGGGAAGGGCGCCCGACGTCGTTGTACCGATGCCGGAGCCGTCCGCTGAGGCTGTGAGCCTTGGTTCCCGAACGATGAAACGCCATGCCACGGCCGCCATCATAGCGATCATCACTGCGGCGTTCGGTGTCGCCGTCGGGCCCGTTATGCTGTTAGCTGCCGGCGTCGTGTACTTTGTCGTGCTCGCAGCTACGGACGGATCTGAACGGACGAGCCCAATCAAGAATGCTTATATAGCCGCGACGGCCCGATGGGAAAAAGCCGAGAAGGAATGGACGCTCAAGGCTGGTCCCGGGCTCTTTGAACAGCGGAGAGCCGTATTGGTCGGGCTGCGCAGCGAGTGGGATCAAGTTCCAAGCCTAAGGCTTCGGATGCTGGCCCAATTGGAGCGCGACCGCGAGAGGTCGCAACGCTTGAGGTTCATCGATCAATTCGAGATTGAGAAGGCGAAGATCGAGGGTATCGGAAAAGGTCGGAAGCTAACCCTAGCTTCTTATGGCATCGAGACCGCCGCCGACGTGACCCAAGGCGCCTTGGCCCAGGTACCTGGTTTTGGCCCGAAGACACAGGCTCGCATGCTCGCCTGGCGAGCGTCGATGGAGCAGCGCTTCGTCTTCGATCCAGCCCGTGATGTGGACCAACGTGATATCGCGAAGGTCGAGCGGGAGATCCTCGTCAAGAAAACGCAGATCGAGGATCGCATCAACGTAGGCTTGGCCGAGCTACGTCAGGCCCATGCGCAGATCCTATCGACCCGGCAGCACATGGCACCGCAGGTGGAGGCTGTTCGTCGGGAGTTCCTGCAAGCCACTGCCGACAAGCAAGCCATCGATCGATAGAAGCTTACTTGATATCCCAGCCAACGACGATGCCGTTCTCTATCGTCACGCGACGTCGATATCGGTTTCTGCCAGCTTGATCGTACTTATAGGTCTCGCTCGTTTTATTTTTGAAGACCTTCCGATCGGTAGCAACTGGCCGACCCAAGGAGTCGATAAGTTGCTCCGCTGACATTCCCTGCCAGATTATCTTCCCCATAATCCTGTCGACGACCTGGGCATCACCGTATTTTTCTATCAAACGCTTGCGGCGGGCCTTGTTCGCAATAACAGCGATTGCGGCAGCCCCGATCACAATCAGGACCACGACTGATATCAGTTCCAAGCTTTCCTCCAACGTTGGCTAGAACCGCCGATTCTTTCTCGCGACGGCAGCGTGTTATCTTCGCTGGCGTCATGCCAGTATGACGAAATTCTAGACGATGTCGGGTGGCGTTTGCTACCCGGATCTATTCGCTGATACCTTTTAGACCAGGAAAATTAGCGCATCGACGCACTCGGATGGTTCATGGGGATCTGCTGACGACGCTAAGTGTGGATCGGCGTCGAACGATGACCCTGGGCAAGACAGGACGTAATCACTTATGAAAAATAGGAAACGTTTATCGATGGTGGGGTCGCGATCGGCGCCGATCGTGACCCCACCTTTGGCGGAGATTGCTCTATGAAATCAAATGCTTAGCGCGAGATGCTAGAGGGGTCATCGGTGGATGCATTCTCACCCTGGCAGACGTATTCGTTTACATCGAGCGCTTCTACAACACGGCACGGCGGCATTCGATCTTGGGCTACGTCAGCCCGGTCGAGTTCGAAAACCGAGCTCAATTAGCTTGGAATGGTGGCCACTAAACCGGCCGCAGGCCATATCGCCTTGATCAATGAAGAGAGCCTATATCTTGGCTCGCCAAACGCGCGTTTAGGTGTTCGCCAGCCGGTGGCCCTTACCCCAGCCGGTACTCGAAGCAGATCGGGTTCAGACGTTCTTCATCTACCCGCCATGGCACCATCGCCAGCAGATCACCGCCAGACACCTTTGGTGTCGTCGCATCCAACTCGATGCCATGGACAACAAGCAGCACGTTCTTTGGATAAGCCTGACGATGAAGCGCCACCTCGTTCCGAGTTATGAGGATGCTGCTCGGGCCGCCCGTCGTCCCTTTCACTTCTACAACCCACTCGTCACCGCTTCTGAGAGCGCGAAAATCGCAGCTGTCGCTCGCAGAGACGTCCTTGTAGGTGAACCCTTGTGCCTTCAACCACTCCTTGGCTCGTCCCATCGCGTGCATCTCAACCAGCTTCCGCAGTGGTGCGGGTAGTCCGCGGCCCTGCCCGCCAGTGCGAGAGCGCAGTGGAGCTGTAAACTTGTCGATTTCCTGATTGAGTGCGGCCACGTCCACATGGGTCTCTCCAGGCACAAGCCCGAGTTCTTGAGCCCGGTATAGTTTCCTCAGCGGCTCACAAAACCGAATGATGTCTTGCAACAAATCCCTATCAGGCGGAATGCTCCCGGCTGGATACAGCTTCGAGAACACTGTCGTCCTTTCGTAGGCTCGCGCAAGCTCACGGCTTCCGAGCTCGATTCCACGTCGAATTTTCTTGTCGTCTCTGAACTCCGCTCCAACCACTGACGCGGCCCAAGTCATGAGTTCAGCAGCTTCCTCGTCGCTTCGGCTGACGTAGCTGCCGTTCTGAAGACTGGTAGAACCATGGCTGAGACATAGGCTCACACCCGCTCCTTCTGGGTGGAAGAGGTAGACGACGTACCATCCGCTCTGCGCTGATGGCGAACGAGACGGGGAGTACCACCTGACCCATGGGATGTGTGTCTTGCGTCCAGTTCCATCTCGCCCCTCAGCGGTCGCATCCTCACCAAAAGGACCGAGAGCTGGCCTTAAGGTGGCAGCGACGCGCCGCAACTCCGTGGGTAGAACGTCCCGAACAAGCTGACCGCGCCGCTCCATCTCCTTAGTGTTTTGGTCCGAGTAGACGCGCTGCAACGCGATCACCTCTTCGATCACATCACGCAACTTGCGGCTCCCTGACTGAAAGGCGTCTTGATGCCATTGCCAGTTGTAGGATTGGCAGATTTGAAGTTGAGCGGCAATGGCTTCATACAGCCTTTACAGAGACAGGGCCAGGATCGCTGCGCCGGTCGCCTCCCTCCAGAGATAGCCGCCGTACTGTAGGCGCTCGGCGCAGGTCAGTCGTTCAAGATCGACCGTCGCGGCTCCCACCGCGATGCGGATAGCCGCCATCGACTTGCGCACGGCATCGAGGAAGGCGGCGCTGACGTTCTCCATCAAGTGCCATCGGTCAGCGCCCTGAACGGCATGGGGCAGCGCCCGCGTCGTCGCCTCGCCGTAGCAACCACCGCGGTCACGGGCGACGACGGTGATTTCGGGATGGGCCGCGAGCCACGCCTCGACTGTGCCGCTCTCCCGATCTGGGAGCAGGGCTATGACACGTCGCCGTTCCAGGTCGCAAACCAGCGCCCCGTAGCGCTGTCCCCGGCGGAAGGTGTGGATCGGCGTCGAACGATGACCCTGGGCAAAACAGGACGTAATCCCTTATGAAAGATAGGGAATTTTTATCGAAGGTGGGATCACGATCGGCGCCGATCGTGATCCCACCTTCGGCGAAGATTGCGCTATGGAAGCAAAGACTTAGCGCGAGATGATAGAGGGGTCATCGGTGGATGCTTTTTCACAGTCCACCGTCGCGCCGTTCTCCGTCAGCCGCGGGCGAAGGCGATCTGTTCGTTCGTGAAACGTGTCCGTCGTCAGATGATTTGGGACATTCAGCGGTGTTCAGGAGCGGAGGCTCTGGTCCATCTGGGGTGAGAGGTTAGGCGGCCTGCGCGTGGTGGCGCAAGCGTCGTTCCATGATGGTCTGGCGCTTGATGCGTTCCCGCTCGGCCAGGATCCCTTCGCCGCGTCCGAAGTAGACGTCAGCGGGCGTGAGGTTGCTCAGGCTCTCATGGGCTCGGGCATGGTTGTAGTGTTCGACGAAGTCGGCAACCTGCGTCTCCAACTCGCCGGGCAAGTAGGCGTGTTCGAGCAGGATGCGGTTCTTGAGCGTCTGATGCCAACGCTCGATCTTGCCCTGCGTTTGAGGATGGCATGGCGCACCGCGGATGTGGGTCATGCCCCGAATGCCGAGCCAGTCAGCCAGGTCGCTGGCGACGTAGCTCGGTCCGTTGTCGGAGAGCAGGCGGGGCCGCGGCATCACCCGCGCCTGATCGAGTCCAGCCGCACCCAGCGCCAGGTCGAGCGTGGCGGTGACGTCGCTGGCCTGCATCGTCGTGCACAGCTTCCAGGCGACGATGTAGCGTGAGAAGTCGTCCAGGACCGTCGACAGGTAGTACCAGCCCCAGCCAACGACCTTCAGGTAGGTGAAGTCCCTCTGCCAAAGCTGGTTGGGCGCGGTGGTCTTATCGCGGAACTCGTCGGCGGCCTTGATGACGATATAGGCCGGGCTTGTGATCAGGTCCGAAGATTTGAGCAACCGGTAGACGGTCGCTTCCGAGACGAAGTAGCGCCGTTCGTCGGTGAAGCGCACCGCCAACTCACGCGGACTGAGTTCAGGCTGCTCCAAGGCCAGGGCAACGATCTGCTCGCGGATCTCCGCAGGTAGACGGTTCCAGACCCGGCTCGGCTGCGAAGGATGGTCCTTCAATGCCTCTGGGCCGCCGCGCTGGTAGGCGTCGTACCAGCGGTAAAACGTCGAGCGCGTGATGCCGAGCTTGTCCAGGGTGGCACGCACCGGCAGGTGGGATTGCTCGACCAGCCGGATGATCTCCAGCTTCTCGGGGGCCGGGTACCTCATGCCTCGTCGCCCCCAGCCCCGCTCATACTTTTTTTGAGCAGGCGATTCTCCAGCACGAGATCAGCCACGACCTCTTTGAGCGCCCCCGTCTCGCGGCGCAGATCCCGCACCTCGTCCGTCGTTGCCGCACGCGCCGTGTCGCCGGACAGGCGCTTCTTGCCAGCCTCCAGGAATTCCTTCGACCAGCCGTAGTACATCGAGGCGGCGATCCCCTCGCGCCGGCACAGCTCGGCGATGCTGTCCTCGCCGCGCAAGCCTTCCAGCACCACGCGGATCTTCTCCTCGGACGAGAACTGCCGACGTGTGGCCCGGCGGATGTCCTTGATCACCGCTTCTGCCGGCTTCTTGGCCGGTCCGGATGTCTGCTTCATCTTCGCTCCTCAGGGGCTACGATGAACCAGCCATCCTCCGTTCGGGAAGACCCTCATTCTGTCCCACAGGTGCTGACGTCGGACAGTCGCCGACTATAAATCGAGCGAAGAACTCCTGGTCCTCGTGGATAGTCCTGAAGCGGTCACGCCCCTCCGACGTCTTACGGAACATCGTCTCGAAATGAGCCGCTCGCACGTGCCCGATACTGTTCAGCTTTTGAATGCAGACGGTCGCGAAGATGACGGCCGTCGTCAGCCTCTGCTGCCCATCTACGATGTCATACTCGGAAGAGCCATCATTCTCGGCCCGTCTGGTCAACAGGATCGTGCCGAAGAAATAGCGTCGGCCCGCGTCCCCAGGGTGGTTCTGCAGGTCAGCTAGGAAGTCCGCAAGGTTCAACCCTTCCCAGGCGTATGCCCGCTGGAACTGCGGCACCTGAAATCGGCTACGATGGAAGAGATCAGCGAGGACTTCTGCCCCATTGGCCATGCGGACGCTCCCGGCGAATCAGCCGAAGTGGCTGATCGACAAGCAATGCCGTTGCCGGGTAGAGGCGTCAACCAAAGGTCATGATAATCGGTCAGGACTTCCGCCCGACGAAGTTGAATGCAGCGGCGCGCTTCGTGAGCCTGTAGGTTCGTCTCAATCGAAAATGCGAAGGGTTGTCGTGTCGGTTGCGAGAACCTTAACGCCGGAACATGTTGAGTTAGATCGCTAAATACTTTTTTTATATTGTATTTTACATCGACCTGATTTCGCCGGAAGGGCTGTCTATGTGTCAGGAAACAGTTTCTGCCAGTCTGATTTGGGATTTAAATGTCGGAATAGAGAACGTTGGCTCCGCGAGCGATGCTCGGTCGCCTTTCGCCTTCAACGAACTTTCACGTTCGATCTCCCGAAGGTCTCCTTATCGGAGAAGATCAGGCCAGAGATGAGAAGACTCCGGCGGTCACAACATTCTTATGTCGCGACACAAACTCAATGTCGTATGGCAGAGGTGCCTGCGGACGGATATGACAGTACCATCAGAGTCCGGGACAGATGCGGGTGTTTGGTCCCGGCATTTGGTGGAGCGGGATTGCCCTGAAGCGACTGGGCTCAACGGACCATGCTTTGCAGATGGCCTCGTAGGGCGTGAGACCCCGCAGGGTCTTCAGGCGCCGGCCAAAGTTGTAGGCGCTGACGAAGTCGGCCAGATGGGCACGGAGCTGCTCGCGGCTGCCATAGTGGTAGCGCTTGACCGTCGCGTGCCGCGCCAATCTCGACCTCCTACGACGACGGTTCCTCCTCACAGCCTAATCCACCAGAACTTGGCGAAGAGCCACTTTGCTGGGTCAGGGTCAGGGGGACGTCATAGGTCTTTGGGGATCACACGCCAGGTGATGCCGCCCCACAGCATGTCGAAGGTCGCGGTCCAAATCTCGCGCATCGTTGAGACGAGCGGACGACCGCAAGGGACGGGCTCCGGCACCAGCGGCGCCACCACCGCCTATTTTGCATTCATTAGGTCGGTTCGTAGCGCAGGCTCGCACGACTAAACTGCGAGGAGGTGGTCGGGGCTCAAATGGCACGTCCAGATCTGGCTTCAGCACCCTTCTGAAATCACCGCCATCCGAGCTACTCAACCCATATCACGCGTTGTCGGACGGGGTCCAAGTCAGCATTCTAGAGCTCCCTTCATCCACCGTTTGAGCCAAAGAGATCGGTATCTCACGTTTTGTGTTGACCTCGGCGCTGGAAACATTGCAATTTAAATGCACTGTTGTAATTTTGATGCATACAAACCTGATGAAAATGATTCTATCAAATGGGTAAAGTTTTTGTAGTGATACGAAATATAGGCAGGCAGCTATGAACGCGCGCAATCTGATTGTGAGTTCATTCTTCTCGATTTTTGCCACGGGCTGCTCAACTTACCCACTGGTACAAGATACAACAGGAAAAACAACGGCGGCGATCGTACGTCATATTCGTTGCGAGGCACGCGAAGGACTTAAGCAAACTGTCATTGAGTGGCTTACAAGCAAGTACTACGTAAATACGCCTGTTTACAAAGGTAGGACGGGTGCGGATCTGGCCGCTAATCTGGAGACAGACCCGAAGTTCTTTGCGGCAATATCAGCGGGAGATCTCCAGGGTGATGCAAAGAGGTATTTCAGTTTTTATGAGAATTCTCAAATTGCATATGAATTCACCCTGGATCTTACCGAGTCAAATAAAGACAGCGCCACTTTAGGTTTCAATCGAAGTTTTTCGACACGGAAGGATACACTTGGTATTGGCGCCTCGTCGGAGCGTCTCAGAAATGTCCAAAGGGCATTCACTGTTGTTGATACGTTTGGCGGACTCCTCTCGAAAATCAAAGAAAGTGACTGCATCCACACCCCCGATGTTAACATTGTCTATCCTATAGTGGGTCAGCTTCCTGTAGGTGATCTTCTCCAGTCTTACATCAGAATAAATCAATTTGATAGACTTGGAAGTATTAAAAAGGATAACAACGTTCAATCCATATCCGGGACAAAAACAAGTCCCGCAATATCACAGATGGGCGACACGATAGTATTTACAACGACATTTACAGGCTCTATTGCACCGAGCTTTGCACTTAACCCTACAGGTATGGGCCTATTGCTTTCATCCGCAGCATTCGGAACAGAAGATTATCGCAAGGATAAGCATCAAGTCATCATAGTTGCATCTACTTCTCCTGATGCAAAGAAAGTTATGGGGCAGGCTGGGGGATCGCTCTACGACTTTGATTCTCAGCGAACGGTAAATCGTGGCAAGCTGCTCAACCCGTCTATAAATGGCGATCTAACAAATTCTCGCGCTGATTTTGCGCGAGATACGATAAGGGATCAAAGACTGAAAAACACGGAAGATGCAATTATTCAGATCGGCAACACGCTCTCTCAGGCTCTGCGCTGACAGAATATAAAATTCCAAATGGGACGAACTGCTACTTAGCATTCACCTGTTAATTCTAGCGGCAAGGCCAAACTTCCGGACGAGGATCATGACGGCAGCGGCTCAAATGCATGGTTCCGGCATTTGGTATAGTGAGTTTGACCTGAAGCGACTGAGCACGACGGACCATGATTGCAGCCTGCGTCGTAGGGTTTGAGCCTCCCCGCGGGGTCTTGACAATACGGCTATCGAGGTAGTGTCTCAGCTTGAAATTTGATCCTGAACGGTTGAGTCTCGCGTTCCTGTTCCGGTCCCTCGCGCGAGCCTTCCGACTGGCGTATGCTTGGCGTCAAGCAGGAGTGCCGTTGATGAGCGATGATCCGTTATGGCAAAAAATTTTAGATGAGACGCAACCCGGCGACCCTCCCTTTACAGTCGAGGAAGCCGTCGAGCGCTGGGGGTACAGCCAGCCCCATACTCGTAGCTTGCTGAAGCATATGACTACTGAAAAGCCTCCTGTCATGCGACAGGATACCAGTGTCTCTCCATACACTTTCTGGCGTGTTTGATGCCCGCCGGACCTAAGGGCCAGAATCGCCCCGCCGACGCTATCGGTAATGCCGTTAAAGTGATGCGCATCGCCACCGAGGAGAAGCCGGAGGATTAAGGCCCGTCCCTGAGAAGAACGAAGCCGCCGCCGAGATGGGGCGGAAGGGTGCGGCGGCGCGGGCGGCGAACATGACGCCTGAGAGGCGCGCTGAGATTGCACGGGCCGCAGCGACTAGTCGCTGGCGTCGTCGATGTGGACGTGGACGGCCCTCGACGCCGATTCCAAGCTCATCGTGTCCTACCTCGTCGGCGGGCGCGATGCCGAGTACGCCGACGCCTTCATGGGTGATCTGGCGGGCCGCCTGACGAAGCGCGTCCAGCTCACTACGGACGGGCACAAGGCGTACCTCGAAGCCGTTGAGGGCGCGTTCGGTGCAGACGTGGACTACGCCATGCTGGTGAAGCTCTACGGCCCGGCTCCCGGCGGCATCACGGGACGCTACAGCCCCGCCGAATGCACGGGGATCAAGAAGACCACCGTGACCGGCTCGCCCGACGAGGCGCACGTCTCCACGTCTTACGTCGAGCGTCAGAACCTCACGATGCGCATGCAGATGAAGCGGTTCACACGCCTCTCAAACGCGTTCTCGAAGAAGTTCGAGAACCACGCTCACATGGTCGCGCTCTACACGGTCTGGTACAACTTCGTGAAGATGCACAAGAAGCACCGGATGAGCCCGGCTATGGCCGCGGGCGTGTCGGATCGGCTTTGGAGCATGGAGGACGTGGCGGCGCTAGTAGAGGCTGCTACGGCTGCGCCAGGGAAGCGTGGCCCCTACAGGAAGCGAGATAATGTTTAGTAAAAATGATACGGCCGGCGATAAAATTGCAAGCTTTGAATGGCTTGTCGAAAATAGATCTCGAAATCAAAAATCTACGTTAGATATATATAAGTTGATAGCTAAACATAAATCCAAGATCGATAAAAATAAAAAATATAGGGCTGTTTCGCAATCTCTCCTTGGCATAGCATTTTCACTTTGGCGTTCTGTGTTTCTTGCGGATCTCAAGCAAGAAAAAGGAACGCTTATGGATGATGTTGAGAAGTTTCTTATTGAGCTTATTCAAAACAACGCAATAGGCTACGCACAAGATAGGAATAATAGGGATTGGTCTTATAGATACTACATGAAGAACGCCAGAGAAAGACTTAAAGCCCTGAAAACAATATACGGCGCATTCGGCTTTAGTTTTAATATGCCAGGCGAAACTAAGGGAATGACCCCGCAACAATGGTGGGTGCTGCATCAGGTCGCCTTGGATGCGGCCCTCGTTTCATTTGACGAATTTCTTAGAGGGGTGAATCCTGTCTCAAGGCCTCGGACGAAGAAGCGGCCAGAAAATTCAAAGTGAGACACTACCGCTATCGAGCACCGCAGCCGATGGCGAGGCTTCCTGTCCGACACGCCCGCGGTCCGCCATGACGAGGTCGTGGTTGATGCGAGTAAACAACCGCTCGTCGCGCCAGCCTCTTAAGTAGGTGAATAGGGTCGAACGTGGCGGCAGGTTGTCGAAGCAGAGGTGCTGGGGTGTTCGCCGGGTCGGTTTGGGTCGGGCGATGGGCACGGCTTCCAGGGTCTCGGCCATCAGGAGATGGTCGTTGATGTTGACGCCCGTGATGACGACGCCGAACGGCACGCCGCGCCCGTCAGTGAGCAACGAACGCTTACCCCCGCGTTTGCCGCGGTCGGTGGGTTGGGGCCGGTTTTATCCCCAACCGAGCGGCGCTTTGCCCATGGCGCCGCCCAGGGATAGCCACGTCCAGCCGATCCCGACCAGAGCGTCGTAGGCCAGCAGGCCCTCCCGCCAGAACGCCTCGAACACCCCGGCCCGCGTCCAGTCCTGGAGCCGGCGATGGGCCGAGGACGAGGTGCAGATGCCGGTGGCGGTCAGGGCGTTCCACTGGCACCCGGTGCGCAGGACGAACAGGATTGCGTCCATCGCCTTGCGATCGGGTGTCCGCGGATTGTGGCAACGCAGGGAATGGGGCGGACGCGGCGGCAGCAGGGGCTCCATCCGCGACCACAGATCGTCGGGCAGACGATAACCATCGTCCAGAACCGACGGCTTGCTCGTGCGGCGCTTGCGAGGTTCGCTCATCCCATCAAGATAGGACGGCCCATCACAATGCCTAGCGAGATAGGCTCTAAGGTCGTCAAATCGTGCTTTACTAATTATAACTTATTATCAGATCACAGGTTTGGCTGAGCGTTTTTCAGTAAGAACGATTGCGTAGCCAATTACAATTCCAAGAATGCATCCGACAGGTATCCCATACGCGATGCTTCCCGCGGTCATAACCGCAAAGTTATCAAAATCCTCCCTTAAGGCTTTGATTACAAATTGAACTATACCAAAAACATATAATGGAACAAACATTGCTAATGTTATAATAATACCATATAATAACGAAATTAGAGCAGCAATCATACTATGATAAATCCTATCTTTATTCAATCGTTCATAGTCGAAGTTTACAATTGCGAATATGAGGATAGATGATCCAAGAACTGCTCCTGGCAAAAGATATTCAGGCGTAACCTCTGGTCTTGCCATTCTACCAAAATACCACATCAACATTGGCGCAGCGATAATTCCTGATACTATCCCACCCATGGCAGAACTGACTACTGTGCGACGCGGAGTTCTACTCTGCAGCAAACCTAGCTGGCGGCGATCGATAGTGATCCGCGTTGCGAAGAAGCAAAGAGCACCAAGTAAACATGCAACAAGTGCCGTCGCAATTGAAACTTCAGTCATTACACCGCCAAGACTACCTGGGGCATCAAGGTCGGAATCTTTTTTTGCAGCTTTTACCCAGCTATAGTAGTATGGAACTGCAATCCAGATGGATCCCAGCAATGCTCCGAGGTATCCCCCAATGACACCTTTCTCTAAACTTAATCTAAGGTGGTCTTTTACTGTAGTTTTTTTAAAGTCGCGCTCGTATTGATTGCCCCTGATCCGTGAGTATACACTTTGCATGCCATAAAGAAGAATTGCAAGAGAGAGTAGTGGTAAAAGCGAAGCAATGATGGTTTGTGTACCCGTCGCGCTTCCAGAACTAATCACCAATGAGTATTGAATAAAAGAAATAAACAACCCGACTAGAGCCATAATATTTCCAATATACAATATTGTAGAACCGGGGCTGAAATAAAATGGGTCGTCGAGCGAAGATTGGTCCCAAGTAATCTGCATCCTGCCTGTAATTTCATATACTTCCTTCCGCACTCTACTCATTAGGTTTGATAAAGGTAAATCTACTGACTCAAAGTGTCGAGCCAATGCAGCCGTGAAAGGGCTTAAGGTAACTTTGCTAGAATGGTCGAATTTTATGCTGCCGTCATACGCATAACCACCAGGCGCGGCAGCAAATGCAATGAAAGTATTTCGATCCGCTTTCATCTCACTAAGACCGGAAACTCGAATTTCTTGGTTTCCCGAAAATATTGCCTTCAAAGCGACTACGTCATCAAGACCCTTAGTTTTTACGGGTTTGGGTGCATTTGGATTATTCCGGCAAGCATCCAAGAATACTAATCTAACAGTACTATAGTTCGATATGCGGTCTATTTCAGGTTTGATCTCGATAATTTTATCAATTACAGGAATTTCTCCTGTGTCAAAATCTATTGGAAGGATGTAGTTTTTATCTTGGTTAGAAAGGCCGTGGCCTGAATAGTAAATCAAAGCAACTTCGGCTGCATTCTCACTAAGCTTTAGCACAAATTCATTAAATTCATCTTTAATTTGCCGAGACGTGAGATTATATTTCTCTGTACAATCAAAGTTCAATGATTTTAAAATGCCTCCGACGTGCTTGGCGTCATGAGCCGGGCTTTCTAATTTCATCCGACCTGAGTACTCAGCATTACCCAATATAAGCGCATAGCGTTTGTAGATAATCATATGACCACCAGTAAAAGCTGCCAATCAGAGGAATACATCCGGCTCTAATTTCCAATCTTGCCAGCTAATTGTTGCTTTTGTCGGAAACCTTTTCAGCACTCGGCTTTCGCCATTCTCCCGCGCAACCTTATTAGCGTCCCAGGACTTGCCGCCCAGCAGCCGAACTGATTCATAAATAGCCTTCCTCGTGATTTTATTCACACCAACTTCTAACATTATTTCACTGAATACGCTATCGGCACGATTGCGGTCATATTCCGCTGGTTGAAACCAATATAGATAGTCATGGAATATCGCGGGATATGTATAGCTTGATGTTTTTGGTAAAATTGACCAAAATACCTGAGGTATACTTGCCAAATCTGTGACAAAACCTTTTGGTATCTCAATTTTTAAATCTGAACTCGCATTAGACTGCCACTTCAATGGTCGATCAATATAGTAATAGTCCCATTGCGAAAAAGGAACTAGTGGCGCTGGCTCTCCCATGTCCTTTGTAGCGAGAGCTATTTTGAGGAAATTTATCTTATCGTTCATGATGATTGCCATAATGAATAAAGCTGCTTGTATTGAAACATGCAATTCTGTCTCAAAACATCACAGATTTCCAGAGGGGGAGCGCACCTTAGGGGGAACATTCCCGGAATTGTTGCTTTAAAGGATTGATAATGTAAAGCGCGATAATTTGCAGAGCCAGGTCAGGCTGCATTCACGAGGGACGACCGCGAGCGAGCCGGGCGCGACGCTAGTTTTTTGACGCGAACGGCGGATTTACGGGTAGACGGAGATGTGCGAGTCTGGGTGAATGGCGCTGACTGTCTGGGTGCTTCTTGATGGAGCCGCCGAAGCGCGGCTGACTGCCATCGCGGACGACCGCGCCAATTCGCTCAAGTATGTCCTGCGCGCCCGGATCGTGATTCTGTCGGGCGAGCGCCTGACGGTGCAGGAGGTCGCGCGGCAAGCCGTCGTGAGCCAACCGGCGGACTGGCGCTGGTAGTAGCGCTACGGCGAGGAGGGCGTCGACGCTCTCCTACACGACAAGACCCGACCGCCCGGAAGCCGATATCCTCGCGCACGGTCGCGCAGGTGCTGGCTTTGACCTGCTCCGAGCTGCCCGACGAGGTCACCCACTGGACTGAGCGAGCCGTGGCCGAAGCGACCGGCATCGCGCTGCGCTCCGTGCAACGGATCTGACAGGCCAACCATCTTCAGCCGTACCGGATCCGCACCTTCAAGCGCTCAAACGAGCCTGCCTTTGCCGAGAAGGTCGTAGGCCTGGTGGGCCTCTACATGGACCCGCCGGCCCATGCCGTGTTGCTCTCGCTAGATGCGAAAAGCCAGATATAGGCACTGGAGTGCACGCGTCCTACACTGCCGACCGCCCCCGGGCATCCGGCCGCTCAGACCCACGACTATACCCGGCACGGCACCACGACGCTGTTTGCCGCGCTCGACATCCTCCAGGGCATGGTGATGGGCCGCTGCATGCAGCGTCACCACCACTGCGAGTTCATCCGCTTCCTCAACGCCGTCGCAGCTGCCGTACCGGCCGGCAAGGTCACACGTTGTTGCTGAGGTAACGTTGATCGCCGCGTCAGCGAGCGTCTGGTCGCCGACGAGCGGCGCATAGACTGCCGGAACATCGAACCCTTCGACGGTACCGGGATGCGTGGTACATGACCGGGCCTCCCGAGCCTACGCCGGGGCGGCGACATCAGGGGTGGTTCGAACCCTCGCGGGAGCGCGGTACGTCCGCCGCTGAGGCCGACATTGACGCGCTCTCCATTCGACTTGAGCCAGGATACAATCAGGGATGTGGCCCGCAGGTTTCGATCAGGATTACGCGGGCGCCGCGGTACGCCTCGTCACGGTTGCCGAGAAGGGCGCATCGCACCTGCTATTCGCTTGCGTCGAGCTATATCCCCGAGAAATTCCGGTCCCGCCGGGGACGATGGGAGAATCTCTCAATCTCGGGGATGCGCGCCTCATTTTCGGCTTGGCCCCGCTTTCGTTGCGCGACGCGCTCACATGGTATGAAGAGGCTCTTCAGGGTCGCCTGCGCGTCCCAGGGACGACGTTCGTCGTGACGTCCCCGCCCCTGGGGGCGGAGCCCATGATGGGGCGCCTGGTTTGCCCGCATCACGTCCCGTTCGCTCCGACGTGGCACGCCCACCCACGCATGCACCGCTTGGTGCCGCTCGGGGATCCGGGCAACCCCGTCCAGAAGCTCGTCTCGCTGTCCGACCCGACCGAGCGACAGATGAAGGCGCGCCGCTGGCTCGCCGAGCGCGTCCACTTCGATTTGCTGGCCCACGACGACTGGATCAGCGGGATCGCGCTGCTCGCCCCGAATCCGGTCGCGCGAGCCTTTCACATCGCCGGATCGCCCCCCAGCCCCAGCGGGGACGAAGCGTTCGCGATTTCCGTCCCGCCCCGTCAGGGCATGTCGAGCGCGTCCCTCTTGGTCCGGCTTCGCGAGGTCCGCTTTGGGGCGATCAGCGGGGCGTGGGACATCGCTCTCGACCAATGTGGTAACGGCGAGATCGCGCTTCCGGAATTGTCGCACTCGATCACGGCCGACCTTGTCTGCCCGGTTCGCGGCCTCCTCTGCGTCATGGGTGAGGGCCGCATAATCCGAACCGCGATTGCCAACCTGGATGTTGTCGGCGCGAGCGTCGGCATCGAGGTGCCATCGCCGCGGCGGGGAGGGCGACCGAGCGCCTACGCAAAGGAGGTCCGCCGACGCGAGGAGATCAGCGTCGGCGTCGACCTGACGTCCAGGGCTGCCAAGCGGCTTGCGGAACTCTGGAGACGTCGCACGCGACGCACGGGCGAGGCGCGCCCAGATGCGCCCTGGTACGGCAGGCTCGATGAGGAGGTCGTGTTCTATGACGACCGCGCCGCGGCCGCGGCGTTCATCCGCGCGCGAATAGAGACAGCGAAGCGCCAGATGATCCTTGTCGATCCCTTCTTCGACCATGTCGCGTTGCGGGAGTTCGCGCTCGCCACCGTTTATCCCGAGATTGACGTTCGGGTGCTGCTAGGCCGCGACCACCTGAAACGCTCATCAGATGAGGCTTCGCCTCCTGCCGGGGATGTTCTCGCGGGCGAACTCGAGGAGATCGCACGTCATAACGGGAGTCGCGTCTTCTCGCCTATCGATCTGCGTCTCATGGGGGATGCCTGCCGCAAGTACCATGACCGCTTCCTCGTGATCGACGATGAGGTCTGGCATTGCGGCCACTCTTTCAATCAGGTCGGCCGAGGCGAGGTGAGCATGATGGGCCTCGTCCGATACCCGGACGCCCTTCGCCAGACCATACTGGACGATCTCGATCGGGCGGAGGACTTCGCCGCCTTCTGGAAGGTGGTGCTCGCCGAGCGGGCTGTCGCGGAGAGCACGGCATCGGCGTCCGGCGCGGGAGCCTCGCGACGGTCGACGTTGCTGGAGGGCCTCCGCTTCTGGTTTTCACGGATGATGCGGCGCTTGGGTCGCGACAGGAGCGGCACGTGAGCCCCAATGCTGACAGGTGGGAAACGCGCAGGCGCGCCGCGTTGGCGGCGGCCGACGCTGGGCTAGCGGACGAGCCCCTCGTCGCGACACTGCTCGATGAAGTTATATCCTGGCTCAAGGCGCTGCGGGACGGCGGGTCCCGGTTGCGCGACCGGGCGGTGCTTACCCAAGTCCACCCGGGATCCTTCTCCCTGCCGGACCGGCTTCGCCAGTCGGGTCTGGGCGATTGGGCCGGGCGCGTCGAAAGCCTCGCCGTCGAGAGTTCGCCGGTGACGGCGCCCGAGCCGCTCATGGTGGAGAGAACGATCGGACTAGCCCTCGGGCGGCTGGTCGGTAGTGAGCCTACCGATGCCTCCTTCGACCTCGCAGCGCGGTTGACCGAGCTACTCCACGATGCGGACCAGCCGTTCAGGCGATCCGCGTTGGAGGCCGCGCAGGGAAATCCGTCCGCACCGGCCGAACTCGCGGCGTTGCTCCGGCGCCGCGTGGCCGAGTTCACGTCGGCTCCTCGAAACGCGGTCTACATGATCGGCGGCTCGAGCACCTGCGCCATGGTCGAGGCCTTCTGGCGCAGCGGTCGGCTGCAGGACGTCTGGTGCGCTTATCCGGGCGTTCCACAGATGATGCTGAGGCACGGCGTGGCGTACCAGCTGCTCTCGAGGCTAGAATCGACTCTTTGGCTCGATGTGATCGAGGGCTTCCCATCGCCCGAACCGGTTTCGGTGGTGGTCGAGCGCTGCCGTCCCGAGCGCGACCTTGACGGCTTGGCGCACCTCATCGCCAAGGCCGCATCGCCTTTCGGGGACGACCTCGTCTGGCGTCGTGAGAACAAAGTCGTCTTTCATCTGCTCCTGGCGGCCGAGCGCCTGCTCATCCGCTTGGCTGGCTCGATCGAGAACAACGGCAGCGCTGAAGGCTTCGATGCGACGCTCACGCGCGTCTGCGCGGCCATCGCGACTCGTCCAGACGCCGCAGCGCTCGGCCACGCCTGGCTCGAGGAACTCGCCTGGAAGGAGTATGCGAACAGAGAGTGGAGCGTGCCTCCCGACTCTGCCGTTCCGGACGCGCTTGAGCGGGTTTTCATGGCGGTCGCGCTCGCAACCCCGGCCGTGCCCGATCCTGTGAGGTGGATCGAAGCGAAGGAAGCGACATGGAGAGGCGATCGCGTCCTGGCCGTCCTGGCCGCCGCGAAAGCATGCACTGCACCGGCGGCGATGGGCGATCTCCTCCTGACCATCGCGACGAAGGATTTGGCAGGCAGCAACGAGCGCATCGTGGCGCACCGTTCCGAGCTCACCGTCGCGGTAACCGGCGAGGTCGTCTCGCGCTTGCCCGATCCGGTCGAATGGCTCGACCAGCTATGGAACAAGACCTATCTCCTGCGCGACCGCGCCCGCCACACTGCTGGTCGACGCGGGGACGACGTGGACGCCAACATCCTATGCATCGGCTGGGGGATTGCCGCCCTGGAATCGACGGCGCCAGGCTCGCCTGTCGCGCAGGCGCTCTGGGCTCGTTTGGAGGCGATGACGCGTGAGGCGTCGCTCACGTCGAGCGGGCCAGCGGCGACGTCGATCCTGGCTAAGGCTCGCAGGCGCCTCGCGATGGTTTGGAACGTCACTTTTCCTTTGCGTCCCGCACCGGGGGCGGCGGGAAGCTTGCCCAGCCTCGTCGAGCCGTTCGCGCTGCCTGACCGCGAGTTCATGAGCCTGCTCCTCACCCTCGAGGCCAATGGCGTGTCCCTGGCCGAGATCCGGGCGGTCGCGGGCGGGCGAGCCACGTTGCGCGCGATGACGCTCTCGGTCATCGACGAAGTTCGGGAGACGGAGGACGCGCCTGCTTTGAACCTCCTCGAGGGGTTCATGTTGCGCCTCTAGGCGGGTTTACCGTCGCTTCCCGCGAGAAGCCCGACCACTAGCTCGCAGGGGCACTTCTCCGATCGCCTCCGCAATCTCAGAGCCTGTTTGAGGTCCTCCGCCGGCCGTCCCCATCTGTTTCCTGTGCAAACACAAATTCCGCCTGGCGGGGCGGAGTGGAGAGCAGATGTGGACGGACCGACATCGGACACGCCATGAGGCGCGCCTGAAGGACATGGTGCTGCAGGCAGGCCTGGACGAGGTGGCCGGTTTCCTGGAACGAGCCGATCCGCCGGGCCGACCGGACGCGACAGCGGCGCGCCACGTGTTGGCGGGGATCGCCTGGTACCTGCGGACGGGCGGAGGGTGGCGGGCGCTGCCTGCGGGCTTTCCGCCCTGGCGCACGGTCTACGGCTGGTTCCGGCGCTGGATTGAGAAGGGACTGTTCGAGAGCCTGATGCGGGCTCTGGCCCCTCGCCAGCGGCGGCGCTGCGGACGTCGGCCCGATCCGAGGCTGGCGATCATCGGCACACAAAGCGTCAAGTGCATCGGGGTGCGGGGCCGCGTGGCTACGACGGAGCCAAGAAGCTGGTCGGGCGCAAACGCGTCGCGCTGGTAGACGCCGAGGGGCACGTGCTGGCGCTGGCCGTCCTGCCGGCCAACGTGCAGGATCGCGACACGCTGCCGGCGCTGGACGCGGGCAACCACGACTTCTGGTGGGACCGGGGCGAGGAGCGCTACACCCTCGCCGACCAAATGTCCTAAGGACGGGACATCGCCGCCCGTCTCGGGATCCAACTACTGATGGACGACGCCGTCGTCATCGGCGGCACGCGCTTCGCCGGCGGGACCCTCTGGACGGACTTTCGCCTCGGCGCGTTCAGCCTGACCCACGCCATGCGGACCGCCCAAGGCCGCTTCGGCAAGGTCGATTACCGCCGCATCCGTACCGGTCCGAGCTCCCGCCATCGCATCGAGCCGGCCGAGGTCCTGGCCATTAACAGAAGGACCCGAGCCTTCCTGGATGCGACCCTCGCCGAGACCCACCCGGGACCAACCGTAGCGGTCACCCACCACGCCCCGCACCCCGAAAGCTTGCCGGACCCGCATGCCGACATGCGCTGGTGCTACGCGTCGGACCTGCGTGACCTGATCCACGCACGGGGTCCCGACATCTGGGTCCACGGGAACATTCATGAAGCGGCCGATTACATTGTCGGACCGACCCGGATCGTGTGCAACCCACGCGGTCACGCCAGTGAAGCGAGCCGCTTTGACCCTTCCCTGTTGGTTTCCCCGAGCCACCGTTGAACATTCTCGGTGATCAACGCAGAGCCTTGCGTCCGCGTGAAACCGCCTGAGGATGCTTGATGCGGGCAATCGTTTCGGTCAACCTATCCGGATCCGGCATTCGTCGGATCCCGAATCCTTCGTTCCTCGACAGGACCGCCAGCGCGCGCGATGATCCCTCTCGTCTCGCCGTATGACGTGCTCTGCGCCGGCAAATGGCACACGGCACTCCTCACAACGTTCTCGCTGAGCCTCTCCTTCTTCGAGGCGGTGCCTCTACACGCGCTTCGTAAAGCCGGAGCGCAGGACATCGGCATCCTCGCCGACGTAACCGGATATCAAGCCTCCTTGGCGGAGGCCGGCGTATCCGATGTCGGGCGCACTTATGATCTGGTGCCGTTCAAGGTCGCTACCGGGTGTTTCCATCCCAAAATCATGCTTCTGGATGGACCTGATGGCCTCCGTGCTACCGTCGGCTCCGGCAACCTGACATTCGGCGGCTGGGGTCATAACGTCGAGACATTGGATCTCCTTGTCCCGGGCTTGGCCCCCGCCGCATTCAACGATCTGGCCGACTTCCTGGAGTACCTCGGACTATCCGTCGACGAAGGCACCATCGCTGCTCCCGAGCGACCATCAATCATCGGCACGATGGCTCAGGCATGTCGGAAAGCGGGACGTGTCGCCGGCGATGGCAAGACGCGTCTCATCCATACGTTCGATGGCTCGATCGTAAGCCAGCTGGCTTCACAGGCGGACGCGCTCGGAGGGGCGGAAGAGATAACGATCGTCTCTCCGTACTTCGGCGGTCCCGAGGCCGTTCACGTCCTGGCGAAAGCGCTCGGATGCAGCAAGGTTCGGGTCGCCGTAACCGGACGGGCGCCCGAGTTTTTCGACTTCGCGGCGTTACAATCCCTGGGCTTGCGCGCTGATCCTGTCCGGTCGGATGCCTTCTCGTCGACCTCTCTCCTACACGCCAAGATCATCGACGTAACATGTCGCAAGGGCCGTTTGGTGCTCTCGGGCAGCGTCAACGCGACGAAGCCCGCTCTCGTGACATCCGCTAACGTCGAGGCATCCGTGCTGAGGATCATCGACGATCGCTTGACTTTCGGCTGGTGTCCGACAAACGAGAGGGACTTGTCCGAAGGGGAGGGTGGCGATCCGGATCCTTCAGGAGGTGCGTGCCTGTCCGCCAGGTTCGACGGCGGCACCATCAAAGGTCGTCTGTTCGGGCAGAAGTCCCCAGCCGGACCATGGAGCGCGCGGGTCGCCGCCGGAGCGGTCCAGGCTCACTTGCCATCCGTCATTGTGGCTCCCGACGGTGCTTTCGAGATTAAGCCGGGCGACACGCAGCCCTTCCGCAACCTGATACGCTCGACCCAGCTGGTGCTCGCCCGCGATGCCGCAGAGATCAGGGGGTGGGTCGTATTCGACCAGATCCTTGGTGCGGTCCGCGAACGGGGACCAGTGGCCGAGGCGATGATTCGAACGCTCGCCGGTTCGGAGGAGCCGGATGATATTGCGGTGATCCTGTCTTTTTTCGTCGCCAATCCCGGGGCGTTCCTGGAGGACGACGTCGGGTCTCCCGAGATAGGGGGCGGAAGCCGTAAGCGTTCCGATGAGCCGGGTGGCTCGGTCGAGCTCGCGAGCCTGAGGCCCACGATCGCTTTCATGGGCGAGATCGTTTCCAACGCTCCAATCGCGGGCGCAACCGCCTTCGAACGCCTGCTGGTCTCCATGCGGCGCTATGTGCGATCAGCCCCTCCACCGGCCCGGGCATTCGCGGATGCAGATGACTTGGACGATGCTGCGCAGGGCGATGGCGGGAATGCCGGAGCGCTCCCCCGCTGGCGGATCGAACCGGTCATCGAGGCCCTCGCGGACTTCATAGAAGCGCTTCCGATCGGAGGCAATGATTTCAGACGGCACGCCGTCAGCTTCCTCGACTTCGTACTGTTCGCCGCGGACCGGTCCGAAGAGCCAGACGAACTCAAGGCAGACTACGTCCGTAGCTGGATCGGCATCGTCCGTGGTGCCGGCGCGGCGAAGGGCGAAACCGATGCCCTCGATAGGGCCTTCGTCGCCGTGCTTGCCTCACGCGTCATCACGGATCATTCCCAAGCGAACCGGATGCACACTTGGCTTCAGGCATGGTGCCGAGGTGCCGTCGCTCCTGAATGGATGGTCGCCGTCATGCCGACATCCTCCGGGATCCGCGAGCGGCGGTTGAACAGAGAGGCAAGCGACAAAGCATGGATCGCGGCCATGCGGCAGACGACGGCTACGCGGACCTCATGGATGGATGTCAACGAGGTCCAGCAGGCGTTGGCCGGCCTTGGACCTATGCCGGACCTCCCACCAGCACTGGCGCCTGAGGCGGCGGTCCTTCGGCAAGTCGCAGCCGGCAAGCCAGCGGCGCAAAGGGTCGCCACGCTCGCGTTCCATAGCGAGAATCCGGCCTGCCCCAAATGCTATTTCAACCTGCCGCTTCTCGCGAGGGAACGGCTTCGTGAGCATCGCATGACGGTGACGCCATGCTGCAGCAGGGTCCTGCTCGACCCGTCCATGGAGTGACCCATGCCCGCAACGTCGCTCGCGGACCTGGACCGCTCTTTCGAGACAGCCCCGCACCTTCGTATCGTAGAGGAAATGAAGCTGAATCCTGGCGGCGTCGATCCCCTCGGTCTCAGGCAGATCAACCTCAACCTGATGGACGCGGCTTTCCCTGGCATCAACAACGTGACGCGGTATGTGCGCCCTTACGTCTTCATGTCCTGGGCGTGGTGGAAAGTGGCTCAGGCCGCCGAGCGGCGCGGTGCATCCACCGCCAGCGTCGCCGAGCTCCAGGATGTCGTCGATCGTCTGGAGGTCCTTTTCGTATGGTCACACTTCCTCGCCGACGATGGCGAGGGCCTGCCGGGACGGCTCGTCATCACCGACAAGCTTCCCGTCCAGGGTTCGAAGCGTGCGTATGATTTCCATGGTGCTGCCTGGAAAAGCCTGAAGGCGGCTCGGCGGACCAGCACGGGCATCATGGCCCCAATCCAGTACGGCCCATCGATCCGAGCGCTCGGGTGGCTTCGGGCGCAGGACGGTGCCCTGCGTCCCTCTAGCGAAACATCCGCCGCCATCGCCGCGCTCGACCGAAAAATCGGCGATCTCGTTCCGGATGCGCTGCTCACCCCGGGCCCCCTATCGATCGCTCCAGAGGTCGCGGAAGCACTGCATGCGGCTTGGTCGGTTCGCAGCACCAGGAAGGCCGAGCGCGAGACTTTCAGGCATCTGTTCTACGGCCTGGGCGAAACCGCTCCGGATAACAGTCCCGCTTGGCAACGGCGACAGACCCTCGATCTCATGGTTGCTGTCCTCGCGCAGGCGGAGGTCGGCATGGGAGTAAGAGGGGTCCGTCGCGCTATGGCATCGGGCCTTAGAGCTGAGGGAGATCCCCTCGTTCTGTCCGATACCCAGAAGAAGACCCAGCTGCACTGGGCATCCCTGCAGGCACGTCAGCTCCAGAGGCTCGCACTCGAAAGCATGCTGCGCTGGATTGAGAACCGTATCGACGAGGGACGATCGCTTCCTGAAGAGCTTGCCGACGACGCCGATGAGGCCGCCCGCGAGGAGGAGGAGGACGCGGATGCCGCGACGGTCGGCGCTTACCTCGACCTTGCCGCGGGTCGGGCCGGCGAGAACGGGTGGCCAGCCGCCTGCGGGCTCGGCGAAGGGACGGACATTTTCGACCTCATGGACGATCTCGGCGAGGCCCAGAACGAGGAGGGCTGCGCTCGGGTCCCGGGCTTGGCGCTGCGGGCGCTCGCCTACGCGAACGCAATGACCACGGCCCTTTCAGAGGCCGGCGTCCTTGCGGGCATCCAAGGTCCACTCGGGGGGCCGCCAGACCGACTACCGCTCGCGGTGGCGAGCCAACGTCTGAGGGCGGCACACGACCGAAGCTTGCGGAGCCTGTGGGCCGAGATCATCGAGGCATGGGTCATCGGCCAGCATGTCCGGTGGTCTGTCGCGCGCAACGGTGATGGTACGCAGCGCTTGCGCATTGCACTTGGGGAGCGCGGATGGATGCGTTTGCGCAAGGGGCGTCTAAGCGGTCCGTTCGGCCCGACCTCCGACCGACTATGGACGGCGATGGCGCTTGCCGCCGAGTGTGGGCTGGTCGCTCGCGATACCGAATCCGAGGATGAGGCATTCCTCGCGGTTTCAGCCCATTAGACGAATCCTTGGCGGGGTAAGCACCGAGCCCGCCCTGCTTTGACCTTCCCGGTCTATATCAGACGCCCCTCTCCGCCTCGGAGGCGGCGGTGATGCTGGGAGCAAAGCGTTCGAGGAAGGCTGACATCCAGGCCTTCTCAGCGCAGCTTGGCTGTGAATCGCCTTTGAAGCATGACCCCGGCAAGGATCTAGCTAACTCTCTCTTGGAGCTCCGAAAATCGAGATCTAGGTGGGGTCACGATCGGCGCCGATCGTGACCCCACCTCGAAGGAAATTCTGCACTTATCTCAACGTATTGAGCTCATCTCTGGGAAGGGTGAACCTTCGACGCCTTTTCACAAACTTGACCGACTCGACCAATCACTGGAACGCCTAATCCTCCCAAATCATCGAGAGGCTGCAAGCCTTTCAGCCCGGCACCGCCGCCCGGACCGTTGCTGAGCGGACCAGCTTCGATCCAGCGGACATGAAGACAGAGCTAACCGAGCTCTTCATCATAGGGTCGGCACGCAGCGAGACCAACCGGGCGCTTGTCGGTGCCATCACCGCAGCTGTGATCGATCGCCTCGCAGATTCGCATGGCCCACTCCGTGCCCTCGTTGTCGGCGAGGAGTGGGGCCGGCACTATGTCTCGAATTTCTAGCAGATTTTGACGCAGTACCGCTAGGGCGGTATCAACTTTCTGGGCGCGATTCAGAATGCAGCCGCACAGATAGAATCACGCTATGACCGCGAAACGGCCCGCATTCTCAAGAAGGCTGTGGCTCATACGCTCTATCGCGGCCTACCAAACAGCGACACCCTTAAGGAGATAAAATATCGCTCAGGCAAAACAACGGTAATGGCGCGTGCTTTCAACGTCAACTCGAACCAGATGAACGGCTGGGGGACAACCTTGCTGAGCAAGCCCGAGCCATCCTTCACGTCGAAGACATTCGTCTGTCGACGGGAGGCGAAAC
Source organism: Methylobacterium sp. CM6241 (assembly GCF_054817845.1). Taxonomy (NCBI): domain Bacteria; kingdom Pseudomonadati; phylum Pseudomonadota; class Alphaproteobacteria; order Hyphomicrobiales; family Methylobacteriaceae; genus Methylobacterium; species Methylobacterium sp. CM6241. Next base: position 3,243,407 of record NZ_CM139246.1, read on the forward strand.
GGGGTTGCTGGATGCACACGATCTAGGGTTCTTTACGGTAGAAATGCGGGAGTTGTGGCGGAAGCTGGGGATTGAGTGGAATGCTGAAAAAATGTGGAGATGACAAAAACACAGTTCCTCCGTAAATCGCCAAGAACTGAGAATAGAGATGGAACGAATTCAAAATGAATTGAATTTCGAATTCTCAATACCGAGATAGACCTTCAAAGGGGCAGTATTAGATCAATATTTTGAAAAAACAGGATGCCAACGCTAAGGCAACCCGTTATGATAGCCCCAAAAATCGTAAGGAGCACGCCCTGGTTGATTTCATCAAACCTAAAAAAATCCCCGAACAAATTATCTCTCACGTGATATTCGTTCACGGATTAAACGGTGATAAATACAAAACTTGGAGGTCGCGGGGTCCGATCCCCGAGTTCTGGCCAGATTGGCTTGCTTCAGATATTCCACAGTCAGCCGTCTGGAGCTTGGGATACCCTGCGGCATCATCCTGGTGGAAGCAAGGGGCAGCGATGGCCCTCCCCGATCGTGCACAAAGCATATTGCCAGCTTTAGCCGATGAGCCAAATTTGCAATCCGGTAATATAATATTTGTTGTTCATAGCCTAGGAGGACTAGTAGTCAAGCAAATACTTAGACTTGCAGAGAGCAGAGCTCCTTATGACTCAAATGTCGACGCATTTCTTAATCGAGTAAGGCGAATAATTTTTATCGGTACACCGCACGCGGGATCAGACCTTGCAAGTCTGGGCAACTCGATTAAGCTACTTACCCGACCGCGACCTACGCAGGCTGGTCTATCGCGCAATGATCCGCATTTGCGGGATCTCAACGCTTGGTTTCGCAGCTTTGCGGACAAAAACAAGCTCGATGCCTTGGTCTTATACGAAACCAAGCAAATGCCCTTAATTTCAATCCCTATTTTGGGCGTGCGATTGCTCCGGTGGCAAATCGTGAAGCCCGATAGTGCAGATCCTGGATTATCCCCGGCTACCAGAGTCATTCCTTTAGACGAGGATCATGAATCTATAGTATCTCCACAAAATCGAGACACACAAGTATATGGTTTTGTGCGTGACTTTATTAGACGCCCTGTCGCTTTCCCCCATCCTAATGTCCGCGTCGGCCAAAGTTTAGGAAACATAGAACTACAACTTGACACACAAGCTGAATCTTTAACTACCTTCAGATCGGAGGTGAGATCGAATGCAGAGTCGCTTCATAAAACAATCAGTGAATTTGGAGAGGTCCAATCTGGCGCACTACGCGAGCTTGAGAGGACTGTTCGAGGACAGAGCAATCAAGTCGTGTCAGATGAACTTAAAAGACGATTAGATTTTGTTCGCAAATCAAGGTTCTTCTCAAATTTCGATCTAGAAACTGAATGTAGTCGGCTGTTTAACGAAGCTCACGTGGGAGACCTTTCGACATCCTTTGCGGACCAACGGCGTGTGACGTTCGCCTGGTGCGCAAGAATGACGGCAACTAAAAACTTAGATGAAGCTCATAAAATGCTTGCTGAGGCCAATCGCATAGGTCCCGGAACCGAAAATCGCATTGCAGCGGCAATCATAGCAGCGGCAGCGAAAGGAGAAGATTCTGAAGTTTTGGAAATTCTAAAACCTTTAAATACGCCCGCGGTCCGCACCGCAGCTTTCGCCGCCATGACGTTAAATAAAAATTCGTCTGAAGGCCTCGCTTGGCTTGAACAAACTAATCTTACTATTGGCGATTTTGATCCTGACGGAAAATTATTATGCCTCTTGAAAAGACAAGAGACAGGCGATTGGAGTAAAGCGCTTGATGAAGTGCAATCGCTAGAAATAAATGATATGGCTGGAACGCCACTGCTGTTTATAACAGCAGCCTTCGTGCATCTAGCGCAAGTTACGCATCCCGAATTGCGAACGGCCATCGCCCAGAATCCACCAATCAATGCTAGAGATTTTCCTCTTTCGGCGGATCAAATTTCTCTTGAGCATCGAAGGAAAGCTAGAGAGCTTTACAAGACCGCTATTGCAGCATTGTCAGAGATTGGACAAACACAGCTTGCGGAAGTTGCTGCAGATTATGTTATATGGCTTGACCTTCGCGATCCAGAGACCGAAAAGTCCGCATTGGATGATCTTAGATCCAGTCTAGCAGACCGACAAACTTGTTTACGTCGCCTTCCAATGGCTTTAGATTATAATTTGAAGGTTAATCTTGCTGCGATAGAGCTTGAGGTTGACCGTGAAACCGCTTTGACTGGAGGGTCTTCATTCGGGGCCGCAATAGGGCGATTTGCACTCGCACACACGAAACGATCACCGCAAGAAGTGGCGTCTTATATAGAGCGTCATCATAAACAGTTGATAAAATACATAAATCCAGAGACGATTTTACTGCTTCAAGCGGAAATGCTCGCGCGTGGCGGTGATGTACCTGCCGCAAGAACTAAAATCGAAACGCTTGAATCGTCAGCCCTCAAATCCGATGCCATTCTTCGTATAGAGCGCCTTTGTACTGAAATCGCAGGTGCAGATACCATATCTGCACGAGAGCATCAATATGAACAGACGAAAACGTTGAGCGATCTGTACGTTCTGGTCATAGCTCTCAAAGAAAAGGAGGCTTGGGATAAACTCTATACTTATGGAAAGATATTGTTTCAGGAGACTAAAGATATTACTCATGCCGAGTTTTACGTCCATGCAATGTACGTGCTGGGCAAAGACAAAGAGGTGATTGATTTTATTGTGAAAAATTCAATCATTGCGGGTCAGTCAAGCCAGATCACGACATTCTCAGCGTGGGCGCACTATCGATACGGAGACCTGATTATTGCCAGATCGATATTAGAGAGATTGATGAGCAATCGCGATGTTATCAATGATAGAATACTTTTCGTGAATATAATGACTGCTTCTGGAAACTGGGATTCGCTTGTAACTTTCGTCGATAATGAATGGATCCGTCGAGCTGATCGCACGCCCAAAGAGCTTTGGACCGCTGGTCAACTTGCCCACAGAGTTGGACTATCGTCGCGAGCACGCGACCTTATAACGGAGGCTGCTGAGAAGGCGAAAGACGACGCTGCAATTCTTGTGGCGTGTTACTCAGCTGCTACCGCAGCAGGTTGGGAGAACGATCCGAATCCATTCCAATGGTTCCAGCGTGCCATAACCATTTCGGGAACTGATGGGCCAATAAAAACTGTGAATATGCGCGAGCTTTTGAATATGCGCCCAGATTGGAACGACCGGCAGTCTAAGACATCTGAAGATCTTGTCTCTGCAAAGATACCGATTTATCTTGCGGGCGTTGTCATTAATCAAACACTTCTACAAATGTTTTTGGTTAATGCTCTTTCGAACTCACAGCAATCAGATGTTAGAAGGCGGTCTATTATCCCTGCATTCGCTGGCAACAGAGGAATCCAAAAAAACATCATCAGACGAATTGCGTTAGATCCTACTGTTATCCTCACATTAGCGTTTCTAGGCGTTCTGCAAGAAACTATTGAGTCGTTCGATTCCGTCTTCATCCCACATACGACCCTCGGCTGGCTTTTCCAGGAATCGCAACAAATAGAGTACCATCAACCAAGCCGATTGCGAGACGCCTTATATGTAAAGCGTTGTATCGATGCAGGCGAGCTTCGACGATTTGACCGCACAATCGATGCCAAGCCACAATTAGAATCCGAAGTTGGCGACGAGCTTGCCAATTTATTGACAGCAGCCAATTTAACTGCGCCCGGAGAAATGCGGCGGAAGTATGTTGTAATACCATATCCTATACGTAAAATTAGCACATTTATGGACGAAGTCGCCGATGTTGCTGCGTTTGAAAACTCGCTAGCAGGATGTGGTGATGTCGTTCGTGCTCTGCGTAGCTTGGGTCAGATCACTGCTGCAGAACAAGCGCACTGTGAGGCTTATCTTACTCATCAAGAACAGCCATGGCCCCATAATCCAGAAATCGCTCCAAACGCCGTCTTGTATCTCGACAGAGTTTCCATTTCATACTTCCAACATCTTGGGCTGCTTGGCAAACTAAAAGCTGCGGGCTTTGACGTTTTGATCCCTGTGTCAGAGATTGAAGAAGGAGACGCTCTCGTCCGTCACGCGGCTGTACATGATGATGCAAAGAAGATCATCGCGAGTATTAGATCGATATTATCTACTGGGATCGAAGCTGGAACAGTACGATTGGCTCCGCTTATCAAAGAAATTGAAACCGAGTCGGAGAAAATCGAACTTCTCCCCTCGTCTATGCTTTTCTCTGCAGCTGAACATGTCGATGGTTTTGCTGTTGATGATCGGTTTTTAAACAAGTTCATAGAGATCGATACCAGTTTTGGGAAAAAGCCGCTTCTTACGTCAATCGACTTGCTGGCCCAACGTGTTCAATTAGGACAGGCTAGTGAAGATACGGAAATAGAATTTCTTACGAAACTTCGACGTGCCGGTTTCGCCTTAGTGCCGCACTCGGCCAGAGAGCTATCACGACTTATAAATAGCGCAAAAATTATTGATAAAAGACTAGTCGAGACGGCGGAGCTTCGAGGCATTCGCGAGGCAAGTTTGCGTGTCGGAATGACGGATATTCTCCAGATACCCGAGGAGTACGCTTGGCTTCAGAACAACCATAGCGCTTTTATGGATACTTTGAGGGAAATTTGGCATCAACAGAATGATGTAGGGGAGGCTGGAGCTCGTTCTAATTGGTTGTTATCCCTCTTAGATTTTCGAAGCTGGGGACATAGGTTTGCGGCGAATGATGGCGATCCGCTGGCCATACGGCGACTGCAGATATTGAGATTGATAATGTTACCCAATCTGACGACTGACATGCGCACAGCCTATTGGACCTGGTTAGAAGAAGTGGTTCTTGAACCGCTTCAAGATGCCGAGCCGTTGCTCTACAATGACGTAGTCAAAAACGTTGGTAGCGTTATTCGCAGCATCGTTGATCGTCAGCGTTTGGAGACTTCTAATGTTGAAGTTTGAGGTTGAGTCTGAGGATGATGAGCAACAGTTGGTGATGCTGCTGATGCATTCGTTTTCGCCTATGATTCGAAGTTCGCTCGCAGAATCAAATGAGTTTGTAAGTTCATTTAATCTTGGAGTTTCCGCGACAGTTACTTTTGGATCTGACGATCCCTCGTTTGATCAGGGGCAGCTCTTTGGGTCTATTAAACAGCTTTATATTGGGGAGGACGGTTGCGTCATAATTAATGACCAACATGGAAGCGATTATTCATTGCGATTCGCAGAACGATCTGGCAATATATTCATAAAAGCGGAAGCCGAAGATCGGATTATCGAGTTGCCTTCGTTTTGGTTTTTATCGCCTGATTTAGGGCATCGGGCCAGAAAATTTGATGAGCTTGTGGTGAGCAAAAATCTTCATGGCATCGATGTAGATATATGGAAGCAGAAATTAGAAGCGGGTCCATTAGTTGGTTTTGAAATAGACAAATTTTTACTTTATACAGAGATGAATGTTGTTGATGTCCCCGTTAAGATAAGGTCTTCTCTTACTAGTGGATCAATTTCTATTGCATCCCTTATACCGCAATCGTTGACCTACTATGAGCGATTGGTTGGTATCTCATCCGGTGTTGATACGTTGGAGACATATGTGTCAGACGTCGCCGCCAGGCATATTAATCAAATGGTCAATTGGGATCGGCTGCGCGGACTAGCCCAAGCTCTGACCCTTGCTTCACACGGAACAATCGGATCTCTAATTCATCTTAATAACTACGAAGCTTCAGAAGTGGTTGAGTTTTTCAAATGGATCTCCACAAGCGGTGATAGATTTTCCCAGGTTTCAGCTGTCGAAATTGGCTTGCGACATCTCAAAAAGTTTCCTGACTTAGAAATACATCTTAAGAAGATAATAGAAGAAATCTGTGACGACGATCCGGAATCGGAGCATTCTAGAGCCCGACTAACTTCAATTCTGGTTGTTTTTGTCGATGGCGAGTTGTCGCGTACCGGCATATTAACAGACTGGCCCCCTTTCCTTCGGAGGCTAGCAAGTATAGCCCACGCGTCACTTATCGAGCGTGAATTGCTTCATTCAGGTATTGATATATTAAGCTTCTCCGAATGGGCGTTAAATGCCCGAGGAAGTATATTCTACCTACAAACATTTGTAGATCTTCGGCGTGAGCCCAGATGGTTGCCTGATTTCATCGATAGCCATCAGCTGAAGGCTGAATTTATTTCGCGTATTGCGAACGCGGGAATGGCGTCGGAAGACAGAGGTATGTCACTGGACTTTAAGAGATTTCTCTGTAGCCAAGATACTGAGATTGGCGGTGTCCGTACGCGCCTGAAGTTCCCACTCTCTTTCCTTCCAGGCCCGTTAGAGGGTGGGAGCGTTTCACCTGCAGATCTACCTCAAGAATTACTTGCAGACCTTCACAAACCTGTTCAAGGGGTCTTTTTAGAAAGCAAGTTTTTTGCAGGGATCGTAAATTCTGCCCTCATATTTAAAATCACCCCCGAACATGCCGGGCTTGTTATGGACGCGCTGCGAAGTGTAAATCACCGGCTAAATTTGAGTGATGAGCCGCATTTAACATTTCCGTTGCTTTCGGGTCTGGCAATGATATCAGCCGTTACAAGGACGCCCGAGCTTGCTAAAGACGTCATTTTGCTTGCAAATTCGCTTTGCAAGCGTGACAGTACCAAGATGCCGCCAGAAAATTTGATACGCATTGGCTTAATTGCAGCAGCAGCGAATTTGGATTTAGAAAATTGGTGCAAAGTTGTTGGTGATTGGTTTCTGGAGGTTGCATACGGTGATCTCGACGGAGGTAAAGCGGCAGCCATTCGAAGCCAACTCCATCAGCTGTGCCGGATGGTACCGCAGCTTTGGCGGTCTTGTGGAAAAGCAGATAGCGCTTTAGCTGCAGCTTCTGGGTGGTGATGGCGAACTGGCGTTCGGCGCTGCAAGAGGGAACCGTTAGCAGCTGGGCGCCTATTGTGAGGCCTGCTTGTCGAACATCTTTTCGATTTGCCAGCTAGTGCAGTGACGCGGACTGACGATTCACGTAGGTCGTGAAGCGTGCGAGTTTGGGCCATGGCTCAGACTGTCGGTGTACTCCTCGATGACGTCACGACGTCTCAGTTGGCTGGGGTCGCGGGTAACCGCTCCTGTCCCCTCAAGCACATCCTGCGCGCCCGAATCGTCCTGCTTTCAGGCAAGCGCCTGACCGTGCAGGAGGTGGCTTGGCAAGCCGGCGTCATTCGGCCCGCGGTCTGGCGCTGGCAGCAGCGCTTTTCCGAGGAGGGCATTGACGGCCTGCTACGCGACAAGCCCCGCCCACCCGGCACCCAGCCCCATTCCACGCGGACGGTGGCGGGGGCACTGGCGCTGACCTGTTTGAAGCCGCCGGACGAGGTCACCCACTGGACCGGGCGCGCCGTGGCCAAGCGCGTTGGGATCTCCTTGCGCGCCGTTCAACGGATCGGGGAAGCGCACCGACTGCAGCCGCACTGGGTGCGCACGTTCAAGCGCTCGCACGATCCGGCCTTCGCTGTGGAGGTCGAGGATGTGGTGGGTCTCTACATGGACCCGCCTGCCCATGCCGTCGTGTTGTCCATCGACAAGAAGAGCCAGATCCAGGCCCTGGAGCACACGTGCCCCGGCCGGCCATCGGACCCGGGCATCCGGCCGCGCAGACGCACGACTATAGACGACTTCGCGGCCGATGCTTCTGTGGGACCTTGAGCCTCCTTAAGACGCCAGATGCGCTGAACCCAATCTTTGCCCACCTGCCGCCCGGCGGCCCGCAGCAGCGCGGTGCGGCGGTAGCCGTAGCGTCCGTACTCGGATGCAAGGGCTACAATGGCGCGGGTCAGTGCATCCTCGTCAGCCGGGACCGTGGGCACTTAGCGTTGCGTGCCCCGGTGCAGGCCAACCATCCGGCAGGCGTGGTGTTCCGAGAAGCCGTACTTCTCCTGGATCGCGTCGACCGCCTGCCAGCGTCGCTCGGGGGCTGCGAGGTTTGCTGGCACTGGCCTTCGGATCCCGCGGCGACGTCCGCCAGCACCTGCTTCTCCAAGGACAAATCAGCCACAAGCCGCCGCAATCGCGCGTTCTCGCGCTCCAGATCCTTCATCCGATGGGCCTGGTCGATCTGCAGGCCGCCATATTCCTTACGCCAGCGATAGTAGCTCTGCTCGGAGATCTCGGCTTCCTTGCAAGCTAGGGCCAAACTCTTGCCTTGTGCCGTCTGAACCTCAATCTGGCGCAGCTTCAGCACCACCTGCTCCGTACCCGTCTTCTGACTTCGCCGCATGTCCAGCTCCTTCGGTCCTGGCTGATCTTCTCAATCAGCACGGTCCAAAGCCAGCCGGTCAGTTCAACCGGACCAATAACGTTGAACAGACGGTCGACCGGATGGTGACGCGCCAGCAAAACGGCTTCGCCGTATTCGCGGCGACAAGCGGATACCGTTATGGCCGCGTTCCCGGTCTGAAAGGCAAGGTGCTTGCTCGGGAGGAGCCGCAGGCGACGATCCTCACCGAGCCTCTGGAAGGCTACGCCTTGGGCCGCTTCGAGATGCAGTCGGACGTTGCCGAGTTTCTCAACTCCCGCCCGCTCCATCCTAACCCAAAGACGGGCGTCCTTCCGCATCAGCGCGTGAGCGACATCCTGCGTACGGCCTGCTGGTCCACGAGCGGCAGCAAGGAGAAAGCGGCACGCATACTATCAGTGCCCCAAGAAGGGCTGCGACTTGTATGGCAAGGCAATCCGCCGCGATGTGATCGAGAGCGAGTTCTAAACGCTCGTCCCTCTGGCACAGCCGCGGCCGCAATTGTTCAAGGTCGCTGCCGTGATGTTCCACAAGCTGGGCGACCGCAAGCAGGCGAACGCGAAGAACGAAGCATAGGCATTGAAAGCCGCACTCGCCACGGTCGAAGAGCAGACTAATAATGCGGTCGAGCGAATCATCGAGACGATGGTGCCGGCAGTGGTGCGTGGGCTGGAAGCCAAGGTCGTGAAGCTCGAAAAGGAAAAGTTGCTGATTGCTAAAAAGATAGGCGAAAGCGCAATCCCGGCACAGGATTTTGACAAAAGCTTAGAATAGCTTTGGACTTCGTTTCATGTCTTTGTTGTGTTTGGAAAACAGGATATGTCGAGGACAAATATGCTGTCCTAAAACTGAATTTTGCCGACCAGCTACGCTATAAACGTGGTGAAGGCTTGAGAACGGCCAATCTCACCTTATTCTTTAGGGTGTTAGGCGGTTTTTGTCCGGTGATAAAGCGATGGCGCACCCGACACGATTCGAACGTTTGAACTTCGCCTGCTATACTTGACGCTATCTTGCCAGAGGGACAAGCTCAGTTAAATCCCACTTGGATTTGCCACAACATTGGCGCGTTCATGAGGGTGGAGATACCGGCCCCCTCCGGCAAGGTGCCAGCGATCGCCGCCTGGACGACCGACGGCGCCAGGAAGGCAAGGTTGAGGGTCATGCGCACCGAGCGCTCGCTGCAGCCTTCGGCTAGGGCGATGGCATGGGTGTCAGCCACGCGGCCGCTGACAAGGTCATCGAGCCAGAAGCGCGCCTTGGCGATCCCGTCGACGAGACGGGCTCGGGTCTCGACCCGCATCGGCCGCAGCGGCATCGCCCCTTCATCACCCTCAGCGCGGATGATCTGGCGCCGACGACGGCTCGGTCGGGCCGACCAGGGCACACGAAGGGGGGCCAGCTCGATGGCTCCTGCTCCGCTTGTGCTGTCGTCTTGCTCTGCCCCGTCCGGCTCGACGAAACTGATGGCAAGATGGCTCAGGTGAACGACGATCCGGCTGATGTGCGTGAGCAGGGGCATCTCTTCAGATGCTGAAGGTTGATCAGGGGAGGGTGGTGTAAGCGCCTCCCGCACCGCCTGCTCGATCTCGGGCGCCGACACGCGGGGGACCGAGCCCGCCTCGCTGCGCTGTCCCGTCTCGAGCGCACGTGAGACGTAGTAGCGGTAGCGGAGCGCCCCCTTCCTGGCCGAGCTCGGCGTCATCCGATTGCCGCGGTCATCGTAGAGCAGACCCGTCAGCCACGAGCCGGTGTTGCCCCGAGCGGAGCCTTGCGCCTGCGACTTCTCGCTCAGCGCCGCCTGGACCGCATCGAACAGCTCGCGTGGGACGATACCCTCGTGCTCTCCGGGATAGTGCCGATCCTTGTGGATCACCTCGCCGATATAGACCCGGTTGCGCAGCAGATAGGCCAGCGGCCCCTTGGTGAAGGCAATGCCGCCACGGCTTGTGCCATCACGGCGCGGGGATCGCTTGGTCAGGATGCCCTGGGCCTGCAGATCGGCCGCCAGCCCGTTGAGGCAGCCGAGCGCGAGGTAGCGATCGAAGATCGTCCTGACCTGGGCCGCCTCATCGGGGCAGGGGACCAGCTTCTTGTCGTGGACACGGTATCCCAGCGGGACCGGTCCGCCCATGCGCATGCCCTTGCGCTTCGAGGCCGCGATCTTGTCGCGGATGCGTTCTGCCGTGACCTCACGCTCGAACTGGGCGAACGACAGCAGGACGTTGAGCGTCAGCCGTCCCATGCTGTTGGTGGTGTTGAAGGCCTGGGTCACCGAGACGAAGGAGACGCCGTGCGCGTCGAACAGCTCGACGAGCTTGGCAAAGTCCGAGAGGGCGCGGGTCAGCCGGTCGACCTTGTAGACCACCACCACATCGATGCGTCCTGCCTCGACCTCAGCGAGGAGCCGCTGCAAGGCCGGACGCTCGAGGCTGCCGCCTGAGACGCCGCCATCGTCGTAGGCCTCCGGCAGCAGGCGCCAGCCCTCATGCGCCTGGCTCTTGATGTAGGCTTCGGCGGCCTCGCGCTGGTTGTCGAGGGAGGTGAAGGCCTGATCGAGCCCGTGCTCGGTGGATTTGCGGGTGTAGATCGCGCAGCGCAGAGCCTTGGGGGCCTGGGGTTTGGGGGCTTGGAGTTTGGGTGCTTGGGTCTTCGACGGCAGGGCCTTGGCATGCAGCCAATTGGAGGGCGATGCCATCACGCGATCCCTCCCGTGGCCACAGCCGAAAAGGACTCGTCGCCGCTGCTGGGCGCCCTGGTGGCTCCCTTGTCCCGAAACCCGAAGAAGCGGGGACCGTTCCAGCGGGTGCCGGTGATCGCGCGGGCGACCTCCGACAGGCTGGCATAGGTTGCCTCCTTCCAGGCAAACCCACCCGTGACCACGGTGACGGTATGAACCTCGCCGCCGAACTCCCGCACCAGCAGGGTGCCGGGCCGAAGCCCGGGTGTCGGGATCGGCGGGACGAGGGGCGGCGCCTTCGGTTTGGCCGCCCGCTCGGCGGCGCCACGCCGGCGCAGGCGTTCCTTCGCGATCCGATCGAGCAGCCGGGCGCTGTCGCGATCGAGGTCGCCCAACGCCTTGGCTTGGATGCGGTAGGCCAGGAGCCGCACCATCAGGGTTCGGGACAGATGCGGGGGAGGGGCCGTTCGCAGATGCTGCCGCCAGCGGATGCGCAGGTCGCCCAGATCGAGGGAGGCAAGCGCCTCGATCTCACGCTTGAGCTCGGGGCTGATCACGGCGGCCATCATCGGGCCTCCACCGTGGCAACGTCGGCCAGGCGATAGACCGTCCGATCCTCGGCATCGTGTCCCTTCGTGAGGGTCATCCCTCGCTTGCGCAGGCCGGTCAGGGCGGCGCGCGTCGAATGGGCAAGCCAGCCGGTGGCGGCCATCAGGTCGGCGAGTGTGGCCCCTTCATCACGCTGCAGCATCGCGATGATCAGCGACTGCTTCGTGCCGGATCGCGGCTTTGTCTCAGCCCTGTCCGGTCCGGCATCGAGGCAGCGGCTTTCCCGACCGGCGGTTGTGAGGCTCAGCCCGATCGGACCGCGCTCATCGCTGTGCCAGTGTGGCTCGTCCGCGGTCACGACGACCTCGACCGCCAACTCGGTTTTGCAGAGTTTGGCCAACAGCGCCTTGGCGGCTCGAGCGTTCAGTCCGGCGGGACGGGCGATCAACTGGTCGTGTGACTCTGCGGCTGCCTTCAGCAGCGCGTGGTAGTTCTCGTCAATCATGAGGGTGGACCTTGCGATGGGTCGGCAGCGGGTCTGCTACCACCAGCGCAACCCCGCGGATCGCGAGGGATCGGCAGGGGGTCGAGGGCGCACCGCGTCGGCGGCCTCAAGGACGCTGACAATTCCGCTCCATTCGCAGCGCAAGTCCAGTCCGAAGTGGCAGTAATGGCTCACACACCAGTGCACGACAGCCAGCGAACCAAGGCTCCGTCGGCCTGCGAATCCGTCTCCTGCAAGGCCAGATGCAAGGCTGCGGAAGCTGCACCGGCGGCAGGCGAGAAACCGGCCGAAACCGCCGAGAATCCGGGCCGCAGGACGGCCCTGGAGAAGAGGCCTCAAAGCGGCAGCTTTTCGCTATGCCCTTGAGACGCCGCACGTCTCCCGCCAAACCCGAACGTCCGTCGTTCGCAGGGAGTGAGTGGTGGGCCCGGCAGGACTCGAACCTGCAACCAGACCGTTATGAGCGGGTCCGCCTTACGTTCGCACGCCCTGCGGCGCGCTCTAGCGACACCCGTCGGATGCCGCCCATTTCCCCCGATTTCCGCCTCGTTCCTGTCCCCCCGTTGTCCCCCTAGAACGAAACGGGACCCTCAAGCTGCGTGGCGGGTGAAGGCGTCCTCGACGTCGATGGTCTCCGCCACGCGGCGGCCGGCCCTGTCCAGTGCCCCGGCGGCCTCGGCTTGGTAGTCGGGACGGTGGTGGCCGTAGACCTTCTCCAGCATCTGGACAGTCATGCCTAGGAAGGCCGCCGCCTGCCAGAGATCCACGCCGGCGAGCATCATCCAAGTCGCACAGGTGTGCCGGCATGTGTGGGGCGTGACGTCCGGCCCGAGCCCGGCTTCCTTTACGGCTGCAGCCCAGCCCTTGTTGACCTCCCCGACCGGCTTGCCGCGGAACTCGACGACGAACTCCGGCATCGTTCCATCCGTGCGCGGGGTTCGGGCCCAGCGGCGGATGTGAGCGAGCAACCGCTTCGGTAGCTTCACGGGCGGCTGACGCTTCTTCGTCTCCGCCGCCCCGACACGGCGACGGTGGAATACCCCGCGGCCCAGGTCGATCCAACCCCGCCCATCCGCGGGCGCGAAGCCGGCCGAGCAGATCGCGGCGGCCCTGGTGCCGGTGTAGATCCCGACGAGGAGGAATCGGGCGAGGTGCCTCGCTGGACGCTTGGACGTAGCCACCACCTTGCCCTTGTCCGGACCACGGTGCCGGCGCTGTCTTTCGGGCATGTGCAACATCGTCCGAAGAAGTTGCGCGGCCTCGGTGCGTTCCAGGTACCGATCCTTCGATGCGCTCTTCTCGGGCAGTGGCACCTTCACCACTGCCCGCATGTGTCCCTCGCGCAGGTAGTGATTGAGTGCCGCCTGCATGTCTTCGAGCTCGCGACGCACACCGGCGTCCGTGACCGTGCGCGGTTTTCTGCCGGTCACTCCCGGCTTGGCCGACTTCCAGGCAGTCTTTTTCCGCCATGCCCCGTAGGCCCGGACAGACTTGCCATTGACTTCGGCGACCGTCTTGCCTTCCCACCAAGCGCCGAGCTGCAACAATCTGGCCGCCGTCTTCTCGGGGCGGGCGTGCTTCGGGGCGACGTCTTCCCCGTAGACGGCCAGGACGTCGGTCACCAGGATCTCGCCGAGCGCCCGATCCTCGTCCCGGGCGGGGTTGTGCTTCGCCGTCAGGTAGTCGGCGAGCGCCGGCTCAGCCGCCCCGCGATTGCGATCAGGGAGTTCAGGGAGGACTGGGACGCCGGTGACGACGTTCGGGAGCTTGCCGTCGCGGATGACCCAGACCGACCGCTTCCGGAGCTTGCCGTCCGGGTGGTGTTCGGCCGGCTTCTCCCAGAGCCTCGCTCCGAGGGCGCGTCTCGGCATGATTCTCTCCACTCCATGATAATGCGACGGCTCACGACGATCTGGCGGCCCCACCGCTCCGGCCGAAGGTCGCCGCGCGTGATGGCCTCGCGCAGTTGCCTCACGGAGAGGATCGGCCAGTACGTCGTCGCCGTCGCGCCCGGGAGCCGCACAGGCATGCAGATCTCGGGGACCCACACAGCGGTCTCCAGATCGAGCGGCGTGTCGGCCTCGGCCGCAGCGGCAACTTGAGGCCGGCCTTGGTTGATGTCGTCGGCGACGATGATCTCGTATGTCGTCATGCATCAAGGCTCCCGAATTCGCCGCGGGGCGTCAACGGCCTCCGGCGTAGGTTTGACTGCTCAGTTGTGGATCCATGCCCCTGCCGGTCCCGCGGCCAGGGATTTCGCAAACTTCTTCCGCTAGACCTGCCAATTCCACCGGCCAACCAATTCCGTTTCGGAATGAATTCGACGCCACTCCGGAGGGACCTGTGAAACCGATACGCGCTCCCAGCCTGACGAGACCCATTACCCCGGGGGCGTGACGCCGTGCGCGGCAGCCCCACCCAGGAGGCTGCCTTCATGAAGACCCACCACCACAACCTGACGCCACACGCGGGTACCGTCTGGCTGACCGCTGATACCCACTTCGGCCATGCCGGATCGATCAGCCACACGAACAGGCCGTTCCGCGACGTCGCCGAGATGGACAGCCTGCTTGTCGAGGCGTGGAACGCGGTCGTCTGCCCCGGCGACACGGTCATCCATCTCGGCGACTTCGAGTGGGGGCACACCCCGGCGCGCACCGCGGAGATCTTCGCGGCGCTCAAGGGGCGGAAGCATTTGCTCGTGGGGAATCACGACCGGCCGCGCGTGACGGACTTGGGCTGGGATAGCGTCCAGGAACGGCTCATCGTCCACACCGCCAGCCGGCGCATCGTGTGCGACCACTACCCGCTTCGCGCCTGGCCGGGCAGCTTCCAGGGCGTCCTGCACGTCCACGGACACACGCACGGTGCGATGCCCGGGACGTCGGGATCGTGCGACGTCGGCGTCGACGTATGGGGCTACGCGCCGGCGCGCGTCGAGGACGTGATCGCCCGGATGGCGGCGACGCCGACGCTCCCGGAGGAGGCCGAACGCGCGGTCCGGGAAGCCGGCGGGGCGTAGGTGTCAGTCCTCGCCGTGGTCTGCGTGCCATGCGACGAGCAGCAGCGTCCGCGCCCATATCCGGGCGTGGGCCTCGTTGTCGTCCGAGATCTCCCGCACCGCGGCGGCCTGCTCCGCCCCGTCCCGGGCGAGCAGGCCATCGACGAGGCGGTCGACCGCGCCGGTTTCCCGGCGCCACCGTTTGAGGTCGAGGGCCGTCACTACCGCTGCTCCGGCGCGTTCCAATCGGCCAGAAGCTCGGTGTACGCCTTCTCTGCCAGGGCCCTCTCCTCGGGCGTCAGCGCCGTATCCACTGGGCCTGGTCTCAGCGGAAGAATGAGCTCGCCGACCCTGTCCGTGATCATGGAGACCCAGGCGTTGGCGGCGGTCCACCGGCACAAGCGGCAGCTTCCAGACGACCTGCGGATGCGGATCTTCGGCAAGGCGCACTTCTAGCCCTGGTGGGATGCGCCCCCCCGCCGGAAAATCGCATCACCACTACCCCACGCAGGAGCACACCCGTGACCGTTCGTCGATTCCTTGGCGCCGTTGGCGCCCTCGTCGCCGCAACCCTAGCCGCCATCGCGGCTGCCCCCCGCCTTATCTGGGAGGGCGGGCGCTGGGTCCTCCGCTCCCTTGCCCCGCCTGCGGAGGCCAGGCAGGCCGAGAACGCCCTGATAGAGCAAGTCGCAGACCTCGTCGCCGAGACGGAGGCGAAGGCCGAGATCGCCGCAGCCACCGGCATCGTAAAGGCCGACGTCGGCCCCGACTTCCATCGTAACCTCGGCAGGGCCGCCCTGCAGCATCTCCTGTGCGAGGATGACGCCGATCCAACCCTGGCCGCGATGCTGTCCGACGAGACAAGGTCGTACCTCGCTAACCTGCCGCGCGACCGGCTGGCGATTTTTGTCTGCCTTCAGGCCGAGGTGATCGGGCGCCATCTCTCCGGAGACGCGCGGCTCGCGACGATGCCCAGGGTGCCGTTGTACCGGGAGTGGCAGCAGGCTGAGTCCGCAAGGCTCGTGAAGGCCAAGCACTCCCCCGACCCCGCCGACTACCGCCGCGTCGTTCGCGGGGTGGACGTTCCGGACGCAGCGGACGAGCCCGAGGAGGACGCCGTCCGCTTCGGGATGCGCTGACCCCGGACACCGTCCAGCCGCCCTGGATACGTCCCGGGCCACAGACGAAAAGGGCCCGCCCGGGAGACCGGAGCGGGCCCTCATTTTGACCTGCGCGCACCCTGCGACATGCGAGCGCACCCATCACTTTGCCGTAGAAACTTTCCCTGTGCAGCCGTGAGAGCATTTCGTCAGCACACCGCGTGCGCACACATGCTGACGTTAGTGCTCAGGCGGCGAGCTGGGCGAGGAGCCGGGCCCGGCGAGCGTCCTCCAAGCGCTGGGCGTCCCTCTCCCGGGCGGCGGCGTCTCTACGACGGGCGGCCGCGGCTGCATCGGCCCTGGCTAGCTTGAGGCGGGCGGCATGCAGGCGGGCCGAGGCGGCGTGGTAGACGGCGGCCTGGGCAGCGTCGGCTCGGGTAACCTCGTAGGCGTCGCTCCAGGCCCGGGCTGCGACACCCGCGAAACCGTACGCCAAGCTCTCGGCGCTCTCTGCGAAGCGACCGGCGTCGGAATAGCTCTTGTAGCTGTGGTTGCTCATCGTGGCCTCCCGCATCGCCGTGCTGCCCCATAGAGATCGCAGCTCTGATGGCGGTCCGAAAGAGTCCCACGGCAATGGCCTGTTGTTGGGGTTAACTAAGCCCTGGCCCCGGACGTCACAGCAGAAGGGACGCCCTCATCTCTATGAGCGTCCCGTTACTGTGGCTTTGCGTAACGCCTTGTTGAAGGGACGCGGGCGGCGCCTCAGGCGCTCGGCAGCACCCGGCCCTGCAGCACGCGCACCGCGACGGCCTTCTCGCAGCCGCGGTCCATCAGGTGGTGCAGCGCCGCCTTCATGACCGCGGCGACCGGCACGTCGAGGCCTGTGAGGCGTCCATGCCGGAGCATGTGGCCTCGGGCGTCGACGGCCTTGAGCGCATCCGAGATGCCCTGGGTGATGCAGGCGTCGATGACACGTTGGTCGGGCAGGCCCTCGGCCCGGCGCTTGGCCCGCTCGTCACGCTTCCGAGCGGCGTCGGCCCGACGGAAGGCGGCGGCCGCGGCGGCGGCGCTGGCAGGGGTCGGGGGTGGGGCGAAGTCGTCATCCTCAAGCTCGCCGGCGAGCTCGTCGAGGAGGTCCTGGGCGGGGTGCTGTCCGAACGTCATCTCGGGTCTCCATCGGTGCGATGGAGCCATGATTCCGGGCGGGTACGTGAGGCACAAGGACGGTGTCCGACAGGACGCCATGCAAGCGGCGGATCGCGTCCTTCAGCCGGCGGCGGGCTCGAGGCGGATCTCGGCCTTGAGCCCGAGGCTGGCGGCGACCGCCAGGAGCCGGTCAAGGCCCCTCCGTCGATGTGCCGGCGCGAAGCTGGGTGCGCACTTTCGTCGAGCGGCAGGCAGGTCGCGCCGATCAGGTCCGCCATGGCGGTGCGCACGGCGAAGGCGATGGTTCGGACCTTGGCGTTGAAGCCCTTCTCGCCGCCGTCGGTCGCGACCATGACGTCGACCTGAACTGTCTGTGGGACGAGGCGGTCCTGCCCGCCCTCGTTCGGCCCGGGCGCGCCGGGCGACTCGGCGCCGATTACGACGAGGATGCAGGGCAGGAACCGTTTGGGGATCGGACGGTCGGGGCCGGCGTCCTCGGGCGTCAGGACGCGCTTGACCGCCCCGCCGAGGCGGGTTTCGAGATGCGCGACGACAGCGTTCTCAAACTGGGTCAGGCAATCGACGTCGGACAACGGGACAGGCTCTCGCTTCGCGCGAGAGGGAGTGTCGGTCCTTGCCTGTGACCAGTTCCAGGCCGCGCTTGGATTGCCTTGCAGCTCCTTGCAGAGTTAACCGACGCCTCTTTACCCGCTTAAGAAGCTTCTTGTGCGGGACAACAAACCATGACAGAGAATGGATGTCATCGAGCAAAGAGATTGGTTATGTCGGTTCAGCTGTCCAAGGCGCTTCTTCCCGTCCCCGAGATGTCGAAGAAGGAGAAGCTTCGTGTTATGAAGGCGCGCCAAAGCGCCCTTTCCCTCGTCGCTTTAGGTGTATTACGTGATCTTGGATACGTGATCGGCGACACGTTGAAGGTCCCCGGGGCGTACGGGTACTTTGCGAAGCACGGCGGCGAGGACACCAGCGTTGGCATCAAGACCAGCGCTGACCGTTGGGTCGGCATCCCGCGCGACGCTTCAGGTGGTTGGGGCCTTGTCAGTCAAGCGAAGGAGATCTTCGTCGTGACCTTCGACGACCGTTTTGCGATGAACCGACTGCAGATCATCGCATTTGCCCCGAAGGTGCTGATCGAGATGGGCACCAAGGTCTACGCACGGGCACAGAAGGAAGGGCAGACTGGCATCCAGTGGATTCCGTTGGACGAGCACGCGAACCGTAGCGGAACCAGCATGGCCGCCGGGCACTTGCTGCCGCACGGGAATGTCGTCTTCGACGAGCCTATCGAGTGGCTGGATGTCGACACCGTCCACGGCGACACGACTGAGGCTGAGGAAGTCGAGGTCGAGGCAGAGCCGGAGCCAGTGGCCACCTCGACGCCTCAGGCGGAACCGTTGCGTCTCACCATCCCTGAGGCGAAGGCGGCCCTGGCGCGGACCTTTGGCGTGAGCCCCGAGGCAATCTCGATCACCGTGAATGCATGACGCCCGCACCCGGTCTCCCGCCTACGCGAAGGCGAGAGACCGATACCAACGGCCCCACCTCTTGAACGACCGCCGCTTACAGCCCAGGTTCGGACGTATTGCAGACTGCCACATTTCGATTTGATGTTTGCGAGACACCCACATGATCACGAAGGTTGAGATCGACATCTGGGAGATCGTCGATGACGACGGTGACCGGAAATACCGAGCCTCAGAGAAGGGCACCACTCGCCCGGCCAACCCGCTCATCCTACCCGACGAACCACGCAACGCTTTCAAGGATCCGAGCAGCCTGTCAGAGCGGTTTCCGGGAATCTGGGACTTCGTGCGGAGGTACTATTCGGACGTGAAAGTCGAGCCGATCTTCCAACCGCAGCAATTGCCGGCCGGCAGCACCGAGCCAAAGACGCGGTGGATATTCCGCAGCAACGATGCCGAAGTCGTCATCAATGACGTCAGCGACAGGGATGCAAACACCGTCGGGTGAGGTGTCTCGGACCGCCGGAAAGCCGGCGGTCACACCGGAGCGAGCACGTACCGCCTCAGGTCGCCTGCGGGCCAGACCGTCGGCATCCCTACCCGGTAGACCGACCCGTCGATGTCGAGCAGGTCGCTGCGCCGGAGCACGCCGGCGACAGATAGCGCAAGGTGGACTTGCCGTCTCCCGGATCGCCCGCCACATGGCAAGAGACCTCCTCACCATTGACCGTCGGCTTGGCCTTCTGGGCCAGCTTCAATTGAAGCGTCGTTGATCCCAGCGGTAGGTCCGGCAGGGGGGGGCTCGGTCGCCAGCACGAACTCGAAGGTCCGGGTGCCGTCGTCCCAGGTCGCAAGACCGCGGGTGGCGGGGACGGACACAGCCGCCCGGCGCTCGCCACGGTCGAAGCAAAGCCGCAGGCTCTCGGGCGCGGGCGCGGGCGCTGGTGGTTTGGGGGTCGTCGCTGTCTGGCCGGCCTGCGGCACGCGGGATCTCTGTTGATCTGATCGGAGTGTCCCGCAGGGGGCGTGACCAGTTTCAGACCACGCCAGATTTTTGAAATAAAGGGTTGCCCGCTATAGCGAGGCCTGCGATATAGCGGACCCGTCGCTATTTCAGAGGTCTATTCATGCCCATCGCAAGACGCATCCCCCTAGTTCAGACCAGTCTCGGCACGCTGCTGTCTCGCAGCGTGAACCTCCTGGGCCTTCCGCGCGGCACGCGCCTTGGCGTGATCTTCGGCAACCGCCGGGTCCGCACCGACAAGCGGTTCTCGCGCAAGCGCCTGCCGAAGGCGTTCCTCTCGACGGGAGGTGAGACGGTCAAGCAGGCCGCCGAGGCGCTGATCCTGCCCCGCCTCCCCAGGGAGTTGGATGGCGCGCGCGTCGTGGCGTTCCCGCCGGGCGAGCGTTCGCCGGCCCCCTCCAACACGCTGCTCCGCACCGCCCGTCAGTGGGGAGATGGCCTCACGGAGGCGGAGGGTGAGATCTTCGATGCCAAGGTGGACGTGACCGAAGAGGAGCTCATGTCGGTCTACATCGGCATCGAGGGAAATGCGGCCGTTTCGAAGGAGATTCTGCTCGCTGCCACGTGTCGGTTCTTCGACAACGCAAACCAGATGCACGATTTCATCCGCCAGCGTCCTTTCTGATCCGACGCACGGATCAGATGTCGATATCGGCCGGCTGCTACTTTGGGTCGATGACGTAAGCGTCCTCGACCGAGTCGCGCTCGCGGCCCTCCTCGACGGCGACCTGCGCACCGATGCGCTTGGCGGTGTCGGTCGTCAGCCACCAGTATTGCCGGCCAACCGAAAGGCGGACCTCGACCTATTGAGCGCCCTGCTGAGCCGACATGCACGTTTCGTCGTCAGGATCCTAATGTTTGCCTGCGTTACAGGTGAACGGCAGAATTGACCCACTTTATCTCCGGAAATCGCGATCCGCTACATAACGTGGGGAGGGCACGTTTTACACGCACACGATGAAACAAGGCCGTACGACCAAGTCGGGTGGCAAGCGGACTATCTGCTTTTGACAGCGTAAGGTCATTAACCGGACATCGCTTCCAGCTGAGCGATGGTATGTCCTTAATGATCCGTGGTTGCCCCAACGGAGCTGGGGTCGCCGGGGAATAACACCTTGGCCGTGGCGGCTGGATCCAACGTGTGCGACAGCCTTCGACGAGGCTTATCACCCCTTTACCGCATCAGGCTGTCACGGAGTCGCATTCGCATGGTCACGAGACGCGTCGTCAAGCTCACCGAGTTCGGCTCGCCCCAGGTGCTATCGATCGCGACGGAGGAGCTTCCACCACCGATGGCGGATGAGGTGCGGATTCGGCAGACGGCCATCGGCTTTAACTTCATCGACATCTACCAACGCAAGGGCATCTATCCGCTTCCCCTACCAACGGGCCTTGGCTTCGAGGCGGCGGGGGTCGTCGATGGCGTTGGTTCGGGTGTCACGAGCATCCGGATCGGCGATAGGGTCGCCTACATGAACGCTGGCGTCGGCGCCTATGCAAACCTTCGAAACGTCTCTGCCGACAAGCTCGTCGCATTGCCGGACACGGTGAGCGACGAGGCTGCGGCAACTCTGCTGTTCAAGGGGATGACGGCCCAGTACCTCTTGCGGAAGACACATGCCGTGCAGGCTGGCGACCTTCTGCTCGTGCATTCGGCCGCCGGCGGCGTTGGGCAGATCCTGACGCGGTGGGCGACGGCGCTGGGCGCCACGGTCATCGGCACCACAGGCTCACCCCGCAAGCGGGAGGCCGCGCTCGCCGCTGGGTGCGTGGATGTCATCGACCTCAACGATCCGGAATGGCCTGAAGCCTTCCTGGCAGCGAGCGGCGGTCGAAAGGCTCGTGTCGTTTACGACGCGATCGGCAAGGACACCCTGATCAAGTCACTCGATTGTGCGGCACCGTTCGGTCTCGTTGTTTGTTACGGTGCCTCGTCCGGCAAGGCCCCAGCGGTCGACCCGGAGCTACTCAACAAGAAGGGATGCCTCTTCCTGACGCGCCCCTCCGTCTTTCCCCACAACGCCGACCCGGCGACCTTCCGTGCCAATGCGGCCGACTTGTTCGAGGCCATCGCCCAGGGTCATGTCAACGTCGACATCGGGTGCCGCTTCACGCTCGATGACGTCGTGGAGGCCCACGTTGCTGCGGAAGAGCGTCGCTTTGGCGGCGCCTTGCTCATCAGTCCATAGACCGGCGCTCGGCGAGATTTTTTGCATCCATAATTACGTTGGCCTGAGGTTTGCTGGAGCCGCCCCTCACACATGGAGGGTTCATGACGGTTCCCGAGGTCCAACTCAGCCTGGACGGCATCCGCAAGTCCTTTCCCGGCAAGGGCGGTCCGGTCCCGGTCCTCGACGGTCTCAGCTTCGATATCTACGAGCGCGACTTTGTCAGCATCATCGGCCCCAGCGGCTGCGGCAAGACGACGGTGTTCAACGTCATCGCCGGACTTCTCGAACCCGACAGCGGAACGATGACGTTTCGCGGGGAGGTGGTGCCCGGGCTCCAGGGCCGGGTCGGCTACATGATGCAGAAGGACCTGCTGTTTCCCTGGCGGACAGTCCTGCAGAACGTGATGCTCGGCCTGGAGATGAAGGGCGTCGACCGGGCCCAGGCCCTCGACACGGCCCGTGAATATCTCTCGACCTTCGGTCTGTCGGGCTTCGAGAACGCCTACCCCAAGATGCTGTCCGGAGGCATGCGGCAGCGGACGGCGCTGATCCGGACCCTGATCATGGATCCCGACATCCTGCTCCTGGACGAACCCTTCTCGGCCCTCGACTACCAGACGCGGCTTTACCTCGAAGGCGTTCTCCTCGACGCCGTGGAGACCTTCCACAAGACCGTGGTGCTCGTGACGCACGACATCGACGAGGCCGTCGCCCTCTCCAAGCGCGTCGTCGTCCTGGGCAATCGTCCCACCAAGGTGAAGTCCGTCCACGAGATCGGACTCGATGCCCGTTCGCCCATCGGCGCGCGCAGCGATCCGCGCTTCTCCGACTATTTCCAGACCCTGTGTGGCGAACTAGAGATCCAGACCCGTCAGAGGGCGGCCTGATGGCGACGCACACCTTGGAAACGTCGGAAGCCTTGAAGACGTCCCAGCACCTAAAATCTTCCTCTCCAGCATCAGTCCGGTCCGCTCAGAGACTCGTCGCCCGGCCCCGCGCGAAGCCGGGCGCCTTCGTGCGAGCGGCCGACACGACACTCGGGCGCGGCATCATTCAACTGCTGGCGGTCGCAGTGTTCTTTCTTGCTTGGGAGATCGCGGTCCGAGCCGGCTGGCTCACGGAATTCCTAGTCGGTGCCCCTTCAGGCATCTGGCGGGTCTTCCTCGCCTCGATGCTGGACGGATCGCTGCCGGTCGACACCTGGTACACTGTGATCGAAGCCATCATCGGGTTCCTGATCGGCACGCTCCTGGGGTCACTGGCCGGCCTCGGCCTCTGGTACTCGGCCTTCGTGGCGCGGCTCGTCGAGCCTTTCATCGTGGCGATCAACTCGGTGCCGAAGATCGCGCTGGCACCGATCGTCATCCTGTGGTTCGGCACAGGCTTCGTCTCGAAGGTGGCGCTCGCAGTTTCGCTCACTGCCCTCGTGGCCCTGATCGCCGCGTATCAGGCCGCGCGCGACGCCGACCCCGACCTGCAGGCCCTTCTGGCCTCAATGGGCGCCTCGAAGAACCGCATCTTTAAGAGCGTGATCGTGCCTTCGACCCTTCCGGCCATCATCGGGATGTTCCGCATCAATATCGGCTTTGCCCTCGTGGGCGCGGTGGTCGGCGAGTTCATCTCGTCCCAGCGCGGCCTCGGGCACCTGATCTACTCGGCCTCGAGCCTCTACGACCTCAATACCGTCTGGGTCGGATTGTTCGTGCTGATGTTCGTGGGCTTCCTCCTCTACCACGTTATCGATTTCGCCGAGCGTCGCATTCTGCCCTGGCGGCAGATCATCGCCGCCGGCCAAGTTCAGGTCTGATCTCTGAGCAGACGTGCCGGTGGGCTTGCTGTCCTCGGCCGCACTGCGTGATCGACGCTGGGCACAGGCTTTCCAAACTCCTGCTTACCGAAGTTTTGTCGAAGAAGGGCCTCACGGATGATCCGTTCCAAGCGTCTGCGTCTCTCAACCTCCCTTGCAGTCACCGTGGGATTCGCCAGCCTCGTGGCATTGCCCGCCCGCGCAGCGGACAAGGTCACGGTCTCCCAAGCCTTCCAATCGATGCTCTACCTGCCCTTCTACGTCGCTATGGATGGCGGCTTCTTCGCGGGCGAAGGCGTCGAAGTGACGAAGGAAACGGCGGGCGCCCCAGCCGTCGCGCTCTCAGCCGTGATCTCGAAGAGCGCGCAGTACTCGATCCACGGCCCCGAATGGACCGCCATCGCTGCCTCGAAGGGCGCGCCTGTGAACGTCGTGGCCAACGTGGTCAACGGGGCCGCAGTCTGGATAGCTGCCACCCCGGATGTGACTTTCAACGACGTGAAGGACCTGAAGGGTCAAAAGATCGTCACCGGGCTGATGCCGACCACGAGCACATCGCTGTTCCTGAAGCTCCTGAAGGAGAACGGTCTCAAGCCCGAGGATGTTGAGATGACCCAGGTCCAACTCGGCTCCGAGCCAGGCCCGCTTCTGGCCGGACAGGCCAAGATTGCCGTCATGTACGAGCCGGGGCTCGACCAGGTGGTGGCCAAGGGCATGAAGGTCGTGCTGAGCTTTCCTGAGCGCTATGGCCCCTACGCCTTCTCGGCCGTAAGCGCCCGCAAGGACGTCGATCCCGCCATCACTCAGAAGGTCGTGACTGGGATGCAGAAGGCGATCCGCTTCATGCACGCCGAGCCCGAGAAGACGATTGCCATCGCCAAGAAGCAGTTCCCGAACCTTGACCCCGCCGTGGTCGAGGCCGCGGTCAAGCGCATGATGCGTGAGAAGGTCTATCCGGATAGCGTCGACATCACCGCTGAGGCCCTCAAAACAGGCATGGAGACGCAGGTCGCGCTCGGCAATCTCTCAGGCCTGCCTGACTACGCCACCTTCGTGCGCCGCGACTTCATCGAGAAGAGCCTCGCGGCGAACTGAAGCCGCGTTTTCCGAATGCCGCGCCGCGTCGGCGCGGCATTCGGCTGCGCAAGACAACGGAACCTCGATGCTCAACCAACTCGGTCTCGTCGATGCCCTGTGGGCGTTTCGTGATGGGCGCGTTTCGCCCGGCGATTACCTCGCGGCCAGCCATGATGCAGCCCTTGCCCGCTCGGATCTTGCCGCCTTCACTGTTCTCTCGGCGGATCCCGCGCCGGGAGACGGAGCCTGGGCTGGCATCCCCGTTGGGGTGAAGGACATCATCGCCACTGCATACATGCCGACCACGAACGGCTCACCGGTCTATGCGGACCACGTGCCCGCTGCGGATGCCTGGATCGTTGCCCGCCTGAAAACCCTCGGCGCCTCGGTGCTCGGCAAGACCGTGTCCACCGAATTCGCCTGGCGCCATCCGGGACCGACGCACAATCCATGGAAGCGCGGACACACGCCGGGGGGCTCATCGAGCGGATCAGCCGCTGCCGTCGCGGCTGGGATTGTTCCCGTGGCCCTCGGTACCCAGACCTTCGGATCGGTGATCCGGCCGGCCGCTTATTGCGGTGTCGTCGGTCTCAAGCCGAGCTACGGCGCCATTCCACGGGTCGGCGTTCATCCCCTTGCCCCCTCACTCGACCATGTCGGCCTGTTCACCCGCTCGGTGACGGACGCCGCCTTCGCCCTAGCGCATCTGATCGGCCAGGACGAAGAGGACCTGCACGGCCGCTCGCTGCCGAGCTTTTCCGTCGACCTCGACACGGGATTGGCGCCCCGTGAGTCGCCGCGCCTCGCGCTGCTTCGGACCACGATCTGGGACAGGGCCGAACCGGAACAGCGCGCACTGCTCGAATCCACGGCGGCAGCTTTCCGAGCGGCCGGAGCCCATGTGTCCGACCTCGTGCTCCCGGCCGCCTTCGAAGGCTTGTGGGAATGCGCGCGCACCATTCTCGCCGTCGAGGCCAGCGCCTGCTTCGGAGCTCTGGTGGAACGTTTCCCCGGCCGGACGAGCCAGCCGCTCAAGGATCTCGTCGCGGAAGGTGCGCAGATCCCGGCAATTACCTACGTTGAAGCCCTACGACGGCAGGCCGATCTGCGGGCGGACCTCAATGCGGTGCTGGCAGGCACCGATGCGGTCCTCACCCTGCCGGCCTCCGGCCCTGCCCCAGAAGGGCTGGTCTGGACTGGCGACCCCGCCTTCTGCGTGCCTTGGACCTGCCTCGGCGTTCCGGCCGTCGCGCTTCCGGCTGGGGAAAGCCAAGGGCTTCCGCTCGGGATCCAGCTTGTGGGCACCTACCGCAATGATCTTGCGCTTCTGCGCACAGCTCGCTGGTGCGAGACGGTCCTGGCCCGTCCCATCACCTTTCCCGTCTTCGGCCCCGCCTCCTGAAAACCCGCACATCGCGATCATCGGAACGCTGCCCCATGCTGTCCCTCCTCTCGCTGCGCAAGCAGATCGATGCCGGCTCACTCACGCCGCGCGAGGCCATTTCCCTCTCCGAGGCCGCGATTGCCGAGCACGAGCCTGAGATCCAGGCGCTGGTCAGCCGAAATCCCGATCCGGTCGTACCGGAGCGAGGTTCCCTCGCGGGCATCGCCGTAGGAGTGAAGGATATCCTCGACACTGCGGACCTGCCAACGCAGATGGGGTCGCCGATTTACGAAGGCTGGCGCCCGCGCGCAGATGCGGCCATCGTGGCACGCCTGAGGCGGCTCGGCGCCGTACCGCTGGCTAAGACCACCACAACGGCCTTCGCCTTCCTGGACCCGACACAAACCCGAAATCCGCGCCACCTTGGCCATACGCCGGGCGGTTCGTCGGCGGGTTCGGCCGCCGCTGTATCAGCGGGGATGCTGCCGTTGGCGCTGGGCACACAGACCGGGGGCTCAGTGATCCGCCCGGCCGCCTATTGCGGAGTGGTGGGGATGAAACCGTCCTTCGGGCTCCTGCCCACGGTGGGCATGAAATGCTTCTCCTGGACGCTCGACACGCTGGGCCTATTCACTGCGGGCGTCGCCGATGCCGCCCACGCCCTCGCGCTAATGACGGGGCGTCCGGGTCTCGACCTTCCCGCAACAGAGCTAGGCACGCCGCGCATCGGCGTCGTCCTGCAGGATTTCTGCACCGCTGCGGAGCCCGAAGCGCTGGATGCCCTCGAACGCGTGCGGGCTGCCGCCGAAGCCGCCGGAGCCCGCCTGCGCGATGTCGGCCTGCCAGCGGTCTTCGCCGAAGCCTTCGGGCTTCATGGCACGATCCAGGATTTTGAGGCGGCCCAGGCGCTGGATTGGGAATACACCACGCATCGCGCGGACCTCGGACCACTCCTGGGCGCGCATCTCGATGCCGCGCAAGGCGTGTCGCCCAAGTCCTACGATGCGACCTTGAAGGTGGCGAATCGCGCCCGGCGGCAATTGCCCGATCTGTTTGCAGAGCACGACGTGGACGTGATCCTGACGCTCTCGGCACCCGGCCCGGCGCCGGAAGGCTATGCCAGCACAGGCGATTCCCGCTTCAACCGCCTCTGGACGCTGATGGGGGTTCCTTGCGTGACCGTGCCGGTGGGAAGCACCCCGGCCGGGTTGCCGCTCGGCGTGCAGATAATTGCCCGCCGTGGCGACGATGCCCGGGCCCTCACGGCCGCACACTTCGCCGAGACGGTGATGCATGAGCACCATCGCTGATGCGAGCTATTCCCGTGGGCTAGTAAAAC
The DNA here is from genome assembly GCF_054817845.1 of Methylobacterium sp. CM6241. Lineage (NCBI taxonomy): Bacteria > Pseudomonadati > Pseudomonadota > Alphaproteobacteria > Hyphomicrobiales > Methylobacteriaceae > Methylobacterium > Methylobacterium sp. CM6241. The sequence goes on from NZ_CM139246.1 coordinate 3,270,994, forward strand.
GGCACGCAGAACGACCGCTTTTGGGTCTCGCGTAAGGGGACTGCTACGGCAAGGTTGAGTCGGCACCCGTCCGTCCGCTCTATGACCGGGTTGGGTGGAAAGCTTCAAGCGGACATCAACACCGTCCGTTCAGCAGGATCTCGGCGACCTCGGGCACGTCCCGGGTTGTCTGCTCGCACAGGCCGGCGAGATTCGCACCGGAGAAGGCGTGCATGTACAGACGGTGGAGGCTCATCTCGACGAACCGTGCTGCCATCGGGGTAGCCTGACCGCCTTTCCAGATCGAAGGACCGGCTTGGGCAACTATCGGCCATACCGCGACCGCCGTGACGAGGCCCACTCGGCTCCCCCCAAGTCAGCGGCACGGGTGGCTGTGAGGGAAGCGCGAGGTGATCCTAATCCTCCGCGCAGCTTCCGCTGACGCCAGTGTTGGTTGTTCAGCCGCCGTCTCGCCTAGAACGCCTCGTCGTCGCCGCCGCGTTCGACATACTCGCCATGCAGGTCGTAGCAGATTTGCACGAACAGCTCGGGGAGGATCCACTCCTCGACGGCGTCGAGGCACGCGGCGGACCCGAGCGCTTCGATGCCTTGTGAGATGCCGTCGGTTAGGTCGGAGAAGGCGCCGCTGGCCTGCGCCCAGAGCTGCCGCAACTCCTCCATGGACGGCTCAAAGCTGATCTGGTGCGCGAGCTTGTTGCGCAGCCGGTTGATCGCCATGAGCACGTCGCGCTGCTCCTCGCTGATCGTCCCGATCTGATAATTTAGCGTGATGAGCGCGTGGTGGCGCAGCGTGTCGGCGTGTTCGGCGAGGCGGGCGTCATACTGCGCCAACAGGCGTCGCAGCAGGAACTCGATCGCGAGATGGCCAGTAAGGAGGCTGCCGATGAACGGGCGATCGCCCACCATGTGCTGGTAGAGGTCCGTGAAGCCGGCGATCTTCTGCCCGGGCTTCGCCACCTACTTGCTCCAGCTCTCGTATTTGCCGTCCGGGTTGTGGAAGTCCTTGAGCGACGGCTTGGTCTTCATGCCCCCGATCCGGCCGGCGAGCTTCGCCAACTCATCGGCAGCGCCCGGCTTCCAGCCGTTTCGGATCGCCCACGACTTGATCTTGTCCGGCTCCAATGCATGCCCTTTCGCCCGCAGGATGCGCAGCGTCTCGTCCGCGTGACTCTTGTCGCGCGGGTTCATGAGCGCGTGCGAAAGGTTGATCCACCCGGACAACGCCGTGAGCGCCTTCTCGACCACAGGATCGGTGATGAGTGGCGACGGCGCGCTCGCTTGCTGCTGCCCATGCACCAGCGGGTTCCAACGCGTGATCCAGCCGTCGATCTCGCCCGGTAGGTCAGGCACCGCGACGATGCCGATGATCCCGGCGACGCCGTCAAGCATCTCCAGTATTCCCTCGTCGGCGTAGTAGGCGATGATCACCGCCCCGCGTCCCGAACCGCGAAGGGTCTGGAGCGTGGCATGCCGCAATTGCCCACCCGTCGGCAGCGGCACCACCGCATTGCCAAGCAGTGTCTTGGCCTCTTGCGCTCCGACATGACCGGCGAGCGACGTCGACTTCAGCTGCTGCTTGCCATGGGTCAGGAGAATGTAGTCCCGCACCTCCGGCTGCCCCCTGGCCCCGATCGCATAGGCATAGGCCAGCGCATGCGCCCAGGCGGATGGGTCCTGGCTATCGATCGGGACTACTATGCGGGTCGGATTCGGCATCCGGAACTCCGATAATGAGGCGGAGTGCTACAAGCCGCCTGGTTGAGCCAGGAATGTGGGAAGCCGTTCTCGCGAAAACATGCCCTTTGAGCTTTCAGGCGCTCGCTGTTGCTCCATCTACAATGGCGGCCCGCCACATGGCGGCCTTGGTAGCGGGCGGCTCGCCAAACTCCAGCAGGAAGGACACGATCGCCGCCGGATCATCGGTGATACGCACCGCTTCGTCGAACATTGTCGCCGCCCGCTCGCCGGCAAGCTGCCGCAGTAATGGCAGCAACGGCTTCTTTCGGCCCTTGTCGACGACTTGGTCGCACGGCAGGTCCCAGAAGCCCGGCGTCGAGTTGAACAGCACCATCGGCGTCGGCGCCGTCTTGTCGGCACGGTAATAGTTCTGGGTCGCGTCCTGGAAGACCTCCTGCACCGTCCCCGCGTTGCCTTCCGCGAAGATGATCCCGCCATCGGCGACGGTGACGAGCCCGTCCTCGCGCAGACTGTTGTAGAAAAACTTGCCGATGTGGGTGGCGAACAGGTTTGGCGGCTCATGACCGTAGAGCCAGGTCGGGATACCGAGATTGCTGCTCTCTGCCGGCGCGGTCGCGCGCCAGTCGCCGAGCAGGCGTTGGCGTACTTCGCATGCTGTGCTCAACCATTGGTGCGACGCAGTGAACTTGGGCGCGGTGACGAGGATCGCCATCGCGTCGTCAAGCGCTTGGTCGGGGAAGCCGGCGAGGAACGCGCCCAGGTTTGCAGCCTCCATGAACCCCGGCCCGCCTCCCGTCACGATCATGCGTCCCTTGCGGGACAACTCGCGAGCGAGTTTGGCGACCGTAAGGAAGCCCGCATCGGTGCGGTCTCGGTCGTGACCGCCCATGACCGCTACTGCTGGCCGCCGCGCGCTCTGCAGGAATCGCACGACCGAGCGTTCCATCGCGGCGTCATGGACCCGCGCGGCGATCGTGTCGGCGAAGCCGATCGGCTTCGGCACCTTCTTCGCTGGGTCCATGAACCAGAAATAGGCTTGGTGGTCGAAGCTCTTCTCCCATGACCCCTCGGTCGCCGGATCGAAGTCGGCATAGATATCGGCCACGCTGTAGACATCGGACCGATACATATCGAACGGTACGTCGCCGCGCCGTCCGAGCACCGTCGCACCCTGTTCGGCGGCCTGCGCCGCGGTGACGGGGGAGAACGCCCCGCCGACCAGAACGCAGCCGTCGAGGCGCGCGCTGGCGAGCTCTTTTTCGTATCTGCGTAGATCGAGACCGACGAGGACGGCTGGCGCTCGGCCGATGTCCGCGAGCCACGCCGTCAGGCTCGCGTCATCGGTGATCTCTGCTGCCATGGACTGTCTCCTCCCACCGTCGCCATTATTTGCGCGACGACTTGATCTTGCAGCCGTCACGATACACGCTTCGATTGCCTAGAGTGAGAGCAGATGCAGTCGATCCGGTCGGTTGCGCCGTGGGGGAGAGATGACGCCATGCGGATCGCATCCTTCAACGTCGAAAACCTGTTCGAGCGGTGACTCTGACCTGTCCGTAGCCAGATGATTTGGGACAGTGTGCGAAGCTCAGTAGTGGAGGCTCTGGTCCGTCTGGGGCGAGCCATATACATGACATCTGAAATCGGACGTTGGCAGTTCGGGCTCTTTTGATTTCAGAGAGATTTTCCTGCCGCTCGTGTTTGTAATCAAACTGCTCATCAATTGCGGCTATGTATCTCGATTGCATGAATTGCCATTGGATGCTTGAACCATCTTGCTCAACTAGAAAATCACCGGCAACCCAAGAGGGCACGCTGTGAAAGAGCAGGACAAGAGAGGCTGCCATTGCACGTGCCGCCAGTCTATTGAATTCTTCAACATCCTCGGGTCGCTCTTTGCCCGCCGTTACTCCTGCTTTTGCGGCCTCGATTGACTGTAATATCTGTGCAGGAGTCAAATGCACATAATTTGATGTAAGGCCATATATCCGACCGATCTCCTCGTCGAAAATTGATCTGTGGTCCTCGGGTAGCAAATCGAAATTGATTTCTCTCTTAATAGAGATGGACGGGGAGCGAAGATCTTTATCGAATACGGCAAGTTTTTCATCTATAGAGGAAGCGTAGCTCGCGCGTTGTACGTGGGTAATTTTCACGGAAGCCTCTAGTAGAAATCTCAACTCCCGTCGAGCCACGTTCTGAATGCCCTCCGAAACTAGGACAGCAACTGACATAGCCGATTGAAGAATATCTTGCGATAGCCGTGAAAGAAGGTGATTAGAGATATATTTTGGATCACGCGACGTATCGCTCACCATAAACGCCAATCCGGCGAGATACGAGCGAACGAGCAGGTGGGTTTGCTGAATGGGTGCAACCAGTTCAGGCCTCAAGTCATGAAAGCTGCTGTTCTTCTGCATGTATCTTCCCGTAGTGCGCCTACAGATTTGCACGGTACTCCTAGATATCGATGAGGACATTTTCTTGACCCTCTGGCCCGCTGCCGTCCGCTCGCCGTCCTCGAGTTGACGTCGGCGGAGGGCGGTCAAACGGCTGCTTTGTAGAAGCGCCGGCGGCAGTCCGGGCGGCCGGGTTGGGTCGCAAGCGGACCCCGGGCGTGGGTCCCATCTATCCGAATTTCACCACTAGGGCTGGTCGCTGGCTCCTATTCTCGGGTCGACGCGGTTGCGGGCTGGACTACGAGATGAGCCCGTTTCGCCCTGACGCGACCCCCAATGATCTCCAGTCCGAGATGCTCACGAGCCTCCCGGGCGGGGGTTGTTGCCCCTACCGGACACCGTCGCGCCACCGGACCCCGCCGGAAATCCGGACGCGGCGGCGACGATGGGGTCAACTCAGGTAGAGGCGGGGGGGGGCATTGCGGCATCCGGGTGGTCGGAAGTCTATCATTTCCGCATATTCCGAACCTCGAAGCCGTTTACGGTCAGGGCCTTGGGCCGAAATCGAATGCGGAATCCGGAGGGTTCGAAAAAGCTTTCACAAGTAGCGGGATCCTGGGGGCGAATGCCTCCCCGCAGGTTCTCCATGCGTCCAGGGGACCCCATCCATGGGTCGGGCTCGGTCCTGGCGAGGTCAGAAAGGCCCCTCGATTTCTAGGCGAATATGATCGCCCATTTGGACAAGCAGACCGTGTGGTGGCCTTCCCTGGACGTCGGTGTCTCAGAGCCTACTCATGGTCGTCTCCAAGGTCGGGGTGATCGGACACCACCGCGCGCCCATCGGGCAGGCGGGATGGGATCAGCGTGCCGCCCCGCCCGTGACCAGTTCCAGGCCACGGTCTATCGGGCTTGCCGGGGCAACTGGAAACGTGCAGCTTTGCGATGATTGCTCTATCAGCGCAGCCCGTGAGGCTTTTTCAATGTTCATCAAGCTGACGGACTACCATGGTAATCCAGCGGAACTTGAGGCGGAAAGCCTCTTAAAGCTGCGCCCTGCATTAGCAAATCTGGGCGATCCGGATGGGTGCACGCTCGTAGATGGCGGGAACTACGGCATCTTCGCACTGGGAAACATTCAGGCAATTGCTGGATTGTTTGCGCCTTACGTACGCCTCGCGTCACTACACACACCGGATGGCAAGCCGACATATTTGAATGCTGACGGGATCGTGGGGGTAGCGGTTGATAAAGCCTATGCTGGCAAGTCGGTCGCACTGGTCGGCGCGAAATGGCAGAACATCAACGTCCCCTCACGAAACAAAATTCCGCTGATGGAGACGGTGGCGGCAGCTAAGGCGATTTTGGAAGCGGCCGCGAAGGACGTCAGGCCCGGCACAGATCCTGACGCCTAACGCCACCCTGCCTTACCGCCCCGAGGCGATGCGCTGCTGGTAGGCGATAGCGTCGTCGAGCTCGGCCGCCATTAGCTCGGGGATGCCATCCATCACATCGCGGACGGCGACCTCGTACGGCACCTGCAGGACGGACTTGTGGACGGCCACGAGCAGGATGCGCGGGCGGCCCTGGTTGACCCAGATCATGCGCCCGTTCTTGCCCAGGGGCGCCTTCACCCGGGGCGGCCGCACGATGTACCCCAGGAGGCGGCTACCCCCGACCGGGATCTCGCCCTTGTAGACGCCCCAGCGGCCCTTGACCCGGCGCTTGGCGACGGTGCCGCCGGCCTCGCGGTTCAGGCGGGCCGCCACGCTGCCCGGCAGGTTGCCATGGCGGTCCGGACGGATTCCCTGCGTCAGGGCCAGGTTGCGCCAGTTCGGCAGCAGGATGCGGTCCTTGGCGAGGCCGACGTCGCCCGGGCGGCGGACGTTGGGCCCATCGCCGACGAGGAATTTCATCACGATGCTCTGGTCGTCGAGCACGTAGGTGTCGGCGCTGACCTCGCCGGGTCGCCTGCGCTGCTTGCTGAGGCCGCGACGGTACGCCCAAGCCCGCTTCATCCAGGTCGTCGGGTTGTCGACGACGTCCTCCGTCGCCTCGTTCATGCGCTCGGCGAGTCGCTTGGCGCTCTCGTCCATGACATAGGCGCACGCTCGCTCGTAGCGCTTGAACGTCGTCTCCTCGGCGAACTGGCGCGCCCACAGCGCGATCCGGTCCCCGAGGTCCGTGGTGAGGTTGAAGCCGAGGTTCGCCATGCCGGGATCGTGCGCCGGCCAGCGTGACACGTTCCAGGCCACAGCGACACCGAATCGTCGTGCCATGCCTCGAAGGAATGGATCGCCCATCCTTGGCCCATGCCGCCCATGGAGCCATGCGTCAGCCCATGACGGGCTTCATGGGCCGCCATGGGGCGATCCACAGGCCCGAAAATAAAGTCCCGGCCCGCATGAGGCACAGGGACGTGCCTTCCAGGGCTTTTCGAGAGCCGATGGGAAATCACCCTCGGTTCGCGGAGGTCGTGGCGATCCCACGGCTCAATCGCCGAAATCGATGGGGCTGGATGCCGTGCCCTAGAGTCTGGCACCTGCAGCAGGCGGGGGCGGCCAGGGGCGGCTAAGCCCCTCTGGTGGAAGGCGGTTCCGCGATCAAGAATTGTCCGTCGCGTCGGGTGTGGTGCCTCGGCTGAGCGGCAGTTCTGGGTCAGGAACATCCCCATGCTCTTCATTCGAGGCGACGATGCGCCTCTCAGCTACATGCATCATGCATCCGAGGATGCGGTGCGGGCTCTAGGCGTGCCGCTGGGCCGGACACGCGACGATCTGGCGGTCACATGCGCCATGGTGGGGCAGGCCATCGTGGAGGCCGACGGCGCCGGTCGACGCATCTCGATCTCCCGGTCTGGCGACTGGTGGGCCCTGCGCCGCTTCCCCTGCACGCCGCTCGGGCGCAGCAGGGTAGTCGGGTTTGCCGACGCCATGACCAAGGCCGGCCTGTTCCATCAGCACCGCGCCAAGCCCGGCGCCCATCTCGCCGAGCGCGAGTGCGACCGGATGCAGTCGGCGATCTGGGCCACCGAGGGCCTGGTCGCGCGGATGCGGGGTGAGCCCATCGAGCACCGTACCCCGCGCGTGCCTGTTCTCCTGCGCGACGACGACGGAGACCCGCTGCCGCTCCCGGACACGGAAAAGGTCCGCCGCATCGTCAGGACAATGGAGAGGCGCAACGAGTTCCTCGCTGGAATCGGCGTCACCGTCGACCCGAAGGCGGCCGCGTCCGGCGCGTGGCGGTTCTCGGACCATCACTGGCACGTCATGTCGGCGAGCGGGCACTGGGCCGTCGCCCTCGCCATCGAGACCCCGCTGGCCGTGCAAATGTTCTCGCGCGGCCGCTTCGATCTGCACGGCCGGATGTACGGCGCGTGGTCCAGCCTGCCGAAAATCCGGCGGGCCGAGCTCCTCATCAACGGCGAGACGGTCGAGGAGCCGGATTACCACTGCATCCACCTCGACCTGGCCTACGCCATGTGCGGCCTCCGCCTCGACGGCGACGCCTACGACGTCAAGGTGAACGGCGTCAGCCGGAACCAGATCAAGGGCGCGGTCAACACCGCCCTGAACGCCAAGGACCGCACGGCCACGATCCGGTCGCTCCTGCAGAAGCGCTACGAGGCCGGTCGCGACGGCAGGCCGGCATGGCCGCGCCGGCTTGACTGGGCCGGGACCGCGGCGGTGCTGGACCGGATCGAGGAACGGCACGAGCCGATCCGGAACCTGTTCTCGACCGACGCGGGCATCAGGCTGATGAGGATCGATTCCGAGATGGCCGGCGAGGTGATGGACCGGTGCGCCAAGGCCACCACCCCCGTGCTTCCGGTCCACGACAGCTTCCTGTGCCAGGCTGGAAGGAAGGACGTCGTGGAGGGCATCATGACGGAGGTGATGGACCGTACCCGCGTCAGGCTTTCTCAAGGTTCTTCAAAGGCTTCGGTTCAGCCTCGCCTACATAATGCCCCCCATTCGGCGGAGCCGTGGGTTTCCTTCCGGGCGGAGCCCGTGGGAGCCTTCCTGGCGGAGCCCCGGGTGGTCCTTCCTGCGGAGCCCGGGGTCCCTGCTGCGGAGCCCGTGGGAGCCTTCCTGGCGGAGCCCCGGGTGGCTCTTCCTGCGGAGCCCGGGACCCCTGCTGCGGAGCCCGTGGGAGCCTCCCTGGCGGAGCCCCGGGTGGTCCTTCTTGCGGAGCCCGGGGTCCCTGCTGCGGAGCCCGTGGGAGCCTTCCTGGCGGAGCCTCGGGTGGCTCTTCCTGCGGAGCCCGGGGTGGCTCTCCCCGCCTTCCTCGCGATGTTCTTCCCCGTGCTAGTAGAAGCCGCCTCCGTGCCGGTCCCTGGCCCTCGTCCTGCCGGGCTCCGTGGTGTCGGCTCTACAGCCCCCCGCGTCCCGTTGGCCAAGTCGCCGTCTCGTCTCCCCAACGTCGTGTCGGACATCGTCATGCCCCCTACGCTCGCCCCTCCTCCAGCCCCCCGTCCCCGGTCCGCGTTCGACGTTCCCAAGGGGAAGTGCTGGCGCGTCGTGGAACCCGACGGCAGAGTCGTTACAGGGCCGCCGTTGTTCCTGGAGCCCCGTGCCCGCGCGCTCCAGGCTTTCGGCCACGACCCGCACGCCCTCCCTCGCTCAGGCAAGGTTTCGCCGGGCCTGTAGGCCGTTTCACCTTGTGCCGGGCATGCCTCCCCAGTAGACTTCACATGTCCTGACCCGGGCCAACTGCACCACAGTTGAGACGCGCCCTCCGCCGCAACCCGGCGTGAGGGCGTCGTCGTTTCTGGTTTCCCCGATCCGGGACCGCGACGGGCACGACCTCGCCCCTGCGGCCTGCCCAAATCGGTCCGACGCGAGCACCGTTCCTCCACACCCGGAGGTCCTCGTACCCGCTGCTGCCCCTTCCCTCGTCGCCCTGTCCGCCCCGCCGGCTCACCCGTCCCCGGCGCCAGCCGGCGTCACCCATGATCGGTCCGGTGGCTACCGGGCGCGCGTGACGCTCCACGCCATCCGCCGCTTCGCCGACCGCGTCATGGGCCTGGAGCCGGCGTTGGAAGGGCTCGACGACGTGGATGCCGTCGATGCCGTCATGGGGCTCGGATACGACGTCGACGGCATCCGGAGGTGGCTGGCGTTCTACGGCTACCCGGGGCCGCGCTGGGGGGCGAAGGGCGTCGTCGTCGGGAAGGTGGGGCTGGTGCTGGCCGGATCGAGGGTCGTCACCGTCGTCATGCGCGGGGCCTAAGGGCCTCCCTGGCGTGGCCTGGAACTGGTCACGGGCGCGACCGCACCCTCGGGTCATCCCGACCGCGTCGCGGTCCCCGAGACCGCCCCCGTGCCTCCCGTGCCCCCCGAGACCGCCCCCGACATCACCACGGCCTTCGACGTCACCGGCGCCACCGCCGTCGCTGACGCCAGGCGCGCTGCGCCGATCCCGCCACCTGCGGTTCCGAGTTCGAGGCGGACGGCTACGCCTCCCGGACGGTGACCTGCTCCCGCTGCGGACTGACCGGCGTAGTCGAACACGACCTGGTGGCCGAGCTCGACGACGCCGAGGTCCGGTCGTGATGGGCGCCCCGTTCCAGGGTCACCACGAGCGGCGCGAGGCCGAATGGGTCGGCGCCCTGATCCTGGCCGGCGTGGCCGTCGCCCTGCTGTTGCCGGGCCCGACGTTCAGCCGCCCGACGTTCGACGCCTTCGCCGCCATCGCCCCCGAGGGCACATGGGGGGCCGCACTCCTCGGCGTGTCCTTCATCCGGATGCTCGGCCTCTGGGTCAACGGGTGGAAAAGGCACAGTCCGTCGATCCGGTTCGTCACCGCCGCGGCCGGCGCCGCCGTCTGGGGCTGGGTCACGGCCCTGCTCTGGCACGATGGCTACCCCGGCGTGAACACCGGCTGCGGTGCCTACGGCGTCCTCGCCACGGTCGACGCCTACTGTGCCTTCCGCGCCATCTGGGACCAGGGCCGAAACGACGCCCGGGCCGCCATCGTCCGGAGGGCCGCGGCGTGACCGACTGGCTCTCCTCCGTCGCCGCCCTCCCGGCCGAGTACCTGAAGACCGCCGGCACCCTGCTCGGCGGCGCCTTCCTCGCCCTGGGGACCTACGTCGTCGCCCGCATCAAGGAATCGCGCCGTCCCGCCGAGACGGTCACGGGGTCGCCGCGGATCGCCCTCGATCCCGCCGACCGTGACCTCGGCTACACGCTCGTCCGGACCGGAACCGACCTGACGCGGGCCCTGAACGACCACGGCGAGATCCTTCGCCGGGCGTTCCGGCCCGACGACGGCGACGACGGCGGCGCGCCTCCGCCCAGGTCGCAGCGGTCCCATCGGAACCGGAGGCCGCACGCATGAGGCGCCCCCGGCTCGTCGCCCACCCGAAGCGCGTCGCCAAGCACTCGTGGTCGTTCTGGCTCGCGATCTTCGGCTTCGCATGCTCGGCCGCCGAGGCCGGCATGGGCGTCCTCGCGGGCAGCCCGCCCATCGCACCCGTCCCCTTCGCCCTCTGCCTCGCCGGCGTCTCGCTGGCGGGCGCCGTCGCACGCCTCGTCGCCCAACCCGCCCTCGCCGGAGACCAGTGATGCCCCTGCCCAAATTCTCGATCTTCGGCCTCCGTCGGCAATCGACCACGGCCAAGGCCCCCGGCAAGGCCAGGAACAGGATCCTCGCCGCCATCACCGCGGCCGGCACGGTCACCGGCGTGGCTGCTATGGCCGTCAACACCACGGGCCCGAACGAGGGCCTGAAGCTCGTCGCCTACAAGGACCGGCTCGCCCGGGACCTGCCGACCGTCTGCCTCGGAGAGACCCGCGGGATCGAGCTCGGCATGCGGTTCTCCAAGGCCGAGTGCGACGCCATGCTCGTCAAGGCGATGGGCGAGTTCGCCGACGGCTCCGTCGAGCGCTGCATCAAGGGGCCGATCAAGGACGAGCCCTACGTCGCGTTTTTGGACTTGGCCTACAACATCGGGTCCGGCGCCTTCTGCAAGAGCACGGTGGTCAAGCGCTGGAACGCCGGCGACCACCGTGGCGCCTGCGACGCGGTCCTCGCCTTCAACCGCGCCGGCGGCCGGGTCGTCCCCGGGCTCGTCGCCCGCCGGAAGCGCGAGCAGGCCCTCTGCCTGAAGGGCATCTGACGGTGGGCCTCGCGCTCGCCGCCTGCCTCAGTATCGGCCTTCCGCTCGTCCCCGCGGGGACGCCTCGATTCGCGTGGGCCTGCCCCTCCCAGTCCCCGGCGCCGGCCACCCCGGACCTGCCGGCGCCCGTCCGCCCATCCCGTCCCCGTCGGAGATCCTCACCGTGACCCTCTACGCCCTCGTGCTCCTTGTCCTCGCCGCCTCCCTGGTCTGCGAGATGTTCCTCGACCGGAAGGCGTTCGCGAACCGGATCGCGACGGACAAGCCGTTCACCTTGAGCATCGCCAGCATGTTCTGGCTGTACGCCGTCGACGCTTCCGGCGTCCCGCCTGGGTTGGCGTTGCTGCTCAAGCTGCCCGCCATCGTGGTGCTCGCCTACGCGACCTGGATGCTGGGCAGGTCGATGTGGAGGTCCTGGAGGGCTTCCAGGTCCCAGCCTCGGATGGACGCGCACGAGCTGATGTCGCTGGCCGAAGACATAGCCAAGGCGGACCGGCTCCGGGCCTCGGCCGACAAGGCGGACCATTGGCGCGCCCGCGAGCTCATGGACGCAGCCATCGCCCAGGCCGCCCGCCGTGCTTGACTTGCTCCTCGCCCTCGTCTGGACGCCCCTCGGGATCGTCGCCGCCGGCGCGGCCGCGCTGACCGTGGTCTACATGCCGCGCCTCGCCCTGCCGCTCGCCGCGGTCGCGGTGATCCTGGCCGGCGCCGCCTACATCGCGTCCCTCCAGTCTGAACTCGGCGCCGCCCGCCGGGAGCGCGACGAGGCCAAGGCCGACGCCGCCGGAAAAGCGGCGGGCATCAAGGCCGTCGAGGGAGTTGCTGGAAAAGCAGCGGTCCGTGCGAAGGCGACCCGCTCCGCCCGCGACGCCATCCTCTCCGCGCCGGCCTCCGAAGACGCCCCCGTCGCGCCGGTCCTGCGCCAGGTCCTGGAGGGCGGCCGGTGATCCGCATCCTCGCCGCGGCCGCGCTCGCCGCCTGCCTCGCCGGCTGCGAGACAGCGGGTCGCTCGACCGTCCCCGCATCCCTCCTCACCTGCGCCGACGCGCCGACATGGCGGAAGGGCGGGACCCAGCGCGACGTCGCCGGCTACGTCGTCGACCTGCGGGACGCCCACGCCGATTGCCGCGACCGCCTCGGGGCCGTCCGCGGTCTCGTCAGAGGGAAGCCGTGCCCCCGGTCGCCGCCCTGGTCGCCCTGACATGCTGGGTGCCGCCCCCGACACCGGCACCCGATCTCGACCGCGTCGTGGCGGTCCTGCGGGTCAAGACGGTGCCCCCGCCCCCGGCCCGCGCCGACGTCGCCGCGGCCATCATTCGTCTCCGGAGGGGTCGTCCGTGACCATCGTTATGGCGCCTCGTCCGGAGATCGACCGCGGGGCTACGCAGGCCGCCCTCGATGCGGCCCGGGACGTCGTCCGCCACCGCCGGTGGTACCTCGACCTTGCGGACGACCGGCCGCTCCCCGACGCCATGCAGGCCGCCCTCGAACGCGCCCTAGTCGCCCTCGACGCCGCGGAGGCCGAACATGGCCGAGGCTGATCCCTGCCGCAGGGCCCTGACGCCGGCCGAGGAGGCGCGGCTGTTCTCGGCCGACGCGGTCACGGCCGCCCGGGAGGTGATGGCTGGAAAACCGGCGGGGCAGGCTGGCGAGGCATACCTGGCAGTGTTCGCGATCCTCGCCGCGGCCGCCCTCGGGCAGGGGCAGGACCCGCCACCACCCCGCCAGGGCCTGCTCCCCGGCATCTGACACCGCGCGAGTAACGCGTACCGATCTCCCCGTAGGTTCCCCATCGCCCCGGCAGCCCCGCGCTGCCGGGGCTTCTCGTTCCGGGCCTACGCAATCCGCCGCATGTGAATGGGCGGTATTTCTTTATCAAATCCGTTGACGAATTCGCATCAGATGGGCACAGTTTATTTATCAACCATGGAGCCCGCTGATGATTCTCCTCCTCATCTCCTTCTTCCTCGGGGCCACGTTCGGCCTGTTCGCCGCCTACGGCACCGTCCGCTTCGTCCGCCGGCAGGCGCGCGCCCGCCTCGTCGACGAGGCCCTCGTCGGCCGTCGGGCCGCCACGTCCCATCGCCGCCGCTTTTCTGGCGACACCCGGTACGCCTGGGCCCTGGGGGGAGCACGCTGATGGCCAAGGAAAGTCGGTTGTCGATCAGCATCGAGCGCTTGGCGGATTTCGCCGCGCTGGCCTGGGGGGAGCGGTGGATCGCGCCGTTCGCCGAGACGCTCAGCCTCTACGTTGGCCGGACGGTAGCGCCGTCGCAAGTCCATCAGTGGATCTCGCATGCCCGCCCCGTGCCGGCCTGGGTCGCCGAGGCGTTGGGCCTTGTAATGGCATATCGGGTCGACGAGCTCCGGCGCCAGACCGTCGCCACGCACAAGCTCAGGAGCAAGATCGAGCAGGAGCTACTCTCCCGGGTCCTGGGCCCCGCGGCGGAACTCGCGCCCGACGTCGACGAAGACGGCGGCCCTGCTCCGAGGATCGGCTAATGGCCAAGGACATTAAGCCGACATTCGGCCCGAGGCTTAACCTGCCGGGGCAAACCGACATGATCCCCCTGCTGGATAACGTCCTCCTCGCCCAGCAGGCCGAGGCCGAGGCGGCACGCCATGCCATCGGCGGGAACGGCCCGCCCGACGAGCCCACCGCGCCCGACCAGGGCATCGAGCCTGTCCCGCCCGTGGAGCCCGAGGCGGTCGATCCTGCCGCCCTCCTTCCCGAGTTGGAGCCGAGCTACGCCAACCTCAACCGGATGTACTCTGATGTCCTCGGACCCCGCTGGCATGTGCACGCTAGAGAACGCCTCGGTCTAGGCGACGAACGGACGTTCCGACGTTGGCGCGATGGCGAGGGTGCCCCGGGCAGGGAGGAGATGGGCAAGGCGCGGGACCACCTCCTAACCCTCGCCATCAATGCGCTCACGGCCATCGGGGAGGCCAAGCTCGCGAGCCCGCTGGTCGATCTCCAAGCGGGAAGGAGGAGCGCCGCCCATGAGCGTGCACTGGAAATCCACGCCAAAAACATGGCCGTGGCCGATGCCAAGAAGGCCGTGACGGCGGCCAAGAAGGCCGCGGCGGCGGCCAAGGAGGAGGCCAGGCTGGCCCGCTTCGAGGCTTGGTGGAAGACCGACTGCGCGAGGCGGGCGAAGGTCTACGCCGAGACCATGGCTAACCCGCGGTTCTTCGTGTCCCTAGCGAAGCCCCCGAAGGCCGCACCTGAGGCCGTGTCCCTGGCGAAGCCGCCCAGGGTCGCAGAAAACGCCTAGCGCCGGATTCCCGGCGCCGCGTCCGGCTCGGGGGCCTGCTCGATCCGGAACGGCCCCCGTTGCCCGGTCAGGACTCGCCGCCGGCGGTGTTCTCGGTCCTCGCGTCCGAGGGCGTACAACCGGCCCGACGCCGTCCTCGCGTAGCCCTCGCCAAGCTCGGTAACGTTCGACGTCGTGACGAACGCGTCGCCGTGGAGAGGGTGCCCCCAGCACAAGCCGAACAAGACCACGCCGTGGCCGACGGGCGCCCGCTTGAGCTCCCACTTGTCCAAGAACGGCGCGGCGGCGGCCTCGGCGCCGAACGCCCCGGCCAGGCGCGCCCGCAGCGCGGCGGCGTCGGCGAGCTCCTCGTTGGTCTGGTCCCTCAGTCTCACGCTCGCCTCCCTCGTCCTGTCTCGATCCTCCGCCGGCGCCGCGCATGGCACCAGGGCTCACTCAGTCCCCGGTCGACAGGTCACCGCCGCCGGACGGGCATGGGGCCGCCATCGTTACCGGAACGTCGAGCAACCTGTCGTCCGGCCGGTCGACGGAGAACCCGCCCGTGGTCCCACCGCCGACGGGCGTCCACGTCCCGCCTAGCTGCCCCCCGCGCCCGATGGCGGCGTGGCCCCGGGCCCGGAGATCCACGGCCTCCTTCCCGGTCCGCGCATTGACCGTCCCGCACGTGACGGTGACCGACCAGCCGCTGCCCGCCTCCGGCTCGGCGACGACCCGAGCGAATCGCTGCGTGCCCGGGGGCCCGGGCGCGCGGACCTCCAGGTGCCAGGGCTCGCCCTCCGAGGGGAACGCCTGCGCCGCGGCGGGGATGGCCACCAGGGCCAGGGCGATCAGCACTACGCGAACCAACATGAGCCATCCTCCTCGAACCAAGCCGCGGTCGCGGCGGTGACGATCCCGCCGGTGTCGCTCCGCCGGAAACCCGGCGTATCGATCCGGTAGCCGACGCGAACGGCACCGGCCGGCCGGGCGCCGTCGAAGCGTGTGCCCCGGACGAAGGCGTGGACTTCGCGCCGACCGGTGGCCTGGCACCGGCGGCGCGCCGCGTCCGACGCAAGGAACCGGCAGTCCGCCAGGGCCAGCGCCGGGACGTGCCCGACGACCCGGCCGCGCGGGGCACCGCGGACGCTCCAGGCATGGAGGCCGCGGTGCCAGTAGACCTCGACGCCTTCAAAGCGATGGCCGGTCATGGCGCGCCTCCACGGACCCGCGGTTGTGAACGCCGTGGGCGGCCGCCTCCGCCGTGAGGGCCTCGGCCAGGGCGACGTCTGGACCGATGAGGCCGGCCCCGACGTGGTCTTCGAGGCGCCCGACATGGAGCTCGGCGGCGACGAGGAAGAGGCGCGACGGCTCGCCCCAAGCCTGGGCGAGCCGCAGCCGGTCCCGGACTTCGGAAAGGGCGCCCATCTCAACCGACTCCCCTTCAGTTCGGCTGGCGGCGGGCGAACCCGTCGCGAGACGCCACGACGACTTCGACCATGCGGCGGAGGGGCCGCAGCGATCCACCACGCCAGGCCGAGAGGGCGTCCATTTCGCTGCCGTCCAGGGCCGGGACCCAGCGTTCGTCGAGGCCCTGCTCGCGCCGGATACCGTCGAGGATGGCGGCCGCCACGACGGGCAGGTCTTCCCGCCGCGGCAGCGGCCAATGGACGACCGGCGCCCGGTCGAGCAGCGGCCCCGACAGGCCGGCGGTGTCGTTGGCGGTGATCACGTAGGACACGCCGCTCAAGTCCAAGGGCGCCTCGACGGCCGGGTCGAAGATCGCCCTCGCCGTCGTCCCCCGCTCCAGGAACGGCAGGAGCGTCTCGTCGAGGCGGCCCCACCGGCGGGATGGTCCGGCCTTCTCGACCTCGTCGACGACGATACCGACACTGGCGCAGCGCGCCCGAAGGATGGCCTGGGCGGGCACGGACAGTCGCCATGTTCCCCATTGCCGGCTGGTGCCTGCCCAGGATCCCCCATCCATCATTCCAGACGCCGAAAAGAGCGTCTCGGGCAGGCCCGCCGCCCGGAGCAGCGCCAGGGCGAACGAGGTCTTCCCGCAGCCGGCGCCGCCTACGAGGACACGTGGGCGGAACGCTGCGTACGTCGCGCCTGCGAGGTCCGTGGCGTACCGCTCGATCACTTCGCTCGCCCAGGGATAGGCCGCCCGCAGCCCTGCCGCGAACGCGACAGGATCGGGCGTCGGGGACAGCGGCAGCGCGACCTCGGAAACGCTGTCGCATAGGGCACGCGGGCTCTCGCCTCGGTCGCGGGCGTGCGTGCCGGGCTTGGGGAGGTGATCGAGCCGCGGGCACACGACGAGCGTCAGCGGCGAGGGCTTCGGCTCCGGGTCAACGCTGGGCGGCAGCCGATGGAGCCCCGCCCGGTCGTCGTCCGTGGCCTCGGAATGCGTCTCCGGCGCGGCCGCACGGGCAGCATCATGCACCGTCGCGTCCCCGCTCTGCAGCGCGGCAGCCAACGTCCCGAGGCCAGGACTTCCGGGCCGCCACGAGCACCGCAACCCGCCCGAGAGGCCGACCAGGGCGCTGGCGAATCGGTGCCCTTCCAGGCCGTGCTCGCACTGCCAGGCGGCGCGCTCCCGACAGTAGTCGTGGCCCGCCTGGTCCCCGCACTCGGCGAGGCAGCCCGCGGCCGCGCCCGCGAGTTGCTCGACTTCCTCCCGGAAGACCAGCACGTCCTCGACTTCGGACGCGTCGAGGTCCAGGCGCTCCTCGAGCTCCTGCAGCAAGCGCTCCGACGTCTCCAGGAGGCAAACGAGGCGGACCCGGGCGGTGTGCGCCCGGTACGGGTCGGTCCACCCCTTGTCGCGGACGTCCTCGGCCGTTGCGTACGCAGCCTGCCATAGGGCGAGGACCCGGTCATCGTCGCCGAAGCGCGTCACGTCACGCCGGCGCGGCTGGTCCCGCGGGCAGCGGACCGCAAGGAGCAGGTGGAGCAGCCGGAACGGCGAGTCGTGTCGGGAGGGGGGTGGACAGAGCCCACTCAGGCAGGCGTCGAGCGTGACGGCGGCCGCAGCCGCCCGCGAACGGTCGTTGGTCATCGGAAGTCACCGTGTTGGCCTGGCGGCGATGCACAGAGGCAGCCGCTGGGCGAGGAGCCTGACGGGGGATGCACGAGGCAGCCGTCTGGCGAATGCCTGCAAGTCTAGCAGGGCAATCCTAACGGACGGTGAAGGTCATCCTTCTGGTCGTGAGGTTTTCCCCCGGCGGACGCTGGCCAACATGTCAGCGGCGTTCTCGGCCGCGCGTAGGGCGTCCTCGATCCGGTCGCCCTCGCCGGGGCCGTCGGACACGGTGTCCGCGTAGTGGGCCAGCGCGGAGAGGAGCCGTCCCATCGCCTCGGCGTCGTCGTGGCTGGACGCGGAGGCGATGACGCGCAGGACGTTCGGCGACAGGCCCTTTGCCGCGATCCGGTCCCTCGATGTCGTGCGGGTATTCAGGCCCAGCGCCGCCGGCAGGGCGTGGACCCAGCCGCCCGGCCAGAGGCGCAGGCAGGCGGCGTCGACGGCGGGGAGCAGCGCCGGATTTACGGCGGCTGGATCGAGGGCCTCGGGCTCGCCGTCGCCGATCAGGTACGGCCGCCGCGCCTCGTCGTAGGCCAGGGCCCGGGAGCCGACGCGTCCGACGACGATCCATCCTTCAGGTGCGGGCCAGACGTCGGGCAGCATGTGGTCAAGGACGATCAGCATGGGGCCCATGGATAGCATGCTGGTACGAAAAAGGGCCCCCGATTGGGAGCCCAGTTCCGTCTTGGTATGCCCCAGCTTGAGTGCGCCGGGAAATCAACTCAGGCCACCTGACCGGTGGGATCGCCCACGAGGATTTGCCCTCACGAGGAGGCGAAACATCACCGGTGTTGATGCCGGCTCCGCTTCGACTGAGTGGTCTGAACGCCAACGCGGCGGTCATCCCAACCTACCCTGGCCGGAAATCTCGTCAACGACGGCTTTCCTCCTTGGTTAAGGTCGGAAAGCCGGCGCCATGCCGGGACGCCGCTAGGCCTCCGGGATGGAATCAGATACGGCCGTGAGGTTGCACTCAAGCTCCGGGACGATGATGGCCAGACGACCGCCAAGGCCGCGCGCACCCCGTCAGACCAGCATCCTCCGACAGATGCCGCCATTGCAGGTCGATGTCGCCACGCTCCTGGAATGGGGCCGGATCTGGCGGAGCGACGTCGGAACTCCGACCGCCGCTGGTGTCCCTAAGGCCAAGGCCGTGAATAGCTTCGACAAGAAGCAGGGCATGGACTTCGGCATGGTATTCGACACCGCGTTCGCGAATGCGCTTGCGGCGATGCTGGGCGACATCCCGGTGGTCGATCCGGTCAACGACAGCCTGCTCCCGCCACCGGAACATCCGAACTCGGTCGAGAAGGGCAAGACGCGCATCGTCGGCGGCATTCGACCCCAGAACTATGACGCCGCCTATCGTCCGGATGGGCCGCGCGTCGTTTACGATTCCAAGAGCCTGAACGAGGCCAGCAGCATCCGGAAAAACTGGCAGAACATGATCAACGACCTCGCGACCGAGGCGTCGACCGTGCACACCAGGTTTCCCTACTGCATCGTGGCGTTCGTCGTTGCCCTGCCGCGTCCGGCCCTGCAGCAGGCCCAGGAACGCGCGCTTATCCGCACCCTCGAACGCCTCGGGTCGCGCGACGACGAACTCGATCAGCATCACCTGGCCGAGGCCATCGCGATGTGCGTCTGGGACCCGGACACCGGGCTGATCGACCAGAACGTCCCGCCCCGCGATAGCCCGCTCCGCATCGAGGAGATGCCCCGTCGGATCTATCCGGCCTATCTCGACCGCTACAAGAACCTCCCCCCGCATGAGGCGGAGGAGGAGCAGGAGGCGGCGGAGATCGCCGAGGACGAGGAGCTCGATGTCCCGGTGCCGCCGCCGGGGGGCTGAGATTTAGGGTTAAAACACGATATGAAGACCAGGGGCAATCTCGTCACCGAGCGCGCTGGCGTAAACTATGCGCGCACCATAGTCGAAAGCGCGGGCTCGTTTTTTAAGGAGATCAATCTCCAGCACGATGTCGGCCAGGACGCTACCATCGTATTAGTGGTGGACGGGGTAGTCCGCCCCCGAGAGATCGCGCTCCAAATTAAGTCAGGCGACAGCTATGTAACGACAGATCACTGTCGTATTCCAGCGAAATCTGCTCATATTTATTATTGGGCAAACCATGACTTGCTTACTATTGGTGTCGTCTATGATCCAGGCGAGGCATCTGCTTACTGGATCGATTTACAAGCCGCCTCCCGCCATCATCGCCAGTCCACGCCTAAGACTGGAACGACATTCACATTTGCCAAATCGGCCTGGAACCGATTTGATGCCGTCCAATTTTCGAACATTCTCGTGCCCACGCTCCTCGGTGAGGCGCCGATCATTCCACTCAACACACTTTGCGAGTGGATCAATGATACAGACCCAGAAACACATGGCCTTGGAGCACGTGTACTTCGAGCCCGGCACCGAGATAAAGCACCTGCATGGAAGTGCCTGTTAGAAGCCTATCGAAACCGGCCTCTCGAACAACTAACTATTGATACGCCGATTTCTTTCGCCATGCTGCTCGGGCACGACGACATCGGCTATCACTCCGGAGATATTCCGAATGATGTGAGGCGTAGTGCAGTATCTGCCGTGCTAAAGTTCGGCGCCGACGAGATAGCCAAGGCTCTTGCGCTATTGCCGGAGTGCGATTTTCAACGGCCCAGTCTCGGTTACAGCCTTATGCCGCTTTGGGGAATGACGAAAGACTCGCTATCCGTGCTACGGCAAATCGCGGATGAAGAGCGCTATGGCGACGAAGTCCGGGAGCGCGCTACGCTGCTGCTTGCTTGGCATCGCCATGATCCAGACGAATGGCGGTTTTGGCGGCGCGATGATCCCGAGCGGCACTGGTAGCGGAGCGCAACCTTGCTTCTTGGTTCCGAGAGCAAATCTGTTGCGCCGGCCATCTACCTTTGGCGCCGCGGTTCATGGGAACGATATCTCACATATCTCAGTCGAGAATCGGGCCAGCGGGGCCTCGTTTACTTCTGCTTCCCCGAGCGCCCGGAGAGCAGCGAACGTCCGAGAGGTGTCGCGAGCAGAGCTGCAATGTGAAGCAGCTTGAGTTCAGATTCTAGGCTTTCGCTCTTGCTGCCCGTCCGCGAGCAAATCGACGCCCGCGCATCCGGTCCCATGCGCCTTTAAGGGTCTCGCAGTCCGTCGCCGACAGGCCCATGGCGCCGCGAAGGACGAGGCGATCATTCTCCACGAGCACGTCGTTCAGCTTGCCGGCACGCACCAAGCGGTCGCACTCGTCCAAGGGCAGGGCTGCGGCGATGGCCTCGGCATCCGGGACCAGCAGCCGCTCCGCCTCGGTCGGTTCAAGCTCAAGGACGCCCCCACCGTAGCTCCGCCCTTCGATCTCGGCCGAGGCCGCCGACAGATGGGTGAAGGTTCCGGCGACCAGCATACCCGGATCGACCGTCCTGGACCTTACGCGGTGGATCGTATCGGTCGCCGTCGCGCCGGCGCCGTTCAGGACCATCCGCGGGAAGTCGTGGATCTGGCGGAAGAGGAACGCATCCGGGGACCACAGGCTCGGGACGTGGAACCACGGCTTCCGAATGCTGCACTTGTACCCGAGATGGACGTCGGCCGCCTCGCCGACGGCGACGTACGCGGCGGCGGCGCTCCCAGGGGGAAGGCCGGCCAAGCCCGCTCGGATGTCGACCAGATGGACGCGCTCGTCATCCGCATCGAGGGCCGCCCAATCGTCCTTCGATAGGCTGGCACCACGCAGGTGCGCCGACCGCGACACCAGTTTGCAGACGTGCTTCTTGAGCTTCCTGGACGCGACCTCGCTGCGTCGCAGGACGAAGTGCGCGTTCGCTCCCGTGACGATTCCCACATCGACGTCGGCCAGGGTGCCGAGGTTCACGATGCGCGGGTGGTCGCGCAGATCCCGCAGCAGGCCGATCTCTTGTGCGGACAGGAAGTACTTGAGCCATTTTTCCTTGTCGCCTCGGACGTCCTTCTCCTCGCTCTTGGACAGGAGGTCGATGGGATCGGACGAGAGCAGGTCCTTGACGGTCGCGGCCTCGGTGACGGCAACCCGGCACACGTTGGTCGGCGACCGTTCCGCGAGGGCGCCGTCGGCCATGAGCAGGACGACCTCCTGCTCCGCACCGTGGAAGAAGAGCTCGTTGCAGGCGACGATGTCGATGTGCCGAAATTTGGCGGTCAGATAGCTGCGCAATTGCGCGGCATAGGTGACCTGCAGCAGTTCGGCCGGGATGACCATGGCGAGGCGTCCGCCGGGACGAAGGGCCTCGGCGGAGGCGACGACGAACGGCACCCAAATGTTCGTGAGCCTGTTGGGCTTGAAGTCGAGACGCTCCATCATGGCCATCGCGCGCCCACGTGCCGGCTCGGGGAACGACTGGTATCGAATGAACGGGGGGTTGCCGACGACGGCATGGAACGCGGGCTCCTGGCACCCGTCCCACCATGCAAAGAAGTCGTTCTCCACGACCGCCTTGGCCGCGCCCTTGCCGAGGCTCACTGCCAAGCCGTCTCTCGCCTTCGCTGCTTCGTCGGCGACGAGCTCGACGGCGGTCACCTGCTTAGCCGCGGTGGTGGCACTCGCCTTGAGGGTCCGCAGTCGCGCGGCGGCGGCGGTCGCGATGGCCCCGGCCCCGCAACTCGGTTCGAGGACCGTGTCGCCCTTGTCACGGATGGCCCAGGCGCACAGCCATTCGGCCACCGGCGACGGCGTGTAGTACCCACCACGCAACTTGTCCGCGCTCAGCGCGGCATACCGACCCTTCGGATCGGACGCCGGGGTGGTTGCGGGGAACATGAAGTTCATCTGTCGTCGTTTCCGGCCAGGATCGGCATGATGCGCCTTCTCTCTGAAGAAATTTAACCCGAACAAACAGGGGCCATGCTGCGGCCGCCGGGTCAATCGGTAAGCCAAGGCTCCAGATCGGATCCAAAGAATTGTGACGCATCTGCCGCGCGTCGTGCGGGGCCGGGTGGCCAGTCAACAACGACCCGCGATGAGGGCGAATGGCTCGAATGCGAACAATTCTGGAAACCGGGCAGCAACCGCGATTACCATCGGCCCTGGCAACTGAGCGTGGCGGTAACCCGCACCGCCCAGGATCTCGCCCCGACGACGGAGGGCGGGCTATGCCGGTGATGGACGAGGACGACATCGACGACATGCGGCGCGTGGCACTCGCTCACGGTCGAATCCCGCTCTCATGGGATGCAAAAGCCCAGGCGCGGCAGATCGCTAGGTTCGACGTGTTCTGCCGCAAGGTCCGGATACGGACGGACAGCCCCGACTGGATGGTCAACCTGGCGCTCAGCGCCCGGCTGCGTCACGCCGCGGCGAAGGGCCGGAACTGGGCGGCCGCGGTCCAGCGGCTGGCCGGTCCGCGGCTGGACGCGATTTGGCTCGCGCATCACGCTGCCCGCCGGCTCGTCGAACTCGCGCGGCCCAAGCACGCCGACCTGCGCGAGGCCGACCCGAGGTACGCCCGCTTCCACCTAGCCCTCATGATCGAGGACGAGGCCCGGCCGCCGCGGCGCGCCCCGAAGGCCCAGGCAGCCTAGTGGACCATATCCGACATTTGGTATCGTTCGCTATGGGTGGTTTTCGGACTTCAAGCGGTGGGCTCCGGAATGTCCGGTCTGCACGCAACAGCGGATCTCCGTGCCTAGCTGGAGCATATTGCTTTCGGCATGGTCTGGCAGAATGCGGTCGGTCCGGAAATCCCGCCGCCTTTGGCGTAAGCCGAAGTGTCCGGTTGTTTTTCTCACCATTCGCCCACCCGGTAGCCTGTTGCCGCTACGCGCGTGATCACGGATGTCGGAACGGGGCTGCGCGCTGAATGGTACCTGGCAGCGATCGCCTCGGCAAAGTACCCAAGACTGCAAGGATATGGCACCAACTGCACTGCCATGGCAGCATCCCGCTTGATAGTGCCAGAGGGGTAATTCGACGGTGGATGTTGCATGGGGCGATGCGGCCGAGGACAGCACGGCCGGCTTGGATATCGCCGGGGTCAGGGGGCTCGATCAGCAGATGGAGGCCTCGCTTGTCAACGGCATCACGACCGTCTCGCAGCGAGGGCGATACATAACCATCCTGCCTTGGGCGGTCGCGGAGTTCTTCTCGTCCGAGTCCGCAGCCGGAGAGGCAAGCTACTCGCAAGACCGCTTCGCCGCGTTCCTGCGCCGTATCGAGTTCCTCGTGCTGGCCTGCACGACAGTCGACGCGGGCGAGGGCGCGTCCGGAGCCATCGGTAGGCAGACGTTCGAGAGCCAGATGGAGGCGCTCGCAGCCGGCGAGGTCGTGTCCTTCCCGGCGACAGGGGGTGGCGCCATGCTTGGCACCTACTTCGGCCCGTGCCGCGCCGTGGGGCTGCTCACGAACCCACCGGCAGGCTCGGCCGTTCCGATCGCCGTGACTACGCGCGGGAGCGCCGTGTGGGAGATCCGCCGAAAGGCGCTCAACGGCACGGCGTGGAGAGCGGTCGCATCGGCCGAAGGTATCGGACGGGAGGATGCGCGCGCCCTCGCCGCTCACTTCTCGCTAAAGTCACTGACAACCTCGCCTAACGAGCGCGCCGCGTTACAGAGCGCATTATTGGAGCCGTGGCACCCTCATGAAGGCCCCGGGCGGGTTGCCGACGCGTACTGCCGCTTCGCGCAGACCGTCGATTGGCTGCGCGCCGGAAGCGGGCCTGGGCCGATACGCGCGGATGCACTGCTGGCCGCGGCATGGCGCCGTGCCGCGACCGGCGCGAGTGCCGATCTGGTTGACCTCGCTTGGGCTGAGTACGAGTGGCGCTGCCGCCTGCATTTCGCGATCGAGCTGATGCTGAGCGCGGTGTCGGCGGCGGTCGACGCGCAAGGAGAGGCTACTGTCTCGGAGCTGATCGCCGCGTGGCTGGCGGAGGCGGATCTGCCCGCTCGACTCGTGGTCGCCTGGCCGAGGGCCGGCGAGGCAGGCGCCATGTCCGGCGTCGACGCACGGGGAAGTGTCCCGCCGGAACTGTGGCTCGGCGAAGCCATCCCAAGCGACCTCGGATCGCTCCGCCCGCACGCGCGGGCCCTCGCCGCCTTCGCGCTCGTCGCCGCGCTGGCTGCCCAAAGCGCGGACCTTCGGGCCACGGGGCGCTTCGCCGACCGGCAGGCCGTCGGCGAGCGCGCGCTCGCGTGCGTCGCCGCCGCAGACATACGTCCCTTCGCCGAGACGCTAAAGTCGTTGGCCGCGGTCGCGATCGAAGCACATCTCGCGACGACCTTCCGGAAGATGGGCGGCCGCCAGAAGTGCTCACTCCGCTTCTTCCCCGAAGGGCCGAAACTGCTGGCGACGAGGAGGCCGACGAGCCCCGGCCGGAGCGGCACGCGGCTGTGGAACGCGATCAAAATGCTCCAGGACGCAGGCGTACCCGGCCTCGGGGCCGTATCGTGAGGCGGAACGTCCTGGGTTGGCTGACCGGCAAGGTTCCCGACGCGCTGCACGCCTTGGTCCTGACCCACAATATCGACTTCCTCTTCTTGCAATCCGTAATGGCGCCAATGCTCCGCCGAGCGGGCGATCCGCGGCTCGTCGTGTTCGCCGACGCGGCCTGCGCATCCCAGGCGTTCGCCGCCCAATCCGGCCTGCTCGACGGCCTCGGCGACCGGTACCGCGTCGTGCCCGTCGACCTCGGGAGTGCGAGGCGCTTCCACCCGAAGGCGCTCTTGCTCTCCGGTCGGGCCGGGGCGTCGCTGGCGGTGGGCAGCGGGAACCTCACTCATGGGGGGATGTCCGCCAATCACGAGGCGTGGGCGTTCGCCGCGACGGATGGCGAGGGCGCGTCGCTTATCGCTGCGCTGCGCGACTACGTAACCTCCCTGCTTCCGCGGCTGCCGCTTTCGGAACCGCTCAGCGACTGGCTAGGGGCGGTGTTCGACCGCGAACAGGCCTGGGCCGCGGAGCTGCCGGCGCCGGCGGGTCTCGTCGGCTCGCCCGCGGCGAGTAACCTCCTTGAGCAGATAGCGGCCCATGTCCACGAGCCGGTGCGTGCGGTCGAGGTGCTCGCTCCCTATCACGACGATCGCGGGGCCGCCCTTGCAGCCGTCGCGCGAAGATTCGCGGCGCCGGTAACATGCTGGATCCAGCCTGGCAGGGCCGGCCTATCGCGCGCCGCGGCGGAGGAGTTGCCCGCGACCGTCACCCTGAAATCCATAGATTGCGAGCAGGACCGGCGCCCCAGCTTCATCCACGCCAAAGTCTTGGCCTTGCGGGGCGACGCTCGGACGGTCCTGGCCGTCGGCAGCGCCAACTGCTCGCAGGCCGCGCTCCTCGCCGAGGGCTCATGGGGCAACGCCGAGCTGATGGCGGTCGAGGCGGTCAGGCATGAAGTCGCGGAAGCGCTGTTCGCCGGGCTAGTGCGGAGCGATGTTCCCCCGCCGCTGCCGGAGTCGCCTCCTTCAGAGGGCTGGGATATCCCGGCCGATGCGCCGCTCCGGATACTCGCTGCACGGTTCGAGGCCGGCCGGCTGCGGATCGCCTATCGCGGCCCTATGGGGGTTGATCGCGTCCGGGTCGTGCTGTCCGGATCGGCCCAGCGCGCGACCGAGCTTGACCCCGCGGCCGGCGTCGTGGCCTTCGATGTCCCTTTAAGGCCGAGGACGGTATCGATCGAGGCCCTCGCGCCGGACGGAACGACACTTGTCAGCGCCGAGGCATGGGTCGACGACGAGGCGAGCCTCTCGGCTCCTGCGACGCTCCGGCGCGTTATCCAGCGCCTTCGTGACGAGGGCGATGCGGCTTGGCTGCCGAGCCGCACGTTCCGCGACGTGCTCGAGCTGTTCAGGGACTACGTCTGCGATCCGCAAGCCGCCCGGCGGCACTTCGAGCGGGCGCCGCCGCGCAGGGGCGCCGCCCAGCCTTACGATCCCCTGGACGCCTTCTCGGAGGAATTCGGGCGCCCTTCGGCGCGGGCTGCCAGCGATCACGCCGAGACAGCTGCCGCCGACCTTCTCTCCATCGTCGAGGCGCTGTTCGCGGTCGGCGGGGCAGCCGGCGATCCTCCCGCAGCGCCTTCAGACTTGGGCGACGCCGACGGCGAAGAGCCGGATGCCGAAGCCGCAGAGCAGCAATTACTCGGTCAACGCCCCCCCGCGCCAGACGAGCGCGAGGGCGTTCGGCTGCGACGCGCCCTGTCCGCGATGGAGCAGGCGCTGCGAGCGCCGGCCTTCGTGGAGACGCGGACGCCTGCATTGCTCGGGGCCGACCTAGCCATGGCGGCCGTCCTCCTCGTCAAAGGGCTCGCCACCGGGCTTTTGGAGCCGAGCGACTATCGACGCGCCACCCGAGGCCTGTGGAGCACCCTATTCTTCGGGGGCGGCGATGCCCCTGGAACGCTCACCACTCGAATTGGCTCCATCGCGGCCCCGGACAGGGACGCGTTCATGGCGGCGCTATGCTCTCCGCGGCTGTCGGCCGCCCTCGCCCTCTGGAGCGCGACAGAGTGGGCGGCCGAGGATGCCGACGCGCTCTGGTTCCGTCTCTCGGCCGCGGTGTTCCACCAAGCGCATCCATCGCTCTTCGGCGGCGGGTCGGCCGAGTCCGTGCTGGCCGAGCTCGACCGGTGGGCGTCGAGACTTCTGCCCCCCAACGACCGCCTCGCCGCCACCCGCGCTTGGCTCGGCACGGTCAGGGCGGGTGAGGCGTTGCGCCTGTTGTCGGACGCGATAGGGGCATGTCCCGATGCCGAACTCCGCTCCGCCACAAGCTCCGAGCGAGTGGAGCCCTCAACCTTGGTGTGGGTACACGGCCGCCTAGGCTTCCCGACGGCTCCCGCCACCCGCGGTGCGAAATCGAAGGTCCACGTCCAATTCTTGGGGCAACAGACGCCGAAGCCCTACCGGACGAACTTTCTCGTGCCCATCCGCGACGTCCTGCAGGCTGGCGTGCTCACGCTGCCTCCGATGGTCGCCGACGAGGTCGGCAAGCTCTCGGAAGCCGCGGTGGCCGCAAGATCGGACCTTCGGAGCGGGCAAGCCTAACTTCCGGGTTGGGTCGAATTCGGACGCGGCCAGAGGGTACCAAGCGTCAGATTTCCTCCACTAGGCGGTTCGGCTCGCCCCCCCCCCCAGGGTTAACGGGTAGAATGCGACTGATCCCGGAAACCGGGCGGCAACCGCGATCCCCACTGGCCCCGGCTCCTAAGCGTGGCGGTCACTTCCGTGGCTCAGCTTGCCTCCCATCAAACGAGGGAGAGCAGCAATGGAAATGGATTTCGAGACGCAGGTCGCCGTCGCCCGCATCGAGGCCGCCGAGGCCCGCAACACCGAACTGAACCGCCTGATGGACGGGGTCGTCAAGGACGGCAACAAGCCAAACGGTCTCTTCATCGAGACGGTGGAGATGAGCTTTGCCTAGTATACGGCCAACGACGCCCGGCTCGCCCTGAACGCCGTCTACGACGACGTTCGTGTCGCCCCCGACTTCCCCCCGCAGCACGTGCTCAACGTCCTCAACCGCCGGCTCCAAGTGACCGAGATCGAAGACTGGTGCGAGCAACTGCGGGGGAAGGGCGGTCCGCGGGTCAAGCCGGGCTGGCTCCGGGATCAGGTCACCTGGGGCCTAGTCCACAAGGATCGGCCCCTCGATCCCAAGGTGTTGCAGGCGGCGGTGCTAATGGATGCCGACCGACCCGTCTCTAGGATCAAGAGCGGCCTGCTCGCGGCGTGACCTGGAACGGGTCACGGGAGCAGATGCATGCGGCTCCCGTGACCGCCACGGACGGAGCCACGAGCCCTAATCCCGAGTCGCCGACAACCCCGCCGGAGAACCTCCGAGTGGGGCCGAAACGCGCGTATCTGTCCCCATAAATGTCCCCCTAAAATGGGAGTGGGTCCCGCAGGTCGAAGCTACAGAGGGAAAAGGTGGTGGGCCCGGCAGGACTCGAACCTGCAACCAGACCGTTATGAGCGGTCGGCTCTAACCATTGAGCTACAGGCCCCACGCCTATCCCGTAAAAGGAAAGAGGGGGCTTCGTCCAGCCGTGGGGAGTCCGAAGATCACGGATTTTCGCTGGTTGGCCCTCTCCTGTCATTGCGCGATCGAGGCGTGCGGTATCCGTTCCGGGCAGCCTGTTTATGCCGGACGGTTCAGATATTGACGGGTGGTGTAGAGCCGGATCGGCTTTTGTCGTCCTGTCAGCGAAGCTCCAGACGCCGACCGTCGCTGGTCGAGATTCATCCCTCGGCAACCGGCAGGCCCTCCGACATATGCGCAGCGATGCGCTTCGGGCTGTCGGGTCGAATACGGGGCACAGCGGTGTTGGGTGAGAATGGAGACTCCCATGGGGCAAGGTCGTCTTCGCGTTAAGGTCATGTTAACCCTGGGCCGACGATCGTTCCCGGACGGACCAGGGGTCTGCCGATCCGATTGAGGAGCCGATGGGCCGCACGATCCTCGCTTGCCGGCTCGCCGCTTCATCTCTCGCCTGCACTCTTGCAGGATCGCCCGTTCTGGCCCAGGAACCGCTCCTCCTGAGAATCAGGCCTCCCGACGCCGCTCCGGCCGAGATCGGCGCCAGCGGGGGAATGCCATCGGCGGAGGAAGTGGCACGGGCCCGGGCCGCTCGCGAAGCGGTGTGGGAGCGAGCCGACCGCCGCGCCCGCATCGCGATCGCCTCCGTCTGCAGCGGCTGTCTGCAGCCGGAGCGGCCGGCGCGGCCCAATCCTCAACCGCGCCCGGAGGACGCCGTCGTCCGGACGCAGACGACACCGCCCGCCGCCGACACGGCTCCGGCCCACACACTCGCCCAGACATCCACGAGCCAGACAGGTATTCCATGACCCAGTCGCACCCCACCAGCGGCGCCGAGCCGGATCCCGCCTGCCCGGTCTCCCTCGACCTGCTCGGAGCGGTCTACCGTGCCGAGCCCGAGGACCTGCCCGAGATCCTCGCCGAAATCCCCCCCACCACTCGCGCCAAGCTTGCCGTCTATCTCTACGGCAAGAGCCACATGCATCAGCTCGGCCTCTCTGTCGCCCGAGCCTGCGAGCGGGACGACCTCGTGCGTGTCGCGGGCGAGATCGGCTCGGTGGTCCATGGCCAGGCGCAGATAAAATCCGCACGGCCTGCGGCTCCGAACCCCGCCGCCCCGCCGCCGCCCCGCAAGATCAGCCTCGGCGGCGGTTCGGCCCCGAAGAAGATCAGCCTCGGCGGGTCCTCCGCGAAGTCGCGCTCCTTCGATTGAGACGCGCTCACGGAATCGTGCATCCGTGACGTCGGTTCGACCGAGCCGCCCGTTTCGACCATGGCGAGCCGCGTGGCATAAGCGCGGCCATTGCGCCCATCGGCGTGGAGAGGACTGACATGTTCGGTGCGTGGTGGAAGCTCGGCATGGACGCGACCCTGCTCGCGATGGAATCGCAGCAGGTGATCGGCCTTCGTCTCGCGAAGCTCTCCCTGGGCGGTCCGGCCGCGCAGATCGAGGCTCAGCGTATGGTCAGCGAGAAGATCATGGCGGCCGGCGAGGCGGCCATGATGATCGCGACCGGGGTCTCTACGCAGAAGGTGGTCACGGGATACCGCCGAAAGGTCCGCGCCAACGCGCGACGCCTCTCGCAAGCCTGAGACGCCCTGGCCGCGGGGTGACATTAACCGAGCATTAACCAACCTCCGCTTCCATCGGGGCCACCACCCACGAGGAGAGCGCGAATGAATCCCTTCGAGCAGCTGGTGCGCGAGCGCGCCTATGACATTTGGGAAAGCGAGGGCCGAGTGTTCGGCCGCGCCGAGGATCACTGGCTGACGGCCGAGGCCGAGTTGCGCGCGGCGAGCCTTTCCGCACCGGTCTACGTTCAGCCCGTGACCGCCGATCTCAGCCTGGCACCGAGCCCGGCCAAGACCCTGAAACCCCGCGCCTCGCGGAGCACCGCCGCCAAGGCCGTCACCGAGAAGGCCGTGGTCCAGGCGTCCGAGACCGCGCCGCGCCAGACCAGGACGGCCAGCGTTAAATCGTCTTCGGCCAAGGCTGCTTCTGCCAAAACACCGGCCGCGCCCAAGGCGCCCAAGACCGCCTCGACCAAAACTGCCGCGACCAAGACCGCATCGAACAAGACTGCATCGAGCTCCACGGCGACGAAACCGCTCCGCGCCACGAAGCCGCGCGCCGTGGCGCCGATGGAATCCGCCGCGACCGTGCATTGACGGCAAGCGGATCCGCTCAAGCCCGCCGCCCCTCGCCGGGCGTCGGGCTTCTTTTTTGTACCTTGTGATTCAGGCGGCGCGCCGTCGCTCGCTCCAGCACAAGAGCGCGGCCGCCACCATGGCGAGCGCGAGCAGGACAACGTTGAACGCTGCCACAGCCGGCCAAGCCCCGGCTGTTCAGAACCATCCGCCGGCCGAACCAAGGCAGCTCGAACCGAGATAGTCAATGCGAAGGTACAGGGACGCCGCATGGCCCTTGGACCCGGCCGCCATCCGGTCGACCCAGCCGCTCGCCACCGAACGCGCCACGAAGAACCCGACCGTGACCGCCACAAAGCCGGCGATCATGCCGGGAAGCGAGGGCAGCAGCGTGAGGGCGATGCCCACCGCCATGATCAGGATCCCCGAGGCGAGGACGGAACCACGACCGAACAGGTCCGCCCGG
This sequence comes from Methylobacterium sp. CM6241, assembly GCF_054817845.1. Classification (NCBI taxonomy): domain Bacteria; kingdom Pseudomonadati; phylum Pseudomonadota; class Alphaproteobacteria; order Hyphomicrobiales; family Methylobacteriaceae; genus Methylobacterium; species Methylobacterium sp. CM6241. The sequence goes on from NZ_CM139246.1 coordinate 3,302,176, forward strand.
GAGCCTGCCGTCGAGGATGACATCACACCGAACAGGAAGACGGCGAAGACCAGACTGATCTGGGCCTGGTTGAGGCCGTAGGGCAGGGCACTCAGCCGGAACGTCAGGTCGTTGAAGGTCGCGACGAAGACGCCGAGAACAAGGAACCCGGTGGCGAAGAGCAGCGGCAGGCCGGGATGACGCAGGTGACAGGCCCAGGCTCCCAGATGGTAGGCCGTGTTGATGCCCGAACGCCTGATGAAACGGACCATGTCGAGCGCGGCATTTGGGTCGGGGAAATGCCGAGAGCGTAGGGACAGGTCGGGCAGAACCAATGGAGATCCTCTCCGTTCTGGTCCGCCCTTCCCATGGCGCAGCGATGGGACGGGCGGAACGTCGCGACAACCTTTGCTGTTATAGGATCACGTGATCGATTCGCGCCGGATCCCGGCCAGTGCTTCCGAGGCCTGTGATGAAGACCGCCTTTTCCGCCTTGCTCGCCCTGACGATGATGGCGGCTCCCTTTGCCGCGGAGGCCGGCTCCGGTCCCTATCGGGATCGTCCGGTGGTGCGGGACATCGACTCCACCGGTGGCATCACCGTGGGTGGCCGGGCGCCGTGGAACCAGGCCTGGGAATACGATTCCGGCAGCGATAACGACCGCCGGCCGGAACTGCCCTATTATCAGCAGGGCCGTGGCCAGCAGACCGGCGGGCCGGCACGCAACCTCTTGCCCGATGATGGTCTCCACATTGTCCCGCGCTGAGGGTCCAGTCTGGAACCGCTCTGCAAGCCACACATGACACAAATGCGTCCGAACCGGCTGCCGGCTATGAATAGTCGGCGAAAGGGACTGGCGGAGGCGGACGTCTTCGCGTAGCGAACCGCCCGGGGAAAAGTGATCCCGAGCGACGGAACGCAGACCATGGCGCATCAGGCCCAGTCGAGCTTCGATTCTCAGCGTCCTTATGAGCGGATGGCGCTCCAGGACCAGGTCGAGGCCGCAGTTCAAGACGGCACGACCCCGATCAGCCGGCTTCTTCGGCTGATGTTCGCCGTCGATGCAGACGCTACGGCCAACGAGAACCTGCGCCTGCGCCTGCGGGCGCGTATCGGCGCACCGCGCAGCGTCTGATCGTCGGCGGACGTAGCCTATCGTCGCCGACGTGCGGCGCGTGGCTGGGAACGCGCCATGCAGGTCATGTAGATCTGCCGGCCGACCGCGTAGAGCCCAATCCCACCCGGATCGGGCGTGACGAACACCTTCGCACGCGCCTCGTTACGGCAGGCTGCATCCTGCTGGCTCTTGATCGGGGCCTCTGCTCGAGCCTGCGAGACCAATCCCAACAATCCCACAGCGACCATGCAGGCGATGCGGCGCCCTTGACGGCCAGCCGATTCTCCACCGCATGATCCGGCAGTGTCACCCATGAGTTTACCCCCCTTCGTTGCGGCTAAGGTAGGGCGGTTCGTCGGAAAAGCGCATCGGTATTAGGTGCCGAATATCCGCTTCCCTCCGGCACGACTCCTATGGTTTGATCCAGAGGCAGGAGGGCTCGTCCCTCACCGCGAGGCATTCGAACGGAGCGCCGCCGATCATGGCGCGGTGTTCCGGTGCGCCGACACGATCGCGGGCGATTCGGCGGCAGCCGGGATGGTCGCCGAGATCGGCCCGAGCCTGCCCCATCAAGACCCGCAGGTTGACCAAGGTATCGCAGGCGACCACCTCGCTCGCCGACATCGAGCCGGCGCCGGCCAGGGTCGTTCCCGCCATGCCCACTCCCGTCATGATCAACAGGAGGGCGATTCCCCGGCGTTGCGACAGCTTCATGGTGTGGATCTCCGGCTTGGCTCTACCGGAGGCGATATAGGGCGCGCTGCGGCATCGCCCGCCGCCATGCCGCGCCGTCAGCGCTTGGATTTGGGGGGCGGCGCCTTTTTGACCGCTCGCGCCGGATCGGCCGGGACGACCGTTCCGGCGATGGTCCAGGAACAGATGCTGGTTCCGGTGATGCCAACGCAGTCGTACTCGTTGCCGTTGAGGGCGGCATGGTCCGTGATGGCATCGACCGTATCACGTCCGAGAAGATTGCAACTCAGGTGGTCGGCCTTCGGATCGGCCAGGGTCGCGGCCGCTTTCTTGAGGTCACCTTCCGACTGGCGCAGGAGAAGACGCAGATTGGCCAATGACGGGCAGCCAATCGCCGGCGCGGAGGGCAGGGCCGCGGACGACGGCAGGGGCGTCGGAGCTTTGGCCGGCTGCGCTTCGGCGCGCGCCGCCCCTATCGCTGCGAGGAACAAGGCCGCCAGCGGGCGGGAATGGGATCCACGCCTCATGCCGCGCGCCTCGCCTTCGCGTAGCGCTTCACCGCACGGTCCCGACGAAGCCGCGACAGGCGCTCAATCCAGAAAATGCCGTCGAGCTGGTCGATCTCGTGCTGCAGGCAGGCCGCCTCGAACCCCTCCGATTCGATTTCATGCCAGGCCCCATCGAGATCGGCATAGCGAAGGCGTATCCGCGCCGCCCGCTCCACGATGTCGGAGACGCCCGGCATCGAGACGCTGCCCTCGGTCTGAGGCTCCGTCTCGGGTGAGGCGAAGACGATCTCCGGATTGACGTAGATCGTCGCCGGCGTACCGGGCTCGAGCCGCAAAGCCACCACGCGGGCGAGCCACCCCACATGTGGCCCGGCGAGGCCGATGGCCGAAACCCGGGCGAGGGCGGCGACAAGATCCGCAGCATCGCGGCGAAGGTCCTCGTCGAACACGCTTACCGGTTCGGCGCGCAGACGCAGCCGTGGATCGGGGTAGAGGATCAGCGACTGGACCGGCACGGGGTAGGGGACCTTCGGCAGAGAAGCTTCGGCAAATACCCTTTGAATGAGGCGATGCGTGGATACGCGATCGGCCCGGCGCTGTCCAAGCAAGGCCCTCGCGGCATCTGGGCTCGGGTCCGGCCGGGGCACCCATCCGCGACAGCGAAGCCGTGCCTCCCGGATCGTGCCCGTGGTACCCCGCCTTCCGCTTCCGCGCGCCATGCCGTAAGGCCGCGGGACAGATCTCAGGACAACGATGCGCGCATGATCCGCCTCGAGAAAATCGGCAAACAGAACGGACGGCAGATCGTCTTCATCGAGGCGTCGGCCGCTCTCCAGAAGGGCGAGAAGGTCGGCCTCGTGGGGCCGAACGGCGCCGGCAAGACCACCCTGTTCCGGATGATCACCGGCGAGGAGGAGCCCGACGAGGGCCAGGTCGCCACCGATCGGGGCATCACCATCGGCTATTTCAGCCAGGATGTCGGCGAGATGTCGGGCTGCTCCGTCGTCTCCGCCGTGATGGACGGGGCCGGCCCGGTGAGCGTGGTCGCCACAGAACTGAAGCAGATCGAGGCCGGCCTCGCCGATCCGGACCGGATGGACGAGATGGATGCCCTCGTGGAGCGCTACGGCGAGGTCCAGGCCCGGTTCGAGGAGCTCGACGGCTACGCCCTCGAAGGCCGAGCCTACGAGGTGCTGGCGGGGCTGAGCTTCTCCCAGGAGATGATGGACGGCGATGTCGGCAAGCTCTCGGGCGGCTGGAAGATGCGCGTGGCTTTGGCCCGCATCCTCCTGATGAACCCGGACGTGATGCTCCTCGACGAGCCATCGAACCATCTCGACATCGAGAGCCTGATCTGGCTCGAGGCGTTCCTGAAGAACTTCGAGGGCGCCCTGCTGATGACCTCGCACGACCGCGAGTTCATGAATCGCATCGTCTCCAAGGTCATCGAGATCGACGGCGGCACACTCACCACCTATTCCGGCGACTACGTCTTCTACGAGCAGCAGCGGGCCCTGAACGAGACGCACCAGCAGGCTCAGTTCGAGCGCCAGCAGGCGATGCTCGCCAAGGAGATCAAGTTCATCGAGCGGTTTAAGGCCCGCGCCAGCCACGCCGCACAGGTGCAGAGCCGGGTGAAGAAGCTCGACAAGATTGAGCGGGTGGAGCCCCCCAAGCGCCGGCAATCGGTGGCGTTCGAGTTCCAGCCGGCGCCGCGTTCGGGCGACGACGTCGTCATCATCAAGAACGTGCACAAACGCTACGGCAGCCGCACCATCTACGAAGGACTCGACTTCTCGATCCGCCGCCGGGAGCGCTGGTGCGTCATGGGCATCAACGGCGCCGGCAAGTCGACCCTGCTCAAGCTCGTGACCGGCTCGACCCCGCCCGACGACGGCAGCATCGCCGTGGGGGGAAGCGTCAAGCTCGGCTACTTCGCCCAGCACGCCATGGACCTCCTCGACGGCGAGCTCACCGTGTTCCAGGACCTGGAGCGCTCGTTCCCGCAGGCGGGCCAGGGGAGCCTGCGGGCGCTGGCCGGCTGCTTCGGCTTCTCGGGCGACGATGTCGAGAAGCGCTGCCGCGTGCTCTCGGGCGGCGAGAAGGCCCGGCTGGTCATGGCCAAGATGCTGTTCGACCCGCCGAACTTCCTCGTCCTCGACGAGCCGACCAACCACCTCGACATGGGCACCAAGGAGATGCTCATCACCGCGCTGGCGAACTACGAGGGCACGATGCTGTTCGTGAGCCACGACCGGCACTTCCTCGCCGCCCTGTCGAACCGCGTCCTCGAACTCACCGCCGACGGCATCCATCAATATGGCGGCGGCTACACCGAATACGTCGCGCGCACCGGCCAGGAGGCACCGGGGCTGAGGAGCTGAGCGGCTGGTTTCCCCCTCTCACCGCGGGCGGGGCGAGGGGATGCACGGTAACGAAAGCGCCTCGAACCCGATCACCCCAGGAGACCGACCATGGATGTCAAACTCGCTGACATCGTCAGGGCGGCGGCGGCACAGGCCCGGCGCAAGGCCCGCGCCTTCGACGGATCGTCGTCGAAGGACGCACTGCCCTGGGCGGTGATCGAGGCCTTCGATGCCGATGTGCGTGGACATGTGGAGCGCGACCGCCGGATCGAAGAGGAACGCGACCGGGTTCTCATCGCCGCCGTCAATTTCGCCGAGACACCGGACGAGGACGGCGAGGAGGCGGTCGGGGCCGCGCGGGATGCCCTCATCGATGCGATCGACTACCTCGAACAGGCCATCCTGCGCTTCGGAAGCGTCAACCGCCAGGGAGCCCGGCTCGGCTACGGCGAGACGGGACAGAGGGTGACCGACGGACGGTGAGGGTTTCGCCCACCGGGGGTGAACCCGGACGGTCGACATGAGAACGGGTCAGGCTCCCGCGAGCCCGACCCGTTTGTAGGTCCGCGCGGTGGAATCGGGTCAGGCGGCCCGCACCGTGGCGAGGAAGCGGTGCACTTCTCCGGTGAGATGTTCGGATTGCTGAGAGAGTTCGCCAGCGGCGCCGAGCACCTGGCTCGCGGCGGCTCCGGTCTCTTCGGCAGCACTGGCCACGCCGGCAATGTTGCTCGTCACCTCGTTGGTACCGGCCGAGGCCTGCGAGACGTTGCGCACGATCTCCTGCGTCGCCGCGCTCTGCTGCTCGACCGCCGCCGCGATGGCAGTCGCCACGGCATTGATGTCCCGGATCCGCATCGTGATCGAACCGATGGCCGAGACCGCTTGGCCGGTAGCGCCCTGGATGTGGCCGATCTGCTGGGAGATCTCCTCCGTGGCGCGGGCCGTCTGGTTGGCCAGTTCCTTCACCTCGGCGGCGACCACCGCGAAGCCCCGGCCCGCTTCACCGGCGCGCGCGGCCTCGATGGTGGCGTTGAGGGCGAGCAGGTTGGTCTGGCTGGCGATCGTCGAGATCAGGCTCACCACATCCCCGATCCGGCTCACGGCGCCGCTGAGTTCCTGCACGAGGCCGGCCGTGATGTCGGCCTCCGTGACGGCGGATTGTGCGAGAGTGGCGGAGCTCGAGACCTGTCGGCCGATTTCCTGCACGGACGTGCCGAGTTCCTCGGCAGCGGCAGCGACGGTGTTCACGTTGACGGCGGCCTCCTCGGCTGCGGCAGCCACGGTGGTGGATTGCGACGCGGTCTGTGTCGCCGTCACCGTCATGGCCTGCGCCGTGGCCTGAAGCTCGGTGGCGGAGGAGGAGACCATGCCGATAATGCCGCCGACAGCCGTCTCGAAATCCTCGGCCATCTTGCGCATTCCAGCACGGCGCTGCTCCTCGGCGGAAGCCCGAGCGAGGACCGTGTCCTCTTCGAGCTGACGCGTGCGGATCAGGTTGGTCCGGAACACTTCCACCGCCTGGGCCATCTCGCCGATCTCGTCGCGGCGGCCCATGGAGGGAACGGCGGTCGTCTCGTCACCGCCGGCGATGTGACGCATGGCCTGGGTCATGCGCTCGATCGGGCGGGCAACGCCGAGAAACGAGAAGATCATGGCCGAGACGGCCATCACGATGCAAACCGTGAGCATGATGATCGAGATCCGGATCGCTTCGGCCTGCTGGCTGCGCGCCGCCTCTCCGGCGGCGTTGGCCGCCGCCACATTGATCTCCACCAGACGGGTGGCCGCGTCGGCGACCGCCCGATAATTCGCGTGGTTGCCTTCGCGGAAGAAGCTCAGCGCCTGCTCTCTGTCGCTCTCGCGCATGGAGCGGAGCTTTCCCCAATCGGCCTTCAGAATCTCCATCTTGGCGATCAGATCCTCATAGATCGCCTTTTCTTCCGCTTCGGTGATCAGGGACTTGTAGTCTTCGATGGACTTATTGCGCTCCAGCATCATTTCGTTCGCGAGCTTGAGATCGGCCTGCTCGATGGTGCTGTTGGGAGCGGTCAGGTAGCGCAGCTGGGACGTGCGGACCCGGAGCACCAGACGATTGATCTTGTCGGCCTGAGTCACCGACGGCACGGCATTGTCGACCAGAACAGCAATCTTCGTGCCGATGTCCTGAAGCTTGTATAGGGCCACCAAGCCCTGCGCTGCCGAAATCGAAACGACGATGCTGAACAAGCCGATCAGTACGGCCTTGATCGACAATCGCATGACTTATACTCCCCCAACGATACAATGATAATAACCGAATAAAGAGTCTTATTTAATATTTTATAACTACTTGTATGAAATATAGTTCATCGATATTTGATTTATATTCGCTCCGCCTGAACGGTCACGTATTCAAATTTACGTAAATAAAAACTCTGCCCGCCCCACCAATGACTTGAATAACGACAAATCATGTATTGTCACGTCCAACTCGCGAAAACCTTACCGCGAAACTTATTTCAGTATTCGCGCGCATCACAACTTGCCACCAATACTGGCGCAGCAGCGGTAGTGTGAGGCGTGCCTGATTTCCTCGACCACAAGTAGAAGGGTCTCGCGGGGAGGTTCGCGGCATCATGGCTCCAGGCGAGCCGGGCAAGATCGCTCAGCCGAGCCAGCCCGTCAGGACGTAGCAGCACGCGGCGATGAGGGCGGCGGCGGGCAGGGTCAGGACCCAGGCGACGACGATGTTCCCGGCAATGCCCCAACGGACCGCCGAGGTCCGGCGGGCTGCGCCCACGCCGACGATGGCGCCGGTGATGGTGTGTGTGGTCGAGACCGGGACACCGAGCCAGGTCGCCAGGAACAGGGTGATGGCGCCACCCGTCTCGGCGCAGAAACCCTGCATCGGGTTCAGGCGGGTGATCTTCGAGCCCATCGTGTGGACGATGCGCCAGCCGCCGAAGAGGGTCCCGAGCGCCATCGCCGATTGGCAGGCCAGGACCACCCAGAGCGGAACGTGGAAGCTGCTCCCCAGATGCCCCTGCGAGTAGAGCAGCACCGCGATGATCCCCATGGTCTTCTGGGCGTCATTGCCGCCATGGCCGAGGGAATAGAGCGAGGCCGAGACGAATTGCAGGAGCCGGAAGCTCCGGTCGACCCCGAAGGGCGTGGCGCGCCGGCAGGTCCAGGACACGATCAGCACGAGGAGGAGAGCGAGCAGGAATCCGACGAGCGGCGAGAGCACGATGGCGGCGATCGTCTTCGACAGGCCGGACCAGACCACGACGTCGAACCCCGCCTTGGTGATGCCCGCCCCGACGAGGCCGCCCACCAGGGCGTGCGAAGAACTCGACGGGATGCCGAACACCCAGGTGGCGATGTTCCAGGCGATGGCGCCCACCAGCGCGCTCAGGATGACGCGCGGGTCGACGATCCCGGCATCGACGATCCCGGTCCCCAGGGTCTGCGCCACATGGAGGCCGAAGAACAGGAACGCGATGAAGTTGAAGAACGCCGCCCAGAGCACCGCGTATTGCGGGCGCAGCACCCGCGTCGAGACGATGGTGGCGATGGAATTGGCCGCGTCGTGCAGGCCGTTGAGGAAGTCGAAGAACAGGGCGACGGCGATGAGGCCGGCCAGCGCCGGCAGCGCGAGGGAGGCGGCGTCCATGCCCGTCACACGTTCTCGATCACGATGCCGCTGATCTCGTTGGCGACGTCCTCGAACCGATCGACCACATCCTCCAGGTGCCCGTAGATCTCGGCGCCGATTATGTAGGCCATGGTGTCGCCGTCGCCGCCATCCTTGCGATGGGCCCGGTAGAGGGCCTTGAGGCCACGCTCCTGCAACTCGTCCGAGCGGCCCTCGACCCGGGTGATGCGCTCCGTGAGGGTGTTGATGCGTCCCGCATGGGTGCCGACGGCGTTGAGCAGGGGGATCGTCTCGGCCGTGAGACGCGCCGCCTCGAGCACGGTGTCGCCCATCTCGCGCATCAGAGGCTCGAAGGAGCGGATCTCGTAGAGGGCGATGGTCTTCACGGTCTTGTTCATCTGGTCGATGGCGTCGTCCATCGACTGGATCAGGTCCTTGATGTCGCCGCGGTCGAACGGGGTAATGAAGCTGCGCCGGACCGCGAGCAGAACCTCGGCGGTGATCGCGTCCGCCTCGTGCTCGCGATCAACGATCACCTGGCAATAGCCCGGCACGCCGTCGCCGCCCTTCAGGACACCCTGGAGCGCCTCCGCTCCCGCGACGAGGGTCTGAGAATGGCGCTCGAACAGGTCGAAGAAGCGATCCTCCCGCGGCATCAAGGCCCGAAACCAGCCCATCATTCGGCGTGCCCCTTCCCGATGTGGCGGGCACTCTCCGCTCGGCGCCGCAGGCTATGTCAGCCGTCAGGTGGCCGTGGCCCTGAGAGTCCTGCCGGCCGATAACGTCTTCGAGGCCGCTCCGGTGCCGGTCATTCGCTCCGACCCCATCAATATTCCCATTCGGCTCCCACCCCCACGGCCGTGCGGCCGTCGCTGCCGGCCTCGCCCTGGATCTTGATGCGACGGGTCACGTCGTAATCCACGGTGGCGGCGGTATCCTGAGGCTTGGCGCCCGCCTTGACGCCGACACTGAGACGGTCGCTGAGATAGCGCGAGGCACCCAGGGCCGGACCGCCGCTGGCTCCGGTGGAAACGTCCAGGCTGTCGAGGCCGAGGCCCTTGCGGGCCTGTTCGAACACGTCCGGGCCGCCGGCCCCGCCCGAGAGCTGCGACACGGCCTGAGCGAGCTGCAACGCCTGGAAGGGCGAAAGTCCCCCGGCCGCCTTCTTGAAGAGCAGCCGCGACAGCACCTCGTCCTGCGGCAGGGACGGGTCGGAGGTGAGGACGAAGTCGGGCTGGTTGGCGGGGCCGGTCACGGCGACGCGGGCGGTGACCTCGGCGGCCTTGGTCTCGGCCTGGAAGTCGAGATCGGGGATCGCGAGCTCGCCGTTGAAGGCCAGACGGCCGCGGGTGAAATCGAGGCGCTGACCAATGATGCTGAGGCGCCCGCGACGCATGGCGAAATCGCCCACCGCCACCGGGTCGCGCGAAGTGCCGGTGAGGCGCAGGTCACCGCCGAGTTCCGCGTCGATTCCGCGCCCACGCACGAAGATGCGGTTCGGCGCATGGACGGCCACGTCCAGCGTGGCGTCGAAGGGCGGGGGCGCCTTCCTGCGCTTGCCCAATGCGGCGACCTTCGCCTTGCGGTCGGCCTTCGCATCGAGGCGCACCCGTACGTCGGCGGGCGTATTGACCCGGCGCACGCCGGGCAGGGGCTGCACGGTCGCGGGCAGCCGATCGGGGACCGTCACATCGACGGAGACGAGGTCGACCCGTCCCGACACTTTCGGCGTCCGCGCCAAAGGACCGCTCAGGGCGAGGTTGAGGCTCGCGGTGGCGGTGACGATGGGGCTTGAGACGAGCTCGGCCCGCTCGGCAGTGATCTTGAACGTGCCGGGGAACCCGCCATTCGGGTCCAGGGCCACGCGCCCGCTGGCCTGAAGGCCGCCGCCGTTCCGGGTCTGGGCGGTGAGACGCTCGACAACGAGGGTATCGCCCCGCCCGGTGACGCGGCCCTCGATCTGCTTGAGGGCGATGCCCTGGAGCGGATCGGTGAAGCTGCCGCCGGAGAGGGTGGCGGCACCCTCGGCACGAGGCGCGTCGAGCGTGCCCGAGACGCCCCCGTCGAGGGCGATCCGGCCGCCCACCCGCTGGCCGCCGACGCTGAGCAGGCTGTTGGCCATGGCCGCGTCGAGGGTACCGCGCAGTTTCAGGGCGATGGGTCCGCCAGCCGAGACGGGCAGGAAGCCGGCAAGGGTCAGCTCGGCGCCACGACCGGCCGAGACCCGGCCCTCGATCCCGGCGCGGCCGTCACTCAGGGTGCCGCTCGCCTTGGCGTCGATGGGCGGAAGGCCGGCCTTGCGCGTCTCCGGTGTCACGACCTTCGCCACCGACAGGGCATAATGCCCTTCCGGCCGCGCGGCCGTGCCGTGGATATCGGCGTCCCCGTCGAGGGTACCGGTGAGGGCGAGGCTCGGCGAGGCAATGCGGGCAAGAGCCAACGGCAGCGCCCGGATGCCGAGTTTTAGGTCGAGATTCGATCCGGCGCGGCCGGCGAGGCTGACCCGCCCAGTACCGGCGGCGATGACGAGACCGTCGATGACGGCCGAGCCCCGGTCGAGGGTGATCGTGGCGGGACCAGCCAGCGCCAGACGATCCTTGCCGCGTGACGCGGAGAAGCGCGACAGCTCGATCCGCGTGGCCTCGGCCGGAACCAGCCGGGCAGCCCCATCGAGATCGAAACCTCGCGCCTTGGCGGTGAGGGTGATGTCGCTGGCATTGGGCGACCCCACGGCCAGGAGGCGCACTGTGTCGATGGACTCGCCGGCGGCGATGACCCGGTCGGCATTGACCCGGCCGTCCACCACGGGATGGGCGAGGAGATCGCGGCCGGTGAGGTCGGCGTCGAGCTGCGCGAGGCCGATCTCACCCAAGCGCAGGGAGGCGCCCTTGGCCTTCACCGACGCGTCCTGGCGTCCCCCATCGCGCGAGAGGGCGACGGTCGCGTCGAGGCTTCCGGCCAGCGGCGTGAGGGCGAGCGGCGACAGATCGTCGAGATTGGCGGCCGAGAGCGTGACGCTGCCCTGCGTCAGGAGGGTCGCCGCATCGACGGCCGCCTTGCCGGCGAGGGTGGCCGAGCCGAGATTCACCGCAAGCCGGTCGAGAGACCAATCTGCGCCCGTGCGGGCGAGATGCACGTCCCCGCGCAGGGTCTTGCCGCCGATCTCGCCGCCCAGCGCCACCGTTCCATCGAGCGCCCCGGTGAGGTCCTTGAGCGCCGCAGCCACGCGCACGTCCCGGATCGGGCGGCCGAGCGCCCGTCCGTCGGCAGCGGTGAGGGTGGCGGTGAGGTCCGGCTTTCCCAGGGTTCCGGAGAGCCGCCCGTCGAGGAGGGCGCGGCCGGCAAGGCGCGGATCGACGGCCGAGAGGGTCTTCACGTCCACGAGGAGCTTGGCGTCGGCGAGGCGTGCCGTGGCCTTGCCCTCCAGCCGGGCCACCATCTCGGCGCCGTCGAGCTTCACACCATCGAAGCTGTACCCATCGAAAACCTGGGAAAGCCTGCCCGAGAAATGCGGCTCGCGGCCCAGGAGCCGGTCGACGGCCGGCAGGCCGAGGACAAGCCCTTGTGTCGTCGCATCTACATCGGCGGTCACGGCCTTGCGGGCAGGGTCCCCGCTCAAGTTCGCCTTAACGGCGACGCTGCCGGCCAGGGTCCGGTCGGCCACATCGGAGAAGGCCGAGAGATCGGCGAGGCCCGCCTTCAGCGTGCCCGTGAGCGTGTTCTGGCCGACGCGGCCGGCATAGGAGAGCGTGGCGGTGGGCGCGTCGAGATCGAACGCCGCCACATCGACCACGCCATCGGGTTGGAGCGTGCCACGGAAGGTGAAGGCACCGCGCGATCCGACCGCACGGCGCAGGGCCGGGTCGGCGAGCTTCAATCCTTCCACATTGGCATCCGCACGAAGCGCGAAGCGGGTGGCATTGGGGTCGCCGCCCGTGGGCTCCATGGCGAGGCTGGCGGTAATCCGCTCGAGGACGTTGCCGTCCGCGCGCAGGCCCGCCGCCTTGAGGTCGCCGTTCACCCGTGGCCGCGCGATCGGCCCCTTCACGGTCCCGTCGAAGACGAGGGTGTCGAGCTCGGCATTGGCCGCCTTGGTGACGCTGCCCTCGGTGGGGACGGCGCGGGCGGAGATCGTGAAGTCGGCGACCCGCTCGGGCGTGAGGCCGCCCGACGCGTCGAGGCGGGCGGTGCGGGAAGCGAGGGCGAGGCGGTCGATGCCGAACGCGCCGTTATCGGAAAAGCGCAGGGCGCCGTCGAGCTTGGTGGTGCCGGAGAAGATCGCCGCCGCCGGGCCGGGCAGCAGCCCCTCGATCCGCGAGGAGAGGTCGAGGGTGAGGGAGCGGTCGGCGCCGGCCCGGGCGATGCGGGCCGTACCCTTGGCGCCGAGATCGGGGCCGGCATCGAAATCGAGCCGGGCGTTCCAGGCATCGAGGGTGCCGCGCCCGTCGAGATCGAGGTTGATCGGCGGCTCGCCGGGGAGGTTGGCGAATTTGGAGAGGAGGCCACCGGCGGCCTCCACCAGGGTGGTCTTCACCTCGAGCTTCTCGCCCTTGGGCACGAAGAGCAGGCGGGCGACGAACTGCCCGGTGGCGTCGAGGCGGCGTACGGACAGGTCGAGGTCGAGCCCTTCGGACGGGGCGCCGAGCTTGGCCTTCCCCTCGGCGGACAGTCGTGCCGGCTGACCGGCGACGGTCTCGCCGAGGACGAGCTCGGCGAGCTTGAAGGCGGTGATCTCCACCTTCACGGGCAACTCGGGCAGCAGCGAGCCATCGGGCTCCGGCGTCGCCGAGACCGGGGCGGGGAGGGGACGGCGCAGCACTTCGAGGCGGCCGATCTCCAGGCTGTCGACCTGCAGCCGGCCGGAGAGGAGGGCGAGGCGGCTCCAGACGAGGCGCGCCTTGTCGAGCTTCAGCCAGGGACCGTTGCGATCGCTGATCACCACGTCGCGGATCGTGGCGTTCGACGAGAGCGCCCCGTCCACGGCACCGATGGACACCTGGGAGCCCGGCGTGGACAAAGCCTTCGACAGGAGCCCGCCGAGCACGGTCTTCTCGCCGTCGTCGGCGCGGGTGTAGGTCGCGGGAACGGCGATGCAGACGGTCAGAGAGACGATCGCCACGATGACGCGCGTTCTCCCTCCCCCCCTTGCGGGGGAGGGTGGCCCGCGAAGCGGGTCGGGAGAGGGGAGCGCCAGCTCCGGAGAGGTCGTCCCCTCTCCCGCCTGCTCCGCAGGCACCCTCCCCCGCAGAGGGGGGAGGGTCGATGCGCACCGAACCATAACCCGTCCGAAAAATTCCATCAGAACGACTGCCCCAGGCTGATGTACAGGGCCACGGGACGTTCGCGGTTCCCCTTGATGCGGTCGAGGGGGAACGCCACGTCGACGCGGATGGGGCCGATGCCGGTATAATAGCGAAGACCGAGGCCCGCCGCGTAGCGGATGCGCTCTTCGAAATCGGGCAGGCTGCCCTCGAAGGCTGTGCCGGCGTCGAAGAACGGCACGATTCCGATTGTGTCGGTGATCTTGACCCGCGCCTCCACCGAAGCTTCGAGCAGGCTACGCCCGCCCACCGGCAGGTTGAACGGCCCGCGTGGGCCCAAGGTCCGATAGGGGAAGCCACGCACCGAGCCGCCACCGCCGGCGAAGAAGCGGATATTGGCCGGGATGTCCTCCAGGCTCGCGCCCGAGATGGAGCCGAATCCGACGCGGCCGGCGAGGATGTAGCGGGCCTCGTCGTCGAGGGCGTAATAAGTAGAGCCCTGCGCCTTGGCGACGAAGATCGACGGATCCGAGCCCAGGAACCCGGCATAGGGTGTCACCGAGGCGGTGGCACGGAACCCCTGCGTCGGATCGAGCAGATTGTCGGTGGAATCGTAGGCGACGGAGAGTGGCACGCCGACGAGGCGGTAATCGACCTTTCCGAGCGCGTCCTGCGAGCGTCCGGCCTGACCGTCGACGCCGATCTGCGCGTAGAACGTGTCGGAGAACCGGTGCCGGATGCCGATCGTGCCGCCGGCCGCGTCCGAGACGTAGGATTGCTGCGCCTCGCGGCCCGCGAAGATATTGGCCACGAGATCGTTGCGCGTGCCCCATAGAGCCGGCTTGACGAAGGTCGCGGAGACCCTGCCGCCCAGCCCGTTAGAGTCGATCCCGGCAGCCTTACGCTGCGCAGCGTAGAGGTCGTTGCCGAGATAGTAGATGTCGGCGTCGAGCCGCAGGGTCTCGCCGCCGCCGAACAGGTTGCGGTTGGCATAATAGGCACGGATGCCCGGGCCATCGACCGTGGAGAAACGGGCCGCGACCCCGATCAGGTTGCGGTCGCGCTCGGTCACGTCGACGAAGATCGGCAGGTTGCCCTGCGCGTCGAGCGCCTCGCCCTCGCGTACCCGGACGGAACCCAGGGCCTCCACCTTGGCGACGGACCGGCGAATGTCGGCCACGGCCTTGGGTGAATAGGGATCGCCCGGCTCGCTATAGATGAAGGAGCGCACCACCGCCGGGTCGATGCCGGTGGTACCGCGCACGGCGACCTCGCCCAGCCCCGCAATCGGCCCGGGATCGATGGTGAAGCGCACATCCATGACGTGGGCCTCGTCATCCACCACAGGATCGCGCGAGACCGCCTTGGCGAAGGGATGGCCCAGCGCCCGGAAGCGGTCGACGATCTTCGCCTCGCGGGCGAGAACGGTGGCAGAACGAGCGGGGACGTCGTCACCCACTCGGGTGAAACGCTCGGGCAGCACTTCGGACGGGAAATCGTTGCCGCGCGGATCGGAAGCCGTCACCGTGCGGAGCTTATAGAGCGGTCCGGCATCGACGACGATCTTCACGGGCACCAAGGCCCGGTTCCGGCCGCCCTCGGCGGCACGCGCCGCAGCCGCCACTGAGGTCTCGCCCGTCAGTTCTACGCCATCGATGCGGATGGCGACCTTGCCCTGGTAATAGCCGTAGCCGGAGAGCACGTCTGACAGGCGGCGAAGGTCCGCCTCCGCCCGCCGCACGATGCCCTCGCCGTCGGGCGGAGCATCCTGGCGAAGGCGATAGAGCGTGGAGGTGTCCTGCAGAGCCTGCAGCACGTCGTCATCCTCGAGCCCCTGAAACTTCACCGAATAGGGCAGCGTCTCGCCGCTCGGTGCCGGCGGCTCTTCCTCGGAGCCGAACATGCCGAACAGGTCGAAGGCGATGGCGGGGGAGGCGGCTAAGGTGCTCATCGACACGCCGCCGAGGACGGCCATGGCCACGCCCGCGCAGCCGTGTTTCAGGCCTCTGCCCTTTAGGTCACGCGTGTTCGACGTCACGAAACACGGCCCGCCCGTGATTCGGACCGGTCCGCTCTCGCCCCTTGCAACGGCATGCCCGCAAAGGTTCGTCCGTCAGCCGTCGATTCCGTCATCCCGCCCCCGCTTCGATGCCGGTCAACCTTCCGTGACGACCCCTCACCGGGTCGTTAAGGTCGTTCCTCGCCTCATGTCGCAGAGTGGCAAGCCTAGACCGCACCACCCACGAGGGCAATCTCGGCCGGTGCCGCAGCCCTTCGTTCAGTCGGCTCCGGGGAAGGATGGAAATCGCGCAGCTCGACGGGAACCCGGAACGGCCGGGAGCCTTGTCTGAACATCGCAGGCACCCTAACTTTCACCTATCGGACCTTGTCTTCCACGATCCCCCGCCGGTTCAATCCGGGTCGCACGCCCAGCAGTCATTGCAGAACTGCCGCGGTCTGTCGCTTCGATCTCATCGCATCTCCGAAACCCTGCGCCCTGTCGGCCGCACGTCCTTTGCTGCGGCCCGAGAGGCCCCTCCCCACACAATTCGAGACGAGGGCGCGAAGACTGCAATCGCGTTCCTCCCGACGACGAGAAGGACATCACCATGAGCACGGGCACCGTGAAATGGTTCAACGAAACCAAGGGCTACGGCTTCATTCAGCCTGATGACGGCGGCAAGGACGTGTTCGTCCATATCTCGGCCGTGGAACGCGCGGGTATGCGCAATCTCATCGAGGGACAAAAGCTGTCCTACGAGATCGAGAACGACCGTCGCACCGGCAAGCAGTCC
Organism: Methylobacterium sp. CM6241; assembly: GCF_054817845.1. NCBI lineage: Bacteria > Pseudomonadati > Pseudomonadota > Alphaproteobacteria > Hyphomicrobiales > Methylobacteriaceae > Methylobacterium > Methylobacterium sp. CM6241. The sequence continues at coordinate 3,318,530 of NZ_CM139246.1, forward strand.
GCCGGCAACCTTCAGGCGGCCTGAACCGCTAAGGGCGAGGGTCGTTCAGTGAGGCCTTCGTTCAACACGTGCGTAGGAAGCCGCCCTGTCATGGGCGGCTTCTGTTGATTCCGGCCGAATCGTGAGGCATTGGGCTTTTCGATTCGATCCCGTCTTTCGATGATTCACAGCAAGGCTCAGCGCCGCGCGCTTCCGCTCGCGGAACGGGCCGAGACGCACCACCCGAGAAAGGTCAGATGAGCGCCTTCGACTACAGGAATTTCGACGACCGCCGTAAGAACTCCGCCAGCGCCAAGCAGATGCTGCTGGAAAAATTCAAGGCCCGTCCTCCGGCGGATGACCCGGAAATGGTTGCCAAGGCCCAGGCCCGCGCAGCGGTTGCCCGCGCCCGGGACGAGAGGGCTCGCGAACGCGAAGCCGCCCGCATCGCGGCCGAAAAGAAGGCCGCTGAAGAGAAGCGTGCCCGCGAGGAGGCGGAGCTCGCCGCACAGATCGCCCGCGACGAGGAAGAGACGCGTCTCGCCGCCGAACGCAAGGCGATCGAACTCGCCGAGAAGAAGGCCCAGCGCGATGCGCGCTACGCGGCTCGCAAGGCCAAGGCTCGCCGCTGACACCCACAGAGGAAGCCCTTCCCGAGGAAGGGTTAGCCTCGCCGCTCCGGGGGACGCCGGACGCTGGATGAGTCAAGGGCTCGGAACGTCGTACCGGATTTCGCATCCGCTGCGGTGCTCCGGGCCCTTCGCGTTTCTACGCGGCACACACGCCGAGAATGGAGCACGATGACAGGCATTGAACAGATGCTCGGAACGCGAGATTCGGCGCGCCGGTTCAATGCCGCATCAGGACTAGCGACAGGAGGCCGAAGTTTAAGCCTCGCCCTCAGCTTCGCCTTCGTCTTTCTCGGAGGTCGTCTCGACCTCGCCCTTCGGCTCGGTATCGGCCTCGGGGCGGGGGCCGGCCTTGAACGAGCGGCGCGGGGCGTTGCCGCGCTTCATCTGCGCCGGCTTCTCGATAGCGCCGAGACGCTCGGAGAGCTGCTTGGCCCGTTCGTTGAAATCGTTGGTGGTGCGCGACTGGGACGCACCACTTTTAAACGCATTCGCCACTTGGGCCTCATGGAGTTGCCCAGGGCACGGGTTCGTGCGGGGTTGCTCACCTTATAGCACGGTTTGCCACGCCGCGGGCAGCTAACTGTCCGACTTCGGTCTCATCGGTCCCGAAACGGGCCGGTGCGGCCCGTTTCGAGGAGGGGTCCGGCTTCAGAACCGGGCCGTCAGGAACAGCCGAACGTTGCGACCTGGCAGCAGGATCTCGTCCTTCTTGAACGAGGCGGAGTTGCGGATATCGTCGTCGAGGAGGTTGCGCCCCTGGAGCCCCACCGTGACCTCGGTGGCACCGTAGATCGCCGGGTCGAGGGACTGCGTGTAGGCCAGTTCGGCGCGCAGGTCGTTCCAGCCCCGGGTCAGCGTCTCGAACGGCGCGATCTCCGTATGGTCGAAGGCGTGAAGGAGGTTCACACGGCCGAACCAGCCATTCGCTCGCAGGAAGGCGCCACCACCCAGACGATGGGGAGGAATGCGCGGAACGTAGGAACCGTCGTCGAACTGCGCCCGTACGAAATCGTATTGCGCCTCGATCCCGGCCCAGCCGTCGCCAACGGGAAGGATGTCGAGCTGCGCGCCGATCTCGGCGCCGTAGAAGGTCGTGTTGGCCTGGGAGTAGACGATCTGGCGCAATTCGTCGCCGCTGCCGCAAGAGGCGAAATCGTCATCGCAGCGGTTGCCCGTATCCCGGCGGTAGATGAAGCCGGTATAGCGCGTGACATATCCGGTCGCGTCGAGACGCAGGGGGCCTTCGGCCCGGCGCAGACTGAGCTCCATCGTGCGGGCGCGTTCCAGCTTCAGGGTCGGATCACCGATCTCGAAGGTCGCGGAGGCGTGGTGCGGTCCCTGCGAGAACAGCTCGTAGCTGGTGGGCGCGCGCTCGACATAGGAGCCGTTGATGCTCGCCACGAACCCGTAGGGGAGGTCCTGCAGAGCGCCGAAGCTCAGACTCTTGGGGGCGAAGCGGCGGGTCAGTGCGTAGCTCGACGGATCGATGCCGCCGGGCAGATAGTCGGTCGGGAACAGCGTGGCGATGCTGTTGAGCCGGTCGTTCCCGATCCGGCCGGCTGCCTGGAAGCGCAGGCCGCCCCCCACTGCGAGTTCCTCGAACAGATAGGCGGCCAGGGAGCGCGATTCCGTGGGCGGCAGGAAGCTCTCGAGCTGCGAATTGAGGACGCGCCGGCTGGTCTGCACGCCGACCGCGCCGGTCAGGGTGCCGAGCGCGGTGACGACCGGTACGTGCTGCGCCTCGAACCTGGCCTCGACCTCGCGGTTCTTGAAGATGGCCTGCACGCCCTCGGGGCCGGCCACCTCCTCATGGTCGTGCTCATGCTCATGGTCGTGATGCGCCAGACCGATCTCTTCGTGGCGGTAGACCGAGCCGCCGGCCCAGAACCGCAGAACCTCGAACGGCCCTTGGAGCGGTCGGTACTCGCCACGTGCGAGCACCCGGTCCTGCTTCGGGTTCAGACTTGAGCGGGTCTCTTCCGACTCGCCACCGGGGATCTGGTACATCGCCTCGTAATGGCTGAACGAAACGCCGAGAAATCCGCGATCGCCGATCGCCGAGATTCCGATGGAGCCGCCCTGCGTCTCGGTGGCCGAGTTGCGCTGGATGCCGCCGGGAATCGCGTAGGAATCGGTGGCCGTCTTGAAGCCGTCGGCATGGACCGCGATGCCGTTGGCCCCGGCATCGACGCTCGCCGCGCCGAGCCGACCGTTATCGACACTGGAATAGCCGGTGGTGACCTGGCCGGAGACACCCCGGGCCGGAATGAAGGTCGGCACTTGGTTATTCTCGGACGAGACCACGCCGCCGATAGCGCCCGAGCCGTAGCGCAGGGTCGCCGGGCCCCGGATCACCTCGATCCGATCGGCGGTGAGCGGGTTGACCGGCACCGCATGGTCCTCGCCGAGATCGGATACGCCGCCATTGACGATTCCGTTCTCCTGAATTCGCACCCGCGCATTGTCGAGGCCGCGAATGATCGGCCGCGAAGCCGCTCCGGGCGCATAGGTCGAGGACGAGATACCGGGGCGGTCGGATAGGGCGTCGCCGAGGGTGCGGGGCTGGTTGCGTTGAATCTCGGAGCGGGTCACCACTGTGACGGGGGAAAAGCTGTCGCCGACGACCGGCAGCACGCCGGTGGGGAACCCACCCACGGCGGAAGGGCCGGGGGCGGGAAGGATCGGGCTCGCGGAGGTCACGCTGAGTTCGGAGAGCGTCGCCTCGGCCTGCTGGGCCGCCACGGGAGCGACCATCGCGCCGGATGTCAGGCCCGCGCCGGATAGCATCGTCCCGGCCAGCCAGATCCTTGATCGTCTCGTCCGCATCACGCCCCTCAAGAATTATGTTATAATGTTTCATCCGCGAGAGCGTCTATTTCCGCAAGGGGGGGGAGGGCGCTGATGGACGGTTGGAGCCCTTCCTGTTGCCGAACTGCATCAACGGCAGGCGCCGCTGCGACGAAGGCGGCGCTTGCGGGAGGCTCGGCGCAGGCAAACATCCTTGCTTGTGATCTCCCTCTCCCTCCTTGGCACCACCTTCCGAATGCTCGGCCTCCTTCTGCTCGCTCTGTTCCTTCTGCCGCTCGGCACCCATGCGCTGTGGTGGACGGCGCGGGGCGGCGGCGCAGCGGATTGGGCAGTGGCCGACTGGTCGAGCGCCGGGCTGTTGCGCCCGCCCAAAGCGACCGATCCGGCCCTCGTCAGGGTCTATGCGGCGCGTGTCGGGCGCTGGCGCGGGATCTTTGCCCATCACAGCTGGATCGTGGTGAAACCGGCCGGTGCCGCCCGCTACACTCGCTACGACGTGGTCGGCTGGGGGATGCCGGTCCGCACGGATGGCTGGGCCGCAGACGGCCGCTGGTTCGGCAACGATCCGCAAACCATTCTCGCCCTCGACGGGGACGATGCCGCCCGCGCCATCCCGGCGATCCGCGCGGCCGTGGCCGACTACCCCTACCGGGCGCTCGGAACCTACCGGGCCTGGCCAGGCCCGAACTCGAACAGCTTCGCGGCGCATGTGCTGGCCCGCCTGCCGGAGCCGCAAGTCACTCTTCCGCCGACGGCGCTGGGGAAGGATTGGGCGCCCCCCGGACGCATCGTCGAGCGCACGCCGAGCGGCACTGGAATCAGGCTGACCGTCGGCGGCTATGCCGGTATCACTGTCGGCTGGGTCGAGGGGGTCGAGATCAACCTGCTCGGCCTCGTCGCAGGACTCGACCTGCGCCGCCCGGCGATCAAACTTCCCGGTTGGGGAAGAATCGGAGTGGCATGAGCCCGGATCGAACGATGACGTCCCTTCTTATTCGTGCCGCCGAACCCGACGATTCCGATGCGATCTGGTCCATCCTCGAGCCGGTGATCCGGGCGGGCGAGACCTATGCGCTTCCGCGTGACGGATCCCGCAAGGCCATGCTGGACTATTGGTTCGCCCCGGCAAACCAGGTCTTCGTCGCCGTGGACGAGGGCAGGGTGCTCGGTACCTTCATGCTCAAGGCGAACCAGCAGGGTGGCGGGGCCCATGTGGCCAATGCCGGTTTCATGACGCATCCCGACGCGGTCGGCCGCGGCATCGCCCGCGCCATGGGACGACACGCCATCGACGATGCCGCCCGGCAGGGCTTCCTGGCAATGCAGTTCAACTTCGTCGTCGCCAGCAATACCCGCGGGGTAGCCCTGTGGAAGAGCCTCGGCTTCTCGGAACTTGCGCGCCTGCCCGACGCGTTCCGGCATCCGACCCTCGGATTGGTCGATGCCCTGGTGATGCACCGGAAGCTCGGGACCGACGTCGAATCGTGAAGCGCTCGCGCGACCTTTGCGCTCGCGACGGAACCTCGGCTCGCCGGAAACCTTGTCGGGTGATTCCTGCAGCGAGCCTCATGCCAGATTCTTCCTTGCCACCCGACGCGACGCCACCCTTGCGCGTCACCGTCGATCTCAACCGTTGCCAAGCCTATGCTCAATGCTGCTACGCGGCGCCGGGGCATTTCGTGCTGCATGGGCGAGAGGCTTTGTTCTACGACCCCGCTCCCTCTTCCTCCGCCCGTCTCGCCATCGAGCGTGCTCGGGTGTCCTGCCCGGTCCAAGCGATCCGCGTCGAGGATCCGGAGCGACAGGGCCGATGAGGGGCATGGACGCCGAAAGGAAGAACACCGGGGGACATACGGTGGTGGTCGGCGCGTCCCTGGCGGGCCTGCGCGGGGCCGAGGCCCTGCGCCGCGCGGGCTTTGCCGGCCGCCTCACCCTTGTCGGCGATGAGCCGCATCGCCCCTACGACCGGCCGCCGCTCTCCAAATCCGCTCTTACGGGCGAGGTGGCGCCCGAAGCGACGGTCCTGCCGAACCTCCACGCCCTCAATGCCGATTGGCGGCTCGGCGTCGCCGCCACCGGTCTCGACAGGCAGGCGCGCGAGGTCCGCCTCGCCGACGGTACGACCTTGTCGTATGACCGGCTTCTCATCGCCACGGGTTCGCGCGCACGATCATGGCCGAACCCGACCGAGGCAGGCCTTGCCGGCGTCCATACCCTGCGCGGGCGCGACGACGCCGCCGCCCTGCGTCAGGCGCTCGCCGCCGGCCCCAAGCGCGTCCTCATCATCGGCGCGGGTTTCATCGGCTGCGAGGTCGCGGCCTCCTGCCGGGCCCTCGACCGCGCCGTCACGCTGATCGATCCGGGGCCGGCGCCCCTCGCCCGGATTCTCGGGCAGCCGGTGGGCGAGATCGTCGCTGCCCTGCACCGAGCTCTCGGCGTCGACCTGCGCAGCCGGACCAAGGTCGCACGGCTCGAAGGCAATGAGGCAGGCCGGGTGGTCCGGGCCATTCTCGAGGACGGCAATGTAGTCGAAACCGACCTCGTGGTGGTGGCGTTGGGCGCCGTGCGCAACACCGAATGGCTGAGCGGATCGGGACTCGATGCCGGGCCGGGCGGCGTCGTCTGCAACGAGACCGGCTACGCCCTCGACACCGAGGGGCGTCCTGACAGGGCCATCGCCGCGGCCGGCGACGTGGCGCGGTTCCCCCATCCGCTCTTTGACGGACGTCCCGTCGCCCTCGAACATTGGGGACACGCCGTGGCGCAGGGCGAGCACGCCGGGCGCCTTCTCGCGGGCGAAGCCAATGAGACGGACTATGCCGAGATGCCCGCCTTCTGGTCGTCCCAGGGCGGGATCACGATCAAGTCGGTCGGCCTCACCGAAGGGGCGGATTCCATGGTCTTCGCGCAGGGGAGCCCGAAGGAGGGCCGCTTCGTCGTCGTCTACGGCGCGAAAGGCCGCTGCATCGCAGCCGTGTCGTTCGATTCCGCCCGGTGGCTTCCCGCCTATGCCGAGCAGATCGCCGCCCGCGCACCATTCCCTCCCATCTGCGGTGGAACCGACGAACACAATCTGACGGTGCTGTCGCCGGGCTTTCCCGAGAAACGGACATCGCCATGAAGACCGGACAGCTGTTCGAGGCGGTCAAGGACGAGGCGAACCGGGCCGATCCCTATCCGCTCTATGCCCGACTGCGCGAGACGCCCGTCTCGCGCCAGGACGACGGCATCTATGTGGTCTCGACCCATACGGCGATCACGAGTCTCCTGCACGATCCGCGGATCAGTTCGGAGACCCTGCCGCCGAGCGAGCGCCCCCGGACCGGTAATCCGTTCTCGGACTGGATCGTCAACCCGGTCAAGGACCACCTCACCAACACCCATCGCCCCTTCATCTTCCGCGATCCACCGGATCACGACAGGCTGCGGATGGCCGTGATGGGGCAATTCACCCATCAGCGCGTTCATGCCATGCGCGGGCGCTCGCATGACCTCGTGGCCGACCTCCTGGACAAGCAGAGCGATGCGACGAGCTTCGACCTCGTCTGCGACCTCGCCTATCCGCTTCCCGTCACGGTGATCTGCGAGATGCTCGGCGTGCCGCCGCAGGACGAGCCGCAATTCCACGGCTGGGCGACGCAGCTCGCCTCGGCCCTCGAACCGGACAACCTCGGCAACGAAGAGGCACGAGCGAAGAACATCACCACCTTCGACGAGATCTCCACCTACATGCGTGGCCTCATCAAGGAAAAGCGCCGACATCCGCAAGACGACATGCTGTCGGGCCTGAGTGCCGGTTCCGGGCCAGGCGGCGAACCGGGGATGGGCGAAGTCGACCTCATCGCCAGCGCCATCCTGCTGCTGGTGGCCGGGCACGAAACCACCGTGAACCTCATCGCCAACAGCACGCTGGCTCTGGTGCGCCACCCCGATATCCTCGCGCGGCTCGCCGGCGAGCCGGACCTCGCGCCGCGTCTGATCGAAGAGATGCTGCGCTACGACCCACCGGTGCATTTCCGGACAAGGCGGGCATTGAGCGCCATCGACATCGCCGGCATCACCATCCCGGAGGGTGCCGACATTGTCCTCCTCCTCGCCTCCGGAAATCGCGACCCGGCGGTGTTCTGCGATCCGGACCGGTTCGATCCGGATCGCCCCGATATCCGTCATTTCGGCTTCGGCGGCGGACTCCATTATTGCGCGGGCGCGCCGCTCGCCCGGTTCGAGGCCGAGGCGGCCCTGGTGGCGCTGGCACAACGCCTCGTCCATCCGCGTCTGATCGACGATCCGCCTCCCTATCGCTCGGGCGCTGCCTTGCGCGGCCCCATGCATCTTCGGCTTGCCATCGATGGAGTGGCACCTCGGCGCTGAGGCCGCGAGCATGCGCGGGGGCAATTGAGGCCTTGCCGCCACACCGTGTCCGAAAAGCCAGAGCGATGCGCCTTTCCCCTCTCGGTCGTCCCGCATTGCCTTGCCGTCAGCGCAATTGGCGGTGACGCAGCGGTCTATTGCCGATGTCCCCGCCGGGAAGAGAGATCGATGCCGCGTCAGTTCCTGTCGACCGTTGCCCTCGTCGCCCTTGCCGCAGGCCTCGGCGCCTGCAGCTCGTCGCGCCTCGATGGGCCGAGCCGCGGCAGCCGTGCCGGTCTCGGTGCCCAGGCCGCTCTCGAGCCGGCCGCACCGGCCATGCCCGCCGGTCCGGTGACCTCTTCCCCCCTTGCTCCTCCACCAGGCGCCAGCGCCGCCCCTGTCGACGCCCCGCCTCCGGTAGGTACGGACGTGGCCGTCGCGCCCGCCCCGGTCGTTGCCGAGCCGGTCTATGTGCCGCCGCCGGCTCCGCCGGTCGTGTCGAGCGGTCGCTCCTCGGTGGTGGGAAGCTGGAACGCCAGGGACGCCACGGGCTCGACTTGCAAGGTCTCCCTGTCGAGCGCCCCCGCCCTCGACCTCTACAAGGCGAATGCGTCCGGTTGCGCCAACAAGGATCTGGCGAAGGTCACGGCCTGGGATTACCGCGACGGCGAAGTCTATCTCTACCAGCCAGGCGGCACCGTGACGGCCCGCCTGCGCCAGGGCGGCGGGGCGCTGGACGGAGCGCTCTCCAAGTCCGGCGCGTCGCTGGCATTGGCGCGGTAGGGCCTTATCCGGCACCTGACAGAGGCCGCCTGAAGCCCTGCGGACGCTCAGGTTTCAGGAGGCGGCCCGAGCCCCCTCAAGGCGTGACCCGTAGCCCCAGCAGCCAGGTATTGGCACTGAAGCTCGACCCAGCGGAACTGCTGTCGATCTGCTGGTAGATGTAGCTGCCGCGCAGGGAGAGCCAGCGGTTGAAGCGGTAGTCGAGCCGTGCGGTGGCTGAGAAACCACGCTCGGTGATGTTGACCCGGTCGTAGTCGCTGGCGAGGTAACCGCCGCCCAGCGTGATCGACAGGTTGCGCAGGAGGTCGTGCTGCACCTCCAACGTCACCGCCTTGGTCAGCACGCCGCTCGATCCCGGGACGGCGGTTTCGATGATGCCGGTGGCCGCGTTGAGCCGCACCGTGGTGAGCGGGCTCGCCGTCCAGATCAGGGCCGCGTTGATGATCGGCGCGGTGAGGTCCTTCAGGCCCGGATCGACATAGGTCCGATGCTGGAGACCCGCCGAGACCTCGCCGTTGACGAAACGGGTGAGCGCCACGCGCGCGCCGCCCGTGACCGTGATGCCATCGGAATTCCGGCGGATCCCGTTGGAATCCGTTCGCAGGTCATAGACGCGGGTATCGGCCAGGACATCGACGAAGGGCGAGATGACGGGCGAGATCTCGTATGAGGCGCGCAGCCTCAGCCCGTACTGGTTCAGGTTGCGGTCGCTCTGGTTCAGGATCGCCCCGTTGGAGAGCGTCGCGCTCTCGAACTCCGACCGGTCGATGAGGCCCCGCAGGGAGACCTGGAGACGGTTGAACGTCTCGGTGACACCGATCGTCGTGCCGTAACTCGCCACGATCGGGCGGTTCGAGAGCGTGGCATTGATGTCGGGCGAGCCCGGCCGCTGCGTGTCGACGAGGAAGCGGGTCTCCACATCGACGGTGGTGCTGCGGTTGGCGTCGAGGCGCAGGCGAACGGTACCCGCGCCGTTGGGCCGGCTGGCGGCCTGGTTGTCAGGGAAGTCGAGATAGCCGCCGCGGAGTTCGCCCGCGAGTTCGTGCGAGGACCAGTCGCTGCGGAAGGCGAGCTCGCCCTCGGTGCGCAGGGCGAGCGACCCCTTGGCGCGGTTGGGCGTGATCTGGTCCGGATTAGTGTCGTAGCCGACGCTCTGCTGGAACACCGGCAGGAAGGTGAAGGTCCCGACCTTGATGCCGAGGGGGGCATAGGCCTCGTCCACCACCAGCGGCCTGCGCAGGGCCGAGCCGAGGAAAGCACCCGGCGTGCTGATCCCGGCGAGCGGTAGCAGTGTCAGGGACGGCGCCAGGGGCGGGGCGGGTGACGGGGTCGGCAGCGGCGCGCCGACGACGGCGTTGCGGATCACCGGGGTCAGGCGCAGGTCCGGCGATGGCGTCCGCACGATGGAACGGACCGGCCGCGTCGTCGCCACGCCGAAACGACGAGGTGGGATCGCGCGCAGGCGCAAGAGATCGGTGGGATTGCGGTTGTTGCCGGCGCTCGAAGCCACAGGCGGAACGGGCGAAGGGGAGCGCCGCCGGGCAGCGGTGCCGGCCGAACCATCGTCCGTCTGCGAAAAAGCGCCGTCGCTTGGGGAGGCGGCACCCGTCGATGCATCGCCGGACGCGCCGCTCCCACGCAGGGTCGGACCACCCGTGGTACCGGTACCCGTGGCGGAGGAGGGATTCGTGCTGCCGAAGGTCGGGGTAGCAAGCTGTGTCGCCGGGCGCGACTGGGCCTGCGCCTGCACCCCCGGCAAGGCGACGGCGGCCGTCAGGATCAGGCTACGAAGCCCCGTCCTGTGCCATCCTGCGGTCGGCCCTGCACGCATCCCGGACGACTGTCTCTCCGCGGCCCTGGCGTCGAACGTCTCGCGCGACAAGACCACTGCCCGGGATGTTTCTCGGACGTCCCTTCGCGCATCCCGGACCGGCGCGATGGACGCGGCGGCCAAAGATCGTCCCAGAGGATCGCTCACGTCCAAGACGCACGGCCCTTACATCGGGACGGCTCCTCGCCGACCCCAACGTGGTAAAAGAACAGGGTTAGCGTTGTCTTAAGGACGGGGCGCCAAAGGGGCTAAAGTCGTTCACGCCCGTGATCGGCTCACGGCGCGAACGCTCCCGGCCATGAGGGCGAAAAGACCGACGATCCAGGGCGCTGCGCCCTACTTCACCAGGTTACGGACGAGCCAGGCGCGGCGCGCTCCATGGCGTTCAGGACGTCGACCAGCGCGTCGGCCGCAGCGAAGGCAAGCCCGACCTGCCGGACACCATTCACCAATGCCGGGCGGCCGGTCTTGGTGTCGAACACTGTCCAAAGGTCGAGGCTCCGATCATCTGATCGGAGGTCGTAGGTGATACGGCAATCGATGAACATCTCTGTTCCATAGGAATCCCGGGTAAGGTCGAGCCCGTCGATCCTGGGAACACTAGCATCCCGCCAATTGCTGCCATCCCCCATTTGGGGGATGAGGGACCTCCCGCTAGCAGCCGGGTCCCCGATAGGACGCTGTCCATCTGCAATGCCGTCGCCGCGGGGGTGTCTGGTTCGTATCAACCGAGCCGGTGATAGGCCTTGAACCAGCGCACGAAGGCCGGGATGCCGACCTCGATCGGCGTCGTCGGGGCATAGCCGAGGTCACGGGAGATGGCGCTGAGATCGGCATAGGTCTCCCTCACGTCGCCGGGCTGCATCGGCTCGGACCGACGGATCGCCGGACGCCCGCAAGCTTCCTCCAGCACGTCGATCATGCGCAGAAGCGGCACCGACGTGTTGTTGCCGATGTTGTAGAGCCGGTGCGGCGCATGACTGCCGCCCGCCTTCTCCGCGCCGTCATCGGGCGGCGGATTGTCGAGGCAGGCGAGGATGCCGGCGACGATGTCATCGATATAGGTGAAATCCCGCCGCATCGCACCGTCGTTGAACACACGGATCGGCTCGCCCGCGAAGATGGCTTTGGCGAACAGCCACAAGGCCATGTCGGGCCGTCCCCACGGCCCGTAGACGGTGAAGAAACGCAGGCCCGTCTGGGGCAGGCGATAGAGATGGGCGTAGGTCTCGCTCATCAACTCGTCCGCTTTCTTGGTGGCGGCATAGAGCGAGACCGGATGATCGACACGGTCCTCGACCCGGAAGGGCAGGGAGGTATTGCCGCCATAGACCGAGGAGGACGAGGCATAGGCGAGATGCGCCACGCCCCGGTGACGCGCGAATTCCAGAATGTTGAGGTGACCGACCACGTTGGCCTGAATGTAGGCGCGCGGGTTCTCGATGGAGTAGCGCACCCCGGCCTGCGCGCCCAGATGGACGATCCTGTCGACCCCATGCCCGTCCAGCCCCCTGTCCAGGGCCTCGTGATCGGAGAAGTCGATGGGCAGGAAGCGGAACGCGTCGCCCCGGCGCGTCGCGATATCGGCGATCCGGTCACGCTTGAGTGCGACGGAATAATAATCATTGAGATTGTCGATTCCGATGACCGTCTCGCCACGCGCGAGCAAGTGATCGGCCACATGGTAACCGATGAAGCCCGCCGCTCCGGTCACGAGAATCGCCATTTCGGGTCGAGGCCTCATCGTGGTCCGAACCGCCTGCCGACGAGGCCGGCGGCGGTCCGGAAAGGGTCGTTCAGATTCGCTCGTAGAGTTCCTTGAGGCGGCCGCGATAGATCTCGGGGCTATACTTCGCCGCCTGAACCTTGCCCATCTCGGAGAGGCGCCCGCGCAGATCCGCATCCGAATCCACGGCGCGGATCGCGTCGGCGATGTCGCGTGCATCGTAGGGGTTGATCAGCAGCGCGGCATCGCCGGCGACCTCCGGCGTCGAGCCCTCCTTGGAGGTGATGACCGGAGTGCCGAGCAGCATGCTCTCCAACACCGGCAGGCCGAAGCCTTCGTAGAGGGAGGGGAACACCACGCCTTTGGCGCCGCGGATGAGACTGACGAGAAGGGAGAACGGCGCGTAGTCGAACCGCCGGATGCGGTCGCGCTGGTAGGTCATGTTGTCGATCTGTTCGAGATACGAGTTCGTCGTCGGATTGATGAACTTGAACTCGACATCCGATTTCCAGGCCGCGCCGCCGACGATGACGAGAGGTGCCGAGACCTGGCTGGCGAGATAGGCTTCGACGAGGCGGCCGACATTCTTCTTGGGCTCGATGGCGCCAAAGAACAGGAAATAGCCCTTATAGGGCAAGCCGAACGCGCCCTCGATCTCGCGGCGGACCACGTCTTCGGGCTTCTCGGCGAACTTCTTCGGGATTTCCACCGACTGGTAGGTGTTGGTGATCCGGTGCTCGGGGCAGCCGAGCAGGTTGATGATGTCGCGGCGCGAGGTCTCGGACACGGTGACGATGTGATCGGCATCCTTCACGATACGCCGCATCAGGCGTAGGTAGCGCCGCTTGATGTCGCCGGTGGTGAAGGGCAGACGCAGGGGCACGAGGTCGTGCAGGGTGTAGATGTTTTTGGCGCCCGGAATCCGGATCGGCAGAGGATAGGTCCAGTGCATGATGTCGGGCGTACGCAGGCCGCTGACGCGCAGGGTGCGGTTGTAGGTCTTGAAATAGGCGAGCGCGACGTCAAACAGGTTCACGCTGTTCCAGATCTGGTCGAAATACGGCATCCGCGCTTCGAATGTCTTGCTGATGACGGTGCCGGTGATCGGCACTTTCACCGCACGCCGCCCCAGGGGCGAGGTGAGCTGGTCGCGAAGATAGCGCAGGATCACCAGCCATTGCGGCGGGACGCCCACCGCCGGATCGAAGAAGGAGATCTCGCGCAGGAGTGGATCGATGCCCGGCGATGCGCGGGTCCCGTAGAGGACGTCGGTCCGGTAGCCGAGCTCGTGCAACTCGTAGCTCAGGTTGCGGGCGTAGGTGGCGACACCGGTCCCTTTCTCCAGGCCGAGATTGTACCCATCCAGCATCACACTTTTAGGCATTCCAGACTTCCTTGGATGGTTCTGCGATGGGTCGTTGGCGACTAGGATAGAAGACTCGGACCAAATGAAAGATTTGGATCAAGTGCCGTCTTCGCGTCGGCGGCCCGGGTCCATGACGGAAGCATTCCGTTCCTGCTCCCCGGGCGGTGACGTCTCCGAAAGGGACGGAGTTCAGTTCTCCCAGATCGGCGCGTGGACTCGACGATATGACGCGTTCCGCGGAGCCGGAAGCCTAGAACTTGAGCGCTTTGAGCACCTTCGGCTCCACCGGCCAGGGCGTCGCATCGAACTCGACCGCCTTCGGCAGGGGGAAGGCCTCGAACAGGGCCTGGGGCGAGTAGGCCAAGGGACGCCATGTGGCCTTGATCCAGTCGAGGGCCTTGTCCCATTCGGGCTTGGCGCGCCGCTCCAGGCAGAAGGCGTTGAGGCGGGTCACACCGGCGCCGAGATAGAAATCCCGCACCCGGTGATCGACCTTCTCCTCATCGTCGTCGAGCTTGAGTTCACGGCCCTCGCCCTGGCCATAGGTGGCGAACCAGGCGCTCGGAATACCGTAGCATTCCGCGATCACGAGGCCGTGGAGCGAGGTGGAGAGGATGTGCCGGCAGGACACGATTTCCTCGACCTTGGCGCGCAGCGACGGGGCGTCACGTTCGGTGATCGTATTGATGATCCGGATATCGCCCTTGCGCTCGCGGGGGATACCGTAGCGCATCATCACGTCGAGGACGGTGGCGGCGGGATCCTGGGAGGCGAGCTCGGTCAGGTGGACGATGACGCCGATCTCATGGGTCTTCGCCACATGGTCCATGGGCCAGAACTTGGGCAGCAGGTAGACCGGATCGCCGTAGATCTCCGGCACCGTGATGCCCTGCGCCCTCAGTACGGCGCCGGTCTTGGGGCCGCGCACGGCATGGACGTGGAACTCGGTCCCCGCCGGGCGCTGATAGGGCGCCGGGTTCGGACTGCCCGGCCTGCGCTGGGCATCGAGACCGGTGCCCCACATGTGGACCGTCCCGTTGGTGATGGCATGGCCGATGGTTCCGACCGCGACGAGACGCTCGGAATTGCTGTCGAAGGCCGCATGCCGCACGACGCGCCCGGAAATGGCGGCGACCATGACGGCGCTCAGCGCGTCACCGAAATTGGCGTAGGGAAATTTCTGCGAACTGGCCGCCCAGGCCAGGGGGACCGAACCGGGCGGCAGGGTCGATTTAATGCGCTTCAGGAGAGCGACGGAGCTCTTTTTTTTTTCTAGCTTCGCCGCAGCATCTTCGCCAGCTGGCTCGGAGACAGTCTTTTCGGCCACAGCTCTCGCAGCGGCTTTGGGAGCGCCTTTGGGAGATTCGTCAGGAAATCGGGCGGCTGCCACTTTGGCACCTCCCGGAAATTCCTTGCGGTCCAGGCGGTTCAGCTCGCTGACATCGTGACGTAGTTTCAGGTCAGTCAGCGCTTTGTGCTCCCAGATCGTCTCGCCGGGCGCGGCGGAGATCGGGCTCAGATCGACAGGGAAGGCGTTGATCAGGGCATCGCCATCAAAGCTCTTCGGCGACCAGCTCATGTCGATGGCCTTCATGATGGCGGGCCAGTCGCTCGGCTTGGGCCGCGGCTGGTTGTAGACATCGATCTTCGGCAGGCCGAGGCCGGTGTAGAGATCGACGATGCGCAGGTCGACATCCCCCTCGGGGGTGAGTTCCACCGATTGCAGCCCGTCTTTGCTCAGGCTCGGCGCGAAATACAGGCAGGGAATGCCATAGGATTCCGCGATCACCATCCCGTGGAGGCTGGTGGAAACGATACGCTCGCAGGACAGGATCTCGTCGATCTTCGACTGAAGCGCGCCGACATGCAGTTCGGTGACGGTCGTGATGAGATGGACGTCGTCGGCGAGTTCGGCCGGAATTCTGAAGCGCGCGATCTCCTTGCGCGGCACCGCCTCCATCTCGCGATTGGCGAGCTCCGACAGGTGTAGGATGACACCGAGCTTGTAGCGCTTCTTGACGGTCGGCTTGTAGAAAAGCGGCAGCAGCCAGACTGGGTCACCGTAGGGAACGGCATGCGAGAGGGTCTTGGCCGAGAGGAGCGATTCCGAGACCGGCCCACGTGTGGCGGTCACGGTAAAGTGCGAATCCGCCGAAGGAACGAACGGCTTCTTTTCGTTCGCCGGCGCCGAGGGGTTGGCCCAGTTCGAGCAGCCCGTTCCCCAGAACCAGACCTGACCATTGGCGAAGCCGTGTCCGATCGTACCGACGCAGGACAGGCGAGGCGCGAAGGACTTCATCGGCGTTCTGCGGATCGGCTTGCCCGAGAGCAGCGCGATCATCACCGGGCTCAAGGCGTCGCCGAAGTTGAGATAGTTCATGTCCAGGGTCGAACCGGCCCAGGCCAGCGGAATCTCGCCTTTTTCACGCACGTACCGGGTGATGGATGTCGCCATAGATCACGTCCTCAGCTCTTAGATTATCTAAAACAAAAACGACGATTGCATCGCCATGACATAACTCAGATCCGCGAGCATCGATACGACCGACACTCTTGTTCTCGTCTCATCGCAGCCAAGAAAAACGTTGCATAAAAATAAAATTGTCACTTGATTGACTATAAATTCGGCAATTCAACGCAACAACTGACCCTATCCTCCAATGGACATTGAGGTCATTCCGCATTCGATTGCCTGGTTCCTGAATCCATCGATCCTCTCAAGTCATTGGTGCGCCTGATTAAGGCGGATTCCGCAGGGTGTCCAGGGCGGGATTTCACGACTTCGAAAGACGGGGAGGGGGCGAACGACGTTACGGCGTGGTCTGAGAGACGCCTAACTGTGCGACGCCTGCCGGGGGGCGGCCCGGCCGGGCGGGGCAGGGTGCTTGCCGACCCGGACGGTCTTAGCCTCTTCGTCCACACGTTTTAGCGCCGCCATGATCTGCCGACCTGTATCGGTCCAAGTGGCCGGCCGATAATTTCTTTGAATCTCGCGCTCCTTCTCTCGGAGCAACTCGGGATCGGTGGCATAGGCCTTGATCTTGTCGGCCCATTCCCTCGTCATATGGGGAGGGGCATAGTCGACGAAGTGCCGACCAACCTCGGGCAGGGACGTGGTCTTCGAGACGATGCCGAACTTACCGAAGCTCAGGGCCTCGGCCACCGGTAGCCCCCAACCCTCGTAGCGAGAGGGAAACACGAACATCTGGCAATTCTTGTAGAGGGTCCGCAGGGCCAGATCATCGACCTTTGCGAGGAAGTGGAGCTTCCGCGCCAGCAATGGCGTCCGCCTGATGATTGCACGCAGCATCATGCGCTTCCTGCGCTTGCTATGCCCGACGCAGACCAGGCTCGGGGCCGCCTCCTCATTGCCCTTGAAGGCCAATGACCAAGCCTTGATGGCGACCCGGTGATTCTTCCGCGGATGCACCGACGAAACGTAGAGGATGTAGGGCCCCTTCACCTTCAACGGCCTCGGCGGAGTGTTGTCACCGATCTGCGACACACCGAAATCGAGGGTCACGATCCGCCCGCAATCGAACCCCTGATAGGCGATCAAGGCTTCCGCGGTGGCGCGGGATGGCGTGAAGATCACATCCGCCGTCTCGAGCACGAGATCGATCCAGCGCTTGAACGTCTCATGGGCTGAACGGAAGGTGAGCTTCGGCTGCTCGATCGGCAGCATGTCGTGGACCAGGATCGCCTTGCGGCAGGAGATGTTGGCGGATTTCAGCGCGCTGACGATGCCGGCATAATTCGAGCGCGACCAGCTCGCCCCGAGCATGACGAGCCACGGGGCGGACCGGGGCATGGAACTGTCGGCAGCCGCCGCCGGCTGGTTCTTGAAGATGCGGACATAACTCAGCTCCTCCACCGCCTTGGCGACGAGGGAGCGCCCCTTGACGGTATTGGTCCGGCCATAGGCCTCGATGAGCTCTAACATCGGGGCACTGATGGGCGCGAGCCGCCGTTTGAAGGGGGTGATGCCGATGGGAGTGATGACGCAGTCGAGATCGTCCGCCTGTATAGCGCTGGTGATCTCATAGACGACGCGCTGGATCCCGGTGATCGGCAACCCTCTTTTGAAGAAGGACACCAGATCCGTGTAGTCCATCAGGATGTTTGCAGACTTCATCGAACGTGCAATGCGGTTCCGACGATGGAGATAGACCGCAGCATGACATGCCCCCGTCTCTGACTGCCCCCGGAGTCAGCGATCTTTGCCATCGTCAGGAAGGCCCCGTCCGCTCGAGAACATAGAAGCTCATTGCGAGCACTACACGCCGAAAATATGACGTCCCCTGCACCGAGTGACGCTACCGCATTGCACTACCCACGCATAGCCGGTCCGGCGGAACGAAGCGCTCATGGATGGCCGAGGTTGAACAGGAATAGGTTTGAAATGAGGAGACCGCTCGGTCTCACACCCATACCTCGTTCGGCGTCACAATCGACCGAAGAGGAAATTGGCTCCCCGAGTAGGACTCGAACCTACGACAAAGCGATTAACAGTCGCTTGCTCTACCAACTGAGCTATCGGGGACCACGGCGGGGTCTCTACACACGGCTTTGGCGGGACGCAAGGCCTCTTCGCATATTTGTCGGCTTTGTTTACGGCCTCGCCTCCGTTTGGCCTCCTGTCGCGGAATCCCCGTTGCGGACGGGGCCCGGGCTCTGTAAGAGACCGGTCACCCCGGATCGACCGTCCGATCCGGAGGCGCCATTCCCTCATCGATGGGATGTGCGAGAGGCCTCGTGGCGGAGTGGTTACGCAGAGGACTGCAAATCCTTGCACCCCGGTTCGATTCCGGGCGAGGCCTCCAATTTCTTTCTCGATGGGTCACGGTGAGGCGAAGAAGGCCGGCAATGGCCGACCTTCCTCATCCCGTCGCTTCCGTCCACCCGAACGAACGCGTCACCGCCTTGCCCCAGGCGGCGTAGAGCCGGTTGCGCCGGTCCTCGTCCATTCGTGGGTGCCAGCGATGGTCGACGCCCCAATTGGCGACGAGGTCGCCCGTGCCGGCCCAGTAGCCCGTGGCGAGGCCTGCCGCGTATGCGGCGCCCAGTGCTGTGGTCTCGGTCACCTTCGGGCGCAGCACCGGCACCGCGAGGAGGTTCGCCTGGAACTGCATGAGGAGGTCGTTGCGGACCATGCCGCCATCGGCCCGTAATTCCTTGATGGCGATCCCCGAATCCGTCTCCATCGCCTCGATGACCTCCCGGGTCTGGTAGGCGGTGGCCTCCAAAGCGGCGCGGGCGATGTGGCCCTTGTTGGCGTAGCGGGTGAGGCCCGCGATGATGCCGCGCGCACTCTCGCGCCAATGCGGCGCGTAGAGCCCGGAAAAGGCCGGCACGAAATACACGTCGCCATTGTCCTCCACGGTGCGGGCGAGGGGCTCGATCTCGGCACTGTCCCGAATGAGGCCGAGATTGTCGCGCAACCATTGCACCAGGGCCCCCGTAATGGCGATGGATCCTTCCAGCGCATAGACCGGCGCCTGATCACCGAGCCGGTAGGCGAGGGTGGTGACGAGGCCGCAGGTGGAGGGTACCGGCGCCGTGCCGGTATTCATCAGCACGAAACAGCCGGTGCCGTAGGTGTTCTTGGCCTCGCCCGGAGAGAAGCAGGCCTGGCCGAACAGGGCCGCCTGCTGGTCGCCGAGGATGCCGGCGATAGGAACCCCGGGGAGGGCGCCGCGCGTCTCGCCATAGACCATGCTCGAGGAGACGATCTTCGGCAGCATCACCGGGGGGATACCGAAGGCCGAGATCATGCCGGGATCCCAATCGAGGGTATCGAGAGCCATGAGCTGGGTTCGGCTGGCATTGGTCGCGTCGGTGACGTGCAGCCCGTCCGCGGGTCCGCCCGTGAGGTTCCAGACGAGCCAGCTATCGATGGTGCCGAACAGGACATCCCCGGCCTCCGCCGCTACGCGGGCGCCGGGCACCCGGTCAAGGAGCCAGGCGAGTTTGAGGCCGGAGAAGTAGCTCGCCAAGGGTAGCCCCGTGACCGTCCGGAAGCGGTCCTTGCCGCCATCGCGCGCGAACTCGTTCACGAGCCCGTCCACCCGTGTATCCTGCCAGACCAGGGCGTTGTGAAGCGGGCGCCCGGTGGCGCGATCCCAGATCAACGTCGTCTCGCGCTGGTTGGTGATGCCGATGGAGACGAGGTCGGAAGCGACCAGCCCCGCCATCGCCAGGGCCTCGCGCATGACGATGCGGGTGTTGCGCCAGATCTCGTTCGCGTCGTGCTCCACATGGCCGGGGCAGGGATAGATCTGCTCGTGCTCACGCTGGGCCGACGCGACGATTGCGCCGCCGCGATCGAAGACGATGAAGCGCGTGCTGCTCGTGCCCTGATCGAGGGCACCGACATAACGGGTCATGGCCGTCTCCCATCCTTGGAGCGTGTCGTTCCTGTACGGCTCGCGAGGCTGGCCGCGAGTCCATCGGCTCTCAGGCTGCGCTGGCCTTGCCGGTCATATAGTCTTCGAGCCGGGCCTGTCCCTCGAGCGACAGATGCAGGCCGAGTTTCGAGCGGCGCCAGAGGATGTCCTGCGCGCTGCGTGCCCATTCGCGATCGATCAGGTAATCCACCTCCGCCGCCGTGAGTCCCTCTCCGAAATCGGTGCCGAGATCGGCGAGGCTCCGTGCCGGGCCCAGTAGCTCGTCCGTGCAGGTGCCATAGGCACGGGCCAGGCGCCGCGCCATCATCGGCGGTAGGAAGGGCCGTCGCGCCATGAGATCGCCGACGAACCTCGTGATATCGGCATCCGGCATGTCGCCGCCGGGAAGAATCCCAGTAGCGGTCCAGGCGGGCTTCAACCCCGGTCGATAGGGGGCGAGCTTACCGATCGCGTGTTCGGCGAGGCGCCGGTAGGTGGTGATCTTGCCGCCATAGACCGAGAGCACGGGCAGGCGGCCATCGCGGTCCAAGACATCGAGGACGTAGTCGCGAGTGACCGAAGAGACATTCGTGGCGGCATCGTCGAAGAGCGGGCGCACGCCCGAGAAGCTCCACACCACGTCGTTGGGGCCGACCCGAGCCCGGAACGACCGGTTGATGCAGTCGCAGAGATAGCGGGCCTCGTCCTCGGAGATTCGGACCGGGCCCGGCTCCCCCCCGTGGGGCACATCCGTGGTACCGATGAGGGTGAAGTCGCGCTCGTAGGGGATCGCGAAGACGATCCGCCCGTCCGGCTGTTGCAGGATATAGGCCTGCGCGCCATCATAGAGCCTCTTCACGACGATATGGCTACCCTTGACGAGCCTGACCGCCGCACGGCTTGCGAGGCCGAGCGTGCGCCCCAGGGTCTCACTGACCCAGGGACCAGCGGCGTTGACGACCATGCCCGCACGTACGGTCTCGCGGCGGCCGGATACGACGTCGCGGATTGTGGCGACCCAGGATGTCTCATCGCGATGGGCGGATTCGACGGCGGTGCGCGTCCGGATTTCGGCGCCGCGCTCGCGCGCATCCATGGCGTTGAGCACCACGAGGCGGCTATCCTCGACCCAGCAATCCGAATAAGCGAACCCGCGCGTCAGGCGCGGCTGCAACGGCGCGCCCAGATCCGTGCCTTGCAGGCGCAGGGAGGCCGAGCCGGGCAGGGTCTGCAGGCGGGCGAGGTGGTCGTAGAGAAACAGGCCGAGCCTCAGCATCCAGGCAGGGCGTAAGCCCTCGTCGTGTGGCAGGACGAAGCGCAGCGGCCAGATGATGTGGGGAGCGAGCCGCAATAGGCGCTCGCGCTCGGCCAGCGCCTCCCGCACCAGTCGGAACTCGTAATGTTCGAGGTAGCGAAGACCGCCATGAATGAGCTTCGTCGAGGCGGACGAAGTGAACTCGGACAGATCGCCCTTCTCGCAGAGCAGCACCCCGAGGCCGCGCCCGGCCGCGTCGCGAGCGATACCCGCGCCGTTGATTCCGCCGCCGATGACGAGGAGATCGTATTCGCGCGCGCTCAACCCGTGACCTCCCTCGCCCTGCGGCGGGAGCGCTCTTGTCCGGCGGGGCTCATTCCACGCGGACCCTGTGACGTTCCTCGAACACTGACGGTCCCCGCCCGAAACGTCGCCGGAATGAATCGGGCCTCACGCTCTCTTCGCCAACCCCGGACGAGTATGGATGTTTCGGTGAGCTGACATTTCGGCACGACTTTTCCATTGGCCGAATGGCCATACGGCTGCAGCACATCCGGCCAATCAGGAGCGGGGGCGCGCGTGCGTCGCGTCGGGAATGCGTGACATGGATGTCGGCGGGTTGCATCTCCCTCGGCAAGGCCGATCTCGGCTGGGCGGGGGAAGTCGACTACGCCGCCCGCGAGACGCCGACCGTGGAAATCCATCCTCGGTGATTTTGGCGTCATCGGGGTGGTTGACCGGACGGGAGCAGTGGCTTATGCGAACAACCTCGTTCGGAGGCGCTCACGAAGCTTCCGGCCCAGTTCGAAGAGCGGCGGTAAAAAACGCCTTGTCTTCAAAGGGTTCGTTGGGGGATAGTTTAACGGTAGAACAGTGGACTCTGACTCCTCTAGTCGAGGTTCGAATCCTCGTCCCCCAGCCATTGTCACATCTAAGCCCTTCAGATTATTGAGCTCCTCGCGCAGTCGCCCTGCGGTGTGAGCCTGTTGCTACACACCGCTGCTACACAAGGCACCCAGCCAGGTGCCGCAGGAGCGGAGTGGCGCCGATCGCGAATGTCGTCCTGCGTGGACGCACCTTTCATTTCCGCCGACGTATACCGATAGGCCTGCGAGCGACCTTGTGCCTCACCGAGATGGTGCGCAGCCTCAGGACATCGGACGCGCGGACTGCCAAGCTGCGGGCAGGCATCGAACTGATCAAGGCGTTCAAGGCCCGCTAAAGGCGAATTCGAGCCCCGCGACAAGCTTCTCAATGCGAAGCGAGCATGCCTCGCATTGTACGGCGAACAGCCCGAGCGCGGCCACGAGGGCTGTTCGGGCGAGATGTAGCCAATCCACGCCGATGCTCTTCTCAAACGGCCAGCGCAAGCTCGTCATCTCGTCGGTCGTCGGGGATCTCACGGGCTTGGAGTTGGCTGTCGCAACTCGAGCCTGCGCAACCCGAGCCTGCCCGGCAATCGCCGATGACCACCCTTCCGCAACACGGCCGCCTGGGACGCGGCCATGCAGCGAGGTTCGGCTCTTCTTGAAGGCGGAGCGGAACCGCGTTGTCCGCACGGTACCGGACGGACACCGCACAGATCCGCCTGCGCCGGGCTCAGTCGTCCGGGTGCGGCCCGAGACTGGCCGAAGCGTCCCATGGCGAAGCTTCGATGCGCGGGTGAATCTCCGAAACGAGCCGGCCATCGAGCCGGGAGCTCGGAGATCAGACCCATGCTGCCCTCAATTCTTACCAAGCGCGTCCGCCCGCCGGATGGCACCGGAATCGTCCAGCCCGTTTCGCCGTTGTTCCTGGCGCTTCTCGCGCTACTCATTTCGATCTGCTCGGCCAGTGCCCTGCCGGCACCGTCGAGCGGCAGCCTGGTTCTGCGTGTGCCGGATGCCGCCTCGCCGGTCGAGGCGCCGCGTCTCAGCACCGATTTCAGCGTCACCATCAGCGGCCCGACCGCCCGCACGGTGGTGACGCAGGCCTTCCGCAACACCACCGGGTCCTGGGTGGAAGGCACCTACCTTTACCCGCTGCCGGAAGATTCGGCGGTCGATACGATGAAGCTCGTGATCGGCGACAAGGTGATCGTCGCCGAGATCCGCGAGCGCGCGGCGGCCAAGCGCATCTACGAGGCGGCCAAGGCGGCCGGACAGAGCGCGGCCCTGACCGAGCAGGAGCGGCCGAATGTCTTCACCAACACCGTCGCCAATATCGGACCGGGCGAGACCGTGCTGGTGCAGATTGAGTACCAGCAGACGGTGGCCATGTCCGGGGGCACCCGCTCCCTGAGGCTGCCCCTGGTGGTGGCTCCTCGCTACAACCCGGCCCCGCCCGCACTGGATCTCGTCTCGGCGCGTGATGAGACGGCCTCCGACCCGGTGCCCGATCGCGATCGGATCACCGCGCCCGTCCTCGACCCCTCCCTGGCCGCCCCGGTCAATCCCGTCGGTATCACGGTGCGGCTCCAGGCCGGCTTTCCGCTCGGCATGGTGAGGAGCGCCACCCATCCTCTCCATGTCGACGAGACCGGCCCGGAATCCCGGCGCGTGACCCTGGCCGACGGCGTCGCCCCCGCCGACCGCGACTTCGAACTCACCTGGGAACCCGTGCCGAGCATGGAGCCGCGCCTCGGATTGTTCCGCGAGACGGTGGCCGGCCGCACCTACCTCCTCGCTACCGTAACCCCGCCGGACGCGAACGCGGCGCGGCGCCAGCCCCGTGACGTGGTCTTCGTCATCGACAATTCGGGCTCGATGTCCGGCGCATCGATGCGGCAGGCGAAGGCCGGGCTGCTCGCCGGCCTTGCCCGGCTCACGCCAAGCGATCGGTTCACCGTCATCCGCTTCGACCACACCATGAGCCAGCTCTTTCAGGAGCCGGTCCCGGCGAATTCCGAGAACCTGCGGGCGGCCGAGAGCTTCGTCGCCGGATTGGAAGCGAGCGGCGGCACCGAGATGCTTGCGCCCCTCCGTGCGGCCCTCGCCGACAGCCATCCGGAGGATCGGAGCCGCGTCCGCCAGATCGTCTTTCTCACGGATGGCGCCATCGGCGACGAGAACCGGATCTTCGCCGCGATCCACGACGGCCTCGGCCGGAGCCGGCTGTTCATGGTCGGGATCGGCTCGGCTCCGAACGGGCACCTGATGCGTCACGCCGCCGAGATCGGTCGGGGCAGCTACACCGCGATCCACACCGTCGACCAAGTGGCCGAGCGCACCCGCAGCCTCTATGCCAAGCTGGAGACCCCCGCCGTCACCGACCTTGCCGCGACGCTCTCGAACGGCGGTGACATCACCCCGAATCCGCTGCCCGACCTCTACCGTGGCGAGCCGGTGGTGCTCGCCGCCGACATCGCGGAGCCGACGGGCACCCTGACACTGACGGGCCGTATCGGCGAAGCGCCGTGGCAGACCAGCGTGTCCCTGGCCGACGCGGCCGAGGGGACGGGCATCTCGAAGGTCTGGGCACGCTCCAAGATCGCCGAGGCCGAAACCGCCCGCGTCACCGGGCGCGTAATGCCGAACCAGGCCGATGCCACGATCCTGCAGCTCGCCCTGGCGCATAAGCTGATGACCCGCCTGACGAGCCTCGTCGCCGTCGACGCGACCCCGCGCCGGCCGGCCGGTGCTCCCCTCGTGGCGACCGATCTGCCCCTGAACCTGCCGGCGGGCTGGGACTTCGCGAAAGTCTTCGGCGAGCGCGCCGCGCAGCCGCCGCAGGAGCGCCGCGCCGCTCTCATCCCGGCCCAGGCCATGGTTCCGGCCCAGGCGGTCCCGCTGCCCCAGACCGCGGCGGGCACCCGGGCGCAGATCCTCTTGGGTCTCGTCCTGCTGCTCGGCGGATTGCTCACCCTTCGCCGGGTGCGGAGCGTCCGATGCGCCGCATGACCGGGGGGAGGGTGCTCGCCACCCTCCTCATCCTCGCCGGCCTCGGCGTCCTGGTCGGAGCCGCCTGGATTCCCGCCAAGGCCGCGCTCGCGCAGGTGCTCCTGGAGCGTGCCTTCGCCCGAAGCCTCGCCGAGGGCCGCCCGGTGCGGCCCTGGCCATCGGCCGATACCGAGCCGGTGGCACGACTCACGGTGGCGGGACAGAGCTTCGTAGCCCTGCGCGGCGGCAGCGGACAGGCCCTGGCCTTCGGCCCCGGCCATCTCGACGGGACACCGGAGGCGGGCGAGCCGGGCACCGCCATCTTCGCGGCCCATCGCGATACGCAATTTGCGGTGCTCGCAGCGGTGAAGCCGGGCGATGTCGTCTCGGTGACCCGACGGGACGGGCGCACCATCCGTTTCCGGATCAGCGGCAGCCGGGTCGTGTCCTGGGACGCATCGGGCATCGATCCGGCCGCCCCGGGACGGAACATCGCCCTCGTGACCTGCTGGCCTCTGGATGGCCTGGTGCAGGGGCCGCTGCGCCTGGTCGTGGAGGCAGAGGCGGTGGACGGCGCGGATTGAACCGCTCCTCTTACCAAGCTGTGTCTTGCCAGCCTGTGCGGTTTCGTGCGGATCTCTGCGGAGACGAGCGACGAGCCGAGAGACCGTGCAAGAACCCGAGACCGAGCTGCCCGAGGGCCAGAGCCGCGCCATTGCCCAGGCCGTGCGCGAGGCGCTCGCCCGTCGCCGGATCTCCCGTCAAACGCTCGCCGATCTGGCTAGGATCAGCATCTCGACCCTGGAGAAGGCTCTGGCCGGCCGCCGGCCCTTCACGCTCGCCACCACCATCCGCCTGGAGGAAGCGCTCGGCCAGCGCCTGCGCAACGGCACCGAGCCCGTCAGCGCAGCACTGGAGACGCGGCACGCTCCTTCCGAACTCGGCTCCTATTCCCGGGAATCCGCCGCTTGGCTCGAAGGGCGCTATCTGACGCTGCGGCCATCCTTCGGCATGGCGGATGCGGTCTTCGCCTATCGCACCGAGATCGCGTGGGACGCGGCGAGCGCACGCCTTGCCTTCCGCGAGGCTGAGCGAAGCGATGCACCTTTTGCCCAGACCGGCAGCGTCGCGGTGCCGAACCAGTCGGGCATGATCTATCTCGTGACCAATTGGCAGGGGCAATGTCGCCTTGCCGTGCTCTGCCGGCCGACCATTCATGGCGAGATGTTCGGGCTGCTCACGACGCTGCATGCGGGACGCGGCACCCAGTTGACCCCAGCCGCGGCCCCGCTCGCCCTCATCCCCGAAGCTTCGGCCGGCCCGGAACTCAGCTACGGACGCGTGACGTCCGGCATGCCGGCCTATGCCGATTACCGCCGCCAACTCGGACGGGTGTTCGAGGAGGGCTACGGGGTATTGTTTGGCTGAGCCGACTCAAATCGGACGATGTCAAGTCCAGCTACACCAGAAGCAAATGGAAATGGTGATCCCCGACCAACGCCATCGCTATCGCTGGTTCTACTTGTCCTCGAAAGGGGACATCATTTCGACAGCACCCGACCGATCTTCCACCGGAATGGCGGTTCGGTACCATTGACGGCGTAATCTCTGACGATGCGGTCCTTGAAGAGCCGGGGGTTGTGCGACGAGACCGTGCGGGCATTGCGCCAATGCCGGTCTAGAGCCGTGCCCTGGCGGTTTGAATCGTTTGGGGTAGGCTATCTGGCTGGCGTGTGAGTCACTGGACGGGCTTATGAGGGGAGATTGCCATGCCTTCAGCCCTGTCGGTCGATCTGCGCGAGCGTGTGGTCGCCGCGATTGAAGCGGGTACATCGCGGCGTCAGGCTGCCAAACGCTTCGGGGTCGGGGCAGCCAGCGCGATCCGTTGGCACGAGCGCTTTCGGCAGGACGGGCGGATCGCGCCCAGGCCCATGGGCGGCGACCGCAACTCGCAGCGCCTGGAAGCGCAGGCGACCCTGATCCTTCGGATCTACGAAGAGCACCCGCTCTCGTTCCTGCGGGAACTGCGCGACAGGCTCTCGGAACGAGGCGTCCGGGCAAGCACGAGCAGCCTGTCACGCTTCTTCGCCCCGCATGGCATCACCCGTAAAAAGGGGCTGTCCACGCGGCCGAGCAGGAGCGGCTGGATGTGAAGGCCGCACGCGAGGACTGGTTCGAGCGTCAACCCGATCTCGATCCGGATCGCCTGGTCTTCCTCGACGAGACGGCCGCCACGACCAAGATGGCCCGCCGCTACAGTCGCGCGCCACGCGGCCAGCGCTGCCGGATCGCCGTGCCTCACGGTCATGTGTGGACGCCCCTTCGGGTGCAAGCAAAATCTCTGGACGGGTGCGGTGCGTGATCGGGTGCTGCCATGTGTCCGGCCTCTGATGCGGCGGGTTACATGCCGCGGGCCCGTATGGGAGTGCGAGAGTCGGGACCACATCACTACAGCGCGCTCGAAGCGCTCCCCGTGCGCCTGGTTCTCCCAACTCCGTCTCACCGACGTTGCGCCATACCTGTCCGTCGACCTCCTCACGCCCTCCGACAGCCTCGCGTCCGCCCCGCCTACGCGGTGACGGCCGGAGCTCGGTAGATCCCACCCTTCGTCAGAAGGGCCCACGCGATGCGCGCGTTCTTGTTCGCCACAGCTACGATGACCAGCATCGGCGGCTTGCGAGCGAGCATTTGGCCGAGCCATGAGTCGGCCGGCACGCCCTTGCGCTTGGCCCAGCGTACCACCGCGCTGGCCGCGATGATGAGCAGGCGTCTCAGCGTCCGCTCGCCCATGCGCGAGGTGCGACCCAGGCGCTCTTTGCCGCCGGTCGAGCGCTGCACCGGTGTCAGCCCGACCCAGGCGGCGAAGTCGCGGCCCGAACGAAACGTCTCAACGGGCGGGGCCAGGGCCTCGATGGCAGTGGCGATCAGCGGGCCGATGCCCGGCACGCTCATCAGCCGCCGTGCCGTATCGTCGGCCTTCGCGCGCGTGGCGATCTCAGCATCCAGGGTTGCGGTCTGCTCCTGCAGATGGCGGAGCGCACAGACGAGAACGGCGAGGCTGGCGCGGGCGGCTGGAGGAATGTCCGAAGCGGGATCCTCGATCTGCGCGATCAACCGCTCGATATGGGCGGGCCCCTGCGCCGCGATCAGGCCGTACTCGGCAAGATGGCCGCGGATCGCGTTGATGAGCTGGGTGCGCTGGCCGACCAGCACGTCGCGGGTCCGGAAGATCACCGCGGAGGCCTGCTTGGCTTCGCTCTTCACGGCAACGAAGCGCATGGTCGGACGCTGCGCGGCCTCGCAGATCGCCTCGGCATCGGCCGCGTCGTTCTTCTGCCGCTTGACGAAGGGCTTCACGTAGGCAGGCGCGATCAGCTTGACCGTGTGACCGAGCTTGCCGATCTCGCGGCCCCAGTGATGCGCACCGGGGCAGGCCTCCATCGCCACGAGGCAGGGCGGTTGAGCAGCAAAGAAGGCCAGCACCTGCTCCCGCCGCAGCTTCTTGCGGAAGATCGGCGCACCGGCAGCGTTCGCGCCGTGCGCCTGGAAGACGTTCTTGGCCAGATCCAGGCCGATGATGCTAACCTCTGTCACGGACGCCTCCCTCGGGTGGTTCACAACACCACCAATCTGGCACGTCGATGCCGTCGGGGGGCGTCCACCCCATCACTACAAGACCACCACCATCACCGCTGCCCTGCGGGCCACGGGACTGATCGTCAGAACCGTCTTCGATGGAGCCACGAATGGTATGCGGTTCCAGGCCCACGTCACCGACACCCTGGCTCCAGTGCTCGAACCCGGCGATACCGTCATCCTCGACAACCTGAACGCCCATAAGGTCGCCGGGGTGCGGGAGGCCGTCGAGGCGGTCGGCGCACGGGTTCTCTACCTCCCGCCCTACAGTCCAGAACCGAAGGACCGCGAAGCGACTTCAACCCCATCGAGCAGGCCTTCGCTAAAGTGAAAGCCCTCCTCCGGACCGCCGCAGCGCGAACCGCCGACGACCTGACCATTGCCATTCGAGAGGCTTTCTCTGCCTTCCGACAAGACGAATGCCGCAACTATCTCACCGCCACTGGATACGATCCCTATGATCCAAAAGCCCTACGAGGGTTTCCTCATCAACGGCGCGCTCATCCGCAACGGATCGCGGCGCTCCGACTTCCTCATCGAGACCCACTGCAAGTTCCTGCGCGAATCCGAGGTCATCAAGGAGAGCGAGGCCGACACGCCCGCGAAGATGCTCTGCGTCACCTTGCAGATCCTCTACCTCGCCGACGATCCGACCGAGGCCGAGGATCTCTTCGCCCGACAGGCCACCGAGATCATGCGGACGAGCCCGTCGCTCGCCCCCCACCTGCTCGCGATCCACGATGCGATCGCGGACCGCCGCCACCACGGAGCGATCAAGCTGGGCCGCGCCCTCGTGGTCGCCGAGCGGAGCCTTTCCGAGGCCGCGTGATCGATAAGGGTGCCGCGTGGCAGGCTCCCTCCCGCCGGCCGTCACGGCGCAACCTCGCGCTTATAGCGCGGCAGCCCGATGCAGGAATTCCCGGAACGGAGCATCGACCCGACCGGGCTCCGCGACGTGTGGCGATACCCGGCGAGGCTACTTCATGGAGCCTCGTTAAATTGGCCTATGAGCGAGGTTGGCGCTGTCCTCCACCGAAGCGCCGGCGCGGCGTAGGCCCGCACCGGGCCAGAGCCCTGCTGATATCGCCCCTTCGCTGATCCCCACCCATCGATGGGACGAGAGAGCCGGATCGCCGATTGGGAGCCATCTCCCGCCCCGCCACCATCCGCCCCATGCCCGTTTTGACCGATTCGAGCGCTCTGGCACGCGCCGTGCTTTGTGGTTTTTGACCACTTTGACGGATGCGTGGCTTTGGGAGTTTCGGGATGGCCGACGGGGTGGATCGCAGGCGTTTTCTGCAAGGCAGTGCGGCACTGGCCGGTGTCAGCCAGATCAATCCGGACTTCCTGATCTCCTCCGCTTTCGCGCAAGGGGGAAAGCCGCTGGTGTTCCTGTCCGCCGAGAACATCACCGGCAACTGGGATCCGACCGCTCACACCACGCTCTCGCAGAAGAACATCGAGGGATTCGTGATGGGCTTCCTCACCCGCACGCCGATGACGCTCGATGACCCGAGTAAGGTGGTCTACGAGCTCGCCACCGATATCCAGCTGATCGAGCCCACCCGCCTGCAGATCAAGCTGCGCAAGGGCATCCACTTCCATGACGGCAAGCCGTTCAAGGCCGAGGACGTCAAGGCTACCTTGGAATACGGCTCGGGCAAGGACCGGCCGGCGCAATGGTATCCCGGCCCGACCGACACGCTGACCATCACGACGCCCGACGACGAGACCGTCATCGTCGACACGTCGAAGGGCGGCTATCCCGCCCATCTCTTCATCTTCCTGGCCTCGTTCCTGCCGATCATGTCGGCCAAGGACATCGCGGAAGGGCCGGGCGGCGCCCTGACCCGCCGGCTCAACGGCACGGGTCCGTTCCGCTTCGTCGAACAGCGCGGCAACAGCACCGTCCTTGCCGCCTTCGACGGCTACTTCAAGGGCAAGCCGGCGATCCCGGGCATCGACTTCACCTTCACCGGCGACTCGACCACCCGGATGCTCTCGCTGATGAACGGGCAGGCCTCGATCGTCGAACGGCTCGAGCCCGAGCAGGTCGAGACCGTGAAGGCCAACCCGAAGATCGCGATCAATCAGGTCGTCTCCGTCGAGAACAAGTATCTCTGGTTCCGCTGCTCCAAACCGCCCTTCAACGACGTGCGCGTCCGGATGGCGGCCTGCCACTCCATCGACCGGGCGATGATCGTCGAGCTTCTGGGTGCGGCCGGCCACGCATCCGCGAACTACGTCTCGCCCGTGAAATTCGGCTACGTCGATCTCGAGAACTATCCGGCCTACGACCCCGCCAAGGCGCAGGCGCTGCTGGCCGAGGCCGGCTTCTCGAAGGGGAAGGGGCTGCCGCCGCTCGAATACATCACGTCGGTGGGTTTCTACCCGAAGACCAAGGAATACGGCGAGGTCATCACCGCGATGCTCAACGAGCAGGGGTTCCCGGTGAGCCTCACCGTCCTGGAACCGGCGGCATGGAACGAGCGACTCTACCATCGCCCCGGCGGCGGCCCGGGCCACATGGTCGATTGCGGCTGGTCCACGGGCTCGCCGGAGCCGGATCTGGTGCTGCGCACCCATTTCCACTCGTCCTCGCACCGGATCACCGGCATCGAGGACGCCGCGATCGACGCGAGCCTCGACAAGGAGCGGGCCGCGCCCACGCTGGAAGCACGCAAGGCGATCCTTCAGGACGAGACCATGCCGCTCCTCGCGGCGAAAGTGCCGGCTTTGTCGCTGTTCACCTCCGTGATGATCCACGCGATGCAGAAGGAGCTGCAGGGTCTCTATATCTATCCCGACGGCTCCATCGACGCCTCCAAGACGGTCTGAGCAACCAGCCCGATCCCATGCGCGTCGGGCGCGCGACACGGTCCGCTCCGGCGGGAGCCGTGTCGCGCCCTGCCGAACCCGTCACCGGACCCGCACCCGATGTTCGTTCTCAGTTTCCTCGCCCGGCGCCTCGCGCAGGGTGCGGTCATCATCTTCCTGGTCTCGCTGCTGATCTTCACGCTGCTTCGGGTCGTGCCGGGCGATCCCGTGCGGCTCATGGCCGGCGGCATGGCGCCCGAAGCCCTGATTGAGCAGATCGCCACCCAGATGGGTCTGCGCGATCCCATCCCGGTCCAGTTCGGACGCTACATGGTGCGCGTCGTCCAGGGCGATCTCGGCCAGAGCTTTGTGCGGCCGGCCAACGGCGCGTCGACCGGCGGCGCGACCTTCAACGACACC
The DNA here is from genome assembly GCF_054817845.1 of Methylobacterium sp. CM6241. Classification (NCBI taxonomy): domain Bacteria; kingdom Pseudomonadati; phylum Pseudomonadota; class Alphaproteobacteria; order Hyphomicrobiales; family Methylobacteriaceae; genus Methylobacterium; species Methylobacterium sp. CM6241. The sequence continues at coordinate 3,350,376 of NZ_CM139246.1, forward strand.
ACCCGCGGCGAGCGTGCGAAGGTCCTGGACCTCATTCTCGATGCCCTGCCGATGACCCTGCAACTGGCGGCATTGGCCCTGCTCTTCGCTCTCGTTTTCTCCAGCCTGCTCGGGATCGCGGCGGGCCTGCGCCCGGGCGGCACCGCCGATAAGCTGGCTTTCACCGTCTCGTCGGTCTTCGTCTCACTGCCGAATTTCTGGCTCGGTATCGTCCTGGCGCTGTTGTTGTCGGTGAAGCTCGGCTGGCTGCCGGCGATCGGCTATGGCGGCTTCTCCTACACCGTGCTGCCGGCCCTGGTGCTCGCGGTGGAACTGTCGCCGGTGCTGATCCGGACTTTGTCGGGGGCCGTCGCCGCGCAGATGAGCGAATCCTACGTCGCCGTCGGCCATGTCCGCGGATTGTCGCCGAGCCGGATCGTCGCCGCCCATGCCCTGCGCAACGCCTCCGTCCCGCTGCTCAACCTGCTCGGGGTGCAGTTCTCCAGCCTGCTCGGCGGCGTGATCATCGTCGAATACATCTTCGATTATCCCGGTCTGGGGCTGCTCACCATCAATGCGGTGCTGCAGCGCGACTTCCCGCTGATCCAGGGCATCGCGATCGTCACCAGCGCGATCTTCGTCCTCATCAACATCCTCGTCGATCTCGCCGCCACCTCCATCGATCCGAGGCTCGAATACTGATGAGCGCCCTCGACGCCACCCTGGTCGCCCAGCCATTGCGGGTCGACGTCGCCGCCTCCCGCTCGATCGGCCGGCGCATCCTCTCGCATGCCGGCCGCTCCACCGAGTTCCGCATCGGCTTCGCGCTGTTCACCCTCCTCGCCCTCGCCGCTGCCTTCTACCCCGAGCTCAGCGGCATCGATCCCTTGAAGATGAACGTGCGCGCGCGCCTGCTGCCGCCGCTGTTCGTCGGTGAGACCTGGAGCTGGGCCCACCCGCTCGGCACCGACCAGATCGGCCGCGACATGCTGGTGCGCAGCCTCGTCGGCCTGCGCTACTCCTTCCTGATCGGCGTTGCCTCGGTCGCCGTCACTCTGCTGATCGGTTGTACCCTCGGCACGATCGCGGGTTATTTCGGCGGTCGCACGGATACGGTGGTGATGCGCATCACCGACGCGCAACTCTCGATCCCGATGATCATCCTGGCCATCGCGGTGCTCGGTGTCTCGCGTCCGACGATCCCGGCAATCATCCTGGTACTCGGCCTGTCGAACTGGCCGGTCTATGCCCGGGTGATGCGCTCGATGGTCATGGCCGAGCGGGGCCGCGAATACGTGCGGGCCGCGCAGGTCTCCGGGGCGACGCACCCGCGCATCATCCTCACCCTGCTGGTGCCCCTACTGGTGCCGCCGCTGCTCTTCACCTCGGTGCTCGACGTCGCCCGGATGATGATCTTCGAGTCGACGCTCGGATTCCTCGGTCTCGGCGTGCAACCGCCGACACCGACCTTCGGCAACATCATCGCCGATGGCCGCAAGTACCTCCTCAATGCCTGGTGGATCGCCACCATGCCGGGAGTCTTCCTGTGCCTGACGCTGACCAGCATCAACCTGATCGGCGCCGCCTTCGAGCGCGCGCGCAACACGATTCACGGAGGCGCCTGATGGGACCCGTCCTCTCCGTCCGCGATCTGCGGATCGACCTGAGCCTTTCGGGTCGCGAGCGCCGTATCCTCGACGGCATCTCGTTCGACGTCGCGCCGCGTGAGATCGTCGGCGTGGTCGGCGCTTCCGGCGCCGGCAAGACGGTGCTGTCCCGGGCGGTGGTCAACTGGATCGCCCCGCCCCTGGTCATCGGCGGCGAGGTTCGGTTCCGCGACCGCAACCTTCTCACGCTGCCCCCGCGCGAGATGCGGCGGCTACGCCGCGACATCGCCTATGTCGGCGCCAATCCCATGGGTGCCCTCGATCCGACCCTCCCGGTCGGGCGCCAGATCGTGGAGAAGATCCGGGCGGTGGCGCCGGAGGTGAATGCGGCCGAAGCACAGGACCGCGTGATCGCGATGCTCGACGCGGTGCGCATTCCCTCGGCGAGCGCGCGCTTTCACGATTACCCGTCGCAATTCTCCGGCGGGATGATGCAGCGGGCCCTGATCGTCGACGCCATGATCTCGAACCCGGCGCTTCTGATCGCCGACAACGTAACCCAGCCCCTCGACGTCACCGTCGCCGCCCAGGTGATCCGCCTGATGCGCGAGCTGACCGAGGGGTTCGACACCGCGATCCTGTTCGTCTCGTCCTCGCTTCCCGTCGCCCGCGAGGCGGCGAGCCGCATCCTCGTCATCGATGAGGGCAGGCTGGTGGAGGAGCAGCCGACCGAAGCGCTGATCGCCGCGCCCCGCCATCCCTATACCCGCGAACTCGTGGCGCAGATCCCCGCGATCTGGAGCGCGCGGCCGACGATGCCGGCCGTCCCGCGGAAGGCCGCAATGCCGGGCTCCGCCATCGTCAGCCTTCGGGACGTGTCGCAGACCTACCGGGTGAAGAAGCGCGGCAGCTTTGCCGGGACGAGCGCGCTGCGCGCGGTTCGCCATGTCACCTTCGACATCCACAAGGGCGACAGCTTCGCGGTGGTCGGCGAATCCGGCTGCGGCAAGTCCACCCTGATGCGCCTGCTCAGCCGCCTGGAACGGCCCAGCAGCGGCGAGGTCCTGTGTGAGGGGAGGGACATTGCAGGGCTTTCCGGGTCCGAGCTTCTCGCCTTCCGGCGCAAGCTTCAGCTCGTGCTCCAGGATCCGTTCGACTCGCTGCCTCCGCGCACGGGCATCGGTGCGATGCTCGAAGCGCCCCTGCGCACTCATGGCTGGCGCGACGCCCGGCGTATCCGCGACAAGGTACGGGACGTCATGAACGATGTGGGGTTGCCCGTCTCGCTCTACGACCAGCTTCCCCTCGGGCTTTCCGCCGGGCAGCGCCAGCGCATCAACGTCGCCCGCGCCATGGTGCTCGACCCGGAGATCCTGCTCATGGACGAGACCCTCTCGGCCCTCGACCAGACGGAACAGTTCAAATTGCTGGCCTTGTTCGACACGCTCCAGCGCGCGCACGGCCTCACCTACATCTACATCAGCCACGATCTCGCCATGGTGCGCAAAGCCTGCAACCGTATCGCCGTGATGTATCTCGGCGAGGTCGTGGAACTCGCCGATAACGAGCGCCTCTTCTTCGATCCCGGCCATCCCTATACGCGGACCCTGCTGTCGGCGATGCCGACCCTGGAGGAGCGACGCTACCGGCCGGAGGATTGTCTCCTCGAGGGCGAGCCCCCGAGCCCGATCGACCTGCCGACCGGCTGCTCGTTCCGGTCACGCTGCCCGCAGGCATTCGAGACCTGCGTGACCCTGAGCCCGCACCTCGGCGTGCGCGGATCGCGCGATCTCGCCGCCTGCCATCTCGAGACGGATCCCGCCCCGAACCGTGTCGCCGGACTCGTCTGATGCACGGCTTGTTCCTTCGGCGGGCCCATCTCCCGGTCGGCGTCGGGACCGGGGCACATGGCCCCGGATCGGCGGCAAAGGAGGGAATGCCTGCGATGGGGATTACCGGGCGTCGCCTCGATCTCGTCCTCGATACGCTCGAACGCGACGGGCGGGTGACCGTGAAAGACCTCGCGACCCGGCTCGCCATCAGCACCGAGACCGTGCGGCGCGACCTGCGCGACCTCGAACTGTGTGGCCATGCGCGGCGGGTCTATGGCGGGGCCGTCCTCGACCGGAGAGAGAGCGACAGGCCCTTCGACGAACGTGTCCGGGTCGGCGCCCGGGAGAAGGCGCGGATCGCAGAGGCCGCCCTGCCACTCGTCGAGGACGGCATGACCGTCTTCATCGATGCGGGCACCACGACACTGGCCTTCGCCCGCAAGTTGCTGGGCCGGCGCATCCGGGTTCACACCAACTCCATCGACATCGCAGCGCTTCTGGCGGGCGATCCCCAGGCGCAGGTCACCGTGCTGGGCGGAGACATGAAGCCGGACTACAGGGCCCTGTTCGGCCATCGCACGCTCGCCGTCCTGCGCGAGCACATCTACGACGTAGCCATCATGGGCATCGTCACCGTGCATCACGCGCACGGGTTCATGGATCTGGGCGAGGACGAGGCGGTCCTGCGCCGTTTCGCCGTGGAGCGCACGCGCCACTCCGTCATCCTGGCCGATTCCTCCAAGTTCGGCCGGCTCGGCACGATCCGCACCTTCGGCCTCGACGCCGTCGACACCCTCGTCACCAACGCCCCTCTCACGCGCGATATCGCGCGGGCCTTTCAGCGCACACGAGTGGATGTGATCCATGCCTGAGACGACCTCACCCTCTTCCGTACGGATCGACCCCGCGCGCCTCCAGGCCATGATGGAGGCTGTCTCCGTTTTCGGCGGCGGAGCGGACGGCTCCATGACCCGCCTGACACTCTCGCCCAAAGACGGACAGGCGCGCGACTGGCTCGCCACGTGGTTCCGCAAGAACGGCTTCACGAGGAAGGTCGATCCTATCGGCAATCAGTTCGGTCGCCTCGATCTGGCCGGCGCCAACGCCCCCGTGGTGATGGTCGGCTCCCATATCGACAGCCAGCCCAATGGCGGCCGTTTCGACGGCGCACTCGGTGTGATCTCCGCCTGCGAGGCCATCCTGGCGGTCCGCGAGAGCCTGGAAAAGAGCGGCGGCCGGTCCGCCTGCAACTTCGTGGTCGCCAACTGGACCAACGAGGAAGGGGCTCGCTTCCAGCCGAGTCTCCTCGGCAGCAGCGTCTTCACGGGAGCGGCGGACCTTGCCTGGGCCCTCGACCGGCGGGACGGGGCGGGGATCTCGGTCGGCGAAGCTTTGGAGAGCATCGGCTATGCCGGGACCGATACCGTTCCGATTCCAGACGCCTATCTCGAGTTGCACATCGAAGGCGAGTCGGTCCTCGAGCGGGAAGGGCTGCGGTTCGGTGCCTTCACGCGGTTCTGGGGAGCCGTGAAGTATCGCCTCGCCTTCCTTGGGCGGCAGGCCCATACCGGGCCGACCCCGATGGCGGCGCGCCACGACGCTCTCCTGGCCGGGGCCTATGTCATCACCGATCTCAAGGCGCTGGCCGGGGAATTCGGGCTCGACCTGCACACCTCCGTCGGCCGGATGGAGGTGTATCCGAACTCGCCCAACACCGTTCCGAGCGAGGCCGTGCTGTTCATCGAGCTCCGTTCCGCATCGCAGGCGATCCTGGCCGAGGCGGAGACGCGGCTGCTGGCGAGCATCGAGGCGGCGGCCGCACGGGCCGAAGTCGGGCATGAGATCCGCTCCATCGACCGCCGCGCGGCCGGACGGATGTCGCCCGGTCTCGTCCGCCTCGCCGAGCGCGCGAGCGACGCCAACGGCGCCCCGGCCCGATCCCTCGACACGATCGGCGGCCATGATGCGATCAGCCTCGCGGCGGTGTGTCCCTCCATCGTGCTGGCCGTCCCCAGTGTCGGCGGCGTGATCCACCACCCGACCGAGTTCACCACGCCGGAGGATCATGCCTTCGGCACGCAGGTCCTGGCGGATATGCTCCTTATCCTGGCCAACGAGGGCCTGTCGGTCCTCGAAGTGGAGAAGGAGCGCCGGTGAAAGCGCTGGGCATGCCGGCGGATACGCAGGAACGCCTTGCCGAAGCGGCCCTTGCCGCCGCGCCCATGCTGGCGGGGAGGGCGGTCTACTATCGGGAGGCTGTGCCAGGGGTCGCCTCGCCGTCCTATCACGGCGTCGAATCGACCTCGTACCTCGTCGGCGAGGCCGCGGATGCGGCACCTCGCTACTTTCTGAAGGTGGGGGAGCGAGCGGCCGCGGCCTTGCTCGATCCCTCCGCTGCCTTCCGGGCAGCGCAACGGATCGCCTCATTGGGTCTTGCGCCTCGCCCCCTCCACTTGGCCGAGGCGGAGGGCGCGATCCTGTTCGAGTCTCTCGGCCCCGAATGGCGTCCCGCCACCCTCGACGCGTTGCGCCGGCCCGAGCGCATGGTCACGGTCTTCGAAGCCTTCCGGCACATCGGTGCCGGCGAACCGTTCGAACGTCGCTGGAGCGTCTTCGAGGCGATCCGCGGGCTTCGCGCATTCCTCGGCGAGGAGGCCGACACCCTGCCGCAGGATTCCTGGTTCCTGTTCGATTGGGTCGACGCCATCGAGGCGGCGCTGACAGCCGCCGGAACCGAGATCCGTCCGGCCCATGCCGACCCCCATGCCTCGAACCTGCTGTTCTCCCCGGACGGCGCGCTCCAGCTCGTGGATTTCGACATGGCCTGTGACACCGACCCCCATTACCAGCTCGGCGCCTTTCTCAGCGAAGCCTGCCAGTTCGACGCCCAGATGAAGCCTGCGATCGAGATGGCGGAAGGGGCTTACCGCGACGCCATCTTCCACCGTTGCAGGGCCTATGCCGCCGCCGACGATCTCCATTGGGGCCTCCGGGCCCTGGCTATGGACCGCCTGTCACCCCGTCGCGCCCTGGAATTCCGCAAATATGCGGCCTGGCGCTTCCTGCGGTGCCGGATGCGGGTCGGTGGACCGGGTTTCGAGGAAAGCCTGAGATCCCTGTGACGAGGCGAGCATGATATCCCTGGGCGGCGGCACCACCGATACCGAACGCGCCTTCGAGGCCATTCTCCGCTCGGTCGCGCCATGGCAGGGACGCCCCATGCGCTATCGCCCGGTCCTGGGCGGCATCAGCAACATGAATTGGCGCGTCGAGATCGATGGCGAACCGCATGCCTATTTCGTGAAGATGCCCGGTCGCGGAACGGAAATGTTCATCGATCGCGCCGCCGCCCGCGCCGCCAGCCGGCAGGCCGAAGCGATCGGACTCGGGCCCCGTACCTTCGATCATCTCGACGCACGGGACATCGAGATCGCCGAGTTCGTCGATGGCCGACGTCCCTCGACCCACCGCGACTTCGCCGACCCCGCCCTGCGGGCCGAGGCGATGGGCGTCTATCGCCGATTCCACGCGGCGCCGCTGCTGCCCCTCACCAAGACCGTGTTCGACATGATCGCCGAACATGACCGGCAGGTGGCCGAACTCCAGGCGCCGATGCCGCCCGATCATGTGTGGCTGACGCGCCAGACGCGCTTGGCGCAGTCGGCGCTCGAAGCCTCCGGTCTCGATCTCGTACCCTGTTTCAACGATCCGATGCCGGGCAACTTCCTCATTGGCGAGGATGGCTCCATCCTGCTGATCGACTTCGAATACGCCTCCAACAACGATCGCCTCTACGACCTCGCGATCTGGAGCGGAGAGATGTTCTTCCCCGAGAGCGTCGATCGCGAGCTGATCGAGGCGTATTTCGGGCGCTACGACGAGGCATCGTTCGCCCGCCTGATGGTGCACAAAGCACTTGCCGACGTGAAATGGTCGACCTGGGCGATGGTGCAGAACACCATCTCCACCCTCGATTTCGACTTCTACAAATACGGAATCTGGAAACACATGCGGGCCCGCTCGATCATGAACGATCCGCGTTGGCCGATCTTTCTGAAGGCGCTCTGATCACTGGGCTTCATCGCCGCGGCGCCGAGATGATCGTCTCGGCGAGCGAACCCGGCGATGCCATGCGTCCTCATCCGTCGGATTCGATCCGTACCTGGATATCGCCCCCGTTCCTGCGGGTCGGGTAGGTGCGGAGGTCGCGAAAGAACCATCCCGGCGAGACGGCACCGTCCGTCAGCGCGAACCATGCCGCGTGCCTTGGGCAGAACAGGCGTCCCCTGGAGCAATGGCCGAGGGCGAGATCCGCCCCTTCATGCGGGCAGGCCCGTTCCGCCGCGAAGATGCCGTCACCGTCCCGCACGAGCACGAGATGGCGCCCGGCGACGAAGACGGGGAGAATGGCCCGGCCGTCCAGGGCCCCGATCCGGCAGGCATGGATCCAGGCCCCGCCTTCAACCGCCGAGATAGGCTTGGCGCACATGCGGGTCCGCGATCAGCGTAGAGCCCGGCCCCGCCAGTACGATGCGGCCGGTCTCCAGCAGGTAGGCGTAGTCGCAGAGTTCGAGGGCCGCGAAGGCGTTCTGCTCCACGAGCAGGACCGTGGTGCCGGCGTCGCAGATCGCCCGGATGACGGCGAACATGCGCTCGACGATGTTGGGGGCGAGCCCCAGCGAAGGCTCGTCGAACAGGACGAGCCGGGGGCGGGACATCAGCGCACGGCCGATGGCCAGCATCTGCTGCTCGCCGCCCGAAAGGGTGCCGGCAGCCTGGTGCTTGCGCTCGGCGAGGCGCGGGAACTCGCCATAGATGCGCGCGAGATCGGCGGACACCCCGGGCGGATCGCGCCGCAGGTAGGCGCCCATGGCGAGGTTCTCCGCGACGCTCATCTGCGGGAACACCCGCCGCCCCTCCGGGCAATGGGCGATGCCCTGGGCCAGCACCCTGCGCGGGTCGGTGCCGGTGATGTTCCGGCCGGCAAAATGAATGCTGCCCGAGCGCGCTGGGATCAGTCCCGAGACGGCCCGGAGCGTCGTCGACTTGCCGGCGCCGTTGGCGCCGACCAACGCCACGAGCTGTCCCTCCCCGACCTTGAGCGAGAGCCCCTTCAGGGCCGTCACCGTGCCATAGCCGCAGACGAGATCGCGGATCTCAAGCATCGATCGTCTCCCTGGCGGCCTGTGCGGCTTCGCGGGCGGCACTGCCCTGGCCGAGATAGGCTTCGATCACGGCCGGATCGGATCGGATCGCCGCCGGCGGCCCCTCGGCGATGAGGCGGCCGTAATTCAGGACCACGATCCGGTCGGACACTTGCATGACCATCGGCATGTCGTGCTCGACGAGGAGGATGGTGACGCCGCGCTCGCGGATCGAGCGGATCAGGCGCACGAAGACCTGGGTCTCGGAGGCGTTCATGCCCGAGACCGGCTCATCGAGGAGCAGCATGGCAGGCTCGGTGGCCAGGGCCAGCGCGACCCCGACGAGGCGCTGTTCGCCATAGGCCAGGGACCCGGCTTTCTCCTGAGCCCGGCCTGAGAGCCCGACCCAGTCGAGGAGTTCACGGGCTCGGTCTCGCAGAGCCGCCTCGCCGGTGCGGTCCCGCCCGAGCAGCGTGTCGACCAGCCGCGCGCGGCCCCGCCGATGCAGGCCGATCATCACGTTGTCGAACACGGTGTCGTCGGGGAACACGCTCGTACGCTGGAACGTCCGGCTCAGGCCGAGACGGACGATCTCGTGCGGCTGCAACCCCTGGAGGCTGGTGCCGCGGAACCGGACCTGACCCTGGCTGGGCTTCAGGAAGCCCGTCATCACGTTGAAGGCCGTCGTCTTGCCGGCCCCGTTCGGGCCGATCAGGCTGACGATCTCGCCGGGATGGACGTCGAAATGCAGGTCGGCGATGGCGACGAGGCCGCCGAAGCGCACGCCGACATGGTCCACCGACAGGATGGGAGCGCGGATCTCGCTCATGGCCTGGCCTCCACGGGCATCCGGGCGGGTGCGCCACCGGGCGCGTGACGGCGCGTGGCGAGGCGAGTGAGGCCCGGCACGATGCCGCGGGGCATGACGAACTGGATCACGATCAGCACGAGACCGAACACCATCCATTGCGCCTCGGGCACCATGACCGGCCGCAGGGCGACGGGAAGCAGGCCGAAGATCAGGCCGCCGACGACGGGGCCGAGCAGCGTGCCCTTACCGCCGCCCACCACCATGATGACCATGGTCACCGTGGTGGAGAACAGGAACACGTCGGGATCGATGATGCGCAGGTAATGGGCGTAGAGGCTGCCGGCCGCCCCCGCCATCGCCGCCGAGATCACCGCCGCGAGGGTCAGGGTCCGGGTGGCGTTGATGCCGACCGAGAGGGCCAGGGACTCGTTCTCCTTCAGGCCCCGCATGGCCCGTCCGAAGCGCGAACGCACGAGGCGGGCGATGAGGGCGTAGCAGAGCGTGCCGACCACGAGGACAAGGTAGTAGTTCTGCAGCTTCGTCCGCAGAGTGACGGAGCCGAGGCCGGGCAGGCCGAGGCTGAAGGGTGGGATGCCCGTCAGCGCCAGGGGCCCCTGGGTCAGCTCCACCCAGTTGAGGGCGACGAGGCGCACCACCTCGGCGAAGGAGATCGTCACGATGACGAAATAGGCACCCCGCAACCGGAAGGAGAGGCGGCCGACGAGGTAGCCGCAGGCGGCCGTCGCCAGCACGGCGAGGCCGAAGCCCACCACAGGCGGCCAGGGCTCGTGTACGATGCGAAGGCCCCAGAACAGTTCCACATCGAAGCCGAGGCTCGTGAGGGCGCTGACATAGGCGCCGATGCCGAAGAACGCGATGTGCCCTAGGCTGAGCTGCCCGGTGAAGCCGAGCAGCAGGTTCAGGCTCATGGCCGCGATGGTGACGATGCCCGTCGTGATCAGCGCGTTCAGCAGGTAGGGGTTGTGGCCCAGCGCGAAGGGCAGGGCGGCCAGCGCCGCCAAGAGGGCGAGAGCAGGGAGGTGCCGGGTCATCCGATACGCTCCGCCTTGGCGAAGAGGCCGGTCGGCTTGAAGATCAGCACCGCGATGATGATCAGGAAGCCCATGGCGTCCCGATAGCCAGACGAGATGTAGCCGGCGCCCAGTTCCTCGGCCAGCGCCAGGATGAAGCCGCCGATGGCCGCCCCGGTGATGTTACCGAGCCCGCCGAGAATCACGATGGCGAAGGCCTTCAGCTCGGCCATGCCGCCCATCTGCGGGAAGACCACGTAGACCGGCCCGAGGAGCGCGCCGGCCGCTGCCGCGAGGCTGGAGCCGACGGCGAAGGTCGCCGTGTAGATGAGCCGCACGTTGACCCCCATCAGCGAGGCGGTGTCGTGGTCCTGGAAGGTCGCCCGCATGGCGAGGCCGAGGCGGGTCCGGTTGATGAGCCAGTAGGTCAGCCCGATCAGCGCGAGAGCCGCGCCCAGTACGAACAGCCGCAGCCACGACACCGAGACGGGTCCGAGTTGGAGGGGCGCATCCGGGAACGGCGTCGGGATCGATTTCGCGACGCCGCCGAACAGCCAGAGCGTGCCCGATTGCAGGACGATGCCGGCGCCGATCATCACCAGCATGGTCGTGTCCATGTCGGCGCCGCGTAAGGGCCGCAGCAGCACGAGGTCGAGGATTGCGCCGAGCAGGAGGCCGCCGAGGATCGCGGTCGGCAGAGCGGCGAAGAAGCCGAGCCCGAGGGCGGTGACGGCGAGGTACATGACGTAGGCGCCCACCGTGTAGAGGGCGCCGTGGGTGAAGTTCACCACGTTCATGATGCCGAAGATCAGGGTCAACCCGATGCCCAGCAGGGCATAGGTTCCCCCCAGGACCAGGGTGTTGAGGAGGTGCTGCAGGAATTCGGTCATCGAGGCCTCGCCTGTAAGCAGGTGATACGGTCGTCGGCTGAGCGTCAGTGCAGAGTCAGCGAGCTTGGCGCGGGTCCCTGTCCGTCAGCGTGACGGCAATTGCGCGGGATGGGCGGCCCTCCTCCCCTTGTGGGGAGGAGTTGGAGGTGGGGGTGGTTGAGCGACCCTCAGCTTGCGGGGGCTAGCGGAGCCACCCCCACTCCTAACCTCTCCCCACAAGGGGGAGAGGGACGCGCTCTGCCTGCAAAAACAGATGGGGGAATCCAGTAGCCCTAAGGAGAAGAGCCTGTTCCGCATGTGATACCCGAGGGGTGCGAGCCAGGAGGCATGCGCCCGGCTAAAGCGTCGGCACCACGACCTTCCCGCCGTCGATCTTGACGAGGTAGACGTCGGGCTTGCTCTGGCCGCTCTCGGACCCGGCGGGGCCGGCCTTGGCGAAGCGGATCTGTCCGTTGAGGCCGGTGAAATCGACCGACCAGAACCCCTTCTTGATCGAGGCCGCATCGGCGGCGCCGCCCTTTTCGATGGCCGCCGCGATGGTGCGGATGCCGTCGTAGCCCCGGAAGCTCTCGGTGACGCCGGCGAACTCGAAGCCGCGCTTCTTCCATTCGCCGATGAAATAGGCGGTGGCCGCCGGGTTCGGGGTCTTCTCCGGGTACCAGGGCAGGAAGGTGGTGAGATGCATCGTCCCCTCGGCGGCGTTGCCCGCCTGGGCGATGATCTGGTCGGGGTTCTGGGAGCCGCCGGTGGTGATGATCCGCTTCTTGAGGCCGAGCGCCGCCATCTGCTTGAACAGAAGCGTCAGCTGGTCGACGGCGGCCGTGATCATGATCGTGTCGGCATCCGAGCCCTTCAGCTTGGACAATTGAGCGCTCATGTCCTGCGCGCCCTGGTCCATGGTCTCCACGAGGCCGACCGTGACGCCCTTGCCCTTGAGCATCTTGCCGAAATCGGCCGCCGCCCCCCGGCCCCAGTCGTTGTTGATGGCGAGAAAATCGACCTTCTTCAGCCCGAGCTTCTCCACCATCGGCGCGAAGGCCTCGGCTTCCAGGGCCGAGGGCGGCGAGATGCGGAAGACGTAGGGGTTGCCCGAAGTGGTGATCTTGCCCGACGACGAGGTCTCCACCAGCATCGCGGTCTCGTAGTCGGCGAGCTTGGGCATCACCGCGAGCGTCAGGCTCGAACCCCAGGCCCCCATGAGCACCGGGGTCTTGTCGCTGGTGATGAGTTTTTCAGCCACCGCCGCTGCCTCGGTGGGGTTACTCTTGTTGTCCTCGACGACGAGTTCGAGATTCTTTCCCAAGACACCGCCCTTGGCGTTGATTTCGTCGGCGGCGATCCGGGCGCCGTTGACCACGTAGGTGCCCGACGCCGCGAACGGCCCGGTGAGGGGCTCGTTGACGCCGATCCGGATCGCCTGCGCGTGGGCTACCCCCGCCGACAGGACGAAGGCGAGGGTCAAGGCGGGAATCGTGTGGCTGCGCGTCATGGTGGTCTCCGGTCTTGAGCAGGATCGCGGGGGGAGGCGACGGTCAGGGACGGCGGCCCCATGCGGCGAGACGCCGGCGTAGGGAGGTCGTCAGCATCGTGAGGAGCAGGCGCAGGGGGTTGAGGCCCGTGGCAGCCGGGGCCGGCGCACCGGAGAGGCGGGCTTCGAGGTTCGCGGCGAAGTCGGCCCCGAGGCGTCCGGCGAGGTCGCGCACGAGCCCCGGCCGCCCGAACTGCGCCAACGGTCCCTTGAGGGTGTAGCCGACGGCGAGATCGATCCGGGCGGTACCGGGGGTCTCGCCCGGCCCGACGCGGTAGCGGATCTCGCCCTGCGTGGCGGAGCGTCCGCCCGCGTCGCTGCCGGCACCGAGGATGCGTCCCGTGCGGGCCGCCTCATCGCGAAAGATCCGGGCGCGGCCGCGAAAGCGCGCGGCGATCGGCCCGATCCGCACCTGAAGCGCGCCCTCGACCGCGTCCGGGTTCGGCTGGCCCGTCAGCATGGCGCCGGGCAGGCAGGCGGCCACGGCCTCCACGTCACCGAACAAGGCGAAAACGGTGTCGGGCGGGTGCGCCACGGTGAAGGACTGGTCGAACCGGTGGGCCGGCACGAAATCGCCGTCGAGATCGGCGATCGACGGCGCGGTCTCGGCCTGTGCGACGGGGCGCAGGGGCGTGCGGGCCGCATCCGATGCAGTGCCGGACGACGTGCCGAGGCGCGCGCCGACGGGGCCGAGGCCGCGCTGTCCGCCGGTCGTCGGCGCGATGCCGCGGGCGCGACGCTCGGCGATGACGCTGCGCACCGCGCGGACGATGCCGACATAACCGGTGCAGCGGCACAGGTTGCCCGAGAGGCCGGCGCGGATGCGGCGCTCGTCGGCGTCCGGCAGGCGCAGGACGAGATCACGGGCGGCGATGAGCATGCCGGGCGTGCAGTAGCCGCACTGGAGGGCGTGCTCACGGTTGAAGGCGGCGCGCAATTCACCGGCGACCGGGTCGTCGTCGAGCCCTTCGATGGTGGTGATGTCGGCGCCCGCGCAGGCGCCGGAGAAGGTCAGGCAGGCCCGCGCCGGCTCGCCGTCGAGGAGCACCGTGCAGGCGCCACAGATTCCGTGCTCGCAGCCGAGATGGGTCCCGGTCAGGTCGAGGGTGTCGCGCAGGACGTCGCCGAGATGCGTGCGCGGCTCGGCCCACAGGCTGCGCGCACGACCGTTCACGGTGAAGTTTAGCGGCAGGCGGTCGTCGCGAAGGGCTGACGCGGCGGTGCTCATGCGGCCTCGCTGACAGTAGGCGTGAGGGAGGGCGGCGCGGCGGCCGCCTGGGCAATGGCGCGGCCCAGCACGGTGACGTGGACGTGGCGGTCGACGGCGTCGGTCATCCCGGCCTCGCGCAGGCGCGCATCGGCGGCGCGGGCATCGAAGCGTTCGGCGAAGTCGGGTCCGATCCGGCCGCCGAACAGGTCGGATGCGTCCGGGATCACGAGGGGCGCACGCTCGATGGCGCCGATCACCACGCGGCCGCGCCCGGCATGGGGCTCGATCCGCACGGCCCCGATGGCGTGGGCGAACTCGCCGATCTTGGAGCAATGCTTGACGTAGCCCCAGGCAGTACCGGGAGGGAGGGCGGGAATCCGCACGGCGACCAGCATTTCGCCGGGCGCCAGGGCCACGTCGAGGGCGCCGGTGACGAAGTCCTCCAAGGACAGCCGGCGGCGACCGGATGTCGAGGCCAGTTCGACCTCGACGCCGAGCGCGATCAGCGACGTGACCCAGTCGGCGGCCGGATCGGCATGGACGAGGGAGCCGCCAATGGTGCCGCGATTGCGCACCGGCCGGTAGGCGATGGCCATCGCCACCCGCGCCATGGCGCCGCCCGTGAGGTCGGGCACGCGCCCGTCCTCGATATCCGCATGGGTGATGCAGGCGCCGAGCACCAGGGTCTCGCCTTCGACCGAGGCCCGACGCAGCTCGGGGATGCCCGTGATGTCGAGGACGAGGTCGGGTTCGACGAGGCGCAGGTTCAGCATCGGTCCGAGGGATTGCCCCCCGGCCATCAGCTTCACGCTGCCCTCGGCGGTGGCGAGCCGGGCGAGCAGGGCGGGCAGATCGCCGGGGCGCTCAAAGGCGAAGCGGGCGGGTTTCATGCGGCCTCCCGGCTGCGGGCAGAGGCCGCGTCGCGAGCCTCCAGCACGGCCTCGACGATGCGGTGCTGGCTCACCGGCGCATGCAGCATCGCCACACCGAGGGGACGCAGGGCGTCGTTGATGGCGTTGGCGAGCGCGGCCGGGGGCGCGATGGCCCCGCCCTCGCCGATCCCCTTCACGCCGAACTGCGTGTAGGGGGAGGGGGTCTCCATGTGGTCGATGCGGGGTTCGGGCACCTCCGCCGGCCCAGGCAGGAGGTAGTCGGCGAAGGTGGAGGCCAGCGGCTGGCCCCGGGAATCGAAGCGCATCTCCTCGTAGAGGGCCGTGCCGATCCCCTGCGCGAGGCCGCCATAGATCTGGCCGTCCACCACCAGCGGGTTCACCAGGGTGCCGCCATCCTCGACGATGACGTAATCGAGGATCTCCACCGCGCCGAGATCGGGGTCCACGGCGACGAGGGCCGCATGGGCCGCGTACGAGAAGGTGCCGGAATCGCGTTGCGGCTTGTAACCGGCAGTGACTTCGAGGCCGCCCGGATTCACGTCCAGGCTCAAATCCTGCGGGCGCCGGTACCAGGTGTGGGCGATCTGCGCGAGGCCGACATCGCCCGAGGGACCGACGACGCGGCCCGCCTCGAAACGGCAGTCCGCCGGGTCGGCCTGGAGCAGGTGCGCCCCGATGCGGAGCGCCCGCAAGCTGAGTTCGAGGCAGGCCGCCGCCACGGCGCCACCCGACATCACCATCACGCGCGAGCCCCAGGAGCCGGTGGAATACGGCGTCATCGCGGTGTCGCCATGGACGAGGCGCGTCCGCGCCACCGGCACGCCGAGGATTTCGTGCGCCACCTGCGCCAGGGTCGTCTCCAGGCCCTGCCCGTGCGAATGCGCGCCGATCCGGAGTTCGAGCCCGCCATCGGGAGTGAGCCGGGCACCCGCCTGCTCGTGGCCCGGCACCATGGGGATGCCCCAGCCGGAATAGACCGAGGTGCCGTGCGCCGCCTGCTCGCAATAGATCGAGAGCCCAAGGCCGATGCGGCGCCCGTCGGGCTCGGGAATCTGCTGCCGTGCCCGTACGGCGTCGACATCGATGGCTTTCAGGGCGCGTCTCAGCGCCTGCGGATAGTCGCCGCTGTCGAAATGCTTGGCGGTGATGTTGTCGAAGGGCATCTGCTCGGCCCGCACGAGGTTCTTCTCGCGCACCGTCCAGGGCTCGAGGCCGGCCTCGGCAGCCACCGCGTCGAGGATCAGTTCCATGGCGAAACACACGCCGGTCCGGGCGACCCCACGATAGGGCAGGATCGGGCACTTGTTGGTGGCGACCGACCAGGTCCGGCAGCGATAGGCCGGGAAGTCGTAGGGGCCGGGCAGGATGCTCGCCACCTGCGCCGCCTCCAGACAGGCGGAGAACGGGTAGGCCGAGTAGGCCCCGGAATCGACGGTGGCCTCGCAATCGATGCCCCGGAGGGTGCCGTCCCGCTCCGCATAGGCGGTGATGCGGTAATGGTGCTCGCGGCAATTCGCGTTGGCGGTGAGGTGTTCGCGCCGGTCTTCCAGCCAGCGCACGGGGTGGCCGACGCGGAGCGCCAGCCAGGCGAGGCAGACATCCTCGGCGAGCAGGATCGCCTTGTAGCCGAAGCCGCCGCCGACATCGGGCGAGACGATGCGCAGGCGCCCCTGCTCGATCCCGAGACATTCGGAGAGGCCGTTGCGCACGATATGCGGCATCTGGCTCGCCGTGTGGACCACGAGCTGATCCATGCGGTGGTCGAGATGCACCACAGTGCCCCGCCCCTCGATGGGCGCCATGCACTGGCGTCCGGTGGAGATGGTCCGCGAGACCTTGATCGGGGCATCGAGCGCCGCGGCGAAGTTCACGTCGACCAGGGTCTCCAGGAAGACGTTGTCGCCCCAATGCTCGTGGACCAGGGCGGAGCCGGGCTCGCGGGCGGCAAGCATGTCGTGCACGGCCGGAAGCTCTTCGAGGTCGAGGACGATGGCGGCGGCGATGTCCTCGGCTTGCGCTCGAGTCGGCGCGAGGCAGATCGCCAGCAATTCGCCGACCTGCCGGACCTTGTCCTTGGCGAGGACCGGCTGCTCGGAGACCTTGAAGCCGGCGAGCCCCGAAACGGCCCGGATCGGCTGCACGTCCGCGAGGTCGGCCGCCGTGAACACGTGGTGGCGAAAGGCCTCCGGTACGTGGATCGACCGGATGCGGGCATGCGCCAGGGGGCTGCGGACGAAGGCGACGTCCTGCAGGCCGGGTAGGCGCAGGTCGCCGACATAGTGCCCACGCCCGCGCATCAGGCGGTCGTCTTCCTTGCGGGGCAGACGCGCGCCGACGCCCTCGGTGAGCAGGATCGCGTCGCTCATGCGTGTCTCCCCTCGATGAGATCGATCGCGGCGCGCACCAGCACGCCGCCGGGACGACGCAGTTCGCTCAAGATCGAGAAGTGTTCGGCCCCCGCGACGGGAAGGAGCGGCCCCGGCGCGTGGTGGGCGCTGCGCAGGGCGTGGAAGTCGCGGGCGTCGTGCACGAGGGCCGGGCGCTCGGCCGTGCCGTAGGCGATGGCCAGGGGTTTCCCCACCACCGGCAGGCGCAGGGGCGACAAGGCCGCGACCTCCGCGTCGGTGAGGGAGAGGGCATCGTTCAGCCCGGTGTCGCGGATGGGCCCGAGTTCGTAGACGCCCGAGATCGCGAGCCCCGCCACCACGGCTGGGTGATGCAGCTGCATCGCCGCGAGATGCGCCCCCGCCGACCAGCCGGCGAGGACCAGTGGGCCACCGAGGCCGTGCGCCGGCCCGTGCTCGGCCAGCCAGTCGAGGGCCAGGCCGATCTCCTCGACGATTTGCGTCAGGCTCGCCTCGGGGGCGAGGGTGTGGCCGGGCATCGCCACGGACCAGCCAGCAGCGGCGGGGCCTTCGGCGAAGCAGGCGAACAGGTCACGAGAATTGCGCTGCCAATAGCCGCCATGGATGAAGACGAGGCAGGGCGCCGCCGGGTTTGTCGCCGGATAGAGGTCGAGGGCCGTGCGGGGCGCCGACGCATAGGGGATGTCGAGGGCGCCCGGATGCGCAGCGCGGTAGGCGGCGGAGGCCGCGTTGCGCGCCGCGGCCTGGGCGGCGGCATCGGGCACCGCCGCGTTGTTGTCGTAGGCGGCATCGCGCGCTGCCCGGTCGAGGCGAGACCAATCGTGCCGGGGGTCGGGCGGCAGCGGGGACGGATCGGCCCTCATGCGGTCGTCTCCTTGGGTGCCAGGGTCAGGCCGCGATGGCGCTGGGCAGGATCGGCGAGTCGGCGTCGAAGCGGCGGCCGGCGCGCAGGCAGAAGGCCGGCTGCAGCAGGCGCTGGGCAATGATCTGGGTGTCTTCGTTGTCGCGCAGCAGAAAACGGCCGCGATGGTCGTGCAGCACCGAGACGTCGGCGGCGAAACCCGGCGTCAGGGCACCGATCCGGTCGGACAGGCCCAGCATCTCCGCCGGATGCTTCGTCACCATGGGGACGACCTGTTCGAGGCTGAGGCCCAAAGCCATCATCGAACTCATCGCCTGGGTCAGGCTGAAGCGGGCCTGGCCCAGGAAGGGGTGGTTCTCGTCGTCGTGGTGCTCGTCGGGCGTGCCCGCCGGCCGAGGCACCTCGGTGTTGTAGCCGTGCATGTCGGCGCCCAGCGTGTAGGGCACGACGCCCGCCGGCAGGGAGGCGCGGGCCACCCGGTAGGAGAAGTGGCTGCCATGCCCGACATCGACCCGGAGGCCCGCATCCATCGCCGCCCGGATGATCGGGTGGACGACGCCCTCCTCATTGATGAAGCCGCCGGGATGCCGGGTGAACGGGTGGGCGAGGAAATCCCCGGGACGCAGCAGCGGGATCACCCGCTCCATGATGGTGTTGGCGTCCTCGCCATTGGCGCCGTTCTCGGGCAGGCCCCAGAGCTGGCCGAAATGCACGTAGAGCGGCAGGTCGGCCCGGCGGCTGATCTCGGCCGCCATCTCCATCACCTTGATGCCCCAACGGGCGAAGCCCCCGATCTCCGCATGACCCTTGATGCCGCGCACGAGGTCACGGTTCTCCACCGCCGACTTCACCGTGGCGTCGATGTCGACCCCGTCCGGGCTGTAGAGGTTCGGGTAGAAGTGACCTTCGAGGCCGCCGACCAGATAGGCGGAAAGGAACGCGTAGATCCGGGTCTCGGCCTTCTCCGCGATGAAGTGGCGGAAGCCCGGCAGGGTCATGCAGGACGCGCCGCCCTGGTCGATCACCGTGGTCACGCCCGAGCGCACGCCGACCATGTCCGGCGGCAGTCCGAACCGACCGGTGACGTATTGGTAGACGTGCCCGTGGGTGTCGATCATCCCCGGCAGGACGAGCTTGCCGGAGACGTTCACCACCTCGGTGGCGGAGGACGGTATGATGTTGTCTTCGACGGCGGCGATCCGTCCGTCGCGGATGGCGACATCCTTGATGCCGTCGATGCTAGAGGCCGGGCAGATGACCCGTCCGCCGCGCAGCAGCATGTCGTAGCGACCAGCGTCCATTCCGTCTCCTCCATCGTCGCGCGTCGGCCTTCGCCTTGCCTCGCACGGACGTGACCAGGGAAATGCGAAGTATGCTTCGTATATCTGCCTAGGCATGTTACGTGCCAGGAACCGTCCGGGCTTCGGATCCGGAGCGGGAGACAGGACGCAGATGAACGAAAGCGGGCTGGCTGAAGCGGATGCGGCGCCATCACCGGAGGCTCTTCAGCCCCTCGGAACGCCTTGGCTCCTGCCGGAACGGCCGGGTTTTCTGATGCGGCGGCTACATCAGATCCATGTCAGCCTATTTTCAGAGCGTTGTGGCGCTTTCCGCGTCACTCCCCTGCAGTACAGCCTGCTCTCTCTACTGGCAGAACGTGAGGAAGCCGACCAGACAACCTTGGCCAATGCGGTCGCCTTGGACAGGACGACGACGACCGGCGCCCTCAAACGCCTGGAGCTACGCGGATACGTCGAACGCTCTGCTTCGCCAACCGATCGGCGTTCTCAACGCTGTCGCCTGACCCAGGCAGGCCGTGCGCTGCTGGGGCAGATGGAGACGGCCGCGCGTCAGGCCCATGACGCGACGCTCGAACCCCTTTCGGAAGAGGAGCAGGCGACACTAATCCGGCTCATGAAGAAGATCACCGCCGCCCATCAGCAACGTCGGGACGCGGACGGGCTCGTGAATTGAGCGGCCCCGCAGAGAAGCGCCCGCAGGCCTCCAGCGCGCAGGCGGGTGACCGCCCGACGATCATGCAGAATGCACTGTCTCGCATCGCGGTTGAACACTCGGAACGCGCTTCCGCGGCGGTTCCCCGACATGGCGAGCCGCCGGTGGAGCGGCATCGTCCGCCGACACCCGAAACTGTGCATCCGCTGTAATCGTGCCCTTCAGGAAGGCCATGACGGCCCGGATGCGGGGCACGAATTGAAGATCCGCGTGAACGTTGAGCCAGAGTTCCCGGGTCGTGAATGCGCTCCCGTGCAGAACCGGAACGAGGTCGTCACGGGCCGTCACCGCAAAGCTCGGCAGCAGAACGAGGCCGAGCCCTCCGAGTGCCGCGCTCTTCTGCGCGATCATGCTGGTGGAGCGGAACACCGTCCGGGGCTCGTCGAGCACGTCGTCCAGCCAGCGGACGCAATCGACCTGTATGAGATCCTCGACGTAAGAGACGAAGCGGTGCTCCTTCAGCGCCCATAGATCGACGGGGCATCCATGCCGCGCGAGGTAGCTCGGCGCCGCATACAGGCCAAGCCGGAACGCTCCGATCTGCTCCGAGACCAACCCTCTCCCCGGTGGCTTGAAGAAGCTGAGGAAGAGGTCGGCCTCGCGACGGTTGACGTAGACGGTCTGAGCCGAGGTCACGAGGTCGATCATCAAGTCGGGGTGGCGGTCTCTCAAGCTCGAGAGGCGCTCGGCGAGGTACAGGGAGGCAATGCCTTCCATCGTGGCGAGCCGTACGCGCCCCCCGATACGGCCATCGCCAGAATGATCCTCGTGCCGGAGGGAGATGACCGCGCTCTCGACCTGCTCGGCATGCTGGAGCATGCGCTGCCCCATATCGCTGAGACGGAGCCCCGACGGCACGCGCTCGAAGAGTGCGAGGCCGAGGACGCTCTCCAGGTTCGCCAGCCTCCGGCTCACAGTGGATTGGTCGACCTTCAGGCGCTTGGCCGCGGCGGCGAGACTTCCGCCACGGGCCGCTCCCAGGAAGACCTTGATGTCGTTCCAGTCCAGGAGATCGAAGGTCTGCATGGTCGAAGCGGGCGCAAGATGTGCGCCAGTCGCCCCTGTGCGCCGGCCCGGACATCATCCCGGAGACATCCTGCAAGGCGCCTTGCAGAATTGCCCGCTTCGCAAGCCGATTCCACCACGTAACTTCGGCGTGGAAAGGGAAACCCCGATGCTTCCACGGTTCAAGGCCGCAGCAATTCACGCAGCACCCGTCTTCCTCGATGCCGCCGCGACCACCGCCAAGGCGGTCGCCCTGATCGAAGAGGCGGCGCGGGCCGGCGCCGCGCTGGTCGCCTTTCCCGAGACCTTCATCCCGGCCTTTCCGGTCTGGGCCGCCCTCTCGGCTCCCATCGACAACCACGATCTGTTCGCCCGCATGGCGGAGCAGTCGGTCCTCGTCGACGGACCGGAGATCGCGCGGATCCAGCAGGCGGCGCGGGCGGCAGGCATCTTCGTATCGATCGGCATCAGCGAGCGATCGCCCGCCAGCGTGGGCTGCCTTTGGAACGCAAACCTTTTCATCGGGGAGGATGGCACGATCCTCAACCACCACCGCAAGCTGATGCCGACCTATTACGAGAAGCTCATCTGGGCCTCGGGCGACGGGGCCGGGCTTAAAGTGGTGGAGACGGGGATCGGCCGCATCGGCCAGCTCATCTGCGGCGAAAACACCAACCCGCTCGCGCGCTATGCCCTGATGGCGCAGGGCGAGCAGTTCCACATCTCGTCCTGGCCTCCGGTCTGGCCGACGCGCCGGCCACAGGGCGGCGGCAATTACGACAACCTCGCCGCCAACCGCCTGCGCGCCAGTGCCCATTGCTTCGAGGCCAAGGCCTTCGGACTGGTCACGGCCGGCGTGCTGGACCGGGACGCCTACGACTTCCTGGCGGCGCGCGATCCGGGCGCCGCCGAGGTGCTCGACGGAACGCCGCGCGCCGCCTCGTTCTTCGTCGATCCGACCGGCACGCAGATCGGCGAGGCGCTGCAGGAGGAGGGGATTCTCTACGCGGAGATCGACCTCAACGCCTGCGTCGAGCCCAAGCAGTTCCACGACGTGGTGGGCTACTACAACCGCTTCGACGTCTTCGACCTCGCCGTGAACCGCCAGCGGCTCGTGCCCGCACAGTTCCGGGACGGTCCGGCGCTTGCGCCCGATCCGCTGCCGCCTGTGGCGACCGGCGCGTGACTTGCTGACGCCAAGCCGACACGCCCCGTGCATCCCTGATCCCGACCGAGTCCCAAGCACAGAAACCTTAGAGCACCCGAACAGACCCCTCGAAGCCAGACCGGAGAGACCCCTGATGCTCGATCGTCGCACGCTCCTCCTCGCCGGTGCCGCCGGCCTGATGCTGCCGGACCTGCGCGGTGCCCGCGCCCAGAGTCCCGCACAGATCGGCACCTTTCCGGAGGGGGTGGGCACGGATTCGGTGTTCGTGGGCCTCAACATGCCGTTGACCGGGGTGTTCTCCGGTGACGGCAGCGACCTCAAGCTCGGCTATGAGCTGGCCATCGCGCAGATCAACGCGGGCGGCGAGATCCCCGCTGCCTGGGGCCTCAAGGGAAAGGGCGTGCTCGGGCGCCAGATCCGCCACAAGATCGCCGACACCGAGGGCAAGCCCAACGTCGCGGTCCAGGCCGCGACCCAGTTCATCCAGCGCGACAAGGCAATCCTGTTCCAGGGCTCCGTCAGCAGCGCCGAAGCCATCGCCCTCGAGGAGCTCGCGAGCCGCGACAAGGTCCTCTACATGGTCGGCATCGCCGGCTCGAACGACGTCACCGGCAAGAACTGCCAACGCTACGGCTTCCGCTCGCAGCAGAACGCCTACATGGCGGCCAAGGCCCTCGCGCCCGTCGTCGCCAAAGCATTGGGCAAGAACCTCAAGGCCGCCTTCCTCGTCCCCGACTATACCTATGGCCAGACGGTCTACGATTCCTTCTCAAAATTCTCGAAGGAGCAGGGCTGGACACAGGTTCTGAAGGAGACGGTGCCCCTGGGCACGGCCGATTACAGCTCGGCGCTTCTCAACATCGCCAACAGCGGCGCCGATGTCTTCGTCAATATCTGCTTCGGGTCCGACGCGGTGGCCTCCACGAAGCAAGCCGAACAGTTCGGCGTCCTCTCCAGCATGAAGCTCGTGGTGCCCAACCTCTCCTCCTTCCAGGACAAGGAGGTGGGGCCCGAGCTGATGCAGGGCGTCTACGGCTCCTGCGATTTCTGGTGGACGCTGGAGGACCGCTATCCCCTGGCCAAGACCTTCGTCGAGGCGTTCTTTGCCCGAAACAAGTACCGTCCGCGCTGGGGCGCCCACATCGCCTACATGCAGACCTACCTCTGGGCGCTCTCGGTGGAGCGGGCAGGGGGGTTCAATCCTGTCGACATCATCAAGGTGATGGAGGGCTCGAAGTCCCAACCCTACGAGACCACGATCGGCCGCGTCTATTACAGGGCAGAGGACCACCAGATGGTCCGGCCGATCCCGATCCTGCGCGGCAAGGCGCCTTCGGCCATGAAGGGCCCGGAAGATTTCTACGAAGTCGTCGATCTCGTCGACGGCGAGACGGTGATGAACCCGCCCGACCTGTTCGGGTGCAAGCTCGGACCCTACACCTGAGGCACACGACCATGCCGAGCACCGCCGTCCTCCTTTCCCAGGCCTTCAACGGCCTCGCCCTCGGCAGCCTGCTGGCGCTGGTCTCCAGCGGGCTCACCATCATCCTGGGCACGCTGGGCGTGCTTAACTTCGCCCATGGCGCATTGTTCGCGGTGGGCGCCTACACCGCCTTCGTGATGATGCAGGCGACGCACTCCTTCGTGCTCGCCCTGCTCGGCGGCTGCGCCGTGATGCTCATCATCGGCTTTGCCATGGAGCGGCTCATCATCCGCCATTTCTATGCCCGGCCGGACGAGGACCAGATCCTCGTCACCTACGGGATCGGCATGGTGCTGGTGGAAGCCTTGCGGACCTGGTTCGGCGGCAACAGCCAGCGGGTGCCCGTCCCCTCCTGGGGTACCGGCGCGACGAAGCTCGGCTTTCTGGTCTACCCGACCTACCGTCTCCAGCTGATCGGCATCATCGCGGCGCTGCTGGTGGGCCTCTACCTTGTCCTGTACCGGACCTCGGTGGGACTGGTCGTGCGGGCCGGCATCGAGAATGCCGGCATGGTCGGCATTCTCGGCATCGACGTGCGACGCACCTTCCTCTTCGTCTTCGCGGTGGGCATCGTCGCCGTCGGCCTCGCCGGCATGCTCTACGCCCCCGTCGTCGCGGTCACGCCCGACATGGGCGCGAGCTTCATGGTTCAGTCCTTCGTGGTGATCGTGCTGGGGGGCCTCGGCTCCTTCCCCGGTGCCATCGTCGGCGGCCTGATCGCGGGCGAAATCATCAGCCTGACCAGTGCCTTCAACTCCGCCTATTCGGAGGTGATGCTCTACGGCCTGATGGCCCTCGTCCTGGTGGCGCGGCCGCAAGGGCTGTTCGGCACGGAGGGCCGGGTCTGATGGGCGTCCGTCCGCTGCGCAGAGCCTGGCCCGAACTCGCCCTCCTCGTCGTCCTCCTCACCGCGCCGATCCTCCTGCCGCCGCTCGGCTTCTCGCACGACCTGCTGTCGCGGGCGCTCAACTGGGCGCTGTTCGGCCTTGGCCTCGACATCCTGTTCGGGCTCGCCGGCCTGCTCTCCTTCGGCCAGGCGGCCTTCTACGGGGCAGGCGGGTTCGTCGCCGCCTATCTGCTGGTCTCGGGTCTGATCCAGAGTGTCTGGCTCGCCTTCCTGATCGGCACGCTGGCGGCCGGCCTGTTCGGCCTCGCGGTCGGCTGGCTCGCCGTGCGACGCATCGGCATCTACTTCGCCATGATCACCCTGGCCTTCGGGCAGATGGCCTATTTCATCCAGAACTCGCCGCTCTCCGACTATACCGGCGGTGAGAACGGCATCGCGGGGGTTCCGGTGCCGGTGATCGGCTTCGGGACGTGGGCCGTGCGGATCACCGCCGGCCTCCCCATGTACGCGCTCCTCGCGGCGACCTTCTTCCTCGGCTTCGTGCTGGCCCGGCGCATCGTGCACTCGCCGGTCGGGCTCATCCTGAAAGCGATCAAGGAGAACACCCCGCGCGTGGCCATGCTCGGCCACGACGTGCCGGCCTACAAGCTCGCGGCCTTCACCATCGCGGCCCTCTATGCGGGCCTCGCCGGCGCGATGCTGGGTTCCTTCCAGAGCTACATGCCGCCGGACGCCTTCGCGCTGGAGACCTCGGGCCAGCTGGTGGTGCAGACCATCGTGGGCGGGGTCGGAACGCTCGTGGGGCCCCTCGTGGGCGCCGTGCTCTGGCTGTGGCTGCGCGACAACCTCCAGCTCATTCCGGGCTTCGGCTCCCTCTGGAAGCTGATCCTGGGCGTAGCCTTCATCGGCTTGGTGATGGGCCTGCGGCGCGGCATCTGCGGAGAGATCCTGCATCGCTGGCAACAGCGCGGCGAGGCGATCCGCCTCCGCGCCGCGAAGGCACGCACGGAGGCGATCGAGGACGCCATCGCTTCGGGAGGTATCGTCGCGCCGGAAATCCCGGCCGAGGTCGCGCTGCCCATGCCACGACCGGCAGTGAACGGTCGCACCGCCCATGCGGAGATCGCATTGGAAGCTCGAGGGCTCGCCCGACATTACGGGGGCCTCAAGGCCGTGGACGGCGTGAGTTTCCAGGTCCGGCGCGGCTCGATCCATGCGGTGATCGGCCCGAACGGCGCCGGCAAGAGCACGCTCTTCAAGATGCTCTCCGACGAGGTGACCCCAAGCGCGGGATCGGTCCTGCTATTCGGCGAGCGGCTCACGGGGGCGGGCGTGACGGAGGCGACGCAGCGCGGCGTCGCCAAGAGCAACCAGCTCAACCAGCTCTTTCTCAACCTCTCCGTACGGGAGAACCTGCGGGTGGCGGCCCTCGCCAGGGCTCGCGGGCGATACCGTCTCGACCTTCTCGCCCCAGCCACGGGCCGGGCGGAGGTGGAGGCGCAGGTCGAGACCATGCTGAGCATCCTCGATCTCGGGATGCGGGCCGAGACGCGCGTCGGCATCCTGGCCTATGGCGAGAAGCGCCGGCTCGAGATCGGCATGGCCTTGGCCACCAGCCCCAACGTTCTCCTCCTCGACGAGCCACTGGCCGGCATGAGCCCCTCGGAACGCGTCGCGACCTGCGCACTCATCAGGCGGATCGGTCGTTCCTGCACGATCCTCCTCGTCGAACACGACCTCGATGCCGTCTTCGATCTCGCCGAGCGAATCACCGTCCTGAGCGAAGGGCGCCTTCTCGCGGACGGGCCCGCCGAGACCGTGCGCCGCGACCCGGCGGTGCAGAAGGCCTATCTGGGTGCTGCCCCGGACGAAGCCTCCGGCGAGGGAACCACGATCCTGGGAGCCACGCATGAGCCTGCTTGAGGTCGAGGGCATCAACACCCTCTATGGGGATTCGCACGTCCTCTTCGACGTCTCGCTCCGGGTCGAGGAGAACGAGGTCGTGGCCCTGCTCGGCCGCAACGGGGCCGGCAAGACCACGACGCTCCGGACCCTGATGGGCGCCCTCTCCCCACGTAGCGGCACGATCCGCCTCAATGGCAAACAGATCCAGGGATTACCACCCGAGAAGATCGCGCGGGTCGGCATGCAGCTCGTGCCCGAAGAACGCGCCATCTTCGGCACCCTCACGGTGGAGGAGAACCTGCGCGTCGCCCGCCTCACCGCACCGAAGGGCTGGTCCCTCGACCGGGTCTGGGAAGTCTTCCCGCGCCTGAAGGAGCGCCGGACGTCGCGGGGCCGGACCTTGTCGGGCGGCGAGCAGCAGATGCTGTCGATCGCCCGAGCACTCATCCGCGACCCCCGGATCATCCTCCTCGACGAACCGTTCGAGGGCCTGGCGCCGCTGATCGTGCAGGACCTGATCGCCCTCACGCGCCGCCTCGCCCAGGAGGGCCGGACGATCGTCGTGGTGGAGCAGAACGTGGCCGCGGTGCTCAGCTTCGCCCAGCGGGTCTACGGCTTCAACAACGGCCACGTCGTCTATGAAGGATCGGCGGCCGACCTTCGCCGCGACCCCTCGCCGATGCGCGCCTTCATGGGGCTGGCCGCATGAGGTCCACCGTCCGCCGAGGCAATGGCCCGGCCCCCCCTCTCGACCCAGGCGGTTTCCATGCGATCCTGAGCGTCCGAACCCCGTTCCGAGAAGGCGGTCGCTCGCGGCCGAATCGTTCATGCGCCGCTTCCGTCACGCCAAGATCGTCGCCACCGTCGGCCCCGCCAGCGCGTCGCCCGAGATGCTGCGCCGGCTGTTCCTGGCGGGCGTCGACACCTTCCGCCTCAATTTCAGCCACGGTACGCAGGCCGACCACGCGGTGGTCCATGCCGCGATCCGCGTGCTCGAGCACGAGGTGGGCCGGCCCATCGGCATTCTGCAGGATCTCCAGGGCCCCAAGATCCGCCTCGGAACACTCGCCGGCGGCCGCCTCGACGTGGTCCCGGGTGAGAGCCTCCGCTTCGTCCTCGATGGCGCCGAAGGCGGACGCGACGCCGTCCCCCTTCCGCACCCGGAGATCTTCGCCGCCGTCGCGCCGGGGCAGGACCTGCTCATCGACGACGGTCGCGTGCGGGTGCGTGTCACCGGCCTCACCCGCGACAGCATCATCGCCGAGGTGGTGATCGGCGGCACCCTCTCGAACCGCAAGGGCGTCAACCTCCCCGGCACGTTGCTGGACGTCTCGCCGCTCACCGCCAAGGACCGGGCCGACCTCGCCTTCGGGCTGGAGCTCGGCGTCGACTGGGTCGCGCTCTCCTTCGTGCAGAAGCCCTCCGACGTGATCGAAGCGCGCGGGCTGATCGGCGACCGGGCCGGCATCATGACCAAGGTGGAGAAGCCCCAGGCCCTGGAGCGCATCGACGACATCATCCGCCTCTCGGACGCCGTGATGGTGGCGCGCGGCGACCTCGGCGTGGAGATCCCGCAGGAGGACGTTCCGGGGCGCCAGAAGGAGCTGATCCGCGCCTGCCGCCTCGCGGTGAAGCCCGTGGTGGTGGCGACCCAGATGCTCGATTCGATGGTCTCGGCCCCGACACCGACCCGGGCCGAAGCCTCGGACGTCGCCACCGCGATCTATGATGGGGCGGATGCGGTGATGCTCTCGGCGGAATCCGCTACGGGAAAATTTCCCGTGGAGACCGTGGAAATGATGGCCCGGATCATCCATCGCACCGAGACGCACAAGCTCTACCGCTCGCTCATCACCGCCTCGGACCCCGAAGAGGAGGAAACGCCACCTCATGCCATCGCCTCTGCGACGGCCAGCCTCGCCGATGCGGTGAACGCCGCCGCCATCGTGGCCTACACGCTCAGCGGAACCACCGCCGCGCGCATCGCACGCCGGCGCCCGGAGGTGCCGATCCTGGCGCTCACGC
This sequence comes from Methylobacterium sp. CM6241, assembly GCF_054817845.1. Taxonomy (NCBI): domain Bacteria; kingdom Pseudomonadati; phylum Pseudomonadota; class Alphaproteobacteria; order Hyphomicrobiales; family Methylobacteriaceae; genus Methylobacterium; species Methylobacterium sp. CM6241. The sequence goes on from NZ_CM139246.1 coordinate 3,378,975, forward strand.
CGGACCTCGAGACCTCGCGCCGGCTCTGCCTGCTCTGGGGCGCGCACAGCGTCCAGGCCGCGGAGGTCACCACCTACGAGGAGATGGTGGCGGGCGCCATCGACCAAGCCGTGAAAGAGGGCTTCGCCAAGCCCACGGATCTCGTCGTCATCACCGCCGGCATCCCTTTCGCCGTGGCCGGTACGACGAACAACGTCCGCATCGCTCACGTGCCGTCCGCATAGGCCGTATCAGCCGGAGCGCGCGACGACGGTCCGAACAAGGGGCACGCCTGGCGACCCGGCCCAAACCCGGCCGGTTAGCCCGCAAGCCGCGCGATCCTTGCGTCGGACCGGTCTCTACGGTTCTGTGACGATCGATGCGACAAACTCCGGGACGGGCAGCCTACGAGCCGGATAGATCGTGGCTCGCTGCGTCGGCCTACGACGAGAAAGATTTCCATGCGTACGACCGCGTCTCTGGCCCTCGCCGTCCTCATGGCGCTGGCGCCGCTCGCCGCCCGGTCCGCTCCGGATGACACCGTGCTCGCAGCGGTGAAGGCGCAGGACGGCCCGTATCGCGAGACGCTGAAGGGGTTGGTCGATCTCGATAGCGGCACCGGCGACGTGTCCGGCCTGTCCAAGGTCGAGGCGCTCCTGAAGGCTCGCCTCGAAGCCTCGGGACTCGTAGTCAGCACCCGCAACGCCCCCGTCTTCGGCGGAAACACGGTGATCGGCACGCGATCGGGCAGCGGCACGCGCAAGATCATGCTGCTGGTGCATTACGACACCGTGTTCGGCACGGGCGACGCTGCCAAGCGCCCCTATACCGAGCGCGAAGGCCGCGCTTATGGACCGGGTGTCGCCGATGCGAAGGGCGGCATCGCGATGATCCTGCACCTCCTTTCCATCCTGGAGACCTTGCGGTTCGACGGTTACGGTACCCTCACGGTGGTCTTCAATCCCGATGAGGAGCGCGGCTCGCGTGGGTCGCGCGACGAGATCGCCAGGATCGCCCGCGATCAGGACGTAGTCCTGTCGTTCGAACCCTCCTTCGCCGAAGCCGGCGTCGATGCCGTCACCGTGGCGACGAAGGGCATCAACTACGCGAGCCTCACCGTGAAAGGCCGTGCCTCCCATGCCGGCGGCGCGCCGGAAGCCGGACGCAACGCGGTGGTCGAACTCTCCCACCAGATCCTCCAGCTTCAGGATCTCGGAGACCCAGCCAAGGGGACGAGCCTGCACTGGACCGTGGTCCATGGCGGCACCAAACCGAACATCATTCCCGATGACGCCAAGGCGGAGGGCGACATGCGCTACTTCGTGCCGAGCGAGTACGACCGCGTCCTGTCCGAGGGACGGAAGATCGCCGAATCGCATCGCGTTCCCGATACGCAGGTGACCTTCGATCTCGCAAAAGGCCGCCCGCCTCTGCCGAGCAATCCGGGGACGAAGGCCCTCGGGGAACGCGCGCGCGCCGTCTATGCCGAAATGGGTGCCGAGCTCATGCTGGCGGAGATCGGCGGGGGGACGGATGCGGGCTACGCCTTCCAGCCGGACAGCCCGGCGAAACCCGCTATCCTCGAATCCCTCGGCATCGTCGGGGGCCGCTATCACAGCACGGACGAGTTCGCGGTCCTCGCCAGCATCACGCCGAGGCTCTACCTCGCGACCCGCCTGTTCATGGAGGTGTCGAAGGAGGCAGGGCGCTGATCGTGACAGGTCAGCGTGTCGTGCCCGGATCTTCGCCCAGTGAGATCGTGCGCTCGACCACGTGCTCCAGCGGCGCGTTCTCGGCCGTGAGAGTCATGCGAAGCTTCAAAGACCCGCCCGGCACCTGACCCTCACGGGCCACACGCTCAATCTCACGCTGCGACGTCACTCCGACTTCCTTCAGGAACTTGCGCAGTTCGATGTTGAAGCGATCCTCGTCCATGACGTGTTCCTCCGTTTTGCCCCGATAGAGGCGATGGGACCGGTTATGACCCGGCGGGTCCGGATAGGCTCATCCCTCGAAACGGGATGTGGGCCGGGCCGGGATGCTGGCCCGGCGAACCGAGGATGGTTCAGTTCCAGATGTCGCTCAGTTCCAGGTGTCACTCAGTTCCAAGTGTGGAGCAGAGCGCGCCAACCATCGCCATGAGGCTCCAGAACATTCACCCAATTGCCCCCATAGCTCTGTGACTGACCTCCCTCTCCCGGTCCGGTCAGCTGCCAGAGCCCGGCGAGGATGACGGTCTCGCCCCTCTGCGTGGTGTCCTGGACCGTGATCTTATGGTCCTTGAATCCCTTCGCCTGCAGGTCGGCGAAGAAAGCGGAAATCTTGTCCGCTCCCTGGACGGGCGAGCCCCCCGCCGGGATCACCTTTCCCTCGTCGCTGTAGAGCTTTCCCAATGCGGCGGTGTCGCCCTTATTGAAGGTCTGATCCCAGAGATCAGCGATCGCTTGGCCTTGTAAACTCATCTCTTCTCCATCCGTTTCTTCGACGGTTCAGCGAGCACATATCGAAGCCGTGGTGCCCAGGGCCAAATGCCCGCAGTCCCGTCCTTGCCTTCCCGCGCGTTCCGAGCCGGCGATGCGGAATGTAGAGCGCCGTTCACCGAAGGGGATGGCCTCCGCCGGTTCGGAGGTCGGATGGAGGTTGGTTCCGGTTCCGCATCAACCCCAGCCGTCGATCGAACCTCGCCTAAACCTCAACTGCGGGCGACGCCGTGGATCGCCCGACATGGCCTGTCGGGGCTGAGGGCCCGGTTCGGCGAGACCGACCGACGTCGCGAATTCCCTCGACCGCTCGCATTGCCGTGCCACGACACCGACGATGAGTGGCGGCACCGATGACACAGGCTCTGCCATGCGGTGACGTCACTGCCTGCCGGCCTAAGAAAGCTCGTGCGTTCGGCGTGCGAACTTTGCATACGATTCCGAATGGCAGGTTCGAGCGTTGCCCGTTCGCGGCCCTCGGCCGGACCGCCCCAAGGAGTCCCTGATGGGCATTTTTCAGAACCTGCTCGAACGCGTCACCGCCTATGTCGGCGACAAGACGCTGATGTATGCGGCCGTATCCGCAGCCTCGAACGTCATCGTGGCCGACAGTGAGGTGGACGAGGCGGAGGTCGAGGTCGCACTCGCGGCCATGCGGGCGAATCCCATCATCGAGAAGGGATACGATACGCTGATGCTGGAGGCGGAACTGTTCGACGGGATCGCGCGGGCCCGGACCCGCGTCGGGCGGGCGGACAATCTGAGCCGCGTGGCCGCCATCGCCGACAGGTCCATCGATCAACGAAACGGGGTGTTCCTGATCGCGGCCGATGCCGCCGATCACGAGGGGATCAGCGACGTCGAGCACATCGCTCTCGATGAAATCGCCGCCGCCCTTCTGGTCGACAAGGAGGCTCTGCTCCGGCTGGCTCCGGTGAAGCCGTCGATCCCGTCGTAACCGGGGCGATGCGTCCTGCATGGCCGATCTAAGTCATCGATGCGAACCGGCACATCGAAGGGTGTGTCCGGCGGGCGACACCGAATGGTTAAAATCATATTAACCATTCATGACGACCACACGTTAGAAATCCTTCGACTATAGAGCCGGCATCCAACCCTTGCCGGTCATTGCCATGATCCTCGCTTCCCGCAACATCGTCAACGAACACCGCGAGATCGCCGCCATCGCGATCACCTACGGAATCTTTCTCAGTGGGATCATGCTCCTCACTTGGACTATGGCCTGACGCCGTCCACAGCGAGCCGGGCCCCTGTGTCCGGCTTCGCCCACGGCCTCGGAATCTGTGCCGGCACGACGGACGCAGCCTGAACTTGCCCTCGGGTCAAGCAGTGCACTGACGTCGTACGCCGGGAGCGCAAACCGAATGCGGTCTTCGTCAAGGAACCGATGAGCCTTCAAAGATGTTCGTCCATCCAAATTGGAGGAAATGAATGTCTGACAGCGCTTTAGCTTCGGTTATCGTCCCGTCTCTCCGGGCGGCTCGCTCGGCGAGGGAGCGGTTGGCACGTGCCGGGTTCGCCCGCAACAGCGTGGATATCGAACGCCACGGCGACGAATTCGAAGTGTCCATCAGCACGAGGACTGAGAATCTGGAGCGCGCTCAGAACATCCTTCAGGGCAACCCCGTGGTCGGCGATCTTCGCGATGCGGGCTCACGTGCGCTCGGCGCCTTCCACGATAACCGGCCGCTCGCGCTGGGCCTCGCGGCACTGGCGGGCTTTGCCATCTTCCACGTCTCGAAGAGGCGGTGAAGCCGAGGCCGAACGCGCCAACGAACGGGCGAGCCCGGTAGTCGCAAAGCGGGCAGATGGGCGCCGTTTTGCTCCGGGCCGAAGTGGCGGTTAGACTGACCACCATGAAACATGAACCGATCCGCCGGTTTGTCATCGTGTGCCGTTTCGGCGCGGCGGTGCTCGGCGGATTGTCCATAATGATGTCGACCACCGTCTTCGCTCAGTCTCCGTCACCGGCAGTTGCGGTAAACAACTGGGCGGACCTTCGTGCGACGTTGGCGTCCTGCTGGTCGGTCCCGCCGGATACCAGGGGATCGCTGATCGCGTTCCTGTTCGGCATCAGCAAGACGGGTGAGCTGCGTGGTCCACCTCTCGTCACGGCGCGCCGCCTCCAGGGCGATCAGGACGCCAGGAAACGGTTCGAGGAGGCAGCGAGGGATGCCGTGAACCGTTGCTTTCCCATGACGGTGACGCCGTCCTTCGGAGCCATCCTGGGCGAAAGCCCCATCCGCCTGCGCTTCGTCAATACGCCGCCGACGGCGGCCTACCAGATCAACAGCAACATAACGATCTTCGCACCACCCTAATCGCGCCGCATCGGGGCGGAGACGGTGTGCTTCCGATCCGTCGCTGTTTCATGAGCCGGAATGGCTCGGAACAGGCGACAGCGATAAGCGAATGCAAAAAGGGCCGCCTCGCGGCGACCCCTTCGTTTCCTCATACCGTTTCGGCTCAGTAGCCGTAGTAACCACCGTATCCGTAGCCATAGGCCGGCGCGGGAGCGTAACCGCCGTAATAGCCGACGGGGCGGCCATAGCCGTAACCGTCGTAGCCGTAACCACCGTTATAGGCTCCGGCCGCGATGGCTCCGGCAGCCAAGCCAGCGACGCCGAGGCCGATGGCGGCACCAGGACCGATGCCGCGACGGCCATATCCGTAACCACGACCGTAGCCGCCGCCGTAGCGACCGTAACCACCGCTGTAACGGCCATAACCGCCGCGATGACCGTATCCACCGTGGCCGCCGAAGCCACCATGACCGTATCCGCCGCCATGGCCCCAGCCACGGGCTTCCGCAGGTGCCGCCGCGAGGAGGGCACCGAGGCTGACGGCCGCGGCCGAGAGGAGTGCGAGCTTGCGCATTCGAAACATCCTGTTGTGAGGTATGCCCATCAACGGACCGGGCGCCCGGCCGTTCCCATCGGCCCCTGGGCGCTGGCGACGCAGGCCGTCGAGACGCCTCTAGGACCATCGGGATCGGCTATCCCGTTTGCCCGCATTGCCAAGGAGAACCGTCATGAAAGTCGTCGCGGATCTGTGCATCGTCCCCATGGGGGTCGGACCCTCGGTCTCCTCCTACGTGAAGGAGATCAAGACCATCCTCGAGACCAGCCACCTCAACGCCGAGATGCATGCCAACGGCACGAATATCGAGGGCGAGCTCGCCGACATCTGCCGGCTCATCGAACTCTGCGAAGAGAAGCTGAGCCAGCTCGGCGTTCAGCGGGTCTTCTTCACCATGGCCTTCTCGTCGCGGCGGGACAAAGAACAGTCCATGGCCGACAAGCTGACGGCCGTTTCCTGATCCGTTGGCACCTTGGCGGCGCAGCGGCGTTGACCCTGCCCGATCCCCGGATGAGGACCGAGCCCGCATGCATCCATCCCGACGTGCGTTCCTGGCCGGTGCCGGCCTGGCTCCCCTGATCGTGCCGCTGCTGCAGCGCGCCACGTCCCCGGCCCATGCGGAGGAGGGCGGTCTCATCCGCCGCGCCATCCCGTCCTCCGGCGAGATGCTCCCCGCCATGGGGATCGGTACGTCACGCCGCTACGAGGTCGAGCCGATTCCCGAAAAGATCGCGCCCCTGCGCGAGGCGGTGCAGCGGTTCGTGGCGCTCGGCGGCTCGGTCATCGACACGGCGCCGAGCTACGGCACGGCCGAGGACGTCCTCGGCCAGATCCTGTCCCAGGACGGTCTGCGCGAGAAGGTGTTCCTCTGCAGCAAGGTCGGGACACCGGGCCGCGAGGCCGGCGCGGTCGAGATCGCACGCTCCTTCCGCCGCATGGCGACCGACAGGATCGACCTCGTGGCGGTCCACAACCTCAGCGATACGGCAATGAACCTCGCCACGTTGCGTGAGCTCAAGGCCGAAAAGAAGATCCGCTACATCGGCGTCACGGTCTGGCGAGACAGCCAGTTCGCGGATCTCGAGGCGGTGATGCGGCGCGAGACGATGGATTTCATCCAGGTCAATTACGCCCTCGACGACCGCCGCGCCGCCGAGCGCATCCTGCCGCTGGCGAAAGAGCGCGGCATGGCGGTGATGGTGAACGTGCCCTTCGGGCGCGACCGCCTGTTCAAGGCCGTGCAGGGACGCGACCTGCCGCCCTGGACGGCGGAGTTCGACTGCGCGAGCTGGCCGCAATTCTTCCTGAAATACGTCCTCGCCCACGAGGCCGTCACCTGCCCGATCCCCGGCATGGCCAAGGCGGCTTATGTCGAGGACAATCTCGGCGCGGCCCGCGGCCGGTTGCCCGATGCCGCCCAGCGAACCCGAATGGAGGCCTATGTCGACGCGCTCTGATGTCCTCAACCGCCGTGCCGTCATCGCTCTTGTAGGCGGCTTTCTCGCCGCTTCGAGCCTGCTGGCATCACCCTGTCCCGCCTCGGCCCAGGCTGCACCGCAGCCGGTCCGCATCGGCATCGTCGGGGCCGGCAATATCGGCGGCACGATCGGTGGCCTCTGGGCCAAGGCCGGCCACGAGGTGATGCTGTCGTCGCGCCACCCGGAGGAGCTGAAGGGCCTCGTCGAGGAACTCGGGCCGAAGGCGAGGGCGGGCAGCCCGGCCGAGGCCATCGCGTTCGGCGACGTCATCCTCATCGCGGTGCCCTACAAGGCTTATCCGCAGCTGGCGCAGGACCATGCCGCCGCGCTCAAGGGCAAGGTGGTGATCGATGCCGGCAACGCGACCCAGGCCCGTGACGGCGAAGTCTATGGTGAGGTCCAGGCCAACGGCATCGCGGCGGTCTCGGCCAAATATCTGAACGGGGCGAAGGTCGTCCGGGCCTTCAACGCGGCCAATTACAAGGTCTTCGCCAAGAACGCCCATCGCCAAGGCGGACGCATGGCAATCCCCATCGCCGGCGACGATCCCGCGGCGCTCGCGATCGCTTCCCAACTCGTAAAGGATGCGGGCTTCGATCCGGTGGAGGTCGGGCCGCTGGCCAAGGCGGACAGCTTCGCCATGGGCTCCCCCGGCTTCGGCCTCGACCTGAATGCGGAGGAATCGCGGGCGCGCTTCGGGGTCACCCGTTGAGCGACGGGCCAGGGCTGGCAAAGCCGCTGACCGCCGGTAGCGGTGGCTACGTCCCGCCCTGGCTGCGGCGGCTCATCGACGTACAGGCGGAGGAGGTGCCGGCCCTTGCATGGTCCTGGGCCTACATCTTCTCGATCCTGGCGGCCTATTACGTCCTCCGGCCGATCCGCGACCAGATGGGTGTCGCCGGCGGGATCGAGAACCTGCCCTGGTTGTTCACCGGCACCCTCGTGGGCATGCTGGCGCTGAACGTCCCCTTCGCCTGGCTCGTAAAGACATTGCCACGCGCCCGGTTCGTGCCGCTGACCTATCGGTTCTTCGCCGCCAACATCCTGCTCTTCGCCGGGGCGCTCTATTTCGCCGGGCCGGAGGGCGACATCTGGATCGGCCGGGCCTTCTTCGTCTGGCTCTCGATCTTCAACCTGTTCGTGGTCTCGGTGTTCTGGGCCACCATCGTCGATGTGTTCTCCACCGAGCAGGGCAAGCGCCTGTTCGGCTTCATCGCCGCCGGCGCGACTCTCGGGGCGATCGCCGGATCGGCGACGACGGCGATCCTCGCCCGCGACGTGCCGACCTGGGCGCTCCTCATCGGCGCGGCCCTGCTCCTCGAGGTGGCGGTGTTCAGCATGCGCGGCCTCGCGCGCTTGTCCGACCGCCTGAACCGGGCTCCCGTCACGGGCGACGCCGCCCCGTCGGAGGCCATCGGCGGCAGTGCCTTCGCGGGCATCACCCGCACGTTCCAGTCGCCCTACCTGCTCAATATTGGGCTGTTCCTACTGCTGTTCTCGGTGACCTCGACCTTCCTGTATTTCGAGCAGGCCGGCATCGCCAAGCGCAGCTTCCCCGATCGCGGCTCGCAGACGGCATTCTTCGCCAGCGTCGATCTGCTGGTGAACCTGCTCACTCTCGGCGTGCAATTCTTCCTCACCGGCCGGATCGTGCGGCGCATCGGGGTCGGCCCCGCCCTCGCGCTTCTGCCGGCGGCCAGCATCCTGGGATTCGCGGCGCTCGCCCTCTCTCCCACGATCACGGCCATCGTGGCGTTCCAGGTTTTCCGGCGGGCCGGCAACTTCGCCATCGCCCGGCCGATCCGCGAGGTGCTGTTCACGGTGGTCCCGCGTGAGGACCGCTACAAGGCGAAGAACTTCATCGACACCGTGGTCTACCGCACCGGCGACCAGATCGGCGCATGGTCCTTCGCGGGGATCGCGGCCCTCGGCCTCGGTTCGACGGCCGTGGCGGTCACGGCTGTGCCACTCTCGGCAGCCTGGCTCCTGAACAGCCTCTGGCTCGGCCGTCGGCAGGAAGCGAGGCGGGTCGCGATGGAAGAAGTGGAAGGCTCCGACAAGGATCGGGCGACCGGGCCGTCGCGCGACCGCTGACATCGACATTCGAGGAGCCGTTATGTCCGCAGGCAAGCCAGCCGTCCTGTTCGTGTGCCTGGGCAACATCTGTCGTTCGCCCCTGGCGGAGGCGGCGTTCCGCGTCGAGGCCGAGCGGGCGGGTCTCGACGCGGAGGTCGATTCGGCCGGCACCGGCGGCTGGCATGCGGGCGAACCGCCCGACCCGCGTGCCCTGGCCGTCGCCCGGCGCAACGGCGTCGATATGTCCGGCTACCGTGCGCGTCAGGTCGAGCCGGCGGATTTTGCCCGTTTCAGCCACATCGTCGCCCTCGATGGCGACAATCTCGCCGTGCTGCGCAGGCTTCGACCGAAAGAGGGCGCCGCATTGTCGCTTCTCCTCGACCATGTGCCCGGGCGCAGGGGCGAGGCGGTCGCCGACCCCTATTACGGCGCGGAGGCGGGGTTCGACGCCACCTGGGCCGACGTGACCCTGGGCGCCCGTCACCTCGTGCGCGCGCTCACGGCATGATGCCACTGGCAGAGCGTGGAGCGGCGCTGCTCGGGCGCCGTCTCGTGCGGGTCGAGCCCATGAGCGGCGGCGACCTCTCCGGCCTCGTGCGGATCGTGCTCGACGACGGCAGCGCGGCGATCGTCAAGGATGGACCCGATCCACTGGCGGAAGCCGGGATGCTCTGCGCGATCCGCGCCGCCGGAATTCCCGCGCCGGAGGTGTTCGCGGCCGATGCCCGGACCCTCGTGATCGAGCCCCTGCCGGCCCGCGGCGGCAACGCGGATGCGGATCTCGGCCACGTGGTGGCGCGCCTCCATGCCGTGACCGGCGACAATTACGGCTGGACCCGTGATTACGCCTTCGGGACGGTGCGGATCGACAATCGCCGGAGCGAGAATTGGCCCGACTTCTGGAGCGAGCACCGGCTGCTCTGCCACGCTCTTCATCTCGACCCCACGCTCAGGCGAAGGATCGAGGCCCTGGCGAGGGCGCTCCCCGAGCGTCTTCCGGCCCGTCCGCGTCCGTCCCTGCTGCATGGCGACCTGTGGAGCGGCAACGTCCTGATCGACGGCGACCGCGTCTCCGGGCTCATCGACCCCGCCTGCTACCACGGCCATGCCGAAGTGGACCTCGCGATGCTGTCGCTGTTCGGTGCGCCCGGCCCGGCCTTCCGGGAGGCGTATGGTGCGGCCGAATCGGGCATGCCCGAGCGTCGGGCGATCTATCAGTTGTGGCCGGCGCTGGTGCATCTGCGCCTGTTCGGATTGGGTTACCGCTCCATGGTCGAGACGCTGCTCGACGCCACCGGCTGCTGAAACCTCCGCCCATTCCAGCAGGCGAAGCGGAGCCGTCTTCCGTCGACCGGACCACGCCTCGAACCTTGCGTTTTGAGGGCCGATCCACGACAACCCGGCAAGCTTCGGCGCTGGCGTCCGGCCCCTTCCGAATATCCGGATGAGGCGGAGGGGCGCCTACGGTCGATGCGACGAGGGAAGACGAAACCCATGCTCGATTACGCGCAGGCGCGACGCCTCATGGTGGATTGTCAGTTGCGGACTTTCGATGTCAACGACATCCCCGTCCTCGACGCTTTCGAAGCCGTGCCGCGCGAGCGCTTCGTGCCGCAGGGCCGTGAGGACTTCGCCTATATCGACCAATCCCTCCGCATCACCGGACAGGATCCGGCGACATCGGATCGCGCCGTCCCGGCCCCGATGATCCTGGCCCGCATGATCCAGGCGCTGCAGCTCACGCCGGGTCAGGTCGCCCTCGATGTCGCCACCGGCTACGGTTACGCCGCCGCCATCATGCGGCAGCTCGGCGTGCGGGTCGTCGCCCTCGAATCCGACGAGACCCTCGCCGCCGAGGCCGAGAGCCGCCTGTCGGGCACGGACGGTATTGAGATCGTTCACGGTCCTTTGCAGGAGGGGGCGGCGAAGTCGGGGCCGTTCGACGCGATCCTCGTGAACGGCCGCGTCGAGACGAGGCCTCAATCCCTCCTCGATCAGTTGAAGGATGGCGGACGCCTCGTCTGCGTGATGGGTCGCGACAGGGCCGCGAAGGCCACCCTGTTCATCAGGACCGGGGATGCTTTCGGAGCGCGGCCGCTCTTCGACGCCTCGCTTCCGGCCCTCTCGGCGTTCAGCGCGGATTCGCATTTTTCGTTCTAGCCGCGGGAGCAGGTGTCGCTTTTATGCGGCACTGCGCCATCAATCTCGCGCCTAATCCCTCTCCGCCGATGCCCTGAAGCACAACCTCCGCTAAGCTGACCTGTGAGGCGGGCAATCCGGATGGCACCCTAGGCGCTATGGCTGTGACGAACAGCCGACCGGTTCATCGAGAAACCGCAAGGGCAGATGGACGTGAGACAACGCAAACTTGCGAAAAGCTTCCGGCTACGGCTGGGTGGCTTCGCCGCGCTGACGCTCGCCGCCGCCTCTCCGGCCGTGGCCGAGACGCTGGATAGCGCGCTGGCCCGTGCCTATGGCGCCAACCCGGCGCTGAACGCCTCGCGTGCGGGATTGCGCGCTACCGATGAGAACGTCGCGCAGGCCAAGTCCGGCTACCGCCCCACCGTGAGTCTCGACGCCGATATCGGCCTCACCCAGAGTCAGGGCCGTGTGAGCGGCATCTCTCTCAATCAGGTGACGAAGCCCGGCGGCGCCGGGCTGACGATCAACCAGACCCTGTTCAACGGCTTTCAGACCGACAACCAGACCCGTCGGGCCCAGTCGGACGTGCTCGGCACGCGCGAATCGCTGCGCGCCACCGAGATGACGACCCTGTTCAACGCCGCCCAGATCTACATGTCGGTCCTCAGCGACACGGCGACCCTGGAACTGCGCCGCAACAACGTCGAGGTGCTCGAGGAGCAGCTGCGCCAGACCCGCGACCGCTTCAATGTCGGCGAGGTCACCCGGACCGACGTCGCCCAGGCCGAGGCCCGTCTCGCCGGCGCGCGCTCCGACGTCAGCGGCGCGGAGGCGAACCTGCGCGCCAGCATCGGCACGTACCGGCGCATCATCGGCGTCGAGCCGCGGCAGCTGGCGCCGGGACGTCCCCTCGACCGGTTCGTGCCGCCGAACCTCGACAACGCCATTTCCATCGGCCTGAAAGAGCACCCGCAGATCATGTCCTCGCTTCATGCGGTGGATGTGGCCGAAGCGCAGGTGAAGATTTTCGAAGGCGCGCTCTATCCGACCGCCGCCCTGCAGGGCAGCGTCCAGCAGCGTTACGATACGCAGTTCCCGGGCGATAACGGCGTGACCGCCTCCATCGTCGGCCGCATCTCGGTCCCGCTCTACGAGGGCGGCCAGACCTATTCGCAGATCCGCCAGGCCAAGGAACTGGTGGGTCAGGCGCGGATCAACGTCGAGGATATCCGCGACCAGGTCCGGTCGGCCATCGTCACGGCCTGGGGTCGTCTCGAAGCAGCGAAGGCCCAGGTCATCGCATCGCAGGCCCAGGTGCAGGCCAACGAAGTGGCGCTGAACGGCGTGCGCGAGGAGGCCCGTGTCGGCCAGCGCACCACGCTCGACGTGCTGAACGCTCAGCAGGAACTGCTGAACTCACGCGTGAACCTCATTCTCGCCCAGCGCGACCGCGTGGTGAATTCCTACGGCGTGGTCCAGGCGGTGGGCCGCCTCACCGTGCGCTTCACGTCGATCCCGGTGGTGGCTTACAGCCCGAAGGAGCATTTCGACCAGATCAAGGATCTCTGGTACGGCGTGCGTACGCCTGACGGACGCTGAGGGTCGCGAGGAACTCGCAGGGCGCCGGTGTTATCCTGTGCCTTGCGCCCTGCCGGTCCTTGTTTCCGGCGCCCGTGGTGAAATACTCAGAGTGATCGAAATACTTCTTTAACCATGTGACCCGAGCGTCGTCCGGATGAGTGCAGCGAGCCCCAAGACGCCGGAAAAGGGCCAGGAACCCTCCATGGAGGAGATCCTGGCGTCCATTCGCCGGATCATCGCCGACGACCAGAACGCCAAGGCGGAGGTGGTCTCGCCGGTTCGCTCCACTCCGCCGCTGCCGGAGAACGACGACGTGCTCGACCTCGCCGAGGTCGCGCAGCCCCGCAAGCCCCAGCCCGCCCCCATGGAGGAACCGGAGATCGACTTCGCCGAGAGCGGGCAGATCGACTTCGACTCGATTTCCTTCGACGACGACGAGCCCGAACCGGAGCCCCTGCCGCCACCGGTGGTACGTCAGCCCGAGCCGCCCCGTGCCGCCCCCCGCCAGGAACCGGTGGAGGCCCCGCGCGAGAGCCTGAAGCAGCGCCTCGTTTCCGACCTGACCGATGCCAGCGTCGGCCATGCGTTCCAGCTTCTTGCCGGTACGAGGGTGAGCCAGAATGCCCGGACCATCGAGGACATGGTGCAGGACATGCTGCGGCCGATGCTGCAATCCTGGCTCGACGACAACCTGCCGGGCATGGTCGAACGCCTCGTCCGCGCCGAGATCGAGCGCGTGGCGCGGGGCCGCTGACCGCCCTCCGATGTTGACGCGGAGGACGTGACGGGGTGAAAGCGGGCCAACACGCGGTCTGACGGCCGCCTCGCACGAACTGGCCCGACGCAAGCCCATGATGGACAAGACCTTCGATCCCGCCGCCGTCGAGGCGCGCATCGCGTCCGCCTGGGAGGCGGGTGACGCATTCAAGGCCGGACGGCCGGAGCGCGCGGGCGCCAAGCCCTTCACCATGGTGATCCCGCCGCCGAACGTCACCGGCAGCCTGCATATGGGCCACGCGCTCAACAATACGCTGCAGGACATCCTCTGCCGCTTCGAACGCATGCGCGGGCGCGACGTGCTGTGGCAGCCGGGCACGGACCATGCCGGCATCGCGACCCAGATGGTGGTGGAGCGCCGCCTCGCCGAGGCGAAGCAGCCGGGCCGGCGGGAGCTCGGCCGCGAGGCCTTCGTCGAGAAGGTCTGGGCCTGGAAGGCCGAATCCGGCGGGGCCATCGTCAACCAGCTGAAGCGGCTGGGCGCCTCCTGCGACTGGTCGCGCGAGCGCTTCACCATGGGCCTGTCCGGCCAGCCCGACGACCAGATGGTCCGTGCCGTCACTAAGACCTTCGTCGATCTCCACGCCCAGGGGCTGATCTACCGCGACAAGCGCCTCGTGAACTGGGATCCGAAGTTCCAGACCGCGATCTCGGATCTCGAAGTCCTGCAGGTCGAGGTGAAGGGCCATCTCTGGCACTTCGATTATCCCATCGTCGATGAGGCAGGCGCCGAGACCGGCGAGGTCATCACCGTGGCCACCACCCGCCCCGAGACCATGCTCGGCGACACGGCGGTCGCGGTCCATCCCGACGACGAGCGCTACACCCATCTCGTCGGCAAGCATGTGCGCCTGCCGCTGGTCGGCCGTCTGATCCCCATCGTCGCCGACACCTATTCGGACCCGGAGAAGGGCACTGGCGCCGTCAAGATCACCCCCGCGCACGACTTCAACGATTTCGAGGTGGGCAAGCGGGCCGGCTGCACGCCGATTAACATCCTGGATCCGGAAGCGCGCATAACCCTCGACGGAAACGCGGCTTTCCTGAAGGACGCGAACCCCGAGCCCGAGGCTCTGGCTTTGCACGGCCTCGACCGGTTCGAGGCGCGGAAGCGTGTCGTGGAGTTGATGGAGGCGCGCGAGCGCCTGCGGCTCACCGAGCCCAACACCCATGCGGTCCCGCATGGCGACCGCTCGAACGTGGTCATCGAGCCCTACCTCACCGACCAATGGTACGTGAACGTGAAGCCTCTGGCCGAGCGTGCGCTGCAGGCCGTGCGCGATGGGAAAACCCGTTTCGTTCCGGAGAATTACGAGCGGACCTTCTTCCAGTGGCTTGAGAATATCGAGCCCTGGTGCATCTCGCGCCAGCTCTGGTGGGGCCACCAAATCCCGGTCTGGTACGATGACGAGGGCGGCATCTTCGTGGCCTCCAGCGAGACGGAAGCCTTGGAGCAGGCGACGGCCAAGCACGGCCGCGCCGTGGCCCTGCGTCGCGACGAGGATGTCCTCGACACGTGGTTCTCCTCCGCCCTGTGGCCGTTCTCGACGCTCGGCTGGCCCGACGCGACGCCGGAGCTCGACCGCTACTATCCGACCAACACCCTGGTCACCGGCAAGGACATCATCTTCTTCTGGGTCGCCCGGATGATGATGCTCGGCCTCCACGTCACCGACAGGGTGCCGTTCGATACGGTCTATCTCCACACCCTGGTGCGCGACGCCTCGGGCGCCAAGATGTCGAAGTCGAAGGGCAATGTCGTCGATCCGCTCGGCCTCATCGACCAGTACGGCGCCGATGCCCTCCGCTTCACCCTGGCCGCCATGGCCGCGCAGGGCAGGGACATCAAGCTCGCGGTGAACCGTGTCGAAGGCTACCGCAACTTCGCGACCAAGCTCTGGAACGCCTCGCGCTTCGCCGAGATGAACGGCTGCGTGCTCCGCGCCGATTACCGCCCGGAAGCCGCCACCGAGACCCTGAACCGCTGGGCGCTGGGCGAGGCCGCGCGCGCCGTGGCCGAGGTGTCGACGGCGCTCGACGCCTACCGCTTCAACGACGCGGCGGCGGCCGCCTACCGCTTCGTCTGGAATATTTTTTGTGATTGGTATCTCGAACTCGCCAAGCCGGTGCTTCAGGGCGAGAGCGTCGATGCCGGCCTCAAGGCCGAGACGCAGGCCACGGTGGCGTTCCTGATCGACCAGATCGCCAAGCTGCTGCACCCGTTCATGCCGTTCCTCACAGAGGAACTCTGGGCGATCAAGGGCGAGGGCATCGCCGAGCGTGGGCTCCTGGCGCTGGCGCCGTGGCCCGACCTGTCGGGGCTGGCGGATGCTCGGGCCGAAGCCGAGATCGGCTGGGTGGTGGACCTCGTCTCCGAGATCCGCTCCGCCCGTTCGGAGACCAACGTGCCGGCCGGTGCCCAGATTCCCCTGGTCATCGTCGGCGCCGACGAGGCCCTGCTGGCGCGGGCAGCGCAGTGGCAGGACACGCTCCTGCGCCTCGCCCGCCTGTCGGAGATTTCCTTCGCCGAGACCGCGCCGAAGAACGCGGTCCAGCTGCTGGTGCGCGGCTCGGTGGCGGCGCTGCCCCTGGAGGGCATCGTCGACCTCAAGGCCGAGGTCGCCCGCCTGAACAAGGAGGCGGTGAAGGCGGCCTCCGAGATCGGAAAGATCGAGGCCAAGCTCGGCAATGCCGACTTCCTCGCCCGCGCGCCCGACGAGGTGGTGGACGAGCAGCGCGAGCGCCGCGACGCGGAAGCCGCACGTCTGGAGAAGATCCGGGAAGCCCTGGCGCGGTTGTCCGACGCGTGATCCTGCGCAGGCTGGGCCAGGGCCTCGCCGGCCTGTTGGCCCTCCTCGTCCTCGCCGCGATCGTCACGGCGAGGTCCGGCGACCCGGCGCTCTATCCCGCTCCGGACGACGACTCACAAAACATCGAACTCGTCAGCCACGGCTGGCATTCGGGGCTGGTGATCCCACGCGAGGCCCTCACCGGGGAGGGCGCCGGCACGGCTTTGCGGAGCATCGCCACGCGCTTTCGGGCCTATCCGGGGATCGAGTTCGGCTGGGGCGAGGCCCGCTTCTACCGGGCGACGCCGACACTGGCTCAGTTCGACCTGCGCCTCGCCCTCGAAGCCCTGTTCACCCCCGGTGGACGCGAGGGCGTCGTCCAGGTGGTGGGTCTCGAAGACGATACCCGCACGAGCTTCCCGCATTCGGATATCGTCCCCATCCGGGTCTCGAAGGCCGGCCTCGCCCGTCTGCTCGCCCGCCTCGACGCCAGCTTCCGCCTCGCCGACAACGTCCCCATCGAGGGCGGTCCCGGCCTCTACGGGCCGAGCCTGTTCTACGAAGGGCAGGGCCGCTTCAGCGCCACCAACGTCTGCAACCACTGGGCCGCCCGCCTCCTCCACGCCGCCGGCCTGCCGATCACGCCCGTCCTCGACACGCACCCGGCGGGATTGCTGCTGGATCTGAGATGGCGGGCGGGGGTGAGGGCGCTCCCGGCTCCCAACCTGTCCAAACCGTAATCTCGGCGACACGGCCGGGTCAGGCTGAGGTCTCTACATGGAGGGTCATGGCCCCGCTCAGCGGGGACACGACCTTTCCGGAGAGACCTGTCCATGACGTCGTCCACCTCTCGCCTGCGCCGCAACGCCCTCGCCTCCGTCGCCGCCATCGCCATCGCTGCGACGGGAGCCGCGGGCATCAGCCTGACTCAGCCCTCCACCCCGGCCTATGCCCAGGCCCTGTCCAAGAACCCCATCGACGTGCCGGACCATCCGCCCGGCTCCTTCGCCAGCGTGGTCGACAAGGTGAAGCCCGGCGTGGTCGCCGTGAAGGTGAAGCTCGACGACAGCGCCGGCATGGACGACGACGACGGCCCCGGGCAGGGCCAGGGCCAGCAGGTTCCGCCGCAGCTGCGCGAGTTCTTCAAGCGCTTCGGCCAGGGCGGCCCGGGGCAGGGCCAGGGCTTCGGCGGCCCGTCGCCCAAGCGCCAGGGCCAGCGTGGCGCCATGGGTTCGGGCTTCATCATCTCGGCCGATGGCTACGTCGTCACCAACAATCACGTGGTCGACAAGGCCAAGACCGTGCAGGTCACGCTCGACGACAACCGCACCCTCGACGCCAAGGTCATCGGCAAGGACCCCAAGACCGATCTGGCGCTGCTCAAAATCACCGAAGGCGGCACCTTCCCCTACGTCTCGCTGGGCAAGACCGCGCCCCGCGTCGGCGATTGGGTGGTGGCCATCGGCAACCCGTTCGGCCTCGGCGGTACGGTCACCGCCGGCATCGTCTCGGCCCGTGGCCGCGATATCGGCGCCGGCCCCTATGACGACTTCCTGCAGATCGACGCGCCGATCAACAAGGGCAATTCCGGCGGCCCGACCTTCAATGTCGGCGGCGAAGTGGTGGGCGTGAACACCGCCATCGCCTCCCCCTCGGGCGGCAGCGTGGGTCTCGCTTTCGCCATCCCGGCGGAGACCGTGCAGGCGGTGGTCGACCAGCTCCGGGCGGACGGTAAGGTGGCCCGCGGCTATCTCGGCGTGCAGGTCCAGCCGGTGACGAAGGACATCGCCGACGGCCTCGGCCTCGACAAGGCCAAGGGCGCCCTCGTCGACCATGCCGAACCCGGCACCCCGGCGGCCAAGGCCGGCCTCAAATCCGGCGACGTGATCGAATCGGTCAATGGCGCGCCGGTAAACGATGCCCGCGAATTGTCCCGCCGCATCGCCGGCCTGAAGCCCGGCGCCAAGGTGGAGCTCGCCTATCTGCGCGGCGGCAAGTCCGACACCGCCACGGTGGAGCTCGGCGCCCTGCCGAACGACCCGAAGGCAGGCAACGACAACCGCAGCAGCTCGTCGAGCGACGGCCAGCCGCGCCTCGGCCTCAGCCTCGCCCCGGCCTCGCAGGTCGGTGCCGGTGATGAGGGCGTCGCGGTGATGGATGTCGATCCCGATGGTCCGGCCGCCGCCAAGGGCATCGAGCAGGGAGACATTATCCTCGATGTGGCCGGCTCCAGCGTCTCGAAGCCCTCGGAGATCGCCGAGCGCATCAAGGCGGCCGAGGCTAGTGGCCGCAAGGCGGTGCTGATGCGGGTCAAGAGCACCAAGGGCGTGACCCGCTTCGTCGCCGTGGCCCTCAACAAGGCCGGCTGAACACTCAGCCGGGGGCGCGATGAGCCCCCGGCCTCTTCGCAGACGAGGTCTCGACCAGAGCCGGCCCGTTCCTTCGGGCCGGCTCTTCGCGTGACTGTCCCCTCAGCCGACAGGACCGAATCTTGCCTCGGTCACGAAGGTGCCTTCGCGCACGCCGATGCCGGATCCTGTCGCAATCCAGAGACATGACGAAGCGAAGCTACGGGTCTGCTGTTGCGAACATGGAAGGGGGGAGAATCCGATGCCTGTTCTGAAGCGGATCCTGGTGGCTGGCCTGCCCCTCGTCGCTCTCTCCTCGACGATCGCTCCGACAGGGCCTGCCCATGCCAAGTCGGTGGCGGCGAAGCCGGTCTGGGCCACGGGCACCTTCGTTTTTGCGGATCTCTGCACGACGCCCGAAAGTGGCGAGCGGGCAGGGCGGCGGATCACGCTCAAGCGTTCTCCTACCGGCAACGTGCTGGTTTACGAAACCCCATTCCAATCGGCGCAGGCCGAGAGCCTCACCCTCGATGACGACACCAAGGGCTTGTCGTTCCTGGTCGGTGGCGAACGAGGCCATGTCGCCTTCCACGGAACCCTGGCAACGGATGCGCTGGTGGGCACGGTGGAAGACGAGACCGGCGCCTATCCGTTGCGACTGCGCCGGGTCCTTCGCTCGCACGCCCACGAGCCCTGTCCCGCCGATGTCACGGGATCGATCGGAACGCGACGCTGAGATCGTTGGGCTCGAGCGGCGGCCTGCTTTAGGATCGGGCCCATGAAAGCCCGATCCTTCTCATTCATCGCCTGCCTCCTGACCACCATCGCCTTGTCCTCGACACCGGATCCGGCGACAGCGGGCGATTCCTGCGATCGACTCACCGCACGGATGATCCGGGCCACCGGCGCGTCTCTGGCCGGGCGCGAGGCGTCTCTCGCCGTGTTCCGCGCCGAGGATGCCGATCGCATGAGCCTCGATTGCCGGGCGCCGGCGCGGATGGCGTTCGGGTCACGGGATCAGGCGCCGGCCGGAGCCTTTTTCGTCCTGATCGGCCTGGCGGCGGAAGGGCTGGTGGGTGCGAAGGCCGGCAAGGTCGAGACCCTGGCCCGCACCCTCCATCGGGAGTCTCGCCTCACGGGGATGCCGCAGGCGGGACAGGCGGGGAATGCGGCCGTGCGATGCGAGACGAGCGGGCAGGGGCTCGCCGATACCCTCGGCCTGGGCGGCCCGGCGCCCGATCTCACGCGCTGCATGCTCACCCGGCATCGTCGGACGATCCTTCGCCGTCGCGCCGGCCTTTTCGACAGGGCTCAGGCGGGCTAGACCGGGCGCCATGTCCGAACCCGCTCGCTCACCCGCCGGTCCCGTCGTGATGGCGGGGTCCACCGCCTTCGCCAACCACCTGCCCTTCGCGCTCATTGCCGGCCCATGCCAGCTCGAGAGCCGCGACCACGCCATCGAAATTGCCGACGCGCTCAAGGGCATGACCGACCGTCTCGGGATCGGCCTCGTCTTCAAGGGCTCGTTCGACAAGGCCAACCGGACCTCCGGCTCCACCGCGCGCGGCCTTGGCCTTGCCGGGGCAATGCCGATCTTCGCCGACATCAAGGAAAGGTTCGGTCTCCCGGTCCTCACCGACGTCCACGAAGCATCGCAATGCGCGCCGGCGGCGGAGATCATCGACGTCCTCCAGATCCCGGCGTTCCTGTGCCGGCAGACCGACCTGCTCCTGGCGGCCGCCGCCACGGGCCGCGTGGTGAACGTGAAGAAGGGCCAGTTCCTCGCCCCCTGGGACATGGCCCACGTTGCCGCCAAGGTCACGAAGGCCGGTAATCCCAACGTGCTGGTCACCGAACGGGGAGCCTCGTTCGGCTACAACACCCTCGTTTCCGACATGCGCAGCCTGCCGATCATGGCCCAGGTGACGCACGGTGCGCCGGTGGTGTTCGACGCGACCCATTCGGTGCAGCAGCCGGGCGGGCAGGGCGCCACCTCCGGTGGGCAGCGCGAGTTCGTGGCGGTGCTGGCCCGTGCCGCCGTGGCGGTGGGGGTCGCCGGCCTGTTCATCGAGACCCATCCCGATCCGGACCATGCCCCGTCGGACGGTCCCAACATGGTCCCTCTCCGGGCGATGCCGGCGTTACTGGAGACCCTGCAGGCTTTCGATCGCTTGGCAAAGTCGAGCGGCTGACCGAGTCACGCCCCTCGGAATCTTTCGACCAGACGTGACAATGGAACCGACCCGCCCACACTTCGTTGTTTTGGCTTAAGCACAGCGACGATTTGAGGAGCTCCATGCGCAAGTTCGCACTGATCACAGCCGTCACCCTTTCCCTCGGCGCCATGGCTGCCGGGACGGCAGCGGAAGCCCGCCCCGGACATGGTCACGGCTACGGTCGCGGCGGCCATGGCGGTTATGCTCACGGCGGCTACGGCCATCGTGGCTACGGAAACCGTGGATACGGCAATCGCGGCTACGCCTACGGTGGCGGGCATCGCCGTGGCATCGGGACCGGCGCTGCCGTCGGCCTTGGCATCGCTGGCTTGGCGGCTGGCGCCATCGCAGCCGGCGCCGCCCGCGATTCCTACTACAACAATGGCTATGGCCGTCCGGCCTATGGGCGACCCGCTTACGGCTACGGCTACTGAACCGAGCTAAGTCACGCGTTCTCGAAGGGCGGCCGGTTTTGACCGGCCGCCTTTTTTCTTGGCCGCTACGATGCCACGCCAGCGTGAGAAGCTGCCTCGATGCTCAAGCTAGAGCTGGAAGATCGTCGAAACGGGCACGGGCTAATCAGCCGCGCCCGCGATAGGGCGCGATCCCCTGGTCCGGGAGCCAGAGCGTTTTCGGCGGCTCGCCGGTCTGCCAGAACACGTCGATGGGGATACCGCCCCGCGCATTCCAATAGCCACCGATGCGGAAATACCGGGGCTTGAGGAGATCGACGAGCGTCATGCCGATCCCGACCGTGCAATCCTCATGGAATGCGCCGTGATTGCGGAAAGAGCCGAGATAGAGCTTCAGAGATTTGGATTCCACGAGCCAAAGATCCGGCACGTAGTCGATCATCAGGATGCCGAAATCGGGCTGGCCGGTCACGGGACAGATCGAGGTGAATTCGGGGGCGGTGAACCGCGCCAGATAATCCGTTCCCGGATGAGGGTTCGGCACCCGGTCCAGGCGCGCCGTCTCGGGGGAGGCGGGCAGGGGGGTCGGCTGGCCGAGTTGAAGAGATTCGTCGGAGGAGGGTGGGTTGGTCATGTCCGCCGCTATAGCGCAGGCTGCGTGCCAGGGAAACCTCCACCCCGGAATGCTTCATGAAATCAACGGCCTAGTCTCCTGGCTGCAGGGTCCGCCCCGATCTCGGCGAGAGAAGCGGGGTGGGGGACACAACCCGCGAAGCGGAACGTCTCGTAACCTAAGCAAAGATTTCTGACCGACCGGCGAGCTTCATCGGCGAGGGGCGCTTGCCGGATGCGGCACGTTGACGGATAAGCCTGCCCTGTATCAGACCGGTCCATAGGGCGCGCTCGCCGACGGCGCACGCCCGCGGGACGATGACGACATGGCCGGATACCGGCCGCAACATCTTGAGAGCAGGGGCACGCATGACCGCGATCACCAACATCGCCGCCCGCGAGATCCTCGATAGCCGGGGCAACCCGACCGTCGAAGTGGACGTCCTCCTCGAAGACGGCTCCTTCGGCCGAGCCGCCGTGCCGTCCGGCGCCTCCACCGGTGCCCACGAGGCGGTGGAGCTGCGTGACGGTGACAAGGGTCGCTACAGCGGCAAGGGCGTGCGCAACGCGGTGGCCGCGGTCCGTGGCGATATCCTCGACGCCATCGGCGGCATGGATGCCGAGGATCAGATCGCCGTCGACGAGGCGATGATCGAACTCGACGGTACCCCCAACAAGGCGCGACTGGGTGCCAACGCCATCCTCGGCGTATCCCTGGCGGTCGCCAAGGCAGCGGCCGAGACCGCCGGCCTGCCGCTCTACCGCTATGTCGGCGGAACCCAGGGGCGGGTGCTGCCGGTGCCGATGATGAACATCATCAACGGCGGCGCGCATGCCGACAACCCGATCGACTTCCAGGAATTCATGATCATGCCGGTGGGTGCGTCCTCGCTGGCCGAGGCGGTGCGCATGGGCGCCGAAGTGTTCCATACCCTCAAGAGCGCCCTGAAGAAGGCCGGTCACAACACCAATGTCGGCGATGAGGGCGGTTTTGCCCCCAACCTCCCCTCGGCCGAGGCCGGGCTCGACTTCGTGATGGAATCGATCCAGGCGGCCGGCTTCAAGCCCGGCACCGACATCGTGCTCGCCCTCGACTGCGCCGCCACCGAGTTCTTCAAGGACGGTGCCTACCATTACGAAGGCGAGGGCCAGACCCGCTCGATCGAGGCCCAGGTCGATTACCTCGCCAAGCTCGTGGATTCCTACCCGATCCTCTCCATCGAGGACGGGATGTCCGAAGACGACTGGGCCGGCTGGAAGCTCCTGACCGAGAAGGTCGGCAACCGCTGCCAGCTCGTCGGCGACGATCTCTTCGTCACCAACGTCACCCGCCTGTCGCGCGGCATCGCCGAGAACACCGCCAACTCGATCCTCGTGAAGGTCAACCAGATCGGCACCCTCACCGAGACGCTGGCCGCCGTCGATATGGCGCAGCGCGCCGGCTACACCGCCGTGATGTCCCACCGTTCGGGCGAGACCGAGGATTCCACCATCGCGGATCTGGCCGTCGCCACCAATTGCGGGCAGATCAAGACCGGCTCGCTCGCCCGCTCGGACAGATTGGCCAAGTACAACCAGCTCATCCGCATTGAGGAAGGCCTCGGCGCTCAGGGCCGCTACGCCGGCAAGGCCGCCCTCAAGGCCTTCGCCGCCCGCTGACGCGCGGGGGCGTCCCGAAACACGGGTGCTCCTCCGTCATCACATTGAAAGACGGCCACACCTCCGCTTCCATCGAGAGTGTGGCCGTTTCGCTTGTATCGGCGTTGTCCCCGGACACGGCCTCCCTCTCCGGAGCCGATGAAGAGGGACATAACCGCCCACCATGACCCCACCCGCCGCACTGACCGTCTATTACGACGGGGCCTGTCCGCTCTGTTCCGCCGAGATCCGGACCTACCGGCGTAGTCGCGGGGCCGAACGCCTCACCTTCGTCGACGTCAGCGGCGACGACGCCCCCGCCACGCTCGGCCCCGATCTCAGCCGCGAAGCCGCGCAAGCACGTTTCCACGTCCGGGACGATCAGGGCCGTCTCGCCTCCGGGGCGTCGGGCTTCATCCGGCTCTGGCGCGAGTTGCCCGGCTGGGGCTGGCTCGCAGCCTTCGCGAGTCTGCCCGGCATGCCGATCTTGGCCGAGGCCGCCTATCGCGGGTTCCTGCCCCTGCGCCCTCATCTCGCCAAGCTGTTCTCCCGGTTCTCGGGGACCTCCTGCGACACCGCCTGCCGCCCACCCAAGGCGTGATACCAGGCCGGCCGCCGGGCCTCGGTGAGCGCAACTCTCTTCACGGGGATGCGATGACCGCTTGGCGCGATCCGGCGTTATAGCCGGGTGCCGGAGCGCGAGTCCCATCGATGCAGAACCCCATCCAGGCCTTCCTGCTGCGCCCGCGGCTTCTCGGGGCGATCGTGTTCGCAGTGGTGCTGTCGGTGGCCCTGCCCTTCGCGTCGCTCTGGACGCGCCTCCTCGTCGGCTGGTGCGTCGGCGTCGTCGTCTACACCGCCCTCGTCATCTGGCGGACCTCGTCCCTGTCGCGGGACGCCCTGCGCCGGGAAGCGTCGCGGCTCGACGACAGCGCACCGGTGATCTCGCTCTTCGCCATCCTGGCGGGGCTCGCGAGTTGCGGCGCCGTGGCGATGCTGGTGATCGGAGGACGGGAGCCGGATGCGCCGCGCCTCGCCCACCTTGCCCTGGCGATCATGACGATGCTCTGCGCCTGGGTCTTCGTGCAGGTGATCTTCACCGTGCATTACGCCCATCTCTATTACGGCGAGGTCGACGAGGGTCGGAACCGTGGCGGAATCGACTTTCCCGGCGGAGAGGAGCCGGATTTCTGGGACTTCCTCTACTTCTCCGTCACCATCGGGGCGACCTCACAGACCTCCGATACAGACATCACCAGTAAGGCGTTCCGCCGGATCGTGACGGCGCAGACGATCTACGCCTACCTGTTCAACACCAGCGTCCTGGCTCTGGCGGTGAACATGGCCGCGGGCTTCGCCCAGCAGTGAACCTCGAAAGGGGTCAGGCCCCCTTCACCCGTGTCACGACACGATCGCCGTCATCGGTCGCAGTCTGGACGATCGTCTGGCCGTGATCGACTTGGCCATCACTCGCCCGGCTGTCTCTCGCCTTGTCTCGACGCGTCCGCCAGCGGTCGCCGCTGCGTGTGAGCATGAGGTAGAGCGAGTGCGGATTGGTGAGGAAGTAGCGCCAGAACAGGCGCCGGGGCTCCTGCAGCAACCGCCAGAACCATTCGAAACCGATCCGCTGGACCCAGGCCGGTGCCCGGCTGCGGCTTCCGGAGAGAAAGTTGAACAGGCCGCCCGACGTCTTGATGAGGGCGACGTTCCGCAGGAGCGGACCGTGATCGCGCACGAAGGCCTGCTCGCGCGGCACCCCCAGGGCGATCCAGAGAATGTCCGGCGCCAGGGCGTCGATTTCGGCGACCTTTGCGGCCAACGCGTCGCCCACGAGGTAGCCATGGTGGTGACCGACGATGCGCAGCCCTGGATACAGGCGCTGTGTCGTCGCCACCGCCGCGCGGTTCTCGTTCTCGGTGGCGCCATAGAGATAGAAGGTCACGCCTTCCGCCAGAGCCTTGCGGGCGACCTCGTGATAGAGGTCGGTGGTGGCGACCCGTTCGGGCAGGGCCCGGTCCCCGACGAAGCGGGACATGGTCACCATCGGCTGTCCGTCGGCGCTGATGACATCCGCCATGTCCATCAGCCGGGCGAACTCAATGTCGCGTGCGTGCCGTGACATCACCTCGCCATTGGCCGAGGTGAAGTAGAGGGGCGTTCCGGGGCGCGGATGACGGCGCACGGCCTCGGTCATCAGATTCACGGTCTCCCGCATTCCCAGAGCCGCGATCGATACGCCGCCGAGAGAGGTCAGGGGAACCGGTTCGGGCAGAACCGGAGACGGTGTCGTCATCGTGCCCCTCCGATCAGCGCGGCAGCGCCGGACACGCTGAACGATGCGGCAGAGGCACGCTTGACCGATGGACGTTGTCCCGGATCGGGTTTGTCGAAAGGCTTCTTCGGGGCCTGCTCGGGCTCGGGACGGGAGACGGTTCTAGGCACCTGTACCGGCTCCGACGGACCCTTTGGCTCCACTCGGACGGGGGGCTCGATGGCCGGCCTGGTCTCCGGGTCCTTGGCGTTGCCACGGATGAAAGCCATCGCCGACCGCCGCGGATCTGGCAGATCGGGCGCGCGGAAGGCGGGCGGGCTCACCGGGATGCGTCTATCCTTCGGAATACCCGCCGGAATCGGTGCCTCGGCCGAACGGGGCATCTCGACCGGCTTGGATTCGCGGCGCGGCTTGGATTCGCGGCGCGGCTCGGTTTCGCGGCGCGGCTCGGGCGGCCGGGCGGGAATGGGAGCGGGGGCGGGGGCGGGGCCCGCAACCTGCGCCGGATTGAAGGCTTGGACCGGCTCCGACACGGGAGCCCGCTTGAAAGCCTGGGCCATCTTGGGAGCCGGCTCCGGCTCTCGTGCCGGAGCGGCGGCCTTCACCGCCATGGGGGGCTCAGCGACCCTGGGCCCACGGACAGGGTCCGACCGGCCGAACCGGGCCCAATCGTCGAGCAGGGCGAGGAGAATGCCGAGGCCGAGCCCCGCCAGGAGTCCCATCGCCATCAGCGTCCGCGCCGGGGGCGGGAAGCTGCGCATGATCGGCTTCGTCGCCGGAGAGACGACCCGGGCATTGCCCATGTCGAGATAGGCCTGCTGGCCTGTCTCGCGCGAGCGGGTGAGGAAGGCTTCGTAGACCGAGCGGCTGGCCTCGGCCTCCCGTTCGAGTTCCCGCAGGCGGATCGACGCCTGGGCGAGACCGACCGTGCGGCCCTTGGCCTGATCGAAGTTCTTCTCCAGGGCCGATGCGGTAGCCCGCGCCTTGGCGAGGTCGGTCTGCGCCGCCTGTGCGAAACGGGAGACCTCCTGATCGATGGAGCGGCGCGCCTGGGCGACCTGCTTGACCATGGAGGAGACGGAAGGATGCCGCGGCCCGAGCTCGTTGGTGAGCTCGGCCTGACGCCGGGTGAGGTCCGCGTATTGGCTGCGCAGGGCAGCCACGGTCTGCGAGGAGAGGATATCGTCCGTCGCCCCGGCATCCAGCCCGGCGCGGGTAATGCGCTGGCTCTGTTCGACGCGGGCCTGCGCCTCGACCACCCGAGCGCGGGCGGCGGCGAGCTGCGCGTTGATCTGCGTCAGCTGCTGATCGCTCACGAGGGCGTCGCGGGTGCCGACGAGCCCGGTCTCGGCACGATAGGCCTGAACCCGATTCTCCGCGGCGTTGAGCGCGGTGCGCAATTCGCCGAGCCGCGCCGTGAGTCCGGAATTGGCGCGGTTGGCGGCCTCCGTCCGGGCGGCGGCATCCTCGGCGAGATAGGCGGCCACCACCGCGTTGGCGAGGCGCGCAGCCTTCACCGCATCCCGCGCCCAGACCGAGACGTCGATCACGTAGGTCCGCCCGGTTCGGCGCACGGAGATGCGCTGCTGCAGGAGCCCGACCGCCGCATTCGCGTCGCCCTCGTCATCCGAAGGCGCATCCTGACTTCCGAACCCCAGGGCAGCGACGACCTTCGAGACCATCCCGCCCGACGCGGCCGTGAATTCGTCGTCCCTGGTGAGGCCGGTGGCATCGACGACCCGGCGCAGCACGCTGCTCGAGGTGATGAGACGGGTCTGGCTCTCCACCACGCTCTGATAGGCGTTGGAATCCTGGCCGCCGGTGGTTAGTTCGCGGGAGACGAGGTTCAGGTCGCGCGGGTCGATATAGATCTGCGCCTCGGCGGTGTAGCGCGGGCTCAGCAGCTTTCCCCCGACGAGGCCGATCCCGGCCAGGACGAGCGCGCAGGCGAAGATCCAGACGATGCGTCGGCGCAAGGCCGAGAAGACACCCCCGACGGAGAGGCGATAGCCGTCGCGTACCGGCTCGACCGGGCCGGGCCTGCCGGATGCAGGGGGATCGTCGTAGACCAACATCAATCGCCTCCCACCATCACGGAGTTCCGAGAAGACACGAGCCCCGGCGCGCCCCGGGATTGCTGGTGTGACGATCCCGCTTCGGTCCGTTCGTGTCCCGAGCCGGCACAGTCCGTAGAGCGCGCGGCCGAATGCACGAGGGAATAGCAACTGCGAGTCCAAATTAGATTAAATTCTCAGGCGGCCCTCAACGAATGCGCAACAACGCGGAACGATGATGAATCACGTCTTTACACCTCCCGCCGGAATTGGATGGGACGCCTGAAGACACGCCTTCGTCATGGCACCGGACAGGACAAGAAGCCTCGGATGCGGGCGGGCTCACGCGTCGCGTGGGCCGTTCTTCGAGAGCTGCATCGAGGTCTAGCCCGAAAGGCGGGATGCCTCTTCCACGGGGCGCCGTTCCCCAGCGACGCCCAGGGCCCGCGCCATCCCCTCCGCCATCGAGACCACCGGGATGCCGCGCCGGTTCGCGGCCAGGAGAGTGGCCTCGAGCAAGGCGGGGGAGCAGCCATAGGGGCTTGCCCCCTCGGTCACGTCATGGCCGAAAAAGATCACCCAGCCGTTACGGGCCACCGCCTCGTCCATCAGACGCGCGAGGAGAACGGCGTCGAGGCAGCGGTCGAAGAGCGGGTTGGCGAGCAGGAAATAGCGGTCGATGCGTCCGGCATTCAGGCCCGGCATGATGCTGCGGCCGGATCCATAGGTCCGGCTCAGCACGCGCTTTGCGGCCAGTGACGCATAGCCGTAGGGAAAGGCGAAGTTCTCCAGCACCAGTCCCGGCACGAGAGAAGCGAACGCATCCCGGTTACGCTGGAGATCCGCGGCGAAGCGCAGTGCGTCGAGGGTGGGCACGAGGCGGTGATCATGGGTATGGCAACCGATTTCGTGCCCGCGGCGATGGATCTCCGCCAAGGCATCGGCCCCTGCGACCCGCCAATGCTCGGTGGCAGTGCCGAGGAGGGTGCGGGAGACGTAGAACGTGCCTTGCACGCCATGCGCGTCGAGGAGGGCAGCGCCCGTCTCGCAGGCGCTGTCCGGCACGTCGTCGAACGTGACGCTCACCATCGGGCCAGGCAGGCGGGGAAGTAAGGGAGCGGTCGGGATATGCCGCGACAGACGATGCGAGAGCCGCGCCCGGAAGGAGAGCTGCGCCTTGAGTTCGGTCACGTCGCGATCGAGGATGGCGTCGGGGGTCATTGCGGTGTCGGATGCCCGGACCGCTTGCGCAGGACCAGGTGATAATCACCGCGCTGCAGGTTGAAGCGCCGCCCCGTCACCCTGTTCACCACATCGGTCACGCCGTCGGTGAAGGCGGCGAGGCGCGGACGGCATATCCGCATCTCCGCATAGCGCGGGCTCTCGTAGACATGTTCGTAGATCGGCTCGAGCCCGAGGCGATCGAGGAACGGCTTCAGCCGGGCCGGCAGGACGAGCGGGTGATAATGGACTGGAAATGGAGGTTCGCCCGGCTCGCCCGCCCGCTCGTGACCGCGGATATGGCGGTAGAACCAGACGTGGAACCAATGCGGCGAATATTTCGTCACGAGGCCGGAGAGCGACCGCGGATGCGGTGCGCCGATCAGCAGGAGACCGCCGGGCTTCAGGCATTCGGCGAAGCGCTCCATCGCCGCGCCGACATCGGGCAGATGCTCGATGACGTTGTAGCTCGTCACGAGGTCGAAGGTCAGGGGCGTGAAACGGTGGGTCTGGACGTCGCCGCAGATCACCGTATCGGCATAGGCGTTGTTGCTCACCTGGGTCGGGTCGATATCGACCACGGTCACGCGGGAGCGGCGCAGCACCGAGACCGGAAGATAGGAGGATGCTCCGCCGCCCGCCTCGTAGACCGAGACCTCGCCCGCCGGAAGCAGTTCCTCGAGAATTTCGTGGACCTTCGCGAGGCTGAACCCGGCCTCGCCCGCCGGCATCTCCGTGTCCTGGTGGAGGTCCTCCCGCCCGACCTGCCCCGCCATGGAGGCGGTGTCGTCCTGTGCCGTGGCCTTCATGCTCCGTCTCTATTCCGTCGTGATGGGGCGAGACGGAAGCGAAGACTTCTGCGAGGGCATGGGAGAGAATCCGCCTTCCGGAAAGTGCGTCGACCGTGCTCTCGCACATGACACGGCAAATCTTACTTTTCCAAGTACCGGGAGCGGGGAAACGTGTTCGCGCGCCTGTCGGTCCCTTTCATGATTCATCACCCGCGAGGGATTTGCCTCGGCGTGCGATATGCCTCAGCAAGTCGAGGCGCAGGTGGAATGAGGCTTCAGGCCGCTTCCGTCCGCAGCTTGGAACGCTCTTCTCCACCCTCGGCACGGAACGCGTCGATACTGGCGCGGATGGTGGAGAGCGGCGTCGATCCGAAGGACTGGATGCAGAAGGCCCGCTCGGTCGGCGTGGCGACGTCCAGCATCGCCAGGATATCGGCCTCGCTCAGGGCGTCGTCGTCCCAATGGGTCCGGCAGAAGCTCTGCGTCGTCACCGCATGCCGCGCCATCACCGAGGGCGTGTTGGTGACGAAGGTGCCGTAGATCATGTATTCTGAAAAGTGGCGGTCCCGGCACAGGGCGGCGACCCAGCCACGGCCGGTCACCGCCTCGATCCGGTCGGTCATCGCCCGTGTCGTTGCCTGGTCCCAGATGATGATCTGGTCGATGTAATCGTCGGCGGGTACGCTTTGCGGCTTGGTGGCGAGGAGCCGGCTCGCGGTGCCGAGCCATTGGATGTGGCGTGGCCGGTTGGCTACGACACCGCCGGGATGGACGTGGAACGGCGTCGGATTGGGCTCGGCCAGGGCAGCGAGGTCGAAGTCCCGGAAGAAGCAGACGTCGGAGTCGATCAGGCAGTAGCGTGCCTCCGGCAGGCTGCGCGTGGCCTCGATCTTGACGAACTGCTGGATGTGCCAGCCGCTGACCGGCTTGCCGAACGGCGTGAGCCAGTAGCGGAGCCGGCGCCGACGCAGGAACGGGATCGGCCTGATCCACCAGGGCAGGAACTGCGACTGCGGCAGGATCCGCCGGTCGGGACGGGCAAAGCGCGCAAACAGCGCCACGTCCCTGTCGTCGACGAGGACGTAATGGCAGCCGCGCGACGCCGCGTGCCGATCGATGCTCTCGAACAGCAGGGCGCATCGTTCGAGATCGCCCCGGTGGCTGAGGGTGATCAGGCCCACCGTCTCGACTCGGTCCTGCTCGGCCCGGCCCTGCTCCGCGGCTGCGGAGGCACGATCTCCGGTCTCGGCCTTCATGCGCACCTCCTCCGATCCGCCGCCCTTCATCGGGGGGACCCTGCGCCGGGAAGGATGAAGGCTTCCGTCATCGGACCGCGTCTGTCATGCGATGTCGCGATCACGGTGCCGTGTTCCGCCACAAAAGACCGTAGAGGGTAAAGAAGGAGAACGCGTAGATCGCGACATAGATCGCGTTCAGCCACAGGCTCCACTGCGCCGGATCGGGAAGTGCCGTGAGAAGCAGGGCGAAGCCCAGAGCCTTGAGGGCGATGAGGGTCGCGGTGACGCCCGCGCGCACCCCCATCCGACCGAAGGCGAAGAACAACTCGCCATGAAATTCCAGAAGATTGCGCACCGCCGGCACGGCGACGATGACGGCGAGCATGCCGTAGGCCGCCGATACGTTAGGGCCGAGAAGGTCGGGGCGGATGTGCAGGACCGCGACCATGAAGACGAGGGCACCGGTCGAGACGACCGCCACCATCGCTTCCACCTTCAGAGATTCGCGCAGGCTCGCCCGGGTGGCGCGGCCGGCCTGGATGAGCTTACGCGAATACATCATGAACATCGGCCGCAATGGCACGCCGGTGAAATCGATGAGCCGCATCGAGATCGCGTAGATACCCGCCATGCGCTCGCCGGCCAGCGTCAGGACGATGAGTTTGTCGATCTCGCCCTGAGCGAGGAACATGAAATAGGAGGCGGCAAAGAGCAGTCCGTCGCGCAGCCGGCCCTTGAGCAGCGCCGCGCGGAACCGCATCCGCGTGCGCGGATGGAAGCGGATAGCGAGGACGACGACCGAGACCGCGTTACCGACGAAATAGTAGACGGCCCAGGTTTCGGCGTTGCCGCCGCCCGCAGCCCAGAACGCCAAGGCGGCGGCGGCGCGGAAGCCGATGGGAAGCGACATCACCGTCGCCGCCGCGGCGTAGCGGCCGAGCCCGTTATTGACCTGGACCAGGAGCTCGATCTGGCGCCAGAGCGCCACCTCGACCACGATGATCGCCAGGTAGCCGGGCAGGGCGATCACGTCCCGGAACAGAAACGCGTAGAGAGCCAGCGAGAGGCCGAACATGATCGGCAGGGCGAGTCCGAAACAAGCATAGTAGACGGCGAGATATCCCCCCATCGACGAACGCCTTCCGGCGGCCGACCGCATCACGAAGGATTGGAAGCCGAACCCCGCCAGACAGCCGATCATCACGCCCGCCGCCGAGACGGAGGCGAAGACCCCCATTTCGGCGAGGCTCAACGTGTTGGCGAGAACCAGGAAATAGACCATCTGAAGCACGAGGCGCCCACCCGCCCCGCCCAGAAGCTGGCCGTAACCGATCAGCACGGTGCGGTGGGTCGCCCACGCGCCGGCGACGAGACGCATGGGCGTGCGATGCAACTCTCCGATGCGACGTCCCACACCGGGTCGCCCGGCAGGGAGCGCCTGCGCGACGGGCGTCGGATTTCGGGACAGTTGGGCGGTCATGGCCGAGGCTTCCGCAGGGCCCGTGCCATGGCGCGGGAAAGAGAAGGGCAGGCTCCGTCCGGAGCGGTCGGGCTGGAGAGATGTCCTATCCTGGAGAACGGGGCGCCGTCATACCCTGGTGATCGGCGTATTCCTGCCGAGGGCACAAGTCCTGGTGAACACCACGTCCTGATGGACCCATAGGTCTCGGCTGTCCGATCGCGGGAGGCATCCCACAAGGATGGATGCATCGCAGGGTCATCCGTGACGGATACCATTCCCTGTTCGGCTCAGAACCTGTGTACGGACCTGAACTTGCAGAACTCCCCACCATCTCCCGGTGGGATGTGCCGTTTTGGGCGACTTCTCACTCTTCCCAGGATCTCGGCATGATACAGGGCCCTCCCCATCGCCGGACCATCCTCAAGGGAGCGCTGGGCGGCATCCTCGGGCTGGGAGGCGCGCTCGGGCTGGAAGGCACGCTCGCCCATCGCGCCGCCGTCGCCTCTCCGCGCAAGATCCCGTTCGGGGCGGCGGTTCGCGGGGACGCTCTCGCGGCGGATGCGGGCTATCGCGCCGCCCTGGCGGAGAGGTGCCGCTTGCTGGTCCCGGAGGGCAGCCTGAAATGGCCGGTCCTGCGGCCCAACCGGGAAACGTTCGATTTCGGGGATGCCGACACGATCGCCGCCTTCGCCCGTAGCAACGGACTCGGCCTGCGGGGTCACACCCTGGCCTGGTACGGCGGCATGCCCGCCTGGGCGGAGGCGATCACGAGCCCCGTCGAGGCCGAATGGGTGCTGACCAGCCATATCGAAGCGGTGGTCTCCCGCTATCGCGGCTTCATCGGATCCTGGGATGTGGTGAACGAGCCGATGCCCGAAAATCCGGTCTCGCCACGGGACTTGCGCTCCTTCGTCTGGACGAAGACCCTCGGCGCCGAGTACATCCCCATCGCCTTCAAGGCGGCTCATGCCGCCGATCCGGCCGCCCAGCTCGTCCTCAACGAATACGACATCGAATTCGTCGGACCGCGCTTCGCCATGCGCCGAGCCGGCATCCTCGCCATCGCACGCTCCCTCGTCGATCGAGGTATCCCGATTCATGCCATCGGATTGCAGGCCCATCTGTTCGCGGATCGGGAGATCGACCGCGACGGCCTCCAGGCTTTCCTGCGGGAGATCAAGGCGCTGAAGCTCGACGTTCTGGTCACCGAACTCGATGTGATCGACGTGGGACTGCCGACCGACGCCGCCACCCGAGATGCGATGATCGCGCGCAAGGCGGCCGATTTCCTCCACGCGGTGGACGAGGTGACGCCGCCGAGCGCGGTCCTTACCTGGGGTATTACGGATCGTTATACCTGGGTACCGATATACTTCACCCGACCCGACGGCACGGCGAACCGGCCGCTCCCCCTGGATTCCGACCTGAGGCCCAAGCCGCTGATGACCGTGATTGAGCGCTTCACCGGAAGCGCGTCGTGAAGGCGCGCGCCAATCCATTCGACGCGGTGGTCTGCGTCCCGACCTTCAAACGGCCGGAGCACCTCGTCCAGACCCTCGCCTCCCTGGCGCGCCAGCGGACCGGCCTCCGCTTCGCCGTCGTGGTGGTGGACAACGACGGCGCGTCGCAGGCCGGCTTGGCGGCCGCCGAGGCGGTGTTCGCGAAGGGACCGCTCCAGGGCCAATGCGTGGTCGAGCAGCGCCAGGGCAATTGCTCGGCGATCAACCGGGCCTTCACCACTGCCCTCGCGGCCTATCCCGACACCCGTTATTTCCTGATGATCGACGACGACGAGCTGGCACAGCCCGACTGGCTGGAGCGCATGGTGGCCACGGCGCAGCGCACGGGGGTCGGCATCGTCGGCGGCCCGGTGATCCCGCGCTTCGAACCGGGAACACGGCCCGGCCTCGACAACCACCCCGCCTTCGCCCCCGCCTACGACAAGAGCGGGCCGGTTCCGGTGATCTACGGCAGCGGCAATTGCCTGATTACGCGGCGCACCTTCGCGCTGATGGGAGCTCCACCCTTCGACACGAGCTACAATTTCCTCGGCGGCGGCGACACCGACTTCTTTACCCGCGCCCGCCGCTCCGGTGTGACCTTCTACTGGGAGGCGGATGCGGTCATCACCGAGACGGTGCCTCTCGCCCGCACGCGGACGGGATGGCTCGCCGCACGCGGCCTGCGGATCGGGGCCGTCAATTACCGGATCGAGCGCAAGCATGCGCAGGGCAGTCTTGGTCTCGTGACCCTGGCCGGCAAATCCTTCGCCATCCTCGGGGTCTCGTTCGGACGCGCCATCCTCAATCTGGTCCGGACACGGGAACCCACCATCGCCCTGCACCCGATCCTCGTGGCCCTCGGGCGCTGCTTCGCGGCCCTGGGCATCGAACCGCAGCCCTACCGCGCCAGCACCCCGCGCCTGCGGACTCGCGGGAGATGAAGGAGGCGGGTCGATGAAGACGGGGGCAATCGGAGTGCCGGTATCGGGGGCAGCGCCCGGGGGATGGCGCCGCCTGCAGGCGGTACTCGCCGACACGCCCGCCATCCTCATCGCGCGGAAGGTCGTCTTCCTCGCTGTCCTGCTGCTCAGCTGGATCTCTCTCAAACCGTTCCAGGATCTCAGCAATCCGGACGTTCTGGAACTCGCCACGGGGCGGGAGGGGCTCACCTATGCGAGCTTCGGCCTTTTCGCGCTGCTGTGCCTCGCCCTGACTCTCCCGGCTCACGCCAAAGCCTTGCGCGGCTTCGCCTCGCCCTGGTTCCTGGCGCTCGGAGCCTGGCTCGCCGTCAATGTCGTTCTGTCACAGGATCCCATGACGTCGGTCAAGCGCCTGACCCTGGCGGGCTCCGTGATGCTGGCGGCCGCCTGCCTGCCCTTGCTGGCGCGGTCGCGGAACGATCTGCGCAACCTCCTCGCCATCGCCTCCCTGCTGCTGCTGGGCGCATGCTATCTCGGCATGCTGCTCGCGCCGGACCTTGCCATCCATCAGGCGAAGGACGTGGGCGAGCCCATGCTCGCGGGCAATTGGCGCGGCGTGTTCGGCCATAAGAACAGTGCGGCGGCGGTCATGGCCATGCTGGTCTTCATCGGCATCGCCGTGGCGCGTTCGGGGCTCGTGACGGTGGGCCTCGTCATCGTCGCCCTGTCGGGGCTGTTCCTCCTCGGCTCGGAAGGCAAGAGCGCGACGGCGCTCCTGGTGGCTTCGCTGGCGATCACGGGCCTGTTCGGCGTTATCCGTTCGCTCGCGGGCCGAATCCTCCTCACGCTGGTTCCGCTCTTCACGATCAACCTATTCAGCGTCGGCACGGTGGTGAGCGAGCCCCTGGCCGCCATCGTGCGGGCTCTGCCCGTGGATTCCACCTTCACCGGCCGGACCGATGTGTGGCAGTTCGCCATCGAGGCCCTCACGGCGCGTCCGCTCACCGGCTACGGCTTCTCGGCATTCTGGAACAACGTCACCGTGCGCGCCGCGTCCGATGACGGGTCGAGCTGGGCCGGATACGCCTCGCACAGCCACAACAGCTACCTCGACACCGCCGTCACCCTGGGCCTGCCCGGCCTCGTTCTCGTTCTCGCGATCTTCGTCGCCGCCCCCCTGCGGGACGTGATGAGGATCGAGGCGAACGGCCGGGCCGACCCGCTGGTGACGATGTTCGTGCAGGTCTGGCTCTTCGGCCTGCTGCTCTCCTGCATGGAGAGCTTCTTCTTCGATGGAGGAGACCCGGTCTGGGTCACCTTCCTGATCTCCGTCTTCGGCCTGCGCTACCTCGCCCGTTTCCGCAACGCGTGAAACGCCCGGGGGCGTCTCATCCCGAAAGTGGGACGCCCTGTCCGGCAGTCTCAGAACTCGATGATGCCGACGGCCCAGCCGCCGAGAGTCATCAGCGCGCCGAACCAGAGCAGGGTCGCGACGCAGCCGACGACCAGCCCTCCGACCGCCCAATGCGCGGACCAGCCGGTCTTGTTCTCATACGGAACGGTGCCTGGATCAGATTGGGTCATGGCATGCCTCTTCAGCCCTTCGATCCCAGGGAGAGGGCAAAGTTCACACCTCCCAAGGATCACACCTCCCAAGCTTGGTCGCGCCTCGGCCGAGGGCGTCCCTCAGGCTGCCGGCGGCATCGGCGAACCAGACTTGGCGATCGATGGCGGGGGGCAGCGTTGGCTGTGTCGACGCTGCAAGGGCGAGGTCGGCATAGGCCTCGGGTCCGGCTCCGCCCGGCGCGAGGACGATGGCCCCACCGGACAGGAGCGCCTGGAAGCGCGGATGGTGATCGAATTCGTCCGCGCGCACCGGCTCGGTGATGATGACCGGCCGGCCGGCCTGGACGCAGGCCAGGATGCTGGCGCGGCGCGCGGTGAGGCCCTCCGGGAGGACGTAGACGAAGGCGTCCACTTCGTCGAACAGGCCGAACAGCTCCTCCGACGAGGCGACATAGCCGGAGACCACCACCGTCTCGGAGAGGTCGAGCGCCGCGACCTTGGCGTGGAATATCTCTTCGATCCCGTCGGAGGCGCGGATGAACGAACCGATGAAGACGACGAGCGGGTCGGCGCCGCGCGCCTTCAGGCTGGCGGCGATGTCGAGGATCGCCTCCGGCTGCTTGCCCGGATAGATCGAGCCGAAATGACCGACCACGAGACGCCCTCCCTCGCGGGCGGCGCGCATCTGTGCGGACAGGGCGCTCGGCACGGTGGTTTCGGGCCGCGTGATGTTCGGGGGCAGGGGCATCATCACCGCCCGCCGCGCGAGACGGCCGATCATGGGATCGGCGGCGAGCTCCTCCCGGACCTGGGGCGACAGGAGGACGATCGTGTCCGCGAAGAGGAGAAGCGGCCGGAGGACGAGCCGGCGCAGGCGGTGCATGCTGCCCCATTCATGCAGGATCGCGACCCGTCGCCGACGCCGCAGGAACGCGATGGCGAAGGCCGAAGGGGGGCCGATCAGCGCCCGTTTCCAGGGCACCAGTGGCAGATTGGCGATGACGGCGCGGGCATTCCCCACGGCGCGCCAGATTTCGCCGAGCGGCACGCGGCCCGGCTCCAAGGGGAGGGTCTCCTGTGGCTGACCCTGACGCCTGAGGGCCTCGATCAACTGTCCGGCGAAATCGCCGACTCCGCAGGGCGGATGCCCCGTACCGACGAGATGCAGCCAGGGGGAGGGTACCCGCGTCTCTCCCGGTCCAGGGCGTTGCGTCATGCGGTGAGGTTCCGGAGAAGGATGTGACCGGCCCGTCCTAGCAGGCCGTCGCTTGCGAAAGACTTTCGGCCGAGCAGTTTAGAACGCTCGATCCACCCGCCGACGGCCCTTCTACGAAGAGCATGACGCCGTATTCACGCGGCCCATGCAGGAATCTTTTTCCGTCGGCACCGCGAATGCAAAGATTTCATCAACGTCGGATATGATGTCCGGAAATGGATCGGCCCTGTCCCGCAGGGGGACCGACCCACCTCATCTGAAGAACAGCGGGACACGATACGGATTGACCGTAGCCATGAACGACCCGATCTTCACCTCCTGGGACGAGCCCGACAGCGCCCTTTGGGGGCATCAGCCGCTGCGGCTCGAGCATCGGCTGCACCAGTCTCCCCTGTTCTCGCGGGAGGCCTTGGCCGATCTGATCGACACCTATCCAAGCGGCCAGTACAGCCTCGTCCATATGGGAGCCGCCGGACAGCGCAAGTTCTGGCGTGAGGGCGAGACCGGGGGACTTCCCGGCGCGCAGGTGATCGAGTCCATCGCCCAGGGGCGGATGTGGCTCAACCTGCGCAATGTCGAGACCGTAGACCGGCGCTACCGCGACACGCTCGACGCCATGTTCGAGGAGTTGGCCCAGCGAGTACCCGGCTTCTCTCCGGCGAAATCCACCTGCGGCATCCTGATCTCGTCGCCCAACGCCCAGGTCTATTATCATGCCGACCTGCCGGGGCAGCACCTGTGGCAGATCATCGGCGCCAAGCGGGTCTACGTCTATCCCTCGACCCCGCCCTTCGTGACGCCGAAGCATCTCGAGGACATCGCCCTCTTCGATGTGGAGGTCGATATGCCCTATGCGCCCTGGTACGATTCTCATGCCCAGGTGATGGAGCTGTCGCCCGGCCAGATGCTGAGCTGGCCGCTCAACGCGCCGCACCGGGTCGAGAATCTCGACTGCCTCAACGTATCGATGACGGTCTCCTTCGTGGACGAGCCGATCCGCCGCAAGCAGATCGTCAATCTCGCCAACGGCATGCTGCGCCATCGCTTCGGCCGCGAGCCGGCGAGCCACGCCATCACCGGGCCGGGCTACTGGTCCAAGGCGGTGATGCAGAAGCTGCTGCGCAACAGTGATTGGGTGAAGAAGGAGCGCGCGGCCCGCCGTGCCGTCGATTTCCGCCTCGATGCGGCCCGACCGGGCCAGATCCTCGAACTCTCCGCTCCGGCGTGAGCGGGACGGCGCTGCCGGCCCATCGCCGGAGCATCGCGCCATCGGGAAAGGGAGCCTCCGGAGCGCGGAGCTACGATGTGGCGATCGCATCCGACTGGACGGAGTGCGTGCCCGGATGGACGGGTGCGCCGACGCCGTTTCAGGATCCGGTCTGGATCGAGACCTGGTATGAATCGCTCCAAGACCGCGTGGGGCTGACGCCCCTCCTGGTGACGGCGCGGGACAGGGCGACGGGCGCGCTCGCGCTGCATCTTCCCCTCGTGATCGACGAGACGGGGACCCGTCGCATCATCGCCTTCGCCGATCTCGGCCTCACCGATTACAACGCGCCGCTCCTCGGCCCAGCGGCTCCGAGAGACCATGCCGGGGCCCTGGAGCTATGGCAGGCGATCCGCTCCGCTCTGCCGCGCGCCGACCTTCTCTCCCTACGCAAAATGCCGGCGACCTTCGCCGACGGGCCCAATCCGCTGTCCCTCCTCAGGGGTGTGTCCCCGTGCCCGCTCAACGGCAACGAGGTCAGGACGGGCGAGGATTGGGAGGCCTATCATCGCAGCCTCTCCAAGACCGTGCGCAAGGAGCTGGAGCGAAGCTGGAGGGTGTTTTCCCGCGAGTCCGAGACGGCCTTCCGCATCGTCACCGACCAGGGCGAGGCCCAGCGGGTTCTCGAGGTGATGGCGCGCCAGCAGGAGGCGCGCATGCGCAGCATCGGCGCCGATTACCGCCTCGACGAGGCCGAGTTCGACGCCTTCTACCGTCGCCTCGTCGGACGGGGCCTCGGCCACGGCTTCGCCGTCGTCAGCGCCCTGACATCGGGCGATGAGGTCGTCGCGGCGTTGCTCGGCATCCGCAATGCCGACACCTACGTCATGATCCGCATCAGCAATGCCGGGGGGGAATGGTCCCATTGCTCGCCCGGGCGCCTCGTCATCGACAAGACCATGGAGGCACTTCATCAAGAAGGTTGCCGCTCGTTCGACTTCAGCATCGGCGATTACGATTACAAGCGCCGTTTCAACGTCGAGCCCCTGCCGCTGGTCGATTTCACCGTTTCCCTCGGCTGGCGTGGCCTGAAGAGTGCGGCGCGGGCACGGCTGGTCTCGACCCTCCGCCGCTATCCCGCCCTCGACCGGCGGATGCGGGACGTCGCCCGCCGGGCCGCCATCCTGTGGCGGGAACGACGCCCGTGACGGCGAACCGGCCCTGAGATTTTCCCGGCCATTTCCCTCGAAATCCGGGAGCCTTTTCTCTCTCCGCTGCTCTATTCCGAAGTCGTGCTTTCACGCACCGGACGGAGATAGCCTCGGATGACCCAGCCTCGTCGCCTCCATCTCGGCGCCTTCATGCGGCCGATCGGCATCCACACCGCCTGGTGGCGCTATCCCGGTGGATATCCGGACGCGAATTTCAGCTTTCCCCATCTCAAGCGCTTCGCCCAGCGACTGGAGGCGGCCAAGTTCGATGCGTTCTTCATGGCCGACCATCTGGCGGTGATGAACATGCCCATGGCCGCGCTGAAGCGCAGCGCCACCGTGACGTCCTTCGACCCGATGACCCTGCTGCCGGCGCTCGCTGCCGTCACCGAACGGATCGGGCTCATCGCCACGGCCTCCACGACCTATAACGAGCCGTACCATGTGGCCCGGAAGTTCGCCTCCCTCGACCATATCTCGAACGGCCGCGCCGGCTGGAACCTCGTCACCTCCGGCAACCCGGACGAAGCCCTGAATTTCGGCCGGGACGCTCATCTCGACCACGCGGTCCGGTATGCCCGCGCCCGCGAGTTCTTCGATGTGGTCACCGGCCTGTGGGATTCCTGGGCCGACGACGCCTTTATCCGCGACGTGGAGGAGGGGGTCTATTTCGATCCCGACAAGCTCCATGTCCTCGACCATGCCGGCGAGTTCCTGAAAGTGAAGGGGCCGCTCAACATCGCCCGCCCCGTCCAGGGCTGGCCGGTGATCGTGCAGGCGGGGGCATCGGAAGCCGGCCGCCAGATCGCCGCCGAGACCGCCGAAATGGTGTTCGGCGCCGGCTCGAAACTCGCCGCCGCCCAGGAATTCTACGCCGACGTGAAAGGCAGGATGCCCGCCGGCGGCCGCGATCCCGACCATCTCAAGATCCTGCCCGGCGCCTTCATCGTCCTCGGCGAGACACGCGACGAAGCCGAGGCCAAGAAGGCCCGGCTCGATGCGCTCGTGCCCACCGACAGCGGCATCGCCAACCTCTCGGTGCGCCTCGGCGTCGATGCTTCGGAGTTCGACCTCGACGCGCCCCTGCCCGATCTCCCGGAGACCAATGCCAGCAAGAGCGCCCAGGCCCAGATCGTCGGCTATGCCCGGAAGACCGGGGCCACGGTGCGCGAACTCGCCCAGCGTGTCGGCGGCTATGGCGGGCTCACCATGGTGGGGACGCCCGCCGAGGTGGCCGACCAGATGGAGGAATGGCTCGTGACGCGGGCCTGCGACGGGTTCAACGTCATGTTCCCCTTCGTGCCGGAAGGTCTCGACGACGTGGTCGACACCCTGGTGCCGGAACTCCAGCGTCGGGGCCTGTTCCGCACCGAATACGAAGGCACGACCCTGCGCGACCATCTCGGCCTGCCGCGCCCAGCCAACCAATTCTTCCCAACCTGACGGACGGGCCGCCCTCCGACCGGGGAGGGCGACTTCATCGGGTCAGGCGGCGCGGCGGTTGACCTGGCTCTCGGCCATCCGCGTCAGGCGTTCGTCGGTGGCGCGCTCCTCGTCCAGGGTCTGCTGCAGCACGCTGGCGCAATCGTCCCGGCCGAGCTGCTTGGCCCAGGCGACGAGGGTGCCGTAGCGCGTGATCTCGTAATGCTCCACCGCCTGTGCGGAGGCGATGAGGGCGGCATCGAGGACCTGCTTGTCGCCGATCTCTCCGGAGACCTCGTTGGTCTCCTTGATGATCCCGTCGATGGCCGGGCAAGTCACCGCCTTCGGCGTATGACCATGCATCTGAAACACCTGCTCCAGGCGCTTGATCTGACCCTCGGTCT
Source organism: Methylobacterium sp. CM6241 (assembly GCF_054817845.1). Lineage (NCBI taxonomy): Bacteria > Pseudomonadati > Pseudomonadota > Alphaproteobacteria > Hyphomicrobiales > Methylobacteriaceae > Methylobacterium > Methylobacterium sp. CM6241. The sequence goes on from NZ_CM139246.1 coordinate 3,420,870, forward strand.
CCGAAAGGTGCTTCTCGAACCCGCTCTTGAGTTCGGGATCGGTCGCCTTGGCGATCATCTTCGGCAGCGCCTTGGTGATCTGGTTCTCGGCGTAATAAATGTCCTGCAGGGTATGGACGAACAGATCGTCGAGAGTCTGGATGTCCTTGCTGAAAAGACCCATGGCTCGTTCCTCCTTAGTTTGACTGACGTCGTGACAGGCCAAACGGGATCGATCCGGCGGACACAATATGGACCGGATCGTTCTCCCGCATCCATGCGCACACGGCAAAGCTTGACCCAAGTTAAGCGATGATATCGGCGTGCGCTTGCTAGGCTTGATCAAGATATTTACGCCGTCATGGTTCCGAACAACCTGATGCGCGGGAGGTCTGGATTTGATCCGTCCTCACATGGGAGCAAGACGATACGCTCGGCAGCTCGGGGGCAGAGCGCCGATGACGAAGCACAATCGCCACAAAGCCGTCCGTCATCGGCATGAGCAGGAGCGAAAGAGGAGTCCGGCCGCGGCAGCGCACCATAAATTCACGCATGAAACAAATTCAGGCATGCTCGAATTACCGGCATGGGGTGCCTTTCTCACGTTTAGCCAGTGCAAATATCAGATACCGCTCATATCATAACGAGACGTCGGGGGCATGAAGGCCCAGCAGCTTTTGGAGACGTTGGATCATGACTTTGAGCTCACCTCGGAATTCAGCCGAAATCTTTGCTTTCGTGCCCAGGAAGGTTGCAGCATCGGCGCGTGCCCATTCGACAGGCACACGCATGGGCAGCAACGCCGTGGTGGACCTCGCTTCACGCATCTCGCGCCCCATGGAACTGCCGAGGATGGATTTCTGCGACGGCTGGTACCACGCCGAGGCGATCCTGGACGACGGTCGCAACCGCAAGGCCTGACGGGCGCGACGTATCGCGGGACGTGATATCGCTCCGGTGCCGGAGTGCGGGGCATGCCGCGTCTCCGAGCGACCGGAGACCGCGATGAAGCCCCCGATCGGACGCGAGACCACGCTCTGTATGTCCCTGTCGGGACGGCCGGGTCATTTCGGGTCGCGTTTCCACAACCGGCTCTACGAGCTCATGGGGCTCGACTACGTCTACAAGGCCTTCACCACGACCGACCTGCCGGCTGCGATCGGCGGCATACGGGCTCTGGGCATTCGTGGCTGCGCCGTCTCGATGCCGTTCAAGGAGACCGTGATCCCGCTTCTCGATCGCCTCGAAGCTTCGGCCGCGGCCATCGACAGCGTCAACACGGTGGTGAACGAGGCCGGCTGCCTCACCGGCTACAACACCGATTACATCGCGGTCCGCCTGCTCCTCGAAAAGCACGAGGTCGATCCGCAGACACCGTTCCTCCTGCGCGGTTCCGGCGGCATGGCCAAGGCCGTCGTCGCGGCCCTGCGCGATGCGGGCTTCGTGGATGGTACGGTCGTCGCCCGTAATGAACCGGCCGGGCGGGCCCTGGCGGAAAGCCATGGCTATGGCTGGCGCCCCGAGATCGGCGAGGCGCAGGCCCCGCTCCTCGTCAACGTCACGCCCCTCGGCATGGAAGGGCCGGAGGCCGAAACCCTCGCCTTTCCGCCCCCTCAGATCGCGGCCTGCGCCGTCGCCTTCGACGTGGTGGCGCTGCCCTCGACGACGCCCTTCCTACGGGCGGCCGAAAGCATGGGAAAGCGCGTCATCACCGGCCACGACGTGGTGGTACTGCAGGCTCTCGAGCAGTTCGTTCTCTATACGGGCCGAACTCCCGACGAGAATCAGGTGAAAGAGGCCGCGGCCTTCGCCCGGACATGACGGAAGCGGTCCGTCCGCATGCGGCTTCCCCCTCTGTTCCATGAGAGAAAACTAAGGGAATCCTGCAGAATATTTCCGTCTTTCTGCTTGCTATGGGGCAGGGCGGACAATAGGTATTGCTCAAGCGCGGTCGTGCCGCGCATCTGAGATGTCTTCTAAAGAAGACTTGCAACGCAGGAGAAACATCATGGCTTGGACTGCCCCCGTCGTTCAGGAAGTGTGTGTCGGCATGGAAGTCACCAGCTACGAGTCGGCTGAGATCGACACCTTCAACTAAGTCGGCCGGAAGCGTCTACGCTTCCCACCGATAGAGCGAGACCAAGGTCTCTGCGAGAAGCCGCCTTCGGGCGGCTTTTTGCGTTCATGATACTGGGTGACGCCTGCACCGTTCAGGGTTTGGTATCGGCTTCGCGCTCGCGCCGTCGGCTCAGGATGGCATCGAGGCGCGCGACGATAATGGCGAGTTCGCTCTGACGCCTGACGCCGAGCTTGCCGAAGATCGCTTTCAGGTGAACCCGCACCGTGCCCTCCCGGACCGCGAGCAATTCCGCCGCCTCCCGGGGCGAGCTTCCCCGGCCGATCTCCATCGCCACAAGAGCCTGCATCCGCGTCAGGCCCAGTTGCTCGAGCTGCGGGGCGACGGAAACCAACACTGGCGGCGTGACGGGATGGAGCAGGAGCAGGACCCCGCCCTTGGCCGAGCCGATCAATTCGAGACCGGGCTCACCGGTGCGCAGGGGCATCGCCTCCGCCAGCAGCCAGGGGGACCCATCCGACGAACGCAGGATGATGGGTTCGGCCGCGCAGGGCCTGTTCTCCGCCAGGGCGGAGGCGACGAGGCGGTCGAGTCTCGGGCCATCGGCCGCCACGACGGTTCTCACGGGCAGGCCCGGGGCGATCTTCAGGCAACCGGCGACGATCCTCTCGGAGCCGGGATTGACGAACCGCACGGCGCCACCCCGATCGAGCAGGACGACGCCGATCTCTGCCCGCGCCAGGGCCGAGCCGAGATCGGCCGCCTGCCGGTGGGCGACGCCGAGCCGCGCCGTGACGTCGAAGGCCCGCGCGACATGCGGCCCCAACAGCGTGAGGAGGGCGATCTCCCCGGCTTCGAAGTAGCCTTTGCCGGCCTCGCGCAGGGCGCTCACCGTCATCAGCCCGCCGCCGGGATCGGGGGCGAAGAAGGCCACGAGTTCGTCGAGCCCGTGCTTGGCGCAGAAATCCCGAAAGAAGGGATCCTTGCGCTTGTCCTCCGGCGTGAACAGCATCGCATCCGCCACCACGAGGCCGGGCCGCATCCCGAGCCCCCGCGCGCGGGCGATACGGCTGTCATGCTCCCACCACCCGCCGCTATACGCGTCGTGCACCTCCCGCAGGCTGTCCGAATGGAGTGTGTCCGCCGTCCGGCGAGGATCGTAGGAGACGATCACCGTCCCCCGCGCTCCGAGGCAGGCGCTCACCTGCTCGAGAACTCCCGGCCAAAGCGAGGCATCGAGGGCGGCCGCGTAGCAGGCATCGACGAGACGCAGCGGGTCAGGATTGGTCATGGCGATCCGACGAACCCGAGCGGGCGGCGCTTTTCATACAGGCAACTCCACGGGACAACAGGACACGGATCGGCTCGTCCGATCGTCTTACGATGTCCGCCAGTCCCGCGGGGTCGTTCCCGCGAGGAGCCCGACGAGTTCGGCTTGGCGGTTGGTTCCGGTCTTGGACAGGACGGATCGCAGCTGCGTCCGGACCGTGCTGGTGGCGACGCCGGTCCGCAGGGCGATGTCCTCCACCGTCCTGCACAGGGCGATCTCGCGCGCCACCCGCGCTTCGGCCACGGTCAGGTCGAACAGGCCGGACAAAACAGTGAGGTCGGGCGCGGCGCCTTGCGCCACGGGCGTGAAGATCGCGATGGCGGAGGCGGCGTTGAACAGGTCCGCCGCCGCCCGCCGGATCGGCAGGAGATGCAGGATCACCGGGCCGCGCTCGTCCGTGGCCGGGATCGGGATGGACCGGGTCGAGGTCCGCCGCTCCGTCGCCAGTCCTTCGAGGGCCCGCTCCAGCAGGCGGTCCGCCTCCGGGTTGGACAGGGTCAGGCGATGCGCCTCCCGGATGGTGCTTCCGAGGAACGCCGCGCAGCCGGCATTGATGGCTAGGATCTGGGAGTGCCTGCCGAGGATCGCGGCGGGAATGTCGACGACATCGAGCACCTGAGCCGCCACCCTGACGGTCTGCAGCCGCAGCCTCGCCGACATGGTGGCTGCCCGGGCGAGGTGAGGGCGCAGGGCATCGAGGCGGGCGACGATCTCGCCGGGGACGGGACCGCGCGCGAATTCCCGCTCCACGTTAAAGATGAGCCGATCCCCGCTCGGCACCGCGATGGCGCTGGCGACGCCCCAACCCAGGCCCCTCGGCCGCAGAAAGTCCCGAAAGACCGGCTCCACCTCCATCTCGGCGGCGGTGTAGACGTCGAGGTCGGTGAGGAAGCCGGCATGTTCCCTGGCGAACAACCGCGCCGGCCTGTCGGTCCGCGCAGGCCAGCCCCCGGCGACATATTCGGCGATCCCCACCTCGAAGCCCGGGGACGTGACGTAGCGGAACTCGCTGCCCACCGTCGTGAACAAAAGCGCGCCTTGTCCCTCGCCGACCCGCACCAGTTCGGCCAGTACACTGGGCCACATCTCCGGAATGACGGCGGCTTCGTAGATATGGTCGATCAGCCTCTCGGAACGGACGGTCATTGGCATCGTCTAAACCAGATCCAGCACACGTTATGACGAAGATCGACATCATTATGTAGTCCGCATCGATGGGCCGGCCGCGGCGGACTCCGCATGAATGCCGAAATGCTTGATTTTAAGGCATGGCTTATCATGGCTTGAGCCCACCAGCACAGTCCACAAGCGAATCGTTGACTCGACATACTCCGTTTGGGCGATATGCGGCATGCAATCGGGTGCTCTAACCGCGCCGGGCAAACGAATGACCGCCGTGATGTTCGAGATTCGAGACGGTCACGACGCCTTTCCAGGGGAAGATGACCATCACGGCGACGCGCAACGTTCCGGGCACCTACGCAACGATCGCCGATGCCATCGCGGCTTCGGATCCCGGAGATACGATCACGGTCTCCGCTGCATATGGCGGGAATGAGACGGCTACCGTGACGGTCGACGACCTTCGTTTCAGCGCCCCCTCCACCGTTACCGGCATCACCCTCCTCGCAGACGGAGTGACCACGAAGATCACCGCCCTCGGCGCATCGCCGATCTCGATTTCAGGGACTGCAGGTAACGAGATCCTCATCGGCAATACCGGCGCCAACACTCTCACCGGCGGTTCGGGCGACGACACCCTCAGTGGCGGAGCCGGCAACGACATCCTCGACGGCGGCGAGGGCAACGATATCGTCTTTGGCGGTGAGGGTGACGATACGATCACACTTTATGATAACGGCAGCGTGGACAGACTCGATGGCGGAGCCGGTAACGACACGTTCCGGCTCATGACCGGTTATGGCGGCGGCGTGACCGTTGAAGGAGGCATCGGAACGGACATTGTGACAGACGCCTTTGACCTGGGAGATGCCAGCTTCACAGGGGTCGAGACGCTGGACACCACGTCAGTCTTCGCCACGACAGCCCAGCTTTCGTCCTTCGCCAGCCTCATCGACAGCACGGCGACCACCACACGGCTCGAAATCTCCCTACGGGGTGCGGGCGGTACGATCGACTTCACCAGCCGCGTCACCGGCACGGATTCGGTGCTGGTTTCCAATGCCGGCCTGACCGCTGGTGTCACCATCATCGGATCGGCCAGGAACGACACCCTCATCGGTGGCCTCGGCAACGACACATACGTCACCGATGGCGGCGACACGATCGTCGAGGCGCTCGGCGCCGGAACCGACCTCGTCCGGAGTTCGGCGACCCTGACCCTTGGCGGAAATCTGGAGAACCTCACCCTCACCGGAACGGGGGCGATCAAGGCGACGGGCAACGCCCTCGACAACGTGCTTTTGGGCAACGATGCCGCCAACGTCCTCAATGGCGGGACCGGTACCGACAGGCTCACCGGTGGATTGGGCAACGACACCTACATCACCGATGGTGGCGACAAGATCTTCGAGGTGGCGGGGGGCGGCATCGATCTCGTGCGGAGTTCGGTGGCGTTCAGCCTCGGCAACGAGATCGAGAACCTGCTTCTCACCGGCAGCGCCGACATCAACGGCAACGCCCTCGCCAACACGCTCACCGGCAATAGCGGTGCCAACATGCTCAATGGCGGTCTGGGCGACGACATCCTGAAGGGCGGAGCCGGTGCCGACATCTTCTTCTTCAAGACGGCGCTCGGCTCGGGCAATGTCGACAGCATCGTCGACTTCGCCGCCATCGACGACACGCTCCGACTCGAGAACGGAATCTTCACGGCACTGATCAAGACCGGAACCCTGGCGGCGGGTGCCTTCAAGGATCTCGGCGCGGCCGGTGCCATCCTCGATGCGGACGACCGGATCCTCTACGATTCGCGGACGGGCGCCGTCTCCTACGACGCGGACGGCAGCGGACCGGCCGACGCCCTCCAGTTCGCCCTCCTCACCTCGCGCCCAGTCCTGACATTCCAAGATATCCTCGTGGTCTAGGACACCTGACGGGCCTCCCGCTGACGATCGGGGTCACGCGGAACGGGGCGGGAGCCCGATTTCATAAGAGCCACGCGCCGACACCCGGCGGCATGAAACTGCCCGGTCTGGGGATTGCCCCGGGCTCCCCGGGGAGGCGGGGACCGAGGCGCCATGGCCTCGGAACGGTAGAAGACATCGTTCACCCTGTCTCGAAACCACGCCGCAACGTATCGCCGCCATGATGTGGCATTCACGCGCCGAACGGCGGCAAGATCGAGGCTTCCATGATCACGGATCTTCACGTCTGGCGGCTCTTCATCGCGCTCGGCGCCTTGGGCGCGGCGACCGCACCGCTGCTGAAGCCGTTTCTGTCTTAGAACGGCCAAGCCGATGTGCGCGCCGGCACAGCGAAACGGATCGCGGCCAGCCATGAACCATTCAGCCGCCATAGGCGCATGATCTCAAGGTGACGATCCGACCGCGACCCAGTCCCAGGAATCCGACATGACAGTTGCACGTCCCTTCCGCTGGCTGCTCGCCCTCGTCACGCTGGTCCTGCCGGCATCGCTGATCCAGGCTCGGCCTCCGGTCGACGGATGTGAACGCGGCAAGGCGAAGGACGCTCAGAGCCAGGTCGTCTTCCGCCACTACATCTGATCCTGATCCCGGATCGGCGGCAGCTTCGCGGAATCCGTCGTCCTGTTCCCGGAATTCCGGAACGGCATCCCCTCATCTCAGCCGCTCGCCCTCGTTGGACGGCAGAACCACGATGGAGCGGTAAGGCCACCGGCTCCCTTCAGCTACGGTTCAACCAGTATGGTCTAGCTTGGGCAGCCTTACGAGATAGGCCGCCCCGGTCCGGTGGCGGCGGGATTGCGCAAGGCGCGTCGCGCACCCCGTGGAAGCCATGCTCGCTCTCCCCACAACGACCCTCGGCACGCCCGTCCTGCACATCCCGCCCAGGGGGTCGGAGCTTCCCCGCCCCGGCGCGGAGGCGTCCCAGGCCTTCCTACGCAGCATGATACCCGGCCTCGATCTCGCCTTCGGCCTCGAGAGCGCTGCCGACCTGCCCGAGGACATGACACGGCTGATCGCCCGGCTTCATGCCGGCCCCCTGGGTGCGCTTTCACAGGAAACGGCTTCGGACAGCACTCGATTGTCGGCGCCTGCCTACGAGCCGGCCTGATGGCGGCGATGGAGCGGCAAGCCCAGGCGCGGCGAAACGGGCGGCGTGGCGATGATCGAAGGGATCCAGCTCCCCCGCCTTGCAGCGTGCTTGCAACTATTGACCGCCGATTGTTCTATGCAGGACAGAATCTGCGACCAACCGATAGCTCTGCAAACGCTCTATATATTTATAACTATTAGAAAATATTATAATATTTCTAGAAAGCGCAATCACAGTAAGGCTTATTTATAAAATAAGCACCTCATCCAACAAAAACATATCAAGGTCTTTTCAATTAAGTTCAGCCGGGTTATTTTTCCTCAGCCGAGAGTGCATCGCTTTACGCGGGAGCGTTCGACGCCGCTGAAGGATCAAGATGTTCCTCGACGACGAGACTTTGCAGGACATCGAAAACTCGCTCGTCACATCCGCGCTTCAGTCTCATGACTGGGACAAAGCAGTCGCCAAAATCGCGACTTCCACGGGCGCGAGAGGGGTCGTCGCCATCCCTTTGAAGGGACGCGTACCCGGCCTGCCGATGAGCGCCAGTCTCGAGGCGGTGGCCGACGGCTATTTTCGCGACGGCTGGTCGAAGAACGATTACCGCGTGAGAGGCGTCCCCAAGCTTCTCAAGACAGGCATGTTCGTCGATCAGGACTACGCGACGCCGGAGGCCATGCGATCCGAAGCGTTCTACGCCGACTACTTGCGCAGCCACGGCTTTCAATGGTCCGCCGGACTGATGGTCCAGGCGGGCGATGATGCTTGGGTGATGATGATGCAGCGGACCATCCAACAGGGGCCCTACACCTTGGATGAGCAGATCGCCTTGCGGCGCCTCATCGCCCCCCTCAACCGGGCCGCCCAACTGGCCCACAGCCTCGGCGAGGCGCGTCTCACGGGCATCGCCGACGCCCTGGAAACGGTCCGCAATCCTAGCGTGCTCCTCGACAGGACGGGACGGGTTCTGCGGGTGAGCAGCGGCGCGGAACGCCTGTTCGGCCCCGATCTGGCTGTGCGGCTCGGGGAACTCGTCGTTCCCTCCGATGCTCAGGCCACGGCCCGGCTTCGCGCGCATATCACCGCCGCCATCTGGTCCGATCCGCAAGCTGTCTCACTCGCCTCGGCGCCGATCGTCATCCGCCGGGAGGCCAAGCGGCCTCTCACTCTCCGGGTTCAGCCCCTGCGCAAGGCGGGGCTGGAGTATTTCGACGGCTGCCGCGCCATTCTGACCATTACGGACCTCGATGACAGCCGGGAACTCGCCGGTGACATCCTGAAAACGTTGTACGGGCTGACGCCACGGGAGGCCGAACTCTGCCACAGCCTGCTGGCCGGCCACAGCACCGGCGAATGCGCGGACAGGCTCGGCATGTCGATCCATACCACCCGGACCCATCTGAAGAAGATCTTCGTCAAGACGGATACGGCGAGCCAGACGGAACTGATGATCGTCCTGAGCCGAAACTTCGGCCTCTGAGCAGACGACGAGGCGCTCGGTCGCGCGGCGAGATCAGCGAGGATCGCGATGCGCGCCGATGAAGTCGACGAAGGCCCTCAGCGGCGCGGGAAGGTAGCGCCGGCCCGGATAATACAGGAACGGGCCGGAGAACGATTGCCACCATGGCTCCAGCACGGGCTCCAGAACCCCGCTCTCGAGATGCGGGCGTAGCCAATCCTCGAACAGGGTAATGATCCCGGTCCCCGCAATGGCGGCATCCACCGCGAGGTCGGTGGCGGCCCCGACCCGGACGATGAGGGGACCGCTGGGGTCGATGCGAACGACCTCGCCCTCACGCTCGAATTCCCACGCCGTCGTCGCGCCACTCGCGAAACGGCCGCCGAGGCAGGCGTGGCTCAGCAGGTCTCTCGGATGGGCGGGACGCCCGTGACGATCGAGATAGGACGGGGAGGCGGCCGTGGCGAAGCGCTGCCGGCGCGGCCCGATCGGAACCGCGATCATGTCCTGTTCGAGCCGCTCGTCGTAGCGGATCCCGGCGTCACATCCAGCGGCCAGCACATCCACGAAACCGTCCTCGGCCACGATGTCGAGCCTGATATCGGGATAGGCTTCGAGGAAAGGCGGCACGATCCGCGGCAGCACGAGCCGCGCCGCGCTGACCGGCACGTTGAGCCTGAGTGTGCCGGCCGGACGATCGCGAAAGCCGTTGACGACGTCCAGCGCGGCATCAACTTCGCCCAAGGCCGGCATCAATCGTTCGAGGAGGCGTGCGCCCGCTTCGGTCGGCGCGACGCTGCGGGTCGTCCGGTTGAGGAGCCGGACGCCCAGCCTGGCCTCCAGCCGGCGGACCGCCTCGCTCAAGCCGGATGCGCTCGCGCCGCTCGCCCGTGCGCCATCGCGAAACCCGCCGGCTTCCGCAACGGCGACGAACGCCGCCAAATCCCCGAGATCGGTCGCCATTGTTCGCCTTTTCGCACATCCCGTGCGGATAAGGGCGCATTATCACGCAATCCATGAGGCATTACAGTCCTGGTCATCCTACAGGAGAGTCGCATGACCAAGATCGGACAGGCCGGGACCTACGCCCTCGGAGACCGCACCGTGAAGCGCCTGGGCTACGGCGCGATGCAATTGGCGGGGCCCGGCGTTTTCGGTCCTCCGAAGGACCGGGCCGCCGCCATCGCGGTGCTGCGCGAAGCGGTCGAGCGCGGCGTCAACCACATCGACACCAGCGATTTCTACGGACCGCACGTCACCAACCAGATCATCCGCGAAGCGCTCCACCCCTATCCGGACGACCTCGTGATCGTCACCAAGATCGGAGCCAGGCGCGGTGCGGACGCCTCCTGGAACCCCGCTTTCTCCGCAGCGGAGCTCACGAGCGCTGTCCATGACAACCTGCGTAACCTCGGCGTCGACGCCCTCGACGTGGTCAACCTGCGCATCATGCTCGACGTGCATGGACCGGCCGAAGGCTCCATCGAGGCGCCGCTCTCCATCCTCGCCGATCTCCAGCGACAGGGCCTCGTTCGCCGAATCGGGTTGAGCAACGTAACGGCGCGGCAGGTGGCGGAGAGTCGATCCCTCGCGACGATCGTCTGCGTCCAGAACCAGTACAATCTGGTCCATCGGGCCGATGACGCACTGATCGACGATCTCGCCGCATCCGGCACCGCCTATGTCCCGTTCTTCCCGCTCGGCGGCTTCAGCCCGATCCAGTCGGCGGTACTGAACGAGATTGCCGAGGGGCTCGGCGCGACGCCCATGCAGGTCGCGCTGGCCTGGCTCCTGCGCCGCTCTCCCAACATCCTGCTGATCCCCGGCACGTCGTCGGTCGAGCACCTGCGCGAGAACATGGCCGCGACGGAACTCGACCTGTCCGACGACACGATGGCGGCGCTCGACCGTATCGCACCCTCGACCTGACACAGGCTGGCAGAGGATCATCGACGAGCGAGGCGATGCTCTTCGCCGATGATCGACCGGGGATGATCCGGCGCGCGAACCGATGCGGACGATGGCGTGAGGGGGGGAGGAGAGCCGCCCACACGCCGTCGGCACAACTCGTCCGAACGGCACTCGCATCGACGAGATCGGAACGGCCATTCTCGAAATCAGGCCCTGGTCACAGCCACTTCCGCCATCGCAGGCCCTGCGACACTCATTCCCAAACTATTCAGGGATTATATAACCAACACTTTTGTATTTGATTGTCCCATCAAATAATTCGATGCTGGAATGCCACATACATCGATGACATAGGCTTGATCAGGATCTTTGATCCGCTGCACCACGTGCGTGCCGACACGCCACAAAGGAAATTATTACTTCATATTGGCTTCACACAGAAGAAGCAGCCGGGATACGGAGGCTTCACAAGAAAAGAAAGCCATTGCCCATATGAAGTCTTACATCGCCGCCCTCTCGACTGCTCTCGTCGTGGGACTGACATCGGTCTTGCCTACGATGGCGATGGAGCGTCCCTCGCGTTACACGGCGTTCGCTCCCTACGACGTCGAGACCACCAACGCGATCCGAGCCGACCGTCGGGTCCCCGCGTCCTTCGGTTGTCCGATGAGTTCGGCCGCGGAGGGCAACGCAAACCAGCAGACCCGCGACGTCATGCAATACGGCCAGACGTCCGGCGGAAGCCACTGCTAACCCAGTCAGGACAGTTCATTGGCATCGATACTGAAAGTCTTTTCCTACATCATGGTCGGCGTTGCATCGGTGATGCTGGCCGCGACTATCGTGGGCTCCGCCAATATACTGATAAATTCGTAACACATCGTCCCGGACTACAATCCGGGACGATCTTCGAGATCCCCGGCAGGATCGGTTCGCTCCCCTGCGGCAGTATCCGTTAGGGGAACGGGTCGATCCGTCATTCGCTCGCACGAGGCGCGAGGGAATCCACACCCGGCAAACACTCGCCGTCCGGCTTCAGGGCCGGCGCATCTGCTTGCCGGCGTAAGCCACGAGCTGGGAAAAGGCCAAGGCCGCCGCCGAGGCCTGGACACGGCTCGGATACGGCATCGGAGAATGGGCGACCTCCTGGCCGTAAGCGTCACGCAGTGACCAGCCCCAGCGCCCGACCCGCTCCTCCAGCACGTCGAAATGCATGGCCCGGTCTCCGCTCGTGCGGGGTGACGGCACGCGTGCCGCCGAACCGGCATTCGCGCGCTTCGCCATGCCCGAGGGCAGGCCGGCGGGAGAGAGATTTCCCGATATCCACAGGTCGGCCGTCTGCATCTTGACCTCCTCGCTTGAACTCTATGTTCTCTATATGTTCTTATGCGCGGAGTGTCCACCATGCTGGCCGATCCTTTGCTGCGGCTTGCGGCCCTAGCTACGTCCGAAGCGACGAACATGGCCGGCGGGGAGGCAGCTACCGGCAACGTCGCACCGGCGCAGAGCAGGATCCGGGGCTCATCTCCCGGTTCGGTGGCCTGACATGGAGCGCCTCTGCGACGTGAGGGCCTCGCACCTCGTCATCGCCTGCGGTCCTTGCGAGCGCCGGGGCATCTATCGGGTCGCCCGCCTCCGCCAGCAATTCGGCGATCACGCCTCGGTTCTGGATGTCTATGTGAGGCTCACGCAAACCTGCCGCTGGCAGCGTGAGGTCGGCAGCCGGCCGCCCAATGTCTACGCGGTCGGATGTCGGGCCAAGCTCGACACGTCGGGCGGGGCCGTCGCGAACGGACTTCCGTCGAGAACATAGGCGAAGGGCAGTCTTCCGGTGCCGGCGGGGCCGGATTCACGCATCGTCTTCGCGGCCGAACACCTCGCCCTCTTCGGCCAGCCGGGCATCCGCCTCGTCCGTCCGCAACTCCAGCAGGGCGCGGTACTCTCGCAGCCGCTGCTGAAGCTGCGTGCCCGCCTCCTCGCAATCGGCCGGCTCATCCGTGTCGAGGGCGCAGCCCTCGATCACTTCCGAGGTCTGGCGATCGACGGCCGCGTGGTCGGCCTCGCTCAATCCGGTCAGATCGCCGAGACCGAGTTCCGATGCGATCAGGGCCGCGATCTCCTCGCGCTTCTCCTCGAGCTTCGACATCGTCTGACCCATCCCTGGAATCCATTCTTCCTAATCCGTTGCCTCGATGATCGGTCACCTTGCCGCCACGGAGCAAGGGGAGGGCGCCAGGGGACGGCGAAGCGCTGGTCAATCCGCCAAGGCCCTGTCATGGCTGACCGGTGACCGATGATCTCAGCAACTCTCATTCCCTGCGGCCCTCCCGTCTCGGATGGTCCGACTTCTTCGAGGAGCAACGTGAACCGGCCGAGGCCGGTCTCGTGCCCATGCGGATCGCGACGGTCCACCGCTCCCGGCTGACCGCCCTGTCCCTCACGGGGGCGGTGGGGCTCGTGCTTCCGGTCCATACCCAGACCGGCGATTTCGCCGTGGGCGATTGGGTGCTGGTCGAGCCCGAGACCGGGACGATGCAGCGCCGTCTGTCACGCAGGAGCGTGCTGCAACGGCGCAACGAAGGCGGAGGCCCGCTGCAGCTGGCGGCGGCCAATGTCGATACCCTCTTCGTCGTCACGTCGTGCAACGCCGATTTCAACATCGCCCGGCTGGAGCGCTACCTGGCGCTCGCCAATCAGGGCGGGACGAACCCGGTGATCGTCCTCACCAAGGCCGATATGGCGCCCGATGCCGAGAGCTACCGGCGGCAGGCCGCCGGCCTGCAGCGCGACCTCGCCGTCGTCACGGTCAATCCGCGCCTTCCGGACGCCGTGACGCTCCTCGCCCCCTGGTGCGGCGAAGGTCTGACCGTGGCGGTCGTCGGCTCATCGGGGGTGGGGAAATCGACCCTGGTCAATACGCTCGCCGGCCCGGATCAGGATCTCCCCCAGGAGACCGGCGGGATCCGCGAACACGACGCCAAGGGGCGCCACACCACCACGTCGCGTTCCCTCCATGCCATCGCGGGCGGCGGCTGGGTCATCGATACGCCGGGGATGCGCACGCTGCATGTGAGCGACGCCGCGGAGGGCATCGATACGCTGTTCGCCGAGATCGTCGAGCTGGCCCCCTCCTGCCGCTTCCGGGACTGCACCCACGCCCACGAGCCGGGCTGCGCCGTTCAGGCCGCCGTCACGGAGGGCACGCTCGATCCCGAACGTCTGACCCGGTGGCGCAAGCTCCTCGACGAGAACCGGGCCAACACCCCGGTGGTCACCGGCCCGCGCGGCAGCCGTAGGCGTTGACCGGCAGCCGCAGGCGTTGACCCGCGACCTGACTTCGCACAACCCGACTTCGCCCGACCTCCTGCGGACACCGCTCCCCGAATGCTCCTTCCCGACCGAACTCTCGTCATCGTCCGCCACGGGCAGAGCCACGACAACGAGCGTGACCTCTTCTCCGGCATCCGAGATCCCGATCTGACGGAACGCGGCGTCAGCGAGGCGCAGAGCGCCGGGCGCCGGCTGAAAGAGCTCGGATTCGTCGTCGATCTCGCCTTCACCAGCGAGTTGACGCGGGCCCGGCGCACGATGGCTCTCATCCTGGCGGGCCTCGGGCAACCCGACCTTACTGTCCACCGGAGCGCCGCGCTGAACGAGCGCGATTACGGCGAGCTCGCCGGGTTGAACAAGCGCGAATCCCAGGAACGCTGGGGCGTGGAGCAGGTCCGTGCCTGGCGCAAGTCCTTCGATGCGATACCGCCGGGCGGCGAGAGCCTGGCGATGACCGCCGACCGGATGCTGCCGTATTACCGGGACGAGATCGAATCCCGGGTCCGGGAGGGCAGGCGGGTTCTTCTCGTGGCGCATGGCAATTCGCTGCGGGCGCTGATCATGCATCTCGACGGGATCAGCGCCGCCGAGGTGGCCGACGTGCATCTCGCCACGGCCCAGATGCTGGCCTACCGCTTCGACGAGCGGGGCAGGGTGGTCGACAAACAGGAAATCCCCGCCTGAGCCCGGAGGTCGATCGGCGAGGAGACCGGAAGGCGGCTGCTGGCTCGGCGTCAGCGGGCTCTCAGGGCGTCCCGGTCCCGTGCGAGTTGGCGCCGCGTCCGCATCGGCTCCAGGTTCGAGAGGGACATCAACCGATACCCGAAGGCGAAGAGACCGAGCGTCACGGCGGCAAAGGCACCGCCGACGATCAGCGACGCGATCGCCTCCGAACCGATCAGGAGCGCCAGCCCTTTGACGAAGGCGACCAGGAGCACGAACAATCCGATCAGGACGAAGAGTGCCGCCATCAGGAACAGGGCAAGCGGACGCGCCACTTGATTGACCGCCGACCCGATCTCGGTCTGGAACAGGGCGAGTTGCTTGGAGATCAGGATCTGGGTTTCGCCGATGGCGTCGCCGAGGAGGAGCAGGAGTCCCTTGTCATTCCGGCTGCTCATGCATTCCCTCTTATCCGCACGTCCTGGTCCGGACCCGATCGATCCATGAGCTGCTCGATTCAGATAGTGCGCCGGTGTCGCGCGGCAATCGTCATCCGCCGTTGCCCGCTGCCGGGATCAGATCGCGAGCCCGAGTTGGCGCGGTCCCTCCGTCTCGCCCTGCTGCAGGCCCGACAGGGAGACGCCGAGCAGGCGAACGCTGCGGCGGAGCGGGAACACCGTGCGCAGCAGTCCCAGCGCCGTGTGCATCATCGTATCGCGACCGGCGACCGGAGACTCGAAGGACTGCGCCCGAGTGATCTGGACGAAATCCGAGAATTTCACCTTCAGCGTGACGGTGCGGCCGGCGACACCCTTGGCGCTGCAGGATGCCCAGACCTTGTCGATGAGCGGCGCCAGTCGCGCCTCCATGGCATCGAACTCGGTGAGGTCCTCCGAGAAGGTGGTCTCCGCCCCCACCGACTTCCGAATCCGATGGGCACGCACCTGCCGCTCGTCGATGCCGCGCGCCACCGAATGATAATAGGCCGCCGAGCTCCCGAAGGCCGCCTGCAGCTCTTCCAGGGAGCGGGCCTTCAGGTCGCGGCCGGTAAGGATGCCAAGCCGCTTCATCTTCGCCTCGGTGACGGGGCCGACGCCGTGGAACCGGCCGATGGCCAGATCCTCGACGAAGCCAGGGCCCATCACGGGCGTGATCACGAACAGCGCGTCGGGTTTGCGGAAGTCCGAGGCGACCTTGGCGAGGAACTTGTTGTAGGAGACGCCGGCCGATGCCACGAGACCGGTCCGCGCGAGGATCTCCGCCCGGATCGCCCGCGCCACCTCGGTGGCGGTGGTCAGCCCCTGCAGGTTCTCGGTGACGTCGAGATAGGCCTCGTCGAGGGCCACCGGTTCGATGATCGCGGTATGCTGGGCAAAGACCGCGCGGATCTCTTCGGAGATCGCCCGATAGACCTCGAAGCGCGGCTTGACGAAGACGAGGTCGGGGCACAGGCGCCGGGCCGTGACGGAGGGCATGGCCGAGCGCACACCGAAGGCTCGCGCCTCATAGCTGGCGGCCGCCACCACGCCGCGCTCGCGCGACCCGCCGACCGCAAGGGGCCGCCCTCGCAGAGCCGGATCGTCGCGCTGCTCGACGGACGCGTAGAACGCATCCATGTCGATATGGATGATCTTGCGGACGGAGGCAGTGTCGGCAGGGCTCGACATCGGATCGGGCTGTCACATCGGTGCACGGGGCAGCAGGCAGGCAACGCGTTCGGCCTTTGTTCCTCGCGATTTTCAGCCCTCGGGTCAACCGGCGACGAGGATCCGGCTTTTGCCGGCGAGCCATCGAACCGAACCGGTTTCAAGACGCATGACGTGTTTCGTCCGCCCGCAGGGTCCGCTCCCACGCAGGAGCGCATCGTTATAAACGGGATGATCCGGCCGGTGGGCTGAGTAATCGCCCCCCACCCGACTGGTTCGACGCATAAGCAATCTACGTGATGGAAGAAGATGACGTTGACGGCATCATGGTTCCATCCGTTTCACAACGGGGGAAGGGAGTAGACATGATGCCGAAGCGGACGCTCTGCAGCCGGCGTATCCTGGTGGTGGAGGACGAGTACTTCCTGGCCGACGAACTGTCGCGCGGTTTGTCCGATGCCGGCGCCGAGGTGCTCGGTCCCATCGCCACCCTCGAGGGTGCCCTCGCCCTCCTCAAAGGCCCGATGCCGCCCGACGCCGCCATCCTGGACGTGAATCTCGGGGGTGACGAGGTTTACCCGGTGGCCGACGCCCTCCGTGCCCTCGACGTACCGTTCCTGTTCACCACCGGCTACGATCTGGCGACGATCCCGAACCGATACGCATCCGCTCGGCGGCTGGAGAAACCGGTGAGCAATGCGGCGGTCTTTCGGGAGCTCGATCTCATCCTCGGCGACCGGGCATCCCGGACGGACGCGGACGGATAGGGCGCGCACCGCCGGCTCGTCCCCTCGACGTCGATCGGTCCGTCTCGAGCGAAAGCGGCACCTTGGAGATTGGACCAATGCGTATTCGGCTTTCGGCACAAGTTTAAATTGATTCAGCGCGCCCTATCGCGGAAAGATTGATGACATTCGCGCTGGAGAGCGAAATTGAGTACGCTCGCAGTGTTCCTGGCTGCTTCGACCTCGAACGAACGACGAGCACCCAAGAGAGATGACCCTCACGGAGTCACCGGATGCGTTGGCCGGCCTCGAAGAGGTCCTGATCACCGACGCGTTGCTGAGGCGTCCCGTACGGCCTCCCGACTACGAGGCGGAAGCCCATGCGCTGGCCGAACTGGCCCAGGCGCTGGCCGTCCGGCCGGACACGGTCCTGCAGCGCCTGGCGGATCTCGTCGTCGAGATGGGCATGGCCGAGTCGGCCGGCATCAGCATTCTCGGGTCGGGAGAGCCGACGAAAAGCTTCCACTGGCCGGCAATCGCAGGACCATGGGCTGCGCATATGGGCGGCTCGATCTCCTTCGACGAGAGCCCCTGCGGACTCGTGGTGAGCCGCAATATTCCCCTGCTGCTTTCCCGCCCCCATACCCGCTTCCCGGCCGCCCGTGTCGAGCCGCTGATCCGGGAACTCCTGCTGGTGCCGTTCCGTGCCGGCGATGAGCCGGTCGGTACGCTCTGGGCCGGCATCCATGACCCCGGTCGCGGCTTCGACGGCGAGGATCTCAGGCTCCTCACTCGGCTGACGCACTTCGCCTCCGCCGCTTACGCCATGACCGGCGCCCTTGATGAGGCACGGGCCGGCAGGAGCGAACTGGAGCAGCGGGTCATGGACCGTACCCGTGCCCTGACGGACGCCCATGACGCACTACGCAAAACCGAAGCGTGGCATCGTGCCGAACTGGAACGGGAGGTGAGGGAGCACACGGCCGAGCTGAAGCTGAGCCGTGACCTGCTGCAGGCTACGCTGGACAGTTCAATGGACATGATCCAGGTCTTCGAGGCTGTCCGGGACGCTTCGGGCGAGATCGTCGATTTCCGCTGGCGGTTGAACAACCACACGTCGGAACGGCACCTCGGCGAGGTGAGGGGACAAAGCCTCCTCGAACGCAGTCCAGGCGTGGTTCAGGAAGGGACCTTCGAGGCTTTTCGGCAGGTCGTGCAGACAGGCCGGTCCTCGGTCGCCGAACGCCGCTACGCACACGAGCGAGGAGACGGCTGGCTCTACCAATCGGTGGTGAAACTCGGCGACGGCGTGGCGACCACCGCCAAGGAGATCACCGCCTGGAAGGCGGCTCAGGAGGAGATCCTGCGTCTGCAAGACGAGGTCGCGCAAACGAAACTGGAGGAGAGCGAGGCGATGTACCGCCATCTGTTCAACTCCATCGACGAGGGCTTCTGCATCGTCGAGATGATCTTCGACGACAGGCAGCGTCCGGTCGATTACCGGTTCCTCTCCGTCAATCCTGCATTCGGTCACCAGACCGGGCTCGGCGACGCCGTCGGCCGGACGATGCGGGAGTTGCTCCCCGGGCTCGAGGCGAACTGGTTCGAGACGTTCGGCCGGATCTCCCTGAACGGCGTGGCGGAACGGTTCGAACGCCGGTCGAGCGCCATCGGGCGCTGGTACGACGTCTATGCCTTTCGCGTCGGCACCACCGAACAGCAGCGGGTCGCCATCCTGTTCAAGGACATCCAACCTCGCAAGCGCACCGAGGCGGCCCTGCGGGAGAGCGAGGAGCGCTTCCGTGCCTTCGTCACCGCCAGTTCGGACGTCGTCTACCGGATGAGCCCGGACTGGTCCGAGCTGCAACGGCTGGAGGGACGCGCCTTCCGGAGCGCCACGGACCAGCCGAACAAGACCTGGCTCGACCGCTACATCCGCCCCGGCGACCAGGCGGAGGTCCGCGCCGCCATCGACCGGGCAATCGCGACGCGATCGATCTTCGAGCTGGAACATGCGGTGATCCGCAGCGACGGGTCGCTCGGCTGGAGCCTGTCCCGTGCCGTGCCGACGCTCACGGAGTGGGGCGAGATCAAGGAATGGCTGGGAACGGCCAGCGATGTGACGGCGCGCAGGAAAGCCGAGACGGCGTTGCGCGAGAGCGAGGAGCGCCTCAGCCAATTCGGCGAAGCCTCTTCCAACGTGCTCTGGATGCGCGACGCCTCGACCTTCCAGTGGGTCTATCTCACGCCTGCCTTCGAGACGATCTACGGTCTCGACCGTGCGACGGCAGTCGCCGGCGACCACATGACCAGCTGGGTCGAGCTGATCGTGCCGGAAGACCGCGAGCGTGCGGTCGAGAGCCTGCAACGGGTCCGGACGGGCGAGAGCGTCACCTTCGAGTATCGCGTCAGGCGGCCCAGTGACGGCGGCATCCGCTGGCTGCGGGACACCGATTTTCCCATGCGCGACGCGGCCGGTGCCGTGTGCTGGATCGGCGGCGTCGGCCGGGACATCACCGAGGAGAAGGAGACGGCCGAGCATATGAGCGTGCTCGTGGCGGAGCTGCAGCACCGCACCCGCAATCTCATGGGCGTGGTGCGCGCCACCGTCGACAAAACCCTGCGCAACAGCACGGATCTCGCCGATTTCCGGGCGCGCTACGGCCCGCGCCTGGCGGCCCTCGCCCGTGTGCAGGGATTACTGTCTCGCCTCGCCGAGGGTGAGAGAGTCAGTTTCGACGAGTTGATCCGGAGCGAAGTGGCCGCGCTCGACGGCGGGGCCTCCCGCGTCAGCATGAACGGGCCGGCGGCGATCGCGCTGCGCTCCTCGACGGTCCAGATCTTCGCCCTGGCCCTGCACGAACTGGCGACGAATGCGCTGAAATACGGGGCGCTCGCGCAGCGGCAGGCACGCCTCGAAATTCGCTGGCACGTGGAGTATCCCGGACCGGAAGATGGCCCATGGCTCCATGTGGACTGGCGTGAGCACGGCGTGCGGATGCCATCGCGGGATGATCAGCCGCAGGGAGGCGGCTCCGGCCGCGAACTGATCGAGCGGGCATTGCCCTACCAACTCGGGGCCAGAACAACCTACGTGATGGAAGCCGACGGCATTCACTGCACCATTGCACTTCCCGTATCGGAACGCACGATCCGCCAGAAGGACACCGATGCCGCACAGCATATTCCAAGGCCGACGCATCCTCGTCGCGGAGGATGAGTATTTCCTGGCGGACGAGTTGCGGCGCGAATTGCAGGATGCCGGAGCCGAAATGCTGGGCCCGGTCGCCTCCGTGCGGAGCGGCCTCCAGATCCTGGAGGCACGTACGAAGCCGGATGCAGCAAGCCTGGACGTGAATCTCGGGGGCGAGTGCGTCTACCCGCTCGCGGACGTTCTGATCGCCCGATCCGTGCCGTTCGTCTTCACGACGGGCTACGACCAGGGCGTCATCCCGGACGCCTACGCCCATGTTCTCCGCCTGGAAAAGCCGGTCGAGCCCGAAACGGTGCTTGCCGCGATCGAGACGCTCCTCAAGGCTTGACGGCGGCACCCGTGCAAGGTCTTGCTTTCATTTACAGGGGGGTGAATGGGAAGCCCCCCGGAAACTTAACACAAGTAAATTATTGTGTGTGGGCAATTCTCTATTCGTGCTCTGCGCACGACGAGGAAAGCATGCCGCAACATCTCCTTCGCAAGCTTGAGCACTTCACCAAGCTCTCGCATGACGACCGGCAGGCCTTGGAAATCGCGGCCAGCAAGCAGCGGATTTTTGCAAAACACTCCGATATCATCAGCGAAGGTGACGATCCTCATCACGTCAACCTGATCTTGGAAGGGTGGGCCTGTCGCTACAAGCAGCTCGACGATGGCCGGCGTCAGATCATCTCCTTCTTCGTGCCGGGCGATCTCTGCGACAGCCACGTCTATCTCCTGCGCGAGATGGACCATTCCATCGTTGCCCTCACCTCCGTCAAACTGGCGGAGATCTCGCGCGCCGCGCTGGAACAGATCGCCAACGACAATGTGCGGCTCACCAAGGCATTCTGGTGGGACACCCTGGTGACGGTCGCGGTCCAGCGTGAATGGACGGTCAATCTAGGCCAGCGCACGGCCTTCGAGCGCGTCGGTCATCTCCTCTGCGAACTCTTCCTGCGCTTGCAGAGCGTCGGCCTGACGGAAGGCACCACCTGTGACCTGCCCCTGACGCAGGTGGAACTGGCGGATGCGCTCGGGCTCTCGAACGTGCACATCAACCGCACGCTGCAGGAATTGCGACGCGCCGGCCTGATCGTGCTGAAGGGTGGGCGCCTGACCATTCCCGACTTTCTTGCCCTGCAGAGGGCATCCTTGTTCAATCCGAGTTATCTTCACCTCGACCACGAAGGCCATCATTTCGATGCCAACGGATCGATGTGATCCTGAACCGGTTCTGCCTCAAGCATGCCGTGGAGCTGCGATGACGATGGGATCCAACCCGACGGACACAGAAGAGCAGGTGGTGCTGCTGGCCGAATTGCAGCACCGAGTGCGCAACACGCTGGCGACGATGCGCATGATCGCGCGGCGTTCGGCCGAATTCAGCGAGAGCCTGGAGGATTACACCGCGCATCTCGACGGGCGGTTGGCCGCCATGGCCCGGGTGCAGAACGTCATCATCCAGAACCCCTTGGCCGGGGTCGATCTCGACCGCCTCGTCACTGACGAACTCACCAGCGCGCTCGCCTACCAGGATGGACGCACGCAGGTCGACGGACCGGACCTGCGGCTGCATCTGCGCGCGGCCGAACCCCTCGCGCTCGCGCTGCATGAGCTTTCGACGAACGCCCTCAAGTTCGGGGCCCTATCCACGCCGGGGGGCGGCCTGGCCGTGACATGGCGGATCGAGGAGCGGAAAATCGAGGAGCGGGATGGCGGCCCCTACCTCGTGTTCGACTGGGTGGAGCGTGGCGTGCCGCTGGACGAGCGCGAGCCGCGCCGCAAGGGCTTTGGCACGGTGGTTCTGAGCGAGATGCTGGCGCACAACCTGAAGGCCGAGGCGAGCTTCACCTTCACGCCCGACGGCTTGCGCTACCGTATGGCGATGCCCCTCACCAGCCGGACCCTGCAAGGGGACGCCGTCCCCCTTTCGCTCCCCGAGAAGAGGGACGGGCACCCTTAGCAGGGAATCGATGCCGTCTCGACGATGCCTGCTCGGCACCGTCCGGAGGATCGGACCGCGTCCGCTGTCAAAACCTCCCCGCGGTGACGACGGGTGGTCAGAAGCTGCCGCTCAGGGGCACGGGTGGGGACCGGTCGGCATCCTCGTCCCGCTTGCCCGAATTCAGCATATCGTCCAGCATCGACAGGAGGTCGAGGAGTTCCAGCTTCCCCTCATGCGATATGTCGGCGGCCTTCACGCGTCGCTGGATCGTGGTTCTGACGCTCGACAATGCCTCGTGGTAGCCCTCGGCGCGTTCGGTACTCATGATCGGTTCCCTGCTCGGCGACCATGGCGAGATAGGGCAATGGGCCGAGGCGCCCATCCCTCCCGCCTCCCCGATCAGAGGCAGGAATCCGGCGCGGCCTCGAGCCTGCCATCAGAAATCGCGGACAGGAACGCCCGGTAATCCGCCTCGTTCTGATCTCCGTAGGCGTGCGCCCAGTCCGCGAAGGCCTCGCGCAGATCCGCGCGCCCGTCATGACCGCAATAGCCGGCGATGGCGGCCGCATCACCCGTACGGGCATGCGCCCGAGCGAGGAGGGCGCCGTAGGCGTGGGAGAAGTACAGCAAAGGCTGCCCCGCCATCCTGGCGATGGGAATCTCCCCCTTCATGTTCTTCATCTGGCGGACATAGAACGGCCGGTCGTCGATCGACGTCCAACCGAGCAGGGGGTCTCCCACCGCCTGCAGGAGCTTCTGCCCGTAGATGACGCGCTCGCCCTCGTGGCTCGCATAGGGTTCGGGCATGCCGGTCAGATAGGGCGCATGGGCCGGGCGAACGGCCTCCTTGACCTGAAGGAAGAGCGCGTCCTGATCGGAATTGCCGCAGAGCAGGGCGACATAGGCGCGGGTTCCGACACTCCCGACCCCGACCACCCGATGGGCCACATCGACCACGTGATAGCGGTTGAGCATGAAGCGGCGCTCGCGCGGCAAGGTCTCGGCATAACGTTCGAGGCCCGAGGTCACGTTCTGGCGCGTCTCCTCGTCGACGCGCATGAGGATCGGCGGCTCCTCGCTGAAGCGCCAGCTGCCATCTGTGCGTCGCTCGCCGACCCGGTCGAGCAAGCTCTTGTTGTTCTTGCGGCGCGCCTTCTCGACGGCCTTGCGCACCACCGTCTGGGATTGCGCGTCGATCTCGATACCGGAAAATTCGAGCTGGTCGGCCCGCGCCGCCCGCTGCCACACATCGAGGGAACCACGGGGCGCCAGATCGTCCATGGTGTGCTGATACCCGGCAACGGCCGCGAGCACGGCCGCCCGCCGCTCCACGGCCCGTACGCCATCGTCGCGCGCCGCCACCTCGATGCTGGCGCAGAGCCGTTTCAGGTCCCATTCCCAGGGCCCGATCGTCACCTCGTCGAAATCGTTGAGATCGAACACCACTTCACCCTGCGGTGTCCCGAACAATCCGAAATTCGAGATGTGGGCGTCGCCGTTCATCACGACGTCGATCGTCCCGTGGGGTCCTTGCGCCAGGTCCCAGGCCATCACATGCGCCGCGCCGCGCAGGAAGGCGAACGGGGAGCTCGCCATGCGGGCGACCCTGAGCGGGACCAGATGGGTCTGCCTGCCATCATGAGCGCCCTCGATCAGCGAGACCGGATCGGGACGGTCGGAGCCGATGTCGAGAGAGGCATGGACCGCGTGAGGCACTTTCCCCCGCAAGGTCTTGCCGGCGGCCCGGCGCTTCTCCCAGGGCTCTACCCCGGTGCGGAGATCGATATGGGGGAAGTCCGCCAACGGTTCCAGGACAGCGTCCGGCCCAGTCTCGACGGCATCGTTCGGCTCGGCGTGTATGACGTCGGAAACATCCGTCGATCGATCCAAGTCGCGATCCTTCTCAAAGCGATGGATTAGAACGGGGGTGGATCGCGGGCAACACGATGCCGGCAGCTTTTGCATTCATTCGACATCTCACGAAACACATCATCGCGAACAGTCTCGAACAGAGTCGCGAGGAGAAGACATCAGCGATGGGAAAGACCGAGGCGGGCGGATGGGCCGCCCGTCACTCCACCTCGCTCACGGCCCGGTTCGACCGTGCGGCGGCGCATGCTTTCCCGCCCGTGGATGACATGATGTCGGACAGAAGAGACGTAGCGTTGGAAGCTCAGCGAAGAGTTCCCGGCTCCTGTCAAAGCCAACGGCCACGAAGGCCGGGCCAAAGTGCGCGTACATCCGGCGTCACCCTGTCCCGGCATCGTGGCCGTCTCCGATGAAGCGACGAGGTCGCGATCGGTATGTCCCCTAGATGGGGGCAATATAGTTAATAATCAATGATCACCGTGCCGGATCGCGGTTACTCCGCGGCCTCGACCTTTGCGTCGTCCTCGTCGAGGATGGTTTCCAGATCGCCGGTCAGCGCGTCCAGCTGCTCGGCGGTCGCCACGATCTTGAACTTGGTCCCGTCCTCGGCTTCCACTGCGATCTCGACGTGGTCGCCAACCTTCGCCGCGAGGGCCTGTTTCAGGGTGTAGGTCGTGGCCTTGTCATTCGCTGCCATGAGGGTCTCCTTGTTCGGCAGCGGCCAACGCATCAATGCGCGGAAAAGCCCCGGCGCCCGCCGGGTTTCGGGGGCTTTTCGTGTGCGACTTAGTGGCCCGCTTCCCCGGCCACCGGCTATAGCCGGTGCTCCCAACGCTACAGAAGGCATATCGTGCCGCAGGTTCTAAGACAGAGCCTTTGAGCGTTGAGTAACGCCCAAGATGGGACCCTCGCGCCCGGTTCCTACGTTTCACCCTCTGATGGACAGCGAACCCGGAGATCCATGGCGTGGCGTACGAAACCGGCTATCCACCTCTGAATACCCTGAAACAGGTTGCCGATGGCGTCTGGATCGTGGACGCGGCCCCCATCCATGCGGGCGGGATACCGTTGCCGATCCGCATGACGGTTCTACGGTTGGCGGGTGGCGAACTGCTCCTGCACTCGCCCATCCCGTACAATCCAGGCCTACAGCGCGGCTTGGAGGAACTCGGCCGCATCGGTCATCTCGTGGCCCCGAGCGTCGGCCATTGGATGTTCCTCCGGGATTGGCAGGCGGCCTGTCCGAACGCGATCACCTGGGCGGTCCCGGGACTCGAGGATCGTGGCCAGGTTCGCCGCTCCGGTGTCCGGATCGACGCCGAGCTCGGGAACAGACCGCCCCGCCTCTGGGCCGACGAGATCGACCAGGTGCTGGTCGCCGGCCCCGTGTTCAAAGAGGTCTGCCTCTTTCACCGACCGAGCGGCACGCTTCTCCTCACCGACCTCATCATTAACCTGCGGGCGGATGATCTGTCCGCCGTGCCGCGGTCCCTGGCCCGCATGCTCGGGATCGTCTCCCCCGACGGAAAGGCGCCGCTCTATCTCAGGCTTCTTCTGCGCGCGAACCGTAGCGAGGTCGCGCGAGCGGCCGAACGTCTGGTGGGATTCGAGCCGGAGAGAGTGATCTTCACGCACGGCGAATGGTTCGACCGTGACGCGGCCGCGAAACTGCGCCGCTCGCTCTCATGGCTTCTGGGACCCGACAGCGGCGGCGGGCGACTTCTGTCCCGGCCGAGCGGCCCATCTTCCGTCGCTCCATGGCCCCGGGCCGTCCTCGCCGGCGCGGCCCTTGTCGGCGTCGCCGCGCTCGTTGCGTGGGTCAGACGAGGGCGCCGCCGTTCCTGAAACGGAGAGGGCCCGGCGGAACCCCGCCGAGCCCTTCACGCGCCGCAACGCCGGGACGGTCAGCCGCGTTGGCCGCCCATCATCGCCTGCATCTTGGTCAGCTGGGAAATGTGGAGCCGGATGAGCGGGATGGCGCCCTGGGCAATGCGGCGGAGCTGGGGATCTTCGCCGCTCTCGGCGTAGGAGCCATGAATGGCATAGGCTTCCTGGTGGCCTTGCAGCGAGGCGCTCACGAAGGCCGCATCATATTGCGGGCCCGGCTGGGTCGCGGCAAGCTGCGAGAGGAGCTGAGCCTTCTGCTCGTCCGTGGTCATGCCGCCGGGCGGAGGGGCCCCCAGCGCACCGCCGGCGACACCAACAGCGGCGCCGGCCACCCCACCCGCGACAGCCAGAGGCGCCGCGACGAGTCCCCCGATGAGACCTCCTGGGCCGGGAGGGCCGCCTGCCGCCGCGGAGGCCAACCCCTCCGAATAGGGAGCCAATTTGCGGGACAGGTTTACCTGCTCGACCACTTCCGCGCGGGAGAACTTCTTCACCCGAGGGTTGGTCGTCTTGTCGAACGCATCACGCGCCGTGTTCTCGAGAAACAGGCCGCCCTTGGTCGCCATGTTGAGGTAGACCGGCGTTGGCATGCCACCACCGGGAACAGGCTGGGCCGCCGCGGTGCGGGTGACGGCAAGGGAAGCGGTGGCCGTGAGCATGCCAAGTACGAAGGCGCGACGATGCATTGCAGTGCTCCGAGTGCTTGAGGACGCACCTCGCCGATGTAGCTTAGCTTTAGGTGCTCAGCCAAAAACCATGCTGATCAAGCAATGTTCCAAGAATAAATGGCGACATCGCGTCAATTATAGAAGGTTTATAGCAAATATCAATCATCGCACGACATTTGGGGTCCCGGATCAAATAGCCTGATACAGCGATTGTTGCGCTCAAGCTTTCCGCCGCAGCCCTTCATCGGGCTTCGCCCTCTTGGACCGGGCTCATGGCGCCCTACCTTGCGGCAATGACACAGCCTCCAGACGACAACCTCGACCACCGCGCCCTCGGCTACTACGCCCCCGGCAAGGGATTGAGGCGCGAGGATTGCCCCTATGCCGAGGGCACCGAGGCGCATGCGGAATGGATCGCCGGATATGATGCGGCGGTCAGGGAAGGCGAGGGCGGCAAAGCTTGAAGTGGGAAGGCTTGAAGTGGGAAGGCCTGAAGCGGCAAGGTCTCGGCAAGTCAGCCTCGATATTGTCAGCCTCAGCGAGGCCCCGCCTGAGCGTGACGAGGGGCCTCACAGGCCCCTCGCACTGTCCCACGGGCTTACACCCTGTCGGCCACTGTCAATCGTAAGGCTCGAAATCGGGCCCAGGGTGCCGAAACCCGACCGGACGAGGACCATAAGGGCGATGGTCGTAGACGCGCTCCCGGTCCACGATGACCTCCCGAACCACCGGACGCGGCCGATAGACGGCCGGCCTTTCCTCGATCACCTCGCGGACGACGCGGCGCGGCGCATAGACCGGCGGTCGCTCGATGATCTCCTCACGCACGAACCGTTGCGGGCGAACGACCTGGCGCTCGACAACCGTGCGCCGAGTGACCACGGTCGCGGGCTCATCGTAGCCGCCATAGCCGTAATCGCCGGCCTGTGCAGTCACCGAACCGACGCTCAAGCAAGCTCCCAGGGTCAGCGCAGAGAGTGCGCCCAAGGCGAGCAGTCTCATCGTCTTCTCCTTCAGTCACGAGACACGCCGCCCGAAGACGGCTTGCCCTGAAAACTCTCGGACCTTCGTTTTGGATGTGTCGGACCCGGAGAAAATCTTAAACGAAGCCGACTCTCCGGCTCGGCGGAACATCCGGGACTGGACTTCGGAACCGTAGCCATGATGCGCCGATCCTCCCACGCGTCATGAGCGCGACGCTGGTGGCGCGGACCGTCGAGCCCCCTGCGGCAGGTTCGCCGAGGCTGGAACGCGGATCGCCGCCACCGGTTCGGGTACCGGAGAATAACTCTCCGGAGCACGCGTTTCCTTGAAGGTCACCACAGCCGGGTTGCGCTTCCTGATCGCCGAAAGCGAGCCTCCCGAAGCGCGCGACGAACGCCGGAAAAGCGTCGGGCGGTCATCCGGAGAAACCTATCTCGATCTCCTGGCTCGAATGGCACCCGGCGCGACCTGTCACCGGGTCACGCCGGCCGACGCGGACAGCGCCCTGCCGCCGGGTGAAACGCCGGACGGCTACGATGCCGTCTTCTTCAGCGGCTCGCCGCTCGCCCTCTACGAGGAGACACCGGAAGTTCGGCGCGCGGTCGCCTTCATGCAGGCCACTTTCGCATCCGGCACCCCCGCCTTCGGCTCCTGCGCCGGGCTGCAACTCGCCACCGTCGCAGCCGGCGGAACCGTGCGACGCAACCTTCACGGCCCGGAGGCTGGCTTTGCCCGCCGCATCACCGTCACCGAGAGTGGCCGTGCCCATCCCATGTTGGCCGGCCGACCCGCCGCCTATGACGCTCCGAGCATTCATACCGACGAGGTGGAGACCCTGCCGGCGGGCGCGTCCCTCCTGGCGAGCAACCGGGGTACCACGGTCCAGGCCGCCGAGATCCGCCATGACGGGGGTGTCTTCTGGGGCGTGCAGTACCACCCCGAAATCGGCCTCGACGAGGTTGCGGGCGCCCTGCGCCGCCAGGCCGACGATCTCGTGGAGAGCGGGCTCGCCCTGTCCCCCGCCGAGGTCGAGGCGCAGGCCGCCCTGGTCGAGAACCTCCATCGCGAGCCGGACCGGCGCGACCTCGCCTGGCGGCTGGGACTCGACGATCAGGTCACCGACCCCGAGCGGCGCCAGACGGAAATCCAGAACTTCATCGACGCCTTGCTGAGGCATGGACGGTCACTGGCGCCCTGATCGCGCGTGACAGAACCCCATCCGGCAGAGCTGGCGCGGCTCGGTCTCACACCACGAAGAGGTCGCGGTAGCCGAGATCGACCCCGTCGTTCAGGATGGCGAACCGGATGGCCTGTCCCGTACCGCTGCCATCCGCGTCATAGAACAGGTTTCCGGTGTCGTGATCGTAGAGGATGCGATCGTCGGCATCGGTCCTGGCCACGCTCACATCCTTGAACGCGTCGGCGGCGAGGCGACCGGGGGCCAGCGCCGTGAAGATGGCGTCGTCGAGCCGGATGCGATCCTCGCCCACGGTAAAATCGGTAAGGCGATCGATATTGTTGGCCCCGAGTGTGGTCGAGAACGCGAAGACGTCGCGTCCGGCGAGCCCCCTCATGATATCGGAACCCAATCCCCCGTCGAGGGTGTTGGCGCCCTCGTTGCCGCGCAACAGGGTGTCGAACTCGTTCCCGACGAGGTGCAGACGCGACGTTCCGGTGGCGATCGCCAGTTTCAGTATCTCGATCTCCTGGCCGGCGGCCAGGGCATAGCTCGTCGACGCCACGACCGTATCGCGGCCCTCGTCGCCCGTCTCGAAGACACGGTCGGCGAGGCGGTCGACGATGTAGGTGTCGTTGCCGGCAGCACCGTAAAGGCTGTCCGTACCGCCCTTGCCGTTCAGGACGTTGTCGCCGGCATTGCCGCGCAGCACCTGGTTGATCTCGTTGCCCACGAGCTTGAAGGCGTCCGTGGCGGTGGCGTCCCTGGCGGCCAGAAACTCGACGGACTGGCCGGTGCCGAGGGCGTAGCCGACATCCGTGAGAACCCGGTCGTAGCCCTGATGCGCGAGTTCGTAGACGCGATCGGCTTTGCTATCGACGATGTAGGTGTCGCCGCCCTTCAGGCCGTAGAGGAAGTCGGACCGGTCGCCGCCGTCGAGGAGGTTTGCGATATCGTTTCCGACGATGGTGTCGCGCCCGCTTCCACCGATGGCGGTCTCGATCACCGTGCCCTGAGCGATGGCGATGTTGTTCGTCAGGCCGGCGACGCTGCTGAAGGCCCCCGCGCGGAGATCGACGAAGGCGGCCTTCGCGAAACCCGACAGGTCCAGGATATTGTGGCGGCCTTCGTTGAAGAGGGTCAGAACCGGCTGCGTGTTGAGGCTGAAATCGTAGATCTTCTCCAGGGGACCGGTGATCGAGCTGTTGAAGCCGTAGGTCTGCCCGCCCGAGAACGGCGTGCCGGCCGGCGAGGCGGCGCCATAGAGCTGCTGGATCGCCAGGATGTCGAGTTGCATCAGCGATTGGCTGGATTTGCGGGTTTCGCCATCGGCATGGCCCCAATCCGTGCCGGCGACCGGATCGCTCGCGCGGTACTTGGCGTCATGCGCCTTGGTCCAGTCGATATAGGACATGACCGACCATTCGCGGTCGTCATAGGCACTGAATTGCTGGGTCGCCGGATCGACCTTGCCGTTGTAGCGGCCATCATGTCCGAGACCCAGCACATGGCCGATCTCGTGCACGATGGTCCCGAACCCGTATCCGGCGGCCTTGTGGAGGGAGCCCGACAGGTCGAACCCATGCTTGCTCGTATCGATCGAGACCACGACCTAACTCTGAGGCGTGCCCAGGGTGCTTCCGCTGCCGCGTGAACTCGTGTTGCTCGTGTCGGCCCGGCCATCGTTCCCGCGATGGATCAGGACGTCGGCGGCCGTGCTCAACGAAGCCGCCACGAAACGGACATCCGCCACGCCCGACCAGGTCGCGAAGGCCCGCAGGACGGTGGCCTGCTCGTTCGCGGAGAACGACGAGTCCGGATCGAAGGCATAGGTGATCGTCGCTCCGGTTCCGGCGGTGGGCGCCCCCCATTTATGCGCCGTCCTACCCTCCCAGCCGGCGAAGCTCGCCTCCGTCAGCGTTCCGTCGGGCGAGAGCCCGTTGATGAACGAAACCTCCTCGGCCATCGTCGGAGAGACCGGCGCGCCGTTGGTCTTGAACCCGATGAGACCTTTATCCGCATCGTAGGCGTAGGTGTGGTCGCGGAAGAAATGGGCTCCCGTATTCATGAACGAGGCCGAGCCATGGGTGGCGCGGCTCTCCCAGACGTTCGAGGGCGTATCCCCTCTCTCGTCGCCGAGGACGAAGCCGTAACTGGTCGCCGCACCGTTCGAGCCGGGAACGGTCACGGTGAATGCGCTGCCATCCGGCATCAAATGGCCCGGCTTCGTGATGCCGGGGTAATGGACGAAGGCTTCCGGCGTGCCGGTGTCGAAGAGCAGGTCCATTCCGCTATGGACCGTGCCGTCGATGACGACGGAGCCGGTCGGCCAGAGCCAATCCTGCGGGCTGCCCGGCAACGGCGCCGAAAGGGCCTCGTCGAGCTTCTGCACGGTCCAGCCCGCCCCCTCGTCGGCGCCGGACCAGCCGAGATGCATGCCCTCGCGATCGATCATGTAGCTATGGGCCATCTCCCCGCTCTTCATCTCGGCGAGGTTCAGGACGGCATTGTTCGCGGAGGTGAGCGTGGTCCCCTTCACATCCGTGGCGAAGCCGGTGTTGAACCCGACGCCGAGCATATACGTCGTGGTGCCGTCGCCGCGGACGAGGGCCGTCACCGTGGTCGCCGGCACGCTGCCATCCGGCAGAGTCGCGTCGGGGAAGGCGAGGATCAGCGGAACCCAGTGCCCGGTTTCGACGATGCCGTCGCTGCTGTATTTCAGGCTACCCTCTCGATATTGCGGATACTGCGTCCAGTCGATCGGCCCGACCGCAGCCTCGACGAGCTCTTGCGGAAGGACGGTCGCCCAGGATCCGGTATCCACCTGGAAGATGCCGGTGGCGGGCGACACGTCGACCCCCGCCCGTGGTTCGCCTCGGGGGTCGCACCGGGGGTCGCACCGGGGGTCGAATGTGCCGCGGGCAGGGTCTGGCTCAGCGACGCGGGAACGGGCTTCCCGTCGGCCCCGGCGATGCCGACCACGGAGACATGCGCGTACATGCCGCTCTGCAGGCCGGCAGAGTCCAGGGGGCTGTAGGCCAGCTTCCCGACCGAGGTGTAGAGAGGGATGACGACCTGAGAATTCTGAACGCCCGTCGCCATTGTATCGACCCATCACCCGCACGTCTGGCGGACTGAGCCGTTCCCGATCTCGAGATCGATCGGGAGCATGGCGACAGCCCCTGCAACATCGCTCCATGTCATCGATGAATTCTGTAAAGAAACCCGTACGGCCAGCTTTGGCGAAGACCGGTGCGACACCTCGCTGGCGCCGACCCGATATCGGGCGTCGCTGAGCCTGATCCATCGAGGCCTCCTGGCGCGACGGCGCGGCACCGGTCGTTCGCATCGCAAGTCATCGTCCTCACCGAAGACGCTCAAAGGCCGTTGTCGTCCCCCCATCCCCGGCAACGAGAGAGTTTCGCCATACTCTCGACGCAAAAGCCGAGCTTGCCAGTCTCAGCTGGCCATTGAGGCGCGACCGGAGCACTCGTTCTTTGGTCCGCAGGGCAGGGAAGGTCCGGGATCATGATCATGGACGGTGGGATTATCGATCCGCTCGGGCGTGGAACGCGGCCTCTCACCCGCCGGTCTTTCCTGGCCGGCTCGGCCGCTGGATTGAGTGCCTTGGGGCTCGCCGGCTGCGCGACATCCGACGGCCTGATCCTCGCCGAGGCGGCGAAGATCTACGGGCCGATGCCGGACGAGAAATTCCCGATCCCGGCCGCCGATATCAGCAAGGTCGACCCGAAATATTATCGCCGGACGGTTCGCTACGACACCAAGGAAGCTCCCGGCACGATCGTCGTCGATCCCGGCAATTTCTACGTCTACCGCATCGAGGGCGACGGCTCCGCCACCCGCTACGGCGCGAATGTCGGCCGCGATGGCTTCCTCTGGAGCGGCGACGCCTATGTCGGCCGCAAGTCCGAATGGGCGACCTGGACACCGCCGAAGGAGATGATCCGGCGTCAGCCGGAGGCCGCCAAATATGCCCGCGGCATGCCGGGCGGCCTGGACAATCCGCTCGGCGCCCGCACCCTTCATCTCTACCAGAACGGCGCCTATACGCTCTATACGATCTATGCCAGCAGCGAGCCCGACACGATCGGCACGGGCATCACGAGCGGCTGTGTCGGTCTGCTCAGCCAGGACATGATCCACCTCTATTCGCGGACACCGGTCAAAACCAAGGTGGTCATCCTGCCGGCGTAAGCAAACGCGCAGGAACACGCCCGGAGCGGTACTTTCGCGTCATCGTCGCGGGGACCGGCTTTGCTTCATGAGTGGATATTCGCAGCCTGCACGCAATCAAGTGCTCGTCGTCAGAGACGGTCGCCCGGCCCGGCGGCTCTGACGATCCATTCCCTCGCATCGGGAGCTCCGCTTTGCCGCGCTTCGCGTATCCCTCGCGGCATGGTGCTCGATCGTCGGAGCGCGCCGCGGGATCGAGCCTCTAGGCCAGGCGCATGGCCACGACCCCCGCCACGATGATGACCACCGCCGCCGTTCGCGACAGGAGAAGCGGCTCCTTCAGCACGATGACGGAGATCAGCATCGCGAACAGGACGCTGGTCTCGCGCGTCGCCGCGACCAGGGGAATGGGCGCGACCGTCATCGCCCAGATCGCGATCCAGTAGGAGCCGAGGGCCAGGGCTCCGCCCCCGAGTCCTGGCAACATGAGGCCCCGCACGGAGCGCAGCACGTCGCGGCCCCGCGTCCAGAACACGAAAACCGGCAGCGGGATCGCGTCGATCACGAAAAGTGCGGCGGCATAGGCGTGGGGGTCGCCCGCCGCCCGCGCGCCGAGCCCGTCCACCAGCGTGTAGCCGGAGATCAGGGCGCCGGTGAGAAGCGCGTGCACCAGGGCCGCCCGGCTCAGCCGCTGGCCGCCGGCCTTGGCGAACGCCATCAGGGCGACCCCGGCGCAGAGGATGCCGATCCCGAGGGCGGCGAGGGGGGCCAGCGTCTCCTGCAGCAGCAGGAGCGAGGCGCAGGCCGTCAGCAGCGGGGCGCTGCCGCGCGCGATCGGGTAGACCTGCCCCATATCCCCGTGCCGGTAGGCCTCGGCCAGGGCGATGTAATAGCCGAGATGCAGCAGGATCGAACCCGCCAGCCAGGGCCAGGAGGCGGCTTGGGGCCATCCGAACCAGAGCGAGGCCGGAAGCGCGAACAGCCCGGCCGAGGCCGAGATCAGCGCCATGGTGAGAATCGGCTCGAGGCGCAGCTTCGCCACCGCGTTCCAGCCCGCATGCATGAAGGCGGCGGCAAGCACTGCGCAGAAGACGGGTAGGCTCATGCCGGTGGCCATCATGAGATCTCGCGTCCTGTGAGGGCAGCGCCACGCCGACGAGCGGCCGAAAACGTCGTCCGTTCCTAATGCAGACCCGCTGCAAAAGAAATCAAAAAGCCACAAAAAACCACATCAGGGCGCGACGATCAGGTCGAGGCCGCGTCGGGTCAGGGCGTCCCGGAGAAGGGGCGGGGGCTCGACATCGACGATGAGACCGGTCCCCGCCGGGATCGGCGCGAGGCGGATCGGGGTCAGGCGACCGAACTTGGTGCTGTCGGCCACCACGTAGCCCTGCTCCGCCGCCGCCAGCATGTGGGTGCGCAACTCGGTGGGGAGCGGCGCGAAGTCGGTGATCTCGCCGCTTGGTGAAATGCCGCCGGCACCCACGAAGGCGAGGTCGGCGCGAAAGCGCGCCAGGGCGGTGAGCGCCTCGGTGCCGAAAGCCGCCTCGTCCGCGCCCTCGATCTCGCCCCCGAGGAAGTGGACCCGCACGCCGGCGACGCGGCAGAGCAGGAGCCCCACCGGCAGGCTGTTGGTGCAGATCGTCAGCCCCTTGGGCATGGGGCGGGAAAAGAGCGGGTCGCGGCCGGCCAGCGCGTTCGCCACCGCCAGGGTGGTGGCGCCGGAATCGAGCACCACCACCATGCCGTCCTCGACGAGCCCCGCCGCGACCCGTCCGATCGCGGCCTTGCCCGCCGGATTGTCGCGTTCGCGGATGGCCAGGACGGGTTCGTCCGCGCGCCGGGTCGCGCCTCCGTGCACGATGGCGAGCCGGCCCCGCTCGGCCAGGGCCTTCAGGTCGCGCCGGATCGTCTCGCGGGAGACGCCGAAACGGTCCGCCATCGCCTCGACGCTGACGCTGCCGTCCTGGCCGAGCCTTGCCAGAATCGCGTCGTGGCGGGAGGCGGCCAGCGCCCGGTTCTCCGGTGCGGAGGGCTTCCGGCTCATCGCGTCGCCTCCGCCGCATCGACCGCCAGTTCGAACACGACACGGATCAGGCGCAGGTTCCGGCGTCGCGCCAGACAGGCGATCGCGTGTCGATTGACGAGGTCCGGCCCGTCGATCGGGATCGCGGCGATCCGGGCGTCCTCCCCGCATTCCAGGGACGAGACGATGCCGATGCCGATTCCGGCGGCGGCGGCCTCGATCACCGCCTCGCGGCTGTCGAGTTCCATCAGCACGGCGGGCGCGATGCCAATGCGCCGGCAGGCACGATCGAAGGTTCGGCGGGTCACGGAGGTGGGCTCGCGCAGCACCATGGCGGCGCCGTCGAGTTCGGCCAGATCCAGCGCCGCGCGACCCGCCAGGGGATGGTCGCGCGGGACCACGGCGCAGATGCGCGAGACCGCGATCTCCGCGAGGTGGAGGTCCGGATGCGCCTCGGCCTCGGTGAGCACGGCGACGCTCGCCCGCTCCGACAGCAGGGCCTCGCGGGTATCGGCGGCGTTGCCGAGGATCAGCCCGACGACGATGCCGGGGTGGCGGGCCCGCAGGCGGGCGAGCAGCGGCATCACGATATGGGGCGAATCCACCGCGATCTCGACCCGCCCCGAAACCAGCGTCCGGTTGGCCTCCAGGAGATCCTCCGCCTGCTCCACGAGGCCGAAGAGCGGGCCGGTGAGTTCGGACAGCGCCCGGCCCTGCGGAGTCAGTTCCGCCGCCCGCGCCGTGCGCCGGAACAGAACGAGGTCGTAGCGCTCCTCCAGCGCCTTGATGTGCCCGGTCACCGCCGGCTGGCTGATGCAGAGGCGCTGGGCCGCGCGTGTGAAGCTGCCCTCCCGCGCGACGGCGTCGAAGGCGCGCAGCTGGAACAGGTTCATGGCGACCTATCGGCGAAACTGATGGCGGGCATCACAAGAAACGATTTGATCTGATGGCTTGCCCGAACGCAAGATTTACCTGTCCCGAAGCGCTCCCGGCGCTCACGGCAGATCGGGCAGGATCACCATGACAGCCGCTCCCATTCTCCTGACTCCCGGCCCGCTGACGACGTCGGAGCGCACCCGCGCGGCGATGATGACCGATTGGGGCTCCTGGGACGGCAGCTTCAACGCCCTGACGGCCAGCGTCTGCGAGCGCCTCGTCGCCCTCGCCAACGGCACCGGCAGCCATGTCTGCGTGCCACTCCAGGGCAGCGGCACCTTCGCGGTCGAGGCGGCGATCGGCACCCTGGTGCCGCGCACCGGCAAGGTCCTGGTCCTCGTCAATGGCGCCTACGGCAAGCGCCTCGCCAAGATCTGCGAAGCTCTGGGCCGCGATCATAGCGTCTACGAGACCGCCGACGACGTGCCCACGACGCCCGAGGCCGTCGACAGCCTGCTCGCGGCCGATCCCACGATCAGCCATGTCGGGCTGATCCATTGCGAGACCAGCACCGGCATCCTCAACCCCCTGCCGGAGATCGCCGCAATGGTCGCCCGCCACGGGCGCGGCCTCATCGTCGATGCGATGAGCTCCTTCGGGGCGCTCCCCATCGACGCGGCCACGGTTCCGTTCGAGGCGCTGATCGCCGCCTCGGGCAAGTGCCTCGAAGGCGTGCCCGGCATGGGCTTCGTGATCGCGCGGGCGGATGCCCTGGCGCGGGCCGAGGGCAACTCGGCCTCATTGGCCCTGAACCTCAGCGACCAGTACGATTACATGCAGCGCACCGGGCAGTGGCGCTTCACCCCGCCGACCCACGTGGTCGCGGCGCTCCACGAGGCGCTGCTGCAATACGACGAGGAGGGCGGCCTGCCGGCCCGCCACGCCAAGTACGCGCGCAATTGCGAGGTGCTGATCCGCGGCATGGAGCGCCTCGGCCTCAAATCCTTCCTGGCGCCCGAGATCCAGGCGCCGATCATCGTGACCTTCCACGCCCCGCGCGACCCGAAGTACCGCTTCGCCGATTTCTACGCCGCCGTCCGCGCACGGGGCTTCATCCTCTATCCGGGCAAGCTCACGCAGCTGGAGACGTTTCGCGTGGGCTGCATCGGCCACGTCGAATCCACCGACATGGAGCGCGCGGTCGAGGCCGTCGCGGCGGTGTTCACCGACCTGAGCATCACGACCGTCTGACCGCCCGTTCCTCGGCCTCCCGCGCGTTCCGCGGGTCACCCGGAAAGTCCCGCCATGTCCTACACCCCCCCGAGAAAACTCCAGGCCGCGATCCTCGACTGGGCCGGCACCGTCGTCGATTTCGGCTCCTTCGCGCCCACCCAGATCTTCGTCGAGGCCTTCGCGGAATTCGGCGTCGCCGTGAGCCTGCCCGAGGCGCGAGGGCCCATGGGCATGGGCAAGTGGGACCACATCCGCACGCTCCTGAACCAGCCCGAGATCGCGGCGCGCTATGCGGCCGCCCACGGGCATCCGGCCACCGACTCCGATGTCACCGCGATCTACGAGCGCTTCATGCCGTTGCAGATCGAGAAGATCGCCGAGCACTCGGCGGTGATCCCCGGCGCCCTCGACGCCATCGCCGACCTCAGGGCAGGGGGGCTCAAGATCGGCTCCTGCTCGGGTTACCCGGCGCGCGTCATGGAGCGCGTGGTCGCACTCGCCGCCACCAACGGCTACGTCGCCGACCATGTGGTGGCCACGGACGAGGTTCCGAACGGGCGCCCCTTTCCGGCCCAGGCGCTGGCGAACGTCATCGCGCTCGGCATCGACGACGTCGCCGCCTGCGTGAAGGTCGACGACACGGTGCCGGGCATCCTCGAAGGCCGCAAAGCCGGCATGTGGACGGTGGCGCTCACCTGCTCGGGCAACGCGCTGGGGCTGACCTACGACGCGTTCCGGGCGCTGTCCGCCGATCGCCTCGCCGCCGAGCGGACGCGGATCGCCACCCTGTTCGCGGAATCCAAGCCCCACTTCCTCATCGACACGATCGCCGACCTGCCGGGTGTCGTCGCCGATATCAACGGATTGCTGGCGGCCGGACGCATGCCACAGGCCTGCTAGAGCGGCACCCGACCACGTTGGGTCGGATGCAGCTCTAGACCTCTGTTTTGCCGCGCTCCTTTTCGCCGAACCGGCATCCGCTTCGGCGGAGAACACTCTAAGGGACACCGCGTCACGGCTGGAGACCGTTTCACGGGAGCAATCGAAAGGTTTCAACATCGACCCGCGGCCAAGCGCCGGGGGTCGATTTCGGCTGTCCGCAATCAACGTAAGTAATTCTGCGCCATGATCTTGTAATAGGCAGCATATGCAAAAAGCCTGGACTTGATTGCACGGGGTTTTGTCTTCTTCCTGTCATGCATCAGGATTTAAACGTCGGAACGACAAGACTCCGGAGCATTATCGATGAAGATCCTCGGCCTCCTCGCTCTGACCCTCGCCCTGACGTCGCCGACCCTGGCCATGGCCGCCGAGCGCACAAAGCTCACGATCTACACGGCCCTCGAGAACGATCAGCTCGTTCCCTTCAAAGCCGGGATCGAGCGGGCGGTGCCGGAGGTCGAGGTGGTCTGGGTGCGCGATTCGACGGGCGTCATCACCGCACGGTTCCTGGCAGAGAAGGATAATCCCCGCGCCGACATGGTGATGGGGCTGGCTGCCTCCAGCCTGCTGCTGTTCGAGAAGCAGGGCCTGCTCGCCACCTACGAGCCGAAGGGCGCCCACGCGCTGAAGCCCGCCTTCCGCGATTCCATCGGCCCCTACAGCTGGACCGGAACCGACGCCTCCATCGGCGTGGTCTGTTTCAATACGGCGGAAGCCGAGAAGGACGGGGTGAAGACCCCCGTGCGCTGGGCCGATCTCCTGGTGCCCGCACTCAAGGGCAAGGTGGTGATGCCGCATCCCGCCTCCTCGGGCACCGGTTACCTGCTGGTGGCCGGCTGGCTCCAGGGCATGGGCGAGGAGGCCGGCTGGGCCTACATGGACAAGCTCCACGAGAACATCGCCGCCTACCTGCATTCCGGCTCGGCTCCCTGCGTCCAGGCGGCGCGCGGCGAGCGCACCGCCGGCCTGTCGCTGGACATGCGCGGCGCCTCGGAGAAGACGAAGGGCGCACCGCTGGCCGTCGTCGTCCCCGCCGACGGCACGGGCTGGGACGAAGAGGCCTACGCCATCGTCGGCACCACCAAGCACCTGGATCTGGCCCGCAAGGTCGCCGACTGGGGCACCACCAAGGCCGCCAACGAACTCTACGCCAAGAGCTACGCGGTGGTGGCCTATCCGGGCGTCGCCAACGTGCCGGCGAACTACCCCGCCAATGCCGAGGCCGCGATGATCAAGAACGATCTCGGCTGGATGGCCGACAACCGCGAGCGGGTGCTCGCCGAATGGTCGCGCCGCTACGAGGCGAAGGCTGCCAAGAAGTAGCCGCGACGACGCAAAGCGAGCCTGAACGACCACACGAAAGAGTAGGGGGCACCGCCATGACGCTTCGCGATGCGACGCCGTTCCTCAGGGTTTCGGGATTGTCGAAGCGTTACGGGGCCTTCACCGCCCTCGACGGAATCGACCTGGAAATCGGCCGGGGCGAGTTCGTCTGCTTCCTCGGTCCCTCCGGCTGCGGCAAGACCACCCTGCTGCGCCTGATCGCCGGGCTCGACCGTCAGGATTCGGGACGTATCGTGATCGGCGGCGTCGACGTCTCGACGGCGCCCCCGGCGGCGCGCGACTTCGGCATCGTGTTCCAATCCTACGCGCTATTTCCGAACCTGACGGTGGCGGCCAACGTCGCCTACGGCCTCGTCAACGGGCGAATGCCGAAGGCGCAGGTCACCGCGCGGGTCGCCGAACTCCTGGCCCTGGTCGGGCTGCCCGAGCAGGGGCCTAAATATCCGGTCCAGCTTTCGGGGGGCCAGCAGCAGCGGGTGGCCCTCGCCCGGGCGCTGGCGACCTCGCCCTCCCTGCTCCTCCTCGACGAACCGCTCTCGGCCCTCGACGCCAAGGTCCGTACCCGGCTGCGCGACGAGATCCGCCAGCTTCAGAAGCGCCTCGGGATCACCACCATCATGGTCACGCACGACCAGGAGGAGGCGCTCGCCATGGCCGACCGGGTCGTGGTGATGAATCGCGGCGCGATCGAGCAGGTCGGCACCCCGGCGGAGATCTACCGGAACCCGGCTAGCGCCTTCGTGGCCGACTTCATCGGCGCCATGACGTTCCTGGACGCCCGGGTGGGATCGGCCCGGCAAATCCGGGTCGGTGCCGTCGATCTCGTCTGCGAGGACGGGCGCGGCTTCGTCCCCGGCAGTCCCGTGCGCCTCGGCTTCCGCCCGGAGGAGATCCGGGTCGGCAACGTGCATCCCACCGACGTCAACGCCTTCCAGGTGCGGGTGCGCAGCCTCGAATTCCTCGGAGCCTTCACCCGCGCCCGCCTGGAACCGAGCCTCGACCTGGGCGGCTCCCTGGTCGCCGACGTCTCGGCCAATCTCCACGGCGACCTCGCCCTGACGGAAGGCCAGTACCTCTACGTCTCCCTGCCGCCGGCGGCCCTGCGGGCCTTCCCCGTGGCCGCCCGCCCGTGAGCCGCGCCATGGCCGAGTCCGTCCTGGGGACATCTCCCCTCGTTGTCTCCCTGCCGGAGGCGGCCCTGTCCCTGCCGGAGGCGGCCCTGTCCCTGCCGGAGGCGGCCCTGTCCCTGCCGGAGGCGGTCCTGTCCCTGCCGGAGGCCTTGCCCGCCAAGCGCCGCACCGTGCCCGAAGCCGCCATCGGCACCGCCCTGATCGCGGTGCTGTGCCTGTTCCTTCTGCTCATCATCGCGCTGCCGCTGGGCACGCTGCTGATCAAGAGCCTGGAGGCGCCGGATGGCGGGATGGCGGGCCTGTCCAACTTCCGCACCTACTTCGCGACGCCGACCCTGGTCGATGCGCTGCTCAACAGCCTCACCGTGGCCGGCATCGTCGTGGCACTCGTGGTGCCCCTGGCCTTCGGCTACGCCTACGCGCTCACCCGCACGGCGATGCCGTTCAAGGCCCTATTCCTGGCCCTGGCCCTGCTGCCGCTGTTCGCGCCCTCGCTGCTCTCGGGGATCGCGCTCACCTACATCCTCGGCAACCAGGGCTTCCTACGCGGGCTCCTGTTCGGCCACAGCGTCTACGGGCCGATCGGCATCACCCTCGCCGAATGCCTCTACGCCTTCCCGCACGCCCTCATCATCCTCGTCACCGCCCTCGGCCTCTCGGACGGACGCCTCTACGAGGCCGCCTCCGCCATGGGCACGAGCAGCCTGCGCACCTTCGTGACCGTGACGCTGCCGGGCGCCCGCTACGGCCTCGTCAGCGCGGCCTTCGTGGTCTTCACCCTCGTGGTCACGGATTTCGGCATCCCGAAGGTGATCGGCGGCCAGTACCCGGTGCTCGCCACCGACGCCTACCGCCAGGTAGTCGGCCAGCAGAACTTCCCCATGGGCGCCGTGGTCGGCCTCCTGATGCTGGTGCCGGCGGTGCTGGCCTTCATCGTCGACCGGCTCATCCAGCGACGGCAATCGTCCCTGCTCTCGGCCCGCTCCGTACCCTACGAGCCGAAGCCCCATCCGGTCCGCGACCGCCTCGTCCTGGTCTACGCCATGCTCGTGGCCGGCGTGATCGTGGGCACCTACGGGGTCGCGGTCTGGGCCTCGTTCATCCGCTACTGGCCCTACAACCTCGGCCTGACCCTGGACCATTACGACTTCGCGGCGGCCGATTCCGATGGCTGGTCGCCCTACTGGAACTCGCTCGCCATGGCGCTCTCGGTCGCGGCCATCGGCACGATGACGATCCTCTGCGGGGCCTACCTCATCGAGAAGCTGAAGCTGTTTCCCGCCGGTCGGGCCTTCGCGCAGTTGCTGGCGATGCTGCCGCTCGCGGTGCCGGGCCTCGTGCTCGGCCTCGGCTACGTGTTCTTCTTCAACGCGCCCTGGAACCCACTGAACGTCCTCTACGGGACCCTGGCGCTCCTCGTGATCAACACGCTGGCGCATTACTACACGGTCGCCCACGTCACGGCGACGACGGCCCTGAAGCAGATCGACCCGGAATTCGAGGCGGTGTCGGCCTCCCTGAAGGTACCGTTCTGGCAGACCTTCCGCCGGGTCAGCCTGCCGATCTGCCTGCCGACCGTGCTCGAACTGTTCGTCTACCTGTTCGTCAACGCCATGACGACGGTCTCGGCGGTGATCTTCCTCTACGGGCCGAGCACCAAGCTCGCCGCCATCGCCATCGTCCACATGGACGAGGCCGGCACCACGGCCGCCGCCGCCGCGATGGCGAGCGTGATCATGGCGACCGCCCTCGGCGCCCGCCTCGCTCTGGCGCTGGTCAACCGCTTCGTGATCGCCCGCGCCCAGGGCTGGCGCCGCCGCGAGGCGACCGCATGAGCCGGGACGCACGGATCGCCGAATCCGAGGGCGACACCAACCGCACCGACCGGCGCGTCGCCTGGCAGGCGCGGAGCCTCGACACGGCGACGCGCGGGCTGCTCGCCCGGGATTCGAACGCCTTCCTGCACCAGTCGGTCTCGACGCCCTGCCTCAACGCGATCGTGCGGGCGGAGGGCATCCGGATCGAGGACGCGGCCGGGCGCCGCTACATGGATTTCCACGGCAACAACGTCCACCATATCGGCTACGGCCATCCGCGCCTCAAGCGCGCCATCGCCGAGCAGATGGACGCGCTGCCCTTCGCGCCCAGGCGCTACGCCTGCGAGCCTGCCGTGGCTCTCGCCGAGAAGCTCGCGGCGATCACACCGGGCAACCTCGCGAAGGTGCTGTTCACCACCGGCGGCTCGGACGCGGTCGAGGTGGCGGTGAAGGTCGCCCGCACGGCCACCGGCCGGCACAAGACTTTGTCGTTCTGGGATGCCTTCCACGGCGCCGGCACCGGCTCGGCGGCGATGTCGGGCGAGATGCTGTTCCGCTCCGGCCCCGCCGGGCCCCTGGTGGCCGGTGCCCTGCACGTCGCCCCCTTCGGCGGCTATCGCTGCCCCTACGGCACCGACAGCGCCGAGGCGAGCGGCCGGGCCTGCGCCCGGATGATCGACTACGTCCTCACCCGCGACCCCGACGTGGCGGCCCTCGTCGCCGAGCCGACGCGGGCGGTACCCTACATCCCGCCGCCGGGCTTCTGGGCGGAGGTCCGGCGCATCTGCGACCGGCACGGCGTATTGCTGATCTTCGACGAGATCCCCACCGGCCTGGGCAAGACCGGGCGGATGTTCTCCTGTGAGCATGACGGCGTCGCCCCCGACATCCTGGTGATCGGCAAGGGGCTCGGCGGCGGCATCCTGCCCATCGCGGCGGTGATCGCCGACCCGAGCCTCGATGTCGGCGGCGCCTGGGCGTTCGGCCACTATACCCACGAGAAGAACCCGGTGACGACGCGGGCCGCCCTGGAGACGATCCGGATCATCGAGGACGAGGATCTCGTCGCCAACGC
Organism: Methylobacterium sp. CM6241; assembly: GCF_054817845.1. NCBI lineage: Bacteria > Pseudomonadati > Pseudomonadota > Alphaproteobacteria > Hyphomicrobiales > Methylobacteriaceae > Methylobacterium > Methylobacterium sp. CM6241. Next base: position 3,464,550 of record NZ_CM139246.1, read on the forward strand.
CGCGCGGGTCGGGGCGCTGGCCATTGCCCGCCTCGGCGCCATGATGGACCGTTGCCCGTCCATCGGCGACGTGCGCGGCCGGGGCTGCCTCATCGGCATCGAACTCGTGCGCGACCGCGCCAGCCGCGAACCCGATGCCGACCTCGCCGAGGCGGTGCTCTACCGGGCGCTCGATGCCGGCCTGTCGTTCAAGACCACCATGGGCAACGTCCTGACCCTGACGCCGCCGCTGACCGTCACGCCGGAGCAGATGACGGACGCCCTCGACATCGTCGAGACAGCCATCGAGGAAGCGACACGAGAGCGCCGGAGATAACCGGCCCCCTCCTGCTCCGCGACGGTTCTTGCGGTTCGCATTCAAGTCCCGGGAGCACAACCATGCATTCGGCGCTCCTCAGGCCACATTCGCGTTCACCGGATTGGGAACTCAGGTCTATCGGCCTTTCAGAGTTGGATGAAACCGGGCTTTCCGGGCGATGGCGCGATGGAGGGGTCCATCAGCGCCCCGGTCCGACGTTGTCGGCGGCGAAGGCGTCCCGGCCGCCGAGGGGTTTCGGCCGCCCCTCCGTGCTGTCGCGGGCGGTCTGGCGTTCCATCTCCGAGTTGATCTCGGCGCCGAGCAGGACGACCACGATCGACAGCCACATCCACGACATCAAGCCGATGCCGGCGCCGAGCGACCCGTAGATGCGGTTGTAGCTGTCGAAGCTGGCGACGTACCAGGAGAACACCCCGGAGGTGCAGACCCAGAGAAACGCCGCCAGCGCACTGCCCCAGGTCACCCAGCGCCATTTCGCCCGGCGCCGGCTCGGGCCGTAGCGATAGATCAGCGACAGGCTCAGACTCACCACGACCAGGATGACCGGCCACCGCGCCACGGACAGGAGCGTGTCGGCCAATCCCCCGAACCCGACCCGCTCCAGGATCGCGGGAAGGAGGACGACGACGCTGATCGTCAGGAGGAGAAACGCGGCCCCGCCGAGTGTGAACAGGAAGGTCGTGGCATAGAACCGGACCAGGGTCCGGTCCTCCCGCTCCCGGTAGATGACGTTGAGGGCATCGAAGAGGGCGCTGACGCCGGAATTCGCGCTCCACAGGGCGATGAGCAGGCTGATCGTCGAGGTGAGACCGAGCGACCCCGTGCTGCGTTCGGCGATTCGCACCAGCTGCTCGGCCAGGAGATCGAGGGCCGCGGTGGGGAGGATGTAGGTCAGGAGCCCGACATGCTGGCTGATCACGGCGGGATCGGAAAACACCCCGTAGATCGAGACCACGGCGACGAGACCGGGAAACACGGCGAGCAGGGCGAAGAAGGCGACGCCGCCGGCGGTGGTCAGCACGCGATCCTGCGGCAGGGCCCACAGGACGCGCCACAGGATGTCCTTCCATCCCGCCCCCGGAATGTCGGAGGGACGGCTCGCATCGCGGCCCCGGTCCGGCTCCCGCGCCCGCTGCCGGGCCGTCTCGAGGGCGGCGGAATCCTGCGACCGCGTGCCGACCGAGCGCCAGTCGTCTCCCTCGTCAACGTCCTGGACCATGGCTGCATCTCTGTGAGGGCCGGGTCGCGTCATCGGGCTGCAAGCCTCGGAACCGGCAAGCCTCGGAACCGGCGAAACCGGGAACCCGACGATGGGCGCCATTTCACCTTATGGCATCCGCCGGGACGGCGCATCGGCGTCAGAAAAGCACGGCGCATCGGCGTTGGAAAAGCCCGGCGCATGAGGCGATCGCAATCCGAGCCGAGCCTGGGTCCCGCCTCAATCCTGCGATAGCCCGTACCGACCTTGACAGCCCGTTAACCGGCCGGTCGTCCAGGTTGCATGGGACGGCAGTTTTCGGGGGCACGAGTGTTCGGACGAATTGAACGGGATGGGCGTGCGGCGCTCGTCCTGACGGCACTACTCGCCCTGCCGGCCTGCGCCGGCCGCCCGTCCGGCGTGCTCCTGCCCATCGCCGATGCGGGGGCGGTGCCCGGGACCTCGCGTGTCGACATGCTCGTTGCGACGACCCGCAAATCCGCGGCGGACAAGGGCGTTCTGTTCTCCGGCGAGCGGGGCGAGGCCGTGACCTATACCGACCTCGCGGTCTCCATCCCGCCGGACGCCACGCGACAGCCCGGCTCGGTTCAATGGCCGAAATCCGTTCCGGGCAATCCGGCCACCGACTTCGTGGCGCTACGCGCCGACCCGGTCGAGCGGTCGAAGGTCGCCAGCTGGACAGGTCGGTCGGTCCGGCGCGGGGCCAAGCGCCACGCTCTCGTCTTCGTGCACGGCTTCAACAACAAGTTCGAGGACGCCGTCTTTCGGTTCGCGCAGATCGTGCATGATTCTGGCGCCGAGGTCGCGCCCGTCCTGTTCACATGGCCGTCGCGCGGCAGTGTGCTCGCCTATGGGTACGACCGGGAGAGTACCAACTTCTCCCGCAACGCCCTGGAGACGCTGTTGCGCGACCTCGCGCGGGACCCGAATGTCGGTGAGATCACCGTCCTGGCCCACTCGATGGGCAACTGGCTCGCCCTGGAAAGCCTCCGTCAGATGGCCATCCGCGACAAGCGCGTGGCCCCCAAGATCCGGAACGTGATCCTGGCGGCACCCGACGTCGATATGGACCTCGCCCGCGCTGCGTTCCACGACATGGGCAAGGACCGCCCACGCCTGACGCTGATGGTGTCCGGGGACGACCAGGCTCTCGCCGTCTCCCGCTTGGTCTGGGGAGACAGCGTACGGTTGGGGGCCATCGACCCTGCTGCCGAGCCCTATCGTTCCGAGCTGGAACGGGAGAACGTCGCAGTCCTGAATCTGTCGACAGTGAAGTCGGACGATGCGCTCAACCACGGCAAGTTCGCATCCGGCGAAGTCGTCGCCCTGCTGGGTAGACGGCTTGCCGACGGCCAGCCGATCTCGGACGGGCAGATCGGCATCGGCGACCGGCTGGTGAGTACGGCCGCGGGTGCCGCATCGACGGTGGCGACGGGGGCGGCGTTGGCGGTCGCGGCCCCGGTCGCGCTCGTCGACCCGCAGACCCGTGAAACATATGGCGAGCACCTCTCGAACATGGGCTCGGGCCTCCGCGACACCGTGGGCTCCACGGTCGACCTCGCCGGTGCTCCGGTTCGCGCGCTGGGTGGAAGCGGGCGTTAGCGGGTCGCTCGGACGGAGGCGGAGACGTCCGGTCTCACGGCGGGGCAGGGGCAGGGTGGGCGTCGGAGAATGCCGGCGTCCCGGCGCTACGACCCGATGAGATTCCGTTAGCTTCGTCAAGGCGCTGCTTCGTCGTCAGGATCGGCTTGGCTGCGTCCATGGCTTCGGGATGCCGTACCGATCTCCTCCACCGCTCTCGCGACCCGTTCCGGCCACTCGTCGGCACGCCTGCTCCGCTGGAATGTCGGCATCGCGGGGGTTGACGAGGCGCTGTCTTCGGCCAGTTATATAGCACACTACATGATAGCAAGCTTCACAAATGGCCGACGATCGACAAAGCACCGCCGCGGAATTCTCCTTCGCGCTCAACGCGGCCGCCAACCGCATGGTGCGGCTGCACAAGCCGTTCCTGGAGCCGCTGGGTCTGACGTTCTCGCAGTACCTCGTCGCCCTCGAATTGATGAACCGCTCGCCGCAATCCGTAGGCGAGTTGTGTGCCCGCCTCGACATGGAGACCGGCACACTGACGCCGTTGCTCAAGCGGCTGGAAGCCGCTGGCGTGGTCACGCGGACGCGTGACGCGTCCGACGAACGCCGGGTTCTGATCGATCTCACCCCGCATGGCCGGGCCATGGAAGACGCGCTTCGCGGCATTCCCGACAAGATCCGGACGGCGTGCCAGCTGACCCCGGACGGCCTCGAATCGCTACGGCGGACGCTGGACGCTCTCGCGCGCCCGACCACCGCCCCCTGAAGGGGCCATCCATCCAACTGCAAAGGAACCAGGCATGAACATCGGCGTCATCGGCACCGGCAATATCGGCGGCACGCTCGCCCGCAAGCTCAGCGCGGCAGGGCACGAGGTCCGCGTCGCGAATTCCAAGGGCCCCGACGGCGTCCACGCCTTCGCCCAGGAAATCCGCGCGACTCCGGTCGATATCCGTGGCGCCGTCGAGGGCGCGGACCTCGTGATCCTGTCGATCCCGTTCCCCGCCGTGGCGACGCTGCCGAAGGACCTGTTCGACGGCTTGCCCGCGGCCACTCCGATCGTCGACACGGGCAATTACTATCCCGGCCTGCGCGATCCGCAGATCGCCGAACTCGACGCCGGGAAGACGGAGAGCGTCTGGGTGTCGGAACAGGTCGGCCGCCCCATCATCAAGGCGTTCAACAACATCCTCGCCCATTCCCTCGCCGAACTCGGTCGTCCGGCCGGAGCGCCCGACCGGATCGCCGTCGCCGTGGCCGGCGATGACGATGCCGCGAAGCGGACCGTCATGGGCATCGTGGACCAGATCGGCTTCGACCCGGTGGATGCCGGAATGCTGGCGGAATCCTGGCGTCAGCAGCCCGCCAACCCGAGTTATTGCTGCGACTACGACGCGGAGACGATGCACGAGGCCCTGCTCGCCGCGGTGAAGGGAGAGGCGCCGAAGACCTTGAACCGAGTCTACGGCCTCATGGGAAAGCTCGGTCCCAACCCCAGCCATGCCGAGATCATCGCCATGAACCGCTCGGTGCATTCCGACCACTGAGAACGGCCAAAGCGAACCTTGGGAGTACGCGACTTAAAAACCTGCTCCTGCACCGAGGTGACCCTGGCAGACCTGCCCGAAGCACTGGCGGCCGCCGATCTGGCACGCTCGCGCAGGCGGCGGGACCTGATGTTCGCAGTCTACCAGGAGCGGTTCGAATTCGGGACCAATCCGGGTCGGGACTTCATCGTGCGGCTCTCGCAGATCCTGAACGCGGCTCAGAGCCCGCATTCCTGTCCGCCTCTCGTGACGGACAGGCCTCGGGATGGGCGTTCCAGGTGGCTCACGCCGAAGCCCCGTGGCTTCGAGGCCGTACGCGCCCGGCGCGTCGAGAGGCGAGGGGGCGCGCGCAGCCGGATGACGGATACACCGCGCCCGCTGGCTCCGGGCCGGTCGCATGCCGAACGGCGCCGATCTCATAGAAGAAGCTCGATGCGGTCGGCCGACATCACCACCGCATCCGGACGATGGCCGGTGATGTCGGTCGCGTAGTGCAGCGCATCGTGCCGTGTGCGGAACAGACCGCCGCCGAGGCCGTGGACTTCCATGGCGACCCAGTTCCCCTGCGGGTCCTGGCCAACGATGAAGCGTCTGGAGGGAGGCTCGGCCGCTTTCGAGGCGAGGGCGGCGACCGGAATGGTGACAGGCATGGAACGGCCGGGGTTCGCGCGATCCATCGGTGGACCGCCCCCAAAAGCTGTATCCGGGCGCATAAAGGTTCGAGCGGGAGACGGCGGCTTCCGCATGACTATCCCATCAGGATTCCCGCAAATGCAAGGACCGACCGGAAGACGCACTTGCGCGCTACTAGGGCACCGCCCCGTCCATCTTACGCGGACGTATCCCATGACACCCGATCCCCAACGTTCTCGGAGATCGGGCATCGGGAAGGGACGGTATCCCTCTCAGACAAACCGCAGGTTGCTGCGCGTCAGCTGGTCGATGGACGCGCAGCCCATCAACCTCATGTCGCGTTCTATTTCGGACCGCATCAGGTCCAGGGCGCGCTCGACACCCGGCTGACCGGCTGCGGCGAGAGGGAACAGGTAGTACCGACCCAGGCCGACCGCCTTCGCGCCGAGTGACAGGGCCTTCAACACGTGGGTACCGCGCTGAACGCCCCCATCCATGATCACGTCGATCCGGTCGCCGACCGCGTCCACGATCTCCGCGAGCTGATCGAATGCCGAGCAGGAGCCGTCGAGCTGGCGTCCGCCGTGATTCGACAGCACGATACCGGTGCAGCCGATCTCGACCGCGCGCTTGGCGTCGTCCACCGACATCACGCCTTTGAGGCAGAACTGGCCGCCCCATTCCCGAACCATGGCGGCCACGTCGTCCCATGACAGGCAGGGATCGAGCATCTCGGTGAAGTAACGGCTGATCGAGAGCGCGCCCCCACCCATGTCCACATGGCCGTCGAGCTGAGGTAGCTTGAAGCTTTCGTGGGTCAGGTAGTTGATCGCCCAGGCCGGCTTCACCGCGAACTGCATCATCCCGGCGAGGGTCAGGCGAAACGGGATGGAGAAGCCCGTCCGCTTGTCGCGTTCGCGGTTGCCGCCCGTGATGCTGTCGACCGTCAGCATCATCACCTCGATACCCGCCTGCTTGGCCCGTTCCATCATCGCGCGGTTCAGGCCGCGGTCCTTGTGGAAATAAAACTGATAGACCTGCGGACCGCTGCTGATCCGGCGCGCCTCTTCCAGGCTCACCGTCCCGAGGGAGGATACGCCGAACATCGTTCCATGCTTGCCGGCCGCAGCGGCGACGGCCCGCTCGCCCTCGTGGTGGAACAGCCGCTGCAAGGCGGTCGGCGAGCAATAGACCGGCATGGCGAGCTTCTGGCCCATCACCGTCACGGACATGTCGATCTCGCCCACGCCACGCAGGACGTTGGGGACGAGTTGGCAAGTCTCGAATGCGGCGGTGTTGCGCCGGTAGGTCACTTCGTCGTCCGCTGCCCCGTCGATGTAGTCGAAGATCGGTCCCGGCAGGCGCGCCTGCGCCATGCGGCGGAAATCGTGGAAGCTGTGACAGTCGCTCAGACGCATCGTGGGTCTCCGCGGGCGCGTCGCGCCATCGCCGAATGAAGGAAAGAAGCGGGGGCGCTCCTACGCCCCCTGCCAAGATCTGCGCTCTCTTATCGCCGAACCGGCATCCACTTCGGCGGTGAGCGCTCTAGCAGGTTTCAATGCGCCGGGACCATGGCTGTGAAGGACGGCAGATAGGTTTGCGGCATCACCAGCACACCGACGAGGCAGGCAAGCGCGATCGAGTGGAAGATGTCGTAGCGCAATATCGTCGCCTCAGTGCCGTACCACTGCGTCGCAGTGGAGGCGACGACGATAGACTGCGCGTCGATCATCTTGCCCATTACGCCCCCGGAGGAGTTGGACGCGGCCATCAGGACCGGCGACAGCCCGAGTTGCACCGCCGTGATCTTCTGCAGGCCGCCGAACAACACATTCGAGGCCGCAAGGGCAACACCGAGCCAACCCAGCATGGCACCGGTGCCGGAATACGCGGTGACAGATGCACCACATCGACACCGCTCACGCCAACGGCGTGAGCGCGAGGAAGCGGATGCAGCGGGCGTCAGGCTCAAGCGAGTTGGAGATGCCGGATCCGGCGACCTGGGGCGATGGCCTGGGCCGCCGTGGCGATGCCCCGTGCATCGATGCCGAAATGCCGGTGGAGGTCGGCGATCGTGCCGGTCTGCCCAAAATGCGAGACGCCGAGGGCGCGGGTGCGGTGACCCAGCACCGAGCCGAGCCAGCCGAGGGTGGCCGGGTGGCCGTCGAGGACGGTGACGAGGCCGCAATGGCTGGGTACGCCGGCGAGCAGTCGCTCGATATGGCTCGACGCGCCCGGCGATCCCCGCTCGCGCAGCCCTTGCGCAGCGGTCCAGCCGGCCTGCAGCCGGTCGGCGGAGGTAACGGCGAGGAGGCCGACATCGCGCCGATCCTCGGCCATCAGGCCCGTGGCGGCGATCGCCTCGGGGGCGATGGCGCCCTGATAGGCGACGACGACCTCCGCGTTCGGGCCGGGCCGGCGCAGCCAGTAGGCCCCCGCCACCATATCGGCGGCAAGATCCGAATCGATCACTCGGACCGGCTGCTCCACGGCCCGCGTCGAGAGCCGGAAATAGGCCGAGCCGCCGGCCGCATCGGGCAGGCAGGTGACCGGGTCGGGCTCGGGCGCGCCGGAACGCTGCATATGCGCGAAGGCGAAGCGCAGCAGCACGGCGAGTTCGTCCACGAAGGCCGGCTCGAAGGCGGAGAGCCCGTCCTGGCCCATGCCGATCAGCGGCGTCTTGATCGACTGGTGGGCGCCGCCCTCGGGGGCGAGGGTGATGCCGGCCGGCGTCGCCACCAGGATGAAGCGCGCATCCTGGTAGCAGGCGTAGTTCAGGGCGTCCAAGCCGCGCTCGATGAAGGGATCGTAGAGGGTGCCCACCGGCAGCAGGCGCTCGCCGAAGATCGAATGCGACAGGCCGAGCGCCGAGAGCGCGGTGAACAGGTTCGATTCGGCGATGCCGAGTTCGAGGTGCTGGCCGGTGGGCGAGAAGGTCCAGTTGAAGGTCGAGGGGATGCGCTCCTGGCGGAAGAGGTCGGCCATGGCTTGCTTGGCGAAGAGGCCACGCCGGTTCACCCAGGCACCGAGATTGGTCGAGACCGTGACGTCGGGCGAGGTGGTGACGATGCGCGCCGCGAAGGCGCCGTCGGTCTTGGCGATCTCGTGCATCAGCAGGCCGAACCCGGCTTGGGTCGAGAGCGAGGCCTGCTTCGGAGTCGCGAGACGCTCCGGCACCGGGATCGCCGGAGCCTCGTAGCGGCGGCGCCCCCGCTGGACGAAGGGCACCTCGGCGAGGTAGCGCCGCATGGCCTCCAGCGCGATGTCGAGGCCCTCGAAAGGGTCCCATTCGCGGCCCGGCCGGATGCCCATTTCGGCCCGGAAGCCCTCGACCTGGGTCGGGGTCAGCAGGCCCGCATGGTTGTCCTTGTGGCCGGCGAGCGGCAGGCCGTGGCCCTTGATCGTGTAGGCGATGAAGCAGACCGGGCGGTCATGGGCGCGGGCCGCCTCGAAGGCCTCCAGCAGCATGAGCAGGTCGTGGCCGCCGAGATTGCCCATCAGGGCGGCGAGTTCCGCATCCGAGCGCCGGTCGATCAGGGCCGAAACGTCGCCCTGGTCGCCGAGTTCCTCCGTGAGGCGCCGACGCCAGGCCGCGCCGCCCTGGAAGGCCAGCGCCGAATAGGTCTGATTCGGGCAGGCCTCGATCCAGTCCTTCAGGCGCTCGCCGCCCGGTTCCGCGAAGGCGGCGCGCTGGAGCGTGCCGTGGCGGAGCACGACGACGTCCCAGCCGAAATTGCGGAACATCGCCTCGAATTTTGACCACAGCCCCTCGCGCACCACCGCGTCGAGGCTCTGGCGGTTGTAGTCGACGATCCACCACGTGTTGCGCAGGCCGTGCTTCCAGCCCTCCAGCAGGGCCTCGAAGATGTTGCCTTCATCCATCTCGGCATCGCCGATGAGGGCGACCATCTTGCCCTCGGTCCGCTCGCCGCCCCACCCCTTCGCCCGTACGTAATCCTGCGTCAGCGACGCGAAGAGCGTCTGCGCCACGCCGAGGCCGACCGAGCCCGTGGAGAAGTCGACGTCGTCCACGTCCTTGGTGCGCGACGGATAGGACTGGGCGCCGCCGAAGCCGCGAAAGTTCTCCAGCTTCTCACGGGTCTGCTGGCCGAACAGGTATTGCAGGGCGTGGAAGACCGGGCTCGCGTGGGGCTTCACCGCGACCCGGTCTTCCGGGCGCAGCACGGCGCCGTAGAGCGTCGTCATGATCGCGCAGAGCGAGGCCGAGGAGGCCTGGTGGCCGCCCACCTTCAACCCGTCCGCCGAGGCGCGGAGGTGGTTGGCGTTGTGGATGATCCAGGTCGAGAGCCAGAGGCTCTTCCGGGCCAGCGCGGTCAGGTGGGGTAATCGCGGATCGCTCATGGGCCAATCGTAGCCACGGCGTGGGGCGAAAAGGGACCAAACCCACTTGCCGGATGCAAGGATTGTGGCTCAAATGGACTGCCGGGGTAACGATCGCGAGTGTTCTGTGCCAAAAGCCGATTTCGACGCCATCGACTGCAATATCCTCGTGGCGCTCCAGGAGGATGCCCGTCTGACGGTGCTGCAGCTCGGCGAGCGGGTCGGGCTCTCCGCCTCGCCCTGCGCGCGGCGCGTGCGCCGCCTGGAGGCCGCCGGGGTGATCAAGGCCTACGTGGCGGTCGTCGACCAGGTCGCGGTCGGGCTGCCGGTCAGCGTCTTCGCCTCGGTGAAGCTGGAACGCCAGCGCGAGGAGGAGCTCGACCGCTTTGCCATGGCCGTCATCCGCTGGCCGGAGGTGGTCGATTGCTACCTGATGACGGGGCAGCGCGACTACCTGCTCCGGATCGTCGTCGAGGATCTCGAAGCCTACGAGCGCTTTCTCAAGAATAAGCTCACCCGCCTCGACGGCGTCGCAGCGATCGAATCGAGCTTCGCCCTTGGCCAGATCAAGCGCGCGAACGCATTGCCGATCCGGGCGGAGGATGGAAAACGGTGATGACCGGGCCTCGCCCTCGATCCGCTGGGGTCGGAACATCCAGGATGACACATCGCCTCTGAGCCGACCTGCTCTCGTGGTGCCCCCGGCCCACCGAAGGGTGGAACGGGGGCACGGGTTGCTCGCAGCCGCGACGATTAGGCCGCCATGGGTCCGTAACGACGGTGACCCTTCACGTCGAACCGTTCCAGCATCATCACCTTGTCCCAGACCCGCACGAAATCCGCCACGAACCGGCTTTGGCCATCGCTGCCGGCATAGGCATCGGCGATGTTGCGCAGCTGCGCGTTCGACCCGAAGACGAGATCGTTGCGCGTGGCCTGGAACTTCGTCTGCCCGCTCTCGCGGTCCTTGAGGGCGAAGGACGTCCCGGCCGAGTCGGCCTTCTCCCAGACCAGATTCGTATCGGTCAGGTTCCGGAAGAAGTCCGTCGTCAGCACGCCGACCCGGTCGGTGAAGATGCCCCGGTTCGACCCGTCGTGGTTGGCGTTGAGGGCGCGCAGGCCGCCGGTCAGCACCACCCATTCCGGCGCGGTCAGCGTCAGCAGGTTGGCCTTGTCGAGGAACATCTCCTCCGGCGCCAGACGCTGCGCCATCTCCCCGAACCCGTCATCGACGTAGTTGCGGAAGCCGTCCACGACGGGCTTCAGCCTACCGCCTCGCAGCCCAGATCGGCACCGCGCCCGTCGGTCGACCGGGCACGTTCCGGAAGTACCGCGTCCGCTCGAAGCGGGAGAGCGCCGTCCGGTTTCGTACCGAGGCCACAGGTGGGGAACAGCTGGCTGCCAACGTCTCTTTATTATGCTGCGTTGCAATCGTCATGGGAGTGCGCCGCGATGATTGGACCTGCGGAACTCGAAGACATCCGACTGGATCTCGAAGCTGCTAGGCTGGAACGCGAAGCCGCTAGAACCGCGACGAAATTAGCAAATGCGGATGAAAGCGGGGCTTCGCTTCCCCTTGACGAGGATCGAGTTAGCATCGCCGCCGCCCCGATCTGATCACGGGTCGGATGCAGAGGACGCCATGGCCGAGAACCCTTCGAATTTCGTGCGCGATTGGATCAGCGAGAATGTCCCGAGCGATCTCTCCTTTTCTGGAAACATCGAAGCCCGCGTCGCTGAGCTCGTGACGCGCCTAACGTCGGCCTCCAAAGAGGCAGAGATCCCATAGGACGATCCGGAGTTGGCACCGGACCTTCTCCGTGATCTGATCAAGGCCGCGATCGAAACGGTCCCTCATCCCGCTCCTGGAGCGACCCAATGACCATCGACATTCCGGCCAGTGCCAAGCCAGGCGACATCGTCACCGACGACGGCAAGATCCTATGCCGCGATCGGGAGGCTCATGACTTCGGGTACTACTCGGTGAGCTACGAGCAGGCGCAGGTGGCACGGGCTCACGGCTGGGGCTGTCGATCCGGCGTGTTCCTCGAAGCAGAGCACTCAGACGAGAAGAGCTGGGCCTACGTTGAGGAGGAACGTCTTTACGCGATAGAGAATGGTGAGGAGCCGCCGCTGGTCAGGATCTACCGCGAGGCGCCTCCGTCATGTGCGATCGATACGCCGCCGTCCTGTCGTCTTCCGTCCAGGTAGGCCGCGGCTCGCCGCTACGGGGCGAGCTTGGGCCTGATCGCTCCCGTCGTCGTCGTCGGTTCGGTCAGGGCAGCGGCGAATGGGTTGAGGCCCTGCCGGTCAGCGACGCTAGCCGAGTAGAGGGAACTGGCCGCAAGCAGCCCAATCGCCAGAGTGGCTTTCAGGACAGTCCATAGTCGGACTAAGGCGCGTTGCATGGTTCGTCCCTGAGAGTCCGTCCGATAAGTCACACTGCTCGGCCTAACCTTCGAACGAGGATCATGACGGCGGCGGCGTAGAGGAAGGCCTGGGCCGAGGCGAGGGTCGCCTCCGGGTCCTTCCAAAGGCGGCGGTTGCGGCTGATCCAGCCGAAGAAGCGTTCCACCACCCATCGGCGCGGATGCACGGCGAAGCCGACCTGATCCTTGGGTTTGCGCACGATGTCGACGGTGATGCTCGTGGCGGTCGCGGGCCTATCGCCGGCATAGCCCGCATCGGCAAAGGCCTTGGTGATGAACGGGAAAGTCCGCCGCGATAGGCGCAACACCGGTCCGGCCCCATCCCGATCTTGTACGTCCGCAGCCTGCGGATCGAGGACGAGCGCCCGCCCGTCCGTATCGACCAGGGCCTGACGTTTGCGGCCCTTGATCTTCTTTCCGGCGTCGTAGCCGCGCGGGCCGCCGCTCTCGGTGGTCTTGACGCTCTGGCTGTCAAGCACCGCAGCCGTCGGCGAAGCCTCTCGACCGACCCGCTCACGGTCGGCCATGACGAGGTGATGGTTGATCCGGCCAAACAGGCCCGCGTCCCGCCAGCGGCTGAAGTAGCCGAACGTTGTGCTGCGCGGAGGCAGGTCCTTCGGGATCATCCGCCACGCGATGCCGCCGCGCAGCACATAGAAGATCGCGTTCCAGATCTCGCGCATCGTCCAGACAGGCGGACGACCGCACGAGGCCGGCACCGGCAGCAGCGGCGCGATCACGGCCCACTCGCTATCCGTTAGGTCGGTTTCGTAGCGCAGGCCGGCGCGGCTATGCTGCCGGCGAGTGATCGGGGTCCACATGGCACTTCCAAATCAGGCTTCAGCACCCTCTTGGAATCACCGCCGTCCCGGTCGCTCAACCCCCATCAGGCGTTATCGGACAGGCTCTGAGAGAGCCGTCAGGGTGCCTCCTCCTAGTTAGCGGCCCCTTAACGACAGAATAGGGACGACCGCCATCTGTCAGCGGGTGACCGGACCGAGCCATTTGACTGGCTTCGCATGTCGCGGATGGCTGTGATGACTGAACGGCGAGGTTGAGTCGGGACCTGTCCGACCGTTCTACGACCGGGTCGGGTGGGTTTGCGACGGTCCGGTTTGAAGCGACGAGATCTAAGAAACGGACGTTCGAACGAGGGCCGCGAATCGACAGCTTAGCGCATATAGCCGCTGTCCAGCCGACGCTGGCAGCACCTCGATAGCGGACGCTGCGGGAGTGAGAACTTTGGATCCGGATCGTGCCGTGAACGGAAGTAGGTCGGCTACCCACAGACGGACGTTCGGTGTCACTTTTAAGAATGATGATAGCCAGGGCAAGCTGTTTCATAAAGCAGTTCTGACGGCAGAAGGCGTCCACCCTTTCGCACACTAATCATATAGTCTTTCCCGCCGCCGAATCACCCAGAAATAATTTAAATTGACTCAAACTCGTCGGTAACACGTTTATATAAATATATTGCCATGCGATATATAGATTAATTATTATTGATCTAGAATGTCTTCCAAAACATCCTCAAATTTCGAATTAATGTTCAATCTGCATTCGCTGTAATTTACTCGTCGTTTTTAATTTATAATAAATTCGAAAACAGCAGATCAATACAGTTGACAACTGTTGATGCAAAAATGAGCACAAAAGATGGATCTTCGATTTCTCACCTTCCTCCATCCTTCTCCCTTTTCCGGCGTAGACGAGGCGGGGGATCTCCGGTCTGAAACGGTTGAGGCAACGGCATCCAATGCGTTGGCTGAGGATCCAGCCGTGGATCGAGGTTGTCCGGCACAGTGGAGTCGTTCCATCCATCGTCTGCCAGCCACGCCAAGGTAACCAATCCATTTGGGCAGGAAACAAGAAAATCTTTGCATGTCTTGGGTTTGGCTGTGTCGATCGGCTGCCAGTCGCCTATTGCCCTGTCCATCTTTGGTTACCCTCGCGGCGTCGGCCCTCATGCAGTGTTCGGTGACGGATTCTTTCGGTGCCTCTACGATGATGCTCGCGTGCGTGCTCAGCCGTTAGATCAATTCGGTATTAACAACCGATCGCACCACAAGCATGGCCGCGTTGGTGGCTGGCTCGTGCAGGGAAATCGCCAGCATTACTCTCCCGGAGGGCGAGCCGTTGCCGCCCCTTCGGCATGGTCGGTACTAGGCAAAATGCTCTGTCGACCATCTATTTCGGACTATATGCCGAAATATGCGCTAGATTATCGCCCTGAAGCATGAAGTAATACTGACATAGGCATTTGATTGCCGCGATTTCTATATTTATTTTCACTTGTTGCGCTGATGGCTCTTCGACTGAGCGATTCGTCTGCGCGCTTATAAGTATTGAACTTATATCTCTTGAATATATCGAAGATGCATAGGGCGTAATATTTGTAAAACGTCGAGCGGTTGAAAGACTCGAAGGTCAAATATAATCGCGTAAAAATCGAATACTTTTGATCAGGGGAGGGAGCAATGACTACGAGTTTCATTGTCAATCAAGATGATCTCAGCTTCATACTCAAGCAAATCAAGATCGCGGAGGCGCATGCCGACGGCAAGACGATGACGGCAGCGATTCAGTCTGTCTATGTCGGCCTGTCTGACGCCGATGCCGCCTTAACGCCCTACGGCCTGCGCACGGTCGATGGTCAGGACAACAACCTCCTACAACCCGAATACGGTGCCGGCGACAATCTGTTCCCGCGCCTGCTGGACCCGGTCTTCATGAATGACGGCGACGGGGACACGATGCCTCTCGGTCCACCTGGATCGGACGCCCCTACGATCACCAACACAGATTATGGGATCTCCGGCAGCGTCGCCGACGCGGATCCTCGCATCATCTCCAATCTCATCGTCAACATGACCGTCGACAACCCGGCGGCCCTCGACGCCTGGTTCAACAATCCCCTCTCGCTCGCGGCCTTCGAGGCGGATCATCCCGGAATGGTTCCGATCCGCCCCGGGGAGACACCGACGGGCAACCAGCTGGTCGTCACCAACGCCGACATCGCCAAGATCCCGAACCAGTCACCCGATATCGGTCTGTCCCCGGGCTTCAATTCCTATATGACTTTCTTCGGCCAGTTCTTCGACCATGGGCTGGATCTCGTCACCAAGGGCAATAATGGCACGGTCTATATTCCGCTGCAGCCCGACGACCCGCTTTACGTACCGGGCAGCCCGACCAACTTCATGGCGCTGACGCGGGCGACCGTGACGCTCGATGCGAACGGCGTCCCGCAACATGAGAACACGACGACATCGTTCGTCGACCAGAACCAGACCTATACGTCACATGCCTCTCATCAGGTCTTCCTGCGCGAATACGAGAAGAATGCCATCGGCCACGCGGTCTCGACCGGGCGCCTCCTCGACGGCAAGGCGAGCAACGGATCCCTCGACGGCGCAATCGGGAACTGGGCCGAGGTCAAGGCCCAGGCGCTCGAGATGCTGGGCATCCGGCTCGGCGATTTCGACGTCCACAACGTCCCGCTGCTCAAGACCGATCAGTACGGTCGCTTCATTCCCGGCGAGAACGGCTACGCTCAGTTGGTCATGGCGCCGGACGCCACGCACGACACCCCCTGGTTCAAGGAAGGAACCGCCGCGGGCATCACCACGGCGGGGTCCATCGGCACCAACCACGCCTTCCTCAACGACATCGCGCATCACGCCGAGCCGGTCTTCGTCGATCACGACCACAATCCGGGAACTCCGAAGCTGCAACAGGTCGCCGACGACGACCGCCTCGATTTCAATGGCGACGGCGTTAGCAATGCGGCCGACCTCGCTGCCGGAGCGGGCGTCATCCGGGATGCGAACCAGAGCGGTGGCATCGATCTCGACGATCTGAAGGACCTCAATTTCGACGGCAGGATCGATGCGGCCGATCTCGTGGCCGACGACCGGAATCCGCTGACCTACGACAACGAAATGCTCGACGCGCATTTTGTGACCGGCGACGGGCGCGGCAACGAGAACGTCGCCCTCACCGCGGTGCATTCCGTCTTCCATTCGGAGCACAACCGTCTGGTCGAGGAGAACAAGGCCACGATTCTCGCCACCGGCGACATCGATTTCATCAACGAATGGCTGACGAAGGACATCACGCAGATCCCTGCATCCGCCTCAGGACTCGAATGGGACGGTGAACGCCTCTTCCAAGCCGCGCGCTTCGTTACCGAAATGCAGTACCAGCATCTCGTCTTCGAGGAATTTGCGCGCCGCGTTCAGCCGAACGTCGATCCGTTCGTCTTCACCAACAGCGCCGACATCGACCCATCGATCGTGGCCGAGTTCGCGCATGTGGTCTACCGCTTCGGCCATTCGATGCTCACCGGTACGGTGGACCGGCTCGATAACGACCTAGCCCCCGTCAACGGCGACGACGCCCAGGCAACGTTGATCGAAGCGTTCCTCAATCCGCAGATGTATGTCGGTACGGCCCATGATCTCGCCGCGACGAACGGTGCCATCATCCGGGGCCTGACCCGCGACGTGGGAAACGAGATGGACGAGTTCATCGTCCAGGACGTGCGCAGCAACCTGCTCGGCCTTCCGCTCGATCTAGCGGCGCTGAATATCGCCCGCGCCCGCGACACCGGTGTGCCTTCGCTCAACGAGACCCGCAAGCAGCTCTATACTGATTTCGGCGACCCCGATCTCAAACCTTATACGAGCTGGGCAGACTTCGCACAGCACATCAAGAATCCCACCTCGATCATCAACTTCATCGCCGCCTACGGGACCCATGCGACCATCACCGGCGCGACGACGGTCGATGCCAAGCGCGTTGCGGCCATGGAACTGGTCCTGGGGGTGGACGAGAATGGTAGCGGTGTCGCGGGCGATCGACTCGATTTCTTGAACGCGACCGGCGACTATGCAGGCGGCAACCACGGCGGTCTCAACACGGTCGATCTCTGGATTGGCGGCCTGGCCGAGGAGCTGAACGAGTTCGGCGGCATGCTGGGCTCGACCTTCAACTTCGTCTTCGAATACCAGATGGAGCATCTGCAGAACGGCGACCGGCTCTACTACCTGAGCCGCACGCAGGGACTGAACCTGCTCAACAATCTGGAGCCGAACACCTTCACCGATCTGGTGATGCGCAACACCGATTTGGGCGGGCTCTACTCTACTCACCTCAACGGCTCGCTCTTCACCACTCCGGACTACATCCTCGAACTCGACCGCGGCATCGCTCAGGATGGCCTGGATCCGACCTGGGACAGGGCCTCGCAGCAGGCGATCGACCCTAAAGTCGTGCGCAGTTACACCGGCGCCACGATCACCGTCGACGGTAAGGTGCATGACGTCGGCGGCACGCTCAAGGTGAGCGGCGGCGAGCATTTCGTCCTCGGCGGCACCGAGGGCAACGACAAGCTCTACGGCGACAAGGGCATCGACACCCTCTGGGGCGACGGCGGCAACGATTACCTCAATGCCGGCATGGAATCCGACAACGTCTTCGGCGGCGATGGCGACGATATCATCGAGGATCCATTCGGTGACGACGTGCTGCGGGGCAACCTCGGCAACGACGTCATCAACGGCGGCACGGGCCTCGATCTGCTGTTCGGCGATGCCGGTCAGGATTTCATCATGGGCACCACCGACACTAAGGAGGTGTTTGCCGGGCTGGGCAACGATTTCATTCTCGGCGGCAGCGCCCCCGATGCGTTGATGGGCAACGAAGGCGACGACTGGATCGAGGGCGGCGAGGGCTTCGACGGGCTCTCGGGGGAGAACTCGCAGCTCTTCTTCAACAGCACCATCGTGGGCCACGACGTCCTGAACGGTCAGGGGAACGATACGGATTACGATGGCGAGAACGGCGACGACATCATGGTCGAAGGGCCGGGCATCCAGCGCAACAACGGTATGGAGGGGTTCGACTGGTCGATCCACAAGGGCGATCCGAACGCGGCGGATTCCGATCTCGGCATCCGCGTCTTCGACAACCGGGAGAACATCATCCTGCGAGACCGCTTCGATTCCGTCGAAGGCCTGTCGGGATGGAAGTTCAACGACACCCTGACCGGTGCTTCCAAGCTCGTGATCGGTGAGAATTTCGTCAACGTCCTCACCCAGGCGGGCGTCGACAGGATCACCGGCCTGCGCGGACTTCTCGACGTGGCGCCGGGCCTGCCGAACGCTGTGGTCTTCGACCCGAGCGGAGGAGCCGGTATCGGCAGCACGGGCGGCGAAATCCTTCTCGGCGGCGCGGGCAGCGACCTGATCCGCGGCAATCTCGGCAGCGATTTCATCGACGGCGATGCCTGGCTCAACGTCCGGATCGCGGTTCATGCGAACAAGGACGGCAGCGGCGCCGTCATTCGCTCGGTGGATAGCTTGAACGAGATCAAGGCGCAGATGTTGTCCGGGGCGATCAATCCCGGTCAGCTCGGCATCGTCCGCGAGATCGTCACCACGGGCGTGGGCGTCAACGACGTCGACACCGCCGTCTTCTCGGGCGATGTCGCGGATTACACGATCAGCGGACCCGATGGCGGCGGACGCCGCACCGTGACCGACAACGTCGGTACGGATGGCACCGATACGATCCGTAACATCGAGCGGCTGCAATTCGCCGATCAGACCATCACGATCAGCGGGACCAACGCCATCGCGACCGGGGCGGTGACGATCAACGATGCGACGCCCACCGAGAAGCAGGTCCTCACCGCGGCGGTTCTGAGCCTTAACGATCTCAATGGGATCAGGCCGGGCACCCTGGTGCTGACATGGCAGTCCTTTGACGGGACCGACTGGCGCGACATCCCCGGCGCAACCGGCGCGACCTTCACGCCCGGCGACCTCCAGGCAGGTCAGTCTCTGCGCGTTGTCGCGAGTTTCATGGATGGTCTCGGTGTTCCCGAACGGCTCATATCGGACCCGACCGCGCCTGTCATCGCCATCAACGATACACCAACCGACATTGTCGGCGGACCGCTTTCATCCGACGAGAACCGGGTCAATAGCTCCGTCGTCGGAAGCGTCGTCGGAGTCGACGCCGATACGGCCGTCCTGGCCTATGCCCTGCTGGACGATGCCGGCGGCCGCTTCGCGATCGACAATACGGGGAGGATCGTCATCGCCGACCGGACGCTGATCGATTTCGAGCAGACGCCAAGCCACGACATCACGGTGTCCGTCAGTGATGGGTCATTCACCATCACGAAAACCTTCACGATCACGATCAATGATGTCGCCCCGGAATCAGTGACGGGCGATGGCCGGGCCAACATCATCCGGGCGGGCACGGGCAACGACGTCCTCGACGGTCTCGGAGGAGCGGATACCCTCTCTGGAGGGTCGGGGAACGACATCTACTACGTCGATCAGCTGGGCGATGTCGTCCACGAGGTGGCCGGGGCTGGGGCGGACAAGATCTACGCGAGCGGCAATTACACCCTGGGGGCCGGTGAAGCCGTCGAGACCCTCATCGTCAGGGCCGGCACGCTGGGCATCAGCCTCGGCGGTAATGGTCTTGCGAACACGCTCCATAGCGGTGCCGGTGCCGATACTCTCAGCGGCCTTTCCGGCAACGACATCTACTACGTCAACGGCGCGAACGACGTCGTGCACGAAGTGGCGGGGGGCGGAACCGACAAGATCTACGCCAGCAGTAATTTTACCCTGGGGGCGGGTGAAGCGGTCGAGACCCTGATCGCCAGGGCGGGAAGCCTCGGCATCGGCCTCGGTGGCAATGGTCTCGCGAACACGCTCTACAGCGGTGCCGGTGCCGATACTCTCAGCGGCTTTTCCGGCAACGACATCTACTACGTCAACGGCGCAAGCGACGTCGTGCACGAAGTGGCGGGGGGCGGAACCGACAAGATATACGCCAGCAGTAATTTTACCCTGGGGGCGGGTGAATCGGTCGAGACCCTGATCGCCAAGGCAGGAAACCTCGGCATCAACCTCGGCGGCAACGAGCTCGTCAACACGCTCTACAGCGGTGCCGGTTCCGATACTCTGAGCGGCTTTGGCGGCAACGACATCTACTACGTCAACGGCGTGAACGACGTCGTCCACGAGGCGGGCGGGGCTGGAACCGACAAGATCTACGCCAGCAGCAATTTCACCCTGGGGGCGGGTGAATCGATCGAGACCCTCATCGCTAAGGTCGGCGGCCTCAGCCTCACCGGCAACGAGCTCGCCAACACGCTCGTCGGGAGCAGCGGCGGAGATCGCCTGAACGGTGGCCTCGGGAACGATACCCTGAAAGGGGGCGCCGGAAACGACACCTTCGTGTTCGCATCCGGGTTCGGATCGGACCGGATCGTCGGCTTCGATGCCGACTCGGTCGGTGGCCAGGATGTCATGGACCTGACGGGCCTCGGCATCACGGGGGCCAGCTTCGCCAGCGAAGTTGCGATCACTCAGGCCGGTGCCAACACCGCCGTCGTGATCGGGGCCGACACGATCCTGCTCCTCGGCGTCAACGCCACCACCGTCACGCAGACCGACTTCCACCTGCTGTAGCCGCAGCCGGTCGAACCCGCCGCGTACACGACCAGTATCGGCCACTTGTTTTAGACCGATGAACGCCGACGAAAGTCGGCGAACACCCCCGGTTACTCGATCGATAAGGAGTGTTCCAATGACGATTTCACTTCGATCACAAGATTTGGCCTTCCTTGATACGTTGTTCGACGAGGGCGATTTCAGAGCGGTCAATGGCGAGGGCAACAACCTCGCGCACCCCTCTTGGGGCAACGCGGACCAGCCCTTCGTTCGCCTGACGGCTGCTCATTATGAACCGGGGAGCATCAATGGCGTTCGGGTGACTGGAGCCAGCGGCGCTCTGCTCCCCAACGAGAGGGTCATCAGCAACGTCGTCTCCGAATCCATCGATCAGAACGGCCAATCCGTCGAGACGCCGAATAGCTACGGTACCAATCTCCTCTTGATGTCGTTCGGTCAGTTCTTCGATCACGGCCTTGATTTCTACGACCGTGGCGGCGGATCGCAATTCGTCGATATGAGCGGCGTCGACGCGAAGCTCGCGCAGATCGCGGCCGCCAATCCCGGTCTGACCATCGACACGACGGACAACATCATCGCCCAGGGTGTTCCACCCCAGCTGCAGTTCCTCATCGGCGGCCGCGCGGCCCGATACACGATCGACACGGACGGCAACGCCATCCTGGATAACGTGAATGGAACCGAGCACCTGAACAAGGTCTCGCCCTTCGTGGACCAGAACCAGACCTACGGGTCGGAGCCCGGCATGACCTGGCTGCTTCGCGAAACCGCGAGAGATGCCAACGGCGCGGTCATCCGCGATGCAGGCGGCCATCTCGTCAAGACGCATCATCTCCTCGACGGCGTGGAGGAGGTCGGCCCGGACGGCGTCGCCCGCGGCACCCTCGCGACCTACAAGGACGTCCTGCTAAACAACGGAGTCAGCGATGCCGATATGGCCCATGCCCTGGATCTGGCGAGCGCATCGGGGGGAGACTACGCCGCCTGGACCTACCTGAAGAACGCGGCCAATTTCGTCGACTTCGCCGATATCGGCGATGGCAAGCACACGATCCTGCTCGGCGACAAAAACGATTTCGACACGTCCCCGCTCGGCCGTGATGGTCAGCCGGATCCGAACTTCAGCTTGGAAACGCTGCTTTCCTACTACATCGCCGGTGATCACCGGGCGAACGAGAACGTCGCGCTAACCTCCGTGCATACCGTATTTCATCGGGAGCATAATTATCAGGCCGACCAGATCCGCGCTCTTCACCCCGAATGGAGCGCGGAGGAGGTCTTCCAGGCCGCAAAGGTCATCACCTCGGCGGAATATCAGAGGATCGTCTTCGACGAGTTCGCTACCGCGATGTCGGGTGAGATTCCCGGTGCCGGTGACCACGGATTCAGCGGGTATCGCGCGAACGTCAACGCTGCGATCTCCGAGGAGTTCGCTGGTGCGATGTATCGCGTCGGTCACTCGATGATCAACGAAACGATTCCCTACGTCGATGCCAACGGCGAACTGAAGGACGTTCCCCTCATCCAGGCCTTCCTGAACCCGGCCATGTTCGCCGGCAAGGATTCGGCTCATCCGGGCGTGACGGGAGGGACGGCGGCGTTCCTGGCCGGGACGATGCAGGTGGCACACGACCAGATCGACGAGAAGCTGGTCGAGGCCGTGCGCAGCCAGCTTCTCGGGCTTCCGCTCGATCTCGGTGCGGCCAACATCATGCGCGGGCGCGAACTCGGGCTCTCTTCGCTGAACGAGTTCAGGGCCGAAGTGAGCAGCGCGGGCACGAGTCTCGACGCTCTCGGCCAAGCGTCCGATTATGCGGGGGGGCCGGGTGTGCCAAGCCTTGCGGCCTACCAGAACTGGAACGAATTCGGGGCCCACCTTCGCGGCAACGCCGCTCAAAGAGCCGAGCTTCTGGCGCAGTTCAAGGCCGTCTATGGCGAGGACGTGATCGATCCGGCCAACGGCAAGATCAACGGCACCGGCATCAGCCATGTGAACGACGTCGACCTGTGGATCGGCGGTCTCGCCGAAGCGCCCAGCGGTGGCAGCCAGATGGGCTCCACCTTCACGTGGATCTTCCAGGAGCAGCTGGACCGGCTGCAGGAAGGCGACCGCTTCTACTACCTGGAACAACTCGATGGCACGATGCTCGTCAACGATATCAACGCGCAGCATTTCTCGGACCTGATCGCCCGGAATTCCGGCATCGCGCATGGCCACTGGGACACGTTTAAAGTGTCGGAGCAGCGGAACTTGGCAGCCGGCGAGGAGAACCGCGATTTCACCGGAGCGGGCGTGGCGGCGGGCGTCGCACTCGTCCTCGTTGGCAACGATCTCGACAACCGTATCATCGGAACGTCGGGCGACAATACGCTCTATGGCGGTGCCGGGAACGACATTCTGAACGGAGGAACGGGAGGCAGCGACGCCCTCCACGGCGAGGGTGGAAACGACACGCTGAGTTCAGGCCCCGATACGAGGGACGATTACCTCTACGGGGAGGACGGGAACGATACGCTGAACGGCGGTCGCGGCGATGACGTGCTGGACGGCGGCGAGGGTTCCGACACACTCCGCGGCGGAGCCGGCAAGGATTTTCTCAAGGGGGGGGGCGGTGACGACTGGCTCACTCCGGGAGCGGGCCGCGATGCGGTGGATGGCGGCGACGGCATCGATACGGTGGATTACAGCGCCTCCGCGGCGGGCGTGAGGATCAACATGCAGGTCCGCAGCGGGCGCTTATTACCCGACGAGGCATTGGGGGGCGACGCCGAACGGGATGTGATCGTTAATGTCGAGAACGTGGTCGGTTCCGCGCTCGCGGACCGGATTACCGGCGATAACCTCGCCAACATGATCGAGGGCGGAGGGGCTGGCGACAACCTGGAAGGCGGGGGCGGCATCGATACCCTGAGCTACGCGCGTTCCAATGCCGGCGTCACGGTCAATCTTCTCACCCTGACTGCCAGCAGCGGCCATGCGCAAGGCGACCAGATCCACGGCTTCGAGAACCTCTTCGGCAGCGACTACGCCGACCGGCTCACGGGAACCAATCTGGCGAACACGATCACCTCGGCCCTCGGCAACGACGTCCTCGACGGTCTTGGCGGTGCGGATGCCCTCTCCGGAGGGTCGGGGAACGACATCTACTACGTCGATCAGCTGGGCGATGTCGTCCACGAGGTGGCCGGTGGCGGAGCCGACAAGATCTACGCGAGCGGCAATTTCACCCTGGGGGCCGGTGAGGCCGTCGAGATCCTGGTCGCCAGGGCGGGAAACCTCGGCATCAGCCTCGGCGGCAATGATCTCGCGAACACGCTCCATAGCGGTGCCGGCGCCGATACTCTCAGCGGCTTTTCCGGCAACGACATCTACTACGTCAACGGCGCAAGCGACGTCGTGCACGAAGTGGCGGGGGGCGGAACCGACAAGATATACGCCAGCAGTAATTTTACCCTGGGGGCGGGTGAATCGGTCGAGACCCTGATCGCCAAGGCAGGAAACCTCGGCATCAACCTCGGCGGCAACGAGCTCGTCAACACGCTCTACAGCGGTGCCGGTTCCGATACTCTGAGCGGCTTTGGCGGCAACGACATCTACTACGTCAACGGCGTGAACGACGTCGTCCACGAGGCGGGCGGGGCTGGAACCGACAAGATCTACGCCAGCAGCAATTTCACCCTGGGGGCGGGTGAATCGATCGAGACCCTCATCGCTAAGGTCGGCGGCCTCAGCCTCACCGGCAACGAGCTCGCCAACACGCTCGTCGGGAGCAGCGGCGGAGATCGCCTGAACGGTGGCCTCGGGAACGATACCCTGAAAGGGGGCGCCGGAAACGACACCTTCGTGTTCGCATCCGGGTTCGGATCGGACCGGATCGTCGGCTTCGATGCCGACCCGACCGGTGGCCAGGATGTCATGGACCTGACGGGCCTCGGGATCACGGGGGCCAGCTTCGCCAGCGAAGTTGCGATCACTCAGGCCGGTGCCAACACCGCCGTCGTGATCGGCGTCGACACGATCCTGCTCCTCGCCGTCAACGCCACCACCGTCACGCAGACCGACTTCCACCTGTCGTGACACGATCCGCTTCCTCGCGCTCCTCGGCGCGAGGAAGCTCGAATCGGCAGCATTGATGAATTTATCACGAAACGTCCGCTTCACGGACGCGGCCAGGGGAGAACGCCCGGAGGGGGACGATTTAGCCGACCATTCGGGATGTCGTCGCCCCTGCATGCTCACAACAAGTAACACAAAATTATACCGAGCTATCCTTTTTGAATAACTTCCCTTCATCAAAGCATCAACCGAGTATATACGGCGGGCTAACCTCGTGGAACCGGGGCGAATTGAGCGATGGGTGGGGACAGACTAGCTTCGCTGGCACTGATTCATCAGATCCAGGCCTCGGCGAACCCTTAGTCTCTTAGCCGACGATCTTTACGTCAATCGACAGAGATCTTCCGAGGCGGTGAATTCCACCGCATGCCCTGGGCCGCCATTGCGGTCCCCCTGTTGTGGACGCCTAAAGACCGAGAAGAGTCAGTTGAGGCTGCCACCTAGAGCTGTTCCCGCCTATGTAGCGACGGCCAAGTCGTCTTCGTATCCGGCGGCAGTGAGGCAGTTGCGGCACTCGTCTGGTGTGAAGCGGGCGAAGGCATAGCGGATGGCGGCCCAGAGATCTGGCACGGTTCGGGCGCCGACGGTTCGCAGCAGGTGCTTGAGCTTGGCGAAGATCTGCTCGATGGGGTTGAGGTCTGGACTGTAGGGCGGAAGGTACAGAACCCGTGCCCCCACCGCCTCGATGGCCTCGCGCACGCCGGCGACCTTGTGGGCCTGCAGGTTGTCGAGGATGACGGTGTCGCCGGGTTGCAGCATCGGGACGAGGCTGTCGGCGACGTAGCTGCGGAAGCGGGCGCCGTTGGTGGCGCCATCGACGAGGCTGAGGGCGCACAGGCCGGTGCTGCGCAGAGCGGCGGTGACGGTGGTGGTCTTGTAGTGATGGGGTGGACGCCCCCCGACGGCATCGACGTGCCAGATTGGTGGTGTTGTGAACCACCCGAGGGAGGCGTCCGTGACAGAGGTTAGCATCATCGGCCTGGATCTGGCCAAGAACGTCTTCCAGGCGCACGGCGCGAACGCTGCCGGTGCGCCGATCTTCCGCAAGAAGCTGCGGCGGGAGCAGGTGCTGGCCTTCTTTGCGGCCCAACCACCCTGCCTCGTGGCGATGGAGGCCTGCCCCGGTGCGCATCACTGGGGCCGCGAGATCGGCAAGCTCGGTCACACGGTCAAGCTGATCGCGCCTGCCTACGTGAAGCCCTTCGTCAAGCGGCAGAAGAACGACGCGGCCGATGCCGAGGCGATCTGCGAGGCCGCGCAGCGTCCGACCATGCGCTTCGTTGCCGTGAAGAGCGAAGCCAAGCAGGCCTCCGCGGTGATCTTCCGGACCCGCGACGTGCTGGTCGGCCAGCGCACCCAGCTCATCAACGCGATCCGCGGCCATCTTGCCGAGTACGGCCTGATCGCGGCGCAGGGGCCCGCCCATATCGAGCGGTTGATCGCGCAGATCGAGGATCCCGCTTCGGACATTCCTCCAGCCGCCCGCGCCAGCCTCGCCGTTCTCGTCTGTGCGCTCCGCCATCTGCAGGAGCAGACCGCAACCCTGGATGCTGAGATCGCCACGCGCGCGAAGGCCGACGATACGGCACGGCGGCTGATGAGCGTGCCGGGCATCGGCCCGCTGATCGCCACTGCCATCGAGGCCCTGGCCCCGCCCGTTGAGACGTTTCGTTCGGGCCGCGACTTCGCCGCCTGGGTCGGGCTGACACCGGTGCAGCGCTCGACCGGCGGCAAAGAGCGCCTGGGTCGCACCTCGCGCATGGGCGAGCGGACGCTGAGACGCCTGCTCATCATCGCGGCCAGCGCGGTGGTACGCTGGGCCAAGCGCAAGGGCGTGCCGGCCGACTCATGGCTCGGCCAAATGCTCGCTCGCAAGCCGCCGATGCTGGTCATCGTAGCTGTGGCGAACAAGAACGCGCGCATCGCGTGGGCCCTTCTGACGAAGGGTGGGATCTACCGAGCTCCGGCCGTCACCGCGTAGGCGGGGCGGACGCGAGGCTGTCGGAGGGCGTGAGGAGGTCGACGGACAGGTATGGCGCAACGTCGGTGAGACGGAGTTGGGAGAACCAGGCGCACGGGGAGCGCTTCGAGCGCGCTGTAGTGATGTGGTCCCGACTCTCGCACTCCCATACGGGCCCGCGGCATGTAACCCGCCGCATCAGAGGCCGGACACATGGCAGCACCCGATCACGCACCGCACCCGTCCAGAGATTTTGCTTGCACCCGAAGGGGCGTCCACACATGCCCGTGAGGCACGGCGATCCGGCAGCGCTGGCCGCGCGGCGCGCGACCGCAGCGGCGGGCCATCTTGGTCGTGGCGGCCGTCTCGTCGAGGAAGACCAGGCGATCCGGATCGAGATCGGGTTGACGCTCGAACCAGTCCTCGCGTGCGGCCTTCACATCCAGCCGCTCCTGCTCGGCCGCGTGGACAGCCCCTTTTTACGGGTGATGCCGTGGCGGGCGAAGAACCGTGACAGGCCGCTCGTGCTGGTTTGCACGCCCTGGGCCGCCAGGGCGTCGCGCAACTCGCGCAGGAAGAACTCGGGCTGGGCTTCGTAGGTGGAGAGGATCCGATTGGCCTGCGCCTCGATGGCCGGGAGACGATCGTCGCCCCGCGTCGGCTTGGGCACGACGTGGCCCTCCTGCGCGAACCGCGCCGACCACCGGCTGGCACTCGACACGCTCACACCGAACCGGGCTGCCGCTCGATGGAAGGAGGCGCCCTCGGCCACGGCCGCCACGACGCGCTCGCGCAGATCGACAGACAACGGTGACGGCATCGCTGGCTCCTTCACCAACCAACGCCGCAACCGCTAACCCGTCGCAACGCCCGCGGGAACGGCTCTAAGACACCGAGAAAGGATCACCTGTCCATTCGTCCGGCACGCCGTCAGCTCAAGCAGGCCCGAGCGCGCCGGGAGCTCCGATAGGGGTGAGGCGTGGAAGGGGCAGGCCGGCAGGGTCTGTGTGAAGGAGAGTCAAGCAATGTCGTTTAAGGGTCGTGAAGTGGGGGGAGGAGATCAGGTCCCGCTGGCGCGGGCGCGCAAAGTCGATTGTGAGATCGTCGAGAATACGCCCGGGGCGCGGGGTCATCACGACGATGCGGTCGGCCAAGAAGAGCGCCTCGTCGATGTCGTGGGTGACGAATAGGATCGTCGTCCTGTTCTGGCTCCAGACCCTGAGGAGGAGTTCCTGCATCGTCAGGCGCGTTTGCGCGTCGAGGGCCCCGAAGGGCTCGTCCATCAGCAGAACGCGAGGCCGATTGATCAGCGCGCGAGCGATCTCGACGCGTTGCTGCATGCCGCCCGACAGTTCCGCCGGGTAGCGATCCTCGAAGCCCGAGAGGCCGACCTGGGCCAGGAAATCGCGCGCCTGGGCCAGGCGCTCGCGCTTCGCCACGCCCTTCATCTTGAGGCCGAAGGCGACATTGTCGATGACGCTGCGCCAGGGAAACAGCGTGTGGTGCTGAAACACGATGCCCCGATCGGGATGCGGGCCGGCGATGTCACGGCCGTCGAGGCTGACGCGGCCGGAGCGGAGGGATAGATGTCCCGCGACCGCCCCCAGCAACGTCGACTTGCCGCATCCCGAGGGGCCGAGGAGGCAGACGAACTGCTCGGGCGCGATGTCGAGGTCGATGTCCTCGACGACGTCGAAGGCGGCGGCTCCTCGGCCGAGCCGGATCACGCCACCCTCCAGGGCGACGTGGCCGCCGATGGAGCGCGCGGGCTTGGTCATCGTGCGCCTCCCAGGGCGGCCCAGGGGGTCAGCAGGGATCCGATCCCGCGCACCAGCAGGCTCGATCCCATCCCGAGCAGCCCGATCAACAGCATGCCGACGACGATGTTGTCGTAGTTCTGCAGCGTGTAGGATTCCCAGGTGAAGTAACCGATACCGTACTGGCCGGAGATCATTTCGGCGGTCACAAGACAGAACCACGCCGTGCCCATCCCGATGGCGGCCCCTGTGACGATGCTCGGGGTCGCGCCGGGCAGGATCACCTCACGGAGGATCGCGGCCCGTCCCGCGCCGAGGCTGCGGGCGGAGGCGACGAGGCGCGGACTCACCGTCTCGACCCCATGCACGGTGTTGAGGAGGATCGGAAACACCGCGCCCGTGAAGGTAATGAACGCCATCGACAGTTCGGAGGACGGAAACATCAGGATCGCCAAGGGAATCCAGGCGACGGCGGGGATGGGCCGAACCACCTCCAGAGGCGGCAGCAGGAGGTCCCGGGCCAGGCGGAAACGACCGATGGCGACACCGAGACCGATTCCGACGGCGAGCGCTGCCAGAAAGCCCAGCATGACCCGCACGAGGCTGGCGCCGAGATGGGGCCAGAGAATCGGGGATCGGAAGAGGGCGAGGGCCGCCTGCGCGGCCTCGATCGGGGTCGGCACGTTGCGGAAGCTGACGATGCCGAGATCGACCTTGCCGTTCGCGAGGAGATGCCAGGCGGCGAGACTGGCGAGGAGCGAGGTCCCGCGCAGGACGAGGCGCAGCTCGGGCAGGCGACGCAGGACGCCGAGCCATGCCGGCCCCCGGCTTCGCGTTCCCGCTGGGGCAAAGGCGGCCGTGACCGAGGCGCTCACCGGGCGCTCAACTGCGCACCGCCACCGCTGCGGGCGGTCGCAAAATCGATGACCTCGCCGCCATTCCGCGCGGCATGGGCTTCGGCGTCACCCTTGAGTAAGAAGGCGTCGAGGCGCTTGCTCGCGTCCCGGACGAACCAAGCCTGCGTTGCCAGGAGCTTGATTCCCGATTGCCGATCCTGGGCGTAGAAGGCGCGGGCCTCACGTCCCTCGCGGCTCAGGGTGGCAAGTCCCAGTAAAGCCCCTTCGGGGGTAGCGTAATGCCGGACCTTTGGCTCACCGCGCACCCAGATCTGAGCGACACGCGTAACATCGGTGATCGGCAGGCCGGTTCCGGCATCGTTCGCGACCAGCGGCGATTGTGCGTAATCCTTCAAGCGGGCCTCGTAATCGAGGCCGGCCTGCACCGACGCGGCACGGATGAAGCGGTCATCGACGAAGCGATCGAGATCGATGTCGGAATCCGCCTTCTTCAGAAGTTTCAAGGTCTCGAAGGAGGTCTTCACCGCCTGGCGGTATTCCGGCTTCCAAGTGATGTCGCGGGTCTGAAGCCCGAGGGGGCCATGGAACAGATAGGCGACCTCAGCCTCGATCCCGGTGACCTTCTCGATCAGTTCGGCGTAACGTTCGGGCTCGGCGGCGACAAGCCGATCCGCTTCGATTCCGGCCCGCAGATAGGCCGTGACGATCTCGGGATATTTCTCCGCGTAATCCGCGTCGGCGAGGGCGCCGTGGAAGGTCGGGGCGCCCGCCTGCGAGCCGTCATAGATCTTGCGGGCGAAGCCACGCCACGGAAACAACTCCGCGAAGGGTACGAAGTCGGCATGGGCGTCAATTTTGTTGGCGAGCAACGCCGAGCCCGCCACTTCGGGAGCCTGAGTGATGATGGTCACATCGCGCGCCGGGTCCCAGCCCTGGGCCTTCACGGCCCGCAGCAGCAATCCGTGCGCGGTGGAGGCGAAGGGGACGGAGATGGTCTTGCCCTTCAGATCAGAGAGAGACTGGACCGGCGAATCTTTCGGCACCACGATGCCGTTGCCGCTTCCCTTCACGCTGCCGGAGAGCACGCTGATGAACAGGCTGCGGCGTCCGGCCTTGGCGAAGGCGTAACCATTGAGTGAGCCCGGGAAATCAGCCATGGCACCGAGGTCGAGCTTGCCCGCCACCATCTCGTTGGTGAGTGGCGCCCCGCTGGTGAAGTTCCGCCATTCGATGGCGTAGGTCGCGTCCTTATACTTGCCGTCACGAGGCAGATACTTCTCAAGGAGCTTCAGCTCACGGATCAACAGGCCGCCCGTGGCGCAGTTGATCGTGGTGTCCTGCGTGCCGACTGCAATGCGGATCGTTTCAGCACGAGCGGCGCCAAGGGCCGTGCCCATGAGAAGAAGCGCTGCGACCGTGCGGCCGAGGCCCCGGGCAAGCGGACGAGGATTGATCACGCGTTTGTCTCCATCGAACTGGCGGATCGCGGAAAATTCGGTGCAGCGACGGTTCAACCGCCGGGAACTCGAAGCCATGCACCGGGACCATTAGGCGAGAAGCGATCCCGCTGGGCGAGCAATTAATTTCATCGACAAGCGAACACTTGACATGAATTGCATTTGATCTGTCGCTTTGGAAGCAATGTCTCTTGCGGGGCCAGCTATTGGAAGATCGTAGCCTTCCAGCGTCTGAATTTAGAATTGCTTCAAGCGGACTTCACCCGATAATCGCCGTGCAGCCCATCCTTGGTGCCGGTGTCGGTTCCCCAGCGCGTGGGCTGCTCGAGAACGAGTCCCATCATGTCTTCGGCAACGCTCGCACATACGGAATTCTGCAGGCCTGCGCCCCTCATCGCGAGTGCCCTGTTCCTCAGCGAGACGACAGATGGCCTTGATGACGGTGCAAGCTTCCTCGACGGCCTGACGCTGTCGGAGATCGCTCGTGTCCGCGCCGCCGGACGTGTCCTGACGCTTGCCCCCGGCGAGAGTGTGTTCACTCAGGGCGAGCCGCATGCGGGCATCTTCCTGATCGAGGAAGGACGCGTCAGGGTATTCTACTCCGGGCCGTCCGGCAGGGAGGTGACGCTCGCCTATTGGACGCCCGGCCATTTCATCGGTGGCCCAAGCATCTATGGCGGTGGTTCGCACCAATGGTCGGGGGTCGCGATCGAGCGGGTGCGCGTCACCGTCCTGTCGAGCGCGACCCTGCGTAGCCTGATCCGCCAGATGCCGGGCTTCGCCCTCTGCCTCATCGCGGCGCTCGAGGCGAAAGGCCGTTGCTACACCGCGATGGCGCAGATGCTGGGAACGCGCTCGGTGATCGAGCGCCTAGCTCAGCTTCTGCTCAATCTCGGCGAACTCTACGGAACTCCGGAGGGCGGCCGAGAGGGTGGCGTCGTAGTTATTCATAGGCGCATCACCCATGATGAGATCGCCGCCCTGGTCGGCTCGACCCGCCAATGGGTAACGATGATGCTCAAGCGATTCCAGCACGATAGGATCGTCGCGATCGACAAGGCGCATATCCGCCTGCTCCGTCCGGGACGGCTGCAGGAAATCGTGCAGACCGAGGGCTGATCTACGGAGCTGGCCGGTTCCGTCCGGGGATCGAGCGAGGCCGTGAGGCGCCTCTTCGAAGGCTCCCCCGGCACACTGCTCAAGCATTCAGGCGGACAATTGCTCCAAGGCCCAGCGCGCGGTCTTGCGGACGTCCGGATCGGAATCGTCCGCGACCGCCGTGAGTCCCGGCCGTGCAGCAGGATCGGCAATTTCACCCAAAGCTGCAGCGGCCTCCTTGCGCAAAGCCGGTCGTTCGTCATCGAGAGCGGCCAGGATCGCGGATACGGCGCTCCGCTCCTTCAGCTTACCGAGACTGCGCAGGGCCTTCTGGCGCACCTGCCAGTAGGAGTCTCCCAGCGCATCGAGCAGGGCGGCAGAGCGCACGCCCGGTCCGGTCCTGCCCAACGCCTCTGCGGCGATCTCCCTCACGCTCCAATCGGCGTCGCGGAGCGCATCCGCGATCGCATCCACGGCGTGGCCGTGCCGGGAAAAGGCGAGCGCACCGACTCCGGCCCGCCGCACTTCGGCATCCGGATCGCGGGTGGAACCGATGAGGGAAGGCAGCGCCTCCTCCCTCTTTAAATAGGCGATGACGCCGACGGCTTCCGCCCGCACCGCCGGCTCTGGGTCACCGAGGGCTGCGACGGCAGGGCCGAGGGACGTGTCGAGACGAAGGTTGCGGAGGCCTCTTAGGGAAGCGGCGCGCACGAAGGCATCCGCATGCCGGACGAAGGGCAGCAGCGGCGCGCCGGCGGCTGGATCTTTCAGCTCGGTCAGGCTTTCCGCCGCCGCCTTGGCCACGTCGCGATCGGGATCGGCAAGGGCTCCGGCGAGGGCGGACGCCACCGCCGGACCGTCGAAGCCGCCGAGGGCTTCGGCGACCTGCCGGCGCACTCCGGCATCCGGATCGGCGGCGATGCCGGTGAGATGCGGGACCGCGTTGGGATCCGCCGTCTCGGCGAGGTCCAGAACCGCGACGCGACGCACGGCCGGATCGGGATCAGTCAGCCTGAGGGCGAGTTCGGCGACATCGCCGAACTCTTCGAAAGGATCGGTCACCGCCATCATGGTCACCGCAGCAGATAGGGGATCTGGACGCTCACGGCGCCGGTCGGGCAGTCGGTCTCGCAGGGCATGCAATACCAGCACTCGTCGTATTTCATGTAGGCCTTGCCGGTGAGATCGCTGATCCGCAGCACATCGAGGGGGCAGACATCGACGCAGACTGTGCAGCCCTTGTCGGCGATGCACTTGGTGGCATCCACGGTGACGGGCACCGTACTCGGGGCGTGGGCAAGGGGCATCGGTATCCTTCTGGACTGACGTCGCGTCGAGGTGTTTGCTCAGGCCTGCTTACGGACGCGCTGGTGGTCGTAAGCACCACGCTCCTCGTCCGCGATGGCCACGATGTAAGGGGTGATGGGCCGCTTCTCGCTAATCATGCGCCCGGCCTCCTTGCGCAGGATGGTGTGGCAGAACCAGTCGGAATCGTTCTTGTCCGGATGGTCCGTGCGGTTGTGATAGAGGCCCCAGCGGCTCTCGGTCCGGTAGAGTGAGGCCGCCGCCGCCATGTCGGCGCAGTCGAGGATCGAGGAAGCCTCAAGGGCTCGCATCAATTCATGGCTGTCGCGGGCGACCATGCGGGTCTCCAGGTCTTCGCGGATCTCGGCGAAGCGGCGCTGGCCAATCTCCATTTTGGCCGTCACCTTGGGCGGCTGCAGGTAGTCGTTCACGAAGCGCCGGGTCTTGTATTCGATCTGGTTCGGCGGAATGCCGTCCTCCCGCCGTGTCGGAGCCAGCACCCGGTCGCGCTCGCGGGCGATGTCCTCAGCCGAGACCTCCGGCCAGTCGATCTCCGCCGCACGGTCGACGGCATGCTCGCCCGCGATGGCACCGTTGGTGAAGGCGCCAAGCATGTAGCTGTGAGGCACATTGGCCATGTCGCCGGCCGCGTAGAGCCCCGGCACGGTCGTGCGGGCGAATTCGTCGACGAAGACGCCGGACGCGCTGTGGCCCGAGCAGAAGCCGACCTCCGAGATATGCATCTCGATCATCCGCTGGCGGTAATTCGTGCCCCGGTTCTCGTGGAAGCGTCCGCGCGAGGGCCGCTCGACCTTGTGCAGGATCGTCTCTATCTCGCCCACCGTGTCGGCATGCAGATGGTCGAGCTTGAGGAAGACCGGGCCCTTCCCGCTCTGCAACTCGTTATAGAATTCCTGCATCATCTGGCCGGACCAGTAATCGCACTCGATGAAGCGCTTGCCCTCGCTATTGGCCGTGTAGGCGCCGAACGGACCCGCCACGTAGGCGCAGGCTGGGCCGTTATAGTCCTTGATCAAGGGATTGATCTGGTAGCATTCGAGGTTCGCGAGACCGGCGCCGGCATGGTAGGCCATGCTGTAGCCGTCGCCCGAATTGGTGGCGTTTTCGTAGGTTCCCCAGAGATAGCCCGATTGCGGCAGACCGAGGCGTCCGGCGGCTCCCAGGCACAGGATCACCGCCTTGGCGCGGATGACCAGAAATTCGGCACTGCGGGTGTTGACCGCCACGGCCCCTGCAATACGCCCATCCGGCGCATTGAGGAGCCGGGTTGCCATGAAGCGGTTCGAGATCAGCACCTGCGCCTTGCGCAACTGCCGGTAGAGCGCCTTCTTCACCGTTTCGCCATTGGGCATCGGCAGGACGTAGGTGCCGAGATGATGCACCTTCTTGACGTCGTAATCGCCGTTACCGTCACGCTGGAAGCGGATGCCGAAGCGGTCAAGTTCCTGAATGATCTCGTAGCAACGCTCCGCGTATTTGTAGACCGGCGCCTGATCACAGATGCCGTCATTCGCGATGGTGATTTCCTTGGTGTACTGCTCGGGAGTGGCGTAACCTGGGATGACGGCGTTGTTCAGCCCGTCCATTCCCATTGCGATCGCGCCCGAACGCTTCACATTTGCTTTCTCCAGGAGCACGACCCTGGCTTTCGGGTTGCGCAGCTTGGCCTTCAGGGCTGCCATTGGGCCCGCCGTGCCGCCGCCGATGACCAGCACGTCGCACGCGATCTCCGACGTGGCATCGTGAATCTCATCCATGGCCGGCCTCGGATGTGGTGCTGGCGCCCTCGGCCAGCGTGCGCAGGTAGGACCACGGGAAAATCCCCCGGTCGTGACCGTCGGAGAAGACGAGGTTCACCGCATAGGCGCCCACCGGCAGGACATCGCGGATCACCAGATCCGCCGGTAGGACCGAGGGGACCGCATCCACGGATGCCCGCACCGAGCCTGCGCTCCGACTTCCCGCCCTGAGGGTCGCGGCCGACAGGGATGAGAGGGTGCCGTCCTCCCACCGGACGTCGAGGCGTGTGGCCCCTTTCGTCAGTCTGATCTCGCTTGGGATTTCCACTATCGCCTCCTTCCCGTCGAGCCTAAGGCCAGGGAGACCGGCGGCTCGGAACGGTTAGAGCGGAGGGCGTGCCCGGTTGTTAAGAAACTAATTGCCTCGGCGGCGAGCCGGGCCTTAAAGCCAAGCCATCACGCCAAGCCTTGTAAGGCGGTTTGCCGCCCGGAGCCTTTCCTTGCCGGCAACGCGAGCGCTGACGTTGCAAACATCCCCCTTTTCAAGCGGATGAGCATGCGGGCCATGCCGTCAAACCGAACGCTGTCCGACGGGCGGTTCCAGGTCCCGCTCGTCAGAGTCGGCGGCATCGGGAAACCCTGACATCGGGATTTTCCAGAATATCGTTCCCATATTCGTCACAACAACGAACGCTCATTCTGCTGCATGAAGGCTATACAGAGGCATACGCAATACGCCTCTGGGTTCATCCGCGGATGCAAGCACTGTAGCGGCCAGCCGATGAGCGAAATAGATTTGTATCTCGAAGACAAACGCCGCGCGCTTGATTCTCGCCAAGAGCGCGTCCGGCAGGGCAAGGTTTCCGCGGTGCCACTGACGGCGCGCGCGTCGGTGGAGGGCCGCAGCGGCGTGCGCCGCATCGGAATTCGCCGGCACGCGATCGTGTCCGACAGCCAGCCCGACTTCGCGGGGTTCGACCTCGGGCCGAGCTCCCCGGAGCTTCAGCTCGGCGTCCTCGGCTCCTGCCTCGCCCATACGATCCTGATCCAGGCCGCCCTTCAGGATCTGCCGATCACCTCCCTGGAGGTCGAGGTCGCGGGGACGTTCGACCCGCGGGCGGGCACGGAGGGCTTCGAGGATATCCCCGTGCATCCGCGGGACCTGACCTACGAGGTACGCCTCGATTCACCGGCCGAACCGTCGACGGTCCAGGCGTTTCGGGCCCGGGTCGAGAAGGCCTGCCCCATCCTCAATCTGCTTCGCCTGCCACAATCCGTGAGCGGCCGCTTCACCCACACCGCGCCCGGCCATGGGGCGGATGCCCCTCTACAGGAGACGAACCCGTGACGATGACCCGACGCCGTGTGCCGGCCTTGCTTCTTGCCCTCGGAACGGGCCTCGCGGAATTTACTGGGGCGGTCGCCGATGAGAGTGCACCCAAGGACTTCCGCATCGGCTATCAGAAGATCGGCCTTATCGTCGTCGCACGCCAGCAGGGCGTGATCGAGAAGCGCTTGGCGTCCCAGGGCACAAAGGTACAGTGGGTCGAGTTCCAGGCGGGACCACCCCTGCTCGAAGCTTTGAGCGCAGGCAGCATCGACTTCGGCTATACCGGCGACGCGCCACCGATCTTCAATCAGGCTGCGGGCGGCAATCTCGTTTATGTCGCCGCCTCGGCGCCCTCGGGAGACGGAGAGGCGATCCTGGTCAAGGAGGATTCACCGATCCGCTCGGTTGCCGACCTCAAGGGCAAGAAGATCGCGTTCGGACGTGGCACCTCTGCGCACAACCTTCTCATCGCCGCTCTTGAGAAAGCTGGCCTGACCTTCGCCGACATCACGCCGGCCTACCTGACGCCGGCCGATGCCGGCTCGGCCTTCGCCAACGACAGCGTCGACGCCTGGTCGATCTGGGACCCTTACTTTGCTGTCGCGCAGGCGCGGAGCAAGACACGGGTTCTTGCCACCTCGGGCCAGACCCTCGACGTGTCCGCCTATTTCCTGGCGAACAAGACCTTCGCCGACAAGCATCCGGGCGTCGTGGTCAGCGCCCTGTCGGCACTCTCCGAGGCGGCGGCCTGGGCCGAAGGACATCGCGACGAAGTGGCCCAAGCGCTAGCGACCGTGACCGGTATTCCCTTTGCTATCCAGAAGACGGCTGCGGACCGAACGCAGTTCGGTGTGCGGCCACTTTCCGACCCGATCCTTGCGAACCAACAGGCGACGGCGGACCGGTTCCATCGCCTCGGCCTGATTCCCCGCGCCATCCAGGTCCGTGACGCCGTATGGACACCGCCGCGCACCTGAGCGCGGCGGCCTCGGTCTGTTGCAGAGTTGAATCGCCTTTAGAACGCCCGATGAGACGAATACGACGTCGTTCGGCTTTCGTCCGAAAACTAAGTTGCCGGAAGAACCGCCCGGCAGTAGACGAACAGATGTCGGTATCGATCTTGCTACCCCGCAGAACAATCATCCATTAAATCGAATTAATATAGTATTCAGCCAATCTTATTGCAGTGCAGCTGATGAATACATTGTTCAATACGTGGACATCGTGGCTTGGCGGGACAGCTCGGCTGTCTTGGCCTTCGGCGTGTGTGACTGGGGGCGGCGGGATGGTGTTAAGAAGTATGCGAGGCGTCGCAGGTGTGATGCTAGCGCTCGCGGTAAGTCCGGTATGCGCAGAGCCCGAGCGGCAAGGCGGGACCCTGACCGCGATCGTCCAGCCAGAGCCGGTGATCCTGACCGCGGCGGTCAGTTCAGCCGCTCCAACCGGGGTGGTAAGCGGGACGATTTTCGACGGGCTCGTCGACTACGACCGCGACCTCAAGCCGATTCCGGCTCTCGCCACTGCCTGGGAGACTGCACGCGACGGGCTCAGTCTGACCCTGCACCTGCGCTCCGGCGTGAGCTGGCACGACGGCCAGCCTTTCACGGCGGCGGACGTTAAATGGACCCTCGAGAACGTCTGGACCAAGATCCATCCGCGCGACCAGATCAGCTTTGGCCCAGATCACCTTTGGCAAGGTGACGACCGTCGAGACGCCCGATCCGCTTACCGTGATCCTGCGCCTCAGCCAGCCCTCGCCTGCGATCCTATCGTCCCTCAATACAATGGCGCGCGGATGCTTCCCAAGCACCTCTATGAGGGCACGGACGGGCTCTCGAACCCTTACAATAAAAAGCCGGTCGGCACGGGTCACTCCTCGATGCTGCCGTGGGATACCTGTCGCTCCCGCTGTTTCTCCTGATCTAGGAAGCCGTGTCGCAGGCGGGCATCGTCAACACCGTGCTTTTCCCGCCGCCGACCGTCGTGGCGCAGGCGCTGCACGAATGGCTGATCTCTGGTGAACTGCCGTCGGACCTAGCCGCGAGCCTTGCGCGGGTTCCTGTGGGCTTCCTGCTGGGATCCAACCGGCCGCACCTGTCGAGCACCGCGCGTTGACAAGCAGCCGTCACCCGCCCGCGAGTTCCCGCGTGATGTGCTTCACCGAGGGCGTGACGATGGCCACGAACTGCGCCTCACGCAGC
The DNA here is from genome assembly GCF_054817845.1 of Methylobacterium sp. CM6241. NCBI lineage: Bacteria > Pseudomonadati > Pseudomonadota > Alphaproteobacteria > Hyphomicrobiales > Methylobacteriaceae > Methylobacterium > Methylobacterium sp. CM6241. The sequence goes on from NZ_CM139246.1 coordinate 3,502,971, forward strand.
CGCCGGAAGGGTTCGGAGCCTTCGAGATACCCGCGCGCGCCGAACTGAAGCATGGCGGCTTGCGCCGCCTCCAGGGCGAGCCAGGAAATGTCGAGGCGTAGGCGCAGGGTCTCGCGGAACGCGCCCGCCGCCGGGTCGGCATGGCGTTCGGCCGCGTGCACGAACCGCGTCCACAGGTCGGCCGCCCGCGCGTCGATCCCCTCGGCCCCAAGAGGAAGCGCCGCGCCGTCCCGGCTGCCCCGGCCATCCGCGCGCATCAGCGCGGCGACGCCACGGGCGAGCCCCAGTCCCATGCCGGCCTGGAGTAGAACGAAGCCGTTGCGGATGCGGGGGACGAAGGCCGCGGCGTCAGGGGCGATCACGTCGTCGTCAGGCACGAAGGCGTCGCGGACCATCACCGTGTAGGTCCCGGTGCCTTCGAGGGCTACGAAGCGGGCATTGGCTGCGATGGCAACCCCTTCCTGGCCTGCCGCGAACACCGCCATGACACGGCGGCCGTCGTCCAGGGCGAAGATGCTGGCGAACGGGTGGTCGGGGCCGAGATTGGAGACCCAGGGCAAGCGCCCGCGCACCCTGTAGCCGCCTGGCACCCGTCGACCCGTGAGGGCGAGGGGCTCGATGCCGGCGAACGCCTTCATTGGATTAGACAGTCCAGTGCCGCCGAGGCGTACGCCGTTGGCAATGTCGGCCAGATGGCGGTCGCGGGCAGGCGCATTGCCATGGGCGAGGTACCAGGCAAGGGCGTCCTGGCACCAGACGCAGAAGGCCGTCGACAGGCAGGCGGCCCCCACCGCCGCCATCGCTTCCACGGCTCGGATCAGTCCCTCGGGTGTACCCTGCGTGTGGTGGGCATAGGCACCGGCTGCGCCGAGGCCGCGCAGCACGCCGTCTGGATAGAGCCCCCCGTCGATCGCACCGACGATCGGCGCGAGTTCGTCACGCACGACGCCGGCGACGTCCCGAGGGACTTCGGGAAGCGCCGCGGGGCGGGCGAGGGCCGCGCTCATCGATTGCGGACGAGGCTGACGGCGACGGGATTCCTGACCGTGTTGAGCACCGGCGACCAGTCACCCGCATGGGCCACGAGGTCGTCGAGTTCGGCTTGGCTCGCCCCCTCGATGTCGAGGCGCGCGGTCAGGCGCACGGCAGTGAGGCCGACGGTCTTCGGCGACAGGTCGCCCGTCCCCCAGACCGAGGTGATGTTGATATCCCCCTCGCTCTCGATCTCGATGCCGCGCACGGTCCAGCCGCGCGCGACTGCGTTGGCTTGGAGGCCAACCGCCACGCAGGTGCCGAGGGCTGCGAGCAGCGCCTCGGTGGGGTTCGGGGCGGTGTCATCGCCGAGGAGGCCGCGCGGCTCGTCCACCACGTGGGCGTCGAGGTTGCGCACGTAGTTGAGATGGCGGAAGCGCCGACCCTCGGCGATGGTCCGGGCGCGCACCGTGCGAACGGCCGTCGGATCGGCGCGGCCCTTCTCCGACAGGGCCGCCAGGGCGTCCCGGTCGATGGTCTCGAAAGTCTGGACGATCTCTCTCACGGAGGCGGACGACATGGGCGTTCCTTTCAGGTCGCGGGAATCCAGCGGGCGCGGGCAGCGAGCCGTCCGAGGCCGGCGTCGAGGGCGTAGCCGATCAGTCCGATCAGCAGGACGAGGGCCGCCAAGCGGTCGTACGAGAGGGTGTCGCGCGCATCGTTGATGGCATAGCCGAGGCCGCTAGTGACCCCGAGATACTCGGCCGGCACGAGCACGATCCAGGCGACGCCGAGCGCCAGGCGCAGGCCCGTGAGGATGTCCTGCAGCACCGCCGGAACCACGATCCGGTGCAGGGTGGCGATCCGGCCGCCGCCGAGGTTGCGCGCGAGGGTGAGCCAGATCGGATCGATCCGCTTCACGCCAGCCGCGGTCGAGAACAGGATCGGCCAGATCGCGGCGGCCGCGATAAGGAACACGATGGCGCCCTCCCAGGTCGGGAAGGCCAGCACCGCCACCGGCATCCAGGCCAGCGGCGAGACCATGCGCAGGAGCTGGAAGGGGGGCTGCAGGGCGCGTTCGGCCAGCGGCGAGGCCCCGAAGAGCAATCCGAATGGCACCCCGAGCACGAAGGCGTAGGCGAGGCCTTGGCCGATCCTGGCAAGGCTCGGCAGCGCGGCCCGCCAGGCCTCGCCGGAGGTGAGAAGATCGGCGAACGACGCGATGGCCGGTCCGGGAGCGAAGCCCGCGAAGGCGGTATAGGCCGGATCGTTCGCGAGGAGGCAGCCGGCCGCGAACCACAGCAAAAGGATGGTGCCGACACCGAGAAGCGGCGCTGTCCAATGCAGCACGCCGGCAAAGGATCGGCTCTCCGGCCAGGCGGGCGCGGACGTGGGGCCGCCGATGTCCGCTGGTGCGGACTTCAGGAGGCCCACGGTCATAGCGACAGCGTCTCGGTGCGGTCGGTGCCGGACCCGGGGAACGCATCCGGGAAGCGCTTGAGGGATGCGGCCACGAAGCGGTCGTCGACGAGGTCGCGCGCGACGAAATCCGGATCGAGCCCGTTCAGGAAGGTTGCGTCGCCCTCCACCACGGTCCGGCCCATGGCCTCGACGATCAGGCGGGTCGCGGACGGGTAGGGCCAGGGCTGGAAGTCGATGCGGCTCGCCGCCCAGTCCGCGTGGCGGATGGCACCGCTCGCCGCATAGGCGGGACCGTAATCGGTCATTGCCTTGACCACCACGTCGGCGGCCATCGGCAGGTAACCGCGTCCGTCCTTCGAGATGAGCCGGGCCACGGCCTCCTTGTTGGCGGACGCATAGGCCTGCGCGCGCACGATGGCGTCGATGGCCTTGCCCGTCCATTCGGGGCGCTCCACCGTTGTCCGCTCATGCGCGACGACCACGCAGCAGGGGTGGTTTTTCCAGATGTCCCCGGTGAAGCGCAGCATCCGGGCGCCGGCCTTGATCTCGCCGAGCGCATTGAACGGCTCGGCCACGATGTAGCCGTCGACCTTGCCGGCCGCCAGCGCCGCCGGCATCTCGGGTGGCGGCAGGATCTGGAGAGCGCATTCACCTGGGCCCGCCTCGCCCCGGATCACCGGCGTGATGCCGGATTCACGCAGCGCGTACTGCAGCACCACGTTGTGCATCGAGTACCAGTACGGAACCGCGACCCGCTTGCCGGCGAGCCCCCTGAAGTCGGTGATGCCGCCCTTGCCCCCGACGACGATGCCGGAGCCGTTGGTGTGGGCCCAGGCCAGAACCTTGACCGGGAACTTGTTGTTGTAACGCATCCAGACCGGGATGGGCTTGAGCAGGTGGGCGAGGTTGAACTTGCCGGCGGCGAAGCCTTCGACCAGGGCCGACCAGGACCGCACGGGGGTTGGCTCGGCCACCTTGAGGCCTGCCTCCTCGAAATAGCCCTTGGCGTGGGCGACCAGGAGGGCGGTGGCGTCGGTGATCGGAAGGTAGCCGATGCGCACCACATCGTCGTCGGCCGCGTGCACGGCCCGGCTCGACAGGCCGAGGCCGGCACCACCCAGCAGGGCGGCGAGGCCGCCGCGCGCGAGGCTGTCGAGGGTGTCGCGGCGGGTCCAGTCCGCGCGCGTCCATTCATGCGTCCAAAGGGCGGAGAGGTCGTCGGGAGCGGTCATCAGGAGGGTCCGGTTCACGCCGCTTCGCGGTCGACGGGGAGGGGTGATGCGCCGAGCCGCGACCTCAGCTCGACCTCGGATCGGACGGGGAAATCCGCGACGATCACGGCGGGAGTGCCTGCAAGAACGAGGGCACGTTCGGCCAGAGCTGCGACGTCGGCCGGATCGTGGGTCACGATCACGAGCGTTAGGCCACGCTCGCTCGCAAGGCGCTTCACGTCCGCGCGCAGGGCGGTCCGCATCTCCGGATCGAGGGCGGAGAACGGCTCGTCGAGGAGGAGGAGGCGCGGCCGGCTCGCGAGCGCCCGCGCCAGGGCCACGCGCTGCTGCTGGCCGCCCGAGAGCTCATGTGGCTTGGCATCGACCCTGTCGGCCAGGCCGACTTCTCCGAGGATGCGCAGTGCGTCCGCGCGGTCGCCGCCGGCGCTTCCCAGGGGTCGGCCGGACAGGCGGGCCGGCAGCAGCACGTTGTTGAGGACGCTCGCCCAGGGCAGCAAGGCGGGCCGCTGGAACATCATTGTGGCCCCCGGGACGGGGCCCTTCACGCGCGCACCGTTGATCGTCAGGTCACCGGAGGATGGCGGGACAAGGCCGGCGGCGATCTGCAGCAGCGTCGACTTCCCGACGCCGGACCGCCCGACGATGCCGATCCGTTCACCGGGGGCGATCCTCAGCGAGATCCCATTGAGGATCGGTCGGCCGCCGCGCCGGAAACCAACGGCATCGAAGACGAATTGTGGCGATGGCGCAAGATTTTCAGGCACAGGGAATGGTACGCCGAACCGAGAGTTTTCCATCGAGCCAAGACCATCAAGTCTCGTCTCTAGAACATGAAGGCCTCGGCGAGCTAAGTCGATAGATTAATATAATAAAAATCAAGGCATAAGTAGAATGCGACTTCCTGATTTTCGGATTAACGAAGAAAAACCTCTCCCTATTGGCTGCATGATACCCAGCGCCCCTACGAGTGAAGCCTTTCCCAGCTGGAGACGCGATCGGGTTTCATTCGGCACCGGTGCGAGGTCGACCGTGACCGATATCGTCAGAGTTCGCGTGGGCCGCGCTTCATCGAGTTGGATGCGCTCCGGAAGGCCCACGAACTCGACGATCTGGCCTCGACGGCGGTCGAATCGAATTCTGCGACAACCGCGGCCGTGAAGCAGACGATGCACTTCCAAAGGAAAAGCCACTTGGGTCCTTGTGTGAAGATGCTGGCGCTATGGTAGGCCTACAAGGACGAGCCCAAGGCGAAATCGCTCCTGGGAACATCGCATGTCTGAAGCCAGGTTCTTCGTCGATCTACCGCGACCGTATCGTCGGCGCCTTCGCAGTCAACAGCACGGCCCGCCACGCGAGTACCGCGTCGGCACGGCCTGAGGCAGGCATGCGATACCGACCCGCCGCGACCGCATGCGCCTCGGCGCCTTCCCATATCCCGGCGGCCTGACGATCTCGGTAGCCTGAGGAGGATCGAACTTCGAGGTCACGGTCTGTTCCGTTCAGCTTGAAAGTCAGCAGGCTAACGAAAGCCTCCTCTTGCCGAGGTTCTGACCTCGATCGTGCCGTAAGCCCCCGCCGGTAGCGAGTTGGGGGATAGATCGCTGGGTTCAGGCCGTAACTCGAACCTCCGGGCTATCCGCGAAACGGCTCGGCGGCCGGGCGAGACCGAGATGGTCCCGCAGAGTGGTTCCCGAATAGGCGGTGCGGAACAGGCCGCGCTTCTGGAGGATCGGCACAACGGCGTCCACGAAGGTCTCCAGACCGTCGGGCAGCACGTCGGGCATCAGGTTGAAGCCGTCCGCCGCTCCGGCCCGGAACCACGCCTCGATGTCGTCGGCCACGGCCTCCGGCGTGCCTACGATGATGCGGTGGCCGACACCGCCTCCGAGGGCCCGCAGCAATTCACGCACCGTGAGGTTGTCGCGACGGGCGAGCGCCACGGTTCCGAGGAACATGGTGTGGTTGGCATTGGCGGGCAGTGGCAGCGCGTCCGGCAGCGGCTTGTCGAGGGCGAGGCGCTCCGGTGCGATCTGGAGCGTGCCAGCGAGACGCGCCAGACTGTACTCGATCGGAACCAGGTTCCACAGATCGTCCTGACGCTGGCGCGCCTCCGCCTCGGTACTGCCGAGAATAGTGGCCAGCCCCGGCAGAATGACGATGGACTCGGGCGAGCGTCCGAAGGTTGCGGCGCGCGCCCGCAGGTCCCGCGCATAGGACACTCCATCCGGGATGGTCTGCGACAGGGTGAAGACCGCCTCGGCGGTGGCCGCCGCCAGATCACGTCCATCCTGCGAGCCGCCGGCCTGAACCGTCACCGGGCGGCCCTGGGGTGAGCGCGGTACGTTGAGGGGCCCGTCGACGGAGAAGTGAGTGCCCCGGTGGCGGATGGCATGCACCTTCCCCGGGTCGACGAAGCGGCCGCTGGCTTTGTCGCCGATGAGGGCATCGTCCTCCCAGCTGTCCCACAGGGCGTGAGCGACCTCGACGAATTCCCGGGCGCGCGCGTAGCGCGTCCCGTGCTCGACGGCGGCGGTCAGCCCGAAGTTCCGGCTCGCGGCGGCATCGGCCGTGGTGACCACGTTCCAACCGACCCGTCCGCCGCTCGCGTGGTCCAGTGATGCGAAGCGGCGGGCGAGGTTGTAGGGCTCGTTATAGCTGGTCGAGGCCGTCGCGATCAGCCCGATCCGCGCCGTGGCCGCGGCGATGCTGGCCAGCACGATGGTGGGCTCCAGGGCATTGAACGGGCGGTAATCGAGGCGGTCCGAGATCGAGGGGGTGTCGGCGAGGAAGATCGCGTCGAACAAGCCCCGCTCGGCGACCTGGGCGACCCGGACGTAATGGGCGATGTCGACGAAGGCGTCGGGCTGACTGCCGGGCAAGCGCCAGGCCGACGGGTACACGCCCGAATGCAGCAGGTTCACGTTGAGATGCAGCTGGCGTGGAGACATCGGGAAGGTGATCCGTCGATCGCGGGGTGGGACGTGTCGGGGCGAGCGTGGCGCGGTGCGGTCATGTCCGGGAGACGATCCGGTTCTTCGCGCCAATGCGAGTCGAAGTTTTCGTCTCCGCAACGCCGGCTCGGCGCTGGTAAGTTTCCAAATAGCGCGATGCTGTCGGTTGCCTGGTATTTCCCAGTTGATTTTGGCTTCTACGTCGCACTAGATCACGCCAGCAACAACTAAACCGATCAAGATCAGAGATGAAGTCAAAAAATTCCCTCAGCATCAATTAGGGAATGTTTTGCTCGCGTTGAGTCTGGTCGTAGACAAAGCATATCCCGAGCTGAGATTGATGAAAAAATTCGTTTCCTTGCTTGCGCTGGCCACGATCTCCGCGACCGGGCTCGCTCCTCTGTCACCCGTCGATGCTGCGGAACCGCAGCCTCGGCCCGGCGGCACCCTCACCTGGGGCGTGACGACGGAGCCGTCCTGCTTCGATCCGCATCGCTCGTCGCAGCAGGCCGCCTTCTTCGTGGCGCGCAACTACATCGACTCGCTGGTCGGCAAGAGGGCGGACGGGACCTTCGCGCCCTGGCTCGCCACGGAATGGACGATATCGCCGGACGGAAAGGTCTATACCTTCACCTTGCGCGAGGACGTCATCTTCCATGACGGTGAGGTGTTCGATGCGGCGGCGGTGAAAGCGAATTTCGACTTCGTGAAGAACCCCGCCAACGCAGCGAACGCCGTCGCGCTGCTCGAATATTTCAGCTCGGCCGAGGTGATCTCACCGCACGTGGTCAGGCTCACGCTCTCGAAGCCGGATTCGACGTTTCTTGAATCGGTTTCCAACGTCAAACTCGGCCTGATCTCGCCCAAGTCCCTGGCCAAGGGCGATCTCTGCGGCGGCGGTCCGTCCCTCGCCGGCACCGGCCCGTTCGTCTTCGAGCGCTACGTGCGCGGCCAGTCGGCGAGCTTCGTGCGTAATGAGCGCTACGCCTGGCCCCCCGGCTACGCGGCCCGTCGGGGACCGGCCCATCTCGACGGGTTCAGCTTCCGGTTCCTGCCCGAATACGCCGTGCGCACCGGCGCCCTCACGTCGGGGCAGGTAGACGTCATCGAGGGCGTTCAGGCCACCGACGTGTCCCTGTTCGCGGACGATCCGCAGTACCGGCTCCTCATCGGCCCGTCGGGTGCCAGCACGTCCTTCACCCTCAACATCAACTACACCCGGGCGCCGGCCGACGACATCCGGGTTCGACGCGCCCTACGCGACGGGTTCGATCCCGAGCCGATCGTGCGTCAGGTCTATCTCAGCCACGTGAAGCGGGCCTGGTCGATCATCGGGCCGGCCAACCCGGCCTACAACAAGGCTCTGGTGGGGGCCTGGGGCAACGACATCGCGGGCGCGAACCGGCTGCTCGACGAGGCCGGGTGGACGCAGCGCGACGCGCAGGGGTTCCGCACCCGGGAGGGCCGGCGCCTCACCCTCGATGTCGGGTATCCGCAACCCTACGTGCGCGACAACCGGGAGATCCTCATCCAGGGCATCCAGGCGGCCTTGCGCAAGAACATCGGGTTGGACCTCAACCTGCGCATCGTCACGGCGGGCGAGTACGCCAAGGGCAACGCCACCGGCACTTGGTCGATCTATCCCAACACCGACAACCCCGCCGACCCGGCCCGCGAATTATGGGACATGCTCGGCTCGAAGGGCTTCCTCTACACGAAGGTGCCCAATCCCGACCCGGAGATCACCGGCCTGATCGATCAGGCCCTCCAGGCGACGGACCCGGTCGCCAAGCGCGCGCTCACGGACCGCATCCAGGTCCTGGGCGTCGAGAAGGCGTTCATCGTCCCCCTGTTCGCGCCGAGCTGGTTCCTGGCTGCGAAGACGGCCGTGCGCGGGCTGGGCTTCGAGGCGGGGCTCGACTCGCCGTCGAACGCCTACGACGTCTGGCTCGCAAAGGAGTAGCCCCCATGGGTTCGCGCGCCCTCTGGTCCCGCGTCGTCGCACGCCTGGGCACGAGCATCATCGTCGCCTGGGCCAGCGTCACGGCGGCCTTCCTCGCCCTCCATGCGCTCCCGGGCCGGATCGAGGACATCCTGGCAGGCGACATCGATACCCCGGGGCTGCGCGAGGCCATCGCCGCCGAATGGGGGCTCGATCAGAGCCTGCTCGCGCAATATTGGGCCTTCCTATCCCGCATCGCCGGCGGCGACCTCGGCACTTCCTACGTCCTGCGCCAGCCCGTACGCGAGATCGTTGGCTCGCAACTCTGGCCCACGGTTCAACTCGCACTGACGGCAGGCATGCTGGCGGTGGCGCTCGCCGTGGCGGTGGCGCTTCTCACCGCCGGGCGGGGCCGGCTGTCCCGGAAGGTCGCCTCCGCCATTGAACTCGTCCTGGCCTCCACCCCGGTCTTCTGGATCGGCATCCTGCTGCTGATGCTGTTCTCCTTCACCTTGCGGTGGTTTCCGGTCTCGGGAGCGAATGGCTGGCAATCCCTGGTCCTACCCGCGATCGCCCTGGCGCTGCCCACCGCCGGCCTTCTGGCGCAGGTGCTCCGGGAGGCCATCGAGAAGGCCCTCGACCAGCCCTTCGTCACCACGATCCGCGCCCGTGGGGTCGGCGAACTCACGATCCGGACCCGCCACCTCCTGCGTCATGCCTCACTGCCGGCCGTCACCCTCGGCGGCTGGCTGATCGGTGGGCTGCTGGGCGGCGCGGTCATCACCGAAAAGGTGTTCGGCCGGCCGGGACTCGGCAGCGTCACCCTTGGCGCGGTGCTGACCCATGACGTTCCGGTGGTGCTCGCGGTCGTGCTCCTCGCCGCCTTCATTCACGTTGCGGCCTCGACGCTCCTCGACATCCTGTACCTACTGATCGACCCGAGATTGAGGACCGCATGACTGCTTCCGCTCGCATCGCTCCTCCCTCTGGCTTGCTCCACGAGCCCGGCGCGCCCGCGCGGGCCGGACATGATCCCGCCAGCGTCGCGTTGAACCGGCACCGCGCCTATCCGCTTCCCGTCCTGGGCTCTGCCCTGTTCCTCGCCGCCCTTTTCGCTGTAGCGGCGGCGCCCGGCCTCTTCACGGCCCACGACCCGCTGGTTGGCGATGTCCTGGAGGGTCTGAAGGCGCCGGACTGGGTCCATCCCTTCGGCACCGACCGGCTCGGCCGGGATGTCCTCGCCCGCACCTTGTACGGGGCCCGCTACTCCCTGCTGATCGGCCTCGGCGGCATGACGGTCTCGGTGCTGGCGGGCGTCTTCCTCGGGATCCTGGCCGGCCAGCGCAACCGCTTTCTGGATGAGGTGACCTCGCGCCTCTTCGACGTGCTCTCGTCGTTTCCCGGCGTTCTCCTCGCCATGTTGGTCGTCACCTTCCTCGGCCAGGGCATGCTCAACATCGCCCTCGCGGTGGGCATCGCGGGCATTCCGAAGTTCGGCCGCATCGTGCGCGCCCAGACCCAACTGGTCCGCGATGCCGATTACGTGACGCAGGCCGCCATCTACGGGCTCGGCCGGCGCCAGATCTTCCTCCGACACGTGCTGCCGAACGTTCTGGTGGCGGTCCCGGTGATCGCCACCGTGTATATCGGCAGTACCATCCTGACCGTGTCGGGCCTTAGCTTCCTCGGCCTCGGCCCACAGCCGCCGACCCCCGAATGGGGCGTCATGCTGGCCGAGAGCCGCGATGTTCTGCGCGTCGCCTGGTGGCCGGCGGTGTTTCCGGGCGCCGCCATCACCCTGACGGTCATCGCCTTCAGCACCGTCGGGGTCTTCCTACAAAAGCGCTTTGAGGGACGCATCGCATGAGGGGCGCGGCTGAGGCCTCAGCCACCGGCGCGCTTCCGCCGCTGGTCGACATCCGCAACCTGTCCATTGGCTTCGGTGGGCCGCCCATCGTCCAGGGGGTCGATCTCGTCGTCCGGGCCGGAGAGTGCGTCGCGCTCGTCGGCGAGTCCGGGTCCGGCAAGAGCTTGACGGCGCGCAGCCTCCTGAACCTCGCTGGCGCGGGCGCAACGGTGGAGGCCCACCGCTTCCGCCTCCAGGGTCGCGATGCGAAAGCCTTCGGGGCCGCCGACTGGCGCCGCCTGCGCGGCACAGTGACGGGCCTCGTGATGCAGGACGCCCTGGTCTCGCTCGATCCGCTGCGCACCATCGGGCAGGAGGTGGCGGAGGTCCTGTCCGAGCATCGCCTCCTGGCGGGACGGAAAGCCATCGGCGCGCGCGTCCTCGACGTCCTGGCCCGGGTGGGAATTCCGGACCCGGAGCACCGCGCCCGCCAATATGCTCACCAGCTCTCCGGGGGGCTGCGCCAGCGCGCCCTCATCGCCTCGGCCATCGCGGGCGAACCCGACCTGATCATCGCCGACGAGCCGACCACCTCTCTCGACGTGACGGTACAGGCGCAGGTTCTGCAGGTGCTCGCGGGGCGGGTGCGGGCGGGTGCGGGGCTCCTGCTCATCAGCCACGATCTCGCGGTGGTTGCCGGGATCGCGGACCGGGTACTGGTCATGCGGCACGGCCGGGTGGTCGATAGCGGGCCAACGGCGGAGGTCCTAACGCGGCCGCGCCACCCCTATACCAAGGGTCTGATCGCGGCGATTCCTTCCTCCGCCTCGCGGGGTCGCCGGCTCACCGGGGCGGCTCAGGCAATTCACCGGGATGGTGGCGATCCGAGACCCGCTCCCCGCCAGGAGGTCGTCCTGGAGGTGCGCGGGATCGCAAAGCATTACGCGGGGGCCGCGGGCTATGGCCGCCCGGCCTTCGCCACGAAGGCCCTCGACGATGTGAGCTTCGTGGTACGAGCTGGCGAGGTCGTGGGCCTCGTGGGTGAATCCGGCTCGGGAAAGTCGACCTGCGCCAAAATCGTCCTCGGTTTGCTGGCGCCGGATCGTGGCAGCGTCCGCCTCCTTGGGCAGCCCTGGAGCGGCATCCCGGAAACGCAGCGGCGCGGCCTTCGCCCGCGCCTGCAATACGTCCCGCAGGACGCTCTGAGCAGCTTCGACCCGCGGTACCGCGTTTCCGACATCATCGGGGAGAACCTCGCAAGTCATGCACGCGCGGACAGGGCCGCGCGCGTGGTCGAACTTCTCGAGCAGGTCGGCCTGGCCGCCGACATTGCAGCGCGCAACCCGTCCTCCTTATCGGGAGGTCAACGCCAGCGCGTCTCGATAGCCAGGGCGCTGGCAGCCGAGCCGGCCCTCATCGTCTGCGACGAGCCGGTCTCGGCCCTCGACATCGGCATCCAGGCCCAGGTACTCGATTTACTCGCGGATCTGCGGGCGCGCCTCGGAACGGCGCTCCTATTTATCTCACACGACCTTGGGGTCATTCAGCATCTCGCGGACCGCGTACTCGTCTTCCACCACGGGAAGCTGGTGGAACAGGGTCCTGTGGGCGAGATCCTGACACATCCGACAGATGCCTACACGAAAGCGCTTCTAGCCTCTCAGCCACGCCTCGAACTGGACCAAGCTTTAGCCTGAGCCGGGCTTTCGCAAGCAGGTTCCTGACAGTCGGGGCTCTGCGCAGGCTCATGGTCTCTACGAACGACCGCTTCTGGGAATTGTGTAGGGTTGCTCGTACGGCGCAGTTGGGTCGGCTGAGGAATGTCCGCTTCGAGGCGGGCTGCCAGGATCCTGTTGCCCCCTACCTGCAGCGGACTTGCTGGGTCCCATGGGGATGCAGACTTGATCAGTCGATGGCGCTAGAGCGGTGTCCGATCGGCTTGAATCGACCGGGGTTTCGGGGGCGGCGCAGATGTGATTCGATGCGCGGCTTTCCGAGGAGGAGAGCCGGATGCCCTCAGCCCTGTCAGTCGATCTGCGTGAACGGGTCGTGATGGCGATCGAGGCAGGAGCCTCGCGCCGGGAAGCCGCCAGACGGTTCGAGGTTAGTCCGGCTAGCGCCGTGCGCTGGCACGAGGCCTTCATGCGGGAAGGACGCACATGGGCCAAGCCGATGGGCGGCGATCAGCGCTCGCACGCCATCGAGGCCCAGGCTGGCCTGATCCGGCGGACCTATGAGGCCAAACCGGAACTGTTCCTGCGGGAGCTACGCACCCATCTGGCCGAACGCGGCCTGCGGGTCGGGGTCAGCAGCCTGTCCCGCTTCTTCAAGCGCCACGGCATCACGCGTAAAAAAACACCGGCCACGCCGCAGAGCAGGATCGAGAGGACGTGAAGGCCGCGCGCCTGGCCTGGTTCGAGGGCCAGCTCGACCTCGATCCAGACCGGCTCGTGTTCCTGGACGAGACCGCAACCAACACGAAAATGACGCGTCGCTACGGATGGGCGCTGCGTGGCAAGCGCTGCCGGGTGGCCGTGCCGTTCGGTCACTGGAAAACCATCACGGTCACAGCGGGACTGCGGGCCAGCGGCCTGACGGCGACCGCGCTCTTCGACGGCCCCATGACCGGGGTCCGCTTCCGCCGCTATGTCGATGAGACCCTGGCGCCGACTCTGAAGCAGGGTGACACAGTCGTGCTCGACAACCTGCCCGCCCACAAAGTCAGCGGCATCCGCGAACGCATCGAGGCGGCCGGTGCCCGCCTGCTCTACCTGCCGGCCTACTCGCCCGACTTCAATCCGATCGAACTGGCCTTTGCCAAGCTCAAGGCCTGTTTGCGAGCCCAGGGCGCCCGCACGGTTGTGGAACTCTGCGACACCATCAAGCAGGCCTTCAGGCGCTTCACACCGAATGAGTGCCGCAACTACCTCGTGGCCGCAGGCTACGATGCTTTCGATCCAACCTGATCGGATGCCGCTCTAGGTAGGCGTCCAGTACGAACGGGGCGGCGGCCGTCAGGATCGCCTGTGTCGCGGCGCCCATGACCACCGGGAGGTCCGGTGAGGTGAGCAGCCCGACATGGTCACGGTGGCCGTGTGAGAGGATGAGGGCCTTCAGATCACCGCCGCCGGCCATGCCATCCACGGATGGGTAGCAAGACACATCATCCGGTTCGCCATCTAGCGGAAGACCGAGGTCGAGGAGGATGCGCGCGCCATCGTGGGCCAATTCCACACAGGTACCGCCGATCTCACGCGCCCCGCGGTGGATACGAACCTGCATCGAATGGACGAGCCCCATACGCCGCACCGATTGCGCAACGGGGATAACCTTCTCGTCTCAGGTTCTCGCAGCAATTGTATCGCAGATATTCGATGGTTTCCCCGGGTGCAAGCTGTTCGCGTCCGCGTCATGGACGGACGAGCCCGCGTGGCGTGGCATCTGCGGCGATTGCGGGTTGAACGGGGGCTGTCTCAAGAGGCGCTCGCCGTTGATGCTGGCGTGGACCGTGGGTACGTAAGCGGCATTGAGCGTCGTAGCTTCAACCCCACCGTGGACATTTTAGATCGCCTCGCGTCCGCTCTGTCGGTCGATGTCTCGGAGCTTTTTGCGTTGCCTGCCGACAGCGAACAACCTCCGTCGCCATTGAGACCCGGGCGCCGCCGAGGCTGAACGGCCAAAGCACCGGGGAGGGGTGTATCCCGCTACTGAACCGATCCTCAGCACGTACAAATCTTATGAAGCGAGTGTCCGACTGCCGGTGAGAACGACCGCTCACGTCCGCAGATGTCCGCCAGCGTCGTTAGGGCCGAAAATAGGGCCGACAGTGGCTCGTCATAAAAACATATGCAACAACAATGACTTACGCGCATTACTGGCGGAAGGGGTGGGATTCGAACCCACGGTGGAGTTGCCCCCACGGCGGTTTTCAAGACCGCTGCCTTAAACCACTCGGCCACCCTTCCAAGCCGTTGCAAAAAGCTAGATAATTTGCCTTTGCCGACGCTTGATTCTACGTCCGTCGCTGCCGGATTTATACCCAATCATCCGGCCGCCTTGTCTATGGCGGCGCGCATGGCAGCGTCAACCTTCGCGGCGGCATCCTCCTGCATTCCGGGCATCACGCGGGAGTACAGATCGAGGGTGATGCCGATGCTGGAATGGCCGAGGCGCTCCTGCGCGATCTTGGGGAGGATGCCGCTCGTCGACATCTGCGTCGCGTGGCTGTGCTGCAGGTCGTGGAAGCGGATGCGAGGGCAGGGCGGTCGGCAGGGCCTCGGGGCTGCCGCTCCGGTGGGCCTCGTACCGGCGGTAGAAGGTGGCACGCGAGATACCGGGTTTCTCCAGGGTGGCCCGTACCGGCAGGTGAGACGGCTCGACCAGCCGGATGATCGCCAGCTTCCTGGGGACCGGATACCTCGTGCCTCGTTTCCCCCAGCCCCGCCCATGCCCTTTTCGAGCAGGCATTTCCGCCGTTCGACCTCCGGTCATGGCCGGGGACCCCGAAGCGCTCTCCGGCAGGTTCCCGCCCCTCAGAGGCTCGGGTGCAGGCCGCGGACTGTGCTGACGCTCTCCAGTACCGCGGCGGCGTGCAGGATCGTGGTCTCTGCCTGCCAGCGCCCCACCAACTGCACGTTGATGGGCAGACCCTCCCGGCTGGTCCCGAAGCGCATCGACAGCCCGGGCAAGCCCGTCACGTTCAGGGGCACCGTCGCGCCCTGCAGGTAGGTCAGGTCAACCGTCTCGCCGTTCACGACGAGTTCGGTGATGCCGTGTTCGTGCGCCGGCACCGGCAGCACCGGGGTGAGAAGGACGTCGTAATCTCGGAAGTAGGTCGCATAGCCGTCCCGGAGACGCTCCGCCGCCTGCTCGGCCTCGATGTAGTCCTCCATCGAGGTGTCGGGCAGCGACAGCATGGTCTTGGCCATCGTGTACATCTGGTCCTCGTGCCCGGCAGTCGCCTCCCGGAAGGCCGGCTTCATCTCCATGACGTGGAGCTTGTTGAACACGTCGAGGGCGAAGTCGCGCTCCAGTGCCGGGATGTGGACCTCCTCGACGAGGTGCCCCTCGCCGTTGAGCGCCTCGGCCGCCGCCTTGACGGTCGCCACCACCTCCGTGTCGATGGGACCGAAGCCCGGCCCGACCATCCAGCCGACGCGAAGCTTGCGGTCCGGCGCGGCGCCGATACCGGCGTCGAACGGGACGGCGCCGGTCGCGAAGGCGTCCAGTCCATCGGGGCCGGCCAGTTGCGAGAAGGCGAGCGCGAGGTCGCGGATGCTGCGCGCCATCGGGCCGACATGCCAGAAGCGGCGGGGCGCCCGTGGCCAGATGCCGGTCATCGGCACGCGCCCATGGGTCCCCTTCAGCGAGACGATGCCGGTCTGCGCCGCCGGTCCGCGTACCGAGATGGCGAGGTCGGTGCCGAGGCCCAGCGGCGACATGCCCGCCGCGATGGCCGCCGACTCGCCGCCGCTCGATCCGCCCGGTGTACGGGTGAGATCCCAAGGATTGTTCGAGCGGCCGGAGAGCAGGTTGTCGCTCTCGATCCAGTAGGAGAACTCCGGCAGGTTGGTCTTGGCGAGCAGGATGCCGCCGGCCTTCTTCATGCGGGCGACGCTGGTCGCGTCGGTGTCGGGGGTGCGGCCCTTGAAGATGGGTGAGCCGCGCTGGGTCATCACGCCGGCGGTGTCGATGGAATCCTTGACGGTGAACGGCACGCCGTGCAGGGGGCCGAGTTCCCTGCCAGCCATGACCGCTGCCTCGGCCTCCTTCGCGACGGACAGCGCATTCTCCGCGATGGTGACGATCGCGTTGATCTTGGAATCGACCGCCGCGATGCGGTCGAGATGGGCCTGCACCACCTCGACAGGCGAGACCTGCCGGGTGCGGATCAGCTCGGCGAGACGGGTCGCGTCCGAGAAGAGGATGTCGGTGGCCATGGGATGAGATCCTTCGAGACCGCCGGTGCGGCCGGATCGCGCTGGCTCGGCCAAGCGACGATCATGGTTCGAGCGGGTGGTCGGGTGCGGGCGCCACCTCGGGCGCCCGCATCCTCAGCGGTTCGCCAGGTGGGCGACGAGGCGCTCGGCGGCAGGGCCGGAGGAGGCCGGGTTCTGGCCGGTGACGAGCAGGCCGTCCGTGACGACGAAGGGTCCCCAATCGGCTCCCTTGGCGTAGAGGCCTCCGTTCCGCTTGAGCTCGTCCTCGACCAGGAATGGAACCACCTGGGTGAGACCGACGGCCTCCTCCTCGGTGTTCGTGAAGCCGGTGACGTTCCGGCCTTCGACGAGGGGCTTCCCGCCTTCCGCCTTGGCATGGCGCAGGACGCCGGGGGCGTGACAGACCAGGGCTACGGGCTTGCCGGCGCCGAGCGTCGTTTCGATGAGCCTGATCGAGGCCGGGTCCTCTGCGAGGTCCCAGAGGGGCCCGTGACCGCCGGGATAGAAGACGGCGTCGAAGCCCTCGTGGCCGACGGCGTCGAGCCTGCCCGTTTCGGCGAGCACCGCCATGGCCGCCGCGTCGGCTTCGAAGCGGCGCGTCGTGTCGGTCTGAAAGCTCAGCTCGGCGCTCTTCGGATCGAGCGGTGGGCGGCCGCCCTCGGGCGACACCAGGACCACCTCCGCACCCGCATCCTTGAACACGTAGTAGGGGGCCGCGAGCTCCTCCAGCCAGAAGCCGGTCTTCCGGCCGGTATCGCCGAGGCGGTCGTGCGAGGTCAGCACCATGAGGATCTTCATCGTTGTTCTCCGGATCTTTCGCTTGGGGTGAGCAGGACGTCTTGGGTTATCGGGACTTTCGCCGGGTCCGCACGGTGGCGGCTCGGGGAAGGTGGACCGGCGCTATCGCGCCTTTGCGGTGCGTCCCGTGGCCGGATCTCGCACCGGCGCCGCTTGGGAGGGGCGGAGCTCCGGGTTCGCGCCACGGACCTCCTCGAACCGCGCCATGCGGACGGCGCCGATCGTCTCGAGGGTGATCCGTTCCTGCGCAGTTGCTTCCGGCATGGTCAGGAACGCCATCAGCCCGGCAAAGGGGAGGGTCGCAGCGACAGATGTCTTCGTGTGGTGGGGCATGGGTTTTCTCCGTCTGGGTTCTGTTCGCCGGCCGGCCAGAGGAAGGTGATCGTCTGCCGGTAAAAAATAGACCGGTCGTCTCATTTTTGGGCCTGTAAAAGGTGGTTCTCGGCAACGTCGGAATGAGGTGGGTCAATGCGAGCTGAGGCCGAGGATGCGCCGGGTCGTCCCCATGGCAGCCTCGAACGGTGCGTCGGTCCGGACGATCTTGGCCATCAGGCTCGCGCCCAGCCAGACGTGGTAGAGCATCTCGGCGATCGTCCGCGGCTCGCCCTCGACTGTGAGCGAGCCCTCCGCCACGCCCGCCGCGATCGCTCCCGACAGGCGTTCGATGATCCCGGCGGTCCCGCTCTTGAGGGCAAGGCGCATGGCCTCGGACAGGTCCGAGACCTCCGCCGCGAGCTTCACCGCGAGGCACTTGCGCTGGTCGTCGATGCTTCCCTGCGTTGCCTGCCATTTCCGCCAGTAGTTCATCAGTCGCTCGGCATGGCTCAAGCCGGGCTCAGCGAGGGTTGTGTCGAGATCGGCAAGGTAGCTTTCGAAGTAATCCGCCAGAAGAGCCTCGCCGAATGCC
The DNA here is from genome assembly GCF_054817845.1 of Methylobacterium sp. CM6241. Lineage (NCBI taxonomy): Bacteria > Pseudomonadati > Pseudomonadota > Alphaproteobacteria > Hyphomicrobiales > Methylobacteriaceae > Methylobacterium > Methylobacterium sp. CM6241. The sequence continues at coordinate 3,520,980 of NZ_CM139246.1, forward strand.
TCCTTCGAGCCGAAATAGTGGTAGAATGACCCCTTGGGCACGCCGGCCGTGGCCAGGATCTCATTGAGACCGACCCCTGAGAAACCCTTCGCGCCCACGAGGCCGTAGGCGGTATCGAGGATGCCCTGTCGGGTGTCGGTATGTGCGGTGACGCGTGCCATGACCCTTAACTAGTCTGAATTAGACCGGTCGTCTAGAGGGGTGCGCTCCATTTTTTGCTGGAAGCACTTTTATGTGCCGCCGGGCCAACGAACCGATCCTGCCGCGGTTCTCATGGGCCGGACCGGCCTGCGCGGCACCAAGGCCGAGAACCTCGACCGTGGGAAGGCCGAGCAATCGCCGCAGCCAGGCTCAGCCCGAGACCGGCGTGCGCAGCGGCGAGTAAGTCGCGCGGTAGCTGCGCGGGCCGATCACGGGAAGCAGGAGGTTTCCGGCCCAGCCCGGCATCCGCGCGGTGCGGGACAGGCGATCGGTCATGGCCTGGACACGGGCCGCGCGGGGCCGGCGCAGCGCTTCGTAGGGTGGACCGACCGTGCCCCAGTCCGTTCTCTCCGCCAGCAGAGCGCTCAGCGTGAGCGCGTCGCCCAGGCCGAGTTGGCCGAGAGCCTGGACTGCGTTGCCCGGCAGGTTGATGGCGAGGCCCGCGATGCCGCCGCCGGCGATGAGCACCCTGCCTGTTGCGCGATCGTTCACCGTGTTTCGCCTTCCAGCCTGCCTCGATGGTATCGGGGCCGGGCCTGCGTCGGGCGCGCGACCATGCTGGAGAAGACGCCATCCCGGCGGATCAAACCGTGCATCAGGGCCGCGCCGAGATGAGCGAGGACGAGACCGAACAGGGTGTAGGCCAGGAGTGTGTGAAGCGGACGGAGCCACGCATAGAGGCTTGGATCCCGCGGCAGGATCGGCGGCAGGACGAGGGAGCCGACGAGCCCGATCGGATAGCCGGCCGCCGACAGCATCGCCCAGCCGACCAGCGGCAGAGCGAGCATCAGCCCATAGAGCAAGACGTGCGAGACATGAGCCGCCCGCCGCTGCCAGCCCGGAAGGTCCGACGGCAGGCCGGGCGGAGGATGGCGCCAGCGGTTGAGCAGGCGCAGCAGCGCGAGGACCAGGATGCCGATCCCGAGTGGGCGGTGCAGCGCGACCAGGGTGTGGTAATGCGCCAGCGAGGTCACCATCGCCACGCCGATGAACAGCATGGCGAGGATCAGGGCCGCCATGGTCCAGTGCAGCAGCCGGGCCGGCAGGTTGAAGCGCGCGGTGCGGCTCACAATCCGGCTCCCGATGCTGGCGTGTTCTGGACAGCGCTCGGCGTTTTCGGTTCGCCGGCGCGGCGCGTGAAGGATTGCGAATAGGCCGCCGAACGGGCGCTGAGCAGCGGATCGTCCGATCCCACGATGCCTGCGGGCAGGACGAGAGGGTCGAAATTGAGGTCGCGGCAATTGCCATCCGCTTCCGGCTGCGTGTCCGCGACGATTACGGTCCCGACGTCCAGGCTCTGCCGCTCGACCGGCCAGGGAAGCGTCGCATCCGCCGTGGGGTCGCCGGGCTGCCCCAGGGTGACGACGAGATGCCACCGCACGGGCGCCCGGCGGACGGCGGACACGAAGTCGTCGAACAGAACGTTCTTGTCCGCGCGAGCCCTCTGGGCCGGGTTCTCCGCCGTCGCGGCCTGTTCCGGCACGAACGCCCAGCGCACCGGCGTCCGGGTCCCGTCCGCGGCGATGAACCGGAAGGCGTTCAGGCTCCGGAAGGTGTCGTCGGCAAAGCCTGAGGTGATGGTTCGCGCCTTGATCAGGGAAGCCGCTTTCGCGCTCTCGGGATGCGCGGCGAAGAACGCCTTGAGCGCCTCCGGATCGGGCTTGCCCGTGGCCGGATCGGGCTTGGCGGCGAGAAGCTGCGCGTAGAACCCCTCCGGGCTGCGGACCGGGAAGACCGGGATGTCGTTGTTGCCGGTGCGCCATTCCTCACCGTCGGGGAGGTGGAAACGCAGCGCGAGGCTGCGCACCGTCGTGGCCGCGTCCGCCGCATAGGGCTGGCCGCCCGCCAGCGCGATGCGGCCGGTGACGGGCGTGACCTGTCCCGCAGTGAAGAGCGACGCCGTCGACAAACGCGCGCCCCGGCCGCTGCTCTCGAAGCGCCCGGCGAGGCAGAGCCCTTTGGCGTGGTTGCGCCGAAAGCCCGGATGGGGGCCATTCACCTGCTCGAAGCGGTCGACGATCCGCGCCTGGGTCAGGTCCCCCGGAGAGAGCCAGCCGCCCGCATAGGCGAAGGCCCCCGTCGTGCCGGCGACGAGCGCCCCGATGGCGGCGAGGCGGAGACCAGCGGCACGCGGGCTCAAGGCCGGATCGGCCCCGGTGAGGTCGTTCAGGAGGGACATGTCGGGCCTTCAGATGGCTTTCGCGGTGGCGCGGCGGATCTCGTTGGCGAGCGGGTGCAGGATCGTGGGGTCGGCCGCACCCACGAGGCTGTAGCCGAGCCCGTCCTGGGCCCAGGCGTAGCCGTTCGACGTCTCCGTCGTGTGGGCGCGCATCGGCGCGTCGCCGGGTACGCTCATGGGCCGCATCAACATGACGAAGCGCGCGCCGTGCCCATCGTCGTACATCAGCAGCCCGGCGGGCCCCTGCTGCGTGGCGACGAGACGCCCGCCCATGAGGCGGTAGCCGGAGCCGCTCAGGTCCGGCACGGCGACCGGCCGCTTCATCCGGGCGGAAAACCAGCCGGCGAGTTCGTCGCGGTCGGCAGCGGCGAGCTCGACGGGGCGGGTGTGGTCGGGCGCATAGACCGCGTAGTTCACGCTCGCGGACTGGGCCAGCGCCTCGATGCCGGTGGGCACGGGCGAGACCACCTCGCGCAGGCCCCAGCCAACGGCGCCTCCGACGAGGAGCAGCAGCCCCGCCGCCATCGCCTGCCAGATCGGAGAAGCCTGCCAGATCGGATGTGCCGGCCGGCGGCGCGCCTCGACGATCCGCGCCAGGTTCAGCCGGGCCGGAACCGGTTCGGCGGCGATGGGCGCGAAGGCGGCCCGCATGTCCTCACGCAGGGCGACCATGCGCTCGACCCGGATCCGCGCCTCGGGATGAGAGTCGAGATAGGCCTCGACCTCACGCTTCCGCGCCGTATCGAGCCGCTCGTCCACGAGGCCCTGGAGATCGTCGTCACCGATCGGACGCATGCTCATTTCACCCTCCGCAGGAGCGGGCGCTTGGCGGGGACGGAGGCTTCGGTGCCGTCCATCGATTGGATCATCCGGTCCCGGGCCCGGGACAGGCGGGACATCACGGTCCCGGTCGGAATCGCGAGGATGTCGGCGGTCTCGGCGTAAGACAGGCCCTCCACCGTCACCAGCAGGAGCACGCTGCGCTGCTCTTCCGGCAGCGTATCGAGCGCCGTCATCAGGTCCCGGTGGCGCAGGCCGCTCTCCTGTGTCGGCGCCACCGCGAGGCTCGCCTCCGCCGTGTCCTCGATCGGCATGTGGGCGCCGCGGCGCGCGCGCTGGCGCATCTGCGTCACGGCGAGATTGTGGAGGATGGCGAAGAGCCAGGTCCGCGCGTCGCCGTCGGCCTGGCGCTGGTGCCAGCGGGTGACGGCCCGCTCGAGGCAATCCTGCACCAGATCGTCGGCATCCGTCGGATTGCGCAGGAGGGCGTGCGCGTAGCGGCGCAGGGCCGGGATCAGCGGCTCGATGAGGCGCATCATGTCCATCATCTCCTGTCTCCTGGCATGGGCGGGGCTCCCGTCGGCACGCTGGCCGGACCGAACCTATTTCGGATCCGGCGACAGGGGCATGGACGCCGCAAAATCCTGTTTATTCCACGTCTGCACAAAAAACTTCGCACTCGGTATCGAGTATTCGTTCACGGGATATGGTCCCGAGCATAGCGTTGGAATTTTTCGATAGGGTCATGGAATAAGCAGCCGAAGACGTCGTCTGTCCGGCATCACTGCTCGACGAGATCGGATCGAGCAGGAATTACCGGAGACCTGACATGACGATGATCAAGACCTTTTCGGCCGTCGTTTTCGCGTCCGCCTGCACGCTCGCCGCCCTGACCGGGGCCTCTGAGGCCCGGCCCGCCCCGCATCGGATGGAGAGCCCGACGATCACCGGCTCGATCCCGGCGCCGGCGCAATCCGCGTATTGGCTCGGCGGGCCGGACACCGACAGCGGAAACGCCAAGAACCCGGCTCTGCCGGGCTATGCCCAGGCCCGTGGCCAGGAGACGGGCGGCCCGGCCCGCGAGCTGATCCCGAACTAGAGCGCTCACCGCCGAAGTGGATGCCGGTTCGGCGAAGAAGAGCGCGGCAAAACAAAGGCCTAGAGCTGCACCCGACCCAACGTGGTCGGGCGCAGCTCTAGAGCCATGCAGGACATCGGCGCCAGAACATCGGCGCCAGGACATCTGCCTTAGTACAGGACACCGGCCTGGTGCAGGACCCACGAGCCTAGAGAGAGTGCCCCGCGAAGCGCTCGGCGAGACGCCGATTCCTGAACGCTTCGGTGACCCAGTCGACGAATGCGCGGGTCTTGGCAGGCAGCAGGGTTCGGCTGGCATAATAGAGCGAGATCGCTCCCGCATCGGCATACCAACCCGGCAGCAGCTGGATCAGGCGGCCAGCCTCCAATGCCGGCAGGACGTCGGGCACCGCCAGCATGGTGACGCCCAGCCCGAGAAGAGCCGCTTCCTGCATCGCCGCCGGGTCGTTGACGACCATGGTTGCAGACAGGTGCGCTGGCATGTCCTCGCCTGCGGGATTGCGCATGGTCCATTGCTGGAGGCGGCCGGTCCGGAGCGAACGCTGGACGATGCCTTGGAGCGGTTGAAGCCCGGTCGGATCGTCGGGACGTGGGCGGCCTTCCATGTAGGCCGGCGAGGCGACCGCGATGACGTGCGCGGGGGCCAGAGCATGAGCGATGAGACCGGGCGCCAGGTCGAACCCGGCACCAATCGCGGCGTCGTAGCCCTCCGTGACGAGATCGACCCGACGGTTCTCGAAATGCCATTCCGGGCGGATCAGAGGATAGCGTTCGAGGAACGGCGGCAAGAGCGGCAGGATGTGCATCGTGCCGAATGTCAGGGCCATGCTGACTTTCAGGGTACCGGCCGGTTCGCCGCCAGCGGTGGCGATCCCGGCGATGGCCGCCTGGATGCCTTCCAGATTGTCCGCGACCGCGAGGCGGAAGGTTTCACCCGCTTCCGTCAGACTCAGCTTCCGCGTCGAACGATGAAACAGCCGCACACCGAGGTTCCGCTCCAACGTGGCGACGTTCCGGCTGACGGCGGCCGGAGTCAGCGACAAGCGCCGGGCGGCCTCGGAGAAGCTGCCATGCTCCGCGCTGCGGATGAAGGATTCCAGGTTCGCCAGGGTTTCCACGATGCCACCTTCAAGGGATGATTGAAGGTGTAGCAACCCAATCCCGGCTAAACCAAGCGCAATACCTCGGCCATATTCGCTCCACCAAGAGGACAGGAGCAGCATCATGGGTCAGGACCCGCAACCGCTCGCCGGCAAGGTAGCCCTTGTCACCGGCGGATCGCGTGGCATCGGCGCCGCCATCGTTCGTCGCCTCGCGCGTGACGGCGCCGATCTGGCCTTCAGCTATTCCGCATCGCGGGAACGGGCCGACCGGATCGTCGCCGAATTGACGGCATCGGGACGCCGCGCCATCGCCGTCAGGGCCGACCAGGCTGACGCATCCGAGGTCGCCGGCCTGGTCCGCCAGACGCATGCCACGTTCGGTCGGCTCGACATCCTGGTCAATTCGGCCGGCGTCTTCGTCACCGGCATGGTGGACGATCCGGAAGCCGACCGTGCCGCGTTCGATCGGCAACTCGATATCAACGTGAAGGGCGTCGCCGCCGCGGTCCGTGCTGCCGTTCCGCTGATGACGCATGGGGGACGCATCGTCTCGATCGGCACGACAGGGGCCGTGCATGTCCCCTTCGCGGGTGCGGCGGACTACGTCGCCACGAAGGCGGCCGTGGCGGCTTACACGCGGGGCTGGGCACGGGATCTCGGTCCCCGCGACATCACCGTCAACCTCGTCCAGCCGGGTGCGATCGACACCGAGATGAACCCCGAGGACGGCCCCTTCGCCACGACACTGAAGGGCCTCGCGGCCCTCGGCCGCTACGGCCGTCCGGAGGATATCGCCGGAGCGGTCGCGTTCCTCGTCGGTCCCGACGCCGGGTACGTCACGGGCGCCACACTGAATGTCGACGGTGGCCAATCCGCCTGACGCCTCCTCTCGACCTCCCTCGCAAGGACACCTCTCCATGCCCTCCATCGGCATCATCGGCGCGGGCCAGATCGGCCGTGCCATTGCCAGCGCCCTCGCTCGGCACGGGATTCCGGCGATCCTCGCGAACAGTCGCGGTCCAGACAGCCTCGCCGAGGCCATTGCTTCGTTAGGCCCGACGATCACGCCCGGCACGCGCGAGGACGCCGCCGCCCGGGACATGATCATCGTCGCGGTCAATTGGTCGAAGCTGCCGGCTGCACTGGGCGGCCTGCCGGATTTCGGCGGCCGGATCGTGGTGGACGCCAACAATCCGATCGAGGCACCGTCGTTCGAGCCGGTGGATCTCGGGGGCGTTTCGTCCTCCGAGATCGTCGCCACCCTCGTCCCCGGCGCCCGGGTGGTGAAGGCGTTCAACCATCTCCGGCCACCGCTCCTGGCAGGCGATCCGGCCAGCGAAGGCGGTCGGCGCGTCCTCTTCTATTCAGGCGACGATGCCGAGGCGAAAGCGACGGTTCGTACGCTCATCGACCGGCTCGGCTTCTTCGGCATCGACCTCGGTTCTCTCGCGGATGGCGGCCGTCTTGCACAGTTCCCAGGGGGGCCATTGCCGGCCCTCAACCTAGTCAGGTTCGCTTGATGACGCTGCGGCCAAGCACAATAGCCTTGTCACACCCCTGAAACGACCCCCGCTCTACGCTCCATCGATCCGTACTGCTTCGGCAAACAGCAGGAACACGACCATGCCCTACGTCTCTACATCCGACGGCGTCGACATCTTCTTCAAGGATTGGGGGCCAAGAGATGCGCCAGCCATCGTCTTCCACCATGGCTGGCCGCTCTCCTCCGACGATTGGGACACGCAGATGCCCTTCTTCCTTGCGAAGGGTTTCCGGGTGGTCGCACATGACAGGCGCGGTCACGGTCGCTCGGCGCAGGTCTCGGATGGGCACACGATGGACGCTTACGCCGCGGATGCGGCCGCCGTCGTCCGGCACCTCGACCTGCGCGACGCCGTCCATGTCGGCCATTCCACCGGGGGCGGTGAGGTCGCCCGCTATGTCGCCCGGCACGGTCAACCGGACGGCCGCGTCGCCAAGGTCGTGCTCGTCAGCGCCGTGACGCCGCTCATGCTCAAGACCGCCGACAATCCGGGCGGTCTGCCGGTCGAGGTCTTCGACGGTTTCCGTCAGGCGCTCGCCGCCAACCGGGCGCAATTCTTCATCGACGTGCCGACAGGGCCCTTCTACGGCTTCAATCGCGATGGCGCGACGGTGCAGCCCGGCGTGATCACGAATTGGTGGCGCCAAGGCATGATGGGCAGTGCCAAGGCACATTACGACGGCATTGCGGCCTTCTCGGAAACCGACCAGCGCGACGACCTGACGTCGATCACCGTCCCGACTCTCGTTCTGCACGGCGAGGACGACCAGATCGTGCCGATCGGGGCGGCGGCGCGGGAATCGATCAAGCTCCTCCGGAACGGGACCCTGAAGACCTATCCCGGCTTCAGCCACGGCATGCTGACCGTCAATGCGGACACGCTCAACGCCGACATTCTCGCCTTCGTGAGGGGGTAGGTTCTCCCCTGCACGAGGGCTGCGGTGACGTGGTCCGCCGACCATGTGGATCGTCCGGCAGCGTCGATCGGCTGCCGGCGCCATGCGCGGTCTCGTTCGAAGTTCAGTCGCCGACCGGCGACGCCGATTGAGGGGAAACGAGGCACGCAATGATCGAAGACACCCCCGAGATCGCCCTGGTGCGTCTGTTCTTCGAACGCATCAACGCAGATCGCTTCGATGACGCGATCGATCTCCTGGCCGAGGACGTCGTCTACCACAACATCCCGCTGCCGGAGATCCGTGGCCGGGAGAACGCACGAAGCTTCCATAAAGCTTTCGGGGTCGGCAGTCGCATTCGTGTCGAGTGGCAGCTCCTGCACATCGCAAACGATGGCGATACGGTTCTGACCGAGAGGCTCGATCTCTTCACCGACCGGAACGGCGGCCGCATCACCCTTCCCACCATGGGCAGCATGCGCGTTGGCAACGGCGCGATCACGGAATGGCGGGATTATTTCGACCTCGCCAGTTTCGAGCGACAGGCCGCTGCGCTGGAAGCCTGACTCGCCGCTCTCGCGCGTCGAGCGCAGGGTCCGGATGTCGAGGATGGCCGTCCCTATCCGGCGGCCTTCTCGGCCGTGGAGCCGACCAGCGGCGGCGTCTGCTGGTGCTGAACCACGCGCCAGACCTCGTGTGACAGCCGGCGATAGGTCGAGGTGCAATGCGCCTGATAGGTCTCGCCGTCCCGCGAGGCCTTCGCATGATAGGCGATGACGATCAGCCCTTCCTGCGGACGAGAGATCTGTCCCCCGGAAAGCTCGACCTCCGACCAGCGCGGCGTGTCCGCGACGGCCTCGATGGCCTGCGAGCCGCTCAGCACGAAGGGGGGTTGCGGCAGCACCATCAGGCATTCGTCGTCGACCAGTTCACGGTAATGGTCCGCCCCACCGGTCCAGAGACTCTTCTCGAAGGACCAGACGCGATCGTCGTCCATTGTGCTCTCCCACGGGCTGCTGTCTTTCAGAGAAGATCGCGGAGCGCGGTTCGTTCCTGGCGCGGTGGCCTACGCGGATGCGGTCGGGAAAATGACGATGCGCGAGCGAGGGGCCTCCATCGTCCAGTCGAAAGGATGGAACAGGCGTGTTCCTGCGCAGCGGCATCTCAGGGGCCGCCATTCCCGTTTCGGGATGACCGGCACTTCTCCGCCTTGAAAATAAGCATTCTGCTCGCTAATTAGGCACTCGCGAGGCCACGTCCTCCCCCTCCTGCAGGGTCGAAGTCCGGGACGGCCCGGCCCTTGAAGCAGAGGGCCGATATGGCTTGGGTCTATCTCGGAATTGCCGGTGTCCTCGAGATCGTCTGGGCATCCATGATGAAGCAGTCGGACGGCTTCACCCGCCTCTGGCCGACGGTCATCACCTTGGTGGCGATGGTCGGAAGCTTCGGGCTGTTGGCCATGGCCATGCGAACCCTGCCGCTGGGGACTGCCTACACGATCTGGACGGGTATCGGCGCGATCGGCGCTTTCGTAGTCGGCGTGACGGTCCTCGGAGAGGAAGCCAGCCTCACCCGCATGATCGCGGCTGTCCTCATCGTCTCAGGACTCGTGACCATGAAACTCGCGAGCGCTCACTAACTATCCCCGGTCACTCGTACGTCTGCTCCATGCGGCCGCCGGGGAGGGCGGCTTCGATGCACCCCTGGTCCCAAACCAGATGCGCTGCGATCGGCCCGCACCGCTCGGCCTAGGATTCCGCAGCCGACAGCTTCGGTCAGTGCGCCGAAGCTCACTCACGACGAGCGCTTCGTGGGAGGCTTCTCTGCAGCGGCATCCGCGGCATCGCGCTCGAGCCGCTGAGCCTTCAGCCGAACGATCTGGTCGTCACGCGCCGTCTCTCGGACTTTGACTTCTTCCCAGACTTGACCTGCCGTGTCGGCACGTTCGGCGGCCTTGGCAGCCCTCGTGTCCTTACGGTCCTGCCGGCCGACTTTGTCATCCGTCATTCGATCATCTCCAATTCCGGAAGCGGTAGCGTGATGACCCATCGCGCGCGGGAAGCAGGTCCGTGGAAAGGCTTCACGGCGAGTGGTTCACGCCGGTGTCGAGAAAAGCATCATGGCGTCAGCCTCCGTATCGAGAGGATTGTCCGATACGAAAGACCGCCGCTGGAGCGCTCGCTCGCTTGCCTCCGCACCGCATTTCTCCACGTGGACAACGCGGTTCACGACCTGAAGGTTCGGAGCGCCCCAATAGGTCAGCAATCTCGGCCAAGCAGCGTCGCGGTCTTCGCGCCAGACGCGATAGAGCGGCGTGCGATGGTCGACCTCGGCCGTCTTCAGCAGGCGCTTCCCGGAGGCGGCGCAGCGATGGCGCTGATGCGCCTTCAAAACCTTCACCTGGTCGCTCGGCGCCACCCAGAACTTCCAGGCCGTGACGCAGGCCGAATGCCAGCGGGCGTTCTTGTTCGGCGTGCCGGTGCCCCACAGATCCTTGTGCCAGCCGAAGCGGAAGACCGGCTGCCCGCAGATGCAGCAATGGCCGGGCCCTCGCGCGTGCGCAGGCTCGCGATAGGGCGAAGGGGGCATCCGGAAGGTCGCGGCGAGGCCCGAACCCTTCTCCGAGCCGAGACGCCACGTCCATCCCTCCGGCTGGCCTGAGCGTGCGGCCAGTGCCCGCGCCAGGCGATCGGCCCGGAGGACGTGGTTGCGCCAATAGCTCTCGACGGCGAGGCGCGGCGTGGGCGGCGTCAGCGGGCGTGACAGCGCGTGCTGCAGGACCGGCACCGGAAAGAGGGCGGGAAGCGAGCGTTCAAGCCGGGCGCGGGAGCGTCCATTGCGCTCCGCGCGCCACTCCGATGCAGCGGTCACGCCGGATCGAGGACACGAGCGGGGGAAACCGCCGGTGCCGGTGCTGGGACCGGTACGCCGGCGATGGCATCGGCGAGGAAATTCAAGCGTAGCGCGAGGTCGCTCACCTCGTTCAAGGCGATGGCTTTATCGCCGCTCTTCACCGCCCGGGTGATGTCGCTGATCTGCATCTTCGCCATGCGCGACAATTCGGCGGAAAGCTGGTCCCTGGTCATCGGTATCCATCTCGGTTCGGCGGTTTCGTGCCTAACGAGGCCTAAAGCCGGAGGGTTACCGGGCGGTTTCAGCCGGCGAACCGAGACGGCGTGCGGATGTCCGTGCCGCCACCGTCACTGCCGAGGTGCGGGCGTGGGGGTCGGCTGCGCCGGCGCTTGCTGATTGGGGCCCTGCGGCGCGGGGGCCGGCTGCTGAGGCGCCGTGCCGGGGGCGGCCTGGTCGTCCGACAGCGTCTGGTTCGCCTTGGTCTGCAGCTGATCCGCCGTCTGCTGGTTGATGAGCCCATAGGACACGGCAGCCGCGAGAGCCACGGCGATGACAGCCCCGATGATCGTCTTCGTGAGCTTGCTCTGCATGGACATGCCTCCTGCGGTCGCCCTCACCTGAGGCGTCCTCTACGGAACAACGGTGATGGCTCGCAGGCTGGTTCCACTCCGGTCTTTCGCCCCCTCGAACGGGCGGGCCAGCCACGCTGGAGCGCTCTCCGCCGAAGTGGATACCGACCGGGAGACCGATACTGACGTTGAGCCGGATGCGGATGGAGAGACGTCGATGGAGGCCCTCCTGGCAGCCCGTGTCGGATCGTCATGGGCGAGGAGCGGTGATCGGGATCTCGCGGAGCCCCTGAGTTCCGGTCCATCATCATGATCCCGAGCGGTCGTATCCTTGACGGGACCTCCGGTCGGGCGCGTCCTCAGCCCTCCGGCCGATCAGGCTAAATTCGGAGATGCTCTCGATGATGCGCCTTCACACCGTATCGCCGTTACTCGTTGCCGTCGTCATGGTCGGCATGTCGATCCAGGCTCACGCAGAGGCCCCCGACAAGACGCTGTCCCGGGCGACCGCCAGCGAGGGGGCAACGACGAAGCGGGTGATCTTCTCGTGCCCGAAGAACGTCTTGCTCACGGTCGAGTTCGTCACCTCCGACCCGGCACAGCCTGCGATCGTCCGGCCTCCCGAAGGGCCGGAGATCACTCTGCCGGCACAGCCTTCGGGCTCAGGGTTTCGCTACGGCGACGACACGCACGAACTGCGCGGCAAGGGGCAGGAGGTCACGTGGACCGACCAGTCCAAGCACCCCATCGTCTGCACGGAGCAGAAGCCGCCCGCGGGTGGGACAGAGCCGAACTGAGCTCCGCTCCGGCGGCCGTTCGGCGGCGGGCCAAAGGCCGAACGAGTGCTGTCGCCTTTGGCCCGCCCAACGCCTCGATACGGGCAGGGGCAGAGAACGATGAGCGAACGCCTTCGGATCGAAAGACCGAGCCCGGGCAATACTGTCGCTGATCTCGAGGGACTGCGCGGAATGGCCGGGAGCGAATCTGAAGTCCGCTTCCTCAAATTACTCGGCCATCCTTCCAAGCCGTTGCGAAGGCGCGATGGCGTGCCTTCGCCGACGCCTGGGCTGTCGTCCGTCGCCGAACGGGCTCGATCCCATCATCCGGCGGCCTTGTCCCCGGCCGAATGCGGGGCAGCGTCACCCGTGGCGGCGGCAGCGAGACCGAACCGCCCTTATCTGTCGGATCGTGGTGGCCCGCCCGGTCGTCCCGCGAGAATCTCCATCCGGCCGGGGCCGGGACGTGGCGCGAACGAAAACGGCCGGGGTTTCCCCCGGCCGCTTAGGGTCGTGACGGCTGATCCGCTTAGCGGAGAAGCTGCAGGATGCCCTGCTGCGCCGTGTTGGCGAGCGAGAGGGCCGAGATGCCGATCGACTGGCGGGTCGACAGGGCCTGGGAGTTGGCGGCTTCCTCGTTGAGGTCCGCGTTCGTCAGGTTGGCCGAGCCGGTGTCGAGGATGTTGATCAACTTCTTCGAGAAATCCTGACGGTTCTGCACCACCGAAAGGTTGGAGCCGAAGGTCGAGGACTGGGCACGAAGCTGGCTGGTGGCGGCGGTGATGGCCGTCAGGGCCTTGTTAATCTCGTCGTCGGACTGGAACCCACCGGTGACCGAGCTCAGGCCAAGGCCATCGGAGTCGAGCTTGGCACCCTCGATGTTCAGGTTGGACGAACCCGTCTCGTTGAAAGTGACCTTCAGCGAGTTCTCGGCCTTGTCCGTGCCCGAACGGTACAGAAGATTGATGCCGTTGTAGCTCGAATCCTTCGCTTGCTGGGTGATCTGATCCAGCAGCGTGTTGAACTGCTTGGCGAGGGAGGTGCGGGTCGCGTTGGTGCCGCTGGCAGATCCAGCACCGCTCGCCACGACCGGCTTTGCGGTGGCACCGGCACCAAAACCGATATCCGTGTCGGTCGTCGCGGAAGACGCATCGATCGTGATCTTCTGATCTGAACCCGTCGCCGTCGAAGTAAAGGTCACCTTACCCGTCGTATCATCACCAACGGCCGTGACCTTACCCTTGAAACCGGTATCGGCATTCAGTTGCTTGTTGATCGCGGTGGCAAGGTCCGTTGCCTTTGCATCCGTCAGAGCGCCGAGCGTGGCATCCGCAGCCGTGTTCAGCTCGATCTTTTTGGCCGGGCCATCGCCGAGCTTGATCGTGAACGACGCATCGGCTGCGCCCGTGAAGTCAGGGCCGGTACCACCAGTGGCCAAACCAGCAACTGCTGCACCTTCTGCAGCTGCAGCTGTGGCGCCGTTCTTAGCATCAGCACCCTTGGCTGTCTGTGCAGCTGTGGCAGTACCAAATCCAAGATCGACTTCGTTGCCGGTCGCGTTAGTGACCGTTGCCGTTGCGTCCTTACCGGTCGCAGTCGACGTGAAAACAATCCGACCATCTGTCGTCTTGGAGGCAGAGACCGCAGCAGGATTTGTCGTGTCGTTGGCCAGCTGGTTATTGATTGCCTTGACCACGTCATCAGCGGTCGCCTTGCCGACGTTGCTCGTCACGCCGCTCAGCGTGGAAGCATCGAGGGTGATCACAGTATTATTGGTGCCGTCATTCACGGTGAAAACGGCGTTGCGGGTGCCGGAGAAGTCCTGCGTGCCGTCGGTGGCCGCCGTGGACGTACCTTGGAAGGACGTCGCTGCCGAGAGGATTGCGGACGTTGCCGGCGTGCCGCTCGTTACAGCGCTCTTGTCGGCTAGCGCCTGGTTGGCGGTGGACTTGGCCGAGTCGACCAGCTTCTGGATCGAGGTGATGCCCTGGTTGGCGGCCTGGATCGTCTGGACGCCGTTTGAGATGCCGTTGAGGAGCGAGCCGAGATCGCCCGAGCGGCCGGACAGGGACTGCGAGGTGAAGAAGCTCGTCGGATCGTCGAGGGCCGAGTTGACCTTCTTGCCGGTCGACAGACGGTTCTGGGTCTGGGTCAGGAGGTCGGCGGTACCCTGCAGCGAGAGCAGGTTCTGGCGCGTTGCCGCGGTGAGCGTGATGCCTGAAGACATGTGGTCCGATCCATTCTGATCTGGAAGCACCCCTTTTTTGGATGCAGCGTCACCAAACCACGAGGACGTTGCGAAGGTCTTAAGGCGAACGGTCAACAAAACATGTGGGGGATCCGCTGCATTCTCCGTATTTTCGCGGCCTTCGGGGCGATGCCGGATTCCGCGAAGCAACCCTCGCCAATGCGGTGACGTCTTGTTAACCGTCCGGACCGATGATCCCGCCCGAGCCCGAAGGACCGGTCATGCCCCTGAAGATCGAACTCAAGCCGTTCGAGCGGTTGCTGATCGGCGGGGCCGCGATCCGCAACGGGTCCCGGCGGTCGAGTTTCGTCATCGAGACGATGACGAAGTTCCTGCGCGAATCCGACATCATCACGGAGAGCGAGGCCGATACGGCCTGCAAGCGCCTCTACCTGACTCTCACGGTGCTCTATCTCTCCGACGACGTGTCGGAGATCGAGAACCTGTTCGTGGCCCAGGCGAGCGAATTGCTCGAGGCGGTACCGACCACGGCTCCCTATGTCCGGGACATCAACGCCCACGTGGCGGCGCGGGACTTCTACCGGGCGATGAAGCGGGGCAAGGACCTCATCCAGTACGAGGCCTCCCTGGCGGACCGTCTCGCCAAGGCACCCGATTCGGGAAACGCCGACTGACCTTCCGGATCGGCGGCCGAGCGGGCAGGGGGCCGGCATCGGCCGCCCGGATCCGCGGGCTCTCGTGGAAACGAGCTCCGGGCACGGTCGATCCCCCCGTCTCACGCGGGCTACCGGATTCACACATCTGCCCTCGTTGGCAGACCGCGTCCCTCTCCCCCTTGTGGGGAGAGGTTAGGAGTGGGGGTGGCTCCGCCAGCCTCCGCAGCTTGAGGGTCGCCCGACCACCCCCACCTCCAACTCCTCCCCACAAGGGGGAGGAGGGCTCGTCAGCGCATCCCGCGACAGGCGTGACGATCGTAGCTCACGCGGGCGCGAGACGGGTGAGGCGGTCGAGGAGGGCGCGGTCGTGGAGGAGGGCCATGCGCTCCTTCGGGCTGAGCCACTCGGCGGCCTCCGCGATGGTCTCGGCCTCCACCACCTTGGCCTGGGCGAGGGCGCGGTCCGTGTCGATCACGCCGCGGGGACGTTTGGGCATCTCGGGCAGCATCAGGGCATGGGCTTCGGCGAAGCCCGCATCGGCGTGGAGGGCGCGGATCGCATCCGAGTCGTCGAGGCCGGCCTCGGCGTTGCGGGCGGCGAGCGTCCCGGCGGTGACGGCGATGGCCGGCGGGTCGCGCTCCTCCGGGGTCATCAGCAGGCCGAGGCGCTTGAGGGCGAGGCCCCAGGACAACTGGCCGCTCGCCCAGGAGATCGGGATCGCCAGGACGAGGCCGAGGATGGTGGGCGACATCCAGAGGAACAGCGAGGTGGCGATGGCGAAGGCGGCGATGCCGGTCACCAGCCCCAGCACCATGTGCCAGCGGTGGCGGCGGACGATGTCGCGCAAGGGTATCGAGCCGTCGTCGCGCCGCTGCGGGTTCCAGCCGGTATCGCGCCCGACCAGGATCTCGAACACCGAGCCGGATTGGATCAGCATGGCGATGGGGGCGATGAGCGCGGAGAGGATCGTCTCGATCAGGCTCGACAGGACGAGGCGTATGGCGCCGCCCGAAGCCCGGCGCACCGGCCCGTCGATGAGGGCGAGGATCAGCCCCAGGAGCTTCGGGGCCAGCAGGATGCCCATGGTGAGCCCGAACAGCTGGAGCGCGCGCACGGGGTCGAAGCGCGGCCAGACCGGGTAGAGCCCGAATTCGGAGGTGAAATATTCCGGCCGCACATAGGCGGTCTGGAGCACAAGGGCGATACCGACCACGAGCTGGCCGAGCCAGAGCGGGGAGGCGACGTAGCCGGCGATGCCGGTGGCGAAATGCTGGCGCGAGGCCAGCGTCAGGCCCGCCGCCCCGATGACGCGGCTGTGCTGCAGGTTGCCCTGCGCCCAGCGCCGGTCGCGCACCGCGACGTCGATGAGGGAGGGCGGGCTCTCCTCGTAGGAGCCGGGCAGGGCGGGCAGCATGGTCACGCTCCAGCCGGCCCGCCGGATCAGCGCCGCCTCGACGAAATCGTGGCTGAGGATGTGGCCGCCGAAGGGCGGTTTGCCCTTGAGATCGGGCAGGCCGCAGGCCTCCGCGAAGGCGCGGGTGCGGATGATGGCGTTGTGGCCCCAGTAATTGCCGTCGCGGCCCGACCAGACCGAGAGGCCCGTGGCGATGACCGGGCCGTAGATGCGGGCGGCGAATTGCTGGACGCGGGCGAACAGGGTGTTGCGGTTGATGATGAGCGGCAGCGACTGGATGATGCCGGAATCCGGGTCCGCCTCCATGGCGGCGGCGAGATGGACCACGCAAGGACCGGTCATCAGGCTGTCGGCGTCGAGCACCAGCATGTGGTCGTAGGCCCCGCCCCAGCGCGAGACGAAGTCGCCGATATTGCCGGCCTTGCGGTGATGGTTCTTCGCCCGGTGCCGGTAATAGAGCCGCGCATCCTCGCCCCAGCGCTCGCGCAGGGCCAGGAAGGCGCGCTCCTCGGCGATCCAGGCATCGCCCACCGTCGAGTCCGACAGGACGAAATAGTCGAAGGCCTCGCCGAGGCCGGTGGCGTCGATCTCCGCCCGCATGGCTTCCACGGCCGCGAAGGTGCGGGCAGTGGCCTCGTTATAGACCGGCATGACGATGGCGGTCTTCGTGGCGAGCCGGGTCGGCGGAAGCGGCGCCTTCGGCCGGCGCAGGAGCGTGGCGAAGCCCAGGATCGCGCTCATGAAGGAGAGGGCGATCCAGGAGAAGTTCAGGGTGAAGAGCACGAGCAGCACATATTGCAGCGCCGTCGTCCCGCCCGAGACGGCCACGACCTCGTACATCTCCAGGGCGCCGTAGGCGGTGAGCAGCGCCGCCCCGCCGAAGACGAAGGCGCGGGCGGCCCAGGGCCGTCGCGCGGGCTTGGCCGGACGGTGCCCAGATGCGGGATCCCAGCGGTCGAGCGCCTGCACCGGCATGGGCAGCGGGGCTTCGGGCGGCATCGCGGGCCGGAAGGAAGCCGGGGCGGTGGGGGGAAGCGCGTGCGTGTTCAGGGTGTCCACCGGTAGAGCCAGGTTTCGGTGACGGAGGCCTCCCCGCGCTTGAGCACGAGGCGCAGTTCGCAGGACTTCCCGCCGCCCGTGTCGAGCTCGAAGGAGACCCGCACCGTCTTACGGTCGGGATAGCGATAGAGGGTCGGGGCCGCCACCGTGCCGGGCGAGGTCAGGAGCGTCGGCTGCAGGTCCGGATCGGCGAACAGGATGTCACCGGTGAAATCCACCAGGAAGAGGCGGCGGTTGCTCCCCGGCGCCTTGCCGCTGCGGGTGCCGGAGACGAGCGCCACGGGCGGCGCCTCCGGCGGCTGCCAGCACCAGTGCTGGCGATAGCTGAACGCATGCTCGGTGCCCGCCGCCAGCGTCGCCTTCGGCCGCCAATAGGCCAGGATGTTCTCGTTGAACTCGGAATCGCTCGGGATCTCGAGGAGCGTCACCGCGCCCGGCCCCCAATTGCCGAACGGTTCGAGCCAGAGCGACGGGCGCCACTCCCAATGCTGCACGTCGTCCTCGAAATCGGCGTAGCTGCGCGCCCGCTGCATCAGGCCGAACCCTTTGGGGTTCTCGTCGACGAAGGACGAGACCTGCAGCGTCTCCGGGTTGCGCGCGGGACGCCAGATCGCCTCATTGGCACCGGTGCGGATCTGCAGGCCGGTGGAGGCATAGGCGCCGGCCCGGGCATCGTCGGCACCGCGCCGGTCGTAAGGGCCGAAGAGGTAGCTCGTGGTCATGCCGCCGAGACCGAGATGGTCGATGGCCGCGCGCGCGAACACCGTGCCCTCCACATCGCACAGCGAATCGCCGCCGGGCCGCAGGCTCATCCTCAGGGACGCGGTGGCCGAGGGGGAATCGACGAGGCAATGCAGCACCAGCGGGCCGCCGGGGCCCGGCCGCTCGACCCAGATGGCGCGGAGTTCGGGGAACTCCTCGCCGCGTGAATCGGCGGGGCGCAGAGTGAGGGCGCGCGCGGTGACGCCGAACCCCTGGCCGGTAGCGACGAGGCGGAAGAACGACGCCCCCTGGAAAGTGGCGAAATCGGTGAGTTCGCCGCCATCGAACCGGGCGCGGATGCGCAGGCCCGAATAGCCGGGATCGTCCTTGAACTCGGGCAGGGCGATGCCCTCCGCCTCGAACCGGGCGCGGTCGTAGGCCAGCGGCCGCACTGTGCCGTCCTCCACCAGGGCCAGGGCCACGCGGCCGGTGAAGACCGAGCCGCGATGCAGGGGCTCGAGGGTGAAGCCGAAGGCCTCGTTCGCCCAGATCGCGCTGCCCGGCACGGTCCGGATGGCGTTGTACTGCTCGCGGTTGAGCCCGGTCAGGGCACCGGGCAGGTCGTCGGTGCGGGGGGCGGCATAGGGGCGTTTGGCAAGCTCGCGGGCGAGGTCGGGCACCGTATGGCCGAGGAACGGCGCGCCCTCGGCGGGGAGGGCGGGGGCATCGTCCGCCCAGGCGGTCGAGGCGGTGCCGGGGAGGGAGAGAGCCAGCGCGGCGGCGCTCGCCTGCAAGAAAAGCTCCCGGCGGCTCCGGTCCTGCGGTCCCGTCAGCACGGGATCATCGGAGGAGGGTTCTGTCACGGCGCGGCGAAGTCCCGGAATCGTCGGCGTCATTGGACCTGTAATGTCGGCGCGGGAAGGCGCGGGGTGCGATGCAGTATGTCCCGGCTTTACCACGGCACGGCCCGAACCCAACCTTAAGCCGGAAGGAACCGAAACCGTTCAACGGAACGCGGATTTTCCCGGCAGGCAAGCAGTTCGGCCGGGAACGGCGGCGAGGGGCGATAAGGGTCCCGGACTGGCCGAATAGCCGCGCTTGTGACAGATTCCAGAGGTCGTTCACCTCTTACGAGGCACCTCATGGCGCTCATCCCATGCCCTGCCTGCTCGCGACAGGTCTCCGCGCAAGCCGTGGCCTGTCCGGGATGCGGCCACCCCGGTGACGCCGCCTCCCCGGCGGGAGGCGGTGTGACGCGCATGCTGGGAACCGTCGCCGGCACCTATATCTCCTCCACCACCCTGGCGAGCCTGGTCCTGGGGGTCGTCATGTTCGTGTGCCTGGCCGCCGTGCTGATCACCCTGATCCTCAAGAGCTGATGCAAGAGCTGATGACTCGGACGGTTCGGACCGGATCTCCTTCCGCGCCCCCGGCTCGCCGGCCGCGCAGGCTTGCTACCCGACAAGCCACGCAGTAGCGCAGCCGGATAGGACGCGAGCCGGCCCCCGGCCCGACAGCGGCGGAGCGACGATGACGGCGCAGACCCCCCATTCGACCGAGCCCGCCAGGACGGGCGGACGCAGCCTCACGGCCATCGTTCTCGCCGCCGGCAAGGGCACGCGGATGCGGTCCGACCTGCCTAAGGTGCTGCACGCGGTGGCCGGGCGGACCATGCTCGGCCATGTTCTCGCCGCCGCTCGCGAGGCCGGGGCGACCCGCATCGCCGTGGTGGTCGAGCCGGGGCAGGAGGCGGTGGCCGCCGAGATCGCGCGGGCCGCACCCGGAGCCTCGGTCCATCCGCAGGTGGAGCGCCTCGGCACCGCCCATGCGGTTCTGGCCGCCCGCGAGGCCCTGGAGGCGGGCTCCGACGACGTGGTGATCGCGTTCGGCGACACTCCCCTGGTCACCGGGGCCACCCTCACCCGCCTGCGCGCGCCCCTGGCCGATGGGGCGGCGGTGGCGGTGCTGGCTTTCACGGCGGAGAATCCCACCGGCTACGGACGGGTGCTGACGGAGGGCGGGCGCGTACTCGCCATCCGCGAGGAGAAGGATGCGAGCGCGGAGGAACGCGCCGTCACCCTGTGCAATGCCGGACTTATGGCACTGTCCGGCCCCCATGCCCTCGCCCTGCTCACGCGGATCGGCAACGCCAACGCGGCGGGCGAGTACTACCTGCCGGACGCGGTCGCCCTTGCCGTGGAAGACGGGCTCGCCGTGGCGGTGGTGCCCGTGGACGAGGCCGAGGCGCAGGGCGTCAACGACCGGGTCCAGCTCAGCGTCGCCGAGGCGACGATCCAGGCGCGGCTGCGCCGCGCGGCCCAGATCGGCGGGGCCACCCTGGTGGCGCCGGAAACGGTTTTCTTCAGCGTCGACACGGTGTTGGGCCGGGACGTTCTCGTGGAACCTCATGTGGTGTTCGGCCCCAAAGTGACGGTCGGCGACCGTTGCGTGATCCATGCCTTCTCGCATCTCGAAGGCGCGACCCTGGCACAGGGCGTCAGCATCGGCCCCTATGCGAGGCTTCGCCCCGGCGCGGTGCTGGAGGCCGGCTCGCGTATCGGCAATTTCGTCGAGATGAAGAACGCCCGCCTCGGCGAGGGCGCCAAGGCCAACCACCTGACCTATCTGGGCGATGCCGAGATCGGGCCGGGCGCGAATGTCGGGGCCGGCACCATCACCTGCAATTACGACGGGGTGAACAAGCACCGGACCGAGATCGGGGCCGGCGCCTTCATCGGCTCGAACACCGCCCTGGTGGCGCCCGTGAGCGTCGGGGCCGGCGCGATCATTGGCGCGGGCTCGGTCATTACGCATTCGGTGCCGGCCGATGCCCTCGCCATCGCCCGCAGCCGCCAGCGCATCATCGAGGGCATGGCCAGCGGGATGCGGGCGGCATTGCAGGCGATGAAGGCCGCCCGTTCCAAGAAAGACTAGCTCCGTCAGTATCGTATCGTCGGACGTGAACGTATCCGTTGAGCCGAATTCAGCCTCGGAGACCGTGAAAGAGCAGGAACCCTGGCCGGATCGTGTTCCGATCCGGTACAAGGCCCTCCCAGAAGGCTTGGGCCGCTCCTTGCGTGGGCCACCGCCAAGATCCCGGTCGGAGACGTCGGAGGCCAGTCCTGCTTCCGCTCCCCGGCCAAGCCCACTCGTATGAGAAGTAGCGACCATGTGTGGAATCGTTGGCATCGTCGGGCATGAGGCGGTGGCGGGACAGGTGGTCGAAGCCCTGCGCCGCCTCGAATATCGCGGCTACGATTCGGCTGGCGTCGCCACCCTGGCCAATGGCCGGCTCGATCGCCGCCGCGCCGAGGGCAAGCTCTCCAACCTCGAACTCAGGCTGCGCGACGAGCCGCTGCCCGGCGCCATCGGCATCGGCCATACCCGCTGGGCCACCCATGGCCGCCCCAACGAGACCAATGCCCACCCGCATGCCACGGCGCGGCTGGCCGTCGTCCATAACGGCATCATCGAGAACTTTCGCGAGCTGAAGGCCGAGTTGCAGGCCGGCGGCGTACGCTTCGAGAGCGAGACCGACACCGAGGTCGTGGCCCAGCTCGTCAGCGCCGAGATGGACAAGGGCCTGGGCCCGGTGGAGGCCGTGGCCGCCGCCCTGCCGCGCCTGCGCGGTGCGTTCGCGCTGGGCTTCATCTTCACCGGCTACGACGATCTCCTCATCGGCGCCCGCCACGGTGCGCCCCTGGCCATCGGCTTCGGCGATGGCGAGACCTATCTGGGCTCGGACGCCCTCGCCCTCGCCCCCTTCACCGAGGAGATCACCTATCTGGAGGAGGGCGACTGGGCGGTGCTGACCCGTGAGGGCGCCGC
The DNA here is from genome assembly GCF_054817845.1 of Methylobacterium sp. CM6241. NCBI lineage: Bacteria > Pseudomonadati > Pseudomonadota > Alphaproteobacteria > Hyphomicrobiales > Methylobacteriaceae > Methylobacterium > Methylobacterium sp. CM6241. The sequence continues at coordinate 3,542,846 of NZ_CM139246.1, forward strand.
GATCCGCGACATCGACGGCAACCCGGTCTCGCGCCAGCGCCAGCGCATCGTCGCCCAGGCCTACCGGGTCGAGAAGGGCAACCACCGCCACTTCATGGCCAAGGAAATCCACGAGCAGCCCGAAGTGGTCGGCCGCACGCTGGCCCATTACGTCGATCTCGCCAATGGCCGGGTCGCCCTGCCCGAGGCGCTGCCGTTCGATTTCAAGGACCTCTCGCGGCTCTCGATCACCGCCTGCGGCACCGCCTATTATGCCGGGCTGGTGGCGAAATACTGGTTCGAATCCCTGGCGCGGCTGCCCGTGGAGATCGACGTCGCCTCCGAGGCGCGCTACCGCGAGCCGCCCCTCGACACGGCCGGCCTGACCCTCGTCATCTCCCAATCGGGCGAGACCGCCGACACCCTGGCCTCCCTGCGCTACGCCAAGAGCCAAGGCCAGCACACCCTGGCCGTGGTCAACGTGCCGACCTCCACCATCGCCCGCGAGGCCTCGGCCGTGGTGCCGACGCTCGCCGGCCCCGAGATCGGCGTGGCCTCCACCAAGGCCTTCTCCTGCCAGCTCACGGTGCTCCTGTGCCTCGCCATCGCGGCAGGCCGGGCGCGGGGTACCCTGAGCGCCGAGCGCGAGCGCGAACTCGTCGACGCGCTCATCACCGTGCCGGGCCTGATGGCGGACGCGACCAAGCTGGAAGGCGAGATCGAGCTTCTCGCCCGTGAGGTCTCGAAGGCCCGCGACGTGCTCTATCTCGGCCGCGGCACGAGCTACCCGATGGCGATGGAAGGCGCGCTGAAGCTCAAGGAGATCAGCTACATCCACGCCGAGGGCTACGCCGCCGGCGAGCTCAAGCACGGCCCCATCGCCCTCATCGACGAGAGCGTGCCGGTCATCGTCATCGCGCCGCACGACGCGATCTTTGAGAAGACGGTGTCGAACATGCAGGAGGTGGCCGCGCGCGGCGGCCGCATCATCCTCATCGGCGACGCCAAGGGCGCGGCGGCGGCCGGCCTCGACACCATGGCGACGGTGACCATGCCCGACCTCGACCCGGTCGTGTCTCCCATCGTCTACGCGGTGCCGATCCAGCTCATCGCCTACCACACGGCCGTTTTCATGGGCAAAGACGTGGACCAGCCGCGCAACCTCGCCAAGTCCGTGACGGTGGAATAGGCCGGAACCGCCACCGGAATCCGTCGATTGTCAGGCGCCCCTCGAAACCGGGTCGCGTGGCGGTCGAAGCGGGGGTCGCATGGCGGTCATTACGGGCCGCGTGGCGGTCGCGCGAGACGACGCGGCATGGCCCATTGAATGGCCCGGTTGGGTGGCTCCCTGACGGGCGCACGGCGGCGGAGACCAGGTTTGACGTATCTCACGCTCGCCCTGCAGGGCATCGCCGGTCTGCTGGTGGCAGCCACGGTGCTGCCCCTGATCGAGACCAATCTCGGCTTCGTCCGCAGCCTGGACTTCCCCCGGCTCCAGATCGCGGTGGCGCTGGCGGCCTGCCTCGCCGGCCTCCTTCTGGTCTCCCGGGACACGACGTCCCTCATCCTCGCCCTCGCCATGGCGGCGGCTTTGGTCATGCAGGTCCGCTACATCCTGCCCTTCACGCCGCTCGCCGCCACCCAGGCGAAGGCGGCCACGGCCTGCGAGCCGGGAGACCGGCTCAGCCTCGTGGTGCTCAACGTCCTGCAGACGAACAGGAATTACGGCGCGGCCCTCGATCTCGTCACGCGTCGCTCGCCCGATCTCGTCCTGCTGCTGGAGACCGATTCTGCCTGGCAGGAGGCCATGTCCCCATTGCGTACGCTCTACCCGAACCGGGTCGAGCAGCCGCAGGACAACACCTACGGCCTATTGTTCTATTCGCGCCTTCCCCTGCGCGACCCCGAAATCCGCTTCCTGCTCCAGGACGACGTGCCGTCGCTGCGCACGCAGGTGGTGCTGCCGGACGGCGAGGCGGTGAGGCTCTATGGCCTGCATCCGCGCCCCCCGCATCCCGGCCATAGCAGCGCGCCGCGCGACGCCGAACTGGTGATCGTCGCCCGTGAAGTGGCGGAAGCGCCGGGTCCGACCATCGTCGCCGGCGATCTCAACGACGTGGCCTGGTCCCGCACGACCCAATTGTTCCAGAGTATCAGCGGCTTGCTCGATCCGCGCCGGGGCCGCGGCCTGTTCGCGACTTTCCACGCTAAATGGCCTGTGATGCGCTGGCCCCTCGACCATGTCTTCTTCAGCGAGCACTTCCTGCTCGGCCACATGGAACGGCTGCCCGGCGTCGGCTCGGACCATTTCCCGATCACGGTCAGCCTCTGCGCCGCGCCACAGGCCCCCGCCCGGCAGCAGAAGCCCGAGGCCACCGCGGAGGATCACCGCGATGCCCAGGAGGCCATCGAAGCCGTGCGTTGACGAACTGCGAAGTGGTGTCGACACGGTGCCTCTCCGGTATCAGACTGGGCCTCGCACAATGCCCGGCGCGCCCCGTGCTTGCCCGCCTCCGGGCCGGACAACCGACTTGAAATCCGTTCCGGGCACAGGACGAGACGCCATGGCGCACGATCACGACCATCACCATGACCATCCGGACCACGCGCATGGCAGCGCCCTCACCCCCATCGAGGCGCGGGTGAGGGCGCTGGAATCGCTGCTTCTCGAGAAAGGCTACGTGGAGGCGGACGCACTCGATGCGCTCGTCGAAATGTACGAGACCCGCATCGGCCCCCATAACGGCGCCCGCGTCGTCGCCCGCGCCTGGACCGATCCGGCCTATCGCGAACGGCTCCTCGCCGACGGGACGCCGGCCATCGCGGAACTCGGCATCGGGGGGCGCGGCGGCGAGCACATGGTGGTGGTCGAGAACACGCCCGACAGCCACAACCTCGTCGTCTGCACCCTGTGCTCCTGCTATCCTTGGCCGGTGCTCGGGCTGCCGCCGGTCTGGTACAAGGCGCCACCCTACCGCGCCCGCGCCGTCCTCGACCCGCGCGGGGTCCTCGCCGAGTTCGGTCTCACCCTTCCCGAGGCGACCCGCATCACCGTGTGGGATTCCACCGCCGAGACCCGTTTCATGGTCCTGCCCCTGCGGCCCGCCGGCACCGAATCCCTGAGCGAGGCCGAGCTCGCCGCCCTGGTCACGCGCGATTCCATGATCGGCACCGGGCTGCCGCTCGCCCCGGAGGCCGGCCGATGAACGGCGCGCAGGATCTCGGCGGCGCCCACGGATTCGGCACCGTCATGCCGGAGGCGAACGAGCCGGTTTTTCATGCGGAATGGGAACGGCGCGTCTTCGCCCTGGCTCTGGCGGTGGGCTATACCGGTACCTGGACCCTGGATGGCAGCCGCGCCGCGCGGGAATCGCTGCCCCCGGCGGAGTACCTGTCGTCGAGCTATTACGAGATCTGGCTCGCCGCCCTCGAAGCGCAGGTCGTCGCCCATGGCCTTGCCACGCAAGAGGAAATCGCCGCGGGCGCCAGCGCTGGGCCGGCGAGCCCGGTGAAACGGGTGCTGCGTGCCGAGGAGATCCCGCCTCGCTTCTCCGTGGGATTTCCCAGTGACCGGCCGCCGGATGCGCCGGCCTTATATGCGGTACGCGACCCCGTCTTGACCCGCAACGACCACCCCATTGGCCATACCCGCCTACCCCGTTACGTCCGGGGTCGGCGTGGCGTCATCGAGCGGGTCCACGGCGCCTTCGTCCTGCCCGATGCCAGCGCGGAGGGCCGGGAGGCCCCGCCGCAATGGCTCTACACGGTGGGGTTCGAGGCCGCCGAACTATGGGGGACGAGCGCCGACCCGGGAGGGCGCGTCACCGTGGCCGCCTTCGAGGGGTATCTCCTGCCGGGGGCGGCGTCATGAGCGCCGGTTGCCGGGCCGACGATCCGCGGCCGTTCGCGGAACCGTGGGAGGCGCAGGTCTTCGCCCTGGTGGTCTCCTTGCAGGAGAGGGGCCTGTTCACGCAGGAGGAGTGGGCGAGCGCCCTCGGACGCAGCATCCGGCCGGAGGGGAAGCCGGAAGCGGCGGCCGATTACGGACGCTGGCTCGCGACTCTGGAAGCCCTGCTCGCCGAACGCGGTGTCACCGATTCCGCGAGCGTCCAGGCCCGCAGCGACGCCTTCCTGCGCGCCGCCGCCGCGACCCCGCATGGTGAGGCGATCGTCCTGGCAAACGACCCGCTTTCGTCGACCTGAGGTAACGCCGCCCTGGGAACGGTGCCTCGGCTCTGGCGAACCGAGCGCCGGCGAGGCATCCTGCAACTTCCCTCCCCGACGAGAACGGACACGACCATGGCAACGCCGCGCGACCTCAAGGTCCAGATGGCCGGCGAGACCCGCGCCCGCGAACGGGCCCAAGCCCTGGCCTCGGCCAGCGCCACGCGGGCACAGCGCGCCGAACTCGCCCTCAAGGAGGCCCTCGCGGAACGGGATGCCTGGAAGGAGAGGGCGCTGGCGGCGGAGGCGGCGCTCGGCGAAACCAAGCCGTGATCCACGCCTGCGCTCGTCCGGCCAGGGGCGTGGCTTCCTCGCGCTTGAGGTGACACGCCCGACCCGCTAACCCTTGTCATGCAGGCTGAAGACCAGCCTCCCACGAGACAGGCCGCCCGTGCGCGAAACGCTCACCCCGTTGCCGGAACCAGACCCCGCCGTCGCACGGCCGCCGCCTCGGGTGAGCAAGAAGAGCCGCCTGCGGACCTACTTCCTCACCGGCATCATCGTCGCCGGGCCGTTGGCGATCACCATCTACATCACGTGGTGGTTCATCAGCCTCATCGACGGCTGGGTGAAGCCCCTGGTGCCGGCGAGCTATCTGCCGGACCATTATCTGCCCTTCTCGCTTCCGGGCATCGGCCTCGTCATCGCCTTCGTCGCGGTGACGCTGCTCGGCTTCCTCACCGCCAACCTCGTCGGCCGCAGCGTGGTGGAGTTCGGGGAGGTGCTGCTCGCACGCACCCCGGTGATCTCGGGCCTCTACAAGGGCCTGCGGCAGATCTTCGAGACGCTGTTCTCGGCCAACGGCACGTCGTTCCGCACCGTCGGCCTGGTCGAATTCCCGGTGAAGGGAACGTGGTCGGTGGTGTTCGTCTCGGCGCCGGCCGGACCGGACGTGCAAACGGCGCTCGGCGAGGAGAACGACCATGTGGGCGTGTTCCTACCCTGCGCGCCCAACCCCACGACGGGCTTCTTCTTCTACCTGCCACGGGCCGATATCATCGAAGTGCCCATGAGCATCGACGACGCGGCCAAGCTGGTGATGTCGGCGGGGGTGATCCAGCCGGAAGATCCGCAGGTCAGGCTGCAGGCCATGGCGGCATCGATCCGCGCGGCTCAGAACGGGCAGGCGGCCGGGCCGGAGGCGGTGCTCGAAGCCTCGTCCCGTCGCCAGGACAAGCTCGTCAGCACAGAGTGAAAAGCTCGCCCTCGCAGGGCTGCCGGTCCAAGTCTCCGAGCCGGGACGTCGACCCGACGCGCATCTCCCAAAAAGCGAACCCGCCTTTCGGGAGCCTCGCTGGAACGCGCCTAGTTGTGAACCGTCATCGAGGCCTTCTCGATGGGCAGCGTCGGCGGCGAGGCATCGGCGACATGGCTGTTGGCGTGCGGGGCAATTGTGGAACCACCCCAGCCCATGGCGATCTGGGCGGTGACGGCCACCAAAAGCAGGACCATCAGCGCATTCGCGGCGATCTGGAAGGGGCGGGCGGATTGACGAACCGCGAGGAGGACATCGTCCGTCGTCTTCAGCGCGGGCTCCTTGCCATCCGAGATCGGAAGCAGCCACGGCTCGCTCGGAAGGGCGTGGACGCTCCCCATTTCGTGGGCACCCGGTAGGTTTTGGAACAGTCCGGCAGACATATCCATCCTCCTGAATTCGTTGTGGCAGCCCAGTCTGGCGGGCTGTTCGTTCATGTTCAGTTAAGAGGAGAATACGTTCATTTCAAGTTCAGGAAGTCCGTGCGGCACCGCACAACGGCTCGGGAAACGAGATCCGGAAATCAGCTTAGTCTTTGAAAATCAAGCTCTTTCCGGCGACGTGTGGCTGCGGTGCCATGGTTCTCGAAGCTGAACTGCGCAGACGTCATCGGTGGTCGATTCGTCGCTTTTGTGGCGATGCGTTCAGGTTTGGCGTGGGTTCCTGACGGCCGGCGAATCGGCTCAACCGGCTCCGAGCAACCGAATCGCCGCGTCCCTTTCGAATAGGTAGAGCAGCACCCGGAGTGCCCTGCCACGCTCGGATCTGAGGCCGGGATCGCGCTCGACGATGAGCCGCGCATCATCGCGGGCGACCTCCAGCAGGTTGGCGTCGCTCTCGAGGCTCGCGAGGCGGAAGGCGGCCGCGCCCGATTGGCGGGTGCCCAGCACCTCGCCCTCGCCGCGCAGGCGCAGATCCTCCTCGGCGATGCGGAAGCCGTCCTCGGTCTCGCGCATCATTTCGAGGCGGGCGCGGGAGACCTGTCCCAGCGGCCCGCGATAGAGGAGCAGGCAGGTGGAGGCCTTGGCCCCGCGCCCGACCCGTCCGCGCAGCTGGTGCAGCTGCGCGAGGCCGAACCGCTCGGCATGCTCGATCACCATGATGGTCGCCTCGGGCACGTCGACGCCCACCTCCACCACCGTTGTAGAGACCAGGATCTTCGTCTCGCCGGCGGCGAACCGCTCCATGGCGGCATCCTTGTCCGGCCCCGGCATCTTGCCGTGGATCAGCCCGACGGCGTCGCCGAATTCCTGCCGCAGGTCGGCGAAGCGATCCTCGGCGGCGGCGAGGTCGACATATTCGGATTCCGCCACCAGCGGGCAGATCCAGTAGACCCTATCCCCGGAGGCAAGCGCCCGGCCGAGCCCCATCACCACCTCGTCGAGCCGGTCGATGGAGACGAGGCGGGTGGCGATGGCCTGGCGGCCGGCCGGCTTCTCGTCGAGGACCGAGACGTCCATGTCGCCGAAACAGGTCAGCGCCAGGGTGCGGGGGATCGGCGTCGCGGTCATCACCAGGATGTCCACCGCCGCCCCCTTGGCGCCTAGCGCGAGGCGCTGATGGACGCCGAACCGATGCTGCTCGTCCACCACGGCGACGCCGAGATCCTTGAAGATCACACTATCCTGGAACAGGGCGTGGGTGCCGACCACGATATCGATATGGCCGTCGGCGAGGTCGGCCAGGGTGGCGCGGCGCTCCGAGACCTTGTCGCGCCCGGTGAGGAGGCGCAGGCGCAGCGAACCGACGAGCTCCGTCAGGCGCTCGAAATGCTGGCGCGCCAGGATCTCGGTGGGCGCCATCAGAGCCGCCTGCCGGCCGACCTCCACCGCCGAGGCCATGGCCAGCAGCGCCACCGCCGTCTTGCCCGAACCGACATCGCCCTGGAGCAGGCGCAGCATGCGCCGGTCGGAGGCGAGATCGGCACGGATCTCCTCGACGGCCCGGGCCTGGGCGCCGGTAAGCGCGAAGGGCAGGGCGGCCTCGATCCGGTCCTTGAGATGGCCGTCGCCGGCATTGGCCCGGCCGGGCGCCCTGCGGTTGCGGGCCCGCATCAGGGCGAGGGCCAGCTGCGAGGCGAGGAGTTCGTCATAGGCGAGCCGCCGGCGTGCCGGGGTGCGGGGCGTGACGCCATCGCTCGCCGGTGCCGGCGGCGCGTTCTCGGGCCGGTGCTCGGCCCTGAGCGCATCGGCGAAACCCGGCAGCCCTTCCCGCGCGAGCCAGGCCGGGTCCTGCCATTCGGGCAGGGTCGGCAGCCGGTCGAGGGCGGAATGCGCCAGTTTCGAGATCGCCCGCGAGGTCAGCCCCTCGGTGGCGCCGTAGACGAGCTCGACGGCGGGGAGGGCGGCGAGCCCCGCCTCGTCCACGATCCGCGACGGGTGCACCATCTGCCGGTGCCCGTCCCACAGGTCGATGCGGCCGGAAATGTAGCGATGGGCGCCGAGCGGCAGCATCTTCTCCACGCGGGCCTGCGGCATGCCGAAGAACACCAGGGTGATGTCGCCGGTGCCGTCCTCCACCAGGACCCGGAAGGGACGCCGCCCCGCCCCGGGCTGCGGCGGGCGATAGCCGGTCACGGTGACACCCAACGTCACGGGCTCGCCCGGCGGCGCCTCGGCGATGGAGCCCATCATCGTGCGCGCCACCCCGCCCTGGGGCAGGTGGAACAGGAGATCGACGATCCGCGCTGGCTGTTCGGGCGTGCCGAGGAGCCGCTCAATCAGCGGCGCCATCTTCGACCCGACGCCGGGGAGGGTCCGGGCCTGGGCGAAGAGCGGATCGAGGATGCTGGGGCGCAGGTTCGTCGGGCGGGGTTCGTCTGTCATGCAAAGCCGGTTGAGCCGCGCGAACGGAGATGGTGATGCCGCCGCGCGGGTCTATATAGACGACGGCAGGGCCCTACGCCGCTATCGCGGCACCGGGCCGCGCACAGTTTCCCCTGTCCCGGGATCACCGGATCCCAGGATCGCAGCATGACAGGCTGACCCCATGTCCGGAACCACCCGCACCAGCGCGGATCTCGATCCGCGCCGCCGCCGCACCCTCTTCCGCGCCTGGCATCGCGGCATGCGCGAGATGGACCTGATCATGGGCCGTTTCGCCGATGCGGAGATCGGTACGCTGAGCGATGAGGAATTGACGACCTTCGAGGCCCTGATCGAGCTGCCCGACCGCGACCTGTTCCGCTGGCTCACCGGCGAGGACGAGACGCCGCAGAATTACGACACGCCGGTATACCGCCGCCTCCAGGCGTTCCATAAGCACGACGCGCCGATTCATTAGCGGTCTAGGCGATGCGAGGCTCTCCTCCCCCCTGTGGGGAGGAGTTGGAGGTGGGGGTAGCGCCGCTCGCCTCCGCAGTGGGAGGGTCGCCCAACCACCCCCACCCTCGGTCCCTCCCCACAGGGGGGAGGAAGGCGCGTCGCGTCTCACTTTCCCATGAGTTCGAAAACCCCGACCCGATGGCCAAACCCCAGCCCAAAGCTACCGCTCCCGCCCCGAAGCCCCAGACGGCGCGGTTCGCCCTGCCGAAATCCGGTGCGCTCGCCCGTGCGCTGGAGGCGCTGAAGCGCGGCGATAGCCCGACGCTCGCCAACGTGCCCGAAGGGTTCGATGCGGTGGTGGTGGCCGATCTCGCCCGCGCCCTGTCGCGGAGTTTCGAGGGACCGGCGGTTCTGGTGCATGTGGCACGCGATTCCGGGCGCTCGAACGCGTTCCAGACCGGGCTGAAATTCGTCGCCCCCGAGATCGAGGTGATGAGCATCCCGGCCTGGGACTGCCAGCCCTACGACCGGGTCTCTCCGAACGCCGCCATCGCCGCCCAGCGGATGACCGCGCTGTCGCGGCTCTCGCGCTCGCGCTCCTCGGAGGAACAGCCGCGCATCCTCTGCACCACCGTCAACGCTTTGATCCAGAGGGTGCCTCCCCGAGAGAAGATCGCGGTGGAGACCTTCTCGGCGGCGATCGGCAACGTGGTGCCGATGGACACCGTCACCGCCTGGGTCGAGGCCAACGGCTTCCTGCGCACGGGGACGGTGCGCGAGACGGGTGAATACGCCGTGCGCGGCGGCATCCTCGACCTGTCGCCGCCGGGCCTGCCGAACCCGATCCGCCTCGACTTCTTCGGCGATACCCTGGAATCCATCCGCGCCTTCGACCCGGAGACCCAGCGCACGGTGGGCTCGCTCCGCTCCCTCGATCTCGTTCCGATGAGCGAGGTGCAATTGACCACGGAGACGATCCGGCGCTTCCGCCAGGGCTACATCTACACCTTCGGCGCGGCGACCCGCGACGACCGGCTCTACGAGACCATCAGCGAGGGACGGCGCTATGCCGGCCTCGAGCACTGGATGCCGCTGTTCTACGACCATCTCGACACCCTGTTCGACTACGTGCCGGGCGTGCCGCTGGTCTTCGACGCGCAGGCGGAGGAGGCGGTCGCCGAGCGCCTCACCCTGATCCGCGATTATTACGACGCCCGCGCCGAGGCGATGAAGACGCCGTCCACCGGCGTCGCGCCCTACAAGCCGCTGAGGCCATCCTCCCTCTACCTGACGCAAAACGACTGGAAGGAGCGGGTCGCCGCCGCCTCCGTCGCGCGGCTCTCGCCCTTCGCAATGCCCGAAAGCCCGGACCGCCTGACCATCGATTGCGAGGGCAAGGCGGGCCGCAGCTTCGCCGCCGAGCGGGCGGACGAGACGGCCAGCGTGTTCGACGCCGCCGTCGCCCATGTGAAGGAACTCCAGGGATTGGGTCATCATGTGATCCTCGCATCCTGGTCCGACGGCTCGCGCGACCGGCTGTGCGGGGTGCTCACCGATCACGGCCTGAAGAAGCCGGTCTCCATCAACACCCTCACGGCGGTGAACGCCCTGAAGCGCGGCACCGACATGGCGGTGGCGGTGTGGGGGCTCGATTCCGGGTTCGTCGTCGACAAGCTCGCAGTCATCTCGGAAGGCGACATCCTCGGCGACCGGCTGGTGCGCCAGAAGCGCAAGTCTAAACGCCCACAGGACATCATCCTGGAGGTGCAGGCGCTGCAGCCCGGCGATCTCGTGGTCCATGCCGATCACGGCATCGGCCGGTTCGTCGGCCTCAAGACGGTAACGGCGGCGGGCGCACCGCACGATTGCCTGGAGATCCAGTATGCCGGCGGCCTGCTGCTGCTGCCGGTGGAGAATATCGAGCTTCTGACTCGCTACGGCTCGGAAGATGCCGAAGTTGCCCTCGATCGTCTCGGCGGCGGTGCCTGGCAGGCCCGCAAGGCCAAGATGAAGAAGCGCATCCTGGAGATGGCCGGCCAGCTCATCAAGATCGCGGCCGAGCGCTTCGTGCGCCAGGCACCCCGCCTCCAGGCTCCGGACGGCCTCTACGGCGAGTTCGCCGCCCGCTTCGCGTTCGAGGAGACAGAGGACCAGGCCACCGCCATCGACGCCGTCCTGTCCGACCTCAATGCCGGTCGTCCCATGGACCGCCTCGTCTGCGGCGATGTCGGCTTCGGCAAGACCGAGGTGGCGTTGCGCGCCGCCTTCGCGGGGGCCATGGGCGGCAAGCAGGTGGCGGTAGTGGTGCCCACCACCCTGCTGGCGCGCCAGCATTACCGGACCTTCGCCGAGCGCTTCAAAGGGCTGCCGGTGCAGGTGGCGCAGCTCTCGCGCTTCGTCTCCGCCGCCGAGATGAAGCAGAACCGCGCGGGCCTCGCCGCCGGGACCGTCGACATCGTAGTCGGCACCCATGCGCTGCTCGCCAAGAACGTGGCCTTCAAGGATCTCGGCCTCATCATCGTCGACGAGGAGCAGCATTTCGGCGTGGCCCACAAGGAGCGCCTCAAGGCGCTCCAGGCCGATGTCCACGTGCTGACCCTCTCGGCGACCCCGATCCCGCGCACGCTCCAGCTCGCCATGACCGGGGTCCGCGAACTCTCGATCATCGCGACGCCACCGGTGGACCGCCTCGCGGTGCGCACCTTCGTGATCCCGTTCGATGCGCTGATGATCCGCGAAGCCCTGCTGCGCGAGCGCTATCGCGGCGGCCAGTCCTTCTACGTGGTGCCGCGGATCGAGGATCTGGCGGAGGTGAAGCGCTTCCTCGATACCGAGATGCCCGAGACCAAGGTGGCGGTGGCCCATGGCCAGATGGCGGCGGGCCAGCTCGAGGACGTGATGACCGCGTTCTACGAGGGCAAGTTCGACGTGCTGCTCTCCACCACCATCGTCGAATCCGGCCTCGACATCCCCACTGCCAACACCCTCATCGTGCACCGGGCCGACATGTTCGGCCTCGCCCAACTCTACCAGCTGCGCGGCCGCGTCGGGCGCGCCAAGGCCCGCGCCTACGCCCTGTTCACGACCCCGGCGAACAAGCAGCTCACCGTGCAGGCGGAGAAGCGCCTCCAGGTGCTCCAGACCCTCGACACGCTGGGCGCTGGCTTCCAGCTCGCCTCCCACGACCTCGACATCCGCGGCGCCGGCAACCTGCTGGGTGACGCCCAGTCCGGCCATATCAAGGAGGTCGGCTACGAGCTCTACCAGCAGATGCTGGAGGATGCCGTCACCGCCCTCAAGGCCGGCATCGAGGAGCCGGTGGAGGAGGCGTGGTCGCCCACCATCGCGCTGGGAGCACCGGTCACGATCCCGGAGGATTACGTCGAGGACCTCACCGTCCGCCTCGGCCTCTATCGCCGGCTCTCCACCCTGGAGAACGATGCCGAGATGGAGAGCTTCGGGGCCGAGCTGATCGACCGGTTCGGGCCGCTGCCGCCGGAGGTGGAGCAGCTCCTCAAGATCGTCACGATCAAGATCCTGTGCCGCGACACCAACGTGGAGAAGGTCGAGGCCGGGCCGAAGGGCGTCGTCGTCCATTTCCGCGACAAGTCCTTCGCCAATCCGCAGGGGCTGGTGGCCTTCGTCGGCGGTCAGGCCTCCTTCGCCAAGGTGCGCCCGGACATGAGCATCGTGTTCATCCGCGAGCTCGATTCCATCCCCGAGCGCCTGAAGATCACGACCTCGATCCTGCGCGAATTGTCCAAGATCGCCCGCGCCAAGAAGGCGGCGTGAGGGACATCACGCCGGGTCGATCACCCCGGCGTATTCGGCGAAAACCTCATGAAAAAGGCGGGCTCACCGGCCCGCCTCCATCGAAAAATCTTTTCTCAAACAAGCACCTGCGGTGCTGTCCTCATAGGCAGGATTAGAGGTCCGGTTCGTTCAGGACGTAAGGACCGATGCGGCTCTGCAGATCGACCGAGGCACCGCTACCGCGTCCCGTCCGGCCATCGATGACGATGACGGGAATGCCCGCATGCTGCATCTGCTCACGCAGGCGCTCGGAAAGCATGGCATAGGCCGGGTCGAGCCGGGTCGAGGTCTGAAGCAGGATGGCCGCGGGGCGGGCGATGACGGCGAGAACGTCGTCGGCGGCCTCGAGGGATGCGGTAACGCTCGCATAACCCAGCTCGGCAAGCTCGGCGGCGAGGGAGTGATCGATGGCGCGGTGACCATCATCGACGACCAACACTTGTTGCAGCGCACTCATGACTGTCAGGGTTAGCTCATCCATCGCCCCTTGGGAAGGGACCCGTGCGATAACACACGTGAACCCAGTTGGTTCGCCGGCTGCAGGGTGAAAATCCTCTTGCTATCCGGCGAAGAGCCCGCTCGCGACCCGTGGCGCCCTAGCCTCACGCGGCATCGCGCAAGACATCCGGAACTCACTCTAGACCGCTGTTCCGAAATAGGAAATTCGTTTCACAAAATAGCTGAATCACCGACTTCGGCACGGCCGCCGTGCCACGCGTCGAAAGCGGTGAATTTCGGGCACGACGATACCGCCGGATGGTCAGCAGCGAAGGATCTCTGTTGCTCGTCCGGCAAATATTTTTGCCGCGAATGGGACGGCCCTCCACAGATTGGCGGCTTTTTCCGGCGGGATGCCGCGTTGCAGGGGGCTGGCTTTGGAGGCGCGGCCCCGGAAAGCGAATCGCCCGTCCTCGTCACGGGCGATATCCAGAAGAGCCGGGAACGGTGCCAACGGATGGGCATCCGCGAGGAAGTGGGCGACGTCCCCATCGGCCCGCGAGGCGGTGAGGAGGGCCGCCTCGTCGAAGGCGAGGACATCGATCACCCTTCGCGGACCATGCACAGCGCCCGGCGCCAGCAGCCGTGTGGTCAGGCGGGTCGGCAACCGGTGAGCAAGGGTGACGGATTCGAGGCTGCGAGGGCAACGGCTCGCCGCGAGATTGCGCTCCAGGGCAGCGGGCACGACAAGATGCGTCGGTCCCGGTCGAGCCAGCGCCTCGGCGAGGTGGGCGGCGTCGAACGGCCCACATGTTTCGAGCCCGGCCCCCGCCACGAGGGCGGCGCCGAGGCCGGTGACGAGGCCCCTCAGGTCGGCTGGCGCGAGAAGGGTCAGGATTCGGTCGCGTGGTGCGATCCGGATCGTGGCGAGATGGACCGCGATCGAGGCGATCAGCGCGTCCGCCGGGCGATAGACCGGCTGCGTGGGATCGGCAGCGGCGAAAGTCACGAGCCCGGCGCTCGACGGCGCGAACGGGCCGCCATGTCCATCGAGGACCATGCCGTCGAGACTGATGACCCCGTCGGGCACCTCCGGCCCGAAGGCCGCGAGGTAGCGCAGGCCGAAATAGCGCAGGGCGACACGGCGCAGGCCTTCGGCCGGCAGCATTCCGGCGATACGGGATTGGGTGAGCACGGCCTGGATACCGGCGGCCTGGATGCCGGCCACGAGGGCGTCTTCGTCCCATGTCAGGGGTAGGAGGCAGGGAATGTGGCCCGCGGCCTCGATGGCCAGGTAGGAGAGCACGGTCTCCGACCCGGCGGCGGCGATCAGGCCCACACGGCTCGCCGGGGCCAGCCGCCACTGCCTCATCCCGCTGGCGAGGCGCGCGACGATCTCGGCAGCGGACCCATAGGTCCAGGTGATGGGGCTGCGCCCGGACCACCCGACCTTGTCCTTGGGATCGATGAAGGCGACACGGCCCGGATCGGCATGGGCGGTCGCCGCCAGCAACGTGCAGAGGCCAGGCCTGACCACATCCGAATGCGGGCTCGGCAAGACGGGCCTGTCTGCCGGAAGGGCGACGGGAGGAGCGTCGCCAAAGGGTATGATCGCTGGCTGCGCCGACACCTCCGCCTCAACTCCCCGCGTGCATCGACTTTCCGTGCCCTGCGGTGATGAACGGTTAGGGTTAAACTTTGCTTAAAAACGCCCTTTGGAAAGGGCAACGGACAGGTCGTCCGCGATCCGGCGGACAGCGCAAGTGTCATGTCTTCGCCGCATTCCGCAGGGAAGCAGGCGGCCCGGTCGTTCGAGCGGGTTCGAGGCGTTGAACGCCCCGTTCGGCACCCTGGCGGGCCCATATTGGCCATCCAGGGTTCAGGAGCGGGTGATTTGCGCGCGCCGAGGGCTTGACCGCGCGAACCAGGGCGGCGAGGGCTCGGCCGAACGCCGTCCGCGGGTTTCGATCCGCATCATCGAGTTCAGGAAACGTCCTGCTGGGTTCAAGCGCCGCAGCATGTCTTCGTCATTCGCGATATCCAAGGGGTCAGAGCTGATGTTCTTTGCCAACCGTCCCGCGCGCCCGATGCGCGCCGCCGCGATTCTCGCCCTGGCCGGCATGATGGGCAATGCGGGCTTGGCGGCACCGGCCTTCGCCCAGGCTCCGAAGGGCAAGGCCCCCGCTCCGACCGCACCGGCCCCGGCAGCGCCGGCCACCCAAACCCCGGCCGCCCAGCAGCCGGCCGGCCCGCAGATCGTCAACGTAAAGTCCGAGCCGTCCCAGGCCGATTGGACCAAGGTCTGCGGCAAGGACCAGAACACCAGCACCGACGTCTGCTACACCACCCGCGACTTCGTCTCCGACCAGGGCCAGCCGGTCCTCGCCGTGGCGGTCTACGACATGAAGAACGCCCAGCAGAGCGTGCGCGTGGTGCGCTACCTGCTGCCGCTCGGCCTGCTCCTCGGCCCCGGCATCCGCTTCACCGTCGATGGCCAGCAGGCGACGCCGGGTAAGTTCGCCGTGTGCTTCCCCAACGGCTGCTTCGCCGAGGCCGGCAATGTCGGTAACGACCTCGTGAACGCGCTCAAGAAGGGCACCACCCTCAACATCAGCGTCCAGAACCAGGCCCAGCGCGAGGTGACTTTCGCCGTGCCGCTGACCGGCTTCGGCAAGGCCTTCGACGGCCCGGCCGTCGATCCGAAGGTGCTGGAAGAGCAGCAGAAGAAGCTCCAGGCCGAGCTCGAGAAGCGCAGCGAAGACATGCGCAAGAACCTCGAGAAGCAGAATGCCGCCGGCGCTGCCGCCGTGGGTACCGCTCCGAAGCCCTGAGACCGGGCCTCGAACCCACTTC
This sequence comes from Methylobacterium sp. CM6241, assembly GCF_054817845.1. Classification (NCBI taxonomy): domain Bacteria; kingdom Pseudomonadati; phylum Pseudomonadota; class Alphaproteobacteria; order Hyphomicrobiales; family Methylobacteriaceae; genus Methylobacterium; species Methylobacterium sp. CM6241. The sequence goes on from NZ_CM139246.1 coordinate 3,558,671, forward strand.
ATGACAATAGGAAAAGGCCGGGCGGCGAGCCCGGCCTTTTTCATGCGCACCGTCGATGAGAGGGCTCCGCGATGTAGGGTCCCGTCCGGGACTCAATTCGCGTGCGCGCCCCGAAGGCGGTAGGCGCCGTCCGAATCCCGCTCGAACACCTCCGGAATCCCGGCATGACGCAGGGCCTCGCCGGACGTGTCGGGAATGAGGTTCTGTTCGGAGACATAGGCCACGTACTCGCTCTCCGCGTTCTCGGCGAGAAGGTGGTAGAACGGCTGGTCCTTGCGCGGCCGTACCTCTTCGGGAATCGCCAGCCACCATTCCTCGGTGTTGTCGAAGATCGGGTCCACGTCGAAGACGACGCCGCGAAACGGGTAGATCCGGTGGCGCACCACGGCGCCGAGGCCGAACTTGGCGGTGCGCGTCTGGATTCCGGTGGGAGAGAAATCGGTCATGACGCCAAAATAGGATGCGTCGGACAGGTTGTCATCGGCGGCGTTGCCACGCCGCATCGCAAGGAGCCGTCTCGGTCTGCAGATCTCGGACGGCATCCGGCCGATCGCTTCGGGATCCGTGGCTGCGGGAAGCGGAGGCGAAGCCGGAGCGGCGGTGAGGGGGGTCGAACGAACGAGGCTGTGCCTGAGCCGCCCCCTCACCTTCGGCTGCCGCCTCGCTTCATGCCCCGACGAGGAGGCATGAAGCCCTCTCCCCGCGTGCGGGGAGAGGGAAGGCCATCTCAGTTCGGGCCAGAGGTCACTTCAGGCCGTAGGTCTTGGCGAGCTCCGGGTCCTTCTCGGCCACCAGCCGGGCCAGATCGACGATGACCTTGGCCTGTTTCCAGGTGGCGTCGTCCTGCATCTTGCCGTCGAGCATCACCGCGCCGGTCCCGTCCGGCATCGCCTCGACGATCCGCACCGCGAAGGCGACTTCCGCCGGATCGGGGGCGAAGACGCGCTTGGCGATGGCGACCTGGTTCGGATGCAGGGTCCAGGCGCCGGCGCAGCCCATGAGGAAGGCGTTGCGGAACTGAGCCTCGCAGGCATCCCCGTCCGAGAAGTCGCCGAACGGGCCGTAGAAGGCCTTGAGGCCGTTGGCCATGCAGGCATCGACCATCTTCGCGATGGTGTAGTGCCAGAGGTCCTGCTGGGCGCTAGCCCGGGCGGCGCCGTCGCTCGTCGGGTCGGCGATGACCCGGTAATCCGGGTGGCCGCCGCCGACGCGGGTGGTCTTCATGCCGCGCGAGGCGGCGAGATCGGCGGGGCCGAGGCTCATGCCGTGCATGCGCGGCGAGGCGGAAGCGATGGCGTCGACATTGGCGACGCCTTCGGCGGTCTCCAGGATGGCGTGGACGAGGATCGGCTTCGAGACGCCGTGCTTCGCCTCGAGCTGGGCCAGCAACTGGTCGATATAGTGGATGTCCCACGGTCCCTCGACCTTGGGCACCATCACCACGTCGAGCTTGTCCCCGACCTGAGACACGATCTCGAACAGGTCGTCGAGAATCCAGGGACTGTTGAGGGCGTTGATGCGGGTCCACAATCCGGTGCCGGAGGCGGCGAAATCGGTGGCCTGCGCCATGGCGACGAAGCCCTTGCGCGCGGCTTCCTTCTGATCGACCGGCACGGCGTCCTCGAGATTGCCGAGCACCACGTCCACGGTGGCGGCGAGTTCCGGCACCCGGGAGCGGACCTTGTCGTTGTGCGGCGGCACGAAATGGATCATCCGCTCGAGCTTCACCGGCAGGTCACGGAACGGGGCCGGCGCGCCTGTGGCGAGCGGCTGGAAGAAGCGGCGCGGTAGTTTCATCGGGACTCGGGCTCCGGCTATGGATAGTCGTTGGACCAAGTCGACGACCTGCATATCGTATTCAGGTCGTCGACCTAGGGTGTTGGCACCGCATCATCTTTACCGAAAACCAGATCTGACTTTCCGGATGATGCTCTAGCCTCGAAGCGGTTAGTCAAGGTTACCCCCCGCGTAAAGGCGGGTTTTCGGAGGAGACCGCTTTCCCAACGACGTGCGCTGGCGCATGTTCGACGCAAGGGGAGGGTCCACGGACCGGAACCGGCCGGTCGACGCCGGGTTCTCGCAGCAGAGGCGGGCGTTTCGAGACTTACCAAGGACACTCTCTCATGTCCGGATCATCCAGCCGACACGGTCTCTTCTATGCGGCCAGCATGGTGGCCATGCTCGGCATCGCCGGACCGGTCGAGGCCGCTCCGGCCCATGCGGGCGCACCGGCGAGATCCGCTCCCCTCAAAGAATCCTCGAAGTCATCGCCAGCGAGATCATCCGAACGGGTCGCGTTCACGGCTGGTGATGCGGCCGATGCCAGGCCCGACGGCCTGAAGGGCCTTCTCCGGATACCAGCCGACGACACCAAGGCCTTCCAGCATCTCATCGACGGCGCGGGTGCCGCGTCCGATCCGTGGCTGGTCCTGTCCGGCGGCGGCGAGAACGGGGCCTTCGCCGCCGGTCTCCTCAACGGCTGGTCCAAGGCCGGCAACCGGCCCGCTTTCGGAATCATCACCGGGGTCAGTACGGGGGCGATGATCGCGCCCTTCGCCTTCCTCGGATCCAGCGCCGATGCGACACTGGCGCGGGCCTATACGGAGATCTCGGCCGCCGACGTCTTCGAATTCGGCGGTACCAACGAAGCCCTGACCGATACCTGGCCGCTCAAGCGCCGGATCGAGCGGATGGTCACCGGCAAGCTTCTCGCCGACATCGCCGCCGAGCACGCCAAGGGACGTCGCCTGTTGGTGGCGACCACGGCGGTGGACAGCGAACGCCCCGTCCTGTGGGACATGGGCGCCATCGCCTCCGAGGGCAGCCCGAAGGCGCTCGACCTGTTCCGCGCGGTCATCCTCGCTTCCTCGGCGGTGCCGGGCGTGTTCCCGCCAGTGATGATCGACGTGGTCGGTACGGACGGGAAGCATTTCCAAAAGATGCATGCGGATGGCGGCACCACCGCGCCGTTCTACCTGGCGCCGGAAGCCGCGATCCTCGGCAAGGCCAAGGTGAGGCTTCCCACGAGCACGGTCTATCTCGTCGTCAACAACACGGTGACGCCGGACTTCCAGATGGCCACACGCACGACCCTGAGCGTGCTCGGACGCGCAATGTCGGCCGCGATCAAGGCGCAGACCCGCGCGGCCCTCGCCCTGACGGAAAGCTTCGCCGAGCGTAACGGCCTCGATCTCGACGTGGCCCAGATCGACAACCGGTTCACGCGCACCACCTCGGCGCCGTTCGACCAGGATTACATGAAGGCCCTGTTCGCCCATGGCGAGCGCCTCGGGCGGGACGGCACCGCTTTCAGCCGCGGAACGCCCGCGGCCTCGATCCCCACCGGATCGACCGGCGATCGTTTCGGTGCGGCGGATGCGCCGACGAGCCTCGCCCGGCGCTGACCGTCACCGCATCAGGGCGGGGGCGCCGAGGCGCGGCAGCACACCCTCGCGCATGACGATGCGGCGCAGCGGCCCGATCGTGGTCATGGCCAGCAGGCCGAGCCCGCGCAGGGCATCGACGGGGATCAGGGAGCTGAGCAGGCTGCGGTTGAGCGTATCCACCGCAGCCGTGCGCAGGCGGGCATCCAGTGCCCGCGAACGGGCGAACCCGGACAGAGCCTCGCGCGAGCCCGGATCGCGGCCGTCCGCGGTCGCGGCCAGGATGCTGTCGCGTAGCGCCGCGGCATCGCGCAAGCCGAGATTGAGCCCCTGCGCTCCGATGGGCGGAAAGGCGTGGGCCGCCTCGCCGATAAGCGCGATGCGAGGCCCGACCGGGGAGGCGACGGAGAGGCCGCGCATGGGAACGAGCCCGCGCGGCCCGTCGATGCGCATGGCACCGAGCATGGCTTGGGCCTGGTTCTCGATGGCGCGCGCGAGGTCGGCATCCTCCAGTTCGGAGAGGCGACGCGCCGGTCCCGCGCCGGTGACCCAGACGAGGCTGGAACGATGCCCGCCGGGGAGGGGGACCAGGGTGAACGGCCCCTGCCGGGTATGGAATTCGGTGGAGACGTCCCGGTGCGGGCGCTCATGGGCGAGCAGCGTGGTGATGGCGGCCTGCGGGTAGGACCAGTCCTTGGTGGCGATGCCGGCCTGCTCCCGCATGCGCGAGCGGGCTCCGTCCGCACCGACGACGAGGCGCGCCGCGACGGCGGCCCCTTCCCCGACGAGGATCCGCGCCTCGTCGGCATCCCGTTCCAGCCCCACCGCGTCGCTCTCGAACAGAGTCAGGCCGGGAGCCGACCGGGCCTGCGCTCGCAACGATTCCACGAGGCGGGCGCTCTCCACGTTCCAGCCGAAGGCGTCGAGGCCGATTTCGGTGGAGACGAACCGGGCCGGCGGCGGACGGAACAGGCTGCCGGTATCGTCGACGATGTGGAGTTCGGCCAGGGGTGCCGCATGCGGCGCCACCTCCGCCCAGGCCCCCAGCGCGCGGAGGAAACGCACCGATCCGTCGAGGAGGGCGACCGTGCGTCCGTCGGCGACGGGGGCGTGGCGGCCGACGAGGGCCGTAGCGATGCCCTCGCGCGCCAGGGCCAGGGCCAGACCGAGCCCGGCCGCACCTGCGCCGACGACGGCCACGTCGAAACGGGGAGAGGACGGCTTCATGTCATCGCTCCTCGGCGAGGGGCACCCTCACCAGACCAGTCGAAGCGGCACCGACCGGACCGCTGCCGTTTCAAATAGGTGCCGTCCGTCTCGGGTCACCTCGCTGTGGCATTGCCACGCTGCGGCTTCTAGCATCAGCTGTGCGTCTCGACAGGGGCAGAGTGCCCGGAGGTTGCCCCATCATGAGAGCGTCGTCATGAGCCTCGCCATCGCGCTGCTGGCGCTCGGCTTCCTGATGCTCGTCGCCTATCGCGGCTTCAGCGTCATCCTGTTCGCCCCGGTGGCCGCACTGCTTGCCGTGCTCCTCACCGACCCGTCCGCCGTGCTGCCGGTCTTCTCCGGCCTGTTCATGGAGAAGATGGTCGGCTTCGTGAAGCTGTACCTGCCGGTCTTCCTCCTTGGCGCGGTGTTCGGCAAGGTCATCGAACTGTCGGGTTTTTCGCGCTCCATCGTCACGGCAGTGATCGATCTCGTCGGCCCGCGCCGGGCCGTGCTCTCCATCGTGCTGGTCTGCAATCTGCTCACCTATGGCGGCGTCTCGCTCTTCGTCGTGGTGTTCGCGGTCTATCCGTTCGCGGCGGAAGCCTTCCGGCTGAGCGAGATCCCGAAGCGCCTCATCCCCGGCACCATCGCGCTCGGCGCCTTCTCCTACACGATGGACGCGCTGCCCGGCACGCCGCAGATCCAGAACATCATTCCCACCACCTTCTTCGGCACGAACACCTGGGCGGCCCCCTGGCTCGGGCTGATCGGCGCCGCCTTCATCCTCGTCGCGGGCGTCGCCTATCTCGACCGGCGCATCGCCTCGGCCAAGGCCAGGGGAGAGGGCTACGGCAGCGGCCACAGCAACGAGCCGACGCCCGTCTCCGACGAAGCCCTGGCGCATCCCCTGGTGGCGCTTCTGCCGCTCGTCGTGGTCGGCCTCTCGAACCTCGCCTTCACCGCGCTCATCCCGCGCCTCTACGGGGCGAAGACCGAGACCATGCTGGCGGGGCTCGACAAGCCGATCGTCACGACCCTGTCCTCCGTCACGGCGATCTGGGCGGTGGAACTGGCGCTGCTGGCCGGCATCCTCACGGTCTTCGTCTTCGCCTGGAAGCCGGTCTCGAAGAGCTTCGCCGAGGGCAGCCGCGCGGCGGTGGCGGGCTCGCTGCTCGCCGCCATGAACACCGCCTCCGAATACGGGTTCGGCGCGGTCATCGCGGCCCTGCCGGGCTTCATCGTCATCCGCGAGGCGCTGTCCGCGATCCCCAATCCGCTGGTGAACGAAGCGGTGACGGTGACGGCTCTGGCCGGCATCACCGGCTCGGCCTCCGGCGGGCTCAGCATCGCGCTCGCCGCCATGTCGTCCACCTTCATCGCGGCGGCCCAGGCCACCGGCATCCCCATGGAGGTGCTGCACCGGGTCGCCGCCATGGCGAGCGGTGGCATGGACACGCTGCCCCATAACGGCGCGGTCATCACCCTGCTCGCGGTGACGGGGCTGACCCACCGGCAGGCCTATGCCGACATCTTCGCGATCACGCTGCTGAAGACGAGTGCGGTCTTCCTGGTCATCGGGGTCTATTACCTGACCGGGCTGGTCTGAGGCGGGCCGGGGGCGCTCATCCCGGCGGGTAGGGTTTCGAGCCGCGCCTGGACTTTCCTCGCGAAGGCGCGGTCAATGACAAATCTGTCGCCGTCAGAGGAGCCCCCGATGGATCGCCGCTCTTTCCTGAGGCTGTCCGCCGCCGCGTCAGTCGTCCCGCTTCTGCAACGCCCAGCTCTGGCCGCACCGGTCCCGCCGGCGCGCAACGTGGTCCTCGTCCACGGCTTGTTCGCCGACGGGTCGTGCTGGTCGGAGGTGATCGGGCGGCTGCAGGCGGCGGGGCTCGATGTCACCTCGGTGCAGAACCCGCTGACCACCCTCGACGAGGCGGTGGCCTCGGTGCGGCGGGTGCTGGCGCGGCAGGACGGGCCGACCGTGCTCGTCGGGCATTCCTTCGCCGGAATGATCATCACGGAAGCCGGCATCGCCCCCAACGTGTCGGCCCTCGTCTACGTGGCGGCGCGCGCCCCCGATGCGGGAGAGGATTACGCCGCCCTGGCCAGGACGTTTCCGACACCGCCCGCCACGGCCGGCATCGTCTTCGACGGCGAGTACGGACGTCTCGGCGAAGCGGCCTTCCTGCGGGATTTCGCCGGCGACCTTCCCGAGGCAAAGGCGAAGGTGCTCTACGCGGTGCAGCAGCCCTTCGCCAAAGCGCTGCTGGCGGGCAGGACCACCCAGGCGGCCTGGCGATCGAAGCCGAGCTTCTACGCGGTCTCGACGGAGGACCGGACGATCGACCCCGCTCTCCAACGCTTCATGGCGAAGAGGATGGGCGCGACCACGATCGAGGTGACGGCGAGCCACCTGTCCCTGATCTCCCAGCCCGACACGATCGCGAGGCTGATCCTGGACGCCGCCGGCCGGCCCTGACCATCGTCCGGGGGCAGGGCGGATCGAGACCCGCGCCCTGCCGTTTGCCGACCGCCGGGACCTGTCCTATCGTCCGATGCGGCGATGCCGGATCATCGCCGGGATAGGAGAGGTCACATGGCATTCTTCATCGGGATCGCAGGTCCCTGGCTGGTTCTCGCCGTCCTCGACCTCCTGGCGATCCGCCGCGACCTGGAACTGTCGCGGATCCCGTGAAAGACTTCAGCCTTCCGGCTCCTCGACGATCTTCAAGGTGAGTTGCGTGAACGGCCTGATTTCCCAGGCGATCCCGGCCTTGAACATCATCACCACCCGGCAGCGGTCCATGACCTCGAAGGCGGGAAGGCCCGGCTCCGGCTGGAACACGAGCCCCGCGACGACGGCGGGATCGTAATCGGCGGGCCTGATCCAGACGATCTCTTCCATGGAACGCTGCCACCCTCCGTCGCGGTTGCCGGGGAACGCCGCCGCCCGGCCTCTCTCACACGAGGCGGGCGATGTTTCGCAATGGCCATGCCGCCCGCGCCTCCGGCCGGGCCCCTCAATCGGCAGCGCCGGACTTGCCCCTTAATACCGGCAGCTTATGTCGCGTCCATCGAACAGACGAGGAGTGACGACAATGCCCAAGGCGATCCGGGTCTACGAATACGGCGAGCCCGAGGTGATGCGCTACGAGGAGGTGACCGTCGGCGAACCCGGCCCCGGCCAGATCCGCGTCCGCCAGACGGCCATCGGCGTCAACTTCATCGACATCTACTTCCGCTCGGGCGCCTACAAGGCGGCTCAGCTCCCCTTCACCCCCGGCAAGGAGGGCGCGGGCGTCGTCACCGCCATCGGCGAGGGTGTCACCGGGTTCCGGGTGGGTGAGCGCGTGGCCTACGGTTCGGCCGAGGGCACCTATGCGGAGGAGGTGGTGATCAATGCCAGCGCCGCCGTGCATCTCGCCGACGGGGTCGACGACGACACCGCCGCGGCCATGATGCTGAAGGGCCTCACCGCCGAGTATCTCCTGCACCGCACCTGCCCGGTGAAGCCCGGCGACACGATCCTGTTCCACGCCGCCGCCGGCGGCGTCGGCCTCATCGCCTGCCAATGGGCCAAGCATATCGGCGCCACCGTCATCGGCACGGTGGGCTCGGCCGAGAAGGCGGAACTGGCGCGGGCCAATGGCTGCGATCACGTCATCCTCTACCGCGACGAGGATTTCGCCGCGCGGGTGAAGGAAATCACCGGCGGCAAGGGCGTGCGCGTCGTCTATGACGGCGTCGGCAAGGACACGTTCCCGGCCTCCCTCGACTGCATCGCCCCGCTGGGGATGTTCGTGAGCTTCGGCTCCGCCTCGGGCCCGGTGGAGAACTTCAACCTGGCGGTGCTGGGCCAGAAAGGCTCGCTCTTCGCGACGCGTCCCTCCCTGTTCGCCCATGCGGGGACCCGGGCCACCCTCGATTCCATGGCCGAGAACCTGTTCGGCGTGGTGGCGAGCGGCGCGGTGAAGATCCCCGTCCATGCGCGGGCGAAACTCGCCGACGCGGTGCAGGTACACAAGGATCTGGCCGGACGCCAGACCACGGGCGCCACGATCATGACCCCGTGATCCAAGGATCTCCGGATCCAAGAATCTCCGGATCCGAGCATCCCCTGATTCAGGCGTCTCGTGATCCGAGTATCCCGTGATTCAAGGATACCGCGATCCTGGGATCACCCGACGACAGGACGAAGCGAATGATGACCCCAGGTGAGCGCGACCTTCTCCTGGTGGTCGACGTCCAGAACGACTTCCTGCCCGGCGGAGCCCTCGCGGTGCCGGACGGCCATGCGGTGATCGCGCCGATCAACCGCCTCGCCGCCCTGTTCCCGCATGTGGTCCTGACTCAGGACTGGCATCCGGCCGGGCACGTCTCCTTCGCGTCCAGCCATGCCGGGCGACGCCCGTTCGAGACCATGGATCTGCCCTACGGCCCACAGATCCTGTGGCCGGACCATTGCATCCAGGGCTCGCCCGGCGCGCGGCTCTCCGACGAATTGCATGCCGACCAAGCCGAGCTGGTGATCCGCAAGGGCTACCATGCGCATACGGACAGCTACTCGGCCTTCCTCGAAGCCGATGGCGTCACGCCCACGGGGCTCACGGGATACCTGCGCGAACGCGGCGTCACCCGCCTGTTCCTCTGTGGCCTCGCCACGGATTTCTGCGTCGCCTGGAGCGCCCTCCACGGACGGCGCGCGGGGTTCGACATCGTCGTGGTGGAGGACGCCGTGAGGGCGATCGACCAGAGCGGCTCGCTCGCCCGCGCCTGGGACGAGATGGACCGCGCCGGGATCACCCGGATCGACAGCGCGTCCATCGATTCCTGATGCGGCACGATACCCGGTAACTTGGCCGGTGGGTGCCGCGTTGACGGGTCATCGCAGCTGTGATGGAGCGCTCATGTCCAACAAGCACATGAAGACCGACGTCCCGACCGATGCGGACCTCAAGGGCAATCCCGGAATCGGCACCTCGAAGGGGATGACGATGTCGGGGGGCGACCCCCGCGATCTCGAAGGCGAGTCGACCTTCGAAGGCGACGTCGACAACGAGACCACGCCGGAAGGCGGCATCGATCCGAACCACCGCCCGCGCAAGAATTCCTGACGAGCAAGAATTTCTGACGGGTCAGGAACACCCCGGCTAACGAGGAAGGCCCCGCCGGTCGCGGCCGGTGGGGCTCCTTGGTGGGCGGTGTCAGACCGCGCTGCCGTAGAGGTCGTAGGCGTCGGCCCGCTCGATCTTCACGGTGACGATGTCGCCGACCCGCAGCGGCCGGCGCGAGGTGACATGGACGTTGCCGTCGATCTCGGGCGCGTCGTATTTCGAGCGGCCCTTGGCGATACCGCCCTCGACGGCATCGATGATGACCGGCAGGCGCTTGCCCACGCGCGCCTTCTGCAGGCGGGCCGAGACGCCCTGCTGCGCCTCCATGAAGCGGCGCTTGCGCTCGGCCTTGAGTTCCGGCGGGACGAGATCGCCGAGCCCGTTGGCCACCGCGCCGCCCACGGGCTCGTATTCGAAACAGCCGACGCGCTCGAGCTTGGCTTCCCGGATCCAGGTCAGCAATTCCTCGAACTCGGCCTCGGTCTCGCCGGGGAAGCCGACGATGAAGGTCGAGCGGATGGCGAGGTCCGGGCAGATCTCGCGCCAGCGCCGAATGCGCTCGAGCTGTTTCTCCTGGTTGCCCGGCCGGCGCATGCGCTTGAGCACGGACGGGCTGGCGTGCTGGAGCGGCATGTCGAGATAGGGCAGGATCTTGCCCTCGGCCATCAGCGGGATGACGTCGTCCACGTGCGGGTAGGGATAGACGTAGTGCATCCGCACCCAGGCGCCGAGTTCGCCGAGTTCGGCGGAGAGATCGTAGAACTTCGCCCGCACCTCGCGATCGCGCCAGAGGCTCGTGGCGTAGCGGATATCGACGCCGTAGGCGCTAGTGTCCTGCGAGACCACCAGCAATTCCTTGACGCCGGCTTTGACCAGCTTCTCGGCCTCGCGCAGCACGTCGCCGGCCGGCCGGCTGACGAGGTCGCCGCGCAGGGAAGGAATGATGCAGAAGGTGCAGCGGTTGTTGCAGCCCTCGGAGATCTTCAGATAGGCGTAATGACGCGGGGTGAGCTTCACCCCCTGCGGCGGCACCAGATCGAGGAACGGGTCATGGGCCGGGGGCACCGCCTCGTGCACGGCGGCGACCACCGATTCGTAGGCCTGGGGCCCGGTCACCGCGAGGAGGTTCGGATATTTCTCGCGAATTTCCTCGGGCTGCGCGCCCATGCAACCGGTGACGATGACGCGGCCGTTCTCGGCCATGGCCTCGCCGATGGCCGAGAGCGATTCGGCCTTGGCCGAATCGAGGAAGCCGCAGGTGTTGACGATGACGACGTCAGCCCCGTCATGTCGGCGTGCGAGCTCATAGCCTTCCGCCCGTAGATGCGTGAGGATGCGCTCGGAATCCACCAGCGCCTTGGGGCAGCCGAGGGAGACGAAGGAGATCTTGGGCGCGGCTTTCGCCGGGGTCGGAACGGTGACGGATACGGTCATGGTCGCTCGTCGGTCGCGGCCGAGGAAAACTCGACCGGCCGTGATTCTCGGGGCGGAGGGTGCCGGGTTGCAGCCTTCCTATACGCCCATCCTCGCGCGGTTGCGAGGGCGGCGGTTCCGGGCACCATGCCGCCAATCTCCACGGCCCATGCAGCCCGCGCGGCTTCCGTCGGACCGCGACCCGTGTCACCTGTGGCGCGTCATCAGGAAACCATGCCGCAGGAGGGGCCCGTGTCCCAGCCCGCGTCAAGCTCTTAAGTCCGACAGCATCATGTGGACCCGCGAGATCCCCTTCATCGATCCCGTCGCGGCGGCCGAGGCGTTCTCGTCCCTGCCGGGACTGGCCTTCCTCGACAGCGCCATGCGCCACGAGACCCTGGGGCGCGTCTCGATCGTGGCCGCCGATCCGTTCGGGCGGTTCCGCTACGCGAACGGCCGCGCGACGCTCGACGGACGCGCCCTCGAAGGGTCCGGGTTGGAGGCCCTGCGCGCCTGCCTCGCGCCCTACCGGCTGGCGGGCGACGAGGGAATCGGCTTTCCCGGCGGGGCCATCGGCTATTTCGCTTACGATCTCGGCGCCTGCCTGGAGCGAGTGACGCCGCCGGCCCGCCGCGCCGGCCTCACCGACGACATCGCCTTCAACCTCTACGACACGATCCTGTCCATCGACCATGACAGCCGCACCTGCCGGCTCATCGCCACCGGCTTTCCGGAGCTGACGGATTCCACCCGCGCCGACAGGGCACGGGCGCGGCTCGACCGCTTCGCGGAGTTGCTCGCGGGCGGCGGCGGCACCCGGACGAGAGCAGAGGCCGCGCCCCTCGCCTGGCGCTCCAACTTCACCAGGGCCTCCTACGAGGCGGCGGTGGAGACGGTGCGCGACTACATCCGGGCCGGGGACATCTACCAGGCCAACATCGCCCAGCGCTTCGAGGCGGCGCTGCCGGCGGGATACGATCCCTTCGCGCTCTATCACCGCCTGCGTGAGACCAACCCGGCGACCTTCGGCGCCTATCTGTCCTTCGACGCCCTCACCATCGCGTCGAGCAGCCCCGAGCGCTTCATGAAGCTGCAGGGCAGGGCAGTGGAGACCCGGCCGATCAAGGGCACCGTGCGCCGGGTGGAGGATCCCGCCGAGGACCGGGCTCTGGGCGAGGCGCTCCAGGCCAACGTCAAGGAGCGGGCCGAGAACATCATGATCGTCGATCTCCTGCGCAACGACCTTTCGCGGATCTGCGAGCCGCACAGCGTCAAGGTGCCGGTCCTGTGCGGGCTCGAATCCTACGCCTCGGTCCACCACCTCGTCTCCGTGGTGACGGGGACCCTGCGCCAGGGGCTCGACGCCATCGACCTGATCGCCGCCACCTTCCCCGGCGGCTCGATCACCGGGGCCCCGAAACTGCGCGCCATGGGCATCATCACGGAGATCGAGGGCGATGCCCGCGAGCTCTATTGCGGGGCCATCGGCGCCATCGGGTTCGACGGGTCGCTCGACACCTCCATCGCCATCCGCACCGTGTTCATGGACGAGGCCCGCGCCGTGCTCCAGGCCGGGGGAGGGGTGACGCTCCTCTCCGACCCGGCCGCCGAATACGAGGAGACCCTGACCAAGGCGGCGCGGGTCTTCGCCGCCTTCGAGCCCGACCGGAACGAGGGCGAGGCGTCATGATCCTCGTCGTCGACAATTACGATTCCTTCGTCTTCAACGTGGTGCGCTACGTGGAGGAGCTCGGCCAGGAGGTGAAGGTGCTGCGCAACGACGCCGTCGACGTCGCCGGCATCCGGGCACTCGCTCCCGAGGCGTTGATCCTCTCCCCAGGCCCCTGCACCCCCAACGAGGCCGGCGTGACCCTGCCCGCCATCGAGGCCCTGTCCGGCGAGATCCCGATCCTCGGCGTCTGCCTCGGCCACCAGGCCATCGGCGCGGCCTTCGGCGGAAGGGTCGAGCGGGCGGCGCGGCCGCTCCATGGCCAGGCGACGGCGATCCGGCATGACGGGTCCGGCCTGTTCGCGGGCCTGCCCGACCCGATGCAGGTGGGCCGCTACCATTCCCTCATCGTCACGCCCCAGCCGGGCATGGACGAATCCCTCGTCGTCGACGCCGTGTCGGGGGAGGGCGAGGTGATGGCCCTGTCGCACCGGCGCCACCCGACGATGGGCGTGCAGTTCCACCCAGAATCGGTGCTGACTGAGAACGGCCACGCGGTGTTCGGCAACTTCCTCGATCTGGCGCGCCGGTGGCGGGAGAGCCGCGATGCTGTGGTTTGACGGCGCCCTCCACGAGGGCAGCCGCCACGGTTTCGACCTCGCCGACCGGGGCCTGACCCTCGGGGACGGCCTCTTCGACACGGCCCTCTGCCTCGGCGGCCGCCTCGCCTTCCATGAGTCGCATCTCGCCCGGCTCGCCGCCTCGGCCGACGATCTGGGCTTTTCCATCGACCGGGAGCCAGTGGGGGAGGCGATGCGCCGCGTCGCCGCTGCCATCGGCGACGGCGCGCTCCGCACCACGATCACCCGCGGCTCCGGCCCGCGCGGTCTCGCCCCGCCGGAGCCGGCCCGGCCGGTCTGGTGGATCGCCGCCACGCCGCGCCGGGCGGGGTCGGGTTTCGCGCCGGTCTCGCTGCATCCGAGCACGATCCGCCGCAACGAGACCTCGCCGGCCGCGAGGATCAAGACGCTGGGCTATCTCGACGCCATCCTCGCCGCCCGGGAAGCGAGGGCGCGGGGATTCGACGAGGCCCTGTTCCTCAACACCAAAGGCCACCTCGCCTGCGCCGGGACCGGCAACCTGTTCGCAATCCTGGACGGGCGCCTCGTCACCCCGCCCCTGTCGGACGGCGTACTGCCCGGCATCGTCCGGGCGCAGGTTCTCGGCTTGGCACAATCCCTCGGCATCGGGACCACGGAACGCTCCCTCGCCCCCGAGGAGGTCCTGGCCGCCGAGGCGGTGCTCATGACCAATTCCCTGCGCGGCCTCTCCCCCGTCACGGCGATCGGGACGACGGCGTTCCCCGGTGGGCACGAGACCGTCGCCGCGTTGAGCCACGCGCTCCGCCGTCTCATCGCCGAGGAATGCGGCGTCGCGCCGGAAGTGGCGTGAGGCCGGGCGGCATCGCGCCGAAGGCCCCCACGACGGAGGCCCCAACGCACAGCCGCCTGCTCTCGCGGCTCGGCCTCGCCGCGCTCTATGGCGGCATCGGCCTCCTCCACCTCGCGGCCGCCGACAGGTTCCTGCCGATCATGCCCGATTGGGTGCCCTGGCCGAGGCAGGTCGTCATCCTGACGGGTCTCTACGAACTCGCCTGCGTGGCCGGCCTGTTCGTCGCGCGCACTCGCCGCGCTGCCGGCTACGCCCTGGCCGCCTACGCGATCTGCGTGTTCCCGGCCAATATCAAGCACGCGGTCGAGGGGATCTCCGTTCCCGGCCTGCCCGATAGCTGGTGGTATCACGGGCCCCGCCTCGCCCTCCAACCGGTTCTGGTCTGGTGGTCGCTCCACGCCACGCGGATCGTCGATTGGCCGTTCGGGCGGCGGTAGAGCGCGGGCGGGCGAACGGACCGAAGCCAGCCGGCGATCAGGCTTCCGAACGCTTCACCCGCTGCCAGGCCGCCTCCATGGCGGGAAGATCGGCCTCGTCCAGGCTTGCCCCATCCTCCGCGATCAAAGCCGCCATGGCGTGGAAGCGCCGCTCGAACTTGATATTCCCTCTTTTCAAGGAATATTCCGGGTCTATTCCGGAATGCCGGGCGAGATTCACCACCGCGAAGAGCAGGTCGCCGATCTCCTCGGCGAGGTGATCCGGGTCGTTCCGCCCGAGCGCGTCGGCGACCTCGTCCACCTCCTCGCGGATCTTGGCGACGACCGAGGCCGCGTCCGGCCAGTCGAATCCGTGCCGCGCCGCGTTGCGGCTGATCTTCTCGGCCCGGGTGAGGGCGGGCAGGGCCTTGGCGACGGAGCCGAGGAGGTCGCCCCCGGCGTGTTCGGACCGCCCCGTCTTCTCCGACCGTTCCGCCGCTTTCGCCGCATTCCAGTTGGCGTCGAGCTGCGCCTGGTTCAGGCGCTCGGGACCATCCGCCAGCAGCGACCCATCCGCCTCGAACACATGCGGATGCCGCCGGATCAGCTTGGCGCAGATCGTCCGGACCACATCGTCGAAGGCGAAGCTCCCGGCCTCCTCGGCGACCCGCGCCTGGAACACGACCTGAAGCAGGAGGTCGCCGAGTTCCCCCTGGAGATCGGCGAGATCGCCACGTTCGATGGCGTCCACCACCTCGTAGGCCTCCTCCAGCGTGTAGGGGGCGAGGCTGTCGAGGGTCTGGACCTGGTCCCAGGCGCAGCCCCGTTCGGGATCGCGCAGGGCCGCCATCAATCGCAGCAGGGTCTCGATCGGGGCTTCGGATGTCACGGGCTCACCATGCTGGGGAAAGTCAGGAAGGGGGAAGGGCGCAGGTCCGGGCTCGGCCACGGTTAGGCCAACCGGTGGCGTCCCCTCAAGCCGGTGTCGCAGGGGGGCACGATCCATCCTCGTCTGTGCCGAACCTGTGGACCGGGAGAGGAGGAATTCTGGAAATTCCAAGATATCGATCAAAAAACCGTGCCGTCCGGTAAAGCGAACGACCCACCGACCCCTTAGGAAAGATATCAGTAACCTCTTTTTAGAGAGTCAGTTCAGCAAGTTATATGGGACGGCGAATTCGCGTGGTCTCCCCGTAGGTTGAGACCCTTTCGCGTATCGAACTCTGCGCGGGTACGTATCGAACTCTGCGTGGCCCCGTATCGGATTCTGCGCTGTCGCGGCCCCGATCCGTATGCGATTCTGCGCCGATCCGTATGGAATTCTGCGGGGAGAACGAGGTTTGCCGGTGAAGTATGGGGATAGAACGGAATTCCGGCCCGTATCGAACTCTGCGTAGACCTCGGAAGGGCTGAGGGGCGGTCTCTTCCGGCGGCGGGATCGCCGCACGGGTGCGGCCCATCCCCCGGCTGCGGGGTTCCGTGGCCGAGCCCTTGGGCCGACTCCGTGGATTGTCGGGATAAGATCCGGCCCCGGCGACTCCTGGCCTCGGAATCGTGCGATGGCGGAAGTTCAGTGACCAGAGCCGCCGGTATCGATGACAGCCATGGGGATCGAGGAGAAGCTCGCCCAGATCCGTGATCCCGACCTCTTGGAGGAGGTCGAGGCCGGCCGCGGCAGCTTCCTGTTCGGAAGCATCGTCGAGCATATCCTCCATCGGCAGCGTGCCCGCGACGCCGAGTCGGCGAGCCTGCGCGAGGCCGCCGACATGCGCGGCGCCATGCCCCGCGACCGGCGCCGGCGCGACATGGTGCGCGAGGTCATCGAGAACGAACCGACCCTGCCGGAGAACCTGCAGCACATCCACAGCGTGCTGGCCCTGTGCGGCCTGCCCTATCGCGATCCGGGCGATGCCCGCGAGTTCTTCCGGGAATACGGCCGCAATTCCCTCAGCCTGCTGGCCGGCCGCCTCAAGAACCCGGTCAATGGCGAGATGGAATTCCAGGGCCTGCCCTACGGCCCCAAGGCCCGCCTCGTCCTGCTGCATCTCTGCACCGAGGCGGTGCGCCAGCGCAGCCCCACCATCACGGTGGCGGACAGCCTGTCGGGCTTCATGAAGGAGATGGGATTTTCCGTCACCGGCGGCGAGCGCGGCACGATCCGGCAGTTCAAGGAACAGCTCAACCGGCTCGCCGCCTGTACCCTGCAGATCGGCCTCTGGGACGGCAGCGACAAGGCCAGCACCCTCAACGTGCCGCCCTTCCGCCAGCTCGACCTCTGGCTCTCGCACGGATCGGGGGAGGGTCAGGTCTGGTCGAAGACCGTGCAGTTCCACCAGGATTTCTACGACAACCTGATCCAGCACGCCCTGCCGGTCGATATCCGCGCGGCCCGCGCCTTCGCCGGCTCGGCCCGCAAGCTCGATCTCCTGTTCTGGCTCGGCTACCGCCTGCGCGTCCTGCAGCGCCCGCTGCGGCTGACCTGGGCCAACCTGCACAGCCAGTTCGGTGCCGACAATGCCAGCATCCGCAGCTTCCGGCAGGCCTTCAAGGCCGATCTCGCCCATATGCAGGAGGTCTTCCCGAAACTGCCCGTCTCCCTCGACGAGGCCGGCATGATGCTCCAGCCCGCCCATCCGAGCGCCCTGCTGGTGCCGCCCAGGCTCGGCGGGGCGAAGGCGGGCGCATCCAAGGCCGGTGCGGCACGGCGCGCCCTCGCGGGCTGAGACATCTTCCGAATATCCGAGAGGAATATTCCATACCGGCACGCCTTCTGCTAGATATTCCGTAATTGGAATATTCCAGAGGTACCACCATGTTCCTGACGGAAGCCGAGGCCGAGGCGCGCCTCTCCGACCTCTATCGCGAGCGGGCCCGGATCGAGCGGGCCATCGCCGATTTCACGCTCTTCCTCGATATCGGCCGCCGGATATCCGGGCCCGGCGGAGGGGCGGGGGACGGGCGGCGCGATCCGGCCCCGGTCGCCCCGCCGCCGGATTCGGCAAGCGAGGAGCCTGCGGGCGAATCCGGCGGCGACCGGTCGCAGGCCCGGCGCGAGGGCCGTCTCCTCATGGAGGCCGCCTCCGAGATCCTCGAGGAGGCGGGCCGGCCTCTCCACGCCGCCGAGATCCTGGAGGGCCTGACCCTGCGCGGCCTGTCGGTCCCCGGCATCGACCCGGTGGCGGCCCTCAACACCCGGCTGTGGAAGCGCTCGGGGCCCGACGGTCCGTTCCAGCGCCTCGGCGAGGCGGTCTATGCCCTCGCCGCCGGGCCCGATGACGCATGAGGCTCAGAACCCCCCGTTCCCGGTGATCCCCGCGATGATCGTTTCGCGGGCGGCGCGCGAGGCGGCGAATCGTGCGCGGGCAGCCGCGACCACCTCAGGCGAGGCCGTGCCGGGATGGCCCGCCGAGAAGGGCGGGGCCGGCGCGTATTCGAGGGCCAGCTGGATCGTCTCGGCTTCCGTCCGGCCCGCGAGCTCGGCCACCGCCGCGAGGGCGAAATCGAGGCCGGCGGTGACGCCGCCCCCGGTGATGATCCGTCCGTCGCGCACGATCCGCTCGTCGACCGGGATCGCCCCGAAGGCCGCCAAGAGGTCGAGGGCGCCCCAATGGGTGGTCGCGCGCTTCCCCCGCAGCAGGCCCGCCGCCCCGAGGATGAGGGCGCCGGTGCAGACCGAGGTGACCAGGATCGGCCGCTCGGCTTGGGCGCGCACGAAATCGAGCACAGGCGCGTGCGTCATCAGGGCGTTCACGCCGATCCCGCCCGGAATGCAGAGGAGGTCGAGGGGCGGGCAGGCGGCGAGATCCGTCGTGGGCGTCAGCGGCAACCCGGTGGCGCTGACCACGGTGGCGCGGTCGAGCCCGACGAGATGGACGCGCGCCCCCGGCAGCGAGGCGAAGACCTCGTAGGGTGCGGTGAGGTCGAGCTGCTGCACGCCCTCGAAGGTCAGGAGGCCGATCTCGAAGCGGATCTCGGTCTGGGGCATGGCAAGGGTCTCCGGGAGGGGGCGGCAACGGAAGGGCCGCGACTGGACAGATCCGACGGTACCGGCGCAGGCTGCCGGCCGACATGACCAAAAACCCTCGTATCCTGCCAAACCACCCCCTGCGGGAGCCACCACTCGCCGTGGCAATCCTGGCCTATCCGGGGGTGCAGCTCCTCGATGTGGCCGGTCCGCTCCAGGTCTTTGCCACCGCCAACGACCTTTTCGTCGACGCCGGACGGCCATCCCCTTATCGGGTCAGCGTCGTCGCCGAGCGTGCCGGCTCCGTCGTCACCTCCTCGGGTCTCGCACTGACCGCCGAGGGTCTGGTTCCGGATTCCGGCTCCATCGACACGCTGATCGTCGCCGGCGGGCGAGGGGTTCATGCCCATCTCGACAATCCCGGCCTGGTCTCCTGGCTGTCCGGCCGGGCCGCCCGGTCGCGTCGCGTCGCCTCGGTCTGCACCGGGGCCTTCCTCCTCGGGGCGGCGGGCCTCCTCGACGGCCGCCGCGTGGTAACCCACTGGACCCGCTGCGATGCCCTGCGGGCCCTCTATCCGGCGGCGAGGGTCGAGGCCGACCCGATCTTCATCCGCGACGGCGCGCTCTGGACCTCGGCCGGGGTCACCGCGGGCATCGATCTCGCGCTGGCCCTGGTGGAGGCCGATCTCGGGCGGGAGACGTCCCTGGCCGTGGCGCGTCACCTCGTCGTGTTCCTCAAGCGGCCCGGCGGGCAGGCCCAGTTCAGCGCGGCCCTTTCGCTTCAGGGCGGCGACGACCGGTTCGGCCGCCTCCATGCCTGGATCGGCGAGAACCTCGCCGCCGATCTGACGATCCCCGCTTTGGCCGACCGGGCCGGGATGAGCCCGCGCAGTTTCGCCCGGCATTACCGCGCCGCGACGGGCCGCAGCCCGGCCGAGGCGATCGAGGGCATCCGTTTCGAGGCCGCTCGCCGGCTGCTGGAGGAGACCGACCTGCCGCTGAAGCGCATCGCCGAACGCTGTGGCCTTCGTGCCGAGGAAACCCTGCGCCGGGTCTTCCTGCGCCGGATCGCGACGACGCCCGGCGATTACCGCCGTCGTTTCGCTGCTTTTGCGTGATCCTGGCAGCACTCCTCCGATGCGGGCGAATTTGACTTTCCCGGCCGCATCATCGACACCGCCGCCCGTCGCGGCATCGACCGATCGTCAAGGGCTGCCCGTCGGCCCGGAGCCGCCCCATGTCCGCCCCACCGCGTCCCGTCTCATGAGAACCGCCGATGCCGGACATGCCGTCCCGCCCGGCGATGGAGCGGGCTTCCTCGACAGGCTGATCGAGGCGGCCTCGGCGAGCCATGCCCGCGCCTGCGCCCTGCTCCTGGCTCTCTGCCTCGTCTGTTTCCTGCCGGGCTTCGTCTCGCTCCAGCCGATGGACCGCGACGAGCCGCGCTTCGCCCAGGCCTCGAAGCAGATGATCGAGACCGGCGACATCGTCGACATCCGCTTCCAGGGCGAGGCGCGCCACAAGAAGCCGGTGGGGATCTACTGGGTGCAGGCCACGGTGGTGAAGGGGGCCGAGGCCCTGGGGGTCGACCGGGCCCGCACCACCATCGCGCTCTACCGCGTGCCCTCGCTGATCGGTGCGCTGTTGGCGAGCCTGTTCACCTATTGGGCGGCCCTCGCCTTCCTGCCGCGCCGGGGCGCGCTCGTCGCCGCCGCCCTGTTCTCGGCCTGCATCATGATCTCGGCGGAGGCGCGCCTCGCCAAGACGGACGCCCTCCTCACCGCCTGCTCGGTCGCCGCGATGGGCGCGCTGGCGCGGGTCTGGCTCGGCCGGATCACGCCCGGACGGACGCGGGGCCGGCCCGATCTCACGACCGTGCTGGTGTTCTGGCTGGCCATGGCGATCGGCATCCTGATCAAGGGGCCGATGGTGCCGCTCTTCGTCGGGCTCGCCGCGTTCGCGCTGTCGCTGAAGGAGCGGTCCGGCCGCTGGCTCATGGACCTGCGTCCCGGCCTCGGCCTCGGGCTGACCCTGGCCATCGTCGCCCCCTGGTTCGTCGCCATCGCGTGGAAGAGCGGCGGCGCGTTCTTCGGCGAGGCGGTGGGTCGCGACATGCTCGGCAAGGTGGGGGGAGCCGCCGAGAAGCACGGCGCGCCGCCCGGCACCTATCTGGCGGTGTTCTTCGCCACCTTCTGGCCGGGGGCCGCCTTCGCGGCGCTGAGCGCGCCCTTCGCCTTCGCCAATCGGCGCAACGATGCGATCGCGTTCCTCCTCGCCTGGATCGTGCCTGCCTGGATCCTGTTCGAGGCCGTGCCGACCAAGCTGCCGCATTACGTCCTGCCGCTGATGCCGGCCGTGGCGATCCTCACCCTCCTGGCCGTGGGGCGCGGCGCCCTCGATCCGGGCCGGCGGGGAGCCAGGGCCGTGGCCGCCCTGGTGGTGCTGATCCCGGTCGGCCTGACCCTCGGCCTCGTCGGCGTGGCCTGGACCTTCGACCACGTGATCCCCGTCGCCGGGCTGCCGCTGCTGCTGGCCTCCTGCGCCGCCGCGATCCTCGCTGTCGTGCTGTTCGCCCGCCGCCTGCCCGAACGGGCGCTGGCCTGCGCCATCCTGGCCTCGGCCCTGCTCTCGCCGGCGGTGTTCGGCCTGACCCAGCCGGTGCTCGCGGCGCTGAAGGTCTCGCCGCGCCTCGCCGCCCTCCGCGACGGGCTGCCCTGCGCCGCCCCGAAGGTCGCCAGCCTCGGCTACCGCGAGCCGAGCCTCGTCTTCCTCATCGGGACGGACCTCGCCATGCTGAATACCGGGGCCGAGGCGGCGGAGTTCCTGGCAGGGGGCGGCTGCCGCCTCGTCTTCGTCACCGAGCCGTTCCTGGACGAGTTCCGGCGGGCGGAGACACGCGCTAAGGATACCCCCGTCAAGGCTGCCCCGGTCGGCCGGGTCTCCGGCTTCAACATCAACAGCGGCCGGCGGATCGACCTCTCGGCCTATGCGGTGACCCCGTGACCCAAACCGACACAGCCCCCTCCACCCGCCTGTCCATCGTCGTCCCGGTGAAGAACGAGGCCGGCAATGTCGAGAGCCTCGTCACCGAGATCGAGCGCGCCTGCTCGGCCCTGGTCCCGTTCGAGGTGATCTATGTCGATGACGGCTCCACCGACTCCACCGGGGCGGTCCTTGGCGATCTGCGCCGTACCCGGCCCTGGCTGCGCGTGGTCCGCCATGCCCGCAGCGGCGGGCAATCGGCCGCGATCCGCAGCGGCGTCGCCGTGGCGCGGGGCGCCCTCATCGCCACCCTCGATGGCGACGGCCAGAACGATCCGGCCTTCATCCCCGCCCTGGTGGCAGCGTTGGAGGAGGGCGGCCGGAGCACGGGCCTGGCCCAGGGCCAGCGCGTCGGCCGCAAGGACGGGCGTCTGAAGACCCTCCAATCGCGCATCGCCAACGGCGTGCGCGGCCGCATCCTCAAGGACGACACCCGCGATACCGGCTGCGGCATGAAGGTGTTCCGGCGCGAGGTCTACCGGGCGCTGCCCTATTTCGATGCGCTGCACCGCTTCATGCCGGCCCTCGTCGCCCGCGAGGGCTACCGCGTGGTCCATGCCGACGTGGTCGACCGGCCGCGCTTCACCGGGCGTTCCAATTACGGCCTGTTCGACCGGCTCTGGGTGGGCCTCCTCGATCTCGCGGGGGTGTGGTGGCTGATCCGCCGCAAGCGGCCCTCGCCCGAGGCGGTGGAGATCTAGACCTTTGTCGTGCCACGCTCTTTTTCGCCGAACCGGCATCACTTCGGCGCAGGGCGCTCTCGTGACCGGTGGGGAGGCCTGAACCCATGCTGATGCAGCTTTCGGAAGACCTGAGCGGCTACGCCTACGACATCTTCGTCACCAAGTTCGACGGCTGGCTGGTCTTCGGCATCCTAGCCCAAGTGGTGTTCGGCGCCCGCTTCATCCTGCAATGGCTGGCGAGCGAGAAGGCCGGCCGCAGCGTCATGCCGCTCTCGTTCTGGTTCCTCTCCATCGCGGGCGGGCTGATGACCCTGGTCTACGGGCTGGTGCGGCGCGAGCCGGTCATCATCTTCGGACAGGCCCTCTCGACGGGCATCTATCTCCGCAACGTCGCGCTGATCCTGAAGGAAAAGCGCCGGAAGTCCGGGGCGGATCCCGTTCCGTGACGTTCTCGGCATGACTCCCCCGACGATTCCGCTGCCGGATTTCTTCGACGATCTCGACGCCAGCCTGGCCCATCTCTGGCAGCTTCTGGAGGACGGGCCGAGGCTGCGCCGCAACGCCTTCCACATGCCCGCCCTCGCCACGGTGGATGCCGACGGCTGCCCGCAGGTCCGCACCATCGTCCTGCGCGAGGCCGAGCGCAGGACCGGGATCCTGCGCTTCCATTGCGACCGCCGGTCCCGCAAGGCCGCCGAGATCGCCGCCTCTGGCCGGGCCGCGCTGCACGGCTACGATTCGGCGAGCAAGGTCCAGATCCGGGTCTCGGGCCCGGCCACGCTCCATACCGACGATGCCCTGGCGGATGCCGCCTGGGACGGATCGATGGCGATGAGCCGGGTCTGCTATGGCGTGGCGCCGGGGCCCGGCACCGAACTCGCCTCGGGCGAGGGCTATTCCCTGCCGGAGACCGACGCGGCCATCGCCGCCGGCCGGCCGAATTTCTGCGCGGTTCAGGTGAGTGCCACCCGGCTCGAATTCCTGTTCCTCGACCGGCGGGGACACCGGCGCGCCGCCTGGAAGCGGGACGGCGACGGCTGGGCGGGGACCTGGCTGGCGCCGTGAAAGACCCTTTTTCTGTTTTGGAAAACCCCCTCACGATCGTCATCCGCCGTCATTCCGGGGCCGCGTAGCGGAGCCCGGAATCCAGAAGCGACGACAGCGCAAGGCGATGCACCGGCAGCGGCTCTGGATCCCGGGCTCGCCTTTGGCGACCCGGGATGACGGTGCGCCGTGTCTTACGAAGAGCGCCTCACATCGCGGCGCGTAACCGCGAAAACCCGGCATCGAGATCGGCCTGCAAATCCGAAATCTCCTCGAGGCCGATATGGAAGCGCAAGCCCGGTCCGCCCGGTTCCCAGCGCGTGGCGGTGCGGTAGGTCCGGCAATCGAACGGGATGACGAGGCTCTCGAAGCCGCCCCAGGAAAAGCCCATCCCGAACAATTCGAGCCCGTCGAGCATCGCCGCCACGGCGTTCGCCGGAGCCGGTTTGAGGACCACTCCGAACAGGCCGGACGACCCGGAGAAGTCCCGCTTCCAGATGGCGTGGCCGGGATCCTCCGGCAGGGCCGGATGGAGCACCCGCAGCACTTCCGGCCGCGCCTGCAGCCAGCGCGCCATGGCGAGGCCCTGGCGCTCGTGCTCGCGCAGGCGCAGGTTCATGGTGCGCAGGCCGCGCAGCGCCAGGAACGCGTCCTCCGGCCCGGCGCACATGGCGAAATGCTCGAAGGTGCGGTGGAGCGCCGGCCAGTATCGCTCGTTGGCCGAGGTGAGGCCGAGGAGCAGGTCCGAGCCGCCGCTGAGATATTTGGTCCCCGCCTCCACGGCGATGTCGACGCCCCGCTCATGCGGCGGGAAGAACAGCGGCGTCGCCCAGGTATTGTCCATGATGACGGCGGCGCCATGCGCATGGGCGACCTCCGCGATGGCCGGCACGTCCTGCATCTCGAAGCTCTGCGAGCCCGGCGCCTCCACCAAAACCGCCTTGGTGTTCGTTTGCATCAGAGCGCCGATGCCGGCGCCGACGAGGGGATCGTAATAGGTCACCTCCACGCCGAAGCGCTTCAGCACCCCGTCGCAGAAGATGCGGGTGGGGCGGTAGGCACTGTCGGTGACGAGGAGATGGTCGCCCGCGCTCACCACGCTCATCAGGGCGACCGTGAGGGCGGCCAGGCCCGAGGGCGTCAGCACCGTGCCCGCCGCCCCGGCGAGCTCGCTCCAGGCCTGGGTGAGCGAATCCATCGTCGGCGAGCCGCTGGTGCCGTAATCGTAGCGCCCGCGCCGGTGCTGCAGGTCGTCATAGGTCGGGAACAGCACCGTCGAGCCGCGATAGATCGGCGTGTTGACGAAGCCATGCTGCGCGGACGGATCGCGCCCCGCATGGACGAGGCGTGTGGCCGGGCCGAAACGGGCGGGATCGCGGGGAGGGGTGTTCGACATGGAAACCCGTATGCGGGGAGGGCGGTTGCGCCGCAACCTCAGCCTCGCGGGAGACGACGCGTCAACCTCGCGCTGCCTAAGCCCACCGTCATTCCGGGTCGCCGAAGGCGAGCCCGGAATCCAGAGTCGCGACGGATGTTGGAATCAGCGCTGACGCGGCCGCATGATCGCGATCCATCCTCGCAATGTATGTGCGTCTAGATCCCGGGCTCCGCTGTGCGGCCCCGGGATGACGGTGCGGATGTCATGCCCTACCCCGTCATTCCGGGTCGCCCGAGGCGAGCCCGGAATCCACGGCCGAGACGGATGGCAGAATCAGCGCTGACTCAGCCGCACGTTCGATCCATCGTGGAACCGTCCATTCGCCTCGATGCGGCTCATGTCCTTTGCTGTCTACATGCTCGCCAGCGGCCGTCACGGCACGCTGTATATCGGCGTCACGAACAATCTCGCGCGCCGCCTGCACGAGCACAAGACGAAGCGGCAACCCGGTTTCACCGCGCGCTACAATATCGATCGCCTCGTCTGGTACGAGAGCTACGATCGGGTCGTGGAGGCGATCCAGCGCGAGAAATCGCTCAAGACCTGGCGGCGTGATTGGAAGATCCGGTTGATCGAGGAGGTCAACCCGGATTGGTCCGATCTGACGGCGAGTTTAGCTCTCTGACGTAACGTGCGGCCAGCAGTACGGATGTCATGACTCACTCCGTCATTCCGGGTCGCCGAAGGCGAGCCCGGAATCCAGAGCCGCGACGGATGTTGGAATTGGCACTGCCTCGGCCGCATGATCGCGATCCATCCTCGCAATGTATGTGCGTCTGGATCCCGGGCTCCGCTATGCGGCCCCGGGATGACGATGGTGAGGGCGGCGGCTTGACCGCGGCGGCCGATCCTCTGCAATGCGCGGATGCGACTGGTCTCGATCCCGCTCCTCGCCATCCTCACCGCGTCTCCTTCCCTCGCCCAAGGCACC
This sequence comes from Methylobacterium sp. CM6241, assembly GCF_054817845.1. Classification (NCBI taxonomy): domain Bacteria; kingdom Pseudomonadati; phylum Pseudomonadota; class Alphaproteobacteria; order Hyphomicrobiales; family Methylobacteriaceae; genus Methylobacterium; species Methylobacterium sp. CM6241. The sequence continues at coordinate 3,584,429 of NZ_CM139246.1, forward strand.
CTCGCTCAGGTCAAGGCGCGGGGGCATCTCGTCTGCGGCGTCAGCGGCGGGGTCGCGGGGTTCAGCATTCCGGACAGCCAGGGCCAGTGGCGCGGGCTCGACGTGGATTTCTGCCGGGCGCTGGCGGCGGCGATCTTCGACGATCCGGCCAAGGTGCGGTTCATCCCGCAATCCTCGGCCGCGCGCTTCACCGCCCTGCAATCGGGCGAGATCGACGTCCTGTCGCGCAACACCACCTGGACCCTGTCGCGCGACACCGCCGCCATGAACTTCCCGGTCATCACCTTCTATGACGGGCAGGGGTTCCTGGTGCGAAAGTCCCTCGCCATCACGTCGGTGAAACAGCTCGACCGGGCGACGATCTGCCTGCAGCAGGGCACCACCACCGAGCTCAACCTCGCCGATTGGTTCCGCACGCGGGGCCTGACCTACAAGGTCGTCACCTTCGCCAATAGCGAGCAGACGCTGGGCGCCTACGAATCCGGCCGCTGCGACGCCTATTCCACCGACAAATCCTCCCTCTACGGCGAGCGCCTGAAGACGGCGCATCCGGACGAGCACGTCATCCTCGACGAGGCGATCTCGAAGGAGCCGTTCGCCCCCGGCGTACGCCAGGGCGACGACCAATGGCGCGATCTCGTCGCCTGGACCCATTACGCCATGATCGACGCCGAGGAGGCGGGGATCGCCCAGGCCAATGTCGAGGAGATGCGCCGATCGGCGCTCAGCCCCGACGCGAAGCGCATCCTCGGCCTCGAGGGCAAATACGGCGAGGGCCTCGGCCTCACCACCGACTGGGCCTACCGGATCGTCCGCCATGTGGGCAATTACGGCGATTCCTTCGAGCGCAATGTCGGCGCGCAGACACCGCTGAAGATCCCGCGCGGCCTGAACGCCCTGTGGAACCAGGGCGGTCTGCAATACGGGCCTCCGATCCGGTGAGGGGCGTGTGGGAGCAAGACCCTCCCCCCTTCGCGGGGGAGGGTGCCCGCGGAGCGGGCGGGAGAGGGGCCGGCACAGGTCTTTCCGGAGAGGGCGCTCCCCTCACCCGACCTTCGCTGACGCGAAGGCCACCCTCTCCCGCAGGGGGGAGAGGGGTTGCGCGTGGAGGATGCCGTCATGGCTGAATCCCGAAAGACCTCCCTGCGTGCCCTCGCGCTCCAGATCGTCCTGGCGCTCGCCGTCGCCGGCCTCGTCTATCTCGCTGCCGGCAATGCCGCGCAGAAGCTCGCCAAACAGGGCATCGTCGCCGGGTTCGGCTTCCTGTCGCGCAATGCCGGGTTCGACATCGGCCAGCGGCTGATCCCCTACGCGGCGGCGACCTCGACCTATCTCGATGCGTTCTTCGTCGGGCTCTGCAACACGCTGCTGGCCGCGGCGCTGGGCATCGTGCTCGCCACGCTGATCGGCTTCGTGGTGGGCATCGCCCGGCTGTCGCCGAACCTCCTCGCGCGCGGGCTGGCCTCCGCCTATGTGGAGGCAATCCGCAACGTGCCGCTGCTGCTGCAGCTCCTCGTCTGGTACGTGGCCGTGCGGGTGGCCCTGCCCTCGGCCGAGGCTCCTGCGAGCCTGGGGGGCGCCTTCGTCTCGCAGCGTGGTCTCGTTCTGCCGAGCCCCGAATTCTCAGGCGCCGCCTGGCTGGTGCCGATCGCTTTCCTCGCCGGCATTGCCGCCCTGTCGCACCTGCGACGGCGGGCGCGCCGCGCAGCCGAGACCGGCCTGCCTCCGGTCCGGGTCTGGCTGCCGGGGTTGGCCCTCACGATCCTCCTGCCGGGTCTCGCCTGGATCGGGCTGGCGCTGGCCGGCCATCCGGTCGCGGTCGATTGGCCGGCGCGCGGCCCCTACGATGTCGAGGGCGGGTTACCGATCCTGCCGGAATTCGCCGCCCTGGTGCTCGGGCTCTCCACCTATACCGCCGCCTTCATCGCCGAGATCGTGCGGGCCGGCCTCTCCAGCGTGGCGCGGGGGCAGGGGGAGGCGGCCTCCGCCCTGGGGCTGAGCCGGGGCCAGAGCTTGCGTCTCGTGGTGGTCCCGCAGGCGATGCGGGCGATCGTGCCGCCGCTCACCAGCCAGTATCTCAACGTCACCAAGAACTCGTCGCTGGCGGTGCTGATCGGCTATCCCGACCTCGTCCACGTCTTCATGGGCACCGTGCTCAACCAGACCAACCAGGCGGTGGAGGTGGTGGCGATCACCATGGCGGTCTACCTCACGCTCAGCCTCGCCACGGCCTTCCTGATGAACCTCTACAATCGCCGCGTGACCAGGGTGGAGCGCTGAGGATGGAGCGATTCGTCCGCGCCGATCTCGTCGCCTCGCGCCCGCCGCCCGCCACCGTCGGCGGACCGCTGGGCTGGCTGCGCCGGAACCTGTTCTCGAGTCTCGGCAATGGGCTCACCACCCTGGCGATCCTGGGATTGCTCGCCTGGCTGCTGCCCATCGCGATCCGCTTCCTCGTCATCGATGCGGTCTGGACCGGGGCGTCGGGCGATGCCTGCCGGCCGGAAGTGGCGGGGCGGCCAGTCGGGGCCTGCTGGGCCTTCATCGCCGACAAGATCAACTACCTCGCCTATGGCTCCTACCCCGCCGCCGAGCGCTGGCGCCCGAACTTCGCCGTCGCGCTGCTGGCCTTCGCCGCCGGATGGATGCTCTGGCTCGGGGCGCCCCGGCGCAATCTCGGCGCGCTCTTCGCCTTCCTGGTCTTCCCGGTCCTGGCCTACCTGCTCCTCTCCGGCGCACCGTCCCTCGGGCTGAAGACCGTCGCGACGGGCCTGTGGGGCGGCTTCCTCGTCACCGTGGTGGTGGCCACGGTGGGAATCGTCGTCTCCCTGCCGCTCGGCATCCTGCTGGCGCTGGGGCGGCGCTCGACCATGCCGGTGGTGCGCGTGCTCTCCACCGCCTTCATCGAGTTCTGGCGCGGCGTGCCGCTGATCACGGTGCTGTTCATGGCCAACGTGATGCTGCCGCTGTTCTTGCCCGGCGACATCACCGTGGACCGCCTGCTGCGGCCCCTCGTCGGCATCGCGCTCTTCGCCTCCGCCTACATGGCCGAGGTGGTGCGCGGCGGGCTGCAGACCGTGCCGAAGGGGCAGGCCGAAGCGGCGGCGGCGCTCGGCCTCGGCCGGGGCCAGGCGCTGCGCCTCGTCATCCTGCCCCAGGCGCTGAAGGTGGCTCTGCCCGGCATCGTCAACACGATGATCGGCCTGTTCAAGGACACGACCCTGGTCTCCATCGTCGGCATCAGCGATTTCATTCGCGTGCTGGAAGCCTCCCGCGCCGATCCGCGCTGGTCGGCCGCCACCATCCCGGCCACCGCCTACATCTTCGCCGCCCTCGTCTATTTCGCCGTCTGCTTCGGCATGGCGCGCTATGCCGGATTCATCGAGCGCCGCCTCGCGGCGGGGGACAGGCGATGACGGTGAAAGCCAGGGACGAGACCCGATGACAGAGACCTCCCCCGCCGTCGCGCTCTCCGGCGTCAACAAATGGTTCGGCGCCCACCACGTCCTGCGCGACGTCGACCTCACGGTGGCGAAGGCCGAGAAGATCGTGATCTGCGGCCCCTCGGGCTCGGGCAAATCGACCCTGATCCGCTGCGTCAACGGGCTCGAGGCGCACCAGCAGGGCACGATCCGGGTGGATGGAACCGAACTCACCGGCGCGCAGGCGAGCGTGGACGCCGTGCGCCGCGAGGTCGGCATGGTGTTCCAGCACTTCAACCTGTTCGCCCATCTCACCGTGCTGGAGAACTGCACCCTGGCCCCCATCCACGTGAAGCGGATGGGCCGGGCGGCGGCCGAGAAACTGGCGATGGGCTATCTCGAACGCGTCCGCATCCCGCAGCTGGCGGGGAAGTTTCCCGGCCAGCTCTCGGGCGGGCAGCAGCAGCGGGTGGCGATCGCCCGCGCTTTGTGCATGAGCCCGAAGGTGATGCTGTTCGACGAGCCGACCTCGGCCCTCGACCCGGAAATGGTCAAGGAGGTCCTCGACACCATGGCCGAGCTGGCGCGCGGCGGCATGACCATGCTCTGCGTCACCCACGAGATGGGCTTCGCCCGCGAGATCGCCGACCGCGTGGTGTTCATGGACGAGGGCCAGATCATCGAGACCGCTCCGCCGGCCGATTTCTTCGACAGGCCCCGGCATTCCCGGACACAAGCCTTCCTCAGCCAGATCCTGTGACCGTCTCCTGCCAGCGACATGAGAAAGGGTCAGAAAATGGCACGGTCCGGCCCCCGCCGATGCTCGGGTTCGTTAACGGCCTTGGATTAAAACTGGTGATCAAGGTGTTGAGTATTTGTAGAAAGCGTATCGCGTGCGTATCTTGCGCTTCCTCGTCATCGGCAGCGTCTTTGGGCTGAGCATCCTGGCGATCGGATTCGTCAGCGCCGACCGGCTGGCCCATCTTCCGGCGGCGCCCGCGCCACAGATGGTGCAGGCTCCGATTGTGAGCGAGCCTCAGGATACCGGCTCGATCCCGACCCTGCTCCAGCCGGGCGTCCTCTCCACCACAGGCCCGGTGGCCCCCCGTCCGACGGGCGCGAAGCCCGCCTCGGCGAAGCCCTCCGCCTCCTCGGCGGGCAAGCCCCCGGTGACCAAGACCGCTTCCGCGAAACCCGTCCCGGCCAAGCCGAAGGCCACGGACGGCTTCGACACCGAACGTCTCAACGCCCTCCTGCGCGGCGACCCGATCACCCCGCCACGGCGGTGATTGGGGGCCGCCCGTTCCTCGGGAGGCGGAGCGAGGTGTGAAGCGGCCGGCAGCAATTCGGGCCGGGTAAGCGGCTCGCCACCCATCTCGAGCCGCCGATGGTTTTTGGAAGGCCTCTTATTCGAATTCGACCTTTCGTTGAGCTTGCGGCCTGGGCGGTCTATGCACGGACCCCATGGACCTTCAAGCTTCCCCGAGTCGATCCGTGGCTCCCCTCGCCTGCAACCTGCAGCCTCTCCGGAAGGCGGCGCCGTTCCTGCCCATGAGCCGCGCCGAGATGGACGCGCTCGGGTGGGATGCCTGCGACATCGTCCTGGTGACGGGGGACGCCTATGTCGATCATCCGAGCTTTGGTATGGCGATCATCGGCCGGCTCCTCGAATCGCAAGGGTTCCGGGTCGGCATCATCGCGCAGCCCGACTGGCAATCGGCGGAGCCGTTCAAGGCGCTCGGCCGGCCGAATGTGTTCTTCGGCGTCACCGGCGGCAATCTCGATTCGATGGTGAACCGCTACACGGCGGACCGTCGCCTGCGAAGCGACGACGCCTACACGGCGGGCGGACAAGGCGGCGCCCGCCCGGACCGCTGCACAATCGTCTACACGCAGCGCTGCCGCGAGGCCTACAAGGACGTGCCGATCGTCCTCGGCGGCATCGAGGCGTCCCTGCGCCGCATCGCCCATTACGATTACTGGTCCGACAAGGTGCGCCGCTCGATCCTGGCGGACGCGAAGGCCGACCTTCTGCTCTACGGCAATGCCGAGCGCGCCGTGGTCGAGGTGGCGAACCGCCTCGCGGCCGGCGCGGCGCCGCACGAGCTCGACTCCGTCCGGGGCGTCGCCCTGTTCCGCCGCGTGCCCGAGCATTACACCGAGCTGCCCGCCGACGATCTCGATTCGGCTGACGAGGCCGCCAGCCGCCGCCCCGGCGAGACCGTGATCCGGCTCCCCGCCTATGACGAGGTCAAGGACGACAAGGAGGCCTATGCCCGCGCCTCGCGGGTGCTGCACCGGGAGGCCAATCCCGGCAACGCCCGCCCCCTCGTCCAGCGCCACGGCGACCGCGACCTGTGGCTGAACCCGCCGCCGATCCCGCTCTCCAGCGAGGAGATGGATGCGGTCTACGACCTGCCCTACGCCCGCGCCCCCCATCCCTCCTACGGCGATGCGAAGATCCCCGCCTGGGACATGATCAAGTTCTCGGTGACGATCATGCGCGGCTGCTTTGGCGGCTGCACCTTCTGCTCCATCACCGAGCACGAGGGCCGCGTCATCCAGAACCGCTCGGAGGGCTCGATCCTGCGCGAGATCGAGCTGATCCGCGACAAGACGCCGGGCTTCACGGGCGTGATCTCGGACGTTGGTGGACCCACGGCCAACATGTACCGGATGGCGTGCAAGGACCCGAAGATCGAGGCGGCGTGCCGCCTGCCGTCCTGCGTCTTCCCGGACATCTGCCCGAACCTCAACACCTCGCACGACGACCTGATCCGGCTCTATCGCAAGGTCCGCGAGGTGGAGGGCGTCAAGAAGGTGATGGTCGCCTCCGGCGTGCGCTACGATCTGGCGGTGCGAAGCCCCGAATATGTCGAGGAGCTCGTGACCCATCACGTCGGCGGCCGTCTCAAGATCGCGCCCGAGCACACCGAGCGCGGCCCCCTCGACCTGATGATGAAGCCGGGGATCGGCACCTACGACCGCTTCAAGGAGATGTTCGACGCCGCCGCCAAGAAGGCCGGCAAGAAATACTACCTGATCCCGTATTTCATCGCGGCGCATCCGGGCACGACCGACGAGGACATGATGAACCTCGCCGTCTGGCTCAAGAAGAACGACTATCGCGCCGATCAGGTCCAGACGTTCCTGCCCTCGCCCATGGCGACGGCCACGACCATGTATCACACCGAAATCAATCCGCTGCAGGGCGTGCGGCGCGGCGGCAGCGAGCCGGTGGACGCGATCAAGGGGATGCGGCAGCGCCGGCTGCACAAGGCGTTCCTGCGCTACCACGACCCCGAGAACTGGCCCATCTTGCGCGAGGCGCTGCGGGCCATGGGCCGCGCCGATCTCATCGGGCCGAGGCCGGACCAGCTGATTCCGTCCTCGCAGCCGCCGGGAACGGGGCTCGGTGCCGGCAAGGGACAGGGCCAGCCGCGCCCCATGCGCCATTCGGGCGCGCCGCGTTTCACCACGAAGGGCGTGCCGCTGAGGAAGTGACGGTCTCGTGCGTTCGGCAACTGAAGGCTTCAACGGCGGCTTTCAGGGTTCTTTGCCCTGAAGCTGACCTTCCCCGGGGCCGCTAAGGGGCAAAGTGGTCGATGACAGGCGACAGGTTTCGAGCAAGAAACCGCCGCTCTGCCGCTCCCGATCACGGTCATCCCGTCGCGGAACCGAACGGCCTCTCCATCTAGATCGGCTCCCCGATCCCCCACCGGAGCCGTCCCGCGAGACTTGGTGTAAACCCCGTCCCAACCTCGCAAGGGAGGGGAGGAACGTCGTGGGTCTGATCTACGCGCTCGGTGCCTATCTGAGCTGGGGCCTCGTCGTCCCGGTGCATTTCCGGCTGCTCGATGCCGTGCCGGCCGGCAGCATCCTGGCTCATCGCATCGTCTGGTCGAGCGTGCTCGTGGTCGCCCTGCTGGCGATTCTGCGCCGGCGGGTGCGCAACCCGTTTCCCCTGAGGCGGCGCCATCTCCTCCTCGTCGTCTCGGCCGGGCTCATCGCCGTCAACTGGCTGCTCTACCTCGTGGCGGTCCAGTCCGGGCACATGCTCGATGCGAGTCTGGGCTACTTCATCAACCCGCTGATGAGCGTGGCGCTGGGCGCCCTCGTCCTCGGTGAGCGGCTGCGGCCGGTCCAGGCCGTGGCGGTGGGGCTCGCCGCCGCCGGGGTGGTGCTCGCAGTGGTGCTGGCCGGGCACCTGCCCTGGCTGTCCCTGTGCCTCGCCGCCAGCTTCTCGCTCTACGGGCTGGTGCGCAAGGTCGTGGGGGTCGACGCCATGGTGGGCTTTGCCGCCGAGACCTTCCTGCTCCTGCCCCTCGCGGGAATCTACCTTGTCGGCCTCGCCGAGCCTGTGGTGAAGGGCGATCCCGTCCGGCTCGCGCTGCTGCTCCTCACCGGCGTCACCACCGCCCTGCCACTGATCTGGTTCGCCGCCGCCGCCCAGCGCCTCACCCTCTCCACCCTCGGGCTGATGCAATACCTCGCCCCCTCCTGCCTGTTGGGGCTCAGCGTCCTCGTCTATGGCGAACGGCTGGAGCCGCATCGACTGGTCCTGTTCGTCCTGATCTGGTTGGCGCTCGCCCTCTATGCCGCCGATTCCCTCCGCGCCGCGCGGCGGGCCAAGACGCCGCCGGAACCCGTCGCCGCTGGCCCCGACCGCCCCGGCATGAGATCGTTCTGAGAGACATTTGGAGGATCCACGAGATTCGGAGGATTCCGATGCGCAACCGCATCACCGACATCGCAGGTATCAGGGTCGGCCACGCCCATGACGCGCGGGTGGCGAGCGGCACCACCGCGATCCTGTTCGACGCCCCGGTGGTGGCCGGGGTGGACGTGCGCGGCGGTGGGCCGGGCACCCGCGAGACCGACCTCCTCGATCCCGAACGCACGGTGGAACGCATCGACGCCCTGGTCCTCTCCGGCGGCTCGACTTTCGGCCTCGATGCGGGCGCCGGCGTCGTGGCCTGGCTCGCCGAGAGGGGGAGGGGGTTTCCCATCGGCGACATCCGCGTCCCCATCGTGCCCGGCGCGATCCTGTTCGATCTCCTTAACGGCGGCGACAAGGAATGGGGCCGCGTCTCGCCTTATCGCGACCTCGGCTACGCCGCCGCCGCCGCTGCGTCCGAGGATGTCGCCCTCGGCACCGTCGGCGTGGGCTACGGCGCGCGCACGGCCAACCTCAAGGGCGGCCTCGGCTCGGCTTCCTCCCTGGTGGGCGGCACGCCGGCGCGGGTCGGGGCGCTGGTGGCCGTCAACGCCTTCGGCCGAGTCACGGTGGGGGAGGGGCGGCATTTCTGGGCTGCACCCTTCGAGCGGAACGGCGAATTCGGCGCTCTCGGCTTCCCCGATCCGATGCCGGCGGACGCCTTCACCTGGCCGCGCGAGGCTCTGCCCGGCAGCAGCACCACCCTGGCCATCGTCGCCACCGACGCGGACCTGACCAAGGCCCAGGCCCGCCGCCTCGCGGTGATGGCACAGGACGGGCTGTCGCGGGCGATCCACCCGGTTCATACCCCGCTCGACGGTGATGCGGTCTTCGCGGTCTCCACCGGCCGGGTCGCGCTCTCCGACCCCATCACGGACCTCGCCCGCATCGGCGCGGCGGCGGCCGACACGCTCGCCCGTGCAGTGGCGATCGGAATTCACGCAGCGACGAGCCTGCCGGGGCTGGCGATGCCGCCCGCATGGCGGGACCTGTGGGGCGGGTGAGGTCCCCCCAAGGTGGTTCTCGACGCTCCTACAGAACGTAGAAATCGTCCGCCGTCAGCTTGAGGTTCGCGTCGAGTGTGGCGAATTGCACGGCACTCGCACCGCCGTTGCCGTCGGCATCGTACGACACTGCGCCGGTCTTGGAATTGTAGAGGATCCGATGATCGGCATCGGTGGCCTTGGCGCCGATGATGAAGGCGTCGGAGGTGAGATGGCCCTTCGCGAGGGCGGCAAAGACAGGGTGATCGAGCCTGATCCTGTCGTCGGACACGGAAAAGTCGACGATCCGGTCGACGTTCGACACGGCATTCGGCGTGCTATCGAAGACAAAGGTGTCGTGGCCCGAACCGCCCGTCAGAATGTCCTTGCCGAGACCGCCGAAGAGAATGTCGGCTCCATCGCCACCCGACAGGCGGTCGTTTCCCGCAAGGCCTCGAAGCGTGTCGTTGCCGTCGAGCCCGAGGAGCGTATTCTTGAACCGGGAGCCCGTGATGAAATCTATCAACTCCGATCCGGTGACGTTTTCGATGGAAATCAGATCGTCCTTTTTTCCCATCGTGTCGTAGCCGGACGATTGCTCCAAGTTTACCCTAATGCCGGTGTCCCATCCGGTTTCGAGAGAATAATCCACCGTATCGATCCCTCGTCCGCCGTCGAGATGATCAGCGCCCGCGAGGCCGGAGAGGATGTTGTTTTCATTGGAGCCGATGATCGTATCGTCGCTTCTCGTTCCCACGACGTCTTGAATGCCGATCAACCTGTCATCCTCAAGCGGGGAGAGGGAGCGTCCAAAGCCGCTCCCATCTGGATTGCCCGCCAGTTCGACGATCACACCCGTCGAGGCCGTGATGTCGTACCGGACCGTGTTGTGGGTTCCGCCGCCGCCGTTGATGATGTCCGCGCCGGCACCGCCGCTGAACGCTTCGTAGGACGCCGTCTTCGATCCCATGAAGGAATCGGCCTTGCCCGTACCGATGATCAACTCGACGTTCTTGATCGAATCCACGAATCCGTAGGTATCGGTCGCCGTGCCCTTCTCGAGATCGACCTTGATGGCCCTGCCACCGGACTCGCGACTGTAGTCTACGACATCGTAATCCCCGATCCCTCCGTCGATCGCATCCTTGCCGGAGCCACCCACGAAGGTATCCGAACCGAAACTGCCGAGAAAGGTATCGGCCTTTTGGCCGCCGAAGAACTTATCGTCTAGAGACGCACCGTAGACGGTCAGTGCAATGGGGGCGAACAGCTTGAGGAGCGGCCCCTTATCATCGAAACTCGAATCGGTCAGTGCAATACGAAAGGCATTCGCGTTGAGCGAAAGTCCCGACATCGTCCATTGCGTTGATCCATCGACGTGGATCAGGCTGATCGACTTGATCGTCCCGGCTTTGATGTCTCCGCTTTTTGTGTATTGGAACCCGGATCCTACCAGTTCCATTCCATAGGAGGTGCCATCGTCGCGCGAGAGTGTATATTTGGTGGCCGATGTCTTTCTGAGAAATCCTGCGGACCATGCGCCATGGATTGCTTCAATATCGAAGTAGTTATCTTCAACTTGAACGGTGGCCATGGATGTTCCCCAGTCGATCAAGGGAGCAATCATGGGTTTTCAGGTGGAAGTCGAGATTCTCTTCCGCAACACTCTTAAAATCGACGATCTGTTGCGATTTTGCCGCAAATCGACCGACAATGTGATTTGGTCGTGATGAGCAGCGCCCGAAGATGTGCGGGGAGGGAGGTCCGTAAGGCTCACGCCTCCTTGGCGTCCTCCACCAGCTGCGCCAGCCCGGCATCGACCTCGGCGCCGAGCATCGCCCGCTCGGCATCGCTGAGGTCGCGCGCCCATTTCGGCCCGGCGAAGCCGGCGGCGCATTTGGCGCGCTCTGCCGCGATATAGGCCTCGGTCTCCTCCGGCTGCCGGCGCATCGCCTCGGCGAAGCCGAACCACGCTGCCCGCTCCACCACCGCAAGGCGGGCGCGCAAGCGGATCATCACCGCCCGGTCCGGGCTGACGTCGTCGCTCATGAGGGTCGCGCTCCCGGATGTCAGCGCCGCTGGTCGCAGCGGGTCTTCACGTAGCTGTCCTTGTCGGCGCCGTGGCCGGCATTGGCCGCGAGGACCGGCCCCTGCATCAGGCATTCCTGCAGGGTGTGAGCCTGCCCGGTGATCACGTCGAGGGCGGTCTCCCGCGTGCAATCCGGGGCCTGGACGGTGGAGGCGCAGACGAGGGCGACGACGAGGATGGTGTTCATGACAGGCGAACTAGATGCCCCGGGCGAGCCGGCAAGGGAGTCCGGCAGGAAAATGCAACGCATCCGTCCCACTGCTCATTCGAGGCTTTCCTCTCGAGAAGGGCTATGTTCCTAGGACAAAAGGCCTGCGTTAGTTGTCCTAGGATGATGGACCTATTCTTCTCCTGGAGCGTCCCTGTGGATGTGGGAAGGGCAGGGGGAGGTCGCCTGAGCCCATCCGTGCTAGGGTCGCCATCGTCGCGGACGGGTTGCGGGACAGCGGAGCGGGAATGACGGTCGGGATCGAGATGGGGCTGAGCATGGGCCCGGGCGAAGAGCCCGCCCGGCTCGATCTCGAGGAGCTGCTGGCCACCCGTCTCCTGGTCCAGGGCAATTCCGGCTCGGGCAAGTCGCATCTGCTGCGGCGGCTGCTCGAACAGAGCGCCGGCTCGGTCCAGCAGGTCATCATCGATCCCGAAGGCGATTTCGTCACCCTGGCAGAGGCTTACGGCCACGTGGTGGTGGATGGTGCCCATGGCGAGGGCGATCTCCAGGCCATCGCGGCGCGGGTGCGCGCCCACCGGGTCTCCGTGGTGCTCACCCTGGAGAGCCTCGACATGGAGGCACAGATGCGCGCGGCCGCCGCCTTCCTCGGCGGTTTGTTCGAGGCCGAGCGCAGCCATTGGCACCCCGTTCTCGTCGTCGTCGACGAGGCGCAGATTTTCGCACCGGCCGCGGCCGGCGACGTCTCCGACGAGGCGCGCAAGGCCTCCCTCGGCGCCATGACCAACCTGATGTGCCGCGGCCGCAAGCGCGGGCTCGCGGGCATCATCGCGACGCAGCGCCTCGCCAAGCTCGCGAAAAACGTGGCGGCGGAAGCCACCAACTTCCTGATGGGCCGCACCTTCCTCGATATCGACATGGCCCGCGCCGCCGACCTGCTGGGCCTCGACCGCCGCGGCGCCGAGCGGTTCCGCGACCTCTCGCGCGGCGAATTCGTGGCCCTCGGGCCCGCGTTGAGCCGTCGGCCGTTGGCCCTGCGCATCGGCCCGGTCTCGACCTCGGCGCGCTCGGGCTCCCCGAAGCTCGTGCCGCTCCCCGCCCCCGCCGATGCGGATCTGCGCGCCCTGATCCTCACCCGCTCGGCCGAGGACGGCCCTGCCTCCTGGGCCCCGGCTCCGCGCACCCCTCCGACACCGCGCGCCAGCCCGGCCGATCTGCTGCGTGAGCTCAGTGCCTACCGGCCCGAACCCGCCGAGGCGCCCGAGCCCTTGAGCGAGGAAGATCTGCGTGCCGGGCTCGACGAGATCCTGCGGGGCATCGCCACCGACCCGGATGCCGGGCGTCAGCCGGTGGCGGTGATCTATCAGGACTTCCTCGTCCGCTGCCGCATGCGTGGGCTCGACGGTGAGTCCCTCACTCTCGCCGCCTTCCGCCGCCGCCTCGGCGTCGCCCGTGCGGGAATCGACGGGCAAGGCGCCCCGGCCGACAGCGACGGGCGCTGGGAGGAGGCGCAAAGCGCCGCCGCCGCCCTGCCCGACGAGGTCCAGGGCCTGTTCCTGCTGCTCGCTCGCGCCGCTCTGGCGGGAGAGCCCTGCCCCGGCGACGAGGCCCTGGCCCGCGCCATCGGCAGCCGCTCGCCGGGCCGGGCACGGCGTCTGCTCGCCTATGTCGAGACCCGTGGCACCATCGTCTGCCGCATGGATTTTCGCGGCAACCGCGTCATCGCTTTGCCGTCGCTCGGCTGTGAGACCGGCCCCGGCGACCCGAAGGCGAGCCTGCCGGGCAGCGTCGAGCCCGAGATGCCGGGGCTGTTCGCGGCCGAATGAGCCGCGCTCCCGGCACCGAACCACGCTTGGCCCGCTCGATTTCTGCCGGATAGGGGCCGATCGTCCTCTGCCTGTCGGCAGCATGCTGCACAGTGCGGCGGCAATTTCTGTTGCTTGGTTGGGCAGTCCTGCTCAAGGATTGGGACCTCGAATCGATGATGCCGGTGGGTCGGCATCGGAATCGACGATGAGGACGACACCCATGACGGCACGTTTGTCCACCGGTCTTCTCGCCCTTGCCTCGGTCCTGGCAGCCTCCGCCGCCTCGGCCCAGAGCTATACCGCGCCGGCCGGCCTCCCGGCGGTCGTGGCGCCCGGCGGCCTCGTAGGCCAGGCCGCCTTGGATGCTCGCGGCAGATACGCCGCCTCCGCGCCCCGCCGCGGGGATGAGCGCGACATCGCCACCGGCTCCGCCCGTCGCGGCGGGTACAGATCCCGCTGAGGCCCGAGTGAGGCTCGGATCCGCGGGCGTCCTGAGACGGGGTCCGTTCAGGCCCGCACGCTGGCCGGATTGGCCGGTGCGCGTCCGAGCCGCGTCAGCCCGAGCAGATGATAGATGAGGATCGCCCCGAACGTGGCGGTGCCGATGCCGCCGAAGGCGAAGGAGCCGAATTTCAGGGTCAGGTCCCCGGCGCCGAGGACCACCGCGATCCCGACGGTGAGGAGATTGCGGGCATTGGCGAAATCGACCCTGTTCTCCACCCAGATCCGCCCGGCGGTGGCCGCGATCAGCCCGAACACCACCACCGACAATCCGCCGATCACCGGCACCGGCAGGGTCAGGATCAGCGCTCCGAATTTCGGGCATAGGCCGAACAGGATCGCGGTGAAGCCGGCCACCACGAAGACCAGGGTCGAGTAGATTCGGGTCATGGCCATGACGCCCATATTCTCCGCATAGGTCGTCACCCCGGTGCCGCCGAGCCCGCCCGACAGCATGGTGGCGAGGCCGTCGCCGAGGAAGGCGCGGGCGATGTAGGGGTCGAGGTTGCGGCTCGTCATCGCGCCGATGGCTTTGATATGGCCGAGATTCTCGGCGATCAGCACCACGAAGACCGGGGCGATGAGGGCGATCGCCTTGGTGTCGAACACCGGCGCGACGAAGCCCGGCACGCCGATCCAGGGGGCGGCCATGACGGCGGAGAAGTCGATGGGCTTGGCGAGACCGAACCCGTTGGCGAGGAGGAGATAGAGAAGGTAGGCGAGGGCCGCTCCGATTAGGATCGGCAGGCGACGGGCGAGGCCGGGCGCGTAGATGGTGATGACGCTGACGATGACCACCGTCAGGAGGCCGAACCAGGTGTCGAAGGCGGAGGCCGAGATGATCCGCGTCGCGATCGGCGCGAGGTTGAGGCCGATGGCGGCCACCACCGCTCCGGTCACCACCGGTGGCATCACCCGCTCCACCCAGGCATAGCCGACGAGACCGATGACGGCGCCGACGAGGCCGTAGAGCAGGCCCGCCGCGATGATGCCGCCGAGCGCCACGGCGATGTTGGGGTTCGGTCCCGCCCCGGCATAGCCCGTGGCTGCGATCACCACCCCGACGAAGGCCGCCGACGAGCCGAGATAGCTCGGCACCCGGCCGCCGGTGGCGAGAAAGAAGATGAGTGTGCCGATGCCGGAGAAGAAGATCGCCAGGTTGGGGTCGAACCCCATTAGGATCGGCATCAAGGCCGTGGCGCCGAACATCGCCACCACGTGTTGGAAGCCGAGGAGCACGGTCTGGCCCGCCGGCAGGCGCTCGTCGGGCATGACGTCCGCGGCCTCGGTCGTCGCATCTCTGGCGCGCCAGACGGGGAAATAGGGTTCGGCTGCCATGGTCTCGTGGTCTCCGGGCGGTGGATCGCGTGAGGCGAGGAGCGTGACGGGATGCTCGGGGCGAGGCCGGACGGTCAGACGGCGGCGGGGTGCGGCGGAGCGACCGCCACGGGCAGGGTGTGGTAGCGCCGGCCGGCATAGACGAGACCCTGTTGGCCGGCGGGCTCCGAGAGATCCACCACCTCGCAGAACAGCACGTCGTGGCTGCCGACGGCGTGGCGCGCCACGATGCGGCAATCGAAGGCGGTCAACGCTCCCTCCAGCACCGGTGCCCCGGTGGCGAGCACTCGCCAGGCCCCCGCCGCGAAGCGCTCGTCCATGGGGGTGCGGCCGCCGAAGGCGCCGGCGATGGCGGCCTGCCCGCCCGACAGCGTGTTCACGCACAGGGCCGCATTGGCGCTCACTGCGACATAGGCGGAGGAGGTTCGGTTGATGCAGACGAGGAGCGTCGGCGGCGCGTCGCTGACGCTGCAGACGGAAGAGGCCGTGAAACCGGCCCGTCCGCCCGGCCCGTCGGTGGTGACGAGATGGACCGAACTGGCCAGATGGGCCATCGCTTCGCGAAAAGCTCCGGCCTCGACCGTGGGCAACGTCGTCTCGGTCATGGCGGAGCTTTCATCCTGAGCAGGTTCAGCAAAAGTGGTCACCGGTTTCGCGCCTGAACACCGGCAGCCCCTCGAGGATCCGAGCGAGATGGCGCGCTGGCTCGCCAAGACGAACCGGTCGAGCCGGATGAGCCATGACGAACTCCCTCAGGGCCGGTCGAGGAAGGTGACGAGGGTGCGGTTGAACGCCTCCGCCTGCGTCACGCTATGCGCGTGGCCGCCGCTCTTGGCCAGATCCAGCGTGGCGTTGGGCAACGCCGCCGCGAGTTCCTCCGAGCGCAGATAGGGCACGAGCACGTCGTCGGCCGCTGCCATCACGAGGGTTTCGTGCGGGATACCGGACAGATGCGCGGTGAGATCAAAGGCTTCCAGCGCCGCGATCCGCCGCAGCGTGTTCTCAGGTCCGGGAAAATGCGCCAGGGCATGGGCCTCGTCCGCCGCGACGCGCTCCGCGTTGAGCGAAAGCCAGGGCGCCGGATAGAGGAAGATCGCCTGCGCGGCCACGTAGGCTTCGGGGCCGGCATGGGCCAGCAGGGCCTTGCGGGCGGCAAAGCACCGCTTCGTCGCGGAATCGGTCCTGGCCCAGCCGTTGATGACCACGAGCCGCCCCACCCGGGTGGGATGGGCACGCGCCAGTTCGAGGCCGATGAGCCCGCCGAGCGCATGCCCGACGATGTCGGCCGTGGCGATGCCGAGATCGTCCATCACCCGAAGGGCGTCGGCGGCCATGGCGGCGATGCTGTGGCCCTGTTCCAGCGCATCGGGCGAGCGCCCGGTGCCGCGATGATCGTGGCCGACCACCCGGAACCGCTCGGCCAGGGCCGGAATCTGCGGTGCGAAATAGCCGCACGATCCGCCGAGGCCCGGCGAAAGCAGGACCGTCCGTTCCCCGTCCCCGTGGATCTCGTGATGGATGGTCGCGCTCACGGTTTGCCCACATGCGCGACGGAGGCGATCTCCACCAGGGCGTCTGGTTTTACCAGGCCGCACTGGATGCAGTAGCGCGCCGGCTTCTCCCCGGGGAAGTAGCTGGCATAGACCGCGTTGATCGCGGCGTAATCGGCCCAGTCCTTCAGGAAGATGTGGTTGAAGGTGACATCGTCCATGGTGCCGCCGGCGGCGGTCACGACGCCCTTGATCGTCTCCAGCACGTGTCTCGTCTGCGCGCCGGCATCGCCCACATGGACGACGTTGGCATCCGCATCCAGCGGCAGGGTGCCCGAGACGTAGAGCACGCCGTCGGCGAGGGTGCCCGGCACGTAGGGGGCCAACGGCTTACCGGTGCCTGGGGGAATGATCACGGTCTTGGGCATGGTTCGCGGTGCTCCCGTTCGATCGTCGAAATGGCCGTCTTCGTCGTCTGTGTCGTCTTGCCCACCCGTGACCTCATCTTGAGGTGCCCGCGTCAGCGGGCCTCGAAGGAGGCCTCCAGGCCCCTGGGAGCGAACTGAAAGCCTCCTTCGAGGCCTCCGCTACGCTGCGGCACCTCAAGATGAGGTCGAGGGCGCGAGGGGAGGGTGTCACTCCGCCGCGGCGGCGTCCCGCTCGCCCAGGGCCGCCTCGAAGCTCGCGACATCCGAGACCCAGCCGAAGAAGGTCTCGATATTGGTGAGCGCGCCCGCCTGCAGGCTGTCCGGCCCCGCCTGATGCGTCGCGTCGGCGAGGACGATGCCGAAATATTCGAGGAAGAACCCGTCACGCAGAGTCGATTCCACGCAGACATTGGTGGCGATGCCGGTGAAGACCAGGGTGCGGATGCCGGCCGAGCGCAGCAGGCTGTCGAGCTGGGTGTTGTAGAAGCCGCTGTAGCGCGGCTTGCCCAGCACGATGTCGCCGGGCTCGGGGCTCAGCGCATCCACCAGGGCGTAGTCCCAGCTTCCCTTGGCGAGCAGCCGCTCGTTCATGTCGGGGCGGCTGCGCATGGTCTTGAGGGCGTTCGACTTGTGCCAGTTCGGCGAGCCCGGCCCTCCGGCCTCGACATAATCCGGGTCCCAGCCGTTCTGGAACCAGACGATCCTGATCCCGGCCTTGCGGGCGGCAGCGACGGCCGTCGCGATCCGTCCGATCACCGGCCCGGTCGCCGAGACGTCGAACCCGGCGAGATCGAGATAACCGCCCTTCGTCGCGTAGGCGTTCTGCATGTCGATGACGATGAGGGCCGTGGCCTCGGCAGCGAAGGCGATGGGCTCGGGCCGGGCGGGGAGGGTGATGCCGCCATGGCGTCCGGCTGCGTCGTGATAGCCGGCGACCATCACGCCACCTTCGCCATCGGCACCGCATCGGCGGTGACATGCGCCCGCGAGCGCATCAGCGGCTGGATGCGGGTGCCGTAGGCATCGAGCCCTTCGAGGAAATCGTCGAAGACCAGGAGCACGCCTTCGGTGCCGGGCACGGTGGCGACCTCGTCGAGCATGCGCGCCACCTCCGCGTAGGAGCCCACGAGGGTGCCCATGTTGATGTTCACCGCCGAGGTCGGGTCGGCCATCTGGCGCACGTTGGTGTCGGCGCCCGATTTTGTATCGGCCGCGCCCTGGACCCCGAGCCAGGCGATGGCCTCCTGATCCGCTCCCGCCTTGTAATGCTCCCAGGTGGCGCGGGCCTCCTCGTCGGTCTCGGCGGCGATGATCATGAACAGCACGTAGGAGGAGACGTCCCGGCCCGTCTCGGCCTTGGCGAGTTCCAGTCGCTCCACCGTGGGGGCGAAGGCGGTGGGCGTGTTCACGCCCTTGCCGAAGCAGAAATTGTAGTCCGCATATTTCGCCGTGAACGCCATGCCGGCGGCCGATTGGCCGGCGCAGATGATCTTCATCTCCGCCTGCGGCCGGGGCGAGAGCCGGCAATCGTCCATCTGGAAGAACTCGCCCTTGAGGTCGCAGGACCCCGTCTCCCACAAATCGCGCAGTACCTGGGCGTATTCGGAGAGGTATTCGTAGCGCCGCGAAAAGTACTCGTCGCCGGGCCACAGACCCATCTGCGAGTATTCAGGCCGCTGCCATCCCGTCACGAGGTTCAGCCCGAAGCGGCCGCCGGAGATGGAATCGATGGTGGAGGCCATCCGGGCTGTGATGGCGGGGGGCATGCACAGGGTGGCGGCGGTGGCGAAGAGCTTGATCCGGCTCGTCACGGCGGCGAGGCCCGCCATCAGCGTGAAGGATTCGAGGTTGTGGTCCCAGAACTCGGTCTTGCCGCCGAAGCCCCGCAGCTTGATCATCGACAGGGCGAAATCGAGCCCGTAGCCTTCGGCCTTGAGGACGACCTGCTTGTTCAGTTCGAAGCTCGGCTTGTATTGCGGCGCATTCTCCGACAGGAGCCAGCCGTTGTTGCCGATAGGAATGAAGACGCCGACATTCATGACAACCTCGCTGAGCTGGCAGAGATTGGACGATGGGATCCAATGCCGGTCAAGGTTGCGAACGGAGTGTACCGTGTTCGCCCCGTCCGATGGTGAACGGTAGCTGTTTGGACCATATGATCAAACTCTAAATCTAACAGATTAGGTGTTTGCCCAAACTCTCTCCGATTTGCCCGGTGGGGAGGCGGCGTCTGCTGAATTGCGGGGCGGATACGCGAATCTTCTCTGGCCATCCTCGCGACGTGACACGTTCTCGTGAGTCTTCCCTCTCGGACATTGCCTTCGGGAAGCATGCGGTCAGTAATCTGGAGGTATTCAAAACAACCACGGAGAGGAAACCCCATGCGGTACCCGATGCTCGGTGCTCTCGTCGCGATGCTGCTTCCGATGGCGGCCCACGCCGAGGGCGATGCCGCCGCTGGCGAGAAGGCGTTCGCGCCCTGCAAGGCCTGCCATGCCTTCGGCAAGAACGGCGTCGGCCCGGATCTGACGGGGGTTGTCGGCCGCAAGGCGGCCTCCCTCGACGGGTATTCCTACTCGGCCCCGCTCAAGGCGTCCGGCCTCACCTGGGACGAGGCGAGCCTGCACGAATGGCTGAAGAACCCAAAGGCCAAGGTGCCGGGGACGAAGATGGTGTTCGCCGGCTATCCCGACGACAAGAAGATCGATGACGTGATCGCGTATCTCGCCTCGAAGAAATAGGTTTTTCGGGGATCTCGCCGATGGGGCTCGCTTCCAGAGCGGGCTCCTGGACGCGAAATCCGCCGAGTGCCTATCGCAGGCCCAGCCCGGTGAGGATCAGGGCCTGCGTGCTCGCCACTGTACTTTCGAAGAAGTCGGATTCGTCGAGGCTCCGGCCGGTGACCGCATCCACCTGGACCGCGAAATCGGCGTAGTGCTGGGTGATCGCCCAGATCGAAAAGATGAGGTGGTGCGGGTCGTGGGCACCGATGTGGCCCTGGTCGATCCAGCCGCGCAGGATCGCCGCCTTGCTCTCCACCAGCCCGCGCAGGGGGCCTTCGAGTTCGGCCCGCAGGAGCGGTGCGCCCTGGACGATCTCCAGGCAGAACAGCCGCGAGGCCTGCGGCGCATCCCGCGACAGGGTCAGCTTGGCGCGGATATAGGCCCGGATCGCGTCGGCGGGCTCGCTGTCCGCGTCGAAGGATTGCAGGGGATCGAGCCAGACGTCGAGGACGCGGCGCAGCACCGCCACGTAGAGCTCTTCCTTGGAGGGGAAGTAGTAGAGGAGGTTGGCCTTCGACAGGCCGGCCCGCTCGGCGAGCCGGTCGACGCTCGCCCCGTGCAGGCCGAGCCCTGAGAACACCTCTAGTCCGGCATCGAGGATCGCCTCGCGCCGCGCCGCGCCGTCCTTGCGGCGACGGCGTTCGGGGGGCTTCTCGACGGTCGTTGGCACGGAGATGCGGTCCTGTCGGGTTTCGAAGAAGCGGCTGGGAACTCCACGGCCTCACGCGTTCCCCTCGTCCCGTCGGGGATACCGCTTCGAGGATGGAGTAGGAACGCCCGTTCCGTCCAGCGGGCGGGGGATCAGCCCGGCGGATGAGTGTTCATCCAATGCTCGGCGATATCGATCCGCCGCGCGACCCAGACGTCCTCATGGGCGGCGATATGGTCGAGGAAGCGGGCCAGCGCCGCGATCCGTCCCGGGCGCCCGACGAGGCGGCAATGCAGGCCCACCGACATCATTTTCGGCGCGGTCTCGCCCTCCGCGTAGAGCGCGTCGAACGTGTCGCGCAGGTAGGTGAAGAAGTGGTCGCCGGTGTTGAACCCCTGAAGGGCGACGCATTTCATGTCGTTGGCGTCCAGCGTGTAGGGCACCACGAGGCCGCGTCCGCTCGGTTCCTCGATCCAGTAGGGCAGGTCGTCGGCGTAGGAATCGGCGAGCCAGGTGAAGCCGGCCTCCACGCCGAGATCGAGGGTGTGAACCGAGGAGCGGCCCGTGTACCAGCCCAGCGGCCGCTCGCCGGTGATCTCCGTGTGGATGCGGATCGCCTCGTCCATATGCGCCTTCTCCTCCTCGCGGGTGAAGTCGCGGTAGTCGATCCATTTCAAGCCGTGGCAGGCGATCTCCCAATCGGCCTCCTTCATGGCCGCGGCGATATCGGGATGGCGGGCGAGCGCCGTGGCGACGCTGAACACGGTGACGGGAACATTCCGCGCCTGGAGCAGACGCCAGATCCGCCAGAAGCCCGCACGCGAGCCGTATTCGAACATCGATTCCATATTCATGTGCCGCTGGCCCGGCCAGGGTTGGGCGCCGACGATCTCCGACAGGAACGCCTCCGAGGCAGCATCGCCATGCAGGATGCAGTTCTCGCCGCCCTCCTCGTAGTTGAGCACGATCTGCACCGCGATCCGCGCGCCGTTCGGCCAGCGCGGATGGGGCGGGTTGCGGCCGTAGCCGACGAGGTCGCGGGGATAGGTCACGGGGCCTGCCCTAGTCTCAGGGAGAGGAATGCCTCCGCTGTTCGGCCGAGGAGCGGCGTCCTGTCAACCGATGGCGCATAGACCGTATAGATTTGTCGCCGGTTAGGGACAGGCACGCTATGTTTGCCACTTCGGCATCGTCACGAATATAGTTCCGGCATCGAATCCCGAAGAAAATCGATGCTCAGAAGCGTCCCGTCATGGATCTCATAGGGCTGGGTTCCCGATGGAGATTTGAAGCTTTTTGCGATAATGGCATGGGGAACGGTGATTTCCGTAGCCAGCAGTCCATCTTCAATGACTGCTAGGCACGCTTGGCGCTCCTTCTCGAAGCCACCGTCCAGACCGATGCTATCTTCGATGAAGCCGATCTTCTCACTTCTCTGACAAAGACTATCCAGTAGAGAGACGGCATCATTGTCGTAAATTTTTGCCCAGAACGAGTCTTTTTGACCTTGTAAATATTTTGAGCCTTGAAGCCAGAAAAGCAACCATCCTGCCGTTGCGCGGTCCATGTTTGGCTGTTGTATGAGCCATGGCAGAAAGCCATGCTTGTCGCCACGATAAGCAACTGCCGCTATCGCCGCTTCATGCCAAATCGCGGGATCGTTTCGCGATCTCACCCATTCGACATCCGCCGCATTCGTCATGTCCAATTCGGCAGGCAATTTGCTGGATTCTGTCATGACTCGGATCCTAAAGTCGGCTCTATACTTATATTGGTGCGAGATTAGGATCGGGAATGACATCTTTGGATTGAAAAATCCCTATCGTCTCAGCTGTTCTCCGAACGTGATTTGTCCAATCAAGTGGAAAGACGAATTTGGCACATCCCGCCAGAAACCAGCCCTACGCCACGAAGGCGCTCGGACTGCCGGGGTCGCGTTGTTTGCGCAGAGATGCATCGATACCGCTTGCATTCGTCGCGCACGGTCCTTGCCTTGAGGGCCAACGTGTCCAAGTCTCCGCTCGATTGGCCAACACCCGAGGTTTCCCGTGCTCCTGACCCCGCGCGAAAAGGACAAGCTCCTGGTCGCCATGGCCGCCCAGGTCGCCCGCAACCGGCTCGCCCGCGGCGTCAAGCTGAACTATCCCGAAGCGATCGCGCTCATCACCGATGCCGTGGTGGAGGGCGCGCGGGATGGCCGCTCGGTCTCCGAACTGATGCAGGCGGGCGCCCATGTCCTCACCGCCGACCAAGTGATGGAGGGCATCGCCGAGATGATCCACGACATCCAGGTGGAGGCGACGTTCCCCGACGGGACCAAGCTCGTCACCGTCCACCACCCGATCCGCGGCGCGCCCTCGTCGGATGTGCCGGGCATTGTGACGACTCTTCCGGGCGAGATCGTCTTCAACGACGGCGCCCAGCGCACCCTGCTCACCGTGGCCAATGTCGGCGACCGGCCGATCCAGGTGGGCTCGCATTACCATTTCTACGAGGTGAATCCGGGCCTGACCTTCGAGCGCGAGAAGGCGAGGGGCCAGCGCCTCGACATCGCGCCGGGCACGGCGGTGCGGTTCGAGCCGGGCGCCACCCGGGAGGTCTCCCTGGTGCCGCTGCTCGGCGCGCGGACGGTCTACGGGTTCCGCGGTGACGTGATGGGGTCCCTATGACCGACGAGACGTTCCGCCTGCGCGATGGCATCCTCCTCGTCACCCGTGCCGCCGAGTTCGCCGCGCGGCGTCACGTGGGGCAGACCCGGAAGGGCGCGGCGCGCGAGCCTTACGTGAACCACCTCGCCGAGGTGGCCTCGCTCCTGGCCGCGACGGCCGAAGCGCCCGATGCCGATCTGGTGGCGGCGGGCTGGCTCCACGACACGGTGGAGGATACCGGGACGAGCCGCGAGGAGATCGAGCAATTGTTCGGTCGGCGCGTCGCCGAACTCGTGGCCGAGGTCACGGACGACAAATCTCTGCCCAAGGCCGAGCGCAAGCGGCTCCAGGTCGAGCAGGCGCCGCACAAGTCGCGCGGCGCCTGCGCACTCAAGATCGCGGACAAGATCAGCAACCTGCATTCGCTCGTGGCGAGCCCCCCGGACGATTGGGGCGCGGAGCGCGTGGCGAACTACATCGATTGGGCGAAAGAAGTCGTTGCCGGCTGTCGCGGCGTCAACGCGGCGCTGGACGCTCTGTTCGACCGCGCCGTCGCAGAGGCACGAGAGGCCGCCTGATGTCCAACACACCCCGCCCCGCCTCCCTCGCCCGCTCGGCCTATGCCGACATGTTCGGCCCCACCACGGGCGATCGCATCCGCCTCGCCGATACCTCCCTCGTCATCGAGGTGGAGCGCGACCACACCACCTATGGCGAGGAGGTGAAGTTCGGCGGCGGCAAGGTCATCCGCGACGGGATGGGGCAGTCGCAGGTGACGAATGCCGATGGCGCGGTGGACACCGTCATCACCAATGCCGTGGTCCTCGACCATTGGGGCGTGGTGAAATGCGATGTCGGCATCGTGAAGGGGCGGATCTTCAAGCTCGGCAAGGCCGGCAACCCGGACATCCAGCCCGGCGTCGACATCATCGTCGGCCCCGGCACCGAAGTGATCGCCGGCGAAGGCAAGATCCTCACGGCCGGCGGGTTCGACAGCCACATCCACTACATCTGCCCGCAGCAGATCGAGGAGGCCCTGTGCTCGGGCGTCACCACCATGCTCGGCGGCGGCACCGGCCCGGCGCACGGCACCTTCGCCACCACCTGCACCCCCGGCCCCTGGCATCTCGCCCGGATGATCGAGGCGGCGGATAGCTTCCCCATGAACCTCGCCTTCGCCGGCAAGGGAAACGCCTCGCGGCCCGAGAGCCTCGTCGAGATGGTCCGCGCCGGCGCCTGCGCCCTGAAACTCCACGAGGATTGGGGCACCACGCCCCAGGCCATCGACACCTGCCTCACGGTGGCCGACCTGCATGACGTGCAGGTGATGATCCATTCCGACACGCTCAACGAATCCGGCTTCGTCGAGGACACGATCCGCGCCTTCGCGGGGCGGACCATCCATGCCTTCCACACGGAAGGGGCGGGGGGCGGCCACGCGCCGGACATCATGAAGGTGGCGGGGCTGATGAACGTGCTCCCGTCCTCCACCAACCCGACGCGCCCGTATACGAAAAACACCATCGACGAGCATCTCGACATGCTCATGGTCTGCCACCACCTCGACCCGGCGATTCCCGAGGATCTCGCCTTCGCCGAGAGCCGCATCCGCAAGGAGACCATCGCGGCCGAGGACATCCTGCACGATATCGGTGCGCTCTCGATGATGTCGTCGGACAGCCAGGCCATGGGCCGGGTCGGCGAGGTCGTCATCCGGACCTGGCAGACGGCGGACAAGATGAAGCGCCAGCGCGGGAGCCTGCCGGGCGACGCTTCCGGCAACGACAACCTGCGCGCCCGCCGCTACATCGCGAAATACACGATCAATCCGGCCATCGCGCATGGCGTCTCGGCCCATGTCGGCTCGGTGGAGGCGGGCAAGCTCGCCGATCTCGTACTGTGGACCCCGGCCTTCTTCGGGGTGAAGCCCGACCTCGTCATCAAGGGCGGCATGATCGCCACCGCGCCGATGGGCGACCCCAACGCCTCGATTCCCACGCCCCAGCCGGTGCATTACCGCCCGATGTTCGGGGCGATCGGCCGGTCGCCCTTCGCCACCGCGCTCACCTTCGTTTCGAAGGCCGCCATCGAGGACGGTCTTCGCGAACGGCTCGGCGCGCAGAAGCTCTTCGTCGCCGTGGAGAACGTGCGCGGCGGCATTTCGAAGAAGAGCATGATCCTCAACGACGCCACGCCGAACATCGAGATCGACGCGGAGACCTACGACGTGCGCGCCGATGGCGAGCTCCTGGTCTGCGAGCCGGCCGAGGTGCTGCCGATGGCCCAGCGGTATTTCCTGTTTTGAGCTCTTCCCTGATCCGCGCCACGAAAGTGATCCGCCGAGACGCGCTCTCCGGCGAGATCGTCGACCGCATCGTCCTCGACCATGGTGACCGGCATCGCCGCCGCATGGCCATGCGCGGGATCGGCGGACTGTCCTTCCTGCTCGACCTGCCCGAGCCTACGGTCCTCGACGACGGCGACGCCCTGGTGCTGCAGGATGGCCGCCTCGTCTGGGTCGAGGCCGCGCCCGAGCGCTTGCTCGAGATCCGGGCCGCCGACGACCTCGCCCTCAAGCGCCTGATCTGGCACATCGGCAACCGGCACATCCCGGCCGAGATCGGCGCGGACGCGGTCCATATCGCCTACGACCACGTGCTGGCCGAGATGGTGCGGGGTTTAGGGGGAACGGCCGAGCCGGTGGAGCGTCCGTTCAGGCCCGAGGGCGGGGCCTATGCCGGCGAGGCTGCCGGGCACCACCACGGGCATGGCCATGCCCACGAACACGATCATGCTCACGACCACCCTCATCCGCACAGCCACGGCACGGTGTCCGGTTGAGCCTCGTCCTCTGCCCCCATCCTCTGCCCCATGGGCCGCTGGCGGTTCGGGCTTCCAGGGAAGGGCGCCCGGTACGATGAGGGGCGAACCCTCGATGATCGACACCGTTCGGCTCATGGCCTGGCTCTCGCCGGGCTATCCGGTCGGGGCCTATGCGTATTCGCATGGGCTCGAATGGGCCGTGGAATGCGGCGATGTCGGCGGCGAGGCCTCGCTGCTGGCATGGCTCGGCGACGTGCTCGAACGGGGCGCTGTGCGAAACGACCTGATTCTTCTGGCCCATTCCCATGCCGCCGCCGAGGCGGGGGACGTCCCGGTGCTGATGGAGGTCAACGACCTCGCCGTCGCCCTGGCGCCCACGCGCGAACTCCACCTCGAGACGACCCAGCAAGGCCGCAGCTTCCTCGACGCCACCCGCGCCGCCTGGGGGCTGCCGGAACTCGATCGGTTGAGCGAGGCGTTGCCCGGCTCCGTCGCCTATCCGGTGGCGGTCGGGCTCTCGGCCGGCGCCCATCGCATGGCGCTCGCCCCGGTGCTCGCCGGGTTCGGCCTCGCCTTCCTGCAGAACCTCGTCTCGGCGGCGCTGCGCTGCGCCCCCATCGGCCAGAGCGCCGGCACGCGGGTGATCGCGTCCCTCACCCCTCGGGTGGCGGGTTTGGCCGCAACCATCCCGCCCCTGAGCCTGGACGAGATCGGCAGCGCGACACTGCGCCTCGATCTCGGCTCGGCCCGGCACGAGACCCAGTATTCTCGGATCTTCCGCTCGTGAAAGACCCCGTCATGACCTCACTGAACGGCCACTCACCGAACGGCCCCTTGCGCGTCGGCATCGGCGGCCCTGTCGGCTCCGGCAAGACCGCCCTGATGGAACAGCTCTGCAAGCGCTTCCGCGATCGCTTCGAGATCTGCGCCATCACCAACGACATCTACACCAAGGAGGATGCCCGTATCCTCACCGTGGCCGGCGCCTTGCCCGAGGAGCGGATCATGGGCGTCGAGACCGGCGGCTGCCCGCATACGGCGATCCGCGAGGACGCCTCGATCAACCTCGCGGCCGTGGCCGAGATGCGCCGACGCTTCCCGAAGCTCGACCTGATCCTGATCGAATCCGGCGGCGACAACCTCGCGGCGACCTTCTCGCCGGAACTCGCCGACCTCACCCTCTACGTCATCGATGTCGCCGGCGGCGAGAAGATCCCACGCAAGGGCGGCCCCGGCATCACCCGGTCCGATCTCCTCATCGTCAACAAGACCGACCTCGCCCCCATGGTCGGCGCCGATCTCGGGGTGATGGAGGCGGATACCCGGCGCATGCGGGGCACGCGGCCCTACGTGTTCTCCTCCCTGCGCGAGGGGCACGGCGCCGACACGGTGGCCCGCTTCATCGTCGAGGCCGGCGGACTGGGATAGGTTCCGGGAGTCATCCCACCCACGACCTCATCCTGAGGCGGCGCAGCGCAGCGGAGCCCTCGAAGGAGGTGTCCAGGGAGCGCCAGTCAGGCTGGAGCCCTTCTTCGAGGCCGCTTCGCGGCACCTCAGGATGAGGAATTCGGGTAGGAAGACGTCGTGGGAGCGAGCCCGCCCCCGTCCCCTCGAGGTCCTCCCACGTGACGACACCCCTTTTCGCCCGCGAGGGTTCCGTGCGGGAAGTCTTCCTCGCCTTCCTCAAGCTCGGGCTCACCGCCTTCGGCGGCCCGATCGCCCATCTCGGCTACTTTCGCGAGGAGTTCGTGCACCGTCGGTGCTGGCTCGACGAGGCAGCCTATGCGGATCTCGTGGCCCTGTGCCAGTTCCTGCCCGGCCCGGCATCGAGCCAGGTCGGGTTTTCCCTCGGCCTGATGCGGGGAGGGGGATTGGCCGGTGGGTTGGCGGCCTGGACCGCCTTCACCCTGCCCTCGGCGCTCCTTCTCGTGGCCTTCGCCTATGGCGCCGGTGCCCTCGGCGGCCCGGTCGGATCGGGCCTCGTCCACGGGCTGAAGCTCGTCGCCGTGGCGGTGGTGGCGCAGGCGGTCTGGGGCATGGGCCGCAGCCTCGCGCCCGATGTCACCCGCGCGTCCATCGCCTTTTCCGCCCTCTGCCTCGTCACGGCACTCGCTGGATCGGCGGGGCAGGTCGTTGCCATCGCGGCGGGAGCCATGGCCGGCCTCGTCCTGTGCCGGCAGGCGGCCGGAGTGCCGGGCCAGCCGCTCCGCTTCCCGGTCTCGCGCCGGGCCGGCACGGTGGCCCTCCTCCTGTTCGGCCTGTTCCTCGTTCTACCTTCGCTCCTGGCCGAAGTTCTGGCCTCGCAGGGGCTCGCCATGTTCGATGCGTTCTACCGCGCGGGCGCCCTCGTCTTCGGCGGAGGCCATGTGGTGCTGCCGCTCCTGCGCACGGCTCTGGTCGAGACCGGCTGGATCGGCCCGGACGCGTTCCTGGCCGGCTACGGCGCGGCCCAGGCCGTGCCGGGGCCGCTTTTCACCGTCGCGGCCTATCTCGGCGCTGCCCTCGGGCCTGAGCCGAACGGTCTGGCCGGGGCCGTCATCGCCCTGGTTGCGGTCTTCCTGCCGGGCCTGCTCCTGGTCTACGGCGCGCTGCCGTTCTGGGATGCGTTCCGCGCGAAGCCTTTGGCGCAGGCGGCCATGCGGGGCGCCAACGCGGCAGTGGTCGGGATCCTCGCCGCTGCCCTCTACGATCCGCTCTGGACCGGCGCCGTCCTCGGCCCGCGCGATTTCGCCCTCGCCGCCGGCGCGTTCCTGCTCCTGACGGTCGGCGCGGCCCCGCCCTGGATCGTCGTCGTGCTGACGGCCGCCTCGGGGGCCGGCTTCGCGGTTCTCGGAGGCTGAGGTTCAGGCCCCCTCCGTCCCATCCGATTGATTTCAGGATAAGTCCGCAGGAGGGGGCCGAGAAAAAGTCATCCCTCGCAATTCGCGGCGAGCAGCGCCAGAATGCGCTGGAAACCCTGATACTGCGCCATGCTGGACGGGTGCCGGATTTCCGCCGCGTCGGGGAGAATGCCGGCAAATCCCGATCCGGTATCGGCGACGAAGGGGCGCGGGCCGACATGGACGCCCATCCGGTTGGTCACGTCGACCTCGCCGCAGACGGCGCCCGCCTTGCCCGGTCGCAGCCGGGAATAGCGTGCCTCGGCCGGGCTCTTGAGCCCCTTGCCCAGCAGCGCCGTCGTGGCGGCGGCGACCTCCGCTCCCACCGTCGCGTCGGACCCGTCGGTGATGGTCTGCGCCGTGGCGGGCACGGCGGCGAGAAGGACGACGGACACGCAGACGGTCCGGATCATGACGCCTTCGCCACCACTTCGATATCGCGGTCCATCCCGCTCTCGACCTTGAACTCGCGGGTGTAGACCTGCCCGTCATGGCGGGCGATGAGGACGTAGTCCCCCTCGGCCAGGGTCACCTGCGGGAAGGCGCCGATCGCTTCGCGGATCGTGTCGCCGCCCGGCGTCAGGACGCTGAAGGCGGTGCCGGCGAAGGCCTCTGCCCCGGGCGCGGCCACGAGCTTGAGGGTCACCGTGGCGGCCCGGTGGTTGAGGGTGGCGTCGGTGACCTTGCCGTTCTCCACCTTGAGGTCGGCACGCTGGATCGCGTTCGATTCCCCATAGTTCGAGACCACGTGGTAGGTCCCCTCCGGCAGGCGGATCAACTCGCCCGCCTTCACGCCGCTGCGCACGAGGCGCCCTTCCGAATTGGTGCCGATGGGCACGAAGACCGAGAAGGCGAGTTCGGCGGGGGCGATCTTCATGTCGCCGATGGCACCAGAGAGCTTGAGCGCCCCCGCGGTGATCGTCAGGCGGTCGCTGAGTGCCGCGCCCGCCATGGTGATGCGCTTCGAGGCGCTGGCGAAGCCGTAGGTGACGGTGGCGACGTAGGTGCCGGGTGCCAGGGTGAAGCTCGGATCCGCCGCCTCGGACCGCGCGACGATGTTCGGCCGCACCCCGTCGGACCGGTCCTCGTAGATGCGCCAGGCGAGGCCGGACCGTACAGGCTGGTTGCTGCCCGCGAACAGGGCGGTGAGGGCGAGCGGTGCCTCGCCCTCGACAGGTGGGCTCGGCAATTGCGGTCCCGTGATCGAGGGGGAGGGCAGGGCCGGACCGTTGCGACCGCCGAACGGGTCGCGCTCCTGCGCCTGCGCCGGAAACGCCGCCATCGCCATGGCTCCCGTCACCGCGAGCGCGCGCATTACCGGTCCCATCCGCTATCTCCTTCACGGGGCCACCATGCACGGGGCGGCCATGCATGTCGGCGATTGCCAAGCTGCGGACCGCACGGCATGTTTTCGCTTGTCGACCGTCACCGTGCCGAATGCGACATCCCGCTTTGTATCCGGACCGTGGCGGCTCCAAGGCCGAAGCTTCCTATCGATCGCCGAAGCGGCTCGCCTCAGACCAGCCGCCCGGCGGTGCCCCCACGTTCCTCATTCGCCCCGAACAGGTTCCATGGACACCATATCCGACATTCCGCGGAACGACACGATCGACCTCCTTCGCGTCCGCCGTTCGGTTCCGCCGGTCAATCTCGAGGGCCCGGGTCCGAACACCGAGGAGCTCGATGCGATTCTCACCATCGCGTCCCGCGTACCGGACCACGGCAAGCTCAGCCCCTGGCGCTTCCTGGTGATCGAGGGCGATGCCCGCCTGCGCGTGGGTGAGACCATCGCGGACGCCTATGCGGCGGACCACCCGGAGGCCGATCCGAAGCGCCTTGATCTGGAGCGCCACCGCCTCGCCCATGCCCCCCTCGTGGTCGCGGTCGTCTCCAGCGCCGCCCCCCATGTGAAGATCCCGGAATGGGAGCAGGTGCTGTCGGCCGGTGCCGTGTGCATGAACCTCGTCGTCGCGGCCAATGCCGCGGGCTTCGCCACTGCCTGGCTGACCGAGTGGTTCGCCTATGACCGCCGCATTCTCGACGTCCTCGGCCTCGATCCGCGCGAGAAACTCGCGGGCTTCATCCATCTCGGCCGTGCCCGCGAGGTTCCGGGCGATCGCCCGAGACCGGCCCTGGCCGACATTGTCACCCGGATCTGAGCCGCGCCATGCATTACGATTCCGAGAACCGCACCCTGCCGCACAACCCGCTGAAGGCCCTGGTCGCCCCCCGGCCCATCGGCTGGATCAGCGCGATGAACAAGCAGGGCCACGTCAACCTCTCCCCCTATTCCTACTTCAACGCCGTCGCCACCGGTCCCGACATGGTGATGTTCTCGTCCTCAGGCCGAAAGGATGCGATGACCTTCGCGGAGGAGGGCGGGGAGTTCGTCTGCAACTTCGCCACCTACGATCTGCGCGACGCTATGAATGCCACCTCGGCCCCCCTCGCCCGGGGCGACAGCGAGTTCGTGGCGGCCGGGCTGACTCCGGTGCCATCGCGCAAGGTGCGTCCGCCACGGGTCGCCGAGTCCCCCGCCGCCTTGGAATGCCGGTGGCTCCAAACCGTGCCCCTGACACCTCTCGACGGCAGCGAAGCCAACCACTTCCTGGTGATCGGGCAGGTTGTGTCGATCTATGTCGACGATGCCTTCATCAAGGACGGCCGGGTCGATACCGGCGCCATGCATCCTCTCATGCGGGGAGGATATTTCGATTATTTCAGTGTTACCGACGAAGCGCGTTTCGAGTTGAAGCGTCCGCCCGGAGCAGGTCAGTAGCCTCGGTTCGGCCAGTCTCCCACCAACGGCGCAAGCTGAGCCATGACGAGAGTGGCCGGGGTCTGCTTCGTGTCAAAGTGGGAACCAAGATGAGGGGCAAAGCCTTAATGGGCCGAGCCGTCGTTCGGCGACTCCTTTCCGCGAAACGCCTGAGGGGGCGCTCGCACAGGTAGTCATATCATGTTCCTCAAGTTCACCGCACCGCTTCTGCTGGCTGCTACTCTCGCGACGCCGGCTCTGGCGCAAACGACGACCCGGCCGCCGACCATGCTGATCCATGGCAATTACTGCGGGCCCGGCAACAACGCCCCACTCCCGCCCATCGACGCCCTCGATGCGGCCTGTGCCCGGCACGACGCCTGCACGCCGGATGGCGGGCTGCCCAGCAAGGCCTGCAACCTGCGCCTTCAGCGCGAGGCCGAAGTCATCTCCCGGAGCCCGCGCCAGCCGGACGACATCCGCTCCCTCGCCGGTCTGATCTCAGTGGGCGCTTCGATGATGCTGGCGGATACGGGCTCACGCTCCACCCCCGACGTAACGGCCGTCCCCGTCAGCCACGACATCGTCTCGCCCGAAGCGCAGCGTGATCCGACCGCTCGGACCCTGCCGGCGGATGAGGACGGCGAAGCCGCCGAATAGGCTGGCCCCGACGCTCTCGAACAATGAAGCGCCTCCTTCCCGGCACCGTCAGCCATCCGTGGACGGTGCCGGGAAGCGACCGTCGAAAGTCGTGACGAATCTGGCCTGATCCGGTTCGAGAACGAGCTTCGCTTCGAATCCATCGCTCCACGCAGCATCGACCTCGTCTGCGAAGTCGACCCCCGGCGGGCATGCCGCGTCGATCGCGGCGACCCTCGCTGCGGCGGCGGCGAGGCGAATGAGAGAGCGGACCTGAGCGAGGGGCGGTCTCAGCGCGCCGCCGCGATCACGGGTGGTGAGCGCCCCGATCTCGGCCCTGATGGCCTGGGCGTCCCAGGCGATACCGGCGAGACGCCCACTCGAATCCGCAAGGGTATGCGAGGCCAGGGCGCCTCGCGCCGTCTCGATGAGAGCGAGGATCTGCGTCGACCCGTCGGCCAACCCATGTATCGCCTCCTCGACGGCGAGTTGCGCACCGAGGCGCATGACATCTCGGACGCCTTCGCAGCGGGACAGCAGGATGCCGTGCGGCGCCATGGCCATCATCGCCGGGAGGTCACGTTCCAGCTCGCCCGAGCGTAGGTAGATCAGCGGTGCGCTCTGCTTGCGGTCGAGGAAGTAATCCGGTGATGCGAGGCCGGTGACATCCACGATCAGCGCATGCGCGCCGCTCGCTATCGCCGTCGCGATGGCCCCTGAATCCCCAGGAACGATCAGGAATGCGCGCATGACGGCCTCTCCCGTATTCCGGCGCGGGACGTCCGATCGCTGCCGATCACCTTCATGAAACCGGTCCCTGGCTGCGGCCCATGCGCTCGGCGAGGAAATCCACCAGGACCCGGATGCGGGCGGGCATCGCCGGGCCGCCAACGAACACCGCATGGATCGCCTCGCGATCCTGAGGATTGTATGCCTCCAGAAGCGGCACGAGGCGGCCCGCCGCGAGATCCTCCGAGATATGGAAGGTGCCGACACGGGTGACGCCGATGCCCTGCAGGGCGAGTTGCACCAGGGTCTCGCCGTTATTCGCCGCGATGTTGCCGCGCACCGCCAGGAGGTGGTCGCGCCCGTCTTCGCGGAACGGCCAGCCCGGCTCGATCCGGCGGAAGTTGAAGTCGAGGCAATTATGGCCGGCTAGATCTCCCGGAACCCGTGGCGTGCCGGCGCGGGCGAGATAGGCGGGTGAGGCCACGACCATGCGCCCGGTCTCGCCGAGGCGCCGGGCGGTAAGGGGGCTGTCCGCCAGCGGCCCAAACCGGATCGCCAGATCGGCCCGCCCGCCGATCACGTCCGCGACCTCGTCGCTGAGGTCGATCTCCACCACGATCCCCGGATGGCGGGCGACGAAATCGCCGATGAGGGGAACCACCACACGCCTGCCATGGGCCATCGAAGCGCTGACGCGGACCCGGCCGCGCGGGCAGCCCTGGTCGGCGATCTGCGCTTCGGTCTCGTCGAGATCGGCGAGGATCCGCCGCGCCGCCCGGGCATAGGTCTCGCCCTCGGCGGTGAGGTGCAGGGAGCGCGTGGTACGCACGAGGAGCCGGACGCCGAGCCGGGATTCGATGCGTGCCACCACCCGGCTCACGGCCGAGGGGGTAAGGCCGAACCGGCGCGCGGCCGCCGACAGGCTACCCTCCTGAGCCACGGCGAGGAAGACCGCCATGTCTCCGGCCCGGTCGACCTTGTCGCGCAGCATTGATGCCTCCGGCGCACGGATGTTGGTCCCAGCGCGATACTACCAGGGAGAAGCGGTATCCGCCATGTGCTGTTCCGGAACAGACGGAAAGTACGAATCATGAGACTCAACCTTCCCCTGCTGGCGCTGTCGACCGGTGCCTTCGGCATCGGCGTCACCGAATTCACGCCGATGGGCATGCTGCCGCTGATAGCGAACGACCTGCAGGTCTCGATCCCGGCGGCGGGTCTCGTCGTCAGCGCTTATGCGATGGGCGTGCTCATCGGTGCACCGTTGATGACGCTGGCCTTTGCCCGGATGCAGCGCCGCCGCCTGCTCGTCGGATTGATGGGCATCTTCACTCTCGGCAACCTCCTCTCGGCGGTGGCCGACAGCTATACGATGTTGATCGTCGCCCGCCTCGTCACGTCCCTGAACCATGGCGCGTTCTTCGGGGTCGGGGCGGTGGTGGCGGCGGGCATCGTGCCGCCCGAGCGCCGCGCCGCTGCCGTCGCCGCGATGTTCTCGGGGCTCACCATCGCCGCCATCGGCGGCGTGCCGCTGGCGGCCTGGGTCGGGGAGATGCTGGGCTGGCGCGCGGCTTTCTGGGGCATCGCCGCGGTGGGAGCCGTGGCCATGCTGTCGCTGCGCCTGGCTCTGCCGCCCCTCGAGGCCGAGGCCGGTGGCGACATGCGGGCCGAACTCCGCGTCCTGATGCGGGGGCCGGTGCTCGCTGGCCTCGCCCTCACCGTGCTCGGTGCGAGCGCGATGTTCACGGTGTTCACCTACATCGTGCCGATCCTGCGGATCGAGACGGGAGCCGCGACGCCGTTCGTGACGGCGATGCTGGTGCTCTACGGAATCGGCCTCACCGTGGGCAACTGGGCCGGCGGGCGCTTCGCCGATCGCTCGGTGGACGGCACACTCGTGGCCTCCCTGGCCGGCTTGGTGGCGGTGTTGGTCCTTTTCGCCTGGGGCATGCGCTGGGAGATCCCGGCCGCCATCCTGATCTTCCTCTGGGGCGTCGCCAGCTTCGCCCTGGTGCCGCCGCTGCAGATGCGGGTGATGGAGAGGGCACAGGACGCGCCCAACCTCGCCTCGGCCATGAATGTCGGCGCATTCAACCTCGGCAACGCCATCGGTGCCGCCCTCGGCGGAGGCGTGATCGATGCGGGCCTCGGCTATCCGGCCGTCCCCCTCGCCGGGGCTGCCATGGCCGCTGCCGGCCTCGCGATGCTGGTGGCCCTGCGCCGGGGGCGGCGCGGGTTGGCGGAACCCGTATCGTCCTGAAACTTATACAGGTTCGGGACGGCGCGAGTGGCGGTTCCTTTAACCTTTATTTACCATAACCGGAACAGATTAAGGCTTAGGCCGACATCGTCAGGTCCGCCTGCAGCCGGACGGTCATGTTCCTCTTCACGACGCCCCCCGCCAGCACTCGCGAGACCGGCCTCGGCCGGGACGCGGGCACGCGGAACGGGGCGACCACGGGAACGGCCGCCGGATCGGCTTCGGCGGGCGTGGTCGATGCGATCCGCAGCGGCGCGCGCAGCACCGGCACCGAATTCGACTACCTTCTCGCCACGGCCAAGCGCGAATCCTCCCTCGACCCGTCGGCCAAGGCCGCCACGTCCTCGGCCACCGGGCTGTTCCAATTCATCGAACAGACCTGGCTCGGGACGATGAAGAATGCGGGGCCGAAGCTCGGCCTCTCGGCCTATGCCGACGCCATCACCGCCCGGCCCAACGGCACCTATGCGGTCGAGGACGCCACCACTCGCCAGACCATCCTGGATCTGCGCCGTGACCCTGCGGTGGCCGCCACCATGGCGGGCGCCCTGACCCAGCGCAACGGCGAGGCGCTCACCGCCGCCCTCGGGCGCGAGCCGACCGGCGGCGATCTCTACGCCGCCCATGTTCTCGGCGCACGGGGGGCGGCGACGCTGATCGGCACCGCCCAGGCGAGTCCGGCGCGCGCCGCCGCCCTCGACATGCCGGAGGCGGCCGCCGCCAACAGGAGCCTGTTCTACGACAAGACCGGCCGCCCTCGCGGCGCCGCCGAACTCTACGCGCTCCTCTCCGCCAGCCAATCCGCGTCGCGGCCCGCCCCCACGGCCCTGACGGGTGCCGCAGCCGAGCCGGCCTCCACCACCGATCCCGTCTCCGCCTATGCGGCCATCGATGGCGGCGGATTGCGGGCCCTGTTCCAGACCGACAAGCGCCAGGGGGCGATGTCCGAGGGGGTCGCCCGCCTCTGGCAGGGCAGGGCCACGTCACCGTCGCCGGAGCCGACGCGCAGCGCGCCGACCTATTTCCCGCGCTCGGACGGGACGGGAGAGACGGCCTCCGTGACGGCCGCAATCCCCGCGGAGCCGGCGAAGGTCGTGGCGACGGCCTCGCCCACCGCCGCCACGGCCACCGCCCTCGTCGGCGCACCGCTGCCCCCGCGCCGGCCCGCCGAGTTCACTGCCGCCGCCCGGTCGGCCGGACCCTTCGCCTCCAAACCTCTCGATCTCTCACTCTTCGCGACCCGGAGCGGTCAATGATCATCCGCCAATTCCTGTCCTGGACCCGTGACGCTTCCATCGACCGTCGCGCGGAGGCCGCGGCGGCGCTGACCCGGGCCTATCTCTATGGCGGGCTCGATGCCGGGGCGGCGCGCGACGCGCAATCGGCGATCCTGGCGCTTCTCGACGATCCGGCCCTCGCCGTGCGTCGGGCCCTGGCGCAGGCCTGCGCCGGTTGCGCGACTGCACCCCGCTCGCTGGTCGTGGCTTTGGCGGGCGACCATCCCGACATCGCCGCCCTTGTGCTACGGCGCTCCTCCGTCCTGACCG
Organism: Methylobacterium sp. CM6241; assembly: GCF_054817845.1. NCBI lineage: Bacteria > Pseudomonadati > Pseudomonadota > Alphaproteobacteria > Hyphomicrobiales > Methylobacteriaceae > Methylobacterium > Methylobacterium sp. CM6241. Next base: position 3,621,089 of record NZ_CM139246.1, read on the forward strand.
ATGCGGATCTCGTGGACGGCATCGCCGTCGGCTGCGAGACCACCCGCACCGCCATCGCCGGCCGGCTCGGCCTCTCCCACGCGGTGGCCGGCGCCATGGCCGAGATCGGCGGCGTCCCTTCGCTCACCACCCTCGTGCGCAACCGCAGCGCCCGCATCACCACCGGCAGTCTGCTGCGCATGGTGGAGCGGCACGGCGGCGATGCCGGCCTCAGGAACGCCCTGACGCTACGGGCCGACCTGCCCCTCGAAGTGCGGCAGGCCGTCACCGCCCGTGTGGCGGCATCGCTCTCGGCCTTCGCCATCGCCTCGGGCTGGCTCACCCCTGCTCGTGGGGAGCGGGCGAGCCGCGAGGCCCTGGAGCGCAGCACCCTGGAGGTGAGCGCCGGTGCCGACGGGGCGGATCTCGCGCGCCTCGTGAGCCATCTCCGCATCCGGGGACAGCTCAATGCCGGCCTGATCCTGCGGGCGATCCTGTCGGGCCGCATGGCCTTCGCGGAGGCGGCGCTGTCCGATCTCACCGGCCTGAAGGCCGACCGCGTGGCTGGGCTGATGCACGACCCTTCCGCCTCGGGTTTCGCCGCCCTCCACCGCCGCGCCGGATTGCCGCCCGTCCTGCTGCCCGCCTTCGCCGCCGCGCTCTCGGCCTGGCGCGAGGCCGGTTTCCAGGCCGAGCCGGGCCAAGCCAAAACCAGCCAAGCCAAAACCAGCCAAGCCAAGCCCGGCAATGCCAGCCTGTCGCGCCGGATGATCGAACGCGCGCTCACCGCCTGCGAGACCATGCCGCTCGCCGAGGCGCAGAGCGTCATGGCTCTTCTCGCCCGCTACGAAGCCGAGGCCGCCCGCGAGGAGGCCCGCGTCACCGCCAAGGCCATGGAGGAGAAGGAGAGCCGGGAGACCCGGACACGAATGCAGATCCTCGACGCTGAATGGCGCCTGGCGCAGCAGCTCGTCTCTCCCCGGCCGGCCCAACCCGCACCGCTGGCCCTCCAGCCCGTCCGCATCGACGCCGTCACCATCGAGCAGGGGCAGGCGATGGAATCCGTGCTCGATGCCCTGTCCGACGGGCTCAGGGCGAGTGTGCGCGAGGCGAGGGCGCAGGTCCGCCCGCTCGCCGCCGCGCCGATCGATCTGACTGGCCACGACCTCGTGACGATCGACGTGCCCTCCATCGTCGTGTCCCAGCCGGAATTCGACATCGCACCCGACCCCGTGCGGATCGAAATCGGCGTATCGCCGACCCACGAAGCCGATGCGATCCTGGATGCGATCCCCGGCGCCCTGATCGCCAGCTACCGCGCCGACCGCGACCGAATGCGTTTGGCAGCCTGACCTGACGGGGTGCGACCGGCCTCCGCCGGCCGTCGCTCCTTCGCCCTCATCCGGCTATGAGGGCGGCATGACAGGCACCGACACCAGAGCCCTTCTTTCCGGCCTCGCCCCCGTGGCTGCCCTGGTAGGCTCGATCCTCTCCCTCGTGATCGGCACCTCCTTCGCCAAACAGCTGTTCCCGGTCATCGGCGCGGAAGGCACCTCGGCCTACCGCGTCACCCTGGCGGCGGTGCTGCTGCTCGCCGTATGGCGGCCCTGGCGCCGGTCGCTCAGCCGTCGCGATGCCGGTGTGGTGGTGCTTTACGGGTTCGTGCTCGGCTGCATGAACCTGCTGTTCTACCTCTCCCTGCGGACGATCCCGCTGGGGCTCGCCATCGCCATCGAGTTCGTCGGGCCGCTCCTCGTGGCGGTGGTCTCGTCGCGGCGCGCCGTCGATCTGGTCTGGGTGGCGCTCGCCATGCTGGGGCTGTGCCTGCTGCTGCCCCTGGATCGGGCGAGCGCCGGCCTCGATCCCCTCGGCGTCGCCTTTGCGCTGGGCGCCGCCCTGTGCTGGGCGCTCTACATCCTCGTCGGCCAGAGGGCGGGGCACCTGCCCGGTGGGCAGGCGGTCGCCCTCGGCATGAGCGTGGCGGCCCTGGTCATCCTGCCCTTCGGCATTGCCGGTGCGGGCACGGCGCTGCTCTCGCCCTCCATCGTCGTGGCCGGACTCGCCGTGGCGATCCTGTCGAGCGCGATCCCGTATTCCCTGGAGATGGTGGCGCTGCGGGGCCTGCCGCGCCAGACCTTCGGCATCCTGCTCAGTCTCGAGCCGGTCTGCGGCGCGCTCGCCGGTTACCTCATCCTCGGGGAGCGTCTCACGTCCCTGCAGGGAGCGGCCATCGCCTGCATCATGACGGCGTCGGCGGGCAGTACGATTGGCGCCTACCGGGCGAAGCGGGCGGATCCCAACCGATCGGCATGAACGAGAAAACGTATGTGATACGGGGATTTGCGAGCGATTGTTCTTGCGGCTGATGATGAGATGAGCCGCTGACATTCCAGGCGACCGGAAAAGCTGCTGGTCGTGACAGGTACGCTCACGCGAGACGCACCGATCGCGGCAGGAAAGGCCGTGTCCCGTCCCCGAGCTCTTGCGGGCGTTCCTGTATATGCCGCCGGCGTATCAGCCGAACTGTTCGCGAAGAATCCGCTCGTCCAGGCTGTGGCCGGGATCGTGGAGGAGGGTGAGGTCGGTCTTGAGGTCGAGCCAGGTCTCCACGGTGCAGACCCGGCGGAACTCGGTGTGGTCAGCTACCGCCGCCACCGGGCGATGCGCCGCGTCGAGCACTTCCACATGGATGCGGGCGTGATCCGGTAGCAGGGCTCCGTGCCAGCGCCGGGGGCGAAAGGCCGAGATCGGTGTCAGCGCCAGAAGCCGAGAATTCAGGGGCAGGATCGGACCGCCCACCGAGAGGTTGTAGGCGGTGGAGCCGGCGGGCGTCGCGCAGAGCACACCGTCGGCGATGAGCTCGGGCAGGCGCACATGTCCGTCCACCGAGATCTTGAGCTTGGCGGTCTGGTGCGTCTGGCGCAGCATGTAGACTTCGTTGATGGCGCGAGCCGAGTGTCGGCGCCCTTCCACGTCCACCGCCTCCATCATGAGCGGGTGGATGGTGCTGCGCTTGGTGCTCTCCAGCCGTTCGAGGAGGTTGTCCTCACGGTACTCGTTCATCAGGAAGCCGACGGTGCCGCGGTTCATGCCGTAGATCGGTATGCCGGCCAGCATGAAGCGGTGCAGCGCCTGCAGCATCAGCCCGTCGCCGCCGAGCGCCACGATCACGTCGGCTTCTTCGGGGGCGACGCTGTCGTAGCGCCGCATCAGCGTATCCGCCGCACCGCGCGCATCGGCGGTGGGGCTCGCGATGAAGGCGATCCTCTGGAAGCGCCGCGCCATGGGTGATCGTCCGCTCGTGTTGACGCCGGGCTCGACCGCGCGCCTCATTCCGCTCGGAACAGGCCGCAGACCGGGAGACCCATAGCATGGAGCGTCCGCTTCTCGTCTACACCACCTTTCCCGATGCCGAGACGGCGCTCGCCATCGGCGAGGAACTGGTGCGCGCGCGGCTCGCCGCCTGCGTCAACGTCCTGCCGGGAATGCGGTCGGTCTATGCCTGGAAGGGCGCGGTGGAGCGGGGCGACGAGGTCGTCGCCATCCTCAAGACCCGGGAGGGGCTCGCAGACGACCTCGCCGCCGCGCTGAAACAGCGCCACCCGTACGAGACGCCGATCATCCTGCATCTGGCGACGAGCGGGGCGGATGCCGCCACTGCGGCGTGGATCCTGGGCGAGACCGGCGGTTGAGGCGCGTGCGGTCACTCTCCCGCCGGGCATGAAAAACCCCGCCTCGGCTCAGCCTGGCGGGGGGAAACGGTACTGGACGGGTGCCGATCGATCGGCCTCGGCTCAGGCGGCCAGACGGTAGGAGGCCTGGGCGTTGTCGTTGATGGCGACGAACATGCCGGCCGAGGTCGTGTTGGAGACCGGCTCAGCCGATTCGGGGCGATCCGTGAGCAGCGCCAAAGCAGGGCCGACGGCGACGGCGGCGAGGCCGAGGATGAACAGAGCGATCATGAAGGGAGCCTCTCTTGCAACTGCAATGAAGCCTATATCGCATCGCACAATGGTGTTTGGTATATCACATTCCGTATGACGGTTATGTTCCGGACGCGGATCTGCGGATGAAGGCCACTCTGCGGTCGCGCGAGGGGCCAGCCGGTCATCGGGAAGGTGCGTGAGTGTCGAGAATGCGACGGGGGGGCCGTTCCGGTGCCGGTAACCTGGCTGAGGGCGTCTCAGCGATGGTTGCCGCCGGACACGCCGGGCATCAGCGGAAGCGCATGATAGCCGTCGCCGAAGATGATGATCGATAAGGTCAGGCCTAAGGCCGCTACATACAGCACCGCGAAGAGGTCGCGGTTGGCACCGGCCGTGGCGAGCACCAGGGCCGCGAACGGAATGCTCTGCAGGGCGAGGATGGCGGCGATGTTCATCTCGGGCACTCCGGCGGTAGCCGAGCAGAGTTGGACATGACGGCCCATGGGGCAACACGGGGGCGGCGGACAGGATGGCGCACCGTGTGCCGGGCCGGAGATGGCGCTCCTCGGAGGGGCGCCATCGAGGCCGGTCGCTGAAGGAGCCGGTCATTGGTTCCTTCGGTCGTGCCGGGCTCGCCCCGCCGGTCGGGCGGGACGAGCCGGGGATCAGGCGTGGGCCAGGGCGCCCGCCGGAGTGACCGAGCCGTTGGCGACGTGGTGGCGCTTGAGCATCGGCCGGAGGACGGCCACGGCCAGGAAGGCGGCGAAGAGATCCATGACCGCCACGGTGTACAGCACCGTCGCCCAGGTGCCGGTGGCCTGCATCAGCAGGTTGCCCACCGGGACGAACAGGGCGGCGAAACCCTTGGCGCAGTAGAGCACGCCGTAGATCTTGCCGATATGCTTGGAGCCGAACGTGTCGGCGGCCGTGGCGCTGAACAGCGAGTAGACCTCGCCCCAGGCCAGGAACACGATGCCCGACAGGATCACGAAGGCCCAGGGGTTCGAGCCGAAGTAACCCAGGGCGACGATGCCGATACCCTCCATGGTGAAGGCGATGAACATCGTCTTCTCACGCCCGATCCGGTCGGAGATGTAGCCGAAGAGCGGCCGCGAGATGCCGTTCATGATCCGGTCGAGCATCAGTGCGAAGGGCAGGGCCGCCATGGCGAAGAAGTACAGGTTGACCTGGAACTCCTTCACGCCGAGATCCTGCGCGATGACGCCGAGCTGGGCCACGGCCATCAGGCCGCCGGTGACCGTGCAGGTGAACATGAGCAGCATCACGTAGAAGACCGGCGTGCGCAGGGCTTCCCCGAGGGTGTAGTCGCGCCGGGTCTGCAGGACCTTGGTCGAGAAGATGACCTGGTCCTTGGCCGGGGAGCGCAGGCCGATGGCGGCCAGCATGATGACCGCGCCCTGGATCAGGCCGAAGATGAAGAAGGCCTGGGCGTAGCTGCCGTGCGAGATCATGCTGGCGATCGGCAGGATGGTGAGGGCCGAGCCGGCGCCGTAGCCGCCCGCCGTCAGGCCGACCGCGAGGCCGCGCTTGTCCGGGAACCATTTCAGGGCGTTGTTGATGCAGGTGGCGTAGACACAGCCCACACCGATACCGCCCGCCACGGAGCCGAGATAGAAGCCGGTGAGCGAGGTGGCGTAGGAGTTGATGACCCAGGCGAGGCCGGTCATCAGACCACCGAACATCACGACCCGGCTCGGGCCGTACTTATCGATGAAATAGCCTTCAATCGGGGTCAGCCATGTCTGCACCACGACGAAGATCGTGAACGCGACCTGGATCGCGGCGCGGTCCCAGCCGAACGTCTTCTGAATTTCCGGGACGAACAGAGTCCAGGCGTACTGGATGTTCGCCGCGGCGACCATACAGGCAACGCCGAGAATAAGTTGGAGCCACCGCTTTGAAGGTTGCACCGCTATGGGCGCGGTCACGGACGTCGCCATGAGCTTTCTCCCTGATCATGGACATGGATACTTGAAGGCTTGGTGGTCGAGGCACCCCAGCGCATCGGCTTCCTTGGCCGCGGCAAGTGATCGTCGAGATCAGAGGTCGCTGGCTGGTATTCAGTATTTGGCATATCAGATTGGCTTGCAAGCACCATAATGCATAAGCCGAAGAGGATTCATCCAGAATTCGCGAAATTTTGCTCCAAAATGCCTCACGGATGAGCAGGATTTTTCATCCACCACAGTCGGGAAAAATAACTTCACCGGCTTGGCCGCGACGATGACGGGAAGGCAGAAGATCGAAGCCATCGCATTCCGAGCTGTTTGACCGGCACGGGCAGGCTATGATCGGATCCCTGTCGGGGTAGACAATGTCGTGCCGCGTAGATCCGAGTATTCGATCTGCATAAATTATAAAACCAAGAGTTTTTTGATATTTGCGTCAAAAAAAACAAACACTTGGTATACTTCGTTCCACGCTCCGGTGGTCTCCGGTTCAGCCGACGCGTCGTCGTGATGCCGGGCCGATCCTTTGGTCGCCGGGATAGAAATCCTGTGCGCGGCCGGCCAGCCGGGGAACAGCCGGCAGGCGACGGTACCGCTTGAAAACCCGGCCTCGCCTACGGCTGGGAATGGGGCCTCTTCGTCCCCTTCACCGGATAGCTTCGGCCCTTCCACACCGCCGCTCCGGCGCGCTTGGGGTCCAGCAGCACGTTCCACTGGATCGCCAGGGCCACCACCACACCGAGCGGGTGGAGGAGGATGGTCGCGGCCGGCTCGTGGGTGATGAGGGTGATCGCCGCGCGGGTGGCGAGCGAGACGACGAGGGCAGCGAGCGCGACGAGCCCGGCCGTCGGAGTCGCGAGGCCGAAGGCGGCGGCGAGAACGAGCAGCAGCGGCAGAACATGACCCGCGAGCAGGAGCAGCGTCCAGACGGGGAGGGCACGGGGCGTGGCCATACCCTCATGGGCGTTCTTCGAGAAGCCGGCCCAGGATTCGGCGAGGTTCCGGTACATCCGGCAGGTGGCGAGCGCGTGCCCGGCCACGAGGTCGGTCCGATGCCCGGCATGGCGCAGGATCCGGGGCAGGAACACGCCGTCATGCAGGAGTCCGCGGATGGCGCCGTGGCCGCCGGTCTCACCGTAGACGGAGCGGTCTATGAGGACGAGCTGGCCGCAGGCGGCGCCGAGAGCCGGACGGAGCGAGGCGCGCATCATCGGCACGGGGAGGTAGCCGACGAGGAGGAAATTGATCATCGGCACGGTGAGCCGCTCGCCCAGGCTGCGCATGATCTGACGCGGCACGGCGCTCACCAGGGCGGCCCCGGTGGCGCGGGCATGGGCGACGAGCCCTGCCGCGGCACTGGGCGCGAGGGAGACGTCCGCGTCGATGAAGAGGAGCTGCCCGCCCCTCGCCTCGGCCGCGAGGGCAGCGCAGGCGTGGTTCTTCCCCGTCCAGCCCTCGGGCAGGGCGGGCACGGGGACCAGCCGGAGCCGGGGATCGGTCTGCGCCAGGGCGCGGACGAGGCCCGCCGTGCCATCGGTGGAATGGTCGTCCCCCACCAGCACCTCCACGGCGATGCCGGTGCTCGCCAGCGCGGCCCGCACCGTGTCGACGATGGTGCCTTCCTCGTCGCGAGCGGGGATCAGGATCGAGACCAGCCCGTCCTGCGCCGCTTCCGGCTCCGGCGTGCGCAAGGCGATGAGGTTCGCGCAGGCCAGGATGGCGGGGAGGAGGGCGAAGGCGAGGGCGACGAGCGCCAGGACGAGGGTCACGGGGCTCTGTCTCCCTCGGGGCGATGGGCGGGGTCGAAGCGGCGACCGGTGAGGATAGCCCGCATCCGGCGCCAGCCGTCATAGATTCCGCCGATACCCTTGCCGCCGGAGGTCAGGGTCGTGAAGCGGTCGGGCTCGCGGGCGACGACGTCCGCGGAGAGCCGGTCGAGGGTGGCGGTCAGGTCGGCCTCCATCCGGGCCAGCCGCTCCGGCCGGGGCAGCGCGAGGAGATCGGCACCCCGCACCGGCGTGCCGAAGGCCGCGAAGGCTTCGGCGCCTCGTTCTTCCCAGAAGGCGTAGTCCAGGGCCAGGGGCACGAACAGCGCGTCCGGGGCGATCTCGGGGAGTCTCGCGACTCCCGCGCGCAGGTCGAGCGGGCGGGCGCGGACATCGACGAAGCGTCCCTGCGCCGTGATCCAGAGCATCTGTCCGGGCGCGCCGAGGATCGCGCGGGAATGGGCAAGGAATTGCGCCGCCCCGCGCAGCGATTCGAGATCCACCGGAAACGCGCCGATTCGCCCGAAGACCGCGTATTTCTCCAGCGCCGCCGCATCGAACGGGGCGTGGCTCGTCCGTTCCGGAAACAGGCGGCCGGCCAGGAGGATCACCACGGCCGCGTCCCACCAGGACGGATGGTTGAGGACGACGACGATGGGGCCGGCATGATCGGCACAATCCGGCGCGCCCCAGCGGGCGAGCCGGAGCGCGTTCATGTGCCGGCGCAGGAAGCGGTCGAAATACCCGACCATGAACCGCCAGATCAGCGGCGAATGACGGGGAGCCGGTCGGGCCGGGGACGCCGCTGGCCTCACGCGCTCTGCCGTACCTCGCTACCGGCCGCCCCACCCTGCCGAGCGTCGGAATCGAGCGCGTCGGCGGCGATCCAACCCGACATCATCACCATGGGCATGCCGGGGCCGGGATGGGCCGCGCCACCGGCGAGATACAGGCCGCGCACCTGCCGCGAGCGGTTGCCCGGCTTGAACGCGCCCATGAACTTGCCGTGCGAAGCGAGGCCGTAGATCGCCCCGTTGAGCACCTTGTAGCGCTCGTGGATGTCCTGCGGCGTCAGATGGCGCTCGACGACGATGCGCTCTTCGAGATCCGGCATGTGGCCGGTGCGCTTGAGCTTGTCGAGGATGACCTGGCGGTAGGCCGGGAACATCTTGGACCAGTCGTGGTGCGGCCTCAGGTAGGGCGTGTGGACGAGGACGTAGAGCGCCTCGCCGCCTTCGGGGGCCACCGACGGGTCGGTGGAGGAGGGGGCGGCGAGATAGGCGGTCGGGTCCGGAGCCGGCTCGCCCTTGCGGTAGATGTAGTCGAACTCCTCCTCCGGATCGCGGGAGAAGACGAAATCGTGGTGGTTCAGGTGGTCGTAGCGCTTGTTCAGGCCGAGATAGAGCACCACGCCGGAACAGGCCGGCTCGAAGCTCTTCTTCTCGTAGGCCTTGCCGACATCGCCGCCGACGAGCTCGCGGTAGGTCCGCACCGAATCCATGTTGGAGATCACCGCGTCGAACGGGGTGATGCCGGCGGCGGTCTTCACGCCCTTCACCGTGCCCTTCTCGATGGCGAGCCCGGTGACCTCGTCGCCAGGCCGCAGGGTCGCGCCGAGTTCGGAGGCGAGCTTCGTCAGCGCCTCGGCCACCGCGCGGGTGCCGCCCATCGGGTACCAGACGCCCTCGGCGGTCTGCATGTGGGCGATGGCGCAGAGCACGGCCGGCGCGCCGTAGGGGGACGAGCCGACATATTGCACGAAATGGTCGAGCATCTGCGCGAGGCGCGCATCCTTGACCTTCGAGCGGATGGTGCCGGCAACCGACGAGCCCATGCGGAGGGAGAGCACGTCCCGCAGGGTGCCGGGATTCATGTTGGCGCGGATGTTGATCGTGTCGAACAAGTCTTCGACCGGCTTCCAGAAGAAGAACTTGTTCGAGACGTCGTGCAGGTGCTCGGAGATTTCGAGGAACTTCTTGTAGCCCTCGCCGGCGCCGGTATTGGGCGCGAAACGCTCCATGTCGGCCGCCATGGTGGGCACGTCGGCCATGAGGTCGAGATGGGTGTTATCGTCGAAGAAGCAGCGCCATTGCGGATCGAGGCGGCGCAGATCGAGATAGTCGTGGATGTTGCGGCCGGCTTCCTGGAAGATGCGCTCAAGCACCTTCGGCACCGTGAGGATGGTCGGGCCCATGTCGAAGCGGAATCCGCCTTCGTGCAGCACCGCCGCTTTGCCGCCGAGCCAATCGTTCTTGTCGTAGAGAGTGACCGTGTGGCCGCGCGCAGCGCTGACGCAGGCCGCCGCGAGGCCGCCCAACCCTGCGCCGACCACGGCGACCGAAGACCCGACCCGCATGTTCATCGTCACTCCCTGGGCCCGGCCGATGCCGCGCCTCACGGGTGAAGCTAGACCGGATCGCCGCGCGGTCAACGCGCTAACCGGTCGCGCCGCCGGAGTTATTGCCCATTACAAGGCCGAGAGCGGGGATTGGAAGTTCGGGCCGGCCAGTTTCAGGTTCGAGGTGACGCCCGCAGGCTCACACCACCCGACGCGCCACCAACCCCACGGCGGCCACCAGGCCCAAGGCCGCCACGGTGATCATCACCCCCCAGGCCGGCATGGCCGCGGCCATGCCTTCGCCGAGCGCCGTCTGATAGGCTTCGATCGCCCAGGCGTTGGGGGTGAGCCAGCCGACCTGCTGCAGCCAGGGCGGCATCAGGAAGCGTGGGACCATGCTGCCGCCCACCGCCGAGAGCAGTAGAACGCCGAAGGTGGACGCGAGATGCGCCTGCTGGCGGGTATTGGCCGCCGCGCAGGCGGCGAGCGCCAACCCCGCCGCCATGGCCGAGACGAGGAACGAGGTGACGATCCAGGCCGGCCAGTGCGGGCCGATCTCGACCCTGTAGACCAGGGCGGCGGCGGCGAAGATCAGCCCGGCCTGGACCACGCCCTGGATCACCAGGAACAGGAACTTCCCCACCACCACCACGGCGAGCCCTCCGGGCCCGGCCATGAGCCTGTCGGCGAGGCCCGATTGCCGCTCCTCCACCAGGGACATCGCTCCCTGCATGGCCGCGAACAGCAGGAATACGGCGGTGATGGCGCCGGCATAATAGCTCACCCGCTCGTTGGTGCTGCCCGAGGCGGTGCTCTGGCGTTCCACCAGGGAGGCGAAGGAGAACGGCTCCTTGCGGGCGCGCTGCTCGGCGAAGGCCGAGTTGAGGAAGGCGCGTTCGTCCGGCCCGATCTTGCCCGACCGTTCCACGTCGGCGACGATCCGGGCGAGGACCACGTCGGGCAGGGCCTCGTTGAGGATGCGCTGCAACTGGCCGAGCGCGATCGGCGTGGCTAGGGCCCGGGCGGGGTTCTCGATGAGGATCACCGGCTGGGCGGCCTCGGGCGGGGCTCCGGCCACGGGTGCGTCGAGGTCGCCCCGAAGGACCAGGGCGGCGTCCACCTCCCCGCGCCGGACCGCGCTCGTCGCCCCGGCGAGATCGGTGGCCTTCAGACGCTCGATGCGCAGGGAGGTGTCGGCCTCCAGGGCCGTCATCAGCCGCTCGGTGGTTGCCGTGCGGGCGAGGTCGACGAGACCGAGATGGATGCGGATCCGGTCGCCGATGGCGCCCGAGAAGATCGCAGCGAAGATCATGAAGATCACGGTCGGCAGGACGAAGGCCATGACCAGGGCGGCGCGGTCGCGCCGAAGGCTGATCAGCATCACCCGGAAGGCGGCGGTGATCATGCCTCGTGTCCCGTGTGGAGGGGCATGGCCCGGCCCGGCCCGGCCCGGTCGAGGGCCTCGCGATAGATCGCGTCCAGGCCCGGTGCGCGGATGCGGATTTCCCCCACCGGCACGCCTTCCGCCCGCAGGCTGCCGAGGAGCGCGGTCCCGTCGAGCCCGGCCCTGTGGCTCGCCCTCCAGGTCAGTCCGGTATCGATAGGGGTGAATCCCGCCCGGCGCAGGGCGGCCACGGCGTCCGGGCCGGCGGGATTGGTGAGCGCCACCTCGTGCTCGGGCACTTCCGCGCGGATGCGTTCGAGGAGGAGGGCGAGCCGGCCTTCATGGATGAGCCGCCCGTCCGCCAGGATGGCGACCCGGTCGGCGAGGCGTTCGGCCTCGGCGAAATCATGGGTGGCGATGAGGATCGCGGCGCCCTGTTCTCGCAGGCGCGCGAGCACCGCATGGATCGCGGCGCGCGCGTGCAGGTCCACTCCCTGGGTCGGCTCGTCGAGGAGGACGAGGCGCGGCCGCGCCATCAGGCTCGCGGCGATATTGGCCCGGCGCTGGTAGCCGCCGGACAGGTGGCCCACCGGACGCCGCGCCACCTCGCCGAGATCGGCCAGATCGATGGCGGCCTGGACCGCCGCCTTGCGCTCGCGCCGGCCGATCCCGGAGAGCTGCGCGAAGACGGAGAGGTTCTCCGCCACGGTGAGGCGCGGATAGAGGGCGATCTCCTGTGGCACCCAACCGATGGCGCGCCGTGCCTCGCGCTCACGGAACGGATCGGCACCAGCGATCCGCACGGTGCCGCTCTCCGGCGGTAATCGTCCGGCCACGATGCGCATGAGCGAGCTCTTGCCGGCGCCGTTCGGGCCGAGCAGGGCGAGGGTCTCGCCCGCCTCGATCCGGCAATCGACGCCCCGCAGGACCCGATGCCCGCGATAGGCGAGGACGGCGCCCCGGACCACGACCAGGGGCTCCTGTCCCGGACTCATCCTGGGCGGGTTCAGCGGGGTGGCAGGGCGCGGACGAGGCGCACCCGCAGGGCGAGACCCGGTTCGCGCACGACGACGCGCGCACGGGCGAAATCCGGTCGCGCGCGCGCCGCCTCGCCGGAAAAGCCATAGGGTTCGAGGGGAAGGCCAAGGCCCGTCCGGTCGAGGCGACGATTGCCGTTGAGATCCTGATAGGCCGCCACCGCGTAGGCGCCGGGTTCGATCCCCGTGAGGATCACCCGCTGGCTCCTGCCGTCGGCGGGAACGTCCTGCCCATTGCGACACTCGGTCTCCGACAGGCCGCCCTGGCACAGAGCGACGTAGACCGCACCCGCCCCCGGCTCGATTCCCTCCACCACGACCTCGACGGTGGCTGCCCGCGCGGGATCGAGAGGCATGACGAAGGCCAGCGCCAAAGCGGTCGCGAAGAAACGCCTCACGAAGCTTCGCCCGACGTGGCGAGCGGCTGGGTGGTGGGGATGCCGGCGGCCTCCGCGCCGACGCGCCCGGCTGAGAGCTCCTCGATGAGGAGACGGGCGGTGATGCGCGCGCCCTCGTAGATCACCGGCAGGCCCGAACCCGGATGAGTGCCGCCGCCCACGAGGTAGAGCCCTGGCCCGAAGCGGTTGTGAGGGCGGAAATACAACATCTGCATCAGGTCGTGGGCGAGGTTGAAGGTGGCGCCCTCATACACGAAGAAATCGTCGCGCCATTGCGACGGGTCGACGATACGCTCGTAGCGGATGCGATCCTCGATATCGTCGAGGCCGAGCAGCTTCAGCCGGTCGAGGACGAGACGGCGGTAGCTCTCACGGGTGGAGGGCCAGTCGATCCCCGACTTCAGGTTCGGCACCGGCACGAGGACGTAGAGGCTGGTATGGCCGGCCGGCGCCATGCCGCCATCGGTGTAGCCCGCGTGCTGGACATAGAGGGAGGGCTGCATCGGCAGGGTGCCCTCGGTGATTTCCCGGATGTTGCGGGCGTATTCCTCCGACAGGAAGATCGTGTGGTGGCCCAGCGCCGCCGGCACTTTCCCCTCGATCCCGAGATACATCATGAAGGTCGAGCAGGAGAGGCGGGCCTTGCCGATCTTGGCGTCGCGCCAGCGTGGGCGATGCGTCTGCGGCACCAAATCCTTGATGACCTTGGCGAAATCGCCGTTGATGACCACCGCGTCGGCCTTCAGGGTCTCTGTCCCGCAGACCACCCCGGTGGCCTTCTTGCCATCGAAGATCACCCGGTCGACCGAAGTGTCGAGGCGGATGTCCACGCCCATGCGGCGGGCGAGCCCGGCCATCGCCTCCGACACCGCGCCGCAGCCGCCGACGGGATGGTAGACCCCGTGTTCGTATTCGAGGAACGACAGGATCGTGAACAGGCTCGGGCAACGGAACGGCGACATCCCGAGATATTTGGTCTGGAACGCGAAGGCGAGGCGGACCCGCGGGTCCTTGAAGTAGCGCTGCAGGTCCTTGTCGACGCTGCGGCCGGGATGGAGGTGGGGGAGAGCGGCGATCATGGCCGGCGAGGCCATGGCGCGCAGGGTGTGGAAGGCCTGTTCCAGCACGGGCTTGAAGAATTTCAGCTTCACCCGGTTGTCGGCGAAGAACTTGCGGACGTTCTTGGCGTCGTCCGGGGCGATGCGGGCGATCTCCGCCTCGAGGCGCTCCATGTCACCGGTGGCACGGATCTCGCCCGAGACCCCGTTCCTGCCCTCCGCATCCTTACCCTCGAACACGAGGTGATATTGCGGATCGAGCCGCTCCAGCTTGACGTGATCCTCGAGACGCTCGCCGCATGTCTCGAAGATGTCGGCGAGGATCTGTGGATAGAGGAAGAAGGTCGGGCCGATATCGAAGCGGTAGCCGCCGGGCGCCTCCACCGTCTTGGTCCGGCCGCCGACGGCAGGGTCCTTCTCGACCACCGTGACGTGGATGCCCGCTCGTGCGAGGAGCAGCGCCGTCGCCAATCCCCCGGGGCCGGCGCCGACGATGATGACGCGGCGTCCGGACAAGGTCCGCATGCCATCCCGAGACTGAAGCAACGCGTTGAACTCCTTCGGCGACAGGCCCCCTACGGCGGATCGTTCCTCCCGTAAGGGGTATCGAGATTCATTCCAAGCTCAAGGTCGCGGCGTCCGGAATCCCCGACGCACCGGCCTAGCTTGCCGCCTAATCTCGACCGGCATCACCAGCGGGACAATGGGTGCGGATTGTCGCGTGCCTGCATCGCCAGATGGTGGAGCGCCAATGCCCCCGCTGTCGCCACGTTCAGCGAGTCGAATCCCGGTGCCATGGGAATGCGCACTGTTCGGGCGCGCGCCATCAGGCCGTGCGACAGCCCCGGCCCCTCGGTGCCGAGGAGCAGAAGCGTGCGCGGTGAGGGCGGCAGGTCCGCGAGCACCGCCTCCCCGCGCGGGCTGAATGCCAGGGGGACGAGGTCGTTGGCCTGCGCGAAGTGCAGCATGGCCTCTGCCTCCAGCCGCGCGAACGGCACGATCAGCGCCGCGCCCGCCGAAACCCGGATCGCCTTGCGATAGAGCGGGTCGCAGGTGGCGGAATCGAGAAGGATGCCGGTGGCTCCAAACGCGGCGGCGTTGCGGAACAGGCCGCCGACATTGTCATGGTTGGTCAAGCCGACGAGCCCGACCATCGTGACGGGCGCCGGGGACGGTGGCAGGACGAGAGGTGGGGGCGCTCCGCACGAGGCCACCGCCATCACGCCCCGGTGGATCGGGAAGCCGGCGATGGCGCTCATCACCGCCTTCGAGGCCGTATAGACCGGCACCGAAGCGGGCAGGGCGGCGAGCGCATCGGAGAGGGGCGCCAGGCGCTCGTGGCTGAGGAGCAGTGATTCGGCCGGGAAACGCGCGGCACCCGAGAGCAGGACCCGCAGGGTCACCTCCCCCTCCACGATAAAGCGGCCCTCGCGGCCGATCAGGTCGCGCTCCCGCATGGCGGCATAGGCCGCGATGCGGGGGTCGGAGGGGTCGTCGATGGGGATGGGTGTCACCGCTGGCCGCATCCTATGCCCTGGCAGATGATGCGCATGGCCGGAGCTGCCCCTCTTCCCGCATGCGGAAAGAGGGGTATGCGCGCTACGCGTTCGCGGGGCGGCCGCCCATGCGGATGGCGAGCGGGTCGGCCTCCTCCTTGGTCGGGACCTTCACCAGGGCCTCTCCGTCGAGGACGACTTCACCCGCCACCGAGCAGGTGCATTTGAGCCGGGCGCGGCGGCGCTCGGGGACGAGCTCAGCCACTTCCACCGTCACCTGGACGGTGTCGCCGATGCGGACCGGCGCGCGAAAGTTCAGGGTCTGGCTGATGTAGATGGCGCCGGGGCCGGGCAGGCGGGTGCCGAGCACGGCCGAGATCAGCCCGGCCGTATACAGGCCGTGGGCGATGCGGGTGCCGAAAGGCGTGCGGGCCGCGAAGTGCTCGGACAGGTGGATCGGGTTGCGATCGCCGGTGATCTCGGCGAAGCCCACCACGTCGGAGGAGGCGATGACCTTGTTCAAGGTTTCGGACAATCCGACCTCGAGATCCTCGAAATACAGGACGCGCAGCTCTGGCATCATCGGTCGGTCTCCCCCCGTCTCACGTCGTACTCACGGGACTTGGCCCCGCATCCGACGTGTCGCGTCGCACAAGCGCTGCTGCAAATCCAGCGCAAGCACGCCGAAAATCGCGGCTCGACAGGCCTGTCGTCGTCGGTCCAAGAGGCAAAGACTTTTTCGAGAGCCGATCCTGAGAGCCGATGACCGACGCATCCACCCCGGCAGGTCACGCCACCCTGCGCCCGGTCGTCCTGCGGGTGGCGGGACTGAACCTCGCCTATTTCAGCATCGAGATCGCCGTGGCTTTGGCGATCGGCTCCCTCGCGCTCATCGCCGACAGCCTGGATTTCCTGGAGGATGCGGCGCTCAACCTGCTGATCTTCGCCGGGATCGGCTGGAGCCTGCGAAACCGGGCGCGGCTCGGCATGGCGCTGGCCGGCATCCTGCTGCTGCCAGCACTCGCCACCGCCTATGCCGCCTGGGAGAAGGTCTCCGACATGGCGCCCCCCGCGCCGCTGCCGCTCACCCTCGCCGGCCTCGGCGCCCTCGGCGTGAACCTCGTCTGCGCCATGATGCTGGCGCGTCACCGCGAGGGCGGGGGAAGCCTGACCCGGGCAGCCTATCTCTCGGCCCGCAACGATGCCTTTGCCAATCTCGCCATCATCGGCGCAGGCCTCGTCACGGCGCTCACCCTCTCGCCCTGGCCCGATCTCGTGGCGGCGGCCGGCATCGCCGTGCTCAACGCGGATTCGGCCGTGGACATCCTCAAGGCCGCCCGTGCCGAATGGCGCGCGGCGCATCCCGTCGCGTGAGAGCGTGCCCCGCCGCCCGGCCGCGCCGATGCCCGGCATCGCCAAGATGATGAGGTTCTGAAAGATGCGCCTGTTCCCGATCTCCGACCTGCATCTCGAGCGCCGGCGTCCGGAGACGATCGCGCGGCCGGCAGAAGCGTTCGACGTGCTGGTCTGTCCCGGCGATCTTTACGAGGGCCGGCCCGAACTCGGCCTCGCCGCCCTGCGACAGATCGCGCAGGGCCGTCCCATCGTGCTCGTGCCGGGCAACCACGAACATTATGCGCCGACGGGTGACCCGCGCACCGCGCCCGAACTGATCGCCGCCCTGGAGGCCGAGGTGGCGCGGATCAACACGTCGGGGGAGGGCGGTCCGGTCCACCTCCTCAACCACGGTGCCAGCGTCGTCCTCTATGGAATCCGCTTCGTCGGCACTACGCTCTGGAGTGACTGGTCGCTGGCCGGTCGCTGGCTCGACGAGACCGTCGCCGACCACCCGGCCGACCCCGTCGCCTTCGCCGCCGCGCGGATGACCGACCCGGTGACCGGTTCGCGAGAGTTTCGCGGGTCGATCCGCAAGGGTGACGGCACGGTCTGGTCGCCCGCCGATGCCATGGCGGCGCATCTGGCCCAGAAGGCCGAGCTGACCGGCGCCCTCGCCGTGCCGCATCCCGGCCCCACCGTGGTCGTCACCCACCATCCGGGCAGTCCACTGGCGGCCGACGCGTTCCGGACCACGCCCGGCGTGCCCTGGTGGGTGCCGGCCTTCTACGCCACCACCGCTCTCGACGATCTCCCCGAGGCGAGCCGGCCCGATCTCTGGGTCTCCGGCCATTTCCACTCCGGCCACGACCTGCGCGTCGGCCGTACCCGCTGGGTCGCCAACCCGGTGGAGGGGGCGACTTACTCGGCCGAGAGGTTCGTCGATCTGGGGTGAAGGGCAGGCCTCGACTCTCCGATCATCTTCGAGAGAGCGGGCTCACGCGAAACCGAAGCCCTCCGTCCGACGTAGAGGGCCGAGGGGCACGGCCCCGCCTCGCACCGGAGCCTGTCATGAACACCTTCATCGCCGTCGTGCTCGTCTGCGCCAACGCGATCCCGATCGAGGCCTGTTCGGACGACAAGGCGAGCGAGGTGCGCAAGGTCCGCGTTTCTAACGAACTCGGCTGCACCAACGGCTGGCAGGAGATCATCTCCCGTACGGATCTCAACGAGGAGATCGGTAAGACCGCCTATCTCAAGACCGAGTGCCGGAGAGTGAAGGAGGCGCGGTGAGCCCTACTTGTCGTACTTGATATAAGCGAAGCGCGCGTCGCCGGGCGTGCCCTCCAGGCCTTGGCCTTCCGTTCCGGGCTGCCAGCCCACGACCTCCTCGATCTTCTTCGCCAGGGCAAAATCCTTGTCGGTGATGCCCTTGGCGGCATGGTTCATCAGCCGCACTTCGACCCAGGCATAGGAAGCGGTGAGATCCGGATGGTGCCAGGCGGCCTCGGCGAGGTGTCCCACCGTGTTGATGACCATCAGCGTGCTCTTCCAGCTCGCTGTCTTGTAGGTCCGCCGGATCCAGCCATCCTCGTAGGTCCAGGCGGGCAGCTCGGCGCTCAAACGCTCTGCTATGGTAGCGTCGTCGATAACGTCTTCGCGTGATCCGGCCATGGCCTGCATTCCTGTTGGGTGAGGTGGATGTCATCCAGCGACTGGATGTCGTGATGGTACCGGAGGCATTCCGGGTCCGGACCCTGCCCCGAGCAGCGTAGTCCGGCAAGTTTTCCGGAGCTCGGGTTTTTCGGATTCTCTGCCCCCGGTCGTCCGAGCTCGTCACCTGCGGCCACTCGACCGTGGCGCGCGTCGGTGGACGACGGAGATGTGAGACCCTATTAAATATAAGGACCGCCGGGCAGTCTCAGTGATGAGGCCGTCGAACGGCAAAATCCGGGCTTTCAAAATCCGGTTCCAGGGAGACGATGCTCATGCTGTCACGGCGCGGATTGCTCGCGACGGCGGCGCTCTGGCCCATGGCCGGCGCGGTGGCGGCCGCATCGGCGAGCGTGCGCGTCGGCAGCCTGCCCTTCGGCACCGTGTCCTGGGAGGCCGCCATCATCAAGGCGCGCGGCCTCGACACGGCCAACGGCTTCACCCTCGACGTGGTCAAGCTCGCCGGCAACGACGCCGCCCGCATCGCCTTTCTCGGCGGTCAGGTCGACACCATCGTGGGGGACCTGCTCTGGGCCGCCCGCCTCGGCAACGAGGGCAGGGCGATGCGCTTTATCCCCTATTCCACCACCGAGGGATCGCTGATGGTGCCGCCCGGCAGTTCCATCGCAGGCCTCAAGGATCTCGTCGGGAAACGCCTCGGAATCGCCGGAGGGCCCCTCGACAAGAACTGGCTGCTGCTCAAGGCTCAGGCCAAGGATGCCGCCGGGATCGACCTCGAATCTCAGGCGCAGATCGCCTATGGCGCGCCGCCCCTCCTGGCCCTGAAGCTGGAACAGGGAGAACTCGACGCAGCCCTGCTCTACTGGACCTATTGCGCACGGCTCGAGCCCAAGGGGTTCCGTCGCATCATCGGCTCCGACGACATCATGCGCGCCTTCGGCGCCACCGGCTCCATCGCCCTCATCGGCTACCTGTTCGAAGGGAGCACGGTCTCGGGCAAGGGCGAGGCGATCGCCGGCTTCGCCCGCGCCTCGCGCACCGCCAAGGAGATGCTCGCCAACGACCCGTCCGCCTGGGAGGTGGTGCGACCGCTGATGTCGGCCGATGACGAGCCGACCTTCGAGGCCCTGAAGCGGGACTTCCTCGCCGGCATTCCGCGCCGGCCCATCGCCACCGAGCGCGGCGACGGTGAGCGCCTGTTCGGCGTTCTGTCCAAGCTCGGCGGCGAGCGCCTCGTCGGGGCGGGGACGACCCTGCCCCCCGGCCTGTATTTCGACGGGGCCGGAAACGGTTGAGCCGCTGCGGCCTCTCCGATCGGTACGGCGGACATTGATCCGGCCCGGCTCCAACGCCATGGGGGTGGCGACCCGGCTCGTCTCCGTCCTGCTGCTGCTGGCGGCTTGGCAGGCGGCGGCGAGCCTGGCGGGATCGCGGCTCCTGCCCGCACCGCTCGCGATCCTCGATTTCATCGTCAGTGAATCGGCCAGCGGCGACCTCTGGCGCAATGTCGGCATCACCCTAACGCGGGTGGGCGTCTCTTTCATGATCGCCATGGGGCTCGGCGTGCTCCTTGGGATCGCCCTCGGACGCTTCAAGGGCTTGAACCTCGCCCTCGACACACCGCTCCTCATTCTGCTCAACACGCCCGCCCTCGTCATCACCGTGCTGGCCTATATCTGGGTCGGCCTCAACGAAGGGGCCGCGGTACTGGCCGTGGTGCTCAACAAGCTGCCCAACGTGGCGGTGATCGTGCGGGAGGGCGCGCGGGGCCTCGATCCGGGGCTCGAGGAAATGGCGCAGACCTACCGGTTCGATCGCCGCACCTGGATCGCCCACGTCCTGGTGCCGCAACTGCAGCCGTTCGTCGTGGCCGCGGCCCGGTCCGGCCTGTCGCTGGCCTGGAAGATCGTGCTGGTGATCGAGCTGCTCGGGCGGCCGAACGGCGTCGGTTTCGCCATCAACTTCTACTTCGTTCAGAGCCTGAACGTGGCGGCCATCATCGGCTACAGCGTCGTCTTCATGAGTGTCATGATCGCCATCGACATCCTCATCCTCCAGCGCCTCGAAGCGTATGTCCGGCGCTGGCGCTGAGATGGCGGACGCTCTCTCCGTCTCCATCCTCCGCAAAGTCTACGGCGCCGATGGGCCGGAGCCGGTGGAGGCGGTGCGCGACCTCTCCTTCACCATCCGCCGCTCGGAGATCGCCTGCCTCATCGGCCCCTCCGGGGCGGGCAAGACCACCACCCTGCGCATCCTGCTCGGCCTCGACGACGCATACGAGGGCGCGGTGACTCCCGATCCGCGCGAGGCGGGGATCGCCATGGTCTTCCAGGAGCCTCGCCTCCTCCCCTGGCGCAGCGTCGAGCAGAACGTCCGCCTCGGCCTGCCCCGCCCGGAGCGGGGGCGTGATCTCGACGGCCTGTTCGAATCCCTCGGGCTGACGCCGTGGCGCGGCCGCTATCCGGGAAAGCTCTCCCTGGGCATGGCACGTCGCGTGGCCCTCGCCCGCGCTTTGGCCCTACGTCCCCGAATCCTGGTGCTCGACGAGCCCTTCGTGTCCCTGGACGACAGGGCCGCCGCGTCCCTGCGGGAGATCGTGGTGGAGACGGTGGGGCGCGAGGGGATGAGCGTGCTCATGGTCACCCATAACGTCGCGGAGGCGATCGAGATCGCCGACCGGCTCCTGCTCGTCTCCGCGCGCCCTGCCAGCCTGCTCGCCGACGTGACCCTCGACCGGCCACGCAACAGACGCGACCGGGCATGGTCGGAGGCCATGCGCGAGGATTTGGCGAATCGCTTTCCGGGCGTCATCGCCGCTTGAACAGCGTTTACCGTCCTGCATGAGGCGCAAGATATCGCCGACGCAACATTATGCACATGCGCACAAGACGTAAGGCGCATGCGCGGCGCGCTACGTACTCATGCGGCGAGACAACGCAGCGTCCGATCAAATGGCGCCCAATCGATGTTTCCGCACATGCCGGGGGTACTCGATCTATTTTGCAAGCAAGCAAAATAATGCTTATTCCGAGTGGTGAAACTTGCCCTTCCGTGGGACGAAGCGGTCGTTTCCACCAGTGTTCTCTGCTGGAACAGAGAGAATCTGGCATGCCAGGCCGAGCTCATGCATGGAGTGCATAAGAAGCACCTGAGTCTTACAAATGCTTTTGTCTTTGAACTTGGCGATTTTGCAACGCAGCATTTCCTTGTGCAGGTGCATGGAATGCCTGCCGGGGAAGACATTCGTTCACCAGGACTTGATGCAGACCATGCTCAAGCTTGCTCAATCGAGTTGACGCCGCCGAGATTTTTCTTAGAGTTCATTCAAGCTTCGGTTCGGAGGGGCGCCGCAAAGGGGTAGCGGCGACCGGGAGAGCAGGTGGTGGTTGAGGCGAAAGTTTCGCGGAAACAACCGCTTAGGAGACTCTATCGAAGTGAACTATCCCTGTCGCAAATAACAGGTCGCGCAAACGGAAGCAGGTCGAACTGCTCTCCAGTTGTGTCAAAGACTTGTCGGAGGAATGCATGAGAGCGGTCCATCTTCTCGCACTCGGCGCTGGTCTGGTGGCTTCGGCCCCCGCCTTCGCCAACGACGACGTCCTGAAGCGCTCGGCCGATCCGGCCCAGCAGGTTCTGCAGACGGTCGATTACGCCAATACGCGCTATTCGAAGCTCGACCAGATCAATGCCAGCAACGTGAAGCAGTTGCAGGTGGCCTGGACGTTCTCGACCGGTGTCCTGCGCGGCCACGAAGGCTCGCCGCTCGTCATCGGCAACATGATGTACGTGCACACCCCCTTCCCGAACATCGTCTACGCCCTCGACCTCGACAAGGACGGCGTGATCGTCTGGAAGTACGAGCCCAAGCAGGACCCGAGCGTCATCCCGGTGATGTGCTGTGACACGGTCAACCGTGGTCTCGCCTATGCCGACGGCGCGATCATCCTGCACCAGGCCGACACCACCGTCGTCTCGCTCGACGCCAAGTCCGGCAAGGTGAACTGGTCCGTCGTCAACGGCGACCCGAAGAAGGGTGAGACCAACACCGCGACGGTTCTGCCGGTCAAGGACAAGATCATCGTCGGCATCTCCGGCGGCGAGTTCGGCGTGAACTGCCACGTCACCGCCTACGACTCGAAGTCGGGCAAGAAGGTGTGGCGCGGCTACTCGCAGGGCCCCGATGCCGACATGATCATGGACCCGGAGAAGACGACGTCTCTCGGCAAGCCGGTCGGCAAGGATTCCTCGCTGAAGACCTGGGAAGGCGATCAGTGGAAGACGGGCGGCGGCTGCACCTGGGGCTGGTTCTCCTACGATCCCAAGCTCGACCTGATGTACTACGGCTCGGGCAACCCCTCGACCTGGAACCCCAAGCAGCGTCCGGGCGACAACAAGTGGTCGATGACCATCTGGGCACGTAACCCCGACACGGGTGCGGCCAAGTGGGTCTACCAGATGACCCCGCACGACGAGTGGGATTACGACGGCATCAACGAGATGATCCTCACGGATCAGAAGATCGACGGTAAGGATCGTCCGCTCCTCACCCACTTCGATCGTAACGGCTTCGGCTACACCCTCGATCGCGCCACCGGCGAGCTCCTGGTCGCCGAGAAGTTCGATCCGGTGGTGAACTGGGCTTCCAAGGTCGACATGGACAAGGGCTCCAAGACCTACGGTCGCCCCCTGGTCCAGGCCAAGTACTCCACCGAGCAGAACGGCGAAGATACCAACTCGAAGGGTATCTGCCCCGCGGCCCTCGGCACCAAGGACCAGCAGCCTGCTGCGTTCTCGCCGAAGACCAACCTGTTCTACGTGCCCACCAACCACGTCTGCATGGACTACGAGCCGTTCCGGGTCTCCTACACCCCGGGTCAGCCCTATGTCGGCGCGACGCTGGCCATGTACCCGGCCCCCAACAGCCACGGCGGCATGGGTAACTTCATCGCCTGGGACGGCGTCGCTGGTAAGATCAAGTGGTCGAACCAGGAGCAGTTCTCGGTGTGGTCGGGCGCCCTCGCCACCGCTGGCGACATCGTGTTCTACGGTACCCTCGAGGGTTACCTGAAGGCCGTTGACTCCAAGACCGGCAAGGAACTCTACAAGTTCAAGACCCCGTCGGGCATCATCGGTAACGTGATGACCTACCAGCACAAGGGCAAGCAGTTCGTCGGCATCCTGTCGGGTGTCGGTGGCTGGGCCGGCATCGGCCTCGCGGCCGGCCTGACCGACCCGAACGCCGGTCTCGGCGCGGTGGGTGGTTACGCTGCCCTCTCGAACTACACCAACCTCGGTGGTCAGCTGACCGTCTTCTCGCTGCCGAACTAATCGGTCGCACGAAGCCTGAGACAATAGGGTGCCGGCGCGGGTTTCCGCGCCGGCACCTTTATGATTAGATCGTTATTAAGAACACTTCGAACGTCGGTCGAACGGGCCGACGGTTGCTCCTGGGAGAAACGTCGTTGCAGTATCAAAGCAAAGCCGCCATCCGTCCGCTCGTGGCCGCCCTCGTTTTCGCATTCGCTTCCGCCGGCGCCGTTCAGGCCCAGGATGCCAAGCCCGCCGCTGATCCTGCCGTTGCGAACCAGCTCGATCCGAATGCTCCTGAAAAGGACGCCAAGCTGATCGACAAGTATCAGGCGGTGAAGGTCGAAGACGGCAAGTATTCCGACGGGGATGGCGCCCCGACCTACCACATCACCAACGACGGCAAGAAGTTCGACTGGTACGCCTATTCCGGCTACCGCCGCTACCATGCCGAGTGCCACGTCTGCCACGGCCCCGACGCCATGGGTTCGACCTACGCGCCCGCCCTCAAGGACTCGCTGAAGCGCCTGTCTTATGAGGAGTTCGTCGGCATCATCGCCGGTGGCAAGCAGGACATCAGCTCGAGCGGCACCAATGTGATGCCCGCCTTCGGCGATAACAAGAACGTGATGTGCTACGCCGACGACCTCTACGTCTACCTGAAGGCCCGCGCCTCCGGTGCCATGCCGCGCGTGCGTCCGACCGACAAGGAAGACAAGCCGGAAGCGGCCAAGAAGGCCGAGAAGGAGTGCCTGGGCGGCTAATGGCACGCTTTGGCTCCTTCACCACGACGGTTTGCGCGCTCCTGCTGATTTCGGCAGGGGCGCGTCCCACGTTGGCGCAGTCGCTTCCCGACCTCGTCACCACGGATGTCCTGCGCGTCTGCGGCGACCCGGGCAACATGCCGTTCTCCGAACGCAAGGAGAACGGATTTGAGAATAAGATCGCGGCGATCCTCGCCGACGAGCTCAAGGTCAAGCTCCGCTATTACTGGCTGACGCAGGGGCCCGGATTCGTTCGCAATACGCTCGGGACCGGGTTGTGCGACCTGATCATCGGCTCGGCTGCCGGCGGTGAGCTGGTCCAGCACACCAATCCCTACTACCGCTCCAGTTATGCCCTGGTCGTCCGCAGCGGCGAGTTCGACGACGTGACCCGGCTCGACGATCCGAAGCTCAAGGGCAAGTCCATCGGTGTCATCGGGGGGACGCCACCCGTGAACCGGATGGGTGAGCTCGGCTTGATCGCTTCGATGAAGGCCTACGCTCCCTACCAGCTCGATCCTTCGCGCAAGTACCAGACGGTCTCTGCCGAGGTCATCGGTGATCTCGCTGAGAAGACAATCGACGCCGCGATCCTGTGGGGGCCGGCCGCGGGTTGGCTCGCCAAGCAGAGCGGTGTCGCCATGAAGGTCGTGCCGCTGCTGCAGGAGCCTGATCGTCCTGCACTCACCTTCCGCATCGCCATGGGCGTGCGGATGGAGGAGAACGATTGGAAGCGCAGCCTCAACACGATCCTGCGCAAGCGCAGGGCCGATATCGAGAAGGTTCTGCGCGACTACGACGTCCCGTTGCTGGAGGACGAAGGCAACAAGCTGCTCGAACCGGCCGCGCCCTGACAGGTCGTCAGGACTCGCGGGGTTTGGTATGAGCCCCCCAGGTTCGAGCGGAGAGAGTGGCAATGCGACGATGGCGGATCGGCCTTGCGGTCGGAGCTCTCTTCGCCTTGGGTGCGGTGGGGATCGTCGCGGTCGATCACGCCCAGATCGGCCGCGTCGCACCCGAGCTCGTCGCCGAGCCTGACCGGGCCGACCGTGTTCTCGTCGAGAAGTCGGCCCGCCGCCTGACTCTTCTGCGTGAGGGCCGCGTTCTGGCGACCTATCCCGTCTCTCTCGGATTCTCTCCCATCGGTCACAAGCAGCGGGAGGGCGACGGGCGCACACCTGAGGGGCTGTATTCCATCGCCTACCGCAACCCGCTCAGCGTCGCCCATCTTTCCCTGAAAGTGTCCTATCCGAACGAGGCCGATACGCTGGCCGCCCATGACGGCGGCTACGAGCCGGGCGGCGACATTATGATCCACGGGATCATGAACGGCTTCTCCTGGCTCGGCCGGCTCCATCGGCTGAAGGACTGGACCAGCGGCTGCGTCGGCGTGGCCAATGACGAGATGGCGGCCATCTACGCGCGGGTGGATGTGGGAACGCCCGTCGAACTGCGTCCGTGAGTGGGCGGATCTCAGTCCCGCACGATACCGGTGGTGTCGAGCTTCGACAGGGCTTGGCTCACGGTCTCCGGCCCGATGACCAGATCCGGCGCGATTTCGGCGAGCGGAACGAGGACAAAGGCGCGCTCCCGCACGAAACGATGCGGTAGGACGAGACGCTCGTCGGAGATCGCCGCCCCCTCATACGAGAGCACATCGATATCGATGACGCGTGGCCCCCAGCGCCGCTCGCGCACGCGACCCATGGCGGTCTCGATGGTGAGACCTGTCTCCAGCAGGTCGTGGGGAGTCAGGTCGGTCTCGACGGCGATGGCCGCGTTGAGGAACCAGTCCTGATCGGTATCGCCCCAGGGGGGGGTGCGGTAATCGCTTGACCGTGCCGTGAGACGGATGCCCGGGCTGGCTTCGAGCCGCCGGATCGCCTCGGCGATGGTCGCGGCCTTGTCGCCGATATTGCTGCCGAGGCCGAGATAGGCGGCACTCATCGCGGGAGTCCGGCCCGGCTGCGCAGGATCGAGATGGCGACGCCGTCGATCACCGCGGGTACCGGCGCGCTCGGCTTGTCGACGCGCACGACGATGCTGTCCACGCCCTCGAACCGCTCGAGGATCTCGGCGGCGATGGCCTCGGCCAGAGCTTCGATGAGGGCGAAGCGCCGGGTGGTGGCGATGCGCACGACGATCTCGGTGAGGTCGGCATAGCTCACGGTCTTTGCCACATCGTCCGACAGACCGGCCGGCCGCAGGTCGATCCGGCAGTCGAGGGAAATGTAGAAACGCTGGCCTATCCGCGCTTCCTCTTCGAGAAGGCCGTGATAGGCGAAGACGGCGATGCGTTCGACCAGGATGCGGTCGGTCATGAGGCTGTCCGCATCACGGCGTCGACCACGCGAAGGGCGTCGACATGGGGCGCCACGTCGTGGACGCGGACGATGTCGGCCCCCAGCGTGGCGGCGAGGACATGGCTCGAGAGCGAGCCGAACAGGCGATCCACCGGCTTCGTCTCGGCATCGTGCAGGCGCCCGAGCATCGACTTGCGCGAGACGCCGACGAGGACGGGAAAGCCCAGCGCCTTGATCTCGGGCAGGCGCCGCAGGGCTTCGAGATGCTGGGCCCAGCTCTTGCCGAAACCGATCCCCGGATCGAGTACGATGTCCCTATCCGAGATGCCGGCGCGGCGGGCGATGTCGAGGGATCGCTCGAAGAAGCGCAGCATGTCGGCGATGATGTCGATCGCGGGATCGATGGTCTCGCGATTGTGCATCACCATGACGGGCGCGCCATGGGCAGCTGCCACGCGGGCGATGTCGGGCTCGCGCTGCAGGCCCCAGACATCGTTGACGATGCGCGCACCGGCCGCCAGCGCCACGTCGGCGGTGGAAGCCTTGTAGGTGTCCACCGAGATGGGGACCGCAAGGCGCGGGGCGAGATCGCGGATGACGGGCAGGATGCGGGCCTGCTCCTCCTCGGCCGACACGGGCGTATGGCCCGGCCGCGTCGATTCTCCGCCGATATCGACGAGGGCCGCCCCTTCCGCCACGAGCGCGCCAGCCTGGGAGCGTGCCGCCTCGACACCCTCGAAACGTCCGCCATCGGAGAAGGAGTCCGGGGTGACGTTGAGGATGCCCATGACGAGCACGCGCTCTCCGAGACCGGGCAGAAGGGTTTTCAGGATCGGAGGAGAAGACGTCACGGGAGCTCTTCGACGAGGGATCGATCTCTATGCTGTAGACCAGGATGGTCCCATTCTTCCACCTCATCCTGAGGTGCCCGAAGCAAAGCGAAGGCCTCGAAGGAGGCCTCCAGGTCGCGTCGTGAGCATTGGAGGGCGCCTTCGAGGCCACTTCGCGGAGCCACAGGATGAGGTGGGTGGATAGGAGCGCCGTATCTGGGGTGGATCCCGCCGGTCACACTCCGCCGCGATAGCAGCGGATCTCGGCTTCGGCCTGGGCACGGCGAAGATCCGCGACCTTGTCGTCGAATACCTTGGTCGATTTGAATTCGTTCGAGCGGGCGCCGATGCCCTGGCGCATGGACAGGACCGTGCTCGCCTGGACGTATTTGTCATAGGTCAGGATCGACGCGAGGGCGTCGATGGAGCAGGAGCAGCGAGAGAGCGCTTCCCGCGATTGTCCGTTGGCCGCCATGCAGCCGAACACGTAATCGGCCCGTGCCTCGGTGGGGTAGTCGTTCTCGCTCTCCACGGCCTGGGCCGGTGCGGCGGCGACGCCGAGCGCGAGAGCGATAAGACCGCCTTTAGCCAGCATTCGGATCATAAGTCAGGTTCTCCTGGAGAAGCTCGCCGCCATCCTTGGACTTCGACTGCGCTTCGATGGAGAGCAGCTCGCCGGGTACGGCAGACGACGTCACGAAGGTGTATTTCAGGTTCTCGAGGCCGCGCATGCGGTCCTTCATCTTGTCGTCGATGAAGGGCTGCACCTCAACGCGCCAGGCATCAACTGTCTGTCCCTTCACGGTGGCCGTCGTCGCGGTCACCGTCGCGCTGTCGCGCAGGGCCTTGCGGATCCCGTTCTTGATGTAGCGTGGGTTGGCCGAGAGCACCTTGGCGAGGTCGATGAGGTGATGTTCCAGAAAAAGGGTCATCACCGGGTTGCCGGGCATGTCGTTGAACGGGCCGGCGGGGAAGCGGTTCGCGCCCGAAAACATCTGTACGCGGATCGTCCGGTTTTCCGGCGCCGCACCGGGCTCGATGGTGAGCTTGATCTGGTCGTCCATGGTCGGGCCGAACGGACCCTTGGAGATGCCGCTGCGCCGGAGATAGGCGTAGGTGAGGGTCGAGCCCGGCGGCACGTTCTTCATCTGCGGCTCTTCGAAGAGCAGGTCCGAGGCGTTGGGCGGGGTGGCGGTGTTGGCCTTGGTGACAGCGGGCGCTTCGGCCGGGGGCGTGCCCTGCGCCAGGGCGGGCAGGCCGGCAAACGAAAGAGCGAACGCGACGAGAACGGGCTTCACAGGGGAGCATCCTCTTTCAGGGGCGGCGGCGCAACACGGTCCACGTTGCTGCCGATCGTCCGGTAGACATAGTCGGGCGGTGTCTCGGCCGCCTCTTCCTTGGCGAGTTCCCGCACCTTCGAATGGAGGGGGGAGAGCGAGCAGGCTGGGTCGGTGGCGGCGGCATCGCCGGCCAGAGCCAGCGCCTGACAGCGGCAGCCGCCCCAATCCTTCTCACGCCGGTCACAGGAGCGGCACGGCTCCTTCATCCAATCCGTCCCGCGATAGGCGGTGAAGGCCGGGGAATTCGCCCAGATATCGGCGAGCGAATGGTCGGACACGTACCAGAATTCGAGATGCTTGATGGTCTCGGCGGCGTGGCAGGGGAGCACCTTGCCAGCGGGCGTGACGTTCATCAGCTTGCGGCCCCAGCCGCCGGCGCAGGCCTTGGGGTACTTCGCGTAATAATCGGGCACGACCAGATCGATGACGAGCTGGCCCTTCAGCCGCTCGCGCGCCGCCTCGACGATACGGATCGACTGATCGACCTGGGCCTTGTCCGGCATCAGAGCGGCGCGGTTCACATAGGCCCAGCCGTAATACTGGGTGTGGGCGACCTCCAGGCGCTTGGCGCCGAGCTTGACGGCCAGGTCGATGAAGCCCTCGACCTCGTGGATGTTGCCACGGTGGATCACGGAATTCAGCGTCAGCGGAAGGCCGAGCTGCGTCACGCGTTCGGCAAAGGCGAATTTCTGCGGCTGAGCGTTCTTCAGGCCGCCGATTTTCTCCGCGTTGGCCGCGTCGACGCCTTGCACCGACAGCTGCACATGGTCGAGGCCCGCGTCGTAGAGGGCGTCGAGCTTGGCCAGGGCACCGCCGACGCCCGACGTGATGAGATTGGAATACAGGCCCAGCTTGGCGCAGGTCTGGGTGATCTCGACGATGTCGCTGCGGGCCGTGGGCTCGCCGCCGGAGAGGTGGACATGCAGCACGCCGAGAGCCGCCGCCTCCGTCAGCACGCGCTGCCATGTCGCCGTGTCGAGCTCGCCCGAGCGCCGGTCGAGTTCGAGCGGGTTCGAGCAATAGGGACAGCGCAGGGGACAGCGATGGGTCAGCTCCGCGAGGAGCCCGACCGGAGCCGGCAGGGAAGGGGTATTCGGCGTGATGGCGTTCATCGCTCCAGAACCCGTTTCGTGGCGAGGTCGTTGAGCATGGCCAGGACGTCGACCTCGATCACGTCCGGGTCGGCGGTGAAGGTCTCGGCGAGCTTCACCGCAATGTCTCGCACGCTGCGCTGCCCATCCACGAGGGACAGGACCGCCACGGCATTGGCGTCGAGGTCGAAGGTGCGCTCGGGGGCCAGCAGTACGTGCTGGCCGCGGACCTCATCGTGGCGCAGGCGGACGCCGCGAGGCAGACGAGGCACGTCGCCCGACCGGACCGTGCCGGTGCCGGCCGCCTGCGCCACCTCGGGCACGAGGCCGGTGCCGGGCGTCCAGGCATCCGGCGGGGTCATGCCCGGAGCCACATAGGAGAAGTAGAGCGCGTCGAGCTGCGTCCAGAGCACGTTGCACTTGAAGGTCAGCGCGGCCATGGCCTGACGCTGCAGTTCGGGCGTCGTGGCGTGCTGCTTGACGTAGTCGATGGCGAATTCCGCATCGCGGGGGGCCTGGGTCAGGCGCTTGTCGAAATAGGCCAGCGTGTCCTTGGTGATGAAATCGTAGTTCTTCAGCATCCCGGCCACGCGCTCGGAGATGATCGTCGGCGAGAACATCTCGGTGAGCGACGAGGCGATGGCCTCCAGCAGCGAGCGCTCCTTCACGAAATGCACGTAGGCATCCACCGAGAAGCGCGTCGCCGACAGGATTCCTTGCGTCGATTCCACGTAGTCGCGACGGAAGCCGACGCCCTCGGCCAGCTTGAGCCAGCGCTCGATGCCGCCATCGCCGGGTGCGTCGCCATCATGATCGACGATGCGCTGGCGCCAGACGCGGCGCAGGCTCGCATCCTCCATGCGGGCGAGCACGGCGGCGTCCTTCACCGGGATCATGGCCTGGTAATAGTAGCGGTTGAGGGCCCAGGCCCGGACCTGGTCCTTGTTCAGCTTGCCGTCGTGAAGCAGGCGGTGGAACGGATGCAGGTTGTGATAACGCCTCGCGCCGATGTCTCGAAGCGCCGCTTCGAGTTCTTCGGGGCTGAGCAGGCGCTGGGACTCGTCGGTCTTGGGCGTGGGGAAAGGCGCGGTCATGGCGTAGCTCGGCGTTTCGACGAAGGGCGGCGAGGAGAACTTTTCTTATAGATGGCGCCGATTTCCGTGAAGGCCACGGACATGGACCGCACAATCCCATTGGACACAATATAAGGTGGCGGCATTAAAATGCCAGCCGGGCGCCGATCTAGAGCGCCAGGGTCAGCCCGTCATGGGCGACGGTCCAGCCTTCCGCCTCCACCGATCGGCGTTCGTCCGATTCTTCCACCAGCACCGGATTGGTGTTGTTGATGTGAACGAAGACCCGGCGACCGATTTCCACATCGGCGAGCGCGGCGATCGATCCGCCCTGTCCCGTCATCGGCACGTGGCCCATGCGCCATCCGGTCTTCACGCCGACCCCGGCGCGGATCATGTCGTCGTCGAGCAGCACGGTCCCGTCGAACAGAAGCGCGTCGACACCCGATATGCGTCGCTTCAGCCCGTCCGTGACGCGGGCGCAGCCGGGAATATAGGCGAGGCGACGCCCACCGGACTCGATCATCGCACCTACGGTGGTCTCGGTCTCTGCGCCGATCTCCATGGTCTCGTCCTCGAGCCAGAGCGGCACCTTTCCCGGCACCGAGAACAGTGTGACGGTCAGGCCGGGAACCGGCTCGAAGGCATGGTCGAGGGCAATCTTCTCGCGCGACACCACGTCGGCGGCCATCACGTCGAAGACCCGGTTGGCGTTGACCGAATCGAGGATGCCGGAGGTGGCGTAGAGCGTATAGGGCTGGCCTTCGCGCAGGGTGAGCAGCCCCGCCACGTGGTCGACATCGCCATTCGTCAGAAGCACGGCATGGATCGGCGAATGGCGCAGGCCTTCGCGCGGATGCATGGCCGGATTGTCGAAGAGTTGCTGCCGGATGTCCGGCGAGGCGTTCACCAGGAGCCAGCGCTCGCCATCGGGCGACACGGCGATGCTCGACTGGGTTCGAGGGCGCACCTTCGAGGAATCCTCGCGGGCGAGCGAGCAGATGGGGCAGCGGCAATTCCACTGGGGAAGGCCGCCGCCCGCGGCCGAGCCGAGGATCACGACATGCATGGCTGAACCGGCGCTGCCTCGATCCTCAAGCACGACATGATGTCTTAGTTGAAGGTGTCGATCTCAGCCGACTCGTAGCTGGTGACTTCCATGCCGACACAGATCTCGGAAACGACGGGGGCAGCCCAGGTCATGGTGTTTCTCCTAGATGGTTTCTTGAACGTCAGCAGCGTCCAGATCTCGCTTAAGAAGATCCTAAGACACTGACGGCGCAGTCATTTCTGTCGCGGGAGCTATATCGACAATTCCGCCGGACTCTTCAAGCGATAAATTGCCGGATCGTCCCGGAACAGGCCGAGAAAGCGCATCGTGCTCAGTGGCGGAAATCCTGGCCCCGCAGGTCGAGCATGAAGCCCCGGCCCCGCACGGTAACGATGACCGGCCCGCCGAACCGCACGAAATCGGACAGCTTGGTACGTAGGTAACCCACGTAGACATCGACGACATTCAGCGACAGGCCGCCCTGGCCCGCCCATAATTTGTCGAAGATGTCGCCGCGCGACACCGGCTGGTTGGCCTTGTCCATGAGGAGAGCGAGGAGCTCCGCCTCGCGCGGCGTAAGGCGCGCCGTCGCATCCCCGAGGGAGACCTGACGAATGTTGAGATCGAGGACGAGCTTGCCTGCGGTGACGATGGTGCGCGGCTGGTCCGATTCCTTGCGGCGCAGGAGATGCGTCTGCAGCCGGGCGAGGAGTTCGTCGAAGACGAAGGGCTTGACGATGTAGTCGTCGGCCCCGAGCGCCAATCCTTCCGCCCGGTCACGGACCTCGTCGCGCGCCGAGAGGAACAGGATCGGGCCGGGATAGCCGCCTTCGCGCAGGGAGCGGCAGACATCGTGCCCGGACCCGTCTGGCAGGGTGATGTCGAGGACGACGGCGCCGGGCGCCTCGTCACGGGCGGAGGTGAGGGCGTCGTCCACGCAACCGGCTACGCCCACGGAGAACCCTTCGGCCTCCAGGCCCCGCGCCAGCATGGCCCTGATGTCGCTGTCGTCCTCGACGATGAGCACTCGCGTCATGCGGCGCTGTCCTTCCGCTTCGTTTCCTGTCCGTCCCCGGGATCGAGGTCGAGGATGGGCAGGACGAGCGTCACGCGCGCGCCCTTCCCATCCTCGCCCGCACCGAGGCTGATCGCCCCATCATGGCGCTCCGTCACCCAGCGCGCCAGTGCCAAGCCGATGCCAAAGCCCGATTCCCCGGAATGGCCCTCCCGCCGGAAGCGCTCGAACAGATCCGCACCCGCCGCCGGGAAGCCCACGCCGTCATCCGTCACCGTGATCGTGGCGGAACGCGCCTCGTCGACGGTGAGTCCCACGACCACGCGCGTCAGGCCCGTCGCGTGCCGCAGGGCGTTGTCGATGAGGCTCTCCACCACCTGTCGCAGCCATTCCCTGTCCGCCAGGAGCGTGACGTCGCGGCGGCCCGGTTCGAGGGTCAGGGTCACCCGTCGGCGCGCCGCCTCAGAGGCCGCGCTGTCCACCGCATCGGTGAGGATGGCCACGGCGCTGGTGGCGCGCCGGTCGAGCTCGATCTGGCCGGATTCGGAGCGTGCGACCCGCAGGAGATCCTCGACGCGGCGCTGCAGGCGGAGTGCCCGCTTGCGGATGGTGGCGAAGACCGGCGCGTAATCGACCCCCGGCCTGCCGGCCGAGCGGGCGGCGATGTCGCATTCGCCGAGGATGACCGTGAGCGGCGTGCGCAGCTCATGGCTCACATCGGCGAAGAAGCGCCGGCGCGAACGGTCCACCGCCTCCAGACGCTCGTTGGCCGCCCGCAGGTCGGTGGTCCTCGCCTCCACCGTATCCTCGAGGGCAGCGCGGTCGGCGGCGAGCCGCCCCTCGCGCCGGGCGAGGCGTGCGGCCATGCGGTTGAAGTTCGCCACCAGCAGGCCGAGCTCGTCCCGCGTCGCCACCGACAGCCGCGTATCGAGCTCGCCGCGCCCGACGGCGCCCGCCGCCCGCCGCACCGCTTCGATCCGTGCCAGGGTCGGCCGGGTCACCGCCCGGTACAGGACGAAGACGAGGGCCAGCGCCAGGACGACGGCGGCAAGCGACGCGATCCGCAGGGTCGAGGACAGGTGGCGCGCCTCGTCCGAACCCGCGATCATCGAGCGGCGCTCGACCTCGATGAGAAACGAGAGCGGCTGGCCGGTCATGGCCCCGAATCCGTTCAGCGCGCCGCGAATGGTGTTGCGCCGCTGCTCTTCTTCCGACTGGCGCAGGACCTGGGAGACCTGCCGGTCGAGGATGGCCCGGGCAGAACGGAGCTGAGCGAGGGGACGCGTGCGCGCCGCATATTGCATCCGGTCGAGGGGATCGTCGCTGACGGCGATGCTCTTGCCGAGAGCCTCGTCGACGGCCACCAATGCCCGGTCGACATTGGCCCGGGCGATGGCGAGCCCTTCCGGCTGTGCATCGGGATTGCTCACCGCCTCCAGGGCCGCGAGCCCGTACTGGGTCATTCGCCCGGACAGTTCCACCAGCAATTCGAGCCGGCCCTGTGCCGCGAGCGTCCGATCAATGGTGCGTTCGGCGGCGCCGATGGAGCCCAGCACCCCCAATGCCGCCAGGACGACCAGAAGCGCTGCGCCCCCGAGCAGCAGCGCGAACCTCACCTTCAGAGAGCGCATCGCTTATGGCCGCCCGTGTCTCGCCGTTCCCCGGAGGGTGAGCGATAGCGCAATCCGCCAGGGCGTCCAGACCCATCACGGATGGGACCGGGTCACAGGTCTTTTGGCAGGCTCTCCCGCGCTGCGCAGCGCCACCGCGTCACGTGCCATTCGGGGTGGCTCTCCTGCCAGGTGGCGAGCGCGCTCTGAGCGGTGCGCAGGCAGATGAACGGGTTCGTCGCCTCGTAGGACAGGGAGATCCTGTCCTCCTTGCACTGGGAGGGCTGTGCCGCGAGGCAGATGGAGAGCAGGATCAGCATGGGGCGAAAGCCTCGAGCCGCGAATGACAATCCGGCAATGGTCCGCCAGACCGGCGGGCGGACGCAAGAGCGGATGAGGGCGTTCGCACGCGTAGGGTTGTCGCGGACGACAGGACCGTCGGGAGCATCCCCCCTCTCGCCGAGTGCGGAGAGAGAGAGGGGGGATGCGCACCGTCGTTGCGTCGGTCTCGCCCCCGGAGAGGAGAGGCGAGCCGATGGATCAGGCCTTCTTGCGCGTGGCCGGCTTCTTCGCCGTGGTGGTTTTGGCAGCACTCGTCTTTGCTACCGTCGCCGTGCTTTTCGCGGCCGTCCCGGCCGGTTCCTTGGCCGCCGTCGCCTTGGTCGCCGCCTTCTTGGCGGGAGCCTTCGCCGTCCCCGCCTTGGTCGTGGTCTTGGCTGCCGTCTTGGTCGCGGTCTTGCGGGCCGGAGCCTTCTTCTTGCTGCCGCCCGCCGCTTCGCGGGCGGCGATCAGTTCGAGCGCCTGGGGCAGGGCGATGTCCTCGGCGGCCATGGTCTTGGGCAGGGTCGCGTTGGTGGTGCCGTCGGTAACGTAGGGGCCGTACTTGCCCGATTTCACCACGATGGCCTTGCCCGTCTCGGGATGCGCCCCGAGGGAGCGGCCGGGATCGGAGGCGGGACCCCGACGACCGCCACCCTGCTCTTTGGCAACGATGAGATCGATGGCGCGGTTGGCGCCGATCTCCAGCACGTCGTCGTCGCGGCCGAGATTGGCGTACATTTTTCCGTGCTGGACGTAAGGTCCGAACCGCCCGAGATTGGCCAGGATCGGCTCACCGGTCTCGGGGTGCTTGGCGACTTCGCGGGGGAGGGAGAGCAGGCGCAGGGCCTTCTCCAGATCCACCGCGGAGGGGCTGAGCCCCTTGGGCAGAGAGGAGCGCTTCGGCTTCTCCGCGCCCTTCTCCGTCGACGCCTCGCCGAGCTGTACGAAGGGGCCGAAGCGGCCATCGCGCAAAGTTACCGGCAGGCCGCTGACGGGATCGTTGCCAAGCACGCGGGTGCCCGGCTGACCGCCGTTCTCGGACGAGCCATCGCCCTCGCCCTCGACGCCGGAGGCGGCGAGCTGGCGGGTGTACTTGCACTCCGGGTAGTTCGAACAGCCGACGAAGGCGCCGAACTTGCCGAGCTTGAGCGACAGCTGGCCTGAGCCGCAGGTCGGGCAGGTGCGCGGGTTCGAGCCGTCCGCCTTTTCGGGGAAGATATGCGCCCCGAGGAGATCGTTCAGCGCGTCCAGCACCTCGGTGACGCGGAGCTCCTTGGTTCCGGAGATCGCGGCCGAGAAATCCCGCCAGAAGTCTCGTAGCACTTCACGCCAGTCGATCTCGGCATTCGAGACCCGGTCGAGCTGGGTCTCGAGGTCGGCGGTGAAATCGTACTCGACATAGCGCTTGAAGAAGCTCTCGAGGAAGCCGGTGACGAGGCGGCCCTTGTCCTCGGCGACCAAGCGCTTCTTCTCGATCTTCACGTATTCGCGGTCGCGCAGGGTCTGCAGCACGGCGGCGTAGGTCGAGGGCCGGCCGATGCCGAGTTCCTCCATGCGCTTGACGAGGCTGGCCTCGGAATAGCGCGGCGGCGGCTCGGTGAAGTGCTGAGTCGAGACGATGCGCTCGCGCTTCAGCGCGTCGCCCGCCTTCATCGGCGGCAGGCGCTTGCCGTCCTCGTCCTCCTCGTCGTCCTTGCCCTCCTGGTAGAGGGTCAGGAAGCCGTCGAACTTCACCACCTGACCGGTGGCCCGCAGCTCGATCCTGCGCGGGCCGACGGAGGCTACGATGTCCACCGTGGTGCGTTCGAGCTCGGCCGATTCCATCTGGCTGGCCACCGTGCGGGTCCAGATCAACTCGTAGAGCTTGGCCTGTTCGGCATCCACGTAGCGGGCTACCGACTTCGGTAGCCGGCTCATGTCGGTGGGACGTACGGCCTCGTGGGCCTCCTGGGCGTTCTTCGCCTTGGCGCTGTAGCGGCGCGGCGCGGTGGGGAGGTAGCGCTCGCCGTATTCCTTGCCGATGACGCGACGGGCATCGGCGATGGCCTCCGGCGCCATGTCGACGCCGTCGGTCCGCATGTAGGTGATGAGACCCACCGTCTCGCCGCCGATCTCGACACCCTCGTAAAGCTTCTGCGCGGCGCGCATGGTCTGGGCGGGAGCGAGGCCGAGCTTGCGCGAGGCCTCCTGCTGGAGTGTCGAGGTGGTGAAGGGCGGGGCGGGGTGGCGCTTGGCGGGCTTCGCCTCCACGCTGCCGACCTCGAACGTGGCGAGTTCGAGGTCGCGCTTGAACGCGGCGGCGTCCTCGCCGTTGCCGACGTCGAGACGCTGGATGCGCTTGCCGTCGGCACCGACGAGACGCGCCTCGAACACCGCACCCTCCTGGGTCACCAGGGTCGCGACCAGAGACCAGTATTCGCGGGGCTTGAACGTCTCGATTTCACGCTCGCGCTCGCAGACGAGGCGCAGGGCCACGGACTGGACGCGGCCGGCTGAGCGGGCACCCGGCAGCTTGCGCCAGAGGACCGGCGAGAGGTTGAAGCCGACGAGATAATCCAGCGCCCGGCGCGCCAGATAGGCGTCGACCAAGGCCTGGTCGATCTGGCGCGGGTTGCGCATGGCGGTGTCCACCGCCGCCTTGGTGATGGCGTTGAAGGTCACGCGCTCGATCGGCATGCCCTTGATCGCCTTGCGGGCGTTCAGAGCCTCGACGACGTGCCATGAGATGGCCTCGCCCTCGCGATCCGGATCGGTGGCGAGGATCAGGCCGTCGGCACCTTTCAGCGCCCTGACGATCTCCGAAACGCGCTTCGAACCGCGGTCGTCGAGCTCCCACAGCATGCGGAAATCCGCCTCCGGGTCGACGGAGCCGTCTTTCGCCGGAAGGTCGCGGATATGGCCGAACGAGGCGAGCACCTCGTAGTCGCGGCCGAGATATTTGTTGATCGTCTTGGCCTTGGCCGGCGACTCGACGACGACGACTTTCATGTGCGGATCAGCCTCTCGTCAGCGCCCGAGCTGCCGCCGGGGCTCGCAGCCGGCGGGGTTCACACCCGTCGGGACTCACAAATTGTGTGCAAGACGTAAAACATGGCCTGGCACCATGGCCGGCCCGGCGCTTGGCGGGGGACAAGTGGGTCAAGGGCGCGGGGTTGTCAAATCGGAAGGAGCCCGGGCCTTTGCAAGATCCGGTACCTGTCAGATCCCCGCATACCATTCGTAGCCGCGATCCTCCCAATAACCGCCCTGGCCGTCTCCGATCCCGGACAGGCTGTCCACGACCTCGATCCGCATGACGTATTTGGCGTGTTTGTAGCCGAGCTGGCGCTCGACCCGCAGGCGCAGGGGCGCGCCGTTCGAGACGGGCAGGGCCTTGCCGTTCATGTCGTAGGCCAGGATCGTCTGTGGGTGAAAGGCGTCGGTGAGGTCGATGCTCTCGTAGTACCGGATCGGACGACCGTTCGGACCGCCATCGCCGGCCTCTATCTCCGCCACGTCCCCACCCTCGAGACCGCCACCGGCCATCTCCATCGTGTCTGCGCAATGGAACACGACGTAGCGCGCATTCGGCTTCAGCCTCGCCCGGGTCAGGACTTCGCCGAGCGGGACGCCCGTCCACTTGCCGATGGCGCTCCATCCCTCGACGCAATCGTGCCGGGTGATCTGGGTCCGCGAGGGCAGGGCGCGCAAGTCGGCGAGGGACAGGTCCTGCGGTTGTTCGACGAGGCCGTCGATTTTCAGCCCGAAGGTCGCGAACCCGGCCTTGGCCAGGGTCTTGTAGTCGTCGTCCGGAGGGTCGATCGTCCCGTTCGGCTTGAACCAGGGCGAGATGTCACCTTCGTAGAACTCGTGGGCGAGGGAGGTCGGCGTCAGCAGGAGACGCTGCACGAACAGGTTGGCATCCTCCCCGAGCTTCAGCGTGCGCCGTCCCCAACCGGTGCCGGCGATGCGGTCGCAGCCGCCGAGGAAGGCGGAACCCAGCAGGCCGGCCGCGCCGTTGAGGAAGCCGCGACGGTTGGGAGCGCGCGTCATCGGCCCTTCCTCGAATCGGAGGTCTTGCCCGGGTAGGAAGTCTTGCCCGGATCGGAGGTCTTGGTCGTCTCGATCACGAACCAGCCGGTGACCATGCCGCGCAGGTTGTTCCAGGCCCCCGAGACCAGCACCAGCGCCACATGGACGAGGGTGAAGAGCACCAGCAGGTTCGTGACGATGAAATGGACGGTCCGTGCCGATTGCCGGCCGCCGAACAGGGCGGGCAGGGGCAGCACGGCGTTGAAACCCGGCGACATGGCGAGGCCCGTGAGCAGCATCAGCGGCAGGAGGAGGACGATGACGACGAAATAGCTCAGTTTCTGCAGCGTGTTGTAGCGCCGGGCCTCGTCGCCTTTCGGGAAGGTCAGGGTGAGGTGCTCGCGGACCGAGCCGCCGAAATTCCGCAACTGGTCTCTCTGAGGCACGATCCGGCGGCGCAACTGGCCGCTCTCGAGGCCGTAGATGAGATAGATCAGCCCGTTGATCACGAAAGCCCAGGCGAACAGGAAGTGCCAGCGGCGCCCGGTGGCGAGGTCCTGCTGCGCCGGCAGGGTGATCCAGGCGGGGAAGGCCCGGCCCGTGGCCTGTCCCTGCACGGTGGAGAGGCCGAGCCAGCCGGTCGTGTCGATTGCGTGATCGCCGATCCTGACGATCCCCCGCGCCGCGCCCTCCGCCGTCTCGTCGTTCGTGATGGCGAGGAGCGGCGCGTCGAAGGTCGAGGCCGAGCCCCAGTACAAAGCCGGATGGGCGTTGAAGATCTGCAGCCCGCTCATCAGCAGCACGGCGAGGCAGACGAGGTTGATCCAGTGCGCGGCCCGGATCACCGCGGGGTGGCGGAAGACCCAGCGGCGTTGGATCGTCTCGATCCGCTCGTCGGGCCGTCTCGTCGTGCTGGCTGCCAAGGGGCGGACTCCGGCCTCGAACATGTCTCGCGCCCATCCCGAATGACCGGGTGCGCGCATGCTCGGCGAGACTACGAGCCAGGGGGGGAAAGGTTACACGTCCCGGACTTCTTGCCGGGCTCCTTGCCGCTCCCCTTCCGCCTCCCTATAGCCATGGTCTCAGAATGACCGTCGCACCCGCCTCCTTCCCCCATCGGCACCTTCTCGGCATCGAGGGGCTGTCGCGCCCCGATATCGAGGCCCTCCTCGACCGGGCGGAGGATGCCGTGGCCCTCTCCCGCCAGGTGGAGAAGAAGCGCACCACCCTGCGTGGCCGCACCCAGATCAACCTGTTCTTCGAGCCCTCGACCCGCACCCAGAGTTCGTTCGAGCTCGCGGGCAAGCGTCTCGGCGCCGATGTGATGAACATGTCGGTGGCCTCTTCCTCGGTGAAGAAGGGCGAGACCCTCATCGATACGGCTGCCACCCTCAACGCCATGCGGCCCGACATCATCGTCGTGCGCCACCACTCCGCCGGGGCCGTGCATCTCCTGGCCCGCAAGGTGGATTGTTCGGTGGTCAATGCCGGCGACGGCGCCCACGAGCACCCGACCCAGGCCCTCCTCGACGCGCTCACCATCCGCCGCAACAAAGGGCGGATCGAGGGCTTGAGGGTGGCGATCTGCGGCGACGTCCTGCACAGCCGCGTCGCCCGCTCCAACATCATCCTGCTCCAGGCCATGGGCGCCCGGGTGCGGGTCATCGGCCCCTCGACGCTGCTCCCCACCGGGATCGAGCGCTTCGGCGTCGAGGTCTTCACCGACATGCGCAAGGGCCTCGAGGGCTGCGACATCGTGATGATGCTGCGGCTCCAGCGCGAGCGCATGAACGGCTCCTTCGTGCCCTCGGTGAAGGAGTATTTCCGCTATTTCGGCCTCGATGCCGAGAAGCTGGCGCTGGCCGCGCCCGACGCCCTGGTGATGCATCCGGGACCCATGAACCGCGGCGTCGAGATCTCGTCCGAGATCGCCGACGGGGCGCAATCCCTGATCCGCGAGCAGGTGGAGATGGGGGTCGCCGTCCGCATGGCGGTCCTCGAAGCCCTCGCGACGCATCTGCCGAACGCCTGATGGTCATGACCGGACACGTCCTCCTCACCCATGCCAGCCTCCTCGATCCGGCTACGAGCCGCGAGGGGCCGGGCCATGTCCTCGTCCAGGACGGCCGCATCGCCGATATCGCCTGGGGCGCGGCACCCGCTGCCCCCGAGGGCGCCGAGATCGTCGATTGCGGCGGCCATGTCCTGAGCCCTGGCCTCATGGATCTCCGCGCCTTCGTCGGCGAGCCGGGCGCCGAGCACCGCGAGACCCTGGCCAGCGCCAGCGCGGCGGCGGCGGCCGGCGGGGTCACCACCCTCGTCTGCATGCCGGACACCAACCCGGTCATCGACGGGCCGGCTATCGTCGACTTCGTCCTGCGCCGCGCCCGCGACACGGCCTGCGTCACCGTCCTGCCAGCCGCCGCCATCACCAAGGGGCTGGCCGGCCAGGAGATGACCGAGTTCGGCCTGCTGCAGGAGGCCGGTGCCGTCGCCTTCACCGACGGCCTCAAGGCCGTTCGCAACGCCCAGGTGATGCGCCGCGCGCTCACCTATGCCCGTGATTTCGACGCCCTGCTGATGCAGCACGTGGAGGAGCCCGACCTCGTCGGCGAGGGCGTGATGAACGAGGGCGAGATGGCCTCGCGGCTCGGCCTCGTCGGCATCCCGCGGGAGGCCGAGACGGTGATGCTGGAGCGCGACATCCGCCTCGTGCGCCTTACCGGGGGCCGCTACCACGCCGCCATGATCTCCTGTGCCGATTCGGTGGAGATCGTGCGGCGGGCCAAGCACGACGGCCTGCCCGTCACCTGCGGCGCCTCGGTGAACAACCTCGTCCTCAACGAGGGCGATATCGGCCATTACCGCACCTTCTGCCGGCTCTCGCCGCCGCTGCGGCACGAGACCGACCGCCTCGCTTTGGTGGAGGCCCTGAACGAGGGCGTGATCGACGTCATCGTCTCAGACCACAACCCGCAGGATGTCGAGACCAAGCGCCTGCCCTTCGCCGAGGCCGCCGATGGGGCGCTCGGCATCGAGACCCTGCTCGGCGCGGCGCTCCGCCTCGTCCATACCGGCGACGTGGCGCTGTCTCGCCTGCTGGAGGCCCTCACCGTCACCCCGGCGGCGATCCTGCGGCGCGAGGCCGGGCGTCTCGCCGTCGGTGCGCCGGCCGATCTCGTGCTGATCGATCCCGACCTGCCCTACGTGCTCGACAAGCGGACCCTGAAGTCGCGCTCCAAGAACTCGCCCTTCGACGAGGCGCGGCTGCAAGGTGCTGCGATCCTGACCATGGTCGGCGGGCGCATCGTCTACCGGGCCGCGCAGGGTACGGAGGCGGCGGCGTGAACCCCCTGCTCGATGCCGGCTGGCCTCTCCTGCTCGCGAGCCTCGCCGGCGGTTACCTCGCCGGCTCGATCCCGTTCGGGCTGATCGTCACGCGTTTTGCCGGCCTCGGCGACGTCCGCGCCATCGGCTCGGGGAATATCGGTGCCACCAACGTGCTGCGAACCGGCCGCAAGGGGCTCGCCGCCGCGACTCTGCTCGGCGATGCGCTGAAGGGTACCCTCGCCGTGCTGGCGGCGAAACAATTCGGCGAAGGTGCGGCCTTGGCGGCCGGGCTCGGCGCCTTCCTCGGCCACCTCTTCCCGGTCTGGCTCGGGTTCAAGGGCGGCAAGGGCGTCGCCACCTTCCTCGGCGTGCTCCTCGCCTTCAGCCCCATCGGGCTCGCCGCCTTCGCGGCGATCTGGCTCGGCCTCGCCTTTACGTTAAAATACTCGTCGCTCGCCGCGCTTGCCGCCTCAGCCGCGACACCCATCGTCCTGTGGGTGGCGGGACAGCCTGCGGTTGCGCTGCTCTTCCTCATGCTCGCGATCCTGCTATGGTGGAAGCACGCTCCCAACATCCGCCGACTGCTCGACGGCTCCGAGGGGCGGATCGGGCAGAAGGGCTGACCTTCCGTCGAGGGAGGTCCGGGGCATGGGCATGCAACTCAACCCCGCCCAGCGCCTCGACTGGCTCCGGCTGATCCGCACCGAGGGCGTCGGCCCGCGCACCTTCCGCACCCTGATCAACCGGTTCGGCGGAGCCGGCGCGGCGCTGGAAGCCCTGCCGGACCTCGCGAAGCGCGGGGCCAAGCGCGTCGTGCCGGTGACGCGGGCGCAGGCGGAAGCCGAATTGGAGGCGGCGGCCAGGATCGGGGCCCGCCTCGTGGCCATGGGCGAGGACGATTACCCGAAATTGCTCCAGGCCGCCGATTCGGCGCCGCCCCTGATCGCGATCCGGGGGCAGGCGGCGATCCTCTCTCGACCCGCCATCGCCATCGTCGGCTCCCGCAACGCCTCGGCCGCCGGCCTCGGCTTCACCGAGCGTCTGGCGCGGGGCCTCGGCGAGGCCGGCCTCGTCGTGGTCTCGGGGCTGGCGCGCGGCATCGATGCCCGCGCCCACAAGGCGTCCCTGGCCTCCGGGACGGTGGCGGTGCTCGCCGGCGGCCATGACCGGATCTATCCAGCCAACCACGAGGCCCTGGTGGAAAGCATTCTCGATTCCGGCGGCGCGGTGTTGGCCGAGATGCCCATGGGCTGGGAGCCCCGCGGCCGGGACTTTCCCCGGCGCAACCGCATCATCTCCGGCCTCGCCTACGGTACCGTGGTGGTGGAGGCCGCGCGGCGCTCGGGCTCGCTCATCACCGCGCGCTTCGCCCTCGAACAGGGCAGGGAGGTCTTCGCCGTGCCCGGCTCGCCCCTCGACCCGCGCGCCGAGGGCACCAACGACCTCATCCGCCAGGGCGCGACCCTGGTCTCGGAGGTGGAGCACGTCACTTCCGCCATCGCGCCGCTGATCGGGCGCGGGGATTTCGAACAGGGGGCCGGGCAACTGGCCCTCGACCGGCCCGACCTCGCCGACGCGCCGATCTTCTGGGACGAGCTCGACGGAATCGGCAGCCCGGCCCCCGAGGCAGAGGAGGAGCCCGAGGAGGCGGAACCCGCCGACGACCGGGCCCGCCTCATCGCCTATCTCAGCCCGACCCCAATCGGCACCGACGACCTCGCCCGCGTGGCGGGTCTCAGCGTGCGCATCGTCCAGACGACGCTGCTGGAACTCGAACTCGACGGCCGGATCGAACGGCATGGCAGCGGAGCCGTGTCGCTGGTGTCATAGGGAGGGCGAGTGTCCGTCTCTCTTGCCGCCTGCCTACTGGTTCGCCCATCGCGCGGGATGCACTGTCCTGCCCTCCTCCCCAGCGGATCGCGGGCCTGCCCGAGATCCATCGAGCTTGTGGGGAGGAGTTGGAGGTGGGGGTGGTTGGGCGACCCTGATCCTTCGGAGGCTGGCGGAGCCACCCCCACTCCTAACCTCTCCCCACAAGGGGGAGAGGGACGCGGTCTGCCTGGAAAAAGCAGGTGTGGGAATGCCCTAGCGCCACCGCGCGGATGCGCGCCCTACCGCAAAAAGTCCCCAAACGAGCGCGGGCCGTCCGGCACCGGGATGTCTTTGATCACCTTGAGCGTCGTCGCGTCGATGACGCCGAGGGTGTTGGAGCCCCAGTTGGTCACGTAGAGGCGGCTGCCGTCGCGGGAGGCGGCGATGCCTTCCGGGTGGTCGCCCACCTCGATGGCAGCCACGTTGGTGAGGGTCTTCAGGTTGAACACCGTGACGGTGTTCGAATACTGGTCGGTGACGAAGCCGCGCGTGGCGGTGAGGGCCACCACATAGGGCCGCTCGCC
Source organism: Methylobacterium sp. CM6241 (assembly GCF_054817845.1). Lineage (NCBI taxonomy): Bacteria > Pseudomonadati > Pseudomonadota > Alphaproteobacteria > Hyphomicrobiales > Methylobacteriaceae > Methylobacterium > Methylobacterium sp. CM6241. The sequence goes on from NZ_CM139246.1 coordinate 3,665,892, forward strand.
GGTGGTGACCCGGCCGAATTCCCGCCGTCCGGCCACATCGATGACGGAGACGTCGTTCGACATGACGTTGGCGGTGTAGGCGCGGGTGCCGGTCTCATCGAGGGTGATGCCGAACGGGTGCTCGCCCACCGGGATCTTCACCGTCTCGGTGGCGGTGGCCGCATCGACCACGGAGACGGAATTGCCCTCGCGGTTAGCCACCAGGATCGTGGCGCCGTCCGGCGTCACCGCGATGCCCGAGGGCGAGGCGCCCACCTGGATCTCCGTCTCGATCTTGGAGCCGTCGGCCGAGACCACGAAGATGCGGCTACCATACCAGTCGGCCACGTAGACCACGCCGGATTTCGGATTGACGGCGACGCCGAGCGGGCCGCCGGGCAGGGCGAGCGTGCCCGTCACCGCGCGGGCGTCGAGATCGACGATGGCGAGGCCGTGGCCCTCGGGGCGGGTGACGTAGGCGGTCTTGCGATCGGGCGACAGGGCGATGCCGGCCGGCGCCCCGTCCACCGGGATCTGGGCGGTGACGACCTGCGTGTCGAGATCGACCACGGCGAGGATGTTGGCCCCCTGCGCCGTGACCAGGGCCTCGTCGGCGAGGGCGGGGGACGCGATCAACGCCAGGGCGAGAGCACCTGCACGAGCCATCCCGGCAATCCCCTCTCCCCGCATGCGGGGAGAGGGCCGCGACGACCCCGTCGTCGGCGCGGCGAGGCGGCAGCCGAGGGTGAGGGGGCGGGGCCGATAGCGTCTCATCCGGAATGGCCCCCTCACCGTCGCTTCGGCTTCGCCTGCGCTCATCGCGGACACGACGAGGTGCCCGCGATCCTCTCCCCGCGCGCGGGGAGAGGCGATGCGCACCGTCGCCGAGCCTGGGGACGTCCTTCGATCAAGAGCCCTTCTCGGCCTTGGCCTTCACGTTATCCAGGCCGGCCTTGTAGAGGCCGAGGACGGCCGCTTTGGAAGCCTCGTCGTTCAGGTCCGGCGGCGGATCGTTGTTCATGTAGCCACGGTAGAACGCGCCGCGCCACGTCACCTTGGACTTGGCGCCGTCGCCCTCGACCTCGATGGTCGAGGAATAGTCGTTCACCGGCAGCGTCTTCACGTCCACCTTGGTGATCCGGTACATGTAGGTCTTCTTCTCGGCGTCGTATTTGGCGAGCTCTTCCTCGACCGTGGCGCCGCCCTTGAGGGTCAGGACGCGGGTGGCCTTGACCTCGTTGCCGCCCTTGCCCTCGGTCTTCTCGACCACGGGAATCCAGCTGCCATCCTGGAAGTTGCCGAGCACGGCCCAGACCTTGTCGGCCGGGGCGTTGATCTCGATGGTCTGCGAGACCTTCTGGCGGGTCGGGCCATGGGCCTGCGCCGCGTAGGATACCGTGGCGAGCGCCGCCACGGCGGCCAGCGTCTTGAATCTCATCAACCCTGTCTCCTCGGGAACGCACCTTCTAGGGTGCTTGGGGGGCTCGTGCGAGAACCGGCTCGTCGCGCCCGAGGGCAGCGGCGACCTTGTCCTCGATCCAGTCCCAGGCCTCGCGCTCGGCGGGCCCGGCTGTCTTGGATATCGCGATGGCGTGGTAGCGCATCTCCGTCAGGATCTTGTCCGGCTCCAGCATGTGCAGGCGCGTCGACAGGATCGCCGCCTCCAGCACCGCGCCTTGAGCCCGGTTGTAGCCGAAGAACGGCATATGGCTGGCGCTGTGTACCATGCGGGCACGATAGCGCGGGCGCGTCGCATCGTCCTCCACAGAGATCACCTCGAACTCGGCATGGCCGAAGCTCTCGGCGAGGCGCCGGCCCGGGATGCGGTCGCAGGGCAGGGTGGCCCAGTCGCGCCGCCCGGTGACCGCCCCGGCGATCACCCGCACGTCGCTCGGGCTCGACGCGGCGAAGACCGGGTTGGCCTCGAGGTTGAGGATAGTGGGGGAGGGCCGGAACGGTGCCAGCACCCAATCCTCGCCCTCGCGGATGAGGCCGAAGGGCACGAGATGCAGGTCGCCGGAGGGCGAGGTGGTGGTGACGATGGTCTCGAGGATCAACGGCATCGGATCAGGACTCGCCGCTCTGGTCAGTCCGGTCGTTCGGGACGAATTTTCCGCAGACGATGCGGCCGCCCTCGTCCGAGAGCGCATCGCCGGCCCGCGACCGGCGGGGCTCGTTCGGGGCTGGCTCGATCGTCTCCGGCCTGGCCGCACCCGCTTCCGGGGGCACGGCATCGCGGGTGCCGCGCTCCACGCCGCCGGGGCCGGAATGCTTGGTATGCCCGGCCTTCTTGAAGGCAGTGGTGTCCTCGACCTCCTCGTCGGCGGCGACGCCCCAGCGCAGGGGCTCGTCCTGGACGTAGCGCTTGCCGAGGCGCCAGGCCGTCTCGGCCTTGGTCAGCTCGCCGCCGAGATAGAAGGCGTGGGCCCCGTCGGCGGCGACATCGAGATCGGGAAAGAACGCCATCGCATCGGTGCCGATCGTGTGGACGTCGCGGTTGAAGGCGTGGATGCCGTCCTCGGCCACCGCGATGCGGTAGTTCGGGTCGCGCACCTCCGCCGCCTGGGCGGCGATCTCCTCCGGGGTCTGCACGAAGGGGCGCTTGTCGTGCACGGCCAGCAATTGGCGTCCGTAGCCCTTGGGCAGGGCGGAATCGGCCTTTGCGGCGAACATCACCCGGCGGGCGGCGTCGTGCTCCTCCACCGTGCGCCGGGTGTGGTTGGAGACCTGGACGATCAGGACGTTGCGGATCGACAGTTCCGAGCACATGCCGACGAGGAGGGCGGTAACGCCGAGACTGTCGGCCTCGGTGAGTTCGGTGAGGTTGCCGGTGCCCATCATCATCTCGATGCCGGGCCAGCGCTTGCGCGTCTCGTGGTAACGCGTGATCGATTCGACGAAGCCGAAATGGATCGGCTCCAGGATCGGGTCGGCCATGTAGGGCCGGCCGGCCTTCTCCATGCGCTCGATGGCGCGGTCGAGGGAGGGCAGGTCGTCGGGCCGCATCGGCACCAGGATCGGCACCGCATCGGTCTCGAAGGCGAGGTCCAGAGTCTCCTCGTTGAGGCTCAGGAGAAAGTCGGCCCCGGCTTTCGCCCCGCGGGTCAACTCGTCGAGGGAGAACGAATCGACGCTGACCTTCAGCCCCGCCCCCTTCAGCAGGCGCACGCATTCTTCGAGATGCGGGAACTCGGTGTCGGGCAGGCCGCCGAGATCGATCACGTCGGCGCCGCGTCGCGCCAGGTCGAGGCCCTTGGCCAGGATCTGCTCGGGATTCATCTTCGAGGCATCGACGATCTCGGAGAAGATGCGCAGATCGTGGCGCGAGAGATCGACGTTGCGTCCCGCGAGGCCGAGATAGGCCGGAAGGTCGACCACCTCGTCCGGCCCGCGCTCCACCGGCAGGCCGAAATGGGCGGACAGCGTCTCCGGATTGGCGCGGCAGCGGCCCGGCAGGACGATGCGCGTGGCACCGTCGGGGATCGTCACGCGGCGGCGGATGATCTCCTCGGTCATCAGCGCGGCGACCTTCACACCGGCATCGGCGATGCTCCAGGTGAAGCGCTCGGCCGGCAGGGTCGCGGCGACCTTCTCCAGACGCGCCTTCGCCATCCGGCCGGTGATGAAGACGAGATGTTCGGGCGCGCTCACGCAGCGGCCCTTACGATATCGGCGCCCGGACCCTGGATCACGATCTCGCCAGCGTAGGACGCGGCGAAGGCGGGAAAGGCCGCATCGACCACGCCCATCCGGACGAGGTCGGACAGGCTGGCGCCTGCCGGGCGATCGATGGATTTCACCAGGATGCAGCGGGGCGCCTCGAGTTCGGTGGCGAGCCAGAGGGCGAGGCTGTCCGACGTGACGTCCCAGGTCTCGGGGATGGAAGGGTGTCCGTCTTTCAGCGCGACGGGGTCCCAGATGACGGACGCCTCGGCCGAGCGGGCTTCCATCACGCTGCCCACGATGGCGAGGCGCGGCTCGCCCTCCGAAAGCACCTCCGCCATCCGGCCCATGGCATCGAGGGCGAGGCGGTGGGCGAGGGCGTCCGAGAAGCCCAGTTGCCCCTGGGCCTGACGCACCGCATCGGCGAACGGACCGCCGCCCGGCACGACGATGCAGCGGCCCTCGCCGCCATCCGCCAGGACGCCGAGAAGCAGTCCGAGCCGCGCCGCGTCCGAGACGAGGCTGCCGCCGAGCTTCACGATGGTGGGAGGCGCGCCCGTCACGCCGCGTTCCGCCGGTCGAGCCCGCGAAGAGTCTGCACGGCCAGGGCCACGCGCTCCGGGTCGAGGCCGCGCGTCCGGTCGCTGCCGAAGCAGAGGCCGCCGCGAAAGCCGAGATAATCCGGCCGGTGCGCGGCGAGGACGGCGATGTCGGCGATCGTCAGCGATCCCGCGAGACCGGAGAGCAGGCCATGGAGGCGGGCGTCGGCGGTGAAGGCCGAGAGGCGAGGGGCGGGCAGGAGGTCGCCGAGGCGCCGGCCGTCTTTGGCGGCGGTGTCGATCATCACCCCGGCAAAGCCCGCCCCGGCGAGGCGGCCGACGAGGTCGTCCGGCATCGGTGCTCCGGCGAAGAGAACCGCGATCAGGCGGCCGGGGGCGGCCCGCGCCGCGGCGGCGAGGGCGTCGTCGTCGAAATCGGCCCGCACGGCGACCTTGACGTAGCCGATGCCGGTCCCGGCCATCGCCGCGACCGATCCGGGCAGGGAAGCGGCGTCCTGCGGCTCGCCGGCCACCGCGCTGCTGACGGCCTCGTCCGCGATGGACGCGACGATCGCCCGGACCGTCTCGACGGGGAGCGCCCCGAGCGCGCCCCGGACGGGGTCCTTGGCATCGACGAGGTCGGCGCCCGCCCGTGCCGCCATCACGGCCTCGTCGGCGTCGCGGACGCTGACGAGGAGGCGGGGACGCGCGCGCAGATCGGATGACATCGGCTTCGACACGGAATGATGGGGCAACGGGAGACTCAGGATCGGTTGGGCAAGGGTTCGGCCAGGAGACGGTTCTTGACCACCCATCGCATGGCATGGGCCCATGTGTCGTCGGTATCGGCCCGGATCACCACCTGTCCAGCCCGCACGACCTTGCCGGAAGCGGCGTCCGAGATGACGACGTAGAGATTGAAGATCTGGTTGGAGCCCTTCTCCACGAAACCGTTGACGGCAAGATCGGCCCCGAGGCTCTTGGCGATGGTGGCGGCGCAGCCCTCGCATTTGAAGAGGGGAGCCTGCTTGGCGATCTCGGCGGCCTGGGGCGCCACGTCCACGACCTCCACCGCATTGCCGGCGGTGAGCGCCTTGCGGAGCTCCTCCGTGACCAGGGCGAGGCGTCTAGCCTCGTCGGGCCGGGCCTTGCGGCCGCCGACCACACCCGGATCGTTGAGCTCGATCCCGAAGATCGCCGCCTTGTCGGGGGCGGCGAGGGCCGGTCCTACCAGGACCGATCCGGCCAGGATCGCGAGCACGGAGGCCCGCGCCACCGCGTGTCCGAGGCTGGGGAGTGGTAATGAAACCATGGGCTTGGCGCGACGAGACCTGACGAATGGGGACATGGCGAACCTGTGTCACGATCGATGCGGCCTGCGGCGGACACCGCGCCCGTGCCTTGAAAGTCGAGCAGTGACCGGATTTGACAAATCGTGCAAATCGGCTCGCCCGCTCCGAGCGATCTCGCGTGTATTCGCGCTCACCGGCGCGCAAGCGACGCTCCGCCGCGCCTTAGGGTTTCCTTATGCTTCTGCGATTGAGCGTATCCGCGCAATGTTGTTAGCGTGCCGACCGTATGAACGCATCGCTCCTCTCCCGATCCGCCGCCCTCGTCCTCACGCTCGGCCTCGGCGGCACGGCGTCCCTCGCGGTGGCGCAGGAACCGGCGGCCTCCGCGCAGGCGGCGGAGGCCGCTCCGGGTGACACCCATATCGGCCTGATCTACCGGCCCGAGATCGCGCCGTCCTCCTACGATGCCGAGGCCGCGCCGGAGGATGAGGGCGTCGCCGGCGCCCGCATGGCGGTGAAGGACAACAATACGACCGGCCGCTTCACCAAGCAGACCTACGCCCTCGACGAGGTCGCCCTCACGGAAGGCAAGAGTGCCGTCGACGCCGCCCGCGATCTCGTGGGCAAGGGGATCCGTTATCTCGTCCTGGCGCTGCCGGCCGACGAGGTTCTGGCCGTGGCCGACGCGGTCAAAGGGGAGGGCGTGACCGTGTTCAACACCGCCGCGCCCGACGACCGCCTGCGCGGCGCCGAGTGCCGCAAAAACGTCTTCCACGTGATCCCCAGCCGGGCGATGCAGACCGACGCGCTGGCGCAATTCTTCACGCTGATGCGCTGGCGCAAGATGTTCCTAATTGTCGGCCCCAACGACAACGACAAGCTCTATGCCGACGCGTTCCGGGCCTCGGCCAAGAAGTTCTCCCTGAAGATCACCGCCGAGAAGCCCTGGACCTTCGGCCCTCTCGCCAAGGCGCGGGGCGACACGCCGACCCGCTCCGAGGCGATGGTCTTCACCCGAGGCGTCGATTACGACCTCGCCATCGTCGCCGACGAGGCCAATGATTGGGGCGACTACGTCCCTTTCCGCACGGTGGACCCCCGGCCGGTCGCGGGAACGCAGGGGCTCATCGCGGCCACCTGGCACCCGACCCTGGAGACCTGGGGGGCGGCGCAGGCGCAGAACCGCTTCCGGCGTCTCGCCGGCCGGCTGATGCGGCCCCTCGATTACCAGGTCTGGGCGGCCGTGCGCTCGGTGGGGGAGGCGGCGACGCAGAAGAAGACCGCCGATCCGGCCGTGCTCGCACCCTACTTCGCCGACCCGGCCTTCAGCCTGCCCGCCTACAAGGGCGTCTCGCTGACCTACCGTCCCTGGGACCATCAGCTGCGCCAGCCGATCATCGTGGTGCAGCCCAAGGCCATGGTGACCGTGGCGCCCGAACAGGGGTTCACCCATCAGCGCACGCCACTCGATACCCTCGGTGTCGACCTTCCCGAGACGGCGTGTCAATTCTGACGGTCCGCGAATGTTCGGGGATCTGCGAATTTTCGCGCCCGTCCTGCGGCAACGCGCTTGCGTTCCGCGTGCAGGCATGCGCTCCCCGTCAGGACAAACTGCACTATAATCACTGTCAATCGCGCAAAGAAGCGATGCCCAGGGAGAAGACGGAATGAGCCTCGGCTTCAAGGCAGGCGTGTGTGTGGCCGCCCTCGTCGGTGCGACGATGGCTCTGACCGCCACCGCGCAGGCCTACACGGTCTACGTGACCAACGAGAAGGGCAACACCGTCAGCGTCATCGACACGGCGACGATGGCCGTGACCGGAACCTGGAAGGTCGGTCGGCGCCCGCGCGGGGTGACGACGAGCAAGGACGGCAAGGAGCTGTTCGTCTGCGCCAGCGACGACGACCGCATCGACGTGCTCGACACCGCCACCGGCAAGGTGGTGCGCTCGCTCCGCTCCGGACCCGATCCGGAGCAGTTCATCCTCGGCCCCGGCGGCAACCCGCTCTACGTCGCCAACGAGGATGACAGCCAGGTCACGGTCATCGACATCGAGAAGAACAAGGTCCTGGCCGAGGTGCCCGTCGGTGTGGAGCCGGAGGGAATGGGTCTGTCGCCGGACGGCAAGATCCTGGTGAACACCTCCGAGACCACCAACATGGCGCATTTCATCGACACCACCACGTTCCAGGTGATCGACAACGTGCTGGTGGATGCGCGGCCGCGCTTCGCCGAATTCACCTCGGACGGGAAATTCCTCTGGGTCTCGGCCGAGGTCGGCGGCACGATCAGCATCATCGACGTCGCCGCGCGGCGGGTCATCAAGAAGATCACCTTCAAGATCCCGGGCGTGAACGACGAGGCGATCCAGCCCGTGGGCATCCGCATCACCAAGGACGGCACCAAGGCCTTCGCGGCCCTGGGGCCCGCCAACCGCATCGCGGTGATCGACGCCAAGACCTACGAGGTTCAGAAGTACCTGCCCGTGGGACAGCGGGTCTGGCAGCTCGCCTTCACCCCGGACCAGAAGTTTCTGTTCTCCACCAACGGCTCCTCCAACGACGTCTCAGTGGTGGATGTGGAGGCGGACAAGGTGATCAAGAGCATCCCGGTGGGATTGCTGCCCTGGGGGGTGACGGTATCGCCGAATTGAGGTGCACTTTCCCTCCCCACAAGGGGGAGGAGGGACGCGCGGATATGCCGAAGGACGGACCGCCTCAAGGCGGCCAATGGGAGGATGATCACATGACGAGGACGATGCGGACGATCACCCTCGCCCTGGCGGCCCTGCTCGCCACCGGGCCGGCCTCGGCCCTCGATCTCACGAAGAAGCGCTCCACCCTGCCGGATCTGGTCCTCGGCAACGAGGAGGGCAACGATTTCGTGGTCGAGAACCGGGAGATCGAACTCGAATCCGGCAAGGCCTATCGCTTGCGCATCGTCGCCAAGGGCCGGCAGGAATATAAGTTCTATGCCACCGAGTTCTTCCGCAACATCTGGTTCAACCAGATCGTGATCCAGCATCTCGAGATTCACGGCAGCGGCCCGCCGGACCACCTCGAATTCGACGATCCGGGCGAGATCGCCATCGAGTTCGTGACGATCAAGCCGGGCGAATATCCCTGGTCGATCCATGGGCTCGAATCCAAGGGCATGACCGGCAAATTCATCGTCAAGTAAGGCAGGGCCTCCGCATGCGTCTCCTCATTCCAACCTTCGCCCTCGTCCTCGCCGCCGGCCCGGCGCTCGCCGACGACAAGGCCGCCTGTGCCGAGGGCATCGCCATGATCAAGGACGCCCTCGCCAAGGGGCCGTCCGAGACCGCCGCGCCGAAGCTCAAGAAGGCGCTCCGCGTGGCCGAGCGCGAGCAGGGCGAGGGCGAGTTCGACGAATGCCTCGATGCCGTCGGTGACGCCAAGCGGGCGATGAAGCCGTGAGCGACGGGGCAGGGGAGAGTGCGGCCCTCGACGTGGCCGGCGTGAGCCATCGCTTCGGCGCGCGCGCGGCCCTGTCCGACGTCTCGATCCGGGTGGAGCGGGGCCGGTTCATGGCCCTGCTCGGCCCCAACGGCGCCGGCAAGACCACCCTGTTCTCGGTGATCACCCGGCTCTACGCCAACCAGGATGGGCGGGTCTCGATCTTTGGCCACGGCCTCGACCGCGAGCCGTCCCGGGCGCTCGCCCGCCTCGGCGTGGTGTTCCAGGCCCGGACCCTCGATACCGACCTCACCGTCGAACAGAACCTCCTCTACCATGCCAGCCTGCATGGCATCGCGCGCCGGGCCGCGAAGGCCCGCATCGCTGCGCTGCTCGCTCGCGTGGGCCTGAGCGACCGGCGCGACGACAAGGTGCGCACCCTCTCCGGCGGCCAGTCGCGACGCATCGAAATCGCCCGCTCCCTAGTGCATGAGCCGAAACTCCTCCTCCTCGACGAGCCCACCGTGGGGCTCGATCTCGAATCGCGGGCCGACATCGTCGCCATCGTCCGTGCCCTGGTGCGGGAGGAGGGGCTTTCGGTCCTCTGGGCGACCCATATCTTCGAGGAGATCGACGCCGCCGACGACGCGGTCGTTCTTCACAAGGGCCGCATCGTCGCGCGGGGGACGGCCGCGTCCATCGCTGAAGGCGACGAGACTTTGGAAGCCGCCTTCCGGCGCCTCGTCGCCGAACCGCCGAGGCAGGCCGCATGACGAAGACCGTCGCCACCACCGTTTCGACGGCTGCGAACGTCACCGAAAAACCGGTGCCCCATCTCGGCCGCCTCGACGCGGTCGGCTACCTGATTTGCTTGGGCGGCATCGTCCGTCGCGAGTTGCTGCGGTTCTTCAACCAGAAGGAGCGGTTCTTCTCCGCGCTCGTGCGGCCGCTGGTCTGGCTGTTCATCTTCGCGGCGGGCTTCCGCAACACGCTCGGCGTCTCGATCGAGCCGCCCTACCAGACCTACGTCCTCTACGAGGTCTACGTGGTGCCGGGGCTGGCCGTGATGATCCAGCTCTTCAACGGCATGCAATCCTCGCTCTCGATGGTCTACGACCGCGAGGTCGGCTCGATGAAGGTGCTGCTGACGAGCCCGTATCCGCGCTGGCTGCTGCTGCTGGCCAAGCTGATCGCCGGCGTCACCGTCTCGGTGGTCCAGGCCTACGCCTTCCTCGCCATCGCCTGGTTCTGGGAGCTCGACATCCCCCTCATCGGCTATGTGGCGGCGCTGCCGGCCTTCATCGCTTCGGGGTTGATGCTCGGCGCCATCGGCCTGCTTCTGTCCTCGATGGTCAAGCAGCTCGAGAATTTCGCCAGCGTGATGAACTTCGTGATCTTCCCGATGTTCTTTGCTTCATCGGCCCTCTACCCGCTCTGGCGCATCCGCGAGTCGAGCGAGACGCTCTACCTGATCTGCATGGCCAATCCCTTCACCCATGCCGTCCAGCTCGTGCGCTTCGCCCTCTACGGGCAGTTCGAACCCGTGGCCTGCGCCGTCGTCCTGGGCACGACCATCGCCTTCTTCACCCTCGCCGTCATCGCCTACGATCCAGGTCGCGGCATCATGGCCCGGCGCGGCGGACCGGCCGGAGACAATTCATGATTTTTTCGCGGACACTTCTGTTGGCGCTCACCGGTGCCGGCCTCCTCTCCGCATCGGCGGCGCTCGCCCAGCCCAAAGCCGATCCGGACTGGCCCTGCGTCCAGCGCAAGGTCTCGACCCTGAGCCCCGGCACCGTCTGGACGGGGCCGGATCTGGAGGCCGCCGGCCCGTGGGGCGACGATTACGAGGCGGCCTCGCTCGCCCAGAAGATCGCCTCGCGCCGCACCGACCTGAGCGAGGTCGATCCGCTGCTCGACGAGTTCGTCGCCAAGGCCGGGGACGAGAAGGCCAAGCGCCTGACGCGGGTCTTCGCCGGGGTGTTCGAGGTCGTCAACAACGAGCGCAGCCGGGTCATCGGCGGCATCGCGCGCTATGCCCAGGGACAGCGGCGCATGGCCGAGCGCATCCGCCAGGAGGCCGACCAGATCAGCGCGGTGAAGGACGGCCCGAGCGCCAACGACGCCCGCGAGATGCCCAAGGAGGCCTCGGAACTGGAGACGAAATTCGCCTGGGACCGGCGCATCTTCCAGGAGCGCAGCCAATCCCTCAACTATGTCTGCGAAGTGCCGACCCTGCTGGAGCAGCGTCTCGGCGAGGTCGCCCGCAAGATCCAGGCGCGCCTCTGACCCGGCGGTCTCGACTCTCGCAAACCCGCATCCTCGTCAGGCCCGCCGAATCCGGCGGGCCTTTTTCATGTCTCCTACGAAGTTCTCCGTGAGCCCGACCCATGGGCCACGCTCACGCAGGCCCGGTCTTCGATCCATGCGGCCGGGCGGGTCCCGCTCACCGCGTTCGATTCGTCCGGCATGACGTGAGACCGCCACGTTCGAGGGGCCTGCTCAATCCAAGAATTCATCGAAAACATTCCGGCACCGTAGATTGCCGAATGATCCCGTTTGTCGTTCCTATTGGTCCCGAAGCCTCTGAATTCTCAGGTGAATTATGTTGCGCAGAGGTCACGCGAAGACACCATCTCCGTAAGACCCTTATGAGAATCGGTGAAACCTCTCGTCACCGGATTGTCCAAGCCCGATACGCTCCGCAACATTGATCAACGAGCCGGGAAAACCGGCCACGCTGTGGAAACCGAAGGGTCTTGGGACATGAAGAAGCGGACGCTGCGGAGCAGCCTCCTCGTTTCGGTAGCGCTGCTGCCGGGCGTTGCCTACGCGCAGGGCACGATCGTCGGCGGCCAGCAGGCCGTGACGCTGCAGGAGCTCGATGTCGTCGCCACCACTCCATCGGCGAGCGTGCGCAGCGCCCAGGGCGTCCTGCTCGGCCAGGAGCGTGACAAGCTTCCTCAGAATACCAGCGTCCTGACGTCTGCTGACGTGAACCGGGTCGGCACTCCGAGTGTGCTGCGCGCCCTCGACGAGCGGATCGGCTCGATCAGCATCAACAACGCCCAGGGCAATCCCTTCCAGCCGACCATCACCTATCGCGGCTTCGAAGCCTCGCCGCTGGGCGGAAGCCCGCAGGGCGTTGCCGTCTACGTGAACGGCAACCGCTTCAACACCTCGTTCGGCGACACCGTGCAGTGGGACCTCATCCCCGACATCGCCGTCGACCGCATCGAGCTCGAAGGCTCGAACCCGGCCTACGGCCTCAACGCCCTCGGCGGCGCCCTGAGCGTGCAGCTCAAGAACGGCTTCACCTATCAGGGTACCGAACTGAACCTCTCGGGCGGCTCGTTCGGGCGCTTCGGCGGCTCGTTCCAGCACGGACAGCGCTCGGACAATGTCGGCCTCTACATCGCCGGCACCGCGCTGTCCGAGAACGGATGGCGCAAGCACTCGCCCTCGCGCCTGCGCCAGTTCTACGGCGATCTCGGCGTGCAGGCGGAGAAGGGTGAGTTCCACCTCAACTTCATGGGAGCAGTCAACAGCCTGACCGGCAACGGAACCCTGCCGGTCGACCTGCTCGATTTCCGGCGCAACGAGGTCTTCACCTATCCCGACAAGACGCTGAACGCCTTCGGGCGGATCGGGATCTCGGGCAACTACGATATCTCGCCCACGGTCACCCTCTCCGGCAACGCCTATTACGGCCGGTTCGAGCAGAACACCGCCAATGGCGACGCCGCCGAGGTGGAGCGCTGCGAGGAGAACGAGCGCTTCCTCTGCTCGGAAGGCGCCAACGAGGAGCAGTTCTTCCTGCGCGACCGGTTGAACCGCCGCGTCCAGGCGAGCAGCATCCGGACGGCGAACTTCGCCCGGCTTCCGGCCTTCGCCGAGCGGTTCGACGAGGGCGGCCCCTACGCCTTCCTCAACTCGACCCGGACCAACACCGAGAATTTCGGTGTTTCGGTCCAGACCACCGTGCGTGAGACGCTGTTCGGCCTGCCCAACCGCTTCGTCCTCGGCGGTTCGTACGATGGCGGCCGCACGGCCTTCACCGCCGACAATGCCGTTGGCGGCCTGACCTTCGACCGCGGCTTCTACGGGCCCGGCGTTGTCGTGCGCAGCGACGACAACTCGATCACCCCGGTGAGCGTGAAGTCGAGCAACGATTACGGCGGCATCTTCCTGTCGAACAACACCGACCTGACCGACCGCCTGACCCTGACGCTGCAGGGCCGCTTCAACATGGCCAAGATCGTGCTGGAAGATCAGCTCGGCACGGCGCTGAACGGCAACCACTACTTCCAGCGGTTCAACCCTGGCATCGGCGCGAGCTACAAGATCGTGCCCGACTTCCTCACCGTCTATGGCGGGTATGTCGAGGCGAACCGCGCGCCCACCCCGGCCGAGCTCTCCTGCGCCGATCCTCTCGCCCCGTGCTCGCTCACCAACTTCTTCGTCGGCGATCCGCCCCTGAAGCAGGTCATCTCGCGCACGGTCGAGGCGGGTTTCCGCGGCAAGCTGCCCTCGCCGATCGAGCTCGGGGTGCTGAGCTGGAAGGCCGGCGTCTTCCGCGCCCGCAACGAGGATGACATCACCTTCGTGCCGTCCGACATCACCATCGGCCGCGCCTATTTCCAGAATGTCGGTTCCACCCGCCGCCAGGGCGTCGAGGCGAGTCTCGCCATCACCACCCCGGTCTGGAACGCCTTCGTCGATTACGCCTTCGTCGACGCGACCTTCCAGTCGCCGCTGACTCTGGCCTCCGGCGGCAACCCGTTCGCCACCCCGAACCCGGCCCAGCCGGACAATTCGGAAGCCAACCAGATCTTCGTGAGACGCGGCGACAAGCTTCCCGGCGTCGCGCCGCATCAGGTCAAGATCGGTGTCCAGTACATGGTCACGCCTGAATGGAAGGTCGGCGTGCTCGCCCGCGTCGCCACCGGCAAGTTCCTCGTCGGCGACGAATCGAACCTCAACAAGACCACCGGCAACTACGCGGTCATCGGGTTCAACACGAGCTACCGGGTGAGCGAGAATCTGGAGGTCTACGGCTATGTCGAGAACGCGCTGAACGCGAATTACGCGACCTTCGGCACCTTCTCGCCGGTCGGCGAGGTTCCGATCCTGGCCCTGCCCAATGCCAGCTCCAACCGAAGCCTGGCACCCGGCGCGCCGATCGCGGCCTATGGCGGAATGCGCATCTTCTGGTAGGCGCCCTCGAGCCCCTACGTTGGGCCACCGCTCCGGAGACGGAGCGGTGGCCTTTTTTGTCGGTCGCCACATTCGGTCGCCACGTTCGGTCACCATGTGCGGCGGAGTGTCCCGCCAGGGGATGATCGGCCCCGGCTCGACGATGTCGCAGCAACATGCGGGGTGATTCGAGCGTTGGCGTGCCATGTTCGACATCATCGGAAAGCATCGCATGACCAAGGCCCCCAGCGAGACCAGGACGTCTTCGACCAAGGCGCATTCGCCGACTACGGCCTCGCCGCTGATCCGCATCCTCGCGCCCGCGCTCGTCTTCACCGCCATTGCGGGTCCGGCCTTCGCCTCGGCCTGTTCCGACCAGATCGCCACGATCGAGCGTCGCCTCAACAGTTCCGGCGCCGTGTCGGTCACCGGCACCGCCTCGGCCGACGGCAAGGTCGCCACCAACCCGTCGATGGGCCTCGACGCGCCTCCCGGCGGAAAGCCCACCGACGCCTCGACCACTCCCAATGCCAAGAGCATCGACCACGCCCGTCACCTGATCGAGCAGGCGCGCAAGCAGGAAGCGGCCGGCGATGCCAAGGGCTGCGAGAACACGATGACCGAGGCCAAGAAGGCGGCAGGCTCGCTGCCGTAGCGGAAGACCCCATCGCGCCGGCTTTCGGCGCAAGAACGGAAAGAGGCCGCCCTTCGCGATGCGAGGGGCGGCCTCTTTCGTGGTTGGGTCCCACATCGGACCTCACTGCCCCTGACCTATGTGTCAGGGGCGGTGAGGCTGGGTTCAATAGGCGTTCTTGGTGGTGACGAGGGACAGAGGCGTCGCCAGCATGATCTGCACGTCGAACAGGATGGACCAATTCTCGATGTAGTAGAGATCGTGGTCGACGCGGCGCTGGATCTTCTCGTCCGTGTCGGTCTCGCCGCGCCAGCCGTTGATCTGGGCCCAGCCGGTGATGCCGGGCTTGACCTTGTGGCGGGCGAAATACCCATCGACCACCTGGTCGTAGAGGGTGGTGCTGGTCGTGGCCTGAACCGCATGGGGGCGCGGCCCGACCAGGGACAGTTCCCCCTTCAGGACGTTGAACAGCTGCGGCAGCTCGTCCAGCGACGTCCTGCGGATGAAGCGGCCGAGGGGCGTGACCCGAGGGTCGCCGCGCGTCACCTGCTTCGACGCGGTGAAATCGGACTGGTCGGCATACATCGACCTGAACTTGTAGACTTCGATCGTCTCGTTGTTGAAGCCGAGACGCTTCTGCCGGAACAGGATCGGACCCGGCGAGGTGACGCGGACGGCGATCGCCAGACCGAGCATGACCGGCGCCAGCACGACCAGCATGGCTGCGCCGACGACGCGATCGAAGATGGCCTTGGTGACGATGTCCCAATCGGCCATCGGCTTATCGAACACGTCGAGGACCGGGACGGAGCCAAGATAGGAATAGGCCCTCGGGCGCAGCTTGAGCTTCGTCGCCTTGGCGGAGAGGCGGATGTCGATGGGCAGCACCCAGAGCTTGGCCAACATCTGGAGCAGCCGATCCTCGGCCGCGATCGGAAGCGTGAAGATCACGAGGTCGAGGCGGGTCGAGCGCGCGTAATCCACGAGGTCGCTCACCGTGCCGAGCTTCGGGTAGCCGGCGACGACCGAGGAGGACCGGTTGTCCCCCCGATCGTCGAAGACGCCGACGATGCGGATGCCGGATTCGGTTTCCGCCTCGAGGGAGCGGATGAGCTCTTCCGCCAGCGGGCCGCCACCGACGATGGCCGTGCGCCTGTCGAACTGCCCGCGCAGCATGCGCGCCGTGACGAAGCGGAGGAGGGCGAAGCGTCCTGCGAGGAGCAGGACGAGCCCCAGGCCGTAGAACGTGGCGAGCCAGATCCGGGAATAATGGTCCGCGACCTTGGCGAAGACCATCGCCGTGGCGACGACGAGGAAGGTCAGCGACCAGGCGGCGGTCAGGCGCAGGGCCGGTTTGAAGAAGGTCCGGAAGGCGGCGATCCGGTAACTGCCGAAGATCTGGAACGACGCGACCGCCAGCACGGCCACGGCCAGGATCGCCGTGGAATAGCTCCACCCCAGGCCGACCGTGCCGCCGATCTGAACGCGATGCACGGCAAAGCCGAAGAGGGCGATGAGGAGCAGATCCGCCAGCCGAACGCTGCCCGAGAGCACGACGGGAGACAGCACGCCGCCATGATCGCGCGGCGCCCCGATTTCGGCGGGGGGAATGGTCGACGGGGCAGGGCCATACTGGGACGCATCTCCCGCTTTGGGCTGGCTGGGTTGCCCCGCCGCCTTCAGAAGGTCGCGAACGTCGAAGGCGCTCATCGTTTGCTCTCGTTCAAGCTTTCCGCCGATGCGATGGAAGAGGATGCCAGACCGACATCACGGAACGTTTAACGAGGTTCTGGCCGCCAAAGCATGGCGAAGAGCAAGTCAGCGTCACTGTAGCGGTTCCTTCATCACAGGCAGCGATGCTTCGTGCATCGATTTATCTCGACGCTGCAGGGCGGCGGCGTAGCCCGACAGGACATCCGCCCCCATCCGCCGCATGGAGAAGCGGGCCCGCACCGAGTCACTGAGAGCTCGGGCTCGGGCGGCGCCCTCGGCGGTGTCTTCGTCGAGCAGGCGGACAATGGCGTTCTTGAGGGCAACGGGATCTCCGGGTCTGACGAGATCCGTTGCCGCCGTTCCGAAGATTTCCGGGATGCCGCCGACATTGGTGGAGACGAGGGGCTGCTGCGCGGCGGCGGCTTCCAGCACCACGTAGGGCAGGGATTCGGCGAGCGACGGGACTACCATGATCCGTCCCTTTGTCAGGGCGATCCGGATCGGCTGGGGCGGCTCGAACGCCACCGCGCCCGATAGGCCGAGCTTCCGGGCCCGCTCCACGAGCTGGTCTTCATCCGGGCCGGAACCGACCATCAGCAGGCGGGTGGGGCGCCCCTCGGCGCGGAGCGCCACCAGGGTGTCGAGCAGGACCGGGATGCCCTTCGCCTCGCGCAACTCGCCGATATAGAGGAGGTCGTAGGCGTCCGCCCGGTGCAGGACCGGTGCGAACTCCACCTCGTCGATGCCGTTATGGACGATCCGCACGGTATGGGGTCTGCTCCCCACGAAGCGGCCATGCCGACCGGCGACATATTCGCTCTCGAACAGGAACACGTCGGTCCGCGTCGCGAGCAGGCGCTCGACCCCCATGTACAGGCGGTGGCGCAGCGTGCCGGGCTTGTAATTGTAGCTGCCGCCATGGGGGGTATAGGCCCTGATCGGCGAGGCTACGCCCGCTGGCAGGCGGGCGATGCGCGCATAGGCGCCACCCTTGGCGCCGTGTCCGTGCAGGATCGTGGCGCGGATCTCCGCGGCCCGCCTCGCGACCGCCCCGACCACCACGATGTCCGAAAGATGCGGGTTGCGCCGCATGGGAACCCGGACGATGCCGAGCGCGAGATGGGGCAGGAGCTCGTTCAGCGCCTGGACCGCTCGCTCGCCGCCGGTGGACGCATCGCAGACGAGCCCGATCTCGTGCCCGGCGGCGGATTGGATCCTGATCAGGTCGCAGACGTGGCGGAACAGCCCTCCCACCGGCGCACGGAACACGTGCAGGATGCGATGGACGGTCTCGCCCGCGCTGCTGGCGGGGCTGACGGACAGAACGGAGGCGGACGCACTCACGACGGACAAGCTCCACGCGACGACCATTCCAGCCGAATGGCGGTACGATGTCGACGGACACTGGTCCCCAGAGATGGTGCGATCGTTAAGGGCCATCCGCCTGGGCAGCGATTCGGGCCGGCGAACGCCCTGAAACCTCTCGTTCGGTTAGGCAGCCCCTAACGCACCGTCGCCGAAGCCCTGGGCTGGCCCAGGTGTGGAGAAGCCCGCCGGGGCGATAGGAACACCGATCAGCAATGCCGCCAGCGCTGCGAGCATGAGTTATCTCGATCTCATCTGACCTGGCGTGGACATACGAAGGCCCGGATCGGATGGATCCGGGCCGATATCGATCGATGACGTATCGAAGACGAGACGTCCTCAGAAGAAGCGCTCCTTGATGACGATCGTGTCGCCGGGCCTCACCAGATAGGTCATCGGGACGATGCCCGAGACGAGGCCGTTCGGCCCCTCGCGGGTGAGGACGGCGTAGTCGCGGGCCGCCCGCGGTCCGAAGCCCGCCGCGATCGCCACCGCCGTCTCGACGGCCATGCCGTTGACGTAGGGATATTGCCCCGAGGTCGTGACCTCGCCGAGGATGTAGAACGGACGATAGGCATCCACCTCCACGGTGACATGCGGCTCGCGCACGAAGCCCGCCGCGAGCTTGGCCTCGATGGTCCGTGCGGCCTGGGCCGTCGATTGCCCTCCCACCTTCACGAGACCGATGAGCGGCATGGCGATGCCGCCGGATCCGTCGATCGCATAGATGTTGGACAGGTTGTCCTGGCCGAAGACGATGACGCGCAGCCGGTCGCCGGTGGCGAGCGTATAGCGCCCGCCGATCGATCCGGTCGCGGTGGCGTCGAGCTGCGCGGTCCGGAAGTCGGGACGCAGGCATCCGCCCAGTGCCAGAGTGGAGGTGAGAGCGAGGAGAAGGGAGCGCCGGTTCATCATCCAAGCCGCTAAGAGCAAGTTTCTGCCTCTATTTGTAGGATCATATGGTTAACAAAAACTGATATCGCGGAGGGAATGCGATGCGTTGTGGCCGATCTTAACCGACGATCAATCTTAACGAGTTCTAGTCTTCCGGGAGGCGCCCGATGCGGCGTCCTGCTTTGCGTAAAGATCCTCTCATGCCTCGCTCGCAGCAGCCCGTTTCCACGATCGAGCCGATCCCCCAGCGGGACGAGGGGCTCGGCCTGTCCCAGCTGTTCGGAGTCCTGGCGCGGTCCTGGCGCTGGATCGTCCTTCCCACCGTGGCGGCGGGGATCGGGGCCATCGTTTTCGTGCAGGTCGTTCCGCCCCGCTACACCGGCGAGGCCAAGATCCTGCTGGAGAGCCGCGACGCGAGCTTCGCCCGCACCGCCCAGGAACGCGGCGAACAGCCCCTGGCCATCGACGAACAGGCGGTGGCGAGCCAGGTCCAGGTGGTGATGTCCCGCGATATCGCCCGGGAGGCGATCCGCCGCCTGAAGCTCGTGGGCAATGCCGAATTCGATCCCGAGGTCGACGGCATCGGTCCGGTCCAGCGCGTCCTGATGATGATCGGGCTCACCAAGAACCCGATGGAGCGGGCGCCCGAGGACCGGGTGCTGGAGACCTATTTCGACCGGCTCCTGGTCTACCCGGCCGGCAAGTCCCGCATCCTGACGGTCGAGTTCCGCTCGCGCGATCCGGAACTCGCGGCCAAGGCCGCCAACACCATCGCAGAACTCTACATCGCCTCCCTAGAATCGGCGAAGGTGGACACCGCCCGCTACGCCTCGACCTGGCTCGGCGGCAACATCGACACCCTGCGCACCCGCGTTTCCGAGGCCGAGGCGAAGGTCGAGACCTTCCGAGCCCGCAACGGCCTGATCAGCGGCGGCGGTGGCACCACCAGCCAACCCCTGGGCACCCAGCAGCTCAGCGAATTGTCGACCCAGCTGTCCCAGGCCCGCACGGTCAAGGCCGACCTCACGAGCCGGGCCAAGCTCATCCGCGAAATGATCAAGGACGGCCGCGCCTTCGAAATCCCGGACGTGGCCAACAACGAGGTCATCCGGCGCACGGTGGAGCAGCGCATCACCCTGCGCGGGCAGCTCGCCCTCGAATCGCGGACGCTGATGCCGGCCCATCCCCGCATCAAGGAGCTGACGGCGCAGATCGGCGACCTCGACGCACAGATCAAGGCCACCGCCGACCGGGTGGTGCGGACGATGGAGAACGACGCCCGCATCGCCGAAGCCCGGGTCGACAGCCTGAACGCCGCCGTCGACGCGCAGCGCGAAGTCGTCTCCAAGGGCAATTCCAGCGAGGTCCAGCTTCGCGCCCTCGAGCGCGAGGCGAAGGCGCAGCGCGACCAGCTCGAATCCTATCTCTCGCGCTATCGCGAGGCCTTGGCCCGGGACGCCGAGAGCGCGGCGCCCGCCGATGCCCGCGTGGTCTCCCGCGCCGTGGTGCCACAGGTCCCGTCCTTCCCGAAGAAGCTGCCCATCGTGGCGCTCGCCATCGTGATGACGATGCTGCTCTCCATGGGCGGGGTGGTGGCGCGCCATCTTCTCCGCGATCCCGACGACACCCGCCGCCGGACCGGACCGGACGATCGGGCCACCGAGCCCACTCCCTTCACCTTCCCGGAAGCCTCCGTGGCCCTGTCGCGGAGCGGTCCCGCCGCCTCCCTCTATGAAGCGCCGCTGACCGCCCGCGTTGCCGTGCCCATCACCGCCGCCACCGCATCCGCCGCGGAACCGGCGCCGATTCCGGTGCGTGAGGAAACAGCCGGAGAGGCGGGCCGGTCGCCCGTTTCCAGCTACGATCTCCAGGCCCTCATCCATCTCCTGCGCGAGCGGATCGGCCGCAACGGCGGAAGCATCCTGGTCGCGGAGACCGACACGGCCGCCGACCGGCAACTCGCCGCGATCCTGGCGGAGGCCCTGGCGGCGGGCGGGCGCGTTCTGATCGTGGACGTCAACGGCCCGGCCTCACCGTCGGACGATGCCGGCCTCACCGACCTCGTTGCGGGTGAGGCTGCCTTCCTCGACGTGATCCGATCGGTGGCCTCGGTGCGCAGGCTCCACGCCATCCCGCGCGGTTTCGTCGATTGCAACATTCTCACGGACGAGCCGGAAGCGCTGGCCATCGCCCTGGACGCCCTGGCCCAGAGCTACGACTGGGTCGTCTATCGCCTCGGCGAGGCCCTGTCGCAGGAGGCCCAAGACCTGCTGGAGGCTATGGCGGGCCGGATGAACGCCATCGTCATCGCGTCCGACAAGTCCCCCGAAGATCCCGAACTCGTCTCGCTCCACGGCCTGGCCGAACGGGCGGGGGCCGGCACGATCCTCGTCGCCGGTGAGCAGACCGAGAGCGAGGGTGCCGCCGGGGGGAAGCCGGGAAGCGGCCTCAGGCTTTCGGCGGCGTAAGACCGACATCTTGCGGATGGGCTGCTGCCGCGCGGCCACAGGTTCGGCCCGGATGACCAGCGCCGGTGCCGTGGGCGGGTTCCTGGGCGATGCCCTTAAGGATTCGCCTCGCCGGCGGCGCTGCCGTGGCGAGCCGGGCGGTGGAGCGCCTTCCGAACCGCCTTCGCCAGACGCGCCAGGCGCTGGCTGCGCTTGATCCGGCGCTTGAGCCGGGTGGCGGCCATGGCCGGAATGGCGAAGAGATGGCCGCGCAGGGTGACGGCGATGGTCACTTCACCGAGCTGGATCGTCTCGTCGCAGATATTGGCCTTGTAGCGGGCCTCCCCGACTCCGAGATCGAAGCTGCGGCGGCCCCGTTCGGTCTGATCGCGGATGAGGTGGTGCAGCAGGATGTCACCGGGACTCGACCGCCCCACCGTGGGTGTCTGGTCGAAGGAGGTCATCATGCCGCTGTAGCGCGTCTCGCTCACCGCACCGGCGAAGGTCGCGAAGACCTGCCCGGTGTTGCACGCAACCAGGGCGGCGACCTCGATCGCCGCGCCCCGCACCTCGTTCGGATCGTCCTGCCGGCAGGCGCCGGTGGCGATGAAGCGACGTATCCCCTCGTCGGCATAGGGGTCGGCGATGTTCATGGCGGCGAACCGCGAGGCCTTCTGGGTGAAAAAGGCGGAGAGGTACGTCCTCACCTCCTCGGCGTTCGAGGCAACGCGGTACTCCACCGGGCCGAAGGCCTCGATCAGCTTCTTCTCCTTCGAGCGCATCTTCTTGCGCGCGTCGGCGCTGAAGACGCGCTTGGCGGTGGTCTCGGCGTCGGGGCCGAGGATCAGGCCATAGGCGTCACTGACGGCCGGCGCGGCGTGGAGGCTTAAGGGATTGGCCGCGCCGTCCCAGAAGCGCGGCTGATGCCCGAGGAGATAGACGTCGATACCGGCCTCGCGCCCGACCCGGCGCAGGAGCTCGACGAGATCCTCGGCGCGCATGGACGCGGCCTCGCGGGAGGCGAACATCGGCATGTGATAGTTCGCGTGCTTGCAGCCGATCACCCGCGCCACGCGGACCCCGCGTTCGCGCGCGACCTGGAGCGGCAGGATCACGCGGGGCCGTCCGCCGGGATCGCGTAGCACGATGACCCGTAGGGAGGCGTCCTGTTCCTCCGGGGTGCAGCCGAGCTTCGCCGAGACGAAGGCCGAGACCCAGTCGAATCGCTGATAGGGAGTCGATAGCGCGGCGGGATCGCTCTCGACGCTCCGCCACAGAGCCTCGACGCTCGCCAGATCGCGAAACACCTCCGGAACAAGCCGCCCGCGGACGCGCTCCTGCATCATGCCGACTCCGGTGAGATCGTGAACAAGGACCCTCATCACCGCCTCCCCATCATCGGCACCTAGCGCTCCGGCTTCTTAAGCGCTGGTGACGATGGGAAACGGCAAGCCATCATTGTGCGATGTGGGTAACGAAACCTTGCGGGTTCAGGATCGAAAAGTCATCCCCGCCACGCCTCCGCTCCGGTGACGTCCATGCCCTCGGCCGAGTTTCGTCACCGCCTGTTCGATGCGGGGTTTCGCGCCATCGTGGCTTCCGGGGCCGACCGTTG
Organism: Methylobacterium sp. CM6241; assembly: GCF_054817845.1. Taxonomy (NCBI): domain Bacteria; kingdom Pseudomonadati; phylum Pseudomonadota; class Alphaproteobacteria; order Hyphomicrobiales; family Methylobacteriaceae; genus Methylobacterium; species Methylobacterium sp. CM6241. Next base: position 3,688,646 of record NZ_CM139246.1, read on the forward strand.
GCTGAAGCGCGTCGCGCAAGGGCACGGTCTGATCCTCACCTTCCACCATGTCGACCCGGCCTCCGCGGGGGCCTATGCCCCCAACGGCCTGCTCTCGATCACGCCGGATTTCCTCGACGCGGTGCTGGGCACGCTGGTCTCGCAGGGGTTCGACGTGATCGGCCTCGATTCCGTGGCCGAGAGGCTCGTCCGGCCCGCCGGGGACAGGCCCTTCGTCGTCCTGACCTTCGACGACGGCTATCGCGACAACGCCCGGTACGCCGTTCCCCTCCTGAGACGGCATCGCGTCCCCTGGACGCTCTTCGTCACGAGTGACTTCGCCGAGGGGAGGGGGCGCCTGTGGTGGATCGAACTCGAACGGGCGATCGGCCGTCTCGACCGGGTGCGGGTTCCTGCCGACGAGGCGCCGGCCCTCGATCTGCCCGCCGCCACGGCGGAGGAGAAGATGGCGGCCTTCGCCGCGCTCTACCGCCGCCTGCGCGCAGGATCGGAGGAGCGCCTCCTGTCCACCATTGCCGTTCTCTGCGACGAGGCCGGCATCGGGGTCGGGCGTATGGCGGAGGAACTCTGCCTGCCCTGGGAGGAGCTGCGCGGCCTCGCATCCGATCCGCTTCTGACTATCGGGGCCCATACCATCACCCATCCGATGCTGGCGAAGCACGGCGAGGCGCGGGTCCGCCGGGAGATCGGGGAGGGCAGGGCACGGATCGAGCGTGAGATCGGCCGGCCGGTCAGGCACCTGTCCTATCCGGTGGGGGATCCGACCTCGGCCGGGATGCGGGAATTCGCAATCGCCCGCGAGACCGGTTTCGACACGGCCGTGACGACCCGCCCCGGCCATCTCTTCCCCGGCCATGCCGACCATCTCCACGCCCTGCCGAGGGTCTCGGTGAACGGGCTGCATCAGTCGAGGGCGGCGCTCTCCGCGCTACTGTCGGGTGTCCCGTTCCTCGCCTGGAATCGCGGGCGGCGGCTCAATGTCGAGTAAGAGCGTCTAACAGAACGGCACGAAGCTGGAAGTTCAGCGTTGGTTTGGCATGGCCAGACCGCTTCTCCCCGATGATCTCTGGGATGAGATCGCTCCGCTCCTCCCGCCACCTCGGCCCCGTCCGAAGGGCGGGCGTCGTCCGATCGAGAACCGGGCCGCCCTGACGGGCATCCTGTTCGTGCTGCGCTCGGGTCTGCCGTGGGAGATGCTACCGGCCGAGATGGGCTGCGGCTCCGGCATGAGTTGCTGGCGGCGGCTGCGGGACTGGCAAGCGGCGGGCGTATGGAGCCGCCTGCATCACGTGCTGCTGGAGCGCCTGCACGCAGCGGGTGAGATCGACTGGAACCGGGCTTGCCTGGACAGCGCGTCTGTCCCGGCTAAAAAAGGGGGCCTGCCACCGGCCCGAACCCGACGGACCGGGGGAAGCCGGGCACGAAGCGCCACCTCGTCACCGACGCGCGCGGCACGCCGCTCGGCTTCTGCCTGAGCGGGGCCAACAGACACGACACCGTCATGATGGCGGCCACCCTCGATGCCATTCCGCCTCTGCGGAGTGGTCGACGAGGGCGACCGCGACGCCGTCCGGACAAGCTGCACGCCGACAAGGCCTACGATGCCCGACCCCGCCGCCATGAGTGCCGGGCGCGGGGCATCGTCCCGCGCATCGCGCGGAAGGGTATCGAAAGCAGCGAGAAACTCGGTCGGCATCGTTGGGTCGTCGAGCGTACCCACGCGTGGTTCAACCGCTTCCGCCGCTTGCCCGTCCGCTACGAGCGACGTGCAGACATCTACGAGGCCTTCACCAGCCTCGCGACCAGCCTCATCACTCTCAACCAGATCAAACGGTTCTGTTAGGCGCTCTAAGACCGATCGACTGAGCCCGGTCGGGTCGGTCCCGCGCGGGGCCGGTCAATGCCGGCGGCGGCGGCGATAGGACGAGCGGCTCTCGCTTCCACCGACGGTGAAGCTGGCGCTCTGGCGGCCCTGGCGGGTGTAGCGTCCGCGCCTGCCGCGCTGGCCCTTTCGGGTCTCCTGCGCCGGCTCGTCGGCCATGGGGAGCGATTCGGTGCTGACCGGCGGGACGGCGGCGAGCGCCGTCGCGACGGACGAGGAGGCCGATCCACCGTCGCTGCCCCCGCCCCCGCCGCCGACATTCTTGGCGGCCGGCCCGAACATCGCGAGGCACTGATTGTAGGCGAGGTCGTTCTTGAGGCGCTCGCATTCCGCCATCGAGCGGGGCGCATTCTGTGCCGAGGCTGGCGTGCCGAGAGCCGGAAGAGCGGCGCAGCCGAAGCCTACGAGCAGGAAAGACGCGAGGAATCGGTTCATGGGGCGGAGGATCTTGGCCTGGATCTGACGAAACGTCGAAGCTTGCCCAAGCCTGTGGCTGCCGAGTGCGGCGAAATCCCGGCGTCGGGGGAAATCCTCAGCGGGCTCGCGTTGGCAAGCCAACGCTTCATCTCGCTTAAGTCATTGAAATGTCACAGGTTTCAGGACGCAAAACCGGTGACCACTTTTGCTAAACCTGCTTAGGGTTCAGCGCCCGCCATCGACATCCTTTCGCTCCATCCAGCGGATCAGCGGCATCAGGGGGAAGATCCAGGCGATGCCGAGGAAGGCGTAGAGGATGGCCTGCACGGCCGGAGGCGTCTGCGAGATGCGGCTGTCGGCCAGCGCCATGGCGAGGGGCGCATAGAGCGCCACGAAGGCGAGCATGCCGATCGTGCCGAGCAGCGTGCGGGTGCGGCGGCGCATGGGCGCTCTCCTGGCATGGGCCTTCTCCCCGGCAGGGAAGTCCGGCGGTGACGTCCATCGACTGTTGTGCAATCGGTCCGCCGGGGTTAGGCCGACCGCCCCGGCAAGGCAATTGCCGCTCGCGCCGCATCCAAGCCTTCTGCGGCCCAAGCCTTCTGCGGCCCAAGCCCTCTGCGGCCCTCGGCGCCGTTGCCCCCGTGGCCGCGCATGCGTAACGCAGGGGCGCAGGCACGGGACACCCGCGCCGATCCCGACACCACGCGAGCCCCTACCGCGATGCCTACACGCGAAACTACCTCGACCGCACCGGTCCGTTCCACGAACCCGGTCCGCGTCTGGCTCTACACCCTGGCGATCCTCGTCGTGGCCATGGTCGCCGTCGGCGGCGCCACCCGCCTGACCGGATCGGGCTTGTCGATCACCGAATGGCGGCCGGTGACGGGCGTGGTCCCCCCGGTCTCCGAACAGGCCTGGGCGGCCGAGTTCGACAAGTACAAGGACACGCCACAATACCGTATCCTCAACCAGGGCATGGGGTTGTCGGACTTCAAGGTCATCTATGCCTGGGAATGGGGCCACCGCCTGCTCGGGCGCATCCTCGGGCTCGCCTTCTTCCTCCCGCTCCTGGTGTTCTGGTGGCGCGGCCTCGTCGACCGGCGCCTCGGATACGGGCTCCTCGCCCTCGGCGCCCTCGGCGGTCTTCAGGGCGCCATCGGCTGGATCATGGTCGCCTCCGGTCTCCAGCCGGGAATGACGGCGGTGGCACCCCTGAAGCTCGCCCTGCACCTGACCACCGCGAGCCTGATCCTGGCCGGCCTCGTCTGGCTGGCGGCCGGGTTGCGGTCCGGCCCGTCGGAGCCGGCACCGGGTCGCCTGAGGATCATTGCGGCCCTGCTGCCGGTCCTCGTCCTGGTCCAGATCGGCCTCGGCGGTCTCGTCGCCGGGTCGAAGGCCGGGCTCGTGCACAATACCTGGCCCGACATGGACGGCGTTCTGGTGCCGAATGCCTCCGAACTGTTCGCCGTCAGCCCGTGGATCGAGAACTTCGTCGACAACGTCACCCTGGTTCAGTTCAACCACCGCCTGATGGCCTATCTCCTTCTGGCGGCAGCGCTGTTCCATGCCGTCGATGCAAGCAGGCGGCTTCCCGGGAGTGGCACGGCCCGCCGCGCCATCGGCATCGCGGGTCTGACCGCGGCACAGGCGGGACTGGGCATCGTCACTCTCCTGCTGGCGGTGCCGCTCTGGGCGGGCCTCGCCCATCAGGTCTTCGCCATGGCGGTCCTGATGATGGCGACGGTGCATGCACGGCTGAGCCGCGGCGCAACCCGGCGCACCTTGGCATCTCCCGCCGGCGCGACCACCGCCTTCGGCTTCGAGGGCATGACGGGCCGAGGCGCTTAGGACCGCGCGGAACGCGTCGTAGCGGAGGCCGGACGGCTCGGTGCGCCGGCCTCTCGCCCGCGAACGATGGGGACCTGACCCGACCCTGTTTCCGGACGTTTACTGAGCGAAGGCTGCTGCATCGCACAGACCGTTTCACCGCGATGCAGGATAGGGAGAGGCGGATTGGCCGGATGCTTGCACCCTGCCAGCCACCATCGGCGAGCGTCCCCCTCGGCCCTTTTTGTTGCGTTGCAGCGAAACTAAGCTTGGGTTTGTGCCGTTAGCCGATGTGTCGATGGCGCCGTGAGAGCGGAGCCCGGCAGCGTCACGCCACAACCGAAAGGCCGTCCAGCATGCACGACCAACGCCTCGTGTCGGAAGAGCAGGTACTCGTTGAGCGCGACCAGACGGTACGCGAAGGTGCCGACGTGGAGGGGACGCGTCACGCGCGGACCCGGAAGGTCGTCGTCGGCCTCACGGGACTTCTCGGAGCGGCCTGGGCCGTCGTCCTCGCGAGCCGCTTCACGACCTTCTCCTTCTAGGAATCCTCCCACTGGGAAAATATGCAGGAATCAGGTAGGCGGCGGTTCACGATGCTCGCCGCCTACGCAGTTCGAACAGGGAACGAGTCCGGCCCTTCGGCGCTTAAGCTTAGGTTAGGAAAGTTCGGAGTCAGCGATGTTCCTGGCTGAGGACGGTAGACCCATTGGACTGACCTGGAACTACACCCGCCGGGAGCTGATGGCAGATGCCGCCGTGCATATCGCCGGCATCGCGTTCGGTGTGGCGGGCTCGATCGCCATCGTCATCCTGGCGGCGATGGCCCCGCTGGATTGGACCGAGCGAGCGGCCGTCGCGGTCTATGCCGCCGCCCTGGTGTCGATGCTCGGTGTGTCGGCCACCTACAACATGTGGCCCGTAGGGCGCCGCAAGTGGATCCTGCGCCGAGCCGACCACGCCCTCATCTACCTGATGATCGCGGGCACCTACACGCCTCTCGTCGCCCTGGTCGGGCGCGGATCGACGGCCTGGATGCTGCTCGCCTTCATCTGGGTGCTGGCGGGAATCGGCATCGCCCTGAAGCTTCTCATGCCCGGCCGTTTCGACCGGGCCGCCATCGGCCTCTACCTGCTCCTCGGATGGAGCGGCGTCGCCACCTACGAATCGGTGATCGGCGCACTAAACCCCGAGGCGCTCTGGCTTCTGGCGATCGGCGGCGTACTCTACTCGGCCGGGGTCATCTTCCACGTCTGGCGCAGCCTGCCGTTCCAGAACGCGATCTGGCACGCCTTCGTCCTCGCCGCCACGGCCTGCCATTACGGCACCGTCCTCACCAGCGTGATGAGCGCCGCTCCCTAGGCGGCGCTCAGTGGCACGTCCCCCGACTTCCCGGTTCTTCGCCTACTTCCCGTTGCAGAGACCCTGCCCGGAGAGTCGGTTGTGTTCGCGCGGATCGCAATCCGTAGCCAGGAAGGAGGCCCATTCCGCGGTGGTGCCGTAGAAAGCGTTCCGGTCCACGTCACCGCGCACGCCGGGAACCCGGCCCGTGGAGGTGAACTGCCACAGCATCCACTTCCGCTTGGCGAAGCGCTGCTCGGGCTCGGCCGCCGTGGAGCGGACCCAGTGCGGATAGTCGAGCAACTCGTCCTCGAGCACGTCCTTATGGAAGGTGATGTCGGTATAGATGATCGGCCGCTTGCCGGTGTAGCGCTCCATCTCGTCGAGCATGTAGCGCATCATCGCCAGCGCCTGGGCCTTCGGCAGCTTCTTCGGGCAGAGCTGCGAATGGCCGTTCCATTCCACGTCGAGGACGGGGGGCAGGGCGGTGGGATCGTTGGGGACGTTCTTCTTGAACCACTCCACCTGATCCTGGGCCGAGCGGCACCAGAACACGAAATGGTAGGCTCCGCGCGGCACGCCGGCCTTGGCGGCTCCCTCCCAATTGGCGCGGAAGCGTTCGTCCACGTGGTCGCCGCCCTCCGTCGCCTTGATGAAGGCGAACTGCGTGCCGGCTCCGCGCACCGAGGCCCAGTCGATCGGCCCCTGCCATTTCGAGATGTCGATGCCCTGGATCGGGTGCTGCTTGGCACGGGCGACCCCCGGATGGGGCTTCACGTCACCCTTTGTGGGATAGAAGTCGCTCTGGTTGCCGGCGCAGGCCGCGAGCGTCGCGAGCAGGGCGGCGGTCAGCGAGCGTTTGGCCCAGCGCATCGCGGCGTTGCGTGGCATCACGGCCAAGTCTGTCGGGGCGATCCCGTTCTCAAGCGACATTGATGCCCGGTCCACCGTTCTCACGCGCTACAATCATGGGTAAGGGATGGCCCCGTGCGGTTAACAGAGCTTTGACGGCAATGCGGCGGAATTCCGGAACTCGTTGCGGGCGAACCACATAGGGTGGATTCAGGCGCTTTCGCCGCAGGCCGGTCGCGGATGCTAAGTCCCGAGCCGATCAGGCATTTCGAGGGGAGGGGAGTCTGGACAAGGTTTTGTTCACCATCGGTTACGAAGGGCTGGATTCCGAGCGTTTCGTGGCGACTTTGAAGGATGCCGGCATCGCGACGCTGGCCGACGTTCGCGCGGTGGCCAATTCGCGCAAGCGGGGCTTCTCGAAGAACGCGCTGAAGACGAGCCTGGAAGAGGCGGGCCTCACCTATGCGCATGCGCGGGAACTCGGCACGCCGAAGGCCGGGAGAGAGGCTGCGAGGGCCCATGATGCCGCGCTGATGCGCCGGATCTACTGCGAAGAGGTGCTCGACACCGCCGATGGCGGGCTCGCCCTCGCCGCCCTGTGCGAGGTCGCCTCGCGGGCGCCGACCTGCCTCCTCTGCTTCGAGCGCGACCCGGAGCGATGCCACCGCCGCGTCCTGGCCGAACGACTGGAAGCGAACGGTTTCAGGACGGTCGACCTGTTCGGATAACACCGTCCCATGACTTGCCCGCGTAAGGCCGGTTCCGGCCGAACGGAGTCGTTGACAATCTAGAGTTCTGTTGCCCACATGTTTCTCGACCATGAATGGTGGTCGGATTCTCCGGCGAGAACGCGGGTGACGCGCAAATCCCTCGATCAGACCCTCGGCTTCCTCCGTTCCCTCGACCGGACGGCGAGCGGCGAGGACGTCGCCCGGGTTCTGGCGGCGGAACTGGCGGATCTCGGCGTCGCGCATATCATGGCGGCCACGGTGCCGGTACGGGGCACGTCCGTCCGCCAGCAGCGCGGCCACGTCCTGCTCAACACCTTCCCAATGGAATGGGGCCGGCGCTACCTGACGCGCGGCTATGCCTTCCACGACCCCACGGTGCAGCGCCTCGGCTACTCAACCGCGCCCTTCGCCTGGAGCGACGCCACCGATGAGCATGCCGACGATCCCCTGGCGCGCAGGGTGATGGACGAGGCTGCGGATTTCCATCTGCGCGACGGCCTGACGATCCCGCTGATGACCTTCGACGGCGAGACCGCCGGGTTCAGCGTCTCGGGCGAGCGACTCGCCATCGATCCGGCGGATCGCGGCATGCTCCAACTGATCGCCACCTACGCGTTCGGCCACCTGCTACTGCTGAACGGGCAGAGCCCGGCGGCCTCCGCGCGCCTCGCCCCGCGCGAGCGCGAGGCCCTGCAATGGGCGGCCGAAGGCAAGACCGATTGGGAGATCGGCGAGGTCATGGGGATCTCCGCCCATGGCGTCGATTTCCACCTGCGTTCCGCCCGCGCCAAGCTCGGCACCGCCAACCGCACCCAGGCCGTCGCCATCGCCCTGCGGCGGGGGCTCATCATCTGATGGGCTCGAGGCCGGACATTCGATAGTCTCGCGCGAGCTCAACCTCGCGAGAGGAGTCGACGATGCCCAAGGTCAGCACCTGCCTGTGGTTCGGGGGGGACATCGAGGCGGCGGTCGGCCTCTACGTCTCCCTCGTCCCCGATTCGCGGATCGACCATGTCCAGCGCTCGCCTGGACCCTGGCCGGGCGGGGAAGCGGGCGATGCGCTGCTGGTGGCCTTCACCCTCGGCGGACAGAGCTTTCAGGCCCTGAACGGAGGCGCCACGGCCGATTACGGCACTGCCGCTTCGATCTCGGTGGCCTGCGCCGACCAGGACGAAGTCGACCGGTTATGGGCGGCGCTCACGGCGGATGGCGGGGCCGAGATCATGTGCGGCTGGCTCAGGGACAAGTGGGGAGTGCCCTGGCAGATCGTACCCACGATTCTCCCTCGGCTGCTGGCCGACCCCGATCCGGCCGTGGCGCGCCGGGTCTTCTCCGCCATGCAGGACATGGTCAAGCTCGACATCGCCTCCCTCGAGCGCGCGGCCGCCGGCTGAACCGGACGTCTCGCCTCACCCGCCGCCCGGGCGTTCGCGGCGGCCGAAGCGCTCGGCGATGACGATGCCGCCAAGCACGAGGGCTAAGGCCGCGGCCTGGTACCATTGGAACGCTTCGCCGACGACGAGGATGGCGAGGCCCGAGCCGAAGATCGGCACGAGGTTCACGAACACCCCCGCGCGGTTCGGGCCGATCAGTTCGACGCCCCGCATGAACGAGAGCTGGGCGATCAGGGACGGGCCTAGGGCCACGAAAGCGACGATGGCCCACCCCTTCGGTGTCGGCCAGATCAGGGTTCCGGCAGCCTGTTCGAGGACGAGGGCGGGCAGGGAGGTCACGAGGGCCGCCAGCGCCATCGCCGAGAAGAAGGTCAGGCCGGACATCTTGGGGCGGTCGGCGAGGGCGACGGTGTAGCCGGCATAGAGAAGGCAGGCGCCGAGCATCAGCATGTCGCCGATGTTGAAGGAGAGCGTCGACAGGATGTGCCAGTCGCCGTGGGTCGCCGCGACGCCCGCGCCGCCGAGGGTGATGACGACGCCGAGGATCTGCGCTCCGGTCACGGCGACGCGGTGCACGACGTAGTTCAGCAGGATGACGAGGACCGGAATCGCTCCCTGGAACAGCGCGACGTTGACGCCGGTGGTGTAGATGCCGGCGGCGTAGAACAGGCTCGCATAGGCGGTGTAGCCGCAGGCCCCCATCAGGAGGACGTAGCGCCAGTGGCGTGCGACCAGGTGGCGCTCGGCCACGATCCCGCGCCAGGCCGGCCAGGCCAGCGCGAGGCAGGCGAAGGCCCAGCGTAGGCAGGTGAGCACCTGAGGCGAGACTTCCCCCACGGCCCATTTGCCCGCGACCACGTTGCCGCCCCACAGCAGGGTCGTGAACAGGAGGAGCGGGTAGGCGGCCCCGGCGCCACGGGTCTCGACGGCCGGGCCGGGGGAGGCGGACGGAGAGGTCATGATCCCTTCGGGGGCTTTGCTCGGAGATGTTTCTTCGCTGGCGGTACCGCCATCCCCTTCTGTCCCGGCCATGACGGGCTGAGCAAGGCCGCCGGAAGCAGGGCTGACATCACGGATCCTACCCGGAGACGGGCCGGGGAGGGCGGCGCTTGGCGGCGGGTTTGGGGACAGGCAGGGCGGCGGCGATCCGCGCGGCGTCGCTCGTCCAGAGATGCAATGCGGCGTAGGCCCGCCAGGGCCGCCAGGCTTCGGCCCGGATGAGCAATTGCGCCGGTGTCGGACGCCCCGCCCCGATATCGAGGGATCGGAGCAGGGCGAGGTCGCTCGCCGGCAGCGCATCCGGTTCGCGCAAGGCCCTGAGGGCGATGTACTGTGCCGTCCACTCGCCGATCCCGCTCAACGCCCTCAGGGCGGCCACCGCCGGATCGAGCCCACGTCCCCGTGCGAACAGAGCGGGATTTGCATGGGCCTCCGCCGCAAGGGCGCTGATCGCTCTGCCGCGTGCCCCCGGCATGCCGAGGGTCGCGGCCACGTCTGCATCGAGCAGGCGATCCGGCGTCGGGAACAGGTGGGTCAGCCCCGTTCCGGCGTATTCCGGCGCCATCGCGTCACCGAAGGCGGCAACCAGCTTGCCGGCGAGCCGGGTCGCCGCATTGACCGAGACCTGCTGTCCGAGAATGGCGCGTACCGCGATCTCGAACCCGTCCCAGGCGCCCGGAACCCGCAGGCCCGGCCGTTCGGCCACGAGGGGGGCGAGGTCGGGGTGGCGCGAGAGCGCGGCCGCGATGAGGGCCGGGTCGGCATCGAGATCGAACATCGGCCTCAGCCGTGCCAGAACGTCCGGCAGAATCGCCGGATCGGGATGATCCACCGTCGCGACGAGGGCATCGTCCCCGCCCCGCATGACGGAGATCGTGCCGGGGAGCCCGCCGATGAAGACGGTCCGGGCATAGGCGTCCGCCGTCACCACCTCGACACCCGGAATGGCCCGGCCGCCGAGATAGGCGAGGATCGCGGGCCAGTCGTAGGGCGGCCTGTAGGGCAGCGGGATGATGTGGGTCACGACGCTCTCCGGCCGCCTCCACCATCTCACGGCCGCGGGAATCGCGAAACCGCGCGCGGGCCGACGCAACGGTGCGAGGCAGGAGGTGAGGCAGGACGGGAAAATCCGGCATCGCCCGTATCGGGTTGCGGGGCGACGCTGTATCCGTTCACGAGGGACAACGCGGCGTATCGATCGCGAGGCCGGGGAGGGCGGTTCTGGTGTCGTGGGTGCGTGGTCTCCTCTTCGCGGGAATCGTGGCCGGAATCGCCGCCTTCGCGGTGAGCGAAGCCGGCACGGCCCTCATCGCCGAACTGCGGGAGCGGGTCGCCCCCGGTCCCCCTGCCCCGCGTCATCTTCCGGCTCAGCGCACCGCCATCGAGGACGGGCGCACCGTGGTCCGGCTCAAGCCGGAGGAGCGGGAACGCCTCGGCATCGCCACGCAGGTGCGCCCGTACGCTCCCCACCGCGAGGAACTCCAGGCCTATGGCAGCGTCCTCGACGTCGCCAGGGTCACCGACCTGACGAATTCCTACGCCAGCGCCAGGGCGCAGCTCCAGACCGCACAGGCCCGGGTCGAGGTCTCGCGCAACGCCTTCCAGCGCGCCAAGAATCTCGGCCCCTACGCCACCACCGTCCAGGTCGAGACCACCGAGGGCACGTTCCAGACCGACCAGGCCGCCCTGGCGGCGGCGGAATCGCAGGTTCGCACCCTCGCCGCCACGGCGCAGCAGGAATGGGGGCCGGTGATCGGACGGGCCATCGTCGAGCGCTCGCCGGCCATCACCCGGCTGATCGAGCGCGTCGACTTCCTGGTTCAGGTGACCCTGCCGCCGGGCGAGAGCATCAAGGGCCAACCCGCCGCCGCCTTCGCCGAGGTGCCGCCGCAGAGCGCGCGGATCGCGCTGCGCTACGTCTCGCCGGCCACCCGCACCGACCAGCGCATCCAGGGCCTCAGCTACTTCTACACCGTGCCGGGCGATAGCGGCTTCCTGCCCGGCATGAGCATGCTCGCCTTCCTCGCCTCCGACCGGAGCGTCACCGGCATCAGCGTGCCCGAGGATGCGGTGGTGCATTGGCAGGGCGGAACCTGGATCTACCGCGCGGTGGCGCCCGACGCCTTCGCCCGCCACGCCCTCAAGGCCGACCCGCCCATGTCGGCCGATGCCTATGTGGTGGAGGATCTGCCCGGTGAGACCGAGATCGTGCTGACGGGCGCGCAGGCGCTCCTGTCCGAGGAGATGAAGAGCCTGCTCTCCGTCTCCGGCGGCGTGGACGACGATTGACGTGAGCGACGTTCCGAACGCTTCCCCGAGTGGCCCCCAGGCGGCTCTCGTCGCCTTCGCGGTGCGCTTTCGCGGCATCGTCCTGGCGCTCAGCCTCGCGCTCGCCGGCTACGGCATCTACGTGCTGGGGGACGCGAAATACGACGTGTTCCCGGAATTCGCCCCGCCCTCCGTGGTCGTCCAGACCGAGGCGCCCGGCCTCAATCCCGAACAGGTGGAGGTGCTGGTCACCCAACCGATCGAGGTGGCGGTGAACGGCTTGCCGGGGATCGAATCCCTGCGGTCGAGCTCGATCCAGGGCCTGTCGGTCATCACCGTCACCTTCGGTACCGGCAGCGACGTCTACCGCGTCCGCCAGCTCGTCACCGAGCGCCTGACGGCGCTCGCGGGCCGCCTGCCCCAGGGCGTGCTGCCGCCGGCGATGACCGCTCTCACCTCGGCCACCAGCACCGTGCTCCTCGTCGGCCTGACCTCGGAGCGGCGCTCCGATCTCGACCTGCGCACCATCGCCGACTGGACCGTGCGCCTCCGGCTCCTGGCCGTGCCGGGCGTCAGCCAGGTCTCGGTCTATGGCGGCGCCGTGCGCTCGCTCCAGGTCCAGATCCGGCCGGCCGACCTCATCCGCTACAATATCGGCATGAACGACGTGCTCGCCGCCGCCCGCAAGGCCACCGGCGTGCGCGGGGCGGGCTTCGTCGACACGATCAACCAGCGCGTCACCCTCCAGACCGAGGGGCAGTCGCTCACCCCGGAGGAGCTGTCCCGCACGGTGCTCATCAACGAGGGCGGCGCCAGCGTGACCCTCGGCGACGTCGCCACCGTGGTCGCCGCCGGCGAGCCGCCGATCAGCGCCGCCCTGGTGGACGGCAAGCGCGGCGTGCTCCTCATGGTCGGCGCGCAATACGGCGCCAATACCCGCGAGGTCACCGCCCGAGTGGAGGCCGCTCTCGAAGACCTGCGCCCGGCCCTCGACCGGGAAGGCGTGGCTTTGCGGCCGGATCTGTTCCGGCCGGCGAACTTCATCACCATCGCCAATGCCAACGTGCTCCAGGCGCTCGGGCTCGGCGGCATCCTCGTCGTCGTCGTGCTGTTCGCCTTCCTGTACGATTGGCGCACCTGCGTGATCTCGTCGGTGGCGATCCCGCTCTCCCTCATCGCCGCCGTGGTGGCGCTCCAGGCCATGGGCGAAAGCCTCAACACCATGACGTTGGGCGGCCTCGCCATCGCCATCGGCGAGGTGGTGGACGACGCGGTGATCGGCGTCGAGAACGTGGTGCGCCGCCTGCGCGAGAACCGGCGCCTCGCTTCGCCCGTCCCGGAGGGGAGGGTGGTCATCGACGCCATCCTCGAAGTCCGCACGGCGGTCGCCTACGCCACCTTCGCGGTGCTGCTGGTGTTCCTGCCGGTGCTGGTCCTGTCCGGCATCGCCGGCAAGCTGTTCGCCCCCCTCGCCCTCGCCTACATCCTCGCGGTGGTGGCTTCGCTCGCCGTGGCGCTCACCGTCACCCCCGCCCTGTCGATGATGCTCCTCACCGGGCGGCGCGAGACGGACATGCGCGACCCGCCGGTGATGCGCTGGTCGCGCGGCGGCTACACCCGCCTCCTCCAGGGGATCAACCGCGCACCGCGCATCGTCATCGCCTGCGGTATCCTGGTGACCCTGGCGGGCGCCGCCGCGACGCCGTTCTTCGGCAGTACCTTCCTGCCCGACCTGAAGGAGGGCCACCTGATCCTGCACATGGCGGCGGCGCCCGGCACGTCGCTGGGGGAATCCATGCGCCTCGGCGGTCGCATCACCACCGAACTGCGGAAGATCCCCGGCATCCGCGCCGTGGCTTCTCAGATCGGCCGCGCCGAGGCGGGGCAGGACACCGCCGGCACCCATTACAGCGAGATCCATATCGACCTCGAACCGGGGCTCGACGGCGCGGGGCAGGGCAGGGCCGAGGCCGATATCCGCACCCTGATGGCGGGGTTTCCCGGCGCCGCCTTCTCGCTCAAGACCTTCCTCACCGAGCGCATCGAGGAGACGGTTTCAGGCTACACCGCGCCGGTCGTCATCAACGTCTTCGGCAACGACCTCGCCCGGATCGAGGCCGCCGCCCGCGATATCGCCCGCGAACTCGCCGAGGTGCGCGGCGCCACCGATATCCAGCAGGCTTCCCCGGCCGGGCTGCCGCAGATCAACGTCGGGCTCCGGCCCAACGACCTGCGCCATTGGGGGCTCTCGGCCGTCGAGGTGATGGAGGTGGTGCGCACCGCCTATCAGGGCGACGTGGTCGGCCAGACCTATGAGGGCAACGCGGTCTTCAACGTCCTCGTCATCCTCGATTCCGGGGCGAGGGGACGTCTCACCGCTTTGGGCGACCTCCCCTTGCGCTCCTCGAACGGCCGCTTCATCCGCCTCGCCCAGGTGGCGGACATCTACGAGACCTCGGGACGCTACCAGGTCCAGCATCAGGGCGCCCAGCGCGTCCAGGCCATCACCGCCAACGTCACGGGGCGCGACGTCGCCTCCTTCGTCGAGGCGGCGCGGCGCAAGATCGCCAAGGAAGTGGCCCTGCCGAGCGGCGTCTATGTGAGTTTCTCAGGCTCGGCCGAGGCCCAGGCGCGGGCCAAACGCGATCTGCTGCTGTTCTCCGGGCTCGCGGGCCTCGGCATCGTGCTGCTGCTGGCCATGGTCACGGGCAGCGCGCGCAACCTCATGCTGGTCCTGGTCAACCTGCCCTTCGCCTTCGTCGGCGGGGTACTGGCGGTCTTCGCCACCGGGGCTGTGCTGTCGCTCGGCTCCATCGTCGGCTTCGTGACGCTGTTCGGCATCTCGCTCCGCAACACCATCATGATGATCTCGCATTACGAGCATCTCGTCGCCATCGACGGCCGGGCGTGGGACCGCGACACGGCGGTGGAGGGGGCCGCCGACCGGCTGGTGCCGATCCTGATGACCTCCCTCGTCACCGGCCTCGGCCTGCTGCCCCTGGCGCTGGGAGCCGGCGAGCCCGGCCGCGAGATCGAGGGGCCGATGGCCATCGTCATCCTCGGCGGTCTCGTGACCTCGACGGTCCTGAACCTCCTGATCCTGCCGACCCTGGCCCTGCGCTACGGCCTGTTCACCACCGGCGAGGGCAGGGCGCCGGACACGGCGCGGGCATCCTAGGGAGATCCAGTGCGAGCCGTCCGTCGGTACCGTCCGGCACGGCGAACCTGGATGGCGAATCAGGCCCTTTCAGAACCCATATCTGCCATTCGCATAAGATATATTATGGAACATGAAGCCCGGGAGATCGGGGTGAGGGGGGCTTACAGGACCAACTTGACACGAAGCTGGGATTCACCATTCCATGAAGTGTCGCTGAGAGATGGCGGCTTTACGCCTTGCTCACCAGCTTCCTTAAGCGATCCGCCAGTTTCAGGGGCAATCGTCACAATCCTATCTCAAACCGCGTGTCTAACCCGTGGCGGAGTGGGACCGGTCTTCGCGACCGCCCGCCCCGATCGTTCTCGAAGCGGATCCGATGCTGACCCTCCTCAAACCCTGCGCCGCCCCGTTCCTCGGCCTGGCCCTCGTGGCTTTGGGCCTCGGCGCTCCGGCATGGGCGGAGCCCGTGGTATCGAAGCCGGCCATTCCCGCCCGGGCGCTGGCCAAGCTCTCCCACGTGGCCGCCCTGGTGAAGGCGGGATCCGACATCCGCATCGTCGCCTTTGGCTCGTCGTCCACGGAAGGGTCGGGGGCCTCCTCCCCCGCCACCGCCTACCCCGCCCAATTGCAGGAGGACCTGCAGGGACGTCTCGACGTCGCTGGCGCCAAGCACCCCATCGTCACGGTCCTCAACCGCGGCAAGGGTGGTGACGACGCCGAGGCCATGGCCCGCCGCCTCGACCGGGACGTTCTGGCCGAGCGGCCCGACCTCGTGATCTGGCAGACCGGCAGCAACGACCCGATGACCGGCGTCACGGTGGAGCGTTTCACCGAATTGACCCGTCAGGGCATCACGGCGATGCGCGCCGCCGGCTCCGACGTCATCCTCATGGACCAGCAATGGTGCCGCCGCCTGACGACGACCAACGGTGCCGAGCGCTACGGCGACGCGTTGCACAGCCTCGCGGCCGAGCTCGACGTGCCGGTGATCCGCCGTCACGCCCTGATGCGGACCTGGGCCGCCAGCGGCCTGCTCAGCCCGGCGCAGATGATCGGCCCCGACGGGCTGCACATGACCGATGCGGGCTATGACCGCCTCGCCAAGGCGGCCACGGCACAGATCCTGGTCAATGCCGGCCTGATCCCGGCCGACCCCATGCGTAACTGACGCGCGCCCTCCCCGGCACTCTGCCTGCGCGTCTAGAGGTCCACGCTCACCGACAATCCGTCATAGGCCGGAACCACGCCCGGCGGCAGCTTGGCCGCGAGAGTGGCGTAGTCGAGATCGGTGTGGAGGTTGGTGAGAATCGCGCGGCGTGGGCGCACCTCCTCGATCAGCGCGAGCGCATCCGAGACCGAGTAATGGGTCGGGTGAGGGGTGTCGCGCAGGGCATCGATGATGAGGAGATCGAGGCCGCGGAGTTGCGCCTTGGCCGCTTCCGGCATCAGGCTGACATCTGGCGCGTAAGCCGCCGGGCCGAAGCGAAAGCCATGGGCGCTCTCGGTGCCATGCTCCATACCGAAGGCCACGGCCTCGATCGCACCGCCCTCACCCGGAATCGTCACCGGCTCGCCCGCCACGAGATCGTTCATGTCGAGGATCGGCGGATAGGCGCTGCCGGGCGGCGTCTCGAAGCAATAACCGAAGCGCATCGTCAGCAGGGCGCGGGTCTCGGCATCGGCATAGACCGGGATGCGCCGGTGCATGTGGATCACCAGCGGCCGGACGTCGTCGATCCCGTGGGTATGGTCCGCATGGGCATGGGTGAACAGCACCGCGTCGAGGCTCTGGACCCGCGCCGCCAGAAGCTGCTCCCGCAAATCCGGCGAGGTATCGACCAGAAGGGTCGTGGACACCGCCTGCCCTCGCCGCTCCACCAGGATCGAGCAGCGCCGCCGCCGGTTCCTCGAATCGGACGGATCGCAAGCGCCCCAGCCGTAACCCACACGGGGAACGCCGCCGGACGAGCCGCAGCCGAGGATCGTCAACGTCAGAGAACCCATCCGCACCTCCCGGTCCGTTGGTAGCGGAGCGCGCGGGCCTCTGTCATGCCGCCCGGCCGCCGGATGGGGGCGCCTTGTCGAACAGGCGGTGGAAATTGGCCGTCGTCAGGCTCGCGAAGGCCTCGAACTCCATGTCGAGGGTCTTGGCCAGGGAGCGGGCGGTGTCGGCGGTATAGGCCGGCTCGTTGCTGCGCCCACGGTGCGGCTCGGGCGCCAGGAACGGCGCGTCCGTCTCCACCAGGATGCGGTCGCGGGGCACGGCGAGGGCGATGTCGCGGAGCTCGTGCGAGCGCCGAAAGGTGACGATGCCCGAGAAGGAGACGAACAAGCCGAGTTCGACCCCGACCTCGGCCAGGCGTCGGCCCGAGGAGAAGCAGTGCAGCACCGCCTTGAAGGTCCCGCGCTTCATCTCGTCGACGAGCACCGATTCCATGTGCTCGTCGGCATCGCGGGCATGGATGACGAGGGGGAGGCCGGTCTCGCGGGAGGCCGCGATATGCCGGCGGAACACCCGCTCCTGCACTGCTTCGGGTGCGGCGTCCTCGTAATGGTAGTCGAGCCCCGCCTCGCCGATCCCGACGCAGCGCGGATGATGGGTGAGGGCGACGATCTCTTCCGTGGGCACGTCGGGCTCGTCCCCTGCCCCATTCGGATGGGTCCCTACGGTGTGCCAGATCTGCGGATGAGCCTCGGACAGGGCCTCGTAGACCCGCGCCTTGGCGATTCGCGTCGAGATGGTGAGCATCCCCGTCACGCCCGCCGCCTCGGCGCGGGCGATCACGCCGGGAAGATCCTCGACGAAGTTCGGGAAGTCGAGATGGCAGTGGCTGTCGACCAGCATGGACAAAACTCGGGATTCTCGGTGACGCTGCGGACCCCGCCTCAGACGGCGGGAGCCTCCGGCTCTACGAAGCGCGGGAACAGCCCGCTCGGCGCTGGGAGCGCCGTGCCCGGCACCAGCCGACCCCCCTCCCCGATATCGGCGAGCTGCCGCCTGTCGGCGGGCACGGCCAGGAGGTCGAGGAGCTTCGCGCCCGAATCCGGCATGAAGGGCTGCACCAGAATGCCGATGGCCCGTAAGGTCTCGGCCACCACGTAGAGGGAGGCGGCCATGCGGGAAGGGTCGGTCTTGCGCAGGACCCAGGGTTTCTGCGCGTCGAAATAGCGGTCGGAGGCCGTCACCACGGCCCAGATGTCGGCGAGCGCCATGTGGAGGGCTAGCTTGTCCATCGCCACCCGCACGGAGCCCGGCAGGGCGTCCGCCAGCGCCAGGAGTGCCCGGTCGTCCTCCGTCAAGTCGCCGTGCTCGGGGACGAGGCCACCGCAATTCTTCGCGATCATGGAGAGAGAGCGCTGGGCGAGGTTGCCGAGACCGTTCGAGAGGTCTGCCGTGTAGCGGGTGATGATGGCCTCGTGGCTGTAATTGCCATCGCCGCCGAAGGGGACTTCGCGCAGGACGAACTGGCGCAACGCATCGACCCCGTAGGTCGCGATGAGGTCCATCGGATCGACCACGTTGCCGAGCGACTTCGACATCTTCTCGCCCTTGGAGAGCAGGAAGCCGTGGCCGAAGACGCGCTTCGGCAGCGGCAGGCCCGCCGACATCAGGAAGGCCGGCCAGTAGACCGCGTGGAAGCGCACGATGTCCTTGCCGATGACGTGCAGGTCCATCGGCCAGAACTTTTTGCGGGCGTCAGCCTCGTCGGGGAAGCCCGTCACCGTGAGATAGTTGGTGAGGGCATCGACCCACACGTACATCACATGATCCGGGTGCCCCGGCACCGGCACGCCCCAGTCGAAGGTGGTGCGGCTGACGGAGAGGTCCTTGAGGCCGGAGCGGACGAAGCTCGCCACTTCGTTGCGCCGTGTCTCGGGGCCGATGAAGTCGGGCTGGGCCTCGTACAGAGCCAGCAGCCGATCCTGGTAGGCGGAGAGACGGAAGAGGAAGTTCTCCTCCTCCATCCAGGTCACGGCCGTGCCGGTCTCCCGCGCGCGGCGTGTCCCGTCGGGGGCGGTCTCGGTCTCGTCCTCGTTGTAATAGGCCTCGTCGCGCACCGAGTACCAGCCGGCGTATTTCGACAGGTAGATGTCGCCATTGGCCTCCATGCGCCGCCAGAGTTCCTGGGCGGCGGCATAATGGTCCGGCTCAGTAGTGCGGATGAAGCGGTCGTGGCTGCAGTTCAGCGCCTCGGCCATGGCCTTGAAGCGCGCGGCCATGTCGTCGACCAGGGCCTTCGGGCTGATCCCGGCCTTAAAGGCGGTCTGCTGGATCTTGAGCCCGTGCTCGTCGGTGCCCGTGGAGAACAGCACATCGTAGCCGTCGAGGCGCTTGAAGCGCGCGATCGCGTCCGTGGCGATCACCTCGTAGGCGTGGCCGATATGCGGCGCGCCGTTGGGATAGGAGATCGCCGTGCTGATGCCGAAGGTTTTCGCACCGGAAAGGGCCTTGGCATCGGAAAGGGTGGGGCCTGGATCGTTGGCCATCGCGTAGCGGTATCCCCGGATACAGGGTTCATGGGTTCACGGGACGGCTCCGGGAGCACGGGCCGAACCGGCTCACGTCCCTTCAGCGTACGGCGCCCGCGAGGTCGCCGAACAGCGAGAGGATCAGCGGCCGGCGGTCGAGATTGTAGGTCGCGGCCTCCCGGGCGGCGCGGGCGATCTTGTCACACACCTCCACCAGGGCCGCAAGGCGAGCCGGCGGCTCGTGGCGGCGGCGGTCGAGTTCGGCGGAGACGAAGCGGAACACCGCCTCGAGGCTCGCGGCGAAATGCTCGTCCGCGTCCCGCCCCGAAAGCTTGTCGGCCAGCGCCAGGATGCGGCGCCAGTCGGGATGGTCGAGGCGCGACAGCAGGGTCTCCATCTCGCCGACGAGGTTGGATGTCGCCGGATCGAGCATGGCGAAGCCCTGCGCCACCGAGCCCTCGGAGAGGGCGGCGGCACGGGCCAGGACCTCCGGGTCGGGCCGGACGAAAGGGGGAGGGAAGCTTCCCAGAACCTCGGCCACCTCCCCCTCCCCCAGGGGCCGCAGGTTGAGGGCACGGCAGCGTGAGCGGATCGTCGGCAGCAGCCGGCCCGGCGCGTGACTGACGATCAGGAACAGGCAGCGGGGCGGCGGCTCCTCCACCATCTTGAGCAGGGCGTTCGCGCTGTTGGCGTTGAGATCCTCGGCGCTGTCGACGATGCACATGCGGTAGCCGTCATTGCCCGCCGTCGAGCCGAACAGGTCGAGGGCATGGCGCGCGGCATCGACCGAGATCTTTGTCGCGAGCGTCTTGGCATTGTGCGGCCGCGTCCGGCGCAGGGCCACGAGGTTGGGATGCGACAGGGCCGCCACCTGCCGCGCCGCCGGATGCGAGGGATCGACCGCGAGGGTATCCGGGATGCGGCCGGGGCGCGGGTTGGCGATGAGCCAGCGCGCCACCCGATACGCCAGGGTCGCCTTGCCGATACCGCGCGGGCCGCCGATGAGCCAGGCATGGTGCAGGCGTCCCGAGCCGATGCCTTCGATGAAGGCGGCTTCCGCCTCCGCATGGCCGACGAGGCCTGCCTGCTCGCGTGGGCGGGGGATGTCGGCGAGGTCGCCGGGTTCGACATCCTCGGGAGCGCGTTCAGGCCGCATCGTCGGCGGCCTCCGGGCTGGAGAAAAGGCTGGGCAGGCGGGCCGCGAGGGCGGCTGCGATCGCCTCTTCCACCGCATCCGGGGGGATGCCGGCATCGATGACGACGCAGCGCTCCGGCTCCGTTGCGGCGATGGCGAGGAACGCCTGCCGCAGGCGGGTGTGGAAGGCGAGGGCCTCCGCCTCGAACCGGTCGGCCGCCTCCCCCTCCCCGGCGCGGGCCTTCGCCCTGGCGAGGCCGATGACGGGATCGAGGTCGAGGATCAGGGTGAGGTCGGGCGTCATATCCCCGACGACGACCCGCTCCAGGGCCGAGAGCAGGGCAGGGTCGAGGCCGCCAGCCGCCCCCTGATAGGCACGGGTCGAATCCGAGAAGCGGTCGCACAGCACGGTCTCGCCGCGGGCGAGGGCCGGGCGGATCAGCGTGTCGAGATGGTCGATCCGGGCGGCGGAGAACAGCAGCGCCTCGGCGAAGGGGCCGTGCCGCTTCACCGTTCCGGCCAGCAACGCCTCACGGATCGCCTCGGCCTTGGCGGAGCCGCCGGGCTCGCGTGTCGTCACCACCGGGACGGAGGACGCACCACGCAGGCGCGTCGCGAGCCGGGCGATCTGGGTCGATTTCCCGGCCCCCTCCCCGCCCTCGAAGGTGATGAAGACCCCTCCCCGCCCGCGGTTTCGGCCGGTCACGATTTGGCGCCGGCCTTATCGGTCGCGCCGGCCTTGTCACTGGCACCGGCCTTGTCGAAGGCGCGCCGGAACAGGCCGGTCCCGAACTCCCAGGCTCCGTCGAGGGCGCGCTGCGGGATCGTGCCGGCTGGCACGTCTTCTCCGGCATAGACCGGCAGGTCGAGGGCCTGGGTGTCGCCGCGGGTGATGCGCAGGCGGCCCACCTCCTTGCCCTGTTCCACCGGCGCGGTCAGCGGACCCTGATAGACGACGCGGGCACTGATGCGGTCGCCGTTGCCACGGGGCAGGAGCACCCGGACCGGCTTCTTGGCCACCAGCGGGACGCTACCCTGCGCCCCGCCGAAGACGGAGGCATCGGCCACGGTCTCACCGCTGGCGAAGATCTGGCGCGGCTCGAAGGCGCGGAATCCCCATTCCACCAGCTTGCGCGACTCGGCGGCGCGGTCGCGCGCCGTCTTGAGGCCGCTGACCACCATGATGAGGCGCTGGCCGTTCTGGACCGCCGAGCCCGTGAGGCCGTAGCCCGATTCCTCGAGATATCCGGTCTTGAGCCCGTCGGCCCCGATATCGAGGGTCAGCAGCGGATTGCGGTTCTGCTGCTTGATCTTGTTCCAGGTGAACTCGCGCTCGGCGAAGATCTTGTAGAGATCGGGATAGGTGTCGATGAGGTGGATCGCCAGCTTGGCGAGATCGCGTGCGGTGACCTTCTGGTCGGGCGCGGAATAGCCGGTGGCGTTGCGGAAGGTGGAGCGCGTCAGGCCGATTTCCTTGGCCCGCGCGGTCATCATCCGACCGAAATTCTCCTCCGAGCCGGCGATGCCCTCGCCGATGGCGATGGCCGCGTCGTTGCCCGATTGCACGATCAGGCCGCGCAGCAGATCGGACAGCTTGATGCGGCTGTTGAGCTGGGCGAACATCGAGGAGCCGCCTCCCCCGGCACCGCCCCGGCGCCAGGCGTCCTCGGTGATCTGGAATTCGCTCTCCATGCTGAGCCGGCCCTGCCGGATCTCGTTGAAAACGATCTCCGTGGTCATCAGCTTGGCCATGCTGGCCGGCGAGAACAGCTCGTCGGCCGCTTTTTCGAACAACACGGAGCCCGAATCCGCATCGATCAGGATGGCGTGGGGAGCGGCTGTCTGGAAACTCTGGGCAAGGGCGGGAAGGGCTGCGAACCAGCCGATCGCCGACAGGCTCAAGCCGGCCAGTCCGGCCCGAAAGCCGGCGGCCAGATTCGTCCGGTTCGTCGTCGCACGCATCGTTCGCCTCATGCCCGTCGGCCCCGAGGCTTGGCTGATAAGCCCGGTCCGTTCTCGCCCTTGCGAGATGGTATAGCGGATCGCCCGCGAAATCGAACGCAACTTTGCCGATGATGTCGCGACACGGTGGACGAGACGATGCCGCCGGTCCCGGTCGTTCGACGGTCAGTTGACCTCGGCGATGCGCGAGCGGCGTGGCTGGGCCGGCTTCGCTGCGGCGGTGGCGACCGCCGGGGCGGACGACTTGCCGCGTCCGGCCTGTGCGCCGACGGGCTGCGAACCGGCCGGAGGCACGGACAGCTTGGCGACGCTGGCCTTGGCCGTTCCCAGCGGGCTCGAGGGCGGCGCAGCCGGACGCAGGTTCGCCACCGCGGCATGGCCTGTCGCGGAGCGTGCCGGGGTCGCGGTGCTCGCCGTCTTCACCACCGGGCCGCGCGAGGGAGCAGGGGCGGCCGCCATCCTCTGCGGTGCCGCCGGGACCGGCACGTGGGCGAGTTTCGTCTTCGGAGCGGAGGATTCCAGCTTGGCCTGGAGCGTCTTCGCGTCCTTGGTCGTCGTGGCGCCGTGCTTCGATGCCTGGGCAGGGGCTTGGGCAAGGTTCTGGGCTGGGCCAGCGCTCGAAGCGAGGCGCATCGCTGCCACGGCGTGGGGCGGCGATCCCTTCGCCTTCGGCGCGGCATGAGCCATCTGCAGGGCCGGTGCCGGGCGATCCGGCATGGTCGGCCGGAACGCATGCGACCGGGACGCGGTGGGCTGCAGGGCCGCCGGTACGGCGACGCTGGAGCCGCCTGCCACCAGGACCGGCGCGGGCCGGGCAGGACGCGGCGCGGGAGCTGTATCGTCCTCGTCAGGGGCCGGCTTGAAGGCCATGGCGGGACGCTGCGCGCGCGACAGACGCTCCGTTTCGGCATCGGGGCCGAGATCGGCCATCATCACCGGTGAAGCGCCGCCGACGCGGGCAGGCGCGCCATCGGTGCGCAAGGTCGCCATCAGCTTGCGGTCGTCGCTGCCGGCAGTGGAGGCCTTCCCCACATACTCCACCCGGACCTTGGCGGTGCCGCTGCGGTGGAATTCCAGGGCCTGGGCCACCTCCTCCGACACGTCCATGAGCCGGTTGGCGTGATAAGGGCCGCGATCGTTGACGCGCACGATCATCGAATGGCGGTTGGCGAGGTTGGTGACCCGGACGTAGCTCGGCAGCGGCAGCGTCGGGTGGGCGGCTGCGATGGAGTGACGGTCGAATACCTCGCCGTTGGCGGTCATTCGGCCGTGGAACGCGCTGCCGTACCAGGAGGCCAGGCCCTCGCGGACATAGCCCTTGGCATCGTCGCGGGGCACGTAGGTGCGGCCCGCCACCACGTAGGGCTTTCCCGAGAAGCGGCGGCCGCCGCCCTTGGGGATCGTGTCGCCCTCGTTATAGAGGCGAGGACTGGCCTTCACACCGTATTTCGGATCGTAGGACGATCCGGAGGACCCGGCCGGGCCAGCGAGCTTCTGGGTGTTCTGCGCGCAATTGGCGGTGGTCAATGCCACCACGGACACGGCGAGGAGGCGCAGCAGCGGTACGCCCGCCGTTGGAGCCGATCCGGCCTTCGTCGAACGCGCCATACCGAACCGCCCAGCACTCTACGCTCTCGAAACGCCATACAGGGCTCGGGGAACGGAAGAGCGATCCGGTCCGGCCGTCGAAGGCCGCCCGGAAAGAGCGGGCTTCGATTGCACAGACAATTGTCGGGTTGACGTAAAGGAAAGCTGAACGCTGCGGGTCGAGGGCGGGGCCGGCCTTATCCGCTCATTCATCAAGTGAAGAGCGCGCTACAAAACCCTGTCAGAGTGAAGAGAATCACGTTCTCGCGGTTGTGGACATCGTCTCGAAATTCCGCCCGGAAGGTCAGGAGGTCGGTGCCGCCAAATGCGGATGCGTCAGTTGAGGGTATGTAAATAAGTATTTGGCAAGAAATGATTTTATCCTGTCGATGCCAGGCATCGACAGGAGCCGGGTATCAGCGGTGGCTCGTCTCGTTCAGCCGCTCGATCGGCATGGTCCCGCGCTGTTTGAACAGCAGATCGAGGGCTTCCAGCATGAGCGCATGCATCTTCGTGCGCTCGGTATGGGCGAGGTCGCGCAGCTGGTCGTAGACCGGCGGCTCCAGATAGACCGACATCTGCCTGGCACGCTCCTTCAGGGTGCCAGGCGCCTTGCGGACGGGCGTGTGGCCCGTATCGAGCTGGACGATATCGGCGCTCCTCCCTGGGGAGGCGGCTCCCGCGACGATGGAGGCGAGGCTCGGCCTAGGCGGCTTTGGCATGTTTGACGACCTGCATCCGCTTCTCGATCCACGTCCAGAGCTTGCGGACTTCGCCGGCGGCCTGGCCCTTGGGGTTGAATTCGGTGACGCCCTGACCGACGCCGATCGCGTCCTGGTGATCGGTCCGCGCGACGATGTTCACGTCCGGCAGGATGCCCAGCACGGCGAGGCCATCGGCTGCGTCGCGGATCCGGTAGGAGCGCGGCGGGGTCTGGTTCAGCACGAAGGCGAACTTCTTCTCCAGGCGGTAGATGGCGGCCAGGGTCGGCTTGAACGCGCGCAGGTCCGCCGGGGTGGGGCGGCAGGGGATGATGCAGAGATCGGCCGCGCGGATCGCCGAGAGCGTGCCGGTGGAATCGACGCCCGGCGTATCGATGAAGACGTAATCGTAGGAGGATTCACGCAGCTGGGTCATGACGGCTTCGATCTGCGTCGCGTCGATCTGTGCCACTTCCGGGCCATCCGCCGTGCGGTGGTCGAGCCAGTCGCTGATCGTCGCCTGGCGGTCCATTTCCAGGATGCAGACCGACAGGCCGCGCTCCTGCGCCGCCACCGCCAGTGAGATGCACAGGGTGCTCTTTCCACTGCCTCCCTTCTGGGTGACGAAGGTGATGGCTTTCATACGGGAGCCCTTCTCGCGGCTTGAGATGTCGCATTCCTGCCGTGCCGGGGCGAATATCGGCCCGGAGGCCGATCGAATTCCCGGCCTCGGATCGACACCGGACGCGCTCGAAGCCGTCGTCCCGTGACACCAGGATGCCCTGATCCCGGTTTTTGGCGGGTCATGGTTAATCAGTGGTTAAGATCGACGCCGGGGCTCGGAGGGTTCCGTTGGCTGAGGATCGTGGGCCACGATCGATCTCCCCGTCCCCCGGCGAACATGCACTTGGTGGCAATCTCAGGTTGCCTTTAATGCACGCATAACGTGTTAAAAGCTTTCAGTGATGCGGTTTTAGGGGTATGATGCGGTCTCAGTCGCCGTATGTCGAAGCATTTATCAACCTCAGGTAATGACCCAATGGAGGTCCGACCTGGCTTCGGGATACTCCGCGGTCACCGTTTCGCTGTCAGCGGCCCGGCCCCGGCGGCCCAGGAGATCCATGCCTGCGCGCACCAGCTTTTTCCCCGACGACTCGGATAGCCTTCGGGATGCGCTCGACGCATCGGGAATCGTTGGCGTCTGGTCCCACGACGTCTGGGCTGGCCGCATCGCCGTCTCCGGGTTGCTCGCGGAGATTCTCGGCTTCGCTCCGGAGACGGAGGTCGTGAGTCTCGACGCCTTCCTGACGGCGATCCACGATGAGGACCGGTCTCGCGTGGAGAATGCCCTACATGCCGCCACCGAGGGGGGCGGTCTGTTCGAGATCGTCTTCAGGACGGTTCGAGGCGAGCGCCGGCTCGGCCTGCGCGGACGGGTTGAGCGGGACGGGTCTGGCGAGTGCGCAAGGGGGCTCGGCATCGTCATCGATCACACCGAGGATGGCGCCCTCCCTCATCAGCCCGACATGCAGGCCCAGGCGGCGGCCAACCGCATGGCGGAACACGCCATCGCCCTGCAAGACCTTGCAACCGGCCTCCACCGGCCGAAGCTGACGGCACTCCTCGATGCCTTGATGCGAGAAATCGGCTTCACGCTGGCCGGTCACATCGAGAGGGGCGAGCGACGCCGCGATCATTGAGGGCGAGGTTGGCGTCGAGAGACGTGATCCTGGCCTAATCCGCCGGCTTCCGTAGCAGGTAGATGTCCATGATCCAGCCGTGGCGTGCCCTCGCCTCCGCCCGGATGCGCCGGATCTCGGCGGCGACGTCGCCGAGGCGGCCCGAGAGGGTGATCTCGTCGTCGCTCCCGAGATAGGCGCCCCAATAGATCGTCAGCTCCGGGTCGAGATGGGCGAAGGTCGGGTCGCCGTCGAGCATTACCACGGTGGTGTCGGCCTCCTCGGAGAGGCCGCCAGCGATCTGGCGTCCCGTGGTGATCTGCACCGGCGCGCCGATGCGGTTGAGGGCGATGCGGTGACTGGCCGCCAGGGCTTGGACGCTGGTGATGCCGGGGATCACCCGGTACTCGAAGGCGAGGCGGCCCCGCGCCACGATCCGGTCGATGATCCGTAGGGTGCTGTCGTAGAGCGACGGGTCACCCCAGACCAGGAAGGCCCCGGTCTCGTCTTCTTGCAGTTCCCGCTCGATCATCGCTTCGTACAGGGCGGCGCGGGCGCTGTGCCAATCCTCCACGGCCACGCCGTAATCGGCCGGATTCCGGTCCCGCTCCGGGTCCTGCGCCTCAACGATGCGGTAGGGCCGCTCCTCGATGTAGCGCTCGCAGATCTCCCGGCGCAGGGCGACGAGGTCGGCCTTATCTCCTCCCTTGTCGAGGACGAAGACCACATCCACCGTGTTCAAGGCCCGGATCGCCTGGATCGTGACATGCTCCGGATTGCCGGTGCCGATGCCGATCACGAGGATCTGTCTCACGCGTCTAGCCTTCCGAGTTGCGATCGGCCCTGTCGCGGGCGCATGCCCTATGCTACGCTCTGCGCCGACATGAAACCCATCCGGCGCAATCTGGACCGGAGCCTCGCGCTCTGGCTGATGACGGTGATCCTCGCGATCGCCGGCTTCGCCATGTCGTCGCCCGCGAGCGCCCATACCGGGCATGGGCACGGAACCGGGGCCCAGGTCGAGCGGGTCCAGGTCGAGCGCGTCCAAGTTCAGAACGCCCGCGAGACGAAAGCGGTCCAGGGGATCACGTCCGATAGCCGCATGCGTGCCGTGGTCTCGGTCCTGCGGGCCGAGCCTCATCTTGGCTGCGCCGGTCCCTGCTGCGCCGGCGGCTGTGGCGCTCCCTGTTGCGCCCTCGGCCTCGCTCCCACCGAGGGCGACGTCGCATCCTCCGCCGGACTGACCGGACCCGTTCCCGTGGGTGCCGCCTCCGCACGGACGGATGCCGCCCCGGATTCCCCGTCCGAACCCCCGAGATCCTTCGCCTGACGTAACGACGGCGTTCCCGCGCGGCTGCCTTCCGGCCTCGCGTGGATCGCCGTCTCCTGCTTCAACGGCGCCAAGGTTTCTCGCATCATGTCCATCGTTTTTCCGGCTGCCCTGCGCCGTGTCGCAGTGTGCGCCATCGCCTGGGCGGCCCTGACCGGCGCGGTCCTGTCCCATGAGGGCCATTCCCACGGAGACGAGGCCCCTGCCCTGCCCGTCGCAGCGGCGGCACCGCGAGCCGAGGCGAAGTCGGAGCGCTACGAACTCGTCGCCACCGTGCAGGGGCACGATCTCGTCTTCTATCTCGACGCGTTCGAGACCAACGCGCCGGTCATCGACGCCACCCTCGCCCTCTCGACGCCGGACGGGCGCAGGAAGGCCGAGCTCCAGGCCGACGGCACCTACCGGCTCCCGGCGCCCTGGCTGGAGGAATCCGAGCACCACGACCTCCTCGTCGCGGTGACGGCGGAGGGCGGCACCGACATCCTTTCCCTCGATCTCGACCTGCCCGCCCCCAAAGCCGCGGCTGCGGCGTCCGAGACGGCGACCGCCGCCACCCTGGTCGAGCGCCTGACGCACCAGCCGCCCTCCGTCACCGCCGCCGGGGGCTTCCTCCTCGGCCTCGGGGCCGTCGTCCTGATCCGGCGTCGGCGCACGATTCCCATCGTCGTCGTCCTGGCGGTCACGGCGACGATCGTGCTGGGCAGCGCCGCCCTCGCCCATGAAGGCCACGATGCCGCGCCGGCCGAGGGGGGGATGATGGCGAGCCCGCCCTCCGGCGGCGCCGACCGGGCCAAGCGCTTAGGCGACGGGTCGATCTTCGTACCCAAATCCCTGCAGCGGCTCCTCGTCCTGCGCACCGCCCTGACGGCGACGGAGAACGTGGCCCGCACCGTGGCCCTGCCCGGCCGGGTCATCGCCGATCCCAATGCCAGCGGCGTGGTGCAATCCTCCGTCGGAGGCCGTCTGGCCCCTCCGGCAAGCGGATTTCCTCGCCTCGGAACCCGTGTGACGCGCGGCGAGGTGCTCGCCACCGTCACCCCTCCCGTCCAGGCCGTGGACGTCTCCGACATGCGCCAGCGCCAGGGCGAACTCGACCAGCAGATCGCGATCCTCGACCGGCGCGTGGTCCGGTTCGAGCGTCTGGCGGGGACCGGCGCCGTGGCGCAGACCCAGCTCGACGATGCCCGCTCCGAGCGCGACGGGCTGAAGGACCGCCGCGCCGCCCTCGATGCGGTCCGTGGCTCGCCCGAGGCACTGGTCGCACCCGTGGACGGAGTCATCGCCGAGGCCAGCGCCACTGCCGGTGCCATGGCGGCTCCCGGCACCGTCGTCTTCCGCATCCTCGATCCGAAGAAACTTTGGATCGAGGCGCTGAGCTTCGAGGCCCTGTCCCCTGAGGGGGCGGCGACGGCCCGGCTCGGGGACGGGCGCAGCATGGCGCTGGCCTATCGCGGCGCCGGCCTCGCCGATCGCAATCAGGCCGTTCCCGTGCAGTTCGCGGTGGAAGACGACACGACCGGCCTTCGGCTCGGCCAGTTCGTGACCGTCCACGCCCCCCTGACGGGGGAGCGGACCGGCCTCGCCGTGCCCCGCTCCGGCATCCTGCGGGCGGAGGGCGGCAGCGTCGTCTACGAGCATGTCGGCGCCGAGCGCTTCGTGGCGCGCACCGTCCGCACCGATTCCCTCGATGCCGACCGCACCCTCATCGCCGACGGTCTGGAGCCGGGACGGCGCGTCGTCGTCCAGGGCGCCGAACTCCTCGACCAGATCCGCTGAGGAGACAGCCCCATGTTCGGCCTCATCGTCGCGCAATCCCTGCGCAACCGCCTGCTCGTGCTGGCCCTCGCCTTCGCCCTGGTCCTCACCGGCGCGCTCTCCCTCGCGCGCCTGCCCGTCGACGTACTCCCCGACCTCAACCGGCCCACGGTCACGATCCTGACCGAAGCCGAGGGGCTCGCGCCCACGGAAGTCGAGCAGCGGGTGACCTACCCGATCGAGACCCGCATGAATGGCCTGCCCGGTGTCAGCCGGGTGCGCTCGGTCTCGGGCATCGGCCTGTCCATCGTCACGGTGGAGTTCGAGTGGGACACCGACCTGTTCCGGGACCGGCAGTTCGTCAACGAGAGGCTGGCGCTCGCGCGTTCGGAGCTGCCGCCGAACGTGATTCCGCAGATGGGGCCGGTCTCCTCGATCATGGGCGGCATCCTGCTGGTCGCCGTCACCTCGAAGACCGCGACCCCGATGCAGGTGCGCGAGACCGCCGACTTCACCTTGCGCCCGCGCCTGCTCTCGATCCCGGGCGTGGCGCAGGTGATCCCCATCGGCGGCGAGGTGCGCCAGTTCCGGGTCGCCCCCAATCCCGCCGCCATGCGGGCGCTCGGCGTCACCGACGAGGCCCTCGCCCGCGCTCTCCAGAATTACGGCGGCAATGCCGGCGGCGGCTATTCCGAGGCCGGCGGCCGTGAGGTCCTGATCCGCGCGCTCGGCCGCACCACCGATCTCGACGACCTTCGCAATCTCGTCGTCACGACGCCGGGCGGTCCGGTCTACCTGCGGCAGGTCGCCGAGATCGCCTTCGGAGCGCGGCCCAAGCGCGGCGACGGCGGCTTCATGGGCAATCCCGCCGTGGTGGTCTCCATCGAGAAGCAGCCGGGGATCGACACCGTGCGCCTGACCCGCGAGGTCGAGGCGGCGCTCAAGGAGATCGGCCCCTCCCTGCCGCACGGAATCGAGGCCGGCAACGTCTTGTTCCGGCAGGCGGATTTCATCGAGACATCGCTTCGCAACGTGATCACGGTGCTGATCGAGGCCGTGGCCGTTGTGGCCGTGGTGCTGTTCGCTTTCCTGATGAACGTGCGGACCACGCTGATCTCGCTCGCCGCCATTCCCGTCTCGATCCTCGCCACCGCCACGGTGTTCTCTCTGCTGGGCCTGTCCATCAACACGATGACGCTCGGCGGCCTCGCCATCGCCATTGGAGAGCTGGTGGACGATGCCGTCGTCGATGTGGAGAACATCCTGCGGCGCCTGCGCGACAACCGGGCGGAGGGCTCGCCTCGCAGCACCTTCTCGGTGATCGTCGACGCCTCGAACGAGGTGCGCTCCGGCATCGTCTACGCGACGATCATCATCTGCCTCGTCTTCGTGCCGCTCTTCGCCCTGTCGGGGATCGAAGGCCGGCTCTTCGCGCCGCTCGGCCAAGCCTACATCATCGCCATCCTGTCGAGCCTCGTGGTCTCGCTGACCCTGACGCCCGTCCTCTCCTCCTGGCTGCTCCCTGGCCTGAAGAGCCTCGACCATCCCGAGAACCGGCTGATCCGCGGCCTCAAGCGGGCCAATGGGCGACTGGTGGAAACGGCCTTCGCCCATCAGCGCCTTGCCATGGTCTGCGCGGTCCTGGCGGTGATCGCCGCCGGCTACGGCGCGGGCCGGTTGCCCCGCGCCTTCCTGCCGACCTTCAACGAAGGCTCGTTCACGGTCACCACCACCTTCACCCCCGGCATCTCGCTCGCCGAATCCGCCCGCGTCGGCGCCATCGCCGAGCGCCTGCTGATGGAGATCCCCGAGGTCGACAAGGTCGGGCGTCGGACGGGCCGCGCCGAGCTCGACGAGCATGCCGAAGGGGTCCATTCCACCGATCTGGAGATCCGCCTGAAGCCCGGCGGACGCGAGCGCGACGCCATCACCGCCGAGATCCGGGGGCGGCTTTCCGTCCTTCCGGTCACGGTGAATGTCGGCCAGCCGATCTCGCAC
The DNA here is from genome assembly GCF_054817845.1 of Methylobacterium sp. CM6241. NCBI lineage: Bacteria > Pseudomonadati > Pseudomonadota > Alphaproteobacteria > Hyphomicrobiales > Methylobacteriaceae > Methylobacterium > Methylobacterium sp. CM6241. Next base: position 3,720,134 of record NZ_CM139246.1, read on the forward strand.
CGGCTCGACCACATGCTCTCCGGCGTCCGGGCCGAGATCGCCCTCAAGCTGTTCGGCGAGGATCTCGACGCGTTGCGCCGCACTGCCGAATCCCTGCGTGAAACCCTGTCCGGCATTCCGGGCGTCGCAGACCTCCAGGTCGAGCGGCAGGTGCGCGTTCCCCAGATCGAGGTGCGGGTCGATCCGGCGAAGGCGGCGCTCTACGGCGTCTCCCCCGCCACGGTGGTGGAGACGGTGGGGAACCTCGCCAACGGACGCGTGGTCTCCACCCTGGTCGAGGGACTGCGCCGCTTCGACGTGGTCCTGCGCCTGCCCGAGAGCGGCCGCTCCATGGCCGCCCTGCGCGACCTCCTCATCGAGACGCCGTCGGGCTGGGTGCCCGCCCACGCCCTGGCCGACATCGCCGAGCGCGACGGTCCCAACCAGATCCAGCGCGAGAACGGCCGCCGCCGCATCGTGGTCCAGGCCAACACCGTGCCGGGCTCGGACGGCTCGAAGGTCGCCGCCGACATCGCGCAGGCCCTGGCCCGGACGACGCTGCCGGAGGGGATCAGCGCGCGCCTCGAAGGCGCGTTCGAGGCGCAAGGGGAGGCGACCCGCCGCATCGGCCTCCTCGGCCTCGTCTCCTTCGCCCTGGTCTTCGCCCTGCTGGCGAGCCGTTACCGCTCCGGCGTGCTGGCTCTCATCGTCATGGGCAACGTGCCGCTCGCCCTCATCGGCAGCGTCGTCGCCCTCACCATCGCCGGGCTGCCGCTTTCGGTGGCCTCGATGATCGGCTTCGTGACGCTCACCGGCATCGTCGCCCGCAACGGCATCCTGAAGATCAGCCACGTGCTGAATCTCGGGTTGAACGAAGGGCTGCCCTTCGGCCCGGCTCTGGTGCTGCGGGCGAGCAACGAGCGCCTCGTGCCGGTGCTGATGACGGCGCTCGCCGCAGGCATCGCCCTGGTGCCTCTCCTCCTCGACGGCACCGCGCCGGGCAAGGAGATCCTGCACCCCGTGGCCGTGACGATCTTCGGTGGCCTCATCAGCGCGACGCTCCTCGACGCCGTGCTGACGCCGGTCCTGATGCTGCGCTTCGGCGGCCCCGCCTTCGCCCGACTTCGCGAAGCGCCCGGCGATGAAGCCCCCTCCCCGGTGGCGGGGACCATGCCCTCCCCGCCCGCAACCTTTTGACGACAGGGAAACCCCATGACGAAGACAGTCCTCCCCGCGATCCTGGCCGCGATCCTGGCTCTGCCCCTCGCCTCCCCGGTCCTCGCGGCCGAAGAGCACCGCCACGAGGACGGCACCACCCATTCGCACAGCCATGACCACGGGTCGAAGCCCGCCGCGAAGGGCAAGGCCGCCGACACCCCGGCGACCCGCGCCTTCAAGGAGGCGAGCATGCGCATGCACGGCGACATGGAGATCCGCTATTCCGGCGACGTCGACCGCGACTTCGCCGCCGGCATGATCCCGCACCACAAGGGCGCATTGGCCATGGCCAAGGTCGCCCTCCAATACTCGAAGGATCCGGAGGTCCGGTCGCTGGCCGAATCCATCGTCAAGACTCAGGAGACCGAGATCGCGCAGATGGAGGCGATCCTGAAGCGGACCGATCCCGCCAGGAAGTGAGGCTTCCGCATCGCCCCTGGACACTATCGCTCAGGGGCGGCACCGCTTGCCCTCTCGACGCCGGACCAGTCGCCTTGTCGACGGCGGGAACTCTAGACGACGAGCATATCCGCGAAGGTCAAATGCACTTTCGTATCGATGACGGCGAAGGTGTGGGCGGTGCCGGCTCCGCTCCCGTCGGCATCGTAGGAGAGGGTGCCGGTCGTGGCGTCGTAGAGAACGCGGTCATCCGCATCGGCCGGTCCCGACGAGAGGTCCTTGAAAGCTTTCTCCGCGAGGGGGCCGGCGCGAAGGGCCGCGAAGACCTTGCTCGAGAGCGCGACGACATCCTCGGCGACGGAGAAATCGCGGATGTGATCGATGTTGCCGGTTCCGGGCCGCGTGCGGAACAGGAAGGTATCCGCCCCCTCCCCGCCGGTGAAAACGTCGTTTCCGGCTCCGCCCGTCAGCATGTTGCCGGCGCCGTTGCCGGTGATCGTATTGGCGACGGCGTTGCCGATGCCATCGACGGCCTTCGAGCCGATGAGCCTCAGAGCTTCGAGATTCGTGCCGAGGCGGTGGCTGGCCGAACTCAGCACCTGATCCGTACCGCTCCTGGCCGCCTCCTCGATCGTGTCGCGGCCGTCCGTGACATAGGTGTCGTTTCCGAGCCCACCGCTCATGCGGTCGGCCCCCCGTCCGCCGTCGAGTCGGTTGGCGCCGTCATTGCCGATGAGGATGTCGTCGCCTGCCCCGCCCTTCGCCTTCTCGATGGAGACGCCATTGGCGATGGTCACGCCGCCGGTCAGGGTTTCCGACGTCGAGAGCCAGCCGCCCCCGCCGATCTCGGCTTTCAGGGTCGCCGCGCGCAGGTCGATCTTGGCCGCGCTCGACCCCTCATAGACGATCGTATCGGAGCCGCCCGTATCCCAGATCGTGGTGTAGCCGCGATTGGCATCGACATCGTCGCTGAAGCGATAGACGTCGTTGCCGGCGTTGTGGGCGCGGGCTCCGTAGAGATGCTGCAGGGCTGCGATGTCGATGGCCCCGAAGGAGCCCGGCTGGGCATTGAGCGCGGTGTTCTCGTCGCGCTCGGGCGTGAACGGGTTGTCCTCGCCCCAGAACGGGAAGGTGTAGCCCATCACCGTATAGATCTGGGAGTTGAGGTTGCCGGTGCCGAAATCGCCGGGCTCGACGACGCCCGGCAGCTTGCCGTTCTCACCGTCATGGGGGTGGCCGAGGCCAAGGCTGTGGCCGATCTCGTGGATCCAGGTTTCGGAATAGGTGCCGAGGCGGACCACGTCGGCGGCCCCTTTCACGCTCGTCGGGTCGATGCCCACCGCGGTTTCCAGCGAGGTGACGCCCGGGGCGGGCGTACCGGATTCGCCGCCTCCGCCGACATCGAGCCGCTGGATCAATTGAGCCCGCGCCACGCTGCCTTCGACGAAATCGACATTCGCGACGCTGCTGACGGTGTCGTAGATCTCCCTGTAGAACGCCTTCCAGTCGCCCTCGGAGAAATCGTCGATCCCGTTCGCATCGATGTCCTGCGCCTTGAACCCGTAGGTCAGGGTCGCGGCGTTCCAGGCGCCGCCGAGGATGAGGCTGTCCACGACGGCATTCCCCGTCAGGGCAACGGGTTTGAAGAGGTCGGCCATCGATTGATCTGCCCCTGGGGAAAAGCTTCTCGAAGCTTGGCCGTTCGAGCCGGCCGGGGCAGTCCCTAACCACGATGCCGCGTCATAAACAATTGATGGTCCCACTCCTCCGTGGTCAACCATGCCAGGTGGAAGCGGTATGCTTTATCGGCTCCGAGGGGGAACCGACCTCACGGCGCTAAATCCGGGCTCGTCCGCCCGCACGGGTGCTCAGCCAGCCGAGCCCATCCTCGGTTCGGCCACGCGGATTGTACTCGCACCCGACCGAGCCCGAATATCCGAGCCGGTCGAGTTCGGTGAAGACGAAGGCGTCGTTCACCTCCCCCGTACCGGGCTCGTGGCGCGCCGGTACGCTCGCGACCTGGACATGGCCAATCAGCGGCAGGAGGCGGGCCAGACGCGTGGTGACGTCGCCATGCAGGATCTGGGAATGGAAGATGTCGAACTGGAGCTTGAGGTTGCCGAACCCCTCCGCGCGCAACGCCGCGACGAGTTCGGCGGCGGCGTCGACATCGTCGAGGAAGTAGCCGGGCATGGAGCGGCGGTTGATCGGCTCGATCAGGAGGTCGATGCCATGCCGGGCAAGGCGTTCGGCTGCATATCGCACGGACCGGCGATACGCTTCCATGGCGTGGTCATCCTGCCGGTTGGCCATGCCCGCCATCAGGTGCAGGCGGGGGCAGCCCGCGGCGAGCGCGTAGGCGAGCGCTGTCTCGACCCCGGCCTGCATCTCGTCGAACCGTTCCGGCAAGGCGGCGAGCCCTCGGTCGCCGGTTGCCCAATCCCCCGGCGGCATGTTGAACAGGACGAGGTCCAGGCCATTCGCGGCGAGACGCCCGGCGATGTCGTCCGGCGAATGCTCGTAGGGGAACAGGAATTCCACCGCCGTGAACCCGGCACGGGACGCGGCCTCGAACCGGTCGAGGAAGGCATGCTCTGTGAAGAGCAGCGTCAGGTTCGCGGCAAAGCGCGGCATGGGAGGGCTCCATCGTGGCGGGCCCCGATCCGGGCCGCCCTCAATCGCGGATGAGCTTGCCAGTATAGACGACGGGGCCGGTCGGGAGGCCGGTGGCAGATCCGTTCGGTGGCTCCACCGAGACGGCGAAGACACCCTCGCCCCGCCGCGCAGCATCGGACCCGGCGGGCAGGGCCACGCGTGCCGCGTCCTTGCCGATCAGCCCGAGGGATTTCGGCGTCTTGTCGGCTCCCACATACCACAATTCGAGGCTGCTTCCCGCCGGCGCCTCGGCGCCGACCGGGCGCACTCGTGCGGTTCCCGCCACCGTATCGATGCTGACGATGAGGGCCGGAGCCTCGCCGCCGCTGGAGACCACGGCGACGTAGCGTGTCTCGCCCTCCCCGCCGGGGCGGGGGCCGAATGCGATGAACAGGGCGAGCCCGGCAGCCAGCGCCCCTGCGCCCGCCGCTGCGGCCCGCCACAGGCCGAGCTTGCGCGATAGGGCGGCCACGCGGTTGTCGTTCGCCGCCGGAGACGGGGAGGCCCGGTTGGGCAGCGCGCGCAGGATTGCCGGCCATACGCCCTCGCCCGGTTCGATCTCGGGAATGACGGCGGCGAGAGGGGCCAGGCGACGCTCCCACTCCCGCACGGCGGCGCGAGCGGCGGGGTCGACGGCGAGCTCCAGGTCCATGGCGGCGCGCTCGGTGGCATCGAGCGTGCCGATGACGTATTCGGCGGCGCGAAGATCGCGCTCGGTGGGGTCTTCGGTCATGCCGGCCCCTCCAGGCAGCCCCGCAGGGCCGCTAGCCCGCGATGCAGCCACGTCTTGATGGTGTTGACGGGACGCGCGAACCGTTCTGCCAGTTCTTCCCGGGAATGCCCCTCGCAATAGGCGAGTACGATGCAGTCGCGCTGCGTCGCCTCCAGGCGGGACAGGCAGGCGCGCAGGGCATCGCGCCCGAGAATCGCCTCCTCGCTGTCGTGGGGATCGGCGAGCCGTTCCACCCAATCCTCCCCGTCCTCGGTCACCGGCCCCTGGACCTCTCCCTTGCGGCGGACCCCGTCGATCGCCCGGTTACGGGCGATGGCGCAGAGCCAGGGCAAGGGGCGACCCGCCTCCGGAGAGAACGAGCCGGCACTTTGCCATATCCGCAGGAAGACATCCTGGAGCACGTCTTCCGCCATGCCGCGATCTCGCTGGATACGGAGCACGATGCCGAAAAGTTTCGGGGCGGTCAGATCGTAGAGCGCGCGCAAAGCCTGCTCGTTGCCGGATGCGACCGCCGAGATCAGGCGCGCCAGTGCCGCATCGTCACGCAAGGGTCAGGCGTCCTCTCGACAAGACAAGACTCGACAGGACATGGCGCAGCCGTTCCATCTGGCGTGAACGTTAACCCAAGTCTTAATCGAGCGCACGGGCCTAGGCTACTGTGTTGCGGGCGATCGATGTGGATCGGCGCACCTCTGTCACGCTCCCGACCTGCGCAGGGTGTTCGACGGCGAGCCGGCGACCTATCTCCCGGATGGAACCGATGACCCCCACGCTCTGCGGATCCGCCAGAGCTCATGGGTCCGAGGCGCAGGACAGGGATACGGGATTGATGACGTCGCACGGAGACTGGAAGATTCCCTCCGCCGTGCAGCCCAAGGCCGGCGATTACGCGTACGATCTCGACAGGGCCCTTTCGGCCATGGTGTCGCTCTCCACGCGCATCCCGCCCGAGGCGTTCACGGCGGAAACCCTGGGGACGGAACGCGCCGGGAACGGCGTGGTGATCCGCGAGGACGGCCTCGTCCTCACCATCGGCTACCTCGTCACCGAGGCGGAGAGCGTCTGGATGACCACCCATGACGGGCGCTCGGTCCCGGGCCACGTGGTCGGCTTCGATGCCGTGACCGGGTTCGGCCTCGTCCAGGCATTGGGCGATCTGCGGCTGCCGCCGCTTCCCATCGGGCGCTCGGAGAGCCTGAAGATCGGAGACAAGGCCGTGGTGGCCGGGGCTGGGGGACGCACGCGCAGCGTCGCCGCCAAGCTGATCGCCCGGCAGGAATTCGCCGGCTACTGGGAATACGTCCTCGACGAGGCCCTGTTCACCGCGCCGTCTCACCCGCATTGGGGCGGTACGGCTTTGATCGGCCCGGCGGGCGACCTCCTCGGCATCGGCTCCCTGCAGCTCCAGCAGGGCGGGACCGAGGGTCCGAAGGCGATCAACCTCGTCGTTCCCATCGACCTCCTGCCACCGATCCTCGAGGACCTGACCACACGCGGGCGGGCGGACCGGCCGACCCGGCCCTGGCTCGGCCTCTATGCCAGCGACAATGACGGCGCGGTGGTGGTGATGGGCTTGGCCGATGACGGGCCCGCCGAGAGCGCGGACCTGCGCGTGGGCGACGTGCTCGCCGCTGTCGCGGGCGAGCCGGTGGAGGATCTCGCCGGGTTCTTCCGCCAGATCTGGGCGCTGGGCGAGGCCGGGGTGCGGGTTCCTCTCACGATCGAGCGGGAGGGACGCCCGATCAAGCTGACCGTGACGTCGAGCGACCGCGAACGCTTTCTCGTCTCGCCGCAGCTGCATTGATCGGGGCGGGTCCCGGGTCTATCCCGTGACCATGACGGACCGAGCAGACACTTCCCCCATCCATATCGTCGGCGGCGGCCTCGCCGGGTCGGAGGCCGCCTGGCAGATCGCCGAGAGCGGTCATCCTGTCGTTCTCCACGAGATGCGGCCTGTGCGCGGCACGGAGGCGCATAAGAGCCGGGATCTCGCCGAGCTGGTCTGCTCGAATTCGTTCCGCTCGGACGATGCCAACGGCAACGCCGTCGGCCTGTTGCACCAGGAAATGCGGACGCTCAGGTCGCTGATCCTGCGCGCGGCCGATGCCAACCAGGTCCCGGCCGGGGGGGCGCTGGCCGTGGACCGCGACGGGTTCGCCGCTGCCGTCACCGCCGCCCTGGAGGCACATCCCCTCGTCACGATCGAACGCGAGGAGATCGAGGGCCTGCCGCCGGAGGAATGGGGCCGGACCATCATCGCCACCGGCCCCCTCACTTCGCCAGCCCTGGCGCAGGCCATCCGCGCGCTCACCGGCGCCGAGGCCCTCGCCTTTTTCGATGCCATCGCGCCCATCGTCCACCGCGACTCCATCGACATGGACAAGGCGTGGTTCCAGTCGCGTTACGACAAGGTCGGCCCCGGCGGCACGGGGGCGGATTACATCAACTGCCCGATGAATCGCGAACAGTACGACGCCTTCATCCAGGCGTTGATCGAGGGCGACAAGATCGGTTTCAAGGAATGGGAGGCGACCACCCCCTATTTCGATGGCTGCCTGCCGATCGAGGTCATGGCCGAGCGCGGCCCCGAGACGCTGCGTCACGGCCCGATGAAGCCCGTCGGCCTCACCAACCCGCACGACCCCACCGTGAAGGCTTGCGCCATCGTCCAGCTTCGTCAGGACAACGCGTTGGGCACGCTCTACAACATGGTCGGCTTCCAGACGAAGCTGACCTATTCCGAGCAGGTCCGGGTGTTCCGCACGATTCCCGGCCTTGAGAACGCGGAATTCGCGCGTCTCGGTGGGCTGCACCGCAACACCTATCTCGACTCGCCCCGTCTCCTCGACGCGACGCTCCGCCTGAAGGCACGCCCGAGCTTGCGCTTCGCCGGCCAGATCACCGGTTGCGAGGGGTATGTCGAGAGCGCCGCCATCGGCCTCATGGCCGGGCGCTTCGCCGTGGCCGAGGCCCGCGGTGACACGCTGGAGCCGCTGCCTGCCACGACGGCGCTGGGTGCCCTCATCGGCCATATCACCGGCGGCCACATCGCCACCGAGGATGCCGGCGCGCCGCGCTCGTTCCAGCCGATGAACGTCAATTTCGGCCTGTTTCCGCCGCTCGCTCATTCTCCGAAGGGAGAGGGCGGCAAGCGCTTGAAGGGGCCGGAAAAGGCGGTGGCGAAGAAGCGCGCCTATACCGACCGGGCGCGGGCCGATCTGGCCGCCTGGATGGGACATGACACCGGGCGGATCGCAGCAGAATAGGCCATGATCCGGGGCTCGGGATGGTTCTTAGGCAAACTTGCAGGGCCTTTGTGGTAAGCGATTCGTTTCGACGACCGACAAATTCATTCTTATCCAAGCTGCCAAATCCAGGCATATTGCGAGAATACACGTAGGGGAACGGGATCGATTTAAGGATCCATCCATAATGACGAAGAACCAAAAATTAGTCTGAGGGGAGCTATCGATACCTAATCGATCCCTCCTTTCGTTCCGGTGTCATGTCTTTCGAATCCTCGCCTCACCTTGCCACGCATCCAGCACTGGTCGCCCAGGCGGAGTTTGGCCGGATTCCCGGCACCGTGTCTCGTTCGGGATCGTTCGGTCGGAGTGCGCTCCTGATCGCCGCCTGTGCGATCGGCCTTGCCGGATGCGTGTCTGCGGAGGAGCAGCGGAAGCTCGATCTCGGTCAGTGCTCCGGTTACGGGTTCGCCCCTGATTCCGAAGGATTCGCGACCTGCATGATGAACATCGACCGGGACCGCCAGCGCATGCGGGCCGAGCGGAATCTCCAGATTCAGGCCGATCTCGCCGCGCAGAACCGCGAGCGCGAAGCCCGCGCGGATCTTTACAAGGCTCTCAGCCAGCAGCGCGTCGGCGACAAAACCTTATCGGTCTGCAATGCCGCTTCCGGCGGCGGCTTCGATGCCCGGACGGGGTACTGGTACGGTAAGGATTGTCGGAGCCGCTGAGGCTCGTAGGCCGTCCGACCCGTTCAGACCGGATCCAGCGAGAAGATCCGTCGGCCCGGCCGATGCCCCTCGTCGCCGGTATCGCGAAAGCCGGTCTTGAGCAGCAGCCCGCGAGAGGCTGCGTTCTCAGGCCGGCATTCGGCGACGATGAAGCGGTGGGGAAAGCGCTTGCGCAGAATCGCGACGACGCCGGCGACTGCTTCGCTGCCGTAGCCTCGGCCGCGGGCGGCGCCGCCGACCCAATATCCGATTTCGACCGCGTGTTCTCCGCGCAGATGGACGCCGATCACCGCCACGAGAGCGCCATCGGCCTTGGCCCCGAGAAAGCAATCCTTCACCGGCTTGCCGCTGCCGATGAGGCGGCGGGCGTGGTCGAGAGTGAAGGGAGTTGGGAGGAAATCCACCACTCCGGTGATGGCCGGGTCGTCGGTCAGCGCGCGGACCGCCTCTGCATCCGCCTGGACCAGCGGTGCGATCCGCAGGCGCTCCGTCGCCTGCGCGGGCAGGTTCGACAGGGAGTAGCGCGAGGCGAGCGTGCGAAAGAACATGGATTCGACGTGGGGCCACGACTCGCAGAGAGCAAGACGCGACGATGCCGGAGAACGCCTTCGGCAGGGGATCGCGACAAAAAAGAAACCCGCCCTGGCATGGCCGGGACGGGTTCTGTCGAGATCGGTCTCTCGCCGGTCCTACGGATGGATGACCATCGCGGTGAACGGATAGACGTAGGCCTGTAGCATCACGAGGCCGCCGACGAGGCAGGCCAGCACGATCGAGTGCCAGAACACGAAGCGCAGGATCTTGCCCTCCTGGCCGAAATAGCCGGTGGCGGTGGAGGCGACGACGATGGACTGGGCATCGATCATCTTGCCCATGACGCCGCCCGACGAGTTCGCCGAAGCCATGAGGATGCCCGACAGACCGAGCTGCTCCGAGGTGATCTTCTGCAGGCCGCCGAACAGCACGTTCGAGGCCGTGTCCGATCCCGTCAGCGCCACGCCGAGCCAGCCCAGCAGGGTGCCGAAGAACGGGTAGAGGATGCCGGTTCCGGCGAAAGCCAGGCCCAGGGTCGCGTCCACGCCGGCGTAGCGGGTGAGGACGCCCAGGGCCAGCATCGCCGAGATGGTGATGAGCGAGTAGCGCAGCACCCAGATGGTCTCGATGTAGGCCGTCACCAGACGCCACGGCGAGAACCGCATGAGCAGGCCCGACAGGATGGCGGCGAACAGCACGCCGGTGCCGGTATAGGACATGTAGGTGAAGGCGAAGACGGCGGCTTCCGGATGGGCGGTCGCCACGACCGGCGGTACCTTCATGATGACGTTGTGCAGGCCCGGCACTTCGTAGCGCCAGGTGAAGATCGGGTTGACGATGGCCTTGAACCAGCCCGTGCCCCAGATCGCGACGATCACCGAGAGGATGATCCACGGCACCCAGGCCATCAGGATCTCGGAGGAGGAGGCGGTGCGGGCACCGGAGCCCGTGGGGGCCACTTTGGCGCCACCCTCGGCGGTGACGAAGCCGATGGAGGGATCGTTGCCGCGCAGTGCCGGCGAGGTCCAGATCGTGGCCGGGCGCCAGAACTTCAGGAACAGGACCAGGGCGCCCATGGAGACGAGGGCGGCACCGATATCGACGATCCACGGGTTGACGTAGTTCGAAATGCCGAACTGGGCCAGCGCGAACGAGCCGCCGCAGACGAGGATAGCGGGCCAGATCTGGACCATGCCGCGGAAGCCCGCGAACACCCAGATCAGCCAGAACGGCACCAGCACCGAGAAGAACGGCAGCTGGCGGCCGATCATGGCGCCGAGGATGTAGGGATCATAGCCGGTCACCGAGGCGAGGCCCTGGATCGGGGCGCCGAGGGCGCCATAAGCCACGGGCGCGGTGTTGGCGATGAGCGACAGGCCCGAGGCGGCGAGCGGCGAGAAGCCGAGGCCGATCAGGATCGCGCCGGTGACGGCCACCGGGGTGCCGAAGCCGCCGGCTCCCTCGAAGAACGCGCCGAAGGCGAAGGCGACGAGGAGGAGCTGAAGCCGCCGGTCGGTGGTGATGCCGGCCACCGATTGCTGCAGCGTGGCGAACCAGCCCTTCTCCACCGTGAGACGGTAGAGGAAGATGACGTTGAGGATGATCCAGCCGATCGGGAACAGCCCGAGCGCCACGCCATAGGCGGAAGCGCGGGTGGCCAGATCCGCCGGCATGCCGAAGAGGAAGACGGCGACGCAGAAGGCCAGGACCAGGGACAGAACGGCCGCGATATGGGCCTTCACTTTGCCGCTGGCGATCATGCCGAGCAGGGCGATGACCGGTAGGGATGCGGCAAGCGTCGAGAGCCATGGGCTCCCAAAGGGATCGTAGACCTGGTTCCACGTATTCACGGGCGTCGCGCTCCTCGGTGAGCCCGATCTCTCGTCGGGCCCTTGACATCGTAGCTAGCAGAGCAGTGGAGCGGGCTCAACGCGAAGAATCTTGTATTCAGATCATGTTGCGCGCGTGCTTCGCTTTCTGTCCGCCAAGACCGAAGACGCTCGGAAACGGTAGGACGTCTCTTTCGAAACGCAAGCGGAGCCGTTCCAAAACGTAAGCGAAGCGGCCGTGCGACCTGTCGCAGCCTCGGAACATGAGGGTGGGGAGACCGTTCCCGTTGGTATCCTCCATACCGGCGATACGGAGATCAACCTATGTTTATGCGCGTCGACAAGCTACAAGCCGAGCTTCCCGCACCCAAAAGGAAAGATCCGAACGCCGCCGCTGCCCTGCAGGAACTGCTAGGCGGCAAATATGGTGAGATGTCGACTCTTGGGAACTACATGTTCCAGAGTTTCAATTTCCGCAGCAAATCTAAGCTGAAGCCATTCTATAGCTTGGTGGCGGCCATCACCGCCGAGGAATTGGGCCATGTGGAGCTCGTAAGCAACGGCGTTGCGATGCTCAATAACGGCCCCGATAATGACGGCGACGAGAAGGATGGTGGCGACATCTCCAAGGCGCCGTTCGAGGACATGAAGGATATCCGGCTCGCGGCCGCGTTCCTGTCGAATGGCGGCGGCGTAACGCCGGTCAACAGCAACGGCGCATCCTGGAACAACGACTTCATTACGACGACCGGCAACGTCGTCGTCGACCTGCTCCACAATTTCCATCTGGAATGCGGCGCTCGCCTGCACAAGCTGCGCGTCTACGAGACCCTGACCGACCCGACGGGCCGTGAGGTCTGCGGCTACCTGCTGGTGCGCGGTTCCGTTCACGCCCATGCCTACGCCTTGGCGCTGAAGAAGATCACCGGCGTGGAGATTGAGAAGTTCCTGCCGACACCGAATATCAACCTCGACAAGATCCCCGAGTGTCAGAAGTACCTGCAGGAGGGTTCGCACCGCCGGCTCTACACGTTCAGCCCGGGTGACTACACCGAGATGGCCGGCATCTGGGGCAATGGCGAGATGGCTCTGCCGGGCGACCCGCCGGGCGAACTCAGCGTCGTCGAGGGCATGCCCGAGGGCGGCAAGATCCACCAGCTCACCGGCGTCCCCTCGGCCTTCACACCGGATTATGCTCCGGAGGAGATGTTCGAGATCGCCGAGAAGCTGACCAAGAAGGCTCGCTGAGGTCAAACTCGATCAACCGCCTCTTCTGCATCCCGGGGCCGCTCAGCGGAGCCCGGGATGCAGAACTCCAGGTTGTTAGACATCGGACTCTGGCAGAGCTCTGGATTGCACGGTTCTGGAGCGGCTCTCTGCTTTTGGATGAGCCTGCAGTACCCCCGGAATGATCGGGACGATGTTCGCCGCGTCCCGATTCTACGAGGAAGAATACCCAGCGTTCTTCGGGAGCCCTGGGTTCAACCCCGCCGCGATCCCCGCCACAGCCGCCACAAGCGACGCCAGCGCGGCAGCGCGATGACGGTGTTAAGCGGGTCGTAGCCCGGCCGCTCCATCATCGCGAGGCTGGGTTCGACCAATGCAGTGGGCAGGAAGGCCGGCAAGGCGGCGGGCGCGATGGTCGTGCGCGCTGTCTCGAAAGCCTCGAGATGTCGGCGCGCCAGAGCCCGAAGGTCGGCCGTCGCGCCGAGAAGGCCGGGGCCTCCCCGTCCCGTGACGATGTCCTCGCGGGTGACGCCATGGTCCTTCAAGATGTCGGCCGGTAGATAGACCTGTCCGTTGCGGGCGTGCCAGGGGAGGGCCCGCAAGAGGCCGGCGACGCCATAGGCAACGCCCGCATGCCCCGCCGCGGCAGCTCCGCCCGGCTCGGCGCCATCGCACAGGACGAGCCCGCCAAGGCGGATGAGCGAGGAGGCGGTCTCGCCGCAATAGCCTTCGAGATCGTTTATCCGGGGCATCGGGTCGTCATAGAGATCGAAGACGCGGGCATCGATCAGATCGACGAAGGGCTGGCGCCCGAGCCGGCGCTTGACGATGGCATCGTCGAGGGCGGCGGCGACGGGGTTGGCCTTCACATCCCCCCTCGCCTCTCCCTGGAGTGCATCGCGCCACCATTGCAGGCGGATCTCGCCCGCCACCGGATTGGTGACGGCGTCGCGCACGCGAGCAATGGTGAGGCTGAAGGCGGCGAGCGCGAAGAGATGCGGCCGGTACGCCACGGGGGCGAACAACGTCGCGAAATAGCGGTCGGGATCGCCCTCCCGGACCAGTGCCTCGCAATGCTCGAACGCGAATGCGAGAGGGTCGGCCGTTCCGGGGCTGGTCTCGGTCTTCGTCACGCGACCGCGATCAGGGCAGTGGCGACCTTGCGGTTCTCCGCCATCAGGATGTTGTATGTCCGCGCGGCCGCTCCCGTCTGCATCACATCGAGGCCAATGCCGTTATCCTTGAGCCATCGCCGCAGCGTATCGGGAAAGGGGGCGATGTCGAGGCCGATGCCGATGAGGAGGAGCTCCACCGCCCCCGCCTCGGCAACGACGGGACGCAGGGCGTCCCGGTCGATCTCTTTCGCCTGCGTGACGTCCCAGGCCCTGATGCCGCTCGGCGTCACCAGGATCGAGCCACGATGCGACATGTCGGCAAAGCGGAAGCCGCCATTGCCGTAGGCGTCGATGAGATGGCGCCCTGGAACGAAACCGTCGTGCAGGCTGCCGTCCGCCATCGTTACTCCGCCGCCTGGGGCACGCGACCGCCGGTGGGGCGGTTCTGGGATTTCACGCCCGACAGCATCAGGCCGAGATAAATCAGGACTGGCGTCGAGACGAAGATCGCCGAGTAGGTGCAGATGACCACGCCCGCCAGCATCACCACCGCGAAGCCCTGGATCGCCTCGCCGCCGAACAGGACGAGGGCCAGCAGAGAGAGAAAGGCGGAGGTGGCCGTCATCACCGTGCGTGACATGGTGGAATTGATCGACAGGTTGAGGAGTTCCACCGTGGGGATGGTCTTGTAGCGTCGCATCAACTCGCGGGTCCGGTCGAACACCACCACCGTCTCGTTGAGCGAGTAGCCCACGATGGTGAGGATGGCGGCGATCGAGGTCATGTTGAACTCGATCCGGCTGATGACGAAGATGCCGATGGTGAGCACGATGTCGTGCAGGGTGCCGACGATGGCTCCGAGCGCCAGTTCCCGCTCGAAGCGGAACCAGAGGTAGAACAGCACGGCGAGCACCGAGAGCACGACGCCGAGCGTGCCCGACTGGACGAGCTCGCCCGACACGCGCGGACCCACCGTCTCGGTGCGGCGGAACTCGTACTCCGCGTCGAAAGCGCCATGCGCCTTCTGCATCACGGCCGTCTGGCCCTGCTCGCCGGGCTGGAGCGGGAAGCGAACCAGGATCTGGCCCTGGCCGCCGAGCTCCTGCACCTCGGTCTCACCGAAGCCGAAACCGTTGGCGGTATGGCGCACGGTTCCGACATCGGCGGTACCGGACTTGGCCTGGAGCTCCACCAGGGTGCCGCCCTTGAAGTCGATGCCGAAATTCAGGCCGACCGTCAGGAATAGGATCACCGTCCCGACCGACAGCAAGGCCGAGAGCGGGAAGGTGAAGCGCCGGAAGCGCATGAAGTCGACGTGCGACTCATCGGGCCAGAGGCGGAGCAGGCGCATGATCGGTCTCGGTCTTTCGGCAATGAGGTCGATCTGGTCGTCGAAGAGAACCCGTCCGGTTCCACCGCACGTCCGTCATTCCGGGGCGCCCGCAGGGCGAGCCCGGAATCCAGACACTCAGGTGGAGACTAGCCTGGCAATCCCGCGTGTCTGGATCCCGGGCTCCGCTTCGCGGCCCCGGGATGACGGGATTGTGTTTCGGATGGACGGATCACTCGAAAACCGGATCGGGCTCCTCTCGCAAACTGTGAATGCTCGGACGGACTTCAGAACGGCAAAGCCTTGGGTCGGGCGTAGTTGTACCACAGGGCGATCATCATGCGGGTCAGCGTCACCGCCGTGATGACGGTGGTGAGGATGCCGAGGATGAACACCACGGCGAAGCCCTTCACCGGACCGGAGCCGAGGAAGAACAGGATCACGGCGGCGATGGCCATGGTCGAGTTCGAATCGATGATGGTGGCGAAGGCCTTGTCGAAGCCGGCCTGCAGGGCCGAGACGATGGAGCGCCCCGCCCTCACCTCTTCGCGCACGCGCTCGTAGATCAGCACGTTGGAATCCACCGCCGTGCCGATGGTGAGCACGATGCCGGCGATGCCCGGCAGGGTCATGGTCGCCTCCAGCACCGACATCAGGCCGAGGATGAGACCCACATGGACGAGGAGCGCGATGTTGGCGAAGAAGCCGAACACCCCGTAGGTGGCGAACATGAAAATGATGACGAGGGCGCCCGCGACCAGGGTCGCCTTCTTGCCGGCCTCAATGGAATCGTTGCCGAGGCCGGGGCCGACCACGCGGCGCTCGACGACGGTGAGCTTGGCGGGAAGCGCACCGGCGCGCAGCAGGATCGAGAGGTCGTTGGCCTGCTTGACGGTGAAGTTACCGGTGATCTGGCCCGAACCGCCGGTGATCGGCGTGTTGATGCGCGGTGCCGACACCACCTCGTTGTCGAGGACGATGGCCATGCGGCGGCCGACATTCTCCGAGGTCGCCTGGCCGAAGCGCTGGGCGCCCTTCAGGTTGAACTTGAAGCTCACCATAGGCTCGTGGCTCTGCTGGTCGAAGGCCGGCTGCGCGTCGGTGAGATCGCCGCCATCGGCCATGACCCGACGCTCGACCGGTACCTTGCCGCCGCCTTCGTCCTTGTTGGTCAGCATGTCCACGTCGCCGGAGGGCGAATCGGCGAGCATGCGGAATTCGAGCTTGGCGGTCTTGCCGAGCTGATCCTCGAGCTGCTGCGGGTCCTGCAAGCCGGGAACCTGGACGAGGACGCGGTCGGCGCCCTGCTGCTGGATCGAGGGTTCCTTGGTGCCGCCGAAATCGATGCGGCGGCGAATGACCTCGATGGCCTGGGTCACGGCCCGGCGGGTACGGTCGGTGAGGCCGGCATCGGTGAGCGTGAGCTGGATCGTGCCGTCCGGCCGCTCCGCCACGTCGAGGGTCTGGCCGCCGGCCTGCGCCACCATGGCGTTGGAGATCGGCTGGGACAGTTCGCGCAGCTTGGGCAAAGCCTTGGCGCGGTTAGCCGGATCGGAGATGCGGACCTGGACGCCGCGCGGGATCACCTGGATGCCGCCTTCGGGGGTGACGTTGGCTTCACGCAGGGTGCGACGAACGTCGTCACGCAGGCCCGTCGTCTGCGAGCGGATCAGATCGGTCTGGTCGATCTCGAGGAGGATCTGCGAACCGCCCTGGAGGTCGAGACCCAGCACGATGGCCCGCTGGGGTACGATCCAGCTCGGGAACCAGCCCGGCAGCGCGGCCATGAATCCCTTGCGCTGCTCGGCCGAGAAGAAGCTCGGCACGGCGAGACTCAGGCCGATCAGGATGACGGCCAGCGTCGCGACGATCTTGGTTCTCGAAAAGCGCAGCATCCGCCAGTCCCGTTTCTTCTTATGGTGCCGATGCTTGCATCGGCCCCTTCAAGCGGAGTCACAAGCCGTGTGCCGGGGCGCGGATCATCGGTTCCGCACCACGTTTCACGGCATTCGGCTCACGCCGCTTTGACCGGCCCGCCCTTGACGCGCACTTCCGAAATCATCGTCCGGACGATCTTCACCCGCACGTTCGGGGCGATCTCGACCTCGATCTCGGACGCTTCGTCGGCCACCTTGGTGACGCGCCCGACGAGGCCGCCGGTGGTGACGATGGTGTCGTCGCGGCGCACGTTCTTCACGAGGGCCTGATGCTCCTTCACGCGGCGCTGCTGCGGGCGGAGGATCAGGAAGTACATGATGACGAAGATGAGGACGAACGGCACCACCTGCAAGGCGATGTCCGCTCCGCCAGCGGCCGAGGTGGCCCCTTGCGCGAAGGCGGGGGTAATCAAGCGGGTGACTCCTTAGCTGAACCGGTCCTCACATCGTCGCGCACGGGCCGATCTCGGCGCGTCTGGACCGGTCTAAAAGCGCGCGGACTATAGCCATGCACTAGGTGAAAGCAACGGCGCGTCTGCAGCCGGCAAGGTGCGGATCGCAGGCGCCCGATGCCGCACCCGTGATTTTCGTGCCCGATGTCCGTAATGACGCGCTCAAGCGCGTATTCCAGGAGCTTCGAGACGCCATGACCGCGACCCAACCTGCAGACCGGGAGATGATCGAGGCGATCCTGCCCGTCCTCGAGCGGATCGCCGCCGCGCTGGAGCGTTCCGCCCCGGCCGCGAAACCCGTCATCGACATGAATTCCGCCGACGCTTTCCTCTGGGGCGCCGAGTGCCGCCTCATCCCGGTGCCGCGGGTGAACAGGGTGGAGATCGATCTCCTCACCGGCATCGACCGGGCTCGTGACATCCTCGTCGACAACACCGCGCGCTTCGCCAAGGGGCTGCCCGCCAACAACGCCTTGCTCTGGGGGGCACGCGGCATGGGTAAGTCGTCGCTGGTGAAGGCGGCCCATGCCCGCATCAACGCCGAGCGGGCGGAGGGCGAACTGCCGATGAAACTGGTGGAGATCCACCGCGAGGATATCGAGACCCTTCCCGACCTGATGGCGACCCTGCGGGCGGACCGGCACCGCTGGATCGTGTTCTGTGACGACTTGTCCTTCGACGGCGACGACACCTCGTACAAGTCCCTGAAGACCGCTCTCGACGGCGGAATCGAGGGCCGGCCGGAGAATGTGCTGTTCTACGCGACCTCGAACCGGCGGCACCTGCTCGCCCGCGACATGGTGGAGAACGAGCGCTCCACGGCCATCAATCCCGGCGAGGCGGTGGAGGAAAAGGTTTCCCTCTCCGACCGGTTCGGCCTCTGGCTCGGCTTCCACAAGTGCAGCCAGGACGAGTACCTCGCCATGATCCGTGCCTATGTCGAGCGGTACGGACTGAAGGCCGACCTGGATACGGTGCGGGCCGAGGCGCTGGAATGGGCCACTACCCGCGGCTCCCGCTCGGGTCGCACGGCGTTCCAGTTCATCCAGGATCTGGCGGGGCGGTTGGGCCAGCGGCTGGAGTGAGGCTCGCCCAGACCGAGTTGAAGTGTGTGCCTCGGGATGGATGGACGGGGTATCAAACGGATCTACAAACGAAAACGGCGGCTCCTGCGAGCCGCCGTTTCTCTTTGGGTCTTGAATGCGCTCAGTTGCTGGCGAGGTGCGGCATCGGGTCGACCGGGGTCGCGCCCTTGCGGATCTCGAAGTGCAGCTGGGGCGAGGTCACGTTGCCCGAGGCGCCGGACTTGGCAATGGTCTGGCCGCGCTTGACCTTCTCGCCGGGGCGAACGTCGAGTTCACCGTTATGGGCGTAGGCCGAGACGTAGCCGTTCGTGTGGCGAACCAGCACCAGCTTGCCGTAGCCCTTCACGTCTGAGCCGGCATAGGCGACCGTGCCGTCCTCGGCGGCCTTCACGGCCGTACCCTCGGGCACCGAGATGTTGATGCCTTCGTTGCCGCTCGTGCCATAGCCCGAGATCACCCGGCCTTTGGCAGGCCAGCGGAAAGACTGGTCGGGCTCGGCGGCGGGAGCCGCAGGTGCGACGGAGCCGGTGCTGGCGGGCTCGGCCTTCTCGGGCACGGGCGTCAGGGAAGCGACCTTGACGGGCGCGGCCTTGGCCTTCTCGGCGGCCTTGGCTTCGGCGACCTTCTTGGCCGCATCCTTGGCGGCTTCCGCCTTGGCGAGCTTGGCTTCGGCTTCCGCAGCCTTGCGGGCGGCCTCGGCCTTCGCCTTGGTGGGATCGACCTTCGGTGTCTCGGCCTTGGCCACCTCGACGGGCTTCTTCACCTCGGCGAGCTTCTTGGTCTCCGCGAGCTTCTTCGCATCGGCGAGCTTCTTGGCTTCGGCCGCATGCTTGGCATCGGCCGCGAGCTTGGCGTCGGCGAGTTTCTTGGTCTCCACGGCCCGCTTGGCCTCGGACACCTTGTTCGCCTCGGCGATCTTCCTGGCTTCCGTGGCGGTCCTGGCTTCGGCTACCGCCTTGGCGGCGGCTTCCTTGCGGGCCGCTTCCTGACGGACGCTGTCCTGGCGAGCGGCCTCCGCACGGGCAGCCTCCGCACGAGCCTTGGCTTCGGCGGCCTTTGCCTCGGCAGCCTTCGCTTCCGCCGCCTTGGCGCCGGCATTGAGCGGAAGACGGGCCGGGGGCGCGGCAGGCACGGTGCGCGGGGTCGCGACCATGCCGCGGCCGGCATCCGGATTCATGCCCGCGGGATTCATGCCCGAGGGGTTCATGCCGGACACCATCCCGGAGTTCGGCGCGGTGGAAGCGACACGGCCCGTGGCCATGGGAGGCGTCGCCGCCAGCGGACGCGGCGACATCGGCGCGCCGAGTGACTGCGACTGGATCTTGGAGGTGCGCACCGCCGGGGCGGCAGGCATCTCGCCCTCCTCGGGCAAGCTGCCCGTGGCGCTGGGCTCACTTGAAATGTTGGAGGCGAAGGGGTTCCCGAAGGGGTCGCCCAACCGCGACGCATCGGTGGAGCATCCGGCAGCACTGCCGCCGATCACACCGATGAGCGCGAAACGCGACAGCGTCCTCAACCCTAGACCAGTCCCGCGAACCCGCATCGACGCACCTGTTTGCCTGACGCAACTTGATGACGTCATTCAAACGGGATTCAGGTTAAACAACCGTTCCCGTTCACCACGTTTTCGACACCGAAGGAACTTTCCGAGGGCCGGAGTTCCATGGCCGGTTCAGGTTCGAATGGCCTTGGGGCGCGATAAGATCGTGTCCGATCAAAGGTTTGGCGTCTCCCCTCGAAGACCCTGTTCCTCGCTTTGGCGAAGCGAGGTCTTTCGTCAAAGAATGAACGCCCTGCCGTCTGTCAGGGGCGCCAGCCTTAATCCGCTGCCGAACCCTTCGCTGATGCGACCGTCCCGATCCCGGTCGATGAAGGCCAGCCGGCTACCGGTCCCGTAGCCGAGGGCGCCGACGAGACGGCCGCCGGGCAGCAGGGCGGCCGCGAGATGCTCGGGGAAGGCTGGCAGGGTCCCGTTGACGAGGATACGGTCGAAGCCGCCCTCCCCGGCCGATGCGGGATCGAGGCCGTCACCCGTCTCGATACGGGCGATCACCCTGTCCTCCGGGTCGAGGGCGGAGACGGCGTCCTCGGCCAGCGTCGCATAGCGCTCGACGCTCAGGATCGCGGCGGCGCCGAGACGGATCAGCAGAGCGGTGACGTAACCGGAGCCGGTGCCGATCTCGAGAATGCGGGTGCCGGGCTTCACCTTCAACGCTGTCAGCATGGCGGCGACGACGGTGGGCGCCGACATGGTCTGGCCGCAGGGCAGCGGCAGGGCGATGTCGCGCCGGGCCAGATCCCGGTGCCCTTCAGGCGCGAATCGGGCGCGGGGCACGCGCTCCATGGCGCGCAACGTGTCGGTGTCGCGCACGCCAAGACCGCGCAGGGCCATGACGAAGGCGGCATCCTCGACCGAGCCTTCCATCGTCACGAGCTGTGCCTCATGGCCGTGTTCGATCGTTCCGTGGCTTGGATCGTCCGCGGTCCCGCACAGGGGCGCTGGAGCGCGATAGCGCTTGCGCCGTGCGAAGACCGGGATTCCTCACTCGGCAAAGGCTTGTGCGAAGCGGGTCAGGCTCGGTTCGTCGGTGAGATCCAGGCGCAGCGGGGTCACGGAGATGCGGTTCTCCGCAATGGCCTTGAGGTCGGTGCCATGGCCCGGCTCGAACTGCGCCTTGGCGAATGCGAGCCAGAAATACGGGTTGCCGCGACCGTCCTGCCGGGCATCGATGGCGAGCAGCGCCTGATTGCGCATACCCTGCGCTGCGACGGAGGTGCCGACCACCTCCTCGGGTTCGCAATCGGGGAAGTTGACGTTGACGACGATGCCGGGCTCGATCCCGATTTCGAGGATCTTCTTGACCACGCCCGGCCCGTGATGGGCAGCGCAACCCCATTTGATCGCCCCACGCCCACCGGCGCCGTAGGCCTGGCTCAGGGCGATGGAGCGCACGTTGAGGATCGTGCCTTCCATGGCCGCCGCGATGGTGCCCGAATAGGTCACGTCCTCGGCGACGTTCTGGCCGCGATTGACCCCGGACAGGACGAGATCCGGCCCGTGGTCCTTGAGGATGTGGCGCACGCCCATGATGACGCAATCCGAGGGCGTGCCCTTTACGGCGAAGCGCTTCTCGGAGACCTGGCGCAGGCGCAGGGGATCGTTGAGCGACAGCGAGTGCGAGACGCCGGACTGGTCGCTCTCGGGCGCCACGACCCAGACGTCGTCGGACAGGGTCCGGGCGATGCCCTCCAGGGTTTCGAGGCCCGGCGCGTGGATGCCGTCGTCGTTGGTGACCAGGATGCGCATCAGCTCTTCAGCCCTTCGATCTTCTCGATGCCGCCCATGTAGGGCTTGAGAACCGACGGGATGGTGACGCTGCCGTCCGGGTTCTGATAATTTTCCATCACGGCGATGAGGGCGCGGCCCACGGCGACGCCGGACCCGTTGAGGGTATGCACGAATTGTGCGCCCTTGCCTTCCTTCGGCCGATAGCGCGCGTTCATCCGCCGTGCCTGGAAGTCGCCGCAGACCGAGCAGGACGAGATCTCGCGATAGGTCTCCTGCCCCGGCATCCAGACCTCGATGTCGTAGGTCTTCTGGGAGGCGAAGCCCATATCGCCCGTGCAGAGCGTCATGACCCGGTAGGTCAGGTCGAGCTTCTTCAGCACGGCCTCCGCCGAGCCGAGCATGCGCTCGTGCTCCGCCGCCGATTGATCGGGCGTGGTGATCGAGACGAGCTCGACCTTGTTGAACTGGTGCTGGCGCAGCATGCCGCGCGTGTCGCGCCCGGCCGAACCTGCCTCGGCGCGGAAGCAGGGGGTGAGCGCGGTGAAGCGAAGCGGCAGCTCGTCCTCGGAGAGGATGCTCTCGCGCACGAGGTTGGTGAGGGGCACTTCGGCCGTGGGGATGAGCCAGTGTTCCTCACCGGCCCGGAACTGGTCGTCGCGGAACTTCGGCAACTGCGCCGTGCCGAACATCGCCTCGTCGCGCACGAGTATCGGTGGGGCCACCTCGGTGTAGCCGTGCTCGCCGGTGTGGAGATCGAGCATGAACTGGCCGAGCGCGCGTTCGAGCCGGGCCAGCTGCCCCTTCAGCACCACGAAACGGGCGCCGGACATGCGCGAAGCCGCCTCGAAATCCATCAGTCCGAAGGCTTCGCCGAGTTCGAAATGCTGGCGGCCGGTGGCGAGCTTGGTACCGCTTCCGGAGAAGGCGCGGTGCTCGACATTGCCGTGCTCGTCGGCGCCCTCGGGCACATCCGGGTTCGGACGGTTCGGGATCGCCGCGAGTCGGTCGTCGAGAATCCTGCCGGCTTCCGCCTGCGCGGCCTCGAGGGTGGGCCCCTCCTCCTTCAGCCGTGCCACCTCCGCCATGAGTTCGGCGGCGCGCGCCTCGTCCTTCGCCTTCTTCGCGCCGCCGATCTCCTTGGCCAGAGCATTGCGCCGCTCCTGGTTGGCCTGGGCCGCCGAGGTCGCGGCTTTGCGGGCGTCATCGAGGCCGATCAGCTCGGCCGAGAGCGCGTCGAGGCCGCGACGGCGCAGGGCTTCGTCGAACGCTTGCGGATTCTCGCGGATGGCGCGGATGTCGTGCATGGGCGGCTCGGTTCGCTATGAGTCGCCGACGCTTTGCAGCATCGGGGCGACCCCGACAAGGCCGGGCATGAGTCGACGGAGCATCCCCGATACCACTTCATCCTGAGGCCGCTTACGCGCCGCCTCAGGATGAGGTGGTGGATGGGGCTTTTGTGGCGCCTAAGGCTCGAGACCTTCAGCGACCCGCTTCGCCTTGCGGCGGCGCTCGACGCGGGCGACCGAGAAGATCGAGGCCTCGTAGAGGAGGAGCATCGGCAAGGCGAGGGAGAGCTGCGAGATCACGTCGGGCGGCGTCAGGATCGCCGCCGCCACGAAGACGAGGACGATGGCGTAGCGCCGCTTCTCGCGCAGGAAGACCGTGTCGATGACGCCGATCTGGCCGAGCAGGGTGAGGATTACGGGTAGCTGGAACGCCAATCCGAAGGCGAAGATCAGCGTCATGATGAGCGAGAGATACTCGTCCACCTTCGGCAGAAGCGAAATCGTCGCTTCACCCGGCTGGCCGACCTGCTGCAGGCTCACCGAGAACTGGATGAGAAGCGGCATCGCCAGGAAGAACACCACCAGCGCGCCAAGAACGAAGAAGATCGGCGTCGCAACGAGATAGGGCAGGAAGGCCTGGCGCTCGTTGCGATAGAGGCCCGGCGCGACGAAGGCGTAGATCTGCGTCGCGATGACCGGGAAGGCGAGGAAGGCCGCGCCAAACACGCTGAGCTTGATGTTGGTGAAAACCTGCTCGAGGAAGTGCGTCGCGATGAGCTGCGCCTTCTCCGCCCCCACTACGGAGACGTAGGGGTAGAGCAGGATGTTGTAGATGTGCCGCGAGACGAAGAAACACGCGAAGAACATCACGATGAACGCGGCCAGCGACTTGATCAGCCGCGAGCGCAATTCGATCAGATGATCGAGGAGCGGCGCGCGCGAAGCCTCGACCTCGGATTCGTCGACCGAATCGATCATGTGCTTGCGCCGGTCTCGGTAGGTTTGGTGGAGGATGTCTCGGGCGCGGTCGTACGCGGCGGAAGGTCCGGCAAGGCGTGCACGGGCGGTGGCGGCTCCGGCGAGGCTATCTCGGGTGACGGCGCTTCGGGTTCGGGAGGCGGATCGTTCTCGGCGAGCTTGGCGGCCACGTTGGCGAGGGGCTGGGTGCTCGACTGGGACCGGCCGTCAACCGCACCGCGAATCTCGTCGCGTATCGTCTGGACCGGGTTGAAGCTCGGCCCCATCGTGCTCGCGGAGCGCTTGATGCCGTCGACCTCGCGGCGGACCTCGTCGAATTCCGCCTCGCGGATCGCCTCGTTGAACTGGGCATGGAATTCGCCGGCCATGCGGCGCATCTTGCCCGTGACCTGACCGACCGTGCGCAGGGCCTTGGGCAGATCCTTGGGTCCGATGACGATGAGGGCGACACCGCCGATCAGCATCACCTCACCCCAACTCATGTCGAACATGGCGTCGCTCGTCCCGCGGCCGATGGCCTTTGCCTCGTCACGGCCGGCGGCCTAGCATAGTTTGCGCAAGGCCGATGCCTGTCCGTAGGGTTTGCTTCAGACGACCTTGCGGTCGGCCGTGACATGGCTCGCCGTGGCCGGCTCGCCCTGGGGAGGCAGCGTACGCACGGGCTCGCCCGCGCTCGGCGGCGGAACGGCCGGGGCCTGTCCGGTCGGGGTCTCGTCCTCGGCCATGCCCTTCTTGAAGGCCTTGATGCCCTTGGCGACGTCGCCCATCAGGTCCGAGATCTTGCCGCGCCCGAACAGCAGCATCACGATGCCCGCGACGATGATCCAGTGCCAGATACTCATGCTGCCCATGGCAAACTCCTGCGCCCATGCTGTCGCCAGCCCAGCGACGCCCTCTCACGACGGATTGTCGGGAACCTAAGGATGGCGGGGAGCGAACACAAGAACCGCACGGTCTCGCGCTGAGGCATTTGAGGCATCTGAGACAATTGTGCAGCGCGTCATAGCGGCACTCGCCCGAAACGCTGGGGCAGTCCGGGCCTCACGCGTGGGCGGAAAGACCAGCCTCGAAACGCGAACGGGCCTCGGCGACATCGAACTCCACGCGCGGCGCGAGCCGGGCCAGGGCGGCCTCGGCCCGGCGCAAAGCCTCGCCGGACAGGATCGGCGTACCTTCCAGGACGGCCTGCATCTCGTGCCGCTCGCCGTTGCAATGGAGGGCGACATCGATACCGGCGGCGAAGGCCTTCTCGGCCTTCTCGCGAAAGCTGCCGTCGAGGGCCTTCATCGAAAGGTCGTCCGTCATGAGCAGGCCGTCGAAGCCGATGAGGCCACGGATCACCTGGCCGATGACGACGCTGGACTGGGTCGCGGGGTGATGCGGATCGAGGGCTGCGTAGACCACATGGGCGCTCATCGCCATCGGCAGGTCGGCCAGGGCGCGGAAGGGCACGAAATCGTGCGAGGCCAGGCTGACGCCCTCGGCCTCGACCACGGGCAGGTCCTTGTGGCTATCGCAGGCGGCGCGACCGTGACCGGGAATGTGCTTGATCACCGGAAGGACGCCGCCTTCCATCAACCCTTCGGCCACTGCCCGTCCGAGCGCGATGACAATGTGCGGATCGGTGCCGTAGGCGCGATCGCCGATGATGTCGTGGGCTCCCGCCACCGGCACGTCGAGGACGGGCGCGCAATCGACGTTGATTCCCACCGCGGCGAGATCATGCGCCATGAGCCGAGCGCCAAGGCGCGCCATGGCGGTGCCCGATCCATTGAGGCGGCCGAAACGGGCGCCGGCCGGATAAGACGGCCAGTGCGGCGGTCCCATGCGCTGCACCCGTCCGCCTTCCTGGTCGATCAGAATCGGCGTGTCGGCCCGGCCCGTCGTAGCGCGCAGCGCATCGGTCAGCGCCCTCACCTCGTCCGGCGAGCCGATATTACGCTTGAACAGGATGAAGCCCCAGGGCTGCGCGTCGCGAAAGAACGCGGCCTCCTCGTCCGAGAGAGTCCGGCCGGCACAGCCGAGGATCAGGGCGCGAGTTGTCATGGGATGTGCTGCTCGGCTTGATGATGGACGGACTGTCCGAGGGGCATCCGTCCCTGCACTTCACGATGGCGGCTCCGCCCGCGCTGGCGGTACTCGAACGAGGCGTCACGGACCCGCGACAAGCCGGCACTGTCTCTCGCCGTCTTCGCGGCACTCGCCTGAGCGCCGCCGTGACCCTCAGTTCCCGAGGCTCAGTTCTTGGCGACGAAACACTGGCCGCCGGCGCCCTGCAACTCGGTGCAGAGGGTGGTCGCCTCGGCCTTGGCCAGGGGCCCGACGCGGACGCGGTAGATCGTCTTGCCGCTGACCTCGGCCTGACGGATCAGGGCGGGCTTGCCGGAGAGCTGGCTGAACTTGCTCTGCATCTGCTTGAACGCGGCCTGCGCTTCGGCTTCGCTGGTGCGTACGCCGAGCTGGACCGAGTAACCGCTCACGGGTGCGGTGGAGGCCGAGGCGGCAGGCGCAGGCGTCGGCAGGGCGGAGGTCGCGTCGGGGGCGACGGCGGCTACCCGCTGCGGGGCCTTCGCGCGAGAGGCGGGAGCGGTCGGCTCGGGGGCCGAAGCTTCCTCGGTGGGAGCGGGCGCCGCCGGCAGCTTGCCGACGCGTGAATGCATCGAGGCATTGGTCGAGCCACCGCCGTCACCCGGAAGGGTCATGGTGGGGATCACCGATTGGGCGACGGGCGCTTCGCGCTGAGGCGGCGGCGGAGGCGTATCCGGCTTCACCGACACGGTCCGCACCCGGCGAGGCTCGCCGAGGGTTTCGGTGAGGGGACCGGTATTGCCGCCCTGCTGTCCGGTGGACGGCGTGGCTCCGCCCTCCCCGGCGCGCTGGGCCGAGCGGGCGGCCTGCGCCACGTCGACCGGCTGCTCCTCGCGGTTGACGATGTGGATCTGGTCGTCCTTGGCGTTGCGGTCGTAGATCCGCTTGTTCTGGTCGGGGATCTCGACGCCGTCCGCTTTCTGCGGTGCGATCTTCAGCGGAGCCTTGTCGGCGAGGATCGTCGGCACGGTGCCGTCGCTGTGGCTCGAATTCATGCTGCGCCAGGTGAGCGCACCGGTGACGCAGACCACCAGCACGCCGAGGCCGGCGCCCACGGAAACGAGGCGGCTGCGCTGGCGGGGCCGCTCGGCCGCGCGATTGAGGCGGTCGTCCTGCTCTGGCGCGTAAGCCTCGGACCCGTGCGGATCCTGAGGACCGGCGGCATAGGCACTGTGGTCGACGGAGGCGAGATACTGATCGAACGCGTCGGCCGGATGTGCCGAGTGTGCGGCCTGCGGCTCGGGCTCGACCTGATGCTGGGCATGCTGTGCGTAGCCCGAAGGCGCGGCGGCGTAGCCTGCGGGAGCCGCCGGCGCCTCGTCGTGGAAGCTCGGTTCCCTGCGTCCTCCCTGGGCTCGCGGCTCGGCGGTGGCACGGGAATCACGCGCTTCCAGCAACGCGCGGAAAGGATCGTCCTGGCCGACGATGCGGGCGAGTTCGGCCAACGGATCGGGCTTGGCCGCAGGCTGGGCCTGCGACTGGGGCGGCGTCGTGGGCTGCAAGTCACGCGCGAAGGCGTCGAAATCGACAGGCGCTCGCGAAGCGTTCGTCGTCATGGCAGCATTCCTCTTCACGCCGAGATCACCTCACCGCATTTCATCCGGCGCGGTGACACCCAAGACCGTGAGGCCGGAGGCGACGACGCCCCTCAAAGCCTCCACGAGGGCCAGTCTTGCCCGTGTCGAGTTTCGGTCGTTTGGATTAATAAACCGTAATTGCGGCAGGTCTTTGCCTTTGTTCCAGAAACCATGCAGGGAACTTGCGAGCTCGTAGAGGTAGAATGCCACACGATGTGGCTCGTGCGCTGTAGCCGCCGCTTCGATCACCCGGGGGTACTGGGCGATCAACCGCATGATCTCGATTTCCGCGGAATCGGCAAGGAGCGTCAGGTCCGCGTCGGCTAGGCCGGCGACGGAAAAATCCTCGTCCGGCATGGCCTCGCCTGCCTGCCGGAACACCGAGGCGCAGCGGGCATGGGCGTACTGGACGTAGAAGACCGGGTTGTCCTTGGATTGCTCCACCACCTTGGCGAGGTCGAAATCCAGGGTCGCGTCGTTCTTGCGGTAGAGCATCATGAAACGGATCGCGTCGCGGCCGACTTCGTCGACCACCTCGGCGAGGGTGATGAACTCGCCCGCGCGCTTCGACATCTTCACCGGCTCGCCGGCCCGCAGGAGACGCACGAGCTGGCACAGCTTGACGTCGAGAGTGGCGTGGCCGTCGCTCACCGCCTTCACCGCCGCCTGCATGCGCTTGACGTAGCCGCCGTGATCGGCCCCGAGGACGTCGATCAGGTCCGTGGCCCCGCGCCGGATCTTGTCGCGGTGATAGGCGATGTCCGAGGCGAAATAAGTGAACGAGCCGTCCGATTTCAGCAGCGGCCGGTCGACGTCGTCGCCGAACTCCACCGTGCGGAACAGGGTCTGCTCCCGGTCCTCCCAATCCTCGGGAAGCTGGCCCTTCGGCGGCGGAAGCCGGCCCTCGTAGACGAGACCTTTTGCGCGGAGTTCCGCCAGGAGGACGGGCACCGCCTCCTTCAGCGTGGCCTCGGAGAAGAACACGTCATGGTGGATGCCGAGCCGGGCGAGATCGCCCCGGATCAGGTCCATCATCGCGGCGATGGCATCCGCCCGCACCTGCGGCAGCCAGTCGGATTCCGGCGCGTCGAGGAGCGCGCGTCCGTGCTTCTCGGCGAGCGCCTTGCCCACCGGCACGAGATAGTCGCCGGGATAGAGGCCTTCGGGCACGGGGCCGACCTCTTCGCCCAGGGCCTCGCGGTAGCGCAGGAACGCGGACCGGGCGAGCACGTCGACCTGCGCGCCGGCATCGTTGATGTAGTACTCGCGCGTCACGTCGCGGCCGGCCGCCACGAGCAGGTTCGCCAGCGCGTCGCCGAACACCGCCCCGCGACCATGGCCCACATGCATCGGTCCGGTGGGGTTGGCCGAGACGTATTCGATGTTGACCTTGCCGCCGCCCATCCGAGCGCGGCCATACTCGGTGCCCTCGCCGAGCGCGGCACGCACGACCTCGTGATAGGTCTCGGGCGTCAGGCGCAGGTTGATGAAGCCCGGTCCGGCCACGCTCGCCTCGACCACGCGGGGATCCTGCCGGAGCTCCGTGGCCAGCGCTTCGCCGAGCGCCTTCGGATTGGTCCGGGCCTCCTTGGCGAGAACCAGGGCGGCATTGGTGGCGAGGTCGCCGTGACTGGCGTCGCGCGGCGGCTCGACCACCACGCGGGAGAGATCGAGCCCCTCGGGCAGCGTCCCGGACCGGGTCAGGCTCTCGAGCGCTTCGCGCACGCGCGCCTCGAAGGTGGCGAAGATGTTCATGGGATATCTATTCCGCTCGCGCCATGCCGCATCGTCACGACGGCTTGCGCCTCAATGCGGCGGCATACCAACGCGGGGGGCAGGTGTCACGGGAGGCAGGTGTCACGGGAGGCAGGTGTCACGGGAGGCCGCCCATCGCACTTCCTGGCTCCTCATCGACCCGGCGCTTCACGAGGCGTCGCCAAACTCCGGTCTTGGCCGGATCTCGCTCAGCTCAACACGGCACATCGGAGGTTTCGTGAAGGACACTCAGAACCAGGCGCGCCAAGCTTCCCAGCCGGCGACGACGCTGGCCAGAGCCGCGTAGCCTTTGGCATTGGGGTGCGTTCCGTCCCCCGCTGCAGCCTCGCTGGTCCATGCGTCGGATTCTGTCGCCATGCCGAAGACCGGCAGGAACGGGACATCGAGTCGGGCGCAAAGAGGAGTGATGTCCCGCGACAGAGCCAGAATTCGCGCATCCGTCGCTGGATCGTCGCAGACGGGAAGCGGACCGATCATCAGGGTTCTTCGCCAACCGGCGGCGTCTCCGAGAATCTTCTCCGCCGTGTCGAGGGAGCGGTCATGAGGGACGCGGATTCGGCCATCGACGAGCGTGCAGTCGTTTGCGCCGAACGAAAAGACAAGCCGGCCGTCCAGCCCCTCGGGCAGCCGGGCTTCGGCCTCGCTTCTCCAGTGGCGGTGGATGTCGAGGCTGGTGTCGCGGCGAATTCCCAGATTGTAATGCGTGACGTCCCAGCCGGCGCGGCGGGCCTCGGCACAGAGACGGCCCGTCCATCCGAGACAGGTGTCGTCACCGACCCCGTTCACGAAACTGTCGCCGATGAAGCAGATGCGCATGAATCGTCCCGAAATCTCGGCCGCTATCCTTCCGCCAGCGGCAGGCCCCGGCTCTCCGGGCTCCAGTGCAGGTCCGGCGTCGTCGCGAACAGGCGCTTGTGGGCGAGCACGGCGTAAGTGTCGGTCATGCCGGCAATGTAGTCGGCGACCCGGCGGGCGATGCGCCCCTCCCCTGCGCCATCGAGCCCGACCCGCCATTCCTCGGGCATGGCCGCCGGGTTCGCCGTGAAGGCGCCGAACAGATCCGCGACGATGATGTCGGCCTGCGCCCGCACCGCCAGCACGCTCGGGTGGCGGTACATCCGCGCGTAGAGGAAGCGCTTGATCGTCGTGTCCGCCTCCGCCAGTGCCGGTGAGAAGGCGACGACCGGTGCCGATGCTCCACGGATGTCCTCTACCGACATCGGCGCCAGGACTTCGATCCGGCGCGTACTCTCCGCGATCACGTCCTCGACGAAGCGGGTAATGACGCGACGCGCCAGTTCGTGGATCTTTCGCGAGGGTTCCAGCCCCGGATGCAGGGCGTCGATCTCCTCCATCAGCCTGGCGAGGAACGGCACCTCTTCCAGGTCGGAGAGCTCGAACAGACCGGCGCGCAGGCCGTCATCGAGGTCGTGGCTGTCATAAGCGATGTCGTCGGCCAGCGCCGCCGCCTGCGCTTCCGGCCCGGCGAAGCGGCCGAGTTCGAGATCGTGAACGGCGTCGTATTCGAGGATCGCGGCGGGAATGCCCCGTCCTGCCCAGCGCGGGGTCGGGACGCCCTCCTTCGTGAGGAGGGGGCCGTTATGCTTGACGAGGCCCTCCAGGGTCTCCCAGGCGAGATTGAGCCCGTCGAATCCGGCATAGCGCCGCTCGAGCCGGGTCACGATGCGCAGCGCCTGGGCGTTGTGGTCGAACCCGCCATGGCCTTTCGTCAGTGCATCGAGGGCGTCCTCGCCGGTATGCCCGAAACAGGTGTGGCCGAGGTCGTGGGACAGCGCCAGCGCCTCCGCGAGATCCTCGTCGAAGCCGAGGGCACGGGCGAGTGCCCGTGCGATCTGGCTGACTTCGAGCGTATGGGTCAGGCGGGTCCGGTAATGGTCGCCCTCGTGATGGACGAAGACCTGGGTCTTGTGCTTCAGGCGCCGGAAGGCGGCCGAATGGATGATCCGGTCGCGGTCGCGCTGGAAGTCGCTGCGGGTGGGCGAGACCGCCTCCGGGATCAGCCGCCCACGCGTGGCTGCCGGATCGGTGGCGTAGCGCGCCCGCCAGCGTTCGCCCCTGTGCCGCACGTCACCTCCCGAACCCGTCATTTCGCGCCAGGCTCCTACCGCGTTGCAGCGCGTCTCTACGGCGCATATCTTGTGTGGGCTAGCGCTTCTGGCAATCGACGAGAACCCAAGAGCATCACGATGGCCGACATCACCCTGACCCCCCGCGCGGCCAAGCGCATCAACGAGATCATGGGGACCGAGCCTCCCGGTGCGTCCCTGCGGATCAGCGTCAATGGTGGCGGCTGCTCGGGCTTCTCCTATGCCTTCGACATCGAGCGCTCCCGCGCCGATGACGACATGGTGATCGAACGGGATGGCGCGACCGTCCTCGTCGACCCCGTGTCCCTCGAATACATGAGCGGTTCGACCATCGATTTCGCCAACGACCTGATCGGCCAGTCCTTCAAGATCGAGAACCCTCAGGTCACGGCCTCCTGCGGCTGCGGTACGTCGTTCTCGCTCTGAGCCATCGTCTTTCCGTGACATCGCGGCGTGTGGCAGCGCGATTGCCTCGCCGCGGAAACTGCGGCACGGATGCGGTTCGGCGCGGCACCGTTGCACGAAGCGCCTTTTCCGCAGCGCCCCGGATCTGCTCATGAACGTCCCACAAGGCCGTCCCTTCCTCATGCGGGCGGCCGGCCTTCCGGTCTGTGCCCTCCTTGCCCTTGGCGGAGGTGGCCCGATGGGCCCATTGCCGGCCACGGCTCAGGAGGCGGCGTCCGCCGTGCAGGACGTCACGCTCCAGAACGTGACGATGACGTTCGGTGGTACGACCCTCACCGCACCGCAGGTCATCGTCAGCGGTACGCGTCTGACGAAGGACGATCTGCTCGCTCTCCTGAAATCCGGCCCCGAGCCTCTGGCCGCGCGTCTGGCCAAGTTCGATGCTGCCAGCATCGTGATCCCGGAGCTTCGTTCCGAGACCCGGATCGGTACCAAGGCCCAGACCGCGACCTATCGCGACGTGACGGCCAAGGATGTCCGTGGCGGCCGTATCGCCCAGGCGAGTGCCGCTGGGGTGACGGCTGCGGAGGATGGGGGTGAGGCGAGACACAGCGCCAGTTACGGCCGCATCGACATGAAGGACGTCGATCTCGCCGCGATGGCGCGGCTTTACGGCGAGGCAGGCGACGCCAAGAGCCCGATGCTCCGGATCTACGGCAATTTCTCGGCCGCCGACATTGTGATGGAGGCCGAGGGCACACTGGTGAAGATCGCCCGTCTTGAGGGTAGCGACGTCAGTGGCCGACAGATTCCCGCGACATGGACGGGCGCGCTGGAGGCGATGTCCCGTGTGGACCCGACCCAGCCTGCCTCCGCCGACAAGGCGCGGATCCTCGGAACCGTGGCCGACCTGATGGACGGGTTCTCCGTCGGCTCGTTCCAGGCCAGCGGGCTCACGGTCAATCAGACCCATGACGGTGAACCCATGGCGATGACCATGGGACGCATGGCCTTCACCTCCGGAAACCTGACCTTCGAGGATATCGGCTTCACGGCGGGCGAAGCCAGCGGCAAGCTCTCGCGCCTGTCCTTCACGGGCTTCTCCTTCGCTCCGACCGTGGCGGCCATGCGGAAGCTCTCGGCTCAGGCCGGAGAGCCGACCGAGGCGGATCTGCGGCAGATGACGCCGGTGCTCGGCACCCTGGCAGTGAAGGACCTGCGCCTCGACCTGCCGCCGGACGGGGCACCCGCCGCACCGAAGCCCCCCGGTAATTCTGCAGGCAAGCCCGCTGCTGCTCCCGCGCTCCCGCCCGTCGCGGCGGCTCCCACGCAGATCGGATTGCGTGACGGTGCCTTCGCCTTCGGGCCGCTGCGCGACGGCCTGCCGACCACCGGCCGGGCCACCCTCTCGGGACTCACCCTGCCCGCTACGGCGGTGGCCGGAATTCCGGGGCTCGGCTCCCTCGGCGCTTACGGCTATCGCGACCTCGACCTGAACGTCGTCGCCGACACGGCCTGGAACGAGGCCGCCAAGGAACTCTCCTTCAGCGAGGTGTCGGTGTCGGGCAAGGACATGGGCAGCGTGAAGGTCAACGGCATCCTGGGCGGTATCGGCCCGGCGGTGTTCGACCCGGATCCGAGCGTCTCGACCTTCGCCATGCTGGGGGCGACTGCCAAGACCCTCGACCTGCGGATCGAGAATAGCGGCCTGTTCGAGCGCTTCATCGCCTCTCAGTCGAAGAGCCTGAGCCTCAAGCCGGAGGAACTGACCCAGGAATACGTGACCGCGACCACGTTCGGCGTTCCGGCGATCCTCGGCAATTCCGCCGGCGCCAAGGCCATCGGCGCGGCTCTGGGCCAGTTCGTGACCCGGCCGGGCACGTTCCTGCTCAGCGCCAAGGCGAAGAATGCCGGCGGCATTGGCATGCTCGAATTCAGTGCGGCCCCGACGCCGGGTGCCGTGCTCGACAGGTTGGACGTCAGCGCGAAGGCGAATTGAGGACGGGCGAGCCGCGCATGCGGCTCCCCTTCCCCAGGCGGGGGGGACGCGTGGCCTGGATCAATCCAGCGCGCGCACCACGATCCGCCCACCCTGGGCCGAGAGGGCCAGGCGGCCTGCCTTGAGGGCAAGCGCCTTCTCGCCGAACAGCGTCCGGCGCCAACCCTGCAGCACTGCGATGTCGGCTTCGTCGTCTTCCGCGATGGCTTCGAGGTCATCCATCGTGGCGACGATCTTGGGTGCCACGTCCTCGGCCTCGCAGACCGCCTTGAGCAGCACCTTCAGCAATTCGACCACCGCGCCGTTGCCGCCCCGGCCCCGGCTGCGCTCGGGCAAGGCGATCTCGGAGAGATCACGCTGAAAGCCGCGCTCCACGGCGGCCAGGATGTCGGCTCCGGTGCGCGAGCGTTCGAAACCCGCCGGGATCGAGCGGAGGCGTCCCAGGGCCTCGACGCTGCGAGGCGCGGAGGTGGCGATGTCGATCACCGCCTCGTCCTTGAGGATTCGCCCGCGCGGCACATTGCGGGTCTGGGCCTCGCGTTCGCGCCAGGCCGCCACCTCGGCCAGAACCGCGATTTCGCGCGGTTTGCGCATGCGGCCGGAGAGCCGGCGCCAGGCCTGGGCCGGGTCGGCCTTGTAGGTTTCTGGCGAGGTCAGGACGCTCATCTCCTCGTCGAGCCACTCGCCGCGATCGGTGGAGAGAAGCTTGCCGGCCAGCACCTCGTAGATCGTCACCAGATGGGTCACGTCGGAGAGGGCATAGCTCGACTGGGCGTCCGAGAGCGGACGGCGCGACCAGTCGGTGAAGCGGGACGACTTGTCGATCTTGGCCTTGGCGACGTCGTTGACCAGCTGCTCGTAGGAGACCGAGTCGCCGTAGCCGCAGACCATGGCGGCGACCTGTGTATCGAAGAACGGCTGCGGCAGCAGCCCGCCGAGCAGCCAGATGATCTCGAGATCCTGGCGTGCCGAGTGGAACACCTTGACCACGCTCTCGTCGGCCATCAGCGCGAAGAATGGCGCGAGGTCGATATCGGGAGACAACGGGTCGACGAGCACGCCCGACCCGTCCGGCCCGGCCATCTGGATGAGGCAGAGCTTGGGGTAGTAGGTCGTTTCCCGCATGAACTCCGTGTCGACGGTAACGAACGGCTGTCCGGCGAAACGGCTGCAAGCCTCGGCGAGGGCCGGCGTGGTAGCTATGAGGTCCATGAGAGCCGGCTATATCGGAGGTTGACGCGTGAGGCGAGATCGTATCTCGCGCCGCGCGCGCCTATCCCCGACATCCCGTGCTGCACTTCCCTCGTCAGGCGGCGCGCTTGCGGGACCGGTTCCGGCGAGCGAGGCTGCGCACCAGTTCGGCACGCTCGCGCCTCTGGGCCTCGGCACGGGCGAGAAGCCAGTCGAGGATGCCGGCATTCATCCGGGGGCCGCCTTCCTCGGACAGGCGCCGGATGCGGTCCACCCGAAAGCCGCGATAGCCGCCGCGTGCGCGGTCGATACCGCCCAGCAGCGTCCGGCCGGGTCCGAGCCTCAACTCTCGCGCGCTCAGGCTCCGCGTGCTCCAGAGGCCACGGGAATCCTCGTAGACGATCTCGTAGCGACCTTCGAGCGGCAGAACCTGCCACGCGCCGGGCTTGTGTTCGCCCTGTTCGGCAGTCTTCCGGCGTTCGGCAGGAGCGGCGGCAGCCTCGTTCAGAATATCGAAAAATGCGTTTGCATTCATGGACCTGATATGGGGATTCACCCTCGTTTCCGAAAGGTCCTGCCCTCGT
Organism: Methylobacterium sp. CM6241; assembly: GCF_054817845.1. Taxonomy (NCBI): domain Bacteria; kingdom Pseudomonadati; phylum Pseudomonadota; class Alphaproteobacteria; order Hyphomicrobiales; family Methylobacteriaceae; genus Methylobacterium; species Methylobacterium sp. CM6241. Next base: position 3,755,884 of record NZ_CM139246.1, read on the forward strand.
TTCCAGAGCCTCGACGATGCCCGTTCCGGGCTCGTCCCCGCTCCCGCCTACGGGCTCCGCCGCGTGGCGTAGGATCGCCTTCGCCTTGACTTGCCCGCCCTCGCGTGAATGGTGCGCCGCTCAATCTGAAGAGCCCGTCATGCACCGTTATCGTACCCATACCTGCGGGGCGCTCCGCCCGTCCGACGTCGGCGAGACCGTTCGCCTTTCCGGCTGGTGCCATCGCATCCGCGATCATGGCGGCGTGCTCTTCATCGATCTGCGCGACCATTACGGTCGCACCCAATGCGTGGTCGACTCCGATTCGAAGGCGTTCAAGACAGCCAACCTCGCCCGCTCGGAATGGGTGATCCGCATCGACGGCCGCGTGCGCACGCGCCCTGCGGGAACCGAGAATGCCGACCTGCCCACCGGAACGGTGGAGGTCTATATCGACGACATCGAGGTTCTCGGCCCCGCCGGCGAATTGCCGGTGCCGGTCTTCGGCGACCAGGACTACCCGGAGGAGACGCGGCTCAAGTACCGCTTCCTCGATCTGCGCCGTGACAAGCTGCACGCCAACATCATGAAGCGCGGCGCGATCATCGATTCGCTCCGCCGCCGCATGCGCGAGGGCGGCTTCTTCGAGTTCCAGACGCCGATCCTCACCGCCTCCAGCCCGGAAGGCGCGCGTGACTATCTGGTGCCGTCCCGCGTGCACCCTGGCAAGTTCTACGCGCTGCCGCAGGCCCCCCAGCAGTTCAAGCAGCTGACGATGATCGCCGGCTTCGACCGCTACTTCCAGATCGCGCCGTGTTTTCGCGACGAGGATGCCCGCGCCGACCGCTCGCCGGGCGAGTTCTATCAGCTCGACATCGAGATGAGCTTCGTCACCCAGGAGGACGTGTTCCAGTCGGTGGAGCCGGTCCTGCGCGACGTCTTCAAGGAATTCGCCGAAGGCAAGCGGGTCACCGAGACCTTCCCGCGCATCCCCTATGCCGAGGCGATGCTGAAATACGGCGTCGACAAGCCCGATCTTCGCAATCCGCTGATCATCGCCGACGTGACGGACGAGTTCGCCCGCGACGAGGTCGAGTTCAAAGCCTTCAAGGGCGTGATCAAGTCCGGCGGGGTCGTTCGCGCCATCCCGGCGACGGGGGCGGCGACGCAGTCGCGCTCGTTCTTCGACAAGCTCAACGACTTCGCCCGCGCCGAGGGCGCGCCGGGCCTCGGCTACATCATCTTCGAGGACGACAACGGGACGGTCACCGGCAAGGGCCCGATCGCCAAGTTCATCCCTTCGGAGATCCAGGCCCTCATCCGCGAAAAGACCGGCACGAAGGCCGGCGACGCCGTGTTCTTCTCCGCCGGCACCGAGGCGAAGGCCGCGGCTCTGGCCGGTAAGGCCCGCATCCGCATCGCGGACGAGCTGAACCTCTCCGACAAGGATCAGTACGCGTTCTGCTGGATCACCGACTTCCCGATGTACGAGTGGAACGAGGACGAGAAGCGGATCGACTTCTCCCACAACCCGTTCTCGATGCCGAATTTCGACCGCGAGGAGTTCCTCGCCCTCGATCCGAGCGAGTCCGAGAAGATCCTCGGCATCAAGGCGTTCCAGTACGACATCGTCTGCAACGGCACGGAGCTGTCCTCCGGCGCGATCCGTAACCACCGCCCCGAGGTGATGGAGAAGGCCTTCGGTCTGGCCGGTTACGGCCAGGAGGTGCTGGAGGAGAAGTTCGGCGGCATGCTCAATGCCCTGAAACTCGGCGCCCCGCCGCACGGCGGCATCGCACCGGGAATCGACCGCATCGTCATGCTGCTCTGCGGCGAGCAGAACCTCCGCGAAGTGGTGCTGTTCCCGATGAACCAGCGCGCCGAGGATCTGATGATGGGGGCCCCTGCCGAGGCGACTCCGAAGCAGCTGCGCGAGCTCCACATCCGTCTCAACCTGCCGGAGAAGCAGGGCTGAGAAACCTTCGCCCGGCCGGCCACGATGCCTTCCCTCGTCGCCATCGTCGTTGCCCATGACAGCGCCCATGCGCTTCCGTCGTGCCTCGCGGCCCTGGCGGCGGAGCATGTGCCTGCCGTCGTGGTCGACAATGCGAGCCGTGATGCCTCGGCGAGCGTCGCCGAGGCGGCCGGCGCAAAAGTGGTCCGCAACCTCCGCAACGAGGGCTACGGTCGGGCCAATACCATCGGGATCCGGGCCGCCGAGCGCGCCGAGCGCGTGCTCATTCTCAACCCGGACATCGTGGTTCAGGCAGGAGCGGTCGATGCCCTGCTGCGGGCCGCCGCCGCGTATCCCGATGCGGGGCTGCTGGCGCCGCGCCTGATGGAGCCGGACGGGCGCTTCTTCTACCAGCCGCGCTCGCTGCTCGCGCCCTATCTGACCAATCCGCCGGGCAACCGCGCCTTGCCCGAGGGCGATGCCTGTGCGCCCTTCCTGTCGGGCGCCTGCCTGATGATCCGGCGCGACCTGTTCCTCGACCTGGGTGGGTTCGACCCGAACATCTTCCTGTTCTACGAAGATGACGACTTGTGCCGCCGGGTCGCCGATGCCGGTCGCTCCCTGGTCCATGTTCACGGGGCGGTCGCCCTGCATGGGCGTGGGCGTTCGTCCGCGCCTGAGCCGGGCCGGGTCTTCCGCACCCGCTGGCACCAGGCCTGGTCACGGGCCTACGTTTCACGCAAATATGGTCTGCCCGATCCGAGCTCCCGGATGCTTGCCGTGAACGCCCCGAAGGCGGCTTTGGCCTCCTTGAGCTTCCGCCGGCAATTGCTCGAACGCTATGCCGGTTCGGCCGCGGGCGCCCTCGCCGCCATTCGTGGCCGCACGGCTCTCGCGCAGGAAGGGCTGGCATGACCCTGCTCAATCCAACGGACGCCCTGGCCCGCGCCGTGGCCGGCGTCGCGTCACATGGCTTCCTGATTGTCGCCCGCAACACGCGCGGCGACAGCGTCTATCTCAAGCCGGAGGGCAGCGTCTTCGCCCTGCGCGTCTCGAACCATGCGCGAACCCCGAAGCAGCGGGCGAACCACCCGGATTCGGTGACGAGTCTCGTCATCCGCCAGCCGAAGACAGAAAATCAGGTCGACGCTCTGGTGACGGAGGCCCTGCGGAATTACGCGGGAGAATGCCGGAAGCGGGAGGGCTAAGGCCCGCCGGATCGCTGTGAAGGTCCCGCGATCAGGGAGCCGGCGCCGTTCCCATTGGACACGGCGTCGGGTTGACCGCCTTCAGCCTTCCGCTGCGTCGTCCCGGAAATAGGGCTCCACCGGGCCCTTCAGCTTCACCGTCATCGGGTTGCCGGCCCGATCCAGGGTCTTGCCGGCCGACAGGCGGACCCAGCCCTCGCTGACGCAGTATTCCTCGACATTGGTCTTCTCGACGCCCTTGAAACGGATGCCGATGCCGCGTTCGAGGATGGCCTCGTTGTAGAACGGGCTGTTGGGGTTCACCGCGAGGCGGTCGGGAGGCGTGTCGGACATCGTCTGTGCCTTGAAGTCGATCGATCGTCAGTGTGGGTATGAAACAGTCCGGGTAAGGGATTCAGGCGGCGCCCGCAACGCCGGCCGCCCGCGCCGCGCGCGCGGCCGCAATCAACTCGGCGACGCGATCGCTCTGGAGCAGCGGTACGAGCGGGCGGATCGCTGCGGGATCGAGCTCCCACCAAGCCGTCTCCAACAGGCCCGCCACCAGACCCGGATCGAAGCGGGAGCGCACCACCCGGCCAGGATTGCCGACGACCACCGCATAAGGCGGCACGTCGCGGGAGACGACGGCATGGGCCCCGATCACCGCTCCATGTCCGATGGTGACGCCCGACAGGATCAGGCAACCGGAGCCGAGCCAGACGTCGCTGCCGATCGTCACGTCGCCGCGTGATGCCTGGTCATCGACCGACGCGTCCACCCCCGGCCACAGCCCCGCCATGGCCGCGAAAGGATAGGTGGTCGCCCAGTCGAGGCGATGCCCGCCCCCGAGAAGGATCTCGACCTTGTCGGCGATGGAACAATACCGCCCGATCGTAAGGTGCCGCCCAGCTTCCGGGAACCGCACTTTGGGACGGCCGTAGGAGTATTCCCCGATGGAGAAACCGTAAGTTTTCACCAATTTCTCAAGGTGGATTCGGGTTTGGTTGTGCGGGTTGCGCCCACTCCGCAGGCGGTGCAACAGGGACGTCAACCAACGCATCCCGACGTCCGGCGGGAGAGTCCGGCGGAGCCGAAAAGGCCCGTCAGTGAGGGAGTGAGGCTCATGGGCGACAATATGTCTGACGATCTCAAGTCCGGAGCCCTCGTCTACCATCGTCTACCCCGGCCCGGAAAGCTCGAGATCCAGGCGACGAAGCCGCTGGGCAACCAGCGAGATCTGGCGCTGGCCTACTCGCCCGGCGTCGCCGCCGCCTGCATGGCGATCTACGAGGATCCGCAGGAGGCGGCCAACCTCACCATCCGCCAGAACCTGGTCGCCGTGCTGACCAACGGGACCGCCGTGCTCGGCCTCGGCAATATCGGCCCGCTGGCCTCGAAGCCGGTGATGGAGGGCAAGGCCGTCCTGTTCAAGAAGTTCGCCGATATCGACGTGTTCGATATCGAGGTCGACCAGACCGACGTGTCGAAGCTCGTGGACGTGGTCTGCTCCCTCGAGCCGACCTTCGGCGGCATCAACCTCGAGGACATCAAGGCTCCCGAGTGTTTCGAGGTCGAGGAGCAGTGTCGGGCGCGGATGAACATCCCCGTCTTCCACGACGACCAGCACGGCACGGCGATCATCGTCGCGGCGGGTGTGCTCAACGCCCTCGAACTCGCCGGCAAGCAGCTTCCGGAGGTCCGGATCGTGACCTCGGGCGCGGGTGCGGCGGCTTTGGCCTGCCTGAACTTGCTCGTGTCGCTCGGGGCCCGTGTCGAGAACATCACGGTCACCGACATCAAGGGCGTGGTCTACAAGGGCCGCACCGAGTTGATGGATCGCTGGAAGGACGTCTACGCACAGGAGACCGAGGCCCGGACCCTGGCCGAGGTCATTCCGGGTGCCGACGTGTTCATCGGTCTCTCGGCCGGTGGCGTGCTGAAGCCGGAATACCTGGAGAAGATGGCCGAGAAGCCGCTGATCATGGCGCTGGCCAACCCCTACCCCGAGATCATGCCGGACCTTGCGCAGGAGAAGCGCCCCGACGCGATGATCTGCACCGGGCGTTCTGATTTCCCCAATCAGGTCAACAACGTCCTCTGCTTCCCCTACATCTTCCGGGGCGCCCTCGATGTCGGCGCCACCTCGATCAACGAGGAAATGAAGCAGGCCGCCGTGAAGGCCATCGCGGCGCTCGCCCGCGAGACGCCGTCCGACGTGGTCGCCCGCGCCTATGGCGGCGAGGCCCGGCCCTTCGGCCGGCATTCGCTGATCCCGAGCCCGTTCGATCCGCGCCTGATCCTGCGGATCGCGCCGGCCGTGGCCAAGGCCGCGATGGATTCCGGCGTCGCCGGCCGTCCGCTCGAGAACATCCAGGCCTATGCCGACAGCCTCGACCGGTTCGTCCACCGCTCGGGCTTCATCATGAAGCCGATCTTCTCCAAGGCCAAGGAAGCGCCCAAGCGCGTCATCTACGCCGAAGGCGAGGACGAGCGTGTGCTCCGCGCCGCCCAGGCCATCGTCGAGGATCAGGTGGCCCGGCCCATTCTGGTCGGCCGCCCGCGTGTCATCGAGACACGGATCAAGCGCTTCGGGCTCTCGATCAAGCAGGGCACCGATTTCGACCTGATCGATCCCGAGGACGATCCGCGCTACCGGGACTATGTCGCCACCTATCTCGAGGCGGCGGGCCGGCGCGGCATCACCCCGGACGCCGCCCGCACCCTGGTGCGGACGAATTCCACGGTGATCGGCGCGGTCGCCGTGCGCCGGGGCGAGGCGGATGCGCTGATCTGCGGCCTGGAGGGCCGGTTCGAGACACGTCTGCGGGTGATCCGCGACGTGATCGGTCTCGCGCCGGGCGTGCTCGACTTCGCCGCCATGAGCCTCGTCATCACGAAGAAGGGCGCGTTCTTCCTGGCCGATACCCATGTCCGTCCGGATCCGACCGCCGAGGAGATCGCCGATGTGGCGGTGGCCTGCGCCGGGCATGTCTCGCGGTTCGGCATGACGCCGAAGATCGCTCTTCTGAGTCATTCGGATTTCGGCCAGTCCGATTCTCGCTCGGCCATCAAGATGCGCACCGCGCTGGGCCTGATCCAGGCTCGCAAGCCCGAACTTCAGGTGGATGGCGAGATGCAGGCCGATAGTGCCCTGTCCGACCTGATCCGTGATCGGGTGCTGCCGGGTTCACCCCTCAAGGGGGCGGCCAACGTGCTGATCTTCCCCAATCTCGATGCAGCCAACATCGCTTTTCAGTTCTCGAAGGTCCTCGCCGACGCTCTCCCGGTGGGGCCGCTCCTGATCGGACCGGCGAAGCCCGCTCACATCCTGTCGCCCTCCGTGACGGCGAGGGGCATCGTCAACGTCACGGCTGCAGCGGTGGTGGAAGCGCAAGCGACCTCCGTGGAATCGAGGGCGGCCGCGGCCGAGCCGGGAGTGACCCCGCTCTCGGAATAGGACGCCCTGGCCGGTCGTCTCGAACCTCCCGGCATCGTCATCGCAAAGGCTCCCGGATCGAATGGTCCGGGGGCCTTTTTGTCGTGTCCCTGTCGCTTGGGGAGAGGATCAGGCGTGTCGCTCGCCGTAGGCGATGGCCGGGCCCATGGCGCCGAAGCAGCCGCCCAATCCGGAGGAAACTCCTTGGCCGACGGATTGCATACAGGACTCAGGACGAGCCTTCCCATCGGAGAAGTCCATGTGCCTCGGTGACGATCCCAACTGCGCGCATTTTGCCGAACATCGGCAGCGGTTCCTCGGCGATCTCGCGCCCGAGCGGCGTGCCTTTCTCAAGAGCGGATTCGTCGCGACTGGCGGTGCCGCGGCACTGGCCGCAGGAGGTTTGTCTCTCGTCGGCCCCGCCCTGGCGCAAGCCAGTGCCAAGGGCATCAAACAGACGGCGCATTACCATCTGCCGGCGACGGCCGAGACGGTGCATTGGGGCTATTTCTCGAAGCTGCTGAAGCCCCAGGTCGAGATCGCCTCCGGCGACTACGTCACGATCGAGACCCTGACCCACCACGCCAACGACGATGCCGAGCGCATGGTGACGGGAGATCCCGGTGCCGAGAGCGTATTCCTCTGGACCAAGGAGAAGAAGGGCGTGGCCCGCCGGGGCGCCGGACCGGAGACCGGCCCGCTCGGACCGGGCGGAGGGCTCGGCGTGCATATCTGCACTGGCCCGGTGGCGATCCGAGGCGCCGAGCCCGGCGATGTGCTGGAGGTCCGCATCCTCGACGTGGCGCCGCGCCCCTGCGCCAACCCCGCCTTCAAAGGGCGCAGCTTCGGCAGCAACGCCGCCGCCTGGTGGGGCTACCATTACAAGGACATGATCACCGGGGACCGGTCGCGCGAGGTCGTCACCATCTACGAGGTCGACGCTAACGGCGCGCGCGATTGGGCGAAGGCGGTCTACAATTTTCGCTGGCCCGGCGTCACCGATCCGTTCGGCGTGGCGCATCCGACCATCGATTATCCCGGCATCCCCGTCGACCACACCAAGACACAGCGCAACTTCGACGTGCTCAAGGGCGTGCGCGTGCCGATCCGCCCGCATTTCGGCACGATGGGCCTCGCGCCCAAGGAAGCCGACATGGTGAACTCGATTCCACCGAGCTACACCGGCGGCAATATCGACAATTGGCGCATCGGCAAGGGCGCGACGATGTATTACCCGGTGGCAGTGCCGGGCGCCCTGTTCTCGGTGGGCGACCCGCATGCGAGCCAGGGCGATTCCGAGCTTTGCGGCACAGCCATCGAATGCTCGCTCACCGGCACGTTCCAGTTCATCCTGCACAAGAAGGCCGACCTAGCCGGTACCGCGCTCGAATCCCTCGATTTCCCGATGATCGAGACATCAGAGGATTGGGTGCTGTCCGGCTTCAGTTACCCGAACTACCTCGCCGATCTCGGCCCTGAGGCGCAGAGTGAGATCTTCGCCAAATCCTCCATCGACCTCGCCATGCGCGACGCCTTCCGTAAGATGCGATCCTTCCTGATGCAGGCGAAGGGGCTCACCGAGGACGAGGCGATCTCGCTCATGTCCATCGCCGTCGATTTTGGCATCACCCAGGTGGTGGACGGCAATTGGGGCGTCCACGCCATCGTCAAGAAGTCGATCTTCGCGGACAGGCCGGCGTGAAGACACCGAGGCAGCGGCCGGAATTTCCGGTCCTCGCCTCGTGAAGACGACGGCAATGACGGAGGCTGCCCGTATTGGACCTCTCCGGGGGGGTGACTAGGCCGTTCGGCCAGCCTGTGTCCCGACAGGGCTCCCCTGACAGGCCCGTTCGGCGCCGGCTCCCTTGCGACGCGATCGCCTGACCGCATCGGCATAGCGGAATTTCGGCTCCCACCACGGCGGCTGACTACGTCATAGATTCTGCTTTTGCCTACAAAGTATCTCTTAATCAAGATAAATCAATTAACAATTCTGTGTTTATGCTGGATGAGTTTGATACTCGATAGCAGAGCGTATCTTAGCATGGTATGGACCGGCGGAGTTGGCGGATTTTTTCGGCAAACTCGATCCCTCATCATGGATCGCCAAGGTGTATCGGCGGTCGAATTCGCCTTGATCGCACCCGTTCTGCTTCTGATGCTGGGGGCGTTCTTTACCGTCGCAATCTTTATACGGACCCACACCACAATCTCGACCTATGCGCGGGAGGCCGCACGTGGCGTGGCGGTGGGATACATGACCGCTGCGGAGGCAAAGCAGTTCGCTGAATCTCATTCTCTGGACGATCCCGGCGTCGTCGCAACGGCCAATATCGATCCCGCCACCAAAGGGGACGAAGCCGACCGGGATGTCGTCGTCACCATTGAGATCACTAAGGCTGAAATGGCCAAGATCACACCGTTCGGCGGTTTTTCGGCCGGCGTCACGTCGCGGGCCGTCATGCGCAGTCTGGCGGAATGATGAAACTCCGCCCCTCCCATATCCGCGCCTTTTCGGCAGGCCGCGGCGGAAACGTCGCCCTGATCTTTGCCTTCGTCCTACCGGTGATGGTGGGGGTCGGGGGGCTCGTCATCGATTTCGGAGCGGCGGTCCTCGAGAAGAATACTCTCATGACCAGCGCCGAGGCCGCGGCTCTCGCCACGGCCAGCTACATCGGGGCGGCGGACCGGAGCGCGGCCCTGGCGACGGCGCAGCTCTATGCGCGGCAGAACCGGCCGACCGTCGATCAACTCGTCACCAATGCCGATCTGGAGTTCGGAAAGTGGGAAAACGGCGCCTTCACCGTCGACGAGAACGCCAACGCCGTACGCGTCACGGCATCGCGAACGACGGCCAAGGGAAACAGCTTCAAGACCTCGTTCGCGAAGCTCTTCGGCTCTGATTTCTGGGAAATCTCCGCGAGCGCGATCGCACTCGCCAATCCGATGTGCATCCTGATCCTCCATCCGGATCATTCCAATGCTTTCGACATCGATCCCGGAGCACAGATCGATGCGCCGGATTGTGGCGTGCAGGTCAACTCGAAGCATCATTCCGCGTTGGAGATCGGAAGCTCGTCTTACGTCAACGTCAGCAGCATCCGCGTCGTCGGCGGGGTCGGCATGCACAGCACGGCAACTGTACGACCCGCTCCCATGTCGGGAGCCGTACCGGTCGCAGATCCTTATGCGTCGCTGGCTCCTCCGGTCAACGAGACTTGCGGGGGTGCCAAGTTGATCAATAAAGATACGGTAGCGAAAACGATCGAACCAAGCTTTGCTTTCTGCAAAGGCTTAACGATCGACGATGCATCCGTGACTTTATCACCAGGAGTCTATGTCATCAAGGGACCGCTCACGCTGAAGAACGGGGCTTCGATCAAAGGCAATGACGTAATCATCTATATGGATGGGCTGGGGAGCGATATCTTCTTCCACAGCAAGACGAGCTTCGAGCTGAAGGCCCCGACGACGGGACCTTACGCGGGGATCGTTCTCTGGTCGGATAAAAGAAACACCCACGATCACGACATCTACTCGAAGTTCGGTGCCTCGGCCGAAGGGACGATCTATGCCCCCAGCAGTCAGGTCGAGTTCGAGAACGACGTCGTATGGGAGGCCAATTGCATTCGTATCATCGTGTCCCGCCTCGAACTCGACAACGACTCGAAGTATCGCGCCTCGAATCCGAACGCGAATTGCAGCAACAACGTCTATAAGGGGACTACTCGCCTCGTCCGGTGACAAGTCTCGGACGTGAGCCCGCGCCGTTCACGGCCGTTGTCCTGAGAACCCCTCGTGTCGAGAGGTCCGCCCCGCGGCGCTTGTTTTCAAAACGTCAGGGACAGGCGATCCGCCCCTCCATCCCCAGAATCCGACCGAGACCGCGGACGCGGTTGAGGAGGCGGTCTCCGGGAAGCGCGGCCAGGTCCGCCGGCAGGGTCAGGGTCACCCGTCGATCGTCCAAGAGGAGGGGCAGGCGCGCCAGGGCTCCCTCCATCCCCGCCGAGACCGGGAAGGCGATGCGCAGGAGCGCGCCGAGGAGCCGGGCGCGCTCGAACAGGCGTGGTCCGGCGAGGCTGCGCAGCATCGGGCTCGCCTTCTCGGCAGCGACGCCCTCGTGACGGAAATACACTGCCAGCGCGAGATAGGCCCGGCCCGGATGGTCGATGCCCACGAAGGCGGCATGGGTGATGATGTTGATGCTCTGCTCGCCCCGGTAATCGGGATGCGCGCGCCAGCCGATATCCGACAGGAGACAGGCGGCGTGGCGCAGGCGGCGCTCGTCGGCGGTTTCCGGTCCGTCGAGGGTGGCGACGAAGCGGTCGGTCCAGGTGATGAGATCGGCGCCATGGCCTGGCGAGCGGGCGCGGAGCCGGTTGAGTTCCGCCGCCGCCGCGAGAAGCGGGTCGGTCAGGCGCGTGTCGCGGTCGAGCTGCTCGTAGAGCAGGCCCTCGCGGACGCCGCTCGCCGAGATGGCGAGTTCACGCGGACGGCCGACGCGGATGATCTCCTCCAGCACCACGGCACCGTAGGCGAGAAGGGGCCTGCGCGCCTCGGAGACCGCTTCCACGTCCTGCAGCAGGGCGGCGTCGGTGCGTTCGACCACTTCGAGGAAGCTCAGCTCGTCCGACGGCTCGATGCTGTAGCCGTGCATGACGTGGAGCGGGTAGCCCCGCGCTGCCTGGTGCAGGCGGGCCAGCGCCCGCCATGTGCCGCCGACCGCGTAGAAGCTGCGACCGCGCAGGGTTTCCAACTGGGGGGCCGCCTTGGCGAGGTTCTCGCGGGCGATCTTGAGGGCCTTCTTCACCGACCCGCCGGACAGGTCCTGAAGGGCGAGGCCGCCCAGCGGCATGGTCACGCCCTGCCCTACTGTGGCGCCGCGTACGTCCACGAGTTCGAGGGAGCCGCCGCCGAGATCGCCGACGACCCCGTCCGGCGTGTGGAACCCGGAAATCACGCCGAGGGCCGAGAGCTCGGCCTCCCGCCGACCGGACAGGAGTTCGATCCTGTGGCCGCAGGCGGCCTCCGCCGCGGCGAGGAATTCCGGGCCGTTCTGCGCGTCGCGCGCGGCGGCCGTGGCCAGCACGAAGACACGGCCGACCTTCATCGTCTCGCAGAGGATGCGGAAGCGCGCGAGCGCGCTGAGCGCGCGCCGGACCGCCTCCTCGTTGAGCCGGCCCGTGCTGAACACGTTGCGGCCCAGCCCACACAGGACTTTCTCGTTGTAGAGCGGCGTCGGCGCGCGGTTCAGACCGTCATAGGCCACGAGCCGCACGGAATTCGAGCCGATGTCGATGATCGCCACCGGTTCCACGCGGTCCTGCACGCCGGGATCTCCTTGAGTCGTGAAGCCTAGACCCGACCTGCCGTCACGAGGAAGTCCCATGACCAGCTCCTGCTGGAATCGTCCGCTCACGAACGTTGGGCCCTGCGGCTCAGCGCCCGCGGACTCGACTTCTTCGAGGACTTGCCCCGACCGGACAGGCTCGGGTTCGTCATGAAGTATTTGTGCGCGTTGAACGGCTCCTCACCCTCCGCAGGCTGGACCCGTTCACTCGCACCAGACGCCAGTACACGCCAGCTCTGCTGGTTGTCGAGAAGGTTGGCGAGCATGATCTGGTCCAGCACCTGCTGGTGCACAGTCTGGTTGGTGATGGGCAGGAGCGCCTCGACCCGGCGGTCGAGGTTACGGCTCATCAGGTCGGCGGACGAGATCGAGACCGTGGCCTTGGGATGGGGCAGGCCGAATCCGTTGCCGAAGGCGTAGATCCGACCGTGTTCGAGGAAGCGCCCGACGATGGACTTGACCCGGATCGTCTCCGAGAGGCCGGGAATGCCGGGCCTCAGGCAGCAGATTCCGCGCACCACGCAGTCGATCTGCACACCCGCCTGTGAGGCGTCGTAGAGCGCGTCGATGATCTGCGCGTCGACGAGGGAATTGCACTTGATCCAGATCGCGGCCGGACGCCCGGCCTTGGCATGCGCCACCTCGGCCGCGATGCTCTCGATCAGGCGTGGCTTCAACGTCAGCGGCGAGACCGACATCCGCTCGAGTTCGGCGGGCTCGGCATAGCCGGTGATGTAGTTGAAGATGCGCGAGACGTCCCGCGCCACCGCCGGATCGGCGGTGAAGAACGACTGGTCCGTGTAAACCCGCGCGGTGATCGGATGGTAGTTGCCCGTGCCGACATGGCAGTAGGTGACGAGCTTGTCGCCCTCGCGGCGCACCACCATCGACAGCTTGGCATGGGTCTTCAGTTCGATGAAGCCGAACACCACCTGCGCGCCGGCCTTCTCCAGGTCACGGGCCCAGCGAATATTGGCTTCCTCGTCGAACCGCGCTTTCAACTCCACCAGGGCGGTGACGGATTTACCGAGTTCCGCGGCCTCGGCCAGTGCAGCCACGATCGGTGAGTTCGACGAGGTGCGGTAGAGGGTCTGCTTGATCGCCACCACGTTCGGGTCACGGGCCGCCTGGGCCAGGAACTGAACCACCGAATCGAACGATTCGTAGGGGTGGTGGACGATGAAGTCCTTCTGCCGGATGGCGGCGAAGACATCGCCGCCGCTCTCGCGGATGCGCTCGGGGAAGCGTGGGTTGTAGGATTTGAACTTCAGGTCCGGCCGGTCGATTCCGACGATCTGCGCCAGCTCATTGAGGGCAAGCATGCCCTCCACCACGAAGATGGCGTCGTAGCCGATCTCGAGTTCGTCGGCGACGAAGGCCCGAAGGTCCTCAGGCATCCCGGCCTCGACCTCGAGCCGGATGACGACGCCGCGCCGGCGCTGTTTCAATGCGGTCTCGAAATGCAGGACGAGGTCCTCCGCCTCTTCCTCGATCTCGAGGTCGGAATCGCGGATGACGCGGAACGCCCCCTGCCCCTTCACGAAATATCCGGGGAACAGGCGGCCCGTGAACAGCACGATCAGCTGCTCGATGGCGATGAAGCGCGCGGTGGTGTCCCCGGCCATGTCGGGCAGGCGCACGAAGCGGCCGAGGACCGAGGGCAGACGGATGAGGGCGCGCAGCGTCCGCCCGTCGCGCGGGCGGACCATCATCAGTGCGATGCTGGAGCCGAGGTTGGACAGGAACGGGAAGGGATGGGCCGGATCGATGGCGAGCGGCGTCAGGACCGGGAAGACGTGACTGAGGAAGTACTCCTCCAGCCAGGCCTTGTGCTCCGGGGTCAGGTCACCGGGCTCTACCAAGTCGATACCGACTCCATGCAGATCGTCACGCAATTCACGCCAGCGCCGTTGCTGGTCGAGGGCCAGCCGCGAGACTTCCGAACCGATGCGGGCAAGCTGTTCGGCCGGGCTCAGCCCATCCTGCGACGGCTGGATCAGCCCGGCGCGGACCTGATCGTGCAGGCCCGCCACGCGAACCATGAAAAACTCGTCGAGGTTGTTGGCCGAGATCGAGAGGAAGCGCAGCTGTTCCAGCAGCGGATGGCTGGTGTTGGAGGCTTCCTCCAGCACTCGGCGGTTGAATTGCAGCCACGACAATTCCCGGTTCACGAAACGCTCCGGCGACTCGCGAAGGGCCCTACCGGCCGCCAGAACGCTCTCCCGCGCCGGGGGCTCGGCGGCGGCCCGTTCGGGCACCGTGTCGGCGATGACCGTCTCGACCAGGATGGAATCGGTCTCCGCGTCGTCCGCCGATGCGGAATCCTGCGCCGTTGCTCCGGGCCGGGACTTCGAGGCCGTCGAGGCGGGCTTCGTCACCCGTGCATGCGCGGTGGGAACCCGGACGGTGCCGGCGCCCGCGGGCCGGCGTCGGGGCGCAGGCCCCTTCGCTGGCGCCGCGTTCGGCGTCCGGGAATCCAGGTCGTCCTCGCCGGGGCCGTTCTCGCCGTGCGAGTCCTCGGCGGCCAGAGCCGCTTCCTGCTCCTCGGCATCCGTACCCTTGGCGATCGCGTCCGACTCGACTTCCGGCAACGGGTCTTCTCCTCAACTCTGATAAAACGATCTGCTTCGTAACATACGATAGGGTCGCCGCGTCTGACATTTCGATGACAATCGGGCCGGACCTTTCATCAGGTCGGCGGACCGTCCTCTTCGGTCTCGTCGTCGCCGGCCTCGTCGTCCGGTACTCCCAGATCGGCCAGGACCGACATGGCCAGCGGCCTCGTGATGCGTCGACCCCGGCGCAGGGCGTCGCGGTCGAGTTCGGCCACTACTGCCCTTGCCCTGGCAAGGGAACGGTCGATCCGCAAGGCGATGGCCTCGACGACGCTGAGATCGACGACGAGCTGGCGGTCCACGAAAAGCTTTACCAGCACCGCTCGCATCAGCGCATCGTCGGGGGGCAGAATCGTGGCGCCCGGCGCCAGCCTGAGGCGCGAGCGCAGATCGGCTGTGACAAGCCCTAACGCCTCAACAGGCGCCGCCGCCGTGATGAGGACGGGGCTGCCGTTCTCCCGGGCGAGGTTGAGGAGGTGGAACAGGGCCGCCTCGTCGCGCCCCTCGGGCCGGTCGAGATCTTCGATGACCAGGGCACCGTTCGAGACGAGATGGGTGACTGAATCGGCGGTGACGCCCGAGGCGGGGACGGTCCAGGCGTGGGAACGCGTCGCCCAGATCGAGGCCAGATGGCTCTTGCCGCTGCCCGACGGGCCGGTGATGAGACAGACCGTATCGGGCCAGCGCGGCCAGGCCTCGATCAGCCCATAGGCGGCCTCGTTCGCCGGCCCCACCAGGAAATCCTCGCGACCGTAGCGCGGGTCGAGGGGGAGGTCGAAGGCGAGTTGCTTCGGAGGCGCGGCCACGCGCATCGGTGTCTTCATCCCTCGCGCTTCTGAATCAGGATCGGTTCTTCCGCATAATAGAGTGGACTTTGAAGATAACGCGAGATCGCGAACCGCACGATGACGCCGATGGAGGCGGCCACCGGCACGGCGAGAAGGAGGCCGAGGAACCCGAAGAGGGAGCCGAAGGCCAGGAGCGCGAACATCAGCCAGACCGGGTGCAGGCCGACCGAGTCACCGACGAGCTTGGGCGAGATGACGTTGCCTTCGAAGAACTGGCCGACCACGAACACGGCGACGGTCAGCCCGATATGGAGCCAATCCGATGTCGGCCAGAACTGGACCAGGGCGACGCCCACCGAGAGAAGGAAGCCGACGAGGGTGCCGACATAGGGGATGAAGGTGAGGAAACCCGCGATCATCCCGATCAGCACGCCGAAATTCACCCCGACGAAGAATAGGCCGACGGCATAGAACGTCCCTAGGATCAGGCAGACCAGGGTCTGCCCGCGGACGAAGCCGATGATCGCCCGGTCGATCTCGCCGGCCAGACGCCGCACGGTGGTGCGGTGGCGCGGAGGGGTCCAGCCGTCGACGGTGGCGACCATCCGGTCCCAGTCGACGAGGAGGTAGAAGGCCACGACGGGGGTGACGACGAGGAGCGAGGCGATGGAGACCAGCGCCTGGCTGCCCGACCACAGCGACTTCAGGAAAGCCAGGAACCACGTGCCGCCCTGCCCCACCAGGGTTCCGACGGACGATTGCAGGTCGTTGAGAACGTCCGCCCCGCCGACCCGCGTCAGGATCGGCCCGACCCGCTCGACGATGATACCCTGCAGCCGTGACACCATGCCGGGGAACGTCGTCACAAGCGCCGAGATCTGATTGGCGGCCAGGGGCACCACGATCAGCAGGATCACCACGAGCCCGACGACGAACATGGCGAGGATCAGGAGCGAGGCGGAGAGCCGCCCAAGCCCCAGGCGCTGGAGCCTGTCGGCCATGGGGTCGAGAAGATACGCGAGGGCCAGCCCTGCCACGAAGGGCAGCATCACCCCCGAAAGCAGGTAGAGCAGCAGCGCGACGATGCCGAGGCCCGCCAGTCCGATCACCGCCCTGCCGCGCATCGGCCGTCCCCCCTCGTCGTGTCCGCCGTTGCGGAGAGTGGGAACGGCAGCGCCTACGGTCAAGGCATGGCGGTGGCCGGTCGTATCCCGCATGGCATTCTCCCTGGAGGGCCGGATCTGTTGCGAATCGCTAATTTCCCGATCACGACTCGCCGAGATTGGTGCAAGCGGCTAGAGGAGCGGAATGACTTTGGCCGACATCCCGATGCCGGCCATGCAGGACGTGGATTGCGAGACGGGGCGCCGATGACGGCCGAGAGCAAGAACGGCGAAAGCCGGAACGGAATGACCTACGCGGATGCGGGCGTCGATATCGATGCAGGCAACGCCATGGTCGAGACGATCAAGCCGCTGGTGCGCTCCACCCGCCGGCCCGGGGCGGATGCCGAGATCGGCGGGTTCGGCGGGTTGTTCGACCTGAAGGCCGCCGGCTTCTCCGACCCGATCCTGGTGGCGGCCAATGACGGTGTCGGCACCAAGGTCAAGATCGCCATCGAGACCGGCCGCCACGACACGATCGGCGTCGATCTCGTGGCGATGTGCGTGAACGACATCATCGTCCAGGGCGCCGAGCCGCTGTTCTTCCTCGATTATTACGCCACCGGCAAACTGGTGCCGGGTGTCGGCACCGATATCGTCCGCGGGATCGCGGCGGGCTGCCGCATCGCGGGCTGCGCCCTCATCGGCGGCGAGACCGCCGAGATGCCCGGCCTCTACGACGGCTCGGATTACGATCTGGCCGGCTTCAGTGTCGGCGCCGCCGAGCGTGGCAAGCTGCTGCCGCGTCCCGGCATTGCGCCCGGCGACGTCGTTCTCGGCCTGCCGTCCTCCGGTGTACATTCCAACGGCTTCTCGCTGGTCCGCCGGATCGTCGAGGCAAGCGGCCTCTCCTACGATGACCCGGCCCCGTTCGAGCCGTCGCGCTCGCTCGGCGACGCCCTGCTGGAGCCGACCCGGATCTACGTGAAGCCGCTGCTGGCCGCACTGAGGGCCACCGACGGGATCAAGGCCCTCGCCCACATCACCGGCGGCGGCTTTCCCGACAACCTGCCCCGCGTCCTGCCCGATGGAGTCGGCATCAGCATCGACCTCGACGCGATCATTCCGCCGCCCGTCTTCGGATGGATCTCGAAGGTCGGCGGGGTCGCGGAATCCGAAATGCTGCGCACCTTCAATTGCGGTATCGGCATGGTGGCGGTGGTCTCGCCGGAGAGTGTGTCGGCGGTGACCCGTGCGCTCGACACTGCCGGGGCCTCGCCGATCCGCCTCGGGCTCATCACCGAGCGCGGACCCGAGCCGGTGACTTTCCAGGGTAAGCTCGCCCTGTGATGGCTCCCCGGCCCAAGATGCGGGTCGCGATCCTCATCTCGGGACGCGGCTCGAACATGGTCTCGCTGATCGAGGCCGCTCGGGCGCCGGACTATCCGGCCGAGATCGTTCTCGTCGCCTCCAACCGGCCGGACGCCGGTGGTCTCGCTCATGCGGCGAGTGTCGGGATCGCCACGAAGGCGCTCGATCACCGTGCCTATTCCGACCGGGCGAGCTTCGATGCCGCCCTGAACGCGGAACTCGAAGCGGCCAGGATCGAACTCGTCGTGCTGGCCGGCTTCATGCGGATCCTCTCCGCGGGCTTCGTCGAGGCTTGGGCCGGGCGGATGATCAACATCCATCCTTCGCTGCTGCCGCTATTTCGCGGCGTCCATACCCACGAGCAGGCCTTGGCGGCCGGCGTCTGCTTGCATGGCTGCACGGTGCATTACGTGGTGCCGGAACTCGATGCCGGGCCGATCGTGGCCCAGGCCGCCGTCCCAGTCCTGCCGGGCGACGATGCCGACAGTCTCGCCGCGCGCATTCTCGTGCAGGAACACCTCCTCTACCCGCGTGCCCTGGCGCTGATCGCCGGCGGACGGGCCAGGCTGGAGAGCGGCCGCGTGGTGTTCGCTGGCGACATCAGGCCGGCCGAGGGGGCCTTGCTCAGCCTGTCCGCGCAAGGTTGAGGCCCGAGCCGCCGATCCCGAAACATCGAGATCGGCGATGATGACGGCTTACGCCGGGCGCGGTAGCTGGCAGCTGTCGAGTGCCGAGAGAGCCTTGGCGCGGGCGGAATCGTTGAAATAGCCGGTGGTGCGGTAGGATTCGAGCTCGGCCGGGTTGAGGCTCGCCAGGGTCTGCTTGGCGTAGCAGCCGCATGGGCGGGCGAGCGACGCTTCGGGGACGCTCTGCAGGCGGGACTGCGTCACCGTGCAGGCGTGGCGCACGCGTCCGGTGAGGTTGCTGGCGGAGGCCGTCTTCAACGCGGGGTCGGGCGTATAGCCTTCGAGGGAGGCCGTGGGCGCACCCTTGTTCGCATTGCAGGCGGCGAGCAGGGACACGAGGCCGGCGGCGAGCAGGATCCGGCCGGTGCGCGAAGCGATGGAGCGCATGGAATGTGGGGTCCGTGAAAGGGATTCGATGAGGGAATTCCTTTCACGCCCGGCAGGACTCGCGCGCAAGGGCGTTCGCGCCACACCCGGCATCGTTCCGCGCCACGCTCCCGGTTCACCGGACGACGATGCGATCACGAACCCGTTGGCGGCGCGAAAGCCGGTCGGGCTCAGCCGACGATGTCGGAATCCTGGAAGAACTGCGCGATCTCGATCTTCGCGTTCTCGGCGCTGTCAGAGCCGTGCACGGTGTTCTCGCCGACCGACTCGGAGAAGGTCTTGCGGATGGTGCCCTCGTCGGCATTGGCCGGGTTGGTGGCGCCCATCACGGTGCGGTAGGCGGCGACGGCGTTCTCGCCCTCGAGCACCTGCACGACCACGGGGCCCGAGGTCATGAAGGAGACGAGTTCACCGAAGAACGGGCGCTCCTTGTGAATCTCGTAGAACTTTTCGGCCTGGGCCTGGGTCATCTGGATGCGACGCTGGCCGACGATGCGCAGGCCCGCCTTCTCGATCACGGCATTCACGGCGCCGGTGAGGTTCCGCTTGGTCGCGTCGGGCTTCAGGATGGAAAAAGTGCGCTCGGTGGCCATGTTCAGTCCGGTTATGTTCGCTCAGCCGAAAACGGCTTCGGTGGCCGGCTTATAGCGGGCACGCCCCATCCTCTCAACCCGGAGGACGAAGACGGCGCATCCACAGCGGAATTCCCTTGGTCATGGCTTCGGCGCAACAGTGCCGGAAATTCGCCCGATTGCTGGTGTCTTCTCGCACCAGAAGACGCCGGCCCGTACCGTTCTCGACGCCCGGCACGGCCACGACCAAGCTCTCGACCCCAGGCTCACGACCCTTCGCGACGCTCCCGCCGATGCGCCGCGGCCCTTCACAGGCTCCAGGAGACCAAAAGCCATGCGCGTTGCCCTGACCTCCGCCTTTCTGCTGTCCGGACTCGTCGCCGCCGTTGCGGCCCCGTCGAAGGACCCGTCCGGCACCTGGCTCACGAAGGATGGCCGCGCCAAGATCCGCATCGATCATTGCGGCCCGAACAGCGCGAACATCTGCGGTAAGGTCGTGTGGCTAAAGACGCCGACCACCGAGACGGGTGCGCCGCGCACCGACGCCAAGAACCCCGACCCGAAGAAGCGCTCGCGTCCTGTGATTGGCCTGCAGCTCATCGAGGGGCTCGCCCCCGACGAGGAGAAATTTTCGGGCGACATCTATAATATCGACGAGGGCAAGATCTATCAGGTCAGCCTGGAGCGTGAATCCGGCTCCGAGCTGAGCGTGTCCGGATGCCTTCTCAAGGTCCTGTGCGGCTCCGAGACCTGGACCCGCGTGCCGGACGTGAACCAGCAGGCCGCTGTCGCTCCGGCTTCCGAGGCCGCGCCGAAGCCCGCTACGAAGGCGGCCGCCAAGCCGGCCGCCGCTCAGGCCGAAGCCAAGAAGTAGCGGATCAGATCGCCGCGAAGCCTCGCTTCACGGCGGGTCTCGCCAGAACCAGATCGAGCCAGCGCCGGACATTCGGCAGGCTCGACAGGTCGATATCCTGCTTCTCGTGATGCTTGGCCCAGGTGAGGATCGCGATGTCGGCGATGGAATATTCGCCGGCCACGTAGTCGCGATCCGCAAGTCGGCGATCCAGCACGCCGTAGAGCCGATGCGATTCTGTGGTGAACCGCTCGATGGCGTAGGGGATCTTCTCCTGCGCGTAGATCCGGAAATGATGCGTCTGGCCAAGCATCGGCCCGAAGCCGCCGACCTGCCAGAACAGCCATTCGTCCACCGCCGCTCTGGCGCGTTCGTCGGCCGGGTAAAGGCACCCGGTCTTGCGACCGAGATATTGGAGAATCGCCCCCGATTCGAAGATCGAGATCGGCTTCCCGCCGGGTCCGTCCGGATCGACGATGGCCGGAATCTTGTTGTTGGGCGAGATCGCCAAAAAGTCCGGGGCCAGCTGGTCGCCCTTGCCGATATTCACCGGCACCACCCGATAGGGCAGGCCGCACTCCTCCAGCATGATGGGAATCTTCCAACCGTTGGGCGTGCCCCAGGTATGGACGTCGATGGGGTTCTGGGTGGCGGCGGCCATGGGAAACGTCCCGCTCCTGTCAGGGTCGCGTCATATCGCCGATTCAAACCGGACGAGAAAGCGGATGGTTGCAGCTTTCACGCCGACATCCAACGGTGGACGGCATGGGGCGGCGCGACGAAGAGACTTGCTCTCCCCCCGACTTCTGGCTGTGATGAGGTCGGCTCTGCCTCCGTTTCGTGAGTGCAGGGTAACGATCTGGGGTTGCAATCATGCGGGTTTGTTGTTTTCCAGCCATGGTGATCGCGGTGTCCATGGTTCTGGGCTTCGCCACGGCCGCGTCCGCCCAGGCCCCTGTGGCCGCTTCCCCGGATGCCGCCGCGAAGGAATTGAGCATGGGGCAGAACGCTGCCAGGGAGCGGCAGAAGAAGTGCGGTGCCGAATGGCGCGCCCTTTCGGTCGCCGACAAGGCCGCGCAAGGACCGAAATGGCCGCAATATTATAGTAAATGCGTCAAGCGCTTGAAGGAGATCAAGGCCTGATCTAGTTCGGCTGGGAGCCGGCTCGCGGGCGCGGGATCAGCCGGGCCTGAACGGGGAACGGACGCATGCGGGAGCGCGAGGCGCTGCAACGAGTTGTGGCGGTGGCCGCGATCATACCGGTGGCGTCCGGCCTCTTCGGAATCCTGTTCGGGCTTGGAGGAGTTGGCGGCAACAGCCTGGCCCAGATCTCCGCCGACAGCCATTTCCGCTATCTGTCAGGTCTGCTGATGGGCATCGGCATCCTGTTCTGGAGCTGCGTCCCGGCCATCGAGGCGAAATCGCGCCTGTTCCGCTTCCTGACCCTCGTCGTCACGCTCGGCGGTCTGGCGAGGCTGCTCGGTCTCTATCTTACCGGCTTGCCTTCGGCGGTCATGCTGGGGGCGCTGATCATGGAGCTGGTGGTGACGCCCCTCCTCTGCCTCTGGCAGATGCGGGTCGCTGGCAAGGCCGCGGATGCGGCGGCGGGCGAGCCTTCCCTGTGAACGGGGCTTTCCCTGTGAGCGGAGCCTGCCGATGAGCGGGCTGTCCGCCGAAACACGCCCCTCCCCGGCCGACCGCGTGCTCTCGTTCGTCGAGCGCATCTTTCCCGCGCCCTCCGCCTGGGCTTTCGCCTTGCGGATCTGGCTCGCCATGGTGCTGGCCCTCTACGCCGGGTTCTGGCTTCAGCTCTCCGGCGCCTCGTCGGCCGCCGTCTGTGTGGCGATCCTGGCCCAGCCCAAACGCGGCCAAGCCCTGTCCAAGGCGCTGTACCGCTTTCTCGGCACCCTGGCGGGGGGCGCGATATCGATTCTGCTGATCGGTGCGTTCGGACAGGACAGGGTTCTCCTCCTGGTCTCAGTGGCGACCTGGCTCGGCCTCTGCGTCTTCGTCGCCCACTTCCTGCAGGACACGCGGGCCTATGGCGCCATGCTCGCGGGCTTCACCGTCGCCATCGTCGCCGTCGCCCATATCGACACGCCGCAGGCGGTCTTCGAGGCCGCCATCGACCGCGTCGCGGCGATCACCATCGGCATCGTCGCCATCACCTTCATCAACGACGCGCTGGCCTCGCCCAGCACGTGGCGCACCCTGCGCAAGCCGCTCTCGGAGGCCCTGTCGGCCACCCAGGCTTTCGCCCGCGAGACCCTGTCCCGGGCGGATACAGGCTCGGAGCGCGCGGCGGCCCTGATCCGGCAGATCGCGGTGATGCGCGCCGATGCGAGCGCCATCGGCGGCGAACTCGACGACGGCGCCCGCCGGGCCGCCGGGGCGCGCAGCACCATCGCCGCGCTCTACGCCATGGCGGCGGCGAGCCGTGCCTTCACGGCCGCCGCCGCCTTGCTGGACCGCGAGAGTGAGGCTGTCGCCGAGGCCCGCCGGATCTGCCTAGGCCTGACCGACGACGGGAAGCCCGATGCCGACGCGGCTTCGCATCGTCTCGGTGCCCTGGTGGATGAGGCGATCCAGAGTGAGACGAGCGCGCCCCTGGAGATCCTGGCGCTGCAGCGCGGCCTCGATTTCGCGCGCGCCTCCTCCTTTGCCGAGGATGGATTGAACGCCCTCTCCACCGGCTGCCGACCGAAGCGCGACGTCGCCCTGCCGACGCATCGCGACCTGCCAGTGGCCCTTCGTGGGGCGGCACGGGTGGGGATCGCCTTTGGCGCCACCGCCCTCCTCCTCATCGCCGCCGGCTGGCCCGCCACCTCCTTCGCCCTGGTACAGGTGGCGGCGACCTGTTCGCTCTCGGCCATCGCGCCGGATTCGAAGGCCTTCGCCCGCGGCGTCCTCATCGGCATGCCTGTCGCGGCGCTCTGCGCCGGAATCGTGCTCTTCGGCGTGCTGGGGGGCGAGCAGGGCTTCCCACTGCTCGCCATCGCCATCGCGCCGGTGATCTTCGTGGCGTGTTTTCTCAGCCTGAACCCGCCGACATTCGGAATCGGCTTCATCCTGCTCGTGTTCTTCATGGTCCTCCTGTCGCCGTCCAACCCGCAGACCTACGACGTGCAGGGCTTCCTCGCGAACGCGTTCCTGGTGACCATGGCGGCTTGTATCCTCTTCGTCGCGGTGCGGATCGTACTGCCGATCTCGCCCGCCCAGCGCCGCGCCTTCGCCCTCGATTCGGCTCGGGATTCGGTGCTGGACGCGCTGGCTGGCGATGGCGGCGACGCCACCACCCGCACCAGCCTCAACAGCGATCGGCTGCTGCAATTCTCGCAATGGAGTTCGGGCAGCGGCGCCGTCCGCGCGGCGAGCCTGGACCGTGCCTTCGACCTGGCCCGCCTCGAATCGGCCGCCGCCCGCGCCCATGCCCAGCTGTGCCGCCTCCCCGACGAGCCTTCTCTGAACGATGCCGCGAGGCAGGCGCGGGAGGGACTGGAGGCGGCGGACGCGGCCACGCTCGCCCGGTCCGTTCGTGCGTTCCTCCGGCACGGCCGATCCGTGGGCGGTCCGACGCGGCTCGACATCGCCCGCCTCGTCAGCGACCTGGTGACGGCGGGCGGCATCATGGAGAGCCAGCATCGCCTCCTGCGCCGCCTCGGCATCCTGCGACCGGCCTGATGGAGGCGCCCCATGCGGCATGACATCGATCTCGGCGGCGTCCTGATCTCGCCCTTCGTCGCCTATGTGGTGGCGGCACTGGCCATCATGGTGCTCCTGCGGTTCGGCTTCAGCCGCATCCGCTTCAGCCGCTACGTCGCCAACCCGCCGCTGGCCGAGGCGGGGATCTTCGTCTGCATCCTCGCGCTTCTCATCGTTCTCTTCTGAGTAATGTGTACCGCCGACATGGATCTTGCCTGACAATGGCCGACGACGATCTCTCCGATGCTCGCCCGTCCCGCGAGCGCGCGCCGTCCCTCGCCCGGCGCCGGCGTTGGCGCGTGGTGCGGCTTCTGGCGACCGTTGTGATCCTGGCCTGCGCCTGCCTGGCCGCCGCCCTGGTCTGGCAATTCTACGTCGCCGCGCCCTGGACCCGCGACGGGCGCGTCCGCGTGCAGGTGGCCAGCGTAGCGCCCCAGGTCTCCGGCCAGATCGTCGAGTTGCGCGTGTCCGACAACCAGAACGTCGCCAAGGGCGACGTGCTCTACGTCATCGATCCGGTGGATTTCGACATTTCCATCGCCACCGCCCAGGCCGAGCTGGAGAACCGCGAGGCCGATCTTCAGGTGAAGCGGACCCAGGCCGCCCGGCGCGAGGCCCTGACCACCCTTTCCACCTCAGTGGAGGAGAAGCAGCAATATGCGGGCACCGCCAAGATCGCGGAAGCAGCGCTGGCTTCCGCGAAGGCGCAGCTGCATCAGGCCCGGGTCAATCGTGGACGCACGGAAGTACGCTCGCCGGTGAACGGGCGTGTCACCAACCTCCTCCTGCGCGCGGGCGACTATGCCACCGCCGGCACCGTCAACGTCGCGGTGATCGACACCGATTCATTCTGGATCGACGGCTATTTCGAGGAGACGAAGCTGGCCCATATCCGTGTGGGTGACGTGGCGAGGGCCGAACTCCTCGGCTACTCGGCTCTCATCGACGGCCGGGTGGAGAGCATCACGCTTGGCATCAGCAACGCCAATGCCTCGCCGAGCACGCAGGGCCTGCCCAATGTCGACCCGGTCTATACCTGGGTGCGCCTCGCCCAGCGCGTCCCCGTGCGCATCCGCATCGAGAGGGTTGCCGAGGGCGTCACCCTGGTGGCCGGCATGAACGCCACCGTCTCCGTGGGCGAGCCCGGTGCCCATGGCGGCACGTTCTGGAAGACCCTGCGCGACCGCTTTACGGGACCCTCCGCCTCCTCCGGGCAGGAGCGTGTTCCGGGGGCGGCGGCCCGCTGAAGCCCTGGCCGGGAAGACGTCGCGCTTCGCCGAATGCCTCGGGGCAGCATGCCCCGGCGATGAAGAGGTGAAAACTTCTTCAGTATTGGCGCGAAGTTGAGCACGGATCGCGAAGAGGTTTCAACAGCGCTTAAGGGCCATGAGCGATTCTTCCGGCATCTTCTCGGCTGGGTCGGGTCACGTGCTGAAATCCATCGACGCCTTTGAGAACGACCCGACCGCGGCGCCCGAAGACGTGGGCGTCACCGACGCGGTGGCCGGCATGGCGACACTCATGCGCCACGCCGCCCGCGCCAATGAACAGGCCGCCAGCTTCACCCGCGAGATCCGTCGCCAATCGACAGGCGTCGACCGTTCCCTGGCAGCCACGCTCGGCAGCGTTGGGCGCGATACGGCGGCGGGGACGGCCGAGCGCCTCCGCGGCGAGCTCGTGGATGCGGTCGGGCAGGCCATGCGCGCGATCAACGCCGAGATCGCCCGCATCGGCGCGCGCATCGACACCAAGGCCGCCGAGGCGAGCCGGATCGTCGCCGCCATCGATGGGATCGGCGCGACGATCCGGATGCTGTCGTTGAACGCGACGATCGAGGCGGCGAGGGCCGGCGAGCATGGGCGCGGTTTCGCCGTCGTTGCCGCCGAGGTCCGCGCCCTGGCCGACCAGACCCGGGAGAGTGCACGCAACGCGGCCGGCATCATCGATTTCTCCGATGTCCGCGCCGATCTCTCTGCCCTGCGGGTTTCGACGGACCATGCCCTGGACGGACTCGCCGGCGCCGTTCGGTCCACCGCCGACCGGATCGAGACCCTGCTCGGCGGTGTGGGCGTCGAACTGTCCGCGATCAGCGCCAGCAACGCCTCCATCGGCGAGGCTCTCGGCGCCATGCAGAGCAGTATCGACCGGACCGAGGCCAAGACGTTTCGCGCCCTGGCCCTCGCCGATGCCACGCTGCAGGCGGCCGCCTCGGGACTGCCAGCGCCGGACATGGCCCGGCACGGTCTCGCTCGCCGTCCGAAGAACTTCGATCTCCTCGACGACATCCGGGCACGCGGTACCCTGCGGATCGCCGTGGAGCCCGATTTCAAGGGGTTGTCCTTCCGCAGGTCCGCCGGCGGCGCCCTGCTCGGCCTCGACATCGCCTATGCCACGGCCTTCGCGCGGTCCCTCGGCGTCGCGCCGGTCTTCGTCGAATGCCCCTGGGACCAGTGCACGGAACTGCTCGATGCGGGCCGGACCGCCGCCGAGGCACCCGCCGACATCGTCTGGTCGGCCCTGCCGCCGAGCCCGGGATTCGGCGCCATCGCCTATTCGCAGGCCTATACCCATCTCCATTACGTGCTGGCCCGCCGCACCGGCGACACGCGCATCCGCAGCCTGTCCGACCTCGAAGGGCGGACGCTCGGCGTCATCAACGATCCGAGCGCCTATGCCACGCTGGAGGCCGCCGGACTGCGCTGGGCCGAGAACCTCCAGGCGAAGGGAAGGCGGGTAGCGACCCTCGGCAGCCTCGTGCCGATCACCGACCAGGGCCGCATCCACGACGCTCTGGCCGAGGGCGTGGTGGATGCCTTCGCCGTGGACGCGCCGATCATGCACTGGGCCTGCACCGGCGCCGACAGCCCGTGGCGCGGCCGCATCGAGATCGTGCCCGGCAACATCGCACCCTCACCCTGGTACTACACCGCCGCCGTCGCCGACCATCCGAGCGCCTGCCGCCTGCTCATGGCGGCGGATGCTTTCATCGCCGCCTTCGCCGGCACGCCCGAGCGTCTGGCGATCGAGAGGCAATGGCAGGGGGCACCCGTGGCCGGAACGGGCAGCTACCGCGACGAGCCGGGGCGTCTGCGCGGCGCTGCGGATCTGGCCGCCGATTACGAGGCGGCGACGGGCAAGGCGCCGAGCCTTTCCCCCTCGACCGGGAGCGGCGCCCTGCGAAACGTCGCCTGAGGCGGGCCTGCGCGGCGGCCGCGAAGCGCCAAGCGCCTGAAGGTCCATAGCTTTTCCCGAACCGTCCAGATGGGAATGAATACAGGTTCGAGAAAGTGGAGATAGGGACTTGACGCGGGTCAAATCCAGTCGCACCTTGATCATGTGCTTCGAAGCAAAGCACATCTCAAGCAACGAGGAGGCGCTGATCGTTTGTCGATCGCGACCAACTTAGCCGCAGGAGACGGGAATGACTCCACCCCAGCAGGATGCTGTGACGATCATCCGGGTTTAATTCGGTCCGGACGTTGAGCAGCACAAACACGAATTACGGGACGGAGGCGGTCTCCGGGGTGCAGAAGCGGCCGACACGGCACGACTTCGAATACGCAGAATGCCCCAACTCGACCGCTTCCGCCGCCTATGTCCTTGCAGGATCGGCCATGGCTCGTGGCGGATCACGATGGGGATCGTCTGGTTTCGGGGCCCACCCGCTGCGCGATCCGCGCGAGCGGGATAACCCATGAAAGCATCGCTTTCGGCTGGCGCAGGTCCCTCTCCTTCCATGAAGGGCGTTCGCAGATCTGAGCGTCGTGCCGGAAGCCGCTCACAGAAGCCGTGAGCCGCGGCTCGGCTGCACGGTCTCACGATGACCGAGCGCGTTAGGCGATCGCTCTCTTCGATACGATCACCCTCGTCGCGCCCAGGCGGTCAGCGCCGCGTCGATGAAGGCCGCCTTCTTCGGCGTGATACGCCGCCATGGAAAGCTCGTCGCACCCCATCTTGAGCGCGTTGGACTGCGCCAATAGCGGCCATTCTCGACGGTGCGTTGGATGCCCAGCGGCAGCACGCGTGTCTCGTCCGCGAAGGCTGCGAATCGTCCGTTCGGATCGAGCCGGGCTTCATCATCCGGAACGAGGCCGCGAGGGCAGCCTCGGCGCGGTCAAACTCCGCCGCATCCACCCGCACGACGAGATCGAGGTAGCCTTTCGTGAGACACCCCGGAATGGCGCTGGCGCCCACATGCCGGAGGTCGGCGTAGGGCGCGGCCGCCGCCATGTCCCTCCTGGGGACGAAGCCGGTCCGCGTCTAGGATCGGCCCAGCCTTATTCGATTCCGAGCTTCGCCTTCAGCAATGCGTTCACGGCCGCCGGGTTGGCCTTGCCGCCGGTGGCTTTCATGGTCTGGCCCACGAACCAGCCGAGCAGGGTCGGCTTTTCCTTGGCCTGCTGAACCTTGTCGGGGTTCTTGGCGATGATCTCGTCCACCGCCGCCTCGATGGCGCCGGTATCCGTCACCTGCTTCATGCCGCGCGCTTCGACGACCTGACGCGGGTCGCCACCCTCGGACCAGACGATCTCGAACAGGTCCTTGGCGATCTTGCCCGAGATCACGCCCTCGCCGATGAGATCGACGATGGCACCGAGCTGATCGGCCGAGACCGGGCTCGTCTCGATGCTGTGGCCTTCCTTGTTGAGGCGCCCGAACAGCTCGTTGATCACCCAGTTCGCCGCGGCCTTGCCGTCCCGACCCTTGGCCACCGCCTCGAAATAATCGGCCGAAGACCGCTCGGCGATGAGCACGCCGGCATCGTAGGGCGAGAGGCCGTAGGATTCGATGAAGCGGGCCTTCTTGGCGTCCGGCAGTTCCGGCAGTCCCTCGGCCAGCGCGTCGACATAGGCCTGGTCGAATTCCAGCGGCAGCAGGTCCGGGTCGGGGAAGTAGCGGTAATCGTGCGCCTCTTCCTTCGAGCGCATGGAGCGGGTCTCGCCCTTGCCCGGATCGAACAGGCGGGTTTCCTGGCTGATCGTGCCGCCATCCTCGATGATCGCGATCTGGCGACGGGCCTCTACTTCGATGGCCTGCCCGATGAAGCGGATCGAGTTGACGTTCTTGATCTCGCAACGGGTGCCGAGCGGGTCGCCGGGCTTGCGCACCGAGACGTTCACGTCGGCCCGGAGGGAGCCCTTCTCCATGTCGCCGTCACAGGTGCCGAGATAGCGCAGGATGGTGCGCAGCTTGGTCACGTAGGCGCGCGCCTCCTCCGACGAGCGGAGATCCGGCCGCGAGACGATCTCCATCAGGGCGACGCCCGAGCGGTTGAGGTCGACGAAGCTCTGGGTCGGGTTCTGGTCGTGCAGGGACTTGCCGGCATCCTGCTCGAGATGCAGGCGCTCGATGCCCACCGTGATGGTCTCGCCCTCGGGCAAGTCCACCAGCACCTCGCCCTCGCCGACGATGGGGTCCTTGAACTGGCTGATCTGGTAGCCCTGTGGCAGGTCCGGGTAGAAGTAGTTCTTCCGGTCGAACACCGAGCGATGGTTGATCTGCGCCTTCAGGCCGAGGCCGGTGCGCACGGCCTGCGCCACGCATTCCTCGTTGATGACGGGCAGCATGCCGGGCATCGCCGCGTCCACCAGGGAAACGTGGTCGTTCGGCTCACCGCCGAACTCGGTGGAAGCGCCGGAGAACAGTTTGGAGCGGCTCGTGACCTGGGCATGGATCTCCATGCCGATCACGACCTCCCAGTCGTGCAGGCCGCCCTTGATGAGCTTCTTGGGGTTCACGGCAGCGGTCATGATGGCCCGGATTCAGTGTTGCGCGGCGCGAAACCGCGCCGGAAAGGTGGAAGGACCGGCCGGCGCGGTCAAGCGCGCAGGCGGTAGAGCTGGTGGGCGAGGAAGCCCAGGGTGCCCCACAGGAAGCCCGCCATCCAGCGGATGGGGAAGAAGGTCGGCCCGTCGTGGCTCACCGGCGCCGGCCAGGGAATGCCGATGGCGGTAACGGCCCAGGACACCAGCACCGAGATGGCGAAAGCCATCAGCGAGACCAGGATGACCTTCACGAACTGATCCGACTTCCAGCCCATGACCAGCGCAATGGCGATCAGGACGGGATCGAACGCGGCCCAGATCCAGACGTCGAAAGGATAGACCGGAACGGTCATGGTCGCGCTTTCATGCCCACCACGCGGCGGGCAGCTTGGTCCGTCCGGCCGCCGTTTCGATCACCTGGGCGGCGGCGAACAGCGTCTCCTCGTCGAAGGGACGGCCGATGAGCTGGAGGCCCAGCGGCAGCCCCTGCGCGTCGAGGCCGGCCGGCACCGAGATGCCGGGCAGGCCCGCCATGTTCACCGTGATGGTGAAGACGTCCTGGAGGTACATCTCGACGGGGTCGCCAGAGCCCTTCTCGCCGATGCCGAAGGCGGCGGACGGGGTGGCGGGGGTGAGGATCGCGTCGATCCCGGAGGCGTAGGCCTCTTCGAAATCGCGTTTGATAAGGGTGCGGATCTTCTGCGCGCGGACGTAATAGGCATCGTAATAGCCCGCCGAGAGCACGTAGGTGCCGATCATGATGCGCCGCTTCACCTCGCGGCCGAAGCCCGCCGCACGGGTGTTCTCGTACATCCCGGCGATGTCCTTGCCGGGCACGCGCAGGCCGTAGCGAACGCCGTCATAACGGGCGAGATTCGAGGAGGCCTCGGCCGGGGCGACGATGTAATAGGCCGGGAGCGCGTAGCGGGTATGCGGCAGCGAAATCTCACGGATCGTGGCGCCCGCATCCTTCAGTATCGCGGCGCCCTGGTCCCAGAGGGCCTGGATCTCGGCGGACATGCCGTCCACCCGGTATTCCTTCGGAATGCCGATGGTGAGGCCCTTCACGCCCCGCGCCACCGCCGCTTCGAAATCGGGAACGGGCAGGTCGGCGCAGGTGGTGTCGCGGGCATCCGGCCCGGACATGGAGCCGAGCAGGATCGCGCAATCGCGCACCGTGCGGGCGATGGGGCCGGCCTGGTCGAGCGACGAAGCGTAGGCGACGGTGCCCCAGCGCGAGCAGCGGCCATAGGTCGGCTTGATGCCCACTGTGCCGGTGAAGGCGGCGGGCTGACGGATCGAGCCGCCGGTATCGGTGGCGGTGGCTCCGAGACAGAGATGGGCCGCCACCGCCGCCGCCGAACCGCCGGACGAGCCGCCCGGAACCAGCTTGGCCTCGGAGCCGCTCCGGCGCCAGGGCGAGACCACGTCGCCATAGGCCGAAGTCTCGTTCGACGAGCCCATGGCGAATTCGTCGAGGTTGAGCTTGCCCAGCATCACCGCGCCGTCGCGCCACAGATTATGGGTCACAGCGGATTCGTAATGCGGCTGGAACCCTTCGAGGATCTTGGAGCCGGCCGTGGTGGCGACCCCGTGGGTGCAGAATAGGTCCTTGACGCCGAGCGGCAGGCCTTCGAGGGGCCGTGCCTCGCCGGAGGCGATCTTGGCGTCTGAGACCTCCGCCATCTGCAGGGCGCGTTCCGGCGTCTCCAGCAGATAGGCGTTGAGGCCCCGCGCTTTCTCCATGGCGGCCAGATGCGCCTTGGCGAGATCCGTGGCGGAGAAGTCCTTGGCCTTTAGCCCGTCACGGGCCTCGGCCAGGGTGAGTTCGTTGATCTGGGTCATGGGGCCTGTCCTCCAAAGCTCGCCGGACCCCGTCGCCCGTTTCCGGCGCCGCGCGGTCCCTCTCAGCGGGCAAGAATCACGAAATCGACGGAGCTACTCGACCACCTTCGGGACGAGGAAATAATGGTCCTCGGTCTCGGGAGCGTTGAAGACGATGTCTCGAGCGTGACCGCCATCGGTGACCACGTCGGTCCGCTTCTTCATCGCCATCGGGGTGACCGAGGTCATCGGCTCCACGCCGCTCACATCGACTTCGGAGAGTTGCTCGACGAAGGCGAGAATGGCGTTGAGTTCGCCCTGCAGCGGCGCGACCTCGTCGTCACTCACCGCGATACGCGCCAGATGCGCGATGCGCCTCACTGTGGTTGCGTCGACCGACATGCTGCCTTCGGACCTCGGGACCTGCGCCGGAACGCGCGTCAGAGGCCGGGCTATAGCACCGGGCTTCGCGGCGCCGCAACGCCGGGGGCGGGCGGAAGCCCCAACTCAGACGATGGCATTGCCTGGATGAGAGGGAGTCTCGACGACGATACCTTTGTCCTGCCGGACGATTTCCGACTGCCGGAAGCCAAGGACCAGAATTTCGAGAGCCAAGGCGAGCATGAGTTTGTGCCGGAACGACAACCGGCCCTCGCCGTCGGCAGGTCCGGTTCGCGGACCCGTGGGCGCCGGTCGCACCATGTCGAGGCATAGGGATATTCGGCCGAGCCGACGCATGGTGTCTCCGTATCGTTAAGAAATCCTTAACTACGGAGGGCATGAACGCGTTGCAATTGCCAAAGCGGGTTACCACCCGTTGCCGGTTCATCTTGCGGTGGCCTGTCGGCGGAACGACGATGCGGTTCGGGGCCAGTGCGGTTACAAACCGCAGCGCAGGTGGTGCTGGTCGAGGCGATGCCTCCTCTTCGTCCGGCAGTTCGGATGGCCACCTGATGCAGAGGTGGACTTGAAGTCCGCCTGGGTACCCCGCTCTCCGGGTGGGGCTCCGGAACGTCGCCCCACCCTCGTGATCGGTTGCTTCAGGCCGCGCGCACGGTGGCCAGGAACCTGTCGACCTCGGCGTTCAGGTGTTCGGATTGACGCGACAGATCCGAAGCGGCGCCGAGAACCTGGCTTGCGGCCGCTCCTGTCTCTTCGGCTGCTCCCGCCACGCCTGAGATGTTGCTCGTCACCTCGCTCGTGCCCATCGCGGCCTGGGCCACGTTGCGCACGATCTCCTGGGTCGCCGCTCCCTGTTCCTCGACCGCGGCCGCAATCGTCGTCGCGACGCCGCTAATGTCCTGGATGCGCGAGGCGATGCTGCCGATCGCCGACACGGCACGGTCAGTGGAGCCCTGGATCTGGTTGATGTGCTCCCCGATCTCCTGCGTGGCCCGCGCCGTCTGGTTGGCGAGTTCCTTGACCTCGGCCGCCACGACCGCGAACCCTCGCCCCGCCTCGCCGGCTCGCGCCGCTTCGATGGTGGCGTTGAGCGCCAGCAGGTTGGTCTGGCCGGCGATCGAGGTGATCATCGTCACGACGTCGCCGATGCGGGACACCGCCGTGTTCAGCTGCTGGACCAGTTCGGCGGTCTCGGCCGCTTCCTGAACGGCACTCTGCGCCATCGTGGCGGAGGTGCTCACTTGGCGCCCGATCTCGAGAACGGACGAGCCGAGTTCCTCGGCCGCCGCCGCGACGGTGTTGACGTTGGAGGCGGCCTCTTCCGCCGCCGCCGCGACGCTCGTGGTCTGGTTGGCGGTCTGGGTCGCGGTGCCGGCCATGCTCTGCGCGGTTGCCTGGAGCTCGGTGGCCGAACTCGTGACCATGGAGATGATGCCTCCGACCGCGTCCTCGAAACGGTCGGCCATGGCCTTCATGGCCGCCTTGCGCTGTGCCTCCGCCCCGGCCCGCGCCAGGACCGTCTCCTCCTCGAGGGCCCGCATCCTGATCAACCCGTCCTTGAACACCTGCACCGCGTCGGCGATGGTGCCGATCTCGGTCCGGGCGCCCTGATGCGGGATCGTCACCGAGAGGTCGCCGGCCGCGAGGGCCTGCATCGGCTGAACCACCGATCCGATGCCGCGCGTGACCCCGCGAACGATCAATGCCGCCGAGAGCGCGGAGATGACGAGGCTGAGCGCGATGGCACCGATCCCCCAGGCACGCGTCGTCTCGAACACGGCCTTGCTGTCCGTCTCAGCGGCGCTGGCCCCTTCGTTATTCATCGCGACCAGCTTATCGAGAGCCGCCGAGGCCGCGCGGCGCGGAATGATGCCTTTCTGCTCATAGAGGTCGTAGGCCTGTGCCTTCTGACCGGCGCGCGAGAGATCGAGAATGGACCGGCGCACCGCCTCGAAGTTCCCGGCTTCACGGGTGAACGTTTCGTAAAGGGTCTTCTCCTCCGGTGAGGCGATCATCGGTTCGTAGGCGGCCTTCTTCTCGTCGAGCTTCTTGCCGAAACGCTCCATATCCTTCTCGATACTGGCGACCAGTGCCGGGTCGGTGGCCTGCGTGTGCCGGAGAACGAGCGCGCTCGTCCGCGCTGTGAGCGTATCGATCTCACCGAGAATACGTACGCTCGGCAGCCAGTTGGTCTCGATCTTGAGCGCCTGCTCGCGCATGCGTTGTGTCCCGAGCAGGCCAAGCACGCCCAGCCCGACGGTAAGGAGGGTCAGGATCAAGAAGGCCGCAACCAGCTTCGTGCGGATGGAAAGATTTTGGAAAGACACGATGATCTCCGAACGCTGCCACTCAAGAATCCATAGGCAGCCGTGTAGGGATCATCATTGGAAATCGTTAAACGAACACCCATTGGTGTTGCGAATACCAAGCGGCGCTCGACATCCCTGAGCCAATAGGCGGGGGCCGTAGCAGGAGCGCTATACCTATGGCCTTGCGGATGCCGTCCGCGTGCCGCCCAACCTTACCGTGGAGATCGATCGGCTTCGTGACTGGGCGCATCGACGGCAATGGGCTCGATCTCCAGGCCCGTCGTATCGTCGACGAAGCGAGCGAGGTCGACGCCGCGGTTCCGCTGCGCCCAGGCTCCCATCATCAAGACGGGGAGGAAGTCGCGCGCTGCTGCTGTCAGCACATATTCCTCACGCCAACGGCGTCCCCGCTTGAGCCGCCCGGCACATTCAATCCAAACGGGTTCGAACGAGGGTGCCGGCTCGACACGAATCGTCGGATGAGCGAGGCGGCAAGCAACTGCATGTTCGCTCCAGCAATGCCGTCGCCGAGGCCGGGCGATACGCGGCCCATCGGATTGTCTTGACGCTCCGTCTCATGGGACGGTCGGCACAGCTTCCCAGCTTCTGCCAACAAGAGCGCATTCCCACGACGCGGAAACCGGCTCGTCGAAACAAGACGCGTCACGACAACAACCGGGAGTCGTATCGGGCCAGACCATATCCGGTCGGATATAACTCTTCTGGTGAGAACCAGACGACCTGTGCTGCCAGATAGAGCTCAGACTCCGTCCTGTAAGTCATGGATGGTCTTTGTGCGGTGGCGATTTAATCGGGAAAAGCTGCCGTTCTGAGATTCGATGTGTCTGAATATTCAGAGATCGAATGCCGTGTTTGTCGTTTCTATCAAAGCTGTGGGCTGCGAGGCACTCACCAACACTGTGACCGCGCCAATTTCTCAATTGTTGAGGGACGCTTTTTCGCTTAACGCCCAAGCATGCGGTGGGGGCAAATCATCGCTGCGAGGGGCGGCAGGTGATCATGGAACAGTTTCCGCATGGGCTGCGTGGGGAAGAAACCTCCGCAGAGCTTGGGGGCTACCGCCAGGAACTGAAGCGAACTTTGGGTTCGTTTCAAGTCTTCGCCGTTTCCTTTGCCTTCATTTCGGTAGCCGTCGGGATATTCGGCACCTTCGACGACGTCCTTCGCAGTGCAGGCCCGGTCGGGATCTGGCTCTGGGCGATCGTGGCGATCGGGCAGACCTTCGTCGCCCTCGTCATCGCACAGTTCGCGGCCCGCATTCCCCTGACGGGCTCGTCCTATCAATGGGCGTCGCGCCTCGCCAATCCGGCAATCGGCTGGTGGTTCGGTCTCTTGAGCTTCTGTTACCTCGGCATCGGCGTGGTGGCGGTGGACAACGCACTCGCCAGTCAGGCGCTCATGCCCTTGCTCGGCATGGCGCCCGACGAGCAGACGGCCCGGTGGATCACCTTGGCGATCCTGCTGGTCCAGGCCGTGCTGACCATCGTGTCCACGCGCCTCGTCGGCCTGATCAACGGGACCGCCGTCGGCATCGAGGTGATGATCGTCATCCTGCTCGTGATCCTTCTGCCGATCGCGATCGCAATGAACGGGATGGGCTCCTTCGCCAACTTGACCTCCCGCGGGACGGCCGCCGCCGACCCCGATTATTTCAAGGTCGGCGGGGGCCTGATGCTCGCCATGCTGATGGGCCTCTCCACCCTCGTGGGCTTCGACGCCGCGGCCAATGTCGCCGAGGAGGCCAAGGACCCGTTTCGCAGCGTTCCTCGCGCCATCGTTGGATCCGTCGTCGCCGCGGGTGTGCTGGGGCTGCTTTTCCTGATCGCGCTCACCGTCGCCATTCCGGATGTCCAGCGGATCACCCTGAGCGACTCGCCGGTGGCCGAGATTCTCCACGACCAGTTCGGCCCCATGATGAAGACGATCATGATGGCCGCGGTGACATTCGCCTTCTTCGCCTGCGGAATGGTCGTGATGGCGACCGCGGCACGGCTGGTCTACGCGATGTCGCGGGACGGCCGCTTTCCCGCGTCGCGTCTGATGAGCCAGGTCCACCCGCGGACGCAGACGCCGATTCCGGCGACGATCCTGGTCCTCGTCGGGGGCATACTTCTCATGCTTGCGCTTCCGGGCGAGGCGCTTCTGCAATTGATCACGGCGTCCACGATCCTGCCGATCCTCAGCTACGGCGTCACGGTCATTCTCTATCTGGCCGTGCGAAAGAAGCTCGACCGACGGGTCGGCGCCTTCGACCTGGGCGCTTTCGAGGTACCCGTCGCCGTCATCGCCCTCGTCTGGCTGATGGGCGCGCTGTTCGTGCTGGTCACGCCCGATGCAGCTTTGGTCCCCGACTTGATCGTGGTGGGGCTGCTCGTCACGGGCGGCGTCTATTTTCTCTACCTTCTCAGGTTCAATCGCACGGTCCTTCAGGTCGAACCGCCCACGGCCACTCTGCCCACGGTCTCGCTGCCCACATCGTGACGCCACAACCGACCGACCGAGATGTGCGTCCGGCGACTCTTTCGCTTCGGGACAACCAGAAAGTGAGCGCCGTGGCAAAGTCAGCGACCAGAATCAGGACCATGCACGTGCTGGCTGCGTTGCTTGCCTCCATCACGGCGACCTTCCTCACCGCTCCGGCACGGGCGGACGAAGGGGGAGCGAACCTGTATCTGGCCGGCTCCTTCGCCAGCATGGCGGCGGTGCCGGGCATGCCGGGATGGTCGACGAGCCTGACCTACTACCACTCGACCGCAAGGGTTCAGAACGTCTCCGAGAGGGCTGACCTCGCCTATGCGGGGATCACCTATTCCCTCCCAACGCCGGTGCTCGACGGGCAATTGTCCCTCAGCCTGTTCGGCGCATTCGGCGGGATGGCCGTCGCCATCACCGATGTGA
This sequence comes from Methylobacterium sp. CM6241, assembly GCF_054817845.1. NCBI lineage: Bacteria > Pseudomonadati > Pseudomonadota > Alphaproteobacteria > Hyphomicrobiales > Methylobacteriaceae > Methylobacterium > Methylobacterium sp. CM6241. The sequence continues at coordinate 3,793,086 of NZ_CM139246.1, forward strand.
GGAACGACTCCCGGGTTGGAATCATGGACCTGACGCCAGCCGCTTCGATGCGCTGGAGCGCCGGAAATCACAACTACCTCGTCTATACCCTCACGAACGTCCCGTCCGGCACCTACAACTCATCACGCCTGGCCAATTTCGGCATCGGGCATTGGGGCCAGGACGCCGGTTTCGGCTACACCTATTACGATAAGGACTTGGGCTACGAACTCTCGGCCGTCGCCGGCATGACGTATAATTTCGAGAATACCAAGACACAGTATCAGAACGGTATCGACGCACATATCGACTTCTCGGCGTCGAAGTTCATCGGCGACCAATACCAGCTCGGGCTGGTCGGCTACGTCTATCAGCAGGTGACCGGCGATCGCGGACGCGGCGCTACATTTGGCCCGTTCAAGGGCAGGGTCTTCGCGGCGGGACCCCAGGCCGGCTACCTGTTTCCGGTGGGCGACGCCCAAGGGTACCTCAACCTCAAATTCTACCGCGAGTTCGAAGCGGAGAACCGCCCGGCGGGATGGAATCTGTGGCTGACCATCGCGATCTCGCCTCGGGGCGCATGAGAGGACGCGCTGGGTTCCCGGTCGCGGCCCGGGCAAGGCATGGCGTCGAGCCGGGGAGCGGGATCGAGCGAACCCAGCGGCGTCACGTCGAGGAATCCTTCGTGGACGTCTGGCGCATTTGCGTCCCACGCGGCTATTCCCTCCGGAGTAGGGTCTAGCGCGTCGAGGACAGACATCATGTGGCAGACGGTGTTCACCGAATTCACTGCCGGGCCGAAAGCCGATCCGGCCGATCTCGACCGTGCCGAGGCCGAACTCGGTTTCCCGCTGCCGGAAAGCTACCGCAGCTTCTGCCTCGAATGCGGCGCAGGGCTCGCCTGCGGTTCCATCCGCATCGCGATTCCGAGTTCCACCGAGAGCGCGGACCTCGTCACCCGCTCGGAACTGATCGCGCACAGCATCGCCTCCGTGATCGAGATGCGGGAGGGCCATCGTTTCGATATCGAGGGGGACGATCCGAGCGTGGTCGAGCGCGCCTGTTTCTTCGGTGAGACCGAAGCGGGCGAGTTCCTGTTCTGGGACGTGGCCGTTGGCGCCGACAAGGCCGGGCGCCGGGAATACGAGATCTGGGTGATGGGTGCCGATCTCGAATCGGTGCGGTTCGGGGGGAGCGACCTTCCCGACCTCATGCGACGGGTTCAGGGCCCCGCCGTGCGCGGCATGCTCGGCATGGGCGCGGAGCCCCTGCCCTCCACCTTCCTGGGTCAGGTCTCGTGACGGAAGACGAGGTCCGGGCGTTCGTCGCGGCGTCCGCAGGCGGCCGACGCCTCATCGGGATCGATCTCGGAACCAAGACGATCGGGCTCGCCCTCTCGGATGTGGGCCGGCAGATCGCCTCGCCGCTCGAGACCATCCGCCGGGTGAAGTTCACCCCCGACGTCGCGCGCCTGCGCCTCCTGTGCGAGGCTCACCAGGTCGGCGGCCTCGTCATGGGGCTGCCCCTCAACATGGACGGTAGCGAAGGGCCGCGCGTTCAGGCCACGCGCTCCTTCGTGCGCAACATGAAGCCCCTGCTCGACCTGCCGGTGCTCTTCTGCGACGAGCGCCTGTCCACGGCGGCAGTGACGCGGGCCTTGATCGCGGCGGATGCCTCTCGGGCCAAGCGCGGCGAGGTCGTCGATATGCTGGCGGCCGCCTACATCCTCCAGGGCTGCCTCGACCAGATCCGGGGGCTGCTAGGGGACGAGGAGCGCGAGGAGCGCGACGCCTACTGAGGGGAGCGGCGCTTCACGCCGCCGCCGGCGGCTCGTCGTCTCCGGGCTCAGCCGGCGAATTGAGGATGTCCTCCAACTCGTCCACCAGCATGTCGATCTGGTCCTGGCTCGCCAGCACCTTGAGGGTCTGGCCACTCTCGGTGGCGAGGGCGAGCTCGATTCCCGCGCCGGAGCGCGTGGCGAGGATACGGGCGAGTTTGTGCGTGGCGCTCATGCGGGTCTCCCGTTCGGTTCAGTGTTGGATGGTTTCGGCGGCCAGCAGGGCCACCGCCACGGCCGGGCCGCAGGTGGAGGCCCAGTCGGCGCCCTCCTCCGCGAGCGACGGCGCGATGAGGTCGGTGAGCGCCACTGCCGGGCGTCCCAGGCGCCGGGCCAGCCGCTCTGCCAGGAATCGCCCCGCCCCGCAGACGATCAGAGGTGCATCCGCCGCGATGTCGGGGCGCGAGAGCAGGATCGCCGCCGCATCGTGGAGGGGACGGAGCTGACATTCGGCGAAATGCGCCGCGAGAGCGCGCCAATCCGCTGAGCCTCCCTCCGCATGGTCGCGGCCGATCATACGGGCGAGGCGGATCTCGGTCTCTGGGATCGATTTGCCCTTCATGTCGGCGCTGTGCTGCTGGTCGGCCCCCTCGGGCAGATCGCCGGTGAGACGGTAGACGTCGGCCGTGGTGGCGAAGGTCTCGGCCATCAGGCCCGTGCGTCGGCCCTTGAACGGCGCGGAGGCGGTGAAGGCGAGGACGGGCGTGCGCACCACGCCGGAATAGACCAGCTCGCCCGTCTCCAGGCGCTCGGCGTCGCTGTAACCGGTGGCGGCGGGGTGGCCGTCCACGATGGGGATCAGGTCGGCCGTGGTGGAGCCGATATCGACGAGGAGCGCGTTCGCCGCGTGGCGGCCAGCCAGGGCCGCCGTGGCGTGCCAGTTCGCCGAGGCCACGTCGATGGCGGCGCCCGTCGCCTCACCGGGCGCGAGGAGCCCGGCCCGGCCACCATAAATCCGCACCGAACCGGCGAGATTCGCGCTCGCCCAGGCGGAGAGCTGCGCCACGCCATCGGTGCGGTCGGAGAAGCAGTCGGTGAGTTCGCCCGTCATGGTGACGACGTGTTCGGCCTCGCCGCGCGCCCAATCCGGCAGCTGCGAAAACGTCTCGTCGAGGGCGGGAAGGCCGCGCCAGAGACGGCAGGGCGCCTGCACCACCGCCTCGACCCGGCCGCCCCGAACCAGGGCCGCCTTGACATGGACCCCTCCGAGATCCCAGCCGATCACCGGGTTGTGCGTGGATGCGGCAGATGTCACGGGCAAGTCCGTACAGGGAGGAACGCGATGAAGGACGGGTTTCGGATCGTTCCGGTGATCGACCTGCGCCACGGAGAGGTGGTGCGGGCCAGGGCCGGGGATCGCGACTCCTATGCCCCGATCGTGACGCCCTTGGCAAAGGGATCGTCGCCCGGGGAGGTCGCGCGGAGTCTCGCGGACGCGATTGCCGCGCGCATCCTCTATGTCGCCGATCTCGATGCGATCATCGATGGCAGGCCTCCGGATCTCGGCAGTCTCACGCAGGTCGCTCTCGCCTGTCCGGGCGTACAGCTTTGGGTCGATGCGGGATTCTCAGGGGCCGCCGGCGTCGATGCGTTCCTGGCGGAGGGGGTGGGCCGCCCGGTGATCGGCAGCGAGAGCCAGCACGATGCCGGCTTGGTGCGAGCGCTGGGAGACCGCGCGGTCTTCTCCCTCGATAGCCGGGGGGCCGAGAGGATGGGGCCGGCGGAACTCCATGACGAGCCGGCGCACTGGCCTTCCGAGGTCATCGTGATGACCCTGAGCCGGGTCGGCGCGGGGACCGGGCCGGATCTCGACCGTTTGTCCGAGATCCGCAGGACCAGCCCCGCGACGCGGCTCTACGCGGCGGGCGGCGTGCGCGGACCGGGGGATGTCGCCGCGCTGGAGGAGATCGGCGTCACGGGCGCCTTGGTGGCCACCGCGATCCACGACGGGACGCTGCGGCGGTAGAGGGGCGATCCAAGAGTGTCGAGCCCATAAAAAACGAGGCGGCCGGAGCCGCCTCGTTTCATGTTTCATCGTCCGAGGAAGATGGAAGCCAGTCGCTGGAGCAGGCCCCGCGGTGCGGGCGGAGGCGCGCTCTGCCCAGGACTGTCCCCGATCTAAGCGTTCGACGCGAAGGGGTGCGAAGCGGAGTTGCGCTGCTCGGTGGCGTAGGCAGCGGTGGGCTCGCCCTTGACGGCGCGCTGGATCGACAGCTTCACGGCGTCGTAGTTGTACTTCTGGATCTTGGCGTCGTCGGCAGCTTCCCAGTGAATGAACACGCCGACCAGGATGAACAGGTCGTCGGCTTCGTCAGCGGGGATGATGCCTTCGGCAACGGCGTCCTGCACGGCCTTGGCAACGCCGTACTGGGCGGGGCCGAACATCTGGACGGCCTGACGGGCGTCGTTGATGGTGACCTTGTTGAACATCAGGGTGTTCGGCTTGCAGGGCAGGTTCGGCGCGATGACCGCGAGCAGGCTGGTGAAGCCGTGCTTGTTGTTCACGAGGCCGTTGCAGAAAGCCGTCTCGGCCGGCGAACCGCGCGGTCCGATGATGAGATCGATGTGGGCGACCTCGTTGCCATCGCCGACGAGAGCCTCGCCGACCAGAACTTTGTTGATCTTCGCCATGTGGGGTTTCTCCCAGGAGTCTTGAAAAAGCATGACCGCCCCGTAGTTTGGCGCGGCCGAAAGCCATCCTTGTTCACGGCGTCCAGTCCCATGAGGACCGGACCGGTTTGCCCGGATCGCGGCGCGGACCCTACTCTGGGGTCTCTGCCGGAACAACCCTGCAGGGGGGGCGGATTCGAGCAAAATCTTTGTCTAACGGGGGGTTGAACGCGCCGTTTCATGAATTATGGCGCACCCCGCCGGCACCGAGTGGCCGGTGTCACGGCTGTTCCATCCCGGCCGCCAGCAATCGGTCGGCGAAGAGGGTGGCCACCGTCATGTCCGCGCTGGTGCCCGGATTGAGGTTCTGGCCCTTCCACGAGCGGTCCCGTGCCAGGAGCTCGGTGACGGGGTGCGTGGCGAGATCGAGAGAGAGAAGCTCCGCTGCCTCGGCGCGCAGGGCGTCGGCGCGGCCTGTCCCGTGCTTGCGCGCCACATGGCTGTCGGGGACGGCCGCGAGGTAGCCGAGGAAGACCGCGGTCGTGCTCCAGGGGGGCGTGAGACCCTTGGCGCGCGCCGCCGCCAATGCGGGCAGGCCGATGCCGAAGATGTCGGCGAAATCGGTGACGTAGGCGCGGGCGATCCGGTCACGCGGGGCCGCCTCTGCCATGGCAGCGACGAGGCTGGCGGGCGCTACCGATTCGGTCACGTCGTGCCGTTCGACTCGGCCGAGGCCGCCCGGATTGGCGGCGCGAATCGCCGCGAAGACGTCGGTCGCATCGGCAGCGTCGAGGGTAACGAGAACGTGGCTCAACGCCTCGCGCAGAGGGCCGCCGCGTTCGGCGGCGAGCGCCAGGGGCGCGCAGAGGAGCAGGATGCCGAGATTGGTGTTCTGGCCCACCGCGCCGAGGGTCGCCCCCATGGCGGTGTGGACGCGCCGGCCGATCCGCGCGCCGGGTTCCGCGAGATGGGGAGCGGAAATTTCGGCGCTCGTGACGAAATCGGCCACCGCCATGCGGTGGCCGTCGCCGAAGACGTGGACGTTTCCGGGTTTCAGGGCATCGAGCTCGGCCAAGCAGCACGCCCGGTAGGCCGTGGCGATCGCCTCCGGCGAAAGCCCACTCATCCCGATGCCGCGAGGAGCCGCGGGGGCCTCGCTGCCCGTACGGCGTTGAGGAAGCCCCGGGCCACGGCGGCCGCGACGTCGACCTCGGTGACCTGCTGCAGGCCCGACCAGGCCGGCATGGAATTCACTTCGAGGACGAGGTATCCGCCCTCCCCGTCTTCCACGAGGTCGATGCCGGTATAGTCGACGCCGATGGCGGCGGCGGCCCGCTCGGCGAGCTCGGCAGCCTTCTCCGGCATCGCCCAGGGCAATGGCCGGCCCCCGCGATGGACGTTGGTGATCCAGCCGTCGCCTTCGCGGATCATGGCGGCGATGGCCCGGCCCTCGCAGACGAAGACGCGGTAATCGCGCCAGAGGCCGTCGTTCCGCGCGATGTAGCGCTGGAGATAATAGACCCGCGACACGGCCTCCTCGGCGGGCAGGTCTTCCGGCCGTTCGATCAGCTGCAAACCCTCGCCCTGTGAGCCGAAGAGCGGCTTGAGCACCAGTGGCCGGCCCGGTCCCGCCTCGCGGGCGACGCAGGCGGCGGCGGCCTCACGGCTGGAGAAGACGAACGTGTCGGGAGTGGGCAGGCCCGCCCTGGCGACGAGGAGGCTCGTCATGGCCTTGTCCACCGAGCGCTCGATGGCACCGGGGGAATTCCAGACCGTGACCCCGGATGCGACGAGGGCGTGGAGCACGCCGAGCCGCATGGTGGTGGCCTCGAAGGTACCCCCGGCGATGGTGCGCAGGAGGACGCCGTCGGGCAGGCCGTCCGCGAACCCCGGCACCCGCAGCGGTTCGCCCGCGCCGGTGACCACCGCCACGTCGGCGAGCGAAAACAGCACCGGCTCGGCGCCGAGATGTTCCAGGGCGGCCCTCAATCGGGCCTTGTGCCAGTTGCCGTTATCGGCCGCGAGTCCGATGCGCATGTTGTTCGCAACCTCGACGTCGATCCCTCTCCCCCTTGCGGGAGAGGGTGGCCCGCGAAGCGGGTCGGGAGAGGGGAGCGCCGGTTCCGGACAGGGCTTCCCCTCTCCCGGTCGCTCCGCGACCACCCTCCCCCGCGGAGGGGGGAGGGTTGCGTGATGGGCCTCAGCTGAAGGAGGCTTCCACCAGTTCCGGCATCAGCCGGCCACCGCGGAAGCTCTTGCCGGTGGTCACCGAGGTGACGATGACCTCGGCCGGGCTGAAGAGCGCGCCGTCGATCTTGTAGAAATCGCCGTTCACCCGGCCGAAGATCTCGGCGAAGGGCGCCCCATGATCGGCGGAGGTGGTGGAGGGAAGCTGCTCAGCGAGTTGCTTGGCATCCGCCTCGTCGGCCTCGACGAAGAGCTGCACCCGGCCGCCATAGATGATGGCGTCGTTGGTGCGGCCCATGGCCTGGATGAAGTCGGGATGCTGCGGCGAGAGCGGGGCCGAGCCGATGCCGTCGACGATCTTGTGCAGGTCGAAGCCCACGGTATGGGCCTTGTGCAGGGCGACTTCGAGGACGCGGGCGACGACCTGTGTCGAGCCGGCCAGCGACTGGGTCGGTGCGTAGATGAAGGTCAGGGCCTCGGCCGACAGGCCGCAGGCCTCGGCAACCTTGGCGATGACGGAGGCGGGCGGTCCGCCGGCGGCTTCGAGCACCAGGGCGGTTCGGCTGGCCGTGTCACGGTAGCCGAGCTCGTTGTAGAGGTCTTCCACCACCGAGACGGCACGGCCGGGGCCGGAACCCAGGGCGAAGAAACCGGAATCCCCGGTCTCGTCGGCAAGCGACCAGCCGGCATACTGGCTGCCGAGGCAGGCCAGAACTGGATCGGCGGAATGCACCACGACGGAATAGGGCCAGGACGCGATCGGTCCTGTGGGAACGATCGAGACGGTGCCGAGGCCGCCGAGGCAGATCTCGGCGATGCGCCGTCCGGCCTCGATGGAGCCGCGCACGGTGGCGCCGGCATCGACCATGCGCGCGCCGTTCTCGGTGGTGACGGCAAGGCGCAGGGCCTCGGCGTCCGCTACCAGCTTCTCCACGAGGGGAGCGGACAGGGCGTTCAGGCTCGGCGTAGTCCGGAGCGTGGCGGGGGGATGGGTGGTCATCGGGCTTCCTCCGTCGGGGCGAGCAGGGTCCGCATAGTGGCGGCCCGGACACGCAATAGGTCTCGGGTGGCGGCCGAGTCCGGACCTTGGGCGAACACGGTGCATAACGGTGCATCGCGTGCCACGGGGGCGCCGGATTGTGGGCGGTCGCGAACGAAATCCGGCCAGTCGAGGGGCGGCATCGGCGCGTAGCCGGCTGCCGCGTACCAGATTTCCGTGGCCGCCGCATCCACCGGTGCTGGTTCGATTCGCGGCAAAACGCCGAGGCTCGCGTCGATATGCGCGGTCAGCAGTGGCGTGTCGCGTCGGTCCAGGATGTCCAGCGTGGCTCCGGGGCGCGGGTTGATCTCGGTGAGCCACCATCCCGCCTCGGAGACGAGGAGGTCGGCGCTGGCGAGGCCGCGAAGCCCCGTCGCGGCGACGAGGCTACCAATCGCCGCCGTGATCGCGTCGAGGGCGGGGGCGGCCAGGAAAGGCGGCTCGTGGGCCGCCCGTTCCAGCGCACCGGCATAGCGGAAGGGGCGTAAGGGAGACGGCGCGCTCCATTGCTCGCTCACCGCCAGGATCGCCACCTCGCGCCCGTCGGCCAGGAAGGCGACCGCATGGGCTGTTCCATCGACGCGTCTCTGGAAGTAGGCGCCGGGTGGGGCCCGGCCCATGCCCGCGGGGCGGATATGGCTGCCGCCGGACCCGCCGGCACGCTTGACCAGCCAGCCCGATCGGTCAGCCAGAAGGTCCCGTGTCACTTCGGGATGGGGAATCGCGTGCCGCGCGCAGAGGGCGGCGAAGGCGAACGGATCCTTCAGGGCCCGGACCGAGCGGGGCGTAGCCCCCAGCAGCCTGTGGCTCCGGCCCAGTTCCTCCATCAGGTCCGGGGCGGTCTCGAAGCCGCTGCCGAGAACCAGTCCGATCGGTGGCTTGTCCGTCTTGGCGGCCAGGGCATCGAGCTCGGCCAGAACGCCCTCCCCCGTCAGCCCTTCGCCGAAACGGCCCTCGGCGGGGCGATAGCCTTCGGCGAGGGCGCGGGTGTCGGCATCGCCGAAAAGGTCGAGGACATAGGGGCGCAGGCCCGCCCTGCGCGCGGCCTGCGCCAGAGCGCGCCCGGACTGGGCGGCGATGAGAAGTGCGTCACCCTGGGACGGACGCCGTTCGGATGATGCTGCCATTGCGGCGATCGCTTCGGATCACTCCTACGCCGCTCCCACCACCCTGCCTCATCCTGAGGCGACGAGCGAAGCGAAGGCCTCGAAGGAGGCTTCCAGTTTGCTCGGTGGGAGCTGGAGACCTCCTTCGAGGCCCGCTTTCGCGGACACCTCAGGATGAGGTCATGGGTAGGATCGAGCGAGCAGATGAGTGCCCGTCAGCCGGCCACCTCGACGGCGACCTTGTAGGCGTCGCGGAAATCGAGGCAGAGGGGCTCGTCGGCAGCGAGAATCTGGCGGAACAGGCGCGACTGGGTCTGATACTTGACGTTGCCGACCGCGAGCGCGCCGATGCCGATACCCTTGCCCGTGGGCAGCGCCACGTCCTTGGCGTTCACGTCGATTCCAGCGATGCCGGCGGGCGGTACTGCGTTCACGTCGGAGGCGACGAGGAGCTTCGGCGCCGATTCGAGATCTGTCGCCGACAGGATCGGGACGCCGGCCGGGCCGGCCGAGAGGATCACGTCGGCCTCGGCGATGGCGGCGCGGCGCGCATCGCCGGTGGAGCCGTCGACGGCGCCGACATCGATGCCGAAGCGCCATTTCATCGTGAAGGCGATCTTGCTGACACGCTCCTCGCCATCATGCCCGACGAGGACGGTCTTGGCGCCTTCCAGCGCGCCGATCACCGCCGCCACATAAGCCACGACGCCGGCTCCGCCGAAGATGACGATGCGCTTGCCCTTCAGGTCGGTGCCGAACTTCGCTTTGAGGGCGCGGGTCACCTCGGCGACCATGGCGGCACCGGTGGTGAAGGACCCGGCCGGATCGGCCACGATGTGATTGGCGAAGGGCGGTACCAGGGCTTTCTTCGCCCGGTCCATCATGTCGAGGGCATCCTCGGCATTCTTACCGCCGATGAAGATGCTGGTGCGCGTACCGTCCTGGGGCGAGCGGGAGAAGATCGAATCCTGCACCAGGGAGGTCACGTCCGGCAGGGTTACGTCCGTATAGGTCGCGATCGTCTCGAAGCCAGCATCCACAGCCATGTTCACGTCGAACGGGCTCATATGCTTGAGGGGCGTCAGCATATGCAGAATCGAACGGGCCATCGTCTGTCTCCTCCGCAAGTGTCCGACTCCCTCGCGGGGTCGCCTCTCGCATGGTTTCTTTCACGTCTACATCCAGAACCGGCCTGGGCCGGCATGGTCAAGCGTCGCTCATGCGCCAGGTTCCCTTAAAGTCGCGTGACCGAGGCGCCGCTGTTGCGTCCGCGCGCGATCACGAAGCGCAGGGAACCGGGACGTTCGAGGTCGGCCTTGAGCGCCTGGGCCTCGGCCTCCGACGCCAGGAGGGCGAAGCCGGTCGGCCCCCATGAACTCTGGCCGTAGCCGGCCACCCCTCTGGCGGCGATCGCCGCAAGGGCCTCCGCCACGGCGGGGCTCGCATAGCGCCCTCCCTGATGCGGCGCGAAGTGGTCGCCGATCAACCGCTGGATGGTGGTGATGCCGGCCCCGAATCCTTCGGGCTCCGCCGTGGCGACGGAGGGCAGCACCTGCATCAGTACGATGCGGCAGATCTCGGCCGCCTGCGCCTCCGGGAAGCGCGGCAGGTCTCGGAAGGCCTCGACCTCACGGGTGCCATGCACTCCCGTCATGCCCTCGTCGAGGATGAGCAGCACCCGCCACGCTTCAGGATAGGCGAGACGCGCGATCAGGGGCGGCGGGCCATTGCTGGCGTCTCGGCCCCCGTCGACGATCAGCCCGCCTTGGGTGAAGGCGGCGAGGCCCACGCCGGACCGGTTGCCACGGTCGAGGGCATCGGCGAAGGCATCGGGTGAAAAGGGACGGCCGTCGAGGGCGGCCAGCGCCGCGGCGACACTCAGCGCGAGCTGCGTGCCCGAGCCGAAACCGGCATGGGCGGGGATCGCCTGGTCCACCTGCAAGGCGGCGTGCCCTGCGATGCCGAGATGGCGCGCCGCCGCCTCGGCATAGCCCCTGGCGCGCCCGGCCTCGAACCCGTCCACCCGGAGCGCCGCCGCCGGCCTCGCGGTGAGATCGATGGAGGGGGCGTCGACCGCGAGGCCGATGCTCCCGAAGCGCCGGCCGAGGCCGCCATGAAGATCGAGAAACCCGAAATGCAGGCGCGCGGGTGCATGCACCCGGACTGCGCCGCGTGTCGCCGCTTCCTGGCTGAGAGGCCGTTCGTCGGCGATCCGGTCCACGGCGAGCTCCTTTATCGTGACACGCTCCCGTCCTGGCGCGTGTCAGCCGCATCCTCGTCCCGTCGGTCGGTGGCGGGAGCAAAACCGCGCTCGAGACGACGGCCCGGTTGCCGGCTTCTCCCACGGAGGGCCGACCGCTCGCAAGCACCGCCCGCCATCTCGAACCCCATTGCCTCCATGCGATTGCCCCGAAGCGGCGAGCGTGGGGGGTTGCTTGCGACGTCTCCGCGATGCAAACGTGCCGGCCCACTAGGAATGGACTGGCGCAGTCCCGCCGTGCGCGACGCTGAACACAGCGCGTGCCGGGCCCTCGTTCTCCAAGGTGAAGGCATGGCTGCCTGGGTAAAGGGTGGTGCGGTGGACGTGAGCGCGGCGGTGGAGGCCGCCGCGACGCTCCTCGCCACAGCGAAGACTCCGATCGTCACGGGGTTGAGTGCGGATACGAGCGCGGTGAGGGCGGCCTATCATCTGGCCGGACTGATCGGCGCCTCCGTCGATCCCGCCGGTGGCGACGGACTCTATGCGGAGCTCGGTCCTCTCAGTCAGTTCGGTAACCTCAACACGACGCCGGCCGAGGCGATCGGCCGGGCCGATGCCGTGCTGGTTGTCGGCCTTCGACCGTGGGACCGCCCGATCGTGCAGGAGATCGCCTCCTCCGCGCCGGTGCGCGGCCGCGCCGCCGGCTCCGAGCGGACGCTGCTCTCCCTCGGCGGTCCCGGCAACGGAGCCACGCGGCACGTGGCCTATCCCGCCGATACCGGCGGGCTCGCCGTCTCGGTGGCGCATCTGCGCGCTTACGTGAAGGGCAACCTCTCCGGCGAAGCGGCCTTTGCAGACCTCGCCCGTCGTCTCACGACCGCGCAATACGGCGTCGTTCTCTACGATGCGGCCGAGCTCGGTGAGCTCGGCGTGGAGATGCTGCAGGGTCTGGTTCGCGACCTCAACGACCTCACGCGTTTCTTCGCGCTCTCCATCTCCGACGGGTTCCAGGGGCGTGCCGTGACCCAGCTCGCCTCCTGGACCACCGGCCAGCCGCCGCGGGTCGGTTTCGGACGCGACCTGCCCGAGCATGATCCCTGGCGGTTTGATAGCGCGCGCCAGGTGGCCGCCGGTGAAGTCGATGCCGCCCTGTGGCTCGCCGCCATCCCTGCCCCACGCCCGGACTGGCTCGGCAGCCTGCCGACCATCGCCATTGTCGGCGAGGGCAGCCCCGAGGCCACGGGCGACGTCGCCGACATCGTCATCGCGGTGGGCGTGCCCGGCGAGACCGCCGGCGGCGCCCTGTGGAACGAGCGTCGCGCGGCGATCACCTATTCGCCCCCCGTCGGCCAACCGGCCGACCTCACGGCGGCCGGCGTGCTCGCTGCCATCCAAGATCGCCTCACGCAGAAGAAGGGCGTCTCATGCTGATCCTGATCCAGGGCGGCCGGGTCGTCGATCCTACCGCCGGCCGCGACGGTATCGGTGATGTCTGGATCGAGGACGGCCATGTCGTCGCCGCATCCGAGCGCAAGCCCGACCGGACCATCGATGCTTCCGGCTGCGTCGTGATGGCGGGCGGCGTCGAGGTGCATTCGCATATCGCCGGCGGCAACGTGGTGATGAGCCGCCTGCTGCTGCCCGATCTCTATGCCAGCGAGGCCGCGCCAGAAGGCCATCCCTTCGCTCATGCCGGCGGCTCCGCCGCCTGGATCGGCGCGAATTACGCGCGGATGGGCTACACCGTCGCCGTCGAGCCGGCGATGCCGCCGACCAACGCGCTCGCGACGCAGCTCGAACTCGCCGACATCCCGCTGCTCGACCGCGGCGCCCTTACGGTGATGGGCAACGACGACCAGCTCCTCGAATTGCTGCGCCAGCGCGAGGGCAAGGCGGCGGTGCGGGACCTCGTCGCCCTCTCGGTGGCGACCTCGCGGGGCCTCGGCGTCAAGTGCATCAATGCGGGAGGCGCATCGGCCTTCAAGGACGGGATGCTCAATCTCAGCCTCGACGAGGAGATCCCGGTCTACGGGCTCACCACCCGCAAGATCATGAACGCCCTCCTCGACGCGGTGGAGGAGATCGGTGTCCCGCACCCGCTCCACGTCCATGCCAACAATCTCGGCATTCCCGGCGCCGACGATTCGTTCGTGGCGACGATGGACGCGGCGGAGGGCCGACGCATCCACTTCGCCCATGCGCAATTCTATGCCTATGGCGCGGCCGATCCTGCCAACCCGGCCACCGGCGGCTTCCGCTCTGCGGCCGAGCGAATCACGGAGGCGATGGAGCGGCACCCCAACGCCACGTTCGACGTGGGTCAGGTCGCCTTCGGCCAGACCGTGACGATCTCGCTGGACGTGATCCGCCAGTTCGCCGGCCGCAAGGGCGCGAACCCGAAGAAGTGGATCATTACGGCGGGCGACGCGGAAGGCGGCGGCATCGTGCCGTTCCTGTACAAGCCGCGCGGCCCGGTCAGCTCCCTGCAATGGGCGATCGGCCTCGAATTGATGCTGCTATCGGGCGATCCGGAGCGCACCATCCTCACCACCGACCATCCCAATGGCGGCCCCTTCACCGAATATCCGCGGATCATCCATCTGCTGATGGACAAAGAGGAGCGCGACCGTGAGATCGCCGGCCTGCACAAGGTCATCGCCGAGCGGTCCGGCCTGTGCGGGATCGAGCGGGAATATTCCTTCTCCGAGATCGCGCAGCTGACGCGGTCCGGCCCGGCCAAGCTCCTCGGCCTCGCCGATCGCGGCCATCTCCGTGAGGGCGCCCGCGCCGATGTCGCAATCTACCGGGACGACAAGAACCGGACCGCGATGTTCGCCCGTGCCCGACTCGTCCTGAAGGACGGCGAGGTCATCGTCGAGGATGGCGAGATCGTGAACTGGCGTTCGGGCCGGACGTTGGAGCTCGTCGTCGAATCCGACAAGGCGATGGTGACGCGCGCCGACGCCTATCTCGACGCTCGCTTCGGCACCGGCCTCGACAGCTTCACCGTGCCGGACGCGGCCTTCCCCGCGGGCGACGTGTTCGAGGACGTGGCATGTCGCGCATGAAGATCCTGCAGGGCTCGAAGACGATGCGTCGCGTGAGGATGGGTGACTGACCATGGCTGACCTCACCCTCAACGGCATTCCGGTGATCGACACCTTCGCCGAGGCGTTCGACGTCGCCGGTACGGCGCTGATCATCACCAACGACACCGCCAAATGGGCGATGATCGCCGCCGTGACCATGACCGGGTTCGCTACGTCGGTGATCGGCTGCGGCGCCGAGGCCGGGATCGATTGCGAGCTCTCGCCGGAGGAGACTCCGGACGGCCGCCCCGGCGTGCGCGTGCTGCTGTTCGGCTTCGAGCCGAACGGCCTCAAGGACCAACTCCTCAAGCGCGTCGGCCAGTGCATCCTCACATGCCCCGGCACTGCCTGCTATGCGGGCGTCGACGGGCCTCACAAGATCAAGCTCGGCGGCGCGATCCGGTATTTCGGTGACGGGTTCGCGGTGGCCAAGCGTCTGACCGACCCCGTCTCCGGCAAGGCGCGGCGCTACTGGCGTGTGCCGGTGATGGATGGCGAATTCCTCTGTGAGGATTTCGTCCGCGCGGTGGACGGCGCGGTGGGTGGCGGCAACCTGCTGTTCCTCGGGCGCAACCATGCCGAGACTCTCAAGGTCGCGGAGATCGCCGTGGATGCCGCTCGCTCGGTGGCGGATGTGATCCTGCCCTTCCCAGGCGGCATCGTCCGCTCCGGTTCGAAGGTCGGCGCGCGCACCAAGGGCATGATGGCCTCCACCAACGACGCCTATTGCCCGACCCTCAAGGGCCGGGCCGGCTCCGAACTCGCGGCAGAGGTCGGTGTGGTGCTGGAGATCGTCATCGACGGGCTCACATCCCGCTCAGTGGCCGAATCCATGCGCGCGGCGCTCCACGCCTCCACCGAGGCGGGTGCCGCGCACGGGCTCGTCGCAGTGACGGCGGGCAATTACGGCGGCAATCTCGGCCGCCACCATTATCACCTGAAGGACCTGCTCTCGAAGGAGCCGGCGAGCGAGGCTGGAGCGGCATGAGCACCCTCACCCTGCGCCAGGAGCCGCCGGAGCGGCTCGATTTTCTCCATGTGAATCCGCTCTCGCTGAGCGGCCTCTCCGAGGCCGAGGCGGGGAAACTCCACATCGGCACCAGCCGACGCGGCCTGACGCTGGGCGACGTCTTCACGATCAGCCTCGACGGCTCCGACAGCCTGACCATCGAGGGCGGGTCATCCCGCTTCGACAGCATTGGTGCCTCGCTCAGCGGCGGTTCGATCCGGGTCGTCGGCGATGTCGGCCAGCGCCTCGGCGCAGGCATGGCATCGGGATCGGTGACGGTCACGGGATCGGCCGGCCCCTATGCTGGATCGGGTGCCAAGGGCGGCACGATCACCATCGAAGGGGATGCCGGCGATCATGCGGGCGGCGCAGTCTATGCCGCCAAGGCCGGGCTCGACGGCGCCACGCTGGTGATCCGAGGCTCGGCCGGCGATTATCTCGGCGACCGCATGCGGCGCGGGCTGATCCTGGTCGGATCCGCCGGGGCTCATGCCGGATCGCGGATGATCGCAGGCACGATCGCGGCCCTCTCGGTGGGTGACCATCCGGGCTACGGCATGCGGCGTGGGACGATCCTCGCAGGCGGACACGGTGCCCTGAGCCCGAGTTTCGTCGAGACGGGAACGCACGATCTCGTGTTCTTGCGCCTGCTCGCCCGATCCCTGCGCGCCCTCAGCCCCGCCCATGCCGACCTCGCGGCGGGTGCGCTCAAGCGCTATTCCGGCGATCTCGCCACCCTCGGCAAGGGTGAACTCTGGGTTACGGCCGCCTGAGAAACCGGGCGAGTCCCTTGCCGGCGGCGCTCTGCGCCGTCGGCGGAGTCATCACGTATCCGTTAGCCCGGTGCGATCCTGCTGATCGACCGTTGATCGCCCCGCCCTCATTCTCCGGGGCTCTGGACGCATAGGCCACGGCGCTGGCCGGGAAGCCCGGATCGCTCAGATCATGGCTCGCAAGGTTCGTTTCGTCGGAGACGAGACGCCGGATCGGTACGATCGCTCCGTTCGCGACATGCCGCCTAGGCGTCGCAGCGACCCGAAAACCGGGTTCCACGGCGCGAGCCTCGCGACCGCCGCACCTGCGCGACTCCCAATCCTGCATTTACTTGCCAGGCCCCGCTCCCATGCAGGAGCGGCGTCGTCCCCTTGAAAGCCGGACACCGTTCTCGCGAACATCACAGTGATCATTGTTGCTGATCTGAATGATGCAGAATTATTCTGATTAACAAATGGTTGTAGAAGGTGCGGAGCGGATGTCGCACCGGTGGATCTGGATCATCGGTCGCTCTGAAGGAGAAATACCCTCAGGTGCGCCAGAACACGTGGCCGATTCCCAATTCCTCACCTGAGTCTAACCTTTACCCTTCGTTGACGGCTGCTGCTGTATTCGATGGATGTTGTTGCAGGAATGCGACAGACCTCACGCCCGACCAAGCCTACAAGCGCTCAGGCTTAATGCCCATCAGGACCAGACACACAATGAAAAGACTGCTTCTCGCTACGACCGTTCTCGCCGGCCTGACTGCTGTCGCTTCGGCCGCCGACCTTCCCCGTCGCGCCGCTCCGCCGGTCTTCGTTCCGGTCCCGGTCTTCACGTGGACGGGCTTCTACGCCGGTATCAACGCCGGTTACGCTTTCGACGCCGGCAAGGAAGGCCCCAACTCCTTCCCGGTGGCGAGCCGCTTCACCGCCGCTGGCACCCCGCAGGTCGCCACTTTCAGCAAGGACAGCCAGGACGGCTTCTCCGGCGGCGCGCAGATCGGTTACAACTACCAGTTCACCCCGGGTTCGGGCGTGGTCGTCGGTATCGAAGCCGACGCCCAGTACCTCGATTTCGGCGCCAAGCGTCGTGACTCGGGCGTCGTTGCCGCTCCCGGCTTCGCCATCAACGACCCGCGTGGCCTCTCCAGCCTCGACTTCTTCGGTACCGTCCGCGGTCGCCTCGGCTACGCTTTCGACCGCACCCTCGTGTACGGCACCGGCGGCTTCGCTTACGGCGCTGGCAGCACCGACCGTAGCTTCGGCGGCTTCCAGGGCAACGACGACTTCCGCACCGGCTACGCCGTCGGCGGTGGTATCGAATACGCTCTCCCCACCGACTCGTTCTTCAACTTCTTCCGCGCTTCCGCTGTGACGCTGAAGGTCGAAGGCCTGTACGTGAACCTCGATCGCGGCACCCGCAACCAGGGCGCCTTCATCATCAACACCGCCGCCAACAACGCTGTCGTGCAGTCGATCAGCAGCGGTCGTCGCGACGACGAGTTCGCCGTCGTCCGCGCCGGCCTGAACTACAAGTTCGGCACCTACTAGGATCGTCCATGATCTCCGCGCAGTCCTTCTCGAGGGCTGCGCGGCTCAGGATCGTCCAAACGAAAAACCCGGCCTCGCGGCCGGGTTTTTTGCGTTGGTATGGGTTCGTCGCACAGTGACGGGGAAGCGGTGCTTCCCCTGTCTCATGCCAGACCTCGATCAGCCCGCCTCAACCCGCACTCGGCATCAGATGTCGAGCACGGCCTCGTCGGCGAAGGCGGCGCGTTCGGAGATGAAGGCGAAGCGGGCTTCGGGCTTGTTGCCCATCAGCCGCTCCACGGCGTCGCCCGTGGAGACGCGCGCCTCGTCGAGGACCGCGACGCGCAGAAGGGTGCGCTTCTTCGGGTCCATGGTCGTCTCCTTCAACTGCGCCGGCATCATCTCGCCGAGCCCCTTGAAGCGGCTGATCTCGACCTTGGCACCCTTGAACGTGGTCTTGATGACCCGCTCCTTATCGGCATCGTCACGGGCATAGGCCGTCTTCGCGCCGTGCTGGAGGCGGTAGAGCGGCGGGATCGCGAGGTAGAGATGACCCTTGTCGATGAGCTTGGGCATCTGGCGATAGAAGAAGGTGATCAGCAGGGATGCGATATGGGCGCCGTCGACATCGGCGTCGGTCATGATGATGACCTTCTCGTAGCGAAGATCCTCGCCCTTGTAACTGTTGCCCGTGCCGCAACCGAGCGCCTGGGTCAGGTCGGAGATGAGCTGGTTGGCGCCCATCTTGTCGCGACTGGCCGAGGCCACGTTGAGGATCTTGCCGCGCAGGGGCAGGATCGCCTGGCTGGCGCGGTCGCGCGCCTGCTTTGCCGAGCCGCCGGCGGAATCGCCCTCGACGATGAAGATTTCCGAGCCGGCCGTACCGGCCTTGGAGCAATCGGCGAGCTTGCCCGGCAGACGTAGCTTGCGGGTCGCGGATTTGCGCGCGACCTCTTTCTCCTGGCGTCGGCGCAGGCGCTCCTCGGCCCGGTCGATCACCCAGTCGAGAAGTTTGTTGGCCTGTGCCGGGGAGGCGGCGAGCCAATGGTCGAACGCGTCGCGGATCGCCGTCTCGACAATCCTCGAGGCTTCCACGGTGGCGAGCTTGTCCTTGGTCTGGCCCTGGAATTCCGGCTCGCGGATGAAGACGGAGAGCATCGAGGCGCAGGTCGCCATGACGTCATCCGTTGTGACGGAGGTCATGCGCTTAGCCTGGCCGACGCGTTCGGCATGTTCGCGTAGGGCCCGCAGCAGGGCGACGCGCAGGCCGCTTTCATGCGTGCCACCCTCGGCGGTGGGGATGGTGTTGCAATAGGAGTGCGAGACCCCGTCCTCCACCACCATCCAGGCGACGGCCCATTCGAGGGAGCCATGGCCACCGGGCTTCGTCACCTTGCCGGCGAAAACCGCATCGGTGACGAGTTCCTTGCCCTCGAGATCGCGGGCGAGATAATCGCGCAGGCCGCCGGGGAAGCGGTGCACGGTCTCTGCCGGGACGTCGTCCATCCCCTCGATCCGGGACGGCGCGCAACGCCAGCGGATTTCGACGCCGCCGAACAGGTAGGCCTTTGACCGGGCCATCTTGAACAGCCGGCGCGGATCGAATTTCAGAGCTCCGAAGATCTCGGCATCGGGATGGAAGCGCACCCGGGTGCCGCGACGGTTCTGCACCCGGCCGACCTCCACCAGAGGCCCCTGCACGTGGCCGCGCGAGAACGTCTGGCGGTACAGGGTCTGGCTGCGGGCGACCTCGACCTCGAGGCTGTCCGAGAGGGCATTGACCACGGAGATGCCGACGCCATGAAGGCCGCCCGAGGTCTCGTAGACCTTCGAGTCGAATTTTCCGCCGGCGTGCAGCGTCGTCATGATGACTTCGAGGGCGGATTTGCCGGGGAATTTCGGATGCGGGTCCACCGGGATACCGCGTCCGTTATCGGTGATGACGAGGTGGCCCGTCGCCTCCAGTTCCACCTCGATGTAGCTGGCATGGCCGGCCACAGCCTCGTCCATGGAATTGTCGATCACCTCGGCGAAGAGATGGTGCAGGGCGCGTTCGTCGGTGCCGCCGATATACATGCCCGGCCGGCGCCGGACGGGCTCCAGCCCCTCCAGCACTTCGATCGACGAGGCGTCGTAGCCGGCCTCGGCTGTTTCGATGGGCGCCTTGTCGAGGGGCGCCCGGGCGGCGGAGGAAGCCTTGGCACCGCGAACCGGCGCCTGGCCGCCTGCGAACAGATCGCTCGGCCGGCCGACGGCGGGGGCCGCAACGGCCTGGCGTGAGGTCTCGCGCTGAGTCATGTGCCAACCATACAGGAACGAAACGGAAACGTGAAGCGCCGCCATGAGGGCGCGGGAGGTCTCTCCCCGTGTTCCTGCACAGCTTGCGCCGATTCCCTTAACGCTGTGTCGTCGGGATTTCGGAGGGACCGTCGCGGTCGCTACGCCCTGCCCTTTCCCGGGGCGCTATCCGTACCCCTGCTGGCACTCTGAAGGAGTTGCGGCGCAATGGGGGCGAGTTCCACGACGCCGGTTCGACAGGGCCGCCATTCAGCGGCGACGGAGGGGGATCCAGTGTCCAGCTGGAAAGGCCGAGCGGTCAGCTTCCGACCCGGCCGCCCCCGCGCTTCGTGATGGCGACGATGGCCGGGCGGGGCGGCATCGCATCGTCGAAATCCGGCCACCGGGTCGAGGGTGCCTCGAACGTGGCGGGGGCGGCCTTCGGATCCTCCTCGTCGGCCTCGCCGGGATGCTGGACGGCGACGAAGAACGTGGTGTCGTCCGGTGTGAAGTAGGGGCCGCACATCTCCGCGCCGTTGGGCACCCGGAAGAAGTGCTTGCCGGTGCCCCGTCCCTGCCCGTCCGTCTCCATGGCCCAGATTCCGTCGTTCCGGCCCGTCTTCGATGGCGAGTTCCCGTCGGTGGCGACCCAGAGCCGACCCTGTCCGTCGACCGAGCAATTGTCCGGCATGCCGAACCAGCCGTCCTTCGTCGTCGCGGAGGAGAAGGTGGCGCCGACCGTAGCGATGGAGGGATCGCCGCATTTGACGAGGATCTCCCAGGCGAAGCCCGGTGCCGCATGGTCGCCCTCGTCGGGGGTCAGCTCCACGATGTGGCCGAAGCGGTTGTCGGGCCTCGGATTGGCGGCGTTCACCTCGTCGGGTTTGCGTTTCACGTTGTTGGTGAGCATGACATAGACCTTGCCGGTCTTCGGATTGGCCTCGACGTCTTCCGGGCGATCCATCTTGGTGGCGCCGAGGAGGTCGGCGGCACGCCGTGCCTCGATGACCACGTCGGCCTGGGAGCGGAACCCGTTCTCCGTCGTCAGGGGGCCTTGTCCGAAGACCAGCGGCATCCAGGCGCCGCGTCCGTCGGCATCGAACCGGGCGACGTGGAGCGTGCCGGAATCCAGGATATCGCGGTTGGCCCGCCGGTCGGCGAGATTTACGGCCGCGTCCGTCACGAACTTGTAGACGTAGTCGAAACGCTCATCGTCGCCCTGGTAGACCACGTAGCGGCCGCTCTTCGAGACGATGCCGGCGGCGCCTTCGTGCTTGAACCGGCCCATGGCGGTGCGCTTCGTCGGGACGGAGGCGGGATCGAACGGGTCGATCTCCACGACCCAGCCGAAGCGGTTCGGCTCGTTCGGCTCTTTGGACAGGTCGAACCGCTCATGGAAGCGGCCCCAGGCATAGGCGTTGCCGGGTAGGCCCAAGCGCTTGTGATTGGCCGCCTCCCCCGAGCCCTCGGCGAGTGTGCCTGAGAAGTAGTAGTTGATGTTCTCCTCGCAGGTGAGCCACGTCCCCCAGGGGGTGGTTCCGCCGGCGCAGTTGTTGATCATCCCCTTCACCGTACGGCCCACAGGATCGGCCGTCGTCTTCAGCCGGTCGGAGCCTGCGGCGGGACCGGACAAAGTCATCACCGTCTCCGCGGTGATGCGCCGGGCGTGAGGCGAGTTCGGCACCACGGCCCATTTGCCGTCCGTTCGCTTCACCTCGATCACCGATCCGCCATGGGCGGCCATCTCGATATCGACGAGCTCGCGGTTCATGCCCTTGAACGCGACGGTCTTGATATCCTGGCGGCCGAGGCCGGGGAACATCAACTCCTCGTTGGTGTATTCGTGATTGACCACGAGAAGTCCGTGCGCCGCCGGATCGGCGGCGCCGGGCATCGGGAAATAACCGACGAAGTCGTTGTTGTAGCCGAACTGCCGGGCCTGGGCCTCCGCCGACTGGTTCCGCGGATCGAAAGCAGGCGCGCCAGGCAGGACCGGATCGCCCCAGCGGATCAGGATGTCGGCATCGTGCCCCTCGGCAACGTGATGGTGGGTGTCCGAACCCGCTTCGATTTCCTTGAACGGGAACGGCGTCGCCCGTCCCTGCGCCGCCGCAGCCGGGGCGGCGGCGAGCGCGCGGGGCGTCACCACCGCCGCGATGGCGCCGACCCCGAGGAGACCGCGCAGGAGGTCGCGCCGGTCGAACCGCGCGGCGACCACATCGCCGAACGTGGCGTTGCCGCTCGTATTCGTGCCTGCATCCTCGCCGTCTTCGGCGGCCTGCGAGCGGGTGCGCAGCGGCTCGGTCATGGTGGAACTCGTCCTGTGACTTAGGTGACGGATTCCTAGGAGCCGGACATGGCGGGGCGATGACGGGTCGGGTCGGGAACCAATCTCTGGTTTGTGCGTTTCCGCACATAGAACCGATCGGTCGGAGAGCGACATGGCGCCGTCTGCAGCCTTGAGAATGGTGCGCCACGACGATCTCATCCGCGCGTCGCAGGCTGCGGGTCGTGCCTTCTCGCCCATCGAGGACGGAGCCGACGACGGATCGACGGCATCCTCCAAATTTCTTGCTCTCTCGGCGGTGTCTCTTGCGGGCTTCCTCGCGAGCTTCGGAGCCTTCCTCTTTTTCGTCTGAGGGCAGCGCAGCCCTAAAGGTCGAGGGAGCCGTCTGCTCGCCGACGAAGCTATGCCTGGCTCAAGCCGACCGAACCATCATATCGCAAGGAAAACA
Source organism: Methylobacterium sp. CM6241 (assembly GCF_054817845.1). Taxonomy (NCBI): domain Bacteria; kingdom Pseudomonadati; phylum Pseudomonadota; class Alphaproteobacteria; order Hyphomicrobiales; family Methylobacteriaceae; genus Methylobacterium; species Methylobacterium sp. CM6241. The sequence continues at coordinate 3,815,442 of NZ_CM139246.1, forward strand.
GCCTGCCGAAGGGTGAGAGGGTAGTCTTTGACCCGACCCTTCAGCCTCCTGCCTCGCCAATCGTCGGCTCAGCTTTTCAGGCCGCCACGGACCCGGTAGCCAGCCCTCCGAAGCGGCGGTCGCGATTGCGGTAGGCGGCGAGAGCTTCTTCGAGGTCTCCGGCATCGAAATCAGGCCAATGGCGGCGGGTGAAGTGAAGTTCGGCGTAGGCGCTCTCCCAGAGCAGGAAATCGGAAAGCCGCTGCTCGCCGCTGGTGCGGATCACGAGATCGACCTCGGGGACACAGGCATCGCCCGTCACCAGGGTCGAGAAGGTGGTGCGGGTCATCCCGGGATTGCTGGCGCTGGCGAGCGCGGCGGCGAGAATGGCATCGCGGGCGGAGTAATCGACGGCGATCCGCAGATGCAGGGCTTTCCCCTCGAGTGTTACGGCCTCGGCTCGGCCGATGGCGACGGCGAGTCCCTCGGGCAAGCGGTCTCGCCGGCCGATCACGCTGAGACGTACGCCGCTTTCGACCAAACGGGCGATCTCGTTGCGCAGGTAGAGCCGGAGCAGCCCCATCAGGGCGGAGACCTCCGCCTCCGGACGTCTCCAGTTGTCGCAAGAGAAGGCATAAAGGGTGAGGGTGCCGATGGCTTGTTTCGGCGCCGCCTCCACGACCCGGCGGATCGCCTCGACGCCTTCCTTGTGACCGAGCGCGCGGGGCAGTCCGCGCCCCGAGGCCCAGCGTCCGTTGCCATCCATGATGATGCCAACATGCAGTCCGGGCGTCTGTTCGCTTTGCATCGCAGAGTTCCTTGGCAAAAAAAGACGGAGCCCAGGCGTCAGGCCGGACGCGCGACGAGGGGGAGGCCCGCGCTCTCGGCCGCCATCTCGGCGGCCTTGGCGGCGTCCCGCACCACCTGTTCGAGGACGGCGAGGTAATCGAGGAAGCGAGTCCGGCCGGTCGGCGTCAGATGGCAGGTCGTCAGAGGTCGGGTGCCACCATGGCTCTTGCCCTGCCCTTTCCTGATCTCGACGAAGCCAGCCTCCTGCAACACTTGGAGGTGACGGTTGAGATTACCGTCGGTGAGGCCGCAGAGTTGCTTAAGGTCGCCGAAGGCCAGCCCCTTCGGAGCCGCCATCAGCGAGGTGAGGAGGCCGAGCCGGGCCTTCTCGTGAATGACCCGGTCGAGGCCGTCATACGCGAAGGGAGCATCACGCATCACTGTCCTCCCGGGCGCGGTAGAGGATCATGGCCATCAGAAACTGGCCGACGGCGAAAGGCAGTCCCATGGTCCAGGGTGAGAGGACGCGGTCGGCGCTCGCCAGCATGAGCACGGCGAGGCCCGCCACCATGTACCAGGCGCCGGGCAGCGCGATGCCTTTCGGAAGGGACCGCACCGAGGCGAAGAGCCCGAGGCTCACCAGCATCTGCCACAGCCCCGGCAGCATCCACAGGGATTCCGGCGAAACCTGTACCAGGACCAGGGCGAGGCAGGCGCCCGCCGCGCCGGCGGGCAGGAACTGCTCCAGCGCGTTCACGATCGCCGTGTCGGTGAGCCCCGCATGGTCGCGACGCGAACGGGCTCGCATCTCGGCGCCGATCAGGCCGGCGGAGGCCAGGGCGGTGACGATCCAGCCGCCTAGGAACAGTAGCGGCTGACCGGTCGGGTCGCCGAGCCAGACATGCTGCGCCAGGGTGGTGCCGAGGGCGAGGACGCCCGTGGCCGCGATGGCGGAGGGTCCGAACCCGCAGAAGGCGTCGCCGCGGGCGAGTTGCGTGCGGATCGCCACGATATCGGCGAGGGCTCTATCGAGATCGGACATCCGATGCTCCCGGATCAACTTTGTATCGCAAAGTAAGCTGATCCTGCGCCTGTCCGCAAGTGCCGTCAGGCACGTGGAATCAGCGGGTGCGGAGCTCTGTCACTCCTGTGCCAGCCGCTCGGCCAGGGCCGGCGACAGGCCGATGCTCTCGATGGACGGCGCCGGCTGGCCCGGCGGCAAGCCGCAGATCGCGGCGGCGAGGACCGCACGGGTCCCTACTTCCACCGAGCATAGGACGGGCACCGGCACATGCGGCTGGATGCGTTCGGCGAGGCCGGCCAGCGCCGCTCCGCCGAGGATCACCACATCCGCCCCGTCGCGGATGGCGCAGGTGGTGCAGGCGGCGGCCAAATCCGCCAGGGCCGCCTCGGGGGCCCGTGCGATGCGGTCTCCCGTGGGGGCGATGGTGCGGATGGCGGCGAGCTTGTCGGAGAGGCCGATGCCCGCCACGAACTCCTCCAGCATCGGTCCCCACAGGGCGCCCCCGGTGACGATGGCGAAGCGCCCTCCCCGCGCCGTGGCGGCGAGGCACGAGGCCTCGGCCATGCCGACCACCGGCAGCGGGGATATCTCGCGCAGGCCTCCGAGCCCCGGATCTCCGAAACAGGCGAGGTAGACCGCGTCGCAACCCTCGGCGTGCTCGGCCAGCGCGTCGAGGGCGGCATGGGCCGCGATCGCCGACGCGGCCCGGCTGGTGATGTAGCGGGCACCGAAGCGCCCGGTGACCGCCACGATCTCGACGGCGTCGCCCGCCACTCGCCGCGCATGCGCGGCGACCAGGTCGGTGACGGATTCGGTCGTGTTGGGGTTGATCAGCAGGATGCGCAAAGGGAATCGGTCTCCGGTCAGGCCTTGGCCGCGGCGGCCCTCTTACGCATCAGGACGACATAGATCGAGAAGCCCAGGGCCACGCCGATGAACCAGCTGAAATTCGCCACGCTTCCCAGGGCCGGAATGACGGCGCAGAGCACCGGCACCAGGGCGGAGGGAATGACGCTGTAGATCGCGGCGCGATTGTATCCGCCATCGTACCAGTAAGTTCCGGTCGGGCTCATCGTGTAGAGGTCGTCCACCACGACATGCTGCTTCCGCACGATGAAGAAGTCGGCGATCAGGATGCCGAAGAGCGGACCGATGAACGCGCCGAGGATGTCGAGCGTGTAATGGATCACGGCCGGGTTGTTGTAGAGGTTCCACGGAGTGATGAAGATCGAGGCCACGGCCGCGATCATCCCGCCCATGCGCCAGCTGATATGCTGCGGAGCCACGTTCGAGAAATCGAAGGCCGGGGAGACGAAGTTCGCCACGATGTTGATGCCGATCGTCGCCGTCATGAAGGTGAAGGCGCCGAGCACCACCGCGTAGGTGTTGTCGATCTTACTCACCGTCTCCACCGGATCGATGATGAGGTGGCCGAAGACCGGCAAGGTCGAAGAGGTGGTGATGACGGTGAGCAGCGAGAAACCGATGAAGTTCACCGGCAGGCCCCAGAAATTACCGGCCTTCACCGCGGGAAATGACTTCCCGTAGCGTGAGAAGTCACCGAAATTCAGCATCGGCCCGGAGAAGTACGAGACGACCAGGGCGACCGCATTGAGCATCACCGGCAGGGCGTCCCAGCCCCGGTACTTCACCTCGCCGAGGGTGAGGCCGACATTCGCGACGCCGGCCTTGGCCACGAGGTAGACCGCCAGGGCGATCATCACGACGTAGACGGCGGGGCCGGCCCAATCGATGAATTTGCGGATCGCCTCCATGCCGCGCCAGAACACGAGGGCCTGGATCACCCAAAGGGCCATGAAGGCCGCCCAGCCGAGGCTCGACAGGCCGGCGAAGCCGAACTGGGTCACGTCGGCATAGGGTTTCAGCTCTGGATAGAAGCGCAAGGCGACGATCATGAAGGCGCTGGAGGCGAGGTAGGTCTGGATGCCGTACCAGGCGACCGCGATGAGGCCCCGGATGATGGCGGGGATGTTGGCGCCCTTCACGCCGAAGGAGGCCCGGCAGATCACCGGATAGGGCGTGCCCGTGACCTGGCTTGGCTTGGCCACGAGGTTGCAGAAGAATTGCACGATGAGGATGCCGACGAGCAGCGAGACCAGCACCTGCCAGCTCACGAGGCCGAGGGAGAACAGGCTGCCCGCCGTGATGTAGCCGCCGACGCTGTGGACGTCCGACATCCAGAAAGCGAAAAAGTTGTAGGTACCCCAGCTCTGTTTCCTGAGCGGGGCCAGATCCTCGTTGGTGAGGCGGTCGTCGTAGCCGGGTTTGATCACCACATCCGCATGGGAATTGGGAACGGCACCTCCGGACGCGGCCGGCTCGGTGATCGAGGCGCTATGTGACATGAGTTCGTCCCCCTTCGTGTGAGGGCCGAAGCCCATGTCCTACCGGCGCTCGCTCAAGCAGGGCGTGTGCCAGCTTGACAGTACCCCCGACTCTTCGGCTTCTCGTTCGCAGGACGCCGTATGCACCGGATAAACGACGGTGCTTTGCCCGTGGTCGATTGACAAGACACCTCAAGGCTCTAAGTGTCCCGCAACGCGTGTGCGCGGCTGGTCCTGTATTCGAACGACCCTTTTCGAACGGACCGTGGAGCCTAGCCCACGACGATCTTCTCCGCGCGGATCGTTACGAGTTCCTGCGCGCAACGGTTCACATCAGCATATGTCTTTTGCCGACCTCGGATTGAGCGACAAGGTCCTCCAGGCCGTCACGGCCGCGGGCTACACGGACCCGACACCAATCCAGGCTCAAGCCATCCCGCACGTTCTGGCGCGCCGTGACGTCCTTGGTATCGCCCAGACAGGGACGGGCAAGACCGCCGCCTTCACCCTGCCGATGCTCACCCTGCTCGAGAATGGACGGGCACGGGCGCGCATGCCGCGCACGCTGATCCTTGAGCCGACCCGCGAACTCGCGGCCCAGGTGGTCGAGAATTTCGACCGCTACGGCGTCAACCACAAACTCAACGTGGCCTTGATCATCGGGGGCGTCTCCTTCGCCGAGCAGGATGCCAAGCTGATGCGCGGCGCCGACGTTCTGATCGCGACACCGGGCCGCCTGCTCGACCACTTCGAGCGCGGCAAGCTGCTGCTCACCGGGGTCGAGCTCCTCGTCATCGACGAGGCGGACCGGATGCTCGACATGGGCTTCATTCCCGATATCGAGCGCATCGTGAAGATGGTGCCGTTCACGCGCCAGACCCTGTTCTTCTCCGCTACGATGCCGCCCGAGATCGAGCGGCTGGCTGACGTGTTCCTGCATAACCCGCAGCGGATCGAAGTGGCGCGCCCCGCCTCCACCGCGACGACGATCGTGCAGAAATTGGTCGCCGCAGGGTCGGAGGGGCACGAGAAGCGCGATCTCCTGCGCCGTCTCATCCGCGGTGAGGCCGAACTCAACAACGGCATCATCTTCTGCAACCGCAAGCGCGACGTGGCGCTGCTGCAGAAGTCGCTGGCGAGCCACGGTTTCAACGTCGCGGCCCTTCACGGCGATATGGATCAGCGCGCGCGCACGGTCGCCCTCGATGGATTCCGCTCCGGTGAAGTTCCGCTGCTGGTTGCGAGCGACGTCGCGGCTCGCGGCCTCGACATTCCCGCGGTGAGCCACGTCTTCAATTTCGACGTGCCGCATCACCCGGAAGACTACGTGCACCGGATCGGGCGTACGGGCCGTGCCGGTCGCGCCGGGCATGCCTTCACCCTGGTCACCCGCTCCGACGAACGGTCGGTGACCGCGATCGAGAGCCTGATCGGTCAGCCGATCCCCTGGGCTGAGGGCGATCTCGGCACCCTGGCCGAGCCCTCGCCGGTGGTGGTCGAGGAAGAGACCCGCACACGTCATCGCGGACGCAGCGGGGATTCCGCTCGGCGCTCACGCGGTGGTGAGGGCGGAAGATCCGAGGCAAGCAAGTCAGAAAACGGCAAGTCCGAAAGCGGCAAGTCCGAGAATGGTAAGTCGGAAGGCGGCAAGTCGGAAGGCCGGCGCTCATCACGCGAGCGCCAGCCCTCGCGGCGTTCCGAGCCCGCACAGGTCGATGCTGTGGCCGAGTCCCCCACGCCCGAGGCAATCGTCCAGGCTCCGCGCCGGCGCGAGCCTTCTCGTCCGCCGCAAGAGGCTCGCAACCCTGATCCACGCGGTCAAGATTTCCGCCGAGGCTCGTCGGACCGCGGCCGCGACGAACGCCGTCCGTCACCCCGTCGCAGAGACGATGACGATGGCGATACGCCGCTCGGTCTTGGCGAGCATGTGCCAGCCTTCCTCCTGCGCCCGGCCGTGATCAAAAAGTCGACCTAACGCGCCGAGCCACAAATTGTTCCCTGCCCTTTTAACTGCATCTCCACCATCAGTGGGGTAACGGGAACATCTCGCCATTCAGCATCCTGAATGCCGGTTCGGGAAGCAGGCGGGTTGATGAGCCACGGAAGCTACGGTGACAGGGAGCGAACCTTCGCACTGTCCGACCGCGCCAACGTGCTGATGCGGGATTACGGCTCCTCGGCGACCCCCCAGGCCTATTCCGTCTGGTATGCCTACGTGTCCGGCACCCAGCCGCTGATGAACGACGCGATCAAGAGGCTGACCACGGAGAATGGCAGCCTCTCCGATTCCGATGTGGATTCCCTCTACGAGACGTATGTCGACAGTCGCCGTCTTGTCGCCGCCACCGAGCGGATGAACGCGAACATGCTGGCCGAAATCGAGGGCATCATGGAGGTGATGGACCTCTCCCTCGGATCGACCGCGCAGTATGGCGCGTCACTTCAGGCGTTATCGCGCGATCTCGACGTCTCGGACCAGAACCGCGCCCGCGTCCGTGAGATCGTTACGACGCTCGTGGCGACGACCCGGGAGATCACCGCCAATAACCGTACGCTCGAAGCCCGCATGCGCGAGAGTCGCAGCGAGATCGAGACCCTGCGCGAGACGCTGGAGGCGACGCGGCTGGAGAGCCTCACCGATCCCCTCACCGGGCTGTCTAACCGCAAGCATTTCGAGGAGAGTCTGCGCAAGATGGTCGAGGCCGCGGCGAACCAAGCGGTTCCCTGTAGCCTGATCGTCATCGACGTCGATTTCTTCAAGCGCTTCAACGACGTCTATGGCCACCTCACGGGCGATCAAGTGCTGCGCCTCGTCGCCATCGTCATGCGCGAGCACCTGAAGGCTCGTGTCACCCTCGCGCGTTTCGGCGGCGAGGAGTTCGGGATTCTCCTGCCCGAAACCGACCGGAACGCGGCCGTCGCCATCGGAGAGAAGGTCCGTGCCAGCGTGATGGGGCGTGAACTGGTGAAGCGGACCACGGGAGAGTCCCTCGGCAAGGTGACGATCTCCCTCGGAGTTGCGACCTCGCGACCGGGGGACACCGCCGTGTCGCTCCTCGAACGCGCCGACCAATGCATGTTCATGGCCAAGCGCGAAGGCCGCAACCGGACCGTGGACGATTCCCGCGTCGCCTTGGACGTGCTCACCGCCGTCGCATGAAGGCCGAGCCGGTTATGCCGGCCGGACCCTCGCGTCCCGGCGAGCTCGGCCTCAGGCCGAGGCGCGCAGCACTTCGGGATTGGCCGGCGTGATCGCGACGGATTCGCCGCAGCCGCAGGACGAGGTCTGGTTCGGGTTGTTGAACACGAACTGGGACGACAGCTTGGTCGTCTTGAAGTCCATCTCGGTGCCGAGGAGGAACAGGACCGCCTTCGGGTCGACGAAGACCGTCACCCCACGATCCTCCACCATGTCCTCGCCGGGGTTGCGCCCTTCCGCATATTCCATCGTGTAGGACATGCCGGCGCAGCCGCCGTTCTTGACGCCGACGCGGAGGCCCGCGATCGGCTTGTCCGCATCCGCGATGATGGCCTTGATCCGGTCCGCCGCCGCATCCGTCAGCGACAGGACCTTGAAATTCTTGAGCATGAGATCTCTCCGGCAGCCGGGTTCAAGGCCCGGGCGGTTGAGGATGGCAGTACGCCGTTAAGATAAGGATGGCGAAGGCTGCGGTCCACTGCCGTGGGACGCAGCAAGGCCTGCATGGGTATGATATCGTTCGCACTGCGAGGCGGAGGGAGCGATGGCGGACGCGGGGCGGAGGACCATGACCCCGGAAGAGTTCTTCGATTGGCAAAGCGGTCAGGACGAACTCTACGAACTCGTCGACGGCCACCCGGTGCCGCGGCACCGGATGATGACGGGGGCGAGCATGCAGCACGACCGGGCGACGGTGAACATCATCGTCAGCTTCGGCAATCAGCTCCGCGGCAAGCCATGCCGTCCGATGACAGCCGATATTGCCGTCCGCACCGGCATCAAGGGTTGCGTCGTCCAGATGTGATGGTCGAGTGCGCGACGCTGGTGCCCGATACCTACGAGGTGCGGGAGCCGAAGCTCGTGGTCGAGGCGGCTTCGCCCTCAACCACCTCCATCGATCAGACCCGCAAGGTGGAAGAATACAAGCGGCATCCGACCCTCGCCTACATCCTCCTCGTCGAGCCCCTGAAGCCGCAGGCTTTGCTCTTAGCGCGTGAGAGGGACGCCTGGGAGATAGAGACCTTCGAAGGTCTGGAGGCCGTCATCGCCCTCCCGGTGATCGGTGCCGCATTGGCACTGGCAGACATCTATGACGGGCTGAGCTTCCCGCGGCGCCGGGATCTCGCCGCCGAAGAACCGCCCCTCTGAACCGCGCTACCACATATCGAGGGCGACGCGGGCCTCGTCGGACATCCGGCTCTGGTCCCACGGCGGATCGAACATCATCGTGACGCTGCAGGACTGAATACCCGGCACGGCGGCGACCGCCGTCTCGACCCAGCCCGGCATCTCGCCGGCCACCGGACAGCCGGGGGCCGTCAGGGTCATGTCGATGGCGACCGTGCGGTCATCGGCGATGTCGACTTTGTAGATCAGGCCGAGCTCGTAGATGTCAGCCGGGATCTCGGGATCGTAGACGCTCTTCAACGCGGCGACGATATCGTCGGTCAGGCGGTCGAGTTCCTCCGGCGGGATCGCCGAGGCGCTGGCGATGGCGGGGGTATTGGCCCCTCCGGTGATGGCTGCGTCGCTCATGGTGTCGTCCTCATGGTGAGTGCCGCGGATCGTCTCCGACTCGCGACGACCGCCGCAGGCGCGGCGGCGCGCAATCGCACTCGCGGCGGCTTCGCCGCCGGATCTCGTCTCAGGTGAACATCATCTCGGCCTTGGCCAAGGCCTCGGCAAGCGCATCCACTTCGTCACGGGTATTATACAGCCCGAACGACGCGCGACAGGTGGAGGTCGCGCCGAATCGCGTCAGCAACGGCATGGCGCAATGGGTGCCGGCCCGGATGGCGACGCCGTAGCGGTCGATCACCGTGGCGATGTCGTGGGCATGGGCCCCCTTCATCTCGAAGGCGATGACGCCGCCCTTGCCCTTGGCAGTGCCGATCATCCGCAGTGAGTTCATCGCGCCGAGGCGCTCCTGGGCATAGGCGAGGAGGGACGCTTCGTGCGCCGCGATCCGGTCGCGCCCGACCCCCATCATGAATTCCAGCGCCGCGCCGAGGCCCACCGCCTCGATGATCGCCGGCGTTCCGGCCTCGAAGCGATGCGGCGGATCGTTATAGGTGATCGCGTCCTGGCTCACCGTGCGGATCATCTCGCCGCCACCCTGATAGGGGGGCAGGCGCTCCAGCCATTCCTTCTTGCCGTAGAGCACGCCGATACCGGTGGGTCCGTAGACCTTGTGACCGGTGAAGACGAAGAAGTCGCAATCAAGCGCCTTCACGTCGATGGGCTGGTGGACCGCGCTCTGCGCCCCGTCTAGGAGGACCGGCACCCCGTGCGCGTGGGCGATGCGGACGATTTCGGCTGCCGGCGTCACCGTGCCGAGCACGTTCGACATCTGGGTGATCGCCACCATCCTGGTGCGGGGCGTGAACAGCTTCTCGTATTCCTCGACGAGGAAGTTGCCCTCGTCGTCCACCGGCGCCCATTTGATCACCGCACCGCGCCGTTCGCGCAGAAAGTGCCAGGGCACGATGTTGGAATGGTGCTCCATGATCGAGAGGATGATCTCGTCCCCCTCCCCGATCTGGCCGAGCAGCCCCATGGACGAGGCCACGAGGTTGTAGGCTTCCGTGGCGTTGCGGGTGAAGATGATCTCGTCGGTGGAGTCGGCGTTGAGGAATTGCCGCGTGGTCTCGCGCGCGCCTTCGAACCCTTCGGTCGCCGCATTCGCCATGAAATGCAGGCCGCGATGGACGTTGGCGTAGCCGGTCTCCATGCAATTCACCATGGCGTCGATGACTGCGCGCGGCTTCTGCGACGAGGCCGCGTTGTCGAGATAGACCAGCGGCCGGCCATAGACTTTTTGGGCCAGAATCGGGAATTCGGCCCGGATCGCCTCGACGTCGTAGGGAGTATTCAGAACGGGTGCGTTCATGGCGATACCTGTTGGGTGTCCGGCGCGCGCAACCCTTCCCCCCGGTGCGAGGGGAAGGGGCCTGTCGGAATGCGATCAGCCGCGCGCCGCGAGCCACGCCTCGACGGTTCCGACCAGAGCCTCTCGCGCGCCCTCGTGGCTGACCGACTCGATGGCGGCTCCCAGGAAGGCCTGGACCAGCAGGCTCTCGGCCTGGGCCTTCGGCAGTCCGCGCTGCATCAGGTAGAACAGCAGATCTTCATCGAGCGCGCCGCAGGTGGCACCGTGACCGCAGGCGACGTCGTCGGCGAAGATCTCGAGCTCGGGCTTGTTCATCATCTGGCCCTCGTCGGACAGGATGAGACAGGCCGACATCATCTTGCCGTCGGTCTGCTGGGCCGCCTGCTGGACGATGATCTTGCCTTGGAACACGCCCGTGGCCTCGCCATCCACCACGGTCTTGAACAGCTCGCGGCTGACGCCGCCGGTGGCGGCATGGTCGGCCAGGAAGGTGGTGTCCGCGAGTTGCTTGCCGTTGAGCATGGCCGCGCCGTTCACCACCGCGCGGGCATCGGCCCCGGCGAAGTTCAGGTAGACCTGATGCCGGGAGAGCACCGCGCCCACCACGACGTTCACGGTTTCCACCGCGGCCTCGGCCCCGAGCTTCACGGATAGCGTCGACAAGGCCACGGCGTCGCGGCCCTCCGCGTTCAGGCGCGCATGCCGGAAGGTGGCGTTATCGGCCACCACCACGTCCATGGCATCGTTGGGCTGGTAGGAGATACCGTCCGGCCCCTCATGGCTCTCCAGCACGAGCGCTTCCGCGCCCTCGCCCAGCGTCACGAGCACGCGGGTGGCGGTCGAGTAGGCTTCCGTGCCGGTGCCGATGAAGCGCAGGTGCAGCGGCGTCTCGACCTTGGCGCCGGCCTCCACGCTGATCAGCGCGCCATCCGCCAGAAAGGCGGTGTTGAGTTGGTAGATCGGGTTCTCGGAGGCCTGACGAACGGGCGTCAGTTTCTCCAGAAGCGCGTTCCCGACGGTCAGCGCCTCGTTGAGCGGAGTCACGGTGATGCCGGCCGGGATGCGGCCGAGATCCGACTGGTCGGCGATCAGGTGGCCGTTCACGAAGGTGAGGCGCACGGCCTCGATCCCGGCAAAGCCCTTCGCCTCTTCGACCGCCGCCTTGGCGGTGTCGGATGAGGGCATCTCGGCCGGGTGAGCGGCATCGCGAAACGCCGAGCGCAGATCGGTGTATTTGAACGCCTCGACCCGGCGGGTCGGCAGGCCCACCGCCTCAAAATAGCGGAAGGCCTCCTCGCGGGTGATGGACACGCCCGTTGGGTATTTCATCTTCGTGGCTTCGAAGAGTTTCGACAGGGCGGTCTCGGCCGCCGTGCGGAGCGGGGTGATGTCGGCCATGATCAGGCGGCCTCGCCCGTGCGGTACTCGGCGTAGCCGGAAGCCTCGAGCGCCTTGGCGAGGTCCTTGTCGCCCGACTTCACGATCTGGCCCTGCGACATCACGTGGACCACGTCCGGCACGATGTAGTCGAGCAGGCGCTGGTAGTGGGTGATGACGAGGAACGAGCGGCCTTGTGCGCGCAGCGCGTTCACGCCGCCGGAGACGATGCGAAGGGCGTCGATGTCGAGGCCGGAATCGGTCTCGTCGAGCACGCAGAATTTCGGCTCTAGCAGGGCCATCTGCAGGATCTCCATGCGCTTCTTCTCGCCGCCGGAGAAGCCGACGTTGAGGGCGCGCTTGAGCATCTCCTTGTTGATTTCGAGCTTCTCGGCAGCAGCATTCACCTTGCGGATGAAGTCGGGGGTGGAGAGTTCGCCCTCGCCGCGCGCCCGGCGCTGGGCGTTCAGCGTCGCCTTGAGGAAGGTCATGGTGCCGACGCCCGGGATTTCCAGCGGGTACTGGAAGGCCAGGAACACACCGGAGGCGGCGCGCTCGTCGGGGCTCATCTCGAGGATGTTCACGCCGTCGAGCAGGATCTCGCCGTCGAGGACCTCATAATCCTCCTTGCCGGCGATGACGTAGGACAGGGTCGACTTGCCCGAGCCGTTGGGGCCCATGATGGCGGCGACTTCGCCGTCCTTCACGGTGAGGTTGAGACCGTTGAGGATCTGCTTGTCCTCGATGGCGACGGTCAGGTTCTTGATTTCGATCATTGCAGCAAAGTCCGTTCTAAAACTTGAAACGCGGAGCGACCCTTCCCCATCCGTGGAGAGGAGCGTGCCTACGGAGCGGGCTGATCGGTACGAAGTCCCGCAAGAGGGGGCGACCCCTCCGGGTCGCGCGCACCCCTCATCCGGCCCGCTTCGCGGGCCACCTTCTCCCGCAGAGGGGAGAAGGGAAAAACCGCCCTACCCCACCGAGCCTTCGAGGCTGATCGAGATCAGCTTCTGGGCCTCCACGGCGAACTCCATCGGCAGCTGCTGCAGCACGTCGCGGACGAAGCCGTTGACGATGAGCGCGGTCGCCTCCTCGTTGGAGAGGCCGCGCTGCTGGCAGTAGAACATCTGGTCTTCCGAGATCTTCGAGGTGGTGGCCTCGTGCTCGAACTGCGCGGAAGAGTTCTTCGACTCGATATACGGCACGGTGTGCGCGCCACATTGGTCGCCGATGAGGAGCGAGTCGCAATTGGTGAAGTTGCGTGCGCCCGTCGCCTTCCGGTGCGCCGAGACGAGGCCCCGATAGGTGTTCTGCGAACGGCCCGCCGAGATACCCTTCGAGATGATCCGGCTCGTCGTGTTCTTGCCGAGATGGATCATCTTGGTGCCGGAATCGACCTGCTGCATGCCGTTCGACACCGCGATCGAGTAGAACTCGCCACGGGAATTGTCGCCACGCAGGATGCAGGACGGGTACTTCCAGGTGATCGCCGAGCCGGTCTCGACCTGGGTCCACGAGATCTTCGAATTGGCACCCCGGCAATCGCCACGCTTGGTGACGAAGTTGTAGATGCCGCCCTTGCCCTCGTTGTCGCCCGGATACCAGTTCTGGACCGTCGAGTACTTGATCTCGGCGTCATCGAGAGCGACGAGTTCGACCACGGCGGCGTGAAGCTGATTGTCGTCGCGCTTCGGGGCGGTGCAGCCCTCGAGATACGAGACGTATGAGCCCTTGTCGGCGATGATCAGCGTGCGCTCGAACTGGCCTGTGTCGCGCTCGTTGATGCGGAAATAGGTCGAGAGCTCCATCGGGCAGCGCACGCCCGGCGGGATGTAGACGAACGAGCCGTCGGAGAACACGGCGGAGTTCAGGGTCGCGAAGAAGTTGTCGGTCACGGGCACGACCGAGCCGAGATACTTCCGCACGAGGTCCGGGTATTCGCGGATGGCTTCCGAGATCGGCATGAAGATCACGCCGGCCTTCGACAATTCGGCCTTGAAGGTGGTGGCCACCGAGACCGAGTCGAACACCGCGTCGACGGCGACCCGGCGCTCGGGGGCGATGCCCTCCAGCACCTCGACCTCGCGCAGGGGAATGCCGAGCTTCTCGTAGGTCTTCAGGATTTCGGGGTCGATCTCGTCGAGAGACATCGCCGCCGGGCGCTTGGGCGCCGCGTAGTAGTAGATGTCCTTGTAATCGACCTTGTCATAGGAGACTCGCGCCCAGTCGGGCTCCTGCATGGTCTGCCAGCGCTTGTAGGCGTCGAGGCGCCAGGCCAGCATCCATTCGGGCTCGTCCTTCTTGGCCGAGATGAAGCGGATCACGTCCTCGGAGATGCCCTTGGCGGACTTCTCCATCTCGATCGTGGTCTCGAACCCGTACTTGTACTGGTCGAGGTCGATCGAGCGGACCCGGTCGATGGTTTCCTGCACTGCAGGCATTGCACGTCTCCTGACCTACACCGGCGTCAAGGGCCGGGGGTTTTCGCGAGAGGATGGCTTGGGATGGGCGGCGCTTCAGGCCGCCTGCCCTCGCCGTTGATATAGGGTCCCCACCAGCCGTTCGAAGGCCGTGAGGAAGCGTGAGCGGTCGCTTTCCGCGCTGTTCCAGCCGAAACTGACGCGGAGCGCCCCCGCAGCCAGCGCGGGGCTCACGCCCATGGCGGCCAGGACCGTCGAGCGGGCGACCTTGCCCGACGAGCAAGCCGACCCGGACGAGAGGGCGATTCCGGCGAGATCCAGCGCCATCAGCGCCGTTGCCGCATCGAGTCCCGGCACGGCGAAGCACAGGGTATTGGGGAGCCTTGGCGCACCGCTCCCGAAGACGACGGCATCCGGGGCGATGCGACGAAGGGCGGCTTCCGTCCCGTCCCGGAGGCCGGCATCGATGCCGGCCAGATGCACACGAGCGATTCGCGCCGCTTCGCCGAGGCCGACGAGACCCGGCAGGTTCTCGGTTCCGCAGCGCTGCCGCGATTCCTGGCCGCCGCCCCGGATGAAAGCCCGATCCAGCGCGACGCCTTCGGCGAGCACGATCGCGCCGGTGCCCTTCGGCGCGGCGAATTTGTGCCCGGACAGGGTGAGGGCATCGAGGCCGAGCCCCGCAAAATCGAGAGGGATCTTCCCCACCGCCTGCACTGCGTCGCTATGGACGAGGGCACGGCCATGCGCTTTGGCCAGGGCGACGATCTCGGCGAGGGGCTGGACCAAGCCGGTCTCATTGTTGGCCGCATGGACGGAGACCAGCACCGATTCGTCGCGCGCTCGCTCCAGGGCCTGCTTCAGTGCGGCCAAGTCGATCAGGCCGGAGGGGTGAACCGGTACGATCTCCACCGATCCGGGCGCGAAGCGGTGTCCCGCCCCGACGCAGGCATGCTCGGTGGCGCTCATTAGGAGACGTGTCGGCGCCGCGGCTCCGGTCCTGATCAGAGCGCCCGACAGGACTGCATTCGCCGCCTCGGTGCCGCCGCTGGTGAAGATGACGCGGCCCTGGCCAGCGCCGATCAGGGCGGCGACCTGGTCGCGCGCGGCCTCCAACGCAGCCTTGGCGGCACGGCCCTCGTGATGGATCGACGAGGGGTTGCCGGGCAGTTCCAGCGCGCGCGCGACCGCTACCGCCACCTCCGGACGAACCGGAGATGTCGCGTTGTGATCGAGATAGGCGCGCGAAATAGTCATGCGTTGGTCAAGGCCCGAACCCACATTTCCTTGCTTTTGCCCCCCGTCATCATGCTAAGGCCCCGGCACCACACGTCTTCGCCAAGCGCCGAGCCTCGAGGGGCGACCGATCCCAAGCCTCTGGAAACGAGTCAGTTTAGAATTATTCTAATCACCTAGAATTATTCTAAGAGCGTTTTTAAGAGTGCGGCGCTCCGAGTCAAGGCGCGTTGGCCGACAGGATGGGTTGCTTTCAGCGAGCGGCGCCAGGAGTTTTGGAAAGACCATGCCCGAAGTCATCTTCACCGGACCCGCCGGCCGTCTCGAGGGGCGCTACCAGGCACCCAAGAAGAAGGGCGCGCCGATCGCGATCGTGCTGCATCCGCATCCCCAGTTTGGGGGGACGATGAACAATCAGATCGTGTACAATCTTTTCTATACCTTCGCCAATCGCGGCTTCGCGGCGCTCCGCTTCAATTTCCGCGGCGTCGGCCGCAGCCAGGGCAACTTCGACCATGGCACGGGTGAATTGTCCGATGCGGCCTCGGCGCTCGACTGGGTGCAGTCGGTCAATCCCGAGGCGCGGGCCTGCTGGATCGCCGGCGTCTCGTTCGGCTCGTGGATCGGCATGCAGCTTCTCATGCGCCGCCCCGAAATCGAGGGCTTCATCTCGATCGCGGCCATGGCCAACCGCTACGACTTCACCTTCCTGGCCCCCTGCCCGTCCTCCGGCCTGTTCGTGCACGGCTCCGAGGACCGCGTGGCTCCGGCCCGCGAGGTGATGCCGGTCATCGAGAAGGTGAAGGTGCAGAAGGGCGTCATCATCGAGCATCAGGTGGTCGAGGGCGCCAACCACTTCTTCGACGGCAAGGTCGACGAGCTGACCCAGACGGTCGACACCTATCTCGACAAGCGCCTCGGACCGAAAGAGCAGGTAGGCTGATCGAATTGCCACTTGAAGTTGGATAAAATTTGAATGCCTCCTCAGTGTACAACCTGAGGAAGCACCATGAACGATGACCTTGAACGCCGTGGACCCGAGGATCCGAGCAAGATCAGTCTGACCGAGGCTTGGGAAGTCCGCTACTGGACGAAGCGGTTTGGCGTTATGGAAGCTCAACTCCGTGATTGTGTCAGCCGGGTCGGA
Source organism: Methylobacterium sp. CM6241 (assembly GCF_054817845.1). Taxonomy (NCBI): domain Bacteria; kingdom Pseudomonadati; phylum Pseudomonadota; class Alphaproteobacteria; order Hyphomicrobiales; family Methylobacteriaceae; genus Methylobacterium; species Methylobacterium sp. CM6241. Next base: position 3,831,848 of record NZ_CM139246.1, read on the forward strand.
AATGGAACCGCCAAGGTCGCGCAGTGCCTTGGGAAGAAATGGCCCTAACGCAGCGGAACCGGCCATCGGCTAGGTCAACAAACGGCGACGCTCCTGACGGGAGCGTCGCCGTTTGTACGTCAGCCGCCGGCTTTCACGTCTTTGCGTGAATCACCGGCACTGCCGGCGCGCCTTCCCATTCCGAATGGCCCGGGATCGATTCGCCCTTCATCACGATGGTGAGCGGGCGCAGGCGGGCATAATCGCCGACCTTGGTGTCGTAGAGGACCGTCGAGAAGGCCCCTACCGATACGCCCTTGCCCACCACCACGCGGCCGACCTTCATGATCCGGTCCTCGTAGAGATGCGTCTGCAGGGCCGAGGTCCGGTTGATCACCGAATAGTCGCCGATGGTGACGCAGTCGAACTCGGTGATGTCGGTGGTGAGCATGCAGACGCCAGAGCCGATCTTCGCGCCGAACAGGCGCAGCATCCAGGGCAGGAACGGCGTGCCGACCAGGTGCTCCAGCAGAACCTTGCCGGCCAAGCCCCAGTACAGCACGGCCACCGCCTCGGTGCGCATGGCCCACCATGACCACATCGGCTGCATGCCGGGCTGGTAGGCCCCCATGAGCAGCCATTTCACCCCGATCACCGTGAAGGACTGGATGAAGGCGATGGCGACGCTGACGACGACGAAGCTGACGGCGAGGCCGGTCCAGTCCTGGGCCAGGATGGCGGGGTAGAAGTAGAAGTCGATGGCCGAGATCGCGAGGGTGATGAACAGCATCGGCGAGAACGAGGTGGAGAAGGCCTCGAAGATGCCGCGCCGGAGCTTCGGCCCGATGCCGGGCTCGTAGGTCTGCGCGTTGGAGCCGAGATCGACCTTCTGGCGCGAGGGGAGTTTGATGGGCGGCGAGCCGAACCAGGTATCCCCCGGCGCCATCAGGTCGTTGGCGGGCGGCTTCGACTTGATGCCCACCAGCATGTCGTCGGGGATCACGGCGCCCGGTGGCACCACCGCGTCGTTACCGACGAAGACGCGGGCCCCGGTGCTCACGGGATGCATGTGCATCCAGCCTCGGCGGATTTCCTCCTCACCGAACACGACCTCGTCGGCGATGAAGTTGCGCGCGCCGACATCCGCCAGATCGTAGCGTCCGGCGAGGTTGGTGGAGATCTCCGCCCCCTGCCCCATCCGCGCGCCCATCAGCCGGTACCAGGCCCGCATGTAGACGGTGGCGAAGAGTGAGGAGAGTGTCTCCAGCGTCACCTCGGCGGCGAGCGCCACGGCCCATTTGCGCAGGTAGAATCCGCTATGCACCGAGTAGGTGCCGGACGAGACCCGCGGCAGCACCAGCCAGCGGATGCCGGCGATGAGGAGCACCGTGCCCGCCGTCATCAGCATGGCGGTGGGCCAGGTCAGCAGCGGCAGATACCAGTGGTAGTCGATATCGGTGATGTCGCTGAGTGAATCGCTGAGCTGGTCGAAGATGTAGAACGCGGGGAAGATCGGCAGCAGCCCGACGGCCGGGATGGCGGCGAGCAGGAAGGCGTAGACGGCGAGGAAGCCTGCGCGTCGGCGGGGCGAGGCCCGGGCGGCTTCGGGCAGGACGGAGGGGTCGGCCATGCCGACCTTGCGGCCGGGTGAGCCGTCCCATTGCTCGGCGCGTTCCACCACCGTGCCGGTGGGGATCGTGGTGAGATCGGCGATCTCGGCAAAATCGCCGATCGTCGTGTCCGGGCCGATGACGCAGGACGTGCCGATGGCCACATCGGCGCCGATGCTGACGGTGCCGATGATGAGTTCGTCGCCCACCACTTCGGCATTGGCGATGACGAGGCGGCCGCCGAGGGAGGCCCCTTCCCCGACGCTGAGCAGGTCGGGCGCGCCGACCTCGATATCGGAGATGAGGGCATCGGCACCGATCTTCGCGCCGAGGAGTCGCAGGTAGATGGCGATGGCGGGCGAACCCTGGAGCCATTTCACGTGGACGAGCGGGGTCAGCCGCTGCGTCAGCCACCAGCGGTAATAATAGACGCCCCAGAGCGGGTAGCGGCCGGGCTTGGTCCGCCCGAGGATCAGCCATTTGGCGCTGATCGCGATGCAGGCGGTGACGGCGTTGATGCCGATATAAACCAGCAGCAGCACAGCGATCTCGCCGAAGAAGCCGAGCGAGCCGCCTGTGAGCAGCAGGTAGGTGACGAAGATTCCGAGCCATTGCGACGTGGCGAGCGCGATGACGAATGGCAGGGCGATGGCCTGCGCGGTCCCGCAGAGGATGCGGCGCAGGAGCGGCGGCGCCACGAATCCGAGGTCGCGTACGGCCATCTGGGTGCCGACGCCGCCGGTGCGCTCGATCAGCGCCTCCGACATGGCCCGGAGGGTGCGCCGGGTATAGACGTCCTGCAGGGTGATGGCCGCGAGGGCGGGCGCCTCGCGCACGGCGCCGACGAACCGGGCCGCGAGTAGCGAGTGGCCGCCGAGATCGGCGAAGAAATCGGCCTCGAACGGGATCGGCTGGTTGCCGAAAACCTGCTTGGCGGCGGCCAGCATCGCCGCCTCGGTCTCGTTGTCGGGCAACTCCTGCTCGCCGGACAGGTCGGCGACGGTGAGGGTCGCGATGCGCAAAGCCTTGCGATCGACCTTGCCCGAGGTCAGGCGCGGCAGCACCTCCACCACCTCGAAATGCCCCGGCACCATGTAGGGCGGCATTTGTTCGGCGAGGGTGTGGCGCAGGGCGGCCTTGTCGAATTCCGTTCCCCGCTCGGGGATCAGGAAGGCGACGAGGCGGTCGACGCCATCGTCCTGGCGCAGGACCACCGCCGCCTGGTTGATGCCGGCCTGCGCCTGGATGCGGGATTCGATCTCGCCGAGCTCCACCCGGAATCCGCGGATCTTGACCTGGTCGTCGATGCGGCCGTGGAAGACGATCCGCCCCTGCGCATCGAGGGAGACCGCGTCGCCCGACCGGTAGAGCACCGGGTCGGTCCCGTCGGAGGGGAACGGGTTGGCGACGAATTTCTCCGCCGTCAGCTCGGGCCGCTGGAGATAGCCCGCCGCCACGCCGGGGCCGCCGATGAGAAGTTCGCCCTGCTGGCCGGGGCCGAGCAGGTCCAGGCTCTCGCCGGCCACATAGACGGAATAGTTCGGGATCGGCCCGCCGATCGTGACGGGCTCGCCCGGCCGCATCTCGGCGGCAGTGGCGACCACCGTGGCCTCGGTCGGACCGTAGGTGTTGAACAGCTTTCGCGATTCCGTGGCCCAGCGGGCGACCAGGGGCTCCGGCAAGGCCTCGCCGCCCAGCAGCACGAGGCGGACGCTCGGCAGCGTCTGTGACAGCATGGCGAGCAGCGTCGGCACCGTGTCGAGCACGGTGACGCGGTTCTGCGTCAGGATGTCGGGCAGCGCCTCGACATCGCCCATCATGGCCGGGCTGGCGACGAACAGCGTCGCGCCGACCAGATAGGGAACCCAGATCTCCTCCATGGAGAGATCGAACGCCACCGAGGCGCCCTGGAACACCACATCGTCGGGCCGCATCCCATAGAGCGCGTTCCCCGAGCGCAGGAAGTGGCAGATGTTGGCGTGGCTGATGACGATGCCTTTCGGCACCCCGGTCGAGCCGGACGTGTAGATCAGGTAGGCGGGATGCGCGGGGGTCAGGCCGGCGCCGCGCGGGTCGGGACGGGGCGCATCCGCCGGCACTTCGGCGAGAAGCGCCTCCGGGGTCAGGGCCGGCTTGGCCGCCGGCGCCTGGGGCGCGAGGGCGGGCGAGACCAGGAGCAGCTTCGCCTCCGCATCGTCGAGGCAGACGGCGACGCGATCGGCCGGTGCCTCGGCGTCGAAGGGCAGCCAGGCCGCTCCCGACATCGTGATCCCGATCTGGCTGATCAGCAGGTCGGGTCCCCGCGCCATCCAGAGTCCGACGACGTCGCCGGGGCCGATTCCGCGATGCGCGAGGCCACGGGCGATGGCGCCCGCGCGAGCCTCGACCTCGGCATAGGAAAAGGCGGGATGACGGCCGGCCGCGTCCCGGCTCGCGCCGTCGATGATGGCGGGATGGTCCGGGCGCAGGCGGGCGCTGTCGGAAAAGATCTCTCCCAGAACCTCGTCCCGGATGAGGTCCGGGCGGCTCTTCCCGCGCAGCACGGCCTTCCGCTCCGGCGCTCCGCCGCCGCTATGCGACCCGGTCTCGCCCCATTCGGCCTTGTCCACAAACGACTCCGCCCGAGGCCGGGTCGTCTCGGCGAGACTGCTCATCCGATGCTCCGCTGCCGGCCCCGCCGCTGCGAGGCCGTCCTTTTGACCGGGTTAGGCGCCCGGATCGTGCCGAAAACGCGGCGCCCCGATGTGGTCGCGCCCTCTAGCACGTTTGCCGAGCCGCCTAGAACTGGTCTTCACGGAGAAAGCACGTCAGGCCCAGTGCCAGCGGGCCCGGTCCAGGACGAGGACACTGCCCTGGCGGATCGCCATCCGGGGTGCTTCGCGGATGCTGGCATAGCCCAGGATCACCAGGATCGCGCGGGCGACGCCGCCATGAGCGACGATGACCGCCGGCGGCTGCAACTCGGCGATCGCCGGTCTCACCCGTTCCACCAGCATGGCGTAGCTTTCGCCATGCTCGCCGGGCGGGCGGTAGCCCCAACGGTCGCGGTCCCGCGCCAGGGCGCTGCCGCTGTCACGCCGACGGATCTCGGCCCAGGTCGAGCCTTCCCAGGTGCCGAAGTTGATTTCCTTCAGCCGAGCATCGACGGCGTAGTCCTGCGGTGCGAGGTCGAGGCGGGCCCGGAGGACTTCCATCGTCTGCCGTGTGCGCTGGAGCGGGCTCGCGACGAACCGGGCCTCGCTGAGGCTGTCGCCCGCTACGGCTTTCAGGCGCTCGGCCACGCTTTCCGCCTGGCCCAGGCCCGTGGCATTGAGGGGCACGTCGCGCTGGCCCTGGAGTCGGCCGGCCGCGTTCCAGTCGGTCTGGCCGTGCCGGATGAAATACACCGTCATGCGCGCCGGCCGGCCATGGCGGCGTGCCGCGCTGCCCCGGAACGGCCAAGGCCGCGGATCGTTGTCGCGCTCAAGGTTGCTCCACGCGTTACGGGCATCGGCGGGTCGCCTTCCCGGAGAGGCGGCTCGCCCATGCGGTGCCCGCTGCATCGATTGAATATCGTATAAGGTGAGTTGTGATCATGTCGAAGAAGCGCGGCAAGCGGCATTCGGGCCAATCGGACGACATGGGTCGACATAAACCCAAGCCGCCGGCCCGCCGGCCCGAATCGGACAAGCCGCCCTCCTCCGCGGCCTGGGCTCGTTCGGCGATGCGGTATCCCGACCGCGCGAGCCCGATCGACACGGCCTCCATCGCCTCCTGCGCCGCGGCGGGCATCGTCACGGTTCAGCCGGGCGAAGCATTGGATCTGGCCGCGATCGACGCCGATGCCGATGGCGGGCTCGACAAGGAGGCGTCCAAGCAGGCGCTCCTCGTCGAGCATGGCCGCATCCAGGCACTGCAGGAGCGGCTCTATGCCGAGCATCGGCGCAGCCTCCTCGTGGTGCTTCAAGCTATCGATACCGGTGGCAAGGACGGCACCATCCGCTCGGTCTTCGAGGGGGTGAACCCGCAAGGGTGCCGGGTGTGGTCGTTCAAGGTCCCGAGCGCGGAGGAGCGCGACCACGACTTTCTCTGGCGCTACCACGCCAAGGTGCCGGGACGCGGCATGATCGGCGTGTTCAACCGCAGCCATTACGAAGACGTGCTCGTGGTGCGGGTGAAATCCCTGGAGCCGGAGGACGTATGGCGGCCGCGTTACGACCTCATCAACGATTTCGAGCGGATGCTGACCCTGTCGGGCGTCACCGTGCTGAAGTTCTTCCTGCACATCTCGAAGGACGAGCAGAAGGAGCGCCTGGAGGCGCGGATCGCCGACCCCGAGAAGCATTGGAAATTCGATGCGGCCGACCTCGTCGAGCGCCAATCCTGGGATGCCTATCAGAGCGCCTTCACCGATGCCCTGAGCCGTTGCTCCACCCCGCACGCGCCCTGGCACGTGGTGCCGGCCAACCGCAAATGGTACCGCAACCTCCTCGTCGCCCGCACCATCGCCAACACCCTGGAGGCGATGGACCCGCGCTATCCGGACGCTCAGCCGGGCATCGCCGAGCTGACGGTGCCGGATTGAGGGGGACGATGCCGCTGCGTCGCCTCATCCGGTAATGATCACCAGCACCGATGCCGGTGCGCTGCCGAGGCGGCGGAGACGGTGCGGCAGGCCGCCATCGTAGGTGGCGCAGTCGCCGATACCGAGGGCGACGCTGCGGTCCGCCACGACAAGTTCGACCTCCCCTGCCAGGACATAAGCGATCTCCTGGCCGCCATGGGTAGGACGATCCTCGGTGAGGAACGTCTCGCCCGGTTCGACCATGTACAGAGCGGCGGCCCGTCCCGCCTCGGCCGGCAGCAGAGCGTGAACCGCATAACCGGCGTCACGGGTCGTGATCCTGGCCCCGGCGCGCGCGACGATCACGTCGTCTGCGGCGGCCTTCTCCCCGAACAGTTCGGACATGCTCGCCCCGAGCCCCATCGCGATGGCCTCCAACGTGGCCAGGGATGGAGCCTTCTGACCGCGCTCGATGCGCGACAGGTGGCCCTTGTGGACCCCGACGCGGGCGGCGAGGGCATCGAGGGTGAGATGGCTGCGGCGTCGAAGCGCCCGGATGCGTTGTGCGACCGACATGCCCCCACATAACCGGCTTTCACCGGGTCGGCAACGCGATGCGCCGTTGACAAATCGAAGACCGCGGGACAACGAAGGCCTCATGAGACAACAAGTTGTCTCATGGTTTGTCGTAGGTGACTTCGGTGGGGGCCGACTATGCGTGTGACGATCGAGGCCGTGCTGGTGGGGCGGGTCGCGCCTCTGGCTTCGACTGGGAAGCCCAGTGGCATCGATAAGTCGGCCTCGGCCGGCCCTGTGCGGATCGGGTTCGAGGGGCTGGACGGCGATGAGCAGGCGGATCGTCGTAACCATGGTGGGCCGGAGAAGGCCGTCCATCACTATCCGCTCGATCACGCTCCGGCCTGGCGAGCCGACCTTCCCGGAGCGCCAGCCCTGCTCGAGCGGCCGGGTGCTTTCGGCGAAAATCTCTCGACCCACGGGCTCACCGAGGCCGACATCTGCATCGGTGACCTTTGGCGCGCCGGTACCGCCCTGCTCCAGGTGAGCCAGGCCCGTCAGCCGTGCTGGAAGCTGAACGCCCGGTTTGGCGTGACCGACATGGCCGTGCGCGTGCAGAAGACCGGGCGGACCGGCTGGTATTACCGCATCATCGAGACTGGCACGGTCGGGGCGGGAGACGATCTCGCACTGGTGGAACGGGCGCACCCGGACTGGCCGCTGTCGCGGCTGCTCCGGGTCTTCTATGTCGACCGGCTCGATCGGGCGGCGCTGGCTGAGATCGCCGCCCTGCCGTCCCTGTCGACGTCCTGGCGAACCCTTGCCGCACGACGCCTCGACAAGGGGCAGGTGGAAGATTGGAAACCCCGGCTGCAGGGAGATGCAAGCACCGCCTGACCCTCTCGAGCGCTTGCCCGCGATGGCCGCATGCGCTTCGACTGGCCCCGCATCTTCGGCGAAGGCGGCCCCATGCTCACCGTCCGTAACATCTCCTCCACCGGGTATCGGTCCCTCAGGCGTATCGGCTTCCCGGTGGATGCTCTCTCCGTGTTCATCGGTGGCAACGGTGTCGGCAAGACCAACCTCTACCGGGCGCTCGAACGCCTGCAGGCCGCCGCCGCCGGCACGCTGGTGCGTGATCTCGCGGCGGAAGGCGGGATGGACTCGGTCGTCTGGGCCGGACCACGCAGCGGCAAGGGACCGGTGCGGGTGGGATGGTCCGTCGAGCTCGGCGACGAGGCGGCGTCCGTCGCCTACGGATACGAGATCGAGGTCGGTCTGGTGCCCCAGTCGGAGGACGGCTCCAGGGGAGCCGCCTTCCGGCTCGAACCGCAGATCAAGCGGGAGCGGCTCACCGTCCTGTCGGGCCGGCGGCCGGCGGTCATGCTCGAGCGTGACGGACCTTCCGGCTTCGTGCGCGGCGATGACGGCCGTAAGCGCTCGCTCGGCTCGAGTCTCCTCGCCACCGAAACCGCGCTCGCGGCACTTCAGGACGCAGTCGCGTTTCCCGAACTGCATCTCGTCCGGCATGCGCTGCTGGATTGGCGCTTCCACCACGATTTCCGCACCGACGCGGCCTCGACCCTGCGCCGGCCCTGCCTCGCCGTCACCACGCCGACCCTGTCGTCGGACGGATCCGACCTCGCCGCCGTCTTCGCCACCCTCCGGCACATCCGCGAGGACAGTGTCGATCTCGACGGGGCGGTGGCCGATGCCTTCCCCGGCGCGCGCCTCGTCATCCCGTCGCCCGGCCGCGAGGCGAGCTTCGGGATGGTCTTTCCCGACTACCCCAAGCGCGTGTTCGAGGCCGCCGAACTGTCGGACGGGACGCTTCGCTACCTCGCCCTCGCCGGGGCCCTCCTCGCCTACCGGCTCCCGCCCTTCATCGCCCTGAACGAACCGGAGACGAGCCTCCACCCGGACCTGCTCGAGCCCCTGGCACGGATGATCGTGACCGCGTCGCGTCGCACACAGGTCTGGCTGGTGACCCATTCGGAGCGGCTGGCCGACGCTCTCAGGGAGCAGAGCGGCGTGTCGCCCCGCCGGGTGGTCAAGCGGGAGGGGGCGACCTGGATCGAAGGGCTCAAGCTGTCGGGAGAGTTCGCGGAAGCCGACGACGCGTGACGGGGGCTCTCAAGCGCAGCTGGTCATGCCCTGTCGCCGTGGTCGGGCCGCCAGCGCCGGAGAGATCCCGGCAGCGTCCGTATCATCGCCCCGCCGATCCTGTCGGCATGGCGCTGGTAGAGGATACCGAGGCCGATCAGGCCTAGACCGATGAGCGACAACGCGAAGGGGAAGAGCAGCGAGTCCTTGAACACCCGGCTCGCCAGATCGCCGAGATAGAGCGCCACGCCGATGGCGCCGAACACCGCGTAAATCCGCCGCGAGAGGAAAATGGCGAGGCCGATGAGTGCGACGTTCATCAGGGCGTAGAGTGCCTTCGCCACCTCGCTGTCGGAGAATTGCCACGTCACCGCGCCCCAAAAGGTGAGGATGCCTGCAACATGGAGCCAGAACGCGTAATCCGTTCGCTTCTGGCACAGGTCCACCGCCCAGGCGAAGGCGATGAGGCCGAGGCCGAACCAGAGCGAGATCGTCCGGCGGGTTTCCCAGTCGAGATCCGGCCCCGTGGCCCAGAGGCCGATATCCATGGACAGGAACCATAGGGCCACCGCCGCGATCACCGTGATGAAACCGAAGCGCGTGGCGCGCAGGGCGATGGCCGAGGTCAGGAGCGTCGCCGCTTCCATGGGCACCCAGCCGCCCTTGATCCAGGCGAAGACGTCGCGATAGGCGCCCGGCCGGCCCTGCTCGCCCCAGCCCCAGCTCTCCTGCAGGCCGTAGACGGCGAGCGGCGTCATGGCGACGGCGCAGGCGATGAGAAGACCGCCGGGGACTGGCGGGTCGTGCGCGATGCGAAGGTGCCGCCCGGCGGCGACGAAGGCGGCGGCGTAGATCAGGGCGGTGGCGGTGAGGGCCGGTCCGCCGATCAGCCCGAAGGCGAGGGTCGAGAACAGGCCCATCGCCCCGATGACCACCAGGGCGCCGGCATACCAGAGCACATGGGTGAGATCGAAGGCCGCGCCGCGGCCCGGCTGCGCGGCGTAGAAGGCGGCGAGCGCGCGTGCCTGTTGGGCGGTGATGATCCCGGCGGAGGCCGCGTCATCGAAGTCAGGGCGAGTCTTCACGATGACGGGGCCTCGGCGGAAAGCGGCCCCGGACCGGGTCGGTGTTCCGCCCTACTCGCCCGGGGCGGACGGCGCGAAGCGCTCGCGGTCCGCCTCACTCCTTGCTGTCGAGCCTCAGATCCGGGGCGTCCGGGTTCTTCATGCCGACGACGTGGTAGCCGGCATCCACATGGAGGATCTCGCCCGTCATGCCGCGCGACATGTCGGAGATGAGATAGGACGCGGTCTCGCCGACCTCCTCGATCGTCACCGTGCGCCGCAGGGGCGCATTGTACTCGTTCCACTTGAGGATGTAGCGGAAGTCGCCGATGCCGGAGGCGGCGAGCGTCTTGATCGGCCCCGCCGAAATGGCGTTGACGCGGATCTTCGAGGGGCCGAGATCGGCCGCGAGATAGCGCACGGAGGCTTCCAGCGCCGCCTTGGCGACGCCCATGACGTTGTAATGCGGCATCCACTTCTCGGCGCCGTAATAGGTCAGGGTCAGGAGCGAGCCACCATTGGGCATCAGCTTCTCGGCCCGCTGGGCCACCGCGGTGAACGAGTAGCACGAGATCATCAGCGACTTGGTGAAGTTCGCCTCCGAGGTCTCGACATAGCGGCCGGTCAGCTCGTCCTTGTCGGAGAAGGCGATGCAATGGACGACGAAGTCGATCCCCTGCGGGAAGACGCGACCGGCCTCCGCGAAGACGGCGTCGATGGAAGCGCCGTCGGTGACGTCGCAATGCCCCACCACATGGGCATCGAGCTCGCGCGCCAGCGGCTCGACCCGCTTCTTCAGCGCATCACCCTGGTAGCTGAAGGCGAGCTTGGCGCCATGCGCATGGGCGCTCTTGGCGATGCCCCAGGCGATGGACCGGTTGTTGGCGACACCGAGCACCAGACCGCATTTCCCGGCGAGCAGGCCGCCGACGTGATCGTGTACCGGGTTCGTATCCGCCATGGGTCACCTGAGCGAGAGGCCGTCGCGCGCCGAAGCGGACCCGTCCGGACCTGGGGGGAAGCGCTCGCGCCGAGGCATCCTTAGCGGAGGTGCGCCGGTGACGGAAGTCCGGGCCTACGCCTGTCCAGTGCCGGTGCGGGCCGCTCGACGCGCATTGGCATAGGCGATGAGGTTCTCGTCCTCGCTCGCGGGCAGCGAGATCGCCGTGGTGGCGAACAGATCGCCGCGGGTGCCATCCTTCTTCGGCAGACCTTTGCCCTTCAGGCGGAAGGTCCGGCCCGAACTCGTCATGGCCGGAACACGCATCTCGACCGCGCCGGTGAGGGTGGGCACGCGGATCGGGCCGCCGAGGATCGCATCCTCGAGGGCGAGGTCGACGGAGGTGCGCAGATCCGCCCCTTCCACGGTGAAGCGCGGATGCGGCAGGATGCGGATGGTCAGGAGGGCGTCGCCCGGCGAGGAGCGTGGGCCACCCGGGTTGCCGAGCCCGCGCAGGCGGATGGTCTGCCCGTCCACGACGCCTTTGGGGATCACCACGTCCACGTCGCGTGAGCCCAGCGAGATCCGCAGCTTCTCCTCGCTCGCCACCTGTTCGAGGGTCACGGAGAGTTCGGCGGCGAGATCCTCGCCCTTCATCGGTCCCCTCGCGCCCGGACCGCCACCGGCACCGCCCCGGAACGTGTCGCCGAACAGGTGCGAGAAGATATCCTCGCCGATCCCGCCGCCACCGGCCCGGCTGCGCGCGGCGCTCTCGAAGTCGAAGCCCGCGGAGCGGGCGCCGCCCGGGCCACCACCGAAGCCGCCGAACCCATCGAAGCCGGATGGCGCACGAGGCCTGCCGTCGGAGTCGATCTCGCCACGATCGAACTGGGCGCGCTTGGTCGCGTCGCCGAGGATTTCGTAGGCGCTGTTTGCCTCCGAGAAACGGTCCTTGGCCTTGGCATCGTTCTTGTTGGTGTCGGGGTGGTAGGCCTTGGCGAGCTTGCGATAGGCCTTCTTGATGTCGGCCTCGCTGGCGCCCTTGGCCACACCCAGCACGTCGTAGGGATTGCGCATCGTCTGTTATCGGTCTCGGTGCCGCACGGGGCCGGGCTCATGCCCGCTCCCTGTCGAAATCTTCCGCTATGTGGAATGGCTGTTGCTTCTTTGCAACGGTCGTTCGACAGGATTCGACGGTTCGATCCAGGCGTCAACCCATGGGTCCGCCGGACGATCCCTGGCGGCGGACGATCTTGCCCCTACCCTTTCGCTTTCGCCATGCGGACGCGGGTCAATTCCCACTCTCCCCCCGAAGGCTTGCACCCGGTGCCGCGAACGAAGCGGCTGCGGACAGGGGCGATGACCGAGGCGAGGAAGTCGCGGCAGATCAGCTCGTTGGCCACATAGGGAAGTCCCGTCGGGCTGATCGATCCACGCAGGGACGAATCCGGGTTGTCCCATTTCACCGGACGGCCGTTGCCCTGTGGATCGAGGGCCACCGCCAGAGCCGCATGGGCCCGGCGCCAATCCTCGTCGCTCATCTCGTTGCCGAAGCTCTTCGGGCGCTTGTCGATGCTTCCCGTGACCAGGGGCTCCGGGACAGTCACTTCCGGTTCCGCCTTGCTCTCACTTTGGAAAGTGAGGATTGGAATGCCGCAGCCGGCGAGCGACAAGGCCACCGCCACGCTCCCCGACATCAGCATGGCGGTGCATCTGACGCGGGCGAAGCAGGGTGCGGCGCCGTCACGGGTGACGGCGGGTAGGGCTTTACTCTCGCTCCGACGCATTACACCTGTTCTCACGACGTGACTTGAACGACGACAAATCGTGTCCCACGTCGGTGCCCCCGACCCGGATCTCACTCACAGGATTACGCCTTGGATCGGTTAAGGATCGATGAGCCGGCCCCGTCCGGCATTGTCTCACCCGCCTCGTCCCCCCTCGGGGCCGCTGGAGACTTCACACTGTCCACAGACCCCTGGGCATTGTTCGCCACTTGGATGGGCGAGGCCGAACGCGCGGAGCCCGAGGATCCGAACGCCATGGCCCTCGCCACGGCCGGCTCCGACGGGCTGCCGGACGTACGGATGGTGCTGCTGAAGGGCGTCGATGAGCGCGGCTTCGTCTTCTATACCAATGTCGACTCGGCCAAGGGCGAGGAGCTGGCGCAGAACCCGCAGGCCGCCCTGGTCCTGCATTGGAAGAGTCTGCGCCGCCAAGTGCGCGCGCGGGGCCCAGTGAGCCATGTGTCGCTCGAAGAGGCGGATGCCTATTTCGCGAGCCGCCGCCGCGAGAGCCGACTTGGCGCCCATGCCAGCCGCCAGTCACGCCCCCTCACGGACCGTGCTACTCTGGAAGCGGAGGTTGCCGCCCTGTCGGCCCGCTACGAGGACCAGCCGGTCCCGCGCCCGGAGAACTGGACCGGGTTCCGCATCGCCCCGGTCTCGATCGAGTTCTGGCAGGACGGCCCCTACCGCCTCCATGACCGCGTCCGCTTCACTAGGGACGGCAGCGGCTGGAATGGGGCAAGGCTCTATCCCTGAGGGCTGGAGTTCCGCCGCCAGACAGGCTCCCTCGCGGCAAGAGTTTTCTGGAGCGATTCCAGTCTTGCTGCGACGCGGGATCGACCCTGGATTTCCCGGCCGCCGCGGCTTAGACCTTGGCATGGCACGGCGGGATGATCTCGGCTGTCCACCGCCTCCGAATCCTGAGGAACGGCCTTGGCCATATCGAGCAATGAACGCCGCCGCGTCATGCTGCTGACGGGCGCAAGCCGCGGAATCGGCCACGCCACGGTCAAGCGCTTTTCCGCGGCCGGATGGCGGGTGATCACCTGTTCGCGTCACGCCTTCCCGGAGAATTGTCCGTGGGAGATGGGGCCGGAGGATCACCTCCAGGTCGATCTCTCCGACCCGGAAGATACGATGCGCGGCGTCGCCGAAGTGGCCGGACGCTTGGCGGATGAGGGCGGCCTGCTTCATGCGCTGGTCAACAATGCCGGCATCTCGCCCAAGGGCGCCAATGGCGAGCGCCTCGGCGCCATCGCCACGGAATTCGGCGACTGGCGCAAGGTCTTCCAGGTCAACGTCTTCGCCCCTCTGCTCCTGGCGCGCGGCCTCTGCCAGGAACTCACCCGCGCCAAGGGTTCCATCGTCAACGTCACCTCGATCGCGGGCTCGCGCGTCCATCCGTTCGCCGGTGCGGCCTACGGCACGTCGAAGGCGGCGCTCGCCGGCCTGACCCGTGAGATGGCCAGCGATTTCGGGCCCCTCGGTGTGCGGGTGAACGCGATCTCGCCCGGCGAGATTGACACGGCGATCCTGTCGCCCGGCACCGACAAGATCGTGGCCGGCATCCCGCAGCGGCGCCTCGGCACGCCCGACGAGGTGGCCAAGGCGATCTACTTCCTTTGCACGGAGGCCTCGTCCTACGTGAACGGCGCCGAGTTGCACATCAACGGCGGCCAGCATGTCTGAACGAGGTGCGCGCTCGGCGCTCCTCGCGGTTTCCCTTCTCGTCGCTTCGTCCCTGAGCCCGCAGCCGGTCCGAGCCGACCCGGTGGTGACGATCCTCGACCTGCCGTTCAGGGCGCGTGCCATGCGCGGCCCCGGCAGCGAGGTGTCCCTTGCGGTGGCGACCTCCGGCCTCCTTCCGCTTGCCCGTCCCAAGGGATTGAAGGGCGAGGTGGTGGAGGATGTGCCGCTGGCCGTCCTGTGGGGCGACGAGGGCGGTGCGGCGCTGACCCTCGCCGACGGCAAGATCGCCACAACCCTGCTCGGTGTCGAGGCCATCGACGGCCTCATCGCTTCCGAGACGCCGCGCGGCGCCATTCCCGGCACCCGGCGCGCGACCCTCGGTGCGGTCAGTGCCTACCTGTCCGATTCCGTCCGTCCCAATGCCAGCGAGCCCGAACGCGCGGCCACGCTCACCATCCGCGAGCGCCAGCCGGTGGGAATGAGCGCCGACCCGAAGCCCGTGCCCATCGTGACCACCGCCGTCGCCGCCGGGGCCGGGGCGGCCTTCGCCCTGCGCCGACCGATTGCCGCCCTCGTCGATGGTCGGCCGGTCGTCGTCGCGGTGACGGCGCAAAGCGGCGGATCGGCTTTGGCCGTCGTGGGCAAGACGACAACCGACGCGAACAAGCCCCCGGCGGAAGCCGACAAGGCCTGGACCGTCCTTGCCCGAAGTCCCGTCCAGGAGCCGGGAGCGGGCGGGCAGGCGCTGACCCTCGCGGCGATCGGCGACGTGTCGAAAGCCGGACAGCCCCGTATCGTCGCCGTGGCGGCTCCGGATGGGGCCGGCATCCTCCAGCTTTGGGCCTTTGAGGGTGGAGCCCTTCGCCTGATCGGAGAGGCACCAGGCTACACCACCCTATCCCCAGGCGAGGGCGGGGCCGATCTGTCGGCCCTTGTCGATGCCGATGGGGATGGCGTCGCGGAACTCGCTGTGCCGGTGGCGGATCGGAGCGCCCTGGCGATCCTGTTATTGAAGGACGGCATCCGAGAGGTGAAGCGCGTTCCCCTGCCCGGCCTTGCCGCCTTTGGCGTCGCCGCCATCGGCCAAGGCACCCGCACGCGCCTGCTCGTCGGCCTCGCCGACGGCCGGGTCGCGCTCATCTCTCCGCAACCGTGAATCGGCGAGCTTCATGAGCGATACAGCGAGCGAGGACGGCTCAGAGGGGCGACTTTTCCCGACACGTCCCTTTGTCGGCGCGTCCATCGCCGTCATCCGCGACGGACGGGTCTTGCTGGCCGCCAGGGCCAACGAGCCCCTTCGCGGAGTCTGGACGCTTCCCGGCGGGCTAGTGGAGCCCGGTGAGACCCTGGCGCAGGCCGCTCTGCGCGAACTGAACGAGGAGGTCGGAGTCTCGGCCGTGGTCGTTCGCTCCCTGACCCCGACGGAAATCATCCTGAAGGGCGAGGACGGACGCGTGCGCCATCATTACGTCGTCCATCCCCATGCCGCCCTCTGGGCAAGCGGCGAGCCGGCTCCCGGTCCCGAAGCTCTCGGCGTGCGCTGGGCTCTTCCCGAGGAGCTCGCGGATCTCGCCACCACGCCGGGATTGCGGGACACGGTGGACGAGGCCTTTGCGCAGGTCGCAGGCTTCGGCGGCCAAGCGGAATCACGATGAGGCCGACGCGCGCCTCGTCTTGGCCGGGAAACGGTGTAAGCCTGACGGACGAGGTTCGGGGCGACGGAGGACGGGGCGTGGCTGTGTCGTGGGTGAGGCGATGCCTGTCGCCTGTGCTGCTGTTCGCCGCCCTCGCGGTGGGCATGCCCGATCTCGCTTCGGCTCAGCAGCGCGCCAACCCAGGGCGACCCGCGCAGAAGGCCCCCGAGAAGGACAAGGAGCCCCCTGCCCCCGCCGAGCCGCCGCCCGCTCCCTACGACCGGGACCTGATGCGGCTCTCCGAGATCATCGGCTCCCTCTCCTTCCTGCGCAGCCTGTGCGCGGCACCGGACGCCGCCGAATGGCCGACACGGATGAAGGCGTTAATGGAGGCCGAGGGAGTGACGCCCGGCCGGCGGGACCGCCTCGCCGGGGCGTATAACCGAGGGTATCGCGGTTACTCCCTCACCTACCGGGCCTGCACGCCTTCGGCGACCGAGGCTGCGTCCCGCTATGTCGCTGAAGGGGAACGGCTTTCGCACGCCCTGGCCAGCCGTTTCGGGGGATGAGGCGGAGATGTTGCGCTTGGGATACAGGGCGCAAGGCTGAAGGAAATTCGTCGTATTCGACCGCCGGCGTTAACCGCTTCGCAATTCTTGGCTTCCCGACGCGCGAAGCTCAGCCTATGTTTCGGTCATCCGCCGAGCCATTCTTCGGCGCAACCGATGTTATCGCCATGCAGATCGACACCGCCCCCGCGCCCTTCGAGGCCGATCTCGACGACAAGCGCGTAGCCCTCGGCTACGTCTCGGAAGCGTTCGCGGAAGGCTGTCTCGACGGTCTCGACGGTGATTGCATGGCGCAGGCGGCCCTGTTCGCCGCGTTCCAGGAACTGGTGATGACCTATGGCGAGGATGCCACGGCGCGCTATGCCGAGGGCTTTCCCGAGCGCATCCGCGGCGGCGCCTTCACCACCGCCCCGCAGCATTGAGACACGCTACCGGGCCGCACCCGGCCCATTGACGACGAGCCTATGATGGAAAAACGAGCCGCTCGGGCATGTCCGGGCGGCTCGATGCGTTTATGGGCCGGATCGGCCTCGAAGAGTGGGCCTCACCTCGTCGGCAGGGCCTCGTCGAACACCACTGCTTCGCCGCTCGAAGGCCCGACGAGCTCGCCCTGCCACATCACCCGCTTTCCCCGCACGATCGTGCCCACCGGCCAGCCGGTGACGGTGACGCCGTCATAAGGGGTCCAGCCACATTTGGACGCGATCCATGGGTTGCGGATGGTCTCGCGGCGCTTGAGGTCCACCACCGTCACGTCGGCATCGTAGCCCGCCGAGAGCCGGCCCTTGCGGCTGATGCCGAACAGGCGCTTCGGACCGGCGCTGGTCATGTCGACGAAGCGGGCGAGGGACAGCCGTCCGTTGGCGACATGGTCGAGCATGATCGGGACCAGCGTCTGGACGCCGGTCATGCCGGAAGGAGAATCCGGATAGGGCTTGGCCTTCTCCTCCAGCAGGTGCGGCGCGTGGTCCGAGCCGAGGATGTCGGCGACGCCCTGCGCCAGCCCGCGCCAGATCCCGTCGCGGTGAGCAGCGTCACGCACCGGCGGGTTCATCTGCACCAGGGTGCCGAGACGGGCATAGGCCTCGGTCCCGTCGAGGGTGAGATGGTGCGGCGTCACCTCGACGCTGGCCACGTCCTTATGGTCGGCGAGATACACCATCTCCTCCGCCGTGGAGATGTGCAGGATGTGGATGCGGGCACCCGTCTCCCGCGCGATCCGCACCAGACGCTGCGTCGCCTTCAGCGCGGCCTCGGGCGAGCGCCAGACCGGGTGGGAGGACGGATCTCCCGGCACCCGCAGGCCCTTGCGCTCGCGCAGCATGGGTTCGTCCTCGGCATGGAACGCGGCCCGGCGCCGGGTGCGCTTCAGGATCTCCGCGACGCCGGCATCGTCCTCGACCAGGAGCGCGCCGGTGGAGGAGCCGACGAAGACCTTGATCCCCGCCGCGCCCGGCAGGCGCTCGAGGGTGGCGACCTCATGGGCGTTCTCGTGGGTCCCGCCGACCCAGAAGGCGAAGTCGCAATGCATGCGGTGGTGCCCGCGCGCCACCTTGTCGGCGAGGGTCTCGGCGCTGGTGGTCAGCGGGTTGGTGTTGGGCATCTCGAACACGGCGGTCACGCCGCCCATCACCGCCGCGCGGGAGCCCGATTCGAGATCTTCCTTGTGGTCGAGGCCGGGTTCGCGGAAATGGACCTGGGTGTCGATGACACCCGGCAGCAGGTGCAGGCCGGTGCAATCCTGGCGCTCGCCCTCGGCCCGGGACAGGTCGCCGATGGCGGCAACGCGCCCGTTCCTGATGCCGAGATCGGCAGCGTGCTCGCCGTCGTGATTGACGATCGTGCCGCCGGTGAGGAGGAGATCGAAGGGCTGGTCCATCGGGGTCGCTCCTGAACGGCGTTGAGACGCGGGTGGCGGCGGCTTATGTCAGCCTCGTGCGGCGCGCAACGTCGTACCTCGCGGATGGGCTCGCGGCGCAGCTTCACGTTGGCGCGCCGAGGACTTCGCGGGAGAATGTCGAGGAGTTGTCATGCCGATTGCCCTGCTGCCGGACCGCGCCGTCATCGCCATCGCGGGCGAGGATGCTATGAGCTTCCTCCAGGGCGTGGTGACCTGCAATATCGAGACCCTCGAACCGGGTGAGGCGCGGCTCGGCGGGCTGCTGACCCCGCAGGGCAAGATCCTGTTCGATTTCCTGATCTGGCGTTCCGGCGACGGCTTCCGCCTGGATTGCCCGGCCGAGCAGGCCCCGGCCCTGGCCAAGCGCCTCACGCTTTACCGCCTGCGCGCCAAGGTGACGATCGCCGTCGACCCGACCCTGGGGCTCGCCGCCGCCTGGGACGGGGCCGAAACCGCCGCCGGGACCGAGCGCCTCCGCGACGGGCGCCTCCCTGCGTTGGGCGAGCGCCTCGTCTTTGCCGAGGGTGCGTTCTCGGCCGATGCCACGGAGGCGGATTACCACGCCCACCGTATCGCCCTCGGCATCCCCGAGGGCGGACGCGACTTCACCTATGGCGATGCCTTCCCGCACGAGGCGCTGATGGACCAACTCGGCGGTGTCGATTTCAAGAAGGGTTGCTATGTCGGCCAGGAAGTCGTGTCACGCATGCAGCATCGCGGCACGGCCCGCACCCGCATCGTTCCGGTGATCTCCCGCGACGGGGAGGCCGTGACCTCCGGCGCGGAGGTGACTGCGGGAGCGCGGGGGCTCGGCACGATCGGGAGCGTGTCGGGCGCGCGCGGCCTCGCCATGCTCCGCCTCGACCGCCTCGCCGATGCGGTCGCCGCCGGCGAGCCGGTGCGCGCCGGCGCGACGATCCTCGGTGTCGAGAAACCCTCCTTCGCCACCTTCGCCTTCCCGGAGGTGACGCCGGCCGGGTGATCGGGGGCGACAATGACACTCGGTGATCGCACCTCTCCCCGCTTGCGGAGAGAGGACCGAACGCATCCCGTCGTGCCTTCGGTGAGTGGAGGCGAAGCCGGAGCGACGGTGAGGGGGCGATTTCGGAAGAGGCTCCTTGGGCCGAGCCCCCTCACCGTCGGCTGCCGCCTCGCCGCGCCGACGACGGGGTCGTCGCGGCCCTCTCCCCGCGTGCGGGGGGGATGCGCACCTGATCGCTTCTGACGAGGACCGGGCCTCCTGGTGTTCTTGATCCGTTCCGATTACGCTCTATCCCATGTCAGACGATTCCACAGGCCTGATCCATCATCCCGACGGCTGCCCGCGCTGCTGGTGGGCCGGGCTCGACCCGGTCTACGTCGCTTATCACGACACCGAATGGGGCGTGCCCGAGCGTGACGGCCGGGCGCTGTACGAAAAACTGATCCTCGACGGGTTCCAGGCCGGACTGTCCTGGATCACCATCCTGCGGCGGCGCGAGGGATTCCGCCGGGCCTTCGCCGGGTTCGAGCCGGAGGCCATCGCGCGGTTCACGCAGGCCGATGTCGAGCGGCTGATGCAGGATACCGGGATCATCCGGAACCGCGCTAAGATCGTCGGGACCATCGCGGGCGCCCGCGCCTTTCTCGCCATCGAGGAGCGCGGCCCCGGCTTCTCGCGCTTCCTGTGGGACTTCGTCGAGGGCAGGCCGATCCAGGGCCGGGCGACGGACAGGGCCGGCATCGCCACCGAGACGGAGGTCTCGCGTGCCATCTCCCGCGCCCTCAAGAAAGAAGGGTTCAGCTTCTGCGGCCCCACCATCGTTCATGCCTTCATGCAGGCGGTGGGCATGGTGAACGACCATCTGGTGGGCTGCCATCGACAGGCTCCCTGCGCCGCCATGGGGGTGGATCGGTGAGCACCGCCCCCCGCGCCTGGCAGCGGATGTTATCGGGCCGGCGCCTCGATCTCCTCGACCCCTCGCCGCAGGATATCGAGATCGCCGACATCGCCCACGGTCTCGCCCGCGTTGCCCGCTGGAACGGCCAGACCGCCGGACCGCACGCGTTTTCCGTGGCCCAGCACGCCTTGCTGGTCGAGGCTCTCGGGGCGGATCTGGCGCCCGGCCGGAGCCGGATGCAGCGTCTCGAACTCCTGCTGCACGACGCCCCGGAATACGTGATCGGTGACATCATCTCGCCGTTCAAGGCGGCGATCGGCCCGTCCTACAAGAGCGTGGAGTTGCGCCTGATGGCGGCGATCCGCCGGCGCTTCGGCTTGGCGGAACCCACGGAGGAAGAGGTTCGCCTCGTCAAGCGTGCCGATGCGGTCGCGGCCTATCTCGAGGCCACACGCCTTGCCGGCTTTTCCGAGGAGGAAGCCGGTACCATCTTCGGCCGCCCCGACGAGACGGGGCCGGAGGCGCTGGCCTTGATCGAGCCGTGGCCCATCGCCGAGGCGCAATCCCGGTTCCTCGCTCGTTTTCAGTCTCTTAGCCACGGTTTCTGATGCCGGACATTCACGTCTGCCCTCTGTCGCAACTGCCCCAGACCCTCGAGCGCATCGGGGCGAACCATCTGATGACCCTGATGAAGGTCGGCACCGCGATCGACCGGCCCGACAGCATCGCCGACGGGCGCCACTGCGTGGTCGAAGTCAGTGACATCGTCGCTCCCCTCGACGGGCATGTTCTTCCGGGCGAGGTTCATGTGCGTCGAATCCTCGATTTCGCCGCTTCATGGGATCGGGAGCGTCCGCTGCTGATCCATTGCTATGCCGGGATCAGCCGCTCCACGGCAGCGGCCTATATCGCCGCCTGCGCTCTGTCCCCGGAACGGGACGAGGCCGAGATTGCCCTTGCTCTGCGCGCCGCATCACCGTCGGCGACGCCCAACGCCCTGTTCGTGGACATCGCCGACCGGCTACTGGCGCGCGAGGGACGGATGTCGGCCGCCATCGCCGGGATCGGGCGGGGCGCGGATGCGTTCGAGGGAACCCCGTTCGTTCTCACGTTGGGGTGAAGAACAGGCCTCGGCCCAGCTTAGAATTGTGCCGAATCGAGTGTGGCCGAAACGACGCCACCCTTGACGAACTGCACGCCGATAGAGCAGCTGACGCCCCCTTGGGCTTGTCGGGCGGGCGGGCGCAGGCTTAGACCGGCACAATGAGGGGTAGCTTGGGATGACCGCAGCGCGATCCGCCGTGGCGGCGACAACCGATTCGAATGCGTCCGGTGAGGGGCTCGATCTGCCGTTCGAGAAGGCGCTCGAACAGCTCGAGGAGATCGTACGTCGGCTCGAGAAGGGCGATGTGCCCCTGGACGAGTCGGTTACAATCTACGAGCGCGGCGAGGCCCTGAAGCGGCATTGCGAAGGCCTGCTGCGGAAGGCCGAGGCGCGGATCCAGACGATCACGCTGGGGCCCGATGGGCGCGCGGTGGGGGTCGCTCCCCTCGATGTCGGCTGAGCCCTGGAGATCGTGATGATCTGTGGCTGTTTCGAAAATATTCATCTGCCGCAAGAGTTTGCGCGCATATCTTCCCTCCGGGCGTGAGGTTGCTTCGGTGTCACGGATAGAAACCTCGATCCTCGACGGGCTTGACGAGACGTCTGCTCTTCGCGCGCTTCCCGAGAGCCAGCTTCAGGCGGTGGCGGACGCTGTGCGTCTGGAGATGATCGACGCGGTGTCGGTGACGGGCGGTCACCTCGGGTCGGGGCTCGGCGTGGTCGAGCTGACGGTGGCGTTGCATCATGTGTTCGACACGCCCGACGACCGGATCGTGTGGGATGTCGGGCACCAGGCCTATCCGCACAAGATCCTGACGGGGCGGCGGGACCGGATTCGGACGCTGCGCCAGCCGGGCGGGCTGTCGGGCTTCACCAAGCGGTCGGAGAGTGTCTACGACCCGTTCGGGGCGGCGCATTCCTCGACCTCGATCTCGGCGGCGCTCGGCATGGCGGTGGGCCGCGATCTCGACGAGTCGACCG
The DNA here is from genome assembly GCF_054817845.1 of Methylobacterium sp. CM6241. Classification (NCBI taxonomy): domain Bacteria; kingdom Pseudomonadati; phylum Pseudomonadota; class Alphaproteobacteria; order Hyphomicrobiales; family Methylobacteriaceae; genus Methylobacterium; species Methylobacterium sp. CM6241. The sequence goes on from NZ_CM139246.1 coordinate 3,854,148, forward strand.
CCAAGGCCAAGGGGCAGCCCGCTCCGAAGCGCCGCAACATGGTGGCGGTGATCGGCGACGGTTCGATGTCGGCGGGCATGGCCTACGAGGCGATGAACAATGCCGGCGCGCTGCACTCGCGGCTGATCGTGATCCTGAACGACAACGACATGTCGATCGCCCCGCCGGTGGGGGCGATGTCGGCCTATTTCGCCAGGCTGGCCTCGGGCGGGACCTATCGCGGCCTGCGCGAGACGGCCAAGCAACTCGGCAAGCTGCTGCCGAAGGCGATCTACCAGCGCGCCGCGGCGGCGGAGGAATACGCCCGCTCGCTGGTGGTGGGCGGCGGCACGATGTTCGAGGAGATGGGCTTCCACTATGTCGGCCCGGTCGATGGGCACAACCTCGACCATCTCCTGCCGATCCTGAAGAACGTGCGCGATTCGGACCAGGGCCCGATCCTGCTCCATGTCGTGACCCAGAAGGGCAAGGGCTACGCCCCGGCCGAGGCCAGCGCCGACCGCTACCACGGGGTGGTGAAGTTCGACGTCCTGTCGGGTGTCCAGGCCAAGGCCAAGCCGAACGCGCCGGCCTATACGCGGGTCTTCGGCGAGAGCCTGATCAAGGCGGCGGATGCCGACGACAAGGTGGTGGCGATCACCGCGGCGATGCCGGGCGGCACCGGGATCGACCTGTTCGGCAAGGCGCATCCGGACCGGACCTTCGATGTGGGCATCGCCGAGCAGCATGCGGTGACGTTCGCGGGCGGTCTGGCGACGGAGGGCTACAAGCCGTTCGTGGCGATCTACTCGACCTTCCTGCAGCGGGCCTACGATCAGGTCGTGCACGATGTGGCTTTGCAGAACCTGCCCGTGCGGTTCTGCCTCGACCGGGCGGGTCTGGTGGGTGCGGACGGGGCGACCCATGCGGGCGCGTTCGATCTCGCCTATCTCTGCTGCCTGCCGAACATGACGGTGATGGCGGCCTCCGACGAGGCCGAGCTGGTCCACATGGTGGCGACCCAGCATGCCCATGACAGCGGCCCCATCGCGCTGCGCTACCCGCGCGGCGAGGGGGTCGGTGTCGACCTGCCCGAGCGCGGCGTGCCGCTGCCGATCGGCAAGGGCCGGATCGTGCGGCGTCCCGAGGGCGCGCGGGTGGCGCTGCTGAGCCTCGGCACGCGCCTGTCGGAGGCGCTGAAGGCGGCCGACCAGCTAGAGACGGCGGGGATCGCCGTGACGGTGGCGGATGCACGCTTCGCCAAGCCGCTCGACGAGGCGATGATCCTGGATCTGGCGGCGAGCCACGAGGTTCTGATCACCCTGGAAGAGGGCTCGGTCGGCGGTTTCGGGGCTATGGTGCTGCATCTCCTGTCGGAGAAGGGCGCGCTCGATGCGGGCCGGGTACGGGTACGGACGCTGACGCTGCCGGACACCTACCAGGACCACAACAGCCCCGACACCATGTATGCCGAGGCCGGCCTCGACGCCGACAGCATCGTCCGCACCGTTCAGGCCACCCTGCCCGAGCAGAAGGCACGGGCCGGCGCCAAGCTCGTCAGCATCGGCAAGGCCCAACGCTGACCGACCGTTACTGAACCGGGGCAGACATCACGGCCCCGCGGTCGCGGCGATCGTGATGTCGCCCTCTGCGCTCGCATCCCCTCCCGGCATCGGGCCGGGGATGCGATGGCGGGTTACTTGATCACCGAACAGGCGATGCGGGCGCCGGCGCCACCGATGGGCTGGCTCGTATGGTCGTCCTCATTGGCGTGGATGATCAATGCCGAGCCGTCGGCATCCTTGAGGCCGCCTTCGCCCGTAAGTGGCGTCTCGCTCGAGACCTCGGCATTCACCGAGCCATCGGCATTGGCATAGACGTTCGGCAGGTCACCCTCATCCGGTCCTTCCGGATTGAGCAGGCCGTGCTTGCTCTGGTCGTGGTTCACATGGGCCTTCGACTTCTCGAATTTCTCCATGTCCGAGCAATCCGCCACGGCGTGGAAGTGGATGCCGTGCCAGCCGGGAGGCAGCCCGCCGGGCTGAATCGCCAAGCGTAGCACCAGCGCGCTCGCTCCGTCGCGGATCGTGGCCGTGCCGATCGGTTCACCCTTCCCGTTGACGACCTTGCTCTCATAGGTCTGCGGCGCGGCATTCTGCGTGGCGGGGGCCGGGGCCTGTGCGAGGACTGGCGCGACGCTGCCCAGCAGGGCGAGGACCGACAGGAATCGTCTCATGGCGTTTCTCCTCTCCACGCCGGGGTGATTGTGGAGCGATACAGGGAAAATCCCGGCCGACCGTAGCCGAGGACGATCGCTGGAGCGGCGACGCCTTCGCTTTCGAGTCGTTAGCCATGTGTGTCGGCAGACCCCGGACGGCAACCGGTCGCGGTGGGCATGGTGCGGGCGGCCATGCTCCGTTTGCACAGCGTAGGGCCGACCATGGCCACGCGACAGGTAGCGAGCAGTGACGCCGCTGCCCTGCCCTGCATAGGTCGATGTCCCCATCGGCGGTCGGTTAACATAGCATCGTGGACGCCATCGTAAGCTTTCGTTAAGCTCTCGCCGCTGTCCGCCTCCGATTGCCGGGCGGCGCGTGCAGAGGTGGATCGCCGATATGCGTCCGATCTCTCGGCACCAGCCTGGAGAACGTCGATGCCAGTGCGGATCCATCGGGTTTCGACGATCGTTGCGGCGCTCGGCCTGTTGGCGATCTGGGCCATGTCCCCGGTCGATCCCGCTCTCGCTCAGGATGCTTCGCCCCCTCCCGCCGGGCGAGCATGGACCGACCCGCCCGATCGTAAGGCCACTCCCTCGCCTGTCGCCGCCCGCGAGGAGGGTAAGCCACAGGAGGTTCGTAAGGGGAACGCGCCGACTCGCGCGAGACAGGTTGCCGGCAGCCGTCGCGACGCGGTGGCTCATCGGCAGGTGAGCAGGAAGGCATCCGCACCCAAGGTCGCGCGCCGCATCGCTCCCGCCGACCGCCCGCCGATCCGACGCACGGCCGTCCGGGCTCCCACCCACCGATCCACAGGAGACCGCGCCTGGACCGTCCGGGCCTTTCAGCCGTCACGGGAGGAGGCGCCAGCCTATCGCTACGGCTATGTCCCGGACGAGGCTCCTGCCTATCACCGCAGGGAGGACGAAGTGACGGATTACCGGGCGGCCCGTCTGCGCCAGGCACGGGAAGCGGGATATCTCGTCGTCCGTGGCAGCGATCTTCGTACTCTTCGCGGACGGCCCCTGGAGACCCTCCGCGAGCCAGAGGATCAGGACGATCCCGAGGATTGATCCCTGACCAAACTAGGTCGCTGAGACTTTCGCTGCGTATGGGCGCGTCCGGTGACGCTCACGCAAAAAGCCCCGCCGGGAATGCCAGCGAGGCCTGAGATCTACGCGGAATGAGTGGCGCGTTAGCGAAGCCGCCCGGGGCGGGCTGGCTCGAACACGATGCGACGGTGGAAGGCACACCAGCTTTTGCCATCCGGCGCAGGCGCTCCACAGCACACTGCGCGATCGTTAGGCTCGCCGATGATGAACTTACACACGAAGGCACCCGACTGCGCGAAGGGGACACGCAGTTCAGCCGATGGCTCGGCAATGGCGTCTGCATCGCCGATCTGTGACAGGCGAACGAGCTGATTCATGTAAAACGTACTCGCAGGGTTCTGCGTCTCTGGCGGGCGCACGCCCGATGGGACCGGATTGAAATCCGCCGCGCGAACGTTTCTTCGGTTCCGGAACACGATTCGTGCTCCAGTTCCTTCCGATCCGCCCCGTGACTTCTGGAAAGTCACGATACGACGTTGTCATGATGTCGTTGTATCTAGGGATCTTTCGCCCTTAAACAAGTCTCTGTGCACCAAGGTGCTGCAGCGCACAGGAATTCGTGCATTTCTGCGCGTTCAGCGGACGAGGGTTGGGCTTTTTAGCACTCTGTCTCTTTCGATTCGGGGAATTCCGGCAACGTGAGTCGGCCGCGATAGGCTCGAAGACGCCGAGTGATTCGCCGGTAGCATAGGTGCTCGACCCGTTCGGGTCGGTTCGTGGCACCGGGTCGAAGGCCTGACGCGATCGTTCCGGCGGCAGATGTTTCAAGCTGTCTGTGGTTCCGGAACGGCAAGACAAAAACCCCATGCGCCGGTTCGAGCCGGTGCATAGGGTCTGGTCGTTCTATCGAAGCCGTAAGACTTGGCTAGCGGCTCGTCGCGAGGGTGAGCCGCCTGCTTACTTGAGCAGCTTCACCAAGGCCTTGCCGGCCGGGGTCTTCAGTTCAGCGGCATCGAGGGTGCCGTCGTTGTCCGGATCGGCCGCCTTGAAGCGGGACTCGACGAGAGCGAGATATTCTTTCTTGTCGAGGGTGCCGTCATTGTCCGGATCGGCTTCGGCGATCACCTTCTTGCCGCCGCGGCCCTTCAGTTCCTTGGCGTCCAGGGTGCCGTCCTTATCGCCTTCGAGGGCGTCGAACTTGGCACTTGCAACAGCCTGGACTTCCTTCAGGTCGATCGTGTCGTCATTGTCGGTGTCGATCATCGAGATGATCTTGTTGCCCTTGGCGGAGGCCGGAGTGGCGAGAGCGACGGGGACGGCCAGGGCGGCGATGGCAAGGAAAATAGGAAGTTTGGAACGTGCAATCATGCGTAAAGCTCCTAAGTTAATCAGCATAGTGGCACTATCACACGCCTTTGCAGATGCGAAGGTGTCCTGGTGCAGGGCAGCAGCTCGTTTGTAGGCCAGCTGTGGATGGCCGATCCGTCGCTTTGGACGAACTGGATTGACATGGGAGCGTCTGTCCGGCGATCCCCTCCCGCGAGACCCCGGTCTTTTCCTTCTTCAACCTGAAGAGGCGGTGCCGTAGTTCAACGACAAAGGATGTGATCGATCGCTATGTTTCGGCCCGTCATGGAAAGCGGTCGTCATCTGCTGAGACGCGTCTGGCGTTGGACCGTCCTCGGAGGACGTGGGTTCAAGTACCGGGATTTCGAGGCGGCTTTCGAACGCGGCGATTGGACGACGATCCTGACCTGGGCGCGTAAGGCGAACCGGCTCAAGAACAGCCCCGCGATGATGGGCATGTTCATTCGCGCCGCCGGTGAGATGCGGGACGTGGAGGCGCTTCGTTGGGCCGAGAAGGAGTCCCTTCGTGCGGAATGGCCGAAGCGAGACCGTTATGCGGTGAGCCAGAGGTTCCTGCTGATCGGCGAGGCGTCGTCCGCCTGGGCGGTCTTCATGGCCGACGCATCGGTGATGGCCGAGCCGCGATTTGCGCAGCAGGCGAAATCGTTTCTCCCCCATACAAAGGATCCGGCCCTGCGGTCCGAGATCAAGGCGGCCATGGCGAAGGCCAGCCCCCCTGCTCCCGGTGCCACGGCCAGCGCCGCAATGGCGATGTCGACCGCGATTCGTTTTCCGTTCTCCGGGTCCGGGCGACAGGTTCAGGGCACCGTCGAGATCGTGTCGAGCGAGCGCACCCCGCCGCGACACGCGGTGCGGATCGCGGCCGATATCGAGAGTTTCCGACAAAAGGCCGCCCGGGCGAAGCCGCCCGAAATCATCGAACACCGGGATGTGTTCGTGGACCGGAACGGCCAGATCTGGAAGGAAGACGGCAGCGTCGTCGTCTCGAAGGGGGCTCCCATCCCTCGCCTGTCACGCGAGGACGCCCCCCGTATCACGACGGGTTTCTTCGCCATCAAGGCCACACGCGGCATCTATCATTGGCTGGTGGACCGCCTTCCGCTCTTCTCCTGGATGCTCGAGGACGGGGCGCCGGTGGCGGCAATCCTCCTCAGCGACCAGGCCCCTTCCTTCGAGAGGGAGACGCTGCAATTGGCCGGCCTCTCCCACGCGGTGGTCGGTGTGGGGGAAGCGGTCTTCGTGAAGCGATTGCTGATCGCCCGCAGCGGCATGCAGGGCTTCACCTATTGGGACCAGGTGGCGCCGGTCATCGAACGGGTGAAGCAGGCCGCCAGGGCCATCGCCGCTCGGGAGATGGTGAGTGCTTGCGACGCGATCTACATTTCTCGCCGCGACTCGGGCCGGCGCGTCATGAGGAACGAGGCCGAACTCGAGGCGCAGATCGCGAAGCGAGGATACGCGGGCATCACCCTCGGAACCATGCCGCTGTGGCAGCAGGTTTTCACCGTATCGTCGGCGACGCGGATCGTCGCTCCCCATGGTGCGGGCTTGGCGCATATCCTCTTCGCGCAACCGGGAGCGCAGATTACAGAGATGGTGCCGGTGCAGGACGGCACCTACTTCCTGCGTCTGAACTTCGCCCGGCTCAGCCTCGTGATGGGACACCACTATCGAGGCTGGTTGGAGCCGCATCTCGGCGCCATGGACAGCTGGACCGTGGATACGCCGGCCTTTCTCGATTTTCTCGATGGAGGGATGAGCGGTACGGGCCTCTCGGCCCTGGCGCATCCCGTCGGCGACCGTTCCCGGGGAATATGACAGGGCCGATAGCGACGGGAAAACGAGCGGATCACGTGATTGTTGGACATGAGCCGACAATCGATGGACCTCATTCCGGCCATGTCGTTGCAGCAGGACCGTCGATCGTGACAAACACGCCGGATCGACGTCAGGGCCGGGATTGGGGTTTGGTTCGCCAAGGAAGGTCAGGCGGGGAAATTCGGCTCGGTCTCTGTCGACGCATGCTGGATGAAGGCAGGATGTTGCTTCCTCGCGTGACGCGGTTTTAGATTTCGGGTTGGGAGATCGGGATTGAGCGCGCGACCGGCGACACGTGCGGTGAAACGGTGCCTATCGCTCTCCGTACGAGATGTTTCATGCTGATCTTGGAGAACGTCTGGCTCAGGTCGCTTCAGTCGCGGTCGCACGCGGTTCTGTGCGGCCTCACCGGGGTCATCCCAACGAACCGTCGTGTCGGGATTCTCTGCGCTTCAAAGATCGAGCGCCGTGCTTTCAGCGACCTCATCATGGGGGTGCGGGCGCCCGCCATCGGCAAAGTCCGACGCGAGGCGGAGATTTCGAGCCCCGTCGGCCGTATGGCGGGAATCGTGGTGCAACACACGTTGAGGCGGAACTGCGTATTCGCCGCCAAGATGCACCGGATCGAGCCGACGAGCCTTATCAAGTTCGTCGCGTTCGTGGCCAATATCGACGCTTTCATGGACGTGCCCTACAAGCAGGTGCCTCCCGACATCGCCCTCTCCTTCCGGTATGCCCTGTCTTATGGGCTGCCCTACGAGACGTATTTCGTCGACGGGGACATTATTCCGCAGACGGCCGAGTTCACCGACCGTTTCGCCAGCGTTGTTAAGCAGCGCTCGGCCGCGAGCGGCTTCATCGTCATCTCGTCGAACGTCAAGCTGGTGCGAGAATTCTGCGACATCGTCGGCGTGGTGCAGAGCGACAAGATCGTCCTCTACTCTAACGCTCAGCGGGCCATCCACGAATACATGAGGCTAGTCGACCTCAATAAGCCCGACGTCGATGCCGCAGAGACTTTGCTGGCACGGATCCGTCGCGCTCTGAAGCTTGAGGATTGGCCGATGGTGGCCTCCATCGCCGCGTCCGAGATGGAGGGTGATCCGGACAGTACAACGGCGATCTGGCTGTATGGGGAACTCGCCCTGTCGCGCGGAGAGCGTCGACGTGGCATCGACTTGATCCTACGTGCCTGTCAGGCCAACCCCTCTTTCGAGGAGCCGTGGAAGGCGTTGGCGCGAATCGCCGAAGACGAACAGGACGAGGAGCGGCTCAAGCTCCTGGCCAGCGTGATGATGACCAACGGTAAAGGCCGGATCAAGCGGATAGCCGCCAAGATTATCGAGCAGACCGGCACCGACGAAGCGGCCGTCGAAGCATGGCGTCAGGTCGCGGTGGCGGCTCAGGGTGATGTGAACATCCAGATCGAGGCCGGAGACCGCCTACTCCGCGCGGGAGCGGGGGAGGATGCGGCACGGATCTTCGAGGCAGCCTTTGCGGCCGATCCGACCAATGGACGCATCTTGGTGATGCTCTACCGCAGCGAACTGCTGTTCTCCGACAACGAGCGTTTGGCCGATCTGGTGGTTCTCATGATGACGGTCTGCCCGGAAGAGATCGAACGGGCGATCCGCCTCGCCCAGCGGGCGCGCCGTTTGGAGGCGAAGCTGATCGACGAGAATGGCGCGCCTACCCTACTGGAAGCGCAGGTCGAGGAAGCGCTTCCGGTGCGGATCCGGCGCGCCATGAAACTGCAGGATGTCGCTGCCATGGCCGAGATCGCCGAGGCTGAGTTCCGGCGGGACGCGGACAGCGCCACAGGCATATGGCTCTTCGGCGAAATCGCCCTCATCAAGGGGGACCGCGAGCGCGGTGGCGACCTGATCCTACGCGCGTGCCAGACGGATGCGGAGTTGGAGGAGCCTTGGAAGACTCTCGGCCGTCTCGCCGAGGAAGAGAAGAACGAGGATCGGCTCAGCTCTTACATCTCCGTGCTGATGACGAACAATCAGGGCAGGGTTCGACGGCTGGCTGCCAAGGCGCTCGAATCGACGGGGGACGAGGAATCCATCCTGGCCGCGTGGCGTGCCGTCGCTCATGTGTCGGGTGGGGATCTCGGCCTGATGATGGAAGCCGGTGATCGGCTGTTCCGCTACGGTGCCGCCAGCGAGGCATCTCAGGTCCTGTCACGGGCGCTTCATATCGACCCACGGAACGGACGCGTGCTGATGCTGCTCTATCGCTGCGAACTCGCCTTTGCCGATGACGAGCGCATGATGGCATTGGCGGATCAGATCAACGAGGCCTCCCCTGCCGAGCTCGATCGCGCGATCCGTCTCGCCTCGAATGCGCGCAGGGGGGAACTCGGCAAGCGGCTGAAGCAACGATTCAGCCAGCCCGCCCCCAGCGACGCGAGTGCCTGAGCAATGCAGTCTCGACGCCATGTCGGTGGAACTGACACACAGATCAGACTCGACGAGGCCCAGCCTTACGCCTCACGCACGCCGGGTTTGTGCCCTGGATCGAAGGTGAAGACGACGCCGGCCTGTTCGAGAACCTGACGCACCGCCTGGATCGTGTCGCGTCGCGGCCGGATCGTGGCGTCGGGGTCTTCGATCCGCACAATGGTCGAAACCGAAACGCTCGCGCGTCGCGCCAATTCGTCCTTCGACAGGCCGGTCATCCCGCGGGCGGCCCGAACCTGTGCGGACGTGATCTCCCCGCCGCTGCGACCGATATCGCTTGCGGGGCCGCGTACTTCCGTTGTCGACGAAGCTGCCTGGAATCGGCTCTGTCCTGGGACGCTCAGGCACACGCCGACCCATTCCTTCACTGAGCCGTCTCGGTTCATGATCGGCACGCCACGGGCGTTGAACCAGCGATAGATCCCGTCGACGCAAAGGATCCGATAGTCGGTGTTATAGGCCGTGTCGTGGCTGAGGGCCGTGCGCCAGGCGAAGTTCGTACGCTCCCTGTCGTTGGAATGAAGCACGTCGAGCCAGCCAAGCCCCTGGAACTGCTCGTGTCGCTGTCCGGTGAGCTCTTCCCATAGCGGCATGTCGATCGACTTGCCGTCGGGGCTGACGATCCAGACCACGGCGGCGGTAGCCGAGAGCAGGGCCTTGAAGCGATCGTATCCTTGTTCGGCGGAATGTTTCGCGTCGTACTGGTCGGTCACATCCTCGACGACGCCGATGGCTTGGCTCGGGCGATTGCCGGGGCCATGCACAACCTCCGCATGGCTGGCAATCCAACGCAGTGTCTGGTCCGGCCGGATGATGCGGAACTCACGCTTGAGAGGCCGGCCATTGCGGAGAACGGTCAGCATGTCCGTATGCGCGGCCCGGTCATCGGGATGCATCATGGCCTCGACGACGCCGAAGCTCAGGGCGACGGAGGGGGGCAGGCCGAGAACGCGGTGAAGCCCGATCGAACCATGAATGCCGAGTTCTTCGAGATCGGCCGACCAGAAAGCAATATCCGTGGCGTTGTCCATGAGCTTCAGCAGGCGGCGAGACGGGACACGGCGCGATGCGCCATCCGACCGTCCGGATGGATCCATCGGCGACCGTGGCGACATGCTACTTTCTCCTCGGCCAATATGCCGCCTTACAGGAATGAATTTGTTCCAGGATATGCTTGGAGAATATGTCGTTGCGTGTTTTTTGCGCGCAACACAACCCAATGAAGAGGGGATAAAGGGATTTTCCTGTAGTTGCTTTTGTGGGGACTCGTCGCATTCACATAGATTGTCTCTGTCATGCATCTCCCTCACTTCGCCGCGGTCTTCCGGCTGCGCCATGAAGGGGCTGTATGCGAGGCCACAACCGGCCCCGCCCCGCACCTCGGCAGCGCAAAGCATCATATTGCATGCCTGTCGCTGCGAGAGAGGGAGATGGTCGATTCACTGAGCTCGACGCCGGATAGGCCGGAGCGTGCGTTCCAGCGGACATGTGTGGCGTCGCGGCCGAACCTCGCCGACCAGCCCGGACGAATCCGATTCAGCCAGCCCGAACCGGTGAATTGGCCAGGGTGAGAAGAGTCTGGAGCAGAACATCGGCGCCAGCGGTGCAATCGCCCTGGGTCGCCGATTCCGCTTCGTTGTGGCTGATCCCGTCGCGGCAGGGCACGAAGATCATGGCGGTTGGAGCAAGTGCGGCGATGTTGCAGGCATCGTGGCCGGCGCCCGAGACCATGCGGCGATGGCTGAAGCCCAATCCCTTGGTCGCCGCCTCGACGGCGCCCACCACTCTGGCATCGAACGGCACCGGCTCCTTGCGCCAGATCCGGGTCAGCTCGATGGTGAGCTTGCGCCGACCGGCGATGGCGTCGAGTTCCGTTCGCAATTCGCTTTCGACCGCGTCGAGGGTTTCGGCTTTCGGGTCGCGCACATCGAGGGTGAAGCGGATGCGGCCGGGGATGACGTTGCGCGATGGCGCGCCGATCGCCGCCTCGCCGATCGTCGCCACCGCCGTGGGACCGTGGGCATGGGCGATCCGCTCGACGGCCAGTGCGATCTCGGCGAAGCCGTTGAGGGCGTCGCGCCGGCGCAGCATCGGCGTCGTGCCGGCATGGCTCTCGAAACCCGTCACCACGCCGTCGAACCAGGCGATCCCCTGCCCGCCCTCGACCACGCCGATGGTGGTCTCCTCGGCCTCCAGGATCGGACCCTGCTCGATATGCAGTTCTACGAAAGCGCCAATCCTGCGCTCGCCCACCGGCTCGTCTCCGCGATAGCCGATGGCCTCCAGCGCCTGCCTCACCTCGATGCCGGCGGCATCGCGACGGGAATGGATGTCCTCCACCGTGAACTCGCCCGCATAGGCGGCGGACGCCATCATGGCGGGCGCGTAGCGCGAGCCCTCCTCGTTGGTCCAGTTGACCAGGAGCAGGGGCGCCTCGGTCTCGATGCCGGCATCGTTGAGGGCGCGCATGACCTCCAAGCCTGCCAGGGTGCCGAGGATGCCGTCGAACTTGCCCCCCGTGGGCTGTGTGTCGAGATGCGAGCCGCAGGCGACGGGCAGGCGCGTCATGTCGCGTCCGCGCCGCAGGGCGAATTGCGTACCCAGCGCGTCGACACCCACTTCGAGGCCCGCCGCCTCGCAGGCATCCCGGAACCAGTCCCGGACCTGGCCATCCTCCTGCGATAGGGTCAGCCGGTTGATTCCGCCGGCGGGGGTGGCGCCGAACCGGGCGGTCTCCATGATCGTGGACCACAGGCGCGCGCCGTCGACGCGGAGATTGTGGGTCGTGCTCATATGCCTATCCGTTGTCTCGGTTCAGTCGCTGCGGAATGGGGGCGGTTCTTCAACCTTCAACCTCAGTCCAAGGTGCCGCGCGAAGGGGCCTCGAAAAACGTCCGTGCTTCGCTTCGGCACTTCAGGGCGAGGTCGTGGGAGGGGGCTACGCGTCCGCCAACTCCGCCTGTTGAGCCTGGAAGCCGTGCGCCGCCTCGTCGCTCTTCCAGCAGGCGGCGCGATGCCCCGGTCCGGCCTCGACCACCGGTGGGTCGCCCACGCGGCAGCGTTCCTCTGCAAGGAAGCAGCGCGGTGCGAAGGGGCAGCCCGGCTGGCGGTTGGCGAGGTCGGGCGGGCTTCCCGGGATGGTCTGGAGCCGCGAGCCCTTGGCGAGCGCCCCGTCGGCGCGACTGCGTAGCAGGCCGATCGTGTAGGGATGATGCGGGTTCAGCACCACCTGCCGGGCCGAGCCCTCCTCCACGATGCGGCCGGCATACATGACCGCGATCCGGTCGGCGACCTCGACGGCGGCACCGAGATCATGGGTGACGAAGAGAGTAGCGAGCCCGAGTTCCGCCTGCAGGTCGCGCAGGAGAAGCAGGATCTGGATCTGCACCGTGGCGTCGAGGGCCGTGGTCGGTTCGTCGGCGAGGAGGACCTTCGGGTTGCAGGCGAGGGCAAGAGCGATCATCGCGCGCTGGCGCATGCCCCCCGACATCTCGTGCGGATAGGCGTCGAGTCGCCGCTCCGGGCTCGGGATGCGCACCCGTTCGAACTGTTGAAGCGCGCGAGCCCGTGCTTCGGACGCGCCGATTCCCTCGTGCTGGCGGATCGCCTCCATGATCTGGCGGCCCACCGTATAGACCGGATCGAGGGCCAGCAGCGGCTCTTGGAAGATCATCGCGACTTCGCGGCCGCGCAATGCCGTCAGGTCGCGCTTGCCCATGGCCATCACGTCGCGGCCGGCGACGAGGATGCGGCCTTCGATCGCCGTCTTGCGCTCGGGGTTGAGGCGCATGATCGCGCGCAGGGTCACGCTCTTGCCCGATCCCGACTCGCCGATGAGGGCGATGGCCTGGCCTCGGCCGAGGGTGAGATCGACCCCATCGACCGCGCGGACCTTGCCGCCGAAGGTGACCTTCAGGCCCTGGATTTCGACGGCGGGTTCCTTGCCAACCGCTCGGGTCATCGGTCGCATCTCGGGTTCGGCGCGAATCGGGGCGTGCCTTGGTGGCGAAGGACCGTGCTCATGCGGCCACCGACAGGGCGGGCGCCGCCGAATGGCCGGATCCCGGCTGGCGGGCGAGGCAGGCGACGCGGTGGACGGGGTCGACCGGGGCGAGGGGCGGAACATGGCTCCGGCAGACATTCTCCACGAGACTGCAGCGCGGGTTGAAGCGGCATCCCGGCGGCGGGTCGATGGGATTGGGCGGGTCTCCGGCCAGCGGCGCCACGGTGGTGCGGTTGTCGGGGTCCATCGAGGGCATCGAGGACAGGAGCGCCTTGGTATAGGGATGGGCGGGGTCGGCCAGCACGGTATCGGCCGGGCCGATCTCCACCACCTGTCCGAGATACATCACCGCCACCCGGTCGCAGATGAAGCGGACGACGTTGAGGTCGTGGCTGATGAACAGGTAGGTGAGGTCGAATTCCTGCTTGAGGTCCATCAGCAGGTTCAGAACCTGCGCCTCCACCGACTTGTCGAGGGCCGAGACCGCCTCGTCGAGGACCACCAATCGCGGCTCCAGTGCCAGGGCGCGGGCGATGTTCACGCGCTGGCGCTGGCCGCCGGAGAGCTCGTGCGGATAGCGGGCGGCGAAACGCGCCGGCTCCAGGCCGACGCGGGCGAGCAGGCTGCGCGCCCGCTCGATGGCCTGGCGCTTGGGCACGCCGTGGACCCGTGGCCCGAAGGCGATGGACCCCTCGATGGTCATGCGCGGGTTGAGCGAGGAGTAGCTGTCCTGGAACACCATCTGGGCCTGGGCGCGGAACTCGCGCAGGGGCAGGGCCCGGCTGCCGATACGCTCGCCATCGAACAGCATCTCGCCCTTGTCGTGCTGGGTCAGGCCCATGATGAGGCGGGCGGTGCTGGACTTGCCGCAGCCGGATTCGCCGACGACCCCCAGGGTCTCGCCCTTCTTGATATCGAAATCGACGCCGTCCACGGCGCGCACGACGGCCTTCTTGCCGCCGATCCCCTTCTTGACCGGGAAATGCTTCACCAGTCCCTCGACGGTGAGGAGCGGCTGGCCCGGGCCGCCCCGGTCGCGGGAGGAGAGCCGGCTCGATGCGATGGGCGTGCTCATGACTTCACTTCCATTGCCGAACGCAGGCCGTCCGAGAACAGGTTGAACGAGATCGAGACGATGAAGATCGCGAGGCCGGGCAGCGCCGCGACCATTGGGTTCACGTAGATCGCCGTGCGCAGGGTGTTGAGCATCAGGCCCCATTCGGGCTCCGGCGGCTTCACGCCGAGGCCGAGGAAGGAGAGGCCCGAGGCCAGGATCATCGATACGCTGATGAGGCTGGTGGAGTAGACGAAGATCGGTCCGAGTACGTTGCCGAGCACCTGCGCGCGCAGGATCGTCAGAGTCGAGGCGCCGGATAGGCGGGCGGCATCGACGTAATCGCGTGAGCGGATCTGCGTCGTCACGCTCTCGGCCACGCGGGCGATCTGGGGTGTGAACACGCAGGTCAGCGAGACGATGGAATTGAACACGCCCGCTCCCAACGCACCCGAGAGCGCGATGGCCAGAAGCACCGAGGGGAAGGCGAAGAACACGTCGACGGTGCGCATGAGCACGGTATTGAGCCAGCCGCCGACATAGCCGGCGAGGATGCCGATGCTGGAACCGAGGAGGAAGGCGAGGATCACCGGCGTGACGCCGATGAACAGAGAGAGGCGCCCACCCAGCATCAGGCGGCTCAGCATGTCGCGCCCGAGCTCGTCCGAGCCGAGAATGTATGTGGCGTCGCCGACGGGTTTCAGCCGCCGCACCATCGAGCCGCGATACGGATCCATGGGCGTGATCCAGGGTGACAGCAACGCGATGGCGACGATGGCGACGATGACGAAGGCCGCTGTCATCGCCACGGGATCGCGCAGGAGCTTGGCCAGCACGTTGCCCCAGAAGCCGCGCGAGGCGACGAAGGCTTCCGGCGTCGAGGTGAGCGGGGGCGCCCCGCCGGCGATGTCGATGGCCGATACGGCCGGACTGGTTCCGAGTGCCATCAGCCCCTCTCGATGCGCGGGTCGAGCGCCGTCTGCACGACGTCGACGATGAGGTTGAGGGCGACGAAGAACATCGCCAGGACGAGGATGGCGCCCTGCAGCAGCGGCAGGTCGCGCTGGAAGATCGCGGCGTTGAGGAGGAAGCCGGTGCCGGGCCAGGCGAACACCGTCTCGATCAGGATCGAGCCGCCGAGCAGGTAGCCGAGCTGCAGCCCCATGATCGCGAGAGCGGTGGGAGCGGCGTTCTTCACCACATGCTTGAACACGCCGAACTCGGAGAGGCCCTTTGCCCTAAGCGCCCCGACGAAATCCTGGGAGAGGATGTCGCCCACCAGCGCCCGGACGGTGCGGGCGATGACGCCCATCGGGATCACCGACATCGTGATGGCGGGCAGGATGATGTAGCGCAGGTGCTCGAGATCCGGCTTCCAGTTGCCCGATCCGTCGGGGCCGGCGCCGGTGGAGGGCAGCCAGCCGAGCTGAGCCGAGAACACGATCACCAGGACCATGCCGAGCCAGTAATGCGGCACGCTCACACCGAAGACCGAGATGGCGGAGGCCGCCCGGTCGAGGACGGAATCGCGGAAATAGCCGGCGACGAAACCGAACAGGCAGCCGAAGGTGAAGCCGATCAGGGTCGCCACGGAGGCGAGGATCAGGCTGTTGACGACCGCGCGACCGACCTCGCTCAAGACCGGCCTGCCGGTGGCGATGGACGTGCCGAGATCGCCGTGGAGCACCTTCCACAGCCACAGGGCGTACTGGACCGGCAGCGGCTTGTCGTAGCCGTAGGCGATCCGCATGGCGTCGATCGTCTCCTGGGTGGCGTCCACCGGCAGGATGGAGCTGAGGGGATCGCCGTCCGCCAGATGTACCAGCGAGAAGCAGACGATGCTGACCCCGAGCGCCACCGGGGTGACGGTGAGGAGGCGGCGGAGGATGAAGCTCAGCATGGCGCGGTCCCTCGTCTCCCTCCCCTCTCTGCGGGGGAGGGTGCCCCTCGCGTCAGCGAGGGTCGGGAGAGGGGAGCGCCGTATCCGGAGAGGTCGCCCCCTCTCCCGCCTGCTCCGCAGGCACCCTCCCCCGCACCACGTCGGGCCTGCCCGACTTGGCCAGCCAAGGACGAATCTCGGGCAAGCCTGAGATTCTTGGGGGGAGGGTTGGTGTGCATGGCGGCCCTCGTCATCACTTCCCCACGGTGATGGGCGAGAAGTCCTGGTACCAATTCTGGGCCTGGACGAAGCCCTTCACCTTCGAGCTCATGGCGCGCGGGTTGGTGTCGTGGGCGACCATGAGGAACAGCGCCTCGTTGACGTATTTCTCGTGGACCTTCTGCAGCACCTTGATCTGCTCGACGGGATCGAAGGTCGTCCGGATCTGGTCGAACAGCTTGTCCATCTCGGGGTCGCAGTAATGGCCCCAGTTCGTGCCGTTGGGGGCGGCGAGATTACATTGGAGATGGCGGATGAAGCCGGTGAAAGGGTCCTGGATGAAGTAGGAGAAGTTCATTCCCGTGGCGCCGCGCGACACGTCGGCCTTCGAGCCGGCCCGCCACAGGTTGATGAGCGCGTTCCACTCGACGACTTCGAAATTCACTTTAATTCCGATATCGGCGAGGTTCTGCTGGATCAGCTCGTTCATCGGCAGGGGTTGCATCTGGCCCGAGCCCGAGGGCGCGATCAGGATCTTGGTGACGATGGGCTTGTTCGGGCCGTAGCCGGCCTCGGCCAGGAGCTTCTTGGCCGCGTCGGGATCGTAGGTCGGCTTGAAGGTCGGGGAGCCGAACCAGGCGGAGCCCGGCGGCATGAATCCCTCGGCCGGGATCATCAGCCCGTTGAGCATCTCCTTCATGCCCTCGCGGTCCACGGCGAGGTTGGCGGCCTTGCGCACGCGGATGTCGTTCCACGGCGAGCCCTCGGCCCGCGACAGGTGCCAGGTCCAGTTATGCGGATAGGCATTGGTGACGATGCTGAACCCTGCCCCCTTGAGCGAGGCGACAGCGTCCGGCGGCGGGGCCTCGATCCAGTCGACCTGACCCGAGCGCAGGGCCGCCACGCGGGCATTCGCCTCCGGTAGGGGCACCAGGACCAGCTTGTCGAGCTTGGGAACCCGCGCCTTGTCCCAATACTCGGCGTTGGGTGCCATCTCAGCGCGTTCGCGCGGGGCGAACAGGGTCAGCTTCCACGGGCCGGTCCCCGACGGGGTCTTGGCGAAGGCGTCCCAGCTCTTGCCCAGCTTCTCCCACTGCGCCGGCGAGGACATCATGATCCAGGCGATCTGGTAGGGCAGCGTCGCGTCCGGCGCCTTGGTGGTGATCTCCACCGTCATCGGATCGACGACGCGGTAGCTGGCGACGCCGGGGATGCGCGAGCGCCCTTGCGCCGATTGGCGCGGGTCGAATTGCGGTGCGTCGTTCTTCAAGAGCTTGTCGAGATTCCACACCACCGATTCCGCGGTGAAGGGCGAGCCGTCGTGAAAGGTCACGCCGGGCCGCAATGTGAAGATCCACTTGGTCTTGTCGGTGGCGTCCACCGCCCAGGACGAGGCGAGGCCCGGGACGAGTTCCGAGGGCTTGGTGGCGCTCGACAGGTCCCAATTGATGAGGGCGTCGTAGACCGTGTAGCCGGTGAAGCGCATGCCTTCGCCGCCATTGTCGGCCTGACCCGTGGTGAGCGGAATGTCCGATGCGGTCATGCCGATCCGCAGCGTTCCCTGAGCCCAAGCCGCCGGCATCATGCCGCCGCTGGCCAGCGCCGCGGCCACGAGTCCAACGCGAAGACGTTTTGCCAAGGCTCTCATCGTGTTGTGCTTTTCCTCGAGGATCCACGTCCGGCAAGTTTGCCGGTCTCCGGTCCCCCCATGCAAAGCACCGGCCAGACTGGACTCCTTCCAGCTCACCGGGAGAAAAATGTATACGATTCATGTGAAAGCCCGCCGGGTCGGCATGCGCTGGATGCCGGCCCGGGTGGCGAGGCGGCCATCGAGGGTTTTGCGCCGCCGCGATCGGCTCTAAACCGCCCGTCTTCGGGCAGGCCGCCCGGCGGAGCGCCCCAGTTGCCTCTCTCCCCGAAACCCATGGCCAAGACGGGTGCCCCAAGGTCCGGCGGCCTCAGGCGCGGGCGCGTGGCGGACTTCCTGATGGGCCGGGGCTCCCTGTCCGCGCCGGGATCGAACCTGGCCCGCCTGCCCGTCGCCCTCGACCCGCGCGGGCTCAGCATCATCGAGGGAATACGGGCGGCCTGCGCCTTCGGCACCGTCATCCTTCTCCACGAATTCGTGGCGTGGTCGCCGCTCCTCATCATGGCGCTGGCGGCCAACCTCACCTGCTTTGCCGATATCGGCGGTCCGGTGCGCTCCCGCCTGATGGTGCTGGCCGTGTTCTCGGTGCTCGGCAGCCTGATCTGGAGCCTGTTCGGTCTGCTCCAGCCCCATGGCCCGGCCGTGGTCGTGCCGCTCGCCACCCTCGTCATCTTCTGCTGCACCTATGCCCGTGTCTGGGGCGTGCAGGAGCAGACCGCCGGCAATGTCCTCGTCCTCGTCCTGGCCTTCGCTCTCGACCGTCCGCTCAATGGCAGCGAGGCCGTCATCGCCGGTGCGATGGTGCTGGCCGGCGGCCTGTGGGCGACGGTGCTGGCCCTCGCCCTATGGCGGCTCAACCCCTATCGCCCGACCCAGCGGGCCGTGGCCGAGGTCTGGCGCAGGCTCGCTCTGCTCAGCGGCGATCTCGAAGACCTCGCTGCCGCCGAGGAAGCCGATGCGACCGGGTTCGACGACCATGCGCGCGCCCATCGCCGCGGCGCGCGGGAAGCGATCGAACTCGCCCGCAGCCTCATCGTCGACATCGCCCGCAGCCGCGAGAGGGTTTCCGACCGCACCGCCCAGGCCCTGATCCGGCTGGAGACCGCGGAGCAGATCTTCGCCGCCCTCATCGCCCTGTCCGACCGGATCGAAGCCGACCGCAATCCCAATCGGCAGGTCCGGACGCGGCGTCTGTTGCGTCGCCTGAGACCGCTCCTCCTCGTGGTCGCGCGGGCGATCCGCGACGACACCGTCCTCGACCTGCCGCGCATCGAGCGCTCGATCGCGCGGGCGGGGCGCGGATTCGCATCCGACCCGGCTCTCAAGGCGCTGGCCGAGCGCATCCTCGACCGCGTCCGCATCGGGGCCAAGCTCTCGACGCCGGAAGGGTATCGCCCCGGCGGCACATTATTGGGGAGCGCCAGCTTGCCCTTGCGCCAACGGCTGCTCGGCCCGTTGAAGGCGAACTTCACCCTCGCCTCGCCGAACCTGCGGCACGCGATCCGCGCCAGCGTCGTCACCGCGCCTGTCCTCGGCCTCACCCTGCTCTGGCCGGGGCCGTTCACGCATTGGCTCACCATCACGGTGGTGCTGACGATGCAGCCCTTCTACGCCGCTACCTGGCAGCGGGCGCTGGAGCGGATCGGCGGCACGGTGCTCGGCGGGCTGTTCGGCGCCCTCCTCGCCAGCCTCGCCACGACGACCCTGGCGCTCTCGGCCCTGATCTTCCCCTTGAGCATCATCGGTTTCGCCGCCCGGCAGGTGAGCTATGCCTTCTTCATCGCCTGCCTGACGCCCCTGGTGGTGCTGCTCGTGGAGGTGATGGAGCCAGGCCATGCCTCCTGGGAAGTGGCGGGCATGCGCGCGCTCTTCACCCTACTCGGCGGCCTCATCGCCGTGGTGAGCAGCCTGCTTCTATGGCCGGTCTGGGAGCCGGATCAGGTCCGCCTGGAACTACGAAAGGCGGTGAAGGCGCATGCCGATTTTGCGCGCACCGTGCTCTCGAACCGGGCGGAAGCCGAACGGAGCGGAGCCGCCGAAGCCGCGGCGCGGGCCAGCGGCCTCGCCCTCAACACCCTGGAAGCCGCCCTCTCTCGCGCCCTCCAGCAGCCCCGCGCCGGGCGCCACCCGCAGGTCCAGACCGCGATGGTCGCCGATGCGACCCTGCGCCGGATCGGCGCGCGCCTGTCCGCCCTGCGCTATGCCGCCGACCCCAGCACCGATGGGCCTGTCGGCTGCGCCTGGATCGCCTGGATCACCGAGACCCTCGCCCGTCTCGCCCAGGAGGGCAGCGCCCTGCCCTCCCATCCGGATCTGCCCCGCCCCGATTCTCTCGTCCGTCTCGTGACGCAGGTGGAGTTGCTCGCCGAGACCCTGCGGCCACCGCGTTCGCGTGCGGAGGCGCTTCCTCCGGAGCCTGCCGCCGCGCCGGGCAGAGGCTAGGTTTTTCCGCGGGCGCGGGGCTAAAGAGGTCCGCGTTGCGCGATCCCGTTTTCAGGCTGGGGTGATCCTTGGAAGACCTCCTCCACCGATGGCTGCAGGCGACCGGGTCGATCCGGGCCGAGGTGCTGGCCCTCCTCGGCATCGTTCTGGCGCTTCTCGTCACGGTCCATGCCCTGTTGCGCAAGCGCGAGATCGGAACCGCCATCGGCTGGATCGGGCTCGCATGGCTGTCGCCGATCTTCGGGACGGCCCTCTACGCGATCTTCGGCGTGAACCGGGTCTCGCGCCGGGCGCGCCAGTTGCGGGTAAGGCCGTCGCAGCGGGCGAACGCCCCGGCCCTTCCCGACGCCACCGTGCCGGACGAACTCCGGCCCCTCGACCGCGCCGTCCGGCAGATCACCCAGCTACCCCTCCTCGGCGGCAACGCGTTCGAGGCCCTGCGCAACGGCGACGAGGCTTATCCGGCGATGCTGGCGGCGATCGAGGGCGCGCAACGGAGCGTCGCCCTGTCGAGCTACATCTTCCGCAACGACATCACCGGTGGCCGCTTTTTCGAGGCCATGCTGGCCGCCCGGCAACGGGGCGTCGAAGTGCGGGTGCTCATCGACGGGATCGGCAGCGGCTACTTCTTTCCTGCCATGGCGCGGCGCCTGCGCCGGGCGGGGGTGCCGGTCGGCCTGTTCATGCATTCCGCCCTGCCCTGGCGCATGCCGTTCCTGAACCTGCGCACCCACAAGAAGATCCTCATCGTCGATGGGCGCATCGCCTTCACGGGCGGCATCAACATCGCCGACGAGAACCTCGTGGCGACGTCGCCGCCCGACCCCGTGCGCGACAGTCACTTTCGCATCGAAGGTCCGGTGGTCGAACAGCTCTCCCAGGCCTTCGCCAGC
This sequence comes from Methylobacterium sp. CM6241, assembly GCF_054817845.1. NCBI lineage: Bacteria > Pseudomonadati > Pseudomonadota > Alphaproteobacteria > Hyphomicrobiales > Methylobacteriaceae > Methylobacterium > Methylobacterium sp. CM6241. The sequence goes on from NZ_CM139246.1 coordinate 3,875,184, forward strand.
GACTGGGCCTTCGTGATGGGGGAGGAGCTCGACGGTTCGCACTGGTTTCCCCCGCTGGGTGCGGCGGGCGAGATCGAGGCGCGCGTCGTCACCTCCGGCCCGGATGCCGATATCGAGAAGATCGAGTTCGCGGTGATGTCGGCGATCAGCTGCGCTCAGCACAGCATCCGGCTGGTGACACCCTATTTTCTGCCGAGCGAGATCCTGTCCACCACCCTCGCCCTCGCGGCGACCCGCGGCATCCGCGTCGACGTCATCATCCCTCGTGCGAGCAACCATCGTTTCGTCGATTGGGCGACGCGGGCCCATGTGGCGCCCCTGCTCGAGAGCGGTGTGCGGATCTGGCTCGACGAGCCGCCCTTCGACCATTCGAAGCTGCTGGTGGTGGATGGCGAGTGGAGTTTCGTCGGCAGTGCGAACTGGGACATGCGTAGCTTCCGACTGAACTTCGAGCTCAATGTCGAGGTCTATGACCGCGCCTTCGCCGACCGGCTCGACCGGTTCATGCGGACGAAGATGGAGGCGCGCCTGACGTCCGAAGAACTGGCGCGGCGGTCGCTTCCCGTCCGGCTGCGCGACGCAGCCGTGCGACTAATGCTGCCATACCTCTGATATCGTGCGCCGTCGGCTGCGCCGGGGCCGGGGCGAGGTGCACGACGATGGGCCGGTGATCGGAAGCGCCGCGCGGCAGTACCGTACGCCCGAGGCAGGCGAGGCCGCGTACGAGGCAGCGGTCGATGCGCAGGGGCACGAGGTCCACCATGGCATGCGTGGGAATGCGCGGCCCGGCATCGCGAAAACCCGGCAGCAGGGCCGGACCGATGAGATTGTAATCGCCGATCACCGCCGCGCGCGCCGGAAGGCTCTGCTCGATCCGCCGCAATTGCCGCCGGTTGAGCACCTGCCCATGCGAGAGATGGACATTGGCGACCCCGAAATCCCCCATGTCGAGAATCTGGCAGACGCGGTCGACCAAGGCGCCGGACGGCAGCTTGATGACGATCGGAGGCGCGGCCCAGGCCACCGGGCTCCACATGGCGAGGCCATGGATACGGCCGGGCAGCGGAGCCCAGGCATAGTCGCCTCCGAGCCGCTCTTTTATCGATGCGATCTCTTTCGTGGCCTCCTGCATCAGCAGGAGATCGGGCTGCTCGCGTAGGACGAGTTCGACGATGCTGTCGACCTTGGCACCCGTGCGCCGAAGCAGGTTCCAGCTCACGATCTTGCGGAAACGGCCACGGTCCGGTGCACTGAGGGCGCGCAGGTCGGCGCTGCGGGCGGATTCTGAGACGGCGTAGCGGCGGTCGTTCAGCATGCCGCCCCAGGGGAGCAGCCCGTGTCTCTTCAGTGGCACCCGCCCGCCTCCCGCTCTCGCCCGTCGCCGCGTCTCAACGCGCCTCGTGGTCCCGACGTTTCCCGTCCCGCTGCGTCTCGTGCCGGCGACCTCTGGCCGGCATCCGCCCGATCAGCGCTTCTTGCCGAGTTCGGCGGCGATGTCCTTGACCATATGGCCCGCTTTGCGGTGGGCGGCGATCAATTGATCGCGCGTGACACCCCAGCGTTTCATCCAGTGCTCCACGGCCTGCCGCTCGGACAGATCGAGCCTGTCCTTGTCGATGAAGCCGCGCTTGTCCTTCAGTCCTGCCATGAATCCTGTCCCACCATGAATTCCACCTCGCGGAGAAAGCCCAAGCGATGATGGACGGTTCTGCCCCGCAGGACAGGCTTCGTGAAGAGTGCCCCCGCACGCTTCCGAGCAATCGCCCGGGCAGACGACGATGAGCCACACTCATCGTCGTCTGGTGTTGCCTCAATCGCGGGCGGCGGCCTCCCGTCGCGGCTCGGGCCGGGGCCTACTCACCGCGACCGTGTCGCCGGAGCGGGTGATCTCGATGGAATCGGCCGTTGCACCGAGTTCCTGCGGCGTCGAGAGGGTCACGCTCTGGCCGGAAGCCAGGATCGTCTCGAACCGCACGGCGCGACTGGTTTCGGTGCGGGCCAGGGTCACGACGACCCGGTAGCCCTTGGGTTCGGTGGTATAATAGGCCACGCCGGAAAGATCGCCGAGGCTGACGCTGCCGCCCCCCAGGGGCCTGATCGTCTCGGCGGAAGCTTGGCCGGCGAGAAGGGCACTGGTGAGGGCGGCGCTGGTGATGAGGTTGCGAAAGGTCATGGTATCTGGACTCGCTCGTTGGGCGGGGCGCGGCGCGCCCTTGCTTCGAGACCGAATATGCCGTGCGCTGCAGCATGGATCAAAAAGATAGAATCGATAATGACTATTGATCACGTCGATCTGTCGCGCATCGATCTCAATCTCCTCGTGGCCCTCGATGCCTTGCTGGCGGAGCGCAGCGTCACCCGCGCCGCCGCCCGGATCGGCATCGGCCAATCGGCCATGAGCAGCAGCCTCGCCCGGCTCCGCACCACCTTCGGCGACGAACTCCTCACCCGGGCACCGGAGGGGATGCGCGCCACCCCTCGCGCCCTCGCCCTCGCCGAACCCGTCCGTACCCTGCTGCGCCAGATCCAGTCGCTGGTCCGGCGCGACGAGGCGTTCGATCCGCGCAGCGTAACGCGCACCTTTACCATCGGCCTGCCCGATTCGACCGAGGTGCTGCTCGGTCCGCGGCTCCTGGCCTATCTGCGGCGGCACGCACCGGGGATCAGCCTGCTCCTGCGCTCCATCGACCGTATCCGCATCCTGCAGGAACTCGATGCGGACAGGGTCGATCTCGGCATCGGCACGTTCAGCCACGGCCAGACCCACCACAAGCAGAGGCTGCTCTACCGGGACCGCTACGTCTGCCTGTTCAACGCCGACCTCGTCGGGCTCACTCCGCCGATCTCGCTGGACGATTACCTGCGCTTTCCCCACGTGCTCACCAGCCTGAAGGAAACGGCGCATGGCGTGGTGGACGACGCTCTCGCCCTCCTCGGCCTTCGCCGCGACCTTGCGGTGACGACGCCACGCTTCCTCGCCGTGCCCTTCCTCGTGCGGAGCGCGCCCGTTCTCACCACCATGCAGGAGCGCCTCGCCACCCTCTTTGCCGGAACCCTCGGCCTCGCCGTCAGCCCGGCGCCGCTGGCCCTCGACGAGGTGGCGATCTCGATGCTGTGGCACGCCTCCTATGACGACGACCCGGCCCATCGCTGGTTGCGCCAGACGCTTCTCGCTCTCGCCGACGACGCGGCACAGGTCGGTTGAGACGCTTCGACTCGCGCGGCCCGGCACCACGTCCGGTCCAGATCTCCTGCCCCCGGCGACCCAAAACTTGCCAATGCGCGCAGGCGCGTGCTTTGGGAGGGCCGGCATCGGCTGCTCCGCAGGAGCAGGGCTCCGGGAAAGAGGCCGCATGGGTTTGGTAGCAGGAGGGGTCGCCGACGTCGTCGGAGGCTTCGGCGCGTGGCGCATGTGGTGGATGCTGGCCAAGAACGACGTGATCCGTCGGTATCGCCGCTCGCGCGTCGGCCAGCTGTGGCTGACCCTCAGCATGGCCGTGATGATCTTCGGCATGGGCGGGATCTACGCCTCGCTCTTCGGCACCTCGATGGCCGATTACCTGCCCCATCTCGGCACAGGCCTCGTGCTCTGGGGGTTGATGTCGCAGACCATCAACGAAAGCTGTTCGAGTTTTACCGATAACGACAGCATCATCCGGCAGGTCGCGCTGCCGCGGTTCACCTACCTGTTGCGGACGATGGCCCGGAACCTCTTCATCTTCGCGCACAACCTGATCATCCTGCCGGTCCTGTTCCTCGTCACCGGCACGGTGATCGACTGGCACATCCTGTTGTTCGTTCCCGGCCTGCTGCTCGTGCTCGCCAACCTGGCCTGGATTGGCTACCTCCTGGCCATCCTGTCGGCGCGGTTCCGCGACATTCCGCAGATCGTCGCGAGCGTCGTACAAGTCGCCTTCTTCGTCTCGCCGGTCGTGTTCAAGCCTTCTCAATTGCGGGTCGACCATCCCGTGCTCATTCTGAACCCCTTTGCCAGCATGCTGGACGTGATGCGCGAGCCTCTGCTGGGCCATCTGCCGAGCGCAACGTCCTATCTCATCCTGCTCGGCCTGCTGGTCATTGGCTGGCTGATCGCCCTGGCATTCTCGGGCAAATATTCGCACCGCGTCGTGTACTGGCTCTGAGGGCAGGATGGCTCATATCGTCCTCGACAAGGCGAGCGTCGAGCTCGCCGTCTACAATTCGCGCGGCCGTGCCCTGAAGAGCGAGATTCTGCGTCGCACGGTCGGCGGAGGCCTGCAGAACGACCGCGACAGCAGCGTCCAGGTGGTGAAGGCGCTGAACGCGGTCAGCTTCGAAGCGCGCGATGGTGACCGGATCGGTCTCGTCGGCGGCAACGGCGCCGGCAAGACGACGCTCCTGCGGGTGCTCAGCCGGGTCTATCCGCCGACCTCGGGGACCGCCACCATCGAGGGGCGCATCTCGTCCCTGATCGACCTGTCCATGGGCATGGACGGCGATGCCACGGGCTACGACAATATCGAGATGCGCAGCATCATGCTGGGGCTGAGCCACAAGCAGGCCCAAGCGATCGTCCCCGACGTCGAGGAATTCAGCCAACTCGGCGAGTTCCTCTCTCTGCCGATCCGCACCTATTCCAGCGGCATGATGCTGCGGCTCGCCTTCGCGGTCAGCACGGCCGTCCATCCCGACATCCTGATCCTCGACGAAGTGATCGGCGTCGGCGACGCCTCTTTCGCGGAACGCGCCGAGAAACGTCTGCACGGCATGATCCAGAAGGCCAGCATCATGTTCCTCGCCTCCCACGACAACGCCTCGATCAAGCGCTTCTGCAACCGCACGCTCTGGATGAAGGGCGGCACGCTGATGATGGATGGCGCGCCGGACGAGGTGTTGGCGGCGTATGCGGCGGACGGGGCCGGCTGAAGGGGGAATAATCTGCGCGGAGGAGTGATTTACTCTAACTGTTTCGCAGAGTTGCCCTGCATCTAGAAATTAAAATCGATAATTTAAATAGATCGAGAGCATAAACTAATGTGGATCGCCGGAAAAGGATTTGTTTATGCCCATCAATGAGCACTCCTACGATGCAGAAAATATGGGTGAAATGATTCTTCGCCTTAGTATTGGGTCGGAAGTGGATTGGCCTCCCGAGCACCTCGCGATGAGCGCTTGGATAGAGCACCTTCCTTTTGCTTTCTGGCTCATGAAAATTCTGCGCCCGAGGATGCTCGTCGAACTCGGCACTGACAAGGGGACATCATACGCCGGCTTTTGTCAGGCGGTCGAATCGTTGCATCTCGATACGAATTGCTTTGCTGTAGATACATGGAAGGGTGACCAGCACGCCGGTTATTATGATGAATCTGTTTTTTCCGTAGTCAGCTCTTTAAACGATCAGCGATACAAACGCTTTTCGTCGCTCATGCGCACAACGTTCGACGAGGCTATCACGCACTTTGCGGATGGTGAGATCGACGTTTTGCATATCGATGGGCTTCATACTTATGAAGCCGCGAGAAATGATTTTGAAGGGTGGAAGCCTAAGCTTTCAAAAGCTGCCGTTGTACTGTTTCACGATACAAATGTTAGGCAGGGCGATTTCGGCGTCTGGAGATTATGGAACGAGCTCGCTGCTGATTATCCTCACTTCGAATTCCTGCATGGTTATGGCCTTGGGGTACTCGGCGTCGGAACTCATCTTCCCGCGCCGATCCGTCATCTGTTTGAGTCCGTCGACAATCGAAGCGATCTCCAGGGCGTCCGAAGCTTTTTTGCAGCACGCGGTGCGGCGGTGCAGGCGGAATTCGAACTTCGGAAGGCGCGCGCCGACTCCGCGACACTCGCCGCCGAAGTTGCCCAATTGGTGTCGTCGCAAGATCGTCTCGAGCGCGAACTGACCGATTTCCGCTCCGTGAGGGAGGTATGGGAAACCGAGCGCGACCAACTAAAAGCGGAAGCCTGCGTTCTCCGCACACGCGCAGAGACACATGCTGCCGCGCTGGCCGATTTGTCCTCCGCGAAGGAGGCATGGGAGACCGAGCGCGACGAACTAAAAGCGGAAGTCTATGTCCTCCGTACGCGCGCGGAACAAGCGGCCCTGGACTACGCGCACCTGAACGAACTGAGCGCGCGTTTGCGGGATGAGTTGGAGAGCATCGAAGGACCCCTGTCGTTAGCGAAGGCGCATCGTGAGGCTCTTCTCTTATCGACATCTTGGCGTGTGACAGCGCCGATGCGAGGTGTCAGTCTCGCCATGCAGCGCCTGGGCGGTCAGCGGAAGGCTCGTCATGGGTGGATCGCTCTTCAGAGCGGGCGGGTCCGGCGTATCGCCCGGCTGGTCCCAGCCATGAGCCAGCGCGCCGGTGGACCAATAAATTTAGCACGTTTAGGCGTTCGGACATTGCTTGCCGATGGTGTCGGTGGTGTTCGGGCCAAATTACGTTCGCTCGAAACGGGGACAATAATCACAGATTTGGGTCTATCCCCGTGCGATCCCAATGACACTGCTCGAGACATTTTTGCCAAGCAACAATCGGAACTCACGATTGCCCAAGCCGTCGAGCTCCAGAAGACCTTTGTATGCCAGCCGCTAATTTCGGTAATAATGCCAGTCTATAAAACGCCAGTGAAGTGGTTAAGGCGCGTAGTAGAGTCTTTGCAAGCGCAATACTATGGTCGCTGGGAGCTATGCGCGGTCGATGATTGCTCGCCGACCGATGAACAACGCAATCTATTAAAGGAGCTTGCCGCAGGCGATCCACGGGTGCGCTTCTCTGTGATGGAGAAGAACGGAGGTATTTCCGCGGCGTCCAATGTTTCGCTCCAGATGGCTCGCGGCGAATTTATCGCCTTGGTAGATCATGACGACGAACTCACGCCCGATGCATTCTTCCGCGTTGTCGAAGCGCTGAATCAAAATCCCGATGCCGACTTTTTGTACTCAGACGAGTGCAAGGTGGACGATACAGAGCAGAGTAAGCTGTTCCATTTTGTTTTCAAGCCGGACTGGTCTCCTGAAGTTATGCTGAATAGCATGGTTACTGGTCATCTGACGGTCTATCGCAGAAATTTGGTGGAATCCGTCGGCGGGTTCCGGGGCGAGTACGATTTTTCGCAAGACTACGACCTCGCTCTCCGAATGTCGGAGGCTACCGATCGCATTGTTCACATCGAACGTGTTCTCTATCTCTGGCGTGCGATTCCCGGATCTGCCGCAAGCGGTGGAAAGGATTATGCGCGCGAGTCGAACATTGCAGCACTCAATGACTCGTTTCGACGCCGCGGCATTCCCGCCGAAGCGCAGCCTGGCCCTCTAGCCAATATTCCCAATTTTGACTTGCCCTTCGACAGTACAAAAGTTTCTATCGTCATTCCCTCGGACTCCGCTAGGAACCTGCGCCTTGCATTGGATGCTATTCGAGTCGGCACCGGGTATCCGAACTATGAAGTCGTAGTGGTTTGCAACGGACCGGTGGCCGAACTCCTCAGCGAGGAGTACGCCGATTGGAAGTCGGCACGTTTCATCAAATATGATAAAAAATACAATTTTTCTGACAAATGCAACGAAGGTGCACGAGCGGCGCATGGAGATATTGTTGTTTTTTACAATGACGATGTATTTCCTATGCAGAACGATTGGATCGAGCGCCTTATTGAATGCCTCTGGATCCCAGGAGTAGGGGGTGTTTCGCCTAAATTACTCTACGAAGACGACACGATCCAGTACGCGGGCATGATCTCGGGAACGCCGGGCCTTTGTGGCACGGCGTACAATCATGTGCATGTCAACAGCTTTGACTCTTTCCTCACCATGCATCAGTGGATCAGGAACGTTTCAATCCTTTCGGGCGCGTGTTGCGCTCTGCGAAAAGAGACGTTCCTGCAGATTGGGGCCTTCGATGAGGTGAACACGCCCGACGGCCACTCCGATATGGATCTCAGCTACAAGCTGATCGAATCGGGTCTGCGTTGCGTTTATAATCCGCATGCAGTGCTCCGTCATATTGGAAATCACTCGTGGGGAAGCAAAAAATCTAAATACAAAGCTGATATATTCGCTCTCAAGCGCTGGGGATCGCTTCTTTCACGGGATCCGAACTTCACGGAATCAATGAAGGCGGTTCTGTATCGTGATTTCACGTTTGAATATAGGATATTTGCTGATCATATTGATCCGCACCTTCAATACTCTGGTCCAGACGTTCTCTTCGCTTCGCATGAACTCACGATGACGGGCGCGCCGCGCATGTTGTTTCATGCTGCGAAAATAGTGAAAGAACGCGGAGGGTTTCCTGTGGTCGTGGCTCCGAGCGATGGCCCCTTGCGTCATGAACTCGTGCAGGAGGGCATCGTCGTCATAATCGACGCGTCTATGAACAATCACCATTTCTTGGTTGAGCGCTTCGCCCGAAATTTTGACCTCGTTGTCGCCAATACCATGGAAACTGTGGAGTTGGTGAAGCAGCTGTCGCGCGTTCCCATTCTTCGTACCATATGGTGGCTGCACGAAGCGAAAATGCTCGCTGGACGACAGAGCGAAATGAAGGGCGTTTCCTGGGAGCGCATTCAGGCGGTATGTGTCAGCGATTATGCTCGGCGGTTCATGTCGAGTGACATCAATGTCAAGATTCTGCACAACGGCATTCCGGATCAGCGCAGCCTCAGCGAGCGTGTAGATCCGACGTCGCGATTCACATTCCTGGTGTCCGGTACGGTCGAGCCTCGCAAGGGCCAGGATATCTTCGTAGAGGCGATCGCAGCGCTGCCTGAAGAGATTCGTCTACAGTGTCGTTTTATTCTCACCGGAAAATTTTGGTCACACCATCATGAGTACTGGGAGAATATCAAGGCTCAGATGGTGAGAATGCCCGAGATCGAATATATTGGTGTGCTGGATCACAAGGCGCAGCTCGAAGTCATGGCAGGCGCCGATGTGTTGGTATGCTGTTCTCGGGACGAGTCATTTTCACTTGTCGTTGCCGAGGCCGCCATGCTTTCGACGCCAATTATCCTGAGTGACGCGGTGGGGGTTTCCACGCTGTTCGATCGAGATTCTAGCTTCAAGTTTGAGACAGGTGATGCCCTGTCTCTCGCTGAGCAGATGCGTTCGGCCTTCATGCAACGTGATACGATAAGCCAGATGGGAGCCGCAGCGCGCCGGGTGTTCGAAAAGGAACTTTCGCTGGAAATCTTTGCGGAACGTTTTGCTGCGCTGATGGAGGACCATCTCGAAATCGAGCCAACTGTATCCCCAAGACTGGTCGAACCCTGATAGTCGGATTCACGCGATCGATCGGGGGCGGCGGTTGCCGCACCCGGAAAAGATCTTGCGAACATCGCCGAGGCGGCTGGCTACGGATTGTAAGGAACAGCGCGAGCAATCCCAGCCCGGTGGCGCCAAAACCGACCATGATAGCCGCCGCTGAGGGATGCGCTCCCATCAAGTCGCGCTGATCGGCTCCGTTAAGTCACTCCGGCAGTACCCTGTTCAGGCGCGCCCACGCGCCTGGCCTTCCACCACTCGCTCAGGCTGCAGCCAGAGGCCTTCCCTGCCGGCAGGATCTCCCAGGACAAGCCGGAGCGCAGCACGAACGGGATGCCGGTCGCACGGTTCTCGATAGAGCCATGGTCGTCTGACGGCCGTTGAAGCAGCGGTACGACCTCATGCAAGGAATTGTCAAAGCGAGGGGTGCCGGCAAAGTCATACCAAGGGACGCCGACGCTCCCGGTGCTATTCTGTTAGTTTACCTAAAGGTTAATCGTCGATATGCGGTCGTAGCGTTGCTTTTATTCTGCAAAAATATGCCATGTAAGATTGGTTTTATTCTAAATATGACGCAGAATCACGCGTTTTAGTGAATAAAATCTACTATAAATATAGTTGAACAGGCTTGCTGCTCTGCGTCCCGCTGCGGCGTAAGCATAATCTCGCGCTACGAAGAATTGGGGATCATTTCGGGAAGCCGGTTCGCAACGTGGGGATGCGGCATCGTCCTTTCGGCCCTTAGACGTGCGGACAAGATGGTCTTTAATCATCGGTACCAGTTCGGGACGCTTCGCCGCGACGACGTCTATCCATCTGGAGATCGAACCGATGCGGCAAGGGTTTACGCGGAGGAGTTCAATTTTGAGGAACGGTATATCCTCATTTTCGATAAGCTCGCGCCATAGAAAATGACTGGTGTTAGATGATATTCTTAATCTTTGACCATTATTGAAGTTGCCGTCAAACAACGCTCTTATATTATAGCCGTTTGCAATCAAACTCTGCGAAAGTCCCACTTCGCCCTTTCGGATGATCTCTGACTTCGACATCTGGTGAAACGGTTGCCTGAACACGCTTCGGAACGCCAAGCTTGCGTGGACGTGCGGCTCGAAGATAATGAACCAGCTTTGCAGATGGCGATTGATTTCTCTGCTTTCGATCATCCCGTAAACATCTGACGACACGCTGGTAAGGCGTTCGATAGCCCGGATCAGATCGCCGATCGGGCCGTAAACGCTATCATTCGCGATCATGAGTTGCCCGGAAACGAGGCTTGCGTACCTCTCGATACCGAGCGCCCATGATGCGAAATCATGGCCGTTGTTCTCACGCAGAATGACGTCGTGGGCGACAGACCGGAGGCGTAATATATCGTCGGCAGAGAGGTCCGAGGTAGAAATGACGACAATGTCGAAGCCCGCAGCCCGGATCGCCTCTAAGTAATAAGGGACATAATCTGCAAGAATATTGTCTTGATCAAAGTGTGCGAAGAGGCATAAGTTCCGAAACATTTAACTATCCAAGGGGTAATTGAACTGTAATTGAGAAAATTATCATGGCGAGGATTTCCCGAGCACGCTCTCTCGCGTTTCGAGCTTGCCGCGGGCCCCGTCGATCAGGCCGTGCCAGAGAGCATTCCGTGTATCCCTCGAGAAGCGGTTATGGACGAGGTATGCGACGACGCGCAGGGGGAGGGCCAACAGTGTCTTGGCTTTGTGGGCGAGCGGCACGTGCGCCATGCGGAGCATCGCCAATTGGTTGCGCAGGAAGGTGTAGAGCCGTCGCGGCGGCTGGTCGGTGAGTAACAGGCCGAAAGGGAGCCGGATCAGGCCGCGCCCGAGTTCATGCGCCATCAGGACATCGTCCGCCATCCAGATCGAGTAGCCGAGGTGATTGGCGCGCATGCACCACTCGATGTCGATGGCGTCGATGAAGAAATCCGCGCGGAAGGGGCCGATCGGCAGCGCTGCCTCGCAATCCACGAGGGAGCCCGAGGAGATGACGAACTGCACACGCGTGACATGCGCCTCGTCATTGTCGCTCGCCTCAACCGGGGGCGCCCTCAGAGGCTTGCCGGACCAATCCGTCGGTCGCGGGCCAACGATGGCGGGGCGTTCGCCCGCTGCATACAGATGTCCATGAAGTGCTGCGAGCCGTGGGATCGTGCCCTCTTCTGGCAGGCTATCCTGATCGAGAAGGAACAGGAAATTGGCGCCCTGCTGGCGGGTATGATCCAGAAGCGCGTTATAGGCGACACCGAGGCCGAGATTGCTGCCGGGGCGCATCACCGACAGATCCGTCCCGTGTGCCGCCGCGCGGAGGGTTTCCTCGTCTTGCTGGGAGAATGCGGAATTCGCATAGATCACGATTTCCCGAACGTCGGGCGCTAGCACGCCGACGAGACGGAGAAGGTTCGCCTGGTCGGGATGATAGATGACGATCCCGGCTATCGTCTGCGTTTGCGCGGACAAGGTGGCTTCCCGTTGCGGTACGTAGAGGCGGGACTGCCATTCCGGTGAGCGCCGCGCAAGCTGCGGACGTCGCGTCGCGGGAAACGGTTCGTCCGGGCGAATGACGGAACCTGCCGCGAGCGAGCCCGTTATGGTTCAGCTAAGAGACTCTCCCTTCACCCGCCCGGCTCACGCCGCGGCGGGTTTTTCGTCGCAGGGTGACGGCGCAATCGATCCTCACCGCCGCTACCGCGTTTCCCAGGTTCCAGTAACATCCGGGATGGGACACGAACCATGAGCGACGGTGCCACCGCAAGCGACAGCCCTTTCATCAAGGGGCGGAACGCCCGCCTCTACGGCAGGACACGCGAAAGCTGCCCCTATTCCGAGGGAAGCGACGATCACGCAGCTTGGATGCAGGCCTTCGACGAAGCCCCCGGCGGCGAAACCGAGACCGAAGCGGGAACCATCGATCCGCAGAACCTGACCTGACCGTCCGCCGTCCGGCCGGAAATGTCCGGCCGGCCTTCCCGTTTCGCTGTCGTCGTGCCCAGGTCTCGACGGGACAGCGATCGTGCGGTCTCGACCCTCCAAGCGCCGGAGTTCCGCATGAACGGACGAAGCCCGAAGGGCGGGTACGGCACCCGCGCCCTCTCTCGGCACATCCTGCCCGCTGCGGGAACGATGATCGGGGTCTGCACGACGCTGGTGGGATTGGTGAAGATCGCCGAGGCCCGGATCGGCCCGAGCCATGTGGACGAGGCCGTTTCCCTGACGGCGATCCTGTTTCTCGCCAGTGCGGCGGCTTCGTATCTCTCGATGCGCCTCGACGATGGCCGTCCCTTCGCTCTCCGGTTGGAGCGGATCGCCGATATCTGCTTCGTCATCGGCCTCATCGGCCTGTCCACGATCACGCTCCTCTTCGCCTACGAGTCGATCTGAACCGACGCGAACCGTCTGCCCGCCTGAGGATGACCGCCGATGTTCGACGGGGACCTCTGCCCGCGGATCGAGGCGTCGCCCGCTGCTTCAGAGCCGACGCCGCGGCCGGCCGCGGCGTCGGAGTCGAGCTCCACCCTTTTTATGAGGCTACGAGGGATCGCAGGGCGTCGGAGAGGTCGGACAGGCTGAGCTGGCCCTTCTGCAGCACTCGGTCGGCCTGGCCGGCGAGACGCCGGCGGTCGTCGGCGGTGACGTCCTTGGCGGTCAGAACGACGACGGGGATGTCGCGCCATTCCGGTTTCGCCCGCAGCGCGCGCAGGAAGCCGAACCCGTCCATCTCCGGCATCATCAGGTCGAGAAGGATCAGGCAGGGTTTCTTCACGGCCACCGCTTCCAGCCCGGCCCGGCCATGCTCGGCCGAGGCCACGCGCCAGCCCTCGCGGGTGAGCATCGCGGTCATCCGCTCGCGCACGTCTGCATCGTCGTCGACGACGAGCACCGGCCCGTCGGATGCCCCTGCCTTGAAACGCTCCATCGCCTCCTTCAGGTGCCCCCATTCGATGGGCTTGTGCAGGTAGTCGGTGGCGCCGAGGGAAAAGGCGAGGCTCTGTTCGTCGAGAACCGTCACCATGATCACCGGCGTCGCCCCGAGATCGGGGTCGGCGCGCAGGGCCCGCAGCACCGACCAGCCGTCCATGCGCGGCATGGTCACGTCGAGGAGGATCACGCGGGGCCGCAGGCTGCGCGCGAGCTCCAGCCCCTCGCGGCCGTCGGCCGCGCTCGCGACCCGGAAACCCTCCTTCTCGAGGAAGCGGGTGAGCAGGTCCCGCGTGGCGGGGTCGTCGTCGATGATCAGGACCCGGTCGCCGGTCTTCGGCGTGGCTGCCGGCTGCGCCGGGGAGCCGTCGGGGGCCTCTTCCCGAGCCTCGGTGGCGGTCTCCCGGTATTGTGCGGGGATCCGGATGGTGAAGGTGGTTCCCTCCCCTTCCCGGCTCGCCACGTCGATCTGTCCGCCGAGCATGGTGGCGAAGGCCCGCGTGATGGCGAGACCGAGGCCTGTCCCGCCGAAGCGGCGCGTCGTCGAGGCATCCGCCTGGGTGAAGCGCTCGAACAGCTTGGCTTGCTGCTCCGGGCTCATGCCGATGCCGGTATCCGTCACGCGGAAGACAAGTGAGGTGGAGCCGGCGATGCCTTCCTGGACGGCCGAGAGGGTGATCTGCCCGTTCTCGGTGAATTTCGCCGCGTTGCTGAGAAGGTTGATCAAGCACTGGCGCAGCTTGGTCTGGTCGGTATGGGCGATGCCGAGATCGTCCGCGAGATCGAGGACCAGGGTATTGCCCTTCTTGGCCACGAGGGCGTCCACGGTGGAGGCCACTTCCCGCACCATCTCGCCCACGGGAAAGGCCTCGGCATAGATCTCCATCCGCTCGGCTTCGATCTTCGAGAGGTCGAGGACGTCGTTGATCAGGCCGAGGAGATGACGGGCATTCGACTCGATCTTGCGCATGTCGGCGAGCAGGCTCTCCTGGCCGAGATCCTCCATCTCCTCCTGCAGCATCTCGGAATAGCCGATCACCGCCGAGAGCGGCGTGCGCAGCTCGTGGCTCATATTGGCCAGGAACTGGCTTTTCGCGCGGTTGGCTTCTTCGGCCGCTTCCTTGGCGGCTTCCAGCGCCTGCTCGGCCTCCTTGCGCGCGGTGATGTCGGTATGGGCGCCGACCCATTCGCGGACCGTCCCCGCCTCGTCGAGGATGGGGACGCCGCGCACGGCCATGTAGCGCCACAGGCCGTCATGGCGGCGCAGGCGGTGCTCGATCTCGTAGAGGGTGACGTGGGTGACCGCATGATCCCAGGCGAGTTGCGTCTTCTCGCGGTCATCGGGGTGGATCGCCGCGAGGAAGCCGTGGCCGGCGGCCTCCTTCGGAGTCTGGCCGGTGAAGCGGGTCCATTCGGACGGCGCGACCGTGAAGCCGCCATCCGGCGGAGTCGCCCAGACGATGGAAGAGGTAGCCTCGGTGAGAGAGCGGAAGCGCTGCTCGCTCTGGCGCGTGCGCTCCTCCGTGAGCTTGCGCAGGGTCTCGTCGGTGACGACGAAACCGACGCCGTCCACCGTCCCGTCGGAGAGGCCCGCCGCGCCCGGCAGCGGATAGACGCTGATCTGGAGATGGCGGACGCCGCCCGGCGCACTCGGGGTCGGCACCGCGACGTCGATATCGGGCGTGATCAGGCCGTTGTCGCGCGCCGCCTCGAATTTCGGACGGAGCAAGTCTTCGAGTTCCGGGAGGGCGGCCCAGATCGGGCCGCCGAGGGACGCCTGGAATCCGCGCGCGTTCATCGTTTCCAGGGCGCGGTTCATGTGGCGGATCGACAGGGTGTGGTCGAGGAAGCCGAGGCCCACGGGGGCGTTGGCCAGAACTCCGTCGAGCAAAGCCGTCATGCGCTGGCTGTCACGGCGGCGCAGCAGGGCGATGCGGCCGAGGAGCGCCATCGCAGCCAGGGCCGAGGCCGCGCAGACGAGGGACAGGATCAGCCCGCGCCAGAATTCCGTCGTCTCGGAGCGGGCGAGGCTGTCGCGGGCATGGTCCTGGCCGACCCGGGTGGCTTCGCGGATGCCGTCCATCATGCGCTTGCCCTCCCCGGTCCGGACGAGGGTCACGGCCGCTTCGAAGCCGCTGGCATCCCGCGCTTCCACCACCCGGCGGGCGAAATCCCGTTCACCCGTGATGAGGGTCCGCAATTCCTGGCGCCGGGCGGTTCCGGGATCGGCGGATTCCGATTCCAGCCGGTCGAGCTCGCCGATCTGTCCGTCGAGGGTGTCGAGCGCCCGTTTGTAGGGCGTGAGGTAGTTCGGCAGCCCCGTCAGGGTGTAGCCGCGCATGCCCGTCTCGAGGTCCTTCATGGTCGAGAGCAGGCGCTCGTTCAGCGTGATGATGTCGTGCTGGCGGGTGGCTTCCGTTCGGCTGCGCTCGGCGAACACGTAGTTGGCGAGGCCCGCGATGAGGGCGACCGCGAACAGGGCGAAGGCGACGGGTGATCCGGGGATCCCCTTCAGGGCGGTGGGAACCGTCTTGGGGCTGCGCCAGCGCCAGAGGCGACGGGAGGAGGTCGGGGTGCTCATCGGGGCGGCTCGCGGTGATGTCGATGACGGATCGGTGGTGTGCGGGGGACGGCGCGTCCGGCGAATGCCTATCGTCGCAGCCGGTTGCCCAGCACGAAGCCGAACAGGCCCATCAGGATGATCCCGGCGGCGCCTTCGATCCCGACGAGGAGGTTGGTGAACCTCCCGACCGGCTTGACGCCGATCTCGGGAGGGTTCGCCGTCATCATGTTGAGGGCGCTGTAGCTGAGGAGGTCGAGGGGATTGTACGTCGCGCTCCCGCTGCCGCCCTCGGGGATCAGCCCGCCGGCGATGCCGAACAGGGCGCCGAAGACGAAGATCAGGATCACGAAGGCACGGGCGATGCGCGACAGGCTCTCCCCGTAATCGCACAGCCATTCCACGAACCGGTCGGCGACCCAGCGATATCCCGATTGCAGGACGGGCTTCCAGGTTTGGGGCGCCCGGGTCCGTCGGGCCCAGGCCGCCCGCGCCTCGGCGCCGGCATGGAGCCGGCCCATGCGCCGGCCGCGCTTGTAGGCCCAGCTCGCCTCGTCATGGCTGCCGATGCTCTTCATGTTGTGCTCGATGGCGAGATAGCTCGCCTGAGCGGCCTCGTATTCGCCCGCGATCTCCTCACCGACCGCGCCGCCGAGCTGATCCACCCGAAAGCGGACGCCGGTGAGGAGCGCCCCGGAGAACCGCGCATGGCGCAGACGGCACGACATCAGGTTGAGGCGCACGAGGTTGGTGTCGGACAGATCGGCCCCCGACAGGTCGGCCCCGTCGAGGGCGACGCCGGCGAGGCTGGCGCCGCGCAGGCGCGAGCCAGTGAGACGCGCCTTCTTGAGGCTCGCCCCGTCGAAATTGGCGAAGGTCAGGTTCATGTCGGAGAGGTTCGCCTCATCGAGGCGGCCGCCATCGAACCGGCTGTAATCGGCATCCGCTCCGGTGAAGTCGGCTCCCCAGAGATCGGCGCGGGCGAAGGTCGCGCCGTCCAGCAGAGCACGCTGCATCCGGGCGAAGCGCATCGTCGCGCCCGTGAAGTTGGCGTCCTCCAGCATGGCGTCGGAGAAATGCGCTTCGCCGCCGACGATGCCGGTGAAATCCGCGCCGCTGCAATCGGCCTCGCTGAAATTCGCTTCCTCCAGGATCGCGCCCTCGAACCGGGCCGAGCGCGCCAGTGCCCCGACGAGGGAGGCGCCGGACAGGTTGGCGCCGGACAGGTCGGCCTCGACGAGATCGGCTCCGTCGAGATGCGCGCGGGACAGGCCGAGGCCGCGATGCCTGCCGTCCCACCATGGGGGAGCCGCTTCGCCGGTCGGGATGCGCGCCAGCAGATCCTCGCGCCCGGCCCGGAGGCCGGACAAGGCGAGCCGGTCCTCATCCGCGCGGAAAGGACGCCCATCCGCCTCCGTGATCCCGGCCAGAAGCCCATCGGTGGCGGCATGAGATTGGGCGGGGTCGCGAGCGGTCATGGCCTCAGCCGCGTCCCGCCCGCTCCGGCGCGGCATAGCGCAGGGCCGCGTCGAGGGCATCGTTGAGGGAGGTCACCAGCACGTCGGCGGAGGTGGTCCGGCGAAGGCGGTCGAGGGTCGAGGGATCGCGCTCGCGCCAGAACCCGACGAGCACCTTCACACCGGGAAGCTCCTTACGGGCCTGGCGGACGGTGAGGCGGATCTGCGAGAGGCTGACCGGTTCGAGATAGGAGAAGCAGATCATCGCAATCTCGTCGGTGCGCTCCGGCCGCTTGTCTGCGCGCAGGTCGGCCAGCGAGGTCATCTGGGCGGCCAGACCATGGCGACCGAGGATCTGGCTGAGCATCAGGGTCGCCGCCTCGTCGAAGGGACCGCGGCTCGAGACGCAGAGGATCGGGGTGGTGCCGCGCCAGTTCGTAGCGAGATCGTCCCGCGCCAGGACGATGCCGGCGCTGCTGCGATCCGGTCCGGCGGCGGCGATGGCCGCCGCCGCTTCGGCATTCGCGGCGGAGCCCGACCGCTTGATCGGCGCGAGCTTGAGCCTGTCGACCACGGTGCGGATCGCCGCGCCGACCTCGCTCTGGCGCGACCGGTCGAGGGCCCCGCGGGCGAGGTCGTCCTGCGCGAGGCGAAGGCCCGCCAGCACGACCTCGTCGTAATAGGTCACCAGCGCCCGCGCCTTCAGCACCTGCCGGCCCTGCTCGATCGCCTCGGCGGGGTCTCCGGCGAGCATGCGCTGGTAGAAGATTTCGGGCGGCGCCAAAGCGGGCTGGTCGCCGAGGATGACGTCGAGGAACCAGAGCCGGTCCACGTGGCGGCCGAGGACGACGAGACAGACCGTGATCGGCGTCGCGAGGACGAGGCCGATCGGTCCCCAGAGGAAGGTCCACACCGTGGCCGCCAGGATGACCGCCAGCGGCGAGAGGCCGGTGGAATGGCCGTAGAGCAGCGGTTCGACCACATGGCCGGCGATGGGCTCGACGATGAGGAACAGGAGCGCGGTGGCGATGACCATCGACCAGCCGGGATCCACCGCAGCGGCCAGGATCAGGGGCAGAAGGGCGCTGATCGCGCCACCGATATAGGGCACGAAGCGCAGGATCGCCGCCAGCACGCCGAACAGGATCGGGCTCGGCACCCCGATGAACCAGAGGCCGGTGCCGATGACCGCGCCGAAGGCGATGTTGAGGGCGAGCTGCGCCAGGAAGAACCGGCTCAGCCGGCTGGTGGCGTCGTCGATGGCCGCCGTGGTGCGGCGCAGGTCGCCGGAGCCGGCGAGCCGGATGGCGCGGTTCCGCAGGTCCTCCCGCTGCAGCAGGATGAAGATCGTGAACAGGAGGATCAGGCCTGCTGTGGCGAGCGGGTGCAGGATCGGTCCGACGAAGGCGCCGAGCGTCGTGGCGAGGGCGGCCTGCGGGGTCGCGACCACCACGTGGAGGGGGTTGGCGCGGCTGCCCGATCGGCCCGGAAGATCTTCGTCCTTCGGGGCCGCGGGCTGCAGTTCCTCGCCGAGGTCCTGCACCATGTCGACGATGCGAGACAGGGTTCCGCTGCCCGAGGTCGCCTCCTTCACCGAGGCGATCTTCTCGCGGATGGTGATCTGGTAGCGCGGCAGGTCGGAGGCGAGCTGGCCCGCCTCGGTGGTGATGAGCAGCCCGACCCCGATGATCGCCGCGAAAGCCGCCACCACCACGAGGGGCGCCGCCGCGGCGCGCGGCACCATCGCCCGCCTCAGCACGCGCACGGCGGGCACCAGGACGAAGCTCAGGAGGATCGCCAGGACTACGGGTACGATGATGTCGCGGCCGAAATACAGCATCGACGCGATGGTGACGACCAGCAGGCACGAGGCCAGGATCGTGAACACCGGCATCGCCTGCCGCATCAGGCGCGCGGTGATGGGATCGTCACTCATGGAGGATGGGTCTTCTCGTCTCGACGCGTGTCAGTGGAAGCCCCGTCCCGACGGGACGCGCGAAGTCCTGGATCGGACCGTCGGTCAGGCCGGCGTTTCCGCGCCGCCCAAAGCCGCGCCGATCTGGGTGAGGAGCTTGGAGAAGTCGATGGGCTTCGGATGGTAATCGTCGCAGCCGGCCTGGATCGCCTTGTCGCGGTCGCCCAGCATGGCGTGGGCGGTGAGCGCGATGATCGGGATGTCCCGGGTGTCGCCGCTGGATTTCAGGGCGCGGGCCGCCGACCAGCCGTCGAGGATGGGCAGGTTCATGTCGAGAAGGATCACGTCCGGCCGTCCGGCGCGGGCCTGCTGCACGCCGGCCTCGCCGTCATGGGCCAGGATGACGTCGTAGCCACGTCGCTTGAGACGGCGGGACAGGAAGTCCCAGATCTCTTCATGATCTTCCACCAGCAGGATCTTGGCCATCAACGGAACTCCGGCATCATCTCGACCCGACTCTTCGGGCCTGCGCTTGCGTGATCGTTCGTTCGGGAGGCCTGGATCCCTCTCGCACGACCACTCGTGTTGAAGACATCGGTCTCCGTGCCTGCCGGCCCGGCCACGACGTCCCTGCCCCCTCCGCCGCCGGCTGGAGCCGGACATGTCCGGCCGTGCGGCGGAGGGGTGCAAAGGTCATCGCCCTCTCCTCGCCCGGCCCCGGATGGTCGCTCCCCACGGCGGAGCGTCCTGGTGTCAGGCGTGACGATGAACTGCAACGCACCAATCGCGCTTCCGGTCCTCGATGCCGACAATTCTATCGTCCGTCACGGACGAGATACGAAGCGGCAAGCCGGGAAGAGATCGAATCCGTCGGCGGGGCCGGGAGGCGAAGCCCGGACGCGGTGCTAAATTGCGCTCGTGACAAGGATCGCGGCGATGACGGCGACGGCATCCTCGATGAAGGCGGCCGGCCGGTCCGAACCGAAGGAGGCGGCCATCCATGCCCTCGCCCGGGAGCCGACCAGCGTTCCGATGACGGCGCCCGCCGCGCCCGCCAGGGCTCCGGCGACGGGCTGTCCGAGGCCCGTCCCGATCGCACCGCCGCAAAGGGCGCCGCTCGCGATCCGCGCGGCGAACTGCACGGGCACGGTGCGGCTCGGCGTGGCGGGAAGCGTGTCCGTGACGAACTCGGCGAGTGCGAGGAGGGTGAGGATGACGGCCGTCGAGCGGTAGCCGAGAAAGGCGAGCCAGCTCCCGTCGAGGGAGATCCAACCGAGATGCGCCGCCCAGGCGACGGCCGCCGGCGCGGTCAAGGTCCGCAGACCCGCCACCATCCCGATCAATCCCGCGAGAACGATCCCGGCCATGGAGTTTTCCTGCTGCGACGCCATCGTCGAAGCCGGAAGATCGACCGGGCACGGGCCAAGTCAAGGTGGGCTTAGGGAAGCGGCGCCGCGCGTGTCCCCGAAACGATCGGCTCGACCGAACGAAAACGGGGCCCCGCAGGGCCCCGAAAATCCGTCACTCGCCGTCGATCTGGCGTCCGAGCTGGGCAATCGCCTTCTGGTAGACGGTGGCGGCGTTCCATCCCTGGATGGCCGCGAAGTTCGGCTCGCCCGGCTGGTAACCGGCTCCGGCCCTCCAGCCGTGGCCCTTGAGGAAGTTCGCGGTGGCGTTGAGCGCGTTGGGGGCGCTGTCGAGGCTTCCGCCGGTGCTGTAGGTCAGCACGTTCTTGGGCAGGAACTGGGTGTGGCCGACCTCGCCATGGGCGGCGCCGCGGGTCGAGGCGTTGAGGATGCCACGATCGACGAGGGTGAGGGCCGCGTAGAGCTGGTCGGTGAAGAAGTCCGAACGGCGGCAATCGTAGGCGAGGGTCGCCACGGCGGAGAGCGTATTGATATTGCCGCGAACGGCGCCGAAGCCCGTCTCCATGCCCCAGATCGCCAGGAGCGGGCCGGCCGGCACGCCGTAGCGCTGCTCGATCGAGGCGAACAACGCCGCGTTGGTCTGTTTCAGCTTGCGGCCGCGCGCGACGATGGTGGGGCCGCCGCGCTTGGCCAGGAACTGGTCGAGAGTCAGGCGGAAGCTCTTCTGGCCCCGGTCGGCAGAGATGGTGGCGCCGGAATAGGAGGTCTCCATCAGGGCGGCGAGGCTCGCGGCGCTGGCGCGTCCCTTCGCTTCCTGCGCGAACTGGGTCTTCCACGCCTCGAAACCGCTGGCCGTGTTGCCGCACTGGGCCGCCTGCGCCGTGCCGGCCATGCAGGCCAGGGCACCGAGGCCGGCGGCGATGATGGCCCCCTTGTAGCCGCGTCTGGTCATCCGAAACTCCTTCGTCGCGGCAGCTCTCAGGAGACCGCCGGCTTTGCCGATCGCCCTAAGCCGTTCCGCATGGGAAGGCTACAACCTTGCTGAGGTGTCGGGGCACCCGGTCCCAGTTCCCGACAAGATGTGATCTTACGGTTACCACCCTGACCGTCCGCGAGTGCCCTGCCTGAGCTCGATCCGGCCGCGTTGCACAATCCGCCGACTCCGCGATGCGCTCGATTCCGCTCGCCTCCGAGGGGGATGCGATCGGACGCACATCGCCTCGCGCCGTCGATAATCAGGCTATTGTGCATGCAAGGAAAAGCAGTGGAAATTTATTGGCGCATGAAATATCGGTTAATATGAAAAATATCACCTATTTATTCGTCACTAAATTGCATATTTAGAAGAATTACAATGTTTCTACTGGATATTGTCAGAATATATCATTGGTAATACTTGTGATCCCGGAGTGTTTCCGGAGCCGACAATGCAAGACCAAACAGGATGCCTGACAAACGCGGTGGGGCTCGACCGCCGAGCCGCCAACCGCTTGCCGTGGTTGCTGGCGGGCGGAGCCGCCCTCGTCCTCGCGGACACGGCCTGGGCCCAGAACGGCCCCGTGGTGCAGGCCGCGTCCCCGATGGCCGTGTCCCTCGATCAGATCACCGTCGACGGCGATGGCCGGAGGACCATCGGGTATCAGCCCCGGCGCACCAGTTTCGGGGCCGGGTCGGACACCTCGCTCCTCGACACGCCCGCCAACATCGCCGTGGTGCCCGCCACGGTCCTGCGCGACCAGGCCGTCCTCTCCCTCGACGAGGCCCTGCGGAACGTCAGCGGCACCGCCCAGGCCAACAGCCTCGGGGGCACGCAGGAAGGCGTGATCCGGCGCGGATTCGGGACCACGCGGGACAGCTCGATCCTGCGGGATGGCCGCCGTACGGTCCTGCAGCAGAACTTCAATTACGCCATCGAGCAGGTGGAGGTGCTGAAAGGGCCCGCCTCCCTGCTTTACGGCATCTCGGAGCCTGGAGGTCTCATCAACCTCGTCTCGAAGCGTCCCGAATTCACGTCACACGGCGCCCTCGGCATCACCGGGACGAGCTTCGGCGGCGGTCTCGTCCAGGCCGACGTGACCGGGCCGATCGAAGGCACCAACCTCGCCTACCGGGTGGTCGGCGATTTCCAGGATTATCAATACTGGCGCAATTTCGGAGCGATCGAACGACAGGTCGTGGCACCATCACTCACCTGGAAGGGCGACGACACCAAGGTGACGGTGGCCTACGAGTTCTCGCATTATAATATTCCATTCGACCGCGGCACCATCTTCGATCCGCGCACCGGCCGTCCCCTGAAGGTCCCGCGCGACCGCCGCTTCGACGAACGCTTCAGCAGCGTCGACGCCACGAGCCATCTCGCCAGCCTCGACATCGAGCATCGCTTCAACGACGATTGGCGGCTGCATTTCGGCTACAGCTTCAGCCATCTCGGCTACGACGACAATCAGGTCCGCGCGGTCTCGTACAATGCCGAGAGGGGCATGCTGACCCGAAGGGCCGACTCGACCCAGGGCGGCGACTTCAACGCGCATGTGGCACGCCTCGACCTGACCGGACGCGTCGACACGTTCGGCCTGCGGCACGACATCCTGGCCGGCGCGATGTACGAGCGGGTGGATTACTTCCGCAAGACCACCATTCGCGGAGCGAACCAGGGCGGCTTCAACGTCTTCGACCCGATCTATGATCGCCTCGGCCCGTCGAGCCAGGTTTCGCTCACGGGGAGTGACGTCCGCGACCGGCTCAACAACACCAGCCTCTATCTCCAGGACTCGTTCCACCTCACCGACCAGCTCATCCTGGTGGCCGGAATCAGCGCGCAGATCTACGATCAGCTCGCCTATGCCGGACGACCGTCCGTGGTCACCACCGACATCAACGGCGTGCAGCCGGTCCCGCGTGCCGGGATCGTCTACAAGCTGACGCCCGATCTCTCGCTCTATGGCAGCTTCAGCCGCTCGTTCCGACCCAACGTCACCGATCTCGAGACCAACGGCTCCCTCGCCCCCGAGGAAGGCGAGGCCTACGAGGTCGGTGTGAAGGCGGATCTCGGCCCCGGCCTCACCGTGACGGGAGCCATGTTCGACGTCGAGAAGGCCAATGTGCTGGTCACCCAGGTGGTGGACGGGGCACGGCTCGCCACCACCGCCGGCAAGGCCCGTTCGCGCGGGTTCGAACTCGATTTCGCCGGCCAGATCCTGCCCGATTGGGCGGTGATCGGCAGCTACGGCTTCACCCAGGCCCTCGTGACCGAGGATCCCATCCTCGCGGGCAAGGAGCTTCAGAACACGCCGCGCGTGACGGCCTCCGCCTTCCTCACCCACCAGTTCGGCGCGGTGACGCGGGAGGGCGAGCTCGGCTCCATGCGCCTCGGCCCCGGTTTCCTCGAGGCCGGCTTCGGTACCCGTTACATCGGCGAGCGCCCGGGCGATGCCGCCAACACCTTCACCATGCCTCACTACCTCGTCTGCGATGCCTTCCTGGCCTATCGCACGGCGGTGAACGGTCGGGCGACGACGATCCAGCTCAACCTCAAGAACCTGTTCGACGAGACCTATTATACGTCATCGGCGGCCAGCAACCTGCTGGTGGCCGTGGGCGAGCCGTTCCAGGCCCTGGTGACGGCGCGCGTGACGTGGTGACGGCAATCCGCCGATAGGCAGATTTCACGATCAGCCCCGATGGCGGCGGGCCGGGTGTAGCATCCGGCCCGCCGCCATCGTCAGAAGGAAAGTCTCATTCCCGCGACCACGTTGCGCGGCGCCCCGGCGAAGACCGAGCCCGTGGTGGCGGCGAGCACGCCCGCACCGTTCTGCAGGCCGCTCGTGGCGCTGAGGGAGTTCGCGAGGTTCTGGGCCGAGGAGACGTAGGTCTCGTCGAAGACGTTGCGGACTTCCGCATAGAGGCTGATGCGTTTGGCGTATCCGCCGGGGAGGTCAGCCGCGTAATGCACGTTGGCATTGACGATGGTGTAGCCCGGCGCCTTCAACTGGTTGGCGTTGTCGAGGAAGAAGCCGTCCTGGACCACCGCTTCCACATAGGCACCGAGGCCGGCGAGCGGCCCTGTCGGCTGGTCGTAGCCGATGCGGGCGAGGAGCTGGTGGGCGGGCACGCCCGGGATGGCGTTGCCGGCGCGGTCGAACCTTTCGGTGAAGGCTCCGGCGCTGAGTTGCTCGGTGTATGTCGTATAGATCTGGTCGTCGAACGTGTAGGCGGCGACCGCGCGCCATCCGGGTGAGAAGGCCCAGTCCGCCGCGAACTCGATGCCGCGATGCTCCGAGGCCGGGGCGTTGAACGTGTAGCTCAGAAGCCCGGCACCGGGGGATTGCGAGACGAGCTCGTTGCGGAAGAACTCGTAGAAACCGGTCAGGCTGAGGCGCAGATTTTCTGTCGGAGTCCAGTCGGCGCCGAGATCGAAGCCGAGATTCTCCTGGGTCTGGAGCTGGGTGTTGCTGCCCGGAAGGCCGGCGGGGGTGATGAACAGGTTGCTCGCCGCCGGCGTGGTGTATCCCGTGGCGGCCCGCCCCCGGAAGGCCCAGGCGGCGTTCGGCCGGTAGACCAGGGCGAGTTCGGGCGCGACGTTGAGGAAGCTGCGGTCGGTCGTCGCCACCGTCGTCGTCCGTCCCGCCGCCGAATAGCCGTAGGCGAGGTTGCGCCCGGTGATGGTGGTGTTCTCCGCCGCGATGCCGAGGACACCCGTCCACTGATCCGAGAGTGTGACCTCCGTCCTTGCACGGCCACCGAGATTCGATTGCACCGCCTCCTGGTCGCCGATCAGCGCGCCGAGCGTCGGTCCGCCATAGGGGGCGCGGTTAAAGGTGGTGATGTGGTTGTCGATGGTGTTGTAGGCGAGCGCCACGTAGCCCACCGCCGGCAGGCCGAAGAGGTCGCCGCGCCGGGTCAGGTCGGTGAGGAAGTTCCAGGACGGATAGGAGCCGCGCGACGAGGACGTATAGAAGGGCTGGTTGAAGTTGCGCTCGTCGAAGCCGAGCTGCGTGCGCCACGTGGTCTGCGCGTCGATATCGTGCTCCCAGCGCGCCGCCACGATGGTGCGGCGGTCCTTACGCCCGAAGGCGCCCTCGTCCGCCGTCACCGGCACGGTGGCGCCGAAGGCCCCGTTGATGCGCAGGTTCGTGAGCGTGCAGCCCGGGGCGGCGGTGGCCGCAGCCGCGCAGCTGCGCTGGTAGGGATTGATGCCGAACTGGTCGAGGGAGGAGCGGGCGGGAAGGTCCGCGTTCACCTGGTTGTTGATCACCTTCAGGGTGAAGCGGTTGTCCGGGGTGGGCGTGTAGCTCGCCAGCAGGTTGATGGTCTGGGTGTCGTAGGAGGAATGGCCCTGGTAGCCATTGCCGCGCGCGTCGCTGGCGAACAGGCTGATCTCCACCGGACCACTGGCGCCGCCAACGGTGAAGTAATTGCTCAGATAGCCGAAGCTGCCCGCCTCGGTGCCGATCTCGTAGCCGTTGATCTCGCGGCCCGTCCGCGTCCGGAAGGCCAGCGCGCCGCCGGTGGCGTAATTGCCGAACAGGGCCGATTGCGGCCCGCGAAACACGTCGATGCGGGAATAGGCGCGCGGATCGACGAGATCGAAGCGGGAGGCCCCGTCCGGCTGCGTCAGGATGAACCCGTCCTCCAGAACCACCATGTTCTTGGTGACGCCGGTGGAGCGGGCGTTGTTGCCCCGGATCGAGATGACGACGTCGCGCGCGCCGTTGCCCTGGCGCACGGTGACGCCCGGGCTGTTGACGAGGACCGAGCCGATATCGGTGGCTGGGCGATTGTCGATCGTCCCGCTGCGCCCGACCTGCGTCACCACCTGCCCTACGGGCTGTTCGATGACGCTGGGGGCCGAGCCCTGGGGCGAGGCGACGCCGAAGCCGCTCCGGCCTGGCTCTCCGATAACGGAGAGTTCCGGCAGCGTGACGCCGTCCTCGGCGGCTTGCGCCAGGGCGTCGGCATTCGCGAGCGGCAGGGCGGCGAGGGCGAGGAGGGCATGCCGGGCGCCGATGCGGCGGGCGGCATGAGGGGGACGGGAGGATGACATCGAGGGGAGCATTCCGGATCGCGGCAGAGGGGATGCGCCGTGGGGAGACGGCGCGCGCTGGATCAGGACGCATTCGGCGGTGCGCGCGGCTGGCCGGCCGGGCGATGTGGACGGGCCGGCTCGGATGGCGGCGGGATCGGCCAGGCCAGCGCGTGCCATCCCTGGCGCCGCGCCACCGATGGCGCTTGGGGAACGAGGGGGCTCGACAGCCCGACCGCGCAGAGCGGGCAGGCCTTGCAGGCCGGCGCGGCGGGAGACTGATCCCCGATGGCGGGGGAGCCCTCCGCATGACCGCAGATCGCCGAGAGCACGAGCGGGTCGACCGAGGTTCCCGCTACGGCGTGGTCCGCCATCATCCGCAAGCCGGCCAGCGGTGCGATCGCCTGTCCCCACAGGGCGAGCAGGATCAACCCGCTGCCGAGGCAGAGGCGCATGGCGCGCAGGGCGCGAAACTGGCGGATGAGGTCGGTCACGGGGGCTGCTCCCGCGTCGATGACGTCAGGCGACCGCCGGTCGCCGCGCTTGGCGCCGCAGGACCTGGATGCCGAGATCGAGCCCGATCATGGCGAGGATGGCGAGGCCGGTCAGCGGAAACAGCGCGCCCAGCCCGAGGACCAGGGCGGTGACCGTGGCGGCGATCCGGCGGTCACGCGGCCAGGGCGGGACGCCGAGACCGCCCGCCGGCCGCCGCTTCCACCACATAGTTCCGGCTGTGACGCTGAGCAGGATCGTGGCGAGGCAGAAGGAGAGCATCGCCAACTGGTTCAGGCGGCCCCAATACTCGCCCTTGTGCAGGCCGATTCCGTACTGGATCGCCTGCCCGACGCCGCCGAGATCGGCGAAGGCCACGTCCACCAGAGGGGCGCCGGTATATTGGTCGAGGGAGATCAGCCGCTGGCGGTCGACGTCGCGCGGGTAGATCGCGGCGGCATAGATTCCGGTGGGTCCCTCGGGCAGCGCGACCTCGTAGCCGCGTGGCATGCCGAGGCCGTCGAGGATGGCCAGGGCCCGGTCGAGGCCGATGGCGGGCGCGTCCGCCGGTTGCGAGACCGGCATCGGCGCGTCCTCCATGGTCCAGCCCGCCTGGGTCAGCCGGTCCTTCATCGGCACGGCGGACACCGCCCTCCCCGCCCACAAGGCGCGCGGCTGGCCGAGCCCCGCCTCGTTGGACAGGGCGCGGACCTGCTGGCCCCACCAGACCGACCAGGGCAATCCGGTGATCGCGAGGAAGAACAGGCCGGCGCCGGCCACGAGGCCCGTCACCGCATGCAGGTCCCGCCACCAGACCCGCTTGGACGGCCTCGCGCGGATCGTCACGACACCACCCCCCTGCCTGCGCGGCCACCACAGATAGGTGCCGGTGACGACGAGGATGATCGCGAAGCCTGCCACTACCTCCACGATCCCGTTGGCGACCGTGCCGAAATAGCTGAGGCTGTGCAGGCGCCTCACCACCATCATCGGGTCGTTCTCGGTGTTCACGACGTCGAGGACGTCGGCGTTGTAGGGGTTGAGGTAAACCTGAATCCGGCTGGCGCCTTCCCGCATGGTCACGAGGGTGGAGGCGGTCGCGGAGGCCGGGCCGGTGAAGGAGACCGGCACACCGCCCGGAACCGCTTCGGAGGCGGTGTAGACGAGGCGGCTCGCGCTCACGGGCGCTCGGTTCTGCGCCGCCACCTCGGTCCGGTGGGCGAAGAGCGTGGCGTTGATCTCGTCCTTGAACAGGTAGATCGCGCCGGTCGTCGAGAGCAGGACGAGAAAGGGTAGGCACAGCAGGCCGGCGTAGAAGTGCCAGCGCCAGACGGCGCGATAGATGCCGTCGCGGGACACGCGCATGGCGTCGGACCCGCGAAATGCGTGGGCGCCGCCCTGGGACGATGGGGTCATCGGGAACAATCCGGGTCTGAGCGATCGAAACGGTCTGATCTCTCAGGCGGATGGCGGACCTCGCGATCCGATGGATTGGTCGGGCGGTGCCCGCGCGGCGGGGACCACCACATCCGGACGTGGCGGAAGCGGGGTGGGGCGAGCCTGCCAGACCACCGTCGCGAAGGCCGTGTCCGGTCCCGGCGCCTGCGGTCCCGCATGGGCCGCCGTGCAGCACGCATGCGCGCAGGCCGGGCTCGCATCGGCGGGATCGCCCGGCGCGTCATGCCCGCAGAGGGCGCTTCCCCATCCCGCCGGGGCCGGTGGCGTCATCGTGCCGAGGAAGGCCTGGAGGCACAGGCCGTAGAGCGCGATCATGGCGATGATCGCGCGCAGGCCGGCCGTCCCTGGCGAGAGCTTCCGCATGATGAGGCCTTACGGCACGGGTTCGCGCGCCGTCAACGTGGCGAGCGGATCGGTGGTGTCTCGGTGTGCGGTATGGCTGTGGGCGACGGAGCGGGTGATGTCTTTCCTTTCTGCTTTCCCGAAAGGACGAGCTGAAAGTGCACGTGCCGGCCCTACAACTTGCTGTCGCGCGTCGCCAAAGCCAGCGCCGCTTCTTGCGTGACCTCGGAGGTGGCCGCCACATTCGGGCTCACGCCGACACCGCCCCAGTTGCCGCCCGTTATCGGATTCGCTGCCCTGCCGGTCGGCACGACGACGAAGAAATCCGAGCCGAGCTCGTTGAGGCCACCCGGATTGGCGCCCCCGCGCGTTTTCTCACCGACGATGGTCGCGCGTTTCAAGGCCTGTAGATCGTAGGCGAACTCCTCGCCTGCCGAATATGTCTTGGGACCGACCAACACGTAGACCGGCTTGCCGAGGTAGCTCACGCGGGTGGGCGAACTCCAGAACGACTCCGTTCGGAAACTCGTCGTCCCGCGATTGCGCCAGATCAGATCATTGATGTGAACGCGCTGGCTTGGATCGAGAAAGAAGCTGACGAGGTAGGCGACGGAAGCCGGATGGCCGCCGCCATTGTCGCGCATGTCGACGATGAGCGCAGCGGTGTCCGATAGGTCCTGCATCGCCTTGTCGGCGGCCGGCTTGAAATCCCCGGGCGGAACGAAGCTGGCGAGGTGGATGTATCCGACATTGCCAGCCAACCGCTTCACCTGAAAGCCGGCCCCTCGCATGTCCAAAGGCTTGGGCCGGTTCGCGAAGGGATCGCCATGGATCACCCTCACGTGGTTGTCGCTGGTCAGCGACCGCAGGCGTTCGGTGAGTTGCGTGGCGAACTCGCCGGGATCGCTCGCCTTCGCATAGGCATGGGCATCCAGATCACGTTGGATTGCATCCGCGGCCTGCTTTCCCAGATCGGGGAATACGTATCCTTCCCTCAGCTCGGTGGCGATGCCGCTCACGACCTTCCTGACCGTATCTGGGGCGAGGGGTACAGGCTTCAAGCTTTTCGACGAAACATCAGCCATGGAAACGGAAGGGTTCGCCGCGATCACAAGTATAGTTGTGCAAAATACTGCTGCGACAACGGATCGACGACGGCGCATGGCTAAACCTCCAACGATTCCCGGCAACCATATTGTCCGCCATGGGCAAGGGCCAGCGAGGTCGCCCGACTTTTCGCAAGGCTCGAACGCCGCCGCTGGCCCAGAGCAAATTCCAAACCAAAGTACGACTGGCGGAACCCATCCCGTCCGCCGTCGCGATTGATCGCTTCACGCGCCGGCATGCTCGGCGATGTAATGGCCGATGGCACTGGCGGCGTTGAGCATGTGGGCGCGCATCCGCCTCGCGGCGGCGTCGCCGTCGCCCTCGGCGATGGCCGCCAGGATCTCGCCGTGCTCGGCGCGGGAGGTCCTGATCCGCTCGCCATGGCGCAGCTGCGTGCGGCGAAACCCCGAGAGCCGCGTGCGCAAGGCGAGCGCCTGTTCCAGCAGGAAGCCGTTATGGGTGGCGCCGTAGAGGGCCTCGTGGAAGCCGCGGTTCAGCGTGTCGTAGGCGTCCACATCGCCCGCCTCCACCATCGCCTCCGATTGGGCATGCAGGTCCATGAGGTGGCTGCGCTCGAGCGGTGTCATCCGGTAGGTGGCGAGGCGCACGCACATCGCCTCGAACTCGGCGGTGGCCTCGAACATGTCCATGATCCGCTCCGGCGTCATCCGGGTGACGACGACGCCCCGGCGGGGCCGCAACTCCACGAGCCCGTTGAAGGCGAGCTGGCGCAACGCCTCCCGCACCGGCGTCCGGGAAGCGCCGAAGCGGTCGGCGAGGTCCTGTTCGTCGAGGGCCGTGCCCGCGCTCAGGGTGCCGGCCGCGATCTCGTCGGTCAGGGCGTTGCGGATCAGGTCGGAGAGAAGCCCCCGCTCCTCGGCGATGCCGTCCATGATCGTCGTCCCCTCCCCGCTTGTATTGCCGGACCACCTCACGATGTCCCTCATCCCAGATGGGGCGGATCGTCAAGCGGGAGAGGGATGATCCTAGCACGCCCGGAATGCCGAGGCCTTGCCATCCGGCTCTCTCGTATTCTTTACCTCGCCGATAACCCATATCGGTATACCCAGAATTGACTTGGTCGCCAGACGGGGTACGCATGGCGCGATACGGGACGGTCCGCGACCTGTCGCTGGCCGCGCGTTCCCACGGTCTCCGCCGATGCGGGGCCGGATGACGAGAGGCGGATCGGATGGCCGATTGGCGGGTGCAGCGGAAGGCCAGGGACGCGCGGATCGAGCGCGGCCGCGCCCATGCCGAGGGCAAAGTCGTGTCCGCTTCGGCGGTGGTCGACCTGCTGGAGGCGGTGCTGCTGCCCGGCGACCGGGTCTGCCTCGAAGGCGACAACCAGAAACAGGCGGATTGCCTCGCCAGGGGCCTGAGCGCCTGCGACCCGGCACGGGTCCACGACCTGCACATGGTCCAATCCGGCATCGTGCTGCCCGAGCATCTCGACATTTTCGAGCAGGGCATCGCCCGTCGCCTGGACTATTCCTATTCCGGGCCGCAGGGCGCGCGCATCGCCCGGATGCTCTATGGCGGGCAGATCGCGCTCGGCGCGGTGCACACCTATCTCGAGCTTTTCGCACGCTACTTCATCGATCTCACACCCAACGTCGCCCTCATCGCGGGCGTCTCGGCGGATCGTGACGGCAACCTCTATACCGGCCCCAACACCGAGGACACGCCGACGGTGGTGGAGGCGACCGCCTTCAAGAACGGCGTCGTGATCGCGCAGGTGAACGCAATCGTCGACCGGGTGCCCCGTGTCGACATCCCCGGCGACCGGGTGGATTTCGTCGTCGAGGCCGACAGGCCGTTCTACGTGGAGCCGCTCTTCACCCGCGATCCGGCGGCGGTCACCGAAACGCAGATCCTGATGGCCATGATGGCGATCAAGGGGATCTACGCCGAATACGGCATCCGCCGCCTCAACCACGGCATCGGCTTCGGCACCGCCGCCATCGAATTGCTGCTGCCGACCTTCGCCGAGCGGCTCGGTCTCAAGGGCAAGATCGCCACCCACTGGGCACTCAACCCGCATCCGAGCCTGATCCCGGCGATCGAATCGGGCTGGGTCGAGCAGATCCACTGTTTCGGCTCGGAAGTCGGGATGGACCGCTACATCCGCGAGCGGCCGGACGTGTTCTTCACCGGCTCGGACGGAAGCCTGCGCTCCAACCGCGCCTTCTGCCAGACGGCGGGGCTCTATGCCTGCGATCTCTTCATCGGCTCGACCCTGCAGATCGACCTCCAGGGCAATTCCTCCACCGTCACCACCAACCGGGTGGCGGGGTTCGGCGGCGCGCCGAACATGGGTTCCGATCCCCATGGCAGGCGGCACCCCTCGGACCCCTGGATGAAGGCGGGCGAGGAGGCCGGCGGCACCGGCGATCCGGCGCTACGCCGGGGCCGCAAGCTCGTGGTGCAGCTGGTCGAGACCTTTGGCGACAAGCTGGTCCCGGCCTTCGTGGAGCGGCTCGACGCTCTCGAACTGGCGCGCAAGCTCGATCTCGAACTCGCTCCCGTCATGGTCTACGCCGACGACGTGACCCACATCGTCACGGAAGAGGGTATCGCCAACCTGCTCCTGTGCCGGACGCTCGACGAGCGCGAGCAGGCGATCCGCGGGGTCGCCGGCTACACCGATGTCGGGCGCGGCCGCGACAACGCCACGGTCGAGTCCCTGCGGGCGCGAAAAATCATCCGCCGGCCGGAGGATCTCGGCATCGATCCCCTGGACGCCGACCGCTCGCTCCTGGCCGCGCGGTCGATCAAGGACCTCGTGCACTGGTCGGGCGGCCTCTACGAGCCGCCGGCCAAGTTCCGGAACTGGTGAGGGAGCGCCCCCATGGAAAAGCTGACCTTCCGGCATCGGACGGCAAAGCCCCTGCCCGGCACCAAGGCCCAGGCGATCACCGGCGTGGTCGCCTCGGGCAACCTCGAAGTGCTGATGGAGCGCAGTCTCGCGCCCGACGAATGCACCGTCGAGATCGATACCGCGATCAACGGCTATGGATCGGTCTGGGAGGCCGTGGTCTCCGATTTCGTGGCGCGCCGACAGCCCGGCGGCCTGCGCATCACCATCAACGATGGCGGGGCACGGCCCGACACCGTGACCCTGCGCCTGCTCCAGGGCGCCCGGCTGATGGAGGCCGTGTGATGGCGATGAGCCCCGTCTCCCTCTCCGCCGATCCCCTCGACCAGAGTTGGTACGAGGCCAGCGCCCGCGCCCGCCTCGACGCCCTCGTCGATCCTGGCACGTTCGAGGAGTTCCTCGGCCCCGAACAGCGGGTGATGAGCCCGCACCTGCCCGCCTTCGACCTGCCGCGCGCCTTCGACGATGGCATCGTGGTGGGACGCGGGCGCCTCGACGGTTCGCTCGTCCTCCTGGCCGCGCAGGAGGGCCGGTTCATGGGCGGGGCCTTCGGCGAGATCCATGGCGCGAAGCTCGTCGGCCTGCTGCGGGCGGCCCTCCAGGTGAAGCCGGCGGCGGTGTTGATCCTGTTCGATACCGGCGGCGTCCGGCTGCAGGAGGCCAATGCCGGCGAGACCGCCATCGCCGAGATCATGCGGGCCATCGCCGATCTGCGCCGGGCCGGCGTGCCAGTGATCGGGCTGATCGGCGGGCGCGCCGGCTGCTACGGCGGCGGCGGCCTCATCGCCGGCACCTGCTCGCGCCTCGTGGTCTCGGAGGGCGGACGCATCAGCGTCTCCGGCCCGGAGGTGATCGAGACCAACAGGGGAGCCGAGGAGTTCGATTCCCGCGACCGGGCGCTGGTCTGGCGTACCATGGGCGGAAAGCACCGCCGCCTCATCGGCGGAGCGGACGCTTTCGCGGACGATACGATCCGAGCGTTTCGCGATGCCGCCCGCGAACAGATCGGCAAGGCGCCGGCTTTCGATCTCGCCACCCTGGAGGCCGAACAGGCTCGCCTCGAAGCCCGCCTCGACCGGTTCGGCGATGCGCGGGACGCCACCGAGATCTGGGGCCGCCTCGGGGTGAACGATCCGGCCGCCGTGCCGGGCTTGGACACGGACCGGTTCGACGCCCTTCTCGCCCGACTGCCGGAGGCGCCCCATGACGCTCGCTGAAATCCTGGCCTCGCTGTTTCCCGAGGGGCGGCACGGCGTCGAGGTCGCGGACGGCCTCATCGGCGGCGAAGGGCCTTTCGGGGCGGGCCGTCTCGCGGTGGTCGGGATCGACGGCAACACCCCGCTCGGGATCGAGGGGGCCTGTCTCCTCGCCGGGCGCGTTCTCGATGTGGTGCGCCGGGGCGGCGGGACGCCGATCCTCGTCGCCGTGGATTCCGACAGCCAGCGCATGAGTCGCCGTGACGAGCTGCTCGGCCTCAACGAATATCTCGCCCATCTGGCGAAGGCATTGCTGCTCGCCGATGCCAGCGGCCACCCCACGATCGGCCTCGTCTACGGGCACACGGCGGCCGGTGCCTTCATCGCCACCGCCCTGGCGACGCGGGTACTCGCTGCCCTGCCCGGCGCCCATCCGAGCGTGATGGATCTGCCCTCCGTGGCGCGGGTCACGAAGCTCCCCCTCGAACGGCTGGAGGAGATGGCGACATCCACCTCCGTCTTCGCGCCCGGCCTCGACAACATGGTGAAGGCGGGGGCGGTCCATGCCGTGCTCGACCCCACGGCACCGCTCGGCCCCCAAATCGAAGCCCTCATCGCCGGGAGTTCCACAACGGATGGCCGCGACGTTCTCGGCCTGGAGCGCGGCGGGCGGCTCATGGCCCGCGACATCGCCGGTCGGGTGGTACGCGCGGCGACGGGCGACGTGGCACGCCGTGACTGAGGACGAGGCGTCGGGTCTGGCCCGCCACGACCTCCTGCGCGTCGACCCGGCATCCTGGGAGCGCCTCGTCGCCGGCCGCCAGGATCTCGACGGCGTCCCCCATCTCGCCGAATGGGCCCGTCGCGGCTGGCCGGTCATCACCCGACGCCGCGATCCTGGCGAGCCTGCGGACCACATCCCCGCCGGCCTGCCGCTGCCGCCTTCCGCTGGCAAGCGCCGGATCGGCCTCGCCTTGCCGGCCGCCGCCGCGAGCCGGCTTGCACCGGTCACCCTGGATCGGGCGCGCGAGACCGCACCGCCGGCCTGGCGGCCGGTGGTCGATGAGGTGATGGCTCTCGGCCGCGAGTGCCGCCTCGTGCCAAATGTGTTCGGAAGCCTGCTGTGGCAGGCACTGACCGGCTTGTCCTATCTCGGGTCGGGCTCCGATCTCGACCTGCTCTGGCCGGTCTCTGGCCGGGTCGATCCTCGCTTTCTGCAGGGCCTCGCGCGGATCGAGATAGGCGCGCCGATGCGCCTCGATGGCGAGATCGTCCTGCCCGACCGGGTCGGCATCAACTGGCGCGAACTGCTCGACGCCCCCGAGGGCGGAACCGTCCTGTGCAAGGGGCGGGAGAGCCTGGCCCTGCGCCCCGCCGCCTCGTTCCTCCGGGAGGCGGCGTCATGATCGCCCGCGCCCGCTCTCCGGTCAGGGACGCCCGGATTCCGCTCAGCCCCGGCGACATCGCGGAATGCGCGGTCGAGTCCCTGCGCCTCGAAGTCGAGACCTATCCGAAGCCCGGCCTCGTCAGCCATGTGGATCGCGGCAGCCATGCCGACATGGATGCCGGCACCTTTCGCGCCAGTGCCACGGCCCTCCTGCCCTACTTCGCCGAGTTGGCGGATGCCGGCGCTGCGGGGGGCGGCATGTCCACTCTTCGCCGGATCGGTATCGAGGCCGAAACCGTCATGCGGGAGGCGACGGGCGGGGTGAACACCCATCGCGGCGCCATCTTCGGCCTCGGCCTGCTCACCGCTGCCGCGGGCGCCCTCGCCCACACGGCCTGCCGCTTGCCGCCGGGAGCGCTCGGGCGTCACGTGAGCGAGCGCTACGGCGACGCGATCCTCGCCGGACCCGTCCTGCTCCATGCGCCGGGAGCGGCGGCGCGGCGGCGCTACGGAATCGGCGGCGCGCCCGCCGAGGCTGCGGCCGGATTTCCGACCCTCTACGCCATTGGGCTGCCCGCCCTGCGCCGGGCGCGGCATCTCCGCCTCGGCGATGAGGAGGCGGCTCGCGTCGAGACCTGCTTCGCCCTGATCGCCCATCTCGAGGATACCAACCTGCTCCATCGCGGCGGCGAGGCGGGCTATGCCTTCGCCCGCGCCACGGCCACCGCCTTCCTCGCCGGGGGAGGCGTCGCGCGGGACGATTGGCGGGCACAAGCGGAGGCCGTCCACCGGGCCTTCGTCGCCCGAAACCTAAGCCCCGGCGGCAGCGCCGACCTCCTCGCCATGACCCTGTTCGTCGACGGAATGGAGGC
This sequence comes from Methylobacterium sp. CM6241, assembly GCF_054817845.1. NCBI lineage: Bacteria > Pseudomonadati > Pseudomonadota > Alphaproteobacteria > Hyphomicrobiales > Methylobacteriaceae > Methylobacterium > Methylobacterium sp. CM6241. Next base: position 3,911,416 of record NZ_CM139246.1, read on the forward strand.
GGCATGAGTTTCGCGGTCCTGCTCTCGGGCCAGGGCGGGCAGAATCCCGCCATGTTCGATCTCATGGCCGATCATCCCGCCGCGCAGGACATCTTCGCGGCGGCGACGCCCCTCCTCGGCGCCGACCCGCGCGACTTCGCCCGGACGGGCGGCCCGGCCCTGCACGGGAACCGCACCGGTCAGATCCTGTGCTGCGTCGCCGGCCTCACCGCATGGAGCGTCCTACGGGAGAGGTATCCCGGTCGTGTGGTCCTTGCCGGCTACAGTATCGGCGATCTCGCTGCCTGGGGCTGCGCGGGGCGGTTCTCGCCCGCTTCGATCCTGCATCTGGCCGCCGCACGGGCCGAGGCGATGGATGAGGCCAGCGGGCCGGGCTACGGGCTCGCGGGCCTTCGCGGCCTGTCGCGCGCGCGCGTGACGGCCCTGGTCGAGGAGCATGGCTGCCATCTCGCCATCCTCAACGCCGCCGACAGCGTCGTCGCCGGCGGGGCGGTGGCCGATCTCGAATCGCTCTGTGCTCGGGCTCTCGCCTCGGGGGCGGCGCGGGCGGTGGTTCTGCCGGTCCATACACCCTCGCATACGCCGCTCCTGGCGGCGGCCAGTGCGCGGTTTCACGCGGAGGTGGCGCGGGCCGAGATCCTGACGCCGTCTCGCCTCGGCCCGTCGCCGCCGCCTCGCCTCCTCAGCGGTCTCGATGGTGCCCCGGTCTTCGACGCCGCCAAAGGGCTCGACAAGCTGGCCGAAGCGATCTCGCGGACCATCGATTGGGCGGCCTGTCTCGACGGCATCCGCGAGGCTGGGGCGCGGGCCGTGCTCGAACTCGGCCCCGGCCATGCCCTGGCGACCATGGCGCGGGACGCCATGCCGGACGCGGCCGTCCATGCCGTCGCCGATTTCCGCTCCCTGTCCGGGCTCATGGACTGGCTCGCGGCGAATGCCGGCACGGGCTGACCCGCCCGGTTCTCTTTTGCCTCGTTGCGCCATCATCCGTGTGAACCCCAAGCCCCGCCGCTGCGTTGACGGTGGTAGGGGAGGCTTGACCATGTCGAGATGGATCTACGGGGCCGGTATCCTGGGGGCCGCGCTCGCATCGTCGGGCCCCTGTGCCGCTCAGAACATGGCGCTCACACCGCCCGCGCCGCCGGCGAACGCCAGCCCGAGTGAGCCCGTCCGACATCCCGAGCCTCCTGCGCGACCGCAGCTCCATGCTTTCAGCGGCGAGCTTCCGAACCAGAGGACCGGCCCGATGCGCAACCGTGTGGTCCGCGACATCTGCATCGGCTGCGACCGCTGAATCGGCGGGTCGGGCGAGGGCCGGACATCATCCAGAAACAGAGCGGCGCGAAACGGATCCGCTGCGCTCCGACTGCCCCCAAGCGAGGCGTGGCGGATGGACGGAGCGGTGCGCCGATGGTGCGCCGCTCCGTCCGTCTTCATGACCGCGCGGACGGGTCGCGCGACGAGACGGGATGTCCCGAGTTTTCCGCCGGTGGTCTATGGATGTCCGAGTGACATCCACCGGAGACGCGTTTGGCTAGCCGCTATGGGCTCGAGATCCGGGCTGCTACCGCTGCCGACGCGGCGGGCCTTGCCTCCCTGTTTCAGGCATCGGGACAGTCCATTGCGGCGAGCGATCTGGCCGAGCGGCTGGATTCCCTGCGCCTCGGGAGCGGGACCGCCCTCATCGCCGTCGAATGGGGGCCGCCGAGCGGTCTTGTCGTCCTGCACTGGTATCGCTCCCTGACGGCGGCTCAGCCCGTCGCCCAGATCACCGGCCTCATGGTCGGACCGGACGAGCGCCGGCGCGGGATCGGCCGTCTCCTGCTGAAGGCGGCCTCGCAGGCCGCTCGCTCGGCTGGATGCGCGACCCTCGAACTCGCCGCCTCGCCCGGCGAGGAGAGCCTGCGGGCATTCTGCGCCAGGACGGGGTTCGAGCCGGCCGGATCGCTATTCACCCGGCCGCTGCGCAAGAAGAGCTGATGCCGGTCACTCCGGGAACCGTGGGATTCACCGCGTCGTTGCCTCCAGTGATCACTTTGACCCGATCAGGAGACCGGCATGACTCGGACTCTCATTCGCGCGGCGCTCGCCTCGGCATTGATCCTCGGCCTCACCGATGCCGCCCTGGCGCGCGGCGGCACCGGCGGTGGTGGCGATGGACTCTCGCCTTATTCGGCATTGAGCGGCAACGACCGCTCGGCCGGCGTGAACAACGGCAATTACCGCGATCCCCGGCTCGATCCCTATCTGCAGACCTACGGCCGGCGCTACGTCGCGCCCCGTCCCTATGGCGGCGCGGGCGAATACGGCTATCGCCCGTCGCGCCGGGGCTATGACGGATACGGGTACTGACGGGGCGCGGCCCCGCTCTCAGGCCGGAGCCTTACGGGCGGCGGCGTCGTCGCCCGGCTCAATGACGATCGGCTCCACCGTCTCCGGCATGACCTGTGACCGGCATTCCGCCAGGATCGCGTCCGCTCCTTCCTTGCCGATCAGCCCGAGCGAAAGGGCATGCTCGGCCATGATGGTGGTGTCCCCGGCCAGCACCAGGCTGCTGCCGGCCTCGAGGATCGCCTGCGACAGGCGCTCGATCTGCTCGGCCCGGGAGGAATCGCGCGAGACGTTGCGGATGTAGACGGCGAGCACCCGTCCGGGATTCTCCGAGACGATCTTGGCATAGACTTCCGGGTCGTGCTGGCCGCTATCGCCGATGAGGACGAAAGGCAGGTCGCCGTAGAGCGCCAGCATGTGGCGGATCAGGTCGCGCTTGTGGTCCTCGGCGCGGCGCGGCAGCGGATGGCGCCAGGACAGGCCCCATTCCCGCAGGAACAGCACCGGCCCCGCCGGAATCCCGTGCTGCCGGAAGAACTCGCTCAGCATGTCGTAGATGCCCCAGGGGGCGCGAGAGACGTAGAGCATCGGGTTCGACTGATCGCCGGTGGCGCCCGCATGCAGCGCCCGGCTCAGGGACGCCGCACCCGGGAAGGCGACGCGGTCCTCCGCATCGGCCACGAACAGACGCCACAGCATCTTCAGCTTGTTGGCCACGCCCGTATGCATGATCGTGTCGTCGATATCGCTGATGACGACGAAGCGGCACTTCTCCGGCGGAATGAACACCCGCCCCTGCGCCCGCACCGGCGGATCGGCTGCGAGTTCGAGATCCACGACGTGCCAATGGCCCTCGCCGGTGGGCACGTTCGGGGGTTTGAGGCTCACCCGGAAATAGCCGTCGCGGTCGGTCACGGCGGTCGTCTCGGCTCCGCCGAAACGCGCGACGACGGACGCATCGGCGACCTTGCGCCTGCGGATGCGCCGGGCGATGTCACGCAGGTCGGCGGCGATATCGTCGGCCTTGAGGTCCGGGTCGCGGCGCGCCTGCCGGAAGACCCGGCCGATCAGGAAGATTTCCTTGCTCGAGCCGTAGCCCCGATAGGCCTCGATCACCGTCCCGCCCGTCCCCTGCGCCCGGCGTACCGGGCGGGCGACGAGGGCCAGCAGGCGACCGCCCGCCTTGCGCCAGCGCGGCGTCGCCCGTTCGGGGGTCGGAGGAGGTGAGGTCATGAGTCGGCCTGACGCGATACGATCGTGATCGCGGTCAAGCCGTCGTCAGGGCCGAAGGTTGCGCGGGACGGGTCGGATCGAGGGGCGTCACAGCCGCTCGATCTCTGCCAGCAACGTGTCGGAGAGGGTGATCCCCTCCTCGGCGGCGCGGGCGCGGGCGGCGAAGCGGCGGGTTCCGGGCAGCCGCGCGCCGTCCTGTTCCGCCACCGAGCGGGCCATCACGGCGAAGCGTTCCAGCGCGTTGCCGGCAAAGGCCGTGGCATCGATGGCGAGGATGAGCTGGCCGGTGGCGGGAGGCTCGCCCTCGGCATCGAGGAAGGACGTGGCTTCGCTGGCGAACCGCGCTCCGGTGAGGCCGGCGGCGAGAAGCTCCACCATCAGGGCGAGGGCCGTGCCCTTGGCGTCGCCCAACGGCACCATGGTGCCGGCGAGCGCCGCGACGGGGTCCGTGGTCGGGTTGCCCTCGGCATCGAGGGCCCAGCCCTCGGGGATCGTCTCGCCGCGCTGCTTGGCGGTGATGATGTTGCCCCGCGCCACCTTCGACAGGGAGAGATCGACGATGATCGGCTCTGCCCCCGGCAACGGGCAGGCGAAGGCGATCGGGTTGGTGCCGAAGACCGGCCGGGTTCCGCCCCAGGGCGCCATGGAGGCGGGGGCGTTGGCGAACAGGATGGCGACGAGGCCCTGCTCGGCCAAAGCTTCCACCGGCCGGCCCGCGGCCCCGCAATGATGCGAACGGCGGATGGCGGCGGCGGCGATCCCCTGTTCGCGGGCGATCTCGGGCAGGAGGGCGATGGCCGTGTCGAGGGCCGGATAGGCGAAGCCGTGGGCCGCATCGATGGCGAGCAGTCCCGGCTTCGGCCGCGCGGTGGTGACGACGGCATCGCCGACGACTTTGCCCGCCCGCACCTGTTCGCCATAGGCGAGGAGCCGCATGAGACCGTGGGTCTTCAGCCCGTCGGCCTCCGCGCCCACCAGGGCCCTGGCGACGCTCTCCGCCTGGATGAGCGCGGTCCCGCAGCGGACCAGGGTGTCCGTGGCGAGGCGATGGGCGGCGTCGAGGCGAAGGATCGGCATGGCGTGGCCTTAAGCCAGCTCTCCGTCACCTGTCGAGAGCGAAGTCCCCTCGCCGCGGGGCATGGCCAAGCCGTAATGGTTTGGATGGCGCAAGGACCATCGGACAAAGACGAGCGATCGCACGTACAAGCTGAGCCGTGGCTCTCGGCTCGCGGGAATCTTGTATTTATCCTCGATCAACGGCGAATGATTATTTTGTGAACCATGCTTGGCGTGGGACGTTGTTGAGCCAAGTCCGTACGACATGAGGAAATATACTATGCAGATCATGACATTCGCAGTCGCGGCCGCCCTTGCCGTTTCTCTGAGCGGCGCAGCTTTCGCTCAGACTGCTGCTGGTGGTGCCAGCGCCGAGGGCAACATGAACAATCCCGGCAGCGTGAAGAGCAACAGCGAGAAGGGCATGGAGCGCATGGGTGGTGGCGCCAGCACCACCGGTTCCACTGCCGCACCCGGCATGACGCGCGACGTGCCCTCCAATGCGACGCCGGGCGCGCCGGCCGGCTCGAATGGCGGTAACGCCGCCACCGGCAGCGGAGCCGCTCCCAGCGGCAAGTAAAGCGCGGGGGTAAGGTTTCGAGGCGTGGGCCTCCGGAACTGGATAGTCTGATTAGTGGAAGTCGCCCCGTCCGCCGAAAGGCAGGCGGGGCGATCTCATGTGGGGTGACCGGGAATGACCCGGGCAGCCAGTACATCCCTTCAAAAAATATGCGCGCGATTTATCGGTGATTAACCAACTTCGCGCTGAATGGGAGGCATCGAGGTTGATGGTTCCCTAAAACGACATGGCCGGTCGACGTGACCTTTGCGGGGCTCTTGCATGAGCTTGGTGAGGTCCTTCGAGGGGCGTGCGGGCAGGGTACGCGTATCCGAGTACAGCCCGCATGATCGACGACGCGTCCACCTATCGCCGCCGTCCCCGCCGTTCCCGGCCGCGCAGCCGTGTCCTTTTGAAGACGGCCGTCGTCGCGCTGTTCGTCGCGACGTTTCCCCGGCTGACCGGGTTGGACGCGCCTGTTCCCGCTGCGACGGCACCGCTCGCGAGCCGCCAGATTGTCCCCGAGGCACAGCCCGCCGCTGTCGCCCGCAGCTTCGCGTGGATGCTCGACCCCTCCCCCGCCCTGGGTGTCTGGACGCCGGACTGGCGCGCCTCGGAGCCGATGCAGGTGGCCGGGTTCGAGACGCCGAAGGCCTCCCCCGTCGAGATCGCACCCGGGATCGCGCTTGCCGCCGTGGCGCCGGTCCCAGCGGCACGGCCGCTCCAGCAGACCGCTCGCCTCGTCCAGCCGATGCCCGCGCCGGTTCCTCGCCCCATCGACCTGAAGCCCCTTTCCCGCGAGCCGCGCCTCGCCACCCGCCGGCCTTCGTCGCGGAATGTCGTCGCGGCCCGGCAGGATGTGGAAGCCGAGCGGTCGTTCTTCGAGACGGTGTTCGGCCGGCGTGATCCCGAGCGCAGCCCCGCTCTCGCCCTCGCCTATGCCTCCGCCGATACGGGCGCCATCGATCTGAGCCAGCGCCGGGCCCTGGATCGCGTGCCTGCGACGGCGGGCGGCGGGACCGCGATCTACGACATCAGCACCAGCACGGTGACCCTGCCGAGCGGGGAGCAGCTGGAGGCCCATTCCGGCCTCGGCCAGCACATGGACAACCCGCGTCTCGTCCATGTCCGCATGCGTGGGGCGACGCCGCCCGGCACCTACGATCTGACCGAGCGCGAGGCCCTGTTCCACGGAGTGCGCGCCATCCGCCTCAACCCCGTGGGCGGCAGCGCCGCCATACACGGCCGCGATGGCATCCTCGCCCATACCTACATGCTCGGACCGAGCGGCGCGTCCAATGGCTGCGTGGTGTTCAAGGATTACAACCGCTTCCTGCAGGCCTATCTCCGGGGCGACATCCGCCGCCTCGTGGTGGTGGCCGGCTATAAGGGCGATGCACCGGCCTCGCTCACGGCGAAGCTGTTCGGCCGCTGAAGCCGTCGCGGCTCCGGTCAGGCCGCCATCGCCCGGCAGGACTCGGCGCAGCGGCGGCATCCGGCGACACAAGTCTCCATGTCGCCGACCGCCTCGCAACTCGCCGCGCAGGCCTCGCAGATCTCGGCGCAGGCCCGACACGTCTGACGGTGCTCCGCGACCCCGAGGAGCATCATGTGCGCGGACGTCCGGCATAGTTCCGCGCAGGCCAGCATGAGGCGGACATACTCCGGCTCGACATGCTTGCCGCCGGCCGGAAGGCAATGCTCCGACACCATGCCGAGGCAAGTCCGGTAGCAGGTCAGGCATTCGTCGATACAGGCCTTCATGTCGTGGGACGTCATCGAGAGCTTCCTCCGTTGAGGTCATGCAAGACAGTGCATCCCGGCCGAAGGTGCCGTCGGGCGATCGTGCCGCCGCTGCTCGTGGCCCAACCCGGATGATCGGAATGCCGATCCGATGTTGTCGATCCGGCGCCGCTTGGACATCAGCGACGACAACGCATTCTCTGGCGCATGGGTTCTGGCTTTGGAGGCCGGATTTAGAGATAACTTATGTTCGTCGCTCGCGTTCGCCGATGTTAATAGCCTGATTTAATCGGCGGCGTTCGCTGAAGTGTAAGCTCAAGCTTGATTGTGCTTGAGATGACGCGCTCGGAACTCTGGAACTCATGGACTCGGGGGGTGTTTCCGATCGGAGCCCTTGCTTCGGGGTTCGACCCCGCTGCCCTGCTGCGCCACGCGCGTCCAGGGCTCGTCCTGACATTCCGGTTTCGAAAGAGCGCAATGAAAGCACTGTGTTGGCACGGCAAGGGTGACATCCGCTGCGATACGGTGCCCGATCCCCGGATCGAGGATTCGCGCGACGTCATCATCAAGGTGACGTCCTGCGCCATCTGCGGCTCGGACCTCCACCTGATGGACGGCCAGATGCCGACCATGGAGAGCGGCGACGTCCTCGGCCATGAATTCATGGGCGAGGTGGTCGAGGTCGGCCAGGGCTTCACCAAGTTCAAGAAGGGCGACCGCATCGTCGTGCCCTTCAACATCAATTGCGGCGAGTGCCGCCAGTGCAAGCTCGGCAACTGGTCGGTCTGTCAGCGCTCGAACCGCAATGCCGAGATGGCGGCCGCGCAGTTCGGCTACACCACCGCCGGCCTGTTCGGCTATTCGCACCTCACCGGCGGCTATGCCGGCGGCCAGGCGGAATATGTGCGCGTACCCATGGCCGATGTGGGGCCGATGCTGGCGCCGGAAGGCGTCGACGACGAGTCGCTGCTGTTCCTCACCGATATCCTGCCCACCGGATGGCAGGGTGCCGAGCATTGCGAGATCAAGGGCGGCGAGATCATCGCGATCTGGGGTGCCGGCCCGGTGGGGTTGTTCGCGATCCAATCCGCCAAGATCATGGGTGCCGAGCGCATCATCGCCATCGAGACGGTGCCGGAGCGGATCGAACTCGCCCGGAAGTACGGTGCCACCGACATCATCGATTTCATGAAGGAGGATGTGTTCGAGCGGATCAAGGAGATCAGCAAGGGTGAGGGCGCCGACGGCGTGATCGATTGCGTCGGCATGGAGGCCACCGCCGGCCACGGCGTCGCAGGGATTATCAGCACCCTGCAGGAGAAACTGACCTCGACCGAGCGCCCCTACGTCCTCATGGAGGCGATCAAGGCCGTGCGCCCCTGCGGGATCGTCTCGATCCCCGGTGTCTATGGTGGCCCGCTTCCCATCAATATGGGCTCGATCGTGCAGAAGGGGCTGACCCTGAAGAGCGGCCAGACCCATGTGAAACGCTACCTGGAGACGCTGACGAAGCTGATCCAGGAGGGGAAGATCGACATGACCTCGATGATAACCCACCGCTCCACCAATCTCGCGGACGGCCCCGACCTCTACAAGACGTTCCGGGACAAGAAGGACGGGTGCGTGAAGGTGGTCTTCCACCCGAACTGACGGCATCGGCAGGGATATGGCCCGGAACGAGGCCATGTCCCGTCATAGGCCTCGGCCTGCATCGCTATCCCCGTGCCAGGGCGTCCTGAAACTCCGCCTCCGGCAGAAGCGCCCCGCCCGTGGTCCAGACCACATGCGTCGCCTGCGCAGGTGCGGCGGCGTCGAGATAGGGCCGGATTGCGGCGAACCCCGCCGCTGCCGAGGGTTCGAGCCGCAGGCCCGGATCGGACCAGAGGCGTTTCACCCAGGCAAACAGGTCGGCATCGGCGACCGTGACCACCGCCTCGATGAGCGGGCCCACAGTGCCCGCCACCAGCATCGAGGCGCCCGCCACCGCCAGCCCATCGGCGGCGGTGCGATTGTCGAGGCCGATCTCGTAGACGTCCACCGGGCGCGACAGGCCGGCAGCGAGCTGCACCAGCATGCAGGGCGAGGCGACCGGCTCCACGAAGATGCAGCGGATGGCGTCGCCGAACAGCAGCTTCAGGCCGAGCGTGACGCCGCCGGGCGCGCCGCCGACGCCGCAGGGAAGATAGACGCAGAGCGGGTGGGCCGGATCGACCCTGATCCCGGCCTCGTCCAGTTGGCGGCGCAGGTCGAAGGCCGCTGCCGCATAGCCGAGGAACAGGTCGACGGAGCTCTCGTCATCGACGAAATGGGCGTCGGCCCGCCCCTCGAAGGCCGAGCGTGCCGCCGCGACCGCGCTGCCGTAATCGCCCAGATGCTCGACCACCCGGGCGCCGATATCCCGCAGGCGCTGCTTCTTCCACGCCTTGGCGTCATGGGACATGTGGACCTCGACCGCGAAGCCCAGCGCCCGCGCCATGACGCCGACGCTGAAGCCGAGATTGCCGGTGCTACCGACCGCGACGGTATGGGCACCGAACGCGTCGCGGGCTTGCGGCTCCGCAAGCCGGGCATAGGAATCCCCCGGCCGTAGCAGGCCCTTCTCGAGCCCGAGCCGCTCGGCATAGACCAGCACCTCGTAGACGCCGCCCCGCGCCTTGATGCAGCCGGTGACCGGCAGATCATGGTCGGCCTTCACCCAGACCGCGCCGCCCGTCGGACCCGTGATGGCCTGCGCCACAGGGTCGGAGAGGGGCAACAGGGGCGAATCGATGCGCCCGGTGTCGAGATCCTCGAAGAGATGGCGTAAAAGCGGATCGAAGCGGCGCCAGCGTGCCTCCGCCGCCTCCACATCGGCCAGGGAGAAAGCTAGGCTCGGCAGGAATTCGGCGGCCGGCCGGAGATGGGGATTGAGCCAGGTGGTGGGCCGCGCCTCCCGCACGCTCGTCGGGATGGTATCGAGCGCCCGGGCGGGCGACGTGTCGGCATTCATGCACATGCATTCCACTCTGCTGTGATCGCGATGGCGGCGAGAGGTCTTCGCGCAAGCCTCGTCGTCAGAGATCCATCGGCGCATTGTCCACCACCTCCTTCATGACGAAGAAGGTCCGCGTCTGCCGCACCCCCGGCAGCGCGATCAGGGTCTCGCTGTGCAGGCGGTTGAAATCCGCCATGTCGGAGACGCGGATCTTGAGGAAATAGTCGAAATCCCCGGCCACCAGATGGCAATCGAGCATGGTTGGCATCGCCTGGGCGGCAGCCTCGAACGCGGCGAAGCTCTCCGGCGTCGAGCGGTCGAGCACGACGCCGACGATGACGAGGGACCCCCGCCCGACCTTCTCCGGCGCGATCCGCGCATGGACGCCGCGGATGTAGCCCTCGTCGAACAGGCGCTGCGTGCGGCGGTGACAGGTGGCGGCGCTGGTATTCACCCGCTTGGCGATCTCGGCATTGTTCATGCGCCCATCGGCCTGGAGCAGGCGCAGGATCTTGAGATCGATCCGATCGAGCGATGGCGACATGGAAGAACCTTCCGTATTTCCAGCAGGAACGATGGTTCATACCAAGCTTGACCGGGAAAACCATGAAATTTCGTGGCACATCTCATCGTCATTCGAGAGCACCTTTCACGGGAGTTTTGCTAGCGTTCGGGTCTCACTGATGCGAGGACGTTGCCAAGCCATGCTGTCGAAATTCGAGCGCTATCCCCTCACCTTCGGCCCGAGCCCGATCGAGAAGCTGTCGCGTCTCACCGACCATCTCGGCGGCGATGTCGAGATCTACGCCAAGCGCGAGGATTGCAATTCCGGCCTGGCTTATGGCGGTAACAAGCTGCGCAAGCTCGAATACATCGTGCCCGATGCCATCGCGAGCGGAGCCGATACGCTGGTCTCCATCGGCGGCGTGCAATCCAACCACACCCGCATGGTGGCGGCGGTGGCTGCCAAGATCGGGATGAAGTGTCGGCTGATCCAGGAAGCCTGGGTGCCGCACGAGGATGCGGTCTATGACCGGGTCGGCAACATCCTGCTGTCGCGCATCATGGGCGCGGAGACGCAACTCGTGGATGACGGGTTCGACATCGGCATCCGCGAGAGCTGGAAGGCGGCTTTGGAGGATGTGAAGGCCAAGGGCGGCAAGCCCTACGCCATCCCCGCCGGCGCCTCGGTGCACAAGTTCGGCGGCCTCGGCTATGTCGGCTTCGCCGAAGAGGTGCGCGCCCAGGAGGCCGAGATGGGCCTGCGCTTCGACTACATCGTCGTCTGCACCGTCACCGGCTCGACCCATGCCGGCATGGTGGTGGGCTTCGCCGCCGATGGACGTGCCCGCAACGTCATCGGCATCGACGCCTCCTGCACCCCGGCCCAGACCAAGGCGCAGGTGCTCGACATCGCAAAGAATACCGCTGCGCTGATCGGTGCCCCCGACATCACCGAGGACGACGTGGTCCTCAACGAGGATTACGCCTATCCGGTCTACGGCGTGCCCTCGAAGGAGACGGTGGAGGCGATCCGCCTCTCGGCGCGGCTCGAAGCCATGATCACCGACCCGGTCTACGAGGGGAAGTCGATGCAGGGGATGATCGATCTGACCCGGAAGGGGTTCTTCCCCAAGGGCTCGAAGGTGCTCTACGCCCATCTCGGCGGCGCGCCGGCCCTGAACGGCTACAGCTACACGTTCCGGAACGGCTGATCGGGACGGTTCATGCGCCGCCGGCCTCCGCCGGCGGCAGGGCGGCCACGAGCTGGCGCAGGAACGCCTGCGCCGCATGCGGCAGCTTGCGGTCCCGCATCAGCTGGACCTGAATGCCGCGCCGCAGGCTCGCCTGCGATTGGATCGGGATGCAGACCAGTTCCCCGAGCCGAACCGGCGTCTGCACCGAAAGCGGCGACATCAGCGCGATCCCCCTCGTCCTTCGGACGAAGGGAAGCAGCGCCGTGAGGATGTTGGAGGTCAGCGTCGGCTCGATGACGATGCCTTCCGCCCGGCAAGCCGCGTCGAAGACGAGGCGCGCCGTGGTGTCGAGGGGCGGCATCGCGATCGGGTAGGCCTGGAGTTCGCCGATCCGGATCGACGCCCGGCCGGCGAGCGGATGGTCGGGGGCGGCCAGCGCGACCATCTCCACCACGGCCTCGTAGAACACCGTGACGAGGTTCGTCGGCGCGAGCGCGAAGGTGATGCCGATATCGGCGTCGCCCGCGGCCACGACCTGCGTGACCTGTGCCGGGGGGAGAACCTGGATTTCGAAGCGGATGCCGGGATAGCGCGCATGGAACTCGGCGATGGCGTTCGGCAGCAGGTCGAGGGCGAATCCCTCCGCGGTGGCGACGCGGATGAAGCCCCGCGCCAGCCCGCGCAGTTCCTGGATTTCGGCGGCGACCTGCTCGGCCCGCGCCAGAGTCTGCCGCGCATGCTGGGCCAGCAACTCGCCGGACGGGCTCAGGACCATGCCGCGCGGCCGGCGCTCGAACAGGACGCAATCGAGCTCCGCTTCGAGATTGGCGATCTGGCGGCTGATCGCGGAGGCGGCGACGTTGAGTTGCGCCGACGCCGCCGCGATGGACCCGGTCCTGGCGACGGCGAGGAAGTAGCGCAGGCCCGACATCTGCATAGGCATGTTCCATTGCCGAAACGGCACGGCAACCATCGATAAATTCTACTTGTTGCGATGTGGAATGCACAACACCATGGCACGAGGAAAAAAGCGGCAGTGCAGATCGGCTACGGGCCGCCGAGCAGCCGGTAGCGGAAGGAATGCGGATCATGGGCAGACATGTTCCCGCGGCAGGCGCCGCGCTCGCTCTCCTGCTGGGGACGTTCAGCGTTCCGGCGCTGGCCAGCAAGGCCAACGATACCCTGGTCTATGCCTCGGATACCGAGCCGGAAAACGTGAGCCCGTATCACAACAGCGCCCGCGAGGGCGTCGTGCTCGCCCGCAACGTCTGGGACACCCTGCTCTACCGCGATCCGAAGACCGGCGCGTATCAGCCGATGCTGGCCACCGCCTGGAAATGGGTCGACCCGACCACCCTCGAACTGACCCTGCGCGAGGGCGTGACCTTCCATAACGGCGATGTCTTCGGCCCCGAGGACGTGGCCTTCACCTTTAACTACGTGCTGACGCCCGAGGCGCGCACGGTGACGAAGCAGAATGTGGACTGGATGAAGTCGACGGAGGTGGTGGACGCCAAGACCGTCCGCATCCACCTCAAGACCGCCTTCCCGGCCGCTCTCGAATACCTCGCCGGACCGACCCCGATCTTCCCGGCCGCTTACTTCAAAAAGGTCGGCCTCGACGGTTTTGCCAAGGCCCCCATCGGCACCGGCCCCTATCGCATCACCAGCGTCGAGAACGGACGTGGGGTGAAGATGGAGCGGAACGACAAATATTGGCCCGGCAGCCCGATCGGCACGCCAAAGATCGGCAAGCTCGAATTCCGTGTCATTCCCGATGCCGACAGCCGCATGGCCGAACTCGTCACCGGCGGCATCGACTGGATCTGGCGCGTGCCGAGCGACCAGGCGGACCAGCTCAAGGCCGCGCCCAACGTCACCGTGCTCAGCGCCGAGACCATGCGAGTCGGCTTCCTGCAATTCGACACGCTCGGCCGCGCGAAGGAAAACTCGCCGCTGAAGGATCCCCGCGTCCGCCAGGCGATCTCCTATGCCATCGACCGCAAGGCGATGGTCGACAACCTCGTCCGCGGCGGCAGCCGCGTCATGAACGCGGCCTGTTTCATCGACCAGTTCGGCTGTACCGACGAGGGCGTGCCGCGCTACGCCTACGATCCGGCCAAGGCCAAGGCGCTCCTGAAGGAGGCCGGCTATCCCGACGGGTTCGAGATCGATCTCGGCGCCTATCGTGAGCGCGACTACGCCGAGGCCGTCATCGGGTATCTCCGCGCCGTCGGCATCACCGCCCGGCTCAACTACCTGCGCTACGCGGCGCTGCGCGACATGATCCGGAGCGGCAAGGTCTCCATCGCCTTCCAGACCTGGGGCTCGTTCTCGGTCCTCGACGTCTCGGCCTTCACCGGCGTCTACCTCAAGGGCGGTGACGAGGACCTGACCAAGGATCCCGAGACCATCGCGGCGCTCCAGGCCGGCGACGGCGCCACCGATCCGGCTGCGCGCAAGGTGAAATACGCCGAGGCGCTCAAGCGCATCGCGGCCCAGGCCTACATCCTGCCGCTGTTCTCCTACTCGACCAACTACGCCTTCACCTCGGACCTCACCTTCACGGCGCAGCCCGACGAGCTGCCGCGCTTCTACGCGGCGAGCTGGAAGTAAGGGTCGCATCCGAGGCGCGAAGCGCGGCTCATGGAAGGCGTACCCGTTCACTCATCGCGGATGCAGCCCGCGCCGTCCCCTCTCCCCTTTGCGGGAGAGGGTGGCCCGCGAAGCGGGTCGGGAGAGGGGAGCGACGCTTCCGGATAGCGCGCTCCCCTCTCCCGACCCTCGCTGACGCGAGGGCCACCCTCCCCCGCAGAGGGGGGAGGGAGAAGCCCGCGGATCGCTCTCGGCAGAGCCGAACAATCGTCCGGACGACGAACGTCACGACCCGTAACGGACCAAAGGAACCGGCCCATGCTCAGGTTCATGCTGCAACGCATTTTCGTCGCCATCGCGGTTGCCGTGACGGTGTCGGTGGCGAGCTTCATGCTGCTGCACCTCTCCGGCGACCTCGCCGCCGCCATTGCCGGTCCCGAGGCCACCTCCGCCCAGGTCGAAGCGATCCGCGTCCAGTACGGGCTGAACCAGCCGATGCTGGCGCAATTCACCGCCTGGGCGTGGAAGGCGCTGCATTTCGATTTCGGCAATTCCTTCTACTTCCGGGAAAGCGTGGTCGACCTCCTCGCCTCCCGCATGCCGATCACCCTGTTCCTCGGCGTGGTGGCGCTGGCCGTCGCCCTGTTCGTGGCGATCCCGCTCGGCGTGCTGGCGGCGGTGAAGCGAGACACCTGGATCGACCGGCTCGCTTTGTCGGTCTCGGTGCTGGGTCAGGCGATGCCGAGCTTCTGGTTCGGCCTGACGCTGATCATGATCTTCTCAGTGAACCTGCGTTGGCTGCCGGTCTCGGGCAACACGACCTGGAAGCACTTCGTGCTGCCGGCCATCGCGCTCGGCTATTACGCCATGCCCGCCGTGATGCGGCTCACCCGCAACGGCATGCTCGAAGTGCTGGCCTCGGACTATGTCCGCACCGCCCGGGCCAAGGGCCTGCCCCCGCGAAAAATCCTGATCCGGCATGCGCTCCGCAACGCCGTGATCCCGGTGATCGCACTCGCCGCCGTGCAGTTCGGCTTCATGCTCGGCGGCTCCATCGTCATCGAGGCTGTGTTCTCGCTCCAGGGGCTCGGGCAGCTCGCCTGGGAGAGCATCGCCCGCAACGACTTCCCCGTGGTGCAGGCGATCGTCCTCGTCCTGGCGATGATCTACATCGCCCTGACGCTGGCGGCCGACCTTCTCAACGCTTTCCTCGATCCCCGGCTGCGCCAATGACCCTTCAGCCGTCCTCCTCCCCGGTGGCTCCCACCCTTCCCTCGACCGATCTGCTGGTTCAGGCCGGTCCTGTGCCCGACGCGAACGCGCCGCTGCCGGCGTCGCGCTCGCCCACGGCGCTGGCCCTCCGGCGCGGCCTCCATCACGGCGGCTTCATGATCGGGGCCGTGATCCTCGGCGGGATCGTCCTCGCGGCCCTGGCCGCGCCCCTGATCGCCCCGCACGACCCCTATGCCCAGGACGTCTCGCGCCGCCTGATCCCGCCGATCTGGAACGCGAAGGGGACGTGGGACCATGTGCTCGGCACCGACAAGCTCGGGCGCGACTATCTCAGCCGCCTGATCTACGGCAGCCAGATCTCCCTTCTCATCGGGATCGCGGCGGCCTGCATCTCCGGCCTGATCGGCACCGTCCTCGGCATCTGCGCCGGCTATTTCGGCGGCAAGGTCGACGCGGTGGTGAGCTACGTCGTCACCACGCGCCTCGCCATGCCGGTGGTGCTGGTGGCTTTGGCCATGGCCTCCCTGGTGGGCGGCTCGCTGAAGGTGGTGGTCCTGGTGCTGGGCCTGCTGCTTTGGGACCGCTTCGCCGTGGTGACGCGTGCCGCCACCCGTCAGATCCGGGACCAGGATTTCGTCGCGGCGGCCCGCGCCGCCGGCTTCTCGAACGCTCGGATCCTGTTCCAGGAAATCCTGCCCAACATCTTCAACGCGCTCATCGTCGTGGCGACCCTGGAGATGGCGCACGCGATCCTGCTGGAAGCGGCCCTGTCGTTCCTCGGTCTCGGCGTCCAGCCGCCCCTGCCCTCCTGGGGGCTGATGATCGCCGAGGGCAAGCCGTACATGTTCTTCCAGCCCTGGGTCATCACCATCCCGGGCGTCGCCCTCCTCGTCCTCGTTCTCGCCATCAACCTCCTCGGCGACGGATTGCGCGACGTCACGGCACCCGAGGGGCGGCGCTGAGCGCTTCCCTCGGCTCCCATTCTCACCCGACACAGAGTGGATCCATGTCCCGACACGATGCGATCGCGCATGCCGCGCGCCACTACGACGGAGGCGGGTTCCGCGCCGTCCTGCAGGATGCCGTCGCCCGCCCCACCGAGAGCCAGACGACAGGGCAATTGCCGGCGCTCCATGCCTACCTGTCCGACTTCCTCATGCCCGCCATCGCGCCGCTGGGTTTCACCGGCCGCATCCTCGACAATCCCGACGGCGAGCACGGCCCCTTCCTCATCGCCGAGCGGCACGAGGGCGACGACCTGCCCACCGTGCTGATCTACGGCCATGGCGACACCGTGCGCGGCTACCCCGAACAATGGCGCGCCGGCCTCGACCCATGGGCGATCGTCGTCGAGGGGGACCGCTGGTACGGCCGCGGCACCGCCGACAACAAGGGCCAGCACATCATCAATCTCGGCGCGCTCGAGGCGGTGATGGCGGCGAGAGGCGGACGCCTCGGCTTCAACACCAAGCTCCTCATCGAAATGGGCGAGGAATCCGGCTCGCCGGGCCTGCGCGACCTGTGCCGGGCCGAGGCGCGCGCCCTCGCCGCCGATGTGCTCATCGCCTCCGACGGGCCACGGGTGAGCGCGGAGCGCCCCACCCTCTTCCTCGGCTCGCGCGGCGGTTACACGTTCGAGCTCATCGTGAACCTGCGCGAGGGCAGCCACCATTCGGGCAATTGGGGCGGCCTGCTGCGCAATCCCGGCACGGTGCTGGCCAACGCCATCGCGACCCTGGTCGACGGGCGCGGCAAGATCCTCCTCGATGCCCTGCGGCCACCCGCGATCCCCGAGGGCGTGCGGGCGGCGCTCGCCGACATCGCGGTGGGCACCGACCCCACCGCGCCGAGGATCGACGAGGATTGGGGCGAGCCCGGCCTCAATGCGGCCGAGCGCGTCTTCGGCTGGAACACCCTCGAAGTGCTGGCCTTCAAGACCGGCGACCCCGACGGCCCGCTCAATGCGGTGCCGCCCCACGCCAAGGCGACGCTGCAGCTGCGCTTCGTCGTCGGCACCGACTGGGAGGGCCTGATCCCGGCCGTGCGCGCCCATCTCGACGCCAACGGTTTCCCCATGGTCGAAGTGCGGGCGGCCCGTTCGGAAGTGTTCCGCGCCACCCGCCTTCCCGTGGAAGATCCCTGGGTCGGCTGGGCGCTGGCCTCCATCGAGGCCAGCACGGGCAAGCGCCCGGCATTGCTGCCCAATCTCGGTGGCTCGCTGCCCAACGACGCCTTTTCCGAGATCCTCGGCCTGCCGACCCTGTGGGTGCCGCATTCCTACCCGGCCTGCCTCCAGCACGGTCCGGACGAGCACCTGCTCGGGCCGATGAGCCGGGAGGCGCTGATGCTGATGGCGGGCCTGTTCTGGGATCTCGGGGAGACCGGACCCGTCATCCTGGGCCAGCGCGACGCGAAACCGGAGACCTGACCATGAGCGAGCCTGTCGTCAGCATCCGCAACCTCACCTTGGCCCTGCCGAAGGGGGCGGACCGACCGCATGCGGTGGAGGATCTCTCCCTCGACCTGATGCCGGGCAAGATCCTCTGCGTCGTCGGCGAATCGGGCTCGGGAAAATCCATGAGCGCCTATGCGCTCACCGGTCTGCTGCCGCGTGCCCTCACGCCCGTCGGCGGCAGCATCGTGTTCGAGGGGCGGGACCTGCTCACCCTCGGCGAGCGCGACTGGCGTGCTTTGCGCGGGCGCCGCATCGCCATGGTGTTCCAGGAGCCCATGACGGCGCTCAACCCGGTCATGCGGATCGGCGACCAGATCGCCGAGATGTTCGAGGCGCACGGCCTTCTCACCAAGGCCGAGCGGCGGGCCAAGGCCATCGCGCTCGCCACCGAGGTCGGCCTGCCCGACCCGGCGCAGATCGTGCGTGCCTATCCGCATCAGCTGTCGGGCGGACAGCGCCAGCGCGCGATGATCGCCATGGCTCTGGCATTGGAGCCCTCGATCCTCGTCGCCGACGAGCCGACCACGGCGCTGGATGTCACCACCCAGGCGCAGATCCTGAAACTCGTCCGCGACCTGCAGCGGCGGCGGGGCATGAGCGTCCTGTTCATCACCCACGATTTCGGCGTGGTCGCGGATATCGCCGACCATGTGGCGGTGCTCCAGCGCGGCAAGCTGGTGGAATCGGGCTCCGCCGACGAGGTTTTGCGGAAACCCCAGCATCCCTACACCAAGGCTCTGCTGGCGGCGGTGCCCAGCATCGTGCCGCCGGAGCGCGAATCACGGGAAGGCGCGCCCATCGCTCTGTCTGCCATCGGCCTCACCAAGACCTACACATCGCGCCGGGGTCTGTTCGGGCCGCCGCGCATCGTCCACGCGGTCAAGGAGGTGGCGTTCGACGTCCGCCGCGGCGAGACCCTGGGCCTCGTCGGTGAATCGGGCTCGGGCAAATCCACCACGGCGCGCCTCGCCATCCGGCTCATCGACCCCGACCAGGGCACCGTCCGCCTCGGCACGCTCGATTACACGGCGCTGGGGCCGCGGGCGCTCCGCGCCGAGCGCAAGCGCATCCAGATGATCTTCCAGGACCCCTTCGCCTCCCTCAACCCGCGCCGGACCGTGGAGCAGATCATCACCGCCGGGCCGATCGCCCATGGTGTTCCGGCCCGCGAGGCCAGGGCGCGGGCGCGCGACCTGCTCGATCTCGTCGGGTTGTCGCCCAGCGCCGCCGAGCGCTATCCCAATGCCTTCTCCGGCGGCCAGCGCCAGCGCATCGGCATCGCCCGCGCGCTGGCCATGGAGCCCGACGTGCTGGTCGCCGACGAGGCCGTCTCGGCCCTCGACGTGTCGGTCCAGGCACAGGTGCTCGACCTTCTCGAGGATCTGAAGCAGCGCCTGAACCTCGCGATGTTGTTCATCACCCACGACCTGCGCGTCGCGGCCAAGATCTGCGACCGGATCGCGGTGATGCATCGGGGGGAGATCGTGGAACAGCGGCCGACCGCCGACCTGTTCCGCCGGCCGGACCATCCCTATACGCGCGACCTCCTCTCGGCCGTGCCGGGATTGCAGATGGAGCGGGCCTGAGGCGCGAGAGGGGTTACTTGCGCCAGGCGTCGATCAAGGAGGTTACCGGCTCGACCACGTAGGACAGAAGCGAGGTGGCCCAGCCCCTCGCCCTCGCGCCGATCGATGGCTTGCCCTGCCGACGGGCCTCGGCCTCGGTCGCCTGGGCCACCAGCATCGCCGAGACGTAACTGTTCTCCAGGTGTTTGCACTCGGCCAGAGCCGCCTTCTGCGCGGCATGGGTCGGCAGGCCGGCGGGTTGCCCGGAAAAGGCCTGCCGCACGCATTTGTGCCAGCGCCGTTCGAGGAGATCGAGATCGGCTCCGGCGGTCGGCACGTCCTGCGCCGTCACTTCCTGAACCATGGCACCCGACGATGCCGCGATGCCCGCCATGATCGCAGCGGTCATCAGGGCATGAGGCCTCGTTCGGCGTCCTGATCGAGGATACGTCGTCGGCCCGGCTGGGCTAGCGGGCAAGCGCCCGCGTCTCGTCGAGGATGGCTTCCACCGCGGCGATCGCATTTTCCAGCTCCGCGATGCGGCGCAACGTGCTGTCGGCCGGCATCGTTTCGTGCTCCGCCGCTTCCATGATGAGGGCGCGCTGGCGGGCTTTGAGACGGTCCAGGAGAGATTCGAGCTTAGGCATGAGCCGCACTTAACCGGGCCTCACCCAATGGACAACATTTGTTTCCGGTAAAAACACCGATGTGTTGAACCTAGCCACCAGCGAGGAACACGATTGTACGGGAGTGTGGCGAAGATGAAATGCCGACTACGTATTTTCACTTGCCTGATTCGAGCCTGTACCTGACGCGAGCATGCACCCGACGCTGCGAATCGCGGCGGCTCCGAGGCGCCGCTGAACCTTTCCCCCGGTGGAGGGTTCACACAGCCTGAAGACCAACCCCGGAACCGTGATCATGTCGAAGACGATGTCCGCCGAGTTCAAGAGCCGCCGCGATGCCGAGACGGCGGTCGAGCATCTCGTCCAGGAACACGGGATCGACCGGAGCGCCGTCACCATCGCGCCAGCGGGGGACGAGAACAGCGCGGGGACCGAGGCGGCGCGGGCCGATATCGAGGATGGTCGCCTGAAGGAAGGCACCGAGGGCGAGCCTGCGCTTGAGGGGGCGATCCGCGTCACCGTCGAACTCGATGACGGGCTGACCGAGAAGGTGATGACCTCCTTCGAGACCTATGGCGGACGCGCCGTCGATGCCGGCTGAGCAGGTTGGCTGATTCGACAGGTCGGCCCGGCATTCAGCGCCGGGCGGCTTCGCCCAAAGCGGGTCGGGGTGGGTTGCTGGCGGTGAGCCATAGCCGCAGCGCGTCGAAGGTCCACCGCGCGCCTTCGATGACGCTCTCGGATCGGCCCTCTTCGCCCGAGCGGTCTAGGAAGGTCCGGAACGAGGTCCACATCGTCGCCGTGTCCCGCTTTCCGTAGCCTTCGTAATAGGCGCAGCCGCCCGAGGCGATCGCATCTCCGAGGCTACGGCGGATGTGGTGGGCGATGACCTGTCCGCCGAGCGTAGAGCCTTCGGTGACGTACAGGGCGCCGAGGATCGCGGGGCGGTCGTCGAAACCCGTTCCGGCGGCGAAACGGGGCAAGGCCTCAATGGCGTCGCGATTCATGCCGAAATGGACGAGGTCCCGCTCGATCAGGTGCAGTTTGCGGCGCGGCCATGCGACGTCGCGCCCGAAGGCTTGGCCGACGATGGGCTCGAACACACGATGGAAGCCCCACCAGCGGGCGAGCAGGGTCAGGTATCCGTCCCGCGTCGCCATCCGCTGGCGCCAATCGAGGCAGCGCTCCAGTTCCTCGTGCAGATCCTGCGTGCCTTCGCGCAGCCGTTCGGCCAGAGGCGCTTCCGGGCCGCCAATCGCCAGCGCAGTACGGGTCATGGCAGGGATGCCGGATCGGGCGCACCGATGGAGGCGGTCAGGATCACCCTCAATCCCGGCCGATTGTTGGTGTTCTCGATCGTCCCGCCGAGGCGGTCGACCATGGCGTTGAGCATCCGCGTCCCGAATCCGCTCCGTGTACCCGACATGCCCTGTCCCTGATCGGCGACGATCAGGCGGAAGCGGTTGCGATGCTGTTCGAGGCTGATGGCGATGGGACCGACCGCGCCGGAATAGGCGTATTTGTTGGCGTTGATGACGAGCTCGGTCAGGATCAGTCCGATATTCACCGCAGCGTCGGTGGGTATGATGATCGGGGCGAAATCGGTGCTGAACTGCTCGGCCCATTCAGGGCCCATCGACGATTTCATTTCGGAGACGAGATCGTCGAGGTAGCGGGCCAGATCGATCATTTCGACGTTGTCGTCGCTGTAGAGCCGTCGGTGCACCAGGGCCACGGCAGCGAGCCGGCGCTGCGCCTCGCTCAATGCCTCGCTGAGCCCCGCATTGCCTTCCGCCCTCGCCTGCAGGGCGAGGAAAGCCGAGACCAGCTGCAGGCTGTTCTGGACGCGGTGATTCACTTCCTTGATCAGGTAATCCTTCTGGACCAGCAGGCTTTCCCTGTCCGCCACCGTGGCGGCGAGCTCGCGGTTGAGCTCGCGGATGCGCCGGGTCTGACGAGCCTCGTAGAGCTCGCGCACGATGCGCTGCGCCGCCTCGATCTCGGGGAGCGACCAGGGTTTGGCATGGCCATGGACCTCCTCGGTCCAGGCTTCGAAGGAGGCGCGGGGGCTCAAGGTATCGCCGACGACGTTGGCGGCCTTGTGAGGGTTGCCGGCCCAGTTGACGAGTTCGACCCGCTCGGCCCGGAACCACATCAGGATGATCGGCTCCTCCCCCGACAGGACGACGGCGAGGAGCCCGCTCGCCAGCGCACGATAGGCGGCGGCGCGGGGGAAGCGCTTGCTGAGGCTGTGGGTGTGAAGCGCCTGTACCCCGCCCACCGTCCGGACCCAGGCCGCGATCTCGCGCAGGTCGGTTTCCTCGGCGCAGCGTCCGGTATGGTGGAGGTCCCTGCCCTGGAGCAGCGCGAAGCCGTCGGCGCCGAGCATGCGGCGCAGCTCCTCGCTCGTCTCGATCAGAATTTCGGCGAGGGGGGCTTCGCCCAGAACCTTTCCTGAGACCACGTCCTCGGCGCTGCGCAGCCGCAGCCGCTCACGGTAATTCTCGGCTTCCTCCCGCGAGCTGACCTGACGGGCGAGACTTCCCGCCAGGGCCTGACAGGCCATGCGCTGTCCGAAGGCGAGGGTGCGCGGCGTCCGGTTGTGGCAGGCCACGAGCCCCCACAGAATGCCGTCCTTGACGATGGAGATCGAGGCGGAGGCCGCCACATCCATGTTGCGCAGATATTGAAGGTGGATCGGCGAGACGCTGCGCAGTTCGATGTCGCTCAGATCGAGCTGCGACAGGTGCCGGGGCCGAAGCGGCTGCGGCGTATAGGTGACGTCCGGGATCACGCGGACGCGGTTGCGGATGTAGAGGGCGCGCGCCTGTTTCGGGATGTCCGAGGCCGGGAAATGGTGGTGCAGGAAGCTGCCGAGCTCGGGAACGCGGCTTTCCGCGATGACGACGCCGGCATCGTCGTCGAGGAAGCGATAGATCATCACCCGGTCGAAACCGGTGAGCTCGCGGAACGACGTCGCCGCCCGGTCGCACAAGGCCTTGAGGTCGGTGGCCCGCTCCAGGGCGCTTCCGGCGCGGTCGAGCCAGCCGAGAAGGCTGGCCGCATCGGTCCACAGGGAGGCCTGCGGTTCGAGCTGGATCAGCCATTGGCCGTCCTGAAAGCGCGCGGTGGCATCCATTGCCGCGCGGAGCCCCATGACGTGACCGATCACGACGGTCTCGTCGCGGGGCGCGTCGAGCAGCAGGGAGGCCGGCGAGGCGCCGAGGAGCTCGGACAACGTCCGCCCGGTCCATTCCGCGGCGAGCATTCCTTCGATGTCGCCCGCGCCGCCGACCACCCTCTGGTCTTCCGCATTCGCGATCAGCAGGAGGCCGTGCGGCTGGATCGCTCCCGGAATATGGATCGGCTCACGGTCGCAGACGGTCAGGTCCGGACCGAGATCCGAGGGGTCGGCATCCTGGCGAGGATCCAGGGCAGGGTCGGCCGTCCGGGTGGCACTCAGTTGCGTCATGCGTTCATTCGGTAACGTGATGTGAGCCTCGACAACGGCGATGCCGCTGGGCGATTCCCGCGAGTCGGTCGGCATCACGGAAGGACGTCCTTCCGCATCACCCGGCCCGCACCTCCTGAAAGAAATCACTTCCCCCGTCCATGGGAGAAGAAGGCGGCTCGCACTTACCCGCAATCCCTCGGGAGGGTTGCATGGAAAAAACCGATCCCCCCAGGAGGCGGGCTGAAGAGTTACTTAGGCACTATCGACGGCTTTGCCATATCGGCCGGGGCATAGTTTTTCGATGAACTGTGTATGTATTCATACACAGGAGGTCGTCTTATCGCATGGTACATTGATCGAGGATGAACAACTGTCCGGAATGACTTGTCTAGTCTTTGCTGCCGCCCTGCCCGATGCCGATCACGCCCCCATCAGGACCGATACGTGGGCGGCCACCGAGTCACCGAGGCCCTTCAGGTCGTAGCCGCCTTCCAGCAGCGACACGATCCTGCCGTCGCAGGTGCGGTCGGCGATTTCCCTGACTTGGCTGGTCGCCCAGGCGAAATCCTCGGCCTCCAGCATGAGGTTGGCCAGCGGGTCGCGCCAATGGGCGTCGAACCCGGCGGAGATGACGATCAGGTCGGGCTTGAACGCCTCGAGACGGGTGAGGATGCGGCTTCGCATCGCCTCCTTGAAGGCGTCGCCGTCGGCGAAGGGCTTGAGCGGCGCGTTGACGATGGTGCCGTGCTCGCCCTCCTCGGACACCGCTCCGCTGCCGGGATAGAGCGGCATCTGGTGGGTCGAGCAGAACAGCACGGATGGATCGGACCAGACGATGTCCTGCGTGCCGTTGCCGTGATGCACGTCCCAATCGACGATGGCGACGCGCTCCGCCCCGTGGACCTTCCTGGCGTGAAGAGCGGCGATCGCCGCGTTGTTGAAGACGCAGAAGCCCATCGCCTTGGTGCGTTCGGCATGATGCCCCGGCGGCCGCATGGCCGAGAAGGCGTTGCGGGCGGCACCCGTCATCACGAGGTCGACGCCTTGCACCGCCGCCCCGACACCGCGCAGGACGCAATCCATCGTTCCCGGCGAGAGCACCGTATCGGAATCGAGATGGGCAAGCCCCTCGCTCGGCACCGAACGGAGGATGGCGCGGACCCATTCCTCGGGATGGGCGAGGAACACCGATTCGAGGGCGGCCGCCTCGGGTGCGCGACGGTCGAGGCCGGAGAAGTCCGCCGTCCCGAGGGCCTCCTGAACCGCCTTCATGCGCTCCGGCCGCTCGGGATGTCCGTGCGGTGTGCGATGCTCGAACGCGGCCGCATGATGGAACAGAGCGGTCATCGATATCTCCCCTCGTGAATCTGGCATCGGGTATACCAGTTTGAACGAGGGATGACAGGAGCGGGGATCAGGCTCGCAAGTGTCGGAGGGCCTCGGCGTGGAGGCCGGCATTGGCCGCGGCCACGACCCGTCCGTTGAAAGCCGGGGTCAGGGGGCGACCGTCCCAATCGGTCATCACCCCGCCCGCCCCTTCCACCACCGGCACGAGGGCCATGACGTCGTAGACCTGGAGCCCGGCTTCCACCACGAGGTCGCAATGACCGCTGGCGAGAAGGCCGTAGGCATAGCAATCGCCGCCGAAGCGGCGCAGGCCCACCGCTCCGCTCAGCCGTGCGAAGGCCTCCGCATCCGTGCCCTCGAAAATGTCCGGGGAGGTCGCGAACAGGCGGGCTTCGTGAAGGTGCCTGCCGCTCGTCCGGGCGGGCCGGCCGTCGAACCACGCCGCGTCGCCGGTTCCGCACCAGCGCTCGCCGAGTGCCGGCATATCGATGACGCCGACGATCGGCCGTCCGCCGGAGACCAGGGCGATGAGCGTGCCGAAGAGCGGCATGCCGGTGATGAAGCTCTTGGTGCCGTCGATCGGGTCGATCACCCAGGTGAGCGGCCGCTCGAAATCACCGCCCTCCTCCTCTCCGAGGATGCCGTGGTCGGGATAGACGCTGCGGATCTCGGCGCGCAGCAGGGATTCGATGGCGCGGTCGGCGGCGGTGACCGGGCTCGCATCGGCCTTGGCTTCCACCGGTAGTTCGGTGCGGAAATAGTGCCGCGCGAGCGGAGCGGCGAAATCCGCGAGGCGATGGGCGAAGGCGAGGAAATCCGCTTTCGTCGCCTCGTCCCCGGACCGGATCGGCGGTGCACCCACACCCATCACAGGCGCCTCAGCCAGAGTGGCCAGTCGGGATGGTGGAACAGGGTTCGGGCCCGCATGTGCTTCCAGGTTCCGTATTTGTAATAGTCGAAATCGAGGGTCGAGACGGCCTCCTGGATCATCGCCCAGGTCGCCCATTTGAGATCGCCAAGCGCCTTCAGGACCGCGATGCGCGCATGGATTTCGGGGGTCCAGCGGCCGAAATAGGCCTCGATCATCTCGCGTTCGATCGTGTCCGGGAACGCCATCTCGTCGAACCAGAGGGCGAGCTCGTAGGCGCGCTCGTTGTTGGAGGCATATTCGAAGTCGACGAGCAGCACCCTGTCGGCCTCGTCGATCATGAAATTGCCGGCGAGCGTATCGTTCATGCATGGCACGAGATCGAGGCCGGAGGCCGTCATCGCGGCTTTCGCCTCGGCCATGCAGCGCATCAGATGGGCCTGGTCGGCGGGAAGCCGGCCGCCTACCTCCGCGACCTGTTCGACATGCTCCTCGATCATCTCGAAGATCGTCTTCGTCAGCCCGAGCGGCGCGGAATCGTTGAAGGCCTTGAGGGCGCGCACGGCGTTGTGGCGGACAGTGGGGCGCAGGAAGTCGAGATTCGAGGAGGCGCGGTAACCCTCGACGAAGGCGAAGATCTCGACTCCGGCATCGGGCAGGTAGTCGACGACCTGGACGCCGTAGCCGCAGGCCTCCGCGCGCCGGCTGGCATCGTTGGCGCAGTCGCGGGCGATGAACATCTCGGTGCCACGGCCGGGCATCTTCACGAAATAATCCTGCGCGTCCCCGATGGCGACGCGCCAGTTGGTGTTGCTGATCCCGCCCGCCACCGGCCGGTAGCGCATCGGCCGGCCCCGCCAGGCAGCGATGCCGGCCAGCACGCCCTCCAGGGCGCGCTCGCCCTCGCTGATGCCGTCGCCCAAGCCTTTCCAGCTCATCGCCGTTCGCTGCCTCCCATTTCGAACGCCCGTGTCACAGCCGGCGCAGCCAGCTTTCGAAATCGCGTGAACCGATGGTCGTGCGCGCATGCAGGAGCCGCCAGGTTCCGTATTTGTAGAACTCGATCCCGCTCCGCGCCGAGGTGACCGCACGGGTGACGCCCCAGAGGCCGCCCATCACGTCATCGACCGCGCCGTAGAGGCGGCAGCGGTTGTAGAGGCGCTCGTCGAAGCGGCCGGCATAATGCTCCACCGCCTCGCGCCGCTCCGGCTCGAAGAGGCAGGCCTCGTTGAGGAGGGCGCCGAGATCGAACCAGGGGTCGTTGTCGCTGGCGAGGTCGAAATCGACGAGACGGATTTCCCCCTCCCCGATCATGATGTTCGAGGCGATGCCGTCATTGTGGCAGAAGGCGAGGTCGATGCCCGAGGCATGGATCGCCTCGCGCACGAGCGCCATCGCCGCCACGAGCCGGTCGGTCCCGTCGGGAAGCGGAGCGTCGGCGGCACGGGCCTCGGCGGCAAGGCGTTCGATCCGCGCGAAGGGGCAGAATCGATGGCCGAGTAGGCCGTCGCCATGGAGCCGCGCCTTGGCATCCAGAACCTTGCCGAGGATGGTGCCGTCCTGAAGGTCGCCGACCCGGCCATAGCGCCAGGGCTCGGGCAGGTAGGCGAGGCCGAGCGCCCCGTCCGCCTCGTGGACCACCTCCGGGGCGATGCCGAGGCGTGCGGCTTTGCGGGCCGCCTGCGCCGCCACGGGCGTCAGATCGTCCGCCATATCGGCATGGCGCAGCTTGAGGAAGACCGGCTCGCCCTCACGGAACGCGACCTGGACGCAGTCCGAGGCCACGGCCCGGTGGGTCGGGGATGCCACCGGCGCTGCGGCCAGCCCATAGCGAGGCTGGCGCGCGATCCAGTCTGGCCGCGTGGCGATGATGGCCTCGACGCGATGGTCGAAAGGAGTGCCTGCCTCACCGTATTGTATCATCGCTCCGCTCCGAACGCCTCGTTCGGCCGTTTGACGAGCAAGGCCCGTTCCGGCGAGCCGCCGCTACGGCACAAGCGCCATGCGGCGCGTAAGGCCACCGCGAGCCCGGCTTCGAGATCGGCCGGCCGCGACAGTTCGGCCTCGTTATGCGCGATGCCGTCGACGCTGGGGACGAAGACGATGCCGGTCGGGCATTGGCCGAGCAGGCTGATCGCGTCGTGGCCGGCCACCGTATCCATGCGCAGCGACCGCAAGGCCGTCTCCTCGGCGCAGGAGGAGACGAGATCGCACACCGCTTCGGGCAGATTGCGGATCGGCCGCAGCGTCCGGCCGGGAATTGCCGCCACGACGCCGGCGCGGCTCGCCGCCTCGGTGATCGCCGCCTCCACCATCAGGGTCGCATCGGTGAGCAGGCGATCATCGGCCGAGCGGAGTTCGACGCTGAGCTCCACCCGGGCAGGCACCACGTTGGGGGAGTTCGGCTCCACCAGGATGCGTCCCACCGAGGTATGGAAGCGGCCGGGCCAGCGCTCGGCGATCTCCCTCACTTCGGCGATCAGATAGGCGGCGGCGAGCAGCGCATCGCGCCGGCGCGGCATCGGGGTCGGGCCGGTATGGGCCTGCTCGCCGGTGAAGACCACGTCGATCTTCGCCGCCCCCCAGTTGCGGGTGACGACGCCGATGGTCGCCTTCGCGTTCTCCAGGACGAGGCCCTGTTCCACGTGGAGTTCGAGGTAGCAGGCCGGGAGCGGCGGCGGCCGGTCCGTGCCGAGGAACCCGATCCCGCCCAGGGCCTCCCGCAGGGTGATCCCGGCATCGTCACGGCTGGACAAAGCCTCCTCAATCCGTCGCGCACCCGCATAGGCGCCGCTGCCGAGGAGGCTCGGCCGGAAGCGCGCGCCCTCCTCGCCGGTCCAGTTCACCGCGCAGAAATCCGCCGTGAAGGTCTCGCCGGCGCGCCGCGCCCGCATCAGAGCGGCGCCGATGCCGGCGGCCGCTGCCACCCCGTAGGTCCCGTCGAAGCGGCCGGCCTTCGGCTGGCTGTCGAGATGAGAGCCCATCATCACCAGCGGGACACCGGGACCGTCGGTGAGAGGGAAGATGGCGAATTGGTTGCCCACCGCGTCGAGGAGGATCTCGGCGCCGGCCTCGCGGGCGGAATTGGCGAAAACGCGACGGGCCTGTCCGTCCTCGGCCGAAGCACAGAGCCGAGTGATGCCGCCGCCGGGTGTCGCGCCGCAGGCGGAAATCTCTTCGAAGAGCGCGTGGAACGCGCCGGCCGCCGCAGCTGCGTCAGGAACTGATGAGATCGATGTCATGCTGGGTGAAATGATCCAGGAACGGCTGCGGCGGCGGCCGGTCGGTGACGAGGGTGAGCCGTTCCGAGAGCCCGAAGGTGCAGAGGTTGGCCTGACGGCCGAATTTGCGGGAATCGGCGAGAAGCACGCTCTGGCGTGCCTGGCCGCGAAGCACCTTCCGCAGGGCGGATTCGTGCTCCTCGTAATCCATCCAGCCATGGGTGAGGTCGCAGGCCGCGATGCCCATGAAGGCGATGTCGAAATAGAACCGCTGCGCGTAGGCCACCGTCTCGTAGCCCACGAGGGCGTTGTCCCGCGCCCGCAGCATTCCCGGCGTCAGGTTCACCCGGGCGGGACCGTTGCCGAGATGGAGCGCAACGTCGATGGAATTCGTCGTCACCGTGAGGTTGCGGCCGCTGAGGCGGCGGGCGAAAGCGAGCGTCGTGGTGCCCGTGTCGATGAAGACCGACATCCCGTCGCGGATCAGCCCCTCGGCATTGGCCGCCACCTTCGCCTTCTCGCGCGGGTTGGTCTTGCCCCGCTCGTGCAGAGGCCGGTCCTGGTCCAGGCGCGGCGGCACCGCGCCGCCATGGATCCGGCGCAGGACGCCGCGCTCCTCCAGGACCTTCAGGTCGCGCCGGATGGTCTCCTCGGAAACCCTGAGATAGGCGGCGACGTCGGAGACGCCGACCCGACCCGTTCCGTTCAGACGGGACAGGATCTCCTGATAGCGGTGGTCGGTCAGCATCGGCCTCGGCGTCTCCCCATTTCGCCGAAGCGTAGCGATTTTGATGGGGCGAGGCCGCAGGAAAACGCGTGTCCCGCACGGTATTTCCCACAGGGATTGCAGACGCACCGGCCGTGCCGGCCAGGGCCGCCATCGATGCCGGCTCTGGACAACCGCCTCGAATGGCGAGCCGTGGAGAGGCAGGGTCGGGCAGATCCCACATGCCGGCATGTCCTGTCCGATTGATCATGACGCCTGGATCACGCTGCCTGAACCGGGATGACGAGGGATGACGCTGTCGCTTTCAGCGAAACGGGCGCTGGAACGAGGTTGGCGAAAAGTCCCCGGCATGGTGTTTCTGTCAATCTGAAAATGACCGATTTGTGGGATTTATGGGGGATTGCCTGAATTTTCTGCCTTTTGCCGTCTACAGGATCACGACTGCCCGTTTCCGTGCCCTCCTCGTCCATCGAGATGCTGGGGAGTTCACGCTAAAGGGCCTGTCAGGACGGCCTCTCTTGGTTGAATATCAGTCTTGTGACCGCACTGATTCAATCCCACGGTGTATTTCGAAGAATTTGGAGGGGGAATGGAACTTTTATCGGTTTCGCTCTCCGCTGTGGCATTGGCCTTGCTGAACTCTCCCAATCTCACAATTCCCCGCTCTTGGGCTCCTTCGACGAGCACGTGATCGAGCGGTGCGGGGAACAGCAGAATGGGGACGCTCGACGATGCCGACAGACGCGACAGAGACACTCGGACGCGCGCCCTTCGCGCCTCCGGCTCGCCGACCCGGGCTTCCGGTGCTCCTCGGCGGCGCGTTCCTCGCGGCGGGCATGCTTTCCGCCGAGGCGCAGACGGCGTCCCCGGTGGGAGAGTTCAACGTCCAGACGCAGCCGCGCACCACCCGCGAAGTGGCGGAGAAACCCGCCGATCCGGTGCGCGTCGGGCCGCTCGCGCCCTGGGCCACCGATATGGCGGCGCGCGGGCTCACCTTCGACGTCAACATCTACGATTTCTATCAGGCCAATCCGAGCGCCGGCCTGCGAACCGGTGAGCAATCGAACTCGGCCTATTTCGTGCTCAGCATGACGGCCGACATGCAGAAGCTCGCCGGCATCGCCGGAGGCTCGATCAACTTCACCCAGACGTTCTTCGGCCTCGTGCGCAACCTGAACATGGCCGGTGACATCGGCGACACCACGGTGGGCTACCAGCCGCCCTACACGCCCAACAGCACCCGCCTCTCGCTGCTGACCTACCAGCAGAAGCTCCTCGACGACCGCCTCGTGGTCGAGGTCGGCCGCACGCATCCGGACCGTTATTACGGCCTGCCGCCGTGCAACTCGATCAATTCCTGTTTTCAGGACATGTTCTACTTCAATGCCGGCTTCACCTCGCCGCTCTTCGCCGTCTGGGGCGCCAACATCGCCTACAAGATCTCGCCGACCACCTACGTCCAGGCCGGCGCCTTCAGCGTGAACCCCGGCACCAACGTCCTCTCGGGCTACGATTTCGGCTACGAGCGCCTGGCCGGCGCCGTCGTGATGACCGAGATCGGCCGCAAGACCGACTATACGATGGAGGCCTATCCCGGCCGCGTCTCGCTCACCGGCTTCTACAACACCGCCGACCACGACGATAACTTCAAGACCATTGCCGGCACCTCGAAGGGCCTCAACCCGGGCACGCCGTCGCTGCAGAAATCCGGCACGTCGGGCGTCGTCCTCACGGGCACGCAGACCCTGTGGCGGGCCGATGGCGGGGCCGATGCGAGCAACCCGCATCCCACCGCGATCTCGGCCTATACCGGCACCGGCTACGCCTTCGACCCGACGATCCCGATCCGCTTCAACTCCTTCGCCGGCCTACTCCTGCAGGCCCCCGACCAGAGCCGGCCCAACGACACCTACGGCATCAAGGCCAATTGGCAGCGGCTGAACGAAAACTACGCCGCCTTCCTGTCGGATGCGAACTTCATCTCCGGCGGCACCGGCGAACCCTATTCGCGCGACAAGTTCGTGTTCGAGGTCAACGCCCATTTCGACCTGGGTAAGGGCGTCATCCTCGAGCCGGTGGTGCAGTACGTCGTCAATCCGAACTCGTACTGGAACCCCTACACCGCCCGCCGCGCCAAGGATGGCTTCTACGGCGGCTTCACCCTCGTCGTTCCCCTCGGCACCCTGCTCGGCCTCGCGCCGGGCTAGGCTCTCGGGGGCCTGCGGCTTCGACATCGTCAGAGAGCCGGCTCCGTTCGCGCGGAGCCGGCTTTTTCGTTTCCGGCGCATCGTCGATGCCGGACCCGAATCCCCTGCGCAAAACAGCGTATGGCGCATCGCCCCCGCCCCCGGCATCGAGGGGGCACATCTTCGAGGAACCCGCCATGCCCGCCGTCGACGCCCTCTACCGCTATCCGATCAAGGGTCTGTCGGCCGAGGCCCTGACACGCCTGAGCGTCACCCCGCAGGACGGGCTCGCCCATGACCGGGAATACGCCCTGGCGCTGGGGACCACCCGGTTCGACCCTGCGAGGCCGGAGCCCCTGGACAAGGGCTTCTTCCTGATGCTGCGCAACAACACGGCGCTGGCTTCCCTCGCGACGCGGCTCGACCCCGAAAGCCATCGCCTGACGATCCGGCGCGGCGGGGAGGAGGTGTTCGCCGCCGACCTCTCCACCGAGACCGGACGCGTCGGGACGGAGGATTTCTTCGCCGATTACCTCGGCGAGGAGACGCGCGGGCGACCCCGACTCGTGCGGAGTGAGAACCACAAGTTCACCGATGCCAGCGTGCTCTCACCGGTGATGATGCGGGCGATCTCGGTGGTAAACCTCGCCTCGGTGCGGGCGCTGTCCGAGGCGACGGGGCAGGAGCTCGATCCCCTGCGCTTCCGCGCCAACATCCATCTCGACGGGCTGGAGCCGTGGCAGGAGCTCGATTGGGTGGGGCGCGAACTGAGCATCGGCCCGGTGCGCCTGCGCGGCCTCGCCCGCACGCCGCGGTGCGGCGCCGTCAACGTCAACCCGAAGACCGCCGAGCGCGACGCGAACCTGCCGAAAGCCATCATGAAGCATTTCGGGCATGTGGACCTCGGGATCTATCTCGAGGTCGTCGAGGGCGGGACGATCGCCACGGCGGATGGTGTCACCCTCGGCTGAGGGAGGTCCAATCTCTCTTGTGGGCTTCTGGATCCGCTCATCCACGTCTGCAGGCAGAGCGCGTCCCTCTCCCCCTTGTGGGGAGAGGTTAGGAGTGGGGGTGGCTCCGCCAGCCTCCGTAAGCTGAGGGTCGCTCGACCACCCCCACCTCCAGCTCCTCCCCACAAGGGGGGAGGAGGGCTCGATCGCGCGCTCCGTCCTCAGCTTGGCCTCACCAGGCT
The DNA here is from genome assembly GCF_054817845.1 of Methylobacterium sp. CM6241. Lineage (NCBI taxonomy): Bacteria > Pseudomonadati > Pseudomonadota > Alphaproteobacteria > Hyphomicrobiales > Methylobacteriaceae > Methylobacterium > Methylobacterium sp. CM6241. The sequence goes on from NZ_CM139246.1 coordinate 3,944,478, forward strand.
CGGCGCCTTGCGGTAGCCGGTGGCCGCCTCGTAGGCATAGGCGAAGCCGAGGAGGTCGGCCTCGCTCCACATCCGTCCCACGAAGATCAAGTTGAACGGCGAGCCGCTGGCATAGGCCCCGGCCGGCAGCGTCACGCCGGGCAGGCCGGCGATGTTGATCTCGCAGACCGTGGTCTCGTTGATGGCAAGGCCGCCATGCAGGGGCGGCAGTTCATCGCGCATCTGCGGGAAGACGAGCCCGTCGAGCCCATTCTCGTCCATGACCCGGTTGAAGATGTCGAGATAAGCCTCTCTGAGAGCGAGGAAGTCCGACAGGTCGGGCGGGCGCGTCGGATCGGCCAGGATCGCCTCGAAGACCGGATATTGGTGCAGGTAGCGCAGCACGCCCTTGGGGCCGAACGCATCCTCGTCCGCCGTCGCCTCGGCGAAGGCCGCGACACTCGGCAGCGCCGCGCTCGACCCGAGGCGCTGCAGGTAGAGATGCAGGTCGTAGGGCACGGATTCCATGCCGCGGGCATCGAAATAGTTCAGGCCTTCGGTGGGCTCGGCGAGGGCGGCGAAGCCCGTGCCGACGAACGGATCGGCGACGAGCGTCGCGCCGCAGGCGGTGATCTCGCTCTGCGCCCGCGCGTAGAGGTCCGTCGCCTCGGCCGAGAGCGGCAGGTCGCGCCAGCCGGGACCGAACAGGCCGAGGCGCTTGCCCTGCAGCCCGTTCCTGTCGAGCTTCGAGGTGTAGCCGCCCTTGGGCCGCTTGCCGATGCCCGCCACGGTCTTGGGGTCGGCGGCGGTGTAGCCGGCCAGCACGTCGAGGGTCAGGGCGGCGTCGCGCACGCAGCGGGCGATGGGGCCGACCACATCGCGGGTGCTGCCGGCCAGCGGCACCACGCCGGCATTGGGGACGAGGGCGAAGGTCGGCTTGATGCCGACCAGTCCCTGCGCCGAGGCCGGGTTCTGGATCGAGCCACCGGTCTCCTCGGCGAGGCCGAGCACCGCGAGGCTGGCGCCCACCGCCGTGGCCGTGCCGGCGCTGCTGCCGCCCGGCAGGCAATCGGGCGCCGCCGAATTCAGGGTCGGTCCGGCCCAGCTGTCGTTGGCGTGGCTGCCGGTGGCGCTGAGAACGGGGACGTTGGTCTTGCCGAGCATGACGCAGCCGGCCGCCCGCATCCGCGCCACGACGGGCGAGTCGGTCTCGGGGATCAGGTCGACGCCGCCGGCTTGCGCGCTGAGGAAGCGCCAGCCCGCCGTGGTCGGTAGCCCGGCCATGTCCATCGGGTCCTTGATCACCACCGGCACGCCGGCCAGCGGTCCCAGCGTTTCGCCGGCGGCGCGGCGCGCGTCGATGGCGCGGGCGTCGTCCAGCGCCTGCGGGTTCATGACGATGATGGCGTTGTAATGCGGGTTGTAGGCGGCGATCCGGTCGAGGAAGGCCAGCGTCAGCGCCTCCGAGGTGACGCCGCTGGCGAAAGCGTCGGCCACGTCGGCCAGGGTCATCTCGACGATGTCGAGGTCGGGGCTTAGCGTCGGTTCGGCAGCCATCGCTGGATGTCTCCTTGGTTGGAATGGAAAGGGCGTACGGGATGGGGCCGGCGGCCTCATTCCATGCCGACGAATTCCTCGATCATCGCCCGGTCGCGGGCGATCTCGGGCGGGATCTCACGGGTGACGACGCCCTTCTGCAGGATCAGCACTCGCTCGGAGAGGCCGGCGATGAAGGTGAGGTTCTGCTCGACGAGGAGGATCGTCAGGCCGCGCGCCCGGCCGATCGCCTGCAGCGTCTCGATGATCTCCTCGATGATCGAGGGCTGGATCCCCTCCGTCGGTTCGTCGAGGAGGAGGATGCGGGGGTTGCCACAGAGGCAGCGGGCCAGCGCCAGCAATTGCTGCTCGCCCCCCGACAGCGCCCCGCCCGGCCGGTCGAGATAGGCCTTCAGCCGGGGGAAGACGGTGAGGATGTCCGCGATGGTCTCGTCCTCGTCCCTGTCGGAGAGGAGGCAGCCCATGCGCAGGTTCTCGCGCACGCTCAACGTGGCGAAGATTTCCCGGCCCTGAGGCACGAACCCCATGCCGAGCCGCGCCCGCGCCGTGGGCGAGCGCCGGGCGATGTCCTCGCCCCCGAGGCGGATGCGGCCGGCGGTGACGGGCAGGTAGCCCATCAGGGTGCGCAGCAGGGTCGTCTTGCCCATGCCGTTATGGCCGAGGATGCCCACGAACTCGCCCTCCCCCACGGTGAGCGAGACGCCGCCGAGGATCGGGATGCGGCCGTAGCCGGAATGCAGGCCCTCGACGGACAGGAGCGCGGGCTTCGCCGCCGGGACGGCGTCCGGGCCGGAGGAGAGCGGGAGCGGTTCGATCGCATTCATCGCGGGGCTCATGCGGCCTGCTTGCCGAGATAGACGTCGCGGACGCGCTGGTCGGCCAGCACGCGCTCCACGCTGTCCTCCATCAGGATGCGGCCCTGGTTGAAGACGGTGACGGTCCTGGCGATCATCCGGATGAAGGGCATGTCGTGCTCCACCACGATGAGGGCATGGGTGCGGTTGATCTCGCGGATGAGCTCGGCGGTGCGGTGGACCTCGTCATGGGTCATGCCGGCGGCGGGCTCGTCGAGGAGGATCAGCTCCGGTTCCTGGGCCAGCACGGTGGCGATCTCGACCCATTGGCGCTGGCCGTGGGCGAGCTGGCCGACATTGCGTTCGGCAATGGCCGTGAGCTGGAGCCGCGTCAGGGTCTCGTCGACGATGGACCGCGTCCGGGCGATGGACTTGCGCCGCCCTGCCGCCACGAACACGTTCTCGCGCACCGACAGGCCGTTGAAGACGTTCGGCACCTGGGTCTTGATGCCGACGCCGAGCCTCGCGATCCGGTGCGGCTCGGCCCCCGTGATGTCCGTGTCGCGGAAGCGGATGCTGCCTTCGGTGGGCGTCAACTGTCCGGTGAGCATCTTGAAGAAGGTGCTCTTGCCCGCGCCGTTGGGGCCGATGAGGCAGCGCAGCTCCACCTCGCCGAGGGTGAAGTCGACATTGCCCACCGCCGTCACGCCGCCGAAGCGCATGGTGACGCCCTTGGCCTCGACGAGCGGGCGAAGCGGCGGGCGGATTGAGGAAGCCGGCGCCGTCGCTGTCGTGGTGATGCTCATGGCCGGACCTCCCCTGCCAGTGCCTCGCGGGCGGGATCGGCGGGTTTGCCCGCCTTGGTCCTGAAGACCTTGGCGAGGAGTTCGGGGATCCGCATCAGCAGGTTCCTCACCACCGGCAGGAGCCCCTGCGGGATCAGCAGGACGAACGCCACGAGGACGATGCCGAGGCCGAGATTGGAATCGACCACGTTCTGCGAACCGGCCTCGATGATGAGCCACTGGATCAGCACCGCGCCGAGCATCGGGCCGACGAGGGTGCCGAGGCCGCCCACCAGCACGAAGATGATGACCTGCGCGGACATCGACAGGCCGAACACGGTGGGGCTGATGAAGCCGCCCCAATTGGCGTAGAGGCAGCCCGCGAGCCCGGCGACCGCGCCCGAGATCATGAAGGCGAGGAGCTTGTAGAGGCGCGGATCGTAGCCGATGAGCTGCGCCCGGGTCTCGTTCTCGCGGATCGCTACCACGACGCGGCCGAAGCGGCTGGCCAGCACCCAGCGCAACAATGCGTAGACCAGGATCAGCGCGCCCATGGCGGCGTACCAGATGCCGTCATTGTCGAGCGGGTTGCCCGCGTCGCCGAGCTTGTTGAGGGCGGGGATCGCCGGGATGCCGTTGAACCCGCCGAGTTCCGCCTCGCCGATCCGGTACTGGCTGCCGGAGGTGGTGTTCACGAGTTGGAACAGGATCACCGAGACGGTGAGGGTGATGACGCCGATATAGGCGTCGGAGATCCGGCCGTAGAACATGAAGTAGCCGAGCAGCCCCGCGAACAGGGTCGGCACCAGGATGGCGATGAGGATGGGCAGCGTGCTGTCGCCCATGTTGATCATGGAGACGGCGTAGGCGTAGCCGCCGAGCCCGAGGAAGGCGGCCTGCCCGAACGACATCACCCCGCCATAGCCCCAGATGAAGCCCTGGCTCAGGGCGAACATGGCGAGTGCTGCAAAGCCCGTGGCCTGGACGAGGCCGAACGTGTCGAGGATGTGCGGCGCCCCGAATAGGAGGCCGAGCATGACGCAGAGGGTCGCGAGGAAGCCCCCTGAGGAGCGACGGTCGACGGGATTCATAGGCTGCGCCTCAGGTAGCGGCCGGTGATGCCCTGCGGCAGCACGCGGATCAGCAGGATCGCGGCGACGAGGAGGGCGACGTCGCCGATGACGGGCGTGGTCCTGAACGAGACCAGTTCGTTGATGAAGCCGAACACCGAGGAGGCGAGGCCCGTGCCCGTGACGATGGCGGGGCCGCCGCCCAGCACGGTGATGAAGGCGCGGGAAATGTAGGCCGCCCCCATGGATGGGGAGACGCCGGAGATCGGCGCGAGGATGCCGCCGGCCAGCCCCGCGAGGGCCGCGCCGAGGCCGAACGTCGCCATGTAGATGCGGTCGGGCGAAACGCCCATGGCGGCGGCCATGCGTGGGTTCTGCATGGTGGCGCGCAGGATCAGCCCGAACTTCGTCATGCGCAGGAGGAGGAACATGCCGGTCAGCACGGCGAGCGCCGTGGCGATGATGACGAGGCTGTAGAGGCTGGCGCCGTAGCGGCCGATCTCGAAGCTCCCGACCGGCGTCGAGACGCCCCGAACGACGTTGCCGTAAAGCGTGGTGATCAGGCCGATCAACCCGAGGCTGATGCCCCAGGTCGCCAGCATCGTGTCCATCATCCGCCCGTAGAGGAAGCGGATGACGGTGCGTTCGAGGATCAGCCCCACCGCCCCCACCACCAGGGGCGGCAGGACCAGCATGGCGATCCAGATGTTCACCCCGGCGCCGTTCGCCATCACGGCGGTGTAGGCGCCGAGCATCATGAACTCGCCGTGGGCGAGGTTGATGATGCGCATCATGCCGTAGATCACCCCGAGACCGAGGGTGATCAGGACCAGGGTGGCGATGCCGGTGGCGACGTTGAAGGTCAGGAGCCCCGCGAGATCCATGAAGAAGCGCCTCAGCCCTTCAGGTCGGGCGTGAACTGCTTGTTCATGCGCGGATTCTTGACGAGGTCGCAGGCGCCGCCGGTATCGGCCGGGAACGAATCCGGGAAGGCCGCCAGCTGCTCCCATTTCCGGTCCTTGGGCCGGGCGAGGTAGGTGTTGCGGATGGTGTGGTGGGTGCCCGGATCCATCGTCACCTTGCCCGTGGGCGAGTCGATGGTGATGCCGCTCTCCAGCGCCGCCACGACGGCGTCGCGCTCGACCGAGCCGGCCTTCTTTACCCCTTCCGCCCAGAACATGATGCCTTCGTAGGTGGCGGTGTCGAGCTCGCTGAGATCGGTGACGTCGGCGCCGAACTTCCCCTGCATGCCGGCGACGAAGGCCTTGCTCGCGGGCGTGTCGAGGTCGTTGTACCAGCCGTAGCAGGTGAGGATGCCGTTGGTGGTGGAGGTGTCCATGGTGGTCAGCTCGTCGCCGAGGCCGAACACGCTGGCGCCCATGGGGATCTTGCCCTTCATGCCGGCGGCGTCCCACTGCCGGTAGAAGCCCGAATGGTTGGCGCCGACGAGGGCGGAGAGGACGATCTCCGGCTGGGCCTGCTGGATGCGGCTGATGGCGGAGGAGAAGTTCGTGACGTCGAGGGGGAAGAAGTCGGTGCCGGCCACGGAGCCGCCGCCATCCTTCATGAACTTCGTCATCCAGCTCGCGGTGATGTGGCCGTAATTGTAGTCCGCGGCGACGATGTAGGCTTTCTTGCCCCAGTTCTTGAGGGCGTAATCGACGATGTGGTTGACGGTCTGGGCCGGGGTCGAGCCGGTGCAGAAGACGTTACGGTCGCAGACACCGCCCTCGTACTGGGTGTTGTAGAAATAGAGGGTCTTGGAACGGCCGAAGATCGGCCGGATCGCCTCGCGCGAGGCCGAGGTGATGCCGCCCTGGATGACGTCGACCTTGTCCTTCAGGGCGAGGGTCTGGGCGTATTGCGTATAGAGCTGCATGTTGGACTGGGTGTCGTAGGCGATCAGCTTGATCGGACGGCCCAGCAGGCCGCCGGCCTTGTTGAGCAGTTCCACCGTGTATTCGGTGGTCTCGATCATCCGCTTGCCTTCGAGCCCGAGCGCCCCGGTCCCGTCGAGGAGGCTGCCGAGCTTGATCGGCTCCGCCGCCAACCCGTTCCGGGCAAAGAACGGCATCGCCACCGCGCCGCCCGCCCCTGCCAAACCGAGCTTGAGCGCATGGCGACGGTTCATCGTGCCCTTGGTCATCAACATCACTCCGCTTCGTGCCGTCTGCACGGACGATCGCCGCCGGCCGCGCGGGAGTGACGTAACAAGATCGATGCCAACAAAACTCACATTACGGGCAAGGTCGGGCGAGTGCGCCGGATGCCTCCTCCATAGGCAGGCCGGGGGCCGTTTCGCCTCGCCTCAAGGCACGAAAGCCACAGATCACGCACGTCCCGCATCGGCGCGGAGAGCGTCCCGCGTGGTCGGTCAGGCGGCTCGCACGGTGGCGAGGAAGCGGGCGACCTGGAGACTGAGATGCTCGGATTGCTGCGACAGGTCGGAGGCCGAGGCCAGGACCTGGCTCGCGGCGGCGCCGGTCTCCTCGGCCGCGTTCGCCACGCTGGAGATGTTGGTGGTGACCTCACCCGTCCCCACGGCCGCCTGAGCGACGTTGCGGACGATCTCCTGGGTCGCGGCGCCCTGTTCCTCGACGGCGGCGGCGATGGAGGTGGCGACGGTGCTGATCTCGCCGATCCGCGCGGCGATGGTTCCGATCGCCGCGACCGCCTCTCCCGTGGAGGTCTGGATGCGGCCGATCTGGTCGCCGATCTCCTGGGTGGCCCGCGTCGTCTGGCTGGCGAGCTGCTTCACCTCGGCGGCGACCACGGCGAAGCCCCGGCCCGATTCACCGGCCCGCGCCGCCTCGATGGTGGCGTTCAGCGCCAGCAGGTTGGTCTGTCCGGCGATCTCCGAGATGATCGAGACGACGTCACCGATCTTGCCCGCCGCCAGGCTGAGCTCCTGGACGAGGGAGGCGGTCCGGGCCGCCTCGTTCACCGCGAGGGTGGCGAGCCGGGCCGATCCATCGACCTGACGGCCGATTTCCTGCACCGAGGAGCCGAGCTGCTCCGTCGCGGCCGCCACCGTGTTGACGTTGTAGGCCGCTTGCTCGGCTGCCGCCGCGACCGCCAGGGATTGCGAGGCGGTCTGCGTGGCCGTCGTCGTCATCGATTGCGCCGTGCCCTGGAGCTGGTTCGCCGACGCCGCCACGGTGCCGATGATGCCGCCCACGGCCTGTTCGAAATCCCCCGCCATCTGATGCATGGCGGCGTGGCGCTGGGCTTCGGCGCCCGCCCGTGCCAGCACGGTCTCCTCTTCCATCGCCCTCATCTCGATGAGGCGTGTCTTGAATACCTGCACCGCGTCCGCGATCGTGCCGATCTCGGTTCCCTCCCCCTGGCGCGGGATCGCCACAGACAGGTCGCCCGAGGCCAGCGCCTGCATGGGCTGGACCACCGAGGCGATGCCTCCGGTGACACCGCGGACGATCCAGAACGCGAGCAGGGCCGAGAGCACGAGGCCGCCGATGCCGGCGCCGAGGACGATGGTCTCTGTGTGGGCGAAGGCTTCCCGTCCTTCGATCCGGGATGCTTCCGCGGCCTCGTTGTTGACGGTCACGAGCTGGTCGGCCAGCGAGGTGCTCAGGCGCTGAAGCTCGGTCGATCTGCCCTGCATCCGCTCGAGCGCATCCTCGTTCATCCCGCTGCGCGAGAGGTCGAGGATCGGCTTGTTCTCCTTGAGGTAGTCGAGCCAGGTCGCGTTGAGGCGGTCGTAGATCGCTCGCTCGCGCGCGGAGGTCGCGAGGGGGGCGTATTCGGCGAGGACGCGCGTGACCCTGCCCTGCCGCTCGACGATCTCGGAATCGTAGCGCTTCTTCGAATCGGGGTCGATCGCGGCCAGATGGCGGTAGATGCTGATCGCGTAGCGCGCGACCAAGCCGGAGATCTCACCGGCCTTGGCGACGCTCGGCAGGGAATCCGACTGGACCGCCACCAGTTGTGCGTTGATCGTCCGTGTCGCGGTCAGCGCGACCGCCCCCATCCCGAGCAGAAACAGCGTCGTGACCGCGAAGGCGCCGATGAGGCGCGCGCGCAGGGAAAGACGGCTCAGCATGACGGCGTTCCGCGACAGAGGGGGGATGTGTGGAAAATATCCACCCCCAAGATCCACCGAAGGTCTGAATATTTTCTAAAGCTAAAGACCGACGCGATGAGACTTTTGTTTCCACATAGATAAGGTTTTTGTTCCTACATCTGCAATTTAACCGGTCTTTCTCGTGTAGTCGGCTAGAAGATGCATGCACTTGTTCGGTCGGTTTGTCGGTGAGGTGGCGGAACAACGATGCCGACGAGCGAGATGACTCGACGCCCGGTCACGATTGCATGGGCGGGGAAGTCTCGTCGGTCCCGGTTGCCTCCGCCTTCGCCGCGCGTTCCCGCTCCGCCCTCAGCTCTTTCTCGGCCATCAGCCAGAATTCAATTTCGAATCCCATCGGCTGGTGATTACGCTCCCAGAGTTCGTAGGCGCGCCGGCGAATCTGATCGAATGTCGGGCTGGCGCTGCGTTCCGTCGATGTCTGCTTCATGGGAACTTCGCCTCGTCCAGATTCTGCTTCGTCCAAATCCCGCTCCATCCGAACCCCGTCCCGGCATCGGCCGCCGGCCTCGCGTCGCGACGGTCTCGCATCATGCCGCAGAGCCCATGGCATGTTCCCCGCCCGGGAACATTCACACAGGGCAGGGGCCGAGCGGTTCTGCGCCGCGTCATGCGATGCTAACGATCCTCCGCGAACCAGGGCGCTTCAGCGCCGTTGTCGCATATGCCTTTGTCGCACATGCAAAAGGCGGGACAGGCCCCGGCCATGACGCCGAACCCGCTCCGGCATCTGGCCACGGTTTCGTGCTGCAGTGCAAGATGCGGGGATGGGTCGACCCATGACCGGGGCGAGGTGGACCAGGGCGAGGTGGGCCAGGGTAAGGAGTGAGGGGAAGGCGTGACGGGCGGGGAGATCCGATATTGGAGCGTGACTGTCCTCGCGATCCTCGCACTGGCGGGCGCCTGGCTGCTGCTGCCGATGGACGAATGGCTGCGCGGCTTCGCCGAATGGACCGCGGGCCTCGGCCTGCTCGGCCCCCTCGCCTTCGGTGGGCTCTTCTTTCTCGCGACCCTGCTGGTGATCCCCTGTACGCCGCTGACCATCGCCGGGGCCGTCGCCTTCGGATGGTGGGCCATGCCCATCGCATTGGTCTCGGCCACGGCGGGCTCCGTCCTCGCCTTCATCGCCAGCCGCTACCTGTTCCGCGAGCGGCTGCGCCGCCTCATCGCGCGCCGCCCGACCATGGTGGCTACCATGGAGGCGGTGGGGGATGGCGGGTGGCGCCTTCTCACCCTGATGCGGCTGAGCCCCTTCGTCCCCTTCAATGCCCAGAACTACGCGCTCGGTCTCACCGAGGTCGGCATGGGCGCCTATCTCGTCTCGACCATCCTCGGGATGCTGCCGGGCACCGTCGTCTGCGTTTATCTCGGAATCATCGGGCGCGCGGCCGGCAGCGATACGACCGAGCATTGGCTCTTTCTCGGTCTCGGCTTCGCCGCCACGGTGGCCGCCGTCGCCCTCACCCGGCGCCGCGTGCGGCACAAGATGCAGGCCAGGCAGGCGGCGACGGCGGCATGAGGACACCGGCATGAGGGCAACGGCATGAGAGCAGTGGCGTCGAACCAGTGAAGCGAGACAGTTGATATGAGCGGCCCGTCCCAGCCGGCAGCATTGGATCACGGCCATGCCGTGCCCGCCATGCCGGCCCCCCTGACATCCTGGCTGGTTCCCGGCGCGACCTGCTGGCGCCAGGAGCGGGCGGCCCGCGTGGCGATCCTGCACGACGGCGCCGCCTATTTCGCCGCGTCGCGCGAGGCGATCCTCAAGGCCCGATCCTCCGTGATGCTGATCGGCTGGAGCTTCGATCCGCGCGTGCGGCTGACGCCCCAGGGAGAGGCGGACCGCGAGACCATGGCCGACCTGCTGCGGCGCCTGAAGGCGACGCGGCCCGAGGTCGAGATCCGTCTCCTGATCTGGGACATGCCATGGCCGATCTCCGCCGGCACCGATCTCAAGCCCGACGACATCCGCGCCCTGCTCGGGCCGGGGATCGAGTACGTCGTCGATTCCCGCCTCCCCTTCGGGGCCTGCCAGCACCAGAAGGTGCTGGTGGTGGACGACCGCATCGCCTTCAGCGGCGGCAGCGATTTCGAGGTGAACCGCTGGGACACGCCCGCCCATCGGGACCGTGACCCGCTCCGGCGTCTGCCGACCGGCGAGGATTACCCGCCGCGCCACGACGTCATGATGCTCGTCGACGGTGCGGCCGCGTCGGCGTTGTCCGATCTCGCCCGCCAACGCTGGCAGGAGGCGACGAGCGGGCGCAGCGGTTCAGCCGTGTCCGGACCGGTCGGCACGGACGCACGCGGTCCTTCCCTCCCCCATTCTACCCTGTCCGATCCTTCCCTCCCCGATCCTTGGCCCGATTCGGTGACGCCGCTTTTCGAGGACGTGACGGTAGGGCTCGCCCGCACGATACCGGCACGGGAATCGGGGGATGCGATCCGCGAGAACGAGGCGCTCTATCTGCTGGCGATCCGCCGCGCGTCCCGTCACATCTATCTCGAGAACCAGTATTTCACCTCTCCGCTCATCGCCGAGGCCCTGGCCGCGCGCCTCGCCGAGCCGGAAGGTCCCGACATCGTCGTGGTGCTCGCCGAACGCAGCCCGAACGGCTTCGACCGGATCACCATGGACGGGGCGAGGCGCGGCCTCATCGCCCGGCTTCGCGCGGCGGACCGGTATGGCCGCCTGCGCATCCTCGCGCCGCATACGCTTCAGGGCCGTCCGATCCTCGTCCATTCCAAGGTCGCGATCTTCGACGACCGGATGCTCCGGGTCGGGTCGACGAACCTGAACAACCGGTCCATGGGCTACGACACCGAATGCGATCTCGCCCTCGAAGTGCTCGATGGCGACGCGGGCGATGTGCGGCGCATCGCCATCGCGCGGGTGAGGAACGGCCTGATCGCCCATCACGCCGGCTGCCCGCGCGACGCTTTCGAGGAGGCGGTGCGGGAGAAGGGGCTGCTCGCGGCGATCGACGATCCCGCCCTCGTCCCGGCCCGCCGGCTGTGCTCGCTCGTGGCCTCAAGGCGCGGGCCCGTCGTGCGCCTCGTCGAGGCCTTCCATCTCGGAGATCCCGTCGGTCTCGCCGATGCCTGGCGGCCCTGGCGCCGTCACCGCGCCCTCGCCCGCCGCCGCGAGGGGGCAAACGCGGTCGCGGGTCAGCAGCCGGCACTGGCCGGGGCGGCGCAGCCCGCCGAGGCGTCATAGGGGGGGCGATCCAACGGATGGAACGCTTCGCGCACAGCCGGTGTGCTCGGCGGCACCTGATGGTGCCTGCGAGGCGGATCGATGCGTCCCTCGTCGCGCGGTCGGTGATATGGCCTCGTTCCGTTCGGGCGCAGCATCGGCTCCGTGCCGATCGTCCACCGTCGCCGATACGAGAGCATGTTTCACCTGATCTTCGGTCTGCCCTGCCTGTACGTCGTCACCAGGGTCCTGGGGCCGCTTCCATGGCCGTTCGCCGTGAAGGCCGGCATTGCCGTCCTCCTGCTCGTCGCGTCGCAATACCATCTGTGGAGCCGCCTCTCGTCCGGTTCGGTCTTCGCGCCCGAGTTTCCGCGGGTGCTGATCCTGCTGTTCAACTGGGCCTTCGGGGCGATCTTCCTCCTGGCGGCGATGCAGCTGGCGCTCGACGTCGTGGCGTTGGCCTCCAGGCTCGTGCCCGGTGGCGGCTGGGCGATCCCGGCCGGCTGGCGCTACGCCGAGGCTGCGCTGGCCATGCTCCTGTCGGCGGTGGCGGTGCAGCAGGCGGTGCGGGTGCCGCCGCTCAAGGACGTCACCGTCGAGATCGAGAACCTTCCGGCCGGCTTCGACGGCTTCACCCTGCTCCAGCTGACGGACCTGCATCTCAGCCGCCTGTTCCCGGCGGCATGGGCGCGGGAGGTGGTGACGCGATCCAACGCGCTCGGCGTCGATCTCGTGGTGGTGACCGGCGACCTGATCGACGGGGCCCTCGCATCGCGCCGCGCCGACGTCGAACCGCTGCGTGGTCTCCAGGCCCCGGACGGGGTCTGGGTGATCCCCGGCAACCATGAATACTTCTTCGACTATGCGGGGTGGATGCGTCGCTATGCCGAACTGGGCATGGGCGTGCTCGAGAACCGGCACACGGTCTTGAAGCGCGGTGGCGATGCCTTGGTCCTCGCGGGCGTGACCGACCTGCCGGCCTCGCATTCGAGACGGCCGGTGCACGACCTCGACGCCGCTTTGGCCGGTGCGCCGCCCAATGCCCCCATCGTTCTGCTCGACCATCAGCCGAGGGGCGCGGCGCGGTCGGCCGCGAAAGGTGTGGCCCTGCAACTCTCCGGGCACACGCATGGCGGGATGATCTGGGGCCTCGACCGGCTGGTCGCTCGCGCCAATGCCGGCTTCGTCTCCGGCGCATACGCGGTCGGCGCCATGACGCTCTACGTCAACAACGGCACGGGGCTGTGGCCCGGCTTCGCCTTGAGGCTCGGGACATCCTCCGAGCTGACGCGCATCACGCTCCGGGGCAAGCCCCGATCCTAGAGCTGCGCCCGACCACAATGGGTCCGTCTCAGCTGAGGTGATGAAAATCCGACGTTCGGTACCCGCCGTCGGGGGAGTTTCCGACCCAACCCGGCCGCTTGGTTCGCCATGGGTACTCCTTACGAGCAGTCATCTGTTGGCGGGCCGGCAACGTCGGCTCGCGGCGGCAACCAGACTTTGGTCCCTCGTCCCGAAGCGGACGTTCCGCTGTCGATCCAACCTTGCCGTGGAGGGTGGTTTTCAGCTGTCCTCATGAGCGAACGGTCATCGCTCCTTGTCCCGGCTGCATGGCGTCTCGAGTGCAGCCGCGCAGCAGGTGGATGCTTATCGGCAGCTGACGGACGAAAATCCGCTGCCTGCAGAACACCAGTATCCAGCGGCAAAAATCAGTTATAGACGATACAAACGTAATATGTTTGTGTATCCTGACCCCTCCAGAGAGCGGTTCAGGCGTTTGATGCGCCGTTGAACTATGCGAGGCCGTGATTCGATTGCGTCACCATTTCTATTGGGGGCCAACATGTCCGACGCGATCAACCCGGCTGCACCGCATCATTTGCCAATATTCATGCCGGCGGCAGACGGGACTGACGTGTTCATGTCGGTCATGGCCGTGGTCCTCGTCCTTGTGGTGATGGCAGCGGGGCTTCTGTTCCTGCGCCTGCACACCTTGCCCGAACGGATGGCCCACAAGAGCCACAAGCTGCAGTTCGAGATCGTCGCCGTGCTGGGGCTGCTCGCCCTCTTCACGCATATCCATCTGTTTTGGGTGATGGGCCTCCTGCTTGCCTTGATCGACATCCCAAACTTCGGAGGGACGCTCGGTCGCATGGCGGGGGCGCTCGAACGGATCGCGGGCCTCCCTCCAGGAACGGGGGCTGCCGAGGTGTCGGAGGACAGCGGGTCGGCCAGCGTCCCCCGGGAAGATGTCTCGCCCGTCTTACGGCCCATCCCGAGGATCGTCCCGGTCAGCACGACGAGGACCTGATCCATGCTTGAGATCTTACTGTGCTCGGTGCTGACAATCCTGCCGGACTATCTTTTCCGACGCTTCGGCCAGGGCAAGCGGTTCGGCAAGGAGATCACGCTCTACTCGGTGTGGTTCGAGCTGAGGTGGGGCATCGTCTCGTGCCTGATGCTTTCCGTGGGTCTCATCACGGTGATCTTCTATTATCACCCATCTACGAAGACCGCGACCCTGTACTACCGGACCGTTCCCATTGTCTCGGAGGCCAGCGGACGTGTCGCCGAGATCTACGTCAACAGCATCAGCGGCGAGGTCAAGAAGGGCGAACCCATCTTCCGCCTGGACAGCGCGACCCAGGAGGCGGCGGCCGAGGCGGCTCGGCGTAAGATCGCCGAGGTCGAGGCGGCGATGGTGGCGGCGCGATCAGAGATTGCGGCGTCCGAAGGCAAGGCTCAGGAGGCGAGGAGCGGCCTACAGCAGGCCATCGACGAACTGGAGACGAAGCAGGAGCTGAACCGGCGGGGCGCTGGGATCGTCGCGTTTCGCGAGATCGAGCGGCTTCAGAATGTCGTGAACGGCCGGCGCGGCGCGGTCGCGGCTGCGACGGCGGCCAAGCAGACGGCCGAAGCGCAGGTCAGCAGTCTTCTCCCCGCCCAGAAAGCCAGTGCAGAAGCTGCTCTTGCCCAAGCCACTGTAGAGATCGCGAAGACCACCATCCGGGCCGGCGTTGATGGACGAGTGGAGCAGTTCACCCTGCGGGTCGGCGACATCGTCAATCCGATCATGCGACCGGCAGGCGTGCTGATCCCCGAAGGTGCCGGACGGAAAGCCATTACGGCGGGGTTCGGGCAGATCGAAGCTCAGGTCATGAAGGTGGGGATGCTGGCCGAGATCACCTGCGTCTCCAAACCCTGGACCGTGATCCCCATGGTGGTGACGAGCGTGCAGGACTTCATTGCCGCCGGACAATTTCGTGGCGGCGAGCAGCTCATCGATGCGCAGCAGGTCGTTCGCCCCGGAACGATCACGGTGTTTCTCGAGCCGCTCTACGCGGGTGGGCTCGAAGGCGTGAAACCGGGCAGCAGCTGTATCGCCAATGCATATACCAGCAACCACGACCTGATTAACTCGGGCAAGCTCAGCACCACCAGAAGCTTGATCCTCCATGCGGTCGATGCCACCGCCGTGGTCCACGCCATGATCCTACGTATTCAGGCATTGATGCTGCCAATCCAAACTCTCGTTTTTAGCGGACATTAATGTGGGAACGGGCAGAAGACCCAGTCAGTCACGGAGCCGATTGTCTGGTCTCCACCCGACCCAGCCGCAGACCTTCCGACCTTCTGTAACAGGTCGAAAGCGGGCGCGACGGCTGTGTCTGTTTCTGCCAACTCCCCGCCAGAAGCAGACGCTGCTCCCCGATCCATCTCCGACGCTCGGATCGGGTACCATCGGTCGAATTTCTTCAACCACCCGACCCTTGTTGCGCCGCGCTCGTTTGCGCCGAAACGGCATCCCCTTCGGCGGAGCGTGCCCTAGCCGACGAGGACGACGGCCTTGCGCGCATAGGAGTGCCCGTCGATCTCACCGGCGATGAAGTGGGCCACGTCGGCGCGGGAAATCAGGCCGTTCCGCCAGGATGCGGGCTCCGTCAGGATCTTGTAGCGTCCAGTGGCCGAGCCGGGCGTCAGGACGCCCGGCCGGACGAAGGTCCAGTCCAGGCCAGAGCGGCGGATCCGCATTTCCTGGGCGTCCTTGTCGTCATAGGCCCGCCCGAAGACGAGGCGGAAGGGGATGCGTTGCAGCAGGCCGATGGCGTCACGGCTGTCGCCGGTGCCGAAGCCCGTCACGGCGAGGATGCGCCGCACGCCGGCTTTCTCCATAGCCGGCACCAGCACGTTGGTGGCGGCCGAGAACAGGGTCACCGGCCCGAGCAGGTTCTTCGCCGGCACGCCCAGGGCCTGCACCACGACGTCGATGCCCTCCAGGGCGGATGTGACGTCGGCGGCGTTCAAGGCGTCGCCGGGGAAGCGTTCCAGCGCTTGGCCCGACAGCGACATGGTCGCGGCGGATCGGGCGAAGGCGCGCACGCGATGGCCGGCCGCCAGGGCCGCCTTCACGGTTTCCAGGCCGATGCCCTGGCTGGCGCCGATGACGAGGACGTGGGCCATGTCGAGTTTCCTGACGCGTGTTGTGACTGGCGAGCGACGTGAAGAGGGAGGGGCGGTCGTTCAGGCGGCCGGGACATTCATCTCGAAGCCGAGCCCGGTCTCGTCGATCCGACGCGTGAAACGGCCGCCCAGGCTGCGCTCGATGGTCTGTCTCAGCAGTCGGGAACCGAACCCGCCCCCATCGGCCGTGACCGTCCCCGAGGAGGCCGACGTCTCCTCCCAGTTGAGCGTGAGCGTTCCCTCCGACACGCGACCCGTCACTGTCAGCGTGCCGCCTCCCGAGAGGGCGCCATACTTGGCCGAGTTGGTGGCGAGCTCGTGCAGGATCATGGCGTAATCGTTGACCTTGCCGGGAGGCGCCACGGCGGCGTCCTCGACGTCGATCTCGATGTTGCCGCCGTCGAGGTAGGGGGACAGGATCCGCTCGGCCAGCGTCCGAAGCCTGACATTGCCGTGGTCCCCGGCCTGTGCCCGCGTCGCCAGGGCCGTCGCCTCGTGCAGCACGCCGAAGCGTTGCGACAGGTCCTCGGCGAAGTGAGGAGTCGAGGTGGCGCCCCGGGCGACGATGGCGGTCAGCGCCCGGGCGACGGAGAACATGTTCGAGACACGGTGCGCGAGTTCCGCCGTGAGGAGGTGCTCGGCTTCTTCGGCGCGCTTCTGCCGGGTCACGTCGAGAAAGATGGCCTGGACCCACTCGCCGACCTTGCCGGACTCTCCCCCCACCCCGCGGGCGGAGACCCAGCGTGCGTCAGGGCCGTCGCCGATGCGAAAGTCGAAACTGTAGGGATGGGAATCGGCCTCGCTCGCCGCCCAGTCGAGCATCATGGCGCGGCGGTCCTCCGCATTCACGCGCGCGAAGAGATCGTCGATGGGGACGACGGATTCGGACGTCCCCCAGAACTCGCGGCAGAGCCCGTCGAGCTGGGCCAACCTGCGCGTCGGCGACCAGGCCCACAGGGCGACGCCGCCACGATGGATGGTGTCGGTGAAGCTGGCCAGCGTCCACTCGTAGCCTGACGACGTCACATCCTCGGCCATGCAATTCCCGATTGAACCTCGAACAGGGTCGATGCCTGTCGCATCGCCGGGGGGACAAGCCGTTTGGCCGCGGTTTGCTCCCTCACGTCATCGACATCCTCCGATCCGCGGCGATAGCGTCGCGTTTCCCATCCTCGACTTGGCAAGATGGGCGTGCGGCGCTCGCTCGACGGCGGTTCGTGTCGCTCCCGCGGTCGAGATCGTCTTGAAGACTTCGGGCAACCGAAGCCGGACCGCCCCGCCCTCTCCCCGCATTCGAGGCTCCGGGTCAGTCCGCGGCCGGACCGATCTCCAACTCCACCAGGAGGGGCAGGTGGTCCGAGGCGCGGCGGGCGAGCGGCGTGCGCACGACTTCCATGCGTCGCACCCGCACCTCCGGCCCGACGAAGACATGGTCGATCCGCAGCAGCGGCCAGCGGCTCGGAAAGGTGGCGGAGCCGGATTTCTGCCCGGCGATCCGCCTCGCATCGACGAGATGCGCGCCGAGCCGCCGGTAGGCGGCGGATTGCGGGATGGCGTTGAAATCTCCCATCAGGACGAAGGGGGAGACGCAGTCGGGCGATCCGGTCCAGTCGGGGCCGAGCAGCGCCTTCGCCTGGGCCATCCGCTCCTTCGCCGACAGGCCCAGATGGGTGTTGAAGACCTGCAGAATCCGGCCATTCGCCGTCACCTCCACCCACAGGGCGCCGCGCGGCTCCAGGCCGGGCCGGTTCGCGAGGCCGGGCAGGATGCCCGACCGGACCAGCCGGGACGGAAGGCGGGTCAGGATGGCGTCGCCGTAGCGCTCCTCGGCCAGGTGCAGGGCCGGATGGAAATGGTGATCCATGCCGAGACGCCGGGCGATGGTTTCGGCCTGATCGAGGCCGCCGGTCCGGGCGCGCCCGACATCGACCTCCTGGAGCGCGACGAGATCGGCCCCGCTGGCAGCGATGACCTCGGCCACCCGGTCCGGCGACACGCGCCCGTCCATGCCGCGGCAATGACGGATGTTGTAGGACAGGGCGCGGACGCTGATCAAACGGGAAGGCTCGTCAAACGGGAAGCACTCGTCAAACGGGAAAGCTCGGGCCGAGGGCGGGAGGGCCGGCTTCGCATGTGGGACGAGGCGGGCACGGGCCCTAACTAGAGCGCTCTCCGTCGAAGGGGATGCCGGTTCGGCGCCTAATCGTCGTCGTCGTCCACTGGGGAGCCGGAGGGGATCGGGCTGCCGTTCTCGACGCCGTTCTCGAACATGCCGGGGGGGCCGTCGAAGCCGACGACGCCGTCCGGATTGTCCGGTGACACGTTGGGGTCCACCGGCGGCGGCATGGTCCGGTCGAGGCGGCGCTCGATGCGCTCCTCGCGGCGAAGATCGTCGGTGATCGGCACGTCGCGCGGGCTCTGCGCCCAGGCCTGGGCGGCCGGGGACGCCGCGAAGAGGCCCAGCAGGATAACGGATCCGAACTTCATCTCATGTCTCCAGGCGCCGCGTCGGAGCCGTCGGAAGAGTTTATCGGACCAAGAGCGATAAACGACAGTCAACGATTATGATGAAGAACGATTAATGCCGGTCCCACTCAACCACCTTCGATGCCCTCGGCAGTCGTCGGCGCATCGGGCAGGATGCCGGCTGAACTTCTTGAAGCTGCTAAGCCCGAATGTGAACGGCTCGAACCTCCCGTCGGGAATCGAACTCACCAGGGCTCCGGTTCAGCCGGGACGTGTGATGCACGGGCGGCAGATGCTCCGAGCTGGCGGCCCGCCCGTTGCTAGGCCTCATCGCGTGGTGTCGGCGGTTGGCCGAGCCCAATCGTTATCCTCGTTCGGGAAAGGTCTCCCGGACATCAGGACGAAACATCGCCGTGAAACGTTGTCCTAGGCGGTAACGGGAGATCTGAATGGACACGAGCCTCATTGCGATGAACGACGAAGCCAACCGGATCGGATCGGAGCGGCTTCTGACGCAGTTGCGCGAGGAGGGCCTGGTGTATCGTCTCTGGGTCACGGGCACGGCGAAGGGAAGCCACCTCCACATGCAGGTGGACGGGCTCGACGACGATCTCGAAGACCGCCTCGTCCGCGTCCTCAGGGGACGTGGCATGCAGCTCGATATCCAGCCGCTGACCGCTTGAACAGACCCGTCCGGTGAACGGCTCGACCTCCTGCGTCGCCGTTCCTCGGGCTAAGTTGCCGGCGGTCGAGCCGTCCGGCGCATCGACGTCGCGGAGATGGCCCAGAGCGCCAACCCGCCCAGCGCCAGGGCCACGCCGACCCACCCCGTGGAGGGCAGGCCGAACCCGGCGGTGAGGGCGAGGCCGGCGAGCCAGGGACCCAGGGCGTTGGCGAAGTTGAAGGCCGAGTGGTTGAGCGCGGCAGCCAAGGTCTGCGCATCCTCGGCCACGTCCATCAGTCGCGTCTGCAGGATGGTGGCGAGGCCGCCGCCGCAGCCGATGAGGAACACCACCGGGGCCAGGGTCCAGACGCTGCCCACCGAGAACGGGTAGAGGGCCAGAGCCACGGCCGTCCAGACCAGGGTCAGCCCGGCCGCCGGCATCAGGGCGCGGTCGGCGGCCCAGGCGCAGACGAGGTTGCCGATTGTGAGGCCTACGCCGAACACGGCGAGGACCAGCGGGATCGCCGAGGGCCCCGCGCGGGTGACCTCGATCAATGTCGAGGCGAGATAGGTATAGACCGAGAACAGGCCGCCGAATCCGATGGCGCCGATGGCGAGCGTGAGCCAGACCTGCCCGCTCCGCAGGGCGCCAAGCTCTCGCAGGGCGCTGGCGCCCGAGGCCGGTCGCCCGAGCGGCGCCAAGATCCGCAGCGAAACCGCCGTCAGCAACGCCGGGACGGCGACGAGCCCGAAGCTCCAGCGCCAGCCGACGAGCTGGCCGACGACGTTGGCCAGGGGCACGCCCGCCACCGTCGCGATGGTGAGACCGAGGATCACCCGCGAGACCGCCTGGCTCCGCCGCTCCCGGGGGACGAGGGAGGCGGCGACGAGGGCGGCCACGCCGAAATAGGCGCCGTGCGGCAGGCCCGCCAGGAACCGGAACAGCAGCATCCCGTGATAGTTCGGGGCCAGGGCCGACAGGACGTTGCCCAGCGCGAACAGCACCATCAGCCCGACGAGGAGCGTCCTGCGGGCCATCGTCGCCGCGAGCACCGCGATGACCGGCGCGCCGACGACGACGCCGAGCGCGTAGGCGCTGATCACATGGCCGGCCGTCGGCGCGTCGATGCCGAGATCGGGAGCGAAGGACGGAAGCAGGCTCATCGTGGCGAATTCGGTGGTGCCGATGGCAAAGCCGCCCATCGCCAGGGCGGTGAGGACGAGGCCGGGATGCCGGCTGGGCGCCGCATCCGGCAGGCCGAGAGCGCCGGAGCGGGTGTCGAGGGTGGTGCCGGTCATCGTGCCGCTTTCAGGTCTCGTTCGCGGTCGCCGCGCAAGGTGCAGGCCGCGTGAAGCAGGGCGAGATGGCTCAGGCCCTGCGGTGTGTTGCCGAGATGGTCGCCGGTCTCCGGATCGACCATCTCGCTCATCACGCCGACGCCCCTGGCGGCGGCGCGCAGCGTGCCGGTGAAGATCGCCTCGGCCTCGTCCTGCCGGCCGAGTTCGGCCAGGGCCTCCACCAGCCAGAACGAGCAGGCGATGAAGGCGCCCTCCTCCCTCTCGGCTCCCGAATAACGATAGAGAAGCGGGCCGCGCCCGAGTTCCCTGCGGATCGCGTCGAGGGTGGAGGACAGGCGCTCGCGCCCGTCGAACCCGAAACGGACCGCCAGGATCAGGGAGGCGTCGAGTCGGTCGGTACCGGGATAGAACGTATAGGCTTGGCGCGCCTCAGACCAGCAATGCTCCTCGATCCAGGCCTGGATCCGGTCGCGCTCGCGCGACCAGCGCGGCACGCAGGTGGCCGCGATATGGCCGGCCTCCGCCAGTTCGACGGCGCGGGCGAGCGCCTGCCAGGCACTGATCTTCGACATCGTGTAATGCTGCGGGACCTCCAATTCCCAGATCCCGGCATCCTTCTGGCGCCAGCGGTCGGCGCATTCGTCGGCGAGATCCGCCAGGACCGTCGCGCTCTTCTGGTCGAGGATGTTGCCGTCGGCGACGAACAGGGTCGCAGTCTCGAAGATGTCGCCGTAGATCCCGTGCTGGTGCTGGCGCGCCGCCGCGTTGCCGACCCGGACCGGACGCGAGCCGCGATAGCCGGCGAGGTCGAGGGAGGTCTCCTCCGGCACCTTGCCGCCGCGCAGGGTGTAGAAGACCTGCGCCCCGTGCTCGTGCAGGCGCGCGATCAGCCAGGAGAAGGCGGCCTTCGCCTCCGGCATCGCGCCGATGCGCAGGAAGGCGTTGACGGTGTAGCCGGCATCGCGGATCCAGGCGTAGCGGTAATCGTAATTCTTCGGCCCGCCGATCCGTTCGGGCAGGGACGAGGTGGCGGCGGCCGCGATGGCGCCGCTCGGCGAGTAGAGCAGCAGCTTCAGGGCGAGGCCGCTGCGCCGCACTTCGGAGCGGTGCGGGCCGTCATAGCCCAGCCCCTCCGCCCAAAGCCGCCAGGCATCGTCGCTGATATCGATGCGTCCGTCGATCTCCGCGATGGTGGGGATGCCCAAGGGCTCGTCCTCGCCGGCGAGAAGCGCCACGACCGCGCGCTCTCCCTCCTCAACCGTCACCGTGGCGGCGATGGTGCGGTCCTCCTCCTCGATGACATGGACGTTGTCGCTGAAGCGGATCACCCCGAGCACCGGGCCAACATGGAAGACGCAGCCATTGGGCGTCGGCTGGAGCCAGGGCGAGAGGGTGTCGCCGCGCGTGCCGAAGACGGCGCGGATGCGGAACGTCACCGTGCCGGAGACGCCCTCCAGCCGGCGCGCGAGTTCGCACCAGGGCAGGCGGCCGGCACGGCTGCTATTGAGGGATTCGGTCACGCGTGCGGTGCCGGTCGCGGTGGTGAAGACCGTCTCCAGCACGTTGCTATCGGTGCGATAGCGCCGCTCCATCGTGAACGGGCCATCGGGCCGAACCTGGAAATAGCCGCCGTTGTCCGGCTCGAGAAGCCGGTCGAACAGGGGCGGCGAATCCATTTCGGGGACGCACCACCACGCCACCGCGCCGTCCAGGCCGACGAGGACGACGGAGCGGCCATCGCCGAGCGGGGCGTAATCCTGGATCGGATATTCCGTGCCCTCGGGATCGATGCGAACGGGTCCGTCCCGCGAGGACGACGCCTCGCGGGAGTTGCACCGTGCATCGACGGTGAGGTCGGTGCCCGCCTGGGCTCGGTCATTCATTACGGGACTTGTGGAGCGAGGGACGGGGGCGGTCTGGAAACGGCCGGGCTAGTTCAACGGAACCTTGTCCTTGCCCTTTCCGGGATTCGACGTGTTGACGAGTTCCGGCGATTTCTGTGCCGAGAGCGTCTGCTCCTGGCTCTTCGGGTCGATGCGCTTGGTGCGGGTGAAGGGTTCGAGGGTCTGAGACGTGCCGGTCTGCAGGGCGCGGACGATGCCTTCGATCACACGGAGATCGGCGAGGCCTTCCTCGCCATCGGGCTCGGGCTCACGGTCCTCGAGAATGCAATCCGAAAAGTACTTCAGTTCGCCGCCGAAATGATCGGTGTTCTTGAAGCTGGCGTGGCTCTTGTCCTCGCCGATCGTGACAGTGTGCTCCAGGGGCTTGCCGTACATGTAGGCCGGGTTGACCTCGACGCTGCCCTTGGTGCCGACGACCGAATAGCTGTCGAGGGTATTGCCGTAATAAGACAGCACGAACTGCGCAATGCGGTTCTGCGGGAAACGGAGCGTCACCGCGACGGTGTCGTCGAAATCGCCGAGACCGGCTTCGGGGTGACGGATGCCCACGGCCGAGACCACCTCCGTCGGCTCGTCACCGAAGATGTAGCGGGCGGCGTTGATCGGATACGGACCCATGTCGAAGATCGGGCCCGCTTCGATGCCGCTCGTCGCCCGGTGGTTTTCGGGCGAGACCATCTGGGTGAAGGTCGAGGAGAAGGTCAGGAGATCACCGAGTTGGCCGGAGCGGATCAGGTCGATGGTCGCCAGGGTGCAGGGCTCGAAATGCAGCCGGTAGGCCACCATGAGCTTGGCGCCGGAGGCCTTCTGCGCCGCGATGATCTCTCTCGACTTCTCCGCCGAGATCTCCAGCGGCTTCTCGACGAGGACATGGATGCCGGCCTTCAGCGCCGGCACCGCGAACTCGGCGTGGCGCCAGTTCGGCGTGGCGAGATAGATCGCGTCGATCGTGCCCGAGGCCAGCAGCGTGTCGAACTGCTCGTAGCCATAGGATTCGGTCACGCCGTATTGCGCGCCGACGCCGCGCGCCTTCTCCGGGGCGCCGGTGACGAAGGCGACGACCTCCGAATTGCCGGTGTGCTTCACGCCGGGCAGCATGGCTTCCTGCGTGATGTCTCCGAGGGCGACGAAGGCGTAGCGGACCTTTTTCGAGGATGTCAGGCCGAGGGCGGAGGCGATGCTCATGCGGATGTCCGTGCGGTTATGCGTGTCGTGCGGCCTTGGCCGGCGTGGAAGGACAGGCCGAGCCGAGGCGCCCGCGATGTCGGGCAAAGCCGGCAGGCTACGCGACGGCAAAAGGCCCGGCAGAGCGCCATGTCGGCCGCGCGCCGGCTGTGATGAGAAAGGAACGTTGCGTTGCAGCGAATGTTTCCGCGTCGGCCGGTCGCGCCCGTCCGTCCCCGGCCTCAGCGCGAGACGGCGAGCCGCAGGATGCGCGACAGGTCGGCCACCGAATAGGGTTTGCGCAGGAGCTCGAACCCATGGCTGCCCTCCTCGGCGAGGACGTGGCTGTAGCCCGAGGTGAGGACGATCGGCAGATCGGGCCATTTGCGGCGGATCGCGTGGCCGAGATCGATGCCGTTCATGCCCGGCATGACCACGTCGGAGAACACCACCTCGAAACCGGCGGAGTCGCGCGCCAGGGCGTCGAGGGCCCGCTGCGCATCCGTCACCCAATGCGTGACGTAGCCGAGTTCCTGCAGGGCCTGGGTCGCGAAGGCACCGACCTCCGCGTTGTCCTCCACCACGAGCACGCGGGTGCCGTGCCGCTCGGCCAGGGGCGGCGGCTCGCGCACCGGCTCGACCGCCACGGCCTCGCCCGCCGCGCGCGGGAGATAGAGGGTGAAGGTCGTGCCCTGGCCGAGGCGGCTTTCCACCACGACCTCGCCGCCCGATTGCTTGGCGAAACCGAAGACCTGAGACAGGCCGAGGCCGGTGCCCTGCCCCACGCCCTTGGTGGTGAAGAACGGCTCGAAGATCCGGTCCAGCATCTCGGGCGCGATGCCCGAGCCGGTATCGGCGACGGAGACGGCGACGAAATCGCCCCGGATGCGGGGATGCGCCCGCACGGCCGGAATGGTCGTGGCGCGGCGGACCCGGATGGTCAGCCGGCCCTCGCCGTCCATGGCGTCACGGGCGTTGACGACCATGTTGACGAGCGCCGTGTCGAACTGGCTCGGATCGGCGTCGATGAGGCAGGCCAGCGGCTGTCCCGCATCGTCCCGGCCGGTCTCGATCTGGGTCACGACCTGGATGCGCGCGCCCGTGAGGGTGCCGACCATGTCGGCCACGGAGGCCACGCCCTTGGCGACGTCGAAGACCTCGGGAGTCAGGGATTGCCGACGGGCGAAGGCCAGGAGCTGGCCGGTGAGCTTGGCCGCGCGCGTCACCGTATCCGAGATGGCGTCGACATAGCGCCGCCGGCGCTCCTCCGGCAGGTCGGGCCGGCGCAGGAGGTCGGTGGAGGACCGGATCACGGTCAACAGGTTGTTGAAGTCGTGGGCGACACCGCCGGTGAGCTGGCCCACGGCTTCGAGCTTCTGCGATTGGCGGAGCTGCTCCTCCAGGGCCTTGCGCTCGGTCACGTCGCGGCCGGCGGCGTAGAAATGGTCACCCTGCGGGATCGCGTTCCAGGAGACCCAACGCTCGCTGCCATCCGCCGCCAGCTGCCGGATGTCGAGGTTGTCGAGGATGGCGCCGCTCCGCAACCGGTCCATGGCCTGCTCGGCCGCCTTGCGGTCGTCGGGATGCACGAAAGCGTCGAACCGCGCGCCGACCAGGGAATCGGCGGGCCAGCCCAGCATCTCGCTCCAGGCCGGATTGACCGACCGGTAGATTCCATCGAAGCCGCAGATCACCAGGAGGTCGCGGCTCGCGCGCCAGACGAGGTCGCGCTCCGTGGTCCGCTCGCGCGCCGTCGTCCTCAGCACGGTCTCGGCCTCGCGCCGGTCGGTGATGTCGTTGAACAGGATGGCGACGCGCCGCTGGACCGGCTCCCCGATGCGCAGGGCGTGCACGTCGAACCAGCGGCCCAGCGTCACCGCCCCGCTCTCGAACCGCACGGGATTGCCGCTCAGCGCGACCTCGCCATAGGTTTCGAGCCAGCGGGGTTCGATGCCGGGAATGACTTCGCTGACCCAGCGGCCCTCGACGTCGCCGAGGCCGGCCTGCCGTTCGAAGGCGGGATTGACCTCGATGAAGCGGTAATCGACGGCGCGGCCCGTGGCGTCGAACCGCATTTCGACGATGCAGAACCCGGCATCGATGGCGTCGAACAGCGTCCGGTAGCGGGACTCGCTCTCGGCGAGCTTGCCCTCCTCGGTGCGAAAGCGGGTGACGTCGAGCTGGCTGCCGAAGAAGTAGCGCAGGCGCCCGTTCCGGTCGAAGACGGGGCTGACATAGAGCTCGTTGCGGAACGGCGTTCCGTCGCGGTGATAGTTGATGATCTCGACCACCACGTCGCGTCGCGCCGCGATGGCGTCGCGCAGGCGCGCCACGTCGGCCGGGTCGGTTCCCGGCCCCTGCAGGAACCGGCAATTGTGCCCGACGAGTTCCTCGGCCGAATAGCCGCACAGGTCCTGGAAGGCGCGGTTGGCGAAGACGATGGGATTGTCGGGCTGGTTCGGGTCGGTGATGATCTGCGGCATGCGGGTCTTCTCCGCCGCCGTGAACAGCAGTTCCGGCCCCGCCGCCGAGGTTTTCTGGCCGCTGTCCGGGGAATGGATGCCGGACGCGATCTCCGCTTTCAGCCGCGCGATCTCGGCCTCGAGTTCGGCCTCGCGCCGCCGCAGCCGATCGATGTCGTCCTCCATACTGCCCGTTCCCATCCGGCCGCCGCATTCACTCGGGCTTCGAGGACCCCAACGGGCGAACGCGAGGTCGGCTCCCTAACTCAGGTTGGGGAGACTGTCGCGCATCCCTCGATCGCCCTGCCCCGTGGCGCGAGCGCGGGGACGGCGGCGGTATTCAGCCGCGTGCGTCCTCGTCCCATTCCACCCGCGGATAGGAGACCGGCGGCTCGCGCAGCGCCCAGAGTCCCAGGCATCCGACGGCACAGACCGAGGCGCTGATGTAGAGGATGAGGTCGAGCACGAACGATGTCCTCGCGACGGGTTGGCGACGCGGCATTCTCCCGCGGCATGGCTAAGAAAGCCTGAACGCCCGCGGGATGGCGGCGGTCTAGAACTGCTCGTCCCGCAGGCGCTACGGCGCGGTGGCGCGCCGGCTCGCCGCGAGGGCCGCCGCCTTGCCGCCTGCCGCATAGAGGTCGAGGCGGGAATACAGGCCGAAGACCGAGCCGTCGTCGAGGAAGCCGCCGGCCGGGCCGAGGGTGGCGGTGAGGATGGCGTTGGCCTCGTCCAGGGTCACGGCCGGAAAGGCGGCCGTGAGGAGGTGTCCGGCCTCCGGCGCGACCCGCGCGACATCCACCGCCTGGCCCGACCGGGACTGATGCACCACCGGCAGCCCGTAGGTCTGGGTGGAGGCGTAGAAGGCCCCGTTGGCGGCGGCATCCTTGAAGCGGCTCCGGTCGGCGGCGGCGCAGGCGGTCACCGTGTCGCCGCAGCGCTCGCGAAGGAAGGCCTGGAGTTCCGCGCGCGCCGCTTTCAGGGCCTCGGGATAGTCGGAGATCGTCACCGCGCCGTCGGTGGCGCGGCTCATCTCGTTGTCGATGGCCGGGTTCGCGCGGGTCTGACCCACATAGGCGGGGTCGTTGGCCAGCAGATGGGCGACGGCATGGAGCGCGACCGCCCTGCCCCCGAGCACGTCCATGGCGTAATGGGCGCCGACCACGATGCGGTTGTTGCCGTACTCGGCCCCGCGCGCGATCATCTGCTGGTAGCGCTCGGGCACCAGCAGGGCGAGGAGCAGCGATTCCGTGTAGCCGTAGGTGGTGTGGCCGCTCGGATAGGACGGGCTGTCCGTCAGGTTCTGTTTCGGCCCGCGCAGCCAGTCCATGCTGTGGGAGGCGGCGCCGAAATAATCCTCGCCGCGATAGGCGAGAAGGCTCGGCTCGGTCTGGAACGGGCGCGAATTGCCGAAGGCGTCGGCACCCGGCGTCCCGGCGGGACGGCCATAGGCTTTGCCGAAGACATCCGTCGTGCCGCCGACCTTGGTGAGGATGGCGCGGGCGGGTTCGGAGACGGGGGCCTCGCCATTCGTCGTCGCGTTGGCGAAGAAGTACTTCCCCGCATTCGAATCCGACTTGGTGATGTTGTTGGTGTAGCCGATCAGGCGGGCGAGGCTGCCCGAAACACTGGTGAAGGTCTTGAAGTCCTCGTAGCGCGCCTTGGCCTGGTAGGCATCTCCCAGTGCGGTGCCGAGGCCGTCGGCGAGCTGCGCGGCGTTGCCGTCGGTGATGAAGCAATCGCGCAGGGCGAGGCGCTGTTGCTCGGCGAAGGGCAGCAGCAGGGGCTGCGGGTGCCGCCCCATCTGGATGTCGCCGGTGACCGTGAGGTTCGCCGCCAGCGCGGCCTTGCCCTCCGCCGTCGCCGGCAGGGCGCTCACCGGCGCCAGCCCGCGCAGGGCCTCGAGATTCGTCGCCGATTGTGCCAGCGCGTGAGCGGGCGCCAGGGCGAGGCATGCGATGAGCCCGAGCGTGCGGGCCGTGTTCGTGCGTGGTCTGGTCATGGCACCGGAATCAGGCTGTCGTGGCGGTGGCGCAGGCTAGCAGAGTGCTCCGCCCATCGCCGCCGGTTTTCGCGGCGGACCACGCGCACCATTCCGTGACGCCTGCGTGACCCATTCTCCGGCGGGGGGCGAGGACCGCCCCTGACGGAATGTTCCTCGGAGACTTATCCGCGCTTGGCGCTAATGGTGCATCTCGGCTCCCACTGAGCCAAAGCCCATCGGGACCGATGACCGCCCATAAGCCGCTATCCATGTGTTGCCGCATGATCCCCCGCCTTCGCCAGCCGTCGCCGGTCGCGCGCCGGTCGTGTCCGTTCGGCGAGGCCCGCGGGCCCGGTCCGGCACGAGGGGAATCGGCGTGAGCGAGCTCGACGGCTGGGCCGAACGCCGCCGCATCGCCGAGCAGGCGCGGGGCGAGCGCGCATGGTCCCTGTGGGGCCCGTATCTCGCCGAGCGCCAATGGGGGACGGTGCGGGAGGATTACAGCCGCGACGGCAATGCCTGGCGCTCGCTGCCGCATGAGGAGGCACGCTCGCGCGCCTATCGCTGGGGCGAGGACGGGCTGGCGGGGATCTGTGACGAGCGTGCGCAGATGTGCCTGTCCCTCGCCCTGTGGAACGGCCGCGACCACATCCTGAAGGAACGGCTCTTCGGCCTGACCAACGAGGAGGGCAATCACGGAGAGGACGTCAAGGAGGTCTATCACTACCTCGACGCGACCCCGAGCCACGCCTACCTGAAGTTCCTCTACCGTTATCCGCAGGCCGCCTTCCCGTATGAGGACCTCGTCCGCGAGGGGCTGCGCCGTGGCCGTGATCAGCCGGAATACGAGATCGAGGCGACCGGAATCTTCGACGGGGACCGGTTCTTCGACGTGACCGTCGAATATGCCAAGGAAGATATCGACGACATCCACGCCGTCATTACCGTGACCAACCGCGGTCCGGACGCCGCCGACCTGCGCGTCGTGCCCCAGCTCTGGTTCCGCAACATCTGGTCGTGGCGCGAGGGACCGGCCGAATCGCGCCCGCGCATGGCGGTCCAGCCCGATGGCGGCATCGCCTGCGAGCATCCGCGCCTCGGCCGATACCGCCTCTCCTTCGACGGCGAGCCCGAGGTGCTGTTCTGCGAGAACGACACCAACCTGCGCCTGCATGGCTGGCAGCCCGATGCCGCCGGCCCGTTCAAGGATGGGCTCCACGCGGCCATCGTCGGGGGCGACGAATCCGCCGTGCGGAGGGATGGGGGGACCAAGCTCGGCCTGCACTACGCCTTCCGCCTCGCGCCCGGCGAAACCCGGCGGGTCACCCTGAGGCTGTCGGCGGGGTCGCGGCCCCGTCCGGTCGACCACGAGGGCGCCATCCTGCTGCGCCGCGTCGCCGAGGCGGATGCGTTCTACGATGCGTTGCAGGACGGGATCGCCGATGCGGATTCCCGCGCGATCTTCCGGCAGGCCGCCGCCGGGCTGATCTGGTCCAAGCAGTTCTATTGCTTCGATGTGCGGCTCTGGCTGAAGGGCGATCCGCTCCAGCCCGCCCCTCCCCACGAGCGCGATGGCGGGCGCAACATCCACTGGCGTCATTTCGCCGGATCCGACGTGCTCTCGATGCCGGACAAGTGGGAATATCCCTGGTTCGCGGCCTGGGACCTCGCCTTCCACTGCCTGCCGCTGGCGCTGCTCGACCCGGATTTCGCCAAGAAGCAGCTCCTGCTCCTCACCCGCGAATGGTACATGCACCCCAATGGCCAGCTTCCGGCCTATGAATGGGAGTTCGGCGACGCCAACCCGCCGGTCCATGCCTGGGCCACCTACCGGGTGTTCGAGATCGACCGTGACCGCCGCGGCGGGCGCGGCGACCTCGCCTTTCTGGAGGGCGTCTTCCACAAGCTCCTGATCAACTTCACCTGGTGGGTGAACCGCAAGGATGCGGACGGCCGCAACGTCTTCCAGGGCGGCTTCCTCGGCCTCGACAATGTCGGGGTGTTCGACCGGTCGCGGCCGCCGCCCGGCTTCGGCCGCATCCACCAGGCCGACGGCACCGCCTGGATGGCGATGTATTCGCTCAACATGATGCGCATCGCCCTCGAACTCGCGCTCCACAACGACGTCTACGAAAGCACCGCCTCGAAGTTCTTCGAGCATTTCCTCCTCATCGCCGAGGCGATGACCGACATGGGCGGCGAGGGCTTCGGCCTGTGGGACGAGGAGGACGAGTTCTACTACGACGAGGTCGACATTCCCGGCGGCGGGATGCTGCCGTTGCGGGTCCGCTCCGTGGTGGGGCTGGTGCCGCTCTTCGCCGTCGAGGTGATCGAACCCTCGGTGCTGCAGCGGCTGCCGGATTTCGCCCGGCGCCTGAACTGGCTCCTCGAGAACCGCCCCCACCTCGCCTGCCTCGTCTCGCGCTGGGACGAGGGCGGTGTCGGCGACCGCAAGCTGCTGTCGCTCCTGCGCGGCCACCGGATGAAGGCGCTGCTGCGGCGCATGCTCGACGAGGCCGAGTTCCTCTCGACCCACGGCGTGCGCTCCCTGTCGAAGGCGCATCTGGAGCGGCCCTATTCCCTCAACGGGTTCGGCGACGCGTTCACGGTGCGCTACGACCCGGCGGATTCCACATCGAACATGTTCGGCGGCAATTCGAACTGGCGCGGCCCGGTCTGGATGCCGATCAACTACCTCGTCGTCGAGGCGCTGCGGCGGTTCCATTCCTATTACGGCGACGATTTCGTGGTGGAATATCCGACGGGATCGGGTGTCTTCGTCACCCTCAACGCCATCGCGGACGCCCTCACCGACCGCCTGATCTCCCTCTTCGCCAAGGGCGAGGACGGAAAGCGCCCGGCCTTCGGCGATCGCCCGCCGATCGCCTCCGCGCCCGGCGCCGAGGAGGCCCTTCTGTTCCACGAGTTCTTCGACGGCGATACCGGCCGCGGCCTCGGTGCCTCGCACCAGACCGGCTGGACGGCGCTGATCCTCAACCTGCTGCACCAGAAGGCGCGCCAGACGGAGGTGGAGAAGGGGAGAGCGGCGGACTGACGGGCCATGCGAGGGGCAACCGAACGGCCATGCCGCAGCCACGAACCTCGATCCGTCTTGTTGTGGCGCTGCAACACCACGACGAATTGATGCCCATCCGGAAACGAGATGTAGTTTAGAAATGTCGTTCGGGAGAACATTTGTCCCGAAAAGACAAAGGTTTGCTCACTCGAAAGACGAGTTATTTAGAAAACATACAAAGTACCACCCGGCTTGCATAATGAGCGGCTCGCTTCTTTGCTCGGAGGCACGGTCATCAAGCGATGCTGCCATGATCCAAAGTGGGTGGTACTGGTATCATGCCAACGGTTTCAGTCGATGCGCTGCATCGTAGCGAGGGCCTGAAGCTTCAACGCTTTCTGCTTCGGCTGCTCGACAATCCCGCCGACGCCGCCGATGCGATGCAGGAAACCTATCTCCGCCTCATCAAGGCGCTCAACAGGACCGAGATCGAGCACCCGCCGATCTTCCTGTTTTTCGTGGCCCGCAACGTCGCCAACAGCTTGGGGAAGCGTCGCCGGTTCGAGGCCGATCTGTTCCGGCAGGTGACGGACGTACACCTCGCGAGCGGCGTCGACGAGACGATCCGCACGGAGGAGCAGGTCGTCGCGCGCCAGCAGCTCCGCTTGGTCGCGGCCGCCATCGACGAGCTGCCGCCACGGTGCCGGGAGGTCTTTCTGCTCAGTGCCTTCGACGGGCTTGCGAACGGAGAGATCGCAGCGCGGCTCGGCATCAGCCGCAACATGGTCGAGAAGCACCTCATGAAGGCGCTGCTTCATACACGCCGTCGCTGTGCCGACTTCTTATAGTGTTGCGATGCTACGACCCCGTATATCGGGAGCTTGCGATCCGGCACGTCCGCTATGAAGGACCGGATCGGCCTATCCCCCCTCGGCACATCGATAGAGCGGCATGAACGAGCGCATCTCACCGGATGCATCGCCCGGAGGGGAGGACGATCCCGTCTATGAGGCCGCCGCCTTCTGGGTCGTACGGCTTACCTCGGCCGATGCGAGCAGTGCAGATCGAAAGGCCTTCGAAGTCTGGCGCAGGGCCGATCCGGCCCATGCCGAAGCCTATGCGGAGATGGAGACGTGGCGTCGGACCATGGGCCAAGTGCCTGATCCGCGCGAGCGTAAGTCCAGGCGGGCCGTGGGGCTGAGCGCCGTCGTGGCGATCGCCTTCGCCGGAATCGCGGGGGCTCAGCTTGGTCTGATCGATCGCCTGCGGGCCGATGCGTGGACGGGTGTGGGCGAGATCGAAACCCGCACCCTGGTCGACGGGAGCCGGATCGACCTCAACACCGACACGGCGGTCGCGTTGCGTTTCACGGCCGAGGAGCGCGCCGTCGATCTTCTCCGAGGCGAAGCGGTGTTCGATGTCGTGCCCGATCCGCGGCGTCCCTTCGTCGTGCGCGGGAACGGTGTCAGCGCCCGCGCCGTCGGAACCCGCTTCTACGTGCGGGTCGATGGAGCCGCCGATCCCGTCGGCGTTGCCGAGGGGCGTGTCGATGTCTCGACGGCCGTCGGTCACACGCTGCTCCATCCGGGTGAGGTCGCGTTCCGGGACGCGGGCGACCGCCCCGTCGCGCGGCAGGGAAATGTCGCAGAGGCGATGTCGTGGCGAGACGGTAAGCTCTCGTTCTCCGGCCAAAGTCTCCGGCAGGTCATCGCCGAACTCGAGCGCTATCGGCGCGGCCGGATCTTGCTGATGGATTCCTCCGTCGGCGAGCGGCGCTTCAGCGGCACGCTCGATCCGCGCGATACCGACGAGGCGCTCGACGTGCTGGTTACCGCGATGGGGATCCGCGTCACCCGCCTGACGCCGTTCGTGATCCTGGTGCGTTAGCCGCCCTTGTCCGCCGCGCGAAAAAAAAGTTCGGGGCGGACGTCAGGAGATGCGCCGGTCGACGGTCTATCTCCGCAGGGACGAAGAAGCGCGAAGCGCACCGCCCCGGTTTTGGACGGATGGGGCCGATGATGGTGATGCAGGGTCGAGATGTCGGCGCGCGCTGGCTCGCGCGGGGAGCGTGGATCGGCGTCTCGCTCATCGCGATGAATCAGGCCGCGCCCGCTCAGCAGCCCTCCACCGCGCGCCGGCTCTTCCAAACCCTGCCCCGGTTCGACCTCGTCCCGGGCTCGACACGGATGGCCGAGCATTCCGCCGAACAGACCACGATCCGCGTCAGGGTCTCCATCGAGGCCGGCCCGCTCGAGCCGGCACTCGCGGCCCTATCCAAACAGGTGCAGCTCAAGCTGGCCTACAGGACGTCACTGACCGAAAATCTTTTCACGGCGGGCGTCGCCGGCGATCTCCTGCCCCTCGAGGCCTTGGCCAAGCTGCTGGAGAACACCGGATTGACGTATCGCTCGGCCAGCACGTCGACCATCACGCTCGTCAATCCGCGCTTCGTCCAGCTCGAAGCGCCGACGGCGCCGCCGGGAGGTGTCCTCCTCGATGAGCTTTCGGTGGAGGCGCAGCGCGCGAGCGCCGCGGATTCGATGTCGGCCGCCTCACGCTTGTCCGCCCCCTATGCCGGGGGCCAGGTGGCACGGGGGGGACGGATCGGTTTGCTCGGCAATGTCGACACGGCGAAAACGCCGTTCAACGTCACGAGCTACACGGACCGCTTCATCCGGGACCAGCAGGCGAGCACCGTGTCCGAGGCACTCATCCTCGATCCCTCCGTCCGGGCCACGCAGACGACGGGCGCGCCCTTCGACTCTTTCTCCATCCGCGGCTTTCCCATCAACGAGGGGACCAGCGGCGAGATCGCCTTCGACGGGATCTACGGCGTTGCGCCGAGTCTGCGTGTCCTCACCGACTATGCCGAGCGCATCGAAGTCCTGAAGGGTCCCTCGGCGGCACTCTCGGGGATCGCTCCGAATGGGGGAATCGGGGGCGTCATCAACGTGGTGCCCAAGCGTGCGGGCGAGGATCTGACGCGTGTCACCCTCGATTACGGTTCGATCGCACGCGGCGGCGGCCAACTGGACATGGCGCGGCGCTACGGCGCGAACCGGGAATGGGGAGCGCGGTTCGTCGGCAGCCTGCGGGGCGGCGACACGCCCATCGACCGCCAATCCGAGACGACGGGGGTCGCGTCGCTCGCCCTCGATTACCAGGGGGACCGATTCCGTGCGTGGCTCTACCTCCTGGCGCAGAACGATCGCTTCACCGCACCCCTGCGTCCTTTCCTTCTCAGGGCCGGCGTGCCCGTACCGAGGGCCGCCGACGGTCGTATGAACGTGAGCCAACCCTGGGAGTACTCGAAGGTGGACGATCGCGGCGGTCTGCTGCGCATGGAGTACGACCTGAGCGACCAGATCACCCTCTTCGGCGACATCGGCGGTTCGCAAACGGGTGTCGAGCGTTACTTCGCGTCCGCACCGACCATCACCAACGTCCTCGGCGACACCACGACGGCCCCGCAATACTACAATCTCGGCGTCGACCGGCTTACCTACGACGCGGGCATCCGGACCAAGTTCGAGACCGGATTCATCCGCCACGCCTTCGCGGTACAGACCTCGGTCTACACCGAGGATACGGGACGGGATCTTTCCGCCGTGCGCGGCAGCTATCTGTCGAACATCTACAATCCCGTCCTCGCCCCCTACATCGCTCCGGTCATCTCGTCGTCTCGGCCGCGCCTGTCCGACAGTACGCTGACGGGGGTTTCGGTGGCGGACACGATGTCCGTCCTCGATGAGCGCATTCTCCTCACGGTGGGCGTGCGTCAGCAGCGTATCGAGGCCCGCAACTACGTCTCGAACGTGGGCACCCTGGCCTCGTCCTACGACCAGAGCGCGACCAGTCCCCTCGTCGGTCTCGTCGTACGGCCCTGGGAGAACATCTCCCTCTACGGCAACTATATCGAGGGTCTGAGCCGTGGCGACATCGCTCCGGCCACCGCGAGCAACTTCGGGGAGGTGTTGGCGCCCTACGTCGCGCAACAGGTCGAGGCCGGCGTGAAGGTGGATTTCGGCCGGATCGGCACCTCCTTCAGCGCCTTCCAGATCACGCGGCCCATCGGCGAACTGAGCCCGGACAGCCGCTATGCCCAAACCGGCGAACAGACCGTGAGCGGCCTGGAGTTCAACGTCTATGGCGAGATCGCACCGGAGCTGCGTGTCCTCGGCGGCCTCACCTTGCTCGACGGCGTGCGCACGCGATCCGCGCTGGCCGCCAATGTGGGCAATCGGCCGATCGGCGTACCCGATGTGCAACTCAATCTCGGAGCGGAGTGGGATCTGCCCTGGGTCCCAGGCCTGACCCTGAACGGCGCTGTCATCTATACGGGGCGGCAATTCGTCGATACGGCGAACGCCCAGGCCCTGCCGGATTGGGCCCGTCTCGATCTCGGACTTCGCTACGCGACCCTGTTGGACGGGCGCCGGACGACGTTCCGCGCCAATGTGGTGAACGTGACGGGGACGAATTACTGGACCGGCGTGGCGTCGTTCGGCACGTTCTTCCAGGGGGCGCCGCGCACCTACCTGCTGTCGATGTCGATCGACCTCTGATCGGCGACTTTGCGTTCCGCGCGAGTTGCCGGTCGGGACGGGAACGCATGCCCGTTCCGATGCTCTGACGGCTTGCCGTCGGGCTCGACCACTGGCAGGCGTACTCCATGCTGGAAACCGCGCCTGCCCGCCGACCCTTCTCCGCCCTGCGCAACGCCCTCCGGAGCGAGGCCAGCGGCGGATTGATCCTGATGGCGAGCGCCGTGCTCGCCCTGATCGTCGCCAATTCCCCCCTCGCGTCGAGCTACTTCGCCCTGCTCGGCGCGTATGTAGGCGGCCTCTCCGTCCTGCACTGGGTCAATGACGGCCTGATGGCCGTGTTCTTCCTGCTCGTCGGGCTGGAGATCAAGCGCGAGGTGCTGGACGGGCGGCTTCGCACCTGGCCGGACCGGGTCTTGCCTGGCATCGCGGCTCTGGGCGGGATGGTCGCGCCGGCGCTGATCTACGTCCTGGTCAACCGCTCCTCGCCCGAGACCCTGCGGGGTTGGGCGATCCCCACCGCCACCGACATCGCCTTCGCGCTCGGCGTCCTCGCCCTGCTCGGATCGCGTGTCCCGGTCTCGCTGAAGGTGTTCCTCACGGCGCTGGCCATCATCGACGATCTCGGCGCGGTGCTGATCATCGCCGCCTTCTACACCGCCAACCTGTCGCTCCCGAGCCTGGCCGGTGCGGGCGTCGTCGTCGCGATCCTGTTCGGGTTGAACCGCGCGGGCGTGAGCCGCCTCTCGCCCTACCTCGTCCTCGGCGCGGTCCTGTGGTTCCTCGTGCTGAAATCGGGCATCCACGCCACCATCGCGGGCGTGCTCCTCGCTCTGACCATTCCGCTGCGCCTGAGCCCCGCCAGACCCGACGACCCGGCCTCGCCGCTCCACAAGCTGGAACATGCGATCCATCCCTGGTCGGCCTATCTCGTCCTTCCCGTCTTCGGCTTCGCCAATGCGGGCGTCTCGTTCAGCGGCATGTCGCCGGCGATGCTGTCCGATCCGGTGACCCTCGGCGTGGCCCTCGGCCTCCTCGTCGGCAAGCAGATCGGCGTGTTCGGCGCGGTCTTCGCCGCCGTGAAACTCGGCCTCGCCCAGCGCCCGGCCCATGCCGGCTGGTGGCAGATCTACGGCCTGTCGCTGCTCTGCGGCGTCGGCTTCACCATGAGCCTGTTCATCGGCCTCCTCGCCTTCGCGGACAATCCCGGTCTGGAGACCGAAACCAAGATCGGCGTGCTGCTCGGCTCCGTGACGTGCATGATCGCCGGCGCCGTCGTCCTTCTCCTCGCGCCCGCCCCCGACCGCCGGAGCGACGCCGCGGCGTGAGGACGCGGGCACGGTCTCATTCTGCATTGGCAACACAATCTTAAACGGAACCGCCTAGACTGGTCAGTCGGAGAGCAGGATGACTCGAAAGGCAGGCTTGGCTTTCAGCAAGGTGGCCGTGACGGTTTCGGTGGCGGCGGTGATCGGCGCGAGCCTGTTCGCCACTCACAGCAGCAGCGACGACGCGGCAGCGTGGCGCGGCGCCTTTGCACGCCCGTCCGAACTGCCGGTGCCCGAGGGCGGTCCCGATACGCCGGCCCAGATCGAGCTCGGCCGGACGCTGTTCTTCGATCCGGTCCTTTCGCAATCCCGCACCATCTCCTGCGCCACCTGCCACGAGCCGTCGCGCCATTGGGGCGACGGGCGGATGCGGGCGATCGGCGAGCCCGGGATCGAACTGAAGCTGCGCACGCCGACCCTGCTCAATGTCGGTTGGCTCGCGCCGCTCGGCTGGGACGGCAAGTTTCCGGACCTCGAATCCGTCGCCTTCACGCCGATTACCGGCCCGAATCTGATGAACCTCTCGGAAGAGGAGCTGATCGCCCGCCTGCGGGCCGATCCGGATTACGTCTCGGCCTTCGCCGCGACGTTCGAGGATCGTCAGGTCACGCGCGGCGGGATCGAGCGGGCGCTGGCCGCATTCCAGCGCACCATCGTGTCGGGAAGCGCGCCGTTCGACCGCTGGCGCGACGGCGATGCTTCGGCGGTGGAAGCCCCCGCAAAGTCGGGCTTCGCACTCTTCAACGGCAAGGCCGGGTGCCACGAATGCCATTCCGGCTGGGCGTTCACCGACGGATCGTTCCACGATATCGGCGTCGGCCGGGACGACGATATCGGCCGGGGACGTCTGTTCCCGAAATCGAAGGGCCTGCAATACGCCTTCAAGACCCCGACCCTGCGCGACGTCGCGCAGCGCGGGCCCTACATGCATGACGGTTCGGTGGCGACCCTGCGCGAGGTCATCGATCTCTACGATCGCGGCGGCATCGAACGCCCGAGCCGTTCCCCCAAGATCCGGCCGCTCAACCTCTCGGAATCCGAGAAGGCCGATCTCCTGGCTTTCCTGGCCACGCTGACCGCCACGGAACCCAAGCAGAAGGCCGCGTCGAACTAAGACTTCGACGCCAGCTTCGCAGTCGCGAGGGCCGCCGCGGAAATCGCGGCGGGCTCGGCCGACAGGTTATCGTCCCATTCCGCCCAGGTTCTAGCGGAACAGCGTCAACCCGACGCCGGCGAGCGACAGGCCTACGATCATCAGGGATCCGCCCCAGGTCTCGTAGGTCGCGGCCCGCGCCGCTACGCGCGTCGAAGCATAAGCGAAGCTGCCGCCTGCGATCAGGGTCGACAGGCTGAGTGTTGTAATCACGCGAGAGCCTTTCTGCTTGATACGGAGAGAGGGCTTAGGCGCCGCCCCTCGATGAAGACCAGCTTTTGCCGAAATATCCCGTCGACAATCTCGACGAGCGCCTACGCTGTTGCTCGGGGGTGACGTGGCCATTGATTCGTGCCTGGTCACGTGTGTTTGCGATACCGGCGCAGCCCACGGCTGGCCTCCCCGCTTCACAACCGCTCGGGGATGCGGATCGTCTGGGCCACGGTAGGGTAGCCGGTCTGGGAGATCGTTAACGATGCTTAAAAATCATTAACGAAATCCTTCCACGATCGATAAAATCTAAGTAGAACGACTTCAAGGCCGCCGAATGTCGGCGCTCCAGATTTCGCTAAGGCTTCACCACATGAGTGCGCGTTGTCGGTTGCCCGGCCCAAGTGCAATGTCTGCTGCCCTTCTGGTCCTCGTCACGAGCGCCACTGGGGCCAGTGCCCATGTCAAATGGTTCTGTGCATTCGACGTCGCTGGCGCGCCCGTCGGGCTCGGCGAGGTACTGTGCGATAGTTTCGAGCAACTCGTCGTCGTCTCGCTCCTGGCCCTGTTCGTCGGCGCGTTGCTTGAGCGGACGATCCTCGGCGAGGCGATGATGCGGTCCCTCGACCGGGTCACGGCCTGGGCGCGGGTGAACACCGAACTGATGTTCCGGGCGGTCTGCGGTGGCTTCTTCGTGTCGCTCTGGTCGCTCGGCGGCATCATCCTCACGCCCGAGCTCACCACCACCAGCACCGCCCTGCCCTGGTTCCAGCTCGCCATCGCGGCGGGGTTCCTGTGGCGGCAGACGATGCCGCTCTCGGCGCTCGGCATCGTCGTCCTGTTCGGGATCGCGGTTGCGAATTACGGCGTCTTCCACCTCGCGGATTATCCCGTCTTCCTCGGCGTCGCCGCCTATCTCGCCCTGACCGGGCTCCGGCGGGAGCTGTTCGGAATCCGGCCCCTCGACATCGTCCGCTACTCGGCGGCGGTGACGCTGATGTGGGCCTCGGTGGAGAAATGGGCCTATCCGCAATGGTCTTACCCGCTCTTCATCGATCGCCCGGAACTGACCATGGGCTTCGACGGGGCCTTCTTCATGAAGGCCGCCGGTGCGGTGGAATTCGCCCTCGCCTTCGGACTGCTCTGCACGCCCCTGGTGCGCCGCGTCGCGGCGATCGTGCTTGCGGCGGCCTTCGTCTCGGCGATCTTCGAATTCGGCAAGGTCGACGCGATCGGCCATTCCCCGATCATCGTGGCGATGGTGGCCATCGCGGCCGACGACGCCAGGGTTCCGCTGCGGGTCCGCCAGCTTGCGACGATGCCCTTCGGATACGGGGCCGCCCTCGCGAGTTTCATCGGGCTCTATTACGGCGCCCATGCCGCGCTGTCGGCGGCCGGGGCGCTGTAGCCCGGGCCGGCATCCGGGACGCGTCGCGGTCAGTTGCCGTCGACGCGGACCGCCAGTTTCATCTTGGGGTGGATGCCGCACAGGACGGCGAAGGTCCCGCTCACGGGGAAGACGATCTCGGCCTTCCCGCCGGGCTCCTGATCGCCGGAATCGTAGCGGAATGTCGGGGAGTCGATATAGGCGTGATGCAGGAGGTCGCCGTCGTCGTTGACGATCTGAACGGTCTCGCCTTTCTTGATGACCAGCGCACTCGGCTGGAACGCCCGCCCCTTCTGCGAGATGCGGTAGACCTGTCCGGCCGCCGAGGCATGGAGGGCAAAGGCGGCGACGCCGGTCGCGACCAGGGCGAAGGCAGCGCTGAATGAAGTGATGCGTCTCATGCAACCTATAGGTATGATTTTTTGCCCTTTCGCATTTTCACCAGGGCAAGTAAATATGCTGTTAATTGGCAAAGCTGTATGAAGGTTTCAAGCCCAGCTTAACTATTACAGGCGAACAATTTACGATGGGCCGGATGAGACACACTTAATGAATTCTATTCACGGTGGGAAATCCGCCAAGTCGGGCGAGAGGATCTGGCCGAGGCCGGTCGCCACGGCTGTCTCTTTTGCCGGCACTATCCGCGGTCGAATTCTGATCGCGTTTCTCATCATGACCGCCATTACGGGCATTCTCGGCCTCTCGGCGGCCTCGGGGATCCGCCGGGCCGACGAACTCGTGAGCCGGACCTTCGACCAGTCCCTCATGTCGATCAATTACGCGCGGGCCGCCGCCGCCGATTTCGCCAATATGCGCTCCCTGGAATCCCGTCGTCGGATGAGCGCCGACGCCGCCGTGAAGACGCAGCTCGAAGGCCGGCTCGAGACCCTCCGCCGCGTGTTCGCCGAGGATCTCGCCGTGGCGGTCGAGCGGGCCCAGTCGAGCCGCGCGACCCAGGCGGCGCAAGCCGTGGAGCGCTCGGTGAAGGATTGGGACGCCGCCCGATCCGTCCTCGCCGGCCGCGAGACCAGGGAGGCCGATTGGGACGTCGTCGACCGGCATGCGGCCGCCGCCGAAGAGCATCTCGACCTCTTCATCAACCACACCGCCGGCGACGGTTTCATCTACCGGCAGCAGGCCCGCGCCATCGTCGCCCGCGAGACGCAGATCAACCTGTTCGGCACGCTGCTCGCCCTCTCCATGTCGGCCTTCGTCGCCTTCCTGCTGGCGCGGCGCATCATGCGGCCGGTGGCGGATGCGTCCATGGTCGCGTCGCGGATCGCGGCCGGCGACCTCAGCGTGACGATCCCGTCCGGCAGCGCGGACGAACTCGGCGCCCTCCTCGCCTCCATGGGCGTCATGCGCGACAACATCCGCCGGGCGATGGAGCAGGAGGTCGCGCAGCGCATCTCGGCGGAGGCGCATCTCGCCGACGCCCTCGAGACCTCCCTCGAAGGCATCGTGGTGGTCGATCAATCCGGGCGGATCGCGCTCATCAACGGGCAGGCGGAGGATTTCCTCGGATTCGGTCACGAGCCGCTGCCGCGGGACACCTCGCTCGCCGAGGTCGCCCGCGACGGCAACGCGCTCGCCCGCACCCTCCTCTCCGACGACGACGATTGGGCGGCGCCGCGCGAGACGCAGCTTCTCGACGGGCGCTGGCTCCGGATCAGCCGCAGCCGTACCCGCACCGGCGGCTTCATCGCGGTCTGCAGCGACATCACCCTGTTGAAGGTCCAGGAGGCGCATCTCCAATCGACCAACCTGCGCCTCGACACCGCCCTCGACAACATGTCGCAGGGCCTGTGCCTGTTCGACGCCGAGGGGCACCTCACCGTCGTCAACCGGCGCTATTGCGAGCTGTTCGACCTCGCGCCGGAAGACCTGCCGCTCGGCACGCCCTACGAGGACGTGGCGTCGCTCTACCTGGCCTCGGCCGAGGAGGGCACGGTCTTCGAGATCGAGGGACGGCAGATCTCGGCCGCCGGTTCGGGCTTCCGCCAGATGGGCAACGGACGCGTCCTCGCCGTCACCCACAAGCCCGTGGCCGGGGGCGGCATGGTCTCCACCTACGAGGACGTGACCGAGCGGCGCCAGGCCGATGCCCGCATCGCCTACATGGCCCGCCACGACGTCCTCACCGGCCTGCCCAACCGCGCCATGTTCGGCGAGCGGATCGAGGAGGCCCTGGCCCATCTCGGGCGCGGCGGCATGTTCGCCGTGCTCTGCCTCGACCTGGACCGGTTCAAGGAGGTCAACGACACCCTCGGGCACCCGGTCGGGGACGAACTCCTCAAGGCGGTGGGCAACCGGTTGAGCGCCTGCCTGCGCGAGGTCGATACCGTCGCCCGGCTCGGCGGCGACGAATTCGCCATCATCCTCGCGGGTGTGACCTACCCAGAGGAAGCCACCATCCTGGCGCGGCGGATCGTGGACGTGGTGAGCAATCCCTACGAGCTCGACGGCCAGCAGGTCGCGGTCGGGGTCAGCATCGGCATCTGCCTCGCGCCCGGCGACGGCACCAGCTGCGACAAGCTCCTCAAGAACGCCGACGTCGCCCTCTACCGCGCCAAGGCCGATGGGCGCGGCACCTGGCGCTTCTTCGAGGTGGAGATGGACATCCGGCTCCAGGCCCGCCGCGCCCTCGAACTCGACCTGCGCGAGGCCGTGGCCCAGGGCGCGTTCGAGATGTTCTACCAGCCGATCTACGATTTTCGCGGCCGCCGCGTCGGCGGGTTCGAAGCGCTGATGCGCTGGCATCATGCGGAGCGGGGCCTCGTTCCCCCGGGGGATTTCATCACGGTCGCCGAGGAGATCGGCCTCATCGTGCAACTCGGGGCCTGGGCCTTGCGCACCGCCTGCACCGAGGCCATGCGCTGGCCCGACGGCATCCGGGTCGCGGTCAACGTCTCCGTGGCCCAGTTCCGGGACGGCATCATCATCCATTCCGTCAAGGAGGCGCTGAGCCTCAGCCGCCTCCCCGCTGCGCGCCTGGAGCTCGAGATCACGGAATCGGTCCTGCTCAAGGACAATGCCGCCACCCTCGCCACCCTGCACGCCCTGCGACGCCTCGGCGTCCGGATCGCCATGGACGATTTCGGCACGGGCTACTCGTCGCTCAGCTACTTGCGCAGCTTCCCCTTCGACAAGATCAAGATCGACCAGTCCTTCGTCCGCGACATCACCGCGGCCGACGAATCCGCCTTCATCGTCCGCGCCGTCATCGGCCTCGGATTGAGCCTGCACATGCGCACCACCGGCGAGGGGATCGAGAACGAGATCCAGTTCGAGCGCCTGCGCCAGGAAGGCTGCGACGAGGGCCAGGGCTACTATATCGGTCGCCCCGAGGGTGCCGGGAGCATCCCCGAGGTGCTGGAACGCTGGTCAGGACGGCGCGGAGTCACACAGCACGCCGTGGCTTGAAGGGGTTATAGGCGGTTCCCGCAACCATGCGGCACGCTCTTCTCCCCTCTCCCGGCCGGGCTACGGCATTCACACATTTCGCGTGCTGCGCTGACGAGCCCTCCTCCCCCTTGTGGGGAGGAGTTGGAGGTGGGGGTGGTTGGGCGACCCTCAGGGTGCGGAGGCAAGCGGAGCCGCCCCCACTCCTAACCTCTCCCCACAAGGGGGAGAGGGACGCGCTCTGCCTGAAAGAGCAGGTGTGAATCCAGGAAGCGTGCGGAGTGAGGGGATGCTCAACCGTGCCCGCTGGGACGGGCTCGCTTGGGACTTGGTGTGGTGCCCGTCCGCGCAAGCAAAAGGGGCGGATCCCAAAGAACCCACCCCCCTTTGTCTATCCCCGAAAATCTATTGTGGCGCGGGGGTCGGAGCCGGGTCTGCCGGTGCAGGGTCCGCCGCGCTCGCCGTCTCGGTGGATTTGGCCAGTTCGGGATAGGGCCCGATGACCTGAGCGCCGTTGAGCGGCTTGCTCTGGCCGTTGTGGCAGGTGGTGCAATTCACCTTCGGCACGTCGCCGAGCACGCCGAGGCGGGCCGTGGGGAAGGTCGAGGTC
The DNA here is from genome assembly GCF_054817845.1 of Methylobacterium sp. CM6241. Lineage (NCBI taxonomy): Bacteria > Pseudomonadati > Pseudomonadota > Alphaproteobacteria > Hyphomicrobiales > Methylobacteriaceae > Methylobacterium > Methylobacterium sp. CM6241. The sequence continues at coordinate 3,988,015 of NZ_CM139246.1, forward strand.
AGCGGCTCGAGGTAATTGCCGTTGATGTCCCGCACCATGCGGATGCCGTGCCAGGCGGTGGTGCGCTGGGGCGTACTCTGCGACCAGTTCGAGATCGCCCTTGTGTTGTGGCAGAAGGTGCAATTGACCCCGAGGCCCTCCGACATGTGGATCATCAGGCCGTAGGTCTTCTCGGCGTCCTGGATCGGCTTGCCCTTGGTGGTGGGAAGCGCCGTGGTGGCGTTCACCCGGATGGCGTTGTTGTCGATGGTCTTGTCGGCGAGGTACTCGGTCAGCGTGTCGTAGGGCAGCGAGGCGAGGCCCACCGAGGCCTTGGCCAGGTTCTGCCCGTTGTTGCGGGCGATGAAGCCGCCGGGCCGGTTCGGGCCGGGATCGGTGAACCAGACATGGGCCGGCACCGGCTGGCCGCGATGGCAGGTGAAGCAGGTGACGCCCGTGCCCCCCACATGGTTGTCCTTCCAGCTTTCGTTGATGTGCTGGGTCATCTGCAGCATCCGGCGGGCGACCTTCTTCTGGTAGAGGCTGTCGTCGGCCATGTTCTCGGTGTTGTGGCAGTAGGTGCAGCCCTGTTCGGGGCTGACCCATTCGGTCATCGAGACCATCAGGCGGTTGAACTCGTTGACGCTGACGTTCTTGAGGACCTGAACATTCTCGTAGGTGGCGCCGGCGAGTTCCTCGCCGGGCTCGGCCGGGTCGGCCGGCGCCGGCGCGACATTGGCCGCCTTCGTCTCGGCCGCCCCGGCGCGGGTATGGATCTGGTCCATCGCCGTGCCGCGAAAGCCGCTTTGCTGAACCGCCAGGGGCGGCCGGTCCCAGTCGGTCAGACCGAACATCGCGACGGTGAGGAAGAAGGCGATCGAGCCAGCGAGGACAGTGAAAAACGTCTTCATGGGACCGCCCCCGGCATGCTCAAGGGATCGACGACCGGCGCATAGACCTGCGGATAGGACGGGGCGACGCCGTGCTTGACCGCCCAGAGATACCAATTGTCGACCACCGTGCCGGTGAGCAGGATGCCGATGCCGCCGGTGAGGGTGGTCAGCACGGCGAACCACCAGGCCCAGCGGTGGACCGATTCCATGGTGGCGTTGAAGCCCATGGTCCAGCGCCAGAACAGGGCGGCGCGCTCGGTGGCGGTGCCGCGATCGACGATTTGGTCGATCTCGCGCTCGCCGCCGAAGCGGCTCACCGCCAGGATGGTGGCGCCATGCATCGCGAAGAGCAGCGTCGACCCGTAGAGGAAGACGATCGAGAGCATGTGGAACGGGTTGTAGAAGAGGTTGCCGTAGCGGAGCGAGAAGGCGGCGGTCCAGTCGAGATGCGGGAAGATGCCGAAGGGCACCGCCTCGCTCCACGACCCCATCAGGATGGGCCGGATGAAGCCGAGGACCAGGAACAGCCAGATCGCGGAGGCGAAGGCCCAGGGCACGTGGGTACCGAGGCCGAGCGCCCGGGCGCGGCGATAGAGCCGCACCCACCACAGCAGGATCGAGGCGGTGAGGAAGAAGCCGGCGATCAGCCACCATCCGCCCTCCTGCAGCGGCGGCAGGATCTTGAGCCCGTATTGCGGTCGCGGCGGCTCCAGGGCGAGCCAGGGCAATTGGCGCACGAACTGGACCGGGTCCCAGTTCACCGAGGCCCACATGTTGAGGCCGACGATCTCGAAGGCGATGAGGAAGCACACGCCCGAGAGGGCGCCGAGATAGCCGATATAGATCGGGCCGACCTGGGCGTTGCCGAACAGGCCGAACAGGTAGCTGTGGAACGGCGTGCCCCAGCGCCGGTCGACATCGACGGGAACGCCGAGTTCCGGAATGGTGGAGCGGACTTGGACCTCTGTGAAGATGTTTTGATAGTAGGCCATGGTCGTCGTGCCCCGCTCAGCAGGTTTCGCGGAAGTGGTCACCGGTTTCGCGTCGTGAACTCTGCGGCGCTCGTCAGCGCCAGACCGGGAGATTGAGCCACCAGCCCCACCATTCCGGCCAGCCGCGGGTCCAGAACGGGCCGCTGATGATGATGCAGACGGCGCTCCAGAAGCCCGCCGAGAGGGCGAGGAACAGGCCGAGCCGGTGGATGCCGAGCGTGCCGATCGAGTAGCCGATCGTGTCGCGGAAGAAGGTGTCCTCGTGCTCGGGCGTCTTCACCACCTGGCCCTTGCCCGGATTGGTGGCGGAGAGGATCAGGGCGCCGTGCAGGGACAGGGCGAACGTCGTCGTGAAGAAGAACGACACCGCCAGCATGTGCGCCGGATTGTAGTGGAAGTGCAGGTACTGGTAGCCGGTGTTCGAAACCCAATCGAGATGGGAGAGGATGCCGTAGGGGAAGCCGTGGCCCCAGGCGCCCATCAGGAACGGCCGGATCACCACCAGCGAGACATAGGCGAAGATCGCCACCGAGAAGGCGAAGGGCACGTGGTAGCCGATGCCGAGCTTGCGGCAGATCTCGACCTCGCGCAGGGCCCAGGAGACGAACGAGCCGATGGCGCAGAAGGTGATGATCTGCCAGAGGCCGCCCTCCTTGAGGGGGGCGAGCGCCAGCCCGTATTTCAGCTCGGGCGGCGCGATGTTGATCTGCCAGATGTTCCAGGTCGGCCCGAGGGCCGCGCCGTAGACGATCAGCGCGGTGCCGAGCACCGAGAAGAACAACGTCGTGACGCCGAAGAACCCGACATAGAACGGCCCGACCCAGAAATCGAACAGGTCTCCACCGAGCAACGTGCCGCCGCGGACGCGATATTTTCGTTCGAAACTCAGCATCGCCATCGCGAATACCTCCCGGCTTCACAGGTCACGATTCTTGATGGATGGGCGCATCCGTCAGGGTGCGCGTCGTCCCCCTCCCCCTTGTGGGGAGGGGCTAGGGGTGGGGGTGGCGCCGCCAGCCTCCGCAGTAGGAAGGTCGCCCAGCCACCCCCACCTCCAACTCCTCCCCGCACCCATCTCGGGCTTGCCCGATATGGGCACCTGACATGCGGGTCTCGGGCGAGCCCGAGACCGGAGGGGGAGGAGGGTGATCCCGGCCCGCCCCGTCAGGCGGGCATCGTCGGCAGGACCAGCGTCTGCGCATTGGCGGCGCGCGGGGCCTTGGGGCCTTCCAGCCAGTTGAACCGGTCGGTGCTGAGCAAGATGAAGTGGATCAGCAGCGCCAGGATGAACAGGAAGGTGAAGAGCGCCACCAGCGTGCGGCGCGGATCGAAGAGAAGCCAGACCTTGTGCATGGGTGCGTTCCTCCTCAGGAGATCATCGAGACGAGGCCGTGCGCGGCGCTCGTGACGGTGTCGAGGGCGGCGTAGCCCTTGGGGCCGGGCAGCCACGGGCGCCACATCCAGACGAGGATATGCGCGACCACGGCGATGGCCGTGAAGATGATGAAGCTCGTCAGGAAGATCGCGTGGAACTCCTTGGCTTCGGGTTCGGTCAGCCCGGACAGGCTGCTCGCCTTCTCGATTCCACTGGACATGATGTGAGCCTCCGCTTTCGTCTGGCCGGGCGTGCTCCACGCGCGGCGGGTGAGGTCGCGGGGGCCGGCAGCGGCGCTCGCGACGGTCGTTCCCCCCCCTCGTCGGACGGGAGGTCGTTCGGGTTCCGGATCGGGCGGGCATCGGCCCGGGGCGATCCGGCCCCGGAAGGCGTCAGCCCATGAAGACGAAGGGGATCGCCGACTCGGCCATGGCTTTGGCCTCGCCGAAGACCGAGCGCCGGGCGATGAGCCCGTGGCCCGCCGGGGCTCGTGCCGGGACGAGGCGCTGGAGCGCCGCCGCCGCGAGGAAGAACGGGTAGGTCGCCACCAGGAGGAGGCGGAACTGCAGCGCGTGCCGCTGCAGGCGCGTCATCGGACGCGACGGGGCGGGACGCGAAAGGGACTGGCGGGACGGCATGGTCATCGACTGCATGGCGGAAATCTCCTGTCCACGATCCGCGGCGGTCGGCCTCGCGAGGAAGCCGGTTCTCGACGGAAACGGCGCCGCGCCGCTCCAGCCGGAAAGAGGGTGTGGGGCGGGGGCGCTCATGCCGCCGCTCCGAGGGTCAGGTCCGCATGCGCGCGCTCGACCTCGGCCGGGCCGACGCGGTCCTGCCCGGCATTCCGGGTCGCCCGTTCGGCCGCGTCGCGCAGGCGCTTGGCCACCGAGATCCGCACCAGCACCGGATGGGTCTCGACGAGGTCGTCGAGGAGGGTGCGGGCGGCCTCGTCCCAGGGCAGTTCGCGATGGATCCGCGCCGGCGTCGCCTCGACCCGGTCCATGTCGCGGGCGAGCGGCAGGATGTGGAAGAGCATGTCGAACAGGGCGTTGCAGACCTCCTGGATGAGGTAGGTCGCGCCCGAGAAGCCCATGAAGGGCGTGCCGGTATGGCGGCGGATGATGGCGCCCGGAAAGGAGGCCGGTACGAACACCGCCCGCGATCCGCATTCGGCCGCGTACATTCGCTCGTTGAACGAGCCGAACAGGACGAGGGGCGGGTTGGCCTTGATCGCGTCCCGCACCGCCGCGTTGTCGGTCTTGGCGCCGGGCCGGCGCGAGATCGCGAAGGTGCAGGGCAGGCCCATCTCGTCTTCGAGGAAGCGGCGCACGCCCCGCGCATAGGTGTCGGAGGCGACGATGCCGAAGCTCGCGGTGCCGAAAAAGTCCTGGGTCACCGAGCGCCACAGGTCCCAGACCGGCTTGATCGTGGTGTGGCGCTCGCGCTCGATGAAGGGCTCCGGATCGAGGCCGAGGATCTCTCCGAGCTTGCGCAGGAACCGGGTGGTGGCGTGAAGCCCGATCGGCGCCTGCAGGTAGGGCCGCTCCAGGGCTTCGCAGAGCAGGCGGCCGAACTCGCGGTAGAGGCAGATATTGGCATCCGCGTTCACGAGTTTCGGCACGTCGGCGAGATGCGAGCCGAGCGGAAAGGCGAGGTTCACCTCGGCCCCGATCCCCTCCACGAGGCGGCGGATCTCGGCCAGGTCCGAGGGCATGTTGAAGGTGCCGTAGGCCGGGCCGATGATGTTGACGCGGGGGCGCTCACCCTCCTTGCGGGGAGGCCGGGCCGGGATGCCCTTCTTGGCGAATTTCCGGGCGCCGTATTCCTGCCAGAGCCAGGACATCGCCCGGTCGGCGGTCTGCCACTGGTCCTCGTCGATGGTGCGCGGCAGGAAGCGCTGGAGGTTGGTGCCCTCCGGGGTCACGCCGCCGCCGATCATCTCGGCGATGGAACCGGTGACGACCACGCTCGGCATGCCCGGATCGAGGGTGGCATGGGCCCGCTTCATCGCGGCCTCGGTGCCGTGGCGGCCGAGTTCCTCCTCGGCCAGCCCGGTGACCACGATGGGCAATTCGTGCGGCGGCAGCGCGTCGGTGTAGTGGAGCACCGAGGTGACCGGCAGGTTCTCGCAGCCGACGGGACCGTCGATGACGACCTGCAACCCCTTGATGGCGGTGAAGACGTAGACGGCGCCCCAATAGCCGCCGGCCCGGTCGTGATCGAGAACGAGCATCAGGCCATCTCCCCGATCGGGTTGTGGGAGGGTTTTCCGCGCGTCGCCGAGGCGACGTTCTGGCGGACTTTCGGCACCTCTTCCCAGATCCCGGCGGCATGGCCCTCGCCGACCCCGTCGAAGAAGTCCCGCATGGCGTCGAACCGGTGCCGGTTGCCGAGCGCCGTGTTGATGACCTTGGCGAGCGACCCGGCGCCGGCGACGCCCATGAGCGGGCGGGCCGAGATCAGGTTGGTGAAGTAGAGAGCGGGGATCGCCTGCTCCTTGGCGGCCTGCACCACCGGCGTGGTGCCGATGGCGAGGTCCGGGCGGAACTCGCGCATGGCAGAGAGGTCGTCCTCCAGCGAGGCGCGGAAGCGCACTATGACGCCGCGTGATTCCAGCCAGTCGCGGTCGGCCTCCGAATAGGGCGTGCGCGGGCAGGCGGTGCCGACGTAGCGCAGGTCCGCGCCGCTCTCGACGAGGAGCCGGCCGACCAGCAGTTCAGACCCCTCGTAGCCCGAGAGCGTGATCCGGCCCTTGATAGGCGCGGCGGCCAGCGCCCCCTGGATCATCGGCAGGAGCCGGTTCTTGGCGGCCTCCACAATGGCGCGCGGCACGGCGCAGGCGTCGCCGATCCGGTCGAGCCAATCGGCGGTGCCGTCATGGCCGACGGGGGCGGAGCCGACGATGGGGCGGCCGGCGAGTTCGAATTCGCGGATCGAGGCGGTGTAGAACGGGTGGATCGCCGCCACCGCCGCGCAGTCGAGCGCCGCGTAGAGCTCGCGCCATTCGCGGGTCGGCACCACCGGGCCGGCGCTGAGGCCCAGCGGCTCGAGCAGGCCGCCGATCACCACCGGGTCGGCCGGGAACATCTCGCCGAGCAGCGTCACGCTGGGGCGCTCGGAGCGGCCGAGGCGCGGCGCCTGGACCGGGCCCTGCTCGGCCTCGGAGCGGGCGAATTTCAGCATCGCCCCGGCGAGCACGTCCTTGGCTTCCGCATGGGTCGGCACGCCGAAGCCCGGCACGTCGATGCCGATGATGCGGACACCGTCGATCTCCTTCGGCAGGAGCCGGAGCGGTACGCCGGAGGCGGTGGGGACGCAGAGGTTGATGACGACGACCGCGTCGTAATCGGCGGGCTTGGCCACGTCGAACACCGCCTCGCGGATGTCCTCGAACAGCTTGCCGGTGACGAGGGTTTCGGAATTGAAGGGCACGTAGCCGACGCTGCGCTTCGCCCCGTAGAAATGCGACGTGAAGGTGAGCCCGTAGACGCAGCAGGCCGAGCCCGACAGGATCGTCGCCGTGCGGCGCATGCGCAGGCCGACGCGCAAGGAGCCGAAGGCCGGGCACATGCTCTGGGGCTGGTCGTGCGGCCCCTGCGGGTAGTCTTTTTTAAGTTGCTCCAGCGTCTCCGACATCCCGGCGGCTTCGGCGGCCGCCCGCATCGCGTCCTTGCCGGAATGGCAGCCGAGCCCGTCGGACTGGGTGGCGGCGAGATTGACCGCCTCCGCAGGCAATGCGGCGGGAGCCAGGGTCGAGGCGGGGCGCTCCTTGCGGGCGCGCAGATCGGCGATGTCGAGGGAGACGGCCATGCGCGTCAGACCTCGTCGTAGACGACTTCGAGGGACGGCTTCACGACCTGAACCGTGCCGCACATATCCTCGAAGGTGGCGGGGACCAGGGTGACGCCCCGGCCCACGGCCTCGCCCTTGAACAGGCCGAGGAGCCCGTCCTGGGAGAGCGGCGTCGGATGGTTGGCCGCCGCGTCGTGGACGTTCTGGGCCAGATCCGCGAAGAGCGAGCCCCATTGGCTCTCGGGCCGGCCGATGATCTCGTAATTCGCGCTCTTCTTGCGGATGTCGTCATCGGCCGGGATGGACGCGAGGACCGGGATGCCCACGGCGGCGGCGAAGGCCTGGGCCTCGCCGGTGCCGTCGTCCTTGTTGATGACGAGGCCGCCCACACCCACGTTGCCGCCGAGCTTGCGGAAGTATTCCACCGCCGAGCAGACGTTGTTGGCGACATACAACGATTGAAGATCGTTCGAGCCGACGACGATGACCTTCTGGCACATGTCGCGGGCGATCGGCAGGCCGAAGCCGCCGCAGACCACGTCGCCGAGGAAGTCGAGCAGGACGTAATCGAAGCCCCATTCGTGGAAGCCGAGCTTCTCCAGCAGTTCGAAACCGTGGATGATGCCGCGCCCGCCGCAGCCGCGCCCGACTTCCGGGCCGCCGAGCTCCATGGCGTAGACGCCGTCGCGCTTGAAGCAGACATCGCCGATGGCGACCTGCTCGCCGGCGAGTTTCTTCTTGGTGGAGGTTTCGATGATGGTCGGGCAGGCGCGGCCGCCGAAGAGCAGGGACGTCGTGTCGCTCTTCGGGTCGCAGCCGATGAGCAGGACCTTCTTGCCCTGCTGGGCCATCATGTAGCTGAGATTGGCCAGCGTGAACGACTTGCCGATGCCGCCCTTGCCGTAGATCGCGATGATCTGCGTCTCCTTGGTGGCGGAGACGGGGGCCGCATCCGGCTCGATGGCGGCTTCGGCGCGCAGGAGTGCGGCTCCGTTCAGCTGCATGTTCATGAAGCGGCTCTCCAATCGAGGATCATCTTCAGGCATTCGGGCTCACCGAACGCCGTGCGATAGGCAGACGGCGCGTGCGCCGCCGTTTCGCGATGGGTGATCAGCCCGTCGAGGGAGAGACGCCCCCCTTCGATCAGGGTCAGAACCGCGGCGAGATCGTCCGGCCGCCACTGGGCGGCGACGCGGATGCGGGCCTCGCGCAGGAAGGCGGGCGGGAAGGCGAAGGAGAGCGGCGCCTCGTAGAAACCGGCGAGCACGATCTCGCCGCCGGGCCTGAGCCGCCCGATCAGCGTGTCGAGGATCGCGGCGTCGCCGCTGACATCGGTGATGGAACCGTAATCGCGGGTTTCGTCCGCATCCGGATGCACGACCTCGTAGCCCTGCGCGCCCGTGGCCCGGATCGCGTTCGTTTCCCACACCACCGGCTCGCCGCCGGCGATCCGTGTCAGGCGGGCGAGAAGCCGCCCGAGCACCCCGTGGCCGACGATGAGCGAGCGGCCTTCCGGACGCGCGTGGAGTGCATGGTAGGCGGTGGCCGCGAGGGCGATCAGGATGCCGTGTTCGCGCAAATCCGCATCGATGGGAACGAGCCGCGCGCCGTCGCTCACCAGGCGCGAGGCCGCGCCGCCGAACAGGCCGCGCACCGGGCCGAAGCAGCGGGCGCCGGGCACGAAGACCCGCTGCCCGACGGCGAGGCCGGAGGCGGGGCCGGCTTCCACCACCTCGCCCACCGATTCGTAGCCGGGGACCAGCGGATAGCCCATGCCCGGGAAGGGTGGCATCCGGCCCGTCCAGAGCAGGCGCTCGGTGCCGGTGCTGATGCCGCTCCACAGGGTCTCGACCACCGCGTCGGCCGGGCCCGGAGCGTCGAGGGCGAGTTCGGCGAGCGACAGCTGTTCGGGGCGTTCGAAGAGGACGGCCAGCGCGTGCATTGTGGTCGACCCTCCCCTGTCTCGTGCCTCAACCCGATGGCGACGGGTGCGGCGCTTGTTCGATGTGTCATCCTAGATTGACACTTTTATTCGTCAAGCCTTACTTACGCTGCAGCGTGTCAATTCGTCTGGACACCAGCAGGCGGGTGAGGAGCGGGCGCCGCGTCGGGATCTCGCGGCACTCGCGGAAGCCGGCCTCCTGGAGGAGCGCGGTCAGCTCGGCGGGGCGGCGGCAGCGGCCGCTTCCCATCGCCAGCAGATAGAAGCCGAAATAGGCGTCGGTGACCGGCTCGGCCCCCGCCGTCCCGGCCATCGGCTCGGCGATCAGGAGCGTGCCGCCATCGCCGAGCGCGTCGTAGGCGGCGCGCAGGAGCAGGCGGACGGTGTCGTCGTCATGGTCGTGGACGACCCGGACGAGGGAGATGGCGTCGGCGCCCTTCGGCAGGGGCGCGGTGCGGAAACTGCCGCCCTGGGCTTCGGCGCGGTGGGACAGGCCCTCGGCCGCGAAACGCTCCGTGGCGCGGGCGGCCACCGCCGGCAGGTCGAACAGCCGGACGGCGAGGCCGGGCGTCGCCCGCATGACCGTGCGGAGGAAAGCCCCCTCGCCGCCGCCCACATCCATCAGCAGGCGGTGCCGGTGCATCGGATAGGCGTCGAGGATGTCCTCGGCGATGAGGGATTGGGAGGCGGCCATGAGGGCGGAATAATCCGCCACCGCCTCGGCCGGGATCGCCACGTCGCCAGCCGCGCCCGCATAGGGCCAGTAGGCGGCGAGGCGGCTCGTGCCGCCCTCCCCGCGCAGGAGCGCCACCGGGTCACGCAGATCCTCGTAGAGGAGCGCATGGTGCTCGATCATGGCGGCGATGGAGGGGTTGCCGATCAACGCCGCGCCGAGATCGGCCAGGGCGAAGCGCCCGTCGGGCAGGCGCCGCAGCAGGTCGAGCGATGTGGCGGCGTCCAGCAGGCGCAAAGCCCGTTCCGGCCTCAGGCAGGTCCGCTCGGCCAGGGCCGCGAGCCCGAGCGGGCCGGGGGCGAGGATCGCGAACAGGTCGAGCCTGATGCAGGCGAACAGGGTCTGCGAATAGACGAAGCCGGCGCAGAGATCGAACAACGCGCGGGTGTTCCGCCGCGCGATTCCCCGCGTGAGGGGGAAGGCGGCGGCCCAGCGCTGGAAGGCCGGATTGGCGATGGTGCGGTTGCGGAAGGCGAGCCAGCGCTCTCGCCAAGGCAGGGCGCGCTGTCGCCCTCCCCCCTCTGCGGGGGAGGGTGGTCGCGGAGCGACCGGGAGAGGGGGCGACCTTTCCGGAGACGGCGCTCCCCTCTCCCGACCCTCGCTGACGCGAGGGCCACCCTCCCCCGCAAAGGGGGGAGGATTCGCGGCTGGCCTTTCACTCGATGCGTTATCAGTGAACGACACGGGTCTGCCCCGCTCACGCCAATTCCCGCGCGAGGCTCGCCGGCAGGAACAGGCGCGTCTGTGCCTCGATCTCGGCGCGGAGTTCGTCGGCGCCGGGGCAGGCCGGGATCACCTCCACGGCTTCCCGCACGAGGCGCTTGAGCCGCGAGAGCGCCCCGGCCATGCCGAGCAGGGCGGCGGCGTTGGGCCGGCCCAGCGTGGCGTCTCGGCCCACCGGCTTGCCGACCTCTTCCTGGCGGCAGGCGACATCCCGCAGGTCGTCGGCGACCTGATAGGCCTCGCCGAGGCATTCCCCGAGGAGCCGCCACGGCAGCGCCTGGGCGCCCGCCGCCGCCGCGCCGGTGACGGTGGCCGCCGCGAACAGCGCGCCGGTCTTGGCCTGCTGGTACTCGGTGAGCCCCACATGGCGCTCCGATTCCCAGGCCTGTCCGGCGGCGATGCCGTTGGGTGATCCCGCCGCGCGGGCGACGAGGCCGACGAGGGCGGCGAGCCGGGCCGGCGAGCGCGCCGCGCCCCGCGCCAGGGTCTCGAAGGCCGAGACGATGAGCGCGTCCCCGGTCAGCACCGCCAGGGGCTCGCCGAAGGCGGCATGGACCGAGGGCTTCTGCCGCCGCATCGGCGCATCGTCGAAACAGGGCAGGTCGTCATGGACCAGGGAGGCGCAGTGGAGGAGTTCGATCGCCGCCGCCGCCGCGTCGGAGGCCGCCGGATCGTCGTCGCCGCAGGCTTTCGCCACCGAGAGACAGAGGCGGGGCCGAATGCGGTGGCCGCCGGGAAAGACCGCATAGCGGATGGCTTCCGCCAGGAGCGGCGGCGCGCCGGGCGCCTCCGCATGGGCGACGGCAGCGTCGAGAGCCTGCTCGATCCGACGGTTGGCATCCATGGCGCCACTCCCTGGTGTCTTTTCGTATTGCCATTGCAAAGTGTCAGATATTATTGACACTCGTCAAGGCAGAAACAGGTGACACAGTGGCGGCGCAGCGGGTTGCGGTGATCGGAGCGGGAATTGGCGGGCTGGTGGCGGCCCTGCGCCTCGCCCATGCGGGGCTCGACGTCACCGTGCTGGAACGTGCGGCTGCGCCCGGCGGCAAGATGCGCAGCGTCGCGGCGGACGGGGCACGGGTGGAGGCCGGCCCCACCGTCTTCACCATGCGCTGGGTATTCGAGGAGATCTTTTCGGAGTGCGGCGCCGACCTGTCGGACCGCGTGAGGCTGAGCCCGGCCTCCATCCTTGCCCGCCATGCCTGGGGGGCGGACCAGCGCCTCGACCTGTTCGCCGATCCCGAAGCCTCGGCGGCGGCGATCCGGGCCTTTGCCGGCCCCCGCGAGGAGGACGGCTATCGCCGCTTCCGTGCCCGCGCGGCGGAGGTCTACGGCACGCTGGAAGGGCCGTTCATCCGGGGCGAGCGGCCGAGCCCGGTCGATCTCGGCCGCCGCGTCGGCCTGTCGGGGCTCGGCGGCTTGCTGCGCATCCAGCCCTTCACCACCCTGTGGGGGGCGCTGGGCGAATACTTTCGCGATCCGCGCCTGCGCCAGTTGTTCGGGCGCTACGCCACCTATTGCGGCTCCTCGCCCTTCGAGGCCCCGGCGACGCTGATGCTGGTGGCGCATGTGGAGAGCCAGGGCGTCTGGCATGTGGAGGGCGGTCTCAGTCGCCTCGCCGCCATCATCGCCGAACTGGCGCAGGAGAACGGCGCCCGCATCCGCTATCGCGCCGAGGTGGCCGCCATCGCGGTGGAGAACGGGCGCGGCATCGTCGGTGTCGACCTCGCCGATGGCGAGCGGATCGCGGCCGATCTCGTGGTAGCCAATGCCGATGCGGCGGCCCTCGGCGCGGGCCTGTTCGGCACGCGCGCGGCGCGGGCGGTGGAAGCGGTGCCGCCGAATGCCCGCTCCCTCTCGGCGGTGACGCTCTGCGCGAAGGCCCAAACTTCCGGCTTCCCGCTGGTGCGGCACAACGTGTTCTTCTCGGGCGACTACGCGAACGAATTCGCGGAGCTCCGCGCCGGCCGGCTGCCCGACGATCCTACCGTCTATGTCTGCGCGCAGGACCGCGCCGACGACGATTCCGCCCTCGACCGACCCGAGCGCCTGCTCTGCCTCGTCAACGCTCCGGCCCTCGGCCGGGAACGCCCCCTCGCCCCCACGGAGATCGCCACATGCGAGACCAATCTGCGTCGCAAGCTGACGGAATGCGGGCTGACGATCGAGGCGACGCCCGGGACGGTGACCACCGATCCGGCGGGGTTCGAGCGGCTGTTTCCGGCGACGGGGGGCGCCCTCTACGGCCGGGCCTCGCACGGCTGGATGGCCTCGTTCAAGCGTCCGGGGGCCAGGACGGCGCTGCCGGGGCTGTATCTCGCGGGGGGCAGCGTCCATCCGGGGCCGGGGGTGCCGATGGCGGCGCAATCGGGGCGGATCGCGGCGGACAGCCTGCTGGCCGATCTCGCCCAGACGGGCCGCGCTTCGACACGCCGGTGGCCCAAGGCGGTTACGTCTGGTGGTATGTCGACGCCCTGAGCGAGGACGGGCGCCAGGGGCTCACGATCATCGCCTTCATCGGCAGCGTGTTCTCGCCCTATTACGCCCTGGACCTCAGCCGCGACCCGTTCAACCACTGCACCATGAACGTCGTGCTTTACGGCGAGCGCGCCAACCGCTTCTGCATGACCGAGCGCGGCCGAAATGCCCTGAGCCGGGACGCGTCGCAGATCCGGATCGGCCCGAGCGGTCTCGCCTGGGACGGGACCACCCTCACCATCACCCTCGACGAGGTGACGGCGCCGATCCCCTCGCGGGTGCGCGGCACGATCCGCCTGCGCCCCAACGGCTTCACGCGGGACACCTTCACCCTCGACGCGGAGGGCCGGCACCGCTGGTGGCCGATGGCGCCCTCCTCCCCCGTGGAGGTGACCCTCGACGCCCCGAGCCTGTCCTGGCGCGGCACTGCCTATTTCGACACCAACCACGGTGACACCGCTTTGGGCCGGGATTTTCGTGACTGGACCTGGTGCCGGGCCGACCTCAAGGACGGGTCGGCGATCCTCTACGACGTGCGCTGCCGCGATGGCAGCACCCAGAATCTGTCCCTGCGCTTTGCCGCCGACGGCACCCGCCGCGACATCCGCCCGCCCCTGCCCGCCGCTTTGCCGCCGACGCGGTTCTGGCGCATGCCCCGCACCACCCGCAGCGACGACGGGGCTTCCACGGTGGTCCGCACCTTCGAGGACACCCCGTTCTACGCCCGCTCGCTCCTCGCCTCGACCCTCGACGGCGAGCCCGTGCGCCCGGTCCACGAAAGCCTGTCCCTCACCCGCTTCGCCAACCCGCTGGTGCAGTTCATGCTGCCGTTCCGGATGCCGCGGCGGGCGGGGTGATGGGGGGCCTCATTGGGGCCGTCTCAAACGAAGATGCCCGATTCATTAGCGCGATCGATATCCATAACTACGGAATGCGAATGTTAATTTCGAAGCCGCAAGGGCAACTGCGATTGCAGCAATTAATCTAAAAGATGTAAGTTGACTAATATCTACGTAAGTTGCCGGATCAAACAGCTTATCAATTATCTTGTTTGCCTTTGAGGCAATGTATCCGCTAGCAAATAATCCAATCGCCTTGCTGTAGTTTCCGAATTTTTCCTCTTCCCTTTTGTCGAACGGAGCGAGGGCTGTTCCAACTATTGCCCCTGAAGCGATAGCTGCACAGAGAATGCCAATATTTATAAAACGCTCCGTCACGTCATTTGATATGGCACAGGCCCCTACTATCATCGTGGCAACAATTAGGCCAAATACGAGTGCCGTTATAATCATCTTGGCGCTCATTGCTGCAATCCAATCGCTTGATGTCTGCCGATTCAATTCGGTAGCTTGCCATGCGATAGTATGCGGATGGCTATCATGCGGGATTATTTAAACACTTAAAGGCATTGTATTGCTATAAACAATTTTGGATGAGTTGCTCAATAAGATTGTAAATTCTGATACCCTTGGCGGAATGCTGTTCGGCCAGGGTAACGCTCTTAGCTGCGAGCGAAATGGGTGCGGCCCGCGCTCTGGCGTAAGACAATGACAGCTTGGCGTTCCTAACTTTTTTCGGCTTCGAGGATGTTCTCTTTGCAGTCCTCAGGGTGAACCGAGCCGCCGAAGTACTCGCCGTCGAGCTCAGCCTCGCTTTCGAGGCCAAGACCATCCGGTTCACCCCTCCCCCAACCTAACCCCCATCGAACCGCACCCGTGCCGCCTCGATCTCCGCATGGCTCCGCTCCGCCCAGCGGACGAGGGCCGCCAGGGGCTCCATGAGCGTGCCGCCGAGAGCGGTCAGGCGATACTCCACGCTGGGCGGCTTGGTCGGGTAGACCGTGCGGGCGATGTAGCCGTCGCGTTCGAGGTCGCGCAGGGTCTGGGTCAGCATCCGTTTCGAGAGGTCGGGGATCAGCCGGAGGATCGCGCTGAACCGGTGCGGGCCGCCGGCCAGCGCGGTGAGGATCAGGATCGACCATTTGTCGCCGGTCCGGTCCAGCACGTTGCGGACGGGACAGCGGGAGGCCTCGAATGCCCTCGTCCGCCAGCCCGCGAAGGTCCGCGCCAATTCGGCCTGAGCCGGTGCGGGGGCGGTTCCCTCGGCGTCACCTTGTCCCAAAATCCTGCCTCCTTCACAGCCGATGCGGTCTCACTTAGTTCCCTTGTACCGAAAGTGAACCCTGGGTAAGCCCGCCATGTCCGACACCACTCATCCGACGATCCTCGTCACCGGCGCCTCCGGTCAATTGGGGCGCCTCGTCATCGCGGCTCTGCTGGAACGGGTGCCGGCCGGCGCCGTCGTCGCGGGTGTGCGATCCCTGGAGAGCGAGGCCGCCCAGGCCCTGCGAGACCGGGGCGTCGGAGTGCGGGTGGCCGATTACGCGCGCCCCGAAACCCTGGCCGAGGCCTTCCGGGGCATCGAGCGCCTGCTGTTGATCTCATCGAGCGAAATCGGCCAGCGCGTCGCTCAGCACGAGACCGTCATCGCGGCGGCGAAGGCGGCCGGGATCGGCCGACTCGTCTATACCAGCCTCCTGCATGTCGACACCTCGCCGCTCAGCCTCGCCGGGGAGCACCGCGCCACGGAGGCCGCCATCGCTGCATCCGGCCTGCCGGCGACGATCCTGCGGAACGGCTGGTACACCGAGAACTACACCGCTTCGATCCCCGGCGCGCTCGCCGGCGGCGCCTTCCTCGGCAGCGCCGGTGACGGCCGGATCGCCTCGGCCGCGCGGGCCGACTTCGCCGCTGCCGCCGCCCTCGTGCTGGCCGGCGACGGCCATGACGGGCGAACCTACGAGCTGGTGGGGGACGAGGCCTACACCCTGGCCGATCTCGCCGCCGAACTCTCGCGCCAGACGGGCCGCGACATCCCCTACCGGGACCTGCCGCAGGCGGACTATGCGGCGCTGCTCAAGGGCTTCGGCCTGCCGGACGTCCTGGCCGATTCCCTCGCCGCGTGGGATGTGGACGCCGCGCACGGCGCCCTGTTCGACGAGGGCCGCCAACTCTCGACGCTCATCGGCCGCCCGACGACGCCATTGTCCGCCAGCATCGCCGCCGCGCTGGGGTGAGGCTGGCGCATCGGATCAGACCATCTCCGGACGATCCATGTGGTCTCTGGCGGGCGCGGGTCCCCTCTCCTGGAAGGAGAGGGACAGGGTGAGGTGTGTGAGCTTTCCGGAGGGGGACCACACCTCACCCCAGCCCTCTCCTTCCAGGAGAGGGAGCCCGTCGCGCCTGATCTCGACGCTCATCGGCCGCCCGACGACGCCGTTGTCCAGCAGCATCGCCGCCGCGCTCGGGTGAGGCTCAAGCCTCGGATCATGCCATCTCTGGACGATCCACGCGGTCGATTGATTTGGTCTCTCGCAAGCGCGGGTGCCCTCTCCTGGAAGGCAAGGCGATCGCATATGACACCACGCCGTCATTCCGGGTCGCCACAGGCGAGCCCGGACCCAGAGGGCCGCGCCAGAGGCGTGCAATCCAGAGCCGCTGACAGTGTAAAGCCCTGCACCATTTGTGTTTCTGGATCCCGGGCTCCGCTGCGCGGACCCGGGATGACGGGGTGGTGCCAGCGGGTTTCCGACAAGCAAATTGGCATATGCGATAGCCCTCTCCTTCCAAGAGAGGGAGCCCGTCGCGCCTCGAGTCGAAACCTCCTGGAGAGAGCGAACGGCCGTCGAGCGGATGTGTGAATCCGGCAGCCCCAAAGGGGAGAGGAACGCGGTCAGCCGGCGGGATCGTCCGGCGGGCGGCGGGCGGCGTCGTCCCGGTCTTTGCGGATGCTGCGCCGGACGACGATGAGCTGCCACAGGGCCAGCCCCAGCGCGAGGGCGAAGACGAGGCCGATGTCGAAGGCGGCGAAGAGCCGGTCGCTCACGAGGGGGCGGGCGCGCGGCCGAGCGCCTCACGCTCGCGCAGGGTCTCCACCAGGTCGAGCACCTGCGCCACCTGCGCCGGCACGTTCCACCAGGGCGGAATCCGGGGGGCCATCGACGGAAGCGCCGCCACCGCCTCGATCAGGAACAGGATTTCCGGCAGCGGTGTTTCGCGCAAGGCCGCCCTGTCATCCGTCGAGACCAGGGCGCGGGCGAGGAGCGCGAGCTTCCGGCGTCCGTCCACGCGGGCGCGGCGGGAGACCGAATCGTAGCCGGCCCGCTCCACCTCGCGGCCGATCTCGGCATAGATCAGCCGCGCCGCGCGGATCGCCGGGCGGCAGGCGGGGGGCAGGCCCGCGATGCCGGATTCCGAGCGCGCATAGAGAAGCTCGGCGGCTGCGAGGAGGCGCGCTATGATCCCGCCGAGGGCGGGCGTGAAGGCGGGTGCGCAGAGGAACGCGTCCGGGTCGATCCCCTCCTCCCTCAGCCAGGATTGCGGCAGGTAGAGCCGGCCGGCCCGCGCATCCTCGCCGACATCGCGGGCGATGTTGGTGAATTGCATGGCGATGCCGAGGTCGCAGGCGCGGGCCAGCACGTCGGGGTCGCGCACGCCCATGACCAGGGTCATCATCGCGCCGACCGACGCGGCCACCCGCGCCGCATAGGCGGTGAGGTCGGCAAGCGTCTCGTAGCGGCGGCCGCCGGCGTCCCAGGCGAGGCCCTCGATCAAAGCGGCGGGCAGAGCCTGGGGGATGGCGTGGACGGAGACGATGTCGGCCAGCGCCCGGTCCGCCGGGGCGTCGCAGGGGCGTCCGTCATAGGCGCGGTCGAGGCGCATCCGCAGCCGCGCCACGGCGGGGCGGCGCCCGCTTTCGGCGACGTCGTCCACCGCGTCGTCGGAGAGGCGGCAGAAGGCGTAGAGCCCATAGGCCGGCCGGCGGATGGAGGGCGGCAGCAGGGCGGAGGCGGCGAAGAAGCTGCGCGACCCGGTGCGGATCGCCGCCCGGCACGCGGCATGGTCGGCCGCATCCGCATGGGGGATCGCCCAGAGGGGCGGCCGGGAATAGTCAAGCCGGGAAAGGTCAGGCGAAGACGCGCGCATCCGGCACCACGGTATCGAGAATTCGGGCGGAGGAGAGGACGCCGGGCAGGCCGGCGCCGGGATGGGTGCCGGCTCCCACGAGGTAGAGCCGCGCCACGTCCTCGGAGGCGTTGTGCGGCCGGAACCAGGCAGACTGGGTCAGTACCGGTTCGAGGCCGAAGCCGGAGCCGCGAAAACTCAGGAAATCGGCCGCGAAATCCCCCGGATGCGTCACCTTTGAGGTGACGATGCTCTCCGACAGGCCCGGCATCACGGTGGCCTCGAGATGGCGCTCGATGGCGCGGCGATAGGGCTCCGCCTCCACCGCCCAATCCTGGCCGCCGGCGAGGTTGGGCACCGGGGAGAGCACGTAGAACGCATCGCAGCCGGGCGGCGCCAGGAGCGGATCGGTGGCGGTGGGGCGATGCAGGTAGAGGCTGAAATCCTTCGACAGGACCTTGCGCCGGAAGATGTCGTCGATGAGCCCGCGATAGCGCGGCCCCATCAGGATGGTGTGGTGGGCGATGTCCGGGAAGGTCCGGTTCGTGCCGAAATACCAGACGAACAGGCCCATGGAGGAATGCGACCGGTCGAGCCGGCGGTCGGTCCAGCGCCGCCGCACGCCCTCAGGCAGGAGGGTGCGGTGGGTGAAGGCGGAATCGGCGTTGGAGACGACGATGTCGGCGGCGATGCGCTCGCCCGAGGCCAGAGCGACCCCGGTGGCGGCCCCGTTCTCCACCAGGATGCGCGAGACCTCCGCGCCGCAGCGGAGCGACCCGCCCTGCCCCCGGATCAGCCCGGCCAGCCCGTCCACCAGGCGGCCGGTGCCGCCGAGCGCGAAATGCACGCCCCAGCGCCGTTCGAGATGGGCGATGAGGCAGTAGATCGCGCTCGCCCGGAACGGGCTGCCGCCGATGAGGAGCGGGTGGAAGCTGAAGATCGTCCGCAGGCGCTCGTCGCGGATGTGGCTCGCCACCACGTCGTAGACGCTGCGGTGCCCGCCGAGACGCACGAGATCGGGCATGATCCGCAGCATGTCCGAGACCGACCTGAAGGGCACGTGGCCGAGCCGCTCGAACCCGACCTCGCAGATCGCCCGCGAACGCTCCATGAAGCGTTCGTAGCCGGTGACGTCCCTGGGCGAGAACCGCGCGACCTCTTCGCGCATGGCGTCGAGATCGCCGCTGTAATCGAAGGTCGCGCCGTCCTCGAAGCGGATGCGGTAGAAGGGCAGCATCGGCGCGAGGACGACGTCGTCCTCCATGCGCCGCCCGCACAGGGTCCAGAGTTCCTCGAACAGGAAGGGCGCGGTGACGATGGTCGGCCCGGCATCGAAGGTGAAGCCGTCCTGGCGATGCACCCGCGCGCGCCCGCCGGGCTGGTCCAGCCGCTCCAGCACCGTGACGCGGTAGCCCCGCGCCCCGAGGCGGATGGCGGCGGCGAGCCCACCGAAGCCGCTGCCGATCAGCACCGCATGGGGGCGTCTGGCCGGCCGGGTCGAGGACATCGGCACATCGCTGAGTGTCAACATAAGGTGACACTATCAGCCGAAAAATCACCGACGCAAGCGCTGATTCACCGGCGCAGCGTGATCGCCCGCGACGGAAAGGTGCCGACGGCTATCGGATGACATGCGCGCGGGGACCGAGAGGCATCGCCCCCCGGTCCCACGACGCGTCGCATGCGTCCTAGCCGCGGCCGCCGTGGCTCGCTTCGCCGCCCTTCTTGCCCGCTTCCGAAGCGCGCTGGGGGTCGTTGGCGAAGTTGCCACCGCTCTGCTGGCCGCCCTTCGAGCCGGCTTCCGAGGCACGCTGCGGGTCGTTGGCGAAGTTGCCGCCGCTGGCCTGGCCGCCCTTCGAGCCGGCCTCCGAGGCGCGCTCACGATCCTCGGCGAAGTTGCCCGAACCGCCGCGATGCTCCGACTTGCCCTGCGTGTCGTTGGATTGAGACATGCTGTCCTCCGTTACGTTGGGGAATGGACCAGATCAACCAGCAACCGAAAGCATGGTTCCGAGAAAGGCGGGATTAAAAAGCCATTATACAAGGATAGGATACGGTTTAACCCAGGTTTTTAACCTGGCTCATGCCTGTGTTTGGTTCGAAAAAGGGTATCTATAGCCTGGCTGGGCTCTACGTTTGGTTGAAGGTGGAGGGTGAACCGCGCGGCCTCGCGGAGGTTGACCCGGCTCGGACGAGGCATTCCGCGAGGTTTTCGAGAAAGGTCGGCCATGAACGGACACAGGCGAAACCGCTCGGCGATTCCCCGGGAGCGTGCGCCGGACAGCACCCTGTCGCTGCTCGCGGAAGGCTATGCCTTCATCCCGAACCGCTGCCGGCGCCATGGGTCGGAGCTGTTCGCGGCGCGGCTGATGCTCAGTCCGGTGGTCTGCCTGTCCGGCCGGGAGGCGGCGTCACGCTTCTACGACCATTATCGCTTCACCCGCCGCCACGCGCTGCCGCCCACCACCTTCGCGCTGATCCAGGACCATGGCAGCGTGATGGTGATGGACGGCGAGGCCCATCGCCACCGCAAGGCGATGTTCCTGTCGCTGGTGGGGGAGGACGCCCTCCGGCGCTTCGCCGACCTGTTCACCGAACACTGGCGCCAAGCCGTGCCGCGCTGGGCGGCGAGGGAGAGCGTGGTGCTCCTCGACGAGGCGCACCGCGTCATCACGCAGGCGGTGTGCGACTGGGTCGGTCTTCCGCTGGCCCCGGACGAGGTCGATGCGCGGACGGCCGAGTTCGCCGCCATGGTCGACGGCACGGGCGCCATCGGCCCGCGCAATTGGCGGGGGCATCTCCTCCGCGCCCGCACCGAACGCTGGGCGCGGGCACGGATCGAGGAGATCCGCGGCGGCCGAAGCGACGCGCCGCCCGGCCCCGCCCGGACCGTCGCCACCCATCGCGACGCCGAGGGCCGCCTCCTCGATGGAAAGACGGCCGGCGTGGAGCTCATCAACCTGCTGCGCCCCACGGTGGCGAATGCGCGCTACGTCGTGTTCGCCGCCATGGCGCTCCACGAGAACCCGCATTGGGCCGAGGCCCTCCGCGCGGCGGACGAGGACACGCGCCAGCGGTTCGCCTGGGAGGTGCGCCGCGCCTATCCCTTCATCCCCTTCATCGGCGGGCGGGTCCGCGAGCCGTTCGAGTGGCGCGGCCATGCGTTCGAGACCGGCGATTGGGCGCTCATGGACCTCTATGGCACCAACCACGATCCGGGCCGCTGGCACGCGCCGGAGCGCTTCGACCCGGACCGGTTCCGCACCGAGGCCATCGATCCGTTCGACCTGATCTCCCATGGCGGCGGCTCGGCCACGGACGGACACCGCTGCCCCGGCGAGGGCCTCACGCAGACCCTGCTGGTCACCGCCGCCCACCTCCTGGCGACGTCGATGCGCTACGAGCTCCCCCCTCAGGACCTCACCCTCGACCTCGCCTACATCCCCGCCCGCCCCCGGAGCGGATGTGTTTTGCGTGGGGTGCGGGCTGTTTGAGGATGCGGGGGGCTTCGAAGAGGAAAGGGCTCGATAGCGAGCTTGAAACCGTCCCGGTGATGCACCCGCGCCCGCCGGGCTAGTCGAGCCGCTCCAGCACCGTGACGCGCGAGCTCCGTGCCCCAAGTTTGCCATGCACCTTTTAAACGCGTCAGCGAACTTGCCTGAAAGAGGCGCTATGATCCCTTAGAGTTCTAAAATGCTAGGGAGTTCATTCTGGCTCCATCGAGTTCAAGGGGGAGAAGATTGATACCAAGACCACCGTCCCTGAAAGAGTATCTTGAGGCGAGCAACTTAGAGGTAGCAAAGGAGCCGCCTTGGGTTCATAGCGCCAGTTCTGGCGACATCTGGGATTTCTTAGAATCTGAGAAGATACTTGCTGTGCCTTGTACAGTGTTCCGGCCTGAAAAGCTGTGTTATTTTTTTGTCGGACGACCAGCCTACAAAAGAGATGATGTCCTCAATCCGGGCGATTGGGAGCTTCCAATGGCATTCGTTATGAAATTTAGAAGCCCGCCTAATATAAAAAGGGTATTTCCTTTCGATAGCGGAGCTTTTTCTATAAATAGATTTCCTACGTACATGACTATGTTTCAGATTAATAGATTTGATATATCCGGCGACCCTCGAAATATCGGGCGGCTTATTTCCCTGGTCTATCGGACCCCGGAGCAGTATTTTTTCAGGCGGCCGATGGGCGAAGAAGAGGTCAAACGAGAACACGATCTTCTTCCTCGTCACAGAGAGATTTTAGCAGTATCAAAGCTAGCCGGCGAAAATTCAGCTGCAAAAATGGACGATAGGGCTGCAGCTATCGAAATTTCTGTAAGTGAAGACGTTCCTCTACTGAAAGAAGATCTCGTCGGTATTGTCGTTCCGAGCGAGCTTCGAAGAGAAAAAGAGCTGTGGTTAAAGCTAAACGAAATGACTAAATTTGTTGAAACATATAGTCATCTGCCGGCGAGCTTGCATGGATATTATGCGCGCATGTCTGAGTGCGTTGAGAGAATTTATGAGCGGGCGGGTGTAAGATTGTGATGGGGAGTGAAGTAAAGCAACTCTTCGGTGCTGTGAAAATTACCCGTATAGCCGATTCTATTGGCTTGCCGGTATTTATGAGCCCGCTTAGTAATGCTATGTACATCCCAGAGATGGACGCTGATTTCAATATTAAGGATTTTCTGTTATTTCCGAACCGCGAACGGTTTATCATTGATCACCAATTACCGCCTGCTGCTACGAAAATTAAGTACCGTGAAGGTGATCCGGCTCCGCTTCCGTATTGGTTGGAAGGCAATTGCTTCATAATCAGCGGAGATGCGCAAGTGACGGATCTCATATCACATCATGGAGATCAAGTAGATGCAGTAGAGGTGCTTCGGGATCTCAGTCAGATCCTAGCTGACGCGCGAGGAGGTGTATATCGTCGCGAGAGCGAGGTGTGGGTAGCTCGTGATATAGCAGCTACTTTCAGTGACATATTTCACGAAACGCCGGTTCATTCACGCTATTGGGTAGGACGCTTTACTCAAGCAGTGGAGCACGCTCGAAAACTTGCAAAGCCCCCACATCCTATCGACGGTGAGCTAAGGCGAGTGGGAATGGATTGGGTGAATCGGTTTGCGACGAAGACAGATTTGGCGAGATTTAAAGGCATTACTGGAAGTTTAATTGAAGGTATACTCTCCGATAAACAGATTAGTGGAATGTTTTTTGCCTTTATTATGCACCGGATACATTCGGGGTCTTTTTCTTCTATTGAAAGAGATATTACCGTAAGCAATGAATTCTCAGCGCTCTTTCCTTATGGTCTGTATGGGTACTACCGAGAGAATGGGTGGCCTGATGTATCCTTTAGTTATGGAACACCCTTTCGTATTCTTGATCCATTTTATCGAGAATTGGCAGGCGCTGAAAATAAGGGTGAATTTAAGCGGCTTGAGCGTCTTGCCTATGCTTACTTTCGAAATGCTGATGCACCACGTGAAATCGGAGATGCAATAACTCCGGTCTTACACAGAATGACTGATTTATTTATGGATATAAAAAGAACAATGGATGGGCGAAGTACATACAGCCACATGCGGTCTGAATATTACACATCGGACGATTTAGTGCAAATTTACCGTAATATGATGAATCTAGATGGTGTAATGAATGGTAGCGTTAGATTGTCAGAGACAGTAATAGATAGGCGGTTTGGTTTAGATAGCAGGTTCATTGTTGATCTTATGGAGGATATCTATAAGAATAAAAGAAGATAGTAATTGCATT
Source organism: Methylobacterium sp. CM6241 (assembly GCF_054817845.1). Lineage (NCBI taxonomy): Bacteria > Pseudomonadati > Pseudomonadota > Alphaproteobacteria > Hyphomicrobiales > Methylobacteriaceae > Methylobacterium > Methylobacterium sp. CM6241. Next base: position 4,011,657 of record NZ_CM139246.1, read on the forward strand.
TTTATATTTATCATTAGATTAGATGCTGCTGAAATGAGGTTATTTAGCCTTAACAGAAGATTTTCTGATCTAAGAAAAATCTTAAAACGCGGCGAATGCTGACCTTCCTCCAACCTGCGCCATGGTCTGCGGCATGCCCAAAGATTATTGGCCCGAGATTGGCCGAAATCCATTTCACTTGGTAGATCAGAATTGCGCTGTCCGGCGTGCCTATCGTAAAGCTAAACGCGGACTAACCTAGCCCTACCCAATGCATACCTTAGAGCTGAAGTCAGGACCGAAACACCGCGAAAATCTCGTCATGGCGATGCGGTAACCCCGACCCCCTCCCCCACCGCCAAATCCATCGCCCCAAAAATCACCTCCGCCACCTTCTCCGGTGCCTCCTCATGGGCGAGGTGGCCGAGGCCGCGCAGCAGCTCTACGCGGGCGTGGGTCAGGCGCTTCTTCAGGGCGAAGGCGGTGTCGGGGGAGATGGCCTTGTCCTCGCTGCCGACCACGAGGAGCGTCGGGGTGGCGAGGCGGGGGATGGCGCGGTCGAGGGTGGCGAGGTCCCAGTTCGCCATCATGCCGAGCGCCCCGGCCACGTGGCCGGGTTTGCGGAACAGGCGGCGGTAGAGATCGAGCCCCTGCGGGTCGAGGCGCGAGCCGGTGCCGCGAATCAGGCGCTCCACCGCCGGGCGGTCGGCGGTCCAGGCGAAGAGTTTGGGCGTGACCGGGTTGAGGAAGAGCAGCCGCGCCATGCTGGGGAACAGCACCGAGGCGAGGCCGGGAAACGGGGTGAGCGCGCCGTTGAGCGCCATCAGGAGATCGGGCGCGATCCGCCCGTCGAGGCAGAGCCGGACCAGGAGCGCCGCCCCCGCCGAATGGCCGACGACCAGGCTCGGGCGGAGGTCGAGGCTGTCGAGGAGGTCGCCGACGGCGCTCGCCATCCCCGGCAGGGAGAGTCTTGCGGCGGGGAGCGGGTCGGTGAAGCCGTGGCCCGGCAGGTCCGGGGCGACGATTCGGAACCGCGTCGCCAGGAGCGGCATCAGCCCGCGCCAGGAATGGGTGGCGGCCCCCGTGCCGTGGAGCAGCAGCACGGTCGGGGCCCCGTCCGCCCCCATCTCCTGCACGTGCCAGTTGAGGCCGGAGGCCGTGACGAAGCGGCTCGCCTCGCGATGCGGCCAGTCGGCGCCCTCGCTCTCCCAGCGGGGTCGTTCGGCGGGCGCGCGCATGCTGGAACCCTTTATTCCCTCGCCGACCGGATCGCGGCGCTCATCGCCCCCGCATCGGCATGGGGCAGGGGCAGATAGCGCGCCCCCATGGCGGCGGCGAGGCGGCGCGCCGAATCCTGCGGCCTTTGGGCCGTGTCGATCAGGATGGCGCGGACATCCGCCTCGCGGAAAAGGCGGGCGGCCTTGAGCGAATCCTCGCCCGCGCGCTCCCGCCCGGCGATCCCCGACCGGGCGACGTTGGCCCTGCCATCGGTGAGCATCACCACCACCGGCGTCCCGCCGCCGCGCCGGACCCCGAGGGCCAGCTGGCCGGCGGCGTCGATGCCGGCGGCGAGCGGCGTCCCGCCGCCTCCGGGCAGGGCGGCGAGCCCGCGCCGCGCCCGCACCAGGGAGCGCGTCGGCGCGAGGACCAGCTCCGCGCCGGCCCCCCGGAACGCCACCAAGGCGACCTTGTCCCGCCGCGTATAGGCCTCGGCGAGGAGGAGCTCGACGGCCCCCTTGGCCTCGGCCAGCCGCTCCAGGGCGGAGGAGCCGGAGGCGTCCACGGTGAAGATCGTCGTGGTCTCGGTGCGCTGCCGGAACCGGGTGATTCGGATGTCGTCGGGGCGGATCATGAGACAGGTGCCGCCCCCCTTCTCCCGCCGGCGGATGCCCTGCCAGGGGGAAGCGGCGCGCAAGGTCGCGATGAGATCGAGCCGGGCCCTTCGCGGATCGCCCGGCCGCGCGCCCATGGGGCGGCCGGAACGGGCGGACACGGCCTTCGCCCCGGCCTTGCCGGCCTTGGGCATTCGCAGGCGCGGGCCGTCCCGCATCAGCATCGCCAGGAGCCCGGCGGGAATCGCGGCGCGGGCGGCCTCGACGATGCGGTCCTCGCTCGCCTGGCCCGTGCCCTCCTCCGGCTCGGGGCCGGGGGGCGCCTGTTCGGGGGGAGATGGCTCGCCCTCCTCCGGCTCCTCCCCGGGGGCCGACTCGTGTTCCGGCAGGCGGGTGGCGCGGTGGCCGAGGACGAGGCGCGCGGCCTCCCGCGCATCCGCCTCGGCGGTCTCGGCGCGCCCGTCGAGCCGGGCGAGGAGGCGGGCCACCCGGAGGGCGAGGAGCGGCGCGCGCAGCGAGGTGATGCCGAGCCGGGCCGCGACCTCGCTCAGCTCCGCGACGGGATCGTGGCCGCTCGGCGCACCGCCATGCGGCGGTGTTTCGGATTCCGGCGAAAGGGCGTCGCATGGCGGTCGAAGCACCCCTCGCATGGCGCTCGGCGGCACGGTCGTGAGGTCGATATGGAAGGCCAGCCGATCGGTCAGGGAGGCCGGGGCGGCCTCGTCCTCGCCGATCCCCTCGTCGAGGAGGACGAGCCCGAACCGCGCCGGCCGGGTCTCCGCCAGCCCGTCCCGCTCCACCCTCAGACGCCCGGTATCGAGGGCGGCGGCGAGCTGCGCGGCGGTGCCCTGCCCCATCCGCTCCGCCATCGCGGCGACGAGCAGTCCCCCATCGGCCTCGGCCAGCAGCCCGGCCTGGGCCACCGGCCGCCCGGCGACAAGCGTCGCCGCGAGGTCGAGCCCGCCGATCAGCCGATCCTCGGCGATCCCCGCCGGCATCCGCCGCAACGGCTTGCCGGGGTTGAGGTTTTCGCGAAGGATCTCGAGCCAGCGGTCGCGCACCGGGCCGGCTCCGGCGCGCACCACCACGCCGCCGCAGCCATGCGGGTCGGCGGCCACGAGCCGGGCGACACGCAGGGCCTCGGCCCAAATCGCCGAGCTCTCGCCCTCGCTCACGAGCCCAGCACCTCCTCCACCGCTCGCGCGACGCGGGCGGTGGAGCCGGATTCGTCGAGCGGGTTGCGGCGCAGGCGGTGGCGCAAGGCCGACGGCGCGACCTGCCGGAGATGCTCGATTCCCACGGTCTCGGCCCCCTCATAGGCGGCCAGCGCCCGGCCGGTGCGCATCAAAGTCAGCTCGCCCCGCAGGCCGTCGGTGCCCAGGGCAAGGCAGAGCCGGGCCGCGGCCTCCAGGGTCGCATCGGGCATGTCGAGCCCGGCAAGGCGCGCCCTGGCGGCGGTCAGGCGCTTCTGCAGCGCCCGGTCGGCCTTGGCATAGCTGGCGCAGAACCCCGCGGGGTCGCGCTCATAGGCGTCGCGCCGGCGCACTACGTCGATGCGGGTGGGCAGGTCCGTCGGCGTCGTCACTTCCACGGCGAGGCCGAACCGGTCGAGGAGCTGGGGCCGCAACTCGCCCTCCTCCGGGTTGCCGCTGCCCACCAGAACGAATTTCGCCGGGTGCCGGACGCTCAACCCCTCGCGCTCCACGGTGTTGATCCCGGAGGCCGCCACGTCGAGGAGGAGATCGACGAGGTGATCGTCGAGGAGGTTGACCTCGTCGATGTAGAGGAAGCCGCGATTGGCGCGGGCCAGCAGCCCCGGCTCGAACGCCTTCTCGCCACGGGTGAGCGCCCGTTCGAGGTCGAGCGCGCCCACTACCCGGTCCTCGGTGGCACCCAGCGGCAGGTCCACCACCGGCACCGGCGCGAGGTGGCTTCGTCTGGCGTCGGCGCGGCCGGAACAATGCGGGCACTCGCCGGCGGCTTTCGCGGGGTCGCAGGAATAAGGACAGCCGATCACGGCTTTCATCGGCGGCAGCAGGGCGGCGAGGCCCCGGATCGCGGTGGACTTGCCGGTGCCCCGGTCGCCGAAGACGAGGACGCCGCCCACGGAAGGGTCCACCGCCGCGATCATCAGGGCTCGCCGCATCTCGTCCTGGCCGACGATGGCGGAGAACGGGAAGGTGACGGGCGGGGCCGTGAAGGAGGGCTCCGGGTCGCCTCGGGGCCTCCGGAGGGCCTCGTCGAGGCCCGCTCTGCGCTCCGGCGCCTCGGGACGAGAGCGAGGATGGGAGGCTGATCCAGGAGACACCGTTCGGGTCGTTCCATTCAGGACCATAGGCCGTCTCCCGGTGTCTCGACATGGTGTGCGCCTCTCCCTCTCCCCTCTGCGGGAGAGGGTGGCCCGCGAAGCGGGTCGGGAGAGGGGAGCGCCGGTTCCGGAGAGGTCGACCCCTCTCCCGCCTGCTCCGCAGGCACCCTCCCCCGCGGAGGGGGGAGGGTTCTTGCCTTCACTCCGCCGCCGCCTGCTCCACGCCCATCCGCGTCCAGATCGCCGCCAGCGCTCCCACCAGATGGTCGATATCGGCGTCCGAATGCAGTGGCGACGGGGTGATGCGCAGGCGCTCCGTCCCGCGCGGCACTGTGGGGTAGTTGATCGGCTGGACGTAGATGCCGAACTCGTCGAGCAGCGTGTCGCTGATCGCCTTGCACAGGACGGGGTCGCCGACCATCACGGGCACGATGTGGCTGTCGTTGGGGAGGTAGGGGATGCCGGCGGCGTCGAGCCGGGTCCGGACCCTGGCGACGCGTTCCTGGTGGCGCTCGCGCTCGCTGCCGCTGGCCTTGAGATGGCGGATGCTCGCCGCCGCGCCAGCGGCCACCGCCGGGGGCAACGAGGTGGTGAAGATGAAGCCCGAGGCGAAGCTGCGGACGAAGTCGCAGAGCTTGGCCGAGCCGGTGATGTAGCCGCCATGCACCGCGAAGGCCTTGCCGAGCGTCCCCTCGATGACGTCGAGGCGGTGGGCGAGGCCCTCCCGCTCGGAGATGCCGCCGCCGCGCGGGCCGTAGAGGCCGACCGCGTGGACCTCGTCCAGATAGGTGAGCGCGCCGTGGGCTTCGGCGACGTCGCAGATCTCGGCGATGGGCGCGATGTCACCGTCCATGGAATAGACCGACTCGAAGGCCACCAGCTTCGGCCGCGCCGGGTCGATCATCCGCAGCTTGCGGTCGAGGTCCTCCGGGTCGTTGTGGCGGAAGATGTGCCGCTCGGCGCGGGAGGCCTTGATGCCTTCGATCATCGAGGCATGGTTCTCGGCATCCGACAGCACGACGCAGCCCGGCAGCTTGCCGGCCAGCGTGCCCAGCGCCGCCCAGTTCGAGACGTAGCCGGAGGTGAAGAGCAGGGCCGCCTCCTTGCGGTGGAGGTCGGCGAGCTCCTGCTCCAGAAGCACGTGGTAATGGTTAGTGCCGGAAATGTTGCGGGTACCGCCGGCCCCGGCGCCGCAGCGGTCGAGCGCCTCGTGCATGGCGTCGAGCACGACAGGGTTCTGGCCCATCCCAAGATAGTCGTTGGAGCACCAGACCGTCACCGGGCGCTCGCCGCCGGGGCTGTGATGAGTGGCGTGGGGGAAGCGGCCGTTCTGGCGCTCGAGATCGGTGAAGACGCGGTAGCGGCCCTCGCGGTGGAGACCGGCCAACTCGTTCCCGAAGAATGTCTCGTAGTTCATGGCGTCCCTTTCCCCAACGAGCGGCGACCTGTCTGAACGAGCGACGCCTTGCCTTGTCCCGGCAGCTTTTTTGACCACCGAGTGCATGAGTGTGTCAACTAAACTTGACGCTTTTGGACGACAATAAATTACCCAGTAGATCGGCGCGGCGTGTTTCCGCCGACCCGTCCGATATGGAAGCGCGCGGTCACAGCTTGGATCAGGGAAGGCGGATCGAGGGGATCAGGCACGGTCGCGGGGATGCACCGGCGCTGGTTCGGCGCGCAGGGACGGCCTCTTGCCCGAGGGCAGGCTCCAGCTCCAAAGGGCGGCGGAGGGCAGCGGCAGCATCAGGAACCCGTGTTCCAGGGTGGCGAGCGCCAGCATGGTGGTCAGAATGGTCAGGCCCACGACATCGTGTGGCAGTGCCTGTTCGTCGATGGCGGCCAGCCCGATCGCCAACGTCAGCGCCGTCCCGACGGCGACCGAAACCGGGAACAGCATGTTCATCGGCTTCCTGGTGAGGAAGCACGAGAGGTAGCTGAGATGCTCGGGGAGAAACTCGGTATTGAGGTTGCGCACGCCCAGGAACATGTTGAGCCGGGCCGAGAGGTTCATTCCCCAGAGGGTGAGATAGGTCCACAGGGCGAAACGGTTTGGCTCGCCCCAGATGAGGGCGAGGATGGCCGCTCCCCCGGCGACGATCGCCGCCTCGTGCCACAGGCTCGTGGCCACCGCCGCCCGAAATCGAGCGAGGCCTCGCGTGCCCGGTGCGCATCCGACGGCACGCGGGCCGGACACGAAGCCCATGTAATAGCTCATCTCCTGCCAGCCCCAGACCAGCAGCGCTCCGGTGAAAGCGATATAGGCTCCCGCCTCGCTCGTGTCGCCGGCGCTTCGGGCGATGGCCCAGACGGCGCCGGCCAGCACCAGGGTCGCTCCCGCCATGCTCCAGGCATGGGTGTGCCGGGGTTTGAGGTCGAGAAGCAGGATCAGTCCGGTGGAGAACCACCAGACCACGATCGCGTAGAGCGCGGGGACCGCATAGGCACCCACGCTACCAGACCGGCTCGAGTCGGATCTCGGCCGGCATCGGGTTGTCGATGGTCGGCAGGGCATAGAGCCGGACGAAGTTGACCGCCGAGGCCGCGATCCAGGCACCCTGTTTGAGCCTCCCCACGATCCCGCCCTGCGCCTTGGCGTCGGCGAGCCTGGTCGAACAGACGAGGAGCCGGTCGAGGGCCGCCTTGAACTTCGGATTGTCGAGGTCGAGTGTGAGCGGGAAGGTCTGTTTCGAGATGTCGGAGGTGATCCGGAACACCTTGAAGTCGTAATCGGTCGGATCGACCCCGAGCGCCTTGTGGAAATGCGGCCGGCAATGGTCGCGCACATACATGGTGGCGAAGACGGCGAGCAGGAAGAACTTGATCCAGTAGCGGTTGATGCCGGTAGTCAGCTTCGGGTTGGCGCGCATGAGCAGGGCGAAGGCCTCGCCGTGACGGAACTCGTCGTTGCACCACTTCTCGAACCATTTGAAGATCGGGTGGAAACGTCTTTCCGGGTTGCGTTCCAGTTCGCGGAAGATGGTGATGTAGCGAGCGTAGCCGATCTTCTCGGAGAGATAGGTGGCGTAGAAGATGAACTTCGGCCGGAAGAACGTGTATTTCTTCGATTTGGTCAGAAATCCCAGATCGACGCCGATGCCGAAATCCTTGAGCACGTCGTTGATGAAGCCGGCGTGGCGGGCTTCGTCCCGGCTCATGAAGCCGAACAGTTCGCGGATGTCTGGGTTCTTGGCGCGCTTCCTCATCTCCGCATAGAGCACGCAGCCGGAGAACTCGGCGGTGATCGAGGAGACGAGGAAATCCATGAATTCCTTGCGCAGGTCCGGGTCGAGGCCGGACATGTCGAGGTCGAACTCCTCGTTGCGAGTGAAGTGGCGCTTGTTCGGGTCGGCGCGGAGCTCCGCGATCAGGATGTCCCATTGCTTACGCACGGGCTCGACATCGGTGCGGTCGAGTTCCTCGAAATCGGTGGTGTAGAAGCGGGGTGAAAGGAAGGTCGTCTCCTGGGCGGCCTTTGTGCCCTCGTTCATGGGCAGCTTCGGCGTGACGCCCTTCGGGCCTTGGTGCTGGATCGAGACGTTCACAGGCGCCTCCTCTCTGAGAAGCTGACTTCGTAGAGTTCGGTGAGCTCGAAATGGCCGGCGAATTTGGTCCAGAGCCGCTCCAGGATGCCGGCACGGGTGATCGTGGCGGTGCGGCGGACCACAAGGCGCTCGCCATAGGGAACGGAGGTGGGTGCGTCGTGGACCTGAACCTCGTCTCCCGGTTCGATCTCGAACGTGGCGTCCAGGGTCACGTGGGCGTGGAGGGTCTCGGGGGTCTGCTCGATCTCGACGGTGCAGGGCACCTCGACGATCCGCTGTCCGAACCACGCACTCATCGCACCGCTCCGCTGTCGGCGAGTCTCGTATCTGCGAGGAGCCTGATGAAGGCCGCGAAGTTCGACGGGCCGAAGGCGCCGAGATTGACCACGCGTCCGGTGGACGGGTCGGAGAGTTCGAGACCGCCATCGGCGAAGCGCGTCAGGCGGAAGGGCTGGTCTCGGGTGAGGCCGGCGCGGAGCCTCGCCTGACCGAAGCCCCGAAGGGTGGCACGGACGAAATTGTCCTCTCCGGGTTCGACGGTGGCGATGACGGCCCGGTTCTCTGCATCCCTAATGACGATGGCACCGTCGGAGCGGTCTTCCGGCCTCAGATCGACGGTTCGGACAGCTCTGGTCGGCGGCATGTGCGAGAGGCCGATCCCCTCGCTCCGGCCAATGCCCGTCACGACGATGACGAACCCCATCAGCCCGAGCGATCCAATGACCAGCGGTCGCGGAATCCGGGCGGCATCAGCCTTCGCCGTCATCGCGTCTCCTCCCTTCATTCAACTCGCGTTGGCGAGGCGCGGAGGACGTACCTGCCGTTTCCGCGCGACCACGATAGGAGCCGCAGTTTCCTCTGTTGTGTCAAGTGCAGTTGACAGGGCCTGGGCGAGGATTTCGGCTGCCTGCTTTGCCTCCGGCACCGATCGCATCATCGGTTCAGGTCGTAAAAGAGCCCATGGCCGGGCGTGAGGCCAAAGATGAAGGTAGGCGACGCGGTTGCCGGCCCGCAGCCGTAAAGGCAGATCACCACTGCCATCTGTAAAAACCTTGCAGCCGGCGCCCTCGATCAGGGTGAAAGGCAGGTTGAGGGTCATCGGCAGGGCAATACCGAGCCGCATCACCACCCGGCGATTGGTGATTGTGTAGGTGGTCGAGCGGGCGGAGAGCCAGCCGAGCAGGCCGAGCAGGACCAGCGCTCCGCTGCCGACGGCGAGTGTCGGCCCGGCCACCAGCGCGGCCTCGGTGAAGCTGCCTTCGGCGATGGGCGGGATCGCCGCCCAGAGGGCCAGTCCGACGAACCAGAGGCCGACGAGGCGGATATGCAGGGCCCGGGCGGCGATGCCGAAGCCGCAGGGGCGGCCCTGCCAGAGGATATGCTCACCGGGCGGCAGCGGTGCTGGCAAGCCGGGCGGAGCGTCGAAGGCGTTGGCGGGAACGCCGGGGCGGTGTCTCGCGGCGCGGCTCACAGGAACGGCTCCTGGCGATCGGCGGTGGCGTAGAGGGTGCCGGCACCGAAATAGGCCATGATCCGCTCCTCTTCGTAGAGGGTCACCGAATCCGGGTCCTTCTGGCCGGGGATGTCCGCGAATTGATGGGCCAGTAGCGCCTCGGTCTTCACGGTGCGAGTGAACCGGCCCGTCCGGCAGAAGGTGTTGGGCATCAGCACCCGGCGCCCGCCCCCGGCGAGCTCGACCTCGACATAGCGGACCATCGACTCTCCGCGATCGATCCAGAGGTCGCTGACGATGCCCGCCACCTTCCGGTCGGCCCCGAACACGGTCATGCCGATCGGGTTGGGACCATCCTCGTGCACCACGAAATGCTCGGCGACGCGTAAGGGGACGATGCGCTTCTCGTCGTCCCAGGTCCGGTCGTGATGGTCGTCGCGGTCGACATAGGAGCCGGGGCCGATCTGGTCGTGAAGCCCGTCGCCATCCGGTTCCATCGGGGCGCCGGGCCAGACCTCGCGCTTGTGGCCGCTGTAGTTCCGGGCGGGCTGCATGTCGGTCTGCGGCGCGGTCTTCACCAGGCCGTTCGAGAGCAGGAACTGCTTCGGGCTCGGGATCAGGATCGGGTCCGGCCGCTTCAGGCGTCCGGCCACTTCGTTCTCCAGCGGATAGCCTTCGCGCCGGTCTTCCCGCCGAAGATAGAAGACGAGGCCGGCGAAGAAGATCCAGAATGCGTAGAGCACGACCTGGGCGACGTCGATGTAACCCGTGATTTCACCTCGTTGCATGGTCAGGCTCCTTGACGGGAAACGGGGGTCGGCAGGAGGGTGCGCCCCTGCCTGAGGCGGGTGGTCGGATCACGGACGAGGGGCCCGATGGCCAGCAGCGTCGCGAAGAGCAGGGCGATCTCGATGTGGTAGACGATGAGGTAGCCCACCGACGGGTCGCTCATCGCCTCGCCCAGCGCCCCTGAGGCCGAAAGGCTGGAGCCGACATCGCGCAGGATGCCGCTCGCCGCGATGGCGATTCCGGCCGCACTGGCCTGGACGGCGCCCCAGGCGCCCAGCGCGAGCCCGGTCTCCTCCGGCCCCGCCTTAGCCATGGAGGCGGTGAGGGTTCCGTGCGCGAACAGACCGCCGCCGAGGCCGATGAGCGTGACGCCGGTGGTGAAGAGCTGGGCCGAGGCGAGGGGCGCGGCGAAGATCACCGCCGAGAAGGCGACGATGCCGACGACGCTGCCGGCCGCCGCGACCCGGAACGGATCGCCGCCCCGGCCGAGCCAACGCGCCGCGAGCAATAGGCCGACCCCGCCTCCGGCCGCGAGCATCGCGGTGAGCGCCGTGGTGGCGGCCACCGGCAGATGCAGGATCTGCCCGCCATAGGGTTCGAGCAGGATGTCCTGCATCGAGAAGGCCGCCGTGCCGAGCCCGGTGGCGACGAGACGCCGTCGCGCCAAGCCGCTGCCGGCATAGGCCGACCAGGATTGCAAGAAGCTCGGGCGCGGCAGGTCCGTCGCCGTGCGTCCGGGCTGTCGCGCCTCCTGCTTCCACAGGGCGATGCCGTTGAGGAGGATCGTCACCAGGGCCGCGCCCTGGATCACCTGGATCAGGCGGATCGCGGAGAAGTTCGCGAGCAGCAGCCCGAAGGCGACCGCGCTCACCACCATACCGGCCAGCAGCATCGCGCAAAGCAGGGCCACGACCCTCGGCCGCGCATGGGCGGGGGCGAGATCGGTGGCGAGCGCGAGGCCGACGGTCTGGGTGGTGTGGAGGCCGGCCCCCACCATGACGAAGGCGAGCGCCGCCGCCACATGGCCCGGCCAGGCCGGGCCGGTGGTGTCGCCGGACAGGATCAGCAGCGCGAACGGCATGATGGCGAGACCGCCGAACTGCAGCAGGGTGCCGAACCAGATGTAGGGGACGCGGCGCCATCCGAGGACCGAGCGGTGGGTGTCCGAGCGGAACCCCACCAGGGCCCGCAAGGGGGCGAAGACCAGCGGCAGCGACAGCATCACGGCCACGATCCAGGCCGGGACTTCGAGTTCGACGATCATCACCCGGTTCAGCGTGCCGATGAGGAGCACGGCGGCCATCCCCACCGTCACCTGGAACAGCGACAGCCGCAGCAACCGTCCCAGCGGCAGTTCCGGCGTCGCCGCGTCGGCGAAGGGCAGGAACGGCATCAGGCCGGGGCCGAGGCGCGTGAGCAGGCGGGCGGTGAGGTCGGCGGGTTTCATGGCACGGTTCCCCCCTCCCCAGCGATGCGGGGAGGGCTTTTCCGCGCCAACTCCACGGCGTTCGACAGGTAGAACCCGCTATTGACCCGCTGTGTCCGCCCCACAGCGAACCCGGCGAGTGCGGCCTCCCCGCCGATCCGGCGGCGCAGGCCGCCTTCGGTGATCGGCACGATGGCGGGCGCCTGGTCGCCGCGCGGGAACAGGCGGCCGGCGGCGTGCATCAGGGTGAGGAGCGCCGTGCGCGGGGCCACCGTGAAGACAAGGGACCCGTCGGTGCGCAGGCCGAGTTCCGCCAGGGCCCGGACGATGTCGCCGGCGCTGTAATGGATGAGCGAATCCATGGCGACCACGTGGTCGAAGCGCCCGAGCCAGGGATCGAGCATGTCGCCGACGCGGAAGTCGATATGGTGGCCGCCGAGCAGCTCGGCGCTGCGCTCGCGGGCGAGGCCCACCAGCGTCGGCGAGACGTCGATGGCGACCACTTCCGCCCCGCGGCGGGCGGCCTCGACGCTGAGGGCTCCCGTCCCGCAGCCGGCATCGAGAATGCGCCGGCCGGTGAGATCCTCGGGCAGCCAGGAGAGCAGGTTCGCCCGCATGGCGTCCCGCCCGGCCCGCACGGTGGCGCGGATCTTCGAGACCGGGGCGTCGGTGGTGAGGCGCGCCCAGGCCTCCACCGCCGTGCGGTCGAAATAGGTGGTCAGTTGCGACCGGCGCGCCGCGTAGCTGGTGCTCGTCATGGCGGCCCCCCTCAATCGAACCCGAGGAACTCGAACAGGTCGCGGTCCTTCATCGGCATCGCCGAGAGCGGCTTGCCGCCGGCCCAGAGATGGGCCGCGAGCCGCATGTACTCGTCCGTCACCGCGATGAGTTCGGGCGTCGGCTCCATCTCGAACAAGGTCGATTTCTTGAGGCGCGAGCGCCGGACCACGTCGAGGTCGGGGAAATGCGCGATGCGCTCGAGGCCGACGGCGGCGTTGAAACGGTCGATCTCGTCGGTCTTGGCCGAGCGGTTGGCGATGACGCCGCCCAGCCGCACGGGATAGTTCTTCGATTTCGAATGGATCGCGGCCACGATCCGGTTCATGGCGAAGATCGAATCGAAGTCGTTGGCGGTGACGATCAGCGCCTGGTCGGCATGCTGGAGCGGAGAGGCGAAGCCGCCGCAGACTACGTCGCCGAGCACGTCGAAGATGACCACGTCGGTGTCTTCGAGGAGATGATGCTCCTTCAGAAGCTTCACCGTCTGCCCGACCACGTAGCCGCCGCAGCCGGTGCCCGCGGGGGGGCCGCCGGCCTCCACGCACATGACGCCGTTATAGCCCTCGGCCACGAAGTCCTCGATCCGCAATTCTTCGGAATGGAACTGCACCGCCTCCAGGGCATCGATCACCGTGGGGGCGAGGCGCTTGGTCAGAGTGAAGGTCGAATCGTGCTTCGGGTCGCAGCCGATCTGCAGCACGCGTTTCCCGAGCTTCGAGAAGGCCACCGACAGGTTCGACGAGGTGGTGGACTTGCCGATGCCGCCCTTGCCGTAGACGGCGAAGACCTTGGCGGTGCCGATCTTCAGCGCCGGATCGAGTTCGACCTGGAGGCTGCCTTCCTCGCGGCGCGAGGCCACGGGATTACGGATGGCGATGTTCATGCGGCGACCCCTGCGGTGATGCCTTCGAGACGGTCTTCGAGCTCCTCCTCGGCACGGTCGAGCGCGTCGCGCGTGGCCGCGTCAGGAGTCCAGAAGCCGCGCTGATGCGCTTCGATCAGCCGATGCGCGACCTTGGCGGACGCGGTCGGGTTGAGGGCGGCGAGGCGTTCGCGCATCGCCGGATCGAGGAGGTAGGTTTCGGTGATGCGCTGGTAGATCCAGGGCGCGACGGCGTTGGAGGTGGCCGACCAGCCCATGGTGTTGGTGAGATGCGCCTCGATCTGGCGCACGCCCTCGTAGCCGTGGCCGAGCATGCCCTCGGTCCATTTCGGGTTGAGCATGCGGGTCCGGGTCTCCAGGGAGACCTGCTCGGAGAGGGAGCGCACGACGCCCTCCCCCCGCGTCTGGTCGCTGATGAAGATCGGCACGGCCTCGCCCTTGGCGCGGGCCACCGCCCGGCCCATCCCGCCGAGGCCATCAAAGTAATGGTCGACCGAGGTCACGCCGACTTCGACGGAATCGAGGTTCTGGTAGGCGAGATCGACCTTGGCCAGCACGCTGCCCATCAGGGCCCGCTGGGCGGTGGGCCGGCCGTTGCGGCCATAGGCGAAGGATTTGCGGCGCGAGAAGGTCTCGCTGATCTCGTCCTCGTCCTCCCAGCGGCCGGATTCGACGAGGTTGTTGACGTTGGCGCCGTAGGTGCCCTCGGCGTTGGAGAACACCCGCAGGGCTGCCGTCTCCATGTCGATCCCGTGCTCGTCCATGTGGGCGAGGGCATGCTTGCGCACGAAGTTCCACTCCGGTGGTTCGTCGGCGGTGGCTGCGAGATAGGAGGCTTCCGCCAGCAGCTTGGTCTGAAGAGGGAGCAGGTCGCGAAAAATGCCCGACAGGGTCACCACCACGTCGATGCGCGGGCGGCCGAGCTCTTCGAGGGGGATCAGCGTCGCGCCGCACAGGCGGCCATAGCCGTCGAAGCGTGGGCTCGCGCCGATCAGGGCCAGGGCCTGCGCGATGGGGCCGCCCTCGCTCTTGAGGTTGTCGGTGCCCCACAGGACGAGGGCGATGCTCTCGGGCAAGGGCGCACCCTCGTCGCGGTAGCGGGCGAGGATGCGGACGACCTGCCGGGTGCCGTCAGCTACCGCGAAGGCCGAGGGCAGGCGGTAGGGGTCGAAGCCGTGGATGTTGCGCCCCGTCGGCAGCACGGACGGGTTTCGCAGGAGGTCGCCACCGGCAACGGGCGGGATGAAGCGGCCATCGAGCGCCCGCATCAAGGCCGGAAGCTCGTGGTCTTGCGCCAGCAGCGTGTCGGTCTCGCGCAGGGCGATGAAGGCGGCGCGATGGGCGTCGTCGAGGGGCAGGCCGGAGGCCGTCAGGGCCTTGTCGATCGTGTCGCCGGCCACCAGGGCGGCAATGCCGGCGCGGTCGGGCCGGAGCCCGTTCGAGGCTTCGGCCAGGGCGGTCAGCAGGTCGATCCGCTCTTCAGGGGGCGTGCCCTCCCCGACCACATGCATCCCGTGTGGGATCAGGCTGTGTTCGAGTTCGCTGAGCGCGAGGCCGAGGGCCAGGATACTGCCGGACATGTCCCCGGACCAGGCCGGCTCGGCCGATGTCAGGTCGAGGGCTGAGCCCTGCGCCTGGATCAGCTGGCCGAGTTCGCGCCGCTCGGCTTCCGCCTCTGGCTCCAGCCCGCGCCAGCGCTCGACCGAGGCCTTCAGGTCGATGAGCCCGCGATAGAGGCCCGCCTGAGTGAGGCTCGGCGTCAGGTAGCTCACCATGGTGGCGGCCGAGCGGCGCTTGGCGATCATCCCCTCGGACGGGTTGTTGGCGGCGTAGAGGTAGACATTGGGCAGCGGCCCGATCAGGCGCTCGGGCCAGCAGGAAGCCGACAGGCCGGTCTGCTTGCCGGGCATGAATTCGAGCGCCCCGTGCGTGCCGAAATGCAGCACGGCGTCGGCCCGGAAATCCTCGCGCAGGTAACGGTAGAAGGCGGAGAAGGCGTGGGTCGGGGCAAAGCCGCGCTCGAACAGCAGCCGCATCGGGTCGCCCTCGTAGCCGAAGCCCGGCTGCACGCCGACGAAGACGTTGCCGAATTGCGCGCCCAGCACGAAGATCTGCGAGCCGTTGCTGTTCTGGCGCCCCGGCGCCGGACCCCATTGCGCTTCGATCTCGGAGAGGTGGCGCTCGCGCCGGATATGGTCGTCGGCCGGGATGCGGTGATGGACGTTGGCACTGGTGCCGTAGCGGGCTGCGTTGCCGGCGAGCACGGCGTTGCGCAGGTCGTCGACGCTGTCCGGCACGGCGACGTCGTAACCGTCGGCCTTCAGGCCCTTCAGCGTGTTGTGGAGCGAGTGGTAGACCGAAAGGAACGCCGCCGTGCCGATGCTCCCGGCATTGGGCGGAAAGCCGAACAGGACGATGGCGACCTTCCGCGAGGCCTTTTCCGTCCTGCGCAGCGAGACGAGGCGTTCGACGCGCGCTGCCAGCATGTCCGCCCGTTCCGCATGGACGCTCATGTCGCGGGCATTGGCGCCGGGCGACGCGCTGGAGCGACCGCCGAACACCATCGGCGCGGTGGCGCCGTCGAGTTCGGGAATCGCCACCATCATGGTGGCCTCCACGGGGGAGAGGCCGCGATCGGAGGCCTCCCATTGCTCCACGGTCTGGAATTCGAGGGCGTGGGCAGCGAGATACGGCACGTCGAGGCCGCGCAGGGTCTCCTCGGCGGCCGAGGCGTCGTTATAGGCCGGGCCGCCCACCAGGGAGAATCCCGTCAGCGAGACCAGGGCGTCGATGACGGGGCGCCCGTTGCTCCGGAAGAAGGCGTCCACCGCCGGGCGGTTGTCGAGGCCGCTGGCGAAGGCCGGCACGACGGCGAGCCCGCGCGCTTCGAGGGCGGCGATGACGCCATCGTAATGCGCGGTGTTTCCGGCCAGCACGTAGGAGCGCATCACCAGCAGGCCGACCCGGCCCTTCACGGTGCCGGCGGGAGCGGGAACCCGTGTCACGTCCTCGCCGATCCGGCCCTTCATGCGTGGGTGGTAGAGACCGGTCTCGGGATAGCTCATGGGGGCCGGAGCGGCGGCGATCTCGCGCCAGGCCGCGCGCGGTCCGGCGGCGTAGCGGCCGACGAGGAAGCGCACCAGGGCGGCGATGTTCTCGTCCGAGCCCGAGAGCCAGTATTGCAGGGTGAGGAAATAGGCCCTGACATCCTGGGCCGAGCCGGGGATGAAGCGCAGGATCTTCGGCAGGCGGCGGATCATCGCCATCTGGCGGGCGGCGTTGCCCTGGCCGCCGGGCTTGCCGCGCAGCTTCTTCAGGAAATCGAGGGCGCCACGCTTGGTGCCGTCCATGTCGAAGCGGTTGAGGCGCGTCGTCTTCACGATCTCGCTCGCCGACAGGCAGCCGATCATGGCGTCGCAATGCGGGCGGCGGGCGAGCAGCGCCGGATGGATGGCGCGGACATGCTCGTCCATGAACAGCATGGTCGAGAGCACGATGTCGGCGACCGCGATGTCCGCCTTGCAGGACGCGAGCGCACCCGGATCGGTGTCCCATTCGGCGGCGGCGTGGAAGCCGAGGACGAGCCCCGGCATCTCGTCATGGAGCCGGCGGCGGGCGCGTTCGAGCGCGCTCGCCATGTGATTGTCCATCGTCACGACGACGATGCGGAGGGCCGGACGCTCAGCGCCCGAAATGCGCTTTGGCATCATAGAGCGTCTCGACTGTGATGAGGGGGAGTTCGCGCTCGCGGGCGAACCGTTCGGTATTGGCGCGGGCTTTGCCCCGCACGAAGAACGGGATCTTCCTGAGTTCCTTCTCGGCGTCGGGGGCCCAGGTGCTTTGTGCGGAACTGGAACTCCCTCCCCCCTCTGCGGGGGAGGGTGCCTGCGGAGCAGGCGGGAGAGGGGGCGACCTCTCCGGAACTGGCGCTCCCCTCTCCCGACCCTTGCTGACGCGAGGGCCACCCTCCCCCGCAAAGGGGGGAGGGACAGGCTGGTGAGCGGGTCCGAGATGGGAGGGCGCGGCGTCGGCGTGGAACTCGTTGTCCTCGCGGAACATGCCGAGCAGATGTTCTTCCAGCCCCATCATCAACGGATGGACCCAGGTATCGAACAGGACGTTGGCGCCCTCGAACCCCATCTGCGGCGAATGCCGGGCGGGGAAATCCTGGACGTGGATCGGGGCCGAGATCACCGCGCAGGGAAGGCCCAGACGCTTGGCGATGTGCCGCTCCATCTGCGTGCCCAGCACCAGTTCGGCGGCGCTGGCCTGGATCGCCGCTTCCACGTCGAGGTAATCGTCGGTGACGAGGGCCTCGATGCCGTGGAGCGCCGCCTCCGCCCGGATCTCGCGGGCGAATTCGCGGGTATAGGTGCCGAGGCCGACGATCTTGAAGCCGAGTTCGGTGGACGCGACGCGGGCCGCGGCGAGGGCATGGGTGGCGTCGCCGAAGACGAAGACGCGCTTGCCCGTAAGGTAGGTCGAATCGACGGAGCGCGAGTACCAGGGCAGCCGCGACGGTGCGCCGTCGAGAACCGGGGCCGGATCGATCCCGGCGAGCGCCGCCACCTCCTCGACGAACCGGATGGTGGCCTGGACGCCGATCGGCACGGTCTCGACCATCGGCTGTCCGAAGGTCTTGTGCAGGTGCTGCCCGGCGGCCCGCGCGATCTCGGGATAGAGCACCACGTTGAAATCGGCCTCGCCGAGGCGGCCGAGATCGGCGGGGGTCGCCCCGAGCGGCGCCACCACGTTCACGTCGATCCCGAGCCGGCCGAGCAGGCTCCTGATCTCGACGAGGTCGTCGCGGTGGCGGAAGCCGAGGGCGGTGGGACCGAGAATGTTGCAGAGCGGACGCCGCGTCTCGCGCGGCGCGGTGGGTTTCACCGGGACGGCCAGAGTGCGCACCAGCCGGTAGAAGGTCTCCGAGGCGCCCCAGTTCTCCTTCTTCTGGTAGGAAGGGAGATCGAGCGGGATGACCGGGATCGGCAGGGCGAGGGCCTTGGCGAGACCGCCCGGATCGTCCTGGATCAGTTCGGCGGTGCAGGACGCGCCAACGATCATCGCCTCCGGCCGGAACCGCTCGTAGGCAGCCTCCACCGCATTCTTGAAGATTGCGGCGGTGTCCGCGCCGAGGTCGCGGGCCTGGAAGGTGGTGTAGGTCACCGGCGGGCGCGCATCGCGCCTCTCGATCATGGTGAAGAGCAGGTCGGCATAGGTGTCGCCCTGGGGCGCATGCAGGACGTAGTGCAGTCCCCGCATGGCGGTGGCGACGCGCATGGCGCCGATATGGGGCGGCCCTTCATAGGTCCAGATCGTGAGCTGCATCGCGTCAGACCTCCAGCCGGGTGCGACGGACGAGGGGTCTGGCGAACAGTTCGGCGAGGTCGCCGGCCTGGTCGTAGCCCTGGATCGGGGTGAACAGCAGCTCGATCGACCATTTCGTCGCCAGCCCCTCCGCCTCCAGCGGGTTGGCGAGGCCGAGGCCGCACACCGTCAGGTCCGGCCGGGCCGCCCGGCACCGGTCCATCTGGGCATCGAGGTCCTGGCCCTCGACGATCGTCGTTCCGCGCGGGAGCAGCGCCAGTTCGTCGGCGAGATGGCCGCGATGCAGGTAGGGCGTGCCGATTTCGACGAGTTCGGCGCCGAGTTCCCGTGACAGGAAGCGCGCAAGCGGGATTTCCAGCTGCGAATCGGGGAAGAAGAACACGCGCCGGCGGGCGAGCATGGCCCTGTAGGGCGCCAGCGCCTGTTCTGCGCGGCGCGATCCCGCGGCGGTGGCCGCGGCGAATAGGTCGGGGGCCACGTCGAACGCGTCCGCCGCGGCCTTGAGCCATCCCGTGGTGCCTTCGGCGCCCAGGGGAAACGGGGCGGTGAGCCGTGTTGCGCCCCGCTCCTCCAGCGCCCGTGCCGTGTCGGCGAGGAAGGGCTGGGCCAGCAGCGCCAGAGTGTTCGGGCCCACCGGCGGCATCTCGCCGGCACGGCGCGCGGGCAGGAACCGCACGGGGGCGATGCCGAGTTCTGCGAAAATACGGGCGAACTGGTCTTCGACCACGTCGGCCAGCGCCCCGACCACGAGGAGCGAGGGGGCGGCATCTTTCGCCTCGGCCGGCATGGCGGGGACGAGAGAGGCGAGGCAGGCATCCTCGCCCTGCGTGAAGGTGGTCTCGATGCCGCTGCCCGAATAGCTCAACACCCGGACTTGGGGAGACAACTCGCGGGATAGGCGCTGCGCCGCGCGGCCGAGATCGAGCTTGATCACCTCCGACGGGCATGAGCCGACAAGGAACAGCAGCTTGATCTCGGGGCGGCGCTCAATCAGCCGACCCACCACGCGGTCGAGCTCGTCGTTCATGTCGGCGATGCCGGCGAGGTCGCGCTCGTCGATGATGGCGGTGGCGAATCGCGGCTCGGCGAAGATCATTACCCCGGCGGCCGATTGGATGAGATGGGCGCAGGTGCGCGAGCCGACGACGAGGAAGAAGGCGTCCTGGATCTTGCGATGCAGCCAGACGATCCCGGTGAGGCCGCAGAATACCGCCCGCTGGCCGCGCTCCTGCCGGATCTCGACGCCGCAGGCGGGGTCGAAGTTGCCGAGCTTGGCATGGGCATTCATCGCGCGCCCTCCGGTGAGAGGACGAGGCGGGACGGGGCCTGGAGCCGGGCGGCGCGCAGCTTCAGCAGGAATTGCGCGGCGTTGACGGCGTAGGACGCGTAGGCGGCGAGCGCCAGGAGCATCAGCCCCGCCGTCGTGAGGGCGCCCGTGACGAGCGCCACGAGATAGGCGCTGTGCAGGGCCAACACGAGCATGCTGACCATGTCTTCCCAGTAGAAGGCCGGGGCGAACAGGTAACGCCCGAAGACGTCCTTCTCCCAGATCGAGCCCGTGACCATGATCGCGTAGAGCAGCAAAGTCTTGGCGACGATGGAGACGTTGGCCATCTGCGCGCCCTCCCCCGTCGCCAGGGTGCGCAGGACGAGGCCGAGGCTGATCAGGAAAGCCAGGAACTGGAGGGGTGCGAGGATGCCCTGGACCAGGGTCCAGCGGGAGGCGTCGCGGCGGGCGCGCTCGGCCGGCGAGTAGAGAGGTCGAGTCGGCTGGCCCCCTCTTGCAGGCATCGGTTCCACCCTGTCCCGGCTTGGCCCCGCATGGTCGGGGCCCGTTGCCGAGGAGGGTATGAACCGGCGGAATAAGTGTCAAGCTGGCTTTACGTCATTTTAAATTTACAGCATTGATGCATAATAATGTGAGTTGCTGGATTGCCAAATGGGTTGTGAAGCGTATCGTTATCGACAAGGCCCGCTTGTCGCACTGCAAGCAGCGTCGGACGCTTTTTAAGTCGAAGACGTCAAGTTCGACAATCAAGATCGAGCTGGATCAAGAAGCCGTCATAAAACATTGGAGGACCCAATGGATGATGTCTGGCGGTTTCGCACGGCTTCCGGGATCGAGCCGGTTGCATTGGACGAGTGCGCCTCGTCGGAATTCGCATTATATCCTGGCGGGGCCAGGCAGGAGCGGAACTCCGCGTGGGACGTCGATCTCGCCAGCGTCATCGAGGCGGAGATCATCCCTCGCCTGATGCTCGCCCACCGGGCGGATTCCCGTGCCAACCGCCCGGGAATCCTGCCGAGCACGGAGCAGATCACGGATTTCGCCACGCTGGTCCTGTCACCGGACGGCGAGGATGTGGAAGACCGGATCGCGCGCCTCGTTGATGACGGGCTCGCCCTCGACAGCCTGCTCCTCGATCTCCTCGCCCCCACGGCCCGCCATCTCGGCCTCTTGTGGGAAGAGGACCTCTGCGACTTCGCCGAGCTCACCATCGCCATGGGCCGGCTCCAGCGCATCATGCACGAGCTCACCGCCCGGTTTCGCGACGAGCCGGCGCCGGACCCGCACGGCCGCAGCGTCTTCCTGATGGCCTGTCCCGGCGAGACGCACAGCTTCGGTCTCTCCCTCGTCGAACGCTTCTTCCGCGACGCCGGATGGGATGTGACCAGTGCGGCCCATTCCGCGCATTCCCAGGCGATCCGCGCCGCCAGCACGGGCTGGTTCGATGTGATCGGCGTATCGCTTGGCTGCGAAACCCTGCTCCCAACCCTCACCCGGCTGGTGACCGAGCTTCGTCGCACCTCGCGCAATCCATCGGTCCGTGTCATGGTCGGCGGGCCGATCTTCATGAACCATCCCGAATATTCGGCACTCGTCGGCGCGGACGCGACGGCGGGTGATGCACGCCTTGCCATAACCATCGCCGAGAGCTTGCTTGATCCGCGGGCCAGACCCTGCTGAAAGACCGGCTCGACGTCGTCACATCGTGGTGATCCTTGACCAGTCTGGCACTTCCCGCCGCGGCGGAAACCTTCGCAGCGCTTCGTAAGGCACTCGGTCCCCTGGACGCGGAGTCGGCCGGGCTTCTCGTCGCGGCCGCGACGGATCTCGCTCTGGTGGTCGATGCGGACGGGATCATCCGCGATGCGGCCTTCGGCAACGCGGATTTCGCCGATGAAGGCTGTGAGACCTGGCTCGGCCAGCCCTGGATGGATACCGTCACGGTCGAGAGCCGGCCGAAGATCGCCGCCCTCCTGCGCGATGCCGCCCCGGGCGCCGTCACGCGCTGGCGGCAGGTGAACCATCCCTCCGCCACCGGCATCGACCTGCCAGTCCGCTATTCCGCCCTGCGCCTGGAGAATGGCGGTCCGATCATCGCCATCGGCCGCAATCTCCGCGCCATGGCCGTGCTCCAGCGAAAGCTCGCGGAGACCCAGCAGGCCCTGGAACGCGACTACCTGCGCCTGCGCGGCGCCGAGACCCGCTACCGTCTGCTCTTCCAGCTCGCCGGCGAGCCTGTCCTGGTGGTGGATGCCGCCACCCGCCGGGTCACCGAGGTGAACCCGGCCGCCGCCCGCCTCCTCGGCCGGGCAGAGAAGCGCATCATCGGACAGGACGTGGTCGACCTGTTCGATTCCGCCAGCACCCGCGAACTCGAATCGCTGTTCGCAGGACTGCGCATCACCGGCCAGGCCGGCGATCTCGTCGCGCAACTCGGCAACGGTCGCGGCGAGACCCGCGTCGCCGCCTCCCTGTTCCGCCAGGAGAACGCCACGAGCGCGCTCCTGCGCCTCTCCTCCGGCCCCGCCGAGGTGGCCGGACCGAGCCGTGCCGGTACCTCCGCCCTCGACGTGATCCAGAGCCTGCCCGAAGGTTTCGTCGTCACCGATCCGGCCCGCCGTATCCTCGCCGCCAACGCCGCCTTCCTCGATCTCGTGCAACTCGCCACCGAGGAACAGGTGCGCGGCGAACCCCTCGACCGCTGGCTCGGCCGAGAGGAGACCGAGGCCGCCGCCCTGTTCTCCACCCTTGGCCAGCATGGCTCGGTGCGCCATTTCGCGACGAGTCTCCGGGGCGAGTACGGTTCGGTGGAGGAGGTGGAAGTCGCCGCCGTCGCGGTGCCCGGCGCCGGGCAACCCTGCCTCGGCTTCACCATCCGTTCGACGCCGCGCCGCACCGCGACGGCTTTGGGTGGTCGGGAATTGCCACGCTCCGTCGAGCAGATGACCGAACTCGTGGGCCGGGTCTCGATGAAGAACCTCGTGCGCGAATCGACGGACCTGATCGAGCGCCTCTGCATCGAGGCGGCCCTGCGCATTACCCGCGACAACCGGGCCTCGGCCGCCGAGATGCTGGGGCTCAGCCGGCAGGGCCTCTACGCCAAGCTGCGCCGTTATGGCATCGGCGATCTCGATGCGCCGGAGCCTGCTGACGAACAATAGTTCAGGCCTGTCTTCCGGCAGGCCAAATGTCGCACAAGATTGACATTTTATGTGTCAATCTTTCTTGACACTCCCGACGTTCGGCTCCTAGCTTCGGGGCATGGCAACGTCGGCGTCCACCCCTCCCGCCGCTTCCGTCGGCATCCCCGCTCCCGCCACCCTGGTCGAGCTTCTGAAGCCGATCACCTGGTTCGCACCGATGTGGGCCTTCGCTTGCGGCGTGGTCTCGTCGGGTATGGCGGCCGAGGGGCGCTGGCCGCTGATCCTCGCCGGGATCGTGCTCGCCGGCCCCCTGGTGTGCGCGACCTCGCAGGCGGTCAACGATTGGTACGACCGCCATGTGGACGCGATCAACGAGCCGCTGCGCCCGATCCCGTCCGGCCGGATGCCCGGCCGCTGGGGCCTCTACGTCGCGCTGGCCTGGACCGCCCTCTCCCTCGCCGTCGCGGCTTCGCTCGGGGTTTGGATCCTCAGCGCCGCGCTGTTCGGTCTCGTCCTCGCCTGGATCTACAGCGCGCCGCCCCTGAGGCTGAAGCAGAACGGCTGGTGGGGTAACGCGGCAGTGGGGCTCTGCTACGAGGGCCTGCCCTGGTTCACAGGTGCCGCCGTGATGGCCGGCGCCCTGCCCGACCACCGCGTTCTCACGGTGGCCCTCCTCTATTCGGTGGGTGCCCACGGCATCATGACCCTCAACGACTTCAAGTCGGTGGAAGGGGATGCGCGCATGAATCTCCGCTCGCTGCCGGTCCAGCTCGGGACCGACCGGGCCGCGCGCCTCGCCTGCCTCGTCATGGCCCTGCCACAGCTGGCGGTGATCCTCCTCCTCTCGGCCTGGTGGAACTGCGCGGGGCACGCGGCCCTCGTCACGGGGCTGCTCGTGGCGCAACTCGCGCTGATGTCCCGCCTGCTCCGGAGCCCGCGCGAGCGGGCAGCCTGGTACAACGGCACCGGCACCACCCTCTACGTGCTCGGCATGCTGGTGGCGGCTTTCGCCCTCAGGGCCCTCGCGCAGCAGGGAGCCGCGTGATGGCGCCGATTATGGGCTGGCTCGCCATCGTCCGCCTTGGCCTCGTCCAGACCGCTTTGGGTGCCGTGGTCGTTCTCATGACCTCGACCCTCAACCGGGTCATGGTCGTAGAGCTCGCTTTGCCGGCGATGATCCCCGGCGCCCTCGTCACCCTCCACTACGCCGTGCAGGTCCTGCGCCCGCGCTGGGGCTACGGCTCGGATGTGGGCGGGCGGCGCACGCCCTGGATCGTCGGCGGCATGGCCGCGCTCTGCCTCGGCGGATTCGGTGCGGCGGCGGCGACCGCCCTCATGGAAACGCAGCTTTCCACCGGCATCGCCCTCGCCATCCTGTCCTTCCTCTTGGTGGGGATGGGCGCGGGCGCGGCGGGGACCTCTCTCCTCGTTCTCCTGGCGGGCGGCGTCGATGCGCGCCGCAGGGGGGCTGCCGCCACCATCGTCTGGGTGATGATGATCGCCGGCTTCGCCATCACCGCGCCGATCGCCGGACATTTCCTCGATCCGTTCTCCGGTGTCCGGCTGGTGATGGTCTCCGCCACGGTGTCGCTTGCCGCCTTCGCCCTCGCCTGTCTCGCAATCCGTGGAATCGAGCCGCGCCGCGCGGCGGCCGCACCGTCCGATGCCGGCGGGAAGCGGCCGTTCCGCGAGGTCTTGGCCCGGGTCTGGTCGGAGCCGGCCTCGCGCCGCTTCACCATTTTCATCTTCGTGGCGATGCTCGCCTACAGCGCGCAGGAGCTCATCCTCGAACCCTTCGCCGGCCTCGTCTTCGCGATGACGCCGGGGGCCACCACCAAGCTGTCCGGTCTCCAGCATGGCGGCGTGCTCGCCGGCATGCTCACCGTCGCCGGCCTCACCATGGGAATCGGCGGTCCCTATCTCGGCTCGCTGAAAGTATGGACCGCCACCGGCTGCGCCGGCTCGGCGCTGGCTCTGGCCGGAATCGCCGTCGGTGGCCTCGTCGGCCCGGATTTCCCCCTGCGCGCCGCCGTCTTCGCTCTTGGCCTGTTCAACGGGATGTTCGCCGTGGCCGCCATCGGCTCGATGATGGGTCTGGCGGGTGCCGGTGGCGAGGCCGAGCGCGGCACCCGAATGGGCGTCTGGGGCGCGGCCCAGGGCGTCGCCTTCGGGGCCGGAGGCTTCCTCGGGACCATGGCGGTGGATCTCGCCCGCCTCGTCAGCCCCGAAGCGGTCCTTGCCTATGCTGCCGTCTTCCTGGCCGAGGCCGCCCTGTTTCTGGTCGGCGCCGCCCTGGCCATGCGGATCGAGCATGCCGCTGCGACGCAATTGCGCCGCCCTGCCCGCCTCGCCGAGCCCGTGCTGCAGCCCCGATTGTCGTTGAGGTGAGACCCATGCCGGAATTGGAGACCTTCGACGTCGTGGTGGTGGGAGGCGGCCCGGCCGGGGCCACCGCCGCCACCGATCTCGCCCGGATGGGGCGGCGGGTGCTGCTCCTCGACAAGCCGGGGCGGATCAAGCCCTGCGGCGGCGCGATCCCGCCGCGCCTGATCCGTGATTTCGCCATTCCCGACGCGCTGCTCGTCGCCCGCGTCCGCTCGGCCCGCATGATCTCACCCGCCGACAAGCGGGTGGACATGCCCATCGGCGACGGCTTCGTCGGCATGGTCGACCGGGAGCATTTCGACCCCTGGCTGCGCGACCGCGCGGCCCTGGCTGGGGCCGACCACCGCCCGGGCAGCTTCACCCGCATCATCCGCGACGCGGAAGGCGGGGCGGTGGTGCATTACCGCTCGGGCGATGCGGAGTACCGGGTTCGCACCCGCCTCGTCATCGGCGCGGACGGCGCGAGTTCGGTGGTCGGGCGGGCCGAGATTCCCGGCCACGCGGCGATGAAACAGGTCTTCGCCTATCACGAGATCGTCCGGTCGCCGGCGGATGGGAGCGGCGATGTCGAGGGGACGCGCTGCGACGTCTACTACCAGGGCAAGCTCTCGCCGGATTTCTACGCCTGGGTCTTCCCCCATGGCGACACGATCAGCATCGGCACCGGCAGCGCCCGCAAGGGGTTCTCCCTGCGCGGGGCGATCCGGTCCCTGCGCGCCTCCACGGGCCTCGATGCCGGCGAGACCCTGCGCCGCGAGGGCGCGCCGCTGCCGCTGAAGCCGCTCAGGCGCTGGGACAATGGCCGGGACGTGCTGCTCACCGGGGATGCCGCCGGCATCGTCGCCCCGGCTTCGGGCGAGGGCATCTACTACGCCATGCTCGCCGGCCGGCTCGCGGCGGAGGCGGCCGACACCTTCCTCGCCACCGGCAAGGCCGCATCCCTGGCCCTTGCCCGGCGTCGCTTCATGCGCCTGCACGGCCGCGTCTTTCTGATCCTGCGCATGATGCAATGGGTCTGGTACCGCAACGATTCCCTGCGGGAGCGCTTCGTCTCGATCTGCAAGGACAAGGACGTCCAGCAGCTGACCTGGGATTCCTACATGAACAAGGAGCTGGTCCGGGCAAAGCCCGCCGCCCATGCGCGGATCTTCTTCAAGGATCTGGCGCACCTGTTCCGCTGGGTCTCGCCGTGATCGGCGGTTACGAGACCGGCCCGGTCGTGGCTTCGGCGGCCGCCGCCCTCGTCGCCGCCCTCGCCGGTGGTCTCCTGACGACGACCGGCCCCTGGTATCAAACCCTGCGGCGTCCCTCGTGGAAGCCGCCGGACTGGGCCTTCGGCCCGGTTTGGACAACGATCTTCACCCTCATGGCGATCTCCGCCGTGATGGCCTGGCACGCGGATGCCGGAACCTCGGCGCGCACCGCGCTACTGGTCGCCTACGGCGTCAACCTCTGTCTCAACATCGCCTGGAGCGGCATCTTCTTCCGCCTACGCCGGCCGGACTGGGCCTATCTCGAAGTCATCGCCCTCTGGCTCTCCATCGTGGCGCTGATCGCGGTGACGGCCCAGGCCTCGGGGATCGCGGCGTTGCTGCTCGCGCCCTACCTCGCATGGGTCAGCGTCGCGACACTTCTCAACCGGGCGATCGTGCGGCTGAACGGGCCGTTTGGCCGGGCCGTACCGGTCCGCGATGTCGGAAGCCGGGTATGATTCCGGATGTGGCGACCCTGGCGTCGCTCTTCGCCTCCGGGCGGATCATCGACGTAATCCTCGGTCTCGTGGCCCTGGAGGCCGCCGCCCTCGTGGCATGGCGCCTTTATGGGCGAGATCGCCCGCTCCTTCCGCCCCTTTTCTGCAATCTCGCCTCGGGCGCGGCGCTGATGCTGGCGATCCGCGCCGCGCTGATCGGCTCGGATTGGACGGTGGTTGCGCTCTGCCTCATCGCCTCGCTGATGGCGCATCTAGGGGAGGTCGCGTTGCGCATGTTTGGGGGGTCGCATGACGCATCCGATCCGGTCGTGCCCGACCTTCGCCGACCGGGCAGAACGGTCACGAGGCGTGCCTGAATTGCTGCTGTCCAACCTTCGGCTTCATGAGTGGAGAACCGGCTTCATGCGTCGCATATCTGCCCTCCTGCTCGGTTCGGCCGGCCTCATCGCCGCCGCGACCTGTGCCTCGGCCCAAGATGCTGAACAGATCAAGCGGGGCGAATACTTGACGACGGCGGGCGATTGCGTCGCCTGCCATTCGGCACCGGGCGGCAGGCCCTTTGCCGGGAACTATGTCCTCAACACGCCGATCGGGAAGATCCGCACGCCGAACCTCACACCGGACGACGAGACCGGGCTCGGCAAATGGACCGCCGACGACTTCTACCGCGCCCTGCACGAAGGCATCGACAACGAGGGCAGCTACCTCTATCCGGCCTTCCCCTTCGCCTGGTACACCAAAGTCACGCGCGACGATTCCGATGCGATCTTTGCTTATCTGCGCTCCCTCAAGCCAGTGAAGGAGCCCCGCAAACCTTCCGAGATCCCCTTCCCCTTCAATATTCGCAGCGCGCTCATCACCTGGCGCACCGCGTTCTTCACCGCGGGCGAGTTCAAGCAGGATCCAAACGCCAGCGCCGAGGTCAATCGCGGCGGCTACCTCGTGGAGGGCCTCGGCCATTGCGGCATGTGCCACAACGCCAACAAGATCGTCGGAAACAGCGGGTTGGCGGGCAAACTCGGTGGCGGGGTCATCGACGGCTGGTACGCGCCCAACATCACCCCCGACGACCACACCGGGATCGGCTCCTGGACCGACGATCAGGTGGTCGAATACCTCAAAACCGGCACGGCTCCGGGCAACCGGCCGGGCGTCGCCGCCGGGCCGATGCGTCAGACCATCGAGGAATCCCTCTCCAGGCTGACCGATGCCGACCTGAAGGCGATGGTCGCCTACCTGCGCACGCAGAAAGCCAAAGAGAGCTATAAAATCAAGGACATCCAGGCCTTCAACCAGGCCGATGCGCCGGGTGCTGCGACCTATCTCAGCTATTGCTCCTCCTGCCACAAGCCGGACGGCCAGGGCGTCGAGGGGGCGATCCCGGCGCTCGCCGGCAATACCTCGGTGCAGTCGGAAGGCCCCGAGACGGTGATCCGCATCATCCTCGGCGGCCTCGCTGCCCAGAACGGCTACGCGCCGATGCCTGCAGTGGGGGCCGGCATGACCGACCGAGAGGTCGCCGACGTCACGGACTACATCCGCAACGCGTGGGGCAACAACGCCCCCGTCATCGCCGAGCGCGGCATCGTCACAACCGCCCGGACCGCCACTCAGACCATGCTCGCCGGAACGGCGCCCTGCGCGGAGATCGCGCAACCAGAGGTCGCAAAGGCCATCGCCGATGCGGGGAGTGCTGAGAGCCTCAAAGGCTTGGCGCCGGACAACTTCGTGCCGGTCATCGACTCTCTGCTACCCAAGGTAAAGGCAGCCGCCGGAGGGGCCAAGGACGACGACATCGTCAATGGGCTGACGACAGTATTCTGCCAGACTGCGCGCCATGATCCGGCCTACGGCAAGATCGGCTGGCACGCGGTCATCGGCAGCTTTTCCAGCGTCGTATACAGTCAGATCAGGAATCCCGAGAAACGTGTCGCCTTGCCGGCCCCCGCTGGTGTTGCGCCGACGCCGTGATTCAGCGCTAACGACGTCGCGGACATCAATACCTGCGAGCGCTGCAAACGCGAAGCCGATGATTTTGATCTCACATTGAAAAGCGGTATCGCAGCAAGAGTACAAATAAATATTTCCGTCTATGAAAGTAACGATCGCTACTTTAATTTGTATGTATTTCGCGACAGAATTGCCCCTTTATCTATATGTGACCTTTTGGTGACATCCGCAGATGCGATGACGATACGTGGGGAATGAGATCCGGTGCTGGTGCGTCGATGAAGAAGAGCTTGCTCGAACGCAGCGCTCTTCCCATCACGCTCGAAGTAGAGGCACTGGATGATTCACGGTACCCGTCACGCGACATACACGCTCGGTCTCACCCTGTGCGTCGGCCTCGGCCTGACCACCCTGGCTTCAAGGCCGGTCCAGGCCGGTTCTGCGGCGCAACCGGGACAGACGGTCGGTCTCCCCGTTGGCGCCCAGCTTCCCGTCGGCCTCTACTTCGTGAACACGTCGAGCTTTGGTGTCCGCGATACCCGGCCGCTTGATTCCGAATCTAATATCAACCTGCCCACCTTCCTTTGGGCGACGCCTTGGAACCTGCTGGGCGCGCGCCTCAACCTAGCGGCGATCCAGCCGGTCGTAGCGTCGAGTCCGCGAGGCGCAGCCTATCAGAGCGGCATCGGCCAACCACTGCTCGCTACCCAACTTGCTTGGAACCTCGGCAACGATTTCGGCGTTAGTTATCTCTTCGGTGGATACCTGCCGATCGAGACGGAGTTCCTCACCCGGAACGCGTCCCTCAGCCACCGCTTCGCTGCGAGCTATACGGGTAACGGACTGAACCTGACCGCTAATCTGCTCTACGGAGTTTTCGTCGATCCGGTGACCGCCCAAGGTGTGGTCTATCCCGACTATCTCAACCTCGACCTCACTGCGACCAAGAAATTCGGTAAGTGGGAGGTCGGCCCGGTAGCCTTCGCCTCCACTGACATGCCCACCCGATTTCCCGGGTATCGCCGCCAGGGACAGATCGCCGTCGGCGGCCTCGTCGGCTACAATTTCGGGCCTGTGAACCTCCAGGCCTATGTCACGCGCGATGTGGTGGAGCGCAATTACGGTGGTCAAGAAACGCGCGGTTGGCTGCGGCTCATCGTGCCGATTTACAAGGAGAGCACCAATTCGGCGGCTCCCTCGATCCCGCTGAGCGGGCGGCAATCCCTGCGCTAGGGATTCCTCATAGAGCGTTCAAGCGAAAGGCCGACTCCAGCACGCTCCAGGCTCCGGTATCGATAAGGAGCGTGTTGCCGGTTTGAAGTCGGCATCCCCTGCTGGCGTCCATGCCTTCGAAGGCGGTCGTGACAAGGGGCCGTCGAGGAGGTGTCCTGCGAAGTTGGGACAGGTTGGCTGATGCAGGGGCACCGCCACGATGCGGGTAGCGCTTGCCCCCAGGTTCGACGTAGCCAACGCCATAAGGCGCAGCCCAGATCACCTCCACAGCCAAAGGTCCTCATTCCCAATGTTATGCATATAGATGCGCTCATCCGCGGCGAGAGCCTGCCGGTTCGGGTCGAACGTTGCAATAAGGCCTGCTATGAACGCCATACGTGGCTATGTGCCAATTTTTAGACTTGGGATAGCCATTGTATCCCAAGATTAATTAGCCATAAAGTCATATTGCAAATAGGAACTTCGTCGGATAGTGCTACTTTGAGTCGAAAAAGAATGGCAGAACGTCATCTGATAGAATAA
The DNA here is from genome assembly GCF_054817845.1 of Methylobacterium sp. CM6241. NCBI lineage: Bacteria > Pseudomonadati > Pseudomonadota > Alphaproteobacteria > Hyphomicrobiales > Methylobacteriaceae > Methylobacterium > Methylobacterium sp. CM6241. Next base: position 4,042,212 of record NZ_CM139246.1, read on the forward strand.
ATATTATTAATACACTGGAGTACGACGTATTTACACTAGCAAATGCTTTGCTCTGTTACTGTTTCGAAACATGTGTGTCCGGACGGGCGGGCATCGCCGTTCGGGCAGGTCGGCGTAAGGGAATTTCCTCTCTTTTGCGTGAAGTACAAGGCGGTGCGCCTTCGGGACAGGGCTGGGATTTACCGTAAACCGCCCATTAATCCGACTCGTCGAAACCTAGCGATCGTTGGGGCCGGGGCGACATGCGCTGGTTTCCGCGCGTGGTTTGTAAGGGTAACGGTGTATGCGTAGCGTTCACACGGCGATCGACAACGTGGTTCCCTTCCGACGTCCCGGCAGGCCCCAGCCCCAGGCTCCCGTCGTATCGCCCTCCCTAGCCGCGAGGCGGGTCGATCAGCGCGCGCTGATGGATGCGGTCTATGCCAGCGGAACGCTCGCGGTTGCGGCGGGTGATCGTGAGACTAAGCTGATCGCCGCCCGCCTGCAGGTCTACGGCTTCCTCACCGTCGAGGAATTGAGCGAAGAAGGGACGTTGCGGCGCCTGCGTCCGTCCGAGGCTATCCGCGCCCAAGCCGACCGCCCCTGGCGCCTCTCAAAAGCAGCCTACGGCTCCGGCCTGTCTGTCACTGTCCCAGCCGCCGACGATTTCCTGTTCGACTCTTCCGCCGGCGCCTCAGCCTGATCCTTCCGTAAGAAGCACCTGCTATCCTTGCTCATCGACGGCAGGCTCCGGAGGGAGCGGCTCTCCGGTGACAATGTGAATGGCAGCGGCGAGACAGCTAATTTCTTCGTCGCCGAAGATGCATCCCTGAACACCACCGGGGTAGATGCCCCGAGGTGCAGCTATCCGCTCTTGATAGTCAGCGTCTGCTTATACCCACGACGTTTTTCTTCACGAGCGACGACGTCAACCACCCGGCTCGACCATCGGCAGGTGGGTTCCTATGGCTAACCGGGAAATCTGACTGGGCCGAAGCATCGAGCCGAGCATCATCGAGCAAATCCACCGCACCGGCGTAAGGCCTGCTGTGGCGCACCTATACTTTGCTCGGCAGCGACCCAGGGGGGATGCCTCAGCGGTCGCGCTTATTTACCACCGCGCAGCCGGTCATTGGTCCACGGCTCCCGTTTATGACAGAGCACGTGACGAGAGATGTCGCCGCATCGGCATGGCTGTGGCGGGAGATGACCGCCTGCTCGCGGGCGCGGCGAGCTGCGGCTACGATCAGGTCTGGTGCAATCCCGGTAGCGATCCGCCCGGCCCGGCCGAACAGGTCATAGTAGTCATCGCTCGGCGTCTCCCCCTTGAATTGGACTCCGACAGCGGACGGGTCACCGCAGGCGAGTGTCAGCGTCATCCCGTTGGTGACCGACATTTCCGCGAAATCAACGGTGCGGTTGACGAGCGTGGCCTTCGTCTCAGCCACGACGCTGTCGATGAGATCCCCGCACGGATCTGCCTGGGCCGAACTGCTGAAGAATGACACGAGGGCGGCGGTCAGAATCATGAAGCGCATGGGAGTTAAACTAGGAGCGCTGCTCATCCCGTCGAGGAGGGAGTCGGATAACATTATTAGCTCCTATTGAACGTTCATTCATTGACCTTTGAATGAACGTTCAATAGATTTGCGGAGAGACGGGAGGCCGCGATGGGCGATCTAGGTTGGTACGATGATGTGGATGCGCCTCGCGATGGGATCTCCCAGCGCATTGTGGTCTCGGCCCGCTCCGCTTGCCGGATGTCCAATCTTCTGCCGGGGCTCTTGATTCTCGTCGGTTGGCTCGCTTTCATTGGCTGGACGGGTGCAGGATCGGATGGGTGGCAGGCGCGGGTCTGCGCCGACCTTGGTGGACATGCGTACTCCTGCGGATCGATCAATGCTCAAGGTGTGGGCATCGTCGCGAACACGGGGGCCGCATCATGAGCGCCGGCGTCCTCACTGAGCCTCGAAGCAGCCAGTCGACCCGCCGCCAGGACATCCTCGATGCCGCCGAGATTTGCTTCGTCCGCAATGGCTTCCACCGCACAACGATGCAGGATCTCGCCCGTCAAGCCGGGATGACCGCAGGCAACATCTACCATTACTTCAAGTCGAAGGAGGCCGTTGTCTTAGGCCTCGCGGAGCGTGAGCGCGGGCATGGTATGACCCTCGTCGAAGAGATGGAGCGGGCCGGCGATCGCCGTGGGGCCCTAATGGGCATCCTCGAACGCTACTTCGCCCGGGCGACCCGCGAGAGCGCGGTCCTGCGCGTCGATCTCTGGTCCGAGGCCACTCGCAACCCCGACATTGCCGGCATGGTCGAGCGAGGCGAGACCGAGGCCCGCCTTTGGTTTGTCGAGACTCTTTCGTCTCTGGCAACCTCACCGGCCTGCGATGCCGCCATTCTCTACGACAAAACGCTGAACCCGCTGATGAAGGGCATTCTCGTGAACCTGGCGCTCTGGCCAGCCTTCAATCCAGCCCCCGCCGCGGCGCATTTGTGCGCCCTGATCGAGGCGGGACTGGACGGACGGCTGCCGACGGCGGCGCAGGAGGCGGAGGCCGGCGCGCTTCCCGTCTCGCTCGGTTTTCCGTCCCACTCTCTCTTGGAGGGTAGCCGATGAGTTCCGTCCTCAAGGTCGTTCGTCCCTTCGTTCTCATTCTTGGCCTACCGTCGGGTTCGGCCTTCGCTGAGGTCGCGCTGGCTCCAAACAAGCCGGCGCCGGCGGTGAGCACTGTCGAGGCGGCACGCCGCGAAATCGTCGAGCAGGTCGTCGTTACCGGATCTCTGGTTCCCCGTGACGAAATCCTGGTAACGCCCGAAATCGAGGGCTATCGGGTCACCGAAGTGCTGGTCGAGGAGGGCATGCGCGTAGAGCGAGGCCAGATCCTGGCGCGGCTCTCGCGCGATCTCATCGACCAGCAGATCGCTCAGCAGGACGCCCTGGTCAGCAAGGCGTCGGCCACCGTGCCGCAAGCACAGAGCAATATCGAGCAGGCGGAGGCCGCCGAGATGGAAGCGCGCCTTGCCTTCGAGCGAGCTAAGCAACTCATGAGTAGCGGCAACGGCACAGCGGCGATCATGGAGGGGCGCACTGCGTCCTTGCGTCAAACGGAGGGCAAGCTCGCCTTCGCGCGCAATGGTCTTGTCATCGCAAGGGCGGAACTCGCTCAGGCGCGGGCTCTGCGCGACGAACTCTCATTGCGCCTCGCCCGCACCGAGATCCGCGCGCCGGAAGCCGGTATCGTAAACCGCCGTACGGCCCGCGTCGGTATGGCAGCCTCCTCCTCTTCTGAGCCGTTGTTCAGGCTCATCGCCCGAGGCGAGATTGAGCTCGAAGGCGAGGTCATTGAGACCAAGCTGCCACTGTTGCGGGAGGGGGCACCCGCCTCGATGGAGCTTACCACTGGCGAGCGCGTGCGAGGGAGCGTGCGCGCCGTCTACCCGGAGGTCGATAAGGCAACCCGCCTCGGCAAGGTCCGCGTCCGGCTCGATCCCGATCCGCGCCTGCGTATTGGCACCTTTGCCCGAGGGGCCATTGAGGTCGCACGAACCCGTGGCATCACCGTGCCCCAGGCCTCCGTTCTGTATGGCGGGCCGCAACGCAGTAGCGTCCTCATAGTCGCCGATGGCCTCGTGGAGGCGCGGACCGTGCGCACCGGCATCTCAGACGATGACGATATCGAAATCCGCTCAGGCCTCAACCAAGGCGAGGCCGTGGTCGCGCGCTCTGGAAGCTTCCTGCGTAACGGCGACCGGGTCCGCGCCATCCCGGTTGCCGTTACGCCCGCTCCCGCCGTCGCGAACGGCCCGTCCCCGCGCGAAACCGCTGAAGCCGGCATTCCCTGAAACAGCGCCCGGAACAGCCGGGCTCTGTTGTTTCCATCTCGCGAACACGGTTTGTGCCGATGCGCCTCAACGTCTCCGCCTGGGCGATCCGCAAGCCGATCGGCCCACTGGTTCTGTTCCTCGTCCTGATCGTTCTCGGCCTCGTCAGCTTTCGTGGGCTTCCAGTCACGCGCATGCCGAATATCGACGTGCCCATCGTCTCGGTGGCGATCACGCAGGCCGGCGCTGCCCCATCCGAGCTCCAGACCCAGGTGACGAAATGGGTCGAGGATTCAATAGCCGGCGTACGCGGCGTGAAGCACATCACCTCGGCGATCACAGAGGGATCCTCCGTCACGACGGTAGAATTTCGTCTTGAGGTGAACACTGACCGCGCGGTCAACGACGTAAAGGATGCAATCTCGAAGATCCGCATCAACCTGCCACGCACCATCGACGAACCGGTGATCAGCCGTGTCGAGATCGCAGGCCTGCCGATTCTGATCTACGGCGTGAAGGCCCCGGCGATGACACCTGCCGACCTCTCCTGGCTGGTGGAGGACAAGATCGCCCGCTCGCTCCAGGGGGTGAAGGGCGTCGGTGGGGTCGAGCGTGTCGGCGGCGTCACGCGCGAGATCCGCGTCGTGCTCCAGCCCGACCGCCTGCTGGCGCTCGGCATCACCGCTGCGGATGTTAATCGGCAGTTACGCTTGACCTCAGCTGACATGGCGGGCGGACGTGGCGAGGTCGGTGGTCGCGAACAATCGATTCGGACGCTTGCCGCCTCTCGCACGGTACGTGACCTCAAGGCTACGTCCATCGTCCTACCGGGGGGACGCAAGGTTCGTCTCGACGATCTCGCTGTGGTGCAGGACGCCATCGAGGAGCCGCGCACCTTCGCCCGTTTCAATGGCGAGCCGGTCGTCGCCTTCGCGGTCTCGCGCGGCTCGGGCGCCAGTGATGCCGAGGTGGCGACAGCCGTCGAGAAGCGCATCGACGAGTTCCGCAAAACCTATCCCGACGTGGCTTTCGACGTCATCGATTCATCGGTTTCGGCCACGATCGGAAGCTACGATTCGGCGATGCACACCCTGATCGAGGGCGCTGTTCTCGCTGTCATCGTGGTTTTCCTGTTCTTGCGGGACTGGCGCGCGACCTTGATCGCGGCGGTCGCCCTACCGCTCTCCGTCTTCCCGACCTTCTGGGCGATGGATGCGCTGGGTTTTACCCTCAACGGCATCAGCCTGCTCGCCATCACCCTCGTCACCGGCATTCTGGTGGATGACGCCATCGTCGAGATCGAGAACATCGTCCGGCACATGCGGATGGGGAAGTCAGCATACCGGGCGGCGATCGAGGGCGCCGACGAGATCGGTCTCGCCGTCATTGCCATTACCGCCACGTTGATCGCGGTGTTCGCGCCGGTCTCGTTCATGGGCGGTATCGCAGGCCGCTACTTCATGCAGTTCGGGCTCACCATCGCCGTCTCGGTGTTCATGTCGCTGCTCGTGGCGCGGCTGATCACGCCGATGCTCGCTGCCTATTTCCTACGCGACCACGGCCATCACCACGACGAACGTGAGGGATGGGTGATGCGCACCTATGGCCGGTTGGTGGGCTGGTCCGTGCGCCACCGCGTCATCACCCTCATCGTCGGCCTCGTGCTGTTTGCCGGTTCGCTCGCCTCCACCGGGTTGCTGCCCTCCGGCTTCGTGCCGAAGCAGGACAATGCCCGCACGCTGTTCATGGTGGAACTCGCGCCTGGCGCGAAGCTCGTAGACACCGTAGCTGTCGCTGACCGAGTGGTCGAACGCATCCGTTCCCTGCCGGAAGTCACCTCGGTCTTCGTCGATGGCGGTCGTCAGGTGGGGGGCAAGAAGGAGACCCGGCTCGCCACCCTCATCGTCAACCTGACTCCGAAGAACGCGCGCTCGAAGAAGCAGGCGGCGGTAGAGACCGACATCGCCGCGTTGCTGGCGGAGGAACCGGACATCCGCTCCTGGTCCCTGCGCGATTCCGGCCAGCGCGACCTCGCCCTTGTGGTTGGAGGGCCGGATGCCGAGATCGTCGCCGAAGTGGCGGCAAGGCTGCAGCGCGACATGGCGGCGATCCCACACCTCGTCTCCGTGATGTCGACCGCACCGCTCAACCGCACGGAAGTGCGCATCCGCCCGAAAGAGGGGGCCGCCGCCGATCTCGGCGTCTCCACAGAAACCATCGCCGAGACCGTACGAGTCGGGACGATCGGCGATATCGGCCTGAACCTGGCCAAGTTCAACGCCGTCGACCGCCAGATTCCGATCCGCGTTCAATTGCCCGAGGCGGCGCGCGGCGCGATTTCGCGGTTGGAGAACCTCAAGGTCCCAGCAAAGAACGGCGGCGCCGTGCCTCTCGCCGCTGTGGCTGATATCGAGCTCGACCAGGGACCGGGCGCCATCGAGCGCTATGACCGCGTAATCCGCGTGGCGGTCGAGGCCAACATGGAAGGGTCCGACGCGTTGGGCTCGCTCATCGCTCAAGCCCTGGAAACACCCACCGCGAAGTCGCTGCCGCCTGGCGTCACCATTCGCCAGACCGGCGACGCCGAGATCATGGGCGAGGTCTTCTCCGGCTTCCTGCTGGCGATGGGGGCCGGGATCATGATGGTATACGCCGTTCTCGTGCTCTTGTTCGGTTCGTTTCTTCAGCCACTGACGATCCTGTTCTCGCTCCCGCTCTCCATCGGTGGCGCGATCCTCGGCCTCCTCATCCTCAACATGCCGATATCGATGCCCGTGGTCATCGGTATCCTGATGTTGATGGGGCTGGTCACGAAGAACGCGATCATGCTGGTGGATTTCGCCGTGGAGGAGATGGCGCGCGGCGTCGACCGCGTCACCGCCATCGTCGATGCCGGCCGCAAGCGGGCGCGCCCTATCGTGATGACAACCATCGCCATGGCCGCCGGCATGGTGCCTTCGGCGATGGCGTTGGGTGTCGGTGGCGAGTTCCGCGCACCCATGGCGGTGGCGGTGATCTCCGGCCTCATCGTCTCCACCCTGCTCTCACTGGTCTTCGTGCCGGCCGTGTTCCTTTTGATGGACAGCCTCGGCGCCCTGCTCTGGCGCCTGTTCGGCCGCTTCGTCGGCGCCCGCGACGAGGCGCCGGTTTCCGACGCGATGGCTGGCTCCGCCCGCTGACGGTCCGTTGGCATGCGAGCATCGGTACCAGGAACTTTCCCGATCGACCGGTCGGGAGAGAGCTCTCACCTGCCGAATGCGGGACATTTGGAAGCACATTTCGCGAGCCCTCACCTATAGTTTCGCCTGTCGACAAGTCTATCGGCTCGCTGCCGACGCGAGGGCGCAATGAAGATCCGTCACCCCAAACATAATCGTTGCCTTCACCATGCATGTCTCGCCGATCTCGGCGGCACTCATCCTGGGACGATTCTGACGAATGGGGTTGATGGTCATGGGTTATCACGACGCGAGAATTGAAGCGGTTAGCTCCGCGAGCGCCTGGGCTTTTGCAGGCGCTCTCGCGCCGAAGCATGTTCGCCGCACCTATGGCAGGGCAGCCGTGGCTGCTGCCATCGAGAACGGGCTGATGCCCGAGGAGCTGTCCGAAGTGCTGGCTGGCCGCCGCGTCGTCGAGGCCTTCCCGGTCGATGGCGGAGAGAGCGTCTCCGACTACGCCCACCGGGCGGTGGCCGAGATGATGGTCGCCTATCTCAGTTACGCCCCGGCCTGACCCGCCGACTTCCTCCCCAGACATTCCATCGATCCATGAAGGCGGGCTGCTCGCGGCCCCGGAGACGACCATGACCGACGACCTGCTGTCCCGACGCCGCCTGCTGAGAGCGGGCGCCACCGTCGCGGCCGCCCTGCCCCTCGGCCTTACCGCGACGGCGGGGCGTGCCTGGGTTCCGGGCCCTGCTGTGCCCTTCGATCCCGGTCCCCTGTGCGCGCCGGCAGTGGCCACTGAGCCTTGGAGCGGCCCGCTGCGGCCTGTGAAGCTCGCCTGGAACGCCAATGCCATCTGCACCGCCGCGGCCCCCGTCGCCAAGGAGCGGGGCATCTTCGCGGCCTACGGGCTCGACGTGGAATTCATCAATTTCGGCGGCTCTACGGAGGCCCTGCTGGAGGCCATCGCCACCGGCAAGGCCGATTCCGGCATCGGTATGGCCCTGCGCTGGCTGAAGCCCCTCGAACAGGGATTCGACGTCAAGATCACCGCCGGCCTCCATGGAGGTTGCCTCAGGCTGCTCGGCGCAAAATCCGCAGGCATCAGCGACATTGCCTCTCTGAAAGGCAAGACCATCGCGATCAGCGACCATGCGAGCCCGGCCAAGAACTTCTTCGCCCTGCTCCTGTCGGATGCCGGTATCGATCCCGACAGGGAGATGGAATGGCGGCAATACCCAGCCGATCTTCTCAACCTCGCCGTGGAGAAGGGCGAGGCCCAGGCCCTGGCCGATGCCGACCCGCGCACCTGGATCTGGCTGAAGGACCCGCGCTTCACCGAAGTGGCCACCAACCTGACAGGCAGCTTCGCCACGCGCTCCTGCTGCGTGGTGGCCCTGCGCGGCAGCCTGATCCGTAACGACCGGGCGGTCGCCTCCGCCCTCACCCGCGCCATCCTCGAGGGTGGTCACCGCGTCGCCACCGATCCGTTGGATGCCGCCGGCATTTTCTCGAATTACGGTGGCAAAGGGTCGGTGGAGGATCTGGCCGCGATGCTGCGCAGCCATACGCACGATCACCGGCCGGTGGGCGTCACCCTCAAGCAGGAGATCGCCCTCTACGGCGACGAACTGAAGCGCGTGAACGTGATCCGCCGCTCCACCGACACGGCGAAGTTCGCCGACCGCGTCTATGCCGACGTCCTGAGCTGAGGGGCATCCATGTCGAGTTCATTGACGGGGGCGTTCGGCGGAGGCTTCCGCCGAGCCGCCGATGCGGATGCCACGGTATCGAGTCGCTCCGCATGGCGAACTCGTCTCGCTGCCCTGTGGTGGGTCGGTCTCCTCGCCGGTTCCGTCTGGCTCGCCCTCGCGGCCCTCACGATCGGTCTGCCGGAGAACGGCGATTTTCCGTATTCCACCACGTTTGGACATGGCACTGGCCTGATCGGTGCGGCCTTGCTTCTGGCGAGCCCCTTTCTCCCTGCCCTCGGCCGGGTCGGAGCCCGCCTGCGCCATTGGGGACCCTGGACGGTCGCCCTCGCCCTCGCCTTCACCATCTGGGAACTGGTGACGGCCAAGTTCGAATGGCTGCCGATGCCGTTCTTCCCGCCTCCTCAGGCGATTCTGGAAGTCTTCGCAGAGGATTGGCCGAAACTCGGCGGCAGCATCGTCAATTCGCTGATCCTTCTGTCGGGCGGCTACCTCATCGGTGCCGCGGTCGGCTTCGTTCTCGGTGTGGCGGTGGGCTGGTCGCGGACGGCCGGCTACTGGGTCCATCCGGTCCTGCGCTTCGTCGGACCGCTCCCGGCCACCGCCTGGCTGCCGCTGGCCTTCTTCGTGTTCCCCTCGTCCTGGTCGGCGAGCACGTTCCTCGTGGCTCTGGCGACGGGTTTCCCGGTAACGGTGCTGACTTGGTCCGGGATCGCGGCCGCCAACAAATCCTATTACGACGTCGCCCGCACGCTCGGCGCCTCGCAGAGCTTCCTCATCCGCAAGGTCGCGATCCCGGCCGCGCTGCCTCACGTCTTCGTCGGGCTGTTCATGGGGCTCGGCGCCTCCTTCGCGGTTCTCGTCGTGGCCGAGATGCTGGGCGTGAAATCCGGCCTCGGCTGGTACCTGCAATGGGCGCAAGGATGGGCGGCCTATGCCAACATGTATGCCGCCCTCATCGCCATGGCGCTGATGTGCTCGACCCTGATCACCCTGCTGTTCCGCCTGCGCGACCGCGTCCTGTCCTGGCAGAAGGGGCTCGTCCAATGGTAGCGGTGACCCTCGAAGCGCCGACCGGCGCCTCCTCTTCCAGCCGGCGTGGAGCCCTCGCTGTCAGAGGTGTCTCCCACGCCTTCGACATCGGCGGTACGCGCCTGCCCGTTCTCGACGACATCGACCTGACCATCGCGCCGGGCTCCTTCGTCGCCCTGCTCGGGCCCTCGGGCTGCGGAAAGTCGACGCTGCTGCGCCTCGCCGCCGGTCTCGAACCGCCGGAATCCGGCACCCTCGCCCTCGACGGGGAGACGATCGCCGGACCTGATCCGGAACGGCTCCTCGTCTTCCAGGATCCGACGCTCTATCCCTGGCGCACGGTGCGGGGGAATGTTTCGCTTGGCCTGGAGGCGAGTGGGCTGCTTCGCCGCCATCGGCACCGCATCGACGAGGCGCTGGACCTCGTCGGGCTCGCCGACTTCGCCGAGGCCTATCCCCACCAGCTTTCCGGCGGCATGGCCCAGCGCACGGCGCTCGCCCGGGCTCTCGTCAACGATCCGAGCCTGCTCCTCCTCGACGAGCCTCTGGGCAAGCTCGACGCTCTCACCCGCCTTGCCATGCAGGGCGAACTCGTCCGGCTCTGGCAGGAGAGCCGCTTCACCGCGCTCCTCGTCACCCACGATGTCGAGGAGGCCCTCATCCTCGCCCAGCGGGTGATCGTGCTGAGCGACCGGCCGGCTCGGATCAGGACCGAGATCGCGGTGGATGCCCCCTATCCGCGCCGCCGCGACGACCCGAAGCTCCTGAGCCTGCGCACCGAGATCCTCGGCATCCTCGGGGAGAAATGACCGCCATCGGAGGGGGCAAACGACCGCCATCGGACGGGGTCAACATGCGTCATGCGGCGGGCTTTACTCCAGCGCGGACGATCCGCCCGATCCTGCCTGTCCCGCGCTCGAAACCGGCTTGGATTCACGCGGGCGGAGGGTTGAATGAGCGACACGTCGAGCAGGGAGGAATGCCCCGCCCGGCCATGGAGGACGCCCTCGTCCACCCATCATCCCGCACTCGGTACGGTCTGCGACAAACTGGGGACAGATCGTGAATCTCGGGACCCGAGTCGCGTCGGCCCACGTTTGCCGACTCCCGACATCAATGATGGGCAGCGCACTCCCCGATGGCAAAACGCCGGACTAGGACGTCTCCCGACAACGCCTCCGAAGAGGTCGTCGCTCCCCTCGTTCCCATCGGCGCTCTGGCCGTGGCGCTCCTCGACCTCGTGGCCCTGAACAAGCCCCTGATCCACATGGTGCGCGAAACGTACCGGCAGGAGGCCATCGCGGCGATCCTGCGGGCGCTGGCACCCGATCGCAGCGTTGCGATCTACCCGGAATGGGATTGCCTGCCCTTCGACCGGACCTCGCCGTCGCGCGGCGTCATGGGGCAGCGCACGGGCGTGTTGCGCTGGCTCACGGACACCGCCGCCCTGCCCGACATCGTCCTGACGACCGCCCCCGCACTGATCCAGCGGGTTCCACCGCCCGAGACATGGGCGGACGCCCATCTCGAGATCCGCGTCGGCGATGATTTCGACCCGACGGCGATCACCGCGACGTTGCAGCGCCTCGGCTACATCCTGGACGACCGGGTCGACGAGCCGGGCGAGGTGGCGGTGTGGGGAAGGACAGTGGACGTGTTCCCCGCCGCCGCGCCGCGCCCTTGCCGGATCGAGCACGAGGACGGCCGCGTCATCGCGATCCGGTCCTACGATCCGGTCTCCCAGCGCTCCCTGGCGGAGGCCGAGCGACTGGTCATCGACCCGGCCACGGAGATCCTTCTGCCGGAGGGATCGGAGAACCAGTTGCGGCCCTTCACCGGTCAGGAGCATCAGCTTCCCCGCTTCTACCCTACGCTCACGACGGTGCTCGACTACGTTCCGGATGCCCGCCTCGTGGTCGAGACCGGCGCCGAACAGCGCGCCGCCGCCTTCTTCGAACAGATCGCCGAAGGGCGCGATGCCGGCGACCGGAACCGTGACCTCGGGGACCTCTATCTCGACCCCCGGAGTTGGACTGCCCTTCAAGAGAAGCGACGCATCGCCACCGCGTCGGCGGACGAATCCGAGGATCTCGCCATTCCGGCCTTCGTACGGAAAACCCGTCCGAATGCGGCCCTCGCCGAGACCCTGCGCCAGCATCTCGAAAGCGGAGAACGCATCCTGCTGACGGGACCGGAGGAGCCTCTCGGTCGCCTGATCCGCGTCGCCGAGCGTGTGTTGGGTCGCAAGGCACGAAAGGTGACGAACTGGACGGAGGTTGCCCGTGCCGGGCCCGGTGCGATCCTGGCGCTGGCCGCTCCCATCGAGGCGGGGTTCAGGGTGCCGGGACAGGGTGTCTGTGTCATTGCAGCCGCCGACCTGTTCGGGAGCCGCGCCGCCGCTGCGGCTGAGGGCGAGCCGACGGCGAGCCTTCCCATCGGCGAGGTCGAGCTGCGCATCGGCGATGTGGCGGTCGATCGTGACAACGGTCTGTGCGTCTTCGAGGGATTGGAGCATGTCGAGACCGGAGCGGAAGGCGGCGAGGACGCCCTGCGTCTGCGTTTTGCCGGAAACGCGATCCTGATGGTCCCGGTCTCCCAGGCCGACCGGATCTGGCGCTACGGCTCGGAGGCCGAGGCGGTGACCCTCGACAAACTCGAAGGCGGGTCCTGGGGGCGTCGGCGTCTTGAAGCCGAGGCCTGCATGGCCAAGGCGGCCCGCATGATGCTCGCCGATGCCGAGGCACGCCGGGAGGTCAAGGCGCCGGTTCTGTCACCCCCGGTCCGGGAGATGGAGCGCTTCGCCGCCGGTTTCGGATTCAACCTCACCGCAGATCAGGCGCGCGCCGTGAACGGAGTGATGGGCGATCTCGCCTCGGGGCGGCCGATGGATCGGCTCGTCTGCGGCGATGTCGGCTTCGGCAAGACCGAGGTGGCCCTGCGTGCCGCCGCCGCCGCGATCTTCGCCGGCCGTCAGGTGGCCGTGGTGGCGCCCACCACCGTGCTGGCTCGCCAGCATGTGCAGACCTTTACCCGGCGCTTCGCCCGTTTTGGCATCGAGGTCGCCCATCTCTCACGGCTCGTCTCGCCGGCCGAGGCGAAGCGCGTGAAAGCGGGGCTCGCCGACGGCAGCATCCGCCTCGTCGTCGGCACCCATTGCCTCACCGCCAAGGGCGTCGGTTTCGCGGATCTCGGCCTCGTGGTGATCGACGAGGAGCAGCGCTTCGGGACCAAGATGAAGCAGGCGCTCCGCAACACGGCGGGGGACGGTCACGTCCTCACGCTCACGGCGACGCCGATCCCCCGAACCCTGCAATCCGCCCTCGTCGGACTGCAATCCCTCAGCGTCATCGCCACGCCGCCCGCGGTGCGCCAGCCCATCCGTACGGTGATCGCGCCGTTCGACGCCGATGGCCTGCGGGACGCGCTCCTGCGCGAGCATCGACGGGGCGGACAGAGCTTCGTCGTCTGCCCGCGGATCGAGGATATCGGCCCCATGGCGGAGCGTCTCGCCAAGCTCGTCCCCGACCTGCGCACGATGATCGCCCATGGCGAGCTCAAGGCGGCGGACATGGACGACGTGATGGTGCGCTTCGCCGATGGAGAGGGCGACGTGCTGCTGGCGACCAGCATCATCGAGAGCGGCCTCGACGTGCCCCGTGCTAACACGATGCTGGTCTGGGATGCGGAGCGTTTCGGCCTGTCGCAGCTGCACCAGCTGCGGGGCCGGGTCGGTCGTGGCCAACGCCGGGGCGTCGTCTACCTGCTTCACCAGCCGGAGAAGCCTCTCAGCCCGGCGACGGAGAAGCGGCTGCGCACGTTGGAAGCCCTCGATCGGCTCGGTGCCGGTTTCGCCATCAGCGCCCGCGACCTCGACCTGCGCGGGGCCGGCGATCTCGTGGGCGAAAACCAGGCCGGCCATGTGAAGCTGATCGGGCTCGGCCTGTATCAGCACCTTCTGCATCTCGCCCTGAGGGCCGCGAAGGGCGAGACCGCCGAGGATTGGACCCCCGAGATCCGGATCGGTCTCTCCGGCGGCGTGCCTGCGGATTACGTGCCGGAGCCGGAAGTGCGCCTGAGCCTCTATACGCGGCTCCTGCGCCTGACGACCGCCGACGAGGTCGAGGCGCTACGCCACGAGGTTGCGGACCGGTTCGGGCCACCGCCGGAGGCGTTCGAGGCCCTCGTCACGCTGGCCCGGCTCCGGGTCGGTTGCCGCACGCTCGGAATCGCCCGGTTGAGCGGAGGACCTCAAGGTCTGGCGGCGGATTTCCGTGCCAATGCCCCGCCGATCCTGCTGCCGGTCAACGCGCATATCGAGCGCCGCGACCGCCGCGTGCTCCTGCGGGCGCAGTGCGAGGATGCCGTCGAGCGCGGCCATCTTGGCGCCCGCCTGCTCGAACGCCTGCAGGAGGCCAGCGCCCGGCGCCCGGCCAAGGAGGGAAGGAGCGGATCCTCGCCGATGCGGAAGGCCGGGTGAGATCGGGGGGCTCGGACGGGAAGGCGTCATCGCTTGCCCCGAGGCATCTGAAGGAGGACGCCTCGGGGCAAGCTGCGGCGCATCATTCCGGCCGGGCCACGTCGTGACGACGATGGTGGGGCCGGGCGAGGCCGAGATTCTCGCGGAGCGTGGTCCCTTCGTATTCCGTTCGGAACAGTCCGCGCCGCTGCAATTCGGGGATCACCAGCGTGGCGAAATCGTCGAGCCCGCCGGGTAGCGTCGGGGGCATGATGTTGAACCCGTCGGCGCCATAAGCTTCGAACCGCTCCTGAAGGGCGTCGGCGATCCGGGCGGGTGTTCCGATGAGGGTCCAGTGGCCCCGAGCGCCGGCGATGCGCAGGTAGAGCTCGCGGATGGTCAGGCCTTCGCGCCGGGCGATGGTGACGAGGAGATCCTGCCGGCTCTTGCCGCCCTCCGTCCCGTTGGCCGGCGGAACCGGCGCATCGTCGGAATAGCCGGAGAGGTCGAGCCCCGCGAGCTGTTCCAGGAGCGAGCGGCCGACGACGGGGTGGATCAGCTCCTGCAACGCGCCGTACTTGTCCTCGGCCTCAGCCATCGTGCGGCCCACCACCGGAAAAGCGCCCGGCAGGATCTTGAGTGAGTCGGGCTCGCGGCCGTGCCGGCCGAGCCGGCCCTTCACGTCGGCGTAGAACGCGGTCGCATCGTCCAGGGTCGCCTGGGCGGTAAAGATCACCTCGGCGGTCCGGGCCGCCAATGCCTTGCCGGCCTCCGAGGAGCCCGCCTGCACGACGACCGGATGGCCCTGGGGCGGACGGGGCACGTTGAGCGGGCCGCGCACGGAGAAATGCTCGCCCTCATGCCCAAGCACGTGCAGCTTGGCCGGATCGAAGAAGCGCCCTTCCTCGCGGTCGCGGACGAAGGCATCGTCCTCGAACGTGTCCCAGAGGCCGGCGACCACATCCACGAATTCCTCGGCGCGGGCGTAGCGGCTCGCATGGGCGAGATGGCTGTCGCGGCTGAAATTATAGGCCTCGCGCGGGTCGGCCGAGGTGACGAGGTTCCAGCCCGCCCGGCCACCGCTGAGATGGTCGAGGGAGGCGAACTTGCGCGCCACGTGGAACGGCTCGCTGTAGGTCGTGGAGGCGGTGGCCACGAGGCCGATGCGCTCCGTCACCGCCGAGAGATGCGAGAGCAGGGTCAGCGGCTCGAACTGTCCGACATAACGGATCGCCGTGCGGCTCAGGGCGTCGATGTCGTCGCCGCGGATGCTGACCCCGTCGGCGAGAAAGATCAGGTCGAACTTCGCCGCCTCGGCCACCTTGGCGAGGCGGCGGTAATGGGCGGGATCGATCCCCGCATCCGCCTGCGACGAGGGGTGCCGCCACGCCGCGACGTGGTGCCCGCCCGGATAGAGGAAGGCACCGAGGCGCATCGTGTCCCGGCGACGTGACATGGGTCTGTCCTTGATCTCTCGTTGCAATGGGCTTGCTTGGCAGGGGGCGCTTCAGGCCGAGCCGACCCGGTATTGGCGCGGCGGGGCCGTGCCGTTCACCGCGAAATTGCCCACCGCCCGGTCGCGGTAGATCCGGGGATTGTGCGAGGCGATGGTGCGGGCGTTGCGCCAGTGCCGATCGAGGCCGAGACCGCTCTTCACCGCCGAGGCGCCGAGCGCATCGAACAGGGTCGTGGTGGCTTCGAGAACGAGATTGGTGACCACGGTCACCGCCTGGTTCACCTCGATGTCGGCGATACCCGCCGCATGGTCCGCCGCTTCTCCCGTGCGGTGGATGTCGTAGGTCCGCTGCAGGGCCTCCGCCGCCTTGAGGACGATGGCGCCCGCCGCATAGGCCGCCCCGCGCACGCGCCCCACCACCTGCTGCACCTGGGGATCGTCGCCGGCCCGGCTGCCGTTGCCGTGGCTGTAGACCCGCTTGCGCTCGGCCACGAGCCGCGACACGTCGATGGCGGCCGAACGGCCGATGCCGGCCAAAGTCGCCAGATGGACGAGCTGGAAGAACCCCATCGCGTAGGGGAAACGCTCCGGATCGGGCTTGATCAGCTCCGGCCCGATGAGGACGTCCGTGAAGATCGCCGTGCCGCTCGCGGTGAGCGATTGGCCGAAACCGTCCCAATCGTCGACGATCTCGACACCCGGCGCCCGCGCCGGCACGGCCGCCACCAGGGATGCGCCCGCCTCGTCCTGGGCCGAGACGTGGATCCAATCGGCGAAGAGCGAGCCGGTGGTGTAGAATTTCCGGCCGTTGAGCAGCCATTGCCCACCCTGCGGCCTCAGCACCGTATCGAACTGCCCGACCTTGGCCTCGCCGGTTTCGGACACGCCGCTGCCGACGGTCTGGCGATCGCCGATCCGGGCGGTCCAGCGCGCCCGCCATTCCGGCGAGGACGAGCACAGCATGTCCTCCGTGAAGCCGAAATGCGCGCGCAGGGCGTTGGTGACGTTGGGGTCGGCCTGGGACAACTCGATGAGGAGGTTGAACAATTCGGGCAGGCTCGCGCCGTGGCCGCCCTCTTCGCGTGCGAGACGCAGGGTGGTGAAGCCCGCCTGTTTCAGCCAGTCGATTTCGTCATGGGGGAGCGTGTGCGCGAGATCGCGGGTGATGGCGGTGGCGCGGATGCGCGCGAAGACCGGCCGGAAACCGGCCGCGAGCGCCTCGTAGCCCGCGCTCGGTCCCGCGCCCCATCCCGCTTCCGTCTGAGACATTCCGTCGATCCCGTGCCTGTGATGCCGTGACGCCGAAGGGGCTCGCGCTCGATGGCCCCCGGCCTCGTGGTCGTCCTGATCGTCAATCCGGGCAGGGCAGACAAGTATAAATTATGATCAAATGTGCGATTTGGAGATGTTATGCTCTAAAACATCGTAAAATAGACGATGTATGCTTGGAAGGGGTGATCGTTGAAAGATCATTCTTGTTGACCGGGTCCGGTCTCCGGCTAGGCTCATGCGCCTGAAGGCCTCCCGCATCGCGTGAACGAGGCCTCTCTTCCCCATCGCACGATACCGTCGCCCCGGATTGCCTGGATCTGCCATGAGCCCACGCCGCGAATTGAGGCTGAACGCCTTCGAGATGGGGGCGCCGGGCCATACCTGGGCCGGGCTGTGGCGGCACCCGCGCGACGCGGCGGCGCGTTACAATACCCTCGATTACTGGGTGTCGCTGGCCCGCACCGCCGAGCGCGGCCTGTTCGACGGGATCTTCCTCGCCGACGTGGTCGGGGTCTACGACGTCTACGGCGCCAGCCCGGCCACCGCCCTCGCCCGGGCGGCGCAGGCTCCGAACCTCGACCCGTTCCTGCTGGTGCCGGCGATGGCCCATGCCACCACGCATCTCGGCTTCGGGGTCACGGCGAACCTCACTTACGAACACCCCTACACCTTCACCCGCCGGCTCTCGACCCTCGATCACCTCACCAATGGGCGGATCGGCTGGAACGTGGTCACCGGCTATCTCGAGAGCGGCGCACGCGGCATGGGCCTGCCCCAAGCCCGCGAACACGATGCGCGCTACGATGCCGGTGAGGATTTCCTGGAGGCCGCCTACAAGCTCTGGGAGGGAAGCTGGGAGGACGGCGCGGCCCTGCGCGACCGGGCGGGCGGTCTGTTCACGCAGCCGGACCGGGTCCACCGCGTCAGCCATGACGGGCCGAGCTACCGGGTCGACGGGCAGCATCTCAGCGAGCCGTCGCCGCAACGGACGCCCGTGCTCTACCAGGCCGGCGCCTCGTCGCGGGGACGTCTCTTCGCCGCCCGCCATGCCGAGAGCATCTTCCTCAACGGCCAGACCAAGGCCATCGCGGGCAAGGCCGTGCGCGCCACGCGGCAGGCGGCGAAGGAAGCGGGCCGCGATCCCTACGACATCCGGATGTTTCTCGGCGCCACCGTGATCGTCGCCCCCACCCGCGCCGAGGCGTTCGATCTGCGCGACGAGTACGCGCACTATCTCGACGTGGAGGGCCAGCTCGCCCTCGTCTCCGGCTGGACCGGGATCGACCTGTCCGGGCTCGATGCCCATGAGGGGCTCGCCTACGTCAAGACCAATGCCATGCAGTCCTTGCTGGAGAATCTGACGCTGCCCGGCGAACGCCCCTTCACCCGTGCCGATTTCGCCGAGTTCGGCCCGCGCGGGGCGAGGGCCCCCTTCATCGTCGGATCGCCCTCGGACGTCGCCGACGCGCTGCTGTCCTGGGCCGACGAGGCCGATATCGACGGATTCAATCTCACCCGCGCCGTCGCGCCCGAGACGATCGAGGCCTTCGTCGATCTCGTCGTGCCCGCGTTGCAGGACCGGGGCGCGTTCAAGACGCGGTATCGCGAAGGCACGCTCCGCGAAAAGCTGTTCCCGGAGGGCGGCGCCACCCTGAAGGCGACCCATCCCGGCGCCCGCTTCCGCCGGACCGGCGCCGAGGCCCGCGCCTCCGCCGCCTGACCGGCACCCTCTTCCCCTCCACGATCACAGGCTTCCACGATGCCCCCGCTCCGTACCTGCCGCGGCCTCCTCGGCTTCGCGGCCGTCCTCTTCGCTCTGGCGACCGGCCCCGCCTCTGCGGAAAAACCCCTACGGATCGGCGCGACGCCGGGGCCGGTGGGGCAGACCCTGGCCTTCGCCGCCGATCTCGCCCGCAAGCAGGGGCAGAATGTCGAGATCGTCGAGTTCACCGATTGGGTGACGCCCAACGAGGCCGTGGCCTCGGGTGATATCGACGCCAACCTGTTCCAGCACGTGCCCTACCTTCAGAACGCGATCCGCGCGCGGGGCTACAAGCTGGTGGCGGTGGAGGGCGCCATGGTCCTGCCCGTGGGCCTGTTCTCGAAGACGGTGACCAGCCTCGACAAAGTCCCCGACGGCGCTTCGGTCGCCATCGCCAACGATCCCGTCAACGCGGCGCGGGGCTTGCGCCTGCTGGAGACCGCCAGGCTGATCACCTTGAAGCCGGGCGTCGGCGACGAGGCCTCCGTCGCCGACATCGTCGCCAATCCGAAGCGCCTGCGGATCATCGAACTCGAAGCGGCGCAATTGCCGCGTGCGATGGACGACGTGACCTTGGCGCAGGTGAGCTTCACCTACCTGATCGCCGCCGGCGGCGACCCCAGGACCTCCCTCATCACCGACGGGGCCGGGGATCGGCGCTACACGCTGAGCTTCGTCGCCCGACCGGACAATCGCGACGATCCGCGTCTGGCCGCCTTCATCCGCAGCTTCCGGTCGGCGCCGGTGCGGGACTACATCGAACGGACCTACAAGGGCTTCCTCGAGCCGGTCTGGTAGCGCGGTCTCCGACTCAAACTCCCGCCCCGACCCGTTTCTTCAAGCGCGTGCCCGCCCGGGGCCCTGCGCTACGCTCGATGGCGGACGCGCCGGCACGCCCGAACAGGAAGGATCACCATGCCCCTGAACCGTCGCGCCCTGCTGGGCGGCACCCTTGCTCTGCTGACGGCCTCCACGGCCCGGGCCGCGACACCCCTCAAGGTGGTCGCCTCCTCGGTGCCGCATGCCGAGATCCTGACGTACGTGCAGGACAAGCTCGCTCCGGACCTGCCCCTGCGGATCATCGAGATCAGCGGCGATATCCGCCCGAACCGCCTCGTTCTCGATGGCGATGCCGACGCCAACTTCTTCCAGCACGTGCCGTATCTGCGCAGCGAGGAGGCCGAACTCGGCACTCGCTTCGCCGTGACCGCGAGCGTGCATGTGGAGCCCCTCGGGCTCTATTCGCGCCGCGTCCGCAGCCTCGCCGACCTACCGAAGGGGGCGACCGTCGCCCTGTCGAACAACGTCACTAATTTCAGCCGCGGGCTGAGATTACTGCAGGAGAACGGCCTCATCCGTCTCAGGCCCGGCGGCGACGGCACCTTCGCCACGGCCGGGGACATCGCCGAGAACCCGAAATCCTTGAGCTTCATCGAAGTGGCGCCGCCGCAATTGCCGCGCTCCCTCGACGACGTCGCCCTGGCGGTCATCAACGGCAACTATGCCCTCGAATCCGGCCTCGACCCGGCCAAGGATTCCCTCGGGCTGGAGCGGGCGGAGGGCAACCCCTACGCCAACGTGCTGGTGACGACCCAGGCCCTGGCCCAGGATGCCCGCATCCAGACGCTCTCCTCCCTCCTGCAATCGGCGGAGGTCGCGGGATTCATCCGCGTGCGCTATCGCGGCGCGGTGATCCCGGTAAGAGGCGCCTGACTGGCGCGCGCCGGCACGTCGGGGCGGATATCGGCGGTGAACCCGTCCCGGTTCGGCATCCGCACCCTCGGCAGGGAGGCGGCATCGAGTTCGGCTTCCTCCGGCAGGATGCCGTTGAGATGCAGGATATAGGCGCTGAGGGCGTAGGTCTCGTCGGCGCTCAGGGATTGCGGTGCGTCGTAGGGCATGGCGCGGCGGATATAGTCGAACAGGGTGGTGGCATGGGGCCAGAAGCTGCCCACCGTCCGCACCGGCTTGCCCGTCGCGAGGCTGCCCTGGCCGCCCACGAGCCTGTCGGCGGATGCACCCTCCCCTTGCGCCCCGTGGCAGGCGGCGCAGCGCGCGCCGAACAGGGCCTCGCCCTGGCGCACGCTGCCATGGCCGGCGGGCAGGCCCTGCCCGTCGGCACGCACGTCGATATCCCACAGGGCGAGGATCCTTTGGCTCGCCGGCTGCCCAATCGCCAGAGGGCCGAGCCCGTTGCCAGGGAGGGAGACGGGCCCGGACGGGTCCGCCAGGGCGGCGCCCGTCACCATCAGGCAGGGGAGAAGGCCGAGGCCGCTAAACCGCATGGCTCACGTTTCCTCCGGCGGCGACACGCCAGCCGGCGATCGCATTGTTGTGGTAGAAGGATTGGGTGCCCCGGACGGAGAGCAGCGCCTCACGCGGTGGCTGGACGTAGCCCGTCTCGTCGGTGGCCCGGCTGAGGAGATGCGCGGGGCCGCCCTCCCAGCGCCAGGGGAGCCGGAACCGGGTCAGGCATCGCGGCAGGATCGGACCCTCCAGAACGGCTGCCTGCCAGCATGCTCCGCCGTCGGTGGAGACTTCGACGCCTGCGATGCGGCCGCGTCCCGTCCAGGCGAGACCGCGGATCTGGCGAAAGCCGGGTGTGCGCAGCTGCTCGCCGCCGGAGGGTGAGGTGATGACGGATTTCGCCTCCATCGCGAACGTGAACTGCCGTGCCGACCCATCCGGCATCAGGTCGGTGTATTTCGAGGTTTCCTCGCGCGTCTGGAACGGCTGGTCTCCGACCTTGAGCCGGCGCAGCCATTTGATGCTGAGGTTGCCCTCGACCCCCGGCACGAACAGCCGCAGCGGGTAGCCCTGTTCCGGGCGGAGCCGCTCGCCATTCTGGGCATAGGCCAGGATCGCACCGTCGCGTGCGAGATCGAGGGGAATGCTCCGGGTCATCCCGGCCGCGTCTGCGCCTTCCGCAAGGATCCAGGCGGCGCCCGGCTTCACGCCGACCTCATCGAGCAGAGTCGCCAATTCGACCCCGGTCCATTCGGCGCAGGAGAGGAGCCCGTGACTGTCCTGGAGAGTCCAGCCCGGCTTGGCCCCGAGCCAAGGCGTATTGCCCGAGCATTCGAGGAAGTGGATGCGCGAGACCGAGGGCATCCGCACCAGATCGTCCATGGTCAGGACGAGCGGGCGTTCCACGAGGCCGTGGATCGCCAGCCGGTGGCGCTCCGGGTCGATGGCTGGAACCCCTGCGTGATGACGTTCGAAGTGCAGACCGTTGGGCGTGATGATGCCATGCAGGTGCTGCAGCGGCGTGCCGGTGGAGGCGGCTCCCGGAAAGGTCGGTGGCGTCCGCGACTTGCGGCCCAGAACTTCGTAGGGCGATGGCCGTCCATAGGGCGGCGATGCGGACGGTGCTCCGGGCGTCCGGCTCCATTCGGGAACGGCCAGGGGACCGCCGGCATCCAGGGCCTGCGCGGCCGACGCGATGCCGATCCCGCCCGCCGCGCCACCGGCCAGCCGAAGGAAGCCGCGCCGGCTCGACGACCGGCGCGGTACGCGCATGATATCAAACGACATGAAGACGGGGTCCGAATGGGCGTTCGTCAAAGAACGCGAAGCATAAGGTCGAGAGATTCTGAGTCGTGCAAAGACACTGCCGCCCTTGCCGATCTCGAAGCATTAAAGCGTAATCGTCTCTTGTATTCAATGAAATGAAATTCTGAACACTTTCAAGAATTCGATAGCATCTTCTATCGAGCGGGTGTCTGAAAGGGTGATTTTCGTGGGTCCGGCCTGCGCGGTCGAATAATGCTGCCGGAGGGGGCTGCAGCGTCTTGGCTCGCGGAAATCGGTGCTCGGAAGTCCTGCTGCGAGAGCTGGGTCGAGTGGGCGGATGGAGGATCCTTCCCTTCCGGTGCGAATGCGGGGATCGTTCTCTTCCAATCGACGATCGATTTGATAACCGTTTTCATTGAGCGTCCAAAGTATAAGATGTAGGAATACATCTTCGATCCTAGTCATTCTGGCGAACCTGCATGGGCGATGCGTGTGCAGGTCCACGAGGTTCGTTGCGTGTCGTCAGTTCATCATGATAGCCCCGGCGATGCCGTCCCGCCGCCGCCGGAAGTGCTGATCCGTTTCGAGCAGGTCGCGAAGTCCTACTCGACCCGTGACGGTGTCGACGTCTCGGCGCTGAGTGGGATCGACCTCTCGGTGGCGGCGGGTTCGGTGCTAGGGGTGATCGGCCGGTCGGGCGCCGGAAAATCGAGCCTGATCCGTCTGATCAATGGGCTGGAACGCCCCAGCGCCGGTACGATCAAAGTCGGGGATGCCGAGGTCTCGTCCCTCGACGAGCGCGCGCTGCGCCACGTGCGCCGCCGCATCGGCATGATCTTCCAGCATTTCAACCTGCTCTCGTCCCGCACCGTCTCCGGCAACATCGCCCTGCCGCTGGAGATCGAAGGGCGCGGCAGGGCCGCGATCCGCGCCCGTGTCGGGGAGTTGCTGGCCCTGACCGGACTGGAGGATCAGCGCGACCGCTATCCCGCCGAACTCTCGGGGGGGCAGAAGCAGCGTGTCGGCATCGCCCGCGCGCTGGCCACCGGACCGAGCGTGCTCCTCTCCGACGAGGCCACCTCCGCCCTCGACCCGGAGACCACGCGGTCGATCCTGGCGCTGCTGCGCCGGATCAATCGCGAGCTCGGCCTCACCATCGTGCTCATCACCCATGAAATGTCGGTGATCCGCGCCGTGGCGGACCGCGTCGCCGTGCTGGAGACGGGCCGTATCGTCGAACAAGGCGACGTGTTCGAGGTCTTCACCCGTCCGCAGGCCGAGATCACCCGGACACTCCTGGCCGGGGAGATGGGGCTGGCGCTGCCGGCCGGGCTTCGCGCCGAGATCGACACCCAGCCGATTCCCGGCGGAACGGCGGTTCTGCGGATCGCCTTTCGCGGAGCTCACGCCAGCGACCCGATCATCGCGCGGCTCGCGCGCGAGACCGGCATCGAGGCCAACATCCTGTCCGGCACCGTCGACGAGATCGCCGGGCAGCCATTCGGCTCGCTGACGGTGGGCCTGCCCGCGGGGCCGGATGTCGTTGGGCGCGCACGTGCGTTCCTCGACGCCCACGGTCTCGTCTCCGATCTCCTCGGCTATCTGCCGGCTCGCAGCGTGGAGGCTCGCCGTGTCGCCTGAAATGATCCGCCTGCTGCTCCAGGCGACTAGTGACACCCTCGCCATGGTGGCCGTGGCGGCTTGTCTCGGCACGCTGTTGGGCTTGCCGCTCGGGATCTTCCTGGCGACCAGCCGGCGCGGGGAATTGCTCGCCGCACCGTGGCTCAACGGCATCCTGGGTCTCGTCGTGAACGCGACCCGCTCGACACCCTTCATCATTCTGGTGGTGGCCATCATCCCCTTCACCCGCCTCATCGCCGGCACCTCCATCGGCCTATGGGCCGCCACGGTGCCGCTGACGGTGGCGGCGACCCCCTTCATCGCCCGCCTCTTGGAGGCCGCGATCCGCGAGGTCGATTCGGGGCTCGTGGAGGCGGCGCGCGCCTTCGGTGCCGGCCCGTTCACCATCATCCGCAAGGTGCTGATCCCCGAGGCGCTGCCCGGCATCCTCCTCGGCCTCACCCTCGCGGTGGTGTCACTGCTCGGCTACTCCGCCATGGTCGGCGCCGTCGGCGGCGGGGGGCTGGGCGATCTCGGCATCCGCTATGGCTATCAGCGATTCCGCCCCGAGATGATGCTGGCCGTCGTCGTCGTGCTGATCGTACTGGTCCAGGCGGTGCAGACCATTGGCGAGCGTTTCGCCGCTCGTCTCAACCGGCGTGTCCGCCGGGCATGATCCGGCCCCCGTGCCGATCGGGCGAGATCGATCCGGCACATGAGTTGGTGTGGCGGGGACGGTGATCGGCCTTGCATCCGACAAGCTGCCCTCCGTGTCCCATAAAACGAACGACTGTGGGGATGATGTAAACCAAAAACCTCCAGCTTCCGACTGAAGTGCTGGAAATATCCTTCTTGTTATCGATGAAAGCTGGATAACTACTAAAGTATCCGGCTTCTAGAGACGGATCATCTCCATCCGTTGTTCTATAAAGAGAACGGTTTCATTGACGCGGCGAGCGCCGCCAAGCAGATTTGCAGGTGCCTTTCACGTCCCGGCTCCGCATTCCGAGCCCGAATTCGACAGCAGGTTCCCCATGACGACCCGCCGCATGTCCCTCTCGCGCCGCAAGGCCGCGTCCCTTTTCGGCGGGCTCGCCCTGTCCCTGGTGGCCGCGGGCCATGCTGCGGCCGGCGAAGGTCAATTGCGCATCGCCAAGCAATTCGGTGTCGTCTACCTGCTCCTCAACGTGGTCGAGGATCAGAAGCTCATCGAGAAGCACGGCAAGCAGGCGGGCCTCGACATCAAGGTGGAGTACGTCCAGCTCTCCGGTGGTTCGGCCGTCAACGACGCCCTCCTCTCCGGCAACATCGAGATCGCCGGTGCCGGGGTCGGCCCGCTCTTCACCCTCTGGGACCGCACTCGGGGACGGCAGAACGTCAAGGGCGTCGCGTCGCTCGGCAACTTCCCCTACTACCTCGTCACGAACAATCCGGACGTGAAGACCATCGCCGACTTCACCGAGAAGGACCGCATCGCGGTTCCCGCCGTCGGCGTCTCGGTTCAGTCGCGCATCCTGCAACTGGCCTCGGCGAAGCTCTGGGGCGACAAGGATTTCGCCAAGCTCGACAAGATCAGTGTCGCGGTCCCGCATCCGGAGGCCACCGCCGCGATCGTCAAGGGCGGCACCGAGATCTCCGGCCATTTCGGCAACCCGCCCTTCCAGGAGCAGGAACTCGCCGAGAACCCGAAGGCCCGGATCGTCCTCAATTCCTATGACGTGCAGGGCGGCCCGGCCTCCTCGACCGTGCTCTACGCCACGGAGAAATTCTACAAGGACAGCCCGAAGACCTACAAGGCGTTCCTGGGCGCGCTCGATGAGGCCGCGACGTTCATTACCGAGAACCCGGAGAAAGCCGCCGAGATCTACGTTCGGATCAACGGCAGCAAGATCGACCCGGCCTTCCTGACGACGATCATCAAGAACCCCGCCGTATCCTTCAAGGTGACGCCCGAGAACACGCTCGGTCTCGGCACGTTCATGCACCGGGTCGGGGCCATCAAGACGGAGCCGAAGACGATCGGCGACTACTTCTTCGATGACCCGCGCATCAGCCGCGGCAGCTGAGCGGCGCGCCATGAGTTTCGCAGCCCCCCGCTCCGACTTTGCCATCGCCGAACATCCCGAATCCCGCGCGCGGGGTTCCATCCGGCGTGAGGAGGCGCGCGCCCGTTCCCCGATCGCGGCCGAGGCATCGCCGCTTTTGCGGATCAAGGGTGTGACTCTCGAATACCGCACGCCGGAACGGGTGGTGCGCGCCACCCATCGCATCGATCTCGACATCCACCAGGGGGACCGCTTCGTTCTGCTGGGGCCCTCCGGCTGCGGCAAGTCCACCCTGCTCAAGGCCGCGGCCGGCTTCATTCGCCCCGTCGAGGGCGAGATCACCCTCGACGGCGTGCCCGTGCGCGAGCCGGGACCCGACCGGATCGTGGTGTTCCAGGAATTCGACCAGTTGCCGCCCTGGAAGACGGTGGCCCAGAACGTCGCCTTCCCCTTGCGCGCGGCACGGGCGCTGGGACGGCGCGAAACGATGGAGCGGGCCCGCCACTACATCGACAAGGTCGGGCTGACGCCCTTCGCCGAGAGCTACCCGCACCAGCTCTCGGGTGGCATGAAGCAGCGCGTGGCGATCGCCCGCGCGCTCGCGATGCAGCCGAAGGTCCTGATGATGGACGAGCCCTTCGCGGCTCTGGATGCCCTGACCCGGCGCCGGATGCAGGAGGAGTTGCTGGCCCTGTGGGACGAGGCCCGCTTCACCCTGCTCTTCGTCACCCATTCCATCGAGGAGGCCCTGGTGGTCGGGAACCGGGTGGCGCTGCTCTCGCCCCATCCGGGCCGGGTGCGGGCCGAGTTCAACAGCCATGCTTTCGATCTGACCAGCATCGGGAGCCGCGATTTTCAGGACGCGGTGCAGCGACTGCACAGCCGCCTGTTCGAGGCCGCACCCGAAAGCCGCGCATCCACGGAGGCCTCTGCATGAGCAATGCCAGTCTCGCGGGCCGGCCCCTCGTGCCGCCGATCCGCCCGGAATACGACCATGTGCTCGCCCCCTTCGTCGAGGTGCCGGTGGAGCGCGCTCTGCCGCTCACGGCACGTCTCTGGCAGCAGGATTGGCTGCGCAAGGGCCTGATCATCGTCGCTCTGATCCTCCTCTGGGAGGGGTTGGCGCGCTGGCAGGACAACGACCTGCTGCTGCCCGGCTTCGGCGCGACGATGTCCGCCCTAGTCGAAGGCCTCGTGAACGGCGAATTGCTGGACCGGGTGCGGATCTCCCTCGTCGTGCTGCTGCAGGGCTATGTCTGCGGGATCGTCCTGGCCTTCCTGCTGACGACGCTGGCCGTATCGACCCAGTTCGGCCGCGACCTGCTCTCGACCCTGACGGCGATGTTCAATCCGCTGCCGGCGATCGCACTTCTGCCGCTGGCCCTGCTCTGGTTCGGCCTCGGTTCCGGCAGTCTGATCTTCGTCCTCATCCATTCGGTGCTGTGGCCGATGGCGCTCAACACCTATGCGGGCTTTCAGGGCGTGCCCGAAACCTTGCGCATGGCCGGGCGCAATTACGGCCTGCGCGGCCCGTCCTACGTGATTCAGATCCTCATCCCCGCCGCCCTGCCGGCGATCCTGTCCGGCCTCAAGATCGGATGGGCCTTTGCCTGGCGTACGCTGATCGCGGCGGAGCTCGTCTTCGGCGCGTCCTCGGGGCGCGGCGGTCTCGGCTGGTACATCTTCCAGAACCGCAACGAACTCTACACTGACCGCGTCTTCGCCGGCCTCGTCCTCGTCGTCGTCATTGGCCTCGTTGTCGAGAACATCGTGTTCGCGGCCTTCGAGCGACTCACCGTGCGGCGCTGGGGCATGGCGCGATGATCTGATCGACGGTGGTGGCTCGACGCGCAGCCGTCAGGGCTGAGCGAGATGGGGGCGGATGATCGCCAGCATTCGCTCGGCCGAGGTGCCCGGCGGGAAGAAGCCAAGATAGGCCCCCGACCGGTCCATCAGGTAGATGAAGGCCGAGTGGTCGATCGTCCTGTCACCATTCGCTCCCACGCCTGTTTCGAAGAACACCCGGTAGGCATCGGCAGCCTGACGGATCGCCGCCGGTTCTCCCGTCAGGCCCACGAGCCGGGGCGAGAAGTTCGGGATGTATTCGGCGAGATGCGCGACCGTGTCCCGCTCCGGATCGAGGGTGATGAACAGCGGCTGGACCGCCTCGGCCTCCGCGCCCAGCAGGGTGAGGGCGCGGGCGATCTCCATGAGGTCGGTCGGGCAGATATCGGGACACGACGTGTAGCCGAAATAGACGAGGAGGAGCTTGCCGCGAAAGTCGGCCTCCGTGCGCTTGCGCCCCTCGTGATCGACGAGGCTGAAGGGCCCGCCCACCGGCTCGCGGTTCCACATCAGCACGTCCATCAACTCCGCAGCCGAGCGTCGCGCCGGCTCCGCGCCACGAGCCGGCACCATGGCGTGCCAGGCCAGGAGCGACAGGAACAGCGCCGCGGTTGCGGACCTACGCACCGAAGGTGAGACGGCTGCCCGTGGTCGGCACGATCACGTTGGCGGGCATCTGCGCCTGGGCTTCCAGCGCGAAGTTGAGGCCGCTGCAATGCATGGGAATGACCACGTCGGGATCGAGCTTTCGGATCTCGGCCACGATCTGGGTGAGATAGTCTTTCGGCGCCGGCCCGAGATGGAACCCGCCGACGATGGCATGGACCTTCTCGACACCCGAGACGGCCTGGGCCTGACGGACCGAATTGACGATCCCCACATGGCCGCAGGAGCTGATGACGACGAGGTCCTTGCCCTTCACGTTAAAGCAGGTGGCGTGTTCGTGGACATGCTCGTCGGGAATGATTTGCCCCTGTAGTTCAGCCGGCGAATAGTGGGTGGCATCGCAGCCGAGACCGTCCTTGATGCCGCGTTCCACGAAGGTGTTGGGCAGGATGCGCTCGATGGAGGAGCGCTTGATCTGACCCGTGGTGAAGGCATGGCCGGCCACCACCGTGGGTGTCTCGCACAGGACTGTCCTGATCTTCTGCGCCGTCAACTCACGCCGGTCGAGCTGGCCGAAATCCGTGAACTGCCCCTGCACCTTGCTCGGGCTGACGCGGTGACAGAAATTGTCCTCGCCGCCGGCATAGAGCGTCAGATCCGCGGGCAGGGATGCGCGGTACTTGTCCAGGAACCCGTTGAGGCCGCCGTAATGATCGTGATGGCCGTGGCTGACGATGAGGGCGTCGATCTTGGACGGGTCGACCTTCAGGATCTCGATGTTGTTCAGCAACGCGTCAGGGCTGTAGCCGAAATCGAGCAGGATCGTGCGTGCCTCGTCCGCGCGCCGCGATTCCACGAACAGCGACAGGCCCCATTGGTTGTGCAGAACCTTGCGGTAATCGCTGCCGCGCCCGTTCCCGGGTGGCTGGTGGACGACACCCTGAACCGTCGCGGGCTTGAGGAACTGATCGTGGGACGAGTCGATCAAGACGCGCAAGCTCAGCGTGTCGACCGTCGGTATCTCGATCGGCGCGGCATTCGCGATCTCGATACACGAAAACCCGGCCGTCGCGGTCGCGGCAAGAGCCGCCGAGGCCTTCAGAAAGCCACGCCTGCCGATCTCTCGGGCCATCTCATCCTCCTCGACGCCGACGCGTCACGGCTCCTGCTCTGTATACATTATAGCCGAGCTTTCCGGGATGGGTTTGCTCTATTTGGAGGTCATGAGAGAAGGATGTCTCGTATTCGGCGACATCGGTGAAGCTCTGTTCCTGCGGGATACTTCGTCCGAGGTAGCGCGTCTGCTCAGTGCGCCGCAAGATCGTCTGCATCGCGCCGGTATGCTTGTCGCAAACCTTATCCGTCTCGCAGGTCCTTCAAACTCCAGCACCCCATCGGACACGAGCGAAGCAAGGCGGACCGGCCGCCTCGCGATCGCCGTCTAACGAGCCATTGCCGAAGCGTTTTCGGCCCGATCCGGGCGGGACCAGAACCGGGGCGATTCCCGGTCGAGAATGGATCGAGTCCAGGTGCAGGGACCGGCCAGGGGCGGGTCCGCCTGGCCCGCCTCTGAACTCGCTCGGCTCAGTTTGTCATGGCCGCGGCCGCTGCGCCCAATCCCCAGCGTACCAATTCTTCAGCGTCCGCGGCCGATCCCGCCTCCGCGTAGCAGCGCAGTTCGGGCGCATTGCCGGACGGACGGAAATGGATCGTCCGGCCGCCGTCGAGTTCGACCCTGACGCCGTCCTGTTCATCCACGCCCTGGGGCGTACCGATCGGGCGGAAGAATTCCCCGCGGAACGAGTCCTGACCGAGTTGGCGCAGCAACGCGCCGCTTCGCTCTGCGGGCGTATTGGGAAGACGATCGCTCGCCGTCTCGCCGACATTCAGCGACGTGACGAGTTCCGCGAGGGTCAGGCGAGCTTCCTGCGCGGCCGCCAATGTCGCCACGATCGGAAGGATCGCATCACGCGTCGGCAGGGCCGGCAGTGTCTTGCCATCGATGACGACGTCCGAGCCGAGGAGGAACCCGCCATTGGCCTCGAAACCGACGACGGTGCTCGCGCCTTCGCTCTTCGCCCGGTCCATCCCGGCAATGACGAAGGGAGAGCCGACCTTGGTGCGCAACACGCTCCGGAACCCGCCCGCATGCTCGATCGCCGAGCCCGCCGTGACCGGCACCACCACCGTATCGACGCCGAGATAGCGCGCGGTGATCAGCCCGAGAACGTCTCCGCGTACGATCCGGCCTGCGGCGTCCGCGAGCAGCGGCCGGTCCGCATCGCCATCCGTCGTCACGAGCGCGTCGAAGCCGCCCGACGCCATGGCATCGCGGATGAACGCGATATCCTCGGGACGGTGTGCTTCCGTGTCGATCGGAATGAAGCTGTCGGAGCGGCCGATCGGTACGATGTCAGCCCCGAGCGCGGCCAGCACGTCGGCGAGGAGGTCCCGCGCGACCGAGCTCTGCTGATAAACCGCGATCCTTTGACCAGCCAGGATGGTCGGTGCGAAGGCATCGGTATAGCGCTGCCGGTAGCGGTCGATGGCGCCAGGCTCCTGAATGGCTGAATCGGCCTGCGGCATGTCCCCGGCCTTGGTGATGTCGCCCAGGGCGGCGAGGATGGCGACCTCGTCGGTCTTGGTGATCTCTCCATCGGGCCGGTAGAATTTCAGGCCATTGCGATCCGACGGGATGTGACTGCCTGTGACCATGACGGCGCAGGCCCCGCGCCGGATCGCTTCCAGGGCGAGAGCCGGGGTCGGTAGTGCGCCGCAATCGTACACGCTGAACCCGGCCGCCGCGGCGGCATCTGCCACCGTGGCTGCGATCCCCGCGCTGCTGTCACGGAGATCCCGCCCGATGACGACGGTCCGTTCGGACGCGCCCTCGCCAGCCGTCGCGGCGACCGAGCGGAAGAACGCGCTGGCATAGGCGTAGCTCGGCCATCCTACGAGGTCCGTCACCAATCCGCGCAGGCCGCTGGTTCCGAATTTCAGACTGCTCATGAGCTTTCCACTTGCAAAGGGCGTGACCGCGCGCCGAGCGTTGCGGTAAACCCCGCTTCTAAGGGGGTTGCGCCGTCGTCTCAAATGGCAGGCTGGTCCCTTGCGCAACTTTTGGTCGCCTCATTCGAAGGGGGCGGTCCGGAGCGGGGTTCCGAAGGGGCTCCACCTCACGATTGGGCTCGCTCGGGCGAGCATCGTCCGGGGCACTGGAGGTCGGATCAGAGCATGGATGATGCGATTGCCCTGCCCGCACGATGCTGCGTGCCATCACCCGTATGATCCGTCGAGCAAAGAGCGGCCTGCGAAATCGCCTCGACAGAGACGGTGCGCCTTGAGATAACCCTT
This sequence comes from Methylobacterium sp. CM6241, assembly GCF_054817845.1. NCBI lineage: Bacteria > Pseudomonadati > Pseudomonadota > Alphaproteobacteria > Hyphomicrobiales > Methylobacteriaceae > Methylobacterium > Methylobacterium sp. CM6241. The sequence goes on from NZ_CM139246.1 coordinate 4,073,859, forward strand.
CCGCGCATGCCCCATGACAAGGCACGTTAAGCCATTGTCATCGCATTGTAATTTTCCGAAACGCGGCTTCGGCTCGATAGCCGGTTCCGTAAGGGGGAGACCAACCTTGGCGAAAGAAGAAGAGTCGCTCGCGGAGAAAACCTTCCTGGCTTTTCTCAGGAGTGGAGAGCGGGATGCGTTCCTCGCGCTCGAGGCCGAGCTGTTGGGCCAGTCGGTGGAAAAATGGGGGGCTCTCGTATCGGCCTACCGCGCTCTGCTGACGCTCGATGATATCGCAGCGGAGGCGAGGCTCGACGAGCGGTTCCGTCCGAAGATCTGGTGGATGCGTAGTCCGTTCCCCGGAAATTTCGGCGATATCCTCACGCCTTACGTGCTGTGGCATGCTTTCGGCGTAATGCCCCGGTGGCACCATGCGAAGGAGGCGGATGGTCTCTGTATCGGAAGCACCGCCAAGTTCGCTCGTCCCGGCATGCATCTCTGGGGTACCGGCATGCCCCGCAGCACCGATACTCTCTGCCCGACCGCGATCTACTCGGCTGTGCGCGGACCTTTGTCCCGCGCCGCCGTTCTGGCGGCAGGGGGGCAATGCCCTGAAATCTACGGCGATGCCGCCATCCTCCTGCCCGAGCTTTATGCGCCGGTGGTGGCGAAGACCCACAAGGTCGGCATCATCCCGCACGTGCTGCAGGAGAACCGTATCCGTGAGGCTCTCGAGGCGGTCGGCGCCGACCATGTCAAGGTCATCTCGCTCCTGGGCGTGACGTTCGGGGATATCGAGCGGGTGGTCCGCGAGATCCTGTCCTGCGACGAGATCGTCACCACATCGTTGCACGGCCTCATCGTGGCCCATGCCTATGGTGTGCCCGCACAATCGGCGCGCCTGTCCGAGCCGAACGCCGAGGCGAAGGATTCCTTCAAGATGCGGGATTACAAGCAATCGGTGGGGCTCGCCGACGAAGCCCTCGAACTCCCGCGTCAGTTCAGCGACCTGTCATGGCTGGAGCGCCGCAGATGCGTGCTCCCGCCTTCCCCCCTCGACACGAAGCCGTTGCGCGCCGCCTTCCCGTTCCCCGTCCGGATCGAGGAGCCGCCGGCCGCACGAGGTTGAAACGCCTGCGAAACCTCTGCGGCGTCGACGAAAAAGGCTCCCGATGCGATCGCATCGGGAGCCTTTTGCAACGACCGGTCGGATTGTGCCGGGCCGGATTCAGGTCAACGCGACGGTGAAGGCCCCTTGGGTCTTCGACCGGATTTCATCCTCGGTGACACCGTCGGCGAGTTCGACCAGGACCATGCCGCCATCGCCCTTCTTGTCGATGGTGAAGACGCCGAGATCGGTGATCACCATGTCGACCACGGCGGTGCCGGTCAGGGGCAGGTCACAGGCCGTCAGGAGCTTCGGGCTTTCCGACCCATCCTTGCCTTTGGCGGTGTGCTCCATCACCACCACCACCTTCTTCACACCGGCGACGAGGTCCATGGCGCCGCCCATGCCCTTCACCATCTTGCCGGGGATCATCCAATTGGCGAGGTCGCCATTCTCGGCGACCTGCATGGCGCCGAGGATCGACAGGTTGATGTGCCCTCCCCGGACCATGCCGAAGGAATCGGAGGACGAGAAATAGCTCGTGGTCGGCAATTCGGTGATCGTCTGCTTGCCGGCATTGATGAGGTCGGGGTCTTCCTCCCCCTCATAAGGGAAAGGTCCCATGCCGAGCATGCCGTTCTCGGATTGCAGCTGCACCGACATGCCCTCGGGGATGTAGTTCGAGACCAGGGTCGGGATGCCGATGCCGAGGTTCACGTAGTAGCCGTCGCGCAGCTCCTTGGCGGCGCGCGCAGCCATCTGTTCGCGGGTCCAGGCCATGGTGGTGTCTCCCTTAGATGTCAGATGGCAGCTGCGGAGGAATCGGTGGTCTCGCCACGCTTGCGCGTGGTGCGCTGCTCGATCCTCTTCTCGCGGATCGCCACGTGGATGATGCGCTTGACGAAGATGCCCGGCGTATGGATCGCGTCGCCGTCGATCTCGCCCGGCTGGACCAGATGCTCCACCTGGGCGACCGTCACCTTGGCGGCCGTGGCCATCATCGGATTGAAGTTGCGGGCGGTCTTCCGGTAGACGAGATTGCCTTCGGTATCGCCCTTCCAGGCATGGACGATGGCGAGATCGGCGAAGAGGCCGCGCTCCATCACGTAATTCTCACCGTCGAACTCGCGCACCTCCTTGCCCTCGGCGATGAGGGTGCCGACGCCGGTTTTGGTGAAGAAGGCCGGGATGCCCGCCCCGCCAGCGCGGATGCGCTCGGCCAGCGTCCCTTGCGGGTTGAACTCGATGGCGAGCTCGCCGCCGAGATACTGGCGGGCGAATTCCTTGTTCTCGCCGACATAGGACGAGATCATCTTGGCGATCTGGCGGGTCTGTAGCAGCTTGCCGAGGCCGACATTGTCGATGCCGGCATTGTTGGAGATGACGGTGAGGTCCTTGACCCCTGACGCCTGGATCGCATCGATCAGCTCGTCGGGGATGCCGCACAGGCCGAAGCCGCCGGCCATGATCGTCATGCCATCCTTGAGCAAGCCGGCGACCGCCTGCGTGGCGTCGGAATATACCTTCTTCATCTCAAGCCTTCCTCCCGGAATCCGGTCCTTGGCGCCGTTTCGGGCTGCCCTGCGAAACGCGAGCCAATCCCAACCCGCCGGCCCGGCTTAGGTCAGGCTCAGGTATACCAGGGGCTGGCCGTGTCCGTCTGCCCTGTCTCTGCGCCAGGATAAGGCGTTTCGGCAAGATCCTGCGAGGGAACAACGGGCCTGAAAGGTGAGGGGTCGCGAAAGCTGTAGCAGAATGGGGTGTTCGGAAAACGCGGGACGGCTTTCCGGGGCCTGCTTCTGAATGCTCCACGGCAGAGAAATGATGCATGGCAGACAAATGCTTTCCCGCTCGTTATGGAGAGAGCGGGGGGTAGGTTTTTAGAAGATCGATCGCGGCGGCTCGGCGAGGCCGCGCGCGCAACCGCGTGTCGCGGTTTTGCTCCGATAGGGAGAGACATGTCGCTCCGTCGCCTCCTGCCGGCCCTCTGTATCGGCAGCCTCGTCCTTGCCCTGATCGCCGCCTGTCTGCCCTGGTCGGTCGCGTCCGCGCGCCTCACGCGGGGCGTCGGCAAGGCGCTGGCGACCAATTACGGAATTGCGATGAAGGCCGAAGGATCGGCGGGCGTCGCGCTTCTGCCCATTCCCCGGCTCGATTTCGAGGGCGTCCGACTCAGCGCCGGGACATTGGACGGGCCGCTCCTCGCCGATGGCGGATCGCTCACCCTCAAGCTCGGGATCCGTGCCCTTCTCGCCGGCCGCATCGAGATTGACACCCTCTCCCTCGAACGCACCACGATCACCCTCCCCCAGGATGACGGGGATTCGCGCTGGGTCGAGCCGCTCCGGCGCCTGAGAGCGCGCCTGACCCAGGGGGGCGCGTCGCGTCCGCGTCGTATCAGCCTCACCGACGCGACGCTGTCCGGCCGAGACCCCCGCGACGGCAGCGCCCAGACCGCCCGCGATGTCGATCTGGTTCTGGCCTGGCCATTCTGGTCGTCCCAGATGAACGCGGCGGGAAGCTTTATCTGGAACGACACGCCAACCCAATTTTCGCTCTCCGGTGTCAGGCTGGACGAGTTGTTCTCCGGCCGGGAATCGTCCTTTTCCGCCAGCGCGACCTGGCCCGCCGGCAATCTGGCGGCTGAGGGAAGCGGCAGCTTCGCGGATGGATTGTCGCTTCGCGGACAGGGCAGCCTGCAATCGCGCTCCCTGCGCGAGACCCTGACCTGGGCGGGGACGGATATCGCCCTGTCGCCGTTCCTCGATAGCCTCGCCATCGACGGAACGTTCGAAAGTTCAGGCCGGACCCTCCTTCTGCCATCCATGCGAATGCGGCTTGGCGACAACAGCCTCGAAGGTGCGGGATCGATCAGCTTCGCCGAGAGCCGTCCGGCCCTTCAGGCGACCTTGGCGGCCGAAAGCCTGAATCTCGCACCCGCTCTCGCCACCCTGATCCGGGTCTTCGGCCCGGACGAATCCTTGAACGCCAGCGGCTGGAGCCGGCAAAGTCTCGCGCTGCGCCCCTTCACCGGAGGGGACCTCGATCTGCGTCTCTCGGCCGGCACTGCCCGGCTCGGGCCGCTTGTGATGGAGGATCTCGCTTCCAGCCTTCTGGTCCGCGAGGGCAGCGTCGAGGGCTCCCTGGCTCGCGCCGTGGTCAGAGGGGGCATCGTCAAGGGACGGTTCGGCCTCACGACCTCCGCCACCGACCGCGGTGAGACGGAGTTGCGCGCCCAGGGTGCATTCGACCGGCTCGATCTCGGCGCCCTGCTGGTCGATTTCGGGCAGGAGGGCTGGCTTCTCGGAAACGCCCAGGGACAGTTCACGCTCGAGGGATCGGGCCGCACCGCGGCCAGCCTGATCGACCATCTGAACGGACGCTCGTCCCTCGCCATGGAGAACGGGACCCTCGCCGGGCTCGACCTCGCCGACGTAGTGCACCGCAATGGCGTCGCCGCCGACGGTGCCTTGGCCCGCCGGAACGCCCGCACCCCGTTCGACCGCGCGGGAATCTCCCTGCGCTTCGTCGATGGCGTCGGCGACATTGCCGATGGCATTTTGAAGACGTCGTCGCTCACCGCCTCGTTACGAGGAACCTTGTCTCTACCGGAGCAGACCCTCGCCGCACGGGCGGAACTGTTGCCGCGAAGCCCAGCCGATCCCGCCCTGCGGCCGATGTCGCCGCCGAACCGCTCTTCGAGCCTGCCTCAGGGCACCCTCTTGGACATCGAAGGCCCATGGGACGCGGTCGCTGTTCGCACCATCCCGCGCGAAGGTGGTTCCGATCTCGACTCCCGCGGCGGCTCGATCCTGAATCTCGATGACATGCAGGGACCGAGGACGGGTGCGCTCGATCTACCGACCAGGGTGCGCGCCTACGTGCCCTGATTTCCTACGCCGCGGCGTCCGGTGAGAAACGAGGCCGCGAGGACGACGACGGTGACGCCGCCGACGAGGAGCGTCGACGCGGCGTTGATCTCAGGGTTCACGCCGAGGCGGACCTGGCTGTAGAGCCGCATGGGCAATGTCGTCGCCCCAGGGCCCGAAACGAAGCTCGCGATGACGAGGTCGTCCAGCGAGAGAGTGAAGGCGAGGAGGAAGGCCGCCACCAGGGACGGCGCAATCAACGGCAGGGTGATGGTCGCGAAAACCCGAAAGGGGCCCGCCCCGAGATCCGCCGCTGCCTCTTCCAGGGAACGGTCGAGTCCCTTCAGACGGGCTCCGACCACCACTGCGACGAAGCCGAGGCCGAGGGTGGCGTGGGCGATGACGAGGGTCACGAGGCCGCGGTCGAGACCGAGCCCGACGAAAAGGAGCAGGAGCGACAGGCCGGTGATCACCTCCGGCATCACCATGGGCGCGTAGACGAGGCCGGTGAAGCCGCTACGTCCGGTAAAGCGTCCGCTGCGGTTGAGAGCCAGCGCCGCCAGCGTGCCGAGGAGTGTCGCCACGAGGGCGGCGAGTGAGGCCACTTTCAGCGAAACCAGGGCGGCGGCGATCAGTGGGCCGTCATTGACGAGCACCCCGTACCAGCGCGTCGAGAACCCGCCCCAGACCGTCACGAGGGACGAGGCGTTGAACGAGAAGACGACGAGAACGGCGATCGGTGCGTAGAGGAAGACGAGGCCGAGCCCGAGGCTGAGTCGGTTGAGCACACTCACCGGCCGACGTCCTCCCGCTCGCGCTCCGCATCACGGAACAGCACGATCGGTCCGACGATGAGCACGAGCAGCAGCACCGCCACCGCCGAGGCGAGGGGCCAGTCGCGGTTCGAGAAGAACTCGCTCCACAGGACGCGGCCGAGCATCAGCGTATCGGAACCGCCCAGCAGGTCGGGGATGATGAACTCACCGACCATCGGGATGAAGCACAGGAGCGCACCCGCCGCGATGCCGGGTCGGGCCAGCGGCAGCGTCACGGTCCAGAAGGCACGCGTCGGCGAGGCCCCGAGATCGGCGGCGGCTTCCGTCAAGGTCGGATCCAGGCGGGAAAGCACCGCATAAAGCGGCAGCACCATGAACGGCAGGTAGGCGTAGGTCAGGCCGATCATCACCGCGGCGGGTGTGTTCAGGATGTCCAAGGGGCTGGCGATGAGGCCGGTCCAGATCAGTCCTGCATTCAGCAGGCCCTCGGGCTTCAGGATGGCGATCCAGGCATAGATGCGGATGAGAAAGCTCGTCCAGAACGGTACGATCACCAGCGCTACCAGAAGCGGCTGGAGCCGGGCCGGCGAGCGGGCGAGCGCATGGGCGATGGGCGTGCCGACGATCACCAGGATGGCCGTCGCCATGCCCGCGTAGAGCAGGGACGAGAGGGCCGCGTCGCGATACAGGCTGTCGCCGGCAAGGGTCTCGAAATTGGCGAAATCCAGGGCTTCCAGGAACGCGCCCCATCCGTCGATACCCGCGCTCCAGTCGAGCACCGGCAGGTAGGGCGGCTGCGCCGTCGCCGGTGAGGACAGGCTGATCTTGAGAGTGATGAGGCAGGGCAGCAGCACGAAGGCGGCCAGCCACAGATACGGAGCGACCGGGAGAAGTCGCTTCATCACGCCGCCATGACGGTCGCGGCATCCGGCGCGAAGGACAGGCGCACATGAGTCTCGCTGGCGATCCCGGTTCCGGCGGGCATGTTCGCGCGGATCGTGCTGCCATCCCGCATGCGGATGTCGAAGCGGATGTGGTCGCCGAGATAGATCGAGGCCTCAACCTGACCGTCGAGAGTATTGCGATCCCCGGCGGCCACCCCGTCGATGGTGGACGCCGCCAGACGCTCGGGGCGCAGGGCGATCACCGCGGGCGCACCGATGGAGGGGGCGCTCTCACCGGACGCGAAGATGGGCCCAAGGGCGGTCTCGACCCGCACCAGCGCGCCGTCGGCGTCCCGGACCGTCCCCGGGATGAGGTTCACGTCGCCGAGCAAGCCGGCGACGAAGCGGTTGACGGGCCGTTCGTAGAGCGTCTCGGACCGGCCGACCTGGACGAGGCGGCCCTTGTCCATCACGCCGATCCTGTCGGCGAGCGCCATGGCCTCCGAAGGATCGTGGGTGACGATGACGAAGGCGGTGCCGAGGCGGCGCTGGATCGCGCGCAACTCGCCCTGGGTCTGCTCGCGCAGCCCCCGGTCGAGCGCGCCGAGCGGCTCGTCGAGGAGGAGCACCTTCGGTTCGCGCGCCAGCGCCCGCGCGAGGGCGACGCGCTGGCGCTGGCCTCCGGACAGGGTCTCGGGACGCCGATGCCCGAAATCCTCCAACTGTACCAGGCGCAGCAACTCCTCCACGCGGGCGGCAGCGGCCGAGCGGCGGAGGCCGTTCAGCCCGTAGGCGATGTTGCGGCTGACGCTGAGATGCGGGAACAGCGCATAGGACTGGAACATCATGTTCACCGGTCGCCTGTGCGGAGCGAGGCGGGTGAGATCGACGCCGTCGAGGCGGATTGCGCCACCTGTCGGCGTCTCGAATCCGGCGATCAGGCGCAGCAACGTGCTCTTGCCGCAGCCGGAGGGGCCTAGCAGGCAGAGAATTTCCCCGGCTGGCATAGCGAGCGAAAGATCCGCGACCGCAACTTGCGCGCCGAACGTCTTGGTCAGCCGTTCGAGGGTGAGGAACGGAGCCACGGCGTTCCGCGCCGTCAATTGTCCTCGCGCAAGGCTTCGGCGACCCGTGCCTCGAGCAGGTCTGGCCGGCGGATGACCAGGGCGCCTCTGGTCCGGTCGATCAGGCCGTCCGCCGCCATCACGGTGAACTCACGGGTCACCTGCTCGCGCCGACAGCCGATGCGGGCGGCCAGCACATGGTGATAAGGCGGCGGCGTCACCACCCGTTCCCCGTCGCCGCCGGCGCGCGGCACGGACAGGCGCAACAACTCGGCATAGAGCCGGTGGCGCAGGTCGAGCAGCGCGTGTTCCATCAGCCGCGTGTTGAGCTCGCGCACGCGCTTGGCTAGAAGGCGGAACAGCCGGTCGGCAATGGCCTCGGAGGCGAAGATCATCTGCCGGAAGATCGGGGCCGGAACGACACAGACCTCGCCGCGGGTCAGGGCGGTGACGTTGGCCGAGCGGCCGATCCCGTCCAGAGCCGCGAGCTCACCGAAGAACGCGCCGCCCCGCATCTCGCCGAGGATGACTTCCTTGCCCGATTGAGAGCGATTCAGGATGCGGACCTCGCCGGAGGCGAGGAAATACACGTCGGTGGAGATGTCGTCGTAATCGACCAGGACTTCGTTCTCGTCGAACCGGCGCCAGTGGCAGCGGGTCTCATAGGTCGACAGCTCGATTCCCGGCTCCTTGAAGAAGGGGATTGTCGCCAGCCGTCCTGCAGTCACGGGTATCATCTCCTAAAGCGAGTGATCGTTAAGCTGCCGGTCCTGTGGGTCAACCCATTCCGTCGGACCATCCCTACCAAAAGTCGTGTCGTTGGATATTCGATTCATACCAGGTCTCGATGAGTCCGACCTATCGAGCGCCGGCATTGGCTGCGGCTTGGCCATCGGACAGGAGAATGAAAACCCTCATCGCGCGCAGTTTACCTGCCTTTGCAACTGATCTGGGTTAAGCTAAGCGCACGCACAGAATGAACCGCCTGTCGGATGACAATCCCGGTTGATCGCGCTGGGACCCGAGACATGCTGGTGAGCTCCGCGTCATCGACGGACGTTGAAGATGCGAACCGTCTGCCAGGGCAATCGGGGCTTGGGCCAGGATTCGCCTCGCCGCATGACGCCGCCGCGAATTCGCTCGCCCTATCGGTCCAGGCCGTGCGCGAGGTGGCTCCGCCGACTGCTCGCCCCCGGCAGGCGACGCTGTCCGCGAGCTTCTCTCTGACAGGTTACGGCCTGCATACCGGGCGTCGCGTCACGGTCACCGTCGCGCCCGCCCGTGACGACCACGGCATCGTCTTCCGGCGAAGCTTCAGGCGGGCGCGCACCGTCGATGTGCCAGCCTTATGGACCTTTCGCGAGACGCAGCCACTCTGCACCGCCTTGCGATCGTCCGAAGGACCGCTGGTCCGCACCGTGGAGCATCTCCTGGCCGCGCTCGCCGCGTATCGCATCGACAACGCACTCGTTTGCCTCGACGCGGAGGAACTGCCGATCTTCGACGGGGGCGCCCTGCCCTGGTGCCAGGCGTTGCGTGCGAGCGGTCGGACCGAAAGCGACACGCCTTTGCGCAGCATCCGCGTGCTGCGGCCCGTCGAGGTCCGCCAGGATCACAGGACGTTGAGGATCGAGCCGGCCGACGCGCTTCATCTCTCTGGCCGTCTCGAACTCTCCCATTTCGATGCCATGCAATGGTCGGGCACGATCACGCCGGAGGTGTTTACTCAGCAACTGGCCCCGTCGCGCAGCTTCGGACGGGCCAAATGGGCGATTCCGGCCAAGATTTACGGCACGCTCCTGCGCAAGCCGTTGCTGCGGGGGGCGAACCTCTCCTCGACTGCCTGTATCGTCGGCGGGCGGATCATCGGCGGGATGACCGTGCCCGACGAACCGGTGCGTCACCGCATGCTCGACCTCGTCGGCGATCTCGCGTTGGCGGGACGGCCGATCCTCGGCCGTATCGAGGCGGCGCATACTGGGCATGAACTGAACCACGCCCTGGTCGCGGCCCTGATGAAGGATCCCGCCGCCTGGGAACTGGCCTGACGCGAATCCCGCGGGTGGGGCTCAGCCGATCCCGGTCAAAGCCAGAACGAGGGCCAGGACGAGGGGGAGCGCCGCCCCGGCGATCACGGTCTGGGTCGCCGTGATCCCCGCCATCAAAGGTGCGTCTCCTCCGAGCTGGCGCGACATGATGTAGGACGATGACGCGGTCGGCAGGGTCTGGAACAGCAGGGCCGTCACCGCGGCCGGACCCTTGAGCCCCATGGCGAGGCAGGCGAGGATCGTGGCGGCCGGCATCAGCCCGAACTTGATCAGGGACGCCACGGCGACCGGCCTGATCCAGCTTCGCGCCGACCCGAAATCGAGGGCGGCGCCGACGCAGAGCAGGCCCAGTGGCAGCGAGGCCTGGCCTAAGGCCCGCAGCATCGGCTCGAGTCCCGGTGGCAGGCCGAGCCCCGAGGCCTGGAGTGCGATGCCGCCGAGGCTGCCGATGACAAGAGGGTTGAGGACGATCTGCCGTGCGAGGCCGAGGGCCGAGGGCCTGCCCGCCGTGCCGAAACGGGCGAAGACCAGCACGCAGAGGACATTGACCGTCGGGACGATCGCGGCGTTCGCCACCGCCGCCAGTGCGATGCCCTGGGCGCCGTAGAGACCGGCCGCCGCCGAAACTCCCACGTAGTTGTTGAAGCGGATCCCACCCTGGAACACCGAGGTGAAGGCCGGTCCGCCGAAGCCGAGGCGTGGTCCGGCCGCCAGCGTCAGACCCGCCACCGCCAGGGTCGAGAGAACCAAGACCAGGGCGAGCGCACCGACGGGGACATCGGCGAGTTGCGCGGTGGCGAGGCTGTCCAGAAGAAGGCTCGGCAGCAGGACGTAATAGGCAAGGCGTTCGGCCTGCGGCCAGAAGCTTTCGGCGAGGAAGCCGAGGCGGCGCAGGGCCGCGCCGAACCCAATCAGGAGAGCAATCGGAAAGAGGGCAGCGAGAAGCGTCAGCGTCATGGCCGCCCGATTACAACGCTCTGCCTCCGCCGGATACGGCACCCCCCTGCCCGTCCCTTGGCGACGCTCCCCTTGCAACCCTCGCCTTGCGCCGCCAGAAGCCTTCCATGCTCCGCGTCAACGACCTCACCTACCGCATCGGCGAACGTCTGATCCTCGACGGCGCCACTTTCGTCATTCCGGACCGGGCCCGCGTCGGGCTCGTGGGCCGCAACGGCGCGGGCAAGACGACGCTGTTCAAGGCGATCCTCGGTGAATTACCCACCGAGGGCGGCACCGTTTCGATGCCCAAGGGCATGCGCATCGGCGCCGTGGCGCAGGAAGCTCCGGCCGGCCCTGAAACGCTGCATTCCGTCGTGCTCGCCGCCGATACCGAGCGGGCGCGCCTGATGGCCGAAGCTGAGCACGCCGACGGCCTGCGCCGGGCCGAGATCGAGACCCGGCTCGTGGATATCGAGGCGCATTCTGCGCCCGCCCGCGCCGCCGCCATCCTGCACGGCCTCGGTTTCGATGCGGAGGCGCAGGGGCGGCCCTGTTCCGACTTCTCGGGTGGATGGCGCATGCGCGTGGCGCTGGCCGCCGTGCTGTTCTCCGAACCCGACCTGCTCCTCCTCGACGAGCCCACCAACTACCTCGATATCGAGGGCACGATCTGGCTCTACGACTACCTGGAGCGTTATCCGCGCACCGCCGTGATCATCTCCCACGACCGCGACCTGCTCGACGAATGCGTCGATCACATCCTGCATCTCGACCGCGGTAAGCTCAGCATCTACCGGGGCGGCTACACCTCCTTCGCCCGGCAGGTCGCCGAGAAGCGCGTGCTGCAGTCCAAGGCGAAGGCCAAGCAGGATGCGGAGCGCGCGCATCTCCAGAGCTTCGTCGACCGGTTCAAGGCGAAGGCGACGAAGGCGCGCCAGGCCCAGTCCCGCGTCAAGCGTCTCGCCAAGATGGAGATCATCGCCTCGGTGATCGAGGACGACGTGCCGGCCTTCCGCCTGCCGAGCCCCGAACGTCCGCTCTCGCCGCCCATCGTCGCCATGGAGCGGGTGCAGGCGGGCTACCCGGACCGGATCGTGCTCTCGGGGCTCAACCTCAGCCTCGCCCCCGACGACCGGGTCGCGCTGCTGGGCGCCAACGGCAACGGCAAGTCCACCTTCTGCAAGCTCATCGGCGGGCGCCTGCCCCCTTTGAGCGGCGAGATGCGGCGCTCGGGCAAGATGGAGGTGGCGTATTTCGCCCAGCACCAGCTCGACGAATTGCGGCCCGCCGAGAGCGCCTACGCCCATGTCCGTGACCTGATGCCGGACGTCCCGGAATCGAAGGCGCGCGCCGCCGCCGCCCGCCTCGGCTTCTCGGGTGCGAAATCCGAGACGCCGGTCTCGCAGCTCTCGGGCGGTGAGAAGGCGCGCCTGCTCATGGGGCTGGCGGCGTTCAAGGGGCCGCATCTCCTGATCCTCGACGAGCCCACCAACCATCTCGATATCGAGAGCCGGCAGGCCCTGGTGGAAGCGATCAACGACTACGAGGGGGCGGTCATCCTGGTGAGCCACGACCGCTTCCTGGTGGAGGCCTGCGCCGACCGGCTCTGGCTCGTGGCGAACGGCAGCGTGAAGGCCTTCGACGGCGACATGGACGATTACCGCCGCTTCGTTCTCGCGGGTCCCGAACGCGAGGCGGAGAAGGGCGCGTCCGAGGCCGCCGGCGGAGTGAAGGCACTGGAGCGCCGCTCCAACGCCGACCGCCGCGTGGCTTTGGCCCCCCTGCGCAAGAAGCTGGAGGGCGTCGAGGCGCGGATGAAGAAGCTCACCGACGCCATGACCAAGATCGACGCGGCGCTCGCCGACGGCACTGCCTTCCAGACCAATGCCGCCAAGGCCGGAGAACTCGCAAAGATGCGCTCCGACGCCGCCGCCGCGCTGGAGGCGGCCGAGGAGGAATGGCTGGAGCTCAGCGGCGAGATCGAGGGCGCGACGGCGTGATGCGTCCGGCGGCCGGGATCAACCGGCGCCGCCTCGCGTTTCCCGCACCCGATCCATCACGCGGACGACCCCATGCCCGACCTGATCCGGCGCGATCGATCCCTGCCCCTCGCCGCCAAGCTCGCGTTGCTGCCCCTCGGTGCTGCCGGCGCGTGGATCGCCTATAGCCGTTTCGGGATCGACCACCACCAGACGCTTCACCCGGCCCTGCCCGGCCGGCATGAATGTCTCGAGACGCCGGCCGGCGGGATCGGCCTCTATGGGAGCGCGTCCGTGCCGGGCGTCCCGCTGCTTCTGATCCATTCGGTGAACGCGGCGGCCAATGCCTACGAGGTTCGCCCGCTCTACCGGCACTACGCGGGGAGCCGTCCGGTCTACGCGCTCGACCTGCCGGGGTTCGGTTTTTCCGAGCGCAGCGACCGGGTCTACACCCCACGCCTGATGTCCGATGCGATCCGGGCCGTCACCGCCGAGATCCGACATCGGCATGGTGGCGGGGAGATCGATGCCGTCGCCCTGTCCCTATCCTGCGAGTATCTCGCCGCCGCCGCTCTCGAGGAACCGGGCGGCTATCGCAGTCTCGGCCTCGTCAGTCCGACCGGCTTCGATGCCCGTTTCGTCGGCCGGCATCGCGACCGGACCCGGCACGGTGGGGCCGTCGCCCGCACCATGCTGAACGCCCCGCTCTGGGGGGAGCCGCTGTTCGATCTCCTGGTGAGCCGGCCGAGCATGCGCTTCTTCCTGGAAAAGACCTGGGGCTCGAAGGACATCGACGAGGGTCTGCTCGCCTACGACTACGCCTCCGCCCATCGTCCCGGCGCCCGGCATGCGCCGTTCTCGTTCCTGTCCGGGGCCTTGTTTCCCGATGCGCCGGGGCGGTTCTACGAGGCGCTCACCCTCCCGGTCTGGATGATCCACGGGGTGCGCGGGGATTTCGTCGATTACCGCCATGCCGACCGTGTCGCCGGCCGCCCGAACTGGACCGTCGACGTCCTGCCCACCGGGGCCTTCCCGCATTTCGAGGATATGTCGGCGGTGGCACGACGCTACGATGCGTTCCTGGCCGATCGCGTCGCATGAGGCCGGGGCTGGTCCGGCGCCGCGGGGCGGGTTACGTCGGGACCGACCCGTAACAGATCGCCCCGGTAAGCCGATGCCCGACCTGACCCTCGCCGCCGCCCAGACCATCGTCGCCACCGCCCTTAAGACGGCGCGCTCACACAGCCTGAAGCCCCTCGCGGTGGTGGTCTACGATGCGCGTGGAGCCCTGAAGGCGCTGGGCGCCGAGGACGGGACGTCGCTGCGCCGCGCGGAGGTCGCCATGGGCAAGGCCAATGGCTGCCTGGCGCTCGGCCTCGGCGGACGCGCGATCCACAAGCGTGCCGAGGAACAGGCCTATTTCGTGTCGGCCGTGAGCCATCTCGTCGGTCCGGCTGCGCTCGTGCCGGTGCCGGGCGGTGTCCTGATCCGCGATGGCGATGCGGTCATCGGCGCCGTGGGCATCTCGGGCGATACCTCCGACAACGACGAACTCTGCGCGCTCGCCGGGATCGAAGCCGCTGGATTCACCGCGCAGACCGGCGCCTGAGCGCCGCTATGCGACCCGACCGCCGGGCTTGCCTCCTCGGTGGCGGTGCTCTGCTCGTGGCTGGAACAAGCTCGGCGCGCGCGACCGGCGGGCCGGTCTACCGGCGCGGTAACGATGCCGATCCGGAAACTCTCGATCCGCACAAATCCTCCACCGTCGCGGAGGCGCATGTCCTGCGCGACCTCTACGAGGGCCTGCTGACCTACGACAATCACGGCGCCATCATCCCGGGTGCGGCGACGCATTGGACCGTCTCGGACGACGCCCTGACCTACACGTTTCATCTGCGCGAGGACGGGCGCTGGTCGAACGGCGATCCGGTCGTGGCGGCGGATTTCGTCTTCGGCCTGCGCCGGATCCTGCACCCCGCGACGGCGGCGAAATATGCCGAAGTGCTGTATCCGCTGAAGAACGCCCGCGCCGTGAACCAGGGCGAGGCTGCGCCGGAGAGCCTCGGCGTGACGGCGCCGGATGCGCGGACCCTCGTCATCACCCTCGACCGGCCGACGCCCTACCTCCTCGAACTCCTCACCCACCAGACCTCCCTGCCGGTGCATCCGCCCTCCATCGCGCGCTTCGGCGATGCCTTCACCCGGCCGGGCAACCTCGTCAGCAACGGTGCCTACGCCCTCGTCGATTGGGTGCCGAACGACCGTATCACATTGACACGAAACCGTTTTTTCCATGCGGCGGCCTGCGTCTCGATCGAGACGGTGGCCTTCCTGCCGACACCGGATCTCTCCAGCGCGGTTCGCCGCTACGCCGCCGGCGAGATCGACTCCCTCGCCGACCTGCCGGGCGATCAGATGGCCTCGCTGAAGGCGCGGTTCGGCGGTCAGGTCGTCCTCGGTCCGTCGCTCGGGCTCTATGCCCTGGCCGTCAGTACCCGGAAGCCCCCGTTCGACGACGTCCGGGTGCGACAGGCCTTGTCCCTTGTGATCGATCGTGAATTCCTGGCCGAGAGGCTGTGGGGCGAGACCATGGCACCGGCCTATTCCCTCTGCCCGCCGGGCCTCGACAATTACCGTACGTCGCCGGAACTCGCCGGGCGGAACGCGATGCCCATCGACCGTGAGGAGGAGGCACGGTCACTCCTCGCCGCGGCCGGCTTCGGCCCGGGCGGCAAGCCCCTCCGGGTCGAGTATCGCTTCAACAGCACCGATAACAACCGCAACGCGGCGGTCGCTCTCACCGACATGTGGCGGGGCATCGGCGTCGAGACGCGCCTCGTCTATACCGATGCCAAAACCCATTTCGCCCACCTGCGCGACGGCGGTGATTTCGATGTGGCCCGCATGTCCTGGGTCGCCGATTACTCCGATCCGCAGAATTTCCTGTTCCTGCTGGAGACCGGCAATGACGGGCTCAACCCCGGCCGTTACAGCAATCCGGCCTATGACGGGCTGATGCGCGAGGCGGCCGCCGAGCGGGATCTCGCCAGGCGGGCCGACCTCCTGTTCCGGGCCGAGGCGATCATCCTCGAAGAGTTGCCGTGGATCCCGGTGCTTCACACCCGGTCGAAGGCACTGATCTCGGCCCGTCTCACCGGCTATCACCCGAACCCGCGCAACGCGTCGCCGACGCGTTTCCTGAAGCTCGACGCGTGACGGGCGGGATCCCGGCATGATCGGCTTCGTCCTGCGCCGCCTCGCCCAGGCGATCCCGACCCTGTTCCTCGTCGTGACGGGCAGCTTCTTTCTGATCCGCCTCGCCCCCGGTGGACCCTTCGACCTGGAGCGTCCGTTGCCGCCGGCGGCGATGCAGAATCTCGCCCGTGTCTACGGCCTCGACCAGCCCCTCATCGTCCAATACGGCCGCTACCTCGCCGCGCTGATCCAGGGCGATCTCGGCCCCTCCTTCTCGTTCCGCGACCTGACCGTGGCCGACCTGTTCGCGCGTGGCCTGCCCGTCTCCATGACCCTCGGCGGCCTCGCGCTCCTTCTGTCCCTTGGCGTCGGAATCGGCCTCGGAGCCTGGGCGGCGTTCCGGCGCGGCGGATGGATCGACCGGGTCATCGGCCTTCTCGCCGGGCTGACCCTGGCGATCCCGACTTTCGTCGTGGCGCCCCTGCTCCAGATCGTGTTCGGCCTGAGCCTGCGCTGGTTGCCGGTGGGCAGCTGGGAGGGCGGCGCGCCCTCGCATCTGGTGCTTCCCGTCCTCACCCTCGCGCTGCCGCAGATCGGCGCCATCGCCCGGCTGACGCGGACGTCCCTCAACGAGACCCTGAACGCCCAGCCGGTCCGCACCATGCGTGCCATGGGCCTGCCGCCCCGACGCGTCGCCCGCCATGCCCTGCGCGGGGCGCTGCTGCCCGTGGTCGCGATCCTCGGGCCCGTGGCGGCCGGGCTGCTGACGGGGTCGGTGGTGGTGGAGACGATCTTCGGCTTGCCCGGGATCGGGCGGGCCTTCGTCGATGGGGCGCTCAACCGCGACTACACCCTGGTGATGGGCACCGTGATCCTCGTGGCGGTGTTCGTCACCCTGCTCAACATCGTCGCCGACATCGCCTGTGCGCTTCTCGATCCGCGCCTGAGGCACGGGCGATGAGCCGCGTTTGGACCCGGTTCACGCGCAACCGCGGCGCCCTCGCCGCCACTTTGATCCTTGTCGCGATGATGCTCGCCTGCCTCGTCGGACCGTTCCTCACCGGCCACGAACCCGGGAGGATCTATCCCGATCTCGTCCGCATCGCGCCCGGCCTCGCCGCTCATCCCGAACCTGGAGACGTCGGTCCGGCGCTGGCCCGCCTCGCCTTCCGCATGCGGGTCTCGGTCTCGGACGTCACCGTTTCGGGCGACCGCGTGCGCATGGTGGTGTCTGACCCGGCCAAGCCCGTCGACGAGCGCGTCCTCGCCTATCTCCCCCGGTCCGACTTGTTTGGTGTCCCCCGTGTCGTCGCGCGTCTCGACGAGGGTCGCCGCCTCGTCGTCGAGGCGCCGCTCGGCCGCCTGCGCTTCCTCATGGGAACCGACATGCTGGGGCGGGACCTCCTCACCCGCAGCCTCGTCGCGGGGCGGGTCTCGCTCCTCATCGGTGGCGTCGCCACCGCCGTGGCGCTGCTGATCGGGATCGCCTACGGCGCGGCGGCCGGCTACCTCGGGGGTGTGGCCGACGCGGTGATGATGCGCATCGTCGACATCCTCTACGCCCTGCCCTTCGTCTTCTTCGTCATCATGCTGCTGGTGTTCTTCCGCTCCGGATTGGGGCTGATCCTGGTGGCGATCGGCGCGGTGGAATGGCTCGACATGGCCCGCCTCGTGCGTGCCCAGACCCTGTCGCTACGCGCCCGCGACTTCGTGCGTGCGGCCGAGGCGCTCGGGCTTTCGACGCCGGCCATCCTCTGGCGCCATATCGTCCCGAACACCCTCGGTCCCGTCACCGTGGCGGCGACCCTGCTGGTGCCCAAGGTGATCCTGCTCGAAAGCTTCCTGTCGTTCCTCGGCCTCGGGGTGCAGGAGCCGGCCACCAGCTGGGGGGCACTGATCGCGGATGGCGCGCGCACCCTCGAATCCGCCCCGTGGATGCTCGCCGGCCCCGCCGCCTTTCTCGTCCTGACCCTCATCGCCCTCAACACGATCGGCGACGGTCTCGCCGATGCCCTCGACCCGCGCCTTTCGGAGACCTGACGGTCCGGTCGAGAGCGCGCGAGCGTCCCTCGGCCGCCGCAGGCGGAAGCCCCGCGACGCGCGCCGGCAGGAGGCACGCTGGCAGTAGGGTGGCCGACCCGTCGACGAACGGGGCTACGCGACCGAACGCAGATCGTAGATGTCGATCTCGAACGTATGCACGCAGTTGCGGCCGCGGGATTTCGCCTCGTAGAGGGCGCGGTCCGCGCGCTCGATGATGCGGTCGATGTCCGTGTCGAATTTCTCCGCCTCGGCGATGCCGATGCTGATCGTCGCCAGGAGGCGATCGTTGTCGGCCTCGAACACCGTGCTGGCCACGGTCTGTCGGATACGCTCCGCGATGATCGCGGCACCGGCGGCATTGTTGTCGTTGAGGAGAACCACGAACTCCTCGCCCCCGAACCGCGCCACCTTGTCCGTGGTCCTGATCGTATCGTTGATGATGGTGCCGACCTTGCGGATCACCACATCCCCCGCCGGGTGGCCGTAACGGTCGTTCACCCGCTTGAAATGATCGATGTCGATCATCAGCACCGAGAGGGGGCGCTGATAGCGTCTAAAATCGCCGAGGGCGTCCTTCGCGAGGGGCAGGAACGCGCGCCGGTTCAGCAGGCCCGTGAGGGCGTCCCTGTTCGCGATCAGCTTCATGGCCTGAAGATCGGCGCCGATGCGCTCGATCCTGTCCTGGGCGGCTCGGACGGCCCGCGACGCTTCGAGTTCCACGTCGCGTGCATCGGCTTCGGCGGTGCCGATCCGTCGCAACAGGGACCTGACCGCGGCGGACAGGCGCAACACTTCGGGGGAGCCCTGGACGCGCTCCGTCATCGTCGCATTTCGCTCGCGGCCGATCCGGTCGACCGCATCCGTGAGACGCGCCAGCGGGCGGCTGAGGCGCGTCACCACGAGGAAAATGCCGAGCGTGCCGAGTGCACCCGCGCCGAGGCCGACCAGGGTGATGAGAACGGTCAGCCTGTGGGCACCCGCGAGGGCCGTCTGCACCGGCTGGAGGGCCACGACGATCCATCCGAGGCCCGCATAATCGCCCCGCCCCCTCGTCGCCGAGACGGCCGCGAACTGGTCTCCGCCGGGGCCGCGCGCGATGAAATGGCCGGCGGCGAGATCGGCAGGCGAATACGGATGGGTGCCGAGCGCCGGTCCCATGAGGACGCGGCCGGTCCGGTCGAGGACGATGACCTCCTCCTTCAGTTCGGGGCGGCGGGAGGACAGGACCTCCCGGCGCACCCCGTCGGCCCAGCTCCAGCTGAGATGACTACCCAGGACGCCGATGGTCCGGCCCGACGCGTCGATGACGGGCGATGCGAGATCGACGAACCGGAAGGGCGTTCCGTCGGCATTGGGTTTGAGCAAAGTCTGCAGCAGGGCCGCGAGATGGACATCCTCGGCCGCCGCGCCCTTGATTCCATCGATGAACCAAGGACGCTGGCCGACATTCGCACCTTCCAGGATACCGCCGGTCGCAGCCCGAACCTTTCCGGTCTCGTCCGCAAAGCCGATCCAGGCATAATCCGGGAAGGTCTTCTGCATCGATTGCAGGACGTTGCGGAGACTCCCGGTATTCTCCATCCAGTGAGGCTGCAGCGGATCGAGCGCGGCCACGTTGCGGATCTCGCGCAGGCGTTCCGCCATGTCCTGGTCCAGACGATCGGCAACGGAGCGTGCGACCTGCAGCAGCGCGTTCTCGGCCATGTCGGTGGCCTGCGCGCGCGCCAGCAAGGCGGATCCCAGCGTGACCGCGGCCACGATCGTGAGGCCGACCGCCCCGGTGACGAGGCTGATCTGATGCCGCAGCGAGATCTTGTTGGCGAGCCGTTCCAGCATCGTTACCGATCCTTTAATCAGACCGGACCTTGCAGCCCACGGGCTTGCGAGACCGTCAACCGGTAGAGTCAATTTTTCCTGTAAAATGCAACTTCCGTCAGTGACCGGACAGTGCCGCGTCGCGTGGTCGAACGACAATCCGCGCTCGCCCCTCGTATCGGTCCTCAACCCGTTCGTAGGTGTCGAGATCTTAAGCGAGATAACGGAGCGAGGTCTTTGAATGATATCTTTGCGGTCGGGAGCCGATAGTGCCGATCGGCAAATGACAACGATGATTCTTGTTGTGTGAATCATCGCGACAACCATGATCGGTCTTGTCACGATGGGCTGCCGGCCGGGTCGTCATTGGGCAGGCAGGAGCCCGGGATAGACCACCCGCACGGCACGCCGTTCCGCCGGGATGTCGGCCGCCGGGCGATCCTTCGCCACTGTGCCGGTGCTTCCCGTCATCGTCACGTCGGCGGGGCGAAGGCGCCAGCGCTCGGCGCCGCTCGGCTGGCTGCGCGAGATCTCCGTGGCGCGTAGGGACGTCGGCACAATCGCGACGGCCGTAAGGGCCGTGGTGGCGAGAATGACGGAGAGAAGGCGGGAATACATCGGAGGCGGCACCCGGAGACGAGTACCGTGAGTGAAGCGTGAACAGGTAAAGACGCCGACGGAACCGCGACGCTTGGCCGTTCATTGCCAACAGCAATCGTATCCGGTGGTTAACGAGGCGTCGATGACGAGTATGGTCGAAGCAAAGTCGGGCTCTCCCGCGCCCGAGCGGGTTCCGATGGGCACGGTGATCGACACCGATATTTCCGCTCGTCTCGACCGTTTGCCCTGGGGACGCTTCCACGTTCTCGTCATCGTGGCGCTCGGCATCACCTGGGTGCTCGACGGCCTCGAAGTCACGCTGGCTGGCTCGCTCGTGGGCGCCCTGCGGGCCGAGCCCATGAGCTTCACCGAGTTCGATATCGGTCTGGCGGCGAGTTCCTATCTCGTCGGTGCCGTCGTCGGGGCCCTGGGCTTCGGCTGGCTCACCGACCGGATCGGCCGCAAGAAGCTGTTCTTCATCACGCTGGCCCTGTACCTCGCCGCCACCGCGGCCACCGGCCTGTCCTGGGACATCTACAGCTTCTGTATCTTCCGGTTCCTCACCGGCGCGGGCATCGGCGGCGAATACACCGCCATCAACTCCACCATCCAGGAACTCGTCCCGGCCCGCGTGCGCGGCTGGACCGACCTCGTCATCAACGGTTCGTTCTGGATCGGGGCGGCCTTGGGCTCCTTCCTCTCCATCGCGGTCTTGCGCCCCGGCATGATCGACCCGGCCTGGGGCTGGCGCATCGCCTTCTTCGTCGGCGGCGGTATCGGCCTCGTGATCCTGCTGCTGCGGACATGGATCCCCGAGAGCCCGCGCTGGCTCGCCACCCACGGCTACGTCGCGGAGGCGGACCGGGTCGTCACCAGCATCGAGAAGCGCTTCACCGACGAGGGCATCACCCTTCCGCCGGTGGACGAATCCAAGAGGATGAAGCTGAGGACGCGCAGCCACACGCCGCTCAAGGAAGTCTTCGGCACCATGCTGGTCGGCTATCGCAAGCAGACCCTGGTGGGCCTCGCCCTGATGATCGCGCAGGCCTTCTTCTACAACGCGCTGTTCTTCACCTACGCCCTCGTGCTCCAGCGCTTCTACGGAGTGCCGGGGGACCATGTCGGCTGGTACCTGCTGCCCTTCGCGCTGGGCTCGTTCCTCGGGCCGCTGCTGCTCGGCCGGCTGTTCGACACGATCGGCCGCCGCCAGATGATCGCCTTCACCTACGGTATCTCGGCGGTGCTGCTCGCCATCACCGGCTACCTGTTCAAGATCGAGGTGTTCGGCCCCGTCGGCCAGACGGCGGCCTGGATGGTGGTGTTCTTCTTCGCCTCCGCCGCCGCGAGCGCCGCCTATCTCACCGTCGCCGAGACTTTCCCGCTGGAGATCCGGGCGCTCGCCATCGCGGTGTTCTATGCGCTCGGCACCGGCATCGGCGGCGTGTCCGGCCCGCTCCTGTTCGGCGCCCTGGTCGAGACGGGGTCCCGCGACAACGTGCTGATCGGCTACGGCATCGGTGCCGCTCTCATGCTGATCGCCGCCATCGTCGGCGGAGTCTGGGGCACGGCCGCAGAGGGCAAGTCCCTGGAGGATGTCTCGAAGCCGTTGGCGGCGGCCTGATCGCCGGCCGGTTCCGAGGCGCTCCCAAGTGCCTCAGAACCGCTCGACCCAGGGACGCAGCGCGATCTCGGAGGTCCAGGCGCTGCGGTCCTGGCGCAGGACGTCCCAATAGGCCGAGGCGATGGCGTCGGGATCGAGCAGGCTGTCGGGCGCGTCCGCCGGCTCCGGGCGGGACGCGCTGCGGATTCCGCCGTCGATGACGAAATGGGCGACATGGATGCCCTTCGGCTGGAGCTCGCGCGCGAGGCTCTGCGACAGGCCGCGCAAGCCGAACTTGCCCATGGCGAAGGCGGAGGACTCGGCGTAGCCCTTCACGCTGGCCGAGGCTCCGGTGAGCAGGATCGCGCCGTGGCGCCCCGGCAGCATGCGTCGCGCGGCGGCCTGGGCGACGAGGAAGCCGCCGAAGGCCGAGACCATCACGGACTGACGCACCGCGTCCGGGTCGAGATCGGCGATGGGGCCGCGCAAGCGGCCGCTGGCATTGTAGACCACCACGTCGGGCGGGCCTCCGAGCGCCGGCTCCATCCGGGCGAACAGAGCCTCCACCTCGGCCGGATCGGCGGCATCGCAGGCATGGACGGCCGCTCCCGTCTCGGCCGCCAGCCCTTCGAGTTTCCCGACGTTGCGCGAGGCGAGGCCGACCCGCAGGCCTTCACGGGCGAAACGCCGGGCCAGGGAGGCGCTCAGGCCCTCTCCGGCCCCGACGATGAGGGCACGCCGATAGGTCGCGATCATGGGGTATCTCCGGGACGCAGGATTCGGATGGCCGCCGTTTGTACGATGGGTAAGGCGTCTCGCGTCAGCCCTCCCGCCTGTCGCGAAAGAAGTCGCGCAGGAGCTTGGCCGCCTCCGCCTCGCGCAAGCCGCCATAGACGTCCGGCGCGTGGTGGCAGGTGGGCTGGTTGAAGACCCGTGGTCCGTGCTCGACCCCGCCGCCCTTCGGGTCGAGGGCCGCGAAATAGACCCGTCGGATGCGCGCGAACGAGATGGCGCCGGCACACATCGGGCAGGGCTCCAGGGTGACGTAGAGGTCGCAGCCGATGAGGCGCTCGTCGTCGATGGCGGCGCAGGCGGCGCGGATCGCCAGGATTTCCGCATGGGCGGTGGGATCGCGAAGCGCCCGTGGGCGATTGTGGGCGACGCTGAGGACGAGGCCGTTCCGTACGATCACGGCGCCGACCGGTACTTCGCCCTCCCCGGCCGCGCGGCGGGCGGCGTCGAAAGCGAGGCTCAACGGGTCGGTCGCGGCCTTCGAGGAAATGGGCGCAGTCACGATCGTCGAGCCCAAGCCTTTGTATTTGTTGAAACAAGGAAGCGGTCGAGATCCCGTGATCCGGCCCGGCAGGAACATCGCTGAGGCTGAGCCGTTTCATCTCCAACGCGGCCAAGGCCGCAGGATCTTATCAGGAGCAGACGATGAGCAGCACCACTGACAAGATCAAGGGGCTCGCCAACGAGGCGGTCGGTAACGTGAAGCAGGGCATCGGCAATGCCACGGATAACGACAAGCTCAAGGCCGAAGGCAAGGCCCAGGAATTGAAGGGCGATGCCCAGAAGACCGTCGGCGACGCCAAGGACGGCGTCAAGAACGCTGCCGACACGGTGAAGAGCAAGCTCTGAACCTCGGCATCCAGCCCGACTGGATGAGGAACGAAGGCAGCCGAAAGGCTGCCTTTTTCGTGACCGGCCGCAATGCCCCCTTGCGCGACGGGCAGGCCGCCCCACGCGCAATCGCTCGCAACCTTGCCTCCGCTCTGTTATGGGGCTCGGATGAGCGACAAGACAGACGAACAGACGGGCGGGTCCGAGGACGCGCCCGAGACCAACAGCGTTTCCGGCGAAGCCTGGACCCCGGCGACCGATGCGGGCGTGCCCGGCCCCTCGGCCGAGGAGCAGCCGAAGCCCCGCCGGGCCGCCGCGCCCGCCAGGGGAGGAGACGCCCCCCTGCGCCGCAAGGCCGCCCTGCCGAGGCCTGCGGCCAAGGCCGGGGACGATGCCGCCGCCGGTGATTCCGATTCGGCGACGCCCGAGGGCGACCGTATCGCCAAGGCGATCGCGCGCGCCGGCATCGCTTCCCGCCGCGACGTCGAAGCGATGATCGCCGAGGGCCGCGTCACCCTCAACGGCAAGGTGCTGACCTCGCCCGCGATCAACGTGACGGATGCGGACGAGATCACCGTCGACGGTGAGCCCCTGCCCGCCCGCGAGCGGACCCGGCTGTGGATCTATCACAAGCCGCGGGGCCTCGTGACCACGGCGCGCGATCCGGAAGGACGCCAGACCGTCTTCGAGGCCCTGCCCGAGGACCTGCCGCGCGTGGTCGCCATCGGCCGTCTCGACATCAACACCGAAGGCCTGCTGCTTCTCACCAACGATGGCGGCCTCGCCAAGGTGATCGCCCATCCCGATACCGGATGGCTGCGGCGCTACCGCGTCCGCGCGCATGGCGACACGAATCAGGCCGAGCTCGACAAGCTGCGCAAGGGCGTCACCATCGACGGCATGGATTACGGCCCGGTGGACGCGGTCCTCGACCGGTCCTCGGGCGACAACCTCTGGCTCACGCTGGGCCTGCGCGAGGGCAAGAACCGCGAGGTCAAGCGCATCCTCGAACATCTGGGTCTGGCCGTGAACCGGCTGATCCGCCTGTCCTTCGGCCCGTTCCAGCTCGGCGACCTCGAAGTCGGACTGGTGGAAGAGATCCGCACCAAGGTGCTCAAGGAGCAGCTGGGCCCGACCCTCGCGGATCAGGCCGGCGTCGATTTCACCAGCCCCAACCGTGAGCCCATCGCCCCGTTCGGCTCGCCGAAACCCGCGCAGCAGCAGGCGAAACAGCCCGCCCGCAGCGCCTCGGCGGCTGCGGCGCGAAGCGCAGGGCGCAGCTATGACGACGCCCCGCGCGGTTATGAGCGCGGCGGCGACCGTGATCGCGGCGGCGACCGCCCCTTGCGCAAGCCCGCCGAACCCGCACGGGTCCCCACCGGCGGCAACAGTGCCGGCCCCCGGCGCTCGGTCTGGCGCGCGGACGAGGCCGCACCGCAGGAGGACGGCCCGCGCCGGGTCAAGATCCCCCGCCGTGGCGCCGATCCCAAGGCGGAGCGTGAGGCATCCGCCGCTCGCGGCCGCGAGCGCGTGGGCGCGATCAATACCGGCGAGCGCCGTGTCCTGGTGGAGCGCCTGAAGGCGAGCCCGCAGGAGCCGGCTCCCGAGCCGCATCGCCGTGATCGCGGTGCACGGCGTGACGAGACGGGCGCCGCCGAGCGTCCGGTCCGGACGCTGCGCCAATCCGATGCCAAGGCGGCCCGCCGCGAGGAGGCCGATGCCCGCCCGCCGCAGCGCCGGTTCGATGGCGATGCCAGACCTCCGCGAAGCGATGCCGGACCTCCGCGCAGCGATGCAAGACCGCCGCGAAGCGATGCCAGACCCCCGCGCCGGGACGATGCTCCGCGCAGCGGCGGGTTTGGACGGCAGGACGGTGCCGAGCGGCGCGGTCCGCCTCGTGGCGGCGACGAGCGCCCCCGCAGCTTCAAGCCTCGCGATGGCGGGGGCTTCAACGACCGCGCGGAACGCCCGGCCTTCAATCGCGGCGAGCCGCGGGGGGACAGGCCGGCGGGATTCCGCGGTGACAAGCCGGCCTTCAATCGTGGCGGCGACGATCGTCCCGGCGGCGGCCGGCCGGGTGGGTTCAAGGGAGCGAGCTTCAAGGGCCGCTCCGACGACCGCCAGGGCGGCGACCGTGACATCGGCGCCGAACGCTCGGGCGCCGATCGTGGCGGCTTCCGCCCGGGCGGAAAGCCCGGTGGGTTCGGCAAGCCCGGCGGATCGGGCAAACCCGCCGGGGCCGGAAGGCCGGGCGGGTTCAAGGCCGGTGGTTCCTCCCGTCCCGGCGGTTCGGCGAAGCCCGGTGGGTTCGGCAATCGCGGCGGCGGCGCGGGCGGCAAGCCCGGTGGCGGGGGCGGACGTCCGCCCCGTGGCGGCTCGCGGTGAGGATCGTCGGCGGCGACCTGCGTGGACGCCGCCTCGCCACCCCGAAATCGGACGCGATCCGGCCGACCTCGGATCGCCTGCGCGAGGCGCTCTTCAACGTTCTCGCCCATGCCTATGACGACGCGGTGGCGGGCGCGCGGGTTCTCGATCTCTTCGCCGGAACCGGGGCGCTGAGCTTCGAGGCCCTGTCCCGCGAGGCGAGCTACGCGCTCCTGGTGGACGAGGGGGCGGAAGCGCGCGGTCTGATCCGCGAGAACATCGATGCGTTGGGCTGTGCCGGCAAGACGCGGCTGTTCCGCCGCGATGCGACCAAGCTCGGCCCGGCCGGCACCAGCGGGACCTTCACCCTCGTCTTCTGCGATCCCCCCTACAACAGGGACCTCGCGCCGGCCGCTCT
This sequence comes from Methylobacterium sp. CM6241, assembly GCF_054817845.1. NCBI lineage: Bacteria > Pseudomonadati > Pseudomonadota > Alphaproteobacteria > Hyphomicrobiales > Methylobacteriaceae > Methylobacterium > Methylobacterium sp. CM6241. Next base: position 4,100,163 of record NZ_CM139246.1, read on the forward strand.
CGCCAGCGCGTCCCATGGCGGGTGGCTCGCCCCCGGCGCCCTCGTGGTGGTGGAGGAGGCCGCCGGCGCCAACGTCGCGCTGCCGCCGGGCTTCACCGAGCTCGAACGACGGGTCTACGGAGACACCGCCCTGGCCTTCGCGCGCTTCCAGGCCTGACGCGTCGACCCTGCGACCCCGGCGCGCGCCGGGAACCCTGGGGCATCGCCGCCGCGTTGCTCCGCCATGGTCCTCGAAGACGTCACACGCGATCCCCTGACGGCCGAGCCGGCGAAGGCCGGGCCGGTAGAGGGTGCGCGTGACGCGCGCCTGTGGCGGCCGCGCCGTGTCCTGGTGACGCCGGCGGCCCTGGACCATGCCCATGGCCGCGCGATGCTGGCGCGGGCCGAGGCGCTCGGTCTCCCGGTGGAGCGCCTGAAAAGCAACCGTCTCACCAGCCTGCGCGACGCGGATCCGCGCCGGGCCTATCGCGAGGCGAAGGCGACCCTCGCCATCGTGGTGGCGCCCCCGACCAAGCTGAGGCTGCAGCCGATCCCGCCCAGTGCCGACTGGCGCTTCGATCTCGCGGAGGGCTGCCCGGCCCATTGCCAGTATTGCTACCTCGCCGGCTCCCTGTCCGGCCCTCCGGTGACGCGGGCCTATGCCAATCTCGACGCCATCCTCAGGAATCTGCCGGCCTATCTCGGCCAAGGCGGCGTCACCTCGGCCCAGGCCGGCCGGGTCGACGAGGGCACAACCTTCGAGGCTTCCTGCTACACCGATCCCCTCGGCATCGAGCACCTGACCGGCTCGCTCTCGGCGGCGATCACGCATTTCGGCGCCTGGGACGCGGCGGTGCAATTGCGGTTCACGACGAAATTCGCCGCCGTCGAGCCGCTCCTGGCCCTGCCCCATCGGGGCCGGACCCGCGTGCGATTCTCCCTCAACGCGCGTCCCGCCGCGCGCTACGAGGGCGGCACCGCCAGTCTCGACGCCCGCCTGCAGGCGCTCGGGGCCATGGCCCGCGCCGGCTACCCGGTGGGTCTCACCATCGCGCCGATCATCGCCGTTCCCGATTGGCCGGACGCTTATGAGGGGCTCCTGCGGGAGGTGGCGGAGGCGCTGTCCGGCGTGTCGAACCCTGACCTCACCGTGGAACTCATCACGCACCGGTTCACGCCGGGGTCGAAGGACGTGCTCCAGGGCTGGTATCCCGGCTCCGACCTGCCGATGCGGGAGGACGAGCGCAGTCGCAAGCTCACCAAGTTCGGCTCGGTGAAATACGTCTACCCCCGCGATCTGATGCGGACCATGCGGGAGACGATCACCGCCGCCGTCGCGCGCGAACTCCCTTTCGCCCGGATCCTCTACTGGACCTGAGCGGCCGATCCGCCCACCGCTCGGCTTCCGAACGTCCCCGCATCAGTCCGGACCCGCCTTGCCGTCTGCATCGAAACGGGTCCGCGCGGCCTGGATCGTGGGCAGGTTCGCGAAGGCCCAGGAGCCGAGCGCCTGGACCGGCACCTGAAGCGAGCGGCCGAGCTCGGTGAGTTCGTAATCCACACGGGGCGGGATCGTCGGGGTGACCGTGCGCGAAACCAGGCCGTCCCGCTCCAGGCCGCGCAGGGTGAAGGTGAGCATCCGCTGGGAGATGCCGCCGATGACCCGCTTCAACTCGTTGAAGCGCCGGGGCCCGTCCGTGAGCGTCATCACCACGAGGATGCTCCATTTGTCGCCGACGCGCGCCAGCACCGTACCGACCACCCGGCAATCGCCGGGGCGGTGGGAGGCCTGTGCCTCGGTTACATCCATGTGTCCGGGTTCCACGAATGTGCCTCCTTGCGCGAGCGCCACTCCGGTACTCTATAGCGCCTCGGTATATTTCTGATACCGAGGATCGAACATGAACCTTCTGCACATCGACAGCAGCATCCTGGGCGAGCATTCCGTCAGCCGCGCGGTCTCGGCCGCCATCGTCGCCCGCCTTCAGGCAGGGTCACCGAACCTCGTGACGACCTATCGCGATCTGGCCGCCACGCCGATCCCTCATCTCTCCGGCGCCTATCTCGCGGGCCATCAGCCCAATGCGACCAACACGCCGGACATCCAGAACGACGTCGCCCTCGGCCGCGCGGTGCTGGCGGAGTTCCTGGCCGCCGACATCGTGGTGATCGGCGCGCCGCTCTACAATTTCACGATCTCGACCCAACTCAAGGCCTGGATCGACCGCATCCTCGTGGCCGGCCAGACCTTCAAATACACGGAGAGCGGCGCCGTCGGCCTCGTGCCCGAGAAACGCATCATCGTCGCCGTGTCGCGCGGCGGCCTTTACGGTGCGGGGTCGCCGACGGCTTCGGCGGAGCATGCCGAGACCTATCTGCGGGTCGTCCTCGGCTTCATCGGCGTGACCAACCCGGAATTCGTCATCGCCGAGGGGATCGCCCTCGGTCCCGAAGCCCGCGAGAAGGCCCTCGCCGGGGCGCTCGACGCGGCTTCCGCCCTGCCGACCGCCTGAGGACCGACGAACCGGCGCCGCTCTCTAGAGCTGCGCCCGACCACGTTGGGCCGGGGCACATCTCCAGGCCTTTGTTTTGCCGCGCTCTTTTTCGCCGAACCGGCATCCACTTCGGCGGAGAGCGCTCTAGCGCCGGCCGAACAGCCGCTCGATATCCTGGAGCTTCAGTTCCACGAAGGTCGGGCGGCCGTGGTTGCAGGTGCCGGCGAACGGGGTGGCCTCCATCTCGCGCAGGAGCGCGTTCATCTCCTCGGGGCGCAGGCGCCGGCCGGCGCGGACCGAGCCGTGACAGCTGATGCGCGAGAGGATCGCGTCGAGGCGCCGCCCTAGCGGGCCACCTTCGGTAGCGTCGGCGCTGCCCTCCTCCAGCCCGCTCGCGTCGAGGGCGTCGAGGACGTCCTCCAGCAGGCGGCGAGCGGACGCACCGGCCAGCGCCGTCGGCATCTCACGCACCAGGACCGCACCGGTGCCGAACGCCTCCAGGGTGAGGCCGAGGCGGTCGAGGTCGGGTGCGGCGGCGACGAGGCGCTCGGCGTCCTGCGGCGCCATCTCCACCACGTCGGGGATCAGGAGGCCCTGGCGGGCGATGCCGCCGGCGGCGCGCTCGCGCTTCAGCCGCTCGTAGACGAGGCGCTCATGGGCCGCGTGCTGGTCGACGAGGACGATTCCGTCGCGGGTCTGGGCGACGATGTAGGTCTCGTGGAGCTGGGCGCGGGCGGCACCCAGCGGGTGATCGTCCGGCAGGGGCTCTGCCTCCGGCTCGCGGATATCGGCACCGGGCGGTGCGAGATCACCGGAGAACAGCGCCTGTCCGGCTTCCTCGAACCCCGCCCCCTCGAATCCTGCCGTCTCGAACCCTGCCCCGGACCGATCGAACGCCGCTTGCGGGGCCTCGAACAGGCCCGCCCGCGCACCGAAGGACGCTGCCGGCGCGAGGCCGGCGGGCGCGCCGAACGAGGGCAGGCCCGGCGGAAGCGGTGCCCTGCCCGACCAGGCGCCACGTCCCGAATGTGCGGTCATTGCAGGCCGCACCGTCGATGAGGGATGGCCCAGACGCAGGGCGTCCAGGGTGCGGGTGGCCCCCGTGCTGGCGTTGCGCGCTCCGACCTGCCGCAGGGCCTCGTGAATGGCGCTGACGATGAGGGCGCGGACGAGGCCCGGCTCGCGGAAGCGCACCTCCGTCTTGGCGGGATGGACGTTCACGTCGACGAGGGCGGGATCGCAGGTGATGGCGAGGCCGAGCACCGGATGACGGTCCGAACTCATCGTGTCGGCATAGGCCCCGCGCACGGCGCCCAGCAGCAGGCGGTCGCGCACCGGGCGGCTGTTGACCGTGAAGTGGATCTGGTTGCCCGCGCCGCGATGGTAGCTCGGCAGGCCGATATGGCCGGACAGGGCGAAGCCTTCCCGCGCCATGTGGAGGGGGGCGGAACTCGCGCCGAAATCCGGCCCCAGCACCGCCGTGAGCCGGCGCAGGTCGGCGTCGTCGCCGGTCTCGGCGGAAAAGACCAGGGGGCTGCCGCTCTCGGAGCGGAGGGCGAAGCGGATCCGGGGCTGCGCCACGGCGAGACGCCGCAACCCATCGGCGATGGCCAGCGCCTCGGCGCGGTCGGATTTGAGGAATTTCAGCCGTGCCGGCGTCGCGGAGAACAGGTCGGTGACCTCGATCCGCGTGCCGCGCGGGCTCGGTGCGGGACGGACCTCGCCTTTGATCCCGGCATCGACCACCAGGGTCGATCCGGTCTCGGCTTCGGCGGTGCGGCTGGTGAGGGAGAGGCGGGCCACAGCCCCGATGGAGGGCAGCGCCTCGCCGCGAAAGCCGAGTGAATCGATGCGGGTCAGGTCGCCGCCGGGAAGCTTCGATGTGGCGTGGCGCTCCACCGCGAGGGCGAGATCGTCGGCGCTCATGCCGGCGCCGTCATCCACCACGCGGATCAGCCGGCGGCCCCCCGCCTCGATCGTCACCTCGATGCTGGTCGCGCCCGCATCGATGGCGTTCTCCACCAGTTCCTTCACGGCGGAGGCCGGGCGCTCCACCACCTCGCCCGCGGCGATGCGGTCCACGAGGATCGGGTCGAGGCGGCGGACGGGGCGGAGCACGGGTGGCATTCCCCCGACCATAGGCGAGCGCGCCGCCGCCTCAAAGCGCTGCCGACGTCATCGCGGTGGGAAGGACGCGGTCAAAAGAAGGGAAAGGCGAGGCCCTGACCGGCCTGGACCCAGGCGATTGCGATGACAATGCAGAGGAGGCAGGCCGCCAGCGTCACGAGCATCCGTCGCCTCGGCAAGCCGAGGGCGATGAAGCCGGCGGCTGCGAGCGGCACGATCTGTTCCCCATGCATGCCGAGGAAATGCGCGATCCTCAGATCGCCGCCCGCCCGGTTCCAGCCGAGAAGGGGCAGGCCGGCACCGGTCGGGCCGACCGCATGGCCATGATTGACGCTGAGGGCGATGCCGGTGGCAGCCCCGAGGATCACCGTCGTCGCGAGGCCGAGAAGGACGGCCAGGCGCAGGCTCGGCTCGAGGCCGGGACGTGGCCGGACCGCCACCGCGACGGCCAGGGGAATCTTGGCAGCGAGCAGGGTCAGCGCCATGATCCCCATCAGGGCGTAGAGGGACGCGTGCAGCGGATCGCCGTCGTTGAAATGCGAGGCCTCGGCCCGCGCCGCCTGCAGGGTGATGTAGCCGAGCTCGAACCCGCCCGCGACGATCAGCAGGAGCCGGCCGGTACGCAGCGAGCGGGAACGGCGCCGATCCGGCCGGACGTAGCCGGTGAGCCAGGCGAAGGTCAGGGCGTATAGACCGACCGAAACGAAGAACTTCGCGGGCTTCGCCCAGACGAAGGCGCTATCGATGAGCCGCCCATCGACCAGGGGGAGTGCCAGGGTGACGGCGCCGGTCAACAGACAGGCGAGGCCGAAGGCGGTGAGGACGGGATCGTCCGCCCGAAGCCGGGCGAGTGCCGTGGGGTGGGGAGCGTCTCCGCCGAGGGTGAAGGTGGTCATGTCCGGGTCTCCAGGCCGAGCCTGCCGGTGCTGAATCCGATGACGAGGGCGAGGAGGAGACCGGCCGGGCCGACCAGGAAGGTGAGGACGAGGCAGGGCAGGAGCAGCAGCGGCGAGATCCCCGCCCCGATCCCGGCGCGAGCGATCCAGGTGCCGACGAAGAGGTCGAAGGCGAGATAATGGATCCAGCCGGCGGTGAGTGCATGATCGTCCGCGAACAGGGCGCGGACCGCCTCGATGGAGTCGAAGCCGCCTTTCGCTCCCCCGGCCAACCCTGCCGCCAGGGCGCCGAGATAGGCCACCGCCAGGAATGCCGGCAGGACGAGGCCGGTGCCGATCCAGGTAGCCCTTCGGAGACGGGGAGCGAACAACGCGATGGCGAGGGCGATCCAGCTCAACAGGGCGATCGTGCTGCAGAGGGAGAACAGGCTGGCTGCGGGGATCACGTCTTGCCCATCCTTATCTTGACATCGTATAGATCGAGCATGAACGCGCATCTTGACACTGTCAAGTCGTCTAAGGACGTCGGGACGACCGAGGCGGCTGCCTACCATCACGGCGATCTGCGGGCCGCCCTGATCCAGGCGACGACGGCCATCCTGCGAGAGCGCGGGATCGATGGATTTTCCCTGAGGGAGGCGGCACGACGCGCGGGCGTTTCGCCGGCGGCCCCACAGCATCATTTCGGCGACGCGCGCGGATTACTCACCGCCGTGGCGACGGAGGGGTTCCGGATGCTGGGTGACGCGCTGGCGGCTGCCGATTCCACCGCGACCGACCGCGACGGGCGCATCCGTGGCCAGGGCCGGGCCTATGTCGGCTTCGCCCTCGACCATCCGGCCGAGTTCGACACGATGTGGCGCTGTGCGCGGATCAATACGGGCGACGCGGCCTACGCGGCGGCCGCCGGTCGTGCATTCGGGCTCCTGAAAGCGGCGGTGGCCGGAACCCCTTTCGAGGATGGCGGACGACCGGCGGCGTCCCATCATACCGCCCCGGACCCGAAGGCCGTCGCCTGCTGGTCCCTGGTCCATGGTCTCGCTCGGCTCGCCCTCGACGGGGCGCTGGGGCCGGCCGAGGCGGCGCGCGGCGCAGTCGATGCGATGCTGGAGCCTATCCTCGACTGCCTGACGGTGTGATGCCGGGACGACGCGCGCTTAGCGTGAGAGCGGGGGGCGGATACGCTCCGGGCTTCGCGGAGGAAAGGCCCGTCGTCAGGCGACCCCGGCCCGCAGCAGGTCGTGATAATGGACGAGGCCCACGGGGCGCTCGTTCTCCACGACGATGAGCGAGGTGATCTTCATCGATTCCTGGATTTCCAGGGCCTTGGCGAGAAGGGTCTCCGGGCTCACGGTGCGCGGCCGGACGCTCATCAGCGCCTCGACGACGAGGCCGTCGAGATCGGCCCTGAACACGTTGCGGCGCAGGTCGCCGTCGGTGAGGATACCGGCGAGGCGGCCGTCCTCTTCCACCACCACCACCGATCCGAATCCCTTGGCGTCGATCTCGGCGATGGCGGCGCGCATGCCCGTGCCGCGCCGGACCACCGGCAGCTGGTCGCCCGCATGCATCACCTCGCGGACCTGACGGAGCGAGGCTCCCAGGCGTCCGCCGGGATGGTAGATGCCGAATTCGCGGGCTGAGAAGCCGCGGGCCTCGAGCAAGGCGACGGCGAGGGCGTCGCCCAGGGCGAGCTGCATCGCCGTAGAGGTCGTCGGCGCGAGCCCGTTGGGACAGGCCTCGCGGGCCTTGGGCAGGGTCAGGCAGATATCGGCCTCCCGCCCGAGGGTCGAGCCGGCATTCGCCGTGATGGCGATGAGGCCGACCCGGTAGCGCCGCGCATAGCCGATGATGTTGGCGAGTTCCGTGGTTTCGCCCGACCAGGACAGGGCGACGACGACGTCCTCCGGCTGGATCATGCCGAGATCGCCATGGCTGGCCTCGGCTGGATGAACAAAGAGTGCCGGCGTGCCGGTGGAGGCCATCGTCGCGGCGATCTTGCGGCCGACATGGCCGGACTTGCCCATGCCGGTGAGGATGGCCCGGCCCTTGGCGCCGGAGATCCGGGCGACGGCCTCGGAGAAGGCCGTGCCGAGACCGTTGCCGATGGCCTCCATCAGGCAGCGCAGGCCCTCGCGCTCGGTCTCGATGGTCCGAAGGGCGGAGGCGACGGCGGGGAGGTGCCCGGCATCGGGCTCGGAAACCCGCTTCTCCGCTGCAGCAACGCCCATCCGAGATCCCCGTATCGTCCCCGGTGCGCCCGGCACCGTTCCAAGCCGCCTATGCAAGGGGAATGTGGTCGGATGGGGGCTTGGCGTCGTCGACGCTCCGAGCCCGTTGCGCCAACGGCGCAATCAGGGGCGCGGGGACGGATGCGTGTGAGGTGCGTGGGGCGGCACCTTCGGCTCATCGGCCCGAATACCCCCGGCACCTTGCGGCACCGGAACGGCATCGCCGCTCCGGATGGCCTCGGCTTCGTTGCGAGGACCGGCCACGCCTTCCGTTCCGCCCGGTGCGGTGGCGGCGTCGCGGCCCGAGGGGGCGCCGTAGCTCTGGGCGGCAGCGAGGCTCGCGGATGCGATCACAAGACCGGCCGCGAGAGTAACGGTGAAGAAGCGTGTCATCGGTCGTGCTGCCACGGTTGAATGTCTCACGGTGATTGGTTGTCGGCACGTCAAACCGAAGTCAATGCATTGCAATCCGCATGCCGGAACAGATCCCAATGCGCAATCGTCCTGTTTCGGACGAATGGGGAAATGGGGCGAGGCACGGCCGGATTGGGCATCGCCCTGCAGATCTCTGACGATGACAGAAGAATACATGTGTCGCGAAGGGATGAGGAAGAGACGAGGCAATCAAAAGTGAACCTTAAGGATTCCGAGGGAGTGTCGACATTCGATCGCCCCACCGAATGACCGGATGGTGGTCTTGATGAGGTTCGTTGTGACGCTCCAGGCTCTCCCGATTTGCACGAAGCTCATCGTGGCTTTCTCGATACTCACCGTCTTCATCATGGGATTGGGGCTGCTCGGGATTCTGGGCACCCTGCGCATGCGTGAACAGGCACTCCACATCGAGACCAACTGGCTTCCCAGTATCCGTGTACTTGGCGAGATCGATACACTCACGGCGAGAAACAGCGCCGTCATCCTGCGCCATGCCCAGGAGACCGATGCGCAGAAGCAGGCCACGATCGAGGGTGACCTCGTCCGTTTCGGAAAGAAGCTCGAGGAGAAGAAGAAATCCTACGAGACGATGATCGCGTCCCCCGGGGAGCGCGACCTCTACGAGGCGTATACCCGTGAGGCCGCGAAATTTGCCGTGGTGCGCGACGCCATCATGGATCTCTCCCGCAGCGGAGAGAAAGCTCAGGCCTTCGCCCTGTACGAGACCAAGGGCCTCGCCATCCGCCGAGGCGTGTCGGAGGCCCTCGAAAAACTCGTGAACCTCAATAATGTCGGTGCGGATATGGCACAGGCGCGCAGCAAGGAGGTGTTCGAGCAGACCCGGACCCTAGGCATCTCCGCCATCGTCGTCGCCGTCGTGCTGTCCGTGCTCTCCGCCCTCGTCATCATCCGGGGCGTCACCGGAGGGATCGATTCCGTGGTGCGGCCGATGCAGACCCTCGCTGCGGGCGACCTCTCCGTGACCATCCCGCACCAGAAGGCCCGGACCGAGATCGGGCGCATCGCCGATGCCGTGCAGGTGTTCAAGGACGGCCTGTTGCGCATGAAGGCTCTGGAGGAGGAGACCGCCCTGGCACGGGCCGGCGCGGAAGCACAGCGCAAGTCGGCCATGCGAACCATGGCCGACGGTTTCGAAACCGCGGTCGGCGGGATCATCCAGAGCGTCACGAGTTCGGCGACGCAACTGCAGGCGACAGCCCAGAGCATGGCCGGCACCGCCACGGAGACCGCTGCGCAATCCACCAGCGTCGCCGCCGCCGCCCATCAGGCCGCGTCCAACGTCACCACCGTGGCGGCCGCGGCCGAGGAACTCGGCTCATCGGTGCACGAGATCGGCCGTCAGGTCAGCGCCTCGGCCGACATGTCCCATGCGGCCGTTCAGGAGGCTGCCCGGACGACGACCTTCGTGAAGGACCTCAACTCGGCGGTGCTGAAGATCGGCGATGTGGTGACGATGATCACCTCGATCGCGGCCCAGACCAATCTCCTCGCTCTGAACGCCACGATCGAGGCGGCGCGCGCCGGCGAGGCCGGCCGCGGCTTCGCCGTGGTCGCGGCGGAGGTCAAGGAGCTCGCCAACCAGACGGCCAGGGCGACCGAAGAGATCGGCGGCCACATCGCCTCGGTGCAAAGGTCGACGGATCAGGCGGTCTCGGCGATCGGCGGCATCACCACGCGAATCCAGGAAATCAGCGGCGTCTCGACGTCGATCGCGGCGGCCGTGGAGCAGCAGGGCGCCGCGACACAGGAGATCGTTCGCAACGTGGCCCAGGCCGCTACCGGCACGAGCGAGGTGACGGTGAACATCGTGGGCGTGGCGGACGCCGCCGAGGAGACGGGAGCGGCGGCCAGCCAGGTGCTCGGCGCGGCATCGGAACTGTCACGCCAGTCCGAGCATCTCAACGTCGAACTCGGCCGCTTCCTCGCGACGATCCGCGCCGCCTGACCGGGGCACTCCCTCGCGGGATCTGCGACTCACCGTCTCCACGGACGAGCTCAGCTCCCGCGATAGGTCTGGTAGCTCCAGGGGCTCGCCACCAGCGGGACGTGGTAGTGACCCTCCGGGTCGCTCACCCCGAAGCGCAGGGTGACGATATCGAGGAAGGGCGGTTCCGGCAGTCCGGGATTCGTCCGCCGGAAATGGTCGCCGATGCCGAACCGCAATTCGTAGGCCGCGATCGGCACCGGCCTCCCGCCGATGAGGGGCGCGTCGGTGCGTCCATCGGCGTTCGTCACCGTGCTGGCCACGAGGGCGGCCCTGTCGTCGGAGACCCATTCGTACAGGGACACCGTAACCCCGGCCGCCGGCCTGCCGGAAGCGGTGTCGAGGACGTGAGTGGAGACGCGGCCGGTCGTGCGCAGCCTGCCCTCCCCCTTCACCAGAGCATCAAGGCGGATCGCGGCGATCCGGAACACTTCCTGCTCTGCTGTCGCCCGCTCCATCGCCGGCGTCGAGGCCAGACGTTGCTCGAACGTGCGGAGCAGCGAGGCGCGGCCGTGTCGCTCGACGCACAGGATGAAGGGAAAGCCGAACGTTGCGCGATAGCGCGCGGTCAGGCTCTCGAACCGCGCAGACTCGTCCTCCGAAAGCCGGTCGAGCCCGGCCGAGGCTCGTTCGGCGTTTGCATCCGCAGCAAACGTGCCGGCGCGGGCGGCGTATTGGCCAAGCTCCGCGTGGTTGGCCAGGAGAGCGAGCCGATCCGTCTCCGGGGCCGCCTCCACCGCGGCCCGCATGGCGGCGAAGAGTTCGGCCAGCGTCGCATAGGGACGGCCTCGCACGGCGTCTTCGGCCACCCACGGCGCATGATCGAACACCGCCGCGAGGGCCGTCACGAAATGCGCGGCCGGTGCCGCGTTGAGGCTGGCGAGGTCGAGTTTGGCGAAGCCGGAGACGGCAGGCTCCGTGCCGCCAGCCCCGGCGGCCGCTGGAAGGGTCATGGCATCCCTCGCTGCTGGTTCATGCCGCCTCGACGGCTCCGGCGGAGGTGCCGAACCGAGCCGGTTTCATGCGCTTTCGTAGCAGGCAACGGACCAGATCGGGCAAGCGGCATCGGGACCCTATCCGCTCCGGGCCGTAGGCTCGGCCGATTCCGCTGGCATACCGCTTGCGGACGATTTTCCCGCTTGCAGACGATCTTCCGGAGAACCGGGACCCCCGCGCTCTGTCGGAGCGGCGGACCGAACGGCATCCGCTGGCCGGTGATGATCGGTCTGGTCTTCCCCGACAGGTCGTTCTCGCAGACTATCGCCCATGCGGCCGAGGCCTTAGGCAAACGAGAAGGAACCGATCATGGCCCTGACGGCGTCGACCTACGGCAAGGGACGGGTGCGGGTGATGCGGCTCGCCCGCGACGGCGACCACCATACCCCGCGCGAACTCGACGTGAAGGTGCTGATGAAGGGCGGTTTCGACCGTGCCTGGACAGCGGGCGACAACCGGGCCTGCGTCGCCACCGACAGCGTCAAGAACATCGTCAACGTCACGGCGGCGAAACATCTCGCGGCGGAGAAGGAAGCGTTCGCCAGCGCCGTGGCATCGGTCTTCCTCGACACCTACCCGCAGGTCGAGGAGGTCGTGATCGAGGCGCGGGAGACGCGCTGGCTGCGCCACGCCATCGCGGGCGTGCCGCATGGCCATACCTTCACCCTCGACGGCAACGGCGTCGGCTTCGTCGAGCTCACGGCGAACCAGGCCGGGTCGGTGCTGAAATCCGGCTTGCGCGGCTACACCTTCATGAAGACGACCCAGTCCGGCTGGGCCGATTTCGTCGACGATCAATACCGTACCCTGCCGGATACCAGCGACCGCATCGCCGCGACGAGCATGGACGCGACCTGGACCTGGGCCGGCATCCCGGCCGATTATGCTGCCGCCAACGCCCAGGTGCTGGCGACCCTCATCGCGGTGTTCGGCACGACGTACAGCTACGGTGTCCAGGACAGCATGTACCGGATGGGCGAGGCGGTTCTGGCCGCGATCCCGGAGATCGCCGAGATCGCCTTCGCCATGCCCAACAAGCACTACATCCCGATCAACCTCGCGCCTTTCGGCCTCGACAACCCGAACGCTGTGTTCCTGCCCACCGACGAACCGCACGGACAGATCGAGGCGACGATCGGGCGGGAGCGGTAGCGCGACGCACACTCTGGCGGCGGCGACCGCTCATCGGCTAAGCAGGTCCGCATGCAGCGCGTGATCGTCATGGGGCCGCCGGGTAGCGGGAAATCGACCCTGGCGAGACGCCTGGGCTCCGCCCGCAGCCTGCCCGTCTTCCATCTCGATCAGGCCTATTTCCGTCCGGGCTGGGGGCCCGTGCCGTCCGAGGCGTTCCGCGCCGAGGTGGAGCGTCTCGCGGCGCTCCCCCGCTGGGTCATCGACGGGAACTACACCGACACGATCGGGCCGCGCTTCGAGGCGGCGGACACCCTGGTCTATCTCGATCTTCCGGCCTGGCTCACGATGGCGCGGGTGATCCGCCGGCTGGCGGCGAGCTACGGCCGGGTCCGGCCGGATGCGGCGCTCGGTTGCCCGGAGCGGCTCGATATGGAGTTCCTGCGCTACGTCTGGACCTGGAACCGCAAGAGGCGGGCGAGGAACCTCGCTCTGATCGAACGGTTTCCCGGCAAGGTCGTCATTCTGGCGAGCCGTGCGGAGCAGCGCCGGTTCGAGGGGGCATGACTCTCCCCCGATAGGCGCTCGCGTTATCGGGGGAGCTGCCTTCGGGGGTGGCTGTCATCGCCGCGCCGCTCTCGCTAGAGTCCGGCCTCCATCGCAGGAACCCGCGCTCGCCCATGCCATCACCCCGCACCGCCGCGAAGCACATGGAACTCGGCCCCGACTTCTACGACGTCGTGGCCGCCGCCGATTTCCCGAAGACGATCCTGCGCTATCGCAACCGGCCCTGGTCGGCGCGGGTGGGGCTCGACGGTCTGTCCGACGAGTCGTGGATCGCGCATTTCGGCCGTTTCCAGCCGCTACCCGGTAGCCTGCCCCAGCCGCTGGCGCTGCGCTATCACGGCCACCAGTTCCGCTCGTACAACCCCGATCTCGGCGACGGGCGCGGCTTCCTGTTCGCGCAGCTCCACGACCTCGTGGATGGGCGTCTCCTCGATCTCGCGACGAAGGGCAGCGGCACCACGCCATGGTCGCGCACCGCCGATGGACGCCTGACCCTGAAGGGGGGCATGCGCGAGATTCTCGCCACCTCCATGCTCGAGGCCCTGGGCGTCAACACCTCGAAGACCTTCAGCCTGATCGAGACCGGCGAAGACTTGGAGCGCGGCGACGAGCCCTCCCCCGCCCGGTCCAGCGTCCTGGTGCGGCTGAGCCATTCCCATATCCGCATCGGCAGCTTCCAGCGCCTGCTGGCGCTGGACGAGCCGCACAACATTCAGAAACTCCTCGATTACACGGTGGGGACCTACCTGCCCGACGCGTGGCGGGAGGAGACCGGGCCCCGCGCCGTCGCCTTCCTGGAGGAGGTCTGTCGCAGGGTCGCCCGCACGGGCGCCCAGTGGATGGCGGCGGGCTTCGTCCATGGGGTGCTCAACACCGACAACATCAACGTCACCGGCGAAAGCTTCGATTACGGCCCGTGGCGCTTCGCGCCCGCCAGCGATCCGAGCTTCACCGCCGCCTATTTCGACGTTCAGGGGCTCTACAGTTTCGGCCGGCAGCCCGAGGCGCTGTTCTGGAACCTCAGCCGGCTCGCCGAATGCCTGATGCCGCTCGCCGACCGCGAAGCCCTCGAAGGCGCGCTGAAGGTCTTCGGGACGAGCCTTCAGGATGCCTTCGCCGAGGCCCTCCTCGCCCGGCTGGGCCTGGCAAAGCCGGCGGACGAGGCAGACCTGCACCGATTCGTCGCCGCCTTCTGGGGCTTCCTGGCGAAGAGCCGGGCGCCGTTCGAGCAGACGTTCTTCGACTGGTATGGCGGCCTCGCCAGCACCGACCGCGCGGCGGCGAGCCCCTCCTCCGCCTTCTACGAGCGCGAGGATTTCGCCGCCGTCAGAACCAGCCTCGCTTCCCTGTCCCCGGCGGAAGGAATCCGGCTCGATCACCCGTATTTTGCGCGGCGCGAGCCCTGCACGATGTTGATCGAAGAGGTCGAGGCGTTGTGGGATCCGATTGCCGAGCGGGACGATTGGTCGGCGCTCCATGCCAAGCTCGATGCCATCGCCGAGATGGCGGAGGCCTATGGTACGGCGCCTGCACCGGCCGTCTGAAGCGACGCCCTGTTTCGGACACATGGCTGCGTAGGTTCGGGCGATGGCGGCGGTCGACGTCCGCCAGGACGGCACGATGACGGATATTCGGATCACGGCGGGCTCCTTCGGCGAGGGAGTGGCCACCTACGACAACGGCGTGTTCCGCTTTCCCAACGGCGATATCCGTGGCGTGGAGGATCTCTCCGATCTCGGCCTGCCGACCGACCCGGCGACGGAGCCGCATTGGAGCGGCGACATCGTGCGCGGTCTCCAAGGCGCGCTCGCCACGACGACCAAGGCCCTGCCGTCGCCCTTCGGTTTTGCGGCCTCCTTCGTGGGGCTCGGGCTCGATGTGCTCGAATCCTCGGCCACGACCACCGCGACCCTGCCGATCACCTTCACCGACGGCGCCAGCGCGACGATGGCCGCCGACCACGCCATTGCGGCGATCCTTATGCGCGACCGTGAGGTGGTGCGCCTCGCACTCGAACGGAGGGCTCCCACCCCGGCGGTCGAGCCTGCACCGGCCCCCGAGCCTGCGCCGGCGCCCGAGTTGGCGCCGATGAGCCCGGCATCGGATCCGGCCGACCCGACCCTGACCTCGATGTTCCAGTACGAGAAGCGCAAGGGTCGCCTGCGCCGCGTGGTGACCGAGAAGGCGCCTCAGGAGACGTGAGCACGCGCTACCGCCCCGCACGTCGCTGACGCTTGCTCTCCTATAAGCGGTCTCCGCGAGAGGAGCAGGCCAGGGCTCTCCGCGCCTATCCGTCGATGACGCTCACATGCGCGGCGACGACCTTCCAGCCATCGGGAAAACGGATCCAGGTCTGGCTTTGCCGACCCACCTTGCCGGGTGAGCCGTCGCGGCGGAACAGGGTCATCGCCACGGCCGTATCCCGCCCATAGGCCGTGATCACCGTATCGGACAGGGTCCGTTCCAGCCCGGCCGGTGAGCGCGCGCGACGGAAGGCACGGATCGCGTCCATGCCGTAGAGGTTCTCGCCCCCGCCATAGCGGATGGTGCGGGGATCGTCGTGGAACAGGGCTTCCAGCGTCGCCACGTCGTTGCCGGTCAGCGCTTTTTCATAAGCCGCGAAGGCGGCCTCGACCTCGGCGATTACGTCGGCTGCGTCGATTTCCATCGGCTCGCTCACAGGGTCGCATGCGGCGCGGAGACGACGCCGTTCCTCTCCAGGTGGCGCGCGACCCGGAGCGCCAGATCCTCGCGCCACGGAGCGGCGATGATCTGGACACCGAGGGGCAGGCCGTCATCGACCCGTACCGGCACCGCCACCACGGGCAGGCCGATGAACGAGATCGGCTGCGTGAAGACGCCGATATTCGCCCGCACCGGCAGCGTCACCCCGTCGAGCTCGAAGGTGACCTGGCCCGATTTCGGAGCCCGGCACGGGGTCGAGGGTGCCAGGATGATGTCGACCTCGCGGAACAGGTCGAGCATTGCCGCCCGGTACCAGCGGCGGAAGCGCTGCGCGCGCTCGACGAAGGGGGCCGGAATCATCGCTCCCGCGATGAGCCGGTCACGCACGGCCGGGTCGAAATCGGCGGCGCGGGTCCGCAGCCGGTCGAGATGGAGGGCCGCACCCTCGGCGGCGGTGATGAGGTAGGCGGCGGCCCGCGCCCGTGCGGCTTCGGGGATCTCCACCCGGCGCTTGGCGCCCAGGGATGCGGCGAGGGTTTCCACCGCCACGAAGGCCTCGTGATCACCGCCACGCGCAAAGTATCCGCCCGCCACGGCGATGCGCAGATCGCCGATGCCGTCATCGAGGCCCAGCATGGCGGGATCGGGGGCATGGGTGGTCGCCACCGGATCGTCCGGATCGGCCCCCTGCATGGCATCGTAGGACAAAGCGAGGTCGGTGACGCTGCGCGCCATGGGGCCGAGATGATCGAGGCTGCCGACGAAGGGGAAGCTTCCCGCCCGCGTCAGCCGGCCATAGGTGGGCTTCAGCCCGAAGCAGCCGCAGAAGGCGGCGGGGACGCGGATCGAGCCGTTGGTGTCCGAGCCGAGGGCCAGCGGGACGAGGCCCGCGCCGATGGCGCCGCCCGAACCCCCGGACGAGCCGCCGGACATGTGGCCGAGATCGTGCGGGTTGCGGGTGGCGCCGTCATGGACGTTCTCCCCGGTGAAATCATAGGCATACTCGCCCATGTTGAGGCCGCCTACGAGGATGGCCCCGGCGGCTTCGAGCCGTCGCACCAGGGCGCCGTCACGCTCGGCGGGGGCGAGATCGCGGTTGATCTTCGAGCCGGCCCGCGTCGGCAGGCCCGCGATGTCGATGAGGTTCTTCACCGCGAAGGGGACGCCCGCCAGCGGCCCCAGCGCCTCACCACGGTTCCGCGCCGTATCGATGGCATCGGCCCTGGCCAGCGCGCGCTCGGGCAGCACGTCGGTGAAGGCATTCACCGATGTGTCCACCCGGGCGATGCGCGCGAGCACGGCCTCGACCGTTTCGCGGGCGCCGATCACCCCGTCCCTCACGGACTCGGCGATCTTCGCCGCGTGCATCGTGCTCGGATCGTTCATCGTGTCGTTCGTCATTGCGTTCTGCTGCTCACGCTACGAAGACCGGAGCCGGCTCCGCCTCGTCGGGCAGGGGAAAGGCCGCGACGAGGCCGGCAGTGGCCTGAAGCACGGTGAGATTCGCTCCGATTGCCGCGACCCAGGCGGGGTCGAGGGGAATGCCCAGGAGCGAGGAGGCGGCGTCGATATAGGTGTCGAGCCCCCCCGGTGCGGGTTCGGTCTTCGGCATCTCGACCATGATCGTCTCCCTGTCTCTTCTATTCCGCTGGCAGTGCCGACGAGACCGGCATGAGCCGCTCCCCGGCGGTGGCGCGGGACGCTGCGTAGAGGAGCCCCGCCACCATGAGATAGGCAAGGGCCAGGCCGGGCTTCACCGCGATTCCGACCGCGGGGCCATGCATGAAGCCGAAAAAGGTCATCACCGCCCCGGCGCCCGAGAAAGCCGCCGCCTTGGCGAAATCGCGCTCGATGATGAACACCGCGATGGCGCCGAGGATCAGCCCACCCAGGATCGCGCCCTCGCCGAGCACTTCGAGCCCGCCATAGAGCACGCCCACCTGTCCGAGCTTGTCGAGCCCCACCGCCGCCGCGCTGGTGCCCGCCGCGCCCAGCGCGCCGTCCACGAGGGTCTTGGCCCAGGCGGCGAGATGCGGCGCGAAGGCGAGCACGATCGCGGGCGCATGGGAATGCGGCGTCTCCTGGAAGGCCTGCGCCCCGATGAGCATGCCGATGTAGAGGAGGATCGGCGCGATCGCGACCACGGGCACGAGGCTGGAGAGCAGCGACACGAGATTGAGCCAGCACAGGGCCAGGATCACCAGACCCGTCGCCACCGAATAGCCGATGCGCCCGCCCATCGCCTTCCAGCCGGGATGGCCGATATAGACCGCGTTGATGAAGGGGTTGCCCATCATGCAGCCGATCAGGCTGACGGCGCCGTCGGCCGTGAGGACGCGGGTGGTCGGATAGGCATCCCCGGCGACCTCGGCACTCTCGACATTGTCCATGGCCTCCACGAGATCGTAGATGCCGAACGGGATCGCGGTCACCAGGATCACGCCGAGGAACTCGAACCCACCGAAGACGTGGCCGAAGGCCGGCAGGGGAATCGAGAAACCGATTCCCTGGATGGCGGCGAGGAAACCGGGACCGCTGACCCCGCCCATGTCGAGGCCGAACGGCTTGGCACCCCAGGCCACCACCATCCCGAACAGGATGGCGACGAGGCCGGCGGGGATCCGGCCGGGATAGCGCAGGCCGCCGAACCAGGCGAGGAGGATGATGGCGAAGGCGACGACACCGATGACGGGTGTCGTGATCATCTCCAGGGCCGGACGCATGGCGATGAAGGTGACCGAGACGCCGGCCAGCGTGCCGAGGAGCGCGGCGCGCGGCGTGACACGCCGGATGACGGGGGCGACGAAACCGCCGATCATCAGGATGAAGCTCTGGATGAAGACCCAGGCGAGGCCGGCCTCCCAGCCTTTCACCGGATCTCCGGTGGCGAGCTTGATCGGCAGCATGATGACGAAGACGACGATGAACATGTGCGGGACGCTGATGCCGGATGGCAGGGCACAGACGTCGCTCCGGCCCGTCGCCTTCGCCAGGCGATAGGCCAGCCAGCCGTAATAGGCGGTGGAGAGGCACAGCATCAGCCCGATGGCCGGCAGGATGCGCCCGAAGGTGATGGCATCGGGCATGCCGAGGACGAAGCGCAGCAGGCCGGTGAGGACCAGGAGGTTCACCAGGATGTTGGTGCCGAAGCCGAAGAAGGCGTTCCAATCCCCCGGCACCCAGAGGCTGGGACGGAAGACGCCGCCGATCCCGCTTGTCGTTCCGCCCGAAGCCGATCCCGCTGCCATGGTCCACCCCCCCCCGTCCCGCCGCCATCAGCCCGTCCCGCCGATCGTCATCCGGGCGTGGCGAGGGCCGTCAGGACGGCCTCCGACGACGAGACCCAGCCGAAGATGCCGCCCTGCGCCTTGATCATCTCCAGGCCGATGCGGTGGAATTCCGGGAAGTAGGAGGCGCAGCAATCCGCGAGCGCGACGCAGCGATAGCCCCGGTCGTTGCCTTCACGGATCGTCGTATGCACACAGACTTCCGTGGTGACGCCGCAGACGAGCAAGGTGGCGATGCCACGCTCGGCCAGAACCGCTCCCAGTTCGGTCGCGTAGAATGCCCCCTTGCCGGGCTTGTCGATCACGATCTCGCCCGCCGACGGCGCGAGATCCGGCACGATGTCGTGTCCGGGCTCGCCGCGGATGAGGATGCGTCCCATCGGGCCGGGGGCGCCGATCCGCGCCGTCGGCTCACCCCGTTCGAGCTTGGCCGGCGGTGCGTCCGACAGGTCGGGCAGGTGACCTTCCCGTGTATGCACGACCAGCATCCCGGTGCGGCGTGCCGCGGCGAGGACGGACCGGCAGGGCGCGACGGCGGCCAGCAGGAGCGAGACGTCGTTGCCCAGGGTTTCGCCGAACCCACCGGGCTCCAGGAAGTCCCGCTGCATGTCGATGATGACGAGCGCGGTGGTGGCGGGATCGAAGGCGAGATCGGCGGGCTCCGCGCTGAGCGTGACACTCATGACCTGCACACCCGATCGTCCGATGCCGCGTTTTCGAATCCCGGCGTCGGTGCCGATTCGGTCGCGATTTCGTTCCGATCATGTATGCACGGTAGCTCCGGCACACGCCCAAATGATGCGCGATCCTGCGTCGTTGCGCGCCAAGTTGTGGAATCCTTGCGCTAGCTCAGCGGTTCGAGCGCTCCGGCCTGCCGATCCCCGCTTCCGGTTCGACGGCGGAGCGGCGGTCGTCATCGCGTTCGTGAGCGGCTTCGCGCTCCCGCGCCGGCTCGGCATCCACGCTCTCGAAGACGTCCTCGACGATGCTCATATGGATCAGCATCGCGGCATTGGCCGCCGCCGCGTCGCGCCCCAGCACCGCGCGAACGACGGCGCCATGCTCCGCATGCGATCGATGGAGCCGGCCGGGGGCCTTGAACTGCGCCTTGCGGTAAGGTGTCAGCCTTCTGCGAAGCGAGACCGCGATCTCCTCGACGACGCTGTTATGGGCGCCGGCATAGAGGAGGCCGTGAAACTCCTGGTTGGCGGCCATGTAGCCCGCCCTGTCATCCGCATCCGCCAGCCGGGCCATGCCGTGATGAAGGGTCTGCAGCTGGCTGCGTTCCTTCGGCGCCATGCTCAGTGTCGCGAGCCGCGCGCAGGTGGCTTCGATCTCGCCCATGGCGATGAACAGCATGTCGAGTTCGTCGAGCGCCATCCTGCGCACCATGGCGCCCGCGCGCGGACGCAGGTCGATCAGTCCCGTCCCGCTCAAGAGGCGCAGGGCGTCGCGGACGGGAGTTCGCGACACGCCGAAGCGCTTGGCGAGGACCTGCTCGTCGAGATGAAGGCCCGGTGGGAAAACGCCGGCCAGGATGTCGTTCGCGATCTGGTCCGCCAGGTGTTCGGCGCGGGTCTGTGATGCAGGCACCGGTCTCTCGATGAAGTGGGGGACGAAGACGACCCGAAGGGACGCGGTCGTACCCTAGCGCAGTTTCTCGTGCCGTGAATGCATGGTGTTGCGAGAAGCAGACTTATCGAGACCGGCTTGGTGCTGCAACATTCCCGAGGACGACCACTATAGCCGTCGATTCGGGAGACCATGCCTTCCGGGTCGCGCTTGAAAGTACCGGAATTTTTTATATCGTTTTTAACGATGCCAGTTGGGTCGGGCCTCATGATCGTCAATGACTTGCCGGCGAAGAGGAATTGTTAAACTATCAAGTTCGAATCGATATATGTGCATTGACTGCCGGTCGGACGGTGGCCCCCTGTATTTGTTATCGACTCGTACCCTCGGCGCTTCTGTTGCATATTTGCACATATCGGGTCGCCAATTCGCACATCCTCTCCGGCTCGCGTGTCCTGGCATATGGGTTGCAGCCTTCGATCCCCATGAGCGCGATGCTCGGAAGAGGGATTGAACATGTCGGGCATCCCGAAAGCGCTGATGGCGGCCGTGGTCTCGTTGCTGGTGACGGGGCCCGTTTTCGCCGCCGACCTCGTGAAGGCTCCCGCACCCGCACCGCTCCCCGATGCGCCCGGATCGTTCTTCCTCTTCTCGGATACGCAGTTCAGCTACCGTTATCAGTTTCCGTCGTCCGAGCCCGGCGTGCAGGTTCAGAATTCCGACGGCTCGTTCAGCACGCGCGGTATCCCGAAGCACATCTACAATATCTCGCATGCCAATGCCTGGGCCTACGGCACCAACTTCTTCACGCTGGACATCCTGAAATCCGCCTCGCAGGACCCCGGCGGCACCACCAACGCGCCGGGAGGCTTCGCGCAATACGATTATGGCGCCACGGAAGCCTACGGCCTCTATCGCGGTACGCTCAGCCTCAATGCGCTCACCGGCACGAAGGCCTTCGCGGTGCCGGGCATCATCAAGGACATCTCCCTGTCCTATGGTTTCGACGCCAATGCCAAGAACACGGCCTTCGGCCCGCGCAAGCGCGACGTGGTCGGCGGGCTGAACTTCGCCTTCGACGTACCGGCCGGGTTCATCAACGCGTCCGTCCATGCCTACAAGGAGTGGAACCGGAACGGCTTCAATACCTACCCCAACCGCGACGTCAGCTTCGACACGGTCCCCGAAATCGAAATCGTCTACAGCCTGCCCCTGAGCTTCACCGGCCTGCCGCTCAGCATCGCGGGCTTCAACAACATCGTGCTGCCCAAGGGGCGCGGCGTCACCGACGTGACCGCGTTCGCCTTCAACGCGAAGACCGGTCTCGAATTCCTCTCCCGCACCAATCTCGTCCTCGACCTCGGCAAGCTCGTCTACGACACTCCCAACAAAGTCGATGTCTTCATCGGCTTTCAGTACTGGCTGAACAAGTTCGGCGCTCAGGAAACGGCGACCTTCAAGGGCACGGAAGAGAAAAGTTTCCTCGCCGGCGTCTCGTTTCACGTCTTCTGAAGCAAGGTTTTCCTAGGAACGCGCCGGTCGGAACGGTTCGCGTCCGGCGGGGAGCGCTTCTGGAAGGACGCGTCCGTCCACCTTACACCAAGGCGTGACGAGGCCGGGGCAACGCTCCGTCCATCCTCCGGCGAAGGGACTGACGGGCACGATGGCAGAAGCGGGCACACCGAGGCGGATCTGGATCCGCAATCCGCTGGCGATCCTCGCGGAGGATGCGGGCGGGGGCATCGTCGTCGAGGGAACGCGGATCGTCGAGCGGATCGCGGCGGGAGCGCAGCCTTCGCGAGCCGTGGACGAGACCTTCGACGCGAGCCGCCACGTCGTCATTCCCGGGCTCGTGAACACGCATCACCATTTCTTCCAGACGCTGACGCGCGCCCATCCCGTCGCGCTGAACAAGCCGTTGTTCCCGTGGCTGCAGGCCCTCTACACGGTGTGGGACAAGATCACCCCCGACGCGTTCCGCCTCGCGACCCGGCTCGCCTATACCGAGCTCCTGCTCTCGGGCTGCACCACGGCGGGCGACCACCACTACCTCTTTCCCAAGGGCCTCGAATCCGCCGTCGACATCCAGGTCGAGGAAGCGGGCCTGATCGGCATCCGCGCCTTCGTCACCCGTGGCTCCATGAGCCTGTCGGTGCGCGACGGCGGTCTGCCGCCCGAATGCCTGACGCAGGACGACGATACGATCCTGGCCGATAGCGAGCGGGTGCTGCGTCTGTTCCACGATCCGAAGCCGGGGGCGATGGTGCAGATCGGTCTGGCGCCCTGCTCGCCCTTCAGCGTGACGAAGCGCGTGATGCGCGAGAGCGCGGCGCTGGCCGAGCGCTACGATTGCCGCCTGCACACCCATCTCGGCGAGACCCTGGACGAGAACACATACTGTCTCGACGTCTTCGGCCAACGCCCGGTGGATTACATCGAGGAGATTGGCTGGATGCAGAGCCGGACCTGGCTCGCCCACGGCATCCATTTCGACGACGAGGAGGTGGTCCGGCTCGGCAGGGCGGGTGTCGGCGTGTGCCATTGCCCGACGTCGAACATGACGCTCGCCTCCGGCCAGTGCCGGACCTGCGAGCTGGAGGCCGCCGGCTCACCGGTGGGGCTCGGCGTCGACGGGTCGGCCTCGAACGACAATTCCAACCTGATGGAAGGCGTTCGCCACGCCCTGATGCTCAACCGCCTGACCTACGGCGCTCAGCGCGTCACCCATCTCGACGCCCTGCGCTGGGCGACGGAGGGCTCGGCCGCCTGCCTCGGCCGAAGGGATATCGGCCGGATCGAGGAGGGCCGCGAGGCCGATCTCGCCCTGTTCACCCTCGACGAACTCCGCTTTTCCGGCGCCCACGACCCGCTGGCGGCGCTGGTCCTGTGCGGCGCCCACAGGGCCGACCGGGTGATGGTGGCGGGGAGCTGGCGGGTGGTGGACGGGCAGCCGTTGGGCATCGAGACCGGGCAGCTGCGCGAGGCCCATACCCGCCTCGCCCATGCGCTGCGGAGCGGATCGTGACGGCGGCCGCGGGCAGGAAGGCGGGCGGGTTGCGTGCTCGCCCGATCCTGCGCTGCCCCCCGCAATGGCGGCGTGGTCCGATGGGCTCGCTATGGAATCGGGGAACCCAGCCCTCATGACGGATGCGACCCCGAGCCCGGCTCCCGCTACCCCGGCTCCCGCTACCCCGGCTCTTGCCGGCCAGATTGGCGCGACGCCGCTGTTCGGTGCCTACGGCATCGTCAAGCGCTTCGGCGACTTCACGGCCAATGACGGCGTCGATCTCGAAATCCGCGCCGGGGAGATCCATGCCCTGCTCGGCGAGAACGGGGCCGGCAAGTCGACGCTCATGAAGATCCTCTACGGGCTTCTGGAACCCACCGAAGGGGTCGTGACTCATCGCGGCGACATCGTGAAGCTCGCCAACCCCGAAGCCGCGCGGGCGCTCGGCATCGGCATGGTGTTCCAGCATTTCTCCCTCTGCGAGAACCTGACCGTGGCGGAGAACATCGCCCTGGTGATGCCGCCCGACATGAGCCCGAAGGCGCTCAGGGAAAAGATGTCCACGGTGGGCGCCACCTACGGCCTGCATCTCGATCCGCATCGCCCGGTCTGGTCGCTCTCGGCCGGCGAGCGCCAGCGTATCGAGATCATCCGCTGCCTGCTGCAGGACCCGCGCCTCGTCATCCTCGACGAACCGACATCGGTGCTGACGCCGGGTGAGGCGGAAGGCCTGTTCACGGTGCTGGAGCGACTGCGCGACGAGGGCCGGGCGCTGCTCTACATCTCGCACCGCCTCGACGAGGTGCGACGGCTCTGCTCCCGCGCCACCATCCTGCGTGGCGGCAAGGTCGTGGGCGCCTGCGACCCGCGCCAGGAGAGCGCCCGGTCGCTGGCGGCGATGATGGTGGGCGTCCAGGTCGGCGAGGTGAAGCCGCCCTCCGGCATGCCCCTTGGGGCGCCCCGGCTCGTCCTCTCCAAACTCTCGCTGGCGACGTCGGGCCTGCACGGCACGGCGCTGAGCGACATCTCGCTGACGGTCTCGGGCGGGGAGATCGTCGGCATCGCGGGCATTGCCGGCAACGGACAGGCCGAGTTGTTCGATGCGCTGTCCGGCGAGGCTTCGGCACCCGAGGCCGGCATGGTGACGTTCGACGGCGTTCCGGCCGGGCGCCTCGGCATCACCGAGCGGCGCCGCCACGGGGCCTGCTTCGTGCCGGAGGAGCGCAACGGCCACGCGGCCGCCCCGACCCTGAGCCTGTCCGACAACGCCCTCCTCTCGCGCCACGCCACCGCCGGCCTCAGCCGCTTCGGCTTCCTGCGTAACGCCGCGGCCAAGGCTTTGGCGCAACGCGTGATCGCCGCCTTCGACGTGCGCAAGGCCGGGCCGGACCCCGCCGCCGGCACGCTCTCCGGCGGCAACCTGCAGAAATTCCTGATGGGGCGGGAGATCATGGCCGAGCCGGGCATCCTCGTCGTCAACCAGCCGACCTGGGGCGTCGATGCGCTCGCCGCCGCGCATATCCGGCAGGCCCTGCTCGATCTCGCCGGGCGCGGGGCCGCCCTGCTGGTCATCAGCCAGGATCTCGACGAACTGTTCGAGATCGCGGGCCGCATCGCGGTCCTGCATGACGGAACGCTGTCGCGGGCGGTGCCCGCGAGCGAGACGAGCCGCGAGGCGGTGGGGCTGCTGATGGGCGGCGGAGGCATCGAACCGACGCCGCCGTCAGCGGCGAAGGAGGGGGTGGCCCATGCGCATTGACCTGTCGCCGCGCACCAACCGCTCCCCCCTCATGGACGGCCTCGCGCCGATTCTGGCCTTCGTCGTCGCCGTCGCCATCGGCGGCATCGTGGTCGCTGCCATGGGCCGCTCGCCGGCCGCGGCCTTCGTCACCTATTTCGTCGCGCCGTTGAGCGAGCTGTGGTCCCTGCAGGAGGTGGCGCTGAAGGCCGCGCCCCTCGCCCTCATCGCCATCGGCCTCGCCTTCTGCTTCCGCGCCAATGTCTGGAATATCGGCGCCGAGGGCCAGTTCGTCGTCGGCGGCCTGTTCGGCGGCTGGATCGCGGTGGCGACCCACGGGGCGGAGGGGAACACCCTCTGGGTCCTGCCGCTGATGCTCGCCGTGGGCACGTTGGCCGGCATCGCCTATGCGCTGATCCCGGCTTTGCTCAAGGTCTGGCTCGGCGTCTCCGAGATCCTCACCAGCCTGATGCTGGTCTATGTCGCCGAATTGCTGCTGGACTACATGGCGCGTGGACCCTTGCGCGATCCGGCGGGCTACAACTTTCCCCAGAGCGTCACCTTCGACGACGCGGCCCGCCTCCCCTACCTGATGGAGGGGGACACGCTCCATGCCGGCGTCCTCATCGCCCTGGCGGCGGTGATCGTCGCCGCCATCGTGCTGGCGCGGACCTTGTTCGGCTTCGAGGTCCGGGTGGTGGGGGCGAGCCCGCGCGCCGCCCGTTTCGCCGGGTTCAGCGATGTCCGCCTGACGCTCGCGGTCTTCGCGGTCTCGGGCGGGGCGGCGGGGCTCGCCGGGATCGCCGAGGTGGCGGGCAAGATCGGCCAGCTTCAGCCGTCGATCTCGCCGGGCTACGGTTTCACCGCCATCATCGTCGCCTTCCTCGGCCGGCTCTCCCCGGCGGGAATCCTGGTGGCGGCCCTGGTGATCGCGCTCACGACCATCGGCGGCGAGGGCGCGCAGATCGACCTCAAGCTGCCCCTCGACCTCACCCGCGCCTTCCAGGGATTGCTGCTCGCCCTCGTGCTCGGGGCGGACGCCCTGTCGCGCTACCGCGTCCGTTTCGTGCCGGGGACGGCGACGTGACGGGCGTGACACCCCTGTCGCCCCGGCTCGCGCGCATGATCCGTCCGCGCGCTCCTCGGCGAGAGACGACCCGCAAGGCGACTGGACGGACGGCGCGTCGAAGGGAGCTCGCACCATGACTCTCGACGTCCTGCAGATGGTGCTCGTCACCATCGTCGCCGCCGCGACACCGCTGATGATCGCGGCGCTCGGCGAACTCGTGGTCGAGCGGTCCGGCGTGCTCAATCTCGGCGTCGAGGGCATGATGGTGCTCGGCGCCGCCACGGGCTTCGCGGTGGCCGTGGAGACGGGCTCGACATTGGCCGGAGCGGTGGCGGGGGCGGGCGCCGGCCTCGCTCTGTCGGCCCTGTTCGGAATCCTCACCGTGGTGCTCGCCGCCAACCAGATCGCGTCCGGGCTCGCCATGACGATCCTCGGCCTCGGCCTCTCGGGACTGGTCGGCGCCTCCTATGTCGGCATGAAGCGGGAATCGGCGCCGCATCTCGCGATTCCCGGCCTCACCGACCTTCCCGGCATCGGCCGGCTGTTCTTCGGACAGGATGCGTTCGTCTATGCCGGCTTCGCTCTCGTGGCCGGAATCGCATGGTTCCTGTGGCGGACCAGGGCCGGTCTCGCGCTCCGCGCCATCGGCGACGACCACACCTCCACCCACGCGCTCGGCCTCAAGGTGCGCAAGGTCCGGTTCCTCGCGGTGCTGTTCGGCGGTGCCTGCGCCGGTCTCGCCGGCGCCTATCTCTCCCTCGCCTACACGCCGTTCTGGGCCCCCGCCATGACTGCCGGCCGCGGCTGGATCGCCCTCGCCCTCGTCGTCTTCGCCTCCTGGCGCCCGCTACGGGTGATGGCCGGCGCGATGCTGTTCGGCGGCGCCACGGTGCTGCAGCTTCACGCGCAGGCAGCGGGTCTCGGGCTGCCCGGCCAGGCCCTCTCGGCCCTGCCCTATCTCGCCACCATCCTGGCCCTCGTCTTGCTCTCCCTGGGGCGACGACAGGGCGGCTCGGTGGCCCCGGCCTCGCTCGGCCGCGTGTTCACGCCGTTCCGCTGAACGGCGCTTTTCGAAGAGGACGACGGTGATATGGGGATGATCAAGGGGGTCGCCGTCGCTGTGGCGCTCGCGCTGGGGCTCGGTGCGGCCCAGGCGCAGGAGAAGCCGGCGGGCAAGCTGAAGGTCGGCTTCATCTATGTCGGGCCGGTGGCCGATTTCGGCTACTCGTTTCAGCACGACCAGAGCCGCAAGGCGTTGCTGGCGGCGATGCCGGACAAGGTCGAGACGAGCTTCCTCGAGAACGTGCCCGAAGCGGACAGCGAACGCTCCATCGAAAGCCTGGCGCGCTCGGGCCATCAGCTGATCTTCACCACCTCCTTCGGCTTCATGGAGCCCACCCTGAAGGTGGCCAAGAAATTCCCGAAGGTGAAGTTCGAGCACGCTACCGGCTACAAGCGCTCGGCCAACGTCTCGACCTATTCGGCGCGGTTCTACGAGGGCCGCTACATCTGCGGCGAGATCGCCGGCAGGCTCTCCAAGACCGGCACGGTGGGCTACATCGCCTCGTTCCCGATCCCGGAGGTCGTGAGCGGCATCAATGCCTTCATGCTCGGCGCGCAATCGGTGAACCCCAACATCAAGCTCAAGATCGTCTGGGTGAACACCTGGTTCGATCCGGGCAAGGAGGCCGAGGCGGCCAAGGCCTTGCTGGCGCAGGGCGCCGACATCCTGTCCCAGCACACCGATTCCGCCGCTCCGCTGCAGGAGGCGGAGAAGCAGGGCAAGTTCGCCTTCGGCCAGTCCTCAGACCAGATGCGCTTCGCCCCGAAGGCTCAGCTCACCTCCATCGTCGACGATTGGGATGGCTACGTGATCGGCGAGGCCAAGGCCGTTCTCGACGGCACCTGGAAGAGCCACGACACCTGGGGCGGGATCAAGGAGGGCATGGTGGTGCTGGCGCCCTTCGCCAACATGCCCGACGACGTGAAGGCCAAGGCCGAGGCCTCCAAGAAGGCGATCGCCGACGGTACGCTCCATCCCTTCAAGGGGCCGGTCCTGAAACAGGATGGCAGCGTCGCCGTGAAGGAGGGCGAGACCGCGCCCGACCCGATGATCCTCGGCATGAACTGGTATGTGAAGGGCATCGACGACAAGCTGCCGAACTGACCACGCCGTTCGCGTCATCCTGATTCACATCGGCTCGAAGACCGGCCATCGCCCCCCAGGCGATGGCCGGTTTTTTCGTGCCTGGGGCGACGGAAGCTCTGTGGCCGATTCCTTTTCCGGAAGCAGTCGCCGGACGAGGCCGGAACCCTGGACCCCGGCGACGCACCTCTTGCCTTATATTCTTGATGCATCTAACTAAGATGCATCGAGCATATAAGGCTATCCCGTGACCGAAGCCGAGTTCCTGGCGGAGTATGATCCCGCCGCCTACGAGCGCCCTGCCCTCGCCGTCGATCTCGTCCTGCTGGGACTGCGCGCGGGCCGGCTCGCGGCGCTGCTGCTGAAGCGGGCCCAGCTTCCGCATGCCGGCCGCTGGGCGCTGCCCGGCGGGTTCGTCGGCATCGACCAGACCCTCGACGCGGCGGCCCTGCATGTCCTGCAGGAGAAGGCCGGCATCGCCAGGGCGCATCTGGAGCAGCTCTACACATTCGGCGCCCTCGACCGCGATCCGCGGATGCGGATCATAAGCGTCGCCTATCTGGCTCTTCTGCCGGAGGCTGACTTCGCCGAGGCGCTGGAGCGCTCGGCGGCCCTCATGCCGGCCACCATCGCGGTGCCGTGGCAGGGCGAGACGGGCGGAGAGGTGACGGCCCTGTCGCCGAAGGGAGAGACGCTTCCCCTCGCCTTCGACCATGCCGCCATCCTGGCCATGGCGATCCTGCGGTTGCGCGGCAAGCTCGACTATTCGGATGTGGGCTTTGCCCTCCTGCCCGAGCACTTCACCCTGCGCCAGTTGCAGGACGGGCACGAGGCGGTGCTCGGCACCACGCTCAACAAGCCGGCTTTCCGACGCAGAATGCTCGACCGGGGCTGGCTGGCGCCGACCGGATTGCGTGAGGCCGGAACGTCGTTCCGGCCGGCCGAACTCTACCGATTTCAACCATCTCGCTGAACGCACAGGAGGATTTCCATGGCGACGATCCGCAATATCGGCCTGGTCGCGCAGCTGAGGAGCGAGGCGAGCAGCCACGTCATCCGCTACCGCAAGGGACGCATCCGGCAGAGCGGCCGGGGCCTCGTGTTCTGGTTCCGCCCCGAGACGTCGAGCATCGCCGAAGTGCCGATGGACGACCGCGAGATGACGTTGTTCGTGCGGGGCCGCAGCCAGGATTTCCAGGCCGTCGCCGTGCAGGGGACGATCGGCTGGCACGTGGTCGATCCCGAGCGGTTGGCGAACCGCATCGACTTCTCCATCGGCCTTCGCAACGGAAAGTTCCAGGGTGAGCCGATCGAGAAGATCGAGGCCCGCATCGCCGGCATCGCCAGTCAGGCGGTGCTGCAATATCTCGGTGGCAAGCCGGTGCGCGCCATCCTCGATGCCGGCCCCGAGCCCCTGCGCGGAGGATTGGAGACCGTTCTGGCGGCGGATCAGTCCCTCGCCGAGATCGGCGTCGCGGCGGTGTCGGTGCGGCTTACCAACCTCGCGCCGACGAGCGAGCTCGAACGCGCCCTGCAGACCCCGACCTTCGAAGCGCTTCAGCAGAAGGCCGACGAGGCGACCTTCTCCCGTCGTGCGCTGGCCGTGGAGAAGGAGCGCGCCATCGCCGAGAACGAGCTCGCCACGCGCACGGAACTGGCGCGCCGGGAGAAGCTCCTCATCTCCGAGGAGGCGGAGAACGCGCGAAGCCGCGCCGCCGGTCTCGCCGAGGCGCAAGGCGTCGAGGCGATGGCGGAAGCGGAGCGCATCCGCCTCGTCGAGGGGGCCAGGGTCCTGGCCGAGGCGCAGCGCGTCGCGATCTACCGCGACCTCCCGCCCGCGGTTCTGCTCGGCCTCGCCGCGCAGGAACTGGCGGGCAAACTCGACACGATCGAGCATGTCAGCGTGACGCCCGACCTCCTGGCCGCCGTGATGAGCGAGTTCCACAAGCCCCGTCCGATGGTGGAGGCGCGCTAACCATGGCCGCCCTCACCCACCGCGCGGTCTTCGTGATCCGCGAGACCGATTACGAGGCTCTGATCGCACGCCACGCCACCAGCGGCCAGGCGCGCTTCTTCCTCGAGAGCCGCGGGCAGAAACTCGAGGACGTGGTGGAGCGCCACGAGCGTTTCCACGCCGTGCTCGCCCAGGCGCGGGCCTCGGTTCCCGACGAGTGGCGCCAAGCCCTGGTCCGGCGGGCCGATCTCGACCGCTTCCTCTTCGCCCCCGACGACGTGATCGTCGCCGTGGGGCAGGATGGGCTGGTGGCGAATGTGGCGAAGTATCTCGGAGCGCAGCCCGTCATCGGCATCAACCCGGCGCCAGACCTCTATGACGGTATCCTCGCCCGCATCGCCGTCGAGCGGTTGGGCGCTCTCCTCCCCGCCAGCGTGAACGGTGCGGCGACGATCGAGCGTCGCACCATGGTCCGGGCAATCCTCGACCATGGCGAGACGCTGTTTGCCCTCAACGAGATCTTCGTCGGGCATCGCAGCCACCAATCCGCACGCTATCGGATCGAGACGGCGGACGAGGCCGAGGATCATTCCTCCAGCGGGCTCATCGTGGCCTCCGGGACCGGGATCACCGGATGGGCCCGCTCCATCGCCGAGGCGACGCATCTCACCATCCCGCTCGGAACCGAGGAGGCGGCGGTGGGCTATTGGGTGCGCGAGCCCTTCCCCAGCGTCGCCAGCACCACGCGGCTGCGCGCCGGCAAGCTGAAAGACGCCGGGCTCCTCATCACCTCGCGGATGAACGACGGCGGCGTCGTGTTCGCGGACGGTATCGAGCAGGATTTCCTGCCATTCGGATGGGGTTCCCAGGTCAGGCTCTCGCCGGCCGACCGCACCCTCAATCTCGCCGTCGGTTAGATAGTCACGGGGTTCCTGTTCCAGACTCAGCCGTGATTTTATTTCGTCACAAGATCAGTAGCCGTTGCCGCCATGATAGCCGTCATAGCCTATAGCCGGCGCGAAGCCATGTGACGCCGTCGATGGGCCGCCCCAGCTATAGCTTTGTCCCATCGGGTAGATGAGACTTTCGCTCAGAGGATGGGGCGCGACAGGAGAGCTTGACCGTAATGACTTTTGCGGAGGTTGTTCAGGATTGGCGCGCTTCCTGAAGATCGAGAGGACAGATGATACGCGACGCATGCATGCCTCCGACTTAAACTTGGAAGCAAGAAACAAGTTCGCGTCAATACCGTTCCTTCATCCGCCGATTATTCGATTATGGTCGTCGTTCGTGTTCGCGACAGGAACCTGCGGCGTTTCTACATGCCGCAGGCCATTCCGAAACATTGGTCGTCCCATCGCCCGCTACGAGCTTGCGAGCATGCTCGTCGATTGGACGATGACGACCACCAGCGTGACGAGGGCCGCGACGGCCACGGCATAGGTGATGGCCTTGGTGAACTTGGTCATGGATCCGATCCGTTTCTCTGTGTTTTTCGTGTCGCACGTCCCTGACGCCACTCTCACCGGGCAAGACGGGGCACGCGCTGTCGTCTTACGTGTCAGTCTTCGGCGTCGTCGGAGGAGCGGCCACGCGACCGCTCATAAGCCGCGATGGCGCTCGAGCATCCTTCCGAAAGGTTCGGGCGATTGCGCTTGAAGCAGGCTTTCACTTCAGGGCCGCCGGGCTTCATTCCCGCGCAGAGTCGCAGGTAATCGCCGCCGCAGCTCGCCCGCATGGCCTCCATTTCGGGGCCCTCCTGCGCCGCGGATGGCTGGGTCATGGCTAGAGCTCCGACGAGAGCGAGACCCGTCAGGGCTAAGATACGGATGGTCATGCTGCGATCTTCATAGGGGACAGGGCCGGATGGACGCCCCACGCAAGCAGTGCTCGCATGGGTCGTTGTTGCCTCAACGAGACGGCTGATTGGTGGCGGGTTGGCCGGGCGCCACGGCCGGCGGAGCGGCGAGCTGCTGGCGGGTCTCGGCGAGCTTCGCCTGGGCGGCGCTCAGATCCTGCCGGGCGGAGGCCAGGCGCTCGTCGATGGAGGCAGCCTCCTTGTTGCGGGTGGCCAGGGTCTCGGTGAGCGTGGCCAACTCTCCCTGCGCATCGGTCTGGCGCTTGCGCAGCGCGTCGAGGGCAGCGGTGCCGGCATCGCGGTCGGCGGAGAGCTTCTGCAAGGCCTGCTCGGCCTGACCACGCTCGGACACGACGCGGTCGCGTTGCGCCTGGACCTCGGCGAGGTCGTTGCGGACCGTCGCCAGGGCCTCGCGCGCCTGCTGGGCGTCGCGGTTGGCGAGACCGATCTCGGCAGTGAGCTTGTCCTTGCTGGCGCTCAATTCGCCGACGGCCTGATCGATTTCCGTGCGCTGCTTGGTGGTCTGCTCGGTCGCCGCACGCGCGTCAGCCAGTTCCTTCTGCGCGGCGGCGGCGGCCTCGCGGGCATTCTGCTGGCGCTCCTCGGCCTTGGCGAGGTCGGCCGTCTTGGCCGTCGCCTCCTGGGTCATGGTCGCGAGATCGGCGCGGAGCTTGGCCTCCTGCACGCGGGCGTCCTCGAGACGGCGACCGACCTCGGCGAGATCCCGGGCGCGGTCCACCGCCGATGTCTCCGCGGTGGTGATGGCCTCGCGCAACGGCGTCAGCTTTCCCTCGGCCTGCGTGACCTGGCTCTGCAGCTCGGTAAGCTTGCGGGCCTCTGCCTCGGCCGTCTTCTTTGCCTCGGCCGCCTTGGCCTCAGCCGCCTGCTGCTCCTGCGTCAGGGCCGCGGCGCGCGACGTCGCCTGCTCGGCGGCCTGGCTCGCCTGCTGGCCCTGCTGCTGGGCGGTGGCGATCTTGGCCTGGAGCGCATTCAGGGTTCCGGCGGTCGAGACCTGCCGCTCGAGATCGGCGCGGAGCGCAGTCTGCTGGCTCTGCAGGTCCTCGATCCGATGGTCCCGGGCACTGCGCTGGCGTGCGCCCGCGATGGAGGCGACGATGAGCCAGACCAGCAGGATCGCGGCCACGACAGCGAGGCTGAAGGGCAAGGGTCGGCGGAGTTCCGAGCGGTAGTCGATGGCCATGAGGGTCTCGCGGTGTCGGGGAAGGCGGTGGATCGAACCCCGGCGCGGCATCGCCCGGCGTCGTATGCGGCCGGCGCAGTCATGCGCCGGCCGCATCGTGGCATCGTGTCGGGCAGGTCTGGCCTGCAAGTCTGGCCTTAAGCCGGTTTGCGGCCGTCGGCGGCGTAGCGGTCGATGGCCGAGGGCAGCTCGCGCGAGAGGCGGGACAGGAGCGCGGCGCGGCTCAGCCCGGTCTGCTGGGTGAGGTGGTCGAGGGTGTCCGTGCCGATGGCACGTTCCAGATCTGCCTCGGGAATGTCGCGGTTGGCGCCCTGGTTGACCCAGGACGTCGCGGTCTCGCCATGACCGCCCTTGGTGAAGTGATCGACGAGTTCACTCAGGCCGCTGGCGATCAGCCCGCCCACGCCGGCCGTGCCGAGGCCGCCCAGAAGACTTCCGAGGCCGCCCGTGGAGCCGGTGTTCGCGCTGGTGTTGGGAATCGGCGGGACGGTGCCGTGGTTCGGGCTCAGGGACGGAGCCGACGGGGCATCGTGCCCCTTCAGCAGTTCGGCGAGCTTGTCGCGGTTCTGGTAGCCGGCCACGGCCAACAGGCCCAGCAACGCGGTCATCGAGGGATAGCCCTTGCTCATCTGTCGTCCTTGTCGGTGGGGAGTGGGGGGCGGAAGGCCGCCCGCGGAAATCCGGCCCGGCATGGGAGCCGAGCCGGCGTTGAAAGGAGTGCCGCGGGAGCCGGGGCGGAGCGACGCCGGCATTTTCCGGGCGTGTCCGGGCCCCATCGATGGATCAGGGGCAGGTGTGACGGTCGCCGTCGTTGCCGAGATAGGTTCCGCTGGCCGCGTCGTAAGAGCGGAAACGGCGGGCGCAGGCTGCGACGGCCTCGGCCGGGACCCCACGCGGGGCGGCCTGGGCCTGCGAGTTGGCGATGGCACCGCCGATGATGGCCCCCGCCGCAAGGCCTGCCACGCCTGCGCCGACGGCGGCGCCCACGCCGGGACCACGGCGGTAGCCGTAGCCACGACGATGGCCGTAGCCCCGGCCGTATCCACGCCCGCCACGCCAGCCGTGCCGATGACCGAAGCGACGGTGCTGCACGTACCCGGTCGGCAGGTCACCACGGACCAGCGCCTCGATCGGAGAGACGGTGGCCGGGGAGGCCTGGGCCGGAAGCCCGATCAGGGTTGCGGCCAAGGTGGCGGCGAGGGCGAAGGTCAGCTTCATCGTGAGGTGGTCTCCTGACGTACGATGGGGAAATGCCGAAACCGGATCAGTAGCCCCGACGGTTCGGCGGGGCGGCGGACCGGCCGCCGAAGCGGCGGCTGACATAGGCGATGACCTTCGGAAGCAGGAAGGCAGTCAGGAGCTTGCGGATCATGGGATGGTCTCCGAGGACGAGGGATCAACGCTTGGAACGGGACAGCCATCCGACCGCGAAAGCGACGGCGGCGAGGCCGAACACGGCGGAGGCTCGGTTGTTGTCGGCGTAGCGAACGGCCTGCCGGCCGTAGGTCGTGCCGCGCTTGCGGGCGTGACGCGCGAGGTCGCGCCCATCGGCAATGAGGTGTCCGGCCCGATCTCGCGCCTCGTCAACGAGGTGACGTCCGTCCTCGACGAGATTTCCGGCGCGATCCCGGATCTCATGGGCGATGTCTCGGCCATCCTGGGCCAAATCCTCGGCCCGGCCACGGGCCCGGCCGTAGGCGTATTGCGCACCGCCGGCCACCTGATTGACGGCGCCGCGCACCTGACGGGCGGGATCACCGGTGATCCCGCCGAGCGCGGTCTGGGCGCGGCCCGTGAGGTGGCGGGACGCGCCGCGGAACTGGTCGCCGTTCATGAGATACTCCCAGGTTCGAAATTGATGGAGGTGACGGGCCCCGGATCGGGTCGGGGCCCGCCCTTTCGGGTCAGCGTTTGTGAGGTCAGCGCTTGCCGGTGACCGTGTCGACCACCGAGGCGACGCCGTCCTTGGCCTCGCCGACGGTGCGCTGGGCCTCGCCCTTGAGTTCCTGGGCCTTGCCCTCGGCGACCAGCGTGTCGTTGCCCGTGACCTTGCCGGCCGCCTGCTTGACGTTGCCGGCGGCTTCGTTGGCGAGGCCCTTCAGCTTGTCCGTGGTGCTGCTCATGGGGATGCTCCTTCGGTTCGAGAATGAGGATCGTAGGGTGAGGTCCGGCCGGTCGCGGGTGACCGGCCGGGGATCGGCTCAGGCGCGGC
Organism: Methylobacterium sp. CM6241; assembly: GCF_054817845.1. Taxonomy (NCBI): domain Bacteria; kingdom Pseudomonadati; phylum Pseudomonadota; class Alphaproteobacteria; order Hyphomicrobiales; family Methylobacteriaceae; genus Methylobacterium; species Methylobacterium sp. CM6241. The sequence continues at coordinate 4,135,754 of NZ_CM139246.1, forward strand.
GGGCGCCGTAGCTGTCGGCGAGGGTGTGGAGCTTCGGGGCGCCGAGGCGACCGCCGAAGAAGCCGGCGAGCGCGCCGAGGATCAGGGCGAGCGCGCCGTAGAAGGCGCCCTGGGTGGCGGCGGACTTGGTGGCCACGGCGGCAGCCTCAGCCTTCTGCTTGGCGGTGGCGACGGTCTCTTCGTACTGCTTGCGGTAGTCTTGGATCTGCGTCTTGGCCTGGTCGACCGGGATGCCCTGGGCCTTGGCCAACGCGTCGGCGGCGCGGTTCTCGGCCTGTGCCTTCTGGCTCGGATCACCCGTGAACAGGGCGCGGATCGCGGCGACGGCGGCGTCCTTGGCGGCCTGCGGGTCCTGGCCGGCGGCCTGGTTGCGGACGCTCTGCTCGATGCCGTCGAGCGGGTTGGTGATCTTCGACAGCGACGGGGCGGCGGCCTGGGCCGCGGTCTGCACGGTGCCGCCGACCAGCGAGCCGGCTCCGCCGAGCGTGCTGGTCACGCCGGAGAAGGCTCCGCCGATGAGGCCACCGGCCGCCGAGGTGAGGAGGTAGAGCACCACAAGGGTGGTCACCGCCCAGGAGACGAGGCCGTGCAGGCCGGCGGCGCCCGTGACGGGCTTGCCCGACAGACGCCCGGCGATGAAGCCGCCCGCCAGGGCGGCCACGATGCCCGAGACGATGAACCAGATGCCGGCGCTGAGCGACAGGGTCGAGGCGGCCGGGTTGTCGGCGGCCACCGGTCCGACGCTGGACAGGCCGATGCCGACGCCGACCATGTTGAGGATGACCTGGGTCACCAGGGCGGTGACGGCGCCGGCGAAGATCGCGCCCCACGACACCTGGTTCAGCAGGACGGTGCGGGTGTCGGCGGCGGCCGGGGTGGATGAGGTCGCAAGAAGGGGGGAAGTGGACACGATACTGGTACTCCGGGTCGTCGGTCGTCCGAGAAGCTCGGTCGTTCGGGGGTGGGTGAACTCATGGGTCCGACCGCGCGGTCACGGCGCGGTCGGGACGATCGATCGCGGCGCTAGAGCTGCGCCCGACCACGTTGGGTCGGGGCACATCTCCAGGCCTTTGTTTTGCCGCGCTCTTTTTCGCCGAACCGGCATCCACTTCGGCGGAGAGCGCTCTAAGCGTCAGTCGCGGCCGTGGATGAGGAGGCCGATTCCGTAGCCGAGGAGGCCGGCGACCAGCAGGGCGGCGACAGGGTGCTCGGCGATCTGGTTGCTGGCTTCGCGGCCGCCTTGGCGCAGATAATTGCCGCCGTTTTCGTAGGCGTCCTCGGCCCGGTCATAGGCCTCGCGGCCAGCGCTGCGGACGGAGCGCTCGGCGCGGTCGTAGGTGTCGGCAGCGGCGCCCTGCGCGCGGCGCGCGCGATCCTCGACGTCGTCGGACCCGATCAGGTTTCCGACCGTGTCGCGAACCTTGCCGCCGATGTCGCGGGCGGTATCGACCACTTGGTCGGCCGCGTCGCGCACGGTGTCCTTGGCCTGGCCATACAAGTTCTCGGCAGCACCCTGTGCCTCACGGGCACGGCTCTCCACCGAATCCCGCTTCGAACCAGTGAGGTCGCCCACCGTGCCCTGCACTTTGCCGCCGAGTTCCTTGGCGGCGCCCGTGATGCGATCCGCATCGACCATGATGTCTCTCCTGTTCTTGTCGTGAAGGATGTTCGTGAAGCGTGACGGTCCGCCGAAGCTACGACTTTGGGGTGGTCTTCGGTTTCACGTCGGGTTTCAGTAATTTCTGCTGAGATCTGCCATCGGCTTCGACTTCTGGATCTCCGACCAGTTTTCCGATGGCCTCTTTCACCGAGGCCTTGAGCTTGTCGGAAGCATCGGTCGTCTTTCGCGCGCTCACGGGATGCTCCAATGCCTCAGCGACTGACACACCCCTCAAGTGGCTCGTGCTCACTGCCGAGCAATGATGCAAATCTACTAGTAGAGTGATTTTTATTCGTCAGTTCAGAGCAAGGGGAAACTGTCGCTACGGCTCTGGACAACGTCTGCGGAATGCTCGTGCTCGTTGAGCTTCCGGCGGGCGGCCTCCGTGTGGCCGCCTGTCATGACGATCGAGACAAGACAGTCCTTGCGCCCGCCGACCCGCCGAAGCTCATGCCTGCCGCCGCCAACCACCTTCGACCGCCTTCCGTGCCGCCTGTATCAAGCCCGCCTCTAACAGGTGGGGGTGGCCGGCGGTTCCGATGTGTGAAAGCGAAAGACTGGTATATCTGGATCATTGACGTGAACGTGAGCGATCATCCAGAAGCGCGTACGTATTCTCAACCGTAGAAGCACGGCGACCTCCGGCCGCTATCCGGTACAAGGACGTATCTGCGGAATGTACGTCACCACAGAAGCTAAAGAATCTTCATATCCAGATGGCTCGAATCCCCCTGTGCAGGATGAGCTTGGACGAAGACTTGAAGAGCTCATTCCCAGAGCGGGCACGGTCGAGGCCGATACGCGGCTCGGTAGGGTTCTGCTCCGGCTCAGAGCCGCCCTGCTCGACGCGGAGGCGGAGCGGCAGGTCTCGAAGACGTTCGGCGACGGGGTGATCGCCCTCGTGCCACGCCTGCGCCGCTTCGCTCTCCCGCGCACCGGCAACATCGTGGAGGCCGACGACATGGTCCGGGCCACGCTGATGCGGGCCTGGGAACAGCGCTCCCGGTTCGCTGAGGGCACCAGCCTCGTGGCGTGGCTGTTCACGATCCTGCGCAATATCCACCACAACAAGCACAGGCGCGTGAGGCGCCGGATCTTGGATTTCGACGGTGCCGTCGCGGCCGAACACTCGGCGGCTGGCAACCAGCAGCAAGGGGCCGCCCATCTCGCATTGCAGACCGCCCTGGATGCCGTTCCCATGGAGGAGCGAGAGACTTTGTTGCTGGTGACGGTGGATGGACTCACGCATGAGGAGGCGGCCGCCGTGCTCGGGTGCCCCGTCGGCACCGTGAGGGTCCGGGTGAGCCAGGCGCGTTACCGCCTCACCCTTGCCCTGGGCCAATGACGACGATGTCCGCGCGCCTGCGCTGAGGGTGAGGAGTCGCCCGGCCGTTCGGTCCGGTGTCCGTCGCTCGGCTGGCCCTGTCGGATCCCGGCGCTATCGTCGCGCAGCGATCAAACTGTCCGAAGCGTGGAGGATGGCCCCTCGTCAGCCGTGGTCGGAGGGTCGTAACGCGACATGTCGGGTGCCTTCGGCGCATTCGAGAACAGTTTTCCCGCGATACGCCGTGTGATGGGCATGCTGGCGAACCGCAATGCACCGTGGAGGAGGCGGATGCCGAGGCGACTTTTCGGGTTCGCCAGTTTTGGGGCGATCTTCGGGACGCCCTGGCCCTGCTCGACCATCGGTCGCATCGCCCTCTCGTAGGCATCGAATCCTGAGCGAATATCGGCGGTCCGCGAGAGCTCGTGGGCCAGCACGAAGGCGCCGGTGATGGCGAGGGTGGTGCCGATGCCCGCGAGTGGCGTGGCGCACCAGGCCGCATCACCCACCAACGCGACGCAGCCCTTCGACCAGCGCGGCATCCGGACCTGGCGAAGGACGTCGAAGTAGAAATCCTCCGTCGTGTCCAGGCCGGCGAGGACACGTCCGGTCTGCCAGCCGGCACCGGCGAAGCGCTCCCGCAGGAACGCCTTCTGCTGGTCGCTGTCCCAGCTTTGCTCGTTCCCCGGCGGCTGCCGGAGGGACAGCATCGCCCGCGTGGTGCCGTTGCGGTCGGGTCGAAGCGAGACGCTCCGGCCACCGGTCGCGTTGTACCAGCGCCAGAGCCGGTCGTCGTCGGCGACGCGCGGGATGGTGAAATAGGCGATGACGAGATCCATCCAGCGCGGATCGTTCTCGCCGGGGAAGACGAGCTCGCGCGTCGCCGAACCGACACCCTCGGCGATGACGACGGCGTCGTAGCGCTCGGTGCGACCGTTCGCGAAGGTGACGGTCGCCGCCTCCCCGTCCTGGTCAATCCTGTCGATGCTGTCACCGAAGCGAAACCGTGCCGTGTCGCGCCCGGCCTCGTAGAGAAGGCGGGCGAGGTCCCCGCGCAGGATCTCCATCTCGGCCGTCGGTCCGTCGCCGCCGTCCCTGTCCACGAGGAATTGAGCGGCGATCCGGCCCTCGCCATCGACCCAAGCGGTTCCGGTTTCGCCCGTTCCGCGTTCGAGGGCGATCTGTTCCAGTCCCATCCGGCGCAGTACCTCACGGCCGACGCCGCGCACGTCGATGTTCTGGCCGCCGTCCCGGAAGGCGGGTGCCCGTTCGACCACGGTGACCTCGTTTCCGAGGTGGGCGAGCCACCATGCGAGGGTACAGCCGGCCACGCTGGCTCCGGTGACGAGGATGCGATGAGCCATGAAATATCCGGGGGCGTGGTGACGATGCGGGGCTGGATCTAGGTTCCGAGCACGGAAGCACCAGCGGGCGATCGATGTCAGGGGGAGGCTTCCCGACTTTGACGCCAGGAATTCGCGAATGCCGCTTCGATCAGCCGACGAGCGCGTTCATCCGCTTCGTCGTCAATTGCCTCAGGATGCGCCCGAGCTGTTCGGCCGAGTACGGCTTGTGCAGAAGCTCGAAACCCTCCGTTCCATCCTGCGCCAGGACGTGGCTGTAGCCTGAGGCGAGCAGTATCGGCAGGCTCGGCAGCTGCGCGCGCAATCGCTTGGCCAGGGCGATGCCGCCCATGCCAGGCATCACCACGTCCGAGAACACGGCGTCGAATCCGTTGCCCTCGCTCCCCAACAGCTCCAGGGCTTCCTCGGCATTGACGGCCCAGGTGGTGCGGTAGCCGAGGTCTTCGAGGATCTGCGTGGCGAAGCGGCCCACCTCGATATTGTCCTCGACCACCAGGACGCGCTGGCCCGCACCCATCGGGGAGCCCGGGGCCGGCTGCGGTATCTCGCGGTCCGCGCCGTTCTGCTCGATCACGATCTCGGGCAGGTAGAGCGTGAACGTCGTGCCGTGCCCGAGCCTGGTCGACACGTCGACATCGCCGCCCGACTGCTTGGCGAAACCGAACACCTGGCTGAGGCCGAGGCCGGTTCCTTTCCCCACCTCCTTGGTGGTGAAGAACGGCTCGAAGATGCGGCCCAACTGCTCAGGCGCGATTCCGGTACCCGTATCGGTGAGGGAGATCGCCGCGAAGGCTCCGAGGGCGACCGCATGCCCCCGGATCGGCGGCAGCTTTCCGCGGCGCACCAGATTCAGGGTCAGGGTCCCCTCCCCGTCCATCGCATCGCGGGCATTCACCGCCATGTTGACGAGGGCGGTCTCGAACTGGCTCAGGTCCGCCTTCACGAAGCAGGGCTCGTCGGGCGTTTCCACCGTCAGGCGAATGCGGGCCCCCGTCACGGTGTCGATCATCTCGGAGACGGCGCGCAGGCGCTCGCCGACCTCGAACACTTCGGGCTTGAGGGCCTGGCGGCGGGCGAAGGCGAGGAGCTGCCCGGTCAGCTTCGCGGCGCGGTCGACCGTATCGGACACGGCATCGAGGTAGCGCCGCTTGCGCTCCTCGGGCAGCTCCGGCCGGCGCAGGAAATCGACGGAGGAGCGGATGATGGTGAGAAGGTTGTTGAAATCGTGCGCCACGCCCCCGGTCAGCTGCCCGACGGCCTCCATCTTCTGCGATTGGCGCAACGCTTCCTGCGTGTCGGCGAGTGCGGTCTCGGCGCGTAGCCGCTCCGAGATATCCTTGGCGTAGTGGAACGCCCCGACGATGTGTCCCACTTCGTCGCGCAAGGGCGAGTAGGACACCTCCCAATAGGGCTTCGCCAGGTCGGGGTCGCCGAATTCCTCGGTGACGGTGAATGTCTCGCCCCGGAGCGCGCGCTCCATCAACCCGCGCATGACCGGGGCTTGGTCCGGCGGGAACAGGTCGGGGAACACCTCGCCGACCTGCACGCGGTGGGCGAAGATGCGGAAGAACTCGTCGCTATGGGCCTGATTGAAGGCGATGAGCCGGTACGCGGTGTCGAAGGCGCAGATGGGCGCGGCGCTCGATTGGAGGATGTCGCGCGACAGACGAAGCTCCGCCGTCCGCTCCGCGACCTGCCGCTCCAGGTCGTCGTTCAGGGCTTGCAGGGCTTCCGCCCCGGCTTGCCGCGCGGTCTCGGCCCGGTAGCGCTCGGTGATGTCGCGGGAGATGCCGACGAGCTTGAGGGCACCGCCCTCGTCGGGCTGGAAGGGTGCGAAGCTCACCTCCCACCAGCGGAGGTCGCCATCGGCCGTCTGGGCCTGCCCCTCGATGCGTGAGACCTCTCCGGCGGCCGCCCGCCGGACGGCATCGCGCAGCTTGGCGCGCTCGCCTTCCGGCCAGAGCCCGGCATATTCCTTTCCCACCACGTCCTGAAGCGATCCGATCTGGTTCAGTTCGAGCCCCCGCGCGCTCATGAACTCCAGCGTGCCGTCGGCGGAGAGCACCTTCACGCAATCCGGGCTCGCCCTGAGGATGCCTCTGACGAAGGCGTCGCTGCGCCGGAGCGCCTCCCGGTCGGCGAGGCGCCTATGCGCGTCGAGATGGAAGCCGATGAGGTCGGCGAACATCCTGAACATGCCGACTGTCTCCGGCGTGTTCAGTCGGGCCGGACGAGGGTCGATGGCGCAGAGCGTGCCGAAGAAGCTGCCGTCCGGCAGGGTGATGGGCATCGAGATGTAGCTCTGGAAGCCGTACATCTCCGGGGTCGGATGCGCCTGGAACGCCGGGTCCTCGGACACGTGGTCGATGACCACTCCCGTCCCGGACGAGCGGATCGCGTCGCAGATCGTGGTGGCGACCGGTAGCTCGCCGCCCGGCGCCAGACCGAAGGCGATGTCGTCCTTGACACTGCAGGCGACCCAGCGGTCGTCCGTCACCCTGGCGATGGCGGCGAAGCCCATGCCCGTCGTCCGACAGACTACGTTCAGGATCGTCGGAACCGCGGCGATGCCCTCGACCGCAATGATATCCGCCTGGAAGTCGTGCGGGGCGGACGGAGTGGCAATCGAGGCGGTCATCATCTGTCCGCCGCTTTTGCGGAGCTATGGCCGCGGGAGCGAGGCACCGCGTGGTCACGCTCGATCAGAAGGCGAAGACCGGCGCGGACGACTTCGCTGGCATTTGCGTAATGCCCACTCGCGACCTGACCCTTGATGTAGCTCTCCAGCTCATGGGTCAGGGCGATGTTGCGGGTCGGCGTGCTCGACATGACCGAACGGTGTCACAGGGCCATGAAGCTGTCAAAAGTTAGCAACTGTACCGGTCGAGGGGGCAGCGGCAGCGGTTCAATCAGCTCTGATCCCGCAGGCATCCGGGAGCGTGCCGAACCGGCCGTTCGGCCACATCCGGTGCATCCCGATCCGTTCAGCGCAGGGGCTGGAAGTCCCCCACGAGGCAACGTCCCCTCCATCGAGCGAGACCGAACCCGTCGAAAAGCGGCGTGTGGCATGTCCCGCCGCCTCATGTTTCAGATGACGTGTGCCATGCCCATGGCCCGAAGCATGTCGTTCTGGATCGGAGCCACCGCCTCATTGATGCGCGCGACGCCGAAATCCACGCCCTCTGGCATGACCACCGTGCGCAGGGGACGCCGCTCCGTTGCCTCGACCAGCCCGGCGATCGCATCGGCGACGAGTTGCGGGCGCGGAGGATGGGCGGGGTCGTACGACTTGTCGGCGTTGTCCTTGATCTGGCCCGGGATCGACGCCACTGCGCCATAGGCGGTCAGTACGTCCGTATCGGACGGCTCGGGGCTGGACGAGATCAGGTTGCTGGGGAACGGGCCCGGCTCCACGATGACCGAATCGATCCCGAAGCCGCTCAGCTCGTAACGATAGGTCTCCGCCAGGGCTTCGAGCGCGAACTTGGTCGCCGCATAGACACCGAAGAACGGGATGACGAAGCGTCCCATCAGCGACGTGACCTGCACGATCAGTCCGCTGCCGGCGGCGCGCATATGCGGCAGGACGGCACGGTCGGCGCGGACCGCCCCAAAGACATTGACCGCGAACAGCCGTTCGACATCGGCGATCGTGTAGGCTTCCGTCACCCCGATGGGCATCAGGCCGGCATTGTTGACCAGAACGTCGATCCTGCCGTGCTGCGCGATGACCCGAGCGATGGCGGCCTCGACTGAGTCGTCGCTGACCACATCCATTTCGAGGACCTGCAGGGGATTCCCCTCCGCCTTCGCGGCCTCGATCAGTTCGTTCCGGACCGCGCTGTTCCGGCCCTCGACATCCCGCATGGTCGCGATGACGCTGTGACCGCGCCTCGCCAGTTCCAGGGCCGTGAGTTTTCCAAAGCCACTGCTCGCGCCGGTGACCACAACGACTTTCGCGCTCATCCTCAGTTCTTCCTTTTCCATCCGGGGCGTGCCTACGGGACTCGACCTCTGCCGCCCGTTGGGCGGGGCCGCTCCTGTCGGGGCCTCGCCGTCCGTCCGCCCTTCCTCTAACGTAGATTTTTCTGCGGCTTCAGATCTGAGTATTCGCTTCTTTGTTGCCTTTGGCGCTACAATCGACGGATCAGGATCGGCAGGATCGGGCGACCGATGCGGGACAAGTTCGACGGCGTGCAGATCTTCGTGGAGGCGGTAGAGGCTGGCGGGTTCGCGCGGGCGGCCGACCGGCTGTCCCTGTCCCGGTCCGCCGTCGGCAAGGCCGTGGCCCGGCTCGAGGAGCGGCTCGGCGTGCGCCTGTTCCAGCGGACCACGCGCACCCAGAGCCTGACGGAAGCCGGGCAGCAATTCTACGAACATTGCCTGCGCGCCGTCGCGGAATTGCGGACCGGCGAGGCGCTCCTCGAATCGGGCCGCCAGGAGGTGGCGGGGCGATTGCGGATCTCGATGCCGGTTCTCCTCGGCCGGCGCTGCGCGGCGCCGATCCTGCTCGACTACGCCAAGGCGCATCCGAAGCTGGAACTCGACCTGAATTTCAGCGACCGGGTCATCGATCTGATCGCCGACGGCTTCGACCTCGGGCTGCGCTTCGGCGCGCTCGGCAACAACAGCTCCCTGCGTGCCCGGCGGCTGGTGACGGAACGTATGGTGCTCTGCGCCTCCCCGTCCTACCTCGATGCGCGCGGACGCCCGGAGGAGCTCGCGGATCTCGCCGGGCACGACGCACTCGCCTATGCGCGCGGCGACCGCGGCTATGCCTGGCGCCTGCCGGATGCCAACGGCGTCCTCGTCCCGATCTCCCCACATTCCAGGCTGCGGTTCGACGACGTCGAAGTCATCCTGAGCGCCGCCAAGGCGGGGCTCGGCCTCTGCTGGCTCCAGCATTGGCTGATCCGCGACAGCCTGCAAAAGGGTGAACTCGTCCAGCTCTGGGCGGAGCGGCCCTACGCGACCATGGATTGCTACGCCGTCTGGCCCGCGGCACGGTATCTGCCGTTGCGGTCACGCCTCGCCATCGATGCACTCGCCAGCCGGATGCCGAGTGACGGTGTCGTCAAGCACCCTGGGTAGGATCGCGGAGCCCCCCGGGAGATATGCGGGAGTGGGCCGTTCAGGGGTCGGCCCGATTCGGTTCATAGGCTATCGACCTGTCTTGCCGACTCCTCTCCGAAGGGACGGCAGACCCCAACTTCGCCATAGACGGCAATTGACTGACTTCCCGAAAGCAGATGTCCACCGGTCCAAGACTGGCCGTGCTCCACGGGGATGCGGCTGTGATCGACGCACCCACGAGCTATGAGGTTTGCGCTCCGGTGAGATAGTCCCAAAGCTCGTCGGCGGCGTGATTGCGGCACTCGAGCGAGCGGAACAGTCTGATCTCGATGGGCACGTCGAACTGTTCGTGCCCCGCGCGGACGAGGCGACCGCGCGTCTGATCGTCGGCCGCGACCGTTTGTGGGAGCCAGGCGACGCCGTGCCCCTCGCGCGCCATGGTCGTCAGCGTCGCGGCGAGATGCGAGGTGAAGCGGGTGTCGAGGTGGAACGAATCCCCGTTGCGGCAGCTCGCCAGGATGCGCCCGAGGCCCGAGGCCTGGCTGTAGGCCAGGTAGGGAACCGGCTCGGCGGACGATCCCGGCAGCGACCACAGACCCGCGCCGTCTCCCGAGGGCGCGCAAAGCGGGATGAGACGATCGTCGCCGACCCGCACGCTCTCGAACCGGTCGGGCTCGAACCGTGTCGGGGCGTTCCCGTGGAAGTGGCAGAGTAGGAAGTGCACCTCGCCCGACAGCATGATCTGCTCGCAGGCTTCCATGCTGTCCGAGATGAGATTGAGCGTGCCCAGCGTCCGGGATCGCATGACCCGGCGGACCCAACTCGGAAAGAACGTGAACGATAGGGCGTGGGTCGCGGCGATGGAGAGCGTCGCCGTATCCTGAGCGCCCACCGCCCGCGTCTCGCGGCGGGCCCGCTCCAGGCTGTGCAGCAGAGCCTGGGCTGCCGGGAGGAAGGTGACGCCGGCCGGGGTCAGCGCCGCCCCTTGCGCGCCCCGTGCGAAGAGTGGCGTCCCGACCCAATCCTCGAGAGCCCGGATGCGCCGGCTGAAGGCCGGCTGCGTCACGCTTCGAGCCTCCGCCGCCCGCGAGAACGTCTTCTGCTCCGCCAGCGCGAGGAAGTCCTTCAGCCAGTCCAGATCCATCGATCAGCCCAGATCCATCGGTCGGACCATGTCCATCCGTCCGTCCAGCCCGATGCCGTTCGCGCATAGCCCGAACCGAACATGGCATTGGCCGGACGAGGGTGTCCAGGCGTACCCACAGCATCAAGCCCCACAAGAGGGATCACTAATCAAGCTGCCCGTTAAGTGGCAGATCAGGAGGAAACAGATCATGAAGTCATGGCTAAGCCGACTCTATGTTCAAGTCTTCATAGCAATCGTCATCGGCGGGTTCGTCGGGTATTTCCTGCCCGACGTCGCCGTCACGCTGCAGCCCCTGGCGGACGGCTTCATCAAGCTGATCAAGATGCTGCTCGCGCCGGTCATCTTCGGTACCATCGTGGTCGGCATCGCCAAGATGGGTAACATGAAGGAGGTAGGCCGCATCGGTGTGCGCGCGCTGATCTACTTCGAGGTCGTCTCGACGCTGGCCCTCGTCATCGGCCTCGTGGTGGTCAACGTGATGCAGCCGGGCGTCGGCATGAACATCGACGCCACGCATATCGACGGCAGCGCCATCGCCTCCTACGCCAAGCGGGCGGAAGCCCAGCCCGGCATCGTCGGCTTCCTGATGGACATCATCCCCTCGACGATGGTGGATGCCTTCGCCAAGGGCGCCATGCTGCAGATCATCCTGATCTCGCTGCTCTTCGGCCTCGCCCTGGTTCAGGCGGGCGAACGCGGCAAGCCGGTGGTCGTCGTCATCGACAGCCTGCTGGACGCGCTGTTCCGCATCGTCGCCATGGTGATGCGCTTGGCCCCCATCGGTGCGGGTGCCGGCGTCGCCTTCACCATCGGCAAGTACGGGTTCGGCACCGTCTGGTCCCTCGCCTACCTGATGCTCGGTGTCTACGCCACGTCGATCCTGTTCGTCGTGCTGGTGCTCGGCTCCGTCTGCGCCTGGACCGGGTTCTCGCTCTTCAAGGTTCTCGGCTTCTTCAAGGACGAGATCCTCATCACCTTCGGGACCTGCTCCACCGAGGCCGTGATGCCCCGGATGATGGCCAAGCTGGAGCGTGTGGGCTGCGAGAAGTCGGTGGTCGGCCTCGTTCTGCCGACGGGTTACACCTTCAACGCCGACGGCACCTGCATCTACCTGACCATGGCGGCGATCTTCGTCGCCCAGGCCACCAACACGCCGCTGGGCATCGGCGACCAGCTCGTCGTCCTGGGCGTGCTGCTCCTGACCTCGAAAGGGTCGGCGGGTGTCGCCGGGGCCGGGTTCGTCACCCTCGCCGCCACCCTGTCGAGCATCCACACCGTCCCGGTCGCCGGCCTCGTCCTTCTGCTCGGCGTCGATCGCTTCATGAACGAGGCACGGGCGGTCACGAACCTCATCGGCAACGCGGTCGCCACCATCGCGGTCGCCAAGTGGGAAGGCGCCTTCGACCTCGCCAAGGCGGAGGAGGCCTACCGCAACCGGGCCGCCGTCTCATCCGAGGACGTCGTTCCCGACACGGAAGCCGGGCATGCCCTGCCCCGCCCCGTGGCGGCCGCCCACTAGACCTTCCGGCTGCTTTCGTCCGCTTCCATCCCTTCCCCCGCGCGAATCCCTTCGCATCTCAAGGAGAGCCACCATGCGTATCGTCGACGTCTGCGAGATCACCAAGCCGATCTCCTCGCCCATCCGCAACGCCTATATCGACTTCTCGAAGATGACCGCCAGCCTCGTGGCCGTGGTCACGGACGTGGAGCGCGACGGCCGCCGGGTGGTGGGCTACGGCTTCAATTCCAACGGCCGCTACGGCCAGGGCGGCCTGATCCGCGAGCGCTTCAAGAACCGCATCCTCGAGGCCGAACCTGCGAGCGTGCTCAACGAGGCCGGTGACAATCTCGACCCGCACAAGCTCTGGGCGGCGATGATGACCAACGAGAAGCCCGGCGGCCACGGCGAGCGCTCGGTGGCGGTGGGCACCCTCGACATGGCCATCTGGGACGCCACCGCCAAGATCGCCGGCAAGCCGCTGTTCCGGATGCTCGCCGAGCAGAAGGGCGTCGAGGCCAATCCGCGCGTCTTCGTCTACGCGGCCGGCGGCTATTACTATCCCGGCAAGGACGACACCCAGCTGCGCGCCGAGATGCGCGGCTACCTCGACCGTGGCTACAACGTCGTGAAGATGAAGATCGGCGGCGTGCCGATCGAGGAGGACCAGCGCCGCATCGAGGCCGTGCTGAAGGAGATCGGCTCGCAGGCGCAGCTCGCCGTCGACGTGAACGGCCGCTTCAATCTCGAACAGGGCATCGCCTACGCCAAGATGCTGCGCCAGTATCCGCTGTTCTGGTACGAGGAGATCGGCGATCCCCTCGACTACGCCCTGCAGGCCGCGATCTCCGAGTTCTATCCCGGCCCGATGGCGACCGGCGAGAACCTGTTCTCGCACCAGGATGCCCGCAACCTCCTGCGCTACGGCGGCATGCGGCCCGACCGCGACTACCTGCAGTTCGACTGCGCCCTCTCCTACGGACTCGTCGAGTATCTCCGCACCCTCGACGTGCTGGAGCAGTTCGGCTGGTCGCCCAAGCGCTGCATCCCGCATGGCGGTCACCAGATGTCGCTCAACATCGCGGCCGGCCTCGGGCTGGGCGGCAACGAGAGCTACCCGGACCTGTTCCAGCCCTATGGCGGCTTCCCGGACGGGGTGAAGGTCGAGGACGGCCACATCGTCATGCCGGAGCTTCCCGGCATCGGCTTCGAGGGCAAGTCGGACCTGATCAAGGTCATGCGCGAACTCGCCGAGTAAGCGGCGACCGATCCGTGCGGGGCGCGATCCGGCCCCGCACGGCCTCCACCGCCGTCGCCCGGCTCCGGGCGGCGGCCGTCTTCCGGGAACCGACGTGCCGAGGAAATCCGTACGATGCGACCGCTCAGTGATGAGGAGCGAGCCGTTCTGTCCGCTTTGACCGAAGATTTCGTCAGCGCCACGGTGGTCAAGGTCAGGTCCGGCCTTCCGCGCGGCCAGAGGAACGAGACAGTCCTCGCGGCCTGTATGGGATTGGCGCAACGCGGTCTTGCCGAGCGGGCCGGCTCCGGGTTGCGGTCCACCCTCCGCTGGCGGAAAGCACAAGGTGGCTTCGCCCCGGAGCGGGAGCGCCACCTCCACGGAACACGCAACTGCGAAGAGGCCCCATGACAGCGCATGCGAAGGCGGAGATCCTGCTGCTGAAGGCGATCCTGCCCGATACGATCCGGGCCCTCGACGAGCGCTTCGTCCTCCACCGCCTCGATCGGGCCACCGACCGGGACGCGTTCCTGGCGGAGGTCGGCCCGGCCATTCGCGGCGTGGTGGTGGGAGGACAGGCGCCGGCGGGAGCCGATCTCTTCGCGCGCCTCCCCGCCCTGGAGATCGTCGCCAATTTCGGTGTCGGCTACGACACGATCGACGTCGCGGCCGCCAAGGGCCGGGGCGCCGTCGTTACCAACACCCCGGACGTGCTCACCGAGGAGGTGGCGGACCTCGCCCTCGGCCTGCTCCTCGCCACCGTCCGCCGCCTCCCCCAAGCCGACCGCTATCTCCGCGCGGGCGCCTGGCCGAAAGCCCCGTTTCCGCTCTCGCCCTCCCTGCGCGGGCGCCGCATCGGCATCCTCGGCCTCGGGCGGATCGGGCACGCCATCGCCACGCGCCTCGATGGATTCGGCTGCGCCATCGCCTATCACGGCCGCCGCAGGCAAACCGAGGTGGCCTATGACTACCACCCGAGCGCGATCGAGCTGGCGCGGGCCTGCGACGTCCTTGTGGTCGTGGCGCCCGGCGGCGGAGCCGGGCCCCTCGTCACCGCGGAGGTGCTGGGCGCCCTCGGCCCGGAGGGTATCCTCATCAACGTGGCGCGCGGCAGCCTCGTCGACGAGGACGCCCTGATCGCGGCCCTGCAGCAGGGGGTGATCCACTCGGCCGGCCTCGACGTGTTCGCGGACGAACCCCAGGTTCCCGACGCCCTCATCGCCTTGGACAACGTCGTCCTGCTGCCGCATGTGGGCTCGGCCACCCACCATACCCGCCGTGCCATGGGCAACCTCCTCGTGGACAACCTCGTTTCCTGGTTCGAGGGTCGGGGGCCGGTGACCCCCGTCGCCGAGACGCCCTGGCCGTCGAGCGCCGCCTGAACTCCCGAACCCAGCCGTCCCATCCGCGGAGAGCCGATCCCATGACATCACGCCACTATCGCATCGCCGTCATTCCGGGCGACGGGATCGGCAAGGAGGTCGTGCCGGAGGGCGTGCGCGTCCTCGAAAAGGCCGCCAAGCGCCACGGCTTCACCCTCGAGTTCGACTGGTTCGACTTCGCCAGCTGCGATTATTACGAGCGGCACAACCGGATGATGCCGGAAGACTGGAAGGCGCAGATCGGGGGCCACGACGCGATCTTCTTCGGGGCCGTGGGCATGCCGGACAGGGTGCCCGATCACGTCTCGCTCTGGGGCTCGCTGATCCTGTTCCGGCGGGAATTCGACCAATACGCCAACCTGCGCCCCGTGCGCCTGATGCCGGGCGTGAAGAGCCCGCTCGCCGACCGCAAGCCCGGCGACATCGATTTCTGGGTGGTCCGCGAGAACACGGAAGGCGAATACTCGAATGCGGGCGGGCGCATGTTCGCCGGTACCGAGCGCGAATTCGCCCTGCAGGAGACGATCATGACGCGCCACGGCGTCGACCGTATCCTGAAATTCGCCTTCGAGCTGGCCCAGAGCCGCCCGAAGAAGCACCTGACCTCGGCAACCAAGTCCAACGGCATCTCGATCACGATGCCCTATTGGGACGAGCGGGTGAAGGAGATGGCCAAGGCCTACCCGGACGTGGCTTGGGACCAGTACCATATCGACATCCTGACCGCCCATTTCGTCCTGAACCCGGACCGGTTCGACGTGGTCGTCGCCTCGAACCTGTTCGGCGACATCCTCTCCGACCTCGGACCCGCCTGCACCGGCACGATCGGCATCGCGCCCTCCGGCAACATCAACCCGGAGCGGCTCTTCCCCTCGGTGTTCGAACCGGTTCACGGATCGGCCCCCGACATCGCCGGCCAGGGCATCGCCAACCCCATCGGCCAGATCTGGTCCGGCTCGATGATGCTGGAGCATCTCGGCGAGCCCGAAGCCGCCCGGGAGATCGTCACCGGTATCGAGCGTGTCCTCTCCGAGCGCACCCTGCGCACCCGCGATCTCGGCGGCAACGCCGATACCGAAGCCTGCGGCAGGGCGGTGGAAGACGCCCTCGGATAAGGGCATCCGGCTGGAACGCCAGGACGCGGCCACCGACGCCGAAGGCCGCATACTCGATGAGACCGGCGTCGGACCTTCCGGCGCCGGTGCATTCGTCGTCCGTTCCCGGCAAACAGCCGGTCGAAGTCCACCTGTGACTTCCACTCGGGGCGACGACCGAGCGTCCGGTTCCCGCGATCAAGATCAATCTACACTAAGGTCGACCTAGCCCTCCGTACCGAACGAGGTCGTGGCCTCCCGATTGCGCCGATGAGTGGCGAGTGGGGACGAAGCGCCATGGGATCATTGCTGAGGAGCATCGCGAGCGAGACTGAGGATACCAGGCAGGGGCCACGCAAAAACCGCCCATCGATGCCGTCAGGTGGGCACCACGTCCCGATTGTTCGCGCTGTCCGGCAGATCCCTCTCAGAGAACCAAAAAGCCCCGGACCAGGGGTCCAGGGCTCAAAGGCTAGGTCGATCTAACGACTAGGAATGATTGGTAGCGAGGGAGAGATTTGAACTCCCGACACAAGGATTATGATTCCTCTGCTCTAACCAACTGAGCTACCCCGCCACAACAAAGGAACCCGCGCGGTGCAGGCGCCCCTGAAGAGATCGGCGGTATAAAGAAATCCGCCTTCGGGTGTCAACGGGGAGTTTGCCACTTGCGAGCTCCCCGTTGCGGTTTTCTCAGAGGCGGGTTCCCAGGATTTCGGCTACCTGCGGGATGTCCTTGTCGCCACGGCCCGAGAGATTGAGCACCATCAGGTGTTCGGCCGGCTTCGTCGGCGCGATCTCGAACACCTTGGCGAGGGCGTGAGCCGGCTCCAGGGCCGGGATGATACCCTCCAGCATCGAGCACAGCTTGAACGCTTCCAGCGTCTCGGAATCCGTCGCCGAGAGGTAGGTGACGCGCTTGGCCTCGTGCAGCCAAGCGTGTTCGGGGCCGATGCCGGGATAATCGAGGCCGGCGGAGATCGAGTGGGCGTCGGCGATCTGGCCGTCCTCGTTCTGAAGAAGGTAGGTTCGGTTGCCATGGAGCACTCCCGGCTTCCCGCCGGAGAGGGAGGCGGCGTGCAGGCCCGAGGAGATGCCGTGGCCGGCGGCCTCGACGCCGTAGATCTCCACCTCGCGGTCGTCGAGGAACGGGTGGAACAACCCCATGGCGTTGGAGCCGCCGCCGATACAGGCGATGAGCGAGTCGGGCAGTCGCCCTTCCATCTCCAGCATCTGCTCCTTCGTCTCCCGGCCAATGATCGACTGGAAGTCGCGCACCATCGCCGGATAGGGGTGCGGGCCGGCCACCGTGCCGATGCAGTAGAATGTATCTGCGACGTTGGTGACCCAGTCGCGCAACGCCTCGTTCATGGCGTCCTTGAGGGTCTTGGTGCCGGATTCTACCGGGATCACCTCGGCGCCGAGCATCTTCATGCGGAAGACGTTGGGCGCTTGGCGCGCCACGTCGACGGCGCCCATGTAGACGACGCATTTCAAGCCGAACCGGGCGCAAAGGGTGGCGGTGGCGACCCCGTGCTGCCCGGCGCCCGTCTCGGCGATGATCCGGGGCTTGCCCATGCGGCGGGCCAGCATGATCTGGCCGAGCACGTTGTTCACCTTGTGCGAACCGGTATGGTTCAACTCCTCGCGCTTGAAGAAGACCTTGGCTCCGTGACCCGGGGCCGATGCCGCACGCAGGTGCTCGGTCAGGCGCTCGGCATAATAGAGCGGGCTCGGACGGCCGACATAATGGGTCAGATGGCCGTTCATCTCCTGCTGGAAGGACGGATCTGCCTTCGCTTCCGTATAGGCCTTCTCTAGATCGAGGATGAGCGGCATCAGCGTCTCGGCGACGAAGCGTCCGCCAAAGATGCCGAAGCGGCCGCGCTCGTCCGGTCCGTTGCGGAACGAGTTCGGAGAGGGGGCGATGGTCACGGTCAGTCGTCCTTCACGTCGTCGGCCGGCGGATCGCCGCCGGGCCTGTGCGTTCGGTATGGGGTTGCGCCAATGCCTAGACCCGTGCGGGGGGCGGCTACAATGCGGCGAACGCGTCGATTTGTGAAATCGGACGCTATTCGCCAGTCCGAACCGCCGCAATGAAGGCTCCGATGCGCTCGGAACTCTTTTCTCCCGGCCGGGTCTCGACCCCCGAAGAGACATCGACGGCGCGAAGGCCCGTCCGGCGGAGGGCCTCGGCAACATTGCCGGGAGCGAGGCCGCCGGACAGCATCGTCCCCGCCGGCAGGTCCAGCCCCGCGAGGATGTCCCAATCGAAGGCAATGCCGTTGCCGCCCGGCAGGGCCGCGTCGGGCGGAGGCTTCGCATCGAGGAGAATGCGGTCGGCCGCTTCATAGGCGAAGAGAACGTCGAGATCCGAACGCGTCGAGACGCCTAGCGCCTTCATCACGGGGCGATTGCTGTGGGCACGGATGGCCGCGACCCGCTCCGGGGTCTCATGGCCGTGGAGTTGGATCCAATCCGGATCGACGGCCCTCAGTGCCGCATCGATCAGAGCATCGTCGGGATCGACGAGAAGGATGACCCGCTCCGCCCTGCCCTTCGCCTGTTCCGACAGCCGACCCGCAGTCTCGAAGTCGACATGACGCGGGCTCTTCGCGAAATGCACGAGGCCGATCAGGTCAGCCCCCGCCAAGAGCGCTGCGTCGAGGGCCGCAGGGGTACTGAGCCCGCAGATCTTGACGCGGATCGACGACATGACTGCGCTTGGCCTCTAGCGCGGGGCTGGGAGCGCGACGCGGCCGTCCTGGCCGGGATAACGCTCGGCCGGCGTGGGCTCGCTGGCCGCGACGCGGGATTTCAGACGCTCGGTCTCGCCCTCCAGGCGACGGATCTCACGGCGGCGGGCGGCGCTCGTGCGCCGGGTGCCGGACTGGCCGAGCCAAGTGCCGATACCGCCGCAGAGAATGCCGATGGCGACAGAGGCGAAGATCAGGACGTAGAGCGGCAATGGCAGGCTGAAGGCCGGCGTGTCCGCCGTGAACGGATCGAAGGACAGGCGGACGACCTCCCGGTTCGCCACGGCCAGGGCCACGACCACGATCGCGATGGGAAGCAGCACCAAACCCTTGAAGAAGCGGATCATCGAGACACTCCGGTCGGTAGGACGAGGCTTTGCATGGGCTCAGGATTCCTCATTCTCGGAGGGCTCCTCTGCGCCGATGCCGGCCTCGTTGAGTCGTTGGCGCATCTCCTTGCCCGTCTTGAACACGGGGATGGCCTTCTCGGAGACGGCAACGGGCTCACCGGTGCGCGGGTTGCGCCCGCGGCGCGCATCACGACGCTTGACCGAGAAAGCGCCGAAGCCGCGCAACTCGACCCGGTCGCCGCGTGACAAGGCTTCCGCGATCGTGTCGAGGATCGCCTTCACGAGGGTTTCCACGTCACGCTGGTAGAGATGCGGGTTCTGCTCTGCGATCCTGAGCACGAGCTCCGACTTGATCATGCGGCGGTCTTCCCTGACTTCATGCGGTTCCGGCACCCCTGCGGACGTGATCCAGGCAGGCGTGATTCGGCGTCGCCCTCAAGGCGCATCGGTTGAGGCCGGACGCCAGAGAGCCAGCATTCCCCCTTGCGCGATGCTCGCCGTCTCGTCGCCGACCTGACGCAGGCGCGTCGCAAGACCGCCCATGCCAAGGAGATCGGCGCCCGTGCTGAGAGCCGACCAGAGTTTGAAGTCGCTCTCGGATTTGGGCTTCCAATCACGGATGGGCAGGCCCTTGGCGACGTTGCGCTCCGCCTCGAGCCAAGTCACCGCCTGACGTTCGCCGCCGACGCTATCCACCAGCTTCAACGGAACGCTCTGGCGGCCGCTGAAGACGCGCCCGTCGGAAACGGTCGCCAGTTCCTTCTCGGAGAGTTTGCGCCGCTCGGAGACGAGGCCTTTGAACCAGGCGTAGGTGTCGCCCACAACGGAGGCCAGGGCGGCCCGTGCCTCGGGCGAGGTCGGGGTGAAGCCGGATGGCTCGGCCTTCAGGGGCGACGACTTCACCGACTCGACCTTGACGCCGACCTTGTCGAGCAGCCCGGACAGATCGGGATATTGGAACAGCACGCCGATGGAGCCGACCAGGGCGGTTTCCCGAGCGACGATATGATCGGCCGCGATGGCGGCGATATAGGCGCCAGAGGCCGCCGTGCCATCGACGAAGGCGACCATCGGCTTCTTCTCGGACAGCGAGCGCAGGTTGCGGTAGAGTTCCTCAGAGCCGGTGGTTGTGCCGCCCGGCGAGGAGATCGAGACGATGACGCCCTGCACCGCGCTGGCATCGCGGACGCGCTCGATCAGCTTGGTCGTCGATTCGCTGCCGGCGATGAAGCCACCGATGGAAATTCGCGCGATCTGTGGTTTCACGGCTGGGAAGCCGAACCCGTCATTGCCCCGGACCCGGTAGCCCACCGCACCGACGGCGACGATCAACCCGCCGATTCCCACGACGCGCCAGAGGGAGAGCTTGCGGCGCAGGCGCCGACGATCGATCAGAAGTTCGGCGTCTGCAGCCATGCGATCGTCCCGTTCCCTTAACGTTTCCGCCCGTTTCGGCCGGTTCTTCGCTCATGGGCAAGGAGGCGTGCATCCATGGTGCACCCCTCCGCCCGTCAAGACTTGTTTCACACCCGCCGGTGGTTTGCACCAAACCTTTGGGAGCTCACACGTCCTTCCGCCGGAAGGTCGCCGAAGCCCGGGGGGACGCGAAAGCAGGGCCGTGTTCTAGCGCTCCCTTCTGCGGACCGGCAAGAGCACTCGTTGGCCGGACGCGCGGCGTCAGGACACTGCCTCAAGGGATACGGGGCCCGATGGGTGGTTTAGGATTGGTCGAAGCCGAGGCGTCGTGCCGGCGCGGCGACGGGTTTTCGCTTCGATCGTTCAACCCAAGCAAAATCCTCCGATGGCGAACGGGCGACATCGGAGGATTTCAGCGCTTGGCTTCGCTCGTTCAGGGAGCGAGGTCGTGGACCGGCTTCGTCGTGGTGGTAGGGTTGCTGTTGAGGACGGTGTTGCTGACCGGCGTCTGCTTCAGTGCCTCGACGTCGATCTGCGGAGGAGACGGCAGCTGCAACTGCTCGCTCGTATAGGCCCAGGCCTGCGCGACCCGTTCCGGATCGTCGTTCAGCTTCAATCCGTAGCTCGGGACGATCTGCCGAAGCTTCGACTGCCATTCAGGGGACGAAACCTTCGAGGCGAACACCTTCTCCAGCACCTTCAGCATGATCGGAGCGGCCGTGGACGCGCCCGGGGAGGCGCCGAGCAGCGCCGCGATGCTGCCGTCCTTCGCGCTGACGATCTCCGTGCCGAGTTTCAGAACGCCACCCTTGTCCTTGTCGCGCTTGATGATCTGCACGCGCTGGCCCGCCTGCCACAGGCGCCATTCTTCCTTCTTGGCCTTGGGGAAATACTCACGCAGGGCGGCGATGCGGTCATCGTCCGAGAGCATCAGCTGACCGGCCAGATACTCCACCAACGGATATTCATCCACGCCCACGCGAACCATCGGCCAGACGTTGCTGGTGGTCGTCGAGGACAGGAGGTCGAAATAGGAGCCCTCCTTCAGGAACTTGGTGGAGAAGGTCGCAAAGGGACCGAATAGCAGGACGCGCTTGCCGTCGAGGACGCGCGTGTCCAGATGCGGAACGGACATCGGCGGCGAGCCGACCGAGGCCTTGCCGTAGGCCTTCGCCAGATGCTGCGTCGTCACATCCGGATTCTCATTGACGAGGAACGAGCCGCCGACGGGGAAGCCCGCGTAATCCTCGCCTTCCGGAATACCGGATTTCTGCAGGAGATGCAGGGATCCGCCGCCCGCGCCGATGAAGACGAACTTGGCGTCGAAACTCTGCTCGGACCCGTCCTTGAGGTTCCGAGAGACCACGCGCCAGGAGCCGTCGGGGTTCTTGTCGATGGTCCGGACCTCGGACGAGGCCTGCAGGTCGAAATTCGGCTGGCTCTGCAGATGCGCGACGAACTGGCGGGTGATCTCGCCGAACTCCACGTCGGTGCCCAAAGAGGTCCAGGTGGCTGCGATCTTCTGCTTGGGATCGCGGCCCTCCATCATCAGGGGAACCCATTTCCGGATCTGCTCGGGATCGGTCGAATAGTCCATGCCGGCGAAGAGGGGGCTCGCCTTGAGCGCGGCATGACGTTTCTTGAGAAACGCGATGTTCTCGTCGCCCCACACGAAGCTCATATGCGGGGTGTAATTGATGAAGGAGCGCGGGTTCTTCAGGACGCCGTTGCGAACCTGCCACGCCAGGAACTGGCGGGTGACCTGGAAGGCCTCGTTGATCTCGACGGCCTTGGCGATCTCGATCTGCCCATCTTTCTTCTCGGGCGTGTAGTTGAGCTCCGCCAGGGCGGAATGACCCGTGCCGGCGTTGTTCCAGCCGTTGGAGCTCTCCTTCGCCACGCCATCGAGACGCTCGATCATCTGGATCGACCAGTTGGGTTCGAGTTCGCGCAGCCAGACGCCGAGGGTGGCGCTCATGATGCCGCCGCCGATCAGAAGGACATCAACCTTCTTTGCCGGAGGGGCAGCAAGGACCAGAGAGCCGGGCATTGCCACGGCCGCCATTCCGGTCAGGGCCGTGCCAAGAATCTGCCTGCGGTTCAGGGCAGGCGTGGTGGAGGAAGCGCCGTTGGACGGGCTCGTATCGTTATTATCGGCGCTCATCGCCATACCTCGTTCTGCAGAACACGTCCGGAGGACCCTCATCGGACGTCTGTCCATCCAGGGCATCGGATCGAGAGGATCGGAGGAGCGCTTCTTCCCATGGGCATTCTTGCCCGGTGTGCTGGCTTGACCAGTCTGCCGGATCGATGCCTCGCTGACCCTGGTCGGTAAAGGGATCGGCGATAGTCTTCCAGCTATTATTTATCAGTCTCGTCGAACGTTTCGGTGTTCCGATTTTCTCTCTGGAACACTTATAGAACAGGCCTCGATGCGACGTCTTGAGGTGGGGCTATGTGTCCAAGGCCCGAAGAGGTCCGCATCATGGCGAGCCGGCACGAGCTTATGGCCGACCACCGGTGATGAAACGTGAGTGCTGTTTTCAGCTGATTAAAGTGCGACCCGAATGTCATACGTGGCTGCCACTGCAGACGAGTGTCCGGCACCGGCTATGTCTCGAAAAGTGGCGTGTGCAGTTCGAGCCGTTTCTTCGGTCGCCCGGTTCCTAGCCGATGGGTCGGCGGTCAACAATCTGCCGAATGCCGCAATCCGTTCAAACGTCGCGTTTTGAAACTGTCCTGTGATGAGGTCTCGTACCGAGACACGAAAACGCCCGCGCGAGAGACGATCCCGCGCGGGCGTTCCGAGACATGGCGTCCAGCTCTAACGAGCTGGACGCCATTCGTATCTGCGCGGGGCTTAGTCCTGCGCGTCGTCCTTGTCGTCGCTGGTGCGGGCTTTCTTGAAGGCAGCACCGAGGATCTCGCCGAGGGAGGCGCCGGAATCGGCGGAGCCGAACTGGGCCATGGCCTCCTTCTCCTCGGCCATTTCCAGGGCCTTGATCGAAAGCTGGACCCGACGCGCCTTGCGATCGAACTGGATCACGCGGGCATCGAACTTCTCGCCGGCGGCGAAACGCTCGGGACGCTGGTCACCACGATCGCGGGCGAGTTCTGCCCGGCGGATGAAGGTGGAGAGGTCGGTGTCGACGATCTTAACTTCGACCCCCGAATCCTTCACTTCCACCACTTCGCAGGTCACGATCTGACCCTTCTTGAGTTCGCCGGCTTCCGTGAAGGGGTCGCCGCCGAGCTGCTTCACGCCGAGCGAGATGCGCTCCTTCTCGACATCGACGTCAAGAACCTGGGCGCGCAGCATGTCGCCCTTCTTGAACTCTTCGATGACCTGCTCGCCGGGGCGGTTCCAGTCGAGATCCGACAGGTGAACCATGCCGTCGACGTCGCCGTCGAGACCAATGAACAGACCGAACTCGGTCTTGTTCTTGACCTCGCCCTCGACCTCGGAGCCGACCGGATGCTGCTCGGCAAAGGCCTCCCAGGGGTTCTGGAGGGTCTGCTTGAGGCCGAGCGAGATGCGGCGCTTGACCGGATCGACCTCGAGGATCTGCACTTCCACTTCCTGCGAGGTAGAGACGATCTTGCCCGGATGGACGTTCTTCTTCGTCCAGGACATCTCGGAGACGTGGATCAGGCCTTCGATGCCCGGCTCCAGCTCCACGAAGGCACCGTAATCGGTGATGTTGGTGACACGGCCCTTGAGCTTGGCGTCGACCGGGTAGCGCTGGGCGATACCCTCCCACGGATCGGCGAGCAGCTGCTTGATGCCGAGCGAGATGCGGTGGGTCTCGTGGTTGATCTTGATGATCTTGACCTTGACCGTCTGGCCGATGGTCACGACCTCGGACGGGTGGTTCACACGACGCCATGCCATGTCGGTGACGTGGAGCAGGCCGTCGATGCCGCCGAGGTCGACGAACGCGCCGTACTCGGTGATGTTCTTGACGACGCCGTCGATGACCTGGCCTTCTTCAAGGTTGGCCACGAGCTCGGAGCGCTGCTCGGCGCGGCTCTCTTCGAGGACGGTGCGGCGCGACACGACGATGTTGCCGCGGCGACGATCCATCTTGAGGATCTGGAACGGCTGCGGGGTGCCAAGGAGGGGCGTGACGTCGCGCACGGGACGGATATCGACCTGCGAGCGCGGCAGGAAGGCCACGGCGCCATCGAGATCGACGGTGTAGCCGCCCTTGACCTGATTGAAGATCGCGCCCGTGACGCGCTCATTGGCCTCGAAGGCCTTCTCGAGCTTGACCCAGCTCTCCTCGCGGCGTGCCTTATCGCGCGAGATGACGGCCTCGCCGAGGGCGTTCTCGATGCGGTCGACATAGACCTCGACCTCGTCGCCGACGGCGAGTTCGCCTTCGCGGCCGGGGCCGTTGAATTCCTTGAGGGCGACACGGCCTTCCGTCTTGGCGCCGATGTCGATGACGGCCACGTCCTTTTCGATCGCGACGACGCGACCCTTGACGACGGACCCTTCGGTGATCTCGTGCTCGAGGAAGCTCTCCTCGAGGAGAGCCGCGAAGTCGTCGCGGCTCGGGCTACGCTGCAGGGCGTTACCAGCGGTCATTCTGTCTCCTGACAGGCCTCTCGTGCGAGGCCGGCGTCGGCGGTTCGTGTGACGGGGCACCCTCGGCGATCACCGCCCGCGGCCCCTGATGGGATCCGACAGGCTCACCCCCCGTAGGAGGGCCAACGCAATATGAAGCGATGGTCGAGGGCCATTCTCCAACGGGCCGGTGACGGGACGAGACGCCCGCGCGCAGTCGAATCCGATTGGAGGACGGCGCTCCCATACCTGATCTCGTGCGTTTCGGCAACATAACGCTTCGGATCGTTGGTGGGTGGGGCGATCAGGTGAGCATCCAGCGAGGCGTCTCGGCGTGGCGCAGCCAGATCGCGGAGGCGATCGAGAGTGCCTCTAGTGGAAGAACCACATCGCCCCGGCCCTTATCCCAGAGTTCGATGCCGGAAAATCCAACCTTGCGGATCGTAAGCCAAGCGCCGAACGGGAATGTCGCGTCGGTCCCCTCGCCAGGGCCGAAACATTCTTCGAAGGCGAGCGGATCAATCATCATCTGATCGTATTTCCGCAAATGCTCGGCCATCGAAACCTTGGATCGGAACAGGATGCGATCCCGGCTATACGACGAAAAACACGGCTCATATTCCGTCAGCGTCATCGAGAGCTTGCCGCCGATGCGTAAGTAGGGCGGGTTTGGGCCAGTCTCGTCGAAATTCAGCGGGCTCCAGCCCTCCTCGCTCATCAACGACTCCGCCAGGGTCACAGGCTCCGACGCTGCCATGCGCGAGACAACATCCCCGGTCGCCGCGTCAGGGAGTGATCCTGTCACTAGGATGTCCGGTCCGAATCCGTGGCTGCCCGGCTGGTGCTCCGCCACATCGTGTCCTGTCTCGCGAGAGGCCATTATCCGCCCCGAAAAAGTGTCCCCGTGGATCGAGGAAGATCAATATTACTCATTTTCTTATGGTTGGCGATCATGCGGTGCACCAACACGAAGAAGGGCGCTGCAACAGCAGCGCCCTTGGGATGATTCGAATGGATTGTGGTGTCGTCGAGGTAACGATTATTCCTCGTCGTCATCCTCAGTGTTGCGCATGCCCTTGAGTTTGGCGAAGACCGAATCCGCGTTGAGCTTCTCGTCGCGCTCGTTGCGATGATGCTCGTCCGCCTCTTCGTAGCTGCCTGCGGTGGACACCTCTGTGGGCAACAGGGTCGCGCCGGCATCGGTCGGCAGAACGGCCGGTCGGTCCTTGGCGGCGCGCTGAACCTCGAAATCGAGATCAATCTGCGTGCAAAGACCAAGGGTCACCGGGTCCATCGGCTGCAGCGAGCTCGAATTCCAGTGAGTGCGCTCACGGATCTGCTGGATCGTCGATTTGGTGGTGCCGACGAGGCGGATGACCTGCGCATCCTTCAACTCCGGGTGGTTGCGGAGCAGCCAGAGGATGGCGTTCGGCCGGTCCTGGCGCCGTGACAGAGGGGTGTAGCGCGGACCCTTGGTGGTGCGCTTGACCTCCGGCAACTTCACCTTCGAGACGGCAACCTTCAGCTTGTAATTAGGAGATTTCTGCGCTTTCTCGATCTCGTCGCGGGTAAGCTGACCCGTGGTGATCGGGTCGAGGCCCTTGATCCCGGCAGCGACTTCGCCGTCGGCAATACCCTTCACTTCGAGCGGGTGAAGCTTACAGAAATCGGCGATCTGCTCGAAGGCGAGCGAGGTATTCTCGACCAGCCAGACGGCGGTCGCCTTCGGCATTAGCGGACCTTGGGACATGCTCTGTGGCTCCGACGTTAGCGGGGAACGGGCGGCGCCGGGCATCGGTCCGCAGGCTCCGGATGAATCGATCCGGAAGTCCCGTCTCACGCTCTCAAAAGGGGATCAGCGTATATAGGCGGCGGCAGAAGAGCGCGCAATTGCCTTCGCGTCCAGTCACCGCCGACGGAGGACCCGCGCGACGCGAGGTCCCTGAGATTTTGGCGTCGAGCGCCGTAACTTGGCCAGCGGACGATGACCGCTGCCGTATCGGTCAGGCATCGGGCCAATCAGACGAACAAGCTCGACACACTCGATTCTGTCGCGGTCCGACCGATGGCCTCGCCGAGCAGCGGCGCGATGGTGGCCACGCGAATATTGCGGGCGAGCTTGACCGCCTGTGTCGGCTGGATCGAATCGGTAATCACCAGCTCTTTCATCCGCGAAGCCGCGATGCGGGAGACGGCGCCGCCCGAGAGCACCCCGTGGGTGATGTAGGCTGACACATCCTTGGCGCCGGCGTTCAGTAGGGCTTCTGCGGCGTTCACGAGCGTACCGCCGGAATCGACGATGTCGTCGACGAGGATGCACGAACGGCCCTCGACCTCGCCGATGATGTTCATCACTTCCGATTCACCGGGGCGCTCGCGGCGTTTGTCGACAATGGCCA
Organism: Methylobacterium sp. CM6241; assembly: GCF_054817845.1. NCBI lineage: Bacteria > Pseudomonadati > Pseudomonadota > Alphaproteobacteria > Hyphomicrobiales > Methylobacteriaceae > Methylobacterium > Methylobacterium sp. CM6241. The sequence goes on from NZ_CM139246.1 coordinate 4,163,024, forward strand.
GCGTCGCGTCGATGCGCTTGGCGATGGCGCGGGCGCGGACCACACCACCGACATCGGGCGAGACCACCATCCATTCCTTCGGGTCGAGACGCTCCTTGATGTCGCGCACGATCACCGGCGCGGCGAAGAGGTTGTCGGTGGGGATGTCGAAGAAGCCTTGGATCTGGCCTGCATGGAGGTCCAGTGTCATCACGCGGTCGGCGCCGGCTTCAGTGATGAGGTTGGCGACAAGCTTAGCCGAAATCGGGGTGCGGCCGGAGGTGCGCCGGTCCTGTCGAGCATAGCCGAAATAGGGGATCACCGCCGTGATGCGCCGCGCCGAGGAGCGCCGCGCCGCATCGATCATGATGAGCAGCTCCATCAGGTGGTCATTGGCGGGGAACGAGGTCGATTGAACGATGAAGACGTCCTCGCCGCGGACATTCTCCTGAAGCTCGACGAAGATTTCCATGTCCGCGAAGCGACGGACCATGCATTTGGCCAGGGGAAGCTCGAGATAGGCGGAAATCGCCTCCGCAAGCGGACGGCTGGCATTTCCAGCGATGATCTTGATCGAGGACTTCATGCCGCCGTCTTCATCTCACATTTTCCAGCCGCGCCAGAATACCGGCCCATCGGCGCGGCACCCATTACAACCCCCGCCCCGGCGTCACAATGCCTTCACTTATGATTGGGGGATGCCCTGCACAGATCATGGCTCCAGCAGGCGATGGAGATGGACGATGAAATAGCGCGTCTGAGCGCTGTCGACGGTGGCCTGTGCCTTCGATTTCCAGGCGCTCTGCGCGGAGGCATAGTCCGGAAAGATTCCGACGATGTCGAGCCCCTTCACGTCACGGAAGTTGACGCCGTCGAGGTTCTCGAGCTCGCCGCCGAAGACGAGGTGTAGCTTCTGTCCGCTGTTGATCGTGGTGGTCATCGTCTCTCCTTGGCCAGCCTGCGCAGGGCCGATACGGGCGGTGCTGAGGTCGTGTTTCGACGCGCCGCCATGCATTTCAACCGTTTCTGAGGAAAATCCCTCCGTTGGCGGCTTTGCTCCCCAGCGGCGAGACTTCAGCGGATGCCTTTAGCGGTGTTCTCGACGGCTTGCGAGCCACGGCGGGCCAAGACGCATCGCTCGCGCCAAGGTTCACGGCCATGCCATGCGTCTGCGGCAGGACTTGTTCGACAGGACCTACGGCGTGATCGGGTCATAGCTCGAACAGGGATTGCTGCGGCGGTGTTTCCACCGTTTTCCGCGACTGCCGTTTACGCTTCGGAGGCTCTGCTCCTCCCGGCGTCGGAGCATCCGAAGCCTCCGTCCGGGCGAGAAGCGTGCCGTCGGCGAATTCGAGGCTCAGGCGCTGGCCCGACATAGCCGATGCGGCGGCGCGGACCGGTGCTCCCTCCTCGTCGCGCACGAGGGCAAAGCCTCGGGCAAGAACCGCGCGGTAGCTCAATGACCCGAGGAGCGATGCGAAACTGGCGAGCCGGTCGGCGCGCCGCTCGATCAGGCGATTGGCTGCCTGTCCCAGGCGAGCGTCGAGCGCGCCGAGCCGCTCCTTTCGGCGAACGGCCTCCGAGCGAGCACGCACGAGGGTCTGCTCGCGGGCGACCACGAGGCGGCGGCCGAGATAGGCTAGGGCCTCTCCTTTGCGCGTCGCATAGTTCCGCAGGGCCGAGTGGGGACGATCGGCCACCAGGGCGAGCCGACCACGCGCCTGAGTCAGGCGCAATTCCGGCGGATGACGCCCGAGCCTGTCGAGCAGGCGGCCGAAACGAACCCGGTAATCGCGTGCATTGCTAGCGAGCGCCGGCATAAGCCGGGCCTCGGCAAGGTCGAGGCGTTGGCGTTTTGCCGACAGGAACGCATCCGCGCCCGGCATGGCGCGGAGAAGCGCGCGCAGGTCTGAACCCTCACGGTCGAGCCTGCGCTGGACGGCTTCGCGCTGACGATGACCAAGGTCGCGGATCTCGGCGATGAGATCCGCGCGCACGGGAACGGCCATCTCGGCAGCTCCGGTGGGAGTCGGCGCACGTCGGTCCGAGACGAAATCGATGAGGGTGGTATCGGTCTCGTGGCCTACCGCCGAGATCAGGGGAATGGCGCTTTCCGCGGCGGCACGGACCACGATTTCCTCATTGAACGCCCAGAGATCTTCGATCGAGCCGCCACCTCTGGCGACGATGAGCACGTCCGGCCGTGGGATGGCGCCGTTCGAGAGAAGCGCATTGAAGCCGCGGATGGCGGTCGCGATTTCCTCGGCCGCGCCCTCCCCCTGGACGCGTACGGGCCAGACGAGGACCGGCCTCGGAAAGCGGTCTTCCAGCCGGTGAAGAATGTCCCGAATGACGGCGCCGGTCGGCGAGGTCACGACCCCGACGACCCGGGGTAAGTAGGGAATCGCGCGCTTGCGCTCGGCCGCGAACAGCCCCTCCGCCGAGAGGACACGCTTGCGCTCCTCCAGCAAGGCCATCCAGGCACCGATCCCCGCCGGCTCGAGGGTCTCGACGACGATCTGGTAGGAGGACTTACCGGCGAAGGTGGTGATGCGGCCGGTGGCGACCACCTCCAAGCCTTCCTGCGGCCGTTGGCGCAGGCGGTTGAAAGTCCCCTTCCACACCACCGCGTCGATCCTGGCGGTCCCGTCCTTCAGCGAGAAATAGGCGTGGCCCGAGCCATGCTGGCCGCGATAGCCGGAAATCTCGCCGCGCAGCCGGACATGACCGAACGCGTCCTCGAGCGTTCGCTTCAGGGCCGAGGCGAGATCCCCCACCGACCATTCGGGAGCATTGGAGATCGGCGGAGACGTTAATGGAGGAGGAACGAGGGCCATGTCGCGGCGGACGCTAGGCTCGGCACGGACGCGGGTAAACCCCGGAGCGAGCAGGCAGCGTCAGAAGATCAGGGCCAGGAGTAGGATGCCCGACAGCACCGGCGCGACACCAATAGCCACGGCCCAAGGCCAAAACGCCGGAATATGGGATGGACGATTGTCATTGGCAGCCTTGACGGTGACACGACCGCTTTGAAGAAACTGCGACAAACGCACTCCCGACCCCGGCGTCGGGGCCATTGGCGGGGAAGCGGAGTGGCGACATCCTGGCATGACGATATTCAACTCGGGGACAGCCGGCATCGTTCCTCCGATTATCATCGATCATATGCGGTTGGGGAATGAATTTCGTGCGTGCCAAGCATCCTCGAAATCACGGGAATCCGCGACCGGGACCGTGGCCGGGACTTTCCATCCCCTGCTTTTCGGGGGAAACGCCATGCCGGGATGCTTAGGGGGCGGCGCTGCGAGGCCGGGACAATGCTATGGTGGAGAGCCATTCGGCGCATTGTGCAGGCTCTTGTCCATACCGGTTCGGCATCTCGCCATGCCTTCCTTGTCCTTCGAAGCGTGACTTATGAACATCCTCCTCATCGGCTCCGGCGGACGCGAACATGCGCTGGCTTATGCGATCGCCAAAAGTCCGCTTTGCACCCGCCTGTTCACGGCTCCGGGCAATCCGGGGACGGCGGAATATGGCGAGAACCGTCCCGATCTCGCTGTCGCCGATCATGAGGCGGTGAAGAAGTTCTGCGAGACCGCCGGGATCGGCCTCGTGGTGGTCGGGCCGGAAGCGCCGCTGGTTGCGGGCTTAGTCGACGATCTCCAGGCGGCCGGTATCCGTGCCTTCGGACCCACCAAGGCCGCGGCGCAGCTCGAAGGCTCGAAGGGATTCACCAAGGATCTGTGCACGGAACGCGGCATCCCCACCGCCGCCTTCGCCCGGTTCACCGATCAAGATGCCGCCCTCGCCTATCTGGCGCAATCCGGTGCGCCCATCGTGGTGAAGGCCGATGGGCTCGCCGCCGGCAAGGGCGTCGTGGTGGCGGAGACCTTGGATCAGGCGGAGAACGCTGTCCGCTCCATGCTTGGCGAACTGGGTGGTGAGATCGTCATCGAGGAGTGCCTGTTCGGCGAGGAGGCGAGCTTCTTTGCCCTCTGCGACGGGACGAACGCCGTGCCGATCGGAACGGCGCAGGACCATAAGCGCGTCTTCGACGGGGATCGCGGCCCGAATACCGGTGGCATGGGCGCCTATTCCCCGGCCACTATCCTGACGCCCGCCCTCGAACGGGAGGTGATGGAGACGATCATCGCCCCGACCCTGGCGGGAATGCGCGAGCGCGGGACGCCCTTCACCGGCATCCTCTATGCCGGCCTGATGCTGACGGCCGATGGCCCGAAGCTCATCGAGTACAACACCCGGTTCGGCGATCCCGAGGCGCAGGTGCTGATGCCCCGTCTCGCTTCCGATCTGGTGCCGGCCCTGCTCGCCGCCTGCGAGGGCGACGTCACCGGCATCGCGCTGCAGTTCGACGCTCATCGCGCGGCCCTGACCGTCGTGATGGCGGCAGCCGGCTACCCCGGCGCGGTGATGCGCGGTTCGACGATCCGGGGGATCGCCGAAGCCGGCGCCAACAACGCGGTCATCGTGTTCCAAGCCGGCACGCGGGCGGAGAATGGCCGTATCGTCGCCGATGGCGGCCGGGTGCTGGCGGTGACGGCCACCGGCGACAGCATGATGGAGGCCCAGGCCCGCGCCTATGCGGCGGTGTCGCGGATCGACTGGCCCGAGGGCTTCTGCCGCCGGGACATCGGCCGGCGGGCTGTGGCCCGCGAAGTGGCGGGGGACGGCATCTGACGAAGCCGCGCCCTTGAAATTCCGGGCGCTCGCTCATCTTGCACGGTGACGGCCGGTATCGCGCCGGCGCGGAGGAATCGACCGATGGGCTACGTCTCGAAGACCGTGATGGAAGAGGGCAAGGCTGCTAAGATCGCCGGCCAGGCGGATGCGTCCAACCCCTACCCCGCCGGATCGCAGAACAGCGCCGACTGGCTCGAAGGCTACACCTACGACGAGGCGGAGCAGAACGTCGACAACGAGTCGGACGAGTAGCCGCCCGGATCAGTCCTCGGTCCAGACCTGCCCGTGATACACGAACACTTCGGGCCGGTTGGCCAGGGCGGCGAGACCGGAAAAGGCCGGATCCTGGACGGAAATCACGCTGGTGGGGATCGCCTCCATCTGCGTGACGAAGGGCGGCTTATGCTCGAAAGACCGTCGGAAACCGCCCTCCTCCAGGATGGGCAGGATCCGCGGTGCGATGCCGCCGCCAATATAGACGCCGCCCGTAGCGAGGAAGGTCAGAGCGAGGTCGCCGCAGACTCGGCCGAGCAGCTTGGCGAACAGGGCGACGGCCTCGGCCGCATGAGGATCGCTGCCGTCGACACCTCTATTCGTGACCATGGCGGGCTCGGCATCCGCCGCCTCCTGGCCTGTGCGGGCGAGATGGATGGCCTTGTAGAGCCGAGCGAGACCGGGCCCCGAGAGCAGCGCCTCCACCGTCACCCGCCCCTCGATACGCTCCACATACCGCCAGATCTCCTCCTCGTCGGTATCAGCGGGGCCGAAATCGACGTGGCCGGCCTCGGTGGAGACGATGGCGAGACGGTCCGCGTAGGGGATGACGGCCGCTGCCCCGAACCCGGTTCCGGGGCCGAGGACGAGCCTCGTCCCCTGGTCGCCCTTCAGACCGCCATCACGATAGGGGCCGATCGGCGTCAGGTCGGTGGGGGCGATATCCACGGCGCCGGCGGCGACGGGGACGTAATCGTTGACGACCACCGCGCGCGAGAGGCCGAAATCCCGGCCGATCCGCGCGCCTTCGATGACCCAGTTCGCATTGGTGAGACGGACGGCGGGGCCATCGATCCGGGCGGCGACCGCCAGGATCGTCGAGCGCGGCGCCGGTCCGTCATACTTTTCGAGAACGGAGCTGATCGCGGCGCTCGGGTCGGGGAAGGCGTTGGTCGGGACATGGCCGACGATCTCCGCCCCGGCGCCCGCCTCCGGCACGAGTGCGAAGCGGGCATTGGTGCCGCCGATATCGCCGACGAGGACCGGGAACTCGAACATGCGTGCGGTTGTCCTTCGCGCTGGAATCCGGGATTTCACATCTCGCCCGCCCTCGATGCGGGTGCGGGGCGTCACGGTCTGGTCTGCGGCACCGGCCCCGATGCGGGATCGCGGCCGGTCGCGCCCTCAGGCGGGCGGCAGGGCGTCGGGATCGATCGGTGCGCCATCGGCCCAGGCATAGATCAGCGCGCGCACCGCATCGGGATCGGTGAGGCGCCGCGTGGCGATGGTGTCGCTGCCACCGATGCGGACGCTCACCCCACCCTCCTCGTTCACCACGGCGAAGGCCTTCTCGTCGGTGAGGTCGTCGCCCAGAAACATCGCACGGCGGCCGGCATAGGGCGGCGCCTCGGACAGGGCGCGGATGGCATGGCCCTTGGTCGCGGAGGCCGGGACGATTTCGCCGACCGCCTTGCCCAGCTGCAGCCGATAGGCGTCACCGAGATCGGCCGCGGCCGCCTTCACGGCCTCCTCCGCCTGCGCGGCGTCGGTGGGCGTGGCGAGGCGCCAATGTACCGCGACGGAGGCTCCCTTGTCCTCGATCAGCACGGATTCGAGGTCGCGCACGGCGTCCTTGAGCCCCGTGATGCGGGCGCGCAGGGCAGGATGATCCTCGGCGCGCCCTCCGGACACGACCCCGTCGACCCGCCGCTCGACCCCGTGAAGGCCCGCGACATCGAACCTGGCGGGCGAGAGAAAGTCGTCGATCACCGCGATGGGGCGGCCGGTGACGATGGCGAGCGCCCCGCCGAGCCGGTCCCGCAAGCGCAGGAGCGCTGGCGCGAGCTCCGGGGGCACCACCACCTGGTCGGGTCGCGGAGCGATCTCCACGAGGGTGCCGTCGAAATCGAGAAAGAGGGCGAAATCCGTCACAGGCATTGTCCCAGGGTGTCTGGCTCGGGATGGCCGGCTCACCGAGACGGCCGTCCATCGGAGCGGCCGAATTTCTATCATCCGCGTCGCGAGCCGGGCTAGCATGGCCCGCGCCACGCGCAAACGCCGCGTCTCGAATATCGCCTCCGCGCCGGCCGCCGTCGCGACAGCGGTCTCCCGTTCCCGGGAGGATACACACCGACAACTCACTGATGAACCTTAGAATTTGGATGATTCCGATGCACCCCACCCCCCTGCCCTTCGGCCCCGGCCAGGAAAGCGTGTGGAATTATCCGCGCCCGCCGCGGCTGGAGCGCGTGTCCCGGCGCCTGCGCGTGGTGTTCGCCGGTGCGACCGTCGCCGACACGGTGGCCGGGTACCGCGTGCTGGAGACCAGTCATCCGCCGACCTATTACCTGCCCCCCGGCGATGTGGCCGATGGCGTGCTCGGGCCGCCCATCATGGCGGGGATCTGCGAATGGAAGGGCCGCGCCGTCCTCCACGATGTCCTGGCCGGCGGCCATCGGGCGCCGGGCGCGGCCTGGTCCTACCCGGAACCCACACCGGATTTCACGGCCATTGCCGGCTTCGTCGCCTTTTATGCGGGGGCGATGGAGGCCTGTTTCATCGGTGACGTGACAGTCGAGCCGCAGCCCGGCGGCTTCTATGGCGGCTGGATCACGCCGGAGGTCGTCGGCCCGTTCAAGGGCGGACCGGGCAGCATGGGCTGGTGAGCGCCACGTCCCGCGCTTTCCATGCGTTACGCGACGGCCCTTCGATGCGTCATGCGACGGCCCTTCGGCGTTTGACCGACAGCCGGCAAATACCGGTACCCATGGCGCCGAACGATGCTCTAAAGGCCGGGCTCAGGTTCGATGAGGCGGCCGCGCGAGGGCGGTGAAGACGGAGAAGCGCGCATGCAGGACACCCCGGTTCAGGACTTGCCCGTAACCGACCCGAAGGCCCTCGGTCTCTGCCCCGAGCGGCTCGAGCGGGTCGATGGCTGGATGCGCAGGCTGGTGGAGGAGGGCAAGCTCGCCGGCCTCTCGGTGATGCTGTCGCGGCGCGGGGAGACCGCCTTCTTCCGTGCCCATGGCCTGGCCGACATCGCGCGCGGCACTCCGTTTGCCGCCGATACGATCACCCGCATCTACTCGATGACGAAGCCGCTGACCTCGGTAGCCGTGATGATGCTCTACGAGGAGGGGCGCTTCCAGCTCGACGACCCGATCACCCGCTTCCTGCCTGAATTTACCGACATGCGGGTTTTCACCGGCGGCAACCGGGTGAAGGCCGAGACCGTGCCGGCCCAGCGCCCGATCACCATCCGTGACCTCCTCACCCATACGGCGGGCTTCACCTACGGCTTCATGGAGGCGACCCTCGTCGATGCGCTCTACCGGCAGAACGGCGTCGATTTCGGCGAGAACCAGGATGCGAGCCTCGCCGAGGTGGTCGCCCGGCTGGCGCGGCAGCCCCTCCTCGCCCAGCCCGGCGCGGAATGGAACTACAGCGTCGCCACCGACCTCCTCGGCCATCTCGTCGCGGTGGTCTCGGGACAGGATTTCGGCGATTTCCTGAAGACGAGGGTGATCGACCCGCTCGGCATGGTCGATACGGATTTCCACGTGCCCGCCGGCAAGGTCTCCCGGCTGGCGGCCAATTACAGCCTGTTCCGCGACCGCAGCCTCAAGCTCTACGACGACGCGGTGGGAAGCCGCTTCACCACCAAGCCCGCGATCGCCTCCGGCGGGGGCGGCCTCGTCTCGACCGCGTCGGATTACATGCGCTTCTGCCGCTTCATTCTCGGGCGCGGCGCCCTCGACGGCGTGCGGCTCCTGGGCCGCAAGACGGTGGAGCTGATGCTGATGAACCATCTCGGCGGCGACCTCGCCTCGATGGGCCAGCCGCGCTTCTCGGAATCGTCCTATACGGGGATCGGCTTCGGGCTCGGCTTCTCGGTCATGCTCGACCCGGCGCGGGCGCAGATCGTCGGCACCCCCGGCGAGGTCGCCTGGGGCGGCTTGGCCAGCACCTCGTTCTGGATCGACCCGGCGGAGGATCTCGCCGTGGTGATGCTGGCCCAGCTCATCCCCTCCTCGGCCCTGCCGATCAGACGGGAATTGCGGGTGCTGACCTACGCCGCGCTGGTGGAGTGACGGGGCTTTAAACGATGCGTCGCCCCGGACCTGAGATCCGGGGCAGCACGAGCCGGTATCGACCGGCGTGACGAAAGACCCATCTCGGCCGCCCCGGTGTCGAGGTCGCGCAGAGAGGTCAGCGGCAGAGGCTTTGCCGCGCGAGGCAGGGCAGCAGGCTGTCTTCGGGGAAGGGCAGCGCCACCTCCCCTGTCTTGGATTCGAGCCTGGAGATCGCCCATTCGCCCTTCGCATCGGCGACCGGCTCGATGAGCCAGCGCAGGGCGCGGACCTGGTCGCGTCCTCTCTCGGCCGGGAGCCGCGCCTCGACATATTGCTTGGACCACCACAACATGCCGGAGGTGGGGAAGGTGACCGTGACCTTCTGCCTGGCCGCTTCGCAGACGAGCTGACGGACCCGGAAGCTGTTGCCCGCTGCGGCCTTCGGCCTGATCGTGGCGTCCAGCAGGCCGGAGCCGCCGCCGGATGCCTTGAGGGCTTCCTGGCACCGGAGCTCGTCGCGCCGGGCGGCCAAGGCGCGGCTTCCTTCCTGGCAGGCCTGGACGAGAAGCCTGAGACTCTCATGCAACGGAATCGTGCCGCGCCCGCATTGCAGGATGGGCGACGCCGTGACGTCCGACACAGGATCGGCGGCGGCGAAGGCCCGATCGACTTCGCCCGTCGCAATGCGGACGGCCTCGGCCCGGACCTCGGCGACCTTGCCGTTGAACTCCGTGACGAGGGCCGCCGGCGGATAGATCCCGCGCACATCGCCCGTGCCCATCAGGAACCAGTTATTGGCTTCCAGCCCTGCGAACGTCTTCGGCGCAGCCTCGATCTGCCCGACCTGCTCCTGGAAGACCTGCCGGACGCTTCTCGCCACGTAGTCTTCCGCCATTCCGGTGCAGGTCTTGTGGAGGCGCGACAGGGCCTCGTTGCCCCATTGCGTGCCGACGAGCCGGTCGCATTGCGAGCGAGCCTCGTTGAGGGGGAGGCTCTTGAGGCTGTCGCCGCCGAACACCTCCTGAAGCTCCCGAGCGGCGGCCTGCTCCATCTCGGTGCGACGGGTTTCGAGCGGGGCTCCGAGGAAGCGGTCAAGGGCCATTCGCGACACGTCGTTTCGGCGGAGTTCGTCCCTGCTGAGCTGCAACCCGTTCGTGTCACGGAACGACGTCAGGGTCAGGGGAAGGGCGAGGAGGCGCTTCCGCTCCTCGCGCAGCCAGAGGGCGGCCTTCCGGCGCTTCTCGATGTCGGGATAGGATTGAGACAGCAACCGCCCGATGGTCCTGCCGTCCTTGCAGGACTGGGCTTTCTGGAGAAGGTCCTCCGTGAAGGCACGGTCCCAGTATTCGACCGGTAGACCGACCGCCAATTCGAGCCGCTCGACGTCGATAGAGCCGAACGTCGCCATTCGCTCGCACAAGGTATCCCCCGGGAGGGCCTCGAGCGGTTGCCCGCTCGCCGCGAGGCGGTCGGCGACGATGCGCAGGAAGTCCAGGGCAGCCTGGCGGGCTGCCCCGTTTCGGTCGAGCGACCCCTCGGGCGCCAGCGTGAGGCTCGTCACCGCACGCATTTCCCCGACGGCCCGATCACGGGCGTCCGACGGTTCGACGGGAAGTTCCGCGAGCCGCTTGCGCTCGGCGTCGTAGAAGCGCTTCCAGAAGGTCGGCGCCGCCTCGGCATAGCGCTGGCGATAGGCTTGCTGGTCCAGATCCGGCAGCAGGTCGATCGGCGGGAGTTTCTGCTGTTCCTCGGCGACGGTCCGCACCGTTTCGACGGAGGGACTGGTCTCGCCAAGCAGACCGAAGAGGCGATCCATGCGAGCCTTCGCGCTCTCGCTCCGGGAGAGCGTGAACGGCTCGCAATCGGATTGCGGCTTGCCCTGGCCGGTGAGCCACCGCCCCTGGAGGCTGTCGCCGTTCTGCCCGAATCGCACCGCGATCCAAGGGCGACCGCGTCGATCGACGAGGAGAAGACCACCATCCGTATCCTGAGCGACCAACTCCAGCTTTTGGAAGGAAGACGCCGTCGTCTTGCGAAAGAAGACGTCGAATGACGACCCTTCCTGTCGGAATTCCCAGTCGTCCAGCGTCAACGCGCCGTTGCAAACATGGCTGCCATTGTAGAAGCCGGAATCGATTGCCTTGGCCTCCCCGGATAGTGCTCCGAAAATCGCAAGGATGACAAGGGATTTCAAGCTGAAATTCATGGACTGACTTGGATCTCCGCAATGCCGATCCATCGATCGACCCCTCTACAAAGGTCGACCGATGTCTTGGACAAGCAAAGTCTATGTCGAGCCTGCGGCGCACTCAACGTTTGGCCGAATATGGCCCCGACCGATGGAAACAGACCGGCTCCGGGCGGTCGTTCCCGACCGGACGTGGCGCAGACGCGCAGCGTCGGGTGTCCCTCATACAAGGAAGCCGGGCACGCGCACCGTCGGGCGCTCGTGGGTGGCTTCGTTGTCGAGGGTCTTGGGGATCGGTCGAGGGTCTTGGGGATCGAATGTCGGAGGTGCGGCTCCGGTGTGGCTGCAGCCGCTCGGGCCTGTCGGAACCGCTACGCCGAGCGCCGAGTGATCCCGGTCGCCTCCTTCGCCGCGCGCCCGGTCCGGGGAACGTCCCCGGACGGCTCGAAGACGATCAGGGGTGGCAGCTTCGCGATGATGCCGGCGGGCAGCGGCTCCCCGGCCAAGCGAGGGGCTTGATCCCAGGACGGGTCTCGATCCGAGGATAGGTCTTGTCGTGCAACCGGACTTCCGACGCCCGCTACCGTGCGAACTCCCTGATCGTCAGGAGTTCGCACGGTAGCGGCACGATCCGGCCGTGCAGGACGTCATCGAGCGGATACGAGCGGCCGTCGATCATTCCAACGACCCTCGGCCGGATCGAACGGTTCCGGCCGTCGTCTTACTCGGCCGGCTTGGCTGCCGGCTTCGGTGCCGTGGCGGCCGGTTTGGCGGAGGATGCGGCAGGCGTGCCGGCTCCCCCGGCCGGTGCGGCCTTCGGCGCCCATTCCGGATCGGAGCGGGGGCCGCCCGGGCCGTTGGTCGGGCCGGTGATCTGGCCCGGTGCCGTGTCCGTCACCTTGGTCCAGGCCTGCGACATGCACATGAAGCGCAGCATGCAGCCGCGCACGGTGAGCTCGCCGGGCTTCTCGCTCCAGATCGTCACATCGTAGAACGACCCGTCCTCGGCGTTGTAGATCTTGCCCTCGTAATGGTTCTCGGCGTTCGGCTTGATGCCCATGATGAGCTGGTGGCCGAGGGAGGGGCGGGCCTGCTTCTTCGGGTCGGGATTCTTGAAATCGACCCGGGGCTGGCCCTTGTCGTTCAGCGGCACTTTCAGCCAGACGACGTAGCCGCAGACGTGATCGTTCTTGGCGCCGCATTTCTCGATGCGGACACGGGCTCGCCCGTCCTCGGTGAGCCAGGTTCCGCTCGGGTCGTTGGGGGCGGCCACGGCGAAGCCCGATATCGCGCTGAGCGCGAGGCCGGCCATCGGGGCCAAGAGGCGCCCGGCCATTGCCGAAATGGGTCGATACGTCATCCAGAAAAAATCCTTAACCCGCCCCGAAACGCAACCGCCCGTCCCTGTGCCGCCCATCCATACGGACCGCGTGACACAGGACGCGATGGCAGGAGCCGCCCATCGTCTGAAGGTCCCCGCTTCGGACGCGAAGGTGACCGGATCATGACCGGCTCGCGGCGTCCTAACGGAATTCGGGACGCGTGCGAGAGAATTCTTCGTGAGGTTCGGGAAGAGACGCCACCGTATTCGACACATGAGAAAGGGCCGGTGCTTCCGCACCGGCCCCGATCTCGCCCTTCGTGATGAAACCGACCTTGTGCCGAGCCTCTCTAAGCTTGACCGATCGGTCTTGCCTGACGGGTCCGGCGGGCGGCTGGAGCTTACTCGGCGGCGGTCATGCCGGAGGTGAAGTGACCGCACCAATCCTTCGAGGCCACCACCGGCCACAGGCCGGGCGACTTCGGCTCGGGCTGGCTCACCGGCGGGTTGTAGCGGCAGAGGCCCTGATCGGCGGCAGCCTGGCCGCCATTGATCTTGTGGTCGTCGAAGAAGCGGCAGGCCTCGCAAGCTGCGCTGGTGATCTGTGCCATGGGTCTCTCCAATATGTCCGGGCCGGCTCGGGACGCCCCCGATGCGCCTGCCCCTCAGTTGCTAATTAGAATAAGTCCAATCTGGCGTCAATGGTTCCTCGGACGACGGAAGGTTCGTTGCCGAGCACTGCGTCGGTGGAAGCGCCTGTGACGGCCGACGTGATTCAGCGGCCGCGCGGCGGAGCCGAGGCTCGGGAAGTGGAGCCGGTGCAGACGCTTACGCTATCGGCTGATCGGGAAGACGGGTCCTGCCAGCCGCCATCGCGCCCGGAGCGCGGGCTTCTTCGGCGGTGGTCGCTCGCAAGAGATGGGACATCCTGTCGCCTGCCTCGCGCCGGCGATGGAGAACTCGGCCGGGCCGGAGGACTGGCCCTCAGGCGATGCCCGGAGTGTCGTCGTCCTCGTCGATCAGGCTCAGCGTGCGGAGGATCGCGAGGGCGACCATCTCGGCATCCACTTCGCCCTCGGCCGTGGCCGGCAGGATCGCCACGGTGCTGACTTCCTGCCCGGAGAGACGCCCGACGACGACCTTGTAGACCTCCCCGCCGGGCGCGTCGTCGTCGCGGACGAGGCAGACGCGGTGATCGCCGGCCTCCCCGTAGACGCGCTGCGTCGTGACCTCGACCCGGTCGTCGTCACTGACGGGCTCAGGCCGACGCGGCTGACCGAAGGTCGGACGGATGATGTTGCTCATATCGACCCTCCCGGTCGCGTTGGCTCAGACGTCGAGATTGGCGACGCTGAGGGCGTTCTCCTGGATGAACTCCCGGCGCGGCTCCACCACGTCGCCCATCAGCTTCACGAACAGGTCGTCGGCATCCTGCGTGTCCTTGATCCGAACCTGGAGCAGCGAGCGCACCTCGCTGTCGAGGGTGGTCTCCCACAGCTGCTGCGGGTTCATCTCGCCGAGCCCCTTGTAGCGCTGGAGCTGCAGGCCCTTGCGGCCGAAGGCCATCACCGCCTCGAACAGGCCGACGGGGCCGTGCAGCACGGTCTCCTCGCCCTTGCGGGCATAGGTCACCGGCTCGCCATAGATCTCGCGCAGGGCCTCGGCCCGGTCGGACAGGCGGCGTGCCTCCTGCGAGGCGATGAGCGAGGCGTCGAGGGTCACGACCTGGCGCACCCCGCGCAGGGTCCGGCTGAGGATGTAGCCGCCTTCGCTGACGGAGCCTTCCCAGCCCTGCTCGATATCGTCGGCGATGACGTCCATGCGCCGGGCGATCTCGGTGGCGCGCTTCGCCGCCTCGTCGGGGTTCTCGTCCACGTTGGTGCGGAAGGCCCCGGCGATCATCGCCTGTTCCACCGTGGCGCGGTCGTAGCGCGTGTGGAGCGCCTGCATCAGGCCGCGGAACTGACGCGCCTCCTCCACCAGGGCCTTCAATTGCGGCCCGCCGAACTCGGCGCCCGATGCGAGCCGGAGCACCGCCCCGTCGACGCCGGCATCGATCAGGTAATCCTCCAGCGCCCGCTCGTCCTTGAGGTAGATCGCGGTCTTGCCCTTGGCGGCCTTATAGAGCGGCGGCTGGGCGATGTAGACGTAGCCGCGCTCGATCAGCTCCGGCATCTGCCGGAAGAAGAAGGTCAGCAGCAGGGTGCGGATGTGCGAGCCGTCCACGTCCGCATCGGTCATGATGATGATGCGGTGATAGCGCAGCTTGTCGGGGTTGAAGCCCTCGCGGTCGGTGGAGGAGCGGCCGATGCCGGCGCCGAGCGCCGTGATCAACGTGCCGATCTCGGCCGAGGACAGCATCCGGTCCGCCCGCACGCGCTCGACGTTCAGGATCTTGCCGCGCAGGGGGAGCACGGCCTGGAAGTGGCGGTCGCGGCCCTGCTTGGCCGAGCCGCCGGCGGAATCGCCCTCCACCAGCAGGATCTCGCATTTCGACGGGTCGCGCTCCTGGCAATCGGCGAGCTTGCCGGGCAGCGAGGCGATGTCGAGCACGCCCTTGCGGGTCACGGTCTCGCGGGCCTTGCGCGCGGCCTCGCGGGCGGAGGCCGCCAGGATGACCTTGCCCATCACGGATTTCGCCTGGGCCGGGTTCTCCTCGAGCCAGTTGGAGAGGCCCTCGTTGAGGACGTTCTCCACGGCCGGGCGCACTTCCGACGAGACCAGCTTGTCCTTGGTCTGCGACGAGAATTTCGGGTCGGGCACCTGCACCGAGATGACCGCCGTCAGGCCCTCGCGGCAATCCTCGCCGGTGAGGGTGATTTTCTCGCGTTTGGTGATGCCGGTGGATTCGGCATAGCCGGTGATCTGCCGGGTCATGGCGGCGCGGAAGCCCGCCATATGGGTGCCGCCGTCACGCTGCGGGATGTTGTTGGTGAAGGGCAGCACGGTCTCGTTGAACGAGTCGTTCCACCACAGCGCGACCTCGACGCGGATGTTGTCGCGCTCGGCCCGCACGAAGACCGGCTTCGTCATGCCCTCGATCGGTTTGCGCGAGCGGTCGAGATAGCGCACGAAGGCCTCGATCCCGCCCTCGTAGAACAGCTCCTCGCGCTTGTGCTCGGCATGGCGCGCGTCGGTGAGGACGATGCGCACGCCGGAATTGAGGAAGGCGAGTTCGCGCAGGCGCTTTTCCAGCGTCGCGTAGTCGAACTCGATCATCGTGAACGTGTCGGTGGAGGGCAGGAACGACACTTCCGTGCCGCGCCGTCCGTTGCCGTCGCCCACGACCACCAGCGGCGACACCGCGTCGCCGTGGCGGAACTCCATCGCGTGCTCCTTGCCGTTGCGCCAGATGCGCAGGCGGAGCCATTGCGAGAGGGCGTTGACGACGGAGACGCCGACGCCGTGCAGGCCGCCGGAGACCTTGTAGGAATTCTGGTCGAACTTTCCGCCGGCATGGAGCTGGGTCATGATGACCTCGGCGGCCGAGACCCCCTCCTCCTTGTGGATGTCGGTGGGGATGCCGCGGCCGTTATCGGACACCGTCACCGAGCCGTCGGCATTGAGGGTACAGGTGACGATGTCGGCATGGCCCGCCAGCGCCTCGTCGATGGCGTTGTCCACCACCTCGTAGACCATGTGATGCAGGCCCGACCCGTCATCGGTGTCGCCGATATACATGCCGGGCCGCTTGCGCACGGCATCCAGCCCCTTGAGCACGCGGATGGATTCCGCCCCATAGGCCGTAGCCGCCAGGTTGCGGGAGGTGTCGTCGTCGGTCATGTCGGACATCAAGTTCCCCAGGCAGGCGGGTCTTTGCTTGATTTTCGTGCCCCGGCTCGGTCCCCGGGTACGCCTGCGATTCGTTCAGTGGGCTATATATAAGCGGTGCGTCTTGAAAATGCACCGCTCCAGCCCAGTTGTGGCGAACCGAGCCGATGGGGCGGTGGAAGACGTCCGAGCGTCAGGCAGGAGGCGAGAAAGGCAGGCCGTTTCGGAGCCCGAACGAGCCGAATTCACCTCAAGGCCCGAGCACCTTTATGAAAGCCGCACCCGCGCCGAAGAACGCAGCGCCGGCAGCCATACCCGAAAGGGCGATCTGCCACGGGGCGAGCATCCGATCTCGCGCCAGCTTCGATGCTTCAGCGGCAAGCTTGCTCTGCTCGGCAGCGAATTTGCTCTGCTCGGCGATCAGTTTGTGCTGCTCGGCGACAAACTTGCGGGTCTCTTCCTGAGCTCGCTCGATTCGGGCGCGCTACTCCTCGAGATCAAACGGCACGGTGTCCGACATCGATCATGGTCCTCGAACGTGCAGGCGATCCATGATCGTCCGCCGCTAGGATATGAGGTGGCGCCGCGGGGAGTGGCAAGAGACAAGAGCCGACAGTCTCTCGCCGCCCCACAGCGTAGTCACGACGGGGCCAGGCGATGACGCTCTCACCCATCTCCGAAGTTCACTCCTGCAGGAACGGATTGGTCATCCGCTCCTCGCCCAGCGTGCTCGTGGGGCCGTGGCCGGGAATGAAGGCGATGTCGTCGCCCAGCGGCAGGACCTTGTCCTTGATGGCGCGGATGAGCTGGTCGTGGTTGCCGCCGGGCAGGTCGGTGCGGCCGACCGAGCCCTTGAACACCACGTCTCCCACCAGGGCGAAGCGCGCGTCGCGGCTGACGAAGACCACGCTGCCGGGCGAATGGCCTGGCGCGTGCACGATGTCGAAGCCGAGCTCGCCCACGCTCACCGCGTCGCCCTCGGCGAGCCAGCGGTCCGGAATCACGGCGCGCGCACCGTCGATCCCGTAATTGGCTCCGGTCTCGGGCAGGGAATCGAGCAGATAGCGGTCGGCCTCGTGCGGGCCCTCGATCGGAACGCCGAGCCGCTCGCGCAGCTCGTCCGCGCCGCCGGCATGGTCGATATGGCCATGGGTGAGCAGGATCTTCTCGATGGTGATGCCCTGGTCGCGGATCGCGGCTTCGATCCGGTCGAGATCGCCACCGGGATCGACGACCGCGCCGATCTTGGTCTCGTCGGACCAGATCAGGGTGCAATTCTGCTGGAAGGGCGTCACCGGAATGATACCTGCGCGGGGCGTGCCTGCCATCGGGACCGTGTCTCCGTTTCCGTGGAACTGCGTGTCTGAGGAGGCGCCCGTCCCCGCCGCGCGTTCGTTCGCGATCGGTGGGGCGCCCGTGTCCGGTCCGCGTGTTTAGCTCATTTTCACGCGGAGGGGATGCCTCGCGGCGGCGATGTGCGATTCCAGGGTCGCATGGGCTGAAAAGGCGTCTGGCGCCGGGCGTGTGGCGGCGCTAATCCCGTCGGAGGCTGCCGTCCCGGTCGAGGCTGCCGTCCTGGCAAATGCGGCGGCGCTGCCAAATTTCGGCCTCGCCGGCACCCTAGACGGAGCCGCGCCGCAGATCGGCACGATCCGAACAGGCGGGCCGGCCTGACTTTTCAACGCGGCCACCTTCACGCCAGACGGGGCAGTCCCTTGCGCACATGCTGAAAACCGCCTTCGTCGCCGCTCGCGACAGGCAGCGCCTGAGCGAGATCGCCGCTGTCCTGATCGGATTCGGTGTCACCAAGGTCGTGGAGCGCCTCGGCCTCGGCCATCTGGCGCGGTTCGCCAAGCGCCGCCGGCCCCACGTGGACGTGGCCCGCCTGTCCCAGCCGCAGCGCGTGCGCCGCGCGATCGAGGCCCTGGGGCCGACCTTCATCAAGCTCGGCCAGATCCTCGCGAGCCGGCCGGACCTGCTGACGCCGGAATGGACGGAGGAGCTGGAGAAGCTCCACAGCCAGGTCCGGCCAATCGCCTGGGACAAGATCCGGCCGCAGCTGGAGGCCGATCTCGGGGCGCCCCCCTCGGAGATCTTCGCCGAGTTCGACACGGTGCCGTTGGCCGCGGCCTCCATCGCCCAGGTCTACCGCGCCCGTCTGATGTCGGGCGAGGAGGTGGTGGTGAAGGTCCTGCGCCCCGGCCTGCGCAAGATCATCGAGGCGGATCTGCGTCTCCTCGCCCATGCCACCCGCATCGTGGTCGACGAGTGGCCGGAATTCGGGCGCTACCAGCCCCAGGAGCAGATGCGCCACCTCGCCGCCGGTCTCTACGGCGAGCTCGACCTCGTCAACGAGGCGCGCAACTGCGAGACCATCGCGGCGATCTTCGCCGACCGGGACGACATCGTCATCCCCAAGATCCACTGGGAGTTCACCTCCGAGCGCGTTCTCGTCCAGGAATTCATCCACGGCATCCCGCCCAACGACCATCCCCGCCTCGACGCGGCCGGGATCGACAAGGTCAAGGTCGCCCAGAAGGGCACCGACGCCTTCCTCAACATGGCGCTGATCGAGGGCGTGTTCCACGCCGATCCGCATCCCGGCAACATGCTGGTGATGCCCGGCAACCGCATCGGCTTCATCGATTTCGGCATCATCGGCCGCCTCTCCGAGCGTCGCCGCACCCAGCTTCTCATGCTGATCGGCGCCATGCTGAAGGAGGATTCCGATGGGCTGATGGCCGTCCTCCTCGACTGGACCGGATCGAGCAATCCCGATCTCACCAAGCTCGAGACCTCGTCCCAGGCCTTCATCAACCGCCATGCCGGCTCGGTGCTGAACTTCGGTGACCTCCTCACCGATTTCATGACCATGGCCCGCGAGAACGACCTCGCCATGCCCACCGACCTCGCCATCCTGTTCAAGGGATTGGTGACCGCCGATGGCGTGATGCGCCATCTCGACCCGAAATTCGACCTCTTCACCGCCGCCGGCCCGACGGTGAAGAGCAAGCTCGCCTCGCAGTTCTCGATCAAGGGCATCAGCCGCAAGGTCGAGGCGGTGGGAGCGGGCCTGTTCGGAGCGGCCTCCGAACTGCCCACCCTCATTCACCTCATGCTGGTGCGCCTGAAACAGGGCCGCGTCACCGTCGAGATCGAGCTGAAGGGCATCGAGAAGCTCACCCGCGGCATCGAGCGCGCCGCCGCCCGCATCGCCGTGGCGCTCATCGTGGCGGCCTTCGCGACGCAGCTCGCCCCCCGCTTCATGGATCTCGGCACACCGGCCTTCATCACGGTGGGCGCGATGGTCTGCGTGATCGGAATCGGCTGGCTCGTGCTGCTGGGGCGGAACAAGTAGGCGGAGCTACGGCTCCCCTTTATGGCACCGGAACGGTCTGGGGTTCGCACGACCGGATGGCGGAATAGTCCATCGTCGCGCGTGCCTTGGACAGATCATGCGCGTTCTGGAGGTTGAGCCAGAACTGGGGAGATGTGCCGAAGCGGACACCGAGCCGGATCGCCGTGTCGGCACTCACGCCACGCCGTTCGCGGATGATCTCGGACAGGCGGTTGGGGGGAACACCGATCTCGGCTGCGACCTGCCGGGCGGAAAGCCCGAGTGGGGCGAGGTATTCTTCGGCCAGAACTTCACCCGGATGCGTGCGAATGCGAGACATGTCCGATCTCCTTCGTATCTCAATGGTAATCGACGATTTCTACCTGCTCCGGCCCTTGTACTGTCCATCGGAAGCAAAGACGCCACTGATCGTTGATGCGGATGCTGTACTGCCCCGCACGGTTACCCTTGAGGAGCTCCAGGCGGTTCCCGGGGGGAGAGCGTAGGTCGTCGAGAGTCGTTGCGGCATCGAGAATATCGAGCTTGCGTTTGGCCGCAGCCTCGAAAGCACGCCAGGGCCTGTAGCTCGCTCCATCCTCGAAAAAGGCTTCGACGCGTTTGTCTGCAAAGCTCTGAATCATGCGCGCACTACGTGATACGTGACATGTATCATCCTCGATGCTGTCGAACAAGGCATGGCTACAAAATTCCGTTCGGTCCCGCCTTCCACAGCCGAGCAGTACCTTGGTCTCGGCGAGGCTTGATGACGGGCGTCTCCTTAAATCAGCCGCCTTGTGCATCCCATCTTGGGCCGTGTGCGTTGCGGCTGCCGATCCTGTCGTCCGTGCCCTGTGACGCGTCCTGGATTTCGGTGCCCGCTCCTCGATGAACATCATCCTGATCAAGCTGTTCGCGACGGCGCTGACGCTCAGTCAGGTGACGACGCGGCCGGATGCCGTGAAGACGCAGTTCGATCCGGTGGCCGACAAGGGCCAAGTGGTGCAGATCCTGCGCGACGGCTGCGCGCATATGCGGAAAGCCTTCGACATCGAGGACATCAACCTCGACGAGTTGATCTCCACCGCCATGGAGGACCCCTCGGCCATCGCCGGTGCCTCCGCGCCGAAGCTCCTGCACGGGCTCGATATCGGCGAGCTCAACACGAGCTACCGGCAGTTCTGCAAGGGCGAGAACCCGGCGAATTCGCCCTTCGACGCGGGTGAAGTGATCGCCTTCTACAACAAGGCCGTGGCCGACCTGCCCTCGGCCCAGGACCTGAAGGACCGCAAGCTGCCCGGCGCGAGCCTGATCCTCGATGGGGCCGGCAAGCGCTACGCCGAGGCGTTCGAGGCCAATGGACGCCGTCTCAGCGTGCCGATCTCCGACGTGCCGGTGATGGTGCAAAAGGCGTTCGTGGCGGCCGAGGACAAGCGCTTCGAGACCCACAAGGGCATCGACGAGCGCGGCGTCATCCGGGCCTTCATCGGCAATCTCGCCTCGCCGGGCCGGCCGGCCGGCGGCTCCACCATCACCCAGCAGGTGGTCAAGAACCTGTCGGTGGGCGACGACGTCACCTATGAGCGCAAGATCCGCGAGATGATCGTGGCCTCCCGCCTGGAGCGGATCCTCGGCAAACCGCAGATCCTCGAACTCTACCTCAACGGGATCTATCTCGGCCGCGGCTCCTACGGGATCGAGATGGCCGCGCGGAGCTATTTCGGGAAATCCGTGGGGCAGCTCACCGTGCCGGAGGCGGCGCTGTTGGGCGGCATGCCGAAGGGGCCGAACTTCTACAATCCGGACAAGTATCCCGACCGCGCCAAGGAGCGCCGCGCCTATGTGCTGGCGCGGATGAAGGACGAGGGCGTCATCACCGAGGCGCAGCTGACCGAGGCGGCCAACGCCCCCCTCGGGTTGAAGCCGATCGAGACCACGCGGCGGGATTCGGGGTTCTACTTCGTCGATCACCTCACCCGCGAGGCGCGCACCTTCGCGGGCATCGACTCGCTCACCTCAGCCTCCCACGTGGTCCGCTCGACCATCAATGCCGGCCTCCAGACCGCCGTGGAATCCGCCCTGCAGGACGGGCTCGCCACTTACGAGCGCGCCACCGGGCGCCAGCGCTACGAGGGGCCGGAATTCAACCTCGCCGACAGCATCGCCAAGCTCGGCGGGGCGACGCCCGCCGTGGAGGGATCGGTCCAGTCGGTGCCGCTCGTCGTCGGCGGCGAGGCGAAGCCCAGATCGGCCGCGGACAAGCCCGCTGCCGCGAAGTCCGCACCGGCGGCCACCGGGCCGAAGCCGGCGGCGCAGAAACCCGTCTGGCAGCGCGCCCTGGAGAGCGCGCGGCCGGTGCTCTACGACGTGCATTGGCCGCTCGCCGTGGTGCTCGAATCCGGGCGCGGACCGGTGAAGGCGGGGCTCGCCGACGGGCGCATCGTCAGCCTCGATCCCGGCATCGCCAAGGGCCGACTACAGACCTACGACGTGGTGCGGGTGAAGCTGCGCGACCCGAAGGCTAAGGCTCTCCGCGCGGAGCTGCGCGTGCGCCCCTCCGTCCAGGGCGCGGCCCTGGTGCTGGAGAACCGCACCGGGCGCATCCTCGCCATGGACGGGGGCTTCTCCTACCCGCTGAGCCAGCTCAACCGGGTGACGCAGACCGTGCGCCAGCCCGGCTCGACCCTGAAGCCGCTGACCTATCTCGCCGCGCTCAACGCCGGCCTGCAGCCCAATACCCTGGTGATGGATGCCAGCGTGACCCTGCCGCCCATCGGCGGTGTCGGCCAATCCTGGAGCCCGAAGAACTACGATGGCGGCGGGTCGGGCGCGACGACCCTTCGGCGCGGGCTCGAATTCTCGAAGAACCT
The DNA here is from genome assembly GCF_054817845.1 of Methylobacterium sp. CM6241. Lineage (NCBI taxonomy): Bacteria > Pseudomonadati > Pseudomonadota > Alphaproteobacteria > Hyphomicrobiales > Methylobacteriaceae > Methylobacterium > Methylobacterium sp. CM6241. The sequence goes on from NZ_CM139246.1 coordinate 4,185,474, forward strand.
CGTCACCGCGCGCCTGCTCCAGGGCGGCATCGCCGATACGCCGCCGGCGAGCCTCACCCGCGTCTGCGACCTCGCGCTCGAAGCGCAGCTCTATGCCGAATGCGAGCGCTACTATCCGTTCGTCCTCGGCTCGCAGCCGGTCCGCATGGTCGATCTCGCTGCCTTCTACGCGGCCGTGGCCAACGAGGGCGCGCGGCCGGCGCCCTACGCGCTGGAGGCGGTGGAGCGCGACGGCACGGTTCTGTACAAGCGCGAGCCGAAGGAGCCGGTGCGGATCGGTTCGGCCGACAGGGTGGCCTTCTATCAGCTGAAGACCATGCTGCAGGGTGTCACCAACCACGGCACGGCGGCGGCCCTCGCCCGCTTCTCCGGCTCCATTGCCGGCAAGACCGGCACGTCCGAGAACGAGAACGACGCCTGGTTCGCCGGTTTCACCAACGAGATCACCATCGTGGTCTGGGTCGGCTACGACAATGCCGACGGCACCCGCCGGACCCTGGGGCGCGGCCAGACCGGCGGGCATCTCGCGGTGCCGATCGCCGGCACCATCCTGCAGGCCGCCTGGGCCAACGGCGTGGCGCGCACTCCCCTCGCCCCGCCCTCCCCGGAGGCGAAACGTGACCTCGCCGACCTGCCCATCGACGCCCGCAGCGGTGAGCGTGTCGCGGGTGGCGGCTTCCTCGAGCATTTCCGGCTGAGCAACGGTCGCGTGGCCGACACGCAATACCAGTTGCTGCCGCGCGAGGTGCAGACCGCCATGCGGCCGGATTCCGAGGACGGCGACACTGGCGGCCTCGACGACGGCGCCGACGTGGTGGGCGACCTGTACGGCAACCTCACCACCCGGCGCGGGGCCGAGCCGGACCCCCTCGACCCCTTCGGTGAGAGGCCGGCGCAGCCGCGCGGCCGCCGGGCGCAGGGGGATGGCTATGGCTACGAGGGGTCGCGGAGCCCGGCATGGCCCGGCACCCAACGCTCGCCCTTCGGCGAGGACGAGCCGCCCCGCGCTCGCCGCCGCGATCCCGACTACCTGTTCGGCGACGACCCGCGCTACTGAAGGCGCGGATCCCCCCTTCATCAGCAATCGAGGCCCCGACGTGAAGACGCAGCTTCCGGCGACACGTGTCCTTGTCCAGATTCTCAGCTTCCTGCCCGTCCTGGCACTCGGCCTCCCCGCCTCCGCGCAGGAAGGGATGAAGGCCCAGGTCCCCGCCGACCGGATCAAGGAGGTTCCCGCCATCGAGCCGTCGGGCCTTGCCGCCCTCAAGCCCGGCACGATCCTGTTCACCGACCACCGGGACAATCCGGCCAACCCCGAGAGCGGCCTGACGCCCTATCTCGAATGGCGAAAGCTGCGCCCGGCCGAGCAGGCGGCCCTGGCGCCCTACCCCGCCTATGCCGAGCCCGACTACACCGTGACGCTCAACGGCGTCTCGAAGCAGCGGCACGAGACCCTGAAGGTCTATGTGGCGCAGGGGCGGTTCGTGGTGGCCAAGCCCGCGGACTCCATCGACCTGTCGGCCTTCGCCAATCTCGGCTTCGTGTCCAAGATGGACCCCGTCATCAAGCACAAGACGCTGAGCCCCGCCGAGGTGACGCCCACCAAGGACCCGGCCGCCGCCTTCGCCCGCCGCCCGGACCGGGCCTGGTGCGAGGGCGCCGCCGCCTGCATCGAATCCCGCTACGACCTCGAGGGCAAGCTGCCCCTGGGCGTGAAGCTCGCCAACAAGCTGGAGGACGGTGCCTCGAAGAAGGTGGCCGAGTTCGTCTCGTTCCAGAGCGAGCTGCGGACCCTGCCGGCGGCCGAAGCGGCTTCGCTCGCGGCGCTCACGCGGGTCGACACGCCGGTGGCGGGCGGTCTCGAACAGACGATCTTCTGGGTCAACCAGATCCTGCGCTTCGGCAAGTTCCTCGCCGTGTTCCAGCCGATGCCGAACGACCCCGGCAAGACGGTGGTGACGACCTATATGGCGCTGGCGATCAAGGCCGATGTCCTCGACCGCAAGCAGGAATATGCCCGCGTGCCGGTTCTGAAGAACCTGCTTCCGGCCCAGGTGCTGATGGGCAATTCGTCCTTCAACACCGGCACGTCGATCAGTGCCGGCCTGCCGACCTACGCCCGCAACCGCATGATCGCCTTCGCGGACGCCCTGGCCAAGAACTGAGTGGCGAGTGTCGGAGCCTGTTCGATTGGATTTTTCGACGGATTTCCATTCCAGGATCGATCATCCAATCAGACCTCCTCCTCTTGATGTGCCCGCATCAGCGGGCCTCGAAGGAGGCCTCCAGTGCTCGCGTGATCCCTGGAGGGCTCCTTCGAGGCCGCTTCGCGGCGCCTTGCAATAGCGACTTGGATTATGGTCGCCGTGTTCCGTGAGGAATGCCCCACCCCGGATGGCCGTCCGGAGTGGGGCGGTCGGCCGTCGGATCGTTGGCGCCTGAGCCTTTTGGCTGCTCCTGAGCAAGATCGCGGTCGGCCTCTTCATCGAACCCGGATGGTTGCCTGAACGTCGTGGTTCGCTTGCAAGGCAGGGTCGACGAAGATGACACACAGTAGCACGAAGACCGGTCCGGCCGTAGCCGGGATCGATGTCGGCAAGGATTGGCTCGACCTTGCCGTCGACGGATGCGACGAGCGTTGGCGCCTGCCCAACACCGGTGAGGGGCGGGCCGAACTCGTCGCGGTGCTGATCCGTCTCGGGATCGGCCGGGTCGGCCTCGAAGCCTCCGGCGGCTATGAGCGCAGGGCTACCGCTGCCCTGCGCGAGGCGGGCCTCGACGTGGTCCTGTTCCAGCCCCGGCAGGTCCGCGCCTACGCGACCTTTCGCCTGCGCCGGGCCAAGACCGACGCCATCGATGCCGGACTGATCGCCGCCTGCACGGCGGCTCACGGACCCGGCAGGCCAGCCCCCGATCCGCGCTTGGTCGCCCTGGCCGAGCCCCTGCGCCTCGTCGAGCAGATCGACGAGGACGTCGTCCGCCTCAAGACACGGCGGGAGGCCTATCAAGACCCGCGCATCCGCGAGCACATCGCCGCCGAGATCCAGCGTCTCAAGGCCGAGCGCGCGGCGCGGATCAAGGCCCTCGTCACCGCCCTGCGCGCCCATGACGATCTCGCCCGACGCCTCGACCTCGTCCTCAGCGTTCCCCGCATCGGGCCGCGCACCGCCCTCACCCTCATCGTGCGCATGCCCGAACTCGGAGACCTCTCCCGCGAGCAGGCCGCAAGCCTCGCCGGTCTCGCCCCCTTCGATCACAGCTCCGGCCGACATCAGGGCCAGCGCCGCATCGCGGGAGGACGCGCCACCGTTCGAACCGCCCTCTACGCCGCAGCCCTGCCCGCCGCCTTCCGATGGAACGACGCCCTCGTCCGACTCTACAAACGCCTCAAGGACGCCGGAAAATCCCACCAGAAAAGTCTCGTCGCCTGCGCCAGAAAGCTCCTCACTTACGCAAACACCGTCCTCGCCAGAGACACGCCATGGCAAAAGACTAATGGTTGCTCAGGATGAGGTAAGGCCTTGGACGAGCAACGCGAGCAGGCTCTCAGTTGCCGCGGCTGACGATGGAGGGCATCGACGGGGCGGTGTAGGCGCGGTTCACGTCGCGGCGGGTCTGCGTGCCGTTGGTGTCGTTGGAGCGGCGGAAATTCTCGGTGCTGAAACTGTCCGAGAAGCCGCTGCGGTCGGCGCTGTTGCAGGCCCCGAGGGCACAGAGCAGGCCGACGGCGAAGAGGACGGGGATGGGACGCATCGGAAGTTCCTGGGAGTCTGGTCCGGTTGGACCGATCGGGTCTTTCGTGGCGCCGGGTTGGCCCTCGCGTCAAGCACAAGGATAACGAACCGTCTCAGCTTACGGGCAGAGTGATGTTCTCGCGCCACGAAAACGCTCACTACGCTTGACGGCTTTCGGGCATGGGGGCCGCAATCACGCGGATTTAGCCTCCTTGGATCTGGTGCTCGGGCCGGCCTTGGGCGACACCTTGTCCAACATGAGCAACGTGGTCCCCTTCTCCCGCCCCCCCGCCGCCGCACCACAGATCTCCAATGTGGTCGCCGTCGCCGACGATCTGTTCGCCGCCCTGGAGCTGCTTCAGGGCGTCGCCCACCGTGCCGCCGCCATGGGCCGTCCCCGCAGGGAGATGGAGCTCACCGTCCGCAACCTGCGCGAAGCGGTCAGCGCCGTGGAGCGGGCCCTCGACTGCATCGGCGAAGGCGACGAGGCCGGCCAGGGCTGAACCGACACCGCGCCCGAGCGTGATGCGCGGGTGCCTTCTTGCCTACGGCTACGGCATTCTACATTTTTCGCGGGAAGCTCCGTCCCGCCCTCCTCCCCCTTGTGGGGAGGAGTTGGAGGTGGGGTGGTTGGGCGACCCTGATGCTGCGGAGGCTGGCGGAGCCACACTCGAATCCGCCGCGACGACAAGATTTTTCGCTACCTTCGTCAACTAGTGGACAGACGCCTTGGCGATGATAAGCTAAGCGCGAGACAGAAGGTGAACACAGCGCATCAGATGCTCCCGTCGACAGAGTCCTTCATCGAAGGCAATCTCCTGCTGAAGGCGCTGTCCCGGGAGGATCGCGGGCTTCTGATGCCGCATTTCGAGCCGACCGTCGTTCGGCGCGGGGAGGTTCTGTTTTCCGTCGGGTCCCGGGTCTCGTACATCTCTTTTCCCTGCGATCAGACGGTCATCAACCTGATCGTCTCCATGCGTGACGGCCGGAGCGCCGAGACGGCCACGATCGGCCGGGAGGGCGCCGTGGGCGGCGTCGTCAGTCACGGCAGCCTTCCGGCGTTCAGTACGGCCCTGGTGCAGATCGGCGGACCGGTCCTCAGGCTCGATGCCGCGAAATTGCAGGACGCCAAGCTTCGCTCGACCACGCTGCGCAACCTCTTCACCCGTTACGCCGATTGCCTCCTCGGCCAGGTGCTGCAATCCGTGGCGTGCAACGCCCTCCACCCGATCGAGGAGCGATGCCTGCGCTGGCTGCTGACGCTGCAGGACAGGATCGGCACCGAAACGCTTCCCGTGACCCACGAACTCCTGGCCAACATGCTGGGCGTGCAGCGGACCTACCTGACCCGGATCCTGCGCACCCTGCAGGTGCAGGGGCTGATCGAGGTGGGGCGCGGCCGGATCACCATTCTCGACCGGGCCAAGATCCAGGAGGCGGCCTGCGAGTGCCATGGCGCCGTGGTGAGCCATTTCGAGACCGTGCTCGGGGCCGTCTACGATGCCGACGGGCGGATGCTCTTCGTCGATCCTCCGACGCAGCCGAGCCAGGACGATCCCGTCCCGGCAGCGGCTGTCTGAGGCGGCATCGCTCGATGTCCGCTCGGGAGGACGAGGCTTTCCGATCCCGGGCCCAGGTGCCGGGTCAAGTCTCCGAACCGAGTTCGATACGCTGTGGGTGGGGAGGATCTCGCGAAATCTCGTGGCGAGACTTGTTCGTTGCGAGGTCCGACTGCATTTCATGTGATGGCGATCGACGGAATCAGACCCGCATCCGATGACCACTGCGAATGTACCTCCACCCCTCCGAGGGAGTCGTCGCGATCTTCCTTCGCCGGTAAGGACGGCGGCCGGTGGTATGACCGACGGTGCCGTTGGTATCGGCGATGGTGCCGCCTCCCTCGATCGGTGGTCGACCGACGAGCGCTATCGCCTCGTGGCCAGGGCGACCAACGATGTCGTCTGGGATTGGGACCTGCTGCGCGACGCCATCCTGTGGAACGAGGCGCTCGAGACGTCCTATGGCTGGCGGCCTGCCCATATCGGTCCCGGCTCCGACTGGTGGCTCGGCAACATCCATCCCGATGACCGCGCCATCGTCTCCGCCGGGCTGAATGCCTTCCTCGACGGAGGCTCGGACAGGTGGAGCTGCCAGTACCGTTTCCTCAAGGGAGACGGGGCCTATGCCGACGTGCTGGACCGCGGATATCTCGTCCGCGATGCTTTGGGCGCGCCGGTGCGGATGGTCGGCGCGATGCTCGACGTCACCGTCAGAAGCCAGTTGGAGGCACAATTCCGCGCGGTCTTCGAGGGTGCCAATATCGGGATCGTCCAGTTCGATCCCCGCAGCGTCCTGGCGCTCAGGGTCAACGCCAAGCTCTGCGAGATCTGGGGTGCGCCGGAATCCGAGATCGTCGGTCGCTCCCTCGCCCAATGGACCCCCGCCGAGGATGCGGATGCGCGCGACGACCTGCATCGCCGCCTCGCCACCGGCGAGACCCTGCAGGACCGGTTCGAGAAGCGCTACCGGAGACGCGACGGCCGGATCATCTGGGCGAGGGTGAACCTCGTCTCCCAGACCCTGGGTGACGCCGTTCACGCCATGGCGATGATCGAGGACATCACCGAGGAGAAACGCGCGGATGCCCGTCGCGAGGCGCTGATCAGCCTGGGCGACCGCCTGCGTGAATTGCGCTCGAACGCCGATGTCGTGGCCATGACGGCGGAGATCCTGGGCCGCGCCCTCGGGGCGACGCGGGCCGGCTACGGCATGGTCGACCTTCCGGCGGGGCTGGTGACGGTGGCGCATTCCTGGTCCTCGGACGGACAGACTTTTCCGAGCCGGACCCTGCGGCTCGAGGAATTTCCCGCGAGCATCGCCGGCCTGCGGCGCGGCGAGATCCTCGCGGTGGACGATCTCGCGACCTCCCCCGACCTCGATAGCGATGCGGAACTCTACATCGCGGAGGGTGTGCAGGCGGTGATCTCCGTCCCCCTGCTCCAGCGCGGCCGCCTCGTCGGCGTGCTCTATGCGACGGAGGCCTCGCCACGCTCCTGGACGCCGCACGAGATCGCCTTCGTCCGCGAGGTGGCGGAACGGGCCTGGAGCAGCCTGATCCGGATCGAGGCGGACGAGCAGCAGCGGATTCTCAACCGCGAACTCAGCCACCGCATGAAGAACACCCTCGCGATGGTTCAGGCGATCGCCTCGCAGAGTCTGCGCAACGTCACCGATGTGGAAGCGGCCAAGCATGCCTTGGCCGCGCGCCTGATCGCCCTCGGGAATGCCCACGACATCCTGCTGACCGGAGAGCGCGAGAGCGCCGCCATCTCGACGATCCTGCAGAGCGCCCTGTCCCTTCACGACGACCAGCAGCCGGGGCGGTTCGATCTGTCGGGGCCCGAGATCGTCATCGGCTCCAAGGCGGCCCTGTCGCTCGCCCTGATGATGCACGAACTCGCCACCAATGCCGCCAAATACGGCGCCCTTTCCAGGCCGGACGGCCGCGTCGTCGTGGAATGGCGGGTGGTCGCGGTGGGAGACGACGACACGATCCACCTCGTCTGGTCCGAGCATGGCGGGCCACCCGTGAGCCCCCCGACGCGGAAGGGCTTCGGCTCACGGCTCATCGAACGCGGGCTCGCCGGCGCCGTCGGCGGCGAGGTCTCCCTCGCCTACGAGCCCGATGGGCTGATCTGCCGGGTCGTCGCGCCCCTCGGCGGGTTTCAGACGAGCGTCTAGGGCGTTCTGCGCCGAAGTGGTTGCCGGTTCGGCGAGCAGGAGCGCGACAAACGAAGGCCTGGAAATGCGTGCCGACCCACCGCGGTCGGGTGCCGCTCCAGCAGAGGAGCGTGTCCCACTTCCATGGTGCGTTCGGTCGCGAGAGCTTGGCGAGCGTCCGCCCGAGCGCAGAATTCAGCGCCGATATTGTAGCTGTACGCTTTTTGTTCTAGCTGGGTGGCGGATATGCGTGGCGTGCGTCTTGCCCGCCCGGCCCGTGCGCCCGACATGGCGACCGGTGGCGGGACCGTTGTCTTCGACCTCGCCGCATGACGTCCCGGAGACGATCCCCGCGCGTCGTCGCCGATCCTCCTTTCCGCCAAGTCCTTCCTTTCCGCCAAGTCCTGCCGCCGAAGAGACCCAATGGCCAAAGCAAAAGCCGCCGCCAAGACACCACGGGGCCTGAAGAGCCAAGCGGCGCAGGCACAGGAAGAGAGCGTCGAGGCGCGGATCGAGAAGCTGTTCGAGGGTAGCCCCGACCGTCGCGTCATCGCCGTCCGGGGCGCGCGCGAGCACAACCTCAAGAACATCGATCTCACGATTCCGCGCGACAAGCTCGTGGTCTTCACCGGCCTCTCGGGGTCCGGCAAGTCGTCGCTCGCCTTCGATACGATCTATGCGGAAGGCCAGCGCCGCTACGTCGAATCGCTCTCGGCCTATGCCCGTCAGTTCCTCGAGATGATGTCGAAACCCGATGTCGATCAGATCGACGGGCTCTCGCCGGCCATCTCCATCGAGCAGAAGACGACGTCGAAGAACCCGCGCTCCACTGTGGGGACCGTCACCGAGATCTACGATTACATGCGCCTGCTCTGGGCGCGGGTCGGCATCCCCTACTCGCCCGCCACCGGCCTGCCGATCGAGAGCCAGACCGTGAGCCAGATGGTCGACCGGGTACTGGCCCTGCCGGAGAAGAGCCGGCTCTATCTCCTCGCCCCCGTGGTTCGGGGCCGGAAGGGCGAGTACCGCAAAGAGATCGCCGAGTTCCAGAAGAAGGGCTTCCAGCGTCTTCGCATCGACGGCGAATACTACCCGATCGACGATGCGCCGAAGCTCGACAAGAAGCTCAAGCACGATATCGACGTGGTGGTGGACCGGCTGGTGGTCCGCGCCGACATTGCCGCGCGTCTCGCCGATTCCTTCGAGACCGCCCTGGAACTGGCCGACGGCATCGCGCTGATCGAATTCGCCGATCCGGCCGAGGGCGAGACCATCACCTTCTCGTCGCGTTTCGCCTGCCCGGTCTCCGGGTTCACGATCGCCGAAATCGAGCCGCGCCTGTTCTCGTTCAACAACCCGTTCGGCGCCTGCCCGACCTGCGGCGGCATCGGCCACGAGATGCGGATCGACCCCGAACTGGTCATCTCCGACGTCAAGCTCAGCCTCAAGCGCGGTGCCGTCGGCCCCTGGGCGAAATCGACCTCGCCCTACTACGGCCAGACCCTGGACGCCCTGGCGGGGCATTACGGTTTCAAGACCACGTCGCCCTGGTCGGACTTGCCCGAGACGGCGCACAAGGTCATCCTCTACGGCTCCGGCCGCGAGTCGATCCGCTTTGCCTATAACGACGGCATGCGCGCTTACGAGGTGAACAAGCCGTTCGAGGGCGTCATCCCGAACCTGGAGCGGCGCTACAAGGAGACCGAGAGCGACGCCTCGCGCGAGGACATCGCCCGGTTCATGAGCGAGACCCCTTGCGCCTCCTGCGGCGGCAAGCGCCTCAAGATCGAGGCTTTGGCGGTGAAGGTCGCCATGCAGGATATCGGCGACGTCACCGCGCTCTCCGTACGCGAGGCGCATCGCTGGTTCTCGGAACTGTCGGAGAAGCTGACGCCGAAGCAGAACGAAATCGCCTTCCGCATCCTGAAGGAGATCCGCGACCGTCTGACCTTCCTGGTCGATGTCGGCCTCGACTACCTGACCCTGGCGCGCGGCTCGGGCTCGCTCTCGGGTGGCGAGAGCCAGCGCATCCGCCTCGCCTCGCAGATCGGCTCCGGCCTCACGGGGGTGCTCTACGTCCTCGACGAGCCCTCCATCGGCCTGCACCAGCGCGATAACGAGCGCTTGCTCGGCACGCTGAAGCGCCTGCGCGACCTCGGCAATTCCGTCATCGTCGTCGAACACGACGAGGATGCGATCCTCCAGGCCGATTACGTCGTCGATGTCGGCCCCGGTGCCGGGATCCATGGCGGGCAGATCATCGCGCAGGGCACCCCCGAGGAGGTGCTGAAGAACCCCGCCTCGCTCACCGCCAAATACCTGACGGGCGAGATGAGCGTGCGGGTGCCCACAGCCCGGCGCAAGACGAAGAAGGGCAAGCTCACCCTCGTCGGCGCGCGGGGCAACAACCTGAAGGATGTGAGCGTCGAGATTCCGCTCGGGACCTTCACCTGCGTCTCGGGCGTCTCGGGCGGCGGCAAGTCCACCCTCATCATCGACACGCTCTACAAGGCGGTCGCCAAATCCCTGAACGGCGCGATGGAGCACCCCGCCCCGTTCGAGCGTCTCGACGGGCTGGAGAATCTCGACAAGGTCATCGATATCGACCAGTCGCCGATCGGGCGCACGCCGCGCTCCAACCCGGCGACCTATACCGGCGCCTTCACCCCGATCCGCGACTGGTTCGCCGGATTGCCGGAGGCGAAGGCGCGCGGCTACCAGGCCGGCCGCTTCTCCTTCAACGTGAAGGGCGGGCGCTGCGAGGCCTGCTCGGGCGATGGCGTCATCAAGATCGAGATGCACTTCCTGCCGGACGTCTACGTCACCTGCGACGTGTGCAAGGGCCGCCGCTACGACCGCGAGACCCTGGAGGTGAAGTACCGCAACCATTCCATCGCAGATGTCCTCGACATGACCGTCGAGGAGGCGGCCGACCTGTTCAAGGCCGTACCGACGATCCGCGAGAAGATGGAGACCCTGGCGCGGGTCGGCCTCGGCTACGTCAAGGTCGGCCAGCAGGCGACAACCCTGTCGGGCGGCGAGGCGCAGCGGGTGAAGCTATCGAAGGAGCTCTCCAAACGGGCCACCGGCCGCACCCTCTACATCCTCGACGAGCCGACCACGGGCCTTCACTTCCACGATGTCGCCAAGCTCATGGAGGTGCTCCACGAACTCGTGGACCAGGGCAACACCGTCGTGGTGATCGAGCACAACCTCGAAGTCATCAAGACCGCCGACTGGGTCATCGACATGGGTCCCGAGGGTGGCGATGGCGGCGGAATCGTCGTGGCCGAAGGGACACCGGAGCAGATCGCCAAATCGAAGGCGAGCCATACCGGCCGGTTCCTGCGCGACGTGCTGGCCCGCCGGCCGCTCGCCGAGGCGACCGCCGGCGTGGTTGCGAAGGGCCGTAGCGCGGCGGAATAGGCAGTCTTCACGCGCCGGCCGAGCGTGATTCGTTCGGCGCGGGGAACCGGGGCTCTGTTGCGGCGCACAGGCTGCCTGCGATCAGGAATTGCGATGCGCAAACCGCCTCCCGCGTTTGCGCAATCGTCCCGTTGATACGGTCGCTCGCAACAGCTTGATGGCCCAGCGTTATTTTGCCGATGCGTTGCTCAATGCGACGCCATGCCCAAGGCAATTCTGCCGAGAAAGTTAACAAAACCTTGCGCTGCAGCGCGCCCAAATTGCGGCTTTTCCGCAACGGTGGATTTGGAACTGCCTCGATCCGAAGCATTGGACTGTCATTCCGATCCGACCTGTAGAATAGTTCTCAGCGTTGAGACACGAATTCGGGCCGCAAGGGGGGCCCTACGCACAAAAAGCCAGGAAGCCGCAAGAATGCGGCGCTCGGCAAGATGGTGCGTAGGTCTGCGCGGCGAGTGCCTGAAATCCTTGGGAAGGACTAGAAAATGACGAAGAACTGGCTCGCCACTGGCGCACTCGCGCTGACCATGGGCATGACCGCCTCGGCTTCCTACGCACAGACCACGACGATCCCCGGCGAGCAGGTCGGCCTCGCCACCGGCGCGCCGCTTCCCGAGGGCATCTACGCCCTGAACACCTTCGTCTACCAGTCGCGTGACAACTCGGCTCTGGACGTCGGGATCAACATCCCCGTGCTGGTCTGGTCGACCCCGCTGGTTCCGCTCGGCGGCCGCATCGAGCTCCTCGTCGCTCCCCCGACCGTGTTCGCCTTCGGCAACCGTGGCGGCTCGACCGGCCTGCGCGATCTCTCGATCAACGTCGGCACCTTCGTCGGCGGCATCTGGGCCTTCGATCTCGGCAACAACTTCGGCGTCAGCTTGCTCGGCGGTGTCTACCTGAACGAGCTCAATGGCGACCGCGGCGTTCTCGTCCAGAACAATGGTGTCGTTGCCTCCACGGCAGTGCTGCCCCAGCTCTCGTCGAACACCTACCGCTTCGGTGTCGCCGGCAGCTACACCGGCGATGGCTACAACCTGACCGCCAACCTGACCGCCAACATCTACGACTCGCCGTCCTCCTTCGGCGGTGGCCGTGACCCCAACCGGGCTGGCTTCTCTACCGTTTACTCTCTCTCCGACTCCCTCAACCTCGACCTGACCGCGACCAAGAAGTTCGGCAAGTTCGAGATCGGCGCCATTGCCTACGGCACCGTCAACTTCGACACCGGCGCCAAGGCTGGCGGCATCATCAACGCCGCCCTCAACGATCGTGGCCGGTTCCTGATGGGTGGCCTCGTCGGCTACGACTTCGGCTTCGCCACCGCGCAGGTCTACGTCGCCCGCACCGTCGCGACCACCAGCTTCGACAGCACCGAGATCTCAGGCCGCCTGATCGTGCCGCTGTACTCGCCGACCCCGGTCGCCGCTGCTCCGGCCCCGATCATCCGCAAGTACTGATCTCGAACTCAGTGGCGAGGGTTGTCCTCGCCGCTGCTCGGATCACGAAAGCCCGTCCGACCTCCTGGTCGGACGGGCTTTTGCTTTGGAGCAGGTGCTCGCTTCCCGCCGTATCTGGAGTTGCGCCCGACCACGTTGGGTCGGGGCACATCTCCAGGTCTTTGTTCTGCCGCGTTCTTTTTCGCCGAACCGGCATCCACTTCGGCGGAGAGCGCTATAGCGCGACCACGACTTTCTGCAGCTTTCCCGAAACTTTCCTCTTCCGGGCTCCGTAACGAGCGATGACCCCCTCCGAAGGGGTATGACTCAAGAGGAACGCTCCATGACCAACGCCCGTCGCCCCGTGGCCTCCACCTTCGCCGCCGTCGCCCTCGCCTTCACCATGGGCGCCGCGTTCCCGGTGGCCGCCCTCGCCAAGAACCCGATGGTCGGCGGCGCTCCGATGTATGCGTCGAAGACCATCGTCGAGAACGCGGTGAACTCGAAGGATCACACCACCCTCGTCGCCGCCGTGAAGGCCGCCGGCCTCGTCGAGACCCTCTCGGGTCCTGGCCCCTTCACCGTCTTCGCGCCCACCGATGCCGCCTTCGCCAAGCTGCCGGCCGGCACCGTCGAGACCCTGGTGAAGCCCGAGAACAAGGCGACGCTGACCGCGATCCTGACCTACCACGTCGTGCCCGGCACCCTGACCGCCAAGGACCTCATGAAGATCGCCAAGGATGGCGGCGGCGAGGGCCAGATCAAGACCGTACAGGGCGCGCCGCTCGTGGTTCAGACCAAGGGCAAGGCTGTGTTTCTCACGGATGCGAAGGGCAACACCGCCAAGGTGACCATCGCCAACGTGATGCAGTCGAACGGCGTGATCCACGTCATCAACAGCGTGCTGCAGCCGTAAGACGTTTCTTCAGACCCGAAACTGACTCCCTCCCCCGGCTCGACGAGAGCCGGGGTTTTTTATCGAGTCCGCTCGCGCCGAAACGTCCCGATCGGGACGCGAGTACTGAATGACCGGCTACTCTGCCCGGCTCAGCTTGCGTGCACTGGCGAAGCGGTTGAGGAAGCGCGGCTCTTTCTCGGGTGCCACGCGGATGGCCAAGTGGATCGTGCCCGCCTCCTCGGCGCGCCGGTCGAGGACCTCGGCATTCTCGTACAGCCAGTTGAGCGCTGCCCCATCCTCCGGCGCCAGGGTCACGGCGAAGGTGGAACGACGCTTGGCGATCCGCGCCTCGATCCGGCCGGACAGGGCCGCCAGACCCTCGCCGGTGAGGGCCGAGACCAGGATCGGCACGTCGCTGTCCCGGTCGTTGCGCCCCTGGGCGCTGAGGTTGAGGAGGCGTGTCCGCTCCGAATCGTCGAGCAGGTCGGCCTTGTTCCAGACCTCGATGATTCGCTCGGCCGTCGTCTCGATGCCGAGTTCCCGCAGGACATCGCCGACATCCTCCGCCTGCGCTTCCGAATCGACGTGGCTGACATCGCGGACATGGAGCAGGATATCGGCTTCGATGACGTCCTCCAGCGTGGCGCGGAAGGCGGCGATGAGGGCGGTGGGCAGTTCCGAGATGAAGCCTACCGTGTCCGAGAGGATCACCGTCTCGCCATGCGGCAGCTTCGTCGCGCGCGCGGTCGGGTCGAGGGTGGCGAACAGCATGTCCTTGGCCATCACTTCGGCCTTGGTCAGCGCATTGAACAGGGTCGATTTGCCGGCATTGGTGTAGCCGACGAGGGCGACGATCGGATACGGCACCCGCGCGCGGCTCTCCCGGTGGAGACCGCGCGTGCGCGTGACGCTGTCGAGCTCGCGCTCGATCTTCGTCATCCGCTCCTGGATCATCCGGCGATCGGCCTCGATCTGCGTCTCGCCGGGGCCGCCGAGGAAGCCGAAGCCGCCGCGCTGCCGTTCCAAGTGGGTCCAGGACCGTACGAGCCGGCTCCGCTGATAGGCCAGGTGGGCATGCTCGACCTGTAGCGTGCCCTCGCGGGTCGAGGCACGACGGCCGAAAATTTCGAGGATCAGGCCGGTGCGGTCGATGACCTTGCAGCCGAACGCCTTTTCCAGGTTGCGCTGCTGCACCGGCGAGAGTGCGCAATCCATCACGACGAGCCCGATCTCCTCGGCCTTGATCCGCCCGGCCAGTTCCTCGACGCGGCCCTTGCCGAGATAGGTCGAGGGGCGGATGCGGGAGACGGGCGCGATGATCGCTTCGGTGACGTCCAGTTCGATGGCCACGGCGAGACCCGCCGCCTCGTCGATCCGCGCCTCGCTGGAACGCATCGGCTCCTGAGTCTGGCTGCCGTTCCTCGAGAGAGAAGTACGGGTAAGATACGGCCCCACGACGAGCGTATGGGTTGCTGCCGCGATGTCTCCCTCGGGGGCGGCCATCGCCTGCAGCCGTGCCTCTCCGGGAAGCATAGGTTCGCTCATGAAGTTCCCTTGCCCATCGGGCTTAGAGCGCTCTCCGCCGACGGGGATGCCGGGTCGGCGAAAAAAGCGCGGATCTCGTGTCTCTCACAAAACTCCCGCTGCGCCATCCTGCTCGGAGGAGAAGCACTCACTCATCGCGAGTGTCATGAGATCTACTCATATGGGGGAGCCTGGGCTCCATTGACAGTGTCCGGGCGGGGCGCGGGAATGCCGGCTCGTCGCCCACGGAACCTCAAGGGCGGCGCCATCCGATCCGTGGGCAAATATCAATGTAGGGGCATGTATAAGGATCGCATTAATCGGATCGTAAGGGCTAACGCGGCTTATCGACCGGCCTGAGGCAGGCCTGTCAATATTACCGAAGGTTAGCATATGAAAACTATTTCTCTTTTGGCGGCCGTGGCGTTGTCGATCCTCGGCACCGCAGCGCAGGCCCAGCCTGTTCCGGATGCGAAGTCCGATACCAAGATCGCCATGCCGGCCGCGAACTGGCTGTTCGTCCAGACCGCCGATTCCGTGACGTTCGAGGGCAACACCCTGACGCTCAAGGGTGTCGCGCCGCAGACCCTGATGTTCACCGACCGGCCCGAGCGCATGACCGGCGACGCGGCCACGGCGAAGTTCGTCGACTATTGGACCTCCGGAAAGAGCGACTTCCAGAAGGACCCGCCGAACGCGACATTGTCGGTGGATGTCAACGGCGAGGCACAGCTCTCCGTCGTGGAACTCACGGATCCGAAGCTCAACGGCGACACCCTCACCTACACCGTCAAGGTTCTCGGCGATAAGCCGCCCGTTTCGGGCAAGAGCGCGAGCCTCTTCATCGACTGGTGGTACGGACCCGGCTGGGGCCCGCGTCATTTCTGGCATCCCGGCCCATGGGGCGCCTATGGCGGCGGCGCCTGCTGGCGCGGTCCGTATGGCGGCCTGCATTGTCGTCCGGCATGGGGCTGGTAAGCCCGTCCCGCGCCTGATCCCGTCGTGAGATGCGAGCCCGGTTCGACGAAGGCCGAGCCGGGCTTTTCCGCCTCACCGCACGGGAAGGTCAGGCTTTCTCGGGCGCCGTCTCGTCCGGCTCGAACAACTGAACCGGATGGCCGGGCATGATCGTCGAGATCGCATGCTTGTAGACGAGCTGCGAATGACCGTCCCGGCGCAGGAGGACGCAGAAGTTGTCGAACCAGGTCACGACGCCCTGGAGCTTGACGCCGTTGACGAGGAAGATCGTGAGCGGGATCTTGTTCTTGCGGACATGATTGAGAAACGTGTCCTGCAGGTTCTGAGCGCGTTCGCCCGCCATTTTTTATTAATCCTTCTTATAAACCTGCCGCCCGCCGTGACTGGTGGGTTCTTGTTGGTTTGAATGCGTAGCAGACCGGTGAAAACAGACAACCTCGACTATTACACGTTCATTGTCACGCACATGCAAGGGGCACGTACATGTAAGGTGAAGGTCGCCCGGGCCCTCAGGGGCCGATGCCGAGCGACTTCAGCTTGCGGTGCAGGGCCGAGCGTTCCATCCCGATGAACTCGGCGGTCCGCGATATGTTTCCGGAGAATCGCGCGATCTGCGCGATCAGATATTCGCGCTCGAAGATCTCGCGCGCCTCGCGCAAGGCGAGGCTCATCAGCTTCTCGCCGCCCGCCCCGTTCGGCGTCGTCGGCACCAGGGCGCCGATCTCGGTGGGAAGCATCTCGGAGGTCACCTCCTGCTCCGGGTCGGTATGGGTGAGGATCATCAGCCGTTCGACGTTGTTGCGCAGCTGACGGATGTTGCCGGGCCAATCGTGCGATTGCAGCACCGCCATGGCGTCCTCGGCGATGCGCCGGCGGGCGAGCCCCGTGGCGGTCGAGATCTGCTCCATGAAGAAGTTGATGAGCTCCGGCACGTCCTCGCGCCGCTCGGACAGGGACGGCACCCGGATCGGCACCACGGAAAGGCGGTGGAACAGGTCTTCGCGGAAGCGGCCCGCGGCGATCTCCTCGGCGAGATCGCGCGAGGAGGAGGAGATGATGCGCACGTCCACATGGACGCGGGTGGTGCCGCCGACTCGCTGGAAGTTCTGGTCTACCAGAACCCGCAGGATGCGGTTCTGGGTCTCGCGCGGCATGTCGGCGATCTCGTCGATATAGAGGGAGCCGCCATGGGCCTCCTCCAGGGCGCCCACCCGGCGGGCACGGCCCTCGCCGGCTTCGACGCCGAACAGCTCGGCCTCCATGGTCTCGGGGGTGATCATCGCCGCGTTGATGACCACGAACGGGCCGCTCGCGCGGGTCGACGAGGCGTGCAGCGTCCGCGCCGAGAGCTCCTTGCCCGAACCCGGCGCGCCCAGAATCATCACGCGCGCATTGGTGGGGGCCACCCGCTCCACGGTCTGGCGCAGCTGGTTCACCGCCACGGACCCGCCGACGAGCCGGCTCGCCTGGCCTGAGCGCGCCTTGAGATCACGCACCTCGCGCTTGAGGCGGGAGGCTTCGAGGGCACGCTCGGCGACCAGGACCAGACGATCGGCCTTGAACGGCTTCTCGATGAAGTCGTAGGCGCCCGCCTTGATGGCGGCCACCGCCGTCTCGATGTTGCCGTGGCCCGAAATCATCACCACGGGCAGGTCGGGATGCCCGAGCTTGATCTGGTCGAGCACCTGCAGCCCGTCGAGGCGCGAACCCTGCAGCCAGATGTCGAGGAAGACGAGGTGAGGGCGACGCGACTCGATGGCGGCGAGCGCCTCGTCGGAGCCTCCGGCCGTGCGGGTCCGGTGGCCTTCGTCGTCGAGAATGCCGGCGACGAGGTCGCGGATGTCGGCCTCATCGTCGACGATCAGAATATCGGCGCTCATGACGTCATCTCCGCGATTGGGGGTGCCGTCTGTGCGGCAACCTTCTCAGCCTGCGCGGAAGGTGTCCCCTCCGGCTTCTTTTCCTGGGTATCGAGCGGCACGCGCATCCGCACGCGACCGCCCCTGCCCTCTGGATTGTCGTTCAGTTCGATGCCACCGCCATGCTCTTCGAGCACCTTGCTGACGATCGCGAGCCCGAGCCCGGTGCCGCCCTCGCGGGTGGTCATATAGGGCTCGAGCAGCCGCTGGCGCCCCTCGACGGGGAAGCCTTTGCCGTTGTCGGTGATCTCGATCACCGCGAACCCCTCCTCGACGAGGAGGCGCAGATCGACTCGGCCTTTGCCCAGTTCGGCCTCGGGCACGGCGGAAACGGCCTCCACCGCGTTCTTGAGAATGTTGGTGATCGCCTGCGACAGGAGCCTGATGTCGAAGGCGGCATGCAGGCGGTCCTGCCCGGCTTCGGTGAAGCCGAACTCCATGTCGGGATGCGCCACCCGCATCATGAACAGGTTCTGTTTGGCTATCTCGCTGAGGTCGTTCCGGGCGATGGCGGGTTTCGGCATCCGCGCGAAGGACGAGAACTCGTCCACCATGCGCTTGATCTCGTCCACCTGGCGGATGATCGTCGCCGTGCACTGGTCGAACACGTCCTTGTCCGCGACGATGACCTTGCCGTATTTGCGCCGGATACGCTCGGCCGAGAGCTGGATCGGGGTCAGCGGGTTCTTGATCTCGTGGGCGATGCGGCGGGCGACATCCGCCCAGGCCGAGGTGCGCTGGGCCGTGACGAGGTCGGTGATGTCGTCCAGCGTCACCACGAAGCCGCGGGCGCCGCCCTGGGCCTGCTCGCTGGTGACGCGCACGGTGACCGTGCGCTCGCGCCCGTCGCGGGTCAGCTGGATCTGTTGCTGGAGGGCGCGCAGGCGGCCCTCCCCTCCCTCGGGAAGGATGGCCTGAAGCTCGGGCACCGCCTGGACCAGCGGCTTGCCGATGATCGCGTCCGCCTTGAGCCCCAATGTGCGCTCGATGGAAGGGTTGGCGATGGTGACGAGGCCGGCCGCGTCGACGCCGATGACACCGGGCGAGACGCCGGCAAGGACCGCTTCGGTGAACCGGCGGCGCCGGTCGATGAGTTCGCTGGCCGCCGTCAGCCCATCGTGCTGGCGCCGCAGCTCCTGGGTCATCTTGTTGAAGCTCTCGCCGAGATGGGCGAGGTCGCCGTCGCTCTTCCGGGCGGGGACCTGGGCGTAGAAATTGCCCGAAGCGACCTGGTCGGCCGCGTTGATCAGCCGGCGGATCGGCGCCACGAACCGGTTGGCGAAGTTGAGGCCGAACCAGACCGCCGACAGCAGGGCGATCAGTGCGATCAGCACGAAGATCGAGGCGAAGCTGATCTGGATCGAGCGCTTCAGGGAATCGTAGGTCAGATACTCGGCCGCCGCCGCCCGCGAGACGCCGGGGAAGTCGACGGCGAGCTGGCTCACCTCGCGCTGCACCAGCAGCACGGCCCCGTCATAGGCGGGCATCTGCAGCAGGGCGGCGAAGATCCGGCCCTCGCTCGGCCGCAGGCAGATCGTCTCGTTCGACTTGGCCGCCTCCTCGAAGGCCGCGGCGGAGGGGAGCCGGCGTTCCTTCAGGATGTCGATCTTGGCGCGGGCCACGACCTCGTTCGGCCCCCGCATGATCTCGGCGACCGGCAGCCCGAGCGCCGTCGCCCGTGTGGTCAGGAAGTTCTCGAACCATTGCCGGTTCACGTCGAAATTCGGCCGCGCCCGGGTGAGGTCGTCGTTGAGGATGCGGATCTCGCGGGCGAGCGACTGGCACTGGTTCTCCTGGTAGGCGTCGGCCACCTCGACGGATTTCAGCACCACGTCGCGGACGCGGTCGGTGAAGCCGAGCGACAATCCGCGATCGATCGTCACCGCCGCCACGACGGCGAGGAGCACCGTGGGCAGGATCGCGATGAGGCTGAACAGGCCGACGATGCGGGTATGCAGGCGTGCCACGGCCGCATTGGCCCGGCGCGCATGCAGGAAGACCCGCGCCTCCCAGCCGATGACGACGAACAGGCTGAGGACGAGGAAGACGTTGATGCCCAGCAGCGTCAGGCCGATCGTCGGCGTCGGCGTCACCCGGATGACCCCGGCGAGGATCAGGAAGGTCGCGATGGCCGAGACCAGGGCGGTGCTGACGACGAGCGCACCGACCCAGCCGGGCCCGCGCGGCGGCGCCCGTCTGTTATGCGGTTCGGGCTCGCCCTGCGAGGAGACGTCGTCTCCCGAGGCGGCCGATTGTCTGGAACGTCGAAGCCACGCCATGGCTGATGCGTCGCCACAACAGTGTGGCGAAATTAATACGAATCGGGCAGGCGTATCGGCGGATAACGTCGATGCAGCGCGGCCTCACACGACGCTTCGAGCGGTGAAACCGATGCTGCCGCAGCAGGCTGCGTCCGGTTCTTGCCAGGGACATGTCACTGTCGACCGAGCGTAAAAATACATTATCCTGACGCCTTTCCTCACACCGAGTTCGCGATGCCCGAGACGCCCGTCTATTCCTCCGCCGCCGTCGCCGCGCCTCACCACCTGGCCGCTACCGCCGGACAGACCGTTCTGGCGCAAGGCGGCAACGCCATCGAGGCGATGGCGGCGATGGCGGCGACCATCGCCGTGGTCTATCCGCATATGAACGGCATCGGAGGCGACGGGTTCTGGCTGGTTCGCGAACCGGGCGGCCAGGTGCGTGGCATCGAGGCCTGCGGTCCGGCCGGGTCTCTCGCCACGGTCGCTCGCTATCGCAGCCAGGGCCATGAGACGATCCCCTCGCGCGGGCCGGATGCGGCCCTGACCGTGGCCGGCGCCATCGGCGGCTGGCGTCTGGCTCTCGACCTCGCCAAGGCGCTGGGCGGCCGGCTCCCCCTCGAGACCTTGCTGGCCGATGCGATCCGACACGCGCGCCAGGGCTGCGCGGTGTCGCCCTCCGAGGCGCGCTACGTGCCGAAGGAGCTCGACACGCTGCACGACCAGCCGGGTTTCGCGCAGACCTTCCTCGACCGGGGCAAGCCCTTCGCCGCCGGCGCCACGCGCCGCCTGCCGGCCCTCGCCGATACGCTCGAACAGCTGGCTCATGCCGGGCTCGACGATTTCTACCGGGGCGACCTCGGCCGCGAGATCGCCGCCGATCTCGACCGCCTCGGTTCGCCGGTGACGCGGGCCGATCTCGAAGCCTATGCGCCGCGAGAGCGGGCGGCCCTGTCGCTGCGCCGTCGCGACGCGACGCTTTACAACTTCCCGCCGCCCACCCAGGGCCTCGCCGCGCTCATCATCCTCGGCATCTTCGACCGGCTGAAGATTTCGCGGCCCGAGAGCACGGCGCAGTATCACGGGCTGATCGAGGCGACGAAGCGCGCCTTCGCCATCCGCGACCGCACGGTCACCGATTACGACCGGCTGAGCGTCGATCCGGCGAGCTTCCTCACCCCGGAGCGCCTCGACCGCGAGGCGGCCCAGATCGACATGCGTCGCGCCGCCTCCGTGCCCCTCCGGGGACCGGGCGACGGTGACACCGTGTGGATGGGCGCCATCGACAAGGACGGTCTGGCCGTCTCCTACATCCAGTCGATCTACTGGGAATACGGTTCGGGGATCGTCCTGCCGAAGACCGGCATCCATTGGCAGAACCGCGGCACCTCGTTCTCTCTGGACAAGGGCGCGGTGAACCCTCTGGAGCCGGGGCGCCGGCCGTTCCACACCCTGATCCCCGGACTAGCCGCCTTCGACGACGGCCGCGTGATGTCCTACGGCAGCATGGGCGGCGACGGGCAACCGCAATTCCAGGCCCAGATTTTTTCGCGGTATGCCGATTATGGCATGAGCCCGGCCGAGGCGGTCGACGCGCCGCGCCTGCTCTACGGGCGCACATGGGGTGCCGAATCGTTGAGCGTGAAGGTGGAGGACCGGTTCGATCCGGCCTGCATCGCCGAGCTGCGCTCGATGGGCCACGAGATCGAGGAACTCGGTGGTTCCTACATCGATTCCCTGGGCCATGCCGGCATGCTGGTCCGCCATCCCGGCAACGGGCGGATCGAGGCGGTCCACGATCCGCGCTCGGATGGCGGTTCGGCCGGCCTGTGAGACGGGTCCCCGCCGGGGATCGGACGATCGAGACCCAAAGACCGGACGGTTCATGATGGCGGATGGCGCGATCACCCAGCGCGAATACTGGAACGGCGAGGTCGGCGCGCGCTGGGCCCGCAACCAGCGCCGGATCGACGCTGTCTTCGCCCCTCTCACCACCGCGTTGCTCGATGCTGCGCGGCTTCGGGTGGACGGCTCGGTGCTGGATATCGGCTGCGGCGCCGGTGATTGCGCCATCGCCGCCGCGCGGCATCTCGGTGCCGGGGGACATGTGGTGGCGGCCGATCTCTCCGCGCCCCTGCTCGCCGTCGCGCGCGCGCGGGCCGGACTCGACGCTTCCGCCAACGCGCCGATCGCGTTCATCGAGGCGGACGCGCAGAGCCACGATTTCGGCGCGTCGGTTTTCGAACACGCGATCTCGCGCTTCGGAATCATGTTCTTCGACGATTCCGCCGCCGCCTTCGCCAACATCCGCAAGGCCCTGGTTCCCGGCGGACGCCTGACCTTTCTGTGCTGGCGGCGGATCGAGGACAATCCCTGGATCACCGTGCCGAGGGAGCTCGTCCTACCCCTCGTGCCGGAACCCGAGCCGGGCTCGCCGGATGCGCCCGGTCCGTTCCGCTTCGCCGAAGCGGAGACCATTCGTGCCGTGCTGACGGAGGCCGGCTTCCGTGACATCACCGTCGAGGCTGTCGACCGCCCGCTCACCCTCGCCCGGTCCGGTGACGGCGTGGGCCCCACCGCGGCAGAGGCCGCCGCGGATTTCGCCACCGAACTCGGCCCCGTCTCCCGACTCCTGCGCGATCAGCCGGCATCGATTCGCGAGGAGGCCCTGCGCAGGGTGAGCGACGACTTCGCGACGCGCACCGTCTCGGGGGGCGTCGCCCTGAATGCGGGTTGCTGGCTGGTCTCCGCCACACGCTGACGACCCCTTCGGTTCAATTGGTATACACTTTGCGTCTCCGTGCCCGCAGCATGGAGTGCATAATGGATACGAATCTTTCCCGGCAGCGCTGGATCCAACTCGGCCTCGGCCTCGTGGCCATGATGGCGATCTCCAGCCCGCAATACGTTTGGACCCTGTTCACCAAGCCGCTGATCGCGACGACGGGCGCGAGCCTGCCGCAGCTGCAATGGACCTTCACGATCCTGATCGTGCTTCAGACCTTCTTCTCGCCGGTCCAGGGCTACCTGATCGACCGGTTCAGCCCCAAGCTGATGATCGCGCTGGGCGCCATCCTCTCGGGCCTGGGCTGGGTACTGGCCGCCCGCGTCGACACGCTCTGGGGCGTCTACGCCACCTACGGCCTGTTCTGCGGTCTGGGCACCGGCATCGTCTATGTCGGCATCGTCGGCCTTATGGTGAAATGGTTTCCCGATCGCCGCGGCTTCGCCGTGGGCGTAGTCGCCGCCGGCTACGGCATGGGCGCGATGCTGAGCACCTTCCCCATCAGCGACATGCTCACCGCCTCGGGCTACCGCCACACGCTGACGGTGTTCGGCATCATCCTCGGCGTCATCGGCGCACTGGCCGCCCTCGGCCTGAGGGCTCCCCGCGCCGACGAGGTCCTGCCGGCCCCGGCCCGCAACCTCTCGACCTGCGTCCATGACACCGCCCCGAAGGAGATGCTGAAGACGCCTCTGTTCTGGCTGATGTTCGCGATGATGACGATGATGTCCACCGGCGGCCTGATGGTGGTGGCGAACTTCGCCTCTTTCGCCCGCGACTTCGGCGTGGCCGACGCGATCATCTTCGGCTTCGTGGCCCTGCCCTTCGCCCTCACCTTCGACCGCATCACCAACGGCCTCACCCGGCCCTTCTTCGGCTGGGTCTCGGACAAGATCGGCCGCGAGAACACGATGGGCATCGCGTTCGCCGCCGAAGCGGTGGCCATCGCGCTGCTCCTCGTCTTCCGCGAGAACGCTTACGCCTTCGCCCTGCTTTCGGGCGTCGTCTTCTTCGCCTGGGGCGAGATCTTCTCGCTGTTCCCCTCGATCCTCACCGACACGTTCGGCACCAAGCACGCCACCACCAATTACGGCTTCCTCTACATGGCGCAGGGCATCGGCTCGCTCTTCGGCGGACCGATCGCCGCCTGGATCTACCTGGTCCAGGGCTCCTGGCTCCCGGTCTTCGCGATCATCATCACCCTCGACGTGCTGACCGCGATCCTCGCCTATTTCGTCCTCAAGCCCATGCGCCGGAACTGGCTCGGTCTCGGCGAGACGCGGGCCATGACGGCCAAGCCCGCCATGGCCTGACACCCACCTCCTGACACCCACCTCCTGACCCTCGCGGCTGGGTTGATCTTTCGAAGCGCGGACGGGGAAACCCGCCCGCGCTTTGCCGTATGGCGCCCATCGATCTTTGTCTGTTCGATGAAGTGAGATTTACAACTTTGACAGGTGCATTCGCCGGGCCAGCGGAATGACTTGGTTGGCTGTCAGGGGCGCAAGCTCGATCGTTGGCGGCATCGTCATGGAAACCCAGACCACCTCTTCGATTTCGGCTGCGGGAGAGACGGGTTGGCCGATGTCGAAGCCGTAAAGTTCGGCGTCCACCCAGTGTCCGTCTTCGTTCGCGGCTTCCGCGACGAAGCGGCCAAGATAGGATGCTTCGGACGGAAGCTCCACGCCCAGCTCTTCCTTCAGCTCGCGCCCCAAAGCCGCGAGCGGGGTTTCTCCCGGCTCGATCTTTCCTCCCGCCTGCATGAAGAACGAGGACCCTCGCTTTCGAACGAGGAGCGTTCGGCCATGCGAATCGAAGATCAACGCTGCCGCGATGCGAATGACGGGCGCTCCGTCGGGCAGGGAATTCTTCAACTAGTCTGTCTCCTCCGTCCCTGCGGGATGAGGGTGAAGCCCAGTGTCAGGATCGCGCCGATCCCGGCACCGAGCATGACGGTGAAGGGACCCCATCGATCGAGCAGGGCGGATCCCGCCATGGCGCCGATGCCGATCGCCGCGTTCAGGACGGCCGTGTGAACGGCTGCCGCCGGCGTTGCCAGCGGGCCGGCTGCCTTCAAAATCCAGGTCTGCAACGTCGCGAAAAGCATCGAGATCGCCGCGCCCCAGACCACGAGGCATGCTCCGACGCCGAGAAGACCGAGGACCGTACTCGACGTTCCCATGAGGATCAGGGCCATTCCCATCGCCGTGAGCGCACACAGGATGACCTCGCGCAGGAAACGATCGATCAACAATGCGCCGAGAACGCTGCCGAGAAGGCCTGCCGCACCGAAGGCGAAGAGGAAAATCGGGACCGTCGTCGGCAGGATGCCCGGAAGCGCGGCGATATACGGCTCGGCAAAGGTGTAGGCCGAGAAATGAACCGCCCCGATCAGCGCGGTGATGGCGTAGATCGGTCGGAGCGTCCGCTGACCGATGGCATCGGCGAGTGTCGCCTCCCGGCCGCGCGCCGATGTCGTCAGGTTGGGAAGCGTCACCATCATCGAAACGGCCGTGAGCAGACCGAGCAGCCCAAGCGCGCCGAAGGCTCCGCGCCACCCCATCACCTGCCCCGCCATATTCACCGCCGGAACACCCATGACCGCGGCGACGGAAATGCCGCCGAAGACGATGGAGGTTGCCAGCCCCGTTCGGTGAGGCGGGGCGATGTTCATGGCAAAGGCGGCGACCGTCGCCCAGAAGATGCCGTGTGCCACTGAGCCCACGAAGCGGGCGAGGAACAGCGACTCCAGGGACGGCGACATAAGCGCGATCGCGTTCGACGCGGCGATGACGAGCATCAATCCGATCAGGAGAGCTTTGCGCGGGAGGCGTCCGACAAGTGTCGGCGCGAGAAGACCGCTGAGGGCTCCGAACCAGGCGTAGAGGGTGACCGTGAAGCCGATCGTGGCCTGGGATTCGCCGAGATCGCCAGCCATCTGCGACATCAGCCCGATAGGGGCGAATTCAGTCGAGACCATCGTGAACGCGGCGATGCCGAGCACCGAGATCGAAAGCCATGTCCGGAAAGGAGAGCGACCATGATCCTCGGCCAAACGTTCTCTCCTCGGACAAACGCGTCAGGCGATCGAATAATGGTTTTTTGAACTTTATCGAGTGGCGCCAACATCACACTTAGGAAGTGTTTGTTGTGATTTGCCGTTCCGCGTTAATTAAGTGACATTTCTTCGTATGTGTCTATAGAGATATCTATAAAATCAATCGACGAACCGAATAGATATCAAATTGATTGTGAAAAGTTTTTGACAACGCGTCATGACAGGTATTGTTTCAGGTTTTTGCTAATTATGAGTCGAGAAGGGCAATCTAGGCTTTTGGGTTTGCCCAGCAATTCATCGCAAATATTGCCACGCGCCATTCTTGTGGGGCCAGAAGTTGTTGTTTGACCAGCCGTTCCGGTCAACCCGAGCATTTCCTCACCGCGCAAGAGGAAGTGCGATCGGCCTCGGCGGTCCGCCCTCCGGCGTGACCCAGTCCTGCGCGTTCCTCAAGCGGATGCCGCTGGCGTGCAGGGTGGAGCGCCAGATCGGCGCCAGGGGCGTTAGGCGCGGGAGGGTGCGGAGTTCGACGCCCTGCGCCTTCATCGCGGCGGGGAGGTCCCGGATCGTGTCGTGGCCAACAGGGACGACCGGGCTTCGCGAGACCCAGGTGCCGGGCTCGCCGGTGGGCTCGAAGGTCTCGGCCGGCATCCGGTAGCGTTGGATCGCGGCGGTCGCGATCCTCTCCGCCCAGGCCTCCTCCACATAGGCGACGGCGCGGCCGGTGACGTCGCCGAACCATACACGCCGATCCTCCGACGAGGTCCGTTCGGTCGGCCAGATCACGATGCGCGGGCAGTCGCGCGGGAACAGGTAGAGCAGGCTGTGGGCCGCATCGATCGCCCAGA
Source organism: Methylobacterium sp. CM6241 (assembly GCF_054817845.1). Classification (NCBI taxonomy): domain Bacteria; kingdom Pseudomonadati; phylum Pseudomonadota; class Alphaproteobacteria; order Hyphomicrobiales; family Methylobacteriaceae; genus Methylobacterium; species Methylobacterium sp. CM6241. Next base: position 4,212,061 of record NZ_CM139246.1, read on the forward strand.
CCAGCGGGCCGTTCAGCCAGGCTCCCGCCTGTCCGCGATCCACGCCGACGCGGACGGGGCGCGGCGTGAAGACCCGGATCGCCGGGTCCTCGCTGAAATGGAACAGGTTCTTTGGTTCGCCGGACGTGTCGTTCGGGCTCACCGTGCGTTGCGGAAGACCTGAAGGTCGAGGTCCCGCACCTTCTTGCGCAGGGTGTTGCGGTTGACGCCGAGCAGTTCCGCCGCGCGGATCTGGTTGCCGCGCGTGGCGGCGAGCGCCGCGCCGATGAGCGGGCCTTCGATCTCGCGTAAGATTCGGTGGTAGAGGCCGGGCGGGGGCAGCGTGTCGCGATAACCGCTGAAATACTCGGCGAGATGGCGCTCCACCGCCGCCGACAGCGTCTCGTTGTCCGCCGCGCCGGCCTTGCGCGCACCGGACCCGTTGGCCTGTGGCTGCGCCAGCGGCAGCGTATCGAGCTCGGCCTCGATCACCGGGCCGGTGATCGTCTCCTGCGGGTAGAGGGCCGCGAGGCGGCGGACGAGGTTCTCGAGCTCGCGCACGTTGCCGGGCCAGCGATAGCGCTTCAGGCGCTCCATCGCCTCGCCGTCGAGCTGCTTGCGGCTGAGACCCTCCTTCTCCACCAGGATGAAGAAGTGACGGATCAGATCGGGCACGTCCTCCGAGCGCTCGCGCAGCGCGGGCAGGCGCAGCGGCACGACGTTCAGGCGGAAGAACAGGTCCTCGCGGAAGATGCCCTGCTGGATCGAGACGCGCAGGTCCTTGTTGGTGGCCGCGATGATGCGGACATTGGTCTTGATCGGGACCCGGCCGCCGACCGTCGTGTACTCGCCTTGTTGCAGCACGCGCAGGAGGCGGGTCTGGGCCTCCATCGGCATGTCGCCGATCTCGTCGAGGAAGAGCGTGCCGCCCTCGGCCTGCTCGAACCGCCCGGCCGAGCGTGAGAGCGCGCCGGTGAAGGCGCCCTTCTCATGGCCGAAGAGTTCGGATTCGATGAGGTCGCGCGGGATCGCCGCCATGTTCACCGGCACGAACGGCCCGGAGCGGCGACGGCCATAATCGTGCAGCGCGCGGGCCACCAGCTCCTTGCCGGTGCCCGACTCGCCGGTGATCATCACCGTGAGGTCGGTGGGCATCAGGCGGGCGAGCGCCCGGTAGATCTCCTGCATGGCCGGCGAGCGGCCGACCAGCGGGATGTCCTCGTTGCCCGGATCGGCGCCGGGGGCGGGCGTGCCGCGCGGTCGCGAGAGCGCCCGGCCGACGATGGCGATGAGCTCCTTCAGGTCGAAGGGCTTGGGCAGGTATTCGTAGGCCCCGCGCTCGGAGGCGCGGATCGCGGTCATGAACGTGTTCTGCGCGCTCATGACGATGATCGGCAGTTCCGGCCGGACGCGCTTGATGCGCGGCAGCAGGTCGAACACGTTCTCATCCGGCATCATCACGTCGGTGATGACGAGATCGCCCTCCCCTTGCGCGACCCAGCGCCAGAGCGTGGCGCAATTGCCTGTCGAGCGGACTTCGTAGCCCGCCCGTGACAGGGCCTGGTTGAGGACGGTGCGGATCGCAGCGTCGTCGTCCGCGACGATGATGTGGCCGTTGGGCATGACGCGACTCTATTGCTCCACGACCGATTCGCGCCCGTCTCGGGCGCTCGACATGGGAAGGAGGAGACGGAAAGTGGTGCGGCGCGGCACCGGATCGCATTCGACGATGCCACCGTGATCGCCGATGATCTTGGCAGCCAATGCAAGTCCGAGGCCGGACCCCTGGGCTTTGGTGGTCACGAACGGGTCGAACAGGTCAGGCAAAAGCTCGGCCGAGACCCCCGGCCCGTTATCCCGCACCGCGACTTCGATGGGCAGGCTGACCCGCTCGCGCGAGCCCGGAACCTGCATCTTCAGCCCCGTACGGAAGGCGGTGGAGAGTGTGATCTCGCCGTCCACCGCATCGGCGCCGATGGCCTCGGCGGCGTTCTTCACGAGGTTGAGGATGACCTGGATCAACTGATCGCGATTGCCGAGGACCGGCGGCAGCGACGGGTCGTAGGTCTCGACGAAGCGGATATGCCGGGCAAAGCCCGACTGGGCCGAGCGCTTCACCTGATCGAGCACGCCGTGCACGTTGACGGGGCCTCGTTCGACCGGGCGCTCGTCGCCGAACAGCTCCATCCGCTCGACGATGCGGACGATCCGGTCGGATTCGTCGCATATCAGCCGGGTGAGCAGGCGGTCGTCTTCGGTGCCCGATTGTTCGAGGAGCTGGGCCGCCCCGCGGATGCCCGCGAGCGGGTTCTTGATTTCATGCGCCAGCATGGCGCCCAGCGCGATCATCGAGCGCGCGGCGCCGCGATGGGTGAGCTGGCGGTTCATCTTGTCGGCGATGGTGCGCTCCTGCAGCATCATCACCACCGCGTCCTCCTCGTCGCCGAGGGGGGTCGCGAAAACGTCGACATTGCGCTCCAGGCCGGAGCGCGGCTGAACCAGTTCGACGCCGTATTCGCTGACGCTCGCCTTGCGGCGGCGCACTTCGGCCACGAGAGCGCTGATCGGGGACGAGAACGGGATGATGTCGCGCAAGTGCCGGCGCTGCATCAACCGGGCGGAATGGTCGAAGAACGTCTCCCCCGCGTGGTTCACGTGAAGGATGCGGTCATCCGCGCCGATGGTCAGAACCGGCAGCGGCAGCGCGTTGATCACCGCCTCACTCGAAGGCAATGGGCGGGTCCTTCCGCCATGTTCCTTGTCCGCGCTCACGCTGCCTCCTCGGTGATGGACGGTTCGCGCAGGGGCCGCATCGCCCTCAGGAGAAGGTCGGCCGCGATTGTCGGGTCGGTCGTGGTGAGAAGCCGTGTCCGGTCATCCGAGCCGAGGGCGCCGACATCGTCCACATAGGCCGCCAGATGCTTGCGCGCGTGGCGCACGCCCATGGCGGGGCCGTAGAGCGCGAGGAGCCCCTGGTAATGCTCCAGGGCGAGGGCGGCCTTCTCTTCGGCGTCGAGGGAACGCGGTGCCCGGCCGGCGAGACCGGCGGCGATCTCGCCCACGAGCCAGGGACGACCCACGGCCGCACGCCCGATCATCAACCCGGCAGCGCCCGATGCGGCGAGGCAGGCCCGCGCGCCGGCGAGATCCACCACGTCGCCATTGGCGATGACAGGAATCGAGACCGCGTCCACCACGGCGCGGATGGCGGCCCAATCGGCCTGGCCCTTGTAGAATTGCTGGCGGGTGCGCCCGTGCACGGTCACCGCCGCAAGGCCGAGGCCCTGGGCGCGCCGGGCGAGATCGGGGGCGTTGAGGCTCGCATGGTCCCAGCCGAGGCGCATCTTCACGGTGACCGGGATCGCCACCGCCTCGCGGACGGCGGCGAGGATGCGCGTGGCCCCCTCGATGTCGCGCATCAGGGCGGAGCCCGCCTCGCCGCCGGTGACGGTCTTGGCCGGGCAGCCCATATTGATGTCGATGACGTCGGCGCCGTTCGCCTCGGCCAACCGGGCGGCCTCCGCCATCGAATCGGGACGGCAACCGGCGAGCTGGACCACATGGGGATCGACACCGCTCCCCTCGGCCCGCAGGCGCGCCTCCTCCGCCCCACGGGCGAATTCGGCGGCGGCGACCATTTCCGAGACGACGGCGCTTGCACCCAGACGCCGCGCGATGCGACGCATGTGCAGGTCGGTGACGCCCGACAGGGGGGCGAGCAGGACCGGCACCGAAGCCGCGGCGCCTGCCCCCTCGCCGGCCTGCCCCTGGCCATCGCCCGAGCGCAGAACGCTCAAATAATCATCAGCTTTCATTGTGCCCAACAAATAGACAATCGCCGGGGCGACGCAAGCGCCTTGCGCGATTTGATTTCAGGCTATGCCCCGCTTAAACGACAGACCACCCCAGCCATTCACGCTACCTCGAACTGATGCGGGAGCATTTTTCCATGTCCGGCACCGCCTGGAACGCCGCGGTGGTCGTCGCAGCCGGCCGCGGGATCCGCATCGGCGGTGACGTTCCCAAGCAATATCGCAGCGTCGGCGGACGCGCGGTCCTCACCCGGACCCTCGCCGCACTGGCGGCCCATCCCGACCTCGCGGTGATCCAGCCCGTGATCGCCGCGGACGCGGCCTCGTTCTACCACGCCTGCGTCGCGGAACTCGACCCCGTTCTGCGCGCCAAGCTCGCGGCGCCCGTCGAAGGCGGCGCCACGCGCCAGCAATCCGTCCGGGCCGGTCTCGAAGCCCTGGCCGCAAAGTCGGTGGAAACGGGCGCGCCGGGCCTCGTCCTGGTTCACGACGCGGCCCGCCCGCATGTGGACGAGGCGCTGATCGACCGTGCCCTCGTGGCCGGTCGTGACCATGGCGCGGCGGTGCCCGGCATCGCCGTCACCGATACGATCAAGATCGTCGAGGATGTCGGCCCGGGTATCGGCCGGGTGCGCGAGACCCCTGCCCGCGAATCCCTGCGCGCCGTCCAGACCCCTCAGGCCTTCGCCTTCGCGCCCCTCCTCGCCGCCCATCGCCAGGCGGCGGAGGCGGACCTCCACGGCTTCACCGATGACGGGGCTTTGGCCGAATGGGCCGGGCTCGACGTGGTGGTGTTCGAGGGCGACCCGCGCAATCGCAAGATCACCCAACCCTCCGACCTGATCGAGGCCGACCGCGGCTTTTCCGGCAGCGATGTGCTGCCCTCCGAACCAGAGACCGATTCCATGACGACCTATGTGACCCGCCTCGGGACCGGCTTCGACGTCCACGCCTTCACCGAGGGCGACCATGTCTGGCTCGGCGGCGTGAAGATCCCCGCCGATCGCGGCGTGCTGGCCCATTCCGACGGGGACGTGGCGTTGCACGCTCTCACCGACGCCCTCCTCGGGGCGATCGCGGATGGCGATATCGGCACGCATTTCCCGCCGAGCGACGAGCAATGGCGCGGCGCCTCGTCCGACCGGTTCCTGGCCCATGCGGTGAAGCTCGTCCGCGACCGGGGCGGCCGGATCGACCATCTCGACATCACCGTGCTGGCGGAAGCGCCGCGCATCGGCGCCCATCGCGAGGCGATCCGCGCCCGCATCGCCGAGATCTGCGGCGTGAAGCTGAGTTCGGTTTCCATCAAGGCGACGACGACCGAGAAGCTCGGCTTCGTCGGTCGCGCCGAGGGGCTCGCGGCCCAGGCGGCGGCGACGATCCGCCTGCCGGAAGAAGACGCGGCGTGATCGACGACCCGGCGCTCCTCGCCCGCGCCGAGGCGCTGGTGGCGGCCTATGCTGCCGCCGGCCTCCGTGCGGCCTGCGCCGAATCCTGCACCGGTGGCCTCGTCGCCGGGCTGCTCACCGCCGTCCCCGGCTCCTCGGCGGTGGTCGAGCGCGGTTTCGTCACCTATTCCAACGAGGCCAAGACAGAGATGCTCGGCGTGCCCGCCGACCTCATCGCGACCCATGGGGCGGTGAGCAAATCCGTCGCCCGCGCCATGGCGGAGGGGGCGCTCGCCCATTCGCGCGCGGATGTGGCGGTCTCGATCACCGGCATCGCCGGCCCGGGCGGCGGCAGCGAGGCCAAGCCCGTGGGCCTCGTGCATTTCGGCCTCGCCCGCCGGGGCGCTGCGACCCGACATATCGAGCGCCGTTTCGGCGATCTCGGCCGGGGCGAAATCCGCCGCGCGGCCGTGGCGGAGGCGCTGGAGCTGTTCGGCAGGGCCGTGGAGCCCGTCGGGACGGATTGAGGCCTATTTCAGTTGCTTTTCCAAGGCTCTACCTCATCCTGAGGTGACGCGTAGCGGCCTCGAAGGAGGCTTCCAGCCAGCATCGAGCGATCTGGAGGGCTCCTTCGAGGCCGCCGCTGTGCGGCGTCACCTCAGGATGAGGTGGTCTGATAGGATGATCGACTTCGGTCTCGCCATCCGCTGAGCAATCCGATCAGACTGGCTTTCAATCGGCGACTTCGCCGAGGATCGCGCCCGTCTTCGGATCGGCATCGAACTTCATCTTTTGGCCGTTCTTGATGCCCTCGCCGTCCCAATGGCCGTCATCGGCCTCGAGCTTCGTGATCTCGGTGTAGCCCTCGGCCATCAGCGCCTTCTTGACCTGATCGATCGGCAGCCAGTCGGCACCGGGCTGGTCCGCCACGGCGAAACCGGAGAGGCCGGCATTCAAGGCGAGGGCGAGGGCGAGAAGCGGGATCGGTCTCACGGGGTGTTCTCCGGTGGCGCTGCACCCCGGTATCTAGGGCCCCGCGCGGCATCCGTCCGCCCGTCTTATCTACGGTGCCACACATCTCGCGGGTTGATCGGGTCCGCTCTCCTGGAAGGCAGGGCGATTGCATATGGCACCACGCCGTCATTCCGGGTCGCCAGAGGCGAGCCCGGAACCCAGAGCCGCCGACGGTGCAAAGTCCTGCACCGCCTGTGTTTCTGGATCCCGGGCTCCGCTGCGCGGCCCCGGGATGACGGGGTGCTGCGATTCGATTTTCGACGAGCAAATCGGCATATGCGATCGCCCTGCCCGGAAGGAGAGGGACAGGGTGAGGTGTATAACCTATCCGGAGATGGACCACACCTCACCCCAGCCCTCTCCTTCCAGAAGAGGGAGACGGTCGCGCCTCATGTCGACCCCTCATGGGTAGAGAAGCGGCCGTCGAGCAGATGTGTGGATCCAGTAGCCCGTCAGAGAACGGGCACCGGCGCGTCAGGCGACGCCGTACACCCGGTCCGCCCTGCCCTCGAACGCATCGGTGAACTTGCGGAAGGCGCGGTCGAACATCGTTCCCATGAGCAGGCCGAGGGTGCGGCTCTTGAACTCGTAGTTGATGAAGAAGTCGACATCGCAGCCGGCGGGAGATTTCTCCTTGAAACCCCAGCGGTTCTCGAGGTGCCGGAACGGCCCATCGATATATTCGGCGACGATCTTCAGGTTCTGCGGATCGAGGGTGACGCGGGTGGTGAAGCGCTCGCGGATCGCCTTGTAGCCAACCCCCATCTCGGCAACGAGAATCTCGGTCCCGTCCGCGCCGGGTTGGCGGCGCAAGACGCGCAGGGACTCACAGAGCGGCAGGAATTCCGGATAGCGTTCCACGTCGGCCACGAGGTCGTACATCTGCTGCGGCGAGTGGCGCACCGCGCGGTTGATCCGGAAGGAAGGCATCGGCCCTCAGGCGTTGGCAGGCGCGAGCCGAGCGAGCCGGGCGGCCTTCAATCGAGAAAAATCCTCGCCCGCATGGTGCGAGGAGCGGGTCAGGGGCGTCGCCGAGACGAGGAGGAAACCCTTGGAATAGGCCGTGGTTTCAAGGGTCTTGAATTCTTCCGGCGGGACGAAGCGCCTCACCTCGTGGTGCTTCTTCGTCGGCTGCAGGTACTGGCCGATGGTGAGGAAGTCCACATCCGCCGAACGCAGGTCGTCCATGAGTTGGACGATCTCGTTCCGCTCCTCGCCGAGGCCGACCATGATGCCGGACTTGGTGAAGATGGTGGGGTCGAGCTCCTTCACCCGCTGCAGCAGGCGGACCGAATGGAAATAGCGCGCGCCGGGGCGGACGGTGAGGTAATTGCCCGGCACCGTCTCCATGTTGTGGTTGAACACGTCCGGTCGCGCCTCCACGACGAGCTCCAGCGCCCCGTCCTTGCGCAGGAAATCGGGGGTGAGCACCTCGATCGTGGTGGCGGGGCTGCGCTCGCGAATGGCCCGGATGGTGCGGAAGAAATGCATCGCCCCTCCATCGGCGAGGTCGTCGCGGTCCACCGACGTGATGACTACGTGATGCAGGCCCAGCTTGGCCACCGAATCGGCGATCTTGGCGGGCTCGTCGTCGTCGAGGGCGTTCGGCAGGCCGGTGCGCACGTTGCAGAAGGCGCAGGCCCGCGTGCAGGTGTCGCCCATGATCATGAAGGTGGCGTGCTTCTTCTCCCAGCACTCGCCGATATTTGGGCAGCCCGCCTCCTCGCAGACCGTGACGAGGCCGTGCTCCTTCACGATGGCGCGGGTGGCGTTCCAGCCGGGCGATCCGGGTGCCTTCACCCGGATCCAGTCGGGCTTGCGCTGGATCGGGTTGTCGGGGCGATGCGCCTTTTCCGGGTGCCGGGGGCGCTGGTCGTTTCGCAGGAGGTCGAGGACGACGGCCATGGCATACCGGGCAAGCTGCGCCGGCAACGTGCCGGTGCTCAGGCCGGAACGTAATGGCTCGGCCACCGCATCGCAAACGATCGGGAAACGATCCGCCTAACCTGTCAGTAGCTCATGCCGCGCCCGCGGATCGCCCGGTAGATGGTGATGATGATGACCGCGCCCACGGTCGCCGAGATGAGGTTGCGCCAGAAGCCGTAGATCGGGATGTGGAGCTTGGCGGCGAGGTAGTTCCCCAGCAGGCCGCCGAGGATGCCCATCGCGATGTTGGCGAACAGGCCCATATTCGCGGCGGTGAACTGTTCCGCGAGCCAGCCCGCCAGGGCGCCGATGAGGATGGCCATGAACAATCCCATGCCGGGCTGCCCCAGCGCACCGTAGACTTCGCCATCCATAGTCGTTGCTCCTCGCGATGAACGGGGGGACGCCCCGCGTCGCATCCTACCTGTGATGCCCCGCTGCGTGGCGCAAGTTGCCCTGGCGGACCTGATATCGAGTTTTCCCGCGCTGCGATCTTCGCGTGGATGGACGCAGGTCATGCAATGACAGGTTTAGGCTCGGTCAATCGGGTGGATGCACCTCGGTCCGGAGCGTAGTCAGCCTCACGGTGCAAGATATAATACAAAATTAACGATATTTCTTAACCATGATTCGACTGAACCCGGCATAGTTAGGGAAAATTTTACGTATTAATTTCCACACACTTGTCAGCATCTTGTTAACGATCCCTTAACTATCTTTGGGCTGCCGAAACGTCCGCCCGGATGTGCAGTCCTTGGAGCGAGTGCTGTGAGTCGAATTCTTCTGACAGGTGCGACAGGGCTCATCGGCGGTGCTGTCCTGCACCGCGCCCTGGTGGCGAAAACCGATGCCGAATGGGTCTGCCTGGTGCGCGCCTCCGACGAGGAGGCCGGGCGTCAGCGCATCGCGGCGCGTCTCGGCCGCTTCACGAGTGCCCTGAACGCCCAGCGGATGGCACAGCGCGTGGAGATCGTGGCGGGCGATTTCACCAAGGCCGACCAGATCGCCGATCCGCGTCTGGATTCCGTGACGCAGGTTCTGCATCTGGCCGCCGACACCTCGTGGTGGGCGCAGGAGAAGGTGCACCGGACCAACCATGACGGTACCCTGGCCCTGGCCCGGCGCGCGGCGCGGATGCCGCGGCTCGACCGTTTCCTGCATGTGAGCACGGCGATGATCTGCGGCGGCAAGCCGCCCACCATGGTGGACGAGACCCGCTACCCCGACCCCGACGCCGCGCATCTCGTGCATTACAGCGCGTCGAAAGCCGCCGCCGAGACGTCGCTCGCGGCCGGTTTCGCGGACCTGCCCCTCGTGGTGGCGCGCCCCTCCATCGTGCTCGGCCACTCGACGCTGGGTGCCCGGCCGGGTTCGAGCATCCTTTGGGTGATCCGCGCCTGCGACCGGCTGCGGCTCGTCGCCGGTTCCCGTGACGGGACCGTCGACATCGTCCCCACCGACTGGGTGGCCGACACCCTGGTGGAGATGCTCGCGAGGCCCGCCCTCGCCCACGGCACCTACCACCTCTCCGCCGGCAAGCTGAGCCGCACCCGCTGGAGCGAGCTCGGCCGCACCCTCGATCGCGTCGACCCGGCCGAGGGTCCGCGCCACTACGAGGAGTTCTCCGCCCGCGACCGGGCGACCCTTCACAAGCGCTTCACCGAGGTCTTCGGCATGGACGAGGCGATCAAGGTGGCGATGTTCCGGGCGCTGCAGGCCTATTACCGGTTCTGCGAACTCGACGTGACCTTCGACAATACCCGCCTCCTGGCGGAGGGCTTCGCCCCTCCCCCCGCGCTCTCGGAATACATCGGCCGCTGCATCGAGACCTCCGGCGAGATCATCGATCAGTTCCGCGAGGATTTCGGCGGATTTGCCGGGGCGCCCGTGCGGGGCGAGCAGACCGCTCGTCCGAGGCCGTCCCAGCCCGATGGCGTCACGAACCGGACCGTGGCGCGACGGGGATCCGCCCCAGGCTGATCCCTCCCTTGCCGTAGCCAAATCTCACCTCGCCCATGTAATCTGAGCGAAGGGCGTCCGGCTCGGGCGCGGATACGCGGATACAGGGTCACCACCATGCGGAATCGATCGAAGCTCGGCCTTGCGGCCTTGGGCGTAGTGCTTCTTGGCGGAGCGGCATTCCTCCGCTTCGTCGTCTACCCCGAGAAGGCCAGTCTCGAAGCCTCGGCCGGGGAAGGGGCCAACCCCACCCTCCCCGCTCCCAACCCGACCTTGATGCCGACCGTGAACATCGCCCGCGTCGCCCGCTGGGAGAACGGCGCCAAGCCGAAGCCGGCCACTGGGCTTCAGGTCGCGGCCTATGCGGCCGGGTTCGACCATCCACGCTGGATGTATCTCCTGCCCAATGGCGACGTGCTGGTGGCGGAGGCGAACAAGCCCAAGACCGACGACCCCTCCACCGGCATCGCCGACTGGGTCGCCGACAAGGTGAAGAGCATGGCCGGCGCCGGCGTGCCGAGCCCGGACCGGATCGTGCTCCTGCGCGACAAGGATGGCGACGGGGTCGCCGAGGAGCGCCACATGTTCCTCACCGGCTTGCACTCGCCCTTCGGCATGGCGTTGGTGGGCAGCGATCTCTATGTCGCCAATGCCGATGCCCTGGTGAAGGTGCCCTACGCACAGGGCCAGACCGAGATCACCGCGAAGCCCGAGAGGGTGGTCGAGCTACCGTCCGGCATCAACCACCATTGGACGAAGAACGTCATCGCGAGCCCGGATGGTAACAAGCTCTTCGTCACCGTGGGCTCGAACAGCAATGTCGGCGAGAACGGTCTCGACAAGGAGGTGGGCCGCGCCGCGATCTGGGAATACACGATCGGCACGAAGCAGATGCGCGAGTTCGCCACCGGCCTGCGCAACCCCAACGGCCTCGCCTTCGAGCCCACCACCGGCGCCCTCTGGACGGCGGTGAACGAGCGTGACGAGATCGGCAGCGACCTCGTGCCCGACTACGTCACCTCGGTGAAGGAGGGCGGCTTCTATGGCTGGCCCTACAGCTACTGGGGCAAGCATGTGGACGAGCGGGTCTCGCCGCAGAAGCCCGACCTCGTCGCCAAGGCCATCGCGCCGGACTATGCGGTCGGCACCCACACCGCGTCTCTGGGCATCGCCTTCTCCAACGGCTCGGCCCTGCCGGAGGCGTGGAAGAGCGGCCTCTTCGTGGCCCAGCACGGCTCATGGAACCGCCGCCCGAAGAGCGGCTACAAGGTGATCTATGTGCCCTTCAAGGACGGTAAGCCCACCGGCCAACCCGTCGAGGCGCTCACAGGCTTCCTCGATGCCGACGAGAAGGCGCAGGGGCGGCCCGTTGGCGTGATCCTCGACAAGACCGGGGCGTTGCTCGTGTCGGACGATGTGGGGAAGGTGATCTGGCGGGTGAGTGGGGGGACTCAGACGCAGTGAAACCGAACCGGGTCTCTGACGACCGGGAGGGAGGGGGTCTCCCTCCCTAGTATCCGTCATCGTAGACAACGACCGTTCCGTACCCACTACGTTCGTCAAGCGGATTGCGAGACACACGTGCGACCGGTGCGTCGTAGTAGTTTTCCTGCTCCCACGCCCGGTCTCGCGCGCTTTGAGACACGACGCGACGTGCGCGCTCCGAGGAGCGAGCCACACGCTGCGCTTCGGACCGACGGAGGTTGGCGACGGGCGCATGAATGCTGCCCTCGACGGTGACACGCGTCCCACCCATCCCCTGCTGCCTCACCAGCGCGAACAAAGTCGCGGCGTTGCGCGGCGAGAGCCGGACACAGCCATGCGAGGCCGGGCGGCCGAGATGACGGGTCTGATGGGTGGCGTGGATGGCGTGGCCGGCGGGCGTGAAGAAGATCGCGTGCGGCATCGGCGCGTTGTCCCATTCGCGGGAAAAGTGCGTCTTCTCCATCCGGAACGGCCGATATGCGCCGTTCGGCGTGTCGTAGCGGGCGAGCCCCGTGGAGACCGGCCAGACATGCCTGGTCTCGCCGTCCACCGCGACACTCATGCGCTGCGCCTCCTTGTCGATGGTCACGCGCAACTCGGCCGAGGCGGGATGCGTCAGCGCCGCGAGGGCGAAGGCGGACAGGAGGGTGGCGAGACGGCGGCGCATGATCGTCCTCGGTGTGATGCGAGGGTACATGCGCCAGCGGGCGCGCGCTTCAAGCGATGCGTTCTGCTTAACGCGTGCTTCAGCCCCTGAGGGCGGAGCGGACATAACCCCGCGAAATCAACCGGCTGGTCTCGCGTGCCCGACGCTCGGCCTGCATCAGGTCGGACAGCGCGTCGGTGATGGCGCAGCGGAGCGCGATCTCCGCATCCCCCGCCGTGCTGGTGAGATAAGCCTGGGCGATATCCTCCACCGGACAGTGCAGGCCCGGCTCCGCCTCACCCTCGTTCCTGATCCTGGTCAGCGTCTTCGGCATGGCCCGTCTCCGACTCGCATTGAGAACGAAGACAGAACACGCCGTGACGGTTAACGGATCCTTACCCGGGTGGTTATAAGCCTGTGGACATCGGCACGATGATGTGCCGGGCTCAGCTGTGGATCACCTTGCCGTAGGCATCGAGCACGCTCTCGTGCATCATTTCGCTTAGGGTCGGGTGCGGGAAGACCGTGTGCATCAGGTCTTCCTCCGTCGTCTCCAGGTTCATGGCGACGACGTAGCCCTGGATCAGTTCGGTAACTTCCGCTCCCACCATGTGGGCGCCGAGCAACTGGCCGGTCTTGGCGTCGAACACCGTCTTCACCAGCCCGTCCGGCTCGCCGAGCGCGATGGCCTTGCCGTTGCCGGCGAAGGGGAAGCGGCCGACCTTCACGGAGAATCCCAGCTCCTTCGCCTTGGCCTCGGTGAGGCCGACGCTGGCGATCTGCGGCTGGCAATAGGTGCAGCCGGGGATCTTGGCTTTGTCCATGGCGTGGGTGTGCAGGCCCTTGATCGTCTCCACGCAGAGCACGCCCTCGTGCTCGGCCTTGTGGGCGAGCATCGGCGGTCCGGCGACGTCGCCGATGGCGTAGATGCCCGGCACATTGGTGTTGCCGAGCCCATCGGTGACGACGATGCCGCGCTCGATGCCGATTCCAAGCTTCTCGAGACCGAGATTCTCGATGTTGCCGACGACGCCCACCGCCGAGATCAGCTTCTCCGCCGTCAGCTGCTGGCTCTTGCCGTCCGTCGTCTCGACGGTGGCGGTGACGGAATCGGCCGCCTTCTCCACCTTAGTCACCTTGGCGCCGGTGAGGATCTTGATGCCCTGCTTCTCGAAGCGCTTGCGGGCGAGGCCGGCGATCTCGGCATCCTCCACCGGCAGGATCTGCGGCAGCAGCTCGATCACCGTCACCTCGGCGCCCATGGTGCGGTAGAACGAGGCGAACTCGATGCCGATGGCGCCCGAGCCCATGACGAGCAGGCTCTTGGGCATCGTCTCCGGCACCATGGCCTCGTAATAGGTCCAGATTTGCTTCTTGTCCGGCTCGATGCCCGGGATCGCGCGGGGGCGGGCACCCGTGGCGACGATGATGTGCTTGGCCGAATAGGAGCCGGCGGCGAGCGCACCCTTCGGCGCGGGGGCGCGGCTCGTTTCCTTCACCGTGACCTTGCCGGGCTCGTTGCCCTTGGCCGCGGCCTCGATGGTGGCCTCGCCCCAGATCACATCGACCTTGTTCTTCTTGAGCAGCATGCCGACGCCGCCGTTGAGCCGGGTCGAGACGCCGCGCGAGCGCTTGACGATGGCGGCCGTGTCGAACCCGACTTTCTCCGCCGACAACCCGTAATCGGAAGCGTGCTGCATGTAATGGTAGATCTCGGCCGAGCGCAGCAGCGCCTTCGTGGGGATGCAGCCCCAGTTCAGGCAGATGCCGCCGAGATGCTCGCGGTCCACCACCGCGGTCTTGAACCCGAGTTGCGCCGCCCGGATGGCCGCGACGTAGCCCCCGGGGCCTGCGCCGATGACGAGGATGTCGTAGGTGTTGGACATTCAGGGCTCCGCGGTCTCTCCTCCCCCTTGCGGGGAGGAGGTAGGAGGTGGGGGTGGTGCCGGATGAAACGTGTAAGGTGCCGATTGACCCTTCGGCGTTGCCAATCCTGTCTCGGGCAGGACATGTAACGACGGGTCGGAGAGTGCGGCGAATATTGTCTCGAGGACGATGTCGATCCGCAGCATGACGTCTGCATTGGTGAATCTGAAAACGCGGAAATCTCTCTCTTCGAGAGCGAGCGTTCGGGTTTCATCGTAAGCGGCCATGTGGTCGTGGCTATGCTGCCCGCCTTCGACTTCGACGATCATGCGCGCGGACAGACAACAGAAATCAGCGACGTAAGGACCGAGGGCAACCTGACGACGGAAATGCGAGCCTTCGATCGGCAGGCAATGCCTCAGGTGCCGCCACAATCGCCTCTCCGCCTCTGTCGATGTTCGGCGCAGGGTCTTCGCATTCAGTGCGGCGCGTGGAGAGACAGAGTGCCGAGGCGGTTCCTTCCATGGCATCGGCTGTCGCCTCCCGTGAACCCCACCAAGCTCGCGCACCTCCCTCCCCCTTGTGGGGAGGGATCGAGGGTGGGGGTGGCTCCGCCGGACTTCGCAGTGGGTCACCCAGTCACCCCCACCTCCAACTCCTCCCCACAAGGGGGAGGAGGGCTCGTTCAGTCTGGTCCGAAAGACTAGACCAGCATCCCCATCGGGTTCTCGATCAGGCTCTTGAAGGCCGAGATCAACTCGGCGCCGAGAGCCCCGTCGAGCACACGGTGGTCGCAGGACAACGTGGCGGTCATCACCTGGACCACCGCCGGGGCGCCGTCCTTCACCACGACGCGCTTCTCGCCCGCACCCACCGCCAGGATCGAGGATTGCGGCGGGTTGATCACCGCCGTGAAGTGCTTGATGCCGAACATGCCGAGGTTCGACACCGAGGTGACGCCGCCCTGGTACTCTTCCGGCTTCAGCTTCTTGGCCCGCGCCCGGCCGGCAAAGTCCTTCATCTCGTTCGAGATGGTGGAAAGCGTCTTCTGGTCGGCCTTGCGGATCACCGGGGTGAACAACCCGCCGTCGATGGCGACGGCGACGCCTACCTCGGCATTGTTGAAGCGTAGGATCCGGTCCTCGGCCCAGACCGCGTTGGCGGCCGGCACGCGCATCAGCGCCAAGCCCATCGCCTTGATGACGAAGTCGTTCACCGAGAGCTTGAACAGGGGCTTGCCGTCCTTGGTGGTGCCGGCGCTCTTGTTGAGCTGTTCGCGCAGGGCCATCAGCGCGTCGAGCTCGCAATCCACCGTGAGGTAGAAGTGGGGGGCCACCTGCATCGCCTCGGTGAGGCGCTTGGCGATGGTCTTCCGCATGCCGTCGAGGGGAACCTCCTCGAACGTGCCCTTCTGGTAGAAGCCGCGCACCTGATCGATGGTCAGCCCCTGTGCGGCGGCCTTTGGTGCGGGCGCTGGCGCGGCGGGAGCCGGAGCGGCCGCAGGGGCAGCGGCGGGGGCGGTTGCCTTCGGTGCGCCGGCCTTGGCCGAGCCGCTGGCGATGGCAGCGCGGACGTCGCGCTCGATCACGCGACCATGCGGGCCGGAGCCCGAGACGGCGGACAGCTCGATGCCTTCGAGCTTGGCGATGCGGCGCGCAAGCGGAGAGGCGACGATGCGGCCGCCCTGCCCGGCCTGGGGCGCGGCATCCGGCTTGGCTCCGTCCGGCGCCGCGTCGACTCGCGCGTAGGATTTATGGCCGTCGCCGGGGGTGGTGTTCAGTGCGGGCGTATCGTTCTTCGACGCGTCTGCTTTGGGAGCATCGGCCTTGGGGGCCTCCGCCGCCGCGCCGCCGTTGCCTGCGGCCCCGACGGTCTTCGGGTCTTCGCCCTCGGAGGCGATGATGGCGATGAGATCGTTCACTGGCACGTCGGCGGTGCCCTCGGCCACGATGATCTTGGCGAGGATGCCCTCGTCGATGGCCTCGACTTCCATCGTGGCCTTGTCGGTTTCGATCTCGGCGAGGACGTCGCCGGATTTGACCGCGTCGCCTTCCTTCTTGAGCCACTTGGCGAGGTTGCCCTTCTCCATCGTCGGCGACAGGGCGGGCATCAGGACGTTGATGGGCATCGTTATGAATCCTGATCGTCAGCGGATGGGCGTGGCGGGGCGGTCAGTTGAGTGTGCCGCCGGGCGGCAGGTCGGGGTCGAAGCTCTCGGAATCGAGGCCGGCGCGGATGCGCTCGAACGCCTCTTCCTCCGACATCTCGGTCTCAAGCGCGTAGACCCGGGCGGCCTGGCGCGCGAGGTCGATGAGAAGACGGCCCCAGGTATAGGGATCGTCGAAGGAGCGGCGCAGGGCCACGCTCACCGCGCCGTCCACCACGCTGGCACGCACCACCTCGATGCCACCATTGTTCAGGGCGTCGGGGGGAGCGGAGAGTTCCTGGAACTTGTCGGTCATGGTGCTGCTCTACTCTCCTCCCCCTTGTGGGGAGGAGTTTGAGGTGGGGGTGGTTGGGCGACCCTCGACGTGCGGAGGCTGGCGGAAGCACCCCCACCCTCGATCCCTCCCCACAAGGGGGAGGGAAGTTGGCGCGGTAGGCTCACCGATAGCAGACCGCCTTCACCGCCTGGATCACTTCGGCCACGTTGGGCAAGGCGAGTTTCTCGAGGTTGGCGGCGTAGGGCATCGGGACATCCTTGCCGGTGACCCGCAGGACCGGGGCGTCGAGGAAGTCGAAGGCATCGGCCATGAGACGGGCGATGATCTCGGCGCCGATGCCCGATTGCGGGAAGCCCTCCTCCACCGTGACGCAGCGGCCGGTCTTCTTCACCGATTCCACGATCGTGTCGGTATCCATTGGGCGGAGCGTGCGCAGGTCGATGACCTCCGCGTCGATGCCCTCCTCGGCCAAAGCCTGCGCCGCCTTCAGCGCGTAGGTCATGCCGATGGAGAAGGAGACGATGGTCACGTCCTTGCCGGTGCGATGGATACGCGCCTTGCCGATGGGGAGCACGAAATCGTCGAGCTTCGGCACCGGGAAGCTCTGGCCGTAGAGGATTTCGTTCTCGAGGAAGATCACCGGGTTCGGATCGCGGATCGCGGCCTTGAGCAGGCCCTTGGCGTCGGAGGCCGTATAGGGCGCGATCACCTTGAGGCCGGGCACGTTGGAGTACCAGGCGGAGTAATCGTGGCTGTGCTGGGCGCCGACGCGGGCGGCGGCACCGTTGGGGCCACGGAACACGATGGGACAGCCGAGCTGGCCGCCGGACATGTAGAGGGTCTTGGCCGCCGAGTTGATGATGTGGTCGATCGCCTGCATGGCGAAGTTGAACGTCATGAACTCGACGATGGGGCGCAGGCCGGTGAAGGCGGCACCGGCCGCGATGCCGGCGAAGCCGTGCTCGGTGATCGGCGTATCGACCACCCGGCGGGCGCCGAATTCCTGCAGCAGGCCCTGGGTCACCTTGTAGGCGCCCTGGTACTCGGCGACTTCCTCACCCATCACGAAGACCGAATCCTCGCGGCGCATCTCCTCGGCCATGGCGTCGCGGAGCGACTCGCGCACGGTCATGGTGACCATCTCGGTGCCGGCCGGGAATTCCTCCATCACCGGCGCGGGGGCCTTGTTGGTGATGACGGCCGGGGCGGCGGGAGCGTTCGGCTTGTCGTCGCCCGATTTCGCCGTGGCGGCCGGTGCAGAGGCCTGGCCTTCGGCCTGCATGGTCGGCGTCGGGGCCGATTGTGCCGGGGTCGAAGCCTCCGGCTTCGAACCGCCGCCCGCCGCCGCCGCGGCCACGTCCTCGCCTTCACCGGCGATGATGGCGATCGGCGTGTTCACCTTCACGCCCTCGGTGCCTTCCTCGATGAGGATCTTGGCGAGGACGCCTTCGTCGATGGCCTCGACTTCCATCGTGGCCTTGTCGGTCTCGATCTCGGCGAGGACATCGCCGGATTTGACCGCGTCGCCCTCCTTCTTCAGCCACTTAGCGAGCTTGCCTTCCTCCATCGTCGGAGACAGCGCGGGCATCAGGATGTCGGTCGCCATGAGGTTTTTTATCCGTAGGTTGGCGGGCGGCCTTCTGGAGAGGAAGCAGCGGCTTCTCGGTCCCTCGCTGCGGCTCTCCCCGTGCCGTCATGGCAGGGGGATGCCCCGGCTCGGGGAGCGTCGCGAGGCCTGTCTTAGGCGCGGGCTTCCAGCAGGATGTCGGTCCAGAGCTCGGACGGATCTGGCTCGGGATCGTGCGTGGCGAACTCGGCCGCGTCGTTGACGGTCTCGCGGACCTTGGCGTCCGTGGCCTTGAGGTCCGCTTCCGGCACCCCGTGCATCTCGATCAGGCGCTTGCGCACCATCTCGATCGGGTCGTGCTCGTCGCGCATCTTGGAGACTTCGTCCTTGGTCCGGTACTTGGCCGGATCGGACATCGAGTGGCCGCGATAGCGGTAGGTCTGCATCTCGAGGATGTAGGGTCCCTGGCCGGAGCGGGCATGCTCCACCGCCCGGCTCGCCGCCTCACGGACGGTGCGGACGTCCATGCCGTCGACCTGCTCGCCGGGGATGCCGAAGGAGATGCCGCGCCTGGAGAAATCGGTCTGCGCCGAGGCGCGTGCCACCGACGTGCCCATGGCATAGCGGTTGTTCTCGATCACGTAGACCACGGGCAGCTTCCAGAGCTGGGCCATGTTGAAGCTCTCGTAGACCTGGCCCTGGTTGGCGGCGCCATCGCCCATATAGGTCAGGCTGACTTTGCCGTTCTTCCTGTATGCGTCGGCGAAACCGAGGCCGGTTCCGAGGGAGACCTGGGCGCCGACGATGCCGTGGCCACCGAAGAACTGCTTCTCCTTGGAGAACATGTGCATCGAGCCGCCCTTGCCGCGGGAATACCCGCCGCGGCGGCCGGTCAGCTCGGCCATCACGCCCTTCGGGTCCATGCCGCAGGCGAGCATGTGGCCGTGGTCGCGGTATCCGGTGATGGTCTGGTCGCCTTCGACCGAGGCCATCTGCATGCCGATCACGACGGCTTCCTGGCCGATATACAGGTGGCAGAACCCACCGATCAGGCCCATGCCGTAGAGCTGGCCCGCCTTTTCCTCGAAGCGCCGGATCAGCAGCATTTCGTGATAGGCGTGGAGGTCTTCTTCCCGCGTGAATTGTGGTGTGTTCGGCGCGGGGGCGTGCTCCGGAGCGTTGCTGGCCCCCGTACCCAACTGAGCCGAACCTTTGGCCGAATCGGCTTTCGCCTGCCCCGCTTCGTTGGCGGCATCCATCGGCTTTCCTCCCGTGAACGGCTATTCTGAACCGTTTCTAGGACAGGGTTTTCCGGAAAGCGAGGCCGTCCAGTCGACAGATCGTCGGAGTTGTCAGGCGGAATGCGACGGGACAAACACGATCATGGGTTGATGATGACGACATCGTTCGCGTGGACGCGCCCCAGCACGATGCGGGCACGTTCCTCGAGGAGATCGCGGTCGATCTGGTCGCTGCGCAGGAGGGCCACCCGGTGTTCCCAGATCGCCCGGTCCGCCTTGGCGGCCGTGAGCTCCTGCTTCAACCCATAGGCCTGGATCTTGAGCGCGCGCTTGGCCTCCAAGCCGCGATTGCCGCTCTCGGCCTGATGAACGAAATATCCGACCACGAGCGCGGACACGGCGTAGAGGCCGAGCGGCATGAGAACGGAACGGACGCGACGACGGACCACCATGTTTCGAGCATCGCGTCACAGGGTTAAGGATGTGTTTCCAATGTGGCCTCCTTTCGCCGGGTTTGCCCGATGATGCGTTTCGACCTCGTCGATCTCGGCCTGTTTCGCCACGTGGCCGAGGCGGGGTCGATCACGCATGGGGCGGCCCGGGCGAACCTGGCGCTCGCCGCCGCGTCGAGCCGTATCCGGGCGATGGAGGTTTCCCTTGGGGCGGCACTCCTCAGCAGGAGCCGTCAGGGCGTCGTCCTGACGCCGGCCGGGCGGGCACTCCTCGCCCATGCCCGTTCCCTGCTGGAGGGGATCGACCGGATGCAGGGCGATCTCGCCGCCTATGCCGGCGGCGCGATCGGCCAGATCAAGGTCCTGTCGAACACCCACGCGCTGACCGAATTCCTGCCGGAAGCCCTGAGCGCCTATCTCGCCCTCCATACCGGCGTGAGCGTCGATATCGTCGAGCGGACGTCGGACGAGATCGTCGGTCTCGTGGCGGAGGGAGCCGCCGATCTCGGCATCGTCTCCGGCACGGTGGATACCGGCACTCTGGAGACCCACCCGTTCCGCCAGGACAGGTTCGTGGCGGTGCTGCCCTCCGGCCATCCGCTGGGGGAGCGGGACGGCGTGCTGTTCGCCGATGTGCTGGATTACGACCTCGTCGGCCTCGATCGGGCGAGCGCCATCACCCGCTTCCTCGCCGACAAGGCCATGCGCACCGGGCGGCCGCTCATGCGGCTGCGGGTCCAGCTGCGCGGCTTCGATGCGGTGTGCCGGCTGGTGGAATGCGGCGTCGGGCTCGGGATCGTCCCCGAAACCACCGCCCGGCGCGCCGCGCGCTCGATGGGTCTCGATATCGTACCGCTCCTCGACCCATGGGCGGCGCGCGACCTCACCATCTGCCTGCGATCCCTCGAAGCGCTACCGGTTTTCGCCCGGGAATTCGTCGCTCATCTGCGCGCAGGGGCGTCACGGCCCGGTTTAGGGCTCCCCTCGGGGGCCGGCCTTGGCTAAACACGGCTCGGGAACGGAATGGTCCGTGTCCGTGACACCGATGAAGCAAGGGGTGCCCGGCATCATGCAGGATTCGTCGCGATCCATGCCCGACGCCCCTCTGGTCGATCCGGACGTCCATGTGGAGAGCTTCCGGCAGGCACGCGAGGCGCGCCGCCTCGAACTCGTCGAAGATTACGTGGAGTTGATCGCCGATCTCATCGGTGATGGCGGCGAGGCGCGGCAGGTCGATATCGCCGCACGCCTCGGCGTCGCCCAGCCCACCGTCGCCAAGATGCTGAAACGCCTGGCCGAGGACGGCCTCGTCCAGCAGCGCCCCTATCGCGGCGTGTTCCTCACCGAGAGCGGGCGCATGCTCGCGGTCCAGAGCCGCGAGCGCCATCGGATCGTCGAGCATTTTCTCTGTGCCCTCGGCGTCAGCGCCGAGACCGCGCGGCGCGATGCCGAAGGAATCGAGCATCACGTGAGCGCCGAGACGCTGGAGGCTTTTCGCGACTTCACGGAGCGCAAGGCCTGAAGGGGTCGAAGCTCAAGGGGCTGGCATGTCACGGAGAGGTGCCGGCCTTCGCCCCGTGGTCGAACGGAACGCTACGGTTTTCGCGCGAAGACATGGCGCGTCGAGCGGCTCGACGGCAGGACCGAGGTCGTTTCCCCTTCGCGCAAAGGCCGGGCGCTCCCGCCGATCTCGCGCCACCCGCCCCAGCTGGGTCCGGTCGCGGTCTCCTTGGATGCCTGGATGATGCCGTCCGAGACGGAAAGATGCCCGGTTGCGACGCCGCGTATCATTTCGGGCGCGTATTGCCGGGCCGCGATCCCGAACAGCGAGATCCCTTTGCTGCCTGGCGCCAGCAGGGTGCCGAGCGCGCCCTCAGGTGGTTCGCCGGCGAGGCGCATGACGCTGGTGTTGGAATCGAGGACGGCCGCTGCCGCTTCGATGTCGCCCTTTGCCAGGAGCCGGCCGGCGCGGGTGATGCGCACCTCGTAGCCGTATCCATCCCGGTCGCGATACAGGCGGGTCAGGCCGAGTTGCAGGGATTCGCAGATCATCAGCACGTGGTCGCGGGCGTATTCGTCGCTCGTCATGACCGTGGGGAGATCGCTCCTTCCCGTCTGCGTGCTGGCGGCGATGTGCTCGAGGAATTCGAGCTTGGTGGATTTCCGCCTGATCGTGCCGCCGCCTTTCAACCGGGGTACCTCCCGCACCGCATTCGAACGTCATCGGGGCGACGAGCGCCCCACACAGCCCCCGAAGTCGGATGCCCTGGCGACGAGCCTCCGACCGTCACGTAGCTTTCGCGAGGGGACGTTAAGGCTGTGAGGGTTTCCGTTCTCTTGCCAAACCCCCTCAGTCTGAAGCGATTTCATCCGTGCGGAGGACGGGAGCGTCAGTCCGTCCTCAGTGCTCCGCCGATCTCCCGTGCCGCGCCGCCATCCACGAGGAGCTCCACCGGGCGCGGGTGGCTGAGAAAGCCCGTGGGGCTCGCCGTCAGGCCGTAGGCCCCCGATTGCAGCACGGCGATGAGGTCTCCTGCCGCGAGGTCCGGCAGCGGTGTGGCGCGGGCGAGCATGTCTAGGGGCGTGCAGAGCGGGCCGACGACGGCGCAGGGCGAGCGTGGCCCGCCCCGGTCCACCACGACGGCGACGGGATAATCGCGCTTGACCACCTGTCCGAGATTGCCGGAGGCGGCGAGATGGTGGTGCATGCCCCCATCGGTGATGACGAAGCGGCTGCCCCGCGAGACCTTCACGGCCCGCACCCGCGCCACGTAGAGCCCGGCCGGCCCGGCGAGGAACCGTCCGGGTTCGAGCACGATCCGCGCCTCCCTGAGGCGGGGATCTGACTTCACACGGGTGATCAGCGCTGGCATGCCGTCCCGGATGGCGGCGAGGTCGAGCTGCGTGTCGGTGGAGAAATAGGGGATGCCGAGGCCGCCGCCGAGGTCGATCGTGTCCAGCGGGCGCGCGATCCGGTCCGCGACCCGCGCCGCCAGCGACAATCCATAGGCCCATTGCGACAGGAGCGTCGCGGCGACGAGCCCTTGCGTCCCGGCAAAGAGGTGGATGCCGGACAGGTGCAGCCGCGGCTCGGCCTCCACCGCATCGACGATCGCATCCAGTTCCTCCTCGTCGAAGCCGAAGGGCGAGGGTTTGCCGCCCATTCGCATGGCGCCCCCCTGCGCGTCGGGCCCCGGATTGATCCGGATCGCCACGCGCTGAACGATGCCGTGGCGTCCGGCGGCCTCGGCCACGCGCCGCATCTCCTCGCTGTTCTCCAGATGGATCTCGCCGATCCCACCGGCGACGGTGGCCTCGATGTCGAAATCGCTCTTACCCGGCCCGGCGAACAGGATGTGTCGGGGTTCGACACCGGCCGCCCAGGACGCGGCGAATTCCGCGCCTGAGGCGATCTCCGCCCCCGCTCCCTCGTCGCGGAAAACCCGGATCACCTCGGGTGCCGGATTGGCCTTCACCGAATAATCGACCACGGCGAAGCCCGAGACCGCATCGGCGAGGTCGCGATAGGCCCGTCTCAGAAGGTCGGCATCGTAGACGAAGAGTGGCGTGCCGTGAGCCTCGGCGAGGTCGCGCGGGTCGAGCCCGCCCACCCGGAGCACACCGTCCGACCGGGGGAAATGTGCCGCCACGAGGCGATCCGCGAGGCTGTCGCCGGCCGTGTCAGACATAGCTCGTCCGTTCCGCCACGAGGCGCTTGTAATCGACCTTACCGTTCGGCGTCGTCGGCAGGGCCGGGACGCTCTCGACGGCACGCGGGACCATGTGCTGGGGAAGGCTCCGCCGCACGTCCTGCAGCACCTCGGCTCGGGCAGGACCGCCCTCCGCCGGCACCGCCACCGCATGGATGCGTTGACCGAGGGCGGCATCCGGCAGGCCGATGACTGCCACGGCCCGGAAGGCTCCGGTTTCCATCAGCGCCTCCTCGACTTCGGTGGGGCTGACGCGGAACCCGGCGCTTTTGATCATCGCGTCCTCGCGGCCGAGGAAGCGAAAGTAACCGTCCTCGTCTTCCACGACGAGGTCGCCCGAGCGGCAGACGAGGGTTCCGTCCTCCGGAAAGCGCGGGTCAGGCACGAGCACCCGGGCGGTGTCCTCAGGCCGGTTCCAGTAGCCGAGGGATACGGTGGGCCCGCGATGGTGCAGGATGCCCGGCTCTTGGGGCCGACTCCGCTCTCCCTCCGCCGTCACCGCGAAGATCTCGGTCTCCGGGATGGCGCGGCCCATGGAGCCCGGGCGCATCTCCAATTCCTCCGGGGGAAGGAAGGTGGAGCGAAAAGCCTCGGTGAGGCCGTACATGAGTACGATCCCGGTCTGCGGCAGCGCCTTGCGCAGCCTCGAAACCGTCTCCAGCGGCACCGCTCCGCCGGAATTGGTGATCAACCGCAGGCTCGAAAGATCGGCCTTTCCCAGCCTCGGTGCCGCGCGGGTCAGCAGGGTCCAGAGGGTGGGGACGCCGGCGAGCACGGTGATCCGATGCCGTTCCAGCGCACCCACCACCTCGTCTCCGAAGCGGAATTCCAGCAGGACGAGGCACGCGCCCTGCTCGACGCTCGTGAGCAACTGGTTGAGGCCGTAATCGAACGAGAACGGCAGGACGGAGAGGATGCGGTCGTCCGCCGTGATCGCCAGGTAGGTGCGCACGATCCGGGTGCCGGCCAGGAGATTGGCATGGCTGAGCATCACGCCCTTCGGCAGACCGGTGGAGCCGGACGTGTAGAGGATCGCGGCGAGGCCGGGCGGCGGAGATGTCACGGATTCCGGTTGCAGCCGGACGATGATCGGGAATTCGGGAACCCCTCCCTCCCCCGTTGAGGGTGGAACGTTCGAGGGGGGCAGATCGAGGGCCGAGAGCAAGGTCGCGTCGGTGATGAGGAGCCGCGCACCGCAATCGGCGAGGATATGCGCCACCTGACGCGGGCGCAGGCTCGGATGGATCGGCACGAACACCGCCCCGATCCGGCTGATGGCGAAGATCGCCGTACATTCGGCAAAGGATTTCGGAAGCAGGATCGCAATGCGGTCGCCGGGCTTCGCGCCCTGGCTCCTCAGGCGTACTGTGAGGTCATCCACCCCGGCCCGCATCCCGCCATAGCTCAGCCGTTCGGTGCCGGCGACGAGGGCGGTCCGCTCGGGCGCACATGCCGATCCGTCGAGGAGGTCGTGCAGCAGTGCGGGCGCCGACATATCCTAACGCTGCGCCTCAGCCCGCTTGGCGTCGACGAAGGCGGCCAGCGCGTCGATGCTTTCGAAATGCGTGAGTTCGAACGCGTCGTCCTCGATCTCGAAGCCGAACCGGTCGCCGAGCTCCATCATCAGATCGAGCACGCCGATAGAATCGAGGGCATCGCTGGTGACGAGGGACGTCTCTCCCGTGATGGCCCCTGGCGCGAGGCCAGGGTTGCGGCCAGCGATGAAGGCGAAAATCGCCTCTCGCGCGGCGGCATGGGTGTCGACCACATTTGTCTCGACCACGTTCCAGCCTCCCCATCGGTCATTCCGCCGACCGTCGCCGCCCATAGCGAGGTCGACAGGGCAAGTCCATGAGTCACGCGGACGTGCTCCGAGCCAGGAGGTCATCCAAGACGGGAGAGGGGCGGGACCGCTCCTGGTTTCTGTATCGGTAGGTGAGACCGCACCTTGAGATCGTTTCGGTAGCACCGATTCGACGATTGCCAAGAGTTGTGATGAAAACTACGCTATTCATGTGAATATCGAGCAGAGAACCGATT
Source organism: Methylobacterium sp. CM6241 (assembly GCF_054817845.1). Lineage (NCBI taxonomy): Bacteria > Pseudomonadati > Pseudomonadota > Alphaproteobacteria > Hyphomicrobiales > Methylobacteriaceae > Methylobacterium > Methylobacterium sp. CM6241. The sequence goes on from NZ_CM139246.1 coordinate 4,237,590, forward strand.
CTTCGGTCTTGAATACCGGATGGTCGCCCCTCTGCATTTGAGCGGAGATGGTCATGACCAATGATACGATCCGGCGAGCGACAGCAGAATTTTTCGGAACATTCTGGCTGACTTTCGGCGGCTGCGGCGCAGCCGTCGTTTCAGCGGCCTATCCCGAATTGGGGATCGGATTTCTCGGGGTGGCCTTCGCCTTCGGTCTGACTGTCCTGACGATGGCCTACGCCGTGGGCCATATCTCGGGTGGCCATTTCAATCCCGCCGTCACCGTCGGCCTATGGTCCGCCGGGCGTTGCGCCGACCATCATGTGATTCCCTATATCGTCGCGCAGATCGTCGGGGCCGTGTTCGGTGCCGGCGTGCTCTACCTCATCGCCTCCGGCAAGGCCGGATGGATGCCTAACGGCTTCGCCTCGAACGGCTACGGCGACCTCAGCCCAGGCAAGTATGGACTGCTCTCCTGCTTCCTCGTGGAGGTTCTCGCGACCTTCTTCTTCCTGTTCATCATCATCGGGACGACATCGAAGGGCGCCGCCACCGGATTTGCCGGTATTCCCATCGGCTTTGCCCTGGTGCTGATCCACCTCATCTCGATCCCGATCACCAACACCTCCGTCAATCCCGCGCGCAGCACCGGTCCGGCCCTGTTCGCGGGGGCCGAGGCGATGGGCCAGCTCTGGCTGTTCTGGCTGGCACCGGTGCTCGGTGCCGTGATGGCCGGGGCCATGGCGCGCTGGCTCTACGAGCCGGACACGATCATCGAGACGACGATCGTCGAGAAGCGGACTCCGGCGTAGGAATCGACGGAACCCATTCCGTCTCGCGACCTCATCCTGAGGGACCGACGAGGCCTCCATGACGCGCGGCGTTCCCTGGAGGCCTCGACGCTCGGCGTTCCCCGGCGGCCTCCGTCTAGGCGCTCGCTTCGCTGTGACACCTGGGGATCGCGTAGGACGACGCTCGAAATCAGGCCGTTTCGGTTTCCGGCTCGCCCGCCGATTCCGGCATCGCTTCGCCGTCCGGGATCACATCCACCTCGACCTTGAGCTTCTGCGGGCCGGAAGAGGACACGATGCCGTCGATGGGCGAGACGTCTGTGTAGTCGCGGCCCCGCGCCACCACGATGTGGTCGTCGCAGGCGCCGATATTGTTGGTGGGGTCGAGGCCGATCCAGCCATCCCCGCACCAGACCGAGACCCAGGCATGGCTGGCATCGGCGCCGCGCAGGCGGGGCCGTCCGGCGGGAGGGATCGTGCGGATGTAGCCGCTGACATAGGCCGCCGGCAGGCCGAGCCCGCGCAGGCCGGCGATCATGATATGCGCGAAATCCTGGCACACCCCCGCCTTGAGGGCGAAGGCCTTGGCGAGGGGCGTGTGAACCGTTGTAGCCTTCGCATCGAATTTGAAGTCGGCACGCATGCGCCGCATCAGGTCGACGGCTCCGCCATATGCGCTGCGACCGGGCGTGAAACTCGCGCGCGCATAGTCGGTCACGTCCGGGTCGAGGGGAACCCTGACGCTCGGGAACACGAAATGCACGGGGGCGTCGGGCGCCATCGACCGACCGGAAATCGCCGCGTCGCGCACCGATTCCCATGCCATGCCGGATTCGGGCGGCGGCAGCGGCGGACGCTCCACCTTGACCCGCGACAGGGCTTCGACCCGCAACTCGTTATGCGGCGTGTCGATCAGGAAGGTCACCACGTCGAGGCCGAAATAGTCGCGCCGCACCGTACGGGTTTGCGGAGCCGGCGAAATCGTCAACTCACTGGACAGGACACTCTGCCCCTCCCCGTCCCGCGGCTGAAGCCGCAGGGAGCAGCGGGCGTAACGGACGGGCTTGCCGTAGCGGTAGGTGGTGAGGTGGCGCAGCGTATAGATCACGCGAGCCCCACGAGCTTCTCCGGACGCATGGCGTGCGGGCCGTTGGGAAAGTAGCGGGTGACGATCGCGTCGGCGAGGCCCTCGAAGGCGTTCTCCAGGCGCGTCAGGGCAGCGCCGTCGAGTTCCGATGCTTCGCCGGTGGTGAATTCGGCGGCCAGCTTGAGAGCGAGGCGCTGGTGCGTCTCCGGCAGGCCGTCGACGCGCAACACCGGCAGGTCGGCGAGATGCCGGCAGATCGCTTCCACCTGGAACGCGACGGAGCGCGGGTTGAACGGGTCGAGGAGCACCATGTCGCGTACCGGGTCGATCGCCACGCCCTGCATGTAGCGCGCGCCGAACGAGACGTGCGAGTCGCACAGGGACAGCATGACGCCGAGATCCTCGGCCGTCGCCTCGTCCCCTGCGAAACTGGCGGCGAAGGAGCAGGTGTTGATCGCCCGCTCGATCCGGCGTCCGAGATCGACGAAGTGCCAGCCGGCGGTCCGGTTCATGTTCTCCTGGGCGAGACCGGCCAGGGCGGCGATGTGGCTGAGGGCACGCTCCGCCAGGCCGAGGAGCTCGGCTTCGGCCAGTTCCTTCGCCTCGTCGAGTTCCAGGAGATCCTTCAGGTCGGCGAGCACGCGCCATGCCTCGCTGGAGAGCCTTTCGCGCAGGGAGGCCGCGTTATGGCGTGCCGACACGCTGTGCGAGAGGGCCGAGCCGTAGGTGAGGCGTCCGCTCAGGGCTTCCTGCGCGAGCTTGGCCGTCGGCAGGTCGGGCGCTTCGATGGCGCCCCATTCGTCGAGCAGGGCGCGGATCCGCAGGGCCGTCGGCGCCGTCTCGTCGCCCGCCATGTCGGCGATCACCGCGTTCCCGACGCTGCCGAGATGGGCGATCACGAGGCGGATCACCGCCTCTGCCCGCTCGACGTAGCGGCCGAACCAGAACAGGTTGTCGGCCGCGCGAGACGGCAGGTGCCCGGCGATGCGGCGAACCCTGGGCGCGCCCGGATGCATCAGCGAAACCGGTTCGACCGGACGGTCCGAGAGGACCCAGACATCCGCCGATTTGATCCCGGCCCGCATCTCGATCGGGTTCACGTCGGGCCGCTCCGAGATGCGGCAGAAGCCGCCCGGCATCACGCGCCAGCCGTCCGGCGTCGCCGCCGCGAAGACCCGCAGGACGAAGGGACGGGGCACGAGGCGCATCCCGTCCTCTCGACGCTCCCAGCCTGGCATGGTCGAAAGCGGAGCCTGTTCCTGGGCGATGTAGTCGAAGGGCCTGTCGCGCAGGGCCGCCACCACGCGCTCGCGCTCGGCGACGATCGCGTGCGGTCCGAGGATCGCGTCGCGACCCATCCCCTTGGTCGGCGTCGCCACAGGGCGGAGGTTGAGGTGTTCGAGGTTGTCGCGGACATGGGCGAGCGCGTCGGGATCGCCGCACCACCAGCTCTTCAGCCCTTCGAGGCTGAGATCGGTGCCGAGGAAGTAGCGGGCGATGCGCGGCAGGTAGGCACCGAGCGCACCCGATTCGAGGATGCCGGAACCCGGCATGTTGCCGACGACGAGACTGCCGTTGCGCAGAGCCTCCAGCACCCCGGAAATACCGAGGCGCGAGGCCGGGTTCAGTTCGAGCGGGTCGACATAGTCGGAATCGATGCGCCGCCACAGCACGTCCGTGCGCTTCAGCCCGGACACGGTGCGCACGTGGAGCGCGCCGTCCTGCATCACGAGGTCGTCACCCTCCACCAGCAGCAGGCCGAGATAGCGCGCCAGCGCCGCCTGCTCGACATAGGTGGAGCTCAACGGCCCGGAGGTGAGAAGGCCGATACGCGGGTCGCTCCGCTGCGCACCCATGACCAGCCCGTCGCGAAACGCCTGGAAGAACGGGGCGAGGCGCTCGACATGGAGATCGGCATAGAGGTCCGGGAAGGCGCGGGTGAGCACCATCCGGTTCTCCAGCGCGTAGCCGGGACCGGAGGGAGCCTGCGTCCTGTCGGCGAGGACACGCCAGCGCCCGTCCGGCCCCCGGCCGATATCGGCGGCGTAGAGCTTGAGCCAGCGCCCGCCGGGCGGCTTCACCCCTGAGAGCGGTCGCAGGAATTCCGGACTGCCGGCCACGAGGGCCGCCGGCAGCACGCCCTCCGACACCATCCGGCCGGGGCCGTAGATGTCGGAGATGATGGTTTCCATCAGCTCAGCGCGCTGGACGATGCCAGCGCTGAGGGCGCGCCATTCGGCGCTCTCGATCACGAGAGGGAGGGAACTCAGCGGCCAGGCATGCTCGCGCTGGTCGCCGTAGATCCGGTAGGAGATCCCGGTATCGCGGATATGCCGCTCCGCCGAGGCGAAGCGGGTGGTGATCTCGGTTCCGCTCAGGGTCCCGAGCCGGTCGAGGAGGCGGGGCCAGGCACCGAGATGCGCGCCTCCCGCCCCCACGAACTCGTCCGGGATACCGGGCCGAGGCTGGTAGTCCGAGGTCCAGCGCTCAAGACGCTTCGCCCGTCCTCCGGCTTGCGCCTCGGCCATATCCGTCATCTGGGCGCGGGTGTCCTGAGGTCGAGCGTGAGCGGGAACTCGCGGCTGATCTCCTCGACCGGCATCTCGACCTTGCCGGGCGTGTGGCCATGGGCCTGGAAGCGCGCGAGACGCCGACCCTCGGCCTCGTAGGTGTTCACCGGGAAGGTCTCGTAGTTGCGGCCGCCGGGATGGCTGACATGGTAGCGGCAGCCGCCGATCGAGCGTCCGCTCCACGCATCGAGGATGTCGATGGTGAGGGGCGAATGCGCGGGGATCGTCGGATGCATCGAGGAGGCCGGCTGCCACGCCTTGAAGCGCAGGCCCGCCACCGCTTCGCCCACCGTGCCGGTGCCGGTCATCGGAAGGCGCCGGCCGTTGCAGCTGATGATGTGGCGGCCGGGGACGAAGCCCTCGACCTTGACCTGCAGACGCTCCACGGAGCTGTCCACGTACCGCACCGTTCCACCGATCGCCCCCTCTTCGCCCAGCACGTGCCAGGGCTCCAATGCCTGCCGCAGTTCCAGCTTGACGCCGCCCTGCTCCACCGTCCCGAAGACTGGGAAGCGGAACTCGTACTGCGCCTGGAACGCCGCCGGATCGAAGTCGTAGCCGGCTTGGCGGAGGTCTTCCAGCACGCCGAGGAAGTCCGTCCAGAGGAAGTGGGGCAGCATGAAGCGATCGTGCAGGCCCGTGCCCCAACGGACACAGCCGCCTTCCTGCGGTTCGCGCCAGGCCCAGGCGACGATGGCCCGCAGCAGGAGTTGCTGGGCCAGACTCATGCGCGGGTCCGGCGGCATCTCGAAGGAGCGGAACTCCAAGAGGCCGAGGCGGCCGGTGGGGCCGTCCGGCGAGTAGAGTTTGTCGATGCAGATCTCGGAGCGGTGGGTGTTGCCGGTGACGTCCACGAGGATGTTGCGGAAGATCCGGTCCACGAGCCAGCGCGGGATGTTGGGCTCGTCGGGTTTGGGCACCTGCGCCAGGGCGATCTCGAGCTCGTAGAGCCCGTCGTGCCGGGCCTCGTCCATGCGCGGCGCCTGGCTCGTCGGGCCGATATAGAGCCCGGCGAACAGGTAGGAGAGCGAGGGGTGGCGCTGCCAGTAGAGCACGAGGCTCTTCAGCAGGTCCGGCCGGCGCAGGAACGGCGAATCCGCCGGGGTGGCGCCGCCCAGCACCACGTGGTTGCCGCCGCCAGTGCCGGTATGGCGGCCGTCGGTCATGAATTTCTGCGCGCCGAGGCGGATCTGGCGGGCATCCTCGTAGAGCTCGCTCGTGATGGTGACGGCCTCGCGCCACGAGGTGGCGGGGTGGACGTTGACCTCGATCACGCCCGGATCGGGCGTGACCTTGATGACGTTGAGGCGCGGATCGAACGGCGGCTCGTAGCCCTCGATATGCAGGGGCTGCTTCAGCTCGGCGGCGACGGCCTCGAGATGCCCGATGAGTTCGAGATACTCGTCCACCCGCTGCAGCGGCGGCATGAACACCCGCAGCACCCCATCCCGCGGCTCGACGGCGAGCGCCGTGCGCACGGCGACGCCGGTGACGCCCGATCCGTTCTCGGTCTTCGTGCCGGGATGACCTTCGGGGAGCGCGCCCCGCTCCTCCAGCGGATCCTGCGGCTGATAATAGGGGTAATGCTCCGGCGGCACGAAGGGCAGCGAACTCAGGGGCAGCCGATATCCGACCGGCGAATCGCCCGGTGTCAGGAAGGCGTGGGTACGGCGGAATTCCCAGGGCTCAGAAATCCAGCGACGGTCGTCGGGATCGTCCTTACCCATGGGCAGGCTCGCCAGGGGAAGAGCATAGCCGGCGGCCTCGCCGAGGCCGCGCTCGAACACCCGCGCGATACGGGCATTGGTCTCCGGGTTCGGAAACTTGGCGTCGGAGGTGGTGACGTTGATCGGCAACTCCTCCCGCTTCTCCTCCCAGTAGATCGGGTCTTCGAAAGCGGGGAACACGTAGGTTTCGAGGCCGAGGCGCTTGGCGACGCCGTCGATCAGCGCCTTCGCCTTGCTGGAGGTGGCGTCACGCGGGCCGTCCTCCTTGGCGACGAGGTCGGGATTGCTCCAGATCGGCTTGCCGTCCCGGCGCCAGTACAGGGCGAAGGCCCAGCGCGGCAGGCTCTCGCCCGGATACCATTTGCCCTGGCCGTAATGCAGCATGCCGCCCGGTCCGAAGCGGGTGCGCAGGCGCCGGATCAGCTTGTCGGCGAGGCCGCGCTTGGTCGGCCCCACGGCGGCGGCGTTCCACTCGGCCGATTCGAAATCGTCGATGGAGACGAAGGTCGGCTCGCCGCCCATGGTCAGGCGCACGTCCTGTTCGGCGAGATCGACGTCGATCCGCTCGCCCAGCGCATCCATCTTGGCCCAGACCTCCTCGGAGAAGGGCTTCGTGATGCGCGGGGCTTCCGCCACGCGAGTCACCGTCATCTCGAAGCCGAACTCCACCTCGGCGGGTTCGGCGAGGCCGGAAATCGGCGCGGCGGATTGATAATGCGGGGTGGCGGCAAGGGGGATATGCCCTTCGCCGCAGAGGAGGCCCGACGTGGCGTCGAGGCCGATCCAGCCGGCACCCGGCAGGTAGACCTCGGCCCAGGCATGAAGATCGGTGAAGTCCGTGCTGGTGCCCGCGGGCCCGTCGACGGCGGTCGTGTCGGGAACGAGCTGGATCAGGTAGCCGGAGACGAAGCGCGCGGCGAGGCCGATGCGGCGCAGCACCTGGACCAGGAGCCAAGCGGAATCGCGGCAGGAGCCGCTCTTGAGCGTCAGCGTCTCGGACGGTGTCTGGACACCGGGCTCCATGCGGACGCCGTAGGTGATCTCGGAGGCGATCATGGCGTTGAGGGCCACGAGGAAGAGCACGGTGTTGGGCTGTTCGGGCAGCCGCTCGAGCAGGGCGTCGATCTCGGGGCCCATCGCGTCGTCGGTGACGAGATAAGGCTTCAGCTCCGCGGTCAGGTCGCTCTCGTAAGCGAAGGGGCGGGTCTGGGCGTAATCCTCGACGAAGAAATCGAACGGGTTGATGACCGCCATCTCGGCGGTCAAATCGACCTCGATCTTCAATTCGGTGGTCCGCTCGGGGAAGACCAGACGGGCGAGCCAGTTCCCGTTCGGGTCCTGCTGCCAGTTGATGAAGTGGTTCTCCGGCAGGATCTTGAGGGAATAGGCCGGCACGGTCGAGCGCGTATGCGGCGCGGGGCGCAGGCGGATCACCTGCGGTCCGAGCTGGATCGGCCGATCGTACTTGTAGTGAGTGACGTGGTGCAGAGCGGCTTTAATGGACACGGGGACTCCCGCTGGTTCGGACGTGAGACCGGGCGCGCGGCGGACGCGCGGCGGTGGCGGGAAACCGGAGCGCATCACCGAAGCGCCCCACGGTTGTCATCGGCGTTTTGAGGCCGAATGACCATAGGCTGTGATCGCCGCCGACGGCAGTCGAAATCGGTGCTAGTCTACAGCGGCGTTGCCCTACCGGGCGATGGGAGGTGACGACGTTCATCACGTGAGCAGATTGGCCCTGGCAGTTCAGACAGACGGCATGGCGACGCTGCCCGCCGTCGAGCGGAAAGCAAATTCCGTGCATCGTGACGCGGGGCTTCGCCGCGAAGCGTTCTCTCACGCATATGCCGGCGCCCAGAGTGCGGGCCCGGCCGGCCCATGAAGATCTTTCAGTGCCAGGCTTGCAACCAGCCGGCGAGTTTCGAGAGTACGGAATGCGAGAGCTGTCAGCGGCGGCTCGGCTATGTCTGCGGCACCCACGAGATTTCCGCCCTGGAGCCCTCCGGGACAGTCTGGCACGCCTATGCCGATCCGGGCCGGAAGTACCGCTTCTGTGCAAATGCCGAGTTCAGCGCCTGCAATTGGCTGCTGCCCGATGACAGTCCAGACCGGTACTGTACTTGCTGTCGGCACAACAGGGTGGTGCCGGACCTGGCCCTTGCCTGGAATCTGACGCGCTGGCGCCAGATCGAGGCCGCCAAGCACCGGTTGTTCTACTCGCTGCTTCGCCTCGACCTGCCCCTGATGACACGGGACGAGAACCCCGCCACCGGTCTGGCCTTCGACTTCCTCGTCGACCCCGCCGAGAGTTACAGCGTCGGTCCCCCCGTGCTCACCGGGCATCGCAGCGGCCTCATCACCCTGAACATCGCCGAGGCGGACGATGTCGAGCGCGAACGGCGCAGGATGCTGTTCGGGGAGTATTACCGCACGCTCCTTGGCCATTTCCGCCACGAGATCGGGCATTATTTCTGGAACGTCCTGATCCGCTACGATCAGAGCATCTGGTCGTTCCGCGACCTGTTCGGCGACGAGCGTGCCAGCTACGGCATGGCCCTGCAGCGTTACTACGCCCAAGGCGCGCCGGCGGACTGGCAGGAATCCTACGTCAGCGCCTATGCCACCAGCCACCCATGGGAGGATTTCGCCGAGACCTGGGCGCATTACCTCCACATCGTCGACACGGTGGAGACGGCGAGCACCTTCGAACTGCACGTGCGGCCTCGCCTGCGCAACGGCGCGCCGGACCCCGTCGTGATCGATTTCGATCCGTATCAGTCGCCAGACCTCGATCGCCTGATCTCGGCATGGTTGCCGCTGACCTATGCGGTGAATTCCTTGAGCCGCAGCATGGGGCAGCCGGCGCTCTATCCCTTCAAGCTGACACCGGCCGTCATCGCCAAACTCGCCTTCATCCACGACCGGATCGAAACCGTTCGCTCGGTCACGGGCGATCATCTCGATTCGGATATCCTGAAGGCGGTGATCACCGGCCTGCGCCAGCGCGTGGCACCGCCGAACGTCTGAACTGCGAGGCGAACCCTAGGGCCGGTTCAGGGCTCACGTTCCCTGTTCCGGCTCCGATTTGGGAAGCCGGCGCGGGCGCCCGTCATCGTCGATGGCGACGAAGGTGAAGGTCGCCTCGGTGACCTTCTCGCGCAGCTTGGTGCGGAAGCGGCGCGCCCAGGCTTCGACCTGGATCTTCATGGACGTGCGGCCGACACTCTCCACCCGTGTGTAGACGCAGAGCACATCGCCAACCCGTACCGGACGAATGAAGGTCATCGCGTCGACCGCCACCGTGACCACGCGGCCCTGGGCCTGGTCGACGCCGGCAATCCCGCCGGCCTGGTCCATCTGCGACATCACCCAGCCGCCGAAGATGTCGCCATTGGCGTTGGTGTCGGCCGGCATGGCGATGGTGCGCACCGTGAGGTCGCCGCGCGGGTCGCTGGTCTCGCCCATTCCGGTCTCCACCCATCCTCGTTGCGCCGCCTTCGTTCGTCCGAGGCGTCGCTTGGTCTCCTGCATCGGCCGACAAGGGGCATCAGGTCAAGAAAAAGCCCGGCCGTCCCGAATGGGACGACCGGGCCTCGAAACCGACCGGCGTGACCGACTTAGTAGTAGAAGCGACGCGGGCCGTAGAACCGGCGCGGACCGTAAAACGGGCGGCGGTAGAACGGACGCGGCGCGAAGTACGGCCGACGGTAATACGGACGGGCGTAGTAAGGACGACCGTAGAACGGGCGACGGTAATACGGCCGGCGATAGTAGTACTGCGCCTTCTCGGCGACGGCCGGTGCGGCCTCGCTCTGAAGGGCCGAGACTGGGCCGATGGGCGCGGCCGAGGCGCCCTGGGGGGCCAGGGCGGCGAAGCCCAGGGCCAGCAAGGCGGCCAGAAGGAGTTTTCTCAACACGTTCATGACTCCTCGAGTGATCGAACGACGGTGATGATACGACGGCATGCGAAGGAATGCATGCTTGGCCGTCAGCCGAACGCACAGAATCGGCAAACCGTTTCATGCCCTCCGTCGGCAAGCTTAACGGCAACCTTCCCGGGAACGGCCTTCGCGGGCGGGGTCTCCGCGTCGGTGGCTTTGCGTGAACGGGTCAGGCGATCTTCAACGTCATGTCGACGATGCTGGCATCGGCCGAACCCTTCACCAGGGTGATGCCATGCTCGCAATCTTCCCTGCGGGCATAGCCCTCGGCCGAATCGGCGATGACGTTCCCGTTCGTGACTCGGAGGCGCCAGCGCCAGTCGCCACTCGAATCCCGGTACAATTCGAAACGCATGCCCATGCCTCCCTCGCGGAGATGCCCGCCAGAGGCTGAGATGGCGCGGGATCGTCCGTAAGCAATATCCGTCCCGGCCTTGGGCTCAAACGAAAACGCCGCCCCGGACGGTCCGGGGCGGCGTCGTGTCGAGCGAACTCGACCGTCTGGGATCGATTCGGATCAGGAACGCGGGAAGCGGTCGAGCCAGCCGATGGCGCGACCTTCGCCGGCGGCATTGCCGCCGCCGCCGCTGCGCGGGCGTTCACCCTGGCGCGGAGCGCGGGTGTCGCCGCGCTGGTCGGGACGGGGGCCACGGCCCTGCCCTTCCGCCGGACGATCGCCGCGGCCTTCCTGCGGACGGCCGGAACGGGCCGGACCGCTGGGCTGGCCGCCACGGCTCTCGCCGCCGCGACCGCCGCCGGGACGACCGCCGAAGCCGGGGCGTCCGCCGCCGGGACGCTGACCCTGGCGCTGGCCGGGACGCTGTCCCTGGGGCGCCGGACGACGCTCCTCGGCCTGCGCGGCCTCGGCCGCTTCCTGGCGGGTCGGCGGGTTGAAGCCCTCGGGGAAGGCGCCGACGGGGATCTTCTGGCGCGTGGTGCGCTCGATATCCCGCAGGTAGGCCTTCTCCTCGTCGTTGCAGAACGAGATGGCGAGCCCGTTCGCACCGGCGCGCGCGGTGCGGCCAATGCGGTGGACGTAGCTCTCGGGCACGTTGGGCAGGTCGTAGTTGATGACGTGGCTCACGGCCTCGACGTCGATGCCGCGGGCGGCGATGTCGGTGGCCACCAGAACGCGGCACGACCCGTCCTTGAACGCGGCGAGAGCACGCTCGCGCTGCGGCTGGGACTTGTTGCCGTGAATGGCCGAGGCGTTGATCCCGACCTTCTCCAGGCCGCGCACGACCCGGTCTGCGCCGTGCTTGGTGCGGGTGAAGACCAGGACCCGCTCGATGGCAGGGTCGCGCAGGATGTGGTTCAGCAGGGCCTGCTTCGCGCCGGTATGGGCGAAGATGACCTCCTGGGTCACACGCTCGGCCGTCGTCGCCACGGGAGTCACGGCCACCTGGACCGGGTCACGCAGGTACTGGTCGGCGAGGCCGGCGATGTTCTTCGGCATGGTTGCCGAGAAGAAGAGGCTCTGGCGCTCCTTCGGCAGCATCTTCACGATGCGCTTGAGGGCGTGGATGAAGCCGAGGTCGAGCATCTGGTCGGCCTCGTCGAGGACGAGGATCTCGACGGCTTCGAGGGTCAGCGAGCGACGCTCGATGAGATCCATGAGACGGCCCGGCGTGGCGACGAGGATGTCGACGCCGTTGGCGAGCGCCTTCTCCTGGCGGGAGATGGTGATGCCGCCGAACACCACGGTGTTGGTGAAGGACAGGTGCTTGCCGTAATCCGAGAAGCTCTCGGCGATCTGGTTGGCGAGTTCGCGGGTGGGCGAGAGCACCAGCACGCGGCAGCCGCGGCGGATGGCCTTGCGCGGGTTCTGGGCGAGGCGGTGCAGGATTGGCAGCGCGAAGGCCGCGGTCTTGCCGGTGCCGGTCTGGGCGATGCCGCAGAGGTCGCGGCCTTCCATGGCGGGGCGCAGGGCCTGAGCCTGGATCGGGGTCGGAGTCTTGTAGCCGGCCTCATCCAGGGCGCGCAGCACGGGCTGAGCGAGGCCGAAATCGGTAAATTGGGTCAAGGGTAGACTTTCAGGCAGCGGGACCGGCCGGACGCCATCGGCTAGGATGGTCGTCTTATCGAAGGGACTGGTCCGTTGAGCTGGAGGTCGCCCGCGTGATGGGGCGATCCGGGTGCATGCACGTTTGAAGAGAGGGGCTCAGGTCGCTTGGGTCGCGCTGACGCGCAATCGGCGATCCGTCACGCAGCCCTCTCAAGCGAACCTGTCACGGCCGCTGACGCTGCAACTGCGATATGCGCTTTCGCGCCTGCGAAGTCAATCTCGGCCTTGAGCCATACGCTGAGCGCCTGGACGTGTGGCCTTACCAGCCGAAACGCGCCATCTGGGCGAGCTTGGCCTGGACCGCTTTCTCGTCACGGCCGAGGGAGGCGAGGGTCTGGGACAGGCCGTAGCAGGTACCGCAGAACGGGAGCTGGACGAGGGGTATCGTCTCGGCCCGGAACCGGGACACGGAGCCGATCAGGCAGGCGATGAGCGCCTCGTCTTCCGGGCCGCCGACGCAATCTCCGCGTGGGCTGCCGAACAGGGCACGATTCGGCCAGGCCAGGGCGATGGTGGTGCCGCCGCGCCGGTCCGGTGCGGGCGGCAGCGTGTAGCTCCGTACGAACAGCCCCGCGAACAGAAGCATCAGAACGAGGCCCGCGAGGACGCGCATGGTCAGGGGGTCTCGTCGAAACGCGTGCGGTGGAAGACCTCTGTCCCCGCCCCGTCGATGACCCGTACCGCCTCGGCCGGTCCGCCCGAGCGCTGCGGTGCCCGTGCCCGTGCGAACAGCAGGAGCGCGCGCTCCGTGGCGCTCTCGGGCCCGCTCGCGCGGATCGACAGGCGCTGGCGCACGCGATCCTCTCCCTCGTCCTCGGAGCCGAGAATCTCGATGTGGAACGTCTCGCGGGGACTCACGATTCTGTCCGCTCCGGAAGGGGTTCGTGGCTGCGGCTCGTCATGCGGTGAGCTTTCGCCTCAACGCACCGACTGTGCAAGCCGGGGGCGGATGTGGTTGAGTGGCGCTGACCCTCACCACGGACCGAGAAAACATGACGCCTTCGCACTTCGTCACGACCGACTGGCTCAAGGAGCGTCTCGGCGCGCCGGGCATCATCGTGCTGGATGCGTCATGGTATCTCCCCGCACAGGGGAGAAACGCCGAAGCCGAGTACCAGGCCGCGCACATACCCGGCGCGATCCGCTTCGATATCGATGCCATGAGTGACGAGACGTCGCCGCTGCCGCACATGCTGCCTCGCCCGGAGGTCTTCGCCTCGCGCATGCGCGAACTCGGCATCGGCGACGGCATGCACATCATCGTCTATGACGGAATGGGTCTGTTCTCCGCCCCCCGGGTCTGGTGGATGCTGCGCACCTTCGGCGTGCGCGACGTCCAGATCCTGGAAGGCGGTTTCCCGGCTTGGCTCGCCTCCGGCGGCAAGACCGAGGATGGCGACGGCCCCCGGCGCGACCGGCGCCATTTCTCGGCGCGACTGGACCATGGCGCCGTGGCCGATGCCGGCGATGTCGCTCGCGCCCTGGAGCGCGGTTCGGCGCAGATCGTCGATGCCCGTTCCGCCCCGCGCTTCCGTGGCGAGGAGGCCGAGCCACGCCCCGGCGTACGTCCCGGCCACATGCCGGGCGCCCGCAACGTCCATTATTCCGCGCTCCAGGCGGACGGCCGGCTGAAGGACGCGGATTCCCTGCGCGCGGTCTTCGCCGAGGCCGGGGTCGATCCGGCAAAGCCGGTCATCACCACCTGCGGTTCAGGCGTCACGGCGGCCATCGTCGCGCTCGCCCTGGAGACGCTGGGCCACCCGCCCCGTGCGCTGTACGATGGGTCCTGGTCCGAATGGGGCGTCGATCCCGCGCGTCCGGTCGCTACAGGGCCGGCCTGAGGGTTCCGCGCGGGACCCCCTTCCATTGGCCGACCTCTCGAGCCGCGACACCGTCCCACACGCTATTGTTCCGGTGCGCCAGCGCTCGGAGGGGCGCGTCGCCGTGCGCGTCGTCCGCCACGGGGCGGGCACGCATATCGCCGATCTCTCGGAGGCCGGGCCGTTGCGCCTGCGCCTGCCGCGCCATGGCGAGGGTGTCTGCGAGGCGGTGCTGCTCAACACGGCGGGCGGCATCGCCTGCGGCGACGGTTTCCGGGTCGAGGCGACGGTCGATGACGGCGCGCATCTCGTGCTCACGACGACGGCCGCCGAGAAGATCTACAAGTCCGACGGTCTCTCGAGCCGCGTGACGACGACCGCGACCCTGGCCGAGGGCGCGGGTCTCGACTGGCTGCCGCAGGAGACGATCCTGTTCGACCGCGCGCGGCTGGAGCGACGGTTCGAGGTGGACCTCGCGCCGGAGGCACGGTTGCTCGCTTTCGAGGCGGTGGTTTTCGGGCGAACGGCGCGCCATGAGCGTATGGAAACGGGCCTGTTCCGGGATGCCTGGCGCATCCGCCGCGCGGGGCGTCTGACCTACGCGGATTCCGTCGCCTTCGACGGGCCGATCACCGCCCTTCTGGAGCGGACGGCTTTCGGCGGCGGTGCCCGCGCCATGGCGACTCTGCTCGATGTTTCGGCAGACGCGGAATCCCGCCTGGAGCCGCTTCGCGCCCATCTCGACAGTCTGGGACCGACAGGGGTGGATGTGGCGGCAAGTGCCTGGAACGGGCACCTCGTTGCCCGTTTCTTGAGCGCCGACCCCGACGCCCTACGGGCGACGGCCGCCCGTATCCTGGTGGACTACCGTGGCGCGCCGATGCCCCGGGTCTGGCAGAGCTGAGGCCCCTCGTCAGGGCGCCTTCTCTCCCTGGAACGGATGGATCGGCGGAATCAGCGCCGCCGCGAGTTCCAGCCGGCCGGAGATGACGCCGCGCTCGGTGATCATCGTGTCGGCGATGGTCTGCAGCGTCGCCGCCGGCCCCTGCACCAGCACCACTTCCAAGGTCTGGTTGTTCATCAGATGGACGTGGAGAGAGGAAATGACCTCAGCGATGTAGCGCCGCTGCAGATCGGCCAGACGCTGCTGCACGCCCGGCGCGAGATGGTCGTAGAACAGTGTGATCGTGCCCACCATCACCCGGTCGCCGACCTTGTGGCGGTGCTCCACGAGCGAGCGGTGGAGGATCGTCGCCACGGCCTGTGAGCGGCTGGCGAAGCCACGCTCCCCCACCATGGTATCGAGCTCGCAGAGCAGATCCTCGGAAAGCGACAGGCTGATCCGACTCACCGGCTTGCGCCGGCCGCCAACTCCCTCCTCCGGGTTCGTGCCGTCCTCGGGGGCCGCTTCCGTCGCTTCGCTACCCGCCATGGCGCCTTCCTCCTGCATGCCGGACTCGTCCTGGCACGTATTTTGTATGGCAATCAGCCGATCGGTATTACGATTTCCAGCGATCGTACTACGCGGTTCGGAGAATGCAGATGCACCTTTCCACGATCCTGACCGCCGGACGCAAGGCCGTCACGGGCTGCGCCCTTGCCCTGGGCCTCCTCACGGCCTCCGCCTCCATCCCCGTGGCGCACGCCGCCGAGCCCCTGCGCATCGGCTACAGCGACTGGCCCGGCTGGGTCGCCTGGCAGGTCGCCATCGAGAAGGGCTGGCTGAAGGAGGCCGGGGTCGACGCGAAGTTCGAGTGGTTCGACTACTCGGCCTCCATGGACGCGTTCTCCGCCGGCAAGCTCGACGCCGTCACCTGCACCAACGGCGATGCCCTGGTGATGGGTGGCAATGGCGCCAAGAACGTCATGATCATGCTCACGGATTACTCCAACGGCAACGACATGATCGTCGGCAAGCCCGGCGTGAAGGCACTGGCCGACCTCAAGGGCAAGAAGGTCGGCCTCGAAGTCGGCCTCGTGGAGCATCTCCTCCTCATCAACGGCCTGACCAAGCTCGGCCTCAAGGAGACGGACGTCACCCTGGTCAACGCCAAGACCAACGAGACCCCGCAGGTTCTCGCCTCCGGCGACGTCTCGGCCATCGGCGCTTGGCAGCCCGTCGCCGGGCAGGCGATGAAGGGCGCGGCCGGCGCCAAGCCGCTCTACACCTCCGCCGACGAGCCGGGCCTGATCTACGACGTGGTCACCGTCTCGCCGGCCAGCCTGTCGGGCCGTCGGGCCGAGTGGATCAAGTTCGTCGGCGTCTGGAACAAGGTCGTCGCCTATATTCAGGATCCGAAGACGCAGGGCGATGCGGTGGCGATCATGGCGGCCAAGGTCGGCATCGACGCGCCCACCTTCACCCGCTTCCTCAAGGGCACAAAGCTCCTCACCCTCGCCGAGGGCGCCAAGGTGATGAAGGATGCCGACGGGTTCGGCTCCCTCTACGGCTCGAGCCGCTATGCCGACGCCTTCAACGTCAAGTACGAGGTCTACAAGACCGCCCAGGACGTGAAGAGCTACATCGACCCCGCGCTGACCGACGGCAAATGAGCGCGGAGATGCGCCAGGGCTTGGAGCGCACTTCCCCTCCCCCTTGTGGGGAGGGGACAGGGGTGGGGGTAGCTCCGCTAGCCTCGGCCGCGGTGGGTCACCCAACCACCCCCACCTCCAACTCCTCCCCACAAGGGGGAGGAGGGGCCCGCGTCTCGTCTCCCTTGTCCCCCCGCCGCCGCTCCTGGGTCGGCGTCGCCCGGCCGCTCTCGCCGCGCCGCCGGACGAGCCTCGCAATCCTGTCGTTCCTGATCCCGCTCCTCGCCTGGGCGGCGGTCTCCTACGTGCCGTTCCTGTGGCATCCCCTGGTGGAGGTGACCGAGCCCGGCGACATCGCCTGGATGGAGCCGGGGATGCGCGTGCCGAAGGCCGCCTTCGCGGAGGAGGTCGCCTCGGCCAAGGCCGCCGGCACCGCCGAGCCGGCGGGCAGGCCCGCCAACCCGGTCTACCTTCCCGCCCCGCACGAAGTGGCCACCGCGTTCTGGACCTCGCTGACGGCCCAGCCGACCCAGCGCGACGCCATCCGCCTGCCCTTGAGCCTGTGGCACTCGATCCAGATCATCGCCTTCGGCTTCCTGCTTTCGTCGCTGATCGGCGTGCCGCTGGGAATCCTCTGCGGCGCCCAGCCGACTTTGGCGCGCCTCACCGAGCCGGTCATCGAGTTCGTGCGCTACATGCCGGCTCCCGCCTTCGGGGCGCTGATGGTCGCCATCCTCGGCATCTATGACGGGCCGAAAATCGCGATCATCGTCATTGGCACCTTCTTCCAGCAGGTGCTGGTCATCGCCAACACCACCCGGCGGATCGAGCCGCTGCTGATCGAGGCGGCCCTGACGCTCGGCGCGCGGAATCTCCGCCTCATCCGTCGGGTGATCGTGCCGGCGATGCTGCCGCAGCTCTACCGCGACCAGCGCATCCTGCTCGGCTGGGCCTGGACCTACCTCATCGTCGCCGAACTCATAGGCACTTCGTCGGGCATCACCTTCTTCATCACGCAGCAGGCCCGCTACCAGCATTTCGACAACGTCTACGCCGCGATCCTCATCATCGGCCTCGTCGGCTCGATCACGGATCTCGCCCTCGCCTGGCTCGGCCGCCGGCTGTTCCCCTATGACAGGAGCGAAGCGTGAACTCGGTCTCTCCCGTCGCCTCTCCCGTCATCCTGCCGATCGAGGCCTGCGACTACCGCACCCAGTGCGAGCCGGTCCGCGCCCGGTTCGAGAAACTGAAGAGCCGTGAGGTCGCCCTCCGGGTCGAGAAGCTGACGAAGACCTTCCGCAGGGCGGATGGCGGCGTGACGGTGGCCTTGAAGGACATCGACCTCGTCACCCACCGGCGCGAGTTCCTCTGCGTCGTCGGGCCTTCGGGCTGCGGCAAGTCCACCTTCGTGCGCATCCTCGCCGGGCTCGAGACCTCTACCTCGGGCGTGGTCAGCGTCGAGGGCGTGCCGGTCTCCGGGCCGGGCGCGGACCGGGGCATGGTGTTCCAGGGCTACACGCTGTTCCCCTGGCTCAGCGTCCTGCGCAACGTCGCCTTCGGGCTGGAGGAGAACGGCACGCCGCGTCGGGAAGCGGAGCGCGAGGCCCGGCAATGGCTGGCGCTCATCGGCCTGGAGGCCTTCGCCGACAGCTACCCGCACCAGCTTTCCGGCGGCATGAAGCAGCGGGTGGCCATCGCCCGGGCGCTGGCCACCCGCCCGCGCATCCTGCTCATGGACGAGCCGTTCTCGGCCCTCGACACCCAGTCGCGCGCCCGGATGCAGGCCTACCTCATCGAGATCTGGAAGAAGATCGACATCACCATCGTCTTCATCACCCACGACCTCGACGAGGCGGTGCATCTGGCCGACCGCATCCTAGTGCTCAGCGCCCATCCGGGCGAGGTGGCCGAACTCATCGAGGTGCCGGTGCCGCGCCCGCGCAGCCACAACCAGGCGCTCACCCCCGAATTCCGCGCCACCCGCGCCCGTCTCGACGCGCTGATCCACCCGCCGAAGGACGAAGCTGAGGAGAGCGTCGCCCCCGACGTGGTGACGCGCATGACCTCCGCCGGGGACGAAGTGGAATGAACGCCATGTCTTACACGACCGGCTCCGGCCTGCCTCACGGTGATCTCCGGCATGCCGACGTTCACGCATCCGGGGCGCTCGGGTACAGCCCTCCCCCCTCTGCGGGGGAGGGTGGTCGCGGAGCGACCGGGAGAGGGGGCGACCTTTCCGGAGATGGCACACCCCTCATCCGACCCGCTTCGCAGGCCACCTTCTCCCGCAGAGGGGAGAAGGAGTCGTCACACCTCGACCTCGGCGTAGGCCGACGGAGGTCTGTATGACCGCCCCCTCCCCCCTCCTCTGGGCGAACCGCACCTGGGACGAGATCCCCGGCGACCTCGCCGCCGTTTCGCAGGCCGCGATCCTACCCGTGGGAGCCACGGAACAGCACGGGCCGCATCTCGGCACGGGCATGGATTTCGTTCTCGCCGAGGCCCTGACGCATGCGGTCTCGGCGCGGACCCGCGTGCCGGTGCTCCCCACCTTGCCCTATGGCTGTTCCCTCGGGCATAGCCGGCGCTGGCCGGGCACCATCCCCCTCGATCCCGTGATGATGACGCGGCTCGTGGCCCAGATCGGCACCTCGGCCTACCAGTCCGGCGTGCGCCGGCTGTTCATCGTCAACGCCCACGTCACCAACGCCGCGCCCCTGCGCTGCGCCCTGGAGATACTGCGGGCCGCCCATGATGACCTCATGGTCGCCCTGTTGAATTCCGCCACGGTGAGCGAGCGCGTCCGCGCCGCGCATTTCGCCGATGCCGACGACTGGCACGCCAACGCCGCCGAGACCGCGCTGATGATGGCGATGGCGCCGGACCTCGTGCGCCCGGACCGCATCGCCGATGCGGACGATCCCGACCGGACGGAGGGGCTCGTCTTCTCCCATCCGGTCAACCGGACGAGCCTGAACGGCGTCACCGGGCGTCCTTCGGAGGCGAGTCTCGAAGACGGGAAACGCCTGTTCGGCTGGATGGTCGAGGACCTGTCCGCCCTCGTCCTGCGCGGCCTCTCCGAGACCCCGCCCCTCCCCAATTCCTTCTCCATTTCCGCTTAAAACCAAGGAGCCGCCCGATGGCGCATGCCACCGAAATCGATCCCACCATCGCCAAGCTGCAGGACGACCTGCGCGCCAAGGGCGTGAAATACGTCATCGGCGCCTATGTCGACATCCATGGCGCGCAGAAGGCCAAGGTCGTGCCCATCGACCACCTGCCGCAGATGGCGGCGGGGTCCGAGCGCTATACCGGTTATGCCCTCGACGGGCTCGGCCAGGCCCCGAACGAGGACGAACTGGCCTCCGTGCCGGACTTCTCCCAGTTGATCCAGCTGCCCTGGGAATCGAAGCTCGCCTGGTGTCCGGCGGACCTGACGTTCCAGGGCCAGCCTTATCCGCTCTCGACCCGTGTCGCCCTGAAGACCGTCATGGCCGAGGCCGAGGCCATGGGGTTCGGCTTCAATCTCGGCATCGAATGCGAGATCTTCCTGCTGAAGCAGGAGGCGGACGGCTCGCTCCACACGCCGATCCCCGACGATAAGCTGGTGAAGCCCTGCTACGACGTGCGTGGCTTCGTCGACAACTTCACCTGGCTCGACAAGGTCGCCACCACCATCAACGATCTCGGCTGGGACCTGTATTCCTTCGACCACGAGGATGCGTGCGGCCAGTTCGAGTTCGACTTCAACTACGCCGACGCCCTGACGATGTGCGACCGGCTCACCTTCTTCCGCATGATGGCCAAACACTATGCCAAGGAAGAAGGCCTCATCGCCACGATGATGCCCAAACCCTTTGCAGACCGCACCGGAAATGGCGCGCATTTCAACATGTCCCTCTCCGACAAGGAGACGGGCAAGAACATCTTCGCCTGCGACCCATCGGCCGATCCGCGCGGCCTCGGCCTCACCGAGACCGGCTATTACTTCATCGGCGGCGTGCTGAAGCACGGGCGGGCGCTCTGCGCCGCCTTCGCGCCGACCGTGAACAGCTACAAGCGCCTCGTGCGCCAGGGCTCCATGGCGGGCTTCTCCTGGGCGCCGGTCTTCAACTCCTACGGCTCGAACAACCGCACCAATTCGGTGCGCGTGCCCGCCGGCGGCGGACGCTGCGAGAGCCGCAACGCCGACGGCGCGGTCAACCCCTACCTCGCCGCCGCTCTCGTCCTCGCGGCCGGTCTCGAGGGTATCCGCGAGCGCATCGATCCGGGTGCCCCCAACGAGGACAACCTCTACGACCTCACCGACGCCCAGCGCGCCGAGCGCGGCATCGAGTTCTTGCCCCAGACCCTCGCCGAGGCGGTGGACGCCTTCGCCGCCGACCCGCTGGTGGAGAAGACCCTGGGCAAGGCGCTGCGCGACGAGTTCATCCGCTACAAGCGCGCCGAGTGGGAGGAGTATCACCTCACGGTCAGTGCCTGGGAGATCGAGCGCTATAGCCACCTTTTCTAGGTGTTAACTTCCTCGTGAAGCGGACGCTCAACACACTCATGCCTCTCTCGCGCGAGACATATTGGTATTTGCAGGTACGGCCGGGATTCGGCCGGCCACAAATGTCCTTGCGAGGGAGATGGCTCGGTGGAGATTGCGTGCCCGCTTCATACTTTCGGCGGTCCGATTCTTGCCCTGTTCGACGGCATGGGAGCCTGATCGGTCGCGACCCTCGTGACCGGTATGGGACAGGGCAGAAAGACCATCGATCTCGCCCCCGCTCAGCGGCAATCGAAGCTCTACCGGCCGGAGCGGGAGCGTATCCTCTCGGGCGACCCCGCCCAGACGATGAGCGTCGTCTACCAAAGCGAGGACAGTCTCTTCTCGGCCGGCACCTGGACCTGCCAGCCGGGCAAGTGGCACATCGACTTCGCGCAGAACGGGTTCGTCCACATCCTGGAAGGGGTGGCGTCGGTCATCGACGGGGACGGGCTCGCCAAGACCCACCGGGCGGGAGACACCTTCGTCTCCCCCTCCGGTTTCGCCGGCACCTGGGACGTACGGGAGCCGGTCCGCAAATCTTTCACACTCGGCGGTCCCCCGGGTTAAGCAGCACTGCGATCGACGCATGCCCGCTGGGACGACCCGGCCGCGACAGGGCTGTTTTTCCGGGACGACCCGGAGAACAGACTTGAGGAGACGGGCATGACCGACACAGCCAGCATCATCGCCGAGAATCGGCGTCGCTACGAGGAACTGAAGGCCCAGGGCCAGGGGCATGCCCCCCGCGCCCTGCCGCCGCCCTCGTCGCGGGGGTTGCCCCTCGACGAAGCGGCAATCCTCCACACCGAGACCATCCCGGGCGGCTGGTACTGGACCTTCGAGCTGAATGCGGGCGAGGCCCTGCGGATCAGTCTCGACCATGGCCCCTCCAGCGTCGCGCTCGTCGCCTGGAACGCCGCCGAGACCTCCGAACGCCTGAACTACGCCGATACCGTGAAGGTGCAGTGGACCGCCGCCCTCCAGCGCGGACGGGTGCTGTTCTCCGACATGGGCCGGGTGATGCTCTCGCTCATCGAGGATTCCTGCGGCGCGCACGATGCGCTGGTGGGCGGCTCCAACGCCGCCTCCAACGCGGCGCGCTACGCGGGCGGCCCCCATCGCAACACCCGCGACAACCTCGTCCTCGCCGCCCTCAAGGCCGGGCTCGACCGGCGCGACATCCCCGCCTGCGTCACGCTGTTCGCCCCCGTCTCCGTGGGTGCGGAGGGGCGCTTCGCCTGGAACGAGGCGGGTCGCCGCGCGGGCGACTTCGTCGATCTCCGCGCCGAGCTCGACCTTCTCGTCACCCTCTCGAACTGTCCCCACCCCCTCGACCCGAACCCGGATTACGCGCCGAACCCCGTGGTGGTGACCCGTTTCCGGGCGCCCGTCCCCGCGGCCGACGATCTCTGCCGCACGGCCACGATCGAGGCCGTGCGCGGCTTCGAGAACAACGCCGCCATCGGCTTCTGACGGGAGGGACGCATCATGACCAACGACACCCAGCTTCTCCTCGAAGAGGTCGTGCCGGCTCAGGCGCCCTGGTCCGGCCTCGTGCGCAAGGGCCAGATTCTTCGCATCACCGACACCGACGGCTGCCAGGCGGTGGACACCCTGTTCTACCGCGTCGGCGACATGGGCGAGCGATATTCCTCGCAGGACACCCTGCGCGTCCAGGGCTCGGCCTATGTGACGACGGGCACGCGGCTCGTCTCCAACGAGGGCCGGGTGATGGCGACCGTCACCGCCGATTCCTGCGGCCGACACGACACCTCGGCGGGCGCCTGCTCCTGCGAGGCCAACACCGTCCGCTTCGGACACGCCACCAAGTATCTCCATGCCTGCCGCGAGAATTTCGCCCTGGAAGTCGCGAAATACGGGCTCTCGAAGCGCGACATCCCGCCCAACATCAACTTCTTCATGAACGTGCCCATCGAGCAGAACGGCGAGCTCGCCATCGTCGACGGCGTCTCCGCTCCCGGCGACTATGTCGAGGTCACGGCTGAGATGGACGTGATCTGCGTGATCTCGAACTGCCCGCAGATCAACAACCCCTGCAACGGCTTCAACCCGACGCCGATTCACGTCTCGATCCGGGACCAAGCCTCGACCGGGGATCTGCGCTGATGTTCGGCAAGATCCTCATCGCCAATCGCGGCGAGATCGCCCGGCGGATCGCCCGCACCTGCCGGCGCATGGGTGTCGCGTCCGTGGCCGTCTACTCGGATGCCGACCGGTTCACCCGCGGCGTGCTGGAGGCGGACGAGGCTGTCCGCCTGGGCCCCGCACCGGCGGCCGAGAGCTACCTGAACGTCGAGGCGGTGATCGCCGCCTGCAAGGCGACGGGAGCACAAGCCGTCCATCCCGGCTACGGGTTCCTGTCGGAGAACGTGGCCTTCGCCGAGCGTCTGGCGGCCGAGGGCATCGTCTTCATCGGCCCGAAACCCGAGCACCTGCGCGCCTTCGGCCTCAAGCACACCGCGCGCGACCTCGCCCGCGCCAGCGGGGTCCCGCTCCTTCCCGGCACCGGCCTGCTGCCGGACCTGGACGCAGCCCTCGCGGCGGCCGAGACCATCGGTTACCCGGTGATGCTCAAGAGCACCGCCGGTGGCGGCGGCATTGGCATGCGTCTGTGCGCCTCTGCCAAGGAGTTGCGCGAGCACTACGCAACCGTCGAGCGCACGGCCCGCGCCAGCTTCGGCGATGCCCGCGTCTATCTCGAGCGTTTCGTCGGGGAGGCGCGCCACGTGGAGGTGCAGATCTTCGGCGATGGTGCCGGCCGCGTGGTGGCGCTTGGCGAGCGCGATTGCTCGCTCCAGCGCCGCAACCAGAAGGTCATCGAGGAGACCCCTGCGCCGGGCCTGTCGGATGCCGTGCGCGAGCGGCTCCACGCGGCCTCGGTGGCTTTGGGGACGAGCGTCGCCTACGCCTCGGCGGGGACGGTGGAGTATATCTACGATCCCGTCCGCGAGGATTTCTCCTTCCTTGAAGTGAACACTCGGCTCCAGGTCGAGCACCCAATCACCGAGGCGGTGTTCGGCATCGATCTCGTCGAATGGATGATCCGCCAGGCGGCGGGCGAGGACGTGATTGCTGCCGCCGGCCCCCTGGTCCCGCAGGGTGCCGCCATGGAAGCGCGGCTCTATGCCGAGATCCCGCACGCCAATTTCGCCCCGAGCGCCGGCCTCCTCACCGAAGTGCGGTTCCCTGCCGAGGCGCGCATCGACGGTTGGATCGAGACCGGCACCGAGGTCACCACGAACTACGACCCGATGCTCGCCAAGATCATCGTGACCGGCGAGGACCGCCCTGCGGCGCTCGCCGCTTTGCGCCAGGCCCTCGACGACAGCGCGGTCTCGGGGATCGAGACCAATCTCGATTACCTGCGCGCCATCGCCGGTTCCGATCTCTTCGCCTCGGGCCGGGTCGCCACCACGGCGTTGCGCGACTTTCCCTATGCGCCGCGCAGCATCGAGGTGCTGGTTCCCGGCGCGCAATCGAGCCTGCAGGAACTGCCCGGCCGCATTGGCCTCTGGCATGTGGGCGTGCCACCGAGCGGGCCGATGGATGCGCGCTCGTTCCGCAACGCCAACGCCCTCGTGGGCAACCCTCCCGATACCTGCGCCCTCGAATTCACCGTGTCGGGGCCGACCCTGCGGTTCCACGCCGCCGCCACCGTGGCGCTCGCCGGGGCCACGATGACCGCGCGTCTCGACGGGGTCGAGCAGCACCATGGCCGCGCCTTCATCGTCGAACCCGGACAGACGTTGAGCATCGGCGCGATCGCCGGCCCCGGCCAGCGCAGCTACCTCGCCCTGCGCGGCGGTTTCGCCGCGCCCATCGTCCTCGGCTCGCGGGCGACCTTCGCCCTCGGCGCCTTCGGCGGCCACGCCACCGGTGTGCTCAAGGCCGGGGACGTGCTGCATCTCGGCGATGCGCCCGAGGTCGAGGCCTTGATGCCCGAGCCTGCGCCCCTCACCCATGCCTGGGAGATCGGCGTGGTCTACGGGCCGCACGGTGCGCCGGACTTCTTCCGGGACGAGGACATTTCAGATTTGTTCTCAGCCTCTTACGAGGTTCACTTCAACTCGGCCCGCACCGGCGTGCGCCTCGTCGGCCCGACCCCGCTCTGGGCACGGAGCGACGGCGGCGAGGCCGGACTGCACCCTTCGAACCTCCACGACAACGCCTACGCCATCGGCTCCATCGACTTCACCGGCGACATGCCGATCCTCCTGGGGCCGGACGGCCCGAGTCTCGGCGGCTTCGTCTGTCCGGCGGTGATCGCCCGCGACGAGCAGTGGAAGATGGGCCAGCTGCGGCCTGGAGATACGGTGCGGTTCAGGGCGGTGGAGCGGGTGGGGGACGTACCCACCCTCTCCCCCTTGCGGGAGAGGGTGCCTGCGGAGCAGGCGGGAGAGGGGACGACCTCTCCGGATACGGCGCACCCCTCTCCCGACCCTCGCTCACGCGAGGGCCACCCTCCCCCGCAGAGGGGGGAGGGACCAGCTCGTGCCGGCTCCCCCATCCTCGCCACCGACTCCTCCGGCCCCGTGCCGGTGGTCTACCGCCGCCAGGGCGACGATAACCTGCTGGTCGAATACGGGCCGATGGCCCTCGATATCGGCATCCGCCTGCGGGTCCACCTCCTGGCCGAAGCCGTGGCCGAGGCGCGGTTGCCGGGGCTCATCGACCTGACGCCCGGCATCCGCTCGCTCCAGATCCATTACGACGGCACCACGCTGCCGCGCTCACGCCTGCTCGGGCAGTTGCGCGAGATCGAGGCCGCCCTGCCCGCCGTCGAGGACGTGACGGTGCCGAGCCGCGTGGTCCACCTGCCCCTGTCCTGGAACGACCCGCAGGCCGAACTCGCCATGCGCAAGTACCAGGAACTGGTCCGCCCCAACGCGCCCTGGTGCCCGTCGAACATCGAGTTCATCCGCCGCATCAACGGGTTGGAGTCGGAAGCTGACGTAAAACGCATCATCTTCGATGCGAGCTATCTCGTGATGGGACTGGGCGACGTCTATCTCGGCGCGCCGGTGGCGACACCGGTGGACCCGCGCCACCGCCTCGTCACCACCAAGTACAACCCCGCCCGCACCTGGACGCCGGAGAACGCGGTGGGCATCGGCGGCGCCTATATGTGCATCTACGGCATGGAGGGGCCGGGCGGGTACCAGCTCTTCGGCCGCACCATCCAGATCTGGAACACCTGGCGGATGACGAAGGAATTCGTCCCCGGCCATCCCTGGCTGCTGCGCCCGTTCGACCGCATCCGCTTCTTCCCCGTGAGCCACGACGAGCTGATGGAGGCGCGCGCCGCCTTCCCGCACGGGGCCTACCCGCTGACCATCGAGGAGGGCACGTTCTCCTATGCCGAGCATCGGGCCGAGCTCGCCCGCAACGCCGTCGAGATCACGGCCGCGAAACTGCGCCAACAGACCGCCTTCGAGGCCGAGCGGCAGCGCTGGCAGGACGAGGGGCTCGACAGTTTCGTCGCCGACGAGGGCGCGCCTCTGGGCGAAGAGGATGCGGTGCCCGCTGGCCATGTGGGCGTGCCGACCACGGTGCCGGGCAATGTCTGGAAGGTGCTGGTCGAGGAAGGCCAGAGCGTCGCGTCCGGCGAGACGGTGGCGATCCTCGAATCGATGAAGATGGAGATCGCCGTTTCCGCCCCTATGGCGGGAATCGTGCGTGAGGTCCGGGTGAAGCCGGGCCGCACCCTGCGCGGCGGCGATCTCGTCGCCATCCTCGAAGAGATCTGAGCAGGTGAGAGAGCCGACCGACATGCTGCCGACCATCCTCAACCTGTCGACCCTGCGCGACCTCTACGCGTCGGGCCGTGCCACCCCCGTGACTGTCGCCGAAGCCGTCGCCGAAAGGATGGAGGCATCGACGGACCCCGCCATCTTCATCACCGCCCTCGACCGGGAGGAATTGGTCGGCGCGGCGCGAGACCTGATGGCGCGCCACCCCGAGCCGAACTCCCTGCCGCTCTGGGGCGTGCCCTTCGCGGTAAAGGACAATATCGACGTCGCCGGCCTGCCGACGACGGCGGCCTGCCCGGCCTTCGCCTACACGGCGGAGGCGGATGCCGAGGTGGTGACGCGCCTCAAGGCGGCGGGTGCGTTCTGCACGGGCAAGACCAATCTCGACCAGTTCGCCACCGGCCTCAACGGCACCCGCTCGCCCTACGGCGCGCCGCGCAGCGTGTTCAGCGCCGCCCATGTCTCGGGCGGGTCGAGTTCCGGTTCGGCCGTCGCCGTGGCGGCGGGGCTCGCGAGCTTTTCGCTGGGCACCGACACGGCCGGTTCCGGCCGCGTGCCGGCGATGTTCAACAACCTCGTGGGGATCAAGCCGACGCCGGGCCTGTTCAGCACGACGGGCCTCGTCCCTGCGTGCCGCAGTCTCGACTGCATCAGCATCTTTACGGCCACCGTGGGCGACGGTCTCGCGATCCGCCGCATCGCGGAGGGGTTCGACGCCGCCGATCCGTTCTCGCGGCGGGCGGTACCACATTCGCTCCCCGCTCAGGGCCTGCGCTTCGGCGTCCTGACCCCGGCCGAGCGCGAGTTCTACAGCGATGCCGAGCGCGAAGCGCTCTACGACGCGGCCATCGCCCGCCTCGAATCGCTGGGCGCCGTGGCGGTACTCTTCGATTACGCACCGTTCCGCGAGATCGCGACGTTGCTCTACAACGGGCCGTGGGTGGCCGAGCGCCTGGCCGCCATCGCCGGGTTCTTCGCCGGGAATGCCGACGCCCTCGACCCGAGCGTGAGGAGCATCGTCGACTCCGCCAAGGGCTACAGCGCCGTCGATGCGTTCGAGGGCCGCTACGCGTTCGAGGCCCTGCGGCGGCGCACCGAGGCGACTTGGGCGGAGGTCGACATCCTGCTCCTGCCGACCTCCCCCACCGCCTACACGGTGGAGGAGATGCTGGCCGACCCGATCCGCCTGAACAGCCATTTCGGGCATTACACCAACTTCGCCAATCTCCTCGGCCTCGCCGCGATCGCGGTGCCGGGAGGCTTCGGTGCCGATGGATTGCCCGGCGGCGTGACGCTGGTCGGTCCCGGCTTCAGCGACGAGGCTTTGGGCCACTGGGCCGACGCGCTCCACCGCGCGGCGGCGAGCGGAATGGGGATCGCGCGCGACGCGGTTCTGCCCGAGGCGAGCCGGGTGCCGGCCCCGGAGGCGGACGAGATCGCCCTAGCTGTGGTGGGCGCCCATCTCTCGGGTCTGCCCCTCAACCACCAGCTCACCGATCTCGGCGGCAGGATGGTGCGGGCGGCGCGGACCTCGGGCGCGTACCGGCTCTACGCCCTGCCCGGCACTCACCCGGCCAAGCCCGGTCTGGTCCACGAACCGGGCTTGGCTGGCGGCGGGTTGGAGGTCGAGATCTGGGCCCTGCCCCCGGCGGGTTTCGGCCGCTTCACCGCCGCGATCCCCGCCCCCCTTGGCATCGGCAAGCTCACCCTGGAGGACGGTTCAGACGTCTCCGGGTTCCTGTGCGAGGCCCATGCGGTGGCGGGCGCCGAGGACATCACAATCCACGGCGGCTGGCGCGCCTACCTCGCCTCCCGCTGAGGCAGGGCAATCGCAGATGCCGATTCACGCGTCCAAAATCCAATCGTAGCACCCCGTCATCCCGGGGCCGCGCAGCGGAGCCCGGGATCCAGAAACACAGGTGCTGCAGGACTTTACACCGTTGGCGGCTCTGGATTGCACGCCTCTGGCGCGGCCCTCCGGGTCCGGGCTCGCCTCTGGCGACCCGGAATGACGGCGTGGTGCCATGTTCAGTCGCCCTGCGCTGACGCGTCCCGTCAGGACGCCGGCGGCGAGACGGTCTCCGGCGAGGCGGGGATGCCCCCCGCCGGCGACCACAGCCTTTCGCAAAAGAAGCGCTCGCGCAGGAGCATCACCAGGGCCGCGCGCTTGTGCGGAAAATCGAAGGTCTTGATCCGCGCGAAGCCCGACCGCTCCAGGTTGCGCAATTGCTGGACATGGTCCGCCTTGGGCTCGCCGACGATTCGCTCCGTGCGCGGGTCGTCGAGGAAGAGCGCATGCATCAGCGAGGGCAGCCAGGCCGAGATGTAGGCCTTGCCGCGAAACCGGCTCTCGCCGATCAGGACATGCCAGCCGCGATCGTAATCCTGCACGTCGTAGAACGGGGCGAGGCGGTTCTCCTTGGCCCAGTAGATCTCGAAATAGCCGAACGGTTCGCCGCCGATCGTCCCGATCAGCGGGATCATGTGCGGATCGGCGATGATACCGGCGAGATAGGCCGCGTGCTTGTCGCGTTCGCCGGCCTCGCCCCAGGCGGCATCGACCACCGGATCGTTGAACCAGCGATGCAGGGTATCGACGTCGTCGATTGTGGCGGCGCGGAACGCCACGGCCTGTCCGAGCCAGGGGATGAAGCGGGAATAGATCACGCCCTTGGGCTTCGGCGGCCGCTGCGGATGGCGCTTGCCGCCGCTCATCACCGGCCGCGCCGGAAAATCGCGCGCGGCGAGGTTGGCGAGCCAGGGTTCGGGGCGCTGCCACAGCATCGTCGGATCGACGGAAAGCGCGTCGCCTTCCCGGACGACGAGGCCACGTTCCGCCAGGGAGGCGACGAGACCCGCGAAGCTGGCACCGTCGAGGCCGATCCGTTCGGCATCTGGATGTGTCGCCGAGACCATCTCGAATGCCGCCGTGATGTTCGTCAGGACCTCGCTCGGGTCGGGTCTCACGGGCTCCTCCAGGGACAGATGCGGCCTGCTCCCCTGCTGAAGGCGCAGGCGTAGACCGACCCGGCCCTCCGCCACGACGCTGAGCCGGTCGCCGTCCAGGTAGACCTCGACGGTACGGCCCGTCGCCTCGCCGCATCGAAAAGGAACTGTTGTCGAAAGCATCGCGTCTCGTCGTTGGCTGGTACCGGCATCCGCGACCGGGATGCCCTCTGGGACAGGACGCTCCGGCACTCCGGAAATTTAGGGGCAACCGGGAAACTCGTGGCGCCCACAGCGGCATGACGAGCCGAGCACTCCGCTGCCGCCACGCCTTTCGATCCTGCGCAGCCGGTTCCTGCTCGCGCAATAACTGTATCTTTTCTTAACGCAACCGTTCACAATCCGAAGATGTGGTCGTTCATGCAGCAGGTGGCCTGTGCCCATGCGACAGAACATTTTGGCCAAATTTCATGTAGCTTCATAGCATAAACCCTTCGAGGAAAGCCTGAATATCGTCTGACCCACTCGATCTAACCGGCGATTCTACATTTAGAATATTTCTAATTCAAACATCTCCCTATAAAATCACTCTTGTATGTCTGTGGAATTTATCTCTTTAGCCTCCATATCCGAGTTGGATCGTGGAAATGACCCGGCGACGTGCGCGGCTGGGCAGTTTCGCGCGTTTTCGTACTGACCTACGCATCCGAAGAAGGTCGTCCATGTCACAGACTCATTCGCCTGGAAGGCGGAGCGACATCGCAGCTCCGCTGCTCGCCGCTCTCATCGCCGAACAGTCGGGCCTCGTGGCCTACGCGACGCAGATCCTGCGTGATCGCTCGGCGGCGGAGGACGTGGTGCAGGAGGTGGTGCTCAAGCTCTGTGAGGAACCGGCCGCCGATCTGCGTCCTGGTCGCCGCGTCGAGGCGCCGCTGCATTACTTGCGGCGGATGGTTCGGAACGCCGCCATCGATTGGGCGCGGCGCACGATCCGCGAGCGCTGCCGCTTCGTGCCGGATGAGCAGGCCGAGGCCATTCCCGCTCCCTGCACCTGTCCTCAGGACCGCCTCGAGCAATGCCAGGCGCTGAAGGCGGCACTGGCCGCGCTGGAAACGACCTCGGAGCGAACCCGCCGGGTGTTTCTCGCCCATCGGATCGACGGCATTCCGCAGACCGTCCTGGCCCGCGAGAACGGCGTCTCGCCGACGCTGGTGAATTTCATGATCCGTGACGGCACGGCCCTGTGCCGGTCGGCCGCGGCCTAGGCATTTCGCGCTCAGGATGCGTCGCGCTCATGTGCGGGTCATGGACGCCGCGCGGCCTTCCTGCGCAGGAGGCCGTCAGTGGGTAACATGTTGCGCTGTCGAGGTGGCCACAAGCGACGAAACACCGTCGCTGCCCGGCACGCTGCCAAGCTGGCTGACCTTGTCTCCCGCGCGCCGGAAAAGCTACGCGTTCACGACAAGATCGTTGATTCACCAGGGACTTGAAAGAAACCTGGTGGAGCTGAGCGGGATCGAACCGCTGACCTCCGCAGTGCGATTGCGGCGCTCTCCCATCTGAGCTACAGCCCCGTTCCGAGGTGGCCGCTTTGTAAGCGCGCCTGCCTCGGGCTGTCAATTCAGGAAATCCCGCCGTTGACCCGCGCCGGTGAGGCGGGGCGAACGAGGACATCAGAACCGCGCATGTACGCTCTTCTCTGGCTCTTCGACACCGTCGTCCAGCTCTTCATCTACGTGCTGATCGCCAGCGCCGTGCTGAGCTGGCTCGTGGCCTTCAACGTGGTCAACGTGCGCAACCCGATCGTGTCGCAGATCGGTGAGGTGCTCTACCGGCTGACCGAGCCGGTTCTTCGCCCGATCCGCAGCGTCCTGCCCAATCTCGGTGGGATCGACCTGTCGCCGATCGTCCTGGTGCTGCTGCTTCTCTTCATCAGCCGCCTCCTGCACGAGGTCATTCCGCCCCAGACCGTGGTCTATGGCGGCTGAGGCCGCACTGGACAAAGGGCCAAGAAAATCACGTCGAGGGACGACCAAGAGATGAAGACCAATCCCGGCCGCTTCTTCGAGGATTATCGCCTCGGTGAGACCATCCGCCATGCCACGCCGCGCACGGTGACGGGCGGCGATGTCGCGCTCTACACCTCCCTCTACGGCCCGCGCTTCGCCGTTCAGTCCTCCGATGCCTTCGCCAAGGCCATCGGCTACCCGCAGAGCCCGTTGGACGACCTGCTCACCTTCCACGTGGTCTTCGGCAAGACGGTCCCGGACATCTCCCTGAATGCGCTCGCCAATCTCGGCTATGCCGAGGGTGGCTTCCGCCGGCCGGTCTATCCGGGCGAGACCCTGTCCACGGTCTCCGAGGTGATCGGCCTCAAGGAGAGCTCGAACCGCCAAACCGGCGTGGTCTACGTCCGCTCCACCGGGTCCGACGCCAACGGCGAGACGGTTCTGAGCTATTGCCGCTGGGTGCTGGTGAAGAAGCGGGACCCGGAAGCGAAGATCGAGCAGGAACATGTCCCGACCTTCGCCAAGGTGGTCGACCCGGCCGACCTGGCCGGCGCCCTGCCGCCCCTGAACACCGCTGCCTACGACCTCGACCTCGCCGGCAGCCCGCACCGGTTCGGCGATTATGTGGTCGGCGAGAAGATCGACCATGTCGACGGGATGACCGTCGAGGAGGCCGAGCACCAGATCGCCACGCGCCTCTACCAGAATACCGCCAAGGTGCATTTCGACGGCTTCGCCGCGAAGGACACACGGTTCGGCCGGCGCCTGATCTATGGCGGTGTCGTCATTTCGCTCGCCCGTGCGCTCAGCTTCAACGGTCTCGGCAACGCCTTCGCGCTCGCCGGCATCAATGCCGGGCGCCACGTGGCGCCGCTTTTCGCGGGTGACACGGTCTATGCCTGGAGCGAAGTGCTCGAAGCCGCCGAGCTTCCCGGCCGCACGGATATCGGCGCTCTTCGCCTGCGCACGGTCGCCACGAAGAACCAGCCCTGCGGCAACCATCCGGACAAGGTCGGTGACGGATACGACCCGGCCGTGATCCTGGACCTGGATTACTGGGCCTTCATGCCGCGCTGACGCCGGGCTTAGAGCGCCTAACAGAACCGTTTGATCTGGTTGAGAGTGATGAGGCTGGTCGCGAGGCTGGTGAAGGCCTCGTAGATGTCTGCACGTCGCTCGTAGCGGACGGGCAGGCGGCGGAAGCGGTTGAACCACGCGTGGGTACGCTCGACGACCCAACGATGCCGACCGAGTTTCTCGCTGCTTTCGATACCCTTCCGCGCGATGCGCGGGACGATGCCCCGCGCCCGGCACTCATGGCGGCGGGGTCGGGCATCGTAGGCCTTGTCGGCGTGCAGCTTGTCCGGACGGCGTCGCGGTCGCCCTCGTCGACCACTCCGCAGAGGCGGAATGGCATCGAGGGTGGCCGCCATCATGACGGTGTCGTGTCTGTTGGCCCCGCTCAGGCAGAAGCCGAGCGGCGTGCCGCGCGCGTCGGTGACGAGGTGGCGCTTCGTGCCCGGCTTCCCCCGGTCCGTCGGGTTCGGGCCGGTGGCAGGCCCCCTTTTTTAGCCGGGACAGACGCGCTGTCCAGGCAAGCCCGGTTCCAGTCGATCTCACCCGCTGCGTGCAGGCGCTCCAGCAGCACGTGATGCAGGCGGCTCCATACGCCCGCCGCTTGCCAGTCCCGCAGCCGCCGCCAGCAACTCATGCCGGAGCCGCAGCCCATCTCGGCCGGTAGCATCTCCCACGGCAGACCCGAGCGCAGCACGAACAGGATGCCCGTCAGGGCGGCCCGGTTCTCGATCGGACGACGCCCGCCCTTCGGACGGGGCCGAGGTGGCGGGAGGAGCGGAGCGATCTCATCCCAGAGATCATCGGGGAGAAGCGGTCTGGCCATGCCAAACCAACGCTGAACTTCCAGCTTCGTGCCGTTCTGTTAGACGCTCTTAGTTCCCGGCGAACAGGCCCATCACGGCCTGCCGCAGTGGGTTTTCGGGGTTCGAGAGCAACCGGATCGCCATCGCGCAGGCGATGGTGACGAGAAGCGGCCGGATCAGCTTCGCGCCGAGGCGGATCGCCAGGATCGAGCCGATCTGGGCCCCGATGAAAGCCCCGAAGGCCATGGCGATGCCGATGGTCCAGACCACGTGGCCCGAGGCTGCGAACAGGGCGAGGCTTCCGAGGTTGCTGGCGGCATTGGCGAGCTTGGTATGGGCGGTCGCACGCACCACGCCGAGCCCGAGCAGCGTCACGAACCCGATCATGTAGAAGGCCCCGGCGCCGGGGCCGAACACGCCGTCGTAGAAGCCGACGGCGGGAGCCCAGGTGAGCGCGAACAGGCCGGGGCGCATCCGTGCCGCCGCGTCCTCGCTGCTCATCCGCCGCGCGAAAGCGAAATAGAACGCGATCCCGATCAGCAGGACAGGTACGGCCGCGTCGAGGACGGGGCGCGGCAATAGGCTGACGCAGAGCGCACCGCCGATCGACGCGAGACCGGCGCTGAGGGCGATCTTCCAGGCCGCCGGCCAATGGATGTGACCGCGGCGCGCGAAGGCGATGGTCGATGAGATTGCGCCGGCGCTGCCCTGGAGCTTGTTGGTGGCGATGGCGCTCACCGGATCGAGCCCGGACAGGAGCAGGGCCGGCACCGTGATGAGGCCGCCGCCGCCCGCGATGGCATCGACACAGCCAGCCGCCACGGCCACGGCGAACAGGCCCGCGACGAGGCTGATGTCGACACCGAAGATCATTCCGCTCTCTCCTCCGTTCGGTCGCGACCGACCGGATGCCGGCGGGAGGCGGATGGGGGCTTCAGTTGCGCACGATCACCTTCGTGCCGACCTTCACCCGGTCGTAGAGGTCGACCACATCCTTGTTGGTCATGCGGATGCAGCCCGACGAAACGGCGGCACCCATGGTTTCCGGCTCGTTGGAGCCGTGGATACGGTAGAGCGAGGAGCCGAGATACATCGCCCGCGCGCCGAGGGGGTTGTCCTGGCCGCCGGCCATGTAGCGCGGCAGGTCGGGCCGCCGCGCCAGCATCTGCGCCGGCGGACGCCAAGCCGGCCATTCCTTCTTCATCGTCACCGACTTCTCGCCCGACCATGAGAAGCCCTGACGCCCGACGCCGACGCCGTAGCGGACAGCCGCTCCGCCGCCGAGGACATAGTAGAGCCGGCGCTGGCTCGTGGAGACGACCACGGTTCCGGGTTTCTCTGAGCCCTTCCACGCGACTGTCTCGCGCGGGATCGCCTGTTCCTTGAAGATATTGAGGAAATCCGCGATCGGACCGCTGTCGAACGGGTTGCCGGCGCTGGCACCGACGCTTGTGGCAAGGCCCATGCCCAACGCGAGAGCCGAGGCGGCGAGGAGAGAGCGAATGCCCATTTTAATCGTCTCCGGCCGGATCTGGACAGGCCGGTGCGCAGGCACCCCGTCTCCCATTCCGGCGAGGTCCAGGCTCTGCGAGCCGGACGTCAGATGATTGGACCGGCAGACTTGGCCGGATGGTTAAGGGCGGTCAACCCGCTGCGATGTGAACGGAATGTACTGTGGGATTGGCGCAACGGCGGTGATCCCCGCTCTTGGCCGTCCGCTTGACAGAATGTCGCAGGTTATTGCGCTGCGGGAACTTTCGCACCACCCTCAGTTTCGTGACTTCAGAGACGACCAGATCTGCCGTTGCCTCCGTCGAGGCAGGATGCCTCGCTTCGAACGCCCCGCAAGCGCATGCGGTCGTTCGTCCCCGCACGGCTCTGTCGACCCTGCTCGTGTTGCTTTCCCTCCTTGTGATGGTTCTGCCGAGTTTCCCGCAGGAGCTGTGGGGCGCCGGTGTCGGTGCGCCCGTCAGCAGTCGGGGGCACGACGGTCTCGTGAGCCAGGGTGAGGTTCCGTCGACCGGTTCCGCCGCGCGTCTGGAGGTCGACGACGCGATGACCCCGCCCTCGCTTTCGGGATCGCGCGTGCTCGGTGCAGCCTCGGCACCGACGTTGCGTGGTCGTTCGGCCTTGTCTCTCGGGATCAGCGCGGACGCACCACTCCACCGCCCTCCCAGGATCGCCACCTGAGAGCTTGGCCGCGGCGTTTTAACCGAACCGCGTCGAAGGCTCTCCTTTTTCCGGCTTGCGTCGCGTGATCGCCAAGATTGTGAACGATTGCTGAAGCCATGATGTGTGTGGTTGGCCCCGGTCCGGCCGCCACACGCCCAATGACGCCATGGCCGCCCTGCGTGGCCCAGCGATTGCCAAGGTGCTGAAGTCGCTTCGCGGGTCTTCGCCCAGGACTTGAGTGTCAGTGCCACCAATCCCCTGCCGGATTGCGGTCGACCGCGTATCGCATAGGAGCTAAATCATCGTGACGACCACTTCTCACCGCGTCCGACGTGTCTGGCCGGCCTCTCTGGCTGCTGCCTCCGTCATGGTCGCCCTGTCTGCCTGCAACCAGAAGCAACAGGCCGCGGCGCCGGTGCCGACCCAGCCGCCGGAAGTCAGTGTCGTCACCGTCCGCGAACAGCCTATTCCCTATGTGCGCGATCTTCCGGGTCGCGTTGCGCCCCTGCGCATCGCCGAAGTGCGCTCCCGCGTGTCCGGCCTCGTGGTCAAGCGCACGTTCGAGCAGGGCAGCTTGGTCAAGGAAGGCGACATTCTCTACAAGATCGACCCGGCTCCGTTCGAGGCCGAGCTCGCCAGTGCCGAGGCGGCCCTCGCCCGCACCGAGGCCGCCCAGGTCCTGGCCGGCCAGCAAGCCGACCGTCTCGAGCAGCTGCTTTCGCGCCAGACCGCCAGCCAGGCGCAGTACGACAGCGCCTATGCCAGCCTGAAACAGGCCCAGGCGGAGGTGGCCGGCGCCAAGGCCACGCGCGATAGGGCCAAGCTGAACCTCAACTACACCGACGTGCGCGCCCCGATCTCCGGCCGCATCGGCCGTGCGCTTCTCACCGAGGGTACGTTGGTCGAACAGGGCGCGACTGCGATCCTCGCCACGATCCAGCAGCTCGATCCGATCTACGTGGACATCACCCAGTCGGTCGGTGAGTTGAACAAGCTGCGCCGCGATCTGGCCAGCGGCGAGCTTTCGCGCCTTTCCAAGGACACCGCCAACGCGCATCTCATCATGGATGACGGCTCGCTCTACGGGTCGGCCGGCAAGGTCCTGTTCTCGGACGTCACCGCCGATCCCAGCACCGGACAGGTCACCCTGCGCGTGCTGTTCCCCAATCCGCATGATGAGCTGTTCCCGGGCATGTATGTCCGCGCCCGCATCAAGCAGGGCATCGACGCTGATGCCATCGCGGTGCCGCAACAGGCGATCCAGCGCACCAATGACGGCAAGGCCGAGGTCTGGATCGTCGGCAAAGACGACAAGGTCATGCTCCAGCCGGTGGAGGTTGGCCCGGTCGTCGATTCGAACTGGATCATCCGCGACGGCCTGAAGACCGGGGATCGCGTCGTGGTCGAGGGAGTCCAGAAGATCTCGGTCGGTTCGGCCGTGAAGACCGTCGAGCTCAAGGTCGCCTCCGCTCACGCCGAACTGAAACCGATCGATACCGATCTCGATGACCGGGCACCCAGCCCGCAGCCCGCTTCGGCGCAGGTGCGCTGAGCCATGGCCCGTTTCTTCATCGATCGCC
The DNA here is from genome assembly GCF_054817845.1 of Methylobacterium sp. CM6241. NCBI lineage: Bacteria > Pseudomonadati > Pseudomonadota > Alphaproteobacteria > Hyphomicrobiales > Methylobacteriaceae > Methylobacterium > Methylobacterium sp. CM6241. The sequence continues at coordinate 4,274,997 of NZ_CM139246.1, forward strand.
CGATCTTCGCCTGGGTCGTCGCGCTATTCATCTGCCTGGGCGGAATTCTGTCGATCCCCAGCCTGCCGGTCGCCCAGTATCCGGTCATCGCGCCACCTTCCATCGCGCTGTCGACGGCATATCCCGGCGCATCGGTGGAGAACCTCTATACCGGCACCACCCGCCTCATCGAGGATGAGCTCAACGGTGCGGCCAACATCCTGAGCTTCGAATCCGCCAGCGACGCGTTCGGTGTCGTCGAGATCACGGCCCAGTTCCAGCCCGGCACCGATTCGAGCCTCGCCGGCGTCGAAGTGCAGAACCGCCTCAAGCGCGTGGAAGCCCGTCTTCCGGCGGAAGTGCGCCAGCAGGGGACGCTGGTCGAGGAGGCCTCCGCCGCCACCCTCAACATCATCACGCTGATCTCGCCCGATAAATCGATGGACGAGATCGCGCTCGGCGACTTCCTCATCCGCAACGTCATCAACGAGATTCGTCGTATCCCCGGCGTGGGCCGCGCGACGCTCTATTCGACCGAGCGCAGCCTTCGCATCTGGATCGATTCCGACAAGCTGCGCGGCCTGTCGCTGAACGCGTCCGACGTCTCGAAGGCGATCACCAACCAGAACGTCCAGATCGCTTCTGGCGCCGTCGGCGCCATGCCGAGCCCGGCCTCGAACACCGTCAACTTCCCCATCATCGTGAAGGGGCAGATGACGGCGCCGGAAGAGTTCGGAGCCATCGTGCTGCGCGCCAACCCGGACGGCTCGAACGTGCGCCTGCGCGACATCGCCCGGATCGAGCTCGGCGGCGAGGACTACAAGTTCACCACCCGCCTGAACGGCGGTGAGGCGGCGGGCATCTCGGTGACCCTGGCGCCCGACGGCAACGCCCTTGAGACCGCCTCCGCCATTCGCGCGAAGATGGAAGAGCTGTCGCAGTTCTTCCCCTCCAACGTGCAGTGGGACATCCCCTACGACATCACGCCCGCCGTCGAAGCCTCGATCAAGAAGGTGCTGATGACGCTAGTGGAGGCCGTCATCCTGGTCTTCGTGGTGATGTTCCTCTTCCTCCAGAACATCCGCTACACCCTGATCCCCACCATCGTCGTGCCGATCGCCCTCATGGGCACCTGCACGGTGATGCTGCTCGCCGGGTTCTCGGTGAACGTGCTCACCATGTTCGGCATGGTGCTGGCCATCGGCATCCTCGTCGATGACGCCATCGTGGTCGTGGAGAATGTCGAGCGCATCATGAACGAGGAAGGGCTGTCTCCGAAGGAGGCGACCCGCAAGGCGATGAGCCAGATCACTGGCGCCATCATCGGCATCACCCTGGTGCTCATCGCGGTCTTCATCCCGATGGCGTTCTTCCCGGGCTCGGTGGGCATCATCTATCGTCAGTTCTCCATCGCGATGGTGACGTCCATCGGCTTCTCGGCGCTGCTCGCGCTGACGTTGACGCCCGCTCTCTGCGCCACCCTCCTCAAGCCCATCGAGAAGGGACACGGCCATTCCAAGGGCGGCGTGTTTGGCTGGTTCAACCGGGTCGTCGACCGGGAGACCGCGCGCTACGGGCGCGGCGTCGCGGGGATGATCAAGCGGTCCGGCCGGGTGATGATGGTCTATCTCGCCCTCGTCATCGGCCTCGGCTTCGCCTTCGTGCGGATGCCGGAAGGCTTCCTGCCGGTGGAGGACCAGGGCTTCTTCACCGTGGATATCCAGACGCCGCCTGGCTCGTCGTTCAACCGCACGCTGAAAGCCGTGAAGGCGGTGGAGGAGCATCTCCTCGCGCAGCCCGGCGTCGCCACGGTGACGATCGTCAACGGCTTCTCGTTCTCCGGCCAGGGCCAGGTGACGAGCCAGGCCTTCGTGACCCTGAAGCCATGGGGTGAGCGCGACGCCGCGAACTCGGCGGCTGCCCTCGTGGAGGGCACCAACAAGGCGCTGTCCAGCTACAAGGACGCGGTGATTCAGGCTCTGGAGCCGCCGCCCATCGACAATCTCGGCAACGCCTCGGGCTTCAGCTTCCGCCTGCAGGACCGTGCCCAGAAAGGCTATTCGGCCCTGATGGCGGCCCAGGAGCAGCTGCTCTCCCTCGCCAAGAAAAGCCCGATCCTGCAGAAGGTCTATGTCGAGGGCCTGCCGCCTGCGCCTCAGGCGGAACTCGTCATCGACCGTGAGAAGGCGGCGGCACTGGGTGTCGATTTCGAGGAGATCAACAACACGATCCAGGTCAATCTCGGTTCGGTCTACACCAACGACTTCCCGAACCGGGGCAAGATGCAGCGCGTCATCGTGCAGGCGGAGGACAGCCAGCGCCTGAAGGCAGCCGATTTGCTGAATTACGGCGTCAAGAACAGCCAGGGCACGATGGTGCCGATGTCGTCCTTCGCCGACCTCAAATGGAGCGTCGGCCCAGCCCAGATCATCGGCTTCAACGGCTATCAGTCGGTGCGCATCACCGGTGAACCGGCACCTGGCTATACGTCCGGCGACACCATCGCCGAGATGGAGCGCCTGATGCAGCAATTGCCGAAGGGCTTCGGCTATGTCTGGACCGGTCAGTCGCTGCAGGAGAAACAGGCGGGAAGCCAGGCGACCCTGCTCCTCGCCCTGTCGATCCTGATCGTGTTCCTGTGCCTCGCGGCGCTTTACGAAAGCTGGTCGATCCCGTTCTCGGTGCTGCTGGTCATCCCGCTCGGCGTCATCGGCTCGGTGGCGGCCGTCTACCTCCGCGGGCTGCCCAACGACGTGTATTTCAAGATCGGCCTCATCACGATCATCGGTCTCTCGGCCAAGAACGCGATCCTGATCGTGGAATTCGCCAAGGATCTCTGGAAGCCGGGTAAATCGCTCGTCGATGCGACCATCGAGGCATCGACGCTCCGCTTCCGACCGATCGTCATGACCTCGCTGGCCTTCATCTTCGGCGTGGTGCCCCTGGCCATCGCCTCGGGCGCAGCGTCGAAGAGCCAGCAGGCCATCGGTACCGGCGTGCTCGGCGGCATGATCTCTGCCACGATCCTGGCGGTTCTGTTCGTGCCGGTCTTCTTCGTCTTCATCATGCGCCTGTTCAAGACGAAGCCGGTGGAGCACGAGCCGAAGGCGGCCGAGGCGGGATCCATGCCATCGAGCCATCACGCACCGGCGGAATAGAAGCGGTTCCTCTTCCTCACCTCTGGGGAAGAGGAACCTTCAAACGAAAAAGGCCTGGAACCGGGGAGAACCCGGTTCCAGGCCTTTTTCGTTTGGATGCCCCGCCGCGACCGGGCTGAACGCCCGGCCGCCGTTTATGGCGAGGAGGCTCAGGCGGTTTCGAGAAGCCGGCGGGCGATGACCTGGGCCTGGATCTCGGCGGCGCCCTCGAAGATCGAGAGGATGCGCGCGTCGCAGAGGACGCGGCTGACTGCGTATTCCAGCGCGAAGCCGTTGCCGCCATGGATCTGCAGGGCGTTGTCGGCCGCCGCCCAGGCGACGCGGGCGCCGAGCAGCTTCGCCATGCCGGCCTCGAGATCGCAGCGCTTGCCCTCGTCCTTCTCACGGGCGGAGAAGTAGGTGAGCTGGCGGGCGATGTTGATCTCCACCGCCATCATGGCGATCTTGTCGGCGACGCGGGGGAAGTTGATCAGCGCTTTGCCGAACTGCACCCGGTCCTCGGCGTAGCGGAGACCGAGGTCGAGGGCGTTCTGCGCCACGCCGATGGCGCGAGCCGCCGTCTGGATGCGGGCGGATTCGAAGGTCTGCATGAGCTGCGTGAAGCCCTTGCCCTCGACTTCGCCGAGAAGGTTGGCCGCCGGCACTTCGAAATTGTCGAAGGCGAGCTCGTATTCCTTCATGCCGCGATAGCCGAGGACGTGGATCTCGCCGCCGGACAGGCCGGCCACCGGGAAGGGATCCTCATCGGTGCCGCGGGGCTTCTCGGCGACGAGGAGCGACAGACCCCTGTGACCCTTCTCTTCGGGCTTGGTGCGCACGAGACAGGTCATGATGTCGGCGCGGACCGGGTGCGTGATCCAGGTCTTGTTGCCCGAGATCTTCCAGACGTCGCCGTCCTTCACCGCCTTGGTGCGGAGGGACGCGAGGTCGGAGCCGGTATTCGGTTCGGTGAACACGGCGGTGGGGAGGGTATCGCCGGACGCGATGCCGGGCAGGAAGCGGTGCTTCTGCTCCTCGGTGCCGCCGCATAGGATGAGCTCGGCGGCGATCTCCGAGCGGGTGCCGAGCGAGCCGACGCCGATATAGGCGCGGGACAGTTCCTCGGAGACGACGCACATGGAGATCTTGGGCAGGCCCATGCCGCCGTATTCCTCTGGGATCGTCAGGCCGAAGACGCCGAGCTCGGCCATCTTGGTGACGATCTCCATCGGGATGTAGGCGTTCTGGCTGTGCCACTCATGGGCGTGCGGCACGACCTCGGCGAGGCCGAAGCGGCGCATCTCGGAGCGGATCGCCTCCATGTCCTCGTCGAGGCCGGACTTGCCGATGGTGGCCGAGCCACCGTTGTCGCGGATGCGAGCGACCAATGCGGCGCGATTGGCCGCCGTATTGCCCTCCGCGATCATGGCCTCGACGGCGTCCGTCCGGAACTTCGCGATCTCGCGGGCGGAAAGACCGAGCGAGCCGGTGACGCGCACGATCTCGCCCTGGCTCATGGGAATGCCCGAGAACATCTGGTCGAGATATTCGCCGATGCCGATCTTCACGAGGAGCGCCTCGGTCTCCCCGAATTCTCCGGCTTCGGTCAGGCGCGCTGCGTAGGCGCCGAGTTCGCGAACACCTTCGGCATAGGTGGCGAGCCAGGCGAGGCCGTGGGCGGCATGCTGCTCGGCCTCAAGCTTCTCAGGCGAGATCTTCCCATCGGCGGAGAGAACCTTCGCGCGAACGCGGCGGGTCGCCTCGGCGACGAGGGCCTTGGCAGCTTCGCCGGCGCCCTGGGCGAGGGTCAGGAGATCCTGCGGTTCGGTGGAGACGGCCGGGGAAGCGGACATGGTTCGAATCTCTCAAATCAGAATGAGGGTTGGCGCTCATTATAGGCAGGTTTGCCAAGTCTGTAGAGGCGTCTCGCCGCAGCGCGGCACTATCCCGCCTGAATTCATTATTTCTTGCCGCGGAAAGCCTGGTTTTGCTCGACAAAACCAGGAGAGCTGAATTTTATTGAGAGATGAATCAAAGAAAAACTCATCTTCGGCTGGCGACCGCGACGCCAATCGTGGCCACGGCCATGCCGGCCATCTGGATCGGGGCCAGTGTCTCGCCGAACAGGAGATAGGCCATCGCCGCCGAGACCGGGGGGACCAGAAAGAGCAGGGAGGCGACGCCGGCCACCTCGCCGCGCCGGATCAGGGCCAGAAGAAGCAGGATGCCCGCCACCGAATTCACGAAGATCGACCAGGCCAGTCCGCCCCAGAGCGGCAGGGACGCGTCGAAACGGCCGGTGCCGAACAGAAGCGCCGCCGGCACGGCGAGGAGCGTCGCCCCGACGAACTGGATCGCCGCATTCGGCAGCAATTCGGCCTGTCCCGCACGACTCTTCTGCCACAGGGTGCCGATCGTCATTGCCACCATGGCACCGAGGCAGGCGAGAAGCGGAAGTGCCGGGATACCGGACGCGTCTGCAGCACCGATTTTCGGGGCGAGGACGAGAAGTGCGCCGGCAAAGCCCGTGGCGATCCCGATCCAGCGACGCGGGCTGACGATTTCACCGAGGAATGGACGCGCCATCGCCGCCGTGAGCAGGGGCTGGAGACTGCCGACCAGGGCAGCGATGCCCGATGGCAGGCCGCGCTCCACCGACCAGAATACGCCGATGACGTAGATGCCCTGCATCAGCACGCCGGCAACCAGGGCATCGCGCCATCCTGCCCGGCTGCGCGGCCATCTCGCGCCGAGGCCGAGGGTGATGGCGGTCAGGACGATGGCGACGCCGACGAGTCGGATGGCGACGAAGGTGAAGGCCTCCGCATGGGGCGCCACGAAACGCGCGGCGACGAAGCCCGATGCCCAGATCAGGACGAAGACCGACGAGACCACCGAAGCGGGCACGGTACGGGTTGAGGAAGCCGGTGCATCGACTGACATGACGGTGGCGCAGGCAACACACCGAACCGTCGAACACAAGTCGCATTGGTGGCGGGCGGCATTGCATCGATCGGACGATCGCCCTGGACGTTGCGCCATCGCCCAGCCTCGCGTTTAGACAGACGGGTCGACGAGTCCCCCCAGTCACGAGAAGCGCCCCACCCGCCGTGAGCCGTCTCCGCAACAGTGCCAACATCGCCAGCCTCGCCGCCCAGCGCTTCGTTGCCCATGACGGCTGGGCGATCGCGAGCCATATCGCTCTCTCGATCCTGACGTCGCTGTTTCCCTTCCTGATCCTGCTCGCCGCCTTGGCCGGTCTGCTTGGGACCAAGTCGCTGGCTGACGAGGCGGGCGACCTGATTTTCGAGGCTTGGCCGCGCGAGGTGGCGAAACCCATCGCGAGTGAGGTTCACCGTGTGCTCACCGAGCAACGTGGCGGCGTGCTCACCATCGGCGCGCTGCTCGCCCTCTACTTCTCGTCCTCCGGAGTGGAGAGCCTCAGGGTGGGGCTCAACCGAGCCTACGGCCTGCGCGAGATCCGGCCCTGGTGGCTCACCCGACTCGAATCCATCGGTTACGTCGTCTGCGGGGCCTTCGCCATGCTCGCCTTCGCGCTGCTCGTCGTCCTGGGGCCGCTGATCTGGCGTCGTATCATCAACGTGGCGCCTGGGCTCGAACCACTGAGCCTCACCGTAGCTATCGGGCGGATCGCGATCACGGCCTTCCTGCTCGCCACGGTCCTGGTCATTGCCCATAAATTCGTGGCTGCGGGCCGTCGCGCCATCCTGTCGGTCTTGCCCGGCGTTGCCGTGACGCTGGTCCTCTGGTTTCTCGCCGGACTTGGGTTCGGCTTCTACCTCGATCGGTTCTCGGCCGCCTACGCCTCGACCTATGGCGGATTGGCCACCGCGATGGTGTTCCTGGTCTTCCTCTACTGGCTAGCTGCGATGTTCCTCTTCGGCGGTGAAATCAATGGCACCGTCATTGCAGCACGGCGGCAGCGGCTGCAGGCCCGGATGTTGGCCAAGCAGGCCGAGGCGCGCCGGCAATGAAGCGGAGTGTCGCGACCTGCATGCTGACATCCACCTGTGACCTTCGCGGCCTATGCCGAACGGTCTCGCGCGGGCATGAGGGCGGCAGGGCTGGCGCGACGGTCGGTCGGAGGTTCAACGGTAATGCGCATCAGGTTCGGCTGCGAGATGGGCTACGACTTCGCCTATCCTACTCCGATGATCGCTCGATTGACGGCGCATCCGAGTCGGTTCGCTGGAGCGATGGAGCCGGACAGCCTAGCCATCGGCCCGGAGACGCCGCACGAAGTGTTCATCGACGATTTCGGTAACCGCTGCTGCCGCCTCGTGGCACCGGCGGGGGCGGTGACCCTTTCGGTGGAGGGATGGCTCGATGATGACGGCGATCTCGATCCGGTCGTGCCGCAAGCGATCCAGCATCCCATCGAGGACTTGCCCCTGGAGGCCCTGCCCTTCCTGGTGGCAAGCCGCTACTGCGAATCCGATTTGCTCTCGAACGAAGCGTGGCGCCTGTTCGGCGATGTCACGCCCGGCTGGGCACGCGCTCAAGCCGTCTGTGATTGGGTCCACGGCCATATCAGCTTCGGCTACGGCTATTCGAATGTGGACCGCACCGCTGCAGATGCCCTCGCCGTAGGGCGCGGAGTCTGTCGCGACTACGCTCACCTGTTCGTGGCGTTCTGCCGTGGCCTCAACATGCCGACGCGTTATTGCACCGGTTATCTCAGTTTCATCGGCGAACCCGAGCCGCATGCGCCCGGGGATTTCGCCGCCTGGACCGAAGTCTATCTCGGTGGTGCCTGGCATGTCTTCGACCCGCGCAACAACGCCCCACGCCGTGGTCGTATCCTGGTTGCCCGAGGACGAGATGCGGCGGACGTCCCGCTGACCCATACGTTCGGAACGAACGTCCTGACGAAGTTCAAGGTGTGGGCCGAGGAGGATATGGGCGACGCCCACCCCCGCAGATAGGAGGGTGTCAATGAACCTTCCTTCCGTCCGCGGAAGAAGGGCATACACGCAGTTGGCTCGATGAGGGTCGCGCAACCGCCTGAGAGATCACCCCCGTCTCCGCCTGATCGGCAGTGACCCTCCCCCGACGAGGGGGGAGGGTTCTCTCCGTCAGGCCGCAAGGGCGAGTGTGGGCTCGGAGGCGTCGGCACCGGCCATGAACTGCGCACGGGCGAGGTCGGCGAAGCGGCCGTTCTCCGCGACGAGTTCCTCGAAAGTGCCCGATTCGACGATCCGTCCCTCGTGGAAGACGAGGATGCGGTCGGCGTTGCGGATCGTCGCCAGACGGTGGGCGATGACGAAGGTGGTCCTGCCCTCCATCACGGCTTCGAGCGCACCCTGCAGCTTCCGCTCGGTGGTCGCGTCCAGGGCGGACGTGGCCTCATCGAGGATCAGCACGGGCGGATTCTTGAGCAGCGCCCTGGCAATGGACAGACGCTGGCGCTCGCCGCCGGAGAGCGAGCGACCGCGCTCGCCGATGATCGTGTCGAGACCGTCGAACTGGCGATCCATGAACTCCGTCGCCTGGGCACGGTCGAGGGCGTCGAGCATCTCCGCATCGGTGGCGTCGGGACGGCCGACCTGGAGATTCTCACGGATCGAGCGGGCGAACAGCATCGGCTCCTGGAACACCACGCCGATGTTGTGACGCAGGGAGGCGAGGCCGATATCGCGGATGTCGGTACCGTCGATGCGGATAGCGCCAGTATCGGGGTCGAATGCACGGTGCAGCAGGCCCAGTGTGGTCGACTTGCCTGAGCCTGTGGTGCCGACGAGGGCGATGGTCTGCCCGGCCTGCGCCGTGAAGGAGACGCTCTCCACGGCCTTGCGGCGCGGGGTGTAGGAGAAGCCGACCTGATCGAAGGAGACCTCGCCCTCGAACCGGGCCACCTGCATGGCACCGGGACGATCGTGGACGGCCGGGGTCGTGTCCAGAATCTCGAAATACTCGGCGATCTTGGGCATCTGCTGGAACAGACCGTTGATGCAGGTGGCGACCTGATCGAGGCGGGCGACGAGCATGGTGGCGAGGCTCATGAAGGCCACCACTTCGCCGATCGAGGCCATGCCGTGCTGATGAAGGGCGATACCCGTGATGAAGATGGCCGTCATGGTCAGGGTGGCGGCAGCGCGGGTCGCGACATTGGCGAGCGCCCACCACGACAGGACCGGGATCTGGGCCGCGAGCAGGTTGCGAATGATGCCGTGCATGGCCTCCTTCTCCGCCTTGGCGCGGGTGAAGGACTGGATCACGGCGACGTTGCCGAGGGCGTCGGAGGCATGGGCGGCAAGGCCCGACTGGTAGGCCTCGACCCGGCCCTGCAACATCTCGGTGCGGCGCATGACGAAGGTGGTGAGCACGGTGAACATCGTCACCAGCACGACCAGGATCGAGCCGAGTTGCCAGTTCACGAACAGGGTCATCGGCAGGAGCACGGCGAGGGAGACGACGGCGACGAAATGATCGCGGAAGAAGCCGAGCCAGAGCCAGAACATGCCGTTCGATCCTTCCAGCATCGCCTTCAGGACGCGGCCGGAATGGTTCGAGGAATGAAAGGCCAGCGGCAGTTCGAGCACATGCTCGAAGTAATTCGCCATGGACGCGAGACGATTGCGATGGGCCAGCCGGTCCGCATGCAGTGCGATGGTGACGCCGGCCGCGATGGTGAACAGGCCGAAGGCGACCCATGCGCCGATGAGCGGCGCCAGTGTCGAGAAGGCGTTACCGTCGCTCTTCAGATGCGTCAGCTGATCGATGATGCGCCCCATGAGCAGCGGCTCGGCGAAAGCCGCGACCGCGAGGGCCACATTGGCGACAGCGAGGAGGGCTGCCAGGCGCCGATCGGCGCCCAGTAGGCCCATGACGCGCGCATAGAGACGAACCAACGGCATGACGACGTGTGCTCCGATGCCAATCACGGCGCGGTCCCTTTTGCCGGAACCTTCGCCCTCAACCCTTCACCTTCGGCCCGGCCCCCATTCATCGGAGGTCACAAGCCATTCGGCGTGCTCGGCTTATCGCAATGCCACCCTGAACGGCGAATGACAGGAATGCGCCGGGAGGACCGTTATCCTTTACGGTTCGTTTAGCGCGTCTGCCTAAGGCTGAAGACGTCGCTTTCCGCTCGGATCCTGTTCCGTGCTGCTGGGCAAGCCGACCAGGGTTCACCATGGATCTCGCAACCGGTATCGGGCTTCTCGGCGGCTTCGGTGTCGTCTTCACCCTGATCATGATCGATGGCGGGAACTTCGCCGCCTTTTTTGACAAGCACGCGGTCATCGTCATCTTCGGCGGTTCCACCGCGGCGACGATGATCCGCTTCCCGTTCGCGACCATGATGCACGGCCTGCCGATGGGCATGCGCTACGCCTTCACCATGCGGGCGATCAGACCGCGCGAACTCATCGAGGAAATCACCAAGATCGCCGACGTCGTGCGCAAATCCGGCCCGATGGCGCTGGAGAACATGGAGATCTCCGATCCCTTCCTGGCTCAGGGCGCCCGCTACATCGCCGACGGCTACGACCGCGAGTTCATCCGCGACACGATGGAGCGCGACCGCGACAACTTCCTCATGCATCTCGATGAGGGCTCGAAGATCTACCGCGCCTTCGGGGATTGTGCCCCCGCCTGGGGCATGATCGGCACCATTCTCGGCATGGTGACGATGTTCGCCAACATGTCGGACCCCTCGAAGCTGGGCCCTGCCATGGCGACCGCGCTGCTCGCCACCCTCTATGGCGCGCTGATCTCCAACATGATCGCGCTTCCGCTCGCCGACAAGCTACACGTGAAGCTGGAGGAGGAGGACGTCTCCCGCTCCCTCATCATCGATGGCATCCTGCTTATCCGCGACTCGAAGAGTTCGTCCCTCGTGCGCGAGATGCTGGTCGCCTACCTGCCGCACAACCACCGCGACGACCTCGCGGCGGAAGCGGCCTGACGGGAAGAGGGTAACCGGCCGTGGCCAGGAAGAAGCGCGGAGGCCATGGCGGTCACGGTTGGTTCGTGACTTTCGCCGATCTCATGGCGCTGCTCATGAGCTTCTTCGTGATGATCGCGGCCTATTCCACTCAAGATCAGAAGAAGATGCAGGCTGTGGCCGGCTCCATGCGCGATGCCTTCGGTGTCAACAGGGAATCGCGTTTCTCCGGAATCATCGAAGTGAACGGCCTTCCGACGCCGGGGCATATCAAGAACCGCAGCGAAATCGCGCCCGAACAGGCCACCGATCGGCCAAAGCCGCCGGATATCGAATCGACTGCCCCGGAAGGGATCCAGGACAGCGGCTATCCGGAAGCGTTCGGCCTTGCCGCCGCCAGTCTGCGCCAGGCGATGCAGGACATGCCCGAAATCTCGGAACTCTCGAAGAACATCATCGTCAATCCGACGCAGAAGGGCGTCGATCTCTCGCTGGTGGATCAGGACGGCAGCACGATGTTCCCGCACGGGTCGAGCCGGCCGAACGATCGGACGAGGCGCCTTCTGGAGAAACTCGCCCCCGTCATTCGGAAGCTGCCCAACCGCATCACCGTCACAGGCTATACCGCCACGGACAGGCCCGGTACACGCCCCCCTGCCCCGCCCTGGGAGCTCTCGGCAGGTCGCGCCATCAGCGTGCGCGAAATCCTCGCCAGCGCCGGCGTGCCCGACGATCGCTTCGCTTCGGTCTCCGGCAAGGCGGATACCGAGCCGCTGTTCCCGGACAATCCGTATCTGTCATCGAACCGGCGCGTGACGGTGACGCTCATGGGCGAGCAGGCACCGACGCCGCGTTCGATGAAGCTGCCCTGAGAGGGGGGCTGGCTCACTCGGCGACCAGCAGCGCCCAATAGACCTTGTATTTCGAATTGGGTGCATAAGCGGTGGCGATGCCCATGCGTGTGGCCCGAGGGGCCAGCATGACGGCGTTATGGGCCGGGCTGTCGCGCCATCCCGAGAAGGCCTCCGCCAGGGTGTGATAGCCGGCCGAGAGATTCGCCTGCGCGCCAGCATAGCCGAGGCGTTGAACCGCGACCTTCACCGTCTGTGCCTGGCTCGGCTTGTCGGCGGCCGCCATCGCCGCCGCCTCGGCTTCGGCCAGACGCTGCAGGTCCGGGTCGATCCGTAAGGGTGCACCGCCGCTCCGCGCACGATACGCCGAAATCATATCGCGCGCGGTCGCCGCATCGACCGATGCGCCGGAGGTGGTCATTGGCCAGTACAGTCTCGGGAGCGCGCCGGTGGTCGGTGCTTCCCTGGCGCAGCCGGACAGTGCGAAGCTGCCCACGAGCGCGAGGCCGAACACCCGGAATCCCATCGTCATCGTTTCCGCCTCGCGTTCGTCGTCGATCGTGTCGGTCTACGACACCTCCGCAGGGCTCCTACGCCGGTTCGGTTCACGGGGCGTTGCCGAGCGCATCGGCTCGGCTTCCTCGTTCGCGGAAGGGCTGACCTGCCGGTCATCGACCTCCTCCGCCTGAGCCGGCCGATCCTGGCTCCGGTTCTGTGCGAACACGCCGGCGATCTGCCCGAGTGCGGTCTGGACCGGCTCCAGGCCCTGGACGGTGACGACGCTCGATCCGGGGCCGAGAGCCGGGATGAACCCTGCGCCGGACAAGGCCTGAAACACGGAAAAGTTCAGGTCGCTCGTGACCTTCAGGCCCATGCTGACATCGACGATCATCGCGATCAGTTCGAATTCGAGGAAAGGATCGCCGATCTTGCGGAACACCACTCGCGGCGCCGGCTCCTTCAGCACGTCCGGATGAGCGGCGGCGCAGGCCACCAGCATTTCGGCGGCACGGACCGGATCCTGGTTGCGCAGGACGTTGACCGTGATGGTGACGCGGCCGGTGCGATCGCCGCGAACCCGGTTCTTCACGATACCCGAGATGAGGTTCGAATTCGGCACGATCACCGCCGAGCGGTCGAAGGTCTGGATCTCGGTGGAGCGCACCGAGATGCGCTTCACGATGCCCTCGCTGTCGCCGATGAGCACCTGATCGCCGACGCGGATCGGTCGCTCCCACAGCAGCAGCAGGCCCGAGACGAAGTTGTTGACGATGGATTGAAGGCCGAAACCGATACCGACGGAGAGCGCACCGGCGACGATAGTCAGCTTCTCGAGGCTGAGTCCGAGATAGGAGAAGGCGAGCGCGAGGGCGATCAGGAACCCGCAATAACCGGTGATGGTGGAGATGGAGTTGCGCAGGCCCGCATCGAGATCGGTGGCCGGGAGGTAGGTCTGTTCCAGCCAGCGCTGGACTGCGCGCGTGATGACCACGCCGATGACGAGAAGTCCCACCGCATACGCGATGGTGGAGAGCGAGATCGTCACGTCTCCGACCTTGAAGCCGAAGAAGGCGCTGCGCACGGAGGTGAAGACGTCGGTGGAATCCAGGCCCCAGGGCGCGAGCGCCAGCAAGGCGGCCACCAGGATCAGAACGACTCGGGCGAGACCGGTCGACAGAACGGCGATCTGGTTGATCGAGCGCTTGCGTAGCCCGGTATTGGCCTGAAGCGCTGTGGCGAAGCGGGTCTCGTCCTTCAGCGTACCGCCGATGAACGTGTCGGCACTCGTGATGAGCAGGTAAAGCAGCGCGATCAGGCACGCCGTCCAGACCAGCTGGTCGATGAGGAAGGCGGCGAAGGCGACATAGCCGACGAGGGGCGCGATGCCGATGACGATGACGGCAGCCCATCCGAGGAGGCGCGCGGGACCGCCGATCGTCGTGGTGGATTCCGGCGCGACGTAGGGACCGAAGCAGGCCTCCTCTTTATCCGCCGTGTCGGCGAAGCGGTGCAACCCGATGGCGAGGATCAGGATGGTGGCGAGAGCGCCGATGCCGCGCGTGGCGATGGAGATCGACAATGCGGCGTAGATGCCGGAATTGAGCGCTTCGATGGATTTGACCACCGTGATTACCGTGGCGATGCCGACGGCGAGCCGCGTCAAACGCGACGCGGTCGAATCGCTGAGCGGAGCAGGACGCCAGGACGGTTTTTCCGGCGACAGCAGTGCGTCGCAAAGCGCCTCTACGAAGGCGATGAAAGCGAGCCCGCCGAGGATGGCGCCGGCCACCGGCATGAGCCGCTGCGGCAGCAGGTCCGTGGAATCCAGGGCGTAATAGACGGCGTAGCTTCCCACCACCGCCGGTACGGTGCCGAGGAGGAAGACGCGCCAGGCCGCCATCAGCTTCATGCGCTGCGTCGGGTCGACGACGCTCTGGCTGCGCCGCCCGAGACGCGGGGCGATGTTTCGGCGTCCGAAATACAGCGCCACGGAGATGCCCAGGGCGACCCCGAGCAGAAGAAGATTCCAGATCGATCCGTTGCGGCCGAACAGGCCAGCGATATCACTGACGGCGGCCTGCAGAGCCCGGATGTCGCGCGGGACATCGTCGGCGATACGCATCCAGAGGTCGGGATTCACCAGTGCCGACGAGCGTTCGAACAGGCCGCGGGTGAAGGCTGCCCTGCGCTTGTTCGTGATCTGGTCGATGATCTGCTCGCTCTGCACAAGAAGCGATTTCGCCAGCCGCTGCGTCTCGTCGATCTCGGCGACCGCATGCTCGCGCTCGCCCCGCTCCTTGGCGACGTCCTCGCCCTCCTCGCCTTCCTTCGGCTTCGGGCCGAGCTGCGTCAGGCGCTCGCGGGCCGCTTCGAGACGCGGCGTGGTGGCATCGATGATCTGACGGATCCGGTCGGCGATGGCGTCGAGGCCTTCGCGTGCCTTGAGCAGGTTCGCGGAATCGACGTTGCGGCCGGCGAGCAGCTTCTCACGCTCATCGAGATTGGCCTTCGCCTCGTCGAGCCGGTCGCGGACATTCTGGATCGCTTCAGAGACTGCCTGTTTCGGCACGGCCGGCTTCGCGGCCGGCGCGGGGGCCGTCGCAGCGGGTGGGACGGTAGCGGGCGCCGGCTTTGCCGGCTCCGTCTGCGCGGGGGCGACGGGCGCCGCCTGCGCCAGAACCGGAATGGGAGTCAGGAAGGAGGCACCCATCCACGCGGCAAGGAGCGCTGCATGTCGCATTCTGCCCTTCATGAATCCCAGTTCCATGTCGTTCCTTTCGTCGGCTTGGGCCGACCGCCCCTCTGGCGGCGGCACGCAGACCCCGGTGCGCGGGCCAATCGCTTCCAGGCCCATCTCCGGCAAGAGCCGTGGCCATGACGAGAGCATCAGCGAAGGCACTACACGCGCCGTAGGTGGCAGCGGGTCAAAAATCAGATTGTCGGATGGCCGATCAATGGGGCGAAAGGGTGCCGCAGACACATCATTCGTCCGGTCCGCCTGAAAGATTGTGGGCCGCGACGTCGCAGATCGACCGGGCAACCTTCACAAGCGTGTCATGCTGATATTAGACTAACGCGCAATGGACAGAGCCTTTTCGTATCGACACGAGGAGGTGGCGTTGGCCGTCCATGTCGATGTGCCTCGCCACAAACCGGGCGTTCCCGCCCGATGCGACCGCTTTTGGCTAAGCCCAGGCCGGTCCGCCCTCCCCGATCATCTGTTCTCTTCGCATCCTGTGCCGGTCCGGCGACCGAGATTTGTTCGCCGGATGCCGAAGTCGAAGACCGAACTGCCGGGACCACCGATCTTTCATCATCCGGGGACGATGCCGCGCCGGAACGTGCTGCGTCGTCCCTTCGTCGATCCGTCAAGAGAGTAGCGCCATGCTGGATCTCCAAACGCTCGTCCTCAATGCGGATTACCGGCCGCTTTCGTATAATCCGCTGTCCTTATGGTCCTGGAAGGACGCTTTCACCGCCCTCTTCCTCGACAGGGTCACATTGGTGGCCAGCTACGATGTCGAAGCCCGGTCACCGAGCCGAGCCTTGAGGGTCCCCAGCGTCGTTGCCCTCAAGAACTACGTGACCCTGGCGCGCAGTCCGGCCTTCACCCGCTACAACATCTACCTGCGCGACACCTTCTCCTGTCAGTATTGCGGACTTCGGATGCCCTCGGGCGGGCTGACCTTCGACCACGTCATTCCGCGCTCACGCGGCGGATTGTCGAGCTGGGAGAACGTCGTCGCCGCCTGCTCACCCTGCAATCTGCGCAAGGCGAACCGTACTCCGGCGGAAGCGGAGATGCCGCTCCTGCATGAACCCCACCGGCCGACGCGGCACGAGCTCCATCGCCGCCAACCGGAATTCGACCACCGCGAGTACCATCACACCTGGCTGGATTACCTGTACTGGGACAGCGAACTCGAAAGCTGACGTTGGTCAGTCCTGCGAGAAGCGCGGCGGCGGTTCGTTATAGACCGGTGCGTTGGGGTTGTGCGGGGGAACAAGACCCAGGACGACTGGCGGGCCGTAAATGGTTCTCACCAAGCGCGGCGCCGGCAAATAGCGAGGATCACGATAGGAAATCTGCGGCGGCAACATCGCGCCGTGCCGCTGAACATACGGACCTTGGTACACAGCATCGACGGCAATGTGGCGGCCTCCTGCCTCGGCTCCTGAAATGGATACGAGGCTGAGTATCGCGGCACCGACGGAGAGGTTGGTTCGATTCATCGTGCGGAGTCCGTTTCAAAATGCTGACGGACTTTGCAGCAGATGATGCGATGAAGCCCTTAACGCACCAGATTTTGTATGAGTCTCAGAACTTCACGGCCGCGCCGCCGCGGACGGTGTTCAGATTGACTTTGTGGCCATCAAAGTCGTTGAAGAGAACATATTGATATTCCCCACGCAGAATAATGTTCTGCGTCAACGCGTATTCCAGGCCTGCGCCCAGAGCGATGCCGCCAACGACCTTTGTTTTACTGCTTCCGTAGGTGATGGGCGCTGCCAGAGTTGATCGACTGGGGTTTTGGGCATTGAAGCTGCTATAACCACTGTGGCCGACGACGGCGGCTCGCCTAGGATCGCTGAGGCCGAGATTGGCACGATACGTGGTTTGGTCGTATTCTGCGGCCTGAACCTTTACTTGATCTGCGATTTGTGCGCGGCCGATGGCCAGTCCGCCCGTTACGAACGGGAGAAAGGCGCCCATTGTATAACCGGCACGGGCCCGGATCGTGCCGAAATCTTCAATTCGCGTCGAGGACGTGCCTTCGAGGCCGACGGAGCGAAAAAAGCCATCTGTTCCAACCATGAAACGAGAAATGTAATTGTTGCTCGCGCCGGTTCTGCCGAAGCTTGTGTAATCCACCTCAATGCCGATGACGGTCTCGTCGAACTGGTAATTCCATCCCGCAAAAGCTCCATAGCTGGCGCCTTCCGTCCGGGTTGAATGCGTTTGGAGCAATCCAGAGGCATGCATCTCGTTCTCGAAGTAAGTCTGGCTGAGCGCGCTTGCGACAATGGGTTGAAACGCATTGTTGAAGCCCAGCGCGGCCGAGCTGTATCCCGCATGCCCGCCGAAATATCCGCCGTTCCAATCGATCTCGGTTGAGGCAGGCTCGTAATCGGAACCACGCAGCACGCCATAGTCCAGATCGGCGGCCCGGGCGGTCGGCAGCCATCCGAGTGTGATGCCGGTCAGGAGAGCAAGGGTGACGGTACGCATCGAGGTCGTCCTCAGGGCTGCAGCCCGACTGTTCTTTCCGAACATAGTATCGTTATTGATTGCGTAACCTTAATACTCCGTTGCGTTCGCGCCACATGAGTTACGGCGAGGCCTATGGTCATGGTCGCAGGACGAAAAAGCCCGCGCGGCACGGGCCGGGCGGGCTTTGAGCATAGGAAGGCGGGCGAAGGTCCTGCCGTGTCGGGCTGTGCCCTATTCGTAGGGATTGCCGCCGCCGTAACCGCCGGTCCCAAAAGCAGCAGCGCCGCCAGCGAAGCTGTAGCGCAGGCCGACGCGAACCTCGTTGGCCGAGATGTCCTTGAGGCGGGTCCCGAAGCCGAAATCGTCGAGGCCGGTCTTGGCGCGGCCGAGATTGACGTAACGGTAGTTCGCATCGATCGCGAAGCCCGCACCGATCTCGTAGGACACGCCGCCTGTCAGTGCCCAGGCCAATGACGTGACCGAACCGTTGCGACGCGCGGCAGCGGGGCGTGGCCCGACCACCGGGCTTCCGTCACAGAGCACGGGAACGGTACAGGTGGTTTGGGTATAGGCGTTGCGGAAGTCTTTCTGCGCGATACCAATGCCTCCGCCGATATAGGGGGTCAGTCCCCACCACGTGCCGAGATCCGCATAGACGTTCACAAGGGCTGTCAGCACGTCGAGCTTGCCGGCTTCGACGTTGTATCCGTTCGCGAAGTTCGAGCCGGACGAGTAGGTCGTGAAACGGCTGGGAAGGCGCTGGTCGATGGTGGCGTCCATGCGCAGCCAGTTGTTGAAGCGGTAGCCGATGCCGCCACCATAGCCTGGCTGATGACTGAGGCGCAGTCGTACGAGCGGCGGTGTGCCCGGTTCGACCAGCGTCGCATCCTTGGGATGATCGTAATAGCTCTCGGTGAAATCGGCACGGAGGTACCATCCGCTGCCGATCTGGACCGGGGCGGGTGCCGGCGGAGGCGGTGGCGGCGGAAGAAGGTCCGCTGCAACGGCTGGCATGGCGGCGCCGATTGCCAGTCCGGCGAGGATCGCAGCGAGGGCTGCGGAGCGGTATGGACGAGGCGGAATCATCAGGATCCTCACGGACGCATCGGCCGGAAAGCGCATGTTACGGATGCATGCCGGCGAGGGGGGTGACTGACCAAGATGATGTATTTAAAAGGTTATGATCGCCTTAACCCTAACGGGTCCTGAGCTGGAAAAGACAACGCGCTCCGGCGTTAACCCAGCTGTCGTGCTCGCACGAAAGAAGACGGCGCGGATACCGATCCGCGCCGTCTTTGTAGTGTCCTTGGAAAAAATCAGTATTTACGGACGATCGGTTCCGGCAGCGGCTGATATTCGACCGCTGGTGCAACGGCGCCCCCAAGAATCCAGCGCATGCCGACCTTCACGTCATGCGAGGCAATGTCCTTGAGGTGATAATCCGTCTTGCAGAAGGGCGGTGCCTCGCAGGTGATCGTGCCGGTTTGCGCCGAACCCATGTTGAGATAGCGATAGGCGAGTTCGAGCTTGAGGTTCGGCGTAATGGAATAGCCGAGACCGGCATGGGCTGCCCAAGCGAAACTGAGCTTCTGCTTTTCCGGGCCCGAGCCAAAGCCGCCCTGATAGAGGCCTTGGCCGTTGTCGGTCACGCCGCCGAACATGTGGTGTGCAAAGCCGACACCTGCGCCGACGAAGGGAGTGACGCCGTAATATGTGCCGAGATCGACGTAGCCGTTGGCCATGCCGACCACCGAGGAGAACTTGCCGGACGTGCGATTGATCCCGCCGCTCGGCTTCTCGGCTGCGTAGAAGATCCATTTCGCTTCCGACCGGTACTCGCCGGTGAAATCGAAGCGGAGCCAGGAATTGGCTTGGTATCCGATACCCGCGCCCACGAAGGCCTGGTTGCCCAGATAATCCTTCAACACGTTGTAATTGTATTGGATCGGGGGGGTCGTCACGTCCTTGGCGACGGTGTGACCTTCTCCGAGAATTCCAGCACCGGCGTCGCCGCGAAGGTACCATGCGCCGCCGATTTCGATCGGCGGGGGGAGCGGCTCGGGAGGCAGGCTCGGAAGCAGGTCGGCGGCCTGCGCGAGGCATGGCGCTCCCACGCTCGCAAGGAGCGTGATCGAGCGCGCCAAGGCAGAAAGCTTGGAGCGGCGCATAATGGATCCTTCAACTCGATCGTTCGGCGGAGGTGTGGGAGCACCAGCCTGGATGACGAACCCATCATCTGCCGGATGAGTTAAATCGCGCTTAACGTTAAACGTTAGCCTTTCTGAGTTCTTAGAGGGCCGCAAATTTACTGTCGCTCGTAGAAGCTGTCGAGATATCGCGGCACTTGCATTCGCGTGCCGCCTCGGTGGTTTTCGCGAGTAACGAGGCGGAGAGATCATGCGGCCTGAAGATGTACGCGCACTCGCTCTGATGCTGCCGGGGGTGGAGGAAGGCGCCCATATGGGCCAACCCGATTTCCGCATCGGCGGGCGGATCTTCGCAACCCTCTGGGTCGACGAAGAACGCGTTGTGCTGAAGTTCCCGGCCGAGCATCAGGCTTTTGTGGTCGAGGCCGAGCCGGACCTGTTCGATCCTGTCCCCGGCGCTTGGGGACGGCGTGGCTGGACCAGCCTGTCCCTGGATGGGGCCGATGAGGAGACGCTCAGAAGCGCTCTCCTCACGGCATGGCGCTGCCTCGCGCCGGAGGCGTTGCGCGATTAGGCCGCGGCTTTCGCGACGGCATCGACGATGTCGTCCACGACTTCCGTGACGAGGCTTCGATCATCGCCCTCAGCCATGACGCGAATGACCGGCTCGGTACCCGACGGACGTATGACGACGCGGCCGGTCTCGCCGAGACGCTCGCGGCCATGGGCGATGGCTGTCACGACCGCATCCTGCTGCAGCGGCGTACCAGAGCGGTAGCGCACGTTTCTGAGGATCTGCGGCAGCGGGTCGAAGCAATGGCAGACCTCGCTCACCGGCCGCTCCTGACGCTTGACCACGCTGAGAAGCTGAAGAGCCGCCACCAGACCGTCTCCGGTAGTGGCGTAATCCGACATGATGATGTGACCCGACTGCTCGCCGCCGAGATTGTAGCCATGCTCGCGCATGTGCTCGAGGACGTAGCGATCGCCGACCGCCGTGCGGGCGAGACCAAGGCCGATCCCCCCGAGGAACCGCTCGAGACCGAGATTGGACATGATCGTCGCGACGATGCCGGGCTGTGTCAGACGGTCGTCGTCCTTCCAGGACCGTGCCACGACAGCCATCAGTTGGTCTCCGTCCACCGACTGGCCCTTCTCATCGACGATGAGAACACGGTCTGCGTCGCCGTCGAGGGCGATGCCGATATCCGCCCGCAATTCCCGAACCTTGGCGGCAAGAGCGGCGGGAGCCGTGGATCCGACATCGTGGTTGATGTTGAAGCCATCGGGATCGACGCCGATGGCGATCACTTCCGCTCCGAGTTCCCAAAGGGTCTCCGGCGCAACGCGGTAGGCCGCGCCATTGGCGCAATCGACCACGACCCGCAGGCCGTCGAGGGTAACGTTGCGCGGCAGCGTACGCTTGGCAAATTCGATGTAGCGAGCATGCACGCTTTCGATTCGCTTGGCGCGGCCGAGGTCGCGTGAGCCGGCGAGCTTCTTGTGCAACTCCCCGTCGATCAAGGCTTCGATGGCGCGCTCGACATCGTCGTTCAGCTTGAATCCATCGGGACCGAAGAGCTTGATGCCGTTATCCTCGAACGGATTGTGCGACGCCGAGATCATAACCCCTAGATCGGCACGCATCGAGGGGGTGAGCATGGCCACGGCCGGCGTCGGCATGGGGCCGAGCAGCATCACGTCCATGCCCACCGAAGTGAACCCGGCAACGAGAGCCGTCTCGATCATGTACCCCGACAGGCGGGTGTCCTTGCCGATCACGACCCTGTGGCGGTGATCGCCCCGCTGGAAGACCAATCCTGCCGCTTGCCCCACCTTGAGGGCCAGCTCAGGGGTGATCACCCCGTTGGCACGGCCTCTGATGCCGTCTGTGCCGAAATACTTACGCACGTTCTTCAATCCCGATCGTCACAGCCCATCATAGCGGGTCTCACCTCGCTGAATGGTATCGAAGCATGGCAAACGAATGGTGGCCGGACGGGAGCCTAGCTCATCCCTCGTCGCGCGTCAGAAGGCCTGTGAAACAGCAATGATCAGCGAAACGAGGACAGCACCCTCGATCTGCTTGCCAATGCTGAAATAGTAAAGCTCGACACACTGCCCGGTCGCCATGTTCGCCTGCCAGAACCCGTCCGAACGCTCGTCAAGAGCAGGCTGCACGTCTCGAACGAATAGGCCAGCGGATCGAAAGCCAGGTCGAGTTTAACAAGCTTGTCCCTCACCTCCTCGTTGCTCGTCACGCCGGCAAGCGCCTCGCCGTACGGTCGATCTATCCGCGGTGCCGCCCGATTCGGCTTTCGGAAATCAAAAGAAAAGCGGCGAGGTCTCCCTCGCCGCTTTGATATCTCTGAAGAACGGACACCCTGGCATCACGCCTGGGGCTGAGGCTCCAGCCCGCCCTCGTTGTCCCGCGGCCGGCCGCGACCGGCGGACGGGACGGAAGAACCACGGATCGGAGTCGGTCCATCACCGGCATCACGGATGGGCGGCTTGCCTGCGATCAGGTTCTTGATCTCGTCACCCGAGAGGGTTTCGTATTCGAGAAGCCCCTGGGCCAGTGCTTCGAGATCGTCCTTATGCTCGCCGAGGATGCGGCGGGCTTCCTCGAGGCCGGTTTCCACAAGGCGGCGAACCTCTGCGTCGATCTTCTGGGCGGTGGCCTCGGAAACCGTCTGCTGACGGCCCATGGACATGCCGAGGAAGACCTCGTCGTTGTTCTCGCCATAGGCCACGGTGCCGAGCTCAGGCGAGAAGCCCCAGCGCGTCACCATCATGCGAGCGAGACGTGTCGCCTGCTCGATGTCTGACTGTGCTCCAGAAGTAACCTTGTCGGCGCCGAACGTCATCTCTTCGGCGATGCGACCTCCCATCATGATGGCGAGACGCGAGGTCATCTGCTCAAAGCTCATAGACAGCTTGTCGCGCTCCGGAAGCTGCATGACCATGCCCAGGGCCCGGCCACGCGGAATGATCGTCGCCTTATGGACGGGATCAGTGGCAGGCACGTTGAAGGCGACAATGGCGTGGCCACCCTCGTGATAGGCCGTGAGCCTCTTCTCGTCCTCGGTCATGACCAAGGTGCGCCGCTCCGCACCCATCATCACCTTGTCCTTGGCGTCCTCGAACTCGTGCATCGTGACGATGCGCTTGCCACGACGTGCGGCAAGTAGTGCCGATTCGTTGACGAGGTTCATCAGGTCGGCGCCGGAGAAGCCAGGGGTCCCACGCGCGATGACCTTGAGATCGACATCCGGAGCCAAAGGCACCTTGCGAACGTGAACGCGAAGAATGCGCTCGCGGCCGACGACGTCGGGGTTCGGCACCATGATCTGGCGGTCGAAGCGGCCCGGACGCAGCAGGGCGGGGTCGAGCACGTCGGGGCGGTTCGTGGCCGCAATGATGATCACGCCCTCGTTGGCCTCGAACCCGTCCATCTCCACCAGGAGTTGGTTCAATGTCTGCTCGCGCTCGTCGTTGCCGCCGCCGAGACCCGCGCCGCGGTGGCGACCGACAGCGTCGATCTCATCGATGAAGATGATGCAGGGCGCATTCTTCTTGGCCTGCTCGAACATGTCACGGACGCGGCTGGCACCGACGCCGACGAACATCTCGACGAAGTCCGAACCCGAGATCGTGAAGAACGGCACATTGGCTTCGCCCGCCACCGCACGGGCAATGAGGGTCTTACCCGTGCCGGGAGGGCCGACGAGGAGCACCCCGCGTGGAATGCGACCGCCGAGACGCTGGAACTTCTGCGGATCACGCAGGAACTCGACGATCTCCTGCAGGTCTTCCTTGGCTTCCTCCACGCCGGCGACGTCGTCGAAGCTCACGCGGCCAGAGGCCTCGGTGAGAAGCTTGGCCTTCGACTTTCCGAAGCCCATGGCGCGCCCGGCACCCGACTGCATCTGGCGGCTCAGGAAAATCCAGGCACCGATGAAAACCAGGATGGGCAGCCAGCTCACGAGAAGCTGGATGAACCAGGGCGTGTTGTCCGAGGGGGGACGTGCGGTGATCTGCACACCCTTGCTCTGCAGCTTCGACACCAGATTCGGGTCGTTGGGTGCATAGGAGGTGAAGTTGCCACCGCCGACATAGGTACCACTCACATCCTGCCCGGAGATCACCACCGTCTGGATCTTGCCGGAATCGGCATCATTCAGAAGCTGGCTATAGGCGATCTCACTGCCGCCGCCGCGATGTCCCGGATTTTGGAACAGGGTGACGAGGGCAAGCACGAGCAGGAAGATGACGACCCACAAGGCAAAATTGCGGAAGTTCGGGTTCATCGATCAATCCCTGGGGGCGTCCGGTCCCGCGCTTGGTGGGCGGATCACGCGGATGCATGTCGGCAATGTAGGCAGTGCCGCCTCCCTTGCCAAGTAAATCGGGCCTGCCTGCGGCAAGCCGGTCGGCGGAAAGGTGAGCGCGTCCCTAAGATGGGGACCGTCGCGCCGGTGCCGGAGAGAAGGAGAGGACGCCCTCGGCCCCAAGTTCGACGAGGATGCCCCGAAGCGTGCGTCGCATGGCGGTGCCTGCGGTGAGGGCCGGCCGAAGCTCTTCGAAGACGAGCCGCTCCATGCGTTCCAGGCGCCCTACCCCTCCCCCTCCGGCCTCGTTCAATGCGAGGTCGACGACGCGAATAAGGATCGCATCCGGAAGAGCGGCCAGTAGGCGGCCATCCAGGACAACGGCATCGGCGGTAAGGCGGAGCCTGATAAAGGTGGACTGCGCTGCATCGCGTAACGCGTCCTCGTCGCGAGACATGCGGGCCGCCAGACGGCAGAGCCGTTCGGCGTTGAGACCTTCCGCTGCGAGGTCGGGCATCAGTCGGCGTAAACGTGCACGTGCGAAGCGCTCATCCACATTCGAAGGATCGCTTGCGTATGCCAGCCCATGAGCCGAGCAGTAGGCGACGAGATACGCCTTTGGAATATGGAGGAAGGGTCTTGCAAGGCGCAGGCCCGGCGCAAGCTCACGGTCGCGCCGCATACCCGCGAGACCCGCTGGGCCGCTTCCGGCGAGGAGCCGCATCAGCACGGTCTCTGCCTGATCGTCAGCCGTATGGCCCGTCAGTATTGTGTCCGCGCCGATCCCCGTCGCGCATTCCGCCAGGAGGGCGTAGCGCGCCTGGCGTGCGGCGGCTTGAATACCCCGGCTAGGCTTGTCGCCGTCCCAGCTCAGGATGTGGTGCCTCAAACCAAGCGCCCGCGCAGTAATCCCGACGTTCCGGGCCTCGACGCCTCCCTCCGCACGAAGACGATGATCCACCGTCGCGACTTGGATCGGATGCGCCGCCCCGGACCGGGCGGCCGCATGCATCAATGCAGTAGAGTCCGGTCCGCCGGAAACTGCGATGAGCAGGTTGCGAGTTTCGAGATAGGGCTTCAGCGCCGTGACAAGCGTCGCGTCGATCCCGTCACCCGCTGGGGTGGCATTCAAGCGGCACAGCGGGCGCGTTTCTGCTCGCGAACCACGCTCTGGCGGACACCCTGCGCTGCGGACGGGAACTTCCGCTCCAGCTCGGCGAGAGTGGCGCAGGCCTGTTCCCGTGCGCCGAGTGCATTCAGAGATATTCCAAGCTTCAGCATCGCATCCGGCGCCTGGGGCGAGCGCGCGTAGTCCGTGGAGACCTTCAGAAACTGCTCGGCCGCCTCGCGGTTGCGGTTGCGCTGGAGGTAGCTCTCACCGAGCCAGTACGTCGCCGACGGCACCTGCGCGTCGCGCGGATGCGATTGAATGAACTGGCGTAGGCTCATCTCCGCCTGTTCGTAATGGCGTCCGGTGATGTAGCCGTAAGCCGTCTCGTAATCCGCCCTTGCATCGCCTGTCGTGGTGGCGGCTACGCTGGTCATCGGGCGCGACGGGCTCGCGAGAGCGCCCGTCGTAGGAACGCGCGACGGGGGCGTGAGGTCGACGGGGCCACCTAGGCCGGGAGGCGACAGGCCAGGCTCTTCGTCATCGGCATCTACCACGGTGGGCGGCACACTCGGTCCCCGAGACGGTGGTGCGGTCGCGATGGCAGCCGACGGCATAGTCGTGCCGAGCGGCATCGGCCCGCCGGGACGACCCGGATTCTGCTCGGGGTTGAAGGCATCGCTGCGCTTTTGCGGCTTGGCTTGTCCGGGATTGGTGCCTGACGGGGATGCGGCGGGCTTTCCAGCGCCACCCTTGCCTTCTTGCAGGCGATATTCGACGTCCTCTTGGAACTTGCGAAGCTGTTCCTTGAGTTGGCGATTCTCGTATTGCAGCGTCTCGATCTGACCAGCCATCTGACGGGACTGGTTCTCGATGCGGTTCAGACGGACGACAAATTCCGACGCATCCTGGGCCGTCGCCGAACCGCCGACGGTCAAGGGAGACAGGAACGTGAGAAAGGTGGACGCGATGAGCAGGCGGCGGAGCATGGGAATCGGCACCTGTGGTCGGATCGGACGAGGATGCATCGGCGGCGCCCCGCCGATAGCAGATGTGCCTGGACGCAGCAAAAGTGGGCCGCACCCGTAATGGCTAACCTACGTTCTCAGGAGCCGGCGCCCCGGTCGAGGACGGTCACGGCGCGGCGGTTCTGTGACCAGCAGGAGATGTCGTTGCACACGGCGACCGGGCGCTCTTTACCATAGGAAACCGTCCGCATCCGTCCGGCGGCGAGGCCGCGCGAGGACAGGTAATCCTTGACGGATTGGGCGCGGCGCTCGCCGAGCGAGAAGTTGTACTCGCGGGTGCCGCGTTCGTCGGCATGGCCTTCGACCAGAAAGGTGTAGCGGGGATAGCGCTGCAGCCACTGGGCCTGTTTGTCGAGGGTGGCGGTGGCGGTCGGCGTCAGATCGGTCGAATCCGATTCGAAAAAGACGCGGTCGCCGATATTGACGACGAAGTCCTGCGCGCTGCCCGGCGTATTGGCGCCTCCTGCGAAGCCCGAAGCGTCGGCAAGATCCTTGTCGTTTGTGCAGGCAGCGACACTGAGCGCGGCGCAAAGGGCCGCCGCGAGCGGAAACACGCGAAAGCGCGCGGTCATCGACATGGTCGTGGTCTCCTCGGGCGGGGTGTCCGGTTCCGGAGCGTCCCAGCGGGGTCGTTTGGTGGTAGGACCTATGTAGGTCGAGCGGGTTAAGCGAAGGTTCCGTCAACCTTGACGGGGTGTTTCAAAGACTGAAGTCCAGTCGCGGCGTGTGACGCTGAGCACCTCAATTCAACGAAACGACCTCGTGACCGGCGCGATACCCTGTGTCGCACCTGAAATGCGGCAGCTGCGCGACGAAAAAGCTGCTTGCTCCTCTCCTCCGACGGGTGTGTCTTCGGCGCAACGGATCATTGCGGTGAGGTGTTCGGAAGACGCGAAAGTGCTGTCACCCGTATGCGCCCAAGACGGCAAGCGCGTCGAGCGCGCGCTTGGCGGCGACCCGGCCTTCCTGCAGCGGGACGTCGATATCACCGCCATTGAGGCAAGCTTGAGCGATCGCCGAACAGCACCGCGAGAGGTCGACGAAGCCGAGAGCCCCACTCGATGCCAGGAGTGCATGGGCGTCCTGCCCGATGGCGATCCGATCGTCGTTCCCTGCTCGAAACCGGATTCGGATCTCGACGATGAGCAGGGACAGAAGCTGCATCAAGTGGTCGCGTCCAAGCAGGTCTTCGAGTTCGGCGAGCGTAGCTTCATTGCAGACCGCCCACCTCCCCTTCTCCGCCGTTGGCTCCAACGCTGCCTCGCGCATCGTCACACGGTCTCCAAACGACCCCCCGTCCACGTTGCGAGCGACACCCGAGTCGATGCGACCGTTGATGGAAGCTTAACCATTAATGCAGCCATTTGTTGGTGTAGGATAGGGTCGATGGCCGGAATGAGTGGCACACCGAAAGTTCTGATCGTCGAGGATAATTTCCTTCTGCTGGATATGTTGACGATCCAGTGCGAGCGCGCTGGTCTCGCAGTCGTCGCCGCGTCAAGCGGAGAAGACGCTTTGACGCTTCTCAGGATTCATGGCGTCGATATCGACTGGTTGCTGACCGATATCAATCTCGCGGGGATGATAGACGGATGGACGGTGGCTCTTGCCTTCCGCGAGGTTCGCCCCGACCGCCCGGTGATCTATGCATCGACGAATGCTTATTTTGACCGCAGGCCCCTTCGGGGAAGCCTTTCGGTCCGCAAGCCGTTCCAGATCCGCGAAATCGTCGCGCTTGCCCGAATGATGGCAGCTGAGCGAGGCTTGCCGCCCAGATCCGTTTCTCACCACGTATCAGCGTGAGGCGGTCGCAAGTGTTCTGCCGGAGGGGCTAGCCGGAACGTCCCCCGCCCTTCCGCCTTGGCCGCATACAGCGCCATGTCGGCCTCGGCGAAGATGTCTTCCGATTTGTGGCGTGCCATCATGGCGATGCCGATCGACACTCCGATCGTGAAGGTCCCCTGCCCCCAAGCGATGGGCGGCGCCATGGCAGCGATGATACGCTCCGCCAAGACGGCGAGGAGGGGAGGATCGATGGTGGCGTCCACCACGATGCCGAACTCGTCCCCCCCGATACGCGCCACGAACTCGGTGTGACGGCACGTCTCCATAAGACGTCGCCCGACCTCCGTAAGACAAGCATCACCGGCCATATGGCCATGTGTGTCGTTGACGTGTTTGAAGCCGTCGAGGTCGAGGAGCAACAAAGCTCCCATTCTGCCCATAGCTGTGAGCCGATTATAGAAAACGGTGCGGTTCGGCAGGCCCGTCAGCGTGTCGAACTCTGCGAGATAACGGGTCCGGTCTGCGAGGATCTTTTCCTCGGTGATGTCCTGCTTCATGCCGAAGATACGGACCGGGATTCCGCTGTCGCATTCCACCGTTGCGGTCAGGCGGATCCAGCGGCGGTTGCCTGCGACGGTCATAATTTCGGCGTCGAGGGTAAAGCCGCCGCGTTCGGAGATGGCCTGGCTGCGGAGCGCCTCGAGGCGGATGCGCGACGCCGGGCTGTAGCATGCCAGGGTCGTCTCGCGGTCCACCGGCGAGCCCACCGGCAGATCGAACATCCTGTAGACGGCATCGGTCCAGGTCAGTGCCTCGTCTTCGAGGCGGCATTCCCAGACTCCGATTTTGGCTACGGCGGAGGCGCGTTCGAAGATTTTCCGGCTATGGGCGAGGGACACTGCCTGTGCGTCGATGAAACGGGCTTGTTCCTCGACACGCGCCTGCAGGCTGGCGATCAGCGCTGCATCGCCATTTTGCTCGATCGTGAACTCTCCGAGACCGGCGGGATCCCCGTCGAGACGGATCAGTACGGTTGAGCAGGGCGATAGGGCGGTGCGGACCTCATGCATCGGTATTCTCGGGCCGCGAAGTGTATGAGATTGTACGCAGACAGTACCGGACGAGCGATTAACCGTTCCTCTTCCGCCCGCAAGGCGCGGAGATGCCGCGCCCGACCGGATACCAAGCTCCCGCGACCGATGCGTGCGCCAAGCTATTGCAGATGCTTGGCGTAGGTGTCGCCAGCGGCACGTTTCAGCTCGGCGCCGGCGTCCTGTCCGATTCCGGCCGCATCGGATACCGCGCCAGAGCGGTGGACCGCCCAATGAGCGCTGCCGTCGGGCAGGAACAACAGGCCGTTCAGGGTCAGCACCCCGCCGTCGATCCGTGCCAGGGCCGCGATGGGTGTGCGGCACGACCCGTCAAGCTCCGCAAGAAGACCTCGCTCGGCATCGAGTTCAGCCATGGCCGTCGGGGACCGGAGGGGGGCAAGCAGGGCTCGAACATCGGAATCCGCCTCCCGACATTCGATGCCGAGGGCGCCCTGCGCCACGGCGGGGAGCATCTCGTCCACAGACAGGACGCTCCGTGCCATGTCGGCCATGCCGAGGCGTTCGAGACCGCAAAGGGCCAGAAGCGTCGCCTCGCATGTGCCCTCCTGGAGCTTGCGCATTCTTGTGTTGGCGTTGCCGCGCATGGGGACGATGCGCAGGTCCGGCCTGCGCATGAGAACCTGGGCGGCCCGGCGCAGGGAAGAAGTGCCCACGCGTGCGCCTGGTGCGAGGCCGGCAAAGCCCTCGGCTTGCGCGGAGAGGAATGCATCGCGTGGATCGTCCCGTTCCAGGATGCAAGCGATGACCAGCCCCTCGGGTAGCCAGGTTTCGACATCCTTCATGGAATGCACGGCCACGTCGACCACGTCGGCGAAGAGGGCCTGTTCAAGCTCCTTCGTGAAAAGTCCCTTGCCGCCGATTTCGGACAGGGGGCGGTCGAGGATGCGGTCGGCGACCGTGTTCACCACCACCAGCTCCGTTTCCAGCCCCGGATTTGCGGCCACGATCTTGTCGCGGACCATTCCCGTCTGCGCGAGAGCCATGGGGCTGCCGCGGGTGCCAATGCGGAGGGGGCGCTGAATCATGGGCGATGGACGCCTGTGCAAGGACGCTTCGGATAAGACCGCCTCTGTCGAGGACGGTATCCTTCAGTAAGCAGTCGGCGATCCGCTGTCACGGTGGCGGAGGCTTTGCGCGAGCCGCGCGCCAGGGAGTGAAGGAAATCTATTAACCCACCCCGATCATCGAATCCTGATGAAAGGAAGCCGATCGTGTTTCGACCTCTAACGAAAAGAGAGATGGCTTCGAGCAAGCTCGAACGTTTCCGCGATACGCATTTTCCTTAGGATGATGCGGGGCTGCTGGCGGACAGCAGCTTGCTCCTCCTGCCCGTTCCCCTCGGGGCATGATGCCGCCGGTCATGACGGGCCTGGACGTCAGAACGCCTGCAGGGTCAGTTCCGTATGCTCGACGCTCGGCGGTCCCTCGAAGAAAGGGGATACCATAGCGCGGTAATCCTTCCAGGCCTGCGAGCCCGTGAAGAGTTCTGTATGGTCCGCGAGGGTCTCCCACTCGATCAGCAGTCGATAGCGTTGCGGCTTCTCAACGGAACGACGAACAGCGAAGCTCCTGCATCCCTTGGCGACCTTGAAGATTTCGGATGCCTTGGCGATGTTCGCCTCGAAATCAGCTTCCATGCCGGCTTTGATTTCGATCTGTGCGATTTCGAGGATCATGGCGTGGCCCTAAACTCGGTTTCTGTATCGGTGAAATCTCAACGCAGTTTGCGGCCGAGTTTCTTGGCAAGGATCCGCTGTGGGCTGAGTTCCGGATCCGCTTGGCTCGTGACGGGCAGGTAGGCCGTCTGTTCCAGCATGTAGCGGCCGCCCATGGCGCCGTGCATGACGAGGTCCGAGAACGTCACCCAGGTCTGGCCCGGTGCAAATTGCACATCGGCCTGGGGACCTTTCTGCTGGTACTCCATGTCCTGCTTGAGCGCGTCATGGAGATGAAGCATCAGGTGGTCGTATTCGGAGCGGCGCGCCTTGGTGATACGCAGCGTGGCCAACAGCCGCGCGGATAGCGGCGAGTAGCCCGGCAAGCGCGGCAAGAATTTTTCAGCCATCGAGCCGAAATCTTCGCCTACCCGCCACAGGCGCGGTTGGCCGTTGGGGTTGATGTTGCGGAAAATACGCAGGATGCGCTTCTCGCCGATCGGATTCGACGGAAAGGCATCCACATGCAGACGGGTGTCGTCGCGGCGCCAACTGAGCTTGCGCTGATCCACCTCGAACGGACGGTAGGAGGTGCCAGCCAGCGTGACTTTGCCGGTATAGGCCGGCAGATGGCGGTCGATGAGCCCTTGGGCGAAGGCCTTGTAGCGGATGAGAAGCTGACGCAGCGCTTCCTGTTCCTCCGGCGTCCCGGCGGCACCTCTCAGGGCGGCCTCCTTGCCGCGGATGTTCACATTCTTGGCCTTGCCGTCAGCGAAGGGTCGTTCGACGAAGCGCTTTTCGAAATCGCTGAACGGGAAGTCCTCGTCATGGAAGACCAGGACCGACCCGTTCTCCAAGGCTTCGACGAGGGAGGGAGCGCCGGGCGCTGACCCGTCGCGGGCGACGGAAAGGATCGGGCTGATCATTGGGGAAGCGTCCTCGAAAGCCGCGTGTGCCGCGCGGTTTAGCCGAAGCCCGGGCTTTCCGCCAAGGGTTGGCCGTCAAAGGTAAGACGGTAAGGGCCAGTCACTACGGAATGAGTACGAGTCGGTCCCTTCACGGGCGATGACGCGCGCTGGAACAGCGACGCTACCGAGAGTGACGTGCGGCGGATTAGTAGTGGATGAAGTCTTCACCCGGTTGCCATCGGCCCTGTGCCGGCTCAACCATGCTCGATCGACTAATGGCGTCCGTCGCAACCTTGGCGCATGCCCGATCGTTCTCTCGGTGGCGGGCAGGTCCTAAGGTCCGGCCGCGACGGCAACGAGGAAGCCGACGATGGCGACGTTGAAGGAATTCGAGGAGGCCCTGCGAGAGCAGGGTATGAACATGGCGCTGGCCCTGCTGCAGCGCCTGCGCGAGCGCGATCGAGCGACCCGGACGATCAAGCCGGCGAGACGCCTCACGGGGCAGAAGATGACACCGGAACTGGCCCGGGCCATCCTCGACCTTCACGCTTCCACGGGAATGACCCAGCAGGAGATCGCCTTCAAGGTCGGCGTGAACCAGGGACGGGTCAACGAGGTCATCAAGCGCGGCAAGTGGCTGAACGAGGATCCGCAGGCTCCCGAAGCCGTAGCCCGCGACAAGGCAAAGGCTAGGATGCGCGGCGAGCCGAAAACGCAGCGAACCGCGCCGAAGCCTACGGTCCGTAAGGACCGGCCGATAGCTGCTCGTCCTAGGCAGAGCCCACAGGGACAACTCGCCTTCGGAGACCTGTGAAGCCCCTGTGAAACTTGGCTGATCGGCTTCGAGTTACCCTGGTCGGGCGGTGCTCTCGCGTCGTCGAACACGGGGGCATCGGATTGTGGTCAGGATCTTCAAGTCCATCTGCGGCATGTGTGCCGCGATCGGCGTCGCTTCGCCGGCTATCGCGCAACGGGCATCCACACTCGATATGACGTGCCCAGAGGCCCGATCCGTCGTGTCGCGCAACCGCGGCATCGTTCTTGGGACGGGTGGAGCGACCTATGACCGTTTCGTGCGTGACCGGGGTGCTTGCGAAGTGACCGAGATCACAATCCCCGCCTATGCGCCCACGCGCGACACGCCGGATTGCTTCATTGGCTATCGATGCAGGGAGCCCGGCCGAGGAGACCGGTTCGACGGGTTCTGACACGCAAGAGCGCCCCGACCAGGGGATCGGGGCGCTCTCTATCAAAAGACGATCGATTAGGCCGCTTCTTGCACCTGACCCTCGATCACGGGTGCCTTGGTGGCAGCCGACGTGGCGATCTGGATCTGGCGAGGCTTCTTGGCCTCCGGAATCTCGCGGACGAGATCGATATGGAGCAACCCGTTCTCCAGGGCTGCGCCCGTCACCTGCACGTAATCGGCAAGCTGGAACCGACGCTCGAAGCCACGGGCGGCGATGCCCTGATGCAGAACCTCGACCTTTCGGCTGGCATCCGGCTTACGCTCACCTTTGAGCGAGAGAGCGTTTTCCTTCACCTCGATGGTAAGGTCTGCTTCGGTGAAGCCTGCTACCGCGACCGTGATGCGGTAAGCGTTCTCGCCTGTGCGCTCGATGTTGTAGGGTGGGTAGGTCGGGACCGCGTCGGCGCTCACGAATTGATCGAGGGCCGAGAACAAACGGTCGAAGCCGACAGTAGAACGATAGAGGGGAGCAAGATCGAACTGGCGCATGACATATTCTCCGTAGGAAGCAACATGTAACGTTATCGTCCGCCCAAAGGGCCGGACTATTGCGCCGCCGTATCGGCCGGCGCTCCTCCAATATCGGAGGCGTAGCGATAGGCTTCAAGAGTTTGGATACCCCGTTGCATGGAAATTTTGATGCTGCTCCTCTTGTTCGGACCCCGCCCATGCTGAGCCTTGCTTCCACCCCCGGAAATCCAGTTCCCCCGGGGGGAACACTGGTCTCTGTTCAGACGGATGACGGAGTACGGCTGAGGGCGGTTCACTGGCGCCCCACAACGCGCCTCGCCAAAGGGACGGTGTGCCTGCTTCAGGGCCGGGCCGAGTTCATCGAAAAGTACTACGAAACCATCACGGATCTGCGCCGGCGCGGCTTCGCGGTCGTAGCGTTCGATTGGCGTGGTCAGGGCGAATCGCAGCGGCAAGTCACCGATGCGCATCGTGGCCACGTCGCACGGTTCGACAATTATCGCCACGATCTCAAAGCGATAGAGGAAGCGATCCTGCGGCCGTTGATGCCACATCCGCATATGGGCCTCGCCCATTCAATGGGTGGCGCCGTGGCTTTGACCGGTGCGATGGACGGATGGCTCCCCTTCGCCCGTCTCGTGACCGTGGCACCGATGTTGTCGATCCGGATGATCCGTTTCCCGGCGGCGTCCTTCTTTCTCGCCCGTCTGCTGCATGCGCTGGGGCTCGGGCGCAGTTATATCCCGTTCGGCAAACCGACCTCGATGGCGACGAAACCGTTTGCAGGAAACCGACTCTCGGGTGATTCCGCCCGCTATGAACGCAATGCCCAGGCGGCCCGGGCGGTGGGCACTGGCGCCGTGGGCGACCCAAGCGTGGCCTGGATCGTCGGTGCGTTCAGGGCGATGGAGAAGCTCGCCGATCCGCGAAAGGCCGCCTCGATCCGCATCCCGATCCTCGTGATCGGCGCTGGCGCCGACCCTGTTTGCGATACCGCCATCACGGAGCGGTTCGTCGGCCGCCTTTCCTCCGGGTTTCTCCTCGTCCTGCCCGATGCCCGGCATGAGATCCTCTCGGAGCGTGACGCGATCCGGGATGATTTCTGGGCGGCTTTCGATGCCTTCGTGCCGGGGTCGGTGGTCACGCCGTCGCGAGTGGAGCACGCCGATACGGGGCGGTCAGCCGCTGCCGCAATGCTGCCCTAGAACCCGCGCGGTTCAGGACTTCACGGGTTGAGGTGGCGCAGGGCCGCGGCGTGTAGCCGGACGTCCCCGGCGGCGACGATGCGGCCGCCTTTCGCGGCCGAACTGCCATCCCAGGCGGTGATGACACCGCCGGCACCCTCGATGATCGGGATCAGCGCGACGATGTCGTGCGGCTTTAGGCCGGCCTCCACCACGAGGTCGATCTGCCCCGCCGCGAGCATGCAATAGGCGTAGCAATCGGTGCCGTAGCGCGACATCCGCACCGCGCCCTCAATGCTTTGGAAGCGATCCTGCTCGTCGCCCGGCGCGAACAGGCGCGGGTCCGTGGTGGCGAGCAGCGCATCGGCGAGGCGCTCGCAGCGGCGGGTCATGAGCTTGCGCGGGCCGCGAATGCCGTGGAACGTGGCACTGGCTCCATCGCCCACGAAGCGCTCGCCGAGATAGGGCTGGTTCATCAGCCCGCGCACCGGCACGCCGTCATGGAGCAGGCCGATCAGCGTTCCCCAGGTGGGGAGCCCCGTGATGAAGGCGCGGGTGCCGTCGATCGGGTCGAGGACCCAGACGCATTCGGCATCCGCATGGTCGGAGCCGAACTCCTCGCCGACGATGCCGTGGGTGGGAAAGGTACTCCTGATCCGGCCGCGCAGGATGGTCTCTGCCGCCCGGTCGGCTTCGGTGACCGGATCGAAGGCGCCGGTGCCCCTGCCCTTGTCGTCCATGCCGAACGAAGCGCGGAAGAAGGGCAGGATGGCCTGACCCGACTCGGTGGCGAGATCTTCCATGAACCGTGCGAGATCGACGACGCTCATCGACGGGCCTCCTGTCCGAACCGTGTCCGCCACGGAAGCGACGATGGGCCGGCCGCGTCAAGCCCGACACGCCCCGAACGACCGCCATGACGCCGGTGGTTCGACCGCCATCGCCCGGCCTTTCGACCGCAACGGACGGCCTCTTCCGTCAGGTCGCCAGGGCGGCCGTGACGGGGGCCGATGGCGGTGGCTCGGGCGCGGACGAGCCCGCCTTGTCGGCTCCCACAATCGTGCCGGCCTGGGCGAGGACGGCCTGCAATGTGGAATCGAGGGACGAGACGTGCACGTCGCCGCCGATCGCCGCGCGCTGACCTTCGTCGTTGAGGATCTCGTGATCCGCCTGCCACAGGCCGACGACGATGGGCAGGTCCGGCATGCGCCGCTTCAGCCGCCCGACGAGGCGGCGTAGATGCGTCGGCTCCCCGCTGATGGCGAGCGACACGATGCAGATCATCCGGGCCGGGCCGGGGTCGAAACTGTCTATCTGGGCTCGCGCCACATCGGAGAAGGGCACGATTCGCGTGCCGATGCCGCGCTTGCTCAGGAGTTGGGCCAGGATCGAGCAGGCCGATTCGTCGACGAAGCTGCGCCCCGTCACGCATAGGACCGCACCGTCCTGCTTCCAGGCCTCGGGGATGTCGTCGGGAATGGCGAAGTCGTCGTCGGGCACCTCGGTCTCCCGGCGGTCGAGCCCGGCGATGAGGACCGCGACCGTGTCCCGGATATCGTTCTTCTGCTCCGGGGTGAGCACACCGCGGGCCGCGTCGCGGGCAGCGAGCTCGAGGCCTTTCAGCACCACGTCGTCGTAATAGGAGGAGAGTGAGCACTCCTTGAGGATCAGCTCGGCATGCTCCTCGGCCTCTTCCGGGTCGTCGGCGAGGATGCGTTGGTAGAAGTTCTCCACCGGGGTCAGGGCAGGCCGGTCGCCGAACAGCACGTCGAGGAATTCGAGCTTGTCCACATGGCGGCCGAGAACGACGAGGCAGACGGTGAGCGGCGTCGACAGCAGCAGGCCGACCGGCCCCCACAGCCATGTCCAGAACAGCGCCGAGACCAGCACGGCGAAGGGCGACATGCCGGTAGACTGGCCATAGAGCATCGGCTCGATGACATGCCCCGTCAGCGGTTCGAGGATGAGGAACACCGCCAGGGTGGCGATGACCATCGACCAGCCGGGATCGACCGCCGCCGCCAGCGCCAGGGGGAACAGGGCCGCCAGGGCCGCGCCGATATAGGGGACGAACCGCATCAGCGCCGAGAAGATGCCCCAGAGGGCCGGGTTGGGCACGCCAATGACGGAGAGACAGATCCCGATCACCAGGCCGAAGGCGGCGTTGAGCGCGAGCTGGACCAGGAAGTAGCGGCTGAGACGCCGCGCGGCGTCGTCCATCGCCACGGTGGTCCGGTGGAGATCGCTCGACCCGACGAGGCGGATCATTCGGTCGCGCAAATCTTCGCGCTGCATCAGCAGGAACAGCAGCACGATGAAGACGATGCCGATTGTGGCCAGCGGATGCAGGATCGGCGACAGGATGGTGTTGGCCAGCGCCAGCGGGTCCGGCGCCCGCTCCTTCATCTCGACGAGGACCGGTTTCTCGGGCGGCGGAGCGTTGGGCTTCCCGGCCTCGGGCTTCGGAGTCTCGGGCTTCGTGCTCTCCTCCCCGCCCTGGTGCATGGTCCGGCCGATATTGGCGACGTAATCGGCCATCCGCCCGGCCGGGCTATCGCGCAGGCCTTCGACCTTCTGCTCGATGGTCGCGCGGTAGCGGGGCACATCCTTGGCCAGATCCGCCAGCTGGACTCCGATGAGGGTGGCCAAAGCCGCCGCGACCCCGAGAGCCATGACGACGGAGGTCGCCACCGACAGGAACCGCCCGAAGCGCAGGCGCCGCAACAGGTAGACGATGGGGCCCAGCACGAAGGAGAGCAGGACCGCGATGGCGATGGGAATGAGGACGTCGCGGCCGATATAGAGGCCGGAGACGATCAGCGCGGTGACGATGAGGGGCGAAACCAGCGAGGGCGGGAGCGATTCGGCCGCCGCGATGCGCGTTGCCCGGGGCGGCAGCATCTGATCCCGCAGAGGTGTCGCACGAGAAATGCCGGTTTTGCCACTCGTGGAACTCTTGGCACCCGCGGACCCCGCCTTCGGCGCCTGCGGCGATGCGGCTTCAGCCGGGGTGGTTGTCGCCATGTCGGTTCCGTCTCAACGCTACGCACACGATGTCGCGGCAATCTCGCCAGCGTAATCGCCATGAGGAACGGAGTATCGGCGGGAAACGATCCCTGCTTCCTGCAAGCTTTGCATTCATTCCGGCATCAGGCGGCGTTGAACGCGGCCAGTGCGAAGCCCGCTTCTCCGAGGGTGAGCCTGACCGCGCGCGCCGTCTCCACCGCTCGTGGCGTATCCCCATGGACGCAGATCGTATCGATCGACACTGCGATCCGGCGGCCGGACAGGGTGATCACCGCGCCCTCCTCCACCATGCGGCGGACCCGCGCCGCCGCCTCGGCCGCATCGTGGATCACGGCCCCGGCAAGTGAGCGCGCGCAGAGTTGCCCATCGTCGGCATAGGCCCGGTCGGCATAGATTTCCCGCACCACGGCGAGACCGGCATCGAGAGCCGCGCGCTCGGCCGCGAGGCCCGGCATCACCACCAGGGGCAGAGTCCGGTCGACGGCGAGGACCGCCCGCGCCAGAGCCTTCGCCACATCCGCATCGGAGTTCGACAGGTTGGCGAGGGCTCCGTGCGCCTTCACATGGGTGACGCGATGATGGCCGAGGGCCGCACAGGCCTGGAGCGCGCCGATCTGGTAGGCCACCCCGGCCTCGATCTCCCCCGCGCTCTCGGCGATGACACGACGACCGAAACCGCGAAGATCCTGAAATCCCGGATGGGCGCCGATAGACACGCCGCGAGCCTTGGCCGCCGAGGCGGTGGCGACCATGATCGCGGGATCGCCGCCATGGAAGCCGCAGGCGACGTTGGCCGAGGTGACGAGATCGAGGAGCGCTGCGTCGTCGCCGAGCGTGTAGGGTCCGTAGCCCTCGCCGAGATCGGCGTTGAGGTCGATGCGGCGGCTCATGCGGCCCGTGCCGGCCGCGCCCGCAGCATCACCCCGAACCCTTCGTCCTCGTCGCCGATGAAACGGACGCCCTCCCCTTCGAGGGCGTTGCGGATAGCGTCGAGCGTTCGGTTGCGCGGGGCGACCTGGTCGCTCTCGATCATGTTGAGAGTGACGATGGAGAGGGAGGCCCGCGCCGCGAGCGTCCCTTGCGTCCATTTCAGCAACCCGCGCCCGGCGCGGATCTGAGCGGATGTGATCATGCTCAGGAGATGGACCGAACTGTAAGATTTTTCAAGTTTCGCCTTGACTGGACCGGAGCGCGACTCTAATCACCCCGCCATCGGCCTGCCGGGCCGGTGATCGAGGGTTATCGCACCATTTCCGACGTCCGCGGTCGCGAGCCGTGGGGGCCTCGAGGCCCAGTCGTCCTCGATCGTTCATGACCGGCAGACCGGATTGCCTCACCGGCGCGGGCCGGCGGGGGGCTCGGTTATCACCTCTCATGTGAAACCGCCCGAGCCCCATTCGACATGTCCGCGTCCCTCGCCATTCGGTCCCTGCCACGGACGGAGCAACGCATGAAGAAAGTCGACCTAAGCGTCGCCGCGTTCGCCTGTCTCGGGGGCGAAAGCCGGCGACCGACCCGTCTTTGATCCGGCGCTCCGCGCGGGCCGCTGACGAACGGTTATCTTTGGGATGAAGGGCTTTCGAGCCCTGGGGTTCGACCCCCCGACGGCCTCGCGGCCGATCCGTTCGCCTCGACCATGTCCGCGCGGCCATAGGCCGGGTTCACCGACAATCCCTCATCGTCGACGTTTCCGTCGCCTTCGCGCGGTGCGGGCCTCCTGGCTCGCGTCCGAGCGCCCGCGCCGGAACCCGAGCGGTCCGTGCGGGCCGACAGGGGACGGTTATCGGTAGAGCGCCGCGGGGCTCGCCTCGCGGAGGTCGCGGATTCGAATTCCGCCGGGGCCGTCGCGGTCCCGAAGCTCATGACACCGTCCCTCGAACACATGCCCGCATGGCCGACCCGGATCGGCGAGCGGATCACCCCATCGGCCGCGCGGGCCGACGCGGCAGGATTATCGACGTCTTGTGTCGCGGGTTCGACTCCCGCCGGGCAGCGATGCCCGTAGCTCAGACGGTAGAGCAAAGACCCCTCCTGCCACTGACCCATGCCCGCGCGGCCCCAACGAACCACCGGGCACGAGGCCCCGTGGAGGAAGGAGCGAGCGATGATGTCCTATGCCAAGCTGTTCTCGCTCCGGCGCAATCCGCAGTCGGAGCCCATTCCCCGTACCGTGCCGAACTCGGCCGGCGGACACGCCTTCCCGGTGAGCGACTGGACGCGGCTCGATCGCTTCCTGGTGCTCGGCTCCGAGGGCGGCTCGTACTATGCCGGCCCCGTCGCTTTGACGCGCGACAATGCCCGGGCCGTGCTGCGGTGCCTCGCGGAAGACGGCCCGCGCGTGGTCGCCGCCATCGTGGCGGTGAGCGAGGCCGGACGGGCTCCGAAGCAGGATCCGGCGATCTTCGCCCTGGCGCTCGCCGCCTCGGCGGAGGGCGAGCATGCCCTCGCCACCCGCCGGGCCGCTCTGGCCGCCCTTCCGCGCGTCTGCCGCACGGGGACGCACCTGTTCCAGTTCGCGTCCGCCGTCGAGGCGATGCGCGGCTGGGGCCGTGGCCTGCGCCGCGCGGTGGCCGACTGGTACGTCGCCCGCCCCGTGGCGGCCCTTGCCTACCAGGCAGTGAAGTATCGTTCGCGCAACGGCTGGTCGCACCGCGATCTGCTGCGGCTGGCTCATCCGGAGACGGGCGAGCCGGATCGCGCCGCCCTGTTCGACTGGATCTGCCGCGGCACCCTGGCCGAGGCGGCGCCGGCGCTCGTCCACGCCTTCGCCTCGGTGCAGGCGCCGGGCGTCAACGGGGCTTCGGCCGCGGCGATGATCCGCACGCACGGCCTGCCGTGGGAGGCGCTGCCGACCGAACTGATGACGAGCCGGGCGGTGAACGAGGCGCTGATCGAGCGCATGCCGATGGGAGCCCTCGTGCGTCAGCTCGGGCGGCTCACGGCCTTGGGCGTGCTCGCCCCCTTCTCGGAGGGGACCGAGCATGTCCGGGCAGTGCTGTCGGACCGGACGCGCATCCTGGATGCGCGCCTCCATCCGATGGCGCTGCTCATGGCGCTCAAGACCTACGCGTCGGGGCGGGGTGAGCGCGGCCGGCTCTCCTGGGAGCCGGTGGCCGCCATCGTCGAGGCGCTGAACGCCGCGTTCTACACGGCGTTCGCGTCGGTGACGCCCACCGGCAAGCGTCTCGTCCTGGCCCTCGATGTGTCGGGGTCCATGGCGACGGGAGGCGTGGCCGGGTCTTCGCTCACCCCGCGTGAGGCGGCCGCCGCGATGGCGCTCGTCACCGCGGCGACCGAGGAGCACTGGCAGGTCGTCGGCTTCACGGCCGGTGCCGGCCGACGCCGGAACGAGGGCACGGCGCTGACCGCGCTGCCGATCGGGCCGTCGATGCGGCTCGACGCGGCGGTGGCGGCCACGGCCGACCTGCCCTTCGGTGGGACGGATTGCTCGCTGCCCATGCGCTGGGCCCTCGAGCGGAACGTCCAGGCCGACGCCTTCGTGGTCTACACCGACTCGGAGACGTGGGCGGGTCCGGTCCACCCGGTGGAGGCCCTGCGCGCGTACCGGCGGAAGACCGGGATCGACGCCAAGCTCGTGGTCGTGGGGCTCGTCTCCAACGGCTTCAGCATCGCCGACCCGGAGGATGCCGGCATGCTCGACGTGGTCGGCTTCGACGCCGCCGCGCCGGCACTGATCGCGGACTTCCTCCGCGCCTGACAGGGGAGACGGACGGCACGCCGCCCGTCTCCCGCATGCCTGGATGAGGGCCGCTCTCGGCAAACCTCACACGATGACCGGCATCTCCGCCATCTCGCCGATGCCGAAGACGCGCTTGTAGCGGGCGACCTCGTCGGCGGGGCCGATGGCCTTGGACGGGTTGTCGGAGATCTTCACGGTCGGCCGGCCGTTGGCGGCGATGACCTTGCAGACGATGGAGATCGGATCGAGCCCGTGATCGGGCACCAGCCCGCGGAAATCGTTGGTGAGCAGGGTGCCCCAGCCGTAGCCGATGCGCATCCGCCCGTGGAAATGCGCGTGGATCGCCACGATCGTCTCGATATCCAGCCCATCCGAGAAGATCGCGAGCTTGGAGGCCGGATCGCAGCCGCGCGATGCCCACCAGGCGATGGCCTCCTCGCCGCCCTCGATCGGGTCCTTCGAATCGATGCGGATCCCGGTCCAGGCCGTCATCCATTCGGGCGCATGGGCGAGGAAACCGGTGGTGCCGTAGGTGTCCGGCAGCATCACCAGGAGGTTGCCGGCGTAATCCTGCTGCCAGTCGCGCAGCACGTCGTAGGGCGCCTGGGCCAGTGCCTCGTCGTCCTCGGCGAGGGCCGAGTAGACCATCGGCAGTTCATGGGCGTTGGTGCCCACCGCCTCGACCTCGCGGCGCATGGCGATGAGGCAGTTCGACGTGCCGAGGAAGGCCTCGCCCAGGCCCTCGCGCATCGCCTCGACGCACCAATCCTGCCACAGGAATCCGTGGCGGCGTCGGGTGCCGAAATCGGCGATGGAGAGGCCCGGCAGGCGTTTCAGCCGCTCGATCTTCTCCCAGACCCGCGTCATCGCCCGCGCGTAGAGGATCTGCAGCTCGAACTTGCCGAGCCCGCGCAGAATCCCGCGCGAGCGCAGCTCGTTGAGGATGGCGAGCGCCGGCACTTCCCACATCGTGGTCTCGATCCAGGGACCGTGGAAGGTGAGAACGTATTGTCCGTCGCGCGCCTCGAGTTCGTAGTCCGGCAGGCGGAAGCCTTCGAGCCAATCCATGTAATCGGCCGAGAACATCTGGCGGTTGCCGTAGAAG
Source organism: Methylobacterium sp. CM6241 (assembly GCF_054817845.1). Lineage (NCBI taxonomy): Bacteria > Pseudomonadati > Pseudomonadota > Alphaproteobacteria > Hyphomicrobiales > Methylobacteriaceae > Methylobacterium > Methylobacterium sp. CM6241. Next base: position 4,317,396 of record NZ_CM139246.1, read on the forward strand.
GTGTTGCCGCGCAGCCAGGTCGACTCCCCCCGGCTCAGGCGAACGGTGCGGGCGTGATCGAGCTGCTCGCGCAATTCCCCCACATCGACGAAATCGGCGATGCGGACGGAACGGCTGCGGTTCTGGATGCCGAAGGTCACGTCTGCGTCGCGATGGCGGCGAAAGATCGTCTGTGCCATCAGGAGCTTGTAGAAATCGGTATCGAGCAGCGACCGGATGATCGGGTCGATCTTGAAATTGTGGTTGTAAACCCGCGTCGCGAGATCGAGCATGGTCGGGAGGGATCCGGCGCGGGACCCGGGCGCCCGCTCGCCGGCGAAGAGCGCACGGGCCTCGGGCGCGAGTCAATCGGACGGGCGGTGAATGGCGGGGGTCGATCTCATGTCGAAGCGGTATGGCATGACGTTCACTGGCCCATCTCCGTCTTTCCGGGGCCGCGCAGCGGAGCCCGGAATCCAGAGCCGCGCCCTGGGCTGACATGGCAAAGCCTCGGGTTCCGGATGGTATGCCTGGGGCCTAGCCCTTCGGGTCCGGGCTCGCCTTCGGCGGCCCGGCATGACGGCGTGAGAGAAACGCCGCAGGCCAATCGTTAACTGATCCTACGGTTGGCTCGAGCTTAGATCGGTTCCCCTGCCCGGCTTGGCCAAGTCTAGCCTGGGCCTCACGCCGACCGCTTTTTCGTGTCCCCGGAGGGCGAGGTAAGCTGCAGGCTCCCTCTTCTTACGAGCAGGGAGATTGCAGATGGCGTCACATCGTCATTCCGGATCGCTGCCGACAAGCCCTGACCCGAGGGCGCGCCAGCGGCGCGCGATTCAGATCCACTGGCGGTGCAAAGTCGTGCACCGATTGTGTTTCTGGATCCCGGGCTCCGCTGCGCGGCCCCGGGATGACGGGGGGCGACAAATGGGTTTTCGTCGAGCAAATCGATGTCTGCCACCGACCTGCCTTCCATGAGAAGGCGCCCGTGGCGACTGCTCGATGCCTCCTCACGTAGAAGGGCGGCCACCCGTTCGGGATGACCGCCCTCGTGGTCCGTCTCGTCGACAGGGATCAGGCGAGATCGACCTTCTTGGTCTCGGTCTTGGGCGATTCGCCGGTGAGGGCGGCCTTCACGTAGCCGTAGATGTGCAGGGCCGTGGCGTTGGGGCTGTCCCAATACTCGCCCTTCTCCGGGTGGATGCGGATGAGTGCGACTTCCGGGTCGTCCTTGCCATTGGGGAACCAGGTCTTCATGCTCTCGCTCCACTTCTCGTCGACGAGGGCCTGATCGGTGACGATCTCGGCCTTGCCGGCGATGGAGACGTAGGTCTGGCTCGACGGGTCGGAATAAGCGAGGTTGACCTGGTTGTCCTTGCTGATCTCAGCGGTCTTGGGCGAGTGCAGCTTGGTGAAGAACCAGATGTCGCCGTTCTCGTCGGTATCCTGGCTCCACATCGGGCGGCTGTAGAGCTTCCCGTCCTGATCCGCCGTGGTCATCATAGCGACCTTGATGTCCTTGACGAGTTCGAACAGCTTCTTCGCGCCCTCGTGGTCGCGGTGGTTGCCTTGATGCATGAAACGGGTCTCCTGAAGATCTGTCGTCCGTCTCAGGGCACGGCTGTCCCGGTCGCGGGCCGGCCCTGAAGGCTGCACTCACAACGGGCCAGGGCTCGCTTGGTTCAGCACCGGAGGAAGAAGAGGAAGAATGTCTTTGCCCGTCCCGATCCGGGGAATCCTCAACCTGCTCCTGGGTGCGGCCTGCTCCCTTCCCCTCCTCACCGCGCCCGTCGCGGCGCAAGTCCGCTTCGGTCCCGGCGTGCGGATCGGCGGCCACGATTTCTCGAACCGGCGCTACGGCAGCGTCCATATCCAGCGGGTGAAGCGTCTCCCCGGCCCGCCCGGATGCCGCCATCTCCGCAACGGGATGTATCGGCGCGGCGACGGGTCGGTGGTCAGGGGCCCGATGGAGCGGTGCAACCTCATCGCCATCCCGCCCGAGCGCCGCCGCTGAAGCCGCCCGCTCCGTGCATATCGGCGGGGTGAGACCGCAACGGGTCTGGCGTTCTGATTGCCGTCGGTTACATGCAAGGTAACGTTCGGGCCGCCCGCCCATTAGTCTTGCCTGGAGAAACATCTTGGCCATCACTCGCGACGACGTGCTCAAGGCGCTATCCGCCGTCACCGTCGATGCCGGCGGGACCACGCTGCCCGCATCGGGCCGCCTGTCCCAGGTGGTGGTCGACCCCACCAACCGGGTCATGTTTTCGATCCTGATCGACCCGAGCGAGGCGGAGCGTTTCGAGCCGGTCCGGCGCAAGGCCGAGGGCACCGTCCTGGCCATGGCGGGCGTCTCCGGCGTCTTCGCCAGCCTCACCTCGGAGCGCGGCCCGAACCAGCCCGCCCCGCCGACCCAAGCCACGGCACCGCAACCGCCCCAGCCGGGACGACCCGCGCCTCCCCGCACCGGCCCTGCTTTGCCCGGCGTGCGCCACATCGTGGCGGTCGCCTCCGGCAAGGGCGGCGTCGGCAAGTCCACCACCGCCTGCAACCTAGCCCTCGCCCTCTCGGCGCAGGGGCTGAAGGTCGGGCTGCTCGATGCCGACATCTACGGCCCCTCGGTGCCCAAGCTGTTCGGCCTGTCCGGCAAGCCGAAAGTGATCGAGGAGCGCCTGCTCGCGCCGATGGACGGCTACGGCATCAAGGTGATGTCCATCGGCTTCCTGATCGAGCCCGAGACGGCGATGATCTGGCGCGGCCCGATGGTGCAATCCGCCATCACCCAGATGCTGCGCGAGGTCGCCTGGGGCGAGCTCGACATCCTGGTGGTCGACATGCCGCCGGGCACCGGCGACGCCCAGCTCACCATGGCCCAGGCGACGCCGCTCTCCGGGGCCGTCATCGTCTCGACGCCGCAGGATCTCGCGCTGATCGACGCGCGGCGCGGGGTGACGATGTTCCGCAAGGTCTCGGTGCCGATCCTCGGCGTCATCGAGAACATGGCGACCTTCATCTGCCCGAATTGCGGCCATGCCTCGCACATCTTCGGCCATGGCGGCGCCCGCGACGAGGCCGCGCGGCTCGACGTGCCGTTCCTCGGCGAGGTCCCGCTCGACATGACCATCCGGGAGACCTCCGATTCCGGCCGTCCCGTGGTGGCGGTGGACCCGGACGGGCCGCACGCGAAGGTCTATCGCGGCATCGCCGCGCAGCTCTGGGCCAACCTCACCGGCGGGCCCGCCCCCCGCGCTGCGCCGCGCATCGTCATCGAGTAGCCCGGCGTGGAGCCCGTGCTCGGCGTGATCCTGGCCGGCGGCCTGTCCCGCCGGATGGGCGGCGGCGACAAGCCGCTGAGAATTCTGGCGGGCCGCACCCTCGTCGACCGGGTGGTGGAGCGGTTCGCGCCTCAATGCGGTCTCGGCATCGTCCTCAACGCCAATGGCGACCCGGCCCGGTTCGCGGAATTCCCCGGCCCAATCGTGCCGGACGGGGTGCCCGACCATCCGGGGCCGCTCGCCGGCATCCTCGCCGCCCTCGACCACGCCGCCTCGCATCACCCCTCCGCGACGCATGTGGCCAGCGTCACGGGCGATGCGCCGTTCCTGCCCCTCGACCTGGTGGACCGCCTCTGGACCGGACTGTCCGGCTCCCCCATCGCCATGGCCTCATCGGCCGGGCGGGAGCATTTTACCGTGGCGCTCTGCGCGGTGTCCCTGCGCGAGGATCTTCGGACGGCCCTGGTGGAGCGCGGCGAACGGCGTGTCGGCGCGTTCCTCCGCCGTCACGGAGCCGTGGCGGTGGACTGGCCGGCAGACCCGGTCGACCCATTCCTGAACATCAACACGCCGGAGGATCTGGCGCTGGCGGAGGCGTTGCTTCGTCACGCCGATCGGTGACCGCTACGGGGAAGATGCGGGAAACCCGACCTGCGTCGGCTCGTAGCCCAGCATTCCGCCATGCGCGCAGACGGCTTGCGTGATGGCGATGCGCCCGGTCTCGTCGAGGCGAGCGACGCCTGTTTCCAGGTGACGGCGCCAGGAGGGACCTCGGCTCCACGCCTCGACCCAGGAGGCTGCCAGGGCAACGGGCTGGTTCCTGGCCAGGGCCGCGATCAAGAAGCCTGCCTGAGTTAGGTCCTTCGCCTGTTTCTCACGCTCGGTCCGCTCGTTCGCCACGATGAGTTTGTGAACGGCGTAGCGCTCTGGAGCAGGCACCGTGACGGAGATCCCGCCGGCATGGAGCAGCGTCGAGCGAACCGGGTCTCTGATGAGGAAATCGAGATAGCGAAGCGGCTGGGCGCTGACACCGCCGAGGGCCGGCATCGGGACGAGCGCGCCGGTCAGATCGTCCGAGCCACGGTTCGACACGAGAAACTCCACCCGAAACCCATCGGCGTTCGCGAAAGCGCTCGTGCGGTCCGGCCGCGACAGGTTCGGCACCGGACGGAAGCTCGCATCTATGGCCTGAAGTTCCTCGTGAACGGGAGGCATGCTCTCTCCGATCGCGACCGAGATGCCGTAATCCTGTGCGAGATCGATGTCGCCGGTCCTGAGCGCTCTCATCGGGCGCTCCCCGACGAGGCCCGGATAGGTCTGGAACGCCACCGTGCCGACCAGGACCCCACGCAGCCGAAAGAAGCCTGCCTGCGCCAGACGTTCGACGACCCGGCCCGTCAGGGCGTCCGCGGTCGGAAACCCGGCGCTCCGCAACATGCGAACCGCGTCGATACGGGTGCGGTAATCGACCCGCTGGCGGTCATGGGCCTCGACCCGGCGCGTGGTCTCGGAATCCGCTACGGTGCCGACATAGCGGTTGGACTTCGTGCCGGTGGCGGCATCGTAGCCCTGATAGTACCAGTATTCGCGCGCCTTGATGGTGCGCCTGATGAACTTGCCGTTCTCGGGAAAGTCGCGGTCGAACTCCGCATCGGCGCAGCGCTGATTGAGATCGGCGAAGACCGTCTGCGCGGCGGCATCGATGGACGGCATGGCTCGTACCCGCGTTACAGGAAAATCGCCGTTTTCATGTAACGCGCGGAGCTGGGCCCCACAAACGAGAAAGGGCGTCCGCGCGGGTCACGCGCGGACGCCCTTTTCATCGACGGATCGACCGGCTCAGGCGGTGCCGACCGTGGCCTTGACGATCTTGTCCGGCGAGCGGGGCGGCTCGCCCTTGTTGAGGCTGTCCACCACGTCCATGCCTTCGGTCACCTTGCCCCAGACCGTGTACTGCTTGTCGAGGAAGCGGGCGTCGCCGAAGCAGAGGAAGAACTGCGAATTGGCCGAATGCGGGAAGTTGGTGCGGGCCATCGAGCAGGTGCCGCGCACATGCGGCTCGTCGTTGAACTCGGCCTTCAGGTCCGGCAGGTCGGAACCGCCCGAGCCGGTGCCCGTCGGGTCGCCGGTCTGGGCCATGAACCCGTCGATGACGCGGTGGAACGGCACGCCGTCGTAGAATCCCTGTCCCGCCAGCGTCTTGAGACGCTCGACATGGTTGGGGGCGAGATCCGGGCGCAGCCCGATGACGACGCGGCCCTTGGTGGTTTCGAGGATGAGGGTTTCGGTATCGGCCATGGGGTCAGACTCCTTGTCCCTGGGGACCTTGGTAGATGAACCGCAGGGCGATCGGGCGCCCCGCGATGGCGGCGCCGAGCGCCGGCGTGATCGCGACCGGCGTGCAGCGCCGGATCGCGTCGAGGGTCGAGCGGGTCAGGATGTCCCTGCCGCGCTGATCGGCATTCTGCATCGAGAAGGTGATGCGAGGCTCGCCGATGACGGACCCGTCGCGGCGGAGCGCGAAACGGGCGGTGATCTCGGTACGCGGGAAGCCGGCGAGGCCCTGCGGTATCTCCCAGCAGGCGGCCAGCCTCGGATAGAGATCCTTCAGCGTGTCGGCCGGACTCGCGGCGATGCCACCCTCCGGCACCTGCACGGTGGACCGCAATGTCCCGGGCAGCGCCAGGGGCAGGCCGGACGCTGCCAGGGCGGCTCCTGCAAAAGCCGCCGCGAACGGGATGGCGACCGCCGACGCGACGACGGCGAGGCGCGTCGGGCGCCTCACTGTCGCGCCTCCGCTCATTTCGCGCCTTGGGCCATCTGCATCTTCACGATCTTGTCGGGGTTCTGGACCGCGCCGCCCGGAGCGCCCGCGGCGGCCTTCTTGATCTTGTCGACGACATCCATGCCGGAGGAGACGAGCCCGATCACGGTGTACTGGCCGTTCAGGAACGGCGCATCGCCGAGGCAGATGAAGAACTGCGAGTTCGCCGAGTTCGGATCCGACGAGCGGGCCATGCCGAGCGTGCCGCGCCGGAACGGCGATTGCGAGAATTCGGCCGGGATGTTCGGCAGGGACGAACCGCCCGTGCCGTTGCCCTTCGGGTCGCCGGTCTGGGCCATGAACCCGTCCATGACGCGATGGAACTTCAGCCCGTCATAGAAGCCCTTCTTGATGAGGGTCTTGAGCTGGGCCACGTGCTGCGGCGCGAGATCGGGGCGCAGCTCGATGGTGACGCGGCCATCCTTGGTGTCGAGATAGACCGTGTTGTCGTCGGCGGCCCGTGCCACGGGCGCGAACCCGATCATGGCGGCGAGGGCCAGGGACAGGAAGGCGGTCCGCCGATGGAGGGTCCGATGAGTCATGAGGGGGCGGTCTCCGGTCCGTTGAAAGAGGTGGATGGAAGGGATCAGGCTTGCGTGAAGCGCGCGGCGAGCCGTTCCGCCACGAGGGGAGGAACGAAGGGCGAGACATCGCCGCCCATGGCCGCGATCTGGCGAACCAGGGTGGCGGTGATCGGCCGGACGCCGGTGGAGGCGGGCAGGAACACGGTCTGCACCTCCGGCGCCATGGCGCCGTTCATGCCGGCGAGCTGCATCTCGTAGTCGAGATCCGTGCCGTCGCGCAGGCCGCGGATGAAGATACTGGCGCCCGAGCGCCGTGCGGCCGACACCGCCAGATCGTCGAACGTGACGATGTCGAGGCTGGCGCCTTCGGCCTCCGCCAGGGGGGCGCAGGTCGCCCGCAGCAGATCCGCGCGTTCCTCAGGCGAGAACATGGGGGCCTTGCCCGGATGCACGCCGATGGCGATCACCAGGTGCTGCACGAGCCGGCATGCCTGACGGATGACGTCGAGGTGTCCGTTCGTGACCGGATCGAAAGAGCCAGCGTAGAGCGCGGTGCGGATCATCACCGGTGGGCGTAGAGCATTTCGCCTCGAAACGGAACCGCCCGCGACCATCCCGGCCCGATGGCGAATCCTCCCGGCTAGGGACCGACGCACGAAAAAGGGCGGATGCCCCGATGGAGCGCCCGCCCGAAGTTTCGGTCTTCGAAGTCTGGTCGACGACGTCCGGCTTATGGATTCGCCAAGCGAAGTGCCGGAACGTCAGAGCCTTTTCGCAACTCCACGCTGCGCCAAACGTCTCGTTCGGTCCGGCGCGGATCGTGGAGCGATATCTCTCTGAGGCTGAACTTATCGGTGCATCGCGGCGCCGGATATGACTTGGCTGCAACACCGAAGATCAGTGACCGAAACGAGAATGCCGGCCAAGTCTTGCGACTCGACCGGCATTCCCCGCGACAATGTTCAGACTGGTCTCGAACGATTCCAGACCGGCCTGAACAGGGCCGTCTTCAGGTGGCGTCGCCTGCGGGATCGATTGCCGTCACCTCTCCGGCATCGTCCTCACCTTCGCCTTCACCTTCGATATGCTCGACGGAGACCACGCGCTCGGTCTTCTCGGTGTTGAACACCGTGACACCCTGCGAGGCGCGGCCGACGATACGGATATCGTCCACCGGCACACGGATGAGTTGTCCGGCATTGGTCACCAGCATGATCTGGTCCGAGGGCTGGACCGGGAAGGAGGCGACGAGGTTGCCGTTGCGCGGGTTGACCCGCATGGCGGTGATGCCTTTGCCGCCGCGACCCGAGATTCGATACTCGAAGGACGAGCTGCGCTTGCCGAAGCCGCGCTCGGAGAGGGTGAGCACGAATTGCTGGGCCGCGCCCATTTCGGCGTAACGCTCCTGGGAGAGAAGCGGCGCATCGGTGGCGATGTCCTCGGAATCGGCATCGCCGCCCTCGGTGTCGCCGATCACGGCCCGCTGCATCTTCAGGAAGGCGCCCCGCTCCTCGGGCGTCGCCTCGAAGCTGTTGAGGATCGTCATCGAGATGACGCGGTCGTCCTGCGCCAGGCTGATGCCGCGCACGCCGGTGGAATCGCGGCCCTTGAAGACGCGCACATCCTCCACCGGGAAGCGGATGCACTGGCCGGCTTGCGTGGTGAGCAGGACGTTCTGGTCGGCGCGGCAGATCTCCACGTGGACGATGTGGTCGCCCTCATCGAGCTTCATGGCGATCTTGCCGGCGCGGTTCACCTGCACGAAGTCCGAGAGCTTGTTGCGCCTCACGCCGCCGCTGGCGGTGGCGAACATGACGTCGAGCGTCTCCCAGGAGGCTTCGTCCTCCGGCAGCGGCATGATCGTGGTGATGCGCTCCGTGCCCGCATCCATGGCGAGGATGTTGACCAGCGCCTTGCCGCGCGCGTTGGGCGCGGCCATCGGCAGGCGCCAGACCTTCTCTTTGTAGACCTGCCCCTGGTTCGAGAAGAACAGGACCGGCGTGTGCGTGCTGGCCACGAACAGGCGGGTGACGAAATCCTCGTCGCGGGTGGACATGCCCGAGCGGCCCTTGCCGCCCCTGCGCTGGGCCCGGTAGGTCGAGAGCGGCACGCGCTTGACGTAGCCGGCATGGGACACGGTGACGACCATGTCCTCGCGCTGGATCAGGTCCTCGTCCTCGACGTTCGAATCCCAGTCGAGGATCATGGTCTTGCGCGGTGTCGCGTAGGCTTCGCGGACTTCGCGCAGCTCGTCCTTGACGATCGTCATGATGCGCAGGCGCGAGCGCAGGATGTCGAGGTAGTCGGCGATCTCGTCGGCGAGCTTCTGGAGCTCGTCGCCGATCTCGTCGCGGCCGAGGGCCGTGAGGCGCTGCAGGCGCAGGTCGAGGATGGCGCGGGCCTGGATCTCCGACAGGCGGTAATTGCCGTTCTCGTCCACGCGGTGGCGCGGGTCGTCCACCAGGGCGATGAGCGGCGCGATGTCGAGGGCCGGCCAATGGCGGCCCATCAGCGCCTCGCGGGCGGTGTTCGGATCGGGCGAGGTGCGGATGAGGCGGATGACCTCGTCGATATTGGCCACCGCGATGGCGAGGCCGCACAGGACGTGGGCGCGCTCGCGGGCCTTGCCGAGCAGGAACTTGGTCCTACGGGACACGACTTCTTCGCGAAAATCGACGAAGGCCGTGAGCAGGTCCTTCAGGTTCATCAATTCGGGGCGGCCGCCGTTCAGCGCCACCATGTTGCAGCCGAACGAGGATTGCAGCGGCGTGAAGCGGTAGAGCTGGTTCAGCACCACGTCGGCCATCGAATCGCGCTTGATCTCGATGACGATGCGCATGCCGTCGCGGTCGGATTCGTCGCGCAGGTCGGAGATGCCCTCGACCCGCTTCTCCTTCACCAGCTCGGCGATCTTCTCCATGAGAGTCGCCTTGTTCACCTGATACGGGATCTCGGTGAAGATCAGCGCCTCGCGCTCCTTGCGAAGCTCTTCCACATGGGACTTCGCCCGCATGATGACCGAGCCGCGGCCCGTGGCGTAAGCCTGCCGCACGCCGGCGCGGCCGAGGATCGAGCCGCCGGTGGGGAAGTCGGGGCCGGGGACGTATTCGGTCAGCTGCTCGATGGTGAGGCCCGGCTCGTCGATGAGGGCGATACAGGCGTCGATGAGCTCGCCGAGATTGTGCGGCGGGATGTTGGTGGCCATGCCCACCGCGATGCCGCCCGCTCCGTTGACGAGGAGGTTGGGGAAGCGCGCGGGCAGAACCTTCGGCTCCTCTCGCGACTCGTCGTAGTTCGGCTGGAAGTCGACGGTGTTCTTGTCGATATCGGCGAGCAGCGCGTTGGCGGGCTTGGCCAGACGCGACTCGGTGTAGCGCATGGCCGCCGGCGGATCGCCGTCCACGGAGCCGAAATTGCCCTGCCCGTCGATGAGCATGAGCCGCATCGAGAAGTCCTGGGCCATGCGGACCAAGGCGTCGTAGATCGATTGGTCGCCATGCGGATGGTAGAGACCGATCACGTCGCCGACGATGCGGGCCGACTTGACGTATTTCCGCTCGGGCAGGTGCCCGCTCTCATAGGCCGAGTAGAGGATGCGCCGGTGCACCGGCTTCAGGCCGTCCCGCGCATCGGGCAGCGCCCGGCTCACGATCACGCTCATCGCATAATCGAGATAGGAGCGGCGCATCTCGTCGGTGATGGAAACGGGCTTGATGTCCGAGGCGGGCGGCGTCGCGCCGGCGCCGGTATCGTCTTTCTCTGCCAAGGTCTTCGATCTCTGCCTGTGACGGTCCCGGCGGGCCGGGTCCGCGTGGAGCGACGGGCGCTACGGAAAGTGGGGGGCGGGGCGTTCCGCGTGGCCTCGAAAAGGCCGGCCGCGTCACGTCCTGGCTCGGACGTCCTTCATACGCCATCCGGTGCCGCTGCGCCACCGCCGGACATGTCGCGACGACATCGACAAACCCCATGCGTCGCAAGCGCTTGCAACGCCGATTTCAGCGAATGAGCACCGGTTGTTTCCCGGCCTCTTCCCCGGATGGGTGGAGGCTCGGCCGAACCCGATCCGGGGCCCATGTCGGAGTGCCGCGAGGTCGCCTAGAATGGTGGGGTCGGACCGTCGTGCCCCTCACCCCGCCGCAGCGCCCGCGAAATCGGACATCTCGTAGAGCGGCCGGATCTCGATCTCGCTCGGGCCGGGCATCGGGTTGGGACAGCGCTTCACCCAGTCCAGCGCTTCCTCCATGTCCTTCACCTGCCAGAGCCAGAAGCCGGCGACCAGTTCCCCGGTCGCGGCGAAGGGGCCGTCGCTGACGGTGCGGGAGGCACCGTCGAAGGCGACACGCTTGCCCTTGGCGGAGGGGTGCAGGCCCTCGCCGGCGAGGAGGATGCCCGCCTTGGCGAGTTCCATGTTGAACTCGCCCATGGCGGTGAGCAGGTCGAGGGACGGCATGATCCCCGCTTCGCTGTCCGCGGTCGCCTTGACCAGAACCATGACGCGCATCGATTCGCCTCCCCTGCTCGATCGAGCCCATGGAAGCACGAAGGCACGGTTCGTGTGAACTCACAGACCGCTGGGCCGGTTACCCGACGCCATCGATCCCGCCGCATCCATCGACAGGGGCAAAGTCATGCTCGTTCGCCCGAAAGCCGTCGCTTTCGACATCATCGGCACCGTGTTCAGCATGGAGCCGATGCGGCCCGCCCTGGTGGCAATGGGCTTGCCGCCCCTCGCCTTGGACTTCCTCTACACCGCCGGCCTGCGGGACATGTTCGCCCTGGCGGCGACAGGCACCTTCGCGCCGTTCCAGTCCGTGCTGTCGGGGTGCCTGGACGAGGTGCTCGCCATGCACGGCCTCTCCGCCTCGCCGGAGGACAAGACGGCTTTGCTCGGCATGATGAAGGCCCTTCCGCCGCACGAGGACGCCAAGGCGGCATTCGAGGTTCTGGCCGATGACGGCATCCGGGTCTTCGCGCTGAGCAACGGCGCAGCCGCGACCACGAGGGGATTGCTCGCTGCGGCAGGTATGGAGGGGCTCGTCGAGCGGGTTTTCTCCATTGAGGAGGTGAAGCTGTCGAAGCCGCGCGCCGAGGTCTACCGCCACGCCGCGCGGGCCGCCGGCATCGCTCCGGGCGAGATGGCAATGATCGCGATCCACCCTTGGGACCTCCACGGCGCCAGGATCGCCGGCCTCATGACAGGCTATGTCGCTCGTGGCGTGCCGTACTCACCGGCCCTCGAGGTACCGGATCTGACCGGGGAGACCCTGCTGGAGGTCGCATCGGAGATGGCGCGGCTCGGGCCGTCGCAACCCGACGCCTGATGCTTACCCCCTGATCGGGCACCCGCCGGTCTGCTCGGTCAGCGGCTGCTGGAGTCACCCATCTCCTCGACGCCTGTTCCCCCCTGTTCATGAGGAGGCGATATGAGGCGCGACGTGCTCCCTCTCCTTCCAGGCAGGGCCATCGCATATGCCGATTCGCCTGTCAGAAACTCGGTGACACCACCCCGTCATCCCGGGTCCGCGCAGCGGAGCCCGGGATCCAGAAACACAAGTGGTGCAGGACTTTACACTTTCGGCGGCTCTGGATTCCGGGCTCGCCTTTGGCGACCCGGAATGACGGCGTGGTGTCATATGCGATCGCCCTGCCTGTAAGGAGAGGGTTGGGCGAGGTGTGGTCCATCTTCGAAAAGGTCACACACCTCACCCTGTCCCTCTCCTTCCAGGAGAGGGGACCCGCGCTGCTCGCGAGATGTGTGACTCTCGTAATGCGTCCCGTCCGTCGGATGCCGAGGACGGGAACGGCAGATCCCTAGAACGGGATATCGTCGTCGAGGTCGTAATTGGGCTTCGACGAAGCCGCCGCCGGCCGACGCTCGCCGCCCGAGGAACGGCCGCCGCCGTATTCCCCGCCGCGATCGCCACCCCGGTCTCCCCCGCGATCCCCGCCACGGCCGCCGCCGTAATCGCCGCCGCGGCTGATCTGGCCGCCGCCCTCGTCGTCGGCGCCCATTTCTCCGCCGCCGCTACGGCCGTCGAGGAGCGTGAGTTCACCACGGAAGCGCTGGAGCACCACCTCGGTGGTGTATTTCTCGACGCCGGACTGGTCCGCCCATTTCCGGGTCTGGAGCTGGCCCTCGATATAGACCTTCGAGCCCTTGCGCAGGTACTGCTCGGCCACGCGGGCGAGGTTCTCGTTGTAGATCACCACCGAGTGCCACTCGGTCTTCTCCTTGCGCTCGCCCGACGCTTTGTCCTTCCAGGATTCGGACGTGGCGATGCGCAGGTTGACCACGGGATCGCCGGAGGCGAGGCGCCGGGTCTCGGGGTCGCGCCCGAGATTGCCCACCAAAATCACCTTGTTGACGCTGCCGGCCATGCCGCTCTCCTCTCGATCGATCTCACTGACGGAAGGGCCTCACACGCCGTCCGTCCCGTTCGCCCTTCATGAACTTCGGACAGGCGGCCCGCAATCGGGAGGGCGAATTTGTCCCCATCGATCACAGGTCGATGTTCTATCTTTGTTCGTTTTGGCGCGCAAGGATCGCGCACTTGCTGGTCACGCGATCCGCACCAGCATCTTGCCGAAATTCCGGCCCTTCAGCAGCCCGATGAAGGCCTCCGGCGCCGCCTCCAGTCCGTCGACGATGTCTTCCCGATGCTGGATGCGCCCTTCTCTCAGCCAGGTGCCGACCTCACTCAGGAACTCCTCTTCCTGGTCGGCGAAATCCCACACGATGAAGCCGCGCAGGGTCAGGCGCTTGGTCAGGATGGCGCGCATGATGACGGGGCTGCGGTCCGGCCCCGGTGGCAATTCGGTGAGGTTGTAGCCCGAGACGAGGCCGCAGACCGGAATGCGGGCGAAGTCGTTGAGGAGCGGCAGTACGGCGTCGAACACCGCGCCGCCGACATTCTCGAAATACACGTCGATTCCGTCGGGGCAGGCGGCGGCAAGCGCGCCGGGCAGGTCGTCGGTGCGGTGATCGACCGCCGCGTCGAAGCCGAGCACGTCGGTGAGGTAGGCGCATTTCTCAGGACCGCCCGCGATGCCGACGGCGCGCGCGCCCTTCAGCTTGGCGATCTGACCGACGAGGGAGCCTACCGGCCCGGCAGCGGCGGCGACCACGACGGTCTCGCCCGCCTTCGGCTGCCCGATGGTGAGGAGGCCGGTATAGGCGGTCATGCCCGGCATCCCGAGGACGCCGAGCGCCGTGCTGACCGGCGCCGCCGCGGGATCGAGCTTGCGCAGCCCCTGTCCCTTGGTGACCGCGAAATCCTGCCAGCCCCCGAAGGCGGTCACTACGTCGCCCTCGTGGAAATCCGGATGCCGCGAGGCCACCACCTCCGACACGGTGGCCCCGACCATGGGCGCGCCGATGGCGACAGGCTCGGCATAAGATTTCGCCGCGCTCATCCGTCCGCGCATGTAGGGATCGAGGGAGAGGAGGCGGTTGCGGAGCAGCACTTCCCCCTCCCCCGGCGTCGGTGTGCGGCTCTCCTCGAGCCGGAAATGCGCGGCGGTCGGCTCTCCGTGCGGACGGGAGGCGAGGACGATGCTGCGGTTCACGGCGACCATGATCTGACGCTCCGGTTGTGATGACGAATCCGCTGAACGGGCGTGCGGGAATCGAGGGACATTTCGACAAGGCCGATCTGGCTCGGGTGTTCCGGTTGCGCGTTGCGGCACCGCCCGCGCCGAGCGGCGTTGACGCCCATGGGCACATGCCCGTCACCTCGATCGGTATACCCGGATGGCCCGCCCGCTTCTCCTCGCCAGTATCGCTGCCATGTCCGGCCTTGCGTCGCAGGCACTCGCCGAAGATCCCCTCGCCGCCCATCGCTGGACATCGCGCGTTCTGGTCATCGTCGCTCCGGACGGTGAAGATCCGCGAATCGAGGAGCAGAGACGCGAGGCGCGGGCGCGACGGGCGGATTACGCGGAGCGCGACCTCGTCGTGGTGGAGGCGATCGGGACAGGCGCCGAGGCCAAAAGCATCCGCAACCGCTTCGGGATTGGGGAGCGGGACTTCCGTGTCGTGCTGGTGGGCAAGGACGGCGATGCGAAGCTCGTCGAAGCCGCCCCGATCCCGGCCCCCCGCCTGTTTTCCACTATCGATGCCATGCCGATGCGCAAGGACGAGCGAGGCCGGCGATAGCGTATGGGTTGGCCGAGGGGGCAACGAAAAAGGGACCGCCGAGGCGGTCCCTTTCCTATTGAAGTCATCTCGAACGAGACCGGCTCAGTAGCAGCGCTCGACCAGGACCCGGCGAGGTCCGTAGGGAGTCCAGCGGGTGCGCGGGACGGTGTAGCATTCGCCACCGTAACCGCCGTATCCGCCATAAGCGGCCGGGGCGTAACCATACCCGTAGGCCGGGTATCCGCCATAGCCACCGTAGCCGCCATAGAGCCCGCCAGCGGCGAGGCCGAGGCCCACACCGAGGCCGAGACCGCCGAGGCCGTAGCCGTAGCCACGACCGTAACCGCCTCGCCAGCCGTAGCCGCGATGCCCACCCCAGCCGCCGCGATAGCCGAAGCCCGCGCTCCGGAAGCCGCCGCGATAGCCGCCGAAGCCACCGTGACCGAACCCACCGCGGCCGAAGCCGCCATGGGCGAATCCACCGCGTCCGAAGCCGCCATGGCCAAACCCGCCACCATGGCCGAATCCGCCGCCATGGCCGCCCCAGCCACGGGCTTCCGCCGTCGCCGGGATCATCGCCAGAGCGCCGACCATCGCGGTCGCTGCCAGAACAATGCGTTTCATCGTCTTGTCTCCAAAGACAGGTTCTTGTCCCCAGTGGTTGCAGAACGCCCCGGCTCCGCAAAGAGTTCATGGCGCATTTTGTCCCGCACCGGCCGCGCCGATCACAGCTCGGTGAGACGGGCGACCGTCACGCCTTGAAAACGCCTCCGGTTTCGGGCGAGGACACCCCGCGCCACGCCGTCCGCATGGGACGGCGGACGGTTCGTTCGCCCCGGGATTCACCGATGACGTCAACGCGATCCAACCTTGCCCGTGCTGTTGCCCGAGCCTTTGCCGGAGCCATGCTCCTCGCGGGCGTGGCCGGACTCGCTTCCCTGCCCGCCGGGGCCGCGCCGACCACAGCCTCTCCGTGTAAGGCGGTGCAGTCGGAGGGCGAGACCTTCACGATCTGTACGGTGGATCTGCGCCGCGAGCGGGTCCGGGTGTTCTGGCTCGGCACCGACGGCCTGCCTTATTCGTCGCTCTCGACCCTGGGCGAGAAGATCGGGCCGAAGCTCAGCTTCGCCATGAATGGCGGCATGTACGACAAGGGCCAGGCGCCGGTCGGCCTCTATGTGGAAGAGGGCCGCGAGATGAAGGGCGTCTCCACCGCCAACGGGCCGGGCAACTTTCACCTCAAGCCCAATGGCATCTTCTACGTGAAGGGCGAGCGCGCCGGCGTCGCCGACACGGCCCGCTACCTGCGCCAGAAGATCAAGCCGGATTTCGCCACCCAATCGGGGCCGATGCTGGTGATCGACGGCAAGATCCATCCGAAGATCTCCACCGACGGGCCGAGCCAGAAGATCCGCAACGGCGTCGGCGTCCGCGACGACGGCCGCACGGCGATCTTCGCCATCTCGGAGCGCCCCGTGACCTTCGGTTCCTTCGCCCGCCTGTTCAAGGACACGCTCGGCTGCGCCAACGCGCTGTTCCTCGACGGCAGCGTGTCCAGCCTCTACGCGCCGGGCATCAACCGCTCCGACATCAGCCGGCCGCTGGGGCCGCTGGTGGGGGCGGTGGCGAAATAGGGCGGCCGGATCAGGCCAGCCGAGCCCGCTTGCCGAAGGCGACCCTGAGCCGCGCCTTGGCGAGTTCGGCGATCTCCGTCATCGATTCGATCCGCACCATCGGCATCTCCGCCCCGATGAGGCTCGTCGGCTCGAAGCTGAAGAGCAGGTGGCGCACGCCGATCTCCAAAGCCGTCACCCCGTCGGACTGGGTGAGATCCTCTCCGAAAATCTCGATGAGCGGCCCGTCCGGGTCGCCCTTCTCGATCTGGATGATGAAGTAGCCGGCCGGCTCCTCCTCGTCATCCGCGCCGGAGATCAGGCTGATGCCGTTCTCCTCGTCGTAGCGGACGCGCTGCACCGTGATCGTCGTGATGTCGTCGTCCATGGTCTTTGCCTGAAATCGGGTCAGCGTTGCCCGAACTGGGTATCGCGGAACAGGGTCTTGAACTGGCGCGGCTGGCAGCGCCAGTACTGCTTGGGCGCACTCACCTGGGCGCCGAGCTCGGCCGCCGCATGCCACGGCCAGCGCGGATCGTACAGCATGGCGCGGGCGAGCGAGACCGCATCGGCCTTGCCCTCGGCCAGGATCGATTCCGCATGGGCCGCCTCGGTGATGAGGCCAACCGCGATCGTGGTGAGTCCGGTCTCGGCCTTCACCCGCTCGGCGAAGGGAACCTGATAGCCGGGCGAGAGCGGGATCTCCTGGCGCGTCGAGAGGCCCCCGGTGGAGACGTGGATCGCCGCCGAACCGCGCCGCTTCAGCGCATGGGCGAGTTCTACCGTCTCGTCGAGAGACCAGCCGCCCTCGACCCAATCGGTGGCCGAGACCCGCATCCAGACCGGCTTGCCCGCCGGCACGACCTCGCGCACCGCCTCGAAACATTCCAGCGGAAAGCGCATGCGGTTCGCGAGGCTGCCGCCATAGGCATCCGTACGGCTGTTGGAGAGCGGCGAGAGGAACTGGTGCAGCAGGTAGCCATGGGCGCCGTGGAGTTCGAACCCGTCGATCCCGATGCGCAGGGCGCGCTTCGCCGTCTCCACGAACCCGTCGCGGATGCGCTTCAGCCCCTCCGCGTCGAGGGCATGGGGCGGCACCTCACCGTCGCCATGGGGAACAGCCGAGGGCGCCTCGGTGCGCCAGCCGTCCGGCATCTCCGGCTCGATCTGCGAGCCGCCGTCCCAGGGGGCGCGGCTCGAGGCCTTGCGGCCGGCATGGTTGATCTGGATCGCGATGGGGATCGGCGCACGGAGCCGCACCGCATCGAGCACCCGGCCCAGCGCCAGCTCGGTCTCGTCCGAGTAGAGGCCGAGATCCGTGGGAGAGATGCGCGCCTCCGGTGAGACCGCGGTGGCCTCCAGGGTCAGCAGGCCCGCGCCCGACATGGCGAGCTGCCCCAGATGCATCAGGTGCCAATCGCCCGCTTGGCCCGCATGGGCCGAATACTGGCACATGGGGGCGACGATGATGCGGTTGGGCAGCGTCAGGCCATCGAGGGACAGAGGCTCGAACAGGCGTGCGGTCATGTGCGGGCTCCGGTTTTGGCTGACAGCCTAGATGGAGCACCTGTCTCCCCCGCGCCAGGGATGGACGGGCCACATCTGTGTTTCCCGAACGCCCAAAGCGTCTCCGTCTGCGATACTCCCACATCTCGCGGGCCGCTCGGGTCCCCTCTCCTTCCAGGCAGGGTGATCGCATATGACACCACACCGTCATTCCGGGTCGCCACAGGCGAGCCCGGACCCGGAGGGCCGCGCCAGAGGCGTGCAATCTAGAGCCGCTGAGAGTGTAAAGTCCTGCACCACTTGTGTTTCTGGATCCCGGGCTCCGCTACGCGGACCCGGGATGACGGGGTGGTGCCAGCGGGTTTCTGACAAGCAAATTAGCATATGCGATCGCCCTGCCTTCCAGGAGAGGGAGCCCGTCGCGCCTCACGTCACCATCTCTTTGAGAGAGGAACAGCCATCGAGCAGATGGGTGAATCCAAAAGCTGTCAGCGCAGGGCGTGCAGCTTCAGCGGCTCCCCTCGTCGCTGGGAGCCTGACGCTGCGCTCCTTCTTCGACTGGCCCCGCATCGGGTTCCGCTGAAGCTTCATCAGTCCAGGCAAGGGAACGCTCACCCCCCGATCCCCCTCCCCTTCAAGCTCTCACCGATCTCGTCCAGCACGGCGGCGTCGTCGATGGTCGGCGGGGTGGTCCAGGCTTCGCCGTCGGCGATCTTCTTCATGGTGCCGCGCAGGATCTTGCCCGAGCGGGTCTTGGGTAGCCGTGCCACGGTGAGCGCGAGCTTGAACGCCGCCACGGGGCCGATGCGCTCGCGGATGGAGGCGACGAGTTCGCGCTCGATCTCGGCGGTGTCGCGGGAGACGCCGGATTTCAGCACCACGAAGCCGCAGGGCTGTTCGCCCTTCAGCGCGTCGCGAATGCCGATGACGGCACATTCGGCGACATCGGGATGGGCGGCCAGAACTGCCTCCATCCCGCCGGTGGAGAGCCGGTGCCCGGCGACGTTGATGATGTCGTCGGTGCGCCCGAGCACGGTGACGTAACCGTCCCCGTCGACGATCCCGGCATCCGACGTGTCGTACCAGCCGGGATAGGTGGTGAGGTAGCTCTGGCGGAAGCGCTCGTCCGAGCCCCACAGGGTCGGCAGGCAGCCGGGCGGCAGGGGAAGCCGCAGGGCGATCGTGCCCATCGTGTCGGGCGGCAGCGGCTTGCCGGCTTCGTCGAGGACGGCGAGATCGTAGCCCGGCATCGGCACGCAGGCACTGCCATGCTTCACCGGCAGCATGCCGATCCCCACCGGATTGCCGGCGATGGCCCAGCCGGTCTCGGTCTGCCACCAATGGTCGATCACCGGCCGGTCGAGGGCCCGCTCGGCCCAGGCGACCGAATCCGGGTCGGCCCGCTCGCCGGCGAGGAACAGGGAGCGGAAGCCGGACAGGTCGTAGGAGGCGACGAGTTCGGCGCGCGGGTCGTCCTTCTTGATCGCTCGTAGGGCCGTCGGTGCCGTGAACAGGCAGGCGACGCCGTATTCCGCAGCCACCCGCCAAAGCGCCCCGGCATCGGGTGTCCCCACCGGCTTGCCTTCGTAGAGGACGGTGGTGCAGCCATGCAGCAGCGGGGCGTAGACGATGTAGGAATGGCCCACCACCCAGCCGATATCGGAGGCGCAGAAATACACCTCGCCGGGCTTCACGTCGTAGAGGTTGGGCATCGACCAGGAGAGTGCCACGCAATACCCGCCGGTATCCCGCACCACGCCCTTGGGTTTGCCCGTCGTGCCCGAGGTATAGAGGATGTAGAGCGGGTCGGTCCCCGCGACGGGGACGCAATCGGCGTTGATCCCGGCGGCCTTCGCGCGGGAGACCGTCTCGGCCCAGTCGCGGTCGCGTCCCTCCACCAATCCCGCTTCGGCTTGGGGGCGCTGCAGGATGAGGCAGGCCGCGGGCTTGTGCGGCGAGGCCGCGATGGCCGCGTCCAGAAGCGGCTTGTAGGGCACGACCCGGCTCGGCTCGATGCCGCAGGAGGCGGCCAGCACCACCTTCGGGGCGGCGTCGGCGATGCGGATCGCGAGTTCGTTGGCGGCGAAACCGCCGAACACCACGGAATGGACCGCGCCGAGACGTGCGCAGGCCAGCATCCCGAACAGGGCTTCGGGAATCATCGGCATGTAGATGACGACCCGGTCGCCCTTCTCCACGCCGAGCAGCGAGAGGATGCCGGCGAGCGTCGCCACTTCGTCGCGCAGGGCCGCGTAGCTGATCGTCCGCTTCGTTCCGGTGACGGGGGAATCGTACAGGATCGCCGCCTGCTCGCCCCGTCCCTTAGCCACATGGCGGTCGACGGCGTTGTGGCAGGCGTTCAGCGTCGCGTCGGGAAACCAGCGTCCATAGGCGCCGGCCTCGGGATCGAAGGCGCGGGCCGGTGCCCTGTCCCAGTCGAGCGCATCGGCGGCCTTGAGCCAGAAACCTTCGGGGTCGGCGAGGGAGGCGGCATGGACCGGGCCGTATGCGTCCGGTGCTTCAGCCGATTCGGGAGGTGTCGCGGCAGCGTCCATGGCGGTTCGTCCCCGGATGGCCGGTCGAAGGATGCCGGCTTGATCGGAGATTGTAGCTCAAGCCGCGCCCAAGGCGACACGGCCGACACCACCACAAACGAAAGCCGCCGCGCTGTGGAGCGCGGCGGCGTCGTTCTGGAAATTACGAAACGGCTTGGAACGGGCTCTAATGCACCGAGTCGGTCGCGGCACGAAGCCGATTGATCTCGTCCTTGAGGTGAAGTTTGCGTCGCTTCAATTCTGCGATCCGTAAATCGTTCTCAGACGGGCTTTGAATCGCGGAATGAAGTTCCCGCTCGAGGGCTTCGTGCTTGAGGGCGAGTTGGCTCAAATGCGTCTGCAGCGACATGAGTCGTTTCTCCTGTCTCGTTCCGACTCAGGTAGATTGGCATAGTATGAGCCGGCTGTCGAAACCGGATTCGGGTGTTGGGCAACATTAGTTAATCGTGCCCGGCGAAGCCCGCTGCGATGGAAGAAGCATCTTCCAGAGCGAATTGCGGCCACCGCCTTGCCGCAGGGGCGTGTGTGCCGCATGGTTTCAACGAGGGGCGTGTCGGGGCTGCAGGTGCGATGGCGGGTGAGTTCGAGGATGACGGGACGGCTGAGTTCGTCGAAGAGCTGGCGCGGCTCCGCCAGGAGCACCGCGACCTCGACGGGGCCATCGACGCCTTGGAACTGAGCGTCGCCGGCGACCAGTTGCAGATCCAGCGCCTGAAGCGCCGCAAACTCGGCCTGCGCGACCGGATCTCCTATCTGGAAGACCAGATCACGCCCGACATCATCGCCTAGAGCTGCGCCCGACCACGTCGGGTCGGGGCACATCTTCAGGCCTTCGTTCTGCCGCGCTCTTTTTCGCCGAGCCTGCATCCACGTCGGCGGAGAGCGCTGTGGAACCGGTTTGCCTTGAGCACAGGATTGGCTCGGGCACCGTCTTGCGGGCGGTCGCCCGCCCGCGTATGCGGCACGGTCCGGGTGCAGGATCGCTTCCCGGGATCGCGCCGCCACGAAGACATGGCCTGAACCAGGCCAAGCACGACCAGGCGGCCGCGATCGTCTCGGGAAGGAAGTGACGACGATGGCGGGAGCGCCCCCGGTCGCGATCATCATGGGAAGCCAGTCCGACTGGGCAACCATGCAGCACGCCGCCGATACCCTCGATGCCCTTCGCGTGCCGCACGAGGCGTTCATCGTCTCCGCCCATCGCACGCCGGACCGGCTCGTCGCCTTCGCCAAGGGTGCGAAGCAGGCGGGCTACAAGGTCGTGATCGCCGGCGCCGGCGGGGCCGCGCATCTCCCCGGCATGACCGCCGCCATGACCTCGCTGCCGGTCTTCGGCGTGCCGGTGGAATCGAAGGCCCTGTCCGGCCAGGACAGCCTGCTCTCGATCGTGCAGATGCCGGCCGGCATTCCCGTGGGCACCCTCGCCATCGGCCGGGCCGGTGCCGTCAACGCGGCCCTCCTCGCCGCCGCCGTCCTGGCCCTGACCGATACCGCCCTCGCCGAGCGCCTCGATGCGTGGCGAGCCGCGCAGACCGCATCCGTGGCCGAGAGGCCGGAGACACAGATTCCGTGACCGACATGTCCCTCACGCCCGGTTCCACCCTCGGCATCATCGGCGGCGGCCAGCTCGGCCGCATGATCGCGCTGGCCGCGGCCAATTACGGCCTGAAGGTCCATGTCTACGCCCCCGATGCGACGAGCCCGGCCTTCGATGTCGCGGCCGAGACGACCTGCGCGGCCTATGACGATTCCGACGCCCTCGCCCGCTTCGCGGCGAGCGTCGACGTCGTGACCTACGAGTTCGAGAACATCCCGCGGGAGACCGCCGACCTGCTGGCGCGCCACGCGCCCCTCCGCCCCAGCGCCGACGCCCTCTCCACGACTCAGGACAGGTTGTCCGAGAAGAGCTTCATCAACGGCCTCGGCATCGCCACCGCGCCGTTCCGGCAGATCGACGCGCCGGACGACCTCGCCCGCGCCTTGGAGGCGATCGGCTTGCCGGCGGTGCTGAAGACCCGCCGCTTCGGCTATGACGGCAAAGGCCAGCGCATCATCCGCACCGCCGAAGAGGGCGACCGGAACGCGATTTTCGCCGAGTTCGGCGGCGCGCCGCTCATCCTCGAAGGGTTCGTGCCGTTCGAGCGCGAGGTCTCGGTGGTGGCGGCCCGTTCCCCCGATGGAAGCTTCGCCGCCTTCGACCTGTGCGAGAACGAGCACCGCGACCACATCCTGGCGCTCACACGCGTGCCCGCACCGAACCTGTCGGAGGAGACCGCCCGGAAAGCGGTGGAGATCGCCCGTAGGATCGCCGAGGCTTTGGACTATGTCGGGATCCTCGCCGTCGAGATGTTCCTGGTGCGAGACGAGGCGGGCGAGCACCTGATCGTCAACGAGATCGCGCCGCGGGTGCACAATTCCGGACATTGGACCATCGAGGGCGCGGTGACATCGCAATTCGCCCAGCATGTGCGCGCCGTCTGCGGCTGGCCCCTGGGCGATGCCTCGCGCGTAGCCGGGGCCTCCGTCGAGATGCAGAACCTGATCGGCGACGATATCGACGCCTGGCACTCTCTCCTCGCCGAACCCGGCGCGCATCTGCACCTCTACGGCAAGGGTGACGCCCGGCCGGGCCGCAAGATGGGCCATGTCACGCGGGTGATCCCGGTTGTGTAGGAGCGGCGATCATACCCGGTCGTCCGCCCTCTTGAAGCCGGTCCCGATTTTGCGACCGTGATGCAAGGCCGCCGAGCGGCCGCATCCGGTCATGGCAGACGTCCTTACGGCAATCGCGCCGATGCGGAACATCGATCGCTTCGAAGGGCATGCACATCCTTCGCCGACATGTCGAACCGCCGCCTGAACGCCTTGCTGAAAGTGGGCGCATCGGTGAAGCCACAGGCATGCATGAGGGTTTTTATGGATGAGCAATCGTTGGCCGGTGATTCGAGCCAGCGACGGACGCGATCCAGGCGGGCATCGCGGATCTCGGCGGCGATACCCTCGACCTCCGCAAACGCGCGGTAGAGTTTGGACCGGGAGACGTTGAGCGCCGCGGCCATGGCCTCGGGCCCATACGATGGGTCATGCGAATAACGTTCGATATGCACGCGCGCGAGCGATCTCAGCACGTCGGAAGACGCTTGTCCCTCACTGTCCTCGTCGCGATCTCTCACGAGCGCACGGACGATGTGGAGAGCACCCTTGACCGCAAGTCCCGCCTCGGCGTCCGACATGCCCGTCGCGGATTGCGCGACACTGTGCATGTACGTCATCAGTAATTCCGTCGACGGGCTCGCCCGGATACGGCGGCCGACCAAGCCATCGGCGCTTCCGACCTGTGCTTCGAACTCCAACCGGGGGACGCTGAAGCGTAACTCCCGATACGGCGTCAGAGCGCCAACGGCGAAAGGGCGGTCGAGCCTGATGAAACCGATATCACCGACACCCACGATGTGACCGCAGCTTCCCTGTTCGAGATAACCGTGTCCCGAGAGGAAGAAGCTGACGACGATGTCGTCACGGCCGGCTTGCCGAATATGGCGAAGATCGCCCTCGACGCTCACTGGACTGCTTTCCGTCAGAAGCAAGGTCGTGTGCGAGGACACAACGGCCAGACGGCTCGCCGAGAACGTTCCGTGGGGATCTAACCGGCCGACTCTGCCGAGATTTTTCAGCGCGGTATTCCGCCAGAAATCGAAAGTGCGCGAAGGCTCGATGTTTTCGGTCGTTTCAACCAGCGTCAGTACTTTCGAGGGGGTAGGCACCGGGGAACTCCTGGGAACGTCCGATTCGATCCGCGACCTACGACACACGTAGAATCGGTCGGGCGGATGCCGGTTCTCGAATGCTGCGCGCGCAGTCGATTGCGTGACAACGATGCGGTCGCACAACCCTTGATGGCGCAATTGGTTTCCGTCTGGCGCATCGGCATATGACGACGCAAGCAGTAATTCGCAGGCCGTTCGAACCATGCTGGCAGGAATCGTGAGCGATACGCCAGGGGTATTCTGAATTACCGTATTTTGGGACGGAGAGACAATTTCCGTGGATTGATCCGTGGCGTTGGAGGCTTGTATTGCGGAGGAAGCGATTTGCTAACTTGTCTGAAAAGACGAGGCTATAGCACGTGTTGATTTATATAATTTAGTATTCATGCTCTCAATTGAGAATTTATATGATACAAAATATGATGTGAAATATCATATTTATGTATTCAAGTGGCGTTTTTATGTGCGGGTATCTTTCTGTTGCCTTCTATCAATTGAGAATTTGGAGGCTAATATGTGAAGATTGATATAATATATGATAAATGCGAACAAATTTATTGTGATGGGCATATAATAGCTGACATGCGGTGGGCGGTATATTGTAATCTCACCGCCTGTTGTGTCAAATCGCATTTCATTGCTAATTTATTCGTTGATGCGGCTTGGGCTGGAAAGTCTATTCGTTCGCCAATCTGAATTGCGGTCAAGCGAACTGGTGCGATAGCAATCGCGTTTTCGCTATAGTCGAAGGTGAATTCATGCCTAGTTTTAGGTAAATTAGTAAAAAGCTGAAGCAAATAAGGCCGCTGAATGGTTCCGTTAAAGAACCTGCGCGCGTGCAATTTTATTACTTTCAATCTTTTGGTGCAACAATAACGTAGAATCCACGCAGTTATATCCTAACTAAAGTAAAATATGGAATCTCTTGGTTATTCGGAATGGTTTTACATCACAACTAAGTCTTGAAGAATATTTACTCGCATTATTGCTATTCGAAATCGTGACACTAGCGACCGCGCATGGTTGACTCGCACATGATGTCGTGAATCTATTTATATTTATTCTTTGCGTTCAGTTCGAGGCAGGCGGATTGGTATGTTTGCACCGGTATGCCGGGGCAATGTTCCGGGAACTTGCTTTTGTTGATCCGGTTGTTCGCATGGGAATACATTGAATTTTACAGACATTTAACAAAAAATGTCGTAACGGCT
This sequence comes from Methylobacterium sp. CM6241, assembly GCF_054817845.1. Lineage (NCBI taxonomy): Bacteria > Pseudomonadati > Pseudomonadota > Alphaproteobacteria > Hyphomicrobiales > Methylobacteriaceae > Methylobacterium > Methylobacterium sp. CM6241. The sequence goes on from NZ_CM139246.1 coordinate 4,342,784, forward strand.
TGGTGTGGCCGCTGAAAGCTGAGTTTCAGGGCTCATTCCGATGAGCGCGCCAACCAGTACCAGTTGTTCAAGGGGCTGAATCGTGGAACGGACAATCGTCGCATTCGTCAAACCGCTTGCTTTAGCGTTAATTTGTTTCGTATCGATATTATATATATCGAAGAATGTTGGGGCTGCATTGGTCATCAGCCTCGTGCCATTGCTATTGGGCTGGCTCGGTATCATGGAGACTTTTGCCTACGCGATTGCGGCGGTTGTATTCCTGGCCGCGGTCACGTGGGCGGCAACACCGGTATCGGTCAAAGGTATCCTGGCCGAGCATTCGGAGCGGGCGATCACGGATATCCAGCAGGAAATAAAGGTGCGCTAGGGCCTAAAGGCTTTAACGGGCGATCAGGCACAAACTGATCCAGGTCGAGCAGAGCAAGGGCCGTCAGTGCCACTTCACCCCGCTCGACCTTTGTCCGTCCATGCTTCGTTTGTCGTTGTTCTGTATAACCAACTGTAATGCTGAAAAATGCCGGTCGGTGCAGCGCCGTCTCGCTTCGAGGGCGGCCCGCGCGATCTCGTCCGCTATGACGTCCCGAGCGCGGCATCCAGCCGGAGCCCGAGGGGCGCAAGGGGGCAATGTTCATTCGTCCTTGCCTGGCCACCCAATCGAGGCCTGGCGGACGATACGGTAACCCGTCGCGAATCCTCGTTCTCCGGCATCGGGTGCCTGTCTCAGGTCTACCGCTCGATTGCTCCCCTACGACGCTGGAGACCACCTGTCAGAGCATCGAAACTGCGTCTTACCGGACACACTCTCAGCCTGCCGCGACACGCCGGACCGCCTTCACCGCGCCGTAGGGAAACGGGCCATACCTTCGCCACATCGCGCGGCTTCAGCGGGTGAGCCGGCAGAATTTAAGCGCGTGTTCACCGCGACGCGGGATTGTGCAGGCACGCGTCGTCTTTCCCGCATCCGAAGCGCTTCGAGGCGCGACGGCGGGTGGGACGATCAATAGCAGCGGACGGGAGCGTGCCTTGGGGGCATGGCGATCCCGAGGGGAGAGGGGCAATGACGTTTGTAGTGCCGCGCGCGAAGGCGGGTCTGATCGGGGCCGTGGCGATGGCGGCGGCTTTGGCCGGGTGCGAGACCTATGGCGGTGGCGGGGCAGCGGCGACGCGCCAGTTCGCCGTGGTCGAAACCGATTCCACCGGTGCCACCAACGTCAACATCGCCTCCCTCACCGAGGTGATCCAGCGCAATCCCAACGATGCCGGTGCCTATGTCACCCGCGGCGCGGCCTATGCCCGTTCGGGCCAGTTCAACGACGCCATCGGTGACTTCTCGAAAGCCGTCCAGATCGATCCGAATTCGGCCTCGGCCTATAACAACCGTGCCCTCGCCTACCGCCAGACCGGACGCAACGACGCGGCATTGGCCGATTTCTCGAAGGCGATTTCCGCCGATCCGAGCTACGGCCCGGCCTATATCGGCCGCGCCAACGTGCTGCGCGCCCAGGGCGATCTCGACGGCGCCACCTCCGACCTCAACCAGGCGATCCGCCTGACGCCGGAATCGGCCGAGGCCTACCATGCGCGCGGCCTCGTCCGTCAGCGCCAGGGCCAGAACACCCAGGCCATCGGCGATTTCGACGCGGCCATCGACCGCAATCCCTTCGTCGCCGCGCCCTACGCCGCGCGCGGCCAGAGCCTCATCGCCACGAACCAGTTCGACAAGGCGATCGAGGATTACAACGCGGCCCTCAACGTCAACAACAAGGACGCCACCTCCTGGGCCTATCGCGGTCTCGCTTACGAGAAGTCGAACCGCAAGAAGGAGGCGATGGAGAGCTACCAGCGGGCCGCTCAGCTCGAGCCCGGCAATCCCGTGGCCAAGCAGGGTCTCGGACGTGTGCAGGGCGGCGTAGGCACCCTCTTCAACTGAAGCCCGCACGATGCGCGGAGGATTCTCGAACGGCATCGCCGCCTTGGCGATGCTCACCCTATCGTCGGGCGGAGTCGCCCTCGCCCAGACGGATACGGGCCGTCAGGCCTCGTCCGACCTGGCGACGATCGAGCGTTGCGTCGGATCCGCCAAGGACGACGGCGCGCGCCTGTCCTGTATCGGGCGTGTCTCCCAACCCTGTATCGATGCGCCGGACGGTTCGGGCTCGTCCACCATGGGCATGAACGGGTGCTACGCCCGCGAGATCGCGGCCTGGGATACGCTCCTCAACCGCACCTACAAGGATTTGGGCGCGGCGATGAGCGAGAGCGCCAACCTCTCCCTGCGCGACGCTCAGCGGGCCTGGATCGCGTTCCGCGACAAGGCCTGCGAATGGCCGTCCCTCGTCTATCCGGGCGGCTCCATCATCGGCCCTCTCAGCGGCGAATGCCTGCAGATCCAGACCGGTCGGCGCGCCCTCGACCTCGACCGCATCAAGGCAGCGCTCACCGAGCGATAGGCGTCGGGTGGGGGCCTGAGGGGATGGATGGGGCCAGCGTGTCGAGGCCGCATCCGGCCCTTCATCGACCACGAGGAAGCTTGACGACTCGACGGTCAGGGTGTTTTCCTCGGAGCGGCTGATGCAGCCGGCCGCTCGCGCCCTCTTGGGTTTGGTGAATGCATCCTCCAAGAGGTCTGCCATCCCTTTTGCAGGGTCGGCCAGTCGGCAATGCGAGCACTGACGTTGCGGCCGATCCGGTAGGGATCAGCAAGATGACTTCCGTTGGCAGTGCAAAATCCATGGCAAAAGCCCTGGAAACGGCTATGCGAGCCAAGAACGTCGATATCTCACATGGCGAGTGTCTCGACATCGTCGCCCGTCAGCTCGGATGCAAGGACTGGAACGTTCTCACAGCCCGAGCCAAAAGCATGACTGCATCGGCGACACGTAAGGTGAAGGATCTCAAGGTCTGGGAGTTCAGGGCAGCGTACCCTGATGCTTACGACCATGGTGCGGATGCGGAAGCCGGAGCGCCGGGTGGATCGGCCGCTCTGATTCGGCTGATCCCAGAGATTTCCGCGGATCGCTACATAGATCTCACGAAGGCTATGGGCGGATACATGCAGACTGCTTCCGCACGGCCGTATCGTGGAAAGAGGGTCGCTGTCAGCGCTCAGCTTCGCAGCGAAGGTGTGAGCCATGGGGCAACGATTTTGGCGAGTGTTGGCGGCGCACCCGGTGAGACGTTCGCCTATGACAACCTGAAGAACCACCGTGACGGCTGGTTGTTCGGCGATAACCCTTGGACGTCCCGAAAGGTTGTGCTTGACGTCGATGATGATGCGGAGAGCCTATTCTTCGGCTTCTTCCTCAAGGGGGCGGGCGCAGTCTGGGCTGCCGATTTCTCCGTCGACATGGTCGATACGTCGATCCCGTTGACCGGTGAACGCATTGAGCGACGCGCTGTCGAGGCTGCCTGGCGGACGCCGACAAACCTCCGGTTTGCCGAGGCAACGGAACCCCTGGGAAGCACTGCATAGACGAACGAGACGGAGCCGGATCGAGGGCTGGCCCCCACAGGGCGCCCGCTTTCTCGAAGCGGACTTCCGCTCTCCTTCCGCTTCGGGTGGTCGTGGCGCAAACCCGATGCCGACTTTCGACCATCATGTCGTCCGTTCAGCCCGGCGGCAAGATCCGCCGGTACTGGATGAAGCCCGACCGGTCGGCGAGCGTATCGTACAAGGCGCGGGCCGGTGCGTTGTCTTCCATCGTCAGCCAGTGGACGCGGTCGGCCCTGGCGTTACTGGCCTCGACCATCACCCGCTTGATCAGGGCGCGGGCGATCCCCCTGCCCCGGGAGGACGGCGCCGTGAACAGGTCCTGCAGGTAGCAGTACGGTCCACGGGTCCAGGCCGAGGCGTGGAAGATGTAATGGACGAGCCCCACCAGGACGCCCTCATCCTCGGCCACGAGGGCATGGATGGGCACGAGGGGATCGTGGATCCGCGACCAGGTCAGGTCGCGGGTCTCCGGCGGGATCGAGGCGCGGTAGAAGTCGAGATAGCCCGACCACAACCCCTCCCAGGCCTCGCGCTCGTCGGGCCGGACGGCGCGGATCGCGAGGTCCGGCACGGCGGTCACGCTTCGAACCGCTCGGGGCGGCGATGCTCGCCGACGATGCGGCGGACGGTGCCGGTGGACGAACGGTAGACCACCGTCTCCGTCACGATCATGCCGGTCTTGAACCGCACGCCCTGCAGGAGCGCCCCGTCGGTGACGCCGGTCGCGGCCACGATCACGTCGCCGCGCGCCATGTCGGCGAGCTCGTATTTGCGGTTCGGATCGCTGATGCCCATCCGGGCCGCGCGCTCGCGCTTGTCGTGGCTGTCGAGGATCAGACGGCCCTGCATATGCCCGCCGATGCAGCGCAGGACACCGGCGGCGATGACGCCCTCGGGTGCCGCGCCGATGCCGAGATAGATGTCGGCTCCGGTCTCGTCCGGGCTCGTCGTGTGGATGATGCCCGCGATGTCGCCGTCCGAGATCAGGCGGATGCCGGCACCGGTCTCGCGCACGGCGGCGACCAGGCCCATATGGCGCGGCCTGTCGAGGATGATGGCGGTGATTTCGGAGGGGGCGCAGCCCTTGTGGCGGGCGAGCGCCGCGATGTTGTCGGCCGGGCTGGCATCGAGATCGACGAGGCCCTGGGGATAGCCGGGGCCGATGGCGATCTTCTGCATGTAGACGTCGGGCGCGGCGAGCAGCGACCCGTGCTCGGCGAGCGCCATCACCGCGATGGCGCCGGGCATGTCCTTGGCGCAGAGGGTCGTCCCCTCCAGCGGATCGACGGCGATGTCCACCTTCGGCCCGGCCCCGGTGCCGAGTTGCTCTCCGATGTAGAGCATCGGCGCTTCGTCGCGCTCACCTTCGCCGATGACCACCGTGCCGTTGATCGGCAGGAGGTTGAGCTCGCGCCGCATGGCGTCGACGGCGGCCTGGTCGGCCTCCTTCTCGCGTCCCTGGCCGCGAAGCCGGGCGGCGGCGATGGCGGCGCGCTCGGTCACGCGCGCCAGTTCGAGGCTCAGCGTGCGGGTGACCGGATGTCCCGTCTGCCCAATCGTTTCGTCCGCCATCCTGGTCCCGTCCCTTGTCGTGTCTGGGCCGCGATGGGCGGCCTTCTTATTCGCGTTCGATCCTGATCAATTGCGGCGCTTCGGCAAGGAGTCCATCCGCCGCGATGGCGTCGAGCGCCGCGCGGATGGTGCCTTCCGTGGCCGCGTAGGTGATCAGCACCAGGGGCACCGGCTGGCCGGAGCGGCCATGCGGGTCCTTGGTGGCGGCGCTCTCCGAGCGCCGCTGCAGGATGCTTTCGATGGAGATGTCACGCTCGGCCATCCGCGTGGCGACACCCGCCGCGACGCCGGGCCGGTCATGCACGGTGAGGCGGATGTAGTAGCCGCCCTCATGCCGCTGCATCGCCACCCGCTCGGACGGCGCGAGGCTCATGGCGGGGCGTCCGAAGGTCGGCCGCGCGACGCCGGCCGCGATGTCGGCGATATCCGCCACCACCGCGGAAGCGGTCGCCTCGCCGCCGGCTCCTGGGCCGATCAGCGTCAGCTCGCCCACCGCATCCGCATCGATGGTCACGGCGTTGGTGACACCCATCACCTGGGCGATGGCGGAGGATTTCGGCACCATGGTCGGGTGGACGCGCTGCTCGATGCCGCCCTCGGCCACCTGCGCGACGCCGAGCAGCTTGATCCGGTAGCCGAGTTCCTCGGCCATGGTGAGATCCAGGGGCTGGATCGCCGAAATGCCCTCCACCGAGACGCCCTCGGCGTCGATCTCCACACCGAAAGCGAGGCTGACGAGAATGGCGAGCTTATGGGCGGTGTCGAACCCCTCGACGTCGAAGGTCGGATCGGCCTCGGCATAGCCAAGAGCCTGCGCATCCTTGAGGCAGGCCTCGAAGGTCAGGCCCTCCCGCTCCATCCGGGTGAGGATGTAGTTGCAGGTGCCGTTCATGATTCCGTAGACACGCGACACGGCATTGCCGGTGAGCCCCTCGCGCAGGGCCTTGATGACGGGGATGCCGCCGGCGACGGAAGCCTCGTAGGCGAGGGTCACGCCCTTGGCCTCGGCGGCTTTCGACAGGGCCGCGCCGTGATGGGCCAGCAGCGCCTTGTTGGCGGTGACCACGTGCTTCCCGGCGGCGATGGCAGCTTCCACCGTCGCCTTGGCCGGGCCTTCCGAGCCGCCGATGAGCTCCACCACGCAATCGACCTCGCCCGAGGAGGCCAAGGCGACGGGATCGTCGAACCAGGTCACGCCGGAGAGATCGAGGCCGCGGTCGCGGGTCTTGTCGCGCGAGGAGACGGCGGTGACGCGCACCGCCCGGCCCGTGGCGGCGGTGATGGCTTCGGCGCGGCGAGCCACCATCCGGACGACGGAAGCGCCGACGGTGCCGAGACCGGCGACGCCGAGGCGGAGGCTCTGTGACATGGACGCGATCCGTATTTGACTTCGCTCGGCCGAGCGCGGGCAACCCGTCGTTCGAGCCTGTGCGTGACACCGCTCCTTCGAACGGCCGGCTCTTCTGCAACGAATCCCTGTGGGGTGCAAGAAAACCTGTGGGGTGCAAGAAAACCCGTGGCTTCTCGCGACGCGGCGTCGAGCGGGCCGATCGGAGAACGACGGAGCCGCCCTCCTCAGGGCGCGGAACGCCGATCGTTCACCGTCGCCTCGAAGCGCCACGCCGTGGCGATGAGGCCGTACAGGACGGCGGCGTTGAGGCAATGCCAGAGGAAATGGGTGCCGATCGGCAGGCTCGGGCAGAGGGCGGCGTCCAGGGTGCGGAAGGTCAGGGAGAGGGCGAACAGCGCGGCGATGGCGAGGAGCGAGAGGCCGGCGCGGCTCCGTGCCGGGCCGAGGGAGCATGTCTGGGGCATCAGCAAGCCGACGGCGACGCCGACGAGGGTCAGGATGGCGGGGGCGTAGGCGATGGAGCCGTTGCTCAAGCGGTCGACGGATTGGCCCGTGAGCGCGTCGAGGGCCGGTTCCAGCCCGGCAGCGAAGCCGGCAAAGCCGAGGGTCGCCAGGATCGCCGGAACGAGGGTGAGCCCGAGGAGCCGTCGAAGGGCGAGAAAGAAATAGGCGTAGATGAAGAGGGCAATGGGGATGACGTCGGCGAGCATCGCCCAGCGGACGGCGACGGTGTGGAACAGGAACGACCGAGGCTGTGTGAGAACGCAGATCCCTCAGGTTCAAGGCGAATGTCCTGAGAGTGTCGCCGAGCGAAGTGGTGGCCTTCAGGCTCGGATCGCCGCCATCAGCGGACCGACCCCGAACATCTGGATCATCCGCTTCATGTTGTAGGCCAGAACCTGCAGGCTCATCTCTGTTCTGACCCTGGCCAAGGTCCGGGTCAGGAAGTGGGTCGCTCCCATCCAGGCCTTCAGCGTGCCGAATGGGTGCTCGACGGTCTGGCGACGGATCTTCATCGCGTCTGGCATTCGGTCGAGCCGCGCCTGCATTGCGTCGAGGACGCCCTCGTGCACCCAGCGTTTGACACGCCGCGTCTCCGCCGGCGTGCAGCGGGGCTTGAGCGCGCAATCGAGACAGGCCGTCAGGTTGCGGTAGTGGTCCATCTCGTCGCCCTCGGCCCGGCGATCGGACCGGGCCGGCCCCTTGGTCAGGTGCTGGCCGGCGGGACAGGTGTAGTGATCGTTTTCGGCGTCGTAGACGAAGTCCTGTCCCGTGAAGAGGCCACGCTTGGCATGGCCCGAGGTCAGGGTCTTTGGCACGCAGGGCAGCACGCCGGTCCCCTCGCAGGCCAGGACCTGCTCGCCGTTGAGGTAGCCCCGGTCGGCCAGCACCGTAAGCGTGTCGCATCCTGTCGCTGCCTGCGCCAGAAGCCCCATCGGCGCGAGTTGGGTCCGATCATTGCCGATGTTGGTCACCGTATGGGCGACGATCAAGTGATGCTCGGCATCCACGGCCGCCTGGACGTTGTAGCCGACCATGCCGGTGCCTTTGCCGCTGGTCGGCATGGAGCGCGCATCGGGATCGGTCAGCGAGATCTGGCGATCGGGCGCAGCCTCGACCTGCCGGCCTCTCGCCTGGAGAACCTGCATCTGCTCGCGTAAGCCCGCGATCTTCTCCTTGAGCCGCGTCGTGCGCGCCTCGGCGATGTCGCTCGGCTCGCGGTCAGCCCGGTCCAGCGCCGCGAGGTAACGGCCGATGCTCGTCTCGACCTGCGCCATCCGGGCTTCGACCTTGGCGGCGGTGAAGTTCTTGTCGCGGTTGTTGACCGCCTTGAACTTGCTGCCGTCGACCGCGACGACGGCCTTGCTGAACAGGTTCAGCCGCCGGCACAGCACCACGAACTGCGCGCAAGCGGCCTGGATGGCAGAACCGTTGTCCTTGCGGAAGTCGGCCAGCGTCTTGAAGTCGGGCATCAGCCGACCGGTCAGCCAAATCAGCTCGACGTTGCGCTGGCTCTCGCGTTCGAGCCGACGGCTCGACGGGACACGGTTGAGGTAGCCGTAGAGGTAGATCTTGAGCAGCGTCGCCGGGTGATAGGCCGGACGGCCGGTCGCCTCCGGCACCGCGCCTGCAAAGCCGAGTGCCGTCAGATCGAGCTCATCGACGAACACTTCGACGAGGCGAACCGGATTGTCGGCGGTGATATAGTCGTCCAGGCAATCGGGAAGCAGCGTGATCTGCTGACGATCCTCACCTGCGATGAAGCGCTTCATCCCGACCTCCAAGATCGGAATTTACCCTATCAGATCAGCACGTTTTCACACAGCCTGGACCCGATGCCGACGAGGGCGACGAGCCCGGCCAGCGCCGTCGCCGCTCGGTCTCGTCTCGGGCCGGAGCCGGCGAGGCGAAAAGCCAGGAACGCTGCAACGAGGAAGGCGGCGTTGGAGGCGGCGTTCAGCGGCTCGGCCCAGAAGCCCGCATCCCCGCGCTCGCAATAGGCCCGGATCGGTGCGAACCAGCCGTCGGACATCCGGTCTTCCTCGTGTGCGCATACCTTGCCAGCCCGACGCGAAGGCCCGATGACGGGCGGCCCTCTCCGACCGGATCTCAGAGCCCATGCGGATCGCCACCTGGAACGTCAATTCGATCAAGCAGCGGGTCGGCCATCTCGTCGGCTTCCTCGACGAGGCCAAGCCCGACGTGGTCTGCCTGCAGGAGCTGAAATGCCAGGACGAGGGCTTTCCCCGCGCCGAGATCGAGGCGGCGGGCTACGCCGTCGAGACGCTGGGACAGAAGGCCTATAACGGCGTGGCCCTGCTGGTGCGGGCGCCGCTCACCATGAGCGAGATCCGCCGTGGCCTGCCCGGCGACGAGACCGACGAGCAATCCCGCTACATCGAGGCGCTGATCTCGGGAGAGGATGTGGCCCCCGTCCGGGTGGCCTCGATCTACCTGCCCAACGGCAATCCGACGCCGGGACCGAAATACACCTACAAGCTCGGCTTCATGGAGCGGCTGAGGGCGCACGCCCGCGCGCTCCTGGCGGACGAGCAGGCCCTGGTCCTGGCGGGCGATTACAACGTGATTCCCGAGCCCGAGGACGCGGCGGATGCGAGCGCCTGGGTGAACGACGCGCTGTTCCTGCCCGAGACTCGTTCCGCCTTCCGCGCCCTCCTCGCCGAAGGATTCACCGAGGCCCTGCGCGCCTGCGACCCTCGGCCGGGCCTCTACACGTTCTGGGATTACCAGGCCGGCTGCTGGCAGCGGAACCAGGGAATCCGCATCGACCACCTGCTGCTCTCGCCCCAGGCCGCCGACCGTCTGGTCTCGGCTTCCGTGCAGAAGCATCTGCGTGGCCTGGAAAAGCCCTCCGACCACGTGCCGGTGACGATCGAGCTGCGACCGCGCTGATCCGAGGCCCGAGTTCGAGGGCTGAGCTAGCGACGTTCTGGGCGCGACTGCCCCGGGTAAAGGAATGATCTCTCATCGGACCCGTTCGGAGACGATCCTCCGTCACCGGGCGGTCATGCACATGCCGTAACGGCCCTGGAATCGTTCACGCCAACCAGCGACGTGAGACCGTTCATGACGCGCGCAGCACGGGCCATCCGCCGCGAGACGAATCTGGGTCTCACTCAGGCCGTCCATCGCAACCGGGCCTTCTCGAAGGCGGGAGTATCGGAACGCCTGTTCACGGCGGCCTTCAGCGGGTTGGTCTATCCGCAGATCTGGGAAGACCCGGTGGTGGACATGGCGGCGCTCCGGCTGCGGCCGGAGGACCACGTCGTCACCATCGCCTCGGGGGGCTGCAACGCGCTCTCCTACCTCACGGCCAACCCGGCACGGATCAGCGCCGTCGACCTCAACGGCGCCCATGTGGCCCTGGGGAGGCTGAAACTCGCCGCCCTCCGGCACCTGCCCGACCATGCCGCGTACTTCGGCTTCTTCGGCCGCCCCGCCCGGCCCGAGAACGTGGCCGCCTATGACGAGATCATCCGGCCGCATCTCGACGCCACGTCCCGGGCCTATTGGGAGACGCGGCGTCTCGATGGCGGGCGTCGCATCTCGGCCTTCGAGCGAGGCTTCTACCGCTACGGCCTGCTCGGGCGTTTCATCGGCGCGGGCCATTGGCTGGCCCGCCGCTACGGCTGCGATCTCAGTGCCGTTCTGAAGGCGCGGGACCTCGCCGAACAGCGGACGATCTTCGAGAAAGAACTGGCCCCGCTCTTCGAGAAGGCCTTCATCCGCTGGCTCATCCGCCAGCCGGCCTCGCTCTACGGCCTCGGCATCCCGCCCGCGCAATACGTGGCTCTGGCGGGCGATGGCCCCGGCGGGATGGCGGCCGTCTTGCGCCACCGTCTGGAGCGGCTCGCCTGCGGCTTCCCGATCCGATCCAACTACTTCGCCTGGCAGGCCTTCGGCCGGGCCTACGACACCGCGCCCGACGCATCGCTGCCGCCCTATCTCCAGGCCGGGAACCACGCGGCTCTACGCGAGCGCGCCGGCCGCCTCGACTTCCGCCAGCAATCGATGACCGAATTCCTGCGGGAGAGCCCGGCCGCCAGCGTCGATGCCGTCATCCTTCTCGATGCGCAGGATTGGATGACGGATGCCGACCTCACCGACCTGTGGACCCAGATCACCCGCGCGGCTCGGCCTGGCGCCCGCGTGATCTTCCGGACGGCAGCGGACGAGCGTCGGCTGCCCGGCCGGGTCCCGGATTCCATCCTCGGCGCCTGGGACTATGCCGAGGAGGAGAGCCGTCGACTCGGCGAGCAGGACCGGTCGTCGATCTATGGGGCGTTCCACCTCTACCGTCTGGCCTCTTCATGAGCGAGGCGGCGCGGCTGATGGACCGGATGTACCGCTACCAGCGGCACATCTACGATGCGAGCCGGAAGTTCTACCTCCTCGGCCGAGACGGCATGGTCGCGGATCTCCGGCTTCCCGCCGGGGGGAGCGTGCTGGAGATCGGGTGCGGCACCGGGCGCAACCTCGTGCGCATCGCGCGAACCTACCCGGATGCCCGATGCTTTGGCCTCGATGTTTCGACCGAGATGCTGGCGACAGCGGGGCGCGCCACCGCCCGCGCGGGCCTCGCCCACCGCATCCGCCTCGCCCGTGGCGATGCCACGGCCTTCGATCCGGCCGCCCTGTTCGGGGAGGCGGTCTTCGACCGGATCGTGATCTCCTACGCCCTGTCGATGATCCCGCCCTGGCGCGCCGTCCTCGCCGAGGCGGCCGGTCACCTCGCTCCGGACGGTTCTCTGCACATCGTCGATTTCGGGGATCAGGGCGGTCTGCCGCAGCCGGCGAGATGGCTGCTCAACCGATGGCTCGCTGGGTTTCACGTCACCCCGCGACAGGGACTCGCCGACGCCCTCGCCGATGTGGCGCGCCTTTCCCGACGGCGGGCACGCGTGGCGCAGCGTTTCGGCGGCTATGCCGTGCATGGGGTGATCGAACGGGATCCGGGCCCTATCTGAGGTCACCCGAGGCACGGGCCATCGCGGCCCGCCTCACCCTCCCCGATCCAACAGGCCTTCCCTTCGCATGATTCTCTACGGCACGAGCTATTCGCCCTTCGTCCGCAAGATTCTCGTCACCCTCGCCGAGAAGAACATCACGTTCGAGCACGTTCCGGTGTTCTTCCACGCGCCGGACGAGGCGTTCCAGGCCTGCAGCCCTCTCGGTAAGATTCCGGCTTTCGAGGATGACGGCTTTCGGCTGGCCGATTCGTCGGCGATCTCGGCCTATATCGAGGCCAAGTATCCGAGCCCGGTCCTGTGGCCACAGGCGCCGAAGGACCGCGCGCGCGCCGTCTGGTTCGACAAGTTCGGCGATACCGAGTTGTTCGCGGTGCTGATCAAGCCCTTCGCCGAGCGTGTCGTGAAGCCTGTCCTGATGGGTAAGCCCGGCGACGAGGCCGTGGCGGTGAAGGCGGTGACGGACGAGTTCCCGAAACTCTACGATTACCTGGAGAGCCAGATCGACGGCCCGTACCTTGTAGGTGACGCGTTCAGCATCGCCGACATCTCGGTGGCGACGACGTTTCATAACCTGCGTCTCGCCAAGGAGCCGGTCGATGCCGGCCGCTGGCCGAAGCTCGCGTCCTATATCGACGCGACGCTGTCGCGTCCGTCCTTCGTCACGGCGATCGCGGCGCGGACGAAATGAGCCTGCCGGGAGCCGGCTGTCGCTCCCTTCCCGGATCGCCTAGAGCGCTCTCCGCCGAAGTGGATGCCGGTTCGGCGAAAAAGAGCGCGGTAAAACAAAGGCCTAGAGATGTGCCCCGACCCAACGTGGTCGGGTGCAGCTCTAGCGACGGCGCCGGGACGATCCGGTGACCTGCGACTGAGCCTGGAGGGCCTGGGCCTGAGCCTGGGCCTTCTCTTCTTCCGAGGCGGTGGCCCATGCCTTGTCGGACAGGGTGACGATCCAGTCGTCCTTGCGCCCTTGGGCCGATTCCCGGGCCAGCGACAGCCACATCAAGCCACGGGCCCGCTGTGCCGGAACGCCCTGCCCGTTCATCAGAAGGTTGCCCAGCAGGGCCTGGGCCGGAGCATGGCCCTTCTCGGCCGCGAGATTGAACCAGCGCGCGGCCTGACGCGGGTCGGCATCCACGCCGGTCCCCTCGAGGTAGAGGCGCGCGAGATTGTACTGGGCGTTCGGGTCGCCGAAATACGACGCCGCATAATTGAACATGTCGTAGGCCCGCTCCGGGTTCGGGCGCACGTAAGTGCCCTTGATCCCGTCGAGGAAATACGTGCCGAGCGCCGTGAAGGCGCTGGCGACGACGCCTGAATTCTGGGTGTCCGGCCCGTCATCGGTGTTGTCGTCGGCGATGCGCGAGAAGAACTCGAAAGCCTTCAGGTCGTCATGGGGCACGCCGTCGCCCTCGGCATACATCCGGCCGAGCTTCCACAAGGCAAGGGCGTGGCCCTGGCCGGCGGCGTATTCGAGGGCGCGCGCGGCCCCTTCCTTGTCGCCGGCATTGTAGTCACGGACGCCCGAGCGCAGGGCTTCGCGCGCCGTGCGGTAACCGCCCGTGGCAGGCACGGGCGTACGCGCGGCGGGATCCAGCGCCAGCGCCGAGGTGGCGCCGGCGAGGAGCAGCGCGAGGGCCGCTCCCATCCGCCTCACCCGACGTGCGGCGCGACCGGGATCGGCCCCTGCCGGCCGCACGGGCCGGCGAAGGTCAGTCCTAGACATCCGCATAGGTTTGAATCTCCTCGGCGCCCCCGGGATGGGTGACGGCGCCGTCCACTGCGGGACCGACGGTCTGCATGTATTTCCAGAGATAGCCGGAGGTCGCGGTGTTGGTCCGCGGCGTCCATTCCGCCCGCCGCTTGGCGAATTCCTCGTCGGTCACGGCCACGTCGAGCGTGCCCTTGATCGCATCGAGGGTGATCATGTCCCCATCGCGGATTAGGCCGATCGGCCCGCCCACGGCGGCTTCCGGGCCGACATGGCCGACGCAGAAACCGCGCGTCGCGCCGGAGAAGCGTCCGTCGGTGATGAGGGCGACCTTGTCGCCCATGCCCTGGCCGTAGAGCGCGGCGGTGGTCGAGAGCATCTCGCGCATGCCGGGGCCGCCCTTCGGGCCTTCGTAGCGGATGACGAGAACCTCGCCCTCCTTGTAGGTGCGCTTCTGGACTGCCTCGAAACAGGCCTCTTCGCCGTCGAACACGCGGGCCGGGCCGGTGAAGACCTGCTTGTCTTCCGACATGCCGGCGACCTTCACGATGGCGCCCTGCGGTGCGAGGTTGCCGCGCAGGCCGACCACGCCTCCGGTGACGGTGATGGGCGCATTGGCGGGCCGGACCACGTCCTGGTCCGGGTTCCAGGCGACCTTCTCCATGTTCTCGGCGATGGTGCGGCCGGTCACGGTCATGCAGTCGCCGTGGATGAAGCCGTGGTCGAGGAGCGTCTTGATCAGCAGCGGGATGCCGCCGACCTCGAACATGTCCTTGGCAACGTAGCGTCCGCCCGGCTTCAGGTCGGCGATGTAAGGCGTGCGCTTGAAGATCTCGGCGACGTCGAACAGGTCGAACTTGATGCCGCATTCATGCGCGATCGCCGGCAGGTGCAGGGCCGCGTTGGTGGAGCCGCCGGAAGCCGCGACGGCGGCGGCCGCGTTCTCAAGACTCTTGCGGGTGACGATGTCGCGCGGGCGGATGTTCTTGGCGATGAGCTCCATCACCTTCTCGCCCGCGGTCATGCAGAATCTGTCGCGGATTTCGTAAGGGGCCGGGGCGCCGGCCGAATACGGCAGCGCGAGGCCGATGGCCTCGGAGACCGTTGCCATGGTGTTGGCGGTGAACTGCGCGCCGCAAGCCCCGGCCGAGGGACAGGCGACCTGCTCCAGCTCGTCGAGATCGTCGAGGCTCATGTCGCCGACGGCGTGCTTGCCCACCGCCTCGAACAGGTCCTGTACCGTGACGGGCTTGCCGCGGAACGAGCCCGGCAGGATCGAGCCGCCATAGATGAAGATCGACGGCACGTTGAGGCGCACCATGGCCATCATCATGCCCGGCAGGGACTTGTCGCAGCCGGCAAGGCCCACGAGGGCGTCATAGGCATGGCCGCGCATGGTCAACTCGACCGAGTCGGCGATGACCTCGCGCGAAGGCAGAGAGGCGCGCATGCCGGCATGGCCCATGGCGATGCCGTCGGTGACCGTGATGGTGCAGAATTCGCGCGGCGTGCCGTTGGCGGCGGAGACGCCCTTCTTCACGGCCTGCGCCTGGCGCATCAGCGAGATGTTGCAAGGCGCCGCTTCGTTCCAGCACGAGGCTACGCCGACCAGCGGCTGGTGAATCTGTTCCTTGGTGAGACCCATCGCGTAGAGATACGACCGGTGCGGAGCCCGCTCGGGACCTTCCGTGACGTGACGGCTCGGAAGCTTCGACTTGTCTGTGGTACGCACGTCCATCGTCTCTCTCGGCCCCGTCTCAGCCGCTACAGGTGAAGCCCGGCTGTCGTTTCTCAACGCGATGACAGGCGACGCCGGCGAAGCGTCGTTCGACACCGTGAAGCGCAGTCTCGGAATTCAGCGGTAAAGCGTTGGGGAAACTGTCGTTTACCGCGGATGTTGAGGTGGTCCCGGTTTATGGCGGGATCGCGGCGAATGAGGGCGTCTCCCAAGGCGAAGTCGGGATGCTTTCGCGGTGTTGCGACCCCGCCACAGCCACGCTTCTTCCCGGGACCGGGGACAGGCAGCGGTGTCCGGTGAGAACACGGTGACCCGTTCGACCCTCGCGAATAGCTATCGCAGCCGGCGCAGCGTCGAGGCTCGGCTATGCGCGAAGTAAGAGAGTGAGGACAACTGCTCTTTGCCTCACCCCGGCAGGGTATAGGCAAATCGCCATCGGCCGCGCCCACGAGCTGTGCTCAGAATCGCGCTTTAGCGAAAGGTGTATCCACTCGGTCGACTGAAAGCGCGTCCGACTGAGGTGTGCCCATTCCAGTCACAGGGCTCCACACTTCTCGGCTCGACTGCCGTCGACCTCGAACAATGCTCCGTCAGGCGACGGATGCGGTGTCGCTTCCGTCCCCGATCGCCTGCTGACGCGGCGGCGGCTCCAGGTCTGGCCCGCTGCCATCCTTGAGGTTCACGCCGGTGATTCCGCGCACGAACGCCTCGCGCAGAAGCCAGTCGAGTTTGAACGCCGCGAGCTCATGGGAGAGCCCGGCGGGGCGGACGTTCGAGATGCAGTTGCGCTCGGCATCCGAACGACCGACGCGCGGGTCCAGAGTCAGATAGATCCCGAGACTGTCGGGCGAGGACAGGCCCGGCCGCTCGCCGATGAGGACGGCGACGGCGCGAGCCTTCAGCGCCGCGCCGATCCCGTCGCCGAGGGCGACGCGCCCCTGCGTCGCCACTACGATGGGAGCCAGCGTCCACCCGGCCCTGTCGATATGCGGCTTGAAGGCGGCGAGGAAGCCGGCCGCACCCTCGTGCACTGCCCTGGCTGACAGGCCGTCCGCCACGACGATGGCGAGGTCCGCTGGCTCGGTGGGCCGCTCGGCAAGGGCCTTCGCGCTCTCCTCGCCCAGGGTGCGGCCGAGGTCGGGGCGACGCAGATAGGTGGCGCGATCCGGCGCCGCCGAAGCAAGGATGAGGGTGGGATAGCCGCGTGCCTCGATCCCGGAGGCGACCTCTGCGGTATCCATTGGCGTGTGGACGGCATCCCGCGCCTGTGCATGGGCGAGCCCGAAGCGCAGCACCTCGATGGTGGGCATGCCGGTTCCGGCGCGCCCGAGACCGATCCGCGCCGGCGTCAGGCGGCTCAATCTGGCCCAGGGATCTTCGGAGGTGTCCTCGGCGCTCATGCGGCAATCCCCTTCTGGGCGGACAGGCCGGGAGCCGCCGCGATGAGGCGGGCGCTCGGTCCCTCGGGCAGGAGTGCGCCCTCCGCATCGGTCAGGCCGATCTGTTCGAGCCAAGCCTCGAATTCCGGCGCGCGTTTCAGGCCGAGCACCTCGCGCACGTAGAGTGAATCGTGGAACGAGGTGGATTGGTAGTTGAGCATCACGTCGTCGGCACCGGGAATGCCCATGACGAACGTGCAGCCGGCCGCTCCCAGCAAGGTCAGGAGCGTGTCCATGTCGTTCTGGTCGGCTTCGGCATGGTTGGTGTAGCAAACGTCGCAGCCGAGCGGCAGGCCCATGAGCTTGCCGCAGAAATGGTCCTCCAATCCGGCCCGGATGATCTCCCGGCCGTCATAGAGATATTCCGGCCCGATGAAGCCCACCACGGTGTTAACGAGGAGCGGCCGGAACGGACGCGCGACGGCGTAGGCCCGTGCCTCCAGGGTCTGCTGGTCGATGCCGTGATGGGCATTGGCCGAGAGTGCCGAGCCCTGCCCGGTCTCGAAATACATGCAATTGTCGCCCACCGTGCCGCGCTTCAGGGCAAGGGCCGCCTCGTGCGCCTCCTTCAGGATCGGCAGGGTGACGCCAAAACTGGCATTGGCCTTCTGCGTGCCCGCGATCGACTGGAACACGAGATCCACCGGCAGGCCGCGGTTCATCGCCTCCAGCGTGGTGGTGACATGGGTGAGGATGCAGCCCTGCGTGGGGATCGCGAGGCGCTGGATCAGGTCGTCGAAGAGGTGGAGCAAGCCGCTCAGGGTGGAGACGGAATCGGAGGCCGGATTGAGGCCGATCACCGCATCGCCGCAGCCATAGGACAGCCCGTCGACGATGGCGGCGGTGATGCCGGCGGCATCGTCGGTGGGATGGTTGGGCTGGAGACGGACGGAAAGCCGGCCGGGCAGGCCAATCGTGTTGCGGAACTTCGTCACCACCCGGCATTTGCGGGCCACCAGGATTAGGTCCTGATGCCGCATGATCTTCGAGACCGCGGCGGCGATCTCCGGCGTGATGCCGGGCGAGATCCGGGTCAGGGTCTCGGAGGACGCCTTGATCAGGAACTCGCGGAAATCGCCGACGGTGAGATGGGCGATCTCCTTGAAGGCCACTTCATCATGCGTGTCGAGGATGAGGCGGGTGACGTCGTCCTCCTCGTAGGGAATGAGGGGTTTGGCCAGGATCTCCGACAGCGGCACCTCGGACAGGCACCAGCGGGCGGCCATCCCCTCCTCCGCCGATTCCGCCGCGATGCCGGCGAGCCGGTCGCCGGATCTCAGCGGCGTCGCCTTGGCCATCAGCGCGGCGAGATCGGCAAAGATATGGGTCTTGGGGCCGACGATGTGGCGATAGGTCATTTTTTAACGCTCCTGCATCGTCGTCGCGAAAATCGAGCCATACGACCGGGCGGTCATTCTACCTCATGTTGGCGGCTGGGAAGTCCGAGCCGTTGGAAAATCTGCACTTCCACGACCGTGCGCAGAACCAAGCCGATGAACCCTATAGGCAAGAAAACAATCTGAAAAAGGACGATCTGTAGAGATCGATTTTCATCCGAGAGCGGGCCGATTGCGATGGAAACCGAAATGATGACCGCAACCATGATCACGACGAGGGGCAAGCTTGCTCGAAAAGCGATAAAGAAGATGTCCCACGCCCGACCTTCCGTTGCCCGAAACGCGTCTTTGGCGGTGACGTTCAGGCTTGGCACTGCAAGGATCAGTCCCAAGACGACCAAGCGTATCCTAAGCCATAACAAGAGGCCGCCCGCGCCGATAAATATCGATAGCATAAGCGGCAGCGAGTCGGTTTTCTGGGCTTCTCCCCATAGGGATGTGATCAGCTGCCATCCTATCTCATAGACGAGAAAATATTTTGCCCGGATCGCCTGAGCGAGCAAGTTTTCAATGCTTAAGCGTTCAAGGTCCAAGCAATAGCGATAGATTTCTAATAAATAAGGAATGTATATGATTGATAAAGCTAAGTAAAATAGTCCACCCAGCGATATGAAAGGACTGTCAAATGATCTTCCTGCAAAACTGATCAACACAAATTGCGTGATAGCAATCGCGATCATAGCGCCGGTTTCGCGCCGAAGCGAGCGCATTGCCCGAAAAGACATTCGATATGCATCGAATGTCATTCCCTTTGTCTGGAGGATGGCTGGCATCGTGCCTCATTCGATAGTCTATCTTATCCCGAAAGAGGCATATCATAGATCGTAAAGTCTTGCTTAGACTGAAATCTCATACATCGGCCGTCTGGTAGACGGTCTTATCCAAGACGGAGGTGTGGACGAACCACCCCGACATGAGGTCAGGGCACCGAATCGATCGCCTTTGTCGGCCCGACCCATGTGCCGACGACGCGCGTAGGTGCCGAAATCGGGCGACGGGACACGGCATCCCGTCACCCGGACGTTCAGGCCGCTCCCGCATGCGGCGCGGGCAATTCCGTCGAGATTGCGTCGACCGTGCGCTGGGGCGGGCTGCCGAGGCCGTCGGAGCGCGCGATACGGATTTGCTGGTTGACCGGCTGCATGTTGCCGTAGGGCGTCGAGAAGGCGATCTCCGCCGCATCCCGGCCGACGCCGATGCGGACGAGACCGTCGAGATCGGCCTGACGGGTGGCGTCGAACAGCCACCAGCGGCCGTCGAGATAGGCCTCGAACACAGCGTGGAAATCGCTCGGCACGAGCCCGTGGGCGTAGCAGCTCACGAATCGGGCGGGGATGCCCAGGGCTCGGCAGAAGGCCGTCCCGATATGCGCGAAATCGCGGCACACGCCGGCGCGCTTGAGCAGGCTCTCATCGGCGGTCGTCTCGCCGTCGCTGGTGCCGGGCTGGTAGGTGAGATGATCGTGAATCCAGTTGCAGATCGCATTGACGCGCTGGTGCCCCTTGGGCATCGCCCCGAACTCGGCCTGCGCGAAGGGCGTCAGCCGGTCGGACGAGACGAAGCGGCTGGGCAGCAGGAACGGCAGGATGTCGAGGGGAAGCTGCGAGATCGGCGTTTCGTTGATCGTGGCCGGATCGGCCCGATGGACGGTGAGCTCGACCTCGGCGTTGTATTCCAGCGAGAACTGGCCGGCGGGGACGTTCACCCCGAGATATCGGTTTTGCAGATCGGGCGAGATGTAGATTTCCCGCTTCAGGTCGGGCTTGAGAATCAGCGTCTCGCTGAGAATCTCAAGGCTCTTCAGTCGAGCGACCTCGATATTGAAGATAAACGTCGTGTCCGACAGTATGTTATAAGACAGACTGCAGCCGAGCATGTAGCGCATGGAAGCTCCTTCCTCCGTTTCGGAAGACCGTGCAAGGATTACGCCCGCCGCAGCTGCAAGGATCCTGTTGTTAAGGCCGGCTTGCGCTTCCCGGCCCCGCTGCCAAACCAATCTTTTGTCCGAGGATGCGGCCACCGTTGAGCCTGGAGGCCGCATCACGGCTCGGTCTGGATACCTTCGAAGCAATGCTTCAGCTACCGGATGATGTTCGTCTTAGCGAGATCGAGAACCGAATCCCCGCGGCCGCTCATCACCGCACGCAGCACGTAAAGGCTGAAGCCCTTCACCTGCTGTCCGTCGATCTTCGGTGGGATCGAGAGTTCCTGACGGTTGACCACCACGTCGAGTACGGCCGGACCGTCATAGGCGAGCACGTTCCGGATCGCGCCCTCCAGTTCGGCCGGGTCTTCTACCCGCACCGCGTGGAGCCCGACCGCCCGGGCCATCGCGGCGAAATCGGGGTTTTCGAGCGCGACGCCGGTTTCGAGATAGCCTGCGGCCTTCATCTCCATTTCGACGAAGCCGAGGGAGCCGTTGTTGTAGATCACGATCTTCAACGGCAGCTTCTCCTGCCGCAGTGTCAGGAGATCGCCCATCAGCATCGAGAAACCGCCATCGCCCGACAAGGAAACGACCTGCCGGCCGGGAGAGGCCGCCTGTGCGCCGATGCCCTGCGCCATGGCGTTCGCCATGGAGCCATGCACCCACGATCCGAGAAGCCGGCGCTTGCCATTCATCTTCAGGTAGCGCGCCGCCCAGATCGTCGGCGTACCGACATCGGCCGTGAAGATCGTGTCATCCGCCGCCGCTTCGCTCACGAGCTTGGTCAGATATTGCGGATGGATCGGGGCCTTGGCCGATTTCAGGCCGAACCAGCCCTTGGTCGGCGCGCCGGTGGCGAGATCGTCGAGGTCCTCGCGCGCCTTGGCGTAGTGTTTCAGGCTGGCATCGAGCCAGGTGCGGTCGGACTTGACGCCGAGCTTCGGCAGGAGCGCCGTGATCGTATCCCGTACGTCGCCGACGAGACCGAGATCGAGCTTCGTCCGCCGGCCGAGCTGGTTCGACCGTAGATCGACCTGCGCCACCTTGGCATTCGCGGGATAGAATTGCTTGTAGGGAAAGTCGGTGCCCAACATCAGCAGCGTGTCGCAGTCGCGCATCGCCGCATAGCCGGACGAGAACCCGATGAGGCCGGTCATTCCGACATCGTAGGGATTGTCGTATTCCACGAATTCCTTGCCACCGAGGGCATGGACGATGGGGCTCTTGAGAGCTTCAGCGAGCTGCAGCAATTCGGCATGGGCGCCGGCGCATCCCCGGCCGCAGAGCAGTGTGATCTTCGACGAGCCGTAGAGGAGTTCGGCCAGCGCGTTGAGCTCGGCTTCGGCGGGACGGATCGTCGGCTTCGCCGGCAGGAGGCCGGCATTGGGAGCAATGGCGCGGGCCGGCGCATCCTTCAACGCGACGTCGCCGGGAATGATCACCACGGCGACACCACGCTCGCCCACCGCGGCACGGATGGCATTCTCCAGGACGAACGGGAGCTGGGACGGATCGGAGACGAGCTCGCAATAGTGGCTGCACTGGGCGAACAAGGCCTTCGCGTCTGTCTCCTGGAAGTAGCCGGATCCGATCTCTGCCGAGGGGATATGTGCGGCGATGGCCAGGACGGGAGTCCGGGTTCGATGGCAATCGAACAGGCCGTTGATGAGATGGACATGGCCTGGCCCGCAGGAGCCCGCACAGACAGCCAACTCCCCGGTGATCTGACTTTCCGCGCCGGCCGCGAAGGCGCCGACCTCTTCGTGGCGCATATGCACCCAGTCGATGACGCCCCTCGCCCGGATCGACTCGGTCATGGCGTTGAGGCTGTCGCCGACGACACCGTAGATCCGTCGTACCCCCACCTGCTGGAGGGTTTCGACGACGAGATCCGCGACGGTATCGATTTTCATGATTCGCGCTCCTGCTTCAGAACCCGAACGATGCTGCGCCGCACACGTTCCCGAGGTCCATTGAGTGTCACTCACGCGAGTCATTCCGCGATATCGCTGACCCGAGGCGCGATCACGGCGAAGAGATCCCCGAGCGTCGCGAGGCTCGCGGCCTGAAGCGAATTCGCGGGCACCACCTGACCGTCGGGACCGGGCAAGGCGCGGGTCGCGGTGGTGGAAGCCACGACCGTCGGGCTGAATCCCAAGTTGAAAGCGCCGCGCGCCGTGGAGTTGATGCACATATGCGTCATGAAACCGGCGAGCAGAACCGATTTCATACCCGTCGCTTCGAGGTGCTTCTGCAGATCCGTACCGACGAAGGAATTAGGATAGTTCTTGACGATGACCCTCTCGCCGTCTCGTGGCGCGACCTCGTCACTGATCCTGCCGATCGTGGCGGCGATATCGTAGGGCGAGCCGGGTCCGGCATCGTGCTGGATGTGAAAGATCGGGATGCCGGCCTCCCGTGCGCGGTCGAGGAGTTCGCGTGCCGCGCGGATGGCGGGCTCCACCTCTTCCAGGCGCATGATGCCTTCGCGATAGGTGTTCTGCAGATCGATCATCACCAGGGCGGAGGATCGAAGCCGGGCCGGCACCGGGCTCAGGCCGGAAACGTCGCGCAGGGTCTTGAGGTCTGTCATGGCTGGCTTCCGGTCTGCAATCGCAACGGAGAGGTTTGGGGTGAGGAGACCTCATTCGGGGACCGCGTCAATCCCGTCCTTGGCTAGCAGGAACGGTACGCCCTCGCGAAAGCTCCCCGGTCACCCTTTCTCAATCACGAAATCGCGCGCTCAAGGTCCCTCGTACGGTAGGGAGGTGCAGGCGGCGAAAATGTCAGAATTTGTTCAGCGATCGGGTGTCTTGATGCAGCACGCCCCGCGGTGAAGCTTTAATCCCGAGGGGACGCGATCCGGAGTTTGTGTCATGAAGCACGTCAAGACTTATGGCCTCCTTGCCGCCGTCATTGGTGGCCTGACGATGTCTGCCGCCACAACCACCACGGCCGAGGCTGCCGGCGGGTGCGGTTACGGCTATTACCCCTCCGCGTTCGGGTGCAAGGCCACATCCCGCGCGTTCGGCTACTACGCGCCCCGCCCCGTGCCGGTTTATGGCTATGGTTACGGCTATCGCCCGTATTACCGGCCCTATTACCGTCCTTACGCCTATGCTCCTCGGCCCTACGCTTACGCACCCCGCCCCTACGTGCGGTTCGGCTTCTGAGAATGACAAAGGGTGCTCCCGGCCGACCCGGAAGCACCCCCTCGTTCGATGGTAGCGAGGCGGGCGACGAGAGGCCTGGATCGCATGAGACCCAGGCCTGATCCGCCCTCAGTGACGTCAGCGGGTCGGCGCGCTGGTACCTTTGCCCGATGCTCCCGGAGACGACCCCGAACCGGCATCATTGGCGCCCGTGCTGTTCGACGTGCCTGAGCGGCTCTTGTCTCCCGTGGAGGGGCCGCTCCCGGCGGCTCCCGGCGATGAACCGGCTCCCGCATCATTCGGCCCGGTGTTGTTCATCGTGCCGGACTTCGTGGTTCCGGAGCCACCTTCCGCAGCGAGGGCGGGCGATCCGAGGAGCAATGCCCCGGCGAGGGCAAGCGTCAAGGCTTTCATGCGTTTCTCCCTGAGTCTGGCGCGGTGCACGCTGAAGGAAACGCAAAATTCAGCTGTGACGTTCCAGCACAGGCGGCAATGACGATCCGGCAGGCCGAGCCCAGCGTGGAAGGCATCGGGTGAGACGATCTGGATCGATGTCTGTGCCGAGAGTCCTTCGAGGTCTGCTTAGCTTGTCGACTGGCGGAGTTCAGACCGACCCTGACGCCTTCCATCTCGCAACGCAGGCGATTGCCTCATCTCTTTACTCCGCTCTACTATCGCTGTGCCGGCCATGCGGTGATGCGATTTGAGTCGGCGATGAGGCCGCTGATGTTCGTGGACGAGGGTTGGAAGCCGCCGCGAGAACCGGCTTGGGAGCCGCCTTCACGCAAGCCCCCGATGACCAAGGCACAAGAGCGGGCGGTCGTCTGGATCATTGGACTGAATGTGGTGCTACTCTTCGTTGCACCGGTGGGCGGGGCGAGCGTGATCCACGCCCTGATCGCGCTGTTCGGGCAATCATAGCCTCCACGATGAGACGACCAGGATCCCGATCGTTGCTGCCCTGGCGTCACTGTCTACCGTGGTCTTCCGAGGGGCTCGCGGATGTGGTCCGAACTCCTGCCCCGACTGTTTGTGGCGACCTGTCGTGCTAAGTCGCTGATGTTCTTCGGCTCGCAGACAGACAGCCCGGCACACTTTATTACTCGCCCGCCTCGAACTCGGTCATTCAGTCCTGATCGATGCAACAGAACGCCAACGTTGCGGTCACCCTCACACCAGACTGGCTGCACCGCACGGCATGTTTCACGGAATGGCGTTCAAGGCCTGATCTGGCGGAGCTTACTCTGGCCCTCGCGTGATGGCGGAGAGATGGCGACCCCGGTTGGGCTCGAACCAACGACCTGCCGCTTAGAAGGCGGCTGCTCTATCCAGCTGAGCTACGGAGTCGGGACGCCGATCCCCGTCTACCACCACCCTCCCGACCCGTCCATAAGGGACTCTCCCGCAAGGCATTTCGCCTACGGAATGGCCCGGTTTTTCGGGTATTGGGGCAGGCCTTTCGTAACCCTGGCGTCGGATCTCCAAACGCTGTCCACAGCCGGGGGGGCGGGAAATCCATTGCCACTGGCGTGCTACTGGCTAGAGCAGACGCTCACTCCGGAGAGCACATGGCAGCCAAGGCCGCTCTATCCTTCGACGCGACCATCGTGGCCACCCTGATTAGGGAGGCGACCTCCCCGCCACGCGACGTCGCGGACGGGGGATGCCCCGGCCTGACGCTGCGCCTCTCCCCCACGGCCGCCTCATGGCACGTCCGGGCCCGGTACGAGGGCAAGCAGCATCGCGTTCTTCTGGGCGATGCGAAGACCTGGTCCCTCTCCCAGGCCCGGGCCGTCGCCGTCGAGGTCCGCCGGCACATCGATGCCGGCAAGGGCGAGCCCGCCCGGGAGTGGATCGAGCTCAAGCGGGCGGCCGTCGCCCGCGAGGCCAAGCGCCGCCGGGGCCAAGCCGCAGGCGAGGAGATCGCCGTCCCGGATTTCATGCCCCGCACCGCACCACCGGCGACGTGGACGTACGGTGAGGCGCGCGCGGCATGGCGGGAGTGGATGCGGCGTGAGGCGGCCGCCGGGGGCCTGCGGGACGCGACGGTCCGGAATTACGCGGGCGTCGTCGGCGGGCCGTCGATGCGGACCCTGGACAAGCGATTCGTTTCGAGGATCGAGGCACCGGACGTCGCGGCCATCGTCGAGTCCCTCATCGCCGAGGACAAGCGGTCGACTGCTAAGGACGTCGTCCGGGTAGTCCGCCGGTTTTGGGAATGGATGGCCGAGCCCGGCCAGGTCCGGAGGTCGGGCGCGAAGGCCGGGTCGATGCTTACCTTGAAGGCCCCCCGTCTGGGCAGCGTCAAGGCACGCCGCCATTTCCCGCTCCTGCCCGAGGTCGCCCATATGCTTGCGGTCGCGCAGCATGGGGTCCTTTCGGACAGCGTGGGGATGGCAATCGAGCTCCTCATCTACACCGCACAGCGCAGGCTTTCCGTGGTGAAGGCCAGGGTCGACGAGTTCGAGCCATGGGCCGCGCGGGAGGGCTGGGGCCTGTGGTGGCAAGGCCATCGAAAGATCTCGCGGGGCGCGCCCACGGCGGAGGATCCACGCCGCGGGTCGCATGCATTGCCACTCCCTCCGCACGTCTGGTGGCGGGTGCAGGCGTACCTCCGGCGGACCACATCGGACGCCAGCCCCCGGTCGCAGTGGCTTTTCCCGGGGATGCGGCCGCGGCGCGCCGGAGGCATCGTGGAGCACATGAGCGAGGACACGCTCACCCATTCGGTCGCGGCCATGCCCGGGCGTCGCGCCTCTCCCCATGACGTCCGCCGGGCATTCGCGACGGTCTCGCAGAAGGATCACGCGATCCCGGCCGCACAGGTGGGGATGGTCCTCGACCACGCGAACAGCGACCTGCTCCAGGTCGTGGATGGTAATGGAATTACGCGGCGTTACACCGGCGATCAGATGCTCGAACTGAAGGCCCCCGCCCTGCTGGCCTGGTCCGATGCCCTGGTCGTGGCTCGCCGGGCCGTAGAGCTACCGGACAGCGAGACGCTCAAGGCTATGCTCGTCGCGGAGAACCTGCGCCAGCGTGGCGTCACGGATCCCGTTGCCGAAAAGGCCCGGCGCGCGGCCGCCTCGGCGAAGGCATGGGCGGAGGGGCGGACGTCACGCCAGCGCGCGCGTCAGACGGCGGTCACCTGACCCTGCCGGGCCCGGCGTTCGGGTCCGAGCTTGCGGGCGAGATCGGACGGCTTGCCTGCACGTACGAACCCCCGGCTCACCTGTCGGTCCACGGCCGCAAGCTCCTGCAGGGCATCGCCCAGGGCCCGCCGCAGGGCGTCCCGCGCATCGCCGTCGCAGGCCTCCAGGTAAGCGCGTTCCATCTCGTCCACGACCGTCTCCATCGATTCGCTCATGAGAACGAATGAAGAACAAACTTGCGGCCGAGTCGATCCCGAAATGTCGCCCAGGGATTTCTTTACCCTGGCTTACGGTCGCGCTTGCCCTCACCCGGGCGAGCTGCGATCGTCTAGATTCACCCCATCACCGAGGCCTCCCCATGTCGCGAAAATCCATGGCGCACGCCCCCGCCTTTCCCGTCATCTGAGGAGGATCTGAGCGTGCGCGCCGGCCTCCCAAAAATGGAGGCCACGATGGCCACGCTCTTCACCGCCGACACGCACGCTGGGCATGCCAGCATACTTCAGGGTTTGAGGTCCGGGTTCGCTTCGATCCAGGAGCACGACGAGCTCCTGATCGAGGCTTGGAACTCGACAGTGCGCCCCGGGGACACGGTCTACCACCTTGGGGATTTCGCGCTCTCGACGCCCGAATATGCAGCGAAGGTTTTCCGGCGCCTACACGGACGCAAGATCCTCGTCGTCGGGAACCACGACAAGAAGAACCGTCGCTTGCCGTGGGCGGAACAGCACCAGGGCATCCGGGAGATCTCCCACGACGGCCGCCATCTCGTGCTGTGCCATTACCCCATGAGGAGTTGGCCCAGGGCGTTCAAGGGGTCGATCCATCTCTTCGGGCACACGCACGGGCTCTTGCCCGGCACGACGCAGTCCTGCGACGTTGGCGTGGACGTCTGGTCGTACCGGCCCGTGACCCTGGATCAGATTCTGGAAAGGATGGCCGCGTCCGACGTCCAGCCCGAGGAGCGCGTCCTCACCCGGTGACCCCTACGCGAGGACGCGGAGCAGCGCGCGGGCATCCCGTGCGTCCCGCTCCGCGTCCTCCGCGAGGGTCTTGAGGAGGCGGACCACCACCGGCCCTACCCAATCCGGCATCGGCTTCACGCCGTTCACCCAACGGTCGACGGCGCGGGGGTCCATCGTGTCCCGGGGCCCCTCCGGGTGGTGCTCACCGAGGATGCGGGCGAAGGCCCTCTTCCACTGCTCCTCACCCGTGAGCAGGCGGCCGGCGACGGCGAGATCTGCGGGCGTCATAGGGTGATCCCCTCCAGGGCGGTCGCGTCCTCCGCGCTCATCATTTCCGTGCGCACGCCGCGGCACAGCATCGTCACCGTCCTATCGAGGTCGCCCGAATCGTGGAGCAGGCGGGCGTGCCGGTCTATGCCGACCAATACGCGGTCCCGGCCGGATCCGCCGCTCACGTCCGCCTCGTGACGGAGCTCTCCCAGTATCCAGAGATGAACCGGATAGCGCCCGGGACCCGGCGGGACGTCGACGACGAGCCCGATCAGGTCGCCAGTCTCCGCGTCCGTGACCCGTGCGCCCCACCCCGAAACCGACATTCCGAGGGGCGACGAGAGGTAGAGGTCCTCGCGGTGGACGTCCTGGATCGGCGTGACGTTCACGTTCATCGGATGCCACCGCTCGTCCGGCGCGGGTGTCCGTCGTCAGATGATTTGGGACAGTCTGCGGTGTTCAGGAGCGGAGGTTCTGGTCCATCTGGGGTGAGAGGTTAGGCGGCCTGCGCGTGGTGGCGCAAGCGGCGATCCATCAGGGTCTGGCGCTTGATGCGTTCGCGCTCGGCCAGGATCCCTTCGCCGCGTCCAAAGTAGACGTCAGCGGGCGTGAGGTTGCTCAGGCTCTCATGGGCTCGGGCATGGTTGTAGTGTTCGACGAAGTCGGCAACCTGCGTCTCCAGCTCGCCGGGCAAGTAGGCGTGTTCGAGCAGGATGCGGTTCTTGAGCGTCTGATGCCAACGCTCGATCTTGCCCTGCGTTTGAGGATGGCATGGCGCACCGCGGATGTGGGTCATGCCCCGAATGCCGAGCCAGTCAGCCAGGTCGCTGGCGACGTAACTCGGCCCGTTGTCGGAGAGCAGGCGGGGCCGCTGCATCACCCGCGCCTGATCGAGTCCAGCCGCACCCAGCGCCAGGTCGAGCGTGGCGGTGACGTCGCTGGCCTGCATCGTCGTGCACAGCTTCCAGGCGACGATGTAGCGCGAGAAGTCGTCTAATACGGTCGACAAGTAGTACCAGCCCCAGCCAACGACCTTCAGATAGGTGAAGTCCGTCTGCCAAAGCTGGTTGGGAGCGGTGGTCTTATCGTGGAACTCGTCGGCGGCCTTGATGACGATATAGGCCGGGCTGGTGATCAGGTCCTG
This sequence comes from Methylobacterium sp. CM6241, assembly GCF_054817845.1. Lineage (NCBI taxonomy): Bacteria > Pseudomonadati > Pseudomonadota > Alphaproteobacteria > Hyphomicrobiales > Methylobacteriaceae > Methylobacterium > Methylobacterium sp. CM6241. The sequence goes on from NZ_CM139246.1 coordinate 4,371,587, forward strand.
AGCCTTGAGCAGCCGGTAGACGGTCGCTTCCGAGACGAAGTAGCCCCGCTCGTCGGTGAAGCGTACCGCCAGTTCACGCGGGCTGAGTTCAGGCTGCTCCAAGGCCAGGGCAACGATCTGCTCGCGGATCTCCGCAGGTAGGCGGTTCCAGACCCGGCTCGGCCGCGAGGGATGGTCGCTCAACGCCTCGGGGCCGCCGCGCTGGTAAGCGTCGTACCAGCGGTAAAACGTCGAGCGCGTGATGCCGAGCTTGTCCAGGGTGGCACGCACCGGCAGGTGGGATTGCTCGACGAGTCGGATGATCTCCAGCTTCTCGGGGGCCGGGTACCTCATGCCTCGTCGCCCCCAGCCCCGCTCATGCTTTTTTTAAGCAGACGGTTCTCCAGGACGAGATCAGCTACGACCTCCTTCAGCGCCCCCGTTTCGCGACGTAGATCCCGCACCTCATCCGTGGTGGCCGCACGAGCCGTATCGCCCGACAGGCGCTTCTTGCCAGCCTCCAGGAACTCCTTGGACCAGCCGTAGTACATCGAGGCGGCGATCCCCTCACGTCGGCATAACTCGGCGATGCTGTCCTCGCCACGCAAGCCTTCCAGAACCACGCGGATCTTCTCCTCGGACGAGAACTGCCGACGTGTGGCCCGACGGATGTCCTTGATCACCGCTTCTACCGGCTTCTTGGCCGGTCCGGATGTCTGCTTCATCTTCGCTCCTCAGGGGCTACGATGAACCAGCCATCCTCCGTTCGTGAAGACCCTCAATCTGTCCCACAGGTGCTGACGTCGGACAGAGCAGACCGCAACCCTGGATGCTGAGATCGCCACGCGCGCGAAGGCCGACGATACGGCTCGGCGGCTTATGAGCGTGCCGGGCATCGGCCCGCTGATCGCCACTGCCATCGAGGCCCTGGCCTCGCACGTAGAGACGTTCCGTTCGGGGCGCGACTTCGCCGCCTGGGTCGGGCTGACACCGGTGCAACGCTCGACCGGCGGCAAGGAGCGCCTCGGCCGCACCTCGCGCATGGGCGAGCGGACGCTGCGACGCCTGCTCATCGGCGTCCACACATGCCCATGGGGCACGGCGATCCGGCAGCGCTCGCCGCGCGGAGCACGACCATAGCGGCGTGCCATCTTGGTCGTGGCGGCTGTCTCGTCGAGGAAGACCAGGCGATCCGGATCGAGGTCGGGTTGGCGCTCGAACCAGTCCTCGCGTGCGGCCTTCACATCCGGCCGCTCCTGCTCGGCCGCGTGGACAGCCCCTTTTTACGGGTGATGCGGTGCCGGGCGAAGAAGCGCGACAGGCTGCTCGTGCTTGCCCGGACGCCGCGCTCCAAGAGCCTGTCGCGGAGCTCACGCAAGAAGAATTGAGGATGCTCTTCGTAGGTCTGAAGGATCAGGACGGACTGCGCCTCCAGACGCTGCGAGTTGCGGTAGCCGCCCATCGGCTTGGACGCGATCTGCCCGTCCTGCCGGTAACGCTCGTGCCACCGGATCGCGCTGGCTGCCCCGACACCAAAGCGTTGGGCCGCCTGACGCCGCGATGCGCCCGCTTCAATCGCGGCGACCACACGCTCGCGCAGATCGACCGACAGGGCTGACGGCATGGCAATCCTCCCTCCTAAACCCACGCAGTGAATCACACACAATCCAGACTGCCTAGCCCAAGCGATTCAACTCGCCAGGGTACGGCTCTAGGCGGGCCGGATGGGGCAGAGGGTGAAGCCTTATGGACCCGGTAAGCGTCGCGCTGGCCGGGCTCTCTCGTTCCGGGTCCCGCACATCTCCGATAGGGCGCGCGACGCCCGGCGCCTCCCATGTAGGAACAGCTTGCCCCCGCCCCCTGTTGAAGCCGAAACAGGGAGTTAAATCGATGGTCGACGTTTCCCAGATCAAGGAACACGCGGACGTGGTCGGATCGGATGGCACCCATGTGGGCACCGTCGATCACGTCGATAAGGGCGAGATCAAACTGACGAAGAAGGACCCGGCGGCCGAAGGGCTCCACCACTTCATTCCCGTGGATTTCGTCCAGTCCATTGAGGGCAACACGGTTCGCCTCGACCGCCCTGCGGCGGAGGTCAAGCGAGAGTGGTCGACATCCTGAGCCCTTCTAGCCGCACACCTATGGAGGATTGCTTTGACCTCACGAGATGACGTCGCACCAAGCGAAACCAGAACGCCGCCACCGGCTCACCCCGTGGAAAAGGCCAAGGAGCCGGCCGAACTCGCCGACGCCGGTCCAACGGGGCCACGCTCAGTAGAGCCTTCTGAAGACAAGGGGCCTTCGACAGGGGGATATGATGACCATTCCCCGAGCAACCACCCAACCAACGAGAAGGGTGGTTACGGCGCAGGGTAAGAGCAGAGCACCTTCGTAATCTTGCAATCAGTTTCATAGTTTGAGTGCCATGAGGCTATCTCACTGATAACGTCACCAGAACCTGTTTTTCCGCAATTCATGGAGAGCGCTATGGTCGACAGTAACCAGCCTAAACCCGGTAACGAAGCTTCACCTGGCACGCCTGGAACGGGCGAAAATTTATGCCAGAAGTGCAGTGGCACCGGGAAAACTGGCTCAGACTCATGTTCTGAATGCAACGGAACTGGGAAGGTTATAACCGGGATCGGCGGTGGTTAAATTTTCAGCCACCGAACTTGAAACCCGCCAATCTATTGCTTGGCGGGTTTCAAGGCTCTGGGCTGCGATATCAATCAGCCAATTTTTAGTTTTATAAACCTCCGTTGCCACCGCTACCGCCACCCGCACTGCCGTTTGGCACCGAGCGCGAGGGCTGATTGGCATTGCCACCAGCAGCGGAGTCGCTGGTAGCCGTTTCGGCACCAGTCGCCCCACGCGAAACTGTCACGTCGCGGTCATTGCCGGTCGTGTTCGGCTGGTTCTCAATCACAACTCCTGATGTGCCCGGCTGGCTTGGTGCTACGCCCTGGGCAAGTGCAGGGACGGTGAAAAGCAATGCAGCAGAAGCGAAGAGTAATGTTTTCATTGGGTCCACCTGATCGGGCGAGAAAACGCCCTGTGATTGGGTAACCAAGCGTGCCCAATATGGTTTCACACTAAGGAATTGCGCAGTCTTGAGGGGCAAAAAATGCTTATGCTCGCCCCATGCCTCGCCTGTCCTGCCAGAAACCTCTCAAATGCCATGCCCAGGGCCGCGGTGGGCCTTGTCGCCCATGTGATGCCGTCGCAATTGCTCAACGCGCCGTAGCGCTAGGTGAGCGCATTCTCGCCAACCGGGCCGAAGGCCGGCCACCGTATGCACCTCGTGGCGACAAGCATCAGACAGATCGCGACGTAACGTACTGAAGGCTTTCGACATAGAATAAGCGGCCTCGGCCTCAAAGAGGGCTGCCACGGCCCTGCCGAGCCGGTTGGGCACGGCCTCGTTAATCATGACTGGGAATACCATCTACAACACGCGGGTCGCTCCGACGACGGCCGCTCGTGATGCCGGCGCCCACCGGCTTTTGAGCACTCAATCCACCGGTGAGAAGCGCTCAATAAAGCGCAATCCGTCCCACAACTCGACTACCCGTCCATCCACCATATGACGTGCAAGGACAGACGCTTTCTGATCGTTGACGGCAGAGAAGACCCGAGTACGAAGGGTCCTCCCGTCAAAGTCGAGCAACCGAGCGCTATAAAAATGCGGCTCCGGCATCAGCGGGACAAGCGGGCGACTGGACACGGCTACGCTCTCCTAGGGGAAGCGGGAGCGCACGACTCTCTCAGTCATCGGTGCCGTAGGGCCATGACCGACGATATCCAACCTTAGCCGTTACGTATGGAATTGCACAGAGATCATTGCCGCTCCGTTGGGCATTACGCTTCATAAGACAGGCGACGTTATCGAACGCTGGCTCCTGAGAGTAATTTCTCGACAGTTGCCAGGGCGTTTTCGTGAGCCTTAGCTTCCGAGGGCAAGCTGCGATCTGAGCGTTGGACAAGCTTCCCATTCTTGCGAAGCGCCCACTGATACGAGCTACCCTTTGCCTTCGGTGGAAGGATCTCGATAGTGTATGGGTGGATCGACGTCTCGTTCATCGTCGCACCATGCCACGGCCGCCTGGCCGCAGCGACCCTGGAATCGGGCTTACATCCAACTCCCTTCGTTGACCCGTCCCCTAATTGTCTGCCGCTCCGCCAAAGCGTGAGCGTGGGCTATCCCAGCAGCGAGGGCTACGGAGGCGGAGGGGTAGGAACTCGTGGATCGGTACGGATGGTAGCCGGCTGTCGTGACTGACCAGCGGAACCGGCCCCTTTCGCTCCGGCAGGCCGAGACGGCCACGCTATGATCGGGCAACGACGGAATGTGCATGTTCATGTCATGCCACGTTGGCCAATCCTCACCAATGCCGGCTCGCTCCCGTTGGAACGTACGCAGGTCGACTGCCCTCGCGCCGCATCCGGCACGCTGCAGGTTCAGGATCCGTGTTATGGTGATGCCTGTTCTTCCTTGAAGGTCATCCAGCCATGGACGTCGTCCTCACTCCTGTAGGATCCGCCGGCCAAGCATGGGACTTGAAAGATCGCCTCGGGCGAAGCCTCGGCAACATCTCAAAGACCGGGGACACTCCTGAAGTTCAAATTCAGCCGGACGCTTCGAGCATATTAAAGAGTGTGAAGAGGGAGCATTCCTCTCTAGGCGACGCCATGTCAGCCATCGCCCGCGTCACTGCTGGAGCCTGCACGCTCGATAGCGGAGACTGGAACTGAAATTGTTTTGTCCCATCGCGAGCCGATGGCTGTTTGGCCGGTTCTCTCTCCGCTAACCGCTTCAGTCCATCCTCCGGTCGAGCCAAGTTGCGTATCGGTTCTCGTCGTGTGGACACGACACGCTGCACCCCGCCGGCCTCGTGATCAGATCGAGGCGGCGGGGCTGCCCTTAAGCGTGCGTCCTGTTTCGTACCCACCTTCGCAGGAGCTTCACGCGCGCCGTAGTGCATGGCATCGGCATGAGCCATGCCGAAGAAGCAAGATCAGTTCGCGCACCTCATCGCTGTTCGCCAGTTCGACGGATCGGACCACGTCTATGCGATCCTGGCGGACACAAAAGACGAAGCAATCAAGATGGTCGCCGCTCAGGACCCTGAGGGACCGGCACCACGCTATGCCGGTGCGTTTGGCGCTCAAACTGTCGAGCGCATCGGCCTGAAGGTCGGCGAGGTGCGGAAGATCTGAGCTGGCTGCTTGCCCATCCCCCCAAACTGCCAAGGTGCGCTAAGGAATGAATCTGCTAAGTCCTGCCAATCATCGAGATCAAATCAGCGGCCGATGACCGAGAGCCCTATGTGCTCCCGTCTGGCGTTGGGGTTTGCGTATGTCCGATAACACTCAATCACGATCTGAGGCGCCTAGTGAGCGCCGTGCGCCAGTCTATCGAGTAATCATCCTCGCGAAGAATGGGGACGTCGTGAGCGGCGCTCGCCTTGCTGCAGAGGATGATGATCGCGCCATCGAAGCTGTCAAGGCGATGGTGGATGGCCATGCCGTAGAACTATGGGACGGCCTTCGCTTCATCGAGCATTTTCCATCCGTCGATTGAGATCAGGCAGGGAAGCAACTCAAACCCCGGTTCCTTGTTTTCGCGACAACGATGTGAGGCGAAGGGCTTCCATTGGTCCTCCACGAGATCGGCCCACCCGTGTCCAGCTACGAACACCATCTAGATTGGCACGCCGCTCGCCATCAGGTTCCACATTACCGGGCCATTGTCTTTGACACCCAATGGCAGGCAATCGGATCGTTCGACATCAATGCAGTCTCCGACGAGGAGGCCCTGTTCCTTGCACGAGAATGGGTCGGCACGAGCCCGTTTGAACTTCTCGACGGAATGTCCGTGCTGGGGCAGTTCACCTATGAAGGCCTGAACAACGGCGCTTAGGTCTCTGCGATAGCGTTGACGGCTGCGATCCAATCTGAGGGACAAGCTATGTTCTTTTTCTTTTCAAACCGGCTTGGTTGTCTTGGTTCTGTTATTATTTCTGTCGTTCTTACACTAGTCGTTCTGGCGCTGTTTCGCGCGTTTTAGGACGGCTAGGGATATTCATCGAAACAAAATCTTACGCGAAATCTATTGTAGTGACAGATCTAGGCTTGTCATGACCGTAAGACCATTCTGGTCTGTCACAGTAAACAGCACAGCATCAGGATCACGGCCCAGCCCCACGATGTGACCAATCGCTGCCTCCTTAGAGCGCCTAACAGAACCGTTTGATCTGGTTGAGAGTGATGAGGCTGGTCGCGAGGCTGGTGAAGGCCTCGTAGATGTCTGCACGTCGCTCGTAGCGGACGGGCAAGCGGCGGAAGCGGTTGAACCACGCGTGGGTACGCTCGACGACCCAACGATGCCGACCGAGTTTCTCGCTGCTTTCGATACCCTTCCGCGCGATGCGCGGGACGATGCCCCGCGCCCGGCACTCATGGCGGCGGGGTCGGGCATCGTAGGCCTTGTCGGCGTGCAGCTTGTCCGGACGGCGTCGCGGTCGCCCTCGTCGACCACTCCGCAGAGGCGGAATGGCATCGAGGGTGGCCGCCATCATGACGGTGTCGTGTCTGTTGGCCCCGCTCAGGCAGAAGCCGAGCGGCGTGCCGCGCGCGTCGGTGACGAGGTGGCGCTTCGTGCCCGGCTTCCCCCGGTCCGTCGGGTTCGGGCCGGTGGCAGGCCCCCTTTTTTAGCCGGGACAGACGCGCTGTCCAGGCAAGCCCGGTTCCAGTCGATCTCACCCGCTGCGTGCAGGCGCTCCAGCAGCACGTGATGCAGGCGGCTCCATACGCCCGCCGCTTGCCAGTCCCGCAGCCGCCGCCAGCAACTCATGCCGGAGCCGCAGCCCATCTCGGCCGGTAGCATCTCCCACGGCAGACCCGAGCGCAGCACGAACAGGATGCCCGTCAGGGCGGCCCGGTTCTCGATCGGACGACGCCCGCCCTTCGGACGGGGCCGAGGTGGCGGGAGGAGCGGAGCGATCTCATCCCAGAGATCATCGGGGAGAAGCGGTCTGGCCATGCCAAACCAACGCTGAACTTCCAGCTTCGTGCCGTTCTGTTAGACGCTCTTAGCATCCCCTATCGTATCGAACCTCTCAGGCAAGAGGTACATCTGCGTTTCCGCCTCACCGGTCGGGGAAGGGGGATCGGCTAAGGTGATTTCTACAGCGTAAGGCATGACTGATTTTGCCACAGTGGGCCAACCCCTCCAAGGCCAGGTCAACCCTGTGGAATTTTGAACTTACTGCTACCTTTCTTCTCTCCCTGATCTAAGGGTTCTGGTCGCTCAACCTGCGGGACGCCCTCCACCCGGCCGCCCTCGCCTCATCCTCTGAGCAGAACATGCGCTCGCCGTCCTTCTCGCTGATCCGGGTCCGGTCATAATCGCGCGATCCGGGGACGTGGAAGACCCTCTCGCCCTTCCGGCTGATGTTCCCCTTGATCGCGCAACCACCGGCCACGGGGGCCGGCTGCGGAGGCGCCGGCGAGGGTATGAGACCATCCGGGCCGCCCGGCGCCGCGAACCCCATGGTCATGGCGCGCTCGCCCTTGCGCCAGTCCCCCGTCGCCGTGAAGGAGCCGGCCCATATCCCGAGCTTCCCCGCCTTCGCGGTGTCCTCGGCCGGGACATAGTCCTCCGAGTACCGGCGGTAGGCGATGGCATGCCCCTGCGCGACCATCCAGCGGTTCAGGTCCTCCGCGCCTTTCCGGCAGACCGCGACGGTGCGCCCGTACTTGTCGGTATCGCGAGGATCGCAGGAGACAGGCGTGGAGCCGATCCGATCGGCCAGCGCCAGCGCAGCAGCCTGCCCGCGTCGGAAGGCCTCCCCTGCCCTTCTATTGCAAAGCTGGCCGCTCTCCGGCGCATCAATGCCGTGAAGGCGGATGCGGGTGCCGCCGATGTCGAGGGTGTCGCCGTCTACCACCGAGGCCCGGCCGGTGATCGGCTTGGCCGCGAACGCAGGAGACAGTGACAGGACGAGGACCAGAGCGGGAAAGCGGATCGATTTTATCAATACCGGCTATTGATTTGATCTGTTGGAATGATGGTGCACTGCACCGCATGTCCCTCTCATGAAACGGGGTTCAGACCCCGAAACTCTTGAGGGATAAGTACCGTGACCGTTCGTAAAATTGTGCTCGCCGCTCTCGCCGCCGCCATCCTGACCGGGACGGCGATGGCTGAGGATCGCATCAACATCACCCCGACGCTCTACCGTGAGCAGGCTCGCGTCACGGCATCGGTTCGTCCGGCCTCTGAGCTGACGACCACGCCGTCCCTGACCCCGCGTGCTCCCGCGACTCGGCGCCTTGTTGCCGACGCAGAAGCCTCGGTTCGGTAAGACGGCTTCCCGGCCGGCCTGGTTTCAGCACCAGGCCGGTTATGGCTAACCTTTCATTCTTACGGGTGCCGTCAGCCAGCGCTGCGGTGCTCGGCCAGCGCCTGCCATCTGTCGCGGTCGCGCTCGACCACGGCGAGCCGGACGCGTAGGCGCTCGATCTCGACGTGCAACTCCCCGGCATCCACGGCAAGCTCGATGCACTGATCCTGCGCTTCTGCGAGTTGGGCCCGCAGCTCAACGTTCTCGATAGCGATACCAAGAACACCGGCGGCTTGCTCGTCGCGGGCCTGTCGCAAACGCGCGGCGTTTACCCCGCGTTGACCATACGGCCTGCATGGCGCTTCCGTTCTCGGAGGCCACCTTTGATCTTGTCCGCCATCGCCGCCAAGCTTAAGCAGCGTGCCAAGAGCGACTTCAAGGGTCGGCATTACGAGGCGGCGCTCATTGTGCAGGCGGTCTCATGGTACCTGCGCTATCCGCTGAGCTACCGTGATATCGAGGAGCTGTTCCTGGAACGTGGCATCGAGGTCGATCACAGCACCCTGAACCGCTGGGTTCTGGCCTATTCTCCCCTGATCGAGAACCGGCTGAGCCAGTTCCGCAAGCCGCACTGCGGTTCGGTCCGGATCGACGAAACCTACATCAGGGTGAGCGGCGAGTGTTGCTACCTGTACCGAGCCGTCGACAAGCACGGCAATCCGGTCGACTCCCTAATCATCGCCAACCGGGATCTCGACGCCGCCAAGCGCTTCTTCCGCAAGATGCTCTCAGCTGAGCCCCTCTTCGCTCCGGACCGCGTTGGTACCGATGGCGCCGGCACCTACCCGCCGGCCATCACGGAGAGCCAAAAGGAGGAGGGCCTGCTGCCTCGCGTGCCGGCTCACTACGTCACCAAGCACTTGCAACAGGGCATTGAGAGCGATTATTTCCGGGTCGAGAAGAACATGCCCCGGATCGGCGGCTTCCACTCCTTCCATACGGCTCGGCGCATCATCCAGGGCTTCGAAGCCATGCTGTGGCTGCGCAAGGGCTTCGGCTTTGCCGGCACGTGGACCGTGTGCGAGCAGAATGGGCTGCTCGCGCTCTGCTTCGGACTCCCAAAGGCGAACAAAGCGTGAAAGCGCGACGGTAGAGGCTCGTCTGCGCCTCACGTCCGAGATTGCGACACGCCCCGCGCCCTAGGGGGTCAGCCAAACGTGACGGAGCTTTTCAACAGGAATTACAGCCGCACGTCGCTTCGGGGATTCTCTATCCCCAGATCCTCCTTACTCTGGGTTGCCTTGCTTATTTGGAGGCAACTTTGCCACTCCAGGACATCTCTCTCCGCAAGCTTCTCAAGATCGGGTTTTCCGATGCGAGCGCTCGCCGAACCGCCCTGCGCACGGACATCCGTGAGGAAATTGCCCGAGAAGCTGGTGATGATGAAGGCGGTGGCGATTTCTACGCGCCGTTTTGGGCAGATGCGAAGGCGCACGTTTTTGGAACTCTGGATCTACGTCAGGCCGTTGATGAACGGATCACTGCGAATTGGAGACGTACCAATCTCTATCGCCAGCTCAGAGACGGATTTTTGCAGTGGTGGGGCGATCGTCGGCGCCTGACCAATGTGCCAATTCAGGCCGGGCCGGTTTTGAGAGCCCGTTTTAACGTCGCTGGGTTGGCGGCAACGGTGAAGGTCGACAGCATTCTATCTGCCACGGACGGCGCAGGTACCAACCGCTATATCTATCCGTACTTTGCTCCAGAGCCTGAGCTCGATGAGGATGCAGCGCGGATGGGCCTTTGGCTACTCGGACAAGCGTTACCGGATGCGCCGCTGCACGAGATCCGCATTCTGGATGTCATCAGGGGACGGACATTCTCAGTCCAGCGAACCCCGCTTCGGGGTGATGAGGAGCAACGGTTCCGGCAGATGTATGAGGCTCTGATCCACGAGCGTGCCGCGCTGCGCAGGGAGTACGATTGATCTATCGGCAACCATTACCGGAATGGCCGAGCGCTTGCCTTCGGGAAGCAGATCCGCGCTCTGGGTGTTGCCGCGACGCCGCTCGGTAACCGGGGGGCAGCAGTTGTACCCTGAACGGAAAAACCCCGCCCAGCCCCAGGCTGAAGCAGGGTTTCCCAATGACGAGAGGCGGGGGTCGCCCACTCGCCTTCTGGGTGCCAAAACATGGTTAACGAAACGTAACCATTGGGATTTCGGGTCTGTGTCACAACAGGAGGGACCGGCGCCTGACACTGTTAGACAGTGATTATCACTGTGTGTTATGAAGTTACAAATAGGAGGCCCGATCATGGCAACGCCCAATGGTCAGATGACCGTCACCCTCACCCGCGAACTGGAGCAGTACGTGCGCGACAAGGTGCGCGCCGGCGCCTTCGCCACCCCCAGCGAGTACATCCGCGACCTGGTGCGCGAGCGTTACCTCGCCGAGCAGGACCATGAGGCCAAGCTGCGGGCGCTGGACAGCGCCTTAGCCGCTGGCATCGCCGACGCCGAGGCTGGTCGGGTTGTGCCGGTGCAGGACGCGTTCGCGCGGATCCGAGCCGCCCTCGGGATGGTCGATGAGAGCAAGCGCCCGTGAGGGTCGTCCTGACCGAAAAGGCGATCGCGGATCTGATCCGCATCGGCCGGTTCATCCAGGAGGACAACCCAGCTCGCGCCGTGACGTTCGTGGAGGAGCTGGAGCAGCGCTGTCAGGGGCTTGCTGGTATGGCGCGGGCCTTTCCGCTGCTGCCCGGCCGGGAGCAGGCCGGCATTCGTCGCCGATCCCACGGCAACTACCTCATCTTCTACCGGCTCAGCGACGCCGAGGCGTTGGTCGAGGTGCTGCACGTGCTCAACGGGGCGCAGGATTACGACGCCATTCTCTTTCCAGCCGGGTGACCGGCCGACCCCTTGTGGATCTCCAACGATCACGCTGGTCAGATCACGTGACCTGAGCCTAAGCTTGGTCCGATGACGGCCGGCTTCAGTGCCGTCTGCCCCGGAGAACCAAGCAGGACGCACCAGACCGTGAGCCAGCCCCTCGACAGCATCGCCGCCGTGCTCGAAAGCACGGGTGATTACCGCGTGCTGCGCCGGCTGGAGCCCCTGACGGACGCTCCGGATGTACCTAATGAGCCGACCTTCATCGGCCTGGTCCTCGACACCGAAACCACCGGCACCGACTACGCCACCGATGAGGTGATCGAGCTTGGCATTCTCAAGTTTGAGTATGGCGCCAGCGGGCGCATCTACCGGGTGCTGGAGACGTTCAACCAGCTGCATCAGCCACGCAAACCGATCCCGGCCGAGATCACCCTGATCACGGGCATCACCGATGCCGACGTGGCCGGGAAGCGCATTGATGACGCCGCGGTGCAGGCGCTCGCCGCCGACGCGGCGGTGGTGATTGCTCACAACGCCAGTTTCGACCGGCAGATGTGCGAGGACCGCTGGCCGGTGTTCGCGGAAAAGAACTGGGCCTGCTCCTGCCATCAGATCCCGTGGCGTGCCGAGGGCCATGAGGGCATGAAGCTCGGCTATCTGCTGATCGACTACGGGTTCTTCTACAAGGGCCACCGGGCGATCGACGATTGTCATGCCCTTATGACGCTCCTGTCGCGTCCGCTGCGGGCTTCAGGGCGCTTAGCCCTGTCATCCCTGCTGGAGACCGCCCGCAAGCCGACCGTGCGCCTGTGGGCGCAGGGGGCTGCCTTTGAAACCAAGGATGCCTTGAAAGCTCGCGGCTTCCGCTGGAGCGGTTCGCGGCGCTGCTGGTACATGGACTGCGATGAGGAGCAGCTGGAGGGCGAGCAAGCCTTCCTGCAGCAGGAGGTGTTTCAGCGGCCCGTCGCCCATCTGCCGGTCGATCGGATTACCGCGCGGGACCGGTTCTCAGCGCGAACCAACCCCCTAAGCTGCAGCTGAGTAACCAGCTTCCTGGAGGCATATGCCGCGGCTCACACGGGATTTTCCGTGACCTCTTCAGCCTTCATCATCTCTTGTCCTGCTTTGACGTTATTGATGTTTTGACGCTCTGATTTGCAAAATTTGCGAAGGTGCTCAAAGGTCGTCGTGCTGGATATTCCTGCTTCAAGTTTTTTCTTCCAGGGCTCAATTAGTTCAATGGTGGCTATTGAGTCGCGAATTTTTTCTCGTGCTATCTTGTCCGTTACTTTTGAAAAAAGTTTGCCATGTAAGGCTGCAGCCTGAAGTTCCAGAAAATTGGCAAACTCATAAAATGTCTTGTTTTGCTCATCTTCATTAGCAGTATTGAAAAGAGCATTCTCATGTTCTTTGGTGATCCGCCCCCATTGAAGTGGTCCGCCCTTTGGTATGGCTTTTGAGCCTGTGGAGTTGACCCCGTTTGTGGTCCACGGCCTATGCAAGCTCTCGGGCTGTGACAGCTTGGTCGGCGAAGGCTCGGGGCGTCAAGCCGCCCAGGGCCGTGTGGGGGCGATCTTCGTTGTAGTGGCACCTCCAGTCCTCAATGCGCTCGCGAGCATCCGCTAGCGACAGGAACCACGAAGCGTTCAGGCATTCCGCCCGTAGGCGGCCGTTGAACGACTCGATGTAGGCGTTGTCGGTCGGCTTGCCCGGTCGGGAGAAGTCGATCTCAACTCCGTTCAGGTAGGCCCACTGGTCGAGCATGCGACCGGCGAACTCCGGCCCATTGTCGACCCGTAAGCTCTTGGGCCGTCCCCTCAGCTTAACCAAGGTGTCGAGCGCCTCGGTCACTTGGTAGGCGCGGAAGTTGGCTCTTGGTGTGAGTGAGAGCGCCTCTCGCGTGTGGCAATCGACGACGGTCAAGATCCGGAATGGACGTCCGTCGAAGATGCGGTCGGATACGAAGTCCATCGCCCACACCTCATTGGGCCCACCGATCCCTGGTCGACCCTGACGATAACGCCAAGCTCGCTTACGCTTAGGCAGCTTTGACCGGATCGATAGCCCCTCGTCGCGGTAGATCCGGTAGGTGCGCTTGTGGTTCACCTCCCAGCCCTCCCGTCGCAGCAGGATGTGCAGCCGCCGGTAGCCGTAACGGACCCGTGCGGCGGCCAGCTCCTTCAACCGCATCCGCAGAGCGACTTGCGGGTCGGCTCGCTTCCTGTAACGCTGGGACGAGCGGCCGAAGCTGGTGGCCTGGCAGGCCCGACGCTCACTGATGTCGTAGGTCACCTGCAAGTGACCGGCGACTTCACGGCGAACGGCGGGCCTCACCACTTTCGTTTGAGCACGTCCTGCAGCATCGAGCGGTCCAGCGTCAGATCGGCGACCAGCCGCTTGAGCTTGCTGTTCTCGTCCTCCAGCTGCTTGAGCCGTCGGATCTCCGGCACGCCCATGCCGACGAATTGCTTCTTCCAGCGGTAGAAGGTCGGCTCGGAGACGCCCATCTTCCGGCAGACTTCGTCCACCGAAGCGCCGTTCTCCGCCTGCCGCAGGGCGAAGGCGATCTGTTCATTCGTGAAGCGTTTGCGAGGCATGGCATCCACCCTCCTTCAGGGTTCAGGATGCCCGAAAAACTTGCGCTCAGCGCGGACCAGTTTGGTGGGTCAGGGTCAACCCCACCGCCTTGCCCGCGACCTCACCGGCCGCTTCGGCGCCCGCAGCTACGCAGCAGAGGAACTCGTGGCCAAGCTTGGTGCCGCCTTCATCCTGGCCGATCTCGGAATTGCCCGCATCCCGCACCCCAACCACGCCGCCTACTGCGCATCCTGGGCACCCCTCCTACGCGCCGACCCCCACGCACTCGCAACCGCCGCCACCCAGGGCTCACGTGCCGCCGACTACCTGGCCGCCATGCAACCCGGCAGGCCACCTCAGAGCAAAGTGGAGCCGCCGACTGTCGCCAGCTGATGCCCCCATAATTCGAGCCTCTGTTCAGCCAAGCCCCCCCTGAACCGTCCACAGAAACGGGGCAATCCCACACATCCTACAAGGCCATCTGCAAGGCATGGTTCGCCGAGCTCAGTGCTTCAGATCAAACCCGCTCCAACAAATGCCGGGACCAAACATCCTAGCACCTTGTTGAGCGTTGGCATCGATCTTCGTCTCGTCGGTATCGACAAGTTGCCGGTCTTTTCGGATCACCCGTCTCAGGCCTTTGAGTTTGGGACGTGAGCTTATCTTCGATTGAGAAATCTTCTCTTGTGAAAAACGAAATCCTTGTTGGGCAGTTTCTAGCGGTCTTAGTTCATCGTCCCCACATCACTCGCCTCTCTAATCAAAGAATCCCAGTCCGTTACGCGAGTTCTAACAAAATCGAGGCGTCAAAAGGTAATTTTTGGAGGGGAGGCGCTAGATAAACGCGCCTCCCCTCCGTTTAGAAGGCTAATCGCGATCAGCGCTTCCCAGCGTGGTCGCCGTCGCGCATCCTGCCTGTTGGCTCTTGTACGTGAGCTTCGAGGAACCACAGCTGTTTATCTACTCCGCGCGAGACCTCGGTGAAGAGATCGGCCGTGCCGGCATCGCCCGCCTCGTCGGTGTCCTCGATATTTTGGCGGACAGCGTTCGCATAGACCGCGTAGCGGTCAATCAGCGCCGCGAGGTGGTCGGCGATCCCGTAGGCGTCGAGGGGATAGGGGGCTAGTTGTGAGGCCGCTACCACAGCAGCTGCGGTGCCACACGCCGTACCGCCGAGCTGAGTGATACGCTCGGCCACCTTGTCGTTGTAATCGTCCAGCTCGTCGCGGAACCCATCTAGCATCAGGTGAACGCCGATGAACTGCGGGCCCTTCAGGTTCCAATGCGCCTGCTTGACCGCTAACGCCAGATCGATTCCGTCCGAAAGTCGCGCATTGAGCGCCTCGGTCGAGACCTTCTTTGCGTTGGATTTCGTGTTGTTCTGGGTCTCGTGAAGCCGCTGCCCTGTGCTGGAATTCGTGTTCGCCATGGAAAGTTCCTCGCGGATTTGGCGGATGGCTGAAATCGGATTCTCGCCGCGTGATGAGTTTAATGTGATCCGGTGACGCACGTCTTGAAGGGCAACCGGTAAAACTGGCCCTCGCGCACGGCAACAAGCGGATGTACGGTTGATCACGAGCTCCGAACGCAACGCAAGATCACCAAGCTTGGGAGGCGGCACCGACCCCTCCCAGAGCGGGCTGCCCGCTCGACCGGGTCAAACGACAATTCAAGGCACCACGCCCGGAGGCACTTTGTGTCTCGAACTTTACCTACGTGTCGACCTGCTCGGACTACGTCTACGTAGCTTTCGTGATTGACGCCTTTGCCCGCCGTATCGTCGGCTAGTAGATCTCCCGAACCGCCCATGCGGCCTTCATGCTCGATGCTTTGGAGCACAACCTGCATGAGCGTCGTCCCGTCCTGGGCGGGGCATGTGCACCACTGAGAAAGGGGCTCGCAATACCTTGCGCTGCGCTACACAGAGCGGTTGGCCGAGGCGACCGTTGAGCCGGAGCCATCCGTCAGTGATAGCTATGGCAGCGCCCGGGCCGAGACGATCAACGACCTGTTCAAGACCGAGGTCACCCAAGGCTCACGTGCCGCCGGCTATGTTGCCATCGCGCAACTATGAACGGAGGTGTAAGATAAGCGAAGAGACGCCACCGGCGCACCCGAGAATGTTGGGCCAGTCTGATCCATTAACCCCAGTGAGAAGCCACATCCTGGGAGGCAAGCTGATGCAAGAGCTCAATCCTGCAATTCGCCATGGATAAGAACAAGAATTCAGGGCTACGATCTGATGAACTCGCCGATAGAAGAGAGGCGAGCTCATGAGCACGACCAAGACAATCCGACCCTATCGAGCAGCTGCTGGCGGATGGGGCGCACTCAAGGCAACGGGTGAGGCACTGATCGCGCAGCGGACGCCTTTTAAAGGCTCCAAAACGCTGTTGCAGATGAACCAGCCGGCCGGCTTCGATTGCCCAGGTTGCGCATGGCCCGATCCAAAGCACACTTCGTCCTTCGAATTTTGCGAGAACGGTGCGAAGGCTGTTGCTTGGGAGGCAACGGCGCGGCGCTGCACGCCGGATTTCTTTGCCGCACATACTGTTACTGAGGTTGCAACATGGAATGATTACGACCTTGAAATGCAAGGTCGATTAACGCATCCAATGCGCTACGATTGTTTATCTGACCGATATGTCCCTATCGCTTGGGATGAGGCATTCAATATTATCGCAGAACGACTAAACGAACTGGATAGTCCGAACGAGGCAGCATTTTACACTTCAGGCCGAACTTCGAACGAGGCGGCTTTTTTATATCAACTCTTCGTACGTGCGTTCGGCACCAACAACTTTCCGGATTGCTCGAATATGTGCCACGAACCAACAAGTGTTGGTCTACCGGCATCGATCGGGGTCGGAAAGGGTACGTGCCTGCTAGAGGATTTCGATCTCGCAGATGCGATTTTCATCTTCGGACAGAACCCCGGCACTAATTCGCCCCGCATGCTGACAAGTCTGCGCGACGCTTCACGCCGGGGTGCCAGCATCATCTCATTCAACCCGTTCCGTGAGCGGGCCCTGGAGCGGTTCCAGGCCCCACAATCGCCGGTGGAAATGCTGACCCTCGGATCCACGCCGATCAGCAAGGCCCTCTACCAACTGCGCGTTGGAGGTGACGTCGCGGTTCTGAAGGGAATGATGAAGGCCCTGATCGAGGCAGACGACGCGGCGCGGACCGCCGACCTGGCTGCCGTCCTCGATTGGGATTTCATCGCTGGGCACACGCACGGTTTCGACGAGTTGGCGGCCGACCTTCGTGCCACGGCCTGGACCGAGATCGAGGCCCGGTCGGGTCTGACGCGCACCGACATTCGCACTGCGGCCGATGTATATGCGAAAGCCGATCGCGCCATCCTCGTCTACGGCATGGGCATCACCCAGCACCGCAACGGTGCTCATAATGTCCAGCAGATCGCCAACCTCGCCCTGATGAGAGGCAATGTCGGCCGGCCCGGCGCCGGGATCTGCCCGGTTCGGGGGCACTCGAACGTGCAAGGCGACCGTACCGTCGGGATCACGGAAATCCCGACGCCTGAGTTTCTGGCCCGGCTTGCGGAGCGCTACGGGTTCACGCCCCCATCGCAGCCGGGGCACAACGTCGTCTCCGTGCTGGAGGCCATGCTCCGCGGGGACGTCAAGGTGTTCGTCGGCCTGGGCGGCAACTTCGCCGGGGCAATCCCGGATCACGGGCGTACCCACGATGCGATCCGTAGGCTGGATCTCACCGTCCAGATCTCCACGAAGCTCAATCGCGGACACCTCGTCCACGGACGCGACGCCCTCATCCTTCCGTGCCTCGGGCGGACTGAGATCGACAGACAGGCGACCGGACCGCAATCCGTCACGGTCGAGGATTCCATGTCGATGGTTCATGCCTCAGCGGGGCGCAACGAACCCGCCTCAAGTGACTTGCGCAGCGAGCCCGCCATCGTTGCGGGCATGGCCCGAGCAACCCTCGGCAACCGCATCAAGGTCGAATGGGAGGCCCTCGCCGGGCATTACGACCTGATACGTGACGAGATCGAAGCGATTTTTCCAGCGTTCCGAGGCTACAATGCTCGCGTCCGGCAGCCCGGCGGCTTCCATCTCACCAATTCCGCACGCGAACGGATCTGGGCTACGTCCACGGGGCGGGCGAACTTCCTGGTGACGCCCGGTCTCACGGAAGACCTGCCGTTCGACGCGCCGGACGGGCTCTGGCTCACGACAATGCGCAGTCACGACCAATACAACACGACCCTCTACTCGCTGTCCGACCGCTATCGCGGGGTCTATGGCCAGCGCGACGTCGTCTTCCTCAACGCGACGGAGATGGCCGTCCGGAATCTTGAAGCGGGAGACCGGGTCGATCTGGTCACATTATCCTCCGACGGGATTGAGCGATGCGTCCGAGGCTTCACCGTCGTGCTCTACGCGCTCCCGGCCGGGTGCTGCGGTGCCTATTACCCGGAGACCAATGCGCTTCTGCCGCTCTACGCTCACGACCCGGTCAGCGGAACGCCCTCCGCCAAAGCTGTTCCGGTTCGTCTCGTCCGCTCCACCCCCGATTGAGTGGTCCCATCCTTCTGCCTCGAGGTCCCGAATGTCACCCATCTGCACGCATGCTGATGCGATCCGTCACGTCCACCCGAGTGCCAAGGGGTGCGAGGAATGCCTGCGGATCGGCAGCGCATGGGTTCACCTGCGGCTGTGCCGGACCTGCGGCCATGTAGGATGCTGCGATCAATCTCCGCACCGACACGCCACTGCGCATTTCCGAACGACAGGCCACCCTATCATCGAAGGCTACGATCCTCCTGAGGGATGGGGCTGGTGCTACGTCGACGAGGTCATGCTAGATCTCGGCGACGACATCACGCCACAGGTAGGGCCGATACCGCGCTATTACTGAGCGCCATGCCTGTACGAAATGTTTGCTTAGCTCACGCAGGCAATCCGGCGTTCCTTCTTGGATGGCGTGGTCGTCCAAGAAGCGGCGTAAATCGTCAAGCCGATTAGTCCTGCAGATGTTGTTCTTCTTGCAGCACGGCTACCGCGTCGTGGCGCGAGACCGTCGCGGCCATGGACGCTCGGTGCAGGTCGGTGGCGGCCACGACATGAAACACTACGCCGCCGACGCCTTCGCGGTGAGCGAGGCGCTGGACCTGCGCAACGCCGTGCATATCGGTCATTCCACCGGCGGTGGCGAGGTCGCCCGCTCCGTCGCCAAGCACGGCCAGCCTGCCGGACGGGTGGCCAAGGCGGTGCTGGTCTCGGCGGTACCGCCGTTGATGGTCAAGACGGAGGCCAATCCCGAGGGCCTGCCGATCGAGGTGTTCGACAGTTTCCGTACGGCCGCCGCCGCAAACCGTGCGCAGTTCTTTCTCGACGTCGCCAGCGGACCCTTTTACGGCTTCAACCGCGACGGCGCGACGGTCCAGCCCGGCGTGATCCAAAATTGGTGGCGCCAGGGCATGATCGGCAGCACCAAGGCCCGTTATGAGGGCATCAAGGCCTTCTCCGAAACCGACCAGACTGCGGATCTCCGGGCCATTACGGTCCCGACCTTGGTCGTGCATGGCGAGGACGACCAGATCGTTCCGATCGCCGCCGCGGCGTACAAATCGATCAATCTTCTGGCTCACGGCACGCTCAAGACCTATCCAGGGTTCCCACACGGCATGCTTTCCGTCCACTCCGATGTCCTCAACCCAGATCTCCTCGCCTTCGGGAAGGGCTGAGATCGGACTGTCCCGCGGGCGCCGCGCGATGGCTTGTGTTGCGGCGACTGCGCGGCCCGGGTGTGTCCCGGAGACCTTGATGGGCGCCGAGAATGGTTTCCCGAGCGACCTCCGATGACGACGATGGAGGTAAATGAAAGATCATGTAGTGCCGACGCGAAACTTCAGTGAGCACGGCCAAACCGAGTTCACTGAGGTTTTATCGATATTGGCGTTGCCGGACGAAGAAGAGCGGATTGTGCGAGGCCCGCGCTGAATGTCCGCGCAGGCCTCGCAACCGGATGGAGTCAGCGGCGCCGAGAGTTGCGATGGCGTTTGGCGCTGCTCTTTTTCACCGGCGTCATGGCTTTGCTGCGGGAAGGGTTCGCTGTTGTCACGCCCCTCGGCCGTCCGTTGCCCTGAGACGCGGAATCAGCATCCAGTCCGTCCCCCGGGCTATCCATCTGAGCCAGTTCGACTCGGCGATCATTCGGCTGTTGTGTGCTGGTCTCTGCCATCGCGGGGGCCGAGAGCGTCACCAGCGTCGTTAAAGCCAAGGCTTGAATCGTTTTCATCTGTCATCTCCGAGTTGATGGTTGGTTGAACACGGGGCCGGATGTTGTCTGCGACCGCCCACCGAATCCGTGCGATGGGGAAGGGGCCGCAGCGAACGGGACATACTGTTCCACCCAGGGATGGCCCCCGGGACTCAAGGCATACGCCTAAGCTCTCGTTCGGCTCGCTTCAGAGCGAGACGGCACAGGGCAACGTTCCCTTCTTCCGAAGCCTGGCGGGCCCGCGCAAGGGCGCCGAGGGCGCTCTCGCCGCCATCCCATGCGCCGTACCGGCTTTCTGCTGCGGCGATCGAGGCCGGCGTCGGCTGATGGCTACGCGTCGCCGAACGGCTTTCCGGGGCGGACGGCCCCTTGGCCGCGTGACGAGCGAGGGCGCCGTCGATCCGATCCTGCATCCGAACGATGCGGGCCCCGCAAACACCTGGCGGCGTTGCGCCCAAGCGCCCCGGCCAGAGCAGAACGACCAGGGTGACCGCGAGGGGCATCGTGGTCCAGCAACGCTCCACCTTTCCCGTCTCCTGATCTCAGAACGGCGCGACCTGAGATCTATCCGTGCTCCAGTCCGATTTCTTGTACAAATCGGACAGGATTTGAAATCCGCCTGGGAAATGGTCGAATCGTCCAATGCGCGGCAACGCCGGTAAAGAATTCGACCGGCAATGTCGCTGAATTTGCACAGCTCGTAGGCGATACCGATCATGTCGCATGCCACGGCGACGAATTCGGCCTTGGCGACGGGAAGATCTGATGGCTCATCCGAAGACATCGCGCTCACCTCGAAGGCAGGACATGTCTCATGCCGGCGTGAGCCCACTTCCCGACAGCTGCGCCGCTTGTCAGGCACCCGATGGTCCGTGCCGATGTCCCTGAACGGCACCGGCTGCGCCTTCGGTATCCGGACTGCGCTGACCGCTCTGGCGGTCCTATGGCTGGCCATGTGGCTCCAACTCGACACCCCCCGCTGGGCGGCCTGGACGGTGATGTCGCTAGCGCTACCCACTCGCGGACAGGTCGGTCTCAAGGGCCTGTGGCGGATCGGAGGGACGATGCTCGGGCTCGTCGCAGGCGTGGCGGCGGTGGCCCTGCTGGCGCAGCAGCCCGTGGCCATGGGCTTGTTCCTGGCCGTCTGGTGCGGGCTCAATTCCTACATAGGCGGTCGCCTTCCGGGGCTCGCCTCCTACGGGGCCGCCCTGTCGAGCCTCACTGCCGCCCTCGTCGTGGCTTTGAGCGCATCGGCGCCGCTCGACATCTTCGAGACGGCGCTGATGCGCGGCGTCGCCATCATGATCGGCGTCGGCGGAGTCTACGCCGCCAGTGCCCTGGCCGAGAGCCTGGAAGGGCCGCGCCCCGGACCGGCCTTTCCGCTGGGACCTGCACCGGGCGAGCCGGAGGTCCTCGCCAACGCGGTCCGCGCGGTCCTAGTGGTGGGCGCGAGCTGGGCGATCTGGATCGCCACCGCCTGGCCGTCTGGCGGCATCTTTGTCACCTTCGCGGGCGTTACCGCCGTGATCTTCTCGACCATGCCAGACGCAGATCGCCGCGCGCGGGCCTATCTTGGCGGGGTCATTATCGGCCAGGCCGTCGGCCTTCTCGTGCGCTACGGACTCCTTACTGCGCCATCCTCCTTCGGGCTCCTGGCGGCAATCCTATTTCCCTTCCTCTTTATCGGCGCGGTGGGGATGACCGATCCGCGCTCCACAGGCCCGGCCCTCGGCTACAACCTCTCCTTCCTTATCGCCGTCGAGCCGCTCAACCCGATGCAATACGACCTCGCCGCTTCTTTAAACGAGAGCTTTGCGATCTTTGCTGGCCTCGCCTTCGGCGCAGCGGCCTATGACGTAATCCTGCCCGAGCGCGTTTGGAGATTGTCCCGGTGATTCTGCCAATGCGTGAGATCGACGTGATGGGGGTGCTCATCTCACCCTTCGCGCTCTGCCTGCCCATGGCGGTCGCGGGCACCTGGGCCTTGATCGCCGTGTTGCGGCGGATCAATCCCGCCGCGCTGCCAGCGCGCGGTGCCCTGCTTGAGCTTGCGTTGTTCACGACGCTGCTGTCCGGCCTCGTCCTCCTGCTCAGACGGAACTGATCCATGGGATCGCCCGACAAACCCGTCCCCGCCGTGCCCACGGCCTTCGGGCTCTTCGCCGTCGCGGCGGTGGTCGCCCTGTCCGGCCTCTTCGCCTGGGCGGCCTGGAGCTACTATTTCGACACGCCCTGGACCCGGGACGGCACCGTGCGGGTCTACACCGCACAGGTGGCACCTGAAGTGTCCGGCCGGGTGACGGCTGTTCTTGTCGCGGACAACCAGGCCGTACGCAAAGGCGACGTCCTATTCCGGATCGATGATCGCGACTATCGGATCGCGGTGCGTCGCGCCGAGGCAGCGCTTCGCGAGGCCACTGCCCAGGCGGTGAACAGCCGCGCCGAGGCGGATCGTCGAAACCGGCTGAGCGACCTCGCAGTGACTGCGGAAGATCGCGAGACCTACCAGAGCAAGGCGGAGGCAGCCGCAGCGAGCGCCGAGTCCGCCTCCGCCAATCTCGACCATGCCAGAGTTAATCTCGACCGCGCCGAGATCCGCTCCCCGGTCAACGGCTATGTGAGCAACCTCCTTCTCCAGGCCGGCACCTACGCCACCGCGGGACAAGCCATCATGACCTTGGTCGACTCGGACACTTACTGGATCGCGGGCTATTTCGAGGAGACGCAGCTGCGGGCGATTAGCGTCGGCGCGCCCGCTCGAATCGTTCTCATGGGCTATTTGGATCGCGTCATCGATGGGCGTGTGGAGAGCCTCGCCCGCGGCATCATGGATCCGAACGCCGCTCCCGGCGTGGCTGGCCTGCCCAACGTCAATCCAGTTTTCACTTGGGTCCGGCTCGCCCAGCGCATCCCGGTCCGAATCCGGATCGAGCGCCTGCCCGAGGACGTGCATCTTGCCGCCGGCATGACCGCGACGGTGGATATCCGCAGCCCCGCTGGGACAGTCAGGCCGACACCCTGACGCCGTCGGACTGCAATGGCCGAGGCGCCGGACCGCCGCCGCAGGGAGACGGCCGGACGCCCCCGCCACGATCATCACGGCGGATGCGGCGAGGTTCTTATGCGACTTCCGCAAGATCCCTTCGGCAGGATTCTCTCGGAAAAATTCCTTCGGGAGGGTGGATGGCGCCTTCACTCCGACGTTGCGCGGGCTCGTGCGACCAAACCCACTTCGATCAGGCAGATCCAGTTTCAGCCGTCCTAAATCTGCGGGAGGGGCGCCGTCTCAGCACGGATGCGCCGGCAGGCAACGGCATCTGTCTTCAAGTCGATGCCGTAGGTCGCGATCATTCGCGTCAGGGCAAGCAAACAGGTATCGGGGCTCAGCCGGTCGGCAAAGCAGCGCTCCAAAACCTCGGGGGCGATGAACGCTGCGGTGGAGCCCCCCGGCGAGCCGCGTCATCTGCGGCAGGACAAAATTGTTGATGGCCGCCGCGGAGGTGATGTGCATGGCGGTTGGGATTGTGTCGTTTGAAGATTGGCCCATGTCGACGTCGTCGTTGGGGCCGATTGGATGCCGACTTCCAAGGCCCCCGCCGAGCAACTGGATTGACCGATTCGAGATCACTTCGTTGACGTTCATGTTGGATTAGGTGCCGGCCCCCGTCTGCCAGACAAACAGCGGATGGTGCGCGTCGAGAAGCCCCGCGGTGGTCTCGTCGGCGGCGCGCAGGATCGCGTCCCGCTTCTATGCCGCAAGGCGTCCCGCCTCGGCATTCACCAGAGCGCATACTTTCTTGACGATACCGTATGTGTGGTAAACCGCCTTCGGCATCTGGTCGCCGCCGATGTCGAAATGGCGGAGCGAGCGCTCGGTCTGCGCTCCACAGTAGCGGTCGGCCGGAACCTCGACCTATCCCATCGAGTCGAATTCCTAGCGGATTCCGACGGCCGACAATCCGATCGGGATGTCCTGCATCGTCGCGATGTCCGCCCCCCTCATTACTATTTCCATCCCTTATCACATTCGCATTTAGCAAATTCCATTACTTCACAACAATGCTAATGTCTTACCCAATAAATAAATTTATATAATATCTTTCCTATATATATAGTTATGCTTATAAACAGGCAAAATCCATGCGTTTTGTTTGCTTTTGATAAGGGTAAAGGCATCAAAACAGTGTTTATTGGTCAGCCCTCCCAGTCTTTGAGAAAATCGAGCAGTAAGTGATTGACTTCAGCCGGCTGCTCTTCGTGTGGAAGGTGACCGCAATGTTCGATTGCGACGGCACGAAGATCGTCGGCCATCTCAGCCCAGACCGCTGCCATGTCGAACATCTTACCAACGGCTCCAAAATCGGCGCCCCAAAGGGATAAGACCGGGCAGCCGATCTTGACGGCTGCATCCATCTCGTCCTGAGCATTATCCTCAGCGTTGGCTCGGTAATCCGCCATCGACCCGCGCACCGCTCCGGGCGCACGATAGGCTGCCACATAGGCTTCGAAATCTTTCCCTGTGATTGTATGCGGATTGAAGCACCAGTCCGAGAAGAAGTGTCGAAGCCAGATATGCTCACGACCGGCGATCAGCGCTTCCGGGAGGTCCGGAACGAGGTGGAATGCGAAGAACCAATATGCTCGCGCGATTTGCGCATTCATGCTGCGTGCTACGATCCGAGTTGGCACGTTGTCCATAACGACCAGCCGCGCAACGCGCGCCGGATGATCCTTGGCGAACCGCGTCGCAACACGGGCGCCTCGATCGTGTCCGACCAGCGCAATCTGCTCGATACTAAGCGAGTCGAGAAGCTTCACAAGATCCAGAGCCATGTTACGCTTATCGTAACCTGACGCGGGCTTCTCCGTTTCTCCGTATCCTCGCAGGTCAGGCGCGATGATTCGAAAATGCTCGGCAAGAACCGGAATTTGATGGCGCCAAGCGTAGCTCGTCTCCGGAAATCCATGGAGCAGCACGACAGGGGGACCCGCTCCTGCCTCGAGAAAATGCTGCCTTATGCCGTTGGCGTATACCGTATGATGATGGACTGTGACCATCACAATTAATACTCTCATTGCTCGAGAAGCAGATCGGTTCGGCGAGTAATAAACGATCAATTATAAAATCAAATCTGGCTTAATACAGTTCTTTATCGGGACGTACCCGACCGCGGAAGATAAAATACACGGCGGCGGTGTAGGCGAGGGTTAGAGGTAGGACGAAGAGGCCGGCACCCCAAAATAAGAAGCGCAGGGACGATTCAGGCGCTGCCGCCTCGGTGATCTTGATCGTGAAGGGAACCATGTATGGCAGGAAGGAGAGCGCCAGCGTGGCAAAGGCCGCGAGGAAGATGACGGCGCCGGCGGAAAACAGCAGCCGATCGGCTCCTCTACGCAGGCCGAGCGCCATGGTGGCGAAGGCGGCCAGACCCAGCATCGGAAACAGGAACAGAACCGGCCGTTCGCCCCAGCGATGGATCACCGCCAAGTCGAGGATGGCGGCATGCAGGAAAGCCGCGACAAGGAACACAAGGAGCGCCCCCATAAGGCGGGGCAGGATGTGCCGGCTGAAGGCGCGAACGTCGTCAGCACCCTTTCCCGCGAGCCAACATGCGCCGATCAGCGCGTAGCCAATGCACAGGCCGACTCCGCAGAGCAATGCGAATGGTGAGGCCCAGGCGAAGGGCCCGCCAGCATAGCGCTGATTCTCCACCACAAGCCCTTCGACGATGGCGCCCACGGCGGTGCCTTGGATGAACCCGGCGGCATAGGATCCAACAACGAAGCCTGCGTCCCAGACCGGCCGCAGGCGTTCGGACTTGTAACGGAACTCGAAGGCGACGCCGCGCAAGATCAGGCCAGCCAGCATTACGAGGAGCGGCAGGTAGAAGGCCGAAAGCAGGAGCGCGTAGACGGCTGGGAAGGCTCCAAACAGGATCGCCGCCGCCACCACGAGCCAGGTCTCGTTGCCGTCCCAAACGGGGGCGATGGCGGCGAGCATCTGCCGGCGGCGGCCTTCATTGCCCGCGAAGGGAAACAGCATGCCGACGCCGAGATCGAAGCCGTCGAGGAGGACGTAGAGAAGGAGAGACAGCGCCAGCGCTCCCGCCCAGAAATCCACGAGTGTCATTCGCCGGCCTCCAACACGTGTGGCACGCCCGGGCTTGATCCGGGGATCGAGAGCGGACGTTTCGGATTGCTCGTGCCGGCGCCCGAGACGGCCGTCGGGATCGGTCCGGCGCGGAGCTGGCGGTAGATGATGTAGGTGCCGAAGGCGAAGATGAGCGCGTAGACAGCGGCGAACACCGCGAGGCTGGTGGCAACTTGGGGCGTCGTCAGGAACGGCGTCACAGCGTCCGCCGTACGGAGCTGGCCGTAGACGACCCAAGGCTGGCGTCCAACCTCAGCAGTGAACCAGCCCGTCAGGGTCGCCACGAACCCAAGCGGAAACGAGAGGAACGTGGCCCAGAGGAACAGCCTGGCGCGCTGGATGCGCTCGCTCAAGCTGAGCCACGACCCGAGCCAAGCAATGCCGAGCATGAGGAGGCCGCAACCGACCATGACCCGGAAGGCGAAGAACGGGATCAGCACGGGCGGGCGTTGGTCCTTCGGGAAGCTCTTGAGGCCAACTTCCTTGGAGGTGAGGCTCATCGAGCCGATGAGGCTGCCGAGGTACGGAATCTTCAGGGCGTAGTCCGTCGTCTCCGTCCGGTCGTTCGGCCAGCCAATCAGGATCTCGGAGGCCGGCTGCTCGTTCTCCCATCGCCCCTCAATGGCGGCGAATTTCGCGGGCTGCTTGTCATGGACGTAGTCGCCGGTGAGATGCCCGAAGCCGATCTGGATCGGCACAAGGATCGCGGCGAGCCGCAGGGCCATGGTGAGCATAACCCGGCCCTCGTAAGCCCCGCGTTCGCGCAACATGTACCAGGCCCCCGTCGCCGCGATGCAGAAGGCAGAGGTCACGTAGGCCGCGAGCATCATGTGCGGAAAGCGCACCCACACAACTTCGTTAAAGATAATGGCCGACCAGTCCGTAGGGACGAATACGCCGTCCGATCCCATCGCGTATCCGGTCGGCCACTGCATCCAAGTGTTGTTGACGAGGATCCAGAACGACGAGAGACTAGTCCCAAGCGTCACCATCAGGCAGGCGACGAAGTAGACCCAGCGCGGCACTCGATTGCGTCCGAACATAAGGACGCCGAAGAATGCGGCCTCAAGTGCGAAGGCGGTAAAGCTCTCATAGCCGAGGAGGGGACCCTGGATAGGCCCGGTCCGCCGAGACAGCTCGCTCCAGTTGGTGCCGAACTGGAAGGCCATGACGATGCCCGAGACCACCCCAAGCCCGAAGGCAACGGCAAAAATCTTGAGCCAAAAATCCGAGAGGCGACGATAAATGCCGCGACCCGTCACGAGGCCGCAAGCCTCGAGATAGGTGAGCCACGCTGCAAGCCCGATGGTGAAGGCCGGAAAGATGATGTGGAAGGAGATCGTGAACGCGAACTGGATTCGCGACAGGAACAGCGGTGTCAGGTCCACAAGCACCCCCTTATGGATGAACGGAGAGTAGGAAAGGGGTGCCTCAGCGCGGCAGGAGGTTTGTCTTAGCGAGATCGACCACCGCGTCGCCGCGACCGCTCATTACGGCACGCAAGAGCCACAGGCTGAAGCCCTTCACCTCCTCAAGTCCGATCGTCGGCGGCATCGAGAGTTCCTGGGTCGCAGTGACGACATCGAGGAGGGCAGGGCCGTCATGGGCCAAGACGTCCGCGACGGCGTCGGCCAGATCGCCGGGATCTTCCACGCGAATCGCGTGGATGCCCATTGCCCGCGCCATGGCAGCGAAATCAGGGTTCTTTAGGTCGGTTCCCAGTTCGACGAACCCGGCAGCCTTCATCTCAAGCGCGACGAAGCCGAGGACGCCGTTGTTAAAGATCACTACCTTTACCGGCAGTTTCTCCTGCGTCAGCGTGATCAGGTCACCCATCAGCATCGTGAAGCCGCCATCACCCGAGAGGGACACGACCTGCCGTCCTGGTTGCGCCGCCTGGACGCCTATCGCCTGGGCCATCGCATTCGCCATCGAGCCGTGCGCTAGCGAGCCGACGAGGCGCCGGCGCCCGTTCATGCGCAGGTAGCGCGCCGCCCATATCGTTGGTGTACCGACATCAAAGGTGAATACGGCGTCGTCAGCCGCGGCCTCGCTGACGAGGCGCGCTAGGTATTGCGGGTGGATCGGCTTACGGCCGAGGGTACCCTGCGCCAGATGATCAAGTCCTTCCCGCGCAGCACGGTAGCTGGTGAGGCTGTCGTCGAGATGCAGGCGGTCGACCTTGACCGTCAGCCTGGGAAGTAGCGCATCGATCGTTGCCCGCACATCGCCAACGAGGCCGAGATCAAGCCGGGCCCGGCGACCAAGCTGCTCCGGCCGGATATCGACCTGCGCAATGCGGCACCCGGTCGGCAGGAATTGCTTGTAGGGAAAGTCGGTCCCCAGCATCAGGAGAACATCGCAGGCGTGCATGGCCTCGTAGCCGGATGAAAAGCCGATGAACCCCGTCATCCCGACATCGTAGGGATTATCGTACTCAACATACTCCTTGCCCCCAAGCGCATGGACGATGGGGCTCTTCAGCGCATCGGCCAGGGCCATCAATGCGCCGTGCGCGCCGGCGCAGCCGCGACCGCAGAACAGGGTAACGCGGTCGGCGCCGTTTAAGAGCGCGGCCAGGGCGTCGAGCTCCGCTTCAGCAGGCCGCACGACTGGCACCGGAGGCAGAAGCCCCGGAACCTCCGACACGGCCCGGACGGGCGCAGGCTTCAAGGCGACATCGCCCGGCACGACGATCACCGCAACGCCGCGTTGCCCAACAGCGGCACGGATCGCATTCTCGATAACGAACGGCATCTGGTGCGGATCGGAGACAAGCTCGCAATAAACGCTGCATTCGCGAAACAGCGATTGCGGATGGGTTTCCTGGAAATAGCCGCCGCCGATTTCGGCCGAGGGGATTTGGGCCGCGATCGCAAGGACGGGCGTCCGGGTGCGCTGGGCATCGTAGAGGCCGTTGATCAGATGCAGGTTGCCCGGCCCACAGGAGCCGGCACAAACCGCGAGGCGACCTGTGATCTGTGCCTCGCCGGCGGCAGCGAAGGCCGCAACCTCTTCATGGCGGACATGAACCCAGTCGATGTTGGACTGATGCCGAAGTGCCTCCGTCAAACCGTTCAGGCTGTCTCCAACGACGCCATAAATCCGTTCAACGCCGGCACGATTGAGCGATGCGACAATGAGTTCGGCTATATTCCCAGTCGACATGATTTCATCCCAGCAGACTAGTTCGTGGAACTATGAAGCAATTGGGTTAAAGCGGTATCTGGAACCGACCTCCACGGATTGTACAGAAACTGCTTTTCTTGAATGAATACCTGTATTTTTCAACGCCGCTTTGGCCGCCTTTCGCAGGACGAGAGACCGACGTTGGGCATAGCGGAGGTGATCGCTGGTTGCATCGCTCGACCTATCCCGCAGTACGGAAAGGGCGCATCCATTACTTCAGACATATCGCGGCCGCAGTAGCGGCGGACGTTCAGCGTCCTATCCCTCGGCAGGATGATCGGAACGGCGTTTCAGGGCTCGTTCAATCGAGCGGATAATGGTGGCCCCGTCGCACGGCTTCTTGAGGAAGTCGCTCGCGCCCGCCGCCAGGATGGAGTTTCGCAAAGTATCGGTCGGGAAAGCTGTCACGAAAATCACTGGCACCCGCGATCCGAGGGAAAGCAGGCCCTGGTGCAACTCCACGCCGGTCATCCCAGGCATCTGTACATCGGTGATGACGCAATCGGGCGCGTCCTTGAGATAGGTGTCGAGAAAGTCCCGTGCCGAGGCATAGATGCGGGCCGTGTATCCAAGGGAACGGATTAGGCTTCCGGTCGCCACCCGCACGTCTTCGTCGTCGTCGACGATCGCGATTACAGGCGTTAATGGCATTGCATTGACCTACGGTTCGCCGTCCGTCCCAATGATCGGAGAGCGTTGACACAGGGCGAGATATGGTCCTTCAAGCCACCCAGCGGAATCATACGGAGGTTTGCCGAGCCGAACCTTTCGCAGGCGGGGCATCGGTCAGCCGGCGATCGTATTTTCGGCATGAGAGGCTGCAAGGAGGGCCTCGGCGCTGCGAATGAGGTCGGCCAGAGATCGTGCCTTCATCTTAAGCATGACGTGGCCGCGGTGGATCTAAACCGTGATCTCGCTCAGACCGAGGTTGCTGGCGACCCGCTTGTTCATTAGCCCGGCAGTGACCTGCGCCATCACTTCTCGCTCCCGCGTGGTCGGGATCTCGTAATTGGCCCTGAGATCGTCGAGGGACGCTTGCGCGCTGCGCTGCCGCGCGTCGCGCGCTAGGGCGGTGCCGATCGCGTCGAGGAGGTCCTGCTCGTGGAACGGCTTGGCCAGGAAGTCGACCGCCTCGGCCTTCATCGCTTTGACCGACATCGAGATATCGTCGTGCCAGGTCATGAGGACCATCGGAATGTCGACCTGAGCGGTCTGTAATCTAGATGAGGAGGCATGACCTCTTCGCGCCAAGCCTACCCGTCCGAGGTTTCCGATGATGAATGGGAGCTGGTCGCACCGGACCTGACACTGCTGCGCGAGGACGCGGGGCAGCGTGAGTCTTCGCGTCGCGAGGCGTTCAACGGGTTACGCTACGTGGTGAAGACGGGGGCACCCTGGGCGACGCGCTTCCGCCGCCTCGTCAAGGATTACGAGCGCTATCCCAGCACACTCGCCGATCTCCACATCGTCGCCTTCGTCTGCCTCATGCTCAAACAGGCCGCTCAACTGGCAAGCGGTTCATAACAGCTTCTAGCACTACTTTGGCAAAAAGGTATTCTGACCTAGATATGCGCCACCAGCAGGAAAATAGTCTGAGAATTATGCAATCTCAGGTGCCTCAAACCAGACGATTTCGACGCCGCTTAAACCTACACGAAGTTCCATCATGGCTCTTCAGGCAAGAATGCCAAAGTAGTGCTAGAAAGCGAGCAGTGCTTCATGGGCCTGCTTGCGCTCGGCAATGTCTACGGCGAAGAACTGCACGCATTCGAACCCTTCGTCGCGGAAGGGGAACGTGATACCGAAAAAGATTGGCACCGCCTCGCCCGACGTGGCCCGAGACCATCTTCTCGTGCGGGCGGGCGGCCTCGCCGCGACCATGTCCGACTATGTTGTACGCCGGATCGCGTCGTCGCCGCGCATCACGCTGCACACGCAGACGGAGATCACCGTGCTCCTAGGCGAGGACACGCTGACATCGGTGACTTGGACCGACCGAGCGAGCGGGGTGAGCGAAACCCGAAAGATCAGAAACGTCTTAGTCATGATCGGTGCCATGCCAAATACAGGATGGCTCGCCGACTGCCTCGCCCTGGACCAGAAGGGGCTCGTGCCACCGGTTTCAAAACCGACGGTTCGCCGTCCTCGTTTCCCTACGCCACGGTCGTTCCGGGCCTCTACGCTGTCAGCGATGTCCGCGCGCGCTCGGTGAAACGGGTCGCATCGGGGGTCGGCGACGGATCAGTAGTCGTCCAGGCGATCCACGGCTTTCTGCATTCGGAGCCGTGAGCCGCCGCAGGGGTCCGGAGCGATCCGGTCCAGTAAGGAATGCCGGGGGACGGGCAGCTCCGCTCGTCGATACCCATTCCGATACGTTCAGGCCCTGTGCTTCTCCCATCAGGAGAGGCACAGGGCCTGAATGTTATAGCCATGCGCACATGGCCATGCCTCAGCCAGCTGGAACGGAGCGGTGGACCGGGTGGCTAAGGAACGGGACCACCGGTCCTCCATCGCGAGCCTCATTCCGCCTGCCGGTCGGCATGTCGGCGCGCCGGGCGGCGACCGGCCCCGGTGGGGATCGGATCCGCCGCGCTCATCGAAGATTGGATCCGGCCTCCCGGTACCCCAGCGGCATCGAGCCCCGCCGGAGGCGTGTAGGATTGTGCGAACGGCGCTGTCGTCCCCAGTGCGAGAGTGAGCGCAAGGCAAGGCCTGATGAGAAGGTTCATGTCGGTCTCCCTGGATGCGACGCAGCATGCGGTGACGGCGGGTCGTCAGTCGGCGGGGCCGCCGGAGGTGGTGCCGAAATTCGGAACCGCATGGTTCGTCTCGTCCGCATTGCCGCCCTTGGCCGAGCTGTCGATGGTCCGATAGCCCTGCGGCTCCCCGAGGGGCGGGAGGGAACCGGTCCCTTCAACGGCGCTCCTCTCGACGGTGGTGCGCGATTGATGGTGATCGGGCATGGCCAGGGCAGGCGCCATCAGGCCGAACTGGAGAAGGGCGACGGCAGCGAGATGCTTGATCATGATGCGGCTCCGGATGTTGGATCGGTCTTGGGACGGAACGGGGCGGCGGGATGTCTCCGTTGCTGCCCTTGGTTCGTGTCCTGATCTTAGGCCGATCAATGCAGCCGGATACTATACGGCAGAACATCGAGCCGATGCGTTGGTTGAGCCGCCTCATACCAAAGTTTCGGTCCGGCCTGGCTTCGAGGCCTTGCCGTCATGGCTCGCCCCTCAGCGCCGGCGGGTCGCTGCGATGCCGAGTTGGTCCGCCATACGGTCGAGATCGGCAAGGGATCGCGCTTGCATCTTCTCCATCAAACGCCGTTTATGAACCTTGGCGGTGATCTCGGTGATGCCGAGCTCGGCGGAAATCTGCTTGTTCATCAATCCACCGATGGCGCAGCACATTACGTCGCGTTCCCGGGGCGTCAGAACGTCGAGCCGAGCGACCAGTTCGTCCTGGGCGCGGCGGTCGTCGACGGCGGCGGCATCGGCCTCCAGGGCCTTGCGGAGGGCGGCGATGAGGACGTCGGCAATGAAGGGCTTGGTCAGGAATTCGACGGCACCGCCCCGCATGGCGCGGACCGACATCGGGATCGTGCCGTAGCCCGTGAGGAAGATGATCGGGACGGTGCTGCCGGCGGCGCGCAGCATCTCCTGCACAGCCAACCCGCTCTGCTCGGCGAGACGCACGTCGAGCAGGATGCATTGGGGTGAACGGCGCGACAGCGAACCCGACAGGCTGCTGGGATCTTCGTGCCCAACGGCGGCAAGTCCTTCCGAATAACAGAGTCGAACCAGCGCATCGCGCAGCACGGGATCGTCGTCTACGATATGGACGGTCGCTTCGAGCATCGTTCTCGTAGGGGCAACTACATCTGGCCTATACATGAGCACGGAGCATCTGGGCGAGAATTTTAGCGCTCGCCACTATCACGAGTTCCGCTTTTTACCGAATGCAACGGACAGGCAACGCTCGAACTGCTCGGCGCCGAAAGGCTTGGTAAGATAGTCCGAGGCCCCCGAGGCAAAGGCCCGCTCCCGGGTCGCCTCGCTAGGATATGCGGTCATCATTATGACGGGCAGGTCCGGGGAACGCGCGTTCAGGATGCGGAGCAGATCCAATCCCGTCAGCCCCGGCATCTGGATATCGGTAACGACCACGCCAATCCCACACGGAGCAGGCTCGGTTAGGAGAGGGTCGGCCCCTTCGAACAGGACTGCCTGGTACCCGAGTGAGCGCGTCAGCCGGGCGAGCGCCGTGCGGATCGAGGGATCATCGTCGACGATGGCGACCAGGGTTCCGCGTGGTGGAGACTCATGCATGGGAGATCGGAAGGGTGAAGTGGAACGCCGCGCCGCCGCTCGGCGCGGCTTCGATCCAGATGTCGCCGCCATGGGCATCGATGAGATTGCGGCAGATGGCCAATCCCATGCCCATGCCGCCTAATTTCGTAGAGTGAAACGGTTGGAAGATCCGGGCACGCCGCTCTGGCGCGACCCCAGGTCCCGTATCCGTGACAGCAACAGACACGAACGCGGATTCGTGGCGGAGGGCAATGACGATATCCCGACGCCCGACGCTGTCGCTCATTGCCTGCGCAGCGTTGAGAAGCAGATTTACGAAGACCTGCTGAACCTGGACGGGATCAGCAGCGATCAGAGGGATCTCGCCCTCGGCAGCGATATGAACCGTCGCGGCGTGCACCCGCATCTCGCGCTCAACGAGCAAGTTGGCATCGCGGGCTGCCTGGAGCGGATCGACGGGGGCGAACAGGCTAGATGCGTTACCAAGGTAGGCCCGGGTTCGTGAAATTACGTCGCGCGCGCGTGTGGCAGCAGCAACGACGTCGTCGAGAGCGGCGGACGCCTCAGCGACATTCGGCTCAGACCGTCTAAGCCAACGCAGGGCGGCCTCGGCATTAGCTACGATCACTGCAAGCGGTGAATTGACCTCGTGTGCAATCGAAGCGCTCAGGGCACCGACCGTGGTGATCCGCGAGGCTCGGGCAAGTTCCGTGTCGGCAAGAGCAAAGCGAGTCTGGGCCTGCTTAAATGCCGTCACATCGAGGGACGTAACGATAATCTCGGCAAACCCGTCGAGGTCCTGCGGAAGCATTGCGGTGAAGAGTGTATCCCCCTCGCTTCCATCGGCTCGCACCACATGTGCTTCAGAGCGGAAGAACCGATCGCCGCGGCCGAACGCAACGAGCCATTGGACGAAGGTCTGGTCTGTCGAGGGCAGCAACCGATCGAGGGGGCCAAGATAGGCGCTTTTATCGGCAGCGCCCGTCTCCTCAACGGTAAAGGTATTCACATCCGTAACGAGGACCTGGGCGCACAGCGCGCGTAGCTCATCAGGACGACTGGCATAGTAGCACTCGATATCGGTCACACCCGCCCGGCGCAGGTCCATGACCGCCCGAGCCGCCGCCGTCCAATCCTCGCGCCACATAGAAATTCCAGCTCGCTCAAAGATCGCGGCGAAACGTGCTTCGCTCTGTTTCGCTGCGGCTCGCCATCGTGCGATCCGATGAACGGCGAGGACGAGGGCAAGCAGCGCTCCGCCCCCTATGAGTATGGCCACCGTCACCGAAGACGTGGCGGCCGCCCAGCCGGCGAGGCCCATAAGAATCACTGGCATGACGGCGACGTTTGCAGCGGAGACGAGCTCGGCGGGGCACAATCTCCCGCGACGAGCTGGCCCGGGCCGCATCCAGGCCGGGGTATCATCGGCGCTGAGATGATCCGCACTTGGGGATACGGACGCTTGGCTTGGCCAGCGCGAAAATACCTGCCGCATTCGTTGGTCTGCCCATGCCCACCAAGATGGCAGGCTCCTCCAATTTGGTATCTGATACACCTGTATAATAGCGTTCGTGCGGCGTGGCTTGCACGTTGTTTGGATGGATCTGCACCGTCACAGCGCGCACAAGTTCCCCAATGCGGGTCTCCTTGCCACGTCGGCTGGACGGCACTGGACCGGCGTCGCGGCCGAGTTGCGGTCTCATCCTGCGGGCGACCTCCCGGCCATCGTCCCGACCCAAATGGAAATAACCCTTGCGATCGGGCGCAGCTCGGATGCTTATGTGAGCCGGAAGGGAGCAGGAATGCGGCAGCGAACGGCGGTTGAGGGCGGCACGATTTGGCTCTGCCCCGTCGGGGTCGGAGAGGACGACATCAACATCTCCGCACCGCTTGACGATATCCTCCACATCTATCTGCCTGCGGACCGCTTTGAGAGCCTCGCGGTCCAATACGGAGATAGGCGCATTCGTGCGGATTCCGTGCGCTATCTTGCCGGGGTCGAAGACCCGCTACTGGCCCAGATTGGGCTCTCGATATATCAGGAACTAATTCAGGAGAGTTCGGCGGGCCGGATGCTTGTTGAGACGGCGGCATTGGCCTTGACCGCCCGGATTGCCCAGGCCTACGGACATGATCGGCCGGACACGAGGGCTCTACTGCCCCTCGAAGTTGATTGCCCGGACCGTATTAAGCGAGCGGTCGCTTTCATCAAAGAGAACATACACCGTGATCTTTGCTTAGCTGAGATTGCGGCTGTGGCTTGCTTAAGCCCCTTTCACTTTACTCGCATGTTTAAGCGGGTTACTGGGAAGACACCTTATGGCTTCGTCAGCGAAGAAAGGCTCGATTTAGCTAAAAAACTACTAAGCAACCGCAATATTCCCCTCGTTGACGTGGCACTGTCATCCGGCTTCTCAACACAGGCCGCATTTAACACTGCATTCAAACGCGCCATAGGTAAACCACCCGGAGAGTACAGGAATAATATTTCCTAGTATCGCAAATTAACTCAGCAAGATATTGTAAAAACGCCGCAATATCGAGAAATACCAAATCCTGGTTTTAATTTAAGAGTTCTTCATACTATCATGGAGAACCAGACATGCTTTATGCGCCTGTCCAAGGGATGGATCCTCAAACTCCTTCGCGGCCCGCAACTTCGTCTCCCCCTATGCCGAAGAAGCAATCCATTCATTGCGATCACTTATTAAGCACGTCCGCAACTCATATAAGCATCGGACCCAACGATTGGAGTGACGGCGTATTTATTATGATGCCGCGGAGTACCGTCGCCGCCGACCTTCGGATCGAAGGTACTAATGCGATTTTACTCCAGATTCAGACGGGCGTTAACCACAGAACATTCACGAGAAGCGAATGCGACGATCCTAACGAACGCGGCGATGCCTCGTCACCCCGATTGACGTGTGCAGGAGAGACGATCCTCCATGATCTACGCCAGCGGCAAACCTTAAAGGCATGCCCACAAACCATTCAACTCGGGGTTGATTGTCGAATTTTGAAGCAGGTTGCAGAAGATCTTACCATCTTCGATATCGATACACTGGATCAACTACATCCTGTTTGCGGAAATATTTTTGTGGACCCCATATTACATGATATTGCCGTGAGCCTCACGGCAACGCTGGATCGGCATGATCAATGGTCAAAGCTTGTTCGCAAACAGTTGGTTCGTGCAGTCGCCGCTCATCTCCTAGGAACTTACACCACCCTAGCTCCTGGCTTGGAAACGGTTCGTGGCGGACTGGCTCCCTGGCAACTTCGGCGAATGCAGGACCACATCCGCGCCGACCTCTGCCGGTCCCTTCATTTGCAAGAGGTGGCGGAGATATGTGGCCTTTCCGTCAGCCACTTCGCCCGCGCTTTTCGCCAATCCACCGGTATATCACCCCATGCGTGGCTAACACGAGAGCGTATCATTAAGGCTAAGGTTATGATGCGTGAATTGAATTTGACACTAGCTGAGATCGCAATAGCGTGTGGCTTTGCCGATCAAAGTCACTTTACCCGTGTATTCACTAAAGAACAGGGAACCAGCCCAGGACGCTGGCGTCGACTGGCGGTGGCCCGTCCTCGCTCGATTGGCCAACATCAAAATTAGTGCACCGAATATCGCAACACATTGGCTAAGCGTGCGCCTTTATAAACGTGTTGCGTAGGAATGTGTGCAGATAGGGGTATTTATAACAGTAAATTTGCATCCCTATTCCAAAAATGGAGAAGCTTGCCATGATGGCCTGCCCCCAGCAAAGTGGTCCGTGCTGAGCGCAAGTTTTTCGGGCATCCTGAACCCTGAAGGAGGGAGGATGCCATGCCTCGCAAACGCTTCTCGAACGAACAGATCGCCTTTGCCCTGCGGCAGGCGGAGAATGGTGCGACGGTGGACGAGGTCTGCCGGAAGATGGGTGTATCCGAGCCGACGTTTTACCGTTGGAAGAAGCAGTTCGTCGGTATGGGCGTGCCTGAGATCCGGCGGTTGAAGCAGTTGGAGGACGAGAACGGCAAGCTCAAGCGGTTGGTCGCAGACCTGACGCTGGACCGCTCGATGCTGCAGGACGTGCTCAAGCGAAAGTGGTGAGGCCCGCCGTTCGCCGTGAGGTCGCCGGTCACCTGCAGGTGGCCTACGACATCAGCGAGCGTCGGGCCTGTCTGGCCACCGGCTTCGGCCGTTCATCCCAGCGCTATACCAAGCGCTCTGATCCGCAGGTCGCGCTGCGGATGCGACTGAAGGAGCTGGCTGCCGCACGGGTCCGCTACGGCTACCGGCGGCTTCACATCCTGTTGCAACGGGAGGGCTGGAAGGTGAACCACAAGCGCACTTACCGGATCTACCGCGACGAGGGACTGTCAATCCGGTCCAAGCTGCCCAAGCGCAAGCGGGCCTGGCGCTACCGCCAGGGGCGACCAGCGATCGGTGGGCCCAACGAGGTCTGGGCGATGGACTTCGTATCCGACCGCATCTTCGACGGGCGTCCGTTCCGGATCCTGACGGTCGTCGATTGCCACACGCGAGAGGCGCTCTCACTCACGCCGAGAGCCAACTTCCGCGCCTTCCAGGTGACCGAGGCGCTTGATGCCTTGGTCCGGCTGAGGGGGCGGCCCAAGAGCCTGCGGGTCGACAATGGGCCGGAACCGAAGGACCGCGATAGCGAGTTCGCCGGCCGCATGCTCGACCAGTGGGCCTACCTGAACGGGGTCGAGATCGACTTCTCCCGACCGGGCAAGCCGACCGACAACGCTTACATCGAGTCGTTCAACGGCCGTCTACGAGCGGAATGCCTGAACGCCTCGTGGTTCCTGTCGCTGGCCGATGCCCGTGAGCGCATCGAGGACTGGAGGTGCCACTACAACGAAGATCGACCCCACACGGCACTGGGCGGCTTGACGCCCCGAGCCTTCGCCAACCAAGCTGTCACAGCCCGAGAACTTGCATAGGCCGTGGACCACAAACGGGGTCAACTCCAACCGACGATGCACTAACTTCGAACCTGGACCACCGAATGGGGGCAGGCCAGCCGAAGGGAAACGCGCTCCGACTCGCGCGCCCTAAAAGCCCCGTTTTCGGGAGCGGTGGATCGGTCACTCGAATTTGATGTTCAGGACGCTCACGGACCGACATCAGCAGGCGTCTCTCCGCATCGAGTTTGAAACTTTCCTCCCGCTGGCATGATCGGGGGACCATTCCTGCCGTGACACGTTCCACCTCCAACAAACCAAGGATGGAACGACTATGAAGGCTGGTTTCTGGACATTACCTTCCCTGGCAGGTGCGCTATTGAGTGCGACAGCAGCGTACGCCGAGCCTCCAAAGGCAGCAGTTTTCGATTTCCAGCTTGCCAATCTCGGCATTCAAGGCCCAACTGAATCCGATAAGGCACGTCTTCGACCATTAAGTGACCTATTGCGCACCCTTCTAGAAGACAGCGGCCGTTACGTCATAGTGTCCACCGATCCTGTGAAGGATGAAGTCACCAAGGGATCGGATTTGCGGCACTGTAACGGATGCGCTGAAGAGTATGCGAAGAAGCTCGGTGCCGACGTCGCGATCACGGGTGAGATCCAGAAGGTCTCGAACCTCATCCTCAATATCAACGTCTACATAAAAGACCTCAGCAGCGATAAGCCTGAACAGGCGTACAGCGTGGATATAAGAGGAGACAACGACGTCTCGTTTGATCGAGGCATCAAGTACCTTGTAAAAAACAATCTACCTCAGTCGGAAGTTTCAACGTCTATCGCGCCCGATGCGCACGGCATGACAGCGATCTCAAACGCTGCAGCCATCAAGTGGCAGCCCGCCCCCAATGACCTGCCAAAGGGTATCGAAATCAGTCTACTCGACGGTGATCCAGCCAAGCCTGGAGCGTTCGTGCTTCGACTAAAGATCCCGGCTAATACGACTATTGCTCCGCATACCCACTCGACTGCAGAAACGGTGACAATCTTATCGGGGTCTCTCGTTCATGATATGGGAAGCACAATAGATAAGGGGCGCGGCAAGATGTTGGGAGCAGGTGGGTTCGTATCATTGCCGGCAGATATGGCTCATTCATTGTGGTCCACCGAAGAACCGGTTGTAATCCAAGTAAGCGGGACTGGACCGTTTGGCTTGAACTACATCAATCCGGCAGATGATCCGAGCAATTCTAGCGGCGCAAGCCGCTGACGTGAATTAAATTTAAGCTACGGTTATTTAACCGCCTCCGCCTATCCTCCGGGCGAGCCAAGTTGCGTATCGGCTCTCGTCGTGTTGACACGACACGCCGCACCCCGCCGACCCCGTGATTAAATCGGGGCGGCGGGGCTGCTTGTCGTTCAGCAGTTGTCGCTTCCGGGCTTCACCACCTGCCCTTCGGCTGGCTTCTTCTCTCCGGCGGCCGGCTGGGTGTTCGAGCCGACATTGTTCATGGCACCGACCGTGCCGGGCGACTCAGCCTTCGCGCCAGGGGTCACTTTGGCATCGGAGCCGCCGTCTACCTTTGAGCTCTTGTCGGCCGCAGCTTGCTTGTCCTGGCTGTTGGATGTCGTTCCGACGGCGCAGGGAGCTGCGATCGTGGCGGCAGCCGTGAGCGTCAGTATGGCCGTGGCAGCGGCGAGCGAACGAATGAGCGTCATGTTTCCTCCTGGATCGTTGTCCAGGTGACTAACCCTGTGACGGGTTTGCACGTTCCTCCATGATGAAGTCGCACTCAGAGAGTCCTAGAACTCGACAGGCGTCGTGAGCGTTCTTTTAGACGGAGCGGTGGGCGTTGCCGAACAACGAGACCCTCCTAACAGCCAACGACACGGCTACGACCCGCACCCTGAAGCAGGCCCTTGCGGCGAAGGTTGGAGACCGCGTCGAGATCGTGGCTGAAGGCGAGGACGGCACCACGTTCAAGCTCATGGCCTCAGAGTAGCGGGCTAGGCGGTCATTGATCGTAAACTATATGATTTCCATTTGAGGATCGCGCTGATCGCGACCCACGTCGCTTGATCGGAGACGGCCACGATGCCGAGACAGGGTTAACGCCGGATGTACGCGCACCTTGGCCTGAGTTCTGTGGCCGTTAGCTTTTTAGTGAGCTGCTATTCCCGATGCAGCTTAGTTTTCGCTCGCTTTCCTTTGTCCAACCGCGGGAAGGCCCCAGAACGCGCCCAGCACTGTCCAAGGCTCTTCAGGTAGCGGCAGCAGCCTTTCGCGGCCGAGCAGCCTTCTTGGGCTTCTCCGGAGCCGAAGCGGCCTTTTCAACGACAACCTTTTCCGGTGCGACAGCCTTTGCCTTGGCCGCACCATTACGCTGCTGCCCGAGACCGAGTTGCTTGGCCAGGGCGGACCTTGCAGCCGAGTAGCTTGCGGATACCATGGGGTAGTCAGCAGGTAGGCCATGCTTCGCACGGTAAGCCTCAGGGCTCAGCCCGCGGAGCGTTAAATGGCGCTTCATCGTCCTGTAGGGCTTGCCGTCCTCGTAGCTAATAAGGTGGTCAGGCGTGATCGACTTCTTGATCTGAGCCGGCGTCGCCTTCTCGACCTTGTCCACCTCCGGCGCGCTAGAGCGGCATCCGATCAGGTTGGATCGAAAGCATCGTAGCCTGCGGCCACGAGGTAGTTGCGGCACTCATTCGGTGTGAA
Source organism: Methylobacterium sp. CM6241 (assembly GCF_054817845.1). Taxonomy (NCBI): domain Bacteria; kingdom Pseudomonadati; phylum Pseudomonadota; class Alphaproteobacteria; order Hyphomicrobiales; family Methylobacteriaceae; genus Methylobacterium; species Methylobacterium sp. CM6241. Next base: position 4,412,937 of record NZ_CM139246.1, read on the forward strand.
GCGCCTGAAGGCCTGCTTGATGGTGTCGCAGAGTTCCACAACCGTGCGGGCGCCCTGGGCTCGCAAACAGGCCTTGAGCTTGGCAAAGGCCAGTTCGATCGGATTGAAGTCGGGCGAGTAGGCCGGCAGGTAGAGCAGGCGGGCACCGGCCGCCTCGATGCGTTCGCGGATGCCGCTGACTTTGTGGGCGGGCAGGTTGTCGAGCACGACTGTGTCACCCTGGTTCAAAGTCGGCGCCAGGGTCTCATCGACATAGCGGCGGAAGCGGACCCCGGTCATGGGGCCGTCGAAGAGCGCGGTCGCCGTCAGGCCGCTGGCCCGCAGTCCCGCTGTGACCGTGATGGTTTTCCAGTGACCGAACGGCACGGCCACCCGGCAGCGCTTGCCACGCGGCGCCCATCCGTAGCGACGCGTCATTTTCGTGTTGGTTGCGGTCTCGTCCAGGAACACGAGCCGGTCTGGATCGAGGTCGAGCTGGCCCTCGAACCAGGCCAGGCGCGCGGCCTTCACGTCCTCTCGATCCTGCTCTGCGGCGTGGCCGGTGTTTTTTTACGCGTGATGCCGTGGCGCTTGAAGAAGCGGGACAGGCTGCTGACCCCGACCCGCAGGCCGCGTTCGGCCAGATGGGTGCGTAGCTCCCGCAGGAACAGTTCCGGTTTGGCCTCATAGGTCCGCCGGATCAGGCCAGCCTGGGCCTCGATGGCGTGCGAGCGCTGATCGCCGCCCATCGGCTTGGCCCATGTGCGTCCTTCCCGCATGAAGGCCTCGTGCCAGCGCACGGCGCTAGCCGGACTAACCTCGAACCGTCTGGCGGCTTCCCGGCGCGAGGCTCCTGCCTCGATCGCCATCACGACCCGTTCACGCAGATCGACTGACAGGGCTGAGGGCATCCGGCTCTCCTCCTCGGAAAGCCGCGCATCGAATCACATCTGCGCCGCCCCCGAAACCCCGGTCGATTCAAGCCGATCGGACACCGCTCTAGATCCACCGTTGGTAAGGCTGCTAATGGCGGCGTGCACGCTACTCAGCAAGTCGGTCAATGATCCTGCTGGAACCGAGTTGGCGGAGACGTAGGCGGCGACGATGTCCGCTGCGAGTTTGATATAGTCTGCCTGAGAATTTTGGGTGCTGTTGGCCATAGCATTTTCTCTGAGGATCCGTGAAAGCCCCATAGAGTAATTTTTGTACGAAACATAAAACTGCCAGCAAGCAAAACTCACGTAGCTTGTTGGATAGCGTCATTCTGAAGCGATTAGCTCCGCTTAATGTTGCCGGATTGTATTGCATAGCACGGGGCGCCAGGGGGACCGCCCCTGGTGCTTTAGCAAGGTTGGCATCATCGCGACCGACCTCGCGCCGCTGGAAGACGGACAACAGGCTCTGATCGGACAGCTCGACTGCGAGCGCAGTGCTCCGCTGATGGCTGCAATGGACGAGTGCAATCGACGCTTCGGTCGTGGTGCTGTCGTCCCGGCACGGGCCGGCCTCAAGACGAAGCGGACGTGGTCGACGAAGTTCAAAATGCGCATCCCTCGCTACACAACGCAGGTCAGCGAACTCCCTAAGGCCCATGCGGTGATGTGAGAGCTTGGCGGCTCATCTGCCAAGAGGCTGCTGCCAACCCTTTGCTGATCCTCGGAACGTCTGCTTCGAGGCTGGTAAGGTGAGGACCGACGACTGGGCTGGGTGGAATGCGGTCCGACTGCTTTCGACCAGAAGACGTCCATAAGCGCTTATCGTGGAGGCCATCGAGCATCGGCCGATTGCGCCACTAGGCGCAGGCTGCATAACCTTTCACCCCCGATGGATCAGAGCCTCCGCACCTGAAAAGAGCGGACTGTCCCAATCCATCTGGCGACGGACAACGGTCCGGGACCAGACTGATGCAATGTTACAATGTTGCGAGAAAATGACGCCCCCTCGATTGACTATGCGGCGGCGCCCGGCGAATGTCTGACCGTCAAGGTTCCTGCGGGTCGTCGGCTCGCGGGCTAAGAGGGAATTCGGGGTGCTCGCAGGAGCGCTTCCGAAGCTGCCCCCGCAACTGTTAGCGGTGAGCCCTCACCGTCCATGGTCACTGGTGCGACGTACTGGGAAGGCCGAGGCGAGGGCGACGACCCGCGAGCCAGGAGACCTGCCTTGCACAACGATACGTCTCTCGGGCGGGGTGTCCCGGCGGAGCGCATGAGCGGGCTTGGCTACTGACGCAGCCGGTCCCGCGAGGGCACCCGCTCGGCCGTCGCTCGACAACCTTGAGCGCACCGGTGCCCCTTCGTCCCAACCTGGCGACCTCGAAGGTTGCGATCCTGACCCTGCCCGTTCCGGCCAAGCGTCGTCGGATGTCGAGGCGTCGAGGATCGCACTACGCGCTTGCCGCAATCCTTTCGGCGGGCGCGCCTGCACTGGAGGCCCGGGCGCAGGAGGCCGTCACGCTGGAGGAACTCTCCGTGGAGGCTACTGGCGGGAGCGCTCCAGTGGTCGCTGGTGCTGGCCCCTCCCCGGGGATAGGCCTGATCGGTCCGACCCCGGGCTACCGGGCCGACCGGGCGGTGAGCAGCACGAAGACCGACACGCCCCAGCGCGACGTGCCCCAGATCGTCACCGTTGCGCCGCGCGAGGTCATCACAGATCTCGCCGCCACCCGCGTCGACCGGGTCTTCAACTATACGCCCGGCGTCGCCCAGCAGAACAATTTTGGCGGCCTGACGGTGTTCAGCTACGCCATCCGTGGCACGACTACCTCGGAACTCTACCGTAACGGCTTCCCGATCAACCGAGGCTCGCCGCCGCCGCCCGACACCCAGAACGTCGAGCGCATCGAGGTGCTCAAGGGCCCCGGTGGCGGCCTGTTTGGGCGCAGTGACCCAGGTGGCCTCGTCAACTTCGTCACCAAACAGCCGACCGCTGAGCGCTTCGTCGAGATGGGCGGTCTCTGGGGTTCTTTCGAGCAGTTCCGCGACACGGTCGATGCCGGTGGCGCGCTCAACGAGGACGGCACGCTGCTCTACCGATTTAACTTTGCGGGCGGACGCCAGAACAGCTTTCGCGATTTTGTCGACAGCGACCGGCTCCTCGTCGCTCCCGTCGTGAGCTGGCAGGTCACGCCGGACACGAAAATCACCGTCGAGACCGAGTTCCTGCGCAATCGCGTCGTGGTCGACCGGGGTGTGATTGCGATCAACCGCCAACTCGGCTTCCTGCCGATTTCCCGCTTCCTCGGCGAGCCGGGGCAGAGCACGTATCAGAGCTCGGACACGATGCAGGTGCGGGTCGAGCATCGCTTCAACGCCGATTGGCAGATGCGCCTCGCCACCCACTTCAACACCGGCTCGCTGGTCGGGGAATCGGCGGAGGTCCGTGGCCTCGCCGCGGACAATCGCACCGTCCTGCGCGACCGGAACTTCCGCGATTACCGCTGGGATACCGCCATCGGTCAGGCCGAGGTGGTGGGGCGCTTCGCCACCGGTGATCTCGGTCATACCCTGCTTCTCGGCTTCGAGCGGGAGAGCACGGATAGCCGCGTGGTCTATGATCGCTCGAACTTCCGCCAGAGCCCCTACAGCCTCGACATTTACGATCCCCGCTACGGCCAGGCCCTGCCGCCGCTCACGATCCGGCGCAACAACTTGGAACGAGTCACCAACACCGCCCTCTATGTCCAGGACCAGATCGCGCTCAGCCCCGAGTGGAAGGCGCTCCTCGGGGCCCGGTTCGATTTCTTCGAGCAATCTTTTCGCGAGCGAACGAACTCGACCCAGTCAGAGCAATCGCGGGTGGCGGCCACGCCGCGTGCCGGGCTCGTCTACCAGCCCCTGCCTGAGCTTTCGCTCTACACCAATGTCGGCACCAGCTTCCGGCCCAATATCGGCCCCGACGCCTTCGCGGTGGCCCGCGCGGAGCCGTTCGAGCCCGAGACTGGCATCGGCTACGAGGTGGGTGCCAAGCTCGATCTGTTCGGAGGCGCCCTCGGCCTGACGGCGGCGGCCTTCCGCATCGAGCGGCAGAACGTGCTGACGGCCGACCCCAACAACAGCGGCTTCTCGCTGGCGGCGGGCGGCGTGCGCAGCCAGGGCTTCGAACTCACGGCCGCAGGCCAGATCACCCCCGAGATCAAGATCCTGGCGGGCTACGTCTACGCCGACGCAGTGGTGACCAAGGATAACGTGCTGCCGGTGGGCGCACCGCTGATCAACATCCCGCGCCACTCGGGCAGCCTGCTCGCTGTGCACGAGGTCCAGGCCGGCCCCTGGAAGGGCCTCGGCCTGGGCGGCGGCGTGCGCGGGGTTGGCGAACGCGCCGGGGACGCATCGGGCTCGGGCTTCTCTCTGCCGGCCTACATCGCTGTCGATGCGCTGGCCTATTACCGCTACGAGAACATGCGCTTCGGCCTTAACGTCGAGAACATCTTCGACACCACTTACTATGAGAGTTCGAACAGCGTGTTCCGGGTCTATCCCGGCGCGCCCCGGCGCTTCACCGGCACGATCTCGGTGCGGTTCTGATGACTGAGGTCACGACCCATTCGGGCGACTTCGTCCTGGAGATCCGGGGGGCGGGCAAGCGTTTCGGCGAACGCCAAGCCCTCGATGGCCTCGACCTGTCGCTCCGTCCCGGGGAGGTCTTCGCCCTGCTCGGGCCGAACGGGGCTGGCAAGACCACAACGGTCAACCTGATCCTCGGCTTCCTAAAGGCGGATGCCGGCACGGTCCGGGTCTGCGGTGTCGATGCCGGCGCCGACCCGGTCGGCGCGCGCCGGCACGTGGCCTACATCCCCGAACAGGTGGCGCTCTATCCCGGCCTCTCCGGGGTGGAGAACCTGCGCTACTTCACGACCCTGGCCGGCCTCGATCTGACGAAAGCGAACGCACGCATGCTCCTCGCGGAGGCCGGCCTCGCCGAGCCTGCCCTCGCCCGTCCCGCCGGCTCCTATTCCAAGGGCATGCGCCAGAAGGTCGGCATCGCGGTGGCACTCGCGCGCCGTGCCCGGCTCCTCCTCCTCGACGAACCGACCTCGGGCCTTGATCCGAGCGCGGCGGCGGACTTCTCCACAACGGTCCGGGCGGCGGCGGATCGTGGCACCGCCATCCTGATGGCGACCCACGATCTCTACAGGGTGCGCGAGATGGCTGGCCGCGTCGGTGTCCTTAGCCGTGGCCGTATCGTTGAGGAGATCGACCCCCGGACCCTCGACCATGTCAGCCTGGAGCGGCTCTACATCGAGCGGCTGGCGGGGAGCGCGGCGTGAGGCAGCTCGCGGCCGAACTCGCGCGCACCGCCCGCGATGCGCGCCTTCGCTGGATCGGTGCCGTCCTCGTCCTGCTCCTCACGGTCGCGGGCCTCGGCGCCTGGCGGGATTCTATGCGCTATGCTGGTGAGGTCGCTCAGGTCGCGGCCGCCGAGCGCGCGCGCTGGCTCGGCCAGGATACCAAGAACCCGCATTCGGCCGACCATTTCGGCCTTTGGGTGTTCCGCCCCTCGGCACCGCTCGCCGTGCTCGATCCCGGTACCGAGCCCTACACGGGCCGGATGGTGCGGGTCGAGGCGCACGTTTTCAACGACGCGGTCTATCGCGCCATCCAGGATGCCGGACCGCTCGCGCGATCCGGCCTCGGCAGCGTCGCCGATATCGTCCAACTCGTGGTGCCGCTCGCCGCCATCCTGCTCGGCTTCTCCGCCTTCGCCGCCGACCGCGAGCGCGGCACGCTGCGTCTCGCGCTCGGCAACGGCGTCCCGCCGGGCCGGCTCTTCGCGACCCGGTTCGCGGCGCTCTTCGCCGCGCTGGCGCTCGTGGCAGGGCTTCCGCTCCTCGGGATCGGCGCGCTCGCAGTGGTGAGCGAGGAGGGTGCCGGCTGGCAGGCCGTTCCGCGACTGCTCACCTGGGTAGCGGCGCAGCTGATCTATGCCACCGTATTTCTGCTGCTCGCGATGCTCGTCTCGCTCGTCGCACGTACGGCCCGGGGCGCGCTTGCGGCGGCGCTCGCGGTCTGGGCCGTCCTTTGCGTCGCGGCCCCCCGCCTCGCAATCGTCGGTGTCGACGCGGTCATGCCCGCCCTGTCCTACCGCGAGGTCCGGACGCGGATCGAGTCCGGTTTTCGGGCGCATCGCACCGCCGAGGCGAACGATGTCCGTACGCGCGAGGTGCTCGCCCGCTATAGCGTGAGCGACCCCGACGAACTGCCCGTGGACCTGCGCGGCCTGATGATGTCGGAGAACGAGAACTACAACTTCACGGTCTACGACCGTGAGCTCGGCGCGTTCTTCGACAGCCTCGCGACCCAGGAAAGGGCGTTGGCCTGGGCTGGCCTGCTGTCGCCGCGGGTCGCCCTGCAGGCCCTCTCGCAGACGCTCGCCGGCACCGATTTCGCCCAACACGCCCACTTCGTCTGGGCGGCGGAGGCCTATCGGCGCCGAATCTCCGAACGCATGAACGCCGAGATCCGCGACCATCCCCAGCGCGGCGGGACCACCCTCGTCGCCGGACCGGATCTCTGGGGGGAGATCCCGCCTTTCGTCCACCGGCCATTGCCGTTCGCCACCACGCTGGCCAACGCACGCGTTCCGGCCTTCGTCCTCGCCCTGTGGCTCGGTCTGCTTGCGCTCCTGTGCCGTCCCCTTGTCCGGAGGCTGAAGCCGTGAGAACCGTCCGGTTTCCCGTCCTGCTCGGCGCCGAACTGCGCCTGATCCTGCGCGAGCGCCTGACCTGGGCGATCCTCGCCGCCCTCCTCGTGGCTCTCTGCCTAGCGGCGTGGACGGGCGCAGGGCGCGTCTCCATGGAGCGAGCCGCCCTCTTGCAGGCCGCCGCCAACACCGACCGGGTCGTGCGGGACGCCAAGGCCGCCCATGAGCGTTATGGCAAGCCCTCGCCAATCAAAGTGAACTACTGGCAGGACCCCACCGACGCCTTCGGCTACATGACCTACTTCATGGCCGCCTACGCGGTGAAGCCGCCGACGCCGCTCGCCGTATTCGCGGCCGGTCAATCCGACGTGCAACCCGCGATCATGCGGGCCAGCTTCGGCTTCAGCACGGTCTTCGACGACACCGCCTACGAACCCAGCTCGACCGCCCGGCTCAGGCTCGGCCCCTTCGATCTTGCCTTCGCGCTGGTCTACCTCGTACCTCTCGCCGTCATCGCACTCGCCGGCACACGGCTCTCCTCCGAGCACGACAACGGCATCCTGCGCATGATCGCGTCGCAGCCCGTCGGGCCGCGTCGCGTGGCGAGCGCGAAGTTCGGGGCCGTGGCGCTGGTCGCCATCACAGCTGTGCTCGGTGGAACGGCGCTGGCGCTCATCGTATCGGGCGGTCTCGGAGAGCTCGGCGGTTGGGAGGGTACGCTGGCCCTCCTTGCGGCCACCCTGGCCGCCTACGTCGTCCTCTGGGTGTCGGCCTGCGCCCTGGTGGCCAGCCTGTGGCGCGGGGGCGTCTCCGCCCTCGCGATCCTCGTGCTGGCTTGGGCCATCGTCACTGTCGCCCTGCCGAGCGCTCTCGGGTACGCGGTCGAGGCCCTCGCGCCGACGCCTTCACGGATCGCGGCAATCGATGCGAGCCGGCAGGCACAGGTCCGGTTCTACACCGGTGAGGAAGGCGCTCGGATCACCCTGGCCTGGCTTGCCGGCAAGGTTCCGGATGCCGCGAGTCGGCCGGGGCTGGCGGAGGCGCCCGAGATCAAGCGCCTCGCTCGCGATGCGTTCTACGACGAAGCGCTGGCGAGCTACCGAGATGCCGCGCACGACCATGCCCAGGCTGCGGCGGCCTGGAGCCGGCGGCTGGCAACGCTATCTCCCACGACGGTGCTCGCCCTCGCCCTTGAGATGGCGGCGGGAACCGACGCGGAGCGCCATTCCGCCTTCCTGGCGGCGGGCGCCGCGTACCGCCGGGACCTGCGTGCGTTCTTCGAGCCCCGCATCCTCGCCCAGGCACTGGACCCCGCGCCGGTCTGTCCGGGCTGTCCCGCGCGGCTCGATTTTACCGCCTACGATGCCGTGCCGGCATTCGCGCCCTCCGTGCCCCGCGCCGCGGCGGAGCGCCAGGCGATGGTGGCCCTAGGTTGCTTGGTTGCGGGAACCCTGCTCCTCGCCGCGCTGGCTCACCGCCGGTTCGCCGAATGGCCCGCATGATGCGCGCGAACTGGAAGGGTGCAGCCGGGGATGGCAGCCCGGCGGGCCAGCCCGTTGATGCGCCTGCCGCCCACGTCCGGCGCGGGGATGCGGGGCGCGGGGCCTCGTCCGAGCGCGCGCGCCGCTACGTGCTCGACCTCATGCCGATTCTGGAATCGATTGGCGGAGAGGTCGGGCGGACGCCCCAGTGCCTCGCTCCCGAGCTGACGCGGCGTGGGGTCCGCAAGCCGCGCGGCGGCGCGGTCTGGACACCCGTCGATGTCGGCCGGCTCCTGCACCGGATCGGAACGGAGCGCGTGCGATGAGACCGACAGCCTCCGAGGGAGCCCAGGGTCCGCGGTCCCGCATCGTCTCCATCGACGCCCTGCGCGGCCTCGTCATGCTGCTCATGCTCGTCGATCACGTGCGGGAGTTCGTCTACCTGCACGCCCAGGTCCGCGACCCGATGGATCTGGCCGTGACGCCGCCCGGCCTCGTCCTGACCCGGCTGACCTCGCATCTGTGCGCGCCGGTCTTCATCCTGCTTACCGGCCTCTCGGCCAGCCTCCACGCGCAGAAACACGGCGACCGGTGGGTGACCAGCGTGTTCCTGCTCAAGCGCGGCCTGCTGCTGATCCTCTTTGAGGTGACACTGGTCAGCCTGGCCTGGACCCGCAGCCTCGCGCCGCCGATCCTCTACCTGCAGGTGATCTGGGCCATCGGCCTCAGCATGGTGGCGCTGGCCGCCCTGCTCTGGCTACCGCGTGCTGCCCTCGTCCTCTTCGCCGCGGCGGTGATGCTCGGCCACAACCTGCTCGACGGACTCGTGCTCCAACCGGGCGACATGGGCTACGTGTCCTGGTCGATCCTACATCAGCGCGGCTTCATCGAACTGCCCTGGGGCGTGGCGCGGACCTCCTACCCGGTGCTGCCCTGGTTCGGCGTGATAGCGGCGGGCTACGCCCTGGGGCCGCTCTTCGCCGGAGCGGTCGCGCCGCCCACACGCAGCGCGGGGCTCCTGGCACTCGGCGGCGCGGCGCTCTCCGCCTTCCTGATCCTGCGGTGCCTCAACGGCTACGGCGAGCCGGTACCATGGCAGTCGGGGACGACGACCCTCTTCACCGCGCTCTCCTTCGTCAACCTGACCAAGTACCCGCCCTCGGCCGACTTTCTGCTGCTTACGCTAGGCCTCGGCCTCGGGCTCCTCGCCCTATTCGAGGCAGTGCCGGCGCGAAGCCTCGGCTGGCTGCGCACCTTCGGCGGCGCGCCGCTGTTCTTCTATCTTGCCCATCTCTGGCTGCTGCGACTGCTCCATGACGGCGCCTTGGCGCTCGGTCTCGGCGGAGCCTCCGGTCGAATCGAGGCTGGAGCGCCGGTGCAGATCTGGCTGGTCGCAGGAGCCCTGGTCCCGCCGCTCTGGCTCGCATGCCGCTGGATGGTCGGCCTGAAACGCCGGGCCGCCTTGCCGGCCCTGAGCTACCTGTAGCCTTTACCGAACGGTCGCTTGCGGGGGAGCCCGGCGGACCCGTAACGGTGGCTGATCAGCGTGGAAATGCACCCCGGGGTTAGGGGGGGCAGCCATTGGACCTGACTGATGAAGTCCAAGCGCACCAAGCATTCAGGCCTTCGTCGAGGGTGAACCGACGTGCGCCTTTCGCCTCGGCCGCATGAATTCCGGCCCATGATTACGCGCCTGCGTTGACGGCGCTGCAAGCGCAGCCGTACGTAAGATCCATGCGGATGCGATTGCCAGGGTGGGCCGCCTGCCGTGCGGTCATCGCCATGGCCGCGCTGTACGCACTTGCGCTCCAGGCATTCCTCGGCGGCGCGAGCTTCGCGGCCTCGGGCGGTCCGACCCACGTCATCTGTGCGCAAGGCGCGGGGAGCGACGGCGAGCCCTTCAAGTCATCTCCGCCGCACAAGCATCTCGATTGCTGCCTGGTGGCTCACGCCCTGGGGGCGCCGGTCGTTCCGCCCGCCACCTCGTCGCCCATCATCTGGACCGTCCGGCAAGCCTCCGTCGTCGTCTGGCGTTTCGAGGTCGCGGCCTACCCCCGTGCACCGCCAGGGATCAGTGCCAGCGCCCGTGCCCCACCCGTCGCCTGATTGATCGCCCTTCCCGATCTTTCAGACAACGGACCCAAACCATGTACCCTGTTCCCCGGGTCGAGCTCTGCCTCGCCCTGTTCATCACCTTGCTTGCCACCACCTCAGTCCTCGCCCAGACCGCCGCCACTGGGGTCACCCTGCCGGAACTCACTGTGGAGGGAGGCGATACCTCCTCAGGCCCGGGGGTCCGCCAGACCACGGCCGGCCCCGTGCAGGGCTATCGCGCCCTGACCTCGGTCTCGGCCACCAAGACCGGCACCCCGATCCAGGAGACGCCGCAATCGGTCCAAGTCATCACCCGCGACCTTATCGAGGACCAGCAGAGCCTGACCGTCTCGGAGACGCTCCGGAACGTGTCCGGCGTCACGGGTCCGAACCCGGTGGCCTTCAACCAGTTCTACACGCTGGTGCGCGGCTTCCCGGCGGAGACCTACGTCGACGGCCTGTCGACCTTCTTCCAGCCGGGCGCGCGCGACCTCCTCAACAACGTCGAGCGCATCGAGGTTCTGAAGGGCCCGACCGGCATCCTCTACGCAGGCGGCTCGGCGCCGATCGGCGGCATCATCAACCTGGTCTCGAAGCTGCCGGTCTTCGCGACCTTCACCGAGATCGGCGTCACCGCCGGCAGCCGTGGCTTCGTCAGCCCATACTTCGACATCAACCGGCCGCTGACCGAGGATGGCACGGTGCTGTTCCGCATGACGGGCCAATTCCAGCGCGATGTGCCTTCCATCGACTTAGTCGAGACCCGAAGCCTCGCCCTCAACCCGACGGTGACCTTCACCAACAACGCCGGCACCTCGCTGACGCTGCAGGGCTTCTACTCGCGTCGGACCCAGCCCGACTACACGGGTCTGCCGGCGGTCGGTACGGTCGACACCTCCGCGTTCAGCATCCGACGCTCCCTCTTTCCGAGCTCGACGACGGTGCCGGACACGTCCTCGGAGTTCTACGGCGTCACGGCACGTCTCGACCACGCCTTCAACGATGTCTGGTCGACGTTCACGACCGTCCGCTTCAGCCGCTCGATCCTCAGCCAGCCGGACCAGTTCGTCATCGGCAACCGACCCGACGTACCGCCGTCGAGCTTCTTCGTGTCCAACGCCATCGTGCGGGGGAACATCTCGGAGATTTCGGTCAACCCGAATCTGAAGGCGGCCTTCGACCTCGGTCCGACCCGCAACGTCCTGCTGATGTCGGCCGATTTCGACCGGGTCAAGGACAGGGAGTTCGTGAGCAATTTCGACCTGATCGGCCCGGTGGACTTCCGTGCGCCGGTCTTCCCGGACTTCGTCGAACCGACCTCCCGGGCGCTGACGCCCAGCAACGCCTACATCAACGCCGGGCTGTCGCTGCAACTCCAGACGACGCTGTGGGAGCGCATCCACCTGCTTGCCGGCGTGCGCGGGGCCTATGTCGAGCTCGACGGCCTCGACAGGCTCACCGGGACCCGCCAGGAGCTCCAGCAGATCAAGCCGCTGCCGAAGGCCGGGGCCATCGTCGACGTGTACAAGGATGCGGTCAGCAACGTCGTCTCGCTGTTCGCCGATTACAGCGAGGGCATCCGGGTCGTGCCCTACCTCTCGACGTCGACCCCGAAGCCCGAGACGTCGCAGCAGGTCGAGGGAGGCGTCAAGATCGCGCTCGCATCCGGGCTGTCCGGCACGCTGGCCGCCTTCGAGCTCACCCGCCAGAACGTCGCGACGGGCGACCCGAACAACCCGTTCCTGCAGGTGCAGGTCGGCGAGCAGCGCTCGCGCGGGGCCGAGGTCGACCTGGTCTGGCAGCCGACGCCGAACTGGCAGGTCCTCGGAAGCTACGCCCACATCGACGCGACGGTCACGAAGGACAACAACTTCGCCGTCGGTTCGCGGCTGATGGCGGTTCCGGCCGATTCCGGTCGTCTGTGGGCGAACTACAAGTTCCTGGAGGGCTCGCTCCGCGGGGTCTCGCTCGGCGCCGGGCTCTACGCCGCCGGCAGGCAGGCGATCACGCTCGACAACTCGTATTTCACCCCTGCGTTCGTCACGCTCGATGCCAAGGCGTCCTACACGGTCGATGGCTGGACCTACTCCCTGGTCGGCAAGAACCTCGCCGATGCGCTTTACTTCGAACCCTACCTGTTCCTCGACGGTCGGGTACGCCCGTCGAACCGCCGTTCCATCTACGCGACCGCCTCGGTCCGGTTCTGAGAGGGCATCATGTTCGTTCGCCGTGATTTCACCCGCCTCGCCGCCGCCCTCGCCGGCATGCCGTTCCTACGGTCCCCCGCCCGTGCGGAGGATGCAGGGGCCAAGGGCCCACCGGCACCCTCGACCGGCCACGGCGAGGACATGGCCGGCTACGACCCGAACGTACGTTGGATGGGCGACGAGCGGATCGCGATGCTGATGTACCCGGGGATGACGGTCATGGACCTCATCGGTCCGCAAAGCATGTTCGCGGCGATGATGGGGGCCAGGATCCATCTCGTCGCCAAGACCCTCGATCCGGTGACCAGCGACGGCGGGGTGACGATCACCCCGGACGCGACCTTCGACACCTGCCCGCGCGACCTCACCGTGCTGTTCACGCCAGGCGGCACGGACGGCACGATCAAGGCAGCGACCGATCCCGCGACGCTCGCCTTCATGGCCGACCGGGCAAGCCGGGCGACGTACGTCACCAGCGTATGCTCCGGCTCGCTGATCCTGGGAGCGGCAGGGCTGCTCAAGGGCTACAGGGCGACCTCGCATTGGTCCTGCCGGGATGCGCTGGCCGGGTTCGGCGCCATCCCAACGGACGCCCGCGTCGTCCGGGACCGTAATCGGATCACCGGCGCGGGCGTGACCGCTGGTTTGGATTTCGGGCTCTCCATGGTCGCGGAGATGCGCGACCGGACCTATGCCGAATGCTGTCAGCTCATGAGCGAATACGATCCCGAGCTGCCCTTCCATGCCGGTTCCTTGAAGACCGCCCCGCCGGAGGTGAGGGAGCCCATGGTCAGGATGGTCGCCGGCTTCAGACGAGCGGCCGAGGCACTGGCGGCGGACAGCGGACTGCGCTGAGGAACGGAAGCTTTTGTAAGGGTCGCTCCGTGGAAGCTGCGTCCAAGGCAGGTCGTAACGTATGTCCGCTTCCGAGCACCTCGCCAACCAGTTGATATGGCAAGGTTGGGTCGGGACCCGTCCGACCGCTCTATGACCGGGTAGGTGGGTTTTTGCCGGTCTGCTTTCGGGCGCGATGGTGGGAGAAGCGGACACCTGGGTGTGTTTTCGACGAACACCCAGGGGCTCTCACAATGCGTTCTCAGCGCAGGCTGACCAAAGAACCGTTGACCAGGAACAAGCGTCCCGTAGGACGCCTGTTTGCTGGTCAGTCAATCGTTGACCTCAGTTCGCCCGGGCAACCTCGACGAGGTTGTCCGAGAACGACGGAGCGTGGCCCATGTCGGTGAAGGCGCCCGACGAGATGCTGTTGACCGTACCCTCGTTAAGCTGACGCCAGTAGCCCAGCGTCGCGACCACGATGCCGGCCTTCACGTCCTCGGTGATGCGCGCCACGCCCTTGAAGGCGCCGCGGTCGTTGGCGACCTGCACCCGGTCGCCATCCCGGATGCCGCGCGCATTGGCGTCGTGCTGACTGATCATCACGAACTGCTCGCCCTGGCCCTTCTGCTTGTCCTCCATGTTCGCGTAGCAGGAGTTCAGGAAGTAGTGGCTCTTGGGCGAGACGATGTTGAGCGGGAAGCGCTTGGCCAGTGCCGGATCGTTGGTGTGGGACTCGCGCGGGCCGAGATAGTCGGGCAGCGGATCGAGTGCTTCGCCTGGCTGGAAGCCCTCGTACATCTGCCGGAACGGCGGCGCGACGAAGTTGGTGGCTCCCTCGACCATGAACATGCACTTGCCGGTCGGCGTCGGGAAGTTGCCTTCCTTATGCGGGGCCCGGTCGTCCGGCGTACCGACATTGAGCCGGGCGAAGCCATGCTCGCGCATGTATTGGAGGTCGATGCCTTCGCAGGCCGGCGAGTTCCAGTCGACATAGTGCTCCAGGCACTCCGTGTCGGTCCACTTGAAGTTCTCTTCCTCAAAACCGAGCCGGGCGGCGAGCTGGCGGAAGATCTCGTTGTTCGGGATGGCCTCACCGGGCGCATCCGCGCACTTGGTGTTGTAGGTCAGGTAGAGGTGTCCCCACGACAGGATCATGTCCTCCATCTCCGCGCCCATCGTGGCCGGAAGCACGATGTCGGCGTAGGAGGCTGTGTCCGAGATGAAGTGCTCGGCCGAGATCATGAACAGGTCCTCGCGCATCAGCCCGGCGACGATCTTGTCGGTCTCGGGCGCCTGCGTGACCGGGTTCGAGTTCCAGCACATCATCGACATGATCGGCGGATCGAGCTTCAACTCGCCGGTGAGGGCCGGTCCGATCTGCAGGTTCGAGACGACACGTGTGCCCTCCGGGATCAGGTCGGGCCGGCACATCACGTCGAACTTGTAGGGATGCTCCCACACGCCGAACTGCGTGACGCCGCCACCGACATGACGCCAGGCGCCTGTCAGCGCCGGGATGGATGATACCGCCCGGATGGTCTGGCCGCCGCCGTAGTGCCGCTCCAGCGCCACGCCCATGCGGATGGCCACCGGCTGCTCGGTCGCCATCTCGCGGGCGAGCTTGCGGATGTCCTCGGCCGGGACGCCGGTGATCTCGGCGGCCCATTCGGGCGTGCGGGTGCTGGCCCGCTCCTTCAGCTCTTCGAAGCCAACCGTGTAATTGTCGACGTAGTCCTGGTCGATGAGGCCCTGTTCGATGATTGAGTTGATCAGCGCCATGGCGAGCGCGCCGTCCGTGCCGGGCTTCGGGGCGATGTGCCAGTCGGCCGCCTTGGCCGTGCGCGAGGCGTAGGTGTCGATGACGACGACCTTAGCACCCTTTTTCTGGGCGTCCTTGACGATGGCCCAGTGATGCAGGTTCGTGCTGACGGAGTTGCAGGCCCAGATCACGATGTATTTCGAGTGGATATAGCTGTCCGGGTCGAGCCCCGCCGTTGGGCCGACGGTGAGGAGCCAAGCCGTGCATGAGCCCTCGCCGCAAAAGGTGCGCTCCGTCACCGTGGCGCCCATGCGGTTGAAGAAGGCGTCGCCGCCGTTCAGCCCGTGCACGAGGCCCTGGTTGCCGAGGTAGCTGTAGGGCGCGATGGCCTCGGGCCCGTACTGGTCGATGATCGCCTTCCAGCGCGTCACGATGGTGTCGAGCGCCTCATCCCAGGTGATGCGCTCGAACTGCTTCGAGCCCTTCGGCCCGACCCGCTTCATCGGGTAGAGCAGCCGGTCGGGGTGGTAGTGGCGCTTCTCGTAGTCCTTCAGCTTCACGCACAAGCCGCCACGGGTCATCGGGTGGTCCGGGTTACCGCGCACGCCGAGCAACTTCCCGTCCTTGACCTCGAACAGCATCGAGCACGTGTCCGGGCAGTCGTGCGGGCAGCCGCCGAAGAAGGTCTCGGTGAGGCTCTCGGCCTGGGCGACCAGCAGGGAGTCAGGCTTGACGATCTCGTTCATGTTTCCTCCACGGCCGAGCGTCCTGCCTTATTTTTCTGGCAGGCCGGCCCAGTGCGTCAGCAGAATGCACTCAAGTGCAAACAATTCCAAATTTTGGTCCGGTGGAAGGGCCAAAAGAGCGCTGGGCCATGGTGCCAACCGTTTTGTTGCGGATCGGGGCCGTGCGCCTGAGACCTGGTTCGTTGCGGCAGGGACGGGTTACGCCACAGCAAGCAGGCGATATCGGGCAGGATGGAACGTGTGGAACTGACGCTCACGCTAGACGCCAAGTCCGATAAGCCGCTCCAAGCGCAGGTTTTCGCCCAGGTTCGAGAGATCATCCTGGACGGTCAGATCAAGGCCGGCATGGCACTGCCTCCGAGTCGCCTGCTGGCGGAGCGCCTCCGGGTGTCCCGCAACACGGTGATGCTGGCCTACGAACGCCTTGCGGCGGAGGGCTACGTCAAGGCGCGCGGCACGGCGGGCCTATTCGTTGAGCCGATCTCACCGGACAGTCTTCTACTGATCCAACAGGGCAGTCGGTCGTTCACGAACGGCCCGGTGCCGGACGTGTCGAGCGAGCCCCTGCTTTGCTTCGCAGGTTCGCCCGGCGGGGGCGGCGACCGGCCCGAACTCGATTTCTGGGTTGGGCGGTCCGACCCGGCCGGGTTCCCGCTGGCCATCTGGCGCCGGATCGTAACGCGGCTCCTGGCGCGGGAGACGGCCTACCTTACCGATTACTGCGATCCGGCCGGCCTCCCGGATTTGCGCATGGCCATCAGCACGCACCTACGGCGCGCCAGAGCGGTGGCTGTGACCGAGGATCAGGTCATCGTGACCACGGGTGGGCAGGACGCCCTCAACCTCGTATTCAACCTGCTGAAGGGACATACCCGGCAGCTCTGCATCGAGAACCCCTGCTACCTCGGAGCCTCGCTGATCTTTAGGAACGCCGGCTTGGAGATCCATCCAGTGCCGGTCGACGGCGAGGGCCTGCGCACGGACCTTTTGCCCACGGCCAAGGGCAGCCTGCTCTACGTCACGCCCTCACACCAGTTCCCCACCGGGGCCACGATGCCGTTGGCACGGCGCCTGGCCCTGCTGCGATGGGCGGAGGAAACTGACAGCTACATCGTCGAGGACGATTACGACAGCGACTTCCGGTACGACGGGCCGCCACTGACGGCCCTGGCCGGTCTCGACGGCGGCCGACGCGTCTTCTACGCTGGGACGTTCTCGAAGTCCGTAGGCGCCGGCCTGCGCATCGGTTTCGCCACGGTCCCTCGCATGTTCTGGGATGAGGCGCGAATGCTGAAGGCACGGATGAGCAACGGTCAGGCCTGGCTTGAGCAG
The DNA here is from genome assembly GCF_054817845.1 of Methylobacterium sp. CM6241. Taxonomy (NCBI): domain Bacteria; kingdom Pseudomonadati; phylum Pseudomonadota; class Alphaproteobacteria; order Hyphomicrobiales; family Methylobacteriaceae; genus Methylobacterium; species Methylobacterium sp. CM6241. The sequence continues at coordinate 4,430,011 of NZ_CM139246.1, forward strand.
GCCGCTCTCGCTGCCTTTATTGACGAGGGACACTTCGACCGGCATCTGCGTCGCCTGAGACAGGTCTACAAGGCGCGCCGGGACTGCCTCGTCGGAGCGCTGAGTAAGACGTTCGATGGAGCCGTCGTCCTCGGCGGGGAGAGCGGCCTGCACCTGGTCTGGCGCCTCCCACCCGCCTTTCCGCCCGCCCGGCAGATCCAGCTTCTCGCACGTGAGCAGGGCATCGGCGTCTACGCTCTTTCGAGCGGGGCCGCCTACGATTTTGACCGCGGCGCACGGGACGACATGTTGGTCTTCGGATACTCATCGCTCAACGAAAGGCAAATCGAGACAGCGGTCGGCCAATTGCAGCGGATATTGCTTGGGCAAGCAGATCGCGGCGAAGGCACGGTTTAGGTCTGCTTTAAAGCACCTATCGGATTGGCTTCTTCGACGTAGTTGGGTCGGGACCCGTCCGTCCGCTCCAAGACCGGGCTGGGTGGATTTGCGACTGTCAGCTTCCACGAGGCGGAGGTCACGTAGAGGGCGTACCGGAGCTGTCGGATCTCGGCAGCCCGAATCTTCGGCACGTGGGTGCGAAGCTATCGCAGGGATTGGCAGAACTCAGCTGCGAGCCCATCAAACGCGGCGTGCAGGAAGGAGTCCAGCGGCTGATCTCCGCCCACCTGGATCCAGTCCTCAATGGCCAGGCGCATGGCGCCGAGCGAGGCCATCGCGAGGAGGCGTAAGGGCGTGCTGCGATCGGGACTCGGCCATCGCTCGACCAGCGTCGCATACAGGGCCTGCTCATGCAGGCCGTAGGTTGCCTGCTTACGCACCCTGAGGGTTTCGCTGGACCGCAGGACGCGGTCGATGCTGATGAACTCCTGGGTCCGGAAGCCTGCGGACAGCGTCAGCATCGCATCGCGGACCGCATCCACCGGCACCTTGTCGGAAGGCTGGGCCAGGATCGCCTTGTGCAGGGATGCGCTGAACCCCCGCATCTGCCAATCCAGCAGGATCTCCTCCTTCGACTTAAAGTAGTAGAAGAAAGTCCGACGCGAGATGCCGGCCGCCTCGGCGATGGCATCCAGCGTCGTCGCCTCGTAGCCGTTCCGGCTGAACAGCTTAAGGCCTGTCTCCGCGATCCTCTCCAGCGTCTCCTGACGCTTACGCGCGCGCAGGCCACTCGGCTTTGATGACACGATTTCCATCCCGGCGTTTTCGCATGCGATTTCGCACATACAAAACTGCACTCAGTGCGAATATATCTTTGCACCGAGTGCGATTTAGCGTGTGGGGCGGGAAAGACCTGAATGTCTGGCTGGACGTTGAAAGACCTTCCTTCCCAGTCGGGACGGGTTGCCATCGTGACGGGGACAGGTGGCCTCGGCTTCGAGAATGCGCTCGCACTCACGCGGGGCGGGAGCGAGGTTGTCATCGCTGGGCGCAACTCGGACAAGGGCGGACAAGCCATCAAGTTGATACGGCAGAAGTCGCCTGACGCCAGGGTTCGCTTCGAAATCCTCGACCTGGCAAGCCTCGCTTCGATTGCTGCCTTCGCTCAGCGCATGGCGGGCGATCTCAACGGCGTCGACTTACTGATCAACAATGCCGCAGTGATGAATTCGCCGGTGCGCAAGGTCTCTGGCGACGGCTTCGAGTTGCAGTTCGCCACGAACTACCTCGGACACTTCGCGCTCACCGCCCATCTGCTGCCGTTGCTGCGCCGGGGGCGCACACCCCGCGTGGTCACGTTGTCCAGCGTGGCGGCCCGTAGCGGCCGCATCGACTTCGACGACCTGCAGACGGAGCGCGCCTATCGCCCGATGGCGGCCTACGCTCAGTCCAAGCTCGCCTGCCTGATGTTCGCGCTCGAACTTCAGCGCCGCAGCGAAGCGAACGGCTGGGGGGTCACCAGCCTTGCGGCGCATCCCGGGATCTCGCGGACAGACCTGTTGCCGAACGGCTCAGGTCGCTGGAGCTTCGCCGGCATCATGCGGACCTACATGTGGTTCCTGTTCCAGCCGGCAGCGCAGGGGGCATTGCCGACCCTGTATGCCGCGTCCTCGCCATTTGCTTTGAGCGGGGGGTACTACGGTCCGACGCGACTGGGTGAGACCCGCGGCGCGCCGGGGCCCGCCGCCATTCCGGTCCAAGCTCGGGACGAGGCCGTTGCGGCTCGGTTATGGGCCGAGTCCGAACGTCTGTCCGGCGCGGTGTTCCAATAGATCCCGGTCGTCGGACGGACCTTCCCGATCATACGTAGCGAAGCGAAGGAGCCGCCGGATGCCTGGGCGTCCCACTGCCCGGCCAAACGGTGACCCTCCGTCGGGCACAGTAAGTCGCCTCGACCGGCCTAATTCCCAAGATCCCATGCCCGTGGCCTTCCTCGGCCATTCCAGAGCAGCTCCCACTTGGATGGAAACGATGTCGAACGGCTCGCTCACGTTCTGGATCGTCATCGCCGCCGCCAGTGCCGCGTTCGGTGCCCTGTACGGCATCCTGTTCCACGAGGGGCCGGCCGTACTCGGCGTTACGTATGGGACATGCATAGGCGTCCTCGCCATCGCCTACGAGCGCGGTGCCCTGTTCCCGCGGTACACGACCTGCCTCCGGCGCCTGCCCTCTCTGGCCTACTTCGCCGCGGCGGAGATGAGCTTGCTCCTCGTGATCATCATAGGAATGGGCGTGATGGGCATCGTGGTCCGAGCCCTAGGCCTGACGGACAAGAGCTTGGCGGAGGTCGTGATACCTCGGCCCCAGGCTGTCATCTACGCGATGGCTGTGTCGGCGCTCCTGATCGGCGTGTTGCGCATGCGCGATCTCATCGGCCGCAGCACATTCACCAACCTGATCCTCGGTCGCTATCATCGCCCGCGCAGCGAGGAGCGCATCTTCCTGTTCCTCGATCTCGTCGGCTCGACCGCCTATGCGGAGAAGCACGGGGACTTCGCGGCACAGGAACTGCTGAAGGACGTGTTCGAGACGATTGCCGAACCGGTTCGCCGACATCGCGGTCAGATCGACGACTACATTGGCGATCAGGTGATCATCTCCTGGCCACTGATGCGCGGCATCGAGCGGGCCAGGTGCATCGAATGCATCTTCGCGATCCAACGAATGCTCCGCGATGATCGCGACCGATGGACTAGGAGATTCGGACTCGTCCCGGAACTCCGCGCGGCGCTCCATGGCGGCAGCGTCGTCACGGCCGAGATAGGGATCGACCGGCACAAGATCGCCTACTTCGGCGACGTCATGAACGCAACCGCCCGACTGGAAGGTCTGTGCCGGGAGACAAGCCGGTCCGTGCTCGTCTCGGAAGCCGTGCTCTGCAGGATTCCCGTGCTTCCAGACGGCATCGAGGCGGAGGCCTTGGGGCAGCATGTTCTGAGGGGGCGTAGCGGGGAGATGGTCGTCCACGCGCTTACCGAACGGCGGAAATTCTCGGTCGTTGGCGAGGTCGTCGGTCAACCCCATCATGGGCGCGGGGTTGCAGCGTCCCATCGCTTGTCTTGAACGGGCGTACCGTAAGCGCCGCTGGATGACGGCTAGAGCGCTCTCCGCCGAAGTGGATGCCGGTTCGGCGAAAAAGAGCGCGGCAAACAGAGGCTTAGAGATGTGTCCCGACCCAACGTGGTCGGGCGCAGCTCTAGATGTCCATCCCGACCCCGAATGCTTCCGACGAAGGCCACAAGGCTCCCGCCCGATCAACCTGCCGTCAAACACCGTGAGACGTTCATGCCCATCACCGCCGATGTCCCGCAACGCACGGACGCCTTCCCGGCACCGACGAATCGTAGCCTCAGCCGCCGCCGCTTCGGCACGATGGCCCTGGCGTCGGGTGCCGCAGCCTGGCTCTCGTCCCTGTCGGCCCAGGCGCTGCCGGCATCCGAGGAAGCCCGGGTCATCGACTTCGAATGGGTCGATCCGACACGCGACCGCGCGGTGCCGGCGCGGCTCTACTGGCCAGCCTCCGCGACCCGGAAGGGACCGGTCCCGCTCATCGTCTTCTCCCATGGGCTCGGCGGTTCGCGAAAAGGCTACAGCTACCTCGGCGAGGGGTGGTCGGCGCGCGGGATCGCGAGCCTGCACATCCAGCACGTCGGCAGCGACCAGACGCTTTGGGAGGGCAACCCGATACTGCTCCTCGACCGTCTCGATGGGGCAGCGGACGAGCAGGAAGCCATAGAGCGGACGCGGGACGTGAGCTTCGGCCTCGACCGCCTGCTCCATCGTGACAATCCCTTCCAAGCCGCCATCGACAGGAAACGCGTTGTCGCGGCCGGTCATTCATACGGGGCGAACACGACCCTGATCCTGACCGGCGCTCAGGTGATCCGCAACGGGAAGCCCATCGGGGGCCGGGACCCACGCTTCACGGCGAGTATCGTGATCTCAGCCCCACCCTTCTACGGCGAGGCCGACCTCGCGGCAGTTCTCGCTTCCGCGGATGTCCCCTCCCTCCACGTGACCACGACCGAGGACACGATCCGCATCCCCGGCCGTTTCTCGCCGGTGCAGGACCGCATCGACGTCTTCAACGCCATCCCTACGGCGCGAAAGGCCCTCGTCGTGTTCCAGGGCGGTTCGCACAGCGTCTTCACCGATCGATCCCTTAGGAATGGCGGGCCGCTGAACCCTCTGGTGAAGCGTGCGACGATGGAAGCCGGCATAGCCTTCCTCGACCTCGTTCATCGCTCCGATCCCGCTCCAATGGAGGAATGGAACGTGACCTGGAAGCCGATCCTGGCCGCTGCACCGGTGCCTTTTCCGGTCCCGACGAGACAGGCGGACCGTAGACGTCGCGCCTGAGGTTCGGACCACATCATTGCTCAATGAAGCGGCCGGGGCGACCTAATCCCACGGCTGGCGGACGCTACGGCATTGATGGGTTCGAACTCATATGCGTTGCCGTCTACGTACTTGCATGCACCCACTTCGAGACGTCCGCTCAGCCCCTCGCGACCGTGATGATCTGCCGCCATGCCGGGACGCGGCGAGGCCGCTATCCCGTCCTGCTCTCGCCACTACTGCCCCGGCTTAATAGCCCGAATGATCCGGTGTGGAAAAAGGCAATACAGCCGATCTGGCGATCCGCCTACGTCGCGCGGAACGACGGCATACCAGGACCGTTCGTTCTATTGCAGCGTGCTACGGGCGAACCCGCCTGCTGATGCTGCTGGCCACTTTGATCGGACACCTGCCATGGCTCAGAGCCGCGACTTCGCACGTCCCGCTGCTCTCATGACGTTGGGAGCCGCGGCTCTCGGTCTTACCGCCGTTGTGGTGAGTGCGAGAGCACGACAGGCGGAGCGGGACAACCCGCCGACCGGCCGGATCATCGACGTTGATGGCCTTCAAGTTCACTATGCCGAGGTGGGCGACGGCGAACCTCTGGTGCTCCTGCACGGCAACGGCAGCATGCTCCAAGATTTTATGTCGAGCGGCTTCGTCCAGGCAGCAGCCAAGCGCTATCGCGTCATCGCCTTTGATCGACCGGGCTATGGTTATACCGAGCGACCCCGCAGCACCATCTGGACACCCTCCGCCCAGGCAGATCTACTTCGCACGGCGCTGCAGCAAATTGGGGTCTCGCACTCCCTCGTGCTGGGCCACTCCTGGGGTGCCTCTGTCGCCATCGCCCTCGCGCTCGACCACCCGGACATGGTCCGGGGCCTTATCTTAGAGAGCGGGTACTACTACGGTTCAGTCCGTGCGGACGTCGTACTGATGTCCGGTCCCGCCTTGCCGCTCATCGGCGACATCCTGCGCTACACCGTTTCGCCTCCCGTCGCTCGTCTTCTCTGGCCGTCAATGATCCGGAAGCTGTTCAGCCCTGCACCGGTGGCCGCCACGTTCGAAGGCGTCCCCTCCGAGATGGCAATCCGTCCCTCACAGTTGCGGGCCAGCGCGGCCGAGTCTGCATTGATGATCCCAGATGCGCTGGCGGTCCAAAACCGCTACGCCGAACTCTCAATGCCGGTGGCCATTGTCGCCGGAGCTGGGGACAAGATGGTGGATCTTGCCACTCAAGCCGTGCGCCTGCATCGCGTGCTTCAGAATAGCAGCCTGCATGTCGTGCAGGATTGCGGTCATATGGTGCACCATACCGCTCCCGGTGAAGTGATGTCAGCTGTGGAGACGGTTGCCCAGGCGGTCGAAGCGGCGCCACGCCTCAAAACCGAGGGTAGCGGTTAGAGCGCGTTCCAGCAGGGAACAGGCGGTGGCTATCGATGCAGGAACGGTAGTCCAATGGGGTCGACTTGGTAGGTTAAGATTGTGGAGACGCAGTCGAATCCTTCCCACTGGTTAGACCGATGGCCTGCTATCTCCGCAAGGCCGTACGACCCGTTTAATGAGCTGCACCATGCTGCTGGAGTGGCGCCCTTTGGCTCACGAGATCCTCGTCCTGCTTCCGCTAATTTGGGCCAAAGTCCCTGGGAAAATTCGCGAACGCTGGCGGCAAAAGTATGCCTCGGCCTTATGCAGCAAACTCACCTAAATGCGCTGAAGGCAACGGTTAGACGGATGCCTTCTCGGCCTTCGCGCCTTCCGGTCTCTCTTGCCTTTCCTTTTAGGGAAGGTTGCAACCGGCCGCTCGTCCTCGCCACGCTCCTTGAGTGAGAATGCGCAGCAAGGCATTCTAGGAGACCGGACCGTGCAGCGCCTGACCGACATGCTCCGGCGGTTGGTCGAGAAAGCAATGGCGGCGGATGTTCGGCTCGCTCCTTTCATTGGGATCGGTTGCCCCGGAGAGATCCGCTCGGACGGCACCATCGCCTGCGGTACGCAGAACCTTCCCGGTGACTGGAAGGCGGACGGCTTCCACCTCCCGGAACGCGTTCGCTCTGCCCTGCCGGTCATTGCTGGCGCCGAAACCGTCATCGTTTTGCACAACGATGCGGTGGTCCAGGGCCTGAGCGAATTGCTTTACATGCGTGATGTTCAGCGCCGGGGCATCCTGACCATCGGCACAGGTCTGGGCAACGCCCGCTTCACCTGGGCTCAAGACGAGTAGGGTTCGACCCCCAACATACACTCTGCAGCCTTCCGAGCACTGAGAACGGCGTTTTCCTCAGGCCGATCGACCGTCTATGGCGCATTATAGCGATCACCGGCCTGGGCGCGCGAAGCGTAGCGGACGCGAAGCACCCTGTGAAGAAAGAACAGCTAGCGAGCGCGTTTGAATGAGACGCTTATTTCCAGGATATCATCATTATAATGAGCGCCTCGGGCGAATATATGGGGTGGTGGCATGCTCGAATACTGCAGCACGACCAGGAACGCGTCAGCGGATCACCTCAATGGCGAGCGCCAAATCCTTCCGTAGCATCGCCATCCTCCGGACCGTTTTCCTCCCGCTCCAACCTGCAGTAATCGACCAGTAAACGCTGAAAGGGAGCGAGGTCGGTCGCCTCACGGTAAGTGTTCTCACGTTTGATGGCCGCACGACATTTGGCGATCTCCTGGTCCGCCTCCCGGTCGACATCCGCCGTCTGCGCAGAGCTCAATGTCTGCAGCGATCCCAATCCCATTCGATCAGCAATTGCTACGCGAATCTCGTCACGCTTGGCCACCAGCTTGTTCACGATGCTCTACCTCCGCGCCATGACAGGCTTCTTCCCAGGTAACTGCAAGATGCCAAATATGGCTCCCAGCGGATCAACATCTTTATGCGGGCAGGCATTTCCTTAGGCGGCTCAAGTGAATTCGCCTCCTTTGATATTGAAACTGGCGATGCACTCGAGATGCATGATTGAAGTTCCGCCTTTCCTCGAATCCAGGCGTTGCAGTATGCGGCCTTGAAGGCTGAAATCTGGTCAGTATCCTTTGTCGACAAGAGCCCACGCGTCGGTCCGCTTAAGGGCTACGCTTGCGGCCGCCAGTGCGACCCCGTCGAATCACTTCCGGCCAATGCTCTGTATTGCAAGGTCGGTCTGAGTAGGGTCGGGACTTGCTGGTCTTCTCTACTGCCGGAGCGGGTAGTTTGCGGGCATGCAGCTTTCAGGAAGGAAAGTGCCGGAATCTGCGGCCTGCAGCCCTGTTCGACCGAGCGTTCAGTCCCTACCGCTCCTGGCGAAGGCCCCGAGCGAGACGCGCGCCACCTCTCGCAGAGCCTCGCGATTGGCCCCCGACGACGCGATGACGCCCATGCCAGAGGCCACCGTCGACAGGAATCGCGCCAGTGCCGCAGGATCCGCGTCCTCCGGCAGATCGCCGTCGGCCTTTGCCTGAATGAAACGCCCGAGGAGTTCCGTCTCCGACTCGGCCCGGCGCGAGGCCAGCTCGAACGGGATGTTCTCCGAGCCGGCGCCGCAGGCGAGTCCGCCCTGGACGAGAAGGCAGCCGGGCGGATTGGCCGGGTCGGTATGGCTCTCGGCGATGCTGCTTAGGAAGCGCTCGGCCACGTCGCGCGCCGTGGCGCCGGCGAGCACGTAGCGCATGTGCTCCGACCGCCGCAGCGCGTAGCGATCGAGGGCGGCCATGAGGAGGCCCTCTTTGCTGCCGAAGGCTGCGTAGAGGCTCGGCGCCTTGATGCCCATCGCCTTCGTCAGCATGGCGAGACTGGCGCCGTCGTAGCCGTGACGCCAGAACACCTCCATCGCCTCGTCGAGGGCTTTGTCCCTATCGAAGGACCTGGGTCGCCCCATCACCATTGTCAGCTGACTCCAACTTTTATAACGAGTGGTAGATAAGTCTCTTGACGCCCGCCGTCCATGCCGACATGTGTAGCGAACTCTACAGATGTCGGAGTCGGCCGTGAACCCTTCGCCTCACGCTTCCCCTACCCGTTCCGGTTTTCGGCGCAGCCTCGCGGCCGGTGTTGCCTTCGTTCTTCTGGCGGGCGCCTTCGTTCAAACCCTCCCCAGCCTGACGGCGCACGGAACGGAGGCGGTCGCCGCACCGGCGCCGGCCGAGCCCGCGACGCCGGTGCCCGTCGCCACCGTCGCGCCTCGCCCGGTCGTGCTGTGGGACGAGTTCTCCGGCCGACTCGAAGCGGTTGACCGGGTCGACGTCCGGGCACGTGTTGGCGGAGCGATCCAGGCGACGCACTTCACCGAGGGCGAACTCGTCAGGCCCGGCGACCTGCTGGTGACCATCGACCCCGCACCCTACGCCACCGAAGTCCATCGCCTGGAGGCACAGGCCGCCGGCGCTGAGGCGCGTCTCGCCCTGACCGCAAGCGACTTCGAGCGTGGACAGCGGCTTTCCGACCAGCGCATCGTCACGGCCCGCGATCTCGATGTCCGCGCCAACGCGTTCAAGGAAGCCAAGGCGAGCCTCGACGCTGCCAAGGCGACGCTGGAGGCCGCCCGACTCAACCTCAGCTACACGGAGGTGAGGGCCGCAGTCGGCGGACGCGTTGGACGCCGTGAGATCACGCCGGGGAACCTCGTCGCCACTGGCGCGGGCGCTGCTGTGCTGACCACCCTCGTCTCCGTCGATCCCGTCTATGCCAGCTTCGACGCGGACGAGACCGTCGTCCTCAAGGCCCTGGCCTCACTGGCTGACCCCTCGGGCAAGCGCGGCAGCCTCGACCGCATCCCGGTCGAGATGCTCACCGCCGACGGGGCGCGGGCGCGTGGGCACCTCCAGTTCATCGACAACAAGGTCGATGCGCGAAGCGGCACCATCCGGGTCCGCGCAAGCTTCGGCAACAGCGACGGACATCTCATCCCGGGTCAGTTCGCTCGCATGCGCCTCGGCCAGGCCGCACCCGAATCGCTGCTGCTCGTGGACGAGCGTGCGGTCGGCACGGATCAGGACAAGAAGTTCGTGCTCGTTGTGGGGGCCGACGACCGCGCAGAGTTCCGTGCCGTCACCCTCGGCCGGTCCGTTGACGGACTGCGCGTCGTAAACTCCGGCCTGTCAGGCGGCGAGCGCATCGTCGTCAACGGCCTTCAGCGGCTCCGGCCCGGCATGCTCCTTCGGCCCGAGCCGGTCGCCATGGGCGCGCGGCCGCAGGACTCCGCAACGGCTCCGCGCCGAGTCGCGCAGAACTGACGGGCGGCGCAGGCCGCTCTTCCCGATCGGGCTTCTACCCGGCGGCCGCCATGCGACCGCTCTCTCTCCCCGTGCGCCCAGGAGGGCGGCATGAACCTCTCGAAATTCTTCATCGACCGGCCGATCTTCGCAGGCGTGCTCTCGGTGCTCATGTTCATCATGGGCCTGATCTCGCTCTTCGCGATGCCGATCTCCGAGTATCCGGACGTGGTGCCACCCTCGGTCGTCGTGCGCGCGACCTTCCCAGGCGCTAACCCCAAAGTCATCGTCGAGACGGTGGCGACGCCGATCGAGGAGCAGATCAACGGCGTCGAGGGCATGCTTTACATGTCGAGCCAGGCCACGACCGACGGCATCATGACGCTCACCGTCACGTTCCGTCTCGGCACTGACCCCGACAAGGCCCAGCAGCTCGTACAGAACCGCGTCTCGCAGGCCGAGCCGCGCCTGCCGGCCATCGTGCGCCAGCTCGGCATCGTCACGGTGAAGTCCTCGCCGGACCTGACCATGGTGGTGCACCTCGTCTCGCCCAACGGGCGCTACGACATGACCTACCTGCGCAACTACGCGGTGCTGAACATCAAGGACCGGCTCGCCCGCCTCGACGGCGTCGGGCAGGTGCAGCTTTTCGGCTCTGGCGACTATTCGATGCGCATCTGGCTCGACCCGCAGAAGGTTGCCGAGCACGGGCTGTCGGCCGGCGACGTCGTGCGCGAGATCCAGGCGCAGAACGTGGAGGCGGCGGCCGGTGTCATTGGCGCCTCGCCGGCAATCCCGGGACTCGACCTCCAGCTTTCCCTCAACGCCAACGGGCGGCTTACCACTGAGGAGCAGTTCGGCGACATCGTCGTAAAGACCGGGGAGAGCGGTGAGATCACCCGCCTGCGCGACGTCGCCCGGATCGAGCTCGGAGCTTCCGACTACGCCCTGCGCTCCCTTCTCGACAACAAGTCCGCCGTCGCCCTGCCGATCTCCCAGTCGCCCGGCTCGAACGCGATTCAGATCTCCGACGAGGTCCGCCGGACCATGGCGGAGATCAAGCAGAACATGCCCGAGGGCGTCGACTACGAGATCGTCTATGATCCGACGCAGTTCGTGCGCGCCTCCATCGAGGCCGTGATCCACACTCTGCTGGAGGCCATCGCCCTCGTCGTCCTCGTGGTGATCCTGTTCCTGCAGACCTGGCGCGCTTCGATCATCCCGCTTCTCGCCGTGCCGGTCTCCATCGTCGGCACCTTCGCGGTGATGCACGTCTTCGGCTTCTCCATCAATGCGCTCAGCCTGTTCGGCCTCGTGCTCGCCATCGGCATCGTGGTCGACGACGCCATCGTGGTCGTCGAGAACGTCGAGCGGAACATCGACAGTGGCCTGTCGCCACGAGACGCCAGCTACCAGGCCATGCGCGAGGTCTCCGGACCCATCATCGCCATCGCCCTCGTGCTCGTGGCGGTATTCGTACCGCTCGCCTTCATCAGCGGCCTGACGGGCCAGTTCTACAAGCAGTTCGCCCTCACCATCGCTATCTCGACCGTCATCTCGGCCGTCAATTCGCTGACCCTGTCGCCGGCTCTCTCGGCGCTGCTGCTGAAAGACCACCACGCCCCCAAGGACCGCCTGACCCGCATCCTCGACGGGATGCTCGGCTGGTTTTTCCGGCGCTTCAACCGCGTCTTCGGCCGGGCCTCGGACGGGTACGGGCGAGGCGTCGGTTTCGTCGTCTCCCGCAAGGCGACAATGATGGTGCTCTACCTCGTCCTCGTCGGTCTGACCGTGGTGCTGTTCCGCCAGATCCCCGGCGGCTTCGTGCCGGGCCAGGACAAGCAGTACCTCGTCGGCTTCGCGCAGCTGCCGGACGGCGCGACCCTCGACCGGACCGAGGACGTGATCCGCCGTATGAGCGAGATTGCCCTGAAGGAGCCCGGCGTCGAAAGCGCTGTCGCCTTCCCAGGCCTCTCCATCAACGGCTTCACCAACAGTTCGAACTCAGGGATTGTGTTCTCCACCCTGAAGCCATTCGAGGAGCGCCGCTCGCCGGCCCTGAACGGCGGTGCCATCGCCCAGTCGCTCAACAAGAAGTTCGCGGCAATCCCCGAGGCCTTCATCGCGATGTTTCCGCCGCCGCCTGTGAACGGCCTCGGCACCATCGGCGGGTTCAAGATGCAGATCGAGGACCGGGCCGGCCTCGGCTACGAGGCGCTCAACGACGCGACCAAGGCCTTCCTGGCCAAGGCCGCCCAGGCCCCGGAGCTCGCGGGCCTCTTCTCGAGCTTCCAGATGAATGTGCCGCAGCTCTTCGCCGACATCGACCGGACGAAGGCTCGACAGCTGCGCATCCCTGTAACGGACGTGTTCGACACGCTGCAGATCTATCTTGGCTCGCTCTACGTCAACGACTTCAACCGGTTCGGCCGCACCTACTCGGTCCGGGTTCAGGCCGACGCGCCCTTCCGCGCCCGCTCGGACGACATCGGGGCGCTGAAGGTGCGGGCGGGCTCCGGCGAGATGGTGCCGCTCGCCGCACTGCTTCGCGTCCGGCAGACGGCCGGGCCGGAACGCGCGATGCGCTACAACGGCTTCCTCTCGGCCGACATCAACGCCGGTGCGGCACCGGGCTACTCCTCGGGCCAGGCCCAGGCGGCCGCCGCCCGCATCGCGGCCGAGACCCTGCCGCGCGGCTTCGCCTTCGAGTGGACGGACCTGACTTACCAGGAGTTCATCGCCGGCAATTCCGGGATGTGGGTATTCCCGCTGGCGCTGCTCCTCGTCTTCCTCGTGCTTGCCGCCCAGTACGAGAGCCTGGCCCTGCCGCTCGCCATTCTGCTGATCGTGCCGATGGGCCTGCTCGCGGCGATGTTTGGGGTCTGGCTTTCAGCGGGCGACAACAACGTCTTCACCCAGATCGGCCTCATCGTCCTCGTCGGCCTCTCGGCCAAGAACGCGATCCTGATCGTGGAATTCGCCCGCGAACTTGAATTCGCCGGCCGCACGCCGCTCCAGGCCGCCATCGAGGCGAGCCGCCTTCGGCTGCGGCCGATTCTGATGACTTCGATGGCTTTCATCATGGGCGTGCTGCCCCTGGTGACGGCCACCGGTGCCGGCTCGGAAATGCGCAGCGCCATGGGCGTCGCTGTGTTCTCCGGTATGATTGGCGTCACCGCCTTCGGCCTCTTCCTGACGCCGGTCTTCTACGTCCTCCTGCGTCGCCTCAGTGGCAACCGGCCGCTCAAGCAGCATGGCGGCAGCGCCCCGGTTGTTCATCAGGAGCGGATCACAGAGGCCGCATAATGGTTCCGTACCGACGGGCTGGTCTGCCTGAGCCGGCATGGATCTGCTGCACCTCGAAAACGTCACCCAACGACTGCTTTCGGAAGAGGTTGGATCCGAAATTTACTGCGACATTGGGTCGGGTCCCGGTGGTCCGCTCTATGACCAGGAAGGGTGGAGAGCAGGCATTCAGCCCGGCGATCATGACGGACTGCATTGCCCCCAAAAGCAGATGTTCGCCGGCTTGGTGTTATGGAAGTTTCAGGCCTGTTGCGGCCTCAAATAGGAACTGCCACAGCGACCTCGCCCTGCGAGGATCGCGGTCGCTTCCGGTGCGCGGCGATGCAGGTGACCACGCTCACCGCCACGAGGACGAAGGCCGCTACCTCCAACGGCTGCGGCAGGCGGCGCTCCCATGCGAACCCGTAAAGCAACGCGAAAAGGGTCTCGAACAGGATCATCTGCCCCACCAGCGTCAGGGGAAGCAGCCGGCTCATCCGGTTCCAGAGCGCGTTGCCGGCCAGGGAGGCGAGCACCGCCACCCCGACTGAAACGCCGGCAAACCACGCCCACTCGGCGACGCCATGCTGCACCGTCGCGGACAGGAGCGCGACCGGGACCAGCGCCACCGCCTGAGCACCGGTGACGAGGCCGGTCAGCAGGTTCCAGTCGTGCACGGAGACGTCGCCAAGGCGGCGCAGGCAGCGGCTGTTGCTCACCACGTAGCAGGTCCATGAGATGAGCGCCCCCAGCGCGCAGGCAAGTCCCATGACCTGGGCCGCCAGCGAGCCGGAGGCGGGCGCGGCGACTGCCTGCCAGCCGATGCAGAGCGCCCCCCCGACGCAGAGCAGAAGCGAGGGTGCGAGCCTGCGAAGTGGCACCGCATCGCGATCCCGGCTGCCGATGAGCGTGACCACCACCGGCAGGAAGCCGATGACCAGCGCCGTCAGGGCGATGCCGCCGGTCTGCACCGCCAGGGACAGAAGGATGTAGTAGATCGTGTTGCCAGCGAGCGAGAGCCAAGCGAGGTTCAGCCACTCCCGCCGGCCGATCCGGGGCAGGAGCCTGCGCAGCCGAGGCGCGATCAGGCAGGCAGAGATGAGGCCGTAGGCTAGATAGCGCCCGACCGTCAGTTCCAGCGGTTGGAAGCCGCTCACCAGTTCCGGAGCGAGGAAGACGAGCCCCCATAGGGCCCCGGCGCCCAGGCCACACAAGATGCCGGCCAGCGTCGTGTTGCCGCCCGGCGCGATGGTCATCGTCATCCGCATGAGCAAGTGATATCATCACGCCGTTGAGACGAGGGCTCTTGATTGACGGCCGAAACGAGACATCCACTCGCCGGATGACCCTGCCGCGCAACATTCCCCCGCGAGCGCTCGACGCGTTCGATTTGGCGATCCTCCGCATTGTTCAGCAGAACAACAAGACACCACAGCGCGTCATCGCCGAGGCGGTGAACCTGTCGCCGGCGGCTGTGCAGCGGCGGATCACGGTCATGGAGGCGGCCGGCGTCATCGGCCAGAACGTCGCCGTCGTCGAGCCTGAGGCGCTATCTTTGGCGATCACCGCTCTGGTCGAGGTGCGCCTGCGCGATGAGCGGGCCGCCACCGTGGACGCGGCGAAGGCGCTATTCCGCGCCACACCCGAGGTGCAGCAGTGCTACTACGTGACGGGCGGCATCAGCTTCGTCATGGTCATCATCTGCCGCGACATGCGCAGCTACGAGGCGCTGACACGCAGCCTGTTCGCCGAGAACGAGCTTGTCGACTACTACCGCACCAACATCGCTCTGGACCGGGTGAAGGCCGGCACGGCGCTCGCCGTGGCCTGATCGGCTGAGCCCCTGTGAACCGAGGCAGCTCTCCATCTGGAGCAGAGGTTGCGGCGTTCCAACAGACCTTGCCTCTGTGGAACGTTCCAGCCCCTCGCCCAGCCCATTCCAAATGAGTGGCTCTGTCTTCTGGAACGCCTCCTCCCTTAAAGCCCACGAACCTATCGGAACAGCTAAGCCTCCCCAGCGCCACTGACTGGTTCCCTCGGAGGTCCGCTATGCCTCCGTCAGCAGCCGTTAGCTGATGACCCGTCGGATGGCTTCTCAGGGTCGACACTCGCCGGTCCGCTTCACGAAGCGGTAGGGCTGACGCCGACAGACACTCGGTGCCGGAAATACCGTCGGTTTACCTACGGCGAAGCGTCGCTCGGTTTTTGGTGAGGGTTATGGAAGCGGGACTCCGAGCGTTTGAGCCGAACCGACGTGAGGCCGCCGCTCTCAAAGGCGAATCGGTTGTCTGGCTGGGCACTGCTCAGGCGCAACGACAGATCGTCGGAAGCAGAGCCGTTTCTAACCTTCTCGCAGGTGCAGGTAGTTGGCGTCGAACTCGGCCAGAGCTTTCAGGCCCGCCCAGTCCAGGATGGTCAGACGGCGATTCTTCAATTCGATCAGCCGTCTGCGCCGGAGTTCCTGCAGCGTGCGATTGACGTGCACGTTTGATAGGCCGGTGAGGTCCGCCAGATCAGCTTGTTTCAGAGGCAGCTCATAGCTCTGTCCGCGGGCCCATCCGACAGTCTGATAGCGAAGGTACAATTCGCAGAGGAGATGCGCCAAGCGCTCAATAGACGTGCGGCCTCCAACGTTTAGTAGCCATTCGTGTAGCATCGCCTCATCCACAAGGGCGCCCATGCGCAGACCGTGAGCGATGTTCTGATGCTGCTGTAATTGCTCCATCGTTTCAGGGGTCAGCCATACGACGCGGCAGGCGGAGAACGTGCCAATGGAGTAGTTCATCCTGTGTAGTAGAGGAGTATTGAGATTGCTCAGGTCACCTGGGATCAGGAGCCCTGTGATTTGGCGCCGCCCATTCTTCCGCTGCTTGTAGCGATAGGCCAAGCCTTCCAGGATCAAAAAAGCGCCGGGCGGTTCCTCGCCTTCCTCTATGAGCGCTTTTCGAGGCTCGACATTCCGGCTGGATGTACCGATCTCCTGCAAGAACGTTCGCTCGGCCTCGGAGAGGCGAACGAAGCTTTCGATTTTGTGGATCAAGGGGTTCAGCGGACGGGTGCCAAACGGCATTGTCGTCTCCTTCGGATACACAAAGCCTCTTATGGCTTCAGATTTCCGCAACCGAATGAACGACACATTTGTAAGTGCGTCAAATCAATACAAAGGACCGTTTTCCCTAAATGAATCTGCCGTACTTGCATCCTCAAGTTGCGGCCTGTGGAACTTATTAGAGGTGTGCGATCCAACGTAAAAACTGAACTGACACCTTACATGTTCCACAACGAGACTTTGCTGCCTCTGTTGCACTGCAGACAATCTGGCATACTCAGCCCACGTGCGTGCACGCAGCTTTCATAATGGCATTACCCGCGATGGCGGGCCTTTGAGTACAGCGTAAGTTGGCTTTAACGGCAACGTTGTGGCGATAGCAGCTGATTCTGGGTGACGGGAAAACGGTCATTTTGACGACAGACCGAGGGCCAAGGAACGTAACTAGGAAAGGCTACTCGTCTGCTTCTGGCCGTCCTAATCATGAAGCGGACCTGCCCCGATCGTATCCCATCAACAGGACTGACAAATCGCTTCGATGTTGTTTCCATCAGGGTCAAAAACAAAGGCAGCGTAGTAGTTCGGGTGGTAACGTTCGCGAATACCAGGAGCGCCGTTATCAGTCCCTCCGGCCGCGAGTGCACTATGGTGAAAAGCATCCACAACGTCTCGGCCGGTTGTCGCAAGCGCAAGGTGAATAGGCGTACCTGGCGCCTTTCCATCATGGAACCAGATACTGGGATATCCGTCCCGTCCTATGCCGTACCGTACGCCACCCGTGCGTGATCGCTCGGGACCCACACGGATGATGACGGCCATGCCAAATGGGCGGAGCGCTCCTTCGTAGAAGCGCCGCGACCGCTCTGCGTCCGCAACCGCGAACTCGATATGATCCAGGATTGCGCCGCCGGTCGAACCGACCTCCCCATTCATCATCGCCTGCACTCCGTGTTGGAAACTAAAATCGGGATCTGCGGTCGCGGGCGCCCATCCGGACCGACAGACCCGCTTGGGCAAGCCCCTTCGAAATGGCGAGCCCGAGGCCCTTGTTCGCGTCGGTCACCGGCGCCTATCGTTTGTCCGTTATGACGGCATCACCCTGCGGTAGCTTCGGCCGGGGCAGCCACATGCTTGCTAACGTCGCCGAACAGACGGCCCTCGACTTCGCGCAACACGAAGCGCCATGTGCCGTCGTGACGCTCGAAGCTGTCGATGTACCGTCCGGTTACGATCGGCTGCAGCGGAAGACCCGGCAGCTCCTGGTGGACCGTGAAGTAGCAAATCGAGCTGGCGGCCGTCTCGGACCCGACCTCGACGATGACGTTCGAGACCGAGTGCCAAGTGCGCGGCGTGTCGCCTACAGCAGCCTCGCCCCCCTCTCCACCTGGCGCATCGAGCCGGGACAGGACAGCGCCAAGACCGATGCGATGCGGGAGCCGGATGCGGTCTTCCAGACGATGGCCGCCAAGTACGGCGTGTCGGAAGCCCAGCTTCTCCTGCGTTGGGGCATCCAGAACGGGTATGCCGTCCTGCCCAAGAGCCTCAACCCCGAGCGCATGCGCCAGAACCTCGACCTTGACGGCTTCCGCATCAACGACGCGGACATGGCGACGATCCGCGAGATGGATCGTGGCGATGGCCTGGCCTGGTCAATCGGCGATCCGGCGCACGTCGCCTGAGCGGGGCCGCCGGACTGACGCGCCGACGCGCGTGAGGTCGACAGTCACGCCCTCGTGAGACGACACGCAGCATGGATGGTCTCGTACCCTTCATGCTGCGCTCGGCCACGTCTTACCTGGCTGCACGAATTGGAGCACGGGATTGTTGAGCCGGACGATCCCCAAAGCCGAGCGAGAGGCTGCTACTGAGGTGCGCTCGCGCCGGCCTGTACGACCGACTTGGGTCGATTTCTGTCTGTCCGTTCTTGGGCGATGCTCCGATCAAAGTAGACCATCCGGTACGACAGGACACTGCATTCCAGCCCCCTTTCCGTTCGCAATCTGAGCCGGAGCGTCGCGAAGGTGTGTTCGGCAAAGAAAGTCTGACGCGTCGAGCTTCGAGGATGCCGCTCAGACGAGCTTGAGTATGTCGTCGAAGACGTCATCCCACCCGGCTTGGTCCAATTCGATGAGGTTGAGGCTACGGAGGTAGAAAGCACCCTCTGCGGCGAGAAAGGCCGTCCTCGCGCGACGCTCGGACGCGGAGCCAGCGTCGAACATACCAATCCATTCCGCGTACCAAGTGCGGGCGCGGTGCAGGTACCCGGGCGACTGCAGCAGCGTCACGAGCATCCCGGCCATCTTGGTCTGGGTAGCTTCGTCGATCCGCTTGGATGCCACGACGTAACCGCGCGCGCGCGCGACGTTGTCGGCATCCGGCGGGGTGCTCCGTGCGACCTCGGCGTCAAATCTTGCCAACCAGCGCTCAACCATAGCGGCGATCAGATCGTCCTTGGTGCCGAAGCAGTATTGTACTCCCCCCTTGGTGATGCCCGAGGCTTTCGCCACGGCATCGAAGGTCAAGGCCGTGGCCCCGTCCCGGCTGACGATCTGCTCCGCGACGTCCAATACCCGGTCGCGGTCGATGGTCCTTGCGCGACCCATTCAGGCATCTCCTTTTTCATTCCATACGTATGGATTTAAATGAGGCGGTGTGCGATGCCAAGCAGGAAGTCGCGGAACCGCATGACCACTCCGAGTGCGATCCGACGCCATCCACGACCCGTTCCTACTGAGGTATGCCACAACATGAGACGGCCTGATCATCGGCGTCCGGTCATCGTCCGGCTCGTCTTGCCTTTCCTCATGGCGATGACCCTAACCGGCTGCAAGCCGGAGGCGAGCAATCCGGCCGCACCTGCCGCCGAGATGTCGTCCATGGATGTCTCGACCGTCGTAGCGGCGACGGCCACGGTGCCGCGCACCCTCGACCTGCCGGGGCGCTTGGTATCGACGCGGGTGGCCGAGGTCAGGGCCCAGGTCTCCGGCATCATCCAGCAGCGCACCTTCGAGGAGGGTAGCCTTGTCAGGAAAGGGGACGTCCTCTTCCGGATCGACCCGGCCGTCTACAAGGCCGAAGTCGATGTCCGAACGGCGGCCGTGGCGCGCGCGGAGGCCACCCGTACCCAGGCCTTGCGCCAGTCGGAGCGCACCGAGACCCTTCTGGAGAAGCAGGCCGCCAGCACCGCCCAGCACGACATCGCCATTGCAACCTTGCGCCAAGCCGAGGCGGACGTCGCGAGCGCGAAGGCCCAACTTGCGCGCGCTAGGATCGACCTGGACTACGCTACCGTGCGTGCCCCCATTGGCGGCCGCATCGGGCGGGCCCTGGTGACCGAGGGTGCACTGGTCGGCCAGGCCGAAGTGACCAAGCTCGCGCTCATTCAGCAGGTCGATCCCATCTACGCCGACTTCAACGCGACCGCCTCGGACCCGAGCCTGCTCGTCGAACGAGCAGGCGGGACGGAGGCCACGGAGGTGAGGCTCGTCCTTCCCAATGGGTCTCTGCACGCCGATGCCGGCCGGCTCCTGTTCACCGACGTCAGCGTCGACCCGGGCACCGGTCAGGTCAGTCTGCGTGCCACCTTCCCGAACCCCCGGGTCGCCCTGCTGCCGGGCACCTATGTCCGCATCCAAGTTCGGCAGGGAACGATTCCCGGCGCGGTCGTCGTCCCCGCTCAGGCCATCCAGCGCAGCAGCGCCGGGGAAGCGCAAGCTTACGTCGTGGTGAGCGGGAAGACCGCGCTGCGGCCGCTCCGCACCGGCGCCCTGACGGATGCGGGTTGGACGATTGAGGATGGCCTGAAGGCCGGCGAGATCGTCGTCGTCGAAGGCTTCCAGAAGATTCAGCCCGGGATGCCGGTGAACCCTGTCCCTTGGAAGGGCACCTGGTCAGCCGAGGCATCCCGGAAATCCTGATCCCCGTCCCGACAGCTGCGGTGCCATTCCGGTATTCCGCTCGTGCAGGCGCATTCCCATGACCCGCTTCTTCATCGAGCGCCCGATCTTCGCCTGGGCGATCTCCATCTTCATCATGCTGGTGGGCGCGATCTCCATCGCCTTCCTTCCGGTCTCGCAGTACCCGGACGTGGCCCCCGTTACGATCCAGGTCACCGCCGTCTACCCGGGTGCCCCGCCCGAGCGTCTCTACGACGGCGTAACCCGTATCATCGAGGAGGAGCTCAACGGCATCCCGGGACTGATGTATTTCGAGTCCACCAGCGACACCTCGGGCCAGGCGCAGATCATGGCTTCCTTCGCGCCGGGTTCCGACCCATCGAAGGCCACAGTCGCGGTCCAGAACCGGATCAAGCGGATCGAGGCGCGCCTGCCGCGGGCTGTGACGCAACAGGGCGTCATCGTCGAGGAGGCCAGCACCAGCTTCCTCCAGTTCGTTGTCGTGAGCTCGCGCGACAGCACCCTGAGCGAGAGCGACCTCGGCGATCTCGCCGCCCGGCGCATCCTGGGCGAACTCCGTCGCGTGCCGGGCGTCGGGCGCGCCATCCTGTTCTCGTCCGAGAAGGCGCTGCGCATCTGGATCGACCCGATGAAGCTCGTGGGGTTGAACCTGACGCCCGGCGATGTGACCGCGGCAGTGGGCGTACAGAACGCCCAGGTGGCCTCCGGCCTCGTCGGCGCCCAGCCCGCCAAACAGGGTCAGCGCATCGCCGCCAGTGTGCTGGTGAAGGGGCAGCTGACGACCGTCGCCGAGTTCGAGGAGATCGTTCTGCGCGCCAATACGGATGGCTCGCTCGTGCGCCTGCGCGACGTGGCCGAGGTCGAGCTCGCTGGCCAGTCCTACACGATGCAGACCCGCCTCGACGGTCACCCGGCCGCCGGCATCGGCATCCAGCTCGCGCCCGGCGGCAACGCGCTCGCCGCCGCGACCGGCGTAAAGGACAAGATCGCCCAGCTCCAGCGCACGCTGCCTGCGAATGTCAGCGTCACGGTACCTTACGACACCACGCCGTTCGTGGAAGTGTCGATCAGGAAGGTGCTGATGACCCTCGCCGAGGCGATGGCGCTCGTCTTCGCGGTGATGTTCCTGTTCCTCCAGAACGTGCGCTACACCGTCATCCCGACCATCGTGGTGCCGGTGGCGCTACTGGGCACCTGCGGCGCGCTGCTGGTGGCCGGCTTCTCCATAAACGTCCTCACGATGTTCGGCATGGTCCTGGCCATCGGCATCCTGGTCGACGACGCCATTGTGGTTGTCGAGAATGTCGAGCGTATCATGAGCGAGGAAGGCCTCTCCCCAAAGGAGGCCACTGGCAAGGCGATGGGGCAGATCACCGGAGCCATCGTCGGCATCACGTCCGTGCTGATCGCCGTGTTCGTGCCACTCGCCTTCTTTCCCGGCTCCGTCGGTGTAATCTACCGGCAGTTCGCGGTCAGCATGGCGACCTCCATTGCCTTCTCAGCCTTCCTGGCCCTGTCGCTCACGCCTGCTCTATGTGCGACCCTGCTGAAGCCCGTCGAGGCCGGCCATGGCCACGCCAATAAGGGCGGATTCTTCGGCTGGTTCAATCGCCGCTTCCACTCAGGCACGCTCGCCTACCGAGCTGGCGTCGCCGGGATGCTGCGACGGCCGGTGCGGTCGCTCCTCGTCTACGCGGCGCTGGTCGCGGCGCTCGGCTGGGGCTACGTGCGCATGCCGTCGAGCTTCCTGCCCATCGAGGACCAAGGTTACGTCATCGTCGACGCGCAGACGCCGCCGGAATCGGCCACCGGCCGCACGCTCGACGTGGCCGAGCGCATTGAGGAGCACTTCGAAGCCGAACCAGCCGTGGCCGCGCGCGTCACGCTGCTGGGCTACGGCTTTTCGGGCCAGGGCCAGAACGCCGCCATCGCCTTCGTGACTTTGAAGGATTGGAAGGAACGCAGAACGAAGGACGGCGCCGAGGCGATCAGCGCCCGCGCCAACTCGGTACTCGGCGGCCTGCCCGACGCCATCGCCATGGCGCTGTCACCGCCGGCCATTGAGGCCCTCGGCAATTCGAGCGGTTTCGCGTTTCGCCTGCAGGACAAGGCGCAGCAGGGTTATGCCGCGCTAGCGGCCGCGCGTGACCAATTACTGAAGGCAGCGAGCCAGAGCCCGGTCCTTTCGGGCGTCTACGTCGAGGGACTGCCCACCGCGCCGCAGATCGAGCTTTCCCTCGACCGACAGAAGGCGAACGCGCTCGGCGTCACCTTCGCCGACATCAACGACGCACTCTCGACAAGCCTCGGCTCAGCCTACGTCAACGACTTCCCGAACCAGGCCCGCATGCAGCGGGTGATCGTACAGGCGGAGGCCGGGCGTCGGATGAAGGCCGAGGATCTGCTCGACTTGCATGTCCGCAACGCGAAGGGCCAAATGGTGCCGCTGCAATCCTTCGCTCATGTCTCATGGACCATGGGCCCTGCGCAGGTGGTCGGGTTCAACGGCTACCCGAGCATCAAGATCTCGGGCAGCGCCGCCCCCGGCTTCGCCAGCGGCGATGCAATGGCCGAGATGGAACGCCTTGCCGGGCAGCTACCTGCAGGTTTCGACTATGCCTGGACTGGGCAATCCCTGCAGGAGAAGCTCTCCGGCTCTCAGGCGGTGTACCTGCTCGCTCTGGCGTTGTTCTGTGTCTTCCTCTGCCTCGCCGCGCTCTACGAGAGCTGGTCGATCCCGCTCGCCGTCCTGCTCGTGGTACCGACCGGCGTGGTAGGCGCTGTCTTCGCCATGCTGCTGCGCGACATGCCGAACGACGTCTACTTCAAGGTCGGCCTGATCACGGTGATCGGTTTGACGGCGAAGAACGCCATCCTGATCATTGAGGTCGCCAAGGAGCTCGTGGCACAGGGACGACCGGTGCGCGAGGCGGCCCTCGAAGCCTGTGAGCTGCGCTTCCGGCCCATCGTCATGACGTCGTTCGCCTTCATCCTCGGCGTGGTACCGCTGGCCGTCGCAACGGGCGCGAGCATGAACAGCCAGCGGGCGATCGGCACCGGCGTGCTTGGCGGCATGATCACGGCGACCGTGCTGGCCGTGTTCGTGACCCCGCTGTTCTACGTACTGATTGCCTCTGCCTTCCGCGGCAGGCCAAGAGCCACGTTTTCGGGTGCCGCCGATGAAACGATGAGCTTGCCCTCGGACATCGATATGAGGCGCGGTGTTCGATGACGACTGGTGGATTGCCGAAGGTTTGCCTCCGGCTATCATCAAACCCTACCTTTCGCGCTCCCCAAGCAGCTCGGTTACAAACCAGAACGCTCAGCACAACGACCGACTGCTTTCCGGCCAGTCCCGACGAAGGAGTATTGACCGGGTTCGGTCGAGACTCGTCCGTCAGCTCTACGACTGGGTTGGGTGGGAGGCGGTCCGATCGCTTCAAGCGTGAGATATGTCGTAGCTGCCTCTGATGGTTGGTGTCGCTTTCCCGAAAACGATCGAAAATCGAGAAGGCAAACGCCTGTGACGAGGCCGTGGGGAGTGCGACAACCGGACAGATGCCTGTCTGCCTCGTCACCGCACGTGCACGCCGCTGAAAAGTAGATCTACCAAGTGAGCGACCCGCGACGCCGATGCTTCGTCATTCTCAACCGCGATGGCCACCGCGCTGATGACGAAGATGATATCGTCGAAGCTAGCGTCCTCTCGAACGACACCGGCTTCCTGAGCCTGCCGTAACAGTCTCTGCCCTTCTGCTGTGATCGCATTGCAGCCGGGTGTCCCATGCTGGATGACGGTCCCCAGCGATGCGGCAAGGTTTCGATAGACGGTCGTATTCGTCGCGAGTTCTTCGAGAAACCGGCGCAATGCGTCTCCGGGATCATGATCCGCACCGCGCGCGCGGCTCGTCTCCGCAACCGACGTGAACCGCTGGTTGCTGGTGGCTGCCAACAGTGCCTCTCGCGTCGGGAAACGGCGGTAAAGCGTGCCGATCCCGACCTCTGCTCGCTTCGCCACCTCCTCCAGCGAAACGCCTGCACCACGCTCAAGGAACAGTTCTTCTGCTGCGACGAGGATGCGCTGACGGTTCCGTTCTGCATCAACGCGTAAGCCAGGCTGGATCAAACTTCTACCTTTCCCTTGTCAAGTGGAGGATGCCTCCATATAGGATGCGGAGCAATCCTCCACTTGAAAGGTCGATTTGATGGTGAAGCGGTTCAAAGACAAGGTTGTGGTGATTACCGGCGGCAGCGACGGCATCGGCCTAGCGTCCGCACGGCTCTTCGCCGAGGAGGGAGCGCGCGTGTACATCACCGCGCGGCGACAGGCGCTGATCGATCAAGCCATCAACCAGGTCGGTCATGGTGCCATCGGCGTGCAGGGCGACGTCACAAACCTCACGGACCTGGCGAGGCTTTACGAACGTATCGAACGCGACCACGGCAAGGTGGATGTCGTGTTCGCCAACGCCGGCGTTCATCAGCCAATCCCGATCGAAGCCATCAGCGAAAACGACTTCGACGTCACGTTTGGCATCAACGTGAAGGGTATGGCCTTCACCGTGCAGAAAGCACTGCCGCTGATGACGGAGGGAGGCGTGATCGTCCTCAACGGCTCGATCGCGGGGTCCAAGGCCTATCCGGGCCAGTCGCTCTACAATGCCAGCAAAGCGGCGGTCCGCTCGTTTGCACGGAGCTGGACCAACGATCTGAAGGACCGGGGCATCCGCGTGAACGTCGTCTCGCCCGGGGCTACCGAGACGCATTTGATCCGAAGCTTCTTCGACAACGCGCCGGGTGCTGAAGAAGGGGTCGTCCAGGGTGTTCCGCTTGGACGCTTAGCGCGTCTCGAAGAGGTTGCTCGTGCCGTGCTGTTCCTGGCATCAGACGAAAGCAGCTTCGTTGCGGGCCATGAGTTGTTCGTGGACGGCGGTGTCGCGGCAGTCTGACCAGGGCCGAAAACCTTTCCAAATTGGAAGGTAGAGCAATAAAGGCATGGACCCCTGCGGGATAGGGCGGCACAAGCAGGTGACGCTTTTCCAAAATCAATTCCCAATTTGCTTATTCCGGCATCTCTTTAAGACCATGGGAAACCGGCAGAGACGCATCGGCCCGAATGACCGGTTTCGGGCTGCTCGGAAATGCTGCGGAACAGCCGGATTGGGTTGGGATCCGCCCGTCCGCTCTTCGACCGACTTGGGTGGATATCTGCCAGTCCGCTTTCAGGCGGCAATGGGGTGATGCAGACGTCGCCGCCGCGCCTGTCTCCGCCCCCGAGGCGGAGTTGTCCCCTCCTGACACTATCGGCAAGATGCGGCTATGGAGCCTGATGAGCACTAGGTCGTGTGGACGGATTTGATGAGGATGAATGCGAGGGCGAGGGAGACGAACGCTGCGAAGCTCGCTCTGGTCTTCTCGCAGCGTAACGCGATGCGTTTGAAGCGTTTGAGCTTTCCGAAGGTCTGCTCGATGCGCGCCCTGGTCCGGTAGAGGGCTTTTGGAAAGAAGACGGGTCTCTTCTTGGCGTTGGCTTTGCAGGGAATGATCGGAGCGATGCCGCGGACGCGGGCGGCGGCGCGATTGCGCTTGCTGTCGTAGCCTTTGTCGGTGACGGCGGCGCGGGGCCTTACGTCGGGCCCGAGATCCAGCAGCGTTTCGAACTGTGGGCTGTCACCGGCCTCTCCACCAGTCAGGACGAAGGCGAGGGGCAGGCCGGAAAAGTCGGTCTTGAGGTGGATCTTCGTCGAGAAACCGCCCCGCGAGCGGCCGAGCGCCTGATCCTGCTGCCCCCCTTTGCACCGGCCGCCGAGACGTGGGCCCGGACCACCGTCGAGTCGAACATCTGCACGAAGTCGGCGGTGGGGCTCAGTTCGGCCAGCGCCTCGAAGAAGGCATCGATCGTCCCGTTCTCGCGCAGTCGCCAGAACCGTTTCCAGATCGAATTCCAGTTCCCGAACTCGGCCGGCAGTGTCCGCCACGTCACGCTCTGCACCGTGAAATAATGCAGCGCTTCCAGAAACCTACGGTCGTCACGGCCCTTGTCGCCCCGTCGCGAGCGAACCGCGCGGAACACCTCCAGGGCGATCGTCCAATCCGCGTCCGTCATCCGTGTCAGCATGGGCAAGCCTCCCCAAAACCGACACTCTATGAATCATCGATCCGCCCGCTCGGAAAGCCCGCCGTCACTAATCCGTCCACACCGCCTAGCGAAACGTTACGCCCTCAGCATGTTTGGCTTGGAGCAGAGCGGACGTAATATTCGGGTGACGTTCGAATAAATGGGTAAAATCTCGGTTAGATATGCGAACCACGAAGCAGGATGAGAGAGTGTTCACCGCATAGTCCATTGGCGGCCCAGCCTAGACCCTCAAAAAAGATCAGGCCTATCCTAACATGTTGGAACACGTCCGCCTTGATCAAAAGTAGCATCATAGAGACACTCGTGCCGGATCATCAGTTTAGAAATTTGTGCACTAAGGATGTCGTATTTCTCACGAATGCGACGAAAGTTCGCGTTTGTTTGTTGCTGAAGGTCACGCAGATAATGGAGCTTTTCGGTGTCTGCATGATCGCCGAGACAGAGACTGCTCTCGCGGAGCGCCAAAAGCCTAACCTGTTGCTCAATTGAAGTTAAGGCATTGATCTGTCCAGCAAGGTACTCTTGCGCATTCATAAGTTGCGTTAGGCTTGCTTGGAGAGCTCGCCGCATTCTAATGAGGTCGGGGCCAGGAAGCAGGTCGTTCGCAGGCACCATGAGATCATGCTCCTCCCACCAGCGCTGCTTGGGGTTCGATCATGCAGCCTCGGGTAATGCCGCTCGCACTCTTAACGAACAAGAACACGAGCGGCCTGCTTTGTCGTATCGACAGCGTATGAGACCTCGTTGATCGATGCCGAAATCGCCAGTACATTCTGTGAAATCGCTCGAACTGCTTCGGCTGCCTCCTGCATGCTGAGTGATATCTCACGTGTCACCACGCTCTGCTCCTCAACCGCAGCGGCGGTGCTGACAACGTAGTCCCGCATGGTCTCGACCGATCCCTGGATCGTTCCGAGCGTACCAGTGACCTGCTCCGAAGCTGCTTGTACGCTATCGATCTCACTGGAAATTTGGCTCGTGGCACGGGCTGCCTGAACGGCGAGGCTCTTGACCTCCTGCGCGACCACAGCGAAGCCGCGTCCTGCTTCGCCAGCCCTTGCCGCCTCAATGGTCGCGTTTAGGGCCAGCAGGTTGATCTGGCTGGCGATATTCTGGATCAGGGATACGATGCCGCTCATCGCGGTCGCAGCTGCTGTGAGCTTCTGTGTAACTGCACCCGCTACCTCTACCTGCGCATGCGCATCGTCCGTTGCAGTGCGTGCCTTGCTCATGCTGTGTGAGATTTCATCGACGGAGGCGGCCAGTTCCTCGGAGGCGGCTGCCATGCTTTGTACGTTGTTGGCTGTACGTCCTGCAGCCTGAGTAGCAGACCTCGACTCCTGCGAGGAGCGCGAAACAGCACCGTCGATCTCAGCAAAATTCTGTTCGATCAGGCGCTTGAGGTCAGCCAGCAAGGCGACCTGCGCTGTAATATCGGTCGCGAACTTCACGACCTTGTAGGGACGCCCACTCGCATCAAAGATGGGATTATAGGACGCTTCAATCCAAACCTCACGGCCATCCTTGCCGATGCGCTTGAATTGCCCCTTCTGGTACTCACCCCGGCGCAGGTTGGCCCAGAACGCAGCGTAAGCGGGACTGCCGGCAAAAGCTGGATCGACGAACATCCTGTGACGCTGACCGACAATCTCGGGCAGCGTGTAGCCGACGACCGACAGGAAATTCTCATTGGCCTCAATGATGGTGCCATCGAGATCGAACGCGATGACAGCCTGAGCCTTTCGAATGGCCTCGATCTGCCCTTCGCGATCCGCATCGAGCCGCTTCTGCCGTGTAATGTCGGTGGCGAATTTGATAATCTTGTAGGGCTTACCCCGTCGATCAAAAATCGGGTTGTAGGACGCCTCGATCCAAACCTCGCGGCCATCCTTGCCAATACGCTTGAATTGCCCGGCCTGGAACTCGCCAGCCCGCAGCTTTTCCCAAAACTCTTTGTATGCGCGACTGTCCCTCAACGCCGGCTCAACAAAGTCTCGGTGCTGCTGCCCAATGACCTCCTTTGCGCTAAGACCAAGCACGGTGAGGAAGTTCTCGTTGGCGCGAACGACAGTTCCATCGAGATCGAATTCGATCACTCCCTGAGACCGTTCGAGCGCAGCAAGTTTGGCGCTATCTTCGGTCGTCGAAGGATGGTTGCGGCTGAAGAGCATTGACAAAAACTTTCGAAAGCTGTCGCGCAATGTTGGCCCGTAGTGCCCACAAACTACGCTCCAGCCCTAGCTGAATACTCGAACAACAGATGATCACCATCCGCCTCAACCCTTAAAAATAGGTTTAATTTCAACCAGAACTCAACTGAGGTGAGAGCATTATGGTGCGGCATTCGGATTGGAGCCGCCGGCCTGGACTAACTGTTTACCCTTTGAGTCGTGCGGAAGAACGCTGTGGGGGCCGTGTTCGGTGCGGTGGTGTCCTCAGGTCAACGACGAGGGCCGTCCCAAATATGTGATCCGAGTGGGCGACGGACCCTTGCTTATCGCCCTGAAGCAGGACGTTCCGCTTAGAGCCCGACGAAACATTTTCGATGACGCAGCTTCTATTCGCCATGGTTCCGATCTCCGTCATCGTTTTATCTACCGGTGCCTTAGTGCTATTCTGTTCGTTGGAGTTTTCGCTAATGGCAGTCATTGGCATGCCCATCCCATGTTACTCAACAAGGCGGCTCCAAAGCCGCCTTGTTGAGTAGAAAATGAAAATTGGCTGCAGCCTGTGTCGAGAGACGTTCACAAGGGTGGAAAGTCGATGTGTTGGATGAAACGGTACTAGAAGTCCGACGAGTCGCGCGATCAGTAGCTTCCGGTCTTGTCAAAGGAATACCGTCCCTTGCCGACTGCAGGTGTCCGAACGAGGTTGTTGCCTAGATATGAGGTGGAGATGGATTGAGCCGAGCTTGACCTTAGTACACCTCCGCCTTTAATCGCGATTTCGCCTTTCACGGGAAAAGCTCGCCTAAAAATTGAGCGGCAAGCGAAAATATGTCGAGCGTTAACCTGGATGCAACAATCTTGATCAAACCTGAAGAGGTATAACAGTAAACGCGCATGTGGCAGGTTCGTATCTTTAAACTAAATATGCCTTTGCTTCTAGAGTCTTCAATAGGCCATCTAACTGATGGAATTCATTGTCAAACACCGCATCGGCTCGAATATGAATACAGAGCTCGCCCTCCTTTAGTCAGCCAATAAATGAAGTAATTTTCTGCAAGTAACAGATAGGCTATAGCTTTGCGGGTTGCTTTCATCCGAAATTCGAGTCGAGTTTGAGTAGAATAATGCAATATTTAACAATAAATAAGGTACGTTCCAAGCAGAGGTGCCAAATGTCCGTTAGTTATCCCAATACATCATTCGCAAGTTACGAGACCGGGGCCATTTTATTGACAGAGCACACGTTGGTGCATGTCATTGTCTGTGACCGAACAGTGCTGGGTGTGAGCCTGGTTATGCTCGACACAGACATTGTTCCAGATGTATTCTTGTTGAGGCTATCTGATTCACTGCCTTTACTGGTCTGCAAAACCGCTTGGAGAACCTCCGAAGTTATAGGGGCTTGGTACGACAGCCCGACGGGAGGAGGTGCCAGATCATTGAATTAAGCGAAACAAAGTAAAATAGAAAATAATCGTTTTTAGTGAGTATCGAATGGGCGGTACAAGTCTTTAATGGGCACACCATCTGGGCGAATCTGTGATTTTTTTCAGTGCAGAATCTCTGCATGGCGAGCATAGACTTGTGTCATGCGGCGCACTCAAAGTAACCGGTGTTCATTTTCTAGTCGCCCAGGCCTATGATGGCAGGGTTCAGGCACTGATGGTTTTGAACACGGTGCTGAAGGGGTGGCTGCCTGTCAGGCGCGAGGTGTCGACGACGGTGCGGATGGCGGCCTCGCCTTCAGCGGCCCATAGGGCGCGGTAGCCGTTGGTGACCTTCCCCTGCGCGACGGCTGGGCGAAGCAACCGCTAGGAGCCCGTCCGAGTAACGATTTTTCGGATTGAGGTCGGGGTTGAGATCAAGGCGAGCCCGCCCGCGTCATGCTCAGCGCCCGGCCTTGGCCAGCTTGAGGAGGTTGTGGGCGGTGCAGATCATCGCCCATTCGCCCCGGACCTGATCGAGCCCGCGGAGCAGGAACTGGCGGAAGCCCAGGGCCTGCTTGATCTGCCCGAATACCGGCTCGACGACCTGCTTCCTGAGGCGGTAGCGGCTCCGGCGGCCAGCCCGCTTCAGCCGCGCGGCCATCGCACGCATCAGGGGCGTCTTCGTCAGCTTACGACGCCCGGCCGCATCCGCCTCGCCGTGACGCGCCCGCCCCGGAGCGAGATAGGCGGTGATCCGCCGCTCCTTCAGCGCGGCCAGGTTCGCCTCGTTGGCAAAGCCTGCATCGCCCGAGACCTCGCGCGGCTTGCGCCCGAGATGAGCGCGGACGTCGTCGATGAGCGGCACGAGGGCGCGAGCGTCGGCGGCGTTCGTCACGAGGCGGTGGGCTACGATGATCTGATGCGCGGCATCGACGGCGATCTGCCCGTTGTAGCCCTGCACGAACCCGTCGCGGGTCGGCAGGATCCGGCTGTCCGGGTCGGTGAAGTTGCGCTGCGCCCGGTCCGGCGGACCGCCGTCCTCACCGCGCAGGGGCCGCCCCTGCCGGCGCATGCCCGAGGATGCACCCGGCCCGCTCTCGTCCTCGGGGTCGGGCGGATCGACCGCTTCCGCTTCCAGCGCGGCCTTGGCGGCGCGGATCGTCTCCAGCCGTCGCTGCTTGTCGGCCATCCAGTCCGGCGTCTCGTCGCCCCGTCGGTTCGCGCCCTGCACCGCATCCTCGGCCGCGTCCGCCTCCCGCGCCTGCTCCAGCCAGGCGTCGACTTCGGCGGCCAGCGCCGGCTCGGCCGTCTTCATGCGTCCGTAGCTCATCGCCTTGTGGCGGGAGGCGTTGGCCTTCACCTTGGTCCCGTCCACCGCCACGTGGGCGAACTGGACCAGACCGGCCGCGCGGCACAGGCGCAGCACCTGCACGAACAGGTCCGACAGGGCCACGAGGTGGCGCTTGCGGAAGTCGGCGATGGTGCGGAAGTCCGGCCGGTTCAGCCCGGTCACCGCCATGACGTCGACCCGCTCCTCGCAGGCCCGGGCGAGCTGACGCGACGAGTACAGGCCACGGCTGTAGCCGTAGAGCAGGAGCGCCACCATCATGCCCGGGTGGTAGGGCGGGTAGCCGCGCTCCTCGACGTAGGTGTCGAGGATAGCCGAGAGGTCGAGCGCTTCCCGCACCGTGTCGCGGACGAAGTGCGCCATGTGCCCGGGCGGCACGAACTCGTGCAGCGAGGGCGGCAGCAACCAGCCCTGATCCACATCCCAGGAGCGAAACACCTTGGCCATGAGCCGAGTGAATCACCCTCTGGCCTCGCCGTCGAGAGGATTACTCGGACGGGCTCCTAGGAGCCGTTGTCGGTCGGCTCGACCTTTCTAGGATATGCGAGGAAGATCAGGAGCTGATCGCGGGCGCGGCTGATCTTGGCCAGAAGCTCGCGGGTAAGGTCACAGCGGCTCGGCGCGTCCAGGAAGGCGCCGAGTTGCCGATCCAGGCTGCGGCGCTTGGCCGAGAGCGTCGCGGCGGCCAAGTCTGTGACGCGCTTGGCCAGGGCGAATACGCTCTGCAGCCAGAGTTGCAGGCGCCAGGGCACGGGATCGTCGCGGGCCTCGACGACGTAGTGGACGTCGCGGGCTAGATGCGTCAAGCAGGTCTGGTGCTCATCCGCATGGCACTGTTGGGCCGTGTAGCGGTCGGAAATCCACACCGCGGCCCTATTGTCCGTCCATCATCTCGCGCACCACGACAGCGCCGCACATCGACGCGGTCGTGTGCACCACGGCCGCGGCTGAGTGGAAGAGCCAGTGGTAAGCGTTCGAGCTCTCGATCCGCACATCGGTCTCGTCGCAGGCGACAACCTCGGCCTTGCGCAGCATCGCGATGG
Organism: Methylobacterium sp. CM6241; assembly: GCF_054817845.1. Lineage (NCBI taxonomy): Bacteria > Pseudomonadati > Pseudomonadota > Alphaproteobacteria > Hyphomicrobiales > Methylobacteriaceae > Methylobacterium > Methylobacterium sp. CM6241. The sequence continues at coordinate 4,462,356 of NZ_CM139246.1, forward strand.
CGGCGTCACGGCCGGCACGGAAGCGGCCCTGCGCGCGGCGGAGCAGGTTCATCAGGCTGCCCTGGCTGAGCTTGAGGCCAAACAGCTCAGACAGCGCCGCCTGCAGCTGCTCGTAGGACAAGGCCTGAAAGGTCATTAGGTACGTCGTCACAGCGTGCAGCCGTGGGCCGAGCGGGGTGCCACGCGCCGCTTCCGGCACCGGTGCAATGACCCGCTCCCCGCAACTCGGGCAACGGACCGCGAGCGGGCGATGCTGCGTCACGACCGGCGCCACCTTGAGCAGCTCGATCCGCTCGCAGGTGCTGACGACCTGTGCCGGAAGAGCAGCGTGCAGGCTGCCGCCGCGGCAGGCACAGGCCGCGGGACGATGCTCGACGATCTTATCGGGATCGTCGCAAAGCACCCGGCTGTGACCCTCGTGACCCGGCTTGGCGCCGCCAGGCTTATAGTGCTCGCGCTTCTCCTTAAGGTCGGTTGCCGGCGGCTTGGACGAGGTCCGCGAGGTCTTCTCTGGCCACTGCAGCCGCAGCACCAGCTCGATCAGCTCCTCGCGGTTCAGCAGTTCCAGTTCGCTTCGGCCCATCTCGCGATGGAATCAGCGAAACGCGCTCCCGGCAAGAGGACCCGCGAGTGCCTCAGATCGGCTTCGTCGGTCTCACGCCGCGCTCGCGTACCCCCCCCCCCCCCACCGTGAGTGATTACTTGATTTTCACCGACGTGCGGTCGAGCCGTATCGCACTTTTTGACAAATTTCGCTAAATCTATTGCAATGTACATATGGGTTTAACCTGTGAAATGCTTTCAACGTCATTGATTAACACGACGAGTGAGTTGGTAGCGCGGAAAGCATTGCATTAAATCCTGAGGTTAGTGGCACCTTGTTGTGGACCAAAATAGCGCCCTCATAGACTTATAGACTAATCTCTAAATAATAGATTGGGGAAAATAATATCACGCCCCTACTGTACGAGGGCTCCACCACTACAGTGCGTTCCATCAACGGAGACATCGGCGGCACCAGTCTGAACTCCCAAGGTCGCCAGCAGCCCGTCGAGAATGGAATCGACGGCAGGCACGGCCAGCATGAGCGCAGAGCTAACTAACTGCTTCAGGTTAAGGATGCCTCCGACTGGAAGGCCATTCACATCGAGATACATATTAGAAAAAAGGGAGCGTGATAAAGACGACGTTAGCCCGTCCGAAGTTACGGTTTGTATCCGTCCTGATTTGATGTCAGAATCTGTAAAAGTAAGACTGCGTGTGGTCGGTCCTATTTCAATCTTTGAGGACGCTCGCACATCAAGGAGCAGCGCACGTAGTATTACCCCCGGCGTCAGCGGAGGACGCGGTCCTCCGGGTTCGAGGTACGATAACGGCGTCTCTCCAATTGAGAGGTAGGCAGGGCCTGTTGTCACGTCCAATGTGACTGACCTTTGATCTGGGGAGTTCCAGGGGCATGCGATCTTTACCAGATTCGCCTTTGCTCGCCCGACTTCCACATAAATTGGAACTTTCAATTCCCCAAGCCCAAGGGGAGCCACAAGGGATACCTCTACGAGAGCCCGAACCTGTGCTGTCGAAAGCGTGGTGCCAGGTTGAACAAAACCGGATGTACGCCAAGCCTCACCGACTCTAAGCGTAACTTTAGATTTGAGTAATCCCGGTATGTTAACGCCCAGGTCAGCGCTTATTTGATTCGCTCCATTGGCGAGAACCGCACCGGCACTGAGCATACCGAGGGCACCAACAGTAAGTGGCGAGCCAGGAGATGTAAGGGGCTGTTGTGCAAGTTCGCCAAAAGATAGCAGGTCTCCAAGCTTCACGCGTTCGGTTGCGCCTTTCCCTGCGGCGAGACGACCAAGAATTTGCGCAGCCTCGAAGCCCCCAGGTGTAGCGCGGGCTGTATCGGCTAAAGCTAGCGCCAACTCGCCAACGGTGACCGAACCGTCTAGTACGTCCTTGTAGGTCGCGGCCTGAATATGGCCCCGAGTTGCTGCGTTCTTTAGGAAGGTGAGCGCATCAATTTTTAGACTGGCCAAGGTACGGTAATCGAGAACGGACAAGGTTACGGACGTTCCTAGAATGCTTGACAAGAGGGCGTTGCCAATTCCTCCGTCGAGGGCGGCGGCGCGAGAGCCAATGCTAAAGGCAGCAAGCTCAGCCCGGATGGCGATGGCGCTTGCCGTCATCTCCATGGATGCGGGCCCGCCGATCAGGTGGGAGAAACTGGTGATGATCGACGAACTGGCTGTGACCCTGGTCGCATTCAAGCGGGTCCCACCCTCCGAGAACCGGGCCTGGGGACTTAGGCTGCGATCCGCCGTGTAAGTGCCAGGCGTCACCTCAAGTTTTGTCGGGACGCTGAAGCCATTATCCATCATGGCGAAGGTGGCAGCACCGACCTTATTCTTGGCGCCCGAAGCGGCCAGCGCAGCTAAGTCTACAGCAGACTGAAGCTTGCGCTTATGGTTGAAGGCAACCCCCAAATCGATGCCGAGACCGCAAAAGCCAACTAGAGCGACAATTGAGAGACCGACGAGAGGAGCAATCGCACCTCCGCGATCAGACCAGAAAACCTTTAGCACGGTCCGCTTCACAGGCCTCCCCTACGGATGCTAGCGGTCCTAGTAATTGTTGTCGGCAAGGGGACGAACGTAGGTATGATCTTGAGTAGGTTTTCGCTCATGTCATAGCGTAGTGTGACCGTGAAGAGATCGGGATTTACTGCATCCGGCCCTACATCTACCGTGAGGGAATTAGGATCGATCAAGGGGTTGTCGGAGGTTCGCCGCTTGATGGTAGCTATGGCCACGGCGGACCGTTCGCCGATATCCATGCCCGCTACGGACGCTCGTGCAGATTGGGAGGCGGCTTCCTGTAGGCTGTGAGCGATTCCCAAGAACCACCCGAAACCCATGATGCCAAATAGCAAAACCATGAGCACTGGTACGACGAGAGCGAACTCTACGGCCGCGGCCCCTCCCTCGGCTGCTCGAAAACGTCTAAATGGTAAGCGAAGGTATGTAGTCACGTTATTCTCAATCGTCGTGCGAGCGGCCAACTCTGAGGACGGAGCTTATGGGCAACGTGCTCCCAGAGTGTTCACAGGGAGGGGGGCGACGAGTTTTCGGTTGCAACTATCAACCTACATGCGAAATATGTCACGGCAAGCTAGGCCTGTCAAAGAGGCGCATCACGTCAAAACTTTTCACCGCAGCGTGGGATGGCCTAAATTCATGATTAACGGAACTTTAAATTAACTAAATCTAGTATATATACTTAAACCTTAAGCTAAGTATGATTTAGATCTCATGCTATTATTTATATTAATGCTAATATATGAATTCTGGTTCGTGATAGTCAGATTAGCAACTCCCGACATCGATGCGGGGGGCTTGTGAGAAAGGATACTGTAAGAGCTTCAACGCGAAGTTCGGGATGAACTCCTGATAGGCGAGGTGTTCTACACCCTGAAGGAGGCCCGCGTCGTGATCAGGCAATGATGGAAGCACTACAACACTGTCCGACCGCACTCGTCGCTCGGGTAGCAGCCGTCTGCGCCGGAGGTCGTTGTCTGGCCAGCGGAACCGAACGGCTTAACCCCACTGGCACTCCCTGGCGTCGTCACGAGAGTGACGACGCGCTAGAGCCGTTCCCTTCTGGATTGAGTCGGGGGGTAGCGGTGACGGCTGCATTCTGATTCGATGGCTTGCTTTCGAAGGAGAGCGCCATGCCGTCAGCTCTGTCAGTCGATCTGCGCGAGCGTGTCATCGAAGCGGTTGAAGCGGGATCGTCGCGGCGGCAGGCGGCCGAGCGCTTCGGTGTCGGGAAGGCCAGCGCGATCCGTTGGCACGCGCGCTTCCGCGACGAGGGCGAGATCGCGCCTAAGCCCGCGGGCGGCGACCGGTCCCCGCCTGCCATCGAAGCCCATGCCGAGACGATCCTGGAGATCTGCCGCGCGCATCCGCAGATCTTCCTCCGGGAGTTGCGCGACACGCTGGCCGAGCGGGGTGTCCGAACCAGCACGAGCGGGTTGTGGCGGTTCTTCGGTTGCCACGGCATCACCCGTAAAAAGGGGCTCTTCACGCAGACGAGCAACAGCGCGAGGACGTGAGGGCGGCCCGGACCGCGTGGCTCGACGGCCAGCTTGATCTCGATCCGGACAGCCTCGTCTTCATCGACGAGACGGCGGTCGCCACCGACATGGTGAGGCCCTATGGCCGATCCCTACGGGGCGAGCGCTGCCGCATCTCCGCTCCGCACGGGCATGTGTGGACGCCCCTTCGGGTGCAAGCAAAATCTCTGGACGGGTGCGGTGCGTGATCGGGTGCTGCCATGTGTCCGGCCTCTGATGCGGCGGGTCACATGCCGCGGGCCCGTATGGGAGTGCGAGAGTCGGGACCACATCACTACAGCGCGCTCGAAGCGCTCCCCGTGCGCCTGGTTCTCCCAACTCCGTCTCACCGACGTTGCGCCATACCTGTCCGTCGACCTCCTCACGCCCTCCGACAGCCTCGCGTCCGCCCCGCCTACGCGGTGACGGCCGGAGCTCGGTAGATCCCACCCTTCGTCAGAAGGGCCCACGCGATGCGCGCGTTCTTGTTCGCCACAGCTACGATGACCAGCATCGGCGGCTTGCGAGCGAGCATTTGGCCGAGCCATGAGTCGGCCGGCACGCCCTTGCGCTTGGCCCAGCGTACCACCGCGCTGGCCGCGATGATGAGCAGGCGTCTCAGCGTCCGCTCGCCCATGCGCGAGGTGCGACCCAGGCGCTCTTTGCCGCCGGTCGAGCGCTGCACCGGTGTCAGCCCGACCCAGGCGGCGAAGTCGCGGCCCGAACGAAACGTCTCAACGGGCGGGGCCAGGGCCTCGATGGCAGTGGCGATCAGCGGGCCGATGCCCGGCACGCTCATCAGCCGCCGTGCCGTATCGTCGGCCTTCGCGCGCGTGGCGATCTCAGCATCCAGGGTTGCGGTCTGCTCCTGCAGATGGCGGAGCGCACAGACGAGAACGGCGAGGCTGGCGCGGGCGGCTGGAGGAATGTCCGAAGCGGGATCCTCGATCTGTGCGATCAGCCGCTCGATATGGGCGGGCCCCTTCGGCGCGATCAGGCCGTACTCGGCAAGATGGCCGCGGATCGCGTTGATGAGCTGGGTGCGCTGGCCGACCAGCACGTCGCGGGTCCGGAAGATCACCGCGGAGGCCTGCTTGGCTTCGCTCTTCACGGCAACGAAGCGCATGGTCGGACGCTGCGCGGCCTCGCAGATCGCCTCGGCATCGGCCGCGTCGTTCTTCTGCCGCTTGACGAAGGGCTTCACGTAGGCAGGCGCGATCAGCTTGACCGTGTGACCGAGCTTGCCGATCTCGCGGCCCCAGTGATGCGCACCGGGGCAGGCCTCCATCGCCACGAGGCAGGGCGGTTGAGCAGCAAAGAAGGCCAGCACCTGCTCCCGCCGCAGCTTCTTGCGGAAGATCGGCGCACCGGCAGCGTTCGCGCCGTGCGCCTGGAAGACGTTCTTGGCCAGATCCAGGCCGATGATGCTAACCTCTGTCACGGACGCCTCCCTCGGGTGGTTCACAACACCACCAATCTGGCACGTCGATGCCGTCGGGGGGCGTCCACCCCATCACTACAAGACCACCACCGTCACCGCCGCCCTACGCACGAGCGGCCTCGTCGCCACCACCTTGTTCGACGGAGCGACGAGCGGCGAGCGCTTCCTGACTTACGTCTCCGACACGCTGGTCCCCGTGCTGAAGCGTGGCGATACGGTCATCCTCGACAACCTGAGCGTCCACAAGGTGGCCGGGGTGAGGGAGACCATCGAGGCGGCGGGTGCCCGCCTCCTCTATCTCCCGGCCTACAGCCCGGACTTCAATCCGATTGAGCAAGCCTTTGCCAAGCTGAAAGCGCTCCTGCGAACGGCCGCCGCGCGCACCGTCCCAGACCTAAGGCGCGCGATCCGAAACGCCTTCAAAGCCTTCCATCCTCGCGAATGCCGAAACTACGTCGCTGCCGCCGGATACGACGCCTTCGACCCAACATGAACGGGAACGGCTCTAGCATCTCCCTAGCAGCCATCAGGCAACCCTATCTACCGCTGTGGTTAAGCTGTACCAGTGGCCATCGCCAGCATCCAATCGGCACGCTGACGGCCGAGAGACAGAAGCGCTCCCGTCGATACAAGGGGGCGAAGTCGTGTCCGAAGCGTCTCATTCCCGAACTGATAGGCTCAGTGAGACAAGGCCACCCGCTTATCGTGCGATTTTGATCGCCAAGAGTGGAACCGTTTTAAACGCCCTGCGTCTTCAAGCAGATAGCGATGCGGAAGCCTGTGAGCGCGCCCAGGCGATGGTCGACGGAAACGCCGTCGAGCTTTGGGACGGCCTACGGTTCATCGAGCATTTCCCGCCTGTTGATTAGGTGATTACTCGGCTCGCAAATACGGCAACCCCGATTCAACTCTAGATGCAGTGCGACTCTGAGTATCCACGCTAGCTAGTGCTATTGTCGGGGCGTTGCCTTAACGATGAGGCCATCGCGGCCATACCCTCTGGCCTTCCGCGATTGAGAGACCCTGTGTGCTCCCGCCTTCAACGCGTGGAGAGCCCTTTGCCTCGCTACTATTTCGACATCAACGACGGTCGCAACGAGCGCGATGAAGTGGGCGTTCACTGCGCCAACCTGCAAGCCGCCGTGCTCGAAGCCAAAAAATCGCTTCCGGCTGTCGCGGCCGACGAAGTGCCTAAGGATGGCGAACGCCAGGCAATCACGGTGCTGGTGACGGATGAAAGCGGTCAAGCGGTCTATCTGGCGGCGCTGGCTTACACGGGGACGTGGCTGATCCGGTAGCGCTCATCCGAAGGAACGACCGGGATATGAGGACTAATTGGACCTAGATTGTTGCGGATTGCTACGTTGCTCATTAGCAATAGTTAAGCGAAGAATTTCTTTGCTCCGCTCCCTTCGTTGAATGATTTCCTGCCCCAACTGCCATAGGAGAGCGCGCGTCATAACAAGCATTGCGGGCGTGCCAGCGTCGGCCACCGCTTCGTGAGCAGTGAGGCAAGCCTCCACCATGGCATTGAAGCTCTCATCGTCTTCCATTCCTGTCCGATCCTCTCTGCCCAAAACCAGACGGATTGTCGCAGAACAACTTAAGTAATCAATGCAGTTCAAACGTGAATTTTCATTTCTGGTTGCAGTTTGATCGGTCCTCGAAGAATGCGATAACCCGGTTGTGCACAATCGGAGTTACCTATGTGTAAGCGGGATGCCGCTGAATACGAGTCAAATGGATCGGAATCGCTATTGAACCGGGTCGCTGACACGCTCGATTGCTCGGTCGAAGCGTTCTCAGATCCGTCATCGCTTGATCGAAACCAGACGGTCGAGCTTCTGCGGCTTTGGGCCATGATCGAGGACGAGCAGGACCGATTGAAGGTGTTGAGCTTCCTCCGCGGCGTCGCTCCTAGAACCGATCTTCCAGACGGCCTCTGACGCTTCAAGAGGGTACAGAGAGGCATGGCCGCGCTTCCAATTCGATTGCCGCGCTCGTTCAAGGATTCTTAGCCCGTCAGATCTGCTAGCAGCGCCTGCGACCGATCCGGCACGGGCCGACAGTCCCGGCGGAACGCGACCCCCTCGGCGGTGAAGCGCCCGTGCCGATAGGCGATGGCAAGCGCATCATTCCACCGGATCGAACGACGCTATCCCTTTGACCGGCATCGCATCCGGCTTCCCTGTTTGAACATTGTTCAATACAGTGTGTTTCCCGTATCGGTGGGCGTTCAAGACGAAGCATGACGACGAGGAAACCTGGCTTCCAACCTGGCCAGAGCGGCAACCCCGCCGGCCGTCCGAAGGGCAGCCGCAACCGCTCTACGCTGGCCCTGGAGGCCATCCTGGAGGGCGATGCCGAGAGCATTGTCCGGAAAGCCATCGAGCTTGCCAACGACGGCGACACGCAGGCCCTCAGGATGTGCCTGGATCGCCTCATGCCGGCCAGGAAGGACCGCCCGGTGCAATTCGACCTTCCCGTGATCGAGACTACTGCTGACCTCCCCAAGGCCACGCACGCCTTGTTGCAGGCTGTAGCAGCCGGCGAGCTCACCCCATCCGAGGCCGCAGACATCTCGAAATCCGTCGACGCTCACGTCCGCGCCATCGAGGCGACGGATCTGCACGAGCGCCTTGCCCGCCTGGAGGAGATGACCCAGCCATGACCTCGAAAGTGATCGACCTCCGGCTCCGCAAGCTGGAAAAGGCGAGGAAGGCCAACCGCTTCGACCACATGTCGGAGAAGCAGCTGAACGAGGAGATCAACCTCTACCTCGGCGAGGTCTGCGAGCCCTATGGCACCGTGAACGCGACGGCCGAGGCCCTGAAGGCATCACCTGATCGCCTGGACCAGGAGGTGGCCGGGCACCTTAAATGGTACATCGGCTATGTGGGCGAGGAGCTGGCTGCGGGTCGGATGGGGTGATTAATCAGGATGAGCGGTTCGCGTCGATGAACGTTTTGCAATAGCTTCAAGCGTTATTTTACATCTAAAGGATGCGTGAGATGAAGTATGTATCACTTATGGCTTTACTCATCGTCGCAACTTTGGTCTCAGCTCGGGCCGACCCGCAGCCTCAATCTATTGAGGGAGCAGACAGCGCTGCAGGCAAACTGATCGCGGCACGGCAAGCAAATGCTGAGAACCAGTGGAAAGGTCGCCCCTCCGTTTGGATGCTCATTCCGCAGGCCGAGACCTCAGCCGATAGGCCGAAACGCTCGGATAGGCCGTGAGATGAAGGACGGCCCCGAAGACAGCAGCATTGCTATGATCGATGCGATGATGGGTGACTATCGGGACAAGCTCTTCACTGAGATCCCGCCCGACACCCGGCGGATCGATCCTGATCGCCTTCGCTATCTACGCGAGCGCTTGACGAACGAGTATGCGTATCGGTGGCGCTCCGTTGAGGCGAACGGTGAGCTGGTCGAGACGCTTTATCATACCATCGTTAAGGGCACCGGCCCTCCAATGGGCCTGGGACCGCAGAAAGTCTGGCGGAACGACAAGGGCGAAAGCTTGTCAGGTGGCCGCGCTCGCGGTCACGCCCCGCTGGGAGAGCCCGACGAGTTTCAGAGGTACTATTACATTACCGCCAGAAGCATGAGCGTGCTGGAGTTCATCCAGAAACACGAAGATGCAGTCCGCCTTCTCAGGAGCCTCCTGCCCGACTGCGGCTACTGTCTCAGGAGCAGGGGAGCCTATACTGAGGCACGGTTAGAGCGGGACGAGTACGAAGGTCCTTGGATGCAGGGGAGCCCGGCTCTGGCGGTGGTACTTGCGATCCTGGACCACCTCGAGCGGTTCCCTCACGAGGCCGCTCATTGGCGGCACGTCTAGTCGGCCAGTGATGCCCCCGTCGGATCCGCAGCCTGGGCCACCGGGCAACGATTTCGTGTCTCAGATGATATCAATCCGCATCCTGCTTCACGGTCTCGATGCGCAGTCGCCGGGCTACCTCGTTCGCTGCCGCCTCTCTGGCCTCAAGTGCCTCGGTTCGACTAGAAAACTTGGCACGCGATCGAGTGATGAGGAACCGATCGGTCCCGCAGTAGATGGCCCACGCCCATTCGAGTGGCTTTTCGCCAGTGGCTTCGGCCTGAATTTGGAGAGATGTGGGTTTACCGTGGGGCATGGCCTAATAATGCAACAGGCGCTTATCGGCTCCAAAAATCAAAAGAGGATCTCGCGCACATTCGGCGAGGGACTATCAATGATTAACGTTTTCCTAAATCAGTTTTTGAAATTTATTTTCTGCCGTTACAGATAAAAATTCAAGTGTCGGCTTTCAAGTGTTCCGCCCTGTGCGTCTGAAGCATAGCGCGAATACCTCGTAAAGCCCCTCCGGCATTCGAGCGAAAGCAATATGCTAGTTCGTTTCTGTCCTCGTCGAATTATGGTGCAATGCAAAATAAGCATGATGCACCGCACACTTGTCGTGGTTAAATGTCTCTAACGGCCGGCTCCTTGCTGACCAATCTGGAGAATTTCCATGCGTATCGCCCAGGCCCTTACCCTTGCGATCCTTGCTTCCGCGACCTTCGTATCCGGAGCAGCTGTGGCTGCGGACGCAGTTCACCTCACCCCTCCTCTCTTCCGCGAGCACGCTCGTGAGACCTAGAAGGTGCGCAGCGTCAGTGATCTGACCACAACGCCTCAGCCAACCGTGGCGGCGAAGTCGGTGATCATGCCTCGCACGGTTCAGGTAGTTGCTGACGCTGAGGCTGCCGCCGTTCGGTGAGGGGCATTCGAAGCCCCAGCGTTTGACCCGCCGGGCGAATCCCCTCCCGGTACAACTCTGTAGGGGTGTTGGCTGCCTAGCTAGGCCACGTTTGCCCTATCTGTCGTGAATGTACCGGAGGCTAGGGGCGTCTCCCTAGTGTGACCGATGCGCGACACCGAATGGTTAAGATGAAGTTAACCATTCGCGACGACCCCGCGTTAGAGATCGTTCGATTATATTGCCGGCATCGAACCCCAGCCGGTCATCGTCATGATCCTCGTGTCCCGTAATCTCGTCCATGACCACCGTGAGATCGTCGCTATCACGATGACCTATGGCATTTTCCTCAGCGGGATGCTGCTTCTGACTTGGACAGTCGCCTGAAGGGGCACTTCGGACGCGTCATCCCCAGACGTACCGTGCTTCAACACCACCGGCATTCAATCATACGGCCCACGGAACAGGTCGCCCATGGCCTTCCTGCGGAACAGGGTCCGCCAGCGCCTGCGCTGATGCTCAGGCTGATCGTGGATCATGTGGCAGCGCTGGCAGAAGGCCGCGAGGTTCGAGCCGGCGTTGTTTGCGGTGTCGTGGTCACGGTGAGCGGCCGCCAGAACCACCCTGGTCGTACGGACCGTCCCGAGCACGTCCTTGGCTCCTACGGCTAGGCAGATGATCCTCCCTGCCCCGTCGCGCCAGGTTCCTGCCTCGGCGTCCCACCACCGCCCGTCGCCCAGGTGATAGACCGTCCGACCATGCGGACGCTGGCAGCCTTCACAACGCCCCCCTGCCCTACGGAAGCGGATCACCGCCGAGAGCTGAGGCCGGTGGAACGGTTACATGGCTGAGAAGTGCGTTGTAGTGCGGATGAGGTGACGGACCAAGGGAGCGCATTAACCTTGTCCAGGAAGGCTTAAGACCTGAGAACGGTGTTCTGGGGTGCCGGCAACGGATCGTAGGCCAGCTTCGCGCTCACCTGCGACCCGTATCTGGTTTCGGCCACGGGCCTTGGCCTGGTAGAGTGCGCGATCGGCAATTGCGATGAGAGCAGCCGTATCCGCAGCGCGTATTTGCGGGATCTGAGCCAAGCCCCCGCTGACAGTCAGAACGCCATGCGGGTTTGCCGCGTGTGGCTCTTTCCACCCTGATACGGCTTCGCGGATGCGATCCGCGACGATCTCCGCTCCGGCAGCATCCGTTTCGGGCAGGATCACCGCAAACTCCTCACCGCCGATGCGGCAGGCGATGTCGTGAGCCGGATCGGTCGCAGCCTCGATCGACCGAGCGATCAGCTTCAGCGCTGCATCACCCTTCTGGTGTCCATAGGTGTCGTTGAAGCCTTTGAAATGGTCCGCATCCAGCAAAATTAGGGACAGCGGCTGTTGGGTGCGAACAGAGCGCCTCCACTCCCGTGCGAGCACCTCGTCGAAGCGTCGCCGATTGGCGAGCCCCGTCAGAGCATCTGTGGTCGCCATCTGCTCCAGCTCGACGTTCAAAGTGGCGGTAACCTGCTCGGACCGCTTCCTGCGGCTCAACTCGCGACCGAACATCCAAGTTAAGACCACCGTCGCGCCACAGAGGCTGACGACGACGCCGCCAAGCCCCAATGCCTTCCCCAGCCAGTCAGAGTAGACCTGAGCCGGGGTAACGGATGTGCTCAATTGAAGTGGGTAGTCGCCAATCTGAGCGAACACGAAATGATGGTCACCCTCCCCTACCATTGCTGGGCCAACGAAACTGCCGCTTTTGGCGGCTAACATCCTCTGGTAGCTCGGCGTTTGTGCCACGCTGATCCCGAGTCGATCTGGATCGAAGGGGTCACGCATGACGATCGTTCCTTTGGGCCCATACAGAGTGACGGTCCCAAGATGGTCGGCGTCAGCCGTGGCGAAGAGGTTGCGGATGTAGTCGAGCTCAATGCCGCCAACGACGACCCCTGTGAATATGCCGTCGGAATTCGACAACCGGCGGCTCATCACGAGAACGGGTCGACCGCTGAGGCGGGAGACGATGGGCGTGCTGATGTGCAACCCGTCATCCGCTCGGCTAGCGAAGTAACGAAAGTACTCCCGATCTGACGCGTTAAGCGAGATGGGTCCGAGCGTCTGGGAGTTGGCAATGGCGTTACCATCCCGGTCCAGCACCAAAAGATTGGCGAAACCAGCCGCTGAGGTCGCTCGATCGAACAGGATCATATGTCGCAACTCTGGGAGCGCCTGCATCACCTCGGGTCGTTTCATGCCGTCGACGACCGCTCGCAGGGAAAGGTCGTACATCTCGATATTGCGCGCGATGTCACGGCTCAGAACCTGCACTACGCTGCGCGAGCTGATCTCGGTGCGCCGCGTTGCATCGAGGCGCATCTCCCAAAGGAGGAACGCCGCGACTGCGCAAATGCCGATCACTGAAAGCAGGTTCAGGGCGCCCAGCAAGAAGGCTGATTGCATCCAGCGAGACGAATGCCGAACGGCAGTTGATGCGGACATTATGCACCTCATGCGGTGAGCCATCATGGGCTCCTGATCGTGGGCCCAATCCGCACGTAGTACAGAAAGTTCTCATGTCAGTTGAATTTTGGGTGAAATTGAACTCATTGTTAACGGATGCGGCATGATGGTGACCATCTGTTGTTCGAGTATTCAGCTAGGGCTGGAGCGTAGTTTGTGGGCACTACGGGCCAACATCGCGCGATAGCTTTCGAAAGTTTTTTCAATGCTCTTCAGTCGCAATCATCATTCGACGACGTGGCCTGCCCCCTGAAAAGTGGCTCTTCGCCAAGTTTGGTGGATTGGGTGGGTGGGGGGATGCCGGAAGGTAGCTGCTGGCTGAACCGGGCGGGGATTCTCAGATCAGGGCATGACCCTTCTCTGTCACATCCCCGGTTGTCGTCTTCTCCACGTCACGCGTGAGGAGAGCACTGCCCTTCGCATTTCCGCTCAAGCGAAGTGCGATCATGCCCGTTGCCCACGCTGTCGTACGGTCAGCCGGTCGGTGCATAGTCGCTATCACCGGCGTCCCGCCGACCTGCCGACGAGCGGTCAGGAGGTGCGTCTGACCCTGACGATCCGACGTTTCTACTGCCACGATCCCGCTTGCGCACGCCGAACCTTTGCCGAGCGTCTGCCGGGCCTCCTCGACCGCTACGCTCAGAGAACCTGCCGGCTGGCCGATGCCCAGGTTCGGACCGCGCTGGCGCTCGGTGCCACACCCGCCGCCCGGCTGCTGCCGCACCTGGCGATGCCCACCAGTGCCACGACGCTGCTGCGGGGTATCCGCAAATGTCCGCTGCCGACCGGATCCAAACCGATCATCGTCGGTGTCGACGACTGGGCTCTGCGCAAGGGCCGAACCTATGGCACCATCCTCGTCGACCTCGAACGCCGCCGTCCCATCGATCTGCTGCCGGATCGTTCGGCCTCGACGCTGGCGGCCCGGCTCCGGCGCGACCCACAGATCCAGGTCGTGGCACGGGACCGCTCGACCGAATATGCGCGTGGGACCGCCATGGGTGCGCCCGATGCCGTTCAGGTCGCGGATCGGTGGCATCTCCTGCTCAATACCCGACAGATGGTCGAGCGCTGGCTCGCCCGCGTCCATCCGCGTCTGAAGCTGTTGCCGGCCGTGGCCCCGGCATCGCCATCGATTCGGCGCGTCACGCCCTACCCGCGCGCACCGTCCGAGATGCTCGCGCGGGCCGCGGCCCGCGGTCGATGGGAAGCGGCCTATGACGACGTGCGTCGCCGCCATGCGGAAAGACACTCGCTTTGGCGCATCAATCGCGAGACGGGCTTGGCCCGCGCCACGGTGCGCAAGTACGCCTTCGCCGCGAGCTTTCCCCGGAACGGCATGCGCGAGCCGAAGCCGAGCATGCTCGATCCTTATCTCGGGCATCTGCATGGCCGCCTCGATGAGGGCTGCGAGAACGCTGCGCAGCTTTGGCGCGAACTTCAGGGTATCGGCTTTGCCGGCACCTCGAAGCAGGTGCATCGCTGGTTGTCCGAGCGGCGCGCAGGCCCGGCTGGAACGACTATCCGGTCGTCGCCAGCACCGACCGACACCCGTGTTGTGACCTCCACCGCATCACCCCTGGCCTCATCCAAGCAGCTGTCCTGGTATCTCCTGCGGGAGCCCGAAGACCTCGGCCCTGAGGCGGCCGCGGTCGTCTCGCGCGTCCTGCAGGATACCGAGGCGGCCAAGGTGGTCGATCTCGGCCGCCGGTTCTGCCGAATCGTCCGGAGCCGCTGTGGCCAGCAGCCGTCAGGAAAATCAGATGTCACGGCGTTCGATCAATGGCTGGGCGAAGCGCAAACCTGCGGTGTCCGGATCGTCGAAAGCTTCGCTGCTAGCCTCGGTCAGGATAGAGATGCTGTTCGGTCCGCGCTGACACTGCCTTGGAGCAGTGGACAAGCCGAAGGCCAGATCACGCGTCTCAAGCTCTTGAAGCGCGCCATGTACGGTCGCGCCAATCTCGACCTCCTACGACGACGGTTCCTCCTCGCACCCTGATCCACCAAACTTGGCGAAGAGCCACCGCGTGGGGGCCGATCAGTCAGGGCTGGGCGCGATGATGGGCGGTGACCGACCGTAAGTCCTGCGACGCGCCGGCGGCATGGTACGGTTTCGCACTTGTCGGCCTGCCTGTCGCGAATACCCACCCATTCGCAAGGCTTGAGGTGAGTGGCCTGCCCCCCGGCCATCCGGCACGTGTTGGCAGCCGCGACCGTCGCTCAAGAGGGGGACAAGGCGGGGGGACAACCAGGACGTCCGGACCTGCGGTCAAAAGCACGTCCTCTGTGACGCTTCCGAGGAAGGCCTTCCTGAGACCCGTTCGAGCATGCGTGCCGATCACCACTAGATCCGAGGGGATCCGTTCGGCAAGGCCGGTGATGGCCTCGGTGGGGGAACCCTCCTCTATCCGTCTAGACCACTCACGATTGGCAAGGCCGCCATTCGTAAGAAGCATCTCGACATCCTCCGTGGACCTCGAACGGCAAGCCTCGACGTAGCTATCGATCTGATCGCGCCCGACCCCAAACCCGGACAGCTTGGACTTCCCCGGTGCCTCGAAGGCATGCAGGACGGTGACGTGAGCGCGGTCCACGAGCGTGAGTGAATCCGCGTATCGCAGAGCCCGCGCCGACGCCCGCGAAAGATCGACCGGGATGAGGACCCTCGCGTAGGGGGATGCGGCGAAGCGTCTTGCGACGAGGACGGGGCATGGAGCGCTCCGGACCAGGTTTCCGACGGTTCGTCCCGCGGTGCGACTGCCCGCCCGATGCGAGGAGCCGACCACGATCAGGTCGACATCATGAGCCCCCGCGGCACTCCGGATCTCATCTGAGGGGCAGCCTAGGACGACAAGCGGCTCGCATGGGACACGGTAGAGTTCGGGGACCACGGCCACCTGTTCAACGGTCATGCGTTGAGCCTCTCGAATATCCCGCGAGGTTTCCCGTCCACCCGGGCCGTCCACGACGTGCATCAGAATGACCGTCCCGCGGCTCTGTGCGGCGAGGATGCCTGCGCGACGCACCGCCCGTTGCGAGCGGGGCGAGAAGTCGGTGGCAACGAGAATACGCATGGATCCTTCTCCTGAGAGCGCTGACGATGACGAAAAGCTGTGTTGGTCGGCAACCTGACGTGCGTTTCCACGCTCGCGCGAGATCGAGCGAACTCCGGCCGCTGTTTCAAGCAGCCAGGAAGCCATCAGGGATTGTCGGGCTGGTCTGTATGAATGGTCATCGACCCCGAGCAGAGAGCGTTCGCCGCTCTCCAGCTTCGGGGCTTAGCGGCCTGCGACGAGGCGGCTGGCTCTCTTGTTCAGAGGATGATCCGAAATTAACATAGCAACTACTAGATAATCAATATCGCAAAGTATGCAAGTTTTATCCAAGAATATGGGCTCGTTATCCAAGAACGGGTCAGCCATTCGCTTCCATCACCGTCTGAGCTGCCTTATCCCCCGACCGAATGGCTCCTTCGATGCAAGCGGGCAGACCCGTGTCCGTCCAGTCGCCTGCGATGAAGAGGTTGCGGAATTCCGTTCGCGTCCGGGGCCGGAGCCGGGCCGCCTCAGGCGTCGGCGCAAAGGTCGCTCGCTTCTCGCGGATGACTTGCCAGGGCGGCGGCATGTCCGAAAGGCCCGACATGTACCTGCCTGTGACGTAGGAGATTTCGGTCCAAATCCGATGCGCGAGTTCCGGTCGGCTCAAATCGCCTACGTCCGTTGCGCTAACGGTAACCGAGATTCGATCCGGATAGGCGAAGATCCAGTCCGACAGCCCGTTCACCACGCCCGTCAGCCGCGGCATGGCGGGAGGACAATTCACGCCGAAGTGGACGTTCGCGATCCCCCGGTGATCCGTCGGGACCTCCAACCCCGGGATGGCGTCGGCCGTCGCTTTTGGGGGAAGCGCGAGGATAACCTGATCCCGAGGCCGCAGCCGCACAGGGCCGTCGCCGAGGACGAGGCCAGCGACGCGCCCCCCTTCATACGCGAGGCGGTGCAGACGGCTGTTATGGCGGACCACCGCCCCCCGCTCCTCCAGGAAGCGTAATGCCGGGTCGACGAAGGCCTTCGAGAGCCCGCCCTGGGCGACGACAGGCCGGCAGGAATGCCCGCCCTCGACGAAGGTCTCGCGCAGGACCTGAGCGGCAAGGGTCGCATCCGCGTCCCTTGGGTCGATGTTCAGTGCGGCCAGGAGGACGGGGCGCCAAAGCCGCTCGTAGAGTGTCCCCTCGCAAGCGAGGACATTCGAGACTTTCGCACCCGGCCGTGCCGAAAGGAGGCGAAGGATCGGTGCGTAATCGGTAGCCAGGGTACCCGGGACGCGCCGGCTGGGATCGAGGATCCACCAAGGCACGCGCCCCTTGTTAAGGCGCAGTGTCCAGCGCTCACCCGCGGCGAGGTCAACGAAGGGAAACTCTGCCCGCGCATGCACGGAGACCGCGTTGCGGCCTCCGATGCGGTCAAGGAAAGCAAATGTCGCCCTATTGCCCGACAGGACAAGGTGGTTGCCATTGTCGATTGTCATCCTGAGTTGCGGATCGTGATAGGACCTGCAGCGGCCGCCGGCATGACCAGCGGCCTCGTGGACGATCACCGTACGCCCAGCTTCCACGAGGCGCACGGCCGCTGAGAGCCCCGAGAGCCCCGCGCCCACGACGTGAACGACCCCAGTCATCGCGTACCCTTCCGTTAACGGACGAGGACGTTGCGGAACTGCCAGGGATCAGTTTCGTCGATGTCTTCCGGGAAGAGGCCGGGGCGGCCGGCGAGTGGGGTCCAGTCGGTGTAAACGCCAACGACGAGGCCGAGATACGGGCTCTGAACTTCGAGACAGCGGCGGAAGTCCATCTCGTCGGCCTCGACGATGCCGGCCTTCGGGTTCTCCAAGGCCCAAACCATACCGGCGAGCACCGCCGAGGTCACCTGAAGGCCGGTGGCGTTCTGGTATGGGGCGATGCGCCGGGTCTCCTCAATGGAGAGCTGCGAGCCGAACCAGTAGGCGTTCTTGGCGTGGCCGTAGAGGAGCACGCCGAGCTCGTCGATTCCGTCGAGGATCTCGGTTTCGTCCAGGATGTGGTGCCTCCCCTGCACCTCGGCCGCCTTGCCGAACATCTCGTGCAGGGAGAGGACCGCATCGTTGCAGGGATGGTAGGCATAGTGGCAGGTCGGCCGATAGGCGGCGCGCTCGCCCTCCAGCACCGTGTAGTAATCCGAGATCGAGACGGCCTCGCTGTGGGTCACGAGGAAGCCGAACTGCGCCTGGGACGTCGGTGTCCAAGAGCGCACGCGGGTGTCGGCGCCGGGCTGGTGCAGGTAGATGGCGCAGCGCGAGCCCCTCTCCTGGTCGCGGGCGTTGTCCGGACGCCAGGTCTCGTGGGTTCCCCATCCGAGCTCGGCCGGCTGGTTGCCCTCCGAGACGAAGCCTTCCACCGACCAGGTGTTCACGAACACCCCCTGCGGTTTCGGGGTATTGGCGCGCTGGGTGTCGCGCTCGGCGATGTGGATGCCCTTGACGCCGACCTCGCGCATGAGGCTGGCCCAGCCGGCGCGGTCCTTCGGCTCGGGGATCTCAAGGCCGAGATCGCCGGCGACATTCAGGAGCGCCTGCTTGACGAACCACGAGACCATGCCGGGATTGGCGCCGCAGCACGACACGGCGGTGGTGCCGCCTGGGTTGGCGGCGCGCGCGTCGAGGATTTCCTGGCGCAGCGCGTAGTTGGTGCGGTCGCCCTGGCTCCGGTCCTTGTCGAAGTAGAACCCCGGCCACGGCTCGGCGACCGTGTCGATGTAGAAGGCGCCCAGTTCGCGGCAGAGCTCCATGATGGCGCGGGAGGACGTATCGACGGATACGTTCACGCAGAAGCCCTGGCCGCCGCCCTCGGTGAGGAGCGGGGTGAGGACGTCGCGAAAATTCTCCTTCGTCAGGGCCACCTGCTCGAAGCGCAGACCATGCCTGTCGGCGAGGGCCCAGTGCGCGTTCGAGGGCTCGACGACCGTGAAGCGGTCCTTGTCGTACTCGAAGTGGCGCTCGATCAGCGGAAGGACGCCGCGTCCGATGGACCCGAAGCCAATCACGACGATGGGGCCGGTGATACGACCGTAGACTGGCCAAATGGGTTCGGTCATCGTTCTTATTCCTTTACAAAGGGGAGAGTTCGGTGAGGCTTCAGCCGTGACCGCCAAGTCGTTCATCCGAGGGACTGAAAGAATTCAGGATGAGCAGCGACCGGATCGGACGAACCGATCCGATCACCATGACCCGTCCTAGATCATCGATGGATTGGCTCGGCCGTCCGCCATGCCATTGCGCCGCCGAGGCTGAGCAGCCGGAGTGAAACCGGCGGCTTTAACCGATTAGAAGTTGAAACGAGGCTGGCTGAGAAGTACCTCGCTTGAGGTCTAGGCCCCACTGGAAGACCACGACGTCGACGGACGGCGACAACAGGCGGAAACGACCAGCTTGCGCCCACGCCGATATGCCGTCGCTCGCTGAGGCTACGCTATGCGTTTTCACCAAGCCTGTCCGAGAACGGCATCTGAGCTAGGACTGGAATTTATTGGAAAACTATCCCTGGAACGGGCCCCGCCTCAAAAGGCTGGCCAAGTGCCAGGGCTTAGGAGCCTGCTTGCAGACTGCCCGCACGCCCCAAGAGGCGAATGCTTTGTAAAAGGTTTGACATGATGGGGCGGAGCATAGGCGAAGCCGTACGGGTGTCAATCGACGCTTTCCGCAGGCCGAACTTTCTAAACTGGAAGGTGCGGCGAAACGGGAATTGACAAGCAGGTGGACTTCCGAGAGGATCGAAAGATCATGCGCAATTCTTGGCCTCCCCATCGGGACCTGCTCCGGGCAGGTAGACTTATCGCGGGCGAATAGCCCCGAGCCGGAGGTGCCTGCGTGCACTGACCGCTCGGGGATTGCGAGCTAGCTCAATTTAGAGCTAACCAATATAATCAAATATTTGACCGGCGGGAGGAGCCTATATGGCTTACCCCTCGGCTGACCTGCGTCGCGTCCTCGCTTTTCTATTGGCGGTGGGCCCGTACTTGCGGAGTAACAGCTATGGAAAATTCCAAGTCCGCCCCGACATCGCCTTCCGCGACCGAGATCCGCGATGACAAGGCTGGGAGTAGCGGGGCGGCACCTGCGCATGATGTGGTTCCGCTGGCGCGCACCGTGATCCCCTTCTCGCGTGGGAATTACCCAAGGCCGCAATCCGGGCAGGGCAACGACCGGTCCGCCGCGGCCAATTCAGACAAGGACGACGACCCCGGACCAAGCGCCGCTTGATCGTCCGAGGTCGAAATACAGCAAGGATCGACGACTATGTCGCAAAAGATGACGAAGCCACAAATCAAGATGACGAAGGACGATCATGAACGCCTGTCGCAGCTGGCTTCATTTGCCACTGACCGTTCGCCCGAGGTTGCCGACTTTCTCGCCGATGAAGTGGATCGGGCCAGAATCGTCGGTCAAAGGGCATGCGTGGCAGACCTCGTCCAGATGGGGTGCATGGTCGAATTCAGGGACGACGCAACGGGAAAGGTTCAGGCCGTGACTCTGGTCTACCCTGGCGAGGCGGACATCGAACAGGGAAGAGTGTCCGTCATGACGCCCATCGGGGCGGCCTTGATCGGGCTTAGTCTCGGCCAGTCGATAAATTGGCGAACCCGCACGGGCATCGTGAAACGACTGACGGTCCTCGACGTGAAAGTGCCGGAGACGGTGTAGGGGGCGTCCTGCCGATCGCCTTACTCCAATACCGTACCGAACCATTCGATCTTAACTTACCTCATACCTCAGAGATGGGAGCTTTTACGCAATGACGGGTCACATCGTCCTCGGAGGATCGCCCCACTTGATGATCCCGGACACAGATTTCCTCGACCTGCGCCGGGTCGCATCCGGTCATCCTCAAATGGATACGAAGGCCACCGCACCTGATCTTCTCGCTGCCGAGTTGGACCGCGCTGAAATCGTCAGGCCGGAGGCGTTGCCTTGGAACGTTGTGACGATGCATGCGCGCGTCGAGTATCGGGACGACGTCACCGATCATGTCGAGCGCCTGACGCTGGTCTATCCCGATGAGGAGCAATGGGACGAGACTTGTGTCTCGGTCCTGTCACCCCTCGGCGCAGCTGTGTTGGGCTTGTCCGAAGGTCAATCCATACAGTGGCGTACACCCACGGGCGGCATTCGGGGCGTAACGATCCTGCACGTCATCTTCCAACCCTATCAGTTCGAGCCAAGCTTGTACGGCGAGGGTCTGATAAATTGCTTCCTTAATAGGAAATGACACCGCGCCCATCCGAGCGAAGCCCGTCTGACCCATTCCCACGACGTATCAGGAACAGCCTATGTGCCTCAACGCACCCACATTGATTGTAAGCTAACGAATTATCTGGCGTGCCGCTCGTTTGGCCGATACATCAGTGGTCAAGTCATCTATCGACGAGCGGGAGAGAGCCGGTGTGAACCGGCCGCCGAAGGAGCAACCGCCCCGGAAACTCTCAGGCACCCGGACCGCCCGTCGTTCAACACTCTGGAAAGCGGAGCGTCAGCTCCCGCCGACGGTGTATGCCCATGCCTGCGCGAAGGCCCGGGTGAAACTCTCAGGCCAATGACAGAGGGGGCCGCATGCATGACGCATGCGGAGCAACCTTTGGAGGCCTGCGCAATGACGTCCCCATAGCCTGACACGCCGCGAGCCCATGAGCTTGCCGCCTCACCCTCCGCGACCGGCCGGCTCGTCCCGCGAGCCGCAATGACGCCGCACGTCCGGCATCGACCGCGCGGCGCCCTCGAACCTGCCTAGAGCCGCGCCACTTTCGAACGCCCAATCAGGATACACGACGATGTTGGCTACCCGCCGATCCCTGCTCCTCGCCGCAGCCGTCCTCGCACCCGGTCAGGCGCAAGCCTTCTTCTGGGACACGCAGCCCGAAGCGCCGAAGGCACCAGTACCCGTCGATCCCGCGTCGAACCGCGACGCCTGGTTCACCGGCGCGATCCCAGACGATCCCTTCGACGTCCCTACGGTCGATCTGACGCTCGTACCCCCGGAATTTCGCAAGCAACTGGTGAATTACGACGGGCCGGAGTGCGCAGGCACGCTGGTCATCGATACGCACGCCCGCTTCCTCTACCTCGTGCGCGAGGGTCGGACCGCGATCCGCTACGGCATCGGGGTGGGCCGGGCTGGCTTCACTTGGTCCGGCACCGCCGTGATCAAGCGCAAGGCCAAGTGGCCGGGCTGGCGCCCGACGGAGGCCATGCTGAAGCGTCGGCCCGGCATCCCACGTTACGTCGAGCCTGGCGTCGAGAACCCGCTCGGGTGCCGCGCCCTCTACCTCTACCAAGGCGACAAGGACACGCTCTACCGCATCCACGGCACCAACGAGCCTTGGACGGTGGGCGGCACGGATTCCTCCGGCTGCATCCGCCTGCTGAACGAGGACATCTACGATCTCTACGGTCGTGTCCCGACCGGTACGACCGTCGTCGTGAAGACGTCGATGCCGGAGGCGATGGTGCAGCGTGAGTGGGATGATCACCCCCGTTCCGACAACCAGGTCCTGCTCTTCCGATGAATGCCGTGGTGCGAAGGCACCGCGACGAGACCGCTTCTGACCGCCAGGATGAAACCCGATGTTCGAGACTGCGACCGCCACCCTGGATTGGCTCGGCGTGATCGTCTTCACGGTCGCCGGGGCCCTCGTTGCATCGCGTAAGGAAATGGATTTCGTCGGGTTCGCCGTGTTGGGCACCGTGACGGGTGTCGGGGGCGGGACGCTCCGGGACCTCCTGCTTGGCCAGCCAGTGTTCTGGACGCAGCAACCGGCCTACCTCCTGGCCTGCGTGCTCGTTTCCTGCGCCGTGTTCTTCGTCGCGCACATCCCGCAATCCCGGTACCGATACCTCGTGCGCCTCGACGCCCTCGGCCTGGCGCTCTTCACCGTGGCGGGGGCGGAGAAGGCCTTGCAGGCTGGTGCGAGCGCCACGGTAGCCATCGTCATGGGAGTGGTGACGGCCACCTTCGGAGGCCTCCTGCGCGACCTTCTCGGGGGGGACAGTCCAGGTATCCTCAGCAGGGAAATCTACGCCTCGGCCGCCGCGGCCGGTGCCGCGGCCTTCGTCGCCCTGACCATCCTTGGCGTCCCGCGCGAGCTTGCGTTGGGCGCCGGCTTCCTCGTCGCCCTGCTGGTGCGGGCCGCTTCGCTCCGCTTCGGTTGGACGCTTCCGCGATATCGCCCCCGCGCCGGCATCCCCTATAATTGACAGGGCCGATCCATCGCGTCTCGCCGACGTCGAGACGCCTCGCAACGACGGACATCGTCGCAGCAGCGCTGCCGCGGTCCGACCAAAGGGATACACCAAGATGGTTATCGGCAAACGCTGCAGCCGGCTCGCGCTGGCAGCCTTCATTCCGCTCTCGACCATTCCTAATCCGGCCTTCGCCCAAGGCGGCCCTAAGGCTCTGCCCGGACCGACGGAGGCGCAACTCGCGAAGCTGAAGGTCATCTACGAGGACCTCCACGCCAACCCGGAGCTCTCGATGCAGGAGACGCGCACGGCCGGCATCGCCGCGAAATGGCTCAAGGACCAGGGCTTCGAGGTCACCGAGGGCGTGGGCGGCACGGGCGTGGTCGGCCTCCTGCGCAACGGCGACGGCCCGACCGTGCTTCTGCGCGCCGACATGGACGGCCTGCCGATGAAGGAGAACACCGGCCTTCCCTATGCCAGCACGAAAAAAGGGACGGATCCGGCGTCCGGCCGTGAGACGGCCATCGCGCATTCCTGCGGGCACGACCTGCACGTGACCTGGCTGATGGGCGCGACCCAGATCCTGGCCGCCAACAAAGAAAAATGGCATGGGACCGTGATGGCCGTGTTCCAGCCTGGCGAGGAGATCGGCGAGGGCGCCAAGGCCATGGTCGACGACGGGATGGTGAAGCGCTTTCCGAAGCCGGTCGTCACCTTGGGGCAGCACGTGCTGCCGTTCCCGGCCGGGCAGGTTCGCCTCGCCAGCGGCCCCGTTCTCTCCCGCAGCGACAGCATGAAGGTAACGTTGTACGGACGCGGCGGGCACGGCTCCGGGCCGGAATCAACCATCGATCCGGTGGTCATGGCCGCCGCAACGGTGATGCGCCTGCAAACCATCGTCTCGCGCGAGGTCTCGATGTCGGACAGCGCCGTAATCTCGGTCGGGTCGATGCTGGCTGGGTCGAGCGCCAACATCATCCCGGACGAGGCGCAGCTGCAGCTCAACGTTCGCACCTACGACGATGGAGTGCGTGATAAGGTGCTGGCCTCAATCAAGCGGGTCATCGACGGGGAGGCCGCCATATCCGGTGCTCCGAAGCCGCCTCTTCTGACGATGCTGGGGCAGTTCCCCCTGACTGTGAACGACGAGGAAGCGACCGCCAAGGTGACCGAGGCCCTCAAGCACCGCCTGGGGGCCGACACGGTGCGGACCGCCAGCAGCGCAAACGCCAGCGAGGACTTCACTGTCTTCGCCCGCGCCTGGGACGTGCCGTCGGTGTTCTGGTTCGTTGGAGGGACTGACCCGAAGCTCTACGCCGAGGCGGAGAAAGCCGGGACCCTGAACGAGCTTCCCTCGAACCACTCCCCTGAGTACGCGCCTGTCCTGACACCGACCCTGCGCACCGGCGTGGAGACGATGCTCGCAGCCTCTGGTCAGTGGCTGGCCCCGGGCGCCGCGGATTCGCAGGCACGCTGAACCGAATGGCGCCGGGTAGGAACCCGGCCCCATTCCGAAGCTTCAGTGCTCCGGCGTAAGCCGTAGATGTGTTCCCCACGGATCGCGCATCATGAGCGTTTCCCCATCCTCGATGACAGACGCGCGTGCGACTTGGCAGCGGCTCCGTACCGATGCAAGCGTCTCACCCTTCGCGATCAAGGAGACCTCCGCGAGGCCGGTCGTCCCCTCGACGCGTACCGGAGCGCCACGGCTGTTCCAGATGTTGCCAGCAAGCTGGTGATGGTAGCCGCCAGAGCCGAGGAACAGGGCGCCTGGATAGCGGCACATGACATCGAAGCCGAGCAGGTCCACATGGAAGCGCTCCGTCGCGTCGAGATCGCCGACTTGCAGGTGGACATGTCCGACGCAACTGCCGGCCGGCATGCCGGCCCAGGGCCGGATGGCGGCACCGACGATGCCGGCGCGATCCAGACGCTCATTGCGCATCACAACGGAGCCGTCCTGCGCCCGTTGCCATTGCTGGCTGGGGCGGTCGACGTAGATCTCGATGCCGTTGCCCTCCGGGTCGGAGAGGTAGACCGCCTCGCTGACAAGGTGATCCGCCGCGCCCGTGAGCGTGACGCCGTTCCGGTCCGCGTGCAGGAGCCAAGCGCCAAGATCGCCGCGGGTCGGCAACAGGAAAGCGGTGTGGAAAAGACCCGCTTCCTGCTGTGTCCACGGCCGGGCATCCGGGTCCGCCCGTAGGACGACGAGCGTCGTGCCGCCCGTCCCGAGCCGTACGGTGTCGCCGGCCTCCGCCTCGACGCCAAGGCCGATCACATCCCGGTAAAAGGTCCTGACGGCGTCGAGGTCGCACACGACGAGGGTCACCGCACCAACATGGTAGGGTGCGTTGGCTAGAACGCCATCCGCCCCGTCATTCGCTAGGCTCAATGCCGGATCAGTCATGGTGTATCTCCGTGTCTGGATAACAGCTTGAGAGGAGTGGGATTGCCCACGGGGCTTCAGCGTGCGGTGGTCTCCCCGGCGACCGGGGGCGGGGCCCCCCGCCAGGAGCCGAACAGGCTGAAGTGCGAAGTCTCGCCCTTCGGTTCGACCGCGACCGTCGCGGTGCGGCCCGAGACCAGCCGGGTCTCGTCGGGAACGCGATCGAGCTTGATCCGCACCGGGATGCGTTGCGCCAGCCTTACCCAGGCGAAAGTCGGGTTGACGCTGGCGAGTAGGCTAGACCCGGCGGTGCGCTCGCGATCCTCGATGCCCCCGGCGAAACTTTCGACATGGCCCGTCAGGGTCCCCGCCTCGCCCATAAGGCGGATGCTGGCTCTGTCGCCGACATGGATGCGCGGCAGCTTGGTCTCCTCGAAGTAGCCCTCAACCCGCAGGGTGTCGCTGTCGATGAGCGCCATCACCCCGCGCCCGGTGGAGACGTAGGTGCCGGGGCGCAGGCCCATGTTGGTGATGCGTCCGTTCACCGAGGCCTTCACCTCGGAACGTCCGAGGTTGAGCTTGGCGGTGTCTCGGTCCGCCATGGCCTGCTCATAGGTGGCCTTGGCCTCCAGGTCGGCGGCCTGGGCGGCCTCGACCCGCTGCTGGGACGCCGCAGCGTCGCTCAACTTCAGGTAGCGGGCGTAGTCGGCTGCGGCCTGTGCGGCGGTTGCCTTCTTGCCCTCGACCATCGCCTCCGCCTGACGGAGCGACAGGGCGAAGCGGTCGGGGTCGATCCGGAACAGCACGTCGCCCCGCTTCACCACCTGGTTGTCGGCGATGAGTACCTCACTGACGAGGCCAGAGACGTCCGGCGCCACCTGCACCACGTCGGCGCGCACGCGCCCGTCCCGCGTCCACGGCGCCTCCATGTAGTAGTCCCACAGCGCCAAACCGACGACGACGGCGGCGGCGGCGATCCCGAGGGTGATGAGGATGCGGAACGAAAGGGCGAGGAATCGAGGCATCGGGGATTCCGGAAGGTCTGGACATGGATGGAGCGGTCGAATTCTGTTGGCCGCTTAAGAGGTGAGCGGGACCGCCACCGAGACGACGAGACCGAGGAGCACGACGTAGAGGGCGAGGTCGAACAGCGGCCGGTGCCAGACGAGGCGATAGAACCCGGTCCGGGCCAGCACCCACCGGAGGGGTAGGCTGACGGCGAAGGCGATCAGCATCCAGGCCGCTAAGCTCGGAACGAAGACGCCGTAGAGGTCGAGTTCACCCGTCATGCCGCGAGCTCCGGTTGCGTGGTCGAGTTCCGGGTCGAACGGTAGGGGACCGCGTCGGGAAACAGGCCACGCCGGATGCCGACGAGGGCCATGAGCGCGGCGCGGCCCGAGGCTTGGCGAGCCGGATCGGCCGAGACCGCGTCAAGCGCACCATCGATGGTGCCGAGCAGGTCCGACGGCGGCTCCTCACGCTTGACTCTGAAGTGCCGTGACAGCGCGCCGAGCAGGAGCTCGACCGCTTCTCGGCCTTCCTTCGGGAGTTCCCGCCGATCACGCCGCAACTCGACCACGTTAATGCCGACCCGGACCTCGGCGAGGAGGTCGGCGGTCCACTCGGCATCGTCGGGAGGCAGGGAGGCGAGGCGCGGCGCGATCAGCCCGACCCGGTCCAGCATCAGGGCCGCGAGTTCGAGGCCGTTCTGCGCCCCCTGGTGCTCGGCCGCCCGGGCCAGGCTGCGGCGGTTGACGGCCCGTAGGCGCCGCGCCGACCACCCGGCACCCACCGAGCGCACAAGACGCGTGACGATGGCGGCCACCCACATCCCGACGATGACGGCGATGGACGAGTTCGCGAAGGCGGCGAAGTCGGCGCTGTAGCTGCCCTGGATGGCGATCATCGCCGAGCCGTTGACCGCCGCGCCCATCGCCAGGGGCGCGGTCTTCGGCTGGGCCATGAAGATCCCGCAGATCAGCAGGGCAGGAGCCAAAGCCAGGACCAGCATCTCGAACGTGGTGGCGAGCGGCAGGACCGCGAACAGATAGGTCCCCGCTCCGAGGGCGCCGAGGATCGCCGAGTTGGCGAAGCTGACGATGAACGGCGCGGGATCGTCCTGGGCGGCGAAGAAGCTGCAGCCCACCGCCGCCATCATCGGGGCGGCCGAACCGTGCGGCCAGCCGGTGGCAATCCAGATCGCGCAGGTGATCAAAATGGTCAGGAACACGCCCACGGCCGACAGCAGCGCCATGCCGTGGTCGCGGTGGCGGATCATGCGGGCCGCGGCAGTGTATCGGAAGGTGAGGTCCTCGGTGACGGGGGTGCCGTCCGCGATGTGCCGCTCCAGGATGCGGGCGTCCTGGCGCAGGTCGATGAAGTCGCGCAGCCGCGCCAGGAGACTGGCGAGCACCAACGCGCTCCAGGACGTCCGCGCGCCAAGCTCGGGTTCGAGTGCAACCGCAGCCGCCTTCAGCCGGTCGGCCTCGGTGCGCTCGGTCGTGCCGGAGGCGAGCCAAAGAGCCATTTCGTCGAGCAGGGTGCGCAGACGCTGCGGCAGAGCCCGCGCGCGCTCCAGCGTTTCGATGCGGTCCGAGATTGCCGAGGCGATGGGCAGGAACATCAGCATGTGTTGGCGCAGCGTCGCCATCGCATCGGCCGAGCGCTCGGCCCCAGTCATGTCGTATCGCAGCGGTGTCGCCAGGGCGTCGAACGCGACCGCGTCCGAGGCGAGCTTCAACCGAGTCGCCTGGGTGTCCTTCGTGGTACGGGCGCGGCCGAGGACGTCGATGACCCAGCCGCGCGCATCACGCAGCCAAAGGTCAAGCCGGCCAGTGATCACGGGCACCACGGATTGCGGCAGCACCACCGTGTTGACGAGGCTGGCGCAGAGGATGCCGAGGGTGATCTCTTCGGCCCGCGCCACGGCTGTGTCGAACATCGTCCCGGGGTCGCCGACGGCCGGAAAGCCGATCAGGGCCGCCGTGTAGCCGCCGAGCATCATGAGGTAGCTGCGCGGGGTCCGGTCGAGGAGAGAGAAGTACAGGCAGGTCGCGACCCACAGTGCGATGGCCAGGGTCAGGAGCTCCGGCGAGTTCACGAGATTCGGCACGAGGGCGACCGTCACGACGGCCCCCAGCAGGGTGCCCAGCACCCGGTAGAGCGCCTTGGAACGAGTCGCGCCGGCGAGCACCTGGCTGGTGATGTAGACGGTGCCGAGCGCCCAGTAGGGGTTCGGCAGATCGATCCAGAACGCCAGGAACAAGGCCAGCACGCCGGCCCCGAAGGTTTTCAGCGAGAACGCCCAGTCGCGCCAGCCCGGAAGGGTCATTCGGGGGCATCTTTCGTGGCCGCTGCCGCGGCCGAGGCCCCTGCGGCGAAATCCTGGACTGTCCGGAACACCCGTAGGCTCGCCTCCAGGTCGGCAGGACTCACGTCGGCGAACATAGCCGCGCGCAAGCCGGCCAGTTCGACCTCTATCTCGGCGACGACCATCTTCGCCTCCGAGGTGAGGCTGAGCACCTTCGCTCGCCGGTCGCTCGGATCCTCGGTTCGCACAACCAGCCCGGCCTTCTCAAGTTGGTCGAGCAGGCGCACCAGCGACGGCCCCTCGATGCCGACCGCCTCAGCCAAGGCGTTCTGGCGCGGTGCGTCCCCCATCCGCGCGATCATGACCAGCGGAAGTGCCTTCGCCTCCGAGATCCCGTGCCTTTCCGTGACCGTGTTGGCCACGCGACGCCATTGGCGTCCCGTCAATATCAAGGTGTGGGAGTAGGCTTGGCTAAGGTCGCTCAGGTCCATCTCGTCGCCTCGTGGCAACCTGGTAGGAACGATCCACCGAATTGCGTATCTATAAATAGGAAGCTATTTATTAGCGGGTGAATTTCAAGGTGGAGGCGGTCTCGTCCTCCGTTGCGCGTATAGGGCTCTTGATCGGAAGTGAGGTTCGTAACCTTCGGTATCTCCTTCCCTACCTGGGTGATCCGGATCTGGAAGGTCTCAATTTGATCGGTCGGCCGGGTCGCTGGAGTCTACATTCTTTCGAGCGGAGCCGAGTGTGACTTCGATCCGGTCACGCGGGACGATATGCCGGTTTTCGTTTATTCACGGCTCGCCGAAATGCAGATCGAGATAGCCGTTGGCGAGTTGCGTCGGATGTCGGTTGGGCAAGCAGACCGAGGCAATAGAACGATCTAAGTCTGCCTGGGAGCATTCATCAGAAAGGCTTCTTTGGCGTAGTTGGGTCGACATCTCCCCGTCCGCACTTCGACCACATTGGGTGGAAAGCGGACACTCGATCAGAAGGATCAGCGGTCGCGAACAGCGGTTGGCGGCTGCATGAACTCGATCGTCGCGCCGTCAGGGCCCACGACGTAGATCACCCGCGTTCCCGCCCGCGCGCCACCCGCGATCGGCTGCGGCGTGCCTTGTGCCTTCCAGCCGTAGGCGGCGATCCGCGCCAAAAGCGCGTCGATGTCATCGACCACGAGGGCGAGATGCGCGAAGCCCGGGTCGAACGGCTTGGCCGGTGCGCTCGGCCGATCCACGCCCTGATACTCAAGGAGTTCGATCGTCTGATCTGCCAGCGACACGATCGCCATGTGCACCTGCGCCCCATGCGCGCCCGTCACTTGGCCGAGGAACTCGCCCCCCATCTCGCCCGTGCGCACGAGCCGCGCGCCAAGCCCATCAACCCAGAACCGAAGCGCCTCATCGAGGGAGGCGACCGCGAAGCCGACGTGGTCGGCACGCTGTACCTGGAAGGTTGTATGCTCGGTCATGCAGACTGTCCTACCGGCAAACGGGCTGCTCGTCTGCTATGGGTCCAGGCTGTGTGAAAACATCGGAAAGCTACGACTCCGGAGCATAATCTCCCACGACAGGCTGCTAAATGTCGCTGAGGAGGGCATCTATAGCGACTTTAGAGGCCTGTTATAGGAATCACTTCTAATCACAGTGGCGAGGGGCGCGTTCTCACACTGCCTCGGTCGGTAGCAGATGGTCCGCTCTACGACCGGGTCGGGTGGGGAGCGGTCGGGCCGCTTTAGGCCGCAGTCGACGAGAGGCGGACGTTCGAAACCCTGTATCTACGCGAATGAGACCGTATTTCTCTGCCCGTCGTAAACTGCGGATATCGGTTGGCTGCGGTTGGAAAGTTACCTCCTTTACAATTGGTACATTTGCGTCTCTCTTGCGTTCCGTACTCGCCGGACGACGGTCAATAACAAACGGGGACTCGAACCCCGGACCATAGGGATGAGGCAATGCTGGATCCAGGATCGACGCACCGGGAGTGGGCGGGTCTGATCTCGGCGGGGATCGCTGAAGCGGCGTATGCCCGGGAGGACTATGCACGACGACGATCCGTCGATGAGGCACGCCAGCGAACCCTGGCGCTCAGCCGCATCGTTCAGACGGACATCATCCCCCGGCTGATCTTACTCGATCGTGGCGAGAGGCATGTCCGGTCGGACGTTTTGCCGAAGCTAAATACGGAAACGGTCGCTGGCTTCACCGATCTGATCCTCGGGCACGACGTGACGGCCGTCATGAACGCGTTCTCAGTCCTAATGGCCAAGGGCTATTGCGTCGACGACCTGTTCCTCGACCTGCTGGCACCTTCTGCGGCCTTGTTGGGACGCATGTGGGACGACGATCTATGCGACTTTATCGAGGTCACGGCCGGCCTCGCCCAACTCCAGTTCCTGTTGGCCGCGTTCCGCTCGGACGGAGACATCGCGCCCTACGATAGCGAGCGCCGTATCCTCCTGATGGGAGCACCCGGCGAACTCCACACCTTCGGCTTGGCAATTGTCGAGCAGTTCATGCGCAAGGCCGGATGGCATGTGGCGAGTGGCCTTGCCTCCAGCCCGAGGGAGATCGCCGATCTCGTCGGTTCTGAACCGTTTGGCATTGTGGGTCTGACGCTGAGCCGGGAGAGCCACCTCGATCACCTCGCGGCCTCGATCCAGGCGGTGAGACGCGCGTCACTCAACCCTTCTATCGGCGTCATCGTCGGGGGGCCCGTCTTCCTTGAGCATCCCGAATATGTCGAACGCGTCGGTGCCGATGCCTCAGCGGTCGATGCCGCAACCGCCGTACTGCTCGCACAGAGACTGCTCTCGTCTACAAGCTCCGAGCGCTCGAAGAGGCCCTGAAAAATCTGCAATCGCCGCAGCGATGTCTCATCCCTCGAGCCTTCGGCCGACCGAATGTAGATACCGCTACCGATCCGACGGCCTGATAGGATCCAGCAGAAATGTCCGTCATTCAGCTCATCTATGCCTCACGACCGTTTGGTTTCGATCAAGCGATGCTCAATGGCATCCTGACGCAATCGCGGCGATGCAACGCACGCGATGGGATCACTGGCGCTCTCATCTGCAGGGCGGATGTTTACATGCAGTTGTTGGAGGGCTCGGCCGAAGCACTCGATGCCACCTATGCCCGGATCTTGAGGGACGACCGGCATTTGGAGATCAGGCGGTTGTCTTATCACACCGTGACGGACCGATTGTTTCCCCGCTGGGCTATGCGTGACGATCCAGCCCGATCTTGGATGTGGTCACAGGCTGAAGTTGCGAACGGAGCACTAGACCAAGCCACTCATTTGCAAGCTCTCAGAATATTCGAGCGCCTTGCATCTGAACCCGAACACGATGAGGCTTCATGCGCCTAATGAGCGGCTCGAAAAGCTGCAAGAAATAGATGACGGCTAGGAGCCCGTCCGAGTAATCCTCTCGACGGCGAGGCCAGAGGGTGATTCACTCGGCTCATGGCCAAGGTGTTTCGCTCCTGGGATGTGGATCAGGGCTGGTTGCTGCCGCCCTCGCTGCACGAGTTCGTGCCGCCCGGGCACATGGCGCACTTCGTCCGCGACACGGTGCGGGAAGCGCTCGACCTCTCGGCTATCCTCGACACCTACGTCGAGGAGCGCGGCTACCCGCCCTACCACCCGGGCATGATGGTGGCGCTCCTGCTCTACGGCTACAGCCGTGGCCTGTACTCGTCGCGTCAGCTCGCCCGGGCCTGCGAGGAGCGGGTCGACGTCATGGCGGTGACCGGGCTGAACCGGCCGGACTTCCGCACCATCGCCGACTTCCGCAAGCGCCACCTCGTGGCCCTGTCGGACCTGTTCGTGCAGGTGCTGCGCCTGTGCCGCGCGGCCGGTCTGGTCCAGTTCGCCCACGTGGCGGTGGACGGGACCAAGGTGAAGGCCAACGCCTCCCGCCACAAGGCGATGAGCTACGGACGCATGAAGACGGCCGAGCCGGCGCTGGCCGCCGAAGTCGACGCCTGGCTGGAGCAGGCGCGGGAGGCGGACGCGGCCGAGGATGCGGTGCAGGGCGCGAACCGACGGGGCGACGAGACGCCGGACTGGATGGCCGACAAGCAGCGACGGCTGGAGACGATCCGCGCCGCCAAGGCCGCGCTGGAAGCGGAAGCGGTCGATCCGCCCGACCCCGAGGACGAGAGCGGGCCGGGTGCATCCTCGGGCATGCGCCGGCAGGGGCGGCCCCTGCGCGGTGAGGACGGCGGTCCGCCGGACCGGGCGCAGCGCAACTTCACCGACCCGGACAGCCGGATCCTGCCGACCCGCGACGGGTTCGTGCAGGGCTACAACGGGCAGATCGCCGTCGATGCCGCGCATCAGATCATCGTAGCCCACCGCCTCGTGACGAACGCCGCCGACGCTCGCGCCCTCGTGCCGCTCATCGACGACGTCCGCGCTCATCTCGGGCGCAAGCCGCGCGAGGTCTCGGGCGATGCAGGCTTTGCCAACGAGGCGAACCTGGCCGCGCTGAAGGAGCGGCGGATCACCGCCTATCTCGCTCCGGGGCGGGCGCGTCACGGCGAGGCGGATGCGGCCGGGCGTCGTAAGCTGACGAAGACGCCCCTGATGCGTGCGATGGCCGCGCGGCTGAAGCGGGCTGGCCGCCGGAGCCGCTACCGCCTCAGGAAGCAGGTCGTCGAGCCGGTATTCGGGCAGATCAAGCAGGCCCTGGGCTTCCGCCAGTTCCTGCTCCGCGGGCTCGATCAGGTCCGGGGCGAATGGGCGATGATCTGCACCGCCCACAACCTCCTCAAGCTGGCCAAGGCCGGGCGCTGAGCATGACGCGGGCGGGCTCGCCTTGATCTCAACCCCGACCTCAATCCGAAAAATCGTTACTCGGACGGGCTCCTAGCCGGATGTGACCGACGCCCCAGGGGAGATCCACCCCATGGCCGCCTTCATGCGACGTCGTGGTCTCCCTGGCATAAATGAAGCGAGCTCACTCATGTTCGACGAATACGGCATCCCGCGCGGCGTCGATTCTGACGACGATGCGCTCATTCCACTGTACCACTTTGTCTACTGTAGTCGTGCTGCCGAAGGCGTTGACGATGCCGAAGTCTCCCGCATCGTCGAGGCGGCCCAGCGCAACAATCTCGCACACGGCATCACCGGGGTGCTGGTTTTCGGCAGCGGCGTCTTCTTCCAGTGGATCGAGGGGCCGGCCGCCGAGATAAAGAAACTGATCGCGACCCTGCATCGCGACAAGCGGCATTATGACATCGTTTCGCTGAGCCAGAGCGAGGAAGAGCGCGAGCGTCTTTATCCGGACTGGGACATGGAGAAGGTCGAAGCCGAGGATATTCGCTTGGTGCTACAGGATGCGCTCGACAACGCGGAAGACAAAAACAACCGCCTGGCGCTGATGCGCATTCTCGAACAACTGGATGCGGGCGCGCTCGACCCGCTTGGTCGGGGCTGACCGGGACCCACGTCCACTTTCCAGTAGACCTAGAGGCAACTCGTACGACCAAGTCGGGTCAGAGGCTGAAGGTCCGCTCTGGAGCGAACGGACAGGGTCCGCATACCACACTTCGCAAGCCCTCCCGACACCTACCAAGCGTGATGATTTCACTTCCAATCCACGAGATTACAGGCGGGGACGTGACACATGGTACGTCGCGGCAACCGAGTCGTTTAACTTGGGTTCTATTTCTGTGGTCGGGTCCTACGTCCCGTCCGGTCTGTAGACAGGGCCTCGGCGTTTCCGTGGCCGCGGGAGAGTATGCGGTGCCGTTGGGTGAAGCGAGTGGGCCGGGCGATATCGATCTCAGGCTGTTGAAGGCCGCGGTTGAGGCGACCGGGGAAGCCATATTGATTACTACGGCGGACCTCGACGAACCCGGTCCGCGGATCGAGTACGCGAACGGCGCCTTCGTTCGCCTAAGCGGCTACCAACTGGACGAGGTCATCGGCCGGAGCCCGCGTTTTCTGCAAGGACTCAGGACCGAACGCGCCGAGCTCGACCGCGCTCGCGCATCGCTTGAGTGCGGGGAGGCCTTTCAGGGCGAGGCGCTGAACTACCGCAAGGATGGCTCGACCTACATTGTCGAATGGCTAATTACCCCCGTCAGGGAGGGCGAGGGCCGTATCACGCATTGGGTCTCGGCCCAGCGCGACGTCACCGACCGCCGTGCCTTCGAGGACCGGCAGGCCATGATGGTCCGCGAGCTCCACCATCGCGTAAAGAACAACCTCGCGACCGTCCAGGCTGTCCTGAACGCAACCATGCGGTCGTCTATGACAATGGCGGAGTTCGGCCGTGCCTTTACAAACCGCATCGTCTCGCTTGCCCGGACCCATGCCCTGATTACCGAAAATCAAGCACAGGTCGTCTCATTCGAGGGCCTGCTGAGGGCGGAGCTCGATCCGTACAACGAGAACGGGCGCATCACGCTTGGGGGACCGTCCGTGAGGCTTCCGTCCGAACTCGCAGTGCCTGTTGGCATGGCCCTGCACGAGCTGACCACCAACGCCCTCCGTCACGGGGCACTGGCACATCCGGATGGCCGGGTCACGGCGACCTGGACGGTGGAGGATCGAACGGAGGGCAGGTGGCTGGCATGGGTCTGGAACGAACACGACGGTCCACCGCCAGCGCTGCCCACCCGTGAAGGGTTCGGCATGCGGCTGATCAATCGAATACTTGCGGCGCAGACAGGCGCCAAGGTCGACGTTGCGGCGGATTACGACGGCCTTCGCATCAGCATCGCGATACCGCTTCGAAGCCGATGAGGGTGTCCCGGCTTGCGTCGAACAGGAAAGCTCGAATGTGGTTGCCTCCGCCGTCGGAATCCTCATTGATCGGAACGATCCAGGCTGCTTGTGCCTAACCCTCTCATGGATCGCGCAACAATGAGTGACGAGGAGGTCGAACGCCTTCGTGCACTCGACCGCTACCGTTTGCTGGATACGCCGCGGGAGCAGGACTTCGACGAAATCGCGGAAGCCGCCGCCGAACTCTGCGACGTGCCCATCGGCGTGGTGAATTTGATCGGAGACGGGCGCCAGTTCTTCAAGGCCGAGGTGGGTCTTGGCGTGCGCGAGACGCCGCTGGAGACGTCGTTCTGCCGGCAGGCGATCCTGCAGGAGGACTTCCTGTATGTTCCCGATGCGACCCGCGATCCGC
Organism: Methylobacterium sp. CM6241; assembly: GCF_054817845.1. NCBI lineage: Bacteria > Pseudomonadati > Pseudomonadota > Alphaproteobacteria > Hyphomicrobiales > Methylobacteriaceae > Methylobacterium > Methylobacterium sp. CM6241. The sequence continues at coordinate 4,498,262 of NZ_CM139246.1, forward strand.
GCTTCGAGGGCAACCCGCTCGTCACCGGAAACCCTGGCCTGCGCTTTTACGCCGGTGCCCTTCTCAAGACCGCCGAAGGCCATCCCATCGGCACGGTCTGCGTCCTCGATACCAAGCCGCACGACCTGACGGAGCGCCAGCGCAAGGGCCTTGCCCGCCTCGCGCGTCAGACCATGGCGCAGATGGAGCTGCGCCGGTCGTTGCGTGCCCAGGAGGAGGAACGCCTCCTGCACGAGCGCATCCTCGACAGCGCCACGGACTACGTCATCGTGGCCACCGACATCGAGGGGCGTGTGACCAGATGGAACACGGGTGCGGAGCGGATCCTTTGCTGGACGCAGGCCGAGATGCTTGGCCAGGGGTTGGATGCGGTCTTCACGCCCGATGACCGCTTGAGCGGACGGCCCGCGACCGAGATGCGTCTGGCCGAGGAGAACGGCAGCGCACCCGACGAGCGCTGGCACATGCGTAAGAACGGCACTCGGTTTTGGGCCTCCGGCGAGATGATGCCCCTGAGGTCGAAAGACGGTCGAACCGTCGGTTTCCTGAAGATTCTGCGTGACCGCACCGAGCAGCGTGACGCCGACGCAGCCCTGCAGGCCAGCGAGTTGCGCTACCGCTCCCTTGTCGAGGTCAGTCCCCAGGTGGTCTGGTTCGGCGATGCGGACGGCAACGTCACCTACTGCAACGCCTATTGGTACGACTATACCGGCCTGCCCACGGACGAGACCGGGGAGACGAGCTGGATGGGTGTGATCCATCCTGACCACCGTGAACCGACGCGCCGGGCCTGGCTGGCGGCGGCGGGATCCGGTCAGCCTTACGAGGTCGAGTTCCCGCTGCGGGGTGCCGATGGCCAGTATCGCTGGTTCCTATCGCGGGCGCGCCCAGTCCATGATGCCGACGGGAATGTGCGCAGCTGGATTGGTACCTCGCTCGACATCCACGAGCGCAAGGTCGCAGAAGAGCGCTTCCAGACCCTGACCGAGCTTGCGCCAACCGTGGTTTGGTTTGGCAAGCCCGACGGCAGCCTCAGCTACCTCAACGACCGTTGGTACGCCTACACCGGACAGACGCTGGAGCAGGCGTTGCCGTCCGGCTGGACCGACGTCATTCACCCCGACGACTTACCTGGGCTGACGAGGGCTTGGGATAACGCTCGCTCGCGCGAGGTCGTCTACGACACCGAGGCCCGCCTCCGTCATGCCGATGGCGCCTATCGCTGGTTCCTGATCCGGGCGGAGCCCATGCGGGACGGCGCCGGCGCCGTTGTGGGGTGGCTCGGGAATACGAGCGACATCCATGACCGACGCCAGGTCGAAGAAGACCTTCGCGAGACACGAGAGCAGTTGCGACTCGCGGTAGAGGCGACGGGCACCGGCATCTTCGACTTCGACCTCGTGTCTAACGTGCTGAAGTGGGACCTGCGCACGCGCTCCTTCTTTGGCCTGGGCCCCGATGCTAACGTCGACCTCGATGTCTACCTCGCCCGCCTACACCCGGACGACCGCGAGAGGGCGGACGCGGCGGTCACCGCCGCCATCGATCCGAAGGGCGACGGCACGTACGACATCATCTACCGCACTATCTCTCCGGAGGACGGGATCGAACGCTGGGTCTCCGCTAAGGGGCAGACCCTATTCGAGGACGGGCGACCGCTTCGGCTCATCGGAACAGCACGCGACATCACCCAGGCCCGGCGGGCCGAGCAGACTCTGCGCGAGACCGAGGAACGCTACCGACTAGCCTCTCGGGCCACCAACGACGCGATTTGGGACTGGAACCTCGCCACCAACGAGGTGCTTTGGAACGACGCGCTTCAGGCCGCCTACGGCCATTCGCCTGAGGCTGTGGACCCGACCGGCGACTGGTGGATCGGGCACATCCATCCCGAGGACCGTGGCCGCATCGACGCCTCGATCCATACCGTCATCGACGGCATCGGAACGGCCTGGACCGACGAGTACCGCTTCCTGCGCGCGGACGATACCTACGCTTACGTCCTCGACCGGGGCTACGTCATCCGCAACGGAACCGGGCAAGCGGTTCGGATGATCGGCGCCATGCTGGACATCTCGGAGCGTAGGAAGGCCGAGGAGTACCAGCGGCTCCTCACCGGCGAATTACAGCACCGGGTCAAGAATACGCTCGCCCTAGTGCAGGCCATCGCCAGCCAGACCCTACGCGGATCGACGGACGTCAACGAGATGCGGGAGGCCTTTGCCGCCCGACTGATCTCGCTCGGCCGTGCGCACGACATCCTTACCGCGGCTAGCTGGACGGCCGCTCCCATTTCGGAGGTGGTGGACGGAGCACTCGGCGTGCATGTCGGGGCCGCGGGCGGACGCCTCCGTACGAGTGGACCCAACGTCCTCCTGGCGGCCAAGGCCGCCCTGTCGCTCGCCCTGTCCCTGCACGAGCTCGCCACGAACGCGGCCAAGTATGGGTCGCTTTCTAACGATACGGGCGTCGTGGACCTGCGCTGGCACGTAGTGCACGAGGGCGATGCCCCGCGCTTCTGCCTGACCTGGTCCGAGCAAGGGGGGCCGCCCATCCTCGCCCAGCCATCGCGAAAAGGTTTCGGCTCGCGGTTGATCGAGCGGAGCTTCGCGGCCGAGGTCGGCGGGGAGGTCAAGCTCTCCTACTCGCCCACAGGCCTTATCTGCCGACTGGAGGCTCCCCTGGCTTCCATGCAGGAGGTCCTCGATGTCGCTGCTGCCTGAAACTCGGATCCCTGTGGACGTGGAATGCATGGCCCTCGCCGGAGGAGTACCCAGGCCCATGTACTGGGGCGCCGAACCTCTATGCCTGCTCGAGCCCTGGGCGCTGAGTTGATTTCCTCATGCCTCTGACCAAACGCATCGTCGGGCTTGTGGCGCTCGCGCTCATGCCCGCCCTCGCCATCCAGGGTTACAACGAGTACGCGCTCCGCTCCGCGCGGGGCGAGGCCGTGCGAGGCGAGGCGATGCGCGCCGCCCGCAGCGTCGCCGCCGACCTAGGCCAGTTCGGACGCGGCACCCGGCAGGTTCTCGGCATCCTTGCCGAGGTGCCGGAGATTTAGGGCAAGGACCCGCTCAGCTGCACGGCCTACCTGAGGACCCTGCTCGGAAAGGTGCCCGGCGCTTTCTTCTTCGGGGTGGCGGACACGGATGGGAGCATCGTCTGCAACACCCTGGGCACTGCGCGCGGAGCGTACAACCTAGCCGACCGCGGCTACTTCCAAGACGCGATGCGGACGGGCGGTTTCACCGTCGGAGGGTTCGTGACCGGACGGATCACCAAGCGGCCAACCTGGCAGTTCGCCCAGGCCATACCAGGATCCGATGGTCAGCCGGTCGGAGTCGTCGTGGCCAGCATCGACCTGGATCATCTTGCAGGACACCAGGCACGGGCCGGGCTCCCCCCGAATGCTACGCTGACCGTCGCGGACCGGAACGGCTCCATCCTACTCCGACTACCCGATCACGCCGAGTGGGTCGGCAAGCCTCTTCCACCCGAGTTCTGGTTGGCAGTCTCGCAGAGCCGCGGCAAGGTCATCGATTTGCCTGGCCTGCGCGGAAACATGCGAATCACGGGTATTGCCGCTGCGACGCCGGACGATCTCGATGCCATTACGGTCGCGGTGGGTCTCTCGCCAGAAGCGGCCTTCGCCGACATCGACGCGGCGACGCAACGGGGGGTGATCCTCATCATCCTCGGTGCACTCGCTGCACTCTTGGCTGCGTTCCTTGCCGGGCGCGCCTTCATACGCCGTCCCGTTCAGCGACTGCTGCAGGCTGCCTCTGCCTGGCGGCTCGGCGACCTCGGCGCGCGGTCTGGGCTCTCGGGTCCCTCGGAGTTCGGCCAACTCGGGGAGGCCTTCGACGCCATGGCAATCTCGCTGCAGAAGCACGAAGGCGAGCTACGTTCCGAGATCTCGCGGAGCCACCTCCTACAGGAGCGTCAGACCATGATGCTGCACGAGCTCAACCACCGGGTCCGCAACACGCTTACAACTGTTCAGTCCCTCGCCCGCCAGTCGCGTCGGACCGACGAGACCGGCGAGCGGCTTGAGGGACGCATCATCTCACTCTCGAAGACCCACGACCTGCTCTCGCGCGACGACTGGACTGGGGCGTCGCTCCGGACGGTGCTGGAGAACGAGCTCGCCCCCTTTCTCGATGGCAGTGAAAACCGGTTCCGGATCGATGGTCCCGACCTCGACCTGCCGCCGCGCTACGTTCTGGCTCTCGGCATGACGCTGCACGAACTCACCACGAACGCCGCCAAGTACGGGGCTCTCTCCGATGAGGCGGGGCGCGTGGACATCGCGTGGCGCGTGGCGACGACGGAGGGCGGCGCGCGCCGGCTCGTGATGGAATGGCGCGAGAGTAGCGGGCCGGCTGTCACAGTGCCCCACCGCAGGGGGTTCGGCACGCGCCTGATCAACGGGGGCATCAGCCATGAGCTCGGAGGAACGGTGCATCTCGACTTCGACGCCGCTGGGCTGAGCTGCGTCATGGATGTGCCGCTCGACGAGCAGGACCGTTTCACCTCGTTCCGGAAGGGCTCGGGTCAAACTCTCTCCGCGGCCTGACCGGCAGGATGAGGGCCGGAACCGTCCCTGTTCGATCAGCACCTTTGAGTTCCCGACCGAACTTCGGTCGGGAACTACCGTGAAGTGTTGCCGTGATGCACGATGAATTACACCTGATACCCCCAGGCAATGGATGCCGCTCTAGCATCGTGCGAGCGACGCACCATTGGCGTGGCGCAAACCAAGTAGGATGCCGGTGCTGAAGGCAAGGCCGGCCTTTACACCGACTCCGGCTCGATGCGGGTCTGCCGGCTGGCTGGACCGCACGTCTCAGGAAGAGAGATAGGCCTTGTTCATCGTGAGGGTGGCGACGACGCCGGCCGTATTCCATTCCCGGTGGATCGAGCCGTCAAGTTGTCGGGTCATGGCACGTTCGAGAAGCTTGCTTCCGTATCCCCCGGGCCCAGAAGGTTCGGCCACTTCGGGCCCGCCCCTCTCCGTCCATGCGATTACGACTACGTCCGCCTGCGAGGAGCAGGAAACGTCGAGAGTGCCCGTCGGAACCGAGAGCGCGCCGTATTTGAGGGAGTTGGTGGCGAGCTCGTGCACGACGAGCGCCAGGGTCGTCGCCGCGGCCTCGCCGACGCCCATCCGCGGCACCGATACGCGGATGCGGCCGCTGAAGGCACCCATGTCGTCGTAGGGCGCCAGGAGGATCGCGATCAGGTCGCCGAGGAGCGCGGCCTTGCCCTCGCTGCCGGGCAGCGGCCGGACGAGGTCGTGGGCCCGGTCCAGGGCGGTGAGGCGCTGCGTCAGCTCGCGGGCCATGTCGACGGAGGTCGTCGTCGAACGCGAGGTAATGGCGGTCAGGCCGGAAGCGAGAGCGAGCAGGTTCTTGACCCGGTGGCTCATCTCGCCGGCGAGAAGCTCATGGCCCTCCTCGGCCTGCTTGCGGCCGGTCACGTCGAGGAAAACGCCGAACATGGTCCGACCGACGATGTTATGGTCGTTGCCCTGGCCCCGGGCCGAGACCCAGCGCACGTCCTTCCCGTGCATGATGCGGAAATCGATCTCGTAGGTGCCCATGAGGGCCCGGGTCGCCGAGAAGGCCGCGCGAACCCGGTCGCGGTCCGCCGGGTGGATGAACGCCGATAGGTCCTCGAAGGTCACCGTTCGGTCGAGGGGGGCCCCCCAAAGGCCGTAGCCGCGCGCGTCCATCGTGAAGGAATCGTTGTCGACGTTCCAGGACCACAGCGCCACTCCCGCCGCGTCGACGGCGAGGCGCAGGTGATCCGCCGTCCACGCGGCTGGGCTCGGGGTCTCTATCGTCACGGGATGCATCCTGCAGGCTAGGGTCATAAGGTCCCCGAGCTCGGCCGTGTCAATGAGCGCACCGCGGCTCTCCGACAGCCTTTGCCAAGTAGCCTACGCGAGAACCGGGCAGTGTCTCAGTTTGAAATTTGATCCCGAACGGTTGAGCCCCGCGTTTCCGTTCCGGTCCCTCGCGTCGAGCCCCCCACTAGCGTATGCTTGGCGCTAAGCAGGAAAACGACCAATGAAAAACCAGAGTGCGATAGACGCTCTAGCTCTACAGCATCAACGCCTGACCGGAATGCTCCGCAGTATGGATGGTGGGATCTGGTGGTCATCAGACGCGGCAGCTGATCTCAATGCCGCTAAGATCAAAGCTCAAGCAGATTTAATTGGCTTGGCTTTGGACGAACTGAGCAGCCTTATCAAAAAGATCGGTGCGTAGCCTATTCCCACCGGACCCGAGGGCCAGAAGCGCCCAGCTGACGCTATCGGCAACGCAGTGAAGGTGATGCGCATCGCCACCGAGGAGGAGCCGGAGAATTACGGCTCCGTCCCTAAGAAGAACGAAGCACCCGCGCCGGGTAAGCGCGGGCTTTATCGGAAAACAATAACCTAAAGCGTCCTATGGGCGCCTGACTTGATCGAAGCGAAAATATACAGCAATCTCGCGCTTAATGTCTCTGCGCTGTTCAATATATAGATCTGAAAGTATGTTAGATTTATGAATGTCCGTTGCGGACAGAAGCTTAATGTTTGGATATGCCCCTTCGAAAGTTACATGGAGCGGCCCCGAAAAATCCAAATCGTTAGGATCGAGGCAATAATGACTGTGCATTTTGTGCCTTCATTTGTCGTCAAGCGACGTGAGGAAAATACTTTATAAATCGCGACCCATCCCACAACTCTATAGAATGTCCGCCCATCATTGCCTTAGCGACCTCCGATGCGTGTTCATCATTCTTTGCTAAAAGACGGCATGCATTGAGGACGGTGCCGTCTTTCTCAAGCAGGATTGCACGATAGACCGGGCGGCGTTGGGTCAAATGGACCACGCGGGATAGTGGAGTATCGGGCATCGCATCGCTCTCCTAGTGGAGGCGGGAGCGCACGACTCTCTCAGTCATCGGAGCCAAGGGTAGAGCCGGTGATACGCAACCGTAGCCCTTCCGTATGATAATGCACAGAGCTATTAGATGCTTTCCTGAATTTTATGATAATACTGTTTGAAATCAAAATGGCCGAATAATTTCTAAAAACTGAATTCGATTAGTCAAATTGAACTCGCTCAGGGGGCCGCTGGTGCTTTCGCCGAGGGACCGCCCTCTACAGGGAGAAAGCCCTGGCCAGCGGCCGCAGAATCGACACATGGCGTCTTGAAAACACTAACGGCCGACCTGCCCTCACCACAAACGCCTAATCTGGCTTGCGGTTGGCAGAGGCATACGAGGCGAAAAGGGTTACCTTCTCGATGTACCCCAGCGGCACTATCACGTCGCATTGGATGCAGCGATATGATCGTATTGCCCGGAACCAAAAACCGTTATGTTCCAGCTGCGCATAACACTGCGGACAAGTGTGGGTCATCAAAACAGTGTTTAGGTGTACGGGGAGAGCCAAGGCACTTCTTCCTCTCGTGAGAGGAGCGCCCACGTCGCTCGGTCATCGACACCTGATTCGTCAGTCGATAAGCGGTCACGCTATCTTCTTTATGCGACGAGGCACATGGGTATTCGCGTCGTTAGTACATTTGCTTCGTGAGGCATCCGTCGAAAAGGCAAATTTCAAACTGAGACACTACCGAGAACCGATACCGCTTGGTCGTGGCCGTCCCATGTGGGATGACGGAACAATGCGCATTCCCTCGTTGCCCGACCACAGCGTGGCCGTCTCGGCCTGCCGGAGCGAGAAGGGCCGCTTCCGATGGTCGATCACGACGGCGGGCTACCACCCGTACCGGTCCACGGGCTCTTACCCCTCCGCCTCCGTCGCCCTCGCGGCTGGGATCGCCCAAGCCCATACCTTAGCGGAGCGGCAGCCGATCAGGGGACGGATCAACAACGGGAGTTGGATGTGACGGAGTCCGTCTGACCGGCGGGCAGCCCACCGGGGCAATCCGCAATATGCTTAGGCAAATAGCCAATCAGAGCGCATACTCGAAGCCCCAAAGGATGCTCCATGCCCATCATCGAAATTCGACGTACGCCGCGCTCGCCGGCAGCGCGGGCGGCCATCGTCGGAGCTACACGGGCGTTGGAGATGGCATTCCCGGTCATGATGGATGAGGTCGTGCTGAACAGGCTCGGTAGGGCCGTAGCGGCCCTCTTCGAGGCCGAGGCAATTCTCGCGCTGAGAGTCGTGCCTGAGGCGGCCTGATAAAGACGGTGTGAATCTGCCGAACGATGACAGATGCTTGCGGGACGTCTGACGACGGCTACCGGTTCGATCTCGTCAGGACGCGCGTCTAGCCATAACCGGCCGCAGATCGAAACATCTCGTCAGCCGAGTGCCGTCTTGATGCATGACATCCCCGGCCAAATTGGCCCTGCGCGCCAGATCGAACCCCTGGTCGTTGTCACGACCGCGCGTCAAGCGCGATCACTTCGTCACCGTTCCATCGCACGTGGAAGCCGGCTTCGGCAGTGGCTTCCGAGACGACGGCCTTCCAGTCCGATTGAGGGCGCTCGGCAGCCCTTGCATAGACCAGTTCGCAGATACGGGTGATACTACCGACGGATGTCGCCCCCCGGCTGGTCCAATGCCGGTTCAGGCTTGCGTAGGCGACGTCGTACAGGCGCGCCTGCTCGGCGGCCACGATGTCCAGTCTCATGTCCTCGAATGTCAAACAGCGTTGAACATTGACCCTGGATCGGCGTCGAACTTTGACCCCCTGAATGGGTATGGCGGGACGCCCCTGATCAGCCCGGCGAAGCGGGTCGGGGTGGCGCAGCCGGGCTGATCAGGGGTCCAGCAGGCACGACGTGTGTGCCGGCCTCAGGCGCGGTTCTTGAAGCGCCAGCTCTCGTTGCCGGTCTCGACGATCTCGCAATGGTGGGTGAGCCGGTCGAGCAGCGCCGTGGTCATCTTGGCATCGCCGGCGAACACGCTCGGCCATTCCCCGAAGGCGAGGTTGGTGGTGACCACGATCGAGGTGGTTTCGTAGAGCTTGCTGATCAGGTGGAATAGGAGCTGGCCGCCCGACTGCGCGAACGGCAGGTAGCCGAGTTCGTCGAGCACCACGAGGTCGAGCCGGGCGAGGTGGTCGGCGATGCGGCCCTGCCGGCCGGCGCGCGCCTCGGCTTCGAGCCGATTGACGAGGTCGACGACGTTGTAGAACCGGCCCCGCGCCCCATCCCGGATGCAGGCCCGGGCGATGGCGATGGCGAGGTGGGTCTTGCCGGTCCCGGTCCCGCCGACGAGTACGACGTTGCGCTGGTGAGCCAGGAACTCGCCGCCGGAGAGCGCGCGTACCAAACCCTCGTTGATCGGGGTGCCGTCGAAGGCGAACTCGGCGATGTCCTTGGCCAGGGGCAGCTTGGCGATCGTCATCTGGTAGCGGATCGAGCGTGCCTGCTTCTCGGAGATCTCGGCCTGGAGCAGGTCGCCGACGATCTGCTGCGGCTCGTGGGTGCGCTTGAGCGCGACCTTGATGATCTCGTCGTAGGCGGCCTTCATGCCGAAGAGCTTCAGCTCGCCCATGGTGGCGAGGATGTTCTGGCGTTCCATCATGGGGGGCTCCTCAGGCTGTCGTAGCGGGCACAATCCGCGACCGGCTCGTGGCGCAGCCGCAGGCTCTCGGGGGTCAGGATGGTGACGGGCGGGGTCGGCTCGCGCTGCCGGGCGAGAATGTTGAGGACGACGTCGGCCGAGTGGACGCCCTCGCGTAGGGCCTCGGCACAGGCCGCCTCGACCGCCGGCAACCCGTCGCCGAGCACGGCGGTGAGGATCTCCACCATCTGCCGGTCACCTCCGGCACTGCCGGCGAGCTTGCGTCGGACCCGGTCGAGGGCAGCGGGCAGCACCCAGTCCTTGAACGGTGCGCCGTTCCGGAGCGCGCCGGGTTTGCGGGTGAGCACGGGGACATAGTGCCAGGGATCGAACACGGTCTGATCCCGGCCGAAGGCGCGCTCGTGCTCAGCGACGACGCGCCCGTCCTGCCGGATCTCGACGCGCTCGGCGTAGGCCCGCACCTCGACCGGCCGACCGATGGCGGAGGCCATGACCGAGTAGCGGTTGTTGTCGAAGCGCACGAGGCAGGTCGTGGACACCGAGGCGGTGACAGCGTGGAATCCGTCGAAGCGGCCAGCATAGGGAACGAGGGCTGCCCGCTCGGCCTCGAACCGCTCCCAGACGGTGCGTTCGCGCTCCTCGGGATGAGGATGCGCCTTGGCGTAGGCGATCACCTGATCGAGCAGGAGCGCGTTCAGCTCCTCGTAGCTCTTCACCCGGACACGCGGGGTGAAGAAGCGCTCGCGCACCAGCCCGACCTGGTTCTCGACCTGCCCCTTCTCCCAGCCCGAGGCCGGCGTGCAGGCGACCGGATCGACGAGGTAGTGCGAGCACATCTGCAGGAAGCGGCGGTTGTAGGCGCGCTCGCGCCCGACGAAGATCGTCTCCACCGCGGTCTTCATGTTGTCGTAGATGCCGCGCTGGCAGGTGCCTTGGAAGAACGCGAACGCCCGGTCGTGGGCGTCGAACACCATCTCCTGGCTCTCGCGCGGATAGGCTCGTACGAACAGCATGCGCGAGTTGCAGAGCCGGACGTGGGCGACATCGACCGTCATGGTCGTGCCGCCGATCAGCACGATCTCGTGGCTCCAGTCGAACTGGTAGGCCTCGCCCGGGGCGAACGACAGCGGCACGAAGGCTTGCGCCGTGACCGAGGCGCGCTCGCGCTTCCAGGTTTTGGCATAGCGCCGAACGGCATCGTAGCCGCCCTCGTAGCCGAGCCCGCGCAGCGCCTCGTAGATCCGGATCAGCGTCAGCCGCTCGCGGACGGACCTGCCGGCGTTGATGGTCAGCATCCGATCGAGATCGTCGCGCCACGGCCCGAGCTTGGGCAGCGGCTGCACCTCACGCTCGTAGGCGAAGGCGGTGGCCCCCGACCGGACGACCTTCCGGACCGTGTTGCGGGAGACGTGCAGGTCTCGGACGATGTTCTTGATTGCGCGGCCGCGGTTGAAGAACTCGCGCCGGATGCGCGCAATCGTGTCCACGCCCTTCATCCCCCTACACCACCCTTCCAGCCGTACCGGAGGGCAGTCTGCGAGAACGAGGTTAGGGGGTCAGAATTGGACGCCGATCCCCCGCCTCACGGGGTCAAAGTTGCACGCCGAAACACATCCAGCGACGCCGAACGGGCAACCACGCGGTCGCCAGCCAATGTTCGAACCCCTAACCCCGCGGCAGAGTTATCCGTAGTTAGCACCGGGACTAACCGGCATACGGCGAACTTTTGGGTGCCGGGACATGTGAACACTGCGATGGACCGTCCGTCATCCGAATCCAGATCGCAAAGTAACGTTATTATGTGACATTTGCAGGAGGGTTCGCAACCTATGTTCCCTCGCTCCCAACCGTCGTGGTCATGTCCTAATTGCTTTCCCTGATTGGCCAGCCTCAAACCACATCGGCAACGGATATGAACTTCTACGAGCCCACACCGCGCGGCTCGGACTACCTGGACAGGATGTCGTCATTGATTGCCCGCCTCATCCTCGACTACGGCACGGTCGCCGAGATGGGGGCGGTGTCCGGTGAGCTCTCTCGTACCCTTCAGGATCGATCGGCCGGCACGGATGCTGCGACCGGCGCCGGCGATTATGACCTGGTGTTGTCGTGCGAGAACGACCTCACTCGACGCGATGCGCCAAGGCTCCTATCCCACTGCCTCGTTTCCGCCCGTCGCGCCGTTGTCTGGGTTGTGCCTGCCGATGACGGCGCGAGGCTCTTGGGCCCTACCCTGACGGGCTGCCTGCCGCGCGCATGGGTCGAGGAGCTGGAGAGCCACCCTCTTATCCCTCGAAAAGCTCTACGCGACTGTTTCCCGAGATTGCCAACCGAGCATCGTCACGACCACCGCATGGTCCATGCCGTTGGGGTTACGTGACCTCGGGGCATTCACGACTAGTTTGGCGCAACGCCTGGGATGGGACGGAAGCTCGCGGGAAGCAGATCTTCAACAGCAACTGGTTCAAATTGCCGGTGCACATCTCTTCGGGCACGCCATACCCGTGTCGCGGCGTTCCGCCGTCCTCGCTTGGATCCTCCAGTGAACGCCGAGCAAGCGGTGAATTGATCGTTCGTCCTGTGATGTCGAGCAACGCACGGCCGGCTTATTTCTCGGGCGATGCGGGCGTAGATTCAAGCAACGTGCCTGCCGAATGGCAGTTTGCGCCGCTACGGTGCCGGGATGCCATGCGCCGGCTGGGCACGGGGCATGAGGCACTCGCCGATGGTGGCTGCTACGGAGCTTGATATGGTTCGCCCGCCAAATGCGGGGGCGCCCCTAGCAGTCCCTCGCCGTGTGGGGTTTGCTCGGCTCCGGCCAGACGTCATTAGTCGCGGAAAAAAACCGTTCTCGTTGGGATAGGGAACGGCTCCCTTTTTCAAGCGGGATCGTCCGAAAGGGCCATTTGCCTGTCTTGATCGATTGTCCAGGGTCCGGCCTTGTGTCGGTCTTCCGTCCCTACGGCCAGGAAATCCTGCATGACGCGTTCGATGAGCACGATAGCTGCGTTCCTATTGGCCTCCAGTGCATGGGCAGGCGACGCCAAAGTCGACCCGAGCGCCTACGTTCCATATACCGCTAGAGCGAACCCGAGGATCACAACGAAGTGGGGTGCGGAAGCACTTCCGGGGATCAACCGCCTCCGCAAGGAGGCCGCGCACAAGGTTGCGCGTTTTAAGACTTGCAACGGCATCTCGACATCCGAGCTATCCGAGCAACGAAGCGCCGCCCCCGATAACTGGATCGTCGTTGTGGCGTGTCGAAACGGAATGAAATTCTACGTCGCCCGCGAGGACATCGCGCCCGGGAACCAGACGATGGCGGTCCCGGCACCTGGGAGATCCGTTTAGGTGCGCCGGTGGTGAGGTCGGACCTCGTAGCCCCATTACTGCTCAAAAGTGCTTGTGGACTAACGATCCGAAGGCCATCCGCCCGGGTCTTTGGGGTTCTTACTCGTCCGGGAGGGTAATGGCATTTGCACCGGCGCGAACGCGTTGTCCGGCACGTCCACGCGGCCGTCTGGCCAGCCAGGAAGTCAATCCCACCATGATCCGTAAGGCGACGCGCACGACAAAGAATGCCATCGATAGCGGTCAGTTTTCCGCCCGAGCGTATTTTCCGGGTCACCTTGCCCCTGGGAACAAGGACCACGGTCTCGGCCCCCTGGCGACGATCATGGAATCCTTTCTAGCGCCGGGAACACATATCAAGCTCCACGAGCATGTCGTGGACGAGATCGTTTCCTGGGTCCCGGCTGGTGTGATGCGCCATGACGACCCTGAGGGAGACCACCTGACGATTGATGCCGACCATCTCATGGTAATGAATGCGGGACGCGGCTTCCAGCACGAGGAGCGTACCCGCAACGACGACCCGCCGCTTCGCATGCTACAGATCTTCGTCCGGCCGTACGCAGAAGGTCTGGATCCCGGCATCCAGCATGGCCGGCTTCCCGAGCCACATGCGAACGAATGGCGACATGTTTTCGGTCCGTCTGGGGACGAGGCCCCGTTCCAGGTGCGCAACGCTGTCGATTGCCGCGATATCCGCCTCGCCGCTGGGCAAACCACGTCTGTGCCGACTGAGCCTGGCCGAACGACCTACTTCTTTGTTTTCACCGGATGCGTGGCAGCCGACGGACAAACGTTCGACGAGGCCGAAAGCGGCCTGGCGGTCGAGGGCGGGGATATCCGGTTGGAGGCCAACGCTGACGCGGTGGTCTTGGCCTTCGTCATCGACGCGAATGCCCAGGTCTGCCGCGGCGGCACAGTTGGGGATGGCGAAACCGTCCATCGAATGGGTGCCCAAGCGCTCCGCTGAACCCACACACGTGTGGGCTGCGCGCGGTCCGGGCTGGCTCATCCCTGCCGCGTGAGGTCGAAAGGACCGGCGGCGACGTCGGTAGCCGCCAAGGAAGGGTCCGGCCGGGTCAGAATTAGGCCCGATCCGACCGGAAGCGTAGCTACTTGGCCTTGTCGCCCTTCGAGGTCTTTGTGGAACCGGTCGTTTCCCCGACGAAGCCGATCATGCCGTCCTTGATGACGAGCTTGTCACCCTTCTCGACCGACCGTCCGTAGCCCGATCCCTTAACGCGGAGTTCGCATCCACCTTGGCATTCGACCTCGGTCGTGGCACCCGCCGCGAGCTTCTGGTCGGTCTCTGTCTCACCCTTGTCGACCGTTAGGGTCTGCTCTCCCTTGTCCTGGTTCATCACGGTGATCGCAAAGGCTGGGGTGGCCGCCAACGTCATGCCGAGTAGGACGACCGTCGAGATTGAAGTGCGCTTCATGTCCGTTCTCCGTTTGTGGGCAACATGCCATCGTGGGGGGAAGGTCGTGCGCGGGAGCCGCGAACGTCGGGTCTTGTTGGTGGGGATCACGGGGCGCTTGGCCGAGACGGCGGGGTCGTACGCCGAGGATACCGTTCGCGGGCCAGTTCCTCGTGCCGCGGAGCCTGCCGTTTCCTGGGAGATGGGCTAACTAGAGCGGCATCCGATCAGGTTGGATCGAAAGCATCGTAGCCTGCGGCCACGAGGTAGTTGCGGCACTCATTCGGTGTGAAGCGCCTGAAGGCCTGCTTGATGGTGTCGCAGAGTTCCACAACCGTGCGGGCGCCCTGGGCTCGCAAACAGGCCTTGAGCTTGGCAAAGGCCAGTTCGATCGGATTGAAGTCGGGCGAGTAGGCCGGCAGGTAGAGCAGGCGGGCACCGGCCGCCTCGATGCGTTCGCGGATGCCGCTGACTTTGTGGGCGGGCAGGTTGTCGAGCACGACTGTGTCACCCTGCTTCAGAGTCGGCGCCAGGGTCTCATCGACATAGCGGCGGAAGCGGACCCCGGTCATGGGGCCGTCGAAGAGCGCGGTCGCCGTCAGGCCGCTGGCCCGCAGTCCCGCTGTGACCGTGATGGTTTTCCAGTGACCGAACGGCACGGCCACCCGGCAGCGCTTGCCACGCAGCGCCCATCCGTAGCGACGCGTCATTTTCGTGTTGGTTGCGGTCTCGTCCAGGAACACGAGCCGGTCTGGATCGAGGTCGAGCTGGCCCTCGAACCAGGCCAGGCGCGCGGCCTTCACGTCCTCTCGATCCTGCTCTGCGGCGTGGCCGGTGTTTTTTTACGCGTGATGCCGTGGCGCTTGAAGAAGCGGGACAGGCTGCTGACCCCGACCCGCAGGCCGCGTTCGGCCAGATGGGTGCGTAGCTCCCGCAGGAACAGTTCCGGTTTGGCCTCATAGGTCCGCCGGATCAGGCCAGCCTGGGCCTCGATGGCGTGCGAGCGCTGATCGCCGCCCATCGGCTTGGCCCATGTGCGTCCTTCCCGCATGAAGGCCTCGTGCCAGCGCACGGCGCTAGCCGGACTAACCTCGAACCGTCTGGCGGCTTCCCGGCGCGAGGCTCCTGCCTCGATCGCCATCACGACCCGTTCACGCAGATCGACTGACAGGGCTGAGGGCATCCGGCTCTCCTCCTCGGAAAGCCGCGCATCGAATCACATCTGCGCCGCCCCCGAAACCCCGGTCGATTCAAGCCGATCGGACACCGCTCTAGGATGGGTCGATGCGCCCTGCCGGCTACCGGCTCATGCTCCTGAAGCGCCAGTAGTGTCCCGTGTCCCGGTAGCCGGCAGGGCAGCGTTTGACGCATGCTCCCGCAGCGAACTTGAGCGGCGGGCGGCAGGAGTATCGGAAGGACGCCTTTTGCTGACGGTAAGCGTCACTTTGTTTGGCGATGGCCGATTGTCCCATTGCGCCGATGCTGACGACCGATGCGACGGCCAATGAGGCCAGGGATACCTTGAGGTTCATTCGGGCAACGCTCCATGCCGTGATTGCGATGATCTCATCGTCGGAAGCGCCGCCGTCACCCGAGCGCCAGGCCTATGCGTAGGCTCTCGCGCCTAGCGACATCCGACGCAGATCCCGTCGAGGACGTGGTCGAGGTCTCGCTGCCGCACGGTCCGCTCCGACGGATCGTTTGTCGGAACAGCCGCCGTCCCGCTTGGTACGGTCTGGCCCGTCAGTGCGGTGTACGGTGCCGTGACAGTCGTTTCCGGCCCCCCTCCCGTGCCGGTCATCGCCGGCCGGGCGCTCAGGTTTCCCCATCCAAACAGCAGGACGAAGGTTAGGAGGAGGCCGGTAATACCGGTCACGCGCATCATTCTGAACTCCCTCCGGCTTTCCTCCCGTGCCGTCGCCGTGAATTTCGATGACGACACGAAATGGCTGGTTGTCCTCAATGTTCGAGCTCAGGCAACGCACCACTATATACAAGTAAACTGACCCTATTAGACCCCATGCCCCAATTAAGGCTGCGATGAGAACGATCATCAAGCTTATTATAATGGGGTAATTCTTTTTCTTTCGGTCTAATGCTGTCGTCGGGGGGGGGGCTGAACACGCTCTTGCATTGCACGTGATTAATAACGCGGGCCATTGGTCGTATTACCGAGTTGTTGCTGGTAACCGGCCCGGGAAGGGTTCCTCGAATTCGGATTGCCGAAGTTGCGGGTGCTCTCCCGGCGATACGAGCGTTCCCCCTTCGATACCTTTCGCTTCTGCTTATAGGCTGACAAGCCGTTATACTTGTGTGCGATGCCTGCATTGGTGGGATGTGGGGTATAGGGCCGCGCGGCCGCAGCGATTGGCGAGGCTGCGACGAGACATGCCGTCGCCGTCGCAAGTGCGATATTTTTGAATGACATCGGAGATTTTCTTATGGATTAAAACAGAAATAAGACGGCTCGCCTCGAACTGTTTCTTGATGTGTTCAATAGTAATGTAAGGCCGCTTGGCGGTACGTGCCAGCACGCACCCGATTGAATGGATTAAATTCAGACTCGATCTAGCCTGTGAACTGGTGGGATTAGGAGACCTTACTCAAGCCGATGATAGCTTAGCTATTACCGAGCATGCGTTTTTGTCGCAGTGCTGGCAACTTAGACTTTCCGGACCGCAAGTATCGAGAGTCAAGCCCACCCCAGGAGGCATGTCTGCTCGTTTGCGACCGGGTTTCGCGTCCTGGACTAAGCCGGCTCGGTGTTAGGGGGAGCGGCGGCAGAGCAATTTAGCCGCAAGAGCTATCGCGCATGTTGCGGTGGATGATGAAGCGTAGCACTGGCCTGACGGCCTCACCGTAGAGCAACATGGAGATCAGGATTGTTAGCCCGGCCACACGCCAGAGCAACATGACTTGCTCGAACCGGCACGATTAAGCCCACAGTCGACGTACTAGATCGTTCCCAGACCGCGGGTACGGAAGCACCTGGTCACCGCTCGCTCACCCCTGTGGAGCTCGACCGAAGTAGGCTGGCCCAACTGCCTCGTTTTGCCAATTGGTCCCCACCCCTCAAGCTATGATCAGGCAGCGTCGGCTCAGACAGGTGCATCAGTCTAAGCCCCGGTGGATCCCAAGTGCTCGACGAAACGCAAACCGTTCCACACATCGATGGCACGGCCGTCAGCTAGGCGCACGGCATGCAATATGGCCTCCTCGTCGTCCCTTGCCGAAACTCGTTCGGTTTCCGCAACGGTATAGTCGTCCGCCAGAATCATCACGAGGTAAACTGAGCTCGTGTGATGGCTACTCAAGCAGCTGACAAGTCCACTCCCAGGCAAATGGAGAGATTGGAGCCCGGTGTCATCGATTGAGGTGAGCAAATACCAATCAGTATGAGAATTTGTCTTCACAGGCAAAGGTCCCCACTGTTGGCGGCCCGACCAACATGGAAACCTGCCAGTCCAAATCAGGACTGCACACCCGGTGATACCTATCGCACCGTCCCACGAAAACTACAACCCGCGGCCATCTTATTCGACGTATCGCCCGAGACCTGCGTCCGGATGCCCGCCGTGGTATCGGCACGGCATGACCATGTCCTTCATAGGCATCGCTCCTTTTAACGACTTTCCCAGTTTGGCCTGAACCTTCCTTGAGCTTCTGCCTCGGTACGGTGATGACGTCAGTGCAGGTCAGGAACGTCGCCGGGCGGAAGGGGTTCGTCCCCCATGGAACCTTACATTCTCGCCCTGGCAGGCTTCGGCACGCTGGTACTCCTCACCGCATGGCTGCCGATGGTGCTCAAGCAGCTGCCGCTGTCCCTTCCCATTTGCTGCGTCGGGATCGGCGCAGCCCTGCCAACGCTGTTCGGATTGACCGGCACTAGCCTTCATCCGCAGGAACACCTCGGCCTCGTCGAACGCCTGAGCGAGTTGGTGGTCATCGTCTCGCTGATGGGTGCCGGTCTCAAGCTGGACCGCCTCATCGGATGGAAGCGCTGGATCGTGACCTGGCGCCTTCTCGGCATCGCCATGCCTCTGACCATCCTAGAGCGGTGTCCGATCGGCTTGAATCGACCGGGGTTTCGGGGGCGGCGCAGATGTGATTCGATGCGCGGCTTTCCGAGGAGGAGAGCCGGATGCCCTCAGCCCTGTCAGCGGATCTGCGTCAGCGTGTCGTAGTGGCGATCGAGGCAGGAGCCTCGCGCCGGGAAGCCGCCAGACGGTTCGAGGTTAGTCCGGCTAGCGCCGTGCGCTGGCACGAGGCCTTCATGCGGGAAGGACGCACATGGGCCAAGCCGATGGGCGGCGATCAGCGCTCGCACGCCATCGAGGCCCAGGCTGGCCTGATCCGGCGGACCTATGAGGCCAAACCGGAACTGTTCCTGCGGGAGCTACGCACCCATCTGGCCGAACGCGGCCTGCGGGTCGGGGTCAGCAGCCTGTCCCGCTTCTTCAAGCGCCACGGCATCACGCGTAAAAAAACACCGGCCACGCCGCAGAGCAGGATCGAGAGGACGTGAAGGCCGCGCGCCTGGCCTGGTTCGAGGGCCAGCTCGACCTCGATCCAGACCGGCTCGTGTTCCTGGACGAGACCGCAACCAACACGAAAATGACGCGTCGCTACGGATGGGCGCCGCGTGGCAAGCGCTGCCGGGTGGCCGTGCCGTTCGGTCACTGGAAAACCATCACGGTCACAGCGGGACTGCGGGCCAGCGGCCTGACGGCGACCGCGCTCTTCGACGGCCCCATGACCGGGGTCCGCTTCCGCCGCTATGTCGATGAGACCCTGGCGCCGACTTTGAACCAGGGTGACACAGTCGTGCTCGACAACCTGCCCGCCCACAAAGTCAGCGGCATCCGCGAACGCATCGAGGCGGCCGGTGCCCGCCTGCTCTACCTGCCGGCCTACTCGCCCGACTTCAATCCGATCGAACTGGCCTTTGCCAAGCTCAAGGCCTGTTTGCGAGCCCAGGGCGCCCGCACGGTTGTGGAACTCTGCGACACCATCAAGCAGGCCTTCAGGCGCTTCACACCGAATGAGTGCCGCAACTACCTCGTGGCCGCAGGCTACGATGCTTTCGATCCAACCTGATCGGATGCCGCTCTAGCCCTAGTTGGGCTGGCCTCGGGTCTTCTCGGATTAGGCCCGGCGGCGGCCCTGCTTCTTGCGGCGTCCCTTGCCCCGACCGATCCCGTGCTCGCCTCGGACGTCCAGGTCGGCCCCCCGCAGCAAGGGCAGGAGGACGAGATGCGCTTCGCCCTGACCTCGGAAGCGGGCCTGAACGACGGTCTCGCCTTTCCTTTCGTTCACCTCGCCATCGCCCTTGCAGCGGCCCAGGGCTTCGGGGCGTGGCAGTTCGGTTCCTGGCTCACGGTCGACGTCCTCTGGAAGATCGGTGTCGGAATCGCCCTGGGCGCCGGGGTCGGGCGGGGCATGGGCTGGCTCACGTTCCACCTGCCCAACAATGCCCGGCTGTCACGGACCGGGGACGGCCTCGTAGCGCTCGGCATCACCTGCCTGACCTATGCCGTCGTCGAGGTCGCGCACGGCTACGGCTTCATCGGCGTCTTCGTCGCCGCCCTGGCGCTTCGGTCCGCCCATCGCGGGCACGACTATCATCACAAGATGCACGATTACGCCGAGGAGCTTGAGAGGCTGCTCATGATGGTGCTGCTGGTCGGCTTCGGCGCCGCGCTTGCCGGTGGCGGCCTTCTCAAGGCCCTGACGTGGCAGGGCGTCGCCTTCGCGCTCCTCGCCCTGTTCGTGGTGCGGCCGGTCTGTGGCTGGCTCAGCCTGCTCGGGTCGGACCGTCCCGCGGTTGAACGGGCGGTCATCAGCTTCTTCGGCATCCGTGGGCTGGGGACGATCTACTACATGGCCTACGGCATGCACCACGCCGCCTTCGAGCAGGCCGAGCTCCTCTGGAGCGTGGCGGGCCTGACCATCCTGATCTCCATCCTGCTCCATGGGGTGACCGTCACCCCTACGCTCCGCTTCATCGACCGCCGCAGCGGACGCGATACGGAGAGCGCGCAACTGGGTCTTCCGCTGACGACCTGACCACGTCTGATTGACCCGGGGGCCTGCTCAGTTCGGATAGAGCTTGCCGAGGAAGGCGCGCAGCTCGAACCGCCGAAGGTCGTCCTCGACGACACTCGCGGCTGCATCGCCGATCTCACCGGCGTCTTGAAGCTCGCTCAGGCGGCGGCGTGCGGCCAGGAGCGCCCGCCGCCGCAACTCGTCCCTGGTGAGGGACGAACAAGCCACCGTCGCCACCCCGCGCCGACCCAAGGTCGGTGCCGGCCTAAGCCGAAGGAACCAGTTCACGGCGGCGCCTCAGAGCACCTCGGTCGCGGCCGGAACCGGCATGCTCGCGAGACCCTGGGCTTCCCCGACCCAGTTCGCGAGGCCAAGCAGGCAGAGCCCGCCCAGGAGGGCCACGCCCACCACCGCCAGCACCAGGTCGGACGTTCGCATCTCGCTTCGGACCTGCCGGTCGATGGCCGCCATGCGAGCCCGCCGGATCCTGGATCTGTCGACACTCATCTTCGCTTCCTTCGCGGTTTTTCTATTGGGCAGACGGAAGCGGAACCCGGATCATCCCGGCCTGTGTCACCGGGACGCGACCGGCGGCCGCGGATCGAAGCCTTGGCCCGTTGGAACCGCCCTCTCCATTGGGGCGTACGCCCAAAGCAGGGCCTCCGACCGTCATTCAACTCTGAGATCTCTTCATCACGCTCGCCAACGTCGGCGAACGAGCGGGTTCCGACCGGCCCTTCAGAATACTCATCGAGCCATCCGTCTCCAGGACGACGGCATCCACGTCGGCAAGGTCCCCGGCCCCGGACGACCGCATCGCCGAGAGCACCTCGTCCCTGGTGATCCTCTGCGCCACCAGGGCCCGCTCCAGGAACCGGCCCTGGTGTACGATCAAGGTCGGCTCGCTCTTAATGAGCCCGTCGACCCAGGAAACCCGGACCGCAAGCCAAGTAATGGCGAACTGGAGGAAGACGAGTAGCGCCATGGCGAGCACGCCTTCGGCGAGTGCGACGGACTTACTGAGCAGCACGGTGGCGAGGGTCGAACCCAAGGCCACCGTCACGACCAGGTCGAAGGCATTGAGCTTGGTGAGCGTCCGCTTGCCCGAGATCCGCAGGATCGCGACCAGCGCGACATAGGCCAAGGGACCGACGAGCAGCACGCGCCCCAACCCGGACCAGCTATCGAAGAGCATTGCGCGTTTCCCTCAGGCTATATCCGTTGGAACCTGAAGCCCTTGAGCTCGTCGCGTGTTCCTAGTTCGGCTCCGGGAATGGTCAGTCACGGCGTCGAGTTGATGCCGCTCAGGTTGAGGTCACCCGGTGCGATGCGTTCGATGACAGGAGCGCCACCGAGGCCGCCGCCATAGCGCGCGACGTCCTCGACGGACCGCTCCAGAGTCGGTGGCGAACGCAGCCTGTCGGCTATCGCCGATGGAGGTTTTCCCCGCCCGCTCCCTCGCCAGTCTCGCGCAAGCCGCGCCGTTCGTGCCAATGCCGTTCTCATGCAGCTCCTCGTGGGTTCGACCGCGTCGAGGTCCGTTCCGGTCGAGAGCAGGGTCGGAGGATCGTGGTTAAGCAATCCTAAACAGGCAACCGCCGGGTTGGGTCGGTTGCGAAGGGCCACGTAGTCGGTGTCAGGGCTATCCCGACACGGCTGCGGTCTTCCCGGACTGCCGATCCACCGCCGATGCACCAGATCAGTTGTTAGGCGGCAGGCGGTTGCCCGGACGGGCGTCGCTTGCGGTACCGGACGGACATCCACCGGTCGGATCATCGAACCGGATCGCCCCCTCGTTCGCAGCCGTCCCGTCGCCTTCAAGGCGCACGCCCCTGTCCTCCAGAGCCCTCATGGAGTTGCATCCGATGAAACACCTTGCAGTCGCCCTCGCGGCGGTCTCTTCCCTCGTCCTGTTCGCACCGGCGAGCGAGGCGCGTCCCAACGGCAGGGGGCACGGTTTCCACGGCCACCATGGCGGTCTCCATGGCTTCCGGGGCGGACACCGCTACCGTGGGGCCCGCATCCGGCATCATCATCGGCACTTTGGTGGATATCGCGGCGGCTTCCGCCCCGCGCGCTACGGCCGCGGCCGTCATTTTGGCCGGTACGGCTACCGGCGCGGCTACCCTGGCGTCGGTATCGCGGCCGGACTGGGGCTTGGCCTGGCCGCAGCCGCGGTCCGACCCGCCTATTACGGCCCCTCCTATGGCTACGGATACGCCCCGGTTGGATACGGCTACGGCGCTCGTCGTCCGGTCTACGGCTGCGGCTACTGAGACGAACTCGAAGGGAGCCAGCGCTTACGGATGAGCGAGAGCGCCCCGACCCTTCTCACCCGGCTCACCGTTCGATGCCGGGCCTCCATAGATGAAACCCAGGAGAGTCCCATGAAAACCATCGTTGTCAGCGCACTTCTCGCCACAACCATGCTAGCGGCGCCCGCCCTCGCCCAGGACAGATCAGCAACGCCGTCGGACGGTCAGACGATGCCCATGGCGGCATCTCCGTCAGGTACGGGCATGTCGACGACGTCAGGCGTCACGGGCGGCATGGTCATGGCCGATACGGCGAACGCCAAGATCAAGTTCATCACGGCCAAGCCTGCCGAGGTTACCTCGTCGAAGCTCGTTGGCAAGAACCTGTACAACAAGCAGAACGAGAACGTGGGTGAGATCGAGGATCTCGTGATCGACCAGGGTAAGACGGTTACCGGCGTGGTCGTCAGCGTCGGCGGCTTCCTCGGCATGGGCGAGCGCTACGTCATGGTGGACCCATCCTCGATCTTCCTTCACCGCGCCGACGGTAAGCTGAAGGCCATGGTCGATGCCGACAAAGACGCGGTGAAGAACGCGCCCGAGTTCAAGTACGAGAAGAACAAGTCCTGATCGCAGGTCGCGGGGCGGCCTCGGTACCACACCGGGTCGTCCCGCGACGCGACCAGGTCGTTCTTGGCGCAACGGTCAAGCCAAGATCGGTCCTCGCCGTGTCGGGATTGCCCTGACACCTGTCGGTGAGAACGGCGAGCGAGAGGGATCAAGCTTGTCGGCTTCGGGAATCCCGGCGCACCTTGCCGCCGTCACACGCTTCAAGATGACGGAGAGGCAAGCGCCGATGATCATGGACATCATCAAGCAGGGCGGTCGCGCCCGTACCACCGGACGCCCGAGGGATGCTTGCCCGTATCCCGCGGATTCGCGTGAGCGCCGGGCATGGTTCGAGGGGTACGATGGGTCGGCCTGGGAGATCTCAGCTCGGGTTCCCCATCCGAACGTGATACTTCGTAGCGTTGCATCCCGCTCCGAGGGGCTGAACGGTTCGGATCTCGCGTTGTCTCCAACTTAAGCCATGGGCGCCCGGAGGGCGGCCATAGTTGCTATCCCGCCTCGGTCTCCCCTTGCCTAGGCGAAACAGTGATAGACCTAGTGAACCGAAAAGGGACGCATGATGGGCAGGGGAAGTCCGTTATCGCCTCGGGTTCGGACATTGGGTCGGTTGGAGCGTGCGGTCACTGCCCTGGTGGAGGCGCCGCTTCATGATGGGTCGGACGGGCCACCGAACCTCGTCCAGCGTCTTCGCCTCTTGGAACGAAGCGTGCTCGATGCGGATTGCGACCCTCAAGATCTCCAGGTCATCGCCTCCGGGCGACGTCTCCTGGGTGATGCTGACGAACCAGGCACCTTTCCGCAACCTTCAGGCATCGCGTTCGACTACGACCTCACTTGAGGCCGCCGACCCAAAAGGCTCTCATGCGCCTTCGGCTGAGCGGCAGGGTGGGCTTGCGAAGTGCCCCGGCGGGTCCCTACGCATGGCGGGACCCGTTCGAGCCAGGGCGCATGATCTTTCGGCATAGACACGTCACCGACCAAACCGGCCAAGCGCAACTGAACCGTGGCAATAGTCGCACGTTCGTCGCGCTCGCCGTCGCGGCGGCCATTCCCGTGCTGCTGCTCAGCGGCTGGGTCGCCACGCTCATGGCCCAGCAGCAGCGCGATCTCACCCGAAACGCCGCGGTGGCCAGTGCTACGCGGGTCGCGGAGCGCGTCGCCTCCGACATCGCCGCGCAGGTTGCCGTCCTGCAAGCGGAGGCCGCTTCCGCCACCCTCGACAAACCGGACCTCGCTATCTTCTACGCCGAGGCCGAGCGGCTCAAGCGGGCCCACCCCCTGTGGGAGACCGTCGAACTCGCAACGCCGGACGGCGCCCAGGTCGTCAACCTCCTGCGCTCCCTCGACGATGTCCTCGGGCCGACGGCCGACCGGAAGAGCTTCGACGCGGTCGTGGCGACGCGTCATGCCGTGGTCGGGGGCATCGGACCCGTCGGGTTAATCTCCGGCAAGCGCCTCGTCGCATTGCGGACGCCCGTCATACGGAGCGGCGAGCTACGCTACGTCCTATCCGTCGGCCTCGCCACAAACGCGGTCAGTTCGATCCTGCGCGACGCTGGCGCGCCGGAGGGCTGGGTCGGCACCATCGTGGACGCGGAGGGAAACACCATCGCGCGCACTCGCGCCGAGGCGGAGGAACTCGGCCACCCGGCGAACGCCGCCCTCAGGGAGGCCATCCGCCGGAAGCCCCAGGGCTTCTACACAGGCTCGACGCTGGAAGGCTCGAACGTCGAGGTAGTCTACCGGACGTTGAAAGACACCGGGGGGTGGTCGGTGCACTTCGGAATGCCGGTCGAGGCGTTGAACGCGCCTGTATCCCGGTCGTACCTCCTCCTTGGAAGCGGTAGCGCCCTCAGTATCGGCCTCGCCCTTGCGCTGGTCGCCATGGTCGGCCGAGACATGGCACAGCGACGGGCCGGCGAGCGAGCGAGGTTCGCGCTGGCGCTCCAGTCAAGCGAGGAGCAAGGCGCCGTGGCGGCCGAGGCCGCGGAACTCGGTACGTTGCGCTGGGACACGGTGCGGGGGAAAGTCATCGGGTCGCCACGGGCCGCTCACCTCCTCGCCTGGCGGGCTCAGGTCACGGGGGATGGCGAGACCGAGGCGGACGCCCGTGAGGTCATCGAAGCGGTCCATGCCGATGACCGTGCGCGTTTGACTGAGGAGCTCCGCCGGAGCTCGATGGGTGACGCGACGCTCGACGTCGAGTTCCGCGTCGATGGCTCGGAGGCGCAACCGAGATGGGTGCGCCTGAACGGCCGGGCGCCTCGCCTGGACGAGGGCGCCCCATCCGGACTGGTGTACGGCGTCGTCGCAGATATCGAGCCTAGCAAGCGCGCCGAGGCGGAACGCCTCGAACTCCTCCGCCGTCTCGGCGAGGCGCAAGAAAACGAGCAGCGGAGGATCGCGCGCGAGCTTCACGACCAGGTCGGCCAGACCGTCACCGGCCTCTCGCTCGGGCTGAAAGGGCTGGAGCGCCTGCTCGAAGGCAGCGATGCCTCGGCGGAGGCGGGTAGTCGGGTCCGCTGGCTGCAAACCCTCGCCGGGGAGATCGGACGCGACATCCACCGGGCCGCCGTGGACCTGCGTCCGACCGCCCTCGACGACCTCGGCCTGCGCGAGGCCCTTGCCACCCTTTTATGCGAGTGGGGCCTGCGCCATGGCATCCGTTCGGACCTGGAGTTCCTCGGGGAGCCTGTGCGGCTACCCGCGGCAACGGAGAGCGCGATCTATCGAATCGTGCAGGAGGCGCTCACCAACGTGCTCAAGCACGCGCGCGCGGCCACTGTGAGCGTCTCGGTTGAGCATCGTCCGAATGAGATCCAAGTGATCATCGAGGACGACGGTGTCGGCTTCGATCCGGAGGCCTTAGGGCAGCCGCTGCATGACGGCCCTTCGGCCAAGCCTCGGCTTGGTCTCTCCGGTGTCCGCGAGCGTTTAGCCCTTCTAGGCGGAACGCTGACGCTGGAATCGTCCCCTGGCGTCGGCACGACGTTATTCGTTCGCATTCCGGTCCCGCAGGCCGCCTGACGCATAAAGGACTCGCTCATGGGCCACATCCGTGTCGTCCTCGCCGACGACCATCCCATCGTCCTCGCCGGCATCCGGGCGCTGCTCAACGCGGACCCCGAACTGGAACTGGTGGGCGAGGCCACAAACGGCGGGGAGGCGCTGCCGTTGATCCGGTCGGTGGTGCCGGACGTCGCGGTTGTCGACGTGTCGATGCCCGGGCTCAACGGCCTCGAACTGACGGAACGGGTCACAGGCGAGTGCCCGGGGACCAAGGTTCTTGTCCTGACTGTCCACGAGGACGCGGCCTACGTGCAGCCGATGCTCAGGGCGGGCGCGAAGGGCTATCTGCTGAAGCGTTCTGCCGCCGAGGACCTCCTGCGAGCGGTCCATGCGGTCGCTGCGGGCGGCGTCTACCTTGACCCATCCGTCGCCGGGCATGCCCTTTCGGATGGCTCGGCAATCACGGGAGGCACGGGGTCGGCCGAGACCGGTGAGGCGCTCAGTCCGCGCGAGACGGAAACGTTGCGCCTGATCGCGCAGGGCTTCAGCAACAAGGAGATCGCCCGGCGCATCGAGGTCAGCGTGAAGTCGGTCGAAACCTACAAGGCGCGGGCCGCCGAGAAGCTCGGACTTCGTTCGCGTGCCGAGATCATTCGCTACGCCGCTTCGCATGGTTGGCTGGATGCGCTGACCCTGCGTTAGCGGTGGAAATCTGACGCTTGGTACCCACCCTGAACGTCCGTCATGGGTGGTTTTGTGCCCGTCCGCTTCCGGACGCCGGATGCATCGAAGCGGACATAGTTTCGGAGACCGCTCACGGTCCTTCACCGACCCTAGGCTGGTCCGCTCTGCGGCATCTTGGAGGAAGATGACAAAAGTCCGGTTCGGGCGGAAAGCGGAAGCTCGACGGGGCCAGACGAAATGTGTGCGTTAATTGTACTCTTATCTGAACTCACACTTACTGCCGCTCAGCAACTATTCGTCCTCTATAGAACACTTCGTTCCGTTAAACGGCAGTCATTGTTTTGCGCGAATTTTAGAAGTGAGTTCGTTGTGTTGAGTAAATCAGTTGGGCGACCAAATAGGTAACCCTGGCCAAGGACGCAGCCGAGATGTTGCAGCGTCAATGCCTGCTTTGTCGTCTCGACACCCTCGGCCACGATTCTCATCCCGAGTCCCTTCGCAATATCGAGTAGACCCTTAACAATCACGCGTCCGGCCTCACGCCCCTCCAAACAATCAACGAAACTTTTGTCGATCTTAATAATATCGACCGGGAAACTGAGGAGATGAGTTAGAGACGCGTACCCCGTGCCGAAGTCATCGAGGGCGACAAGAAGTCCTTCCGCACGCAAGCGGTGGATCGAAGAGACGACGTCGTGATGTCCTCTCTCCATATACACTGACTCAGTAACCTCCAGTATAATGTGCTGTAGCGGAACCCCGTAACGTCCGAATACGGTTACGATCCGTCGATAGAGGTCGTCTCCCTGGAAGTCAGCCATCGACACGTTCACGCCGACGTGTTGAATTGGAATACCTAGGTTTAACCAATGACGAATGTCCCTCGCAACCTCATCTAGCATCCGGTCCGTGATGAGACGGCCGAGGGAGAGGTCCTGGACTGCTTCAACGAACTGCCCGGCAGTGAGGATGCGCCCGTCGGGCATGCTCAGGCGGCAAAGCGCCTCTAGGCCGACGATCTCGCGGCTGTCGAGCCGAACAATGGGTTGATAGTGCGCCGCAAGTCGATGCTCCGCCAAAGCGCTCGCCACGGTTTGGAACGTCTGAAAACGATGCGTGATGGTGCTAGCGAACGTGTCGTCGAAGAAAACGAAGCCCGCCCGTGCGCTTTCCTTGGCATGATAGAGGGCGAGGTCTGCTTGCTGACGCAAAACCGCCAACTCGCACGGCTCCTCTGAACCACAGGTCGACCCGCCGCATGTCACCGTTGCGGTTACTACACGCTCGCCGCAGGCGGTAGGCTCTCGTGTTGCTGTCAGAATGTCATTTACGATCTGGTCCATATCTGACCGGGCGCTCTCACCGGTGATGAGGATGGCGAACTCGTCGCCTCCGATCCGGTAAGCCGTACCCGGTCCGGCATGTGCAGCGATCCGCAGTCCCACCTCACGGAGAAGCGTGTCCCCGGCAGCATGTCCCAGCGTGTCGTTTACTCGCTTGAGGTGGTCCACATCTATGAGGAGAAGACCGAGAGCGCAGTTCTTCCCAGACTGCTCGTCGAAATCAAGATTGAAGCATGCGCGATTGCGCAAGCCGGTAAGCGAGTCAAAGTAGGCGAGTTGGCGAATCTCGGATCGAACCTCGTCGCGCTCAAGCAGGATGGAGCACAAGTGAATGCAGGCCGCCACGATTGCCTGCTCCTGATCGCTCGGGCCTCGGCATTCGCCATAATAGAAAGCGAAGGTCCCGAGCACACAGTCATTTCCGCGAAAGATCGGGCTCGACCAGCACGCCTTGAAGCCAAGCGGCTCAGCCAGGGCCTTATACGCCGTCCAGAGAGGATCGGTGCTAATGTCAACGACTGTGACAGGCTCGCCCCGGTAAGCGGCTGTCCCACACGATCCGACGCAAGGCCCAATTTTTAAGCCGTCAAGAGCTGCAGAGTAGTGCAGGGGTAGGCTTGGGCCTGCCAGGGGATGCAGGCGCCCGGTCCGATCAACTGTGAGGATCGAGCACAGCGCGCCAGGCGCGCGCTCCTCGGCCCAGCGACAGATGCAGTCTGCCACTTCGTCAGTTGGCCGACCACGCGCGGTCATCTCCAGAATGGTGTGTTGAAACTCCTGCAGCACAAAAAATCCCCGCAATACTAAAAATCATAGGGCCTAGAACAATTTAATAATAAGTTACAGCACTGCGCGAAGATAAGATATATTGAGGTCTTCTGGCATCTTTTAGGGATATGGAATGTACGAAATTGGACAAACACGATGTTATTTGACGTCCAACCGGAACAAGACTCCTAGGAGCCCGTCCGAGTAACGATTTTTCGGATTGAGGTCGGGGTTGAGATCAAGGCGAGCCCGCCCGCGTCATGCTCAGCGCCCGGCCTTGGCCAGCTTGAGGAGGTTGTGGGCGGTGCAGATCATCGCCCATTCGCCCCGGACCTGATCGAGCCCGCGGAGCAGGAACTGGCGGAAGCCCAGGGCCTGCTTGATCTGCCCGAATACCGGCTCGACGACCTGCTTCCTGAGGCGGTAGCGGCTCCGGCGGCCAGCCCGCTTCAGCCGCGCGGCCATCGCACGCATCAGGGGCGTCTTCGTCAGCTTACGACGCCCGGCCGCATCCGCCTCGCCGTGACGCGCCCGCCCCGGAGCGAGATAGGCGGTGATCCGCCGCTCCTTCAGCGCGGCCAGGTTCGCCTCGTTGGCAAAGCCTGCATCGCCCGAGACCTCGCGCGGCTTGCGCCCGAGATGAGCGCGGACGTCGTCGATGAGCGGCACGAGGGCGCGAGCGTCGGCGGCGTTCGTCACGAGGCGGTGGGCTACGATGATCTGATGCGCGGCATCGACGGCGATCTGCCCGTTGTAGCCCTGCACGAACCCGTCGCGGGTCGGCAGGATCCGGCTGTCCGGGTCGGTGAAGTTGCGCTGCGCCCGGTCCGGCGGACCGCCGTCCTCACCGCGCAGGGGCCGCCCCTGCCGGCGCATGCCCGAGGATGCACCCGGCCCGCTCTCGTCCTCGGGGTCGGGCGGATCGACCGCTTCCGCTTCCAGCGCGGCCTTGGCGGCGCGGATCGTCTCCAGCCGTCGCTGCTTGTCGGCCATCCAGTCCGGCGTCTCGTCGCCCCGTCGGTTCGCGCCCTGCACCGCATCCTCGGCCGCGTCCGCCTCCCGCGCCTGCTCCAGCCAGGCGTCGACTTCGGCGGCCAGCGCCGGCTCGGCCGTCTTCATGCGTCCGTAGCTCATCGCCTTGTGGCGGGAGGCGTTGGCCTTCACCTTGGTCCCGTCCACCGCCACGTGGGCGAACTGGACCAGACCGGCCGCGCGGCACAGGCGCAGCACCTGCACGAACAGGTCCGACAGGGCCACGAGGTGGCGCTTGCGGAAGTCGGCGATGGTGCGGAAGTCCGGCCGGTTCAGCCCGGTCACCGCCATGACGTCGACCCGCTCCTCGCAGGCCCGGGCGAGCTGACGCGACGAGTACAGGCCACGGCTGTAGCCGTAGAGCAGGAGCGCCACCATCATGCCCGGGTGGTAGGGCGGGTAGCCGCGCTCCTCGACGTAGGTGTCGAGGATAGCCGAGAGGTCGAGCGCTTCCCGCACCGTGTCGCGGACGAAGTGCGCCATGTGCCCGGGCGGCACGAACTCGTGCAGCGAGGGCGGCAGCAACCAGCCCTGATCCACATCCCAGGAGCGAAACACCTTGGCCATGAGCCGAGTGAATCACCCTCTGGCCTCGCCGTCGAGAGGATTACTCGGACGGGCTCCTAGCTATGGCAATAAGGATCGGCAAGTGCAACACGGCTGAGTTGTACCGCGACGTACTTTCTATGTTCCCTCCGGCGCGTCGGATAATCAAGTCTAAATGACCGGATCGAGGCGATACTGGTCGGTACGATCTTGCCCTTGAATTGTCGGCAAGGGAACACCTCGCTGCCTATCAACAACGGGCTTTCAGAAAAATCTGAACTCAATTCCAGCATCGCGTAAGCAATTGAAGATATAAATTGCAATCAAAATACCCCAATCAATTTTCAATCATAATGCTCGCGGCCCAAATTCCTAAACCAGTCACCGTTATTACGCCAGCAAATGTCATAGATTTGCTCTTCGCAGGACTTTCGTTCGCCCTCCTTGCGCGCAAGGCAAGCATTAATCCTCCAACGACTAAGAAGAAGCCGTAGAGAACCAGTGAGTTATGCGAAACTGCCATTGGGTATACTCCATTTAAACGTCAAGCTAAGTTTGCAGATCATTGGGTCAAAAAAGGTTTTGTCAACCAATTTAATAGTGCAAAACTTCATAGACTCTACCCGCGCCCGCTCTCCAGCATAGTTCCGTTGCACGTTCAAACGCATCGAATTAATCCATAATTATAATTCCGATCGACGCGCCGGATTAAAATTATAGCGGAACTATTTCCCTTGCCATACCCCGTGGTATGCCAAATACTGCATACCGAGTGATGCACGATAGATCCCGAGTCGTAACTTGCGGGGGCCTGAGGCCGTGCTGAGCCCAATCAAAAGACGCCGCACGTTATTCGGAAACGGGAGATCGCCCATGGCTACGTCCAGTGCACCACCGGCAGCCGCAGTACCTGCCAATCGATGGTTGCAACTCGTGTTAGGCGTCGCCTGCATGGTTGCGGCTGCTAACATCCAGTATTCTTGGACTCTTTTCGTCCCGGAGATCCAGAAGACGTTTGGCTGGGATCGCGCCGCAATCCAGGTCGCCTTCACAATCTTCGTCGTGGTGCAGACATGGCTGACCCCGATTGAAGGATATTTCATCGACAAGTACGGCCCGAGCCGGGTCGTGATGTTTGGCGGCCTGATGACCGGGCTTGCCTGGGTCATCAACTCCTACGCCACCACGCTCACCGGCTTCTATACCGGCTCGGTGGCGGGCGGTATCGGTGTGGGCTGTGTTTACGCCACCTGCATCAACAACGCCCTGAAGTGGTTCCCGGACAAGCGCGGCCTCGCGGTCGGCCTGACGGCGGGTGGCTACGGCGCTGGCTCGGCCCTGACGATCATCCCAATCGCCAACATGATCTCCCAGGGCAGCTACGCCCAGGCCTTCTTCGTGTTCGGCCTGATCCAGGGCGCGATCATCATGCTGGCGGCGATCGGCTTGCGTGGGCCTGCGAAGGGCGAGGTTATCTATTCCAGCAAGGTTCTCCAGAGCAGGCGCGACTACACGCTTCGTGAAGCGCTTCGTACACCAGTCTTCTACGTCATGCTGCTGATGTTCACCTGCACGGTCACCGGCGGACTGATGGCCGTGGCCCAGCTCGGCGTCATCGCGCAGGATCTCGGTGTGAAGGAGTTCAAGGTCAACCTGTACTTCTTTGCCATGGCCGCTTTGCCCTTCGCGCTCATGCTCGACCGAATCCTGAACGGCATCTCGCGTCCGCTATTCGGCTTTATCTCAGACCGCATCGGCCGTGAAAAGACGATGTTCATCGCCTTCACTATGGAGGGCATCGGCATCGTGGCATTGGGGTACTTCGGCACCAACCCGTGGGCCTTCATCATTCTCTCGGGCATCGTGTTCCTGGCCTGGGGCGAGGTCTACTCGCTGTTCAGCGCCACCGCCGCCGATACCTTCGGTTCAGCCCACATCGGTAAGATTTACGGCGTACTCTATTGTGCAAAAGGCTTCGCTGCTCTTTTCGTACCGCTTGGCAACATCCTGATGCAGGCGACCGGTACCTGGGCGACGGTACTCTACACGGTTGCAGCCATGGATCTCCTCGCTGCCTTCCTCGCCATCGCGGTGCTGCGGCCAATGCTGAAGCGCCACCATGCTGCGAACAATGATGTGGTGATTCCCACTCAGGCCCTGGCGACCGCCTGACGTATCGCTCCCCCGGAGTTCCAGCCGGGGCGGCCAATAAGGCAGACCGCTCTAACGCTGCCTGCAGGGTAGATGAGCCGCCGTCCGCTTGGACGGCGGCTCATTCCTTGCGCTTCCTGAGCAAGGCACAGACCGAACGAGTGGAACACAATCTTACAAGTGCCTGAAGACTGCGGCTTCGGTGGTGCTTCAACATCCGACCACCGGCCGCTGAGGTCTCTATGATGAATATCGCAGCCGTCCTCGCATTGCAGAGCATACCCTTCGCTGGCTTATTCCTCGCGACAGACGGGGCCAATCGGGACATATTTGCCGTCTTGTACATTACGATATTAGGGCTGACTCTATCTGCAATTGCAGTCACCGAGGGCCACTACGCGCTTCCTTTGATGCCCGGGATGACAGCAGGAAGTCATCCTTGAGCTAGGCGCACTCTTGATTTTCTCAGTACGGAAGTATCGCCACGCGCCCTATATGCCTACAATCCGAGTGGAACCCGTTAGCAGGAAGCGGCCACCGCCATATAATCAATCCGGATGACGCCGCCTGGACGCTGAACGACTGCTATCGGCAGCAAGTGTCAAATCGACACCTATGGCAAGACTGGGTGAACTTCTGTCTGTCCGTTCTTGGGAGATGCTCCGATCAAAGCAGACGCTACGGTACGACCGGACTCCACAGTTCAACCGCCTTTCCGTTCGCGATCGAGGCCGTGTGAGAACGCAGATCCCTCAGGTTCAAGGCGAATGTCCTGAGAGTGTCGCCGAGCGAAGTGGTGGCCTTCAGGCTCGGATCGCCGCCATCAGCGGACCGACCCCGAACATCTGGATCATCCGCTTCATGTTGTAGGCCAGAACCTGCAGGCTCATCTCTGTTCTGACCCTGGCCAAGGTCCGGGTCAGGAAGTGGGTCGCTCCCATCCAGGCCTTCAGCGTGCCGAATGGGTGCTCGACGGTCTGGCGACGGATCTTCATCGCGTCTGGCATTCGGTCGAGCCGCGCCTGCATTGCGTCGAGGACGCCCTCGTGCACCCAGCGTTTGACACGCCGCGTCTCCGCCGGCGTGCAGCGGGGCTTGAGCGCGCAATCGAGACAGGCCGTCAGGTTGCGGTAGTGGTCCATCTCGTCGCCCTCGGCCCGGCGATCGGACCGGGCCGGCCCCTTGGTCAGGTGCTGGCCGGCGGGACAGGTGTAGTGATCGTTTTCGGCGTCGTAGACGAAGTCCTGTCCCGTGAAGAGGCCACGCTTGGCATGGCCCGAGGTCAGGGTCTTTGGCACGCAGGGCAGCACGCCGGTCCCCTCGCAGGCCAGGACCTGCTCGCCGTTGAGGTAGCCCCGGTCGGCCAGCACCGTAAGCGTGTCGCATCCTGTCGCTGCCTGCGCCAGAAGCCCCATCGGCGCGAGTTGGGTCCGATCATTGCCGATGTTGGTCACCGTATGGGCGACGATCAAGTGATGCTCGGCATCCACGGCCGCCTGGACGTTGTAGCCGACCATGCCGGTGCCTTTGCCGCTGGTCGGCATGGAGCGCGCATCGGGATCGGTCAGCGAGATCTGGCGATCGGGCGCAGCCTCGACCTGCCGGCCTCTCGCCTGGAGAACCTGCATCTGCTCGCGTAAGCCCGCGATCTTCTCCTTGAGCCGCGTCGTGCGCGCCTCGGCGATGTCGCTCGGCTCGCGGTCAGCCCGGTCCAGCGCCGCGAGGTAACGGCCGATGCTCGCCTCGACCTGCGCCATCCGGGCTTCGACCTTGGCGGCGGTGAAGTTCTTGTCGCGGTTGTTGACCGCCTTGAACTTGCTGCCGTCGACCGCGACGACGGCCTTGCTGAACAGGTTCAGCCGCCGGCACAGCACCACGAACTGCGCGCAAGCGGCCTGGATGGCAGAACCGTTGTCCTTGCGGAAGTCGGCCAGCGTCTTGAAGTCGGGCATCAGCCGACCGGTCAGCCAAATCAGCTCGACGTTGCGCTGGCTCTCGCGTTCGAGCCGACGGCTCGACGGGACACGGTTGAGGTAGCCGTAGAGGTAGATCTTGAGCAGCGTCGCCGGGTGATAGGCCGGACGGCCGGTCGCCTCCGGCACCGCGCCTGCAAAGCCGAGTGCCGTCAGATCGAGCTCATCGACGAACACTTCGACGAGGCGAACCGGATTGTCGGCGGTGATATAGTCGTCCAGGCAATCGGGAAGCAGCGTGATCTGCTGACGATCCTCACCTGCGATGAAGCGCTTCATCCCGACCTCCAAGATCGGAATTTACTCTATCAGATCAGCACGTTTTCACACAGCCTGGGTTGGGAGCGGACCCAGGGCATGGGTTCCATCAATAAGATTTCGACTATTAGCCTGCCTATGACGCCTGACCCTGCGGAAACTCTCGCGTCCGAAGGGGGGGCGTGCCGTCCGTGCACCCGCCCGATTGAACCTTACCGTGGGAAGCACCTTGTCCTCGTAACCGTTTCGGACCGCACCGGGACCATCGCGTGATCTCCATCTTCGACTTGATAGCGATGCTGCTGACCCTGTCCGCCCTGTTCGGCTGGATCAACGGACGCTTCATCCACATGCCACATAGCATCGGCATGCTGGTCCTGGGACTCGTCGCCTCGCTGCTGCTGGTCCTCCTCGACGTCGCCTTTCCCAATCAGCACCTCTACGAAGCCCTGACCGGCCCGTTGCGTCAGATCGACTTCACCGACGTGGTGATGAATGGGATGCTGGCCTTCCTGCTGTTCGCGGGCGCCATGACCCTCGACCTGAGCGCGTTGCGCAACAGGGCCTGGCCCGTCGCCACGCTGGCCCTCGTCGGGACCGTCATCTCAACGGCTATTGTCGGCAGCGCCTTCTGGGCGGTTACCCAATGGTCGGGGCATCCGGTCTCGCTGGCATGGGCCCTTGTCTTCGGAGCCCTGATCAGTCCGACCGATCCGGTCGCGGTGCTCGCCACCCTGAAGAATGTTAAGGTGCCGCCCTCCCTGGAGATCGAGATGCAGGGAGAGGCGTTGTTCAACGACGGGGTCGGCATCGTCCTGTTCACCGTCCTTCTCGGCTTCGCAGCCGGCATCGGCGGGGAACCATCCAGTGCCGGCGGCATCGCGCGACTGCTCCTGCAGGAGGCCGGCGGCGGCCTGCTTCTCGGCGTTGTTACCGGGTACGTCGCCTATCGCGCCATGCGAGCCATCGACGACTTCCCGGTCGAAGTCCTGATCACGCTGGCCCTGGTCGCCGGCACCTACGCCCTTGCCCAGAAGCTCCATGCCAGCGGTCCCCTGGCGGTGGTAGCGGCCGGGCTGCTGGTCGGCGACAGGGCCCCGCGCGATGCCATGAGAGAGCGCACCCAGGGATACGTCTCGTCCCTGTGGACCCTAGTCGACGAGGTCTTGAACGCGGTGCTGTTCCTGCTGATTGGCCTTGAGGTCCTGGTCCTGCGCTTTGAGCCCGGCTCGCTTGTCCTTGCGGCGGCGGCGGTACCGATTGTCCTCCTGGCGCGCTTGGTGGCGGTCTCCGCGCCATTGCTGGCCTTCCGGTGGGGCGGCAACCTGTCGGCCCGGAACGTGCCGTTCCTGACCTGGGCCGGCGTCCGCGGCGGCATCTCTGTCGCGCTGGCCCTCTCCGTACCGGAGAGCGACGCAAAGGCCGCGATCCTCGCGGCGACCTACGCCGTGGTGCTGTTCACCATCATCGTCCAGGGCTCGACCCTGGCCATGGTGGCTCGTCGCACCCTGGCGACCCCTGGTTCAGGGTAACTCCCGCCACGCTTTCCAGGTCGTAGCGCAGCTTGAGGACATGAGGAGGATCGCGCCGAGGCGGAGGCCCGTCACGCACTTTGTAGTGCTCGTACCCGACACAAGACCGCCACTCCGCAGGTGGGCGCTAGGGCGCCAGAACTGATTTTGCTGCTCGGAGGATACGAGTGAATGCCCACCCTCGGTGAAGAAGGGCGAGCTACATCGCCTGCCTAGCGCGAGGATCGGCTGCACCTCGACCGGACTATCTGCCTGAAGTGACGCGTGCCGAGACGAGGAAAGCCAAGTCCCAGACGATCATGCCGCCAACCGCCCCATGCTCCTCTCGGAGACGTTCCGCGAGGGTGTCGAGGCCCACCTCATCCGTGCTTGCAACACCGCGCTCGACCATGCGGGGGAGCATGGCTCCGGCCAGCGTCGGCAGGAAGGACGGCTCGCCGGCCTGCAGGAGCACCCCCTCGTTCCGCGCCACCTCAATGCGATGCCCCGCCGCCTGCAATAGGTCCGCCAAGCGCAGCGCGAGCCCGGTATCGCCGCCCTCCGCCGCTACCGTGTCCCATAACCAACCGTAGAGCCGACGATGGAGAGGCAACTCGCCGAGCCCGGCGGGAAGGCCGGCACGCCCGTGCTCCTGGAACGCCATGATCGCCCCTGGTTTCGCGAGGGAGGCGAGACGGGCGAGCGTCGCGGTGGCGTCAGGGAGGTACATCAGCACGCGGCGCCCGACGATGGCATCGAAGCGGCCCTGATCCGGCAGTGTGTCCGTCAGGTCCGCCTGCCGGTAGTGGATGGGCGCCGCCTGAGGACCTTCATCCGCCGTGTGGCTCATCGCCAACGCCTCCGGGCTTCGGTCGATGGCGATAACCTCGCCGTCCGGTCCCACCAACCGGGCAACGAAGCGGCTGAGGTCTCCGTTTCCGCAGCCGACATCGAGAACGCGCATGCCGGGGACGATGCCGACTTCGGCGAAGAAGCGGGTGCTTGGACAATTAGAGGGGTTAGGTGCCGCCTGCGCGATGGCAGGTATCGATGCATGGGCTTGATCGGGCAAGGCGGCATGGGACATGGCATCACCGTTAGGATCGAAAGGATTGTCCGACAAGTCGCTCGCTCCAGGCAGCCCCGGGGGGGGAGCCGCAACGTTCATTCGCGGCGACGTACGGAGGTCTTTGACGGCTTCCAAGCGTCGTTCCAACGTCGGCTAGGCAGTCGGAGCGACAGCGCCGAAGCGCTGGTGGCGCATTTCCAGATCATTCAGGTCCGCCAGTTCACTGACATCCCGGCGCGCCGCTGCGATGACGAGGTTGGCGTGCCGTCGGAGCTCTACGCGGCGGTCCGTCTGGTGTTCGATTTCGGCGACACGGGTCAGCACCTCCAGCATGCGGGCCAGGACGTGAACGGAGCCGGCGGCGTTCTGGCGGATCATGTGAAACATCGCGTCGCACAGCCCGGCGTAGTCGGTTACGGGCTGCACCAGCACGATCCGTCCCTCGCGGGCGGTCACGCCGCTGGGCAGGTGCCGCGGTGCAAGCCGGCACAGCGCGTCGCCGAGGTGGTCCGTCACGCTGCCAGCCGTGAACGGGTCGTTGATGCCGGGCGAGAGCGCCCGGACCGCCACCTCGCTCAATTGCCGGACCGCGTATTCCAAGTCCTGCAGGGCGGCCGGACGACGACCGAACGTCAGGGCCTTTCCCAGGGCCCCGGATGCGTCCTCGATTGGGGACGAGAGATGCGCGACCGGGAACCCAGCGGGTACGTAATTGCCAGGACGCGCACGCAACGTAACCAGGACCCTGTGCTCGTGAGCCCAATCGGCGAGGCTGTCCCGGTCGACGGCCTGGAGATAGCCGCTGGCCGGCGCGGCAACGGTTCCCGATTCCGGCATGGGCAGCGAGCTCCGAACGTCCGGGGCGTCGAGGGTATGCCTCTGAATGGCGTCGCACAGGTCGTCATGGACGGCATCGACCACGGTCTCGACGTTGATGCCGGCGGCGATGTGATGGACAAACCAGACCAGGGTCGCGACGCTGAGCATCGCGAGCAGGATCGCGCCGCTGACGGCAAGATGTGGGACGAAGGGCGTCTCCTGCACGGTCCGGACCGTACGCAGGACAATGAGCGCGTAGGCGAAGGTGCCGAGGAAGATCCCGAGCGCCACCTGGTTGCGCGCATCGCGGGTGAAGTTGCGCAGGAGGCGCGGTCCCATCTGACCCGAGGCCATGGAAAGGGCCGCGATGGTAATGGAGAACGTGGTTCCGGCGACGCCGATTGTTGAGGACGCGACGGCGCTCAGGAGGGCGCGGGCGCCTTCCGCCCCACCAGAGTATCCCCAGTTCGCGGCGGACGAGGAGGCGTCGTATCCGGCGATGTGGGCGGTCTCCAGCCAGACACCGAGCTGCCCCAGGCCGAGGCAAGTCAGCACGATGACTGCCGGGCGGAGCCAGAACTGGTCGCCGAGGGTCTCCAGCCAGGCCCTGAGACGTGAGTTCATGCCATCGCCCCGGCCCGGGCTTGCGTCCTCTCAGGATCGGAGCGGCTGCCCCTGTCGGGCTTTGGAGCCAGCAGGAGCACCAGCGCGCCAAATGCCATGCAGGACAGGGAGCCGAGCAGGACGCCGATCTTCGTCTCCGCTTCCAGTTCCGGGCTGTCGGCGAAGGCCAGCAACCCGATGAACAGGCTCATGGTGAACCCGACCCCGCAGAGCAGCGAGAGGCCGTAGAGGTGCCACCAGCCGGCATGGGCCGGGCGCTGCGCGAGCCCAAGCTTCACCGCGGCGACCACGGCCCCGAACACGCCGATCTGTTTTCCAACGAATAGGCCGAGAGCCACCCCGAGCGTGACGGGATCGAGCAGCATCTTCGTCGTCATGCCCGCGAACGACACGCCCGCGTTGGCGAACCCGAAGACCGGTAGCACGAGGTAGGCGGACCAGGGATGGATGGCGTGCTCAAGGATATGCAGGGGCGAGGTCGGGTCATCCGGCTTGCCGACGCTCAGGCGTAGCGGAATCGTCAAGGCGAGCAGTACGCCCGCGATGGTGGCGTGGATGCCGGACTTCAGCACCAGGAACCACAGCACGGCGCCGAAGAGGAGGTAAGGCGTCAAGCGACTGACCCCGGCCTTGTTCATTCCGAACAGGACGGCGAAGACCGCGGCGGCGCCTCCCAGCATCGGCAGCGACAGGTCCGCGGTGTAGAACGCCGCGATGATGAGCACCGCGCCGAGGTCGTCGATGATGGCGAGCGCGGTCAGGAAGATCTTGAGCGAGACGGGAACGCGCGATCCCAGGAGGGCAAGCACGCCGAGCGCGAAGGCGATGTCGGTGGCGGTCGGGATCGCCCAACCGCGCAGGGTCTCGGGCGAGTGCCGGTTGACCGCGACGTAGACCAGGGCTGGGACGACCATGCCGCCGAACGCCGCGACGCCGGGCAGCACTCGGTCCGGCCAGGTCCGCAGGCGCCCGTCGAGGACCTCGCGCTTGATCTCCAACCCAACCAGTAAGAAGAAGACCGCCATCAGACCGTCGTTGACCCAGTGCAGGACGCTGAGGCTACCGACATAAGTCTTGAGGACGGCGAAGTACGCCTCGGACCAGCCAGAGTTCGCGATGGCGAGGGCCAGGGCGGCGCTCGCCATCAGGATCAGGCCACCGGACGCCTCGCCCTGCAGGACGTTGCGAAGGGCCGAGATCGGACGGGGTAGTCGCTTGGGCTCATGCATGGCCTTGGCCTGCCAGCTGTCCGCCCGCGGGGCAACCCGTGCGACGGCTCAAGGTTAAGCGCCACGCGGAACCTTCAGCGAACCTTGCGGCTGCGTTCCAGGACGGGCTTGTGACCTTCTGCGTCGAGGGCGCCCGAGGGCGCGATCCCGTCGTTTGGCAGCGAGCGCATCCCCTGTCCGGCGGTGCGGGAGGACGGCAGGTTCACGGACGGGTCGCCGGCGGCGCGTTTCATCCTCAGCGCACGCCGGGCGTTCCCGCTCAAGTCGGTGCGGGCCGCTTCGTGACGTCGACGCTCGTGCTCCCGGCTCGCCCGCTTAAGGGCACCGGCCAGGACCGCACCCTTGCGCTTCGTTCCGCTGTTGTCGGTGGCCGGACGTGCGCCGGAGGGAGCGGACTTGCCACGGAACTCGCGACGCTGCTGCTGGGAGATGTCGCGAGCCCTGTCTCGACGTTCGCGCAGGCGCTTGACCAAGGCAGAGAGTGCACCGTCGTCTAGGCCGCGAAGCGCCGGATGGTGGGCCTGCGTGACAAGTTCGTGTTCGTCGCCGCTCAGCAGGCGTGCCTCGTCCTTGCGGGTCACCGACATTCAAACATCCCTTTTCCGGGGACCGCACCCGACCACTCGGGTCAACGGCCCCTCGTCTCCCTGTCAGACGTCTGGTGCGACCGATCCATCCATCACGGAGACGAGACGACGCGCGCGGCGGGCGCTAGAGACCTGGCATGGACGCCATGAAGAGCCGCCTCACGGACCTCTATGAAGGGGAGAGCGACCGGGCCCACCGGTTCCGCTACGGCCTGCTCGTGTTCGATGTCGCTACCATCCTGTTCATCGTGGTGTCCTCGTTCATGCCGAGGGCGCCGTTGGTGGAAGGCTTCGATGTCCTGATCGGGGTGGCCGTGCTGACGGACTTCGTCGCGCGCTTCTCGATCTCGCAGCATCGCTGGCGTGAGTTGCTCCGCCCGACCACCTGGGCGGACATCGCCGCGCTGGTCTCCTTCCTCGCACCCATCGTCGGCGAGGGAGCGGGATTCCTGCGCATCATGCGAACGCTGCGACTTCTCAGGACGTACCAGCTCCTGGACCGCCTCCGTTCCGACAGCGACTTCTTTCGCCGCAACGAGGAGGTGATCCTCGCGGCCACAAACCTGGTTGTGTTCGTCTTCGTGATGACGGGGCTGGTCTACGCCACCCAGCACCGCTCCAACCCGGCCATCGGCAATTACGTCGACGCCCTGTACTTCACCGTGACCTCGCTCACGACCACCGGCTATGGGGACATCACCCTGTCGGGCACCTCGGGACGCCTGATTTCGGTGGTGGTGATGCTGTGCGGGGTCACCCTGTTCTTGCGCCTGGCGCAGGTGCTGTTCAGACCCAACAAGGTCCGCCACCCTTGTCCGGCCTGCGCCCTGCAGCGTCACGAGCCGGACGCCGTCCATTGCAAGGCCTGCGGGACCGTCCTGTGCATCCCTGACGAGGGCGCCTATTGAGGTAGGTTGGATCGGCCCTTGGCATTACCGGGAGCCGACGGCTTGTCGCCCCATTCACGGTCGGATCTTGGGCCGCCATTCCCGTTCGTCGGGCCCTTGAGCTGGCCCGGCACCACGTCCGTGACCCGGGTCCACGTCTGGGTTCCACATAGAACGGCCAGGAGGCAGCCCTTCACCGACAGCTCGGAAGGCGTCTCGCTCCAGATGGTCACCGCATAGGACTTACCGTTGTCCCCGTTGTAGTTCTGGCCCGAGAACCGACCGTCCCCGCCCGGCTTCAGTCCCAAGATCATCTGGTGACCGAGCAATGGGCGTTCCCGCTTGCCGGTGTCGGGGTTCTCCCGGTCGACGCGAGGCAGGCCGTTCACACCGAGCGGCTTGCTGCCCCAGACCACGTATCCGCACAGGTTGGGTTGCCCGGTCCGCAGCGCTCGGTCCGGACCCTGGCCCGCTTGTCCTCAGTCAACCAAGTCCCGGTCGGCTCGGGGGCATAGGCGGGAGTGAGCGTCATGCCGGCCGTGGCCAGCGCGGCGAGCAAGTGCGTTGCGGAATGCTTCATGCGGTCTGTCGTTCTCGGGCGGGCATGGGTTTCAGAATGGGTACAGGGCCATCCTCGTGAGCCGCCAGCGCGGGACGAGGATGGCCGTCGTTGGATCAGTGACCACCGACTGCGAAGGTCGCACCAGGCTTGTCGTGGGTGCCGATGCGCTCGACCATGGTGGCCGTCGCCTCGTTCATGCCGACCACGTCGACCGTGACGCCGTGGTGGCGGAACTTCAGGACGACCCGTTCGAGAGCGTTGATCGCTGAGATGTCCCAGAAGTGCGCTGCCTGCAGGTCGATCACGACACCCTTGAGGGCTTCTTCGCGGAAGTCGAAGGCGGAATGGAACGCCTCCGCCGTGGCGAAGAAGATCTGTCCGGTGACTCGGTAGGTGCGCACGTCGCTCTCGCCGCGGGACGACCGGACGGCAAAGAACTTCGTGACCTTGTGGGCGAAGAACAGCCCGCTGAGGACCACCCCGAACAGGACGCCCTTCGCCAGGTCGTGGGTGGCGACCACCACCGCGACGGTGCCAAGCATGACCACGCTCGATGCCTTCGGGTGGGTGACCAGCGTGCGCAGGGACTTCCACTGGAAGGTGTTGATCGAGACCATGATCATCACCGCCACGAGCGAGGCCATCGGGATCTGCGCCACGTAGGGCCCGAGCGCCACGATATGGAACAGCAGGAAGACGCCCGAGAACAGGGTCGACAGGCGCCCGCGTCCCCCGGAGGAAACGTTGATGACGGACTGGCCGATCATGGCGCAGCCGGCCATGCCGCCGAAGAACCCCGAGGTGATGTTGGCCACGCCCTGGCCAGCGCATTCCCGGTTCTTGTTCGAGGTCGTGTCGGTCATCTCGTCGACGATGGCCGCGGTCATCAGGCTCTCTAGCAGGCCAACCATGGTCAGCGTCAGCGAGACCGGCAGGATGATCCAGAGGGTGTCGAGGGTGAACGGCACCTGCGGCAGGGCCACCCATGGCAGCTCGCTCGGAAGCGCGCCCATGTCGCCGACCTTGTGGATGCCGAGGCCGAGATACATCGAGACCGCCGTGAGCAGGACGATGGTGACCAGCGGCGACGGCACCGCCTTGGTCAGGTACGGCAGGCCGTAGATGATGCCGAGGCCGACTGCGGTCATGACGTAGACCGTGGTGCCTTGCCCGAGGAGCTCCGGCATCTGCGCTAGGAAGATCAGGATCGCCAGGGCGTTGACGAACCCGGTGACCACCGAGCGCGAGACGAACCGCATCAGGTTGCCCAGGCGCAGCGCCCCGGCGACGATCTGAAGGAGCCCGGTCAGGATCGTGGCGGCGAAGTGGTAGCCGACGCCGTGATCCTTCACGAGGCCGACCATGAGGAGCGCCATGGCCCCGGTGGCGGCGGAGATCATTGCCGGGCGCCCGCCGGCAAAGGCGGTGACCACGGCGATACAGAAGGAGGCGTAGAGGCCGACCTTGGGATCGACGCCGGCTATGATCGAGAAGGCGATGGCCTCGGGGATCAAGGCCAAGGCGACGACCGCCCCGGCCAAAAGTTCACGCGTGACGTTCGGAGCCCATTCGCTCCGGAGTTGTGCGAGGTTCATGATGGGTGGGAGACTTTCGTCGTCCCGCACGCGAAGCG
Source organism: Methylobacterium sp. CM6241 (assembly GCF_054817845.1). Classification (NCBI taxonomy): domain Bacteria; kingdom Pseudomonadati; phylum Pseudomonadota; class Alphaproteobacteria; order Hyphomicrobiales; family Methylobacteriaceae; genus Methylobacterium; species Methylobacterium sp. CM6241. Next base: position 4,542,202 of record NZ_CM139246.1, read on the forward strand.
TGTTCGATCCGGTGCGGGATGCGCAAGACGGCGGGTCGGCCTCCTCGGAGGTTCGCGACACGGTCGACGTCGATTGCGTGGTCCGGCGGATCGGCGGCCGGAAGAGCCACCCGGGCTTTCACCGGGTCCTGTTGGATGGTGTGGCCTTACATCGATTTAATGCGGCGGCGCAACATCGCGGACACGGCCGCGAGCCATTTTTACTTTTTCACCAGTCGCAAGGGGCATGCCCCCGGCGAGTGTTTGCATGCCGATGGTGAAGGGAGTGGCTCAGGCCGGCATGACCTGGTCGGACCTTCCGGATGCCAAGCCCGGATGATGAGAGTGGGCATGCGGCCATGGGCGACACTCGCCCTGATCCTCATTGCCACGGGACTGATGATCGCCTTGGGCTACGTCAAGGTGACCGAGACCACGCTGATAATGCCTCTCCGAATTCGCTGACCAACCTCATCACGCGCCTCTGACGCTCCGGATCGGGCCGTATCCGCAGTCGCGAGGGGCAGCGACCCGTGACGGATGCGGGAATGCTTTCGGCATCCCCGCATCCGCGGTGGTCAGGCGGCTTTGGCGGTGACCTTCTCGTAGGTCCCGGTCGCGATCTGGTCTTCAAGCTGCGCCTTGAAGTCGGCGATGCCCAGGACCTGGACGGGATTGCCTGCGTCGTCGAGGAACTCGTAGAGCGCGTCCTCGATATTGCGGTTGCTGAAGAACACGATGGCGTCCTCGTCGCCACCGCCTTCCAGATGTGGTTCGCCGTTTGCCATGCCGGAGACGTAGCTACCCGTCGGGCGGGTCTCCTTGTAGCTGCCATCCTCGCGGTAGAACCGAAGCTCGCCCTGCATCACAAGCGTCACGTAGGGGCTCTTGTGCCGGTGCAGCATCACCTTCTGGTTCGCCGCGAACTTAAATACGACATCGACGATGCGGTTTTCCTCGTCGACCTTGTAGACGAAGAAGGCGATGTGTGGGAGCCAATCGAGCGTCCGCCAAGTGATGTTGCTCTCGTCGAACATAGGTGTGGGCATTCCGTTTCCTTCCGTTCCCCATCCGGCCGCTCATGGCGGACGCACGGCTTTCCGCCGCATCGGATGGTTTGACTTTTGGGCAACGTCCCGCATGACGGATCGATGCCGCAGCCTTGCCGACCGGGCGGGACTGGCACAGGCGGTCGAGGGTAGAGGCCTAATGTCAGACCGCGTTTACGGCTTGGTCGGCGTTGCAAGCAGGATGTCGTCCAAGAAGCAAAGCATCCCTCCGAGTTGCCGCTTGAAGATATTCGATCTACCTTCGATGCCTCTCACCATCGACGCGACAAATGAACCTGGACGCGGCAAGTTTCCGCGCTTCGGTCAGGCTAAAATAGTATGGCCACGGTGAAACGAAGGTCGGCCAGAGAGATTGTCCCAGTCATGGGTTATTTTCGATCCGTGACGGGATCACCGAATTAGTCCATGCCAATCCAAGATGCTTTACGTTCGTCACCTCACGTCCTCGTCGTTGAGGACGAAGGCCTGATCCGCATGATGGTGGTCGACATGTTGGAGGAGGCCGGCTTCGTGGTGACCGAGGCGCCCCATGCCGATGCGGCCTGGGCCATCCTTGAGAGGTGCCAAGCCGACATTCGGGTGCTGTTCACGGACATCGACATGCCGGGATCGATGGACGGGTTCGTCCTCGCGGAACGCGTCGCGGATGCCTGGCCCCATATCCGGTTGGTTGTGACCTCCGGCGGCCGGAGGCTGGCCGACCGTGAGGTGCCGGATTCCGGTCATTTTCTCGGCAAACCCTATCGTCCGAAGGACCTTTTGCTCGCCATTCGGGAAGCGGTCTGATGACTCCGTGCAGCGATGGAGCGAGAGCATGAGCCGAGTCGTCGAAGAACTGGTGAACGCGTTGGCGCGAGGTATCGTCACCGACGAGGGCGCGGCGCGTGACTTTGCGACAATTGCCGACACCCTTCGCCATGACGGCCACCCCGCATCCGCTAATGCCATGCTGAGTTTAAGCCGCCATCACCGAATCAGGGCACTGGAAGGGCGCGGCAACCTGGCTGCGATCCGATACGTCAACAACACGTCGGACGCGAACCGATCCTGACCGATCCTCTTCCAATTGGGTTCCTTGTCACGCGCGTTCAGGCGATGCCGTCAGGGCAATAGGCCCGACAGCACTCAACTTCCTCGCGTCCAACACAATTGAACGCTATTTCGCCTGGGATGCAGGCCGCCGATCTTTCCGACCCCTCGATGCTGACGCGCGAACAACTCGAAGCCGAGGTGCGCAGTCTACGTGCCCAGTCAGCGTCGCTCGCGCAGATGTTCGAGCAGGCGCCTAGCTTCATCGCCCTGCTGACCGGACCGGAGCACCGCTTCGCACTGACGAACGCTGCCTACCAGCGCGCCATCGACCATCGCGACGTGGCCGGCAGCACTGTGGCCGAGGCGTTGCCGGATGCGGCCGCCCAGGGTTACGTCGACCTACTCGATGCGGTCTTCCGCTCAGGCCAGGCCCACAGGGCGACAGGTGCGCGGTTCGACGTCCAGGCCGTACCCGGCGGTCCGGTCAACGAGCGTTATCTCGACTTCGTCTACCAGCCCATCACAGATGCCCGCGGGTCCGTCAGCGGAATCTTCGTCGAGGGGCACGACGTCACCGAACGCACGCTCGGCGAGATCGCCCTGCGGGAGAACGAGGCGCGCTACCGGACCTTGTTCGAGAGCATCGAGGTCGGCTTTTGCATCATCGAGATGCGGTTCGAGGGCGAGCGTGCCGTAGACTACCGGATCGTCGAGGCCAATCCCGCTTTCGTACGGCAGACCGGTGCCGACGTGGCCGGCAGGTGGGTGAGCGAGTTCGCCCCCGACCTGGAACGGCACTGGTTCGATACCTATGGACGCGTCGCCCTCACCGGGGAGCCTGCCCATTTCGAGCACTACGCGGGGGTGTTCGGGCGCTGGTTTGATGTGCGCGCCCTCCGGACCGGCGATCCGGCTACGCACCGCGTGGCCATCTTCTTCTCGGACATCACCGAGCGAAGGACCATCGAGAAGCGCGCCGAGGCGGGCGAGCGTGAACTACGCCTCATCACCGATGCGCTGCCGGTCCTGATTTCCTTCATCGGTGCCGACCACGTCTACCGCTTCGCCAACAAGGCCTACGACGAATGGTTCTCGGTGCCTGCGGCGGAAATCGTCGGCCGTGACGTCAGGGAGCTTCTGGGAGCAGAGAACTACGCCGCCCGAAGGCCGTACATGGATCGCGCGCTCGCGGGCGAGGCGGTCACGTTCGAACTCGACTGGCCGCGCCGGGATGGGGAACCCCGCGTTGCCGAAATCCGGTATCTACCTCGCCGCACTCCCGACGAGACCGTCGACGGATTCCACGTCTTCGTGCACGACGTGACTGCACGGAAGCAGACGGAGGCCGACCTTGCCGCGCAGGTCGCGGCCCGGACGGCCGAGCGTGACCAAGTCTGGCAGGCATCCTCGGACCTTCTCTGCGTCGCCAACATCGAAGGGTACTTCATCAGCCTCAACCCTGCTTGGCCGAGGACGCTGGGATGGACGGAGGACGAGATGAGGGCGCGGCCGTTCCTCGACTTCGTACATCCCGACGACATCGCGGCCACCCTGTCGGCCGCCGGCGGCCTGGCGCGCGGCGAGGCTCAGTTCACCTTCGAGAACCGATACCGGCACAAGAACGGCAGCCATGTCTGGCTTTCTTGGAACGCCGTACCTCGCGATGGCCTGATCTACGCGTCTGTGCGCGACGTGAGCGTCGCCAAGCGCCAAGCCGAGGTCCTTGCCGAGACCGAGGAGGCGTTGCGCCAAAGCCAGAAGATGGAAGCGGTCGGGCAACTCACCGGTGGCCTCGCGCACGACTTCAACAACCTACTGGCTGGCATCTCCGGCTCCCTGGAGCTGATGCAGAACCGCATGTCCCAGGGGCGCATGGGCGACCTCGACCGCTACATGACCGTGGCGCAGGGCGCGGCCAAGCGGGCGGCTGCTCTGACGCACCGCCTTCTCGCCTTCTCCCGGCGGCAGACACTCGACCCCAAGCCCACGAACGTGAACCGCCTCGTCACGGACATGGAGGACCTCATTCGGCGCACCGTCGGCCCAGCCATTCACCTGGAGGTCGTTGGTCTGTCGGGAGTTTGGCCAGCGCTGATCGATCCGGGCCAGCTTGAGAATGCGCTGTTAAACCTCTGCATCAACGCCCGCGACGCGATGCCAGACGGTGGGCGCATTACCATCGAGACGACGAACAAATGGATAGACGAGGTGGGCGCCCGGCAGCACGACATGCCGCCGGGCCAGTACCTGAGCCTGTGTGTCACAGATACGGGCATCGGGATGTCTGCGGACCTGATGACGAAGGTGTTCGAGCCGTTCTTCACGACCAAGCCCCTTGGCGAGGGCACGGGGCTCGGCCTCTCGATGGTCTACGGCTTCGCTCGACAGTCCGGTGGGCAGGTCCGCATCTATTCTGAGGTTGGCGAGGGCACGACCGTCTGCCTCTACCTGCCGCGTCATTACGGCGAGGCCGACGAGACCGACGTCGCCCGACGGCTTGCCGAGGTTGGTCGTGCGGGCCGCGGCGAGACCGTGCTGGTCGTCGACGACGAGCCCTCGGTTCGGATGCTGGTCACCGAGGTGCTGGAGGATCTCGGTTACACGGCTATCGAGGCCGCCGACAGCGTCTCAGGCCTGAAGGTGCTGCAGTCGAACGTCCGCATCGACCTGCTGGTGACCGATGTTGGTCTCCCGGGCGGGATGAACGGCCGCCAGATGGCGGATGCCGCACGCGAGCGTCGTCCCGACTTGAAGGTGCTCTTCATTACCGGCTACGCCGAGAACGCCGTCCTCGGAAACGGGCATCTCCGGAAGGGGATGCAGGTCCTGACCAAGCCCTTCGTGCTTGAAACGCTTGCGACCCGCATCAAGGATCTCATCGCCGTCTCCTTGTGAATATCGCGAACGCACAGCTTTCCGCCGCATCGAATGATTTGCCGCAAGAGCAACGTTCCGCACGACGGATAGATGCGGCGGCCCATCCGACGCAGCGAGCCAGCCGCATGCGGTCGAAACTGGGCCAGGGGCATGAGGCACTCGTCGATGGTGGTTGCTATCTGGCTGATGTGGGCGGCGTAAAAGTCGGCTAGTTTGAGAGGCTTCTCTTTCGGGAGGGACCCAGGATGTTTGCCGTGGAAGTCTACGCGGCCGTTCGTCAGTTTATTTTCATCGACGGCAACTCTCGTCGCGAGGCGGCCCGAGTGTTCGGGCTGAACGGCGACAGCTGCCGCCTCAAATCCTCCCGCAACCGGCGTGGCCGCGTCGACGGCAGGGCGGAGCAAAATCAGGCCACGGCCGACCCCCACGATCCCGAGACGGGCGAGATCCTGCCAACTTGAGCTTCACGATCGGCGACGAGCGATGAAGGGGCCCGATCGGCCCCCTTCATAGTTGAAGAGGCCGGACGCCACTGGCCTGGTATTACTCCGCCGCAGCGGCCTGGAATTGGTCCGCCCTTTACAGCTCAGACGCCGTGGCCGTGCTTGTCGAGGAGGGCCGCTTCGAAGGTCCGACTTTTAGGTAGGTCGACCCTACGGCCGCCGCGTCACCCATGCACGAGCGGAGGTGAATCTAAGGCGGATCGTGAATGCCTGCTTGCAGGGGAAAACGGGCAGGCAATCAAGTCTCCGACTTCAAATCCCGATCTTGGATCGCACCGTCGGATCGCCTTTCGTTCGATCCTTTCGCGGCAGGCTGCATCTCGAAACGGATCTGAAGGTCGTTCAGTAGCCATCTGCCAGCGCGCCCTAGCGTGCGATCACGCATATGCGCCGCGTACACCGTTAGGGCCCCGGCTGAAGCGGCGTGGTCATCGTCGACACGTAGGGTGAGGAGACGCCCGTTATCCAAGAACGGTGCGACGAGGTTTTCCGGCATCCGGCACCAACCTAGCCCGGCAAGAAGAAAATCGAGGCGACGGCCAAGGTCGACGAAGCGCCAGGTCTTGGAACCGATGATTCCATAGCTCGCCCCTTCGGGCGCGGCCGGGTCGGAAAGAACCAACTGGACGTGCTCCTCAATGTCGGCCCGCGTTGCCGGTCGACCGAGCTGCGCCAGTGGGTGGGTCGGCGCCACGACCGGAAGCAGCTGTGCCTCTACCAGAGGCAGGGCGACGAGATCCTCCGGCACGGTCGGGAGTAGGAGGCAGAAGGCCAGCGCGGCCTCGCCCCGGCGCAGCCGCCGCTCGGCCCCTCGCAGGCCCTCCGTTGAAAAGCTGACCGGGAGGTGGGGAAAGGCGTCACGGAGCGCGCGCAAGCTCTCTATCAGCGGAGCCGTGGGAACCAATGGATCGATGGCCACCGCGAGTTCGGGCTCGATCCCCTCACGGGTCCCCGCCGCCACCGCCTCGAACCGACCGGCGCTTGCCAGCACGAGACGGGCCTGCCCGACGAGCGCACGACCAACCTCGGTCAGTTGCGGGCGATGACCGGAACGGTCGAACAGTCTGACGCCCTGGGCGCCTTCCAGCGTCGCCATGGTCTGGCTGATAGCCGACTGGGCACGCTGCAGCCGTCGGCCTGCTGCCGAGAAACTCCCGAGGTCGGCGATGGTGATCAGCACACGGAGCTGATCGAGAGTGAGGTTGCCAATCATCCATCATCTCAACCGATTGAGAGCATCGGTTTTTTATCGCTTACAGACGGGAGTTGCACCCGGCAAGAATGGGTCGACCGGTCCGCATACGAGGCACGGCCTCGAACCCGGGCAACCATCGTGGAGACCATCATGAGCCGCCTTCTCGTCGTAGAGGCCAGCCCGCGGGGCGATCATTCGATCTCGCGCAACCTCACCCGCCGCTTCGTTTCCGAATGGCGGTCCGCCCACCCGGACGGTAAGGTCGTGGAACGCGACCTGATGCGGACCGACCTTCCTTTCGTGACCGCGCCTTGGCTCCAGGCTTACTTCACCCCATCCGAGCGGCACTCGGCCGAGATGAGGGAGGTGCTACGCCTATCGGACAAGTTGGTCTCCGAGGTGCTAGCGACGGACCACCTCGTCATCGCGACGCCGGTCTACAACTACAATGTACCGGCCTCGCTGAAGGCATGGGTCGACCACATCGTCCGGAAGGGCCTGACGCTCGGCATGGACGGCAAGGGCCTTGTCACCGGCAAGAAAGCGACCGTGCTGCTGGCCTCCGGCGGCATCTACACGGAGGGTTCGCCGATCCGGAACCGGGACATCGCAACCCAGTACCTACGGCTAATCCTGAACGTGATCGGCATCACCGACGTGACGTTCGTGGCCGCTGGGAACGCCAAGTCCGTCGACATGGGCGAGACCGGGATGGACGAGTTCGTCAGCCGCTTTCTGAGCGAACTTGAGGCCGAGGCAGCCTGAACGGAGCGTCTCACGGCCGGATGCTGCAACACTCACAAAAGGCAGCTACCGACCGGCATCCGCCACGCGCCGCAGAAGCTCGTCCATCAAATGGCGTTCGCCCGGCGACAGCATGTCGAGACCATCCAGATGGGACCGCAGGCCCGATGCCATCGTTGCCGATGGGACTGTGGCTGAGGCTTGACGCTCGTCCAGAACCGCAGCCATCACCGCCTCGCGCGCCGCATCGGAGAAGTCTGCGCGTTCGCCTCTCGGATGCCCAAGAAGCGTAAGGATCGTGCCGGTACACGCGGCGTGGATCATGTCGGCCGCGCGTTCCTCCCCGAGGCGTAATCGACCGGCCCGCGCCACGCGTCGGACCCTTTCATGCAGGACCTGAAGCCCGGCCGCTGCGGCGGCCGAGGAGGCGCCATCGGCCGGCATGCTGATGAGCGTAAAGATTGCCGGATGGGCCAGGCCGAAGGCGACGTGGTCGTCCCAACCCTGGCGTAGGTCCGCGACAGGGTCCGGATTAGGTGTCCGCGCGGCCTTACTAGCGACGTATGCGGCGAACGCCTGCTCGGCCACGGCATTGAGCAGGCCGCGCTTGTCGCCGAACAACCGGTAAATCGTTGGGGCCTGGACCACGGCCGCGGTCGATACCGCGCGCGTAGTCGCCGCTTCAATCCCGCCCGCCGCGATGAGCTCGGCCGCGGCGGCGACGATGCGTGCCCGTGTATCAACCGGGATGTCGTCCTGAGGTTCGCTGTGCGCCATCGCAGGAACGTATCGCTGGGGCGTTATCGGCGATAGCACGAACTTGCTTACATCGTTAATCGGCGCTATCAGCGAGTCGTTATCAAAGCTAACGCAGGGTTCGTATCGTCGATGATCGTCGTGACAGGAGCCTCGGGCCAACTCGGCCGTCGCATCGTCGAGCAACTTCTCAGGCTGATGCCGCCGGACCGGATCGTCGCCACCACCCGGGACCCGGGAAAAGCTGATGGGCTCGTCCGAGCAGGCGTAGGCGTGCGCCATGGTGACTATGCGAAGCCCGACACCCTGCTAACCGCGTTTGAGGGAGCTACGCAGGTCCTGATCGTCTCCTCCAACGGGGAGCGAACCGGCGCGGACGTCGTCGCCCAGCATCGAAGTGCCGTCGAAGCTGCGCGTGCGGTGGGTGCTAGGCGCGTCGTCTATACGAGCCACATGGGGGCGGGCTCATCCTCCGCCTTCCCGCCGATGCGCAACCATGCGGGTACCGAGGCCATGCTACGCGACGCCGGCATCGCCTGGACCTCGTTGCGCAACGGCTTCTACGCCGAGACGGTACCGACGATGATGGTTGAAGATGCAGTCGCCACGGGCGTGCTCAGCGCCCCAGTCGACGGCAAGGTCGCGTGGACCACCCACGACGACTTGGCCGCGGCCGCAGCTGCCTTGCTCGTCGATGAGGGGCGGTTCGAGGGACCGACCCCGCCGCTGACCGGTGTGGAAGCGCTGGACCTGGCGGATGTCGCGGCCCTTCTGACGTCGATACATGGCAAGCGGGTCGAGCGCAGGACAATCACAGACGAGGCCATGGCGGCAGGGATGCGAACAGGCGGGGCACCCACCGCCGTCATCGAGATCACCCTCGGCCTGTACCGGGCGGCGCGAGCGGGCGAGTTCGCGAATACCGACCCGACGCTTGCGAATTTGCTGGGGCGTCCGCCTACAGACCTGCGCACCGTCTTGGAGGGTCGGTGAACCACTATGGTGCCGTTATCGGCTCGACCGGGCCAGATCCCTTGTCGTCGGTCGCCGCGGCGCCAATACGCAGGGCACGGGGGTGTCGTGCAAGCACCTCGCGCTGGCGGAGTGGTGCTTCCGCACGGGAGCGTTCCGGATGGGCCTTGCCGTCCCAGGCCAATGGTGCCCCCATGGCGACCGCTGACGTTGCCCGGCTCGCATACATGGCAAGTGTCGCCCACGCGTTCCGGACCGTTGGCATGGTCGCGTGTCAGGCGGCGGCGCCGAAGAATATGGCGGCGTCCGGCGTGGCGGTTTCTCCGAAGACTTCGGTACGGAAGCTACCAGACCTTTGGCGCTTTGCGACGTACATGAGTCGGTCGGCCTCGCGGATCGCCTCGGGCCATTCCAGCTTCGACCCGGGCCGTACGACGAGCGCCCCCAGGCTGACGTCGATGGGATGGCCCGACCCTCCCAGGCCGACGCGGAGGTGACGATGGACAGTCGCGACACGGCTCGCCGCGGCCGCGACCGTACCCGCCTGTAACATCATGACGAACTCGTCTCCCCCGAGCCGTCCAAACAGGTCACCCTTGCTGGTCGCCGCCATGCCGGCTGCGGCGAACAGGCGAAGGATTGCGTCGCCTTCCGCATGTCCGGACGTGTCGTTGACGGACTTGAAGCCATCGATGTCGGCCAGGGCGAGAACCGTGACCGGACCGTCCGCCGCGCATCCCGCTAGGATCGAACGGGCTTGCTTCTCGAACGAGGACCTGTTCAGGACACCCGTCAGCGCGTCGTGCCGGGCCGCATACCGCTCGCGGTTGTAGATCCGCCGCAGGCCGCAGACGGTGGCCGTGACGAAGGCGTAGGCCCCGAGCCGCACCAGGCCTCGCGCCACCGGGGTGACGCCGGACACGCCGGTGTCCACCCCATGGATAGGGAGGATGTTGAGGAAGGCCGCAACCAACGCAACTCCATATGCCGCCCGGGGGCCGAGCCGCCACCCGGCCAGTGCGATCAGCGGGATGTACAAGGGGCCCGTTCCCACCTCCGGGACGAACCAATCGAAGGTGACGAAGGCCAGGCATGACACCACCAGTACGGCCCATGTCGCCCCTCTCGACACGGCGTCCAGACTGTCGATGAGGTCTCGCGGATGGATGGGGCGTATCATAGGGCCGAAGTCTCTTGGGCTGGCATGCTCCGAGGTGGATTTGCCTTCCGAGGGCGACTGTGAGGGTAAATGCCTAACATTGCCCTGGTCTGGACGACGCAATTTCAGGATCCAACATTCTCGTCTGTAGGGCGGAGGAAAATCAGGCCACGGGACGGAGTGAATCTATGCCACTTGAGCGTCACCAAGCCCGCAGAGCCCATCTTTGAAACGATTTCCAGAGCAGACACTTACGACGATGCGGCAACTGGGAGACCGCGACTGAGGCCGGTGCTTTGAGGGCGGTTTAGTGGCCTGGATTTGCGCCGCCCTCAACACTTTGCGACGTCGGTAGCGTTTCCCGCCACCGTCCTGCGCTTCAATCTCTTCGAGTTCGAAGTATTTGTCGTGCGCTAGCCGGATGCCCATCCTCCTGTCGAGGGTGCCTCGGGTCAACGGCCCTGCATATGTGATCGCTTCTCGGCCCAACGTGCTCGGAAGCAGCTTGAGGATCTCTCGGTCCGGCACTTAGACATCCGGCGGCAGCACCTCTTCAATAGCGTGCATCACCCGGTCCCAGAGTTCCGCCCCTACTAATTCCTCGGCCCGCATACACAAGGGCATCGCGACCATCTGAAATGGCGCACCGAGATAAAAGTCCCGTACGGGAACTTTTGCCCCGTTTCGGACCGCCTGAACCCCGCTTGTATCCCGTACGGGAACTTTTCCATGTCCGAGAACCCGAAGGCCGTCGCCGGCCGGTGCAAACTGCCTCTGGAGCTCATCCCCCGGATCGCCCTCGTTCAGGAGGCGGCCGTCCTCGGACTGGGGGCGGACTGCCCGGCCAAGGCGTATGGGCGTTGGAATTGGAGGGACGCCGCCGTCGACGCGGAGACCTACATCGGGGCCCTGGAGCGGCACGCCACCCTTTGGTCCGCGGGCGAGGACCTCGACGAGCAATCGGGGGTCAGCCACCTGGCGCACATCCGTGCCACCTGCGCTATCCTACTCGATGCCATCGACGCCGGGGCGTTCATCGACAACCGCAAGGTCAGTCCAGAAACCATTCGGATCCTGAAGTAATACGACGCGAGCTCGATGCCGGTCGTCGTTAACTGATCACCCCGGGGGCCGTGTCCTCCATTGGGACGGGCCCGGAAAGCTGACAGGCGTTTTGCCACTTTCGCCCCCTCGAATAGGCGTTCTGCCACCCGCCCGGGCGTTTTGCCACCTTCGGGCCCCGGGACAGACGGAATGCCGTCCATCGAGAAAATCGTCATCGGGACGCAAATTAACCGTTGTGCCTTTCCCGTAGGTACCGAATTCGGCCCATTTGCGTACCGCGTTTGGCCTACATGAGGTCCACGTTCTCGCAGCCGTTGGGGTCCCGGCACCGGCCGAGGCGGACCAGCCCCGTCGAGTAGCAGTACGCCCATCCCGCGGCCGCATCTAAATCCTGGACGGTGCTCGTCGTGACGACCGTCCCATCGGGGAACCGGGGGTACCCGTACGCTGTCCCCGTGAGCACCGCCCCATCCGCGGACCGGTCGTCCGGCTCGACGATCCAGTCGTGGAACAGGGGGCGGTCGGGAAGCCCCGTCAGGTCGATCCTCGTGCCGGGGTACCTGTTTCGCTGTGCCATGCCCTGCCGTCCTCATCGAGAAATACGAACGCGGCCGCCTGAACCTGCAGGCCGCAATCGTCCGTGAAATGGCCGGCCTCGAACGGCCGGTAACGGAGTCTGACGGCAACCGGGGGGACGCCCGCATGCGGGATGAGGTCCCCCCGGATCCACGCGTGAACCCCCCGGTGGCCGGTCCGTAAAACCCTGGCCCGAGCCCCTGGCCGGACGATCATCACGACGTCGGCCAGGGTCAGGGAATGGAGGTGAGCCACGACGCGGCCGCGTTCACGGACGGACCAGCAGCGCCTCGTCAGATTCCGATAGACGTCCGTCACCGGAGGGCGAGCGGGGGTAGGCAGAGCGCGACCGCCTCCGCCTCGGACGCCATGCGCAGGGCATCATGCGGTGCGATCCGGCCCTCCGCTTCAAGGGCAATGATACGGTCGATCCGGACGCCTACCGCCAGGGCGATCAGGCCGCATGCCCGGCGGGTCGACCAAGCGAACCGGACCCGCTCGCGGATCGCCGGGAGGCTATCGGGGTGCATGGCGATCCTCCGTCACCAGGGGGAAGGCGTGGGCCATGCCCATCGCGCGACCGCTGATGTCCAGTGCCTGCGTGCCGGGGATCCGCCCCTCGGCCGCCATGCGAATCGCTCGCTGGATGATGGCCTCGGCCGCTCGCCCGACGTCGGCGTCGATGAGGCCTGCCCGGCGCTCGGCCCGGATCTGCAAGAGGCGGTAGTCGAGGATGGGTGCGTGCGTGGTCATGCTCACCCTCCTCAATGCCGGGCCGCGAGGGTCTCGCGACCCGCAAGCACGGTATCCACGAGACGCTGCACACGACGGACGCTCCCCCCTCGCCAGTGCTCCGCGATCAGGCCGAGCTCGTCACCGTCGAGGTCAGGCAGCCAGGAGGCATCCGTCCCCCGCTCCCGCCGGACATCCTGCACGATCCCCCGAGCAAGCGCCGGCAGGTCGGCCAGCGTGGGCTCCGGCATCTGGAAAACCCGGAAGCGGTCGAGCAGTGGCCGGGGCATGCCTGAGGTGCCGTTCGCCGTGGCCAGGAACGTCACGCCCGCGAGGTTCGTGTCGCACTCCAGATAGGGGTCCCTGTAGACCTCGGCGTGATCGAGCATGGGCAGAAGCCCGTCGTGTAACGACCCGTTCGTGGTCCCTGTGCCGGACTTCTCGATCTCGTCGAGGACCACCGCCACCGTCGCGAGGCTCTCTTGCCGGATCGTCTGAAGCGGCACCGAGGCCCTGCCGGATGACCACTGCCGGGAGGTCCCGATGAACGACGCATCGGCCACACCGCTGCATGAGTAGACCGTGCTTGGGAGGCCCAGGGTGGTGGCGATGCTGGTGGCGAGCCGCGTCTTTCCGGAGCCAGGCGGCCCGACAAGCAGGATGGGGGGGAGCCTGGCGAATGGTCTGCCGACGAGGAGGTTCAGGATCCGCTCGATGAGCCCCGCCGCGTGCGGGTACTGCTCGACGAGGTCCCGGCGCGCGACCGCGAGATCGGGCACCGGCCGGCACGGGAGGGTCACCCCGGCGATGGGGGCCCACTCCGCCCTGGGCGTGGTCCCGCCGCTGCCGTGAACGCCGGCCTTTGCACTGCCGGGCAGGTGCTCGACGCTGCGCACGACGAGGAGGCCCGAACCGGTCGCCTCCGGCAGATCGTCCTCGTCGCGGGGGTCGTACCCAGTGTCGTCGCGGACGCGGCCCCACTGCCCGGCCTTAGGCTGCTCGCTCTCGCGAACGGCACGGGCGATCACCTGCAGCGAGGTCAGGGCATCTCGCTGGCGGCGGGTCCACCTTGGCTCCGTCTTCGGGCGCCAGTCGCCACCGTCGCAGTATGCGGCAATGGACATCAGTTCGGCGTGCGTGGTCAGGAGATCCCGGAGCCCGGTGTCGCTGTGGCCGCCCGCCATCGCGATCAGCCAGACGCGGACCGCGCAGCGCAGGGCGCACCCCTGGTCGCCGAGGAAAGCCGCGTAATACACGCACCGTGCCGCGTAATCGGCGTACCGGTCGCGCTCATTGGGGTGCACATTGAGATCGTCCGCCACCTGGTCACACGCACTCTCACACGCCGCGAGCGTCACCAAGTTGACGACGCACGATGACAGCTTCTCCAGCGTCGTGCGGACGTCCGTCCGCAGGTCGATGAAATCGAGGAGGAGCCCGGTCGACCAATGAATGGCATCGGCCAGGGGATCGCAGTCGAAAAAATCGAGCCCGTGATCGAGCTCCTCGACGGACGGGGGATTGTTGCGGGGGAACGGTTCGGGCGCACGGGGGCGCACACCCCGGAGGGCGTTCTTCGTCATCAGGTCTTATCCTTACCAGCGCCCTGCCGACCTCTGTCAGTTGGGCTAGAATGTAACCCTAGTCCGGAGTCCCTAAGAAATCGTCAACGTCCGCGACTTTCGACCAGTATCTGAATGCATCGAAACCACGGAAGTCTTGCAGCAGAAAGATCATCCCCTTGAGCGGCGCATCCAACGGTGCCCGTTTGTGGACGTCCCAATACCGGGCGACCGCGCGTGCGACGGCCGAGATCTCGCGCGCGTCCTCGCGCTCCGAGAGCTTGACCAGCCCGTACAGCAAGGCCGGGGGCAGGCCGTACTTGCGGATGCGATCCCGGGACGTCGTGCGCCTGTTGATGCCGGCGAGCTCGGCCAGGGCGCGGGACCAATCATCGCCCCATACCGCCCCGGCGAGCTCGTCGACGCGTTCGGACAGGGCGAGGTTGTAGGGCTCCTTTTCGAGGGGGATGATCCCACGGTCGGAGCGCATGGAGGCGTCCCGGCCGACGTAGATCAACTCTCCCTTCTCGCCCCCCACCGTCACGAACCCGAGGTGGATCAGGTCGCCGTCATGCTCAGGGTCCCGTTCGTGGGTGGCCCTGAGGTCCAGGACGATTTCAGAGTCGGGAGACATCGGGCGCTTTCCAGGGGGGTGCGAGGAACTCGACGTGCACGAGGCGGAAGACGACGGAGTTGGCCACGACCCACATGCCGGAGCACACGGTGAACGGGCGGCCGGCCAGGGTGATCTGGACGCTCATGCCCCCACCTCCGTGCCGGTCTCGTGGTGCCGTCCCCAGGCCCGGTTGTGCCTCATGGTGGTGGCCGCGCGGTCGGGAATGGCCTTATCGATTCCGACGACCGGCAGGTAGCCGTGGGTCCGATCCCGGATGTCCGGCATGTCGCGGCCGATGCGGGCGCGGTGGACCCCGTCCACGACGATGCCGGTCGTGGCGTCCGGGAACGTGACGATGGGCTGCGTGAACCCGTCCTCCCTGATCGAGACGTGCAGCACGTCCATGTCGTTCGAGGCGACCGCTTTCGGGACGTGGGGGTTCGCCACCAGGGTTCTGGGGCGGACCCAGGTCACCAGGTCGACGGGCTCAGCCCGGAACGGGGAGACCTCGTTCAGGGCACGGCGGGCCTGGTTGAGGGCGTCGACTTGCTGCTCGACGGGCAGTCCGGCGATCTCCCAAGCGAGGGCCGCGGTGAGGGCTTCGATACGCGTCATGTGGACTTTCGCTCCATCCGGATGACGGCCTAATGCCATCGTCCGCTGTCTCCAATATCGGTGACACTATTGGTCGCGTCAATGACGAATAGTGTCGGTGAGTGTCATGAGCCTGCGGATCATCCGGTCCTGGGCCGCGCTACGGCCGTCGCACCAGCCATCGAAGGTCGACCGTGAGACCTTCAGGGCGTCAGCCGCGGCGTCGCGCCCGCCCCGGGTCTTGGCCCATGCCTTTAGACACTCCGACAGGGGTCGGGTGTCCTTTTCCCAGTCCGGTGCGGCCTTAGGCTTGGACGCCGGCGCGGGGGAGTACACTGCGCTTTTCGCATCGTATGCGTTAGCCCAAGGGTCCAGCCGGGGGTCGTCGGGACCGATGCGGCCCGCCCCGAGAGGCTTGTCGAACCGGCTGAACCAGGTCCCGACGTTGCCGTCACCTGTCGCGTCCGGCGGCGGCTTGAACACGGCCGCTAGGGGTTGCCCCACGAGGTCCTCGCGGCCGAGCAGGAGGCGGTAGGCGTCCATGGCGGCGTCGGGCGAGCCGTAGCTCGCCCTCTCCAGGATCTCGCCCCCGTCGTGGGCGCGCAGTCGGACCATCCAAGTCATGAACGGATGCTCTCCAGGATGTCTTTGACCATGTCGTTGGCGTTGCAGCGCTTGTTGCCGCTGTTGCAGAACCCTGCGTACCCCCAGAAGGCCTCGCCGGCATCCGTCTCGGTGTACGTGCCGCGTCCGGTTCCCTTGCGCAGGATGAACAGGTTGATCGGGCCCTTGCGGTCGTCCGACCACATGCCGCTCGTCTCCATTTTGATGTAGTCGCGGACCTGCGCGCCGTCGGGCGAGGTCCAGCGCTCGACGGAGACGATGGTGTAGAGGGCCTCACCACCCGCAAGCGCAAGGGAGGCGGTCTTGCCGACGAGCGCCTTGGCGAGGCCCTCGGTGGTGGTGAGGTCGGCCGGCGCGACGGCCTGGGCCTGCTGCTGCTGGACGGGCTGGGCGACCATGCGGGCCTCGGCCCAAGCCTGCCGGAACGCGGCGCCGAGCGCGGCACGGACGGCGGTGCCGGCGGAGGCCGCGGCCTCGCGGGCGATCCGCCAAGCATTCCTCAGGAGGGCGGAACGGTCGATCTTGGTGGTGGTCATCGGGTGGCTCCATCATCGGCCCGGATCGCCCCGGGAGGCCTCGGCTTGCGCCGGTCATCTAAATGTACCGCAATTTGCGGCATGCACAAGGGCCGCTGGAAATTTACCGCGCTCCCCTGACCGTTAACCGGCGAGGGACGTCCGCGCTGGACGAATCTGCGTGCTGTGCTTCGATCACCTGGTGAAGGGGATCGGACATGCTTGACGAGAAGGCCATCGACGACCTGGCGACCCGCCTCGCGGCCCTGTCGCCCGAGGACGCTGCGCAGGTGCACCGGACGGTGTCGGGCCTCCAGGCCGAGCGCGCCCGGGCCGAGGAGGCGCGCATCGCCACGTTGCGAGCGATGACCGACGAGGAGGCGATCTACTTCGCGGTTGAGCATGCCATGGGCGGCCCGCACGAATTTAGCATGAGCGAGCCATTGGCCCTCTCCCTGCTCCGGGACGCTGGGTTCGTCCGGCACGCCGCCGTCGAGGCGACATACCGCGCCGGGTACGAGCGGGGGTCCTACGACGCTGCCGGCGGATCGCACGATCTCCCGGACGAGGACGACGACGAGTACGTCCGGTACCGGGGTTTCGACCTCGATCGCCTCGTGAAGAAGGGGGCCTGAGCCATGCGTTTCGAGCGCCAGTGGAGTGCGGACGAGATCACCTGTTACGAGGTGATCTTCACCATCGAGGAGCTCCAAGCGGCCGCGGCCGCTACGGGCCTGGACGTGACCGCCTTCCGGGGGATACGTGCCTATCACTACGACAACAATTCCGAACACGAGATGGAGCGCCACGGCATGGATGCCAAGGCCGTGGCGCACATGCAGCCGCTCGTCGTGGACGCCCTTGTGCGCCGGGATCTGGCGATCACACGAAGCTGCGCCTGGCGCATGGCGAAGCTTGAAGGTTGGCGTGTTCTCGACGTCAATTGGGTCCCTGTCCCAGAGCCTGCAGCGGTGGGGGAGAACTGGTGATGCCCGTGTTCGAGTGCACCTCGCGCGTCACCCGGCGCTCCCTCATGAACAAGAGCAAGGACGAGCTCGCGACGCGGGTGATGGAGCTCATGGAGGAGATCGGCACGGTCCGGGACCGCATGGCGAAGGTGGAGGCCGACCGGGCCGACATGATGAAGCGGCGGAGCGACCAGAGACCCTACGAGGAGCGCACGGCCGCCCTGTTCGAGGAACTGCATGCGGCTGCCAAAGCCGCCCTCGGCGAGATCCCGTGCGGGCCGGAATGGTTGGAGCGTCTCCGGTCCGCCGTTGCCACCACGAGGTCGAGTGCCATCCACACCGACGCGGCCGCCCGCGGGCGCATGGACGCACTGGCGCAGTCCTACTTCGAAAAGGTGATCCGGGAGCGCGACGAGGCGGTTGCCCGGGCAGAGTCGGCGGAGGCGGCGTTCGTTGTCTTGACCCCTCAAGGCTCGGAGTTCTACCGCCGCAACCCGGATCGCACCGCCGAGCGCGAATACATCGTCGACGTGCCGGCCTGCGTAGCCTACGTGCGCGGCCGCCTCGACCGAATGCGGGCCAGCGTGGTCGCAGCCCGGCGAGAGACCATGAAGATGCGGTGGCCCCAAGGCGGCAGCAACCCGGTCGAAAATGAGATCCCGGTCGCGGCGATTGATGCTGAACAGATGGCGGTCGCCCTGGTGCCCCTGTTCGCCCCCGTGCCCACGCGGGATTCCGATCTCCCCGCCGTCGTCAGCCCCTGCGCCTGAAAAGAACGGACATGCCCATGCTGGATAGCCAGACCGCTGGCCTGATCGAGAAACTCGGGGACCATCTCGGGATGCGCGAGCCCACGCCGGAGGAGCGTGAAACCTTCGCCGCAGCCATGCAGCGTGCGCTCAACGAGCTCATCCCTGATGACGGCTACACAGTCGTCAACCTCGATGACGACTGGTTGGGCGGGCCAGTCGCGAAGGTGTCCATCTCGGGCAGCCATGACGTGGAGGTGACCACCTACACTGAGGAAGTCACCTTCCATTCCGATGGCAGCTATTCGCGGAGGCTGGGATGACCGAGACACGCGAGGAGGTAAGCGTGAGCGGGTACAGAAATCCGGCTCTGGAGATCCGGGGGCCGTTTACGGATGGCGGCGTCAACGGCATCTCGACGCGCGATGGCCGATCCGTCCTGGCATGGCCCACGGCGGCGGAGGAGGAGGTCATGCTCAAGGCCTTGAACCGCGCTTGGCGAAAGCAGGAGCGAGAGCGGGCCGCGGCGAAGGCGGGGGCCTGAAATGGCGCTCTCCTACCACGGCCGCCGCGAGGCTCTGGAGGAAGGTTTCCGGTCACTTGGATACCGGATCTCGGTCACGGGCGAGAGCGACCGGACGGCGACCGTCTTCATCGAGGACATGGTGGGGTGGGAGGAGCAGACCACCTACGAGGACTACGAGATGGCCATGGCGATCTGGGAGGCCAGGCTCGCAGCCGCCTTCCGTCGCAGGGACCGGCTCGTCGCGGCCGCCTGAGGCCCGCCCCGAACGTGTAAAACGATTCCCAAATCGCGTTTGTGGAATCGTTTTACACGTTCAGGGCGGGCCAAAGCGAAAGGGCCCGGGAGCGACCCGAGCCCTCTTGCCCACGTGAACCCGGCAGACCCGGACGTGTGTGCCATCGAGTGCCAACCAGGCACAGGAATCGAACCCCTCGACAGTCACCGATGATGGTACCCCCGCCGGCGATTCGTTCAAGGGAGGCCGCGGGAAAACCATTGCCACTGGCGTGCTACGCGGGGTCCAGCGGCAGGTCTCGCCGGCTGCTCAACGCTCTGTGGAATGGGCGGCGGCTGCTCTGACGCCTGCCGCTTAGAAGGCGGCTGCTCTATCCAGCTGAGCTACGGAGTCGGGACGCCGCGCTTTTCCTAACACCGCCCTGGAGGGCTGTCATTAGCCCTCGCCGATTGCCTTGGCTGATCAAGTGTGGAGAGCACCGTACGGGCCTGCGCCCCAAGGCAGCAGGATTCTCACGGCTTCCACTACCGCAGATCCTGTGTTTGCGGCATGTTCCGACCAAGGGTGATCGACGATTGAGACAACAATTATAAAGTCCAATCCTCGTCGATCCACGGCTCGCCTAAAGCTCCTATAAAAAACCGTACCTTCCTGCAAATTTCAGCATTTTCCGCGACAAAGCCTACTTCGCGGCGCATGCCGGAAGTAGGCTTTGTCGGATGACCCGGATGATACTAGGTCGGGTCTTTGGAAAAGACTCAGGCCGCCTGCTTCTTGCGCGGGCCGCGACGCTTCTTTTCCGGCGCGGGAGCGACAGCTTCTTCCACCGGCTCGCTCACAACCTCTTCTGGAGCTGACTTGGTCACAGTCTTACGACGCTGCTGGCCGAGACCGAGTGCACGAGCTAGCTCGGACCGTTGTTCGGAATAAGCGGCGGACGTCATCGGATAGTCGGGCTGCAGACCCCATTTTGCCCGGTATTGCTCAGGGGTCAGTCCCCGTAGCGTGAGGTGACGGCGAAGCGTCTTGTACTGCTTGCCGTCTTCGAAGCTGACCAAGTAATCCGGGGTCACGGAGCGGCGGATCTCCTGCGGCGTCGCCTTGGGCGGCCCAGTGTCCACCGCCGGTGCATTGCTCGTGCTCACAGTGCGAATGGCTTCGTGCACATCGCTTAAAAGCTTAGGCAGTTCCGCGCTTTGAACGTGATTGTTGCTGACGTAAGCGGAAACGATATCAGCCGCTAAGGTGATAAGACGAGCCGATTCAGTGTCTGATTCACTCATGATATTCGTACCATCGATTCAATTTGTTGAAACTGTACACGAGACTAAGCTCTGTTTTCACCTATCGCAAGATGTTATTGCAGGAAATTCGGTGTTTTAAGGATCATTCGCTCGTGTGTATCGGGTTTTCGCCGTCTGCGAGAGCCATATCATGCGATCCCCATACGTTTGGGCGTGGCACCAAGCAGAGTTTATCCATCATTTCAGCGCATCAACGCCTCGCGGCGGCTCGCTCATCACCAGACCCGACAAAGGTCGCAGGGGAAAACTTCGTGGGTGGGATTGTCTGCCGGTCAAAACAATCACGACTGGCAAATCCACCTGGGCCAACCTCGAAGTTCCATCCGGGGGTAAGTCCGCTCCCGCCACTTCGCATAAGCTCAAAGGTCGTTGCGGCAGCCGAATCCAACTGCACGGCGCACTGCCACGCATCGGGAAGATCCATCATTCAGCCCTGTCGGTGGGGCTATTTGTCCAGATGTCATGCCGTGATCCCGATGTTGGAGTAGAAGGTGATTTTCCACCTTCGCCGAATAGCAGATGTCGCGGCTTCTGGTGCGGAAGGCCGGCAAATCGTAGAAATTAAGAGTTTGCAATCGTATACCTCCCCTCTCATGACGTTTCGAGGTAGGAGTTCGGCAGCGGTAGCGGCGGATCTTTGGCCTCCTCGTCTGACATCTTCAAGGTGCTCGTGGAATTGTACCTTCCTCTCGCATCAGGAAAAGCTTCTTAGAAACAAGCATCTACTTCGATGGGGCATACGGTGAGTTTTTCGACTTCCATTGAGCGACAAGAAACTTACCTCATCGCCGTGTTGGCAGGCGACGGTGGCTAACCTGTTCAACGGAAATCCGTTCCCTGTAACTTCAGTCAAAATCGCACCTTATGCAAAAAGTATGCGTCGTATTGCTGCGAATATCAGCGGCACGATGAGAGGCAGATTCTCAAGCGGTCTCTTTTTAAGATGAGTCGTGAAGGTCGGTCTGAAATATCCGCCGTAATTTTGCTGAATATGGATGTCCCGTCAACGGGACGAACAAAATACAACTAATGCGCGTGGGGATAGTCTTTGTCGGGTCGGAGAGGAAGGAGGATGAAGTTGGACTCGTTGGTCGCTTCGATGTCCGAGAATCGACGTATGGCTGTCGCAACTCTGCGGCCGAGCCAGCCTATGGCGATGCGCTCTCGCATGGGAAATGCGCTGCCAGAAATATTGTATACGCATTGTTCGAATGACGCCGCGTGAAGTCTCGGCGCCAAGTTCCAATTTCCGTCAGTCGACCGATCCGGCGATACCCGAGCCACGCCCCATAATATGGACAGGCCCGGATAGTGTAGTGAGTCCTGTCCGCGTCGTTCGTTTAATCCAGCCCGAGCATGAGGCCAATATTCTGAACGGCGGCACCGGAGGCGCCTTTACCAAGGTTGTCGAGCCGGGCAACGAGCAGCGCCTGGGAATGGTCCGGTGTTCCATAGACCCTTAGTTCGAGACGATCAGTATCGTTCAGGCCCTCGGCATCCGGCTTGTCGTTCGGGCTGGTCTGTATCACCGTCACCAAGGTGTTGCCGGCGTAATGGGCTGCGAGAGCCGCTTCCAATGCTGCCGCATCCGGACGCCCCGGCAGAGTATCGAGGTGAAGCGGAATGCTGACCAACATGCCCTGGCGGAAGTTTCCCACGGATGGGATGAAGATTGGCCTACGGGTCAAGCCGCCATAGGTTTGAAGTTCCGGCAGGTGCTTGTGTGCAAAGCCGAGGCCGTAGAGCTGAAAGGCCGGCGCGTCGCCGGCCTCATAGGCTTCGATCATGCTCTTGCCGCCACCGCTGTAGCCGCTCACCGCATTGACGCTGATCGGCGTGTCCGACGGCAGCAATCCAGCGTCGACAAGGGGCCGTACCAACGCGATCGCCCCGGTGGGATAGCAGCCGGGATTGGCGACGCGCCGCGACTCGCGGATCACCTGTGCTTGGCCGGCGTTCAACTCAGCGAAGCCGTAAGCCCAACCGGGGCTGACGCGGTGGGCAGTGCTCGCATCGAGAATGCGGGGACCGCCAGCCGGAAGAGCATCGGCCAAAGCCACCGTTTCCTTAGCAGCGTCGTCGGGCAGGCAGAGGACGACGAGATCTACGTCAGCCAACAGCGCCCGTTTGACCGCGATGTCTTTGCGGCTCTCATGAGGGATACTTTTCAGGGAGACGCGGCCCTCGCGCTTTAGGCGTTCGCGAATGCCGAGCCCGGTGGTGCCGGCCTCCCCATCGATGAACACCGTGGGCTTCGCCAATCCGCTTTCGCTCATTTGAAAGGTTCCGTTTGTCTCGCCGTGGGATAACCGCCCTGCGCGCTCGCGAGGTGAAGGCTCTGGCTTCTCAAGTCAATGTTGCGGTACCGGAGCCTTCGCGGTCGAAGCACCTGTATCGTCGTGCTTTCACACGGATTGATGACACGTCACACCCCGGGAACTGGCCCTTCCGGCGCATGTTGATCGCATGGAAACAAGCAAAGGCTTGAACGATGGCCGCCAGCGCAGAGAAGTCCGATCCTAAGCTGTGGGATAAAATCAAGTCCGAGGTCACCTCCTCGGATAAAGGAGGCAAACCCGGCCAATGGTCCGCCCGCAAAGCTCAAGCGGCGACGAAGGCCTATAAGGAGGCCGGAGGCGGTTACAAGGGACGGAAGTCCAAGGACAACAGCCTTACGCAATGGTCCAATGAGGAATGGGATACGAAATCCGGCGAGCCGAGCAGCGAGACGGGCGAACGGTATCTTCCGAAGAAAGCACGTTCCTCCTTGTCAAAGGAGGAGTACGACCGCTCGACCCGAAAAAAGCGTGCTGACACCAAAAACGGGAAGCAGTTTTCCAGTCAGCCGAAGGACGTAGCCGAGAAAGCGGCCTCCGCCCGGAAAGGCGGATCCAAGTCCCGCAAGGCCTCGGATGGGCCCACCAAGGCCCAACTAATGCAGAAGGCCCGATCGGAAAATATCCGCGGTCGCTCGAGTATGTCGAAGGACGAGTTGCAGAAGGCGCTTCATGCCTCCTGACCGTGGGAGGATTGGCAGATCCCACGCTTCCTTGGCATCGTGGTTGAACGGAAGCGAGCCACGCCGAGTTCTGCCCTATATCTCTGTTCTTCCAGGACCCGTTTCGATGATCGCCAGACCCGTCGTGCTCGCATCTTGTCTCGTCCTATTGCTGACGGGGACCGTACTTGCTCAGAGCATTTGGGCTCCGGCCGGCATCGGCACGGCTCCATCGCAGAGTGGTGAAGCTGGCACACCCTCAGGGAGCGCCTCTGACATGCCATCGACAAACTCCGTTTCTCCCGGGTCTCCGGTTGGAAAGCCTCCGGTCGGTGGTGCGGGTGCGGCATCGGGGCCGTCCTCCAGTGCGGGCGTCGGAACCGGCGTCGGTGGCCCCCCTGGGACCGGCGCCCTGCCGGGTACCGGTGGAACATCCGGCGGTCCTGGTGGAATTAACCCCTGATCCCGCCGATCCGGTTTTGATGTCACGTTCTCCGCAATCCCAACCTTTGAGAGGTCTTCACATGCCCATCCGCCTGAAGTCGCTCGCGGCCGGCTTCGCGACCCTCGTGGTTCTCGTGACAGGGTTCAGCGAAGCTGAGGCGTCCTGCCTGCGCAAAGTTGCCAACCGGTCGACATTGACGCTTGTAGTGGGCCAAGGGGATGGTGGAGCAGTGACGGTTCGCCCCGGCACGTCGAGGACAATCAGGCTCGATGGGTCGGCTCCGGTAGACGTGACCGGCTATTGCGACGTTCCGCGCCGAGGCGCACCCTTCGGACAACCCGTTGTTCAGCGCAGCTTTCCCGTGACGGCGGTCATGGATCGCTGCTTCTACGAGGTCGGGAATGGGTTCTTCGAACGCGAACTCGGCCCGAGCTTCTTTCCGCGCGACGATACCGGAGCGTTTGCCCTGAACACTCCTCGTCAGGGGGATCTCGCTCTGGGTCCATCCGGCGAATTCTGCCCTGCAATCCGATAAGGCTCACCCGAAACGGATATGAAAAAGGCCCGCATGCATTGCATGCGGGCCTTTTTCTCATTGTACCACGTCCGTAATTGTCAGATCGCGGCAACCTTCCGGTTGATGGCGAGCGCGCCCAAGGTCGCGACCGCACCCGACAGTAGGTAGACGCCCACCCAAGCAAGGCCGAATCGGCTCGACAGGCTCAGCGCCACCAGCGGCGCGAAGCCAGCTCCGATCAGCCAGGCGAGATCGGATGTGAGCGCCGCGCCGGTATAGCGATAGCGCGTGCCGAGATACTCGGTCACCGAGCCTGATGTCTGCCCGTAAGACAGGCCGAGCAGACCGAAGCCGACGAGCACGTAGATCGTCTGGCCGGTTTCGCTATCGCCGAACAGCAGCGGTGCGAGAATACTGGCGAGGCTGAACAAGCCGATCAGGCTGGCCGCGATGCCGACGAGCCGACGCCGGCCCACCTGATCCGCGACGATTCCCGAGATCACAATCGCGCCAGCGAAGACGATCGAGCCGACGAATTGTACGAGCAGGAACTCGCCGGCCGAGCGCTTCGTGAACAGGGTGATCCAGCTGATCGGGAAGATGCTGACGAGATGGAACAGTGCAAAACTCGCCAGCGGCACGAAGGCGCCGATAAGGACAGTTCGTCCCTGTGCGCGGATCATTTCCCAGACCGGGGTCGGGGCGAGTTCGCGCGTCTCGAGAAGCTGCGTGAACTCCTCGGTTGCCACGAGGCGAAGTCGCGCGAAAAGAGCGACAACGTTTACCGCGAAGGCCACGTAGAACGGGTAACGCCAGCCCCAATCGAGGAAGTCGTCCATGGTCAGGTTGGCAAGAAAGAACGAGAACAGGGCACTTGCGAGCCCGAAGCCGATGGGCGCTCCAAGCTGCGGGATCATCGCATACCAGCCCTTGCGGTCACTGGGGGCTTTGATCGACAGAAGCGAAGCGAGGCCGTCCCACGCGCCGCCTAGCGCGAGCCCCTGCCCTATACGGAAGGCGGCGAGCAGCCAGACCGAGGCCATCCCGATGCTGTGATAGGTCGGCAGGAACGCGATCGACACCGTCGAGCCACCGAGCAGGAACAGGGCGATCGTCAGTTTCACGCCTCGCCCATGCCGTCGGTCGATCTCCATGAAGATCACCGAACCGATGGGCCGTGCCACGAAGGCGAGAGCAAAGAGGGCGAACGCGTAGAGCGTGCCTTCCAGGGGCGGGACGAACGGAAAGAAGACCTTCGGGAAAATCAGCACCGAGGCGATGCCGAAGACGAAGAAGTCGAAGAATTCCGATGTCCGGCCGATGAGGACACCGACGGCAATGTCGCCGGGCGCGACTTCGGGTTCGGATGCGCTGGCCCTGGCACCTGCACTCAGATGCGGAGGGGTCTGCAACGCGTAATCTTGGCTCATGGACGGCCATTCGCTGCTTGAAGGGTGGGAAGGACACGCCGCACTTGGCGCATCCCTGTGTTCCGATTATGAGGGCTTGTTGCACTGCGGCAAAGCGATGCAACGTCACGTTTCGCGGATCAGCCAGGCATATGTCCCGCGGGTGATGCTTCCCTTCTTACTGCCTTCCGCGATGGAAATCAGCTATGCTCTCAACGCCCGGCTGATTGAAGCCGCACGCACTTGCCAGGGCGCCTTTGCACTGCGCAGGAGAAGCCCGTATCGAACCGGCATCGCGGCAAGCGATCCAGTACGAGCCGCCGCTTTTCGTAAACCAAATGTTTCCTCCCGACGTTCCGCCCGCGGACGTCTCACTGCAGCCGGTCGGATGTCATCCAGATCCTTGCGCGCTCTCGCATTCCTGCCTCTCATGGCCCTTCTCTCGGGCTGCAACATGGTCGTCATGCAGCCAGCGGGCGACATCGCCACGCGGCAGCGTGACCTCATTGTCGCCTCGACGGGGCTGATGCTGCTGATCATCCTTCCGGTGATCGCCTTCACGCTCTTTTTCGCTTGGCGCTATCGCCAATCGAACACCGAGGCTGAGTACGACCCCGACTGGCACCACTCGACTCAGCTCGAAGTGCTGATCTGGTCGGCGCCTCTCGTGATCATCATCGCCCTCGGGGCGCTGACCTGGATCAGCACACATACGCTCGATCCCTACCGGCCCCTGAGCCGCATCGACGCTTCCCGTCCGCTTACTGCGGATGTGAAGCCGTTGACGGTCGAGGTCGTGGCACTCGATTGGAAGTGGCTGTTCTTCTATCCTGATCAGGGCATCGCCACGGTGAATGAACTGGCGGCGCCGGTGGATGTGCCAATCAATTTCAAGATCACCTCGGCCTCGATGATGAACTCTTTCTTCATTCCGGCGCTGGCGGGACAGATCTACGCCATGGCCGGAATGGAGACGAAGCTGCACGCCGTCATCAACAAGGCGGGCGTCTACGAAGGTTTCTCCGCCAATTATAGCGGGGAAGGCTTCTCGCGGATGAACTTCAAGTTCCACGGGCTTGACCAGGGCGGCTTCGACCAGTGGGTCGCCAAGGTGAAGGCAGAGGGCAAGGAGCTCAACCGCGACGCCTACATCGCCCTGGAGAAGCCGAGCGAGCGCGAGCCGGTGGGCTACTATTCCAGCGTTGCGCCGGGGCTCTACAGCGCCATTCTGAACATGTGCGTCGTCGAGGGTAAGATGTGCATGGGCGAGATGATGAGCATCGACTCTAAGGGCGGCGCCGGCAAAGAGAGCCACGCCAACCGGGAGCGGCTTCGTTACGACGACCGGCATGCCGTCCGCGGCGAGGAGGCCCAGGGGGCGACGTTCCCAGCCACCGAAAAGAAGACGCGCAGCCAGGAGGTCGACCCGGACAAGGGGCATGATCACCACCACGACCATTCCGGGTCCGAGACGAAGCAAAGTGACCCTGCCCCCGCGCAGCTGAACCGCTAGGCCGACGCGATGACGCGCGGCCTTCGGGACAGGCGCATCACAGCGGCGGCACCATTAAATTGAACCCATGAGAGACCAGTACCGAATCGATCGGTACGTCCCCTCGCCGACAACCGGGAACGAAGCGATCCCATGTTTGCCAATCTCGATCTTCAGAAGCTCGTCTTCGGGCGACTGACTCTCGAAGCCATTCCGTATCACGAGCCGATCCTGCTCGTTACGTTCATCGGCGTCGCCATCGGTGGCGTCGGACTACTGGGCCTCATCACCTATATGCGCTGGTGGGGTCCGCTGTGGCGCGACTGGTTCACCTCCGTCGACCACAAGAAGATCGGCATCATGTATGTCGTTCTCGCGCTGGTGATGCTGCTGCGCGGCTTCTCCGACGCTCTCCTCATGCGCTCGCAGCAGGCCATCGCCTTCGGCGCCAACGAGGGCTACCTGCCGCCGCATCATTATGACCAGATCTTCACTGCCCACGGCGTGATCATGATCTTCTTCGTGGCGATGCCTCTGGTCACCGGTCTGATGAACTTCGTCGTGCCGCTGCAGATCGGTGCACGCGACGTGTCATTCCCATTCCTCAACAATTTCAGCTTCTGGATGACCGTCAGCGGCGCCGCGACGATCATGGCGTCGTTGTTCGTCGGCGAGTTCGCCCGTACCGGATGGCTGGCCTACCCGCCTCTCTCCGGCCCTGCCGGAAGTCCCGGCGTCGGCGTCGATTATTACATCTGGGGGCTTCAGATCGCCGGCATCGGCACCCTGTTGTCCGGCATCAATCTGATCGCCACCATCGTGAAGATGCGCGCGCCTGGCATGACCATGATGAAGATGCCGATCTTCACCTGGACCGCGCTCTGCACGAACATCCTTATCGTCGCCGCTTTTCCGATCCTCACGGCCGTTCTCGCGCTGCTCTCCCTCGACCGCTACGTGGGCACGCACTTCTTCTCGAACGACCTCGGCGGCAACCCGATGATGTACGTGAACCTCATCTGGATCTGGGGTCATCCGGAGGTCTACATCCTCATCCTACCCGCCTTTGGAGTGTTCTCGGAGATCGTCTCCACCTTCTCCGGTAAGCGGCTCTTCGGCTACGCATCCATGGTCTACGCCACCGTGGTCATCACGATCCTGTCCTACCTCGTCTGGCTGCACCACTTCTTCACGATGGGCTCGGGTGCCTCCGTGAACTCGTTCTTCGGCATCACGACGATGATCATCTCGATCCCGACGGGGGCAAAGCTCTTCAACTGGCTCTTCACCATGTACAAGGGCCGCATCCGTTTCGAGGAGCCGATGCTCTGGGCCATCGGCTTCATGGTGACCTTCACCATCGGTGGCATGACCGGCGTTCTCCTCGCCGTGCCCCCGGCCGATTTCGTACTTCACAACAGCCTGTTCCTCATCGCTCACTTCCACAACGTCATCATCGGCGGCGTGCTGTTCGGTATGCTGGCCGGCATCACCTACTGGTTCCCCAAGGCCTTCGGTTTCAAGCTCGATCCGTTCTGGGGGAAGATGTCGTTCTGGTTCTGGCTCACGGGCTTCTACTTCGCCTTCATGCCGCTCTACGTCCTCGGCCTGATGGGCGTGACGCGCCGCGTGCAGCATTTCGACGATCCGTCGCTGCAGATCTGGTTCATCATCGCGGCCTTCGGCGCCGGGTTGATCGCGCTCGGCATCCTCTCTTTCATCATCCAGCTCGTCGTGAGCTTCATGCGGCGTGAACAGCTGCGTGACGTGACCGGCGATCCGTGGGGCGGCCGTACCCTAGAATGGTCGACCTCCTCGCCGCCGCCGGACTACAACTTCGCCTTCACGCCCGTGATTCACGATCACGATGCGTGGTCGGACATGAAGCGCCGTGGCTATGCCCGACCGCTCCAGGGTTTCCGCCCGATCCACATGCCGAAGAACACCGGCACGGGCATGATCCTCGGCATCCTCAGCATCGGCTTCTCGTTCGGCATGATCTGGTACATCTGGTGGCTTGCCGCACTGACGTTCATCGCCATGGCCGTCGTCGCCATCGGGCATACGTTCAACTACAACCGCGACTTCCACATCCCGGCCGACACCGTGATCGGTACCGAGGCTGAACGGACCCGGTTGCTCGAAGGTCGGGTCTGAGAACCATGGCGTCGCACGCTCCCACCCTTGCCAAGGAAGGCGAGGCACCCTCCTTCTACATGGAGGAGGATCACCATCCCGAAGGCGGCACCATGCTGGGCTTCTGGATCTATCTGATGAGCGATTGTCTCATCTTCGCGGCCCTGTTCGCCACATACGCCGTTCTCGGTCGAAACTATGCGGCAGGTCCTTCTCCCAAGGATCTGTTCGACCTGCCGCTGGTGGCGTTGAACACGTCGATGTTGCTGTTCTCGTCCATCACCTATGGCTTCGCCATGCTGGAGATGGCCAAGGGCGAGCAGCGGCGGATGCAGCTCTGGCTCGGCGTGACCGGCCTATTCGGCCTCGCCTTCATCGGCCTGGAGCTCTACGAGTTCGCACACCTCATCCATGAAGGCGCCGGGCCGCAGCGCAGCGCCTTCCTGTCGTCGTTCTTCACCTTGGTGGGCACCCACGGCCTGCACGTGACGCTCGGCTTGGTCTGGCTCGTCGTGCTGATGGTCCAGACCGAACAGAAGGGCCTTATCCCGGAGAACCAGCGCCGGCTGCAGTGCCTTTCGATGTTCTGGCACTTCCTCGACGTGATCTGGATCGGCGTCTTCACCTTCGTCTATCTCATGGGAGTGCTGCAATGAGCGCCGCCAGCCAGTCCGCCCATGCGGCGGACCACGAAGAGGATGTGAAGGGCCACGGCGACCATAGCGGTCACGGCTCGTTCAAAGGGTATGTCACCGGCTTCGTGCTGTCGGTGATCCTGACCGCGATCCCGTTCTGGCTGGTCATGGGGGATGTGCTCGGAAACCCGCGTCTCACCGGCCTCGTCATCATGGGCTTCGGTGTGGTGCAGATCGTTGTCCACATGGTCTACTTCCTCCACATGAACACGAAGTCCGAGGGTGGGTGGACGATCCTGGCGCTTATCTTCACCCTGACGCTCGTGGTGATCACGCTCACAGGCTCCGTCTGGGTGATGTATCATCTGAACACCAACATGATGCCGATGACGCCGACCAGCTTGCATCAGCACCACTAGCGCACCGTCCCAATTACTGGACGCCGGTTTTCGGGAAGAACGATGCGAGACCAGTACCCTACGGCCACGTCTCGGATCACGTATCCGAGGCGTGGCCTTATTTTATCGTCTCGGCATTCTGATGAGAACGGATAGATCCCTCCGGCCCTCGGGCACTGGCCTCGCGGTGGTCGGCGTTCTGTCCCTCCTGGCCGTAGCCGCCTTCCTTGCGCTGGGCACTTGGCAGGTCCAGCGCCGCGCGTGGAAGCACGACCTGATCGCCCGCGTCGATGCGCGGATCCATGCCGCTCCGGTCCTCGCACCTCGGCAGTCGGATTGGCCCTCGATCGATGCCGGCACCGACGCCTACCGCCGGGTCTACGCCACCGGGACCTTCGCGAACGATCGGGAAACCCTCGTCCAGGCCGTGACGGAACTCGGCGGCGGATATTGGGTAATGACGCCGCTGGTGGGCGCGGACGGAACGACCGTCCTCGTCAATCGCGGCTTCGTCCCCGCCGATAAGCGCGATCCCGCATCGCGTGAACTTTGCCGGACCATAGGCGAAACCCAGGTCACCGGCCTACTGCGCATCTCTGAGCCCGGCGGCGGCTTTCTGCGCCACAACGATCCTGCGGCCGATCGCTGGTACTCGCGCGATGTCGCAGCCATCGCTGCTTCGCGAGGTCTCGGAGCGACCGCGCCCTACTTCATCGATGCCGAGGCCGGGCCTGATCCCGGCATCTACCCTATTGGTGGGCTCACCGTGGTGGCCTTCAGCGACAACCACCTCGTCTACGCCCTGACATGGTACGCGCTCGCCATCATGGCCGCGGCTGGTGGCGCCTACGTCATCCGCGACGGTATGCGCCGGCGCGGCGCCTGAGACTCTTAGCTCTCCTCCGGAACCCAGCCGATGGACTGCCGGAGGAATCCCATCCCAAGGGCGAGGAAAGCGGCCGTCTCGGAATTGTCCTTGCCGTAGCCGTGACCTCCGGCCGCCGGTTCGAAGAAAGCCGGGTCGTACCCGAGATGGCGTAGCTTCTCCGCCATCTTGCGGGCATGCCCCGGATGGACGCGGTCGTCGCGTCGCGTCGTGGCTATGAGGATCGGCGGATAGGGCTTGCCCGCTTCCGCTGTGTGATAGGCCGAGATGGCGCCGAGGAAGCTCCAATCCGCCTCCACATCGGGCTCGCCGTATTCGGCGATCCAGCTCGCGCCCGCCAGGAGTTTCGAATAGCGCCGCATGTCGATGAGGGGGATCGTGCAGAACAGGGCGCCGAAGCGCTCGGGGTAGCGGGTCAGCATGTTGGCGATGAGGAGGCCGCCATTCGAGCCGCCCTGCGCGGCGATGCGCTGGGGTTTCGTGACTCCGCGCGCCACCAAATCGGCGGCCACCGCCGCGAAATCGTCATGCGCCAGCGCCTTGCCCTCGCGCCGGCCGGCCTGATGCCAGCGGGTGCCGAACTCGCCACCGCCACGGATGTTGGCGACGACGCCGACGCCGCCCTTCTCCAGCCAGAGTTTGCCGAGCACCGCCTGGTAGGTGGGGAGCAGCGAGATCTGGAATCCGCCATAGGCTGACAGATGCACCGGCGCGTCACCGCTGGCCCCAGTCGGCCCGACCTGGACGTAGGGGATGCGCTCGCCATCCACCGAGATGGCCTCGTGGCGGGTGACCGTCAGGCCTTTCGTGTCGAAGGCCGATGGCGTCGTGCGCAGGATGGTGGGAGCCGAGAGATCGCCGGGGATCGACAGCAGCGTCGGCGGCGTCAGCGGATCCTGAACCATCGCGAGGAGCGACCCGTCCGACTCGCTCTGCTCGGAATCGAAGGGCCAGACGGATACGCTGCCGATTTCCGGCAGGCCAGGAAGGCTGAGGCGGTTCCAGCCGCCCTCCCCCGGTTCGAACACGCTGTAGGACGGGCGCAGGTCGTCGAGGGCATCGACGATGAGGCGCGGCCCGGCCCAGGAGACGTTCTGCAGCGCCCGGCGGTCGGAGGGCGTCCACAACACGGTGAAGGCGCGATCCCCGTCGAGGAACGCCGGAAGGCCGATGGCGAGGACCGTATCGGGCACGTGGAGCGCGCCGCCGATGCTCCATTCAGAGCGGGTTCGGATGACGAGATGGTCGCCGTGGAGAGAGATTTCGGCGTCGGTGGGGGCGTCGATGCGGTGGGTCGGGCCAGTTCGGTCGCCGATATGCAGGATGCCGTCGAAGAAGCCGGTGCGCTCCATGAACACCACGCGCTCGGAGGGCGAGGCGTGGTCGACCTCGCCCCAGAGGCCCATATTTTCGGGCGCGGTCTCGAACAGGATGGTGGCCGCGAGCGGGTCCTGGCCGCGTGTCCAGAGCCGAACCGTGCGGGAATAGCCGGAGCGGGTGGCCATGCCCTCGCCGAGGGCGCTCGACAGGATCAGCGTGTCGCGGTCGAGCCAATCGGCCCCGCCCTTCGCCTCGGGAAGGGTGAAACCGTCGGCGACGAAGCTGAGCGTCGGCAGGTCGAACTCGCGCAGGATGGTGGCGTCGCCCCCTCCCCGACTCAGCTTCAGCAGGGCGCGGTCATGGGCGCCGGGGATGAGCGTCGCACCGCCCCAAACCCAGTCCACGCCTTCGGTTTTTGCCAGGGCGTCGATGTCGAGAAGGGTTTCCCAGGCGGGGGTGCCGGCGCGGTAGGAGGCTTCGTCGGTGCGCCGCCACAGGCCGAGGGGATGCTCGGCATCGCGCCAGATATTGTAGAGGAGCTGGCCGCGCCGTGACACGAGGGGGATCTTGTCAGGCCGGTCGAGAATGGCCTTCACCGCCTCGCGGTCGCGCTCCATGACAGGGTCGGTGAAGCGGGCCAGCGTCTCGGCGTTGCGCGCTTCGACCCAGGCGACGGCCTCCACGCCCTCCACCTCTTCGAGCCAGAGATGGGGGTCGTCATCGGGTTCGGCGCGGGTGGGACGGGGGTCGAAGGAGGGTTTCGTCGGCTGGATCATGCCCCGAAACTAGGGCGATTCCACCGGAATGGCGACGGCTTCCGAGCGGAATCGGACCCCCCATTCGAGCGGTACGCGACGGGTCTTTGCGTGAACCTTAACCCTCGAGCGTTCCCCAGCTCGGCTTCCAGGCGCTTTGCGGATCGATGACCACGATTTCCATGCCGCCCTCGTTGGCCACATGCACGGCGATGCCGAAGGCCTGGGCGATGGGGAGCAGGCCGGTGGTGCTGAACTGGCGTCCGTCGGCGAGCTTCACTTCGCCCTTCACCTCGCCGCCGGCCTTCGACAGGCAGAGCGTGACCGCGGTGACGACGGGGGCGTGAACGCGCCGGAAGACGTTGGGCATCGAGTGACCTTCGGACTGTGTCGCGACAAACGAAAAGGGCGGCACGAGGCCGCCCTTTCCAAAACTCGAGAGAACCGAAACGCTCAGCGCTTCGAGAACTGGAAGCTGCGGCGAGCCTTCTTGCGGCCGTACTTCTTGCGCTCGACCACGCGGCTGTCGCGGGTCAGGAAGCCTTCGCGCTTCAGGGGCGCGCGCAGCTCGGGCTCGTAATAGGTGAGCGCCTTGGACAGGCCGTGACGGACGGCGCCGGCCTGGCCGGAGAGACCGCCGCCATGCACCGTGACCGTGATGTCGTACTGGTCGACGCGGTTGGCGATGGTGAGGGGCTGACGCAGGATCATGCGCAGCACGGGGCGGGCGAAGTAGGTCTCGACCGTGCGGCCGTTGACCACGACGGTGCCGTTGCCGGGCTTGATCCAGACGCGGGCGACCGCGTCCTTGCGCTTGCCGGTGGCATAGGCACGGCCCTGGGCGTCGAGCTTCTGAACGTGGACGGGGGCCGCGTTCTCGGGATCTTCGACGTTGGCGCGGTTCAGGTCGGAGAGGGACTGGAGGGTCGCCATGATCAAGCGCTCACGTTCTTGCGGTTGAGGCTGCCGACGTCGAGCGCCTGCGGCTGCTGGGCGGTGTGGGGATGCTCGGTGCCCTTGTAGACCCGGAGGTTGCCCATGATCTGGCGGAACAGCGGTCCACGGGGGAGCATGCGCTCAACGGCCTTCTCGACCACGCGCTCGGGGAACCGGCCGTCGAGGATGAACTTCGCGGTCCGCTCCTTGATGCCGCCCGGGTAACCGGTGTGGTGGTAATACACCTTCTGCTCGCGCTTGCGGCCGGTGAACTTCACCTTCTCGGCGTTGATGACGATGACGTTGTCGCCGCAATCGACGTGGGGCGTGTAGGAAGCCTTGTGCTTTCCACGCAGGCGCATCGCGATGATGGTGGCGAGCCGGCCGACGACCAGACCCTCCGCATCGACGATGATCCACTTCTTGTCGACGTCGGCGGGCTTCAGAGAAAAGGTCTTCATCCCGTGGCGTTCCGTATGATGTCTTGCAAAACGATGCGCCGCCACGTGAGACACGCAGCGGCGTTGGAGGCTGCAATACGGGTCTGCGGATGAGTCGTCAAGGCATTTCGGGTGAGGGGAATCGGCAAAAACCTCAAGGAAACGAAGCATTTCGGGGTTGAGGTATTAGGATACCGCATCCTTCGCGCTCCCCTCCCACCCTCGATTGCATCCTTCGAGGCCTCCGCTTCGCTGCGGCGCCTTGCAATAGCGACTTGGATTATGGTCGCCGTGTTCCGTGAGGAATGCCCCACCCCGGATGGCCGTCCGGAGTGGGGCGGTCGGCCGTCGGATCGTTGGCGCCTGAGCCTTTTGGCTGCTCCTGAGCAAGATCGCGGTCGGCCTCTTCATCGAACCCGGATGGTTGCCTGAACGTCGTGGTTCGCTTGCAAGGCAGGGTCGACGAAGATGACACACAGTAGCACGAAGACCGGTCCGGCCGTAGCCGGGATCGATGTCGGCAAGGATTGGCTCGACCTTGCCGTCGACGGATGCGACGAGCGTTGGCGCCTGCCCAACACCGGTGAGGGGCGGGCCGAACTCGTCGCGGTGCTGATCCGTCTCGGGATCGGCCGGGTCGGCCTCGAAGCCTCCGGCGGCTATGAGCGCAGGGCTACCGCTGCCCTGCGCGAGGCGGGCCTCGACGTGGTCCTGTTCCAGCCCCGGCAGGTCCGCGCCTACGCGACCTTTCGCCTGCGCCGGGCCAAGACCGACGCCATCGATGCCGGACTGATCGCCGCCTGCACGGCGGCTCACGGACCCGGCAGGCCAGCCCCCGATCCGCGCCTGGTCGCCCTGGCCGAGCCCCTGCGCCTCGTCGAGCAGATCGACGAGGACGTCGTCCGCCTCAAGACACGGCGGGAGGCCTATCAAGACCCGCGCATCCGCGAGCACATCGCCATCGAGATCCAGCGTCTCAAGGCCGAGCGCGCGGCGCGGATCAAGGCCCTCGTCACCGCTCTGCGCGCCCATGACGATCTCGCCCGACGCCTCGACCTCGTCCTCAGCGTTCCCCGCATCGGGCCGCGCACCGCCCTCACCCTCATCGTGCGCATGCCCGAACTCGGAGACCTCTCCCGCGAGCAGGCCGCAAGCCTCGCCGGTCTCGCCCCCTTCGATCACAGCTCCGGCCGACATCAGGGCCAGCGCCGCATCGCGGGAGGACGCGCCACCGTTCGAACCGCCCTCTACGCTGCAGCCCTGCCCGCCGCCTTCCGATGGAACGACGCCCTCGTCCGACTCTACAAACGCCTCAAGGACGCCGGAAAATCCCACCAGAAAAGTCTCGTCGCCTGCGCCAGAAAGCTCCTCACTTACGCAAACACCGTCCTCGCCAGAGACACGCCATGGCAAAAGACTAATGGTTGCTCAGGATGAGGGGGATGGGTGGGAATGGTCGGACGCTCCGGTGGGTTCGAGACTGGGCACGTCGCCATCGGTGAGCGAGACCGGCTGAAACTTGAAGAAGCCTGGTTGTCCGGGCCTGGGCTATCCGGCACCGGCTCCCCCCTCTCCCCTCTGCGGGAAAGGGTGGCCCACGAAGTGGGTCGGGTGAGGGGAGCGCCCTATCCGGAGAGGCCGCTCCCTCTCCCGCCTGCTCCGCAGGCACCCTCCCCCGCAGAGGGGGGAGGGTGGCGCGCCGGCTCACCGCTCGAGCGGGATCGAGGATGCTAAGCGGTGTCAGATAAGCGAAATCGGCTGAAGCGTGAGGAAGCGCGGTTGTCCGGGGCTGGACTTATCCAGCACCGGCTCCCCTCTCCCCTCTGCGGGAGAGGGTGGCCCACGGAGTGGGTCGGGTGAGGGGAGCGCCATCTCCGGAGAGGCCGCCCCCTCACCCGCCTGCTCCGCAGAGGGGGGAGGGTAGCGTGCCGGCTCACCGCTCGGGCGGGATCGAGGATGCTAAAGCGGTGTCAGATAAGCGAAATCGGTTGAAGCGTGAGGAAGCGCGTTTTCCGTAGCAGGAGATATCCGGCACCGGCTTCCCCTCTCCCCGCACGCGGGGAGAGGATCACAGGCACCCTGTCGTGCCTGTGATGAGCGGAGCGAGGGTGAGGGGGCGTCGCCGGAAGAGGCTGCCCCGGAACCGCCCCCTCACCCTCGGCTGCCGCCTCGACGCGCCGACGACGGGGTCGTCGCGTCCCTCTCCCCGCAAGCGGGGAGAGGGGATGCTCACGCCGGACCCGCAGAGGGGGGAGGGTCACGTGCTCACCGCTCCGGCGGGATCGAATACGTCCCCGTGGCGTGGCAGACGAGGTCGTCCGAGCCGGTGGCGAAGAGGCGCGCCTCCCCCACTGCGAGGCGCTTGCCGAGCTTGAGGAGGGTGGCCTCGGCGACGAGCCCGGTGGGGCCGGGTTTCCGCAGGAAGTTGAAGGAGAGGTTCGTCGTCACGGCCAGGCCCACCGGGCCGATATTGGCGAGGATCGCCGCGTAGAGGGCGTAATCGGCCAGCGCCATCATGGCCGGGCCGGAGATGGTGCCGCCGGGGCGCAGGAAGCGCTCGTGATAGTCGAGCCGCATCCGCGCGGAGAGCGGACCCACCGATTCGAGGTGGAAGGCCGGCCCGTCATGGTTCATCTGCGGGAAGTCCCGCTCCAGAAAGGCGATGGTCTCAGGCAGGCTCATGGCAGTCGTCATGACGCGCCTTGCAGCATGCGCCGCGATGGCGGACAAGTCTCGGGCTTCGTTTTCAAGAGTTCCGATGACCCAGCCCGACGCCGCCCAACCCGACACCTCGCGCCACGACCGCTATCCCGATGCGCTGATCCGCCGGCTCCTCACGGAGACGAAGTCGATCGCCCTCGTGGGCGCGTCCGCGAACCCGGCCCGGCCGAGCTGGATCGTGCTGAAATACCTGCTGTCGCGGGGCTACGACGTGATCCCGGTCAATCCCGGCCTCGCCGGGCAGATGCTGCTGGGCAAGCCCGTCGTCGCCCGCCTCGCCGACCTCCCCGGCCCGGTCGACATGGTCGAGATTTTTCGGAACTCCGACGCGGCCGGCGGCCTCGTGGACGAGGCCCTCGCCTTGCCGGTGCTGCCGAAGATCGTCTGGATGCAGCTTGGCGTCCGCGACGATGACGCCGCCGCCCGCGCCGAGGCGGCGGGCCTCACCGTGGTGATGAACCGCTGCCCCAAGATCGAGTACGGGCGGATCTCGGGTGAGATCGGCTGGACCGGGGTGAATTCTCGGATCTTGAGTTCGAAGCGGCCGGTTTTGGGGGGTAAGGGGGTGCAGAGGCTGACGATTGAGCGACGTTGACTTTAGGCTTTCGGCATTTATCTTGATTTAAGAGCATGTAGGTCCATCGTATCGATATTTTTGTATCTAGGGAACATTATATATGGACCGGGATAATCGCAAAAGAGCGCTGGCCGAAGTCGTAAGTTTGGAGGCTTGGCATAAGGGTTTCACCAAGAATCGCAAATCTGCAGATTTGTTTGTTGATGTTGCTTTCTTTTCAGGTCGAATAGGAAAAGAGGCTTCTGCGGATGTCCGATTTGAGCTTTGCCTGAAGAGAGCACACTTGGTGGTGATCATTCCGCCAACTGAACCTGCGAAAGTAAGTCCCGCTTCTGTGCGGCGAGACACGCCTTTGAAAAAAATAAAAAGTTCTGAGACTGTTAAATCATCTAGTAAACAATCTACCGGCATTGGCGGCATCCTAAAAGGCGGATTAAAAGGTATTTTGCCGCAGATAGAATTGAAGGGGTCGGCGGATTATTCGTCTTCTAGGCAGAGGGTTACAGAAATAGTACAAAACAATGAAGCTTTCAAAGTATTGAACGTTCGAATAGTGGACAACGAGTATGTATGGATCATTAAACCGGTCGAAGAAAATTTTTTAGAAGGACGACCGTGGAATGCTGTCAAAGAGCCCAGATTAAACATAACCGATACTCGATCTGATCGATCTAAAGGTATAGAGCCGAATATCAGAATTGAAGTAAGATGTCTTCGTGAAGATATTGATATAAAATCAATACAATATAAGAAATAAAATAAATGGTGGCCCATCTCGGATGGCCCATTTAGTAACAACAAAAGATTAGCGGCGCAAGCAGTTTTGCGTACGCGGTTGTTCGAAGCTGGCCTTCAAGTAGGTGATTTAAACGACCCTTATTCAGAGATGACTCTCTGTGCAATAATAGCAGAAAGCGAGTGATTTAAATGAAAAACGATCTCGCAAA
The DNA here is from genome assembly GCF_054817845.1 of Methylobacterium sp. CM6241. Taxonomy (NCBI): domain Bacteria; kingdom Pseudomonadati; phylum Pseudomonadota; class Alphaproteobacteria; order Hyphomicrobiales; family Methylobacteriaceae; genus Methylobacterium; species Methylobacterium sp. CM6241. The sequence continues at coordinate 4,581,167 of NZ_CM139246.1, forward strand.
AAATCTAATAAAAATGCTCTATTCTGAAACGGATAATCTTCGAGATTTGGCTATAATATCTGGGGAAGATCCTGCTACCTTGTTTATTGGTACGATCATGGACGGTGCCGACCTGAGAGGGCAAAATCTTTCGGGAATGTCGTTTACGCACCTTGATTTATCAAAAGTACAAATAGACATTAATACATCATTGGATAGAGAACCTGAATATTTTTCCGGTCTAAGTGATTCGGGACGAGATAATTCTGAGTTGCTGGAAGATGTTGGCGCTTTAGTTTTGCTGTTAGGATCTAAAAGTACTGAGCGTGTCTGGCGAGAAGACATGTATAAAATATCAAACGCTCTCATGTTTAATGCAGAAGCAGAAGAGGATTTTAGGAATCTATCAAAGCATTTTGAGGGCCCAAAGTATGTTGTTATAGACTTTGTCAAAAAGAAGGGATTAGCAAAAATAATTAAAGATTTTGGCGATGAGACAGTTACTTTAATAAATCAAAAGGGGGGCTTTCAATTTCTGGACGATGATGATTTTCAGGCAGCTAGAGAACTGTCGGGTCCGCTGATTATTGTTCCTATGCCGGTAATAAAAGGCATTGGTAGTATCCCTCGTTTTTCGGGACCGATACTAGATTTGATAGAATTGATGTCTCTTAACTGGCGTTTTTTGCTAAATTTGGCGGAGCGCAATAAAATTTCAGTTTATTTCCGATCAAAAGGCACCGGTCCTGATCCTGCAGCCGATGCGTGGTGTCGGGTCTTGAACAATGTCGAGCGCTCAGAATTAGGCGGATACAACAGTTTTATCTTGATGGATGATAGTCACCCAGATGCCAGAGAAATAGGATCGTCTTTATTTTCGACTGCACAAGAGAAACTACTGGCATCATTTCCGCAAGCCCGTAGCAGCTTTCAGGCTGGAATTTTGATAGATCCTGCTTTTTCCTATGGTTCAGGGGAGAAAAATTATAAAAAAGCGATAAGATTTCTTTTTCTTAGACAGGGATGGCTACTTGCATCGGCAAAAGAAGATGACTCTATCGATGGGATGGAATTTTATATAAATAATTCTAAATATAAATACAATATAAACTTAGTTTATGGCTATAGTTTAATGAAATCCACAAACCAAAGTAGCCACCTTTCTCTGCGCGATGTTGACTTTGAGTCGATAGAAAAATTTTTTATAAGCGAGAATATTTCGGACGAGCGTATATTATTTTCGCTATTAATGCATGATGAAATATGGGCGACGGCGAGGGATATTTGCAATTTTAACTCGAACGGCGGCTCAATATGGCTCTTCGTTATGCATCAACTCCGACGTATCGTGAGATCTTCAAGTCAGGTCAATAGAACAATTTATCTAGCAGTCATAATTCGCGCAGCTTTTAATGCAAAGAATACGATTGGAACTTCGCGCGAAATTTACAAGTTGCTTGATGATCCTCATTTCGCTGCTAATTATGTAATTTCAGTTAATGGAGGAAGATATAAGCAGGATTCGGTGGATTGGAAAATCAAAATTCAACCGGTGTCTTCGAGTGAATTGTTTATGGAATCGGAATTATATGAAGTGAAACTTCGCATCGACAGCGCGGGGCCAAAGCTGACGCAAGTCGAAAGTTAGTTTATATCCCACGTTCGCTCGTCTCCTCCATCAGCGCCACAGCCACAAAGCTAACTCCAGCCGCAACAGCCAGATACAACCCCACCCAGCCGATCCCGCCCCAGTCACTCAGCCGCTGCGCCAGATACGGCGCGGCGGAAGCGCCCAAAATGCCGGCGAGGTTGTAGGTCACCGAGGCGCCGGTGTAGCGGACGCGGGTGGGGAAGAGTTCGGGCAGCAGGGCGCCCATGGGGCCGAAGAGCCAGCCCATGGCGAACAGGCCCAGACACAGGAAGCCGAGCACCAGGCCCCCCTGCCCGCTTCCCAGCATCGGGCCGAGCAGCAGGCCGAGCGAGGCGGTGAAGGCGAGGCCGGTGAGGAGGACGGGGCGGCGGCCGTAGCGGTCGGCGGCCCAGCCCGAGAGCGGGATGCCGAGGGCCATGAACAGCACGGCGACGCATTCGAACAGCAGGAAGGTCGGTCGGTCGAAGCCGAGTTTCGAGACGCCGTAGCTCAGGGCAAAGACGGTTGAGAGGTAGAACACGGCGTAGCAGGCCACCATGGCGAAGGTGCCGAGCAGCGTCGCCTTGATGTATTTCGTGAAGATGGTGGCGAGCGGCACGCGCTCGGGCGGGGCCTTCTCCATGGCGGCCTTGAAGACCGGGGTCTCGGTGAGCTTCAGGCGGACATAGAGCCCGACGCCGACGAGCACGGCGGAGGCGAGGAACGGGATGCGCCAGCCCCAGGCCTGGAAATCGGCCGGGGTCAGGGCGAGAGCCAGCCCGAGGAAGCCCAGATTGGCGGTGATGAAGCCCACCGGCGCGCCGAGCTGCGGGAAGATGCCGTAGAGGGCGCGTCGCCCCGGCGGGGCGTTCTCCACCGCCAGCAGGGCCGCGCCGCCCCATTCGCCGCCAAAGCCGATGCCCTGGCCGAAGCGCAGCACGCAGAGGGCAAAAGGCGCCCACCATCCGGCGGTGGCATAGGTCGGCAGGCAGCCGATGAGCACGGTGGAGAGGCCCATGATCATCAGCGAGGCCACCAGCGTCGCCTTGCGCCCGACCCTGTCGCCGAAATGCCCGAAGAACGCCGCCCCCAGCGGCCGCGCGATGAAGGCGACGGAGAAGGTGGCGAAGGCCGCCAGCGTCTGTACCGAGGGATCGTCGGCCGAGAAGAAGATCGGCCCGATCACCAGGGCGGCGGCCGTGGCGTAGACGTAGAAATCGTAGAACTCGATCGCCGTGCCGACGAAGCTGGCGATGAGGATCCGCGCGGCGGGAACGGGAGGGGGCGGAGCGGGCTGGAGCATGTGCGGCGCTATAACCGTAGGCGGGGCCGAGTGCCATGCGAATTCTTGCAGGATCGTTCCTGCGGTTCTCCTTCTCCCCTCTGCGGGAGAAGGTGGCCCGCGTCAGCGGGTCGGATGAGGGGAGCGCCCTATCCGGACGCGTTGCCCCCTCTCCCGGTCGCTCCGCGACCACCCTCCCCCGCAGAGGGGGGAGGGACGCTCGCACGAGGCTCCCGCTCCTCGCGACAGCACTCACCCTTTATGTCTTCAGCGGGTCGTGGCCCCAGTTCATCAGCGAGAGACGCCAGGGTGAATCCTCCACCGCGTCCTTGTCCTCCGGGCCGCCCTGTTTGAGGTGGCGGTTCACGTAGCCGGTGACCTTGCGCATATGGGCGTAATCGTCGTCGGTGAGATCGGCCTTCTTGGCCTTCAGGATCGCGACGATGCGGCGGCCGGAGGCGTGGCCGGTGGATTCGGACGCGCCGTCCTTCTTTTGCCCGACCGAGCGGCTCTGCTCGCTGTCGAGGAATGTCTCCAGGGCGGCGGGCGTCATGTTCACCGCCTCCTTGAACGCGCGCCAGGTCTCGTCGTGGTCGTCCTTACTCACTAGTTGCCTCCGTCGCATCGGGACTGGGTCAAGCGGGAGGCGCGAGGCGGGTTCCTCGGGGTCGGAGGGGCGAATGGTCACGAGGTGTGGCCACCCTCGCCGTCATCCTGGGGCGCCGTAGGCGAGCCCAGGATCCAGACGCAGTGACGGCCTTCGCTGGATAAGGGTTCGCGGTTCTGGATCCCGGGCTCTGCTGCGCAGCCCCGGGATGACGGGGGTGATCTTCCCCCCCTCGCGTCACCACCAACCCTTGACCCGCGCGCATCGTCCGCCATAAAGAACTTCTGTTCGTTTAAGCGGAACGGGGGCGTGGCTCCTCTTCCGTCTGGCCCGGCACAGGCGCTAGAACGACGTCCAGTGCGTGCCCGCCGGCCCCCGGAGTAAGTGATGACCGACCGTATCCCAGGCTTCAACACGCTGGCGATCCATGCCGGCGCCGCTCCCGATGCCACCACGGGTGCGCGGGCCACGCCGATCTACCAGACCACGTCCTTCGTGTTCGACGACGTGGACCACGCCGCCTCGCTGTTCGGGCTGCAGGCCTTCGGCAACATCTATTCGCGCATCACCAACCCCACCAACGCGGTGCTGGAAGAGCGCATCGCGGCGCTCGAAGGCGGCACCGCCGCCGTGGCGGTCGCCTCGGGCCACGCGGCCGAGTTCCTCACCATGCATGCGCTGATGCAGCCGGGCGACGAGTTCATCGCGGCCAACAAGCTCTATGGCGGCTCGATCAACCAGTTCAACCATTCCTACAAGAGCTTCGGCTGGAACGTGGTCTGGGCCGATACGGACGACCCGGATTCGTTCGAGCGGGCCATCACGCCGCGCACCAAGGCGATCTTCTGTGAATCCATCGCCAATCCGGGCGGGGTCATCACCGACATCGCCGCCCTCTCGGTGATCGCCAAACGCCACAAGATCCCGCTCATCGTCGACAACACCATGGCGACGCCGTACCTGATCCGCCCCTTCGAGCACGGGGCCGACATCGTCGTGCATTCGGCCACCAAGTTCCTCGGCGGCCACGGCAATTCCATCGGCGGCCTCGTGGTCGACGGCGGTACCTTCGCCTGGGCCGGCGACGACCGCTACCCGATGCTGTCGCAGCCGCGCCCCGAATATTCCGGCATGGTCCTCTCCGAGACATTCGGCAATTTCGGCTTCGCCATCGCCATCCGGGTGCTGGGCCTGCGCGATCTCGGCCCGGCGCTCTCGCCGTTCAACGCCTTCCTCATCCTCAACGGCATCGAGACCCTGCCCCTGCGGATGCAGCGCCATTGCGACAACGCGCTGGAGATCGCGACCCATCTCGACGCCCATCCGGCGGTGGAATGGGTGAGCTATCCGGGGCTGGAGACCGACAAGTATCGCCAGCTCGCCCGGCGCTACACGCCGCTTGGCTCCGGCTCGGTCTTCACCATCGGCCTCAAGGGCGGCTACGAGGCCGGCGTGAAGCTGGTGGCCAATCTCCAGCTGTTCTCCCATGTGGCGAATATCGGCGACACCCGCTCGCTGGTGATCCACCCGGCCTCCACGACCCACCGCCAGCTCACCGACGCGCAGAAATCCGCGGCCGGCGCCGGGCCCGAAGTGGTGCGCCTCTCCATCGGCATCGAGGACCCGGCGGATCTGATCGAGGATCTCGACGCGGCGTTAAGCGCTTGATTTTGCTGGCAGGCCTGGGCGCGATCCCGGCCCGACGCCCCCGGGTTGACCCTCGGCGGCGTCGGGACTACCCCGCGAACCATTCCTCCATCGAGATCGTTCGCTTTGCATGATGCATGATCCTTTCGAGACTTCCGGCGAGCCCCCGGTCATCCTTGTCGTCGAAGACGACGGCCTTCTCCTGATGGAGGCGGCCGATACCCTGGTCGATGCGGGGTTCCGCGTCCTCGAAGCGCCGCAGGCCGACAAGGCGCTCACCATCCTCGAACGCAACGAGGAGATCGACCTGCTGATGACCGACGTGGACATGCCGCAGGGCTCCATGGACGGGTTCGCGCTGGCCCGCCTCGTCGCCCATCGCTGGCCGACCATCCCGGTCCTCGTCGTGTCCGGCATGGGCACGCCCGGTCCGCACGACATGCCCGAGGGCGCGCGCTTCATCCCGAAGCCCTACGCGCCCAACACCCTGGTCCGGACATTGCGGGCCTTCGCCAGGCGCGCTGCCTGACCCCGCCACCTCTTTCGAAGATCGCGACGCCCATCATGGCCACCGAGACCCGCCCGCTCCGCTTCGCTACCCAGGCCGTCCATGCCGGCGCGGCACCCGACCCCGCCACGGGCGCGCGCGTCCAGCCGATCTACTTCACCAACGGCTTCGTGTTCGAATCCACCGAGCAGGCCGCCGACATCTTCGCCATGCGGCGCACCGGCTTCTCCTATTCGCGCGGCTCGAACCCCACCGTGGCCGCCCTGGAGCGCCGGGTCGCCGCCCTGGAGGGCGCCAAGGCGGCCGTGGCCGTCTCGTCGGGCCAGTCCGCCCTCCTCCTCGTGCTGATGACGCTGATGAAGAGCGGCGACGCCTATGTGGCCTCGCCGCGTCTGTTCGGCGGCTCGCTCGGGCTGATGAACCGGCTCGATGCGCGCTACGACCTCAAGCCGCTCTTCGCCAAGGGCCTGACGCCCGCCGATTTCGAGGCCGCGATCACGCCGGAGACGAAGGCCATCGTCTGCGAGTCGATCGTCAATCCCTGCGCCACGGTGATGGACATCGCCGGCATCGCCGAAGTGGCCAAGCGGCACAACCTGCCCCTGGTGGTGGACAACACCCTCGCCTCCCCAGCCCTGATCCGGCCGATCGAGCACGGCGCCGACATTGTGTTCCACTCGACCTCGAAATTCCTCGGCGGGTCCGGCCAGACCATCGGCGGCATCATCTGCGATGCCGGAACCTTCGATTGGCCGGCAGCGGTAGGGCGCTACAACCTCATCACCGAGCCCTGGGCCGATTACGACGGCCTCGTCGTCTCGGATCGCTTCCCGGATTTCAGCTTCGCGGTCGCCTGTCGACTCTTTGGCCTGCGCGATCTCGGCCCCGGCCTGTCGCCGATGAACGCCTTCCTGACGCTCACCGGCATCGAGACCCTGCCGCTGCGCATGAAGCGGCATTGCGAGAATGCGAAGGCCGTCGCCGCCTTCCTCAAGGACCACCCGGCGGTGGCATGGGTGAGCTATCCGGCGCTGCCCGGCCAGACGGGCGAGGAGTTGGCCGCCCGCTACGTGCCAGAAGGGCCGGGCTCGATCTTCACCTTCGCGCTGAAGGGCGGGCAGCCGGCGGCCGTGAAGTTCATCATGAGCCTGGAGCTCGTCTCGCATCTCGTGAATATCGGCGAGATCAAATCCCTGGCGATCCACCCGGCCACCACGACGCACCGCCAGCTGAGCGATGCCGACAAGGCGGCGGCGCTGGTCGGCCCCGAGACCGTCCGTCTCTCCATCGGTCTCGAAAATGCCGAGGATCTGATCGCCGATATCGCCCAGGCGCTGGATCAGGTCGATTCCTGATCAGGCGAATTTGAGCTCGGTGGTGGCTCCGCTCTTCGGCTGCGCGACAGCGCCGCCGTGGTGCTTCAGGAACCACGGCACCCGGCTCTGCGGCATGGGCTTGCTGTAGAGATAGCCCTGCGCATAGGCGCAGCCCTGTTCGCGCAGGAAGGTCGCCTGCGCCTCGGTCTCCACGCCCTCGGCGGTGACGTTGAGGCCGAGGCTCTGGCCCAGTTGAACCACCGCCGTGACGATGGCGGCGTCGTTCGGGTCCCGCTCCAGATCGCGCACGAAGCTGCGGTCGATCTTGATCTCGTCCACCGGATATTGCTTGAGGTGGGTCAGCGACGCGTAGCCGGTCCCGAAATCGTCGAGCGCAACGCGTACACCGGCGCTGTGCAGGCTCGCCAGCACCGCCGAGACTCGGTCGCCATGGCCGCCGAGCAGGACCGTTTCGGTCACCTCCACGCCGATCCGGTCATGGGAGAGGCCCACGGCGGCCAGATCGGAGATCAGGTTCTCGGCGAGGTTCTCCTGGGCGAACTGGGCCGAGGAGAGGTTCAGGAACACCCGGCCGGGATCGTACCCCTGCGCGATCCAGCTTGCCAGATCGGCGAAGATCTGGCGCGCGAGGACGGTCCCGACCGCGACCCCGATCTCCGCGTCGTCGAACACGGTCGAGAAGCTGGCGGGCGCCAGGAGTCCGCGGCTCGGATGCTGCCACCGCGCCAGGGCTTCGAACCCGATGATCTCCCCCGTGGCGAGGCCGATCTTCGGTTGATAATACGGAATCAGCCCGCCGACTTCGAGGGCCGACCGCATCTCGCGGGCGACGGAGACGCGGTGCTCGATATCCGCCCGAAGCGCCGGGACGAACAGCGTCGCCCGGTTCCGCCCGGCCGCCTTGGCCGCGTAGAGGGCGAGGTCGGCATTGGTGAAGAGGTCGGTCGGATTGGCGGCGTGTTCCGGGAACAGGGCGAGGCCGAGACTGGCACGCGGCGAGACCACACGCCCCGAGACGGCCATCGACGGTTTCAGGACTTCGAGGATCGCCCGGGACAGGGCGTGGATGCGCCGGCTCGGCTGATGGCGATCCTTCTCGCACAGGGCGATGATGACGAATTCGTCGCCGCCGAGCCGGGCGACGAGATCGTGCTCGCCGATGATGTTGCCGAGACGCCGGGCGACCTCCTTGAGCAGGGCATCGCCCGCGTCGTGGCCGAGGGTGTCGTTCACTTCCTTGAACGCATCGAGATCGATCAGGATGAGGCCGACGCGCTGGCCGGATGCCTCCGCCTTGCTCAGCGCGGCGTCGAGGGTCGTCTGGAACAGGGCGCGGTTCGGCAGACCGGTGAGGACGTCGCGCTGGGCGGCGAGGCGGATCCGCTCCTCCACCGCCTTGCGGCTCGTCATGTCGACGAGGCTGGAGATCACACGGGTCGCGCCGTCCATCTCCACGATGACCGCCGACAATAGGGCGTCCCGGCGTACACGGCCCGAGACGCCCGTGGCGATCTCGATCTCGCTGGCGGTTCCATTCCGGTCGAGTTCTGCCTGGATCACGCGCCGGGTCGGCCCGTCGACCAGATCGCGTATTGTGTATCGGGTCAGCTTTTCGCCGTCGTCGAGTCCGTAGAAACAGCTCGCGGCGTCGTTGGCATCGACGATCTGGCCGTCATCGGCGCGAGACACCACGATTGGAATCGGCGCTGCCTTGAACATCGTCTCGAACAGGCGCCGGCTTTCCGCCAGTTCCGCATTGGCGCGCCGCTCCGCCTGGGTCGCGGTCCATTCCAGACGCCTCAGGCGGTTCGACCGCACCACGAACAGCAGCGTGGCGACGTTGGACAACAGGACCGCGAGACAGATGCCGAGGGCCGTGGACGGCATCGGCGGCGGCAGGAGATAGCCCGTCACCAGCGCGGTGGAGGCGATCGCGCTCGTCGTCAGGCTCCAGAGAAAGCGCGTCGGCATGACGATCATGTAGATCGCCGGAAGCAGCAGCATCACGAAGAGCGCGATGTCGGATCGCGACGAGCACAGGACCGCGACGCATCCGGCGACGAGGATCTCCCATGTCACCATCACCACCTGCAGCCTGCCGAAACCGGTGACTTTCCAGGTCGCCAGCAGGCTGGCGAGGGACAGCAGGATGATACCTGCGCGGGCGGGTACGGCGACCCAGAAATGGATCTGACCGGCGAAGCGCCAGTCGCTGAGCAGGAAGAGCGTGTTGAGGAGAATGGCGCAGAGAAAGATCAGGCGCGCATGGCGCAGGGTCTCGGGAAAGCGCTCGTCCTGAAACGCCCTTTCCCGATCGACCGAGACGAATTCGCCGCCGATGGCGTTGAGTCTATGCTTCCACATGGCGCCCGACACTCGCATGCAAAAGTCGCGCAGGCGTTAAGAACCAACTAGATTGATAACATTTATCAGCCTGGAGGCTTAGTTCGGGTCAGAGCGCGCAATGCCCCGCGAAACGTCCTGACATCCTGTTCGGTCATTGCCATGCGATGCAGCATGTCGCGCATGTTGCGGGCGATGACATCCCGCTTTTCGGGCGGGTAGAATCCGCCCGCGTCGAGGCTGCCTTCCAAGCTGGCGACGAGGGAGGCCATCGCCTCGCGTGTGGCGGGTGGAGATTGCATCTCGCCGGTGAAGGGGAGCCGGGCCTGGCCCGAGGCCTTGCGCCATTCGTAGCCGACGAGGAGCACCGCCTGGGCGAGGTTGAGGGACGGAAAGTCCGGGGAGACCGGAAAGGTGACGATGGCGTCGGCGAGCGACACCTCGTCGTTGGTCAGCCCGATCCGCTCGCGGCCGAACATCACGCCGACGCGCTGTGCCGTCCGCGAGGCCATGTCGGTCATCGCCTCGTCGGGAGCATAGGCGCGCTTCATCTGTCCGCGCTCGCGGGCCGTGGTGGCCAGGAGATAGTTCAGGTCGGCGATGGCCTCCGGCACCGTGGCGAAGACGGTGGCGCCGTCGAGGACATGCGTCGCCCCTGAAGCGGCCTCCCGCACGCCCTTTTTGGGCCAGCCGTTCTTCGGCGCCACGAGGCGGAGTTCGGAGAGGCCGAAATTCGCCATGGCGCGGGCGACCATGCCGATATTCTCGGCCAGTTGCGGTTCGACCAGGATGATGACGGGGGCGATCATCGTCGCCCTCTGCCACGGGTCGGCCCGGACGGAAAGTCCGTTTGGGGAGGATGGGAACCGCGGGCACCGTCGGCGCCGCGGCTCCCCCGTTCGCAGTGGAAACGCTCAGATCTTACCGTCGAGACCCATCTGGTAGTATTTGTGGATGATCTTGTCCTGGTTCTCGAGGAGCCAGTCGATCGAGGGCTCGTTGGTCATGGCCTTGCGGATCGCCTCCGTCATGCCCTTGCGCTGGATCTCGAACAAAGCCTTGTGATCGACCGTCTCGGCCTCGATCACGCCGGGGCTGAGCCAGACCGAGCAGATGATGCCGAGATCGTTGGCCTTCTCCTTGGGGATGTAGCCGAGGCGCACCGCGTCGAGGACGCCGTTGGCGATGGCGAACTGCACCGTGCCCATCAGGATGGAGGTGTACTTGCTCTCCGTGACGCTGACCTTGGAGACGCAGAGCGTCACCGGCCGCACCATGATGTCGGTGTTCAGGAGCGCGAAGACGCGGGAATGGCCCACCACCTGATCGCCCGTGAGGGTGGCGAGTGCCGTGCCGACCGGCCCGTCGAGTTCGCCGATGATGACCTCCGGCTCGGAGGCGGTGTTGGGCGGCCCGCCGGCGACCAGGGCCTCGCCGGCCCGCAGGATGATGCGTTCGCTCATGGAGATATCCTTCACAGAAATCGGAATGGGCCGCAGATTCCCGGCCCGAGGGCGGATGTCCAGAGCCGGCCGGGAATTATCTCGGTCCCCGACGCAGTTCCCGATCTGTAAGGGGCACGGCTTTCGCGTCCTGTTGCAGCGCGCTATGACCGCGGGCGAGCGGGAGCGCGGCCGGTCCCGGCCGCGTGATGAGAAAGGTTCTGAGGATCATGTCGAAGATCAAGGTGGCGAACCCGGTCGTCGAACTCGACGGCGACGAGATGACCCGGATCATCTGGAGCGAGATCAAGAACAAGCTCATCCATCCCTATCTCGACCTCGACCTCGATTATTACGACCTCGGTGTGGAGCACCGCGACGAGACGAACGACAAGGTCACCGTCGATGCGGCGGAGGCGATCAAGCGCCATGGCGTCGGCGTGAAATGCGCCACCATCACCCCCGACGAGCAGCGGGTGGAGGAGTTCAAGCTGAAGGAGATGTGGCGTTCGCCCAACGGCACGATCCGCAACATCCTCGGCGGCGTGATCTTCCGCGAGCCGATCATCTGCAAGAACGTGCCGCGCCTTGTGCCGGGCTGGACCCAGCCCTTCGTCATCGGCCGCCACGCCTACGGCGACCAGTATCGCGCCACGGACTTCAAAGTGCCTGGCAAGGGCCGCCTGACCATCAAGTTCGAGGGCGACGACGGCACAATCATCGAGAAGGAAGTCTTCAAGTTTCCGGCCGCCGGCGTCGCGATGTCGATGTACAATCTCGACGAGTCGATCCGCGATTTCGCCCGCGCCTCGCTGAATTACGGCCTCGCCCGCAAGTACCCGGTCTACCTCTCGACCAAGAACACCATCCTCAAGGCCTATGACGGCCGCTTCAAGGACCTGTTCCAGGAGGTGTTCGACGCCGAGTTCAAGGCGAAGTTCCAGGCGCTCGGCATCACCTACGAGCACCGCCTCATCGACGACATGGTCGCCTCCTGCCTCAAATGGTCCGGCGGCTACGTCTGGGCCTGTAAGAACTACGATGGCGACGTGCAGTCGGACACCGCCGCCCAGGGCTTCGGCTCGCTCGGCCTGATGACCTCGGTGCTGATGACGCCGGACGGCCAGACCGTCGAGGCCGAGGCCGCGCACGGCACGGTGACGCGCCACTACCGCGAGCATCAGAAGGGCAAGGAGACCTCCACCAATTCCATCGCGTCGATCTTCGCCTGGAGCCGTGGCCTCGCCCACCGCGCCAAGCTCGACGACAACGGCGACCTCGCCAAGTTCGCCAACACGCTGGAGAAGGTCTGCGTCGACACGGTGGAAGCCGGCTTCATGACCAAGGATCTCGCCCTCCTGGTCGGCCCAGAGCAGAAGTGGCTCTCCACCACCGGCTTCCTCGACAAGGTCGACGCGAACCTCAAGACCGCCATGGCCTGAGCGCGAAGTGCGGGTTCCCCTCTCCCCGCCGGGCGGGGAGAGGACGTCGTCCTCCCCTCGTCGGGAGGCGACGTGAGCCCGGCAGGGCGAGGGTGAGGGGGTATCTCCGGGTATGGCTCCTTCGGACGCGCCTCCTCACCCCCGGCTGCCGCCTCGCCGCGACGACGACGGGGTCGCCGCTTCCCTCTCCCCGCGTGCGGGGAGAGGGGAACGCGCGGCCATCGTTCGCTCAGGATGAGGGCCTTGCTGCCTCGGCGTTGCGCTTGCGGGTCGCAGCGGCTTTCTTCGCCGAGGCCGAGCGTTGCTCGGCGGTGCGAGAGGCCGAGGCCTTTCCGCCGGCGGCTCCGCCTTTGTGGGCCGCCGGGTGGGAGCTCGACTTGCCCCTCCCCGATCCGTCCGGATGCTTGCCGCCGCCATCGTCCTTGTTGACGGTCGCCCAGGCGCGAGCCTCGGCTTCCTTCTCAGGGACGCCGCGCTCCTCGTAGGCTTCAGCGATGTGTTCGGCCTTGCGGATCTGCTTGTCGGTGTATTTCGACTTGTCACCTTGTGGCATGGCGAGTTTCCCGTATCGGGCCCCTCGCCGCTACCTCAGCTGTCGTCGTTCGGACCGTCCAGGATGGCGCGAACGCGGCGGATGAGATCGGTACGGCGATAGGGCTTGTTCAGAAGGTCGAACTCCGAACCCCCGGCATCGGTTCGCTCGAGACTCGCCTCGGCGTAACCGGTGGTCAGCAGGACCTTCAATCGGGGTTGCCGCCGCCTAGCCTCGCGGGCGAGCATGATGCCGTTCATCCCGCCCGGCATGATGAGGTCGGTGAACAGCAGGTCCACCGAACCGCTCGAATCCAGGATCTCCAGCGCCTCACGGCCGTTCTGGGCCATCAACAGCGTGTAGCCGCTATCGCGCAGGATGGTCCGCGCCAGTTCGGCCACGTCCTCGCGGTCGTCGACGATGAGGATGGTCTCGGTCCCCTGGCGATCGACCGGCCCCGACACGGCGCGGTTCGGCTCCCGGTCGTCCTCGGCGGCGGCGGGGAAGGACAGGCGGACGCGCGTTCCCTTGCCGACGACGGACTCGATCTGCGCCGCGCCCCCGGATTGCCTGGCAAAGCCATAGACCATCGAGAGGCCGAGCCCCGTGCCCTTGCCCTCGTCCTTCGTCGTGAAGAACGGCTCCATTACCCGCGCCAGGATCGGCGGCGGGATTCCCGCCCCGGTATCCGTGATGGTCACGGTGACGTAGCGGCCCTCGCCCAGGGAATCCGATCCGCCGAAATCCTGTGAGCCCAGATCCTGCGCGCCGATATCCCGGTTCTCGGTGGAGATGACGACGGTGCCGCCCTCCGGCATGGCATCGCGAGCGTTGATGAGGATGTTGAGCAGTGCGACCTCGGCCTGAGCCGGGTCGACACGGCAGTTCCAGAGGTCTTCGCTCAAGTCGAGCCGCAGCGTGATCGCGTCACCGAGGCTGCGCGCGGCCATATCCTCCATGCCCTTCACGAGGGCGTTGAGATGGACCGCGCGGCCGTCGAGACGCTGCTTGCGCGCGAAGGCGAGAAGCTGCTGAGTCAGGGTGGTCGCCCGTTCGGCGGCCGTACGGATATTGTCGGTGGCGCGCCGAAGGCGGTTACGGTCCGCATCCGGACGGTCGAGACCGTGGCTCAGAATATCGATGTAGCCGACGATGACCTGGAGAAGGTTGTTGAAGTCGTGGGCGATGCCGCCGGTCAGCTGGCCGAGCGCCTCCATCTTCTGGGCCTGCCCCAACGCCTCCTCGACGGTGCGGCGGCGGGAGACATCGAGCTGCGAGGCGAAGAAATACACGAGGTCGCCGGCCGCATTGTAGATCGGCGCGACGAACAGCGCGTTCCAGAAGGTCGATCCGTCCTTGCGGTAGTTGATGATCTCGGTGGTGAATTCCCGCCTTGCCTGGATCGCCTCGCGCAGGGCGTTCACGCTTTCCCGGTCGGTGTCCGGCCCCTGCAGGAAGCGGCAATTGCGACCGATGATCTCCTCGGATGCATAGCCTGTGAGGCCCAGGAAGGCCTTGTTGACGAACACGATCGGATTGTCGTCCTGCCGGGGGTCGGTGACCACCATCGGCATCCGGGTCGCCTCGACAGCGGTGAAGAAGATGTCGCTGGTGTGATCGGCGATCTCCGACACCGCCCCGGTTTTCACGCGCGGCGGTTCACCTGCAGGCGGTTTCTCGGGGCTCTCGGTCATCATCGGTCGGTTGTTTTGCCAGGCAATGAATGTGGGTCAGGAATGCCCAACGGCTGGCGCTTCATCCGTTTCCCTCGACAAATCCCGCGATGACGACGCAGGTGCCGACGGCGCCCGCGTCGTCATCGATCGAAATGGCCCGGAGTCGCGCCCGACCGCTTGGGTCGGGACGCATCTCCAAGCCTTTGTTCCGCCGCGTCCGTCCTGGCCGAAGCAGCATCCACTTCGTCGGTGCGCGCTTCAGGTCGCCGAGGGGGCGAAGCGCACGCTCTCGATATTGGCGCGTTCGAAAGCCTGCATCACGTGCTGGTAGGAACGCTCCATTTCGGTGGCCTCGTCGCCCTCGGTCTCTTCGGGCTTCAGCACGAACATCAGCATCGAGCGTCCGGTGACCTCGTAGCGGTCGCCGATCTCCCAGGTGCCGACCTCCTGGCTGTCGGGCAGGTTGGTGTCGAGGAGCCGGGTCCAGCCGACGCCGCCGACCGAGCTCGGCAGCGTGAACGAGACGAGGTCGCTATAGGCGTTGTAGAGGATCAGCAGCGTCGCATCGCCGCCCCGGCGGTGGATGCCCGAGGCCTGCGCGCGTCCGTCGAGCAGGACCGCGATGGAATGCGCGCCGCCATCCGTCCAGTTCTCCGTGGACATTTCCTCGCCGTCGGGGCGCAGCCACGTCACGTCCTTGACGCCGAGATCCTCGTCATAGGCGCCGGAGAGGAAGCGCCCGCGGGTGAGGATCGGCAAGGCTTCGCGCAGGATGGTGAGGCGCTGCGTGAACTCGGCGAGGTCGCGGCCCGCCTCGTCGATCCCCTCCCAATCGAGCCAGGAGATCTCGTTGTCCTGGCAATAGGCGTTGTTGTTGCCGCCCTGGCTGCGGGCGAATTCGTCGCCGGCGAGTAGCATCGGCGTTCCCCGCGAGAGGAACAGCGTCGCCATCATGTTGCGCATCTGGCGGGTGCGCACCGCCTTGATCGCCTCGTCGTCGGTGGGACCTTCGACGCCGTAATTGTTGGAGAGGTTGTGGGAATGCCCGTCCCGCCCGTCCTCGCCATTCGCGAGGTTGTGCTTCTCGTTGTACGAAACCGTATCGTTCAGCGTGAACCCGTCATGGGCGGTGAGGAAGTTCACCGAGGCCCAGGGCTTACGCCCGCGCTTGTTGAACTTGTCGGCCGATCCGGTGATGCGCGAGGCGAGGCTCGGCAGCAGACCGGAATCTCCGCGCCAGTAGCCGCGGACATCGTCACGGAACCGGTCGTTCCATTCCGCCCAGCCCGGCGGGAAGCCGCCGACCTGATAGCCGCCGGGGCCGCAATCCCACGGCTCGGCGATGAGCTTGACCGAGTTCAGCACCGGATCCTGCCGGCAGGTGTCGAGGAAGCCGCCGCCCTCGTCGAAACCGTGCGGCTCACGCCCCAGGATGGTGGCGAGGTCGAAGCGGAAGCCGTCGACCCGCATTTCCGTCGCCCAGTAGCGCAGGGAATCGGTCACCAGCTGCAGGACGCGCGGGTGGGACAGGTTGAAGGTGTTACCGGTGCCGGTATCGTTGATGTAGTAGCGCTCCTCGCCCGGCATGAGCCGGTAATAGGAGGCGTTGTCGACGCCCTTGAACGACAGGGTCGGGCCCTTCTCGTTGCCCTCGGCGGTGTGGTTGTAGACCACGTCGAGGATCACTTCGAGGCCGGCGCCGTGCATGCGCGCCACCATCTCCTTGAACTCGGAGAAGGCGAAGTCCGGCACCGCCGCGTAGCGCCGGGCGGGCGTGAAGAACGAGATCGTGTTGTAACCCCAGTAATTCACCAGGTTCTTTTCCTGGAGATAATCGTCCTGCACGAAGGCATGGACGGGCAGGAGTTCGACCGAGGTGACGCCGAGGCTCTTGATGTAGTCGAGCACGGCCGGGTTGCCGAGGCCGGCATAGGTGCCGCGCAGCTTCTCCGGCACGGCCGGGTGCAGCTTGGTGAAGCCCTTCACATGGGTCTCGTAGAAGATCGTCTTCTCCCACGGCACGTGGGGCTTGCGGTCTCGTCCCCAGGTGAAAGCCGGGTCGATGACGCGGCTGCGGCGGGTGAAGGGCGCCGAATCGCGCTCGTCGAAGGTGAGGTCGTCGCCGGTCTCCATCTGGTAGCCGAACAGGGCCGGGTTCCAGGTGATGGAGCCGACGAGACCCTTGGCGTAGGGATCGATCAGCAGCTTGTTGGGGTTGAAGCGGTGGCCTGCCTTGGGCTCGTACGGTCCATGGACCCGGTAGCCGTAGATCGTACCGGGACGCGCGTCGGGCAGGTAGCCGTGCCAGATCTCGTCGGTGTATTCCGGCAACTCGATCCGCTCGAGTTCCTGCTCTCCGGCATCGTCGAACAGGCAGAGTTCGACCTTGGTGGCATGGGCCGAAAACAGGGCGAAGTTGACGCCGAGGCCGTCCCAGTTGGCCCCCAGCGGATAGGGCGATCCCTCTTTGATGCGCGACCGCACGGCCTTCGTCTGCGCGGCGGCCTGCGGCATCGGGGGGTTCTTAGCGACCATGATCACTCCAGGGTGGGCTCGCTGCGTGACGCGGAGCCCGACGGCATGAATTCCGCCGAGTGAACGCTGATGCTTGACCGTAAGGTCCGTGATCGTGGAAACTTTTTGCGTTGCGAGACGGACTCGCGCGCAAGCGCCGTACTATGATCCGGCCGCTTCGCCGCGCCCGGCATCTTCGCCGTTTTGGAGGCAGCTCATGTCTTTGGAGACAGCCCATGTCCGATAGACCCTCCGTCCTGCAAGCCGCCGCCGAACGGCACGGCGTGAGCATCGACGCCGTCCGCCACCTCATGCGCGCATTGGAGGTGGGCAACGGAACCATGGCGCAGTTCAACCATCCCGAACTCGGCGGTTTCGGGCAATGGTCGTCCGGCGGCATGACCATGATCGGCAACATGTTCGATGCCAATCTCAAGTCACGGGTCGCGACTCTCTGCGCCGATCTAGCCCAATCCCTGCCCCCCGGCGGATGGGACGACGGCGCGGCATCCGGGAATTGGTGGCCGGCGGAGCTCGGCCGACCGGCCACGTCCGGCTCGCAGAACAGCATGCGCTACGCCTATTTCCCGGATAGCCGGCTGCTCGCCGTGGAGACCTCGGGAACGCTCGTCCTCTACGATACCGGGCATTACGACATTTCCGGCGTGTCGCAGCAGCAGGGGGATACCCAGAGCCTTCGCTTCAGCGGCCGCAACGGCTATGTCGATCTCGAATCGCTCCAACGGGTCAGCGTAGCCCCCGCGCCGGATCGCACCCTCGAGCCGAAGCCGTTCCATCCCGATCCGATCCCGTCGCCGATCCGCACCGAAGACCGCCCGCGTCCGGCACCGGAGCCGGATTTCCCGCAAGCCGGAGCCCCCTCGGGCGACGTCATCTCGACCCTGGAGCGCCTGTCCGACCTGCACCGCAAGGGCGTGCTGACCGAGGCCGAGTTCTCGACCAAGAAGGCCGAACTCCTCGCGCGGTTGTAGGGATCTCAGTCTCTGCCTCGCACCGCCGGGGCCGAAGCAGGAGCGGGCCGGGCCCTTAGGACCGTCAGAGGATGGCGTTTGCGCGGTCGCGGGCGTCGTCGATCAACTGGGCGATGCCGGCCTCGAGGGTCACTCGAGCAGTCCAGCCAAGGCGGCGGAGGACGGAGGTATCGGCCACCATTTCCGGCGGCTCTCCCGCCCGTGGCGGCAGCGACTTCTGCCACGGTTGGTCGTAGCCGCTCGCGAGGATGGCGCGTGCGATGAAATCCCCGAGCGGCACCGCCACGCCGGACCCGATCGGCACATCCTGCCAGGCGGCAAGCTGCGCACGAGAAACCACCAGCGTCAGGATTGCCTCAACGGCATCGTCCACATGTATGAAATCACGGCGCTGGGTCGCCGGTGTGGTCACTAGCGGCTTCACGTTCGCGACCAGCTGTCGCGCGAGGCCGGGCACGAACTTGTCCGGATCGTCCCCCGGCCCGTAGATCATCTGAACTTCGGCATTCGCCATATGGGCGCCGGTTCGTCCCTGCGAAATGAGTAGGCGGGCAAGATCGACGAACTGGTGCTTTGTCAGGGCGTACAGGTTTACGTCCGGCGGAAGCGTCGTCGCGGTATTGATGAATAGCGTTCCGTCCCGCATTGCTCCGAACAACGCGGCGCTCAGCGTCACGTTGGCATCCACCATCGTCGCAGCGCTTTCACCTCGTCGCCCCTGAGCGGCCGCGAGATGGATCAGTATGTCGGGTGCAAGCAAATCCACATGGCGGCCCGCTTCCTCGGCGCTCGAGAAGCGCAGGACGGACGCCCCGCCGGCTTTCACCTCCGACGAGGGGCGGGCGAGGCAGGTGACGTCGTGGCCCCGTGCGACGAGTGCGGTGGCGACCCTGCCGCCGAGGAAGCCGGACGCTCCGGTTATTGCTACCCGCACCGTTCCGGCCTCCTTATCCAATCCACGTCAGGCCGCATCGCGTTTTGGGCGCGCCGCCATGTCGGTCAGGAACAAATCGATCTCAGCCTCGCTGAGAGCGCCGACCGGTTCGCCGGCGAGCCGCCGCTGCGACCATTCGACGATCCGTTCCAGAGTCCGGTCCAGGCGCCATGTTGGTCTCCAGCCGAGCCGCTGGCGCGCCTTGGAACAGTCCAGCGATAGGGCATGCGCCTCATGGACATGCCCGTCCTTGTCCAATTCCCAGCGCGCGGTGCCGCCATATAGTTTCACCATGCGGTCGACGATGTAGCCGACAGGGCGGATGTCGTCCCCGTCACAGGCGAAATTCCAGCCTTCGGCCCAGTCATGACCGTCCTCGTACAGATGCTCCGCAATGCGGAGATAGGCGCCGATCGGTTCGAGCACGTGCTGCCACGGCCGGGTCGCCCCCGGATTGCGGATCACGACGGGCTGGTCGGCCTCGAAGGCCCGCAGGATGTCGGGCACGAGGCGATCCTCCGCCCAGTCCCCGCCTCCGATGACGTTGCCGGCCCGCACCGACGCGACGCGCGCTGAATCCGGTGCGGAGAAGAATGACTTGCGCCATGACGCGATGACGATTTCGCACGCGCCCTTGCTGCTGCTGTAGGGATCGTGCCCGCCCATCGGGTCGTTCTCGCGATAGCCCCAAGGCCATTCGCGGTTCTCGTAGCATTTGTCGCTGGTGACGGCGACGACTGCCTTCACCGACGGCGTGGCACGGACGGCTTCCAACACGTGGATCGTGCCCATGACGTTGGTGGCGTAGGTTTCCGCCGGCTCACGATAGGACAGGCGCACGAGAGGCTGGGCTGCGAGATGCAGCACGATCTCCGGCTGTGACTCCGCGATCAGGCGCTTGACGAGATCGGCGTCACGAATATCACCGATATGCGATGTCATCCGCTTGGCAATCTCGGCCTCGTCGAACAGGCTCGGCTGTGTCGGCGGCGCGAGGGACAGGCCCGTGACCTCCGCACCCCAACGGGTAAGCCACAACGACAGCCATGCCCCCTTGAAGCCTGTATGGCCGGTGACGAAGACGCGTTTTCCGAGCCACCATGCGGCTCCGCCACGCTCGGCTGCGGCGCTCATGCCCACACCTTCCAGGGTGCTTTGCCGGACGCCCACAGGCCTTCGAGCATGTGCTTGTCGCGGAGCGTGTCCATCGGCTGCCAGAAGCCGCGATGTTCGTACGCCATCAGTTCCCCATCACTGGCGAGGCCGCGCAACGGTTCCTGCTCCCAAACGGTGAGGTCATTGGCGATGCGCTCGATGACCTTGGGCGACAGGACGAAGAAGCCGCCATTGATCATGGAGCCGTCGCCCTTGGGCTTCTCCTCGAAATTCGTGACGACCTTGTCGTGGATGCCCAGCGCCCCGAACCGACCCGGCGGGTAAGCGGCGGTCAGCGTCGCCTGACGGCCATGCTCGCGATGGAAGGCGAGGCTGGCGGTGATGTCCACGTCGCCCAACCCGTCGCCGTAGGTGAAGAAAAATTCCTTCTCGTCGCGGACATGGTCCGCCGTCCGCAGCAACCGGCCGCCCGTCATCGATTCCTCGCCGGTATCGACCAGCGTCACGCGCCAGGGCTCGGCCCAGCGGCGATGGAAGACCATCTCGCCACTAGAAAGGTCGATGGTCATGTCTGAATTGTGAAGCGCGTAATTGGCAAAGTATTCCTTGATGACATAGCCTTTGTAGCCACAGCAAATCACAAAATCGTTCACGCCATGGGCTGCGTAGATCTTCATGACGTGCCACAGGATCGGGCGGCCGCCGATCTCCACCATGGGTTTCGGCTTCACCGACGTTTCTTCGCTGAGACGGGTGCCGAGCCCGCCCGCCAGGATAATGGCTTTCATCGTCACTCCTCAGGGAAAATTAAGTCAAAATAGTCGGAGATTATATCAGTTGGCGGCCAACAGCCTGTCGATCTCCGCGATGTCGGGCGACCACTCGGACGTTGCCGGCTTCATCGGATGCAGCACGAACGTATGATGATGCCCGTAGACGGTCGACAACCGCGTGAAGCACGTCTGCACGCCCAGCATCTTGGATTTGGCCAGCGTGGTGGGCGCGATCTCGATCACGCGCATACCGGGCTTGGCGAAGACGAGGTGCGAGAAGCCCGCGCCGTGCGCGCCGATGACAAGCTCCGCGTTGCGGAACAGATTGATTTTTTCGAGCAGGCCGAGTTGGCTCAGCACAATCGGTGTGATGCCCCGATCAATGAGTGCGCGCTCGAAGTCCGCCTCGTTGGTCATCGAGCGACGCGCCGAATCCCGCCGGGAGATATAGAATCTGCCCGGCGTCGGAGCGTTGTTCTGGCGTTCCGCGGCCTCGATCAACGCGCCATATACAGGCTGGAACGCGGTGGTACGGGCCAATGTCCCTATCGAAACGTAGCCGGCATACAAACGACGGCAGAAGACCGGCCCTTCGACTGTGATGAGTGCGTCCGTGTCCATGCCGAGTGCGCCGAGTGCGTCCGCAGCCAAGCCAGCTTGCTCTGCGCGCAAGAGGATCGGGCAATCAGGCGTGCTGGGCTCGAGTCGCCAAGCCAATCCGCTCAGGCGTCGCACGATCCATTCGAAATATCCCTTGTGTCGTCCAAGGCAACTATATGCTTCATCGAAAACCGGGATGGAGGATAGATCGGTGATTGTCGGCACGGCACGGGTCGATGCTTGAACGACGCTCCCGTCAGCCGACCAGATCATTCCCACTTTGTCGATGAACACATCCCTGTATTCCGTAACGGCGGGAAATCTCCTCTGCTCGAGCACGGCCTCAAACTGGGCGAACATTTCCCTGACGCTGTCCCCAATCTCAGGATCGATGCCGTTCAGGCGCATGACCTCTATGCGAGATGGGGGAACGGTGTAGTTGTCCGAATCGCTGGGGAAGCGATGCTCTTCCGTCGTGATCCGGCCGGAGGGAGCCTGTAGGAAAAGAAGGTGACGGACCCGTTTGCGGGCGGTTGCATCCTTCGTCAGCTTGTAAACGCGCTTGGCGAGTTGCCGGGCTTCTTCCGATCGATAGGTGCTAGGAAGCTTCGTAAGAATTCTCGCTGCCTCAAGCGGTTTCTCCCACTTGAGCAACGTCGACGCAAACGTGAGGAGCTGCTCGCTGTCGGTGATCTGGCGGATTGTCGCACAACACCGTTTGATCTCGTCTCGCTTTTGTAGTTCGAGCGCTGCCCGCAGCCGATACACGAGAATGGCGGGATGGCCGCTCAGCCCCTCATTCTTTTTCACCAGCTTGAGCATTGCGACCCACTGGCTGGCTATGGCGAGGCGCTTTAACTTAAGGGTCAGACGCTGGCTGCCGTCCTTTTCGAGCAAAGCCACTGGTTCCGAGTCGGGCGTGATGTCGAGCGTTTCAGCGACTGAACTCATAATGACTAAACCTCATGGCGCGACATCGGTGTCAGCCGCCTAGCATTTCAAATCAACATTGCGTCAAGGTCGGGAGTGCGTGACGGCGCAAACTAGCTCAAGATGCTTTTAAGACAGTGAAATTTGGTACAGAGAAGGCACAGATGATACAATCCATCGTCGCGACATTACCCCTTCGATTCAACGTCCGCCACCTATGACGGGATCGGAGCGAAACTTCATTCCTTCTGCGAAATTCTCGCCATATCGTCCACAGCCGCAACACCCGCTGCATTTTAAAGGCACGTCTCATGCCGTGACTGGCCAACTACGAACGCCTCAAGGTCACCTTCCCAGAATGTCACCCGATGTTGTAGCATGGCCTCAATGACCGAAGATGACATGCGCGAATCACGCGCCGCACTGATCTTGCTCGCCGTCGCCGTGGCGTCGGTCCTGATTTTCGGGGTGGTCACGATCCTGATTCAGCTTTGAGCCGAATGCCCGGATTGCGACTCGGACGGCGCCTCAGTGGGTCCAGGGCGCCGTGCGGTTGAACTTGAAATTATCCGAATAGGACAGACCCTTGCGGATCACGGGCTTCTGGGGCTGCTCGACGCGGTAGGTGATGCCGTTATGGGTCGCGTAGGCCACGGCCTCTTCCTGCGTCTCGAACGACAGCCTGACCTGCTGCAGCATGTCCGACGAACCGGTCCAGCCCATCAGGGGGTCCGTGTCCCGCGGAGAACTCTGGTCGAATTCCAGCACCCACGCTTTGGTGCGGGCCATGCCGGATTGCGTGGGATCCTTGGCGGGCTGGTAGATCCGGGCACTCGGCATCGTGGGGTCGATAGCTCCTGCAGGATGGAACGGCCGATAAGCACGCGATTGGTCGGGGCGATAGGATTCGAACCTACGACCCTCTGGTCCCAAACCAGATGCGCTACCAGGCTGCGCTACACCCCGACTGCCCGTTACGGCTCCATCGCTCTAGCGGTTGCCCGGTTTCGGCGCAAGCAGCCTCTCGCGTGCCGAGCCGCTGGCGGTGAAATCCCGACCGATCCACGTCCTCGGCCTCCGACATCACTAAGGACGCCAATGGCGGGCGGTTCCGCTCGATCACGTTTGGCGGACGTCGCGGCAGACAGCTATGTCTGCACCACGCTCATCTGTGACACGATCTGAACCTTGCGGAAGTCCTCCGGGAGGATCACCGCTTCATTGTATTTGTTGCCGCCGAGCTTGCAGAACAAAAATCCGCCTCTCATGCTGACCTCGAACTGTCGTCCCTTTTCCAAGATCAGCCGGCCATTTTTTAAGTCGGATGCGACGATCTCTTCGAGGACGACAATTCTGTCTCCCGGCCGATACGATGCCTCGAACAGGGCTGGATCCACGTCGTCTTTCCAATGTGCCATGTCGTCTTGTCCCGTCTATGCAATTGGATATGGCTTTTGCTCGAGCGATGGAATCGACTCGCACCGAGTGGACGCGTCGGGTCGCCGACCTGCAGCCGTCATAGCGACAGAGTTCGAATCGGAAAAACCGGCATTCCCCCGCATGGCGTGCATCGCCTCCATGCGGCTGCCCGAAACCGCAGTGCGTTTGTAAATATGGTGGAGGAGCCATTCGCGGCACGCTGATAGCCGCGTTGCACGGACGCGGAGAGTGAATCGCCGTTTGGGGCTTCAGGGTTCGAGCCCGTATCCGCGACCCTGCGGTGCCGACGATCCCGACACTTGGCGTTCCCGCCCCTCACCCGTCCTGCGGATGTCCCGGCGGCGCCGGCGTTCAGAGCGAGAAAGCGACGCCGAGCTTTCGGTCCCGTCTCCAGACTACAGTACAGGCGCGGGGCTTCGCGTAGGCCGTCATGACCAGGATGAACTCGTCCGGAACCGCCTCCGGAACTTCGACTTCGATCTGGGCGCCGGTTTCGGACTGGTCCCAGACCAGGCAGTCGATATCAGGCCGGTCGTTCCCGAATGAAAGCGCCCCGATGCGGAAGGCATCTTTGCGTGAGGCGCTGCGACGATTGGTGGTCACGTCATGGATCCCGATCAAACCTGATGTCGACTGTCATTGCAGCCGGTTAATTTTCAGGCCTTCGGTACGGCACTAGAGCGGCATCCGATCAGGTTGGATCGAAAGCATCGTAGCCTGCGGCCACGAGGTAGTTGCGGCACTCATTCGGTGTGAAGCGCCTGAAGGCCTGCTTGATGGTGTCGCAGAGTTCCACAACCGTGCGGGCGCCCTGGGCTCGCAAACAGGCCTTGAGCTTGGCAAAGGCCAGTTCGATCGGATTGAAGTCGGGCGAGTAGGCCGGCAGGTAGAGCAGGCGGGCACCGGCCGCCTCGATGCGTTCGCGGATGCCGCTGACTTTGTGGGCGGGCAGGTTGTCGAGCACGACTGTGTCACCCTGCTTCAGAGTCGGCGCCAGGGTCTCATCGACATAGCGGCGGAAGCGGACCCCGGTCATGGGGCCGTCGAAGAGCGCGGTCGCCGTCAGGCCGCTGGCCCGCAGTCCCGCTGTGACCGTGATGGTTTTCCAGTGACCGAACGGCACGGCCACCCGGCAGCGCTTGCCACGCAGCGCCCATCCGTAGCGACGCGTCATTTTCGTGTTGGTTGCGGTCTCGTCCAGGAACACGAGCCGGTCTGGATCGAGGTCGAGCTGGCCCTCGAACCAGGCCAGGCGCGCGGCCTTCACGTCCTCTCGATCCTGCTCTGCGGCGTGGCCGGTGTTTTTTTACGCGTGATGCCGTGGCGCTTGAAGAAGCGGGACAGGCTGCTGACCCCGACCCGCAGGCCGCGTTCGGCCAGATGGGTGCGTAGCTCCCGCAGGAACAGTTCCGGTTTGGCCTCATAGGTCCGCCGGATCAGGCCAGCCTGGGCCTCGATGGCGTGCGAGCGCTGATCGCCGCCCATCGGCTTGGCCCATGTGCGTCCTTCCCGCATGAAGGCCTCGTGCCAGCGCACGGCGCTAGCCGGACTAACCTCGAACCGTCTGGCGGCTTCCCGGCGCGAGGCTCCTGCCTCGATCGCCATCACGACCCGTTCACGCAGATCGACTGACAGGGCTGAGGGCATCCGGCTCTCCTCCTCGGAAAGCCGCGCATCGAATCACATCTGCGCCGCCCCCGAAACCCCGGTCGATTCAAGCCGATCGGACACCGCTCTAGACGATCACATCGACGACGCGGTCCTGACCTGTCGGACGGGCGTTCAAGGTCGGTTCGGTGCGCGCGCCGAGATTGACGGAGACGAGGTTGGACTCGGTCTCCCGCTTGCGCAGGGCGTCGATACGGGCGTTCGCCACCACGTCGGTGGCTTTCAGAACTCCGAGCGAGTTCAGCGAAACCGTGATCGTCATGGTGAGACACCTCCGTCGATGGATGGGGACGCTACACGAGAATGTCGAGGACGCGCTTCTCGGTGTCGAGGGTCGATTTCAGCACGGCTGTGTTGAGTTCGAAGCTCGCCTTGCTCTCCATGAGCTGCACGGCCGAGCTCGACAGGTCCACCTGGGTCGGGCTGGGGAGGATCTGATCGGCCTGAGTCGGGCTGGGCATGGTCATGCCGACCGTAGCGATCTGTTCCGCCGCATTGCTGAAGCGCTGGGAGGCCGCCACCATCCCGCCGCTGCTGATCGCCGTCGCGCTGCTCATCCTGCCGGTCTCCCGCTCGGGTTACCCCGTGAAGGGGGATGCAAGCACGAGAACCTTAAAGCGATAGGGTGAAAAATCTGTCGCATTCGACCGAACGGTGCCGGCTTGACCTCGGTGCCGACGGTCGCCACCTCGGCTTTCAGCGCCGCCCGGTGATCGCGGTTCGCTGGAGGGATTTCGATGATCGATCTGCATTACTGGCCGACGCCGAATGGCCATAAGGTGACGATGTTCCTGGAGGAGGTCGGACTTCCCTACACGATCAAGCCGGTGAACATCGGCAAGGGCGAGCAGTTCAATCCGGATTTCCTGGCCATCGCCCCTAACAACCGGATGCCGGCCATCGTCGATCACGACCCGCAGGGTGGCGGCGAACCGGTCTCGCTCTTCGAATCGGGCGCGATCCTGCTCTACCTCGCCGAGAAGATGGGGCGCTTCATCGCCTCCGACCCCCGCGGCCGCGCCGAAGTGCTGCAATGGCTGTTCTGGCAGATGGGCGGGCTCGGGCCGATGCTCGGCCAGAACCACCACTTCTCGCAATATGCGCCGGAGAAGATCCCCTACGCGATCGAGCGCTACGTCAAGGAGACGAACCGGCTCTACGGCGTCCTCGACCGGCGTCTGGCCGACCGGGAGTTCGTCGCCGGACCCGATTACTCCATCGCCGACATGGCCTCCTATCCGTGGATCGTCCCCTGGGAGAAGCAGGGCCAGAACCTCGACGATTTCCCCAACCTCAAGCGCTGGTTCACGGCGATCGCTGAGCGTCCGGCCACGAAGGCGGCCTATGCCCGTGCGCCCGAGGTCAACCCCGATCACGGCAAGACCATGAGCGAGGACGCCAAGAAGGTGATGTTCGGCCAGACCGCCAAGCGCGACTGACGCAAGCGGGCCTGACCTATCGCCGGAGGCTGTCCAGCCTCACCGGGGCGGCGTGCGGGCGGGTCGCCAGCATGCCGTCGATGAGCGCCAGCACCTCGGCCCGGCCGCAATTGGCGGCCGGCTCGAACGGGGTCCAGGTCTGGGTGAAGTCGAGCTGGGCGAAGACGTCGCGGTAGCGGCGCAATTCGTTGGTGGTCAGCGGCACCCCGCGCACGAAGGCCTTGTGCGCCGAGATCGTCTCGGCCCGGCGGAAATCCTTCGGGTCGAGCTCGAATTTCAGGGCGTCGCCGCAGAACAGGATCTTTCGCGACCGGTCGAACAGGATCGCGTGGCCGTCGAAATGCCCCGCCGTGCGGTGGAGTTCGAGGCCGGGGAGCGGTTCGAGAAAATCGTCGTAGGGCCAGGAGACCTGCAAGGCCGCGCTCCAGATGAAGTCGGCGGCCGGCAGGCAGAGTTCCGGGTCGAACCGGTCCTGCAGCTGCACCAGCGCCCCGTAGGCATGCGGGTGCGACGAGGACAGGACCTGCATTCCGCCGAGCGAGGCGATGTGCTTGAGCGCCGCCTCGCTGAAGACCGGGCAGGCCTCGAAGCCCATATTCCCGTCGGACGTCTGGATCAGGTAGGCGCTCGGCCCGATGCCCGAGACGGGGTCGTTCCAGAAACGCCAGATTCCCGGCTCCAGCTCCTCCCAATGACAGGGGAAGCGGTCCTGCGCCTCGCGTTCGCTCCAGAATTGCCAGCCCTTCTGCGGCACCACGTGACGTGCGTCGAGGCACATCGGACACGAGGGCGGCGGCGCGAAATGGCGCTGCCAAAACCCGCAATTGTCACAGGTATAGGCGGGGAGATCGAGGGCGCCGGCGAAGGGCAGGTATCCGGGAGACACGGTGGCGTTGCTCGGGTTCGGGGCGGGAGGTCGAGGCCCAGCCATATAGGTCGTGTGTCGAGCCTGTCGCGGGTCGGATGACGAGAGGATCGCTTCGGGGTCGGCCGGAACGCATGGCTCCTGCGCTGGACGGCCCGGTTGCGAAGCGGCGGCGGCGTCGCGATCTCTTCCGGGTGGGGACGTTCATGGCCGGCGCGAGCCGGTCGCTCACGCAAACGGACACGCGATTCATGATCCCTCTTTCCGTTCTCGACCTCGCCTTCGTGCCGCATGGCGCGACGCCCGGGGACGCCCTGCGGAACACCCTCGACCTCGCGAGGGCGGCCGAGCGCCTCGGCTACCGGCGGTTCTGGCTGGCCGAGCACCACAACATGGTGGGCATCGCCAGCGCGGCGACCTCGGTGGTCATCGGCCACGTGGCCTCGGGCACGAGCCGCATCCGCGTCGGGGCCGGCGGGGTCATGCTGCCGAACCACTCGCCCATGGTCATCGCCGAGCAGTTCGGCACGCTGGAGACCCTGTATCCGGGCCGGATCGATCTCGGCCTCGGCCGGGCTCCGGGAACCGACCAACGCACCCTGCGCGCCCTGCGGCGCTCGCCCGAGACGTCGGACCAGTTCCCGCAGGACGTCCTCGAACTCCAGGCCCTGCTCGGCGACGCGCAGCCGGGCCAGGTGATCCAGGCCGTGCCGGGCACGGGCACCAAGGTGCCGCTCTGGATCCTCGGTTCCAGCCTGTTCGGCGCGCAGCTCGCCGCCATGCTCGGCCTGCCCTACGCCTTCGCCTCGCATTTCGCGCCAGACGCGCTGATCCAGGCGCTCGCCGTCTATCGCGAGCGCTTCACCCCGTCCGAGCAGTCGACGGCGCCCCATGCCATGGTCGGCGTCAACGTCGTGGCGGCCGAGTCCGATGCCGAGGCGCGCCGCCTGTTCACCTCGGCGCAGCAGCAATTCGCCAACATGTTCCGGGGCACGCGGGGCCTGCTGCCGCCGCCCATCGACGATATCGAGACCTATTGGTCGCCCTCCGAGAAGCGCCAGGCTTCGGGGATGCTCGCCCGCGCCATCGTCGGTTCGCCGGAGACCGTGCGCCGGGGGCTCGCAGACCTGATCGCCGAGACGGGCGCGGACGAACTCATGGTGGCTAGCGCCATCCACGACCATGCCGCCCGAGTGCGCTCCTACGAGATCCTGGCGGATGTCGCCGGAGCACCGATCCGGGCAGCCCCGGCGCGGGAACTCGTCGCGGGCTGATCCCGGCTCCGCCGGGCGGGGTCTCGCCTCACCCGGACGGTGTGCCTATGGTGCGGCACCAACCTCACGGGCCGACATGATCAAGAAGACGCACCTTCCCTCCGACGCGACTCTCGCGGACGTCGTCCCCACCCTGGAGGAGGCCGACGCCTATTTGAGCCGGCTGCTCACCAACATGCGCTTCTGCCAGAAGCGGCACGGCAACGCCTCGGTCCGCATCGCGGTCACGGGCAAGGGCGGCCACCCGTCCTACCGGGTCGATTACGTCAAGCCGGTGGCGCCGGACCCGGACAGCACGCCGTTCGACGCCTATGGCGGCAAGGCCCATTACAGCTTCACCGCCATCAACATCATGGAGACGAACTGGAGCAGCCGGTCGATGAGTCTCGACGAGGTGCTGAAACTCCAGGCGGAATTGCGGAAGCCGAAATTCGAGGATCGGTGAGTCCGGGGGCCTCGCTCTGATCGCTCTCGGCCGAGCCTGCCGGATTTATCCATCCACTCGACGGCTGTTCGCTCTATTCAAGAGGGTTCGACTTGAGGCGCAACGGGCTTCCTCTCCTGGGAACAGAAGGAGATTGTAGTGGCCGATTTGCTCGTCGGAAGCCTAATTGTAGCCTCAGTCATCCTGGAGCCGCGCAGCGGAGCCCAGGATCTAGAAACACAGGTGGTGAGGACTTTGCACCGTCTGCGGCTCTAGATTCCGGGATCGCCGGTGGCGACCCGGAATGACGGGGTGGTGCCATATGCAGGCGCCCTGCCTTTCTCGAGCCGTGTCCCGCGCATCCCGCGAGATGCGTGACTCTCATAGCGCTCGACCGGAGGCGGTGGGTTCAGCCTGCCAGCGGGATGCGGGAGGCCCGGTCGGGCAGGCGCGCGGTCTTCGCTCCGCCCGCCTGACCTGCGCCGAAGTTCGGCCGGGACGCGAAGGGCAGGAATGTCCAGCCGTCTCGTTTCCGGCCCTTCGTGACGTAGAGCGCGGAATCCGCGCATTCGATCAGTTCCTCCGGCGTGTGGTGTCTGCCGGGGACGGCCGAGGTCACGCCGATGCTGATCGTCAGCCCGATGCGTTCGCCGCGCCAGAGGAAGGGTGAAGCGCGCAGGGCCGCGTTGGCCTGCTCGGCGATCCGACCGGCCGCATCCCCTTGGACGCCGCGAAGCAGGATGCCGAATTCGTCGCCGCCGAGCCGCGCGAACACATCGGCGGGACGGATGATTCGCTGCACCGCGTCCGCCACGTGTTTGAGCGCGGCATCGCCGGCCATGTGGCCGAGGTCGTCATTGATCCCCTTGAACCGGTCGAGATCCATCAGCATCACGCTGAACGGCTCGCCCGTCTTGCGCGCGCATTCCCCGGTGAGCTGCTGCATGAACTGGCGGCGATTGGGCAGGCCGGTCAGGTCGTCCTCGGCGGCGAGCCGCTCCACTTTCGCCATCAGGCTGTCGACCACCGAGACGATGAAGCCGAAATTCCAGATGATGCCCGCCAGGATGAAGACCAGCAGGTCGATGGCCGCGAGGGAGACCAGGGAGACATCCGGCGCGATGCCGCTGAGCCTCACCGTCACCGCGCAGGCGACGATGCCATGGGCCGTGATGGCCGACGCCAGTGCGCTCATCGTGATGAGTGCGCCGAGCTCCCGTGTCTGGCGCCGGGCGAGATAGAGAATTGCGAGCACGAGAGGAATGCATTGCGACGTGACGTAGAGTGGGTTCTGGCCCCACCAGGGCCGCCAGGTGAGGGCCATGGCCAGGATGCTGGCGGCCAGCAGCCCGGCATGGAGAGCCCAACGCGGCCTGTCCCCGTGGAAGCGGCGCAGGCCGACCGTATTCAGGTGAAAGGCCAGACAGGCGACGGCATTCCCGCCGACGGTAGTGGCGAAATTCCCGACGCCGCCATCGATGGTGAGCAGGATGCCGCCCGCCACATGAGCCATGCTGCCCGCCAGCCAGTAGCGCACCCCCGGCAGCGTCCTGTAGCGATAGAGGATGGCGGCCCAGAGCACGCAGTGCGAGAGCCCGGCTATCAGCACGATGAGGTAGAGCGTATAAAAGTCCGGCATGCGGGGCAGGTGTTTCTTTCGTCATCCGCGAAGTCTGAGGCCGATTCTCGGGCCGGGATTACGGGCATCGCCGTGGCCAAGCTCGAAGGAGGCGACGCCGAATACGTGATTCGCAGCCGCCCCGACGTTAGACGGAGGAATATCGAGGCCAAGCACCATACTCCCGGCCGCGATCGCGTGGCGGGATTTGTCCTTGGTTTCCACCGCGATCTTGACTTGCGTGGGCTCTCGGACTAGTCCGCCAACCTCATATCCGACGACATGTCGTCAATACGAACGCCGACCGGCCCTGTGAGGCTGGAGGTCAACGCCCGACAGCGCGATGCGCCCTCGGGCGAGTTTCGCGTTGGAAACAGGCCGTCGCTCCGCCGATCCAGACGAGTGAGTCTCGCCCTGTCGCAAGCGCATGAACCCCTTCGCATCGAGGATGCGGTCAACGACGTCTGCCCCTGGTCGGGCAAGCCGATCGCGGCCGATTCCCTGACGCTCTACAACGGGTCCGTCGTCGGGTTCTGCAATCCCGATTGCCGGGACAAGTTCGCGTCGGCGATCAACGCCTTCGAGGCGGCGCTGCAGGTGCGGCGCGTCTCGTCCGCCGGCCTGTTCCAGTAGGTTCGGAGAGCCAGACGATGTTCGAAGGCCTGTCCGACCGCCTGTCCGGTATCCTGTCGGGGCTCACCCGTCGGGGTGCGCTCACGGAAGCCGACGTCACCGCGGCCCTCCGTGAGGTGCGGCGCGCGCTGCTCGAAGCCGACGTCGCCCTCGAAGTGGTGCGCGGCTTTACCGAGAAGGTCCGCGAGAAGGCGGTCGGCGCCGTCGTCGTCAAGTCGGTGACCCCCGGCCAGATGGTCGTGAAGATCGTCAACGACGAACTCGTGGCCATGCTCGGCTCCGAGGCTGGCCTCATCGATCTCAACGCCCCCGCCCCCGTCGCCATCCTGATGGTCGGCCTCCAGGGCTCGGGCAAGACCACCACCACGGCCAAGATCGCCCGGCGCCTGACCAACCGCGACAAGCGCAAGGTGCTGCTCGCCTCCCTCGACACCCGCCGCCCGGCCGCCATGGAGCAGCTGGCGATCCTGGCCAAGCAGGTCGGCGTCGACAGCCTGCCCATCGTCGAGGGCCAGTCGGCGGTGCAGATCGCCCGCCGCGCCATGGATGCCGCGCGCCTCGGCGGTTTCGACGTGGTCATGCTCGACACCGCCGGTCGCATCACCCTCGACGAGGCGCTGATGGCCGAGGCCGCCGAGGTCAAGGCGGCGACGAAGCCTCACGAGGTTCTGCTGGTCGCCGACGCGCTGACTGGCCAGGACGCCGTGGTCACCGCCCGCGCCTTCGACGAGCGCCTCGGCGTCACCGGCATCGTGCTGACCCGCATGGACGGCGATTCGCGCGGTGGCGCGGCGCTCTCCATGCGCGCCGTCACCGGCAAGCCGATCAAGCTCGTCGGCACCGGCGAGAAGGTGGACGCGCTCGAGGAGTTCCACCCCTCCCGCGTCGCCAACCGCATCCTCGGCATGGGCGACATCGTCTCCCTCGTGGAGAAGGCGGCCGAAACCATCGACCATGAGCAGGCGCTCCGCACCGCGGAGAAGATGCGCAAGGGCAAGTTCGACCTCGACGACCTGTCGATGCAGCTCGCCCAGATGGAGAAGATGGGCGGCATCGGCGGCCTGATGGGCATGCTGCCCGGCATGGGCGCCATGAAGAAGCAGGTCGAGGGCGCAAATCTCGACGAGAACATGTTCAAGCGCCAGCGCGCCATCATCTCGTCGATGACCGCGCAAGAGCGCAAGAATCCCGACATCCTCAAGAATTCCCGCAAGAAGCGCATCGCCGCGGGGTCGGGGACGAAGGTGGAGGAGCTCAACAAGCTCCTCAAGATGCACCGGACCATGGCCGACATGATGAAGGCGATGGGCTCGGGCAAGCGCGGCATCGGCCAGGCGCTCGGCTCGATGTTCGGTCTGGGCGGCGGCGGCATGCCCGGCCTTCCCCCCGGCATGCCCGAGCCGACGCCCGAGCAGATCGAGGCGATGCAGAAGCAGTTGGGCGGCAAGCTGCCGCCCATGCCGCCGGGCTTCGGCGGCGGAAAGATGCCGGGCCTTCCGGGGCTCGGAGGACCGAAGGGGCCGGGCGGTCTGCCGGGCCTCGGCGGTTTCCCGTTCGGGAAGAAGAAGTAGGGGCGAATGGGGAGTAGCGAATAGCGAAGGGGCGGCAGGCCGGCTCTCTTCGCTACTCACTACTCGCTATCCGCCAAGAACGATCAGATTACCAACCTCCAGGAGCACACCATGTCCCTCAAGATCCGTCTCACCCGTGGCGGCGCCAAGAAGCGCCCGTATTACCGCATCGTCGTCGCCGATGCTCGCGCGCCCCGCGATGGCCGCTTCATCGAGAAGGTCGGCGTGTATGACCCGATGAAGGCCAAGGACGATCCGGCCCGCATCGTGCTCGAGTCCGAGAAGATCCAGGCCTGGCTCGCCAAGGGCGCCCAGCCCACCGACCGCGTCCTGCGCTTCCTCGATGCCGCCGGCCTCGCCAAGCGCCCCGCGCGCAACAACCCGCAGAAGGCCGAGCCGGGCGAGAAGGCCAAGGAGCGCGCCGCCAAGCGCGCCGAGAAGGCCGCCGCCCCGGCCGAAGACGCCGCGGCCTAAGGCGTCCCCGCGATGGCGCGCCGCCCCGGAGGCACTTCTTCCGCCGGCGATGGCGGCCGTCGCGACCGCCCGAGCCGCTTAGGCTCGGGCTCGGCCACCTCTGCGCATCGGCCCAGGCCGATGCCGGAGGTGCCGCTCCCGTCCACCGATCCGAGCCTCGTCCAGATGGGCGAGTTCGGCCGTGCGCACGGGCTCAACGGCGAAATCCGCCTGAAATCCTATACCGGCGACCCGCAGGCCATTGGCTCCTACGGGCCGCTCATCGGCGCCGGGGGGCAGCGCATCGAGCTCACCGACGTGCGCCGGGCCGGCGGAGCCTCGCCCGACCTGCTCGTGGTGCGGGTGAAGGGCGTCTCCGACCGCACCGGCGCGGAAGCCCTGAACCGCCTCGCCATCTACCTGCCGCGCGACCGCCTCGGCCAGGTCGAGGACGAAGACGAGTTCTTCACGGCCGACCTCGTCGGGCTCGATGTGGTGGATGTGTCGGGCGCGGTCCTCGGCACCGTCACCGACGTGCCGAATTACGGCGGCGGCGATCTCCTCGAGATCAAGCCGGCCCTCGGCGGCGCGACCGCGCTCCTGCCTTTCACCAAGGCCTTCGTCCCGACCCTCGACGTGGCCAATGGCCGGATCGTGATCGATCCGCCCGACGACCTGTTCGCGCCCGCCGGGCCGAAGCCGCCCGACGAGCCCGCCTGAGGCGGGAGCGCCGGGACCGGCCCGTCGCTCAGGGCTTCGGGCTCGTCATCGACGTCCGCGCCATCTCCAGCGGTGCCGACGTGACCGGCATCGGCCCGTCGAAGGGCCGCTCGTGCAGGCCGATCATGCCCAAAGTCGTCACCGTGGCGGCCGAGAATAGGATCATCGCGACGGCCTGCGGCACCGGCTTGTCCACGTGGATCAGCCCGATGGAGAAGAGGGTGAGCAGCGCCAGCACCATCAGCGTCAGCCATTTCGACTGGTCGCCCTGAACGTCGGCGAGGCCGAGGCGCGTGCCGCGCTCGGCCCTCAGGTTCATCACCGCATCGAGAAGGCTCCCATGCGCGGCGGCTCCCGCCTCGGTGCTGTGCCGGGGATCGGCCACGGATTGCATCAACTCGCCCAAAGCGTCGTTCGCGGTCCCCGAAGACTCGCCCTGTGTCATCTTCGGCCATTCGTCGTCGATCAGCGCGTTCGCATAGGCGAGCAGCTTGGTGCGGATCGCGGACATGTCGGAGGCCGCGGCGAGGCTCAGATCGTGAACGGCGAGGAGGTTGGTCTTCTCCGATTGCACGATCTTCGTCGCCTGCCGCTGCCGTTCCCAGGCGTCGTTCGCCACGAAGCCCGTGAGCAGCGCCAACATCACCGAGATGGCGTTGAAGTAGGGGGCGACGACGCCGATGCCGAGCTTGTGCATGCCCGGGCGGGTCGCGGACCAGACCGAGAGGATGCTGATGACGCCCATCAAGACGGCGAAGACCGCCGACAGAAGGACGAACATCAACCAGACCGGCTGATCGAGCCAAAACGTCAGGACCACGCACGTATTCTCCCGCTCGCTCTTCGAGCTGGGACGAAGATAGCCGTTCGCCGCTACCGAACCGTGAATCCGCCCTCGCTCAACGCTGGCCGGTTCGCGTCGCCTGATCCGTGCACGGGGTGATCGAGGAGGGATCGGGGCGTGCCGCAGGGGCCGGAGCCTCGAAGATCGCGAGATAACCGACTCCGCCCTCCAGCACCGAGAAGCCGATCTCGCGATAGCCCGCCGCCGCGAGTTCGCACCGCAGCAGGGCCGGCGGCGTACCGTGCCGCGACGGGATGGCGTCGGCATCGACGATCCCCACCCGGCCACCGGGTTTCATCGCCGCGGCCAGGTTGTGCAGGAGGCCGTAGGGCTGGCTGATCTCGTGGTACATGTGAACCAGCAACGCCGCGTCGAGGGAGCCTGGCGACAGGCGCGGATCGTGCGGCTCCCCCCGCACCACGGTGACGTTGCCGAGCTTGGCGCGTGCGAGACGCGCCGTGAGGTCGGCGAGATAGCGCGGCGTCACGTCCTCGGCGAAGACATGGCCTCGGGGACCGACCCGTTCCGCAAGACGCGTCGTGTAATAGCCGCTCCCAGCCCCGATATCGGCCACGGTCTGGCCCGGCGCGATCCCCATCAGCCGCGCCACCTGGCCCACCTCATCGACCTTGTCGCGCTGGGCTTCGGAGGCCCAGAGCGGCGCGATGATCTCGGCCACCGGCCTGTCCGGCTTTGGAAAAGCGGAGGCAGGGGTGCCAGGAGGTGCCAGCGGTTCTGCGGCGAAGGCCGGGACGATGAGGGTGAGGAAGGCCGCAAGGGCGAGACGAGAAGACATGGTGGGACAACGAGGCGGCCCGCCCGGAAGTGCCCTCCCCCGGTTGCCTGCGGCATTCACACATCAGGAGGGCAGCGCTGGCCCCCACTCCTGGAAGGCAGGGCAATCGCATATGACACCACGCCGTCATTCCAAGTCGCCACAGGCGAGCCTGGACCCGGAGGGCCGCGCCAGAGGCGTGCAATCCAGAGCCGCCGACAGTGTAAAGTCCTGCACCACTCGTGTTTCTGGATCCCGGGCTCCGCTGCGCGGACCCGGGATGACGGGGTGGTGCCAGCGGGTTTCTGACAGGCAAATCGGCATATGCGATCGCCCTGCCTGGAAGGAGAGGGAGACGGTCGAGGTGTGAGCCCGGAAGAGGATCGTTGACCCGCCCTCACCACACGCGCCATCAAGCGCCATGACGCCCGCGCCCTGGTCCGCCACGATCCTCACCCTCTACCCGGAGATGTTTCCCGGCCCGCTCGGCATCTCGCTCTCGGGCGATGCGCTCGCGCGCGGAACCTGGGCGCTCGAAGCCCGGCAGATCCGCGACCACGGGATCGGCCGCCACCGCGCCGTGGACGATACCCCGTCGGGGGGCGGAGCGGGCATGGTCCTGCGCTGCGACGTGCTCGGCAGCGCCATCGATGCCGTGGCCTCGCCCGGCGACACGCGGCCCCGGCTGCTGATGAGCCCGCGCGGACGCCCCCTGACGCAAGCGCGCGTGCGCGAACTCGCGGATGGGCCGGGACTCGTCGTCGTCTGCGGCCGGTTCGAAGGGGTGGACGAGCGGGTGATCGCGGCGCGACACCTCGAAGAGGTCTCCATCGGCGACTACATCCTGTCCGGCGGCGAGATGGCCGCGATGGTCGTGCTCGATGCCTGCATCCGGCTTCTTCCCGGCGTCATGGGTAAATCCGCCTCGGGAGAGGAGGAGAGCTTCGAGGGCGGCCTCCTCGAATATCCGCATTATACGCGCCCCCGCGAATGGGAGGGACGGGCGATTCCCGAGATCCTCAATGGGGGCAACCACGGCGCCATCGCGCGCTGGCGCCGGGGCGAGGCGGAGCGGATCACGCGCGAACGCCGGCCTGACCTGTCTGTGCGATCCGGCATGTCCTCGACAAAGCCTTGATCCATCAAGGTTTGACCACGACAGACCATGACGTTCGGGAGGGCGGGACTGAATTTATCCGCAACGCATCTTGCTTATTCGTCGCATGAGGTTCATTGGCAGCGGCGGGCCACTCCTCCCTAACGAGGAGCATTCATCTGTAAGGATGGACTTTGTCATGACACGTCCCACCACGCGCCCCCGCGTGCCGAATTTCTCGTCCGGCCCCTGCACCAAGCGTCCCGGCTGGACCCTCCAGGCCCTTCAGAACGCCGCTCTCGGCCGCTCGCACCGCTCGCCCGCCGGCAAGGCCAAGCTGGTCGAGGCCATCGAGCTGACCCGCACCGTGCTGCGCGTGCCCGCCGATTACCGCATCGCCATCGTCCCCGCCTCCGATACCGGCGCCGTCGAGATGGCCATGTGGTCGATGCTCGGCCCGAAGACGGTCGAGGTCGCCGCCTGGGAAGCCTTCGGCTCCGAATGGGTCAGCGACGCGCTGCAGGAACTGAAGATCTCGCCCATCGTCCACGAGACCGCCTATGGCGTGCTGCCGGACCTGTCGGCCATCGACACGAAGCACAACGACGTCATCTTCACCTGGAACGGCACCGCCGCCGGCGTCCGCGTGCCGAATGGCGACTGGATCGCCGCCGACCGCGAAGGCGTGACCATCTGTGACGCGACGTCGGCCGCCTTCGCCATGCCGCTCGACTGGGCCAAGCTCGATGTCGTCACCTTCTCCTGGCAGAAGGTGATGGGCGGCGAGGCCGCGCACGGCATGTTGATCCTCTCGCCCCGCGCCGTCGCGCGCATCGAGAGCAACACCCCCGCCTGGCCGATCCCGAAGGTCTTCCGCATGGCCAAGGGCGGCAAGCTGATCGAGGGCATCTTCAAGGGCGATACGATCAACACGCCCTCGCTCCTCGCGGTCGAGGATTACCTCGATACCCTGCGCTGGGCGCAGAGCATCGGCGGTCTCGACGCGCTCCACGCCCGTGCCGACGCCAATGCCAAGGTCGTTCACGACTGGGTGGCGCGGACCCCGTGGATCGGACACCTCGCCGTCGACCCGGCGACGTATTCGAATACCGGCGTCTGCCTCGTCATCACCGATCCGGACGTCCTCGCGATGGGTGACGCCACGGTGGCGTCGGTGGCCAAGGGGATCGCCGACACGCTCGATTCCGAGGGCATCGCCTTCGATATCGGCGCCTATCGCGATGCGCCGGCCGGCCTGCGCATCTGGTGCGGCGGCACGGTGGAGACCTCGGATCTCGAGGCCCTGATGCCCTGGCTCGACTGGGCCTGCGCCGCCCAGAAGGCGAAGCTCGCTAAGGCTGCCTGAGGCAATGCTCCCCTCCCCCTCTCCCCTCTGCGGGAGAGGGTGGCCCGCGCAGCGGGTCGGGTGAGGGGAGCGCGCCGTCCGGAGAGGTCGTCCCCTCTCCCGGTCGCTCCGCGACCACCCTCCCCCGCAATGGGGGGAGGGTTGAGACCTGCCGCGCCCTCACACCTCACCTCCGAAATAATTCCCTTCCTCAAGAGCCGGAGGCCATCATGGCTGCTCCCAAGGTGCTCATTTCCGATTCCCTCTCCAATGCCGCCGTGCAGATCTTTCGTGACCGCGGAATCGACGTCGACTTCTTCCCCAACCTCGGCAAGGACAAGGAGCGCTTCGCCGCGATCATCGGCCATT
Source organism: Methylobacterium sp. CM6241 (assembly GCF_054817845.1). NCBI lineage: Bacteria > Pseudomonadati > Pseudomonadota > Alphaproteobacteria > Hyphomicrobiales > Methylobacteriaceae > Methylobacterium > Methylobacterium sp. CM6241. The sequence continues at coordinate 4,619,985 of NZ_CM139246.1, forward strand.
ACGACGGCCTCGCCATCCGCTCGGCCACCAAGGTCACGGAGAAGGTGCTGGCCCAGACCTCGCGCCTGAAGGTCATCGGCCGGGCGGGAATCGGCGTCGACAACGTCGATGTCGCCGCCGCCACGGCGCGCGGCGTCATCGTGATGAACACGCCGTTCGGCAATTCCATCACCACCGCCGAACATGCCATCGCGATGATGTTCGCCCTCGCGCGGCAGATCCCGCAGGCCGATGCCTCGACCCAGGCCGGCAAGTGGGAGAAGAACCGCTTCATGGGCGTGGAGCTGACCGGCAAGACGCTCGGCATCATCGGATGCGGCAATATCGGCGCCATCGTGGCCGACCGCGCGGTGGGCCTGAAGCTCAAGGTCGTGGCCTACGACCCCTACCTCTCCCCGGAACGCGCCCTCGAGATCGGCGTCGAGAAGGTCGAGCTCGATGCGCTCCTGGCGCGGGCCGACATCATCACGCTCCACGTGCCGATGACGGACAAGACCCGCAACATCCTGTCGGCCGAGAACCTCGCCCGCGTGAAGCCCGGCGTGCGCATCGTCAATTGCGCCCGTGGCGGCCTCGTGGACGAGGTGGCGCTGCGTGCCGCCCTCGATTCGGGCCATGTGGCCGGGGCGGCCTTCGATGTGTTCGTCGAGGAGCCCGCCACCGCCAACCCGCTCTTCGGCCACCCGAACGTCATCTGCACACCGCATCTGGGCGCCTCCACCAACGAGGCCCAGGAGAACGTGGCGCTGCAGGTCGCCGAGCAGATGTCCGACTACCTGATGACCGGCGCGATCACCAACGCGATCAACTTCCCGTCCATTTCCGCGGATGAGGCTCCCCGGTTGAAGCCGTTCGTGGCGCTCGCCGAAAAGCTCGGCTCGTTCCTCGGCCAGCTCACGGATGCGCCGATCAAGGGCATCCGCATCACCTACGAGGGCGCTGTCGCCGGCATGAACACCCGCGCGCTCACGGCGGCGGCGGTGACCGGGGCGCTGCGGCCGTTCCTGCAGGACATCAACATGGTCTCCGCCCCCGCTCTGGCGCGCGAGCGCGGCATCGTGGTGGACGAGATCAAGCGCGAGGGCGGCGCGAGCGACTACGAATCCGTGATCCGCATCACGGTCGATGCCGAGGATATGCCGCGCGACGCCGCCGGGACGGTGTTCCATGACGGCAAGCCGCGGATCATCGAGATCCGCTCCATCGCCATCGATGCCGCCTTCGCGCCGCACATGCTCTACGTGCGCAACCACGACAAGCCGGGCTTCATCGGCCGGCTCGGCACCATCCTGGGCGAGGCCGGCGTCAACGTCGCGACCTTCAACCTCGGCCGCGAGGAAGAGGGCGGCAACGCCATCTGCTTCTGCGCCGTCGATGCACCGATCTCGGACAGCGTACGGGTGGAGATCGAGACGATCCCGCAGGTGAAACGGGCACGGCCGGTGAGCTTCTGAGCACGTAGCCCTCTCGTAGGGGGCACGCTGCCGTCATCCCGGGGCGCCGAAGGCGAGCCCGGGATCCAGAGCCGCCAACGGCGAATAGTCTTGCTCGACCTGCGTTTCTGGATCCCGGGCTCCGCTGCGCGGCCCCGGGATGACGTGGTGCACCACCGGACGTTTGGGCGAGCGACGCGGCCTGGTCGATCGCTCCGCGCCTTGCAATGGGGCGGGCGCGTCGCCCAAGGACTGGCCCTTGCGCCCGGAACATGCGAGAGGCCCGCGCATGAACATCGACGGCAAACCCTACCGCACCATCCTTCCCGCCGCCGACGGCGCGTCCGTCGAGGTCATCGACCAGACCCGCCTGCCCTTCGCCTTCGAGATAAAGCGGCTCGCCACCCTGGACGAAGCCGCCGTTGCCATCCGCACCATGATCGTGCGCGGCGCGCCGCTCATCGGCGTGACCGCGGCCTACGGCCTGGCCCTGGGCCTGCGCCGGGACGCCTCGGATGCCGGGATCGACCATGCCGTCGAGACCCTGGCCGCCACCCGCCCCACCGCGATCAACCTGCGCTGGGCCCTCGACCGTGTCGCCGCCAAGCTGCGCGAGGTCGCGCTTCCTGAGCGCGCCGCCTTCGCCTTCGCCGAGGCCGGGCGCATCGCCGAGGAGGATGTGGAGAGCTGCCACGCCATCGGCCGCCACGGCGCCGCGATCCTGGCAGATCTGCACAAGGCCAAGGGTTACGACAAGGAAGAGGGCCGCCGCCTCAACGTGCTGACCCATTGCAACGCCGGATGGCTCGCCACGGTGGATTGGGGCACCGCGCTGGCGCCGATCTATGTGGCGCACGAGGCCGGCATCCCGGTCCATGTCTATGTCGACGAGACCCGGCCGCGGAACCAGGGCGCGGCGCTCACCGCGTTCGAGCTCAACGCCCACGGCGTGCCGCACACCGTCATCGCCGACAATGCCGGCGGCCACCTGATGCAGCATGGCGAGATCGACGTCTGCATCGTCGGTTCGGACCGCACCACGGCCTCGGGCGACGTCTGCAACAAGATCGGCACCTATCTGAAGGCGCTGGCGGCCTCCGACAACCGCGTGCCGTTCTACGCCGCCCTGCCCTTCTCCACCATCGACTGGACGCTGGACGACGGTGTCGCGCAGATCCCGATCGAGGAGCGCGACGGCCGCGAAGTCTCCCATCTCACCGGCCGCCTCGCCGATGGCGGATTCGCCACGATCGAGGTGGTGTCGCCGGGCAGCCCGGTGGCCAACCCCGCCTTCGACGTGACCCCGGCCCGTCTGGTCACGGGGATCATCACCGAACGCGGCGTGGCTTCGGCGGATGCGGAGGGGTTGTTGGCGCTGTATCCGGAGCGGCGCTCGGCGGCTTAGAGCTGCGCCCGACCACGTTGGGTCGGCGCATATCTCTAAGCCATTGTCTTGCCGCGCTCTTTTTCGCCGAACCGGAATCCACTTCGGCGGAGAGCGCTCTCGCGGGTCAAGACGCTTCCCACTGCCAGAACACAGACCCCGTAAACTCGAACACCCGTTCCCCGCGCTGGTTCTGCGCGGTGTTGTGGTGGGTGGCGACGCCCCAGCCGGGGCGCGAGGCGGATTCGCGCTTGTCGAGTAGAGTGCAGGCGTAAGCGATCGTGTCACCAGCATAGACCGGGGCGAGCCAGCGCATGTCGCGAAAGCCCGGCGAGGGGCCGAGCTGCGGCACCGGGCCATCCCGCTCCGTCAGGGCGATGTCGCGCTGGCGTGTGATGTGCAGGCGCTTCATCCACACCGCCGCCGTGTGCCAGCCCGAGGCGCAGAGCGCGCCGAAATGGGTCTTTCGGGCGGCGTCCGCATCGAGATGGAAGGCCTGCGGATCGTAATCCCGCGCGAAGGCGATGATCGCTTCGGGCGTGAAGACGTGCCGGCCGAGATTGCGGATCGTGCCGAGCTTTGCCTGTTTGAGGAAGAGGAGCAGCTCCGCGTCGTCGCCTTCGATCACCTCGACCGGGTCTCCGGGCGTCACCGCGCGGGGCGGCAGGGGATCGGCCCCGCGCCGGGCGAACATGACCGTGAAGGCCTGAATCATCACCGATTCGTCACGCCCGTTCACGACCGTGAGGGTGAAGCGGACGAAGCCGCGATCCGGCTTCGAGTTCGAGGCGCGGCACTCCTCGACCTTGGTGACGATCCGCAGCGCGTCGCCCGGCAGGACGGGGCGGAGCCAGCGCAGCTGCGAGATGCCGGGCGAGCCCATGGAGGTGGCGCCGCGAAAGACATGGGCCTGGAGCAGGCGCATGCCGAACCCGGCCGTCTGCCAGCCGGAGCCGATCAGCCGACCCGCCAGCGTCGCCTTCGCGGCCTCCTCGTCGAGATGGAAGGGCTGCGGATCGAACTCCTTCGCGAAGGCGACGATCGCCTCCCGCGTCACCGTGAGCGGGCCGCCCTCGATCACGTCGCCGGGGGTGAAATCCTCGAAGGTGATGCCGGTCATTGAACCTCTTGTCCCCGGGTCGCAGAGTTTCGGGTCGAAGGATGGCGCTGCGCTCGCTTCAGGGGCGGCCCGCCTCTCCCCGCTTGCGGGGAGAGGATCACAAGCACCTCGTCGTGCTTGTGATGAGCGGAGCGAGGGTGAGGGGGCCGTGCCGGAGGAGGCTCATTCGGACGAGCCCCTCACCGTCGGCTGCCGCCTCGCCGCGCCGACGACGGGGTCGTCTCGGCCCTCTCCCCGCGTGCGGGGAGAGGGGATGGGCGTCCTCACCCCGGCGGATGCCGGCAGGCTGGTCCAGCTCCTCAATTGGCGAAGCGGAAATGCAGTACGTCACCGTCCTGCACCACGTAGTCCTTGCCCTCGAGGCGGAACTTGCCGGCCTCCTTGGCGCCGCTCTCGCCCTTCAGGGCGGTGTAATCGGCGAACGCGATGGTCTCGGCGCGGATGAAGCCCTTCTCGAAATCCGTATGGATCACGCCGGCGGCGGCAGGCGCGCGGGTGCCCTTCTCGATGGTCCAGGCGCGCGCTTCCTTCGGACCCACCGTGAAGTAGGTGATGAGGCCGAGAAGCTCGTAGCCCGCGCGGATGACCCGGTTGAGGCCGGGCTCCACGAGCCCCACCGCTTCGAGGAAGTCGCCCTGGTCGGCGAGCGGCATCACCGCGATCTCGCTCTCGATCTTGGCCGAGACCACCACCGCGCGCGCGCCCTCGGCCTTGGCCTGGGCGATCACCGCCTCGGAATAGGCGTTGCCCTTGTCGGCATCGCCCTCGTCCACGTTGCAGACATAGAGGACGGGTTTCGCCGTCATCAGCCCGAGGGTCTGGAACAGCTTCTCCTCGTCCGGCTTGCGGCTGACCAGACGGGCGGGCTTGCCCTCGCGCAGCAGCGGCAGCGCCCGCTGGACGAGGTCGAGCATCTCCTTGGCTTCCTTGTCGGCGCCCTTGGCCTTCTTCTCGAGGGCGAACAGGCGCTTCTCGAGGCTGTCGAGGTCGGCGAGCATCAGCTCGGTCTCGATGGTCTCGATATCCGCCTTCGGGTCGACCTTGCCCTCGACATGGGTCACGTCACCATCGGTGAAGCAGCGCACCACGTGGGCGATGGCGTCGACCTCGCGGATATTGGCGAGGAACTGGTTGCCGAGCCCCTCCCCCTTCGAGGCGCCGCGCACGAGGCCGGCAATGTCCACGAAGGTCAGCCGCGTCGGGATGATTTCCTTCGACGTGGCGATCCGCGCCAGATCGTCGAGGCGCGGGTCCGGCACCGCCACCTCGCCGACATTCGGCTCGATGGTACAGAACGGGTAATTCGCCGCCTGTGCCGCCGCCGTCTGCGTCAGCGCGTTGAAGAGGGTCGACTTGCCGACGTTCGGCAGGCCGACGATGCCGCATTTGAAGCCCATGATATTCCTCAAGAGTTCGCGAAGATCGATTCCGGTAAGGCCCGAAACGGATTCACGATTGTCGTTCCTTCGACCTCGCGGCCGTGCTGATAGTCTTCCGACAGGAGGAAGCGGCATCCGGCCCGGATCGCGGAACCGAGGATGACGCAGTCCCACCACTGAAACCGGGTCTGCTCGCGCAGTGACCACGCATCGCCGACGAGGGCGAGATCGGTGGCGCCTTCCGACCATTCCTCCAGTGCCAGCGTCGTCTGCCGCGCATCCTCCGGATCGATCGGGAGCCGACCGCGCAGGATGACGGCATGCAACTCGCCGAGAACCTGCGGGCTCACGACGATCAGGCCCCGATCCGCCAACGCTTCCAGCCAATGCCGCGCCATGGATTGCTTCTCAGGGAAGCGGTCGTCGCGGGCATACACGAAGACGTTGGTGTCGACGAACACCCGGCCCGTAACGGGGACGGCGTCACTTGGCATCGTAGATCTGATCGCGCGTCGGCGCGCGCCCGTTCTCATCGAGGAGATGGAGGGGTGGCCCCGCCAGGAAACGCTCTAGTGCCTGACTCTGGGAGAGCGGCCGGCCGACGCGCTGTTCGACCGTCTCGGCGATGAACTTCGAGAGGCTCTTGCCGTCACGCGCCGCAGCGACGCGAGCGCGTTGCAGGAGGCTCTCGTCCATCGTCACCGTGACGTTCCTCAAACCAGCCTCCCCACCCGTCGAATCCGAGCTTCGATATCGTGTTCCTGTGTTTTCGTGTCAATCACGGCCGGTGGCCGCCGCGTTGACCTGTTTGACGTCGTCCCAGCCCCGGCCCGCCATGGCGAGGTGGACCTTGTTCTGGAAGCTCGCGTCTTCGCCCTGGGCCAGGAGTGGAGCGTGGTCCGCCACGGCGCGGCAGAGATCCTCGACCCAGGCCCGCTCGCCCTTGCCGAAATCGTTCAGCACGTAGGCATGGACGAGGGCCTTGTCGCCCGGATGACCGATGCCGAGACGGACGCGCCGGTAATCGTTGCCGCATTGGGCGGTGATCGAGCGCAGGCCGTTATGGCCGGCATTGCCGCCGCCGAGCTTCACGCGGAGCTTGGCCGGGGCGAGGTCGAGTTCGTCGTGGAGCACGATGACGTCGGCGAGGGCGATCTTGTAGAAGCGCTGGGCTTCCGAGACCGAGCGGCCGGATTCGTTCATGAAGGTCTGCGGCTTCAGCAGGACGACCCGTTCGGTGCCGAGCGTCGCCTCGGTCACCTCACCCTGGAACTTGCGCCGCCAAGGCGCGGCGCGGTGGACGCGCGCCATCTCGTCGAGAGCGAGGAAGCCGATATTGTGGCGGTTGCCCGCATAGCGGGCCCCTGGATTGCCGAGCCCGACGATCAGGCGCATGGCATCATCTCCAAGACGATTTCGTCACGAGAGCGCTCTCCGCCGAAGTGGATGCCGGTTCGGCGAAAAAGAGCGCGGCAAAGCAGAAGGCTTAGAGCTGCGCCCGACCCAACGTGGGCGGGCGCAGCTCTAAGGACGGATGACGAAGGGGCGACGTCAAACGAAAAGGTGCCCCGACCTCGCGGCCGGAGCACCCGTGGACGAAGACGAGACCGGGGCGCGAAGCCCCAGGGCCTCAATCCTCCTTCTTGTCTTCTTCAGCCTCGGCGGCCTCTTCGGCCTCAGCCTCGGCCTTCTCTTCGGCAGCTTCGGTCGACTGCGCCTCGGCGATCGCGGCCTCTTCGGCCTCGACCTCGGCACCGAGCACGGTCGGCGGCACGACGTTGGCGACGACGGCCTCGGCCTCACCGGTGAAGGTCGTGTTGGCCGGCAGCTTCACGGCTTCGATGTGGATCGAATCGCCGATCTGGAGACCGGTGAGATCGACCTCGACCGCGTCGGGGATCGCGTCGGCGGGCACTTCGAGCGAGAGCGTGTGCAGGACGACGTTCAGGGTGCCGCCATTCTTCTTGATGCCGGGGGCCTCATCCTCGTTGATGAAGTGCACGGGCACTTCGACGGTGAGGCTCTGGCCGGCGACGACACGCAGGAAGTCGACATGCAGCGGCACACCGGTCACCGGATCGAGCTGGAAGTCGCGCGGGATCGCGCGGGTCTTGCGACCACCGGCATTGATCTCGAACAGCGTGGTCTTGAAGCCACCGGCATAGATCAAGGTCCGGGTGCGGACGAGGTCGATGGCGATGGATTGCGGAGCCTGGCCACCACCATAGATGACGGCGGGAACGTTGCCCTGGCGACGAACTTCCCGGGCGGCCCCCTTGCCGACCCGGTCGCGTGCCACGGCCTCAAGCGGCTTTACTGCGCTCATGGCGTGATCCTTCAAACAAAACAGAAAAAAGCCGCGAAACGCCAAAGGCCGCCCGAAACGGACGGCCCTCACCGATCCACGACGCGCCCGTGCCTCCAAGGGTGTCTGGCGGGCGCGTGTGGTGCATACCCGCAAGTGACCGGAAGTGCAATGTTTCCACTTCGATCGCCTTCGCCCACATATCGGAAGACATCGTTCCGATCTGCCCCGGCGCGCGCCCGGTGCTGAAGCAGCCTCGTCGAATTCCGGGGGCCCGTCCTATTTCGGGCCGCCTCCTCCGCCCCCGCCTCCCCCCGTGGCCAGGTTGCGGCGGGCATCGGCCTGCCCGCTGACATCGCCGAAATACTTCGTCGCATCGCCGAGCTGCATCGACGGCATGCAATTGGGGGTGCAGGAATAGGATTCGCGGTCCAGCCCGCGCTGAACCGTGACGATCGAGCCTTGAGCGGCTTGGACGCTGACGATGGATTCGGCGAGCATCGCGCCGGACGCGTCGAGGGCGATGAGATTGGTGGAGCCGAAGCTCTTGCCGGTCAGGATGACGATTCCGTTCCGCTGGAGCGCCACATCCGCCACCAGAGGGTTGCCGACGATCACCGTCTGCGTCCGCTCGGGCAGGCGAATGACCTTGGCATTGTCGACGCTCACCGCCACGGTTGCCGGGGCCGTCTCCGCCAGGGCGGGCATCGCGCCGAGAGCGAGGCAGAGGGCCACTCCGACCCCTCGAGCGGGGCGCGTCAGGGGCGAGCGTGTCGGCAGTGACCGGTGGCCCATGGCTCTGATGCTCTCGGCTAAACCCGCGCGTTTCCGGCTGAGCCCCCATGCGGAACGGCCAGCCTCTCTTCGTCAGGCGAGTGTTAAGCACGTGGTGGTGAACGAAGCGCTAAGGCCGTTCGGCACACATCCCGACGCATCGGTCCGTGCCGTCTTGACGAAATGATTTGGCATCATGTCGCCATGGCGAAGGTCATGGCAGTAGATTTATCACGAGATGCAGCGGAGTTTGTTCTTCGCGAAATGTGTAAAAATACATCTTTTTCATTCATTTCCCTTTTACCAAAAGACAATCGAGGGGTTCTCGACGCTATTTGCACGGCCGATTTAACCCAATCTCAAGAGAAAACAGGCCATCTTGTTTTCAGTCGCCGATCGAGACAAGGCAAGGTTCGACGGCAACTTGGCAAGACAACCAATCGGGAACTACTGTTATGTCGAGCATCTTCAAACGTTTTGCCGCCGACGAATCCGGCGCGACGGCCATCGAATACGGCCTCATCGCTGCGCTCATCTCGGTAGCTGTCCTAACTATCCTGGGAACAATCGGTACGAACCTGACTAGTACTCTCACAAAGGTTTCCGATAAACTAGCTACTCCGTAAGACAGCTTGAATTAGACCACATCCAGATTGGCTCGTCTCATCTTGCGCGACTGGTTGTGCATGCAGACCTCGCGTGGATTGAGCATCTCGCCGGACGATCCGCCCCGATCGTCCGGCAGAGTTTGTTGCAGTCTTCGATCCGATCTGGACGGTGACGTTGCAGCCTTCCGGCGCGGAGGAGATCTCCGAACAGTTTTAGAACGATCTCATCCACAAACCTTCGTGTGGCCGGCGACCGTGATAGTTTGCGTCGCTATGGGCCGGCGTCACGAATTTTGACCTCAGATCCGAAACAGAGATGACTCCGATGGCGAGCGTCGCGCTGCTGATCGTGTTTCCGTTCCTGATGGCCTATGCGGCCGTCCGCGACTTGTTGACCATGCTGATCCCGAACACGGTGTCCCTTCTCCTGCTGGCGGGCTTTGCTCTGTTCGCGGTCGCGACGGGATTATGGGGATGGGACCTCATGAGCCATCTCGGCGCCGGGGCAGTAACGCTGGTCGTTACTTTTACCCTCTTCGCCTTGGGCAAAATCGGCGGTGGCGATGCCAAGCTTGCCGCTGCGACGGCGGTATGGATCGGGTTCGACCGGTTGTTTGAGTATCTGGCAGTCGCCTCGCTCGCCGGAGGTCTGCTCTCCCTGGCGATACTGATGGCGCGAGCGCATCCGCTGCCGCCGCTGCTCGGCCGCCTGCCCTTCGCCCTCCATTTGCACGATGCGAAAACGGGCGTGCCCTACGGAATCGCCCTCTCCTTCGGCGCCCTGATCGTGATCCCGGAGACCATGACCTGGGCAAGAATGATGGCATCGTGATATAAGATGCACGTCCAGGGTGAGCTTGCCGAGCCCGGTCTGAAGCCTGGAAAGTCCTGACCTCAGCAAGAGCAGATCTGTCGCAGGACAGTCGCACTCGGCCATCGTTATTTTTTGTTAACCGTAATTTGAGGAATCCCGTCGAACAAGGGATGGTGACGGCACGAGGCCGTCCTGTCAGGTTCGAACACGGCGATGAAACCAGCCCGCCTTGCCGTTCTCGCCATCGCCCTCGCCGCCGGGGGCGGGGCCGCGTTTCTGATGAGCGGCAGCGATGCACCGCCCCCGGCCCAGCCGGTGGTCCAGGCGCCCCCTCCCCCGCTCCCCGTCACGGATGTGCTGGTGGCCGCCGCCGACCTGCCCATGGGGCAGAACATCCAGGCAGCCGACCTGCGTTGGCAGCCCTGGCCCGACCAGGCCATCACCATCGGCTACATGACGCGCTCTGTGTCGCCCAACGCCATGGAAACCATCATCGGTTCGATCACCCGCAGCGCCTTCCTCGCGGGCGAGCCGATCCGCCCGCAGAAGATCGCGCGGTCCGACGGCGGCTTCATGGCGGCGATCCTGCCCTCCGGCATGCGTGCCGTCGCCATCGTCACCGATACGCGCGGCTCGAGTTCGGCCGGCGGCTTCATCCTCCCCAACGACCATGTCGACGTCATCCGCACCTATCGGGACGAGGATGCTTCGCGGTCCGGCGGTGGCGAGGCGCAGATCTCCGAGACCCTGCTCACCGACATCCGCGTGCTCGCGGTCGGCCAGATCGTCCAGGAGAAAAACGGGACGAATGTCGTCACCGGCGAGACGGCGACCCTCGCCTTGACCCCGTCCCAGGCCGAAACCGTCACCCTGGCGCAGAAGGTGGGACAGCTCTCCCTCTCCCTGCGCAGCCTCGTGGATGCCGGCCGGACCGTGGATGCCGTACCCGAGACGCAGCAGGATTCCGCGATCACCGTCGTGCGCTTCGGCGTCGCCAGACAACAACCGCGTCGCTGAGATGCCGAACCGCGCGATGTTCAAGGATTCTTCGATGACCACGAGACATCGCGTCCGCGTGGGCAGCCTGGCCGTGTTCGCGGCCCTCTTGGGGCTGGCATTCCCGGCCCCGCCCGCCGTGGCGGCGCCGAGAGACAGCTTCACGCCCGCCCCGATCGTCGATGTCGGGGGCAATGAATCCGGCACCTCGCGCCGCGTCGAGCTGACGACCGGGCGCTCCCTCGTGATCGACCTGCCGCGCGACGCCAAGGAGGTCTTCGTCGCCAATCCGAAAGTGGCCAACGCCGTGGTGCGCTCGACCCGCAAGGTCTTCGTGATCGGCATGGAGGACGGAGCGACCTCGATCTTCATCATGGATGCCGAAGGCCGCCAGATCACCGCCCTCGACGTCACCGTGGCGCGCGACCTCAAGCTCGGAACCCTGCGGCAGATCCTGCTCCAGAGCATCGTTGGCGGGCGTTTCGACATCCGGACCGCGGGGGATTCCCTCATCCTGTCCGGCACGGTCGGTTCCGCTGCGGAGGCGGCCCAGGCCATGGACATCGCCACTGCCTTCGTTGGTCAGTCCGGCGGCGGTGCCGGTGGTCCTGGCGCGAAGGGCGCGGTCATCAACAACCTCACCATCCGGGGCAAGGATCAGGTGATGCTCCGCGTCACCGTGGTCGAGGTCGCACGGACGGTGCTCAAGCAGTTCGGCGTCAATCTCAGCGGCAACTGGTCCGGTTTCAACCTCGCGAACGTCGCGCCGTTCGGTCTCAATGGCGGGCAATTCCCGAACGGGAACGAGATCAGGGCGACGATCAACGCAGGCGGCGGGGCGAGCGTCTCGGCGACCTTGCGCGCCTTCGAGCAGGCCGGCGTCTCGCGCATTCTCGCGGAGCCGACGCTCACCGCCATTTCGGGGGAATCCGCCAAGTTCACGGCCGGCGGCGAGCTTCCCGTGCCCGCCACCCAGAACTGCACCGGCGGCGTCTGCACCACCGGCATCACGTTCAAGACCTATGGCGTGACCCTGAACTTCACGCCGGTGGTGATGGCCGAGAACCGCATCTCGGTGCGCGTCGCGACGGAGGTCTCCGAGATCGACCAGACCAACTCCTTCACCTTCACCCAGGGCGATTCCACGGTCTCGGTGCCCGGTTTCACCTTGCGCAAGACCGAGACCACGGTGGAGCTCGCCTCCGGCGGAACCATGATGACCGCCGGCTTGATCCAGCAACGCAACAAGGCCTCCGTCGGCGGTCTGCCCGGCCTCGTGAACCTGCCCATCCTCGGAGCCCTGTTCCGTTCGCGCGACTACCAGCGCCAGGAAACCGAACTCATGATCATGGTGACGCCCTACATCGCCAAGGCGATGGAGGCGAAGCAGGTGGCGCGGCCGGATGACGGCTTCATCGATGCCCAGGACGGCCAGGCGATCCTGCTCGGACGCTTGAACCGGGTCTACGGTTCGGCTCGCACAGCGCCGCTCGGCGCCACGTATCGCGGACGCGTCGGCTTCATCACCGACTGACGCCCCGTGCGAGATCCGCGCAGCCACGACATTGCAGGACGAAGCGGCCCCGGCCCCATCAGGACCCGACCCCCATGTCACTCATCCCGTTCCGCTCCCCCCTCGCCGTGCTCGCCTCGATTGCCCTGGCCACGACTTTGGGTGCCTGCCGCGCCGACCGCGCCGAGACCACCGGTTCGCTCTATCCGGCCGATTACCGGGCCCGTCATCCCATCGTGCTCGCCGACGACACGCGCTCGCTCGATGTCTTCGTCACCGGTACCGGTCATATCGATCCGCGACAGCGCGCCGATATCGAGGCCTTCCTGCTGGAATTCCGCCGCTACGGGCGCGGCACCGTGATCCTCGACATGCCGCGCGGCGTCTCGCCGTCGCTCGGCGCAGCCGTGGAGCGGACCGGTGCCGGTATCCGCAGGCTGGGCGCAGAAAACGGTGTCGGCGGAGGGCAGATGGTAGTCACCGGCTACGCGGTGGCGGACCCATTCCTCGCCTCGCCCCTGCGCCTCAGCTTCCGGCGCCTGGAGGCGAAAGTCGGCAACCAATGCGGCCTGTGGCCCCAGGATCTCGGGGCCGGAAGCCCTGCCTTCTCCGCGCGCAACGAGACGCATTGGAACCTCGGCTGCGCCATGCAGTCCAATGTCGCGAGCCAGGTCGCCGATCCGGTGGACCTCGTACGCGGTCGCCCGGAGGGGCGCATCGATGCGGTCCAGCGCACGATGGACATCAACAAACTGCGCGAGGGCAAGGATCCGTCAACCATATGGCGCCAGGATGGGAAGACGTCGGTGAAGGCAGCCATCGATAACTGATCGACGCTCCCCTTCCGTCGTTCGACAGAGCTTCGGCCTTCGTTTCCAACCAGAGACCGGACCCCGCCCCATGCCCGATATCAACGAGTCACCCGAGCGCATCATCGCTCCGGTGCCGCGGATCACGATCCAGGCATTCTGCGAGACCGGCGAAACGGCCGCGACGATCGAGGCGGCCGGGAGCGACAGGCGGCTGCAGAAGGCGCAGATCAAGATCCAGATGGGCGGCGGTCCCGCCGCCGTCGAGGCTTTCCGCCACGCGCCCACGCCGAACGTCGTCATCATCGAGACGCAGAGCGCGAAATCGCGTCCCCTGGAGATTCTCGATTCCCTGGCGGAAGTCTGTGACGAAGGGACGAAGGTCGTCGTCATCGGCCATGTCAACGACGTGCAGCTCTACCGCCAGTTCATCCAGCGCGGCGTGAGCGAGTACCTGATGGCGCCGGTGGAGCCGGTCGTCCTGATCCAGGCCCTGTCCGACCTGTTCACCGCGCCCGGCGCCCGGCCGGTGGGGCGCACCATCGCGGTGGTGGGCGCCAAGGGCGGCGTCGGCTCGTCCACCATCGCCCACAACCTCGCCTGGACCGTGGCACGCGAGCACGCGATGGCCACCGTCATCGCCGATCTCGACATCGCCTTCGGGTCGGCGAGCCTCAACTTCAACCAGGATCCGCCGCAGGGCATCGCCGAAGCGGTCTTCGCGCCCGAGCGCCTCGATTCCAACCTCCTCGACCGGCTGCTCTCGAAATGCAGCGACAATCTCTCTCTTCTCTCCGCGCCCGCCACTCTCGACCGGACGACGGACCTGAACGAAACGTCCTTCGACAACCTCATCGACCTGATGCGGGCGGCCGTGCCCTGCGTGGTCCTCGATGTGCCGCATACCTGGTCGGCCTGGACCCGGCGCCTGCTGATCTCGTCCGACGAGATCATCGTCGTCGCCCAGCCGGAACTCGCCTCCTTGCGCAACCTCAAGAACCTGCTGACCCTGCTGCAGCAGAACAGGCCGAACGACGCCCGTCCGCGCATCGTCCTCAACAGCGTCGGCGTGCCGAAGCGGCCGGAAATCTCGGCCGGCGAGTTCGCGAAGGCCTTGGACGCCACGCTGACGGCGACGATTCCCTATGACCCGGCCCTGTTCGGCACGGCGGCGAATAACGGCCAGATGATCGCCGAGGTCCAGGTCGGCGCCAAGGCGTCGGACGTATTCTCCGAGCTCGCCGCACGCATGATCGGCCGCCCCGAGGCGCGCCGCCCCCGCGGGAAGCTGTTCGAGCCCCTCCTGTCCCGGTTGTCCCGACGCAAGGCGTCCTGATGGACCCGAACCGTGAGGAGCCCTGTCATGTTCGGTAGGAGGAGTACCGGCACGGCGGTCGCGGCCACCATCGCGGTTCCGTCGGCACCCAAGCCATCGGCCTCCATCCCGGTCTTCGACGACCATGCCGCCGAGGCGAAGAAACCGCAGGCGGAGCGGCCCGTCCCGGTCCGGGAGACGGTGAAGTCGGAGGACTATTTCCGCACCAAGAGCATGATCTTCGGCGCGCTGATCGAGGCCATCGATCTGGCGCAGCTGTCGCGCCTCGACGTCGAATCGGCGCGCGAGGAGATCCGCGACATCGTCTCGGAGATCATCGGCCTCAAGAACATCGTCCTGTCCATCGCCGAGCAGGAGGAACTCCTCGACGACATCTGCAACGACGTGCTGGGCTACGGGCCGCTCGAGCCGCTTCTGGCCCGCGACGACATCGCCGACATCATGGTCAACGGCGCCAACCGGGCCTTCATCGAGGTCGGAGGCAAGATCCAGCTGACCAATGTGCGCTTCCGCGACAACCAGCAGCTGATGAACATCTGCCAGCGCATCGTCAGCCAGGTCGGCCGCCGCGTCGACGAATCCTCGCCGATCTGCGACGCCCGCCTGCCCGACGGGTCCCGCGTCAACATCATCGCGCCGCCGCTCGCCATCGACGGGCCGGTCCTCACCATCCGCAAGTTCAAGAAGGACAAGCTCACCCTCGACCAGCTCGTGACCTTCGGGGCGATCTCGCCCGAAGGGGCCCGCATCTTGCAGATCATCGGCCGCGTCCGCTGCAACGTGGTGATTTCGGGCGGTACGGGGTCCGGCAAGACGACGCTGCTGAACTGCCTCACGCGCTACATCGACGAGGACGAGCGGATCATCACCTGCGAGGACGCGGCCGAGCTGCAGCTGCAGCAGGCCCACGTGGTCCGCCTCGAGACCCGGCCCGCGAACATGGAAGGGTCGGGGCAGGTCACCATGCGCGACCTCGTGAGGAACTGCCTGCGCATGCGGCCGGAGCGGATCATCGTCGGCGAGGTGCGCGGCCCGGAGGCGTTCGACCTGCTCCAGGCCATGAATACCGGCCATGACGGCTCGATGGGCACGCTCCACGCCAATTCCCCGCGTGAGGCCCTGGCCCGTATCGAATCGATGATCACGATGGGCGGCTTCAGCCTGCCGTCGCGGACCCTGCGCGAGATGATCGTCGGATCCATCGACATCATCGTCCAGGCGACGCGCCTGCGCGACGGCTCGCGCCGCATCACACACATCACCGAGGTGCTGGGCCTCGAAGGCGACGTCATCATCACCCAGGACCTCTTCGTCTACGACGTGCTGGGCGAGGACGCGAACGGCAAGCTTCTCGGACGCCATCGCTCCACCGGCATCGGCCGTCCGCGCTTCTGGGAGCGCGCGCGCTATTACGGGGAGGAGAAGGCCCTGGCGGCCGCCCTCGACGCGGCTTCAGACGGCGCCGTCACCCCATGAACGGGCTGCAGATGCCCCTTGCCGTCGGGCTCGCGGCAATCGCCGCCGGGGCTGTCGCCTATGTGGTGCTGACGCCGCTCCTGTCGGGCGAGAGCCGCGCGGCCAAGCGCAGGCAGGCCGTCAGCGTGGTGACGTCTCCTGCCCAGCGCGTGGCGACGGCGAGCCGGCGTGAGCAGGTGGCCAGGAGCCTGAAGGAGGTGGAAGCCAAGCGTGGCGGGACGAAGGTCTCGCTCGAGCTCAAGATCGCCCGCGCCGGGCTGGATTGGACGAAGCAGAAATTCTACGCCGTCTCCGCACTCATGGCCGTCGCCACCGGCCTCGTCGTCTTCGTCCTCACCGCACATACGTTCGCGACTCTCGCGGGCCTCTTCGCCGGCGCCTTCGGCCTGCCTCTATGGCTGCTGAGCTTCCTGCGTAAGAAGCGCATCAAGGCCTTCATCACCGAACTGCCCACCGCCATCGACATCATCACCCGCGGCGTGCGCTCCGGCATCCCGGTGGGCGATTGCTTCCGGATCATCGCCCGGGAAGCTCAGGAGCCGATCCGTGGCGAGTTCCGCCAGGTGGTGGAATCCCAGACCATGGGTCTCACTCTCGGCGACGCCATGGTGCGGATGTACGAGCGGGTGCCCGTCTCCGACGTCAACTTCTTCGCCATCGTCATCGGCATCCAGGGCCGGTCCGGCGGCAATCTGTCGGAGGCTCTCGGCAACCTGTCGAGGGTCTTGCGTGAACGAAAGAAGATGGAGGGGAAAATCCAGGCCATGAGCATGGAGGCCAAGGCGTCGGGCGGCATCATCGCGGCGTTGCCCTTCGTCGTGGCGGTCCTGACCTACCTCTCCAGCCCCGATTACGTCGCCCTGCTCTGGACGACGAATACCGGTAAGATGGCCCTCGTCGCCTCTGCGATCTGGATGTCGATCGGGATCTTCGTGATGAAGAAGATGATCAGCTTCGAGGTCTGACGCCCATGTTGTCCGTCATCGGCGAAAAGCTCATCGACCCGCGCTTCATCGGCATGGTGTTGGCCGGCGTGGCGGCCGCCGCGACGGCCTTCGCCCTGCTGCAGCCGCTTCTGGAGCCCGACAAGCTCAACAAGCGCATGAAGCTCATCGGCGAGGAGCGCGAGGAGTTGCGCCGGCGCGAGCGGGACCGGTTGAACAACAGGTCGACGCTGCGGGTGGCGCCGAAGGCCTACATGAAGCGGGTCGTGGACCAGTTCAACCTGAGCCGCTGGCTCGGCACCGACACCGCTCGGCAGCAACTGGTGATGGCGGGATACCGTTCGCCCGGCGCCGAGACCGGGTTCCTGTTCTTCCGGATGGTCATGCCCATCGCGGTCGGGCTCGCGGCGATCGTCTATCTCTTCGTCTTGAAGATCCTGGATTACTCCGTCACCGTCCGCCTCATGATGGTCATCGCCGCCCTGCTGGTCGGCATCAAGGCACCCGAACTCTACCTCATCAACGCCACCAAGAAGCGCCAGGCCGAGATCCGGGCGGCATGGCCCGACGCCCTCGACCTCATGCTGATCTGCGTCGAGTCGGGCATGTCGGTGGAGCACGCCATCCGCCGGGTCAGTATCGAGACCGTCACCCAGTCGGTGGCGTTGGCCGAGGAGCTCGCCGTCACGGCAGCGGAACTGTCCTATCTGCCGGATCGGCGCATGGCGTTCGAAAACCTCGCCAACCGCGTGGGCCTCGATGCC
This sequence comes from Methylobacterium sp. CM6241, assembly GCF_054817845.1. Taxonomy (NCBI): domain Bacteria; kingdom Pseudomonadati; phylum Pseudomonadota; class Alphaproteobacteria; order Hyphomicrobiales; family Methylobacteriaceae; genus Methylobacterium; species Methylobacterium sp. CM6241. Next base: position 4,637,640 of record NZ_CM139246.1, read on the forward strand.
GTCAAGGCGGTCGCGACCGCGCTGATCCAGGCCGAGCGGTATGGCACGCCCGTGGGACAGGCCCTTCGCGTGCTCTCCCAGGAAAGCCGGGACCAGCGCATGAACGAGGCGGAGAAGAAGGCAGCCGGCCTGCCGCCGAAGCTGACCGTGCCGATGATCCTGTTCTTCCTGCCGGTTTTGTTCGTCGTCATCCTGACGCCGGCAATCATCCAGATCTACCGCTGAGGCCGTATCCGCGTCTCAGGGGCGCGCAGTCCGCCGCTCTGCTCGGAGCGATCGGGATGTCCCTCAGCCCGGCGGGAACTCGCCGGCCGGCGAGCGTCCGGGGTATTTCGTGGCTCTGGGCTGTCGCACCGGGGCGGACATGGCCTGCAGGGAGGCGGCGTTGGCCGCCGCATCTTCCGGAGACAGGTCACCGCGGGTGACCTCTTCCGCCTCCGCGATCTTGCCCCGCAATCCGAGGACCAGAGCGAGGTTCTGGCGCACGCGTGCATCCGCGCGCGGCTGGGCCACGGCGACGCGCATCACCGCCTCGGCCTGGTCGAGCTGCTTTGCCAGCGCGAAGGACAGTCCGAGATTGGAGAGAACGGTGGGGTCGTTGGGCTGGATCTTGAGCGCAGCCTCATAGAAGCCTTGCGCGCGGGCATGGTCGCCCATCTGGTCGGCCACCGCGCCCTGTGCGGACAGGACACGCCAATCCGGCCGCGCCGGGGTATGGGCGTTCTGGAGCACTTCGGCGGCTTCGGTGAAGCGCCCGACCTCCCCCAGGACCTTTCCGTAGGCGGCCAGAACGGCCGAATTCTTCGGGTTGCGCAGAGCCGTCTGCTGAAGCACCGCCACGGCTTGGGGCTTCTGGTTCGTGGCCCTGAGTGCCTGCGCATAGCGCAGGGCGAGGCCGACATCGTTCTGGTCGGCATTGTATTTCTGACCGAGCGCGTCGACGTCGCCCAGACTCACGACGTTGCGGTCCGGCCCCCGTCCGAAATTCTTGATGGAGAAGCCGCCGATGGATCCCGTGGTTTCCGGAGAGCGCGACTGGCAGGCGCTCGCCAGAAGGCCGAGCAGCGCCACGCCGGCCAGGCGTAGCGGCAACCGAATGCGAGTCGGCGAACCCGGATGAGGCTGGTCTGAACGCAACGACACCATGACGTGCTCCGCACGAGCCTGCCGGTCGACGCTTCACGCCACCGGTGGCGCAGTGATAGACCATTAACCCTAATCGCCGGTTAACCCGACTTTAGGGCTTCAGCGGATCAGCCGGCCGCGCCACGCAACGCCCCCGAGAATCCATCCTGTCCCATCTCAGCGCCGACGATCCCTCCGCCCTGCCGATCTGCTGCCTCCGGAGCGACGAGTGGAGCGGCTTCGAAGCGGAGCTCGGCCCGAGGCACAGGGCCTTCGCCAAAGCGACCGACTTCCTGCCGAAAGCCGGGCGGGTGGCGCTTCTTCCCGCCGAGGATGGGACGATCGAACGGATCCTGTTCGGCCTCGGCGACGGGGCCGATCCCTTCCTCGCTGGCAAACTGCCCTCGCTGTTGCCGCCCGGAACCTACCGCCTCGAACCGAGGGCTTCCCTCGACATGCAGGCCGCTTCCCTGGCCTGGCTGCTCGGAAGCTATCGCTTCACGCGCTACCGCAAGCCGATGCCGAAGGGGCCGCTCCTCGTCTCGCCGGAAGGCGTAGATGCGGCCGAAATCCATCGGATCTCCCAGGCCGTCGCCCTCGGGCGCGACCTCATCAACACTCCCGCCAACGATCTCGGCCCTGGAGAAATCGAAGCCGTCGCCAGGGCGCTGGCGGAGGAACATTCCGCACTGATCTCGGTGACCGAGGGGTCGGATCTCGCTCGCGAATTTCCCCTGGTCCACGCAGTCGGCGCGGCCTCGCCCCGCGCGCCCCGCCTCATCGACATGAGTTGGGGGGATGAGGACGCGCCGAAAGTCGCCCTCGTCGGCAAGGGCGTCGTGTTCGATACGGGCGGCCTCGACATCAAGCCGTTGAGCGGCATGCTGCTGATGAAGAAGGATATGGGCGGCTCGGCGGCCGCCCTCGCCGCCGCTGCGATGATCATGGGGGCCGGTCTGAACCTGCGCCTGCGCCTCATCATTCCGACGGTGGAGAACGCCATCGCGGGCAACGCCTTCAGGCCGGGCGACGTGTTCAGGAGCCGCGCCGGGCTGACGGTGGAGATCGGCAACACCGACGCGGAGGGGCGCCTGATCCTCGCCGATGCCCTCGCTTTGGCCGATGAGGACAAGCCCGATCTGCTGATCGATTTCGCCACCCTCACCGGAGCGGCGCGGGTCGCCCTAGGGCCCGATCTCCCGGCCTTCTTCACGGAGGATGACGCACTGGCCACGGCCGTGTCGAAGGCGGGTGACGAGGCCGTCGACCCGGTCTGGCGGCTGCCGCTCCACAAGCCCTACGCGAGCCTGCTCGATTCCAAGGTGGCTGATCTGAACAACGTGTCCGGCGGACCCTTCGCCGGCGCGATCACTGCGGCTCTGTTCCTGCGGCGGTTCGCGCCGGCGACGCGGGCGCATGTACATTTCGACCTGTACGGCTGGAATCCCTCGACGAAACCCGGCCGGCCGGAAGGAGGCGAGGTCCAGACCGCCCGCCTCGTCTATACCCTTCTGAAGGAGCATTATCCGGCCCGTTAGCGGGCGCCTTAGGCCGCGAGTTGTGCCTTCTCGGCAATGTAGGCGACGCGCACCACGTCCTTGCCATAGGTCCGCTCCAGGCGGCGCACGGTGAAATGAGCGCGCGCCATCGCCTGGAAATGGTTCATGAAGGCGGTGTTCACGGCAGCCCCGCCGACGGCGCCGAGGATCGGCACCGCTTGCGCGGCGACCTTCTGCGAGACTACCAGACCGAACCGCGCGGCGATCTGCGTGGAGAAGCGGATCAGGGCCGGAGCCGCCTCGTCGAGAAGGGCGCGGTTGCCGGCATAGCGCGCCGCTTCCGACATGGTCTTGGCCAAAGCCGCGCGCACCGCGAAATACCCGCTCTCCGTCAGCGCCGTCTCGGCGCCGCTGCGTCCGCCGAGCGCGAAGACCTGGACGCAGGCCAGCGCGTTCTCAGGGTCCGACAGGTCTTCGCCCTCTTCGCGAGCGATCTCCGCGATGGAACGCAGCATCAAGGTCGTCGAGACCGGCAGTTCCAGCGGCAGCGTCGCGATGCCGAACGCGCCGCCGACCGCGCCGGACAGGGCCGCCATCGCCTTGTGCCCGAAATCCCCGGTGGGCAGGAAGCGCGCGAAACGCTCGCCCGCCGTGGAGGCTGCTGGGGTGGGGAGGTCGTCGACCACCGCGGAGCCGGTCGCTCCGGCGGCCGCTGCCGGGACGATCGTCTTCTCCGCCTCGGGCAGGGTCGCGAGGGCCACGCGCAGGGCCGTGCGCATCGCCCCCTCGGTGGCGCGCGAGACCGCTTCCGTCACGGGAGCCGGAAGGCTGCGGCTGATCATGTCGAGGGGCGCTCCGGCCACCGAGGACAGCCGCGCGGCGAGGCCCGGCGTCTCCAAGGTGCGGACGGCTCCGACGAGGGCCGCACGGTCGGCATCACTGAGGTTCGAACCGGTGGCGGTCTCCGCCGGGGTGGAGCGGATATCGTCAACGAGAGAGATGTTGCTCACGACTAGGGTCTCATCCGTGTTTCGAGTGCCGGCGCGCCGGGCCGATCGCCGGAAGCAAGCGTGAGGCCCGCAGAATGGTTCCCGCTCACGCTCTCGGTGTCGCCCAGGGCAGCGGTCTCGGCGGCGGCGCGGGCCGCGCTGCGCTCGCCGGCGCGTCCGACGAAGAAGCACAGGATCACCACCGGAATGCCCACGGCCGCGGTGAAGGCGAAGAAGACGGGATAGCCGTAGCTGGCGACGATGAAGCCCGACGTGCCGGCCACAAGCTTGCCCGGGAGCGCGTAGAGCGACGAGAACAGCGCGTATTGCGTCGCCGCGAAGCCCGGTGCCGTCAGGCTCGACATGTAGGCGATGAGCGCCATTCCGGCGAAGGAACCGCAGAAATTGTCGATGGAGATCGCCGCCGTCAGCCGCCACACTTCAGGCCCGCCATAGGAGAGCCAGGAAAAGGACAGGTTCGACGCCGCCCCGAGGAACGCCCCGATGACGAGGGTGGGGAACAGGCCGAGCCGGGTCATCGCCCAGCCCCCGACGAAGGCGCCGGCAATGCCGACCCAGATGCCGTAGAGCTTCGACACCGCGCCGATCTCGGTGAGGGTGAAGCCGATCTGCCGATAGAGCGGGCTCGCCATGACGCCGGAGATGAAATCCGGCATGCGATAGAACGCGACCAGGATGAGGATCGCCCACAGGCTCGGGCCGAGGCGGGTATGGAGTTCGGTCAGGGGTTCGAGCACCGCGCCACGGAAGGACCAGACCTTCGCCGCTGCGCCGGCCGGCTGCGCCGATGCGGCGTCCAAAGCCTCGGCGTGCTCCCTGTCGAAGGCGGGAGCGAGGAGCGCGGCGATCATGCCGACGCCCATGAGCCCGGCCATGCTGAAATAGGCCACCGACCATCCCGCCCAGTCGGCGATGAACAGGGCGCCCGCCCCGGCGCATATGAGCGCCAGGCGGTAGCCGAGGTTCGAGGTCGCCGCCATGACGCCCTGCAGATCGGTGCCGGCGGCATCGATGCGCCATCCGTCGATGACGACGTCCTGGGTCGCGGCGCAGATCGCCACGAGGAAGGCGCCGAGGCCGAGGAGGACGAGGCTGCTCGCCGGGTCGGCCGTGGCCATGAGGGAGAGCGCGAGGGCGACGGCGACCTGTGTGGCGATCATCCACGAGCGCCTGCGGCCGATGCGTGCGCTGAGGACCGGCACGTCGAAACGGTCGATGAGCGGCGCCCAGAGGAATTTCAGGGTGTAGGGGAGCGCCAGATAGCTGAAGAGGCCGATCGCCTTGATGTCCACGTCCGAATAGGCGAGCCGCGTCGAGAACGTGCCGAGCACGAGCAGCAGCGGCAGGCCGGACGAGAAGCCGAGGGCCAGCATCAGGATGATGCGGGGATCTTCAAAGATATCCCGCATGGCGAGCTTGGAGCGCGCCTTCCCCGCTACCGCTGCACTTTGAGCCATTCGTGGAACTCCTGAAGGCTTATGACCCTTGAAGGTCGGCTGCCATGCTCGTCGGTGGGTGGATCGTCCGGTGGGTTGCCACGATGCGTCGCGGCGACAGCGGCCCCGTGTGACAGGGATGAAGAATGGTCACCAGGAACTTAAAGAGTGCATGGTCTTTGTAGGTAGCTATTGGCTTGCAATGGGACATATTTCGACCTGACGAGTCGAAGTGACGGGGCAGATCGGCCTCGATTTATCTCTTGGGGCGGTCGGGTCGGTCAGTACCGTCGAAGTGCTGTCATCGTTCGAGCGGCGGCGTAGGCGTGATGTCAGGATGATGGACAGCAGCAACAACCCGGTTTCGGCCGAACTCCGTCCGGTGGGTAATGCCCTCATGGATGCCAAGATGTTCGCCATGGCCTTCGCTGCCAGTCCCACGCCCATGGTGGTGACCGACCCCCGCCTCGCCGACAACCCCATCGTCTGGGTCAACGACGCCTTTCTGAATCTCACCGGTTATACCCGGCAGGAGTTGCAGGGCCATAATTGTCGGATGCTCCAGGGACCCGATACCGACCCTCGGGCGATCGATCGCATTCGGGAGGCCGTGCGCCGGCAGGTTCCAGTCGAAGTGGAGCTTCAGAACTACCGCAAGGACGGAACCTCCTTCTGGAACGCCATGACGATCACGCCGGTCCGCAACGATGCGGAAGAGCTCGTCTATTTCTACGCCGCCCAGGCCGACATGACCGAGAAACACGTGCTCGAACTCGCCATGAAGGGGACGAACGACGAACTCGAACGGCAGGTCAACGAACAGACCGCCGACCTGAGGGCCGCCCTGGACGAGAAGACCGCGCTGCTTCACGAGGTCGATCACCGGGTCAAGAACAACCTGCAGGTCATCTCTTCCCTGGTCTTGCTGAAGGCGCGGCGAACCCCCCAGGGCGAGGCGCGGGACGCCCTTCAGGGCATGGCGGAGCGGATCGGGGCGCTCTCCATGGTCCATCGCATGCTCTATTCGGCCGGCGACGTGACACGGTTCAACCTGGAGGAGTTCGCCGACGACTTCCTCTCCGACCTCACCGCCAGCATCGATCCGGCGCGCACCGCGGTCACGGCCGAGATCGATCCGATCTCGTTGCCGGCCGCCATCGCGGCGCCTCTGGCGCTCATGCTCCACGAACTCGCTACGAACGCCGTGCGCCACGCTTTCCCCAATGACCGGGAGGGGCGCGTCTCTATCTCCGCGCGCCAATGCGAGACCGGCTTGCGTCTCCTGATCGAGGATGACGGTGTCGGTCGGACGGCGGGCGTGTCGAACCCAGCCGGGTTCGGCTGTTCCCTGGTCGAGATGGTGGTGAAACAGTTGCGCGGCGTCATCACCTGGCACGAGCCCGGAACGGGGACGCGCGTCGAGATCGTCATTCCGTTGCAGCACGAGATCAGGAAGCCGACCGCAGCCCCACCGCGCGAAGCCGCGATGGGACAGGCAGGGTGAGCCACGTACCCGGATTGCGCATTCTCGTCGTCGAGGACGAGGCGCTCATCGCCCTCGAACTCGAATGCCTGCTGGACGACCTGGGCTATGTCACGGTCGGCGTGGCGGGAAGCTCCTCCGAGGCCATCGAGCTCGGCCGTGCCACCGTGCCCGATATCGCCCTGGTGGACATTCACCTCATCGACGGTCCGACAGGCATCGATGTGGCGAGGACGCTCAGCTCGGACCCGCGCACGAGCGTCGTGTTCATGACCGCCAACGACAAACGCATTCCGGCGGATTTCGCCGGGGCTTTGGGAGTCATCGCCAAGCCCTATTCCGAGCGCGCCGTCGCCGGCGCGTTGCGTTACGTGGCCGCGCTACGGGCCGGCGGCCAGCCTGAAGCGGACGGGCTGGATGGGTTCCGGCTCGCCACCCATGGTGCACCGGGCCACGAGCTGTAGCCGCCTCGGCCGCCGCCGGGACCGAAGGCTCGATCCGTTTCCGGTCTCGTCGTCACGCTTCGCGCGCCGCCTTCTTCAGGCGGTAGAGAACCTCCAGCGCCTCCCTCGGCGTCAATGCGTCGGGATCGATCCCATCGAGTTCCTGACGCAAAGGGTCTTCGCGCGTCGGAACCTGCACTTCCGGCATGGGCGGCGGCGCGAGGCTGGCGAAGAGCGGCAGATCGTCGATGCGGGGACGGGTCGGACGGTCGCGCTCGGCCTTCTCGAGGTTCTTCAGGATCGAGCCGGCCCGGGCGATAACCCCGGCGGGAAGGCCGGCGAGACGGGCGACCTGCAGACCGTAGGACCGCTCGGCCACGCCGGGCACGACCTCGTGCAGGAACACCACTTCGCCCTTGTGCTCGGCGACCTTGAGCGTCGCGTTGTCGAGCCGCGTGAGACGCTGGCTCAGGGCCGTGAGTTCGTGGAAATGGGTCGCGAACAGCGCGCGGCACCCGTTCTGCTCATGCAGGTATTCAAGGCAGGCCCAGGCGATGGAGAGGCCGTCGAAGGTTGCCGTGCCCCGGCCGATCTCGTCGAGGATGACGAGGGAATGCCGGCTCGCCTGGTTCAGGATCGCGGCCGTCTCCACCATCTCGACCATGAAGGTCGATTGCCCGCGCGCCAGATCGTCGGCGGCGCCGACCCGCGAGAACAGCCGGTCTACCACGCCGAGATGCACGCGGGTCGCCGGCACGAAGGCGCCCATCTGGGCGAGGACGGCGATGAGGGCGTTCTGGCGCAGGAAGGTCGACTTGCCGCCCATATTCGGCCCGGTGATGAGGCGGATGCGCCCGCGCCCTTCGCCGGAAAGGTCGCAATCGTTGGCGATGAACGGCTCGCCGGATCGCCGCAGGGCCGATTCCACCACCGGATGTCGGCCGCCCTCGACGACGAAGCTGAAACTGTCGTCGACGAAGGGCCTGCGCCAATCCCGCTCCACAGCCAGTTCGGCATGGGAGGCGGTGACGTCGAGGCTGGCCAGGGCGTCGGCGATGGCGGCGACGGTCTCGGCCTGGGCCATGATCCGAGCGGCCAGTGCATCGAAGACCTCTGTCTCGAGGGCGAGAGCGCGGTCGGCTGCTCCCGAGATGCGGCTTTCGAGATCGTTCAGTTCCACGCTCGAGAACCGCATGGCATCCACCATGGTCTGGCGGTGGATGAAGGTCTCGCGCATCAGGCCCTTGAGGCAGTTCTCGCCGACGGCCTGCGGCACCTCGATGTAGTAGCCGAGCATGTTGTTGTGCTTGATCCGCAGGGTGCGGCAGCCGGTCTCCTCCGCATAGCGCGCCTGCAGCCCGGCGATCACCTTGCGCGAATCCTGACCGAGCAGCCGGGCCTCGTCGATTTCGGCATCGTAGCCGGCGCGTACGAAGCCGCCGTCGCGGCGGTTGAGGGGGAGGTCGTCGGCGAGCGCCGCGCGCAGATGCTCGACGAGGTCGGCATCGACCGTTCCCAGCCGCTGGACGATGGCGCCGAGGGCGTCCGGCAAGGCCTTCACCGCGCCGCAACGCTGCGAGATCGCCAAGGCCGCGTCGAGACCGTCACGGAGGGCGGCGAGATCGCGCGGCCCCCCGCGCCCGAGGCCGAGCCGCGAGAGGGCGCGGGCGATGTCGGGCGCCCGCGCCAGGGCATCGCGCAGGCTCCTGCGAATGGCGCCGTCCTCTACCAGGAACGACACCGCCTCGTGGCGCCGCGTGATCGCCGACAGGTTGGTGAGAGGGCCGGCGAGATGCTCGGCCAGCAGCCTCGCGCCGATGGCCGATACCGTGCGGTCGATGGCGTCGAGCAGGCTGCCGGTGCGCTCGCCGGAGAGGGTTCGGGTGAGTTCGAGATTGGCGCGGGTCGCCGCATCGATGGCCAGCGTCGCCCCGCTCGTCTCCCGCGTCGGCGGCGACAGAGCGGGCCGCGCGCCGATCTGCGTGCGCTCGATATAGAGCAGGGCCGCTCCGGCGGCGGCGAGTTCGGCCCGCCCGAACTGCCCGAACCCGTCGAGGGTCGAGACGCCGAACTGTTCCTTGATCCGCCGCTCCGCCGAGGCCGGTTCGAGCTCCGCCTGCGCCAGGGGCGTGACCGGGGCTCTCACGTCGCGCCAGAGGCCGGCGAGAGACGGATCTGAGTGGATCGCCTCGGAAAGCACGATCTCGCGCGGATCGTGCCGGGCAATGGCAGCACCCAGCTCGCCTTCGGGAACCTCGCTCAGGGAGAACCGGCCGGTGGAAATGTCCACGGCTGCGATGCCGTAGGCGTAGCCGGATTCCGAGAACTTGCGGCGGCCGAGAGCCAGGAGGATGCTGGCCCGTGACGGGTCTAGGAGACGGTCCTCGGTGATCGTGCCGGGGGTGACCAGGCGCACCACCTCGCGCCGCACCACGGATTTCGGGCCGCGCTTCTTGGCCTCCGCCGGGTCCTCGGTCTGGGCACAGACCGCGACGCGATGGCCGAGGGCGATGAGGCGGCTGAGGTAATCGTCGGAGCGCTCCACCGGCACACCGCACATCGGGATATCCGCCCCGCCATGCTTGCCGCGCTTCGTCAAGACGATGCCGAGCGCACGGGATGCGATCTCCGCATCCTCGAAGAACAACTCGTAGAAATCCCCCATCCGGTAGAACAGGAGGCAATCCGTATTGGCGGCCTTGATCTCGATATACTGCGCCATCATCGGCGTGGCGCCGGCGATGTCGAGGGGCGAGGCGCTCACGGTTTCTTCCGCCGTGGCATGGGTCTTCGGACTGGAGCGGACTGCACGCTGGGACATGCCCCACCATAGCAGAGCCGGCCGGACCGGATCAGCGCTCCCTTCCGCATCATCTGGGGAGAACCGCCGAGCGACGAAAAAAGGCCGATGCGTCTCCGCACCGGCCCCTCCGACGAAAATACTGCCGCTCAGCTTAGTAGCGCGGGCCGCCCGACGTGGTGCCCTTGCGCTGCATGTAGCCCGGCTGCTGCGGGTTGCGGGAATTCGGATCGCCGTGGCTGTAGGCGGCGGGGGCGCGGCGATGGCGCATGCCGTGACGATGATGGTGGTGGCGATGGCGCATGCCGCGATGGCTGGCGTAGCCCGGGTGATGACCGCGGGTGACGATTTCGGTGGTCAGTGCCTCACCGGCGATCACGGGAGCGCTCGGCATGGCCGGGGCGGCAGTGGCGGCGCCGAGGCCGAGAGCGCTGAAAAAGGTTCCTGCTGCAAGAGCAAGGGCAATCTTGGTCATCAAGTCCATCCGTTAGGATCGCGCCGCGCGCGTCGAGGCAATAAGTCGTTCGCCCGGACTCCGTTCCCATTCTTTTTTAACGCATGTTTGTCCACCGAAAAGCCGGTAAATGAGCCGGAACGAGGGGATGATTCCGGTATCCCGCACGTGATCGATGACGCCGCGCCGAATCGGGGTTGCGCATCTCACCGCTTGCCCGCACCACCCCATCCGCGATGGCGACGAACCCCTTCTTCTCTGCTGCCCTCCCGATCGATGCGGCCCTGCCGCGCCTTCTCGCGGCGCTCGAAGCAGCCCCGTCGGCGGTGCTCGTGGCACCTCCCGGAGCCGGCAAGACCACTCGCGTCCCGCTGGCGCTTCTCGACGCGCCATGGCTCGGCGCGGAGGGCCGGATCATCCTCCTCGAACCACGGCGCCTGGCTGCCCGCGGCGCGGCCGAGCGCATGGCCGCCACCCTCGGCCAGCGCGTGGGCGAGACCGTGGGGCTCCGCGTCCGCCTCGGCTCGAAGATCTCGCGGGCGACGCGGATCGAGGTCGTCACGGAGGGGGTCTTCACCCGCATGATCCTCGACGATCCGGAACTGTCCGGCATCGGCGCGGTGATCTTCGACGAGTTCCACGAGCGCTCCCTCGACGCCGATCTCGGTCTCGCCCTCGCGCTCGACGCCCAGGGTGGTCTCCGCGACGATCTCCGGATCCTCGTCATGTCCGCCACCCTGGACGGTGCCCGGGTCTCGCGCCTCATGGGCGACGCGCGCATCGTCGAATCCGAGGGGCGGGCCTATCCGGTGGAGACACGCCATACGGAGCGCGATCCGAACCGGCGGATCGAGGATGCGATGGCCGACGCCATCCTTCGCGCCCTGCGGGCCGATCCCGGCTCTGTCCTCGCCTTCCTGCCCGGACAAGGCGAGATCCGGCGGGTCGCGACGCTCCTCGCCGAGCGGGTCGACGAGAACACCGAAATCGCGCCCCTTTACGGTGCCCTCCCTCCGGCCGAACAGGACCGCGCCGTGGCGTCCGCTCCGCCCGGAACCCGGAAGGTCGTGCTGGCGACCAGCATCGCCGAGACGTCGCTGACGATCGAGGGCGTCCGGATCGTGGTCGATTCCGGTCTGTCCCGCGTGCCGCTCTACGAGCCCGGCATCGGCCTGACCCGCCTCGTCACCGCCCGCGCCTCCCGCGCCTCGGTGGACCAGCGGCGCGGCCGCGCGGGGCGGACCGAGCCGGGCATCTGCTATCGGCTGTGGTCTGAGGCGGCGACCAGCGCCCTCGAACCCTTCACGCGGCCGGAGATCCTGGCCGCCGACCTCTCCGGCCTTCTGCTCGACTGCGCCGCCTGGGGCGTCTCCGATCCCACTACCCTTTCGTTCCTCGATACCCCGCCGGCCCCTGCTCTGGCGGAAGCGCGCTCGATGCTGCGCGACCTCGCCGCCCTCGATGGCGATGGACGCCTCACCGAGACGGGACGGGCCTTGCGGGCCATCCCCCTCCCCCCGCGCTTGGCCCGGATGGTGGTCGCGGCGGCGGAATTCGGCCGGGCGCGGGAGGCTGCCGACCTCGCCGCGATCCTGGTGGAGCGCGGGCTCGGCGGCGACGATGCCGATCTCTCCGTCCGGGCCGATCGGTTCGCCCGCGACTGCGGAACCCGTGCCTCCGACATGCGGCGTTTGGCGCGAGGCTGGGCCGAGCAGGCCGGGGGATTCGTTCGCGCAGTCAGGAACGTGGATGTCTTCGGGGCCGGGCCGCTCCTCGCCCTTGCCTATCCCGACCGCGTTGCCCGCTCGCGAGGCCGCGACGGCGAGTTCGTGATGGCGAATGGCCGCGCCGGGCGGCTCGATCCGGCCTCGGCGCTCGCGCGCGAACCTTTCCTCGTGGTGGCCGATATCTCCGGGACGGCGGCTGCCGGGCGCATCCTCGCCGCCGCCGCGATCACGCTGGAGGAGATCGAGACGCTGTTCGCAGAGCGGATCGAATCGGTCACCCAGGTCGTGTTCGACAAGGGGGCTCGGTCCCTGCGGGCACGCGCCTCCCGCCGTCTCGGCGCGGCAACCCTCGGCGAGCGGATCCTGCCGGTGAAACCGGATGCCTCCTCGGCCGCGATCCTGGCGCGGGGCATCGTCGGGCTCGGCCTCGACAGCCTGCCCTGGACGCCCGCCCTCGCCCAGTGGCGGTCCCGGTTGGCGTTTCTTCGCGCTGCCGAGGGCGAAACCTGGCCCGACCTCTCGGATGAGGCATTAGGCGCGTCGGTGGAAGATTGGCTCGCGCCGGAAATCGAGGGCCGTGTGAGCCTCGACTCCATCACGGCAGACGATCTCGGCCGCGCGCTCGGCGCGCTTCTACCCTGGGAGATGCGTCATCGCCTCGATACAGAGGCCCCGACCCATTTCGAGGTGCCGACGGGATCGCGCATCCCCATCGACTACGACGCCGAGGGCGGTCCGGTCCTGGCCGTCCGGGTGCAGGAATTGTTCGGCCTCGACCGCCATCCCGCCATCGCGGGCGGTCGTGTGCCCTTGGTCCTCCACCTGTTGTCACCGGCTTCGCGTCCGATCCAGATCACCAAGGATCTGCCCGGCTTCTGGCGCGGCTCCTGGGCAGCCGTGCGCGCGGAGATGCGCGGACGCTACCCGCGCCATCCCTGGCCGGACGATCCGCTGACCGAGCCGCCGACCCGGCGGGTGAAGCCGAGGGGGACATGATGACGGGCTTTTCTCAATGACGGGCTTTCCTTGGCCTGCGGCGCATTTCGATCCGCGAGGCCGCCTGTCCCGCCGAGCCTATCACCGTCAATTGATCGGCACGCTGCTGCTTGTCGTCGTGTCGGGCAGCATCGCCATCCTGGTCGCGTCGATGGATGCGCGGTCCGCGGCGCTGATCGTTGTGGGAGCAGGCACCATCGGGGCCGGGGCTTTCGTGACGGTCGCCACGGTCCGGCGTCTGCACGACCGGGGGCGGACCGGATGGTGGCTGCTCCCCAACGCCTTCGTGACCGTCGCGGGTTTTGCACCGATCGAGACTCTCGCCGACGCCTATCCGGTGGCGGTGATCGTCGCCACCCTGACGATGACCGGGTTCAATCTCTGGTTCCTCATCGAGACCGTGGGGCTGGCGGGCATGGTGGGCCCGAACCGCTACGGGCTCGAGCCGGAGCACTGAGCCTCGTCAATGCACCCGCGCACGGTCCACCACCGCGCGCGCCGCCTCGAAGGCTTCGTCCGCATCGAGATCGGTGGTGTCGAGAAGAACGGCGTCGGGAGCGGCTTTGAGAGGGGCTGTCGAGCGTTGTGCGTCGCGTGCATCGCGGGCGACGATGTCGGACAGGATCGCCCCGAGGCTCGCCGGCTCTCCCCTGCGGAGGAGTTCGAGATGACGGCGGCGCGCGCGCTCCTCGGCGGCGGCGGTGATGAACAGCTTCACCTGCGCCTGCGGGCAGACCACGGTGCCGATATCGCGCCCGTCGAGGACGGCGCCGCTGGCGCCGCCGGCAAAGCGCTGCTGCCAGGCGAGCAAAGCCGCGCGCACGGCCGGGATCGACGAGATGCGGGAGGCCGCGTCTCCCATTGCCCGCTCCCGGAGGCGCGGATCCGCGAGGCGGTCGGCGATCAGCGTCGCGGCGGCCCGAGCCGCGGCGGCATGGTCGTCGAGGTTGCGCCCGGCATCGATCACGCTGAGGGCCACGGCCCGGTAGAGCAGACCCGTATCGAGATGCGGCAGGCCGTAATGCGCGGCGAGGCGCTTGGCCAGGGTTCCCTTGCCCGAGGCGGCGGGTCCATCGATCGCGATGACCATCGGCATGGGACCTACTCCGCGATGCGGCCGCCGAGCGCCCGCATCGTCGGCAGGAAGCTCGGGAAACTGGTGGCGATCATGGCACCGTCATCGACGGTCACGGGTTGCTTCGTCGCGAGGCCCATCACCAGGAAGGCCATGGCGATGCGGTGGTCGAGATGGGTGGCGACGGTGCCGCCGCCGCGCGCGGCGGAGCCGTCGCCCTCGACGATGAGATCCTCACCCTCGATCCGGTAGGTCACGCCGTTCTCGCGCAAACCATCCGCCACGGCGGCGAGGCGGTCGGATTCCTTCACCGTCAGCTCGTGCAGCCCGTTCATCCGGGTGACGCCCTCGGCGAAGGCGGCGGCGACGGCGAGAACGGGATATTCGTCGATCATCGCCGGGGCGCGCTCGGCCGGCACGTCGACGCCCTTGAGCCGGCTGGCGCGGACATGGAGATCGGCCACAGTCTCGCCGCCCTCGTCGCGCTCGTTACGGCGCTCGATATCGGCGCCCATCTCCAGCAGCGTCGTGATGAGGCCGATGCGCAGGGGGTTCATCATCACGCCCTCGATCGTCACCTCCGAGCCGGGGACGATGAGCGCCGCCACCAGCGGGAAGGCCGCGGAGGACGGATCGGCCGGCACGATCACGTCGGTGCCGCGCAGGATCGGCTGGCCCGTGAGGGCGATGGAGCGGCCGTGGCCGCCGGGGCCGTGCGGGCTCACCGCGACCTCGGCGCCGAACAGGCGAAGCATGCGCTCGCTATGGTCCCGGGTCGCCGCCGCCTCGATCACCGTCGTGGTTCCGGGCGCGTTCAGGCCGGCGAGGAGCACCGCCGATTTGATCTGCGCCGAGGCGACCGGGGTCTCGTAGGTGATCGGGATGGCTTCCTTCGGCCCGCGAAGGGTCAACGGCACGCGGCCGCCCTCCTCTTCGCTCAGCACCTGGGTGCCCATGCGGATCAGCGGATCGAGGATGCGGCGCATGGGGCGCTTGCGCAGGGATGCGTCGCCGTCGAAGGTCGCGGTGACGTCCTGCCCGCCGACGACGCCCATCATCAGGCGCGAGCCGGTGCCGGCATTGCCGAAGTCGAGCACGCTGGCCGGGTCCATCATCCCGCCGATGCCGACGCCGCGCACCGCCCAGCTGCCCTGCCCGAGGCGATCGATGCCCGCACCGAGGGCTCTGGCGGCGTCGGCCGTGCGCAGCACGTCGTCACCTTCGAGCAATCCCTCGATACGGGTCTCGCCGATGCTGAGGAGGCCAAGGATCATCGCCCGGTGGGAGATCGACTTGTCCCCCGGAGGCCGCAGCGCGCCGCGCAAGGGCGCGCCGGCGGAAGCGGTCAGGGGCTGCGGTTCGGAGTGATGCGACACGGGATCGACAACTTTTCGGCTTCTGGCGCGGTCGCGCCGTCTGGGGCCGGCCATGCAGCCGGCGAACTTCGTAGCGCCGGTTACCACGCAGGCGGGGCGGCGTCATCCGACCCGGAGAGGCCTCCGGGCGGTTGAATCCGGATAAACCGGAGGCCCAGGTAGTCGGGGTGTCCTGACGAGAGTATTTGACAGGACGGTTCCACCCGACTAACGGGGCGCCTCTCCCAAAACCCTATCAGAGGTTCGCCCGTGGCCAGACCGGAACTCGGCTTGAAGCGTCAATGCATGAGCTGCGGCGCGAAATTCTACGATCTCGACAAAGATCCGGCGACCTGCCCGAAATGCGGGACCATCTATCAGGCCGCCGCCACGTCGCGCATGGCCGCTCCCGCGCTCGCCTCCCGCTCCGCAGCCGTGCCGGCTGACGACGACGAGGATACGGATGCCGAGAAGGGCGGTCCCGAGATCGTCTCCCTCGACGAGGTCGAGGCCGCTGAGGACGAGGCGGATACCACGACCGGCGACGACGATGCCGATTCGACAGATGCCGACGACACCTTCCTCGAGGAGGAAGATACCGGCGACGACGACGTGGCCGATCTCATCGACGGCGATATCGAGAACGACGAGGAAAGCTGAGGCGCGTCCCCGCCTCGCTTTGCATGTCCCGAGGCCCAGCGCCGAAAATTCTCGGCGATGAATGCGATTAGGGGCTTGAGTCCGGGCAACGGCCCGAATATAGAACCGCGTCCGCCGGACGCCGCGAGGCAGATTGGCGGAACGACCACCGCGAGAGGTGTTGCGGTGGTCCCAGAAGTGGGGCCTTAGCTCAGCTGGGAGAGCGCTTCCATGGCATGGAAGAGGTCATCGGTTCGATCCCGTTAGGCTCCACCATTTCTTTTCGTCCGATTCGTCGATGTGGTCGCGAGATGCGGTCTTCGACGAGCGGGAAACAGCAGATCTCGGTGATGTTCACCGATGATGACGACGATCGTGAGACGATGTCACGATTGTTACGGAATGTGGGGCCTTAGCTCAGCTGGGAGAGCGCTTCCATGGCATGGAAGAGGTCATCGGTTCGATCCCGTTAGGCTCCACCATTCGCTTTCTTCGATAGTCCGGCCTCATGCGCCGCGAGCGTACGAAGTACGACATCCCTCAAGCTGATCTAGGATATCGGCATACCGGCCGCGCCCTGTAGGACGACGCGCCCGGCAGGGAAGATACGTTTGTTCAGACGATGTGGAAATCGAGATTGGTGAGCGCGATCGGCTGATCCAGGACGGCGAAGGTCACCGCCAGGGCGCTGCCGCTACCATCCTTGTCGTAGGACACGGTCCCGGTGGTTCGGTCGTAGAGGATGCGGTCGTCGGCATTCACCGCGCCGGTGGACAGGTCCTTGAACGCGGCGGCGGCCAATGTCCCGATGGGCAGTACCGGCACGATCGTCCGCGCGATCTCGATCGTATCGGCGGATGCGAAATCCGTGATGTGGTCGAGATTGGCCGCAGTGAAGGCGGTGCTGAAACGGAACGTGTCGCTTCCCGCCCCTCCGGTCAGGATATCCTTACCCAGCATTCCGTCGAGGCGGTCGCCGCCGGCATTGCCCACCAACGTGTTCGCCACCTTGCTACCGGTCATCGTGTCGGCGAAGACCGATCCTGAAACCGATTCGATCGAGATCAGGCTATCGGTGCCGCCATAGGTGTCGGTGGCCGTGCCGGCACCGAGATCCACCACCGCGCCGTGGGTGGCCCCGGCGAGATCGTCGTTTCGGAAATCGATCGTGTCGAGCCCGGCTCCGCCATCCAGGACGTCGTTGCCGCCTTGTGCCGTGAAGCGGTTCGCCAGCCCGTCGCCGGTCAGACGGTCGGCGGAAGCCGTGCCCGCGACTGCCTCGATCCCCGATAGCGTATCGGTATTGCCGAAACCGTCCGTCGCCGTGCCGGTGGCGAGGTTCACGACGACGCCCCGGGTGCCGCCATTATCCACGTCCCGGTCGTAGCGGATTTCGTCGAACCCCCTACCGCCGGCGATCGTGTCGTTACCCCCAAGTCCGTAGAAGCCTTCGTAGGCGGCACTCGCCGTATTGCCGCCCGTCAGCATGTCCGCGAACTGCGTGCCTCGCACGACCTCGATGCTGATGAGCGTATCGCGATAGCCGAACCCATCCGTCGCGAAGCCCTTGGCGAGATCGACCGTGACGCCCTGGGCGCCCCCGAAACTCGCATCCCTGTCGTAGCGGACCGCATCGTTGCCGCCGCCGCCGTCGAGCGTGTCGCCGCCGCCGAGGCCGATCAGGCTATCGAAGCTCCGGTCGTTCGAATCGTTACCGTGCAGGGAGTCGGCGTATTGCGTGCCGCGTACGCCTTCGATGCTGCGGAGCGTGTCGGTCGCTCCGAACCCGTCGGTGGCTTTTCCCGCGGCGAGGTCCACGATGACCCCACGCGTGCCACCGAAATTGACGTCCTTGTCGTAGCGTACCTCGTCGTAGGCCGAGCCACCATCGATGACGTCATTCCCGCCGAGACCGAGGAAAAAGTTGTTCGGACCGACGGGATCGGTGTCCCCTCCCGAAAGCCGGTCGGCAAAGGCGGTGCCCCGCACCGATTCGATGTTGCGCAGCGTATCGACGGTTCCGAACCCGTCGATGGCCTTGCCGGTCGTGAGGTTGACGGTGACGCCCTTCTTGCCGCCGAACCCTGCATCCCGATCGTAGCGGGCTTCGTCGAAGCCGCTGCCGCCATCGATGATGTCCGTGCCGGCGAGCCCGTAGAAATACTCTCCCGCGCTGTCCAGGGCTTTATTGCCTCCCGTGAACCGGTCGGCGAGCCGCGATCCCATCGTCGCCTCGATGCCGATCAGCGTATCGGTATTGCCGAACCCGTCGGTGGCCTTGCCGGTGGCGAAATTGACGATGACGCCCTTGATGCCCTTGGCCTCGTAATCATCCATGTAATTGGCGATGTCGAAACCCGCCCCACCGTCGATCACGTCGTTCCCGTCCCGACCCGAGATGATATCATCGCCGGATAGACCGTTGATCGTGTCACTTCCCCCGAGCGGGTTGCGGTAGACGTCGAAGTTTTGAGTCAGGTTCACCACCGCCATTTGAGTCTCTCTGGTTTGATAAAACTTTGAATTATGGATTCGTGTCACTATGCGGATATAAACTGTTATCGAACGATGAGATCAAATTCAGTTAAATAAAACGTGGATCGGCGCCTCTGGCGATTTCTGTCGATCCGTGGTGTTCGCAGGTCACGGGCCTCACGCTCATCGGCGCGGGCGGCATGTGACGATCCCACATCGAGGCGCTTCCCGCCCTGAGTAGCAGGCCCTCCCTTCCATCCCGCCAAGGATGCCGAGACGCTGATGAGTTCCTGCGCGCCCGCTTTCCCAGCGGGGACAGGTGCCCGATCATGGCGTGTGTCGGTTTCGGCCGCATGATAGGTCGAAGCCATGACCCTTCCCGCCGGACCGCATGCCCCCCTCGCCTCCTGCTCTACGGAAACGGCCGAGGCGCTGATCGAGACCCTGAGCGCGCGGCTCCTCGGCGGCGACAGCGCGACATCCGTGCTGGAAGGCTGGTGCCGGGAGCGTCGGCTCGCCTCAAGCGCCCATCTGGTGGCGACGCGGGTCGTGGGTCCCGAACGACAGCCGAGCCCTGTGCAGGGTCAAAGGCTCGACCTCTCCGACGGGGAAGTGGTCCGGTACCGGCACGTTCGGCTGAGCTGGGGAGGCCATGTCCTCTCCCAGGCCGAGAACTGGTACGTCCCGGCTCGTCTGACGAGAGAGATGAATCTGCTCCTCGACGAGACCGAGATTCCCTTCGGCCGGGTGGTCCACACCCTGTTCCCCAGACGGCGAAACCTGCGACTGCTTCGTTTATGGCCCCAGGATGCGGGTGTTCCCGGCCCGTCCGAGCAGGTCTTCGCCATCGAGGCGATCCTGTCGGATCGATCCGGACGCCCGATCTGCGAAGTCAGCGAGACCTATACGGGCGCCATCCTGGCAATCGGCGACGCCTAGCCGCTCACTCGTCGAGGCGGGATTCCGGGTCGAGCTTCGACAGTTTCAGGAGGTTCTGGCCGTAGGCGGTCTTGGCGAAGAGTTCGCCGCGCGCGATCAACTGCGCCTTGTCGATGAAGCCCTGGAGATAGGCGATCTCCTCCAGGCACGCGACCTGGAGGCCCTGCCGGTTCTGCAGCGTGCGCACGAACTCGCCCGCTTCCAGCAGGCTGTCATGCGTCCCCGTATCGAGCCAGGCATAGCCGCGCGACATGCGCTGCACATGGAGTTCGCCGAGATCGAGATAGGCCTGGTTGACGGATGTGATCTCCAATTCGCCGCGCGCCGAGGGCTTCACGGCGGCGGCGATGTCGAGCACGCGGTTGTCGTAGAAGTAGAGGCCGGTCACGGCCCAGGGGCTTTCCGGCACCGATGGCTTCTCCACGATGCGCAGCGGCCGCCCCTCGCGGTCGAGGGTGACCACGCCGTAAGCTTCCGGGTGATCCACGTGATAGGCGAAGATCGTCGCGCCGGTCTCGCGTTCGCGCGCCTGTTTCAGCATGGCGCTCATGCCCGAGCCGAAGAACAGATTATCCCCCAGAACGAGGGCGACATCGTCCGAGCCGACAAAGTCGCGACCGATGGTGAAGGCTTGGGCGAGGCCTTCCGGACGGGGCTGGACCGCGTAGCTGAAGGAGAGGCCGAACTGTTCGCCGGTGCCGAACAGGCGCTCGTAATTGCCGAGATGCTCGGGGCTCGAAATGATCAGGATCTCGCGGATGCCGGCGAGCATCAGCACCGAGACCGGATAATAGATCATCGGCTTGTCGTAGACGGGCAGAAGCTGCTTGTTGATCGACAAGGTCGCCGGATGGAGCCGCGTGCCGGACCCGCCGGCGAGAACGATACCCTTCATGATGTGGTCTCTGCTAAGTGAGGCGCGGGGCCGATCAGCCGGTCGAGAATGTCGTCCAGGGCGGCCTGCCAAGGGCGCGGAGTCAGCCCGTAGGCTTTCGTCAGGCTCTCCGTCGACAATTCCGAGTTGGCGGGCCGCCGCGCCGGCGTGGGATAGGCGCTCGTGGGGATGCCGTTGACCGGAACGTTCCGGCCCCCGCGCGCGACCGAACCGGCGACGATGGCTTGCGCGAAACCGTGCCAGGTGGTGGCACCCGCATTGACGAAATGGTGCGTGCCCGTGGGCGCGTCGCTGTCGGCGGAAAGACGCAGGGCGATATCCGCGAGGGCGTCGGCGAGATCGGCGGCGGAAGTCGGGCAGCCGCGCTGGTCGTTCACGACGTTCAGCGCATCCCGCTCGGCGGCGAGCCGCAGCATCGTCTTCACGAAGTTGCCCCGGTGCGGGCTCACGACCCAGGCCGTGCGCAGGATCGCGTGACGCGGATTGGCGGTGCGGACCGCCATCTCCCCAGCGGCCTTGCTGGCGCCGTAGACGCTCGTCGGGCCGATACGCGCGTCGGACGTGTAGGCGCCCGAACCGGTGCCGTCGAAGACGTAATCGGTGGAGACGTGGACGAGGGGGATGCCCCGCCGCGCCGTCTCGGCCGCCAGGATGGCGGGAGCCAGGGCGTTCAAGCGCCAGGCCTCCACCACCTCCGACTCGGCTTTGTCCACGGCCGTGTAGGCGGCGGCGTTCACCACCGCCCCGATGGTGCGCTCGGTAAAGATCCGCGCCACGGCGGAGGAGTCGGTGATGTCGAGTTCGGTACGGGTCGGGGCGACGAGGGTCACGCCCGCGCCCCAATGGCGGGAGGCCAGCAGTTCGGTGCCGACCTGGCCCGCCCCGCCGAGGATCAGAATATTCATCTCAGGCCTTCGCGGCAGGTGTGCCGAGGCCGAGGCGCTCGCCGGTATAGCGGCCCTCGCGGATCGGACGCCACCAGGCTTCGTTGTCGAGATACCACCGTACGGTGTCCTCGAGCGCGTCCTCGAAGGATTTGGTAGGGGTCCAGCCGATTTCCCGCTCGGCCTTGCCAGGGTCGATGGCGTAACGCCGGTCATGGCCCGGACGGTCGGCGACGAACGAGATCAGGCGCTCATGCGGGCCATGCTCCGGCCGTAGTCGGTCGAAGGCGGCGCAGAGAGCCTTCACCACCGCAAGGTTGTTGCGCACCGACCGGCCACCGAGAAGGTAGGTCTCCCCCAGCGACCCACGTTCCAGCACCGCGACGAGGCCGCGTGCGTGGTCCTCGACGTGGATCCAGTCGCGCTCGTTAAGCCCGTCGCCATAGACCGGCAGCGGACGGCCTTCGAGGGCGTTGAGGATCATCAGGGGGATCAGCTTCTCCGGGAAATGCCGGGGGCCGTAATTGTTCGAGCAGTTCGTGATCAGAACCGGCAGGCCGTAGGTCTCCCCCCAGGCCCGCGCCAGATGGTCGGAGGCGGCCTTGGAAGCCGAATAGGGCGAACGCGGGTCGTAGCGGCTGTCCTCGGTGAAGAACCCGTCCGGCGGGAGCGAGCCGTAGACCTCGTCGGTGGAGACGTGGAGGAACCGGAATGCCGCCCTCGCCTCGCCGTCGAGGCTTTCCCAATAGGTGCGGGCGCCGTCGAGCATCACCTGCGTGCCCACGACATTGGTGCAGATGAAAGCGCCCGGATCGGTGATCGAGCGGTCCACATGGCTCTCGGCGGCGAGATGCATCACCGCGTCGGGCCGGAACTCGGCGTAGAGGGCATGGACGGCGGCGGGATCGCAGATGTCTCCCGTGACGAGCCGGTGACGCGGATTACCGTCGAGGGACGCTAGCGAGATCGGGTTGGCCGCGTAGGTCAGTGCGTCGAGCGTCGCGACCTCACGGCCGAGATCCTCGACGAGGTGCAGGACCAGCGCCGATCCGATGAAGCCGCATCCGCCCGTGACCAGGATGCGTTGGGGTTTGGCCATGTCGACAAATCCTGGTGGTCGCGCATCAGCGGGCTCGTATCCTGTCGCTGAAGCTGCGGTCGCTGAAATTGTGGAAGGACCGCCGATCAGAAGACCGTGCCCAATTGGGCGAGGGACGGCGCCACCCGGTCCTTGTCGGACAGGATTGCTGCTTCCGCGCTGACCGGCCAGGAGATCGCCAGATCCGAATCGTTCCAGGCGAGATTCCGGTCATGCGCCCGGCTGTAATAGGACGACACCTTGTAGGCGACCATGGTGTCGGGTTCGAGGGTACAGAACCCGTGGGCGAACCCGACGGGAACGTAAAGCTGCTCCCCCTCGGCCGCGTCGAGCCGGACGGCGACATGCCGGCCATAGGTCTCGGACCCATGCCTCAGATCGACGGCGACATCGAGGATGGACCCGGAAAGCACGCGGACGAGCTTGGCCTGCCCTGCGGGTTCGAGCTGGAAATGCAGGCCGCGCACGGTTCCGGTCTGTGCCGAAAAGGATTGGTTGTCCTGCACGAAGGCGACGTCGATGCCGGCCTCGGCCAGGATGTCCGCCCGGAAGGTCTCCGAAAACCAGCCCCTGTCATCGCCGAAGCGGTTGGGCACGACCCGTTTCACCGCGGGAATTTCTGTCTCAATCACACGCATCGCTGGATACAACCCTCGCCAGACAGTGCCTGTAGGCGCGTGGACGGCTTTCCTGTCAAGGGATGCCCCAGCCCTCGATCGACTTGCTCCCCCCGTACCGGAGGGGTAACTCCCGCCTCCTTCAGAGCCGGGCCGATCCGACGGCCGCCGTGACCATTCGAGAGCAGAAAGGATCATCATGACGTCGAGGCAAGTCACCTCACGGCCCACCGTTGCGCTTTTGATGGCGCTGGCCATGACCGGGGCGGCCTTCGCCCAGAAGGGCATCGACCCGAGCGGGGTGTGGTTGACGGAGAACAGCGATTCGAAGGTGCGGATCGCGCGTTGCGGAAGCGGCTATTGCGGCACGCTCGTCAGCGTTCCCGGTCCGGGGCTGGATTCCAAGAACCCCGATGCGTCGCTGAAGTCCCGTAGCCTCATCGGGATTCAGATCATGAATGCCGGTACCCCGTCGGGGGACGGCTATGACGGCTCGCTCTACAACCCCAATGACGGCAAGACCTATTCGGGAAGTCTCACGGTGAAGGGGCCGAACGTCGTCGAGGTCGCCGGCTGCGTAATGAGCGTGTTCTGCAAGCGGCAGACCTGGAAACGCGTCAACTGACCGACAGCGCTTCGCGGATTGCGTCGATGGCGGCCTGGGCGCCCGATCCCTCCGGTCCGCCGGCCTGTGCCATGTCGCGGCGACCGCCGCCGCCCTTACCGCCCAGATGCCCGGCGCCCGCCCTGACGAGGGCGACCGCGTCGTAGCGGTCGGTGAGATCCGCGGTCACCCCGACCACGAGACCGGCTTTTCCATCGGCCGACAGCCCGACCAGAGCGACGATCCCGGAGCCGATACGGCTCTTGCCGGCATCCACCAGGCTCTTGAGATCGCGGGTCTCCACGCCTTCCACGACCTTGGCCATCACCTTGATGCCGGCGATCTCGGTGACGCCGTCATCGCCCCCCGACGTGCCGCCCATCGCCAGCTTCTTCTTGGCTTCGGACAATTCGCGTTCCAGGCGGCGGCGATCCTCGATGAGGGCGCTCAGTCGCTCGGGCACGTCGGCGCTCTGGGACTTCAGCAGGCCTGCGATCTGGCTCAGGGTGCGGCTTTCCTCGGCGCGGTGACGCCGGGCGGTTCCCGCCGTCAGAGCCTCGATCCGGCGTACGCCGGCACCGACCGCGCTCTCGCCGAGCACGGTGATCTGGCCGATCTCGCCCGTACGGGCCGCATGGGTGCCGCCGCAAAGCTCGATGGAGAAGGCCGGAAGCCGGCCAGCTTCGGCGAGTTCACCCTGGTTGTCGACCGGACGCCCCATGGAGACGACGCGAACCTCGTCGCCGTATTTCTCGCCGAACAGCGCGCGGGCGCCGGAGGCGACGGCCTCGTCCTGGGCCATGAGCTTGGTCACTACCGGCGTGTTCTGCAACAGCACGGCGTTGGCGATGTCCTCGACGGCGCGAAGTTCGGCCTCGTCCAGCGGTTTGGGGTGGCTGAAATCGAAGCGCAGCCGCTCGGGGGAGACCAGCGAGCCCTTCTGGGCCACGTGGTCGCCAAGTACCTGACGCAAAGCCTCGTGCAACAGATGCGTCGCCGAATGGTTTGCCCGGATGGCCGAGCGTCGGGCATGATCGACGGCAAGCTCGACCGGCTGGCCCATGGCGAGCCGACCTTCGTCCACGGTGACGTGGTGAACGAAAAGATCGCCGAGCTTTTTCTCAGTGGCGGTGACGCGCGCCTGAAGGCCGGTGGCAGAGAGTAGGCCGGTATCGCCGACCTGACCGCCGGATTCGGCGTAGAAGGGTGTCTGGTTGACGAGGACGAGGCCGGTCTCGCCCGCCGACAGGCCGTCGACCTCGCTGCCTTCACGCAGGATCGCGGTGACGATGCCTTCGGCGCTCTCGGTCTCGTAGCCAAGGAACTCGCTGGCGCCGACGCGCTCCTTGATGCCGTACCAGACGGTCTCGGTGGCGGATTCCCCGGAGCCGGTCCAGGCCGCTCTCGCCGCTTGGCGCTGGCGCTCCATCGCCTGGCCGAACGCCTCCGTGTCCACGCCGATGCCGCGCGCCTTCAAGGCGTCCTGCGTCAGGTCGAGAGGGAAGCCGTAGGTGTCGTAGAGGGTGAAGGCGGTCTCACCGGACAGGTTCTGGCCCTGAACCAGCGAACGGCTTTCCGAATCGAGGATGGCGAGGCCACGCTCGAGGGTACGGCGGAAGCGGGTCTCCTCAAGGCGGAGGGTTTCCGAGATCAGGCTCTCGGCGCGGGTGAGTTCGGGATAGGCCTGACCCATCTCGCGGACCAGGGTGGGGACCAGGCGGAACATCACCGGCTCGCGGGAGCCGAGGAGTTCGAGGTGGCGCATGGCCCGGCGCATGATGCGGCGCAGGACGTAGCCGCGGCCCTCGTTCGACGGCAGCACACCGTCGGCGATGAGGAACGAGACCGAGCGCAGGTGATCGGCGATGACGCGGTAGGAGGCGACGTTTCCTGCCTCGGGGGGACGGCCGACGGCGTGGCTCACCGAGTCGATCAGCGCCTTGAACAGATCGGTGTCGTAATTGCTGGTGACGCCCTGGAGGATCGCCGCCATGCGCTCCAGCCCCATGCCGGTATCGATGGAGGGGCGTGGCAGAGCGAGGCGGTTGCCCGGCTCGATCTGCTCGTACTGCATGAAGACGAGGTTCCAGAATTCGAGGAACCGGTCGCCATCCTCGTCGGGCGAACCGGGAGGACCACCCTGCAATCCGGGGCCCTGATCGATGAAGATCTCCGAGCAGGGACCGCATGGGCCGGTATCACCCATCTGCCAGAAATTGTCCGACGTGCCGATGCGGATGATCCGGTCGTCGGAGAAGCCGGCGATCTTGCGCCAGAGCCCGGCCGCATCCTCGTCATCCGCGTAGACGGTGACGAGGAGCCGGTCCTTCGAGAGGCCGAACTCCTTCGTGATCAGGCTCCAGGCCAGTTCGATCGCCTGCGGCTTGAAATAATCGCCGAAGGAGAAATTGCCGAGCATCTCGAAGAAGGTGTGGTGGCGCGCGGTATAGCCGACATTGTCGAGGTCGTTGTGCTTGCCGCCGGCACGGACGCATTTCTGCGCCGTGGTGGCACGGTTGTAAGGCCGCTTCTCGACGCCGGTGAAGACGTTCTTGAACTGCACCATCCCCGCATTGGTGAACATCAAGGTCGGGTCGTTACGGGGAACGAGGGACGACGACGGCACCACGGCGTGGTCCGCCTTGGCGAAATAGTCAAGAAAGGCCGACCGGATCTCGTTGACGCCGCTCATCGTGAAATGACTCTGTCGTGCGCTTGGGGCGGTCGAGACGACAACCCGAGGCTTCTTCGTGGCTTGCGCCCTCATAAGGAGGCCGGACCGTCGAGTCACGCCCGCTCCGCGATCGTGCGTTCCTGTTTCTTAACGCTGCACCCTTCGAACGCTCGACGGCGCTCGTCTCTGGACTTGGCGATCGACCAAAGAGCGAGCATCGGGCCGATTCGCACCGATAGGATAGTCCGAACATGAAAGAGGCCGCCGCGATGGTCCGCGACGGCCTCTTTCATGACTTACGAGGCGATCAGGCCTCGCCTTCGTCCAGATCGTCCGCCGTGGGCTTGGCGGTCTCGAGGATCTTGTCGGCCAGCAATCCCGAATTCTGCCGGATCGCGGCTTCGATCTTGTTGGCGATGTCCGGATTGTCGCGCAGGAACCCCTTCGAGTTCTCGCGGCCCTGGCCGAGGCGCTGGCTCGCATAGGAGAACCAGGCGCCGGACTTCTCCACGATCCCGGCCTTCACCCCGAGGTCGATCAACTCACCGACCTTCGAGACGCCCTCGCCGAACATGATGTCGAACTCGACCTGCTTGAAGGGCGGCGCGACCTTGTTCTTGACGACCTTGACGCGGACCTGGTTGCCGATGGCCTCGTCACGATCCTTGAGGGTCGAGATACGACGGATATCGAGGCGCACCGACGCGTAGAACTTCAGTGCATTGCCGCCGGTGGTCGTCTCCGGGCTGCCATACATGACGCCGATCTTCATCCGGATCTGGTTGATGAAGATGACCATGCATTTCGAACGCGAAATCGAGCCCGTGAGCTTGCGCAGGGCCTGGCTCATCAGGCGGGCCTGAAGGCCGGGCTGGCTGTCGCCCATCTCGCCCTCGATCTCGGCGCGGGGCGTCAGCGCCGCCACCGAATCGACCACGAGCACGTCGATAGCGCCCGAGCGCACCAGGGTGTCGGTGATCTCCAGGGCCTGCTCGCCGGTATCGGGCTGCGAGATCAGGAGATCGTCGAGCTGCACGCCGAGCTTGCGTGCATAGACCGGATCGAGAGCGTGCTCCGCATCCACGAAGGCGCAGACGCCGCCCTTCTTCTGGGCCTCGGCGATGGTGTGAAGGGCAAGGGTGGTCTTGCCTGATGATTCGGGGCCGTAGATCTCGATCACCCGGCCACGCGGCAAGCCGCCGACGCCGAGCGCGATGTCGAGGCCGAGCGAACCGGTGGAGACGGTCTCGACCTCCGCCACCTTATCGTTCTTGCCGAGTCGCATGATCGAGCCCTTGCCGAAAGCACGCTCGATCTGGGACAGCGCGGCATCGATCGCCTTCGCCTTGTCCTTGTCCACCATCGGGGAATCCACAACTTTCAGCGCGGGCTGAGCCATTCGTCGGCATCCTTATGCATGGGGAGAGCTCAAGGCTCAATGTGCCTCGGATGCGAATGATGTACTTGTTTTGTTCTCTTTTTGCAAGGTGCCGGGTGCTGATTTCGCATCATTCGGCCGGAGAACGTCGCCCTAACGGGCGATCGTCTCCTTCACCGTTTCCACGAGCTGCTTGAGGCTGAAGGGCTTGGGCAGGAAGTTGAAATCCTCGCCGTCGGGCA
Organism: Methylobacterium sp. CM6241; assembly: GCF_054817845.1. Lineage (NCBI taxonomy): Bacteria > Pseudomonadati > Pseudomonadota > Alphaproteobacteria > Hyphomicrobiales > Methylobacteriaceae > Methylobacterium > Methylobacterium sp. CM6241. Next base: position 4,665,489 of record NZ_CM139246.1, read on the forward strand.
GGTTCTTGCGGAACGCGTCCTCGGCATAGCCAGATACGAAGATGACCTTCAGATTAGGACGGTGCTTGCGCAGTTCGCGTAGCAGCGTCGGGCCGTCCATCTCCGGCATCACCACGTCGGAGACGACGAGGTCGATGGTTTGGTCGACATCGCTGATGAGGGCCAGGGCGTCGAGGCCCGAGGCCGCTTCCAGCACCGTGTAGCCCCGTGCCGACAGGGCCCGGCTGTTGACCGCGCGGACCGGGTCCTCGTCTTCCACCAGCAGGATCACGCCCTGTCCGGTATGATCGGGCGAGGGTTTGCGCGGGGCGGATTGTCCGCCACTGCCGGGCTTTTCGAGGTCACGCGCTCCCCTGAGCCGGCTGGCGGCGATCTCCGCGTTGCTCTGCGGGGCAACGGCGACGGTGATCTCCGGAACGGGCTCGGCCGCAGGCTCGTGACGCGGCAGGTAGATCCGGAAGGCGGTGCCGCTGCCGACGGTCGATTGCACGTCGATGGTGCCGCCGCTCTGCTTGATGATGCCGAAGACGGTGGACAGGCCGAGGCCGGTCCCCTTGCCGATATCCTTCGTGGTGAAGAAGGGCTCGAAGATCTTCTCCATCACGTCGGGCGGGATACCCTCGCCGGTATCGAGCACTTCGATCAGGACATGGTCGCCCGCCGGTGCGCCGGGCTGGCGCTCGTTGGTCTCATGGCCTTCGAGGATGTTGGCGGTGCGGATGAGCAGCTGGCCGCCATTCGGCATCGCGTCGCGGGCATTCACCGCGAGATTGACGATGACCTGCTCGAACTGGTTCACGTCGGCCTTGATCGGCCAGATGTCGCGCCCGTGCTTGAGGTCGAGATCGACACGCTCGCCGAGCAGGCGCTTCAGCAGCAGCGTCAGATCGGACAGGGCTTCGCCGACATTCATCACTTCCGGGCGCAGGGTCTGACGCCGCGAGAAGGCCAGCAGCTGCCGCACCAGGCTCGCGGCCCGGTTGGCGTTCTGCTTGATCTGCATGATGTCCTGGAAGGCCGGATCGGTCGGCCTGTGGCTGGCCAGCAGAAGGTCCGAATAGCCGATGATGGCCTGGAGGACATTGTTGAAATCGTGCGCGATGCCGCCGGCGAGCTGGCCCACCGTGTCCATCTTCTGGGTCTGGGCGATCTGCTGCTCGAGCTGGCGCTGCGCCGTGGTGTCGAGGGCATAGAGGATCACGCGCTCGCGGTCGGCCGGCGTGGCCGCATCCGCTGCTGCCGAGGTGTCGCCGCCGGCCGGGCTGAGCCAGACCCGCGCGGAACGGTTTCCCGGCCCCGCCAGCGCCACCTCGATCGGTTGGACTTCCACGGTCCCGTCGGCGGCCTTCACCAGGGCGCCCTCGAGGACGGCCCTGTCGCGGTCGAGCAGGGCTTCCCACATCGTCGGCTCGGTGCCGAGCTCGCCACGCCCATCCGGCACGGCCTGGCGTGGGGTGCCGCCGAACAACCGGGCGAAGGACGCGTTGGCCCGGGCGATGCGCCCGGTCCGGTCGAGGGTCGCGATGGCGATGGGGCTGTTGTTGAGGAAGCGGGCGAGCCGCACCTCGGCGGCGCGCTGCGGCTCGTCGCTCTCGGCCCCGGCGGAGCGGTTGAGCACGAAGGTGCGCGACGGGCCCGGCTTGCCGTCCTGGCCGAAGGCGACGCGATGGTAGAGCCGGGTCGGCAACGGCTGGCCGTTGCGGCGCCGCAGGTCGAGGTCGAACCGGTCGGTGCGCACCTCGCCGGGCAATCCCTCGGTGGCGGTGAGCACGTCGGCGCTGGGCGCAATATCGGGCAGGCGCAGCCCGCCTGACCCCACGGTCGCGAGGTCGTAGCCGAGCCAGAAGGCCAGCGTCGCGTTCATGTAGACGATGGAGCCTGCCGGATCGATGGACAGGAAGCCGGCCGGCGCATGGTCCAGATAATCGATCGCGTGTTGAAGCTCCTGGAAGACGTTCTCCTGGCGCTCGCGCTCGTGCGTGATGTCGGTGACCGTCCACAGGGTCGCCGGGAGTCTCGGCCTCTCCACCGCGCGCACTGCGATGCGGAACCAGGCGAAGGCGCGCTCGGTCTCGCCCTGAGGCGGGGGCGCCATGCGGATTTCCTCCACGTGGCCGCGCCCGTCATGGGCTGCCTGGGCGAGGCGGTAGACGGCCTCCGACACATCGGGTGAGCCGACGAAGACGCGCTCCACCGGCCTCAGGTTGGAGAAGGTCTCCCCGCCGGAAATACGGAGATAGGCTTCGTTGGCGTAGATCAGGCGGCCGCCATCCTCCACCACGATGGCGCCTTCGGGCGACGCGTCGACGATGGCCTTGGTGATGTCGTCGCGCCCGGTCTGTCCCGCGAGCTGGAGCGCGCCGATCGCCAGGGCGAACAGGCAGAACACGCCCGCCATGGCCAGCAGCGCGAGGAGGCCGAGGATCAGCGGCTGCGCCTGTTCGTTCGCGACGAAGGACAAGCCTACCGCCGCGCCCACGAGAAGTCCGGCGAGAACGAGGAGCAGTCCGACCCGCCCAGGCCTCTCCGACCGGTCGATGGCGCTCGACACCGGTTTCGTTGGTCCGCTCACCTCAGCCATTTCGGCGCCATTCCACCCTCGACCGATCCCGGTTAGCGCCCGGGCCGCGTCGGCAGCAAGGGTATCCTCAGGACGTCACGGACCAGTCTCGTCAAAAAAGGTGCATAAAGCGTGGCGTTTTCACGCCGCGCGGCGCTTCAGCCGCATGACGAAGCCGATCACCTCCGCCACCGCGCGGTAATGTTCCGCCGGAATCTCGGAATCGATCTCCACCGTGGCATGGAGCGCCCGGGCCAGCGGCGGGTTCTCCATGATGGGAACATCGTGCTCCTTGGCCACGGCCCGGATGCGCAGCGCCAGGGAATCGACGCCTTTGGCAACGCAGATCGGAGCCGCCATCCCGGCCTCGTAGCGCAGGGCGACGGCGTAGTGGGTGGGGTTGGTGACGATGACCGTGGCGGTCGGGACGTCGGCCATCATGCGCTTGTTGCCCCGCGAGGCGCGGATCTGCCTCATGCGCCCCTTCACTTCCGGATTGCCCTCGCTCTCCTTGTGCTCCTGTTTCATCTCCTCCTTGGTCATGCGCAGCTTCGAGCGCCAGCGGAAGCGCTGATAGAAGGCGTCGCCCATGGCGATGACCACGAACATGGCGAGCATGCCACCGAGAAGCTTGAGGGCGATGCCCAGGATGGCAGGCAGCATCGCCGCGGGGTCGAGCTGGGCGAAGACCTCGAGCCGATCGCGCTCGTTCCACAGGATGGTGCTGGCGACGACCCCCACCAGCATCAGCTTGGCCAAGCCCTTGATGAACTGGACCATGGCCTCCACGCCGAAGATGCGTTTGACGCCGGCCATCGGTGAGATGCGATCGAATTTCGGCATCAGGGCATCGGTGGAGAAGACCAGGGGGTGCTGGACCAAACCGCCGGCGAGGCCTGCAATGACCACGAGGCTGACGGGAATCATGAGCGCCTGGCCGCAGATCAGCAGCATCCTCATCCCCATCTCGGTATAGGCGGTGGGGTCGGAGGGGACCTGATGCGCGTTCATCAGAAAGGCGCGCAAGCTGACGAGCAGGTCCTTGGCGATCGTTCCCGATGCCAGCAGCAGCGCCATCATGAAGGCGGACAGGATGAAGAAGGTGTTGACCTCGATGCTGTTGGCGACGTTGCCCTGCTCGATCGCTTTCTCGATGCGCCGCTGAGTCGGCTCTTCTGTCTTGTCTTCCTGATCGCTGTCGTCGGACATGGCTCAGCGCTCCCCTGTCCGCTGTCTCACAGGTCCTTTCGACACTGCCGTCACCGCCCGGTCAACTCGCCGAGATAGCGGCCGATGTCGTCGAGGAAGACACCCATCATGATGCCGAGGCTGCCGAACAGGATCAGCATGCCGATGAGGACGGAGGCCGGCACGGCGATGAAAAAGACCTGCATCTGCGGCATCAGGCGCGAGAGCACACCGAGCCCGACATTGAACAGGATGCCGAACGCGATGAACGGCGCCGAGATCTGGACCGCCAGGAGGAAGCCCCGCGCCATCGCCCGAAGGGCGAGCTGGGCCGCCTCCCCCATGGCCAGCACGCCGCCGGGCGGCAGCATCACGTAACTTCGCCCTATGGCGTCGAGAGCCACGTGGTGCAGATCCGTAGCGAGGATGAGGGTGATGCCGAGCATCATCAGGAAATTGCCGAGCGCCGCCTGTTGGCCGCCCTGCGTCGGGTCCACGGTCATCGCGTAGGACAGGCCCAATTGCTGCGAGACGATGACGCCCGTGGTCTGCAATGCGGCCAGCACCATGCGGACGGTGAGGCCGAGGACGAGCCCGATCAGCAATTCGCCGATAAGAAGCGAGATCAATCCGGGGGCCGCGAGGGTGGCGCCCTGCATCGGCAGGAGCGGGCGCACCATCGGGAACAGGATCAGCGAGACCAGCAATGCGAAGGCGAGGCGGATCCGCGGCGAGACGGATTGTTCGCCGAGCCCCGGCAGCAGCATCATCAGCGTGCCGATACGCGCGAAGGTGAGCAGGTAGGCCGCCGCGATGCCGGGCAGGAGCAGGTTCATGACCCTGCATAGCAGCGCCCGGCCCGGCGCGTCATCCGCCGGATACGATGCGGGCGGCGATGCGGGTCATGTAGCCGGCGAGCGCATCGCCCATGAAGGGCAGCATGAAGAGAAGCGCTGCGAAGACCGCGACGATCTTGGGCACGTAGATGAGTGTCTGTTCCTGGATCTGCGTCAGCGCCTGGAGCAGCGAGACCACGAGACCGACGACCAAGGCGACGATCATCAGCGGTCCTGCGACCTTGAGAAAGACGAAGATCCCGTCCCGGGAGACGTCGAGGATGGCAAGGCCGGTCATGGAAGTGAGCTCGCGGATTGTTTCGGGGCGGCGGCGATGTCGGCCGGCATCTCGTCTGCGCCCTCATCCTGAGGTGCCGGAGCGGAGGCCTGGAAGGAGGGCTCCAGTTCGCTCGCCGGGCTCTGGAGGGCTCCTTCGAGGCCCGCTGACGCGGGCACTTCAGGATGAGGAGGCGGGCAGGAAGGCAAAGAAAAGCGGTGGCGACTAGATCTGCATCCGCATGATTTCCTCATAGGCGGAGATCACGCGGTCCCGGACGGCGACCAGGGTCTGGAGTGCCGTCTCGCTCTCCGCTACGGCGGTCACCACATCGACGACGTTGGCCTTGCCGCCCGCTACCGCCAGGGTTTGCGCATCGGCCTTGGCGCCGCTCTCGCCGATCTTGTCCAGGGCCGAGGAAAGAAGCGACGTGAAGCCGCCATCCGCTGCAGAAGTCGGGGCGATCTTGGGCGCGCCGCCCTTCATGCCGCCGATATTCTGGACGGCGGCGTAGGCTCCTGCGGCGAAGGCGTTGGTCGGCATGGCGGCGGACTTTCGGAGGGAGAGGAGCGTCAGGCCTTGAGGATGGCGAGGGTGGCGTTGATCATCTTGCGGGTCGCGGTGACCATGTTCAGATTGGCCTCGTAGGAGCGCTGTGCCTCGCGCATGTCCATGTTCTCGATCAGCCCGTTGACGTTGGGCATCCGCACTTCACCGCGCGCATCGGCGCTGGGATTGCCGGGATCGTATTTGGTGCGGAACGGCGAGGGATCGCGCCTGACCCGCCCGGCCTCCAGCATCGACGCGCCGGTCTCCCGGTCGATGTGCTGGGTGAAGGTCGGGATCTTGCGCCGGTAGGGTTCGGCGCCGACCGCGCTCGGGGCCGAATCAGCATTGGCGATGTTTTCGGCGATGATCCGCATCCGGCCCGACTGGGCCTTGAGACCGGATGCGGCGATGGTCAGGGATTTGAGGAAGTCCACGGCAGGTTCTCCGCAAGCTCAGAGGGCGGGACGATCAGCGCTTGCCGATGGCGATCTTCAATTTGTCGAGGCTCTTCTGGTACATCGTCGCGGCGAATTGATATTCGGCCTGGTTGTCACCCGCCTTCATCATCTCCTCCTCCAGATTCACTCCGTTCCCGCTCGGCCTGATCTCGAAGCCATTGAACCGGCGGGGATCGGCACCTGGTCCTTCGGGACCGCCGTTCAGGGCGATGTGGGCCGGGCTGGTGACCGCGAGGCCCGAGTTGCCGCCCATGGAGCCTGCCGGCTGAGCGAGGTCGCCGGCTCCGTTGCCGAAGCGCGGGCTCGCGAGATCACGCGGTTTGAAGCCCGGCATGTCGGCGTTGGCGACGTTCTCCGAGAGTAGCTTCTGGCGCGTCTGGTGCCATTGCATCCGGGTGCGGAGCATGGACAGGATGGGAAGGTCGGTGACGGACACGGTGCTCGAAGCCCCTCGGCGCCGCCAGAATCTCCCGGAGCGCTGGGCAAAATCTGCCGCCTCCATGGTTAATGTTCGGTTAAGAACATTCCTGGACGCGACCGGCGTTCGGGGCGGAAATTTTGTGTTAACGAAGTCTTAAGGAAGAATGCCTGACCAAAGGCTGACCGGGAGATCGGCTCCCGCACGCGCTGCCCAATCAAACCGAGTTAGCAGATAGCTTTGATACGGCCTGATGTGCCGCTCGTGAACGATGACGGGTCCGTTTTCGCTCCTCCTCCAGCACATAGCTGAGCTTTACCAGGACCATGGGACATCCCCCGCCTCTGCAGAGCGGATTATGCCAGATGGCCAGACGGAGGCTGATAATATAAATTTACATGTTTACTGATTAACAGGCTAGTTGGATTTTGCTTGCGCCATTAGAGTTCTCGTTTCGGCTGGGCATAGTGTATTCGCTGATCAACAGATTTAGTCTCTCCGTTCAGGCGAGGACGAAGAGCGCCATTTCGCAATGAAATAAATGGCAGCCATAATCAGCAGAATCGGGATGCTAAACCATAGCCATCCCATATCCGGGTAATGGCTGCCCGCTGGGCTGGGGGCCGGTTGGGTCCGACCCGCTTCGGTATGTGGTTGGTCTACGGATTGTGCGAGTGAAGCAGTCGTAGTCACCACCCATATTGCTGGGGTAAGTCGTCTCGCTTTGGACATGACGGATCACTTTCACGCTGACAGTTGCGAGGACGCGACAGCCGGACGCTGATCAGGGGTTCGGTAGGGTTTCATCCTGCTCGACCGCGTTGGTTATCTCGTCTCCCGTCATCCATTGCACCCCTGCGGGGGAGTGAATGGCATGCGCGAATAACCCCATTTGAAGTTTCGTTTTGGCGGCTGCCAGGGCCTTCTCGGAGCTTTCATGCTCCTCGTGATTCCATTGCCCGCCGGCTCGGTTGGTGCTGTCGCCCCATTGCAAGATCCACATCGCGTGCTCCTTCTTTGAGGATCAATCCTGCAATACCCCCGGCTGGTTCCGCGTACGGTGTCGGACAGTGACGGGTCGGCAATCAGATTGACCTTCGGCGTCTTTCAGCCGTCCTTCAGACTCGAACCCGATGCGTCCTTGCGAAGAGCGCAGCCAGAGTCGCGAGGCAGGCCGTCAATCCAGCCGGGAAGATCAAGGCGAAGATACCGATGGCGCTGTAGACGGCGGCACCGCCAATGGCTCCGATCAGCAGGGCCAACCAAACCGCGGCATCACCAATCCAGCCCAACGGCGGTCCCGTCCTCGTGAAGGCAGCGGCGATCTTCTGACCTAGGCTGAACAGCGCTCCCGTGATGAACGTCGTTCCCGCTCGGAAGCCCTGCACCGAGCCGAGGACCGCGTTCTGTGCGCCCATGGCGAGAGCCAGGAAGAACGACACCAGACCTAAATCAGGCAGTTGCAGCCCGAGGGCGAACGCTCCGAAGACTAGGATGGCCTCGTAGGTCAAAACGATCGTCGTCTTCCAAGGCGCGGGCGTGACGATCGACAGGCCGCTGGCAATGGTCGACCCGAGCAGGAACGTGGCGATCAGGACTGCCGGTTTTACGATGCCGTCCACCGCACCGTGAGAGATCGACACCCCCATCTGTGTGGTGTTGCCACTCATGAACGATGTGTAGAGCCCGGTGAGCTGAATGAACCCGATGGCATCGATGTAGCCCGCCAGCCCGGTGAGCAGCAGGCCGAAGGTAAGTTGCGACGGTCGGTTCAACATCCCGCTCTTTGATACGCACGCACGGTTCGCGGCGCTGCCAGTCTACCTTGCCGTCCTGACGGCGTCTGGCGCAAGAGCCGGATGGGAGCGGCTCCCGACACGTTAGAACGGGTCGCCGGGTGATGGTCCGGCTGGACTTTTGAAGGACGCCATTGCCGGCCAAGAGGTCCTGCGGGTGTTCCACAGCGGGAATACGACGCTGCTTATTGGATGGATGGTGACGGGAGCGCAAGGCGAAAGGGAACACTGACCGCCGCCGGCTCCCGTAACGGTGGCCGACGTGCCGCCGTTCCTACAGGTGCCGCGCGCGCGGTAGTCGACGTGTTGAAGGAATTCCGTGACCTCGTCACCCGGCAGACCGAGGTTACTAACCGGATCGCAAAGACCGTCCGGGTCATCCGTGACCAGCGGGAGCCTCACAGCGAGTTACTGACCGCAATCGTGTGAGAGCGAGCAATCGAGTGCCGAATGCACAGACGCGACGCATATGTTCAGCGCGCCCTTCCAGCCTACTGGACCCGACGCTGCGCATCGCGACGTTCGGTCGTCCCGAGAGCGCGACATTGCCCCGCCCGGTGAAAACCGGAGCGGGGTTTCCTTAACGCGTCTTTGCGCAGCGGTGTCTGCTGATCAGTAACCGCGATAAACCGGGCGACCGTAGGGCCGGTAATAGGGGCGGGCGTAAGGCCTCGCATAGCCAGGGCCATAGAAGCGGCGCGGGCCGTGATTGATGGAGCCGTTGCCGCGGCAGCGCCCGGTGAAGCGGTCAGGGTAATAGCCGAGGCCGCAATATCCCGCCGCCTTGGTCACAAGACCGTCCTCCAACGCGCCCGCAGCCGGTGCAGCGGCGAATGGGGCTGCCTGTGCGGCACTGCCGAAGCCAATGGCGCTGGCCACGATCGCAATCGCAGAGAGCATTTTGTACGTCATCGTTTTCCTCCAAATCCAACCTTAGGCTGGGCATTTCGATGAGCCCAAGCCGTCGCTCCAAGGAATCTATACGCCAACTCGATGAATGCGGCATGAGGACCAGTCACCCTTCACCAGCCCGGTTCACACCACGGCGGATTCTTGTTTTCAATCGAACCACCGACGAGGCGTGAATCTATAGACGGCCAGGAGCGCCAGCATCGCAAGCAGGAATGGCAGATCGTAGAGAAGCGCCAAGATCAGCAGGCCAAAGTAGCCGATGGCGGTCGAAGCCATGATAACCGCGACATACGGGCTCATTGCTTAGTGCCCCTTCCGAGTTTCCCGCTGCCTGTTTTCACAGCTTGTCCAACTTGGTCATCAATCAGACGGTTCGGCGCATTCTGCACGATAATGCTGTTTCAGCTTTGTACAAACGCATGGTAGCCCATACAAGGCTATAGGTAAATGAAATCTATAGTTGTATAATTCACGATCCAATGAAAAAATCAGTCGGCCGCCTTATAAACAATATCTCCGACGTCGTATTGTCTGCTTGGCCGGGTCGAAAGCTGCGAAGAATAGAAACTGAAATCGCCAGAATGGAGCGGATTATTGAAAAAGAGACAATGATGAGTTCACCAAAGCAAGATATAATTATAAATGCAGAGATGATGCTAAGAAAGCTCAATGGCGATAAAATAAAATTGCGGAAGAAAAGTCGTCATATTACATAAAGATCGCAGGGTAATAGAAGTTTTCTGCGGCGGTGGCACATAACACGTCAGAATCTCACGTAAACACGATTGCCGCTACCGTGAGAGTTCCTGATGTGCTTAGTCAGATGCATATCGGTGGAACGCCTCAGCCGGTTATGGAAGTGCGGAGTAAGGCGGATCGAAACTTTGCTTTGTCGAACGAGGCGACGGGAACCCCTAAGTAAGATCCCATCTTTCGGACAAGATGCGATAGGTTTCTGGCGTCCTTACTTGATACATCTACTCCGCAAGGCCGCGTGAGAATGAAAGCCCGTAGTCTGACTAGATATGCCCGCGAATACGCTAGGCTGATGCTACAGCCGGCCTTTCGATTTCCGAATTGGATTTGAAGCAGCGGAATATCCAGCGGATCCCTAGCGCGCCAAGTGCGGTCGCTGCGCTCCAGCCCAACGCGCTATCACGCGGTAGGTACGTGATCAGCCCAAACCATATCTGATAGCTCAGCCATAAGAGTATCAGCCCCGCGATTCCCTTGAGGGGCCTTAAGACATATCGAGATTGTGTCGGCACCATTGCTCTTGGCCCCCAAGTCCTGCCCATCCAGGCAGTTCGAGCTTCACCGTTAATATATGCGCGCTTGCACAGATGACGTGAGACAAGATCCTGCTCGAACATCCGTCTCGCCCAGTCGTTGGTCTCGTTCAAGACGCCAGCGAGGACACCATGACCGAGAAGAAAACGCCCCAAACCGATGAGGCAGGCCCAACGGCTGCGCCGGACGCTCAGGATCCGCTGAACGTACCAATGGATCAGGTCATCACGAAAACCTCGAAGATCGAAGGCAGCCATACGCAGGAAACCGTCGATCCGGCGGAGCGGCTGTCTGATGATCCCGAGGAGCAGAACGATCTCGCTTGACCCTCTGCGTATTGCGAACCCTGCCCCGCATGGCTCCGGCCACGCGGAGCATTTCGCTCATCGCTCAACGGGTCAGGCAGCCCCAACCTCGAATTCCATTCCCCGCCCGGGACCCTGGTCGGTATAATCGACCAGTACGTACCCGCGCTCAGCCAAGTCCGCTTCGAGGATATCGCGGTGCTTCCGGTACATCTGGCCGATCGCCAGGGGGGTCAGCCGGGGGTTGCCGCGTCGCAACTGCTCGACGCCAATGCTGACCGGCGCTCCTTCGCGGTCGGCAATCCGAGCAAGGGCAAGCGCCAGATCGGCGGCCTTCGTCTCCGAGGCTGATTTCGCTTTGAACGCCATCGCGGTCCCCTTCCCTCAAGCCACCCGCAGGGCTGAGCCGGCTTACTCGAACCTTAGGCTTCAACAACTGATCGAGGAAACCCGCGGGCCTTAACCCCACGGCCTAATTCGAAGCACGAAGGCTGTTGATGAAACGCCTCGCTATCTCGCGCACAGCCTCATCATCTCGGGTGTCGTCATGAGCCTTGTCCCAAAGATGATCCACGCTGCGGTCGAGTTCGTCCAGTAAGTCCGGGTGGCGCTGGGCGACGAACCGAATCGTGCCAAACAGCAGATGCTCAATCGCGATTTCCCGGCGGTTCGCATCCGCGATCTTGTCCGAGGTCGGGGTGTGAGGCGCATTTGTCATAAACCCACAACGTCACGCACCCTCGCTAGGTTCGCCACGCGAACCCGGTACGAGTGCCGCAGCACCGTGCGTTTGCGGCACGCGAGACGAGGCAGATATCTCGACACAGGACTCGTGGCTCGAACGGTCATCGGGTGCGTCTAACGCTTCACCGCCCAGATCGGCACGGCACCGTGCGGTCGCCCCGGCACAGTCCGAAAGTATCGCGTCCGCTCAAAACGGATGAAGTCCGGCTCGACCTTCGACACGAGATCGCTACTCAGAACGAGGGCTCCGCAGAAATCGGAGCGGATCACGCCGAGTTCGGGGTGCACGCCGAACAAGTCCAGCGTCGTCCAGCCGAGACGGCCAGCCTCGTCGGCGTACTTGTCGAGGAAGTCCAGGGCCGCGGCATGGACGCCCTGCCAATTCTGTACCGTCAGCCCAGGGCAAGGGACCACATTAGGCTTCATGCTGAGGAAGGCTTCACGCCACGATTGGGGGCTGCCCGGTTCGATCTTGAAGGCGGGTGATGCAGACATGGGGCCAAGCAGTTGTGATGGGCCGGACGGAATAGGGGGCGCGGGGCGGAGGCGCTATGCCCGATGCATCACAGGTGACGGCCCAACGGCATCATCCAATCAGTCCGAAGCGGTGTAGGAGCTTCTGTCCATCAAGGCAGCGGCGAACGATTCCCGATGGCGGGCGTTTAAGGCCATGCTTGCGCGATCGCCCCTTCGACAGACTCATTCCAGGGCATCGGCTATCGCCGATCGTTTCGAGGCTGGAGACGTCACGGCGGGGCTGACCCTCGCAGGCGCCAAGGATCATCCGGCCGTTCGAGCGCTAGGGCTAGCGAGCGAAATCGGGAGTTGGAAGTCGCTGCTCGCTCTGTCGGCTGGTGCTTTGGCCTTGGGCATGGTGAAGCGCGATCGCCGCCTCGCACAGGCAGGCCGACACATGCTCCAGGCCGGTATCTTGGCGAGCGTCGTGAAAACGAGCTTGAAAAGGACGGTGCATCGAACGCGCCCAAACGTCCTCATGGATGAGGGGATTTACGCGCGAGGGTGGCCTGGAACCGGCAACGGACCATGGCAATCCTTCCCCTCGGGCCATTCCGCCCTGAGTACTGCGGTCGCTTGTGCCGCCGCTCGAGTCTATCCTGAGGTCAAGGGTGCCGCGTATGTCACCGCTGCCGGGGTTGTCGCAGCTCAAGTTCTACGCGGGGCGCATTTCCCCGCAGATGTGTTGACAGGCGCTCTGATAGGTCTTGCCGCAGAATCGGCGGTCAATAGGCTCACGACGCAAGGCCCGAGGACGCGTTCCTAGCCAAGTTCCCCCACAAATAGGTCGGCTCGCTCCGGCTGTCTCTCGCATCTCAACCTGTGCATGCAATGTGCAGGCTCGTTTAGATTATTATCGCGACGGATCTGTTTTCAGCACCGAGACGACCGGCACGCGATAGTCATTCCGCCGGATCGCGCCGGGCTCCAGCCGCCACAACCTTCATCATGGTGTCGGGTAGTGGGCGCTGTAGCTCGAGGGCGATCTCGGTCGGCGCCTCGAGCCACGCCCGCCACTCCTCCGATGTCGTCAACAGGACCGGCATGGCCTTCGGGTGAACCGGGCCGACGATCCCATTGGCCTCTGTCGTGAGGAACGAGAACAGCCGGTGCTCGGCCTCCTCGCGATCGGGGTTCTCGGCCTTGGTACCGCGCACGCCGGTCCAGGGACGCCAGATGCCGGCGAAGGCGAAGAGCGGACGGTCGTCATCGAGGGCGAACCACGTGGGCGTCTTCTTCGGCTTGGTGTCGGCGTACTCGCTGAAAGAAGAGACGGGGACGAGACAGCGGTATTCCGGCTTGAGCCAGGGCCGCCAGTGCGGGCTCTTCACATTCCGGACGTTTGTGATCGGATGCTCGCCGTACTGCTTCGGACCTGGGATGCCCCATCGAAACATCTCGAGGGCCTGCCTGCCATCCTCGATCCGCACGATGGGCGCCATCTGGTCGGGGAAGATGCCCGGCATCCTCGGGAGGTTTCCGGCGCGATCCTCCGCAACGCCGAATGCTTTACGGATGTCTGCCTGCGAAGTGATGAGGCTGTAGAGGTTGCACATTCCAGCACCATTCTGCCGCAGCTACGAACGGCCTTCTGTCACGTTAGCCGAGGCCCTCGGAAGGACAGACGATGACCTCAGACCCACGCACCGCCGGCCCCCGCCCGCCTTTCCCCGGAGACCAGCAGCAGGAACGACCTGGCTTGACCTCGAAGATGACGCCCGTGCCGGACCATGGTGAGGAGAGCTATGTCGGCAAGGGGTTGTTGATCGGCAAGGTCGCCTTGATCACGGGTGGCGACAGCGGAATCGGACGCGCGGTGGCGATCGCCTATGCCCGTGAAGGAGCGGATGTCGCAATCTCCTACCTGCCGGTTGAGCAGTCCGATGCGGAGGAGACCGCTCGGTGGATCGAGAAGGCCGACCGGCGTGCTCTGTTGCTGCCGGGCGATCTACGCGACGAGGCGCATTGCCGTGAACTCGTCGCTCGCACCGTCGAAGCGCTGGGTGGCATCGACATCCTGGTGAACAACGCAGCTGCGCAGACGGTCAACGAAGAGCTCGACGACGTGACGTCGGAGGATCTCGAAGGGTCGTTCAGAGCCAATGTGTTCGCCATGTACTACCTCTGCCAAGCGGCGGTACCTCACATGAAACCCGGCTCCGCGATCGTCAATTCGACCAGTCAGCAGGCCAAAATCGCCGATAAGACGATGCTGATCTACGCAGCGACAAAGGGCGCCATCGCGAGCCTCACCATTGGCTTGTCGAACTTGCTCGCCCCCAAGGGTATTCGGGTGAATTGCGTGGCGCCCGGCCCGATCTGGACACCCATCCAACCCATCGTGAAAAGCCCGGAGCAGATCAAGAAGCTCGGAGAGGACACCCCCCTTGGCCGAGCGGGTCAGCCTGCCGAGCTCGCGCCGGCCTATGTCCTTCTGGCTTCGCGCGAGGGCAGCTACATGTCCGGCGCGTTGGTGCCGGTGACAGGAGGCACTCCCATGTTCTAGGCGGGCGGCACATCCCGGCATCGTCGAAAACGGCCGACACGTCACTGTGGGGCTGGACGAGTTCCGTGAGGCGGCGGCTTGCCGGTAGCGGGGTGCGCGATCGACCTACAGACCTCTCTGAGCTGATTTCTCCTCTGTACAGGATCGCACCAAGTCGGAACCAGCACGGCCTCATGGGCATGACCTCGTGTTCCTCCCCTGAACGGACTTCGCCCGCCCGGCTCATGCCGCGGCGGGCTTTTTGTTTCAGATGAACGTCTCACCGGTCGTCGATGACTGGCTGGATGGTCACAATAATTCCATTGACCTCAGCAATACGCTCGCCGAGCACGCGATCACTGGCGTGTTGCCGCTCAGCTGCTTGAGCTCGTGCGATCGCTCGCTTCTTGGGTGACCAAGCACTTCTATAAGCTCGGTCATACACGTCAAATAACACTGGTCGCTGGCGGTCCCGGTTGCTCTTGGCCCTACCGCGGTTATCGCGTGCCGGGCTTTTTCTGTGGGCAACGGCATTCCTGCAATTTCAGCGAGCAGGGGAACGTGCGTTAACCAAATCAACGAGTTACCGTAAACGAAATCTTAACGTTATTGCCTGTGACCGCCCCAAGCGTGATATCAGGACAACCTGTGCGTATGGCCTCGGCCAGAAACCCGAAAGAGCCCGATCTTGTCAGCGTTCTTTAATTCGGACGGCTCGTTTCCGCTCCAGTTCCTGATCATCTTCGCCGTCATCTTCGCCGTGCTGGCCGCGATCGTGCTGGTCTTCCGGCGATTCTCGGGAAGGGGCATGGCGTTGGCCAAATCCGGCCCCCGCGGACGACAGCCCCGCCTCGGTATCGTCGATATCTACGAACTCGACAGGCAGCGGCAACTGATCCTGCTGCGCCGGGACAATGTCGAGCATCTGCTTCTCGTCGGTGGCCCCAACGACGTCATCGTAGAACGCAACATTCATCGCGGCGCCGGCGCCCGCCTCCCTGTCGACGAAGTGGCCAAGGTCGATCCGCTCCAGGAGGAGTCGGCCTTCGAGCCCGCGCGGCCGACCGAGCCTCCGGTGTTCCAGGCGCCGGTCTTTCAAGTGCCGGATCTGCAGCCGCCGGCCCCCCGTTCTCAAGTCTCGAAAGCTCAGGCCTACAGCGAGCCGAGTTCACCGGCAGCGGCGCCGGATCTGGCGGCAATGCCCAAGCCGCGCGGCGATGATCCCGAAGAGCCGAAGACCGCTTCGAAGCCCAGCAAAGCCGACATCATCGCCGCAAAGGCGGCCCGTCGGAATCCGCCGCCGCTCGCGAACCTCAAGGCCGAAGCCCCCGACCGTCAGCGCCCCACGGAGACACGCTCGGATGCGGCCAATGAACCGGTGTCCTCCGCGGCAACGCCGAATGCCAATGAGGTCGTTGAAGCCCCCCCGGCCCCAGTCGCGCCACCGGTGACCGAGCCTGTGCGCACCGAGCCGCCGATGCGTCCACAACCCACGGCGAAACCCGCCCCGATGGTCGAGCAGGTTCCCGCCGTTCCGCCGCCGCTGGCGCGGCCGACGAGTTCCCGTCCGGTGGATGCGGCGATCCTGTCCGACATGGCAAGGCAGCTCGAAGAGGCTCTTCGCCGGCCATCCGCCGCAATTTCTCCGTCGCCGCAGGCCGTGCCGCCGAAGGCATCCACGCCGCTGGCGGAGCCCAAGCCTGCGCCGAGGCCTGAACCGGTTCTCGATCCGATGAAGACAGAGAAATCCGCCCCTGATCGGCCCGTGGATCCGATAGCGGCCGCCATGGCCGAGCCCGCAGACGCCGAACCGCCGCAGGCCGCGGTGCCTCCCAAGGCCGATCCATCGACGGTTAAGCCGAGCCGGGACGAGCCCGTTCCGAGTGAGCCTGCTCCCGACGGTCAGGAAAAGAGCGGACCGGAAGTATTCTTGCCGGCACCACCATCTCCTCTCCCAGCCGCTCGGGAACCGGCGAGCAAGGAGCCGCTGGCCCCGCGTCGCGCCACTCCCGCCGCGCAGAATCCATTCTCCGTGGAGGAGATCGAGGCCGAGTTCGCGCGGCTGCTTGGGCGTCCCCTCGACAGGAAGGGCTGAGACCAGCGCCTACTCGGCCGCAGAGCGTGACGGAAAGCCCTTTCCGTCATTGGCCAGTGTGGCCGGCAGGGCGAATGTCCCCTCGGTGGGTTCGTCCTTCCGCCCGATGAAACGGCCGAAGAGTCGGACGAAAAGGCGAGACAGGTCGTCCACCAGGACGAAGATGGCCGGCACGAAGATCAGCGACAGGCCGGTCGAGACGATGAGGCCGCCGATGACCGCGACGGCCATCGGCGCGCGGAATTCGCCACCGATGCCGAGCGCCATGGCCGACGGCACCATGCCCGCCGCCATGGCGATGGTGGTCATGACGATGGGGCGGGCGCGTTTGCGCCCCGCATCGATGATCGCGGTGGCGCGATCCACGCCCCGCGCCATTTCCTCGATGGCGAAATCCACCAGCATGATCGCGTTCTTGGTGACCACGCCCATAAGCATCAGGATGCCGATGACCACCGGCATCGAGATCGGCATGTGGAAGATCAGGAGACCGAGGATCGCACCGCCGATGGAGAGGGGCAGCGAGAACAGGATGGTGAGCGGCTGAAGGAAGTTTCCGAACAGCAGCACCAGAACGCCGAAGACCATCATCAGGCCCGCGCCCATGGCGAGGGCGAAGCCTTCGAACACCTCCCCCATGATTTCCGCATCGCCGGTCTGGCTGATGTTCACGCCCGGCGGCAGGTTCTGCGCGGTCGGCAGCGCCATCACGGCTTCGATCAGGGTGCCCAGCGCGTCCGAGCCCTCCATGTCGGCCTCCAGGGCCACGCGGATCGAGCGGTCGTAACGGTCGATCGCCGTGGGACCACGCCCGAGGCTGAGATCGGCCACCGTGGAGAGCGGAACGGAGGCGCCCCCCTTCACCGGGACTTTCAGGCTCTCCAATTGGGACAGGTCTCCGCGCAGGGCGAGGGGCAGCTGCACTCGTATCGGCACCTGCCGGTCGACGGCGTTGAACTTGGCGAGGTTGGCGCCGATGTCGCCGATCGTCCCCACCCGCATGGTCTCGGCGATGAGATCCGTGGAGACACCGAGATCGGCGGCGACGCCAGCTTTGGGGCGGATGCGGATCTCGGTACGGTCGAGCGGTGCCGTGGAGAGTACGTTGACGAGGTGGGGCACGGTGGCCGCCTCACGCTGCAACTGCGCCGCCGTCTCCGAGACGAGGCGCAGGTCCGGCCCCGAAATGATGAGCGCGAGATCGCGCTGCCCGCTGTCTCGCAGCGACCAGAACCGGATGTCCGGCTCCTCTCGCAGAATCGCACCGATGATCCGGTCGAGCTGCTTCTGCGTGCGATGACGGGCGTTCTTCGGCGTCAGGTTAATGGTGAAGCTCGCGAGCCGCACCTCCTTCTTGGCCGGCAACTGGCGGCCGCCATCCACGAATACGCTGCGGACTTCAGGCAGCGCCCTGATCTTGTCGACGATGCCGTCCGTGACGCGGGTCGTGTCGGCGAGGCGGGCGCCGGGCGGCAATTCCACCACGAAGATCGTTCGTGCCGCATCCTCCGCGGGCAGGAAGCCGGCGGGTAGCAGCCCGGTGGACATGATCGACCCGGCAAAGCACGCGAGGCCGACGACCAGCGTGACGTATTTATGCCTGACGGACCAGGCGACCACGCGGGTATAGGCCCGCATCACAGGCCCCTCGCGCTCGTGATCCGGTCCGTGATCGCGCAGGAAATACGCCGCGAGCAGCGGCGTGATGAGGCGGGCCACCAGCAGGGACATGAACACGGCCGCCGCGATGGTGAGGCCGAACTGCTTGAAATACTGTCCGGCGATGCCGCTCATGAAGGAGACGGGTGCGAAGATCGCGATGATCGTCGCGGTGATCGCGATGACCGCGAGGCCGATCTCGTCGGCGGCTTCGAGGGCCGCCCGGTAGGCGGATTTACCCATCCGCATGTGGCGGACGATGTTCTCGATCTCCACGATGGCATCGTCCACCAGAATGCCCGTCACGAGGGTGATGGCCAGCAGGCTGACGGCATTGAGCGAGAAGCCTAGGGTACTCATCACCCAGAAAGTCGGCAGCACCGAGAGGGGCAGCGCGATGGAGGCGATGAGCGTCGCTCGCCAATCGCGCAGGAACAGGAACACGACGATGACGGCCAGCGCCGCCCCCTCGATGAGGCTCAGCATCGCCGAATGGTAGTTGCCCACCGTGTTGATGACGGAGGTGTCGATCAGGTCGAACCGGACACCGGGATTCTTCGTGCCGAGATCGGCGATCTTGCGAGCCACCGCGCTGGCGACCTCGGCATCGCTGGCGCCCGTCGCACGCGAGATCGCGAAGGCGACGACGGGCTCGCCGTTGAAGCGCGCGAAGGTGCGCGGCTCCTCCGATCCGTCCACCAGCGTCGCCAACTCGTCCAGGCGGACCTTGCGGTTGCCCGGCACGACGATCGAGGTCTGGGCCAGGGTATCGAGGCTGGCGGCGCCGGCCAGCGTTCGGATCGATTGTTCCTGCCCGCCGAGTTCGCCGCGCCCGCCCGCCATGTCGGCCGAGGTGAGGCGGAGCTGGCGGTTCACGTCCGCTGCGGTAATGCCGAGTGCCAGGAGCCGGTCGGGCTTGAGCGTCACGCGGATTTCGCGAGCGACACCGCCCAGACGCTCGACGCCGCCGACGCCCTTCACGCCCTGGACCTGCCGGGCGATCACGTCGTCTATGAGCCAGGACAGGTCCTCCGGCGTCATCGCCGGCGCCGAGGCGCCGTAGACCATGATCGGCAGCCCGGCGATCTCGACGCGGCTGATGATCGGTTCGTCGATGGTGCGCGGAAGCGTCACCCGCACCTTGGCGATGGCGTCCTTCACGTCGTTGACGGCGCGGTCCACGTTCACTTCGAGGCGGAACTCGATGGTGGTGGCCGAGACGCCCTCCGAGATCGTCGAGATGATGTGCTTGACGCCCTTCACCCCGGCGACCGCATCCTCCACCACCTTCGTCACCTGGGTCTGCAGCTCGGAGGGAGCCGCGCCGGCCTGGGTGACCTGGATCGCCACGATCGGGATGTCGATGTTCGGGAATTGCGTGATCGGCAGCGAGCGGAAGCTGACGAGCCCGAGGATCATCAGGACGAGGAACAGCACGATCGAGGTGATCGGCTTGCGGATCGCCCAGGCTGAGATGTTGAGGCGCATGGGCTGACGGGTCCGATTCTCAGCGCGACGTCACGGAGGCGGCGGCTTCGGCTTTCGGCTGCACCGGTCTGACCCGGTCGCCATGGCGAAGGAAGCTGCTGGCCCGCGCGACGACGGCCTCCCCGGATTTCAACCCCTCGCGGATTTCCATGAACCCGTCCGCCGCGAGGCCGGAGACGACCTTGCGGGCTTCCACCGTGCCGTCATTCACCACGTAGACGAGGGCCGAGCCATCGATCCCGTAGAGTACGGCGGAGAGGGGGACGGCCACGGAATCGCGCCGCGCCACCTCGACCTTGCCGCGCGCGAAGGCGCCGATGCGCAGGGTCGGGTCGCGGTCGAGGCTGATACGGATCTTGCCGAGGCGCGTCAGCCGGTCGATCTCGGGGTCGATCCGTCGGACCTTGCCCGTCACGATTCGCCCCTGATCCGCTTCGAGGCGGACGACATTGCCGAGCATGATGCGCGGCATCCAGGTTTCCGGCACTTCGCCTTCGAGTTCGATCTCGCCACGCGCGATCAGCCGGAACAGCGGTTCGCCTGTGGATGTCGCCGCTGCGCCGATCCGGGCGGTGCGGCGGCTGACGATGCCTCCGTCGGGCGCTTTGATGTCGGTGCGCGCGCGCTTGAGGGCGATTTCGTTGCTCTGCGCCCGCGCCGCCGAGAGATCGGCCTCGGCGAGTTGCAAGCCGCCCTTCGCCGCGGCGAGCCGGCCTTCGCCACCTTGGGCTGCCGAGACCCGCTGCTCCAGCACCGCCGCCGTGGCGTTCCCGGTCTTGATGAGGGAGCGGGCGCGTTCCAGAGCGAGGTTGGCCTCGATCTGCGCGGCCTCGGACTGGACGATCTGGCTACGGGCCTGAACGATGGCCGCGTGAGCCTTGGCGATGGCGGCGGCGTTGGCCGCCTCCTGCGTGGCGATCATCTCCAACGAGAGCCTGGCCAGGACCTGGCCCTTCGTGACCTCTGCCCCCTCCTCCACCAGCAATTCCGTGATGCGGTAGCCCTCGATCTCAGGCGCCACCAAGATCTCGTCGCGCGGGACGAGCGTGCCGGTGACCACGGCCTGCTCGACGATTTCCCGGCGGTCAGCCGGCACGATGGTCACTGCCGGGGCTGGCGCGGTTGCGCCGCTCACCGGCGGCGCCTCAACCGCCCGAGCCGTCGAGGACAATGCCAAGAGCATGAGGATCGAGAGAAGCTGAAGCAGGCGCATGGAAACGTGGCTCACCGTTCAGCGGAGAAGTCTGGATGACCCAGGCGAAGCGAAGCCGCCGCGCTTGTCTCTTCTCTAAGACGCTGGCCTTTTCATGACGCACGATCAATAGAGGTTTCGCGCTGGCCTGAGCTTCGATCATCCGAGTCGCAGACTTGCGACGGCAGCCTGGCAACCGGGCTGGCGTCATGACTGCTTGGCGAAAGCCTTTTCCAGGAACCTCGCGGCCGAGAGCGCACGAGCATCGTCCCCGAAACGGGCGATGATCTGCACGCCGAGCGGGGCCCCCTCCCCCGGCACGGGGATGGTGACGCAGGGCACTCCCATCAGCGTCCAGAGCCGGTTGAAGCGGGAATCCCCGGTGGAGGCGTACCCCTCCGGCGCCCGGCCCGGGGCCGAGACTGTCAGCAGGATGTCGAGATCGGAATCGCGCAGGATGTCCCGCAGGCTGCGCCTCGCATGATGAGCGACCCGCCGGGCGGCATCGTAGGTAGCGGCCTCGATGGTCCGGGCGGTGTCGAGATGGCCGCGAAGGAGCGGCGGCAGCGAATCGCGGTGGGTTTCGTATTCCCAGGCGAGAGCTTGCGCCGATTCGAAATCCTGGATCGTCGCGTGCGCATCGAAGGCATGGCGGAACTCGTCGGGCAACGCGAAGTCGCGGATGTCGGCACCTGTTGCTTCCGCTATCACCCGCGCCCGGTCGAGAGCCTGCACCGCGTCGGGTTCGGCGGCCTCGCAATACTCGGGAACGAGGAGGCCGATTCTTGGAATCGGCCCCGTCCCGTCGATCTCCGGCCGGCCGGCGATGAGGGCGAGGGCATGGGCGGCGTCGGCTGCGCTCGCGGCGAACAGGCCGAGTGTGTCGAGGGTCCAGGAGAAGCACTTCACGCCGACCGTCGGCAGCAGCCGGAACGAGGGTTTCACGCTCACCACGCCGCAAAAGGCTGCTGGCCGGATCACCGAGCCGCCGGTCTGTGTTCCCAGTGCCAGCGGCAGCATCCCGGCGGCCACCGCCGCTGCCGACCCGGCGGACGATCCACCCGGGGTCCGGCCCGGCGCGCGGGGATTTCGTGTCTCCGTGGGATCGACGAAGGCGAAGGCGGTCGTCGTGGTCTTGGCCAGGGGCACGGCGCCGAGACGCTTCAGACGCGCCACGATCGGCGCATCGGCGCGCGGCTGCCAACCGGCATAGATCGACGATCCCATCTGCGTCGGGAGGTGCGCGGTGTCGATGATGTCCTTGATGCCAACCGCGATGCCGGCGAGCGGGCCCGTATCGGACACCTGCGGGGTTGCATCGGTCGCCACGAAGGCACGGACCGACGGTTCGTGCTCCGCTATCGCATCCCGGGTCCGCACGATGGCCTGGGCGGGGGTGAGCGTTCCCGCCTCGATACGGGCGCGGAGGGACAGGAGCGAGAGCATCGTCATCGGGTGGCTCGCTGGGGCACAATGAAAGGGAGAGCCGGCGGCTTGTTCCAGGAAGCGCCGTCGGGAGCGGGTGTCACAAGCGTGTCTCGGGCCGCTCGACGAACAGTCGAGGTGATGCCAGGAACGTCGGGAAGCGTCCAGCACATCACGGTGGCGCTGGTGCTGCGGCCTTGCAACTTCTGCGAGAGTTTTCGATTCCCGCTCAGCTTTGGTCTCGCTCATGCATGGCGGTTGCGTCACCGGTGGGCGACGATGACAAGCGTGCCGGAGACACGCCCGTGGCCGAAACGCTGCGAAGAGGGATGCGATTGGGCGATGGCGGGAATTGAGACGCAGGTGGCCAAGGATCGCGTGGGAATGATGTGCCAATCCCTGCGCCGCGCCATCGTCGAGCGCGCGCTGGCGCCCGGTGATCGCCTGCCGGAAGATGCCCTTGGCGACCGTTTCGGCGTCAGCCGCACCATCGCGCGGCAGGTGCTGGGGCAACTCGCCGGTGAAGGGCTGGTGGAACTCCGCCGCAACCGGATCGCCATCGTGGCGACGCCGAGCTGGGAAGAGGCACGCGACACGTTCGAGGTCCGCATCTCCCTGGAGCGCCTCGTGGTCCAGCGACTGGCCGGTCGCCTCACCGCCCAGCAGGAAGCGATCCTGCTCGCCCATATCGACGAGGAGGACGCGGTCCGTGGCGGACCGGAAGCCCCATCGATCCGGCTCGCCACCGAGTTTCACCTCCTGCTGGCGCGAATGACCGGCAGCCCCGTCCTCGTCCGCTACGTGGCCGAGCTCGGCTATCGCTGCGCGCTGACCCTCTCGCTGTACAGCCGTCCGCACTCCTCGGATTGCGCCGTCAACGAGCATCGCGAGATCGTGGCGGCGCTCATGGCCGGCGACGTCGATCGTGCGACCCATCTGATGGATCATCACCTCGATGCCGTGGCCGTGCGGGCGCATATCGTTGCCGAGCCCCCGCGCGAGCGTGACCTCCGCCGGGTCCTGGCACCCTACGTCACCGAGAAGAGTACTTTGCGACGCCGGGCTAGTTGATAGAGGGCGCTGCCCCAACTGTCAGGCGGCCTCCTGCTCAAACGGCATGATCCTCTCGATATCGGCGCCGATCTCCCTGAAGAGCGACTCGATCTCGAACCGCTTCTGCAGATTGATCCACAGGTCGGGACTGGTCTTGAAGAACCGCCCCAGCCGCAGTGCGGTATCGGTCGAGATGCCGATTTCCTCGGCTGCGATGCGTTCGATCCGGGTTCGTGGCACCCCGCAGGCTCTGGCGACCCTGCCGGCGCTGAGACCGAGGGGGAGCATGAACTCTTCGCGGAGAACCTCCCCCGGATGCATGGGCGGGAGAACCATGTCGGTTTGGTCATCGAGCGGCATGGCGGTGGTGTCCCTCATTGCTGGTGGTCGTCTCAGTGGTAATCGATGATCTCCACCTCGGCCGGTCCTGCCTCGGTCCACCGGAAACACACACGATAGGCTCCGTTGATCCAGATAGCGTGTGTACCGGCGCGATCATGAAGCGGCGGGTGTAGTTTGTTGCCCGGCGGCTGCTTCAGGTCGTCCAGCGTGCTCGCGGCATCCAAGTAGCGAAGCTTGCGGCGGGCGGCACTCAGGATCGACGACGGGATGCCCTTCGGCTGGCGACCGTGAAAGACCGCCTCCGTTGCGTCGTCGGCAAAGCTCAAGATAGCCACTGCGTCACCAACGTTCATCCATAATGAATGTATCTGTGGATGATACATTTCGTCAAGCTCTTGTATCTATCGGCGATACGCTCGTTTGCCGCCTCGACGCGATTTTCATGGCTTGGAGGCGGCACCGCGTGACGCAGTCAATCCGGCGGCTTTAATCTCTCGGCAACCCTGAAAGCCTAGGCCCCTCTCCTCGGACCGTCGGCCCTGACAGGAGAAGCCCGCCTTGCGTGAACCGTTCGTTCCCGATGCGCTGGCCGAGCGGCTGCGGGCCAAGCGGCGTAATACGAGGCCGGTGGCGGCCCTGGTCTGCGAGCCCGCGAAGCCCCTCTTCGCCGAGTTACTCGATGGGCGCGGGCATGGCACCGGGCAGTTCGTGCGTCTGTCGCAGGGAATGGTGGAGCGCATCGCGCGGGTGATGCGCGATGAGGTGGTCGGCGAAGAGGCTTGACCATCCGGCGAGGCCGCATCCCGCCGGGCAGTGTTCCGGTTCGGCGAGAACGGCCTTACAGAGCCGGCGATGGACCTGAGACCCTACCAGCGCGCCAGCCTCGACGCCCTCTATGCCTCGTGGCGCAACGAGACCGGCGACGGGCTCATCGTCCTGCCCACGGGGGCGGGCAAGGCCTTCGTCATCGCGGCCCTGGTGCGGGAGGTGCTCGCCGAGCGTCCCGGCGCGCGGATTGCCATCGTCACCCATACCCGCGAGCTCATCGCCCAGAATCATCGTGAGCTCATGACCTACTGGCCGGCTGCGCCGGCCGGTATCTACTCGGCCGGCTTGAACCGACGCGAAACCGCGACGCAGATCCTGTTCTGCGGCATCCAATCGGTATGGAACCGCTTCGACGCCATCGGTGCCTTCGATGTCGTGGTGGTCGATGAAGCCCATCTGATTCCTCGCGACGCGGAGACTCGCTACGGCCGGTTCCTCGCGGCCCTGCGTGCCGCCCGACCGGAGCTGAGCGTCGTCGGCCTCACGGCGACTCCGTACCGCCTCGATAGCGGCCGCCTCGACGAGGGCGAGGGCCGCCTGTTCGAACGCATCGTCTACGAGGCCAATGTCGGCGACCTGATCCACCAGGGCTACCTCGCCCCCCTGATCTGCAAGGCCACCGCCACGGCGCTCGACGTGTCGGGCGTGGCCAAGCGCGGCGGCGACTACATCCCGAGCGCCCTCGAGGCGGCGGTGAACCAGGATTGGATCACCCGCGCGGCGGTGGAGGAAATGGCCGGTTTCGGCCGCGACCGCCGGGCCTGGCTCGCCTTCTGCGCCGGTGTCGCCCATGCCGAGGCGGTGCGCGATGCGGTGCGGGCGGAAGGCTTCAGCTGCGAGATGGTGACGGGCGAGACCGGCAAGCGCGATCGCGACCGGATCGTGCGCGATTTCACCGCCGGAAGGCTACGCTGCCTGACCTCGGTCGGCGTCCTCTCGACTGGATTCAACGTCCCGCGCGTGGACCTCATCGCTCTACTGCGGCCGACCCAGAGCACGGGCCTCTACGTCCAGCAGGTGGGCCGTGCGCTGCGGACCGCGCCGGGCAAGTCCGATGCGCTGATCCTCGACTATGCCGGCCTGGTACGGATGCACGGGCCGGTGGATATCGTCACCGCCCGCACCGCCGCCGCGATCAAAGGCCGAGAGGGAGAGATCCGGGCCAAGCCCTGCCCCGGCTGCGGCGCGCTCATCGCTCTCAATGCCAGCACCTGCGAGGCGTGCTGGGTCGAGCCGGACGAGACCGACGAGGATGGGCCGAGCCATGAGGCCGCGGCCGACGACGAGCATCCGATACTGTCCCGCGCGGTACCGGTCTGGCGCGGCGTCTCCCGGTGGCGGCTCGGCCGCCATGCTTCATCAGGCAGTCTCGATGTCGAATTCCAGACCGATGACGGGTCGAGCCACCGGGTGCGGATCGCCCTGGAGCAGGCCGGATATGGCCGCGAGAAGGCGGTGCAATGGTGGCGTCAGCTCGGCGGGGGGCGCGACGTGCCGATGACCGTCGCCGAGGCCCTGTCGCGGACCGAGGAACTCACCCGCCCGGCCGCCCTTCTGGTCCGAGCCAACGGCCGCTTCTCGGAGAGCATCAGCTATCGCTTCGCGGACGGCCGGACCTTCGTCGACACGCGGCGGCTTGCCGGAGCCGACGCCTGAGGGGAGCGCCTAAGCCGAGACGCCGTGCTTCGTGAGCAGTCGTTCGGCACTGTCGTTCCAGACTTCCATCGTCACGATCAGACCGTCACGTACCGTGAAGCGGTCGACGTAGCGATTGCCTTCGAACGGCGTTCCATCCGGCCATTCGCCGTAAAGGGTGCCGAGGCTGTAGACCGTGGTGACCCCCTCTCCCGGCATCACGTCCAGACGCTCCATGCGCTTCTTCACCCAGGCATAGCGGCTCGCGTTGAAGGCCGTCACCTCGCGGGGGTGCCGGAAGACCCGGGCGCCGGTGAACACGATCTCGATCCCCGGCGCCATATAGCCCGCGGCGGTTTCCGGGTCGGGCACCATGGAGGCTTCCAGATAGGCGGTGACGATGGCCGCATCGGTGTCGGCTTTGGTTTCGGCCTCTGTCGCTTGGGTCATGCTCTGGTCTCCGTTCGATCCCCACACTGCTCTACGCTCGCCAGAAGTGCATGCAATAAGTGTATGCAGTTTGGCGTGAAAGCAGGCATCGCAATCCGCGCTTTTGGAATTAAATAAGAGATATCAATGCTTTGACATATGGCACGGTGGTTGCGGTGATGGGTGCGATTCCTCCGGAGAGCCGTCCATGCGCAAGCACAGCCCATCATCGCTGACCCGTCGCCTCGCCCTCGGGGCGACCGCGTTGGTCGGTCTTGCGTTCGTCGCGCCGGTGCAGGCGGCGGAGACAATCAAGATCGGCCTCGTAACCGCTTTGTCTGGCCAATCCGCCAAGTCCGGCGAGGCGATCTCGCGAGGCATCGGTCTCGCCATCGACGAGGTCAACGCTGCCGGCGGCGTTCTAGGGCGGCCTCTGGAGCTCGTGGCGCGGGATGACGAGGCCAACCCGTCGAAGGGCGTGCTGGCCGCCCGGGAGCTGATCCAGCGCGTCGGCGTCGTCGCCCTGGTCGGCGGTCTCGATACCCCGGTCTCGATGGCGATCGTGCCCATCGCCAACCAGATGAAAGTGCCTTTCCTCGGCCCCTGGGCGGCGGGCACCGGCATCACGCGCAACGGTGCCGCCGACAACTACGCCTTCCGCGTTTCGGCGGTGGATGCCCTCGTGGACGAGGCCCTCGTCGCCTATGCGATCAAGACCCATCAGGCGAAGAAGCCCGGCATGATCCTCGTCAACAATGCCTGGGGCGAGTCGAACCAGCAGGGTCTGACGGCGGCCTTGAAGACAGCCGGTCTTCCTGCCGCCGGCATCGAGAAATACGAGGCGTCCGATGTCGACATGGTGCCCCAGCTGACGCGGCTGAAAGAGGCCGGCGCCGATACTCTGTTCCTGGTCGGCAATGTCGGGCCCTCGGCCCAGGTCGTGAAATCCCTCGACCGGATGGGATGGAGCGTACCCGTCGTGTCGCATTGGGGCCCCGCCGGCGGTCGCTTCGATGAGCTTGCCGGCCCGAGCGCCGCCAAGGTGCATTTCATTCAGACCTTCACCTTCGCCGGCAATACCTCGCCGAAGGCGATGGCCGTGCTCGATGCCCTGAAGGCCAAGTATCCGGCGATCAAGTCCATGGCCGATGTGACCCCGGCCGTGGGGATCGCCAACGCGTACGACGCGACGCATCTCCTGGCCCTCGCGATTGGCGAGGCCAAGTCCACAAAGGGGTCGGACGTGCGCGACGGCTTCTACAAGATCGCCACCTATCCCGGCCTGATCAAGACCTACGACAAGCCCTTCGCCCCGGACCGTCAAGACGCGCTCGGCCCACAGGATTACGTGTTCACGCGGTTCAAGGACGGCGAGATCGTCGCCGTGGCGAACTGAGGAAGCGGCCATCGCCGTTCATCCCACCCGCGACCTCATCCTGTGGCGCCGCGAAGCGGCCTCGAAGGAGGTCTCCGGAACTCACTGTGCGAACTGGACGCCTCCTTCGAGGCCTCCGCTTCGCTGCGGCGTCTCAGCGATGAGGTGGCTGGGTGGGATGGACTACATGATACGGTGAAAGTGAGAGTTCCATGTTGACCGGCTCCCTTGTGAGCGGCCTCGGTCTCGGGAGCATGTATGGGCTCATCGCCCTCGGCTTCCACGTGACCTACGCCGTCTCCGGTACGGTGAATTTCGCGCAAGGAAGCGCCGTCACCCTCGGGGCGGTGCTGGGCTACATGCTCGGCGTTACATTGGGCTGGCCGATGCCGTTGGCAGTGGCCGCAGCCCTGGCCGGCTGCGCGTTTCTCGGCATCGTGGTCGAGCGCATCCTGGTGCGCCCCTTCGTCGAGCGGAACTCGGATGCCTGGCTCCTCGCCACGGTGGCCGGGGGCGTGGTGCTCGACAACGTTATTCTGTTCACCTTTGGCAAGGAGCCGCGCAGCCTGCCCTCCCCGCTCGCGCGCAACCCGGTCGATTTCTTCGGCACCGGAATATACCCGCTGCAGATCGTGATCCCGGTGGTCGGTCTGGCCGTCGCCTTCGCCATCCGCACGGTGTTCCGGCGGACCGATCTCGGTCGGGTCTTGCTGGCCGTGGCGCAGAATGCCGACGCTGCGCGGCTGATGGGCATCGACGTGCGTCGGACGGTGGCTTGCGCCTTCGCGCTCTCCGCCCTGCTCGCGGGCGCGGCGGGCCTCCTCATCGCCCCGCTGTTCTCGGTCTCGGCCGAGATGGGCACCCTGTTCGGCATCAAGGCCTTCGCCGTCGCCATTCTCGGCGGGATCGGCTCCGCCACCGGCGTGGTCCTGGCCGGTCTGCTCTACGGCGTCGTGGAAGCCCTGGTCACCGGCTATCTCGGTTCCGGCTACACCCAGATCGTCGTGTTTTCGGTGATCATCCTCGCGCTGGCTTTGCGCCCCGACGGCCTTCTCGGCCGGGCCGCCGTGAACAAGGTCTGAGCCGATGCGCTCCGGAAGCTCCGCCCTGCCCCTCGCCATTCTCGCCCTCACCGTCGCGGGGATCGGCCTCGTGGCCGCCACCGACGGGTACAGCCATTTCATCATCGCCCTCGTGGCGTTGACGACGCTGGCCGGAACGGGGCTGAACGTCCTCCTCGGCCTGACCGGCCTGATCTCCTTCGGCCATGCCGGTTTCTACGCGATCGGCGCCTATGCGAGCGCCATCCTGACCCTTTCCGGGGTGAGCTTCTGGCTGGCGCTCCCCGCCGCCGGCCTGCTCTCCGGGGTTCTCGGCGGCGTGCTCGCGATCCCCGCCATGCGGGTCAAGGGCCCCTATCTCGCCATGGTGACCATCGCCTTCGGCTTCATCGTCGAGCATGGGCTGATCGAGGGCGGCGCGCTCACCGGAGGCCAGAACGGCCTCGTCATCGCCACCGGCCCGACCCTGTTCGGATTCCCGTTCCTGGAGCGCGAACTCGCGATCCTGTCGGTCCTCGGCGCCGGCCTCGCCCTCTACGGCTTCCATCGCCTCGCGCGCAGCCGCCTTGGCCTCGCCATGCGGGCGGTGCGGGACGCGGATGTCGCCGCCGCGTCCCTCGGCTTCGATCCGGTGCGGGTGAAGACCCTGGCCTTCATGATCTCGGCGGCACTGACCGGCCTCGCCGGGGCGGTGCTGCCGCCGTTGATGCTGTTCATTGCGCCGAGTTCGTTCCCGTTCACCCAGTCGATCCTGTTCGTACTCTCGGTGGTGGTGGGAGGCGCCGGCACAGTGCTGGGGCCGCTCTTCGGTGCCCTGGTCACCGTTCTCCTGCCAGAGACCCTCTCCGGGCTCGCAGAGTACCGCCTGCTGTTCTTCGGCCTCGCGACGCTGGTGGTCCTGTGGCTGGTGCCGGCCGGCATCGTCGGGAGCCTCGCCCGGCTCCTGCCGCGCCGCGTTTCCGGGACTGCGTCTGGAACCGGCGGCGACGTCGTGTCCTACTTGGCGCAGACGCAGCCGGAAGCGCTCTCGGTGGAGGGGATCGGCATCAGCTTCGGCGGCATCAAGGCTGCGGAGGGCGTCTCGGTGAACGCCGCACCTGGCGCCGTCACGAGCATCATCGGCCCGAACGGGGCCGGCAAGACCACCGTGCTCAACATGGTCTCGGGGTTCTACCGGCCCGGTGCCGGGGCGATCCGACTCGCGGGTCGGGATCTCGCCGGTCTGCCCGCTCACCGTATCGCCCGCGCCGGCATTGCCCGGACCTACCAGACCACGCGGCTGTTCGGTTCACTGTCGGTCATCGACAACGTGGCCCTCGCCATTGCCCCCGGGCGTCTGTTCCGAGCAGGCGCGAGAAGCGATGTCGCCGCCTCTACCGCCCTCCTCGCCTTCGTCGGCTATACCGGAGCCCTCCACCGGCCCGCCGCCGAACTGCCTCACGTGGATCGCCGCCTCGTCGAAATCGCGCGGGCCCTGGCCGGTCAGCCACGCGTCCTTCTGCTTGACGAGCCCGCAGCGGGCCTCACTCGCGCTGATACCGACCGTTTGGGTGGTCTCCTGCGCCGCATCGCCGATTGCGGTATCGTGGTGGTTCTCGTCGAGCATGACATGCCCCTCGTCATGGGCATCTCGGACCATATCCTCGTCATGGATGCCGGACGGCCCATCGCGCGGGGGGACGCTACTGCGGTACGGGCCGATCCCGCCGTCCTGCGGGCCTATCTCGGTGGTGCTGATACCCCTGCCCGGCCGCGCCCGTCCCCTTGGAAAGGTCCCGCCGACGCGGTTCTCTCGGCTCTCGACCTGACCGCGGGTTACGGCGCCGCACCGGTCCTGGACCGGCTGTCGCTGGATGTCCGTCCCGGCGAGACCGTCGCGCTCCTCGGCGCGAACGGGGCGGGAAAATCCACCGCCATGCGTGCGTTGAGCGGTCTCCTCCGCCCGGTAGAGGGCGCGGTGATCCTGGAGGACCGTGCCATCGCCGGCCTACCGGCCCATGCCATTGCCCGCCTCGGCCTCGCCCTCGTGCCTGAAGGCAGGCAGGTCTTCCCGGAACTCTCCGTGTTGGAGAACCTCCGGCTCGGCGCGCATGGACGCAAGGCCCCGATCGATCCGAGTGAGATCGAGGCCCTGCTCGACCGGTTTCCCCGCCTTCGCGACCGGGCAACGAGCCGGGCCGGGCTACTTTCGGGCGGCGAACAGCAGATGCTGGCCATCGCTCGCGGGATGATGGCGCAGCCGCGCATCCTCCTCCTCGACGAACCCTCGCTCGGGCTCGCCCCGTCCATGATCAACGCCCTCTACGCCGTCGTGGCCGAGTTGCGCGACCAGGGCGTGACCATCCTCATCGTCGACCAGATGGCCGCACTGGCCTTGACCGTGGCGGATCGCGGCTACGTGCTGGAACAGGGCTGCGTCGTCGCCTCGGGCTCGGCGGCGGAACTCTCCGCCGATGAGACCCTTGCCGCGGCCTATCTCGGTGCTGCCTGACAATTCGAGGGAATGAGATCGATCATGGAGCGCGATGCATTGACGGATGCACCGAAACACCACGGCCGCTACCGCTATAGCGCCCTGCCCGATCGTCCCGTCTACGACTGGCCGGGGGGGAAGCGCCTCGCGGTCTATGTCGCGCTCAATCTCGAGACTTTCGATTTCGGATCAGGCCTCGGCGCTGAACTGGCTCCCGGCGGTCCCCAGCCGGACGTGCTGAACTATGCTTGGCGCGACTGGGGCAATCGCGTCGGCGCCTGGCGGATGAAAGCGCTGTTCGACGAGCTTTGCCTTCCCGCCAGCGTCCTTGCCAACAGCCGGATCTACGAGGATTGCCCCGGTCTGATCGAGGCTTTCCGGGCACGCGGCGACGAGATCGTCGGCCATGGCCGCACCAACGCGGAGCGACAGGGCAGCCTCGACGAGGATGCCGAGCGCGCCCTCATCGCCGAAGCCACTGCCATCCTGGCTCGGGAGGAAGGCAGGGCCCCCGCCGGATGGCTCGGTCCCTGGATCTCGCAATCTCGCGTGACGCCGGACCTTCTGGCCGAGGCGGGATACCGCTATCTCCTCGATTGGGCCCATGACGAACAGCCGCTCTGGTTCTCCACACGCGGAGGCGGGCGCATCCTTTCGGTGCCGTATCCCCAGGAACTCAATGACATCCCCGCTATCGTGGCGAGGAAAGATTCCGCGCGGGACTTCGCCGATATGATCGTCGATGGCTTCGACGAGATGCTGCTGCAATCGGAGCGGGCCCCGCTTGTCATGGGGATTGCCCTGCACCCCTATATCGTCGGTCAGCCGCATCGGCTGCGGCCGCTTCGGGCGGCGCTTGCCCACATCGCCTCCCACCGCGACGAAATCTGGCTCACCACCGCTGGAGCCATCGCTGACCATGTGACGAGCCAGGCGGGACCGGAGCCGGGATAGCGCCACCACTTCGTACGTTGCTCCGACCCAGAGCGCCCGCTGGGTTTGTTCCGTCAGTAAGCGATATGGCTATTAAAGGGTGGAAGGCGCGCAAGGCTTGCGCCATATAGGGGACATGACCGAAACATCGACATACCCCTACACCCTGGAAATCCTCAGCCCCCGCACCGAGGGCGCGACCTACCAATGGGCCATTCGCAAGGGTGGCAAGCTGGTTCAGCGCTCGGACCGAAGCCTGACCAGCGAGGCCAAGGCCCGCGAGAACGGTCTCGCTCAGATCGAGAAGCTCCTATCGGGTTTTGGCGAGCGATAAGCTCGGTTTTCTCCGGTTCCGCACCCGGATAGCGGCCGGTCCTAGTTGAACGCTGGACCGCCGCTAAGACCGTATCGCCGGAACGTGACGTGGGGTCGGGCCTCCCCAATTGGCTTCGGCCGATGGGGTATATGGCGTCACGGTTGACGCCTTTGCCCTTCCACGAACGCTGAACACCTTCCTGACTACCCTGGCCGCAGCGACCTAGTCCGAATGGGTCCTGCCGGCCGCTTTGCAAATTGCGTTGGCATATTATATCCCAGTATGTGTCTCTGACGCCGATTGCTGGGAGGTCGCTCGATGGTGAAGCTGGTGCAACCCGATCGTCCAATCTGGCCTCCTTTTCCGGACGAACCCAATGAGGTGCCTCCTTCGATAGAGGATAGGCTTCAGGGCGGAACGCCAAGCGAGCGGATACCGCAGGCGGAACCTGGATACAGCCATGCGACCGAACGTAAGGAGCTTGTTCGACCCGCCATATTGCCGGGTTCATAGCTGGCTGCCTACACAGGTCTTGAGTTGTGGCGAGTGTGATAGGCTGCAAAGCTTGAAACTGATCGCCCTCACGTAGGTTGACGTCTCAGAGATTCACTTGTGAATTCTGGGACGTTTCATGACGAAGATCGCCACTTCCTTCTTTGCGGTGATGCTGACTGCGTCCGCTCCCGCCTTGGCGCAATCGACAGGGCCGGCGGAAATCAAGCAATCCGGCCCGGCACGTATGACAACGCCAGGGACCACCGGCGCGCCGGTGGTGAAGCCGGGGGGAATCGATAACGGTGGTCCAGGCTCTATTGGAACCGAGGCGTATGGTGCCGTAGGCGCGGAAAGCCGTTCGAATAACTCGGGTGCTGCGGGCAACGCCAACAAGCCTGAAGTCGCGATCCCCAATACGGGCGGCGGTGGCGGACGATAGACCGCGCTTTGGACGTAGTCCCGCAACCGTATTGGTGCTAGTCAGTTGCTCGTGCCGACGGTATAGATCCAGGATTTCGTTGAACGATGGCTGTATATCGGCAGATATGAATTGGCTTATACGATGATATCAGCTCGACATTAGATTTTAGTCATTCGATTGCTGAAAATTATAACGCTACGGGTGTGATGAATTCGTGGCCTGTATGGCATTCACGCAATCCGGTATTTGCATTTGGGCGGAAGCCGCTCCGCTTAATCGACCGTAGACCAGTTATCAGACGATCGACCGGCCCGCGCGAGGAGGGCACCATCGCGAGCCGGTCGATGTACCGCGCATTCACCGGGTGAACGCGCGATGTCGGCATGCCCGAAGCGGCTGGGCATGATTGATATGTCCCGCTACGATGCGGCCGGGTGAGCCATCGAGGTCGCGCCGGCAATCGTCCGGTCCTTGTCCGGAACTCGCTTCACGCGGAACCAGAGGGCATAGAGCGCGGGGAGGAACAGCAGGGTCAGAAGCGTCCCGACACCGACGCCTCCGATGAGGACGTAAGCCAGCGCTCCCCAGAACACCGAATGGGTGAGCGGGATGAAAGCGAGCATGGCGGCGGCTGCGGTCAGGATGACGGGGCGGGCGCGCCGCACCGTCGATTCGACGATGGCGTCGTAATCCGACAGGCCGGCTTCACGGTCGTGGTGAATCTGGTCCACCAGAATGAGCGTATTGCGCATCAGGATGCCGGATAGGGCGATCAACCCCAGAATGGCGTTGAAGCCGAAGGGCTGGTGAAAAATCAGCAGAGTCGGCGCGGCACCGACCAAGCCCAGCGGGGCGGTGGCGAAAACCATGAACATGGCCGCGAACGAACGCACCTGAATCATGATGACCGTGAGGGTCACGATCAACATGATCGGGAAAACCGCCACGAGCGACATCATCGCCTTCGCGCTTTCCTCGACCGCGCCGGCTGTGTCGATGCGGTAGCCCGGGGGTAGCTTGGCCTTGATCGGATCGAGCAGGGGCGCGACCTGAGCGTGGATGTCCGGTGGCTGCTTTCCATCGATCACGTCGCCCTGGACGCGGATATAGGTCTCGCGATTGTAGCGCTTCAGGACTGCATCCTCGCTGGTGCTCTCGAGCCGGGCGACTTGGGACACGGGCACTTGGCGGCCGTCCTTCGTCGCCAGCGTCAGGTCACCGATCTCGCCGAGTGAGCGCCGCTCCGGGCCGGGGCTGCGCAGCAGCACATCGACCGAGCGCAGGTTCTCGCGCACCTGCGTGGCGGGGGTGCCGTTGAGATAATTCTGCAGCTGCTGGCCTGCCTCCTTCGGGGTCAGCCCGATCAGGCGCAGTCGCTCCTGGTCGAAGGCGAGCCTCAGATTGGGGGTCTTGTCGCCCCAGTCCAGATGAACCAGGCGCAGGTTCGGGTTGGCCGCCATGACTTCGCGGATCTCGGCTGCGATGCCACGGATCACGTCGAGATCGGGACCGACGACCCGGAAGGCCACGGGGAAGCGGATGGGAGGGCCGAACACGATCTGCAGCACGCGCACCCGCGCCTCGGGGAAGCGGCCCTCATCGACGAGTTTGCGGACCCTGCCGCGTAGGACGTCGCGGGTCGCCGCATCGGCGGTCTGCACCACGATTTGGGCGAAGGCCGGATCTGGCAGTTCGGGATCGAAAGAGAGCACGAAGCGGGGCATGCCCTGGCCGATATAGCTCGTGATCTCCCCGGCTTCGGACAGTTCGCGCACGGCCGCTTCGATCCGCTTGACGCTGGCCTCGGTGGTGGCGAAGGCCGATCCCGCCGGCAGGGTCACCTCGACGATGAGTTCGGGGCGCTCGGAATTCGGAAAGAATTGCTGTTCGACCTTCCCCATGGCCACCACCGCGAGCGCGAACAGACCTACCGTGATGCCGGCTGCCATCCATTTGTGGTCGACCGACATCCGCACAACGCGGCGTAGGCGCTGGTAGTTTTTCGTGGCGTAGATGGCCTCGTGGCCGCCTTCCACTTTCTTGATGTTCGGCAGAAGCTTGACGCCGAGATACGGCGTGAAAGTCACGGCGACGATCCAGGAAATGATCAGCGAGAAGGCAACGACCCAGAAGATGTTACCGGCATACTCCCCGGCGGTGGAAGCGGCGAAGCCCACCGGCAGGAAGCCCGCGATGGTGACAAGCGTGCCCGTCAGCATCGGCGCGGCGGTGGCGCTCCAGGCATAGGTCGCGGCCTCGATCCGGTCGGCGCCTTCCTCCATGCGCACCACCATCATCTCGATGGCGATGATGGCGTCATCGACGAGTAGCCCGAGCGAAATGATGAGGGCGCCCAGTGTGATGCGGTCGAAGTCGCGGCCCGTCACCATCATGACGACGAACACCGCCGAGAGGGTGAGCGGCACGGCGAGCGCCACGACGATGCCGACCCGGAAGCCGAGCGCCACAAGGGAGACGAAGATCACCACGCCGAGGGCCGTGAAGAACTTGACCATGAATTCATGGATGGCGTCGTCGATGACCTTGGCCTGGTCGGTGATCTTGGTGAATGTGATGCCCACCGGCGTCTCGTGATGGATCGCCATCTCCTCGGCATTGAGGGCCGCGCCGAGGTTCAGGCCATTGAAGCCGGGCTTCATCACGAGGCCGAGCATGAGCGCCGGTTCGCCGTCGTTGCGGATCTCGAAGGTCTTCGGGTCTTCGTAGCCGCGCTTGACCTCGGCGATATCGCCGAGCTTGAGACTGCGGTCCCCGGCCGCAACGGGGAGGTTTCGGATCGCGTCGAGTCCGTCGATGGCGCCGTCCAGGCGCAGGTAGACGCGTGGACCCACCGCCTCGACGAAGCCTGCCGGTGTGACGTCGTTCTGATTGGCCAGCGCCGCCAGCACTTGCTGGCCGGTGATTCCGAGGGTGGCGAGGCGCTGATACGAGATTTCGACGAAGATCTTCTGGGCCTGCTCGCCGAGGATATTGATCTTCTCGACGCCGGGCACGCGCAGTAGGCGCTGGCGCATATCCTCGGCCCGTAGCACCAGCTGCCGGTGCGGAAGACCCTTTGCCTGCACCGCGTAGAGGGCGAAATAGATGTCGGAGAATTCGTCGTTGAGCAGCGGCCCAAGCACGCCACGTGGCAGGCTGGAGGCCTGATCGGAAAGCTTCTTCCTGGCCTGATAAAACTCCGATTGGAGCTTGGCCGGCGGCATGTTGTCCTTGAAAATGACCTTGGTCATCATCAGGCTGGGCCGGACCGTCGTCTCGGCGCGATCGTAGTAGACGAGTTCCTGCAGGCGCTTCTCGAGCGGGTCGGCGACCTGACGCTGCATTTCCTCTGCGGTGGCGCCGGGCCAGGCCGCCGAAACCGTCATCACCTTGACGGTGAAAGCCGGATCCTCTCCTCGCCCGAGCTTTTCGAACGCGAAGAAGCCGGCACCCGTTAAAGCAATGAGGAGAAAGAGCGTGACCGCTCGTTCTCGGACCGCGAGTGCTGAAAGGTTGAAGCCGCTCACCGCACGACTCCCGTCATGCTCGCCGGGGCCGGCCTGACCTTCTGGTCGGGCTTCAGAAGATGAGCACCCAGCGCCACGATGCGGTCACCCGCACTCAGGCCCGCGACGATGTCCGCGCGCTCCTCGCCCATACGAGCGACCTTCACGACTTGAGGCCGCACTGTTTCGGTGGCTGTGTCGTAGCGCCAGACGGAGGTACCTTGGCCTTGGTCGAATAGCGCGCCAAGCGGAACTTCCACCGCGGCGGCACGGCCGGCACTCAAGGTCTTGAGCAGCAGGGTCACGGTCGCGCCGAGTGGCGCGGTCTCGCCGCCGCCCGACAGAATGTAGCGCGCGCGGTAGGTGCGCGTGGCGGGGTCGGCGGTTGCCGAGAGTTCACGTAGCCGCGCGGGATAGGTGCTCTCGCCTTCGGCGTAGAGGGTGGCCGAGGCTTCGCCTTGCGCGGCACGCCGGCTGCCCTCCGGCAGGAACACTTCTGCCTCGCGCGCGCCATCGCGTGCCAGTTTCACCACCGTCTGCCCGGCGGCGACCACCTGACCGGGCTCCGAGGGGACCTCCATCACGACCCCGTCGGCATCGGCCTGCAACTCGGCATAGCCGGCCTGGTTGGCGATCTGGCTCGCTTGGGCTTCGGCATTGGCGAATTGCGCGATGGCGGCGTCGGCCGCGCCTTTGTTCTGATCGTAGGTCTGTTTCGAGGTCCAGCCGTCGGAGACGAGTTTCCGGCTGCGCTCCTCGTCGGCTTTGGCCTTGATCATCTGAGCGCGGGCAGCCTCGACGGAGGCGCGGGCCGCGTTGAGCGCGAGGCTGAAATCGGTCCGGTCCAGGCGCATCAGAGGCTGGCCGCGCGTCACCCGGTCACCCGGATCGACGAGACGTTCGAAGATCTTACCTCCGACGCGGAAGCCGAGATTGCTCTCGGTGCGAGCCCGGATCACCCCCGTGTAGCGGGCCATCCCGCTGCCGCTGCGCACGACCTCCACGGTCTGGACCAAGGGCGGCTGAGGTGACACGGCGGTCTCGGCCGGCGAGCATGCCGTCAGGGCAAGCCCGATCATCCCGAGCGCAATCCTCGCATCCATCACGCATTTCCCCGTCGACGACTCATCGCGAATAAGATGATGAGTAACATATATTTTGCCAAAGAGAAGCGTCAAGATGCCTCGCTGTGGAGCGCGCCCTGTCTGAGGACGTCGCTCTCGGCCTATCGTGGGGAAAGGCGGCTCTGCCGGTACTGAAGGCCGCGGCGGTCAGAGTTTCGTCGTCTCCGCCCGCATTGTGATCGGGCCGCCAGGGACTCACAGCGAAAATCTGAGAACACGGGCAACGGCATGAGCCGATGCTGGGTCACGCCGCACAAAGAGGCCTTGCGACTCCCGTTTTCAACGAAACAGCTGGCGCCGAGGCCGGAAAACGGGGTCAGCCCCGCATGGGGCGGGCTTGCAGGATGGCCGCCAACACGAAGGGGCGCTTCATCAGGGGGCCGGCATTGCCCCGGTTGACGAAATCATTCGCGCCGGGATGCCGTCGCACGGCTTTTCCCAGATCGAGACGGTAGCCTTCCTTGAAAACGAAAGGCGGCGCCATCGAATTTGCAAGAAACACCTCGACGGCAGCCGCCACTTCCTCTTGGGAAATCAAATTCAGGTCGCACAGGGCGGCTGTCGTCAGCTTTTCGGTCATTCCGAATGGTAGAGCCGCGCCGCTTTCCGGGCAACCATTTGCGCGCCCAGTGCGTCGGCATTCTTCATCGGGCAAGCCATGCCTGACGGTGCAAGCTCGGGCGCATCATATCAGCCTCGGCCCACCACGTGCACAACCGCGACGCGGGGATAGGACAAGGTCAGAAAGCTGTAGTTTGACAGGGGTTTAATGGTTGATGGCGGAGGGAGCGGGATTCGAACCCGCGATACCGTTTCCGGTATACACACTTTCCAGGCGTGCGCCTTCAACCACTCGGCCACCCCTCCAGTCTCACACGTCGATGCCAGCCAAAGAGGCGGCGGCGATGCGCGAGTGGCGTGCTGTACAAGCCGCGTTCTCGGCGTGCAAGGGACCAGAGCACCGATCGGGCGAGGAAACGTCCGATTTCGCGCTTGCTCCGGTCTACCTGTGTCTCAATGGCACCGGGCGGGCGCATCGGAACGCGGCATGCGTTGCGCCATGCGAGGGGGGCTTGGACCGCCACGCGAGGGGGTCTTAGACCGCCATGCGGCGGGTTTTGCGCGATCAGGCGCATTGCGCATCGCGGGGGCTCGAGCGTGGCCTGTCATTGCCGGTCCCGTCGTCGAGCGCCGGGATAAAACCGAGTGGTTCGTTTGGTCGTCGGCGCTCGCTTCGGCAGGCCCGGATGAACAGACCGTGTCCTGCCGTTTGCTGATGTCCCTTCCGTTGAAGGTCCGTTCCGGTTTGCCCGTCCAGCGAAGGCTCGAGGGCGTGGTTTACCGAGCATTCCATGGAGGGGCGCGTCGGCCTGTAAGACGCCTTCCCAGATAGACTAGTTGGGTAGCGGCTCCCCGGTTTCTAGTACTTTTTATGCAATTGCCGCATTACTTCGCATCTGATTTTTAGAGAGGGCAGATTGCGACGAGATCCTGGCGAGTTTTCGTCGTGCATCGACCTGAACGTTGCGATGCAGCGAGGAGCGGGACATGCCTTCTATCAAGTATACGTACGGCGTTGAATTCGATCCTAACGCGAGCCTTGCGATATCGATATCGAACGCGATCTATGACGATGACGGCGCAAAGTACAAATTTCGCGGGCAGATCAACAACGATCCGTATGGGAATGTGATCGCCCAGCTCTATAATGGCATCAACAATCTATCGGAAGATTATATCCTGGAGCAATATAAAGTAAGCTTCAACATAAATTTCTCCGATACTACGGGGAACGTGACGCTGAATGGGCATGATTTCGATGACATCATTCAGGGCGGCGTGGGAGACGACATTCTTCGCGGTGGTGCGGGCGACGACACGATACGCGGCATGGGCGGGGCCGACACGTTCTGGGGCGGTGACGGCGACGACCGCCTCGTCGTAAGGGAGGCAGGCGCGAGCGTTCACGGCGATGCCGGCATGGACAAACTGTTCCTGCAGGGAGGAGACAGTTTCGTCTTCACCGACGATACGCTGCAGAATGTCGAGATCATTCATCTCGGTGCGGGCTCCGAATTGGACCTCTCCGCCGTCACGGCGGGCGTGACCATCATCCAGACCAGCAAGATCGGAACTCCCGGCACGATCGTCGGCACTCAGGATGCCGACACGATCATCGCAGGTGGTGGATACGTCTCTATCAGGGGCGGCGACGGCGACGATGTTCTCAAAGGGACGACCGGATTGCCCAGCTTCGCCGGAGAGGGTGGGAACGATGTCATCACCCTCGGCATGCGGGGCGGCCACGCAACCGGGGGCGAAGGCGATGACGTACTTGTCGGAAGCTCCGTGGCACCGAGTGCACTGCACGGCGATTCCGGCAATGATCGCATCAAGGCCGGCGCGGGTGGAGCGACGATCGGGGGCGGCGCGGATGCCGACAAGCTGTTCGCCAATTCGGGAGAGGACCTGTTCGTCTTCACCGCCGGTTTTGGCCGCGACAACCTCTATGGCCTCGATGTCGAGAACGATCGCATCGCTGTGGCCATGGCGGGTGTGGAGTCCGGCGATCTCATGTTCCGTTCGATGAATGGCGGGCAGGATACGCTGGTGACGTTCCGCGGCGTCGAGAGCAGCAACAAGATCATCCTGCACGACGTCCACCTCGCCGACCTCAAAATGGCTCAGGACGACCTGTTCCTTTTTGGTGCGTGATGGCGAGACTGGCCGCGAGATCTCCGCCCCACCGCACGGCTCCGTCTCGAGCCGTCGACCCGCCCGGCTCAGGCCGCGGCGGGTTTCCGCCGTCGCCCGAATGCGCCGAGCATGAGAAGAGTCGGGGATGGCTTTGGACGGGTCCATGGGCCGGGACCCCGGAGGCTTCGATCTGCGCGGTAAAAGCATCACGGAAGCCCCGTCGTTTCTCGCAAGTCATGAATGACACTTTGGCACCATGATAAACATAGGTGTATGTATTTTCGCGCAAATCCTTAAATTGTGCTTAGTATTCATTAGATTTGGAACATGGAGGATGAGTAATTATTGACCGCCGTCAGTAACGGAGAATGCCTATGTCGAACATTCGCTTGCTCGCACTCGTCGCTCTACTCGGCATGGTCCCGGTCGGGACCGCAACGGCCCAGCAGGGCACAGGATCGCCGGGCGCCAGCGGGGCTCCTACGGGGGCCGAAGGTCAGAAGGTAGAGACCGGCAAGGAGATGACGGGCGGCGAGCGCGGCGGCGGATCGGGAAATACCGGAGTCCCCGGTGGCTCCCCGGCAGCCGATGGCAACAAGACGCAGGATAGCCGGACCACCAAGACCCGCGATCGCTGATCTGCCCCTGCCTCGTTCCGGCCGGAGCGCTCTGCGCCGAAGCGGATTCCGGTTTGGCGAAAAAGAGCGCGGCACCAGGAAGGCCTGGAGATGTGCCCCGGCCCGACGTGGTCGGGCGCATCTCTCGGCGGATCACTCCGCGCCCGGCAATCGATGCTTTCGGGGCCGTATTAGAGACGGCCGAGAGCGCTCTCTTCTGGAAGCGAGCCTCTCTCCCCTCGTACCGCCCCTCCCCTCAAGCCGGTTCGGTCGCCAACGAGCCGGATTTGGTCGTCACAGTCCTTAAAAATTAACTCTTCGCTAACCCTGAGCCCGGCAATTCTTGCCGGGTCCACGTGGGACGTGAAGGGTGTCGAGTATGAGCGAGACGGGCGCCGCCGCGCCGGCTCAGGGGCCGGGTCTGGGGCAGTTCGCGAGTTTCGCGATGCCCAACCGCGCCAACCTCACCGCTCTGTCGAAGCGCACCGACCTGTTCTTCGCCACGGCGGTGATGGGCATCCTCACGGTGCTCATCTTCCCGCTGCCGGCCTTCCTGCTCGACCTGCTGCTGGCCGTCTCGATCATCATCTCGGTCATCATCATGATGACGGGCCTGTTCATCGACAACCCGCTCGAATTCACCGTCTTCCCGACCCTGCTCCTCGTCGCGACCCTGTTGCGG
Organism: Methylobacterium sp. CM6241; assembly: GCF_054817845.1. NCBI lineage: Bacteria > Pseudomonadati > Pseudomonadota > Alphaproteobacteria > Hyphomicrobiales > Methylobacteriaceae > Methylobacterium > Methylobacterium sp. CM6241. Next base: position 4,707,669 of record NZ_CM139246.1, read on the forward strand.
CTGGCCCTGAACCTCGCCTCGACGCGCCTGATCCTCGGCCATGGCCACGAGGGAACGGCGGCTGCAGGCCACGTCATCGAAGCCTTCGGCAACTTCGTGATGGGCGGCAACTTCGTCATCGGCATCATCGTGTTCGCGATTCTCATCATCGTGAACTTCGTCGTCATCACCAAGGGTTCGGGCCGTATCGCGGAAGTCGCGGCCCGCTTCACCCTCGACGCGATGCCCGGCAAGCAGATGGCGATCGACGCCGATCTCTCGGCCGGTCTCATCGACGAGAAGGTGGCGAAGGCCCGCCGCGCCGCGCTGGAGGAGGAATCCTCCTTCTTCGGCGCCATGGACGGTGCCTCGAAATTCGTGCGCGGAGACGCCATCGCCGCGCTGCTCATCACCTTCATCAACGTCATCGGCGGCATCATCATCGGCGTGGCCCAGCAAGGCATGCCCTTCGGTGCCGCCGCGAAGACCTACACCCTGCTCACCATCGGTGACGGCCTCGCCAGCCAGGTTCCGGCCCTCATCGTCTCGACGGCGGCGGGTATCCTCGTCTCGAAGGCGGGCGTGAAGGGCTCGGCCGACAAGGCACTCGGCAAGCAGCTCGCCAACTACCCGAAGGCGCTCGGCATGTCGTCGGGCGTGATGGTTCTGCTCTCGCTGCTGCCGGGCATGCCGATGCTGCCCTTCCTCGCCCTCGCCGGCGCTTCGGGCTACGCCGCATGGCACTTCGCCAAGGTCGCCCGCGAGGCCCCGCCCCTCGATTCCGACGGTGCGCCGATGGACGCCACCGCCGTGGCCGCCGCCCAGGCCGCCAAGGAGGAGACGGTGACCGATCTCCTCAAGCTCGACGATCTGAAACTGGAAATGGGCTACGCGCTCCTCGCCCTCGTCAACGGGCAGGAGGGCCAGGACCGCCTGACGGACCAGATCAAGGCCCTGCGCCGCCAACTCGCGGCGGAACTCGGCTTCGTCATGCCCTCGGTCCGGATCCTCGACAACGTCCAGCTCGATTCCAACGCCTATGTGGTCCGGGTGAAGGAGATCGAGGCCGGCACGGGTCAGATCTTCCCCGGTCAGTTCATGGCGATGGACCCGATGGGCGGACAGGTGCAGCTGCCCGGGCAACACATGCTGGAGCCGACTTTCGGCCTGCCCGCCACCTGGATCGACGCCTCCCTGCGCGATCAGGCGCAGCTCAAGGGCTACACCGTGGTGGACGCGGCCACCGTGGTCTCGACCCATCTCACCGAGATCATCAAGGCGCATGTCTCCGAGCTTCTCAACCATGTGGAGGTGCAGAAGCTGCTGAAGGAGCTCTCGAAGGACCACGCCGACCTCGTCAAGGAGGTGGTGCCCTCGCAGATCGGCACCACGGGCATCCAGCGCGTGCTGCAATACCTCCTCGCCGAGCGGGTCTCGATCCGCGATCTCGGCTCCATCGTGGAAGGCATCGCCGAGGTGGCGGGCCATGTGAAGAATCCGCGCGACATCGTCGAGCATGTCCGCGCCCGTCTCGGCCGCCAGATCTGCGCGCAGTACCAGGGGCATGACGGCATGCTGCCGATCATCACTCTCTCGCCGCTCTGGGAGCAGACGTTCCTCGAATCCATCGCCGGGGAGCGCGACGAGCGCTACCTCGCGATGCAGCCCTCCAAGCTGTCGGAATTCGTCAACACGGTGCGCGACCGCTTCGAACAGGCCGCGCGGATGGGCGAGATGCCTGTCCTCGTCACCTCGGCTCAGGCTCGGCCTTTCGTGCGCTCGATCATCGAACGCTTCCGCCGCGAGACGGCCGTCATGAGCCAGGCGGAGATCCACCCGCGCGCGCGGCTGCGGACGGTCGGTTCGGTCTGAGGCCGATATCCGGAATCACGGTGAGGGTCCGCCCGACCGTACCGCGGCGCTCTAAAGGCTCCTTGAGCCGTTTTCCCAATGCTCTGCCTCATCCTGAGGTGCCGCATAGCGGCCTCGAAGGAGACGTCCAGAGATCGCGCGACCACTGGAAGTCTCCTTCGAGGCCTTCGCTGCGCTTCGTCTCCTCAGGATGAGGTGATCTGATTGGATGATGGTCCTTGGCACAGGTACCCGCTGGGACATCCGAACGACCGGATTCTTAGAGCGGCTTCTTCTCCAGCCGCTTCTCGATCCTGTTCGGATCGATGCCCGGAGCGACGACGGGGGGCGCGGGCACGGCGGAGGCCGGCGGCGCTTTCGCGAGGTCGGCCAGGCGTGAGCGCTCGTAGAGCAGGACGACCACTACCGAGATGAGCGCCGGGATCCAGAAATAGAACACCCGGAACACGATGACGGCCGCGATGATCGCGTCCTTCTGGCCGGGATCGGTGATCTGCATCGCCGTGATGAAGACGAGTTCGAAGACGCCGAGCCCGCCCGGGGCGTTCGAGACCAGGGCGACGGAGAACGAGGCGAGGAAGATCGCGATGACCGCGATCGGGCCGGGATTCACCGCTTCCGGCAGGGCGAAATACAGGATGCCGGCGGCGCCGAGCAGTTCGAGGGGGGCCGCCAGGAGCTGGCGGCCCATGATCGCCGGGCGCGGATATTCGAGCTTGAACTTGCGGATGTGGAGCGGCGGAAGGCGCAGGATCGACCCGGCGACGTAGAGCGCGACGAAGGCCAGCAGCCCGATGCCGACGATGAGGGCGGTCTTCGGGTCGGTGAGGAAGCCCGGCAGGATGCCCTTGAGCCGCGAGAGCAGCTGCGGCTCGACCACGAGGACGATACCGCCGAGGAGCACCGTTCCGAGGAAGAAGGTGAAGGAGCAGAGAGCCACCAGCACCGCCACCTGGGCGGCCGAAAGGCCCTTGGCCGTATAGGCCCGGTAGCGGACCAGGGCGCCGGAGAAGACCGAGGCACCGATATTATGGGACAGCGCGTAGGTGGTGAACGAGCACACCGCCACGAAGAACCAGGAGATGCCGCGCACGCCCAGATGCAGCAGCGCGATCCGGTCGTACCAGGCCAGGGCCGCATAGGCGACGAGGGTGGAAAGCCCGGCCAGCACCATGCGATGCGGCGGAATGGCGACGATGGCCGCCCATACCGCCGCCATCGAGGTCGTCTTCAGCTCCTGGTAGAGAAAGTAACCGGAGATGGCGATCGCCAGGATGCCGATGAGCGGCCAGGCGAAATCCTTGATTGTCTTCATCACGAACCGGTCATGCCCCCACAGCCCAGCCTACCTGCACGACCGCGAGGAGCATCGCAAGCGAGACGGCCGGCCCAGGCATTACCCGGACAGATGTCATGTGAACATGACGACTTCGTGCCGCCCGCCGCGCCGCTCGTTCAGGCGCGGATGCGGGAGAGGCCGATACCGTCCATGGCCGCCTGATCGCGGGCCGCCTCGGCGACGCGTTCCGCCGTGCGCTCGCGATCCTCGAGGATCTCGATCTTCTTGAGCTCCTCGAACGCCTCGCCGAGCTCGGCCTTGGCGTCCGTGAGCTGGCCTTCCAGGGCGAGCGCGGATTGGCGCATGTTGTCCCGTCGGGTCGCGGCGGCGCGGGCATAGGTCGGATAGGCGAAATGGCCGGTATCGGTGATGCCCGCGCGGCCTTCCTCGTAGGCGACCTCGCGGTCGAGCTCGGACGCCATCCGGTTGAAATCGGCCATCATCATCTCGATTTGCGTCACCCGCCGACGCTTCTCGTCGACCTGGAAGCGGCGCAGCCGGATCAACGTGTCACGCGATTTCATATTGAGGGTCCCATTCCACGCCACGCACGAAAGGCCGGCGCCGTCGGCGCCGGAGACGAGAGAGAAGACGTTCCGGACGTCACTCAGGCGCCGCCGACGATCGCTGCCAACCGTTGGTAACCCTCGCCTATCGAGGTTGCTTCTTCCTTACTCTGACCCAGAAAAGCCTCGATACTTGGCATCAACCCGACGGCTTCGTCCACTTCCGCCGACGCGCCAGCCCTGTAGGCGCCGAGTCTGATGAGTTCCTCCATGTCGGCATAGGTGGAAAGGATGCGCCGGGCGCGCCTCACGGTCGGCAGATGGACGGGGTCGCAGGAGCGCGGCATGGTCCGCGAGACGGAGCGCAGGACGTTGATGGCCGGGTAGCGTCCCCGCTCGGCGATTCCGCGCTCCATCACGATATGCCCGTCGAGGATGCCGCGCACCGCATCGGCCACGGGCTCGTTGTGGTCGTCGCCCTCCACCAGCACGGTGAACAGGCCCGAGATCGCGCCCTGCCCCGTGCCGGGGCCGGCCCGCTCCAACAGGCGCGGCAATTCGCTGAACACCGTCGGCGTGTAGCCCTTGGCGGTGGGCGGCTCGCCCGCGGCGAGGCCGATATCGCGCTGGGCCATGGCGAATCGGGTGATCGAATCGATCATGCAGAGAACCTGCGCGCCCTGATCGCGAAAGTACTCGGCCATGGCCAGGGTGACGTAGGCTGCGTTGCGCCGCATGAGGGCCGGCTCGTCCGACGTCGCCACTACCACCACCGAACGGGCGAGGCCGGCGGGGCCGAGATCGTCCTGGAGGAATTCCTGCACCTCGCGCCCGCGCTCGCCCACGAGGCCGATCACCGCCACATCCGCCGCCGTGTAGCGGGCGAGCATGGAGAGGAGGACGGACTTGCCGACCCCGGAGCCGGCGAAGATGCCCATGCGCTGGCCGGCGCACATGGTGATGAAGGTGTTGATGCAGCGAATGCCGAGATCCAGCGGTGGGCCGACTCTCCGCCTTGCATGGGCCGGCGGCGGATCGGCGCGCAGGGGGTAGATGGCCGGGCCGGGCGGCAGCGGGCCGAGCCCGTCCACCGGTCGGCCGAGGGCGTCGATGGTCCGCCCGAGCCAGCCGGCGGAGGGGCGGATCGCGCCGGCCGCCTCGTCGCGCACCATGGCCGGACAGCCGCGCCGAACGCCTTCGAGCGAGCCGAACGGCATGGCCAGCGCCCGGTCGCCCTGGAACCCGATGATCTCGCAAGGGACGGCGCCGCCGCCATGCTCCACCATGATGTCCAGGCGCCCGCCGAGCCGCATGGCGGCGACCGGCCCGGCGACCTCGACCAGCAGGCCCTTGATCGCCACGACGCGACCGAAGGTCTCCAGGGTCTGGATGCCGGCGAGCGCAGCCTGGGCCGCAGCGAGATTCAGCGTGGGAGAAACGCGGGGTCGGTCCGTCATCTGCGCGTCTCTCAACGATTCATTTACCTCCCTCCTTAACACTGCGTACATCGGGCTTGAAGCGGTCCGTCGTCATTCATGAACGGACTTTCGTTCGTTCGGGGTAAGCGGCATCGCTTGAGCGTGTCAGTTGAGATACAGCTTTCGACGAATGCAGATCTATCAAGTGCTTAGCTGAATGTTTTCGTGTAATGCTTGCGCCGGCCCCTCACCTCTCGGGGCCGGATCGCCGATCGGTCGCAGCATCATTTTCGGAAACGTTCAATTCTGTGCTTGCCACCGAGAATCAGGTTTTGTTAACGATTAACCATTAGCGTTTCACGTCTATGACGAGGGAGCGTCCGCCACGGGCCGGTGGTGGACGAATGGCGGGGGCTTGCCCGAACGCTGAATACGGCCGGCTGGGCTGGGGACCGACGATGCGGGTACTTCTGATCGAAGACGACAGCGCGACCGCGCAGAGCATCGAACTGATGCTCAAGTCGGAGAGCTTCAACACCTACACGACGGATCTCGGCGAGGAAGGTATCGACCTCGGCAAGCTCTACGACTACGACATCATCCTTCTCGACCTGAACCTCCCCGACATGTCGGGTTACGAGGTGCTGCGCAATCTGCGTGTGGCGAAGGTCAAGACGCCGATCCTGATCCTCTCCGGCATGGCCGGCATCGAGGACAAGGTGAAGGGCCTCGGCTTCGGAGCCGACGATTACCTCACCAAGCCCTTTCACAAGGACGAACTGGTCGCCCGCATCCATGCGATCGTCCGCCGCTCGAAGGGCCATGCCCAGTCGGTCATCACCACCGGCGACCTGATCGTGAATCTCGATCAGAAGACCGTCGAGGTCACCGGCAGCCGGGTCCATCTCACCGGCAAGGAGTACCAGATGCTGGAGCTCCTCTCGCTGCGGAAGGGCACGACCCTCACGAAAGAGATGTTCCTCAACCATCTCTACGGCGGCATGGACGAGCCCGAGCTCAAGATCATCGACGTCTTCATCTGCAAGCTGCGCAAGAAGCTCGCGAACGCCTCTTCCGGCAAGAACTACATCGAGACCGTCTGGGGACGCGGCTACGTCCTGCGCGAGCCGAACGAAGGCGAAGAGCGGATCGCCGTCTGATCCCCCTCGCTTCGGAACTTGGAAAAAAAGGCCTCGCGTGAGCGGGGCTTTTTTGTTGCGGCGAAGGTTCTGCGAATCGGGACGCGGGCGATACGAGAGACGGCTATCGGTTGCGTTTCGACGAACTCGGGCTCGATGCGGAGGGCGCCCCCTCCCCTGTTCGTATCGTCCCGGCGAGGCCGAAGGAGACGTGGCGCCTTCCCTTCCGTCGGGGACTGAAGGCGGCGCTCCTGACAAGCCGCAAGCCGTCGCGGGCTTCCGCGATCTCGGCTTGGGATCTCGTGTTGGGCCTGGCGGATGCGGGGCATCACCCGACGCATGCGATCGATCCAGGCGCCTGCCGGTCAGGCTTTCGGAAGACGGCGTCCTCGATCGATGCGCCTTCGCTGCCCAGGCCGGCAGGCCGTGAACTACAACCCCACGACCTTGCGCAGCATCGGCTGAGGCTGAGTGGCCAAGCCCGGCCGTGCGGCGCTTGGCGCCTGGCCATAGAGCCCGCGATGCTGCGGGTGAGGCACGAGCCGGTCGGTGAGCCCGATCACGGTTTCGGCCGCGCCGAGAAGGACGACGCCGTCCGGGGTCAGGCTGGAGCTGAGACGTCCCAAAACGTCGCCCTTCGTCGGCGCGTCGAAATAGATCAGCACGTTGCGGCAATAGATGATGTCGAACGCCCCGAGCGATTCGAATGGGTGCAGCAGGTTCAACGGGCGGTAATCCACCATCTGGCGCAGGCTCGCGGAGATGCGCCACTGATCGCCCACCTGCTCGAAATGCTTGAGCAGGGATTGTACCGGCAGGCCGCGCTGCACCTCGAAATGGCTGTAGAGGCCGGCCTTGGCCTTATCCAGCACCTCGGTCGAGAGGTCGGTGGCGACGATATCCACCTGCCAGCCGGCAAGGCGCGGTGCCGCGTCCTGGATCAGCATGGCCAGGGAATACGGCTCCTGGCCCGTGGACGCCGCCGCGCACCAGATCCGCAGGCGGCGCTGGCTCGCGCGCCGAACCAGGGCTTCCGGCAACAGCACGTCTCGGAACAGATCGAAGGGCACGCGGTCCCGGAAGAAGAAGGTCTCGTTGGTGGTCATCGCCTCGACCACCGCGCGTTCCAGGCTCGGGTCACGCGGGGACTTCAGCGCGTTGACCAGATCGTGGAGGGTCGCGAGGGTGAAGCGCCGGCAGACGGGCGTGAGCCGGCTCTCGATGAGGTAGCGCTTCTCGGCACTGAGAGCGAGGCCCGACCGCGTCTTCAGGTAGCCGCGCAGGAAGTCGAATTCGAGATCGGTCATGCGCCATGCCCCGTCAGGAGGTTGCGGAGTGCCGGGCCGATCTCGCCGAGCGGTAGGACTGCCTGGGCGAGGCCGGCCTTGGCGACGCTGCCCGGCATGCCCCAGACGGTGCTGGTCGCCTCGTCCTGGGCGAGCACGGCCGCCCCCGCCTCCGTCAGCGAGCGAGAGCCGTTGGTCCCGTCGGACCCCATTCCGGTGAGGATCACCGCGAGGGCCGCCGAGCCGTAGAGGGCTGCGGCGTCGTGGAACAGCACGTCCACCGCCGGGCGGCAGAAATTCACCACCGGCCCATCGTCGAGGCGGATGGAGAGGTCGTTCCGGCTGCCCTGCAGGCCCATATGGCGGCCGCCCGGGGCGACGTAGATTCGGCCCGGCACGATACGCTCGTCGGGCTTGCCCTCCGCCGCCGGAATACCGGTCCTGGCACCGAGATGCTCGGCGAAGACCGCCGTGAAGACCGGTGGCATGTGCTGGACGATCAGGACCGGAAACTGCCGCAGGGTCGCGGTACCGATCTTTTCCAGCACCTCGCCGACGGCGCGCGGGCCGCCCGTGGACGAGCCGATGAGCAGGCAACGCGGCGGGATTCCCGTTCGGGTTTTCGGGCGCAGGACGAAGGGCGTCGCCGGCCGTTGGGCCGGTGCCGGGGCACTCTGGACCGCTCCGACAGGGGCTGGCGCGGCATGGGGCCGCCGCCGGGCGCGGGCCGCTCCGAACACGCGGACCCGCTCGATCAATTCGGCGCGGAACGTATCCGAGGTGGTGACGCCGCGATTGCTTTCCGGCTTGGCGAGGTAATCGACGGCGCCGAGGGCGAGGCATCGCAGGGAGATGTCGGCGTTGCGCGTCGTCAGCGTCGACATCATCACGACCTGGACGCCAGGACTCTTGGCGAGAATCAGAGGCAGGGCCTGCGTCCCGTCGAGCTCCGGCATGTCGATGTCGAGAAGCACCACGTCGGGATCGGTGCGCGACATGGATTCCAGCGCGATCCGGCCGTTCGAGGCCGTCGCCACCACCTCGAACCCGGCTTCGCCGATCCACCGGGCCACGAGGCCGCGAACCACGGCGGAATCATCGGCGATCATGACCCGCACGCGAGCGGCGTTGCTCGCGGCGCCCCCGGTATGCGGAGCGAAGGCGGGGGCGGAGGCGGCAGCGGCCATGGAACTCTACGCTTCGTCGGGACGACGGGAAAACCTCAGCGACGATGGGGCGGGACTGGAACCCCCCCTGTCTCCGGGTCAGGCGGCGTCGGCCTGCTGGCCGAATCCAACCTGTTCGAGCTTGGCCGTGACGATGTCGCGGTCGAACGGCTTCATGATGTACTCGTCGGCGCCGGCATGCAGCGCCCGTGCGATGGCACCGACGTCGTTCTCGGTGGTGCAGAACAGAACCTTCGGCGCCAGGCCTCCGGGTGTCTGGCGCAAAACCCGGAGGAACTCGTAGCCGTCCATGGTCGGCATGTTCCAGTCGAGCAGGATCACGTCGGGCATCGCTTCGACGCAGGCCGTCAGGGCCTTGGCGCCGTCCTCGGCCTCCCCGACCTTGAAGTTCATGGACTCGAGGATACGCCGCGCGACTTTCCGGATGACGGCGGAATCATCGACGATGAGGCAGTTCTTCATGGGGCTGTCCTCGATCTGGATGGTCAAGCGGCACCGGCGACGTCGAGTTTCGTTCCGAAGGCGAGCAGCGCGTCGACATCGAGGATGACGAGAAGTCTTCCATCGAGCCGGTGCACTCCGAGGGAGAGATTGCGCCAGCGGGAATCGAGGTTGATCGGCACCGGCTCATGCGTCTCCGCTCCGAGCTTCAGCACTTCGCCGACACCATCGACCACGAGGGCGAAGGTTTCGCCACCCTGTTCGAGGCCGATCGCCATCTTCTGGCTGTCGTCGGCGCGGTCGGCGAGACCGAGACGGCGGCGCAGGCACAGGGCCGTGACTACGCGTCCGCGCAGGTTGAGGAGGCCGACGATCTCCATCGGCGCCAGCGGGACGGGCGTCACGCCGGCGGGAATGAAGACGTCGTGGACCCGGTCGATCGCGAGGCCGAACATCGTGTCGGCGACGAAGACCGTGATGAAGTCGGTGGTGGCGCCGGAATCGACGCCTTTGTTGCTGTTGGCGGCCTGCATCATGGCTCAGATTCTCCGATTCTGTTCGAAGGCCGTGTTCAGGCGGCTTTGGGAAGGCTGACGATGTCGATTTCGCTGAGGGCCGAGATCAGCCCGCTGCGGTCGAACTTCGCCACCAGATCGAGGATCGAAAGCGACCGGGCACGCTCGATGGCATCGACGCCCACCGTGCCGGAGAGGCCGATGACCGGGAGCTGCGAGACCCGCTCGTCGCCCTTCCGCATGGCGGCGACCAGGTCGAAGCCGTTGCGGCCCGGCATTTCCAGGTCGCACACCACCACGTCGATCCGGCTGTTGTTCACCAGGGTGGTGAGAGCGGCTTCCGCGCTTCCGGCGGTGATCACGTTGTAGCCGGCGGCCTTGAGGACCGGGCTCAGCATGTCGCGGAAGAAGGCGGAATCGTCGACCAGGAGCAGCGTCGCGCTGCGCTTCTCCGGCTTGTGCGCGCCCCGCGCCCAGTCGTCATAGGCGAGCGGCAGGAAGTGGGCGATGTTGATGATCTCCGTGGCGCGGCCGCGCAGGACCGCCGAGCCGATGAGGTCCGAACGCTCGGCCGCGATCTCCACGTCGAGGCGCTCCTCGACGATGTCGATGATCTCGTCCACGACCAGGCCCATGGCCCGTTCGCCGTCCGAGAACACCACCAGCGCCTGCGTGCCTTCGCTTCTGATCTCGATCGACTGATCGGCCGGGACCAGCGGCATGAGCCGGCCGCGGTACTGGATGAGCGGGCGTCCGCCGACCCACTCGATCTTGCTCGCCTCGATTTCCTCGAGCCGTGTCACGAGCGAGAGCGGCACCGCCTTGAAGCTGCCTCCGCCGCCCTTGAACACGAGCAGCGTCGCCTTTGCGTCCGCGGCATCGGTCTCCTCCGGCTCGGCATCCACCGGGATGACGCCGGTTTGCGTGCCCTGGCTGACCTGGCGGGCGATGCCGTTCGGATCGACGATCAGGACCACGGCACCGTCACCGAGAATGGTGTTGCCGGCGAAGAGCGGCAGATGGCGCAGCTTCGACGACATCGGCTTCACGACGATTTCTTCCGTGTGGAAGACCTCGTCCACGAGGATGCCGAAACGCTGGCGGCCGACCTGGGCGACGACGACGAAGCCGGAATCGATGCTGTCGGCGTTCTCCTGCTGCCCGAGCACCCCGGTCAGGGTGACGATCGGGAGAAGGCGCTCGCGCAGGCGCAGCACCGGCGATCCGTTGATGCGCTCGACCTTCTGGGCCGTGGCCTTGTCGACGCGCACGAGTTCGAGCACCGCCACCTGCGGCACGGCGTAGCGAAGGTCGCCGGCCTTGACGATGAGGGCGGCGATGATCGCCAGCGTGAGCGGGATCTTGATGGTGAAGGTGGTGCCGCGGCCGAGTTGCGTGTTGATGTCGATGACGCCGCCGATCAGCTCGATATTGGTCTTCACCACATCCATGCCGACGCCGCGGCCGGACACCGAGGTGACCGCCTTCGCCGTCGAGAAGCCGGGATGGAAGATGAACTTCGCCACCTGGGCGTCGGTCATTTTGTCGATCTCGGACTGGCTCGCGACGTTGCGCTCCACGGCCTTGCGGCGGATGGCGGCGAGATCGAGGCCCTTGCCGTCATCGGCGATCTCGATCGTGATCGTGCCACCTTCGTGATAGGCGGCGAGGCGGATCGTGCCGCGGGCCGGCTTGCCGGCCGCTTTCCGGTCGGCGGTGGATTCGATGCCGTGGTCGGCCGAATTGCGCACCATGTGGGTGAGCGGGTCCTTGATGACCTCGAGCACCTGACGGTCGAGCTCGGTCTCGGCGCCGCTCATGATGAGCTCGATCTGCTTGCCGAGTTCCGACGACAGGTCGCGAACCACGCGCGGCAGCTTCTGCCAGGCATTGCCGATCGGCTGCATGCGCGTCTTCATGACGCCTTCCTGCAGCTCGGCCGTCACATGGCTGAGGCGCTGCAGGGGAACCTTGTAGGTGGAATCGTCGTGGCGACGGGCGATCTCGAGGAGCTGGTTGCGGGTCAGCACCAGCTCGGACACCATCGTCATGAGGTGTTCGAGCGTGTCCACGTTGACGCGGATGCTCTGGACCTTCGAGGCTCCGCCCTCGGATTCCCCGGAGGGAGCGTCCGACCCGTTCTTCCGGTTGGCGCCCTTCGAGGACGAATCCTCGGCCAGCGACGCAGGTTCGAACTCGGGAGCGGTGAATTCGGGCTGATTCGGTTCGGCCATGGCGATGGGTGCCGGCTCCAGGGGGAGCGGCTCCGACAGGTCGGGACCTTCGGCTTCGAGGAAGGCGCGCTCCAGATCGTCGAGGGAGACTTCGCCGGGCTTGAGCTCACGCACGACGGGGTCGGGGAGCTTTGTCTCGACCACGGCGGCCGGTGCCACGAACGGGGCGGCCGACATGGCGTCGAGGGCATTGATCAGGTCGTCGTCGTTTCCGGCCGGCTCGGTGCCGGCGATCTCGAGATCGCCGAGGATCTGCTTGAGCCGGTCCAGCGTCACCAGGATCAGGCTGACGGCGGGGCTGCTCACCGGCATTCCGTCGCGGAACTGGCCCATCAGCGTCTCGGCTGCATGCGCCAGCGCTTCGAGGCGCGGAAGGCCGAGGAAGCCGCACGTGCCCTTGATCGTGTGGACGAGGCGGAAAATGTTCCGCAGGATCGTCTGGTTGTTGGGGTCTTGCTCGAAGCGGACGAGTTCGGCGTCCACCGTGTCGAGATGCTCTGCGCTCTCGGTCAGAAACTCACGCAGCAAGTCATCCATTAGAGGCACTCGGTCCAGACGCGCACTAGGTTTGTGCGAAGTCCACCTTGAGGCCGACAGGTTAGTGAAGAGTTTCGAGAGAGAGACAAATCCACAAGTCGCGGCAGGATTTGATTGAGGCCTGCCGCGACAGTCGGACCCGTGATCAGGCGAGCGAGGTTTCGGGGGGCTCGCTGTCGGAGGGGCGGGTATCCTCGACCGGGGCAGCGGCGGGGGGCGAGGCCGGCGCGACGGCGTCTGCCACGGGCTCCGCGCTGATCGTCACTTCGTCGCCTTCGATCCCGAAGCGCACGTTCATCGCGGCGACACGGGCGACGAGGCCCGCATAGAACGGCAGGATGCTGTGCGCGTCCACCGCGCCGTTCTCCGGCGTTCCCGCGATCAGATCCTCCACATGCGCCGGGATGCGGGCATGCGACCCCTTCGACCTGATGACGATGGAGGGAGCCTCGCCGTCGCCGCTCACGACGACGTTGATGCGGCCGCCGCGCGGGATCGTGGTGGTGGCGATCATCACGAGGTTGAGCAGGAGCTTGACCTTGTTCTTCGGATAGAGCGCCTGCGGCGCGCTCCAGGTCAGCTGGGTCTTCTCGTCGCCGAACATCCCGCGTGAGACCTTCTCGGCATCGGCGAGGTCGATCGAGGCGCCCGCCGATCCGGCGGCGCCGAAGGCGATGCGGGCGAATTGCAGCCGCGCCGAGGCCTGTTTCGCGCTCTTGCTGATGAGTTCGAGGGCGAATTCCCGCATCGAGGTGTCGCTCTCGTCCTCCAGGACTTCGAGCCCGTTCACGATGGCGCCGACGGGGCTGATCACATCGTGGCAGACGCGCGAGCACAGCAGCGCGGAGAGATCGAGGGAATCGAGATCGACGGGGGTCATCGTGCTCTCCGCACAGGGCAATGAATGGGCCGCCGATGCGGCCGGTCCGTCGGCTCCGAGAGATGAAACCGGCTGGGTGCGGCACCGATAGACGGCACAGCATGCTTTGAAAAGCGACGCGACGAGTGCGTAGGACGCTTTGAAGCCGACTCTAGAGTCGACAAGACGCGGCTCGCAAGGCAAGACTTTCCCATGCCCCTCGATCCGCGGATGCGCGACAGCATCGCGACGACATTGACCGACATCGCCTGCGAAGCGGGCGACATCCTCCGACGACATCATGGTGGCGATTGCGCACACGTGATCAAGCCGGACGGGACCCCTTCGAGCGTCGCCGATATCGCCTCCGAAAAGCTGATCATCGAAGCGCTGAAGCAGCGTTATCCAACGATCCCGATCGTTTCCGAGGAGTCCACCCACGACCTGCCGCCGGCCGACCTGTTCTTTCTGGTCGATCCATTGGACGGCACGCGCGATTTTCTCGCGGGAAACCCGGATTACAGCGTCAATATCTGCCTGATCGAAGGAAACAGGCCGGTGGCCTCGGCCGTGGCCGGTCCGGGTATCGGCCGCGTCTGGGGGGCCGGCGTCACCGCCTTCGAGGCGGTGATCCATCGCGGGCGACCGACGGGTCGGAATGCAATCCGGGTCCGGAAAGTACCGGAGGACGGGCTCGTCGCCCTGGTCAGCCGCCGCCACGGCGACACAGAGACGGAGGCCTGTCTCGCCGGCCTTCCCATCGGTCAGAGGCGGGGCGTGGCCTCGGCCCTGAAATTTTGCCTCATCGCCTCGGGCGAGGCCGATATCTATGTCCGCTGCGGCCCGACCATGGAGTGGGACACGGCCGCCGGGGATCATGTGCTGACCACGGCCGGCGGCAGGGTCGTCGTGCCCTCCGGGCGCGAGATCACCTATGGCCATTACCGCATCTTCTACCGCAACGGCCCTTTCGCGGCCCTTGGGGATCCGAGCTATACCAGCCGTCTCGGACTGCCCGATCGCGGGCCCAACCTGAATACGATCCGGGAAGGGCACACCGCGCGGCCCTGACCGGGGCGCCCGTGTCAGCGGGTCACGCCGTCCTCCGTGAGCGACTTCAGGCTCGGCCACGTCTCTTCCGCCACCCCGATGATGGCGGGAGACGCCACGACCTTCGCGCGATGTTCCGGGTTGCGGAACAGGTAGAGCGCATCCCCCGTCGGACCGGGCAGGATCGCGAAGACCAGCGGGTCCGTATCGACGATCCGGCCATCGACGATCCCGATCGGATCGTAGCCGCCGAGACGCGGTGCGTAGACCGACGGCGCATCCCGGAACGCCGCGAGATTGCTCGCCTTCGAAAAGCGCCAGGTCCGGTTCTTCCAGACCCATTCGTAGGTCGCTTTGCCGGCGACCGGCTGGCCTTCGGGGTCGAGGAAGTAGCTCACCGCGTCGAAACCGTTGAGGGCGATCAGCCCCTGCCCCGCCGAGGCGCTTCGAGGTGCGGCGAGGCACGACGCCAACGCGACCGCTCCGAAGTTACGCCGCGTTAACCCTATCATGCGGTACTTCATGCTCGACTCGGCGCGACGCAAGCTCGTCTCTCCGCTCGTCCCGGACCGGATAAACCCATTCGCCAGAATGTGGGTGATCGGGACGGATGTCGAACCATTGATGGGCGAACATGGAGCTCCGGATGACAGATCCTTCGAATCCCCTCTCCGCATCCGCCGAGCCCTCGCCGCTCATCACCCGTCGGCGCGTTCTGAGCCTCGGCGTGGCAGCCGCCGCGCTGTCGATCGCCGCGTCCGTCGCCCCGGCTCTGGCCTTCGACGAGCCGCCCCCCGGCCGTTTCCGTCCGGCCGAGATCGTGGATAACGGGCATAAGTTCTTCGGCTCCATGTCGCGCGGCCTCGCCCTCACCGTCGAGGAAGCGACCCGCCGTTGGGGCGAGCCCAACGGCTACATCCTCGGGCAGGAAGCCTCCGGCGCCATCGTCGGCGGCGTCCGCTACGGCGAAGGCACACTCTATACCCGCAATGCCGGGCAGCGCCGGATCTACTGGCAGGGACCGTCCATCGGGTTCGACGTCGGCGGCGACGGTGACCGCACGATGATGCTCCTCTACAACATGCCCTCGGTCTCCGGCCTCTACCGGCGCTTTGCCGGGGTCGACGGCTCGGCCTATTTCATCGGCGGGTTCGGGATGACCGCCGTCACGAATGACGGAATGGTGGTGGTGCCGATCCGGACCGGTGTCGGCGCGCGCCTCGGGATCAATGTCGGCTACCTCAAGTTCACGTCGAAGCCGACTTGGAACCCGTTCTGATCCGGTTCGCCCGGCTCGGTCGGCGTTGGGTTGTCTCAAGCCGTTCAAAGGATTGGTCTCGCACGGGGGAAATGGTTTAAAGACGTTCATGCTGAGGTCTGTCGGCTCGCGCATCTGGCCTATGCAAGCCCGCGGCGGCGTGCCAACGCGAGCCTGCTTAGACCGTTGAAATCTCGCAGGTTTCAAGGCGCAGAACCGGTGACCACTTTTGCGAAACCTGCTTAGGAAGAGCATGCCCGCGTGATCGAAACCGTGATGATCTTCGCGCTCGGCTTCCTTGCGGCGAGCCTCTGCGCCCTCATGGTCCTGCCGGCCGTGAACGCCCGGGCGATCCGTCTCTCCAAGCGTCGGCTCGAAGGGCTCGTCCCCCTCTCCGCCTCCGAGATCGCCGCCGAAAAGGATTTCCTGCGCGCGCGTTTCGCCGTCACCCAGCGTCGTCTCGAACGAAAGGTGGAGGCCGCACGCGCGAGCCGCCATTCGGATATGGCTGCCATCGGAGCGCGGACCCTCGAGATCGCCGCCCTGGCTCGAAATGTGGAGGAGCGGGATGCCACCCTCGCATCCACGAGAGCGACCCTCGACGGCGTCGAACGCGACCTCGCCACCGCTCGCGCGGAAGGAACCCTCAGCCTCGCCACGCTCGAAGTCCTGGAGAACGCCCATCGCGATCTCATCGACGATCTCCATGCGCTACGCAGCCCAGTAGCATCGTCGGAGACCGTGGAAGGAGACACCGCCAGCGACGGACCCGCGCCGGATCTCCAAGCCCGCTACGTAGCGCTTCTGGAGGAATGCGAAGCGCTGCGAGCGGCAAAGGTGCCGCAGGCCAACGTGCAGCAAGACCAGGAGATCGCCGTTCTTCGCCAGCGTATCGTCGAGGTGGCGGATTCGCTGCTGAGGCAGAACCGGCTTCCGTCCGTCGATGTTTTCCCCATGCCCGGTGCGCAGGCCGACCCTGTTCCGTTGAAACAGGCCGAACGGGTGTGAACAGCCGCCGAAGCCTTACAGGCTTGTTGCAGGTCATGGAAGCTGTGGCGTAGAAGCCGCGTTGTTCATGGGATGACCACCGGCGTGCCTTGTTTCGACCATGCATAGGCATCATCGGGTTCGTCACATCTCCACTGTCTGAGACGGATCTCGTTCCCTATGGCATTCAAGTCGACTTCGCTTGCCCTCGCTCTCGCCACCATGGCCGTGTTCTCGTCGGCGGCGGCTTTCGCTCAAGCCGCTCCCCAGACGAAGCGGGGCAACGAGACGTTGAAGAAGTATTGCACCGGCGATTACCTCACCTATTGCGGGAACCTCTCTCCCGATGATCCGGCGGTGGACAAGTGCTTCCAGACCAACTGGACCAAGCTGTCCGAGAATTGCCGCCGCGCGATCGACGCCTACGAGAAGACGGGCGGCAAGAAAGGCTGACCAGCCCGGCTGACCAGCCCGGCTGACACGTAGGTTTGATCCCCTTCCCTGAGGCCTCCGGGCCTCAGGCTGCACAAAGCGTGGCCGTTGCGCTCGCATCGGCGAGCGGCAGCGGCTATGATGCCGCCGCCTGAGGTGCCGGACCCGCGTTGATGTTGTTTCGTTCCCGACTGACGTTGCTCTTCGCTGTGGGCTGCGTGGCCCTCGCCGGTTCCGGCTGCGGCCGGCGCGGTGCCCTGCAGGCCCCCGATACGCGAGCACCGGTGCAATCCTCAGGGATCGGCCTCGGAGCGTCGCCGGTGGCGGATGCGACCGCGGTGGCCGATGGCGACGACCTCGACCCCACGGCGATTTCCGGTACGCCCCAGGCGATCTTCGAGGCTCCCGTACAGACCTCGAGGGGCGTCAAGCGCGGCTATACCGTCCCCAAACAGCCATTCATCCTCGATCCGCTCCTCTAGATTGACGCGGGCCTGACGCCCGTCCCGACGGGGCTATGTCGGGCGTGCCGTCTTCTGTCAGGTTCGCGTTTCGGGATTCGCGTCCCAAGGCCCGCCATGCACCATTTCCAGTATCGTGACGGCCGGCTGGCCGCTGAGGATGTCGACCTGACCGGCCTCGCGGCCGAAGTCGGCACGCCGTTCTATTGCTACTCCACGGCGACGCTCGATCGGCATTACCGCGTCTTCGCCGAAGCCTTCGCGGGAGACGACGCCCTCGTCTGCTATGCGATGAAGGCGAATTCCAATCAGGCGGTGCTCACCACCCTGGCCCGTCTCGGGGCGGGGATGGACATCGTCTCCGAGGGAGAGTTGCGGCGGGCGCTTGCCGCTGGCGTCGATCCGCAGCGGATCGTGTTCTCCGGCGTGGGCAAGACCCGCGAGGAGATGGCGGCGGCCCTGCATGCCGGCATCTACTGCTTCAACGTGGAGAGCGAGCCCGAGCTCGAAACCCTGTCCGAGGTGGCCTCTTCTCTCGGGGCGACCGCTCCGGTCTCCGTCCGGGTCAACCCGGACGTGGATGCCGGGACCCATGCCAAGATCTCCACCGGAAAATCCGAGAACAAGTTCGGCATCCCCATCGGACGCGCGGCGGACGTCTATGCCCGCGCGGCGTCCCTGCCGGGGATCGCCGTGTCCGGCGTCGACATGCATATCGGCAGTCAGATCACCGATCTCGCACCCTTCGCCCATGCGGCCGGGCTCCTGGCCGAATTGGCGCGCAGCCTGATGGCGCAGGGTCACCCCCTGCATCACATCGATTTCGGCGGCGGTCTCGGCGTTCCCTATCGCGAGGACAACGCCCCTCCCCCGGAGCCCGCCGCCCTGGCGGATATCCTGCGCCCGCATTTCCGGCCCCTCGGCCTGCGCCCGGTCTTCGAGATCGGCCGCATGATCGCCGGCAATGCCGGCATCCTGGTCACCCGCGTCCTCTACGTGAAGCGCACGGAGGGCCGGACCTTCGTCATCGTCGACGCGGCGATGAACGATCTGATCCGCCCGACGCTCTACGAGGCCTACCACGCCCTTCGCCCGGTCATCGAGCCCGGTGCCGACACTCCCCGCCTCGTCGCCGACGTGGTCGGGCCGGTCTGTGAGAGCGGCGACTATATCGCGCTGGCCCGGGATATCCCCGATGTCGCACCGGGCGACCTCGTCGCCGTGATGACCGCGGGCGCCTACGGGGCTGTCCAGGCCGGAACCTACAATACGCGCCGCCTCGTGCCAGAGGTTCTGGTGAGTGGCGACCGCGCCGCCATCGTCCGGCCGCGTCAGAGCTACGACGACCTCATCGGCCTCGACCGCGTGCCCGACTGGCTGCGGTCGGACTAAGCAGGTTTAGTAAAAGTGGTCACCGGTTTTGCGTTCCGAAACCTGCGACACTTCAAAGGCCTAAGCGAGGTGAAGCGTTGGCTCGCCAATGCGGACCTGCTTGGCCGCGCACCCGCGATGCGGGTGGGCCGATTTGACCCGATCGCCGCGCGCCGCCACCATGCTAGGCTGACATGGCGGGATGCCTGGAGCATTCCCCGCCTCGGGAGCCCAAACAGAATGGACGAGGCCGACGCGACGACCTCCAAAGCGACCCAGATGACGGCGCCGAAGACGCCGGCAGCCCGAAGCCGGCTCGATCGGCTCGTGTCGCAATCGCAGGCCGCCGGATTGTGGGAACGTGCCTGGCCGCTCGTCTGGCGGGCGCTTGCCGTGGTCCTGGCTTTCCTCGCGGCCTCGTGGCTCGGGCTCTGGCTCGATCTGTCGCCGTTCTGGCGTATCGCCGGCCTCGCCGCCTTCGCCCTCGCCTTTCTCGCCGCTCTGGTGCCGCTGGTCCGCCTATCCCGCCCGAGCCGCCGCGAGGCACTGGCCCGCCTCGACCGTGACGCCGCCGACGGCGCTTCGTCCCACAATCCGGCCTCGGCCATCGAGGATACCCTCGCCGTCGGAACGACGGACCCGGCGACGCAGGCGCTTTGGGCGCTGCATCAGCGCCGCGCAGCCGAGGCCGTCTCCCGCTTGAGCGTCGGCCTGCCCCGTCCGGGCATGCCGCGCCGCGACCCCTTCGCCCTTCGCGCCGGCTTCGTCGTGGCGGCGTTGGCCAGCCTGTTCGTCGCAGGCCCGGAATGGCGCCAGCGCATCGGGAGTGCGTTCGACTGGCACGAGGCCGCCGGCCCGGGACCGAACTTTCGCGTCGATGGCTGGATCGATCCGCCGCTCTATACGAGGCTTCCGCCCCTCGTCGTCACGATGAGCGGGACCGAGCAGCGCCTGCGCGCACCGGTCAACTCCACGCTGATCGTCCGGATCGCCGGCCAGGGCGATGTCGTGCTGACGCCGAATGCGGGTTTCAAGCCTCTCCCCGGCAAGGAAGCGCGTCCCGACCTTCGTGAGGACCGTTTCCAGCTCGTCGGCGGCACCGCCGATCTCATCATCGCCGCGGGCTCGGCGCCCAAGCAGCATCTCATCGTCGAGACCATCCCGGACCTCGCCCCGGAAGTCCGGCGCGTCGGCGCCCTGGAGGTGAATGCGCGCGGCACCTTCAATCTGAGCTACCGCGCCAAGGACGATTACGGCATCGCTTCGGCCGACGGGATCGTCGAACCCCTGACGGGCGGTCGCTCCCTGGTGCCCCTTCCGAAGATGCCCCTCGCTTTGCCCTCGGACGCGAGCGGCGAGACCGATACGAAGACCCTTGTGGACCTCACCGACAATCCCTGGTCGGGCGCGCGGGTCCGGCTGACCATCGTGGTGAAGGACGAGGCCGGTCAGGAGGGGCGGACCGAGACGGCGGAGATCACGCTGCCGGCCCGGCCGTTCCGCGAGCCCCTGGCGCGCGCCCTGGCCGAGGAGCGCCGGCGCCTCGTCACCGCTCCCGACGAAAGCCGGCGCCGGGTGCAGACCGCCCTCGATGCACTCATGATCGCGCCGGACCAGTTCACGCCGCAGCCCTCGATCTTCCTCGGGTTGCGCACCGCGTCCCGCCGGCTCAAGGCGGCACGGACCGACGAAAACCTGATCGAGGTGGCCGACCTGCTGTGGGAGATGGCGCTCAAGATCGAGGATGGCGACCTCTCCGATGCGGAGAAGAGCCTGCGCGCTGCCCAGGACAGGCTGAAGGACGCCATCGACCGGAACGCGCCGGACGAGGAAATCAAGAAGCTGACGGAGGACCTGAAACAGGCCCTCGACAAGTTCATGAAGCAGATGGCCGAGCGCCAGCAGAAGCAGCCTCAGCAGCAGGGCGAGAAGGGCAAGTCGCAGCAGAACGCCAAGACCGTCACCCCGGACGATCTGAACAAGATGCTGAAGGACATGGAAGAGGCGATGAAGCGCGGCGACACCGCCGAGGCGCAACGCCTGCTCGAACAGCTGCGCAGCATCCTCGAGAACCTCCAGACCGCCGAGCCGGGAGCCAAATCCGACCCGAATGGCCGTGAGATGAGCAAGCAGGCCGAGGAACTCGACAAGATGTCCCGCGAGCAGCAGGCGCTCCGCGACGAGACCTTCAAGGACGGCCAGAACAAGCGCGGCCAGCAGCCCGGGCAGAAGCAGGGCCAGAAGCCCCAGCGCGGCCAGCAGGGGCAGCAGCAGAATGGCGACCAGGGCCAGCAGGGCGGAGAGCAGGGCCAGCAAGGGCAACAGGGTCAGAAAGGCCAGAAGGGCGAGCAGGGCCAGGGTGGCGCTGGCGAACGCCAGCAGGCTTTGCGCCAGCGTCTCGAAGATCTGCAGAAGCGGATGAAGGAGCTCGGGATGCAGGGCGAGGAAGGCCTTGCCGACGCCGAAGAGGCGATGCGCGACGCCGAAGGCGCCCTCGGCGAGGGCAAGGAAGGCGATGCCGTCGACGCTCAGGGCCGCGCCCTCGATGGGCTCAAGCGCGGCGCGGACGGCATGCAGAAGCAGATGGAGGAGATGGCCCAGGGCGAGGGTGAAGGCGAGGGCGAGCAGGAGGGCGGCGAGAACCCGAGCCAGCAGGGGCAGGCCGGCAATCGTGACGACGATCCGCTCGGCCGTCCGACCAAGGGCCGCGACCTCTCCGACGGCCGTGGCAAGGTTCCGACCGCCGACGAATCCGCGGTCCAGCGTACGCGCCGGATCATGGAGGAGCTGCGGCGCAAGCTCGGCGATCCGAGTCGGCCCAGGGAAGAGCTCGACTATTTCGAGCGCCTGCTCCGGCGAAACTGAAGGTCGCACCCGTTCCGCGGGTGCGATCCCCTGCCCTATGGGCTAGGGGATCGGCAGAGCCATATGGGCTCCATCCCCCCGTTCCGAGCGCGAGCCTCCATGTCATCCAACACCCTGGTCCTCGTCGCCTGCCTCGCCGTGGCCGTCGTGCTGTTTCTCGGTCTCATCAACATGATGCGTGGGGGCAGCGCCAACCTGTCTCAGCGGCTGATGCGCCTCCGCGTACTGCTCCAGTTCTTGGCGATCATTTTCATCATGGGCGTCGTCTGGTGGCGCTCCGCCTGAGCAATCATCACATCTCGGTGAGTGTGGCGGCTGGGTCTCACCTCTCGTCTAAGACGATATCGGGACGGGATTACTGATCGTCCGGGCTGACACCAGCGTATTCCTGCGTGGTAGGAAGGTCGGGTTCACTTTGGATCCGTCATCGATGCAAGCCATCTGCTCTCGCCTGGTCGCCGGCATTCTCGCCCTGCCCGTCGTGTGTTCCGCCCAGGCCGCCGATCTCGGATCGCCGCCTCCCGCTGCGGCCTACGTCACGCCTGTCCAGCCGCTGAGCATCGTGTCCGAAGTGCGCATCGGCGGGGCCGTGCAGGATCCCGGCAGCGCCGAGAAGAACACCAACGCCATCAACGGCGAGATCCTGTTCTCCAAGCCGGTCGTGAGCCTCGATCCGTTCTGGCAGGCCTTCGTGCCGCGCCCGACCGTGGGCGGCAGCTACAATTTCGATGGTCGCACCAGCTTCGCCTATATCGGCGCGACCTGGACGGTGGACCTCTTCCCGCAGACCCTGAACAACCGGGTCTTCCTCGAAGGCTTCTTCGGCGCGGGCGCGCATAACGGTTATACCGGCCTGAAGGCCAACGCACCGGCGGGCTTCAACGCCCTCGGCTGCAACCCGCTCTTCCGCGAAGCGGCGGCGCTCGGCTATCGTCTGACCGAGCATTGGAGCATCATGGCCACCGTCGAGCACATGTCGAATGCCGGCCTGTGCCACGAGAATCGCGGCCTGACGAATTTCGGCGGCAAGATCGGCTACACGTTCTGAGCCCGACGCCCGGATCTGAGATCGGATAACCCTTGGTCACCCTGAACCGCATCTACACGCGCACCGGCGACAAGGGCTCCACGGCGCTCGCCAATGGCGAACGTCGCTCCAAGGCGGATCTGCGGGTCGAGGCCTACGGGACGGTCGATGAGACCAATGCGTGTATCGGCCTCGTCCGTCTCCACGCCGATATCGTCCTCGACGCGATGCTCGGCCGTATCCAGAACGACCTGTTCGACCTCGGGGCCGATCTCGCGACCCCGGAAAGCGACGAGCCGCCGGCCTACGAGCCCCTGCGTATCGTCGCCAGCCAGGTGAAGCGGATCGAGGCGGATATCGACGTGCTCAATGCCGAGCTGTCGCCGCTGAAATCCTTCGTATTGCCCGGCGGTTCCGCGGCCTCAGCCGCGCTCCATCTCGCCCGTACGATCTGCCGCCGGGCCGAACGCCTGACGGTGGCCCTCGCCGCCGTGGAGGGCGAGCGCGTTTCGCCCGAGGCGCTGCAATACCTCAACCGCCTGTCGGACTTCCTTTTCGTGGCGAGCCGCACGGCCAATGCCAATGGAGCCGACGACGTGCTCTGGGTTCCAGGCAAGAACCGCTGAAGCGGGAAATCTGGTAGACCGCATACAAGCGAGCGTGAATTACGGATCGCATGTGTTCGACGCGGGGCTAGACTGTCGCACGCGTTGACAAGTCTGAAATCCCCCCGTTACGGTCCGCCGCTTCATTCCAAGAGGGTGCCCGGACCTTCGACCGCGTCGAAGGCCCCTCGCGCGCTGCGCCGGCCCTTGCCAAGAAAATCATTGGAGGATTGTGACCGCCATGAAGGTTCTGGTGCCCGTCAAGCGGGTCGTCGACTACAACGTCAAGATCCGCGTCAAGGCCGACGGTTCGGGCGTTGAACTCGCCAACGTCAAGATGTCGATGAACCCGTTCGACGAGATCGCCGTCGAAGAGGCGATCCGTCTGAAGGAGAAGGGCAAGGCGACCGAAATCGTCGCCGTGTCCATCGGTCCGCAGCAGGCGCAGGAGACCTTGCGCACGGCTCTGGCCATGGGTGCCGACCGGGCGATCCTGGTGAAGACCGACGGGCTCGTGGAGCCGCTGGCGGTGGCCAAGATCCTGAAGGCCGTCGTGGAGAAGGAGGCCCCCGGCCTCGTCATCCTCGGCAAGCAGGCCATCGACGACGATTCCAACCAGACCGGGCAGATGCTCGCCGCGCTGCTCGATTGGCCGCAGGGCACTTTCGCGTTCAAGCTCGAATTCGGCGAGGGTTCGATCGACGTCACCCGTGAGGTCGATGGCGGCCTGCAGACCGTCACCCTCGCCCTGCCGGCGATCGTGACCACGGATCTGCGCCTGAACGAGCCGCGCTACGCGTCGCTGCCCAACATCATGAAGGCGAAGAAGAAGCCCCTCGAGGAGCTGAGCCCCGATGCGCTCGGCGTCGACGTGACGCCGCGGGTCAAGGTGCTGAAGACCGTCGAGCCGGCCGGACGCAAGGCGGGCATCAAGGTCGGTTCCGCGGCCGAACTGGTCCAGAAGCTGAAGGGCGAAGCCTCGGTCATCTGAGCTTCAGGCTCCGTCCGCGCTCCGACCGTCGCAGGATGGCCGGCGCCGGCCCACAATCCTTATCCTCGGCCGCAGTCCGGCGCGACGCCGCGACGGATGCCAGGCCGCACCGCATATGAGGTTCGACGCATAGCATGGCCATTCTCCTCCTCATCGAGCACGATAACGGCGCCGTGCGCGACGCCAGCCTGAAGGCGCTCTCCGCCGCCAACGAAATCGGCGGACCGATCCACGCCCTGGTCGCCGGTGCGGCGAGCCGCCCGGCAGCCGATGCCGCCGCCGCCCTCGACGGTGTCGAGAAGGTGCTGCTGGCCGAGGATGCCGCCTACGACCACGCCCTGGCCGAACCGACGGCGGCGCTGATCGTCTCGCTCGCGGCCGATTACGACGTGATCATCGCCGCCGCCTCCACCACCGGAAAGAACGTGCTGCCGCGCGTGGCCGCCCTTCTCGACGTGGCGCAGATCTCCGACATCATGAGCGTGATCTCGCCCGATACGTTCGACCGGCCGATCTATGCCGGCAACGCGATCCAGACCGTCCAGGCCGCCGAGGGCAAGAAGGTCATCACGGTCCGCATGGCGGCGTTCAAGGCCGCTGCTGCCGGGGGATCGACCGCTCCGGTGGAGCCCGTCTCGGTGAGCGCGCCCGCTTCGTCCAAATCCACCTTCAAGGGCGAAGAGATCGCCCAGTCCGACCGGCCCGAACTGGCCGCCGCCAAGATCATCGTCTCGGGTGGCCGCTCGCTCGGCTCCTCGGACAAGTTCAAGGAGCTCATCGAGCCGCTGGCCGACGCCCTCGGCGCGGCCGTGGGTGCCTCGCGCGCCGCCGTCGATGCGGGCTACGCTCCGAACGACTGGCAGGTCGGCCAGACCGGCAAGGTCGTGGCGCCGGACCTCTACGTGGCGGTGGGCATCTCCGGCGCGATCCAGCATCTGGCCGGCATGAAGGATTCGAAGGTCATCGTCGCCATCAACAAGGACGAGGATGCGCCGATCTTCCAGGTGGCGGATTACGGCCTCGTCGGCGACCTGTTCCAGATCGTCCCCGAGCTTCAGGCCGAGATCGCCAAAGCCAAAGGTTGATCCGGACCGGATCAGAACGATGGAACTCCGCCGCAGCCATCCGCGGCGGAGTTCTTTTCCCATTTAAGCGCTTGCCCGGGCTGCACCTCAGCGAGAAAATGATCTAGGAATTTTGTGCGCCGCATTTCAATTGCGGCGCCAACGCCTCGATCGCTAGGCGGGCGTTCTGCGGCCGAACCGGCCGCGCCTCAGGGGTGCGAGTTCAAGCGATGGCCATCGAGATCAAGACCGTCGGAATCATCGGCGCCGGCCAGATGGGAAGCGGCATCGCCCATGTCTGCGCCATGGCGGGACTGGACGTGCGGCTGAACGACCGCGACACCGCCCGGATCCATAGCGGGCTCGCGACGATCGACGGCAATCTGGCGCGACAGGTCTCCAAGGGTACGATCACCGACGAGCAGAGGCGCAGCGGCGTCGCCCGTATTCAGGCCGCCGAGAGCTATGACGACCTCGCCCCCTGCGATCTCGTCATCGAGGCGGCGACGGAGGACGAGGCGACCAAGCGCCAGATCTTCACCGCCCTGTGCCCCTCGCTGAACCCCGACGCCATCGTGGCGACGAACACGTCGTCGATCTCGATCACCCGCCTCGCCGCCGCGACCGACCGGCCGGAGCGGTTCATCGGCATCCATTTCATGAATCCGGTTCCCGTCATGCAGCTCGTGGAGCTGATCCGGGGCATCGCGACGGCGGACCCGACCTACGTTTCGGCCAAGGCCTTCATCGCCAAGCTCGGCAAGACCTCCACCATGTCGGAGGATTTCCCGGCCTTCATCGTCAACCGCATCCTGCTGCCGATGATCAACGAGGCGATCTATACGCTCTACGAGGGCGTCGGCTCGGTGGAGGCCATCGACACCGCGATGAAGCTCGGTGCCAACCATCCGATGGGACCGCTGCAGCTGGCCGATTTCATCGGCCTCGATACCTGCCTTTCGGTGATGCAGGTGCTCTACGAAGGGCTGGCGGATTCGAAGTACCGCCCCTGCCCGCTTCTGGTGAAATATGTCGAGGCCGGCTGGCTCGGCCGGAAGACGAAGCGCGGCTTCTACGATTATCGTGGCGAAGTTCCGGTTCCGACCCGCTGAGAACTGGCGGAGCGTGAAGGCTTAGATCCCGAGTGGTGATCGTAGCTCTTCATGCAAAGACCTCTAGCGAGAGATCTCACCAGACCAACAGTGCGTCTCAATAAAAAACGCTACGGCTTCGAAGCGGATAGGTCCGCCGCAATGCCGTAGCGCGCTGTCGTCATTGCCGGTCGCTGGGACCGACATGATGTCTGGATTATTTCTGGCCGCCATTGGCCGAAGGTTGGGCCGGCGCCGGGTAGGCTGGGTTGCCAGCGGGAACGTTGCCGGTATTCGCCGACGAGGTTCCGTTTCCGGACCCGTTCACGGAGCCGGTGACCTGACCACGGGAGGCGTCCTGGCTCTGCGAGGCGTAGTCTTTCGGAGAGTTCGCACCCTGCCAGGTCATCAGACCGGTGATGGCGATGGCGAGGAGGACGAGGCTGCCGATCAGGACGTAGAGGACTGGCTTGCCCTTCTTGCCCTGACGCGCGTCCTGGCCGTCGAGTCGTTCTGCCATGGGATACCTTTCGAAGCTCGGCCGGGGACGGCCGTCATGTTCAACCTGAGACGCGGATGTCCCATTTGGTGGATTGAACGCGACGGCCGAGCTCCCTGTTCCGAGTCGATTGGCCCTGGTCGCGGCATATGACGCAAAAGCCGCAGCGACATCCAAGTTAACCCCTGCGTCACCGCCCGGTCGTTAGCATGATCTTGCCGAGATGCGCACTGGATTCCATGAGCGCATGGGCCTCGGACGCCTTCTCCAAGGGGAAGGTGGCGTGGATGATCGGCTTCATCCGGCCATCGGCGAGGAGGGGCCAGATGTCCCGGCGCAGGCCCTCGGCGATGGCCGCCTTCTCCGCTTTGGGACGCGCCCGCAGGGTCGCACCGGTGAAGGTGAGCCGCTTCATCATGATCGGCGTCATGCTGAAGCTCTCGACCTTGTAGCCCTGCATGAAGGCGATCTGCACGAGACGTCCCTCGATCGCCAGGGAGGCCAAGTTGCGGGCGAGGTAAGGTGCGCCCACCATATCGAGGATGACATCGACGCCCTTGCCCTCGGTGAGGCGCTTGATCTCCTCGGCGAAATCCGCCTCCCGGTAATTGATCGCCTCGTCGGCGCCGAGCTCCTTGCAGAAGGCGCATTTCTCGGCGGATCCGGCGGTCGCGAAGACCCGCGCGCCGTGGAGCTTCGCCATCTGGATCGCCGTGGAGCCGATGCCGCTCGATCCGCCATGAACGAGGAAGCTTTCGCCCGGCTTCAGCCGCCCGCGCTCGATGACGTTGCTGTAGACGGTGAAATAGGTCTCCGGCAGTCCGGCGGCCTCGATCAGCGAGAGCGGCGCCGGGCGCGGCAGGCATTGTCCGGTTTCGGCCACGGCGAATTCGGCGTAACCGCCGCTGATGGTGAGGGCGCAGACCTCGTCGCCGATGGCGAAACCCTCCGCCCCCTCGCCGAGGGCCGCGACCCGGCCGGCGACTTCGAGGCCCGGAATCTCGGTGGCCCCTTTCGGCGGTGGATACTTGCCTTCGCGCTGCTGGATGTCGGGCCGGTTCACGCCGGCCGACACGACCTCGATGAGCACCTGGCCGGGACCGGGCTGGGGCAGCGGCACCGTCTCGAGAGTCAGGACGTCCGGCCCACCTGCTCCCGCGAACCGGATCTGGCGCATGGTCTCGGGCAGGTCTGGGCTTGACGTCATTGCATCACATCTCCGGTTGGCGTGACCCGTCATGTGCGGCCGGAGGGCAGGTTGGCAAGGGCGCAGTTGGTAAGCGAGGAATGTCTCAGCGGGTGCCGTACATCCGGTCGCCGGCATCGCCGAGGCCTGGCACGATATAGCCGTGGTCGTTGAGGTGGCTGTCGATGGAGGCGGTCCAGACCGGCACGTCGGGATGCGTCGCCTGGAGCTTGGCGATGCCTTCCGGCGCGGCGAGGAGGCAGACGAAGCGCAGGTCGCGCGCGCCGCGCTGCTTCAGGAGGTCGATGGCCGCGATGGCCGAATTGGCCGTGGCGAGCATCGGGTCGAGGACGAGGACGGTGCGGTCGGCGAGGTCGGACGGCGCCTTGAAGTAATATTCCACCGCCTCCAGCGTCTCGGGGTCGCGATAGAGCCCGACATGGGCGACGCGCGCGGAGGGCACCAGCGACAGCATGCCGTCGAGGAAGCCGACCCCCGCGCGCAGGATGGGGGCGAGAACCAGCTTCTTTCCGGCGATCTGCGGTGCCTCCATCGCCTGGATCGGCGTCTCGATCGTCACCCGCTCCAGGGGAAGGTCGCGGGTGACCTCGTAGGCGAGGAGCATCCCGATCTCGTTGAGGATCTGGCGAAAGCCCTTGGTCGAGCGCTCCTTCTGGCGGAGCAGGGTCAGTTTGTGCTGGACCAGGGGATGGTTGACCACCGTGACCGTCGCGCGGGTCTCCGCGCCGGGACCGTCCGTATTCACCATCGCCTTCACTCCCCCGAGAACCGGCCCACCGTGCCACGGACGGCACCGGACAGACCCCACGCTCTTTTGAACTCCCGCCCTTATGGCCCCCCGGGGCAGGAAAATCCGATAAAGAAGCGCGGCCATGACGCGGTGGGGGGCGCGTCCCGGTCGTCGGAGCGATGCAAACAGGGTGGTCCGGGTCGTCGATGAAACTTATCCGAAACAGTACGCCCATGAGCAAGTCCGCCCGTAACGACAGGGTCCGCTATCGCGCCACGTTCCTCAATACGCTTGGGGCGTCCCTGGTGATGGTCGGCTTCTTCCTGCCGGGGATGCGGCTCTACGAAGGGTTTGACCACCGCCTGTCCCGCTCCGAGGCGTGGAGCGTCTCGCTGCGGTTCTTCCAGACCGAGCCGGGTGCGGTGAGCGTGACGGCGCTGATCCTCGGCTTCTGCCTGCACTTCATCGCCCTGCATCACCTGAAGAAACTGCAGGATTGATCTCGCCGCCGGACAAACGAAAAAGGGCTCCCGGCATCGCTGCCGGAAGCCCTCCTTGCCCCGAATGGGGGATCGGTCAGACGCTCTGCGTCGGGCCGCTATTGTTGCGCTTGGCCATGAAGGCGTCGAACTGCTCGCGGTCCTTGGCGCGCTTCAGTTCTTCCACGAACTCGGCGAAAGCGCGGCTCTCCTCCTGCAGCGCCTTGCGCTGGGCATTGAGCCGGTCGAGTTCGGCGCGGCGGTAATCGTCGAAGGCAAGGTTACCGGTGCCGCGCAGGTCTGCGGCCTCGAACGCCTGGGCGAAGCGCGATTTGCGCATGCCCGCCTGCCAATCGGATCCGCGGCCGATCATGCCGCGCAGTTCGGACAATGCCGGGTAACCCGCCACCTTCCAGGCGATGTAGGCCGCCGCCAACGGCCACCAATAGAAGAACGCGACGACGACGGCGCCGATCTCGAAAGAGCGGCGGGGAAACGGACCGCTGCGGCAGGCTTTGGCGGTGGCCCAGGGAGAGGTCGAGGAAAAGCTCACGGCTCACAGCTCCGATGTTAATGTGAACCACATTTACTTGCGAATGCGACGTGGCGGTTTCAAGGGTCGTTTTCAGGAGAGTGTCAGGCCAAGGGTCGGGGGCGTCCCGCGCCATGGACGAGGGCCAGCACGCCGGCGCGTAGCAACTCGTATTTGTCTGGCATTCCCGGCCCCTTCGGCAGATGGCCGGAAGCCGAGAGCGTGGCGAGCCCGTGCGAGAGGGCCCAGACTTCCAGGGCGACGAAACGAGGCTCGACCCCACCGAATCCATCCGGAAACGTCGATTTCAGCGCTTCGAGCAGAAGGTCGAAGGGGCTGGGCCTGGGCGGGACGTCGGAGGCTGCAGAATCCGCTGCCATCGGTGCGCCACGCGTCTCGAAGATCGCGGCATAATAGCCGGGCTCTTCCTCGGCGAAGGCGAGATAGGCTTCGCCCATTCGGGTGAAGCGCTCGAGAGGTGTTCCGCGTGTGGTGAGGGAGCGTGCCAGACGCTCGGCGAGGTCGGTGAAGCCACGGCCGGCCACCTCCTCCAGCAGAGCTTCGCGACCCCGGAAATGACGATAGAGCGCGGCGGGGGTCACTCCGACGAGGCGTGCCGCATCGACCAGGGTGAAACCGCCCACGCCGCGCTCGGCGATGAACCGGCGCGCCGCTTCGATCAGCGCCTCTTTGAGGTTGCCGTGATGGTAGCTGCGCCGGTCTCCCGGTCCTTCTCGCCAGGGTCGCACTGGATTCCATCCTCGGGCGATCGCCGGCCAGCGGCTGCACCTTTGCCGCGACTCTGCCGGGATGGCCCTCCCCTAACACGCGGAGCGCGCTTTTCGACCCTCCTCTGTCTACCCGTGGACAGAGATTTTCAAACGGGATTGACAGGGACGATCCCACGAATTGTAATAGTATTACATTACATAGTGGATTTCCGATGAGCCAGCGCGATCACCGTCTCCCCGTCACCGTCCTTTCCGGCTTCCTCGGTGCCGGCAAGACCACGCTGTTGAACCACATTCTCAACAACCGCGAGGGACGACGCGTCGCCGTGATCGTCAACGACATGAGTGAGGTGAACATCGACGCCGCTCTGATCCGTGAGGGCAGCGCCAACCTCTCCCGCACCGACGAACGCCTGGTTGAGATGACCAATGGCTGCATCTGCTGCACGCTGCGGGACGACCTTCTGGCCGAAGTCCGGACGCTCGCGGAGGAAGGGCGGTTCGATTACCTCCTGATCGAAGGCACCGGCATCGCCGAGCCGCTGCCGGTGGCGAGCACCTTCTCGTTCCGTGACGAAGACGGGGCTGCGCTGAGCGACGTCGCCCGCCTCGACACCATGGTCACCGTGGTCGACGCGGTGAGTCTCCTGCGCGATTACGGTTCGACGGCGTTCCTGCGCGACCGGGGCGAGATTGCGGGCGAGGAGGATGCCCGGACCCTTGTCGACCTTCTCGTGGAGCAGATCGAGTTCGCCGATGTGGTCGTCCTCAACAAGGCCGGTGATGTCGGGGCGGATCAGCTCGCTCTGGTCCGCTCGGTGATACGTGGGCTCAATGCCGATGCCCGCATCGTCGAGGCCTCCTATGGCCGCGTCCCCCCCGACCAGGTTCTGGATACCGGCCTGTTCAGCGAGGAGAAGGCGCAGGAACACCCGCTCTGGTTCAAGGAGCTCTACGGCGCCGCCGATCACGTGCCTGAAACCGAGGAATACGGGATCGGCTCCTTCGTCTACCGGGCTCGCCGTCCCTTCGCCCCCGAGGCCTTCGATGCCTTCACCAAAACGACATGGCCGGGCCTCATCCGCGCGAAGGGGCATTTCTGGCTGGCGACGCGCCCGGACTGGGTCGGTGAATTCTCCCTCGCCGGTGCCATCGCCCGGGTTTCCCCGATGGGGGCGTGGTGGGCCTGCGTACCGAAGGCCCGCTGGCCGGAGGATGCGGAGTGGCGCAGTCATCTGTCCCGGAACTGGAGCGAGCCCTGGGGCGACCGCCGCCAGGAACTCGTCTTCATCGGGACGGGTCTCGACCAGGCAGCGATCACCGCCGCACTCGACGCCTGTCTGGTCGGTTCCGAGGAGGTGACGCGGTTCGATCCGGCGCCCTACCGCGCCCTGCCCGATCCGTTTCCCGCCTGGCAGCGTGCCGCCGCCTGATGGCGTTCTTTTCCCTCAAGGATGCCCGCGCCCGCTCGGCCGCACGGTCGGCCGATGCGGCGAGGCTCAAGCGCGAGCTTCGCCTGGGTTTCGGGCTCGGCGAGGATGACGTCCTCGCCGTCAACGAAATCGCCTGTGGCGAGCCCGGCTGCGTCGATCGCGAGACCATCGTCCTGGTGATGCGGGTTGGCGAGCCGACGCGGGCGCTGAAGATCGCGCGTGGACTGGAGGCGGTCGTGGCCGACGACATCGCCCGGCTGGGCGAGGAGGAGGAGGCCATGAGGCGGGAGGGCGCGGCCCCGCCCGGGGAGTCCGTGCCTACAGTTTGAAGATCGAGGATGCCCGGTCCAGCGCGGATTTCTTGCCGGTTCGGGCCGATTCCAGGCGCTCGATCTCGGCGCGCAGCAAGGCGATCCGCTCGGCGATCTCGTCGAGGGAGAGTGTGTCGAGGCTCTCGCCGACCGTATGGGAGACCGTGCGCTTCGGCCGGTCCGTGTCGTCGTCGCGCATGGCTTGTCCCCCTGTCTTCCGGCGCTCGCCTAACGGTCCCACCGCGAGACCGAGCGAACGTGCTGTTGTGTCCCGGCATATTGCTTGAGGAATGTCGTCATTTCCGACAGTTCCGGCGCTTTCGAGCGGAAGGTGACCGAGAGGGCCAGAAGCGTGTCGGCATGGTCGAGGCCGGGATAGATCCGCTCCTGCACCGGCACGCGCACCGCGCGCAGTCGCGCCGCGAGGCTCTGGGTATTCTGCGGACGGACGATGGTGTCGTTGCCGCCCGTGGCCAGGAATGCGGGCGGTGAATGAGGGCTGGCGAAGGTGATCGGCTGCGTCGCCGCCGGGTCGGGGGCCTGTCCGAACACGTCCCGCGAGGTGTCCTGGTCGAAAGGATGGAAGTCATAAGGGCCGGACAGACCGGCCACGGCCCGGATCACCTTCGGATCGACGCCCGCCTTGCGCAGGTAGCGCGGATCGAGCCCGAGCATCAGGGCATTGTAGGCCCCGGCCGAATGGCCCGCGAGAACGATGCGGCGCGGGTCGCCGCCATATTCGGCGATGTTGTCGCGAACCCAGGCGATGGCGGCGGCGCCGTCATTGAGGAAGTCGGGGAACCGAACTTCCGGATAGACCCGGTAATCGGGGATGACGGTGACGAAACCCTGGGCCGCCAGGGCCTGACCGACGAATTCGTAATCGTCCTTCGCGCCCGATTTCCACGAGCCGCCATAGAAGAAGACCAGCACCGTCGCATCCGCCGCGCCGCCGACGGGCGTAAAGACATCGAGGCGTTGCCGCGGATGGGTGCCGAAGGCGGCGCTCTTCTGGGCGAGCCGGCCGCCCTGGTCGCGCGGGCCGACGGCATCGAAGAGGGCGAGGGGCGAACAGGCCGTGACCCCGAAGGCGGCCAGTGCGAGGCAGGCGAGAGTGGCGAAGGCGGCGAAGGCGCGGGTCATGCATCTCTCAAACGGGGAAACGAAGACCCGAATGACACGTGCCGCACGGCGGATTCATGACCGGAAAAAGGGTTTTTCGGATTCAGGTGCGCAGCACGATGCAGGCGCCCCCGACCTTCCGGATGCGGCCGCACAGGATATCGCCCGCCGCCCGGCTCTCGGCCGGGATGCGGATCCGGTAGAAGGCGCGCGTGCCGCGACTGCGCAGGCGCGTCCCGATGATCATTGGCCGCACCTCGCCGATCACCCCGGCATAGAGTTTCCGGGTGCGGGAGAAGCTCTGGAGGGCGAGGGATTTCGAGAAATTCCCGGCGAGCTGAATACCCCAGGGGGCGGCCGGCCCCTCGTTGCCGCCAAGGGCGAAGCGATCGCCGCGCGAGGGAATCCGCAAAGCAGCGGTGACCTGCAGGCAGGTCTTCGGCGCTTCCGCCTTCGACGCTTCCTTCTTGGGGGCATCAGACTCTCCCTCGGCTCCGTTGACGGCCGCGCCTCCGCGCCAATCCTCCGCCGGCGCGCCGGTGATCGCCATGACATAGGCGCGCGTCTCGGCGGGTAGGCCGCCCGTTCCGGCGAGCCAGCCCGAGACCCGGCCCGCGCCGCCATTATAGGCCGCCGCCGCGAGGCCGAGATTGCCGAACTGGCGATTGAGGTCGGCGAGGAGATGAGCGGCGTGGGGGATCGCCTGTTCGGGATCGAACGGGTCGGTCAGCCCGCGCTCGCGTGCCGTTCCCGGCATGAACTGCGCGACGCCCTGCGCACCGACCGGGCTCACGGCCGTGACGCGAAAACTGCTTTCCCGCCAGATCAGCCGCGTCAGGAACGGCACGGGCAGGCCGCGCACCCTGGCTGAATCCTCGATCAGGCGGCAGAGCGCCTGCTCAACGGTTTCCGTCGCCACCTCGGCCGAGGCCGGCGCGGCGGCGAGGAGACAACAGGCGAAGATCAGGCTGCGGAGGGATGTCACGGGGCGTTTGTAATGCGGTCTGGCGCCGGATCAATCGCCGTTCGCCGATCTCATCGCGCCGCGCTATAAGAACCTCGGCTTCCCCCAATCCGCGGACCCGGTGCCCTTCCCTCGATGACTGACACGCTGCTCGACGTCCAGGACCTGTCGGTCGCCTTTCGCTCGCGTGAGCGTGAGACGCTGGCAGTGGATCGCGTGAGCTTCACAATCCACAGGGGCGAGACGGTTGCCCTGGTGGGCGAGTCCGGGTCGGGCAAGTCGGTGACGGCCCTGTCGATCCTGCGTCTCCTCGATGGCAGCGCCGTCCATCCCGGCGGTCGCATCCTGTTCAAGGGACGGGACATTCTGGCCTTGCCGGAGCCGGAGTTGCGCAAGATCCGTGGTGCCGACATCACCATGGTGTTCCAAGAGCCGATGACCTCGCTCAATCCACTGCACACGATCCAGCGGCAGATCGGTGAGGTTCTGGAGATCCATCGCGGCCTGTCCGGCCGCAAGGCCCGCGCCCGCATCCTCGAATTGCTCGAACTCGTCGGCGTCCGCGACGCCGAGCGGCGCATGGGCGCCTATCCGCACGAATTGTCCGGCGGCCAGCGCCAGCGCGTCATGATCGCCATGGCGCTCGCCTGCGAGCCGGACCTTCTGGTGGCGGACGAGCCGACCACCGCCCTCGACGTCACCGTCCAGGCGCAGATCCTCACGCTCCTGGCCGACCTGCAGAAGCGCCTTGGCATGTCGATGCTGTTCATCACCCACGATCTCGGCATCGTGCAGCGCATCGCCTCGCGGGTCTGCGTGATGCTCGCCGGCCGCATCGTCGAAGCGGGGCCGGTGGACGAGATCTTCGCCGGGCCCAAACACGAATATACCCAGCGCCTGCTCGCCTCCGAGCCGAAGGGGCGCGCCAACCCGGTGGCGGACGACGCTCCGCGCCTGTTGGAAGCCGGCCCGCTCAAGGTGTGGTTTCCGGTCCGCGAGGGGCTTCTCCGGCGCACCACCTTCCACGTGAAGGCGGTGGATGGCGTGTCCCTCGCCGTCCGCGAGGGGGAGACGATCGGGATCGTCGGGGAATCCGGATCGGGCAAGACCACTCTGGGGCTCGCCCTGCTGCGCCTCACCGGCAGCGAGGGCCCTATCGTCTTCCTCGGCCAGTCCATTGCCGGGCTCGGCCCCGGACCGATGCGACCGTTCCGGCGCGACATGCAGGTGGTCTTCCAGGACCCCTACGGCTCGCTCTCGCCGCGCATGACGGTGGCCGACATCGTCGCCGAGGGCCTCGTCGTGCAGGGAGCGGTGAAGTCGCGCACCGAGCGGCGCGCCGTGGTCGCCAAGGCACTGACCGATGTCGGTCTCGATCCGGCGACGATGGATCGCTACCCGCACGAATTTTCCGGCGGCCAGCGCCAGCGCATCGCCATCGCCCGCGCCATGGTGCTGAAACCGCGCTTCGTCGTCCTCGACGAACCGACCTCGGCCCTCGACCGGTCGGTTCAGGCTCAGATCGTCACCCTGCTCCGCGACCTGCAGAAGGAGCGCAAGCTCGCCTACCTCTTCATCAGTCACGATCTCAAGGTCGTGCGCGCGCTGGCGAACTACGTGCTGGTGATGCAGAACGGCAAGGTCGTGGAGGAAGGCCCGGCGGAGGCCATCTTCGCCCGGCCGCAGACCGAGTACACGAAGGCCCTGTTCGCTGCCGCCTTCGATCTCAACAGCGCCACCACCGAAGACGTGGTCCCGGCCTGAACACGACGAGACCCATGGCGCGCGTCTTTCTCATCGTCCTCGATTCGGTCGGCATCGGCGGAGGGCCGGACGCTGCCCGCTACGGCGACGAGGGGTCGGACACGCTCGGCCATATCGCGGAATCCTGTGCCGCCGGGGCGGGTAATCGCGCGGGCCTTCGAGCCGGCCCCCTCGCGCTGCCGAATCTGACGCGTCTCGGCCTCGGTCTCGCCGCCGAGGGGGCGAGCGGCCGCATCCCGCCCGGGCTCGAGCCATCCGGTCCGGTCGATGGGGCCTACGGCCATGCCATCGAGACCGCGCCCGGCAAGGACACACCCTCCGGCCATTGGGAAATCGCGGGCGCCCCCGTCACCGAGGAATGGGGCTACTTTCCCGACAGAGTGCCGGCCTTCCCCACTGCCCTCATCCAAATGCTGATCGAACGGGGCGAACTCCCCGGTATCCTCGGCGATTGCCACGCCGCCGGCATCCCGATCGTCGAGCGTCTCGGGGCAGAGCACGTCCTGACGGGCAAGCCGATTTGCTACACCTCGGCCGACAGCGTTTTCCAGATCGCCGCTCACGAGGAGACGTTCGGGCTGGATCGGCTCTACGAGCTCTGTCGGATCGCCCGCGAGATCTGCGACTCCTACCGGATCGGCCGGGTCATCGCCCGCCCCTTCCTCGGCTCAGAGGAAACTGGTTTCCGGCGTACCCCGAACCGCAAGGATTTCGCCACGCAGCCGCCGGGCGAAACCCTCCTCGACCGCCTGAGCGAGCGGGGACGCCCTATGGTCAGCGTCGGCAAGATCGGCGACATCTTCGCCCACCGCGCCACGGGCCGCGAGATCAAGGCCGCCGGCAACGTTGCCTGCCTCGATGCGGCGCTGGCCGCGTTCCGCACCCTCCCCGAGGGCGGGCTGGTCTTCCTGAACCTCGTCGATTTCGACACGGAATACGGCCACCGCCGCGATGTGCCCGGCTATGCCGCCGAGCTGGAGCGCTTCGATGCGCGCGTGCCCGAGATCCATGCGGTGCTCGAGGCGGGTGATGTCTGCATCGTCACCGCCGACCACGGCAACGACCCGACATGGTCGGGGACGGAGCATACCCGCGAGCAGGTGCCGGTCCTGGCCTTCGGTCCCGGTCTCGCCGCCCGGTCACTCGGGCGTAGGGAGAGCTTCGCGGATATCGGAGCCTCCATCGCCAGCCATCTCGACGTCGGCGAATTGGGACGCGGCACGTCGTGGTGGTGAGGCGGTCCCGCCCGAACCGGGTGGGATCGAAACTCAGACCTCCCAGGTCTCTTCGACCTCGGGCGGGATCGGCCTCGGGCGGCGGTCGCTGCCGATGGCGACGAAGGTGAACAGGCCTTCCGTCACCTTCATCGTAGTCTCGCTCTCGCGTTCGCGGCGCCAGACCTCGACCTGGATGCGGAGCGAGGTGCGGCCGACCTTCACGATCCAGGCATAGATGCTGACCTCGTCGCCGACGATGACCGGGCGATGGAAGGTCATGGCATCCACGGAGATCGTGGCGCAGCGGCCCCGCGCCCGGCGAGCGGCGACGTTACCCGCTGCCAGATCCATCTGTCCCATCAGCCATCCGCCGAAAATATCCCCGGCCGGATTGGTGTCCGCGGGCATCGCGATCGTGCGCACCACGGGGGAGCCGGGGTCGGTGGGCTGTCGTGGCTCGGAAACATCGGTCGACATGGGGTGGTGCGGTCTCTTGTGATCTCGGCTCTGCCAATGCAAGCGGCGCGCCGCCTGTGTCGTCCTGTCACATCCGGCCGGCCGCGAACAGGTGACCTGCTTGAAGGGTAATGGCGGTCGTCACGCCTTCATCACAGTCCGGACCGTCCCGTTCCTCCCGGCGGCGGCGAAGGCGGGCGCCTGCGCAGCATCACCGCCCCGCCCGCCAGCAGCGCGATGCAGAGCAGGGCGTAGGGCAGGCCCAACAGCAGTAGGAAGAACCCGGCACTCGCCTCGCCACCACTGGTACCACCGGAATCCCGGTCGAGAAGCCAGCCCAGGACGCCCGTGATCGCCAGGAGGACGATGCCATTCAAGAGGATGGCGCCCCCGACGGCGAGGCAGCCCCAGCCTATGCGTCGACGCTCACCGCCCGCGCGGGCAAGGAGGAGCGTCACGGCGATCACCACGGTGGCCTGAAGACCGATGGCGAGGAAGGGCAGCATGTCTAAAGCCGGTCCCGGCCAGGTTATGGCGGCATCCCGCATGCCCGGGTTGGGCCGGACCATCATACCGATGAGGGCGGTCAGGACGGGAAAGATCACCCCGCCGATCGCCCAGCCCACGAACAGGCCGAAGACGCTACTGATGGCCCATCGCCGGGTGTTCGGGTTCATGCCGTCACTTCCTGCCGCCGGGCAAACACGCTTGGCCCCGCTATCGACGACAGCACGCTGCTCGCACGCCGTCTAGGCGATGATAGCGATCCTCGACCCCCTATCACGACAGGCAACCATCGTGCTGGCCAAGCTTGTGGGGGGAGCATGTCCGGCAAGGGGCGCTGGCGGTGGCAATATTCAGTCCGTCGAGGCGGACATGCGAAGTGACGAGATAACCGTTAGTCCGGCAGGGCGAACACGACGAGCGCGTCGCCGGTGCCGAAACCCGAGCCCTTGGTGAACGAGGCTCCGCCGGCCGCCACGGCCACGTATTGCCGGCCGTCCAGCGAATAGGTGATCGGCGGCCCGCCGATCCCGGCACCGCACTGGAAACGCCACAGCATCGTGCCGGTCGCTGCGTCATGGGCATCGAGATGGCCGTCCTCCTCGCCGGAGAAGACCAGACCGCCGGCGGTGGCGAGCGTGCCGCCCGAAAGGCGGCTTCCCGCCTTCACCGACCATTTGATCGCGCCGCCCTTGGCGAGGTCGACGGCCGTGAGCGTGCTGAAAGAAGGCTCTCCCTTCGCCTCGCTCGTTTCGGTGAAACGGATCTGCGGCCTGCCGGCGGTGGCGGGAACAGTCCTCACCGTGTAGGTCGTCGCGCCGTGACGGACCTGGGCGTAGGCCATGCTCGTCGTCGGATCGAAGGCGACCGGATGCCAGGAGATCGCCCCGAGGGGACCGGGGCTGACGACGGTTCCGGTCTCGGTGGGCGGTGCGTAGAGGTTCTTCTGAGTGGTCAGCGGCGCGGACTTGCCGAGGAGCGTGCCGGTCGCCCGGTCGTGGACGTAGAGCCAGCCGGTCTTACTCGCTTCGGCGACCGCCTTCACCGGGCCTTGCGACGTCGCGTAGTCGAGCAGGAAGGGCGGGCTCGCGACGTCGTAGCCCCATTCGTCATGGGGGACCTGCTGGTAATACCAGCGCAGTTTTCCGGTCTTCACGTCCAGAGCGACGAGGCTCATCGTGTAGAGGTTGTCGCCCGGCCGCGAGAGGCCGAAATTCTGCGGCGCGGGGTTGCCGGTGCCGACATAGATCAGGCCGAGATCGGCATCGTAGGCCGGGGTCATCCAGAGCGAGCCGCCGCCGACCTTCCAGGCCTCCCTGTGCCGGGGTACGGCCGCCTTCTCGGCGGCGATGTCGCGATTGAGCGGCACCCCATCGGCGGTCTTCTCGACGAAGCCGCCTTCCCAGCCGTCCTCCTTGGTGACGTACCAGCGCCAGCGCTCCTCGCCGGTGGCCGCATCGTAGGCAGCGAGCCAGCCGCGTCGTCCGTAGCCGCCCTCGATCCCGACCACAGCGCCGCCGTCGAGCCCGCCTTTCTCGTCCTCCACGTGGAGGCCGTAGCCGGCCCCGGCCACGCCGACGATGACCAGTCCGTCGGCCACGAGGGGCGGCATCTTGAAACCGAGCCGGCTCGAACCCTGGATCGCGCCCGCGCCCAGCTTTCCCGCAAGATCAGAGGCGGTCTCCGACTCGCCCTCCTCAGGGCGGACGGCCTCGTGGTCCCACAGGACCTTGCCGGTCTTGGCGTCGAGGGCGATGACCCGCCCGTCCATGGTCGCCTCGAAGACCTTGCCGCCCGAGACCGCGACGCCGCGATTCGAGGGCGGTCCGAAGATCTTCTCCGTCCGGGCCTTGTGGGTGTAGGTCCAGATCACCCGGCCGGTCTTCGCCTCCAGGGCAGCCACGTGGTTCTGCGTGGTGGAGACGTACATCACGCCGCCCACCACCACCGGCTCGGCCTGGAAGTAGCCGGTGATCCCGGTCTGGAAGATCCAGGCCGGACGTAGCTTGGCGACGTTGCCCCGGTCTATGGCCGTGAGCGGCGAGAAATGCCGGTTGGTATGGTCGCGGCCGAACATCGGCCATTCCTCGGCCCCCGCTCCCGAGGAGATTGTCAGGGCGCCGGCCATCAGCGGAAAGACGGAGCGGCGGACCATCGCCAGCGATTTGATCATCCCGTCAGGCCCCATCCATCGATCGATTGGCTTCAGTCGACGCTCAGTCGGGCGAGCCGGATGGCCGCCTCGAGCTGGAACGGCGTGTCGGCGGCGTTCATGGAACGGGCGAGATCCGCGGCACTTTGCCCGTTGCCGTCGCGCCTGGCCGGGTCCGCACCCCGCGCCAGCAGGAGTTCCACCATCTCGGTGCGGTTGAACATCGCCGCCGTCATCAGCGCGGTGCGCGTGCCGGTTCCGGTGCCGTCGATGGAGGCGCCCTTCTCCAGCAGTAGCTCGACGATGGCCATGTCGCCCTTGAAGGCGGCGCCGGCGAGCGGGGTCTGTCCGCGGTCGTTGGAGAGTTCGGGGTCGCCGCCGTTCTCGAGGATGAGGCGCGTGGTCTCGACCTGCCCGTTATAGGCGGCCAGCATCAGCAGGCTGTCGCCCTTGTCATTGAGGAGGTTCGCCGGGAGTCCCTGAGCGAATAGCTCTTCGAGCTCGTCCACATGCCCTGCCCGCGCATATTGGAAAACCCGGCCCGCGAAGGCCAGGGTCTCCGAGTCGAGTTCGGGAAGCGCAGGGTTGGGCGAAGCCGGCGTTTCGGATTGCATCGTCACTTTCTGTCTCAGTGAATGCTGTGTCAGGGAATGACTTTTTCGGTCCGCAACCGGCCGAACAGGTCGAGGAAACTGTCGTTGCTGGGCTGATAATCGAGGAAGCCGAGCCGGCGGCTGCGCGCCATGTCGGTGACCACCTCGATCGGTCGGCCGAGATCCGCATCGGTGTGCCATGCGGAGGCGAGACGGTCGAGGTCGGACTCGACCAACCCGTGGCGTTCAGCCAGATCCCTCCAGACCGGCCCGTCCTTGGCCATCTGCTCTTCGAGGGGCGTCGCCGCACCCGGATAGGGCGCCGGCTCCAGGCCGAACCACTCCGCGATGCGCCCCCACATCCACGACCAGCGGAAGACGTCACCGTTGACCACGTTGAACGCGGTGTTCGCCGCGGCGGGATCGGTGGAGGCCCAGGCGAGATGACGGGCCAGCAGCCGCGCATCGGTGACGTCGGTCAACCCGTTCCATTGCTGCGGTGAGCCCGGGAACAGGAACGGGCGTCCGGTCTCTCGACAGAGGGAGGCGTAGACGGCCAGCGTCACGCCCATGTTCATGGCGTTGCCGAGGGCATAGCCGACGATGGTGTGCGGACGGTGCACGCTCCAGCCGAACCCCTGGCGTTTGGCGGCAGCGAAGACCTCGTCCTCCTGTACGTAGTAGAAATTCTCCACCGGCAGACGGTCCTGGTCCTCGCGGAACGGCGTCTGCGGCAGCGTGCCTTTCCCATAGGCTTCGAAGGGCCCGAGATAATGCTTGAGGCCGGTCACCAGGGCCACGTGGCGCAACGGAGCCGCTTGCAGTGCGTCGAGAAGGTTGCGCACCATGGCGCCATTGACGCGGCAATTCTCGGCCTCGGTCGCCTGCCGCATCCATGTGGTGATGAAGACATGCGTCGGCGCGAGCTTGGACAAGGCCGCTTGCAGGGAGGCGGGATCGGTCAGGTCCGCCGTCACCGGGGTCACGCCCTCGATATCCACGGGCCGGCGCGCCAGGCCCAGGACGTTCCAGCCCTCGGCGACGAGGTGACGGGCGAGGTTGTTGCCGACGATGCCGCTCGCACCGGCGATGAGCGCCGTACCCTTGATCCTGTCCGACATGCTGTCTCCAATAGAGGTGCATTCCTCCTCGGCCTATCCGGTGGAGGGACCGGCCGAGGAGGGAATGTGTCTATCGGAACGCGGGAGGTCGGATGTCGATCCGGCGTGGATCCGCTTCAGGCGATGGGGGTCAACTCGCCGGTCTCGCTGATCTCGTCGGTATGCACGTCGAAGCTGGCGAGCAGGGCCGTGCTGAAGCTCGTGGAGATCGCCACGTCGGTGGCGTCGCGGCCTCGCGCGATGAGGATGCGGCCGATGCGGCGCTTGTTGTTGCGGGCGTCGAAGGTGAACCAGCGCCCGTCGAGATAGACTTCGAGCCAGGCCGAGAAGTCGCCCGGCGGCACCACGGGCACGCCGATATCGCCGAGATAGCCGGTGCAGTAGCGGGCCGGGATGTTCATGCAGCGGCAGAAGGCGACGGCGAGATGCGTGAAATCGCGGCAGACGCCGATCTTTTGCGTGTAGGCTTCGAAAGCCGTGCGGGTGGCGTCGGCCTGCTGGTAATCGAACTTGATGTGCCGGTGCACGAAATCGTGGATCGCCTGGACCCGTGCCCAACCCTCGGGTGTGGTGCCGAAAAGACCCCAGGCGATGTTCGAGAGCTTGTCGGTCTCACAATAGCGGCTGCCGAGCAGGAACGGCATGACGTCGTCCGGGAGATCCTGCACCGGATGCTGTTTCGCATCGGGCACGAGTTCGTCCAACTCGCCGGAATCCTCGATCGTGAAATCGGCCGACACCGTGATCCGGCCACCGGGGGCGAGGATGCGGGTGCAGACGTTGCCGAACGGATCTAGGTAGCTGTGGGCCTCCACCGGCGGCTCGATCGTCATCGTTTCCGGTGTCAGCAGATCACCAGCCCTGGATGGGTGGACGTTGAGCATCAGGGTGATCGGCGTCGGGCCGAACGTGTCGTAGCCGATCGTGTAGCCGGTCCGGATTTTCATGGGGTCGCTCGCATCGGGCAAAGGGGGGCGCGGCTCGTCTCCACCCGCCGCCGCCCTGCGCCCGAGACCGTGGGCCTCGAGCGAGCGGGTGGCGTCGAGGCGGCGACGATCTGGTGCCGCCATGCCCGCCTCGGCCGCCCCCGTTCGAGAGCGGCATCGTCTCGTCACTGGTTAGCACACGGAAAGGTTGCCACCTAACGTTTTGGTGCTCCTCAGGTTTCATCCAGGGCGGCCCGGAGATCGGCGAGATCGAGGCGGCGGGTGAACATGGTGAGGCCGCCCTCGGCATCGCGCGGCCATTCCGCTTCCGGCCTGTCCCTGTAGAGTTCGACTCCGTTCATGTCCGGGTCGCGCAGGTACAGTGCCTCGCTCACACCGTGGTCGCTGGCCCCGTCGAGGGCGATGCCGGCCGCGTCGAGACGCTGCAGGGCATCGGCGAGGGAGGCGCGGGTCGGATAGAGGATTGCGAGGTGGAATAGGCCGGTCGTGCCGGGCGGCGGCGGGCTGCCGCCTTCGCTCTCCCAAGTGTTGAGCCCGATATGGTGGTGGTAATCCCCCGCCGCGATGAAGGCGGCCTGGGTGCCGTAGCGAGCCTTGAGGGAGAA
Organism: Methylobacterium sp. CM6241; assembly: GCF_054817845.1. Taxonomy (NCBI): domain Bacteria; kingdom Pseudomonadati; phylum Pseudomonadota; class Alphaproteobacteria; order Hyphomicrobiales; family Methylobacteriaceae; genus Methylobacterium; species Methylobacterium sp. CM6241. The sequence continues at coordinate 4,751,550 of NZ_CM139246.1, forward strand.
TCCGAGCACGCCGCAATAGAAGGCCAGGGCCCGGTCGAGATCGGCGACCTTGAGATGGACATGGCCGATCCGCGCCTGCGGATGGATCGGGTTCGACGTCGTCGTCATGATGGGTCTCGCTCCTGATTGGCGCGAAGCGATGGGCCGCCCTTTCCCCTTTCGTTCCGCGGGGCCATATTCCACCCATGCCTCCTGCGAACAAACCCCGCGTCTCCTCGGCGAAGGCTTCGAAGCCCGAGCTGAAACCGCTCGACGAGCACCTGGCCGCCCTGCTGAGCCCGGCGCTCAACCGTAACCGGCTGCCCGCGGTCGAGAATCCTGCGCCGCCGGCTCCGCCGAAGAAGCCCGGCAGGCCCAAGAAAGCCGCATCGCCGCCCGGCGGTTTCAGTGAAGCGCCGCAGGCCGGGTTCACCCTCGGCGACGCGGCCGAGGTCGATCCACGCCTCGCCCAGGCGCTGGGGATCACGCCGCCGGAAGACGGTCCGGCACCCGAGGCGCTGGCGAACGAGGATGAGGGTTCGCTGGCCACCGACGGCGTATCCGCCACGGTGGACGCGCTGTCGCGCCTCCTCACCGAGGGCAACCCGCTGTTCCGGGACGGCAAGACCTGGGCGCCGCATCGCCCGGAGCGGCCAAAGAAATCCGAAGGCGGCCTCGCCTTCACGTTGAAATCCGAGTTCGAGCCGGCGGGCGACCAGCCGCGCGCCATCGCCGAACTGGTGGAAGGGGTGAACAAGAACGAGCGCGATCAGGTGCTGCTCGGCGTCACCGGCTCCGGCAAGACCTTCACCATGGCCAAGATCATCGAGGCGACGCAGCGCCCCGCCCTGATCCTGGCGCCGAACAAGACCCTGGCGGCGCAGCTCTACGGCGAGTTCAAGAGCTTCTTCCCCGACAACGCAGTGGAGTATTTTGTCTCCTACTACGATTACTACCAGCCCGAGGCCTACGTGCCGCGCTCCGACACGTTCATCGAGAAGGAATCCTCGATCAACGAGCAGATCGACCGGATGCGCCACTCGGCGACACGCGCTCTGCTCGAGCGCGACGACGTCATCATCGTCGCCTCGGTCTCGTGCATCTACGGTATCGGCTCGGTGGAGACCTACACCGCCATGTCGTTCACGGTGTCGCTGAACGAGCGGATCGAGCAGCGCCAACTGGTCGCCGACCTCGTGGCGCTCCAATACAAGCGCATCCAGTCCGACTTCGCCCGCGGCACCTTCCGGGTGCGCGGCGACGTGATCGAACTCTGGCCCGCCCACTTGGAGGATCGCGGCTGGCGCATCGGCCTGTTCGGTGACGAAATCGAGTCGATCACTGAATTCGATCCGCTCACCGGGAAGAAGATCAATGACCTCAAGTTCGTGAAGGTCTACGCCAACTCGCACTACGTCACACCGCGTCCGACGCTCCAGCAGGCGATCAAGGGCATCAAGACCGAGCTGAAGCTTCGGGTGGACGAGTTGACCAAGATGGGCCGGCTCATCGAGGCGCAGCGGATCGAGCAGCGCTGCACCTTCGATATCGAGATGATCGAGGCGACGGGCGCCTGCAACGGTATCGAGAACTATTCGCGCTACCTCACTGGCCGCAAGCCCGGCGAGCCGCCGCCGACGCTGTTCGAATACCTGCCCGACAATGCCATCGTCTTCACCGACGAGAGCCATGTCACGGTTCCGCAGATCGGCGGCATGTACAAGGGCGACTTTCGCCGCAAGGCGACGCTGGCCGAATACGGTTTCCGCCTGCCCTCCTGCCTCGACAACCGCCCGCTCCGGTTCGAGGAATGGGACGCCATGCGGCCGCAATCGGTCCACGTCTCGGCGACCCCGGCGAAATGGGAGATGGAGCAGACCGGCGGCGTCTTCGCCGAGCAGGTCATCCGCCCCACCGGCCTCGTCGATCCGGTGATCGAGATCCGCCCCGCCCGCTCTCAGGTGGACGATCTGTTGGGCGAAGTGCGCGAAGTGGCCCAGGCCGGTTATCGCACGCTGGTGACGACGCTGACCAAGCGCATGGCCGAGGACCTGACCGAGTATTTGCATGAGAACAGCGTCCGCGTGCGCTACATGCACTCGGATATCGACACGCTGGAACGGATCGAGATCATCCGCGACCTGCGGCTCGGCGCGTTCGACGTGCTCATCGGCATCAACCTGCTGCGCGAGGGCCTCGACATCCCCGAATGCGCCCTCGTGGCGATCCTCGACGCCGACAAGGAAGGCTTCCTGCGTTCCGAGACCTCGCTGATCCAGACCATCGGCCGCGCCGCGCGTAATGCCGACGCGCGCTGCATTCTCTACGCGGACAACATCACCGGCTCGATGGAACGGGCCATGGCGGAGACCGAGCGCCGCCGCCAGAAGCAACTCGCCTATAACGAGGAGCACGGCATCACGCCGCAGAGCGTGAAGCGCGGAATCTCCGACATTCTCAGCAGCGTGTTCGAGGGCGACCACGTCCAGGTCGATACGGGTCTGGCCAAGAACGCGGCCACGATCGGCCACAACTTCAAGGCCGTCATGGCCGATCTCGAGAAGCGCATGCGCACGGCCGCCGCCGATCTCGATTTCGAGGAAGCGGCGCGCCTGCGCGACGAGCTGAAGCGCCTCCAGGCGACGGAGCTTCTGCTTTCCGACGACCCTATGGCGCGCCAGGGTGACGTGGAGCGCGATGCCGGAAAGTACGGCGCGAAGCGGAGTCGTATCTCGAAGCCGAGCCTCGACAATATGGGCCCGGGCACCGACCGCGAATTACCCGTGGGAGGCGAAGCGCCCCTCTGGGCCGAGCGCCCGAAGGCGCGCTCGACCCAGGGGCTCGGCGGCCAGAAGCCGAAATACAAGGGCGGCGGCGGGCGCAAGCGCGACTGAAACCCGCACCGGCGTCGGAACCCCCGGCCTAGGCTCGGGCTTGGAGAAGCATGTGACGGCGCCCGAACCCGGGCGCCCCCGTGCCTCGAACCGACGGAGCAATCCCATGCGCAAGGAACCTTTCATCCGGGCGAGCCTGCTCCTCGCAGCCGGCATCTTCCTGGTGCAGACCGCGCCTGGCCAGGCAATCTCAGATCGCCGCGACCAACCGACGGCCGCCGACGTTCCGTCGGAAACCCGATCCGGCGAGACATCCGGTTCGAAGCCCATCGGCGACGTGAAGCCGCCGAGCGCCATCCGCCCCACGACGGCTGTGACCGAGGATGACGGCAAGTCGTCTCGGACCAACCCGCTCGATCATCTGCCCGCGCGCGACCGCGCCGGGACCGGCGGACGCCGGGAATAGAATTCGCCGTCAAGGCTCGCTGCTCAGGAGGAACGACCATGGGATTACTCGATCAGGTCATCGGCGGTGTGCTCGGCAACGTCCTCGGCGGTGGCCGGGGCAGCGATCACCAGCAAGGCGGCGGTTCCGGTGGCGGAGCGCTCGGTGGCTCCCTGTCGCCCATCGTGCAGGCTTTGCTGATGCTGCTCCTGCAGAAGGGCGGCGGCGGGTTGAGCGACATCCTCGGCGGCGGTCGGGGAGGCCAGCCGGAAATGGAGCAGGGCCGGCGCGGGCCGCCCGAGCCCTATGACGACGGTGACCAGGGCGGCTTCAACCAGGACCCGTACAATGAGGGCCGAGACCGTGGCGGCTATGGCGGCGGATCACGCGGATCGTCGCCGGAAGGCGATTTCAGCGACCTGTCGGGGATGCTCGACGGACCCGGCAGCGGCCAGGGCTACCAGGGCTCTCGCGATCAGGGTCATTCCTCCGGCGCGGGGCCTTACAGCCGCCTCGACCAGGAGCAGGGCGACGATCTCGGTGGGTTCGACGGGTTGATCGACCGGCTCCAGCGCGGCGGTCTCGGCGACGCCATCGGTTCCTGGATCGGGCATGGACAGAACCAGCCCGTCGAGCCGAACCGGCTCGCGGACGCCCTCGGTTCGGACACGGTGAACACGCTGCAGAGCCGCACCGGCCTCTCCCGCGACGATCTGCTGTCACAGCTGGCCCAGGCGCTACCGGGCGTCATCGACGGGCTGACCCCGCAGGGGCGTAAGCCGGATCCGGAGGAGCGTCGCGGCTGGTAATACCGAGTCAGGCCCGGCGAACAGCAGGTTTGCCGGGCTTCGCAGGCTGACACGTCTCACAATAGAACGTCGAGCGTCCCGATTGCACGATCCGCGCTATGGTGCCGCCGCAGCCTTTCGCCGTGCAGGGTTCGCCGGTGCGGTCGTAGACGCGGAACGCATGCTGGAACGAGCCCAACCCGCCATCGGTATGGGCGTAGTCGCGCAGGGTGGACCCGCCGGCGGCGACGGCCTCGGTTAGCACGTCGCGGATCATCCGTGCGAGCAACCGCGCTTTCGTCGTCGGGCGCCCATCGTCTTTCGCCAGGATTCCCGCCGGCAATTCGGGATGCAGCCCGGCGCGGTGAAGCGCTTCGCAGACATAGATGTTGCCGAGACCGGCAATCAGCCGCTGATCGAGGAGAGCGGCCTTCAGCGGCGTGATCTTGTTGCGGAAGAGGAGCGCCAGGCTCTCCGGGCCCATGGCCTCGCTCAGTGGCTCGATCCCCATCGCGGCGAAATGCTTACAGCCGGCGAGGTCCAGGGTCGGCACGAGATCCATGAAGCCGAAGCGGCGCGCGTCGTTATAGGTGACGGTGGCGCCGTTCGACATCGCCATCACCACATGGTCGTGCTTGGCGTTGCCGAGTGCCCCTTCGAGATAGAAATCTCCCGGCGAGACGTTTCTCCCGTCCGGCAAGGCCACGTCGAAGCGCCCGCTCATGCCGAGATGCAGGATCAGCGTCTCTCCCGTGTCGAGACCGGCGGTGAGGTATTTCGCCCGTCGCGCCAGATCGGTCACCGTGGCGCCTTCGAGCCGCTGGGCGAAGCGCTCGGGGAAGGGAAACCGCAGGTTCGGCCGGCGCAGGGTCACGCGGGAGAATCGTGCACCCACCATGGCGGGGGAAAGCCCGCGACGGACGGTTTCGACTTCGGGCAGTTCTGGCATGGAGGGGGCGAGGCTCTGGATCGGGGGACGGCGCCGACACGGCGAGGGTCGGCATCCGCCACCGATCGTCATGCACCTGTCTAACCCGGCACATGGCGATCCTTGCCGGCTTTCGCTATGACGCTCGCGCAAGAGGATGGTGACATGAGTTCGGCCGAGCGTTCGAAGGACGAGACCAGCACGCATTTCGGGTTCGAGCAGGTTGCGCTCGACGAGAAGCAGGGGCGTGTCGACGACGTGTTCCGCTCCGTGGCGAAACGCTACGACCTGATGAACGACTTGATGTCGGGCGGGCTCCACCGCGCCTGGAAGTCGCATCTCATCTCGATGCTGCGGCCACCACGCAATCGGCCTTTCCACCATCTCGATGTGGCCGGCGGCACCGCCGACATCGCTTTCCGCTGCCTGGAGGCGGGGGGCCCCGAGACCTATGTCACAGTGCTCGACATCAACGAGGCGATGCTGCGGGTCGGCGCCGAGCGCGCCGGCCACCGCTATGATGGGCGGATCGATTTCGTCACCGCGAATGCCGAGTCGCTTCCCCTGCCGAACGAGGCGTTCGACGCCTACACCATCGCGTTCGGCATCCGGAACGTGCCCCGGATCGATCTGGCCCTGGCCGAGGCACGCCGCGTCCTGAAGCCCGGCGGGCGCTTCTTGTGCCTCGAATTCTCCAAGGTAGACCTGCCGGTCCTCGACCGGATCTACGACGCCTATTCGTTCCACGTGATTCCGCGCCTGGGCGCGAGCGTGGCGGGCGACGCGGATTCTTACCGGTATCTCGTGGAATCCATCCGCAAATTCCCGACCCCCGGTCGATTTGCCGGCATGATCGAGGAAGCCGGGTTCAAGCACGTCACCCACCGGCCCCTGTCCGGCGGGATCGTGGCGATCCATTCCGGCTGGAAGATCTCGTGAAACCAGAACGGATCGATCTGCCCGATCTGGTCCTACACAGCTCCCTCATCCTGAGGTGCCGCGATAGCGGCCTCGAAGGAGGCCTCCAGATCGCAGGGCGGCCTCTGGAAACCTCCTTCGAGGCCGCCGCCGAGCGTCGGCACCTCAGGATAAGGTTCAGTGGTGGGCCGAGTGCTGGTCCTGCCGTGATCACGCACGTCGAAAGCATCCCATGTTAGGCGCCATCGTCTATCTCATCCGTGGTGCCGGGGTCGGCTTCGTGCTGGCGCGCGAAGGCGGGCTGTCGTTCATCGACCCCACCGAGCTGCCGCCGCATCTTCGCTTCGCCCTGAAGCTCGGGCGGATGCTGGAACGGCCGGGCCTCGGCGCAGGGGCGGGGCCGCTGCAGCGCGCTCTGACGCGGCTCGGCCCCTCCTACGTCAAGTTCGGCCAGTTCCTGGCGACGCGGCCCGACATCGTCGGCATGAATGCCGCCCTCGATCTCGAGAAGCTGCAGGACCGGGTTCCGCCTTTCCCACAGGAGCAGGCGATCCGCGTGGTCGAAGCCGCGTTCGGCAAGCCGGTCCGCGAACTGTTCCTGTCCTTCAGCGAGCCCGTGGCCGCCGCGTCCATCGCCCAGGTCCACAAGGCCCATATCCTCGACGCGAACGGCGTCGAGCGGGTGCTGGCTGTGAAGATCATGCGGCCGGGCGTGCGGGAGCGGTTCCAGCGCGATCTTCAGGTGATGCGGTTCATGGCCCGCGTGGTCCATGCCCTGTCGCCGAAGGCCGAGCGCCTGCGCCCGCGCGACGTGGTCGAGATCCTGGCCCGCTCCGTGATGATGGAGATGGATTTCCGGCTCGAAGCCGCGGCCATGTCCGAGCTGGCGCAGAACACCAAGGACGATGCCGATTTCCGCGTGCCGAAGCCCGAATGGGAGCTGACCGCGCGGGACGTGCTGTCGAGCGAGTGGATCGAGGGCATCCGGCTCAATGATCGCGGCGCCATCGTCGCCGCCGGCCACGACCCCAAGGCGCTCGGGCTCGCGGTCATCCAGTCCTTTCTACGGCAGGCGATCCGCGACGGCTTCTTCCACGCCGACATGCATCCCGGAAACCTATTCGTGGATGCGAGCGGCACGCTGGTGGCGGTCGATTTCGGCATCATGGGCCGGCTCGGGATCATGGAGCGGCGCTTCCTCGCGGAGATCCTGCTCGGCTTCATCCTGCGCGACTACAAGCGCGTGGCGCAGGTGCATTTCGAGGCGGGCTACGTGCCGGCCCACCATTCGGTGGAGGATTTCGCCCAGGCCATCCGCGCCATCGGCGAGCCGATCCACCAGCGACGGGCCGACGAAATCTCGATGGCCAAGGTGCTGACCCTTCTCTTCGACATCACTGCCCTGTTCGACATGAGCACGCGCACCGAACTGGTGATGCTGCAGAAGACCATGGTGGTGGTGGAGGGCGTCGCCCGGTCCCTCGACCCGCAGCTCGACATGTGGACCGGGGCGGAGCCGGTGGTCCGCTCGTGGATCGCGCGCAATCTCGGACCTCTCGGGCGAATCGAGGGTGCGGGACGTGCGGCCCTGACCTTGTCCGACGTCGTCACCGACCTGCCCGATCTCGCCCAGCGCCTGCGCCGGATTCTCGTGCGTCTCGACGAGAGCGGAACCGGCGACCGCAAGGCTCTGGAGAGCATCGCCCGCAAGGAGCGTCGCCGGGCGCTCTGGTCCACGGCGGCGCTCTGGGCCATCGCGGTAGGCGCGCTGGTGATGGCGTTCCGATAGGGGCCGGGTGAACGGAATGGCGCGGACACCGCTGTTCGTGGCTGCCATGCCATATCCGTTCGCTGTGGACGATCACGAAGAGCGGGAGTAGCCCTCCATCATGACCCTCCCCCTCCAGAACCGACGCATCCTGCTCGTCATCGGTGGCGGTATCGCCGCCTACAAGTCGCTGGACCTGATCCGCCGCCTCCGCGAGCGCGGGGCGCGGGTGCGTCCGCTGCTCACGGCGGGGGCACAGGAATTCGTGACCCCCCTCGCCGCTGCCGCCCTCGCCGGGGAGCGTGCCCATACCGACCTGTTCGACCGGGCGGAGGAGGCCGATATCGGCCATATCAAGCTGGCACGCGATGCGGATGCCATTGTGGTCGCGCCCGCCACCGCTAACCTGATGGCACGGATGGCGAGCGGCGACGCCTCGGATCTCGCCTCCACGGTTCTCCTGGCGACGACCCTCCCGATCCTGATCGCTCCGGCGATGAATGTCCGCATGTGGCAGCATCCGGCGACGCGTCGGAATCTCGCGACCCTGAAGGGCGACGGTGTCCGGGTGGTCGGACCCAATGACGGCGCCATGGCGGAATCTGAGTTCGGTCCGGGCCGCCTCGCGGAACCCTTGGAGATCGCCGACGCGGTCGAGGCCATGCTCGGTGAAATCTCGAGGGCATCCTCGGCGGCGACCGGGGGATTTGGATTTCTGGCCGGTCGTTCGCCGCAGAAGCCTCTCGCGGGCCGGCGCGTGCTCGTGACGTCCGGCCCGACGCATGAACCGATCGACCCGGTGCGCTACCTCGCCAACCGCTCGTCGGGGCGACAGGGCCACGCCATCGCCGCCGCTGCCGCAGAAGCGGGCGCGGAGGTCACGCTGATCTCCGGTCCCGTTTCCATCGCCGATCCGAAGGGCGTCACGATGGTGCGTGTGGAGACCGCGCGGGAGATGCTGGCGGCGGTGGAGGCCGCCCTCCCCGCCGACCTCGCCATCTTCGCCGCGGCGGTGGGGGATTGGCGTCCGGCGCAGGATCACGCGTCCAAGATCAAGAAGGACGGGGCGGCCGTACCGCCCCTTTCGCTTGTGGAGAATCCGGACATTCTCGCCACCATCGCCCAGCGCAGTGAAGGACGCCCGACGCTGGTGGTCGGCTTTGCCGCCGAAACAGATTCGGTGATCGCTCATGCCCGGGCGAAGATCGCCCGCAAGGGCTGCGATCTGCTCGTCGCCAACGATGTCTCCGCCGAGGGCGGTGTCATGGGCGGCACCGCCAACACCATCCATCTGCTCGACCGGGATGGGGGTCTGGAGACATGGCCGACCCTCGACAAGGACGAGGTCGGGCGACGCCTGGTGGAGCGCTTCGCCGCGCGGCTCGCATCGTGATGCGGATCAATCCCGCGGATGCCACGTTAAGGCTTGACGAACCCTTCGCACCGCATCATGTGGGCGCAACCGCCGTTGCCCGGCATATGCTCGGCTCGGTGGATCACAGGAACTTTCGAACCCAATGCCCAGCGACAGTAGTCGATGGACCGCGCCGACTTCGGCCGACAGCGTGTTGAGCGCCTGATCGCTTGATCGGGTTCACCCGCGATCGGCCCTGACGGCCGGTCGAACGAGGTGAGCCCATGACCTTCCAGACCCTTGCTTTCCGCCGTGCCCGCTCGCGCGCCGCTTCGCCCTCCCGCGACAACAGCGTGGCGTTGATCCTTCTCGTGATGATGACCCTGGTCTTCGCACCCGTCATCGGCATGCATCTGGTGGCGGCCTTCGCCCCCTCCTCGCTTCCTTCGACGATGATGACGCGCTCGACCGGCACGGCGATACCGCCGGGCTGAGCCCGGCGGCCGGATGCACGTCTCAGGATTGCGGCGGAATGGCTGCCGGATCCATATGCATCAGCTCCCAGACGTGGCCATCCGGATCTTGGAACGAGCAGCCATACATGAAGCCGTAATCCATGTTCGGCTTCCAAGGCTTGGCCCCGGCCACCAGCGCCTTGGCCAGGGTATCGTCGACCTCCTGACGTGATTCGCAGGAGAGGCAGGTCAGCACTTCGGTGGCCTTCGATGCATCGCAGATGTCGCCGGTGATGAAGTCACGAAAGCGCGCTTCCGTCAGCAGCATCACGAAAATGCTGTCCGACACCACCATGCAGGCCGCATTCTCATCGGTGAACGCCGGATTGAACGTGAAGCCCAGGGCGTCGAAGAAGGTCTTCGAGGCTTCGAGATCCTTCACCGGCAGATTGACGAAGATCATCCGCATGTCTGTGGCTCCTTCTCATGATTCCGATGGGCATGGTGGGTCGCGAACAGTGATCAGTCCGCTTCCTGCTGCTTGGCCGCGAGGGCGGATTCGTCGGCCGTGATCTTGCGGAAGGAGGGGCGATCCTTGATCCGGGCCACGTAGGCGACGATCACGGGTTCTTCCGGGACGAGTTTGAAGGCGGTCATCCAGCCGAGTGCGGCACCCCAAAGGATGTCGGCGGCGCTGAATCGCTCGCCCAGAAGATACGGCCCCTTCGACAGGCCCGCGACGATGCTGTCGAGAACCGCGTCGAAGCTGCCATAGGGCGACATCGCCATCGGGCCCGGTTCTCTTTCGAGCGCGCGGTCGATCACCGCCGGCTCGAAGCACGACCCGTAAAGGATCATCCAACGAAGATAGGGACCACGCAGCGGGTCCCCGACCGGCGGCGCGAGGCCCTTCTGGGCGAACTCGTCGGCGAGATAGAGATAGATCGCGGCCTGCTCGGTGATGACCGCATCCCCGTGCCGGATGGCGGGGACCTTGCCCAGGGGATTGATCGCCAGATAGGCGGGCTCGCGATGCTCCCCTGCCCTCATGTTGAGGACGTGCAGACGATAGGGCAACTGGAGCTCGTCCAGCAGGATTCGGACGCCAGACGAGCGCGTGTTGGGTGAATGATAGAGCGTGATGTCGGAGGTCATCTATTCCGTTTCGCGTGCGAATCGTGGAAGGCCACTTTCTCCGAAGCCCGGCCCCGGTCAAACGTCGTCTCATCGTCGAGCGAAAAAAGACGATCGCCCGATGATCGTGTCGTGAACGACAGGGCTGTGTCGGGGCGCCCCGTTCAACTGTCGAGGCGGCGGATAACCTGTTCGTAGTCCGATACAATACTTGCTGTCAGCCGATTGGTTTGTTCGACCGGCGTCATTCAGTGCGGAATGTCGATGGCCCGAGCGAGGGTTCGGCAGCATCGGCGGTACGGACATTCGCGCCTGTCGCGTTGACGGAATGCCGGGGCGTGTCTATAGAGCGCGCTTCGCCGACAGGCCGCACTCACGCAGCCCGTCGGCTTCGCCATTGCCCGAACAACCTTTGCGCGTAGACCGACACACCAAGCCCGCGGGCTCGTCGGCATCGCCCTACATGAACGAGGATGCCCCATGGCCAACACCGTGTCGGCCAAGAAAATGACCCGCAAGATCGCGAAGCGGACCGCTGTGAACCGCTCGCGCCGCAGCCGTATGCGTACCTTCCTCCGCAAGGTCGAAGAGGCGATTTCCGGCGGCGACCCGTCCGTTGCGCTGACCGCCCTGCGGGCAGCCGAGCCCGAGATCATGCGGGCCGCTCAGCACGGCATCGTTCATAAGAACAACGCCTCCCGGAAGGTTTCGCGCCTCGCGGCGCGGGTCAAGGCTCTCGCAGCCTGATCCCTTCCTTCCTTGGATGACGCGAAAGAAGCCCGGCCTCAGTGCCGGGCTTCTTTCGTTTCAGGCCGTGTTTTCCCGCCTCTGTCCCAATGCATCTGCCGTGCGGACCCGCCGGATGTTTCGTCGCGGCTGACTGCCATCGCTCATCGTCCGGTGGGCTGTTGGTCGCTCCAATCCGAGTCGAACCGTTAACCCTACTTGCGAATCTGCCGTGTTGCGGAGTCTAGGAGGGCTGTGTAGATTAATGATGTCTCGCCAAAAGCGGGAAAATTCACACTTAATTCAAACCTATCCGAATCGTCCGCAAGGTTTCGGGCGGCTCAGGACTCGGTGCGGATCAGCGAGACTCTCAAGGCACCTCACACTGCTTTCCCCGCAACCCCCGTTGTTAGGAGAACCGTAGCTTATTGTTGATAGGGTCTTCTCATCGGCAAAAGCCTGCGGTGGAGGTGTTGACTCCGCCGGATCTCTATGGGTTCCGCGAATTCCTTGCGGGGCGTGAAGTCAGTCCAGTGTGCGTACGTTCCGGGCGGCGGCTTCCGCCCTCGGCGCGAGGAGAGCGATGATGCATGTCGACGGTAGCGTGGCGGGTAACGCCGAGACCGGCATGAGTGGCGCAGGGGGATCGGACACGGTTGCTGCCTGGGCGCGCGTGAAGCGGCGCCTGCGGGCGGAACTGGGCGAAGACGTCTTCGCCAGCTGGTTCGCGCGTCTCGAATTGGTGGAGGTGGTCTCCGGGACCGCCCGCCTCAGCGTGCCGACCCGGTTCCTCAAGAGCTGGATCGAATCCCATTATCTCGACCGTGTCCTGGCCACGTTCCGCAGCGAAGTCGAGAGCGTCTCGCTCATCGAGGTGGGCGTGCGCGGTGCTGGTGCTCCCCCACGCGTCGTTTCGGGTGCGGTCAAGTCCTCGGCTCCCGCGAGTCCCCTCGCTCGTCTCCAGGCCGCCAGCAGCGCGCAGCCCTCATCCGGCGAGATGAGCTTCCCGGCCGAGGCGGAATCCTCCTCTCAGGCGCGCGGCGAAGCCTCCGGCGACCTCAACGGCGCGCCCCTCGACAATCGCCTCACCTTCGCGAGCTTCGTCGTGGGTCGATCCAATGCCCTGGCACACGCCGCAGCCGAGCGCGTGGCCCGTCATGACGGCCAGGGTGCCCTCTACAATCCGCTCTATTTCCATGCCGGCGTCGGCCTGGGTAAGACCCACCTTCTCCATGGCATCGGCCATGCCGCGCGTGAGTCCGGCCGCCGGGTGATCTACCTCACCGCCGACCGCTTCATGTACGGCTTCGTCAACGCGCTGAAGACCCAGAGTGCGCTGGCCTTCAAGGAGAAACTGCGCGCCATCGATCTCCTGATCCTCGATGACGTCCAGTTCATTCAGGGCAAGTCGATCCAGGCCGAGTTCGGGCACACGATCAACTCGCTCATCGATGCGGGCCGTCAGGTCGTCGTGGCCTCGGATCGTCCGCCCACCGAACTCGAAGCCCTGGAAGAGCGGGTGCGGTCGCGCTTGGCCGGCGGCCTCGTGGTCGAGATCGGCACTCTGGACGAGCAGCTACGCATGTCGATCCTGTCGGCGCGGCTCGCCGCTGTACGGGTGGCGCATCCGAATTTCGAGGTGTCGCCCACCGTCGCCACCTATGTCGCCCGTGCGATCACCGCCAATGGCCGCGATCTCGAAGGCGCCGTGAACCGGCTTCTCGCCCATGCCACGCTCACCGGCACCGCCGTGACAATGGAGACGGCCGAGACCGCGATCCGTGACCTCGTGAAGAACCGCGAGCCGAAGCGCATCAAGATCGAGGACATCCAGAAACTGGTCGCCTCGCGCTACAACGTCTCGCGTTCCGACATCCTGTCGGAGCGGCGGACCGCCGCCGTGGTCAAGCCGCGCCAGATCGCGATGTATCTCTCCAAGGTGCTGACCCTGCGGTCGCTGCCCGAGATCGGCCGCCGCTTTGGAGGGCGCGACCACACCACAGTGCTCCACGCGGTCCGCAAGATCGATAAGCTGATCGGCGAGGACAATGTGCTGAACGACGAGGTCGAGCTCCTCAAGCGAATGCTGCAGGACTGAAAGCCTGGACGAGGCGAAGCCGCATGAGCGGCTTCGCCTCGAGCTCGAGCGAAAGCTCCGGTTCGCGGAGGCTGGCCTCGGAGACCGAAGGCGTCGAAGAAAGCCGGGGCAAGCGCTCGGAGCGGTTGCCCTGGAGGACGTCTCTTCCGCATTGCCCTGGATAGAGCGTTTCGCGCTCTTGCGTTCGGACAGGGCCTTCGCCAAGTTCACCGGCCAAGCCGCCGGCTCCATCCGTCATCGTTTTCGGGGTCAGCGACGTTTTTCCGACTGACCACGAGTTGTTGCGATGAAAGTCACTGTCGAGCGCGCGGCCCTCCTTCGATCGCTCGGCCACGTGCATCGTGTGGTTGAGCGGCGCAATACGATTCCGATCCTCTCCAATGTGCTCCTGCGCAGCGGAACCGACGGATTGGAGTTGAAGGCGACCGATCTCGACATCGAGGTGACGGAATCCGTGCCGGCCGACATCGTCGATCCGGGCGCCACCACGGTGCCCGCCCATGTGATCTACGACATCGTACGCAAGCTCCCCGACGGGGCGCAGGTCTCGCTGGAGACCAGCGGCGAGACCGGTCAGATGACGATCCGCTCCGGCCGCTCGCGCTTCTCCCTCGGTGCCCTGCCCGAAGGTGACTTCCCCGATCTCGCCGCCGGCGAACTCGGCACCAGCTTCTCCATCGGCGCGAGCGACCTCAAGCGTCTCATCGAGAAGACCCAGTTCGCGATCTCCACGGAAGAGACGCGGTACTACCTCAACGGGATCTACCTCCACACGATCGATGTCGACGGCGCCCTCAAGATGCGTGCGGTCGCCACCGATGGCCATCGCCTCGCCCGCGTCGAGATCGACGCGCCCGAGGGCAGCCGTGGCATGCCGGGCATCATCGTGCCGCGTAAGGCCGTGGCGGAGATTCAGAAGCTGGTGGAGGATGGCGGCGAGACCGTCGAGATCGACCTGTCGCCGGCCAAGATCCGCTTCCGCTTCGCCAGCGGCGTGACGCTGATCTCCAAGCTCATCGACGGCACCTTTCCCGACTACCAGCGGGTGATCCCGTCGGGGAATGACAAGTTTCTCACGGTGCAGCGCGACGAGTTCGCCCGTGCGGTCGACCGTGTCTCGACGATCTCGTCCGAGCGCGGCCGCGCGGTGAAGCTCGCCGTGCAGGAGGGCCGCCTCGCCCTTTCCGTCAACAACCCGGATTCCGGCAGCGCCACGGAAGAGCTCGACGTCGATTACGAGGCCTCCGCCCTCGATATCGGCTTCAACGCTCGCTACCTCCTCGACATCACGAGCCAGCTCGAGGGCGACACGGCTCTGTTCAAGCTCGCCGATCCCGGCTCGCCGACCCTGATCCAGGACCGCGAGGGCGCCTCGGCGCTGTATGTGCTGATGCCGATGCGGGTGTGATCGAGGTCGTTTCGCCGATTACCCCAGAAAGTTCGGGCATCGTGGATCCATCCACCGACGAACCGTCCGTCGTCGGTCTGCGCCTCACCCGTGTCATCTGCCGCGACTTCCGCAACCATGCCGATCTCGACCTCGCCGTCGGGAACCGCTTCGTCGCGCTCGTCGGAGAGAACGGGGCGGGGAAGACCAACCTCCTCGAATCGATTTCGCTCTTCTCCCCCGGCCGGGGCCTGCGGCGCGCGGACCTATCGAGCATGGCGCGCAATGCGGGCTCCGGCGGGTTCGCGGTCTCCCTCGCGCTCAAACAGGGCGAGGAGGAACATCGCATTGGCACGGGCTTCGAGCCCGCCGTGGGCGACGGCCGGGCCACGCGTCTGTGCCGGATCGACGGCGAGACGGTAGGTTCCCCCGTTGCCTTCTCCGAGTTCCTGAGGGTGGTCTGGCTGACGCCGGATCTCGACGGGTTGTTTCGCGGCCCCGCCGGCGACCGCCGCCGCTTCCTAGACCGTCTGGTCCTTGCCGTCGACGCGACGCACGGCGCGAGGGTGAACGCGCTGGAGCGGGCACTTCGATCCCGCAACCGCCTGCTCGAAGAACGGCCCAGCGACGGGCAATGGCTCGATGCCATCGAGCGCGAAGTCGCCGAACTCGGCGTCGCTGTGGCGTTGGCGCGGCGCGAGACCGCCGAGCGGCTGGATCGTCTCATCGCCGAGACCCGCGACGACGCGCAGCCCTTTCCATGGGCCGGGCTGAGGCTGGAAGGCGACCTCGACGATCTCGTGGCCGTCTGGCCGGCCTTGGAGGCGGAGGACCGGTTCCGCGCTGCCCTGCGCCAGGGCCGCCACCGCGATCGTGCCGCCGGGCGCACCCTGGTCGGCCCGCAGGCTACCGACCTCGTGGTCCGCCACGGACCGAAGGACGTG
Source organism: Methylobacterium sp. CM6241 (assembly GCF_054817845.1). Lineage (NCBI taxonomy): Bacteria > Pseudomonadati > Pseudomonadota > Alphaproteobacteria > Hyphomicrobiales > Methylobacteriaceae > Methylobacterium > Methylobacterium sp. CM6241. The sequence goes on from NZ_CM139246.1 coordinate 4,767,308, forward strand.
GCGGCCGCGACCGCTTCGACAGGTGAGCAGAAGGCGCTGCTCATTGGCCTCGTCCTGGCCCATGCGCGCCTGGTTCAGGCCATGTGCGGCATCGCCCCCCTCATTCTGCTCGACGAGGTCGCGGCGCATCTCGATCCGCGGCGGCGGGCGGGCCTGTTCGATGCCTTGGCCGCCCTGCAGGGGCAGGTCTGGATGACCGGCGCCGATCCGGCGTTGTTCGCCGAGCTGGACGGCCGGGCTGACATGGTTTCCGTGTCCGACGGGCGTATCGTGCCCGCCTGACTCACCGCGCGATCAGCCGCTCGAACATCTCGTAATTTACCGGATTGTCGGGACACAGGCCGAACCCGCATTCTGCGAAGGTCGAACCGGCATTGGCCAGCGCCACGACGAGGAACAGCAGGACGACGGATAGGCCGAGCGCCCCGGCCCGGGTGCCGGGAAGAACTGTCGGCGCCGTTCCGGTGGGCTGCCCGAGGACCGAGACCGTCTCCGAGCGCGACACGGCGGCCTCAGGAGTGAACTGCCGATCCCACAGGCACAGGATCGCGACGGCGACGATGATGCCGGTGAAGGCGATGAGCGCCCAGACATAGAAATGGAAGCCGAACAGATCCGAGCCATAGGTCCCGGTTCCGGGGATGATGTGCAAAGCCGTCTGACGGGCGGAGACCGCGCCTCCCACCACGGCGCTCAGGATGACGATGGCATAATGTGACGGTCTCGGCCGGTCGCAGATATTGAGGACGAGCCCCAGCCCGACTGCCGTGAAAGCGGCGCGCTGGAGCACGCAGAGCGGGCACGGCAATTCTCCGAGGACGATCTGAAACCAGAACGCCACGAGAAGGATGAGGCTGCAGCCGAGGAGTCCCGCTGCGTTCAGCGCGCGGGCGAGGGACGATGCGGACATTCCGTGGCCTTCAGAAGACGAGCGGCAGGGCGTCGGTGGCGTGCTCGCGGAACAATGCCAGCAGCACGCCCAGGGACAGGCCCCAGAGCAGCAAGGCCAGGCCGCGTCTCCCGGCGATCGCCGCCCCCGTGGCGCCAGCGAAACCGAGGAAGGGAAGGACCATCATGGGATAAACTCGCCGGTCTTTCATCGGCCCGCGATGACGACCCGCTGACCCTTGCCCAATCTGAGCAGACATCTCCTTTCGGGTGACTTAAGATGTGAAGTCTTTGTATGCCCTGTATTGCAACTGTCGACCGGAGCAGGCGTCATTCCCATCGCGCATCTTGTCGTTTTTGCCGCCATCTATGCCGCCGCCGTAGCCTCCCCCGGCCCCGGCATCGCAGCCCTGGTGGCGCGTGTCCTCGCCGAGGGCACCCGCGGCATCGGTGCCTTCGTCGCGGGCTTCATTGTCGGTGACCTGATATGGTTCGCCGTGGCGGCGGGTGGATTCGCCCTGGTGGCGCAGACCTTCGCGCCGCTTCTCGTCGCACTGAAATATGCCGGCGCGGTCTATCTCGCTGTCCTGGCCTTCAAAGCCTGGACATCCCGGGTCGGCGTGATCGACGCGGAGCCTCTTCGTGACGAGGGAGCCTTGCGTCTGTTCGCGGGCGGCCTCGCCATCACCCTGGGCAACCCGAAGGTGATCCTGTTCTTCCTGGCCCTGCTGCCGACGGTGGTCGATCTCGGCCGGATCGATGCTCTGGGGCTGGCGGAGCTTGGTGTCACCATCGTTCTCGTCCTCGGCATCATCCTCTCCGGTTACGTCCTGGCGGCCGAACGGGCCCGGCGCGTGATGACCTCTGCCAGGGCGCGACGACTGCTCAACCGTGGAGCCGGAACGGTCATGGCCGGTGCCGCCGTCGCGATCGCATCCCGCTGACACGTTCGCGATCGAGGCGAGGCGGCGATCCCGACGATTGACCTTGGAGCCCGAGGCCGTCAAAGCCACCATCATGGCAAATGACGGCCGCGACGGCGGCATTGCCGTGCCGAGGATGGCCGGCGCGACGTCCGCCTGCCGCCCTTCCCTGACCGCGATGACGGGCCCTGCATGACCGACCGCCTCGACGAAGCTCGACGCGCCCTCAAGAAGACCTTCGGCTACGACGATTTCCGGCCCGGACAGGACGAGGTGATCGGTGCCGTCCTCGATGGGACAGACGTGTTCGCGGTGATGCCGACGGGCTCGGGCAAGTCGATGACCTATCAGCTGCCGGCCCTGGTCGAATCCTCACTCACGGTGGTCGTGTCGCCGCTGATCGCCCTGATGCACGATCAGGTCCAGCAGATGATCGGTTTCGGCGTCGAAGCAGCGACCCTGAACTCATCGGTGGCGGAGGCGACGTCGCGGGAGACCTGGCGCAAGATCCGCAGCGGCGATCTGCGGCTCCTCTTCGTCTCGCCTGAGCGGCTGATGATGGAAGGGCTGATGGATGCCCTGCGCGGGGCCGGCGTGCGGCGGCTGGCCGTGGACGAGGCTCATTGCGTCTCGCAATGGGGGCATGATTTCCGCCCGGAATACCGCGATCTCTCCAAGGCGCGCGAGGCGTTGGGGAATGTCCAGACCGTGGCGCTCACCGCCACCGCCGACAAGGCGACGCGGGCCGACATCACCGAGCGGCTGTTTCCGGCCGGCCGCGACCTGAAGGCCTTCGTGCATTCCTTCGACCGGCCGAACATCCGGCTGACCTTCACGCCGAAGGACAACCCGACCCGCCAGATCGAGCGCTTCCTGCGCCACCGCCGCTCCGAGAGCGGGATCATTTACTGCTCGTCGAGGAAGCGCACGGAGCAGCTCGCGGAGGTGCTCGCCAAGGATGGGTTCAACGCCCTCCCCTACCATGCCGGCCTCGACCAGGGCACGCGCATGAAGAACCAGGACACGTTCCTGCAGGAGGATGGGGTGGTGATGACCGCCACCGTCGCCTTCGGCATGGGCATCAACAAGCCGGACGTCCGCTTCGTCTGCCACGCCGACATGCCCTCCAATGTCGAGGGCTACTATCAGGAGATCGGCCGCGCCGGTCGCGATGGCCTGCCCGCCGATACGCTCACGATCTACGGCCTCGACGACATGTCCCTGCGCCGACGGCAGATCGACGAGAAGGACGTGCCGGATGAGCGCCGCCGGGTCGAGCGGCGCAAGCTGGAGGCGATGATCGCGCTTTGCGAGGGTGCGACCTGCCGGCGGCAATCGCTGCTCGGCTATTTCGGCGAGGCGAGCGAGCCCTGCGGCCGCTGTGATCTCTGCCGCAGCGGCATCTCGCTCATCGACGCCACCGTGCCGGCACAGAAACTGCTCTCGGCCATCGTCCGTACGGGGCAGCGTTTCGGCGCCGCTTATGTCTGCGACGTCGTCCACGGCAAGGAAACCGACACGATTCGGCGCAACGGCCACACGGCGCTGAAGACCTTCGGCGTCGGTGCCGACAAGCCGCTCCCGGCATGGCGGGCAATGCTGCGCCAGCTCTTTGCAGCCGGGGCCGTGGCGGAGAACGACGACGGGTTCGGCGGGCTCTCCCTGACCGAGAAGGGCGAAGCCATCCTGTTCGGCCGTGAAGCGATCCAGATGCGGCCGGACCCGGAGCCGAAGGTGGCCGAGCCGCGCGACCGCAAGCGCAGCGGCGCGGCGCGCGAAGATGCGACCCTCGATCTCGATCCGGCGACGGAAGCTTTGTTCCAGCATCTTAGAGGCCTGCGTGCCACCATCGCCCGCGGCGAAGGCATCGCCGCCTTCATGGTCTTTCCCGACCGCACGCTGATCGAGATGGCCAAGGCCAAGCCCGTCGACCTCTACGCCTTGCGGACGGTGCACGGCGTCGGTGAGCGCAAGCGCGACGCCTATGGCGACCGCTTCGTCACCGCCATCGCGGAATACCTCGCGCACGGCTAGCGCTGGGTCCGAGCATGTTGGGCTGGGACAAAGCTCCAGCCCCTTGTTGTGCCGCGCTCTTTTCCGCCGAACCGGCATCCACGTCGGCGGAGAGCGCTCTCGACCGGCACAGCCTGATGCGGTTTCGCACTCGTATCAGGCCGGCCAGTTCGTGTAGGCAGCGGATTCGGCGCCCCACTCGCGCCTGTCTTCCACACAGTCACGGATACCAGCCCCATCGCCTCCGACCCGCCGGCCCCCGACACCTTGCCTCGCCAGGTCTTCTACATGCCGGGTTTCGACCCGCGTGAACCCGAGACCTATTGGGGCCTCTTCCGGCGGGAGAGCCGGCTGACCGCCGTCCGGCGCGGCATGACCATCACCGTGAGCGATCCGGAACGGTCCGCCGACGGATTGCGTCTCGACTGGCGCGTGGAGGCGGATGGCGCGCCGACGCGCTACACCCTGCTGCGCTGGGACGACATCGTCCGCGCCCGGTTTCCACGTTCGACCCTGCGCCGGCTCGTCGAGGTGCCCGCACTCTGGTGGCGGCTCTTACGGGACGGCTACCCGAAGCGATTCCGTCGCGAGGCGAAGCGCTTCGCCCGCGTGATCATCGGCGTCCACGCGATCTATGCCGCCCTGGTGGTCCTCTCCCTCGTCCTCGCGGCTTTGCCGGCCTGGCTCGGACCGGAGCAATGGCGACCCTGGAGCCTCGCGGCGATCCCCGTTCTCGCCTACGGGATTCATCTCGGCCTGATGGCGGTGACACGGGGCAAGCCGTTCTACGTCGCCCATCTGGTGGACGATACCGCCTTCACCTACGACCATGCCAGCGGCGCCGAGACCCGGATGCGCGCGCGCCTCGACGCCTTCGCGACCAAGATCCAGGCCGCCGAGGGCCATGCCTCCGAGATCGTCGTCATCGGCCATTCCTCGTCGAGCTTTCTCGGCATCGAGGCCCTCGACCGGATCCTCACCCGCGATCCGGATTTCGGCTTGCGCGGCACGCCCGTCTCCTTCGTCAGCATCGGCAGCGTGATCCCCTGGATCACCCTCGATGCGCCGGCCAAAGAGATGCGCGCAGCGCTCTCCCGGGTGGCGGCGGCACCTGCGATTCGCTGGATCGACGTGCGCGCGAAATGGGACTGGCTCTCGGTCCACGATCGCGACGTGCTCACTGCCTCCGGTGTCCCGTCGCTTGCCGGGCACCAGCCGGTGGAGATCCATGTCCGCATCACCGATCTAATCGAGCGCAAGATCATCGCCCGGCGCAAGTGGAACCTGTTCCGCATGCATTTCCAGCTTCTGATGTCGAGCCTGAACCCGGAGGCGTTCGATTACGTCGCCTTCGTCGCCGGGCCGGAGCCTATCCACAGCATCATCGACCGCTGTCGCGGAGCGGGTGTCCTGCCCCCGTCCAAAGCGGCCTGACGGCGCTTTTCCACGAGAGCGCATGGCCGGACGCCGCGATGACGTGTTGCCAGCACAGGCGCTTACACTCTAGAGCCGACCCAACTAGGTTCACCTCGCGCGACTTCCGTCCATGGGAGGCCGCCCGAGTGGAGCCTGAGCGGTCGAGAGGGCTCGCATGTTCCGCAACGATGTTCCGATCACCCCTGAACTGGTGCGCCAGCATGGACTGACGCCGGACGAGTATGAGCGTTTTCGTGGCCTCATCGACCGCGACCCGACGCTGACCGAACTCGGCATCGTCTCGGCCATGTGGAACGAGCACTGCTCCTACAAGTCCTCCCGCAAGCATCTGCGTGGGCTGCCGACCTCGGCGCCGTGGGTGATCCAGGGGCCGGGCGAGAATGCGGGTATCATCGATATCGGAGACGGTCTGGCCTGCGTCTTCAAGATGGAGAGCCACAACCACCCGAGCTTCATTGAGCCCTACCAGGGCGCGGCGACCGGGGTCGGCGGCATTCTGCGTGACGTGTTCACCATGGGCGCCCGGCCCATCGCGGCGCTGAACGCGCTCCGCTTCGGCTCGCCGGACCATCCCCGGACGCGCCACCTCGTCTCCGGCGTGGTGGCGGGCATCGGCGGCTACGGCAATTCCTTCGGCGTTCCCACCGTCGGCGGCGCCGTCGGCTTCCACCCGCGCTACGACGGCAACATCCTCGTCAACGCCATGGCGGTGGGCCTCGCCCGCACCGACGCGATCTTCTACGCGGCGGCCACGGGCGTCGGGAATCCGATCGTCTATCTCGGCTCGAAGACCGGCCGCGACGGCATTCACGGCGCCAGCATGGCTTCGGCCGAGTTCGACGACGCCTCTGAATCGAAGCGGCCCACGGTGCAGGTCGGTGACCCCTTCGCCGAGAAGCTGCTGCTCGAAGCCTGCCTCGAACTGATGGCAACGGGGGCCGTCATCGCGATCCAGGACATGGGTGCGGCCGGCCTCACCTGCTCGGCCGTCGAGATGGGCGCCAAGGGCGATCTCGGCGTGGAGCTCCACATCGAGAAGGTGCCGGCCCGCGAAGAGAATATGAGCGCCTACGAGATGATGCTCTCGGAGAGCCAGGAGCGCATGCTCATGGTGCTCAAGCCCGGTATGGAAGCGGAAGCCGAGGCCATTTTCGTGAAATGGGGCCTCGATTTCGCGATCATCGGGCACACCACCGATACGCTGCGCTTCGTGGTGAAGCATGACGGCGTGACCATGGCCGACCTGCCGATCAAGGAACTCGGTGACGAAGCCCCGCTCTACGACCGGCCGCATATCGCCAATACGCACCAGCCGGTCATCGCCGCTGCCGACGTGCCCGCGCCGATCGGCAATGCCGAGGCCTTGAAGAAGCTGGTCGGCTCCCCCGACCTGTCGTCGAAGCGCTGGGTCTACGAGCAATACGACCACTTCATCAGTGGCAACACCGTACAGAAGCCCGGTGGCGACGCCGCCATCGTGCGCGTCGAGGACGGCCCCAAGGGACTCGCCCTCACCGCCGACGTCACGCCGCGCTATTGCGAGGCCGATCCGGTCCAGGGCGGTCGGCAGGCCGTGGCGGAAGCCTGGCGCAACATCACGGCGGTGGGCGCCAAGCCTCTCGCCATCACCGACAACCTGAATTTCGGCAACCCGGAGAAGCCGGAAGTGATGGGTCAGCTGGTCGGCTGCCTCAAGGGCATCGGCGAGGCCTGCCTCGCCCTCGACTTCCCCGTCGTCTCCGGCAACGTCTCGCTCTACAACGAGACCAACGGCGTCGGCATCCTGCCGACCCCGACGATCGGCGGCGTCGGCCTCCTCGACGACGTGACGAAGCATGCCACCCTCTCGCTGAAGCGCGACGGCGACATGCTGGTCCTGGTCGGCGCGACGGAGGGCTGGCTCGGCCAGTCGGTCTATCTCTCGGTGGTCTCCGGCCGCGAAGACGGTGCGCCGCCGCCGGTCGACCTCGCGGTCGAGCGACGCAACGGCGATTTCGTCCGCAGCCTCATCGTCTCCGGGCTCGTCGACACGGTGCACGACCTGTCAGATGGCGGCCTTGCCGTGGCCTTGGCCGAGATGGCCATCGCCGGCGGCATCGGCGCGACGCTGCCGGAAGAGCCGGCGGGTCTACCTGCGCATGCTTATCTCTTCGGAGAAGACCAGGCCCGCTATCTCCTCAGCGTGGATCCCGAAAAGGTGCCGGACCTTCTCTACAGCGCGAACGCGCAAGGCATCCCGGCCGCTGTCGTCGGCCTCACCGGGGGGCAGGATTTGACCTTGCCCGCGGGCGAAACCATATCCGTTTCGGATCTACGCGAGGCGCATGAAGGCTGGCTGCCGACCTACATGGCGACCCGGCCTGCCGCGGTCTGAACGTCACTCGAAAAGGATTAAGTCCGATGCCGATGGATGCGCGCGATATCGAGGCCATGATCCGCGAGGCGCTGCCCGACGCCACGATCGAGATCAAGGACCTAGCCGGCGACGGCGACCACTACGCCGCGACGGTCATCTCCTCGGCCTTCAAGGGCAAGACTCGCGTGGCGCAGCACCAGCTCGTCTACGGGGCGCTCCAGGGGCGGATGGGGGGCGTGCTCCACGCCCTTGCGCTCACGACGGGCGTCCCGCAGGATTAAGGGCGACCAACGAGGCGTCCCCATGGACCAGCCGAGCCTTTACGACGACGGTGCCGTGGCCTGGGCGATGGAACAGGGTGCCGCTATGCGCGCGCTTGGACAGCGCCCGGAATTATCGAATGTTCTCGATTGGCATAATGTAGTCGAGGAGATCGAGAGCGTTGGGCGATCCGAGATCGATCGTGTCGAGAGCGCGCTTTCCCGGGTGCTCATTCACATTTTGAAGTACGTCTCTGCGCCTACGGCTCAATCGACCCGGTCATGGCGCAAGGAGGTCATCGTTTGGCATGCGTCGGCTGCGCGCAACTACAGGCCCTCGATGCGTCAGCGGATCGACTGGCAACGCTTGTGGAGCATATCGGTAAAGCTCGCCGACGCGTCGCTCAACGTGTTTGGAGAATCCCTGCCCGGCGGCCTCCCGGACATCATGCCTTTCACGCCCGAGGAACTCACCTCGCTCGACTTCGATATGGACCGCGGTCTCGAGCGTCTTGCAGCCGTATTGAAACCGGCGCCCGACCATCACTAGATCAGGCCAGTAACAAGGAACATCGCAATGACCGACGCCAACACCGCCATCAAGACCGAAATCGATTCCCAGGACGTGGTCGTGTTCATGAAGGGCACGCCGCAATTTCCCATGTGCGGCTTCTCCGGCCAGGTCGTGCAGATCCTCAATTACCTGGAAGTGCCGTTCAAGGGCGTGAACGTCCTCGACGACATGGCGATCCGCGACGGCATCAAGGCGTTCTCGAACTGGCCGACCATTCCGCAGATCTACGTGAAGGGCGAGTTCGTCGGCGGATGCGATATCACCCGCGAGATGTTCCAGTCCGGCGAATTGCAGCAGTTCCTGACGGAGAAGGGCATCCCGGTGAAGGCGACCGCAGTCGCCTGACACCAGCGAAGTCCGAATGGAGACGTCGATCAAGGGCGCGAAAGCGCCCTTTTTCGTGTCGAATACCCGGAGGAAGCGACGTCCCGATCTCGACAGGGCGACCTTTCCCAGGATCGTCGCCGAGATCCCCAACGAGCTGCCGAGCTTGCTCGAACCATTGCGGTGACCATGCCGGATGCTTGAATTCGAGGTCCGAATATAGGTGTGCTCAGCGTCAATTCTATTTTATTCGACGTCTAATCAAGACACGGGCATGTCTAGGATGCTGGGACGTACGGTGCCTGACGCGATGAGAAAAAGAATTCTTGTCTCTGCTTGAGGGGCTTGGTCAAAGGACGGTTCCGTGTTCACGGCCAGAGGGCAGTCTGCATTGGAGACTTGCCAAAGAAGCGATGGGTTTACTCGGATAAGATTTTCGAACGGCGAAAACCCTGGGCCGGCGCAATTAGAGCTTTGATCCGGTGCGCTTTCGCACTGCGAAAACTTCGCGGCAGTGCAAAAGCAAATTAAGCGTAAATAATCAGGGTGATCGGGAACTTGTTGCCGCAATCCCCATTATTCGCTTATACGAGCCCAACGACCCCTGCGAATCCGCACGGCTCAAGGTCCGGTGACCGCAATGCCAGTGTTCGAAGCCAAGAATCTCGACGCCGATCTCGAAGGCCAAGCGCTTTTGGCGGCAATCCTGTTTCCGACCCTGGAAAGCCAGGACCGTGCTTTGACGCATGGTCGGACCCGCATCACGCGCGCCAGCGCGATGGTCCATCCCATGACCATCGAGCCGCGCTTTCCGCATTCCCTGCGTGATCCGGAAATCGAGGTTCAGGTTTCCTGAAGTCGCACCTTCGCGCTCATTTCGTTCCCATCACCACGTCTGGTTCGTGATTAGCCCTTGCTTCGTCACGACGGTCCAGACACGACCGCGCCGTTCCACCGCATCGACCTTGCCAATACCGGGAATTGTATCGCCCGGACCGACTTCCACCAGACGATGGCGGCGGTCTTCGATGACGGCAACCCCATTATAGACCTCCCGCACGGCCCAGGTTTCGATCACGGCCGGGGCGGCGACCTTCGGTTTATCCGGGATCGAGCCGGTTTCAGTCGGCTCAGCCTGATGAGGTTTTGCGGCTTGCGGCGCCACCACCGGTGCGGCCGGAGCGGGTGCCACGGCACGCTTTTCGATCTGAGCCGTTAGGGCCGCGATCTTCGCCGTCTGGTCGCGCTCGGTCTGGTCCTGGCGATCGGCGAGGCTCGTGATCTTCGTCACGATGGCCTGTTCTGATTTTCCGATCCGGTCGTTGAGCGTCGCGGAGCGATTCTTCGCTTCGCTGCGAACCGATTCGGTCGCATCCTGCACCTGAGCAAGGATCTTGCCGAGTTTCTCGATGTCGGTTTGCAGACGACCGAGATCCGCGTGGCGGGCATCGAGACGGGATTGGATCTGCGTCAGGGATTCCGAGGAAAGGTTACCGTTCGGGGAGGCAAGGCTCATCGCGCCCGCACCCATGGCGAGGCCGAGAACGAGAGCCGCCGCGGCGACACCGGCGAGAAGCGGATCGATGGCCGGCAGGCGCTTGCGTGCCTCCGGTACCGGCGCCGGCCGCGTCTTGGCGCCGCTCACGGCCTGTTTCAACAGCGCTTCCGGCGACCGATCGGACGCCGCCGCCCCGATGACCTTATCCGCCATGACCCATGCTTCCCGTTTGACTGTGTCAGAAAGCATTAAGGACGTTTGTTTACCGAAAGGTTACCGTCTCGCTGTGGCGAGGTGGCATCGACCCATCGTTAAAGCTGAGCTATCCAGCATGATCGTTCGGGAATGGCGGCGAGGACAGGCATGGCGAGGACGGTCGGGACCTATGGCCTGCTCTTCGGTATGGTCCTGGCGTCGGCCGCGCCCGCTCTCGCGCACGAGCCACTCCGCCCCGAGCCCCAGCAAGCGGCGAAACCCTGCCCCCGCCACGGCTCCGGCTTCATTCGTATTCCCGGCTCCGACACATGTATCCGCATCGGTGGTCGGGCGACGACGGGCCTCGCTCTCCGCTCTCGCGAAGACGGTCCCGACTCGCGGCCGATCACCGGCGGCCGACTGGCCGTCGATACGCGCGTGGACACCGATTACGGTCCGGTCCGCACCTATGTGAGGATCGACGCTGGCGGGCGTTGAGCCGTCAGAGGCTGCGCGACAGAACCAGCGGCTGGCTCCGCGCGGCCGCGCCCCTGCCGTAGGGCGAAGGCGGCTGCGAGGGACGGCCGTAGACGGTCGTCGTCCTCGACCGGCTCATATCCTCGGCCAGGGACTTGACCAGGCTCTCCGACACCGTGCGCGCCGTCGCCAGGACGATCTGGCTGGTCTCGACCACCTGAGCGAAGCGCTGGTGCGCGGATTTAAGTCCCTCGATCGAGTCCGGGGCAAAGCGCGCCAGCGCGATGGCATTGGCCTTCGCCACTTCGAGGCCCTGCATATAGGACGCACCGAGAGCGGTCTTCCGCTCCGTGTCCGACAGCCCCTGGCGCAGCCGACCGGCCCTTACGTGGCTACCCTCTTCGACGAGGATGGCCTCCAGCGACTGCATCGTCTCCATGATATGGGCGATCAGCGCGTCCGCGCCGGCCTTGTCGACGATCCGTAGCGTTCTGGTCTCAGATCCGGGGTGCATTGCCGGCCTCCTGCATCTTGATCATCTCACGGTAAACCTGATCGGCAATGCCGATTCCGCCGCTCTTCACCATCTGGCCCGCATATTCTTTGGTCAGCATCGAGCGGTAGACCGCTCCGCCGGTGCCGTTATCGCCTAGCGGACCGTCGGTTCCCTCCGAGGTGGTGAGTCGCTCCAGGGTCTGTTCCAGGAACATCGTCTCGAACTCGTTGGAGGCTTTCCGGGCCTTGACCTCCGCTGGGGTTTTGGCGGCCGTCGCCGACAGTCTGGCGTTCGCTGACGTCGATGCGGATTTGGCGCTTTCCTTGGCCGCGTCTTCCTTCAGGCCGTTGCCGACGGTCTTGGCGATGTCGCCGATGAGCGCGCGGCCGACGCCAATGGCGGCCTTGGCGGCGAGGGGGGCGAACAGCATGGTCAGCGCCTCTTGGGTGGGAGGAAGGAAAGGGGTTGCATTACATCACCTCGATATCGGCCTGGAGGGCGCCGGCGGCCTTGATGGCCTGGAGGATCGAGATCAGGTCGCGGGGACCGACCCCCAGCGCGTTGAGGCCATCCACCAGCTCGCGCAGGGTGACGCCTTCCTTGACCATGGCGAGCTTGTTGCCGTCGCCGGTATCGACCTTGACCCCCGTGCGAGGCACGACGGTGGTGGTACCGTTCGAGAGGGGTGCGGGCTGGCTCACCTGCGGTTGCTCGGTGATGGTGACGGTGAGGTTGCCCTGCGCGATGGCGACGGTGGAGACGCGCACGTCGCGGCCCATCACGATGATGCCCGAGCGCTCGTCGACGACGACCCGCGCCGTCTGGTCGGGCTCGATCTTCAGCTGCTCGATCTCGGTGACGAGGCGGATCATGTTGCCGTTATATTTGGCGGGGATCTGCAGCGTGACGGTGGCCGGATCGGTGGGCTCGGCGGTGTCGGCGCCCATGAAGTCGTTGATCGCGGCCGCGATCCGCTTCGAGGTGGTGAAGTCCGGGTTGCGCAGAGACAGGCGCAGGGAGCGCATGTCGTTCATCTTGAACGCCGTCTCGCGCTCGATCATCGCCCCGTTGGGGACGCGCCCATTGGTGGGAACCCCGCGGGTGATCTTCGCGGCATCGCCTTCGGCCGAGAAGCCCGCAATGGCCACCGATCCCTGCGCCAAGGCGTAGACCTCGCCATCGGCACCGAGCAGGGGCGTGACCAGCAGCGTGCCGCCTTGGAGCGACTTGGCGTCGCCCAGTGACGACACCGTGATGTCGATGCGGTTTCCCTGCGTGGCGAAGGGCGGCAGGCTCGCCGTGACCATCACGGCTGCGAGGTTCTGGGTGCGCATGGTGGCGCCCCGCGTATTCACGCCGAGGCGTTCCAGCATCGCCTGAAGCGATTGCCGGGTGAACGGGATGTTGTTGAGCGTGTCGCCGGTACCGTTGAGACCGACGACAATCCCATAGCCGACCAGCTGGTTCTGTCGGACTCCCTCGATGCTCGCGAGATCCTTCACGCGTGACAGGGCGGAAGCCTGCCCGTTCATGGCGAAGACCAGCGTCAGCAGCGCGGCTGCGCAGGCAAGGAGAGTAGAATGTTTGGGCCGGGCGATCGCGAGTGGCATGAGTCGCTTTGCTGGTCGACGGAGCATGTCGGTCAAGTCGGACATACCGGTAGGTCTGCCAGGACCGTGCCAACAGATCTGGTCTTATAAGTGACTGATAATAAATGATTTTCTTGATTCTCTCTGGCGATGTCGAGGCATGGAAGGTCGGCCTTCCCTGCCGACCCGGCAGGTTCTGCCGGCTTGTTTACCGATGATTAACCATCGAGGGCGGAATCTGCTGGGCGGAACGATCATCGTGCCGATGCGCGAAACGACGCCCTGATTTTCGGAGACGGCCCATGCGCGTCGATAACCGCCTCGTCTCGCAGACTTCGGCCGCTGCCTCGCCGACCGTTCGCAAGGCGGATGCGTCGCCGTCCTTCATGCTGGGCCATGATGCCGCCGCCACTTCCACCGCCGCCTCCACCGCATCGACCACGTCTCTGGCGGGGCTCGACGCGATCCTGACCCTCCAGGGCCAGGACGAGCAGCCCGGCGAGCGTCGCCGTCGTTTCGCCAGGCGCGGCCACGACCTTCTGGACGGTCTCGACCGGCTCAAGGCGTCGCTGGTGATGGGGCGGGTGTCGACACGTGAACTTCAATCCATCGCGAGTCGTCTCTCGGAACGTGCGGGAACGAGCGGTGATCCGCGCCTGGATGGGCTCATCGCCGATATCGAGCTGCGTGCGGCGGTGGAACTCGCCAAACTGCAATCGGCCCAAGACAACTGAGGGGCCACGAGCGCCCGACGAGGCCTCCTCCGATCAGCTTTCCATCATCTCGCGGATGCGCCCAGCCAGGATCTCCACGGGGAACGGCTTGGTGATCATCTGCATGCCCGGATCGAGTTGGCCGTTGCCGAAGATGGCGTTCTCGGCATACCCCGTGATGAACAGCACTTTGAGGCCGGGCCGGGTTTCACGCGCCTGATCGGCGAGTTGGCGACCGTTGAGGCCGGGGAGGCCGACATCGGTCACGAGCAGGTCGACGCGCTCCTGGGTCGTGAGAATCTTGAGGCCGGACAAACCGTCGGCGGCGGAGATCGCACGGTAGCCGAGGTCTTCCAGCACATCGACGATGAGGTCCCGGACCACAGTCTCGTCCTCAACCACCAGAACCGTTTCCCCGGCGCCGAGGCGAGCAAGTTCCGCGACGGCGCCGACCGCGTCCACCTCCACGACCGCTTCGATGGAGCGGGGCAGGTAGAGCTTCACCGCCGTGCCGCTCCCCACTTGGGAATCGATCTTGGCATGCCCGTCGGATTGTCGGGCGAAGCCGTAGATCATCGACAGGCCGAGGCCGGTCCCCTGCCCCAGGGGCTTCGTCGTGAAGAACGGATCGAAAGCACGGGCGATGACATCGGCCGGCATGCCGGTGCCGCTATCCGACACGACGATGCAGACATATGGGCCCGGCTCCACCCCCGGATGCAGGCGGGCATAGGCTCGGTCGAGTTCGGTGTTGCTGGTCTCGATGCGGAGCCGGCCGCCATCCGGCATCGCATCGCGGGCGTTGATCGCCAGATTGAGGATGGCGTTCTCGAGCTGGTGCGGATCGCACAAGGTCGGCCAGAGCCCCTTCCCCATGGCGATGTCGAGAGCGATCGTCTCGCCCATCGTCCGGCGCAGGAGATCTTCGAGCGACGCGATGAGCGCGTTGGCATCCACCAGTTTCGGGTCGAGCGGCTGGCGCCTTGCGAAGGCGAGAAGCCTGTGGGTCAGCGCGGCTGCCCGGTTGGCCGAGGACATCGCCGCCTTGGCGTAGCGCTCGATATTCTCCATCCGCCCCTGCGACAGGCGGGTCTGCATCAGGTCGAGGGAGCCGACGATCCCGGTCAGGAGGTTGTTGAAATCGTGGGCGATGCCCCCGGTGAGCTGGCCCACGGCCTCCATCTTCTGGGCTTGGCGCAGGGCATCCTCGGCGAGTTCCAGGGCAGCGGCCTGTTCGCGCTCCGCCGTGGTGTTGCGCCCGCTGGCATAGATCCGTCCGTCCTCGAACGCCCCCGTCCAGGCGAACCATCGATAGCTGCCGTCGGCATGGCGCAGACGGAGGTCGAAAGGAGCGGTGAGCGGTTCGGTGACGATGGCCGAGAAGGTAGAGCAGATGGCATCGCGGTCTTCGGGATGGGCGAGTTCTGCGAAGGACCGTCCGGTGAGAGCGTCGGAAGTCCAGCCGAGAAGCGTCGTCCACGCCGTGTTCACTGCCGCGATCCGGCTGTCGGCTTCGGTGACCATCAACAGGTCCTGTGACAGGCGCCAGGCCCGGTCGCGCTCCTCGGTCCGCTCCTGCACCTCCTTCGTGCGGGCCTGGACCTGCTGTTCCAGCGTCTCGTTGAGGCGCCTCAGGGCATCCTCGGCCTGGGCTCTGTCGGTGACGTCGTGACCCTCGGCGAAGATGCCGCTGACCGTTCCGTCGGCTTCCGTGATCGGTTGGTAGACGAGGTTGACGACGCGCTGTTCGAGGCCGCCCTCTCGTCCGAACTGAACCGTCACGGTCATGTTACGCCCGATGAAGGGCCTGCCCGTCGCATAGACCTCGTCGAGGAGCTCGAAGAAGCCCTGGCCCTCGACCTCGGGCAATGCTTCACGGACGGCGATCCCGATGATGTCGCGATGGCCGATGAGCTGGAGATAGGCCTCGTTCGTATACTCGAAAACGTGCGTCGGGCCGCTCAGGACACACATGAAGCCGGGCGCGTCCTTGAACAGAGACCGCATGCGGTCGCGCTCGGCCGTCCGCTGCCGCACTTCGGAAAGAAGGGCGTCGTTGGCCTGCCTCAGGGCTTCGGCCGCCTCCTGCCGCATGCGGACGGCTTCGGCCAGGACGGCGTTGCGCCGCCGCTCGGCCTCGTAGGCGGAAACGCTGGCGAGGCTCGACGAGATCTGGCCGGCGAGAAGCTTGAGGAAGCTGAGGTAATCCGCGTCGAAGGGCCGGTGCGGATTGAGGCCGACCGTGACGATGCCAAGCGGTGCGCTTCCACCCTGTCCGACGAGGGGCAGCGTCACTGCCCTCGCCGGCGGCCTCGACCAATCGCCCGTGGGCCAGTTCTGCGCCTGATCGAGATCGATGATCCTCTCGCCTTGGGTGCCGCCGAACCATTCGGCGAGGGGGCCCGCAGGATCGATCACACCCGGCAGTGCGGGATGGTCCCGGGATATTCCGATGGTGGAGGCGAGATGGGCGAGGTTGCCCCCCTCGAAGAGATGGATGGCACTGAAGGGAAGATCTCGACGCGCCGTGCCTAAACTGGCCTCGACCGCACTGAGAACGTCGGGGCGGGATTCCGCACGCGCGAGGCTCTCTCCCAGAAGGCGCAGGATACCGAGCCGGCGCTCGCTGATGACCCGGTCGGTCTCTTCGCTGACCGCGCAGAACAGGCCGCCCACCGATCCGTCATCGTCGATGACGGGGCTGTAGGAGAAGGTGTGATAGGTCTCCTCGGGATAGCCGTTGCGCTCCAGAAGAAGCAGCAACCCACGGTCCCAGGTCGCTTCGCCGTGATCGTAGACGCTGCGGATCCGTGCCTCGATGTCGTCCCAGATCTCGGCCCAGAGGATCCGGGTGGGTTTGGCCAGGGAATCCGGGTGCTTGAGGCCGAGGGTCGGGCGGTAGGCATCGTTGTAGAAGAAGGCGATGTCCGGCCCCCAGCCGAGCCACATCTCGAATCTCGAGGTCAGCAGGATCCGCAAGGCGACCTTCAGCGCCTCCGGCCAGCCTTCCGGCGAGCCGAGAGGGGTCAGTGACCAGTCCTTGGCCCGCATCAGGGCCGCCATCTCGCTGCCGCCTACGAAGATCTCCGAATGTTCTTTGATCGGCTTCGGCAAAGATCGGCTTTCCGGCACTCTCAGGGCCTCGGTTGCACGCTTAAGGCGAGATCGAGCCGTCGGTCACCGGACCAGCGCGAACGAGACAGGTATAGGTCACGACGGTCCAGCCGCATACCGGCCGTACCGCTCCGGCGACAGCCATTCGCGCAACCTGTCCGACTGCGTACGGTCTCGATTGCCACCGCTATGGGCCAATCTGACGCGCCGTGACCCGACCCCGATAATCCTCGGCGACCGTGTGGACTCGCCACCGACGGACCCGCCGCCGGGGGGATGCACCCGTTGCGTGTTTGTCGCATGGTATACGCATCATGAAATCAGATGAGGTTCGGGACGTCGGGTGCGTTGTAGTGTGGGGCGCCCTCAAGTATAGGCACGCGAAACATCGCCGCGTACCGGCTGTGACGGACTTGCGAAGGGGCGAGGATGGCGACAGTCAAGATCGAAGACGGATATGTTCCGTCTGAGAACGAGCCGTTTATGAACGATCGGCAGCGTGAGTATTTCCGCCGCAAGCTGGTGGGTTGGAAGGCCGATATCCTGCGCGAGGCTCAGGATACACTCGTCGCACTTCAGACCGAGAACGAGAACCATCCCGATCTCGCCGATCGCGCGTCGTCCGAAACCGATAGGGCCATCGAGTTGCGGGCGCGGGATCGGCAGCGCAAGCTCACCGGCAAGATCGACGCGGCGCTCGCCCGTCTCGAGGACGGAAGCTACGGATTTTGCGAGGAAACCGGCGAGCCGATCTCGTTGAAGCGGCTCGATGCCCGGCCCATCGCCACCCTCTCCCTGGAAGCGCAGGAGCGCCACGAGCGGCGCGAGCGCGTCTATCGGGACGAGTAGCACCGAACCTCACGTCATCAACCGGCTCTGTCGGGGATGGCATCGGTGATCAAGCATTGCGGATACCGGAGCCCGAGCTTTCGATCCGATGATCGGGGCCCGATATCCGGCGTAAGCTTGGCAGGGCATTGATTTTCTGCGCCGGAACCTTCGCGCTCATCTCGTGATTACTGATACGACTTCGCGTCGATCAAGGATCCCGAAATGGACAATGAAGTTCTGATCCTGGTGCTTGCGCTCGCCACCTTCGCTCTCGTGATCGGGGTGGCGATGTGGCAGCGCCGCCGTGTCGCCGCGCTCAAGAAAGATCCCGAACGCTCCGCCTTCGTCGACAATCACGGTACCGCTCCGCGCCCGAACCGGCCCGGCACTGACCATTGACCGGCCTCTTCCGGCTTAGAACGGAAGCAGGATGTCGACGAGCTGCTGGCCGTAACGGGGCTGCTGCACATCGGTGATCTGACCGCGACCGCCATAGGCGATGCGGGCCTGGGCGATCTTCGAGGAATCGATCGTGTTGTCGGATTCGATGTCCTCCGGCCGGACCACGCCGGCGACGATGAGTTCGCGCACTTCGAAGTTGATGCGGATTTCCTGCTTGCCCTCCACGACGAGGTTGCCGTTGGGCAAGACCTGGTTGACGATCGCCGCGATGTTGGTCGTCACCGTCTCGTTGCGCTGGACCGACCCCGAACCATCGCTCGATGAGGTCGATGTCCCGGCGATCAGCTTGTCCGGGCTGATCCCGGCGGCGGCGACGGCGGCGCTGCTCTCCAGGCCGAAAGCGTTGGGAAGGCCCATTCCTTCCGCATTGGAGCGGGAGCGCTTCGTCTCGTTGTTCAGGTTGGCGCGGTCGGTGACGTTCACCTTGATCGTCACGAGATCGCCGATCCGGGCGGCGCGCTGATCCTTGAAGAAGGCGCGCGATCCCGTCCGCCACAGCGAGTTCGGTGCGTAGGAGACCGGCTGGACGTCCGGCATCGGCAGGCGCACCGGGCGGTAGCCCGGCTGCGAAGTCGGGTCCTCGATGGCCGAGAGCGTAGGCGTGGCGCCGACCTGCGACAGCCGATCAGCCGTATTGCAAGCGCCAAGGCCCGACGAAACCAGCACGGCAGCGGCAAGCGAGAGCGGCTTGAAGGTGAGGCGGGTGGTGCGGTTGGTCATGGGAGCCAGCTTTTTTCCTAGAGGCGATCGGGTGGAATCAGCGGGCGGCGTCGAACGCCGCGCTGGCCTGGCGGCCGAGGCTGGCGGGCGAGCTGACCGAGACGCGGCCGGGGCCGATCACGGTGGCGGCGAGGGATTTCTTGGAGACGGGATTGGTGACGGTGATCGCGGCACCGAGGCGGCCGTTCTCGTTGGCCTGGCCGCGCAGGGAGAGGTTGAGGCCGGGGGCATCGAACACGATGGTCACGGCCTCGCCACGCTGGACCATATCCGCCGGTGCGACGTCGCCGGACCGGAGAATGGAGCCGGCACTCAGGCTGCGCTGTGCGACCTGGCCGATGGAGACGACCGACCCGGCCTGGGCGTCGGGGGGCGTCGCCTCCCGGGGGCGGCGCTCGATGGTGACGTCGGCGGCGCTCACCGTGTCGCCGCGATTGAGCGTGCGAGAGAGAATCTGGACCTCGCGGATTTCCTGCACGAGTCCGGCGACGCGCAGGGATGCCTGACGCTCGCCCAGGGTGATGAGGGCAGCGACCCGCTTCAGGCGCGGATCGTAGGTGACGTCGAGGGCCGTCGCCTGTCCGTCGAGATCGAGGGGGGCGAGGAGAACGGTGTTCTCCCCATCGACGCGGATCGCGAGGTTGCGTGGATCGAGCCCGTAGGACGTCTCCAGCACGCGCTTGATCGCGGCCTCGATCTCGGTCGGGCCCACGCGCCGAGCGGCGCGCTGGACCGAGACCTGAGCCCGCCCGCCCGTCTCGATCTCGCCGAGCCCGAGGGGCGCGATGGCGTCGGCGATGCGGCGAGCCTGGATCGTGCCGGACGCCCCGAGCGCCGGCGCGCGGAACAGAGCGCGCTGAGCGAGATCCGCCGGCGCACCTTCCACGAGATCACCGAGGGTCAGGATGTCGCCGCGCGCCGTGACGTCGCCGCGGAGGCGGAGCCGCTGGCCGTTGTTCTCCGCGAGAACCTGCACGGTCATGAAGCAGAGGGCCGCCAGGGCGAAGAGGGCGCGCACCACGATGCCGGGGGTGAGCGTGGCGGCGCGCCGTGACTCGGCGGCGGAGATCTGTCTCAGGGCGTACATGGCATGACGCTTTCGGAGGCGGGGTAAAATGGAAGGACGAGGCCGGGACGTCAGGGGAGTGAAGCGCCCGCACCGTCAGGCGCGGAACATCTGCGACGTTGTCGAGAGCATCTGGTCGGCCGCCGTGACGACCTTCGAGTTCATCTCGTAGGCGCGCTGCGCGGCGATCAGGGACGAGATCTCGTTGACGGCGTTCACGTTCGCCTCTTCGAGGTAGCTCTGCTGCAGGTTGCCGAAGCCCTCGGCGCCCGGCAGGCCGTTGATGGGGGGGCCGGAGGCAGCGGTTTCGACGAATAGGTTGTCGCCGATGGATTCGAGGCCGACCTTGTTGACGAAGCGGGAGAGCTGGAACTGGCCGAGATTCTGCGGCGCGGTCTGACCCGGCACCGTGGCCTGGATCGAACCTTGCGCGCTGATCGTCACGCTGGTCGCATTGTTGGGGACGGTGATGCCCGGATCGACGAGGTAGCCGTCGCGGGTCACCAGCTGTCCCTGTGCGGAGAGATCGAACGAGCCGTCGCGGGTGAAGGCGATGCGGCCATCGGGCATCGTGACCCGGAACAGACCCTCGCCGCGTATGGCGACGTCGTATTCCTTCTCCGTGGATGCCAGCGGACCCTGCGACATCGTCCGGGCGGTGGAGGTCGTCTTCACGCCCGAGCCGATGGCGAGGCCGGCGGGAAGCTGGGTATTCTGGTCCGAGGTCGACGAACCGGCCCGGCGTAGGTTCTGGTAGAGCAGATCCTGGAAATGGGCGGTCTGGCGCTTGTAGCCGGTGGTCCGCAGGTTCGCGATGTTGTTCGAGATGACCTGGACGTTGAGTTCCTGGGCCGCCATGCCGGTGGCGGCAGCGTAGAGGGCGCGCATCGCCTGGGTTCCTTACGCGACGTCGGCGAGGCGGCGGATCGCCGTGCCCCGCAATTCGTCCAGGCGCGAGATCACGCCCGAGACCATGGTGTAGGTGCGGTTCACGTCCATCAGCCGGGTCATCTCGATGACGGGCTTGACGTTGGAGCGTTCGAGGGCACCCGATTCGAGGCGGCCGTTCACACCGGCGGCCACCGGGGCCGCCTGGGACGAGTAGAGGTTGGCGCCTTCGTTGGTGAGGGCCTGCGGGTTGGGGAAGGTCACCATCCGCACGCGACCACGGATGCCGAGATTGGTGGAGACCGTTCCGTCCGGACCGATGGCGATGCCGGTTTCCTGGGGGTTGATCTGGATCGGCCCACCCTCGCCCTGGACGGCATAGCCGTCGCTGGTGACGAGGTTGCCCTGAGGGTCGGTCTCGAACGCACCGTTGCGGGTGTAGCGGTCTCCGGTCGGAGTGCGGACCACGAGGAACGCCTCGCCGCGCACGGCCACGTGCAGAGGATTGCCGGTCTGCTCGATCGGCCCCTGGGCGAGGTCGAGGGCCGTGCCCTGGTCGATGACGTAGGAGACGCGCCGATCCTGCCGCTGGAACGAGTCGGCGCTCGCGACCGGCATCAGGTATTCCTGGAACCGTGAGCTGCGGCCCTTGAAGCCCGTGGTGGAGACGTTCGCCATGTTGTTGGCGATCACGTCGAGTTCACGCTGCAGGGCGACCTGACTGGAGACTCCGACAAACAGTGCGTTCTGCATGGATCGAAAGGCCTTGGGCTGCGGCGACGTTAATCATGTCCGCACGGCCCGTGCCATCCGCCGAAAAACGGATTTCATGAACAGTTTCAGATGCTTGGTGCGAGTCCGGCCTGCTCCTGGCCGCTGATCTTCCTCTCCCCGCGGCAAGAACCGCCCGGCAGAATTTGCCTCCTTAACGAGGTGTTAACCGTAGCCACAGATATATCCCTGCAAGGGGTCGCGGGCACACATCGCCGAACGCACCCTGAGACGAGATCCGAAGGGGGCGCGCCATGGCGAAGAAGCCGACGAAGACCCCTTCCGCCGACGGGGAAGACGCCGAAGGCGAAGCCCCGAAGGGTGGAAAGAAGAAGATCATCATCATCGGTGCGGCCGTGCTGCTGCTGGCCGGCGGTGGTGGTGGATATTTTATGATGAAGAAGAAGGGCGGCGACGATCACGCCGCCGTCGAGGTGAAGAAGCCGCTCGTCTTCCTCGACGTGCGCGAGATGACGATCAACCTCGCCAACGACCCCGGCCAGGAAAAGCCGCGCGTCGCCAAGGTCAAAGTGTCCCTCGAACTGAAGGACGCTAAGGTAGAGAATGAGGTCAAGCCGCTGATGCCGCGCATCGAGGACACGTTCCAAGTCTACATGCGTGAGCTGCGCGCCAGCGATCTCGCCGGCTCGGCCGGCCTCTACCGGCTCCGCGAGGAACTGCTGCGGCGCGTCAATGTCGCGATCCATCCGGCACGGGCCGAGGCCGTGCTCTTCAAGGACGTGATCGTCCAGTAATTCCCCTCAACCGGTATCGAGACGGTCATGGCAGGTCCCGAAGACGAGCTCGAAGAGGACGATTGGGCAGCCGCCCTGATCGCGCAGAACGCCGAAGGCGGCGAAACCTCGCTCGCCGACGAGTGGGGCGCGGCGCTGGCCGAGCAGGGCACGAGCACGCATGCCAGCGACGTCGCCGCCGAATGGGCGACGATGATCGAGGACGGGGAGACCGACAATCTCCCCGAACTCGCCGGCAACGACCGCATCCTCAACCAGGATGAGATCGACGGCGTCCTCGGATTCAGCCTTCGCGAATTGTCGGCATCGGGTGCCGGCGGCGTCCGTGCCATCGTGGATTCGGGCGTCGTCCAGTACGAACGCCTTCCGATGCTGGAAATCGTCTTCGACCGGATGATCCGGTTGTTGTCGACCAGCCTGCGCAACTTCTTCCAGGACAACGTCGAGGTGACCCTCGACAACATCACCTCTGTCCGCTTCGGCGATTATCTCAACGCCATTCCGCTGCCGACCCTGCTCGGGGTCTTCCGGGCCGATGCCTGGGAGAATTCCGGCCTCGTCACGGTGGAATCGAACCTCGCCTACTCGACCCTCGACCTGCTGCTGGGCGGCAAGCGCGGCGGCTCGGCGACTCGGCTCGACGGGCGTCCGTTCACGACTATCGAGATGCAGCTGGTGCGGCGCCTCGTGGAGATCATCCTCAGCGATCTCGAACTCTCGTTCCAGCCCCTCTCCCCGGTGCGCTTCGGCATCGACCGGATCGAGACCAACCCGCGCTTCGCCACGATCACCCGGCCGGCCAACGCCGCCATCCTGATCACCCTGAAGCTCGACATGGACGGCCGCGGCGGCCAGCTCCAGATCCTGTTCCCCTACGCCACGATCGAGCCCATCCGTGAACTGCTCATGCAGAGCTTCATGGGCGAGAAGCTCGGCCGCGATCATGTCTGGGAGAGCCACCTCGCCACCGAGATCTGGCAGGCCGACGCGACGATGGATGCGGTCCTCCACGAGATGATGCTGCCGCTGAAGAAGGTGCTGTCGCTCAAGGTCGGAGACACGCTGATGTTCGATACCAAGCCCACGGACCTGATCTCCGTGCGCTGTGGCGACTGGGCCCTGACGCAGGGGCGCATCGGCCGGGTCGACGACAACATCTCGGTGCAACTCACGCGGCCGCTGCGGCGCTCGCGCACCACGTTCCAGGCCTTCGAGGCTTCTATCAACAACCGCAACGACGGGTGACCGCGCCATGAGCCTCCTCGTCACCCTCGCCGCCGATATCCTCGTTGCCGTGCTGCTCGTCGCCAGCATCGTTTCGTCGGTGAGCCTGAGCCGGCGCATCACCCGGATGAAGGCCGATGAAGCGGCCCTGCGCCAGACGATCGGCGATCTCGTCGTGGCGAGTTCCACCGCCGAGCGGGCGATCATCGGCTTGCGCGCCACCCTCGACGAATGCGACCGCACCCTGGCCGACCGTCTCGGCACGGCGGAGCGCTATGCCGCCGATCTCTCTGCCCATGTCCAGGCCGGCCAGACCGTGATCGCCCGCATCTCGGCCATCGTCGCGCATTCCCAGCCGTCGCAGTTAGCCGCGGTGCCGCCCGTCGAAATCCGCCCCTCCGACATCCGCCCGACGGAGCTCCGCGCCAGCCGGACCCAGCCCGAGCAGGCGCCGGTCGCGGCATCGAGCCCTAACGGCGAGCGTCTCGGAGCCGCCGCCGCCGCCGCGCTCGCCATGTCCGAGCGCGCCCTTGGACGCCTGCGGAGCCGCGCCGCATGAAGAAGTCCGGCTTCCTCGTCCGCGCGGGGCAGAACCACCTCGGAAAGCTGCGGCCGGGCCGTAAAGGTCCCGGCCAGGTTCGGCCCTACAAGCTGCGCCTCATCGATGCCGTGACGATGGCGGCCGTCGGACTGCTCGTGCTCAAGCTCGGCGCCATCGTCGTCGACGACATGGGGCCGAGCGCGGCCTCGGCGGGCGGGCAATTGCCGGACTTCGCCAGGGTCCTCGCCAAGGCGCGGACCAATTACGAACTGGCCGACCCGCAGACCACGGGTTCGGTGACACCGAAAGAGTCGGAGAAGCCGGCGGCCGAGCCGGAGCCGCCTGCTCCACGGCCACCGCCGCCCGCGGAGCCGATGCCGGCCAGCGAGCGCGCCATCCTCGAAAAATTGGCTGCTCGGCGCGACGCGCTCAAGCAGCGTGACGAGACCCTGAGCCTGCGTGAGCAGATGCTCGGCACCGCCGAACGCAAGCTCGAAGAGGGCGTGAAGGATCTCAAACGCAACGAAGAGAGGCCCGACGGGGCCGGCGCCCAACAGGCCGAGGCCGAGAGGGCGGCCCTGAAGAACATCGTCACGATGTACGAGACGATGAAGCCGAAGGATGCCGCCCGCGTCTTCGACCGTCTTGCCCTCGACGTGCTGGTACCCATCGTCCTGGCGATGAACCCGCGTAAGATGGCCGACGTCCTGGCCCTGATGCAATCGGAGCCCGCCGAGAAGCTGACCGTGGCCCTGGCCAACCGCGCGCGTGGCCAGACACCGACGCAGCAGCCCGTCGTCATGGGCCTCGGCCCCAACGAATTGCCGGCCATCGACCAGGGCACCGGCCAGGACAAGCGGCGTTGAACCCGGCGGGTAGATCAGGCAAGGCGAACGGGTCGGATTGCCGGTGGGCGATAAATCGCGATGCCAACCGGTGCATTGCGCTCGGAGGCAGGGAGGGCTAGGCGGCAGGCGTGACTTCGTTCGAACGCCGGATGCCCGCTTGATGCGTTGGAGACATGTTTTACCCCTGGTCGGCGTGATCTCGCTTGCCGCGATCGGGGATGCCTGGAACGCCGCTTACGCCCAGGAGGCCGCGCCGGAGCAGGACACACCGGCCGCCGAGTCGTCGCCGAAGCCCAAACCCAAACCGAAACCCAAGCCCGCACTGAAACCGGCCGCTGCCGCCACAGCCGCGCCTGCGCCCACCGCCCCCGCCAAGGCGACGTGGCCGGAAGGAGCCAGCGCGCTGAGCGAGAGCTACGGCGATTGGAGCATCAATTGCTCCCGCGAGAATCAGGCGACGATCTGCTCGGTGGTCCAGGCCCAGGGATCGAAGCGCGACAATCGCCGCGAATTCGCCATCGAGCTCAAGCCGCCGGCGAACGACCGCACCGATGGACTGATCCTGATGCCGTTCGGGTTCCAGATCGAGGCAGGGTTGAGCTTCAAGATCGACGAGGCGGTCCTCGGCAAGGGCGCCCCCTATTACACCTGCAGTTCCGAAGGGTGCCTCGTCCCGGTGAGCCTGCCCACCCTCGCCACCGATACGATGAAGACCGCGAAGAACCTGCTCATTCTCGCACCGAAGCAGGACGCCACCGAACCCACGACGATCACCGTGCCGCTCAACGGCTTCGGTGCCGCCCTCGCCCGGGCCAGCGCGCTCTCGCACTGACGGCAAACAGTCAGGCGATGCGACAGATAGGTAGGAAAACGCCACCCATGAAGCAGATCTTGCTCGCCTCGCTCCTGTTCGGAAGCCTGACGCTCCCGCTCGCCGCGCAGCCCGCCCCGGATGCGCCAGCGCCCCCGGACACCAAGGAGGAGCGCCAGAAGAACACTGCCGCAAAGCTCGCCGGGCTGTTGCAGTTCGTCTCGGCGTCCTGCCCCGATGCGAAACCGAATTACGAGACCTTCAAGACGGTGGTGCGGAGCCTCGGTCTCGAGCCCGATGCCTTGGCGGGCGGCGAACTCATTCTGCGCGTGAAGGCCTATGCCGACGTCTATTCGCAGGACGTTCCGGCAAACTGCGCCAAGGCTCTGGAGAATTTCGGCGCGAACGGCAAAACCCTTCCGGGCCTCGTCGTGAAGCAGTGACCGGATCGGGTATCCGCCCGATCCGTTTGTACAGACCGTCGATCCGGGACCGTCGTCGGTCCCGGATGGGTCAAAGTTCGGTCGTCGGCGTACGTGTCAGGGTTTGGACGTCGCTTTGATCGACGCATCCGGGCAGTTCGGCAGGATTGCCTTGCCAACCTTGTTGTCCGGATCGCAGGCGGGAACGGCGGGGGCTCCGCCATTCTCGGCCCTTTCCGTGCGAAGCGATTCGAAATTCCATACGCCGACCCAGATCACCGCAAGGATCGCAGCCAGACCCAGCAGCACCATGGGCATGAGGCGACGCATCAGCGAGGCGCCGTCTGCTGGACGGGCGCGGTATGTGCCGTGTCTCCGTTTCGGACGAACGCATATAGAATTCCTGCCGCGAGTAGGGCGAAGACGGCGATCAGAACGGGAAAGTAGCGGTGCATCGGTGTTCCTGAGGACGAAATGTGAGAGTGACCGGCCCGGCGGGAGACGGGCGGCGCTGTAAGGGTTCGGCCCGATGGGCTAGGAGCTTGCCACCAGGGCTACGCCTCCGATCATCAGTAGGCCGCCGACGATGCGCCACAGGGTCGCCGGATGGCGTTCGAAGCCGACCCATCCGAAATGATCGAGCAGGATCGAAGCGACGACGCCCGCCGTCACGAGCATGCCGAGGAAGGGAGCCGCCCCGATCTGACGCGCCACCATAAGCTGCGCGACAACGATGCCGCCGCCCAGCACTCCGCCGAACCATGCCCACCACGGGGCCTCGAGGACCTGAGCCAGAGTCGGAAGCGTGAGCTTGCCCGATGCAAGCCCTACGAGAAGCACGCAAGTGGCCGTTCCCGCTGCCACGACGAGGCCCGCACTCAGCGAGCCGCCGAAGCTTTTCGCCAATGCACCGTTCTGTCCCGCCTGCACAGCGTTCGCGACGCCAGCGAGCAGTACGAGGCCGTACAGATACCACATCGGTTGCCGAACCCATCGATAGCCTGCGTCATCTAGGGCGGTAACGCGCCGGGGCGGTGCGACATCTGCGCAGTCGCCGTCTTTCCAGGATGATTCCGGTGCCGTGAAGCGTCTAACCCATACCCTCGGCCCCGAGGGGGATATGACGACTTCGCCCCGTCTGGCCTATGCCGGGCGGGGCTTTTACTATCGCGATCTCCATTGTCCAGTATGGATATTTCCGGTCGGTCCCGCGTTACCTCCGGGCATTCGCAGGAGCACCTATGAAGACCTTAGCCATCACATTCTGTGCGCTCGCCGTTTCCTCTCTCGCGCTCGCCCAGATGACGACGTCCGCCGATGCGCGCTCGCGCTACTCGAAGCGCGGCCTTGGCACCCCCAGCATGTCGAACAATACTGGTGGCCGCAGCGGTCGCGACAGCTCGGCGGCGGGCGGCAATTCCAGCCAGCCTTCACGCCGGTCCGGGGGCGGAAGCGCTGGCGGTGGCAGCGGCGGAAACGGCGGTCTGTAACGCCCATCATCGACCGGATCTGTCCCGTCCGCCCTGGGCAACACCGACATATGCTCGAGCGTCAGGGTAGCCCAGCTTCGAAAGCCGGGGAGATGTTTGGGGTCGATGTGGTAAATGTGGGATCTCACATGATATGAAGGGTCATTCCTCCCAAGGAATGTCCTTCTGAACACTGCCCTGCTTGGCGGAAGCCGAGTGGGGCTTTTTGTTTGTTCGGAGGGCGAGATAGCGCGGATCCGACGATATCGCGCTTCGAAAGAATGAACGCGCCAGTATCTCTCGAGCGACGCGCAGTTTTGAGACAGCGCGCCAGGCGCCCGTTAGGCGGGCGTTAGCCTCGAAGGGAGAGAGTCGCCGACGGTGTATCGTTTCGCGGCGGCTTGTCTTCGGCTCTCCGCGCAACCGGGTGTGGCGTAAACTGCAATGGGAATGGGGGGCGGAATCGCGAGACGTCGGCGCCACCTCATGGCCGGCTTCATGGCGACCTCGATCGTGGCGGGGACGTTCGTCTGGGCCAGCGAGGCGGAAGCCGCGCGGCTCCTGACGGTGAAGGCCAATCAGGTCGGGCGCTACGCCCGAATCGCCATGACCTTCAATTCGGCGGTTCCGGTGAAGGCCAGGATGTCCGGCCTCGTCCTCCTGGTGAATTTCGGCGAGCCCACCACTCCTGCGCCGGAAAAGATCGTCAGTGATATCCCCGAATTCGTCTCGATGGTGCGGCGGGACCCTGACGGGACCGGCATGCGTATCGCCTTGCAGAAGCCGTATCGCCTGAACGTCCAGGCGGCGGGCGAGCATGTTTTCATCGATCTACTACCTGAGGATTGGTCCGGGCTTCCCCCTCCCCTGCCACCGGAGATCGTGGCCGACCTCGTCCGTCGGGCGCAATTGGCAGAAGCTGCCATGAAGGCGGCCACGCCCATCGTGGAACCGAGGCGACTCGCCCTCGAACTCTCGCGTCTCCCAACGCTGACACGCCTCAGCTTACGGCTCCCGCCGGATACGGTCGCTCGCTTCGACGAGACCGGATCGGGAACGCGGCTGACGATTCCCGGTGCCTGGCGCATCGACGACGGCGCTCCCCGCGGACGGACGAAGCCTGCCATCGAGACTCTGACGGTCGAGAACGACGCGGACGGCGCCCGTCTCATGGTGAGTCCCGCCGCCGGCTACGAGATCCGGACCGGACGGGACGATGACGGCGTCACGCTGGATATTCTCCGCAAAGCTGTGCCATCGGACGCCAAGGCCGTGCCCGTCGATGGCAAACCCTCCCCTGACAGTAAGTCCTCCACCGACGGCAAGGCCGCGGATGCGAAGGCCGAACCTGCGTCGAAACCCGCCTCGCCGCTCACCGCAACGATGCAGAAGCAGGTGGGTGCCCCGCAGGTGACGGCCCCGCAGAAAACCATCATCCTGCGGCCAGCCGGCCCAGGCCTCGCTTTCCCGTTCAGCCGACAGCCGGCGGCGGCTTTGTTCGAACGCGCAGGCATCGCTACCCTCGTCTTCGAGACCGCCGAAACCGTCATCGTGCCCGCTGGCGATTCGGTCTTCGAGACCGTCAGCCAGCCACGGCGGCAGGGTGCCTTCATCGTTCTGAGTTTCAGGGTTCCCCGCGAGCGCCTTCTCGATCTCGTGCCGATTGGCGATGCCGACGCACCGACCGGGTGGGAACTCGTCGCCGGTGAGAATCTGTCGGCCAGCGAACCGCTTTCGGCGATCCGCAACCCGGAAGCCAGCGGCCGGATCGGCATCGGTATACGCCTGCCGCATCCGGGCGGGGCGACATGGATCGAGCGGAACGGCGAGCGGATCGGTGTCGTGACCGGTTATGGGCCCAAGCCCGCCGGGATCCCCAAACGCCAGGCGTTCGTGGATTTCGAGCTGCTGCCCAGTCGTCAGGGCGTCGCCGTCCTTGCGAAAGCCGATGACCTGCTGGTGCGGCCGGATATGGACGGCGTCGTGATCGGCCGTGAGGGCGGCATGTCGGTTTCCGGCGTCGCGCGTCCTGCCAAGCCGGCACTCACCGCCGTGAGCGATCTCGCCATAGAGCGCACGCCCTGGGATGCGGCGAGGAGCGGCAATATCGGCGAGAACCTGCGCCAGCAACTGAACGACGTGGTGGATGCCCCACGGCCGGCGCGTGGGCCGCTGCGACTGATCCTCGCGAGGGGTATGCTCGCCAACGGGCTCGACGTGGAAGCCCTCGGTGTCCTTCAGGTGGCGGCCAGCGAGGATCCGGTTCTGGCCGGACAACGCGAGCTCGCCATCCTCACCGCCGTGGCAAACATCCAGATGGCGCGCTACGCCGATGCGCGAAAGGCGCTGGAGAACGAGTTCCTCCGGGCGGACCCGGAAGCACGGCTTTGGAAAGGCTACCTCGATGCCATGGCGGGTCGCTGGCCGGCCGCCGATACGGCCTTTCGCGATACGGCCGGCATCATCGAGCGCTATCCCGACGACTTGCAGGGACTGCTTCGCGCGGCGGCAGCGGAGGCTGCCATCGAGAACGGCGATTGGGCCGCTGCGGGCCGGCAGATCACGACGGCGCTGGCGCGCGCGGCGGATCGCTCCGTCACCGACAGGCTCGCCTTCCTGCGCGCACGCATCGACGAGGTGACGGGCCAGACCAGTGCTGCCCTCGACACCTACACGCGGCTCTCGGACACGGCGGACCGGCCCATCGCGGCGGTGGCGACCCTTCGCGCCGCGATCCTGGCCCATGCCCTCGACAAGATGCCGGTGGCTGAGGCGATCGAGCGGCTGGAAACCCTCCTCCTCACCTGGCATGGCGACGAGATCGAGCAGAGGACGATCGCAGCACTCGCCAAGCTCAACATGGAAGCCGGGCGCTGGCGGCAGGCTTTTGCCGCGTCACGCAAGGCGGATGCGCTGGCGCCGGGATCACCGATCAGCCGCGAGCTCCACGACAGCGCTCAGGAATTGTTCGATGACCTCTTCCTGACCGAGAAGGGCGCGAAGATGTCCGGCGTGGAGGCGCTGGCGCTGTATTTCGACTTCAAGGATTTCGCCCCGATCGGCCGCCGTGGCGACGAGATCGTGCGCCGCCTCGCGGACAAGCTGGTCGAACTCGATCTCCTCGATTCAGCCGGTGAACTTCTCCAACATCAGGTCGATCACCGGCTGTCCGGGCCGGCCCGCGCCAGTGTCGCTGCGCGGCTGGCGACCATCAGGATGATGGACGAGAAGCCCCTTCAGGCGCTTCAGGTCATCGATGCTACCTACCAGCCCGAGCTTCCCGAGGATCTGCGCCGCGCCCGCGCCCTCATCCGCGCCCGCGCCCTGTCCGACCTGTCACGCACGGATCTGGCTTTGGAGACCATCGAAGCGGAGTCAGGCCCCGACGCGGACCGGCTGCGTGCCGACATTCTCTGGGGTGGCCGCCGCTGGCGCGAGGCCGGCGAGGCGCATGAGGCCATGGTCGGCGAGGCATGGCGCATGCGCAAACCCCTCGACGATGCCATGCGCTCCGACATCATCCGCGCCGCCATTGCCTACGGCTTGTCGAACGAGGTGCTCGGGCTCGAGCGCCTGCGGGCGAAGTTCGCCGGCCCCATGGCCGACAGCATGGACGCGCGCACCTTCGCCTTGCTCACCCAGCCGAATGCCGTGCGGAGCCAGGCCTTCCGGGATATCGCGCAGAAAGCCACCAAAGCGGATACGCTGCAGGCCTTCCTCAAAGAGTATCGTAAGCGCTACCCGGAAGTGTCCGTGCCCCAACCGGCGAATGCCGATGGCGCCCAGGTCGAGGCCAAGGCCAGCGAGCCCCCGCCCTCACCGAAGGGCTGAGGCCCGCCTTTCAGGACAAAGCCTCAGCGCCGGAACGCGATGGGGCCGTTCATGCCCGGCCAGTCGGAATAGCCGTTGGCGCCCCCGCCATACCAATACGCCTTCGGAGCCTCGGCGAGCGGTGCGCCGGTGCGCAGCCGCTCCACGAGATCGGGATTGGCGATATAGGGCCGGCCGAAGCTGAACAGGTCCGCCCTCCCCTCGGCGAGGTCCTTCTCGGCAAGTTCGAGCGTGTATTGGTTGTTGCCGATATATGCGCCCTGGAAACGCTCGCGGATCTGCCCGAAATCGACCTCGTCCGGCACTTCGCGGGTCTGTTGTGTCACGCCCTCGATCGTGTGGACGTAGAGCAGATCGAACGCGTTCAGCGCGTCGATATAGGCGCCGAACGTTGCCTTCGGATCGCTGTCCAGCGGTGTCTTGCCGGGCTCCGTGGTGGCGGGCGACAGGCGGATGCCGACGCGCTTGCCGCCCCAGACGTCCGTGACCGCCTTCACCACGGCGAGGGGGAAGCGAAGGCGGTTCTCGATGGAGCCGCCATACTGATCGGTCCGCTTGTTGGTGGAATCGCGCACAAATTGCTCGAGCAGGTAATTATTGGCGGAATGAATCTCGACACCGTCGAATCCCGCGCGCTTCGCGTTCTCGGCGGCCTTGCGATAATCCTCGATGATTCCTGGGATCTCGTCCGTCTCAAGCGCACGGGGCGTCTCATGCGGCTTCATGCCGGATTTGGTGAAAGCCATACCCTCGGGCTTCAGGGCCGAGGGCGCCACCGGCGACTGGCCGTTGGGCTGCACGTCGGGATGTGAGATGCGGCCCGTATGCCAGAGCTGCAGGAAGATGCGGCCGTCACTGGCGTGAACCGCCGCGGTCACGGGCTTCCATCCCTCTACCTGCGCATTGGTCCAGATGCCCGGCGTCAGGGCGTAGCCGACCGCCTGGGGCGAGATGTTGGTCGCCTCCGAGATGATGAGACCGGCATTGGCCCGCTGGGCGTAGTAATCGACCGCGAAATCCGGGGGGATGCCCTCGTCGGAGGACCGGCTCCGGGTCAACGGAGCCATGACGACGCGGTTCTTGAGGGTGAGGTCGCCGAGGGTGAAAGGTTCGAGGATCGGGCTCATGAGGGGCAAGAATCCTTGGGGCAAGACGTCGGCGGAAGGCGGTGGCGCCCTCCGGTGCCAACCTCACCCGATCTGCCCGAACCATCCCGACCCGTCCGTGGGTGGTAACGCGACGGCGAAGGACCGGGGTGAGGCGGGATGAGCGGGAAAGCCCGCTTCACCACGCCTTGTTCCCCGCCCGGCCGAGCCTTCGCGACGCAGGCCCGCCCTCAATACCCTTTGGCGGCAATAGATTCCGACCAGTTCACCGCGCGGCGCGCCATGCTGATATGTTGGCGCTCGTACATGCGACCCTCGACCTTGATGGCGCCCCGCTTGGCGTTCTCCGGCTTGTCGAAGGCGTCGATCACCAGGGTAGCGCGGCGCACTTCTTCCTCGGTCGGGGCGAAGGAGGTGTTGGCCGGTTCGAGCTGGTTGGGATGGATCAGCGTCTTGCCGTCGAAGCCGAGGTCGCGCGCCTGCCGGCACTCCGTGCGGCAGCCCTCCACATCGCCGATATCGTTCCACACGCCGTCGAGGATGGTGAGTCCTTCGGCGCGGGCGGCGGCGAGGGTGAACATCATCCAGGGCAGCATCGGCACCCGGCCCGGCACGAGCTGGGCCCAGGTATCCTTGGCGAGATCGTTCGTCCCGAGGACGAAGCAGGTGAGCCGGGTGCGCCGGTCGCGCCGGGCCTTGGCGATCTCCTGGATGTTGAGGATCGCCGCCGGGGTCTCGATCATCGCCCAGACATCGATGCTCTCGGGGGCGTCGAGGGCTTCGAGATGGTTGGCGATGCTCTCGAGAACCGCCGGCGAGGACACTTTCGGCATCAGGATGGCGTCGGGACAGGCCTGGATCGCGGCCTTCAAATCCGCCTCGCCCCAGGGAGTCTGGGGAGCATTGACGCGGATCACGAGCTCGCGGCTACCATACCCGCCACCCTTCACGGCCGCGCAGACCTGATCCCGGGCCAATTCCTTCTCGTCCGGCCCGACCGCGTCTTCGAGGTCTAGGATCAGAGCGTCCGCCTGCAGCGTCTTCGCCTTGTCGAGGGCTCTCTGGTTCGAGCCGGGCATGTAAAGGACGCTGCGGCGCAGGCGAAGATCGGACATGAACGCATTCCAGTGACGATGCGGTGCAGCTTAGTGCAACACGGCTGCCGCGACAGCCCTCCGGATATAAAATGCGCGCCAATGACGCGCGATTGACAAGCGGCCATGCGTGCCGAAGACCGCCGCATGGGTCTCGCGGGAAAGAGCTGAAGAGAAGACTTTCGCCGATGTTCCGCTTTTTCCTCGCGCCGGGATCGCACTGAGGAAGGGGTCTGGTGTTGGGGCTGATTGGAATCATCTTGCCGTCGGCGGAGAGCCGTTGCCACGCCTCGGCCATGCCATGACCGAGGCGTGTCCCTATACCCTGACTTCGGAGGGGATTCGGCTCGCCGTGCGTCTGACGCCACGTGCGAGCCGAACGGGCCTCGACGGGCTGGTCGAGACCGCCGATGGACGGGTCTGGGTACAGATGCGGGTCGCCGCGCCGCCGGTGGAGGGCGCCGCCAATACGGCTCTTATCGCTGCCTTGGCGGAGGCCCTGTCACTGCGACGGTCTGAGATCCGGATCGCGGCGGGCGAGACCTCGAGGCAGAAAATCCTCGCGCTCAGCGGAGATCCGGCCGGGATGGCCGCGCGAGTGGACGCCTGGATAGCGACCGCTCCCCGCCGGCGGTGAGTCTACATTCAGAACAGGCGGCTTCCGTCCGGCACGGCATGGTCGGGGCGGAACAGTACGACGGCACCGTTCGTATCGGCGAAGCCCAGCGTCAGGACCTCCGAGAGGAACTTGCCGATCTGGCGCGGGGGGAAGTTCACCACCGCGGCGACCTGCCGGCCGACCAGATCCTCCGGCCGGTAATGTTCGGTGATCTGGGCGCTGGAGCGCTTGGTGCCGATGGCCGGACCGAAATCGATGACGAGCTTGATTGCAGGTTTCCGCGCTTCAGGGAAAGGCTCGGCGGAGACCACCGTGCCGATCCGGATGTCGACGGCGAGGAACTCGTCGAAGCTGATCGGGGCGGCCGCCGGGGCCGCCGAATCGTGAGTCACATGCACGGCCTGTGTCTCCGCTTCACGCCGTCCGCAGTGTCCGCCGACGCTTGTCCGCCGACGACCACTGCATGAGGGCGACCATGACCAGGATCGTGCCGAGATAGACGATGACCTGCAGCCCCGTCGGGCGGTCGGTATAGCCGACGAGGGCGTGGAGCACGCGGCCGACCATGCTGCCCTCGGACAGGATGTTGGCGGTGTTCCAGAGCGGCCGGTCGAGCACAGTGATGAGCCCGGCATTGGTGAGGAACTGTGCCGCCTGCGCCGCGAGACCGGCGGCGAGGAAGATGATGAGCGCGCTGGTCACCGAGAAGACGTAGCGGGTCGGGATCGCGGCCAGGCCGAAATAGCTCACCGCCGAGATCAGGATGCCCGCGCCGACTCCGGCCAGCGCCCCGATCTGCAGATCGGGGCCGGACGTGCCCGACGCGACGAGGCCGTAGAGGAACAGGACGAGCTCCGCGCCCTCGCGCAGGATCGCCGCGCCGACGACGAAGGCCAGGGCAGCGGATGTGGTCTCCCCCCTGCGCACGGATTCTCCGGCGGCCTTCAATTCGCCCGCGAGCTCGCGCCCGTGGCGGCTCATCCAGGTGTTGTGCCAGATCAGCATGACGACGGCGGTGGCGAGGACGGCGGCGTTGAGGATGTCCTGACCCGCGCCCTCGAACGCGTCGGAGATCGCTTCGGCGAAGAGCGCCACGAGGCAGGCGCCGGCAAGCCCGCCGACCACGCCGAGGCCGATCCAGCGGCCGCGCCCGGTGATGCCGCGCGTGGCCGCCAGCACGATGCCGATGATGAGGCCGGCTTCGATGACCTCGCGGAAGGCGATGACGAATGCTCCGATCATGCGGAGATTTCCTTCGATGTCGCGGGCGGGCGGTGTGAGCGCCCTACCAGATCCAGAACAGAAGCACCCAGCCGGAAACCGACAGGGTGGCGGCGGCGGCGATGCAGGCCGTCGCGCCCGCCCGGCGCCATCCGCCGGTGGTGAGCCCCGCCACCTGCCAGGCGAGCCACGCGCTCCACAGGCTCGCGCCGATGAGCAGCCCGGCACGCATTTCGGCGACGTAGGGAAGCGGGAGCCCCTCCCCGCGCAGGAAGGTGACGGTGAGGGCCGAGAGGCCGAGGAAGACGCCACATCCCGCGATGGGGATCAGCGTCTGCGTCAGGTGGTGGAAACGCGACGACGACCAGGGGCCGAGAAAGCGAGTGCCGAGGGCCACGAGGGCGGAGAGGCCCACCCCCAGGATGATCGTCGCGGCGCCGATATAGGCCAGCAGCAGGCCGCCATCGAGCAGGGTCATGACGTCGTTGTGCTCGGGGTAGTTGGTGAGCACGAACCACGGCAAGGTGGTCTCGAGCGGCCAGACCATCCCGTGTTCGATGAACCAGGTGGCGAGCCATTGCTTGGCGTCGATGAACCAGGGGCTCGACGACCATTGGAAGGCACCGGCCGCGAGGCCCATCATGCCGAACAGGATCAGGACCGTCTGTTCGAGGCTCGGCTCGGTGCCGGCCACATGGACGATCTCGTAGGCGGGGGAGCGCCGGGCGAGGCGGACCGCGCCGCGATAGCCGCTGCAGCGCCCGCACATATGGCAGGAGCCGGCCCCGCGCATGGTCTTCACCGGCACCAGGGGAGCGCAGTTGAAGGCGGCGCCCTGCGGCTTGTCGGAGGCGGCCCAGGCGGGGCGGTCCACCTGGAAGCTCACTGGCGCGAGCTTGGCCAGCACCGCGAAGACCCCGTTCACGGGGCAGAGATAGCGGCACCAGACGCGCTTGTTGCGGCCATAGACGAGGCCCACCGCGATCGCCGCCACGGTGGAGCCGCCGAGGACGGCGAGCACCGGCTTCGGGTAGCCGTAGACGCTGACCATCTGCCCGTAGACCGTGGTTCCGGCGAACGCGATGAAGGGCCAGCCGCCCCAGGTGATCCAGCGCGGCACCGCGCGGCCGAGGCTCCAGCGGCTGGCGAATTCCGTGAGCGTGCCCTCGGGGCACAGCACCCCGCACCAGGCCCGGCCGACGAGCACCATGCTCACGAGGACGAAGGGCCACCAGATGCCCCAGAACGCGAACTGCGCGAGGACGGTCAGGTTGTTCCAGAGATGGGCGGTCCGGTCCGGCAGGGGCAGGAAGGCCGGCACGGCCACGAGGACGAGGTAGACCGCGACCACAGCCCATTGCACGCTGCGGATGATCCCGCCGTGGCGCTGGAGCCAATGGCCGAGTTCCGCGAGGCGCTGGTCGATCCAGGCTTCACGCAGGTCCGTCGAGACGCTCGCCGCCATCGGGCTACTTCGCCACCAGCTTGGCTTTGGCTTCCGGGTGGAAGTCGTCGAACACGTCGTAGGTGCCGGGGTCGAGGGTGCGGAACACGATTCCCGAGGTTGAGCCAGCGGCCAGGGCCTTCTCGCGCTTCAATTCCATGCTCTCGAACTCCACCGGCGAGGTGCCGGTATTGGTGATCTCCAGCTTGAAGCGGGTATTGGCCGGCACCTCGATGATCTCGGGGATGATCACGCCGTCCTTCATCTCGACCTTGATCACCGGCATGTCATTGGCCGATGCAAAGCCGATGCCGGCTGCCATGAAGGTGCAGGCGAGTGCAAGGCTGCGGACGTGCTGCATCACGGTGCTCAATACGCGCCCTTCTTGCCGGTGCCGGCGAAGGTGAAGTCTTGGATCAGGTCGAAGGGCTTGAACCATTCGGCGACACCCGTCTCCTTGTCCACGTGGCGGCCGAAATGCTGGTTCTTGCCGGGAGGCGCCACCGTGAGCTTGAGCCGGTAGCGGCCGGGGCCGCTCAGCTTGACGTTGTCGCCGTAATGCGGGCCGTCATTGGCTACCATCGGCATCAGCGAGCCGCTCACCTTCGGACCCGTGGCGGCCTCGCCCTCCAGCTTCGTCAGTTCGAAGCTCACGTCGAGGGAGGGCAGCCAGTCGCCCTCGGCGAACCCGTTACGGTTGTCCTTGGCCGCGCGGATATCGGCTTCGAGGTGGATGTCGGATTGCGCGGCGGCGCGCATCATGTCCAGCGGGTCCATCTCGATCGGCTGAAGATAGACCGCCGTCACTTCCAGCCCGTCCTTGAGCATGGGAGGGCCGATCGGCGTCTCCTTGGCCGAGGCGAAGCCGGTGCCCAGGGCCGCGAAGGCCAGCAGGGAGGCGGAAATCAGTGCGGAGTGAGTGATCTTGCGCATTGTCGCTAGCGCGTAGCCCAGCGATCGTCGGAAGCAAAGCCGGTTCTTGAGAAAAACCATATATCAGAATACTTCCAATGTGTTGCACCGCCAGGAAGCCAGGGTGTTCGCCCGGCCTTACCCTGACGGACAGGGCTGGCGTCGGTTTTTCAGCCCGATGGCGGGAATCACCGATCATCGGGAATTTTCTAAGGCATCTTCGATACCGCTGCGGCTCATCCCATGCCGGATGCTCGGTTCGCGACGGCGGGGCGTTAACGGACGCGCGACCGATCCGTGAACAATGGGATGCGCTGGCTGGGGGGCTTGGCCGGAGACATCATCTCGGCCGCTCCGTACGGTTCGGCCGGGAAATCCTCAAGCTGTTCATGACCTCGCAATCGGAGCGCGAGAAGGCGCCCGAGGTGATGCATGGCATGACGGCGGCCTTCCAGGCCCTCTCCGTCACGACGGCACAACGTGTGGTTCGGATGAACGCCGCGCGATATCTGGCCAGCACCAATCATGGCTGATCGGTGCGACTTTGCGCGAGATTTTGCATGGCATATTTTGTTGACGAACAGAGACTATCCTCACGGCCTATGAAGTCCAACCCCGACCGACCTTGTTGTCATGACGCAGCTGCACAAAGACATCGCGACGAGTTTCGTGAACGTTCGCATGAAGATCGAAGCTTATGCTTCCGTGGGTGAGGATTTATCTGGCGAGTTGAGGCGGTGGACCGATAGTGCGATGCGGTTCATCGAACCCGACCCTACGATCCACGTGCTTCACCGCAGCGTCCTGGAAAGTACGGACGACCTTGTCGGCCTGATGATGGAGCAGCCTCGTCCGCGCGCCTCGACCATCCTGACGGCCAAGACCCATCTCACGAAGGCCTTCGACGAACTCGAAGACGCCATCTTGAAGCGAGGCATTCTTTCGGTGAGAGGCGAGAAAGTCGGCCTGGGGATCGCAGGCAGGCCGATCTGAAGGCGTCGTATTTGTCGAAGCGCGAGGCTCAGTGAGAGGCGGGATCGACTGCCATTGTCTTGGCTTCAGGCAGTGTCTTGGCTTCAGGCAGTTCGGGGGACGGCAGTTTGCGGTTCAGGGCCGAAGCAGCGCGTAGGAATGTAAGGACGACCGTCGCCAGGCGGATATGGTGGGGCAGTTGCCGAGGGCCGAGCGGACGGTAGACCAGTTTGGGGCTGACACGCTCGATCTCGGCGACCGCGAGTCCGACGAGAGGCTGCTTAGCGATCCGCACGGCATCCGCCTCGGGGATCGACAGTTTGCGTGCCCAGGCCGTGGTGGTCGCCAAGGCGCTCGTGGCGTGGAGCCGACGAAGGCGGCGTCGCCACAGATAGCGGTAGAGCGCGCGGGGAACCGCCTCCATACGTGCATCGCAGAGGCTGTCAGGCACCTCGCAGCGCGCGCGTATCGTATCGGCGACGCCACCGGGCGCGCGGCCGACCAGGCGGCCGGAAACGGTGACGACCACGTCCTTGGCGTGCCGCACTCGCAGCCCGTGCTGCAGCAGGGCTGCCACGAAAGCGCCGTCCTCGCCGAGGGCGATCATCGGCATGCCCCCCACCTTACGGTAGGCTGAGAGGCGGACGGCGAGCGTGGCGCCGATCGTCGTCCGGTGGCACGGCCAGGGATCGTGCGGATCGTGATCGATCCGTGCTTCCAACTCGGTCAAGAGATCGCTGTAGGCATCTTCGAGCTTGCCCCGTGCGCGAAGCGACTTGGGCAGTGCCGCCCATTCGTCCTCATCGATCTGGATGCGCCCCGCTACGGCATCGGCCCCGGCATCCAAGGCTGCGAGGTTGCGCGCAACCCAATCCGACGGCACCCGGCTGTCGGCATCCGAGGTCAGGATCGTTCCGGCGGTGCCGTCCGGGCCGATCCATTCGGCAGCGGCTTCCATGGCCGCGCAGCGCGCCCATCCGGCATGGGCGCCGTCGAAGGTGACCATCCTGACCCGGACCGGGATCGACATGTCCTGCACGAGTTCGGCAACGATCCGATCCGTGCCGTCGCTGCAATTGTTCAGGAACAGATAAAGCCCGAGGCTGCCGGGACGCACGCCCTCCTGCGCGTCGATGGCGCGGAGGCAGGCCTCGATCCGCTCGGCCTCGTTGTAGACCGGGATCGCGATGACGGTGTCGGGAACCGAGGAGGCGAAGCGCGGCGACGTATCGATGGCGGGGGCGACGTCGGAGAGGGTGGTATAGGGCACGGAGGACTCCGATGAGGCGGCGCGGATGGATACCGGCGCCGATCCCCGGCTGGTGAGACGTGCTCAGTGTATCGATCGAAGCTGAACGGCACCAATCCGGCTCGGACGCCGACGATCAGGGCGCGCGCACATCCCTTGCCGCAGGCGCACTATCGAAGGTCCGGCGGGCGAGCCCCGGATAGGCCAGAGCCTGACTGGCGCCGCGTGCCGCCAGCAGAATCAGGAACGAGAGCCACAGACCCATATTCCCGAAGCCTGCGGTGTGAGCGATGCCGATCGCCACGGCGTAGACGCCGGTGGCCGCGATCATCAGATTGCGCATGGCCCGTGTCCACGTGGAGCCGATGTAGATTCCATCGAAGGCGAACGGCACGGAGGCAACGAGAGGAGCGAGTGCGGCGGGGGCCAGATACGCACGCGCCGTTTCGCGCACCTCCGGGCTCGTCGTGACCGTATCGATGAAGGCTGCGCCGAAGGCCAGGAACAGTGTCGCCACCGCTAGGCCGAAGGCAACGCACCAGATTACACTGAGGCGGGCCGCGCGGCGGAAACCGGCTTCGTCACGCGCGCCGACCGCCTGCCCGCACAGCGTCTCGGCCGCGGTGGCGAACCCGTCGAGGAAAAACCCTCCGATGAGGAAGAGATTCCACAGGACGGCATTCGCCGCCAGGATTACGTCGCCCGAGCGCGCACCGAGCGCGGAAAACAGGGCGATGGCACCGACCAGCAGCAGGGTGCGGATCATGACGTCGGCATTGACGCTGAGCATGCGCGCCAATGCCAGTGGATCGCGAATGACGGCGAACGGTACCGCGAACGGACGCGAGCCGAGCCGGGCCAGCAGGACGAGCCCGATGCCGGTTCCGGCGGCTTCGGCGACGAGCGTGGCCATGCCGGCTCCCGCGACGCTGAGATCCGCCCAGAGCACGAGGAAGAGGGTCAGGACGATGTTGACGAGGTTGATCGCCACCTGAAGCAGAAGTCCGAGATCGGTCCGCCCACGACCGAGCACCGAGCCGAGGATGGCATAGTTCGCCAGCGTGAATGGGGCCGCGAAGATGCGGATGTGGAAATAGGTGGCGAGACCCGCGATTACTGCCGGGCTCGCGCCGCTGAGCGGGAAGGCCCCGGTCGCGATCGGCACCTGAGCGGCGACGATGACGAGCCCCACCAGGATTCCGGCCGCAAGCGAGCGGGCCAGGATCCGGTCGATCTCGGCCGAGTCGCGGGCACCTGCCGCCTGAGCCGTGAGCCCTGCCGTCGCCATGCGAAGCGAGCCGAAGGACCAGAAGATCGCATCGAACACCACTGCACCCAACGCCATGGCGCCGAGGAGAGCGGCATCGCCGAGGCGCCCGATCACCGCCGCCCCGACGAAACCGAGGAGCGGGGTGGTGACGTTGGCGAGCGTCATCGGCAAAGCCAGCGCCAGGATGCGGCGGCTGGTGGCGGGAGTCGGGGTCGCGATACCGTTCGGGTCCGCGGTGGCGGTCAGTGACATCCGCACCCGCTTCCGCAGCTTCCTTCGCTCTTCGGAGGCTCGCCCTTTGCCGGATTGGTGGCCGGACGCCGGGCGGCATCGCGCACGAGGCCGCGCTCTTCGAGCTCGGACAGGTACTTCGCCCAGCGGTTCCGGTACTCACGGCCGAGGTCGTAGAGATAGCCCCAGCCGAACAGCCCGGTATCGTGCATGTCGTCGAAGGTGAGCTTGACCGCGTAATTGCCCACCGGCTCCACCGAGAGGATCGCCACGTCTCGCTTTCCGCCGATGACCTTGCGCTCGGCGGGGGAATGTCCCTGAACCTCGGCCGAGGGGCTCGAGACGCGCAGATATTCCGCTGGCAGCGCGAACTTGCCGCCATCCTCGAAGGAGACGTTCAGCGTCCGCTTGTCGCCTGACAGGCGGATCTCGGTGGGCCACCGCTCCGGTGCGGCGACCTGCTGTCCGGTGGGGAGGGGATCGGCGTGATGCTGGCTCATACTGGAACTCTCATGCCTGTAACAGTCTCGGATGCAATATATGTGTAGAGCGTACGGGGCATGCGTCGGCATGCGCTTGCTCCGTGGCCACCAACGCCTCATATGCCAGTGATGCTAGGTTCCTCGCGCGACCACGCTTCAGAAATCTCCCCAGCCAAGAGCCACGAGTCTCCCATGGGTGTTGCCTATGCCGAACCCGTAGCTTCGAAAGCGCAAGCGCCCCTGATAGACCCGTTCCAGCGGGCTATCACCTATCTTCGCATCTCCGTGACCGATCGCTGCGACCTGCGATGCGTCTATTGCATGTCGGATGACATGACGTTCCTGCCCAAGCGTGATCTGCTCACGCTAGAGGAACTCGACCGGCTCTGTGGCGTGTTCATCGACCGGGGCGTGCGCAAGCTCAGGATCACCGGCGGCGAGCCGCTCGTTCGCCGCGACATCATGCATCTCTTCCGTCGTCTGTCGCGCCATCTAGGCACAGGCGCCCTGGAAGAGTTGACGATGACGACGAACGGCACGCAGCTCGGTCGCTTCGCATCGGAACTCGCCGAACTCGGCATCAGGCGTGTGAACGTGTCTCTCGACACGCTCGACCCGGACAAGTTCCGCGCCGTGACGCGGCGCGGCGACCTCAAGGTCGTGCTCGACGGCATCGAGAAGGCCCGCAAGGCAGGCATCAAGGTCAAGATCAACGCCGTGGCGCTGAAGGGCGTGAACGAAGACGAGATCGCCGACATGATCGCCTGGGCCCATGGCGATGGCATGGACATGACCCTCATCGAGGTGATGCCCCTCGGTGAAGTGGATGGTGACCGCACCGACCAGTTCCTGCCCCTGTCTGTTGCCCGGGCACGTCTCGAACAGCGATACACCATGATTCCGCTGCCGGACCGCACCGGTGGCCCTGCCCGCTATGTCCGCATCGCCGAGACCGGGGGGCGGCTCGGCTTCATCACGCCTCTGACCCATAATTTCTGCGAGAGCTGCAACCGTGTCCGCCTGACCTGCACGGGGAAGCTCTACATGTGTCTCGGCCAGGAAGACGCGGCCGACCTGCGCGAGGCCCTGCGCGCCTCACCGGACGACGCCCTCGTCACGCAGGCCGTCACCGATGCCATCGCTCGCAAGCCCAAGGGCCATGACTTCGTCATTGAGCGCGCCCGACCGGCTGCCGTACCACGCCATATGAGCGTCACGGGCGGCTGAGACCGTCTCGCGTTTGACCCCTCCCGCCATCGAATCTAGACCCGCCGCAAACGTAGTGACAGATGGAGACGGATGATGGCGAAGGTCGCGTTCCTGGGCCTGGGTGTGATGGGCGGCCCGATGGCGGGTCACCTCGCCAAGAATGGCTACGACGTCACCGTCTACAACCGGACCGCCGCCAAAGCGGAGGCCTGGGTGAAGGCCAATGGGGGCGCCTTCGCCAAGACCCCGCGCGAGGCGGCTGCCGGACAGGAGATCGTCTTCGCCTGCGTCGGCAACGACGACGACCTGCGCGGCGTGACACTGGGTGAGGACGGTGCCTTCGCCGGAATGGAGAAGGGAGCGATCTTCGTGGATCACACCACGGCCTCGGCCGAGGTCGCCCGCGAACTGTCCCAGGCCGCGTCCGAACTCGGCCTCGGCTTCATCGACGCTCCCGTTTCCGGCGGACAGGCCGGCGCCGAAAACGCGGCGCTCACCGTGATGTGCGGCGGGGACGAGGCCACCTACGCCAAGGTCGAGCCCGCGATCCTGAGCTTCGCCAAGGCCTCACGCCTGATGGGACCGGCGGGCTCCGGCCAGCTCACCAAGATGGTCAACCAGATCTGCATCGCCGGCATCGTCCAGGGCCTGTCGGAGGCGATCCACTTCGCCAAGCGTGCCGAGCTCGACGTGGATGCGGTGCTCGACGTGATCTCGAAAGGCGCGGCCGGCTCCTGGCAGATGGAGAATCGCGGCCGGACGATGAATGCCGAAAAATTCGATTTCGGCTTCGCCGTCGA
Source organism: Methylobacterium sp. CM6241 (assembly GCF_054817845.1). Classification (NCBI taxonomy): domain Bacteria; kingdom Pseudomonadati; phylum Pseudomonadota; class Alphaproteobacteria; order Hyphomicrobiales; family Methylobacteriaceae; genus Methylobacterium; species Methylobacterium sp. CM6241. The sequence goes on from NZ_CM139246.1 coordinate 4,811,413, forward strand.
CTGGATGCGCAAGGATCTCGGCATTCTCCTCCTCGAAGCCCGGCGCAACGGCGCCAAGCTCCCGGTCACCGCCCTCGTCGACCAGTTCTATGCCGACGTGCAGGCCATGGGTGGCAACCGCTGGGATACGTCGAGCCTCATCGCCCGCCTGGAAAAATGAGGCTGGTCGCCACGGCGAGGGCCGCGTCGGGATCGGTCCAGGCCCAGTCCTCGCCCATCTGGTGGCGGAACCAGGTGAATTGCCGCTTGGCGTAGCGCCTTGTATCGCCCTGGCCGCGCTGGATCGCCTCGGCGAGGGGGATCGTCCCGTCGAGATGAGCGATGAGGCCCGGCACGCCGTGGGCGCGCATGATCGGCAGGAGCGGATCGAGGCGGCGCTCCCGCAGGGCCGCGACCTCGTCGAGGGCGCCCTCCTCGATCATCGCCACGAAACGTCGGTCGATCCGGGCGCGCAGGGTCTCGCGCTCGGGGGCGAGGAACAGCTTGACCAGACGTTTGCCCGCCAGCGGCCCTGCGACGCGCTCGCCATGAAACGCCGAGATCGGTCTCCCGGTGGCGGCGAAGATTTCGAGCGCCCGCATGATCCGGGCGCGGTCGGTGGGCCGCAGCGTTTCCGCCCCGGCGGGGTCGACCTCCGCGAGGTCGGCATGGAGCAGGTCGGTGGCCCGGTCCTCGGCCCGTGAGCGAAGCGCGGTTCGGATCTCATCGGGGACCGGCGGCAGGTCCGACAACCCCTCTTCCAGGGCGCGAATATACAGGCCGGTGCCGCCGACGAAGATTGGAAGCCGGCCGTTCAGATCGACGAGGAGGCGCGTGGCATCGCGGGCGAAGTGCCCGGCGGAGTAATTCACCGCGCCATCCACCTCGCCGTAAAGCCGGTGGGGCGCCAGCGCTTCCTCCTCGACGCTCGGCCGCGCCGACAACCGTCGCAGATCGGCATAGACCTGCATGGAATCGGTGTTGACCACGACGCCGTCGTGACGGCGCGCGAGTTCCGTCGCGAGGCCGGACTTGCCCGAGGCGGTGGGCCCTGCGATGAGGATCGCCGCCGGGGGCGCCTGTCTGTGTGATCCGTCCGTGACCGGCGGCAAGGCGTGGACACTCCCCGATGACCCTCGTCGCGACCCTGATAGCAAACGAGAGCCGCCCCGCCATCACCGATGCAGTGCTGGCGGAAGCCCGTTCCGTGCTGCGGACCGATCATCAGCCGCGCATCCTCCATGGCGAGGTGGCGGCCGAGATCCTGTTTCCGGGCACCGGGGAGGACGTTTCCGCGATGGCGCGGCGACTACGGGCGGCCTTCGCCGCCGAACCGTTCGACGTCGCCGTGCAGGTCTCCGGCGCTCACCGCCGTAAACGGCTGTTCCTGGCCGACATGGATTCGACCATGATCGAGCAGGAATGCATCGACGAGCTCGCCGACACGATCGGCCTGAAGGACCGCGTCGCCGCCATCACCGAGCGGGCCATGCGCGGTGAGATCGCCTTCGAGCCGGCCCTGCGCGAGCGTGTCGCCCTGCTGTGCGATCTGCCGGTCGGCGTGGTGGACGACCTCATCCGGGACCGCATCACCCTCACACCGGGGGGGCGCGTCCTCGTCCGGACGCTGAAGGCCAACGGCGCCCATACCTGCCTGGTCTCCGGCGGGTTCACCCTGTTCACGGGACCGATCTCGGCGACGATCGGATTCGACGAGGCGCATGCCACCACCCTCGGGGTGAAGGACGGCTATCTCACCGGCGAGGTGCTAGAGCCCATCGTCGGCAAGGAGACCAAGCGCGCGACGCTGATCGCCCTGCGCTCGCGCTTCGGCCTCGACCGTGAGGACACGATGGCGGTGGGCGACGGGGCGAACGATCTCGACATGCTCGGCGAGGCCGGCCTCGGCGTGGCGTTTCGGGCCAAGCCCAAGGTCGCGGCGGCGGCGGATGTCCGCATCGACCACGGCGACCTGACCGCGCTTCTCTACCTGCAGGGTTACGGAGCGAACGAGTTCGTCGCGTAGGACTGAGGCGTCAGCGGACGATCCGTGCCAGGGCAATGACGGCGCCGAGGATGATCAGGGTCTGAAAGCCGATCGTGCCGAACATCCACTTGATGATATCGGCTTTCGTGGCTTCGATCTTGGCTTCCAACCGTGCCTCGGCTTCGCGAAGGTCTGATCTCGTGGACAGCTTGAGCGCCTCGATATCGGCTCGTGTCGACAAGCGAAGTGCCTCGATGTCGACTTTCACCGACCCGATATCGGACTTTGTTGCGATGTCGCCCTGAAACAGCTCGGTGAATGCGTCCGCGAGGCCTTCGGCCTGTTCGGACGAAAGCTTCGCCTTCTCGCGAAGGGAGCGGGCGAATTTGAGGGTGTCGAAGGCGACCGCCGTCATCGGTTGTCTCGTCTCATCGTGAAGATGAGCCTACGCGCCGGCCGCCGAGTCGCACAAGCCGAATGTCCCGGCCGGGCGGCATAGCGAGGCCCAACCCGCGCACGGGACGGGCCGATATTGTCGATGGAGACAGCGCTTATTCAAGTCCGATCGCCACGAAGCGCACATCACCCGATGCCGCCGCCACGAGGAGGAGAACGGATTTGCGGTTCTCCTTCTTCAGCTGATCGACCCGCTTCGTCACGTCGGCGGGCGATGAGACCGATTCCTGTCCAACCTCGACGATCACCTCACCCGGCTTGATCTGCTTGTCGGCGGCGGTGGAGTTCGGGTCGACGCGTGTGACGACCACACCCTTCACGCTGTCCTTGATGCTGAAGCGGCGGCGCAGCTCGTCGGTGATCCCGGACAGGTTGAGACCGAGGGCCTGCCGAATCGCGGGCTCCGCCTCAGGCTGCTTGGCATTGGCGAGTTGCGGCTTCTCAGGATCGTCCAGGCGGCCAAGGGTGACCGATTTGGTTGTCTCGGTACCCTTCCGGACCACGATGACCTCGACCACCTTGCCGACCGGCGTCGATGCGACGATGCGGGGAAGGTCGCTGGAGGATTTCACCGTCGTTCCGTTGAACTTGGTGATGACGTCACCGACTTCGAGGCCGGACGTCTTGGCGGGACCCTTCTCATCGACGCCTGCGATGAGCGCGCCCTTGGCACCGCCCTTGAGGCCGAGGGCGTCGGCGGTGGCATCGTCGACGTTCTGAATGCGCACGCCGAGCCAGCCACGACGAACCTCGCCGAACTCACGAAGCTGGTCGATGACCTGCGACGCCGTAGCGGAAGGAACGGCGAATCCAATGCCGACCGAGCCACCCGTCGGCGACAGGATCGCCGTATTGATGCCAATGACCTCGCCGTCCATGTTGAACAGTGGGCCACCGGAATTGCCCTTGTTGATGGCCGCGTCGGTCTGAATGTAGTTGTCGTAGGGGCCGGACTCGATGTTGCGGCCCCGCGCGGAAACGATACCGGCCGAGACCGAGCCGCCGAGGCCGAACGGGTTGCCGATGGCGATGACCCAGTCGCCGGGACGCATCTTCTCCGAATCGCCGAAGGCCACAGCTTTCAGCGGCTTGTCGGCCTCTGGCTTCACCCGCAGAACGGCGAGATCGATCTTGGGATCCTTGCCGATGATCTCTGCTTTCAGCTTGGTGCCGTTGTGCAGGATCACCTGGATGTCGTTGGCGTCTCCGATGACGTGGTTGTTCGTTACCACGATGCCCGATGCGTCGATGATGAATCCCGATCCGAGGGAGTTCGACTTGCGCGATTGTGGGCGCGGTGAATCCCCGTCGCCGCGCTGACCCCGCTTGTTGAAGAACTCTTCGAAGAGATCCTCGAATGGTGTGCCCTGAGGCAGCTGCGGCATCGTCCGGCCGGGCGTCTTCGACTCCACAGTGGTAGAGGCCGAGATGTTGACGACGGCGTCGGTCACCTTTTCGGCGAGATCGGCAAGGGATTCAGGTCCCTTCGCCAGGGCCGGAGTCGCGAGGCCCGTGAACGCCACCGCGGTGGCGAACGACACGGCGGCGAAGGCCGAGCGTGCCGTCTGGTGGAACGCTCGGGGACGTCGCGCCGTTCTGGCGCTCGCGGCGGAAATCATGGTCGACCTCTTGTTGAGACGAGGCTTAGATCGTCCGCCGAAGCGGACGATCAAGGGTAGGTCAGTTAGTGGAAGCCCGTTTCAGCGGACGGTCCCGGTCGTCGGAGCCGCATCCGCCGAACCCGATGCGCGCGGTGCGGTTGCCGGAGCACGCCCCTGCGGATCGTTGAAATAACGGAAGAAATCCGAGTTCGGGTTGATGACGAGGCGTGTCTCGGGTCCCTTCAGACCAGTTTCGTAAGCCTGCATCGACCGATAGAAGGCGAAGAAATCAGGGTCCTTGCCGAAGGCCTCCACGAGGATCCGGTTCCTGTCGCCGTCGCCCTGGCCTCGCAGGGTTTCAGCAGTCTGGTTGGCCTCAGACAGGACGACGGTGACGTCGCGGTCCGCTTTCGCCTTGATCGTCGCAGAGATCTGATCGCCGTTCGCGCGGATATCGGCGGCCTCACGGTTACGCTCGGTGATCATCCGCTTGTAGACGGCGGTCGAGTTCTGCGCCGGAAGATCGACTCGGGTCATGCGCAGGTCGACGATTTCCACGCCCAGCTCTTTCGCCTGATTGTTCACGTCACCCTGGATGACGTTCATCAGGTGCGAACGCTCGGTCCGCACGATGGCGTCGCGGGTCGAACGGGCGAGCACGTTACGCAGGGCCGAGTTGGTGAAGCTCGCCAGAAGCGTGTTGGCGCGCAGAACGTTATTCGCCGACTGATAGAAGCGCAGCGGATCGACGATGCGGTAGCGGGCGAACGCATCGACTTCCAGATTCTGCCGGTCGGCAGTCAGAAGCGTCTGAACCGGAAGATCGAGATCGAGGACGCGCTTGTCGAAGAGCACGACGTTCTCGATCAGCGGAACCTTGAAGTACAGGCCCGGCTTCTCGGTGCCGGTCTGATTGAGGACCGTGCGGACGCGGCCGAACTGGATCACCAGGGCCTGCTGCATCTGTCCGACGGTGAAGACCGAAGCATAGAGCGCGACGGCGAGCACCGCGAGGAGGAAGAGGACGCCGGTGCGAAGAGCGGGATTGTTCATCGTCCAGCCCCCGTATTGGTGTTGCGATTGCCGAATTCGGTCAGCGGAAGCACCGGAACGACGCCCGCGCCCGTTGCTCCACCGGCAACGCCGGTTCCGTTCTGGTCGATGATGACCTTGTTGACCGAGCCCAGGACCCGCTCCATCGTTTCGAGGAAGATACGCTCACGGCTGACAGCCGGTGCGAGCTTGTAGGATTCGTAGACCTGCTGGAAGCGGGCCGCCTGGCCGGTAGCGTCCGCTGTCGCCTGGGTCTTGTAGGCTTCCGCGGCCTGGACGATCTGCGAGGCTTTACCGCGAGCCTGCGGAACCTCGCGGCTGGCATAGGTGCGGGCTTCGTTCTGAGCGCGTTCCGCATCCTGCTGAGCCGCGTTCACGTCGATGAAGGCGGGCCGAACATCCGGCGGCGGATTGACGGCGACGAGCTGGACGACTTCGATGCGGACACCGGCGCCGTACTCGTCGAGAGCCTTCTGGGTGATCTCCTTGACCTCCTGGGCCACGCTGGACTGCTCGTTGGTCAGGATCGCCTGGATATTCCGGCGACCGATCACTTCGCGCATGGCGCTCTCGGAAATTGCCTTGATCGTCCCTTCGGGATTCTCGAGGTTGAAGACGAAGTCCGACGCCTTCAGCGGATTGATGCGCCACTGCACCTCGAAATCGAGGTCGACGATGTTCTCGTCGCCCGTGAGCATCAGGCTTTCCTCAGGCATGTCGCGGCCCCGCGACTGGGACCCGGCGCCTGCGCGGTAGCCGATCTGAACGCTGTTGACCTGGCCGACATTCGGCTTTGTGACCGCGCCGATCGGATAGGGAAAGTTGTAATGCGGCCCCTGGCCGGTGGTGTTCGTGTAGCGTCCGAAGATCGTCTCGATACCGACCTGCTGCGGCGCGACCGTGTAGATGCCGGTGGCGAGCCAGATGAACAGCACGATGCCGCCGGCCACAGCGACACCCTTGCCGCCGCCCATGGAACCGCCGGGGATGATGCCACGCAGACGGTCCTGGCCACGACGGAGGATCTCTTCGAGGTCGGGGGGCGTCTTTCCGCCGCCGCCGCCACCGCCGCTACCCCACGGGCCGCCCCCGCCTCCATTGCCGCCGCCGCCACGGCCCCAGGGCCCTCCCCCGTTGCCGCCACCGCCGCCGCTTTGATTGCTCCAAGGCATGCTCGCCGATATCTCCCGCTGAGGCAGTGACGTTCGAGGTCGGACCGGCGCGTTGCCGCTTCAGGCCGATCCGTCTCACGGTACTGAGTGTCGCCACTCCGTCCTGTCAAGGCTGGCAAGTGGGCATCATGAAGGGGAAAGGCAACAGCGCCGGGCGCTCTTGCACAATGCGTCGCGGCGTAGAGTTACCGGACCCGTTCCATATCAACGAATGCGAAGGCGCATTCATCCCGATCGCCGGACGGGTGTGCGACCCGGGATGTCTCGCGGAAGGTACCTCTGTCGAAGCTGGGGAAGACGGTGTCTCCCTCAGGAGAAATGTCGACTTCTGTCATGTAGATGCGGTCGGCATGCGGTAGCGCCAGGGCATAGATCTCCCCCCCACCGGCCACCATCAGATCCTCCGCATCGCCGGCCGCCGCGATGGCCCCTTTCCAATCGTGAACGACATTGACGTCCGCGATCGAGAGTGACTGATCGCGGGTGAGAACGATGATGCGTCGGCCGGGTAATGGTCGTCCGATGGATTCGTAGGTCTTCCGACCCATCAGGAGCGGCTTGCCCATGGTCAGTGCCTTAAAGCGGCGCAGGTCGCTGCCGAGGCGCCAGATCAGGCCGTTGTCCCGGCCGATGACGCCATTGCGGGCCACGGCGACGACGAGGCTGATCAGGGGGCGGGAGGAGACAGACATCAGACCGCCACCTGCGCACGAATGGCGGGATGCGGCGCGTAGCCTTCGATGGCGATGTCTTCGAACCGAAATTCAAACAGCGAGCGGACTTCCGGATTGAGAACGAGGCGTGGCAGCGGGCGCTGCTCACGAGTCAGCTGTAACCGCGCCTGATCGAGATGGTTCACGTAGAGATGGGCGTCTCCCAGGGTATGGATGAAATCGCCGGGCCTGAGACCGGTCACCTGCGCGATCATGGCTGTCAGAAGCGCGTAGGACGCGATGTTGAAGGGCACGCCGAGAAACACGTCCGCCGAGCGCTGATAGAGCTGGCACGAGAGCCGCCCGTCGGCGACATAGAATTGGAACAGGCAATGGCAGGGCGCCAGCGCCATCCTGTCGAGGTCGGCCGGGTTCCAGGCCGTAACGATCAGGCGACGGGAATCGGGGTTTCGCCTGATTTCGTCCACGAGCCAGGAAATTTGGTCCACCGCACCGCCGTCGGGCTTAGCCCAGGAACGCCATTGCCGGCCGTAGACCGGGCCGAGATCGCCGTTGGCGTCGGCCCATTCGTCCCAGATCGTGACGCCGTTGGCCTGGAGCGCCCGCACGTTGGTGTCACCGGTGAGAAACCAGAGCAACTCGTGGATGATCGAGCGCAGATGCAACTGCTTCGTCGTCACAAGCGGGAAGCCCTGCGCCAGGTCGAAGCGCATCTGGTGGCCGAAGACCGAGAGCGTGCCTGTGCCGGTTCGGTCGTCCTTGCGCGTCCCCTCGGAGAGGATGCGTTCGATGAGCTGATGATAGGCGTGCATCGGGATCCCATTCTTGTCTCCTGCGATACCGCGAAGCGGGTCGGGAGGCGAGCGTCAGGCGGACGCCGGCCACAGCAAGTAGGCGACGACGGCGAGATTGCTCCAGACGTGGAGCAGGATGCATGGCCATAGCCGCCCGGTCCGCCAACGCAGCCAGCCTAGCATCAGGGCCAGGGGGACGAGGGAGACCGGACGGGCGATGCTGCCGACCTGGAGATGAAGCAGCACGAACAGCGCCGAGGTAGCGAGGATGGCTCCCCACGGCTTGAGGAAGCGCGATGCCCTCTCGAACATGGCCCCGCGCATCAGCAGCTCCTCCGCCACGGGAGCCAGGACGATCGTGAAGGCGAGCCAAGCGAATGCGCCCGTCCTGCTGAGCAGGGGCGACAGGCCGACATTGCGTCCGAACGCCATGTGAAAGGCATCCGCGGTCGCGATCACCCACAGAATATGGAGGAAGGGCCAGAACAGGATGATGGCGAGAAGCCTCGAAGGAGCGAGGCCGGGTGCGTCGACCGGACTGAGCGCGAGCTTGGCGCGCCAAGCCTTGCCCGCGGACCAGATCGCCGTACCGATGACGATGGCGACGATCAGGCATTGTCGCAGGATGTCGCTCGCCACCTCCCGTAGGACCATCTGTTGCGGATAGAGCCGGGGTCGGCGGACGTCGCTGGCCAGCGGATCGATACCCTGCAGGATGTCTGCGCCGACTCGAACGATGAGCATCGCGGCGATGGCCGCGACGACCATGATGGACAGCGTTACCAGGACGAGGCCGATGGCATCCCGAAACGCGGTCGCGGCCAGATGGAACGACGAGCGCCTCGACCGCCCGTCGCCTTCATGGCGAGCCATTTCAGCGATTGCCCGCTCCGCGGACATCTCCACGACAGGATCGGGCTTCAAAAGCGACGCCTCTCCCTCTATATTCAATCCGCTTGGTCGAGAGGCCGGGCTAGGCGCCTGACAGACTTCGGTGAAAGCCGATGGACCCAGGCGTTTTCAGCAGAATTCTGGGTACTTGGATACGGTGTCAATTCACCGCCCCCCGTGGCCACCACGGCGGCAACGGCGCGATTGAAACCTGGGCCCGAGTCCGGCAAGCCTTCACGTCAATTCACCGACCCGGTGCGCCACCAGCGCGATATTCCGGCAGGTACCGGGCAAAGCGACAAGCGATGGCAGACGATCTGATCCGTTACGACCTTCTGGTTCAGGATGCCCTTCGCGGCGTCGTGCGCAAGGTATTGACCGACGCGGCCCGCGAAGGCCTCGCGGGGGAACATCATTTCTACGTTTCGTTCCGGACGGAAGCGCCGGGGGTGCGGATGTCCCAGCGGTTGCGGGAGAAATACCCTCAGGACATGACCATCGTCCTCCAGCATCAGTTCTGGGACCTCGGCGTCACCGAACATGCGTTCGAGGTCGGTCTGTCCTTCTCGGGAGTACCCGAGCGTCTGCTCGTACCGTTCGATGCTCTGAGCGGGTTTTTCGATCCCTCCGTGCAGTTCGGCCTGAAGTTCGACTTGAACGAGACGGCTGAGGATGACGCTTCGGACGATGCGCCACAGGTCCCGGGCTCGAAGAACGCGCCGCGTGGCGCCGCATCGGAGCCGAGCGAGATCATGCCGAAAGGCAATGCCGTCGCGGCGATCGGCGCAAGCGTTCCCAAACTTCTGCCCGCGCAGGGTGCGAGCCAGAACCTCGACAAGACTGAGGATGGCGCGGACGGAAAGCCGGCCCGGCCAGCGGCCAAGAAGCCCGAGGGTGGTGAGGCCGGCGCCGAAGTTGTGAGCCTCGACGCGTTCCGCAAGAAGAACTGAGCCGAAGCGCGCTTCGCTTACCTAATAATGGTGCCGCGGGTCAGGTCAGGCCCGCTGCTCCACTCGCATCCGTAAGCCATGTTCTGGTCGGAGCGTTACGCGCTGCAACGGCGTCACCGGGGCATGATCCGCCGGTAATGTGAAGCGTACGCGACGGATCATATGCGCCAGCACGATGACGGCTTCCTGGAGCGAGAAGCTCTGGCCGATACAGACGCGCGGTCCGGCTCCGAACGGCAGGTACGAAAATCGCTGCACCGCCGCTCTGTTCTCCGGCAGGAAACGTTCAGGCATGAACGTCTCGGGCTCGTCCCATAACGTCCGGTGGCGGTGGAGCACGTAGGGTGCCACCATGATCAGCGATCCCTGCGGGATCTTGATCCGGCCGATCCGATCCTCCGCGATGGCCTGCCGGCTCATGAACGGAACGGGCGGGAACAGCCGCATCGTCTCCTCCATCACCGCCTTGGTGTAGGGGAGTGCGTCGGCATCGAACACATCACCCTGCACCGCATCGACTTCGCGCTCCACGTGAGTTCGGGAATCGTGATCCTGCGACAGACAATAGAGAGCCCAGGTCAGCGCATTCGCCGTCGTCTCATGACCGGCAGCGATGAAGGTGACGATGTTGGCGCGGACTTCGAAGTCGCTGAGACCTTTGCCGGTTTCAGGGTCCTGAGCCTGAAGCAGCAACGTCAGAAGATCGGAAGGCGCCGTTCCGCCATCGAGTTGCGCCCGCCGGCGCTCGATGAGCGCGTTCACGACTTCCTCGAAGAAGCGGATCGCGGGCCTCGCCCGAAGGCGGCCGATACGCGGCACGAAGGCAGGGACACCAAACACGTCCATCGGGTCCACCGGCCCGACCGATTCCAGGAAGCGCGTGATGGCGCGGCCGAGAGCGTCGGGATCGCTGGAGAGCCCCTCGGTGAAGATGGTCCGCTCGAGCACGTCGAGAGTGACCCGGGTCGTTTCCAGCGCCACGTCGACGGTTGTGCCATCGCGTCGGGCGAGGCGACGGCCGATTTTCGCCCCGGCCTCATTCATGGGAGCCGCAAAACCGAGGACATGGCGGGCCGAAAAAATCGGCGCGAGGGTCCGCCTCTGCAGTTTCCACTCCTCGCCCTCCGCCGTGAGAAGGCCGTTGCCGAGGCCCGGCGCGAGAACCCGGCGCTGCAGGTCGTCCTTGCGGTAATTGGCGGCGTTCTCGACGAACAGGTAGCGGATCAGGGCAGGGTCACTGACCACGGTCACACGGCCCATCGCACCCTCTCGCGCCACGACCGGCTCAACGAAATGCTCGTCGAGCCACGTGGTGATCGGATTGGCGCGCACCGCCTTCAGGAAGGCGAACAGCCCCGGCTGTTCGCGAAGCGGGCGGGGAACGGAAGGACGGAAACGCGGTCGGGCATCGGGCTCCATGGTCGCTGCGTCCACGGGCATCGGCATGTATCCTCGTTGGATTCGACGCGGGGGCGGTGCCTGACTCCGGCACGGACCTGTGACGCCTTTGGTAAAAGCACCATCGCGGTTTGGCCCCGCACCGTCTAAGTAAGGCCGCATACTCCGCCATCTAAGAGGCCACGATGTCGCCGCTCGAAAGCCCCACCGAAACGTCCGCCACCCGGACCGAGTCCGACACGTTCGGCCCCATTGAGGTTCCGGCCCATCGCTACTGGGGCGCGCAGACCCAGCGCTCGATCCAGAATTTCAAGATCGGCACCGAAAAGATGCCGGCCCCCCTGGTCCATGCCCTCGGGATGGTGAAGCAGGCCGCCGCCCTGGTGAACCAGGATCTCGGCGCCCTCGACCCGAAGGTGGCCCAGGCCGTCGCCGCCTCCGCCGCCGAGGTGGTGTCCGGTGAGCACGACCAGGAATTCCCCCTCGTGGTCTGGCAGACGGGCTCGGGCACCCAGTCGAACATGAACGCCAACGAGGTCATCGCGAGCCTGGCCAACGAGCTGCTCGGCGGAAAGCGGGGCGGCAAGTCGCCGGTCCATCCCAATGATCACGTCAATCGCGGCCAATCCTCCAACGACGTGTTCCCCACGGCGATGCACATCGCGGTCTCGCGCGAGATCAACGACCGGCTGCTGCCCTCCCTGAAGCACTTGCACGACGCGCTCCAGGCGAAGTCCGAGGCGTTCTCGTCCATCGTCAAGATCGGCCGGACCCACCTGCAGGACGCGACGCCCGTCTCGCTGGGCCAGGAATTCTCGGGCTATGTCGCGCAGGTGGCGTTGGGCACTGAGCGCGTGAAGGCGACGCTTCCGGGTGTGCTGGCTCTCGCACAGGGCGGCACGGCGGTCGGCACCGGCCTCAACGCCCATCCGGAATTCGCGGAGAAGTTTGCGGCCAAGGTCGCCGAGCTGACCGGCCTTCCCTTCACCTCGGCCGCCAACAAGTTCGAGGCGCTGGCCACCCACGATGCCCTCGTCTTCACGCAAGGTGCGCTCTCGGCCCTGGCGGCGGGCCTATTCAAGATCGCCCAGGACATCCGCTTCCTCGGCTCCGGCCCGCGCTCGGGCCTCGGCGAACTCTCCTTGCCGGAGAACGAGCCGGGCTCCTCGATCATGCCGGGCAAGGTCAACCCGACGCAGTGCGAGGCGCTGACCATGGTCTGTGCCCAGGTGATCGGCAACGGCACCACGGTGAGCTTCGCCGGCTCCCAGGGCAATTTCGAGCTCAACGTGTTCAAGCCGGTCATCGCCAATGCGGTGCTGCAATCGATCCGCATCCTCGCCGATGCCGCCGTGAGCTTCGCCGACAATTGCGTCGTCGGCATCAAGGCCAACGAGGACAAGATCGCCGACCTGATGAGCCGCTCGCTCATGCTGGTGACGGCGCTCGCCCCCTCCATCGGCTACGACAAGGCCGCCGAGATCGCCAAGACCGCGCACAAGCGCGGCACTACCCTGAAGGAAGAGGCCCTGCGCCTCGGCTACGTCACGGAGGAGGAGTTCGATCGGGTCGTGCGCCCCGAGACCATGCTGGCACCGAGCGTCGACTGACGGGGAAGCTCATGGCCGAGATCATCAACCTGCGCTCGGTCCGCAAGGGCAAGGCGCGGGCCGAGAAGGAGGCGAAGGCGGATGACAACCGCATCGCCTTCGGCCGGCCGAAGAAGGCCAAGACCCTGGCCGAGGCCAAGAAGGCCATCGAGTTCTCACGCCACGAGGGCCACAAGCTCGTGGGACCGGATTCGGACGGGTGACGACCCTAAAGCGCTCGCAAGTCTCCCCTCCCCCCTCTGCGGGGGAGGGTGGCCCTCGCGTCAGCGAGGGTCGGGAGAGGGGAGCGTCATCTCCGGAGAGGTCGCCCCCTCTCCCGCCTGCTCCGCAGGCACCCTCCGCCGCAGAGGGGGGAGGGTTGCGCGCTCGATGACCACCGGCACTACCAAACGCTCAGTCATGATCGCCGGCCACCGGACCAGCGTGTCGTTGGAGACGCCGTTCTGGGAGGCTTTGCGCGAGATCGCCGCCGCCCGCGAGCAGTCGGTGCAGGTGCTGATCGGCGAGATCGACGAGGCGCGGGGCGCGCAGAATCTGTCCTCGGCGATCCGGGTGTTCGTGCTGGCTGAAGTGCGCCGGCCGAACTGAGGCCACTGGCGTCTATGGCCGCCGGATACCGACGAGGCTCGCCGAGGCGGGTGCACCGAATGTCTGCCGGAACGCGTTGGCGAAATGGGCCTGATCGGCGAAGGCCGCGTCGTGGGCCGCGACCGTGAAGGTTTCACCCCGAATGACGGCGTCGATCGCCCGCCGCATGCGCAGCCACGAGCGATAGCGCCGGAATGGAACTCCCACCTCGCGGGTGAACAGGTGCTGCATCCGCGAGGAGGACAGCCCAACGGATGCCGCGAGGCGCGGCGCCGACATGCTCGCGTCCTGGCGGGTGCCGAGGCCGGCCATGATTCGAGTGATGCGCCCATCGAGCGTCGGTTCGTTCCGACGCATTGCGAAGCCGGCGAGATCGGCGATGGCCTGCCCCGCCCAGACCGTGGCGCGCCGGCATTCGTAGAGCGAACGAAGCGGCTCGATCTCACCCCGCATGGCGACGCGTGCGCCGTCGATGTCCTCGCCGGCGGCGATCAGGCCCAGGAGAGCCCGCGCTCCGGCCTCCGGCTCAAGATAGAGGACGCCCAAGGGATCGCCGGCGCAATCGAGTTCGTGCCGCATCCCGGCCGGGACGAAGGCCGTGCGGCAGGCGATCCACGGACCAGGCCTGAACCGGATGCGGAAAGATCCATACAGGCCGGCCAGATAGACCGGCGCACCATGCTGGTGGCTAGCGTTGTAGCCGAGCGGTCCGGCAAAGAAGGTGTGCCCGCCCTCGACGTGCCAAAGGGGGCCGAGCGCTGGGCCAGCACGTTCGTTCAAGCGGTACCCCCTCCCCACGCGCTAGGCCGGTGATCCCCGCCTCGCGGCCCACCGGCGCGGTTGGGTCAGCCGGAGATCCTGTCACGATGATCACATTGAGCCGCCGGCTTGTCACGGGCGCCCTCGCGGGCTTCGCTCTTTCCGGCGCGAGGCCGGCCCTGGCCGGGGCGGCTGCCCTCGCCGAGGCACCTGCATCGCGACGCATCCGGCTCGGCGCCTTCACCATCACCAGCTTGCTCGATGCGGACGAGACCATCGACGGGCCATGGCCGATCGTCGGTGAGGACCGGCCGAGAGAGGAGGTGCAAGCGCTGATGCGGGAGAACCGGCTTTCGCCGGACCGGTTCACGCCGGGCTTCACCCCGACGCTGATCGAGACCGGCACACAGCGCATCCTCTTCGATACCGGAAACGGCGAGGTCGGCTTCATCCCCAGGCCGGCGGGAGGGAGGCTGGGTCAGGCGCTACGGCGCGCCGGAATTGCGCCGGAAGCAATCGACCTCGTGGTGATCACACACTGCCATACGGACCATATCGGCGGCCTCCTCAAGGGCGGCATTCCGCAATTTCCCAACGCGGCCTACGTCGTGGGAGAGGCGGAATACCGCTTCTGGACCTCGGAGGAGCGCCTTTCGGCGCCAGCGGACAGCAACACCTACCGATCGGCCGCAGTGGTGCGCAGCCATCTCGTCCCGCTGCGCGAACGCATCCGCTTCGTCGGACCCGGCGACACGGTCGCGCCCGGCATCGACGTGGTGGCGGCCTTCGGGCACACACCGGGGCACCTTGCCTTCCATTGCGAGAGCGAGGGGCAACGGATGCTCGTGTGGGGCGATTGCGCCCATCACGAGATGGCGTCGCTGAGCCACCCCGAATGGCACGCCTTGTTCGATCTCGACAAGGATCAGGGCATCGCGACCCGTCGGGCGATCTACGCGATGGCCGCCACCGAGAAGCTGCTGGTCGCGGGCTATCACACGGCGTTCCCGTCGCTCGGCCATGTCGAACCGCGAGGGACAGGCTATCGCTGGATTCCGGTGACCGGATCCGGAACCCCTTGACCCCCTTTTCCCGTCCGCTGTCCATCCGAGCCATCGACAGGAAATGCGCAGGTCTTGGGGAAATGGTCAGGTCTTGGCGCCGCTTCGGCGTTACTCCGCCGCCTCCAGCACCCGCATCCCGCCCAATCCCTCGAGCACCGCCGGCTTCGGCCCGCCCGTCGCCCAGTCCAGCAGTTCCACCGTGTGCACGATGGGGATGCTCGTGCCGTTCCCGATCTGCGTGGCGCAGCCGATATTGCCGGTGGCGATGAGGTCGGGGCGCATGCGCTCGATATTGGCTACCTTCCGGTCGCGGAGGCGCCCGGCGATCTCCGGCTGCAAAATATTGTAGGTGCCGGCCGAGCCGCAGCAGATATGGCCCTCGGGCACGTCCTTCACGGTGAAGCCGGCCTTCTTGAGCAGGTTCTTCGGCTCGGTGCGGATGCCCTGGCCATGCTGCATCGAGCAGGCGGAATGGTAGGCCACCACGAGATCGCTCTCGAACAGAGGCGGCATCAGGCCGAGGCTCGCCACATATTCGGTGACGTCCTTGGCGAGGCCCGAGACCCGCGCCGCCTTGTCGGCATAGGCTGGGTCGTCGCGGAACATGAAGCCGTAATCCTTGATCGTCGTGCCGCAGCCCGAGGCCGTGACGATGATCGCGTCGAGACCGTCGCCGTCCATCTCGGCGATCCAGGCATCGATGGTGCGCTTGGCCTGGGCGTGGGAGGTTTCGGACTTGCCCATATGGTGGGTGAGCGCGCCGCAGCACCCCTCCCCCTTCGCCTGCACCACCTCGACGCCGTGGCGGGTGAGAAGCCGGACCGCCGCCTCGTTGAAATCCGGCCGCAACACGCTCTGGGCACAGCCGCGCAGGAGGGCGACCCGGCCGGCGCGGGCGGGTGCGGCCTCGCCCTGGAGCAGGGCGCTCGCTTCCCGCGCTCGGTTGTCGGCCGGGAAGGTGCCGGGCCGGTCGTTGACGGTGCGGTTCGGCAGGAGCGCGGGGGCGAGGTCGAGCATCGCCGCGAGGCGGTTGCCGACACGGGGCAACTGGGCGACGAGGGGCCGGAACGGCGAGCCGATCTTGGCGGCCAGAAGCGCGAGGCGGAAGCGGTTCGGATAGGGCAGCACGAAGGCGAGCACGCTGCGCAGGAGCCTGTCGCTCAAGGGCCGGCGATAGGTCTCCTCGATATGCGTGCGGGCATGATCCACGAGGTGCATGTAATGCACACCGGACGGACAGGTCGTCATGCAGGACAGGCAGGACAGGCAGCGGTCGACATGCTTGACCACTTCCGGCGTGGCCGGTTTGCCGCCTTCCAGCATGTCCTTGATGAGGTAGATGCGGCCGCGCGGGGAATCGAGTTCGTCGCCGAGGAGGAGATAGGTCGGGCAGGTCGCAGTGCAGAATCCGCAATGCACGCAAGTACGCAGGATTTTTTCCGAAGCGGCCATCGCCGGGTCGGCAAGCTGCGTCAGGCTAAAATTGGTCTGCACGGCGTTTCCTCAGGGTCCCGATATCGTTTTCTTGCTGGGTGGTCTGTCGCCGCCCGGCGCTGTTTCAAGCAGCTTAGAGAAAATTTCGGCGGAAGCCGAGCCTTGGAACGGCTCTAAACCTCCGCACACCCGGCGGGGATAGCGCGAAAGCCATTCAGGATCATGAGGCCGCTGCGGGTGAGATTGTCGCGGTCAACGTTTGGGCCGGATGCTGAAAGCTTGGTTCTGGCATCGGGCGAGAACCGGATCGCTGGGGCGGGAACCGTACGGGGGTCAGATGCCAGCATACATTCGGCCGGGATTGAAAACCCCCTTCGGATCGTGCGCCGCCTTGATCCCGGCCGTCATACGAAGCAGCGGATCTGACAGAGGCTCGAAGACGGCGGTCGCCGCGCGTACCGCATCCGGTGCCCGCACCAGGGTGGCGTGCCCGCCGGTGGTGCGGAGGACGTCGCGGATGGTCTCGGCGCCGGCATCGCCCTCGGCCGAGGTGGCCAGCCAGACGAGGCCGCCGCCCCAATCGTAGAACCAACGCGCCGGGCGCTGCGCCGCGATGGCGGCCGTGGCCGCAGGACCCTGCATCGGTGCGGTGGAAATTCGCCAGACGGCGGATGCGCGCGGTTCCGTCAGTGGGATGACATCGCGGATCGCAGCCCACAGAACGGCTCCGATCTCGCCCTCGATGATCTCCGGCTCTCCGAACCGCCTGAGGAGCTTGCGCAATTCGCCGAGGCGGTAATCGAGGGATTCCGAGAAACCCTCAAGGCGCATCAGAGTGCGCGGGCTCGGCCCGTCGAGGCCGCTCGGCAGGTGAGCCGCACCCGTGAGTTCGAACGGTGATCCGAGGGCGGCACTGAGAGCGGCCACCGCCGTCGCATCATCGAGGCCGGAGAAGGCCAAGGTCGTCACCCGTTCCTGGACGGGAAGCACCTTGAATGTCACTTCGGTGAGCAGGCCGAGGGTGCCCCACGAGCCCGCCATGAGCTTGACGAGGTCGAGGCCGGTGACGTTCTTCATCACCCGGCCGCCGGACTTGATGGCCTCCCCGCGCCCGTTGACGAAACGGACGCCGATGAGGCTGTCGCGGGCCGCCCCCGCATTGATCCGGCGTGGTCCCGCATTGTTGGTCGCTGCCACGGCACCGAAGGTCGGCTCCCCGGCCGAGCCCATCAGGATGCGATGGTCCATCGGCTCGAAGGGCAGCATCTGGCCGCGTTCCGCCAGCAAGGCCTGGACCTGCGCGAGGGGAGTTCCGGCCCGGGCGGCGACCACCATCTCGGCCGGCTCGTAGAGGGTGATCCCAGTCAGACGAAGGGAAGAGAGGGTGGCTTCGTCCTGGGCGGGGCGGCCGATCGCGGCCTTGGTTCCCCCGCCGACGAGCCGCATCGGCTCTGACCGGCCGGCGGCGGCGGCGACGATGGCTTGTGCCTCGCCTTCGTCCTGAGGCTCGTATGACCGCATCGTTTCCTGCCCGCTACGATGCTCGACGGCATCTTCAGACGACCATATGCGGGAAGGGACGCCCCGCTTTCAAGCGGTGCGTTCTGTCTCACGCCGCCGGGGTGACGGCGCGCTGCCGCAGATAGGTTGTCACGAGGCCGCGTAATCCGGCGATGTCAAACACCGCAACGAGCAGGGCATAGACCAGCACACCGAGAGGCAGGCAGATGGCGAGTGCCATGGCCGGATCCATGTGCCTGAACGGTGCCAGGCAGGCCATCATCGCCAGGGTGGCGGTACAGGCGGCAAAGATCTCCCACCAGTCGATCCGCAGGCGCTCCGGACCCGCGAGGGCCCGGACTGCGAGCCAGAGCGTCGAGGCGACGAGGCCGGCGCTCTGCGCCATGGCGATGCCGGGCGCCCCGAAATGCGCGGGCAGGACGACCAGGCAGATGGCATTCACGGCAAGGCCGACAAGGGCGGCGGCGATGACTGGCACCGTCTTGCGCCGGATCTGGAAGATCGGGTTGAGCCCGAAATTGAGCAATGTGCCGCAGAGCAGGCCGGGGATGAGGATCAGCGCATAGAGGGCGAAGGGGCCGCGATAAGCCTCCGGCACGACGAGCCCTTGGAGTGCTGGAAGCACAGCCCAGAGTCCGCCGGCGCAAGGCACCATGAGCGCCACCACGATGGCCGCATTTCGGCCGATCTGGGCCTCGGCCGCCACATGGCCCTCGTGCTCGTCCACCCGCACGGCGAGCTGGAACAGAATGAGGTCCAGGGCCGTGCCGATCATGCTGAGGCTGCGCGAGGCGACATCCGCCGCCAGGGTGAAATAACCGGCCTCCGCCAGGCCGAACGACATGGCGATGGCGCTACGGTTGAGGAACGGCGTGATCTGGTAGATCGCGTTCGCCACGATCAGCGGAAGCCCGTAGGCGCGAAACAGCCGCCAGGTCTCCCCCATCCGAACGCGGACGATCGGCACGGGCGGATCGAGCAGCGGCTTGCGCAGTATCACGACGGGTAGAAACTGGCTGAGCCCGCAAGCGACCAGCACCCAGAGCGGCTGCGGAAACAGCCAGGCTGCGCCCGCCATGAGCAGGAATGACAGGCCGTTCTTGATGAGGGTGAGCTTGAGATAGAGGCCGCCGTCGAATCGCGCGCGAGTGAGGGCTGCGTGATAATCGAACAGGCCGATGCCGAAGGCGGCGAGGCCAGCCCCCGCCGCGATGGCGAAACGGCCCTCCGTGTTCATTTCCACAGTCGCGCCGACGACGGCGCAGAGAGCCGATGCGACCAGGAGGAGGACGGCCAGGATGGCGTAGGCCCGGTCCAGCCCATGGCGGATCCAAGGTTCCTCGCGCCGGACGCGATTGGAATAGAACCGTGTCGCCGACAGCCGCAGCCACTCGAAGACCAGGGTGTTGAGCACCACGGCACCCGTGGTGGCGAGGCCGAACAGGCCGAAATCCGCCGGCCCCATGAGCTTGGCCAGAAGGAGGCCGAGGCCGAAATTGAGCCCGGCATTCAGGATGAAGGCGACGATTACGGCCATGCGGTCGACTCTGGTCGCCGGATTGCCGGCGATGCTCCCAATCCTTGCGCGCTGGGCCGAAAAGATTTCCCTAAACCCCGAAAACGCTCGATCGAACGCGCGTCAGAACCAGCCGCGCAGCTTGAAGAAGACGATGGGGATGATCGCGCTGATGACGATCAGCGACAGACCATAGGGATAGCCATAGGCCCAGTCGAGTTCCGGCATGTGCTTGAAGTTCATGCCGTACATCGACGCGATCAGGGTCGGCGGCACGCCCACTACCGAGACGACGGTGAGCACGCGAAACGTGTTGTTCTGCTCGATGTTGATGAGGCCGAGAGTGGCGTCGAGCAGGAACTGGACGTTTTCCGACAAGCGGATCTCGAACTCGTCGAGGGAGGCGATGTCCCGGCGCAGGGTCTCGAAGCGCGGCATCTCGGTCGCGCCGAGCAGGTGTTCGCACTCGCCGGCGACGAACGGGAGGATGCGCTCGAGGCCGAGCAGGCTCGAGCGGATCTTGCCGAGCGCCTTGCCCCGCCGACCGACGCTGCGGAGGATTCGGCGCAGCGCGAGGTCGCGGCGGCGCGGGGTCTTGCCGGAATCGCCGGCGACGCCCCCTGCCCTCACGTCGAAGTCGAAGATCCGGGTCGAGAGCGCGTCGAGATCGGCACCCATCTCCTCCAGGGCGTCGGCGAGGCTGTCCACCAGCTCCTCCACCAAGAGGAGGAAGATCTCGGTGCCGGTCTGGCAAGCGCCGTCACCGTCGCCGATGCGCTTCTTGACCTCCTCGAAGGCGCGCAGTTCGTTGAACCTGACCGTAATGAGCCGGTCCCGGGTCAGGACGAAGCCGAGCGGGGTCAGCTGCGAATCCACCTTGTCGAAGGTGATCATCGGTGTGGAGAGCGAAAGACCGTTCTTGAGCCGGCGCAGGCGGCTCGAATTCTCGACCTCGCTCAGAGCCTTTCGTGAGGGGACGCGCAGGCCGGTGGCGGCCTCGATATGCTCGGCCTCTTCGGCGCTCGGATCGTTGAGGTCGATCCAGATCGCATGGCTCGGCACGCCGCCGCCATTGGCTGCGCCGGAATGCTCGACCGCGCCTTGCGGTCCCTGAAGGCTGATCATGGGGTGATTGTCATCCGTCTGTCAGCGACAGGAGAGCAGAACATGCTGCGCAAACGCGGCATGACGCGTCGTCCGCGTCTTGACTCGCAAGGAGCTTGAGCCTACCTCCGCCCTTGCTTTGGCACTCTTCGCTCGGGAGTGCTAACAGCCTGGGTTGGGCGAGCCCTTCGGCCGCATCAACGCCATCCATGAATTTGAAGCAAGAGGGCAGCTCATGAAGTTCCGTCCGCTGCACGACCGTGTCGTCGTCCGCCGTATCGAAGGCGAAGAGAAGACCAAGGGGGGCATCATCATCCCCGATACCGCCAAGGAGAAGCCGCAAGAGGGCGAGATCGTCGCCGTCGGCCCTGGCGCCCGTGACGAGGCGGGCCGCGTGAACCCGCTCGACGTCAAGGCCGGTGACCGCGTCCTGTTCGGCAAGTGGTCCGGCACCGAAGTCAAGATCGACGGTCAGGACCTCCTGATCATGAAGGAATCCGACATCATGGGCGTCGTCGCCTAAAGCGACCCGGCCCTCTTCCTTCTTCCATTCGAGCCTTTCGAGCGCGCCCTTCGGTGAGCGCCTCAAGGCTCTCAACCTGATGAGGATCTATACATGGCAGCGAAAGAAGTACGCTTCGGCTCAGATGCCCGCGAGAAGATGCTCCGCGGCGTCGACATCCTCGCGGATGCCGTCAAGGTGACCCTCGGCCCCAAGGGCCGTAACGTCGTCATCGAGAAGTCCTTCGGCGCTCCGCGCATCACCAAGGACGGCGTCACCGTCGCCAAGGAGATCGAGCTCGCCGACAAGTTCGAGAACATGGGCGCCCAGATGGTGCGCGAAGTGGCCTCGAAGACCAACGACATCGCTGGCGACGGCACCACCACGGCCACCGTCCTGGCCCAGGCCATCGTCCGTGAAGGCGCCAAGTACGTGGCCGCCGGCATGAACCCGATGGACCTGAAGCGCGGCATCGACCTCGCCACCACCGCCGCCGTGAAGGACATCACGAGCCGCGCCAAGAAGGTCGCCTCGTCCGAGGAAGTCGCCCAGGTCGGCACCATCTCGGCCAATGGCGACAAGGAAATCGGCGAGATGATCGCCCACGCCATGCAGAAGGTCGGCAACGAGGGTGTCATCACCGTCGAGGAAGCCAAGACCGCCGAGACCGAGCTCGACGTCGTCGAGGGCATGCAGTTCGACCGCGGCTACCTCTCCCCGTACTTCATCACGAACGCGGAGAAGATGGTCGCCGAGCTCGAGGACCCCTACATCCTCATCCACGAGAAGAAGCTCTCGTCGCTCCAGGCGATGCTGCCGGTTCTCGAGGCCGTGGTGCAGACCGGCAAGCCGCTCGTCATCATCGCCGAAGACATCGAGGGTGAGGCTCTCGCCACGCTCGTCGTGAACAAGCTGCGCGGTGGCCTCAAGGTCGCTGCCGTCAAGGCTCCGGGCTTCGGCGATCGCCGCAAGGCCATGCTCGAGGACATCGCGATCCTGACCCAGGGTCAGATGATCGCCGAGGACCTCGGCATTAAGCTCGAGAACGTCACCCTCCCGATGCTCGGCCGCGCCAAGCGCATCCGCATCGAGAAGGAGACCACCACGATCATCGACGGTCTCGGCGAGAAGGCGGACATCGAAGCCCGCGTAGGCCAGATCAAGGCGCAGATCGAGGAGACCACCTCGGACTACGACCGTGAGAAGCTCCAGGAGCGCCTGGCCAAGCTCGCCGGCGGCGTCGCGGTCATCCGCGTCGGCGGCGCGACCGAGGTCGAGGTCAAGGAAAAGAAGGACCGCGTCGACGACGCGCTCAACGCCACCCGCGCTGCGGTGGAAGAAGGCATCGTCCCCGGCGGCGGCACCGCCCTCCTCCGTGCCCGTGAGGCCGTCCGCGCTCTCCAGAGCGACAACCCGGACGTCCAGGCCGGCATCAAGATCGTGCTGAAGGCCCTTGAGGCCCCGATCCGCCAGATCGCCGCCAACTCGGGCGTCGAAGGCTCGATCGTGGTCGGCAAGATCACCGACAACACCTCTTCGATCACCTACGGCTTCAACGCCCAGACCGAGGAGTATGTCGACATGATCCAGGCCGGCATCGTCGACCCGGCCAAGGTCGTGCGCACCGCTCTGCAGGACGCCTCCTCGATCGCCGGCCTCCTCGTCACCACCGAGGCCATGATCGCCGATGCTCCCAAGAAGGACAGCGGCGCTCCCCAGATGCCGGGCGGCGGCGGCATGGGCGGCATGGACTTCTAAGTCGTCCCTATCGTCACGTGGAATGGATGCTCTCGCGGTTACCGCCGCGAGAGCGGAGAGGGTCGTCGCAAGACGACCCTCTTTTCGTTACGGATGATCGGACAAGACCGGGCGCTGGGCGGTTAAATGTCGTCGCGTGTACGGATTTGGCCGAATTGAATCCGTGAAACCTTCACCCGATATTTCAGCCCGTCACGGCAGAGAGCCGGCGAGACTTCAGTATCGGCGGTATTTACCCGGCGCGGCGATTGCACCGGACGTAAGAGGCGTCGCCCTTGGCGCTCGACCATGTCAGACGGTCGCCTTCGACGATCAGCTTCACTTGGGATGTCCAGCGCCGGCCGCCATCGCTGCAGGATGCCGCCACGCTCCAACTCGCGCCCATGCGCCGCCCGTCGCGGAAGGTACAGACGGTGTTTCCCGCCCGCGCGCCATTCTCGGTGATCCGCGCCGGAATGTATCCACGGCGCCGCGCGCCGCGGCGGCATGCCACCTCGTTCGGCCCCCACACGCCGACATAAGCCGCCGCCTCGATCGGTGGAGAAGCGGCAGCGGGGGCATCGGCGCGTGGCGTCACTTCCGTATCCTGCTTGAGCGCGACCGGCCGGATGCCCGGCTGGGCAGGGGATGCAGCGAGCCTGTCCCGGGCAGGCGCTCCAGCGTGAGCAGAGCCAAGCCCCACATCCGACCAGGGCGCATTGGCACGGGGCAGGCGTGAGGATGCCGCCGTGTTCTCGAACGGACCCGGCTCGTTCAAGGCAGCCTGTGCCGTGCCGGTCTCAGGTCGGACAGGGGTATCGTTCGTCAACAGAACTGTGCTGTAGCCGAGGAGAACGCCCCAGCCCATGGCGAGGGATACTGGGAGTATCAAGGCACGGCGCGACCCTCCCGACGGTCCGGTCACCGTCACTGACGGCGTGCCGTCCTCGTTTCTCATATCCTCGCTTTCGATGCCGGCGGCCATCGTCGTCTCCCGTCAAGCCCGACCCTGAGGCCGAGCCAATCCCGTGCGCGCCAATTTCGCGGCGGCGCCCACCACCTCACTATTCCGCGACATTCGATCCCCCACCCCGTCCGACATGCAGGCCGTTATCATTCTCAAAGTCGGCTCTCGTCAGGACAGGTGTGTGATTATTCTGTCTCGGTGCGTTTGATAGCGGTGGATAGACTCCGGGAATAGGGCGAGCGAACGGCAAGGCCTTCCCGTCGCTTTCCAAAACTGCCATGCTCAAGCTTGTGAGAAACATACCAGCGCGCAGATCCATCGTGACGAGACGCCTCGCCATCGCCGTCTGCGTCGTCATCGCCACCTCGGCCGGCGCTCAGACGCCTCCCTCCACTCCGCGGATGTCCTGCGCGGACGCGATGGCGCTCGTGAAGCGCGACGGATCGGCGGTCCTGTCCTGGTCCGTGGGCAAGGCGGATAGGTCCGGCAAGGGGGAGCAGCCGGTAAAGACGGAACGCTTCGTCAGCGATCGCAGCCTTTGCGGCCTGACGGAAATCGCCGAGCTCCGTTTCGTCCCGACCCGCGATAATCTGGAATGCCCCGTGGGGTACCGCTGTCGCGAGCCCGATTACGGCGACTGGGATTGGCCCTGATCCGATCTGACGCATCCGGCGGGTGAAGCCCTCGCCACGATCTCGCCACGACCGGCCGTCACTGCCGCCGTCACGATCGGGTGCTAATCCGGCGGGCGAAGACCCATTCGCACATTTGAATTTACCGAGTTGAGGAGACGCGCGTGGCCGTACTCAGGACAGGCCTCGGCCTGCAGGCCGCCATAACGGCGCTCTTTGCCCTCGTTCTTCTGATCCTGCCGGGCACCTCGACGCCGCTCTACGTCAGCCTCAGCGGCTT
Source organism: Methylobacterium sp. CM6241 (assembly GCF_054817845.1). Classification (NCBI taxonomy): domain Bacteria; kingdom Pseudomonadati; phylum Pseudomonadota; class Alphaproteobacteria; order Hyphomicrobiales; family Methylobacteriaceae; genus Methylobacterium; species Methylobacterium sp. CM6241. The sequence goes on from NZ_CM139246.1 coordinate 4,836,082, forward strand.
CGCGATGGTGGTGATCCTTTTTGCCTCCGCCAAGCTCTCAGATTATCTCAAGGTGTTCGTTTCCGTCTACGGTATCGGGTATTTGTTCCTAGCCGGTGCTAAGCAACTGGCAGCATCCGGTTTTCTGCCGGAGACGCTGGCGGCACTGCTGCCGCCTGCCTTCGCGGCCACGGGCGCGGTGGTCTTCGCAGGCATCGTATTCGGAATTTCCCATCTCGAACCCATCCGCGCGATCACCCGCATCGCCGATCCGTTCTTCGCCGCACGCGAGGAGCCGAACCGGGAAATCCGACCGTTCCGTTTCTTCGGCGGTACCGAAGGCCGCGTCGCACGGCGCCTCGTTGCGCTTTCGATCTTCATCACCTTTGCGCAGGTTGCGCTACAACTGCGCCTGAACTTCTGGTACCGCGACCTCTTCAACGCGCTGCAAGAGTATAACGCCGACGCATTCTGGTATCAGCTCGTCTGGATCTTCGTGCCTCTTGCGACGATCTGGGTCATCATCGGCATGTTCGACACTTTCGTCGATGCTTCGCTGCATATCCGCTGGCGCACTTGGCTCGCACGCAGCCTCTACAGCCGCTGGCTCGATGGGGGCACGCATTACCGCATACCCTTCACCGACGAACCGGCCGACAACCCGGATCAGCGCATCCAGAGCGACGTCAACCTCTTCATCCAGCAGACGACGAGCCTGTCGATCCGGCTCCTGTCCCAGGCCGCTACCCTGGTTTCCTTTATGGTTATCCTTTGGGGGCTGTCGCGGGATTTCGTTCTTCCCTTCACCGACATGGTAGTGCCCGGCTTCCTGGTGTGGCTGGTCATCGTCTACGCGGTGGTCGGAACTTGGCTGACCCATCTCATCGGCCGTCCGCTCATCGGCCTCGACTTCCGGCAGGAGAAGGTGGAGGCCGATTTTCGCTTCTCACTTGCGCGGACCAGGATCTATTCCGAGCAGATTGCCCTGCTGCGCGGTGAGCGGTCGGAGACCTTGCGCCTGCGCGAGCTGTTCCGGGAGATCATCGAGAACTACCTCGCCATCATCTACCGGCGGATCAAGATCGGCAGCTTCACCCTGTCCTACAACCAGATCAGCGTGGTGTTTCCCTACATCCTCGCCGCTCCATCCTACTTCCTGAAGAAAATTACCCTCGGCCAGTTCCAGCAGACGGCGAACGCCTTCAGCAGCGTCCAGGGTTCCCTGTCCTTCTTCATCGATTCCTACACCACCATCGCGTCGTACCGCGCCAATACCAACCGCCTGACGTCATTCAAGCGGGCGATGACGAAGGCGGAGGCCCTGTCCGGTGCCGGATACGGCTTGGTGCAGGGCAGTGGACCGGGCCCGGCCGTGACGGCGTCCGGCATGACCCTGGCGCTGCCCGATGGTCGCGAGATTGTCTCCGCCAAGTCGTTTACCCTCACCAAGGGTGCCGCCACTCTCGTCACCGGCCCGTCTGGATCGGGCAAGTCGACCCTGTTCCGGGCGATCGCCGGGATCTGGCCGTTCGGCAAGGGCCGGATCGACGTGCCCGAAGGTCAGTCGGCGCTGGTGCTGCCGCAGCGGCCGTATATTCCACTCGGAACCCTGCGTGGCGCGGTGGTCTATCCCAGCACCACCGACCAGTTCTCCGACGAGGCGATCCGCGAAGCCTTGATTGCCGCGCAACTGCCGCAGCTGGCCGACCGTCTCGACGAGATCGATGCCTGGGACCAGCGCCTGTCCGGCGGTGAACAGCAGCGTTTGGCCATCGCCCGCGCCGTGCTGGCGAAGCCCGCGTGGCTTTTCCTCGACGAATCCACCGCCGCCCTCGACGAGCCGAGCGAAGCCGGCATCTACCGCATGCTGCGCGAGCGGTTGCCGGGGACGACCATCGTTTCCATCGGCCATCGCTCGACGCTGCACGCCCTTCACGACACGCGCATCGACATGAAACCGGGCCAGGACGGCCGCTTCATCCCGACGGAAACGCCTGAGGCCGCTCTCGCCAAATAGGGGTGACGTCAGCGCAAGAACGTCACGGCGAGCGGTGCGAGAATCGCCGTGATGAAGGCGTTGAGACCGAGTGCGATACCCGCGAAAGCACCCGCCACCTCGTTGACCTGAAACGCCCGTGCGGTGCCGACACCGTGCGCGGCGAGACCGGCTGCGAAGCCCCGTGCCCGCATGTCCTGAATGCGGAGCAGATTCATGAGCGGCGTCACCAGGATTCCACCGGTCATACCTGTCAACATCACCAGCACGGCCGCGAGGGTCGGATCGCCGCCGAGATTCTGAGCAATCCCCATCGCGACACCGGTCGTCACTGATTTCGGGACGAGGGCGATGATGACGTCGTGCGGGATGCCGAAGGCCGTGCCCAACGTCATGGCAGAGATGAGAGCTACGACGGAGCCCACGAGGAGAGCTGCCAGCATTGGCGCCAGCGAGCGGATCACCGTGACGCGGTATTCGTAGAGCGGGATCGCCAGGGCCACGGTGGCGGGCCCGAGCAGGAAGTGGACGAATTGGGCACCGTCGAAATAAGTCGCGTAGGGCGTTCCGGTCAGCTTAAGCACGCCAGCCATCAGGATGATGGCGACGACTACGGGATTCGCCAGAGGATGCCTGTTCGTTGCCGTGGCGATGCGGTCGGCCACCGCATAGACCATCAGAGTCACGGTCAGCCACAGCAGGGGCGTGCGCGAGAGATAGACCCAGAGCGCGAAATCGCCGGTCATGGCTCCCTCCCCGGGGCGACCCAACGCTTGACGGCGACGAAGGTTAGCGCCGTCGCCGTGAGGGTCGCCAATGTCGAGACGACAACGACGCAGGCCAGCGCCAGGCCATGAGCTTCGAGCACGTCGAGCCGTCCGACGATACCGGCGCCGGCCGGGATGAACATCAGCGACAGATGGGCGAGCAGCCCTTTTCCGGAACGCTCGAGGGTGCCGTCCACGAGGGGCGCAGCGAGGACGCGTGAAGCAATGCCGGACCAGCGGTCGCGCAGCACCATGAACAAGAGAAGCAGTGCCATCCCGATGACCGGTCCCGGGACTGAGAGGGCCGTGGCACGTGCGAGCACCTCTCCGACGAGTTGGGCCAGGAGGATCAAGGTGAAGCTGACGATCATCGCGCCGCGATTCTTTCTTCCGGCCTGATCCGGCCCGGCGAAACCGAGGATCGTCTGCCGAGCTGCCGCTAGGAGACCGCCCCCGATTCTGCGCCGGCTCTGGCGAGACGGATCGCCGTGTCATCGAACCGGAGCAGGCGACCGAGCCGCCAGACCAACGCCTCTTCGAACTCATGAACCGTGCCATCGGCGCCGGCCACCGACCACGCCATCGAGAGCAGCCGCGCGCGCTCCGTCTCGCCGAACTCGTGGCCCATCATTTCCACGAGCAGCGCCATGTCGCGGGTCTGGGCATCGACGCCGGCTGCGCGAGCGATCAGCGCTTCGGCCTCTTCTCGGTTGCCGGCATAGCGTCCCTCGACCAAGCGGCAGAGCCGCTCCGACTCGGCCCCGTCGAGAACGCCATCCACCCGTGCCACATGGACGAGAAGGGCAATCGCCGCCAAGCGCTCATCTACAGCTTCCGAATCGTCCGGGCTCGCGGACAGGCCGAACGCGTCGGCAGCATAGGCACGCAAGCGGGCAATGAGGGACATGGCTTTTCCTGAAACGTGCCGCGAGCCTTCGAAGCCGCATCGCTCCGCGTCAAGGCAGCATGGCGCATCGCGGGACCGTGATGCACCGTCCGTGGCACAGTTGCATCACGAAGACGACGCGGGCCGCCTTGCCATCGGTCGAGCGTGCGGATATGAAGCCGCAACGATCCGAAGCGACACCAGCCGTCGCACTACGGATCTCGCCGCAATAGCTCAGCTGGTAGAGCACCTCATTCGTAATGAGGGGGTCGGGGGTTCGAATCCCTCTTGCGGCACCAAATTCCCTAATGATTCCAGTTGCTGCTGTTTGTTTTCTTCGAGGTTATTAGGTCCTCAATTCCCTGGGGGCGCGCCGGGGGCGCAGACAGGTGGTCCTACTGGCTGCCGATATTATTCGCACCTGCCCTATGAAGGCGTGGCGGTCGTAGGTCCCGTGATCAAAATTCAGCATTCAGAAGCCTGAGCTAGTGATCGCTTGCGGCCGGGGTCGATTGTACCGGGCAGTTCTATGGTTGCCCCGAATTAAAAAAACTCACTTCAGCGCGCATTGAGCGACGGGAGCCGACCGCTAGCTGCTTGTTGGCGCGTGAGGGACGGAATGGAAGCTCAACAAATTGTATTTTCAGCGGGCCGCACAAGAGGCGCGCGAAAAGGGTTCGCCAACGCGGGATGCGCGTTTATCGTTAGCGTATGGAGTTCATCGACAAGCAGATTGCCCCGCCCAAATCATGGGAGAAGTTTGAAGAGCTAATTTGCTCTCTCTTCGCCAAAATTTGGAGCGACCCGCTGGCGCAGAAGAACGGCCGCGTCGGGCAAAAGCAGCATGGCGTAGACGTCTATGGAAGGCCTACCTATGCAAATCGGCTAGTCCACGGCGTTCAGTGTAAGGGCAAGGATAGAAATTACGGCGCAAAGGCCACGCCGGCCGAGTTCGACGCCGAACTCGCGAAGGCTGATACCTTCAAGCCCAGTCTTGCCCATTGGTGTTTCGCGACTACGGCCTCCACCGATGCCAAATTACAGCGCCATGTTCGCGAGATATCTGAACGCCGAGAGCGTGACGGCCGGTTCCCAGTAGAGGTAATCGGCTGGGAGACAATTCAATTGCTGCTCTCGGGACACAGCGATGTAATAGAGCAATTCTATCCTGAACATGCAGGGCATCTTCTCGAAATCATCGATGCCCTTAAGGCATTGCCCAGTGCGGTCGAGATCGAGGCAATCAAGCAAAGGATGCTCGCGATCGAGACTACTGTTCGCCCGCTTGCTTCGATATCCCCCTGGTTGGAAGTCTCCTTCGATACGGCGCGTGATCTTGGACCTGCCTTGATGGGCCGTGCCCTTGGCCCGGCAGATGTCGCAACGTGCCCCGTGCTGCCAGAGACGGCCGTGCTGCTCAGCGATCTCGAACGTGCTGGATCAGCGCGGCTGGCGGGAGTTGCAGGCGCTGGCAAGTCGATTTGCACGCTTCAGGCAGCGCGACAGCTCCATGCCAAGGGGTGGCGCGTGCTACGGTTGGACGACCCGATGGTAGAGAGTACGCCACCTGCCGACAGGCAAAGGTCGACGCTGTTAATCGTCGACGACGCCCATTTGGCACGCCCAGGCTTCTTGCGTGGACTAGAAGAGCAGGCGACGGATACGTTGTGGGTGATCAGCGCTCATACGATTGAGGTGGATAAGAATTCGTTTCCCGGCGTCATCCAGATTGATGCTCGTCGTGCAGTCCGCGTCATTGCCGACGGTTTGCGTGCCATGCCTGTTGCAACGCTCGCTGCTGTCCGCCGTGCCGACGACCGCGTAGGGGACAGGCCCGGCGATGAGCAACTGGATAGCCGCCTCGACCATGCCGCGCAGGTTGCGACCTTCCCCTGGCAATTTTGTTTCATTCTCGGCGGCGGTTGGCGTCGCGCCAGAGCGCTCGCGAGTTCAGCTAGGTCGGCCGGCGCCGATCTGGTTCTCGCTGCCGCAGCGATACGCCAGCTTGCGACGCGAGACGCCCGATGCACGCGTGAAGCGCTCTTGTCGATTCTTGAATCGTGGATGCCCCCCCATAAGACAGACTTGGCGATAGACTGGCTAATCAGCCAAAGGCTGTTGCTTAGCCGGGAGGACTTACGCTGTCCGCATCAACGGCTTTCGGGCGTTCTCATCGGTCCAATTCTCGATGACCAAGACCAGGACGGCCGGATGGCGGTTGCCAAGATGCTCCGCGTGGTGCTGCAAGATGAAGAGACACCGCTTGGCGGCATCGCTCTGCTGTTGCGCGAGCTGTCGCAGGTCGAGGTCAATGGACGCTGGCATCGACCGATAGATCGGCAATGGCTTTATCCAGTCCTCGAACGCTGTTGGGCCGCGACAACGACAGTCGAAATACGAGAGGCCTGTTGGGCGCTTTCCGAGATACACAATTATTTGGCGGACGAAATAGCGAGAGTCGCCGTGCGCCGGAGAACGCTCGTAAACTGGATTGAAGCGACGCCGGAAGGTGCGGGCTATGCAATCGGCCGATTCGTGAATGTTTTGTTGAATCAGGATCAAGCGCTGGGACGAGCGATCGTCGCCGAGACGAACCCAGCGCTGCTAGCTCAGGCGATGAGTAAGGCCGGACCGGTTCACGCCTGCGAGATTGCCGATCTGATAAATATGATGAGAGTAGGTCAGGATGAGGTATGGAAGACAGCACATATGGTAGCTGTTGACCGGCCTGCGTTGGCACGCTTGGTTCGCGCTTGGCCCGAGAATGCTCCCCTCTGGACCGTCGCCGACCTGTGCGAGCATTTTTGCTACTTCGAGCCGCAATTCGGATTCGAGTTGATCGAGGCGCTTGTCCCGGCAATCTCAAAGCGGATGCGTGCTGATCCAGTGAATGCTTTTTATGAGCTGAATGACATCGTTTGGGACTCACTCAGGCTTTACGATCCGTTGCAGATATATGTCGGCAAGCTCGCACCAACGCGACGGATGAAACAGGTCGGCCGAAAGCTCTGCGCCTGCTGGTCTCCTACAGACCTCGCCGCCAAGCTGTCAAAGAGCACTAAGCGGAATTTCCAGTCGGCGGCGGGGCTGCTAAGTTTTTTGGACAAGACGTCCCCGAAGCTATTTCAAGCGACAGTAATGGCGATCGACTGGGAATCGGTCGATGCAACGATAGGTGACGATTGGGCGTCCGACATTGGTAATGCTGAAATGCTGATCAGCGTAGCCTATAGCGTAATGGCAGCGCGGCCGGCGATCTATGCGCTAATTGCACGTAACGAGCCGCGCATCTCGCATTTGTCAGCGCGCCTCGCGGTGATGGCGCCTAATACTGCGAGCCGTATTATTGCTGCGGGTAAGCAAATAATGATTACCCAATTTTGGCACGTAGAGTGGACGTTGGGTATGCTTGTTCTAACAAACTTTTCATTAGATGACCCCGCAATTATTCTACAACTGCTTGAGCCTCATTATAATAATATTTCAGACGCGCTTTCCCAGCAAAGCCCTACCTTCTATAATGATGCCTTATACTTTCTGAGATTGCTGTCTCAGCTTGTGCCGCACGGCTTAGAGCGTGTGCTTGATCAAATTACTGTAGAAAAAGCAGCACATGGTTGGCGCAATGCGCTTGCAGGGCGCGAGAACAATCATGTGCGCGGCGCGAAAGAGCAGGCACGACAAGTTGTTGCCTTCCTAATCCATCATTCTCTCCGACGTGAAGATACGATCGGCGATCTCGCTCAAACGCTCCGGCGCGAATTCCCAAGGTATTCAGTGCCGCGAGAAGAAACGCTCGAAGCAATTGATCTAGTCAAGCTCGCTGAGGTTGTTGCACACGCTACCAAGGCGGACAACTAAAGGGTTTATGGAGCTGAGCGGTCTGGAATCCAGATGAAGGGGCATGACCACTTTTTGCACTGTTTACCCGTCCGGCGTTCCCGATGATGAATGGGTTTTGGTCGCCCCTTAGCTAACGCTGCTGCGCGAGGCCGCAGGGCGGCGCGAGTTCGGCCTGCAAGGGGGGATCAATGGGCTGCGCTTCATCGTGAAGACGGGCCCGCCGTTGTTGTTGATGCCTTACGACCTCCTGCCCTGGGAATCCGTCTTCCAGCAGGCCCCGCGCTAGCTGGCGGCAGGTTGCTTCGAGCAACAGGTTAACGATCCTCCTAAGCTCCTGCGTCTGGCCTTGGGCCGCAACTCTGGGCGAACGCGGCGATCTTTGACCGTCGGACACTGCGCTCGACGCCCTAGAGCGGCAAGCGGACCGGCTACAATGGGGGCAAGAGTAAGAAGGGTTCCAAGTTCTATCCGCCCGTTGATACGCTGGACCATTTCTTGGCACTGCATGTCACGCCCACAGATGCAGACGACCGTGCCTAGGTTTGGCGTCTGGCAGCGGTAATGCACCCCGTTACCGGTGGCACCGTCAATCTGCCCTTTGTCGATCAGGTTTATATCGGCAAGAGGCCGGCGTGATCACCCACAGTCGATGGTCGTTTTTTCACAATCGGCTGTGGACGTGATCTGGCGGAGACATGGCAGGGTGCATCTCGGGTGCTGGCGAAAGACGCCGGCAAGACGAAGAGGGCACTACCCATGGATAGCCGCAACGCACGTCTGATGACTGTGAAGGATGCCAAGGCCAGCCTCGGTATCGGCGTGACGACGCTCTACAAGCTCATGGCGACCGGCAGAATCAGCGCCGTGAAACTCGGTGGCCGCACGCTGATCAGCGAAGCCGAGATCATGCGCTTCAAGTCCGAGCTGCCTCCCGCAGAGCTGCGTGGCAATTACGAGCACAAAGCCGCTTGATACAGACAGAAAAAGGGCCGGTGACGCTCCCGCGTACCGGCCCTTTCGTCTATGCTCACCGAGCTCCCCCCGGCAAACACGTAATTTAGTTCTCGAAAAGCCAGCATCCACTCTGGCTCAACACTTGCCCCGGGAGACCATCCGGTGACTTTGCATAATCTCGTTGCCTCCAAACCGAATAGCAAGCCCTCGTGCTACGGCTATGGCGATCTCCACGCCGAAGCGAAGCCCCGCTGGCGTAGGGAAACAAGCCAGTCGCGTGGCCCGGCCGAGCCCTACAACGACAAGCCGCGGTGCGGCCCCCCTTCGGGCAATAGCACCGATGGCGAGACCGTCTGCATCACGGTGCTGCGCAGGTGGAAGCGCTCGCACAAGGGCCTCGATCCCGCGTCGGCGGCAACCCTCGATTACCTGATCGGCGTTGCGACCAAGGGCGTCGCCACCTGCCGTCAAGACACGATCGCCGCCCGCACGAGCCTGAGTGTCGGCACCGTGAAGCGCCGGCTGGCCATGCTTGAGCACCTCGGCCTGATCACCCGCACGAAGCGCTACGGCACGAACGGCCACCGCAAGTGCGATGCGGTGAAACTGGAACTCGACAGCGGGCAGGTGAAGCTGTCGCCCGAGCAGATCAAGGCTTTGGTGAAGCGGTTCCACGGACCTGCCGGCACACGCGGTGACGCCTCAATTTCTGAGGCTTCGAGCGAGGCTGGGGCTTCTAGACTAAAGCACCCAGGGGCCGAGCAAGATATCCCCAAGGGTTCTTATTTCCCTCCCGTACAGGACTCTTCGGCTACGCCTCAGAGCCCTGACGCTGTGTCAGCCGAGAGAGGGTCTGACGCGCCGGCTACGCCGTCGATCTCCCTGACGGGCGATCAGCGTATTTCGAGTGAAGAAAGTCGGCCGAGCACCGATCAGGGCAGCGCGCACGTCTCGCCCCTTGCCCCGGCCGACGACAGCGATATCGACGCGGCGGATGGGGTGTACCGCGATCACGCACCCTGGGCCGACGACGGCGACGGCGAGTTTGCCAGCCTGCCCCAGGCCGACAGTGCCAGCCACGAGCCGCCGGTAAGCCGCCCTGCCCGCGCGCCTGCCTCGACGCCCCCTGCCCCCGCTACCCGGCCCGCGAAGACGAAGCGGTCCCGCTCGGCCGGGTTGGACGCTGCCGGTGTGCCCATCCTCGCGGACGGTACGCCCAACTGGCGGGCGATCATCTGGACGATACAGATGCCTGCGCTGCAAGCTTTGCATAAGCATAGCACTGGCGGATACATGACGCAGGCGGCGGCGAGAGGCCGTATGGGACGCATCATCAAGCAAATTAGCCTGAAGGAGACGGCTATACTGATGAGCGCCGTGCTTAAGGTCGGGCCTGCCGGCAACCCCTTCGATTACGCCGCCAAGATGATGCTTGGCGAAGCGATCAGTCTCGCCACGGCAACCGACAGTCTCCACCAGCCCATCCGCTACATCTGAGGTGATCCCCCCATGTCAGCCATGCCCGTCACGATCGAACACACGAAAAAGCCTCGCGGATACGTTGGCGCGTACAATGTGCGCCACGCTAGCCGGCGCGAGACGAAGGGCAATGCCGCACTCGGCGAGGGCGGCGGGGCCGGCAAGCCGAGACGCTCGATCCACGAGATTGAGATGAGGCGTCGTGGTGAGGTGGTGAGCCGGTGGCTCGACAGGCTGCGCCTTCCCGATCTCGCCGCCGCCATGGTGCTCGATGACGCCGCGCGCCGCTACGCCATCGCTGGGCTGTGCATGGCCGACCCGGCCCACGTCAGCGACGTGCTGCCCGACCCGGCCGCGTACCGCCGCTGCCTGCGCATGCTCGAAGCCGTTGGCCTGATCACCCTTCAGCGTGGCGCGATCATCCCCAGCATCGGCGTGCTGATCTCGCCCGCCGCGTGGCGCGACGCCGCCCTCGCCCTCAACCGCCCGGCGCAGCCCCGCGCCTGCCGGTAGCCATTCGCAGGTTGCGGGCTGGCCGCACGCGATCTGCCCCCACCACGCGGCCGATATAGGTGTAACGATGAAGTTTCCGAAACTCTTCAACTCGAAAAACCCGATCGCCGAATTGGACGCCGACGTGCTGGGGCGCGAGCGCAACATCGCCCGGCTCCGCGCCGAGATCACCACCGCCAAAAGCAAGGTGGCCTCGCTGATCGATACGCAGGACGATGCCGTGGCGCTGGCGCTCGAAGCCGGCCAGACCGCCGAGGAGGCCGGCGCGATCGAGCGCGCGGCCCTCGCCAACGCACAGGCCCTGGTCTCGACCTTGGAAGGCAGCCTCGACCGCGCCACCGCCGGCCTCGCAACGGCACAGGCCCAGCGCGACACCGCCCGTGACGCCGCCGCCCGCGAGACAGAGGCGGCTGCCCAGGAAGCGCGCGCCGCCGATCTCGTGGAGGCAGCGGGCAAGTTGGACGCGCCCGTGGCCGCCCTGATCAAGGCACTCGCCCCTCTGCGCACGGCAATCACGGCGGCATACGGCCCGACGGTGAATGCCGATGCCATCCTGTCCGCCGTCTTCGCCGAGGCCATAGCCCACCGCGAGCCCAAGCTCTTCCAGAGCGTGCATGTCGATGAGGGGTACGGCAAGCGGCCTGGAATCGCCCTGGCCCGCGCCACCGTCAACGATGCCGGCAAGACATCGCGGGCGATCGCCTACCCGTCGCCTGCCCCCGTCTCGGCGGCCGACTATGCCTGCAAGGCCGTCGCACCGATGAGGGACCGTGCCGCTGCCATCCGCGCCGGCACCGCCGAGCTGCCCAAGCCGCCCAAGCCGGTGAGCGTCGCCGAGCCCGAGTTCCGCTACCCGCCCAATCGCCTGCTTGTCATCGTCGCGGTGCCGCTGCTCTACATCGACCGCAACGGCGAAGAGCAGTTGGTTCAGACCGGCCAGACGCAGCTCCCCATGGCCGTGGCCGATGAAGCGATCAAGCGCAGCCTCGCCCATCTCGCGAACTCGCCCGACGGGCACGCAGCCGCCGAGCGCTTGGCCGTGACGTACCGCGACAACCCGGCCGGCAATGCCACGAGGCGCGGGGCCGTGAACCTGGGCATCAACCTGAAGGAGCTCGCTGAGGCCTACGTCACCGGCAAGCGCAGGCAGTGGATGCTTGCCGAGGGCCGCACTGAGAAAGCCGCATAGCAGCCCCAGGGCGGGCATCGACTGGCGGCGGGCACCGAACCCTGCCGCCGGCCTGCCCCCGCCCTGCCTGGGCCTGGGGCATGCTGAGAATATGCGGCAGCGAGGCAGCGGGAGGCAGGGGGCCGGATACCGGTGTGGATGGGTGGCGTCACCCATGGGGGACACCCCCTCCCTTTAGGGACCGTTCTAGCGGTTTCGAGGCCCCGGGGGGGCGCTGCCTCCCGAGCTCTCTCTTACGGATTAATTTCGCAAAGGGGGGCCGTTCCGAAATTTAATTTGAGACCGATGGCGTCGAAAGACCCGCGTGATGGAGAGCGAGACCCTGAGATGGCCCTTGATGACGGTATCACCCTCGCCGAGCCCCGAGCCCGGCGCACACCCGAGACGGTTCGGCCGGCATCCCAGCCGAAGCCCCCAGCCCGCGAACAGCTCGCACAGATGCCTGACGATGCGCTCACCCCCGAGCAGTTGGCCAAGCGCCTGAAGTGGAGAGGCCAACGCGAGCGCTACGTCGAGAAGCACCGCGAGCGCTACATCCGGCTTAAGCGCGAGGCGTACCAGCGCCTTCGCCACCGCCGGATCACGGGTGAGCCCGCGCCGCGTGTCGCCACACCCGAAGAAAGCGCCGCCATGCAAGCCGCGCGACGCGCTCGATACAAGGCGAAAGACCCGCAGAAATGGCTTGAGCTGAAAGCGGCGGAAAGCCGTCGAGCCAGGGCCCGCCGCCGTGTCGAGCGCTTCGCCCTCTTGCCCGTCCCGCAGCCCGAACTCTGAGATCAGCCATGGCCCGCAATGCGAACGAACCGATGCTCTTCGACCCTGACGGCGAGCTGCTCAACGCCGATGACATCGTGAATGCCCCCCCTCGGCCGAGACGCCACCGTGCACATGCCGAGGTCTACTTCGCCGGCCGCAACATCACCGATCAGCTCGACCCGTACCTCATCAGCCTGAAGATCGCCGACCGCGAGAACATGAGCACAGCCTCCCTGGTGATCGATGATCGCTACGGCAAGTTCGCCCTGCCCGGTGATGGGGCTCCCTGCTACATCAAGCTGGGATAGCCCGATGAGCCGGCGGCTCGCGTCTTCAACGGGTACATGGCCGACATCATCAGCAACGGCAGCCGGCGCGGCGGGCGCACGGTGAGCTTGGAGTTTCAGGGTGCCGACATGCTGGGCAAACTGAAAGAGCTGATCAACGGCACCTGGGGCGGCGGCAAGGATGCCCCCCAGAGCGGCGGCGGTGGCGGCCCAGAGCAGATCGAGTTCCGCGTACCGGCCGAAGCCATCGCGAAGCTGGCCGGTGTCACCCTGCGCATCGGCGGCAGTCTCGGCAACGTGAAGCGCTCGTATTGGTCGATCGGCAGCGAGTCCCCGATGTCATGGCTGAGGCGGACGGCCCAGGAACTCGGCGGGCAGCTCAAGATCGAGGGCACCGAAGCGGCCATCGTGGACCTGTCGAGTGTCGCCACAGCCGGCGGTGTGGACTTCCCCTCAGTCGATTGCACCGTGGGCACCAACGTGCTGGCCTGGGGCATCAAGCCGAGGATCACCCGTGCGCAGTGGAGCGCAGCGGCGCATGGCTTCTTCGATCGAGACAAGGCCGCGTGGCAGAGCGTCGTTACCTCGATTGCCGGGGGCTTCGGCTTCGGTAACAGCAAGGCCCGCATCTCGGGCATGTTCCCCGTGAATGAGGAGGCGATGGCCAAGACGGCGGGCAAGGGCGACAGCACCGTTTCCGTGCAAGAGCGTGGCTCGGGCTGGATCGTGATCGACGGTGAGCCGAAGGCCCAGGCGCTCGGCCAATGCAGCGTCAACGGTGCGCGGCCCGGCGTGGACGGCACGTACCGCATCGTTGAGGTGGAGCACACCTACTTCCGGGGCGGCGGCTTCGTCTCGCGCCTCGACGTGAACAACCCGACCCTGACGGCATCGCCCTCGGTGACGGGCGCTTGGGCACCCACGCCGTAGGAGGCAGTGACATGGCAAGGATGGACCCAATGGTTGCCGCCGTCTTCAGGCGAAGGGCCGAGATCGCGAGACGGGAGGCGGGAGCCACTCGCACGCGTCACCTCGCGGCGCGGGCCGAGGTAATCGCCGAGCGGATGCTTTGCCTGCCTCTTGATCGCACGATGATGCCCGATGCGATCGCGGTCGGCCTGACGCTGTTGCAGCACCTCGCCGATCATCCTGGCAGCCCCCTGCCTTCGCGTGAGACCCTGGGCACCGCCCTGGGCCTCACACCCTACGCCGTGGCGATGGCGGCCTACGATCTCGGCCGAGGCGGCTACCTCGACTGATCGTGGCGGGGAGACAGAGGGGCGCGGCGATTCAAGGCGTCGGTGTAGTGAGCGGCCTTCTCCTTTCCGCTGCGTATTCTGGTATCCCAGCCGCCATCCGCTGCCCAATCGGGGGAGACGGTCAACAGGCTGTCGAATGCATTCGAGACGAAGCCAATCCCGTCTGGGCCTTCTCCAATAGGGCGACCGTGTATCAGTCTGCCCCACGCAACGCACATGAAGCCTGCAAACTCTCTCAACCAAATGTTCCCATCGGGGTCGGTCGCTTTATTTTCCGGTGAACGAAGTATAGCCTCAAGCTCACTCAAATTTTCAGACAGTTCGGCGCTTGCCCTTCTAGCGTTAGTCAGCAAGCCTCCATATCGATTGCACTGCCACGGCGAAAGAGATTGCATAACGTCAGTTGACGGTGCGCCATCTACGTATGGTGCGTTATGCAAGAGCGTGGTTTTGCCAATCGCTTGAATGAGTTTCGAGCACTGGGTCGCCTGATCCTTGAGCTGCGCTCTGCTTTCGATCAAGCTCTTCTGTACCCGAGAGTGGGAGGCAAGTAGCTGGCTTCTCAGCGCATAGTCTTGCGTAAAGCAAGCTCTGACAGCTTCCCTCGCCCGATCAATCCCTGCCGGTGACGGCGACCAACCAAGCTTGATGTTCGCCATTGTCGCCGCGAACACGGTGTGCCAGCGAGCCATGTAATACGGGCATCGATCTGAGCCGGGCGAGCACCCCAGGCCGTCGAGATCGAGGTGGGGCGCGCGATTGGCCTTGAGACGTTGAGCCGTCCATTCGTCTATCGCTACGGGGGCACTGGCTCGCAGCTCATCCCATTTGCCCCGTTCCTCACCGGTCATATCGAAGAGCGGCACACCGCTGAGATACCGCTTCGTGTCGAAGAGCGGCCTGCCGAGCAAGCGCTCTTCCCAGGGCCACAGTCCCAAGTCTTCATCGTGCGACGACATCAGGCAGCTCCCGCGCGCGCCGGCTGAAACGCCACCACCGTCTCGTCGGCCCGGCCGGCGATGATGCGCTCCAACTCGGCTGCCCACCGCGTCAGGGCGTGACGCTTCTCGGGCATCGCATCGTGGCGATCGTAGTGCCGGCCGAGCACGTCTTGCCGCGCATGCCCGATGACGGCTTGCACATCGGCGATCGAGATGTTGAGTCCCCGCATTCCCGTGGCTGCCGTTCTGCGCAGATCGTGAGGCGTGGGCAGATCGGTGCACCACGTCGCGCTGCCCCTACCCGTCATCCAGGCCGGCGAGCCCTCACCGGCGGGCTTCGCCATCATCCGGCCGAACCGGGCCATGGCATGGGCGAGGGCGTGGGCATCGATCGCCTTGGCCCCAGGCGTGCCACGCGGCGAGGTGAAGACGTGACGACGGCCTGCAGGCAGTGCCTCGCCGCCGCTGACATCGGCGCGGCGGGTGCCCATCTCATCGGTTATGCCGATCGCTTCGATGATGATGGATCGCGCCAGGGGCGTGAGCGGCACGGCATGGGGCTTGTTCGCCTTCATGCGCTCGGCCGGGATGTACCATGTGGCTCGCGCCGGGTTGTCGAAGTCGATCAGCTCGCCTTCATGCATGCCGGCCACCTCACCCGGCCGTACCCCCGTGGCGAGGATCAGACGAAGGGCGAGACGCATCAGGGGCGAGAATGCCACGTCATCAGCCGTGGCGGCCCATAGCAGGGCGATCTCATCACCCGTCAGCACGCGATCGCGGACCACGTTGGGGGCAACCCTGGGCAAGGCAACGGCCGGCGAGGCGTCGAGCATCCCCCGATCCACCGCGAACTTGAACATCTTGGAGAGCAGCGGGCAGAGGCGATTGGCCAGAGCATCCTTGCCGGTATCGGCGACGCCATCGATCAGTTGGATGCAGTCGGAGCGCTTTATGGTGCGAAAGTCTCGCCCGGCCCACTTCGGCGTGACATGCAGCTTCAGCATGCGCTCATCCTCGCCGGCCGAGCGCTTCTTCGGCTTGGCGTGCCGCAAGAGGTACTGCTCTGCCAGCGTCTCCCAGGCGTGAGCCTGTATGTCGGCCGTGGCACGCTCGGCGGCCACCCGATCCGCCTCAGCCGCCGCCAGGGCCGCCTCCCGCTCTGCCTGTAGCCGTTCGGCAGCCAGACGTGCCGCCTTGCGGTCTCCGATTGTGCTGCCGGCTTGGGCCACACGGGCTCGATGCTCCTCGGCCTTGGCCCGCGCGGCTGCGAGACCGACTTCGGGGTAGTGGCCGATTGTCACGCGTTGCGTGCGGCCATCCAGATCACGAAACCGAAAGCTCCACGAGCGATCGCCCTTTGCCGTGATGCGCAGCACCAAACCGCTGCTCCGACTATCCGAGACCTCGACCCTGCCTGTCTCTGGCACAGGCCACGCCCTGATCGCCGCGTCCGTGAGCAGTTGAGCTGGCATCCCGACACCCTCATTCGCCGGCCTGCCGAGGCGCTGGGGGCGCGCTGGGGGCGCAGAATGTGCCGGCAGCGTGCGATCATCGGCGAAAGGCCGCGAGCACGATATGCCGAGGTGCGGAGTGATTACAACGACTTAGGAGGGCATGCGCGAAATGACGCGAAAGGGTGTGAAAGCCCTCCAACCTCATTCGTAATGAGGGGGTCGGGGGTTCGAATCCCTCTTGCGGCACCAACAATTTCGAGGGCTTAGCTGAGAATTTTGTAGGTGCTGCACCCCAGCTTTACGTTTTGGGGTGCGGTGGGGGTGTAATTCTCTAGCGTTGGCCGCGAAGCAATTTTTTAGGGCACAAACACTCATTGCGTCGTCTTAGAATGGACCGAAGCTGGCGAAGCGCCGCTTGGAACGGTCCGTAGGATTCGCTTAGAGACTCACTGGCGGCATTCATGAAGCTTCCAGCTGTTCGATTAGCCCACAACGCCTCTCGGCCGCCCTGAGTCATCCTAGAAGCTTTTCTCCGTTTCTGTCCCGCTCACTTATGTGAGTGCGGCGCAGCTTTCCGTTCCTCGAAAGCTTCCTTCGCGGCCTTGCGAGTCTGATAGCCTTCATCCTCTCGCGCCAACCGCAATGCTTTGACCTGCTCTACGGCTTCGGCTCTTGCCGCGTCTACGGCCCAGCGCGCCATCGATGCCGCTGCCATCGCTTCGGCAGCCTACCTCATGATGATTTCCCGCATCGTCGCTGGCTGAGCGTCAGGGTTGGCCTTCGCCTTGGCTTTCCAGGCGGCGACTAGCGCGGCTGTGCCCTCCGCGTCGCTGACGCTCGTACTGGGATCGGCATACCGTCGCATGGCGCCGGCCAGTAGGCCCGTCGCTTGCCGCGCTTCGGCCTCAAGGTCTCTCAGACTGCTCATCTCCCATTCCATCTGTAGCGCGGTTCATGAACTCCGGCCTCCGCTTTGAAGCGGGCGGCGAGTTCGGAGTTTGTGTTGGTGATGGTCGCTTGCGCCGTTCGGTTGATCCGGGCGGGGAGCTAGGAGTTGCCCTGCTCAGCAACGATCGCTGCTTACGCACGGCTTACGCATCCCGGTCGGCCTGTAGACCGGCTCGGAACGCCATCATGCCACGAGCCAGAGGAGTAGGGGCAGGTCGATTCACGTCAAACCCGCTCCACCAAATGCCGGGACCAAACATCAAGTGCGATAGCGTGAGTGGCGAGGTCGAGATCTACCGCCCTGCCGTCCAGTACCCGGAACGCGCGGTGTTCGCCGTCAAACGGGACTTTGCTGCCCGATCTGTGATCGAGTCGAACGCTGCCGGAGAATTTCACGGTTGCGGCTGTGGCAGCTTCCGGCTGAAGGACAAAGCCCTTCGACTTCGCGGGCGAGATCATCAGGGCGCGGGCTGAATTCTGATCCATGATTAGGCCTCCGGCCGGGAATCAAGAGGGAGTCGAACGCGCCGACGCGCTACAGCTTCTGGGATTGCAACGCCCTCGAATTCGAGGCGCTGGGCGATGAGTTCTCGAACCATCTCCGACTTGGTGACGCCGCTGCGGCGGCAAGCGTTCTCTAAAAGGCTTCGGACGTAAGAAGGTCATACAATCGCGCTGACGGGGCCAGCGGGTCGCAGGTGGCCGCACCTCGGGATCGATGGCGGCCGGCGGGAAGGTCGGCAGATCGTCGATACGTGTCGGGACCAACTCCGGGAACAGGGGAGCTGAGGTGGGTGGCCTGACCTTGCGATCGACACCGAGGCCATTGGCGACCTCGAACGCCTTGATCGCCTCTGTGGTCTTCTTGCCCTTCTTCCCGTCGATAGGGCCAGAGCCAAAACCGCGCGCAGATAGAACACGCTGAATTGCAGCGACGTCCATGGTGATACTCACGATGTCAGGGCTTGCGCGGCGACCGGCCGGCTCGCGGTCAACGAGCTTCTTGTCGTTCTTCTCGGCCTCCTGTTTGCGCTGGAGGCCCAGGAAGTTCTCCTTGCGCCCGATCGCCTCCGGCAGCGGTAGGTTCGTTGGGTCAAGCGGCCCGATGTCCTCGACTTCGTCGTCGTCTGGAAGTGCCGCTGGCCGTGCAAGTGTCTAGGGCTCCCAGGCGGGGCTTAAGGGTGCTTAGGCGAGCCATGGTTACGCCTCAGCGTGATGCTGGTTGCGGCGCTCGGATTCGAACCGCTGACCTCCAGGTTATGAGCCTGGCGCGCTACCGGACAGCGCTACGCCACATCTAAGAAGTTTCTGTGCAACAGTGAACGGCTGCGCAGTGCCGCGAGCAATCTCAGTCTTGCGTAGAAATCACAGGCTCGGCACAACCCAATGCCGCGTATGCACGCGGCATTGGGGGACGTCATGACTGGGCGAATTCTTGTGGCTGCGGCTCTCGTCGCGGCGAGCGTCGGCGCGTGTGGAAGTATTACCCGCGGTACGTCGGAGAAGATGGCCTTTCAGACTGAGCCGCCCGGCGCAACGATGACCACCACCAAAGGCTATGCCTGCCCTGCAACGCCCTGCTCTTTGGACGTCGACCGGTCGGACGAGTTTGATGTCACCTTCGTAAAGCCCGGATATCGGCCGGAGGTCTGGCCTGCTGCCGGTTCCGTGGACACGATCCTAAGCTAATTGGGCCTGTTTTTCGAACTCGATTGGGCTGACGTAGCCGAGGGTCGAGTGTCGGCGGGCCGGATTGTAGAAGCGTTCGATGTAGTCGAACACGTCGGCCCGAGCCTGGTCCCGCGATCGCCTCATCTTCAGGTGAAAGCACCGTCGAACGCGGATCCTTCGGACCCGTGCGCTGGTCGGCGACCGAGGTCCGCTGCCTCCACTTGGCGACGGTCTTCTGGTTGATCCCGTAGCGTTTCGAGAGAGCCCTCAGGCTCGCTTGACTATGCTGGATCGCTTGACGAACCGCCTCAGTCGTCGTGGCGCTGCCGTGAAGAACCTAGCCCATAGCGCGTCCTTCCACTCCAACGTGAAGATTGCACCATCAAACCCTGGGATCAAACACCTAGGTAGGGAGGGAAACCTGCCTGTCAATACCTACGAGTCTGGTCTCCGCTTGCGCTCGCCGCGCTTGAGTTCAGCGAGGGGCGATGTGACCATTCTTCATACGAGATGCGCGAACTGAGTTCCGAGCTCTGAAGCTTCTGCCTGAATTTCATGCTCATTTGCAGCAACCTGACCGGAAAGGCGAGCAACAAGCATCGGCAAACGCCAAGCCATGACATCCTGCCTGCTGATCATGCTCAACTGGCAATACTGCCGAATATAAAATTCTGCCAAAGCTTTACAAATAATTCTGTCTATCACTTTTCTTAGCGTGCGAGTCTCGCCGACGCGTCCGGATCGGATGATGAGGTCGGTACGGGCGACATCTGCCGCCGGATGACCAGATGTTGACTTCTCCCAGTCTATGACGACCAAGCCCTCGGATGTGTAGAGAACGTTCTCCGGATGGAGATCCCCATGACAAAGCCTGTCACCATGCGGTAAGCGGTCGAGAACCGCGAGCGTTGTCTGTTTCAACCAGGACGGCACCCGAGCTCTGGATACCTGAATACGGATCGCGTCTTGTTGGTCCGGAAGCGGCGGGTTTTCAATTTTATGAATGCTATACTGAATGATGGCAAGTTTTCGTAACGCGCCCAACATTCCGAGCGGGCTACTTTTAAAATGTTCTAGGACTGTTTTGCCGTAAATATGTTCAAATATAACACCACTTCGTCCATCTCGCTCAATTATGCTCAAAGGAGCCGGGACACGCAGGCCATGGGAACGGGCAAAAGATGTCGCAACGAACTCTTTTTTCGCCAGTTGATTGCCCCATTTTGCTTTATAGAGTTTGAGTACTCGTCTGGATCTGTCTGCAAAAACCTCTGCACTGCGCCCCTCGCCCACGCGATGAGCTTGCTCAAAAGCGATTTCTTGCGTCGCCGACATGTCGATCCATCTCAATGCCCCGCTCAGTGCCAAGCTAGGAGTTAGGATCAACGATAATGAGTTGGCAATCAATTCGCGATTACGAAGATTTCCGGCATATGATTGATGTGCTTAGGCGCACACCTCACCGAATACCTGCGGGGGCGCGACCCGGGCTGGCGAGGTCTGTTCGGGGCGAAATACAGGCTCATGTCTGTTACAGGGCAGCGAAATTGCGCCGAACGTGCTCCTAAAACGCAGGAAAGCCTTTTTGGCCCTGACGGCAGTCGGGCTTGAGGAGAAGGATGTAAACGATAAGGGGAGTCGCACCCCTGGTTCAGGTTTCTTAGGCTTGCGTTCTAACCGTTAAACTACGCCAGTAGCCGGATGAAACGGTGACCGGATGTCTCGTTGCAAGGCCGCGAACGAAAAACCCGCCACGGCGTCAGCCGGGCGGGTTAATGTCTGCGAGGCTTATGAGCCGGCTTTCTCACAGTGGAGATTAGAGCCCGCCGTTGCCCCCACCGCCGCCGCCAGCGCTACCGTTTGGCACGGCACGCGAAGGCTGATTGGCATTGCCGCCCGCGGCCGAGTCGCTTGTAGCCGTTTCGGCACCAGTCGCCCCACGCGAAACTGTCACGTCGCGGTCATTGCCGGTCGTATTCGGCTGGTTTTCGATGACCGTTCCTGACCCGCTTGGCTCGCTTGGGACAACGCCCTGCGCGAGAGCAGGACCAGCAAGCAGAATCGCAGTGGTAACAAGGATCAATTTATTCATGGATGTATCCAAATCGAGGCAGCAGTGTTTCGCTCGAGCTAGATAAATACTGAGATCCCAATAAGGTTTCAGCTTGGCTGGTGCCGTTACGACGGATCCGTTATAAAAAAATCCCTCTGGTTCTCACCGGGCGGGTCATATCGTGCTCTCAGGACGACAAACAGGCGCGGTAGCGCGTCGGATTAGGTGAGACAGAGGAGCGCGCCAAGCATGCGCATCGCATCCGTGCGTCCGATTCTCGGTGGCCTGCTCTCGTTCGATTGCAGCCAGCAAGCTTGTGTACTGCTTCGCCTCATCCCGCATGGTCCGCACGCTCTCGGCGATGCTGTTGATGTCCACGGTCTGCCGCCGGGCGAAGTCGCGCATTTCCTCCATCACGTCGATGACCTCGCGCGGCACCTGTTGGAACGGCGCCGGCACATCGGCCGGCGTTGCGGGCACCGGCGGCGGAAGGTGCTCCTTGTCGCCCCGCAGGCGGGTCACCATCCAACCGATTGGCGGGCGATGGTGGTCTCCAGAAAATCCAGCCATCCCATTACCCGGCGACCCTTTCCAGCTTGTCGAGAACCTCACTACGCCGGCTCTTGCGTGAAACGCCTTCCAAGACGGCAATGTAGACCGACAGCGCCTCGAACCCTGAAAGCGTGCCGAAGACGGGGTGTTGAGGCGGGAGAATGGGCGACGGTGGAGGCGCCATAGATCAGCGCGAACGTGAATTGCACCACGATGTAGCAGCCCACCGCCGCGCCGAGGGCTCGGGAGCAGGCCCCATTTCGGACCGACCATCTGGTTGTTTATGAAGTCGTTGAGGAACATGGCCAGCTTGCTCGGCTAAAAGACCACCGTCGGCTCGTCAGCGGCTCCGAGGCGGGCGAAGGCACCGGAATAGCAGGCGGGATTATCAAGGAAGCGGCCGGCGCCGGCGCGACGGGTGGAACGTCCAGCGGTACCGATGCCGTGAGCGGCGCGCTGACCGGCTTCGCGTCGGTGCTACGGGCCGTAGGCGCCGCCTTGGTGTAGGGCGTCAGGAACTGGTCCCGCTCGGCAGTCGGGGGGCAGCTCCTTGTTCTTAATCCACAGCTCGATCGCCTCCGCGTAGCCCTTCCGTTCGCCGGCGCTCAAGTGGTGAAGGAACGTCGAGCCGGTAAAGCCGCCCACGCCGAAGTTGAAGGCGATGGAGATCAGGGCGTCTCGCTCGTGTTCGGCCACCGGGACCTTGGTGGCCGACAGGATCGGCAGCGCGTGCGAGGCGAGGTCATCGAGGAACAACGCGTCGGCCTGGGCCTGGTGATGACCTGTCCGAGCTTGACGCCCCTGGTGTGGCCGTAGCCGTTCGTCGACACCCCGATGCCGTCGAGCTAGGCTTCCAGCTGCACGCCTTCCCGCGATTTAAGCGCGGCAAGGCTCAGATGCGTCATGATGGCGGACGCGCCCATGCGTAGTCTCCTGAATAGTGAATACAAAATTAACTGCCTACGATCGGCTTTCCGGACCGGGGGCGGATTTTGGAATGCAGCACTTCGACAACGGGCACTTGCCGGAGCCGGAAGAGCATTTTGCTGAAGGGTTTGCACAGGACGCGATCCTGACTTGTCTCGTTGCCGTGGAAGCAGTCGGGTTTGGTCTTATGGCCCTTGGCGCCGTGCATCTCGGCGGCTGGCTATTGGCTTGAGCATGTGCGGCGACCGGCCGGTTTTGCGGTGATAAGCTGCCCGGATGGATCAGCTTCTACGACTGACGATCATCTTAAGCCGGTGGACGCGACGGCGTTGGACGAAGACCGAGGCGATTGTTGCGCTGGCCGTGATCGCTATTGCCTTGGCGATCGCGCTCATCGAATGGGCCGGCTACTGGCCAGAAGCTTTAACCGCTACGAAGGTGCGGCGAGCGCCTATGCGACTATAAATATTACGCTGAAACAGGGCACGAGCGTCCCCAAAACTTCAGGTATTGCCTGCAGTCCGGCGCCCTTTGCACAGAAATGCATAGATGGCGGATGCTGATCGGCGGCAACGGGCGAAGACGACGGTGTCCTCTCTGATTCGCGGCTCATGTAATTCGAGATCCCGCTGCCAACGGGCGGCACAGTCATCGCCTCTGTGTGGCCCGCTCGGGGGGGGACGCGATTTACTGCGGTGAGTTTGTCAAAGGAAGAGTGCTGGGGCTAGGCCGCCGGAGCGAAGGAGCACGCCCAAAGGTCCATGCTCTTGGTCGTGCCGCCGAGATACGCGAGAGCCTTCGCGTCGTCGCCAAAGCAGAGGCGGGACACGAGGGCGGTGGTGGCGCAGGTTGCGGTGATGGTGATGAGGTAGAAGTCCGCCGAAATCTTCTCGATGGAGCCGGCGAGGTTAGTAAAGACGCCGCCCGTGTTCGTGGACAGGGTGACGGTGCCGGCAATCAGATCGAACAGGACGCGCGCCGTACCCACCGGATTGGTGCTTCAGGCGAACAAATCCGGCCGACGAAGCCGCAGTGCGAAGAGAAGCACCAGGGTTTTCATGTCGGTGATCTCGCCCCGATCGCTCATGGCGGCGAGGGTGGCCAGGGGCATCTCGTGAACGGTGATGCTTTCATGTTCCTCGGCCAACCCACCGCCGGGGCCGGAGCGGTCGGCGGCGCTATAGGCACCCAGAAATAGGTCCATCTGTTCGGTAGAAATCCCGGGCATTGACCACCCAGTTGTCAGGCGTTCGAGGGTGCCGAGGCGGACGCCGGTCTCCTCGAAGGCCTCGCGGCGCGCGCCGTCCTCGGGCTCAGATTCGTCGAGGAGTCCAGCCGGGATCTCAAGAAGCGACAGGGTACCGGCCGCAAAGAAGGTGGGTGGCCGGAACTGCTCCACCAGAAGCGCCACGCGGCGCTCAGGATCATAGGGCAGCACCCCGACCGCGCGGCCGTGATCCTCGATCTCGCGGGTCAGGCGCGTGCCGTCCGGCATCGTGACTTCTGCCACGAGAAAGCGGCTCCAGCCATCGTGCAGGATGCGGGTGCCACGGATCACCGGCGCCATATAGTCGTTCCCGTCTTCCGGCCACGGGCGGTCACGCGGCCTTCTTCGGGATCACCTAACCGCGAGTTGCCGCATCATTGAGGCGAAGACAGTGCGGAATGAACGAGTTTTCAGGTGCCGCCCTTCTCAATGGTGAAGCTGAAGACGCCGTCGTCGCGGCCCTGACCGACGAGACGATCGCCCTCTTCGGTGACGAGATGGGGGATGTCGATCACCGAGACCGGATCGGTGCAGAGGATGGTCAGCTGCGCCCCCGGTTCCAGGCCGCGCATGGCCTTGCGGGTGCGTAGCACCGGCAGGGGGCATTTCAGGCCGCTGAGATCGAGGACGAGTGGCGCGTCGGTCATATCTGTCCAACGATACGACAAGCCCCGCCCGAGGCTGGAGCCTCGGGCGGGGCTTGAGCCGAAGACGAGGCTCCGTGGATGATGTTAGTAGCCGTAGGCAGGATAACCGTAGGCCGGGGCGTAGCCATAGGCGGGCGCGTAGCCATAGGCCGGGGCATACCCATAGGCTGGCGCGTAGCCGCGGTCGTAATAGCCGTAGCGGGGAGCCTGGCTCGCCGCGATGGCGCCGCCGATGATGCCCAGAGCGGCACCCGCCGCGAGGGCTCCACCGATGCCGGGGCCACGGCGATAGCCGCCACCATAATAGCCGCGACGGTAGCCGTAGCCGCCGCCGTAGTAGCGGCCATAGCGAACGGTCTCCACGGCAGAGCCGCCAGCGACCTGTGCCGACGTCAGAGTGGGCATCGGGGCGGCTTGTGCGCCGGAGAGAGGAGCTGCCGCCAGACCGACGGCGGTCGAACCGGCAAGGACCAGGGACATGATGCGCGACATGCGGGCGATCTCCTAATTCGAGTGTACCTGCACCGTTAAAACACCATCTTTGATGAACCGTTCCGGAACAGACGAGGCACTATCGGCCGAACGTGTGCCCCGGCACAATTGTCGTTTCAAGAAGACATGGGTTTATAGTCAATAGCCTCTCTTCAGAAGACGCATTCCGTGAACGCCGGATCGACGGAGCGCCGCCATGGACCCTCGTAATCCGCCAACCTATCCTCAGCACGCGAATGACCACTGGCGACGATGGCTTCGAGGGGCTGGAGGAAGTGAGTTTCATCGCGTCCCTGGGCATCACGGCGCCCGCGCGCTTCAAGACCCTTGCGGGCGATAGCCAGGGCTTCCGCTGCCACAGTGCCCAGACTGCGTCCGGCGATCGGTGTCGCGAGTCCGAGACGTGGCACGATAGCGCGAAGGCATTCGCGCTCTGCGGTACTCCAAGCCTTGGCAATGTCCCAGGCCGCCGCGAGCCCGGCATCGTCGTAGAGCAGCCCGACCCAGAACGCCGCCTGCGCGACGATCATGTCCGCGCCGCCCACATCTGAGCCGCGCATCTCGATGTAGCGCTTGAGCCTGACCTCGGGGAAAGCCGTGGAGGCATGGTTCGCCCAGTCCGACATCGTAGCCCTCTCGCCGGGAAGTGCCGCGAGCCGCCCATCCATGAGATCGCGGAACGAGGCGCCGCTGACGTCGTGATAGGTCTCCCCGCGCTTGACGAAATACATCGGCATGTCGAGCAGCCAGTCGGTATATGCCTCATACCCGAAGCCAGCCTCGAAGGCGCGGGGCAGCATGCCAGTCCTGTCGGCATCGGTATCACGCCAGATCTCGGAGCGTCGCGAGAGGAAGCCGTTGGGGCGCCCGTCGGTGAAGGGGGAGTTCGCGAAGAGCGCCGTCGCCACCGGTTGCAGCGCCAGGGCGACCCGCATCTTGGCCGCCATGTCCGCTTCTGAGGAGAAGTCGAGATTCACCTGCACCGTGGCGGTACGCAGCATCATGTCGAGGCCGAGGGAGCCGACCTTGGGCATGTAGCCGGCCATGATCTTGTACCGGCTCTTGGGCATGACCGGCGTTCCCTCACGGGTCCATTTCGGACTCATGCCGAGATCGAGGAAACCGATTCCGAGTGGGTCGGCCGCACGAGCGGTCGCCTCCAGATGGCTGCGCAATTCACGCTCGGTGGCATGGACATCACTTAGCGGCGCGCCGGACAATTCGAACTGCCCGCCAGGTTCGAGCGAAATCGCTCCCCCGTCATTTCCGGCGAGGCCGATCAGGTTGCCGGCATCCTCGATCGCCTCCCAGCCCGTTTCGCGCGCAACGCCTTCGAGGAGCGCGCGGATTCCAGTCTCGCCCGCGTAGGGAACGGGTGCGTTGCCGTTCCGGTAGAACGGAACCTTCTCGTGCTCCGTGCCGACGGCGAAGCTCTCGGGCGGTTTTTCGCCCTCGGCGAACCACGCGATCAGTTCGTCCCGCTTCGTCAGCGGTGTCGTGTCGGACGTATCGCGCGCCATGCGCTGCCTCGTGATGAAGGTCGTGTGTGGTGAGAGGCAGGCCGGACCGCAGCGGAGGAGCCCCTTTGAAGATGGCGACTCCTTAGTCCAGCCGCGAGCCATGAACAACGCGGCGTGGTGGGGGGCTCATCAGCGTGTGTCTCCCAGCACAGACTGCACCAAGGTGAGAGCCACCACGGCCGCCGTATCCGCCCGTAGGATCCGAGGTCCGAGGGATAGCGCGACCGTGTTGGGCCGCGCAGCGATCATTTCCCTCTCCTCTGCCGAGAACCCACCCTCAGGCCCGATCAGAACCGCCAGGGGCGGCGGCGCCGCCGGGTCGGCGGCGCTGCGCAGGGCCGCGACAGGATCGGCCACCGCGGCGTTCTCGTCGCAGAAGACGAGGAGGCGTTCGGACGCGAGTTCCGCGAGCGCTACGGGGAGCCGGACCGCATCGGGAAGTTCGGGAATCGCCAGGATGCCGCATTGCTCAGCCGCTTCGATGGCGTTGGCGCGCAGGCGATCGAGATTGATCCGCTCGCCTTGCGTGTAACGGGTGAAGACCGGCCGTATGGTTCCGGCTCCCATCTCCACGGCCTTCTGCGCCAGATAGTCGAGCCGGGCGGTCTTCAGTGGCGCGAAGAGGTAATGCAGGTCGGCACGCTCGGATTGAGGCCGTACCTGCTCGACGGCGATCAGTTCTGCGCTCTTGCGCCCGCTCTGGGCAATGCGGGTGCGCCATTCGCCGTCGCGGCCGTTGAAGACGAGGACGGGATCGTCCGGGCCACGCCGCAGGACGTTCAGCAGGTAGTTCGCCTGGGCGCGTTCCAGGGGAAGGACAGTGCCTTCACCAAGGTCGGATTCGACGAAAAGGCGGGGGGCGGTAAAGTCGTATGCTGCCATGGCTCAGCGTGGTCGCCCGCGTCCGCAGGCCTGTCAACGCCGGCGCCCGATTGCAGGTGATGCGCCGGGGCAACAGCGCTGGATTTTGTCGAGTTTCCCCAAACGCAAACCTTACCGGCCATTTACGTCTTGAAAGACGCCACATTCCTATGGCGAGACGTCAACGAGGTTCGGCAATCGCTCCGGCAGCCACGGCAAGGCACCGGTGTAGATTGGGGGAGAGGGAAATCCAACTCATGTCATCGAAGATCATCGCGGCCGTCGCCGGAGCTGCATTCGGCTCCGTTCTCATCGCTGGTCCCGCCTTCGCGCAGAACGCGGAATGCGGTGAGATCCAGAAGACGCTCCAGTCGCGCAAGGATCTCGTGGCCAAGGCGAATGCCGCGTCGAACTCCAAGAAGAAGATGACCCCCGCCGAAGCCTGCGCGCTGTTCGGCAAGCTGCAGACCAACGGCAACGAAGGCGTGAAGTGGATCGCCGCCAACAAGGAATGGTGCTCCATTCCCGATTCCTTCGCCGAAGGCTTCAAGGCCGACCATCTGAAGGTCGCCGGCATCCGCACCAAGATCTGCGGCGTCGCCGCCCAGGCCGCGAAGATGGAAGCCCAGGCGCGGGCGCAGGCCCAGAACGGCGGCGGCGGTAGCGGCGGTGGCATGCTCGGCGGGCCAGGCCTGACGGGCAGCTTGAAGATGCCGCAGGGCGCGCTCTAGGCCTTGGCTGCCATTTCGGTCCACGGTAGCGCCCGCCCATGGCGGGCGTGACCTCGCCGGACGGCGCAGACGGGAAGGTCGCGGATGCTGTCGTCGGCCACTGGGTCGATCGTCACGCCCCTCGCGGCCTCCGTCCCTATCTCCGCCTCGCCCGCATCGAACGGCCGATCGGCTGGTGGCTACTGCTCCTACCGTGCTGGTGGTCGGCCGCCCTGGCGGCGCTCGCCGGTCACAAGCCGTTTCCGGACCCGGCGCATCTGCTCTTGTTCCTGATCGGCGCCATCGCCATGCGAGGGGCGGGCTCGACCTACAACGACATCGCCGACCGTGATCTCGACGCGCAGGTGGAGCGCACGCGCTCTCGCCCCCTCCCCTCCGGGCAGGTGAAGACGCGGTCCGCCGCCATCTTCCTCGTGATGCAGGCGATGGTCGGTCTGGCCGTGCTACTGCAATTCAACGCTACCGCCATCTGGGTCGGCATGGCGTCCCTCCTACCAGTGGCGATCTATCCGTTCATGAAACGGGTGATGTCCATGCCCCAGGCGGTTCTCGGCCTCGCCTTCTCGTGGGGAGCGCTGATGGGCTGGGTCGCCGCCTTCGGCAGTCTCGGTGCGCCGGCCTTGGCTCTCTATGTCGGCGCGTTTGCGTGGATCGTCGGCTACGATACGATCTATGCGGTTCAAGACATCGAGGATGACGAGATCGCCGGCATCCGCTCGTCGGCCCGCCTGTTTGGCCGCAGTCTGAAGCCCGCCATCGGCCTGTGCTACGCGGTCTCGGCCGCCGCCATTGCCACAGCCGTGGCACTGGCTGGTGCGGGCCCTGTCGGGTTTGTCGGCGTTGCCTTGTTTGCCACCCATCTCGGATGGCAGGTTTTCCGTCTGAAACCCGGTGACGGGCGCGGGGCATTGCTGCTCTTCCGCTCTAACCGCGATGCCGGGTTGATACTTTTCGCTGGCCTGTCGGCCGATGCCCTGTGGCAGGCCCTCTTCTGAGGCCGGTCCGGCCTTAGGACAGCGCGCCTCCGACGATCTCGCTCTCACCGCGGTAGATCAGGGGGCGCACCGGCAGCACGCCGGTCTTACGACGGACGAGGAAGCGCGGGCGGCGGCCATTGAGCAGGCCGTGACGACGGCGGGTGCGGGTCGTTCCGAGAGCAACACGGCCGAGCTGGCGCGACACGGTTGCGAGGGTGCCGTCTTCCCGCACGATCATCCGCGGCAGGCCGGTCCGGGCCGAGCAATCACGCCAGATCGCGACCACATCGTCATCGCCATAAGGGCCGAGACGACCCAGCGTGGCGCCGGTCTCGTCCACGAGCAGAAGGGCGAAGCGATCCTCGTCGCAGGCATCGGAATCCTCGGAGGCGAAGGCCAGGGCGACACCGATGGCCACGGTACCACCAGCGACGCGGCCGGTGATCGGCAGAACCGAAGTAGTGAACGCCACGGAGCTCAGCGCGACGCCATCCTGCAGGCAGTGATCGGTGGCGATGCCGACGTTTGTCTCGGTTGGATTCATGTTTGAGAAAGTGTTCATTGGTCCGACGCCCTGTTGGTGTGATCGGCCTCTGTCGGGCCGTCTCTTATGACAAGCAGATTTGCGTCTAACCTCCTCAAACCGCCTTAATAGCCACAGTTAAGCGATCGTGGACGGCGGGGAAGCGATTGGGATGCTCAACACTTCCTTGCTTCATTCCTCAGGATCGCGGTGCATCTCCGGATTCTCGATCCTTGTGGGCATGGGATGCCCGCCCTACAACGGTATCAGTCTCTTCCCGCCGCAGGGTGCGGAAAGGCCCGATTCGCATCCCTTCTCGAGAAAACCCGAAGATTCGGAGACGCATGTCCG
This sequence comes from Methylobacterium sp. CM6241, assembly GCF_054817845.1. Classification (NCBI taxonomy): domain Bacteria; kingdom Pseudomonadati; phylum Pseudomonadota; class Alphaproteobacteria; order Hyphomicrobiales; family Methylobacteriaceae; genus Methylobacterium; species Methylobacterium sp. CM6241. The sequence goes on from NZ_CM139246.1 coordinate 4,865,908, forward strand.
ACACGATGTCGATCGAAGCCGCCAAGGCCCTCGTCCCTGATCTGCGGGCGGCGATCCGCGAAGCTGCCTCCCTCGCCCTTCCCTACTTCCGGGCGGACGGACAGACGACGGCCCGGACATGGTCGAAGGCCGGTGGCTCTCCAGTGACGGAAGCCGATGTGGCGGTGGATACGTTCCTGAAGATCAGGCTGAGTGCTTTGCTGCCGAAGGCCGCCTGGCTTTCGGAGGAAACGAGCGACGATCCAATTCGCCTGGGCTCCGACCTCGTCTGGATCGTCGATCCCATCGACGGCACCCGTGCCTTCCTCACAGGCCATCCCGATTGGTCGATTTCGGTGGCGTTGCTCTCGCAGGGGCAGCCTGTTCTCGGCTTCGTCCATGCTCCCGTCAGCGACAAGTTCTACGAGGCGGTGGCGGGTGCTGGCGCGACGTGCAACGGCGTTTCGCTGTCGGTCTCGCGACAGGCCGGACTCGCTGGTGCGCGGGTGACAGGGCCGAAACCGATGGCCGATAAGCTTGCACGGGGCGGCTCCGTTGACGGAAAAGCGGTCGATTTCGAGATCGTCCCGCGTGTGCCGTCCCTTGCTTTGCGGGTGGCCAGGGTCGCGGAGGGATCGATCGATATCGGCCTCGTTTCGTCCGACGCGCGCGACTGGGACCTCGCCGGGGCCGACCTGCTCCTGCGCGAGGCGGGAGGATCGGTGAGCGACCTGCGGGGAAATCGCACGACCTACAATAGACCAGATCCCGTCCACGGGGCGCTGATCGCGATGTCGGACACCCTGCGCGACGATGTCGTTGCCGCCCTGACGCGGGTCTGAAGCGTTCGTCATCGCGACGACGCGTCATTCCCTTCGCAGCTTGGTGAAGCGTCGATTGTGTGTGGATACGGCGGTAAAATCGACCGGAATCGAGCCGGGTTTCGACCGCCATCGGCGAGGCTTTCGAGGTCTCCGGGCCGATCGACAAATCCGGCCGCGTTCCGGTGCTCCGTGGCGCCATCGACCGAGCGTTCACCCTGGTAAGCGCGGGCATTCGCCGAGGTGCGGGACACCCGATGGTCGAGACGACCGAGGGTGATTCTCCCCCGCCCCCATGCCGGCGCGATGGGCCCGGACACGCAAACGCCGAGCCCTGTGAGGAACTCGGCGCGAAACGTCCATCAGCGCGGGGACGATGCCCTCGACGCAGGATAAGCCCGATCAGGCGTGTTCGCGAACCGCGACCACTTCGGGAGCCACTCCGAGCCGCTCGGCGAGGTGCCAGCGCAGTTCACGGGGCGAATGGTAGTTGTAAGAGGTGTCGATGAGGTGGCTGAGATCGATGTCCTGCGCATCACGCGACGTCGTCTGCTTCAGCTTTCCTACCTTGAATGTCGCCGCATCGGTGATGGGCGAACGGACGCCGCGGCGCCGGGTATATTCGAACAACATGTTTTCTTGTGATCTTTCAGATTTTCTTGGTGTGCAGAACAACGAGCTTAGCTCCGTGTTCCGTAAGTCAGAGGTTTGATGGGTGGGAGGGATGCCATCCTCAGCGAACTCGTCTCCCTAGAGGAGATCGTCGGGATGGCGGCGGACACGGCGCTCTATGGCCGATGGTGACGCCAGCCCCGAGGGCTGGCGCCGGGGGCGTCAAGCCGCCTGGAGGTTACCAGCCGAGTCCTTGCCGCTGCGCTTGTCGGTCTGGATCTCGTAGGAGACCTTCTGACCTTCAATGAGATTGCGCATTCCCGCGCGCTCGACGGCGGAGATGTGAACGAACACGTCCTTGCCGCCGTCATCTGGCTGAATGAAGCCGTAGCCTTTGGTTTCGTTGAACCACTTAACAGTGCCGGTATTCACGAATAGAACCTCGTATCGTTCGTTGACCAAAGACGTGCATCTGCTCGAGATACCCGGCGCCGGTCCTCTTTTACATTTGACGGGATCAGCAGGTCGTGAGACGTGCGATGCACGTTGCGTTCGGCTCACTGATGCCCGCTGTCCTCCATGTAGGCTGATTGTGCGGCGGCAACAAGGCACCCGGCTCGATCTTGCCTGCCGCACCGGCACGCCGCACTCTCATGGGACTCCGAGCGGACCCCGTGTTTTTCGGTCCGCGACATGCATATATGGGACCTGTTCCAGGCAGTTAGGCGACGCAATCAGGCGGTTCATGGCGGGCATCTCGGTTTCCCTCGAAGGCGCGAACATCCAGCTCTCATTCCAGAAGGACGATCAGGCCACGGCCGTCGTCATGGATGCGCGGGCGGCCCGTGCGCTCGTGCGTGCGGTGGGACAGCTGCTGACCGCGATCGACGAGCCGGACGATGTCGACCTGCCGGACGATCTGAGCGACGAGGATATCGCCATGCTCGAAGTCACCTCGTCCGCCATCGAGGTCGGCACCGACGAGCAGGGACAGGCCGTGGTCGCCTTGCAGGCCGGGGCGCTTCCCCCCTTCCAGCTGCGCCTGACGGATGAAGAGGCCCGCCACGTGGTGACGAGCCTCTCTGAAATCCTCAGTGCGCCCCGGGACGTGCGCGCGTCACACGGGGATCACTAAACCCCTCGATCACATCCTGACGCCGGGGTCGGTCGGTCCGCCCGGCAGATAATCGGGCTCGGAGCCCGGTCCCTTCGGCTCGTCGACGCCGGGATCGTCGACAGGATACGGGGTCCGTGGTCCGGTCGGGCCGATATCCGGCCCTTCATCTGGCGGCAGCGGCGGCGGTGGCAGGTCACCGGGGATTCCGCCCGGCAGCGGCTCGGGGATCGGTAGGCCTGGATTGGCCATTCAGCGTCTCCTTCGCTTCTAGGTGGATCGCGCTTCTAGGTGGATCGCGTTCCGACGTTAAGTCGGTCGTCTGTCGGACCAACCCGCCCCGATCGTCGCCAGTTCCAGCAAAGCATGAATTCGAGCATTGTGCTGCCGCCGTGGCTGCATTGCGCCTCGGCCCGTCCAGGAACCTGCCCCAGTCGCCACCGGTTCTTCCGCTACCTCTTTGAACACATGCGGAGATCTGCCATGGCCGACATCAAGCAGTCGAAGGTTCTCATCGTCGCGACAGACGGTTTCGAGGAAACCGAGCTCACCGTTCCGCTGCAGAATCTCAGGGGGGCCGGAGCGAGCGTCGTCGTCGCATCGCCGAAGTCACGCGAATCGCGGGAATCCATTCGCGGCTGGGACAAGACGGATTGGGGCAAGAACGTTGCGGTCGACAATGATCTCGAAGACATCGACCCGGCCGATTTCGACGCGCTCGTCCTCCCCGGCGGTCAGATCAACCCGGACAAGCTGAGGCTCGAGCCGAAGGCCCTGGAGGTGATCAAGGCCTTTCTGACGTCCGGCAAGGTCGTGGCCGCCATCTGCCACGCGCCCTGGCTGTTGATCGAGGCCGGTGCCGTGAAGGGCCTGAACCTGACCTCGTTCTCATCGATCAAGACGGACGTCATCAATGCCGGCGGCCAGTGGCACGACGAGGCGGTGGTGACCGACAAAGGGATCGTCACCAGCCGCAATCCGGGCGACCTCGACGCGTTCTGCGCCAAGATCGTCGAGGAGATCCAAGAGGGTAACCACGGCGCTCGCCAATTGGCCGCCTGACACCGGGCTTACGCTCCGCCCGCCCCGAAACGGGCGGGCTGTCCGACTCAGCCGCGCGATGACCCGACTTCGCCGGTGACTTCCAGCACCAGGCCGGAGGAGAGCGGACGACCATACTCGTCCTCGACATCCACGGTGATGCGGTGACTTCCGGCCGGGATGCCGCCGTCGAGACGTGCCACCCAGATATGGCTCGAAGGCTCCGCCTTCACCCAGGGTTTCTTCGCCTCGGGATAGCGGAGGTAGACCTCGTTCACGAACGGATCGGGGCGTCGCGTCCGCACCATCGCGACGGCCGGGCCGCTGCCGATCCGATAGGAGACCCGCGTGCGCGGGCCGCCGTCGAAGACGTTCACCACCAGATTGGTGGCGGAGAGGCTCTCTCGCGGCACCGGCGACCGCAGCGTCTGCATCGGCCGGTAATCGCGCAGGACCTCGCCCGCGCCGCCGCGATACTGGCTCTCCAGAACGATCCGCATCCCCTCGTCCGGCTCGCCCTGGGCCGGGCGGTAGCGGGTCGTGTAACCGGCGCCGTCCACCGAGAGGACATGGAAGCCGTTGGGTGTTCCGTCGCGGCTGTCGGCCGAGGGGATGCCGGTGCGGGAAGAGGGGCCGCTCCACCACGAGCCCGAGACGGCGGTGAGGACGTGGTGATGGTGGCTCCCCGCGCCGCCCGCACGGGGATAATGATGCTCCGTCGTGTGGGTATGGCCGGCGAGGCTCAATACCGGGCGGTCGCCCAGAAGGTCCAGCAGGCGCTCGCGGTCCATCACGTTCTGGCGCGGATCGTCCGGGTTGAGGTCGGTGTAGAGCGGGATATGCATCGCGATGACCACGAGGCGATCCTTGGGCGTCTGCGCCAGCATGTTGGCCACGAAGGCGAGCTGGCGTTCGCCGATGCGCCCTTCGTAGCGCCCTACCCCATCGCCCGCCCCCGATGCGGCGCCGAGATAATGGACGGTGTCCAGCATCAGGAACAGCGCCTTGCCGTGGTGGAAGGCGTAGTACGGCGCTCCGTAGACCCGCTTGAAGGTCTCGCGGCTGTAGCGTGCGTCGGGCGCCTCGAAATTGAGATCGTGATTGCCGCCGATATGGAACCAGGGAATGCCGATGCGCCCCATGATGCGGTTCGAGCGGCCGTAGAACGAGAGATCGTCGAACAGAATGTCGCCCGTGGTCATGCCAAAGGCGGCTTTCGTCCCCAGGACGCGCGTCACCGCCGTCTCGCGGACATGGCCGAGCTCCACCGGGCTCTCGGGCTGCGGATCGGTGAACAGGATCACCTCGAAGGCATCCGGTTCCGACTGGCGCGACAACGCGAAATCGATGGAGGCGGGAAGCGGTCCCGTCGGGTCGATGCCCTGATAGCGCAGCCGCAATTCGGGCGGCGTCCCCTGCGGTTGGTGGAGGTAGCTGAAGCGCGGGATGTTGTTCTCGTCGCGCGGCAGGGCAAAGCCCGACGGCTTGACCACGAAGACGGTGTCGCCATCCGACACATCGAGGCCGTAGCGGCCCTGACGATCGGTGAGGACCACGTCCCGGCCGTTGGAGACGGCGACATCCGGGATGCCGATCCGTTCGCCGGAGACACTCTCGTAGACCATGCCCGTCGCACGCTCCGACGCCCGGGCGGAACTGGCCGACAGCGCCAGTGCGGCGGCGCCTGCCATGGTCTGGCGGCGGGTCAGAGCGGATCGGTCCATCATGCGAAAGCCTGTTGCAATGGGTCGGCCACACCGAACCACGTGCCTTTGACCATCGCGTGACGCTTCCGGCGAGCGTCGCCCGTTCAGTGCGTGGCGACGGTCTTCTCGACTTTGGGCTTGGTCACGGCGGCCCCGGAGATCAACTCGCCGAGACGCTTCTGGTCGAGCCCGCGTGTCACGTCCACCAAGCGATCACCGGCGGGGGATTCGACGGCTCTCACGGGGATCGACCCCGTCGCCACCGGGTCCTTCATCGCTGCCACCGGCACGGCGGACAGCGCGGGCTCGCGTTGGAGGCGCATGGCCCAATGGGCGGCGGTGGAAAGCGCGGCAATGGCGACGATCGCCTTGGTGCCGTTGGTAAGAAGGCGGCGCATGAGGAGGAGCCCGAGACTACGCGGAGGAACCTGGCCGGTTCCCCGGCCCGTCTCACTTGTGCGTGAAGTCGGTAAACCAATCCGCTCAAGCACTCGTCCGGCACTTGTCCTGAAATGGCTCGACAAGCTGAGCGCGCAATGAGCGTGGGCCATCAGCCACGGCGACGGTTCCTGTTCCCCGCACTCGTGACACACCTGACGCGACCCGGCCCACCAGGCCTCACAGGATCGACGCAGAGAACTGGTCCGCATCGCCCCGTCACGGCAAGCCCTGCAGCCACGCAAGTCCGAGAGGGTTCGCGAAACCGTCGAACGCATTAGCCGCGGGGACCGCCGATGTAGACATCCTACACCGAGCCGGCAACCGATCCGGCCGCATAGGGCCCTTCCGCCGCAGGCTCGTCCGCTGGCGGAACACGGGACAGGATGGGATCGGCCTCGGGAGGCTCGTCCATGCCGGCATTCCCGGCTCACACCCGGGACAGCGTCATTGCAGGTCGGAACGGTGAGGATATTCCCACCGCTCCGATCGAAGCGGGTTTCGACCGCGCTGCCTCATGGCACCGGGTTGGCGGCAATCGTCGCTCGCCGTCTCAGCTCAGCGAGCCGCAGAAACGCTGGATGCGAGTGCAGGCCTCTTCCAGCGCCGTGTTCGACGTGGCGTAGGAGATGCGCAGGTTCGGTCCGAGGCCGAAAGCCGAGCCGTGAACGGCGGCGACACCCTCGGCCTGGAGCAGTTCCAGCACGAAATCCTCGTCCGATTCGATGATCTTGCCCGAAGGCGTCTTGCGCCCGATCGTCTCCGCGCAGGACGGGTAGACATAGAAGGCGCCTTCCGGCGTCGGGCATTTGAGGCCCTTGGTCTGGTTCAGCATGGAAACCACGAGGTCGCGGCGCTCATGGAAAGCGGCGCGGAAGCGGGCGAGATGCTCCTGCGTGCCGTCGAGGGCCGCTACCGCCGCCCATTGGGAGATCGAGGAGGCGCCGGAGGTCTGCTGGCCCTGGACGAAATCCATCGCCTTGATGAGGTGCTCGGGACCGGCGGCGTAGCCGATGCGCCAGCCCGTCATCGCATAGGCTTTCGAGACGCCGTTCATGGTCAGCGTCCGGTCGTAGAGGCCGGGCTCGACCTGAGCCGGCGTGACGAACTCGAAATCGCCGTAGCAGAGGTGCTCGTACATATCGTCCGTGAGCACCCAGACATGGGGATGCCGCATGAGGACGTCGGTGATCTTCTTCATCTCGTCGCGGGCATAGGCCGCGCCGGAGGGGTTCGACGGCGAGTTGAGAATGATCCACTTGGTCTTCGGCGTGATCACCCGCTCGAGTTCTTCCGGCTGGAGCTTGAAATCATGCTCCATGTCCGTCTCGGCGAAGACCGGCGTGCCGCCGCACAGCACCACCATCTCCGGATACGAGACCCAGTAGGGGCGCGGGATCACCACCTCGTCGCCGGGGTTCAGCGTGGCGAGAAGGGCATTGTAGATGACGTGCTTGCCGCCGGTGCCGACGATGGTCTGCGACGCCTTGTAGTCGAGGCCGTTCTCGCGCTTGAACTTCCGCACGATCGCTTCGCGCAGGGGCACGATCCCGGAAACCGGCGTGTACTTGGTCTCGCCGCGACGGATCGCGTCGATCGCCGCCTCCTTGATGTGGTCGGGCGTATCGAAATCGGGCTCACCCACCGACAGGCTGATCACGTCCATCCCGCCGGCTTTCAGCTCACGGGCCTTCTGCGTCATCGCGATGGTGGCGGACGGCTTCACCTTGGACAGGGCGTCGGCGAGAAAGCCCATGATGGTCTACTCCGATCACGTCAGATGGGCGCCGATACGCGCCTCTTCAAAAAGCGCGCGGACCCTAATCCCGGAGCTGTGAGCCGGCAAGGCTGCCGGACACGTCAAAGCGGCCACCCCTGGCGCGATGACGCTCCGGGATGGCCGCTTCGTACTGATGAGGACAGATGTGCCCTGAGGTCAGATGCCTCCGAAGACCCAACGGAGCTTCGACAGGAACCCTCCGCCGGATTTCGCAGCGCGGGTCGCCTCCGGCTCGTCCTTCTCCGCTGCGGAGGCCTTGTCCGCATGGATCAGCCCGAGGGCCGCCGTATCGGTGGTCTCGCGGTCGATGAGGATGAACCCGCCGGTATCGCGGTTCGCCGCGTAGGCATCGATGGCCACGGCGCGGTCCAGGCTCAGGGTCACGTCCGCGATGTCGTTGGCCACGAGGCGGGCGGCCGGGACGGGATTGCCGCTTTCCGGATCGATCCGCGTATGGATGGTCGTGACGGTGGCGTTCACCGTCACGGTGCCGATCTTCGCGAGCAGGGTGGCGCCAGGCAGGAGTTCGGTCTCGGCCGCCCAGAAGAGACGGGCGTCGAAACGGTCGCTCACCCGCATCGGCGCATCGGCCGTGACGATTACCGAACCGCGCGAGGCGTCGATCTCGTCGGCGAGTACGAGGGTGACGGACTGACCTTCCACGGCATGCGGCAGGTCGCCATCGGCGGTGTAGATCCGGGCAATGGTGGAGGTCCGGCCCGAAGGCTCGACGATGATCGCGTCGCCGGGGGCGACGCGGCCGCTGGCGATCAGGCCCGAGAAGCCGCGGAAGTCGGAGTTCGGACGGTTCACCCACTGGACCGGAAGACGGAACGGAGCGGCCTGCTCCTCGACCCGCACGGGCACTTCCTCCAAGTATTGGAGGAGCGGAGTCCCTGAGTACCAGGGCACGGCGGCGCCGGGCAGGACGACGTTGTCGCCGTTCTTGGCGGAAAGCGGGATGGGCCGGATCTCGGTGAAGCCGAGGGGCGCGGCGAACGCGTCGAACGCCGCCGTGATCTCCTCGAACTTGCCCTGCGACCAGCCGACCAGATCCATCTTGTTCACCGCGAGGGCGACGCGCTTGATCCCGAGCAGCGAGACCAGCAGCGCGTGCCGCCTTGTCTGACGGGTGAGACCCTGCCGAGCGTCCACCAGGATCACGGCGACATCGGCCGTGGAGGCACCGGTCGCCATGTTGCGGGTGTACTGCTCGTGACCGGGCGTGTCGGCGACGATGAACGAGCGCTTGTCGGTGGAGAAGAAGCGATAGGCGACATCGATGGTGATGCCCTGCTCGCGCTCGGCCTGGAGACCGTCCACGAGGAGGGCGAGGTCGATCTCGGCGCCCTGGGTGCCGTGCTTGCGCGAATCGCGCTGCAGCGCCGTCACCTGATCGTCGAAGATCTGCTTGGTGTCGTGCAAGAGGCGGCCGATCAGGGTCGACTTGCCGTCGTCGACGGAGCCGCAGGTGATGAAGCGCAGCACTTCCTTGCTCTGGTGAGCGGCGAGGAAGCTGTCGTAGCCGAAGGCTTCGGGTGACTGATGGATCGTCATCTTAGAAATACCCCTCCTGCTTCTTGCGCTCCATGGCGCCCGACCCGTCCTTGTCGATCACGCGACCCTGACGCTCGGAGGTCCGGGCGGCCAGGGTCTCGCCGATGATCTCCGGCAGGGTCGCGGCATCACTCTCCACGGCACCGGTGAGCGGGTAGTCGCCCAGCGTCCGGAAACGCACGGACAGGTTCTGCGGGGTCTCGCCGGGGTTCAGGGGCAGGCGGTCGTCGTCGACCAGGATCAACTGGCCGTCGCGCTCCACCACGGGGCGGGGCTTGGCGAAGTAGAGCGGCACGATCGGGATCTGCTCCTGCTCGATATAGAGCCAGACATCGAGCTCGGTCCAATTCGAGATCGGGAAGACGCGCAGGGATTCGCCGCGCTTCTTCTTGAGATTGTAGAGGTGCCAGGGCTCGGCGCGCTGGCGCTTCGGGTCCCAGCGATGCTGGGCCGTGCGCAGGGAGAAGATGCGTTCCTTGGCGCGGGACGCCTCCTCGTCGCGGCGCGCGCCGCCGAAGGCCGCGTCGAACTTGTGCTTGTCCAGCGCCTGACGCAGGCCCTGCGTCTTCATCACGTCGGTATGGACTTCCGAACCATGGCTGATCGGACCGATGCCCCGGGCCAGGCCGTCCTGGTTTGTGTGGACGATGAGATCGAGCCCGAGCTCCTTGGCGCGCTGATCGCGGAACGCGATCATCTCCTTGAACTTCCACGTCGTATCGATGTGCATCAGCGGGAACGGCAGGCGTCCCGGTGCGAAGGCCTTCAGCGCCAGATGCAGGAGCACCGACGAATCCTTGCCGATCGAATAGAGCATCACCGGGTTTTCGGTCTCGGCGACCGTCTCCCGCATGATGTGAATGCTCTCGGCTTCGAGACGCTGCAGGTGAGTCAGACGCTCGGGCAGCGTGGCGGCCAGGGCGGTGGCGGCGCTCATCGGGCCATCTCCAGATTGCTGTTGCGGGGTGTCGATTCGAATGCGGCAGCTTCCTGGCCCGGCTGAACGTTCGCCTCGGGCTGGTGCACGTGGAGGCCGCATTCCTTCTTGGATTCCTGCTCCCACCACCAGCGGCCGGCGCGTTCGGATTCGCCGACCTTGATGGCACGCGTGCACGGCGCGCAGCCGATCGAAGGGAAGCCGCGATCGTGCAGGACGTTGTAGGGGATGTAATTGTCGATCACGAAGCGGTCGACATCGGCTCTGGTCCAATCCGCCAGCGGATTGATCTTGATGAGGCCACGCGCCTCGTCCGCCTCCGCCAGGGGCGTATCCGCGCGATTGGCGGATTGGCCAGCGCGCAGACCCGTCAGCCAACCGGCGGCGCCGTCGAGGGCCCGGCCCAGCGGCTCGACCTTGCGAAAGCCGCAGCAGGCCTGCCGGGCGGCGACCGAGTGGCGAAAGCCGTTGATTCCCTCGTCGCGGACGAATGCCTCTTCGGCGAGCCGCTCCGGCGCATAGGCCTGGATGCGGATGCCGTAGGCCGATTCGGTCTCCGCCCACACGTCGTAGGTCTCGGGAAAGAGCCGTCCGGTATCGAGCGTGACGATCTCGGTCCGCCCCTTGGCCATGGCGAGGGCGTGGGTCAGAGCCTGATCCTCGATGCCGAGGCTGGTCGTGAAGACCAGTCGGCCGGGGATCGCGGCTTCGATCGCGCGGATCCGGCCCCGCAGATCGAGGCCGGCCATCGTGGACGCGAGGTCCCGCGCCGTTCGTTCCAGGGAATTGCTCATCTGCGGTGCTCGATACGACTGCCTGAAAGATGCCTGCTTGTCTGACGCCTGAAATGTTCGCTATAACGAACGCTGTCAAGGCATAGCGGCCATCGCGGCGCGGCATTCCCACGCGGACGCCGCTATGGTTTGCAAAGGCGTGGCGACCGGATTGGTTGCCTGTCGAAGGAATATCCTTCTCAATTCGCCGGTCGACGTCGTGCCTCCGCGCACCTCGGCGCCGCCGATCGGAACTGCTTAGCGAGGTCAATATGGACGCGATCGATCTGAAGATCCTGGCACTGCTGCAGAACGACGCCACTCTGTCGATCGCGACGATCGGCGAGAAGGTCGGCCTGTCTCAGACGCCGTGCTGGAAGCGTATCCAGCGCCTCGAAGCCGATGGCGTGATCGACCGCAGGGTCGCGGTTCTCGATCCCGTCAAGCTGGGTCTCGGCCTCACCGTCTTCGTGTCCATCGAAACGTCGGACCATTCCCGCGATTGGCTCGAGCGCTTCGCCTCGACCGTCGCCGCCATGCCCGAAGTGCTGGAGTTCTACCGCATGGCGGGGGATGTGGATTACATGTTGCGGGTCGTTGTCGCTGATATGCAGGCTTACGACACATTCTATAAGCAGCTCATCGCCACCTTGCCGCTCAAGAACGTGACGTCGCGCTTCGCCATGGAAAAAGTGAAGTCGACAACGGCACTTCCGCTGCCGGCCGCTCCCTCGAACGGTCGTTTCACGCCAACCCTCTCGGTCGTGGCGGGAGAATAAAATTCTCTATTGCGCTGCAAGGATAGGCAGCTCCTTCTACCCCGACGTCGTTCTGTAAAACGGACATCCCGTTGACAGCCGGCCTCTCAGGACGACATGGCTTACCGATGGCACGACAAGCGATCCTTCCCCAAACCGCCCCGTTCAACGACAGCGAACGCGCGAGCCTCGACTCGGTCCTCGGCGGAGCGACGCCGATCCAACGCGCCTGGCTCGCGGGCTTTCTCGCTGGGTTGGATGCGGCCGGCGGCCAGAACGCCGTGGCACCCTCAGCGCCGCCGAAGGCATCCGAGCCGTTGACGATCATCTACGCCAGTGAATCCGGCAATTGCGAAGCCCTGGCCGGCTCCGTGGCCAAGCTCGCCAAGAAAAGCGGCTTCAAGCCGAAGGTCGTGGATTTCGCCGACCTCGACATCGCGACGCTGCCCGGCGCGAAGAACGTGATCGCCATCGCCGCCACCTGGGGCGAGGGTGAGCCTCCCGCTCGCGCCACCCGCGCCTACAACGAATTGATGGGCGACGGCGCCCCTCGCCTCGACGGCGTGAATTTCGGCGTGCTGGCGCTCGGCGACACTTCCTATGTGGAGTTCTGCGCCATCGGGAAGGCGCTCGATGCGCGGTTCGAGGCGCTGGGCGGAAAGCGTAGTGTGGACCGCGCCGATCTCGATCTCGATTTCGACAAGCCCGCCGCCGATTGGATCAAGAACACCCTGAAGGCTCTGGCGCCCGCGCCGAGCGCCGACAACGTCGTGGCGGTCGATTTCGCCGGCCGCGCCGCCGTCGAGGACGACGACGCCGAGCCGAGCCGCGAACCGGTCGTGGTCGAGGTGGTGGATCACATCAACCTCAACTCGTCGCTTTCGGACAAGGAGACGATCCACCTCGCGCTCGAATTCCCGGACGGTGCCCCCGCCTACGAGCCCGGCGATTCGCTGGAGATCTACCCGGAGAACGATCCGGCCCTCGTGGAGGAGATCCTCAAGGCGACGAATCTATCCGGGGACGAGAGCCTGCGCAGGGCGCTCCTCGCGGAGCGCGACATCACCACCTTGTCGGCCACCACGGTGGAGCGATTCGTGAAGGCGACGGGCCATTCCGAAGCGCAGAAGCTCATCGACAGCGGTGAGGTGAAAGCCTGGATCGAGGGTCGCCACCTCATCGATCTCATCGAGACCTTCCCCGCGACGTTCTCGGCCGAGCATCTCAACACCATCACGCGGCCCCTGCCGCCACGGGCCTATTCCATCGCTTCCTCGCGCAAGGAAGTGGGCGACGAGGTCCATCTCGCCATCGTCGCCGTTCGTTACGACAGCCATGGCCGCTCCCGGTCGGGCGTCGCCTCGGTCCATGTGGCCGACCGGATCAAGAACGGCGCCAAGCTGCGGGTGAAATTGAAGCCGAACCGGCATTTCCGCCTGCCGCAGGACCCGGCCACCGACATCATCATGGTAGGCCCCGGCACCGGCGTCGCCCCGTTCCGCGCCTTCGTGCAGGAGCGCCGCGCCATCGAGGCCACCGGTCGCTCGTGGCTCTTCTTCGGTGACCGCCACTTCACCCACGACTTCCTCTACCAGCTCGAATGGCAGGACGCCCTGGAAGACCGCTCGTTGACGAAGATCGACGTCGCCTTCTCGCGCGACCAGCCAGAGAAGATCTACGTGCAGGACCGCATCCGCCAGCACGCCAAGGAAGTGGTGGAATGGCTCGATGGCGGCGCCAGCTTCTATGTCTGCGGCGATGCGAACCGGATGGCCAAGGACGTGCGCAACGCCGTCGTCCAGGCCTATGCCGAGGTCAAATCGCTGAGCGACACCGATGCCGAAGCCGCGGTAGCGGCGCTGGAGCGGGCCCATCGCTACCAGCAGGACGTCTACTAGGGCGCGTTGTTCCTCCCCCGCTCAAATGGGGATGCGCATGCGGCGCCAAAATATGAATTGAAAAGACCGGATCATCGCCATGGACGACCTGACTCCTCCCCGCACCTACGAGACCCCGCCGACGACCCGTCCGATCGACGAGGCCGACGCGGCCCGCGAGGCGGGCCTCGCGCATAACGAGCACATCAAGATCGCGAGCGGCTTCCTGCGCGGCACCCTGGCGGATGGCCTGCTCAAGCATGCCACGGGGGCGATCTCGGAGGATGACGGCCAGCTCGTGAAGTTCCACGGGATGTACCTGCAGGACGATCGCGACCTGCGCCCCGAGCGGACCAAAAAGAAGCTCGACAAGGCCTACAGCTTCATGATCCGCCTGCGCATTGCCGGCGGCGTCGTCACGCCCAAGCAATGGCTCGTCCTCGACAACATCGCCACCACCTACGCCAACGGCACGTTGCGGGCGACGACCCGCCAGACCTTCCAGTATCACGGCGTCATCAAGTCGAACCTCAAGCGGACCATGGCCGCCATCGACGCCGCCCTGCTCGATACCATCGCGGCGTGCGGCGACGTAAACCGCAACGTCATGGCATCGACGAATCCGGCCCAATCGGGTGCCCACAAGGCGGCATACGATCTCGGCAAGGCGATCTCCGACACGCTCCTGCCGAAGACCAATGCCTGGCGCGAGATCTGGCTCGATGGCGAGAAGGTGATCGGCGGCGAACCGGAATTCGAGCCCGTCTACGGCAAGACCTACCTGCCGCGTAAGTTCAAGATCGTCATCGCGGTGCCGCCGTCGAACGAAGTCGACGTCTTCGCCCATGATCTCGGCTTCATCGCGATCCTCGACAAGAAGAACAAAGTCACCGGCTGGAACGTCACGGTCGGCGGCGGCATGGGCATGACCCATGGCGAGCCGGACACGTTCCCGCGTACCGCCGATGTGATGCTGTTCTGCAAGCCGGAAGAGGCGGTGCGGGTCGCCGAGGCGGTGATGACGGTCCAGCGCGACTGGGGCAACCGCAAGAACCGCAAGAACGCCCGTCTGAAATACACGATCGAGCGCTACGGCCTCGCCGCCTTCCGCGCCGAGGTGGAGAAGCGTTTCGGCAAGCCCCTATCCGACCCGAAGCCCTTCACCTTCACGGGCAACGGCGACCGCTTCGGCTGGACCGAGGGTGACGATGGTCGCCACCACCTGACCCTCTACGTCCCGTCGGGCCGCATCAAGGACGATCTCGGCGACGGGCCGAAGCTCCTGGCGGGCCTGCGCCGGATCGCGGAGATCCACGAGGGCGACTTCCGCCTCACCGGCAACCAGAATGTCATCATCGCCAACGTGCCGTCCGAGAAGCGTGCGGAGATCGAGGCGCTGGTGGACGAGTACGGGATGCAGAAGGGCGCCAGTGCCCTGCGTCGCAATTCCATCGCCTGCGTCGCCCTGCCGACCTGCGGATTGGCGCTCGCCGAGAGCGAACGCTACCTGCCGGACCTGATGACGGAACTGGAGGAGAGCCTCGCCTCACACGGGCTGCAGGACGACGAGATCACGATCCGCATGACCGGCTGCCCGAATGGCTGCGCCCGGCCGTTCATCGCGGAGATCGGCTTCGTCGGTCGCGGCCCGGAGCGCTATCACCTCTATCTCGGTGCCGCCTTCGATGGTTCGCGCCTCGGCAAGCTCTACGCCGAGGATGTAAGCAGCTCCGAGATCAGGACCATCCTCGATCCGCTCTTCGCGGCCTATGCGCAGGGCAAGACGGCGGGCGAGCGCTTCGGCGACTTCCTCATCCGCGCCGGCTATGTCGAGAAAACCTTCAACGGACCGGACTTCCATACGAAGACCGGCGCCCTGAAGGCTGTTGCCTGAACCGACCTTCCTCCGTGCATTGCTTCGGCAATGTTGCAGTGCACGGGGGTTTGTCTTTACGGCCAAGCTCAGGTGGGAACCGAATATAAGTTCGAGACGCCTGAACTCTGACGCGGCTTAGCGGTTGATCTGGAGATTCGACCGGAGGCTGCGATGGCCAAGCACGAGATCCTGAATTTCTTCGAACATCGCCGCGACGGCGCCTGGATCTGCGTGAAGCCCTTCACGCTGACGACGAAGCAGACGAGCGTCGATATCCGACAGGGCATGCGGTTCGATTACGGCAAGCGTGTCGGCGGCGTGGACCTGGCCGAGTATCTGGAACAGCTCGGATCGCAGTTCGGCTCGTAAACCCACACCCGCTTGCTGTCGGCGTTGTGAGCGTCCGCTTCGGCCACGGCTCATGTGTATCGTGAGCCCGACATTCGTTATTGAAGTCGCCTTCGCCTCATCTCTTCGCGGGAACGGAGGCGGTCACGGTTGCCTGTCCTGAATGTCGTATCACTGACGGCACGTTGACCGCCCCGCAATCGTGGATCGTCGCCGTCAGCGATCCCTGAGCGGTAGAGACACGGGTGGCTCCGGACATCCCACGCGGTGTCCCAAGGTGCGCCGGCCGCTACTTCAAATCGTTCGCTCGTGATGGTCCGACGAGACCTTCCGCCGACCTCACCATCTCCTGGACGAGCCGCTTCGATTCAGCGCTGGGATCATTCCTGCACCGTTCATCTGTTCCGTGCGATGATCCACTGTTCAACGCCGTGTTTTTGACGGCTGGAGGCAGGAGATTTAGGGTCCGTTTATGACAATCACCGTCGACCCGTTGCAGGCGAGCCTGGAAGACGCGGCCCCCACGACACGATGCAGGATTCTGGCGACGGCCGAGCGTTTCTTTCGCGAGATCGGCTACCAGAAGACCACCGTCTCCGACATCGCCAAGACGCTCCGGATGAGCCCGGCCAATGTCTATCGGTTCTTCGAATCGAAGAAAGCCATCAACGAGGCGGTGGTCGAACGCGTCACCCGTGAGGTCGAGGCGCTGATCGCGGGCATCGCCGTGGCTCCTGGCCTCAGCGCGGACCAGCGGGTCGCGGAAATCATCCGGGAGCTTCACCGCGACTGTATCGAGCGCTGCAAGGACAACCCGCGCATCCATGAGATGGTGGAAGCCGCCATGACGGAGAGTTGGGGGGTGTGCCGGCACCATATCGACCGGATCGGCGCGGCATTGGAGCGGGTGGTGACGGACGGCGTCCGCAGCGGCGAGTTCCAGGTCGAGGATCCCGCGACCACCGCCGCGTGCCTGCACGTGGCGATCACGCGCTACTGCCATCCCGTCCTGGTAAGCCAGTACCCCAATGCGCCGGCGCCACCCATCGATGCGATGATCGCCTTCCTGTTGCGGGCGCTCCACGAACCCGCCGGGACCACCACCCCGGTCAAGGCCAGGGAACCGGCCGAGCCGCTGTAGCGCGCCGAGATCATCAGCCCATCTGAGCGAGGATCGCCTGCGCCGCGGCGCGAGGATCGGCGCTCTGGGTGATCGGCCGGCCGACGACGATGTGATCGATCCCCACCGCCATGGCGGCCGCCGGCGTCAGAACGCGCTTCTGGTCGCCGAGATCGTCGCCTGCCGGGCGGATGCCGGGCGTCACGATCAGCCGCGACGGGCCGATGGCGGACCGTACGGAGGCTGCTTCGACGGCACTGCAGACGATGCCGCCGATCCCGGCCTCGGCCGCCTGCCTCGCACGCAAGGCCACCAGATCCGCGATGGGCATCGCGTAGCCTGCCTCGTCCGCATCGGCCTGATCGTAGGAGGTGAGCACGGTGACCGCGAGGATCGTCGGCCCGCCCCGGCCGGCACCCCGAACGGCGGCGCGCATGGTCTGCGGATAGGCATGGACGGTGAGGAAGGTCGCGCCGAGGTCGGACAGGGCCCGGACGCCGTCTTCCACGGTATTGCCGATATCGTGCAGCTTCAGGTCGATGAAGACCTTCAGGCCCGCTCGCGAAAGCCGTTGCACCAGGGGAAGGCCGCCGGAATAGGCCAGCCGGTACCCGATCTTGTAGAAGGTCGCGGCATCGCCGATGCGGTCCACCAGCGCCTCGGCCTCGGCCACGCTCGGCAGGTCGAGGGCGACGATGAGGCGGTCTCGCGGATCGATGGCGGCGTGGGACATGGAGAGCTCCGGGGGATCGGGTGACGGATCGCCGTCACGGCGCTCCATGTCAACGCGGGCGGCCCTGTCACCCACGCGTCATCACCCGGGAAACCTCCTCCTTCAGCACCGGCAGCAATTCGGCTTCGAACCACGGATTGGTCCGGAGCCAGCCGTTGTTCCGCCAGGACGGGTGCGGCAAGGGAAGCACGCGCGGCCGGCGCGGCTCATCGAGAATGGTTCGCCAGTTGCGCACCATGGCGGTGAGACTACCCTCGACCCGGCCGAGATGCCAGGCTTGCGCGTATTGTCCGATGACTAGGATGAGCTCCATCTCGGGCAGGCCCTCGAACAGCGTGTCCCGCCAGCGTTCGGCGCATTCACGACGCGGCGGCTTATCGCCCCCCTTCGCGTCGAGGCCAGGGAAACACGCGCCCATGGGCACGATGGCCAGCCGGCTGGCGTCGTAGAAATCCGGCTCGGACAGGCCGAGCCACGACCTTAGGCGGATGCCGGACGGATCCATGAACGGGACACCGCTCTTGTGCGCCCGGTTCCCCGGAGCCTGGCTCGCGATGCAGAGACGCGCCGAACTCGAGCCCTGGACGATGGGTTTGGGCTCCTGCGGCAGGGGCGCCCCATAGAGCGGCGCGTCGCGGCACAGGCGGCAGGCGCGGAGGGACGCGGCGATCGATTCGAACGAGGTCATGCGCCGTGACAGGTAGTGTGAACACGGGATCCTGGGAGTACGGGACGTGGGAACGAGAGGCCGCACCCCGCGCTTGAATCGTCGGAGGAGCCCACGACGCCGGCCTCCCCCACGAGCATGCCCTACCGAGGAACACAGGGAGCACCCCATGGCCTTCATCACCGCGCAGGACGGCACCAGCCTCTACTACAAGGATTGGGGTCACGGGCGGCCCGTCGTGTTCCTCCACGGTTGGCCCCTCGACGCGGATATGTGGGAATATCAGATGGTACCTGTGGCCGAGGCGGGCTTCCGGACCATCGCGTATGACCGCCGTGGGTTTGGCCGCTCGGAGCAGCCGTGGCAGGGCTACGATTACGATACGTTTGCCGACGACCTGAAAGCGGTGCTGGACGCACTCGACCTCACCGACGTGACCCTGGTCGGATTTTCCATGGGGGGCGGAGAGGTGGTGCGCTACCTGTCGCGGCACGGCAGCGACCGGATCTCCCAGGCGGTCCTGATCTCGGCGGTGACGCCGATGATGCTGAAGACCCCGGACCATCCCGACGGCGTTGATGCCAGCGTGTTCGAGGAGATCATCGACGGGCTGAGGATGGACCGGCCGTCCTTCCTCGCCAATTTCAACAAGGGCTTTTTCGGTGCCGGCATGTTCACCTCGCCCGCATCGCCCGAGATGATCGCCTGGGCCGGGCAGGTCGCCATGCTGGCCTCGCCCAAGGCCACCATCGCCTGCGTGAAGGCCTTCTCCGAGACCGATTTCCGTCCCGACATGGCGAAGGTGACGGTGCCCTGCCTGATCATCCATGGCGATGCCGACCAGACGGTGCCGATCGACGTCACCGGAAAGGTCGCGGCCTCAGCCGTGCCGAGCGCGGAATTCGAAATCTACGAGGGTGCTCCGCACGCGATCCCGCTCACCCATCACGAGCGTCTGACGACGGACCTCATCGATTTCCTGAGGCGCTGACGCCGCCGCGACTGGCGGAGGCGCGCTCCCGATCGGGCTCAGACCCCCTTCAACCCGCTCAGGTCGAGGGGCAGCGAGCGCAGCCTCTGGCCTGTCGCGGCAAAGATCGCGTTCGAGATCGCCGGGGCGATGACGGGCACGCCCGGCTCGCCGATGCCGGTCGGGGCAACGTCGGAGGCCACGATATGGACCTCCACCACCGGCATCTCGCTCATGCGCGTCGGCTCGTAGGCGTCGAAGTTCTTCTCCTGCACCACCCCGTCCGTCAGCGTGATCCTGTTGCGCAGAACGGAGGAGAGCGCGAAGCCCACCGATCCCTCCACCTGGGCGCGGATCACGTCGGGGTTGACGGCGATGCCCACATCCACCGCCGCGACGATGCGGTTGACCTTCACATGGCTCCCATCCGCCGTGATGTCGGCCACCATCGCCACGTAGGAGCCGAAGGATTCGTGCGCCGAGATGCCGAGGCCCTGCCCCTTGCCGCTACTGCGCTTGGCCCAATCCGCCTTCTCGGCGGCGAGCTTCAGGACGGCGGAGAGGCGCGGCGCGCCGCCGAGCATCCCGAGGCGGTAAGCCAGCGGGTCGGCCCCTGCGGCATGGGCCAGCTCGTCGATGAACACCTCCATCGCCTGCGCCGTATGGGTGTGGCCCACCGAGCGCCACCACAGGACGGGAACGCCCTCACGGGCGTTATGGACCTCGAACCGGTAGGCCGGGATGGCGTAGGGCGTGTCCGATGCGCCCTCGACGGTGGTGGAATCGACGCCGTTCTTGACCAGCATCGCCTCGAAGGGCGAGCCGATCATGATCGATTTGCCCACCATCCGGTGCTGCCAGCCTGTCACGGAGCCTTTGGCATCGATCCCGGCCTTGAGGGTGTGAAGCACCATCGGGCGGTAATAGCCGCCCGCCATGTCGTCTTCGCGGGTCCAGACCAGATGGACCGGCGCCTTGCCGCCGGTCGCCTTCATGATCGAGGCCGCCTCGGCGATGTAATCGGCCGTCGGCGTCGCCCGTCGCCCGAACGATCCGCCGGCCCATTGCGTGTGCAGCCTGACCTTGTCGGCCGTCACGCCGAGGGTCGCGGCGGCGACCGCCTGTTCGATCGTCTGGAATTGCAGGCCGGCATAGATGTCGTAGCTGCCGTCGGAAGCGCGCTCGATCGTAGCGTTCAGCGGCTCCATCGCGGCGTGGGCGAGGTAGGGGAAAGTGAATTCCGCCTCGATGACCTTGGCCGAACCGGCGAGAGCGGCGGCGGGATCGCCCTTCTCCGACGCGACGATTCCGGGGCGCTTGGCCGTCTCGCGATACTCGGCGAGGATCGTGTCCGAGGAGCGCTTCTCCGCAGCGCTCTCATCCCAGGTGACCGAGAGAGCGTCGCGGCCCTTCATGGCCGACCACGTATCCTTGGCGAGAACGGCGACGCCCGTGGGGATCGTCACCACGTCGATGACGCCCGGCACCGCACGCGCGGCCTTGTCGTCGACCTTCGCCACAATGCCGCCGAAACGCGGGGCATGTGCCACCACCGCCGTCACCTGGCCCGGCCGGCGGATGTCCATGGAATAGATCGCGGTGCCGTCGGTCTTGGCAGCGGAGTCGAGGCGCGGACGCTTCTTGCCGATATGAACCCATTGGCTCGGGTCCTTCAGCTTCGGCTGCTGTGGCACGGGCACCGCCGCGGCGGCTTCCGCCAGCGCGCCGAACCGCTCCTCGCGCTTCGAGGCGAGGTGGCTGACCGTGCCGTTCGAGACCGTGATCTCGGAGGCAGGGACGGACCATTTCTCGGCCGCCGCGGTGACGAGCATCGCGCGGGCGGCGGCACCGGCCTTGCGAAGCTGGAACCAGGAATTGGCCACGGCAGTCGAACCGCCGGTCCCCTGGATCGGCCCCATCAGCAGGTTGTTGTAGAGCTTCGCATCGGCGGGAGCGAAGGCCACGCGCACGCGCGACCAGTCGGCATCGAGTTCATCGGCCAGGATGGTGGCCAGACCCGTCGTATTGCCCTGCCCCATATCCAGATGCTTGATCAGCACGGTGACGGTGTCGTCGGCGGCGATCCGCACGAAGGCGTTGGGTTGAGCCGGGGCGGAGGAGAGGTCGGGCCCGGCCGCCGCGCGCACCGGCTTGGCGGGGCCGAGGGTGAAGCCGATCACCAGGGCGCCGGCCGCGACGCCGGCTCCGCCGAGGAAGGCGCGGCGCGACGGACGGGGGGCGGCCGCCTCGGATTTGGTCTGACGGACCTTCAGCATGGCTTCCTCCAGGGCGACGACGGCGGGCATTGCATGGGTTCAGGAGAGTGCCGGCCCTTGGGCCGGCCTTCGGTGCGGATCAGGCGAGGGAGCGCGCGGCCTCGTGGATCGCGGCGCGGACACGCTGATAGGTGCCGCAGCGGCAGATGTTGCCGTCCATGGCACTGTCGATTTCGGCGTCGCTCGGCTTCGGCGTGGTCGAAAGCAGACCGATGGCCGACATGATCTGGCCCGATTGGCAATAACCGCACTGGACCACATCGAGGCCGCGCCACGCGGTCTGAACCGCCTCCGCCACCCGCCCGGACACACCCTGGATCGTCGTGATCTTCGCCTCGCCCACATCGCCGATGCGGGTCTGGCAGGAGCGGACGGGCTGGCCGTCGAGATGCACCGTGCAGGCGCCGCATTGAGCGATGCCGCACCCATATTTCGTACCGGTCTTGCCCAGATGATCGCGCAACGCCCAGAGGAGCGGCATGTCGGGATCGGCATCGACTTCATGCGACGCACCGTCGACATTCAGCTTCAGCATGACATCTCTCCGACTTTAAGTTCGACTACTTCTAAATACTGAATCGACCCAGGAAATGTGCGCTTTCGCACACCAGGCGGGCAGCCGGATCGGGGCCTGCATAGGTGCCAGCGGAGTGAAGCCACGCGATTTAGAGACAAGTGTTCGGATCGCGGCAGGCCGTTCTTAACGTATCTGGCGCACCTTGGCCTTGTCGCTGCACCGACAGGCCGAGGTCCTTTCGACCTCCGTTTTCCCTCGCAAGATCCCCAAGACGGTGATGTCGGACCTGACAGCGGAGATGGTTCAGCGTGGACGCGGTCCTTCGGCACCGGAATCCGTTCGCCGCCGCAAAGTGGCCCGAGACATCCGTTCGGCACGCGAGCGGCTGACCTCGACGAACGGGCTCGAACGCGCCTTCGATTACGAGCTGCTCCGGATCTACGCCGAGTACCGCTCGGGTGCCGGGCTGACCCATGCCGTCCTGGGCCTCGTCATCGCCGGGGCGTCCTCCCTGTGGGTGCCGATTCCCGTCGCCCTGTCCTGGGCCGTCTGCCTGATCTGCGGCGTCGGCCTCTCGATGGGATTGACCAAACATTTCCTCCGGCAATCGGCGGATACGGTCTCGGTGAGACGCTGGCGCAGCGCCTTCATGCTGAGCGAGATCGTCCAGAGTTCGGCATGGGCCTTGATGATCCTCGTAGCCGCGCCCAGCGCCCGCATTTTCGTACTGTTCGGCCTCGTCATCGCCGCCGCGGTGGCCGCGATGCTGGCGGCGACCCTGCCCGCTGCCGCTGCCGCCGCGCTGCTCCCGCTGATCCTGGCGGCGCTCTCCCTGCTGGCGTTCTCGCAGGACATGGACACGATCCTGCTCGTGACCATGGTGGTCGGATCGCAGATCTTCTTCCTGGGGCTCGCCCGCCGCGTCTACGCGTCGGCCGTGGGGGCGCTGAAATCGCAGGCGGAAAAGGACGCGATCTTCATCGAACTGGAACAGGCGAAGGGCAATTCCGACGAGGCGCGGCGACGCGCGGAGGAGGCCAATCTCGCCAAGTCGCGTTTCCTCGCGACCATGAGCCACGAATTGCGGACGCCGCTGAACGCCATCCTGGGGTTCTCGGAGGTGATGAAGAACGAGGTTTTCGGCGCCCACGTGGCTCCGTCGTACAAGGAATATGCCGGCGACATCCACGATAGCGGGATGCACCTGCTCAACCTCATCAACGAGATCCTTGACCTGTCGCGCATCGAGGCAGGGCGCTACGAGCTCAACGAGGAGGCGATCCAGCTTGCCCATGCGGTGGACGAGTGCCGCCACATGGTCGCCCTACGGGCGCGTGGAAAGGGTCAAGCCTTCCACGAATTCATCGATCCCGCCCTCCCCCGCATCTGGGCGGACGAGAGGGCCTTGCGCCAGATCGTGCTCAACCTCCTGTCCAACGCGGTGAAATTCACGCCGCCGGGCGGCGACATCACGATCAAGGTCGGGTGGACCGCGTCGGGCGGGCAATATGTCAGCGTGAAGGATAGCGGGCCGGGCATTCCCGAGGACGAACTCGGCACGGTCATGTCGTCGTTCGGTCGCGGCTCCCTGGCGATCAAGACGGCCGAACAGGGGTCGGGTCTCGGCCTGCCCATCGTGAAGGGGCTGGTCGACCTGCATGGCGGCAACTTCCACCTCAAATCCAAGCCGCGCGAGGGGACGGAGGTCGTCGTGATCTTCCCGGCGAGCCGCGTCATGGACACGCTGCCCGCCCTCAACCTTTCCGAGGAAGCGGATTCGGGAACGACCCTGCGCGGTCGCCGAAGCGCGGCCCGCGCAGCCTGAACCGGGCTGGAGCCGCGCGAAGTCGAGATCCGCGCGGCGGGTCGCCCCGGTTTATGCTTCGCTGCGCCCCGATACCCCCGCCTGGGCGAAGGTCGCCATGTCGCGGTGGCAGGCGAGCGCGCCTTTCAGGAGACCGATGGCGAGGGCGGCGCCCGACGCTTCGCCAAGCCGCATGCCGAGAGCCAGCAGCGGCACCAGTCCGAGGCGTTCCAGAACCTCCGCATGGGCCCCCTCCGCCGAGACATGGCCGGCGAGGCAATGGTCCAGCATCGTGGGATCGATGGCGTGGAGGATCGCAGCGGCCGACGTCGCCACATAGCCGTCGATGACCACGGGGATGCGTTGCATCCGCGCCGCCAGGATGGCGCCGGCCATGGCGGCGATCTCGCGGCCGCCGAGGCGCGATAGCACCTGAAGCGGGTCGTCGAGATGGCCGGCATGGAAGGCCAACGCGGCCTCCACGGCCGCGACCTTGCGCTCGATCCCGGCCGCATCGACGCCGGTGCCACGCCCGACCCAATGCGCCGCCTCGCCACCGTAAAGCGCCGCGTAGATGGCCGCCGCGATGGTGGTGTTGCCGATTCCCATCTCGCCGAGGCCGAGGCAATCCGTGCCCGCGGCGATGGCCTCCATCCCGAAGGCCATGGTGGCCACGCATTCCTTCTCGGTGAAGGCCGGCCCTTCGCAGATGTCGCCGGTGGGAAGGTCGATGGCGAGATCGAAGACCTTGAAGCCGAGGCCGTAGGCGGCACAGAGCTGATTGATCGCGCCGCCGCCCGCCGCGAAATTGTCGAGCATCTGGCGGTTCACCTCCGCCGGGAAGGCGGAGACGCCACGCTTGGTGACCCCGTGGCTGGCGGCGAAAACGCAGACGAGGGGGCGGTCTAGGCTGGGCTGGCCCTTGCCCTGCCAGGCCGCGAGCCATTCGACGAGTTTCTCGAGGCGACCCAGCGCCCCGGCCGGCTTCGTCAGCAGCGCATCCCGCTCGCGCACCATCGCGACGGCATCCCGGTCCGCGCCCGGCACGGAGGCGATCAGGCGGCGGATGTCGGAGAACGGCGTCTGGTCGGAATGATCGTGGGTCGGGGGTGTCTGGGTCATCGCGCGAAACTTGCCTTGGGTCTCGGCGCGTCCGGTATGGCGGCCTGCCTGTGGGGCGAGCTATAACCAACAGGGCGCGAGCGGTGAAGGCAGGCCTCCATGACACAAGGCCGGGATCTGGAACCGGACGAGACGTTTCCCGGCGCTTCGTTGGCCTACGATCTCGCGGCGTGCCTGCGGTTCTATTCGAGGCTACCGGTGCCGCGCCTTCCCGGCGAGGGCGACCCGCATCGCTTGCCCGACTTCCGCACCCTGCCGCGGCTGCTGCCCGTGGCGGGTCTCATCCTCGCCCTGCCCTCCGCGCTGATCCTGCTCGTCGCCTGGGGGCTGGATCTCGGGCCGTTCCTGGCGGCGACCCTCGCCGTGGCGGTGGGGACGCTGGTGACGGGGGCGCTGCACGAGGACGGTCTCGCGGACGTGGCGGACGGGTTCGGCGGCGGCGCGACGCGCGAGCGCCGCATCGAGATCATGCGCGACAGCCGGATCGGCGCCTATGGCGGCGTCGCCCTCGTCCTGACCCTCGCCCTGAGGATCGGCGCATTCGCGACCCTTCTCGATCGCACCGGGGCCATGGCGGCGATGGCTCTCCTGCTGGCCGCGTCCCTTTCGCGCAGCGCCGCGCTCGCGCCGATGGTGCTGCTCGGCCCCGCCCGTCCCGGCGGGGCGGGCGCGTCGGTGGGCGTGCCCGATCGCCGGACCATCGCAATCGTCGCGTCTCTTACCCTCGTCTTCGTCGCGATTGGCTGGATCGCCGGCTTGCCCGTCCTCGGGATGGTGCTGATGCCCGCCCTGGCGCTGGGAGCATCCCTCGGCCTCACCGCCCTGGCCCGCGCCAAGATCGGCGGCCAGACCGGCGACGTCATCGGAGCCTGCCAGCAGGTGGCGGAGATCGCGGCGCTTCTCGGCCTCGTGGCGACGGTCCCGCGCTGACCATGGCACTTTGGCGCTTGATCGCGACCCACGCCTGAGGGCATGGAACGGCCATGACCCAGCCTGTCGCCCCGAGGGCTTCGAGCCCCTGCACGAAGCTCTGCATTCTCGACGCGGCGACCGGGCTCTGCGAGGGCTGCGGACGCACGCGCGAAGAGATCGGGATGTGGGGCTCGCTGTCGGAGACGAAGCGGCAAGCCATCATGGCGACCCTCGGGCATCGCCTCCGCGCCGCTTATCCCCCGTGTGGGAAGGCCGTGGCCGGGCCATGATCTACGCCGCCCTCGCGATCCTTCTCGGCATCGTCGCCTTTCTCGTCCTCTCGGATGGTGAGAGCACGGTGGCCGGGCTGGACAAGGACCAGCTCGCACGCCTCGCCTTCAGCGGAACCCTGCTGACGATCTTCCTCGCCGGGTTCTGGCATCGGTTCAGCCAACAGATCGGCACCAACCTGAAGGCGCTGCTGTTCTGGGCCGCGCTCACCGTCGCCCTGGTCGCGGGCTACGCCTACAAGGAGGAGGCCGGGGATGTCGGCAATCGCCTTGTCGGGACGCTGCGGCCCGGCAGCGCCGTGACGTCCGGCGATGGAAGCGTCACGGTCAACCGCCGGGCGGACGGGGCCTTCTCCGTGCGGGCAGAGGTGAACGGCCGTGCCCAGGTCTTCCAGTTCGATACGGGCGCGAGTTCCGTCGTCCTCACGGCGGAGAACGCCGCCGCCATCGGGATCGCGCCGCCGGACTCCGACTTCTCGATCCGGGTCTCGACCGCCAACGGCACCGCGATGGCCGCCCCCGTCTATCTCGACAGCCTCACCGTGGGCACGATCACCGAACGGCGCGTCTCGGCCCTGGTGAGCCGGCGTGGCGCATTGTCGGGCAACCTCCTCGGGATGAGCTTTCTTGACAGGCTCGGCTCCTACGAGGTGCGGGGCGACCGGCTGGTCCTGCGCCCGGTACGATAGGGCGGCCCGCGCGATATCGACTCCAGCCCTGGCTTTGCGTCAGTCGTTCGAGGATGCGGACGCGCTCGGCGGCGGGAATGCGTAGCGGAGGTAAGCCTGGACGAAGTCGGGCATCGACCCGGGGTCGATCTCGTCGCTGGACGCGACCGTGATGAAACCAGCCAGTTCCGGCTCGATCTCGGCGAGGCGATGGCGCTCCATGTCCTGCCGCAGTGTGTTTGCCTGATCGGGGAACGTCACGGGCCGCAGAAATGCCGCTTGGCTCTTTCCGCGAAGCAGAAGCCATTGGTTCTGCGCACCGGCCGGAGGTGCCATGCCGGTCTCCTCGACGAACTCGCGCTCCGCGCTTCCGGCCAGATCGACCGTGTCACCGTCACGCACGTCGTCGAGATCCGGCGTGCCGCAGGGGAAATAAGCCTGCCCGGCATTGGCCGTGTGAGCGCCCATGACACCAAGAAGCACGACGCCATCCGACCCGTGAGGGGCAATGGCCGCGAAGGCGTTCAGAACGGTGGGGTCGGGGGAGCCCAGGTCCTTGTGGGTGATGAAGCTCGCGTAGGACGTCTCGAACAGTTCGACGGAACAGAATGCCCCCTCGAGCCGGCACGATTTCGCGAGGAGGACGCGTCCGTCGAACAGCCCGGACCGTGCGGCGCAGCGCCGACGCCAGTTCTCGGAGATGAGAGCCGCGTTGGCCTGCGCCCATTCCCATGCGAACGGCACCAGCCGCGCCGTCACCCCCTCGATCCGCGTGAGGGTGAAACCGTCAGACAAGCAGGGTCCCCTCGCTCATCACCACGGCCGAACCACCGATCTCGACGGATTGGAGGGCTCCGGATTCGATGACCAGTTGGAGCGCGATCTCGCTCGGACGGCCCATGGCGACGCCCTGGCGGATCAGGACATCGTGCTCGCCGTCACCGAGAGGCTCGAACTCCATCATCACGCCGGCGAAGGCCGCGGCGGCGGACCCCGTCGCCGGGTCCTCCATCACGCCGAGATGAGGCGCGAACATCCGGGTCTGGAAGCGGAGGCCGAGGCCCTCCGGGTCCACTGCGTAGAGGTAGAGCGCCGTCTGAGGATCCAGGGTGGAGAAGGCGGCGAGGTCCACACGCGCCGCGTCGAGTTTCGCCCGCGTATTGACCGGCACGAACAGGAAAGCCGGCCCTGCCGTGTGCCGGCTCGGCACGTGGCGCCCGAAGCCGATATCCTGCGTCTCCAACCCGATCATCTGCGCGAGGAGCGTCGCGTCCGGTCCCTCGCCATCGTATTGCGGCAGGATCGGGAGCTTGAAGCGACCACGGCCGCGCCCCTCACCCGCTTCGACGACGCAGGCCACGGTGCCGATCGTCTCTTCGAGACCGAAGGCGGTGGCGTCGGTGAGGCCGGATTTCGCATCGTGCAATGCCAGCAGGATCGCCGCCCCGAGCGTTGGGTGGCCGGCGAACGGAAGCTCGCGCGTGGGCGTGAAAATGCGGAGGCGGGCCTTGTGGCGTGCCTCCGTCGGCGGCAGCACGAACACCGTCTCGGACAGGTTGAACTCGCCCGCGATCCTCTGCATCGCCGCGTCGTCGAGCCCTTCCGAATCCAGCACCACGGCCAGCGGATTCCCGGCAAAGGGCGTGTCGGTGAAGACGTCGAGGGTGACGAAGCGGCGGCTCATCGGCTTTTCCTTTTCGTTGACCATCAAATCGGCTCTACGGGAAACGTCTCGCTGGGTGCCACGAACTCGTCCTGCGCGTCGACGGTGAGGATCTCGCGCGAGCCCGCCTCGGCCGTGCGGCGCAGGAGGCCGTAGACCGAAGCACCGGCCATGCCCAAAGCCAAGGCTGCCGAGCCGGTGCGGGCGTAATGGACCAGGAACAGGGCCGCGATGGCGTCGCCCGCGCCGTTCACGTCGAGATCGAGGCGCGGCGTGCGCAGGCGCCAGAACAGGCCACCCTCCCCCGCCATCAGGTCGATGGACTCGGACGGGGTGTCCTCGGTGACCAGGGACGTCACCAGCACGACGCGCGGCCCCAAAGCCTGGATCGCCGCCACCGCGGCCTTGGCCTCGCCGAGGGTGCCGGTAGGCAGGCCCGACAGGAAGTTCAGCTCGAACTGGTTCGGAGTGACGATATCGGCGGCGGGCAGGGCCTGATCCCGCAGGAATTCAGGGATGCCGGGGCGGACATAGATGCCTCGCCCGGTATCGCCCATCACCGGATCGCAGCAATACAGCGCCTTCGGGTTGGCGCTCCGCACCGCCGCCACGGCCCGCACGATGGCGGTGCCGATATCGGCCGAGCCCATATAGCCGGACAGGACGCCGTCGCATTGCCCGAGCATACCGCGCTCCGCGATGCCGAGCACGAGGTCCTCGATCATCGGCCCATCGAACACACGGCCGCGCCAGGCGCCGTAGCCGGTATGGTTGGAGAACTGCACGGTATGGATCGGCCAGACCTCGACGCCGAGCCGCTGCATGGGAAACACCGCCGAGGCATTGCCCACATGGCCGAAGGCGACGTGCGACTGGATCGATAGAATTCTCATCGGCGTATTCGGCCTTGCTTCGACGGGTGCGAGCGCGACGGGCAGCGTCGTAGCCGGTTTTGTCCCGTGGTGCATTCACAACCGACGTGAGGCCCCCTTCGTGACGAGATCGACCCTTGCCGGAATCGCGGCCTTCCCGCACATCGGGCGCGACGAGCAGGGGCATCCATGGATTTCGAAGCGCTGAAGACCACGATCCTGACCTTCGTGGAGACGCACAAGGAATGGGCACCCCTCATCATCGCGGTGCTCGCCTTCTGCGAATCGCTGGCCTTCCTGTCGATCCTGGTCCCCGCCACCGTGCTGCTGGTAGCCATCGGCGCGCTGATCGGTGCGAGCGGCATCCCGTTCTGGCCGATGGTGATCGCGGGCGGTATCGGCGCCGGGCTCGGGGATTGGGTGTCCTACGAGATCGGCCGCTACTTCCAGCACGGCGCCAAGTCGATCTGGCCGATGAGCCGCTATCCGCAGATGGTCGCCAAGGGCGAGGATTTCTGCCGGCGCTACGGCGCCTGGGGCATCGTCATCGGCCGGTTCATCGGCCCGGCCCGCGCGGTGGTGCCGCTCATCGCCGGGATGTTCGAGGTGCCGCGCCTGCCGTTCCAGCTGGCCAATTGGAGTTCGGCCTTCGTCTGGGCCTTCGTCTGGCTCGCGCCGGGCGCGGGCGTCATCAGCTTCTTCAACTCCTGACGCCGGATGCGCCGGTTCCCGCCCGAACGCATCGTCTGCCTCACTGAGGAAACCGTCGAGACCCTCTATCTGCTGGGTGAGGAGGACAGGATCGTCGGCGTGTCCGGCTACGCCGTGCGGCCTGCCCGCGTCCGCAAGGAGAAGCCGCGCGTCTCGGCCTTCACCAGCGCCGACCTGCCCAAGATCCTCGCCCTGCAGCCGGACCTCGTCCTCGCCTTCTCCGACATGCAGGCCGAGATCGTCGCCGACCTCGCTCGCGCCGGAATCTCGGTCCATCTCTTCAACCAGCGCGACGTCGCCGGCTGCCTCGCGATGATCCGTACCGTGGGCGCTCTGGTCGGGGCCAGCGAGAAGGCCGACGTGCTGGCCCAGGGTTACGCCCACCGCCTCGGCGCCGCCGCCCTCGACAATGCCGGCCCGCCCCGCCTGACAGTCTATTTCGAGGAATGGGACGAGCCGATGATCTCTGGCATCGGCTGGGTCTCCGAACTCATCGGCTATGCCGGCGGCGACGACGTCTTTTCCGACCTCTCCCGCCAGCCGGCGGCCAAGGACAGGATCGTCACCTCCGAACAGGTGATCGCCGCGCAGCCGGACGTCATCCTCGCCTCGTGGTGCGGCAAGCGGGTGAACATGGCGCGCATCCGCGAGCGGCCGGGCTGGGATGTGATCCCCGCCGTGGCGGCGGGGCGTATCCACGAGATCAAGTCGCCTCTGATCCTGCAGCCCGGGCCGGCGGCGCTGACCGACGGGTTCGACGCGATCCGCGCCGCACTGGCGGGCGGGCAGGCTGCCGCAGGTGACAAGGGCGGGCCGACCTGATTCCCTGGCGGACCAGTCGATTCGAGACAGCACTCTCCCCAAGCGAAGCCATCCCCAAGCGAAGCCATGTCAGCAGCCCTCGCCCATCTCGTCCTACCGCCGGACCGCCGGCAATCGGCGACCGCGCTCCAGGTCCAGCGCGGGGTCCGCCGGCTGTTCGCCGACCTCGGCCATGTGACGATCCCGGAATTCTCCCTCGCCAATGGCAGGCGGGCGGACATCATCGCCCTGTGCCCGGCCGGCCGGCTGACCATCGTGGAGATCAAATCCAGCGTCGCCGACTTCCGCGCCGACAAGAAGTGGCCGGATTACCGGGACTATTGCGACCGCTTCTATTTCGCCGTTCCCGATTCCCTCCCCGAAGGACTGACGCCCGACGAGGCCGGGCTGATCATCGCCGACGGCTACAGCGCCGCGATCCTGCGCGACCCGGTCGACCATGTGCTGAGCGGCGCCCGCCGCAAGGCGGTGACCCTGCGCTTCGCCCATTCCGCCGCGCGGCTGCTTCACTCGCTCGCCGATCCTGGCGCGGTGCGGGAGGGGGCGCTTTAACCAAGCAGGAAGCTGCCCCAGTCTTGTCAGCCAGTTTCCCCCGGGATCGGCCTACCGCCCGCTTCGCCGCGCCGAGACCAGCGCCAGGGCGGCGAGATCCTTGTCGCCGTCACCGTGGCTGACGGCGTCGATGAGGTTGTCGCGCAGCACGCTGGCGAAAGGCATCGGTACGCCGGCCTGACCCGATGCCGCGAGGGCGAGGCTGATATCCTTGAGCCCGAGCCTCAAACCGAAGCCCGGCGGTTCATAGCGCCCGGCGGCGATGGATGCGCCGTAGCCCTTGTAGACCGGCGAGGCGAATAGCGTGTTGGTGAGAAGTTCGAGGAGATCGGCACCGGCGACGCCATGTCCCTCGGCGAAGGCGGCGGCTTCGCCCATGGCCTCGATGGCCGCGATCAGCATGAAGTTGCCCGCGAGCTTCACCGCATTGGCCCGATACTGCTCGGTTCCGAAGGTCCAGGTCTTCGTACCGAGGGCGTCGAGCAGCGGTTGCGCCTTCGCGATGACATCCGGGTCGCCGGCGACGACGATGTTCAGGGCACCGTTCTGTGCCACGTCCGGCCTGCCGAAGACGGGGGCGGCGATATAGGGCACGCCGGCCCGCTCGTGGATCGCGGTGAGCTCCTGCGCGAGCGCCACCGAGATCGTGCTCATGCTGAGATGCAGGCCGGGCCGCGTGCCGGAATCGAGAAGTCCGCCCTCCACGATCACCGAACGCAGGGCCGCGTCGTCGGCGAGCATGGTGATCGCCGCATCCCCGGTGAAGGCGTCCGCTGCACTACGCGCGACCGTCACCCCATCGAGACCGTCGGCGGCGGACGCGGTCCGGTTCCAGACCCTCACCCGGTGACCGCCCCGGACGAGGCTCTGCACCATGCCTCGGCCCATCCGGCCCAACCCGATCACGCCGACATCCATCCGAGGGCTCCCTTTGTTCGTCCCGGTTCAATGGCCGTTGAGAAATTCGAGCATCGTGGCGTTGAAGCGATCGGTCGCTTCCATATGGACGAGGTGGCCGACGCCCTCGAAGACGACCGCGCGCCCGTCCGGCATCCGGGCCGCCAGGCTCTTGGCGTGGCCGGCATTGTCGCCCATGGCGGCGCGCAGGTTTTCGGGGGCGAAGGGCTTGCCCGGTGCGTTGCGATCGTTTGCGCCCATGATGAACAGGGTCGGCGCGGCGATCAGCGGGATCTCATGCACCACCGGCTGGCCCCAGATGATCTGGTAGGAATTGACGAAGGATTGGAGCCAGCGCGGATATTCGCCCGAACCCTTCACGCGCTCGCGGATCGCCACGAAGGGCTCGATCGCCGTGGAGGGCAGCGACAGCGCGTAATTCGTCATCAGCTGGCGCCGGTAGACGTCCGCGGTGACACCGCCCTCGATGCGGAGAAGCGTGTCGTTCGAAACGGGAGGGACGGTGAAGCGATAATCCTCGAGACCGATCGGCGCTTCGAGGACGAGGCTGTTCACCCGGTTCGGCGCGTTTCGGGCAAGTCGGGCGGCCAGCATACCGCCCATGGAATGCGCGACGACATCGACGCGCGGGAGATTGAGCGCATCGAGAAGCGATACGGTTTCCGCCGCCATCACGTCGAAGCTGAACGGTCCCACCGGTTTCGACGATTTGCCGAAGCCGAGCTGGTCGGGAACGACCACGCGGTAGCCCGCCCCCGCCAGGGCACCGATCACCGGCTCCCAGTAACTCGACGGGAAATTACGGCCGTGCAGCAGCAGAACGGTACGTCCGTTCGGTGTCCCGGTCGGCGTGACGTCCATATAGGCGAGGCGCTGCCGCTCGTTGTCCCGCGTCAGGTCGAGAAACCAGACGGGGTGGGGATAGGCAAAGCCCTCCAGGCCAATCCCCAGAGGCCCGGCATCGTCGGCTCTCGTGAGAGAGGGCGTGACCGCGAGAAGGAAGCCGAGCAGGAAGGTCGCCAGACGCATGTGATCCCCGGTGGAACGCCTCGATGATGTCTTTGCGATCGATGGGTGACATAGGGCACTTGCCGAAGCGAGCAGGGATCGTTCACGGCTCTGTGCGATGACGCACGAGGCAGACCCTCTCAATAACGGTGGAGCCGTACCGCGGCCCGGCGCGAAACCCATGGATGGTCTGCCGGTGCGCGAGCGCATGCTTGCGCTTCTCGCCATCGGACTCGCCATGACCATGGCGGTACTGGACGGGGCCATCGTGAACGTGGCGCTGCCGGCCATGGCGAAGGATCTCGGGGTCAGCCCCGCTTCCGCGATCTTCGTGGTCAACGCCTTTCAGATCGCCGTGACCGCGTCGCTGCTGCCGCTTGCCTCCCTCGGCGACATCCTGGGCTATCGGAAGGTCTATCTCGCCGGACTCGTCGTGTTCGTCGCGGCCTCCCTGGCCTGTGCGCTGTCGACATCCCTGCCCGGGCTCATCGTCGCCCGGATCGCCCAGGGGCTCGGTGCGGCCGGCATCATGAGCGTGAACATAGCCCTGGTGCGCTTCATCTATCCGCATCGCATGATCGGCCGGGGGGTCGGCAACGTGGCGCTCATCGTCGCCATGGCCTCGGCGACCGGCCCGACCGT
Organism: Methylobacterium sp. CM6241; assembly: GCF_054817845.1. Classification (NCBI taxonomy): domain Bacteria; kingdom Pseudomonadati; phylum Pseudomonadota; class Alphaproteobacteria; order Hyphomicrobiales; family Methylobacteriaceae; genus Methylobacterium; species Methylobacterium sp. CM6241. The sequence continues at coordinate 4,899,792 of NZ_CM139246.1, forward strand.
CGCCGCCGCGATCCTCTCCGTGGCGACCTGGCCGTGGCTGTTCCTGGTCAACCTGCCCGTCGGCCTCGTGGCCCTGGCGGTGGCCGCGCGGACCTTGCCGGTGACGCCGGTGAGTGGGGCGCGGTTCGACGTCCCGAGCGCGCTCCTCAACGCCCTCACCTTCGGCCTTCTCATCATCGGACTCGATGGAATCGGCGAAGCGAATGGGCGCTGGCTCGCCCTTGCGGAGATCGCCGCCGGGCTCGCGGTCGGCACCGTCTTCGTCCTGTATCAGGCCCGGCTCGCGACACCGCTGCTGCCGGTGGACCTGCTGCGCATTCCCGCCTTCGCCCTGTCGATGGTGACTTCCATCGCCTCGTTCGGGGCGCAGATGATGGCCTATGTCGCCCTGCCCTTCTATTTCCAGGACGCGTTGCACCTCTCCGCCACCGAGACCGGTTTCCTGATGACGCCCTGGCCCATCGCCATCGCGATCACGGCGCCGATCTCCGGCCGCCTCGCCGACCGGTACGCGCCGGGTGTTCTCGGCGGCATCGGCCTGGCGCTCATGGCCGGGGGCATCGCGGCGCTGGCTTTGCTCCCCGCCGCCCCAACGCTGGTGGATATCGCCTGGCGGCTGACCGTCTGCGGAATCGGCTTCGGATTGTTCCAGGCGCCGAACAACAAGGTGATCGTCACGAGCGCGCCGCGTTCGCGCAGCGGTGGAGCCAGCGGCATGCAATCGACGGCGCGGCTGACGGGGCAATCGCTCGGCGCGGCCCTCGTCGCCGTCATCTTCGGGCTGACCCATGCCAGCGGTACGGCCGTCTCCATCGGGGCAGCGCTCTGGTGCGCCTGCGCCCTGTCAGCGGCCGGTGCCGTCTCCAGCATCATGCGGCGCCAGCCGACGGGCTGATCCCCCGAACGCAGCCACCCATCGCCTGAGGCGTTGATCGACGAGGCTGCCAACGGAGGAAGACATTCATGGACATGAATCTGAAAGGGCGGCGCGCCCTGGTGACCGGCTCGACCGGCGGCATCGGCTACGGCATCGCCAAGGCCCTCGCCGGAATGGGCGCCACCGTCGCCGTCAACGGGCGCACACCGGACCGGGTTCGGGCGGCGATCGGGCGCTTGACGGAGGAGACCGGCACGACGGCATTCATCGCGGCCCCCGGCGATATCGCCACGGCGAGCGGCGCGGAGGCCGTGGTGAAGGGTTTGCCGGAGGTCGATATCCTGGTGAACAACACCGGCATCTTCGAACCGAAGCCGTTCTTCGAGATACAAGACGACGATTGGCTTCGCTTCTTCGAGACCAACGTGATGAGCGGCATACGCCTCTCGCGGGCCTACACGCCGGGCATGGTCGAGGCCGGATGGGGTCGGGTCGTCTTCATTTCCAGCGAGTCGGGCCTGAACATCCCGGTGGAGATGGTGCATTACGGCATGACGAAGACGGCGCAGCTCGCCGTGTCACGGGGCCTCGCCGAGACGGTGGCCGGAAGCGGAGTGACCGTGAACAGCGTGCTGCCCGGGCCGACCCTGTCGGAGGGTGTCGCCGACTTCATGGCGAAAATGGCGAAGGATACCGGCGAGGTCGATCTCGACAAGCTGGGACGGGACTTCGTCGCCGAGCACCGCTCGACCTCGCTCATTCGTCGCTTGGCGACGGTCGAGGAGGTCGCCAGCATGGTCGCCTACATCTGCAGTCCGGCCGCCAGCGCCACCAGCGGTGCGGCCCTACGCGTCGATGGGGGAGTGATCCGTCACATCGCCTGAGCGCAACGCTCTCGGGTCGCTAGCGGACGTACCGAAACTGAGAAAGAGCCTGCCCGGCGCCACTCGAGCGCCGGGCCGCACCGGCATCAGGCCGACTTGAGATGGGCAGCGAGGTGCTTGTTCATCTCGAACATCGTGCACTTGTCCTTGCCGAAGACCTTCTTCAGCTTGTCGTCGGCCAGGATCTCGCGCTTGTTCTCGGGATTCTGGAGATTGTGCTTCTTGATGTATTCCCAAACCTTGCTGACGACCTCGCCGCGCGGAAGCGCTGCGGAGCCGACGACGGCCGCGAGTTCCTCGGAGGGCTTCAGCGGCTGCTGCAGCGCGTTGGGCTTAGCGGCGCCTTCAGCCTTCGGAGCAGCGGTCTTCTTGGCAGCGGCCGGCTTGTCGGCTGCCTTGGTGGTGGTCTTGGTTGCCATGAGTTCCTCCGGTTTTTGGCTTTGAGCGCCGTCACGCCCACGGCCAAGGGCCTCGGAGCGCATAGCTGCAACAACTAAGCGGTGCTGAGAGCGTTCCAAGAGGGAATCACGTAGACCCACCGCCCATCCACAGAAGGGACGGGGATAGCGGGGATTTTGCAAGCCCACGAAGGCGGGAGCACGGACTTCCGTCCCGACGCGATCCGATCCGCATGACGGCCGCTCCCTCTATGATCGTCATCAGGGACGACAGAGCGGCCCGGCGGCATCGAAACGGGCATCGTCCGAAAAACCTGTCGTCCGACAATGCGTTAGGAAGACAACCGAATCGTTCCGAGGCCTTCGCTGTGCGGTTCGCGGGAGAAGCGCCGCATGATCCGATGGTGGAGAGGGGATCGGGTCTGCGCCGGGTGGCAGGACGGTAGGTCGCCGGACGACGCCACATTGCGGGAGCGTGCAATCTTTTTTCGTTCCTCCCCCGGAATCGCCGCATCTGCGCGATCTCGGAACACCGCCCAGACGCGACGGAGAACGATCCCTTAAGCGCGATGAGGAACACTAAGAGTATGTTCATCGCAGCCGCTGCCCTCGCCCTCGTCGCTTCCGGCGCGCTCCTCGCTGGCCTGACGGGACTCGTTGCCGTCGAAGGTCGGGTCGATACCGACACGCGTGGTGCCGATCTCGTCTGACCGGCATCTTCGCCCTCACACACGACAACGCCGCCGATGGGGGCTCCATCGGCGGCGCTTTTAGAATCCGTCAGTCGCGTCGCGCGGTTCTAGAATTTCCCGCCGAGGCCGACACTGCCGCCCGACCCCATCTGCGGGGCGAGCCCGCCGGAGCTCGAACGGCTGGTCGTTTCGCCCTCGATGTCCTCACGGCGAATCCGGCGCTCCGCCTCCGCCTGGGAGCGGGTCTGGCCGCCGGCCGATTTCGGCAGGTCCAGGCGCCGCGTCGGAGCCGTCTGGAGCGGCGCCCCATCGGGATCGACCTCGGCCGCCCGTGCGCGCTGAGCGCCAGGCACGGCACCGCGCATGGAGGGCGGAGGACCGACTTCGCTCTCTGGCATGACGCCACCGCCGCCGGACAATGCCTGGCAACCGCCCAAAGACGCTGCAAGAAGCGCCAGAGCGCAGGCTTTCGACGGGATACGCATCGACGAGTTCCTCAAAAGTATTCCACCTCAGTTCGCGCGGGTGGTTCGGCACGCTTGCGCGCATCTCTACGATGCACAAAAGGCGAAAACCAGACGATCACAGGGCTTTCGTCATACCTCACGCGGCGGACAGGGAAAAATTCCGTGTCGCCGGGCGCCGGTTCGCCTGGACAGCTTCCGCGCTGCACGCCACCATGACCGCCACGGTCCGGTTCTTGCCAATCCGTGATCGGGACGAGCCGCTCCTCTGCTGATCGGTTCGCCGTCATCCACAACTTCGCCTTGGTCCGCTCTCATACGCCTTCCCACTCCATGCCAGGCGAGAACGTCTCGGGATGGCCGAGGTCGAGCGGGAGCCGGCGACATGCTTCTTCGGGGAACGCACGTGTTCAGAACTGTCCGGCTGGTTGCCGCCGCGTCGATCACCCTTTGGGCCGCGGGAGCCGCAGCAGAGGGAACCGCTCCGGCTACCGGCGCGGCGAGCGACGCGTCTCCGGCCGCGCCCGCGGCACCCGCAACCCCAGTCTCGCCGCCGGTGCCGCCACCGCAGATCACCGCGCCGGCACAGCCGGCGGCTGCCCCGCCCGTACCGGCCACAGGGACACCCGCGACGGTTCTGGATACCCAGGATTACGAGGGTGTGCTCGGCAAAGCCGTGCGCAGTTCCACCGGCGAGGATATGGGTCGGATCATCGACATCATCCTCGACAAGGATGGTCGGCCACGCGCCGCCATCATCGATTTCGGCGGCTTTCTTGGCGTAGGCTCGCGCAAGATCGCGGTGGACTGGCGCGCCATGCGTTTCTCGCCGGATGGCAAGCCGAGCCGCCTCGTCCTTCAGCTGAGCCGGAACCAGGTTCGCGTCTCGCCGGAATACAAGCCGGGCGATCCCATCGTCGTCCTCGGCCCGGCGAGCCCGAGCGTTCCGCCCGACGGCGACGCGGCGGCCGGCCAAGCGCCTCCGCCCGCTCAGGTGGCCCCTGCACAAGTCGCTCCCGCGCAAGTTCCGGCAGCGCCAGTCCCGGCAGCGCAGCTCCCTGCGGTTCAGCCCCCCGCCGCACCGACTCCGGCGGCTCCGGTCCAGGCTCCCGTCACGCCGCCGTCTACCCCTGCGGCCACTCCCATGCCAGACAAGCCGGCTGAGAAATCGCCGGACAAATGACGGTATCCCGCTCGCAGAATCGACGCGTCATCAAACCCCGCGAAGTGCCCCGGTCGGAATTCCGACCGCGTGGGGTTCCCCGGCGTGACGCCTATGCCGAGATGCCCGGAGAGGCTTCGACCGACATGCAGGCCGTTTCGGTGAGAAGCAGCCGCGGGCTCGACGCCTTCGCGTTCTTCGTCGCGAACCTCCAGACCGGGTTCGGTCCGTTCCTCGCCGTGTACTTCACGCAGGCGCAATGGACGCAATCCGACATCGGTTTCGCCCTCACGGTGGGCAGCCTCGTCAGCCTGCTCGGTCAGGTGCCGGGCGGTGCTTTCGTCGATGCGGTTCGTTCGCGACGCTTCGCGGCGGGGCTCTCGGTCGTGGCGATCTCGCTCAGCGCCTTCGCCCTCGCCATGTGGCCGAGCTTCCTCATCGTTCTGCTCGCCATGGCGGCCCATTCGGCCGCGAGCTGCATCCTGACGCCGGCCATCGCGGCCATCAGCATCGGATTGGTGGGGCATAAACGTGCCGGTGAACGGCTGGGGCGCAACGCGAGCTTCTCGGCGCTCGGCAACGCGGTCGCGGCGGCGTTGATGGGAGCCTGCGGCTACTACCTGTCGAACGACGCGGTGTTCTACCTCACCGCCTTCCTCATGATCCCGACGCTGATCGCGCTCTCGTTCATCCGTCCCGGCGCGGCACCGCTGCAGGCCCGCCAAGCCGAGGCGGTGGAGTCGGGGCCGAAGGAAAGCGCGCTGAAGGCCATCGTCACCAATCGCCCCCTTCTGTGCTTTGCCGCCTGCATGACCCTTTTCTTCCTGGCCAACGCCGCCATGCTGCCTCTCGTGGGCAGCATGTTGACCCTGCGGGCCAGCGAAACCGCCACCGCGCTCATCGCAGCCTGCATCGTGGTGCCCCAGGTCGTCCTGGCGATTTCCGGCCCGGCGGTCGGGCGGGCCGCCGAGAAATGGGGCCGCCGCCCGCTCCTTCTCATCGGCTTTGCCGCCCTCCCGATCCGCGGCCTGCTCTTCGCCTATACCGATAGCCCCGAACTCCTCGTGGCGATCCAGGTCTTCGACGGCGTCTCGGCGGCCGTGTTCGGGGTCATGGTTCCCCTCGTGGTCTCTGACGTCACGCGCGGCACCGGCCGGTTCAACCTCGCCCTCGGTGCGGTCGGAACCGCCATGGGGATCGGCGCCGCCCTGTCGACGTCGCTGGCCGGAATCATGGCCGATCACCTCGGCAGCCACAGCGCCTTCCTCGGCCTCGCCATCGTGGGTCTGGCGGGCTTCGCCCTCCTCGCCCTGATCATGCCGGAGACCCGTCAGGTGGAGGCGACCTGATGGGGTTACGGCATCGAATTCGCTTGCCGCTCAAGACCCGTTCAGGTTTCCTCGGTATAAGAGCGCAAGCTTGACGGCAGCCTGCAACGCTTGGACGAGATTTGCGTTGCGACCTATAGGTTCACGGTTCCGTGCTGCCTGCTTGCAGGGTCACGTCAGAATCCGACAGTTAAGAATGAGCACCGGGATGGTCACCCATATGGAAGACCTCTGCGTCTATGCCGACAGGCCCTTCGCCTTCGTCTCCCGTTACCTGAAGCGGCGGGCCCTTCCCCATCTGGTCATCCTCTGCGCTGTCCTCGGAGCCGTCGCTTTCTCCGTGAGCACGGATTACGCGCTGAAGGGCGTCGTCGATGCCCTGAGTAAGGGGCCGGATGCAGGCCTGATCTGGGGCGCACTGGCCGTCCTCATCGCCTTCATCGCCGCCGACAACATGCTCTGGCGCGTGGCGAGCCTCGTCGGATCCTTCACTTTCGTCGGTGTCACGGGTGATATCCGCCGCGACCTGTTCCGGCACATGACCGGGCATTCGCCGTCCTTCTTCGCCGACCGGCAGCCCGGAACTCTCGCCTCGCGCATCACCGCAACCTCGAACGCGATCTTCACGGTCGAGAACATGTTCGTGTTCAACGTGATGCCACCTTGCGTCGCGGCCTTCCTGTCGATCGTCTATATTGGCACCGTCAACCTCACCATGGCGGGCGTCCTGGCCGGCATCTTCGCCGCCGTCGTCATCCTGATGTTCAAGATGGCGGCTGCGGGAAAGCCGCTCCACCACGACTTCGCGGCCAAAGCCGCGAGCGTGGATGGCGAGATGGTGGATCTCGTCGGCAATATGCCGCTGGTCCGCGCCTTCTCGGCGTTCAAGCGGGAATACAAGCGCTTCGACGGTACCATCGGCGTCGAGATGCGGTCGCGTCGCTCCTCGCTGCTCTACCTCGAGAAGCTTCGGATCGTTCACGCGATCCTCACGGTCTTCGCGGTGCTCGGCCTGCTCTACTGGGCCATCACCATGTGGGAAGCGGGCCAGGCCACCAACGGACAGGTGGTCCTCGTCTGCACCCTCGGCATCCGTATCCTCGCCGCCACGCGCGACCTCGCCGTCGCCTTGGTGGATGCGACTCAGCATACGGCCCGGCTGTCGGAGGCCCTGCATACCCTGCTTCAGCCGCACGACCTGATCGACCATCCCGAAGCGATGCCGCTTTCGGGCACCGGCGCCGAGATCGAGTTCGATCACGTCGCCTTCTCGTATCCCGATGGTCGCGCGGTCTTCACGGATTTCAACGTGAAGATCGAGGCCGGGCAGCGCATCGGTCTCGTGGGCAAGTCGGGTGGCGGTAAATCGACCCTCTTCTCGCTGCTCCAGCGCTTCTACGAGGTCCAGAGCGGGAAGATCCTGCTCAATGGTCAGGACATTAACCGGGTGACGCAGGATTCCCTGCGCGAAGCCATCACGGTGGTGCCCCAGGACGTGTCGATGTTCCACCGGACGCTGCGCGAGAACATCCGCTATGGCCGGCCGGACGCATCGGACGAGGATGTCTGGAAGGCAGCTGCGGCGGCGCATTGCACCGACTTCATCGAGGCATTGCCGGAGGGCTTCGACACGATCGTGGGCGACCGGGGTGTGAAGCTGTCCGGCGGTCAGCGCCAGCGCATCGCCATCGCCCGCGCCATCCTGAAGGATTCCCCGATCCTGCTGCTCGACGAGGCGACCTCGGCGCTGGACGCCGATTCCGAGGAGGCGATCCGGCACGCCCTGGCCAATTTGATGAAGGGGCGGACCGTCATCGCGATCGCGCACCGTCTCTCGACGCTGAAGGATTTCGACCGGATCGTGGTGCTCGAAGGCGGGCGCGTCATCCAGGACGGCTCGCCGGACAAGCTTACCCACCTCGACGGGTTCTACCGCGAGTTGATGAAGAAGGAATCGATGTCGATGGCACTCGCCGCCGCCTGACCGATCAGGCGGGTGGTGACACGCCGAACCCTTTGATCGCGCGGATGACCGCCGCCGCGCGATAGGGCTTCTGAAAGAAGACCGCGCCGCCTACCATCCGGGGCGGGGTGTGAGAGAAGCCGGTGGCGTAGATCACCGGAAGGGCGGGACGGATGTCCCGCGCGGCTTCGGCGAGCTGCCATCCATCCATCGCACCCGGCAGACGGATGTCCGTGAACAGGATGTCCACCGGGTCGCCACGCTGCAGAATATCGAGCGCGATTTCTGCGGTGACCGCCGGGATCACGTCATATCCGACCTCTTCGAGATGGGCGGTGATGACGTCGAGAAGCATCACCTCGTCCTCCACGATGAGAATACGGACAGCGGACGCTGGATGATGCATCGACGACTCCGTTCGGATGAGACTCGGTTAGGATGCCCATGACGGCCACGTTCTCCGCCACCGGTCGAACCGTTGGTGCTCCCCGAGCGTCGCGGCGGGCCTGACGACCAGCATGAACGACCCGGGTGGAATCGGGAATCACCACAGCGTGGTCCGGCATCGAACTGCCAGACCGCAACCGTGTTTCGCTACTCGACGACGAGCTTGTAGCTTTGGCCCGCCCGGATGACGGCACCCCGCTCCAGCTCGTTGAGGACGAGGAAGCGGTCGAGGGGACGATCGGGCACCACCATCCTGCGCGCCATCTCGTCGGCCGTATCGGCCGGCCCGGCGACGACGACCTGGATGCGCAGTGGGCGTAGAGACTTCACTTCGTCGGGGCCGACGCCGGACAGGCTCTCCGTCCAGCGACGGAACGCGCCGTCGGGATCCGTGCTGCCCTTGGCGGCCATGATCATGCGGAAGGTGGTCTCCCCGACCCGGACAGCGGCGAGGCGGAAGGTCCAGTCCTTGCCGCGCGACATCGCCGTGACTGCGGAGTTGCCGGCGATCATCCGGTTCTCCACCGAACTCGCCTCGATGCTGTCGCTCCAGGTTGCGCGCAGCACCTCCTCCAGGCTCTGGCCGACATGGCTTTCGACCTGATCGAACAAAAGGCGACGGCTCCCCTCCCCGGTGGCGCCGAGGACGGCGTTCCGCGTGTTCTCGATCGTGAATCCCTCCGGTACCTCGAAGGCGATGCCGAGGCTCGGATGGAGGAAGCGGCGGCCCTTGACGATCCCGTCGCCCGGATTGTCGCCATAGGCGATACCGTCGATGGCCGCGAGGTAGCGCGCACGCTCATCGACGCCGAGGCCGGGCGCGCCGATCAGGCGGGCGGCGCGGGTGACGAGGTTGATCCGCTCGCTGGTACCGGGATGGGTGGCGAGCATGTCGGGCTCGCCGGCCATGCCCGTCCCGGTCTTCATGTTTGTGGTGCGATTGAGCGAGTTGAGGAACCGGCCCGCACCGAACGGATCGTAGCCGGCCCGCGCCAGGGTCCGGACACCGATCCCGTCCGCCTCGAGCTCCTGATCGCGGGAGAACCGGGCCAGGGCGAATTTCGACTGGTTCTGCAATTGGGCGCCGGTGGCCGGATCGTTGAGCACGTCGGCGACGACCCGGCTCACCAGCTGCGAGCGCAGGGCCAGTTCAGTGCGCGCCGTGGCATGGCGCAGGGTGACGTGGGCGATCTCATGCGCCAGCACGGCGGCGATCTCGGACGTATCGCTGGCCAGCGCCAGCAACCCCCTGGTCACGTAGAGCCGGCCATTGGGCAGGGCGAAGGCGTTGATGACCGGCGAGTCGAGAAGCGTGACCGCGTAGGTCTCCTCCGGACGGTCGGTGGCCTTCACCAGACGGTCGGTCACCTCCGTCAGCAGGCGCAGAGCGGCCGGCGAACGGTATTCCCCACCGAAGGAAGCCACGAGCTTGGCATGGTCGGCATCCGAGGCGGTCCGCTCACGGCCCGTGGTGCGGGGAGCCTCCACCGGGACCTTGATCGCGGCCGGCTGCAACAGGGCGCCGGTCTGGTCGGCGCCGCAGCCCACCAACAGCGGCAGGATGAGCGTCGACATGAGCAGGCCGCTTCGGCCAGCCCAGAATCCGCGATGTCGAGTGTGCCCCCCAATCATTCCGTTCAGCGCCGAAGCGCCCGCTCCTCATCCAAAACTTCGATCATGTCTGCGCTTGCGATGTCGAGGGTGGGTCCGCGCCAAGCCTCGACGACACCGCGAACGCGGACGAGGCGCCCGCGTAGCGTCGCCGCACTCAGACCACGTTCACGCAACTGGCGCCAAGTGCGCTTCGACACGGTGACCGTCAAGCCATCTTCACCCCGCCTGGCGAAATCCACGTAGGTCCGGGCCGACCGCTCGCCGACATTCACGACCCTCCCTTGCGCCACGATGAAACGACCGGTCGCTTCGCGCAACGCGCCACCCTCCCGGCCCTCACGCACGCCCGTGCGCCAAAGCCCCCTCGCCGCTCCGCGAGCCTCGGTTTCGAGGCTCAGCAGCGCCGGTCTGCACAGCGTGTCGCGTTCGCCGGCATCCACATAGGCAAGTCCCTCCGCGATCAGCCCACCGGCAAGGTCCACCGCCTCGTCGAGAACGGCCGCATCGACCTGCGCGCGTCCCCATCGGTCGGCCTCGCCGCGCGGCACGAGCTCCAGCGGACGGTCTCGATGCCGGAGAAGCCAGGCACGGGCCGCGCCATCCTCTTCCACCGGCCAACGAATACCGCCCAGAATTGCGCGACTGCCCGATGCCAGGATCAACTCGCCGCGCTCGCCGACTCCCGTGAGCGCATCCTGTCGTGTCGAACCGGCCCGGCATTCCGGGGCGACGAAGCGCGTCGCCTCGGCCTGCGCCGAACCGGCCAAGACCAGCGCGAAGTTCGCCCATCCAAGGATGCGTCCGATCCTCACGCGCTGAACCCTCACACCGCCCGGCTCCGAACCGCCCGCCATTGTGGGGCGTCGCGGTGCAGCAAAACAAGGAAGCGATCGATGGCGACGAGCGGTTTGCCCCGTTCTGCGGCCGGTTGGCCACACCGGTAGAGCTCTCGGAACCCGCGCTCGGCGTGAACGCGACGGCGCCGCCATGCCGTCTCTTGATTACCGTCCCGGCGGTTCCCAGCTTACGGAAATCGGCTGCGGGCCCCTCTGGCGGATGCGCGTTGACGCCTTCCGTGATGTCGGAGCCGATGCTTTCCTGCGTCTCGCAAAGCATCGACGGTCCCACATGGTCGACTTTCTCTTCATCGAATGGCTCGGCAAGCCTGTCTGGATGTGGCTCGGGTTCCACGCCCTGGTCGCCGGGCTGCTCGCCTTCGACCTCGGTCTGCTACATCGGGACAAGGACCACGAGATCGGGGTGAAGGAGAGCCTCCTTCTCACCGCGTTCTATTTCAGCCTCGGCCTCGCCTTCGGCGGTTGGATCTGGTGGTATTTCGGGGCACAGCCCGCTCAGGAATACGTGGCCGGCCTCGTGGTCGAGAAGTCGCTGTCCATGGACAACGTCTTCGTCATTGCGGTCATTCTCACCTCCCTGGGTATTCCCCGCGCGGCGCAGCACCGCGTTCTCGTCTGGGGCATTCTCGCCGCGGTGGTCCTGCGCGGGCTGATGATCGGGCTCGGCGCCGCGCTCGTACACCAGGCCGCCTGGGTCTTGTCGATCTTCGCTGCTTTCCTGATTTTCGCCGGGCTGAAGATGCTGTTCGGCAAGGAGGAAGAGGCCGGCGACATTCAGGACAACGCGATGGTTCGGATGCTGCGCAAGGTGATGCGCATCACACCGGAGATGCACGGCCAACGCTTCGTCGTTCGGAAGCCGGATCCGCAGAGCGGCAAGTCCGTCCTCTGGTTCACCCCCCTGGCGCTCGGCCTGATCCTCGTGAACGGCGCGGACGTGATCTTCGCCGTCGACAGCGTCCCGGCGATCTTCGCGATCACCACCGATACGTTCGTCGTCTACACCTCCAACATCTTCGCGATTCTCGGCCTACGCGCGCTCTACTTCGCTCTCGCCGCCATGGTGGATCGCTTCGCCTATCTGAAGACCGCGCTGGCGTTCATCCTCATCTTCATTGGAACGAAGATCGTAGTGGCCGACACGTTCGACCTCGTTCATGTGCCGCCATGGGTGTCGCTTGTCGTGACGCTGGTGCTGCTGGCGGGCGGCGTCGCTTACAGCCTGTGGCGCACGCGGGACGCAGCCAAGGATGCAGCGAAGGACGAGAACAGGGACGCCGTGTCGCAACGCGCCTGAGAGTGGTCCTGAATTCCGTCACCGGCGCCTGTGCCGGTGACGTCATCGATGATTGCGAAGTCGACCCGTCTTTAGACTATGGGGCCGGACCGCTCACGTGCGGCGACGGATGCGGCGTCGAGCAATCACCGTGACGGTAATGCGGCCAGCAAGTCGCGCAAGGTCGTGATCGTCGAGGCATCGGCGACTCCATCCACGCGTGCCTGGCGAAATCGGCGCTGGAATGCCGTGACGACCGCCTGGGTTCGACGATCGAAAACTCCGGTCACGGGTATGTCGTAGCCGTAGAGTGCGAATATGGCCTGGAGCGCTTCGATCGGCTGTCCGGTATCGCCCTCCGCGAAGAAGCGCCCGTCGCGGATGGGTGACGCCGGCACGTGATGTCCGATTCCCGCCGCGGCCAGTCGGTGCCAGGGAAAATGCTCGCCTGGATCTTCCTTGCGTTCCGGCGCCACGTCCGAATGGCCGAGGACATGCCACGGCGCGATGTTCCAACGTGTGACGAGATCCTGGGACAGTGCGATCACCGCGTCGATCTGCTCTGGCGGATAGGGCGGTAATCCGCCGACATGCCCGCCATTGACGATCTCGATGCCGATGGAGCGCGAGTTGATGTCTCGCTCGATTCCCGTTGTGGCGCGGCCCCATGTACCGGCCCCAGCATGCCAGGCGCGGCGTGATTCCGGCACCATCTGGATCACCCGGCCATCTTCCAGCACCACGTAATGCGCCGAGACCTCGGAGATCGGGTTAGCGAGGCGCTGCAATGCGGCGGCTGCATTCTCCATTCCGGTATAGTGCAGGATCAGCATGGTCGGCGGCCCGTCGCGGCGCTCCCCATGGTTGGGCGATGGCATGACACTGGTCGCCACCGGGCTTTCCGGTTTGGGCTTCATGCGGCAGTTCCTCCGTTCCGCCTCAACGCAAACGTCGTTCGGCGGCGATCCGGTCATAGGCGGCATTGATCGCCGCGAGCCTTTCGGTCGCGATCGTCACGGCTTCGGGGGGGACGCCTCGAGCGATGGCGCGATCGGGATGGTTCTCCATCACCAGGGCGCGATGCCGGGCCTTCACCTCGGCGTCGCTCGCCTCATGGTCTAGATCGAGGACCAGATACGGATCGTCGGCGAGTCGTACATGCCGTGCCGCAATGCGTCGGAAGGCGACATCGTCGAAGCCGAAGGTCTCGGCCACGGCACGCAGGTAGCGCTCCTCTGCTTCATGGATCGCACCATCGGCCTTCGCGATGTGGAACAGGCCGTCGAGGACATCCTCCAGCAAAGCCGGTTCATCGCGAAACGCCGTCGCCATCTGTCGCGCATAGGCATCGAACCCGGCCGAGGTGCCCTTGGCAAGGTCGAACAGCCGTTGGACGCCGGGCCGCTCCCGCTCGCTGACCTGGATGACCTTGGCGAAGGCCTCGACCTCGGAAGGCGTCACCACGCCGTCCGATTTCGCCATCTTGGCGGCCAGCGCCACGAGGCCGGTGGTGAAGACGACATCCCTCGGCGTCGCGCCGAAGATCGCGCCTTCCCGATCCACCAGGAAGTGACCGGCGACCCCGCCGACCAGACCGCCGATCGGTCCACCGATGGCCAGTCCGATTCCGGCGCCGCCGAGCTTGCCCCAGATCCCGACGGTCATGCGGAACCGCCTTGATGGGCGTGGAGGGCGCATTCGAGGGGCGAAACGAGAAAAGCGTGAGACAGCATCGGCATCGCAGAGGATCGTCGGCCGGTCATTCGCCGGCGCAGACCCGCATACGGCAAATGCCCCCGGCCCGTCTTGTCTCCACGTCATGAAAAAGGGCCGAGGCATGCGCCTCGACCCCGATGTTCTTCCCGTATGGAAAGATCTCAGCGGCAGTACACGTCGCCGTAGGCGTCGCGATAGGTGCCGTAGGGGCAGCGCGGGGCTGTGCCGGCGCCGATGATCGCGCCGCTGGCGCCACCGATGGCCGCACCGGCAAGAGCGCCGCCGGCCCGACCGGTGGCTGCACCGCCGATGGCAGCACCGGCCAAAGCGCCGAGGCCGGCGCCGCCGAGTGCACGATCCTGCGGCGTGTTGCAGGCGCCGAGGGAGAGGGCGAGAGCCCCGGCGAGGGTAGCGGCAATGAGCTTCTTCATGGTCCCGAGACTCCCTTGTGCGTTTTCTGGCCCGGCTTATCGCCGTGGTGACCTTGCGCAACGTAGCTTAGCCATTCCTTTCGTGGAATGCACGTGATGGGGGAACGGTTCCGGCCAAGCTTTCCGTTCCGGCGAAAAACCCGTTAGTGATGCACGCCAGACACCTTGGGCCGCCCTCGCCGGATGCCCAGATGAGTTTAAACCGTTCGAGGAAGCCATGCTGCGAGCCACCGCCATCGTCCGCAAAGCCGCCATCCGCCCCGATTCCGTTGCCGATAGCGTCACGCTCGATCACGATGGTCGCCAGGGGGCGGCTGCGATCCTCAACGGCGCGGGAGGCTTGAGCTTCACCCTGGCCTTGTCGAAGCTGGCGCCCGTCGAGGACGGCGATGCCTTTCGTCTCGAAGATGGACGCTTGGTGACGGTTCGCGCCGCGGCCGAACCGTTGCTCGAAGTGCGCGCCGAGAATCCGGCGCGCTTGATGCGGCTTTCCTGGCAGCTCGGCGGCAGTCACGTCCCGGCGGAGATCGGCGCCGACGTCCTCTATATTCCCGCGACTCCGGCGAATGCGGAACTCGTCCGTGGCCAGGGCTGCGCCGCAAACCCGGTCTCACGGGCTTTCAAGCCCGAGCGTGAGGCCCACGACCATAGCCAGTGCGGGCACGATCACCATCACGATCATTCGCATGCGCACGATCATGGTCATGACCATGCAGATCACGGGCACGCGCACGCTCATGATCATGGGAATGACGGCCACGCTCATGTGCATGGGCCGGATTGCAAGCACGATCATTGATTGGAACAGCCGAGGCAGACGTCACTCCGGCAAAGCCGGAGCCAGTCTCTTTGATGCGGACATGATGAAACCTGACGATATCCGTTTCTCGGTCGCGCCGATGATGGATTGGACCGACCGATACTGCCGGTCGTTCCACCGCGTCCTGTCGCGCCGTGCACGCCTTTATACCGAAATGGTAACGAGCAACGCCGTCCTGCACGGCGACCGGGAGCGTCTGCTCGGATTCTCGGATGCGGAACATCCTGTAGCGGTCCAGCTTGGCGGTTCGGTGCCTGCGGATCTCGCTGCGGCGGCCCGT